>NZ_CP099598.1:0-4975000 GCF_024072275.1 Pseudomonas siliginis | reverse complement strand
ACTTACCAAACCGATGCAAACTCCGAATACCTACAAGTGCCGAGCATGGGAGACACACGGCGGGTGCTAACGTCCGTCGTGAAAAGGGAAACAACCCAGACCGTCAGCTAAGGTCCCAAAGTTATGGTTAAGTGGGAAACGATGTGGGAAGGCTTAGACAGCTAGGAGGTTGGCTTAGAAGCAGCCACCCTTTAAAGAAAGCGTAATAGCTCACTAGTCGAGTCGGCCTGCGCGGAAGATGTAACGGGGCTCAAACCATACACCGAAGCTACGGGTATCATCTTAGGATGATGCGGTAGAGGAGCGTTCTGTAAGCCTGTGAAGGTGAGTTGAGAAGCTTGCTGGAGGTATCAGAAGTGCGAATGCTGACATGAGTAACGACAATGGGTGTGAAAAACACCCACGCCGAAAGACCAAGGTTTCCTGCGCAACGTTAATCGACGCAGGGTTAGTCGGTCCCTAAGGCGAGGCTGAAAAGCGTAGTCGATGGAAAACAGGTTAATATTCCTGTACTTCTGGTTATTGCGATGGAGGGACGGAGAAGGCTAGGCCAGCTTGGCGTTGGTTGTCCAAGTTTAAGGTGGTAGGCTGAGATCTTAGGTAAATCCGGGATCTTAAGGCCGAGAGCTGATGACGAGTGTTCTTTTAGAACACGAAGTGGTTGATGCCATGCTTCCAAGAAAAGCTTCTAAGCTTCAGGTAACCAGGAACCGTACCCCAAACCGACACAGGTGGTTGGGTAGAGAATACCAAGGCGCTTGAGAGAACTCGGGTGAAGGAACTAGGCAAAATGGCACCGTAACTTCGGGAGAAGGTGCGCCGGTGAGGGTGAAGGACTTGCTCCGTAAGCTCATGCCGGTCGAAGATACCAGGCCGCTGCGACTGTTTATTAAAAACACAGCACTCTGCAAACACGAAAGTGGACGTATAGGGTGTGACGCCTGCCCGGTGCCGGAAGGTTAATTGATGGGGTTAGCTAACGCGAAGCTCTTGATCGAAGCCCCGGTAAACGGCGGCCGTAACTATAACGGTCCTAAGGTAGCGAAATTCCTTGTCGGGTAAGTTCCGACCTGCACGAATGGCGTAACGATGGCGGCGCTGTCTCCACCCGAGACTCAGTGAAATTGAAATCGCTGTGAAGATGCAGTGTATCCGCGGCTAGACGGAAAGACCCCGTGAACCTTTACTATAGCTTTGCACTGGACTTTGAATTTGCTTGTGTAGGATAGGTGGGAGGCTTTGAAGCGTGGACGCCAGTTCGCGTGGAGCCATCCTTGAAATACCACCCTGGCAACTTTGAGGTTCTAACTCAGGTCCGTTATCCGGATCGAGGACAGTGTATGGTGGGTAGTTTGACTGGGGCGGTCTCCTCCTAAAGAGTAACGGAGGAGTACGAAGGTGCGCTCAGACCGGTCGGAAATCGGTCGTAGAGTATAAAGGCAAAAGCGCGCTTGACTGCGAGACAGACACGTCGAGCAGGTACGAAAGTAGGTCTTAGTGATCCGGTGGTTCTGTATGGAAGGGCCATCGCTCAACGGATAAAAGGTACTCCGGGGATAACAGGCTGATACCGCCCAAGAGTTCATATCGACGGCGGTGTTTGGCACCTCGATGTCGGCTCATCACATCCTGGGGCTGAAGCCGGTCCCAAGGGTATGGCTGTTCGCCATTTAAAGTGGTACGCGAGCTGGGTTTAGAACGTCGTGAGACAGTTCGGTCCCTATCTGCCGTGGACGTTTGAGATTTGAGAGGGGCTGCTCCTAGTACGAGAGGACCGGAGTGGACGAACCTCTGGTGTTCCGGTTGTCACGCCAGTGGCATTGCCGGGTAGCTATGTTCGGGAAAGATAACCGCTGAAAGCATCTAAGCGGGAAACTTGCCTCAAGATGAGATCTCACTGGAACCTTGAGTTCCCTGAAGGGCCGTCGAAGACTACGACGTTGATAGGTTGGGTGTGTAAGCGCTGTGAGGCGTTGAGCTAACCAATACTAATTGCCCGTGAGGCTTGACCATATAACACCCAAGCAATTTGCTGACCTGAAAAGGCACCAGATTGCGGTGTGTGAAGACGAAACGAACCGAAAGTTCGAAATTCACAAACACCTAGCTGTCACATACCCAATTTGCTGAAGCGAGGCCATCTGGTCACGAGTCAGTACCCGAATTTCTTGACGACCATAGAGCGTTGGAACCACCTGATCCCATCCCGAACTCAGCAGTGAAACGATGCATCGCCGATGGTAGTGTGGGGTTTCCCCATGTGAGAGTAGGTCATCGTCAAGATTAAATTCCGAAACCCCAATTGCGAAAGCAGTTGGGGTTTTGTTTTGCCTGCGAGAAAGTTTTTCAGAGCTATGGCGAACAAAATTGCACAGTTATTTTCGAAGCAGAACACTAGAATAGCCCCATCTTTATCGGAGCCAGAGCCTGTATGTCAGAATCGGTTGACGCCCCCGGGCTGTCAGATTTACCGCTGGAAGACTTGATAGCCTGCCACGAGTGCGACTTGCTGATGCGCAAGCCGACACTTGCCCATGGTGAGAAAGCACTCTGCCCGCGTTGTGGTTATGAGTTGTACGCCCATCGCCATAACGTGGTGCAGCGCAGCCTCGCCCTGGTGATTGCCGCGTTATTACTTTACGTGCCGGCAAACTTTTTACCCATCATGCAACTCAATATCCTCGGGCAATCCTCGCAGGATACGGTCTGGAGTGGCGTAGTCGGCCTGTTCAGCACCGACATGCAAGGTGTGTCGATCGTCGTCTTCCTTTGCAGCATGGCCATACCGTTACTCAAGTTGTTGTGCCAGCTGTTTGTGTTACTGACGATTCGTTTCGATGTCGGCCGAAGCTACGGTTTGCTGCTCTATCGTATTTACCACCACCTTAGGGACTGGGGCATGCTCGAGGTCTACCTCATGGGCGTCCTCGTCGCGATCGTGAAGCTGGCGGATATGGCAGCAATCACCGTCGGCCTCGGACTGGCATGTTTCATTGGCTTGTTATTGGTGCAAGTCTGGCTGGAGGTGGTGATGTCACCGCATCAGATCTGGCAGGCATTATCAGGAGAGGATGCCCATGCGGGCGATTGATGCGGGCATTCTGGTGTGCACCGAATGCCACGAACTGAACAAGCAGGAAGCTGACGTCGACGAGCAGAGCTGTACCCGCTGCGGCGCGCAGGTTCACGCTCGCCGCCCCAACAGCTTGACCCGCACCTGGGCGCTGTTGATCACGGCAGCCATTATCTATGTTCCGGCGAATGTCTTGCCGATCATGACGGTCAGTTCTCTGGGCCAGGGTGAACCGAGCACCATCATGTCCGGCGTGATTGAACTGGTTCAGCACGGCATGATCCCGATCGCCACCGTGGTGTTCATCGCCAGCATTCTGGTGCCCACGTTCAAACTGGTTGGCATCGCGCTGCTGCTGTTTTCCGTGCAGCGTCGGCAGCCATTGTCGGCCCGTCAGCGTATCTGGATGTACCGTTTCATCGAGTTCATTGGCCGCTGGTCGATGCTCGATATTTTCGTGATCGCCATTCTCGTGGCGGTCGTCAACTTCGGCCGGATAGCCAGTGTCGAAGCCAATTTGGGCGCCGTCGCCTTCGCCTCTGTGGTGATTCTGACGATGCTCGCCGCAGTTACTTTCGATCCCCGACTGATTTGGGATAACACGGAGTCGGACGACGACCATGACTGATTTGCCTGTAGCGAAAACCCGACCGGCTTCGAACTGGTCGGCCATTTGGGTGCTGCCTCTGATCGCGCTGATCATCGGCGGCTGGCTCGGCTGGCGTGCTTATTCCGAGACCGGTATCGAGATTCAGGTGCGCTTTGAAAGCGGCGAAGGCATCCAGGCCAACAAGACTGAAGTGGTCTACAAAGGCATGCCGGTCGGCAAGGTCAAGACGCTCAAGCTCGACGATGAGGGCAACTCGAAAGGGGTGATCGCCACCATCGAAATGAACAAGGACGTCGAGCAGTACCTGAAGACCAGCACGCGGTTCTGGCTGGTCAAACCGAGCGTGACCCTGGCCGGTATCACTGGTCTGGAGACATTGGTCTCGGGTAACTATGTCGCGATCAGTCCCGGTGAAGGCGAGCCCGTGCGCAAGTTCAAGGCACTCGCCGAAGAGCCGCCGCTTTCCGACGCCAAGCCCGGTCTGCACCTGACCATCAAGGCCGATCGCCTCGGCTCGCTGAATCGCGGCAGCCCGGTGTTCTACAAGCAGATCAAGGTCGGTCAGGTCAAAAGCTACGTGCTGTCCGAGGATCAGAGCACCGTTGAACTTAAGGTGTTCATTGAGCCTACCTACGCCAAACTGGTGCGCAAACATACTCGTTTCTGGAACGCCAGCGGCATCAGCATCGACGCTAACCTGTCCGGCGTGAAAGTGCGCAGTGAATCCCTGGCCAGCATCGTCGCCGGTGGTATCGCGTTCGCGACGCCGGAGAATCGCAAGGACAGTCCGGCGACCGACCCGAGCCTGCCATTCCGTCTCTATGAAGACTTCGACGCTGCCGCTGCCGGCATTCGCGTGAAGGTCAAACTCAGCGATTTCGAGGGCCTGCAAGCCGGTCGCACGCCGGTGATGTACAAAGGCATTCAGGTCGGCAACCTGAAAGCGCTCAAAGTCGATCCGGACCTGAACAGTGCAACAGCCGAGCTGACCCTCGATCCGTTGGCCGAAGACTATCTGGTTGAGGGCACGCAGTTCTGGGTGGTCAAACCGTCGATATCCCTTGCCGGTATTACCGGCCTGGAAGCGCTGGTGAAAGGTAACTACATCGCCGTGCGTCCGGGCGACAAAGGCGCTGCGCCGAAACGCGAATTCGAGGCGCGACCGAAAGCACCACCGCTGGACCTGCGTTCGCCAGGCCTGCATCTGGTGTTGTTTACCGATTCGCTGGGCTCGATCGATGTCGGCAGTCCGATTCTGTACAAGCAGGTCAAGGTCGGTTCGGTGCAGAGCTACCAGTTCTCCCGAACCAAGAAGCAGCTGGTCATCGGCGTGCACATCGAGAAGGAATACGAAAACCTGGTCAACGCCTCGACGCGCTTCTGGAATGTCAGCGGCATTACCCTCACGGGTGGCTTGACCGGCGGCATTCAGGTCAAGAGTGAATCCCTGCAAACCCTGATGGCCGGCGGTATCGCGTTCGAAACGCCGCAAGCCAATGCGCCGTTGAAGAAACGTATCCCGCGCTTCCGTCTGTTCGCCGATCATGACGAGGCGAACAAGAAAGGTGCGGTAGTGACGATCAAGGTTGATCGCGCTGACGGCTTGAGCAGCGGTACGCCGGTACGTTTCAAGGGGCTGGATGTCGGCAAGATTGAAAGCGTCGATCTGACCGATGACATGCAGTCGGTAATCCTCACCGCTCGCATCACTGAAGTGCCGGAGAAGATCGCGCGAGTCGGCAGTCAGTTCTGGGTGGTCAAGCCGGAACTGGGTCTGATCAAGACGCAGAATCTGGAAACGCTGGTCACCGGCAAATACATCGAAGTCCAGCCGGCGGCGAAGAATCTCGGCCCGCAGAAGAACTTCGTTGCCTTGGCCGAAGCGCCGGAAGTCACCAGGCAGGAAGCGGGTCTGAGTCTGGTGTTGAGCGCCGCACGTCGTGGTTCGCTTAAGCCTGGCGTACCAGTGACTTACCGTGAGATCACCGTCGGAAAGGTGACAGGTTATGAATTGGGCCAGACAGCTGACCGTGTGTTGGTGCACATCCTGATCGAGCCGAAGTATGCGCCACTGGTGCGCAGCGGCAGCCGTTTCTGGAACACCAGCGGCGTGGGCTTCGATTACGGCTTGTTCAAAGGTGTGACGGTTCGCACCGAATCGCTGGAGACGCTGATTCAAGGTGGCATTGCCTTCGCCACACCGGATGGCGAGCGCATGGGCAATCCGGCGCGGGCCGAGCAGACGTTCCCGTTGTTCGACAAGTTCGAGGATGAATGGCTGACCTGGGCGCCGAAGATTCAGCTTGGTAAATAGCAGCGTCTGTTGAGACGCCTTCGCGAGCAGGCTCGCTCCCACAGGGGAACGCATTCCAATTGTGGGAGCGAGCCTGCTCGCGAAGGGGCCAGCCAAATCAACACAAAATCCAGGCGATAAAAAAGGGCCGCGATCTCATCAGATCGCGGCCCTTTTTTTGCTTCAGCTACCGCCGATCAAACCGCATCCAGCTCCGGCTCATCGGCCTGCACATTCAGCGTGGCCTTGACCACATCATGCCGGCGAATGTACTTCCAGTCCGCCTCATCGATGTAGATCCCGGCCGGGCCGCTGCCGCCTTCCAGGTCGATTGCGACACTGGCGCAGACCTGCGGCTTCACACTCGCCAGAATCGGCACGAAGCCCAGTTGCAGACTGGTCTCCAGCAACGCCGCCTGGTTCTTCTCGTCGATGTCCGCCGCTTCGTCGAGGTAGTACGGCAGACGCACGCGGCCGGCCAGATCGCGATCCATCAAGTGCAGCAACAAGTACATGTTGGTCAGCGCCTTGATGGTCATGGTCGTACCGTTGGAGGCCGCGCCGTCGATGTCGGTGTGGATGACTGGTTGACCGTTGACCTTGGTGATCTCGAAAGCCAGTTCGAACAAGTCCTTGAGGCCGAGCTGGTTGTGGTTCGCTGCCACCAGCCGCGCCAGATATTCCTTGGCCTCTTCGTTCTTGTTGTCCTGCTCGGCGCTCTGGCTGAGGTCGAACACCGACAGGGTTTCGCCTTCCTCATATTGCCCGGCGCTGTGGATGATCTGGTCGATGTGCTTGAGTGCTTCCTTGTTTGGCGCGAGGACGATGCGGAAGCTCTGCAGGTTGGAAACCTGCCGCTTGTTGATCTCGCGGTTGAACAGCGCCAGTTGATGCTCGAGGCTGTCGTAATCGCTGCGGATGTTGCGCAGAGTACGGGCGATGTCGGTGACCGCCGCGCGCCGCGCCTTGCCGAGGGTCAGGGCTTCATCGGTGCGGTGCGCGTAAGCGTTGATCAGCAACGACAGACGCCGCTCCATATCATCTTCGCTGTCGAACTTGGCCACACCTTTCAGACGCACCTGCGCGTACAGCGCTTCGATCTGGCCATCGGCACGCAGCAGGCCCTGCCAGCTGTCCTGATAGTCGTTGAGCAGCGGCAGCAGGTTGTCCATCGAATCATCGACCGGATCCATGAACGGCGTGCCGAACGGCAGATCCGCCGGCAGCAACTGACGACGACGCAGCGCATCGTCGAGCGTGCGTTGCTTGGCTTCCATGTCGGCGATCTGACGGCCGACCAGTTGCAGCTTGGCCGACAGTTGCTGGACGCGCTCGGTGAACGCATCGCTGGAGCGCTTGAGTTCGTCCTGCGCGGCTTCCATCTGCGCCAGTTGCTCGAGCTTGTCGCTTTCTTCGGCGCTCAGGGTTTGGGTGCGACGGAAATCTTCCAGCGCCTTCTGTGCGTCCAGCACCTGCTGGTACAGCGCTTCGGTCTGGGTCTTGCTCGCGGCGCGGTCGGCGGCCACGGCCTGCTGGGTTTTCAGTTGCTTGAGCTCTTTTTCCAGACGCTCTTTCTGATCGCGCAACGCGGCGCGGTCAGCCAGAGCCTGCAAGGCAGGCGGCTCAATGTGCGAGATGTCGATCGACAGGCCCGGCACTTCGAAGCGCTCGCCCTTGAAGCCATCAAGAATCAGCTCCACGGATTTGACCCACTCACCGTTCTCGTCGAGGGTGATGCCATGTTCGCCCAGCGGCAGGCTGAACAGCGCGCTGTTGAACAGACGCATCAGACGCTCGACGTCCTGTTGCGAGAACTCTTCGCGCAGGCGGGCATAGCTGTTGTTATCAGCGTGATCGAGTTGTTGCTTCACCGACTTCAGGCGTTTTTCCAGATCGCGCAGACGCTCTTCGAGATCTTCGGCGCTGAACTGACGCGACTGCGCCAAGGCACCGGCCAGTTCGTCGTGTGCATCCTTGGCGGCGAGCAATTGTTGCTCGAGCACTTTGACGTCATCGACCAGGGCAAAGCGGTTCTTCAGCACCGACAGCTCGCCGAGCCAGCGCTGGATACCGGAAATTTCCCGTTCCAGACGCATCAGTTCCTGAGTACCACCGCGTTGATCGTTCTGCAGATCGTCCTGCTCGCGACGGTAGTGCTCGGCCTGGATGGTCAGCTCTTCCTTGCGCGCCGTGGCGTAGTCCGACCAGGTGCCGAGCAAGGAGTCGAGCAGCGGCGACAGGCGATGCAGTTTGCCGCGCAGCACATCGCGCTGTTTCACGCCGTTGGCCAGCGCTTCAACCAACGGGCCGGCAGCGACCAGCGAGTTGTAGTCCTGCTCCATGCGCCGCACATCGCGGAAGGCTTCTTCGCAGGCAGCAATGTAGTCGACGCTGCCGGAACGCAAGCTGTGTTCGAAAGCATCGAGGAACAGTTGCTTGAGCTTGGCCGCGGTGATTTCGCGCATGTGCAGCAGGTTGATGAACAGCGCGCGGAAGGTCTTCAGGCTCTGCTCGCTGGTGGAGCGCAGCGGGATCAGCGTCAGGTCGAGCGGGATCGACGTATGGCCGCCAACCAGCAAGCGGCGCAGTTCATCCGGCTTGAGTTCGTAGGCTTTCAGGCCTTCTTTTTCCAGATTGCTGAACAGTTCTTTCTGGCGCAGGCAGGTGTCGTTTTTCTGGTAATGCGCCAGATCGAGCTTGCCGGCGTAAGCGAAGAACTGGTGACCGAAACCGCCGCCCGGGCCGCGACCGACCACGCCGATCACGTGCGGGCCGTGGGGCAGGTTGACTTCGACGAGGATGTAACTGGTGTCGGAGGCGAAGTAGAAGCGCCGCGATTGTTCGAGGCTGTACTTGCCGAAGCTCATGTCCGACATGCGCGCCAGAATCGGGAACTGCAAAGCGTTGATCGACGCCGACTTGCCGAGGTTGTTCGCGCCGTAAACCGACAGCGGTTCTTCCAGCGGAAACAGACCGAGGCTGTAACCGGCGGTGTTCAAAAGGGCAAAGCGGCGGATGCCGTAGCGTTCCTGGCTCATGCATCGGACTCCTGTTCTTCGGCAATGGCGCGGGCCAGTGCGTCTTCTTCGCTTTCTTCTTCAAATTCGGAAAGATCGAGCGGATCGTCGGTTTCGAGGAATTTCGCTTCAGCTTCTTCGTCGATCAGCACCGGCGCCGGCAACGGCAATACGCTGTGCACGCTGGCTGCCAGGTCGCGGTCCTGTTGTACCGACAGGCACACGTCGAGGAAACGGTGCATCGGCGGCAGGAAGCGGTAGACACCGTTTTCTTCGCCGGCGAAACCGAGCTGGGTCATGCGGCGCATGATTTTTTCTTCGAGTTCTTCAACAGTCTGCACTTCGGCCTGAATGAACAGGTCGCGGTACTTGTCCAGCAGCGACGGCAATTCTTCGCGGCCGAGGCTGCCGCCGTCGAGCACGGCAATCGGGTCGCGGCCCTGATCGGCCAGGTGCTCGACGAGGATGAAGGTGAACAGCGCCAGACGCTGGGCGGTCTTGTTCACCGCTGCGGCGGCCATGTCCGGCACGAAATAGTAGAAGCCACGGGTGTCGCAGACCAGTTCAAAGCCCAGCGCCTTGAACAGCGTGCGGTACTGATCCTGGAAGTTTGACAGTTGTGCGTACAGCTCAGGATCACGGCGGCTGACGTGGTAACCCTTGAACAACTCGCGGAAGATCGGCGCCAGTTGCGACAGTTCGGATAGATCAAGATGCATTTGGGATGCTCGCAGAATCCTCGGCGGCGGTATCGCTGGCCGAGAGCAGGGCGAAGGAGCGCAGGCTGACCTGGTGCTCGTGAGTATGGTATTCGCGGCGTTCCAGACGCTCGCGCTTGAAGCGTTTTTCCCGCGACAGGCGCGAGAACCAGTAAAGCAATTCGTCGGTGGCGCCGTCCGGTTCCTGCTCCAGCAGCCAGGTCATCAGGTCCGGCATCGGCAGGGACTCTTCGCAACGATCGACCATCTCGCGCACGGTGCGCGGTGCACGTGGGGCGTCGCCAGCCTTCTGGGTTTTGTGCGCCTTGGGGAAGCGCGCCGGTTTCGGCTCGAAACGCGCCAGCGCGTAGACGTAGGCTTCGACCTGACTGGCGCTGCCCAGGAAGGTGCTTTGCGGACGGGTGAACAGTGGCATCGCCGCTTGCGGCACGGCGTCGATCCCCTTACGCCGGATCGCCGCCAGCGCCAGTGCGGCGCCACGGGTCACGGCGTTGTGCCGACGCGCTTCTTCACGCAACGGCAGCAGCAGTTCGCGGGCATGACGCAGGGTCAGTTGCGCGCTGGTCTGCATTTCGAGGATGCGTGCGTGGGTGCGCAGGAGCATGTCGTCATCGACCAGATGGCCGAGGCGCTGCTGTTCGCTGAGCATCTTCAGCAGCACGGTTTCGACCTTGCGCACGCCTTGCTCGAAGGCACCATCGGCGTTGACCAGATCGATCATCGGCTCGACGTATTCGTCCCACGTCGCCAGGACTTCGGCGTAACGCTGACGCAGCGGAATCTGCCGGTCGCTGGTCTTCGCGCGCTCGGCCACGGCCACCAGCGCCTGTTCGTCGTTGTCGAGTTTCTTCAGTACGTCGCGCACGCGCATGTCGAGCAAGCGCAGCTGGCGCGCCAGATCGTTGCCGTCACGAACGTCGAAAGCGTCCTGGATATAACCGGCCAGACGCTCAAGGTGACGCAAATAGGCTTCGATTTCCAGGCACAGACCGAGGCGGTGTTCGCGGCGCAGGTAGGCGAGGAAGTCGTGGATCTGCGCGTTGAGCTCGAAACGGTTCGGGCTTTTCGCCACCGGAACCAGAATATCGAGGCGAATCCACACGTCGAGCAGGCTGGTGATGTCCTGAGGCGTGCTGTCGAGTTGTTGGGCGGCCAGTTGCGTGCGCAGTTCGTTGAGGCTCAGGGTGCCTTGGTCGAAGTGCTCGCACAGTGGCTCCAGAAGTGCCCAGTGTTCAGCGAGGGCGCGCAAGACGCGCTTGGGTTCGATCATCGGAATGGCCGGCTGGTTGGCGATTAAAAGCGGCGATTGTACTGCATCACAGGCGCGGCGATTCACTCTCGGGACGGGCTGTCGCATTCTTTGGCCAAAGGGCAGCGGCGCAGCGCAGCGCGGGGTATCGATCAACAGCGAGCGATCTTGTGCGAAGGGCGGTAGAATCAGCGCACTTTCCGTTATCCACAAGTGGCCGACCTTTGCTTATCGAGTCCCGCCGCCGCGCCTATTTGAACGCCATGCAGGTGGTCAACTGGCTGCCGCGCACCGAACTGCCTTTCGCCGCGCCTTCGCGGCCCGAGCTGCTGGAGATGCCCGAGCCCGAGCTCGAGGTACCGGTTGCTCCGGCGCCTCAGGCCGAAGCACCGGCGCAGCCTGCCGCGCGTCAGGCCGAGCGACCGAAAATCGAGGTGCCGCGTCCGTCGCTGGCCAGTACCCGCAACGGCGCCAAACCGGTGGAAGAGATCGACGAGACGCCGGTGGTGGTCAAGCCTGCGCCAGTGCCGCCACCGCGTTTTGCCCTGCAACTGCTGCGCGCCGGGCGTTGCTTGCTGCTGGTCGAGTTACCCACAGGCGAAGCGTTTCAAAGTCGCGATCCGGCCTACCTGCTGCTCAAGGATATGCTGCGCGCCGCCGGTTTGCCGGATGCGCCGCAAATCGTCGGTGAACCTGTGCGCTGGCCGTGGCTCAATCGCGGCACGCTGGATCAAGGCCCGGAAGCGGCGCGCGACTTCGTGCAGGGTTTCCTCTCGGTGCAGATGGAAGCAGCACCCTGCGCCTGTCTGTGGCTGATCGGCCTGCCAGCGCTGAAGTTTGCCGGGGAAGCGGACGCCGAAGCGTTCAATAGTGAATTGCAGATCGAAGGTCTGGGCCTGGCCTGGGCGATTCCCGGTCTGGAACTGTTAATGGAAGAGCCACAGCGCAAGGCCGCTGTGTGGCAAGCCATGCGTCGGCTGATGGCGCGCTGGAAACCATCCGATGAGTGAGGCTGTAACCTTTCGCCCGATGACCGAGGCAGATCTGGACGCTGTGTTGAAGATCGAATACGCCGCGTACAGCCATCCGTGGACCCGGGGGATTTTTCTCGATGGCCTGGGCAAATACCAGATCTGGCTGATGTTCGAAGGGCAGCAGCAGGTGGGCCACGGTGTGGTGCAGATCATTCTTGATGAGGCGCACCTGCTCAATATCACCGTCAAGCCGGAAAATCAGGGGCGCGGGTTGGGCCTGACGTTGCTTGAGCATTTGATGTCGCGGGCGTATGCGGCTGAAGCGCGGGAGTGCTTTCTCGAAGTGCGCGACAGCAATACTGCTGCTTTCAAGTTGTATGAGCGGTATGGCTTCAACGAGATCGGCCGGCGTCGCGATTATTATCCGGCGGTGGGTGGGCGTGAGGATGCAGTGGTGATGGCCTGTACCTTGGTGGATTAGGCCTGTAGGAGCTGCCGAAGGCTGCGATCTTTTGATCCTGTTTTTGTAAGATCCAAAGCAAAATCAAAAGATCGCAGCCTTCGGCAGCTCCTACAGGGGGCGAATTTCAAGTCAGCGGGTCAGCGCTTGCCATCCAGCGGATCCAGATTCGCCAGTTCCGCTTCATCCAGCCCGTCACCGCCGCCGATGTCGTTTTCACTGACCTCGCTCAAATCCCAATCCGCCGGATTGCCCTCGCCGAGTTCATCGGCATCGCGCGCGCCGTCCTCGCGAATCAACGTTTCCGGGCTCAGGTCATCGTCAGTCGGCTGATGATCATCCACCGAGGCACCGGTCATGCCAGCCTCACGCACTCGCTCAGCCGGCATCAATTGTTCACGTTCACGCTCGGGCAGTTCATCTCCGATCTTCGCGCTGGGCTCTTCGTCGTCGAAATCCAGCTCGTGCACCGAGCCCATGCGGTCTTCGTTATCGTCGATGGGTTCCGGTTGCACCGCATCATAAGGGCGTCGTGAATCAGTCATGGCAATTCCTCATACTGTGGGCCTTACTGAGTGGACTCACCGGGCGCGCGAGAATTCCAACGAAAACACTTTGCGCTGGCGGCGTGACTTCGACGGGTGGTCGTCTATCAAACCTGCGCATCTTTCTTGAGGCCTTATCCATGCACGATCTACAAGACCTGATTGATAACAACGAGCGTTGGGCTGACGCGATCACCAAGGAAGACCCGGACTTCTTCGCCAAACTGGCGCGCCAGCAGACCCCGGAATATCTATGGATCGGCTGCTCCGACGCGCGCGTGCCGGCCAACGAAATCGTCGGCATGCTGCCGGGCGATCTGTTCGTACACCGCAACGTCGCCAACGTCGTGCTGCACACCGACCTCAACTGCCTCTCGGTGATCCAGTACGCGGTGGATGTGCTCAAGGTCAAACACATCCTCGTCACCGGCCACTACGGCTGCGGCGGCGTGCGCGCGTCGATGCAGGATCGCCAGTTCGGCCTGATCGATGGCTGGCTGCGGTCGATCCGCGATCTTTATTACGAAAAGCGCGAAGAGCTGGCCAAGCTGGCGACCGAAGAAGAGCAGGTCGATCGCATGTGCGAACTCAACGTGATCCAGCAAGTGGCCAACGTCGCGCATACCAGCATCATCCAGAACGCTTGGCATCGCGGACAGCCGCTGTCGATCCACGGCTGCATCTACGGGATCAAGGACGGCCGCTGGAAAAGTCTCAATACCACCATAAGCGGTTTCGAACAGTTGCCGCCGCAATACCGCTTACGTCCGGTCGGCGCCCCGTAACCACGGCGTTCAGTTACGGCCTGGATGCCGCCAGCGCTGTAAAAAGCGCTGGCCTTCAGGCGTGGGTGGATCGTCGTAACCGGTGATCCACCCACGGCAGCGCGACGAGCCGCAATCGCAGGCGAACTGGCGTAGCAGTTTGTCTTCGGTCGATGCGTAATCGATGCTCAGATGTTCGCCGCTATGGATATCTTTCAAGGCCCACAGCCACAACTCGCTCATGTCGAGAAATACATTCGGATCGCAGGCGTGCTCGAGCACACCGCAAAAGCGCGGATCGTAAACGTGGATGCCGGTTTGCAACTGACGGGTCTGTCGACAGCGATAGGGCAGCAATTGCCCGGAAACCCGGCACATTCGGCTAATGCGCAGAAACTCGCGGCGCGCGACCACCGCCGTGGCCATGCCACGTTCGTCGTGGATAATCTGAAAGTCCTGGCAGGATGGAAAGCCCAGTCGCACCGGAAGTCCGGCGAACGGATAGA
Organism: Pseudomonas siliginis; assembly: GCF_024072275.1. Taxonomy (NCBI): domain Bacteria; kingdom Pseudomonadati; phylum Pseudomonadota; class Gammaproteobacteria; order Pseudomonadales; family Pseudomonadaceae; genus Pseudomonas; species Pseudomonas siliginis. The sequence goes on along the minus strand of NZ_CP099598.1, from coordinate 4,960,790 downwards.
TGCCTTCTGTATCGCGTGGAAGGTGCCGGCCCATGGCTTGATTGTTCATAACGATCCTTGTTGTTGAGTGTTGCCTCCGGGTTGTGCCCATGCCCCGCCAGGCGAGGCATGATTGGATCCAAGCGTCGCGCAATTGAAGGTAGCGGTCTACTGTCAAACCTGACAGGCGCGATCACCGCTGGCCCGCGTCAGCATTGGCTGACACGGGGGACTCCAGTAGCGATTACAGAGTTGGTGCGGGCACGGCGGCCGCAGGCAGTGGCGCTTTCAGCTGTTGCAGCTGTGTCTTGATGCGTGGCGTGGCGCACTTGGCAGCCGCTTGTTCAGCGCTGAGGTTGCGGATCGAGGTATAGAACAACTCGCAGGTTTTGACCTTTTGCGTCACCTGCCATGTTTGCGTGCAACTGTTCAGCGTGGCCTGCGCATCGCTGCCCGGTTTGCTGCCCATTGCCGCCTGCCAGCAGGCAGCACTCAAATCCTGGCCCATGACTTTCAAGCCCGCCGCGTCTGCCTTCGCCTGGGCATCGTCGCCGGTATAGCTTTTCGGATCGGCGGCGTACCAGATATAGCTCGGATGATTCGAGCCGAGCACCGGCACATTCACTCCTTCGGCCGGACTGATGCTCGCCAGCCCCAGCACCCCCAAGGTCGGCCCGTATTGTTCCTTGATCCAGTTGCGCACCGGCGCCCCGAACGCAACCATCGGCAGCGTCGCGCCGCTGGCGGTCTGGCTGAACTGCTTGACCAGCGTGGTCTGGTAATCCTTGAAGTAGTCGTAGACATCCTCCAGATCCCCGCCGGCATTGGACGGCGCGGCGATCGGCGCGATGTCGATGATGGTCTGGTAAGCCGGCGTCTGCCCGGCGGGGATGCCGTTATCGGTCAGCAACGTCGCCCAGCGATCGGTGGTGTTCGAGCGCAGATAGTCCTGCGCCTGGGTCAGCGAGTAGTCAGGCGGGAAGTGCAGCAACTCGACGCTCTTGCGATTTTCCAGGGCCATGCCCAACGGCAGGAACAGATACCAGCTGTAGGCCCATTTGCCATCGGCATTCAGCTTGCTGGCGCCGGCATAAGCCAGGTCGCCGGCGTCGAGTAACGCCGACAGCGGCTTGTCATAGCCGTCCGGCACTCCGGTGATCTCGGCGTAAAGCTGATCGTTGTCGGTTTTCACCAGCACCTTGGCATCGGCGTAACCGTCGCGCTGGACGCTCTGGCTCAGGTAGTGAGCAACGGTCTGCTCCAGCGTCCAATTGCGAAAGCAGATCACGCTGCAATTGTTGGGGTAGGCGAAGAGGCGGGTGACGCGCTCGGTGCTGCCCAGTTTTACGTCGACATCGGCGTGGACGGCGGCGCTTAGCGTCAGTGCAACGAGGGTAAGTCCTGCGAGTTTGAACATGCTCAGATCCTTTTCAGCGTGGGTTCCCCTCGATTTGGGGGCGCTTCATAGTGGATCAGTGGTGTTTGACAGAAAAGCGGTTGAGTGTGGATTCTTGCCTGAATGCGGTATTACCCAAGCAGCGCACATATTGTTACGGCTGTGCCAACAAGCACGCTGCCTGGTGCGCGTCCGCACTGCTAGACTGCAGCGACATCGAATTTTCCAAGGGTGAGTCATGAAGCCTTCTACTGCTCTCGACATGCAAAGGTCCGCCGTCCGCGAAGTGATCGGGCGCTTTCGCGTGGCCAACCCGCGTGTATTTGGTTCAGCATTGCTGGGGACGGATCTGGACGGCAGCGATCTCGATCTGCTGGTTGACCCACTGCCCGGCACGACGCTTTTTGATCTGGGCGGACTTCAGGTTGAGCTTGAAGACCTGCTGGGTGTTGCGGTCGAGGTGCTGACCCCCGGCGACCTGCCAGTGAAATTTCGTCAGCAGGTGCTTGATCAGGCGCGACCCGTCTAAAGCAGCGATCAAACCAAGTTTTGAGAGCACCTGCCCTTGAGCAGGTGCGTTTTTATCGACTTACGGCATCACCGGCGGCGTATACGCCAATGTCGTCCCCAGCGCCCACAACAACAGCAGCACCAGCGGCGTGTGCACCAGCAGTTGCACAAACGAGAAGCCTATCAAATCCCGCGCCTTCAACCCGAGCACGCCCAGCAGCGGCAGCATATAGAACGGATTGATCAGGTTCGGCAGGGCTTCGGCGGCGTTGTAGATCTGCACCGCCCAGCCGAGGTGGTACTGCAGGTCATTGGCGACTTGCATCACGTAGGGCGCTTCGATGATCCATTTACCGCCGCCGGACGGGATGAAGAAACCGAGAATCGCCGAATACACGCCCATCAGCAGCGCATAGGTGTCGTGGGAAGCGATGCTGACAAAGAAAGTCGAGATGTGATGCGCGAGGGTTTGCGCGTCGGCGCCTTTGACCGTGGTCATCAGCGCGGCGATCGAGCCGTACAGCGGAAACTGGATCAACACGCCAGTGGTGGTCGGCACCGCACGGGCCACGGCATCGAGGAAGCTGCGCGGGCGCCAGTGCAGCAGCGCGCCGAGCATGATGAACAGGAAGTTATAGGTGTTCAGGCCGGAAATCGCGGTAATCGCTGGTTTGGTCGAGAACTCGTGAAACAGCCATCCTGCTGCGAGCAGCACCAATACGATGATCAGCAACGGGCTGTGTTCCAGCCATTCGCCGGGGCGAGTGCGCGGTTGCAGCTGCGGCAGGTTGAACGCCGGATCGATGCCGCAGGCCTTGGCGTCGCGTGCCGAATTCGGCCCGGGCGCGGTGGCGTAGGCGATGATGATCGAGATCACGATCAGCGCCAGCAGCATGACTCCGGATTGCCAGAGAAAAATGGTTTCGGTGAACGGGATTACGCCAGTGATCGACAGGATCGACGGCGGCAGGCTGCCCGGGTTGGCCTGCAACTGTGCGGCCGACGATGACAAGCCCAGCGCCCACACCGCGCCGAGGCCCAGGTAAGCAGCGGCACCGGCGGCGCGGTAATCCATCTTCAGATCGGTGCGGCGGGCGAGGGCGCGTACCAGCAGCCCGCCAAATACCAGCGACAGACCCCAATTGAGCAGGGAAGCGACCATCGAAATCAACGCTACCCAGGCCACGGCGGAGCGGCCGTTTTTCGGGATGCGTGCCAGTTTGTCGATCAGTTTGACTGCGGGCGGAGAGCTGGCGACGACGTAGCCGCCGATCACCACGAAGGCCATCTGCATGGTGAACGGGATCAGGCTCCAGAAGCCGTCGCCGAAGGCCATCGCTGCAGCGGTGGGTTTGGCGCCCATGGCCAGAGTGGCCAGCGCAACGATGATCACGGCCAACGCGGCGAATACCCAGGAATCGGGAAACCAGCGTTCGGCAAAACTGGAACAGCGCAGGGCAAAGCGCGCGGAGCGGCTATCTTCGATATCAACGGCCACAGGAAGTACCTCGGATTTTTTATGGTTATTTTGATCCGTGGGAGCAGTCGCCCGGCTCGACAGCCACAGAGACCCCTGTGGGAGCGAGCCTGCTCGCGAAGACGTCGGCACATTCAGCATCAGGTTCTCTGAACTGACGCTTTCGCGAGCAGGCTCGCTCCCACATGGGCGGCTGGTCGTTGTTGGCGTGGTCCCTTGGACAGGCGCTAACAGTAAATCAAGCGCCGCCCTTTTGTTGAGCAGGTTTTCGCAAACCGAGACTATGGTCTGACGGGTTGTCGATCCGTGCTTTTGCGTAGACCATGGGCGCCTTGGTTTTTGCCGATGCCTGAGTTCTTTGTCATGACTGCCAATTCTCCAGCCCGACCGGCGCCGTTCAGCCGTGCCGACTACAAGACCCTCGGCCTTGCTGCGCTTGGCGGGGCGCTGGAAATCTACGATTTCATCATCTTCGTATTCTTCGCGCTGACCCTGAGTCAGTTGTTCTTCCCCCCGGAAATGCCCGAGTGGCTGCGTTTGCTGCAAAGCTTCGGCATCTTCGTCACCGGTTATCTGGCGCGGCCGTTGGGCGGGATTCTGATGGCGCATTTCGCCGACCGTCTGGGCCGCAAAAAGGTGTTCAGCCTGAGCATCCTGATGATGGCCCTGCCGTGCCTGCTGATCGGGATCATGCCGACCTACGCACAGATCGGCTATTTCGCACCCTTGCTGTTGCTGGCGCTGCGCATCCTGCAAGGCGCTGCGGTGGGGGGGGAGGTGCCGAGTGCCTGGGTGTTCGTCGCCGAGCATGCGCCGACCGGCCATCGCGGTTACGCCTTGGGCTTTCTGCAGGCCGGCCTGACGTTCGGTTACTTGATCGGCGCACTCACTGCGACCTTCCTGGCACAGGTTTTCACGCCTGCCGAAATTCTCGATTACGCCTGGCGCTATCCGTTTCTGCTCGGCGGCGTGTTCGGCGTGGTGGGCGTTTACCTGCGCCGCTGGCTCAGCGAAACCCCGGTGTTCATGGCCATGGAAGCGCAGCGCGAGGCGCGGGTCGAACTGCCGTTGCGCACGGTGCTGCGTGAACATCGTCTGGCCATGCTGCCGGCCATGTTGCTCACGTGTGTGCTGACCTCGGCGGTGGTGGTGTTCGTGGTCATCACCCCGACGATGATGCAGAAAACCTTCGGCATGACCGCCAGCCACACTTTCGGCCTCAGTGCCTTGGGCATCGTTTTTCTGAATATCGGCTGCGTGATCGCTGGGCTGCTGGTCGACCGCATCGGCGCCTGGCGCACGGTCATGCTCTACAGCTTGTTGCTGCCGCTGGGCATTGGCGTGTTGTATGGCTGTCTGATCATGGGCGGCCATTGGATCGGCATGGCCTATGCGGTCGCCGGCCTGGCTTGTGGGGTAGTAGGTGCGGTGCCTTCGGTGATGGTCGGGTTGTTCCCGGCGCGGATTCGCGTGTCGGGCATTTCCTTCACCTACAACATTGCCTACGCCGCCTGGGCAAGTATCACACCGCTGTTGCTGATTGGTCTGATGCCGTGGAGTCCATGGATCTGCGTGATCTTTTGTGCCGTGATGGGCGCTGTGGGGATTGTGACGGCGGCGTATTTCGGTGCGCGCATGCCACGTACCGGACCGTGTCAGGCGGCCGGCGCTGCCTGATCCGCAAGCGCCGGATTATTTTCGACTGACGGGTCTGGAGCTGGCTTAAGAAAAGCTGCGCAAGGCCGATGGCTAGGTTGTATCCGCTAACTACCCTGCCATCGGTGCTTTCCCATGTTCAATAAACGCTTGAAGCAAGAGCTGGCCGCTCTCCGCGAAGAACTCTCCAGCCTTGTACAAGTGAAGGAAAGCCTGGAAAGCGAAATGCTCGCGCTGACCCTTGAGCCCGACGGGCGGATTCGTTCGGTCAACCAGAATTTTCTCGATGAAATGTTCTACAAGAGCCAGGACCTGATCGGCCGGGCAATCGAAGACATCGTCCCGGCCCACGTCAAAACCGACGAATTCCATCAGCGCTTCAAGAACTCGATGAGCCGTGGCGAGCATTTTGCCGGCGCCGTGCGCCTGTTGCGCGGCAATGGCGACGAGGCGTGGCTGCGTTCCATCGTGCAACCGGTACGCTCGTCCGATGGCCGGATCAGACACATTTCCTTCTACGCCAGCGACCTGACCCGCACCATCGAGGCCTCCCGCGAGCATGAGAACCTGATCGGTGCGCTGGTGCGTTCCACCGCCGTGATTGAATTCGACCTCAACGGCAATGTGCTCAGCGCCAATGATCGCTTCCTCAACGGCATGGGTTACAGCCTGGCGCAGATCAAGGGTAAACATCACCGCACGTTCTGCGCCCCGGAAGAGTACAACAGCGCCGAGTACCAGAACTTCTGGCGGCGCTTGAACAGTGGCGAATTCGTCGCAGGCCGCTTCAAGCGTATCGACAGCCATGGTCGTACGGTGTGGCTGGAAGCGTCCTACAACCCGGTGGTCGATGCCAACGACAGACTGTACAAAGTGGTGAAGTTCGCCACGGTGATTACTGATCAGGTCAACCGCGAGCAGGCGGTTGCCGACGCGGCCAGCATCGCTTACAGCACCTCGCAACAAACCGACAGCACCGCGCAACGGGGCACCACGGTCGTCACCGAAGCGGTGAACGTGATGCGTGATTTGTCGCGTCACATGCAAGCCGCCGGCGAAGGTATCGAGGCGCTGAGCGAGCAGTCGCTGGTGATCGGCACGATCGTCAAAACCATCAGCGGCATTGCCGAACAGACCAACCTGCTGGCGCTCAACGCTGCCATCGAAGCCGCCCGGGCCGGCGAGCAGGGCCGTGGTTTTGCCGTGGTCGCGGACGAGGTCCGGCAACTGGCCTCGCGCACCAGCCAGGCGACGGACGAAATCGTCGGCGTGGTACGGCAGAACCAGGAAATGGCCCGCAATGCCGTGGCGCTGATGACCGACGGCAAGCTTCAGGCCGAACAGGGCCTGGCGCTGGCGGCGGAGGCGGGCACGGTGATCGTCGAGATTCAGGACGGTGCGCAGAAAGTGGTGGATGCGGTGGGGCAGTTTGCCAATCAGCTCTCTCACTGATACCGCACTGATCGTTCCCACGCTCTGCGTGGGAATGCCGCCCGGGACGCTCCGCGTTCCTTCGCTGGCGTGACGCAGAGCGTCACAGGATGCATTCCCGCGCGGAGCGTGGGAACGATCACCGAGGGGCAGCGCCGCATCTGCTCGCTCCCACAGGTTCTGTGTTTCGCCAGTGACAGCGCTACAATCGGCTCCTTTTCCTCCGGAGCAAATCCCATGAGCGTTTCCCACCGCCGTCCGGTGCCTCTGAACAAAGCCTACCGCCTGCTCAACCACGGGCCGACCGTGCTGGTCAGCGCCGCTCACGACGGCCAGCGCAACATCATGGCCGCCGCCTGGGCCATGCCGCTGGATTTCGAACCGCCGAAAGTCGCCGTCGTCCTCGACAAATCCACCTGGACCCGCCAGTTGCTTGAAGCCTCCGGGACCTTTGTGCTGAACGTGCCTTGCGTCAATCAGGCCGATATCGTGCAAACCGTCGGCAACACCTCCGGCCTGGAAATCACCCGCGACCAAGGTCAGGACAAGTTTCAGGCGTACGGTCTGCAAACCTTCGCTGGCGAACAGGTTGAAGCGCCGCTGCTCGAGGGCTGTGTCGCCTGGCTCGAATGCCGCCTGCTGCCGGAGCCGCGCAATCACGAGCAATACGACCTGTTCCTTGCCGAAGTCATCGCCGCCCACGCCGATGAGCGCGTGTTCAGCGATGGGCGCTGGGATTTCGAAGGGCAGGATGGATTGCGTACCTTGCACCACGTGGCGGGGGGGCATTTCCTGAAGATTGGGGATGGGGTGGATGGCAAGACGTTGGCGGTCTGATTTATTCCTGGGAGAAGGCCTGCTGCTCGACAGGCCTTTTATCAATGCAGTGTTTCAGTCCCCCAACGCTTCTCCCTCACGCCGAGGATCGGCCCCCCCCGTCAAGGTCGCTTTGCCCTGCGCATCCTTCACCCGCACGATCGCTTGGGTGCCGCTGGTCATGTCGATTTCACTGACCGTGTGCCCTTTGTCTTTCAACGCCTGAATCAGCGCCGGGCTGAACTGTCCCTGTTCCAGTTCGGTGGGGCCATTGCGGCTGCCGAAGTTGGGCAGGTTGATCGCATTTTGTGCATCGAGGTTCCAGTCGAGCAGACCGATGGTGGTTTTGGCTACGTATTCGATGATTTGCGAGCCGCCGGGGGAGCCGACCGTGGCGACAAATTCACCAGTGTTGCGATCAAAGATCAGCGTCGGCGCCATCGACGAGCGTGGGCGTTTGCCCGGTTCGACGCGGTTGGCGACTTTCTGCCCGTTCTCTTCGGGGATGAACGAGAAGTCGGTCATCTGGTTGTTCAGCAGAAAACCCTGAACCATCAGGTGCGAGCCGAACGCGGCTTCGATGGTGGTGGTCATCGATACTGCGCCGCCGAGATCATCCACCGCCACCACTTGCGAGGTCGAGATGCGCAACGGCGAGCGGTCCGGTGCGTAGGCAACCTGCACGCCCGGCGGTGTGCCCGGTTTGGCGCTGCCCATGCTGCGCTCGCCGATCAGGCTGGCGCGGCTGGCCAGGTAGGCCGGATCGAGCAGACCTTTGACCGGTACCGGGACGAAGTCGGTGTCGGCCACGTATTGCGCACGATCGGCATAGGCCAGACGTTCAGCCTCGGCGATCAGGTGCACTGCTTGCGGCACCGGTTCGATGCCGGCCGGCTTATCGGTTTTCGTTGGTTTGAGCGGGGTCAGCGACAGGCGTGGGTCGCGAGTCTCCAGCGCCTGCAACGTGCCGAGAATCTGCGCCACGGCGATCCCGCCCGACGACGGTGGCGGCATGCCGCAGACCTGCCAACGCTTGTAGTCGGTACACAGCGGCGCGCGCTCCTTGGCCTGATAACGCTGCAAATCGTTCAGCGACAGGCTGCCGGGGTTGGCGTGCTGTTGAACCCTGGCGACGATCTCTTCGGCGATCGGACCTTTGTACAGCGCATCGGCACCTTCGCTGGCGATACGTTTGAACACGGCAGCCAATTTCGGGTTTTGCAGGCGTGTGCCGACAGCTTTGACGCTGCCATCGTCATTGAGGAAGTACGCGGCCATGTCTGGCGACTGGCGTATCAGTGGATCGGCAGTCAGCAGCGAATGCAGGCGCGGGGAAATCGCAAAGCCTTGCTCGGCCAGTTTGATCGCTGGCTCAAAAAGCTTCGCCCAAGGCAAGCGACCGTGTTGTCGATGCGCCAGCTCCAGCGCCCGCAATACCCCGGGCGTACCGACCGAGCGCCCGCCGATCTGCGCTTGCGTAAAGGCCATCGGTTTACCGTCAGCCTTCAGGAACAGCTTCTCGGTGGCCCCGGCCGGCGCCGTTTCGCGGCCGTCATAGGTGCGCACCTGCTTGCCATCCCACAACACAATCATCGCCCCGCCACCGATCCCGGAAGACTGCGGCTCAACCAGCGTCAACACCGCCTGCATCGCAATCGCCGCATCAATCGCCGAACCACCCTGACGCAACATCTCCCGCCCGGCTTCGGCCGCGAGTGGATTGGCAGCAGCGGCCATGTGTTTATTGGCGTGTCGGGTTTGCAGATCAGTGCGGTAACCGGAAGCGGCTTCCGGTGCCAGCGGCAACGAAGAAGAGGGCGGGGCGTTGCATGCGGTGAGGGTCAGAGCGCTGACAAGCAGTGTCAGGGCTGGCAGGCGAAAGCGCTTCAAGGGCTGGGCTGGAAACACGCGGGCTCTCCGTCCGTGGGGTAGAAGTCTTCGGGGACTTTATCGAGCGGGCCGGCGGGGTGCAAACTGCGTGGGGATTACAGCCCTCCCGCTCAGCGGCCGCGCCAATCGATCGGCCGAAAACGATGCCCTTGTGGGAGCGAGCCTGCTCGCGAAAGCGGTAACTCAGGCGATGCGATTTTCTTGAGAGTGATGCAGGGTTAGTGAGTCAGAAACTCATTGCTTGAAGCCCGGCAGACCATGGGTAGAGCGCCACTTTTTCACGATTTCGGTAATGCCCTCGGCTGTTTGTTGTTTCATATCCTCGGGCCAATAGATAAGGTCAGTGCCCGCTGGGTGCTCACACAGACGTACAAATTCAAACAACAGCGGATCGAGAATCTCGTCTGGGCTTGTGTTGGCTGCAAGAACAGATTGCACAAATTTCAAGAATTCTGCTTCGGTGTAGTCGGATATGTTAGTCATGACATTCCCAAGTTGTAGTTCCACAGTTCAAATGAAACGGGCGGCAGGATTCATGTCTTGAATCCGGGTAGTCGATTCGCTTCGCGCCATGCCATGACTGTACGAGCTATTCCGGCAGATGTTGTATCTGCTCCGGGCTCGGGGTAGTAGATCAGATCCATCCCGCTCGGATGTCCTACTATCTTGTTGAAGTGCATAATCAATGCATCTGCACGGAGATCTGTCGGCGCTATATCCTCCTTTCTTATTTCATCTATGAGATCAATGAAATCCTGCTCGGTATAGTCGGAAAAGCTGCTTTTGATGAATGGGTCGCTCATGCTATGCCCTTATTTACGGTGTACGTCGACATGGTTTTTGGGTGTGTAGACCCTTAGGTTATCTACGTTGTAGATATCACCACCTTCGGATATCGGTTCCACATGATGAATCTCATGAGAGATCCTTTTCCCTGCTGCATCACCTAAGCGGGCGCGGGGCGCATTTCCGTTGCGCATACGTCGTAGATTATCTTCGCTGACCTGTTGTGCCACTGCGCTGTCTTTTGAGGCAACGGCCCAAAAAGCCCGCCTAAACGAATCAAAACTAGAATATTCGCTCCCTCTGAGTTTATCCGCGATGCTGGTCGGAATAGGGGCGCCACCCTGAGCTTGAGCATGGTCAAGCCAAATACCGCCCACATCCTCACCCACCCCCGTAACGATCCCAGGCGTCTGCCTCGCCGGCCTTGAATAAACCACATACAACGACTTCAGCCCGGTGTCCGCCGGGAACACCAGAATACAATCCTCGGCCGTTACATCCTCGCCCGGCAGTCCCTCAATCTGGCTATCGGTGTTGTCCGGGATCGGGTGGACGAGGATCGGGTCGAGTGCCTCACCGTGGTCGGGATAAACCAGCGGAGGCATCGATCCCAACGGCCCGCGTTGCGGCGTCCAGAGAATGGTGATGCCGTTGAGCTTGGCCTCCATGGCGGTCTTGTCGGCGTTCCACTTGACGTTCACCGTGCGTACGGCGTCGTCGCCAGAGGCGCCGGAGTGGATGCCGTAGACCCGCAGAACACCTTCGGCATCACGACGAAACTGGAAACGCACGCGCGTGGTGGCGCGGCTCATGCGGCGTAGTTCTTCGTCGGTGTGAAGCGTGCCGTCGGCCATTTTGCTCGGCAGCATTCCCAGCACAAACACGCTGGCCGGCCCGCCGGCGCCACGGATGGCCCAGTTCAGGCGCTGTTGCAAAATCCCGCCGCCGGCCAGACGCCCCAAAGCCAGGTCGGCGCCTATTGCCGTCGCGACAGCGGTGCTGGCGGATGGCATGAGCATGGCGCCGGCGACCATGATCTTGCCGAAGTTGCTGGCTGGCTCCTCGGCAGTGCCAGCGTCCGTGCGACACCAGTTGTCCGGCGTGCAGGACTTGGCAAAGACCCTGTCTTCGCGTGGCTTGGGCGCAGGCCACTCATCCTTCTCGATGTACACCGGCTCCGGCGCTTTCGGTGGAAGCAAAGTAAACCAGGCCCTGCCACCGCTATACGGATTTAATAACCAGTCATCGTCGAGAAGGTATTTGTATTGAGGCATGCCAACTCCCTGTATGGCGCTGAATCGAGCCAGGGGAGCTTGTCGGTATAGGAGCGATTCGGGGAGAGAGCGACAGGTGGCTGATGCTACGAAAGATCCGTTTCGTACCAGAGATCTACTTTTTTCTTACGGAGGCATCTGAATTGCATGCAGGGAGCGGGAGGAAAAGGACTTTTCTCGAGGCATAAAAAAACGGCCTACCTTTCGGTAAGCCGTTTTTAGTACTTGGTGGCTACACAGGGACTTGAACCCCGGACCCCAGCATTATGAATGCTATGCTCTAACCAACTGAGCTATGTAGCCAAGTGGCGCGCATTATTCCCCTGAAATGGCAAAGCGTCAAGCGTAAATCGAAAATATTTCTTCCTGTTTTCAACTGCTTATCCTCCAGCCCCGAAAATCGGGGCCGGGGAGGGCGTCAGCGCAGTTGGAATCTGGCGGTATTGGCGCTCAGGGCCTCGCTACCCTGGCTCAAGGTGTCCGCCGCGAGGTTTACGGCGCGTGCACCTTCAAGCAAACGCACCGCCGCTTGATCGACCTGCTGGATATTGCCGCTGACTTCGTCGGCAGTGCTGGCCTGTTCTTCAACCGCTGTGGCGATTTGCGCCAGGGTGTCGGTGACACTCTGTACGGCGCTGGCGATTTCTCCCAGGCGTTCGCCGAGTCCGGTGACCGCTTCGGCATCCGATTGCGCCTGACCACAGGCGGCTTCCATCAGGCTTACCGCTTCGTTGACCGTGGCGCGCAGGCTGTCGACGGTGCCGGCGATCTGCGCGGTGGACGATTGCGTGCGTTGCGAGAGGCTGCGCACCTCGTCGGCGACCACGGCAAAGCCGCGACCCTGTTCGCCGGCGCGGGCGGCCTCGATGGCGGCGTTGAGCGCGAGCAGGTTGGTCTGCTCGGCGACGCCGCGAATGGTGTCCACGACCAGTTGAATCTGCTGGCCTTGCTCGCTGACCCGGCCGAGCGCGGCGGCGGTGTCGTTCAGGCGCTGATTGAGCTGCTGAATGCTCGCCGTGGTGCGTTGGCTGTCGCGGCTGCTGTCGGCGGCGATGCGCCGGGTTTGCTGGGCGCTGCCGGAGGCCTGTTCGCAACTCTGCGCGACGCCTTGCGAGGTGGCGGCCAATTGCGTGGCGGCAGCGGCGATCTGGCTGATCTGCAATTGCTGCGCTTCGACTTCGCTCAGGGCGCCGCTGGAGTGTTGGTTGAGGCTGCGTACCGCGTTGCTCAACTGCGAGGTCTCGTGGTCGACGCCAAGCATGCTGCTGCGCAATTGCACCACAGCGACGTTGAGCGCGGTGCTGATCGCTGCCAGCTCATCGCGCCCCACCACCGGCACTTGCAGGCTCAGGTTACCGTCGCGCAAGGCTTCGGCGAGCAAGGTGATGCCGCTGGCGCTACGGCGAATCGAGGCTTGCAGGCAGACAAACAGATACAACGCGGCCAACAGCAAGCAACCGAAGATAGCAGCGACAAGAATGAACTGGCGGATCGCCGAGCTGTAATACGCATCGAGCCGCTGATCCAGCGCGACCAGGGATTGCTGGCGCAGGGAAGCGAGGTCGGTGAGCAGCGCGTCGAGGCTGCGTTCGAAGTCCTCTGGCTTGAGGTTGATGCTGCCGCCAAACACACCGTCGTCGAGGACTTTCAGGCCGCTGTCGAGGTGTTTCAGGCTGTCGTGATACTGGCCGGCCCAGGCTTGCAGCTCGGCTGGCAGACGCGCCTCCAGCAGGCCGGCGGTTTTCACCAGTTGCTCTCGGGCGTCACCAATGCGGCTGCGCAGGTCGCGCAACTGCAGGCGGCTCTGCAGGGTGAACTGCCCGGAGACCACCGAAGCCTGGCCGACCGCGGCGAGACGGCCGACACGCTCGATCAGGTCCGGCGCGTGCTGCGTGGAAATCTGCGTCAGCAGGTAGGTTTCCAGCCACGGCGCGAGGGTCAGGCGATTGTCCATGACGATCTGCTCGCGCAAGGCTTGCAGCGCGCCCAGGGCATTGGTGAAGCGGTCATAACCGTCCGGCCACCAGCCGACACTGCTCAGGCTTTTCGAATCAAGGCCATTGAGTGCGGTTTGCAGCGCCTGAAAGCGTTCGAGGATTGCGCCGTCGGCGCCTTGCTGATTCAGGGCATTGCCCAGCTCGGTGGTGGCTTGCAGCACCGCCGGTTGCACGCCGTCGAAGGCAGCCATGGCGGCGAGGGTGGCCGGTGTCGGCTGACGATTGGTCTCGGTGGCGCGCCAGCGGGCGGCGCGGTCGCGTTGCGCGGCGAGCAGGTTGTCCAGCGCATCCAGCGCGAGCAGCTGACGCACGCCGGCACGTTCGCCCGAGATCAGATTGAGCTTCTCGCGATAGTCATGGCCGATCATCAACAGGCTGCCGGCCAGCGGCAGAATGAACAGCAGAAACAATAATTGGAATTTACCTGCGAAGCCAAACCGCCCCAGCAAATTGATCCCCGGTGAAAGGAAAGCCTGCATGCCTCATGACTCCTCTGGACACCACGCACCATTGGCGTGCATCGCGAACCTTTCGGCTGCGACCTGTGCCCTCTAAAAGGCCTCGAAAGTTCACCCTCGCCCGCTCTGTAGGCCGGCTCTGTAGCGAAACTTCCCATTGTCGAGCGCCTTTGTAAGGCGATCGTGTTCAAGGGCAGAAGCAAGGCAAGATTCAGACCATGGCGTTGAGCTATCACCTTCGCCACCAGCTCCTACGCGAGATAGGAATGTTGGTTAGTTAGCTGGCTAAGGGGATAGCGCTGGCGCACCGAAAAATGGCACATTGACGCACCTGCCTGCGGGCACCCATCTGCTGTCCGGAATTTTCCATGGCTATCAGCAACGTCCAGACCGCCGCTGCCTCGGCGACCGCTGCTCCGCAAAGCAGCCCCTTGGTGATGCGCATCATCGGCGCGGTGGCGCTGGCGCATCTGATCAATGACCTGATCCAGTCGGTGCTGCCGTCGATCTACCCGATGCTCAAGGCCAACTATGGCCTGACGTTTACCCAGGTCGGCCTGATCACCTTGACCTTTCAGTTGACCGCGTCGCTGTTGCAGCCGTGGGTCGGGTATCACACTGATCGCCACCCCAAACCGTGGCTGTTACCGGCAGGCACGGTGTGTACCTTGATCGGCATTCTGATGATGTCGGTGGTCGGCAGCTTCCCATTGATTCTGCTGGCGGCGGCGCTGATTGGTATCGGCTCGTCGACCTTTCACCCGGAAGCCTCGCGTGTTGCGCGGCTGGCCTCGGGCGGCCGGTTTGGTCTGGCGCAATCGACCTTTCAGGTCGGCGGCAATGCCGGCTCCGCGTTCGGCCCATTGCTGGCGGCGGCGATCATCATTCCCTTCGGCCAGGGCAATGTGGCGTGGTTCGGTCTGTTCGCGGTGTTTGCGCTGTTCGTGCTGTACCGCATCAGCCGCTGGTACGCCAATCACCTGAACCTGTTCAAGCTCAAGGCCGGCCAGGCGGCGACGCACGGCTTGTCGAAGGGCAGGGTGACCAGTGCGCTGGTGGTGCTCGGGCTGCTGGTGTTCTCCAAGTATTTTTACATGGCCAGTTTCACCAGTTATTTCACCTTCTACCTGATCGAGAAGTTCGACCTGTCAGTGGCGAGTTCGCAATTGCACTTGTTCCTGTTTTTGGGCGCAGTGGCGGCTGGGACGTTCTTCGGCGGGCCTATCGGCGACAAGATCGGGCGCAAGGCAGTGATCTGGTTTTCCATCCTGGGGGTGGCGCCATTCACCCTGATCCTGCCGCATGTCGATCTGTTCTGGACCAGCATTCTCAGCGTGGTGATCGGCTTCATTCTGGCGTCGGCATTCTCGGCGATCGTGGTGTACGCGCAGGAACTGGTGCCGGGTAATGTCGGGATGATTGCCGGGATTTTCTTCGGCCTGATGTTCGGTTTCGGCGGGATTGGCGCGGCGCTGCTCGGGCATCTGGCGGATGTGCACGGGATTGAGTACGTGTATTTCCTTTGCTCATTCCTGCCGTTGTTTGGTGTGTTGGCGATCTTTTTGCCGCGTACTAAAAAAGCTTGAGATCAAAAGATCGCAGCCTTCGGCAGCTCCTACAGGGGATAGATGTACATCTGTAGGAGCTGCCGAAGGCTGCGATCTTTTAACAATCTTTCGGGCACAAAAAAGCCGCGTATCAAACGCGGCTTTTTCTTGTGCGGCTGTTGCTTAGACGTTGAAGCGGAAGTGCATCACGTCGCCGTCCTTGACGATGTAATCCTTGCCTTCCAGACGCCATTTGCCTGCTTCTTTGGCGCCGGCTTCGCCCTTGTACTGGATGAAGTCGTTGTAGGCGATGACTTCGGCACGGATGAAGCCTTTTTCGAAGTCGGTGTGGATCACGCCGGCGGCCTGTGGTGCGGTGGCACCGACCTTGACGGTCCAGGCGCGGACTTCTTCGACACCGGCGGTGAAGTAGGTCTGCAGGTGGAGCATTTCGTAACCGGCGCGGATCACGCGGTTCAGGCCAGGCTCTTCCAGGCCCAGGGCCTCGAGGAACATGTCCTTCTCTTCGCCGTCGTCGAGCTCGGCGATTTCCGCTTCGATCTTGTTGCACACCGGAACGACCATGGCGCCTTCTTCTTCGGCGATGGCCTTGACCACGTCCAGGTGCGGGTTGTTCTCGAAACCGTCTTCGGCAACGTTGGCGATGTACATGACCGGTTTGGTGGTCAGCAGGTGGAAGCCCTTGATCACGGCTTTCTCATCCGCGCTCATGTTCTTCATCAGGCTGCGTGCCGGTTTGGCTTCGGTGAAGTGCGCGATCAGTTGCTCAAGCAGAGCCTTCTGAACCACGGCGTCCTTGTCACCGCCCTTGGCGTTGCGCGCGACTTTCTGCAGTTGTTTCTCGCAGCTGTCGAGGTCGGCGAAGATCAGTTCCAGGTCGATGATTTCGATGTCGCGTTTCGGGTCGACGCTGTTGGACACGTGGATCACGTTGTCGTCTTCGAAGCAGCGCACCACGTGAGCGATAGCGTCGGTTTCGCGGATGTTGGCCAGGAACTTGTTGCCCAGGCCTTCACCTTTCGAGGCGCCGGCGACGAGGCCGGCGATGTCGACGAATTCCATGGTGGTCGGCAGGATGCGCTTGGGATTGACGATGGCCGCCAGCGCTTCCAGGCGCGGATCCGGCATCGGCACGATGCCGCTGTTCGGCTCGATGGTGCAGAAGGGGAAGTTCTCCGCCGCGATACCGGATTTGGTCAGGGCGTTGAACAGGGTGGACTTGCCGACGTTAGGCAGGCCGACGATGCCGCAATTGAATCCCATGGTGTTTCCCCTCGGGTAAAAGTCAGGCCTTCTGGCTGTGCAGGTTTTTCATCGCGCGGTTCCATTCCCCGGCGAGGATATCCGGCAGCACGCCGAGGGCAAAGTCGATGCTGGCATCGAGTTTTTCCTGTTCGGCGCGTGGCGCACGACCCAGGACGAAATTTGAAACCATACTGGCAACGCCCGGGTGGCCGATGCCAAGCCGCAGGCGGTAGAACGTATTCTGATTGCCCAGTTGCGCAATGATGTCGCGCAACCCGTTGTGACCGCCATGGCCGCCGCCCTGCTTGAGCTTGGCAACGCCCGGAGGCAAGTCGAGTTCGTCATGCGCCACGAGGATTTCTTCAGGCTTGATGCGGAAGAAACCGGCGAGTGCCGCCACGGCCTGGCCGCTGCGGTTCATGTAGGTGGTGGGAATCAGCAGACGAACATCCTGACCCTGATGCGAGTAGCGCCCGGTCAGGCCGAAATATTTGCGATCGGCCACGAGATTCACATTCTGTGCGTGGGCGATGCGCTCAACAAAAAGGGCCCCTGCGTTATGCCGGGTCTGTTCGTATTCAGCGCCTGGATTTCCCAGGCCAACGATCAGTTTGATGGCAGTCACGATAGGGGCCCTTCCTTGGAGTGGTGGATAACATCGCCGCGATCGGGGAAAGCGGCGAAAGTGGACGAAAAATGCTCATTTACCATGGATGTAAACTCCGCGTTCTCGCCCGCTTTCTCGCTACGTTCCAGTCCGCGATGTTACTTGCTCACTCCGGCATGACAGAGTGAATTACTCTGCTTCGCCTTCTTCGGCAGGTTCTGCAGCAACACGTGGAGCGTGGACGTTGGCAACAGCCTTGTCATCGCCGTGTGCCAGAGCAACGAACTCAACACCTTTAGGAGCTTTGAGGTCCGACAGGTGAATGATGGTGCCGATTTCTGCTTTCGAAAGATCGACTTCGATGAACTCAGGCAGATCTTTTGGCAGGCAGGTCACTTCGATTTCAGCAACAACGTGCGAAACTTCGCCGCCTTTCTTCACTGGAGCTTCTTCGCCAACAAAGTGTACAGGCACGATGGCGGTCAGTTTCTGGCCGGCAACAACGCGTACGAAGTCAGCGTGCATCACGTGGCCTTTGGCCGGGTGACGCTGCAGAGCCTTGATGATGACGTTCTGCTTGGTGCCACCAACGTTCAGCTCGATGATGTGGCTGTAAGCCGCTTCGTTTTCGAGCAGTTTGGCAACTTCTTTGGCCAGCATGCTGATGGATTCAGGGGCTTTGTCGCCACCGTAAACAACAGCTGGAACCAGAGCGGCGAGACGACGCAGGCGGCGGCTCGCACCTTTCCCCAGGTCGGAACGCACTTCAGCATTCAGAGTAAAATCGTTCATTTTGTATCTCCAAAATAGCCATGACCGAGTGGCGTTTGCGACCAGCGCCGAACACGGTATGGGCAAAAAAGCCCCGCCCCGACAGGAATGCCGGGGCGGGGCGCTTTTCGTCAACGAGACATTTCGCGAAGGGCAGGGCCCTTAACGGAACATCGCGCTGATCGATTCTTCATTGCTGATGCGGCGAACCGCTTCGGCAACAACCGGTGCGATATCCAGTTGACGGATACGTGCACAGGCTTGTGCTGCAGCGGACAGCGGGATGGTGTTAGTGACCACCAGCTCGTCCAGCACGGAATTTTCGATATTCTCGATGGCCCGGCCCGACAGCACAGGGTGTGTGCAGTAGGCAAAGACCTTGGCTGCGCCATGCTCTTTCAGGGCCTTGGCCGCGTGGCACAGGGTGCCGGCGGTATCGACCATGTCATCGACCAGAATACAGGTACGCCCTTCGACATCACCGATGATATGCATCACTTCAGAGTGATTGGCTTTCTCACGGCGTTTGTCGATGATCCCGAGATCGACGCCCAGCGACTTGGCAACAGCCCGTGCACGCACGACGCCACCAATATCCGGGGACACGATCATCAGGTTTTCGAAGCGCTGATCTTCGATGTCATCCACCAGAACCGGGGAGCCGTAGATGTTATCTACCGGAATATCGAAGAAGCCTTGAATCTGGTCAGCATGCAGATCAACCGTGAGAACACGGTCGATGCCGACTACGGTAAGCATGTCAGCAACGACTTTCGCGCTGATAGCCACACGTGCGGAACGCGGACGGCGATCCTGACGGGCATAACCAAAATAAGGAATAACAGCAGTGATACGAGTAGCTGAGGAGCGGCGGAAGGCATCAGCCATCACTACCAGTTCCATCAGGTTATCGTTGGTCGGAGCGCAGGTCGGCTGAATAATGAAGACGTCTTTACCGCGAACGTTTTCATTGATCTCGGCTGTGATTTCGCCGTCGGAAAACTTGCCGACAGAGATGTCACCGAGAGGGATATGCAGCTGACGTACGACACGCCGAGCCAGATCGGGGTTGGCATTCCCCGTAAAGACCATCATCTTGGACACGCGCAGTACCTAGAGGCTGAGGGTAACCTGGATGAGTAGAGAAAATGGCAGGGGCGGCTGGATTCGAACCAACGCATGGCAGGATCAAAACCTGCTGCCTTACCGCTTGGCGACGCCCCTGTATCTGTTGCTTTCAAGTGCCGGGCACTTGATTCCTTTAGAGCAGACTTTGCAGCTTGCGATGCAACATCGAAACGTTGCTTCCTTTCGCTACAAACCCTGTAAGGGTCTCTGTCAGAAGGGCCGAGACTTTATCAGCTTCAGCTTTGCTTGGGAAGCCCCCAAACACACAACTTCCAGTTCCGGTGAGCTTTGCTTCGGTAAATTTACCTAACAAATCCAATGCGTTACGTACCTCTGGATAACGCCTTGCTACCACCGGCAAGCAGTCATTTCGACTGTTTCCCTCGGGAACGGGGCGCACTTTAATGGGCGGTGTGTTACGTGTCAACAAAGGATCGGAAAAAATTTCTGCCGTACTAACAGCGACTTGCGGCACGAGCACCAGATACCACGGTTCTTCGGGGTCGACCGGGGTCAGTTTCTCGCCGACGCCCTCGGCAAATGCCGCATGGCCACGGACGAACACCGGTACGTCGGCACCGAGTGACAGGCCCAGTTCCGCCAGGCGATCTTCATCCCAGCCCAGTTGCCACAAATGGTTGAGCCCGAGCAGGGTCGTCGCCGCATTCGAGCTGCCGCCGCCAATGCCGCCGCCCATGGGCAGGACTTTGTCGATCCAGATGTCGATGCCGAGCGCGCAGGCGGATTGTTGCTGCAACATTTTCGCTGCGCGCACGATCAGATTGCTGTCGTGAGGCACGCCGGCGAACTCGGTGTGCAGTTGAATCACGCCGTCATCGCGCAAGGCGAAAGTGATTTCATCGCCATAATCGAGGAACTGAAACAGCGTCTGCAATTCGTGATAACCGTCTTCACGGCGACCGAGAATGTGCAGCATCAAGTTGAGTTTGGCCGGCGAGGGCAGGGTCAGGCGTGCAGCGGTCATGCTTTATTGCCCCAACTTGCGCGGTTGCCAGGTTTTGATCACCAGCGTCACGTCAAGGTCGGTGCCGTGCAGCTTGATGCGCTCGGGCAGCCAATAACCATTCTGTTCGGTGTAGGCGGTGTATTCGACTTTCCAGCCGTCCTGCTCAAGGCTGGCCAGACGGCTGTCGGCGTCCAGATTCAAGCGACTCTTGCTTTCCGGGGCTGGCAGGCCGCGAACCCACCAGGCCAGATTCGACACCGGCAATTTCCAGCCCAGTTGCTCTTCGAGCAAGGCTTCAGGAGATTGCGATTCGTAGCGGCCCTGGTTGGCGACTTCCAGCGATACCTTGCCCGGGCGCCCGGTCAGACGTGCCGCACCACGACCCAGCGGGCCGGACAGGCGAATGTCGTAGTAGTCCTGACGCTGCAGCCAGAACAGCGTGCCGCTGCCGGAATCTTTCGGCGCGCGGATGCCGATCTTGCCGTCGATCTGCCAGCCATCGAGGCCGGTCAGTTGCTGTTTGTTTGCCGCCCATTGGGCCGGGCTGCCGTGGCCCTCGACCGATTCGCGAGTGCCGAAGCCCGAGCAGCCGGCGAGGAGGGCGATGAAGCTGAAAACAATAACGTGGCGCAAAAGCATGGTTTAAAGATTCTCGGATCCGGTCAGGCGCTTGATGGTGCTGCGCAGAATGGTGCTGTCGGGCTGATCCTTGAGGAACTTGCCCCACACTTGTTTGGCTTCGCGCTGATTGCCCTTGGCCCACAGAACCTCGCCAAGGTGCGCGGCGACTTCGTGGTCAGGGAAACGCTCGAGCGCCTGGCGCAGGTATTTCTCCGCGTCGTCCAGATTCCCCAAGCGATAGTTCACCCAGCCGAGGCTGTCGAGAACTGCCGGGTCTTCCGGGTTGATCTGGTGCGCCTGCTCGATCAGCGTTTTCGCTTCAGCGTAGCGGGTGGTGCGATCGGACAAGGTGTAGCCCAGAGCATTGAGCGCCATGGCGTTGTCCGGGTCGCGCTTGATGATCAGGCGCAGGTCTTTCTCCATTTGCGCCAGATCATTGCGTTTCTCCGCGAGCATGGCGCGGGTGTAAAGCAGATTGAGATCGTCCGGGTATTTCTGCAGCGCTTGTTGCAGAACCTTCCAGGCCTTGTCGTCCTGTTTGTTGGCCGACAGGGTTTCCGATTCGATCAGATACAGCTGGATCGCGTAATCCGGTTGCTCGTCACGCTCGGCCGCCAGCTTGCTCTGCGCTTCGGCGGTTTTGCCGTTGCTCATCAGGATATCGGCCTGACGCAGCTGTGCCGGCAGATAGTCATTGCCCGGGCCGACCTGGGCGTATTCGATGAGCGCGCCTTGCGGGTCATTGCGTTCTTCGGCAATCCGGCCGAGATTCAGATGCGCTGAATCGACGTGGCTTTCGCGAGCGATCAGGTCTTCCAGATAGCCCTTGGCTTCATCCCACGCCTTGGCTTCCAGGCACACCAGTGCCAGCGAGTAACGCAGTTCATCGTCTTCCGGGTATTGCTGAACGAGCGTGGAGAATTCGGCCTTGGCGTCGTCCATGCGGTCCTGTTCTACCAGCATGCGCGCGTAAGTCAGGCGCAGGCGTTTGTCTTCCGGGTATTTCCTGATGCTTTTCTGCAACAGCGGCAGCGCTTCGTCGCCACGGTTGAGCAATTGAAGCAGGCGCGCACGCAGCAGGATAGGTGCGATTTCGCCGTCTTCCGGTGGGTTGTCTTCGAGCAGAGTCAGCGCGCCTTGATTGTCGCCGTCTTGCTGGAGCAGCAGAGCCTTGCCGAAAATCAGCTGATTGTTGTTCGGGTGGCGCTCAAGCAAACGGTCGAAGCTTTTCATCAGGCCGTTGCGGGTTTCCTGATCGGTGTCGGCGGCCGACAGCGCGAGGAAATCGAAATGGGTGTCGCCCTTGCCCTGCAGGACTTTCTCCATGTAGACCATGGAGTCGTCGTAACGCCCGGCGCGGGCCAGTTGCACGGCGGCGGCGCGTTGCGCTTCGAGATCGTCCGGGGCATTGCGGGCCCAGATCAGCGCGGTGTCGAGGGCCGGTTGATCGGCGCCCAGATATTCGGCGATGCGGAACGCACGCTCGGAAACGCCCGGATCCTGGGTGTTGATGGCCTGGGTCACGTAATTGTCCAAGGCAATGTCGAAACGATTGCGCTGGCCAGCGAGTTCGGCGCTCAGCAGGCTGAACACGGTTTCCTCGCTGAACGAGCCGTAAACCTTGGGCTTTTCAGGTGCGGGCGTGGTGTCTTCGACCGGCGGGGTGCCATCCGGCGCAACGGGCGCCATGGCCTGGCAGCCGCTGAGGAAGACAAAAGCGAGGAGCAACGCGGAAGATCTATTCATATAGGAAGAGGACGACTAACCTGCGGTCGGATCATCATGACACAAGCCTTCGGCCAAACATAACCGAGACTCAATTGTGGCCATTATAGGGGCTGACGATTGGGACAATAGTCAGCGGTAGTTGTTCTGAATCTTTCGAAGTAGGACAATTGCCGGCTTCACGTCACCACCAGCGACCTTGAATGGCCTTCCTTGCACTCGGTATTAACCACAAGACTGCTTCAGTAGACGTCCGCGAGCGCGTGGCCTTTACCCCTGAGCAGCTGGTGGAGGCCTTGCAGCAGCTCTGCCGACTGACCGACAGCCGCGAAGCCGCGATCCTCTCCACCTGCAATCGCAGTGAGCTTTATATAGAACAGGATCAGCTGTCGGCCGATGCCGTGCTGCGCTGGCTGGCCGATTATCACCATCTGAGTCTCGACGAGCTGCGCGCCAGTGCTTACGTGCATGAAGACGATGCGGCTGTTCGTCACATGATGCGCGTCGCCTCCGGGCTCGACTCGCTGGTGCTGGGCGAACCGCAGATTCTCGGTCAGATGAAATCGGCCTACGCCGTGGCCCGCGAGGCCGGCACCATCGGTCCGCTACTGGGGCGGTTGTTCCAGGCGACGTTCAATGCCGCCAAGCAGGTGCGTACCGATACTGCGATTGGCGAGAACCCGGTGTCGGTGGCGTTTGCTGCGGTGAGCCTGGCGAAACAGATTTTCAGCGATCTGCAACGCAGCCAGGCGCTGCTGATCGGTGCCGGCGAGACGATTACGCTGGTCGCGCGCCATTTGCATGAGCTGGGGGTCAAGCGCATCGTCGTCGCCAACCGCACGCTCGAGCGCGCCAGTCAGTTGGCCGAGCAGTTCGGCGCTCACGCGGTGCTGCTCTCGGACATCCCGGCGGAGCTGGTGCGCAGCGACATCGTCATCAGTTCGACCGCCAGCCAGTTGCCGATCCTCGGCAAGGGTGCGGTGGAAAGTGCGCTGAAGCTGCGCAAGCACAAGCCGATCTTCATGGTCGACATCGCGGTACCACGAGATATCGAGCCAGAAGTCGGCGAGTTGGACGACGTTTACCTGTACAGCGTCGACGATCTCCACGAAGTGGTCGCCGAGAACCTCAAGAGCCGTCAGGGCGCTGCGCAAGCGGCGGAGGAGATGGTCTCGGTCGGCGCCGACGATTTCATGGTGCGCCTGCGCGAACTGGCGGCAGTCGATGTGCTCAAGGCCTATCGTCAACAGAGCGAGCGCTTGCGTGACGAGGAATTGCAAAAAGCCCTGCGTCTGCTGGCCAACGGCGGCAACGCCGAAGACGTGCTCGGGCAACTGGCCCGTGGCCTGACCAACAAACTCTTGCATGCGCCCAGCGTGCAATTGAAAAAGCTGTCTGCCGAAGGCCGCCTCGATGCGCTGGCCATGGCCCAGGAACTCTTTGCCCTTGAGGGCTCACCGGATAGTTTTTCGGATAAAAAACCGCAATGAAAGCGTCACTGCTCAACAAGCTGGACATTCTCCAGGACCGTTTCGAGGAACTGACCGCGCTGCTCGGCGACGGTGAAGTCATTGCCGATCAGGCCAAATTCCGCGCCTATTCCAAGGAGTACGCCGAACTCGAGCCGGTAGTGGCCGCCTATAAAAAGCTGCTCGGCGTACAAAGCGATCTTGAAGGCGCGCAGGCGCTGCTCAAGGACAACGACCCGGACATGCGCGAAATGGCCGTGGAAGAAGTTCGCGAAGCCAAGGAGTTGCTGGTCACGCTGGAATCCGATCTGCAGCGCATGTTGCTGCCTAAAGATCCGAATGACGGGCGCAACGTCTTCCTCGAAATCCGCGCCGGCACCGGTGGCGACGAGGCGGCGATCTTCTCCGGCGACCTGTTCCGCATGTACTCGCGTTATGCCGAGCGGCGTGGCTGGCGCGTCGAGATCCTCTCGGAAAACGAAGGCGAACACGGTGGCTATAAAGAAGTCATCGCGCGCATTGAAGGCGACAACGTTTACGGCAAGCTGAAATTCGAGTCCGGCGCGCACCGCGTTCAGCGCGTACCCGCCACCGAATCCCAGGGTCGGATCCACACCTCGGCGTGCACCGTGGCAGTGTTGCCGGAGCCGGACGAGCGCGAAGCGATCGAGATCAACCCGGCGGATCTGCGTGTCGATACTTACCGTTCCTCTGGCGCTGGTGGTCAGCACGTCAACACCACCGATTCGGCGATCCGCATCACCCACATCCCGACCGGCACCGTCGTCGAGTGTCAGGAAGAACGTTCCCAGCACAAGAACCGTGCCCGGGCGATGGCGTGGCTGTCGGCGAAACTCAACGATCAGCAGAACGCAGCGGCGGCCAACGCGATTGCCAGTGAGCGCAAGTTGCTGGTCGGCTCCGGCGATCGTTCCGAGCGCATCCGCACCTACAACTACGCCCAGGGCCGGGTCACCGACCATCGCGTCAACCTGACCCTGTATTCGCTGGATGAAATTCTCGCCGGTGGCGTTGAAGCCGTGATCGAGCCGTTGCTGGCCGAATATCAGGCTGACCAACTCGCAGCGATAGGTGAATAAATGACCATCATCGCCAGCCTGTTGCGCGCTGCCGAGTTGCCGGACTCGCCGACTGCGCGTCTGGACGCTGAATTGCTCCTGGCCGCCGCATTGGGCAAGTCGCGCAGCTTCCTGCACACCTGGCCCGAGCGCATCGTGCCGAGCGAGGCTGCGCTGACCTTTGCCGAATATCTGCAACGCCGCCGCAGTGGCGAGCCGGTGGCCTACATTCTCGGCCAGCAGGGCTTCTGGAAACTCGATCTGGAAGTCGCGCCGCACACGCTGATTCCGCGCCCGGACACTGAACTGCTGGTGGAGGCAGCCCTTGAGCTGCTGCCGGCAACCCCGGCCAAGGTCCTCGACTTGGGCACCGGCAGTGGCGCGATTGCTTTGGCTTTGGCCAGCGAACGCCCGGCGTGGAAAGTCACCGCCGTGGATCGTGTGCTTGAAGCCGTGGCCCTGGCCGAACGCAACCGCCAGCGTCTGCACCTGAACAACGCCACGGTGCTGAACAGCCATTGGTTCAGCGCCCTTGAAGGCCAGCGCTTTCAACTGATCATCAGCAACCCGCCGTACATTGCCGCCGCCGATCCGCATCTGGTCGAGGGCGATGTACGCTTCGAACCGGCCAGTGCGCTGATCGCCGGTGAAGATGGCCTCGACGATCTGCGCCTGATTGTTGCGCAGGCGCCGGATCATCTTGAAGCCGGCGGCTGGCTGATGCTCGAACACGGCTATGATCAGGCCGAAGCCGTGCGTGATCTGCTGCTTACCCGTGGCTTTGAAGAAGTCCATAGCCGCACCGATCTGGGCGGCCATCAACGCATCAGTCTGGGGCGCCTGCCGTGCTGAATGATCAGGAATTGCTGCGCTACAGCCGGCAGATTCTGCTGCAACACATCGACATCGACGGGCAGCTGAAGCTCAAAGGCAGCCGCGTGCTGATCGTCGGCCTCGGCGGTCTCGGCGCGCCGGTGGCGTTGTATCTGGCGGCAGCGGGCGTCGGCGAATTGCATCTGGCGGATTTCGACACGGTCGATCTGACCAATCTGCAACGGCAGATCATTCACGACACCGACAGTGTCGGCATGTCCAAGGTCGACTCGGCGCTCAAGCGCCTGGGCGCGATCAATCCGGAAATTCAACTGGTCGCTCATCGCCAGGCGCTGGACGAGGATTCTCTAGGTGCAGCGGTGGCGGCGGTGGATCTGGTGCTCGATTGTTCGGACAACTTTTCCACGCGCGAGGCGGTTAACGCCGCTTGTGTTGCCGCGTGCAAGCCACTGGTCAGTGGCGCGGCGATTCGTCTGGAAGGGCAGTTGTCGGTGTTCGATCCACGACGTGCCGACAGCCCTTGCTATCACTGCCTGTACGGTCACGGCAGCGAAGCCGAACTGACCTGCAGCGAGGCCGGCGTGGTCGGGCCATTGCTCGGTCTGGTCGGCAGCTTGCAGGCGCTGGAAGCGTTGAAGGTGCTGGTCGGCTTTGGCGAACCGTTGGTGGGGCGGTTGTTGCTGATCGATGCCCTGGGTTCGCGATTCCGTGAGCTGCGGGTCAAGCGTGATCCGGGCTGCAGCGTCTGTGGCGCCCGCCATGCGTGAAGCGCCGATCGGCGTGTTCGATTCCGGGGTCGGCGGCTTGTCGGTCCTCGGCGAAATTCAGCGCTTGCTGTCCAACGAATCGCTGCTTTACGTCGCCGATTGCGGGCACATTCCTTACGGCGAGAAAACCCCGGAATTCATCCGCGAGCGTTGCAGCGTGATGGCTGGGTTTTTTCGCGAGCAGGGGGCCAAAGCTTTGGTGCTGGCGTGCAATACCGCGACCGTGGCGGGGGTTGCCGATCTGCGTCGCGATTTCCCCGACTGGCCGATTGTCGGCATGGAACCGGCGGTCAAACCGGCCGCAGCGGCCACACGAAGCGGCGTGGTTGGCGTCCTGGCCACGACCGGCACGTTGCAGAGCGCGAAGTTTGCCGCGTTGCTCGATCGCTTCGCGGCTGACATAAAAGTCATCACCCAGCCCTGTCCGGGACTGGTCGAACTGATCGAAACGGGTGATCTGCACAGCGCCGAATTACGCACTTTATTGCAAGGTTACGTCGCTCCATTGCTGGCGCAAAACTGCGACACGATCATTCTTGGCTGTACCCATTATCCCTTCCTCAAGCCGCTACTCAGGTCGATGATCGCCGACGATGTCAGCCTGATCGATACCGGAGATGCCGTGGCCCGGCAGTTGCAACGCTTGCTCGCCGAGCGTGATCTGCTGGCGCAACGTCCGAGCCAGCCGGTGAAGTTCTGGACCAGCGGCGATCCGCAATCTCTCAGAAAAATCCTACCGTTGCTGGGCCAAACTGCGTCGAATGTGCAAAACTTCGACTTGTAAAAAAAATGTGAAATAACTAAAAAAACGCTGAACTTCTGACCAAGCGCGGATTTCTATAGCGACAGCAGCAACTAAAAACCAAACGATCGTTCCGGAAAAGGAAGTTTCAAAGTGAAGCGACTATTCTGCTTGGCCGCGATTGCGGCCGCACTGATGGGGCAAAGCATTACTGCACAAGCCGCTGGCGTTGAATTCGCCGTCGGCGGTACCAGCGATTCGACAATGACGTATCGCTTAGGCATGAATTTCGACTGGGACAAGAGCTGGCTGCAGAGCGACGTGGGTCGCCTGACCGGCTACTGGAGCGGTGCCTACACGTACTGGGAAGGTGACAAGACTTCCAGCAACAACAGCCTGTCGTTCTCGCCTGTATTCGTTTACGAGTTTGCCGGTCAGTCGGTCAAGCCATACGTGGAAGCGGGTATCGGCGTGGCGTTCTTCTCCAACACCGAATACGAAAGCAACAACCTGGGCGGCTCCTTCCAGTTTGAAGACCGCATCGGTGTCGGCCTGCGTTTCAACGGCGGCCACGAAGTCGGCATCCGCGCCACGCACTACTCCAACGCCGGCCTGTCCAGCGACAACGATGGTGTAGAAAGCTACGCGCTGCATTACACAATGCCGCTGTAATCCGCCTACGCGGAACCAACGTGGGAGCGAGCCTGCTCGCGAAAGCAGAGTGTCAGTCACTTCAAATGGTGGCTGACACACCGCCTTCGCGAGCAGGCTCGCTCCCACAGTTGTTTCTGCGCCGTCAAAGAAATCAGCGGTAGGCTGTAGCAATTCCCCGGCGCTCTTCGATGCACTCCGGCGCGCCCATTTCAAACTCGCGGCAAATCAGCGGGCGTCGTTCATAGATCGTGCACATCATGCTGTCGCGATCCAGTGCCGCGCACCAGCCGTCGTCCAGACGCAGCATCACTTCGCCGCCCCATTCATCGGTATCGATAAAGCGATCAGGCACGCCGGTGTCGGTGATCAGCATCACTTCGAGCTGGCAGCAGCACGCCGCACAGGTCGAGCAGGTGACCGCCGGTTCGGCGATTTGTGTGTGAGGGATGGTTTTCATCGTGGCAGTGTAAGGCAGTGATCGCGGTGGGTGTGAAAGCGCTGACGGACGCTCACGGCGCCAGACGCCGTGCCATCAAGTGCAACAGCGGGAACAGCCCTGCCCAGAGCAGCCCGATAACGATCAGCGTCGACACTTCGCCGTAAGGGAAATGCACGCCGGCCAGGCGTCCGCCACCGTAGTACGACAATGCCCCGCCCACCGCGCCAAGTCCGCTGGCCAGCCACCATGGCCGCGCGCTCCAAGCCAGGCAGTGGCGCAACGTGGTGGCGAGCAGTGCCCATAGCAGCATCAGCCACAACGGAATCAGCGGTGACGCGTCTGCAAAGCGGAACACGTCGAGGTAACGCAAGACGCTGTCCACCGCCGTGCCGACAATCACCACGCACAGAATCAAACGACCTTCTGCCGCCCAACTGCTGATCCAGCGCAGATGAATCACCAGCGCCGCCAGTGCCAGCAACAGCCATAAACTGTTGCCGCCGAGCACGCAGGCCAGCCAGCCGAGCTGAAACAGCACGGCATTGGCGATTCGCTCACGCATCGAAGCGTCCGAGCAGGGGAGCGGTCATCGCCGCCGGTTTGGCCAGCAGCAATTGCGCGGTGCCGATGGTGCGTTCGAGGAATCCGCCCTCGCAATAGCACAGGTAAAACTCCCACAAACGCAGGAAATAATCGTCGTAGCCCAGCTCGCTCAGGCGACCATGGGCGAGGCGAAAGTTCTCGTGCCACAGGCGCAGTGTCTTGGCGTAATGCAGGCCGAAATCTTCCATGTGCAGCAGGTTCATGTCGGTTTCGCGGCCGACCACATCGAGCATCTTGTGCACCGAGGGCAGGGCGCCGCCGGGGAAGATGTAGCGCTGGATGAAGTCTACGCTGCGCTTGGCCTGTTCGTAGCGTTGTTCGCGAATGGTGATCGCCTGGAGCAGCATCAGGCCGTTGCTTTTGAGCAACTGCGCGCATTGCTTGAAGTAGGTCGGCAGGAACCGATGGCCGACCGCCTCGATCATCTCGATCGACACCAGTTTGTCGTACTCGCCGCTGAGGTCGCGGTAGTCCTTGAGCAGCAGGGTGACGCGATCCTGCAAGCCGAGTTGTTCGATGCGCTTGGCAGTGAACGCGAACTGCTCTTTCGACAGCGTCGTGGTGGTCACGCGGCAACCGTAATGCTGTGCTGCGTAAAGGGCCATGCTGCCCCAACCGGTGCCGATTTCCAGCAGGTGGTCGCTGGGTTTGAGCGCGAGTTTCTGGCAGATGCGCTCGAGTTTGTTCAGTTGCGCCTGTTCCAGGGTGTCGCTCGGCGAAAGGAACTGGGCGGCGGAATACATCATGGTCGGGTCGAGAAACTGTTCGAACAGTTCATTGCCGAGGTCGTAGTGCGCGGCGATGTTTTTCTGCGACCCCTTGCGCGTGTTGCGATTGAGCCAGTGCAGGCCTTGCACGAAGGGCCGGCCCAGACGCGCCAGGCCACCTTCCATGGCATCGAGTACATCGAGATTGCTGACGAACACGCGCACCACAGCAGTCAGGTCCGGCGAACTCCAATAGCCGTGGATGAATGCTTCGCCGGCGCCGATCGAGCCGCTGCTGGCGACCATGCCCCACAGGGCCGGGTCGAGCACATGGACTTCCCCGAGCAGAGCACTGCCCGGCGTACCGAAGAGCATTTGTTCGCCATCCTCGACGACCATCAATTGTCCGTGTTTGAGCTGGGCCAATTGGCGCAACACGCCACGGCGCAGCAGCGAGCCGGTCAAACCGTTGGTGCTGAAGCGACCGAGCGGCAGGCTAGAGGATTTCATGGTGCGGCTCCTTCGGAGGCACAGTGGCGGTTTTAAAGCTGCCGTCGGCAGCCTGGTGAGGGAAGATCGGCGCGCGCTTGAGCAGCAGTC
Source organism: Pseudomonas siliginis (assembly GCF_024072275.1). NCBI lineage: Bacteria > Pseudomonadati > Pseudomonadota > Gammaproteobacteria > Pseudomonadales > Pseudomonadaceae > Pseudomonas > Pseudomonas siliginis. Next base: position 4,930,594 of record NZ_CP099598.1, on the reverse strand, counting down.
GCAGTGCTTGCCAATAAATCGCCAAGGCGGTTTTTGCGGTCATCCACGGGAAGCGCCGCAGATAGCGATGCAGGCTGCGACGATCGAGCGGTTCGCGGCGCAGATTCAGTGTGGCGTCGAACAGTTTCTCGCTGCCCTGCCAATCGGCCATGTGCACACCCAGGCTTTGCGCGGCCGGGCTGAAGCTCATGCGGTATTCGAGGTCGCGGGGCAGAAACGGTGAAACGTGAAACGCCTTGGCTACAGCAAAATGTTGGTGGAAATCCACCAGACTGGTCGGCGTCTGCGCCGGCAACACGTAATGAAAACGCTCGCGCCATGGCGTATTGGTGACTTCACAAACGATCGCCGCCAGTTGTCCGTCGGCTTCGTGGCAGTAGAAGAAACTCACCGGATTGAACGACAGGCCCCAACTGCGCGGCTGAGTCAGCAGGCACACCGCGCCTTGTGGTTCATGACCGATGGCTGCACCGACCTGCTGGCGCACCGCGTCGATCAGGCGCATGCCCTTGCCGGTGAAGGCTTTGAGGTAATCGGTTTCGCGAAACGAGAACGGCGCAAAGCGGCTGCGCCCCGCCAGCGGCGACAAGGCCAGCACGGCGTCCTGTTCGCTCAGGTCGAGATAGAGCAGGCCAATGCGGTAGCGGAATTCGTGGCGGCGCGGCGCAAAACGTCGGTGGCCAATCACGCCGCTATACAGTGCGCTGTTCACAGGGTTTCACCGAACGCGGCGGCTACGCGCAGCCCGCTGACCACGCCATCTTCATGAAAGCCGTTGGCCCAGTAGGCGCCGCAATAATGCGTGTGCTGCTCGCCGTCGAGTTCGCCCCAGCGGTTTTGCGCGGCCGCTGCGGCGAGGGTGTATTGCGGGTGAGCGTAGGTATAGCGGGCCAGCACTTTATCGGGGCTGATGCCGGCAGTCTGGTTGAGGCTGACGCAGAACGTGGTGTCGCTCTCGATGCCCTGCAGGATGTTCATGTTGTAGGTGACCGCCGCGCGGGTATGGCCGGCGCCGCCGAGGCGATAGTTCCAGCTGGCCCAGGCCAGTTTGCGCGTAGGCAGCAGGCGCGTGTCGGTGTGCAGCACGACGTCGTTGTCGGCGTAGAGCAGGGCACCGAGAATCGAACGCTCGGCGTCGCTCGGGTTGGCCAACAGCCTCAGGGCCTGATCGCTGTGACAGGCGAACACCACCTTGTCGAAATGTTCGAGGCCGGCCGGGCTGTGGATAACCACACCATGCTGATTGCGCTCGACGCGGCTGACCGGGCAGGTCAGGCGAATCCTGTCGCTGAACGAAGCGGTCAGCGGCGCGACGTAGGCACTGGAACCGCCTTCAATGACCTGCCACTGCGGCCGATCACTGACCGACAACAGGCCATGATTCTTGAAAAAACGCAGGAAAAACTGCAGCGGGAAATTGAGCATTTCCGCCATCGGCATCGACCAGATCGCCGCGCCCATCGGCACGATGTAGTGCAGGATGAAGCGCTCGCCGTAGCCGCCGGCCTTGAGGTAATCATCGAGCGTGGTATCGGCGGCGATGCGCAGTTCCATCAGGTCGCGCTGGGCTTCTTTGTTGAAGCGCAGAATATCGCGCAGCATGCCCCAGAACCCCGGCGACAACAGATTGCTGCGCTGGGCGAACAGGCTGTTGAGGTTGTTGCCGTTGTACTCCACGCCAGTGTCCGGGTCGGTTACCGAAAAGCTCATTTCGGTCGGCTTGAACGCCACGCCGAGCTGGTTGAGCAAGCGAATGAAGTTCGGGTAGGTCCAGTCGTTGAACACGATGAAACCGGTGTCGATGGCGAACGATTGCCCAGCCACGCTGACCGGTACGGTGTGGGTATGGCCGCCGACCCAGTCACTCGCCTCGAACACGGTGATGTCGTGGCGGCGGTTCAGCAGGTAGGCGCAGGTGAGCCCGGCGATACCGCTGCCAATTACGGCGATTTTCATATCGGGTCCCGCTGCGGAGGGTTCTTGCGCACCATGCGTTTGCCGATCGCCAATTGCGCGCGGGCCGGCAATTTCGACAGCGGCCACAGCGCGGCCATGAACAGCCCCGGGAAGGCAATTTCCAGCGGACGGTCCTTGAGTTTGGCGAAGATGTGCCGCGCCGCTTTATCTGCGGGCCAGCTCAGCGGCATCGGGAAATCGTTCCTCTCGGTCAGCGGCGTTTCGACAAAACCCGGGCTGATGATGGTGACTTCAATGCCTTCATCCGCCAGATCGATGCGCAGCGATTCGAACAGGTAACGCAGCCCGGCCTTCGATGCGCCATAGGCTTCGGCCCGTGGCAGCGGCAGGTAAGTCACCGAGCTGGCCATGCCGACCAGATGCGGCGCCGAGCCTTTGCGCAACAGCGGCAGGGCGGCTTCGATGCAATAGCTGCTGGCGAGCAGATTGGTGCGCACCACGTGCTCGATGATCGACGAGTCGAACTGGCGCGCGTCGACATATTCACAGGTGCCGGCGTTGAGAATCACGCTGTCCAGCGAACCCCAGGCCTCGGTGATCTGCTCACCGATTTCGCGCACGGTCTGACTGTTGGTCAGATCGCCGGGCACCACCAGCACCTGGCCCGGATAACGCTGGGACAAGACCTTGAGCGGCGCGGCCGAGCGCGAGCTGACCGCCAGGTGCGCGCCGCTTTTCAGAATGTCCTCACACAAGGCTGCACCGATGCCACTGCTGGCGCCGGTCAACCAATACCGCCGTGGAGGTGTACGACTCATCCCATTCTCCTTTTCAGCCAGGCAATCACCCGGCCCAATATTGGCAAGTGTTCATACAGCAGCGCCCCGGCATCGAAATAATCCCGATGGCGATAAACCTTGTCGCGCCAGAGCAGGTGCGAGCAGCCACCGACCCTGATTTCCCGACCGTTGGCCAGGCGCGGATGGCGATAACTCATGACCCAGCGCAGGTAACCCTCACCTTCGCGGATCTGGTCAAAGCCGTGAAAATCGAAACGCAGATCGCTGACGTTGGCGTACAGCTCACTGAAGTAATCCCGCAGTTGTGCCAGGCCCTGAACTTCGTGCAGCGGATCGGTGAAATGAATGTCGTCGCTGTACAGCTCGCCGAGGCGATGCAGGTTGTCTTTGTTCAACCCGCAAAACTCGCGGGCGAAGCTGCGCAGGAATTCACTCATCGCTGCCGCCCACAGGCTGGCGCGACGGCAGGTTCTTGAACGCCGTCAGCGCACGCTCGCGTGAGGCGCTGAGGTTGACGATCGGGGCCGGATAATCGGCCACGCCGAACAGTCCTCCGGCTGCCGCCGGATTGTGCACTTCCTTCTTGTTGAGCCCGGCCAGTTCCGGCAACCAGTGCTTGATGAACACGCCTTCGGCATCGAATTTTTCCGACTGGCTCAACGGGTTGAAGATACGGAAGTACGGCGCCGAGTCGGTGCCGGTCGATGAGCTCCACTGCCAGCCACCGTTGTTGGCCGCCAGGTCGCCGTCGATCAGGTGGCGCATGAAAAAGCGTTCGCCCTCGCGCCAGTCGATCAGCAGGTTTTTGGTCAGGAACATCGCTACGACCATGCGCAGGCGATTGTGCATCCAGCCGGTTTCCAGCAGTTGACGCATCGCCGCGTCGATGATCGGCAGCCCAGTGCGTGCCTCTTGCCAGGCCTTGAGTTCTTCCGGCGCATCGCGCCAGGCCAGCGCTTCGGTTTCCGGGCGAAAGGCGCGATGCCGGGAGACACGTGGGTAGCCGACCAGAATATGTTTATAGAACTCGCGCCACAGCAGCTCGTTGATCCAGGTCACTGCGCCGACCTTGCCGCTTTCGAACTCGCCCTGATTGCTTTGCAGTGCAGCGTGCAGGCACTGGCGTGGCGAGATCACGCCGGCGGCAAGATACGCCGACAATTGGCTGGTGCCAGGTTTGGCCGGGAAGTCGCGTTCACTGCGGTAGTAGTCGATCTGCGCGTCGGTGAAGGTATCGAGGCGGCGTCGCGCCTCTTGCTCGCCGGCCGGCCACAGGGCGCGCAGGGATTCGCTCGGTGTGGCGAAACCTTTTACCGCCTCCGGAATTGCATCGCTGGCGATATCCAGCGCGGCCTGCTTGCCGGGTGCCTTGACCAGTGCCGGCATCGAGCGATGCAGGCGTTCGTAGCAGACTTTGCGAAACTGACTGAACACCTGGAAGTAGGTGCCGGTCTTGGTCAGCACTGTGCCGGGTTTGAACAGCAACTGATCCAGGTAACTGTGGAATTCGATGCCTTCGGCTCGCAACGTTTCGGCCACGGTTTCATCACGGCGGCTTTCGTGAACGCCGTATTCCTCGTTGGCGTGCACCGCCTCGATCTTCAAATGCCGGCAGAGTTTGAGCAGCTCCGCCGGTGCCTGATCCCAGTGCGGTGCGCTGCGAATCAACAACGGGATGTTCAGCGCGCCGAGGCTCTGGCTCAGTTCGCGCAGGTTGCGCAGCCAGAAATCCACTTTGCACGGCGCATCGTCGTGCTCCAGCCATTGCTGCGGACTCAACAGATACACCGCCACGGTCGGGCCGCGCGCTGCGGCGGCCGCGAGGGCTGTGTTGTCATGTAGGCGCAAGTCGCTGCGCAGCCAGATCAGTTGCATGTGATTAAACCCATCATCAAATCAATCCGCGCTCGAGCAGCGCCTGGTGTGCGGCAAGCGGATCTTCAGCCAGGAACAGATCGGCAGTCTGGGCGGTGCGTGCGGACAACTCGGTGTGGTGGATGTGCACCGTGGGGCCAGCAATCAAGGTCGGGCAATTGACGTTTGCCAACAGCTTGGGCAACTGCGCCAGTTGCATGGCTTTGCTCGAATACAGCAGCACGCCACGGGCTTGCAGATGCTCGACGGTCAGCGCCAGTTCACCGGCCGGCAGTGGCCAGTCGAACACTTGCACCGGGCAATCGGCACTGCTGATCAGCCATGCGCACAGCCACAGATGCGGCTCCAGCGGCAGGTCGGAATGATTGATCAACAACAGCGGCGCCGAATGCAGCTGACGGTTGTTATGGTAGATGCGTGCGCCGAATTTGCTGCGCAACCAGGAAAAGAAAAACGTCCGTTCCATCTGCGCACCGAACTGGCCCTGCCAGCGCTGTTCGAGCTCGGCCAGCAGCGGCATCAGCAATTGCTCGCACAACGTCCGTGGCGGATACAAGGCGATGGCCTGATTGACGCTGTCATCCAGCGCGCGCTCATTGAGCGAGGTGACCGCCGACAGCAACGTCTGATGCAGACGCTGCCAATCGTTTTCCACAGTTTCCGTGAAGGCCTGCGGCGCGTCGAGGAGAGGCTTGACCTGACTGACCGCAACGCCACGGTTGAGCCAGGTAAGGATGGCCATGATCCGCTGCACATGTTCAGCGCTATACAGTCGATGGCCCTTGGGCGTGCGCTGGGGCACCACCAACCCATAGCGACGTTCCCACGCGCGCAGGGTGATGGCGTTGACGCCGGTCTGCCGCGCGACTTCGCGAATCGGCAACCAGCCCTCGTCGAGGGCTTTCTTGAAGTCGGCGCCGAGGTCTTCCCGGGCGCTGCTATCGGTTTTATCGTTCATTAGATCGCGTTTCGCAGACTGAGGTTTTCCGGGTGCGGCTGCAGGTAAACCTGCTGCGCGATGTACGGGTCCGGATGGAGTCGAAAATGGTGTTTGAGCAGCGTCAACGGCACCACGAGCGGCACGATGCCCTGGCGGTACTGGCCGATGATCTGCTGCATTTCCTGTTTGTCTTCGGCGCTCAGCGATTGTTTCAAATAACCGCTGAGGTGCAGCAGCACGTTGCAATGGGTGCCGCGAGTGGCGCATTTCTTCAGCGCGGCCATCAGCTCGCTGAAATAGCGCGGGCCGAGTTCGGCGGGATCGCTGTCGGCCATGTTGCCGAGCATCTTGCCGAGGTTTTTGTATTGCAGCGGGTTGTGCGCCATCAGCAGGTACTTGTAGCGCGAATGGAACTCGGTAAGGGCGCGGCGGCTCAGGCCCTCGGCGAGCACTTGCTGCCAGGCGCTGTAGGCCAGCACGCGGGTGATGAAGTTTTCCCGCAGCACCGGATCGTTGAGGCGCCCGGCTTCTTCCACCGGCAAATCCGGATGCTGTGCACAGAATGCCTGCGCATAGATGCCGCGTCCGCCACCATTCACTGGCGCGCCGTTGTCGTGATAGACCTTGACCCGTTCCAGCCCGCAGGAGGGCGACTGCTGCATGAAGATGTAGCCGGAAAGGTCCTGCAGCTCGGCGGCCATTTTCTCGCCGTACTCGGCCAGCGGCCTGGTGACGTTGATGGTCCGGTCAACGGTGCCGACCGCCTCGGGTTGCTCAGGGTCGCCGACCAGCCGAATCGGCTCACGGGGAATGCCCATGCCGATAGCAACTTCCGGGCACAGCGGGACGAAATCGAAATATTCGGTAAGGGTGCGGCTGCACAGCCGCGATTCCTTGTGCCCACCGTTGTAGCGCACTTCTTCGCCCAACAGGCAGGCGCTGATGGCGATCTTCGGCTTGGACAGGGAAGCAGTAGACATGAGCACCTCGAATCTATACCTGTACAGAGAGTTATCTCTGTACAACTTTTCCTCAGCATAGATCGATGGATGTACAAGTCAAATGATTTGTATAAGATTTTTCTACAGCGCTGAATATGTGGGAGCGAGCCTGCTCGCGAAAGCGGTGGGTCAGTCAGTGATTTCGTATCCGATACAGCGCTTTCGCGAGCAGGCTCGCTCCCACAAGGGAAATCTATTTCCAGCCCAGTAACCAGTGCTCGCTGTCTTTCAGCACCTGCCAATCCAGTCGCTCGCTACGCTGGGTCAGCACCGCCTGCAATTCAACTTCCAGCACCGTACCTTCCTCGTCGCGGATCAGTTCGGTGACCAGAAAATGTTTTTCGCGATTTTGCGGGTGGGCTGCTGTCCACTTCGACAGCAGCAATTTGCGCGGATTGATGCGATTCATTGCAGGTGTTCGTGCAAGCGACGTGCAGCCTCCTGACCGCTCAGCCAAGCGCCTTCAACGCGGCCCGACAGGCACCAGTCGCCGCAGGCGTACAAGCCCAGGTCGGCGTCGGCCAGCGTGGTCCACTCGTGGCCGGTAGCGGGGCGGGCGTAGAGCCAGCGGTGGGCGAGGCTGAAGGTCGGCGCAGGCATGGCGCTGTGCAGCAATTCGGCGAACGCACCGTGCAGATGTTCGATTACTGCTTCCTTGGAGAGGTCGATGTGTTGCCGGCTCCAGGCGCTGGTTGCATGCAGCACCCACGTGTCGAGAGTGCTGTCGCGCCCGGGTTTGCTGCGGTTGCGCGCCAGCCAGTCGAGCGGGCTGTCCTGCACGAAGCAGCCTTCGATCGGCGTATCGAGCGGGGTTTCAAATGCGAGGGCGACGGCCCAGGTCGGCTCCATTTTCACCCCGGCAGCGACGCCGGCAAGTTTCGGTGCGGCGGCCAGCAGCGCGGTGGCTTGCGGTGCCGGCGTGGCGATCACCACATGGCTGAAGGGGCCGTGGGTGCAGCCGTCGGCGTCCTGCAGATGCCAGTGCTCTTCGCCGCGATAGACCTCGGTGATGCGGCAGGCAAACTGCACGTCCAGGCCATCGAGCAGGCCACGGGTGATGGCGCTCATGCGCGGCGTGCCGACCCAGCGGGTCTGCTCGTCCGGCGACATGTTCAGTTGGCCGCCCTGGAAGGTGTACAGCTGCGGCGTCCACTCGGCGGCCCAGCCCCGGCTCTGCCAGCGCTGCACTTCGGTGACGAAGCGCCGGTCGCGCGCGGTGAAGTATTGAGCGCCCAAGTCCAGCGAGCCGGCGTCGCTGCGCTTGCTCGACATGCGCCCGCCGCTGCCGCGGCTTTTATCGAACAGTTGGACGGTATGCCCGGTCTCTGTCAGAGCCTGAGCGGCGGAGAGCCCGGCGATGCCGGTGCCGATGATTGCGATAGGTACAGTCATAGGGGCCTCGTTTACCTTTCTGTACAGACTACGCCGTCGATGAAACCTGTACAATTCTGTTTTTTGGTATAACTTCTAGCGTTCTCGTTCTGACAGCTTGGCCTATTGTTAAACCATAGAGCCTGCCCGATCGAAAAGATCCCTGCCTATAAAAATAGACTAGTGATCCGGGTTAAACGCCACGCGAGGAAGATGTCATGCACATATTGCTGACCGGCGGTACTGGTTTGATCGGACGTCAGCTCTGCCGGCACTGGCTGGAGCAGGGCCATCGGCTGACGGTGTGGAGTCGCCGCGCGGAAAAAGTCGCGCAGATCTGCGGCGCGCAAGTGCGCGGGATTGCCCGTCTGGAGGACCTCGGCGAAGAGCCGCTGGATGCGATCGTCAATCTCGCCGGCGCGCCGATTGCAGACCGCCCCTGGACCCATCGTCGCAAGGCGTTGCTGTGGAGCAGCCGCATCACGCTGACGGAAACGCTGCTGGCGTGGCTGGAAACTCGCGCGCAGAAACCGTCGCTGCTGATTTCCGGCTCGGCGATCGGCTGGTACGGCGACGGTGGCGAACGCGAGTTGACTGAAGAATCACCGCCGGGCATCGACGACTTCGCCAGTCAGTTGTGCATCGCCTGGGAAGAAACCGCCCTGCGCGCCGAAAACCTCGGCATCCGCGTGGTACTGGTGCGAACCGGTCTGGTGCTGTCGGCTGAGGGCGGCTTTTTGTCGCGGCTGTTGCTGCCGTTCAAGCTCGGGCTGGGCGGGCCTTTGGGCAATGGTCGGCAGTGGATGCCGTGGATTCACATCGACGATCAAATCGCCCTGATTGATTTTCTTCTGCACCGGAATCAGGCCAGCGGTCCTTATAATGCCTGCGCGCCGAAACCTGTGCGCAACCGCGAATTTGCCAAGACCCTGGGCAGTGTGTTGCACCGCCCGGCGTTCATGCCGATGCCGACCCTGGCGCTGAAAGTCATGCTCGGCGAGCTGTCACTGTTATTGCTCGGCGGCCAGCGCGCGACGCCGGCACGCCTGGTGGAAGCGGGGTTCAGCTTCCGCTTTACGGATTTACGCGCGGCTCTGGATGATCTCTCCAGCCGCCTCTGAAATAGGACGTTGCATGACCGATCACGCTTTGCTTCTGGTCAACCTGGGCTCTCCGGCCTCCACCTCGGTGGCGGATGTGCGCAGCTATCTCAATCAATTTCTGATGGACCCCTACGTGATCGACCTGCCATGGCCGCTGCGGCGGCTGCTGGTGTCGCTGATCCTGATCAAGCGTCCCGAGCAATCGGCACACGCCTATGCCTCGATCTGGTGGGAAGAGGGCTCGCCGCTGGTGGTGCTCAGCCGCCGTTTGCAAGAGCAGATGACCCGCACGTGGAAACACGGCCCGGTAGATCTGGCGATGCGTTATGGCGAGCCGTCGATCGAAACCTGTCTGCTGCGTCTGGTCAAAGCGGGACATAAGAAGATCACTTTGGCGCCGCTGTACCCACAGTTCGCCGACAGCACCACGACCACGGTGATCGAAGAAGCCCGCCGCGTGCTGCGCGAGAAGAAACTCGACGTGCAGTTGTCGATCCTGCAACCGTTCTACGATCAGCCGGAATACATCGAGGCACTGGCCGCCAGCGCGCGTCCGCATCTGCAGCAGGATTACGATCATCTGCTGCTGAGCTTTCACGGTTTGCCTGAGCGCCATCTGAGCAAACTCGATCCGACGGGCAATCACTGTCTCAAAGGCGCCGATTGCTGCCAGACCGCCTCGCCGGCGGTATTGGCAACCTGTTATCGCGCGCAGTGTTTCCGTACCGCCGCCGCCTTCGCCAAAAGCATGGGGCTGGCGGACGGCAAATGGTCGGTGTCGTTTCAGTCGCGCCTGGGCCGGGCGAAATGGATCGAGCCGTACACGGAAGCGCGGCTGGATGAACTGGCCAAAAGCGGGGTGAAAAAGATTCTGGTGATGTGCCCGGCGTTCGTCGCCGATTGCATCGAGACGCTGGAAGAGATCGGCGATCGCGGCAAGGAACAGTTCCGCGAAGCGGGGGGCGAGGAGTTGGTGCTGGTGCCGTGCCTGAACGACGACCCGCAATGGGCCAAGGCGCTGGCGACCCTCTGCGAACGAGCGCCGCTGGCCCTTTAAAAACTTCGCGAGCAGGCTCGCTCCCACAGGTTGAAATGCATTCCAGACCTGTGGGAGCGAGCCTGCTCGCGAATGCTATCTGTCAGGCGATGAAGATCCGAAAGCCTTAGATCAGCGGCTCATCCGCCTTCTTCTGCTTCCAGCCATCATTGCCCGGCAGGATCAGGTTCAGCGCAATCGCCACCACCGCGCACAGCGCGATGCCTTTGAGGCCGAAGTCATCAGGACCGGTGCCGGTGCCGACCAGCACGCCGCCGATACCGAACACCAGCGTCACCGAAACAATCACCAGGTTGCGCGCTTCGCCCAGGTCGATCTTGTGACGGATCAGGGTGTTCATGCCCACCGCTGCGATCGAACCGAACAGCAAGCACAGAATCCCCCCCATCACCGGCACCGGAATGCTCTGCAGCAGCGCGCCGAACTTGCCGATGAACGCCAGGGTGATGGCGAAGATCGCCGCCCAGGTCATGATTTTCGGGTTGTAGTTTTTGGTCAGCATCACCGCGCCGGTCACTTCGGCGTAAGTGGTGTTGGGCGGGCCACCGAACAGGCCGGCGGCCGTGGTGGCGATGCCGTCACCGAGCAGGGTGCGATGCAGGCCCGGCTTCTTCAGATAGTCGCGACCGGTCACGCTACCCACGGCAATCACGCCGCCGATGTGTTCGATCGCCGGGGCCAGCGCTACCGGAACAATGAACAGAATCGCCTGCCAATTGAACTCGGGCGCGGTGAAGTGCGGCAGAGCGAACCATGGCGCTGCAGCAATTTTCGCCGTGTCGACCACGCCGAAATAGAACGACATGGCAAAACCCACCAGCACGCCGGAAATGATCGGCACCAGACGGAAGATGCCTTTGCCGAACACCGCCACGATCAGCGTGGTCAGCAGCGCCGGCATGGAAATCATCATCGCCGTCTGATAGTGGATCAGCTCGCTGCCGTCGCCGGCCTTGCCCATCGCCATGTTCGCGGCAATCGGCGCCATGGCCAGGCCGATGGAGATGATCACCGGACCGATCACTACCGGCGGCAGCAAACGGTCAATGAAGCCGGTGCCTTTGATCTTCACAGCCAGGCCGAGGAAGGTGTAGACGAAACCGGCCGCCATCACCCCGCCCATGGTCGCGGCGAGGCCGAACTGGCCCTTGGCGAGGATGATCGGCGTGATGAAGGCGAAGCTCGACGCGAGGAACACCGGCACCTGACGCCCGGTGACGATCTGGAACAGGATCGTCCCCAGACCCGCGGTAAACAGTGCCACGTTGGGGTCCAGGCCGGTGATCAGCGGCATCAGCACCAAGGCGCCGAAGGCCACGAACAGCATCTGCGCGCCGGACAGCACCGTGCGCCAGAGCGGATCGTTGAACTCTTGCTGCATGGTTACGCGTCCTTCTGCTTGGTGCCGAAGATCTTGTCACCAGCATCGCCAAGCCCAGGAATGATGTAGCCGTGCTCGTTCAAACGTTCATCGATGGACGCGGTGTAGATGGTCACGTCCGGGTGCGCCTGTTCGACGGCAGCAATGCCTTCCGGCGCGGCCACCAGGACCATGGCACGGATGTCGCGGCAACCGGCCTTTTTCAGCAGGTCGATGGTGGCAACCATGGAGCTGCCGGTGGCGAGCATCGGGTCGATGATCATCGCCAGGCGTTCGTCGATTTCCGGTACCAGTTTTTCCAGATAGGTGTGCGCTTGCAGGGTCTCTTCGTTGCGGGCAACGCCCACAGCGGAGACCTTGGCCCCCGGGATCAGGCTGAGCACGCCTTCGAGCATGCCGATACCGGCACGCAGGATCGGCACGACGGTGATCTTCTTGCCGGCGATTTTCTCCACCGACACGGTGCCGCACCAACCGGCAATGTCGTAGGATTCGAGCGGCAGATCTTTTGTAGCTTCATAGGTCAACAGGGCGCCGACTTCCTGAGCGAGCTCGCGGAAATTCTTGGTGCTGATGTCAGCGCGGCGCATCAGGCCGAGTTTATGACGGATCAGCGGATGGCGGATCTCGAGGATGGGCATGGGAAAGGCTCCGGCGGCGGGCAAAAAAACCGGCCTAGATTAATCTATCCGAGGGTGATGTCCTATAGGACATTCTGTACGTTAGTCCATAAGAGCTTGATTCGACCTCGCGGGATGCGTACCTTTGCCCGCTTTTCCAATTCCGCCAACCCCTGGAGAGCGCCATGTCCGCTGATCTCGAGCATATCCGTCAAATCATGCGAGAGGCTGACTGCCTGTACACCGAGTCTGAAGTCGAGGCGGCCATCGCTCGCGTCGGTGCACAAATCAACGAACAACTGGCTGACAGCAATCCGGTGGTGTTCTGCGTGATGAACGGCGGCCTGATCTTCTCCGGCAAACTGCTGACGCATCTGCAATTCCCGCTGGAAGCGTCCTACCTGCACGCGACCCGTTATCGCAACGAAACCAGCGGCGGCGACCTGTTCTGGAAAGCCAAGCCGGAAGTCTCGTTCATCGACCGCGACGTGCTGATCATCGACGACATCCTCGATGAAGGTCATACCCTGGGCGCGATCATCGACTTCTGCAAACACGCCGGCGCACGCAAAGTGCACACCGCCGTGCTGATCGACAAGGACCACGACCGCAAGGCACGTCCTGACCTGAAAGCCGATTTCGTCGGCCTGCCGTGCATCGACCGCTACATCTTCGGTTATGGCATGGACTACAAAGGCTACTGGCGCAACGCCAACGGGATTTACGCCGTTAAAGGCATGTAAGAACCTGCATTGCCCCCTGTGGGAGCGAGCCTGCTCGCGAAGGCGTCGTGTCAGTCAGCATCATTGAAAACTGACACACCGCTTTCGCGAGCAGGCTCGCTCCCACAGTTGTTTTTGTGTGTGCTGATCCTTGCGCGACAGCCATGCTAGAGTGCTCGGCCCCGCCCCCCGGAGCCTGTCATGCGCCTCTTGATCCGCAGTCTCGCCGCCCTGTTGCTGTCCCTCAGCCTGCCGCTGTCCGCCGCGCCGATGCACAGCCAGTTCCTGCCGCCGGACGATCTGACCCTGCGCGACGCTGAACCCGAGCAGCAGCAACTGCTGCAAGTCAGCGAGTATTCGGTGGTGGTCGGTGCGCAGCGCCAGTCCAATCAGCAGCCGATTCCGGTCACCTCATCCTTGTTGATCCGCCTCAAGGGCAAGTCTCTGAACAAAGGCGCGAACATCAACCAGGTGCTGGTGAGTTTCGACGGCGAAAGCAAAAGCCTGAAGAAACCGGCATATGACGATAAAAGCAAAACCCTGACGCTGTTCTATCCGCTCGCTCAATACCGCGTGGTGATGGATCTGCTGCGCAACGACACGGTGTATGTGCAGTTCCTCAGTTATGCCAATGGCCATATCTGGGCCGATCTTCATACCGGGGCGATTCGTCCGCGTTGAGCCGGGCGGCCGGGCAAGGGTAAACTGCCCGCCCCGTGTCATGTCTGCGAGCTGGAGTCGGCAATGCGTAAAGATAAGAAACAAGTGATTGGTGACGAGATCGGCGATGAGCAGATCAAGCTGTTCCTCGATTTTGAGCCGGTCGACGCCACTTCGCCGTCGCTGCACAAACTGATCAAGGCCTATCGCGGTTTGCGCATCGATGATTTCGAGCGCTTTCTGGGCTTCTTCGTTGCGGCGGGTTATGACGTTGATGGCAAGGATGAGCAGGGCAAGACCTTTGTTGACCTGATCGCCGATCAGCGCAACGCCCCGGACTACATCGAGCTGATCGAAAAGTCCCGCTCCTGAGATCAAAAGATCGCAGCCTGCGGCAGCTCCTACAGGGTGTAAATCAATCCCGTGTAGGAGCTGCCGAAGGCTGCGATCTTTTGCTTTTCAAGGCCATGAAAAAACGCCCCGATCGGGGCGTTTTTTCATGCCGCAAGATCAAGCGAAGCTTGGCGTCTCGCTGCTTTCTTCAACCAGTTCCAGGGCGATGTTGTTCTGCGTGTTGATCTTGCGATACAGCGCAGCATCGGTTTCCAGAACCTTTTCACGGGCCGGGAAGATTTCCGCGAGTTTGCTTGCCCACTCGCCTGACGCCTTGGCCGGGAAGCACTTCTCGATCAGTTCGAGCATGATCGAAACGGTCACCGACGCGCCTGGCGAAGCGCCGAGCAGGGCGGCGAGGGAGCCGTCCTTCGCCGCGACCAGTTCGGTACCGAACTGCAGGATGCCGCCCTTTTTCGGGTCCTTCTTGATGATCTGCACCCGTTGCCCGGCCACTTCCAGGCGCCAGTCTTCGGCTTTCGCCTGCGGGTAGAAACGCCGCAGCGATTCCAGGCGCTGTTCCATCGATTGCATCACTTCGCTGACCAGGTACTTGGTCAGGTCCATGTTGTTTTTCGCCACCGCCAGCATCGGCCCGATGTTGCCGGCGCGCACCGACATCGGCAGGTCCATGAAGGAGCCATGCTTGAGGAACTTGGTGGTGAAACCGGCGTATGGCCCGAACAGCAGGGATTTCTTGCCGTCGACGACGCGAGTGTCGAGGTGCGGCACCGACATCGGTGGCGAACCCACGGCCGCCTGGCTGTAGACCTTGGCCTGGTGGTGCTTGACCACTTCCGGGTTATCGCAACGCAGCCACTGGCCACTGATCGGGAAGCCGCCGAAGCCTTTGCTTTCTTCGATGCCCGAAGCCTGCAGCAACGGCAGGGCCGCGCCACCGGCACCGAGGAAGACAAACTTTGCGTCGACTTCGCGGGTGTTGCCGTTGTTGACGTCCTTGATGCTGACGGTCCAGCCGGCGCCGTTACGCTTGAGGCCGGTCACGCGCTTGCAGTATTTGACCTGGGTGTCCGGGGCACTGCTCAGGTGCTTGAGCAACTGATTGGTCAGGGCGCCGAAGTTGACGTCGGTGCCGTTCATCACACGGGTGGCGGCGAGGACTTCGTCGGGCGAGCGCCCCGGCATCATCAGCGGCATCCACTCGGCCATCTTGCCCTTGTCTTCGGTGTATTCCATGTCGGCAAACGCGTGGTGCTTGCTCAGGACATTGAAGCGTTCCTTGAGGAACGACACACCGCTCTCGCCCTGAACGAAACTCAGGTGCGGTACCGGGCTGATGAAGGATTTGCACGAGCCGAACGTGCCCTTCTTGGTCAGGTACGACCAGAACTGCTTCGACACCTCGAACTGGGTGTTGATGTGCACGGCTTTCTTGATGTCGACGCTGCCATCGGCAGCCTGCGGGGTGTAGTTCAGCTCGCACAGGCCGGCGTGACCGGTACCGGCGTTGTTCCACGGATTGGAACTCTCGGCGGCGCCGGAATCCATCAGCTCGACGACTTCCAGCTTGATCGCGGGGTCTAGCTCTTTGAGCAGTACGGCGAGGGTGGCACTCATGATGCCGGCCCCTACCAGAACTACGTCGACTGCTTCGTTATGCGCCATTTAACGCGTCTCCCAAATCTGCAGCACCAAATTGTCGGCATGGCTGCCAGGCGTTCCAGGGCAGGTCAGTGGGCCCGGGCTATCCGTGGTCAGGTGGGCCATGTCCGAATCTTCGCAATTTTTCGCAACTTCGACGGATGCGTGCGGCCTGGTTTCAAGCGTTCCATGAACGCATTTTCGCGCAGGGCTGGCAATTCGACTTATGGTCGAGTCATCCGTTTTCGTGCAACCAAATCCGTAGCGGACAGGCTTCAGGCTCCGATGTTCGAGGTATACCCGGTCCTGTGTCGTTGGGCTGTTTCAGACGCTAATGGTGCATGTTCAGACGCAAAACTATTCATTTGCTCGCCACACTCTTGTGAAGTTGTGAAAACCCGTTTTTTTCACGCTCTTTTGAAGACGTGAACCTCAAAAAGGGCTGCCTTGGCCTGGCACCTGCCCGCTAGGGCAAAACAACGCGGTGGCCGAGCGAATGACAGCTCTGCAGATTCGCGAAAAGCGGGTTTTTGCCGGAAGAACAGGCAAGCGCGCCAACTTCACTCGATCTGTGTGGGCGGCTCTCTGTGGGCGATTTTGATGTCGATGCATGCGCATTGACGCTGTTGCGGGGCCCGATCAGGAGACGTCCTTATAATCGGGGGGAGATTGTAGCGAAGAAATGCGCGCAGTTGCTCGTGTTTAATGACTTTTATTAGGCATCCGGTCAGATGCTCAACTGCACCTGACCCCGTGCGCGCATTTGTCGCGGTACGACCCGGGCGCTGGCGGGCAGCGGCTGGTTCAGCCAGGTCAGGCGGATTTCTTCGATTTCCACCCAGTCGTCGCCCATCGGTTGCAGGCTGCACTGCTTGAAGGCCTGGCAATGACCGTTGCGGTCGAGCAGGGCAAAGCTGCGATGCAGCGGGCGTGGGGCGAACAGCGAGATCAGATAACGCATGGCAGAGTTCCTTGAAGGAGGACTGCTTTGAAGCTTGTCGGCAAGCCATGACGCCAGGGTGTATGGACGGTGAAGAATGTGTGACAGGAACCGCTTTCGGCGGGGTTTGTCTGACATTGCAGTATTCACTGTGCGACGCTGGTTACGTGCAGTGGCCCACCGCTATACTGCCGGCCTGTTTGTGCCTGATTCTGGAGAGAAGAGCATGTTGCAACGCCTGTTGTTCGGTTTGATCACTGTCGCCGGTTTGACCCTCGCCGGCTGCGCCCACAGCCCGCAACAACTGAATCCGGAGCCGAAGCTGACCACGCAACTGCCAGCGGTCGGTCGCGGCCAGCCTGTCATCGTGCGTGTGGTCGACGGTCGTCCGTCGCCAACCCTCGGCACCCGTGGCGGTCTGTACCCGGAAACCAGCGCCATCACCGTGCAGCGCGAGCAGATCCTGCCCAAGCTGCAGGCCCAGGCCGAAGCCGCCGTGCGTCTGCTCGGCTTCACCCCGACCACTAACGCACCCAACGCGCCGCAACTGACCGTGACCCTGGCCGAGCTGAAATACCAGTCGCCGAAAGAAGGCATGTACGTGACCGAAGCGACCATCGGCGCGACCTTCCGCTCCGACGTGCAGAACGCCAACCGCCGTTACAGCGGCCGTTACGGTGCGTCGCTGGACCAGCGCTTCGGCATGGCGCCGAATCAGGAGACCAATACCAAACTGGTCAGCGATGTATTGAGTGACGCACTGACGCGTCTGTTCAAGGACCCGACCGTGGGTCAGGTTCTGGCTGAGTAAGTTTTCCGTAGATGTGAAAAAGCCCGGGGCCAGTGATGGTTCCGGGCTTTTTTGTGGATCTGAGATTTGTGTCGTATGGGAAATCGATTCCCCTCACCCCAGCCCTCTCCCGAGGGAGAGGGAGCCGATCGCGTGTGCTTCAAAACCTGAATTCGGCGCGGTATCTCATGTCGGCGTATCTACCGCAAACACCTCGGTCAGTCCCCTCTCCCTCTGGGAGAGGGCTAGGGTGAGGGTCTTTTGACGTTCAGGCAGCCTGAGAATAAAAATCGAGCACGCTCACTCCGGTCAGCAAATCCGTCTCGGGCAAGTCCGCATGCTGATGCCCGCCCAGCGCGCAATACACCAGCCAGTGCCGATCCTGCACGTTGAAGGCAAGGCTGCCGATCAGGCTTTGCTGGTCGTCGTAAGGAGTGATGAGGTACAGGCGATCCTGGTTTTCCGCGTGCAGCATGTCGCATTCCATTCGGGTTTCGAGGCGCGCAGGGTGAAGCATCCACGTGACGATGCCATGACACAGGGCAGCCATCGGTCGATTGTCAGGTTATTTGTCGCAAAGGCTGGGGCAGGGCGTCAGGGTTTGGGTAGAATCCGCGCCGCGGTCGTCGGTCTGGCGTCTGCCACACCGGTTAAGTTCGAGGTCTGTGATGTCGCTGCACTTGATGACGCTGTTTACCGCCCATCCCGCCAAGTTGATCAACCTGCTGGCCTTGCTGCTGGCCTTTCCGGGCAGCTGGCTGCTGCACGCGACCCGCCGCCGTGAGCAACGCGCCCAGGCCAGTCTCGCCGCCCAGCGCCAGGCGCAGCCCAATGCCGAGCCGATGCTCGATTGGGCGACGTTGCGCATGAACCGGTTTTTCTATCGCTTCGGATTTGCTTGCCTGGGCCTGGCCCTGATCGTCTCGTGGATCAGCACGCGCTTCTGAAAGCAAAAGCAAACCCTGTGGCGAGGGGATTTATCCCCGCTGGACTGCGTAGCAGGCCCCGTTTTTCTCAGGTAAAAACTTGGGAGCGCTGCGCACTCCAACGGGGATAAATCCCCTCGCCACAGCCGTTGCCTACAGCGGCAACCCAGCCTTGACCCGATACTGATTGCGCACCGGCGTCGCATATTGCAGCACCAGGTACGGACGATGCTCAGCGGGGCAGGCGTCCAGACGGCTTTGCCACTCATCCTGCGCCTTGGCCAGTTCGTCAGCCGGGAACACCTCGGCCGCCGTCGGCACATTCAGTTGCGGATCGGCATCCGCCCACTGCGCGTACGCCAGGTAATGCACCGGGAACAGCCGGTAGCCGCCGAGAATTTGCTTGTCCATCTCGATCGCCAATTGCTTGGTGTCCTCGAACACCTCAGTGATCGGCGCGGCAAAGTTCACGTGGACCCGGCCCTTGTAGCCGGTGATGCCCTTGGCAATGCTCACGTCATCCTCGCCCGGCGCCTTGGCGTAGGTGCCGGTGGTGGCGCGGATGTAGAGTTCGCGGGCCTTGGCCTGGTCGCAGGGGTCGTACTCATAGCTGATCGACACCGGCGTCACGTTGAGCGAGCGGATCACTTCGCCGAACGGCTCGTCCTTGCGGCTCATGTGGAACATCTTGAGGATCGCCGACTCGGTGCGGTCGTCGCCGTCCTTCGCCCGACCTTCAGCCTGAGCAATCCAGATCGAGGCGCAATCGTTGCGGATCGAGTGATTGATGTACGCCGACAGCAATTGATACGCCGCCATTTTCTCGCGACGGCCGGTGATCGAACGGTGGACGATGAAGCTCTTGTTCAAGCGCATCAGGTCACTGACAAAAGGCTTCTGCAGCAGGTTGTCGCCAATCGCGATGCGCGGCGTCGGCAGGCCGGCGTGGTACACGGCGTAATTGACGAAGGCCGGGTCCATGACGATATCCCGGTGGTTGGCGATGAACAGGTAGGCGCTGCCGGACTTGAACTGCTCGACACCGGTATACGTCACGCCGTCGGTGGCGCGCTCAATGGTGTGGTCGACGTAGAACTCGACTTTGTCCTGTAAGGTAGCCACGGAATTCACGTCGGCAAACTCACGACGCAGCCGATGGGCTATAAGAGGTTTGAGCATCCAGCCGAAGGCACCGGCAAAACGCGGGAAGCGGAAGTGGGTGAGGATATCTAGAAACGCCTTGTCGCCGAGCAGCCTTGCCAGTACCGCAGGTACTTCGCTGTCGTCGTAAGGTCGGATGGCATCGAATTCGCCCATCATGCTCTCTTGTTGGAAACGGCTAGGGTAAGTAAAGGGTTTGATCGAAAACCCGCAGGGCACGGTCTGAAAAGTAGCCAGACAAAAATAGCCCTGCAAATAGACCGGCGATTATACGCACAAGTCACTTGGGAGACCGCGATGCTGGAAGATGCACGGTATGAATGTCCGTATTGCGGTGAGGAAGTCGAGACCACGCTGGATTTGTCCGGCGGCGATCAAACGTATATCGAGGATTGCCAGGTGTGCTGTCGTCCGATCACCTTTGTCCTGCAAGTCCATGAGGACGAGTGGCATCTGGAAGTCTTCAGCGAAAACGAGTGAGGGCCGCGTATGCAGCGCATCTACGAACCGGCGAACCTGATGGAAGGCGAGATGCTCAAGGGCATGCTCGCCAACGAAGGAATCGAGGCGCACCTGATCGGCTGTGATCTGGTGGGCGGTACGGGTGAACTGCCGATCTTCGGCCTGCTCGGGCTGTCGGTGGATAACGATCAGGCCGAATACGCCCGCGAGCTGATCAACTTGTACAATGCCGCGCTGCCGCTACACGGCGACGAACCGGAGAGCTTCCCCGGGACGCTGGTCTGTTAGGCTGGCGCTGGTTTTATTCAGAGTTATGTTGCCCCATGTGTGGACGTTATGCCCTGTTTCGCTGGAACCGCGACTTTGCGGCCCTGCCAGGTTTTCCCGCCGATCAACAGGCGCAGTGGAACATTTCCCCCAATGATTCGGTGTTGATGCTGCGTGCCGACGAAGACGGCCAGCGCACGTTGGCCCGTGCGCGCTGGGGCCTGACACCGCCGTGGCTGACCGATCTGTCGAAGACCCCGGCCCATGCTCGCGCCGAAACCGTGGCCGAGCAGCCGATGTTTCGTGAGGCGCTGCGTCTGCGGCGTTGCCTGCTGCCGGCCAACGGTTTCTACGAATGGCGCGGCACTCAGCGCAAGCGGCCGTACTGGTTGACGCCGGGGGAGGGCTCGTCGTTGTTTTTCGCCGCGATCTGGGAAGCGTATCCGGTGCAGGAACAGGTCTGGCTGAGCACGGCGGTAATCACTCAATCGGCGGCGAGTCAGCGGCGACCGTTGATTCTCGATGAAGCGGGGCAGGCTGCCTGGCTTGATCCCGAAACGCCGCTTCATGTGTTGCAGGGTTTGCTCGCCAGTGAACCGGCGGCGCTGCGTGAGCGGGTGTTGGCGAATCTGGTGAATGATCCGAAGTTGAATGGGCCGGAGTGTTTGACCCCGGCTTGATTTGCGTGGATCAAAAGCCCCTCACCCCAGCCCTCTCCCAGAGAGAGAGAGGGAGCCGAATGGGGGATGCTTCAGAGGTACACCGACCTGAACGATCTGTTGTGAATCCATAATCGACTGTTTTTTTCAGGTCGATGTATAGCGCAAGACATCGCGGTCGGTCCCCTCTCCCTCCGGGAGAGGGCTAGGGTGAGGGGCTCTTGATCTTTCAGACCTTGAATTGATTGATCAACCGCCGCTGCTGTTCCGCCAGTTTGGTCAACCCGGCGCTCGCCGAACTCGATTCATCCGCACCGCCGGCCACTTCATTCGCCACCTGACCTATGTTGATCACATTGCGGTTGATGTCGTCGGCCACTGCGCTTTGCTCTTCTGCCGCACTGGCGATCTGCGTGTTCATGTCGTTGATCACCGACACGGCCTGGGTGATCGTTTCCAGCGCTTCGGCCGCTTTCGCCGCGTGTTGCACGCTTTCGTCGGTGCGGTTCTGGCTGTCTTCCATGACGCGCACCACATCGCGGGTGCCCTGTTGCAACTGCTGGATCATGCTCTGGATTTCTTCGGTGGCCTTCTGGGTTTTCTGCGCCAGATTGCGCACCTCGTCGGCGACCACGGCAAAACCGCGACCCTGCTCGCCGGCGCGCGCGGCTTCGATCGCCGCGTTCAGTGCCAGCAGATTGGTCTGTTCAGCGATGCCGCGAATGGCAGTGAGAATGGCGTTGATGTTTTCGCTGTCCTTGGCCAGCGTCTGCACCACCTCGACAGCCTTGCCGATTTCCACCGCCAGTACGCCAATCGAATTCGAGGTGTCGCGCACGATCTGCATGCCCTGGCTGGCGGCCTGATCGGCGTGGCTTGCCGCTTGTGCGGCCTGGGTGGCGTTGCGCGCCACATCCTGGGCGGTGGCGGTCATTTCCTGCACCGCTGTCGCCACTTGATCGATTTCGGCCATTTGTTTCTGCACGCCGATGTTGGTGCGGATGGCGATGTCGGCGGTGTGTTCCGAGGAATCGCTGACGCTCTGCACCGAGGTCACCACCTGGGTGATCATCGCCTGCAACTTGCCGAGGAAGGTGTTGAAGCCTTTGGCAATCGAGCCCAGTTCATCGCTGCGGTCGCTGCTCAAGCGCCGGGTCAGATCGCCTTCGCCCTGAGCGATGTCATCAAGCATGGCGACCATTTGCTTGAGTGGCCGCGCGATGCCGTGACCCACCAGCCAGATCACCAGCAGGCCGATGCCGGCGATGATCAGGCCGACCATGGCCATGCCGAAGGTGTCGGACTTGCGCTGGGCATCAAGGTCGGCCTGCAGGGTTTGCAGATCGGCCATGACGGCGTTGAGCGGCAATTGCAGCATCAGCGTCCAGCGTGCGTCGGTCTGGCCGATGCCGAACGGCAGGTACAGCTCGATGCGGCCCTTGGCCTGATTCACCGAATAGGTGACCTCGTCGCGCTTGAGATTGGCGAGATTGCTGGCCTGTTCGGCGTCGAGGATGTCGCTGACTTTTTCACCGAATTTGCTCGAGTCCTTGGTGTAGGCAACGATCCGCCCGTTGCCGCCGACCAGGGCCATTTCGCCGGCACCGCTGTAGAGTTTCTGGTTGGCGGCGAGGAGCATGTCCTGAATGAAGTTCACCGAGAGGTCGGCGCCGACGATGCCCTGAAACGCCCCGTTGCCCATGATCGGTTCAATGAACGAGGCGAGCATGACGATCTTGTCGCCGACCTTGTACGGTGCCGGGTCGATCACGCAGGCTTTCTTCGTCTCTTTCGAGCACAGGTAGTACTCGCTGGCGCGCACCCCGGTGGACAAGGTTTTCTGATCGTCGACATCGGCCAGTTTGTCCACGCCCAGACTGCCGTCGGTATTGCGGAACCACCACGGCAAAAAGCGCCCGGTGGCTGGATCGATACCGACCACGGCGCTGCCGATGTAGGCCGCGTCATTGTGGTCCAGTGCGTTTTTTTCCCAGCCGATGTAGGTGCCGAGAATCTTCGGGTTCTTTTCGACGTTTTCCTTGATCAGGCTGATCAGTTGTTCGCGGCTGACGCTCAGGCGCGGCTGGCCGTCGGCGCCGGTTGTACCGAGCAGGGCGTTGACGCGCACCAGGCCGCCGGCAATCAGCAGCGGCGCTTCGAGTTCGCGCTGGATCTGGCTGACCTGGGTCTGCGCCAGCGAGGTCAGGCGCTGTTCGATGACTTGCTCGAACTGCGCCTGGGTGCGCTGTTGCACCATTTCTTGAGTGCGGGCGCCGGAGAACAGCGCGTACAGCACCAGCGCCGCGACCACGCTGAGGACGATGGCGCCGGCCAGAGCGGCGACGGAAAACTGGATCGACTTGAACTTCATGGGAGCTCCGCACGCAAGAGGACAATCTGCGAGGGATTTATCGGCGGGGTGTGCGGGGCCATGAGAGACGTTGGTCGGAATCGCCGCGCGATGTCGCTGATGGATCGGTGCACGGCGGATTCAATGCGCGTCGAGGAATTTCCAGCCAGTCTTGCGGCCATAGCTGAATGTACGCGCAATGCGTCCGTTGTATCTGGCGCCAATACAATTAGCCGCCTAGGATACGCCTCAGGTTTTCAGGGAGCTTTTGAATGAACAAGACATTAGTGGTAAGTGCTTTGAGCGCAGCGCTGTTGCTGGCCGGTTGTCAGTCGGTCAACACCACCAGCGGCGGCGCCGTGGGCGTGGAGCGCAAGCAGTACATGTTCAGCATGCTGTCCTCGCAAGAGGTCGACCAGATGTACGCGCAGTCGTATCAGAAAACTGTCGGCGAGGCGTCGAGCAAAGGTGTGCTGGACAAGACCAGCCCGGAAGCCAAACGCGTGCAGACCATCGCCAACCGCTTGATCGCCCAGGCGCCAACCTTCCGCCCGGACGCGGCGCAGTGGCAATGGGAAGTCAATCTGATCAAGAGCGATGAGCTCAACGCCAACTGCGGGCCCGGCGGCAAGATCATTTTCTACACCGGACTGATCGACAGCCTGAAACTCACCGACGATGAAATCGCTGCGGTCATGGGCCATGAAATCGCCCACGCCCTGCGCGAGCACGGCCGTGAGGCGATGTCCAAAGCCTATGGCATGGAAATGGCCAAGCAGGGCGCCGGCGCTTTGTTCGGTCTGGGTCAGGACAGCCTGGCGCTGGCCGACACCGTGGCCAACTACGGCATGACCTTGCCCAACAGTCGCGCCAACGAAAACGAAGCCGACCTGATCGGCCTGGAACTGGCCGCCCGCGCCGGTTACAACCCGAACGCGGCGATCACCCTGTGGGACAAGATGAGCAAGGCTTCCGAAGGCGCGCCACCGGAATTCATGAGTACTCACCCGGCATCGAGCAGCCGCATTGCTGCGTTGCAGGCAGCGATTCCGAAGGTGATGCCGTTGTACGAAAAAGCCCCGAAGTCCTGAGCCAATGATCGTTCCCACGCTCTGCGTGGGAATGCAGCCCGGGACGCTCTGCGTCCCATTGGAACGCGGAGCGTCCCTTGAGGCATTCCCACGCAGAGCGTGGGAACGATCCTTCAAATCCCCTCACCACAGGTTTTGGGTAGTTCAGTAGACGGGGTTAAACCCAGCCGCTGCTCTGCATCGCTTTATAAACCGCAACAATCGCCAGAATCATGAACGCCGAAGCCGCGAGGCGGCGGATCAGGGTCAGCGGCAGTTTCTCTGCGGCAAAGTTACCCGCCAGTACCACCGGCACGTTGGCAATCAGCATGCCCACGGTGGTGCCGATGATCACCAGCCAAAGTTCCGGATATTGCGCGGCGAGCATCACCGTGGCGATCTGGGTCTTGTCGCCGATTTCCGCCAGGAAGAATGCGATCAGTGTGGTCAGGAACGGCCCGAACTTGCGCGCCGTGCTGGCCTCGTCGTCATCCATTTTGTCCGGGACCAGTGTCCACAGTGCCGTGGCGGCGAAGCTGGCGGCGAGGATCCAGTGCAGAACGGCGTCGGAGAAGAAACTGCCGACCCAGGCACCTACCGCACCGGCTGCTGCGTGGTTGGCCAAAGTCGCGGCGACAATCCCGGCAATGATCGGCCAGGGTTTGCGAAAGCGAGCGGCGAGAATCAGCGCGAGCAGTTGCGTCTTGTCGCCGATTTCGGCCAAGGCAACGATAGCGGTGGGAACGAGTAGCGAGTCCAGCATCAGGGATTTCCTAAGGGGCGGGTCGACACGGCTATGACACGTACAGCCTTCCCGCCCCGGGTAAGGTGTGCGTGTCATAGGTCTTGTCAAACCCTGCGATCCGTCTGGTGCGGACGCTTGGGTCGCATACGCCATGATCTGAGGATCAAGTATGTTGACGTATGCCGGACGAGCTTGGCGCTCGTGGGAGACTACTCCCCTAGGACGGAGCGGATTCTGCCTAGGCAAATCCGATTGGGCAAGAACAAATTTTCAACCGCGCTTGGCCCGGTAAATCCGGAAACCGTTGCCTTCAGCCTTGATCGCACACACGCCCAGGTGCTCCTCGATCAACGGCTGATACTTGAGAAAGCTGTTCGCCACAAGGCGCAGTTCGCCACCGTTTTTCAGATGTTTGGCCGCTTTTCGCAGCAGGTTCTCCGTAGCGAAATAATCGGTGTGCACGCCGACATGGAACGGCGGATTGCTCAGAATCGCGCTCAAACCCATCGGCGCGGCATCGATGCCGTCGCCGGTCAGCACTTCCGCCTCCAGGCCGTTGGCGGCCAGGGTCAGACGGCTGCTGGCGGCGGCGAACGCGTCGACATCCAGCAACGTCACCTGATTGTGCGGATAGCGACGTTTCACCGCAGCCCCGAGCACGCCGGCGCCGCAACCGAAGTCGAGCAGATGGCCGCTCGGCAGTTTGTCCAGATGCTCCAGCAGCAGGGCGCTGCCGCGATCCAGTCGACCGTGGCTGAACACGCCCGGCAAACTGATGACTTTCAACGGCCCTTCGGCCAGGGGCAGTTCGTAGGTCTGCGCAAGACTTTCCAGGGATTTCGCTTCAGGCGCATTGGCCACGGTGACTTGCCAGAGCTGGCAGTGCCGGGCGCTGTCGAGTTTGCGTGGCTTGCCGAACGGATTGAGCTGTTTGGATGCGCCTTCGATGCCGCTGCGTTTTTCCCCGACCAGAAACACCTCACGCCCGGCCAGACGCGACGCCACGGCGTTGAGGATGTAATCGGTCAGGTCCTTGGATTTGGGCAGAAACACCACAGCGCTGTCGAACTCACGCTCGGGCACGTTCACGCCGAACTGACTGCGGCCCTCGAAACGCGCGTCCAGTGCGGCTTGATCGCCAGCGTGCCAGCACCAGCCGAATGCGTTGGGCAGACGCCCGAGCAGATCGTCGGCGGGCAGGCCGGCCAACAGCAGCGAACCCTGGAATAACTCGGCCTGACGAAGCAGTACTTCACTGCGCGGATCCATAACTGCTCCTTGAAAAAAAGTGCCGCAGTTTATCAACTGACGACCCGCAGCGCCTCACCGCTGAAGAACGCCTGGGCGTTTTCGCTCAGTTGCCCGACGATACGCTGGCGTGCCTCGCGGCTGCCCCAGGCGTTGTGCGGGGTGACGATCAGGCGCGGGATATCGGCGGCGAGCAGCGGATTGTCCTGGGTCGGTGGCTCGACACTCAACACGTCGGTGGCCGCACCGCCGAGGTGACCGCTGCGCAAAGCGTCGGCCAGCGCCTGCTCATCGATCAGGCCGCCCCGGGCGGTATTGACCACAAATGCGCCAGGCTTCATCGAGGCCAGTTCGCGGGCACCGATGAAATGCCGGGTGTGCTCGTTGAGCGGGCAGTGCAGGGTCAGGGCGTCGATCTGCGGCAGCAGTTCTTCCAGCGGCAAGCGATCCGGCCGAGCCGGGCGCCCGGGAATCTGCCCGAGCAACACACGCATGCCGAACGCTTCGGCCAATCGCGCCACGGCGCCACCGAGCTCGCCATGCCCGAGCAGGCCGAGGGTTTTGCCTTGCAGTTCGACGATCGGGTAGTCGAGCAGGCAGAACTGTTTCGCCTGTTGCCAGCGGCCTGCGCTCACAGCTTTCTGATAGTCGGCCAGGCGCGTGGCGAGGTTGAGCAGCAGCATGATCGTGTGTTGCGCCACCGACGGCGTGCCGTAAGCCTGGCAATTGCACACGGTGATGCCGTGGGCGCGGGCGGCAGTGAGGTCGACATTGTTGGTGCCGGTGGCGCTGATCAGGATCAGTTTCAGTTGCGGGTTGGCGGCCATGGCAGCAGCGTCGATCACAACTTTGTTGGTGATCGCCACTCCGGCGCCTTGCAGGCGTTCGCTGACCTGTTCCGGCAAAGTCTGGGCGAACAGCTGCAAGTCGCTGAAGCATTCGCGCAACGGACCGAGGTCCAGATCGCCGAGATCCAGCGAAGGGTGATCAAGGAATACCGCGCGGCGCGTGTTCGTCATCAACTGTACCTTTTGTGCTGTGAGCGGAGGGCGTACCCTGCCGAGCCTACCAGATGAAACAATTGGTTACTCGACACCGAGATGCCTTGAACTCTTGTGAGAGCGAGCCTGCTCGCGAAAGCTCTGGCCCAGTCAACATCTCTGTTGGCTTACCCAGCGCTTTCGCGAGCAGGCTCGCTCCCACAGGGAAAGCATTCGGCAATGAGCCCAGTGTGAACATTCGAATCCTGAGGAGCCCCCATGTACTGGACCGAGTTCTTGACCGTTGCCCTGATCCATCTGCTCGCCGTGGCCAGCCCCGGCCCGGATTTTGCCGTGGTCGTGCGCGAGAGCGTGACCCATGGTCGCCGCGCCGGCACCTGGACCGCGCTGGGCGTGGGCTCGGCGATTTTCCTGCATGTCGGCTATTCGTTGCTCGGCATCGGTCTGATCGTGTCGCAATCGATCGTGCTGTTCAACGCGCTGAAGTGGGCCGCCGCCGCGTATCTGCTTTACATCGGCTTCAAGGCCTTGCGCGCGCAACCGGCGAAAACCGTCACCGATGATTTGCACCGGGAAACCGGCGTACGCACCGCGCGGGGCGCGTTTACCTCGGGCTTCGTCACCAACGGCCTGAACCCGAAAGCCACGCTGTTTTTCCTCTCGCTGTTCACCGTGGTGATCAATCCGCACACGCCGCTGGCCGTGCAGGCCGGTTACGGCGTTTACCTGGCGGTGGCGACGGCGATCTGGTTCTGTCTGGTGGCGATGCTGTTCAGCCAACACCGCGTGCGCGCGGGCTTCGCGCGCATGGGCCACTGGTTCGACCGCACTATGGGCGCGGTGCTGATCGCTCTCGGCGTGAAAATCGCGTTCACCGAAATGCACTGACCGGGCCGCGTTGTTCTCTTGCAGGAGCTGACGAGTGCAACGAGGCTGCGATCTTTTGATCTTGTCTTTTCATAAGCAAATCAAAAGATCGCAGCCTTCGGCAGCTGCTACAGGGGCCATATCCAATTTCCCGATACCTGGGTGCTGGCGCAAAGCTAGCATTTGTACGGCTCTGCAAATCATTCCTTTGGCTGATTTGACTGTCAGGCAGGCGCACTAGAGTACGAATCTCTCCGCCAACACCGTGCAGTCAGAAAAGGGATTCTTATGTTGCAGACTCGGGTCATTCCGCCGGCCGATGGGGCCTACCAGTATCCATTGCTGATCAAACGGCTGCTGATGTCCGGCGCCCGTTACGAGAAAACCCGCGAAATCATCTACCGCGACCAGTTGCGCTACAGCTATCCGACCCTGATCGAGCGGGTTGCGCGGCTGGCCAACGTGCTGACGGCTGCCGGCGTCAAGGCCGGTGACACCGTGGCGGTGATGGACTGGGACAGCCACCGTTACCTGGAATGCATGTTCGCCATTCCGATGATCGGCGCGGTGATCCACACCATCAACGTGCGCCTGTCGCCGGAGCAGATCCTCTACACCATGAACCACGCCGAGGACCGCTTCGTGCTGGTCAACAGCGAGTTCGTCGGGCTGTATCAGGCCATCGCGCCGCAGCTGACCACGGTGGAGAAAACCCTGCTGCTGACCGATCTCCCGGAGAAAACCGCAGCGCTGCCCAACCTCGTCGGCGAATACGAGCAACTGCTGGCCGCTGCGAGTGCGCAATACGATTTCCAGGACTTCGACGAAAACTCGGTCGCCACCACGTTCTACACCACCGGCACCACGGGCAATCCGAAAGGCGTGTATTTCACCCATCGGCAACTGGTGCTGCACACCATCGGCGTGGCGACGATCATGGGTTCGATCGACAGCGTACGGCTGCTCGGCACCAACGATGTGTACATGCCGATCACGCCGATGTTCCACGTCCACGCCTGGGGTTTGCCGTACGTGGCGACCATGCTCGGGCTCAAGCAGGTTTATCCGGGGCGCTACGATCCGGAGTATCTGGTGGAGTTGTGGCGCAAGGAGAAGGTCACCTTTTCCCATTGCGTGCCGACCATCCTGCAGATGCTGCTCAACGCCAAAGCCGCGCAGAGTGCCGACTTCGGCGGCTGGAAAATCGTCATCGGCGGCAGCGCGCTCAATCGCAGTCTTTATGAAAACGCCAAGGCCCGTGGCATTCAGCTGACAGCCGCTTACGGCATGTCGGAAACCGGGCCGCTGGTGTCTTGCGCGCACCTCAACGACGAACTGATGGCCGGCAGCGAAGACGAGCGCACCACTTACCGGATCAAGGCTGGCGTGCCGGGGCCGTTGGTCGAAGCGGCGATTGTCGACGGCGACGGCAATTTCCTTCCCGTCGACGGTGAAACCCAGGGCGAACTGGTGCTGCGCGCGCCGTGGCTGACCGAAGGCTATTTCAATGAACCGCAGAAGGGCGCCGAGCTCTGGGCCGGTGGCTGGTTGCACACCGGCGACGTCGCCACGCTCGACAGCATGGGCGTGATCGATATTCGTGATCGCATCAAGGACGTGATCAAGACCGGCGGCGAGTGGATCTCCTCCCTCGACCTCGAAGACCTCATCAGCCGGCATGCGGCGGTACGCGAAGTAGCAGTGGTGGGCATCGCCGATCCGCAGTGGGGCGAGCGCCCGTTTGCCTTGCTGGTGGTCCGCGAAGGGCAGGTGATCGGTGCACGGGAACTGAAGGAACACCTCAAGCCGTTCGTCGAGCTGGGACACTTGAGCAAGTGGGCGATCCCCAGTCAGATCGCCCTTGTTACCGAAATTCCCAAGACCAGCGTCGGCAAGCTCGACAAGAAGCGCATTCGCCTCGACATCACCGAGTGGCAAGCCAACAACAGCACCTTCCTTTCCACACTTTGAGTGCCTGATGGCGCGCCGAAACCGGCGCGCCAGACCCACCAAGCAAGCGCTTGGCTTGTGAAATCGAAAAAATCAGCCATCCTTGCCCTGCCGACGTGTGTCGGACTGGCGAAAGGACTGTTCCAGAGTGGTTGGCGGCTGCAAATCACACTTTAGAGGGATCAAGCACTACCACCCGCTGGATATAGTCCGCTCAAGGACTTTTTAGAAACGGAGCACACGCACTGATCGGGGCGAGCAACTCTGGAGTGATTTCGGGCAACCCTGGCGCCCGGTCCTCCACAGCGTTTTTAAAAGTACTCACTGCCATAACAATAATGCACATGGAGTAGCGTCGATGACCTCAGTAAACCAGTTCTGGCGCCGGGCGAAACTGCCTCTGGCGGTCAGTCTTGCCTCCTCGCTCGCCGGGCCTGCATTCGGCGTCAGTTTCAACGTCGGTGAAATCGAAGGCCAGTTCGACTCGTCCCTGTCGATCGGTGCCAGTTGGTCTACTCAGAGCCCGAACAAGAACCTTATCGGCGTCAACAACGGCGGCCGTGGCCTGTCGCAGACTTCCGATGACGGGCACGCCAACTTCAAGAGCGGCGAAACCTTTTCGAAGATCTTCAAGGGCATCCATGACCTTGAATTGAAATACGGCGACACCGGCGTGTTCGTCCGTGGCAAGTACTGGTACGACTTCGAACTGAAGGACGAGAGCCGCCAGTTCAAGGACATCAGCGACAGCAACCGTAAAGAGGGCGCCAAGTCCTCCGGCGGGCAGATCCTCGACGCCTTCGTCTACCACAACTACGCGATTGCCGATCAGCCGGGCTCCGTGCGTCTGGGCAAGCAGGTAGTGAGCTGGGGTGAAAGTACCTTCATCGGCGGCGGCATCAACTCGATCAACCCGATCGACGTCTCCGCGTTCCGTCGTCCGGGCGCCGAGATCAAGGAAGGCCTGATTCCGGTCAACATGTTCTATGTGTCGCAGAGCCTCACCGATAACCTCTCGGCCGAAGCGTTCTACCAACTGGAATGGGACCAGACCGTCGTCGACAACTGCGGCACCTTCTTCTCCCAGCCGGACATCGTTGCTGACGGTTGCGACAGCAATCTGCGCGTACTGAACAAGCGTTCGCAGATTCCGGCGATCGCTTTGGGGCCGTTGGCCGCCAACGGTGTGAACGTCGACCAAGAAGGCGTGCTGGTGCGCCGTGGGCCGGACCGTGACGCGCGCGACAGCGGTCAGTGGGGCGCGTCCCTCAAATACATGTTCGAGCCACTCGACACCGAGTTCGGCGCCTACTTCATGAACTACCACAGCCGTGCGCCGATCTTCAGTGCAACCGGCGCACCGCAGTCGGTCTACAACACTGCCGCCGCGCTGCCGGGGCCGTTCGCCGCACTCGCACCGCTGCTGGTCGCGGGCAATTCGAATTACTTCATCGAATACCCGGAAGACATTCGCCTCTACGGTCTGAGCTTCTCCACCACTCTGCCTACCGGTACGGCGTGGAGCGGTGAGATCAGCTACCGTCCGAACGCGCCGGTGCAACTGAACTCCACCGACATCCTGTTTGCCGGCGTGCGTCCACTGGGCGGCGCGCTGACCAACGCTTCGTTGCTCACTGGCGTGCCGGGTCAGGATCTGCATGGCTATGAGCGCAAGGAAATCACCCAGATCCAGACGACCTTCACGCACTTCTTCGATCAGGTCATGGGCGCCAGCCGTCTGACCCTCGTTGGTGAAGTCGGCGCGACCTACGTCGGTGGCCTGGAAAGCCGTTCCGACAAGCGTTATGGCCGCGATCCGGTCTACGGTCCGGGTGAGTTGCCGGCTACTGGCACAGTCGATACCTGCGCCAACATCCTCAACAACAGCACCATCAACGGCGCAGGCCCGGGTTCGCCGCAGAACAACCGCAGCCGCAATTGCGAAAACGACGGCTTCACCACGTCGATGTCGTGGGGCTACCGTGGTCGGGCGATCTGGGAATACAACGACGTGTTCGCTGGCGTGAACCTGAAGCCGAACGTGGCCTGGTCCCACGACGTGAGCGGTTACTCGCCAGGCCCTGGCGGCAACTTCGAGGAAGGTCGCAAAGCGGTCAGCCTGGGCGTCGACGCCGAATACCAGAACACCTACACCGCGAGCCTGGCTTACACCAATTTCTTCGACGGCAAGTACACCACCGTGGATGACCGCGACTTCGTGGCGCTCAGCTTCGGCGTGAACTTCTAAGCACTGCATTTCAGGACGAACGAATTTATGAAAATAACAAAGAGTCTGTTCCACGCCGGTGTTCTGGGCCTGTCGCTGCTGGCGACCAGCGTCATGGCGGCGGTGCCTGCTGCCGAAGCGGATAAACTGGGCAAGAGCCTGACGCCGATGGGCGCGGAAATGGCCGGTAATGCCGACGGTTCGATCCCGGCCTGGAAACCGCTGCCGAAAAATGCCGGCAGCGTCGACAGCAAGGGCTTCCTGTCCAACCCTTACGCCAGTGAGCAGCCGCTGTTCACCATCACCGCCAAGGATGTCGACAAGTACAAGGACAAGCTTGCGCCGGGCCAGTACGCGATGTTCAAGCGCTACCCGGAAACCTTCAAGATGCCGGTCTATCCGTCCCATCGCGGCGCCACCGTGCCGGATGACGTGTTCGCCGCGATCAAGAAGAACGCCACCAGCACCAACCTGGTGTCCGGCGGCAACGGTCTGGAAAACTTCGATACCGCCGTGCCGTTCCCGATCCCGAAAACCGGT
The DNA here is from genome assembly GCF_024072275.1 of Pseudomonas siliginis. Taxonomy (NCBI): domain Bacteria; kingdom Pseudomonadati; phylum Pseudomonadota; class Gammaproteobacteria; order Pseudomonadales; family Pseudomonadaceae; genus Pseudomonas; species Pseudomonas siliginis. Next base: position 4,897,949 of record NZ_CP099598.1, on the reverse strand, counting down.
GTGGAAGTGATCTGGAACCACATCACCCGCTATCGCGGCGGCAGCGTGACCCGTCTGGTGACCCAGGCCACGCCGCAACCGAACGGCTCGTACAGCCTGGTGTACTTCCAGGATCAGTTCGTGTTCCGCGACAAGATGAAGGACTACGATCCGGCGAACCCGGGCAACATCCTGTTCTACTTCAAGCAGAAAGTGACCGCGCCGGCGCGTCTGGCCGGTGGCGTACTGCTGGTGCACGAGACGCTCGACCAGGTCAAAGAGCCGCGTTCGGCGTGGGTCTACAACGCCGGGCAACGTCGTGTGCGCCGTGCACCGCAAGTGTCGTATGACGGCCCGGGTACTGCCGCCGACGGCCTGCGTACCTCGGACAACCTCGACATGTACAACGGCGCGCCGGATCGTTACGACTGGAAGCTCGAAGGTAAGAAAGAGATGTACATCGCCTCCGACAGCTACAAGCTCGACGATCCGAAACTGAAGTACTCGGACATCATCAAGGCCGGTCACATCAACCAGGACCTGGCTCGCTACGAGCTGCGCCGCGTCTGGCACGTGGTCGCGACCCTGAAGGAAGGCCAGCGCCACATCTACGCCAAACGTGACTTCTACATCGACGAGGACACCTGGCAGGCAGCGGTCATCGACCACTATGACGGTCGTGGCCAACTGTGGCGTGTAGCCGAGGCACATGCCGAGAACTACTACGACAAGCAAGTGCCGTGGTACGCCCTCGAAACCCTCTACGACCTGCAGTCCGGCCGCTATCTGGCACTGGGCATGAAGAACGAAGAGAAGCAGGCGTATGACTTCGGCTTCACCGCTACCACCAGCGACTTCACCCCGGCCGCTCTGCGTCAGGATGGTGTTCGCTAAACCTGCGTAAACCCGAGGCCGCATCCTCGTGAAAACGCCCCGACCGGTTCGGGGCGTTTTTTTGCGTGCGGTTTCACGCCGCAGCTCCTACACGGATTCATCGTGGTCGCGATTGGTCGGTGATGCCGGATTTTGGCGGCGCTGTGTAGGCTTTTTGTAGCCATTTGTAGCAGTGACCTTCATTACCTCTTCGTTTAAGGCTAGGCTGCGGACATCTGCAACGCCGCCAATCGCCTTCGAACAAGAGCCGGCCATGACTGATCTGTCCCCACTTCCGGGTCCCGCAAGCATCACCGTCGCAGCACTGGACGGGCGTTTTTTCCGCCCGCCGCTGCCTGATGGCTATGTCTTGCGGCCGCGCCTTTGCCAGCGTCTGCAGGCCGGGCTCGGAGGTCGGTTGCTGCTGGTCAGCGCCCCGGCCGGGTTCGGCAAAAGCTCGCTGGCAGTGGAGTTCTGTCAGAGCCTGCCGGCGCATTGGCAAAGTCTCTGGCTGGGCTTGAGTCCGCGTGACAATGATCCCGGACGTTTTCTTGAGCGCTTGCTCGAAGGTCTGCAGGACTACTTTCCGGCCTTGGGCGCTGGCGCTCTTGGTCTGCTGAAAATGCGTCAGCGTCATCAGCCATTCGCTTTTGAAGAATGGCTCGACGGTCTGCTCGATGAGCTGGCGCTGCATCTCGATCCTGCCGCGTCGTTGCTGCTGGTCCTCGACGACTACCACCTCGCCCAAGGGCCGGTGCTGGATCGTTGCCTGCAATTTTTCCTCAATCATCTGCCCGATGGCTTGCTGGTGATGGTCACCAGCCGCCAGCGCCCGGACTGGCATCTGGCGCGTCTGCGCCTGTCGCGGCAGTTGCTCGAGCTGCACGAACAGGACTTGCGCCTGACCCACGACGAAGCCCTGACCTTGCTCGACCGCCACAGCAGCTCACTGCGCGGCGAAGCACTGGAAAGCCTGATCCAGCGCAGCGAAGGCTGGGTCGCCGGCCTGCGCTTCTGGCTGCTGGCGGTGGCCGAGGCGGGCAACGATGCCGCGCTGCCGCAGGCGCTGAACGGCGGCGAGGGGTTGATACGCGACTATCTGCTCGAAGAAGTCATCGATTGCTTGCCGGCCGAAGTGCAATCGTTTCTCTACGAAACCGCACCGCAGGAACGCTTTTGCAGCGAGCTGTGCGACGCGGTCCGCGAAGCCCACGACAGCGCCGAGATCCTGCGCTTTCTCCTCGCTCACCAAGTGTTTCTGGTGCCGCTGGACGAGCACGGTCACTGGTATCGCTATCACCATTTGTTTTCTGACTTGTTGCGCAGCCGGCCGATCGCCCAGGCGATGGTGCCCAACGCTACCCTGCATTTGCGCGCCTGCCGCTGGTTCAATGCGCAAGGCCTGCTCGACGAAGCGGTGGAGCAGGCGTTGCGTGCCGGGCATCTCGACGTCGCGGCGAATCTGGTACAGAACCTGTCCGAAGAACAGCTGCTCGCCGAGCAGAACGTCGGCATGCTGCTGCGCTGGAAAATGGACTTGCCCGACAGCCTGCTGATCAGCACGCCACGACTGATCGTGCTCTACAGCTGGGCGCTGGGGCTGGCCTGTCAGCTCGACGCCGCTGAAGAGCTGGCCAGCCATTTGAGCCGTTTCCTGCCGGCGCCTTCGGCCACCGCGCAAAAATCCATGCTGGCGCAATGGCTGGCGCTGAGCGGGATCATCGCTCGCGGGCGCGGCCATCGCGAACTGACCTTGCGCTATTGCAGCGAGGCGCTGGAAAGCCTGCCGGCCAAACGTTATGGCCAGCGGCTGATGTGCCTGTCGACCTTGTCCAACCTGGCGATCGCCGACGGTGATCTGTGGCGCGCCCGTGGGCTGAACCGTGAATCCCTCGAGCTGGCGCAACGGGTCGGCAATCCATTATTCGAAGCACTGGCGCATTACGACAGGGCGCGGGTTCTGCAATCGCGGGGCGAGATTCTGCGCGCGCTGGATGAAGTGCATCAGGGCCTGGAGCGCTTGCGCGGTCTGTCGCCGCAACGCCTGTACGCCGTGCGCGCGCGGCTGACGTTGTACGAAGGTTTCCTGCTGGCGATGCGTTTGCAGCCGCAAGCCGCACGCGTGCGTCTGCTGGCCGGCATTGGCGAGGCGCGCGCCTGTCGCGACATCAGCGTGCTGATCGGCCACTGCGTGATCGCTCGCTTGGACGGCGCCAGTGGCGAATTCGCCAAGGCCTTCGCCGAACTCGCCGAAGCCGAACGCCTGATGCACATCTGGGACGTACCGCCGATCTACTATCTGGCGATGATCACCCTGGTCAAATGCGAACTGTGGCTGGCCCAGGGCCGGATTGATCTTGCCGAGGCGTGGCTTGCACGCCTGGGCCAGACCTACACCGGCGAACACGCTGCGGCGCCACCGGAATTCCATCCGCAACTGCCACTGCATGTGGAACTGCAACAGGCGCTGCTCGATGTGATTCAGGGGCAACCGATGCTCGCCGAAGGGCGGCTGAACGTGTTGCATGAAAACGGCCAGCGGACCGGGCGGCAGTTGCTCAGTGTGATGGCGTTGACGCAGAAGGTGGCGCTGTTGCTGTCGAGTGGACGCGAGCCCGAGGCGCGCAAGGTGTTGAGTCAGGCCCTGGAAGCAGCGGCCGGCGGCGTCTACCAACCCTTTGATGCGCTGCTGAAAAACCATGCCGACTGGTTGCGCGGGCAATTGCAGGCGCTCACTTGCAACGCGGTCGGCCAGCAATTGCTCACGCATTTTCCAACAGCCGCGCCACGCCCGGCTGTGGAAAGCTCCGCTACCGAACAGCTCAGCAGCCGTGAACTGGCGGTGCTGCGCCTGATCGCTCAAGGCTGTTCCAATCAGGAAATCAGCGAGCAGTTGTTCATTTCCCTACACACGGTGAAAACCCACGCCAGCCATATCAACAGCAAGCTCGGGGTTGAGCGGCGTACGCAGGCGGTGGCGCGGGCGAAGGCGTTGGGGTTATTGCTCTAGCGACGGTAAAATTCGCCATCGGCCGTTGCCAACGGCGTTGACCCTGTCCAGGATTTTTCCATTACCACGCCCAGCCCTGCACTTATCCGCGAAACCTTCCCCGTCGGCCCATTGCAGTGCAACTGCACGATCATCGGCGACCCGATCACCAAAAAAGCCATTGTCGTCGACCCGGGTGGCAACCCCGACCTGATCATGGCGCGTCTCGATGCGCATGGCCTGAAAGTCGTGAGCATCATCCACACCCACGCCCATCTCGATCACTTCCTGGCTTCCGGCCAAATGAAGGAGAAAACCGGTGCGACCCTGCATCTGCACAAGGAAGACCAGTTCCTCTGGGACAACCTTGAAATGCAATGCCAGATGTTTGGCGTGCCTTACACCCCGGTGCCGTCGCCGGATCGTTGGCTGAGCGATGACGAAGAACTCGCCTGCGGTTGCGGCGTGGCCCTGCACACGCCGGGACATACACCCGGTTCCATGAGCTTCTGGTTTTCCGAGGCTAAGCTGTTGATAGCCGGCGACACGCTGTTTCGTCGCGGGGTAGGGCGCACGGATTTGTGGGGTGGCGATCAGGCGACCATCGTGCGTTCAATCAAGCAGCGGCTGTATACGCTGGACGAGGACGCAACGGTTGTCACCGGGCACGGCCCGGACACGCGTCTGGGTGATGAGATGCGCGAGAACCCGTTTGTGCGTGCCTGAATTTTTTGTCACGGGCAGCGGGCGGAATTTTTAGGCATTGTCATGATCCAACGCCCGCGCAGGTCCATTGATTGATCAGTGGCCGCTGCACCACAGAATGCAGAAAACCAGGAGCTCTCCATGTTCACCACGCGTCGTTTGATTATTGTCGCTACTGCCGTGGCCGTGCTGTCCGGCTGCGCCTCGCCTAATCCGTATGACAATCAGGGTCAGGCCGACGGTGGCTCGCAAGGCATGAGCAAAACCGCCAAATACGGTGGCCTTGGTGCACTGGCCGGCGCACTCGCCGGTGCCGCCATCGGTCACGACAACCGTGGCAAGGGCGCCTTGATCGGCGCTGCTGTCGTCGGTGCCTCCGCAGCAGGCTACGGCTACTACGCCGACCAGCAGGAAAAGAAACTGCGCGCGAGCATGGCCAACACTGGCGTTGAAGTGCAGCGGCAGGGCGATCAGATCAAGCTGATCATGCCGGGCAACATCACCTTCGCCACCGATTCGGCGAACATTGCCCCGAGTTTCTACCAGCCGTTGAACAACCTGGCCAACTCGCTGAAGGAGTTCAACCAGAACCAGATCGAAATCGTCGGTTACACCGACAGCACCGGCAGCCGCCAGCACAACATGGACCTGTCACAGCGTCGTGCGCAGAGCGTGGCGACCTACCTGACCTCGCAAGGTGTCAGCGGTGCCAACCTGTCGGCCCGTGGCGCCGGCCCGGATAACCCGATTGCCAGCAACGGCGACGTCAACGGCCGCGCGCAGAACCGCCGCGTTGAAGTCAACCTGAAGGCGATTCCGGGCCAGCAGTATGGTGGTCAGCAGCAACAGCCGGGTACGGTGCAGCAGTATCCATAAGCGATTGCCTGAATGAAGAAATGCCCGATCCTGTGATCGGGTATTTTTTTGTTTCATCGGTGCCGCCCCTTTCGCGAGCAGGCTCGCTCCCGCATTTGAAATGCATTCCCCCTGTGGGAGCGAGCCTGCTCGCGAAGAGGCCGACGAGCGCAGCGAAGATTGCAGATACAAAAAAGCCCCCAGACACATCACTGTCCGGGGGCTTTTTGTTCGCAGCGAAGACTGCTTACTTCTTCAAACCATAATGTTCATCGAGCATGCCAGGGGAATTTGGCGATTTCGGTGCGTAGTCACGCGGTGGCTCCTGATCGCGCGGTGGCGTCAGGCGTTCGCGAGGTGCTTGCGCTGCGTCGGCGTGCAGGGCGGCGATCAGGCGCTGGCGGGTCTGCTCGTCCAGGGCCAGACGATTGGCGCCCTCGGCGAGGTGGTCCTGCACTTCCTGATAGCTCTGGGTCAGTTTCTTGACCAGCATCGCGGTGCTGTTGAAGTGGGTGACCACTTCGTTCTGATAACTGTCGAAACGCTCCTGGATATCATCCAGTTGACGCTGCGTGCGGCTAGGTGCGGCGTTCGGCGCAACGCGCGCGATCAGGAATCCAATGGCGACACCCACAACCAGGGCAAGAGTCGGTAACAACCAAACTAAGAGCGAGTGTTCCACGAGTCCTTCCTCTATAAACGGCTTTGCTTTACGTTAACGGCTCGAACCTGCGCTGTATACCGCGATTCACTCGCAATAGATTGGCACAGACAATTTGCTAGACGAGTCGACCCGATTCGAGGTCACGGAGTTCCTCCCTTGCTGATGCGTGAAACCCCTGTAGTGATTGACGGCCCTGTCGGCCAAATTGAGGCTTTGTATCTGGATAACGAGCAGCCACGCGGCATCGCGCTGATCTGCCATCCGAACCCGGTGCAGGGCGGCACCATGCTCAACAAGGTTGTCTCGACCCTGCAGCGCACCGCGCGCGACGCAGGCCTGATCACCTTGCGTTTCAACTATCGCGGCGTCGGCGCCAGCCAGGGCACGCACGACATGGGCACCGGTGAAGTCGACGACGCCCAGGCCGCCGCCACATGGCTGCGGGAAAAACACCCGGATATGCCGCTGACGCTGTTCGGTTTCTCCTTCGGCGGATTTGTTGCAGCAAGTCTCGGCGGCCGTCTCGAAGCCCAAGGCGTGCAGCTTGAGCACCTGTTCATGGTTGCCCCGGCGGTGATGCGTCTGGGTGAACAGGATCAACTGCCGCAGCACGGCGGGTTGACCGTGATCCAGCCGGAAACCGATGAAGTCATCGATCCGCAACTGGTCTACCAGTGGTCGGAACAACTCCAGCGCCCCCATGAGCTGCTGAAAGTGGCAGAATGCGGACACTTTTTTCACGGCAAGCTGACCGATCTCAAGGATCTGCTGCTGCCGCGTCTCTCGAATTGATTGCAGTCTGACAAGCGATTACCCATGACCAACCGTACCCGCATTCTCACCGGCATCACCACCACTGGCACGCCGCACTTGGGCAACTACGCTGGGGCTATTCGCCCGGCAATCCTCGCCAGCCGCGACAGCCAGGCCGATTCGTTCTATTTCCTGGCCGACTACCACGCCCTGATCAAATGCGATGACCCGCTGCGCATCCAGCGCTCGCGTCTGGAAATCGCCGCGACCTGGCTGGCCGGTGGCCTCGATGTCGACCGCGTGACGTTCTACCGCCAGTCCGACATCCCGGAAATCCCCGAGCTGACCTGGCTGCTGACTTGCGTCGCTGCCAAGGGCCTGCTCAACCGCGCGCACGCCTACAAGGCCTCGGTGGACAAGAACGTTGAGACGGGTGAAGACCCGGACGCCGGTATCACCATGGGCCTCTACAGCTACCCGGTGCTGATGGCGGCGGACATCCTGATGTTCAACGCGCACAAGGTGCCGGTCGGTCGCGATCAGATTCAACACGTGGAAATGGCCCGCGATATCGGGCAGCGTTTCAACCATCTGTTCGGCCAGGGCAAAGAGTTCTTCACCATGCCCGAGGCGCTGATCGAAGAAAGCGTGGCGACCTTGCCAGGCCTCGACGGTCGCAAGATGTCGAAGAGCTACGACAACACCATTCCGTTGTTCAGCAGCGCGAAAGAAATGAAGGACGCGATCTCGCGGATCGTCACCGACTCCAAGGCGCCCGGCGAAGCGAAAGATCCGGACAACTCGCACCTGTTCACCCTGTTCCAGGCCTTCGCCACTCCGGCGCAGGCTGACGAGTTCCGCAGCGAACTGCTCGGTGGTTTGGGCTGGGGTGAGGCGAAGAATCGCCTGTTCCAGTTGCTCGACAATGAGCTGGGCGAGGCGCGCGAGAAGTATCACCAGTTGATCGAGCGTCCTGCGGACCTGGAAGACATCCTGCAGATTGGTGCGAAGAAGGCCCGGGCGGTGGCCACTCCGTTCCTCAACGAATTGCGTGAAGCCGTTGGCCTGCGTTCTTTCGTCAATCAGGTTCAGGTCGCCGCGACTACCAAGAAGAAAGCCGCGAAAGCCGCACGTTTCGTCAGCTTCCGCGAGGACGACGGCAGCTTCCGTTTCCGTCTGCTGGCGGCCGATGGCGAGCAATTGTTGTTGTCGCGCAACTTCGCCGACGGCAAGACTGCCGGCCAGGTGACCAAACAGTTGCAGTCCGGCGAGTCGCTGGATGTGCGTACTGATGACCTGAGCTTCAGCGTCTGGCTGGCCGGTGAGTGCGTGGGCGACAGCCCGGCCTTCGCCAGCATCGGTGCGCGGGACGCCGCCATCGAGGCGTTGCGCGTCGCACTGACTCCAGCTCAAGACTGATCGGCGGCACGACCCGACCAAGGGCCGATTGCCATTCCCACAGGCCGTCGCTACAGTGACGGCCCGTTTTTGTTGCCTTGCTAACGAATTATGACGCCCCTAGAACGATATCAAGCTGATCTGAAACGCCCGGACTTCTTCCATGACGCCGCGCAGGAAACTGCCGTGCGTCACTTGCAGCGTCTGTACGACGACTTGATCGCCGCTGACCAGAACAAGCCGGGTCTGTTCGGCAAGCTGTTTGGCAAAAAGGATCAGGCGCCGGTCAAGGGCCTGTATTTCTGGGGCGGCGTCGGTCGCGGCAAGACTTACCTGGTCGACACCTTCTTCGAAGCGTTGCCGTTCAAGGAAAAGACCCGCACGCACTTCCACCGCTTCATGAAGCGTGTGCACGAAGAAATGAAGACCCTGGGCGGCGAGAAAAACCCGCTGACCATTATCGCCAAGCGCTTCGCGGCCGAGTCGCGGGTGATCTGCTTCGATGAATTCTTCGTCTCCGACATCACCGACGCGATGATCCTCGGCACGCTGATGGAAGAGTTGTTCAAGAACGGCGTGACCCTGGTCGCGACGTCGAACATCGTGCCGGACGGCCTGTACAAGGATGGCCTGCAACGCGCGCGCTTCCTCCCCGCCATTGCGCTGATAAAACAGAACACCGAGATCGTCAACGTCGACAGCGGTGTTGACTATCGTCTGCGTCACCTCGAGCAAGCCGAGCTGTTCCACTATCCGCTCGACGAAGCCGCGCACGAAAGCCTGCGCAAGAGCTTCAAGGCACTGACGCCGGAGTGCACGGCAGCGGTGGAAAACGATGTGCTGATCATCGAGAACCGCGAAATCCGTGCCCTGCGCACCTGCGACGACGTGGCCTGGTTCGACTTCCGCGAACTGTGCGACGGCCCGCGCAGCCAGAACGACTACATCGAACTGGGCAAGATCTTCCACGCCGTGCTGCTTAGCGGCGTCGAGCAGATGAGCGTCACCACCGACGACATCGCCCGGCGCTTCATCAACATGGTCGACGAGTTCTACGATCGCAACGTCAAGCTGATCATTTCTGCTGAAGTCGAGTTGAAGGATCTGTACACCGGCGGACGCCTGACCTTCGAGTTTCAGCGCACGCTGAGCCGACTGCTGGAGATGCAATCCCACGAGTTTCTGTCGCGGGCGCACAAGCCTTAAGCGGAGTCTCGGCGACAAAAAAGGGCCTGCGATTGCAGGCCTTTTTTATGCGCTGAAGTTTTTCCCTGTGGGAGCGAGCCTGCTCGCGAAAGCGCAGTGTCAGCAACGTCAATGTTGCAGGTAAGTACGTATTCGCGAGCAGGCTCGCTCCCACATTGGATCGCGCAGTTGAGTTACGCAGCCTGCTGAAACTGCTGCCGATACTGGTTCGGCGACAGCTCGGTGTGCTGGCGGAACAATCGCGCAAAAAAGCTCGCATCGTCGTAACCGACCTCGTAACTGATGGTCTTGATGCTTTTGCGCGTGCCCGAAAGCAGGCCCTTGGCCGTCTCGATGCGCAGGCGTTGCAAGTAATGCAGCGGCTTGTCGCCGGTGGCGGTCTGGAAGCGGCGCATGAAGTTGCGGATGCTCATGCCGTGCTCGCGGGCGACGTCTTCGAAGCGGAACTTGTCGGCGAAATGCTCTTCGAGCCACTGCTGGATCTGCAGGATGATCACGTCCTGATGCAGCTTCTGCCCACCGAAACCGATACGTCCCGGCGAATAGCTGCGCTGCACTTCGTAGAGGATGTCGCGGGCCACGGCTTGCGCCACGTTCGCGCCGCAGAAGCGTTCGATCAGATAGATATAGAGATCGCAGGCCGAGGTAGTACCGCCGGCGCAGTAGAGATTGTCGGCGTCGGTCAGGTGCTTGTCCTGATTCAGATAGACCTTGGGGAAACGTTCGGCGAAGGCATTGAAGAAGCGCCAGTAGGTGGTCGCTTCCTTGCCGTTGAGCAGCCCGGCTTCGGCGAGCCAGAACACCCCGGTAGCTTCGCCGCACAACACCGCACCGCGCGCATGCTGTTCGCGCAGCCATGGCAGGATCTGCGGGTAACGGCCGCACAGGGTATCGAAGTCGTCCCAGAACGCCGGGAGGATGATCACATCGGCGTTTTCCAGGCCACCGTCGACTGGCATGACCACGTCGCTGAAGCTTTTTACCGGTTTGCCATCGGGGCTGACCAGACGCGTTTCGAACGCCGGTGTCAGGCCGTGGCCCAGTTGTTTGCCGTAACGCAGGCTGGCCACGTGGAAAAAATCCTTGGCTTGCATGAGGGTGTAAGCGAAAACCCGGTCGATGGCCAGGATGCTGACGCGCCGCAATGGCGGGGAGACGTGCTTAGACATAATTCAACTTATGTTTTGTTTTTATAAGGGAAAGTGGTCACCAGACGGCTGGATCGTCTTATTTTTTGTCGGATGTGTCCAGTGTCCCGTAGCGGAAGCGGGGCTTAGTCTCTGAGAGCCGAATCCCTCCAACAACAAAGAAAGGTGCCGCATGATCCCTAGAACCCTGTTCAGCCCCGAACACGAATTGTTCCGCGACAGCGTGCGAACTTTCCTCGAAAAAGAGGCCGTGCCGTATCACGCGCAGTGGGAGAAGCAGGGGCACATCGATCGCGCACTGTGGAACAAGGCGGGGGAGGCGGGGATGCTCTGTTCGCATCTGCCGGAAGAGTACGGCGGGCTCGGCGCGGATTTCCTCTACAGCACCGTGGTGATTGAAGAAGTCGGGCGTCTGGGACTGACCGGCATCGGCTTTTCGCTGCACTCGGACATCGTCGCACCGTACATCCTGCATTACGGCAGCGAGGCGCTGAAACACAAATACCTGCCGAAACTGGTCTCAGGGGAAATGGTCACGGCGATCGCCATGACCGAGCCTGGCGCCGGTTCCGACCTGCAAGGGGTGAAAACCACGGCGGTGCTCGACGGTGACGAATATGTGATCAACGGTTCGAAGACCTTTATCACCAACGGCTTTCTGGCTGATCTGGTCATCGTGGTGGCCAAGACCGACCCGAAGGCCGGGGCCAAGGGCACCAGCCTGTTCCTGGTGGAGGCGAATACGCCGGGCTTCGAGAAAGGCAAGCGCCTGGAGAAGGTCGGCATGAAGGCGCAGGACACCTCGGAACTGTTCTTCCAGGACGTGCGCGTGCCGAAGGAGAACCTTCTCGGCCAGGCGGGGGCCGGGTTTGCCTATCTGATGCAGGAGTTACCGCAAGAGCGCCTGACCGTGGCGATTGGCGGCCTGGCCTCGGCTGAAGCGGCGTTGCAATGGACGCTGGATTACACCCGTGATCGCAAGGCGTTCGGCAAGTCGATTGCCGATTTCCAGAACACCCGCTTCAAACTGGCCGAAATGGCTACAGAGATCCAGATCGGCCGGGTTTTTGTCGACCGCTGCCTGGAGCTGCATCTGCAAGGCAAACTCGATGTGCCGACGGCGGCGATGGCCAAATATTGGGGCACCGACCTGCAATGCAAAGTGCTCGACGAATGCGTGCAACTGCATGGCGGCTACGGCTTCATGTGGGAATACCCGGTGGCCCGGGCGTGGGCGGATGCGCGGGTGCAGCGGATTTATGCCGGCACCAATGAAATCATGAAAGAGATTATTGCGCGGTCGCTTTGATGATCGTTCCTACGCTCTGCGTGGGAATGCCGCCGGGGACGCTCCGCGTTCCGCTGTTGAGGTAATCCGACTGGCCTCTTCGCGAGCAGGCTCGCTCCCACAGGGGATCACCGTACCTGTGGGAGCGAGCCTGCTCGCGAAGCTTTTGGCGGTCAGTTATGGCGCCGGATTCGGATGATCCTTGTGAATCGCCTCGATCCCGGCCAGCACTTCATCGGACAGTTTCAGATCAAAACTGGCAATGTTGCTGTCCAGTTGTTCAAGCGTCGTTGCGCCAATGATGTTGCTGGTGACGAACGGTTGCTGGGTCACGAAGGCCAGTGCCATTTGCGCCGGGTCCAGACCGTGTTCACGGGCCAATGCAACGTAACGGCTGCACGCCGCTTCGGATTGCGGGTTGAAATAGCGGCTGAAGCGGCTGTAGAGGCTCAGGCGTCCTTTCGCTGGACGGGCGCCACCCTCGTACTTGCCGGAGAGGAAACCGAACGCCAGCGGCGAATAGGCGAGCAGGCCGCACTGTTCGCGGATGGCGATCTCGGCCAAGCCGACTTCGAAGCTGCGGTTGAGCAGGTTGTACGGGTTCTGGATCGACACTGCACGCGGCCAGCCACGGGCTTCGGCCAGAGCCAGAAAGCGCATGGTGCCCCACGGCGTCTCGTTGGACAGGCCTATGTGGCGGATCTTGCCGGCCTTCACCTGCTCGTCGAGGGCTTCGAGGGTGTCTTCCAGTGGCGTCAGGTTGGCTTCGATCTTGTGCTTGTAGCCCAGCTGTCCGAAAAAGTTGGTGCTGCGTTCCGGCCAGTGCAGTTGGTACAGATCGATGTAATCGGTCTGCAGGCGCTTGAGGCTGCCGTCCAGTGCTTCGGTGATGTGCTGGCGGTTGTGGCGCAGGTTCTTGTCGCGGATGTAGTCGATGGTGTTGCCGGGGCCGGCGATCTTGCTGGCGAGGATCCAGTCGGCACGGTCACCGCGACTCTTGAAGTAATTGCCGATGTAGCGCTCGGTGGTGGCGTAAGTTTCGGCTTTGGGCGGCACCGGATACATTTCGGCAGTGTCGAGGAAATTGATCCCGGCTTCCTTGGCCCTTTCGATCTGGGCGAAGGCTTCAGCTTCAGTGTTTTGCTCGCCCCAGGTCATGGTGCCGAGGCAGATTGCACTCACGTTCAGATCGGTACGGCCTAGCTGGCGATAGTCCATCGGGTGCTCCTTGGGCAAAACAATCATAAAAGCAGGTTGAAAAATTTTTCGCAATCTGCATAATTGCCGACCTCTTTCTGCAGTGGAAGTGATGCGCCGCCGCCGAAGAATCTTGCCGTTGAACGGACGCGCCGACCCGAGCCCCCGAAAGCGTCTGTATCCGGCTGCCTTTGACTTGTCAAAGTACGCACTATTCAGTAAGATCCGCCGTCTTATTTACAGGCGGCCCCTGAGGCTATAAAGAATGAAAACTTTTACTGCTAAACCGGAAACAGTAAAGCGCGACTGGTTTGTCGTCGACGCTGCTGGTCAGACCCTGGGTCGTCTGGCCACCGAAATCGCGAGCCGTCTGCGTGGCAAGCACAAGCCTGAGTACACTCCTCACGTTGACACCGGCGACTACATCGTCGTCATCAACGCCGAGCAGATCCGTGTTACCGGCGCTAAAACCACTGACAAAATGTACTACTCCCACTCCGGTTTCCCGGGCGGCATCAAGTCGATCAACTTTGAAAAGCTGATCGCCAAAGCCCCTGAGCGCGTGATCGAGACCGCGGTTAAAGGCATGCTGCCTAAAAACCCACTGGGTCGCGACATGTACCGTAAGCTGAAAGTCTATGCGGGCGCTGCACACCCTCATACTGCTCAGCAGCCCCAAGAACTGAAGATTTAACGGAATAGTTCATTATGTCGGCGACTCAAAATTACGGCACTGGCCGTCGCAAGACCGCAACCGCACGCGTTTTCCTGCGTCCGGGTACTGGTAACATCTCCATCAACAACCGTTCGCTGGATAACTTCTTCGGCCGCGAAACTGCCCGCATGGTAGTTCGTCAGCCGCTGGAGCTGACCGAGACTGTCGAGAAGTTCGACATCTACGTCACCGTGATCGGCGGTGGTGTAAGTGGTCAGGCTGGCGCAATCCGCCACGGCATCACCCGCGCTCTGATGGACTACGACGAAACCCTGCGTAGCGCTCTGCGCAAAGCTGGCTTCGTTACCCGCGACGCCCGTGAAGTTGAACGTAAGAAAGTTGGTCTGCGTAAAGCGCGTAAGCGTCCGCAGTACTCGAAGCGTTAATTCCGCTTCCACGTTCAAAAAAGAACGCCCGCCTCCTCACGGAAGCGGGCGTTTTTTTATGCGTGCGATTTATCAAAGAATTGCGTTGTGACAACTTGCCACAGCCGTAGACCCCCTATACTCCAAGGCTTGAGGGGTTGATCCCCGGGGAATTAACCTTGTCAGAATTGGGGGTTTTCATTACCATTCGGGCAAAATTTTTATAAGTAACATTTGATTTATTTAGTAGACGCCTGATTTAACAGGCCAAAAAAGCTGATGGGAGAGGACTGAATGAGCAATGACGGCGTGAATGCAGGCCGGCGTCGCTTCCTGGTGGCAGCCACATCCGTGGTGGGTGCTGCAGGAGCGGTGGGGGCTGCGGTCCCGTTCGTGGGGTCATGGTTTCCCAGTGCCAAGGCGAAAGCTGCCGGTGCACCGGTGAAAGTGAATGTCAGCAAAATCGAGCCAGGCCAGCAGATGATTGCTGAATGGCGCGGCCAGCCGGTGTTCATTGTCCGCCGTACCGAGGAAATCCTGGGGAATCTCAAGAAGATCGAGGGTCAGCTCTCCGATCCGACCTCCAAAAACTCCACGCAACCCACTTATGTCGACCCGGAAGTACGTTCGATCAAGCCGGAAATTCTCCTGCTGATCGGGATCTGTACGCACCTGGGTTGCTCACCGACCTTCCGTCCCGAAGTGGCACCTGCGGATCTGGGCAAGGACTGGGTAGGCGGCTATTTCTGCCCGTGCCACGGTTCCCACTACGATCTGGCTGGCCGCGTCTACAAGTCGCAACCTGCGCCTTTGAACCTGCCAGTTCCCCCGCATTCCTATGAGACCGATGACCTGATTGTCATTGGCGTCGATACGGAGAAAGCGTGATGAGCAAGTTCATGGATTGGGTTGATGCGCGCTTTCCCGCGACCAAAATGTGGGAAGACCATCTCAGCAAATATTACGCACCAAAAAACTTCAACTTCTTCTATTTCTTCGGCTCGCTGGCGCTGCTGGTGCTGGTCAACCAGATCGTTACCGGCGTCTGGCTGACGATGAGCTATACGCCGTCGGCAGAAGAGGCATTTGCTTCCGTCGAATACATCATGCGCGACGTCGAGTACGGTTCGATCCTGCGTCTGCTGCACTCGACCGGCGCTTCGGCGTTTTTCATCGTCGTCTATCTGCACATGTTCCGCGGCCTGCTCTACGGTTCGTACCAGAAACCGCGCGAGCTGGTCTGGGTGTTCGGCATGCTGATCTACCTGGCGCTGATGGCCGAAGCGTTCATGGGTTACCTGCTGCCGTGGGGCCAGATGTCGTACTGGGGCGCCCAGGTGATCATCTCGCTGTTCGGCGCGATTCCGCTGATCGGCGATGACCTGACCCAGTGGATTCGTGGTGACTACCTGATCTCCGGAATCACCCTGAACCGCTTCTTCGCCTTGCACGTTGTCGCGCTGCCGATCGTGATCCTCGGTCTGGTGGTGTTGCACATCCTGGCGCTGCACGAAGTGGGCTCGAACAACCCTGACGGCGTCGATATCAAGAAGCACAAAGACGAAAACGGTATCCCGCTGGACGGCATCGCCTTCCACCCGTACTACACGGTGAAGGACATTGTCGGTGTCGTGGTGTTCCTGTTCATCTTCTGCTTCATTGTGTTCTTCTTCCCGGAAATGGGCGGCTACTTCCTCGAAAAACCAAACTTCGAGCCGGCTAACCCGTTCAAGACGCCTGAGCATATTGCCCCGGTCTGGTACTTCACTCCGTTTTACGCAATCCTGCGTGCGGTGCCGGACAAGCTCATGGGCGTTATCGCCATGGGCGCGGCGATTGCGGTGCTGTTCGTGCTGCCATGGCTGGATCGCAGTCCGGTGAGATCGATGCGCTACAAGGGCTGGATGAGCAAAATCTGGCTGGTGGTGTTCTGCATTTCTTTCGTGATTCTCGGCATCCTCGGCGTTCTTGCGCCGACGCCGGGGCGCACGTTGCTGTCGCAGGTCTGCACCTTCCTGTATTTCGCCTACTTCATTCTGATGCCGTTCTACACCCGGCTCGAGAAGACCAAACCGGTTCCGGAAAGGGTGACTGGCTGATGAAAAAGTTATTTCTTGCTCTGATTTTTACTGCGCTGCCTTCCCTGGCTTTTGCTGCCGGGGGCCATGGTCCGGAACTGGAAAGTGTCGATATCGACGTCTCCGACAAAGCCGCCCTGCAGGATGGTGCACGGACCTTTGCCAACTATTGCATGGGGTGCCACAGCGCCAAGTTCCAGCGTTACGAGCGCGTTGCCGATGACCTCGGCATTCCGCACGAGTTGATGCTGGAGAAGCTGGTATTCACCGGTGCCAAGATTGGCGACCACATGAACATCGGCATGCAGCCGGCCGACGCCAAGACCTGGTTCGGCGCAGCGCCGCCGGACCTGACTCTGGTAGCGCGGGTACGCGGCACCGACTGGCTCTACGGTTACTTGAAGTCGTTCTACGAAGACCCGGCGCGTCCATGGGGCGTGAACAACAAGGTCTTCCCGAACGTCGGCATGCCTAACGTGCTGGTCGGCCTGCAAGGTCGGCAGGTCGTCGGCTGCAAGCAGGTGCAGATCGTCGAGGACGGCAAGAAGCAATACGATCCGCTGACCGGCACGCCGCTGACTCATGAAGCGTGTGATCAGTTGACCATCGTGCCGAAGTCCGGTGCTCTGAACGAAGAGCAGTTCGATGAGAAGGTCAAGAATCTGGTAACCTTCCTGGCTTACTCGGCTAACCCGGTTAAGCTGCAACATCAGCGCATCGGTACTTATGTCTTGCTGTACCTGGCGTTCTTCTTTGTGTTCGCCTACCTGCTCAAGCGTGAATACTGGAAAGACGTGCACTGATACGCTTCAAGCATTGCTGTTAATCGCGCGCGCCCAAGGGCGCCTCCGCTAAAGCAGGGTCTGCTCAGTCAGACCCTGCGGGAGGTGCCCTCTGGGCGCGCGCGTTTTTCCGGTTCCGACAAATTCAACAAGCGAGGAGGATCGCCATGGGCGTGACCAATCGGTTGGCCTGTTACTCCGACCCCGCCGACCACTATTCCCACCGAGTGCGCATCGTGCTTGCAGAGAAGGGTGTCAGCGCCGAAATCATCTACGTGGAAGCGGGCCGCCAGCCGCCTAAACTGATTGAGGTGAACCCTTACGGCAGTCTGCCGACGCTGGTCGATCGTGACCTGGCGTTGTGGGAGTCGACCGTGGTGATGGAGTATCTGGATGAGCGTTACCCGCACCCGCCGCTGATGCCGGTTTATCCGGTGGCGCGGGCCAACAGTCGTCTGCTGATCCACAGGATTCAGCGTGACTGGTGCGGGCTGGTGGATCTGATTCTGGATCCCAAGAGCAAAGAGGCTGCACGGGTTGTGGCGCGCAAGGAACTGCGCGAAAGCCTGACCGGCGTTTCGCCGCTGTTTGCCGACAAACCGTTCTTCCTCAGTGAGGAACAAAGTCTGGTGGATTGCTGCCTATTACCCATACTCTGGCGTTTGCCGATTCTGGGTATTGAACTGCCGCGGCCGGCC
Organism: Pseudomonas siliginis; assembly: GCF_024072275.1. Classification (NCBI taxonomy): domain Bacteria; kingdom Pseudomonadati; phylum Pseudomonadota; class Gammaproteobacteria; order Pseudomonadales; family Pseudomonadaceae; genus Pseudomonas; species Pseudomonas siliginis. The sequence goes on along the minus strand of NZ_CP099598.1, from coordinate 4,880,256 downwards.
AAGCCGCTGCTTGATTATATGGAGCGTCAGTTTGCGCGTGAGGCTTTCCAGGCGAGTCTGTCTGGTGTCGAACGCGATATGCGCTAAGGCTTAAGGAGCCGCTATGAACTCCAGTCGACCTTATCTGGTCCGCGCGCTCTACGAGTGGATTGTGGATAACGATTGCACCCCGCACATGCTGGTCAACTCCGAGTACCCGGCGGTGCAGGTGCCACAGGGTTTTGCCAGTGACGGCCAGATCGTCCTGAACATCTCGCCCAGTGCCGTGCGTCATCTGCACATGGACAACGACGTGGTGACGTTCGAAGGCCGCTTCGGCGGTGTTCCGCACAGTCTCTACGTGCCGATCAGCGCGATCCTGGGCATCTACGCCCGGGAGAACGGCCAGGGCATGGTGTTTGACCTCGAGTTGCCGATGGACGACGAGGAAGACATCGATCCGGATGACGACTCGCCGCCACCGGGCAGCGAGCCGCCACGTCCGAGTGGCCGGCCAAGCTTGAAGGTTGTGAAATAAAAAAAGGCGATCCGGATGGATCGCCTTTTTTATGTCTGCCTTTTACGGTCAGTCGATGTATTCGAACAGCTTCACGATCTTCTGCACACCGGACACACCCTGAACCAGATTGGTTGCCTGAGTGGCTTCCTGTTTGGTCAGCAGGCCCAGCAGATAGACGATGCCGTTCTCGGTCACGACTTTGATGCGCGAGCCAGGAATGCTGGCGTCGGTGAGCATCTGGGTCTTGATCTTGGTGGTCAGCCACGCGTCGTTCTGGCGCGCGAGCAGGGAGGACGGTTGCAGCACTTGCAGTTCGTTATGCACCTTCTTCACGCGCTGGACGTTGGCGGCGGCCTGTTCGGCTTTGGCCTTGAGGTCTTCGCGTGGCGTCTGGCCGGCGAGCAATACCACGCCGTTGAAGCTGGTAATGACGATGTGCGAGTCGTTGTCCAGTGCCGGATCGGCCTTGGCGATGTTCACGCCTGCTTTGGTTTCGATCAGCGAGTCGTCGATCTTGCTGCCGAAGGTGCGCGTGCCACGGTCGTCTTCGATCGGCGCTTCACGGCTGGCATTTACCACCGAGGTGCAGCCGCTGATGCCGAGGCACAGGGTCAAGGCCAGAAGGCCAAGGCGATTAGGGGTCATTCTTCACTCCCGAACAGTTGGCTGTCGATCAGATCGCAGAGGCAATGGATCGCCAGCAAGTGGACTTCCTGAATACGTGCAGTGACGTTGGCCGGTACGCGAATCTCGACGTCCTCGGGCAACAGCAGCGACGCCATGCCGCCGCCATCGCGTCCGGTCAAAGCTACGACAATCATTTCGCGATCATGTGCGGCCTGGATCGCTTGAATAATGTTCGCCGAGTTGCCGCTGGTCGAAATCGCCAGCAGTACATCGCCCGGCTGGCCGAGGGCGCGGATCTGCTTGGAGAACACTTCGTTGTAGCTGTAATCGTTGGCGATCGAAGTGATTGTCGAAGTGTCGGTGGTCAGCGCAATCGCCGGCAGACTCGGACGCTCGCGCTCGAAGCGGTTGAGCAGCTCCGAAGAAAAATGCTGGGCATCGCCGGCCGAACCACCGTTGCCGCACGAGAGCATTTTGCCTTCGTTGAGCAGGGCGTTGACCATGATCTGGCTGGCTTGCTCGATGTGCGGTGCAAGTACGTCCATCGCCTGTTGCTTGGTGTCGATACTGGCCTGAAAAAGCTGGCGAATTCGGGATTGCATGTCCATCTGTGTGACCTTAAGTGGCGCGGCTGTTCGGCACGTGAATGTGCAGCCGGCAAAGCAAAGAGCAAAATGTGTCGGACGAAAACGGGGCAGGGTGCAGGCGATCAACTGTCGAAAGCATTCTGCAACCAGTTCAGCTGATTCGGGTGGCTGTCGATTGCCACCACATCGAAGCGGCAGGGGGAATTGGCCCAACGCGACTCGCGCTGAAGAAAATACTGTGCTGCAAAGATCAGTTTCTGCTGCTTGCGCTCGTCGATACTGGCGAGCGCGCCACCCCATTGAGTGTTTTTTCTGTAGCGAACTTCAACGAATACTACTGTATCGCCATCAAGCATGACCAGATCAAGCTCGCCGCGTTTGCATAACCAGTTCTGCGCCAACAGGCGCAGACCTTGTTGTTGCAGATGTTCGAGCGCCTGGCGCTCGGCATCCTTGCCGCTTTGCGAGCGTGACCTGTCGGGCATCAGCGCGGGGTGTCCGGCAGGCGCTGCACCTGACCGCTGACGAACTGTGCCCACGGCAACTGGCGCACAACGCGCTGGGTCTGGGTCATGCCGAGGCTGCCCGACTGACCTTCGATGCGGCTGTCCGGCAGGGCCTTGAGTTGACCCAGGCGCGGTGCCAGGCGATAGGCATCGGCGCCCATGGCGTACAGGCGACCGAGGCTGCCATTGGCTTGCGGCCATTGCGCAGCTACTTGCTGGCGCAGCGGATCGCTGGTTTCCAGCAGCCATGGGGTTTCGCAGAAGCGAATGCCGTTCATGTCGTTGTACTGATTGACGTCGCCGCTGGCGCTGTAGACGTGGGAGGTCGCGTAGACCGGCACGTCACCGGCGTACTGGAAATTCAGGGTCGGCTTGATCTGCTGGGCCTGTTGCGGCGTGGCGGCCAAGAAGATGAATTCGATGTCCTGACGACGCGAAGGCTGCGCGGCGACATTGGTGCCGGCAACATTCTGCAGGCTCTTGGCGCGAGCTTCGCTCTGACGCAGCTGGAACATGTCGGCAATCTGCTGGGCCAGTTGCACCGGCTGATCGACACGCTCGGTGGCAACGATGCTGCCGCCATTGGCTTGCCAGTCCTGGCTGAAGGCGCGTAGGACGCGATCGCCCCATTCGCCCTTCGGCACCATGATCGCGGCGCGATGCAGGCCGTCGGCACGGGCGCGACGGGAAACTTCGCGAGCTTCGTCTTCAGCCGCCAGACCGAACTGGAACAACTGCGCCGGGCCTTGCTCGCCTTCGCTGTAGTTCAGCGCCAGGGTGGTGATCGGCAGTTGCGGGCGAGTGCTCAGTTGCTTGACCAGTGGTTTTTCCAGTGGGCCGACTACCAGTTGCACGCCGTCAGCCTGAGCCTTGCGATAGAACTCGTCCATCGAGGTCAGCTTCGAGCTGTCGTAGAACTCGATGGCAGGTGGGTTCTGGCCGGCCTGTTGCGCCTGATAATGCGCGGCCATGAAGCCTTCACGCAGCGCTTTGCCGACCGACGCCAACTGGCCGTCCTGTGGCAGCAGCAGGGCGATTTTGCTCAGTGGCTGGCTGGCCAGTTCCTTGAGTTTGGTCAATGGCAGCGGCAGGTTGACAGCCGCCGGGTGCTTTGGATTTTGCCCACGCCAGTTGTCGATCGCGGCTTGTTGCTGTTCCAGCGTGCCTGCGGTTTTCACCGCTTGCGCCAGAGCCATCCAACCGCCGAGATCGTCGGTGTTGTTCGGTTGCAATTGATCGGTTGGCAGCGAAGCGATCAGGGTCCAGATCGCTTCGTGGTTCTTGCTCGCCGCTTCGCCTTCCAGCATCGGTGCGATGAACACACGTTCGCGGGCAGCGGCCAGTGTCTGGCCGTCGGCTTCAAGGGCGCGGGCGTGAACAGTGCCAGTGCGCACTTGCTGCTCTTCCGGCATTTCCCCGAGCTTCTGGAAGCTCGGATGGCTCAGGGCGGTCAGCGCAGCTTTCGGCTGATTGCGCGTCATGGCCAGTTCGGCGGACAGCGTATTGGCGAAAATCTGCTGGCCTGGCTTGAGTTGCTCCACCGGCACTTGTTGCAGGATTTGCGCGGACTGGCCGGCATTGCCTTGGCGGTAAGCCTGGTCCGCCGCGCTCAGGCGCAGCAGGGCGGCTTGTTCCGGGGTTTTAGCCTGGGCAGCCTGTTCGAGCAGTTGCTCGATGCTGGCGTCCGGAGTCCGTGGAAGTTCGCCAAGGCTGGAGGAAGGGGAGCTGGCACACGCGGCCAACAAGGCAGCGAGGCAGAGGGCAGTGAACAGCCGCAGGCAAGCGATCATGTAAGTGTTCCTGATACTCGATCAAATTAGCGTGGAATTGTACCCAAGCACTGGCCGGGGCGCGATGTTACTGGCGTGAATCGGTCAATTTAGCTGGAGTAAATGTTGCGGCAGCGCACAACCGGGCGAAAAACCGCACTCGGCCGGAGCGCATCGCAAGCCTCATGACGCGCTACAATGGCCGCTTTTACCGATCACGAGGTGTGCGCTTTGACTGCTCCAGGTCCTTTGAATTCCGCTGCTGGCTCGCTTTATGTGGTGGCGACGCCCATCGGCAACCTGGACGACATCAGCGCCCGGGCCTTGAAGATCCTTCGTGAAGTGGCCCTGATTGCAGCGGAAGACACGCGGCATTCGGCGCGCCTGATGCAGCACTTCGGCATCGGCACGCCGCTGGCCGCATGTCACGAACACAACGAACGGGATGAGGGTAGCCGCTTTATTACCCGGTTGCTGGCGGGCGACAACGTCGCGCTGATCTCCGATGCCGGCACGCCGCTTATCTCCGATCCGGGTTATCACCTGGTGCGTCAGGCCCGTGCGGCCGGCATCAACGTAGTGCCCGTGCCGGGTGCCTGTGCGTTGATCGCAGCGCTGTCGGCGGCGGGCTTGCCGTCCGACCGTTTTATCTTCGAAGGTTTTCTGCCGGCCAAGTCGGTCGGGCGCAAGGCGCGGCTGGAAGCAGTCAAAGAAGAGCCGCGCACCCTGATTTTCTATGAGGCGCCGCATCGCATTCTCGAATGCCTGCAGGATATGGAAGCAGTGTTTGGCGGCGAGCGTCAGGCTCTGCTGGCGCGGGAAATCACCAAAACCTTCGAAACCCTCAAAGGCCTGCCGCTCAGCGAACTGCGTGCGTTCGTCGAGTCCGACAGCAATCAGCAGCGCGGCGAGTGCGTGGTGCTGGTGGCCGGCTGGACGGCGCCGGAGTCGGAGGACGCGGTCAGCAGCGAAGCCATGCGCATCCTCGATCTGCTATTGGAGGAAATGCCGCTCAAGCGCGCCGCCGCACTGGCAGCGCAAATCACCGGCGAGCGCAAAAACGTGCTGTATCAGGTCGCGCTGGATAAACAGAAAGGCGTGTAAGCCGTCGCCCATGGCGGTCTGGAGGGTTTTAGCGCTTGTTCTTCCGGCGCTCTGCCGTTAACCTTCGCGGCGGAGAGTCGATCGGACAGTCGCTGCCCTCTATGAAAATTAGGGGGGGGAGGAAAGTCCGGGCTCCATAGGGCGAAGTGCCAGGTAATGCCTGGGAGGCGTGAGCCTACGGAAAGTGCCACAGAAAATAACCGCCTAAGCGCGCAAGCGCCGGTAAGGGTGAAAAGGTGCGGTAAGAGCGCACCGCACGTCTGGCAACAGTTCGTGGCTAGGTAAACCCCACTTGGAGCAAGACCAAATAGGGTCCCAAGGCGTGGCCCGCGCTGGGACCGGGTAGGTTGCTAAAGATGTCCAGTGATGGCCATCGTAGACGAATGACTGTTCAAGACAGAACCCGGCTTACAGATCGACTCTCCACCTTTTTCTTTCCCTGCTTGAAACAAAGAAGACGTGGCTGTGTAATATCAGCCGGCCTGGTCTGAAACTCCGGCAGCGGCAAACGCGGTAATAGCCTTTTCCCACCCTGCTTCAATCAACAGCCGAAGCGCCTTTGTAATACCGAAAAAATCTTACTCTTAACAAACTACTTTAACTTTCGAGCGCAGCTTTCAGTGCTGCATCAAGTTATTGACCAAAACTTCACGTCAGATTCTCGTTGAGCCTCCTTTTACGTCGCTAAATCTCCGTTCTGTAAGGCTTTTCCTTTAATCCGCGCCTTGACGGTGTGGTGGGCGCATTCCTATAGTGTGCGCAAGTGGCGGAAAGTGGCATGAAGTGGGTTTTTTGAGCTCAAAACGATAAAAATTGGAGAAACGCTGACGTGTTTCGCGGAGCTAACGCTATCAGTCTCGATGCAAAGGGCCGTCTCGCCATGCCGAGCCGGTACCGTGACGAGCTCGATTCGCGCAGTTCCGGCCAATTGATCGTGACCATTGATGCCGTTGATCCATGCCTGTGTGTCTATCCGCTCGATGAGTGGGAAATTATTGAAACCAAGTTGCGCGCACTCCCTTCGCTTCGCGAAGAGAACCGTCGCCTGCAACGTTTATTGATTGGTAATGCCGTCGACCTCGAACTCGATGGCAGTGGTCGTTTCCTGGTTCCGCCGCGTTTGCGCGAATACGCCAAGCTCGATAAGCGCGCGATGCTGGTCGGCCAACTGAACAAGTTCCAATTGTGGGACGAGGATGCATGGAACGCGGTATCTGCCGCTGACCTTGCTGCTATTCAACAACCGGGCGCGATGCCTGATGAACTGCGTGATTTGATCCTGTGACTATTGATAGCGGCTTTAACCACATCACCGTACTGCTTGACGAAGCCGTCGAGGCTCTCGCCGTACGTCCTGATGGCTGCTATCTGGATGGCACGTTCGGGCGCGGCGGGCACAGCCGGTTGATCCTCAGCCAGCTCGGGCCGGACGGTCGACTCATCGGATTCGACAAGGATCCTCAAGCGATTGCCACCGGGCAAACGCTAGCGGCCGAAGACGGCCGCTTTGTCGTTGTGCAGCGCAGCTTTGCCGAGCTCGGTTCGGTGGTTGCCGAGCAAGGCCTGACCGGCAAGGTCAGCGGCATTCTGCTCGACCTCGGCGTGTCGTCGCCGCAGCTCGATGACGCCGAGCGCGGCTTCAGTTTCCTCAATGACGGGCCGCTGGACATGCGCATGGACCCGTCCCGTGGCATCAGCGCTGCCGAATTCGTCAACACCGCGCCTGTGGAAGAAATCGCCCGGGTGTTCAAGGAATACGGCGAAGAACGTTTCTCCGGGCGTATGGCCCGTGCCGTTGCCGAGCGTCGTGACATCAAGCCGTTCGAGCGCACCGCCGATCTGGCCGAAGTGCTGAAAGTCGCCAACCCGGCGTGGGAAAAGGGCAAGAACCCGGCCACCCGCGCGTTCCAGGGGTTGCGCATTCACGTCAATAACGAACTCGGCGATCTGGAAGCCGGTCTCGACGCCGCGCTGGAAGCGCTGGAAGTTGGCGGCCGTCTGGTGGTGATCAGCTTCCACTCGCTGGAAGACCGCATCGTCAAACTGTTCATGCGCAAGCTGGTGAAAGGCGAGGCCGACAATTTGCCGCGCAACCTGCCGGTTCGCCACGTCGCCTTCGAACCGAAAATCAAAATCCACGGCAAAGCGCAGACGGCCTCCGACGCCGAACTCAAAGCCAACCCACGTTCCCGTAGCGCCGTCATGCGTGTCGCGGAGAAGTTGCGGTGAGCAAGCTTTTCGCCAAACCACTGCCCGGCGGCAGCTTTCTGATGCTGCTGCTGTTTATCGGCGTGCTGTTTTCGGCCATTGCCGTGTCGTACAGCGCGCACTGGAACCGGCAGTTGCTCAACACCCTTTATAACGAACTGAGCGTGCGCGACAAGGCGCAGGCCGAGTGGGGCCGCTTGATTCTCGAGCAGAGCACCTGGACTGCGCACAGCCGCATCGAAGTGCTGGCCACCGAACAACTGAAGATGCACATACCTGGCGCGGCAGACGTGAAGATGGTGGCGCCATGATGAAACTCGAAGGCGCGCTGTTCCCATGGCGCTTCCGCCTGATGGTGGCGCTGCTCGGTCTGATGGTCGCAGCGATCTGCTGGCGCATCATCGACCTGCAAGTGGTCGACCGTGACTTCCTCAAAGGGCAGGGCGATGCGCGCAGCCTGCGGCATATTCCGATTCCGGCGCACCGTGGCCTGATCACCGACCGTAACGGCGAGCCTCTGGCTGTCAGTACCCCAGTGACCACGCTGTGGGCCAATGCCAAGGAAATGCAGTCGGCCAAAGAGAAGTGGCCGGCACTCGCCGCCGCGCTGGGCCAGAACCCGAAAGCCCTGAGCGAGCGACTCGAAGCCCAGGCCAACAAAGAATTCATTTACCTGGTGCGCGGGCTGACCCCCGAGCAGGGTCAGGCTGTGCTCGATCTGAAAGTGCCGGGCGTCTATGGCATCGAAGAATTCCGTCGTTTCTATCCGGCCGGTGAAGTCACCGCGCACATGGTCGGCTTTACCGACATCGACGATCACGGTCGCGAAGGCGTCGAGCTGGCCTATGACGAATGGCTGGCCGGGGTGCCGGGCAAACGACAAGTCATCAAGGATCGCCGTGGCCGGTTGATCAAGGATGTTCAAGTCACCAAGAACGCCAAGGCCGGCAAGCCCTTGGCGTTGTCGATTGACCTGCGTCTGCAATACCTGGCCAACCGCGAACTGCGCAACGCGATCATCGAGAACGGCGCCAAGGCCGGCAGTCTGGTGATCATGGACGTGAAGACCGGCGAGATCCTGGCCATGGTCAACCAGCCGACCTACAACCCGAACAACCGTCGCAACCTGCAACCGGCGATGATGCGCAACCGCGCCATGATCGACGTGTTCGAGCCGGGTTCGACCATGAAAGCGATTTCCATGAGCGCGGCGATCGAAACCGGTCGCTGGAAACCGAGCGACACCGTCGAGGTGTATCCGGGCTCGTTGCAGATCGGCAAATACACCATCAAAGACGTGTCGAAGACCGAAGGGCCAGTGCTCGATCTGACCGGCATCCTGATCAATTCCAGTAACGTCGGCATGAGCAAGGTCGCCTTCGATATCGGCGGCGAAACCATTTTCCGTCTCGCGCAGAAAGTCGGCCTCGGTCAGGACACCGGCCTGGGCTTCCCAGGCGAACGTGTCGGCAATCTGCCGAACTACCGCGAATGGCGCAAGGCTGAAACTGCAACCTTGTCTTACGGCTACGGTATTTCGGTGACCGCGATCCAGTTGGTGCACGCGTTCTCGGCACTGGCCAACAACGGTCGTCTCGCGCCGCTGACGCTGATCAAAACCGACAAGATGCCGCAGACCACCCAAGTGCTGCCGGAAGCCGTGGCGAAAACCATGCAGGGCATGTTGCAGCAGGTAATCGAAGCGCCGCGCGGCGTGTTCCGTGCGCAGGTGCCGGCTTATCACGTCGGCGGCAAGTCGGGTACCGCGCGCAAGACCTCGGTCGGCACCAAGGGCTACGCAGAAAATTCCTACCGTTCGCTGTTCGCCGGCTTCGGCCCGATGAGCGATCCGCGTTACGCCATTGTTGTGGTGATTGATGAGCCAACCAAGGCCGGTTACTTCGGTGGTCTGGTGTCCGCGCCGGTATTCAGCCGTGTGATGTCCGGCACCCTGCGCCTGATGAACGTGACCCCGGACAACTTGCCGACCACGCAACAGGCCAACGCCACCCCGGTCGTTCCGCTGAAAGCCAATGGAGGGCGCGGCTGATGTCATTAAGTCTGAACAAGATATTCCCCCACGCCGGCCACGATCTGTTGATCCGTGAACTGGCGCTGGACAGCCGCAACGTGCGCGCCGGCGATCTGTTTCTCGCCGTGCCCGGCGGCCGTTTCGATGGCCGTGCGCACATCGCCGATGCCTTGCAACGCGGCGCAGCTGCCGTGGCGTATGAGGTCGAAGGCGCCACCGTATTGCCGATCACTGACGTGCCGCTGATCCCGGTCAAGGGTCTGGCGGCGCAACTTTCGGACATTGCCGGGCGTTTTTACGGTGAGCCGAGTCATCACCTGAACCTGATCGGTGTCACCGGCACCAATGGCAAGACCAGCGTGACCCAATTGGTCGCGCAGGCGCTGGATCTGCTCGGCCAGCATTGCGGCATCGTCGGTACGCTGGGTTCCGGTTTCTACGGCGCGCTGGAAAGCGGCCTGCACACCACGCCGAACCCGATTGCCGTGCAAGCGACCCTGGGTGACCTGAAAAAGGCCGGCGCGAAAGCCGTGGCCATGGAAGTGTCGTCCCACGGTCTGGATCAGGGCCGGGTCACCGCGCTGGCCTTCGACGTGGCGGTGATGACCAACCTGTCCCGCGATCACCTGGATTATCACGGCACCATGCAGGCGTACGCCGAGGCCAAGGCCCGGCTGTTCGCCTGGAATGACCTGAAGTGCCGCGTGGTCAACCTCGACGACGATTTCGGCCGGCAACTGGCGGCGGAAAAACGCGAGTCGCGTTTGATCACCTACAGCCTGCTCGACAGCAGTGCCTACCTGTTCTGCCGCGAAGCGCAGTTCGACGACCATGGTGTACGCGCCACGCTGGTCACGCCGCAGGGCGAGCATCACCTGCGCAGTACGCTGCTTGGTCGTTTCAACCTGAGTAACGTGCTGGCCGCAGTCGGCGCCTTGCTCGGTCTGGATTACGCCCTCGACGAAATTCTCAAAGTGCTGCCGAAGCTCGAAGGCCCGGCCGGTCGCATGCAGCGTCTGGGTGGTGGTACGCAGCCGTTGGTGGTGGTCGATTACGCCCACACCCCGGATGCACTGGAAAAAGTTCTCACAGCACTGCGCCCGCACGTAAAAGGCCAACTGCTGTGCCTGTTCGGCTGCGGCGGTGATCGCGATCGCGGCAAACGTCCGTTGATGGCCGAAGTGGTCGAGCGTCTGGCTGACCAAGTGTTAGTCACCGACGACAACCCGCGCACTGAAGATCCGGCAGTGATCTTCGACGACATCCGCGCCGGTTTCACCGCTGTGGATAAAGTCACTTTCGTCGCCGGTCGCGGCCAGGCCATCGCGCAACTTATCGCTGGCGCGACCGCTGACGACGTGATTGTTCTCGCCGGCAAAGGTCACGAGGACTATCAGGAAATCAACGGCGTGCGCCATGCCTTTTCCGATCTGGTCGAGGCCGATCATGCCCTGACCGCGTGGGAGGTGGCCCATGCTTAAGGCCCTGACACTCAGTGAACTGACCAACGCCCTCGAAGCCCGTTTGATCGGCGCTGACGCGAGTTTCGACGGCGTCAGTATCGACAGTCGTGCGATCCAGCCCGGCCAGTTGTTCATCGCCCTGACCGGCCCGCGTTTCGACGGTCATGATTATCTGAACGACGTTGCCGGCAAAGGCGCCGTCGCTGTATTGGTCGAGCGTGAAGTCGCCGACAGCGCGTTGCCGCAATTGCTGGTCAAGGACACCCGTCAGGCGCTGGGCCAACTCGGCGCGTTGAACCGTGCTGCGTTCACCCAGCCAGTGGCGGCGGTGACCGGTTCCAGTGGCAAGACCACGGTCAAGGAAATGCTCGCGAGCATCCTGCGCACGCGCGGTCCGGTGCTGGCGACCCGTGGCAACCTGAACAACGACCTCGGCGTACCGCTGACCCTGATCGAACTGGCGCCGGAACACACCTCGGCTGTCATCGAACTGGGCGCTTCGCGTCTCGGTGAAATCGCCTACACCGTCGGCCTGACCAAGCCGCACGTAGCGATTCTGAACAACGCCGGCACCGCTCACGTCGGTGAGTTCGGCGGTCCGGAAAAAATCGTCGAAGCCAAAGGCGAAATCATCGAGGGTCTGGCCGCCGATGGCATCGCCGTGCTCAACCTCGATGACAAGGCCTTCGGTATCTGGAGGGCCCGCGCTGCCGGTCGTCAGGTGCTGACCTTCGCTCTCAGCAACAGCGAGGCGAATTTCCACGCCAGCGATCTGGCCACCGATGCCCGTGGTTGCCCGGCGTTCAATCTGCACACGCCTGAAGGTAGCGAGCGCGTGCAACTGAACCTGCTCGGTACTCATAACGTCGCCAATGCCCTGGCTGCCGCCGCTGCTGCTCACGCCTTGGGCGTGTCGCTGTTCGGCATCGCCACCGGCCTCGGTGCGGTGCAACCGGTCAAGGGGCGCACCGTCGCGCAACTGGCGAAAAACGGCATGCGCGTGATCGATGACACCTACAACGCAAACCCCACCTCGATGTGCGCGGCCGTTGATATACTCGCCGGCTTTTCCGGCCGCACCGTCCTGGTGCTCGGCGATATCGGCGAGTTGGGCGACTGGGCGGAGCAGGGGCACCGCGACGTGGGCGAGTACGCCCGAGGCAAGGTTTCCGCGCTTTACGCGGTCGGGCCGAACATGGTCCACGCGGTAAACGCTTTCGGTGAGCAGGCGCAGCACTTCGGCACACAGGCCGAGCTGATCCAGGCCCTCGCCGCCGAGCAGGACACAAACACCACCATTTTGATCAAGGGTTCGCGCAGCGCAGCGATGGAAAACATCGTTGCGGCTCTGTGCGGGTCCAGTCTGGAGAAACATTAATGCTGCTGCTGCTAGCGGAGTATCTGCAACAGTTCTACAAAGGCTTCGCGGTCTTCCAGTACCTGACCCTGCGCGGGATTCTCGGTGTGCTGACCGCGCTGGTCTTGTCGCTGTGCTATGGCCCGTGGATGATCCGTACTCTGCAGAACCGTCAGATCGGCCAATCGGTGCGCAACGACGGTCCGCAATCGCACCTGTCCAAATCCGGTACGCCGACCATGGGTGGCGCGCTGATTCTGTCTTCGATCGGCGTCAGCACCTTGCTCTGGGCTGACCTGAGCAACCGCTACGTCTGGGTGGTGCTGCTGGTGACCCTGCTGTTCGGCGCCATCGGCTGGGTCGACGATTACCGCAAAGTCATCGAGAAGAACTCCCGTGGCCTGCCGAGCCGCTGGAAGTATTTCTGGCAGTCGGTGTTCGGCCTCGGCGCTGCGATCTTCCTTTATATGACTGCCGCGACGCCGGTGGAAACCACGCTGATTCTGCCGATGCTCAAGGACTACAGCATCCCGCTGGGCGCCGGTTTCATCGTGCTGACCTACTTCGTCATTGTCGGTTCGAGCAACGCGGTCAACCTGACTGACGGCCTCGACGGCCTGGCGATCATGCCGACGGTGATGGTCGGCGGCGGCCTGGGGATTTTCTGCTACCTGTCGGGTAACGTGAAATTCGCCGAATACCTGCTGATTCCTTACGTGCCGGGCGCGGGCGAATTGATCGTCTTCTGCGGCGCGCTGATCGGCGCTGGTCTGGGCTTCCTGTGGTTCAACACTTATCCGGCGCAAGTGTTCATGGGCGATGTCGGTGCACTGGCACTCGGCGCGGCACTGGGCACCATCGCGGTGATCGTTCGTCAGGAAATCGTCCTGTTCATCATGGGCGGCGTGTTCGTGATGGAAACCCTGTCAGTGGTCATTCAGGTTGCCTCCTTTAAGCTGACCGGTCGCCGCGTGTTCCGCATGGCGCCGATCCACCACCACTTTGAACTCAAGGGCTGGCCCGAGCCGCGCGTGATCGTCCGTTTCTGGATCATCACCGTGATTCTCGTCCTGGTCGGCCTTGCCACCCTGAAGCTGAGGTAGAACGAGTGTCTCTGATCGCTTCTGACCACTTCCGCATCGTTGTCGGCCTCGGCAAGAGCGGCATGTCCCTGGTTCGCTTCCTGGCGAACCGGGGCACGTCGTTTGCTGTGGCCGACACGCGGGAAAATCCACCGGAACTGGCCACGCTCAAGCGTGACTATCCGCACGTGGAAGTGCGTTGTGGCGAGCTGGACGTCGAATTCCTCTGCCGTGCCGACGAGCTCTACGTGAGCCCCGGCCTGGCGCTGGCGACCCCGGCCCTGCAAGCCGCAGCAGCCCGTGGCGTGAAAATGTCCGGCGACATCGAGTTGTTCGCGCGTAACGCGCGGGCGCCGATCGTCGCGATCACCGGTTCCAACGCGAAAAGCACCGTCACTACTCTGGTCGGCGAGATGGCGGCTGCGGCCGGCAAGCGCGTCGCCGTTGGCGGCAACCTAGGCACGCCGGCGCTGGATCTGCTCAGCGACGATGTCGAGTTGTACGTCATGGAGTTGTCGAGTTTCCAGCTGGAAACCACCGACCAGCTCAACGCCGAAGTCGCCACCGTACTGAACATCAGCGAAGACCACATGGATCGCTACAGCGGTCTGCCAGCCTATCACCTGGCCAAGCACCGGATCTTCCGGGGCGCGAAGCAGTTTGTGGTCAACCGTCAGGACGCCCTAAGCCGTCCATTGATCGGCGAAGGCCAGCCATGCTGGACCTTTGGCCTGAGCAAACCGGATTTCAAAGCGTTCGGCATTCGCGAAGAAGACGGCGAGAAGTACCTCGCCTTCGAATTCCAGAACCTGATGCCCGTGCGTGAACTGAAGATTCGCGGTGCGCATAACCAGTCCAACGCGCTCGCCGCATTGACACTGGGTCACGCGGTGGGCCTGCCGTTCGACGCCATGCTCGCGGCGCTGCGCACGTTTGCCGGGCTCGAACACCGCTGCCAGTGGGTGCGCGATCTCGACGGCGTGGCTTATTACAACGACTCCAAAGCCACCAACGTTGGCGCCGCTCTGGCCGCGATCGAAGGCCTCGGTGCGGACATCGACGGCAAGGTCATTCTGATCGCCGGCGGTGACGGCAAAGGCGCCGAATTCAACGATCTGCGCGATCCGGTGGCGGCCAACTGCCGCGCTGTGGTCCTGATGGGCCGCGACTCCGACAAGATCGGCGCAGCCCTTGGCGATGCCGTGCCGCTGATCCGCGCGACCTCGCTGGTCGACGCCGTCGCGCAATGCCGCGCAGCTGCCCAGCCGGGTGACGTGGTGCTGCTGTCTCCGGCCTGCGCCAGTTTCGACATGTTCAAGAATTACGAAGACCGTGGTCACCAGTTCGTCCGCGCTGTGGAGGAACTGGCATGAACTTGAGAAACATCATCAAGCCGTACCCGTCGCCGCTGATCACCGGGCGTGGCATCGACCTCGACTTCCCGATGCTCGCCGGTTGCCTGGCGCTGCTCGGCCTGGGCCTGATCATGATCGCTTCGGCGTCCACCGAAGTGGCGGCGGCGCAGTCGGGCAGTCCGCTGTATTACATGATTCGCCACCTTATCTATGTGGTGCTGGGCCTGGGTGCGTGCATTGTCACCATGATGATCCCGATCGCCACTTGGCAGCGCCTCGGCTGGATGATGCTGATCGGTGCGTTCGGCCTGTTGGTGATGGTGATCATCCCCGGCATCGGCCGCGAAGTGAACGGTTCGATGCGCTGGATCGGTTTCAGCTTCTTCAACGTGCAGCCGTCGGAAATCGCCAAGGTGTTCGTGGTGATCTACCTCGCCGGTTATCTGGTGCGCCGGCAGAAAGAAGTGCGCGAGAGCTGGATGGGCTTCTTCAAGCCGTTCATCGTGCTGCTGCCGATGGCGGGTCTGTTGCTGATGGAACCGGACTTCGGTGCCACCGTAGTCATGATGGGCGCGGCGGCGGCGATGCTGTTTCTTGGCGGGGTCGGACTGTTCCGCTTCTCGCTGATGGTAGTGCTGGCGGTTGGCGCGGTGGTTTTGCTGATCCAGATGCAGCCGTATCGAATGGCGCGTCTGACCAACTTCGCCGACCCGTGGGCCGACCAGTTCGGTGCCGGCTATCAGTTGTCGCAGGCCTTGATCGCTTTCGGTCGCGGCGAGTGGCTGGGCGTCGGCCTGGGCAACAGCGTGCAGAAGCAGTTCTACCTGCCGGAAGCGCATACCGACTTCGTGTTCTCGGTACTCGCCGAAGAGCTCGGTGCGGTCGGTTCGTTGTGCACCGTCGCGCTGTTCGTGTTCGTGTGTATTCGCGGCATGTACATCGGCCTGTGGGCGGAGAAGGCCAAGCAGTTCTTCGCCGCTTACGTGGCTTACGGCTTGTCGTTCCTGTGGATTGGTCAGTTCCTGATCAACATCGGTGTGAACGTCGGCCTGCTGCCAACCAAGGGTCTGACTTTGCCCTTCCTCAGTTACGGCGGCAGCTCGCTGGTGATCTGCTGCGCCTGTCTGGGCCTGTTGCTGCGCATCGAGTGGGAGAGTCGGACCCACCTGGGCAGCGAAGAGATGGAATTCCAGGAGAGCGACTTCGCCGAGGAGCCGACTCATGGGCGCTAACGTATTGATCATGGCCGGCGGTACCGGCGGCCACGTGTTCCCGGCGCTGGCCTGTGCCCGCGAGTTTCAGGCGCGCGGCTACACCGTGCACTGGCTCGGCACGCCACGGGGGATCGAAAACGAACTGGTCCCGGCGGCTGGGCTTGAACTGCACCGGATCAACGCCAGCGGTCTGCGTGGCAAGGGCAAGCTGTCGCTGCTCAAGGCGCCGCTGATGCTGCTGAAATCGGTGTGGCAGGCGCGGGCGATCATGCGCCGTCTGAAGCCGGTGTGCGTGGTTGGCTTCGGCGGTTATGTGACCGGCCCTGGTGGTCTTGCCGCGAAACTGGCTGGCGTGCCGGTGATCGTTCACGAGCAGAACGCTGTCGCCGGCACCGCCAATCGGTTGCTGGTGCCGTTCGCCGCCCGAGTGTGTGAAGCGTTCCCCGACACCTTTACTCTGTCGGACAGCCGCCGTACCACCGGTAATCCGGTGCGCAGCGAGCTGTTCCTCGACACATCGCGACCGGCGCTGGCCGGGCGCAAAGCGCGTTTGCTGATCCTTGGCGGCAGCCTGGGCGCAGAACCGTTGAACAAATTGCTGCCTGAAGCCCTGGCCCAAGTCGCTGCCGACCTGCGCCCGGAAGTGTTTCATCAGGCCGGTAAAAACCACGATGAAGTGACTGCCGAGCGTTACCGCGCCGTGGGCGTGGAGGCGCAGGTGCAGCCGTTCATCAAAGACATGGCCCAGGCCTATGGCTGGGCTGACCTGGTGGTGTGCCGCGCTGGCGCGTTGACCATCAGTGAGCTGGCGGCCGCCGGTCTGCCCTCGATGCTGGTGCCCTTGCCCCACGCGATCGACGATCACCAGACCCGCAACGCCGATTATTTGGCCCGCGAAGGCGCTGCCTTCCTGATGCCGCAAAGAACGACTGGTGCCGCGGATCTTGCCGCGCGCCTGACAGAGGTCTTGATGCAACCGCAACGACTCGAAGCAATGGCCCAAGCGGCCCGCCGACTGGCCAAACCCGATGCCACCCGTAGCGTGGTCGATACCTGTCTGGAGGTGGCCCATGGTTGAGAATCAGAAAGCCATGCCACAACCGGAAATGCGCCGCATCCGTCGCATCCACTTCGTCGGCATCGGCGGCGTGGGCATGTGCGGTATCGCTGAAGTGTTGTTGAACCTGGGCTATCAAGTCTCCGGTTCCGACCTGAAAGCCTCGCCGGTCACCGAGCGCCTGGAATCCTTTGGCGCGCAGATCTTCATCGGTCACCGTGCCGAGAACGCCGCTACCGCCGACGTGCTGGTGGTGTCGAGCGCAGTGAACACGTCCAACCCGGAAGTGGCGACTGCCCTTGAACGCCGCATTCCAGTGGTGCCGCGTGCAGAAATGCTCGCCGAGCTGATGCGCTATCGCCACGGCATCGCCGTCGCCGGTACCCATGGCAAAACCACCACCACCAGCCTGATCGCTTCGGTGTTCGCGGCCGGTGGTCTGGACCCGACATTCGTGATTGGTGGTCGTCTGAACGCAGCGGGCACCAATGCCCAGCTCGGCACCAGCCGTTACCTGATCGCCGAAGCCGACGAAAGCGATGCGAGCTTCCTGCATCTGCAGCCGCTGGTGGCCGTGGTCACCAACATCGACGCCGACCACATGGCGACCTACGACGGTGACTTCAACAAACTGAAGAAAACCTTCGTCGAATTCCTGCACAACCTGCCGTTCTACGGTTTGGCGGTGATGTGCCTGGACGATCCGGTGGTGCGCGAAATCCTGCCGCTGGTCAAGCGTCCGACCGTGACCTACGGCTTCAGCGAAGACGCCGATGTGCGCGCGATCAATGTCCGTCAGCAGGGCATGCAGACCTTCTTCACCGTCCTGCGCCCGGATCGCGAGCCGCTGGACGTGTCGGTGAACATGCCCGGCAACCACAACGTGCTCAACTCGCTGGCGACCATCTGCATCGCCACCGACGAAGGCGTCAGCGATGAAGCCATCGTTCAGGGCCTGTCAGGCTTCCAGGGCGTCGGTCGACGCTTTCAGGTCTACGGCGAGCTGCCGGTGGACGGCGGCAACGTGATGCTGGTCGACGACTACGGTCACCACCCGACCGAAGTCGCTGCCGTGATCAAAGCCGTGCGCGGTGGCTGGCCGGAGCGTCGTCTGGTGATGGTCTACCAGCCGCACCGCTACAGCCGCACCCGTGATCTGTACGACGACTTCGTCAATGTACTGGCCGACGCCAACGTGCTGCTGCTGATGGAAGTCTATCCGGCCGGCGAAGAGCCGATCCCTGGCGCCGACAGCCGCAAGCTGTGCAACAGCATCCGTCAGCGCGGTCAGCTCGACCCGATCTACATCGAGCGGGGCGTCGACCTGGCGCCGCTGGTCAAGCCGCTGCTGCGCGCCGGCGACATTCTGTTGTGCCAGGGCGCTGGTGACATCGGCGGTCTCGCGCCGAAGCTGTTGAAAAGTGAATTGTTCGCCGGCGCCGTGGCGGCGCCGGTCGAGGGGAAGTTGAAATGACTGCTGCCTACGCCAAGCTGTTCTCCACCATCGCGCCGAAAGACTTCGGCCGCGTCGCCGTGCTCTTCGGTGGCCTGAGTGCCGAGCGTGAGGTTTCGCTGAAATCCGGCAACGCCGTGCTCGAGGCGCTGCAAAGCGCTGGCGTCGATGCGTTCGGCATCGATGTCGGTGAAGACTTCCTGCAGCGTCTGCTCAGCGAAAAGATCGACCGCGCGTTCATCATTCTCCACGGTCGCGGCGGTGAAGACGGGAGCATGCAGGGCCTGCTCGAGTGCGCCGGCATCCCTTACACCGGCAGCGGCATTCTTGCTTCCGCACTGGCGATGGACAAACTGCGCACCAAGCAGGTCTGGCACAGTCTCGGGATTCCGACGCCGCGTCACGCCGTGCTGTGCAGCGAAGCCGATTGTATTTCCGCAGCGACGGAACTGGGCCTGCCTTTGATCGTCAAACCGGCGCATGAAGGTTCAAGTATCGGGATGGCCAAAGTGAATTCTGCGTCCGAGTTGATCGACGCATGGAAAGCGGCCAGTACCTACGATTCGCAAGTGTTGGTCGAGCAATGGATTCAAGGTCCGGAGTTCACCATCGCCACCCTGCGTGACCAGGTGTTGCCTCCAATCGCCCTGGGTACACCGCACACATTTTACGACTACGACGCCAAGTACATCGCCAACGATACCCAGTACCGCATTCCGTGCGGGCTGGATGCGGCCAAGGAACAGGAACTTATGGAACTCACGGCCAAGGCCTGTGAGGCGCTGGGTATCGCCGGTTGGGGCCGGGCGGACGTGATGCAGGACGCCGACGGGCAGTTCTGGTTCCTCGAAGTCAATACCGCACCGGGCATGACCGATCACAGCCTGGTGCCGATGGCGGCGCGGGCTGCCGGTCTGGATTTCCAGCAACTGGTTCTGGCCATTCTGGCCGCCAGCGTTGAAGACGCAGGCGCAACAGAGGCGCGAGGTTAAGACCATGCAAGGCGCTCATCTCAGACATCAGCCACCCGCACCCGGCCGCAAGCCGGTGCCGCGGGGTGCCAGCCGAATGGTGGCGAAAGAGCCGATGTCCGCGCGCCTGCCGAAAGCCAATTTCAGCTTTCTGAAAAGCCTGTTCTGGCCAGTGCTGCTGGTGGCGCTGGGGTTTGGCACCTACGAAGGCGCGCAGCGTCTGCTGCCGTACGCGGACCGGCCGATCAGCAAGATCGCGGTGCAGGGCGACTTGAGCTACATCAGCCAGCAGGCGGTGCAGCAGCGGATCGCGCCGTTCGTGGCGTCGAGCTTCTTCACCATCGACCTCGCCGGTATGCGTACCGAGCTCGAGCAGATGCCGTGGATCGCCCATGCCGAAGTGCGTCGGGTGTGGCCGGATCAGGTGGTGATCCGCCTGGAAGAGCAATTGCCGGTGGCGCGTTGGGGCGACGAGTCGTTGCTCAACAACCAGGGCCAGGCGTTCACGCCCAAGGAACTGGCGAACTACGAACACCTGCCGCAGCTGTTCGGCCCACAACGGGCTCAGCAGCAGGTGATGCAGCAGTATCAGGTGCTGAGCCAGATGCTGCGCCCGCTGGGTTTTTCGATTGCACGCCTGGAATTGCGTGAACGCGGCAGCTGGTTCCTGACCACCGGTGCCGGCAGTTCCGGCCCCGGCATCGAGTTGCTGCTGGGACGCGGCAACCTGGTGGAAAAGATGCGCCGCTTTATCGCCATCTATGACAAGACGCTGAAAGAGCAGATTACGAACATTGCGCGCATCGATCTGCGCTACGCCAACGGCCTCGCTGTTGGCTGGCGGGAACCCGTAGCGCCGACGACAGCCCAACCCGCTGTCGCAAAGAATTAAGAAGAGGCAGGACCCATGGCAAACGTGCAAAGCGGCAAAATGATCGTCGGTCTGGATATCGGCACCTCCAAAGTGGTGGCGCTGGTAGGCGAGGTCGCGGACGACGGCCAGCTGGAAATCGTCGGGATCGGCACGCATCCGTCCCGCGGCCTGAAGAAGGGCGTGGTGGTCAACATCGAATCCACCGTGCAGTCGATCCAGCGCGCGATCGAAGAAGCCCAACTGATGGCCGGCTGCCGCATTCACTCGGCGTTCGTCGGCGTTGCGGGCAATCACATCCGCAGCCTGAACTCCCACGGCATCGTCGCGATCCGTGATCGCGAAGTCAGCTCGGCTGACCTTGAGCGTGTGCTCGACGCCGCTCAGGCCGTGGCGATCCCGGCTGACCAGCGCGTGCTGCACACCCTGCCGCAGGATTACGTGATCGATAACCAGGAAGGCGTGCGCGAGCCTCTGGGCATGTCCGGCGTGCGTCTGGAAGCCAAGGTTCACGTGGTCACCTGCGCCGTCAACGCTGCACAGAACATTGAAAAATGCGTGCGTCGCTGCGGTCTGGAAATCGACGACATCATCCTCGAGCAACTGGCCTCGGCCTACTCGGTGCTGACCGACGACGAGAAAGAACTGGGCGTGTGCCTGGTCGACATCGGCGGCGGCACCACCGACATCGCGATCTTCACCGAAGGCGCGATCCGTCACACCGCCGTGATCCCGATTGCCGGTGATCAAGTGACCAACGACATCGCCATGGCGTTGCGCACCCCGACCCAGTACGCCGAAGAGATCAAGATCCGTTACGCCTGCGCCCTGGCCAAACTGGCCGGTGCCGGTGAAACCATCAAGGTGCCGAGCGTTGGCGACCGTCCACCGCGTGAGCTGTCGCGTCAGGCCTTGGCCGAAGTGGTCGAGCCGCGTTACGACGAACTGTTCACCCTGATCCAGGCCGAGCTGCGTCGCAGCGGCTACGAAGACCTGATCCCGGCGGGCATCGTGCTCACCGGCGGTACGTCGAAAATGGAAGGCGCCACTGAACTGGCCGAAGAAATCTTCCACATGCCGGTGCGCCTCGGTGTACCGCATGGCGTGAAAGGTCTGGATGACGTGGTGCGCAACCCGATTTATTCCACTGGCGTCGGTTTGTTGATGTACGGCCTGCAAAAGCAGTCCGACGGAGTTTCGTTCTCCGGCATCGGCAGCCGCGACAGCTACAGCAGCGAAGAGCCTCAGGCGCCGCTGCTGGACCGCTTGAAAAAGTGGGTTCAGGGCAATTTTTAAAAGCAGCTCGAAGCGACAAGCTTCAAGCGGCAAGCAACTGCAGCAGATACACCGCTACAAACAGCAGTAGGCGAAAAAACTAGAGAATGTAAGGAGAGGGAAAATGTTCGAACTCGTAGACAACATCCCCGCAAGCCCGGTAATCAAAGTTATCGGTGTCGGCGGTGGCGGCGGCAACGCTGTCAATCACATGGTCAAGAGCAACATCGAAGGCGTTGAGTTCATCTGCGCCAACACCGATGCTCAAGCGCTGAAAAACATCGGCGCGCGGACCATCCTGCAACTGGGCACCGGCGTGACCAAGGGCCTGGGTGCCGGCGCCAATCCTGAAGTCGGCCGTCAAGCCGCTCTGGAAGACCGTGAGCGCATCGCTGAAGTCCTGGCTGGCACCAACATGGTGTTCATCACCACCGGCATGGGCGGCGGTACCGGTACCGGTGCAGCGCCGATCATCGCCGAAGTGGCCAAGGAAATGGGCATCCTGACCGTTGCGGTCGTGACCCGTCCGTTCCCGTTCGAAGGCCGCAAGCGTATGCAGATCGCCGACGAAGGCATTCGCATGCTTTCCGAAAGCGTCGACTCGCTGATCACCATTCCGAACGAAAAACTGCTGACCATTCTCGGCAAAGACGCAAGCCTGTTGTCGGCTTTCGCCAAGGCTGACGATGTACTGGCCGGTGCCGTTCGCGGTATCTCCGACATCATCAAGCGTCCGGGCATGATCAACGTCGACTTCGCCGACGTACGCACCGTGATGAGCGAAATGGGCATGGCGATGATGGGCACTGGCTGCGCCAGCGGTCCGAACCGTGCACGTGAAGCTACCGAAGCGGCAATCCGCAACCCGCTGCTGGAAGACGTCAACCTGCAAGGCGCGCGCGGCATTCTGGTGAACATCACCGCCGGTCCTGACCTGTCCCTGGGTGAGTACTCCGACGTGGGTTCGATCATCGAAGCCTTCGCTTCCGAGCACGCGATGGTCAAAGTCGGTACCGTTATCGATCCGGACATGCGCGACGAGCTGCACGTGACTGTGGTTGCCACCGGTCTGGGCGCGAAAATCGAGAAGCCTGTAAAGGTCATCGACAACACCGTTCACACCTCGATGGCTTCGGCGCAGGTGCAACAACCGGCTCCGGCCCGTCAGGAGCAGCCAGCGGTGAACTACCGTGATCTGGACCGTCCGACCGTCATGCGCAACCAGGCTCAGGCCGGTGCTGCGGCTGCCGCGAAGATGAATCCGCAGGATGACCTGGATTACCTGGACATTCCGGCATTCCTGCGTCGTCAGGCCGATTGATGGAATGTATCAGGGCTATGAAGGTGATTGGTGTTCAGCAAAGGCATGGTCTGCTATCATCGCCAGCCTTTGTTGATACCAGTTCGCAATTTGCGCTGAAGCGGCCCAAGCCATGATTAAACAACGCACACTGAAAAATATTATCCGTGCCACAGGTGTAGGCCTGCATTCCGGCGAGAAGGTCTATCTGACCCTCAAGCCTGCGCCTGTCGACACTGGCATTGTGTTTTGTCGCGCTGACCTCGACCCTGTGGTGCAGATTCCTGCCCGCGCGGAAAACGTCGGTGAAACCACTATGTCGACGACGCTGATCAATGGCGACGTCAAAGTGGACACGGTAGAGCACTTGCTCTCGGCCATGGCTGGCCTGGGCATCGATAACGCCTACGTCGAGCTCTCCGCGTCCGAAGTCCCGATCATGGATGGCAGCGCTGGACCCTTCGTATTCCTGATTCAATCGGCAGGCCTGGAAGAACAGGACGCCGCCAAGAAATTCATCCGCATCCTGCGTGAAGTGACAGTGGAAGACGGCGACAAGCGCGCCACTTTCGTCCCTTTCGAAGGCTTCAAGGTGAGCTTCGAGATCGATTTCGATCACCCGGTATTCCGGGACCGCACCCAGAGTGCAAGCGTGGATTTTTCCAGCACTTCGTTCGTAAAAGAAGTCAGCCGCGCCCGTACCTTTGGTTTCATGAGTGACATCGAGTACCTGCGCAAGCACAACCTCGCACTCGGCGGCAGCGTGGAAAACGCGATCGTGGTCGACGCTGATGGCGTGTTGAACGAAGACGGTCTTCGTTATGAAGACGAATTCGTCAAACACAAGATCCTCGACGCGATTGGCGACCTGTACCTGCTGGGCAACAGCCTGATTGGTGAGTTCAAAGGCTTCAAGTCCGGTCATGCACTGAACAACCAGCTGCTGCGCAAATTGATTGAGCAGACAGATGCTTGGGAAGTGGTGACGTTCGAAGACGCCAGCACAGCACCGATCTCTTACATGCGCCCGGTTGCGGCGGTGTAAGTAAAAAACCTCTCTAGTTTTTTGAAGGCCATCCTCGGATGGCCTTTTTTTATGCCCTTTAAAAGATCAAAAGATCGCAGCCTTCGGCAGCTCCTTGTATCTCGACTAACGCTCCGTCAGGAGCGATAGTTCTCGACTGATCATCGAGGGAGGGACTTGGAAGCCGCGCAGCTCCTTAGGCTTTTTGCCTGTGACGTAGATCGTGCTCCAGCCCTCCACACTCACTCGTACAGTTCGCACGGTATCTTGGGCCCGCCTGCGGCGAGAGCCCGCATTCGCAAGGTTGGACAGAGTGACGTGATGATCGCAACAGGGAACAAGTGGAGAAACGATCATGTCCGGTTTCGTTGGCGTCGACATCGCAAAGAACACCTTTGATATCGCTACACACCAGCCCAACGGCAAGCACAAAACCAAGGCCAAGCTGGCCAACGATCCAAAGGGCTTTAAAGAGTTTGAGGCGTGGCTAGAAAAAAACGCCGAGCGTTCGGCCCTGATCGTGATGGAAGCCACCAGCGTCTACCACTTGGAGCTCGCGGAATTCGTTTACAACAAAGGCTTCCGGGTCTGCGTCGTGAACCCGGCTACGACCAAAGCGTACGCTGACAGCGAACTGCGCCGCATCAAGACCGATAAAAGCGATGCCAAACTGATCGCCGACTTTGCCCGGGAAAAGGATCAAAAACTTCACCCATGGGCGCCTGAGCCGCTGAAATACCGCCAGTTAAAAGCAATGGTGCGCCGCCTGGATGACCTTCAGGAAATGGAACAAATGGAGCTTAATCGTCTGGACGTTTCCGACGAAAAGGTCAAAGACTCGATCAACTCCGTTCTGCGCCATATCGAAAAAGAGATCGTAGAAACGCATAAGGCGATCAAAAAACACATCGATGACGACCCGGATATGCGTCAGATGCGGGATCTCATCGTAACCATCGACGGCATCGGACAAAAAACGCTTGAACGATTGCTCGCCGAACTGGGTGACCTGCGCAAATACAGTGATCCTCGCCAACTGGTCGCTGCCGCAGGGCTCAATCCAAAGCTGCAGGAATCAGGAAAGCTCAAAGGTCACACCCTGATCTCAAGAGTAGGGTCAGCACGGCTGCGTGCAGGCCTTTACATGCCTGGCATGGTGGCGCTGAAACACAATAAGGCGATCAAGGCGATGAAAGAACGCCTGGAAGCCAATGGCAAGGCCCCCAAGCAGATCATCTGCGCAGCAATGCGCAAGCTGCTGCACTTCATTTACGGAGTGCTCAAGTCAGGACTGCCATATGACCCGAAACTTGCGCTTGCCCGGTGAGGCTCAAGACGGTATCTACAGGGATACCGCATTCCAGATGTAGGAGCTGCCGAAGGCTGCGATCTTTTGACTTTAAATTGACACTACAACGCGATTGCGCCCGCCTTCCTTGGCCTGATACAGCGCCTTGTCCGCTGCAAACAGCAGCTGCTCAAGTGTCATCTCGCTCGCCGATGTCCATGTCGCGATGCCGATACTCACCGTCATCGCCCGCTCAGCGCCTTCAACCCATGGCAAGTTTTCCACAGCCCGGCGAATCTGCTCGGCGATCTGCTGCGCCCCGGCGCTGTCGGTCTCGGCAAGAATCACCGAAAACTCTTCACCGCCATACCTCGCGACCAGATCCGCCGGGCGCCGCACGTTCGCGGTGATTACCTTGGCCAGTTCGCGCAACACCTGATCCCCGGCCTGATGGCCATGGCGATCATTGAAGGCCTTGAAGTGGTCAGCATCGATCATCATCACCGACAGCGGCTGGCCGGAGCGCTGCGCGCGGAACCATTCGTGGCGCAGGGTCTGGTCGAGCATGCGTCGGTTGGCAACGCCGGTCAGATCATCGGTGGCAGCCAGTTGCGCCAGTTCGCGTTCGGCGCGATGGCGCAAACGCAGTTCCCGAGCGAGCAGCCAGGTCAGCCACAACAGCCCCAGGCACAACACGCCGGTGGCGCCGCTGATCAGAATCGCTGTGCGGCGCCAGGTGCCGAACACCTCCTCGCTGGACAGCGCGACCATCACCGTCAACGGCAGATTGCCGACCCGCGAGTAGGTATAGAGCCGGCGTTGTTTATCCATGCTCGAGGTACTGGTGAAACTGCCGCTGCCATCGCGATCGTTGAGAATCCGCACGACGTTGGGCCGGTTGCCGAAACTCTTGCCGACCGAATCGCTTTGCAAATAGGGCTTCTGCGCGAGCAGCACGCCATCGCTGTTGATGATGTTCAATGTGCTGTCGGTGCCGATGTCGAGGCTTTTGAACAGGTCGTCGAAGTAGTCGAGTTTCAGCGACGCCACCGCTACGCCGAGGAATTCACCGGTCTGCGAGGAGATGCGCCGGCTGAAGCTGATGCGCCACTGATCGGCTTCTTCACAATCGCAACGGGTCTTGAACGGGCGGCTGATGAACATGCCCATGTCACGGTTGAACGCATGGGCGAGGAAATAATCGCGGTCGGCGAAATTGCCCGGTTTCGGTTCGATGCGCGAGGAGTCGGCGATCACCTCGCCATGCTTGTCGAGCAGCAGGATGTCGCCTTTGAAACGCGCGGTGGCAGAGCGATCGAACAGGGCCAGATGACGGATCTGCGGCGAGACGTTCTGCAGGTCGTCACGCTGGGCGGCGGCGATCAGCCCTTGCAGCGTCAGGTCGTACAGCTCGACGGTGCGCAGCACATCGGCGTCGATCAATTGCGCGATGGTCGTGGCGCGGCGCGTGGCGACTTCCTGCGCACTGGCGTACTCGCGGATCAGCAGAAATGTGACGATGCACACCATCGCAATCACCGTCAGCAGGCTGCCGAGGATCAGCAGGCGCTCGGGGCGACCGGTAAGGCCTGTGATGGAAGGCGTGCGGCTGGTGATCATGATGGGCTGTCGGTAGGAGTGGTTTCGTAAGCTTAGTAGGGCTGACGCCGGACAAACCTGTGGGAGCGAGCCTGCTCGCGAAAGCGGTGTGTCATTCAACACAGATGTTGACTGACAATCAGCTTTCGCGAGCAGGCTCGCTCCCACAGGGTAGATCACAGGATCTGAAAAACGCAGCGCCGATCTTAGAAGACGTTGACCGGGTAGTCGATGATCACGCGGTATTCATCTGTATCCGAATCAATCGCGCCGTAGCCGTTGCCGCCACGGTTGGTCGCCCATTGCAGGCGTACCGCGAGATCCTTGGCCTGGCCGCTTTGCACGACGTACTGCAAATCGATGTCGCGTTCCCAATGCTTGGCGTTATGGCCGTCGGCGCTGTACCAGCTGGAATAGCCTGCGCTGTTCGGGTCGGCTTTGGTCAGGTCCACCGTGCCGCGTGAATAGGACAGCGCCGAGGTCAATCCGGGCATGCCGAGGCCAGTGAAGTCGTAAGCGTACTTGAGCTTCCAGGAGCGTTCGTTCGGACCGTTGAAGTCCGAATACTGCTGCGAGTTGTCTAGATAAACGCTGTCGCCCTGGCTGATGTAGTCGAACGGCGTATTACCGTTGACCCGCTGAAAGGCGGCGGTAACGCTGTGATGACCGACGCCAACGGTGAAGTGCAGGCTGTAGGTGTTGTTGTCGATATCGCCGAGCAGCGCATCACCGGTGTCTTGCGTGTGATAGAAGTGCAGGCCCGGGTTGAGGCTGACCAGATCGTTCAGTTGCCAGGTGTAGTCGAGGTCGTAGTAGTACTGGTTCCAGATGTCCTTGAGCTCGGACGCGTAAAGGCTGCTGGTCAGGCCCTCAACGCCGCTCCAGGCCACACCGGCCCAGTTCAGGTGGCGGCTTTCGTCACCGTCGCTGAGGGTGCCGTACGACGTACCAATTCGCGTATGACCGCTCTGGTTATAGGGCTTGGTGAAACGGGCCTGGCCACCTTCGATCAGCCAGCCGTCGAAGCTGCGGTTACTCAGGCTGATGCCACGAAAGGTCTGCGGCAGCATCCGCGTGTCGCCGCCGGCAATCACCGGGTTGGTGAGGAACAGGTCACCGGCCTTCAGTTCGGTATCGAATGCTCGCAGCTTCAGGGTCCCGCCGGCGGTTGAAAACGAGCCCGGCGCTTTGCCGTTGCCGTCGCTGATCGGCAGGATGCTCGAACCGTCGGTACCGCCTCCGCCATCGAGTTTCAAGCCGAGCATGGCATGAGCATCGACGCCGAAGCCGACCGTGCCTTCGGTATAACCCGATTCGAAAACCCCGAGAAAACCTTGCCCCCATTCAATGTTGTCGTCCGCTTTCTGCAAGCGGTTGCGATTCATGTAGTAGTTGCGGGCATTGAGGCTGAGGCTTGAGCCTTCGACGAAACCTTGTTCAGCGGGCTCGTCGGCGTGGGCGGCGGGAGCAATCGTTGCGGCAATTGCAATGAACAGCGGGGTGAGGCAGGCAGGGTAAAACACGTGCGGTGGAGCTCCTTGGGTCAGCGGGCCGCTCTGGTTCATGAGCGGCTTGATGTTTCTTGTTTTTTCAGACGCGCCAGACGGCTTTCAGACCACAACGAAAAAAGGCCGCTGAATGGCAGCGGCCTGGAGTGACGACGGTTGAACGGGAAGAGCCAAACAACCGCGTCGAGGGAAACCTTTCGCGGTGAGACTCAGCTGTCTTTCTCGAGCGCTTGAGCCTGGG
Source organism: Pseudomonas siliginis (assembly GCF_024072275.1). Classification (NCBI taxonomy): domain Bacteria; kingdom Pseudomonadati; phylum Pseudomonadota; class Gammaproteobacteria; order Pseudomonadales; family Pseudomonadaceae; genus Pseudomonas; species Pseudomonas siliginis. The sequence goes on along the minus strand of NZ_CP099598.1, from coordinate 4,851,866 downwards.
AAGTAGCGGCCTGCGGGGATTGCGTCGCGTCTTGAGCCTTGGCCATCACTTCGGCCTGATGCTGATCGAATGCCTGTGCGCGCGCGACGTTGTGCGCCACGAACGCTTGCGATTCTTCAGCCATCGCCATCGGCGACAGGATCAATGAGGACAAAACGAATGCGCTGGCAATACCCATACTGTTGGACATCTTGAAAACCTTCTCGCTTGGCGAGTGCTGTTTGGTGCGGGCAAAGATAAGGTTGCCGAGGGTTGGGAAACAGCGCGATTTTCATAAATGACTGTTACAGCAAAAGCAAAGATCGGCACGGGTAACAACCCGGTCTGTGCGTGATGGTGGCCTGTGGCGAGGGGATTTATCCCCGTTGGGCTGCGAAGCGGCCCCAAGAATTCCAGCCTCAAAGATTCTTAGAGCTTGTGCACAGGATTTGCGACTGCTGCGCAGCCGAGCGGGGATAAATCCCCTCGCCACAGGGCTTGGCTGAGCATTCAGACCGGGAGATGGATGCCAAAGGTGTTCATGCCCCGATCACTGCGCACAAACACATCCCCGCCATGCATCAGCGCAATCGCCTTGACGATCGCCAGCCCCAGGCCGTGGTTATTGCCGCTGTTGCTACGCGAGGCATCGACCCGATAAAACCGTTCGAACAACCTCGGCAGATGCTCGCTGGCAATCGGCGTCCCGGGATTGGCCACGCCAATGCTCACCTGGTGTTCTTCAACCTCGATGCGCACCTCGATCACCTGGCCCGGATCGGTATGCTGCACCGCGTTGCTGAGCAAGTTGATCAACGCCCGGCGCAGGTGCGCGACCTCGATTTGCACTTGCGCATCGCCGCTGACCTGCACTTCAACCTGCGCGTCCTCAAGAATGAAATCCAGATAGTCCAGTGTCGTCGCCACCTCATCAGCCAGTGACGTCGAGGTCAGTTTGGTCGCCTTGTTGCCCTGATCGGCGCTGGCCAGAAACAGCATGTCGTTGATGATCGAGCGCAGTCGCTCAAGCTCTTCGAGATTGGATTGCAGCACTTCGAAATAGTGTTCGGCGGAGCGCCCGCGAGTCAGTGCGACCTGGGTCTGGCCGATCAGGTTGGTCAGCGGCGAACGCAGTTCATGGGCGACGTCGGCGTTGAACGATTCCAGCCGCGAATAGGCCAGTTCAACCCGTTCCAGAGTTGAGTTGAACGATTCGACAAACTGCTCCAGTTCCGGCGGCAGCGGCGACAGGCGCAAGCGTCCGGCGCGCAGTGGTGGGGCCAGACGCTGGGCTTCCTGCGACAGCTTGATCAACGGCTTCAGACCGATTCTTGCGACCCAATAGCCCAATGCCGAGGCCAGCAGCACCCCGACAATCGCCAGACTGATCAGGGCGATGAGCAAGTGATGCTGGGTCTGATGCAATGTCTCGGTGTCGATGCCGATCATGAAGCGCAGCGGCGGGCGCTGGTCCTTGGCCGGGAACTGACTGACCAGCACTTTCAGCGGGTAGGGCTGATCGGGCAGTTGCAGATCGTGCATGCCCAACGGGCCGTTGATGGCCGCGCGAATCTGCGGCGTAAGGTTGCCGTACTCGTAGCGCGGATCACCGCTGCTGATCCAGAAACTGATGCGCTTGTCTTCCTCACCGAGCAGTTTGAGCTTGTTGTTGATCTTCACCCAATGCTCCGGCGTGCCGTAACGGCCAACGGTGGATTCGAGCACGCTGTACCGCGCATCCAGCTCGGCTTCGGGCAACAATCCCAAGCCCTTGTCGACCTGTTGATACAGCGCGCCGCCAATCAACAGAAACACCACCAGCGCCACCAGCGTGAACATGCCGCTCAGGCGCAAGGCAATCGAGTTACTGGACACCACGGCTCTCCAGCACATAACCCATGCCGCGAATGGTGTGCAGCAGTTTTTCGTTGAACGGCCCGTCGAGCTTGGCGCGCAGGCGTTTGATCGCGACTTCGACGACGTTGGCGTCACTGTCGAAATTGATGTCCCAGACCATTTCCGCGATGGCGGTTTTCGAAAGGATTTCGCCCTGGCGACGGGCCAGCACGCTGAGCAGGGAGAACTCTTTCGCCGTCAGGTCCAGGCGCGTGCCGGCGCGGGTGGCCTTGCGGCTGATCAAATCGATCCACAGGTCGGCGATGGTCACTTGCACCGGTTCGTGGCCGCCGCTGCGCCGGGTCAGCGCTTGCAGGCGGGCGACCAGTTCGAGAAAGGAAAACGGTTTGCCGAGGTAATCGTCGGCGCCGTCGCGCAGGCCCTTGATGCGATCTTCGACGCGCTCGCGGGCGGTGAGCATGATCACCGGGGTCTGCTTGCGCGCACGCAATGCGCGCAGTACGCCGAAGCCATCGAGCCCCGGCAGCATGACGTCGAGGACGATCACGGCGTGGTCGCATTCCAGCGCCAGATGCAGGCCTTCGACACCGTCGCGGGCAAGGTCGACGGTGTAGCCCTGTTCGGTCAGGCCACGGTGCAGATAGTCCGCGGTTTTTTCTTCGTCTTCGATAATCAGAACGCGCATGACCGCCTCAGTCTGTGGTCGCCAGTGCCGTTGCGGGCGTTGGGGCTGGTGGGTGTGAGTGCCGGTGAAACAGCCGCTCGAGCCATAAGTATATGACCGGCGTGGTGAACAGCGTCAGCATCTGGCTGACCAGCAAACCACCGACCACGGCAATGCCCAACGGCTGGCGCAATTCGGCGCCGGTGCCGTAGCCGAGCATCAGCGGCAACGCACCGAGCAGGGCGGCGAGGGTGGTCATGATGATCGGCCGGAACCGGGTGATGCACGCCTCGAAAATCGCCTCCTGCGGCGGCAGGCCACGCTGGCGCTGCGCCTCGAGCGCAAAGTCGATCATCAGGATGCCGTTCTTTTTGACGATGCCGATCAGCAGCACCAGACCGATCAACGCCATGATCGAAAAGTCCTGGCCGCAGATCCACAGCATGATCACCGCGCCGAGGCCTGCTGCCGGCAGGGTCGAAATGATCGTCAGCGGATGCACGAAGCTTTCATAAAGCACGCCGAGAATGATGTACACCGCCACCAGCGCCGCCAGAATCAGCCATGGCTGGCTGGCCAGCGAACTCTGGAACGCCTGCGCCGCGCCCTGGAAATTGCCGCTGATCGCGGTGGGCATGCCGATCTCGGCCTTGGCCTGATTGAGCTGAATCACCGCATCGCCCAATGCCACGCCGGGGGCGAGGTTGAATGACATGTTGGCGGCGGGGAACATGCCGTCATGGGCAATCGACAGCGGGCCGATGGTCGGCGCGTCGAATCGGGCCAGAGCCGAGAGCGGCACCATTTCCCCACTGAGTGGTGAGCGCAGGTAAAAATAGTTGAGGCTTTCGGCCTTGCCGCGTTGTTTGGTATCCAGTTCCAGAATCACGTTGTACTGATTGACCTGGGTCTGGAATTCATTGATCTGCCGTTGGCCGAACGCATCGTACAGCGCCTCGTCGACATCGCTTGCCGTCAAGCCGAAACGCGCCGCTGCGCTGCGATCGATGCTGATGTGGGTGATGCTGCCGCCCAGTTGCAGGTCATTGGAAATGTCGCGGAATGCCGGGTTGCTGCGCAGTTTCTCGGTCAGGCGCTGGGTCCAGGTGGCGAGGGTCGCGCCGTCATTGCTCTTCAGTACGTATTGGTACTGCGCACGGCTGGGGCCGGAGCTTAGGTTGATGTCCTGCCCGGCGCGCAGATACAGGACGATGCCGGGGACTTTCATCAGTTGCGGGCGGATGCGATCGATGAACTGGCTGGCGCTGACATCGCGATCGCCACGTTTTTTCAGGGCGATCCAGAAGCGCCCGTTGGCGATGGTCTGGTTGCTGCCGGAAACCCCGACCGAGTGCGAAAACGCCTGCACCGCCGGATCGGCTGCAACGATTTCGGCCATCGCCAAGTGTTTTTTCACCATGTCGCCGTAGGAGATATCCGCAGCGGCTTCGGTGGTGCCGAGGACAAATCCGGTGTCCTGCACCGGAAAGAAACCCTTGGGAATAAAGATGTAACCGGCAACAGCCAGCGCCAGCGAAAGACCGAACACACCAATCATCAATTTCTGATGATCAAGGGCGCGGCGCAGGCCTTTTTCGTACCAGCCGAGCAAGCGCTCGCTGAAACCCGGTTTGGCGCTGGCGTGATGCACCGGTTTGCGCATGTACAGCGCAGCAAGGGTTGGCGCCAGCGTCAGCGAGACCACCACGGAAATCATGATGGTCGATGTCGCGGTCAGGGCGAATTCCTTGAAAAGGCGCCCGACCACACCGCCCATGAACAGCAGCGGAATGAATGCCGCCACCAGCGAGAAACTGATCGAAACGACGGTGAAGCCAATCTCGCCGGCTCCCTTGATCGCCGCCTCGCGCATATCGTCACCGGCCTCGAGATGCCGATGAATGTTTTCCACCACCACGATCGCATCGTCCACAACGAAGCCGACCGCGACGACGATCGCCACCAGCGTCAGGTTGTTCAGGCTGAAGCCGAGGACGTACATCAGGGCGAAACTGGCGATCAGCGAGACACCGAGCACCGCCGAGACAATCAGCGTCGCCGACAACTGGCGCAGGAACAGCGCCATGACCGCGACCACCAGCAGGATCGCGATCAGCAAAGTGATTTCCACTTCATGCAGCGAGGCGCGAATGGTCTGCGTGCGGTCGATCAGGGTTTTCACCTGCACCGAGGCCGGCAGCATCGCTTCGAGGCCGGGCAGGGCGGCTTGAATGCGGTCGACGGTTTCAACGATGTTGGCGCCGGGCTGGCGGAAAATCACCAGATTCACACCAGGTCGATCTCCGGCCCAGGCCTGCACGTAGGCATCTTCCGCACCGTTGACGACTTTGGCGACATCGCGCAGGTGAACCGGGGCGCCATCCTTGTAGGAAACGATGAGTTGGCTGTAGTCCTCGGGGTGGAACAACTGATCGTTGGTCGACAGCGTCGAGATGCTCGATTCGCCGTACAACGCACCTTTGGCCAGGTTGAGGCTGGTCTGCTGAATCGCCAGCCGAATGTCGGCCAGCGTCAGGCCAATCGCCGCGAGTTTGTCCGCCGAAGCTTGTACGCGAATCGCCGGGCGTTGCTGACCGGTGATGTTGATCTGGCCGACGCCGTCGATCTGACTGATCTGACGCGAGAGCAGGGTTTCCACCAGGTCGCTGAGTTCGGTGCCGGGCATTTGCGTCGAGCTGACGCTGAGGATCAGCACCGGGCTATCGGCCGGGTTGACCTTTTTCCATGTGGGCAGCGTCGGCATGTCTTTGGGCAACTTGCCGGCGGCGGTATTGATCGCCGCCTGCACTTCCTGGGCGGCGGTGTCGATGCTTTTGTCGAGAGTGAACTGCAAGGTCAGCAGGGTTGAGCCCAGCGCGCTGCTCGAGGTCATCTGGGTCATGCCGGGGATGGCGCTGAATTGCACCTCCAGCGGCGTCGCCACCGAGGAAGCCATGGTGTCGGGGCTGGCGCCGGGCAACTGCGCCGACACTTGAATTGTAGGAAACTCCGCTTCCGGCAGTGGCGCAATCGGCAAACGCGGGAAGGCAATTACGCCGACCAGTACCAGAGCGAACGTCAGCAAAATCGTCGCTACCGGGTGATCGATGCACCAGGTCGAGATGCCTTTATGCGAGTTCATGGCTTGGGCTCCGCCTGCACCACTTGCGGCGGCTCGCTCATGATTTGCACGCTCGACCCCGGCTTGAGCCGCGACTGCCCGTCGGTCACCAGTACGTCACCGGCGTTGACGCCTTTGATGATGTCCTGGCCGCTGCCCTGATAAACCATTTGCACCGGCACTGCCTCGACCTTGTCGTCCTTCACGCGGTAAACGAAGTGTTGTTCGAGGCCTCGCTGTACGACGGTGGGCGGAACCACCAGCGCGTCTTTATCCACAGCGGTCTGAATTTTTACCGTCACCAGCAAACCCGGCCAGAGCTTCTGGCTGGCATTGGCGAATTCGGCCTTGGCGCGGATGGTGCCGGTGTTGGCGTTGATCTGGTTGTCGATCAGGGTCAGCTGACCTTCGCCGAGCAAATTGCCGGTTTCGCCATCGGTGTCGGCGCCGATGTAAGCCTTGACCGGGGCGCGTTGCGGGTCGCTGATCAGGCTTTGCAGGGTCGGCAGCATCTGCTGCGGCAGGGAGAACTCGACGGCGATCGGGTCGATCTGCGTGACGGTGAACAGGCCCTGGGTGTCGGTCATGCGCAGGAAGTTGCCTTCATCGACCGTACGAATACCGACGCGCCCAGTAACCGGAGAGCGAATCTGCGTGTAGGACAGTTGCACCTGCGCCGCATCGATCGAGGCCTGATTGCCTTGCGCAGTGGCTTTGAGCTGATTGACCAAGGCCTGTTGCTGGTCGAAGGTCTGTTTCGATACGCCGTCGTCGACGCTGAGCAGTTTGTAGCGCTTGAGATTGACCAGCGCGACCTGCAACTGCGCCTGACTCTCGCCCAACTGCGCCCGGGCCTGGTCGAGGCTGGCGCGGATCGAGCGGTCGTCAATGGTCGCGAGCAGGTCGCCTGCTTTGACCCGTTGGCCTTCCTTGACCAGAATTTTCGTCAGAATGCCGTCGATCTGCGAACGCACCACCACGCTGTGCAGCGAAAGCACCGAGCCGATGCCGCTGGTGTAGCGCGGCACGTCTTTGGCGCTGACCGTTACGACGCGTACCGGGATGGCGGTCGGTGTAGCCAGTTTGGCCGGCGCCGGTTTCAGCGCGAACCACAGGCCGGCGGCTGCCAGCAGAATCAGGAGAGTGGCCAGCAGGATTTTGTTTTTCTGGATGGACATGCGCGGCGCCGAAGTCTGGAGTTTGGGCAGATTGACCAGTTATAAACCGGTCAGGCGGTCGGCAGGGTGACGGCTGGCTGTCAGGATTGTCAGTTTCGTTTGTATAGATGGGGAGTAGCAGTGTGCGGCGATGGTCTTGTGTTGGATTCGCCCCTCACCCCAGCCCTCTCCCCAAGGAGAGGGAGCCGATTTGTGGGCTTTTCGAACCTGAGTTCGACTCGGTATCCCATGTCGGCGGACCTCGAGTAAACACCTCGGTCTGTCCCCTCCCCAGGGCGAGGGTTACGGTGAGGGGAAACCATTCAGCGCACCGTGCAAATCTTCAGATGCCGAGCCACAGCGCACAGGTATACTGCGCGCCTTTGCGGCTCACTGATCGGGCCGACTTTATGTTCCCGGAGCTTTTATGACTTCCCCGACCCAACCGCCGGTTGACGACGCTGTGAGCGACGTCCCGGCTGAAGTGGCTGACGCCAGCGAAACCAAGGCCGAGATCCCGGCGTTCAAGTTCCCGTTCAAGCCGGGCGAGCTTGCCTCGGCGAAAGGCTCGAATCAGCCGTGGTACAAGAATGGCGCGAAGAATGGCCACACCAAAACCCCGGGCATGGCGCCGCCGGGGACGCGTCGGTCGATGGGTAAGCGCTGACATCGGAAAGTGATGGTGCTTGTGCTGGCCTCTTCGCGAGCAGGCTCGCTCCCACAGGTTTTGTGTTTGGCGCAGATCCAATGTGGGAGCGAGCCTGCTCGCGAATGCGACAGCCGCTACAGCACAAATGTCAGATCAAGCCGCGCGCAATGAAATGAACGCATAAGTCTGCGCCGGTTCAGTCACCACCAGCCCACCCGCAGCCAGCACCTGTCCGGCCACGTCATCGCCGGACAAATGAAACAGCCATTCACTGGTTTGCGCCGCTAGCGGTTGCGCGCTCACTTGGTCGATCACTGCCGCAAAGGCATCCATGTTCGGCAAGTACGCGGTGAACCCGTCGCCCTTGAGCGCCGTGGTGCGAATTCCCAGGGTTGCGCAGATCGCATCCTTGAGTTTGATCTCATCCCGATCCGCCTGACGCGAACGCTGAATCAACTCAACCAGTTCCCGATCAACCAACTCGCCCCCCACAATCAGCTCCGGTCCCTGTTCCCAGGACTCCGGTGGGCAATCCTTGGCAGCAGGATTGAGCGGGATGTGCGGATTGATTTCCGCCGGGTAAATCCGGCACACCAGCGGGCGACGCTCGTAGATCCGGCAGCGCTTTTCGTCGTCAAGATTCCGGCAGGGGCCGACGTTGTAGGCGGCAAAGGTGATCGCCACGTGAGCATCAGTAGTGCCACTGCGGACCACCGCCGAACGGCGCTCGGCATGTTCGCGCTGTTGCGCTGGCAGCCCCAGGCCATTGCCGAGAAAAGCCTCGGCCAGCACGATCACCTGACCGCCATCCGCCGCCCACATGCGGGCTTCGGCGAGCGTCAGCGGGACATGGTGATCGGTGCAGCATTTGCCGCAACCTACGCAGGAAAACGTCGTATTCATTGAGCGATCTGTCTTCAATCAGGGTGTGAAACGGTGGCGGAAAACCACCGCACAGGGCCGGGTCGAAGCAAGTTGTGCGCCATTCACTGAGGTTTGGCGGTCGGGCGAATCGAATCCCACTCGGTGACGTACGCGGTTTTCGACTGTTTGTTGTACAGGCACAGCTCGCTGCCTTGCTGGCCTTTCATGTGTTTTTGCGGGTATTGGCCTTGCAGCAGAACGGCGGTGTAACCGACGCGGTCGTCGAATTGCGCCGGTGTGCCGACCGGTTTGACGTTTTTCAGGCCGCTGGCCTTGGTGCAGCTGGCGAGGACGGTCTTGTCATAGGCAGCCCAGGCGTCGGGGCTGGAGGCATGGGCCTGGGAGGCGAGGGCGATGAGGCTGAGCAGCGCCAGGGTGATGGCTTTCATGGTTGGGGCATCCTTGGTTATGGCCAAGGTTGGAGTCTGTCGGATAGCGGAAGTTGCCAGTGCTGCCCTTCGCGAGCAGGCTCGCTCCCACAGTTTGAAATGCAATCCACCTGTGGGAGCGAGCCTGCTCGCGAAAGCGGTAGATCAGTCGGGCACAGGCTCGCGCCGAACCACAACCATCCCGGCATTTTCATACAACCGCCGCGCCCGCAGGTTGTCCTCCAGAACCCTTAAATCGACAAATCCCTCGCGCCGCTGTTGAAAGACGCTGAAGGCATGCAGCAACAACGCGCGTCCAAGCCCCCGGCCCTGCATTCGCGGGTGCACCACCAGATTCTTGATATACGCACTGGTCCAGCACTGCGCCACGCCCACCACACCCTCGGCATCGCGGGCGACGAAACACAGCGCTGGATCGTATTCAGGGTCGCTGGCAAAGCGCCGCTGCCAATCGTCCAGTGACGGCACTCGACCGCCACCTTCCAGATGTCCGAGGTACATCAACTGATGCACCGCCGGCGCCAGTTCCTCGCGGTAGACGGACAGCTCAATCCCGTCCGGCCACTGAGCATCCGGCAGAGGTCCACTCAAGTCGCGGCGCAGCAGAAAGCAAAACGTCTCGGCCAAGACTCAGTGCCCGTTGGCCGCGACGTGCTTGGCGGCTTCGATCAGGCGTTGGGTCAGCTCCGGCGAGGAGAACTTGGTCAGCACCGCGTTGGCACCGGCCAGGCGAGCTTTTTCACTGTTCATCGCGCTGTCGAGCGAGGTATGCAGCAAGACGTACAAGTGAGCGAAATCCGGGGTTTCGCGCAGGGTACGGGTGAAGGCGTAGCCGTCCATTTCCGACATTTCGATGTCGGAGACGATCAGATTGATCTGCTGCGCGGTGCCTTGCAGGTCGAGCAGGCAGTCGATGGCTTCCTTGGCACTGCGCGCGGTGTGGCATTGCAGGCCGAGGTTGCGCAGGGTGTGCACCGATTGCTGCAGGGCCACCTGGCTGTCATCGACCACCAGAATGCGCGCGTTGCCGAGCACTTCGGCGTCTTCCATGGTCAGGTCGGTCGGCGCCATTTCGATCTGCGCCGGGGCGATGCTGTGGATGACTTTTTCGATATCCAGCACCTGCACCAGCGTGCCGTCCACCGAGGTCACGCCGGTGATGTAGGCGCGCGAGCCGCCGGAGCCGAAAGGTGGTGGCTTGATGTCGGTGGTCAGGCAATGGACGATCTTGCTCACCGCCTGCACATGCAGACCCTGCTTGGAACGGCTGACATCGGTGACGATCAGGCAGCCACCGTTGGGATCCTCCAGCGGCCGTTCGCCGATCGCGCGGCTGAGGTCGATCACCGACAAAGAGGCACCGCGCAGGGAGGCGATGCCTTTGACGTGCGGGTGCGACTCCGGCAGCTTGGTCAGCGGCGGGCAGGGGATGATTTCACTGACTTTCAGCAGGTTGATCGCCATCAGCTTGCCGCTGCGCAAGGTAAACAGCAGAAGCGAAAGTGAATCTGCGCGGGCTTTGGTGGAGGACATAAGAACCTTCTGTGGGGCGAGAGTGGAAATCGCCAGAAACCTTTGATGCCGTGTTATCGGCGTTAAAGGGGTGGGCTTTAGGTTAGTTGTCGGGTAGTCGGCTTGAGTTGATCGCTGTTCTCTCTATCACTGCCCCTCACCCCAGCCCTCTCCCAGAGGTAGAGGGGGCCGACGCAGGTGTCTGGCGTTTTACACCGACCTGAACGACCGAGTCGATTATGGATTCGGAAGAAATCTTTTACGTCAGTGGAGTTCTTCAATATCCCCCAATCAGTCCCCTCACCCAGTGGTAGAGGGGGCCGACGGAGGTGTCTGGCGTTTTACACCGACCTGAACGACCGAGTCGATTATGGATTCGGAAGAAATCTTTCACGTCAGTGGAATTCTTCAATATCCCCCGATCAGTCCCCTCTCCCAGAGGTAGAGGGGGCCGACGGAGGTGTCTGGCGTTTTACACCGACCTGAACGACCGAGTCGATTATGGATTCGGCAGAAATCTTTCACGTCAGTGGAATTCTTCAATATCCCCCCATCAGTCCCCTCTCCCTCTGGGAGAGGGCTAGGGTGAGGGTGTGCTTTTAGCTCTTCATGCCTAGTCGTTTGGCCATGCGCCCCAGATTCGCCCGATCCACCCCCAACTCCCGCGCCGCACTTGCCCAGTTATCCTGATGACGCTCCAGCGCTGCACCGATCAACCGCCGCTGAAACTCATCGGTGGCACTGCGCAAATCACCACCGATCATCGGCATCACGTTGACCAAGTCTGCATTGGCAGGCGCAACCACGTTATCCACAACCTCACGGGGCAAATCCAGATCCGCCGCGCTCAGACTCAGAATCTTCGGCCGCACTTTGCAGTTACCCAGCGCCTTCAGCGCACTGCGCCCGATCAAATGCTCCAGCTCCCGGACATTCCCCGGCCAGGTGTAGGCCAGCAGCGCCTCCTGAGCATCACTGTTCAAGCGCAGGCTGTTGAGGCCCATGCGCGAGCGGTTCTGCTCGAGAAAGAAACCACTGAGCAACAACACATCACGCCCACGATCGCGTAGCGCCGGCACTCGCAGCGGATACACGCTCAAACGGTGATAGAAGTCGGCGCGGTAGCGACCGCTGCGCACTTCTTCGGCCAGATCGCGATTGGTCGCGGCAATCAGACGCACGTCGACCTGGTGCTCCTTGTCCGAGCCCAAGCGCTGCAATTGACCGCTCTGCAATACGCGCAGCAACTTGGCCTGGACCGTCAGCGACAGCTCGCCAACTTCATCAAGAAACAGCGTGCCGCCATTGGCCAGTTCGAACTTGCCACGCCGATCGCTGGTGGCGCCGGTGAAGGCGCCGCGCACGTGGCCGAACAGTTCGCTTTCGACCAGCGTGTCGGGCAGGGCGGCGCAGTTGAGGCTGATGATCGGTTTGTCGGCGCGCGCGGAGGCGGCGTGGATCGCTTGGGCCACGAGCTCTTTGCCGACCCCGGTTTCGCCGGTGATAAGAACAGTCAGATCGCTGCCACCGACAAGATTGATTTCTTCCACCAGACGTTTGTGCGCCTTGCTCTGGCCGATCATTTCGCGGTGCTGCTGGCCGCTGGCCTGGCGGTAGACCTCGGCGCGCTGATGCTCGTCTTCGGCGCGGTTGGCCAGACGTTCGATGCGTTCGGCCGCATTGACCGTGGCCGAGGCTAGGCTGGCGAAGGCTTGCAGGGCGTCGAGTTCGATCGGCTCGAAACGCTCCGGGTCCAGCGCGTCGAGGGTGATCAGGCCCCAGAGTTTTTCATCGACGAATAAAGGACAGCCGAGGCAGTCGTGAACTTCAAGATGATCGTCGAGGCCATCGACCAAACCGTCATAAGGATCGGGCAGGTCGCTGTCGGCAGCGAAGCGCGTCGGCCCGGCGCCGGCCAGCAGGATTTCAAAACGCGGATGCTCGCTGACCTTGAAGCGGCGGCCGAGGGTATCCGTACTCAAACCATCCACCGCCAGCGGCACCAATGATTCGCCATCCAGACGCAACAACGCGGCGGCATCGCAAGGCAGCAAAGCGCGCATGGCTTCGAGCAGGCGCCGATAGCGCTCGCCCTCGGGCAGTTCGCGGGAGAGGTCAGCGACCAGAGGCAGCAGGGCGGTAAGCAGGGATTTAGCGGTCATGGTTACGTAGTCAAAGAGACAAGGTGTAGTCGCGATGACTATACGTTCATTTGTGTCGAAATGACTATGAAGGTTTCAAGCTATTGAATTTAATAGATTAATTAGTTGGCATGAAAGCTGATATCCCTAAGGCAATCTTTCCAGAAAGCCCAGGAGTCACCTTATGCTTAGCGTCCAGGATCGTGCCATCATCAAATCCACCGTGCCTCTGCTGGAAAGCGGCGGCGAGGCGTTGATCACGCATTTCTACCGCATGATGCTCTCCGAATACCCGCAGGTGCGCCCGCTGTTCAACCAGGCGCATCAGGCCAGTGGCGATCAGCCGCGTGCCTTGGCCAACGGCGTGCTGATGTACGCCCGGCACATCGATCAGCTCGACCAGTTGGGCGATCTGGTGGCGAAGATCATCAACAAACACGTCGCCCTGCAGATTCTGCCGGAGCATTACCCGATCGTCGGCAGCTGCCTGCTGCGCGCCATTTCCGAAGTGCTCGGCGAAGAGATCGCCACGCCTGAGGTGATGAGTGCCTGGGGCGCTGCGTACGGGCAACTGGCCGACATCCTGATCGGCGCGGAAACCGCGATCTATGACCAGAAGGAACAAGCGGTCGGCGGCTGGCGCGGTGCGCGTGAATTCATCGTCGCGGCGAAGGTGCAAGAGAGCGCGGAAATCACCTCGTTCTACTTCGAACCGGCGGACAAAGGGCCGATTCTTGCGGCCGAACCGGGTCAGTACATCGGCATGAAGCTGATGCTCGACGGCGAAGAAATCCGTCGCAACTATTCGCTGTCGGCACTGGCCAACAATGGTCAGTACCGCATCAGCGTCAAGCGTGAACCGAACGGTCGCGCGTCAAACTACCTGCATGATCAACTGCACGTCGGCGCGAGCATCCAACTGTTCCCGCCGTCGGGCGAATTCACCCTGGCGGCCAGTGACAAGCCGCTGGTGCTGATCAGCGGCGGCGTCGGCATCACCCCGACGCTGGCGATGCTGGAAGCAGCGCTGGCAACCGAGCGTCCGGTGCACTTTATCCACTGCGCGCGCAATGGCAGCGTCCACGCATTCCGTGACTGGGTCGATGGGCTGGCGGCGCGTCATCCGCAGCTCAAACGCTTCTATTGCTACGCCGAAGAAGATGGCGTCAGCCCGGCGGCGGACAAGGTTGGGATGCTCAACCAGGAGCTGCTCGGCGAGTGGCTGCCGGCGCAGCGTGATGTCGATGCTTACTTCCTGGGGCCGAAAGGGTTCATGGGCGCGATCAAACGGCACCTGAAAGCGTTGGGCGTGCCGGAGAAGCAGAGCCGTTACGAGTTCTTCGGCCCGGCTGCTGCTCTGGAGTGATCCGAGACCGAGTTGTCTCGTTCGCGAGCAGGCTCGCTCCCACAGGAATTGCGTGCGACGCAGATCCATTGTGGGAGCGAGCCTGCTCGCGAATCTTCTGCGCGCCGCAAAGCCATGTTGGTTAATCATTCCTTAACCGCTCTATCGTTTATTGCCCCGGTGTAGACTTGCGACAATTTCAGCCGCCGGCCGGCTGGACCATGGACTTACAAAGGAAAGGCAATGAGCGAGGAAACGATGCGGTTGGGGCGTGAGCGGCGCTATCTGGTGTTGCTGGGGATCATCTGCCTGGCGTTGATCGGCGGCGCACTTTACATGCAGGTCGTGCTCGGCGAAGCACCTTGCCCACTGTGCATTCTGCAGCGCTATGCACTGTTGCTGATTGCAGTGTTCGCCTTCATCGGTGCGGGCATGCGCAGCCGTCGCAGCATCACCGTGTTCGAGACACTGGTAGTGATCTGTGCGATCGCCGGGGCCGGTGTGGCCGGGCATCACGTCTATACGCAGTTCTATCCGGCGGTGAGTTGTGGCGTCGATGTGCTGCAACCGATTGTCGATGATCTGCCGTTGGCGAAAATTTTCCCGCTGGGCTTCCAGGTCGACGGTTTCTGCTCGACGCCGTATCCGCCGATCCTCGGCCTGTCGCTGGCACAGTGGGCGCTGGTGGCGTTCGTGCTGGTGGTGATTCTGGTGCCGTTGCTGACCTCGCGTAATCGAAAAGCGCTGCGCTGAGTCAACTTCTCGGCAGAGCTGCCGATAAACAAAACGCCCCGATTTTCGTTGATGAAAATCGGGGCGTTTTGCATTTCAGAGCGTTTGTGAAAACACCGTGACGAACGGCAATGAAGCGTGCGGCAAATGTGCGACATGTTGTCACACAGGGGCTGTCGCAGGGACTCGGGATGCGGCGGATTGGCCGCCTGTTACATAAAAACATTGGCCAGTTTTAGTGTTTTCGGGCTTGAGCACGGACGTACCAGAGCAGGCAGTTTTAACAGGCGCCGGCAGATGGACGAAGCCCTTGGAACATCGGGCTTTGCGCCGCTCCAGCGCTTGTAGATCGGGTGCAGAGCTGTCTGATTTGAGGCGGTTACGCTGGCAGATTTTGCCGCTTTTATTGAGAAACGCTTTCGATAACTTGCGCAACTTTTGCAAAAATGGCGATGGATTGTTGCTCTGAGTGATAAAAATTATTTCGGGATAAGACATGGTGTATAGGGCGCTACCTATCTACAATCGCCCGCACTGAATTCCCGACGCTGTTCAGCCTTTATCAAGGAACTGATCAGGAGGTCGGGTGTCGAGCGAGCCGCGAGGCTTTCGAGACACCCTGGTGTCGGTGCCTTTCCAATTTTCCGCACCAAATGGAATTGGTCTGTAACAAGGCCTTTGACCACGAATTCGAATAAGAACTGAACGCTGTCCCAAGGTTTTGTCGAGCGTGAGACGCGCGACGGGCGGTCCTTATTCAATCCAAAGAAAATGCCAACCCTTGGCAGGGTGAAGTGTTGGCGATCAAAACCCAACTGCATTGCGCAAGCTGCTTTAGAGGTCGTGAGATGAGTAAAAACAGGTACCCCAGATTACTAGGCCTAGTGCCGCTGCTCGGCACGTTGCTGCTGGGAGGCTGCAACATGACCTTGCTCAATCCAACGGGCCAGGTCGGCCTGGAACAGCGCAACCTGATCATCACCGCCACGCTGCTGATGCTGTTGGTCGTCGTGCCGGTCATCGTCATGACCTTCCTGTTTGCCTGGAAGTACCGCGCTTCGAACAAGAACGCCGTCTACACGCCGAAGTGGTCGCACTCGACCAAGATCGAAGTGGCCGTCTGGACCATCCCGGTGCTGATCATCATCGCCCTGGGCTACATCACTTACATCTCGACTCACGAGCTGGACCCGTATCGTCCGATCGAGTCTGACGTCAAGCCGGTGACCATCGAAGTCGTCGCGCTGGACTGGAAGTGGCTGTTCATCTACCCGGAACAAGGCATTGCCACGGTCAACAAGATCGTGTTCCCGGCGCACACGCCAATCAACTTCAAGATCACCTCCGACGCCGTGATGAACTCGTTCTTCATCCCGGGCCTGGGCGGCCAGATCTACGCGATGGCGGGCATGCAGACCAAGCTGCACCTGATCGCTGACCGCAACGCTGAAATGGACGGTATCTCCGCCAACTACAGCGGTGCCGGTTTCACCGGTATGAAATTCAAGGCCATCTCCACCACTCAGGAAGATTTCGACGCCTGGGTAAGTGAAGTCAAGAAGTCGCCTAAACAGCTTGATCAGGCTGAATACGCGGCCCTGGCCAAACCGAGCCAGAACAACCCAGTCGAACTCTACTCGTCGGTCACGCCGAACCAGTTCCAGATCATCGTCGACAAGTACGAAGGTATGAAGCCGGGCAAGCCGCTGAAGCACGAGAAGAAAGAGAAAGAAGTGGCGGCCACGGATATTGACGCGGGTTCGCATTCAGCTGCCGGGGCAGAGGAGTAAACGATGTTTGGTAAATTAAGTTGGGAAGCAGTCCCATTCCACGAGCCGATCGTGATGGTGACCATCGCCATGATCGCCCTCGGTGGTCTGGCGCTGTTCGCTGCGATCACTTACTTCAAGAAGTGGACGTACCTGTGGACCGAGTGGCTGACTTCGGTCGACCACAAGAAAATCGGCGTGATGTACATCATCGTCGCCATGGTCATGCTGCTGCGCGGCTTTGCCGACGCGATCATGATGCGTACCCAGCTGGCCATGGCCACCGAGGGTTCGCCTGGCTACCTGCCACCTGAACACTATGACCAGATCTTCACCGCTCACGGTGTGATCATGATCATCTTCATGGCGATGCCATTCTTCACCGGCCTGATGAACCTTGCAGTGCCGCTGCAGATCGGCGCGCGTGACGTTGCGTTCCCGTTCCTGAACTCCCTGAGCTTCTGGCTGCTGGTGTCCGGCGTTGTGCTGATCAACCTGTCCCTGGGCGTCGGCGAGTTCGCCAAGACCGGTTGGGTTGCGTATCCGCCACTGTCGGGTCTGCAATACAGTCCTGGCGTGGGTATGGATTACTACATCTGGGCGCTACAGCTATCCGGATTGGGTACGACGTTAACCGGGGTCAACTTCCTCGCGACCGTACTGAAAATGCGTACCCCTGGCATGAAACTGATGGACATGCCGATCTTCACCTGGACCTGCACCTGGGCAAACGTTCTGATCGTGGCTTCGTTCCCGATCCTGACCGCTACCCTGGCACTGCTGACCCTTGACCGTTACATGGATTTCCACATTTTCACCAATGAACTTGGTGGCAATCCAATGATGTACGTCAACCTGTTCTGGGCCTGGGGCCACCCTGAGGTTTACATCCTGATCCTGCCGGCATTCGGCATCTTCTCGGAAGTGATCTCGGCGTTCACCGGCAAGAAACTGTTCGGCCACCACTCGATGATCTACGCCTCGGGCGCGATCTCGGTACTGGGCTTCATGGTCTGGCTGCACCACTTCTTCACCATGGGTTCGGGTGCGAGCGTCAACGCCTTCTTCGGTCTGGCGACGATGCTGATTTCCATCCCGACGGGTGTGAAGCTGTTCAACTGGCTGTTCACCATCTACCAGGGCCGTCTGCGCTTCACCAGCCAGGTAATGTGGACACTGGGCTTCATGGTGACCTTCGCCATCGGCGGCATGACCGGCGTACTGCTGGCCATCCCGGGTGCTGACTTCGTGCTGCACAACAGCCTGTTCGTGATCGCGCACTTCCACAACGTGATCATCGGCGGTGCGGTATTCGGTTACATCGCTGGCTTCGCGTTCTACTTCCCGAAAGCGTTCGGCTTCAAGCTGCACGAAGGCTGGGGTAAAGCAGCGTTCTGGTTCTGGATCTCGGGCTTCTTCGTCGCGTTCATGCCGCTCTATGCACTGGGCTTCATGGGCATGACCCGTCGTCTGAACGCCACCACCAACCCTGAGTGGGTACCGTACCTGTACGTTGCCATGTTCGGTGCGGTGATGATTGCTGTGGGTATCGCCTGCCAACTGATCCAGCTGTACGTCAGTGTGCGCGACCGCAACAAGCCAGAGAACGTTTGCGATCACGGTGACCCGTGGAATGCACACACCCTGGAATGGTCGACCTCGTCGCCACCACCGTTCTACAACTTCGCTGTGCTGCCTAAGGCTGACTGCATCGACCCGTTCACCGAAGCCAAGGAAAACGGTACTGCGTACCAGCGTCCGGCCAAGTACGAGCCGATCCACATGCCGAACAACACCGCCACTGGCGTGGTGATGGGCGCGCTGTTGACCGTCTTCGGTTTCGCGATGATCTGGCACATCTGGTGGCTGGCGATCGCGAGTCTGGTGGGCACCGTCGTTTACTTCGTGATCCACGCTGCACGTGACGACCAGGGCTATATGGTTCCGGTTGAAACGATCGAGCGTATCGAAGCCGAGCAGCACAAGCGTCTGGTCGCGGCAGGGAAAATCCCGGCCAATGCCACCCGTGTTGAAACCTCGTTGGAACAGGCTTAAACCATGTCGAACTTAGTGACCAATGTTGGACACGCCCATGGTGACCATGGGCACGATGACCATCACCACGACTCGGGCGAGATGACCGTATACGGTTTCTGGCTCTACCTGATGACCGACTGCATTCTGTTTGCGTCGATCTTCGCGGTGTATGCAGTACTGGTAAACAACGTTGCCGGTGGCCCGTCGGGCCACGAGATCTTCGAACTGCCTTACGTGCTGGGCGAAACCGCTCTGCTGTTGTTCAGTTCGATCACCTACGGCTTCGCCATGCTGGCGTTGTACAAGGGCAAGAAGCAGGCGGTCCTGGGCTGGTTGTTCATGACCTTCCTGCTCGGCGCGGGCTTCATCGCCATGGAGATCAACGAGTTCCACCTGCTGATCTCCGAGGGCTTCGGTCCTAGCCGTTCGGGCTTCCTGTCGGCGTTCTTCACCCTGGTCGGTACCCACGGTCTGCACGTTTCGGCCGGTCTGATCTGGATGGGCATCATGATGTATCAGGTCAACAAGCATGGCCTGACGTCGACCAACAAGACCCGTCTGAGCTGCCTGAGCCTGTTCTGGCACTTCCTGGACGTGGTCTGGATCTGCGTCTTCACCGTTGTTTACCTGATGGGGACTCTGTAATGGCTAATGCACACTCCCATGACAGCCACGATGCTGGCCACGGCAGCGTCAAGTCGTACGCCATCGGCTTCATCCTGTCGGTAATCCTGACCGTCATTCCGTTCGGTCTGGTGATGTACCCGACCCTGCCGAAGTCGACGACGCTGGCAATCGTTCTACTGTTCGCAGTGATCCAGGTGATCGTTCACCTGTATTACTTCCTGCACCTGGACCGTTCCATTGCACAGCGTAACAACGTGATCGCGTTCGTCTTCACGGCGATTGTGATCGTGCTGCTGGTTGGCCTGTCGCTGTGGATCATGTTCAGCATCCACACGTACATGATGGCGAAGTGAGGTAGACCCGATGTCGCTCAAGCACTTTATCCAAATCACCAAACCGGGGATCATTTTCGGTAACGTGCTTTCTGTGGCAGGCGGGTTCTTCCTGGCCTCGAAAGGGCATGTCGATCTGGCGGTGTTTCTGGCCGCCATGATCGGTACTTCCCTGGTCGTGGCCTCCGGTTGCGTGTTCAACAACTGCATCGACCGCGACATCGACCTGAAGATGGAACGCACCAAGAACCGTGTGCTGGTCCAGGGCCTCATCTCCCTGAAACTGGCCCTGGTTTACGCGACCATTCTGGGTGTTCTCGGCGTTGCCTTGTTGTACAAGGTGGCCAACCCGTTGGCTGCCTTGTTCGCAGTAATCGGCTTCATCATCTACGTCGGCTTCTACAGCCTATACCTCAAGCGCAAGTCGGTTCACGGCACGCTGGTGGGCAGTCTGTCGGGCGCCATGCCGCCAGTGATCGGTTACGTTGCCGTGACCAACAGCTTCGACATGGCCGCACTTACCCTGCTGGTGATGTTCAGCCTGTGGCAGATGCCGCATTCCTACGCCATCGCGATTTTCCGTTTCAATGATTACCTGGCCGCATCGATTCCGGTGCTGCCAGTGAAACGCGGCATTCAAGTGGCGAAGAAGCACATCCTGCTCTACATCCTGGCGTTCCTCGTGGCGACCTTGATGCTGACCTTCAGCGGCTACGCCGGCATGAGCTACCTAGCCGTCGCCGCCGCCATGGGCATGTACTGGCTGTACATGGCCTGGACCGGCTACAAGGCAGTCGATGACACCGTCTGGGCACGCAAGCTGTTCGTGTTCTCGATCTTCACCATCACTGCGTTGAGCGTCATGATGTCCCTGGACTTCAAGGTGCCGACAGAGCTGTTGCTGACGTACGCGCCGTAAGGTTTGCAAGCTTCAGGAAAAACCCCGCACGTTGAGAGATGTGCGGGGTTTTTTGTTTATTCGAGCAGCGATTTGTTGATAGGCTGTCTATAGTCAAGCTGCTTATAGTTTGGCTATGCGAACAATCTTTTTTGAAACAACGATATTTACCAAAAGCGTTGGTCGCTATCTGACGGACGACGAATATCGAACATTGCAGAACTACCTTCAGAGCAATCCGCTTGCGGGCGATGTAATGCCTCGAACGGGTGGCTTCCGTAAGCTGCGCTGGGCTGACTCTCGCCGTGGCAAGGGAAGACGAGGCGGCTTGCGGGTTCTCTACTATTGTCTTATGAATGATGGTCAGTTCTGGATGTTCGCCATTTACGACAAAGATGAGCTTGAGAAGCTGACTGCCGAGCAAGAGAGGGCACTCAGGACAGCCATTGATAAAGAGTTGAAAAAACGAGGTACCCCATGAAAAAACGCGACCTGTTTGCAGAGTTAATGCAGGGCGTTGATGAGATGGCGGCTCAACGCGAGGGCAAGATCACACTGCGCAATACAGTGCTTGAGGACAAGCCTGTACCTGAAGTGGGCGCACAGGAAATTGTTGCTCTTCGAGAAAAACTGCATATGTCTCAAGCTGTTTTTGCCAGTCGAATCAGGACAAGTCCAAACACCCTTCGAAATTGGGAGCAGGAAAAGTCGAAGCCCAATGCTCAAGCAGCCTTATTGATACGACTGGTTGAAAAATTTCCAGATATGGTTGAGCGCTTGAACACTGTTTGAGCGCCGCTGAAGACCAGCTTGTGGTCCGGGGCATCCGAAAGGTTTAGGGCCTTTTGTTCCATCTACGCTGGTTGCACAACTTAGGCAAACGCCATAGATTTGGATCCAACCTCGACAGTAGTAGCTCCAAGCCATCCTTCGGTGCTCGACTGTCCTAACCCGTGCATTGATCAAAAGGCTGGGCGCAATGACCGAACGGATGACCTGCGATGAGCGTTTTATCGCCCTGGCCGAAGAACTCAACTACGACATCTATGGCGAGAACACCGCCGGTGGCAATTACGCGCCGCTGATCCGTCATCACGACGAGCTCTACATCAGCGGCATGGTGCCGCGGGTCAATGGCAAGATCCTCTATCCCGGTCGCGTGGGGCTGGAATTGAACCTCAAGGATGCGCAAGCCGCCGCAAGCATCAGCGCGATGCGTTGCCTGGCGCTGATCGTCGATGCGGTGGGTTCACTGGACAAGATTCGTGCGTTGTTGCGGGTCACGGTGTATGTGAAATCGACCGCCGACTTCGTCGACCTGAGCGAAGTGGCCAACGGCGCTTCGGATGTGTTCAGCCATGTGCTGGGCGATGCCGGGCGGCATACGCGCACGACCATCGGCGTGTATCAGTTGCCGAAGAATGCGGCGATTGAAGTGGACATGATTGCGGCGTTGCATCCTTCGGCTTGAGGGGGGGGTAGCGGTTTGCCCTCACCCTAACCCTCTCCCGGAGGGAGAGGGGACTGACTGAGGGGCTTTCAAGATATACGCCGACCTGAAATACCGAGCCGAACTCAGGTTTGAAAATCACACAAGTCGGCTCCCTCTCCCTCGGGAGAGGGGACTGACTGAGGGGCTTTCAAGATATACGCCGACCTGAAATACCGAGCCGAACTCAGGTTTGAAAATTACACAAGTCGGCTCCCTCTCCCTCGGGAGAGGGCTGGGGTGAGGGGCGACGATTTTCGCCTCCTCACGAATCACAAGCCGGACAACAAAAAGCCCCGCCTGAATCTCAGTGCGGGGCTTTTTCGTACAGCGGCTGCGCTATTACTGCGCCGCGATACTGTAACCATCAAACGCGGTCTGCTGCTGCAGGGCGGTGATGATGTTCTTGCGGTTCACCGCCTGTTCGGTACCGGCGTTATCGACGAAGGTTTCGCTTTCCAGCTCGGCTTCATCGCCTTCACCCACGAAAGTGAAACCGAGGAATTCCAGTGCCTCACGATCTACGTTCAGACGCGAACGCGGGGTGCGCATTGGCAGGGTCACGCTGGCGCCGTCCTTGCTGATGGTGAAGATTTCCACTTCTTTTTTCTTCGCAGCTTTGCTCTTGCCGCCGCTCGGGTTGCTGATCGCCTGATGGGTCTGATTCAGCACCTTCAGCGCCAGGCCATAGACGATTTCCTGGAATGCCGGATCGTCCTTGAAGCTGGACAGAATGCGTCCGATCGAGAACTTGCTGCTCAGGTCTTCCAGCGCGGCGATGTCGGCTGCCTCGGCGTCTTTCAGGCGCTTGAGTTCGCCCATCAGCTCGTACGCCTTGTCGTCATCAAAACTGTCATGCGCCTGACGGATCGCCGCACGCAATTCACGGATCTGGTCGCTCTCGCGGGTCGACTGGAACGCGTCCAGGACCATCTCGCTGATGATTTTGGCTTGAGGCAGGTGTTGTGAAAGATTGATGGAGTTTTCGTATTCCGCTTTGGACGACTGGGTGACTACGGATTCAGCGGTGTTGAAATCGGACATTGAAATTTCACTACTTTTTAACTTGAGTTGAGGCGAGAAAGCACGAGGTCTTTTTCAGGCCGACTAATTTAGGGGAGCGGGGCGGCGTTGTCACGGAGCAACGGTCTGGTGGTCGGGATTTTTCCCGGCGTGCGTTATATTCCGAGCATGGCGTCAGCGGGTTTCCCCCACGTACGCATCGCAAACTCGACAAAGCGTCTCAGCTTCGGCAATCGATAGCGATCCTGCGCATACAACAGATGCATCGGCCTGCTCGGCGGTTGGTAGTCCGTCATTACCCTGACCAGTTTACCGTCGCGCAGATCCTGCTCCACCAGCGCGTCGGGCAGCATCATGATGCCCATGCCGTTGCGCGCTGCCTGGTGCAAACCGGCGGAGCTGTTGATCAACATCGGCCCGCTGACGTCGACGAGGACTTCGCCTTCCGGACCGCTCAGACGCCAGCGTTTTTCCACCGATTGCCAGTCATCCCCAGCCGGATAGGCGAAGGATAGGCAATCGTGCTGCTGCAAATCCTGGGGCGTGTGCGGCATGCCGCGCCGCGCGATGTATTGCGGGGAGGCGCAGACGGTCAGGGTGTAGTCGATCAAGGGCCGGGCGATCAGGTTGGACTGGTCGAAATTGCCTAAACGGAAGGCAACATCGAGGCCGTTTTCCAGCAGATCCGGGCGGCTGTTGGTCAGCACCACGTCGAGTTTCACTTGCGGATACAGCAAGGAATATTCGCTGAGCGCCGGGGTCAGTCGTTCGACGCCGAAGGTCAGCGGCGCGGTGATACGCAGCAAACCGCGCGGCTCGTCCGACGCTTGTTCGGCAAGGCGTTCGGAGTCTGCCACCAGGCCGAGCACTTCCAGGCAGCGCTGATAATAGACGCTGCCGAATTCGGTCAGGCGCTGGCGGCGCGTGGTGCGTTGCAGCAGTTGCACGCCGAGCCGTTGCTCCAGCGCGCGCAGATGATTGCCCACCATCGTCGTCGACATTTCGCACTTCGCAGCGGCGGCCGTCATGCTCCCGGTTTCGACCACTTTGACGTAGACGCTCATCGACTGAAACAAATCCATTATCAAGCTCGGCTTTTAAATGATTGAAGTTTTTCCGGGTTTATCCAGTTCAGGTGGCTAACCATACTGCAAAAACACCGACCTGCAATGGAGTTTCACGTCATGACCGCCGCCCTGATGAACACCTACCAACCACTGGCCCTGAGTTTCACCAAGGGCCTGGGCACGCGCCTGTGGGATCAGGCGGGGCGCGAATATCTGGACGCTGTTGCCGGTGTGGCAGTGACCAATGTCGGCCACTCGCATCCGCGCATCGTCGCGGCGATCAGCGAGCAAGCGGGGCTGCTGCTGCACACCTCAAACCTGTACAGCATCGACTGGCAGCAACAACTGGCCAAACGGCTGACGGTGTTGTCGGGCATGCAGCGCGCGTTCTTCAACAACTCCGGCGCCGAAGCGAACGAGACGGCACTGAAACTGGCGCGTCTGTACGGCTGGCGCAAAGGCATCGAGCAGCCGCTGGTGGTGGTCATGGCCAACGCGTTTCATGGCCGCACCCTTGGCACCTTGTCCGCCAGCGATGGCCCGGCGGTGCGGCTGGGCTTCAACGAACTGCCAGGGGACTTCGTCAAAGTGCCGTTCGGCGATCTCGCCGCGCTGGAGCAAATACAACGCAAACACGGCGCGCGCATCGTGGCGATTCTGGTCGAGCCGATTCAGGGCGAAAGCGGCGTACAAGTCGCACCGCCGGGTTATCTCAAGGCCCTGCGCGACCTGTGCAATCGCCACGCGTGGCTGCTGATGCTCGATGAAATCCAGACCGGCATCGGCCGCACCGGGCAGTGGTTCGCCTTTCAACACGAAGGCATCGTGCCCGACGTCATGACCCTTGCCAAAGGCTTGGGCAATGGCGTGCCGATCGGCGCCTGCCTGGCCCGTGGCCGCGCGGCCGACCTGTTCACCCCGGGCAGCCATGGCAGCACTTTCGGCGGCAATCCACTGGCCTGCCGGGTCGGCTGCACGGTGCTGGACATCATCGAAGAACAAGGCCTGCTGGCGAATGCGCGGGTGCAGGGCGCACGGCTGCTGGAACGCTTGCGCGCCGAATTGGCAGACAACCCGAACGTGCTGGCAATCCGGGGGCAGGGCCTCATGATCGGTATCGAACTGAAACAACCGGTGCGCGACCTGACGCTGATCGCTGCGCGGGATCACGGCTTGTTGATCAACGTGACTCGTGGCAAGACCATCAGGTTGCTCCCGCCGCTGACGATTGATGAGCGCGAGGTGGGGATGATTGTCAGAGGGGTTGGGCGGGCTCTGGCCGCACATTGATTGGTCTGCGCAAAACCCTGTGGGAGCGAGCCTGCTCGCGAAAGCGGTCGACTATTCACAGTAGGTGTCGACTGAAATTGCGCCTTCGCGAGCAGGCTCGCACCCACAGATCAGCGCATGGCTTTAGTCCGGCGCATTTGCAAACTCCGGCGCCAGCATCCTCGTCTTCTCCGCCCCATTCGAGTTGTGCTGAACAATCTCGCTCGGCTGCCCCTGTTCATTGAAAAACACCTGTCCGATCCCCGCCGAATTCCACAGCCGTTCCCCGGCCTCGGCATGTTCCGGCGTGTACGGGACGATGCGCATCAGGCGGCGTTTGGTGAACCAGTTCAACGGTGAGCGTGGTGAGTAGAGCCAGCGGTTGAGGCGGTCGAACCATTCCAGCAGGGTCGGTGGGAATTCGTTCTTGATGCCGCTGCTGGTGATCTGCCAGATCCGTGGGCCGGCCTTGCGGTGGCGGATCAGGACTTCGTAGACGAAGGAATAATGCACATCGCCGGACAGCACCACGTAGTTTCCGGGTGTGCGCGAGTGTCGGAAAATGTTCAGTATCACCTGCGCCGCGCCGCGATGGGCCATCCAGTTTTCCGCGTCGACCAGCAGTGGATAACCGCACCAGCTGAACACCTTCTGCACGGTTTCAATCAGCTTCACCCCGAAGATCGGCGCCGGCGACACGATGATCGCCGAAGGGTGATCGAGCAGTTCCTGTTGCAGTTCGCTCAAGGCTTCCCAGTCGAGCAGGCCCGACGGTTGCTTGAGGGCCATCTCGCTGCGCCAGCGCCGGGTGCGCGTGTCGATCACCACCAGCGCCGGACTGCTCGGCAGCACAAAATGCCACTGCTGAAAACGCAGCAGCTGATCAATCAGATCATCCTGCACCGGCATGTCCAGATAGCCGTCATCACCGCTGGCGCTCAGTTGTGCGGTCTGCTCCAGCATTCCTTTGAAAGCGTCCGGATTGTTGCCCCAGCCCTGACACAACAGATAAGCAATCAGCGCGTTGCCGATAATGCGCTTGGAAAACGGATGGCCGTAGGCGGTTTCCTCCCACTGCGCAGAAAGATTCCAGTCATCGGTGATGTCGTGGTCATCGAAAATCATCAGGCTCGGCAGATGCGCCAGCGCCCGCGCGACGTTGCCCAGGCCCGTATTGAAGGCATCAATGCGCGTCTGCTCGAGGTGGTAGCGCTTGCGGCGTTCCGGCGTCAGCGTCGGCGCGCTCGGATTGATCAGCGACCACGGCGTCGGCGACCACACCAGCATGTACATGGCCATGACTTCGGCGAACGTCACCAGATGGTTGTCGGCACTGCTGCTGGTGAAAATCGGCTTACGCGCGCCACCGAAAAATCGCTCGCGCAAGGTCTCGTTGCTCTCTAGCGCCGGTAACAAATCCGCACGGTGGTAGTAGCTGGCCGGGTGTTGGTAGAGCTTGGCGCTGTCGCTGACCACGGCACCGTGAAGGTGCTCATCGAACAGACCCAGACGCTCGATCAAGGCATGAATCGCCCGCAGCATCGGCCCGGCAACATCGTCGGCATAGACCTGATCACCGCTCATCATCAGCAGCGCCGGGCGCCGTTGCGCATCGGTTTCGTCGGCCAGCAATTGATCGACGCAGAGCAAACCGTCGGTTGCCGGATGATGTGGCTTGCGGCAGGAACCGTGGAGCAATTGATCGATCCGCGAACGCACGACGAGGTTCGCGCAGCTGGCACCAGGGTAAAGCAGATGAGGCGCCCACTCAGCCATACCGATGGCGTCGTCGATCAGCAGGTCGTAATCGATAAACGTGTCGCAGGGCAGGGCGCTTTCAAGCTGAACGTCTATCAGATGCACGAACGCATGACGGCCTACGGCAATGACCGTGCATTTCTGCGAGTCGAGCGGAATATCTCCTACACCTTGCAGGCGCAAGGTCAGCGACAGTTCACGCGAGCCCACCAGCCACAGCACCACGCGCGTCGGCTCCAGCCGCCGCAGCAACGGACCGGCCAGTACAGGAGGCAGCGAGATCAGGTCATCAGGTGTTGAAAACATTGAGGGCAAAGTTCAAGGCGCACAGGCCGGCGATGATAGCGCAGCCGGCGCCCTGATCCCTTAAATCAGCCTTAAGAGTCGGCTTTTTGCAGTTTCAGCGCCAGCAGACGCCACTCCCCAGCCGTCGCATCAACCCGTGGCAATTCCTGCACGGAGCAATCGAAACGGTAGGTGACATCGTCGCCATTCATGTTGCGCGCAGTTACGCTGTTGCTGAAGCTGTAGACCTGATCCTTGTAGCGATGACTGACCAGCGCTTTGCTGTCAGCAAAACGCGCCGAAGCGGGATAACGCAGGGTGCTGGTGACAAACGGGCTGCACATGACATACGCGATCATCGACTTGTCGGCCTGTGTGTCGCCGCGCAACTTCTTGTTCAGCGCGGCGAGGGCCATGCGACCCTCGTAGTCGCTTTGATTCAGCACCGTTTGTACCGCCATTGATTTCGGCGCCCGGCTGACGTTATTCGGCAACAGTGCGGAGTCCGGCGGGGAAGGCTTGTCGTCCGCTTCGATGGCAGCAAAAACCGGCGCATCTTTCAGCTCGGTGACGGGCGTGACTGCCTCGGCTTCAGGCAACACAGAGGTCGACTCGACGACTGGCGTGTTTTGCGCCTGCGCCTCGTGATCGAACGACGAAGGAAACAGCGAAAAGGTGATCGACAACATCACCAGCCCGACAATGAACCCACCCGCCGCGCCAACGATGTTGCCGTAGAAAATATTCCAGCTGCCGCGGTTCTTCACCACCCAGCGCCACATGAAACCCCAGACAGCGACGAACGCCAGAAAACGCAGAAACTCCATTTGATCCTTTCCTTACCTTTCAACAATCCAAGCGCGGCGCGAGACGATCAGCGAGCACCGACGATGCGCGGCAAGATAGCAAAATAGACGCGCCGTCCGGCTACGGCTGCGGAAAATAATTCGCCGCCAGAAAAATCAACGTGACCATGCCGGCGGCAACGCCACAGACCCCCGCGAGCAGTTGACGTGCAACCGGATGCGCCGGCTGACGACGCTTGGCGATCCACAACCACACACCCGCCAGAACGCCCGCGCTGGTCATGAACACCACCAGGCTGTTATGCAGTCCCGGCGCTGCCATGGTGGTGCCGAACAGACCGTCATAAAGCAGTGTGAAGACAATGCCCGCCACCACAGCGCTGCCCGCTCCGGCGAGGTTTGCCAATAACAGATTCCAGTGCCCACGCTGTCGCACCACCCAGAACCACATTGCCGCCATGACCACTAAACACAACACAGCATCCATCGGATTTCTTTCCTTGCCACGAGACAGAGGCGACAACTTGTTCGCCTGTTGAGAGTGGACGGAACGATAGCAAAATAGTAGCGTCGCGCCATGCCTTCTCTGTAATGGACTACCCATGTTTTCCACAACCCGTTTGCTGCAACTGCTCGGCGCTCTCACCCTTGCCGTCTCCGTTACCCCAGCCTTCTGCTTCGCGAAAGAACACCCGCAAGCCAGCTGGGATTACTACCTCGCCAATTGCCAGCGCATGCAGGAGACAATCGCCGACGTCCAGAGCGGTCGCGTCTCCGCTGCCTATGCACTAACGTCCGGCCTGCAAGACAGCCTCGCCTCCATGAACGAGCGCCGCCTGAACCTGCTCCCGCAACACCTCGACTCCAGCGAGTACGCCCACTGCGAAAACGTCGCCGCCCACGCCGAGGCAACCCTGGCCCAAGGCAAAGCCGAGTTCGCCGCGCAAATGCAAAGGGGTGTGGAGGAGGGCCGTATTGCGCACCAGAATTCCCCCGCCTACCAACGCGCCCGTTCCCTCGGCTACAGCGACGTCGGCGATATCTCCTTCCTGAAACTGCACGAAGACACCGAAGGCGAAGCCCGCCTGAAAACCATGCTGATTACCGTCGACGAAATCTGCGGCCAATACTTCCGCGCCACGCAATACGTGAAGCCCTATGTGATCTACACGGTGCGACCGTCGGATGGCGGCTGTGGCGAAGTGAAGCGTGTTGCGATAGTTGGCGGAGGGCAACCAGAGAAGGGCGACTACATTGATCCCAACGGCGAATTTCAGTACATGGGCTGGAAAAAGCTGGTGGGCGCTGACGGCTTCCCAACAGATATTCGGGTGCTTAAAGCACGTCGCTGATCAGGAGAGATACCGGCATGGCTGTAGCGCGGCACTCAAAGAATGTCGCGCAGATACCCCTTCAGTGCGAGCAGCGGCTGCCCCAGCTGCTCCACCGACCGCGCCTGAGCCAACTCCGCCGACAACTTGCGCAACTCCCGCCCCAAGGGCTTCTCGACCCCACCCAAGGCATCCAGCGCCAGGTTCAGGCATGCGTTCATCTTGAACTGAATGGTCTCGACATCGCCGCGTTTCACCAGTAACTCGAAAACGTCTTTCTGATAATCGCCCATGACCATGTCATCGCGCAGGATCGGGCTCAGGCCCTCTTCTTCGTAGGCGAGTTTGAGGGAGAAGAGGGCGACGGTTTCCAGTGAGGTTTCCATGGGGATGTCTGTCAATGAAGTGAAGGGCTTGAGCCCGATGTGCGAAGTACCAGCGGAAGTCTATTTTGCGGGCGCGATTATACGGGCGGTCATCGCATGCGAGGCAACCAGCAATCGGCCATCTAAACTCTCAAGCTCGCGCAGCATTGACATCCACTTTGATACGACGCTTTGATTACAAAAACTGAACATCAGCGGAGTGACCATCATGGAATACGACATGAAACTGATCGACGACGCCGTCCTTGCTCTCCTGGCTGCCTATAGCTCCGACGACGGCAATGCGTGGAAGGGCTATGACTTCGAAATCATGAACCGCTTGCACGAACAGGGTTTGATCAGTAATCCGGTGAACAGGAACAAGTCGATATGGTTGACGAAGGAAGGGATGGAGCGGGGGCGGGAGATTGCTGAGCGGATGTTTGGGGCTAAGGAATAGGTTGGGCAAGCGCCCGATTCTGGACTTGAGCTGTTGCTCGGCAAGATGACGTCAGTTTTGGCCCTGGCTCGCCATAGCGATATGCATACGATTGTCGTCGGTGCGGTTACACGCAGATCTGCAGACGAAACGGTAGCGAGTTACTGGATAAGGAATCGGAGGATTTTTGCATTGGGACATCATCTGAATGAACCACAACTGACTAGGGTCAGAGATGCCTTATCGGAGCCTTTCAATCATTTCCCCACTGATTACGACTACGTCGTTCGTCAGCTCAAGGGCGTTGATCCAGCGGTGCTCTACAAGATTTTTTATTCAGAAGTAGCACCAGTGTGTTTCACAAACATTGCTGCAGTTCTGCCCACTGTATGGACTGGGTTTGACCCTGAATGGCTCAGAACCGAGATAGAGGAGAGGCTCGCGGCGCGACGGCGCAATTGGTTTCGCAGGCAGTACGACAGATTATTGGTGCGTTGGTTGGAGTACAACTATGACTACATGTGGAAGGAGATAGCCTCTAGGCTATGAGGACGGTTGCATGCGGTTTGGTATTCCTCGATGGTAAAAGCCACCTTTTGTTTCACCTATGCGGTGATTCAGGTCGCTTCAAGCTCAATCGTCGGGCGGGGCTTTAGTGGTCGGCATTGCACCAACCACTTTCCACCAGACGAAAAAAAGGCCCTGCTTTCGCAAGACCTTTTTCTCTGTGTTGGTGCCCCGAGGGAGACTCGAACTCCCACTCCTTTCGAAAACGGATTTTGAATCCGCCGCGTCTACCAATTCCGCCATCAGGGCTCAATGGCGGCGAAGTATAGAGAGGTGATTACCGTTGGTCAATCACGTTTCATGGTCAATTTTTGATATTTCCGCTAGACTTTCCGGCCCTGCTAGACGAACCCCATCATGCGCGTTGCTGACTTTACTTTCGAGCTTCCTGATTCGCTGATCGCCCGCCATCCGTTGGCCGAGCGTCGCGGTAGTCGCCTGCTGACCCTTGATGGGCCGAGCGGCGCCCTGGCACACCGTCAATTCACTGATTTGCTTGAGCATTTGCGCCCGGGCGATTTGATGGTGTTCAACAATACCCGGGTGATTCCGGCGCGGCTGTTCGGGCAGAAAGCGTCCGGCGGCAAGCTGGAAATTCTCATTGAGCGCGTGCTCGATGCGCACCGCGTGCTGGCGCATGTGCGCTCCAGCAAGTCGCCGAAACCGGGTTCGAAGATCCTTATCGACGGCGGTGGCGAAGCCGAGATGCTCGCGCGTCATGATGCGTTGTTCGAGCTGGGTTTTGCCGAGGAAGTGTTGCCGCTGCTCGACCGCGTCGGGCACATGCCGTTGCCTCCTTATATAGACCGCCCGGATGAAGGCTCGGATCGCGAGCGTTATCAGACCGTGTACGCTCAGCGCCTGGGCGCGGTGGCGGCGCCGACGGCGGGGCTGCATTTCGATGAGCCGCTGATGCAGGCGATTGCTGCCAAGGGCGTCGAGACTGCGTTCGTGACGTTGCACGTCGGCGCGGGGACATTTCAGCCGGTGCGTGTCGAGAAGATCGAAGATCACCACATGCACAGCGAGTGGCTGGAAGTCGGCCAGGATGTGGTCGACGCGGTCGCTGCGTGCCGTGCGCGGGGCGGTCGGGTGATTGCGGTCGGCACCACCAGCGTGCGTTCGCTGGAAAGTGCGGCGCGCGATGGTGTGCTCAAGCCGTTCAGTGGCGACACCGACATCTTTATCTATCCGGGCCGGCCGTTTCATGTGGTCGATGCCCTGGTGACCAATTTCCATTTGCCGGAATCCACGCTGTTGATGCTGGTTTCCGCGTTTGCCGGTTATCCCGAAACCATGGCCGCCTATAAGGCCGCCGTCGAAAACGGTTACCGCTTTTTCAGTTACGGGGATGCGATGTTCATCACCCGCAATCCCGCTCCAACTGCCCCTGAACAGACAGGCCCAGAGGAAACAGAATGAGTCGCGAATGTCGAATGTCCTTTGAGCTGCTGGCCACCGATGGCAAGGCTCGTCGTGGTCGCCTGACCTTTCCCCGTGGCACCGTCGAGACCCCGGCGTTCATGCCGGTCGGCACCTACGGCACGGTCAAGGGCATGCTGCCGCGCGACATCGTCGCCACGGGCGCGGAAATCATTCTGGGCAACACCTTTCACCTGTGGCTGCGTCCCGGCACTCAGGTGATCAAGGAGCACGGCGACCTACACGATTTCATGCAGTGGAAAGGCCCGATCCTCACCGACTCCGGCGGCTTCCAGGTGTTCAGCCTCGGCGCGATGCGCAAGATCAAGGAGGAGGGCGTGACCTTCGCTTCTCCGGTTGACGGCGCCAAAGTGTTCATGGGCCCGGAAGAGTCGATGCAGGTGCAGCGCGATCTCGGTTCCGACATCGTGATGATCTTCGACGAATGCACGCCGTATCCGGCTGACGAAGACGTCGCGCGCGTATCGATGGAATTGTCGCTGCGCTGGGCGCAGCGTTCGAAGAATGCCCACGGCGACAACACCGCGGCGCTGTTCGGCATCGTCCAGGGCGGCATGCATGAAAACCTGCGCATGCGCTCGCTCGAAGGCCTCGACAAGATCGGCTTCGACGGCCTCGC
Organism: Pseudomonas siliginis; assembly: GCF_024072275.1. NCBI lineage: Bacteria > Pseudomonadati > Pseudomonadota > Gammaproteobacteria > Pseudomonadales > Pseudomonadaceae > Pseudomonas > Pseudomonas siliginis. The sequence continues at coordinate 4,819,272 of NZ_CP099598.1, read as the reverse complement.
CATCGGCGGTCTGTCGGTGGGCGAACCGAAGCACGAAATGATCAAGGTGCTGGATTATCTGCCGGGCCAGATGCCCGCTGACAAACCTCGTTACCTTATGGGCGTTGGCAAACCGGAAGATCTGGTTGAGGGTGTGCGCCGCGGGGTGGACATGTTCGATTGCGTGATGCCAACCCGTAATGCCCGCAATGGGCATCTGTTCATCGATACCGGTGTGCTGAAGATCCGTAACGCGTTCCATCGCCATGATGAATCGCCGCTGGATCCGACCTGTGATTGCTACACCTGCCAGAACTTCTCGCGCGCTTATCTGCATCACCTGGACAAGTGCGGCGAAATGCTCGGCAGCATGCTCAATACCATCCATAACTTGCGCCATTATCAGGTGCTCATGGCTGGTTTGCGCGAGGCTATTCAACAGGGTACATTGGCCGCCTTTGTCGATGCCTTCTACGCCAAACGCGGACTTCCCGTTCCGCCTTTGGACTGAGTTTTCTGACCCCAAGATTCAACATTTGCAACTGGAGTGCTAAATGAGCTTTTTTATCTCTAACGCCATGGCTGACGCAGCTGCACCGGCTGCTGCAAGCCCAATGGGCGGCGGCTTCGAGTGGATTTTCCTGGTCGGCTTCCTGGTCATCTTCTACCTGATGATCTGGCGTCCACAGGCCAAGCGCGCCAAAGAGCAGAAGAACCTGCTGAGCAGCCTGCAGAAGGGCGACGAAGTCGTGACCACTGGCGGCATCGCCGGCAAGATCACCAAGGTTGCCGATGATTTCGTGGTTCTGGAAGTTTCCGACACCGTGGAAATGAAGTTCCAGAAAGGCGCCATCGCCGCCACGCTGCCAAAAGGCACGCTGAAAGCGATCTAAGAGCAACAACTTCTACTCAATCGACGGGGCGCGCAAGGCGCCCCGCGTTCATAACGGGCGGCGTGATGCTGAACAAATACCCTCTGTGGAAATACATTCTGATCCTGGCGGTGCTGGCGATCGGTCTGATTTATTCCGCTCCCAATCTTTACCCCGATGACCCGGCCATTCAGATCAGCGGCGCCAGCACGGCTCTGCAGGTCAATGACGCCGATCTGGCTCGCGTCAGCACAGCGCTGAAAGAGTCCGGCATCAACGTCAAGGCGGCTACGCTGACGGCGGGCGGCAAGGGCGGTCTGATCCGTCTGAGCAAGGCTGAAGATCAGCTGCCTGCCAAGGACGTTGTACGCAAGGCATTGGGTGATGACTACGTCGTCGCGCTGAACCTGGCACAGACCACCCCGCAATGGCTGCGCAACCTCGGTGCGCACCCGATGAAGCTGGGTCTGGACTTGTCCGGTGGTGTGCACTTCCTGCTCGAAGTGGACATGGACAAAGCCCTCGATGCGCGCCTGAAAGTCTACGAAGGCGACGTCAAGAGCCTGCTGCGCAAAGAGAAGCTGCGCTATCGCAGCCTGCCGCAACTGGGCGGTGCCATTCAGTTGGGCTTCAGCGATGAAGATTCCCGCGAACAGGCCCGTGCGCTGATCCGCAAGAACTTCAACGATTTCGACATTGTTCCGGCCGACCTCAACGGTCAACCGGTGCTGCGTCTGGCGATGACCCCGGCCAAGCTGGCGGAAATCCGTGAATACTCCATCAAGCAGAACCTGACCACGGTACGTAACCGCGTCAACGAGCTGGGTGTTGCCGAACCGATCGTGCAGCGTCAGGGCGCCAACCGCATCGTGGTTGAGCTGCCGGGCGTGCAGGACACTGCCGAAGCCAAGCGTATTCTCGGCAAGACGGCCAACCTCGAGTTCCGTCTGGCCGCCGAGCCGGGCGCTTCGAAAGCCACTTCCGAGTCGTTCGAATTCCGCGAAGGCAACCGTCCGCCAGCGCAGATCGAGCGTGGCCTGATCATCACCGGTGACCAGGTCACCGACGCCAAGGCCGGTTTCGGCGAGCACGGCACGCCTGAAGTGAACATCCGTCTGGATGGCCACGGTGGCGAGCTGATGAGCCGCGCGACCCGTTCCAACGTCGGTCGCAGCATGGCGGTGATCTTCATCGAACAGCGTCCGGTCACCACTTACACCAAGCAAGTGGTTGATGGTGTCGAGAAAGACGTTGCGGTGCAGACGTTCAAGGAAGAGAAGAAGATCATCAGCCTGGCGACCATTCAGTCGCCGCTGGGTGCGCAATTCCGCATCACTGGCCTGAACGGTCAGGGCGAGTCGTCCGAGCTGGCGCTGCTGCTGCGTGCCGGTGGTCTGGCTGCACCGATGTACTTCGCTGAAGAGCGCACAATCGGTCCGAGCCTGGGTGCTGACAACATCACCAAAGGTATCGACGCTTCCCTGTGGGGCATGCTGTTCGTATCGCTGTTCATCATCGCCATCTACCGCTTCTTCGGCGTCATCGCCACCGTCGCGCTGGCGGTGAACATGGTGCTGCTGCTGGCATTGATGTCGCTGTTGGGCGCCACGCTGACCCTGCCGGGTATCGCCGGTATCGTCCTGACCATGGGTATGGCGGTCGACGCCAACGTACTGATCTTCTCGCGGATTCGTGAAGAGATCGCCGCCGGCATGACTGTGCAGCGGGCAATCAACGAAGGCTTCGGCCGGGCATTTACTGCGATTCTCGATGCCAACCTGACCACCTTGCTGGTCGGCGGCATTCTCTTCGCCATGGGCACCGGCCCGGTGAAGGGTTTCGCAGTGACCATGTCCCTCGGGATCTTTACCTCGATGTTCACGGCCATCATGGTGACCCGCGCAATGGTCAACCTGATCTTTGGCGGACGTGACTTCAAGAAGTTGTGGATTTAAGGGGCTGCCATGTTACGTACAATCAACTTCATGGGCGTTCGCAACTTCGCGTTCGGCGTCACCGTGTTGCTTACCGTCATTGCCTTGTTCAGTGTCGCCACCAAGGGCATGAACTGGGGTCTGGACTTCACCGGCGGTACGCTCATCGAGCTGACCTACGAGCGTCCGGCCGATGTCACCAAGGTGCGCGAGCAACTGGCGACTTCCGGTTATCACGAAGCTGTGGTGCAGAACTTCGGCGCCACTACTGACTTGCTGGTGCGCATGCCGGGTGAAGACCCGCAGCTGGGCCATCAGGTCGCAGACGCATTGCAGAAAGTCGGCGGCGACAACCCGGCGACGGTCAAGCGTGTCGAATTCGTCGGCCCGCAGGTCGGTGAAGAACTGCGCGACCAGGGCGGCCTCGGCATGCTGCTGGCGCTCGGCGGCATCCTGATCTACCTGGCGTTCCGCTTTCAGTGGAAGTTTGCGGTCGGCGCCATTGTGTCGCTGATCCACGACGTGATCGTGACCGTGGGTATCCTCTCGTACTTCCAGATCACCTTCGATCTGACGGTGCTGGCGGCGGTGCTGGCGATCATCGGTTACTCACTGAACGACACCATCGTGGTCTTCGACCGGGTGCGTGAGAACTTCCGTGTGCTGCGCAAGGCGACGCTGATCGAGAACATCAACATCTCGACCACCCAGACCCTGCTGCGCACCATGGCGACGTCGATCTCCACGCTGCTGGCCATCGCGGCACTGTTGTTCTTCGGCGGCGACAACCTGTTCGGCTTCTCCATCGCGCTGTTCATCGGTGTACTGGCGGGTACCTACTCGTCGATCTACATCGCCAACGTGGTGTTGATCTGGCTGAACCTGACCACCGAGGATCTGATTCCTCCGGCTAACACCGATAAGGAAGTCGACGACCGTCCATAACGGCCAGCGATTTTCCGGCTGTCAGCCAACAAAAGGCGCGAGTTGAACTCGCGCCTTTTTTTGTGCTCCAAGGCTGGGAGAAGCGCGGGCGCGTCCCGCATGTGATGGTCAGGAGGTTCATGTGAACAAGTCGTTGCTGGTTGGTGCGGTATTGGGTGCTGTCGGTGTCACAGCCGGGGGTGCTGTTGCCACCTACAGCCTGGTTAAAAGCGGCCCTGAGTATGCGCAAGTATTAGCCGTTGAGCCGGTCAAGACACAGATCAAGACTCCACGTGAAGTATGCAAGGATGTAACCGTGACCCGGCAGGCGCCGGTCAAGGATCAACACCAGATTCTCGGCACGGCGATCGGTGCCGTAGCCGGTGGTTTGTTGGGTAATCAGGTGGGCGGCGGTACCGGCAAGAAGATTGCCACCGTGGCCGGTGCAGTTGGCGGCGGTTATGCCGGTAACAAGGTGCAGGAAGGTATGCAGAACCGCGACACCTACACCACTACGCAAACTCGCTGCAACACGGTCAATGACATCAGCGACAAGGTCGTCGGCTACGACGTGCGTTACTCGCTCGATGGCAAGGAAGGCAAGGTGCGGATGGATCGCGATCCGGGCAACCAGATTCCGGTCGACAAGGAAGGCAAGCTGATCCTGTCGCAGAATGAGCCGGCTCAGTAAGGATTTACGGTTGTGAAAAGAAGCACCCTGCGGGGTGCTTTTTTTGTACCCGCGATTCAGGGCAGCGCGCGATTCTCACCTGTGGGAGCGAGCCTGCTCGCGAATACGGTCTAGCAGTGGATATTTTCTTTGCTGACACGCCCCATTCGCGAGCAGGCTCGCTCCCACAGGGAATTGTGCTGTTTGGAATTGCAGGCATAAAAAAAGCACCCCGGAGGGTGCTTTTTGGTTTCGCGGAAAGCTTAGCGCTTCAGCGAGGCCGGCAGGTGCGGCTGGATCGCCGTCAGCACTGCCTTGAAGCATTTGGTGTTGCCGGCAACGATGTGGCCTTTCTCAAGGAAGTCGTGACCACCGGTGAAGTCGCTCACCAGGCCGCCGGCTTCTTGAATCAGCAGGGCGCCTGCAGCCATGTCCCACTCGGACAGGCCCGACTCCCAGAACGCATCGAAACGACCGGCAGCCACGTAAGCCAGGTCCAGGCTCGCCGAACCGGCGCGGCGGATGCCGGCAGTCTGGCCAACCAGGGCGCGGAACATGCCCAGGTAGTTGTCGAGGTTGTCCATCTGATCGTCACGGAACGGGAAGCCAGTGCCGAGCAGGGCGCCGTCGAGGCTGGTGCGACCGCTGACGCGCAGGCGACGACCGTTCAGTTGAGCGCCGCGACCACGGCTGGCGGTGAATTCTTCCTGGCGAACCGGGTCCAGAACCACTGCGTGCTCCAGGCGTCCACGATATTTGCAGGCAATGCTCACTGCAAAGTGCGGAATGCCACGGAGGAAGTTGGTGGTGCCGTCCAGCGGATCGATGATCCACAGGTACTCTTCGCCTTCGATGCCGGTGCCAGCGTGCAGGCCGGTTTCTTCACCCTGAATCGAGTGGTTCGGGTAAGCCTTGCGCAGGGCATCGATGATTTTCTGTTCAGCGGCGCGATCGACCTCGGATACGTAATCCTTGGCGTCTTTTTCGTCGACCTTGATGGTATCCAGGCGCTCGATGGAGCGGAAGATCAGTTCACTGGCGCTGCGGGCGGCGCGCAGCGCGATATTCAGCATGGGCTGCATGGATGTGTCACCTAAGGTTGTTAAAGAAAGCCGCGCATTCTATCAGAACTTTTCTTCAGGTGAAGGACGCTGTTCGCTTTCATAGCTTAACGGTAGGCTGTTCTGTAAGATTTGCCCCCCTTTCCTGTGTCCGAGAGCGCCTCCCTTGCTGCAGAACATTCGTGTCGTCCTGGTCAACACCAGCCACCCCGGCAACATCGGCGGGGCCGCGCGCGCCATGAAAAACATGGGTCTGTCGCGACTGGTGCTGGTCGATCCGCGGGTCTTCCCGCACCACGAGGCCGATGCCCGCGCCTCCGGTGCCGGTGACATCCTTGAAAACGCGCAAGTCGTCGCCACGTTGGAAGATGCTCTGGTCGGCTGCAATCTGGTGCTCGGCACCAGCGCCCGCGACCGGCGTATTCCCTGGCCGCTGCTGGATCCGCGCGAATGCGGTAACAAGGTGGTCGAGGAAGCCGGGCAGGGCGCCGAGATTGCTTTGGTGTTCGGCCGTGAAGATTCCGGCCTGACCAACGAAGAGCTGCAGCGATGTCACTTTCACGTACACATCCCTTCCGACCCGACCTTCAGTTCGCTGAATCTCGGGGCGGCGGTGCAGGTATTGAGTTATGAAGTGCGCATGGCCTGGCTGGCCGCACAGGGTCAGCCAAGCAAGGTCGAGAAAGAAGAAGTGGCCTCGGTGAAAAGTGCCGAGCTGGCGACCATGGATGAGCTGGAGCGATTCTATGAGCACCTGGAGCAGACGCTGGTTGCCATCGAATTCCTCGATCCGGAAAAGCCACGGCACTTGATGGCGCGCCTGCGCCGGTTGTACGGACGCAGCTCGGTCAGCCGGGCGGAAATGAATATTTTGCGTGGCATCCTCACGGAAACCCAGAAAGCGGCCCGTGGCGAGCTTCTAAAGCGGAAGGATTGAATGATGTTTGAGCGTTTGCGTGAAGATATCCAGAGCGTATTCCATCGAGACCCGGCGGCGCGTAACGCTTTTGAAGTCCTGACCTGCTACCCCGGCATGCATGCGATCTGGATTCATCGACTGGCCGGCATGCTCTGGCGTAACGAATTGAAGTGGCTGGCGCGGCTGGTGTCGAACTTCGGTCGCTGGCTGACCGGGATCGAGATTCATCCGGGCGCCAAGGTCGGTCGGCGTTTCTTCATCGACCACGGCATGGGCATCGTCATTGGTGAAACCGCCGAGATCGGCGACGACGTGACTATCTATCAGGGTGTGACCCTCGGCGGCACCAGCTGGAACAAAGGCAAGCGCCACCCGACGCTGGGTGATGGCGTGGTGGTCGGCGCTGGCGCCAAGGTGCTTGGCCCGTTCACGGTGGGTGCCGGCGCCAAAGTCGGTTCCAATGCTGTGGTCACCAAAGAAGTGCCGCCGGGCGCCACGGTGGTGGGGATTCCGGGGCGGATCATCGTCAAGACCGACGAAGAGCAAAACGCCAAGCGCAAAGCCATGGCGGAAAAGATCGGTTTCGACGCCTACGGTGTCAGCGAAGATATGCCCGACCCGGTGGCCCGCGCCATCGGCCAGTTGCTCGATCATCTGCAAGCAGTGGACGGGCGCCTGGAAGGCATGTGCGGCGCACTGAAGGATCTGGGCAGCAATTACTGTGCGAAAGATCTGCCTGAACTGCGCGAAGAAGACTTCGCTTGCGTCAAGGGCAAGGACGAATCGAAAGCCGGCTGAACCGCGGCGCTGCTTTTCGCGAGCAGGCTCGCTCCCACAAGAGCAATGCATTCCAATGTGGGAGCGAGCCTGCTCGCGAAGAACGATCACGCGGTTCCGCTGGCTGTCCGCAGCCCGTCTTTGCTATAGTGCGCGCGCTCTTTTGCGGGTAAACCCGACTAAAGCACTAGGTCTTATAGTTGACTTAAATGCTCGGGAATTGCATACTCCCGCCCATTCCGAACTCCGTGGTAACTGTCCATGCGACTGACTACAAAAGGCCGATACGCCGTGACCGCCATGCTTGACCTGGCGTTGCACGCGCAGCACGGGCCGGTGTCTCTGGCCGATATCTCCGAGCGCCAAGGCATCTCCCTGTCCTACCTCGAGCAGCTGTTTGCCAAGCTGCGCCGCAGCAACCTGGTTTCCAGCGTTCGCGGTCCGGGTGGTGGCTACCAGTTGTCCCGCGACATGCAGGGCATCCAGGTCGCCCAGGTGATCGATGCGGTGAACGAATCGGTCGATGCCACCAAGTGCCAGGGCCAGGGCGATTGCCATTCCGGTGATACCTGCCTGACCCATCATCTGTGGTGCGACTTGAGCCTGCAGATTCACGAATTTCTGAGCGGTATCAGCTTGGCCGACCTTGTCACTCGCCGTGAGGTACAAGAAGTGGCCCAGCGTCAGGACCAGCGCCGTTGCAGCAGCAAGGCGCCACGCCTGGACAAGATTGAAGCGTCCGCCGTCGAATGACAGCCGAAGAGCTACCCGCGGCACGCCAGCCCTGATTTAGGAGATAGTCCATGAAATTGCCGATTTACCTTGATTACTCTGCAACCACCCCGGTTGATCCGCGCGTTGCGCAGAAAATGAGTGAATGCCTGCTGGTCGACGGAAACTTCGGTAACCCGGCGTCCCGTTCCCACGTGTTCGGCTGGAAGGCTGAAGAGTCCGTCGAAAACGCTCGTCGTCAGGTGGCCGATCTGGTCAATGCCGACCCGCGCGAAATCGTCTGGACCTCCGGTGCCACCGAATCCGACAACCTGGCGATCAAGGGCGCGGCACATTTCTACGCCTCCAAGGGCAAGCACCTGATCACCAGCAAGATCGAGCACAAGGCAGTCCTCGACACCATGCGCCAGCTGGAGCGTGAAGGTTTCGAAGTTACCTACCTCGAGCCGACCGAAGACGGTCTGATCACCCCGGCAATGATTGATGCGGCACTGCGCGAAGACACCATTCTGGTGTCGGTGATGCACGTCAACAACGAAATCGGCACCATCAACGACATCGCTGCAATCGGCGAGATGCTGCGCGCCAAAGGCGTGCTGTTCCATGTCGACGCGGCTCAGTCCACCGGCAAGGTCGAAATCGATCTGCAGAAGCTGAAAGTCGACATGATGTCGTTCTCCGCTCACAAGACTTATGGCCCTAAAGGCATCGGCGCGCTGTACGTCAGCCGCAAGCCGCGTGTGCGCATCGAAGCGACCATGCACGGCGGCGGTCACGAGCGCGGCATGCGTTCCGGCACCCTGGCGACCCACCAGATCGTCGGCATGGGCGAAGCGTTCCGCGTAGCCAAGGAAGACATGGCCGCTGAAAACGTGCGCATCAAAGCCTTGAGCGATCGCTTCTACAAGCAGGTCGAGCACCTGGAAGAGCTGTACGTCAACGGCAGCCTGACCGCCCGCGTACCGCACAACCTGAACCTGAGCTTCAACTACGTTGAAGGCGAGTCGCTGATCATGGCGCTCAAGGATCTGGCGGTATCGTCCGGTTCGGCCTGCACCTCGGCGTCGCTGGAGCCTTCGTACGTACTGCGCGCCCTGGGCCGCAACGACGAACTGGCACACAGCTCGATCCGCTTTACCTTCGGCCGTTTCACCACCGAAGAAGAAATCGACTACGCCGCGCAGAAAGTCTGCGAGGCCGTTACCAAGCTGCGCGCTCTGTCGCCGCTGTGGGACATGTACAAAGACGGCGTCGATATCTCGAAAATCGAGTGGGCGGCACACTAACTATAGAAGCCGCCGGATACAGATCCTGTAGCGACGCGGCGTTAACGCAGCGCAGTTGCAGGGTCTCAAGAGCGGCCCTGATGAGTGAGGATTGAGAATCATGGCTTACAGCGAAAAGGTCATCGACCACTACGAAAACCCGCGCAACGTCGGCAAGATGAACGCGGAAGATCCTGATGTCGGCACCGGCATGGTCGGCGCTCCGGCGTGCGGCGACGTGATGCGTCTGCAGATCAAGGTCAACGATCAGGGCGTTATCGAAGACGCCAAGTTCAAGACCTACGGTTGCGGTTCGGCCATTGCATCCAGCTCCCTCGCCACCGAGTGGATGAAGGGCAAGACCCTGGACGAAGCCGAAACCATCAAGAACACTCAGCTGGCCGAAGAACTGGCTTTGCCGCCAGTGAAAATCCACTGCTCCGTGCTCGCTGAAGACGCTATCAAAGCGGCTGTTCGCGACTACAAGCAGAAGAAAGGCTTGATCTGAATTTCAAGATTCGGCGACGAGTAAGGAGTCAACGATGGCTATCAGCATGACAGAAGCGGCTGCTCGACACGTGCGGCGCTCCCTCGACGGGCGCGGCAAAGGTGAAGGGATTCGTCTGGGTGTTCGCACCACAGGCTGTTCCGGCCTTGCCTACGTGCTGGAGTTTGTCGACGAGGTAGTGGCGGAGGATCAGGTGTTCGAGAGTCACGGCGAAAAAGTGATCATCGACCCGAAAAGCCTGGCCTACCTGGACGGCACCGAGCTCGACTTCGTCAAGGAAGGGTTGAACGAAGGCTTCAAGTTCAACAACCCCAACGTGCGCGGTGAATGTGGCTGCGGCGAAAGCTTCAACATCTGAGGCTGGTCGTGGGTATTCCTTGTCATTTCGCTTTATTCGAGCTGCAACCGAGCTTCCGCCTGGACCTCGAGCAGTTGGCCACGCGCTACCGTGAGTTGGCGCGCGGCGTCCATCCTGACCGCTTTGCCGACGCTTCCGAGCGCGAGCAGCGCTCGGCACTCGAGCAATCGGCGCGGCTCAACGACGCCTACCAGACGCTCAAGAGCCCGGCCCAGCGCGCACGCTACCTGCTGAAAATCAGCGGGCATGAAGTGCCGATGGAAGTCACCGTCCACGATCCCGAGTTTCTTCTGCAGCAGATGCAATGGCGCGAAGAGCTCGAAGATCTGCAGGACAGCGCCGACCTCGACGGTGTCGCGGTATTCAAGCGTCGTTTGAAGACGGCTCAGGAACAGCTCAACGAAAGCTTCGCAGCCTGTTGGGATGATGCAGCGCAACGTGAACAGGCCGAACGCCTGATGCGGCGCATGCAGTTCCTCGACAAGCTCACCTACGAAGTGCGCCAGCTGGAAGAGCGCCTCGACGATTAACCCAGTGCTGCCCTGATTGCACGCTGACAGACAGACAAGACCTGATCACCATGGCTCTACTGCAGATCGCCGAACCCGGCCAAAGTCCTCAACCGCACCAGCGCCGTCTGGCTGTGGGCATCGACTTGGGTACTACCAATTCGCTGGTCGCTGCGCTGCGCAGTGGTCTTTCCGAACCGCTGGCCGACGCCAACGGGCAGGTCATCCTGCCGTCCGCCGTGCGTTATCACGCCGACCGCGTCGAAGTCGGTGAGTCCGCCAAGCTGGCGGCATCCTCCGATCCTCTTAACACCGTGCTCTCGGTCAAGCGCTTGATGGGTCGTGGTCTGTCCGACGTCAAGCAATTGGGCGAGCAACTGCCGTACCGCTTTGTCGGCGGCGAATCGCACATGCCGTTCATCGACACCGTGCAAGGCCCGAAAAGCCCGGTTGAAGTCTCCGCGGATATCCTCAAGGTCCTGCGTCAGCGCGCTGAAGCGACCTTGGGTGGCGAACTGGTTGGCGCGGTAATCACCGTTCCTGCCTACTTCGACGATGCGCAGCGTCAGGCCACCAAAGATGCGGCCAAACTCGCCGGTCTGAACGTGTTGCGTCTGCTCAATGAGCCGACCGCTGCTGCTGTGGCGTATGGTCTGGATCAACATGCTGAAGGCCTGGTTGCAATTTATGACCTTGGCGGCGGTACCTTCGATATTTCGATTCTGCGTCTGACTGGCGGCGTCTTTGAAGTTCTGGCCACTGGCGGCGACAGCGCGCTGGGCGGCGATGACTTCGATCATGCGATTGCCGGCTGGATCATCGAGAGTGCTGGCCTGTCCGCCGATCTCGATCCGGGCGCACAACGCAATCTGCTGCAAACCGCCTGCGCGGCCAAAGAAGCTTTGACCGATGCAGCCAGTGTGGAAGTGGCTTACGGCGACTGGAAAGCGCAACTGACCCGCGAAGCCTTCGATGCGCTGATCGAGCCAATGGTCGCGCGCAGTCTGAAAGCCTGCCGCCGCGCGGTTCGCGATTCCGGTATTGAACTGGAAGACGTCCACGCTGTGGTCATGGTCGGCGGTTCGACCCGCGTGCCACGTGTTCGTGAAGCCGTTGCCGAAGCCTTCGGTCGTCAGCCATTGACGGAAATCGACCCGGATCAAGTGGTGGCCATCGGGGCCGCGATCCAGGCCGACACCCTGGCTGGCAACAAGCGCGATGGCGGCGAACTGCTGCTGCTCGACGTGATTCCGCTTTCCCTTGGTTTGGAAACCATGGGCGGTCTGATGGAGAAGGTGATTCCGCGCAACACCACCATCCCGGTCGCCCGCGCTCAGGACTTCACCACCTATAAAGACGGCCAGTCGGCCATGGCGATCCACGTGTTGCAGGGTGAGCGCGAGCTGATCAGCGACTGCCGCTCTCTGGCTCGCTTCGAATTGCGCGGCATTCCGGCGATGGTGGCCGGTGCGGCGAAAATTCGCGTGACCTTCCAGGTCGACGCCGACGGTCTGCTCAGCGTGTCTGCCCGTGAATTGGGCTCGGGCGTTGAGGCGAGCATTCAGGTCAAACCTTCCTATGGTCTGACCGATGGCGAAATCGCCAAGATGCTCAAGGATTCGTTCCAGCACGCCAATGACGACAAGGTCGCCCGCGTCCTGCGTGAGCAGCAAGTCGATGCCCAGCGCCTGCTCGAGGCGGTGCAGGGCGCGCTGGAGGCCGATGGCGAGCGATTGCTCGACGCCGAAGAGCGTATGGTCATCGAACTGCAAATGCAGGAACTGGCCGAACTGATGAAAGGTACCGATGGCTACGCCATCGAGCAGCAGACCAAGCGTCTGTCGCAAGTGACCGATGCTTTTGCTGCCCGCCGCATGGATCTGACGGTGAAAGCCGCTCTGTCGGGGCGCAACCTGAATGAAATCGAGGATATCTGATGCCGCAGGTCATTTTTCTGCCCCACGAGAAGTTCTGCCCTGAAGGCATGGTGGTCGAGGCTGCGCCCGGCACATCGATTCTCGAACTGGCCCACGAACACCATATCGAGATGGAAAGCGCGTGCGGCGGCGTCTGCGCCTGCACCACCTGCCACTGCATCATCCGCGAGGGTTTTGACTCGCTGGAAGAGGCTGACGAGCTGGAAGAGGATTTCCTTGATCGTGCCTGGGGCCTTGAGGCGCAATCGCGTCTGGCTTGCCAGGCCATCGTCGGTGAGGAAGACCTCACCGTCGAGATTCCGAAATATTCGCTTAACCATGCGGCCGAAGCGCCGCACTGACTGGTAAGACTGTCATGAGCTACGGTTGGAATGATGTTCAACGCATTGCAGAAGAGCTGGCCGAGGCCCACCCGGGTACCGATCCGTATTCTGTTGGTTTCGTCAAACTGCAGCAGATGATCAAGTCACTCCCCGATTTTGACGACACCTCTGGTAGCGTTGGCGAGAAGGTGTTGGAAGCGGTCCAGACCCTTTGGGCCGCAGAATTGGACTGATCGTCTCGCAGGTTAGGCAATACCCAAGAACCCGCGTATAATTCGCGGGTTTAATTTTTCGCAAATTACCGTTTCTGGAGTTACACCATGGCTGTTCAACGTACTTTCTCCATCATCAAGCCTGACGCCGTTGCTAAAAACGTGATCGGCAAGATCACCACTCGCTTCGAAGACGCTGGCCTGCGCGTTGTAGCTTCGAAACTGAAGCAACTGTCCAAAGCCGAAGCCGAAGGCTTCTACGCTGAGCACAGCGAGCGCGGTTTCTTCGGTGACCTGGTTGCTTTCATGACTTCCGGTCCGGTTGTCGTTCAGGTTCTGGAAGGTGAAAACGCTATCGCTCGCAACCGTGAGCTGATGGGCGCTACCAACCCTAAAGAAGCTGCTGCCGGCACCATCCGTGCTGACTTCGCTGAATCGATCGACGCCAACGCCGTTCACGGTTCGGACTCCGAAGCTGCTGCCGCTCGCGAAATCGCTTACTTCTTCGCAGCTACTGAAGTAACCACTCGCTAAGCATTGCTTGCAGAGTGAAGGTGAATCCATGACTACATCGACTGTTAAAACAAACCTGCTGGGTCTGACCCAGCCGGAAATGGAAAAATTCTTCGACTCAATCGGGGAGAAGCGTTTCCGTGCCGGTCAGGTAATGAAATGGATTCACCACTTTGGCGTCGATGATTTCGACGCCATGACGAACGTCAGCAAAGCCTTGCGCGACAAGCTCAAGGCCATTGCTGAAGTGCGTGGTCCGGAAGTGGTCAGCGAGGACATCTCCAGCGACGGCACCCGTAAATGGGTGGTGCGCGTGGCGTCCGGCAGCTGCGTCGAGACCGTGTACATTCCCCAGGGCAAGCGCGGCACTCTATGCGTTTCGTCCCAGGCAGGCTGTGCCCTGGATTGCAGTTTCTGCTCCACCGGCAAGCAAGGCTTCAACAGCAACCTCACCGCCGCCGAAGTCATCGGTCAGGTGTGGATTGCCAACAAATCTTTCGGCAGCGTCCCGGCCACCGTCGACCGCGCCATCACCAACGTGGTGATGATGGGCATGGGCGAGCCGTTGCTGAACTTCGACAACGTCGTCGCCGCCATGCATCTGATGATGGATGACCTCGGCTACGGGATCTCCAAGCGCCGCGTGACCCTGTCCACCTCGGGTGTGGTGCCGATGATCGATGAGCTGGCCAAGCACATCGACGTATCCCTGGCGTTGTCCCTGCACGCACCGAATGACGCATTGCGTAACCAATTGGTGCCGATCAACAAGAAATATCCGCTTAAGATGCTGCTCGAGTCGTGCCAGCGCTACATGTCCGCCCTTGGCGAGAAACGTGTGCTGACCATCGAGTACACCTTGCTCAAGGACGTCAACGACAAGCTTGAGCACGCAGTGGAAATGATCGAGCTGCTTAAAGACATCCCGTGCAAGATCAACCTGATCCCATTCAACCCGTTCCCGCACTCCGGGTACGAGCGGCCGAGCAACAATGCCATCCGCCGCTTCCAGGATCAGTTGCATCAGGCCGGTTTCAACGTCACCGTGCGCACCACCCGTGGTGAAGACATCGACGCCGCATGTGGTCAATTGGTAGGGCAGGTGCTGGATCGCACCCGTCGCAGCGAACGTTACATCGCCGTGCGCGAGTTGAGCGCCGACAGCGATCTGGCACAGAACGCCGCGAACACTAACTAAGAGAGGATCTCTATGTCCCTGCGCTTTGCGCTGCTGTTGCTGTTGGCCAGCCTGTGCGCTGGCTGTGTCCTGTCGGGTGACTACAATCCGATGAAGACCAGCAAGGGCCGCGATGAAGCGCGGGCTGCCTACGTGCAGCTGGGGCTGGGCTATCTTCAGCAAGGCATGACCGAGCGCGCCAAGGTGCCACTGAAGAAAGCGCTGGAGCTGGACGGTTCCGACCCCGATGCCAATGCGGCCCTCGGTCTGGTGTTTCAGGCCGAGATGGAGCCGGCACTTGCCGACGAGCACTTTCGCAAGGCCTTGTCCTCACGTCCTGCCGATGCCCGCATCCTCAACAACTACGGCAGTTTTCTCTACGAAGAACAGCGCTACAAGGAAGCCTACGAGCGTTTTGAACAAGCGGCCGCCGATACCCTGTATCCTGAGCGCTCGCGGGTCTTCGAAAACCTCGGCATGACCGCCGCCAAGCTTGGCCAGCGTGATCTGGCCCAGCAACAGCTGGAAAAAGCCCTGCGCCTGAATCGCCAACAACCGCGCGCATTGCTGGAAATGGCTGAGTTGTCCTTCGAAGACAGGCATTATGTGCCCGCGCGTGACTATTACGACCGTTTCAGCCAGCTCACCGAACAAAATGCACGTAGTCTATTGCTCGGCGTTCGGCTGGCAAAAGTGTTTGAAGATCGCGACAAGGCAGCCAGTTACGGTCTGCAATTAAAACGACTCTATCCCGGTACGCCGGAATATCAGCAATACCTGTCGGAGCAATGATGAAAGCGGCGCATCCCGAAGTTGTAGCAGCGAATCGCGTAAATCCCGGTGAGACCCTGCGCCAGGCCCGCGAAAGCAATGGCTGGTCGCTGGCCGAAGTGGCCCTCAAGCTCAACCTCACCGTGACGTCCCTGAGCAATCTTGAAGCCGGCGCTTTCGACAAGCTGCCGGGGCATACCTTCGCTCGCGGTTACATTCGCGCCTATGCCAAATTGCTCGGCATGGACCAGACCGTTCTGGTTCAGCAATTCGACCAGTCCACCGGCACCGATTCCCAGGGCAGCAACGTTCACGCCCTCGGTCGTATCGAAGAGCCGGTGCGGGTTTCCCACACCATTTTGCGTATCGTCAGCCTGTTGCTGCTGATCGCGGTCATCGGCGGCGGTTTCGTCTGGTGGCAGGATCAGACCTCGCAGCGCACCCGCGATCTGACCAGCCTGGCGCCGGAACACGTCGAAGTCGAAGGCGCGGACGGCACCACGCAGATCCACCCGATTGACGAGCCGGAAGACCAGGCTGTCGCCGAAAATCAGGCTGACAATTCGACATCGCTGGCCTTGCCGCAGTCGGAAACCAGTGCTGAATCCACCGGTGCCGAGTCCGCAGCGCCAGCAACCGAGCCGGCTGCCCCGGCAGTTGCGCCAAGCGCTCCGGCACAGACGCCTGCGCCAGTGGTGGCGGCTCCGGCCACTCCAGCGCCGAATGTCCCAGCGACACCTGCCCCGACCGCGCCGGTTGCTCAAGCGCCAAGCGCTGAAGCAGCTGCTCCGGTTGCCGGCGAAGGCCAGGTGCAATTGCAGTTCACCGGCGATTGCTGGGCACAGGTGACCGATGGCCGTGGCAAAGTGATTTTCAGCGGCCTTAAGCATAAAGGCGACAGCGTGAGTGTTTCCGGCAAGCCGCCGCTCGCCGTACGTCTGGGCGTTGCCCGCGCGGCACAGGTCAGCTACAACGGCCAACCGGTCGATATCGCTCCGTTCACCAGTGGCGAGACTGCTCGCCTGAAGTTGGGTCAATAAGTCATGCACGGCGAATCTCCAATCAAACGTCGCGAATCGCGCAAGATCTGGGTCGGCAACGTACCGGTGGGCGGCGACGCGCCGATCGCTGTGCAGAGCATGACCAACAGCGACACCAATGACGTCGCCGCGACCGTGGCGCAGATCAATCGTCTGGAAGCCGCCGGCGTCGACATCGTTCGCGTCTCGGTGCCGGACATGGACGCCGCCGAGGCGTTCGGCAAGATCAAGCAACTGGTCAAAGTGCCGTTGGTGGCTGACATCCACTTCGACTACAAAATCGCCTTGCGCGTGGCCGAACTGGGTGTGGACTGTCTGCGCATCAATCCGGGCAACATCGGTCGCGAAGACCGCGTGCGTGCCGTGGTCGATGCGGCGCGTGATCGCGGCATTCCGATCCGGATCGGCGTCAACGCCGGTTCCCTGGAAAAAGACCTGCAAAAGAAATACGGCGAGCCGACCCCGGCCGCATTGGTCGAATCCGCGCTGCGCCACGTTGAACACCTCGAACGCCTGAATTTCCAGGACTTCAAGGTCAGCGTGAAAGCCTCCGACGTGTTCATGGCCGTCGAAGCCTACCGTTTGCTGGCGAAAGAAATCGTCCAGCCGCTGCACCTCGGCATCACTGAAGCCGGCGGTTTGCGATCGGGCACGGTGAAATCCGCCGTGGGCCTAGGTATGCTGCTCGCCGAAGGGATTGGCGATACTATCCGCATCTCGCTGGCGGCCGACCCGGTCGAGGAAGTGAAGGTCGGTTACGACATTCTCAAGTCTTTGCATCTGCGTTCCCGTGGCATCAACTTCATCGCCTGCCCGAGCTGCTCGCGGCAGAACTTCGATGTGGTCAAGACCATGAACGAGCTGGAAGGGCGCCTTGAAGACCTGCTGGTGCCGCTGGATGTCGCGGTCATCGGTTGCGTGGTCAACGGCCCCGGCGAAGCCAAGGAAGCCCATATCGGCTTGACCGGCGGCACGCCAAACCTGATTTACATCGACGGCAAGCCGTCGCAGAAGCTGACGAATGACAATCTGGTGGACGAGCTGGAAAAGCTGATCCGCCAGAAAGCGGCCGAAAAGGTCGAAGCTGACGCTGCCGTTATCGCGCGCGGCTGATCGAACGAATTAAGGAAATTTTGTGAGCAAGTCTCTGCAAGCCATTCGTGGCATGAACGACATCCTGCCCGAACAGACCCCGCTGTGGCGTTATTTCGAAGGCACTGTGGCGCGTCTGCTGGATAACTACGGTTACAAGCAGATCCGCATGCCGATCGTCGAGTTCACCGAGCTGTTCAAGCGCTCGATCGGCGAAGTCACCGATATCGTCGAAAAAGAGATGTACACCTTCGAAGACCGCAACGGCGACTCGCTGACCCTGCGTCCGGAAGGCACTGCGGCGTGCGTGCGTGCCGTGCTTGAGCACGGCATCACCGGCGGTGGTCAGGTGCAGAAACTCTGGTACATCGGCCCGATGTTCCGCCACGAGCGTCCGCAGAAAGGCCGTTATCGTCAGTTTCACCAGATCGGTCTGGAGGTGTTCAACCTCGACGGTCCGGACATCGACGCCGAACTGATCATCATGACCTGGCGCTTGTGGGGCGAGCTGGGCATTCGTGATGCGGTCAAGCTCGAACTCAACAGCCTCGGCACCAGCGAATCCCGTGGTCGCTATCGTGAAGCGCTGGTCGAGTACCTCTCGGCGCACCACGACAAGCTCGATGAAGACAGCCAGCGTCGTCTGAAAACCAACCCGCTGCGCGTGCTCGACACGAAAAATGCCGACACTCAGGCCGTGCTGGTCGATGCGCCGAAAATGGCCGACTACCTCGACGACGAGTCCCGCGCTCACTTCGAAGGCCTGAAGGCGCGTCTGGATGCCGTCGGCATTCCTTACGTGCTCAACCCGAAACTGGTGCGTGGCCTCGATTACTACAGCAAAACCGTTTTCGAATGGGTCACCGACAAGCTCGGCGCCCAGGGCACCGTGTGCGCGGGCGGCCGTTACGACGGTCTGGTCGAGCAGATGGGCGGCAAGCCAACCCCGGGCGTCGGTTTCGCCATGGGCATCGAGCGTCTGGTATTGATGCTCGAAACCCTTGAGCAGATTCCGGAAGAAATTTCCCGTCAGGTCGACGTCTACCTCTGCGCCTTCGGTGAAGAGGCCGAGCTGGCCGGTCTGGCCCTGGCCGAACGGGTTCGCGATGAACTTCCAAACCTGCGCCTGCAAGTCAATGCCGGCGCCGGCAGTTTCAAAAGCCAGTTCAAGAAGGCCGACAAGAGCGGTGCGCTGTACGCATTGATCCTCGGTGACGACGAAATGGCCCAGCAAGTGGTAGGTTTCAAACCCCTGCGTGGCCAGGGCGAACAACAAAGCATTGCCTGGGATGCGCTCGCCGCTCACCTGGCCACCTGCGTCGTGCAGGGTTGAAGCTGTCTTAACAGCCGATTTAGCGATTAAGGAGTATTGGGGTGTCGAGTACCGAAGACGAACAGTTGGCGGATTTGAAGGACTGGTGGACACGCAACGGCAAACCTCTGGTCACCGGCGGCCTGTTGGCGCTGGTCATCGTGTTCGGCTGGCAGGCCTGGCACAAGTACCAGAGCAACCAGTCGCAAGGCGCCTCGGTGCTCTATCAGCAATTGCTGGAAACCACGCTGACGCCTGACGGCAAGCCTGATGCCGCCCGCGTTGCGGACCTGGCCGGCAAGCTCAACAGCGAATACGGCGGTTCTGCCTATGCGCAATACGGCAGCCTGTTCGTCGCCAAAGTGGCGGTTGACAGCGGCAAGCTGGACGACGCAGCAACCGAACTCAAAGCCATCGTCGACAAACCGGCCAACCCGGCGCTGGGCGAAATCGCCCGTCAGCGTCTGGCGCAGGTGCTGGGCGCGCAGGACAAGGCCGAAGACGCCCTGAAACTGCTCGACGGCGATGCCGACAAAGCGTTCCTGGCCACTCGCGAAGAACTCAAGGGCGACCTGCTGGTGCGCTTGGGCCGTACCGATGACGCGAACAAGGCGTATCAAAAAGCCAAGGCGGCACTGTCGGATGAAGCGGCGGTCGGTGGCCTTCAAATCAAGCTCGACGACCTGGCCAAAGGGGATGCGTGACGTGATCCGTTGGAAGCATGCAGCATTGCTGGCTCTGGCCCTTCTGGCCGCGGGTTGCAGCAGCAACAGCAAGAAAGAATTGCCACCGGCCGAACTGACCGACTTCAAAGAAGAAGTCGTTCTGCAGAAGCAGTGGAGCCGCTCGATCGGTGACGGTCAGGGCGAAACCTACAACATGCTGGTGCCGGCGATCGACGGTGACACCATCTACGCCGCCGATGTGACTGGTGTGGTGATGGCGCTGGATCGCAGCAACGGCGACGTGAAGTGGGACCAGGATCTGGAACTGCCTGTCTCCGGCGCCGTCGGCGTGGGTTATGGTCTGGTACTGATCGGTACCCTGCGTGGCGAAGTCGTCGCTCTGGACACCAGCAACGGTGAAGAGAAGTGGCGTGCCCGCGTCAACAGTGAAGTGCTCGCGCCGCCGGCCAACAATGGCGACGTGGTCGTCGTGCAGACCCAGGACGATCGTTTGATCGGTCTGGACGCTGCCACCGGCAACCAGCGCTGGGTGTATGACAGCACCCCGGCGGTCCTGACCCTGCGTGGCACCAGTGCTCCGCTGGTCACCAACCGCCTGGCGGTAGCTGGCCTGTCGACCGGTAAAGTGGTCGCGTTGGACATCTCCAACGGCGTGCCGGTGTGGGAACAACGCATCGCCATTCCACAAGGTCGTTCGGAGCTGGAGCGCGTCGTCGACATCGACGGCGGTCTGCTGCTGTCCGGCGGTACGCTGTACGTGGCCAGCTATCAGGGTCGCGTTGCGGCGCTGGACCTGGAAAGCGGTCGTCAACTGTGGCAGCGCGATGCGTCGAGCTACGCCGGTATCGCTCAGGGTTTCGGCAGCGTCTACGTGAGCCTGTCCTCGGGCACCGTTGAAGGCGTCGACGAGCGTTCCACCACCGCACTGTGGAGCAACGATTCGCTGGCTCGCCGTCAACTGTCGGCACCGGAAGTGTTCTCCAGCTACGTAGCTGTGGGTGACCTGGAAGGTTATCTGCATCTGCTGAGTCAGGTCGACGGTCGTTTCGTCGGCCGTGAGCGCATCGACAGCGACGGCCTGCGTGCTCGTCCGCTGGTGGTGGGCGACACGATTTATGTGTATGGCAACAGCGGCAAACTGGAAGCCCTGACCATCAAGTAACAACTATGCTTGGGGTTCATCCCCAAGCGGCCCTGCATCAGCAGGGTTTGCAGCGCCCCCGGGTGTTGCCCCGAGCACCAGCCGCTGCCTCGCAGCGGCTTTTGTATTTTCTGAAATAACGAAGTGGAGAGCCGCATGGTTCCCGTAATCGCCCTGGTGGGCCGACCGAACGTCGGCAAGTCCACCTTGTTCAACCGCCTGACCAGGACTCGTGACGCCATCGTCGGCGACCTGTCCGGTCTGACCCGTGATCGCCAGTACGGTGAGGCCAAGTGGCAAGGGCGTTCCTACATTCTGATCGACACCGGCGGTATCTCCGGTGACGAACATGGTATGGACGAAAAAATGGCCGAGCAGTCGCTGCTGGCCATCGAAGAAGCCGATGTGGTGCTGTTTCTGGTAGATGCCAAGGCCGGTTTTACCGCTGCCGACCAGATGATCGCCGAGCATTTGCGCAAACGTAACAAGCGTTCCCACGTGGTGGCCAACAAGGTCGACAACATCGACCCGGAAATGGCCCGCGCCGAATTCGCCCCGCTGGGCATGGGCCACGCGATCCCGATCGCTGGCGCCCACGGCCGTGGCATCACGCAACTGCTGGAAGCCGCCCTGAGCGAGTTCCCGCGCGATGATGACGAGCCTGCTGAAGGTGAAGAGGAAGAAGTCGTTGCCGAAGGCGAGGAAGCCAAGCGCATTCCTGGTCCGAGCGAAAAAGACGGGATCAAGATCGCCATCATCGGTCGTCCGAACGTCGGCAAGTCGACCCTGGTCAACCGCATGCTTGGTGAAGACCGGGTCATCGTGTACGACCAGCCGGGCACCACCCGCGACAGCATCTACATTCCGTTCGAGCGCAATGAAGAGAAGTACACGCTGATCGACACCGCCGGTGTGCGCAAGCGCGGCAAGATCCACGAAGAAGTCGAAAAATTCTCCGTGGTCAAAACCCTGCAGGCGATCAAAGACGCCAACGTGGTGATCTTCGTGATGGACGCCCGCGAGGGTGTGGTCGATCACGACCTGAACCTGCTGGGCTTCGCGATCGAATCCGGTCGTGCGCTGGTCATCGCGATCAACAAGTGGGATGGCATGACGCCGAGCGAGCGCGACTTTGTGAAAGTCGAGCTGCAACGTCGTCTGTTCTTCGTCGACTACGCCGACATTCACTTCATCTCGGCGTTGCACGGCACGGGCGTGGGCAACCTCTACGCTTCGGTGCAGAACTCGTTCAAGTCCGCTGTTACCCGCTGGCCGACCAACCGTCTGACCCAGATTCTGGAAGATGCGGTGGGCGAGCACGCGCCGCCAATGGTCAACAACCGCCGGATCAAGCTGCGTTACGCTCACTTGGGTGGTGCGAACCCGCCGATCATCGTGATCCACGGTAACCAGATCGAGAAAGTGCCGAAGTCGTACGTGCGCTATCTGGAGAACACTTACCGTCGTGTACTCAAGCTGGTCGGTACGCCGATCCGCATCGAGTTCAAGGGCGGCGAGAACCCGTACGAAGGCAACAAGAACACGCTGACCGACCGCCAGGTCAACAAGAAGCGTCGCTTGATGTCGCACAACAAGAAAGCCAGCAAGAAGCGCCGCGACAAGAAGTGATCCGAGGCCCTGCACAATTTTGTGTGGGGCTTTTGTGGCGAGGGGATTTATCCCCGATGGGCTGCGCAGCAGCCCCAAAACCTGTGTCCGCGGTGTATCAGTCAAACCGCATTCAACGGGTTTGCGACTGCTTCGCAGCCGGAACGGGGATAAATCCCCTCGCCACAGGATTGGGTTTGTTCAATGAGAGAAGGTCGCCGTTTGGCGCCCTTTTTTTATGGGCGCCGGATGGGCTATCCTCGGGCTCTCCCGCGCCGTCGTCAGAGCCGGGTGTTGAGCAGAGAACCCCCGATGATCACCAGCAAGCTGCCGAATGTCGGCATCACTATTTTCACGCAGATGTCTCAGCTCGCGGCGCAGACCGGCGCGATCAACCTGTCCCAGGGTTTCCCGGATTTCGACGGCCCGCAGTCGTTGCGTGATGCGGTCGGGCGGCATATCGCCAGTGGCCATAACCAGTATTCGCCGATGACCGGTTTGCCGGCGTTGCGTCAGCAGATCGCGGCCAAGATCGCGCGCAGCTATGGCGTGACAGTCGATGCCGATCATGAAGTGACGGTAACGCCCGGTGCGACTCAGGCAATCTTCTGCGCGATTCAGGCAGTGATTCACAGCGGCGATGAAGTCATCGTCTTCGATCCGTGCTACGACAGCTACGCACCGGCGACAGAATTGGCGGGTGGTCGTTGCGTGCATGTGCAGCTGAATCCGGACGATTTCTCCATCGATTTCGATCAACTCGCAGCGGCCCTCAGTCCGCGGACGAAAATGATCGTCATCAACACCCCGCACAACCCGAGCGGCGCATTGATCAGCCGCGACGAGCTCGATCAACTGGCGGCGTTGATCCGTGATCGCGACATCTATCTGATCAGCGACGAAGTCTACGAACACCTGGTCTTCGACGGCGTGCCGCATGTCAGCGTGCTGGCCCATGAAGAGCTGTATCAGCGCGCGTTCGTGATCAGTTCGTTCGGCAAGACGTACCACGTCACCGGCTGGAAAACCGGCTACGTCGTCGCCCCGCCAGCGCTGACGGCCGAGCTGCGCAAGGTGCATCAGTACGTCAGTTTCTGTGGCGTCACGCCGCTGCAATACGCGCTGGCCGATTACATGGCCGAGCACCCGGAACACGTTGAAGAGCTGCCGGGTTTCTATCAGGCCAAGCGCGATCTGTTCTGCGATCTGCTTGCGCCATCGCGCTTCAGCTTTACCCGAGTCACCGGCACCTATTTCCAGTTGGTCGATTATTCGCAGATCCGTCCGGATCTGAACGATGTCGACATGGCCATGTGGATGACTCGCGAGCACGGTGTCGCGAGCATTCCGGTGTCAGTGTTCTACCAGAATCCACCGCAAGGCCAGCGCCTGATACGCCTGTGCTTTGCCAAACGCGAGGAGACGCTGCGTGAAGCGGCGGCAAAACTATGCGTGATCTGAGTGCATTGCCAGACCTGACTCTGGCGCTGATCCAGACCAGCCTGGCCTGGCACGACCGCCGGGCCAACCTCGAGCACTTCGAGTTGTTGCTGGAACAGGCCCGTGGCGCCGATCTGATTATCCTGCCGGAGATGTTCACCACCGGATTCTCGATGGAATCGGAAACCCTCGCCGAAGCGGAAAACGGTCCGACCAGCAAATGGCTGCGGGCGCAGGCGGCGAAGTTCGATGCGGTCATCACTGGCAGCGTGATCATCCAGGCGGCTGACGGCAGCCATCGCAACCGCTTGCTCTGGGCGCGGCCGGACGGCGAAGTGCTGCATTACGACAAGCGTCACCTGTTTCGTATGGCCGGCGAGCACAACCATTACACGCCGGGCGAGCGTCAGGTGCAGTTCGAGCTCAAGGGTTGGCGGATTCGTCCGCTGATCTGCTACGACCTGCGTTTCCCGGTGTGGAGCCGCGACGCGCAGGACACCGATCTGCTGCTGTACACCGCCAACTGGCCGGGCGCACGGCGTCTGCACTGGAACCGCCTGCTGCCGGCACGAGCGATTGAAAATCTCTGCTACGTGGCAGCGGTAAATCGGGTGGGCAGCGATGGCAAAGGCTTCGCGTATACCGGCGACAGTCAGGTGTTGGATTTCCAGGGCGAGACGTTGCTGGCGGCGGGGGAGGCGGATGGCGTGTTCAAGGTGATTCTGGAAGCGGCGCCGTTGGCGGCGTATCGCGAGCGCTTTCCGGCGAACCTGGATGCCGACACTTTCGAGTTCACCTAACGCAGCCGATCGTTCCCACGCTCTGCGTGGGAATGCAGCCCGTGACGCTCCGCGTCACTGGACGCGGAGCGTCCCTTGAGGCATTCCCACGCGGAGCATGGGAACGATCGCATCCTTTGATCTACAAAAAAAGGCCCCGGAGCTCACACTCCGGGGCCTTTCGCATTTCAGCAGTCGGGATTACGCCGCTTTCGCCTCTGGCTGGCTCAGCGAGCGGTTCAGCGCGCTGAACAATGCCTTGAAACTCGCCGTGGTGATGTTTTCATCGATACCCACGCCGTGCACTGCACGTTCACCGTTCACCCGCAATTCGATATAGGCCGCCGCTTTGGCATTGGTGCCTGCGCCGATCGCGTGTTCGTTGTAGTCCATGATTTCCACCGGAATCGGCAGGCCGGCGACCAGGGCTTCCAGCGCGCCGTTGCCCTTGCCGCGCCAGTGCAGGTTGGTTTCGCCCTGACCTTTGCTGGCCACTTCCACTTCGACGGCGCTGTTGCCGTTTTCTTCCTGCAGACGATGGCTGACCAGCGCGTACGGGGTGTTGGCCTGCAGGTATTCGCTGATCAACAGCGAGTGAATCTGCTTGGCCGTCATCTCCAGGCCCAAACGGTCGGTCTCACGCTGCACGACCTGGCTGAACTCGATCTGCATGCGCCGTGGCAGGCTGATGCCGTATTCCTGCTCCAGCAAGTAAGCGATGCCGCCCTTGCCCGACTGGCTGTTGACGCGGATCACCGCCTCGTAGCTGCGACCGATGTCGGCCGGGTCGATCGGCAGGTACGGCACTTCCCACAGGGTGTCCGGTTTCTGCTGGGCGAAGCCCTTGCGGATTGCGTCCTGGTGCGAGCCGGAGAACGCGGTGTGAACCAGGTCGCCAACGTACGGATGACGCGGGTGCGCCTGGATCTGGTTGCACTCTTCGACGACCTTGCGCACGCCGTCGATGTCGGAGAAGTCCAGCTCAGGGTCGACGCCCTGGGTGTACATGTTCAGCGCGACGGTGACGAGGTCGACGTTGCCGGTGCGCTCGCCGTTGCCGAACAGGCAGCCTTCGACGCGATCGGCGCCGGCCATCAGGCCCAGCTCGGTGGCCGCGACGCCGGTGCCCCGGTCGTTGTGGGTGTGCAGGCTGATGATCACGCTGTCACGACGGTTGATGTTGCGACCAAACCATTCGATCTGGTCGGCGTAGACGTTCGGCGTCGCGCATTCAACCGTGGCCGGCAGGTTGAGAATCATCTTGTGCTCAGGCGTCGGGTTCCACACCTCGATCACGGCGTCGCAGACTTCCTTGGCGAATTCCAGCTCGGTAGCGCTGAAGGTTTCCGGCGAGTATTCGAAGGTCCACTCGGTCTCCGGCTGCATGGCCGCGTATTTGACGAACAGCTTGGCAGCGTTGACGGCGATGGCCTTGATACCGTCCTTGTCCTGGTTGAAGACGATGCGACGGAAAGAAGGCGAGGTGGCGTTGTACAGGTGAACGATGGCTTTCTTCGCCCCGCGCAGGGATTCGAAGGTGCGCTCGATCAGGTCTTCACGGCCCTGGGTGAGCACCTGAATGGTGGTGTCGTCCGGGATGTGGCCTTCTTCGATCAGCGTACGCACGAAGTCGAAGTCGGTTTGCGACGCGGCCGGGAACGACGCTTCGATCTCCTTCACGCCGACCTGCACCAGGGTTTTCCAGAAGCGCAGCTTCTTCGCCGCGTCCATTGGTTCGATCAGCGACTGGTTGCCGTCACGCAGGTCGGAGCTGCACCAGATCGGCGCGGCGTCGATGGTCTTCGACGGCCAGGTACGATCCGGCAGGTTGATGACGGGAAACGCGCGGTATTTCGAAGACGGGTCTTTGAGCATGCTCATCGGGAAATTCCTTGTTGTCTGGGCCGAAAAGAGGCGGCCTGCCGGTTGAACGAATGTTCTTGGAAAAGCGTGGGACGAGGCGCAGCGATTCAGCCTGGCAGTCGTGCGCTGACGAGGCACAGGCTGCGGTGCTGGCGAAGCTGAATGAGGGTGTGAGAGGTTTTCATGGCTTCAACCCTAACCGCGAGGGGAAAGGATGGCAAGCAGTCGGAAAAAATTGAGAGGAATACCCGAAAAGCGGGGTTTTGCAGGAATTTATTGCGCTTTAGGCGGTGGAAGTTGTTGATGTTTGCGTAAGGCTAGATTGGGGCGCAATTGAGTTTTAGGAGATTCATTGAGTATGGCGGTGTTTTATAGGGCGCCTTCGCGAGCAGGCTCGCTCCCACAGGGGATCTTTGTTGTGAATAAGATCCAGTGTGGGAGCGAGCCTGCTCGCGAAGAGGCCGGTCGCCTCAACCCATATTCAAGGTTGGAAAGCCCCAATGAAAATCGCCGGATCCACCCGCGCGTCATTCAGGCTGACGTTCCAGTGCATATGCGGCCCGGTCGCGCGGCCGGTCGCGCCGACCTTGCCCACCACCGCGCCACGGGCCAGTTGCTGGCCGTTTTTCACGTCGATCTTCGACATGTGGCAGAACATGCTGATAAAGCCTTGGCCGTGGTCAACGAACACCGTGTTGCCGTTGAAGAAGTA
Organism: Pseudomonas siliginis; assembly: GCF_024072275.1. NCBI lineage: Bacteria > Pseudomonadati > Pseudomonadota > Gammaproteobacteria > Pseudomonadales > Pseudomonadaceae > Pseudomonas > Pseudomonas siliginis. Next base: position 4,792,158 of record NZ_CP099598.1, on the reverse strand, counting down.
ATTGCCGATCAGAATCACCTTGCCCGCCGCCGGGGTCTTGATTGGCGTGCCCGCCGGCACTGCGAAATCGAGGCCGGCGTGAGGATTGCGCTCTTCGCCGTTGAAGAAACGACGCACACCGAACTTGCTCGACAGCGGCCCGTTGACCGGTTTGTCCAGCAGCAGATTGCTCGGCGTGTTCGGGCTGAAACTGCGATAAGCCGCGATCTGTTCCGCCAGTTCGCCTTCAATGCGCTTGAGGTTGTCGGCGTTCGGATTGACCTGCTGTTTGTTCTTCAGGGTGATGTGCTGTTCCGGGTATTTCTTGCTGCCCACGGTAAACGGCAGGTTACGCCCGCCACTGCTGATCTGCTGCGCGCCAGGCTTGACCGTCAGCGGCACGCCGACGATCGCCAGCCAGTTGTTCTGCTCTTTGACCACCAGCACCGGTTTGCCTTGATAGGTGGCTTTCGGCGCCTGCGCGGCGGTGCCCAGATCCACCACGGCGACGCCGCCCGGCACCGGTTTGTTCAGCAGCCGAGTGATGTAACTGTCGGCGTGGGCGTTGAAGGTCAGGCAGAGCAACAGCAGCGGAGCGAGAAAACGCGGCATGGATCAGTCCAGTAAAGAGAGGGTGACGGGCGTCAGGTGATTGTCCTCGACGCGCACTTGCAGTTCGCCTTCGCCGAGCTTGGCTTTCAGGCGCTGGCCGGTGTGGGTCTGCGCGGCGTTGCGGATCGCGTGGCCACGCTCGTCGAGCAGAATGCTGTAACCCCGGCCGAGAGTCGCCAACGGGCTGACCACGTGCAGCGTCTGCATCTGACTGTGCAATTGCTGCCGACGCTGTTTCAGAGCATCGCGCATGGCCCGGGGCAGACGTTCGCCGAGGCTGTCGAGGCGCTGGCGAAGCATCGCCAGTTGGCGCCCTGGATGTTGCCCGGCGAGGCGGGTTTCCAGACGGATCAGGCGTTCGCGGCGGGTATTGAGATGGCGTTCGAAGGCCCGGCGCATGCGCATGTCCAGATCATCCAGACGCTGAGCCTGCTGGCGCAGACGTTCGCCGGGATGCCGCAACCGTCGGGCCATGCCTTCCAGACGCAGGCGATCACGCATCAAGCGGTCACGCATGCGCATCACCAGACGCCGGTGCAGGCTCTCGACCTGACGGATCAGATGGCTGGAATCCGGGGCGAGCAGTTCGGCGGCGGCCGAGGGCGTGGGGGCGCGGACGTCGGCGACAAAATCGCTGATCGAAACATCGGTTTCATGGCCGACGGCGCTGACGATCGGCGTGACACAGGCATCGACCGCGCGCGCCACCGCTTCTTCGTTGAAGCACCAGAGGTCTTCCAGCGAGCCGCCGCCACGGGCGAGGATCAGCGCGTCGAAGCCACGGGCATCGGCCATTTTCAGCGCGCGGACAATCTGCGCGGTGGCCTCGCGGCCCTGCACAGCGGTTGGAATCAGGGTCAGTTGCACCTGCGGCGCACGGCGGCGGAATACGCTGATGATGTCGCGAATCACCGCGCCGGTCGGCGAGCTGATGATGCCGATGCGCTGTGGATGGGCGGGCAGCGGCACTTTGCGTTCGGCACTGAACAGGCCTTCGGCGCTGAGCTTTTCCTTCAGCGCATCGAAGGCCAGACGCAGCGCGCCGTCACCGGCCGGCTCCACGGTGTCGAGGATCAGCTGATAGTCGCCACGGCCTTCGAACAGCGAAACCTTGCCGCGCACCTTGACCGCCAGACCATCCTTCAACGCCTGACGTACGCGCGCGGCGTTCTGCCGGAACAGCGCGCAACGCACCTGCGCGCCGCTGTCCTTGAGGGTGAAGTAGACGTGGCCGGACGCCGGGCGCGCGAGGTTGGAGATTTCGCCTTCGACCCAGATGTTGCTGAACACGTCTTCGAGCAACACCCGCGCGCGGCCGTTGAGCTGGCTGACGGTCAGGACTTCACGGTCCAGGCCAAGTCTTGCAAAGGGATCTTTAATCATGGGGCGCAGTTTAAAGGCATTTGCCCGCCAATCACCATGACACCCACACAAAACCCTGTGGGAGCGAGCCTGCTCGCGAAAGCATTGTGTCAGCGGACAACAACGGGGAATGACACTCCGCCTTCGCGAGCAGGCTCGCTCCCACATGGGATCAATTTGATATCTGGTCGTGCTGCCCGCTACTGGCTACAGTCAGCGCGGTCTTATAAAGGATGCGGACGATGAGCATGATGGAGCTGTTGGGGGCGTGGTCGTGGGGCGCTGGCGGTTGGGCGGTCATCGGGTTGGCCATTGCCCTGGCCTACATCGTCTTCGGCATCGCCGGTTTCGGCACGGCGCTGGTCGCGGGGCCGATGCTGATTCTGTTTATGCCGCTATCGAAAATCGTGCCGCTGCTGGTGCTGCTGGATTTCGTCGCGGCATTCGGCAATCTGCTGCCCTCGCGGCGCGACGTCGCCAAGCCGGAATTGCTCAGGCTGCTGCCGTGCATGGCGATCGGCTGCACGTTGGGGGTGATCTTCCTGCTGAATCTGAAATCCGATCTGTTGCTGTTGTTGATGGGGCTGTTTATCAGCGCCTATGCGGTCTACAGCCTGTGGGTCAAAGCGCGGCCGGCGCAGTTGTCAGCGGCGTGGGCGGTGCCGATGGGCACGGTGGGTGGGTTGTTCGGCGCGTTGTTTGGCAGTGGCGGCTTTCTTTACGCGATCTATCTGAACAGCCGCCTGCCCAAGGACGCGGCGCGGGCCACGCAAAGTGCCTTGATCAGTTGCAGCACCGTGGTGCGCTTGAGTCTGTTTGTCATCGCCGGTGTGTATGCCGAGCCACCCTTGTTGATGCTGGCGCTGTGTCTGTTGCCGGCCATGGCGCTGGGCTTGTGGATCGGCCGGCGGCTGACCATGAGGTTGTCGCGCGAGGCGTTTGTGCGGCTGGTGACTTGGCTGGTGCTGGCCAGCGGGATCGCGTTGATGGTGCGCTATTTCAGCACTTGACCGGATTTCTTCAGGGATTAAGCTGCCGGCCGCAGTTCCTTGTGGGAGCGAGCCTGCTCGCGAATGCGGTGGGTCAGCAACAAAAATGCAGCCTGACACTGCGCTTTCGCGAGCAGGCTCGCTCCCACATTGGAAATCTTAAATACTGGCAGCAGGCTCCACCATGAACTCGCAAAGCATTATCGTCCCGAAAATCTCCACCCTGCCGGTGCACGAGCCCCGAGCGCGGGCGATCGTGCGCTGGCTGGTGCGCAAGAACATCATCGAAGAACAATTGACCACCTGCGGCCGCACCGGCAACCGTATGGCCCACGCCATCGCTGATGGTGCTCGCGCCGTGGTGCTGCACCCGCAAGCGCTGCCGTTCGGCGAGCCGGTCAATGGCCTGGAGATCGTCACCAAACGCTGCATCTACACCCCGGCCAAGGGCTTTCTCGAAGAGGCCGGTTGCGCCGAGTGCCGTCGCGAAGTGGGCGAGGCGCTGTTCGAGAGTCTTGAAGACTGGTTTCCAGGCCGCACCGACAATTTCACCTGCCCGGAATGCGGGCATGAGGACGACATCAACGGCTTCCTGTTTCTGCAGGAATGCGCGTTTTCCAACCTCGGCTTCATTTTCAACAATTGGCTGGAGGCGGGGTTCAAGCAGAGCTTTATCGACGAGTTCGCCGATTGGCTCGATCAACCTGTCTCTTGGGTCAAGGTGGAGCTGTAGGGCCGGGCTTTTCCATCTATCAATTAGGCTGAGTTTTACATTGAACAGCAGGGGGTGTCTGACTATAATGGCGCGCTTCCATTTTCCCGCTCGGGAGCCCCCGCGATGCTGCGTATCAGCCAAGAAGCTCTGACATTCGACGACATTCTCCTAGTGCCCGGTTATTCCGAGGTACTTCCCAACGAAGTCAGTCTCAAGACCCGTCTTACCCGTGGCATCGAACTGAATATTCCTCTGGTTTCTGCCGCCATGGACACCGTTACTGAAGCCCGTCTGGCAATCGCCATGGCTCAGGAAGGTGGCATCGGCATTATCCACAAGAACATGACCATCGAGCAGCAAGCTGCCGAAGTGCGCAAGGTCAAGAAGTTCGAAGCCGGTGTGGTCAAGGATCCCATCACCATCGAGGCCGATGCCACGGTGCGTGATCTGTTCGAACTGACCCGTCTGCACAATATCTCCGGCGTTCCGGTCCTGCACGATGGCGACCTGGTCGGCATCGTCACCTCCCGCGACGTACGTTTCGAAAACCGTCTGGAAGCCACTGTCCGCGAAGTGATGACGCCTAAAGAGCGTCTGGTCACGGTCAAGGAAGGCGCCGACAAGAACGACGTCCGTGAACTGCTGCACAAGCACCGCATCGAGCGCGTGCTGATCGTCGACGACAAATTCGCCCTCAAAGGCATGATGACCGTCAACGACATCGAAAAAGCCAAAGCCTACCCGCTGGCCAGCAAGGACGATCAAGGTCGTCTGCGCGTTGGCGCTGCGGTCGGCACCGGTAAAGACACCGGTGATCGCGTGACTGCACTGGTCAATGCCGGCGTGGACGTGGTGGTGGTCGACACCGCACACGGTCACTCCAAAGGCGTGATCGACCGCGTACGCTGGGTCAAAGAGAACTTCCCTGAAGTGCAGGTGATCGGCGGCAACATCGCCACCGGCGCTGCCGCCAAGGCCCTGGCCGAAGCGGGCGCCGACGCAGTCAAGGTCGGTATCGGCCCTGGCTCGATCTGCACCACCCGTATCGTCGCCGGTGTCGGCGTACCGCAAATCAGTGCCATCGCCAACGTCGCCGCTGCCCTTGAAGGCACTGGCGTACCGTTGATCGCCGACGGCGGTATCCGTTTCTCCGGTGACCTGTCCAAGGCCATCGTGGCCGGTGCGTCCTGCGTGATGATGGGCTCGATGTTCGCCGGTACCGAAGAGGCCCCGGGCGAGATCGAACTGTTCCAGGGTCGTTCGTACAAGGCTTATCGCGGCATGGGTTCGCTGGGCGCCATGTCCCAGGCCCAGGGCTCGTCCGACCGTTACTTCCAGGACTCCTCGGCAGGTGCCGAGAAACTGGTCCCGGAAGGCATCGAAGGTCGTGTGCCGTACAAAGGCACCCTGAGCGCGATCATTCACCAGTTGATGGGCGGTCTGCGTTCCTCGATGGGTTACACCGGCAGCGCCAACATCGAAGAAATGCGTACCAAGCCCGAGTTCGTGCGGATCACCGGTGCCGGCATGGCCGAGTCCCACGTTCACGACGTGCAGATCACCAAGGAAGCGCCAAACTACCGCGTAGGTTGAGGCTTCCAGCAAAACGTTAAATCACCGGGGCTGTTCATTCAGCCCCGAGTTGTTTCTGATTCACTACATGAGAATGAGTCATGGCCCTCGACATTCACGCTCACCGCATCCTGATCCTCGACTTCGGTTCGCAATACACCCAGCTGATTGCCCGCCGCGTGCGCGAGATCGGCGTGTACTGCGAACTGCACCCGTTCGACATGGACGAAGATGCGATCCGCGAATTCGCCCCTAAAGGCGTCATCCTCGCCGGCGGCCCCGAGTCCGTGCACGAAGCCAACAGCCCTCGCTGCCCGCAGGCGGTGTTCGACCTCGGCGTTCCGGTGTTCGGCATCTGCTACGGCATGCAGACCATGGCCGAGCAACTGGGCGGCAAGGTTGAAGGTTCCGAACTGCGTGAGTTCGGTTACGCCCGCGTTGACGTGGTCGGCAAGAGCCGCCTGCTCGACGGCATCGAAGACCACATCGACGCCGACGGCCTGTTCGGCCTCGACGTGTGGATGAGCCACGGTGACAAAGTCACCAAGATGCCGGAAGACTTCCACATCCTCGCCAGCACCCCGAGCTGCCCGATCGCCGGTATGTTCAACGACGACCGCGCCTACTACGGCGTGCAGTTCCACCCGGAAGTGACCCACACCAAGCAGGGCGGGCGCATCCTCTCGCGCTTCGTCCTCGACATCTGCGGTTGTGAAGCCCTGTGGACGCCGTCGAAGATCGCTGAAGACGCCATCGCCAACATCCGCGCTCAGGTCGGCACCGACAACGTGCTGCTGGGTCTGTCCGGCGGCGTTGACTCCTCGGTGGTTGCCGCGCTGCTGCACAAAGCCATCGGCGATCAACTGACCTGCGTCTTCGTCGACAACGGCCTGCTGCGTCTGCACGAAGGCGAGCAAGTGATGGCCATGTTCGCCGAGAACATGGGCGTCAAGGTGATCCGCGCCAACGCTGAGGAGCAGTTCCTCAACAACCTGGCCGGCGAAGCCGACCCGGAAAAGAAGCGCAAGATCATCGGCCGTACCTTCATCGACGTGTTCGATGCCGAATCCTGCAAGCTGGACAACATCAAGTACCTGGCTCAGGGCACCATCTACCCGGACGTGATCGAGTCGGCTGGCGCGAAAAGCGGCAAGGCCCACGTGATCAAGTCGCACCACAACGTGGGCGGCCTGCCGGAAGAGATGAACCTGAAACTGGTCGAGCCACTGCGCGAACTGTTCAAGGATGAAGTGCGTCGTCTGGGCCTGGAACTGGGCCTGCCGTACGACATGGTCTACCGTCACCCGTTCCCGGGCCCGGGCCTGGGTGTGCGCATCCTCGGTGAAGTGAAAAAGGAATACGCCGACCTGCTGCGTCGTGCCGACCACATCTTCATCGAAGAACTGCGCAAAGCCGACTGGTACCACAAGGTCAGCCAGGCGTTCGTAGTATTCCAGCCAGTCAAATCGGTCGGCGTGGTCGGCGACGGCCGTCGTTACGCCTGGGTCGTTGCCCTGCGTGCCGTAGAAACCATCGACTTCATGACCGCACGTTGGGCGCACCTGCCTTACGAACTGCTGGAAACTGTCAGCGGCCGCATCATCAATGAAATCGAAGGCATTTCGCGCGTCACTTACGACGTGTCGAGCAAGCCGCCGGCGACGATTGAGTGGGAATGATGGGACGTCCGGCATTGTCCGGCACTAACTAGCAAGAAATGCCCTGGAGCCCGCGTAATTGCGGGCTTTTGGCTTTTTGGGTCTGGCAAATTCTGGCAGCTTTGTGCATCGCCAAGCACCGTGTTTATGTGGCATGGTACGGGGCATTGACTGAGCCAAATGCCATGCTTGGTACTCGATACCATGTCACCTTGGTAGGGATGGACATGGTATCAAATCTCACGATTACCCCGGTTTTATTGGGCTTTACCGTGGTGCATGAGTGCTTTTCTGAGCATGGTATTTTTTCCATGGAATCCATAACTGCCATGTTGACCGATACCAAGCTGCGTAATCTCAAGCCGAAAGAAAAACTCTACAAAGTGAACGACCGCGACGGGTTGTACGTGGCCGTTACTGCTGCCGGTTCCATCTCATTTCGCTACAACTACTCCATCAACGGCCGTCAGGAGACCATCACCTTTGGTCGCTATGGTGTGGGTGGCATCACACTAGCTGAAGCCAGAGAGCGCCTGGGAGAAGCTAAAAAGATGGTTTCGGCAGGCAAGTCACCTGCCAAAGAGAAAGCCCGTGCCAAAGCACGCACCAAAGGGGCAGAGACGTTTGATGCGTGGGCTGAGAAATGGCTACGCGGGTATCAGATGGCCGACTCAACCCGGGACATGCGCAGATCTGTTTACGAGCGCGAGCTCAAGCCGCAGTTCGGCAATCAGAAACTGGAGGAAATCAATCATGAAGATCTGCGAACGCTGACTGATGCGATCGTCGAGCGCGGAGCTCCAGCGACGGCAGTGCACTCCCGCGAGATTGTGATGCAAGTGTTCCGGTGGGCGATTGAGCGTGGCCAAAAGGTCGAGAATCCGGCTGATTTGGTACGTCCTGCAAGCATCGCTAAATTCGAGCCACGTGACCGGGCTTTAGGGCCTGACGAAATCGCGTTGATGTATCAGTACCTGGAACGCATCGGCACCGCCTCATCCGTGAGAGTCGCCGCTAAGCTGCTGTTGCTGACCATGGTTCGCAAAAGTGAATTGACCAATGCTACCTGGAACGAAATCAATTTCAGCGAAGCCCTGTGGACCATTCCGAAAGAGCGGATGAAGCGGCGCAATCCCCATTTGGTGTTCTTATCTCAGCAGGCGCTGGATTTTTTCATTGCTCTGAAGACGTTTGCCGGTGGTTCGGATTACGTCTTTCCCTCTCGGTACGATTCCGATTTGCCAATGAGCACCGCGACGATCAATCAAGTGCTGACGCTGACCTATCGGCTCGCGCAGAAAGAGGGGAAGCCGTTGAGCAAGTTCGGACCGCATGATTTGAGGCGGACAGCGAGCACGCTGTTGCATGAAGCGGGTTATAACTCAGACTGGATTGAGAAGTGCCTTGCGCACGAGCAGAAGGGCGTACGGGCCGTCTATAACAAGGCTGAATACCGCGATCAGCGTCGGGCGATGTTGCAGGATTGGGCGGATATGATTGACGAGTGGACGCTAAAAAAACCACGTGCGAAGGTTTGATTTAAGAGCCCGGTTCGGCCGCGTGAACCGCTGTTGATTGTGTGTTTTGGTTGACACTAAAACGAGCTACTAACCGGATCGGTGTGGCTGACTCAACCAAAATATCTCTGGGATTGAGGCAATTGCTTTGGATACCGCTTGGCGTTCGATACCCAGCCTGCGCGCAATCGCTGATTGATTGAAACCAAGCCGTTGGAGCATGAGTATCTGTTTTTTTCTATCAGATAATCTTGAGTCCACCATAAGCCGCGCGAGGCCCCGTAACTCTGCTTCCTCTGCTAGCGTTAACGTTTGGCCAAGCATGTAGCTCTGTATGTAGCTGTCAACCAACTCGTCACCCGATTTCGCCTGTGGAGTACCTCTCGAGGCGCATTGGCGGCTGACTCTGGCTAATTCTAGGTCGAATTGCGCTATAGATCGTTTCGCTTTTCTGTACGCAGGATTCCATTCGCCATCCGGTAACTTAGGGCGATGAGCCGCGCAATAAAGGTTGCTGAGGCGCAGTTTTTCATCCATGCCGCGTTGGCCATCGTCGCCGCCGGATTCGGCGAATGTGGCCAGCTCAGCAAGCGTGCCGCAAAATCTACAAAAAACTTTTAAGCGTTGACCATTCAAGCCACGAACATTTCTTTTCGCTGGTTGCTTGCGCTTGCATGCCCATACCAGCTCTATCAGCGTTTCGAGTGTGGCGATAAATCGCTGATCTCTCTTGGACTGCTGGTCTTCTGTTAGGACAAAAGCTCTTAGCAATCGGCGCTGTACGCGAACCATGGCTTCAGCACCAACCAATCGCATGATCTCACTGAATGCTACGCCGGTACCGGCTCCTGGTACGTACCCCAGATAGCGCGACGGGAGTGTTGCTGTATACGTAGCAACAACGGGGTCGATGAGTTCTTCTACAAGGCGAGCGATGGGGTAACGCTTCGATGCTGCGGAGTACGGCTCCCAGCAATCTCGAAATCGTTTGATGGCATCTGCGACGGTGGGGTCGCATCCCTTCCAAATGGCGATGGCTGAGCTATTTTTCATGTCAACCATTTTAGCCAATCATTCCGTCGAAGCAAGCGGCACATAGGGGCACGATCAGGCACACATTTGCTGTGACTGATAGAGGCCGAGGTATGCACGTATCAACGAACAGAACTCTCATCGACAAGAAGACGCTTCTAGCGATGATCCCGCTGTGTGAGCGCACGATTTACAACTTTGAAAGCAAAGGTCGATTTCCTCGCCGCATTGCGATCAGCAGTCGCAAGGTGGTCTGGGATTTGGCTGAGGTCGAAGAATGGATTGATGCTTGCAAGGGTTCAGGTCCGGCTCCCAGACCCGGAGTTGGAGCCTGAATAGTGGGGATCGGGCCCGACGTAGGGCCCATATCTCAGCTTGCGCTGTTCAGTTCTCATGGCGAGGCGCAGATGTATCACGACAGCAGCAGGAGCGGGTTTTTCTCGCTGCTGGTTGACGTGCATGGAGAAAAACGCCAGTCCTCTCACCTGTTAGCGGACATGCCGACCATTCTCAATTTGGTGGATAAAACCCGCGACACATGGATGTCTCAAGCAGAGTTCATCCGCCCCAATCGGCGAGTTGTGAACCTCGCCCGTTTGGGGCTGTTGTTCACCGATCTTGATACCTACCGCATACCCGCCCTTGCCGGGCGCACGCCTGACCAACTGGCGGCGTCGGTGCTGTACTTCTGCGACGAAGAAGGATTGCCGGCACCATCGCTACTGATCTACAGCGGTCGGGGTATCCAAGCGAAATGGCTACTCGACGGCACTATCCCGCGTCAGGCGTTGCCCCGCTGGAATGCGTGCCAACGCTACCTAGTGGATCGCCTCGCACACGTCGGTGCCGATCCGATGGCCAAAGACGCAAGCCGCGTTCTACGAACCATCGAGACAGTCAATAGCAAGAGCGGCGAGGCCTGCCGCGTGGTTCATGTTACGAACGACACCGATGGCCAGCCCGTGCGCTACAACTTCGAGTATCTAGCCGAAGCCCTGCTACCAACCGCCCGCTGGACAATCGAGAGTCAGCGGCAGGAACAGGCCGAACGGGTCAAACGCAAGCCTAAGCCTTTCCTTTTGGTGCCCGGTGGTAAAGCTGACAATCTCCGCGGATTCTCCGGCCGCCAGCTTGCGTGGGATCGCCTCGAAGACCTCCGCAAGCTCGCCGAGCTGCGCGGCGGCGTCAACGAAGGCAGCCGGATGCAGCACCTATTTTGGCGTTTGAACTTCCTGCTACTGTCGGGCGCGACCAACAGCAAGCAGATGTATCACGAAGCCTCGGCACTGGCCCGCGAGCTAGATCCGCAGTGGAATAGCCGCTCTCAAGAACTGATGACCCTATTCAGCAAGGCCAAAGCCTACGAATCGGGGGAACGGGTCTGCTTCGGAGGGACGGAGTACGCACCGCTCTACACGCCCAAGAACGACACCCTGATAAACCTGTTCAGAATCACTGCAGACGAGCAGCGGCAGCTAAAGACTATCGTTAGCCATGCCGAAGCCGCAGAGCGTCACAGGAGGCGCGAGGAAGGCCGCAGACGCGCAGCCGGGGCCGTAGACCGTCAGACCTATGAATCTACCTCCCTGAGCCGCCAAAAACCTTGGGAGACACTTGGGATGAGTCGCCGGAGTTGGTATCGAGCAGGTAAACCAGTAGTGGTAGAGCCTGAGACAAGTCCATGCGTATTACCCAGAACGAAGTCTTGAGGCTGTTGATCTGGGCCAGCCCAAGCTACCCCAGAACGGGTTTAGGTTTGTTGAGGGGGGCACTTGTAGCTGGCACAAGTCCGTGCGTATTACTAATGGCGAAGCCTCCATGCTGTTGAGGGCTGCCCATTAGCATTGACCCAGAGGATATTCAGGTGCGGCAATAGGGGGACTGAAAGGTGTTCAAAGTACGTGCGTATTACTACTAGCGGAGAGGCTCTCCAGGTTTTGTCGGGCACAACCAGACGGAAGATCGTGCTCCACTTATCCGTCTGTATACGTTTCTTCTACCGATCAGGACGCCCAATCCGATAGCTGCTAGTAGCGGCGACGCTAGCGATCCTACGCATCACTAGACTTCAGCAAATCTGCGATCTCAGAAGCAATCTCATCAATGGTATGTACCGCGGTGCTACGGGCTACCTTATCAGCGATCGAGGAGCTGAAATCCATCACCTGCTGCTTCGTAATGTTGTGCCAAATCGGCAGAAGAACCTGTTCACCTGAAACAGAGCGGGTGACAATTCCGTCAAGCTCGTAGTTGGTCCATCCCTTCTTGATGAAGGCGGGGGAGAGAACGACAAGCCCTACGCGGCTATTGGCGAGGCCTTTATCAATCTTCTGTCTTAGGCTATCCCCTATGCGTAGGGTCATCTCGTCGAACCACACCTTGAGGCCAGCAGCAACCAAGGCATTGGCAAGGGGCCTGACAAAATCGTCTTTGTCCTCAGACGCATGAGATACGAATACGTCATAGGTTTGCCCGTCAGATTGTGCCGGCGTTGGAACGTCGCTACGCACGAGGCTTGGTACTTCTGATAGTGGACGCCGATATATTTCCGGCACCGCACTAGACAGTACGCGCGACGTCCGTCCACCGCCACCGCCACCGCCACCGCCACCGCGCGACGAGGATGATGTTGAGGATGGGTAGGGTTGCGAGCGCGCCCCATAGCTACTGTAGCGATTTCTGCATGCGGGACAATTAGCTGCCGCGCTCGCGGAGCGGTGGCCGTTTCTAGGTGCTGTGCATGTCGCCATATCAGTTCTATCTCCCAGAGCGCAGAGTTTGCGCATTGTACGCTGGCCAACCTCACGCAATGGCGAGGACGATGGCATTGGCAGGACAACCCTACGGTTAGGCGCCCCAGGAAGAAAAGGCTCTTCCAAGTGCATCTGCTGAAGGATCACTGATATCACTGTGCCTACGCAAGCTCGAATCATGTCAAGGTCCGCTGTCTATCTCACACGGTCATTCGGACTGATCCTGGACGCCGATAGCGGTATAAAAATGCGCTGGCGAGGTCAGGTCTTGCCCTTGCCAAAGAGCGTAGAGCTATGTACAGATTCGTCTAACGTATTTGCAGAAGCGCCGCTGGATCGGCCCAAACCGCTCTATCTTAAAGAGCTTATTTGATGGGCATCAGGGAATCGAAATAGTCCCACACCGCCCTACAGAGGCCTGATAGATCTAGGGCGAGCAACCAAATCCAAGCACTTGGACGGGGCGTCTGTGACGCAGGCCAATGATTAGAGATCGTCAGTGTTCTCTCGCTTCTGTGCTTCCTGTGCAGTTCGGATGGCCTTCAAAACTTGCTGGTTCAAGATGGCGTTATTCTTGTTGCCCAGCAAAGGTAGGCGATTCAGAGCCTCTGCCCCGACAAACATGCGATATGAAGCTGACAGGGCGAGCGGGCTAACGCGAAGCTGCAACGCCGTGTACTGACGATCCAACTTATCTAGCTGCGGCCCGTAACCCTTGCTACGCAGCCACCGGCCGAGTGCCCACATGCCGATGGCGAACGTAAAGGCGAAGACTACGAATCCAGCGAACATCAGAAAGCCGATCATGATTATTTCTCCGTTTTTTCGTTGTTGGAGGCCGTACCCGGCACACTCAGCGAGGCTAGGCGACCATTAGTAGGGCTTGCGTCTGAGGCTGGACGGATCACGTTGGAATCCCCCTGCTCGGAGTCAGCGGCTAACTCTCCGCCGCTGTTTGGAGCGGCCGAACTGGCCTCGCTATTTGAAGGTGGGGTTGATCCAGCACCAAGGGATAGGCCGTGCGCATTCTCCATGCCCGGTACAGCCATTGAAGCCATCACCCCGAGCACCTTCGCACCTCCATTCGCCGCTTGAGAAAGGACATTTCCCGGTCCTTCAGTACCCCTTTCTGGTGTCTCTTGCTGTTTGTCTTTGTCGTCGTTGTCTTGCATTGCCTTTCCAGCCTGCTTGGCAGCCTGCTGTACGCCGCTGTTATGTTGCTGGGCAGGACTAGGCCTCGCATTAGCGGTACTGCCCCCTACGCTCGATCCTGCTGATGTAGAGCCCTTGAGGGCTGCGCCGCCACCAGTGCTGGCACCCACTCCAGAGGATGCGGCGTTGCCCATTGACGCTGCTGCACCGGTGCCGGAGTTTGCCGCACCTGCAAAGCTGGAGTTGATAGCGCCAGCCAATCCTCCACTACCAGCCGCCCCTGCGGCACTTGCACCACCACCGGCAGCGCCAAGCACACCAGCGGCGGCGGGCGCTGCGGCACCGGCCGTGGCGATGGTGGCGACTGCGGCAGCAGCACCGGCTGCGCCAGCCGCAGCCATTCCGCCGATGGCCGAACCTCCGCCCATCGACGTGCCGCTGATCATCCCGCCAATCAGTTCGGGAATAGTCTTGGTCAGATAGGCGCATACCAGAGCCAAACCCGCCAAGGTCATCAGAGACGCTTCGTCATTGGTATAAGCCGCTAACCAGGACTTAGCCGACGTGACAATAATTCCTACGATCAATGTTAAGACGAACAGCTTGGCACCTACTGCAACAACGAAGCGGAGTGGTGCAATTGCAAAATCGCGAGTCCATTGCGAACCACCGAAACCGAAGAACAGCACGGAGGCATTGATGATGACGTATGACTCTACAAGCGTCACAAACATGAATGCCGCGATAAAGGCGAAGCAAAGTAAAACTAAGCAGCCAACAAGCGCTATAAGGACTGCTTTACCCGGAGAAAAAAGTGAAATTCCCTCCACGATGGTGCGTGAGAAGTTGACGGCCACCGCGAACATATCACCAGGCTGAAGCGCACGGCCCAATCCGCTAGCTGTACCCGCAGCTTCTCGGAAACTGTCCACTACGGCTGTCGCCCATGGAACGGAATGTTCAATGACTGCGTAGAAAAAGCCAATGACCATGAAGAAGCGGATCAGTTCACCGACAACTTCGCCTAAGTCCGCTTGTTTCATCACTAAAGGCATGAACGTCCAAACCAATTGGATAAGAGCGAGAGATGCTAGTAAGTGGAGTGCATAACCCTGAAGCCGTGGTGACCATTCACTTGCGGCTTGATAGAGCATCCGCAAAAGCCCGTTCATTTCATTGCTTTGAGTTACATCTCCTGCTGCCATCGCGCTACCGGCCGAAAGCAAGAGTATTGCACTAACGAGTAGTAGAAATGCTGAACGTTGCATAGTTAAAAATCCTCAGACGGGCCCCAGTTGTTTTTCCGTGCTTCAAAGTTCTTATCCGTATCTGATTGCATCGACCGCTCAACAGCCACGCAATCGGTGCGGATAGAAACAATGAACCCGGATAGAGCAGAGCCACCAAGAGCAGATACGATGCACAACCCAGCGATCAGAGTTTTAGATATAAACATGTTTAGAAATCCTCGGAAGGCCCCCAGTTATTTTTACGGGCCTCAAACTTTTGCTCGGCAGCTTCGCTAGCAGCCTTCCGGTCGTCCTGCAGAGCCATATAGTTGCCTTGCATGTTTATTTGCGTGGCCAGTAGATCGCGCAGTTTTTGCAACTGCTGAACGTTCTGCGAGGCTATCTCGTTGCCTGCCTGAATGGCTTGCATCCGGCCCACGGCCGACTGTGAGCGAGCCACCATTTGATCGAGCTGGGTATCCTCAGACTCGAAAGTGCTGGTGTTTAGGTCGGCCGCTTCAAGGGCCGCTTTTACGCTGTCGCGGTTTTGCTCTGACCACTTCTGATAGCGCTCACCCGCCGGTACATCTGCCGAGTTTGCAGCTTGATTCAGATAGGATTGAAAGCCGGGAAAAGCCGTATTGAACTGCGAGTCCATGTTCTGGATCTGGCGGCCTAGAGACTGCGAGCGGGTGTAGATGTTGACCACTTTTTTGAGATCGGCCGCGACGCTGCCGAACATTGAACTGGGCAAGCTGGTGCCTTGAGTGACCATGTTCTGATACTGCTGAATTTGCGTCTGTAATGTCTCTGCGGTGTTCAAGGCGGTATTAACGGCCTCGACGTACTCGAACATCTGCTGATAGAACGTCGAGCAGTTCGAGCAATAGATGGCGTAAGCCGGGGATGGAGCGATGTACATGGCCAATCCGAAAAAGACGGCTGCGGCAATTTTGGCACCATAGGCCGCCTGACGACGGAGTTTCCGAGCAGGAGCAATGGGCGTTTCGCGCAGGGGAATTGTTGCCTGCGGCGTTTTGGCGATAATGGACGTTATGATTTTTTGGTGCATTTCCCGGCCTCTATCAGTCACTTTGTTCTGTGCCTGATCGTGCCCGGACATGCCGGTTGCATCGATGGAATGATTGGCTAATTAGGTTGACATGGGGAAGATCGATTCGTGGCGCTTATTTGTCCAATCCACCCTGTTCGGAAAGTGGTGAATATTGGGCTTCTACTTGCAGTACATGCTTCGGGCCGCTTGAAGATGTGCAGCCGAAAAGGCTAAACCCTTAGAAGGCTATATAAGATCATCACGGTTGTTGCCGCTGCTTGGGTCATGCCGGAACCCAGGTCGGGGCTTCGATATAGGGGCTGGTACCGTTGGGGTGCCGGACTGCATTTGTTCTGGCACCGGCGCTACCGGAATTGTTATTTCGTCGGGAATTGTGGGCTGCTGGGCGCCACGTTTGGTCGGCTTGCGGATGTACTTTCCTACGTACCGAGCGAACTGGCTGTAGCTCAGCCCCGTGTTATCTCCGCCGTGGTTCTCATAAACGACCGTCACCGGCCAACCGGCTTGAATGAGAGCTCGAAATTCATCGAGGCGCGCTAAAAACGCCACCCGCCCCGCGCCAGTAAGCCCTTCTTTTGGTGTCTTCATCATCGCAAACTCCCCTTAAGCATGGTTGCGCAAGTATGCGCAAAAAATTAGTTAATTGTCATGCGTAATCCAGCGTATAGATGCGCAGATATGAGTAAGAATGCTAGATATGATCCGTTCGCAGAGATACGCATGCGTTAGCGTCGAATCGGACGGCAAGATGTGTGTTGTAGGCCTACGCTGCTCCGCAGCTAGGGCCTCCACCACCTACCCTTACTCGCCTGCGGCTCGACGGATCTTGCTCCGCGAGGCCAGCAGCCGCTGCCGCGTCTAAGGGAAAAACCGCAACGGCAACAACAGAAACACCATGACAGCCGACACCAAAGAAAAGGCACCGGCTTGCCGAGGTGGTAAGTCAATTGAGGTTCGGCAAATGCTGAGGAAAGGGCTGCGATCACAGATAAGGCAAACAAGGCTGGTATGCCCTGGTCGGGCTACCTGCGTCTCTCGGTTTAAGCACGCCCATCCGGTCGGTGGTTGACCATACCGCAGGGGCTGATCTGGCCAAGGTGACTGTCGACCTCCGACAGGGCACTGGACCGCTGAAGCTTCGGCTTTTAGAGAAGCGAAGCCAAGGCGCAAATGCGGTTGACGTAGAGCTAGTGATGGTGGAGTTTGGAGAGCTGCAAGCTGGTATCCATGCAGCAACGAACGGTGTACTGGAACCGATGTGAATCGGCGCTGAGGCAGTTATGTGCTGTTTTTACAGGGTGCACATGATGGGAAGGTTCGGCTGGAAGTGTTGCAGATTACGTCGCACGCTTGTTGCAGGGAAGAGTATATTGGTAGGTGATGCCTCGATTCGCCACGGCGAGTCCACCACAATGGAGATGGCGCGTGATGGTTGCAATTGAGTTCGACGGTAAGTATTTTGAGTTGCGCTCAAATGTTCAAAGTAGCACATCTGAGGTGTCTAAAAAACTTGAGGTGACTCCAGTATATGAAAGTTATTGGAGGTTTGCTGCTGAGCGTCAAAAAGTTTTTAGGAAGAGATTGATTGGATCTTCTGGGCCTTGGACTTTTGATCCTGTTATTTTGGCTCATAAGTTTACAAACGCATACCGCGCCTCAGATCGAGTTAGCCAATATTTAATAAGGAATGTAATTTATCGCACTGATCTTTGCGACTCTCCGGAGGAGGTGGTTTTCAGGATCCTGCTGTTCAAGTTTTTCAATAAAATCGAAACTTGGGAGCTTTTGGAAAGAGAGATTGGAGCTATAACGTATCGAAGTTATAGTTTTGATGCATACGATAGAGTCCTAAGCCGAGCCATGCATGCAGGGGGACGGATTTACTCGGCCGCCTACATCATGCCTCCGGGGAGTTCCGCATTTGGATATCCATCGAAGCATCAAAATCATCTCAAACTGCTTGAACGAATGATGGATGAAAAACTTCCGAAAATTTTGCATGGCTTGGGCAATATGCAGAAAGCATTTGAAGTCATCCGAAGCTATCCTACTATCGGCAATTTTTTGGCATATCAGTTTGTGACTGATATAAATTATTCTGAAGTCACATGTTTTTCAGAAATGGAATTCGTAATGCCTGGGCCTGGCGCTCTAGATGGTTTAAAAAAATGCTTCAAAACTACAGCTGGGGTCGATGAAGCACAACTAATACGGATGATGGCTGAAAATCAGGAGCGTGAATTTGAACGCTTGGGTATTGAGTTTGACTCATTGTGGGGAAGACCACTTCAGCTAATAGATTGTCAGAACGTTTTTTGCGAAGTTGATAAGTACGCCCGTGTTGCTCATCCAGAGATTTTAGGTCTCTCAGGGCGTACTCGTATTAAACAGAAGTTTTCTCCGACTGGCTCGTTGGACATGCCATGGTATCCACCTAAATGGGGGATCAATGACCGGGTTGCGGCAGATTTTAGATCGCTTGAGTTTTCAGAGGGCCGATCATCTTTTCGCGCTACCACCCAGGCAGCGTTGAACTTGGAGTGTTAAAAATGGACTTTAACTATTATCAGCAGCTTGCTCAATTAACTGATCGTGTTCCTTCAAAGAGTGCAGGAGCAACGGGGATTGACTTGATGGTTCCGTTGCTAGGTTTGGCCGGCGAAACAGGAGAGCTTCTTAGCGAATATAAGAAGCGTCTGCGAGACGGCGATTCGCATTTGCGGTTTAAAGAAAAAATTTGTGAGGAGTTGGGCGATTTGCTTTGGTATATCGCGAACGTGGCCGAAAAGTCTGGGCTCAGTCTTGAAGATGTGGCGCAGAAAAACCTAGACAAGGCTAATGGGCGTTGGGGACACGGCGACACCAGTGCCACGGTATTTGACGAAAGCTTTCCAGAACAAGAAAAATTGCCTAGAAAATTTGAGATTAAGTTGGATGAGGTCAACGTTGAGGGTAAAGTTAAGATAAGAATGCTAATGAACGATGTGCAAATTGGAGATTATCTAACGGACAATGCAGATGATCCTGACGGCTATCGATTTCATGATGTATTTCACCTTGCCTATATCGCAGTTCTGGGGTGGTCGCCCGTGATCCGTAGTCTTATGAAGCGTAAGAGAAAAAGTGCACCTGATATTGATGAAGTTCAAGATGGAGGGCGCGCACAGGTTATAGATGAGGCTGTTGTTGCTCTCGTGTTCGATTATGCGAAAGAGCACAATTGGCTTGAAGGGGTAACGGCGCTTGACTATAAGCTCTTACGTACTATCAAAGGTGTTACTTCTCTTTTGGAAGTGAAGGCGCGCTCGCCGGGAGAATGGCAGAAGGCTATTCTTCTCGGGTTTGAAGTTTGGCGTAAAGTTTTGAAATCTAATGGTGCTCGATTACTCATCGATCAGGATTCTAGGTCTATAACTTATGCTGAAGGTGTAGAGGCTAGCATGGTTTAAAGCGGTTCTTGTTTTATTGATTCCTCGTTTATTAAGTTATGGATGACCTTGAGGGTACGGTAATGAGCAAATCTGGAAGTCGTAGGCATTTGTTTATAAGTCACCACCACCGTGACGACGCGCTAGTTGACAAGTTTGCCAAGTTGCTTGGGTCGAAGGGTTGGGACATTCGTAATAGCTCAATTCGTGCCAAACCTGCTAACCAAGAAAGACTTGATAAAGGAATGGTCAGGGAATCGACAATAAGGCGGCTTCTTCGAATGAAAGTATCCTGGGCATCAACAGTTGTTGTTTTGATTGGCCAGCAGACACACCAGCGCCCTTGGGTGAATTGGGAAATTGATCAAGCGCACGCTCAGGGTAAGCGGATTGTGGGGGTTTACGAGCAGGGAGGCAAAGAGTCGGATATACCCGCAAGTTTAGAGAAGTATGCGTCCGCAATAGTTGGCTGGAACTCAGATAGTATTATGAGCGCTATTGATGCTGGGGAGAATGCTTTCCAAAATCCAGATGGAACTGTGCGTGACACTGTTAATGGAGCAGCGAACTCAGAGTGCTAGCGATGACGAAAGTATATATGTATGTAGTGGATCGCGATTTTGGTTTTGCTCCGAATCCGTTCCATGGTCTTTGTACGTTAGCTACCTGTAAGCCTCGTACTCGAAGAGTGGCCAAGGTGGGTGACTGGATCGTCGGGATGGGGGGAGGGAGACTAAGGGCTACTGGTAAGTGTATTTTTGCAATGAGGGTCTCTCATTCGGAAACTTTTGATGGTTATTGGAGCAATCCTTTATATAAAGATAAAAAACCGTTGAGAAATGGCAGTAAGAAAATGATTGTAGGGGACAACATCTATTGGAAACAGGATGGTGACTGGCAGCAGCTTAACTCGCATCACAGCTTTTCAGACGGCTCGCCTAATCCACACAATATAAAAAATGATACGCAGACTGACGTTGTTTTAATTTCGGATTATTTTTTTTACTTTGGCGCAGGTGCGGTTGTAATTCCAGAAAAAATACTTAAGGATCTGGGGTACGCTAATGGAAGAGATCATCGTAAATTTCCGCTTCATCAGGCGCAGCCTCTAATTGATTATCTAGAACGTGAATATGACGCCAATCGATTATATGGGGATCCTTATGACTTCGAATTGGCGAAGTCTCGTTATTCGGCGGAAAATAATAAGGTGACGGTTTAAGGTTCTTTGGGGATGATTTTCTACAAAATGCCCGGGATTGCTCGGGCATTCTTTTGGATTAAATATTATCAGCGGATTCGAGCATGTTTTTAGCTAATTGTTTGAACCACTCTCTGACATCGGCAGGGGTCGTGTTTTCGTCCAACAATGCTTTGGAGAAAACTCCTTCCGCTACGTGTACCCCAAGCTGTCTATAGGCTTCAAATTGCTCTTCAGTGTAAAATTGATCTAAAGTAGATTCGTGCGGGAAGTCGGGGCTTATGGAGCGATAACGCTTAAGCAGTTCTGTTTCGTCTCCGGTCAACGATAGTTTTAGGTATAGCATCAGACCAATAGCTTCCGGCTTCCCTGGCCCTGCGTCAGGATAGTGAACTCTTAGAAGATGAGAGTGAGTTCTACTAAGGGTTGACTTTGGATCAAGCCGGATGTCATCAAGCCTCGGTTCAAGTCGTACACCAAAATCAATCTGAGCGTGCCTAACTAATGTCAATTGTCCCTCAAATGTTGAGCGCGGATCGGCCTCACCGTCCACGCACACGATAAATTTACAACGGCGGCGGAGAAGCTCATAGAGGCCCATGTTCTCAATATGTCCGCCATCTGAGAGGTTCAGCCAAGGATTATTTTCATTCATGCCGATGCCGGTCATTTCACGGAGAAGACATAAAAAGCCGGGAGAATTCTTGCTTGCGATTTTAGGATTACTTATCCAATAGCCCAGCCTTATGTTCAATAATGTCATCAGTGCCGACACACTAGAAACAGAGGTAGGGCCCATCTGGGGCGAAACTGCTGCCCCGGAAATAGCCATTGCAGTCGCTAGATCAACTGCGGCACCGTTACTTTTCCATTGGCTTGTAGAGGAATAGCCGGTCGCTGCTGAACCGCACCAATGTTTTGAAAAAATAAAGAAATCTCCACGTCGATCTCTAAGAGTGCGATTTTTGCTGGAGGGTAAGTTTACAGTTGTGTTGATTAAATGATACGGTGCTCTATAACTGGTGTTGACAAATTCCAATGGTAGATCGTCAGATTTTTTATCATTTTCCACAAATGTCTTTGCGAGCTGGTCTCTATAAAGTTTGTGTAGGCCGGTCAGATTTATGTTCAAGCATAGTGAAATAATGGAGCAGGTTGCAATAATTAATATAAGCAGCACTTGCCCGCTAAGCCAAGAGATTGTCGAAACCTGGGAGAGACTTCCCACTGCTCTGAAACTGTACAGTAGTGCAAGTGAGACTATGGGGACGATAACAGCAGCTAAAATTAGGGAATATTTTAGAAGTATGTTTTTAGCGCGGAGGCTATTAAATATTGGTATAAATTTCGCTATTAATGGGATTGCAAACGCTAGCGCCGCTAAATAAGTTGCAGTCTTCCAGTTATCGGAGGTGACCTTCCCTAGTGAATCATATCCCTTGCTTACTATGAACGTTAATAGTGCGATCGTTATGGTGCCTGAGCCTACAGCAACTATACTACTTCCGGCTTTGGCACCCCATCCGAAACGCAAACCTATACCATAGGAGATTATTCCGATTATACTAGCACCACCGGAAACTCCAGCAATCCAAAGCCAAAAATTTGGGATGTTTAGCATGGAAGTATAATTGCTAACTAAAGCTATAGCTGCAATTATGCCTATCGGTGCTGATAGGTTTAGTATAAGTCCTGCTAGGGCCCCCGTTACCATCATCCATCGTTGCTTTAAATTTGCAGCGCTTAAATATTTTGCGTTTTGTCTGATGTGGCGGACTGGGTCAGTGTCTGGACCGTATGGCTTGCTTATTGCCTCGTAGCCTTCTTTTTGACTAAGCGTTGATGTGATAAAGCTTCCTATGTATCCGCCTCCGGATACGGTTGAAAGATAGTCGAAGTCTTTCATTAGCTTTTTTTCAGATAATACTTGGACGACACCGAGACAAAATGTCGCTGATCGGATACCCCCTCCGGATAGCGATAAGCCAACTGCGTCAGTTTTATCAGTTTTATTTATGCTGTAATGTTTTCGGCGGGCTTGAATTTCAGCAGCTTCTGATGTGTTTATATCGCAGAAATTATGTACCTTTCCAAGTGTATCATTCGGAATGCCGAACTCTATCGGGATGAAGCATTTTTCCAAGTCGTCAAAATTTACTACTGGTGGGGTAATCTTATCCTTGCAAATTCCACCATAGGCCATCAGTTGTAACTGTTCGCAGAAATCAATCAGTTTCACTCTTAGAGCATTAAGATCTATGCGAAATTCATTGGCCCCGTCTTTTGAGTCCAACACTCCGGCTTGATGCGCCCTATGCCACTTCGCGGTCACTGGGCGAAGTTCAGTGTTCAGCATGTCCGTGGTGATTTGTGAAAAATCTTTGCACCCTGGGAATGCTTTCATAACATTTCTGGCCAGCCCAAAGATTTCCCACAGGCTCTCCAATGCTCGTGTCTCAATCCCATATTGGTATGGCAGCGGCTGCACGGCAATGCGGGTTCGGAGCTCGGATAGCAGGGAGTGCGCGGCCAACTGGTCTGGGGTCAACGGTGACGGTACACTGGTCATCCTTAATCATTCGTCCTTTGCCGCTTATCTTTTCGGATGGCTTTTGGCCTCTAGCGTTGAGCTTACTCGCCGGTCTGTAAAATGGCGAGAGAGCTTTGGTGCCGGGGGATGCTCATCAGGACGGAGGGGCTATTGGTCCTCGATACATAACAGGTTCATTGGAATGAAAGACCGGTCCCATGACGAGGTATTGGCTGAAATCTTCCGCACTGACCCCCGCTATGTCGCCGCGCTACTTCGAGAGGTGCAGCGGGACGGCAGCGAAGCTGAGCTTAAAATTTTTTTGCGCCAGTTGAACCATGCGTTTAGCCGGGACACCGCACATTTAGCGCTCCTGCCCATAGAGGATGCAATAAACAAGAGCTAAATGGTATTTTCAATGGTACCGCATGAAAACGTACTGATATTCACCCGAAAATATTGACGTTTTATGGCTAATTGATAATAGAGTGGGAATGATCCTGCTGCGGTTCGAATAACGAAAAACCCTTGGCGTGAAGCCAAGGGTTTTTTCGTTTCAGAGCCCTGATAACTGATCAGGCGGGTAAACGACTTTGCAGGGTCATGCCGAGCTCGATCAGGCGCTCGGCTACTGCGGCGATGTCGCGGAAGACCATGCCGGTGATGCGACGCATCGACTGGTCCCAGATATAAAACCGGCCATCTGCGGTGCAATGCACCCTTGTTTGCACGATGTTGCTGGCGCTGTTGCGCCGCACGAGTGTGTATGTGCTTGGTTCTGTTTTCCGTATCACGAACATGCCATTGCGAGGCAGAAGCTTTTCCAGCGTTGCATCATTCCATGGCGGCACGGGGGCCTTGACCTGCAATCGCAGGTCAGCGAACAGAGGGTCGAAGGCGCTGTTTGTCGTCGCCCCGTTGTAAAACGGGCCGCGAGCGACTTCCACTCCCGGGTCGATCCTGAGGTCGGCCACCTCGTCGGGCCAGACTTCTTCGATGCGCAAACCGATGCCGCCCCGGAGTTCGCTTATGCCTGCCAGATCTCTGAAGGTATTGGTATTCGTGGCATCGACCAGAGCCACCCACTTGCCGGGTCTGTTGAGCAGCTTGTCACGCTCCATGATCTGCGTTGCGAGGCGCGCCTTGATCATCTGCTCTTCGATCGACGTGAGCGGGACTTTCAGCGTGCAGGTTTCTGCTGCATCCAGTCCATGAACCCGGACGCCATTGGCTTGGGCAGCCCGGATCAATTCGAGCATGTTGAACCGGTTCTCAGGGTCAGTGCCCAGGCTGGACAAATAGGTACTGAGGTCTTCTGACATGTCCCCCGACAGGTAGAAATGGTTGAGGTCATCCTGGGCGAAATCACTCAGCAACCCACGCACGTAGAGGGTTTTGATATGCCGCGCGAACTTGGGCATGTTCTCGATCATGAAACGCGTGCTGGCGATGCGATCGAGGGTTTCACCGACGGCCAGTCCATCAGTATTGGCAAAGATGAGATCAATCAACTCATCAATCTTCATCTGCGGACTGACGGGCGGAATGACCGGGCGCTGGGGCAGGTTGATCCATTTCAACTCCCGGTAGAATGCTTCGGCGTCGTTCAGCAGAGCCGTGCGTTGTTCGCCGAAATGGGCCACGTAGCGGTCGGTCGCCAGCAGATAGCGGCGCCCGGCGCTTGTGGTCTCGGCGGAGGCGTTGGGCAAGTTCATTGCCCATCTTCTCATTCCGGGTATTTCCGTCTCTGAGATACCCTTGAGCTTCGTAACCGGGCGTAGCGGACACGGAACGCCTGGAAGCGGTTCGACGCGTGGCAGGTCCACCGACGGTGTTGCCTCGGTTGAGCTCACATCAGTCTCCGGCAAACATGCCTTGCCCACGCATTGACCGCCTCCGCGCAGCCGCAGCGCTGGCATGCGCTCCCACTTGCCGGCGCTTCCCAGGCGGACCGGCAACGAATAAGCGAACTGATTGGGACGCTCGGGATTGATGATTGCCCAGTTGCCACCGTCGTGCGAGTCGGCGAAGTAGCGCACGTAATAGGCGGCGCCATCCATTTCGATGGCATGACCGGGTTCTTTGTCGAGGCGGTAGATGCCTTCGTATTTCCCCGGCGTCGCCTCTACAGCGTGTTGCGCAAGTAACTCGTTGCATCGATAGCTGGCCGGTACTTGCGCAAAAGTCGAACCTTGCCGCGGAGCAGGCGTAATCAATGGCTCAGTGACATCGACGAATGCCGTTTCGCCGGGGATTTCGTTTGCCAACTCGCTGGCAGTTTCATTGGACGACGTGACGGGCGGGGGATCCAGAGGCGGCAATGACCGTGAGTCAGCCGAAGTAAGTTCGATCAGCCCGCGCATCTCTTCAGCCTCGGCATACTCAACCTGTGGCCCAACTTCCAACTGCGCGCCAGTGCCAATCAGGAACGGAACATTGAATACGGTTTCGATAGCGCTGAGCACCGCACCGATAACCCCGGCTCTACGCTCGGTCGCCGTAATGCCGTTGATCGCCTGATCGATGTTCAGCCCCGTGTTGACGACGCCCGCCCCAATCAACGGCAAAGCTGCAGGCCAGCCCACGGCCGCCATCGGGCCGAACACTTTCAGCCCGGCGCTCAGATAGCCGGTCCAGAGTTTCTTGCGCAGGTCACTGTTGGACGTGAGCACCAGATGCGCCTCGGCAACCATGCCCGTGCGGGTCGACTCGCTTAACCACGTGAAGGCGTCACCGCTGATCGCAACGTTGCTGCGGTTGATCATTCGATGATCGCTGTGGCCCCAGGTGCTCACCAAACGGTTCATCAGATCAGTGAGGTTCTCGGTGATGTGATTGCTGTCAGCCAGCGAGAAGTGGTTGAGAAACAAAGAGCGTTTCTGCTCTGAATTCATCTGCTCAAGCAGCCACCAGTGCAGATCCGCGGCAGTGTCCATCAGCCGAAAGGCCTGGGCCTGTCCCGGCAGGTAAAGGGTCTGCCGGCCACTGTCTTCGACCAGACGCAGCACGTTGGTGGCGACGTGACCGTCCAGATCCAGCGTGCGCACTTGCGCGCCGACCGGGTACGTCGATCGGAGCATTTGCAGGGTTACCGGCCAGCTTACGGGGCCGATCAGCGAGGTGACGATGCGTTGAAAATCATTGCCGTCAACGTCCCCCTGTTGCAGTGCCTGCACCGCCTGACTGAGAAAATTGCACTTGGCCAGGGCGCGGAAATCGTCCGACGAGGTTTGCCAGAATTTGGTCAATTGACCGCTGTAACGCGTGCTGAAATCAACGGCCCAGAATGCCTTCAGCACATCGCTGCCAAGCAGTCGCACTTCGTTGCTCTGATTGAAATTCTCCGCGTCCGGGCCATCCGAGTAGAAGCCGCAGTAAAGGCCCAGCAAATCTGCGTTGTCTTGGTCGGTGGCGCGAAATCGATGAACGACCAGTTGCGTGAGGGTGAGCGTTTCATAAGGCTTTTCCAGCAAGTGCTCCCAACCGGTAAAGGTCAGCGTGCTGCTTTGCGCCGTTTTGAAACGATGGAAATAAACCTGGTCGGGATCAAGGCCAGATAGGCCCTTGGCGGTCAGCAGTTCGATCGCGACTAGCCGGGCCTCATCCAGCAGGCTTGGGCAGTTCTGCACAATGGTAGTGGCGATGGCTTTGAGGGCGGTTTTGTCCGCTGCGTTTGGCAGCAGACGACGTTCGGCAGTGGTCATTCGGGTGTTCATCCTTGAGACACAAAGGCAGAAGATGGCCCATGCGCTCAAGGGGAGGGTGTTAGCCGGTTATCGCGTGTTGTCCTTTTGAAAGTGAGCCAATGCCTTCGCAGATATCAAAGATATTCAGACCGAATAAGATCCGTATCGAACGGAGTCAGCCCTTGTTCAGGTGCGAACACCCTCTGCGCCTGCTCTGCAGAGGCCACTCGTTCGCCTCGTGCTCGCACGTGTAAATCGAAAAGCGTGTGCAGGTCCGGCCTTGGTGTATGCACCAGGGCGCGCAGCATCAACGAAACTCCGCTGAGGTTGTTGTCGACGTTGTTCCAGCGGGGCGATGAAGTCAGCCCCAGATCGGCCCAGATCATGCGACGTTCCACCAGGTCCATCACGAATGGCAGGCAGATACTCGTGTCGGAGGCGATATCGATGCGGTCGACTACGGTGCGCGGCTCGAACACTTCGCCAGATGCCGTATCGGCGCGGGCCATCCAGCCCGCGAAGCATTCAGGAAGGTCACAATATGGCTGCCAGGTAAATGAGTTGAGGGACGTGACGACATAGCGGACGCCCTTTTTGACGAGAGCATCAAGGTCGAGGTCGATGAACTCGGAAGCGCCATTAGGCGCGTCGACGATGTCGCCGCTGTGGTAACCGCCATAACCTTTGAGGTTGTAATAGGCGACCGCTTCCTTGAAGACGAAGTCGCTGTCGAAGAAGGCGGCGGACAAGTCGATGTCCGTGCGGTCACGACCGTTCTTCCACCACAGAAACAGGCGAATGAATCGCGTATCGGGCATTGGCAAGCGACTGCCGCGTACAAGTGTTCGCAGTGACTTCGCTGCGGCGCGCTGTGCCAATGGCACCCGGTATTCGCGCAATGCCGGATCGACAAAGCAGCGGCCCAGCGGTGGCAGCGACGCGAAACGTGCGATCAGGGCGTTCTCGCAGATTTGTGCTGCACGCGCCAACACCGGCGGGGCGATCGGTTCTCGACGATCTTCAGTGCCGAAGACTTTCGCCATTGCCCCTTTAGGTATGAACGCCCGCAAGGGCAGGGGACGTGGGGCAGTTAACTGGGCCAGCAATTGCAGCAGCACAGGTGAGGACACTTGTGCGGCGACAGCCGCAAAGGCGTCGAGCACCGCGTCCGGTTCTGTGGCACGCCGTAACATCACGTCCAGACGGCGCGCGAATTCTCCGGGACGATCCTGCAGCACCGACGTAAGCGCGGCGATCTGGCGTTGGGCAAGCATGGTTTCGACACGCGACCCGAACGAGGCCGGCGGATCATTGCGTCGCGCTGCGGTGATGGCCGCAAATGCTCGCGGATACTTCTCAGCGTAATCGCCTGGATGCAGGACTTCGGCCAGACGTTTCCAGCGTTCGGCCTGGCGCATCACATCCTCGGTAGCGTTGGGCATGCGGTCGAGCAGGCGCAACAGCTTGCGACGCATCGAACGTTTCATTTTGCTAAAGCGCGTCAACGCTGTCGCCAGCGACACGTCTCCACCATGCAGTGCGATCGCCACGCGCAGCACGTCCGTCGCCGTTTCGACATTTTGCTCAAGGAAAGCCTCAACCTGTGCATCGTCGCCGATATGCAGGATTAGCGCGCCGCCAACGAGCGCGCGAATCTCGCGAAACGGAACGGTCTCGGGCAGTAGACGGAACACATCGCTTTTGTACGTTCGGATAAACCAGCTGACATCCGCAGCTTCCTCTTCGGACAGCGAGGTGCGCGATGAGACCAGCGGCTCGAGCAATGCCTCGAACTCGCTGACACTTCCCGGTTCGATGACCCAATGGATGAAGTTGCCTTCAAGCATGGCTGGCCGAACCTGTTCGCTGGGTGGCAGGCGCCGAAGTGTGTGGTAGTGAATGACGGCGTTGAGATACAACTCCGCCTCTGTCGCTTCGAGGACTTGATTGGGGAAGTCAGGATAAAACGCTCGGTGATGTACATGAGCACCGCTGCGACGGCGCAGGACTCGAATGACTTCACGCAGCCAGTTCTTGAGTTCTACCGCAGAGAGCATGCCGATTCGCTCGATCAGCGGTTCAGAGAGTACATATCGAAACGCCGCGACTTCTTTGACCGCTGATGCGACCTGCGCGCGCGTGGCTCCGCCAGAGCCGGCAGGGACGTGAAGTTTTGTACGGCGCCGCAGGAACAGCTCCTGATTGATCATGATTTCTTCCTTGGTCGCCGTTTCCAGTGAGCCGATGCTCACCTGTGCAATCGATACGAAAACGCCTGCAATAAGCAGGCGCGGTGTGGAGAGCGGAACCCCTAGTTCATGGAGGATAGAAGGAAGGTGTTCCATAGCCACGGCGGCATACTACCGGAGGTCATCGCGGCTTGTCAGCCAATCACATATTTTGAAATGGGCTCGCCTGTTGGCGAACGTCAGCGCCGCGCCACATCGGAAAAATAGAACTTGTCCAGCGTATGCCGCGATTCGGTGTACTCGAACTGGCGGCCGTCCTGCAGGAAGGTCTGGTTGCTGACCACGATGACATGGCTCTGGCCGTCGAGGTCCAGATGGTGGTGGTCGTCCTTGCTGCACGGCACGGCTTCGATGGTGCGCTGGGCGTAGGCGATCTGCAGTTGCAGGGTCTGTTCGATGTGGGCGTAGATCGAATGTTCGGCGATGTCTGCAGACAGGTCGGGAATCACCTCGCTGACGAAGTGGTTGATGTCGAGGATGACGCGTTTGCCGTCGATGCGCCGCACCCGTTTGATCCGGGTGATCGGGCTGCCGGGCTCGGCATTGATATGTTCAAGCAATGCACCTTCCAGCGGCACCTGACACATCTCGACCACTTCGGTGCTGACGTCGTTGCCCAGTCGCGGGTGGGTCTCCTGGAAACTGACGATGCCGCCGAGCTGGAATTCGATCGGGTTGGTCGCCAGCACGAACGCGCCTTTGCCGTGAATCTTCTGAGCGAAACCGCGTTCCTGCAACTGGTCGATGGCCTTGCGTACCGTGCCACGGCTGGCCTGATAGGTGTCCATCAGCTCGGTTTCGGAAGGCAGCCGGGCGCCGCGCTCCAGGCGTTGCGTGGTGATGCTGGCAAGCAAATCGCTGTAGATCTGGTTGTATTTGCTCATGGCTGGACTCTGTGCCGACGGTGCTCAAAACCCCGAACCTTAAGGGCAGGGTAGGGGTTTGTCCATGCGGACGAAGGAAAACATCTTAGGTCGGAGTAGGAAGAATCCGCATTTTTCTGACGTTCATCCACGGACGCAAACTCGTACAGACGAGTTGTTGCATTAACTCGTACAGACGAGTATTTTTCCTCTCGGCGTGCTGCCAATAACAACAATCCACGACGGAAGAACAAGCATGAGCCATGACTACCCGAACATCGCCAAGGAGCTGCTGGAAAGCCTCGGTGGCCGCGACAACATCGAGCAGGCGGCGCATTGCGTGACGCGTTTGCGCCTGGCGCTGAAGAACCCCGCGCTGGTGAATGTGGCCGCGCTCAATGGCGTCGATCTGGTCAAGGGTTCGTTCTTCACCGGCGGCTTGTATCAAGTGGTCATCGGCCCGGGTGATGTTGAAAAGGTTTATGCCGAACTGCGCCAGCAGACGGGCCTGGCGGCATCGACCATCGCCGACGTTAAACAGAAAAGCGCCGAGAAGATAAACGCCATGCAGCGGCTGGTGCGGGTGTTTTCCGATGTGTTCATGCCGATCCTGCCGGCGCTGATCATTGCCGGCCTGTTGATGGGCATCAACAACCTGCTCGGTGCCAAGGGCATGTTCATCGAGGGCCAGACCCTGCTGGATGCCTATCCCAACCTCGACGGGTTGTGGAGCCTGATCAATCTGATGGCCAACACCTCGTTCGTGTTCCTGCCGGCGCTGGTCGGCTGGTCGGCGGCCAAGCGTTTCGGCGGCAGCGAAATTCTCGGCATTGTCCTCGGTCTGATGCTGGTACACCCGGACCTGCTCAACGCCTGGAATTACGGCAAGGCCGTGGCCGGGCTGGATGGGCAGCAACTGCCGTACTTCGACATCCTCGGCCTGTTCCAGGTGGAAAAGGTCGGCTACCAGGGGCAGATCCTGCCGATCCTGCTGGCGGCGTACGTGATGAGCGTCATCGAAAAATGGCTGCGCGCGCGAGTGCCCAACGCCGTGCAATTACTTGTGGTGCCGATCACCACCATCGTTGTCACTGGCGTGCTGGCGCTGGCGATCATTGGCCCGGTGACCCGGCATATCGGCATCTACATCACCGAAGGGCTGGTGATGCTGTTCGATCTGGCGCCGTTGGTGGGCGGTCTGATTTTCGGTTTGCTGTATGCGCCGCTGGTAATCACCGGCATGCACCACATGTTCCTCGCCGTGGATCTGCAACTGATCTCGAGCCAGGGCGGCACCTTCATCTGGCCGATGATCGTCATGTCCAATCTGGCGCAGGGCAGTGCGGCCCTGGCGGTGTTCTGGATGACGCGCAATGCGCGAGACAAGAGCATGGCCTCGACCTCGGCGATTTCTGCGTATTTCGGCATCACCGAGCCGGCGATGTTCGGCGTCAATCTGCGCTACAAGTTTCCGTTCTACGCCGCGCTGGCCGGTTCGGCGCTGGGTTGCATGTTCCTCTCGCTGAACAAGATCCAGGCCTCGGCCATCGGCGTCGGTGGCCTGCCCGGTTTCATCTCGATCATTCCGCAGTTCATCCCGATGTTCGTCATCGGGATGCTGATTGCCATGCTCGTGCCGTTTGCCCTGACCTGCGTGCTGAGCATGAAGATCGTCCGCCCGGGTTACCGGGTTGCCTGAAATTGAACTGTAGGAGCTGCCGGAGGCTGCGATCTTTTGATCTTGCCTTTCAAAATCGAAAGATCGCAGCCTCCGGCAGCTCCTACAGAGATCGTAAAATTCAAGAGGGAAATCCGCCATGCAAGACTGGCAACGTTCGGTGATCTACCAGATCTACCCGAAGAGCTTTCACAGCCATGCCGGCAACGCCACCGGCGATCTGCTCGGCATCGTCGCCAAGCTCGATTACCTGCAATGGCTGGGGGTCGATTACCTGTGGATCACGCCGTTCCTGCGCTCGCCGCAGCGCGATAACGGCTACGACATCAGCGACTACTACGCGGTCGATCCGAGCTACGGCAGCATGGCCGACTGTGAACTGCTGATCGCCGAAGCGGGCAAACGCGGAATCAAGTTGATGCTCGACATCGTGGTCAACCACACCTCGATCGAGCATGTGTGGTTCCAGCAGGCGCGCAGCAGCCTCGACAACCCTTACCGCGACTTCTATATCTGGCGCGACCAGCCGAACAACTGGGAATCCAAGTTCGGCGGTTCGGCCTGGGAGTACGAAGCGCAGACCGGCCAGTATTACCTGCACCTGTTCGACCACACCCAGGCGGATCTCAATTGGGACAACCCCAAGGTCCGCGACGAAGTGTTCAAGATGATGCGCTTCTGGCGCGACAAGGGTGTGGGTGGTTTTCGTCTGGACGTGATCAACCTGATCTCGAAACCGGCGGACTTTCCCGAAGACGACAGCGATGGTCGGCGCTTCTACACCGACGGGCCGAACGTGCACACCTACTTGCAGCAGATGCACCGCGAAGTCTTCGAAGGGCATGAGCTGATCAACGTCGGCGAGATGTCTTCGACACGTCTGGAACACTGCATTCGTTACTCCAATCCGCAGTCGAAAGAACTGTCGATGACCTTCAACTTTCATCACCTGAAGGTCGATTACCCGAATCTGCAGAAGTGGGTGCGCGCCGATTTCGATTTCCTCCAGCTCAAGCAGATTCTCTCCGACTGGCAGACCGGCATGCAGGCGGGTGGCGGCTGGAATGCGCTGTTCTGGTGTAACCACGATCAGCCACGCGTGGTCTCGCGGTTCGGCAATGACGGCGAATACCGCGAGTTGTCGGCGAAGATGCTTGGTACCGCGCTGCACTTTCTGCAGGGCACGCCTTTCGTCTATCAGGGCGAAGAACTGGGCATGACCAATCCGGGGTTCGAGAGCATCGAGCAATACCGTGACGTCGAGACCCTGAATATCTTTCGCCTCAAGCGTGAAGCCGGGGCAAGCGACCTCGACAACATGGCGGCGATCATGCAGAAGTCCCGCGATAACGGGCGCACGCCGATGCACTGGCACGCCGGGCACAACGCCGGCTTCACTCGCAGCGAACCATGGATCGGTGTGCCGGCCAATGCCGCACAGATCAACGTCGCGCATCAACTGCACGACCCGGAATCGGTGCTGCATCACTATCGGCGCCTGATCGCTTTGCGCCGCACTGAAGCGTTGATCTCCGATGGCGTCTATCGCCAACTACTGCCGGAGCATCCACAGGTCTGGGCGTACCTGCGCGAGGGGACGGGAGAACGCTTGTTAGTGGTGAACAACTTCTATGGCACTGCCTGTGAGGTCGAGCTACCGGCGCTGATCGGCGAAGCCCAGGAGCAGCGCCTGCTGATCAGCAACTACCCGGACTGCCCGCAACGCACGAGTTTGCTGCAGTTGCGACGTTACGAATCCTTCGTGCTGCACCTGACCGACCCCTGATTTTTTAACTGAATAACAACCTTTGAAAAAACACGCAGAACGCTGCGCGGGGGATTTGTGCGCGCTGAATTCCTGCAACCACACAATAAAAACAACGGGTGGCATATATGAGAGCAACCATAAATTACAGCCTGGCAGTCGCGGGGATTTGTCTGGCAATGCCCACGTCCTCACAGGCGCTGGAGTTCGGCGGCTATCTGCGCAGCGGTGTCGGAACCTCGGTAAACAGCAGCAGCCAGTCGTGTTTCCAGTTGCCCGGCGCGCAGACCAAATATCGCCTCGGTAACGAGTGCGAGCAGTACGGTGAGCTCGAGCTGCGCCAGGATCTGTACACCCTCGAAGACGGCTCGGTGCTGAGCGTCGACGGCATGGCATCGCTGTACAACCGTTACGACCGTAGCCTGACGTTCAAGGAAGACAACGGCTCGATTCGTTTGCCGCAGGCTTACGCGCAATGGTCGGCGATGCCCGCGCTCAACGGCGGCTCGCTGTGGGCCGGTCGGCGCTACTACAAACGTAACGACATCCATATTTCCGATTTCTATTACTGGAACCAGAGCGCCACCGGTGCAGGCATTGAAGACGTGTTGCTCGGTGGCTTGAAATACAGCTACGCCTTTTCACGCAAGGACAACCTTTATCAGAAGGATTACATCAACCGCCACGACTTCAATGTCGGCGGTTTCAACAGCAACCGCGGCGGAGAACTGGAGTTCGGCCTCAGCTACATCGACAAGCCCGACAGCCGCGACGCCCACCGTGGCTGGGCGATTACCACTCAGCACGTGCAGCAGGACTTTCTCGGCGGCAAGAACAAACTGGCGCTGCAATACGGCGAAGGGCCGGGCACCGGATTGGGCTATACCGGTAACGTCAGGCTTGATGACCGCAACAAGAGTTATCGGATCGTCGAGTTCTTCGACTGGCAACTGACGCCACGTTTTGGCGGACAATTCCAGGCGGTGTATCAGAAAGATATTCGTCAGGGCGGCGCCGATCAGAACTGGCTGTCACTCGGTGTGCGTCCGGCCTATGCACTGAGCGAGCAGTTCAAACTGGTGACCGAACTGGGTCACGATCAGGTCGAGGCGGCGGACGGCACGCGCAAGCTGAGCAAGTTCACCTTTGCACCGACCTGGTCACCGAAAGGCCCGGAATTCTGGGCGCGGCCCGAGGTGCGTCTGTATTACACCTATGCCAGCTGGAACCAGGCAGCCAAGCGTGCCGCCAACCTGTTGGCCAAAGGTTCGGCGCTGTCCGACACCGGCGTCTTCGGCAACGCACGGCACGGGGCCAATGTCGGGCTGCAGGTTGAATACTGGTGGAAATAAGCAAAGCGGCTGCGACCGCTCATTCAATCAATACACGCTCAGGTGATGTCATGGCCACACCCCAACAATTGCAGCTGCTGGCTCCTTTATCCGGCGTGCTGATGGCGCTGGACCAGGTGCCCGACCCGGTGTTTGCCGGGCGGATCATCGGCGACGGTTTGTGCATCGACCCGACTTCGTCAACGCTCTGCGCACCGCTTGCAGGTGTGGTCAGCGACGTGCAGGCCAGCGGGCATGCGCTCACCATCACCAGTGATGCGGGTGTTCAGGTGTTGATGCATATCGGCCTGGACACGGTGAATCTCGCCGGCGAAGGATTCACCCGCCGCGTTGACGCGGGGCAGCGGGTCGAAGCGGGGCAGGCGCTGATCGACTTCGATGCTGACTACATTGCCCTGCACGCGCGCAGTTTGTTGACTTTGATGCTGGTGGTCAGCGGCGAGCCGTTCGATTCACTCGTTGGCTCAACCGGGTTGGTCGAGGTGGGCCAGCCAGTGCTGGACGTCGTGGTCGGCGCAGCCGCCGGCGAACATCCTGCGCCGGTGCCGGGCGACGCGGTGTTCTCGCAGCCGATCCATCTGCCCAATCCCAATGGCCTGCACGCGCGGCCGGCGGCAGTATTCGCCCAAGCGGCCAAAGCATTTTCAGCGACCATCCATCTGCACAAGCTGCACGCGCAAGCCAACGGCAAATCCCTGGTGGCGATCATGGCGTTGCAAACGGCCCATGGCGACAGTGTGCAGGTCAGCGCCGAAGGCGAAGATGCCGAAGCAGCGGTCGCAGCGCTGACACGCTTGCTGGGCGAAGGCTGCGGTGAAGCGGTGACAGCGCCCGCACCGGTCGAAGCCGACGCAGCAGAAATGCCGAACATCCTGCGCGGTGTCTGCGCCTCGCCCGGTTCGGCGCTGGGACAAGTCATGCAGATCGTCGAAGCGTCGCTTCTGGTCAACGAGTTCGGCGCCGAGCCGCCAGTTGAACTGGAGGCGTTGAGCCAAGCACTGATCGAAGCCGACATGGCCCTGCAACATCTGCGCGACACCGCCAGCGGCCAGGCGCAGGCGGAGATCTTCAAGGCGCATCAGGAACTGCTCGCCGACCCGAGCCTGCTGGATCAGGCCAGGGCGCTGATCGACGCGGGCAACAGCGCGGCGTTTGCCTGGAAGACCAGCACCGACGCAACGGCGGCGATGTTTCGCTCGCTGGGCAATGCCTTGCTGGCCGAGCGCGCGGCGGATCTGGATGATGTCGGCCAGCGCGTGCTGAAGCTGATCCTCGGTGTTCACGAGCAAGCGCTGGAGTTGCCGGACGACACCATTCTGATCGCCGATCAGTTGACCCCGTCCCAGACCGCCGGGCTCGATACGCGCAAAGTGCTCGGGTTTGCCACCGTCGGCGGTGGCGCCACCAGCCATGTCGCGATCCTCGCGCGAGCCTGCGGTTTACCGGCGATCTGCGGCATGCCGGCGCAAATGCTCGGGCTCGGCAACGGCACGCGGGTGCTGCTCGATGCCGACAAAGGCGAATTGCAGTTGCATCCGGACGCCGAGTCCATTGACCAATTGCGCACGCGGCATGAGCGCCAGCGGCAGCGTCATCAGCAGGAGCTGGCGCAGGCCAGCGAGGCGGCCTGCACCCGTGACGGTCAGCACATCGAAGTCACCGCCAACGTTGCCTCGCAGCAAGAAACCGCCCAGGCCATGGAGCTGGGCGCGAATGGCGTGGGGCTGCTGCGTTCGGAATTTCTCTACCTGGGCCGTCAACAGGCGCCGAGCCATGACGAACAGGTGGCCACTTACAGCGCCATCGCCCGCACCATCGGGCCGGCACACAATCTGGTGGTGCGCACCCTCGATGTCGGTGGCGACAAGCCGCTGGCCTACGTGCCGATGGACAGCGAAACCAATCCCTTCCTTGGTTTGCGCGGCATTCGTCTGTGCCTTGAGCGACCGCAACTGTTGCGCGAACAATTTCGCGCGATCCTCGCCTGCTGTGAACTGACGCGTCTGCACATCATGTTGCCGATGGTCACGAATTTGGCCGAACTGCGTCTGGCGCGGCAGATTCTCGAGCAAGAAGCGCGGGTGCTGGGCCTGGCGCACCTGCCAAAGCTGGGAATCATGATCGAAGTGCCTGCCGCTGCGCTGATGGCCGATGTGCTGGCGCCGCACGTGGATTTCTTTTCCATCGGCACCAACGATCTCACCCAATACACCCTGGCCATGGACCGCGATCATCCGCGTCTGGCCAGTCAGGCGGACAGCTTTCACCCTTCGGTGCTGCGCCTGATTGCCATGACGGTGAAGGCTGCGCATGCCCACGGCAAATGGGTCGGCGTCTGCGGTGCGATGGCGTCTGAACGCCTTGCCGTGCCGCTGCTGCTGGGGCTGGGTGTGGATGAGCTGTCGGTGAGCGTGCCGTTGATTCCGGCGATCAAGTCGGCGGTCCGCGAAGTGGATCTGGCCGACTGTCGAATCATCGCCGAACAGGTTTCGAACCTGGAAAGCGCCGCCGACGTGCGCGCAGCCTTGCAGCAGTTTCATGGGGCGAAAGTCGATGCCTCGCCGGTTATGGAGAATTGAACATGTTCGACAAATTGCAGCAGGCATTCTGGAAAGCACTGACGCCGGATCTGGTCCCGGATGAGGTGAAAGCCATCGCTGAACCGGTTGCCGGCCTGAGCGCCGAGATCGTAGCGGCGCTGGGTGGTGTGGATAACCTCAAGTCGCAGCAACCGGTGGCGCTGACTCGGGTGCGCGTGGCGCTGCACGACGCGGCACGGGTCGACCGTCAAGCGTTGAGTATGGCCGGTGTGTCGGGCGTCATGTGCCTTGAGGGCGGCGTGCTGCACCTGATTACCGGGCTGCGCGCATAAGGCCGACAAGACGTGCGGCCGCAGGTCGCCCTTACTGTTTCTCAACTGCGGGTGTATCGTATTCGCCTTTTGCGGATCCCTCGGGGTCTGTCGCTGATACGTGAGGTAGTTGAGTTCATGTCCTTTACCCGTCGCCAAATCCTCGGTGGCCTGGCCGGTCTTGTTGTCGTTGGCGTGGGCGCGGGAGGCGCGTCGCGTTACTGGCTGGGCAAGATGGCCGACGCCGAGGCCGGCCACGACTATGAACTGATCGCCGCGCCGCTGGATGTCGAACTGGTGCCGGGCCACAAGACCGAGGCCTGGGCGTTCGGCCCGTCGGCGCCGGGCACCGAGTTGCGTGTGCGTCAGGGTGAATGGCTGCGTGTGCGCTTCATCAATCACCTGCCGGTGGCGACTACCATTCACTGGCACGGTATCCGCCTGCCGCTGGAGATGGACGGCGTGCCCTACGTATCGCAGTTGCCGGTGCTGCCGGGCGAATACTTCGACTATAAATTCCGCGTGCCGGACGCTGGCAGCTATTGGTATCACCCGCATGTCAGCAGCAGCGAAGAACTCGGACGCGGGCTGGTCGGGCCGCTGATCATCGAGGAACGCGAGCCGACCGGTTTCAAGTACGAGAAAACCCTGAGCCTGAAGAACTGGCATGTCGACGAGCAAGGCCAGTTCGTCGAGTTCAGCATCCCCCGCGAAGCGGCCCGTGGCGGTACCGCCGGGCGCTTGTCGACGATCAATGGTGTGCCGCTGCCGGTGATTGATCTGCCGGCCGGGCAGGTCACCCGGGTGCGTCTGCTTAATCTCGACAACACCCTGACCTATCGCATCAACATCCCCGGTGTCGAAGCGAAGATCTACGCGCTGGATGGCAACCCGGTCGAGCCGCGCCCGTTGGGCAAGGAATACTGGCTCGGCCCCGGCATGCGCATTTGCCTGGCGATCAAGGCGCCGGCGGCCGGTGAAGAGTTGTCGCTGCGCAACGGCCCGGTGCGTCTGGGTACGCTGCGTTCAGTCGCCAACACCGATGCGCCGACGGACTGGCCGAAGGCCCTGCCGGCCAACCCGGTGGCCGAGCCGGATCTGGCCAATGCCGAGAAACTCAACTTCAATTTCGAATGGGTCGGCTCGGTCTCGGTGAACACTGAAAACGGCAAGCCGCCGAGCCTCTGGCAGATCAACGGCAAGGCCTGGGACATCACCGACAAGACCTGTGCTGACCGACCGATTGCCAGCCTGAAACTGGGCCAGAGCTATATTTTCGAATTGAAGAACATGACTCAGTACCAGCACCCGATCCACCTGCACGGCATGAGCTTCAAGGTGATCGCGTCGAACCGGCACAAAGTCGTGCCGTATTTCACCGACACCTATCTGCTGGGCAAGAACGAGCGTGCGCAAGTGGCGCTGGTGGCGGATAACCCGGGGGTGTGGATGTTCCACTGCCATGTCATCGACCACATGGAAACCGGCCTGATGGCCGCGATCGAGGTGAAGTAATGCGCCAGATCCGCCCGGCGGCGATCATCGACCGCAGCCGCGACCGCGACTTCATGCGCGAAGCCCTGACCCTCGCCGCACAGGGCGCCGCCCTCGGTGAGGTGCCGGTGGGCGCGGTGCTGGTGCACGATGGCGTGATCATCGGTCGCGGCTTCAATTGCCCTATCAGCACCAGCGACCCGAGTGCCCACGCCGAAATGGTCGCGATCCGCGCCGCCGCGCAGGCAGTGGATAACTATCGCCTGCCGGGCAGTACGCTGTATGTGACGCTGGAGCCTTGCAGCATGTGCGCCGGGCTGATCGTGCATTCGCGGGTGGCGCGGGTGGTGTACGGCGCGCTGGAACCCAAGGCCGGGATTGTGCAAAGTCAGGGGCAGTTTTTTACCCAGGGCTTTTTGAATCACCGGGTGTTGTATGAGGGCGGGGTGTTGGCAGAAGAATGTGGTGCGGTGCTGACCGAGTTTTTCCGCGCCAGACGCACTAAAAGCCCCTCACCCTAACCCTAACCCTCTCCCAGAGGGAGAGGGGACCGACCGAGTTGAATGGACCAAGTCCGCCGACCTGAAATACCGAGTCGGACTCAAGTTTTGAAAAGCTCAACAATCAGCTCCCTCTCCCTGGGGAGAGGGCTGGGGTGAGGGGTAGGCCCACCGCGGTCATGGGAAAATACGCTTACTTCCTGGCGACGATAACTGCCCGCATCGGCGCCGGCAGCCCTTCAATGGTTTTGCTGTGATCCTCGGGATCAAGAAAATCGCTCAGCGACTGATACTTCATCCACTCGGTCCCGCGTTGTTCTTCCACCGTCGTGGTACTGACATCCACACAACGAATATCGCTGAATCCGGCTCTGCGCAGCCACAATTCCAGCGCCGGCACCGACGGCAAAAACCACACGTTGCGCATCTGCGCGTAGCGATCTTCCGGCACCAGCACCTGATGCTTGTCGCCTTCGACCACGAGGGTTTCCAGCACCAGTTCGCCGCCCTTGACCAGGCAATCCTTCAGCGCCAGCAAATGCTCGATCGGCGAGCGACGGTGATAGAACACGCCCATGGAAAATACTGTGTCGAAGCCTTCCAGATTCGGCGGCAGGTCTTCGAACGGGAACGGCAGGTGCCAGGCATTCGGCTCGGACAAGTAACGCTGCACCGCCTGGAACTGGCAGAAGAACAGCCAGTTCGGGTCGACCCCGATCACGCTGTCGGCGCCGGCGCCGAGCATGCGCCACATGTAGTAGCCGTTGCCGCAACCAACATCAAGGATGCGTTTGCCCTTCAGGTCGAGGTGCGGGGAGACCCGCGACCACTTCCAGTCCGAGCGCCATTCGGTGTCCACATGCACACCGAACAGGTCGAACGGCCCTTTGCGCCACGGCGACAGGCCCATTAGCGCGGTGCGCATCTGTGCGCGGGTGTCGTCGTCGCAATCGGTGTCGAGTTTCAGGCCGTTGAGCAGGTCGACTTCGCTTGGCTGGATCTTCGGCAAGGCGTC
This sequence comes from Pseudomonas siliginis, assembly GCF_024072275.1. Classification (NCBI taxonomy): domain Bacteria; kingdom Pseudomonadati; phylum Pseudomonadota; class Gammaproteobacteria; order Pseudomonadales; family Pseudomonadaceae; genus Pseudomonas; species Pseudomonas siliginis. The sequence continues at coordinate 4,751,901 of NZ_CP099598.1, read as the reverse complement.
CAGCGCACTTTGCCAGCGCTCCAGATCGCCGTGGCCTTTGTCCATTTTCTTGTCGAGTTGCGCTTGCAGGGTGTTGGCCCATTCGGCCAGCGGAGTACCGGCCAGACGCCGGGCGAGGGGGGACAGATCAATCATGGCAAGGCAATCAACGAGGCAAAGTTTAGACACTGGAACCACGGCACGACTTTCGAGAACCCGGCGGCCAGCAGGCGTTCGCGGTGTTCTTCGAGGCTGTCGGGCTTCATGACGTTTTCGATGGCGCTGCGTTTCTGGGCGATTTCCAGTTCGCTGTAGCCGTTGGCGCGTTTGAACGCCACGTGCAGATCGGTGAGCAGCGCATGCTCTTCGGCATCGTTGAAGCGCAGCTTCTCCGAGAGAATCAGCGCGCCGCCGGGCAACAGTGACTGACGGATGCGCGAGAGCAATTCAGTGCGCTGATCCGGGGCGATGAATTGCAGGGTGAAGTTCAGCGCGACTACGGAGGCGGGCTCAAATTGCAGCGCGAGGATATCGCCCTCAATTACCTCGACCGGCAGCAGTTCCTGAAACATCGAATCCTGACCATTGAGATACTCGCGGCAACGCTCGACCATCGCCGCCGAGTTATCCACAGCGATGACCCGGCAACCGTCGGTGCGCACATGGCGGCGCAGGGCTTGAGTCACTGCGCCGAGCGACGAGCCGAGGTCGTAGAGCACGCTGTCTGGCTGAGCGAACTGCGCCGCGAGCACGCCGAGGTTTTCGACGATGGTCGGGTAACCCGGCACCGAGCGCTTGATCATGTCCGGGAACACCCGCACCACGTCTTCATTGAAGGCGAAGTCAGGCACCTCGGCCAAAGGCTGGGCGAATAGGCGATCGGGTTCTTTGCTCACGGCGGCGTCCGGCGGTGTCGGTGGAAAAGGCCGGCATTTTAGCCAAAGTGGCGCGGGGATGCTTGGGTTGTCTGATAAAGCACCGAACCGGGTGTAATTCTCGCCGTCTGGGATATGGCTTTCGCGAGCAGGCTCGCTCCCACAGGGGGGGCGCGGTGATCTGTCGGAGCGAGCCTGCTCGCGAAGAAGCTGCAGTCAGTTCACCGAAATGGCGCAGTCGAAGGTCTCAACAGGCAGCACTTCCGGTGCCCACGGTTGTTGCGAGGTCAGGCGCAAACGCCCGGTGCCTGCTGCGAAGGCCTGGAAGCGCCAGGTCGAAACCCCCGCTGCGCCAACCACGCCGGCATCTTCCGGATTGCTGTAAACCTCGGGGCTGAGGGCGCGCAACACGCCGCCAGCTGAATCCTGAATCGCCCAGCGGTAGCCGGTGGTCGGGTTGCTTGGCAGGCTGATGATCAGGTTTTGCCCGACGTTGAGCCGCACGGGGCATTCGCTTTGTTTTTCCACGGTCACGTTGTGTTTCGGTTGCGTGGCGCAGGCCGCCAGCAAGGAAAGGGCGAGGGGGAGAAACAGGCGAGTGGGGGACATGAGGTCAGCAGCTCCGGCGGTTACGACGAACGGCGAGCATAACTGAAGATGGGACAAAGTGTGACGGTCAGGGAGTTCCGTGTTGGCAGCACTGAAGCCATCGCTGGCAAGCCAGCTCCCACAGGTTTCTCGGTTGACCACAAGATTTGTGGGCACATTGAACATTGTGGGAGCTGGCTTGCCAGCGATAGCGGTACAGCAGGCGCTACATGACTATCAGAAGAGCACCTTCGCCACATCCGCAAACCGCTTGGCAAAGTGCACGGTTATCCCTTCCTTCAGATAATCCGGCAATTCCTCAAAGTTACCCCGGTTCGGTTCCGGCAGAATCAATTCGAAAATCTTCTGCCGGCGCGCTGCGATGACCTTTTCGCGAACGCCGCCGATCGGCAGTACATGCCCGGTCAGGGTCAGTTCGCCGGTCATCGCCACGCCTTTTTTTGGCGGTTGATTGCGTGCGAGCGAGAGCAGGGCGCTGGCCATGGTCACGCCGGCGCTCGGACCGTCCTTCGGCGTTGCGCCTTCCGGTACATGCAGGTGGACGAAGGCTTCGTCGAAGAACTTCGCATCACCACCAAATTGCTTGAGGTGCGAGCTGACGTAGCTGTAGGCGATCTCCGCCGATTCCTTCATCACATCGCCCAATTGCCCGGTGAGCTTGAAGCCCCGGTTGAGCGTATGAATCCGCGTGGCCTCGATCGGCAAGGTCGCGCCGCCCATGCTGGTCCAGGCCAGACCGGTAATCACGCCGGTGCCGGACAGCACTTGCTCATTGCGGAACACCGGATGGCCCAGCGAGGCTTCGAGGTCTTTCGGCCCGAGTTTGATCACCGCTTTCGGATCGTCGATCAGCTTCATCACCGCTTTGCGCACCAGTTTGCCCATCTGCTTTTCCAGCTGCCGCACGCCGGCTTCGCGGGCATAGCCGTCGATCAGGGCTTTGAGCGCGGTGTCGCTGATGCTCAGGCTGCCTTTTGATACTCCAGCCTTTTCCAGCAGTTTCGGCCACAAGTGACGCTTGGCGATGGCGACTTTTTCTTCAGTGATGTAGCCGGACAGGCGAATCACTTCCATCCGGTCCAGCAGTGGGCCGGGAATTGAATCCAGGGTATTGGCGGTGCAGACGAACAGGACTTTCGACAAGTCCATGCGCAGGTCGAGGTAGTGGTCGAGAAATTCGACGTTCTGCTCAGGATCGAGAGTTTCCAGCAGCGCCGAGGCCGGGTCGCCCTGGTAGCTCTGGCCCATCTTGTCGATCTCGTCGAGCATGATCACCGGGTTCATCACTTCGACGTCTTTCAACGCCTGCACCAGTTTGCCCGGTTGGGCGCCGATGTAGGTGCGGCGGTGGCCCTTGATTTCGGCCTCGTCGCGCATGCCGCCGACGCTGAAGCGGTAGAACGGCCGCCCGAGGGATTCGGCGATGGATTTGCCGACGCTGGTTTTACCCACGCCCGGTGGGCCGACCAGCAACACGATCGAGCCGCTGATCTCGCCTTTGTACGCACCGACGGCGAGGAATTCGAGGATGCGATCCTTGATGTCGTCCAGACCCGCATGGTGCTTGTCGAGGATTTTGCGTGCGTGCTTGAGGTCGAGTTTGTCCTCGCCGTACACGCCCCACGGCACCGATGTTGCCCAGTCCAGATAATTGCGCGTGACGGCGTATTCCGGCGAGCCGGTTTCGAGGATCGACAGTTTGTGGGTTTCTTCCTCGAGGCGCTTCTGCACTTGCGCCGGCAGGGTTTTGCCTTCGAGGCGCTGCTGGAACTGTTCGAGGTCGGCGCTGCGGTCGTCCTTGGTCAGGCCGAGTTCCTGCTGGATGACCTTGAGTTGCTCCTTGAGGAAGAACTCACGCTGATGCTCGCCGATCTTGCGGTTAACTTCGGCGGAAATTTCTTTCTGCAGGCGCGCGACTTCGACTTCCTTGCGCAGCATCGGCAGGACTTTCTCCATGCGCTTGAGCATCGGCACGCAGTCGAGCACTTCTTGCAGCTCGGGGCCGGTGGCGGATGTCAGGGCGGCGGCGAAGTCGGTCAGCGGCGATGGGTCGTTGGGGCTGAAGCGGTTGAGGTAGTTCTTCAGCTCTTCGCTGTACAGCGGGTTGAGCGGCAGCAGCTCCTTGATCGCATTGATCAGCGCCATGCCATAGGCCTTGACCTCGTCGGTCGGCTCGGTGGGCTGGTGCGGGTATTCGACTTCGACCAGGTACGGCGGGCGATGGTGCTTGAGCCAGGTCTTGATGCGCACGCGGCTCAGGCCTTGGGCGACGAATTGCAGTTTGCCGTTTTCGCGGCTGGCGTGGTGCACCTTGACCAGCGTGCCGTATTCGGGGAGGGCGCCGGTGTCGAAGTGGCGCGGGTCTTCCTGGGGCGTGTCCATGAAGAACAGGGCCAGGGAGTGGTGTTCGGATTTGCTGACCAGTTCGAGGGTTTCGGCCCACGGTTCTTCGTTGACAATGACCGGCAGGACCTGGGCCGGGAAGAACGGACGGTTGTGGATCGGAATGATGTAGACCTTGTCCGGCAGGTTTTGCCCGGGCAGCGCCAGGCCGGTGCCGGAGGAGGTGTGTTCGATGTGGTCGGTTTCGTAATCGTCGTGGTTGTCCGGGCGATCTTGCTGGTCGGTCATGGGGCACCTGCGCAATGGGGTATGGGGTGTTAGATGGGGCAGGGGTGGGGTGGTTTCAATGGGGCGGGTGTGTTTCTGCTTGTGTGTTCAGGTTTGCAAAGTTTTTGACCTTGTTAACCTTGGCGGCCGTTGGGCCGGTGGCGAGATCCTTCAGGTCGGCACGGATGCCTAGTGGAATCTAACAATGTCTGTGCATAACTAGCGAAAAACGCGAGTGTTGGTTAGCTTTAACTATTAAATGGAGTTTTGATGGATTCCGTTCGGCTTATTTCGAACTGGCCTTGAGTCCCTGTAATTTCTGACAGTAGACAACTGACTCAATCGGCCGAAGATTGCGGTTCAATCTCGAACGACAGAGAGGTGTTCGAGAATTTACCAACGTCAAGGAATCGAACCATGAGTCATACCGATACGAAATACAGGGATTTCATCATTCGCGAATATTCTTCCGACACGCCGGGTTTGCGTTTCCAGGTGATCTACAGCGAAACGGATAAGAGTTTGTTGCTGGAAACCCGCAAGCATGCCGAGCAACTGATCATCGATCGATTGCAACGGATGGCAAATGGAGGAAAAGCCTTTTGATTCTGTCGGGTCACGCTGACGACAAGCGTTCGAAGGTTGCGATCTTTTGATTTTTTCTTGAAAGCACCGAATTGCCCAAGGCGAAGTGGACAGACTTCATTGATGCCATACACCTTGGTGCGAATGGAGCATGTTGGGCACGCCTCCATGCAAAAAGGCGCCACCCCTCACAGGGTGGCGCCTTCTTTTTTTACCGCCGCTACCGCTTATTCCGGCAGTTTGTACGCAATGATGTAGTCACCCATCTTGGTGCCCAGCGAGCCGTGACCGCCAACAACGAGCAGCACGTATTGCTTGCCGTCCTTGCCGGTGTAGGTCATCGGAGTCGCTTGGCCGCCTGCTGGCAGGCGCGATTTCCACAGTTCTTTACCGGTATTCACGTCATAGGCGCGCAGGTACTGGTCGAGGGTGCCGCTGAGGAAGCCGACGCCGCCGGCGGTAACCATCGAACCGCCCATGCTCGGTACGCCGAGGGTGAAGCCGATCGGGATTGGCGAGCTGTCGCGGCTGGTGCCGTTCTTGCGTTTCCACACGACTTTGCCGGTGGTCAGGTCGATACCGGCGACGTAGCCCCAGGCCGGGGCCTGGCACGGTACGCCGAGTGGCGACATGAACGGGTGCATGATCACCGCGTATGGCGCACCAGTGTTTGGCTGCACGCCCGAGGTTTCGCTCTCGCGCTTGCTGCCGGCTTCGACTTGCTCGCGTGGCACCATTTTCGAGACGAAGGCCATGTAGTTCGGGCTGGTGAACAGCAGCTGGCGAACCGGGTCGACCGAGACGCCGCCCCAGTTGAACACGCCGACGTTACCCGGATAGATCAGGCTGCCCTGTTCCGATGGCGGGGTGTACTGGCCTTCGTAACGCAGTTCCTTGAACTGGATGCGGCACAGCATCTGATCGAACGGGCTCGCGCCCCACATGGCTTTTTCGGTCAGTTCCGGGGCCAGCAGGTTGAGGTCCGAACGGGCCTGGGTCGGTGCGGTGTGGTCGCCTTTCACGGCGCCCTGCGGAACCGGGATTTCCTTGATCGGAATGATCGGCGTGCCGTCACGACGGTCGAGGACGTACAGGCTGCCCTGTTTGGTCGGGGCGATCAGCGCAGGTTTCACGCCGTCGGCGGTTTTCATGTCGAGCAGGGTTGGCTGGCTGCCCACGTCCATGTCCCACAGGTCGTGGTGGGTGAACTGGTAGTTCCAGCGCACTTTACCGGTAGCCAGGTCCAACGCGACGAGGCCGGCGCTGAATTTCTCGGCGCCCGGGGTGCGATTGCCGCCCCATTGGTCAGGGGTCTGGTTGCCCAGTGGCAGGTAGACCATGCCGAGTTTTTCATCGACGCTGGCCAGCGACCACATGTTCGCCGAGTTGCGGCTGTAGGTTTCGCCCGGGGCCAATGGCTCGGTGGCGTCCGGCTTGTCGCTGTCCCAGTTCCATACCAGGTGCCCATCGCGCACGTCGAAGGCGCGGATCACGCCCGATGGCTCGTTGGTCGACTCGTTGTCGGTGACGTGACCGCCCATGATCACCAGATCACGGGTAATCGCTGCTGGCGAGGTGGAGTAGTAGCCGCCGGCGGTGAACGGGCCGATGCCTTGGGTCAGGTCGACCACGCCGTTGGTGCCGAAGCCTTCGCAGATCTTGCCGGTGTCGGCGTTCAGTGCGATCAGGCGGGCATCGGCGGTTGGCAGGTACAGGCGACGCGGGCAGGCCTGAGCAACGGCCTGGCCGGCTTCAGAGATGACAGCGGAACCGGCATTTTCAGACTTGGCATAGGCGGCTTCGTCGTAGTACGACACGCCACGGCAGGTCATGTGGGCGAAGCCCTTGAAGCCGACCGGGCTCTTGATCTGTGGATCGAAGCGCCAGATTTCCTTGCCGGTGTCCGGGTCCAGTGCCAGCACTTTGCTGTGCGCGGTGCAGGCGTAGACCATGCCGTTGGCTTTGAGCGGGGTGTTTTCGTTGGTCAGCTCGACCGGGTCATCCGCAGTTGGCAGGTCGCCGGTCTGGATGCGCCAGGCTTCTTGCAGCTTGCCGACATTTTCCGGGGTGATCTGCTTGAGCGGCGAGTAGCGGTCACCGAACTCGGTGCGACCGTAGGCTTGCCAGTCGCCATCCGGCATGGCCGGTGCGGTGCTGGTCATGTCGGCGGTGTCGCGGCCCAGTTCACCGAAGGTTTCGCCCGGGTGGGTGAAGAGGCTGGCCAGAGCGGTAACGCCGGCCAGGATCACCGCCACGGTCAGGCCGCCAGTGCCGATTTTCGCCGGGCCGTTGAGCAGCAGCGGACGACGGAACCACGGCAGCAGCATCACGAAACCGAGGACAAACCACAGCGCCAGACGCGGCACCAGTTGCCACCAGTCCAGACCGACTTCCCACAATGCCCATACCGTGCTGGCAAACAGCACGATGGCGTACAGGCCCAGTGCCGCGCGGCGGCGCATCAGCAGCAGAATGCCGCTCAGCGCGATGCCGATACCGGCCAGCAGATAGTAAAGCGAGCCGCCGAGCATGCTCAGCTTGACTCCCCCGGCCAGCATGGCCAGGCCCATCAGTAGAAGCAGGATGCCGAGCAGGCCCGGTAGCAGACGGCCCCGACTCGAAGCACTTTCGGTGCTCATAGTGTGATTCTCCGTGACGTTTATGTAGTCCCGCGCTGTAGTCACTTTAGATGACGATTTGGCGCAGGCATGGTTCAGATAAAAACTTGTTCGGCTAACGAATTTCATGGATCCCTGTGGGAGCTGGCTTGCCAGCGATGGCGATTGCACATCCAACACTGAAATCGCCAGACAGATTGCTATCGCTGGCAAGCCAGCTCCCACAGGGCCTTGTGGCGTTTTTTAGAACGACGACTGGATCTTGATCCCGCCGATCAGGGCGTCGTCGACGTCGTTCACGCCACCGGGATGGCGGATGTATTGCAGGTTCGGGCGCACGGTCAGCCAGTTGGTCACGTGCACGCCGTAATACAGCTCGGCGCTGTATTCGGTGTCCTGCGGTGGCAGGAACGCCGGATTGTCGTAGTCGTAGACGGCGTTGGCGCGGTTAGTCATTTCGGCGTTCTTGCGATAGGCCGGGTTGACGTGCACACGAGCGAGGGCAAAACCGATGTCGTCCTTGGCGCGGGCATCGAACGGGCCTTTGTAGGTCAGGCCGGCCTGCACGTAGTTGTCGATGGCATTGGTTTTCTTGTCATGCATCGTCGCGTTGGCGAACAGGCTCAAACCACGGGAGTGGTCGCTAGCGATGCTGGTGACCTGCTGCTGAATGCCCAGCCACACGCCGTGCTTGCTCGACGCGCTGCGATAGGCTTCGCCGCTCAGCGCTGCCGGCTGGTCGTTGCGGTCTTTATAGACGTCAGAGGCCTTGGCATTGCTGTAGTAATAACCGGCGCGGTATTCGCCCGGCAGGCCGTTGAGCTTCGGCGTCCACACCAGCTCGACTGGCAGGATCGCGCCTTGCGTGCCGCTGCCGCTGAGTTTGAAGCCGTTGCCGCGATCGAGGTTCGACGGGTTCTGCTCGTAGGCGCCGACCTGCGCATACAGCTCGGGCGTCAGGTGATATTTGACCCGCAGCGCCCATTGGCTGACCGGCCAGTTGTACCAGATGCCGCCGACCCAGTTGCCGACCTGCGAGCCGCAGAAGGCCAGGTTCTGGAAGTCGCAAGGGAAGCTGTTGAAGTCTTCGCCTTCGCCGAAACGGCCGACCTTGATATCGAGCTTCTGATCGAAGAATTTCTGCTGATACCACATCTGCGTCAGGCGCGTGGTCTGGCCACGACCCCAGACTTCCTGGGCGGAAGTGAATCCGCCAACGCGCGGGTCGTTGATGCGGTCGTTGCTGATGTTGTTGCCACTGCGCTTGGTGATGGTCAGCTGAAATTCAGCGTCGTTCCAACCGAGGATCTTTTGCAGATCTAGATGGGTACCGAGGCCGAACTGGTCGCTGTAGCGGGCAGTGCGGTCGTGGTCATAGCCGCCGTGCAGATTGCTGCCCATTTCGCCGGTGTAATCGAGTTTGAAGTCGTAGCCTTTTTCCGCAAGTTCTGTGCGCGTGCCGTTCCAGTCACCGAGCATATACGGTGATTCACTGTCGAAGGCCGGCGCCGCGTGGGCGCAAGTGGCAAGGCCGAGGGCGGTGCAGCCGCCAAGGGTGCGCAGGGCAGAGATAGCGCTGTCTCGGGAGAAGGAAAAGTCAGGCATGAAGAAGTCTTTTTTTGATGTTTTCAGGTGCAGGCCGAACGCTTCAGATTGTCGCAGGCAGTGAAGCGTTTCAGCGGAAGGGCGGCAGGATAATGATCTGTAACAAATTGAGAAAGCGCTTTTGCAGACATGCAGCGTTTCGGATTCGGTAACAGTGCGGCAAACGGGCGCATTGTGAGTCGGGCCACAGCCTGCGATCTTCCCGGGTTGGCCTACATTTGCAGGAAGGCCTTCCACCTGCTCTGCCCCTCGGCTAAGGTGCGCGGCTTCTGCATATCACTTCGCCCAAAGGCCCGGCATGAACGAACAAACCCCCGATCCGCTGCACGGCGTGACCCTTGAACAGATCCTCAATGCACTGGTGACTCACTACGAGTGGTCGGGGCTGGCCGAGCGTATCGACATCCGTTGCTTCAAGAGCGATCCGAGCATCAAGTCGAGCCTGACCTTCCTTCGTAAAACCCCGTGGGCGCGGGAAAAGGTCGAGCGCCTGTACGTTAAGCTGATGCGCACCAAGCGACCGCTCTGAGATGGACAGCGCGAGGCGCCGACGCCTGATCACCGGCCTGGCCGTGTTGGGCTGGGCCGGATTGACGATTCAGCTGTACCTGATTTTCTTCGCACGATTGAGCATCGGCGCCAGCCTGCTGGGCGGGCTGGTGAGTTTCTTCAGCTACTTCACCATATTGACCAACACACTGGTGGCGACGGTGTTGACCTGCGCGGTCACCGAGCGCGAATCCGCCGCACGGCGCTGGTTTCTGCAACCGTGGGTCAGCAGTGGAATCGCGGTGAGTATCGCCGTCGTCGGTCTGGCCTACAGCATTCTGTTACGGCATTTGTGGCACCCCGAAGGCTGGCAGTTTGTTGCCGATGAGTTGCTCCACGACGTCATGCCATTGCTGTTTCTCGGCTATTGGTGGCGCTGCGTCCCCAAAGGCACGTTGCGCCTGTGGCATCTGCCGCTGTGGCTGATCTATCCGTTGGTGTACTTCATCTATGCCTTGCTGCGCGGGCATCTGCTCGGCGCCTATGCGTACCCGTTCATTGATGTGGCGGTGTTGGGTTATCCACAGGTGCTGGCGAATGCCGGGGGGATATTGGTGGGGTTTGTGTTGGTGGGGTTGCTGATTATCGGCCTCGACCGCAAATTGTCCGCACGAAGTTGAGATCCAGTGTGGGAGCGAGCCTGCTCGCGAATGCGGTGCGTCAGCCAGCAAATCTTTCGACTGTGCCGATGCCTTCGCGAGCAGGCTCGCTCCCACAAGGGTGATATGGGTCAGGAAGAGATCACTCTTCCTCAGAGCCCTCGGCGCGCCAGTAGCCGACCGCCTTGATGAACTGTTCATCGAGCCCATGCTCATCGATCAGGACCCGGCGGATCTGCCGTGAGACCTTGGTTTCGGTCGCCACCCATGCGTACAGATTGCCCTTGGGCACCTGCAATTGCTTGACGGTAGCCAGCAGGTTGTCCTTGCCGCCTTCGCGCAGGACCCAGATCACATTGAACGGCGCTGCGCTTTCCAGCACTTGCTGCTCAGCGCCGTTTTCCACTTCGATCACGACCAGCGCCTTGCGATTCGCCGCGAGGTGTTCGAGGCGGCGGGCGATGGCGGGGAGGGCGGTTTCGTCGCCGATCAGCAGATAGCTGTCGAAGATGTCCGGTACGATCATCGACCCGCGTGGCCCGCCGATGTGCAGGAACTGCCCCGGTTGTGCCTGCTCGGCCCAGGTCGAGGCAGGGCCGTCGCCGTGCAGGACGAAATCGATGTCCAGCTCCATTTTTTCCAGGTCGTAACGACGCGGCGTGTAGTCGCGCATCTCGGGCATCGGCCCGTTGTCCTTGCCGGCGCCCAGTTGCATCGTCTCCAGCGCCGCCGCTTGTTCGGCGTTCTGCGGGAACAGCAGTTTGACGTGATCGTCCGTGCCCAGGCTGATGAACCCGGCCAGTTCCGGCCCGCCGAGGGTGATGCGGCGCATGCGTGGGGTCAGGTCGGTGACGCGCAGCACTTCAAGCTTGCGCCGTTTGATTTCGTGCATCACGCGGTGAATGGTTTGAGTATCGACTGCAGTCATTCGGCTTTCTCCGGGGCAGGTTGAACGGCAGGGCCGTCGACGATGGCTTTGGCGGTGTCGTTGAGCAGGTCGCGCACGCGCAGGATTTCCTCGGCGCTCCAGCGCCCGTGGTGCAGCTGCAAGGCATGGCGCAGGTTGTGCACCGCTTCGTGGATTTCCGGCGGACGATCATGGCCGCGCAGCGAGCGCTTGCTGACGTCAATGCGCATGCGTACGCCGTCGAGCGCCACCGCTTGTTCACTTAAAGACAAACGACCGGCGTCGGTGACGCTGTAACGCTTTTTGCCGGCCTCGGCATCACCGGCAATCAAATCGCTCTCTTCCAGAAAGGTCAGGGTCGGGTAGATCACCCCGGGGCTCGGGCTGTAAGCGCCATCGAACATGCCTTCGATCTGGCGGATCAGGTCGTAGCCGTGGCAGGGCTGCTCGGCGATCAGCGCCAGCAACAGCAATTTCAAGTCGCCGGGGGCAAAAACTCGCGGGCCGCGACCGCCGCGTTCGCGACCGGGGCGTTTCTCGAAGCCGTCGCGGCCATCGCCGTGCTCGCGATGGGGGGAATGATGGTCTCTCATTTCGCTTCTCTCTCGTCGTATTTAGATACAACTTAAGATATATCTTAAGCGTTACGCAAGACGTTTTTGGCCTTGTCCTGAGCTTGACGGACGAGCGGTCAAAGCGAAAAAGAGCCGGAAAAAGTTTTTTGATCAATAAATCAAAGCGGTGACCGTAAAGTTAAAGTTATCGCTCTAGTTGTACTTGAGTATATGTTCTAATTCCTCGCAAGTTGCCGCGTTAAAGCGGCTAAGTTGCTGTATGGTTTTTTGCCTGTAACTGTGTGTAGGGCGCAACTTACAGCGAATGTTGCAAGTATCTGTTTTTTGTTCTTTTTTCTGGCGGGGTGTGAGGTTGTTTAACTACGAGTTTGTCGGAAGTTGCCTGCTTACATTCCAGAGGCAACAGCCGATGATGCCCGCCATTGAAAGTTCAAGTTGCTCTGGCGGTCGATGAGCAAATGGTTTGTGAACTTTCAATGACACCCCCTATATAAAGCAAACAGGTACTGAACGATGTTCAAGAAAATCGCAATCGCTGCTCCACTGGCTCTTCTGGCAATGTCCTCCACTGCCTTCGCTGCGGGCGAAGCGTCGCACTCCATCAGCCTGATCGCTCATGTGCCAACCAACGGTTTCTATGTGGTGCCGACTGATCCGGATCTGGTCAACAAGGACCAGGACATGAGCTATCAGCCGACCACCGGCAAGATGGCCGACGTCAACGGTTTCTTCGACGTGCGCAATAACAACGGTTCGGTTCACGCCAGCCTGGAAAGTCTGCCGAAACTGGTTGCCGGCAATACCTCGATCGACCTGCAGGTCATGCTCAACAACAAGGAGCTGACCCTGACCCCGCAAATGGTCGTCGGTGAATCCGAGTCGGATGTGAACTACCGCGCCCCGCTGAAAATCTCCGCCAAAGGCAGCAACTTCCAGCCGGGTGACTACACCGGTTCCGTGGCGATGATCTTCGACGCCGTGCCACCGGTTGGCGGCAACTGATCGACTGATCAGGTCCAAAACGCTCGCTTTTCAGCAGTGGCGTCAACCGACGGGGCAGGCAGTGATGTTTGCCCCGACGGACTTTCATTGTCAGTCAATCAGAGTACGAGTTCATGTTCCCGATGACACCCATCGCGGCTGCGCTTGCGCTGTTGTTTTGTGCCAGCGCAGCCGTCGCATCCAACACCGCCGGTACGACGCCACGCAGTTTGCTGGCGCAGGCCAAAGGCTTGCCAGCGGATTTCGAGGAGCATTTCTTTGATGTGCCTCTGGCGGTGCGGGTCGAAGTCGACCAACAGCCGTTGGGTGAGGCCATGGTGGTGTTGTCCCGCGATGATCGCATCACCCTTCTCGAATTCACCGACACCAGCGAAAACCGCTTCGGCCCCGCTGAACGGGAAAAATGGGCAAGCTACCTCAAACCCGGCGTGCCATTAGGTGCGTGCAGCGGTTCCTGCCCCGACCAGTTTCTCGCGGTGCATTACAACCTGGAAAGTTCGCTGGTATCGATCGTCACCGAAAACGCCGAACGCGACCTTCAAGCCAAGCGTTATTACGAGCAACCGAGCGGTGGTAGCAGCGGCCTGATGGTGCGCAACCAGCTCAACCTGAACGGTGGCCAGGATCAGGACCTCGGCGGACGCTTCGGCCTGGAAGCCAGTTCAAGCCTGGGCAACTGGAGCCAGACGCTGAATCTGCAATTGGCCCGGCTTGGTGGCCCCGACGACAAGCTCTACCACGCCGTGCACGAGCTGCACACCCAGCGCGAACTGCAAGGCAGCTTCTTGCGCCTGGGCTATTTCACCCCCAATTCCGAAGGGCTGACGCGCCAGCCGCGCACGTTTGGCACCAGCCCCGATACGGCGGTCGGCCTCATGTACGGCAGCTCCGACAGCCTCGCGATCAACAGCCCGATGCCCAGCGTTTACCCGATCTACGTGACAGCCAACCGGCAGGGTTCGGTGGAGATCTGGCGCGACGGTCTGTTGATCAATACCCAATCAGTGCCGGCCGGTTTGCAGACCCTCGACACCCGGCCGCTGCCCGGCGGTATTTATGAAGTGGAAGTGCGCCTGATCGAAGACGGCCAGATCACCTCCACCACCCAGGAGTTGGTGTACAAGCCCAGCAACTGGCGCAACCTTGACGAACGCTGGCGCTACAACGTGTTTGCCGGTGAAGAAAGCAAACTGCTGAGCAACTGGGACACGCAATCGAGCGGCAGTCCCACCGCCGGTGCGGCGGTCAATTACCTGCTGCACCCACGGGTGATTGTCGGCGCGTCGGCGCGGCAGATCCGCGAAAAACTGCAATACGGTACTTCCATCGACTGGACCCTGGCCAACCACGTCAGCCTGTATGCCAATGTCTACAAGACCGAGGATTACGGCACCGGTCTGGACCTGCAAAGCCTTTACAACTATGGCGCGGGCAGTCTGGTGATCAGCCACAACCGCAGCTGGCTCGACACCACCAACACCTACGACACGCTGCCGGACGGCACGCGCGTTCGTCCACGTAACGTGTTTGTCGGCCAGACCAGCAATTCGTCGCTGGCGCTCAACCATCGGCTGAGCAGCAAGAGTTCGGTCAATGCCCGGGTCTCGCACAGCGAAGGCAATGTCGAAGGCGTGGGCGTGGATCTGGGCTGGACCCAGCGCGCCGTATTGCTGGGCAGTGATGCCAGTTGGCGCCTGTCGGTCTTTGATCGCCCGGGCAGTTTCAGCAGTGGCGATGCGCGCAATCGCGGCGTCGATCTGAGCATCAACCTGGCGTTGGGCGCTCCCGGTCAGCAGCTCACCGGCAGCATCGGTTCACGCACGGCCCGCGACGGCAAACGCGACAACAATGCCTCGCTCGGCTGGCGCAAGGATTTCAAGGATCACGTGCTGCAAAGCGTCTCGGTCACGGCGCTTACCGACACTTACGGTCTGGGCATGTCGAGCCTGACCAATTTCCGCACCGACGCGGTAAACGGCGACGCCTTCGTCCAGCGCTCTTCCTACAACGGCAACTTCACCGGCGGGCTCAACCTCGACAGCACACTGGTGGTCGGCGGTGAAAAGATGCTCCTGACCAGCCAGAGCGACGTGCGCGGTGCGGGAATGATCGTCGACGTCGAGTCGGATATCGACGACATCGTCCTGCGGGCTGACGACTACAGCGGCGGCGGTGCCGCGCTGAAGCCGGGGCGCAATTTCATTCCGATCACCGCTTATCAGAACAGCTCGGTGAGCTTCGACTTCGAAGGCAACACCGTACCGGCCGCCACCATCGAACCGGCGCGAACCCGCTATCACCTGAACAAGGGCGGCATCGAGTATCGCAAGGTTCGCGTGATGAAAACCCTCACCGTGCTCGGTCGCCTGGTCGATGCAAGCGGGCGGCCGCTCAAGGGCCACCACGTGATCAACCACGCCAGCCGTGGCGTGACCGAAGTCGACGGTTTCTTCTCGATGGAAATGAACGCCGGTTCACCCACCCTGGAAGTGCGCCAGGGCAACCAGTTGCTGTGTCAGTTCCGCTTGAACGAGGCCGACCACCGCAGCGAAAACGACGTGTTGATGATCGGCGATCTGCGTTGCACCCCAGACACCCTCGCCGACGTCACTACCACCGAAATGAAGGCAGGCTGAGCATATGAAAATCTTCCAGGCAGGCTGCGCGCTGACGCTGGCGTTGGCCATGTCCACCGCCCATGGGTTCAATCAGGAAATCCGTGCGACGTTTCAGCCTGACCCGACGCAGCCAGGCAAGAATCTGTTCGTGAACAAAACCCCCAACACCGGCTACTGCGCAAGCTACCCGGCGCAATGCGCCGACCACAACATTTTCAGCATCGAGATGCCTGTACGGTTCGACTCCACACGCTTCATCTCACGCGGTGAACCGATGCTGGTGAAAGCCCCGGCCGACTGGCGACAATTGACAGTTACCAATATGCAAACGCAGGAAACCGAAACCGTCGAAGTGCGCATCATCGGTATCGGCTCCACGTACATTCTGGGCGATTCCGCGACCAGCATCACCGGCGTGTCAGACGTGGCTGAAGCGCATGACAAATTATGGGACTCCAGCGGTTGGGTTTATGTGCCGGAACCCTGCCGTTACAGCGGTGTGGCGTCCTACGGTACGCACAGTTATCGCTTCTTCTGGAAGACCCCGGTGCAAGCTGGCTGCTCCAAAAATGTCGCTTACCGTCTCCCGTCAATAGCTTTCGACAAGATGGATTTTGCTTATGAATTAAGGACTCCCAATCCGTTGGGCATGTCTACCGGGCAATATACCGGCTCGGTTACTTACACCTTGGGAGGCGGCCGCGATTTTGTTCTGGGCGGCCTCTTGCTGCAGCCCGACGACCCCACGCTGACCCTGGATTTCGTCCTCGACGTGCAACACACCCTCAAGGTCGACCTGCCCCCCGGCGGCACTCGGGTCACGCTTGAGCCCGTAGGTGGCTGGGAGCCATGGATCAACAGCGGCCGCAAACCCACGCGGATATTTGCCGACCAGGTCTTCTACATTTCGGCCTCATCGCGTTTCAAGGTCATGATGTTGTGCAATTCCTACGGCGGAAACGTCTGCAACCTGGGTAGCCCGAAGGGCGATACGGCCCCGGTTCATGTCTCGATGAGTTTGCCTTCGGGCATCAGCGGCCCCGGCGGCGGTCCGGTTAACCGGATTTCCCTGGATTTCAATCGCTGGTCAGCGCCGTTTCAGCCTGGCGTGTATGTCGAGCGCAAGCCTGGATATCTTCATTTTGATATGGCATCGAAAGACATCGACTTCCTGCTCAGGCCGGGCAAGAACGACCGTTTGCGCGGCAACGTCACCATTATCTGGGATTCGGAAGTATGAGCGTCCTGGTCCGCTTTCACTCAACGTTCATGGAGTTCAACACGATGAACCGTGGTCTTTTGCTGGGCCTGCTCAGCGTTTTTTGCCTGACGGCGCAGGCCGGGCCGCAGATCAATGTCGGCACCGTTTACGACTATCTGGAAGCCGACAAGAGCACCTATCTCAAACGGGTTTTCAACAGCGGCGACGCCACCGCATTCGTCAAGATCAATGTGCTCGAAATCGTTTACGACGACGCCGGCACGCCCAAGGAAATTGCTGTCGAGAACGCCGCCGATGGCGCCTCGCGCAACGGCCTGATGGCCAGCCCGGCGCGGCTGATCGTCCCGGCGCAAGGCATGCAGGGCACACGCTTGCTGTACATGGGCGAACGGGATCGAGAACGCTATTTCCGCGTGCGCTTCGTGCCCGTGGTGCCGGAAAAGGAAGACGATTTTGTCGTCACCGGTGAAGAGCGGGAGGATTACAAAAAGTCGTTGTCGGCCGGCGTCAACGTCATGACCGGGTTTGGCACGATCTTCTTTGTCCGCCCCAGGGAAGCGCGTTACGCCACGGCGATCAACGAAACCGAAGGTCGCTACGAACTGCGCAACAACGGCAATACCGTGGTGATCGTCGATGAGTTCAAGAGCTGTTCGCTGAGCAAGGAAAGCGATTGCGGGGCGACCACCAAACACCATGTGCTGGCGGGCAAATCCTTTGCCTTCAACAAGGAAAAGGGCCGTGAGTACCGCTTCTTTCTGATCGAAGGCAGCGACAAGAAAACCATGAAAGTCGCCAGCCGCTAGGCCGGTTTTCCATTCACGCATCAGGTAGCCAACATGATCAAGCAATGCACCGCCGCCCTGCTGGCGGTCGCCGCCGCGTTGACCGCGGCAGTGACGTGGGCCGCCCGGGAGGAGCACACCTTCGAAGTGTCGCTGACCATTCCCAGCCGGCCCTTCTACATCATTCCGGCACAACCGGACTGGATTCACCGTCCGCAGGTGCTGGCCTGGCACCATGCCACGGACAGCCTGGGCAATCTGGAAAAATCTTTCGACATGCGGCATGACAGCAGCGCCATCGAGGCGCGTCTGGCCACCGAGCCATTCCTTGATACCGGCACAACGGGTGAAGTGATTGAGCTGCGGGTGACGTTCAATGACGTCGTGCTGAGTTCGCACATCATTCCGCAACAAGTGCTTTCGGAAGAAGAGGCGGCTGTCGGTAAACGTGTGCTGCTGAAAATCGAACCCATCAAACCGCCGGGTGGCTACCGCCCCGGTCATTACAGCGGCAACGTCGTGCTGTTGTTCAGCGCCAGCGCGCCAAACGGCAATGACGCTGATGCCTGAATGTCTTACGCGGTGGGTATCGCAAGCACGACCAGGGTCCGTCGGCAGATTCGGCCAGCCTGAAACGCTCGCCGAATGCCGTGTGATGGTTTCAGAGTCCGGCCCTGTCGAGGGCTTCGCGACTCAAGGCGCGGGATAGCTCGTTGCGCTCGTAGCTGATTTTGTCGGCCAGCTTCCTGTACTCCCGGTCGCTGCTGAACACCTGGCTGTCGAGCTGACGGAATTTTTCTTCGTACAGGCGCAGGTTCTCCTGATAACGGTCAGGATAGGTATTGCGCAGGTAATCCTCCCAGAAAGGATCGGTATAGAGATCGATCATGCCGTTGACCAGGCCATCCCCCTGTTCGCGCTGGATGATTCTCTGGTAAGCCGCGTTGAGCTTTTCCTCGCTTACCCCGGCCCGAGGCTGCACAGGCATGCCCTCCGCTTGCCAGGGCAAATCCAGACGCTCGCCCAGGCCCGCTTCGAACGCCCGATGAATCTGGATTTCGTCCGGCGCCGGCAGGCGCGGATCGATCAGGTGTTGCTGCTGCTGACGACTGACCTCCATGGCGGCCTCATCGCTGACCCGATCAAGGCGAGCCGCGCTGCGCGCCAGACGCACGAGTCTGTCTTCCAGCTGCGAGGCCGATGCCGTTTCGTTGTAGGCCTTGGATACCAGGACTTTGAGCCCCAGTGAATTGAACAGCTGCTGGCCCAGATCAGCGCAGTCCTGTGCAGACACGTTCTGCTCGAAGAGCTTTTTGCGCAGATGTTCGTCGAGCGCCGCCGCATCGACCATGTCCCAGACCCGTGCGGTCAAATTCCGCCGCCCCGCGTCAGTCCCGTAATCGGCGGATTCGCGTTGCTTGCGGATCACGCTGAAAAAGCCGGCGGAATCAGGCTCGGCCATCAGGTCATGCCAGGACTGCTCGCGGTATCGGCTGAAGGCTGCCGAAGGGTGGGACGGATCCGCATTGGCGGGCATCAACTTCCAGTAATCAAGCTCATCGGCGGCGGCGGATGAATAACCGGGCACGACGCTCAACCCTACCGACTGGCGATACTCGCCAAGACGCCGCAACTGGTCACTGTCGAATTTGGCAACACTGATCCGTGCGCGAGCCAGCAGGCGCGCCTGATCGCTACCGGGTTCGACCCGGGGCAGGGTGTCCAGCGGATTGTCTCGCATGTCCAGGTAGAAGCCTTTCGGGCGCTGCCGTATCTGTCCATCGACTTCAAGCCATCCTGCCGGCCAATCGCGAATGCGCGTATTGACCAGGTTCAGTTCGACCAGTTGCTCCATGCGCCCGATATCCGGCGGCACACGCAGGTTGTTGCCATTGAGATTCAGGCTGTGCAGGCGGGTGAGATTGCTCAGGCGCGTGCTTGAGTCATAGGTCAGTTCAATGCTGTTGTGCGACAGATCCAGTGTCTGCAACTGATGCATTTTCCCGAGGGCAGCCGGCACCTCCTTGAAACCGCAGCGCTGGGCGCTCAATTGCCGCAGATTCGGGAAACTCGCCAGCAGGCTGTCCGGCGTGGTTGAAAGCGCAATGTTGGCGATGTTCAGTCCGGTAATCCGCTCGAAGTATTGCTGCATCCCGGGACGCCGTCGCAAGTCGCGCCACCATGACTCAAGGTTCGGTAGCGGCAGTTCGGCTGAAAGGTCCAGCGTATAGCCGTGTTCCGGATGGGGATTGCGTGCGCCGGGCCGTTCGTTCTCGCGTTTGAAGCACTTCCTCAACTGCTGCTCGATGTACAAGCCGCCCTCGCGGACGAAATCCGTTGGCAGCGCGATCAGTTCCCCGTTGTCTTCAATGACGGGGGTGTAACTGCTGCGCCAGCTGTCGAGGGCGTTGTCGAGCACTTCGCGTTCGCGCTCAAGGTCGGCGATGGCGCGTTCGCTGTTGCCCTTTTTTTCCAGCGTCATGAGGAAACCTGCGACCTCTCTGTCGTTGAGTTTCGGGTACAACTGTCTGAGCCGCTGTTCCGGGGTTTTTGCCGCCCAGGGCCAGCCGCGTAGAAGAATCTCCGTCTCGCGGGGGGCGACCGTTCGAATCGGCGGTTGCGCCAGAGCAATACGGCGTTCGGCTGGCGGCGCGCACTGTTCCATGATCCACAGTTTCAAGGCGCGGCCCTGACCGCGCTGATAACCGGTACTCGCCAGCGTTTCGAGCGGTACGGCGCGCAGGATGGCTTCGTGGAAATCGCTACTGTCATGCAGCACCTGACCCTTGGCGTCGCGCACTTCATAACGGCCTTCGCCACGCCTGAGCAGTTGCCTTACGGTGCTGGCGTCCTGCGGCCCGACACTGCAGCGCAACGGACCGTGCGGGCTGCCGTCGAACACTTCGATGCGCAGGTCGGCAAAGGTGTCGGTGTGGATTTTCAGCGTATTGAGCGCCAGGCGTTCGGTTTGTTCGGTCATCAGATCATCCCGATAAAAACCGTCGTACGCGCGACTGGCCGACGCCTCGAAATCCAGCTCCCGGGCCTGATTCTTCAGGCGTAGCGGCAAGTGCTGTTCGTCGCTGATGCGTTGCCGTTCGGCGACGCGAGCCTGGCTCAGAACCGTCTCGGCCAAGGGCAACGGCAGATCCGGAAACGACTGTCTGATCACCGCTATGTCGGCGTCGCCGCTGCGCTGCCCGGCCTGGTACAGATGGCGGGCGACGGCGCTGCGCTGCTCATTGAGCGCGTCGGCCAGTTGACTGCGCAGGACCTCGACCCGTTGCTCGGCAGTGACCATCGGGCCGAGCAGATGATTGAACTCGTCGTCGCGCAGGAACCCGGCGACCCGCTCGGGCAAATGTCCGGCGTTGAGATCAGCCTGGCTGATGCGCAACGTGTCGGCTTCGGACGCCAGCGCGTTGCCGTATTTATGCGAGTAGCCGGTCAGGTCCTGACGCGCGAAAACCTCCAGCGCGCGTCGCGGCGGCCAGCCCGGCAGGCTGGTCAGCATCGGCTCCAGCCATACCGCATCGGCATCGATCGGTTTGCCGTTACGCAGGTTCTGCGCAGCCTCGATGACATCCTCGTATGCACTGACGCGCCTGACCGTGTCGGCCAGCAGCGGCGGTGGCGGGCTGTTGTCGCTGTGCATGCGACGCAGTTCATCGTGGCTGGTGCCGCTGCTGCGCCGGATGTCCTCCAGTTGCACAGGCGTAAAGCGCTCGACGCTGTGGCCCAGGCGAGGCATCAGCCGGGCGTCGGGCCAGTCGCCTGGCGATTCTGCTTCATGCAGCCAGGCGCCGTGACCGTTGTGTTCGATCCTTGGCTGGTAGGCATTTTCTCGATTCGGATGTTTGATCCGGTGAGTTTTGCTGGTGGCATCGGCGGAGGCTTTTTCCACCACGTAGAGCTTGCCTTCCAGCGGCAGGACGCTGGCGCTGGCATGTTGATGCAGGCCGTGACGATCGGGCTTCGATTGCGCTGCCAGGCTCAGCTCGTCACGTGCATAGGGGCTGAGGTCGCGATGCCACAGGCTTGGTTTGCCGTCGGGCAATTTGACCTGTTGCATGGCATCGACCTGCGGTGAGAGTTTTATCCGCAACGTTTCGCCAATCTGCGCGCCGGCGGCGAACGCCGCCAGTTGAATGACATCGGTCACCACACTGATGACATGTCCGGCAGCTTCCTCCCAGACGCCTTCGGCCAGATCGACGATGCCTTCAATTACATCGCTGGTCAGTTGATAGGCGGTATAGGCCATCATCACCTCGCCCAGACCAGGCACAAAGGGCGTGGCAATCAGCAGGGCGACGTTGAAGATGTCCGAGACGATCCGCTTGAAGTTGTCCCACCATGCCCAGCGTGCGTTGCTATCGGCATCGGCGGTCGAGACAGCGATTTGCCGCGCATCATTGATGACCTTGTTGAGTTTCTGCTGATAGACGTGCCGCCAGTAATCGCCCTGCAACGGCAAGCGCGTGAACTGCAACCTGGGCTTTTCCACCGGGTCCTTGCGCCACACCGGGCGCTGGTCGGTGCTCTGCTCGCGTTCGTGATGGCGGACGACGAACAACCGCTGTTCGAGTTCGGCAAAAAAATGCCCACGTTGCTGCTGATCGACGAACTGGCTGAAGAATTGCCGGTACGTATGCCCGGTCGAGGCGCTCAGGCGGTCCTCGCGCAACTGGCGGGTCAGTTCGTCACGAAACGCCGCCAGCGACTCGTACTCCTTGAGTGGATGATCCGGATCGTGCGGCACGTAGACGATCAGGCGTCGAACCCCACGACTGTCGGGGTGGCCGTGCATCAGCAACAGAATGCCGGTCAGGCGGGTACCGAGCATGGACAGGTCATTGCAGCGAATCGAACGGTTGTTGAGACGCAAGCGCGGGTTTTCCTCTGTGCTGAAGCTGAGCACCATCCTGAAGGTGTCGTACTGGATCTCTGCCTTGAGCAAGGCGATGTGCGCCGCGACGGCGAGGGCGTCTTTGAGGCTGGTGCCGATCTTGTATTGCAGAAGGCTCTCGGCCAGCGCTTCGCCGGGCAGCAAGTAGCCCTGCAAGTGCCTGGCATATTGCCCGCCCAGGTCGAGGTCGCGACACAGTGTCTGGAACTGGCTGATGGGCATTTGGTTTTTGAGCGGCAATACGTCGAAGTGGCCGCGCGCATCAGGCTGGCTGATGTAGTCCGAGCCTGCGCCGACCGTCTCGTTGGCGGCAAAGTTGTGCAGAGCGGCATCGAGCAGTGAGACCGTACGGGTCGTCGAACCGTCGACCACGTCGATTGCATACCAGGGACTGCTGGCGGGGATATACAGGCGCAGCCAGGTCTTCCTGACGTCCGGCTCGATGCCATGGCATTGCTTGATCCTTGCTTTGAGCAGCGGCTCGGCGAAGGCGTACAGGTCGGTCCTGGCCAGCAGATGATCGACCTTGTTCTGCGAGTCCCAGGCCTTGAGATTGGCGGCGGCGAGTCGGCTGGCAAACGTACCGGGTGCGCTGTACCAGGGTTCGCGCTTCAGTGGCGTGGCGGCGAGTGCCAGGCTGCGGCTGAGCGTTGCAGTTTTGAACGGCGCGCTGACAGCCGATTCGATGAACGCGTAATGCCGGCCTTTGTCGGCGGCTTCGGCAGGCTGAGGGGAGTCAGACATGGCCAATCATCCTTGATTGTTTGAGGAATGATCAGCGTACCGGCGGCAGGGCAAAACAAAAGTTCAAAGATCGGGAGACAATCGTGTGATCGCCTCAGCGATGCGACAAGAATTCGAATCGGAACAATGCACGAATACCACCTTTTGCGCCGATGGCCTTCGGCGCGACGTGCAGACCACGTTCGGTCAGTGCAGCGCCGATGCCACCACGGGCGCCTGTGGCGGTTGGCACTGTGAGTCGCTGCCCGGTTGCAGATACGGCGTGAGAATCGGCGCCATGCCTTTGAGTACCTGCGTGGGCAGAGCCGAGGTGAACTTGAAGTTCTCCGCCGAGCGCCCCGGGACGAACGCGGTGAGGGTGCCGAAATGGTGGTCGCCGATGTAGAACACAAAGGTCGCCGTGCGGTTGATCGACTTCGAACTGATGATCCGCCCGCCAGACCCGATCGCCGCAATGCGGTTATCGCCGGTGCCGGTCTTGCCGCCCATGGCCAGCGGTGTGCCGTCGGGCAGTTTGAAACTGCCGGACAGCCGTTTGGCGGTACCGGCGTCGACCACTTGCGACAGCGCCTCGCGCATGGCCCGGGCCACTTCCACCGGCATCACGCGTTTGCCCACGTGCGGGTCGTTGATCAGCCTGGTTTCATACGGCGTATCGGCAGCAAAGTGCAGGCTGTCGATGCGCAGCGTCGGCATGCGCACGCCGTCATTGAGGATGGTGCCGATCAGCTCGGCGAGCGCGGCGGGACGGTCGCCGGAACTGCCGATGGCCGTGGCCAGTGACGGCACCAGGTGATCGAACGGGTAGCCGACTTTCTGCCAGCGCTGATGAATGTCGAGGAACGCTTCTATCTCGAGCATGGTGCGAATACGACTGTCTCGCGCACCCTTGTGCCGGCTCTTGAACAGCCAGCTGTAAACTTCCTGGCGTTCGAAATGGCTGGCCTTGACGATCTCGCTGAAGGTCGCTTCCGGGTGATGCAGCAGGTAACCCATCATCCACAGATCCAGCGGATGCACCTTGGCGATGAAGCCTTGGTCAGGCAAATCGTAACTGCCGGGGCCATAGGAATCGTAGAGGCGGATCAGACGGTCGTCGGTGAGTTTTTCGTTGAGCTTGGTGCCCTTGAGGTGCGAGCGCACGAAACGGTTGAAGTCTTCCTGACTGGCCTCCGGCAGCAGATAGCGATGCACCGCCGCCATGCGGATCGGCGTCGGGCGGATGCTGTCGAGGAAGGTTTCCAGGCGCGCCTGGGTGTCCTTGTTCTTGTACTTTTTCCAGAATTTGAGCAGGAACGAGGTGCCTTCGCGGTCGGCGAAACTGGCCAGGTATTCCTGACGGCGCGGATCGCGATCATCCTTGAGCAATTCGCCGTTGGGGCCTGAGTAGGTGGTGTAGCGGACGATGTCGCGCATCAGGCGAATGAATGGCAGGTTGATCGACTCGCGCAGCGAATCGCGCAGGGTCGGCAGGCGACCGTTGTCCTCTTTGCGGAAGTTGTTGAATCTGTGCAGCCCACCGCCGGTAAAAAACGCCTCGCCGGGGCTGGCCGAGTATTTGCGATCCAGCGCGGCGCCGAGCAGCTTCGACAGGTCGTGATCCTTGTTCTGGATCAGGTAGTCGATGACCCAGCGGCTGAGGCGGTCCTGATCGGGCACTTCGACTTTTTTCAATTCTGCCACGCCCATCGCGCCGTATTTGTCGTGCAGCTCGGCGACGATTTGCAGGTACGTGGTCAGCACACGCATTTTCGCCGTCGAGCCGAGTTCAAGCTTGCTGCCTTCGTTGATGTCGAACGGCTGATCGGTGCTGTCGGTCTGCACGCGCACCCGCGAGCCGTCCGGGGTCAGTTCGAAGAGGGTGAAGCTGTAACGCACTTGCGTGGTGCTGGTGGGTGTCAGCAAGCGTTCGCCGAGCAGACCGATTTCTGCTGCGTAGGCCGGGTCGGCAAGTTTTTTCAGATAAGCCGTGGCCTGCGTTTGCAGATCGCCCTGCAGGGTGCTGGTGGCCGACAGGTCGAGGCGATCGAGGTCGTACAGCGGGCGATTGAGCATGCTCGCCAAGCGGCTGCGGGCAACACTGATGCCCTTGTTGGTTTCAATCGGCTGCATCGTTGGCTGGGTCTGCCAGTCGCGATACGACACGGTGCTCGCCAGCGCAGCGTCAGCGAGGGCGCTGTCGATCACGCCGTTCTGCTTGAGCAGGCGCAGGTGGCTGTCGGTGAGGCTGGCCAATTCGTCGCGACCCTTGGTCAGGTAATGCGAAGGGCGGCGCTGGGCGATCATCAGCGAGAGCATTTCACGCAAGGCCAGGCCTTTGGCGGCCATGGTCTGCGGGTCGGTCTTCGGGCTGTTCAGTTGCTCGTTGGCCTTGTTGAAATCACTGCCGTACCAGACCCGCAAACCTTCGGCCATGCCGTGCACTTCACCGTGGCCGGGCACCGCCGAGAGCGGCACGCTGTTGAGGTAGTCGCGCACGATGTTCTGCCGCGAACCGAGAGTCTGCGGGCCATCCTGATAGGCGCGCACGCTGGCGGAAATCATCTGGCGGATCTTCTCCGCGCCCGACACGGTGAGGCCGTCGGGCGAGTGGCGATACTTCTCCAGTTGCGTTGCCAGGGTGCTGCCGCCGGCCGATTGCCCGGGCAGGTGCAGCAACTTCGCCACTTGCGACCACGCGGCCATGCCGAAACGCGGCCAGTCCACCGCCGGGTTGGCCAGCGGCTGTTTCGGGTCGAGGAGAAAGCGGTTTTCGATGAACAGCAGGCTGCTGACCACCACCGGCGGAATCGCCGCGAAGTCGGCATACAGTTGCTGCGGATAGTTGTATCGATACAGCGGCGCGCCTCGGCAGTCGGTGATCGACAACCCCGCCTGGATCTTTTCCGAATACGGCACGAACAGGCCTTTGTCGGTGTAACCGAGCAGGGCGGGGGAGAAGCGCGTCTGCTCGGTGATCACGTAATTGCGCTTGAGCAGGCGCGGGAGGAATTCGTCCAGAGAGCTGTAACCCAGGCGCAGATCGAAAGGGCCGTTGCCCGGATAACGAATCGCTTCGCTGGGACCGGGTTCCAGTTTGTAGGTCAGCGAAGCGGCGTACTGGCTCAGCTCCCGCGCCTGAAAGCGCGAAGTGCGCATTTCCTTGGACGCGGCGAGTCCCACCACCACCGCAATGATCAAAAACAGCAACCAGAAAGCCTTCCACCCGTGCCGCTGACGACGGGGTTTTTCAGGGACAGGCGCTTCATTCACACGTTCAGTCTGAACCACGGTTTTACTCGAATCGGTTTGCCACAAAGCGCCCATAGTCGACTGATCCATTCACGCAGATTGATCGGACTTGTCTGAAGCTTAGACGGTGGTTGGAGCCGGTGAAGAAAATGTGCAGAGCGGAGGAGACGGCTTGTCTGAATAAAACTGAAACGAACACTGTGGCGAGGGGATTCATCCCCGTCGGGCTGCAAAGCAGCCCCAAAACCTGCCACCACGGTTTTTACAGGCACACGGCATGTGAGCAAGTTGCGACTGCTGCGCAGCCGAGCGGGGATAAATCCCCTCGCCACAAAAAGGCTGCTCACATCCCCATGATGTGTCTGTGCGAGCGATGGACTCCCTGTGGCTAGCAGATCTATCAGTCTTGCAGGGACTCCCTGTGGCAAGGGGATTTATCCCCGTTGGGCTGCAAAGCAACCCCAAAACCTGCCAGCACGGTTTCTACAGGCGTACCGCATGTGAGCAAGTTGCGACTGCTACGCAGCCGAGCGGGGATGAATCCCCTCGCCACAAGGATGCTGTTCACATCCTCATGATGTGTCTGTGCGAGTGATGGACTCCCTGTGGCTAGCCGATTTATCAGTCATGCGGGGACTCCCTGTGGCGAGGGGATTTATCCCCGCTGGGCTGCGAAGCAGCCCCAAAACCTGCCAGCACGGTTTCTACAGGCGCACCGCATGTGAGCAAGTTGCGACTGCTGCGCAGCCGAGCGGGGATAAATCCCCTCGCCACAAAGAGGCTGCTCACATCCCCATGATGTGTCTGTGCGAGCGATGGACAGATTTATCAGTCTTGCAGGGACTCCCTGTGGCGAGGGGATTCATCCCCGCTGGGCTGCAAAGCAGCCCCAAAACCTGCCAGCACGGTTTCTACAGGCACAGCGCATGTGAGCAAATTACGCCTGCTGCGCAGCCGAGCGGGGATAAATCCCCTCGCCACAATAGATGCACTTATTCCAGAGAGCTGTTGCGCTCAGAGCCAGCAGGTATCCCAAAGCGGGTAATCACCGAGGTTATCGACCAGCCCGGCTCGCAAGGGATTATTGATGATATAGCGGGCGATGGGCTCCAGGTCCTCGCCGTCACGGATCGCTCGGTCATGGTAGCCGGTTTGCCACAGCGGTCCGTGACGTCCGGTTTTTCTGTTAACCGCATGCGTACAGCGAGCCTTTACACCGCCAATGACTTCACCAAGTGAGCCGCGTTGCAATTGCATCAGCCAATGAAAGTGGTCAGGCATGACAACCCAGGCGATGGACTGCGCGACTCCTTGCTCATGAGCCCGGCGCAGTTCTGCAACCAGTAATCGGCCTGTCCGCCAATCTGCAAATACAGGCTGGCGTTCGTGGATGACAGAGGTGATGAAGTAGGCACGACCGTTTTCCGAGAAACGACCTTGGCGCAGACGGTGGGAATTGGGGCGGACTGGCATGTGAGCTTCCTTGCATATGCTCCTGACTTTTTCAAAGGTTAGTGGTTGGCCGCCTCGGTCGGCGCTGCAACTGTTGAGCGAAATTTCTGAATCCGCCGGGCGATTTATCCGTGATGTAACGCGAGGAGAGACATCGCACAGTGAATCAAATACCCCAGGGCTGAAACATGACGCTGCACCATTGCTGTGCAATACTTCGCGGCTTTTTCAGTGGCGACTTTTCCTACGTAATGCAGGTAATGCCTCTCCGCAGAACCCACTATTGCCGAGAGTTGTCGCTGAATGTTGTGACTTTTAGAGTGAAAATTCCTGCCCTGAGCTTTTTATACTGCACGCCCCGCTGATCTTTCAGGCCTGCCCTGCAAGACGCGTCTGCCCACGAAGCCGACGCGGTTTCCTGCCCAGCCAAGGCCTATCGGCCGATGCTTCGAAACCCGGTGGTCATATCCAATAACAAGACGAGGTTGTACCCCTATGCCAGTTGGCAATCCTCTGCCGCACGGCGACACCGCTTCGGGCGGTCCGCTCAAACGTGAACTCGGCGAACGGCATATCCGCCTGATGGCGCTCGGTGCCTGTATCGGCGTCGGTCTGTTTCTCGGTTCGGCCAAAGCCATCCAGATGGCCGGGCCGGCGATCATGCTCTCTTACATCCTTGGCGGTCTGGCGATCCTGGTGATCATGCGCGCCCTTGGTGAAATGGCCGTGCATAACCCGGTGGCCGGTTCGTTCAGCCGCTACGCGCAGGATTATCTCGGTCCGCTGGCCGGCTTTCTCACCGGCTGGAACTACTGGTTTCTGTGGCTGGTGACCTGCGTCGCGGAAATCACCGCCGTGGCCGTGTACATGGGCATCTGGTTCCCCGATGTGCCACGCTGGATCTGGGCCTTGGCAGCGCTGATCAGCATGGGCTCGATCAACCTGATCGCAGTAAAAGCCTTCGGCGAATTCGAATTCTGGTTCGCCCTGATCAAGATCGTCACCATCATCGCCATGGTCATTGGCGGCGTCGGCATCATCGCCTTCGGTTTCGGTAACGATGGCGTGGCGCTGGGCATTTCCAACCTGTGGGCGCACGGCGGTTTCATGCCCAACGGCGTGACCGGTGTGCTGATGTCACTGCAAATGGTCATGTTCGCCTACCTCGGCGTCGAGATGATCGGCCTCACCGCCGGCGAAGCGAAAAACCCACAGAAGACCATTCCCGATGCGATCGGCTCGGTGTTCTGGCGGATCCTGCTGTTCTACGTCGGCGCGCTGTTCGTCATCCTGTCGATCTACCCGTGGAATGAAATCGGCACCCAGGGCAGCCCCTTCGTGATGACCTTCGAGCGTCTGGGCATCAAGACCGCTGCGGGCATCATCAACTTCGTGGTGATTACTGCGGCGCTGTCGTCGTGCAACGGTGGCATCTTCAGCACCGGGCGCATGCTCTACAGTCTGGCGCAGAACGGCCAGGCCCCGGCGGGCTTCGCCAAGACCTCGAACAACGGTGTGCCACGCCGGGCACTGCTGCTGTCGATCGCGGTGTTGCTGCTGGGCGTAATGCTCAACTATCTGGTACCGGAAAAAGTCTTCGTCTGGGTCACCTCGATCGCCACCTTCGGTGCGATCTGGACCTGGGTGATGATCCTCCTCGCCCAGCTGAAATTCCGCAAAGGCCTGAGCGCCAGCGAACGTGCCGGGCTCAAGTACAAGATGTGGCTGTACCCGGTCAGCTCGTACTTCGCGCTGGCGTTTCTGGTACTGGTGGTCGGCCTGATGGCGTACTTCCCGGACACTCGCGTGGCGCTGTATGTGGGACCGGCGTTTCTTGTGCTGCTGACGGTGTTGTTTTACGTGTTCAAGTTGCAGCCGACGCAAGTGACGCAAGGTTCGGTGCGTTCGGTTTCTTGAACCTTAAGTGCGTAGACAACGAAGCCCTGATCGAGAGATCGGGGCTTTTGAGTTTTATAGGCAAGGCGATTAACGGTCAACGCCTTAAAATCGCACGGGAAGAGCTATTGACACGTGAGTACGACAAGATGACCGCTGGTCGGATAAAGCCCTCGACCTGTAATTTCTGACAGTAGACCGTCTTCAAGCTCTGGCCTAGTTTGGAGGTCCGTCCTCTGGCAGCGGCTGGCCCTCACCATGAAAGGATTCTCTGCAACCACCGCCATCGGAGTGGCCGATGCGCTCATCCATTGGCAAATATTTTTCGTGCTCTGTCAGGCGGCCGCCCTGAGTCAGGCGGCCAGCAACTTTGCGGCGTTCTGCGTAGCTGCTGCGCTCTCTTTCTATCTGAACATGCTTTATATCTTTGAAAGGGAAACGCCGGTATTTCCCTATCTGATGTTCATCGGCCTGATGGGCGGCGTCAGTTTTGGCGTGGGTGTCATCGGGGACGTCTGGCGCTTGTCCGGGCTTGTGACGGTCGCTTCGTTTTCGCTGGTGAATATTGTTTTAGGGTACTGCGTTTTCCGCTTTGTCCTTTTTCCAGGGCGACGGGCATGAACGTCTCTCCGCCTGACGTACTGCCGATGTCAGCGTCCTGCGCTGCTTCAATGCCCTTCGTAGTTGATCTGGACGGTACCCTCGTCAAATCTGATCTGCTGTTCGAATGCGTGATGTCCTTTGTCCGCAGCAAACCATTGCACTGCCTGAAACTCTTTCCCTGGCTCTGGCACGGCAAGGCGTATCTGAAAGATCGACTGGCAATGACATCGGACGTCGATCTCGCGACTTTGCCCTATGATCCCGACGTACTCCGGATGATCGAGGAACAGCGCAACGCCGGTCGGAAAATTGTTCTCGCCACAGCCAGTCATTACACATTGGCAGTGCGGATCGCCGAGCATCTGCAGGTGTTTGATGACGTTCTGGGTTCAACCCTCGAGCAGAACCTTTCGGGAACGAACAAACGTGATGCGCTGGTGGCGTTATATGGGGAGAAAAGTTTCGATTACATCGGCAATTCGCTGGACGATCTGCCGATCTGGCGGTCGGCCAGGCAAGCTTATATCGTCAATCCGCTAGCGGGAGTCCAACGTGCCGCCCGGCATCTGGATAACGTAGTCCAGGTGGTTCACTCTCGCGTTACGTATTTCAGAAGTTTGTACAAAGCCTTGCGCATTCATCAATGGATGAAGAATGTGCTGATTTTCGTTCCCCTGCTTGCAGCGCATCAAGTGGCCAACCCGCTGCTATTGGGGCGCGGCTTGCTGGCCTTCATGCTTTTCGGCTTGTGTGCATCCAGCGTCTATCTTCTGAACGACTTGCTCGACCTGAACGATGATCGCAGGCACCCGAGCAAACGCAATCGACCCTTCGCCAATGGTTCGTTATCCATCCAGTCCGGTCTGCTGATTTTCCCCCTGCTGTTGTCAGTGTCGTTCATCGGCGCGTGGTTGTGGCTGCCTCACCCATTCATTGCCGTGCTGGCCTGCTATTACGGCCTGACGCTGGTGTATTCGCTGGTGCTCAAGAGGTTGATGGCGCTGGATGTCATCGCTTTGGCGCTGCTTTACACCTTGCGCATCATTGCCGGTGGCGCCGCTTTCGGGCTCGACCTGACGGGGTGGATGCTGGCTTTTTCCATGTTCATGTTTTTGAGCCTCGCGCTGGTCAAGCGCTATGCCGAGCTGTTGCTGGCGCTGCACGGCGGCATCACCGGTAAGACCGGCGGCCGCGACTACTTTCCTGCGGACCTGGCAATGCTCTCCTCTTTGGGGGCCGCATCCGGTTATCTCGCTGTCCTGGTGCTGGCGCTTTACATCCATGACAGCGCAACTACCGAGTTGTATGCATATCCCCGATGGCTCTGGTTTGCCTGCCCATTGATGCTGTTCTGGATCACTCGTATCTGGCTGCTGACGCATCGCGGCCGCATGAATGAGGATCCGGTGGTTTTCGCACTGCGTGATCGCTTGAGTCTGGTGATGGGAACAGTGTTCTGTCTGATTTTCTGGGTGGCGGCATGATGGCCTCGCTGGCTTCCTGGGGAAACTATCCCTATGCCCCGCAGAGTGGTCGTCCCTGCCACTGGCAAGCGGATATCGGACCGCAGTGGCAGCAGTTGATCGAATCACACGGGACAACTTTGCCGTTTGGCAATGGGCGCAGCTATGGCGATAGCTGCATGGCCGCAAGCGATCATGTGCTGCAATTACGTCCCCTGAACCGCTTCATCGAAGCCGACTGGGAAAAGGGTGAGATCTGCGCTGAGGCCGGCGTGACACTGGGCGAGATTTTACAACTCGCCATTCCCCGTGGCTGGTTTTTGCCCGTCACACCCGGTACGCGGCATGTAACGCTGGGTGGGGCGGTGGCCAATGACGTCCACGGGAAAAATCACCATCGCTGCGGCACGTTTGCCCATTCGCTGGTGTGTTTCGGGCTGCACCGTTCCATGCAATCGCCGATGGTGTGCTCGGCGACGCTAAACCCACAGTGGTTTGCCGCCACCATCGGCGGGCTCGGCCTGACGGGCGTGATTACCTGGGTGCGCATTCGTCTGCGCAAAATCCAGTCCAGCCTGATCGACAGCACACGGGTGCGTTTTGACTGTCTGGATGACTTTTTTGCCCTGTCGGCCGACATGGATGCGCGGCATGAATACAGCGTCGCGTGGATCGATTGCCTGGCCAAGGGCAATGCGCTAGGGCGCGGATGCTTCACGGCTGGGGATCATTGCGAGGCGGGGCCCCTTGAGGTCGCTGCACCACGTTCTCTGTCTGTCCCGATCCGCCCTCCGGTATCGCTGATCAATTCGCTCACCTTGAAACTGTTCAACGATCACTACTGGAAACGGCAGCCAACGAACGGACAACATCAAAAGGTTGCCTACAGCTCGTTCTTCTATCCGTTGGACCGTATCGAAAACTGGAATCGCATCTACGGACGCAGAGGTTTCCAGCAATTTCAGTGCGTATTGCCGGCCTCGGTTGCAGCCGTGGCACTGGCCGAATTACTCAAGTCGATTGCGCGTAGCGGCAGTGGCTCCTTCCTCGCGGTGCTCAAGCGTTGTGGCGACATTCCTTCGCCGGGATGGCTTTCCTTTCCTATGCCCGGTACTTCATTGGCGCTGGACTTTCCACAGAACAATGAACTGACGAGAAAACTTCTGTCGCGTCTCGATGCCATCGTCCGTGAAGCCGGGGGGCGCTTGTATCCGGCCAAGGACGCTCACATGAGCGGCAGCGATTTTCGCCAGGCCTATCCCGCCTGGGAGCAGTTGGAAGCGATGCGCGATCCGACCCTGATGTCCCGTTTCTGGCAGCGAGTCACTCGATGAAAAAAATACTGATTGTGGGCGCCACCTCGGCGATTGCCTGCGCTTGCGCACGATTGTGGGCGGCTGATCGCAGCGAATTGTTCCTGGTCGGCAGGGATGCGCAAAAACTCCAGCAAACCAGCGTCGATCTTCAGGTTCGAGGTGCCAGAGCCGTGACCACGTACGTCATGGACGCCAGTGATATCGCGGCACATCCGGTCATGTACGAGAAATGCCTGGCGACGTTGCAGACGGTGGATATCTGTCTGATTGCCTATGGCTCGCTGCCAGATCAGTACGCGTGCGAACAACACGTTGAACAGGCCATGGAGCAGTTCGCCAATAACGGCAGTTCAATGATCGCGCTGTTGACGCTGTTGGCAAATCGCATGGTTGTCCAGCAGCACGGCACGCTGGCGGTCATTTCCTCGGTTGCCGGGGATCGAGGACGACCTTCCAATTACCTGTACGGCGCGGCAAAGGCGGCCGTTTCCACGTTCTGCGAAGGCTTGCGGGTACGCTTGTTCAAAGCGGGTGTGCATGTGATCACGATAAAGCCTGGGTTAGTCGACACGCCCATGACGCGAGGGTTGGCGCTGCCCTCCGTGCTTGTAGCGCAACCGGATACGGTTGCCCGGCGAATAGTCAGAGGGATCAATCGACAGGTGGCGGTGCTGTATGTGCCCGGCTTTTGGGCGGTGATCATGTGGCTGATTCGGGTGATGCCGCAGCCGCTGTTCAAGAGGCTGAACCTGTGAATCAGACACTGATGTTATCCGGGTGGCGTTACCGCGTTTTGATCGGCTCGGTGATCTGCTCCGCCCTCGCTTATCTCGCTGTTTCCCTGTGGGGTGGGTGGTCGGCGGTGAGCGCGGCGGTCAGTCGAGTGGGTTGGTGGCAGTGCGGGCAAATCGTCTGCGTGGTTTTGCTTGGATACGGTCTGCGTTTTTTGCGTTGGCAGGGTTATCTGTCTGCCTTGGGTCACCGGTTGCCTTGGCGGGCGAGCTTGAACATCTACCTGGCCGGATTCGCCCTGACGACGACTCCCGGCAAGGCCGGGGAGGCGTTGCGCGGTGTTTTGCTCAAACGTTTGGAGGTGCCTTACGCACAGAGCTTTGCCGCGCTGTTCAGTGAGCGGCTTGCGGACCTGCTGGCGATGACGGGCCTGGCGTTGTTCGGCTTGAGCGCGCATCCGCAATGGTTGTCGATGGTCGTTGCCAGTCTCGTCCTCCTGGCATGCGGTACATCGATGATGTTTTCGCCAAGCCTTGTCAGCGCGATTGATCGTCGCACTGAGCAACGGCACGACAGATTCTCGCGGTTGCTGGGGCATGCCGTTCAGGTATTGCGTCAGTCGCGCCGCTGTCATTCCCCTCGTCGCTTCATGGGCGCAACGCTATTGAGCCTGCTGGCCTGGGGGCTTGAAGCATTGGCGTTTTACTGGATTTTGCAGGCGATGGGCGCGGACGTGGGCCTAACGTTGGCGATCTTTATTTATGCGGTGGCCATGTTGGCGGGGGCTCTGAGTTTCATGCCGGGCGGTTTGGGCAGTGCCGAAGCAGCGATGCTAGCGCTGCTGGTTTCAGGCGGAGTCGGGTTGGCAGATGCGATCGCGGCGACGGTTTTGTTACGGCTGGTAACGTTGTGGTTGGCGGTCGGGGTGGGAATGCTTGCACTTTTATGGAAGAGGTCGGTAGCCGGTTTTGATCATGGCTGAGTAACTACTGAGGAGATGACAATGGACACTGCGTCGCGAAAGTACAAATTGGCAATGTACCTGTGTCTGATTGGCGCAATTGGATTTGGCCTGTATGTAAGGTTGCGCAACATCGATGCTACTGGCCTGTGGCTGGATGAGGCCTTCAGTGTATCGGTAAGCGATCCGCAAAATGGATTCTTTGACGTGTATCGAACTACATTGAGTGACGTTCATCCTCCCTTTTATCAGATTTTACTGTGGACTTATTATCAGGCTGTCGGGTTTGGCGAACACACAGGGCGGTATCTCTCTGCGGTAATCGGCGTGCTGTTGATTCCCTCTGTATTCCTCCTCGGGCGCAAATTGTTTGATGAACAAGTAGGGCTCATCGTTGCGTGGTTGGCAGCGGTCAATAGTTTCTTGGTTCAGTATTCGCAAGAGACTCGCTCTTATGCGCTTCTGTCGTTGCTTACCGTTTTGTCTTTTGTGATCTTCTTGCGCTGCTTAAGTCGAGGCAGAGGGCAGGATTTTTTTTGCTATTGGCTGACTTCCGCCGCGCTGATAAATACTCATTACTTCGGTTATCTGCCGGTCTTTGCTCAAGTGCTTGTGTTGCTTCACATGATCTTGCGCAGCGAGGTCCACAGCCAAGTTATATACAGGTTCATTTGCGCCGGATTTTTTGCCGCATTAACCGTAATTCCTGGTTTATCGTACGCTGAGAGTAGCTTTTCACGGGATTTCTGGATTCAACCACCCGAAACTGTTTTTTTCTTCAAGGTTTTCCTGTTGTATTTCGGAGATACGTTTCTGGCCGCTTTGCTCGCTGTAATTTTAATTTCAGGGCTGGCGTCGATGGCTCAAAATCCTGAAAGCGCAATTGCTTGCAGGCTGATTGTGTTCTGGGGGGTAGTAGGAATTGTGGTGCCCTATGTCTGTTCTGTTTACTTACGCCCGGTGACAACTCAACGCAATTTTATTTTTCTTCTGCCCGCCGTATTGCTGGTGGCTGCGTACGCAGTTGGCAATATAAGAGATGTGCCAGTAAAAGTGTTAATGCTGGTGGTATTGATGACATTTTCTGCTACGCCTTTATTCAGGGATATCAGTTATCTGAGGGATCCTGAAAATCCGTACTCACGCGAGACGCACATGAGAGATATCGTCATCTCTGTAATGAATAAGTCAAGCGTGTTGCCAATCTATTCGCTTGATGCGATTCAGTTTGGTGTCTATTTCAAGTTGCTGGGATCTCCGCTGCTTGTTAGTAATTTAGAGAAGCTGAAAACTGATTTGTCGTTGCCCAGTCACCCGAAAGAATTTTATGTTCTGGAGACGAACTATGGTCCTGGTTTTGCTCAGGGAATCAAAAATCTAGAAAGGTATGAAGCAAAAATTATCGATAAGGAAGAAATAGGTCATGTGCGATTATTCAAGATCCGTACATTTGAACCATGATCGGTAGCGGTGGGCATTCCGAATGGAAATGCACACCTTTGAGCAGTTACGCAGCGACGACCTCGCTCGGCTCAAAACTGTCCGCCCGCGCCATCTGCCACATCCGCGAATAGAACTCGCCATTCACTTCGCCGGTAAGCAATTCCCCCGGTTTCAGAAATACATGCAACTGCGAGAACAGTTTGATCTCGGTCGCCGACATGCGTCGTACCAGATGCTTGGCCGACAGTTGCGACGGATGCTCAAGCCCGGCCGCCGCGAGCATTTCCGCCAGTGCTTTGAGCGTGCTGCGATGGAAGTTGTAGACGCGCTGGGCTTTGTCCGGTACCACCAGAGCGCGTTGGCGCAAGGCGTCCTGGGTGGCAACGCCGGTCGGGCATTTGTTGGTGTGGCACGACTGCGACTGGATGCAGCCGATGGCGAACATGAAGCCGCGCGCGGAGTTGGCCCAGTCAGCGCCGATGGCCAGCACGCTGGCGATGTCGAAGGCGCTGACGATCTTGCCGCTGGCGCCGAGTTTGATCTTGTCGCGCAGGTTCAGGCCGACCAGCGTGTTGTGCACGAACAGCAGACCTTCGCGCATCGGCACGCCGATGTGGTCGGTGAACTCGACAGGGGCGGCGCCAGTGCCGCCTTCCTTGCCATCGACGACGATGAAATCGGGAAGGATGCCGGTTTCCAGCATGGCCTTGGCAATGCCCATGAACTCCCACGGATGGCCGAGGCAGAATTTGAAGCCCACCGGTTTGCCACCGGACAATTCGCGCAGTTGCTGGATGAACTGCATCATCTCGATCGGCGTTGAAAACGCACTGTGGCGCGACGGCGAGACGCAGTCCTCGCCCATCAGGATGCCGCGTGTTTCCGCAATCTCCCTGGTGACCTTGTGCTTGGGCAAGATCCCGCCATGGCCGGGTTTGGCGCCCTGGCTCATCTTGATTTCGATCATGCGCACTTGCGGATTCTGCGCCTGCACGGCGAAGCGCTCAGGGTCGAAACGGCCGTCGCTGGTGCGGCAGCCGAAGTAGCCGCTGCCCAGCTCCCAGGTCAGATCGCCGCCGTGTTCGCGGTGATACGGGCTGATGCTGCCTTCGCCTGTGTCGTGGGCGAAGTTGCCGAGTTTGGCGCCCTGGTTCAAGGCGCGGATGGCGTTGGCACTGAGCGAGCCGAAGCTCATCGCCGAAATATTGAAGATCGACGCCGAGTAGGGCTGCGTGCACTGCGGACCCCCGACAATGACGCGGAAACCGTTCGGGTCACTCAACGGCGCGGGGCGCATCGAGTGGCCGATGAATTCGAAGCCGGACTGGTAAACGTCGATCAGCGTGCCGAACGGTTTGTCGGCAGTTTCGTTTTTCGCTCGCGAGTACACCAG
Organism: Pseudomonas siliginis; assembly: GCF_024072275.1. Lineage (NCBI taxonomy): Bacteria > Pseudomonadati > Pseudomonadota > Gammaproteobacteria > Pseudomonadales > Pseudomonadaceae > Pseudomonas > Pseudomonas siliginis. The sequence continues at coordinate 4,714,620 of NZ_CP099598.1, read as the reverse complement.
CGAACGCTGCGCGCGGGAGAAGGGCAGGGCATCGCTGTCGGACTCGAGCAGATACTGGCGAATCTCCGGGCGGATGCCTTCGACCAGATAACGGATGTTGCCCAGAATCGGATAATTGCGGCGCACTGCATGGCGCGTCTGCAACAGGTCGAACACGCCGAGCAGGCTCAGCACAGCGGTGGCGGCGGTGATCGGCCACAGCCAGTCATGTTCGAGAAAGGGCAGGCTGGCGAGGGTGAACATCACACAGACGGCAAAGAAGGCGTAGCGGCTCAGCAGCGACAGGCTCATACGGTTTCCTTGGTTCGGATTGTTTGTGGCTGGCAGGCATATTGCGCCAACGACGGAACCGTGAACAGGCAGACGTCCCTCTCCTCGCTTACATCGGAGCCGTCTCGCTTACGATGCCAGTTGACTTGGCTGTTGAACGCGAGAAGCAGCCATGCAGCAATACTGGTGGGCAAACTTGTGGCATTGACGAACGCCTTCGCGAGCAAGCTCGCACAAGGAATTGCAGTGAAAGGTAGAAGCGAACTTGCACGCGAAATCGACGATTACCTTTTTGTTTATGCCGCGACCGATTCCTGAGGCGTTTGCCGTTTCTGGTCATGTTTGTGCTTGGCCCTGGCCATATCGTTGATGCAGTAATTGATGTGATAGAAGGTGAACAGGACTGAATACAAGCGGTTCATTCGCGGTTCGAAGTTGTGTTTGGTCAGCGTGTAGGCGCGCAAGGCTCTGCGAACTCGAAAGCACCAAGCAATGGCGATGAGCTGGGCAATGACCGTCATCGCATACCCCGTGGCTATGAACCGCGGATCAGATACGGTGAAAAAGATCCCTCCGATACCACAGAGCGCCAGATAAACGACCAGACCGGTCTGGCTCAGTGTCTTGATTTGAGTGACCTCCTCAACCACGGTTGTTGTTTTGTGCAGCCATACAACCGAGTAGAGACCCATGGTGACTACGGTCAGGAGAATGAAATGGAGCGTCTTGAGATTGTTCTTTTCCTTGAGCGTCGAAATGTCAGACATGCAGCGTTTTCCCTCTTAGGCGATGTAGCGAATGGCTGCCGGGCAGCGATGGATAACGCTACCAAATTCGCGAGTGGGAAATTTCCGAGCCTTTTGGCGGACTTGTCGTCAGAGTCAGGCTGATCACGGATGCTTCTTGTAGGGATCTTCTGATGACGCAGGCGCGTCGGGCGTGGGATCCTGCGATCTTTTCGCACAAGGCATTTTTCGACTCATGACGCCGACATCCGCCGTTTCGCCCTGCATCATCCATATCGCCGCCGCGCTGTTGCTCAACGCCCAAGGCCAGACCCTGCTGGTGCGCAAGCGCGGCACCACGGCCTTCATGCAACCGGGTGGCAAGATCGAAGCCCACGAGTTGCCAGTACACGCATTGGCCCGTGAGCTGGAAGAAGAACTCGGGTTGCAGATCGACCCGGCGCAGGCGATTTTCCTCAACAGTTTTTCCGCCCCCGCCGCCAACGAGCCGGGCTTCATTGTCCATGCGGAAATCTTTCAACTGACCATCGATAGCGACGTTTGCCCGGCGGCGGAAATCGAAGAGGTGATCTGGGTCGATCCGGCCACTGATCCGGCGCTCGAGCTGGCGCCATTGACACGCGAGCACATCCTGCCGTTTTATCGCCGTTCACTGACTGCACTCGCCTGATCATTCCCGCAAAGGACGTTGCCATGATCCCGTTGCAAGACCTGCTGATCTTCGCCGCCGCCGCGCTGCTGATGGTGCTGACGCCGGGGCCGAACATGATCTATCTGATCTCGCGTTCGATCTGTCAGGGGCGCCGCGCGGGGGTGACTTCGCTACTCGGCGTGGTCGGCGGGTTCTTCGTGCATATGTTCGCTGCGGCGGTCGGTTTGACGGCAGTGTTTCTTGCCGTGCCGATGGCTTATGAAGTGTTGAAATGGGCCGGTGCGCTGTACCTGCTGTGGCTGGCCTGGCAAGCGCTGAAACCCGGCGCGCGTTCGCCGTTCGAAGCGCAGCAATTGCCGCCGGACTCGTCGCGCAAGCTGATCACCATGGGCTTTCTCACCAGCGCACTGAACCCGAAAATCGCCGTGTTCTATCTGTCGGTGTTTCCGCAATTCATCAGCCCTGAGCACGGCTCGGTGTTCACCCAAAGCATCGTCCTCGGCCTCACGCAGATCGGCGTCAGCTTCAGCGTCAATCTGTTGATCGCGCTGTTCGCCGCAGGCATCGCTTCGTGGTTCGTGCGCAACCCGACGTGGTTGGCGATGCAGCGCTATTTCATGGGCATGGTCCTCGGTGGCCTTGCCGTACGGCTGATGCTCGAACAACGGCGGACTGCCTGACATGTGGATCGAACGGCTGGACGCCAGCCACGCCCTGGCTTACCGCGAACTGATGCTGCAAGCCTACGACCGTCATCCGCAGGCGTTCACCTCCAGCGTACGCGAGCGCGCGGTGATGCCATTGAGTTGGTGGGAAGGGCGCCTGACCAGCAAGCTCGATGTGGTGCTGGGGGCATTCGATGCCGGGACGTTGGCCGGGATTGTCGGCCTGGCCTTTGAACCGCGCGAGAAGGCACGACACAAGGCCACGCTGTTCGGCATGTATGTCTCGGCGGATTTTCGTCGCAAGGGGCTGGGCTTTGATCTGGTGCAGGCGGCACTGGTCGAAGCGCAAAAGCATCCGGCGCTGAAGCTGCTGCAGCTCACTGTCACCGCCGGCAATGACGCGGCTTTTCAGTTGTATCAGCGTTGCGGCTTCATTCAGTTCGGCCTCGAGCCACTCGCCGTGCGGGTGGGCGAAGACTACTTCGACAAGATCCACATGTGGCGCCAGCTCTGACCCACCACGACAATCCTTGTGGGAGCGAGCCTGCTCGCGAAGGCGTCCGTCCAGCCGACATCATCGCTGAATCATCCACCGCTTTCGCGAGCAGGCTCGCTCCCACAGGGAGATCTCTTGTTCTGGAGAATCAGCGTACGGCACTGACCCCATCGAGGGTCGAGAACGAGGTGTCCTTGGCAGTCAGCAGGAAATCGCGCATGTACGGCGCGTCGAGCATGTCCGTGCGAATCGCCGCGTACAGCGTCGCGAACAAGCCCTTTTCACCCAACCGTTTGCCCTTCACATAGCCGCGCGAGCTGTATTCATGCAGCGCCCAGTGCGGCATTCCGCAGACGCCACGGCCGCTGGCGACCAGTTGCATCATCATCACCGTCAGTTCCGAAGTGCGCACCTGCGCAGGTTCGATGTCGGCCGGTTCGAGGAAGCGGGTGAAGATGTCCAGGCGATCACGCTCGACCGGGTAGGTGATCAGCGTTTCCGTCAACAAATCTTCGGGAACGATGTACGGCTTGCTCGCCAGTGCATGCTGATTGGCCACGGCAAGCATGGCTTCGTAAGTGAACAGCGGCACGTAAGTGATGCCGGCAATTTCCAGCGGATCGGAGGTCACCACCAGATCCAGATCGCCGCGCGCCAGTGCCGGCAGTGGGGCGAAAGCGAAACCCGAAGCCAGGTCCAGCTCGACCTCCGGCCAGGCATCGCGGAACTGGTCGATGGTCGGCATCAGCCACTGAAAGCAGCTGTGGCATTCGATCGCCATGTGCAGACGCCCGGCGGTGCCACCGGCCAGCCGACCAATGTCCCGTTCCGCAGCACGCAACAGCGGCAGAGTGGCGTCGGCCAGTTGCAGCAAGCGCAGACCGGCGCTGGTGAAGCGCACCGGTTTGGTCTTGCGCACGAACAACTGCATGCCCATGCGCTCTTCCAGCTCTTTGAATTGGTGCGACAGTGCTGACTGTGTCAGATGCAAACGGTCGGCGGCGTCGACCAGGCTGTCGGCCTCGCGCAGGGCATGCAGGGTTTTCAGATGTCGGATTTCAAGCACCGGCGGGCTCCATGAAGAAAACTTGTGACGAATGCGTGGAAGGTGAGTTTGTCTCATGAAGCACGCTTTGTCGATCTGCCGGCCAGGATCCGGCGATGCATTCGACAGACGACCGCTCGGCACTCTTCATCAAACTGTCATGCAACTGTGGCAGCGCGCTTGAACGAACTTCATCAGACTCGCGCTCTACTGGGGTGCTGCGTTTTGGTGTTTTTCATGTTCAAGAGAGTTTTTTCAGTCGCGGCCGCGTTGGCCGCGCTTTTGTTCGGGGCCGGCTCGTTTGCAGCCGGACGCTGTGATGTCAACGTGCCGACCGAGCACGCCGAGCTGGCGCAGGTCAGTCTTGCCTATCAAAGTATCGGCCGCGCATCGGACCCGGCGCTGTTGCTGGTCATGGGCCTGGGTGGGCAGTTGATCCACTGGCCGGATGAAGTGGTTGTCGCTTTGTGCCAGCAGGGTTTCCGGGTGATCCGCTATGACAACCGCGACGTCGGATTGTCGACCTGGCGGCAGGCGCCGATCGAGGCCAATCTGACCTTCGAAGTGCTGCGTTACAAGCTCGGTTTACCGGTGTCGGCACCGTACAGCCTGACCGACATGGCCGACGATGCGTTGGGTTTGATGACGGCGCTGAAGGTTGAGCAATTCCACGTGCTCGGCGCGAGCATGGGCGGGATGATCGCCCAGCACATGGCGGCAATGGCGCCGCAGCGGGTGGAAAGCCTGACCCTGATCATGACCACTTCCGGCGCTGAAGGCCTGCCGGCACCGAGTGCGGCGCTCGTGCAGTTGCTCTCGCGCCGAGGTGCGCCGAACCGCGAGGTAGCGCTGGAGCAACAGGCCGATCTGCTCGCGGCACTCGGTAGCCCAGCGGTGACGGATGATCGACAGGCCTTGCTGCAACAGGCGGCGGCATCCTACGACCGCGCGTTCAACCCCGAAGGCGTCAAGCGCCAGATCATGGCAATCCTTGCCGAACCGAGCCGGGTGGCATTGCTCAATCAGCTGCGCGTGCCGACCCTGGTGGTGCACGGCACGGCAGATCCGCTGCTGCCGGTGATGCACGGCGTGCATCTGGCGGCGCACATTCAGGGCAGTCAGTTGAAACTGATTCCGGGACTGGCGCATCGCTTTCAGGAGGCGTTCAAGGAGCCGTTGCTGGCGGCGGTGCTGCCGTATTTGCAGGCGCATCGCGAGGACACTTCGCATTGGGCTCGGGTCGATCCGCCGGCGCCGAACAATCTGCTGTAAGAGTGCGCCAGCATCCTGTCGCCAAAAAAATATCAATGTGCCACTATTGTTTGCCGCGTTGTTGCCGATAAGGCGCAGGAACGTTTTCAGACATAGGGACTTGATCCATGATTTTTCGCGCTACACGTCAATGGGCCGCGCTGGCTCTGCTCGCCGTACTGACTCTCACCGGCTGCGCCCATGTGCAACCGCCCGTGGCCCTGGACAAACAGTTCTGGGATGCCAAAGAGCCGACCATCGGTGTGGCCATTACCGTCGTACCGTCGCCGGTGCTGGCGCTGACCGGCAATCAGGGCATCCTCGATTACGCCATCAATGCCGGCGTCAACAGCAAGCTCAGCGCCAATGTCGAGACCTGGCAGGTGCGCGACCTGGAAACCCTGCCCGACGCCATCGTCGCCAAGCTGCAAGCCAAGGGCTACAAGGCCAAGCGCATTGATGAAAAGGTCGATCTGAAGACCTTCAAGGAAGTCGATTTCCGCGAGGGCTACATGACCAAGGACCTGTCGCCGATGAAAGCTGCCCACGGCATCGACCGTCTGTTGCTGGTGTCGATCTATGCCACCGGTGCCACCCGCAGCTACTACAGCATCGTGCCCACCAGCGTGCCGATGGCCCAGGTCGGCGGCCAGGGCATGGTGATCGATCTGTCGGACAACAAACTCTTGTGGTACCAGCCATTCGCCGCTGTGCAAGCCGCGCAAGGCGAGTGGGACGAGCCGTCCTACACCAACCTGTCCAACGCGTTTTATCAGGCGATGGATAACAGCCGTCAGCAAATGATCGCCCCGTTCGCGCAATGAAACGTCTGGCGCTGACCCTCGCGGCGATCTCGCTGCTGGCGTTGCCTGGCTGTGCGCAGAAACCGGCACCTGAGGCCGGTTTCAAGGATCAGGCGGCCATGAGCTATGTGCAGGCACACGGACTGAAGGTCGACGTGCAACTGCCGGCGGAGTTTGTCGGCGCCAGCACGGTGATCGACAGCAAGGCGGCAGTGAACGCGGCGAATTCCAGTTACACGCTGGTGTCGAGCTCCGGTGCGGGCGCCGGGCTGGCGGGCATTCTGGTGGCCAGCCTGATCAACACGCAAATGGGTTCCGGTGCGTTACAGCGCGATGCCGAAAAAGCCGCGCTGAACGAATCGCGGCCGCTGGCCGACCTGCTCGCCGGCGTGCCGTTGCAGGAGCGCTTGCAACAGCGTTTTCAGGCGGCGTCGCAAGTCTCCGGATTCAAGCAGGGGGCAGGTGCGGTGACGGCACGGTTGCTGATCGAACCGAAGCTGATGCTGACGCCCGATCGCGGCAGTTTCGTGCTGGTCAATCAGGTGCAATTACAGGATATCGCCGGCTCGCCGCTGTACCGCATGCGCATCGAAGTGGCCAGTCAGCCGATTCGTCGTTGCGGCAAGCAATGCATTGATGACGGCGCCCTTGACCTGGCCAAGGTCACCGCCGTGCTGGATGAATGCATTGACGAATCCATGCGCGTGTTGAGCGCCGATCTGATGCAACCGACGCCACCGCCGGCCGCGCAGGAAACCCTGCGTTACGTGCTCGACGGCCAGCGCGTGGTCGAGCGCGGTTATCAACTGGCGCAGAACGGCGACTACTGGCGCTACCGCAATCTCTACGGTGCGGTGAAGTCAGTGCCAGTGCCGTTCGAGGATGCTCTGTCGTCCGCGCAACTGGCCAGAGTCTACGGTCGCTAGAGGCTGATGCACGTGGGTTCAGGCATGCAGCCGGACCCACACGCTCACCAATACCGTCGCCGCCATCAGCCACGCCACCGCCGCCACGGCCAGCGATGCTTCCAGGCGCATGCGGTCGACCATCACATACAGCGTCGCCAGATACACGAAGTAGGGAATGATCGACCACATGCCGAAGACGATCGTGGTCTTCAGATCGTCGACCGAACGGCCCTTGCCAACGATGTAGTGCGCAATCAGGGCAAAGGTCGGGAACAGCGGCACCAGACCGGCGATGTAGTAGTTTCTGGTCTTCGACAGCGCAGCGAGGATCAGCACGACTGCGGCGCCGATAGCGGCTTTGAGAATCAGATCCATCAGTGGCTCAGCCCGTACTTTTTGACTTTATCGAACAGCGTGGTCTTGGCCATGCCCAATTCCTGGCTGGCCTGGGTCAGGTTGCCGCCGCTGCGTTGCAAGGCGTCGACCAGCAGATTGCGCTCGAACGCTTCCACCGCTTCGGCAAACGCCAGACCCTGGCCGGCGCTGGCCCCGGATTTCTTGAAGGCCGGCAGGCCGAGGGCGAAGCGTTCGGCGACGTTGCGCAGTTCGCGCACGTTGCCCGGCCAGTCGTGGCTCATCAGGTTCGACAGGGTCTGGTTGTCCAGCTCCGGCAGCGCGCGGTCGAAGCGCAGCGCCGATTGCTGGGTGAAATGCTCGAACAGTTGCAGGATGTCTTCGCGGCGTTCGCGCAGCGGTGGCAATTCCAGGGTCACGACGTTGAGGCGGTAGTACAAGTCGCTGCGAAATTCCCCGGCCTTGCTCGACTCATCGAGGTCGGATTTGGTCGCCGCGATCACCCGGCAATCCACCGCCACGCTCTGGTTTGAGCCGAGGCGTTCAAGGGTGCGTTCCTGCAGTACGCGCAGCAACTTGATCTGCAACGGCAGCGGCATGCTTTCCACTTCATCGAGGAACAGCGTGCCGCCGTCGGCGTGCTCGATCTTGCCGATGCGCCGTTTGCCGGCGCCGGTGAAGGCGTTGGCTTCGTGGCCGAAGATTTCGCTTTCAAAAAGGTTTTCCGGCAGGCCGCCGCAGTTCAGCGCGACGAACTGTTTGCTGTGGCGCCGACTGAAATCGTGCAGGCAACGAGCGACCAGTTCCTTGCCGGTGCCGGTCTCGCCTTCGATCAAGACGTTGGCCGAGGTGTCGGCGACGTTGGCGATCAGCTCGCGCAGGTTCTGCATCGCCGGTGAGCGGCCGATAATCCGCCCTTCCAGCGAATCGCGTTCAGCCAGTTGCCGGCGTAGCGATGACACTTCACGGGCGAGGCTGCGTTGCTCCAGCGCCCGCCGCGCGACATCGACCAGGCGTTCCGGCGAGAACGGTTTTTCCATGAAATCGTAGGCGCCTTTCTGCATCGCGCCGACGGCCATGGAAATGTCGCCGTGGCCGGTGATCAGCACCACCGGCAGGCTGCGATCACGCTGCTTGAGGCGGGTGAGCAATTCCAGGCCATCGATGCCCGGCAGGCGGATGTCGCTGATGACGATGCCGGCAAAGTCGTCGCCGACCTGCGCCAGCGCCTCTTCGGCACTGCCGACGCCGATGCACGGAATGTCTTCGAGGGTCAGCGCCTGTTGGCAGCCGAGCAGCACATGGGGGTCGTCTTCGACAATCAGCACACTGAGTTCAGGGTTCATATTGGCTCGGCAGATAGAGGGCTTACCAACGGTAAACTGAGGACGAAAGTGGTGCCACCGCCGGCCGGGTGTTCGACACCCAGGTGCCCGCCGGTGGCGGCGGCGAGGCTGGCGGACAGGGTCAGGCCCAGTCCCAGGCCTTGCTCGCCGGGTTTGGTGGTGAAGAACGGTTCGAAAAGATGCTTGCGCGCTTCGGCGTCGATGCCGTGGCCGTTGTCACGCACCCGCAAGCGATACTTGCCGTTGAATTCTTCACCCTCCAGCCACAGCTGCGGCTGCGGTTGCGCGTGCATGGCGTCGAGGGCGTTGCCGATCAGGTTGACGAGGATCTGTTCGAGGCGGGTCTGATCGATCAGCAACTGCACATCGGCAAACTGCCGGTGAATCTGCAGCGCGGTGTTTTCCACGCGCGCGCCGAGCACTTGCAACGCGGCGTCGACGGCTTTGCCGAGACTGGCCTGACCCTTGTTGTCGCCGCGCCGGGCGAACGAACGCAGGCTGGCGGTGATCCGGCCCATGCGGTCGATCAGGTCGTTGATGGTCTTGAGGTTGGTGCTGGCGACGTCGAGTTGGCCGCGCTCGAGAAAGCGCACGGTGTTGCCCGACAGCGTGCGCATGGCCGCCAGGGGCTGGTTCAATTCATGGGCGATGCTGGTCGACATCTGGCCGATGGCCGCGAGTTTGCCCGCCTGCACCAGTTCATCCTGAGCGCGGCGCAACGTCTCCTCGGCCTGACGGCGCTCGCGGATCTGACTCTTCAGACGTTCGTTGCTGGCGCGCAGATCGGCGGTGCGTTCGGTAATCCGACGTTCGAGTTGGCTGTTGGCTTCCTGCAACGCTTCGCGGGCGGCGAGGCGGGTGGCGAGGACTTTGCGCCGCTCGTTCCAGGCAATCAGCAGGAAGGCGAACAGGGCAAACGCCACCGCCACCAGAATGCCTTGGTTGATGGCTTCGCGGCGCAGGTCCTGCAATGGCGTGAGCAGGGTGAAATTCCACGGCGTGTCGCTCAGCAGTCGGGTTTGCGCCAGATAACTGATGTCGTCTTCGTCGGGCTGCAATTCGCTGTTGGCCGGGAAAGTCAGTTTCTCCACGCCTTCGGCCAGCGTCTCGCGGGCCAGTGGTTGCAGTTCGTTGAGCGGGAACCAGTAATACTGCAGGCTGCGAGCGAGTTTTTCCTTGACCTCATCGCTGAGCGGGATCACCGATTTCAGCCGCCTGGCAGGATCGCTGGACAGAATGATGATGCCGTTCTCATCGCTGACGAACGCTTCCAGACGCGCCCGTTGCCAGCGCTCTTCCATGGCTTCCAGACGCACCTTGACCACCGCGACACCGATGATCTTGCCGTGCTCTTCGAGGCCGTGGGCGAGGTAGTAACCGGGTTCGCCGTTGGTGCTGCCAATGCCATAGAAGCGCCCGGGCTGGCCGCGCACGGCGTCTTTGAAATAGGCGCGGAAGGACAAGTCTTCACCCAGATAACTGTCGACATCGCGCCAGTTGCTGGTGGCCATGACCCGGCCGGTGGTGTCCATCACGTAGATGGCGCGGCTGCGGCTGCGGCGGTTCAGGCCTTCGAGGTAATCGTTGACCGTCTGCCGGTGCTCCGGGGTCGGATCGGCCAGCAACTGCGGCACACTGGTTTCGAGTTCCAGCAGGCTGGGCAGGTAGGTGTATTTGCTGATCTCGCTTTCGACCGCGCGGGCGTGCAGTTCCAACTGACGCTGACCGTTCTCGCCGAGGCTGCGGATGCCGAAGTGTTCACTGGTCCAGAAGCCGATAAAACCCAGTCCGACCATCAGGGCGATGATCAGCGGCGGCAGGAACAGATGACGGATCAGACGGGGCTTCACGGCAAGTGATGGCTCTGCAGCGCGATAAAGAGTGGGGTCGCATTTCATCACAGATGCCTTGGGTCAACCACAACACTTGTTTGTGCCTGTGGCGAGGGGATTTATCCCCGTTGGGCCGCGAAGCGGCCCCAAAACCATCACTGCGGTTTAACTGAAAGACCGCATGCACAGGGTTTACGACTGCTGCGCAGCCGGACGGGGATAAATCCCCTCGCCACAAGGGATCTCATTGTCAGGCTGCCCGCACCCCACAGACAGGGTGCGGGTGTGTTGCTTTTAGTGCTGCAGGATTTTCTCGAGGAAGTGCTGCGCGCGTTCGGAGCGGGCGCTGATGTCGCCGAAGAATTCCTCTTTCGGGCAGTCCTCGATGATCTTGCCTTGATCCATGAAGATCACCCGGTCGGCCACTTTACGGGCGAAGCCCATTTCGTGGGTCACGCACATCATGGTCATGCCTTCGTGAGCCAGTTGCACCATCACGTCGAGCACTTCGTTGACCATTTCCGGATCGAGCGCCGAGGTCGGTTCGTCGAACAGCATGACGATCGGGTCCATCGCCAGCGCACGGGCAATCGCCACACGCTGTTGCTGACCACCGGACAGTTGCCCCGGATGCTTGTGGGCGTGCGCCGACAGGCCGACGCGCTCAAGCAACTGCAGACCTTTTTTGGTTGCCTCTTCCTTGCTGCGGCCGAGCACCTTGATCTGCGCGATGGTCAGGTTTTCGGTGATGGTCAGGTGCGGGAAAAGCTCGAAATGCTGGAACACCATGCCCACGCGCGAACGCAGTTTCGGCAGGTTGGTTTTCGGGTCGGCGATCGACGTGCCGTCAACCACGACATCACCTTTCTGGAACGGCTCCAGGGCGTTGACGCATTTGATCAGCGTCGACTTGCCGGAACCCGACGGGCCGCAGACCACGATCACTTCGCCTTTCTTGACCTCGGTGCTGCAATCAGTCAGCACCTGGAAGTCCCCATACCACTTGTTGATGTTTTTGATAGAGATCATACGGCGAACCTTTTTTGCAGACGCTTGACCAACCGCGAGGCGGCGAAGCTGATGATGAAGTACACGAGACCGGCGAAAATCAGGAACTCATTGGAGCGGCCGATGATGTCGCCGCTGGCACGCGAGGCGTTGAGGAAATCCACCAGGCCCACGGTGTAGACCAGCGAGGTGTCCTGGAACAGGATGATGCTCTGCTGCAGCAGCAGCGGGGTCATCTTGCGGAACGCCTGCGGCAGGATGATCAGGCGCATCATCTGCCCGTAGTTCATGCCCAGTGCCTGAGCAGCACCCATCTGGCCCTTGGAAATCGACTGCACACCGGCCCGGACGATTTCGCAGAAGTACGCCGCTTCGAACATCATGAACGCCACGACGCACGAGGTGAACGCGCCGATCGGCGTGTCTTCGCCGGTGATCCAGCGCAGCACGAACGGCACCGCCAGGTAGAACCAGGTGATCACCAGCAGCAGCGGGATCGAGCGGAAATAGTTGACGTAGGCGCCAGCGATGCTCGACAGCAGCTTGTTGTGCGACAGACGGCACAGCGCGAGGATCGTGCCGAGAATCATCCCGCCGATCACGCCCATGGCCATCAGCTTGAGGGTCATCACCATGCCGTTCCACAAACCGGGAATGGCCGGGACGATGCCACTGAAATCGAATTCCATTATTTACCCCCCACGGAGATCAGGCCGGGCACCGCGACTTTCTTCTCGACCAGGCGCATCAGCAGCATCAGGCTCATGTTGAGGGTGAAATAGATCAGGGTCGCCAGGGTGAACGCTTCGAACAGGTTGGCCGAGAACTCGGCGGTCTGTTTGGTCTGCGCCAGCAATTCCATCAAACCGATCAGGGACGCCACGGAGGAGTTCTTGAACACGTTGAGGAATTCCGAGGTGAGCGGTGGAATGATGATCCGGTAGGCCTGGGGCAGCAGCACGTTCCAGTAGATCTGCGGCAGCTTGAAACCCATCGCGCGGGCGGCGGATTCCTGACCACGGGGCAGCGCCTGGATACCGGTGCGCACTTGCTCGCAGACACGGGCGGCGGTGAACAGACCGAGGCAGACGACAACGCTCAGGTAGGCCGAGGTGGTTGGATTGAGGTCCTGCTTGTACCACTCCTGCAGATCCGGCGGCAGCAGATCGGGTACCAGGAAGTACCAGATGAACAGCTGCACCAGCAGCGGCACGTTACGGAACAGCTCGACGTAGCAGGTCGCGATGCCCGATACGATGCGGTTCGGCACAGTGCGCATGATGCCCAGCAGCGAGCCGAGCAGCAGGGCGATGATCCACGCCACGACGGCGATGGCGATGGTCCAGCCCAGACCGGAGATGAACCAGTCGAGATAGGTCTCGCTGCCCACACCGGTGGACTTGAAGAACACGCCCCAGTCCCAGTTGTAATTCATTAGGGTCTCCCCTCGATTCGATCGATGTACAAGTGCCCGCCTGGGGAACTCCGTTCCCTCCCCAGTCTTTTTTCAAAGACCGGGCACACGCGATCGGCTCGACAGCCACCGGTTCGAGTGTTTCCAGAAAAATGCCAGCAGGGAGTGACCATCCCCTGAAAAGGCAGGCGCCTCCTCAGGGGATAAGGTTAGTCAGAAAATCAGGACTTCTTGTCGTCAGCCGCTTTGTCGGTCGGATTGGCGATCAGGGTCTTGAGCTCGTCGCTCATCGGGAAGTTCAGGTTCAGGCCTTTTGGCGGAATCGGCTGCATGAACCACTTCTCGTAGATCTTGTTGATTTCGCCCGAAGCGTAAGTGGCCTTGATCGCGTCATCCACAGCCTTTTTGAACGGCTCGTCGCCTTTGCGCATCATGCAGCCGTAGATTTCGTACGACTGTGGCGTGCCGGTCACTTCCCAATCGGCGGCTTTCTTGGCCTTGGCGGCTTCGCCGGCCAGCAGTGCGTCATCCATCATGAAGGCGACGGCACGGCCCGATTCCAGCATCTGGAAGGACTCGCCGTGGTCTTTGGCGGAGATGACGTTCATGCCCATCTGCTTGTCGGCGTTCATCGCCTTGAGGATGCGCTCGGAGGTAGTGCCGGCGGTGGTTACGACGTTCTTGCCTTTCAGATCGTCGAAATCCTTGTACTTGGAGTCTTTCTTGGACAGCAGGCGGGTACCGATTTCAAAGATGCCGACGGAGAAGTCGACCTGCTGCTGACGCTCGACGTTGTTGGTGGTCGAACCGCACTCGACGTCCACGGTGCCGTTCTGCACCAGCGGGATACGGGTCTGCGAGGTGACGAGGTTGTATTTGACTTGCAGGTTCGGCAGGTCGAGGTCTTTCTTGATCGCTTCGACGATCTTCAGCTGGATATCGTGCGAGTAGCCGACCGGCTTGCCGGACGCATCAGCGATATAGGAGAACGGAATGGAGGCGTCACGGTGGCCCAGGGTGATGACACCGGACTCTTTGATCTTCTTCAGGGTGCCGGTGAGTTCGGCGGCGAAAACTGGCGTGCTGATCAGAGCGGCAGCAATGGCTGCGCCCAGGATATGGGGAACGATGCGCATCAAATTTTCCTCGACATTGTTTTTTTTATGGAGCCAGTTTGTCGGCCCTTTTTGTGCTTCGAATGCCTGACGGCTCCTGAAGTGCTGGCACAGCAGGCATTCGTCGAGAGAGTGTAGAGCATGACTCGTGCCAGAGCAGTCGAACTCAGTTAAGCGGTTGTTTTATAACGTTATTAAAGTTTTATGGCGGTAATTTTATGAACGCATGATCCGGTTAACCGAATCGACTGTGGAGTCGCGTTCGGAAAACCGAATATCTTGTGGCCTGGTCTCAGACTTGCCGGCTCAGTGGCGTTTCATGCAAATACACCCACTTCACCCCTTCAGGCTGCCCGCTCAGGATCGCCACTGCGACCCGCGAGTGTTGAGCGCCGTCCAAGCGTTGGGTTTCGACGTAGCTCACAGCCAGCATGTCGTCCTCCTGCCACACCGTGTGCAAATCACTGATCTCGATATCGAGTCCCGCCTTGGCGCCTACGACTCCTTTGAACATTTGTTCTACTTCGACGCGGGTCAATGCGTCCCCCGAAATACCAACCATGCTGAAATCCTCAGCAAATGCCTGCATCAACGGCTCGATGCTCGCGGCGCCGGCGCCGTCGGCATCAGTGAATACCCGAAGGATCAGCTCGTGGACGTGGTGGATACTGTGTTCGGCTTGTTCGATCAGATCGTATGTCATGGGCGTTCCTTCGCAGGGGGCAGTTGATTCATCTGCAGCAACGGCAGCAGCCCGACCAGCGCGGCAATCGCGAAGGTCGCGTGATAGGCCGGCGTGGTGCCGAGCGTCGGGAGCAGCACGTTGAAGATCATCAGAAACAGTGCGGCGCCGAGGCTGAAAGACATCTGCCGATTGATGTTCCAGATGACACTGGCCTTGTGCGTATCGCCGCCGGTGAAGTCCATCAGTGAGGTAGTTTGCGCGGTATTGGCACCGATGCCACCGCCAATGCCCATCAGGCTGTAGGCGATCATGATGAGCCAAAGATCCGTTGGCGCATTGACCAGCACCAGGGTGGCGATGCCGGCGCTGTGCAACAGCATGCCGAGGGTGAACAGGCGTCTGGCGCCGATCCGGTTGTAGACGCGACCGCAAAGGATCATTGCGATGAACGCACCGATGGCATAGAGGATCATGAACATTCCGGTCAGCCGGGCGCTGAAGTGCAGGGTGTTCTGCAAAAAGAAAATGCTCATCAGGTTGACACCGGTGAACACCCCCGGAATTGCGTAATAGATGAAGATCGAGGTGCTGAGTTTTCTGCTCCTGAGCAGGCTCAAGTCGATGATCGCGTTACTGCAGCGGCGGTAATGCAGCAGATACAGCGCGATGAATGTCAGGCCCGCGATGACAAAACCCAGCGCTGCGAGCGGTGGGTAATCGCCGCCGTACAGCGACATACCCATCAGCAAACTGGCGAGCACCGCGCTGACCAGCAACAGGCCTTTGATGTCCGGACGCTGAAGCTCGGCGGGTTTGCCTTCCCTGATCCACCACCACGACAGCCCGGCGGCAAGCAGCGAAAACGGGAGGGTGCTGTAGAACACCCAGCGCCAGGAGCTGATGTCGACAATGAGGCCGCCGACGGTCGGTGACATCGCCGGGGCAATCAGGGCAACGGCCATGATCAGCGTGGATATTTTCGCGCGTTGCTCGCCATGAAAAAGATTGAACGTAAGCGCCTGTCCGACCGGGATCAACAAGCCACCGCCGATGCCCTGAACGAAGCGCCAGATCACCAGTTCATGGAAGCTGTCGGCCTGGCCGCACAGCCACACCGAGCCACTGAATACCAGCATTGAAGCGGTGAGGATTTCACGACTGCCAAAACGCGCGGCCAGCCAGGTGCTCAGCGCAATGATCAACGTCAGTCCGAGAATGTACGCGTTGGCGACCCACGCCACCGAAGCGCTGCTGACCTGCAAGGTAGCTGACAGACTGGGCAGCGCCACCGCCGACATGAAGATGTTGATGCAATCGATAAAGAAGCCGAGCAGGAAAATCGACGCGACTTTATAGCGGTAACTCATGGTGTTTCCCCTTTGTCGTCGAGCATAGGGGCGATAGACTCCGATCGTCGATGCAATGGAGCTGAACACAATGTTTGAAGGGATTGAACCGTGACTCAGGGCGCTCTGCACACGCACTTGAACCGGGTGCAGACGTTTCTGGCGATTGCCGAACTGGGTTCTTTTACCAAGGCTGCCAGCCATCTGAATCTCAGCCGGGCCATGGTCAGCCTGCACATCAAGGCCCTGGAGGCAGCGTTGTCGACCAGCCTGTTGCTGCGCAACAGTCGTGCCGTGACCCTGACCGAGGCCGGGCAAAGCTTTTACAACGAATTCAAAACCATCGTTGCCGATATCGACACAGCGTTTGACAGGGTACTGCACCGCACAAACCGCGTTTCGGGAACGCTGCGGATCAGTTCCACCAGTGAATACGGCGAGCGATTCATCCTGCCGCTGATTCCGCTGTTCGCCGAGCGTTATCCCGACATCCGCCTGTGCTACGACTTCAACTCCTCGCTCAATGATCTGCTTGCCGACCGGCTCGATCTGGTGGTTCGCCTGGGCAACCTGGCGGACTCGGCTTTCAAGAGCCGGAAACTGGCCGACTATGAAATTGTGCTGGTGGCTACTGAAGGGTTTCTGCTCCGCTACCCGGTAAAAACACCGCAGGATCTCAATGCCGTGCCGTGGATTGCCAACAGCAATCTGTTGGCGCCGACGCAGTGGGTTTTACGCGATGGTGTGGGGGAAGCAGTCGAAATCAATGGTAGCCGTCATTTCCAATCGAATTCATCGACTGCGATTCGTTCGATGACCTTGTCGTCGCTGGGCGTGTCGGTGCTGCCGGCGTGGATGGTTGAAGACGATAGGGCCCGTGGGCATCTGGTACGTGTGCTGCCGGAATACTCGCTGCCCTCACAGCCGATCAGCCTGGTGTTTGCGGACACGCCGCACCTGCCGCCCAAGTCGCGGGTGTTTATCGACTTTCTTTTGGCACATTTAGGGTCGTGAGGGAGTGGAGCCGGGCCTTGCGGGCATAGCAAAAAGCCCCTGAATCTTGCGATTCAGGGGCTTTCGTTCAAACGATAGGGCGAAGATCAAGCCGCCTCGATCTTCCGGCTCTGCTCAACCTTGCCCAGATACGTCGACAGCGTCTGCTGTTCCTCCGCTGTGGTGAACAAGCCTAGCTTGGTGCGGCGCCACAGGATGTCGTGCGCCGTAGTGGCCCACTCTTCGCTGCACAGGTAATCGACTTCGCGGGTGTAGAGCCCGCCGCCGATGTGCTCACCCATGTCGGCCAGGCTTTCCACGCCTTCAAGCATGCGCCAGGTGCGGCTGCCGTAGGTGACGGCCCAGCGCCGGGCGATTTCGGTCGGGACGAAATCGAACTTGTCGCGAATCCGCGCGCTCAGGGCCTCTGGCGTGGTCATGTCTTCGCCGCCGGGCAGGGTGGCGGTCGCGGTCCAGCTCGGGCGCATCTGGGTGAAGAACGGCATCAACTGCGCCATCGCCGACTCGGCGAGCTTGCGGTAAGTGGTCAGCTTGCCGCCGAACACCGACAGCAGCGGCGCTTCCTCGGCGTTGCCCGACAGCGCCAGGGTGTAATCGCGAGTGACCGCAGACGGGTTGTCGGATTCGTCGTTGCACAGCGGCCGAACGCCCGAGTAGCTGTGCAGGATGTCTTCGCGGCTGAGCTGCTTCTTGAAGTGGGCGTTGACCACTTTCAGCACGTAATCGGTTTCGCCTTCGGTGATCGCTACTTTCGCCGGGTCGCCGGTGTATTCGCGGTCGGTAGTGCCGATCAGAGTGAAGTGGTTCAGGTACGGAATAGTGAAAACGATGCGCTGATCTTCGTTTTGCAGAATATGCGCATGTTCGCCTTCGTACAGTTTCGGCACGATGATGTGGCTGCCCTGGATCAGACGGATGCCATACGGCGATTCCATCTTCAGGTCGTCACGGATGAACTTGGCCACCCATGGGCCGGCGGCGTTGACCAGTGCTTTGGCGGTGATCGAAAACAAACTGCCGTCGGCGCGCTCCAGATGCAGATGCCACAAACCTTTGGTGCGGCGGGCACTGACACAGCGGGTCTGGGTATGCACATGCGCGCCTTTTTCACGGGCGGCCATGGCGTTCAGGACCACGAGGCGGGCGTCATCGACCCAGCAATCGGAGTATTCGAAGCCTTTCTTGATTTCGCTTTTCAGCGCGCTGTCGGCGCCGAATTTCAGGCTTTTCGAACCTGGCAGCTTTTCGCGTTTGCCAAGGTGATCGTAGAGGAACAGGCCGGCACGAATCATCCACGCCGGACGCAGGTGCGGGCGGTGTGGCAGTACGAAACGCATCGGTTTGACGATATGCGGCGCCTTGGCCAGCAACACTTCACGCTCGGCGAGCGCTTCACGCACCAGACGGAATTCGTAATGTTCCAGATAGCGCAGGCCACCGTGGATCAGCTTGCTGCTGGCCGACGAGGTGTGGCTGGCCAGGTCGTCTTTTTCGCAAAGGAACACCGAAAGACCGCGACCGGCGGCATCCGCTGCGATCCCGACGCCGTTGATCCCGCCGCCAATCACGGCAACGTCATAGATCTCGGAGAGAGGGGGCGTACGCAAGGTAGAGGTGGACATCGGCTGGCCTCGGTTCTTTTGATTTTGTATTGGAAATCGAACATAAATGTTCATTTGCGAAAATGGTAGCCCATAAACACGCGCGCAGCCAGTCGCGTTCGATTGAAAAAACTCATCGAAGGGCGATTAAAAGAAAATTTTCGAACATGAACGCGCGCAGGGGCGCAGAAGATGTGTTGTTTGATCGATTGTTTTCGCGAGCAGGCTCGCTCCCACATTTTGCAATGCATTCCAAGAGTGGGAGCGAGCCTGCTCGCGAAAGCGTCGGTTCGGTCAGCGAGGGAGAGGAATCAGACGACTTCCAGACGAATCTTGTGCTGACTCAGCAACTGCGCCAGCGCCGGTACCGGCTGCTGATCGGTGACCAGGCAATCGATCAGGCTGATCGGCCCCAGTCGAATCATCGCATTACGCCCGAACTTGCTCGAATCCGCTGCCAGAATCACCTGTCGCGCGTTGGCGATGATCGCCTGGCTGACCCGGACCTCCTGATAATCGAAGTCGAGCAGGCTGCCGTCCTCATCGATCCCGCTGATCCCGACCAAGGCGAAATCGACCTTGAACTGATTGATGAAGTCCACACTCGCCTGACCGACCACACCGCCGTCGCGGCGCACGTTGCCGCCGGTCAGCAGCACATCGAAATCATCCTTGGCGCTGAGCATCGAGGCGACGTGCAGGTTGTTGGTGATGATTTTCAGGTGGCTGTGATTGAGCAGGGCGCGGGCGATCGATTCGGTGGTGGTACCGATATTGATGAACAGCGAGGCGTGATCGGGGATCTGCGCGGCGATGGCTTCACCGATGCGTTGCTTTTCATCACGCATCTGATCGGCACGCATGGCATACGCGGTGTTTTCGACACTGGAATCGTAAGCGGCGCCACCGTGGTAGCGACGCAGCAGATTGGCTTCCGCGAGCTGGTTGATGTCGCGGCGGATTGTTTGCGGGGTGACAACGAACAGCGTGGCCATTTCCTCGATGCTCACATAGCCGCGTTCGCGGACCAGCTCGAGGATTTGCTGCTGACGGGGAGGCAGATTCATGGGGCTTCCTTTGGGCTGCCAAGCAAAATTTGCCCATGATGCCGCAGGAATCTGCTCCCTACCAGTTAGATACCCTTCTGGAACTGCACGTTGGCTTATTCGGCGTCCTCACGCGCCCAGTCACGGGTGCGGCTGACGGCTTTTTTCCAGCCTTTGTAGAGTTTCTCTTTCTCGGTTTCGTCAAGGCTCGGTTCGAACTCGCGCTCGATCACTGCCTTGCCGCGCAGTTCTTCCAGGCTGCCCCAGAAACCGCAGGCCAGACCGGCCAGATAAGCCGCGCCGAGTGCGGTGGTTTCGCGCATTTGCGGGCGTTCGACCTGGGTGCCGAGGATGTCGGCCTGGAACTGCATGAGGAAGTTGTTCGCCACCGCACCGCCGTCCACGCGCAGGGCTTTGAGGCGTTCGCCGGAATCCTGTTGCATGGCGTCGAGTACGTCGCGGGTCTGGTAGGCGATCGACTCCAGCGCGGCGCGGATGATGTGATCCACGCGGACGCCGCGCGTCAGGCCGAACAGTGCGCCACGGGCATACGGGTCCCAGTACGGCGCGCCGAGACCGGTGAACGCCGGCACCAGATACACACCGTTGCTGTCCTTGACCTTGTTGGCAAAGTATTCGGTGTCGTGGGCGTCGTTGACGATTTTCAGTTCATCACGCAGCCATTGCACGGTCGAACCGCCGTTGAACACGGCGCCTTCCAGAGCATAAGCCACTTCGCCGCGCGGGCCGCAGGCGATGGTGGTGAGCATGCCGTGCTGGGATTTCACCGCTTTGTCGCCGGTGTTCATCAGCAGGAAGCAACCGGTGCCGTAGGTGTTTTTCGCCTGGCCCGGCTCGACGCACATCTGCCCGAACAGTGCCGCTTGCTGGTCGCCGGCGATGCCGCCGATGGCGATGCCGCTCTTGGTGCGACCGTAGATTTCCGAGGACGCTTTGACTTCCGGGAGCATCTCGCGCGGGATGTCGAGGATCTCCAGCATCTTCGAGTCCCACTCCAGCGAGTGAATGTTGAAGAGCATGGTGCGCGAGGCGTTGGTGTAGTCGGTGACGTGCACCTTGCCGCCGGTGAATTTCCAGATCAGCCAGCTATCGACGGTGCCGAACAGCAGCTCGCCGTTGCGCGCACGCTCGCGGCTGCCTTCGACGTTGTCGAGGATCCACTTCAGTTTGGTGCCGGAGAAGTACGGGTCGGTGACCAGGCCGGTGGTGTCGCGGATGTAGTCTTCGTGGCCATCGCGCTTGAGCTGCTGGCAGATCTCGGTGCTGCGGCGGCACTGCCAGACGATCGCGTTATACACGGGGCGGCCGGTGGTCTTGTCCCAGACCACGGTGGTTTCACGCTGGTTGGTGATACCGATCGCGGCAACCTGGTCGTGGTGCAGGCCGGCTTGGGCCAGCGCTTCAACCATCACCGCGCTCTGGGTGGCGAAGATTTCCATCGGGTCGTGCTCGACCCAACCGGCCTGCGGGTAATGCTGAACGAATTCGCGCTGCGCGGTGCAGACTACGTTCGCGTCGCGGTCGAAGATGATCGCGCGCGAACTGGTCGTACCCTGATCAAGGGCAATGATGTAGTTCTTGTTCTGAATGTCGGTCATGTCGATTGCCTTGGACGAAAAAAACGAGAGTGGGCCGTGGCGCCGGCTCGGATGGGCAGGAGCCGGCGCCGACTGTTTCAAGAAGTTCTTGGTTTGCCGTCAATGGCCGGTTCTGCATCCTTTGTAGCAGGTGTGGCGCCGGTCAGGTGACGGGCGATGAGCCCGCGATACCCGGCAGCGCCGAGGCAGGCACCGACAATCGGTGCAAAAATCGGAATCAGGAAATACGGAATATCACGACCACCGGTGAAGGAAATTTCACCCCAACCGGTAAAGAAAGTCATCAGTTTCGGACCGAAGTCACGCGCAGGGTTCATCGCGAAACCGGTCAGCGGACCCATCGCACTGCCGATCACGGCAATCAGCAAACCGATCAGCAGCGGCGCCATCGGGCCGCGTGGCAGGCCGTTGTTGTCATCGGTCAGGGCCATGATCACGCCCATCAGGATCGCGGTGATGATCATCTCGACCAGAAATGCCTGGGCCGTCGACAGCACCGGGTTCGGGTAGGTGGAGAACACCGACGCCAATTCAAGGCTGGCGGCCGAGCCACGAATCATCTGGTGGGTTTGTTCGTAATCGAAGAACAGATTGCTGTAGAGCGTGTAGACCAGCAATGCGCCGCAGAAGGCGCCGGCAATCTGCGAAAGGATGTAGAACGGCAGTTTGCGCTTTTCGAAGTCAGCGAAGATTGCCAGAGCAATGCTCACTGCCGGGTTCAGGTGCGCGCCGGAAACCCCGGCGGTGAGGTAGATCGCCATGCTCACGCCGACGCCCCAGATGATGCTGATCTCCCACAGGCCGAAGCTGGCGCCCGCGACTTTGAGCGCGGCGACACAACCGGTGCCGAAGAAGATCAGAAGGGCGGTGCCCAGGAATTCGGCCATGCATTGGCCGGAAAGCGATGGTTGCGGTAAAGCAGCTGTCATTGAAAACCTCGGTTCTTTTTCTTGTGTGGCGCCTTGCCAACGGAGCAGGGCGCGATCTTCACCGGGTCGGAATCCCCATTCGGTTCCCGGGTTACTGCTGGGTACTGCGTTGAGCATGATTCTTACATTATTCAGATTCGAAAAAATATAGACAAGAAACAAACCTGTCAAAGGTCGAAAGTGAACTGTCGGTCACAATAAAACTATTCGCCATGTGAATGATCAGCGCGGCGATCAGCTTGAATGCGGCGCGAAGCCACGGGATTCGCGGCTTGGAATAGAGCCTTTTGCCCAACGATGACCTAGAATCTGCCGCAGGTTTTTTCAAAGATTGCCGAACCCGGAGCTGCCATGACCCCAGCGTTGGACTTGTTGAAAAAAGTTCGTGCCGAACATCGCGTGCACAGTTACGAACATGATCCGAAAGCCGCGTCCTATGGGCTGGAGGCGGCGGAGAAGCTCGGGCTCGAACCGGCGCAAGTGTTCAAAACCCTGCTGGCCGCCAGTGAAAAAGGCGAACTGCTGGTGGCTGTGGTGCCGGTCGTCGGAACGCTTGATCTCAAAGGGCTGGCCCATGCCGCTGGAGTGAAGAAAGCCGAAATGGCTGATCCCGCTGCCGCGCAACGCTCCACCGGCTACCTGTTGGGCGGCATCAGCCCGCTCGGGCAGAAGAAACGCCTGCGCACCTTCATCGACAGTTCCGCTCAGAGGTTCGCGACTATTTATGTGAGTGCCGGGCGGCGAGGACTGGAGGTGGAATTGGCACCGGCGGTGCTGGCCGAGCACACTCAGGCGCAGTTCGCCGATATCGGCCGGGCTTAAAATGCGCGCCAGCTGTATGAAGAAAAAATTGCGCTTCTGTCACTGGCACTGATCCGGGCCGCCGATGCATGCTCGGTCGACCAATTCAGGGAGAAAGTCATGCAGCTTGCGTTTCATCAGGTCGACGCGTTCAGTGATCGGCCGTTCAGTGGCAACCCGGCGATGGTCTATCGGCTCGACAGCTGGCTGGCCGATGACTTGATGCAGAAGATCGCCGCCGAACACAACCTGGCGGAGACTGCGTTTCTGGTGCGCGAAGCGCAAGCCTGGCATATCCGCTGGTTCACTCCGACTACTGAAGTGCCGCTGTGCGGGCATGCGACCCTGGCCAGCGCGTTTGTACTGTTCGAAATCTATAAGGAAAGTGCCGAGCGCATCGACTTCATCTGCAAGTCCGGGCCGTTGAGTGTCAGCCGCGAAGGCGACCGGCTGTGGCTGGATTTCCCGACCATCGTGCCTTCGGAAATCGGCGTGACGCTGGATGTCGAGCGGGCGCTGGGTGTCGAGGCTGTTGATGTGCTCGGCTCCAACGAACTGTTCGTGGTGCTGGAATCGGAGCAGGCCGTGCTCGACTGCAAACCGGACATGGCGGCGCTGGCGAAACTGCCATGGCTGGGTGCAATCGTCACCGCGCGTGGCAATCAGCACGACTTCGTCTCGCGCTATTTCGCCCCGGCGATCGGTATCAATGAAGACCCGGTGACTGGTTCGACGCATTGCAGCCTGATTCCGTACTGGTCCAAGCGTCTGGGCAAAGCGAATCTGACCGCGTGCCAGCGCTCGGCGCGGGGCGGCGAGTTGTTTTGTCGGCTGGAAGGTGAGCGGGTGAAGATTGGCGGCAATGCGACGCTGGTGGCCAGCGGTACGCTGTTTTTAGGCTGACGCAAAACCAACTGTGGGAGCGAGCCTGCTCGCGAAACCGGTCTTTCAGTCAACATCTTCGGCGACTGAAACACCGCATTCGCGAGCAGGCTCGCTCCCACAATTTTGATCCCGCGCCGATCAGAAGCTGGTGCTGAACCGACGGACGCCGTTTTCCACCGCCGGAATCTGCGCCGCCGTGCTGCCCGAAGCCTGGAACAGCACCAGGTGATCCGCCGCTACGCGAATCCCGACCTGCGCGCCAACCAGATGATCGGCGTGGCTGGGGAAGATCGATTCCAGCTGCGCGCCGGTCGGCAGTTGCAGGCGATACAAGGTCGCCGCGCCGAGGAATGTCTTGCCGACAATCTGCGCCTTCAACGCGCTGTCCGGCGCGTAAACAATGTCATCCGGACGCAACAGCACATCCACCGCACCGCCAATCGGCCAGGTGTAAGCACGGTTGCCGCGCAGTTCACCCAGCTCGGTCTGCACCGATTCCGGGGTGACGAGCTGGCCGCGAATGAAATAGCCCTGACCGATGAAACTGGCGACATACGGCGTCGCCGGTTCGTGATAGAGGTTGTAGGGCGTATCCCACTGTTCCAGCCGACCTTCCTTGAACACGCCAACGTGATCGCTGACGGCGAACGCTTCTTCCTGATCGTGGGTGACCAGAATCGAACTGGTGCCACGAGCCTTGAGAATGTCGCGCACCTCATGGCTGAGCTTGCGGCGCAGTTCGCCATCGAGATTGGAGAACGGCTCGTCGAGCAGCAGCAACTGCGGCTCCGGCGCCAGGGCGCGGGCGAGGGCGACGCGCTGTTGCTGACCGCCGGACAATTCGTGGGGGAAGCGCTTGCCGAGGTTTTTCAGGTTGACCAGTTCCAGCAGCTCTTCGACCACGCGCGCCTTGTTCGGGTGCTTGCGAATGCCGAAAGCGATGTTGTCGGCCACGCTCAGGTGCGGGAACAGCGCGTAGTCCTGAAACACCATGCCGATCCGGCGTTTCTCCGGCGCCAGGGTGAAACCGGCACTGGACAGGGTTTCGCCACCGAGGGTGATTTCGCCTTCATGCACCGGTTCGAAACCGGCGATTGCGCGCAGGGTGGTGGTCTTGCCGCAGCCAGACGAGCCGAGCAGGCAGCCGATGTCGCCGGCGTTGAGGTGCAGATTGAGGTTCTGCACCACGCGTTGATCTTGGTAGCCGCAAGCGAGGTTGCGCAGGTTCAGCAGTAATTCATGGCTCATGCGTGGTGATATGCCGGTTCAACGAGGAACTCGAGCAGGGCCTTCTGTGCGTGGAGACGGTTTTCTGCCTGATCCCAGGCGACGGAGCGCGGGTCATCGAGCAGGTCGAGACTGATTTCTTCGCCACGGTGCGCCGGCAGGCAGTGCATGAACAGCACGTCCTCGGCAGCGAGGTCGAGCAAGGCACGGTTGACCTGAAACGGCGCGAACAGCTTGAGGCGCTTGGCAGTTTCCTCTTCCTGACCCATCGAAGTCCAGACGTCGGTGCTGACCAGATGCGCGCCACGCACGGCGTCTTGCGGATCGCGGACGATGGTCACGCGATCACCAGCCTGGGCGACGAATTCCGGGTTCGGCTCGTAGCCTTCCGGGCAGGCAACGCGCAACTGGAAGTCGAACTGGATCGCCGCTTCTATATAGCTGTTGCACATGTTGTTGCCGTCACCGATCCAGGCCACGGTCTTGCCCTGGATCGAGCCACGGTGTTCGAGGAAGGTCTGCATGTCGGCGAGCAACTGGCACGGGTGCAGATCATCGGACAGGCCGTTGATCACCGGTACGCGCGAGTTGGCGGCGAATTCGGTGAGGGTGCTGTGGGCGAAGGTGCGGATCATCACCGCATCGAGCATGCTCGACATGACGATGGCGCAATCGCTGATCGGCTCGCCACGGCCCAGTTGGGTATCGCGCGGGGACAGGAAGATTGCCTGGCCGCCGAGCTGGATCATGCCGGCTTCGAAGGAGATCCGGGTACGGGTCGAGGATTTTTCGAAGATCATCCCCAGCACGCGGTTTTTCAGAGGCTCGAACAGTACGCCGCGGTTACGCAGGTCCTTGAGCTCAACGCCTCGACGGATCACGCTGACCAGCTCTTCGGGCGTGCAATCCATCAGGGAGAGAAAGTGCCTTGCGCTCATCATTGACTACCTTTTTGCTACAGACCGCAGATGCTCAAAGCCTTGTTTAACGGAACAACGGGCGAGACCTGCGGCGTAAGCCGCACGGGGCGACGAAATAGGGGAAGGCGCGATATTGACACTAAATGTCGCGTTTTTCCAATAGGGTACTTTTGTCAGCGGGATTCGGAGCGCGGACCGAGCATTTCGAACACGCATGTTGAAGCCGGATTCAGTACAGCGGTGAGCCTCTTTGTACACTGGCGCCGCCGCGCTTGGCAATGCGCCGCGACGGCACCGCAGCGATCCTGGTCGGTTTGCGAACGCTGCGCCACCGATTCGCTTGGTCGGATGTTCAGACTGAAACATTTGCTAAAGCAAAGTGCTGGGTTATAAATAAGTTTCGAGCGACGCAGGAAGCCTCCGCATGGAATCGAAAGAACAACTGTTAATGGAGCTGCTGGGCCACACGGCTCGCTCTCTGACCCATCTCACCGCGTCAGTCACCTCGATGTCTTTCGAGTTGCTGCGCAGTGACGACGAAGTGGTCAAATCCGCCGGCCGACACATGATCGATCGCATGGCCACCATCAGCGCCGGGCTCGATGAGCACTGGCGGTTGATCGGCGAGCTCACCGGCGTCCACGTCGCCCACGAGCAGATCGAAACCATCCAGGAAATCCAGCTGGCCGCACCGCCGCAGTTGCCTTCGAACTGATCGCGACGGTTTATCGGCTGCCCTGATAACCGTCGATTCACGAGACGAACGTCGCTGGCGCCTGCTCCGCGCACGGGCCATAGTTTTGTTCCCGCGGGCGTGATTGCCTGCCCCCGAACAAGACAGAGACTGGCCATGACCAAGACTCTTCACCACCGTGCGTGCCACCTGTGCGAAGCCATTTGCGGGCTGACCATCGAAACTACGGAAACCGATGGCGATGTCGCGATCACCTCGATCAAGGGCGATGCCCTCGACACCTTCAGCCGCGGCCATATCTGCCCGAAAGCCGTGGCTCTGCAAGACATTCAAAACGATCCCGACCGGCTGCGTCAGCCAATGCGCCGCGTCGGCAGCGAATGGCTGCCGATCGAATGGGACGAGGCGTTTGCGCTGGTGGCCGAGAAACTCGCGTCGATTCAGGAACGTCACGGCCAGAACGCCGTTGCGGTGTATCAGGGCAATCCGAGCGTGCACAACTACGGCCTGATGACCCACAGCAATTACTTCCTGGGGTTGCTGAAAACCCGCAATCGTTATTCGGCCACTTCAGTCGATCAATTGCCGCATCACCTCAGCAGCTATCTGATGTACGGCCACGGTCTGCTGTTGCCGATCCCGGACATCGACCACACCGATTTCATGCTGATTCTCGGCGGCAATCCGCTGGCGTCCAACGGCAGCATCATGACCGTGCCGGATGTCGAGAAGCGCCTGAAGGCTATTCAGGCACGTGGCGGCAAAGTGGTGGTGGTCGATCCGCGGCGCAGCGAAACCGCAGCGATGGCCGATCAACATGTATTCGTTCGCCCGGGCGGCGATGCGGCGCTGTTGTTCGGCATGCTCAATACGCTGTTCAGCGAAGGCCTGACCCGCGACAGCCATTTGCCGGTCGATGGCCTGGATGAGGTGCGCAACGCCGTGGCGGCGTTCAGCGCCGAAGCCATGAGCCCGCTCTGCGCGGTGCCTGCCGAGCAGATCCGCCAACTCGCCCGCGACTTCGCTGCCGCGCCAAGCGCCGTCTGCTATGGACGCATGGGCGTTTCGACCCAGGCCTTCGGTACCTTGTGTCATTGGGTGGTGCAGTTGATCAACCTGGTCACCGGCAACCTCGACCGCGTTGGTGGTGCACTGTGCACCGAACCCGCTGTGGATCTGGTGGCGTCGACCTCGGGCGGGCATTTCAACAAATGGCAGAGCCGCGTTTCCGGTCGTCCTGAATACGGCGGCGAGTTGCCGGTCTCGGCGCTGGCCGAAGAAATGCTCACCGAGGGCGAGGGGCAGATCCGCGCGCTGATCACCGTGGCCGGCAACCCGGTGTTGTCGACACCCAACGGCCGGCAACTGGAGCAGGCGCTGGATGGCCTCGACTTCATGCTCTGCATCGACCTGTACATCAACGAAACCACGCGCTATGCCGATCTGATCCTGCCGTCGACCTCGGCGCTGGAAAACGATCACTACGACACCACTTTCAACCTGTTTGCGGTGCGTAACGTGACCCGCTTCAATCGCGCGATCCTCGCCAAGCCCGAGGGTGCGCTGCACGACTGGGAGATCTTCGTCGGTTTGGCCAAGGCTTTCGCCGAGAAAACCGGTAAAGAACTGAAACCGACGATGCCGCCGGCGAAGATGATCGACATGGGCCTGCGTATGGGCCGCTACGGCGATGCGTCCGAGCACAAGTTGTCGTTGGCGACGCTGTTCGATCATCCGCATGGCGTGGATCTGGGTGCGCTGAAACCGAATCTGGCATCACGTCTGAAAACGCCGAATCAGCGTATCCAGGCCGCACCGCCGGAAATTCTCGCTGACCTCGCTCGCTTTGCCGCGTTGCAGGCGCCGGCTGCCGATGAATTGTTGATGATCGGCCGCCGCCATGTGCGCAGTAACAATTCGTGGATGCACAACTTCCATCGACTGGTGAAGGGCAAGCCGCGGCATCAGTTGCTGATGCACCCGGATGATCTGGCCAGCCGTGGCCTGGCCGACGGGCAACGGGTTCGGGTGAGTTCGCGGGTCGGGCAGATCGAGGTGGAAGTGCTCGCCAGTCTCGACATGATGAAAGGCGTGGTCAGCCTGCCCCACGGTTGGGGCCACGCGCGCCCGGGCGTGCAGATGGCGATCGCCAGCGGCCAGCCGGGGTCGAGCGCCAACGACCTGACCGACGAGTGCCAGCTTGACGAACTGTCGGGCAACGCGGCGTTGAACGGTGTGCCGGTGACAGTGGCGGCGGCTTGAGCGGGTCTGTCGGGGAGACCGAGCATGGCGCTCGGGATTCCGTTACAATGCGCCACCGTGCCGACCTCTGAGTCGGAAAGTTCAGCCGAGGTGCTCCATGGATATCATCGAAACGATTAAAGAGCAGATTGCCAACAACACCATTCTGCTTTACATGAAAGGCTCGCCGAATGCCCCGCAGTGCGGCTTCTCCGCAAAAGCTGCGCAAGCCGTGATGGCCTGTGGTGAAAAGTTCGCGTACGTGGACATCCTGCAGAACCCGGAAATCCGCGCCAACCTGCCAAAGTACGCCAACTGGCCGACTTTCCCGCAACTGTGGGTCGGCGGTGAGCTGGTCGGCGGCAGCGACATCATGACCGAGATGGCTGCAGACGGTTCGCTGCAAAGCACCATCAAGGCGGCTGTCGAAGCGGCAGCGGCGAACAAGTCCGAAGCCTGATTCTACGTTCATAGAGTTTCGCTCGACGACGCGTCTCCCGTAGGAGCTGTCGAGTGAAACGAGGCTGCGATCTTTTGATATTCGGCCAGCAAAAAGCCCCGCACCTCGAAAGAGGGCGGGGCTTTTTGTTGGTTATATGAGTTGACTGAGTATCAAGGCTGAAATCGATAAAGATCGCAGCCTCGTTTCACTCGACAGCGCCTACTCTTCGCCCATCTGCGACTGCAGATAGTTTTCCAGGCCGATCTTGTCGATCAGGCCGAGCTGGGTTTCCAGCCAGTCGATGTGTTCTTCTTCCGACTCGAGAATGTCTTCGAGCAGTTCACGGCTGCCGAAGTCGCCAACGGTTTCGCAATGGGCGATGGCGGCTTTCAGGTCAGCGTGGCCGGTCTTTTCGATGCGCAGGTCGCATTCGAGCATTTCGCGGGTGTGTTCGCCGATGTGCAGCTTGCCCAGGTCCTGCACATTTGGCAGGCCTTCAAGGAACAGGATGCGCTTGATCAGCTTGTCCGCGTGTTTCATCTCGTCGATGGATTCGTGATATTCGTGCTTGCCGAGCTTGTTCAGACCCCAATCTTCATACATGCGCGCATGCAGGAAGTACTGATTGATCGCGACCAGCTCATTGGCAAGGATCTTGTTGAGATGCTGGATGACTGTAATGTCGCCTTTCATGATCGGAGTCCTGCCCTGTATTAACTGTATATAAGGCGGAGTTTGAGCTTGGTGTTTATAAGTGTCAAACCTAAGTTATTGAATAATAAATGAAAATTAATCGGAATAAGAATGTTTGTGTTCCGCGTCTGGACGCTAAGCAATTGATTTTCAGGCATAAAAAAACCGGACGCGAAGTCCGGTTCTTTGAAATGGGGGCATTTACGCAGCAGTAAATTCTACAGGGTAAGGGATCGCGGCCTGGGCGGTTTGCAGCTTGGTCAGGGTTTCGCGCACCACTTCCTTGGCAAGGCAGGCGCATTTGCCGCACTGGCTGGCGACGCCGGTGGCCTGGCGAACTTCTTTGTAGCTGCAGCAACCTTCATAGATCGCTTCGCGGATCTGTCCGTCGGTGACGCCAGTGCAGAGGCAAACATACATAAGTAAGAACCGTCGCTGGTTGTGACTCAATTGCGATGGATCTTAATGTTAACGAGAATGATTGTCAAAGTGCTTTCGGAACGCTTCGCAGCCAATTTCCCAGCGACTGACGAACGGTATTTTCCAAATGCGCGTCTGACCCCATGAATACGCAGTGGATAACCGAACAGGGAAAATCCGTTACGGACAGGCCAAACACGCAGTGTATGATGGTCGTCCCTTGCGAAGAGGGTTCGTGTCACAGGGCTGTCGCCTGAGGGTGACAGGCTGGCCCGGACCCTGAACTTCAAGTTTCTACACCAGGAGATATCAATGAGCGTACTCGTAGGCAAACAAGCCCCAGACTTCACCGTCCCGGCCGTACTCGGCAATGGCGAGATCGTTGACAGCTTCACCCTGTCCTCGGCCATCAAAGGCAAATACGGCCTGGTGTTCTTCTACCCGCTGGACTTCACCTTCGTCTGCCCGTCCGAGCTGATCGCTCTGGACAACCGCATGGCTGACTTCAAGGCGCGCAACGTTGAAGTGATCGCTGTGTCGATCGACTCGCACTTCACCCATAACGCCTGGCGCAACACTCCAGTGAACAATGGCGGCATCGGCCAGGTGAAATACACCATGGCTGCCGACATGAAGCACGACATCGCCAAGGCTTACGACGTTGAATCCGAAGGCGGCGTGGCTTTCCGCGGCGCGTTCCTGATCGACGACAAAGGCGTGGTTCGCTCGCAGATCATCAACGACCTGCCGCTGGGCCGTAACATGGAAGAGCTGATCCGTCTGGTCGACGCGCTGCAATTCCACGAAGAGCACGGCGAAGTCTGCCCGGCCAACTGGAAGAAAGGCGACAAAGGCATGAACGCTTCGCCAGAAGGCGTTGCGGCTTACCTGACCGAAAACGCTGCTGCCCTGTAAGGCGCAACGTCGAGGTAGAAAAAAACCGGCCCATGTGGCCGGTTTTTTTATGCGCGGGATTTGTTCGCCGAGGATCAGTCGTCGAAGTCTTCCCAGCCGCCCATCTGTTTCCAGCGATTGACGATGCCGCAGAACAGCTCAGCGGTCTTTTCGGTGTCGTAGCGCGCCGAGTGCGCCTCACGACCGTCGAAATCGATGCCGGCGGCCTGACAGGCTTTCGCCAGCACTGTCTGACCGTACGCCAGACCCGCCAGGGTCGCGGTGTCAAAACTGGAGAACGGGTGGAACGGGTTGCGCTTCATGTCCAGCCGCGCGACTGCGGCGTTGAGAAAGCCCAGATCGAAGCTGCTGTTGTGCCCGACCAGAATCGCCCGTTTGCAGCCGTTGGCTTTCAGCGCCTTGCGGATGCCACGGAAAATGTCGGTCAGTGCGGTTTCTTCGCTGACGGCCATGCGCAGCGGGTGATCGAGCTTGATCCCGGTGAACTCCAGCGCTGCCGCTTCAACGTTCGCACCTTCGAATGGCTCGACGCGGAAGAAGTAGGTGTGATCCGGGTAGACGAAACCCTTTTCATCCATGGCGATGGTGGTCGCGGCAATCTCCAGCAGGGCATCGGTGGCTGCGTTGAAGCCACCGGTTTCTACGTCGACGACAACCGGCAGGTAGCCGCGAAAACGCGCTGCCATCGGGTGACGGGAACCGCCGCCACCACTTTGACCGTCCAGCTCATCGTCGAAATGCTCTTCACTCACGCGTGTTCCTCCAGCAGGCGCCAGCGCAGTTTTTCACCGGCGCGCAGCGGGATAACGGTCAGCTCGCCAAATGGCAGGCTGGTTGGGGCGGTCCATTCTTCGCGAACCAGGGTGATGCGATCGGTGTTTGCCGGCAGGCCGTAGAAACGCGGGCCGTTGAGGCTGGCGAAGGCTTCGAGCTTGTCCAGCGCATTACGCTGTTCAAACGCTTCGGCATACATCTCGATGGCGGCGTAGGCGGTGTAGCAACCGGCGCAACCGCAGGCGGCTTCCTTGGCGTGCTGGGCGTGGGGCGCCGAGTCGGTGCCGAGGAAGAACTTGGCGCTGCCGCTGGTGGCGGCATCGAGCAAGGCTTCCTGATGGGTGTTGCGCTTGAGGATCGGCAAGCAATAGAAATGTGGCCGAATCCCGCCCACCAGCATGTGGTTACGGTTGTACAACAGGTGGTGCGCGGTGATGGTCGCGCCGACGTTGGCCGAAGCCTCGTTGACGAATTGCACGGCGTCACCGGTGGTGATGTGCTCGAACACCACTTTCAGCGTCGGGAAGCGCTCGACCACGCGGCGCATGTGCTCATCGATGAAGATCTTTTCGCGGTCGAACACATCGACGTCGCCACGGGTGACTTCACCGTGGATCAACAGCGGCATGCCGACTTCGGCCATGGCTTCCAGCGCCGGGAAGATCTTGTCGATGCTGGTCACGCCGGAATCGGAATTGGTGGTCGCGCCGGCCGGGTAAAGCTTGGCGGCGTAGACGAAACCGCTGGCCTTGGCCTGACGAATTTCTTCCGGTTGGGTGCGGTCGGTGAGGTACAGCACCATCAACGGCTCGAACTGACTGCCGGCCGGGCGGGCAGCGAGAATGCGCTGACGATAGCCGTCGGCTTCAGCGGCGTTGCGCACCGGCGGTACCAGGTTCGGCATGATGATCGCGCGCCCGAAGGTGCGGGCCACATCGGCAACGGTATTGTTCAACACGGCACCATCGCGAAGATGAATGTGCCAGTCGTCGGGACGCAGCAGGGTCAGGCGGTCGGACATGAGGGGATTCCAGGCGGGTCAAACTGAGGCGAATGCTACCGGAAAAGACTCTTGCAGGCACCCGCTATCAAGTTTTGCCACAAGCGTCCGATATCCCGAAGGTATGCCGTAAACATTGTGTGAATCGGTGTTTGTGTTTCACAAGCCAATGGAGCCTCCCGTGCGCCAGCGTTATTTAGCCCTGCTCAGTGTGTTTGCCAGCCTTCCCGCGATGGCGCTGACTTACCAGACCCGTCTGGAGAACATTGAGTGGACGGTCGCCGGCGACCAGTTCGAATGCCGCCTGACGCAACCGATCACCGATTTCGGCTCGGGCGAGTTCGTGCGCAAGGCCGGTGAGCAGGCGATCTTTCGCCTGAATGCCTACAACGCCATGCTTGGTGGCGGCTCGGCGACGTTGCTCGCTGCCGCTGCACCGTGGCAGCCGGGGCGCGGCGATATCAATCTGGGCTCGGTACGGCTGGGCAGTGGCAATGTGTTGTTCAACAGCTCGCAATCCCAGGCCGGTGGGCTGATCAGCGGTCTGCTGGACGGCCGTAGCCCGGTAGTTCGCCGTGCGTCTGGCGATGGCCGGGTGTCGGAAGTGCGTTTGTTGCCGGTGAAATTCAGCAAGGCGTTCAACGACTACCAAGGCTGCGTGGCGAAATTGCTGCCGCAGAATTTCGACCAGATCAAGCAATCGCAGATAGGCTTTCCCGGCGAAGGCGTTGAGCTGGACCCGGCTGCCAAGGCCAAGCTGCAAGTGATGCTCGAATACATGAAGGCCGACCCGACGGTGAACCACATTGACCTCGACGGCCATTCCGACAACAGCGGCAATCGCCTGACCAACCGCGAATTGTCGCGCCGCCGCGCGCTGGCGGTGGTGGATTTCTTCAAGGCCAACGGCATTCAGGAATCGCAGATCACCGTGCGTTTCCACGGCGAGCAGTATCCGATCGTGCCGAACACCAGCAAGGCCAATCGTGCGAAGAATCGCCGGGTCAACGTGAAACTGTCGCGTGTGGCACCGACCACAGCCCCTGCGCCAGCGCCGCAAGCGAGTACGCCAGCCACCGCCGCAGCGACTTCCTGACTCGCCGGTCATCGTCGCGCTCTCGACAGATTCTGTCGCTTTGTCGTCTTAAGCTGTCGCGCCTCTGTAAATTATCGCGTTTGAGCGGTAGACTCCCCGGCTTTCCGTAGAACCCCGTGGAGTGATGGCATGGCGGACGTAAACAAGGTCGTTCTGGCGTATTCCGGCGGCCTGGACACTTCGGTGATCCTCAAGTGGCTGCAGGATACTTATAACTGTGAAGTGGTGACTTTCACCGCCGATCTCGGTCAAGGCGAAGAGGTCGAGCCGGCCCGCGCCAAGGCTCAGGCCATGGGCGTCAAAGAAATCTACATCGACGATCTGCGCGAAGAGTTCGTGCGTGATTTCGTGTTCCCGATGTTCCGCGCCAACACCGTTTACGAAGGCGAGTACCTGCTGGGTACTTCCATCGCCCGTCCGCTGATCGCCAAGCGCCTGATCGAAATCGCCAACGAAACCGGCGCCGACGCCATTTCCCATGGCGCCACCGGCAAGGGCAACGACCAGGTGCGCTTCGAACTGGGCGCTTACGCGCTCAAGCCAGGCGTGAAAGTCATCGCCCCTTGGCGCGAGTGGGACCTGCTGTCGCGCGAGAAGCTGATGGACTACGCCGAGAAGCACGCGATCCCGATCGAACGCCACGGCAAGAAAAAATCCCCGTACTCGATGGACGCCAACCTGCTGCACATCTCCTATGAAGGCGGCGTGCTGGAAGACACCTGGACCGAGCACGAGGAAGACATGTGGCGCTGGACCGTCTCCCCGGAGAAGGCTCCCGACACCCCGCAGTACCTGGAACTGACTTACCGCAACGGCGACATCGTCGCACTGGACGGCGTCGAAATGACCCCGGCCACCGTACTGGCGACGCTGAACAAGATCGGCGGCGAGCACGGCATCGGTCGTCTCGACATCGTCGAAAACCGTTATGTCGGCATGAAGTCCCGTGGCTGCTACGAGACCCCGGGTGGCACCATCATGCTGCGCGCTCACCGCGCCATCGAATCGATCACTCTGGACCGCGAAGTCGCTCACCTCAAAGACGAGCTGATGCCCAAGTACGCCAGCCTGATCTACACCGGCTACTGGTGGAGCCCTGAGCGTCTGATGCTGCAACAGATGATCGACGCTTCGCAGGTCAACGTGAACGGCGTAGTGCGCCTGAAGCTGTACAAGGGCAACGTCATCGTCACCGGCCGCAAGTCCGACGATTCGCTGTTCGACGCCAACATCGCCACCTTCGAAGAAGATGGCGGTGCTTACAATCAGGCGGATGCGGCGGGCTTCATCAAGCTCAACGCGCTGCGCATGCGCATTGCTGCCAACAAGGGCCGCAAGTTGTTCTGAGTGGCTCAGACCGACGCGCAATAAAAATGGCGGCCTGTTGAGGGCCGCCTTTTTTTCATCTTTTTTTTCTGGTTCATCAGGCTCCCTCGTGTATCTGCGCGCAGTCTTGACCCGGTTCAGCTGGTTCGTCCCAGTAATGTCACCGTCTGCGAACACAGGTTATATACGATGCACAGTGTGGCTCCTGAGCCTTTCTTGGCCTGCCTGATCTGTTGCAATGCGGAGTGGGCAAGCGCGTCCGACGCATGATTACAAAGAAATACGAGAACCCGCGCGTGCTTTTTATCGACGCCTTTTAGCGTTTCGAAGATGGCATCGAATTCCTTCGCTGCATCAACTTCTCTTGCGTCAATGATGTTCAGTTCACTTACCCAGGGTGACAGCTTGATATTCTGCATAACCGGATGGGATGGGTCGCGTGGACCGAGCGGTGGGTCCGGCGCGTTGTGAACTCTGCAGGGAATCGGCACTCGGCCTGGCCCGGTTTTACCCGACACGATGCAACTGGTCAGCTCAAAAGCACAACGCTCGCCTGCTTCGCGAAAGGATTCGTCCCTCTGGTTATTTTGAGTGGTTTTCAAAAAGCTTTTGTCTTTGCCGAAGTCTGAAGGCGAGTAAAGCGAGCGATGATTGAAGTTGAGAGTGATAAAGAACAGGAATAACAAGTAAAAGGGGAAACTGATCAGAAACCAGACGTAAATTTCCCGGTCCTTGTTATCGAGAAATGGTAACGATACCGCCGCCGAGGTTTCCGAAAGAATTGCAAATATGGCGATGACTGTCATGGGGTTGGTGATTTTGTTTTTTATCTTTAGCATTGTTTTGCTTCTACATGGTTTGTCTAGTTTAAGTTGGTTGTTTCAGCGATAGTAAAGGCGCTTGTGTAAGTGCGCGGCTGTTAACTAAAGTTTTATAGAATCAACGATGTTGTGTCGAACAGGTGGTTGTGTCGGTTCGTTACGTCGTATGTCCCAGTGCTTGCCCAAGGCCAATTTGACAGGTAAATCATCGTGTATGAAGGTTCGTAATTGCGCCTGTTGAAGTTTTCCAACGACCCACCATGGCGTAGGACTCGACTGCATGAAGATCAAACTCCGCCGGTGTATGAAAGATCGGAAGGCGGTTGCAATGGGGCAAGGGCAGCGAATTTGTGGGAATTATCCTCAATGCCTGTAGGGAATGTCTCTGGATGCAAATGCGTGTAAAAGTTGCCATGCCTTGAAGCAAGTGACTGGGATATCGTGCGTGTTCTAAAAATTCGAACAGCGAAAACTGGACTTGCCCATGAATAAAGTGCTGATCGTGGATGACCACCCCGTCATTCGACTTGCGGTACGTATGCTGATGGAACGGCATGGCTACGAAGTCATTGCAGAAACGGATAATGGCGTTGATGCACTACAAATTGCTCGTGAACAAATACCCGATCTTGTCATCCTGGATATTGGAATACCCAAACTCGACGGGCTGGAAGTTATTGCGCGCCTGACCTCCACTGCCATGCCGGTGAAAGTGCTGGTGCTGACTTCCCAGGCTCCCGGACATTTTTCAATGCGTTGCATGCAATCGGGCGCAGCGGGTTACGTGTGCAAGCAGCAGGATTTGACCGAGTTGCTCAGTGCGATCAAGGCAGTTCTGTCCGGCTACAGCTATTTCCCCAATCAGGCGCTGCACACTGTGCGCACCAGTCTGGGCAATGCGAGTGAAGCGGACATGGTTGATCGTCTGTCCGGGCGGGAAATGATGGTGTTACAGCAGTTGGCGCGCGGCAAGACCAACAAGGAAATCGCCGATGGCATGTTTTTGAGCAACAAGACTGTGAGTACCTACAAGACTCGCCTGTTGCTGAAACTCAATGCGCGCTCTCTGGTTGATCTGATCGAGCTGGCGCAGCGTAACGGCCTGGTTTGAACGATTCGACAGCTGAGAACGTCATGGGCCGATCAAGCTCGGTTGTCGCAAAAAATGAAAAGCCTCCGTCTCGGGAGGCCTTCAGATATCACAGATCATAATCGTAGTCGGCCAATTGCCTTTGCAGTCGGCGCTCCTCAAGCAGGTTGTCGATTGTGCGACGCTTGCTAAGGTTGGTCTTGGCCACTTCAACCACCGGTTCGACCTCATCGGCGTCGGTGGCAATAAGATCCTCTTCTACATCCAGTTGCTCTGTGTCGGTACTCATGAAGTCAACTCCCGGCTAAGACTGCCTTTGGCGCTCCTTATATCGACATTACTGCGGCGGGTAAAAAAGATTTTTTCAATCGATGGATGCGAAAAACCGATGACCGCTCAATCGTCAGAAGTTTTATGTTTGTATTCGCATAGATCTTCGATGCGGCAGCTGCCGCAGCGCGGTTTACGCGCCAGGCAAACATAACGACCGTGCAAAATCAGCCAGTGATGAGAGTCGAGCAGGAATTCTTTCGGTACAAACTTCATCAACTTCATTTCAACTTCCACCACATTTTTCCCCGGCGCGATGCCGGTGCGATTGCTGACGCGGAAAATGTGCGTGTCGACCGCCATGGTCAATTGACGGAAAGCGGTGTTGAGCACCACGTTGGCGGTCTTGCGCCCGACGCCCGGCAAGGCTTCCAGTTCTTCCCGGGTTTGCGGGACTTCACCGCCATGACGCTCAACCAGCAAACGGCAGGTTTCAATGACGTTTTTCGCCTTGCTGTTGTAGAGGCCAATGGTCTTGATGTACTCGGACAGTCCCTCGACACCCAGCGCATGAATCGCGGCGGGTGTATTGGCGACGGGAAAGAGTTTGGCAGTCGCCTTGTTGACGCCGACATCGGTGGACTGCGCCGAAAGAATCACCGCAATCAGTAGCTCGAACGGCGAAGAGTAGGCCAGTTCGGTTTTCGGCTCGGGATTGTCTTCGTGCAGTCGGCGAAATATCTCAAGACGTTTTGCAGCATTCATGGGCGATGCGTTTCCTTGATGACAGAGTTGCGGCGTGTCCACGCCTGACGGGCGGCGAGAAGCAGGCCCAGTAAAACCAAAGCGCCGGGAACCAGCGTAATCAGACGCAGTCCTTCGGGGAACAAAACCAGACCTGGCCAATGCTCCGAAAGGCCTCGGCCAAGGCTGCCATAACCGATAATCTCGCGCAGCCCGCCGACTACCAGCATGAGCGCGCCGAACATTGCGCAGCGTTTGAAGCTGACAGCGACGGGCTCGCGGAAGGCACCGTGGTATTCAAACACGACGCAGTGCAAGGCGATCAGCCCTATGTAGAGCTCAGACGTCTGCTGCCATGGCAAAAACCAGCGTTGCGCCACAATATCCGCGCAACTGGTCAACGTCGCGGCGATTATCAGGCTGGCGAGCAATGCACGGGTGCCCGTGAGGCGCTCGCGCAGCGGCGACATGCAGACGGCAAATACACCGAGTACCGCGCTGAGCATCAAGGTTATCCCCAGTGCAGCGCTGAATGTTGGTGTGGCGCCCAGTAGGGGCACCAGCATCAATAAATTCACCGTGCGCTTCATGGGCCAGTCCCCAACAGCAGCGCCCGATGCTCATCGAAATAACGCAGTGCGTCATGAATTGCGTCAATGGCGGCACGGGAGGTAATGGTCGCGCCAGCGATTTGATCGAACTCCCCCTGATCCTTTTTCAGCGCCCAACCGGCGTCTGTGGGCTCAGTACGGGATTTGCCGATGAAGGCCTGAAGCCAGGCATTCGGCCATGCACCGATGTAACCACCCAATCCTGGCGTTTCGCGCTGCTCAAGGGTTTTCACGCCTAAAAGTTTGCCATTAGCATCAATGGCAATCAGCAGTTCCAGAGTACCTGCGTAACCTTCACTGCGACTGCGCAACAGCACCGCGACTGTCTGACCGGAGCGGGTCGCTCGATAGCCGCCCGACAGCGTGCTATGGCGCAAAGCAGGCTCGGCGAGCGTCAGCGGTTGCTCCAGCGGCTGATTGTCGTAGAGCGCGGCAGGCATGACATCGAGCAATTTGCGGCTGTCGAGCAAGCGCTGCTCGCTGGCAATCTGCGGCGCATTGCTGCGCTGCAGCACATATGTCGTACTCATGCCAACGAGTGCCAGCAGCACCACCGTCGCGACACTCGCTGAGCGATTCACGCGTTCACCTTCGACTGGCGGCTGAGGGCGAAGCGTTCGAGTGCCGGCACCAGAAGATTCATCAGCAATACCGCAAACGCGACGCCGTCCGGGTAACCACCCCACGTGCGAATCAGATAAGTCAGCAGGCCGACGCCAACACCGAACAGCAGGCGGGCAAGGGCGCTTTTCGCGCCGGACACCGGCTCGGTCACAATAAAAAATGCACCGAGCATGGTCGCGCCGCTGAGCAGGTGAAACAGCGGCGAACCATGGGAATCCGACCCCGAGCCGTTCCAGCACAACAGGCTGATGACGAACAGACTGGCGAGCATGCCCACCGGTGCGTGCCAGGAAAAGATCCGCCGCTGCAACAGCCACAGGCCGCCGAGCAGAAACGCCAGATTCACCCATTCCACACCGCGCCCGCCGAAACGGCCGAAGGCCGGGTTGCTGGCGAACAGCTCCTGCATGGTCAGGCTTTTATTGATGCGCAGACTGTCCAGTGCCGTGGCTTGCACCCAAGCGTCCGGCGCCTGCGCTGGACTGAAAACCTGTTGCAGCGCCGCAAGAAAATCCAGGCCATGAGCGGGCCAATGGGTCATCGCTTGCGGGAACAGCACCATGCTCAGGACAAAGCCAAGCATCGCCGGGTTGAACGGGTTTTTGCCGACGCCGCCATACAGATGTTTGCCGAACAACAGACCTGAAGCGGTCGCAATGACCGTCAGCCACCAAGGGCAATAAGCCGGCAGCGCGGCGGCCAGCAACATCGCACTGACCAGCGCGCTGCCATCACGCATTGCCGCTTGCACCGCTTGCCGACGCAGACAGGCGACGCCCGCTTCGACGAGCAAAGCACTGACAACCGCCAGGGAAAGGTTGATCAACACGCCCCAGCCATACAGCCAGAATAAAGCGAGCAGACCCGGCGCAGCGGCCAGCAGCACGGTGTTCATCGCCTGTTGCAGGCGATCGTCCACTGGCTCAAGGGGCGGCATGGTCTTGCACCCGGCGCTCGGCGTCACTCACGGCTTGCTCCAGTGCTGCGATCTGCTCCGGCGCAGCCTCCGCTGCCTGAGCCTTTTTCAACTCGGCGCGGCGCATGGCCAACTGGATCTTGGCTCGCTTCAGTTCGGCGTCGTTGGTAGTTGCGGGAACGGCGGGAATCACCGTTTGGCTGCTTTCCAGATTCGCCAGCGCCTGCTCGGCGGCTTCGAATTGTTGCTGCAGGACGATCAATTGCGACTGCTGCTCGAACGTCGGCGGGTGACCGAAGGCTTTCAGCGATTTGTGCAGTTGCGCTCGACTCATCGCCACATCGACCTTGGCCTTCTTCAGCGCCGCATCAGCGTTCGCGGCTTTTTGTGCACGCACCCGCTCCAGCGCAGCCTGCACCGGGTCGGCGGTCGATACTTGCGGTTGTGCCGCACGCGCGGCTCGCGCTTCACGTTCAGCCTGCTTTTGCTGTTCTTCATGCAGCAAGCGCTGGTTGCGGCGCTCGAAACGCTGGCGCGCATGGTCACGCTTTTCAGCGCGGGCGCGCTGTTCTTCGAGATCGAATGCGAGACCGCCAACCACTGGGATCGTGTTCGCAGGCAAAGGATGCATTTCTATGCAGTCAACCGGGCACGGCGCAACGCACAGATCACAACCGGTGCACTCGTCGATCAGCACCGTGTGCATGAGTTTTGCCGCGCCGACGATGGCGTCGACCGGGCACGCCTGAATGCACTTGGTGCAGCCGATGCATTCGGCCTCGCGGATAAAGGCGATTTGCGGCGGTGCCGGGCCACGGCTGATGTCCAGTTCCAGGACCGGTATTTTCAACAGCTCGGCCAGGGCGACGATGGTCTCCTCGCCGCCCGGCGGGCACTTGTTGATCGGCTCGCCGTCAACAATGCCTTGCGCATACGGTTTGCATCCGGGATGGCCGCACTTGCCGCATTGGGTCTGCGGCAGCAGGGCATCGATGCGTTGAATCAGACTCATGTTTTGATCAATCCACTGAATCCGAGAAAAATCACTGCGACCAGTCCGGCGCTGATCAGATCGATCGGCAGGCCGCGAAAGGGCAGGGGAATATCGTTGTCGACCGTGCGCTCGCGCAGGTCGCAGAACACGCTCAGCACCAGCCAGAAACCCAGCCCTGCACCCAGACTCAAAGCTGTCGCGTGCAGCAGGCCATGATCGTTTTGCGCATTGATCAAGGCCAGCCCGAGTACCCCGGCACTGCCCAGCAGCAGCGGCCACAATCCAGCGAACGGCCAATCGGGCAGGCCGCGCGCCAGCAGTTTCAGCAGCGGCGCGATCAACAACACACTCAATGGCAGAAACACGAACAGGCGCAGCGCTTCAAGCTGCAACGGCACCAATATCCACTGCCAGATCGCCTGACCGATAACGCCGACCACCACCATCAGGCACAACGTCGCCAACCCCAGCGCATGGACCTGGCGTCGGCTGCCCGCCAGCAGCGGAGCGACGCCCAGCGGCCAGTGCAACACGAAGTTGTTGAGCAGCGCAGCACTGATCAGCGTTAACACGAGTTCGGTCATGGTTCTGCCAGCGAAACGGGCGGGTGTCTCTTAAGGGTAGGCACTATCGGGCCAGATATGAAAAATCCCACCGGCATGCAGAGCACGTCGGTGGGATCGTTTTACGGCAACCTCTTACTTGATGCGCTGACCCGGCTTGGCGCCGCTGTCCGGGCTCAGCAGGTAAATCTCTTCACCACCAGGGCCCGCCGCCATCACCATGCCTTCGGAAATACCGAACTTCATTTTCCGTGGCTTGAGGTTGGCGATCATCATGGTCAGGCGACCGTCGAGCTTGGACGGGTCCGGGTAGGCGCTCTTGATCCCGGAGAACACGTTGCGTTGCTCGTCACCGATGTCGAGGGTCAGGCGCAGCAGCTTGTCGGCGCCTTCGACGTGTTCGGCCTTGACGATCAAAGCGACGCGCAAATCGATGGCGGCAAAGGCGTCGAAATCGATTTCCGGCGACAGCGGATCCTTGGCCAGTTCGCCGTTGCCCGCAGGCTTGGCTTCGCCAGTGTCGGTCTGGCTGGCGGTCAGGTCTTCTTTCGATGCGTCGGTCATGGCTTGCACTTTTACCGGGTCGATGCGGGTCATCAACGGCTTGAATTCGTTGAGCTGGTGATTAGCCAGCAGGGTGGTGTGGTCATTCCAGGTCAGCGGCGCGACGTTGAGGAACGCCTCGGCATCAGCGGCCAGCAGCGGCAGTACCGGTTTGAGGAAGATCACCAACTGGCGGAACAGGTTGATGCCGGTGGCGCAGATCGCCTGGACTTCATCCTGCTTGCCTTCCTGCTTGTTCAGCGACCACGGCGCCTTGTCGGCGATCCAGGCGTTGGCGCGGTCAGCCAGGGCCATGATTTCACGCATGGCGCGGGCGAAGTCGCGGGCCTCGTAGGCGTCGGCAATGCTCGGCGCGGCGGCGAGGAAAGCCTCGGTCAGCTCCGGCGCGGCATTGTTGTCGACCAGCAGGCCGCCGTTGCCTTTGTGGATAAACCCGGCGCAACGGCTGGCGATGTTGACCACTTTGCCGACCAGGTCGGAGTTGACCTTCTGCACGAAGTCTTCGAGGTTCAGGTCGAGGTCATCGACGCCACGGCCCAGCTTGGCTGCGTAGTAATAGCGCAGGTATTCCGGCGACAGATGATCGAGATAAGTGCGGGCCTTGATGAACGTGCCGCGCGATTTGGACATTTTTTGACCATTGACGGTCAGGTAGCCGTGCACGTTGATGCCGGTCGGCTTGCGGTAGCCGGCGCCTTCGAGCATGGCTGGCCAGAACAGCGCATGGAAATTGACGATGTCCTTGCCGATGAAATGGTACAGCTCGGCAGTCGAGTCCTTGCCCCAGAACGCGTCGAAGTCCAGCTCCGGCGTACGGTTGCAGAGGTTCTTGAAGCTGGCCATGTAACCGATCGGCGCATCCAGCCACACATAGAAATACTTGCCCGGCTCGCCCGGAATCTCGAAGCCGAAGTACGGCGCATCGCGCGAGATGTCCCACTGCTGCAGGCCGGCATCCAGCCATTCGGCGATCTTGTTGGCCACGGCGTCCTGCAGGGTGCCGCTGCGGGTCCAGGCCTGAAGCATTTCCTGGAAGTCCGGCAGCTTGAAGAAGAAGTGCTGGGAATCCTTGAGCACCGGTGTGGCGCCGGAGATCGCCGACTTCGGATCCTTCAGGTCGGTCGGTGCGTAGGTCGCGCCGCATTTTTCGCAGTTGTCGCCGTACTGGTCTTCGGTGCCGCATTTCGGGCAGGTGCCCTTGATGAAGCGGTCGGCCAGGAACATTTTCTTTTCCGGGTCGAAATACTGGGTGATCGAGCGCTGGGCGATGTGCCCGGCGTCACGCAGCTTGAGGTAGATCTGGCTCGACAGCTCACGGTTTTCTTCGGCGTGAGTGGAGTGGAAATTGTCGAAATCGACGAGGAAGTCGGCAAAGTCGGCGCTGTGTTCAGCCTGCACGTTGGCGATCAGTTGTTCCGGGGTGATGCCTTCCTTTTCCGCGCGCAGCATGATCGCCGAACCGTGGGCGTCGTCGGCGCAGACATAAATGCATTGGTTGCCGCGATGCTTCTGGAAGCGCACCCACATATCGGTCTGGATGTATTCCAGCATGTGGCCAAGGTGAATCGAACCATTGGCGTAGGGCAGGGCGCTGGTGACGAGGATCTTGCGTGGCTCGGACATGGGGCTTCGCTACTTGATGAAACGGAGGTCG
This sequence comes from Pseudomonas siliginis, assembly GCF_024072275.1. Taxonomy (NCBI): domain Bacteria; kingdom Pseudomonadati; phylum Pseudomonadota; class Gammaproteobacteria; order Pseudomonadales; family Pseudomonadaceae; genus Pseudomonas; species Pseudomonas siliginis. Next base: position 4,670,190 of record NZ_CP099598.1, on the reverse strand, counting down.
GCCACTATAAAGCGCCGGCGCATATTTTTCACCCCTGCGCCACTGGGTACTTTGAGAGCTCTTGTGGCGAGGGGATTTATCCCCGCTGGGTGGCGAAGCCGCCCGAAAACCGCAAACTTCGATGTATCAGATAGTCCGAGTGCAATGGCTTTACGACTGCTGCGCAGCCGAACGGGGATAAATCCCCTCACCACGGTGGCTTTTCAGCGCAAGTAATCTGTTCGCCTCAAATCGGTGTCCAGCGTACGATAGCCGCCATTCTTTCCAGTCTTGTTATCGGAGTTGCCCATGAGCGCCGTCACTCGCGCAGCGGTGGAAGCCGTCCTCAGCCAATACACCGACCCTTACCTGAACCAGGACCCGGTCAGCGCCGGTTGCGTGAAAAACATCGAGATCATCGGTGACCGCGTCAATGTGCAGCTGGAAATCGGCTACGCCGCCGGACTGTTCAAGAGCGGTTGGGCGCAATTGCTGCAACTGGCCATCGAAAACCTCGACGGCGTGGTCATCGCTCGCGTCGAGGTCACCAGCGTGATCGCCGCGCACAAGGCCCAGGCGCAGATTCCCGGGCTGGCCAACGTCAAGAACGTCGTCGCCGTCGCTTCCGGCAAGGGCGGCGTGGGCAAATCCACCACCGCTGCCAATCTCGCGCTGGCGCTGGCGCGCGAAGGCGCCAAAGTCGGCATCCTCGACGCCGATATCTACGGCCCGAGCCAGGGCATCATGTTCGGCATTCCCGAGCGCACCCGTCCTGAGGTCAAGGATCAGAAGTGGTTTGTGCCGCTCAAGGCCCACGGCGTGGAAGTCATGTCGATGGCCTTCCTGACCGACGACAACACGCCGATGGTCTGGCGCGGGCCGATGGTTTCCGGGGCGCTGCTGCAACTGGTTACGCAAACCGCGTGGGGCGATCTGGATTATCTGGTCATCGACATGCCGCCAGGCACCGGCGACATTCAGCTGACCCTGGCGCAGAAAGTCCCGGTGGCGGGTGCGGTGATCGTCACCACGCCGCAGGATCTGGCACTGCTCGACGCACGCAAAGGCGTGGAAATGTTCCGCAAGGTCAACATTCCGGTGCTGGGCGTGGTGGAAAACATGGCGGTGCACATCTGCTCGAACTGCGGGCATGCCGAGCATCTGTTCGGTGAAGGGGGTGGCGAGAAACTGGCCACCCAGTACGGCGTCGAATTGCTGGCCTCGCTGCCGCTGTCGATGCTGATCCGCGAACAGGCCGATGGCGGCAAGCCAACCGTGATCGCCGAGCCGGACAGCCAGATCGCCATGGTCTATCAGGAACTGGCCCGCCACGTCGGCGCGCGGATCGTGTTGCAGGAAGCGGCGACACCGGCGATGCCGAACATCACCATCAGCGACGATTGATCCATCGGAAGCGCTGAAAAACCTGTGGGAGCGAGCCTGCTCGCGAAAGCGGTAGATCAGACAACCAATGGGTTGAATGACACACCGCATTCGCGAGCAGGCTCGCTCCCACATTTGTTTCAGGGTGACAGTCAGATGCGCAAGCCGCCATCCATCTCCAGAATCCGCCCGGTGTAGTAGTCGTTCTCGAAGATATACGCCGCCGAATGGGCGATCTCCTCAGGCTTGCCCATGCGCTTGAGCGGAATCCCCGACGTCATCTTCTCCAGCGCTTCCGGTTTCATGCCCAAAGTCATTTCGGTTTCGATGAAGCCCGGTGCGATGCCCGCCACGCGAATGCCGTAACGCGCCAGCTCCTTCGCCCAGGTCACGGTCGCCGCTGCGACGCCGGCCTTGGCTGCGGAATAGTTGGTCTGGCCGACATTGCCTGCGCGGGAGATCGACGAAATATTGATGATCGCGCCGCTGTTCTTCAGCTCGACCATCTTCGCTGCGACTTCACGGGTGCAGAGAAACACGCCGGTCAGGTTGACGTCGATCACCGCCTGCCACTGCGCCAGGCTCATCTTGGTCATCTCGCCGTCCTTGACCTTCAACAGCAGACCATCGCGCAGAATCCCGGCGTTGTTGATCAGGCCGTGGATGGCGCCGAAGTCTGCGGCCACTTGCGCGACCATGTGCTCGACCTGTTCTTCATTGGCGACGTTGCACAGGTAGCTGCGCGCTTCGACACCCTTGGCTTTGCAGGCGGCCACGGCGTCGTCGAGTTTTTCCTGATTCAGATCGACCAGGGCCAGCTTCGCGCCCTTGCCGGCGAAATACTCGGCCATGGAACGGCCCAAACCCTGGCAACCGCCGGTGATAATGATTACTTTGTCGTTGAGTTGCATTCGCATGTCCCGCTGGCAGGTCTGAGTTGTTTTTGTTGTCGGCAACGCTCGATCGGCACCGGTCAGGCCTGGTAGCACACGAACATTTGCCCGATGCGCGCCGGTTACTTTTCGCTGCGCGCCTGTCCGTTTTCTAGACGGAACCCATTTAAGGAGTCACAAATTGAGCGCTGAAGTGGCGAAGAATGCCCGAGAATTGCTTCTCAAGGAATACCGAGGAGTGCTGTCGACCCACTCCAAATCGATGCCGGGTTTTCCCTTTGGCTCGGTTGTGCCGTATTGCCTGGACGAGCAGGGCCGGCCGCTGATCCTGATCAGCCGCATCGCCCAGCACACGCATAACCTGCAGAAAGATCCGAAGTGTTCGATGCTGGTGGGCGAGCGCGAGGCCGACGATGTGCAGGCGGTCGGGCGGCTGACTTATCTGGCCGAAGCGCAGAAGCTCGCAGAACCGGCAGCGATTGAGGCTGCCGCCGAACGCTACTACCGCTATTTCCCCGACTCGCAGAATTATCACCAGGCCCACGACTTCGACTTCTGGGTGCTCGATCCGGTGCGCCATCGCTACATCGGCGGCTTTGGTGCGATCCACTGGATCGACGATCTGACCTTGGCCAACCCGTTCGCCGGCAAGGCTGAAATCAGCATGGTCGAGCACATGAACAGCGATCATGCCAAGGCCATCGCCCATTACGTCGAGCTGGCCGGGCTGCCGAACAGTGTGCCGGCGCAACTGGCCGGCATCGACAGCGAGGGCATGCACCTGCGCATCGGTCAGGCCGTCTACTGGTTGCCCTTCGCGGCGCCATGTAATACGCCGACACAAGTGCGCGAGGCCTTGGTTTCTCTGGCTCACGCCCAGTCCTGGCCGAAAAAAGCGCAAAGTTAAGCTTGAATTCACGCAAGGGCGACGTCATCTAGGGCTTACTGCAAGGCATTTCTTGCGTTGAGGAAACTTTGATGCGCCCTTTTCTGTTGCTCTTTCTGCTGTTTCCAGTGCTGGAGCTGTTCGTATTCGTCAAAGTGGCAGGCTCTATCGGGTTCTTCCCGGCCCTGCTGCTGATCATTCTCGGCTCGATGTTCGGTGTGTTCGTGCTGCGCGTCGCCGGTCTGGCCACCGCATTGCGTGCCCGGGAAAGCCTGAATCGCGGCGAGTTGCCCGCGCAGACCATGCTCGAAGGCCTGATGCTGGCACTGGCCGGTGGCCTGTTGATCATTCCCGGCTTCATCAGTGACGTCGTCGGTCTGGTGATGCTGTTGCCGGTCACCCGTCGTCTGCTGGCGAACAAGATGCGCCAGCGCGCCGAAGATCAGGCCATGCGTCAGCGCGCCTTCGCCGACGACCTGCAACCCCGTGGCGGCCCGGCCCCGCGCGAGCCGCTCGGTCGAGAGCCGAATGTGATCGAAGGCGAGTTCGAACACCGCGACAACAAGTGATATCAGCATCGACACGGCACCCTCGGGTGCCGTGCTCGTTTATGGCGCTTTTTTACGGTGTGGCGATGAAAAATTTTTTCCGCCAGCCCTTGTAATCGGCTTGTACGCCCCTATGTATCGGTCACCGAAAGGTTTCCGGTATTCAAACCGGACAGACTTGCGCGGTTCGCTCGACGGACCGCAACCGGCGCAGGCCGGATTCGTTAAACCCGCCGGGACTACACCGGCCGATGAAAACCACAATTAGGAGAGATCGACAATGAAGCTTCGTCCTCTGCATGACCGCGTCGTCATCCGTCGCAGCGAAGAAGAAAAGAAAACCGCTGGCGGTATCGTCCTGCCAGGTTCGGCTGCTGAAAAAGCCAACCACGGTGTGATTCTCGCTGTAGGCCCGGGCAAAGCTCTGGAAAACGGTGAAGTGCGTGCACTGTCCGTGAAGGAAGGCGACAAGGTTGTGTTCGGTCCTTACTCCGGCAGCAACACTGTGAAAGTCGATGGCGAAGACCTGCTGGTAATGAGCGAGAACGAAATTCTCGCGGTTATCGAAGGCTGATACTCCCGTTCATTTTCCCGTTACTACAAAGTATTTAAGGAATATCGATCATGGCTGCTAAAGAAGTTAAGTTCGGCGATGCCGCCCGCACCAAGATGCTCAAAGGCGTCAATGTTCTGGCTGACGCGGTAAAAGCGACCCTGGGCCCGAAAGGCCGTAACGTGGTTATCGAGAAGAGCTTCGGCGCTCCGACCATCACCAAGGACGGCGTTTCCGTCGCCAAAGAAATCGAACTGGATGACCGCTTCGAAAACATGGGCGCGCAGCTGGTCAAAGACGTTGCCTCCCGTGCCAACGATGACGCTGGTGACGGTACTACCACCGCTACCGTTCTGGCTCAGTCGATCGTCAACGAAGGCCTGAAAGCCGTCGCTGCCGGCATGAACCCGATGGACCTTAAGCGCGGCATCGACAAGGCAACCATCGCCATTGTCAAAGAGCTCAAAGCCCTGTCCAAGCCATGCGCTGACTTCAAAGCCATCGCTCAGGTCGGCACCATCTCGGCCAACTCCGACAACTCCATCGGCGACATCATTGCCGAAGCCATGGAAAAAGTCGGTAAAGAAGGCGTGATCACCGTCGAAGAAGGCTCGGGCCTGGAAAACGAACTGTCGGTTGTAGAAGGCATGCAGTTCGACCGTGGCTACCTGTCGCCATACTTCGTCAACAAGCCGGACACCATGGTTGCCGAGCTCGACGGCCCGCTGATCCTGCTGGTCGACAAGAAGATCTCGAACATCCGCGAAATGCTGCCAGTGCTGGAGGCCGTTGCCAAAGCCGGCCGTCCATTGCTGATCGTGGCCGAAGACGTTGAAGGCGAAGCCCTGGCGACTCTGGTTGTGAACAACATGCGTGGCATTGTCAAAGTCGCTGCCGTCAAGGCACCGGGCTTCGGCGACCGTCGCAAGGCAATGCTGCAGGACATCGCTGTTCTGACCGGCGGTACCGTTATCTCCGAAGAGATCGGTCTGAGCCTGGAAAGCACCACCCTGGAGCACCTGGGTAACGCCAAGCGCGTAACCCTGTCCAAGGAAAACACCATCATCGTTGACGGTGCTGGCGTGCAGGCAGACATCGAAGGCCGTATCGCCCAGATCCGCGCCCAGGTTGCCGAAACTTCCTCGGACTACGACCGTGAAAAACTGCAAGAGCGTCTGGCCAAGCTGTCCGGCGGCGTTGCAGTGATCAAGGTTGGCGCTGGTTCCGAAGTTGAAATGAAAGAGAAGAAAGCCCGCGTTGAAGACGCCCTGCACGCAACCCGCGCAGCCGTTGAAGAAGGCGTGGTACCTGGCGGTGGCGTGGCGCTGATCCGTGCTCTGGAAGCACTGACCGAGCTGACCGGCGACAACGCTGACCAGAACGTCGGTATCGCTGTGCTGCGTCGCGCTGTTGAAGCGCCGCTGCGTCAGATCGCTGCCAACTCCGGTGACGAGCCAAGCGTCGTCGTCAACGAAGTGAAGAACGGCAAAGGTAACTTCGGTTACAACGCTGCTTCCGGCGAATACGGCGACATGATCGAAATGGGCATCCTGGACCCAACCAAGGTAACCCGTTCGGCTCTGCAAGCTGCAGCCTCGATCGGCGGTCTGATCCTGACCACCGAAGCAGCGGTTGCCGACGCACCGAAGAAAGAAGGTGCAGCTGGCGGCGGTATGCCAGACATGGGCGGCATGGGTGGCATGGGCGGCATGATGTAAGCCAACCCTGGCCCTGTAACGCAAAACCCCGCTGGCGAAAGTCAGCGGGGTTTTTTATTACCCCAATTTCGAAGCTCACTGGTATCCCCCTGTGGGAGCGAGCCTGCTCGCGAAAGCGGTCTGTCATCCGACATGCAAGCCAGTTGAGCCGACAATTCGCGAGCAGGCTCGCTCCCACGGGTGCTTTATTTCAGGCATTGATCGGCTGTGTGTTCATCGCCGTCGAAGTCTTGCCAGCCGGGCGATACAGCACCCAGTAATAAGCCCCCAGGCAAATCAGCCAGCAGAAAATCGCCGTCCACACGTTGTGCGAGAAGAAGTGCGCGCCCTGCATCATGCGGCTGATCGAGAACACCGAGCCCAGTGCAAAGGCGAACACAAACGCCTGCCGCGCCAGTCGCGGGCGGCGGTCGCGCAGCACGAAGAACAGTGCAAACAGGGTGAACCCGGTCGCCGCATGGCCACCCGGCCAGCAACGTCCAGGCTTGTCCGTGGCGGGGCGATGTTCCATGAGTTTGCTGTAGGTCTCGTGGCCACCGAATTGCTCCAGGCTCCATGGGCACTGCACAGCGGTGACGGCTTTGACCGGAGTGACAAATGAAGTCGCCAGCCCCAGCGACAGCACCAGGCAGCCCAGTTCGCGCTTGAACGGTTTCAGCCGTTCGATGAAAAACGCGCCGATGAAACCCAGAATGGCAAACACCGAGAAGCCGATCACCAGCTGTTTCGCCCGGTCATGCAGGATGTCTTCAAGAAAAAAGCTGTGCCGTCCGATGAAATCCCCGGCGACCGGGTCGTAGAACATTTGCGCCAGAACCATGTCCAGATCGGTCAGTTCGAGCAACAGCAGAATGATCGCCGCCGCTGCGGGAATGCCCAGACACAACCACCAGTTGAGCGGTCTTGCAGCGGGAAGGGCAGAGGTCGACACCATGGCAGGTTCCTTGGTCGATGAACGGAGGAGAGAGCGTAATCGCGCGGAGTCTGCGCGCGCTGGCGTCGGCGATTTGTTAACCGAAAGTGAAAAAAACGTCGCAGCGCGCAGTGCAGGTTTATCGAAAAACGCCCCTAGCCCTGAGCCACACTTGGCCGTAAGCTGCGCGGGCCAAGACGGCCGTTACCCCGTTCGGAGGAGATGTCCATGCGAATTCTGCTGGTCGAAGACAACCGTGACATCCTGGCCAATCTGGCCGACTACCTGGGCCTCAAGGGCTATACCGTCGATTGCGCCCAGGATGGTCTGTCCGGTCTGCATCTGGCGGCGACCGAGCATTACGATCTGATCGTGCTCGACATCATGCTGCCCGGCATCGACGGCTACACCTTGTGCAAACGCCTGCGCGAAGACGCCCGGCGTGACACGCCGGTGATCATGCTCACCGCCCGCGATCAACTCGACGACCGGCTGCAAGGCTTCAAGTCCGGCGCCGACGATTACCTGATCAAACCGTTTGCGCTGTCTGAGCTAGCGGCCCGCGTCGAAGCGGTCATGCGCCGTGCTCAGGGCGGCGGTCGCCGGGCGTTGCAGGTCGGTGACCTGAGCTACGACCTCGACACCCTGGAAGTGACCCGCGAAGGCAAGCTGCTCAAGCTCAACCCGGTCGGCCTCAAGCTGCTCGCGGTGTTGATGCAGAAGAGCCCGCACGTGCTGCGTCGGGAGATTCTTGAAGAAGCGCTGTGGGGCGATGACTGCCCGGACAGCGACAGCCTGCGCAGCCATGTCCACCAATTGCGCCAGGTGATCGACAAGCCATTCGCCAAGCCACTGCTGCACACCGTGCACGGTGTCGGTTATCGCTTGGCCGAGGGGCGAGATGGAGTTTAAGCAGAGTCTTTCCCAGCGGATCATCATCGCCTTTGCGCTGATGAGCGCACTGGTCGCCGGCGCTTTCGCCATGGGCATCGTTGCGACGGTGCACCTGGTGGAAGAGAAACTGATTTCCGCAGGGCTGGGCGGCGACCTGCAACGTTTGCTGCTGATGGACAATGTCTCCGACTGGAGCCATCGGCCCGAGCCGGATCAGTTGTTCTACTTCAGTGGCGGGCCGGGGGATTTTGACCTGCCCAAGGATCTGCGTCACCTCGATGCCGGTTTCCATGAGGTCTTTCGCGAGCAGCTGTCCTATCACGCCATGGTCGAAGTGGTGGATGGTCGGCGTTATGTCTTGCTGCAGGACCAGAGCGATTTCGAAGAGCGCGAGCGCGTGCTGTTTGCGGTGGTGCTGGTGGGCTTCGTGCTCAGCCTGGCCTTGGCGGTATTTCTCGGCTGGGTGCTCGCGCGCAAGGTGATGGCGCCGGTGGTGCGCCTGGCGCGGCAGGTCCGGCATCGCGACCAACTGCTCGGGCTGGCGCCGCCCTTGGCGCCGGACTACGCGGCGGATGAAGTCGGTGAACTGGCGGTGGCGTTCGATGCCACCCTGGGGCGCTTGCGTCAGGCACTGACCCGCGAACGTCTGTTCACCAGCGACGTCAGCCATGAATTGCGCACGCCGCTGATGGTCCTGGCCAGTTCCTGCGAACTGCTGCTGGAAAACCCCGGAGTCGATCAGCGCGGTCGCGCCCAGGTCGAGCGCATTGCCCGGGCCAGCGAGGAGATGCGCGAACTGGTACAGACCTTCCTGATGCTGGCGCGCACGCAGAACGAAGAGGCCGCAGCGGCGCCCCAGCAGAACCTCACACAGGTGGCCGAGAGCCTGCTGTGCCTGTGGCGTGAGCCGATCGAGCGCAAGGGGCTGACACTGATATTCGAGCCGGGCACCCCAGCGGATACTCGCTACAACGCGACCTTGCTGAACGCGGTGATGGGTAACCTTTTGCGTAACGCACTGCATTACACCGAACAGGGTTTCATTCGCCTGACGCTCACCGCCAACGGTTTCGTCGTTGAGGATTCGGGCGTGGGCATTCCCGAGGAAAAACGCGAGGCGATGTTCGAGCCCTTTGTGCGCGGCAGCGAGAAGCGTGGCGAAGGGCTGGGCCTGGGTTTGTCGCTTGTGCAGCGTATCTGCGAAAACCAGGGCTGGACGGTCAGCTTGAGCACGATGGACCCCAATGGCTGCCGATTCGAGGTAGATCTTGGCGTGAATGCCAGCAAATAGTGGCTCGAGGCTACTCCCGTACACCTGTCTGAATCCTGTATAACGTTGTAATAATTTACGGATTTACCTGACAGATTTTTCACAATTGGATGACCTGACGCTGACACGCCGCTGTTTAAGGTGGCGTCATCAGAACAGGAGTCCAGATGATGGCCGGCCCGATCAAGCTCGATTTTTCCGAAAAGTACGACGACCAACACGCACAACGATATCTGCGCAAGCACCAGCAAAGCCTCGGTCGCCGCCTGTCGCACTTGCGCGATGAGCAAGTCGGTCGCAAGGCCTTGGCGCTGGCGGGAGATCCCGGGCTGGTGCTGGATCTGCCCTGCGGTGCCGGGCGTTTCTGGCCAATGCTCGCGGAGAAGCCCAACCGGGTGATCATCGGCGCGGACAATTCCGAGTCGATGATCAAGACCGCGATGCAGGGACAACCGGCCGAGGTGGTCAAGCGTGTACAACCGCTGCACACCTCGGCATTCGATATCGCTCTGCCGGATAACTCGGTCGACAGCATCTTTTGCATGCGTCTGTTGCACCACATCGGCGAGGCCGAGCACCGCCGGGTGATCCTGCGCGAGTTCGAGCGGGTGACCCGCGACAGCGTGATTGTTTCGTTGTGGGTCGACGGCAATTTCAAGGCCTGGAAGCGCAAGCGTGCCGAGCGGGATCGGCCAAGTCATGATTACCAGAATCGGTTTCTGATTCCGGCGGCGACGATCGAGAAAGAATTTGAACAGGCGGGTTTCCGCATTCAGGAACAACTGGACTTCATACCGCTCTATGCGATGTGGCGAGTTTACGTATTACGCAAGAGGTAGAGGATGGCAGTGCAAGCAGCGGTTGAAGCGGATGTCGCTCCCCAGGATCGTTTCGATTATTACTGGAACCAGCGCGGCGAATGGGTTGAAGAGCCCAATGTGCGCCGTGGTGGCGAAAGCGGGGTGCAGCGCATCGTCGACCGTGACGGGCAGCTTTTGTACGCCAAGCGCCAGACCGGGCACATCTATCGCAGTTGGTTGCACCCCTTCGGTCGCCCGACCGTATTGCGTGAACTCGACGCCCTGACTGGCGTTAGCAAACTCGGCGTGCGCGTACCGCAGATCGTCTTTTGCGGCGCCCAGCCGGATCCGCAGCACAAATGGCGCGCGCTGCTTGTCACCAAATCGCTCGATGGTTTCCAGGAACTGGAACACTGGCTGGCCGCTGCCGGTGGTCGCGATCAGTGTGGCGACGTGGTTTACGAGAAAGTCCTCAAGGACCTCGCCGAGAACCTGGCGCGCATGCACAAGGGCCGCTGGCAGCACAGCTGCATTTACATCAAGCACGTTTTCGTTCGCGTCACCGGCGAGGGCGAAGCAGCGCAGGTTGAAGTGGCGTTGATCGATCTGGAGAAGTGCCGCCAGCGTCTGACCCCCTATCGCGCCGCGCAGCATGACATGAAGCAACTGCGTCGCCATTCGTCGTTCCGCGATGCCGACTGGAAGAAACTCGTCTACTTTTATGAGACGGCGTTTGGCAGCGCTATCAAAGGTTTATAGCGATGAAACTCGAAATTGCACGAGGTTTGTTCCTGATCGGGGCCTTGGCAGTTGCTTCACTGGCGGTGGCTGCCTGGGAGCAGCCGCGCATGCAGGTCATAGGGGCGTCCGGGAACGACGCTCATTGTTCGGTTCCACGGGTGGCCAAGGCTTCCGTGGCGACCCAGCCTGATCATGATCTGCTGTTGTTCATGTTCGGACTGTCCCAAGGGATGAGGCCAGCCAGTTGAAACGATTCAAGCCCAAATAAAAGGCCTCGCAATTGCGAGGCCTTTTTTATTCCACAACTTTCAAGATACATATCGTCCTCTGTGGGAGCGAGCCTGCTCGCGAAGGTGTGTCAGTCGACATCAATGCAACTGAAATACCGCATTCGCGAGCAGGCTCGCTCCCACAGGGAAATGTGCTTATCTGGCATCTGGCTTAGCAAGGAAGGTATAAACACACGGCAGCACGAACAACGTAAACAACGTGCCAATCGACATCCCTGTGGCAATCACCATGCCGATATCAAAGCGGCTCACGGCGCCCGCGCCGGTTGCCAGAATCAGCGGCACCATGCCGAACACCATTGCCGCCGTCGTCATCAGTACCGGGCGCAAGCGAATTGCTGCCGCTTCCTCCACCGCGTCACGGGCGCTCAGGCCCTTGTCCTTGCGCAACTGGTTGGCGAATTCGACGATCAGGATGCCGTGCTTGCTGATCAGGCCGATCAGCGTCACCAGCCCCACCTGGGTGTAGATGTTCATGCTCGACCAGCCGAGGAACAACGGGATCAGCGCGCCGCAGATCGACAGCGGTACGGTGATCAGAATCACCAACGGATCGCGGAAGCTTTCGAACTGTGCGGCCAGCACCAGAAAGATGATCGCCAGCGCCAGAGCGAATGTGACCCACAATGCGCTGCCTTCCTGCACGTACTGGCGCGAGGCACCACCGTAATCGAAGGCAAACCCGGCCGGTGCTTCTTCGCGGGCAATCTGCAGCACGGTATCGATGGCTTCGCCCATGCTCACCAGCGGGAAACCGGAAATCTTCGCCGCGTTGAGCTGCTGGAACTGATTGAGCTGGCGCGGCCGTGCGCGGTCGCTGACCTTGATCAAGGTCGACAATGGCAGCAATTCGCCCTGGGTGTTTTTCACGTAGTAATTGTTCAGCCAGTCCGGGTTGTCGCGGTAGGCCCGTTCAACCTGGGCGATGACCTTGTAGCTGCGCCCGTCGATGGTGAAGCGGTTGATCTCCGCCTCGCCGAGCAAGGTCGCCAGCGTGCTGCCGAGGTCGAGCATCGACACGCCCATCTGCGCGGCCTTGTCGCGGTCGATATCGACCACTACTTCCGGCTTGTCGAACGCCAGATCGAGGTCGACGAAGGCGAACTTGCCTGACTCCATGGCGCGTTTCTCGATGCGCTCGGCGACTTGCAGCAGCAGCTCGTAGTCATTGGCGGTGTTGACCACGAATTCGAAGGGCAGACCCTCACCGGTACCGGGCAGGGAGGGCAGGTTGAAACCGAAGATCTGCAGGCCGGGAATACTCTCCAGTTTGCTCTGCACCTCGGGAAGGATTTCCATCTGCGTGCGGCTGCGCTCGTTCCATGGCTTGAGCAGGAAGCCGCCGATACCGGCCTGCACGCCGCTGTAGCCGTTGATCTGGAACGAGGAGTAGTACTCGGGAAACTCCTTGAAGATGGTGATGAATTCGTCGGTGTAGGTGCTCAGGTAGTCGAGGTTGGTCGGCTGCGGCGCGCTGGCCATCATGAAAATGATGCCCTGGTCCTCGTCGGGGGCCAGTTCCGACTTGGTGAACTTGAGAAACACCGGAATCAGGCACAGCACGACCACCGCGAACACCAGCACCACCGGCCGAGTATTCAGCGTGCCATGCAGCATGCTTTGATAACGGCGCTTGAGGCCTTCAAAGACTCGGTCGAGACGATGGGCCAGGCCGCTGGGATTCTCTTCGTGGCGCAGCAGAAACGCGCACATCATCGGCGACAGCGTCAGGGCGACGACGCCGGAGATCACCACCGCGCCGGCCAGGGTCAGGGCGAACTCCTTGAACAGCGCTCCGGTCAGCCCGGTGAGAAAACCGATCGGCGCATACACCGCCGCCAGGGTGATGGTCATCGACACCACCGGCATCGCAATTTCCCGGGCGCCTTCCAGGGCTGCGTCGAACGGCGTCTTGCCTTCCTCGATGTGCCGGTGGATGTTTTCCACCACGACGATCGCGTCGTCCACCACCAGACCGATGGCCAGCACCATCGCCAGCAGCGTCAGCAGGTTCATCGAGTAACCCATCATCTGCATGAAGAACATCACGCCGATCATCGACAGCGGAATGGTCACCACCGGGATCACCACCGAGCGCAACGCGCCGAGGAACAGGAACACCACGACGATGACGATCAGTACCGCTTCGAACAAGGTCTTCACCACCTCGTCGATCGAGGCCTGAATGAACAGCGTGGCGTCGTAGGCGATCTCGCTTTTCAGATTCGGCGGCAGCTGCGCTTCCAGCTCGGGCATCAGCTTGCGCACTTCCTTGATCACGTCCAGCGGGTTGGCGCCGGGGGTGGCCTTGATGCCGATATACACCGACGGCGTGCCGCCGAACGAGCTGATCGAATCGTAGTTTTCCGCGCCCATTTCCACCCGCGCCACATCACGCAGCAGCACGCGGCTGTCGCCATCGACCTTGAGCGGAATCGCCGAAAAGGCCTCGGCGGATTTCAGTTCGGTGTTGGCGTTGATGCTGGTGACGGTGTACTCGCCTTTCACTTCGCCGGCAGCGGAGAGGAAGTTGTACTGGCGCACCGCTGCGGTCACGTCGGCGGCGCTGAGGCCGAAGCCGGCGAGTTTCACCGGGTCGAGCCACAGGCGCATGGCGAACACCTGGTTGCCGAGAATCTCCGCTTCGGCCATGCCCGGCAGCGTCGCCAGTTTTGGCTGGATGACCCGCGACAGATAGTCGGTAATCTGCGGGTTGCTCAGGTCCTTGCTGAAGAAACTGATGTACATCAGCGCCGAAGCGTCGGCGGATTCCTTGCTCAGCACCGGGTCTTCGGCGTCCTGCGGCAGCTTGTTCTTTACCTCGTTGGCCTTGGCCAGCAGTTCGGTGAACAAGCGGTCGGTGTTGGCACCGATGCGCGCGTAGATCGAGATCACCGAGAAGTTCTGCCGGCTCACCGAAGTCATGTAATCGATGCCTTCGGCGCTGGCCAGGCTCTGTTGCATCGGCTGGGTGATGTAGCCCTGAATGGTTTCGGCGTTGGCCCCGGGATAAGCGGTGGTCACCGTGATCAGGGCGTTTTCCATTTGCGGGTACTGGCGCAGCGGCAGCTTGCTCCAGGCCTGAAAGCCCAGCAGCACAATCAGCAGGCTGACCACGGTGGCGAGCACCGGGCGGCGGATGAACGGATCGGTAAAAGCCATGGGGATTCCTTGATCAGTCGGCGCGAGGCGGACTGTTCTGCTCGCCGAGGGTCTTGTCGTCGCTGATGGCGATAGGGGCACCGTTGTCCAGTTTGATCTGGCCAGCCGTCACCACTTGTTCGCCGCTCTGCACGCCCTTGTTGATCATCACCAGGCCATCGCGGCGTTCGCCGGTCTCGACGAAGCGCCGCTCGGCAATCAGCAGCGGTTGGCCGTTTTCATCCTTGGCGACGCTGCCGTCCTCGGCCTTCTTCTGCCCGACCACGTAAACCGAGTTGCCGTACAGGGTGTAGGTGATCGCGCTTTCCGGCACGACGATGTGCTTCTGCGGATTCGGCAGCAGCACTTCAAGGCTGGCGAACATCCCCGGCAGCAGCTTGCCGTCGGGGTTGGCGAGGGTGGCGCGGACCAGAATATTACGCGTGGTGCTTTCGACGATCGGGTTGATCGCGCTGATCTTGCCGACAAAGTTCTGTCCCGGATAAGCGGCGACGGTGAACTGCACGGGCTGGCCGATAGCGAGTTTCGGCACCGCTTGTTCGGGCACGTAGAAGTCGGCGTAAAGGCTGCTCAAGTCCTGCAACGTGGCGATTTTGGTGCCACTGGCGAGGTAGTCGCCGACGTCGACCTGACGGATGCCGATAGTGCCGCTGAACGGCGCGAGGATGCGCTTTTTCGCCAGCGATGCGTTGAGCTGATTGACCGTGGCCTTGTTCTTTTGCAGCACGGCGGAGAGGCGGTCGTACTCGCCTTTGGAGATCGCGCGGCTGTCGACCAGTTGCGCGCCACGGCCGAAATCAAGCTGCGCCAGACCGAGGTCGGCGCGGGCAGTTTCCAGCAGAGCGGATTCGACGGCGCTGTCGAGTTGCAGCAACGGTTGCCCGGCCTTGACCTTCTGCCCGGATTCGAATTTGAGTTCAGTGACGGTGCCGGAGACTTCCAGACTCAAGTCGACACCTTGCAGTGCCTTGAGCGTGCCGACGGTGGGCAGACGCATCTGCCACGGCTGTTCGCCGGCAGTGGCCACGGCGACACTGATCGGCGGCTTGGGCTTGGAAAAGCCCTGGATCATCGTGTAGATCGAAAAGGCTTTGTATCCGCCCAGCACCAGGACGAGCAGCAAAACAACACCCAACATGATCAGCATGCGGCGACGCAGCATATGTCCAGTTCCTTGGATAAATCATGAGACAGGCGGGCACATTACTCCGAGTCAGGTGGGGATTCCAACTGGCAGTTATTACGTGAAGGCCGGATATGAACCCTGTGGCGAGGGGATTTATCCCCGTTGGGCTGCGAAGCGGCCCCCTGAATCCTTCAGTCATACCGCAATTGCAGTTTTAAGGGCGGCTGCGCCACCCAACGGGGATAAATCCCCTCGCCACAGGATGGGGGGCCATCTCAAAAATGAGCGGGTATCAGGCCATCAAGTGCAGATGGTTGTCCCAGAGCCCCGCCGGCAATTCCAGCGGCTTGGCCAGCAGTTGTTCCTGGCGGCAATCGTAGTAACGGCAACGGCCCTGCCCCGAGGTCACGACAAAGCCATCCTTTACCGCACCAACGCCGGCGCAATCAGGCAAAGGCGCATCGAGGCGCAGTTCGCCGCTGTCCAGATCCCAGATAAAGAAGCGATTGCCGCGCGGCGCCGTCAATGCGACCAGACGCAGATCGCTGTGCACCGCGACGCTGGCGGTGTAGTGCCCCATCGCCTGCAACTGCTGCTCGGCCACCGGGAACGCCACGAACGCTTGTCCCGGTCGCTTGATCGCCAACAGCTCCGAACGCTCGTGGGACGGCCCCATGAATTGCTGACCGGCGACGATGGTGCCGTCACTGGCGATGCCCAGGTGGCGGACGCTGTTCATCTGCTGGGCGAGGGTTTCCTTGCTCAGCAACGTGCCGTCGCGCTGCATCAACACCAGGCTCGGTTCCATGGCGTTAAGGTTCATGTCGACGCGGCTTTCCGCCTCGGTGCGAATCCCACCGTTGGCCACTACCAGCGTCTCGCCGTCTGGCATCCACGACACCTGATGCGGGCCGAGACCGTGAGTGGAAATCTCGCCCGTGTGCACCAGCCGTTCGCTCTCGAACTTGTACACGCCGAGCAGGCCACGGCCGGGATCGCTCGTGTCATTCTCGGTGGCGTACAGGTATTCGCCGTCCTTGTGCACCACGGCGTGGCCGTAGAAGTGCCGGTCCGGCTGCGAGGTCACGGTCTGCAGCAACGTGCCGTCGCGCAGGTCGATCAGGTAACTCTCGGTACCCGGACGCCGTGCAACGAACAGCGCCAGCGGCTGCGTCGGATGATTGATGATGTCGTGACAACGCTGGCCGACGTGGGTGGCGAACACCCGCGTACCGTCGAGCCGATAGCCGACGGCGTAATGCTTGCCGTCAGTATCGTCGCGCGCCGACAGCAGCAGCGGGCTCTGATCCTTGCGTTTGAACAGCGTCCAGCCGCCCAGCGTCACTGCTCCCAGCAGTGCACTACCTAAAGTCAGAACCTGACGTCGCAGCATGGCACTCGCCCTCATCAGTCACCGTCGTTGGCGTTGAAGCCCAGTTGGATGCCCAGCGCCTTGGCCAGCTCGCCTTCATGCAGGCGATGGACGACGTTGAGGCTGTCGTAGATATCGTTGAGTTGCTGTCGACCGGCGTCGTCCTCGAGCATTTCGCCGAGCGAACGCTGGGTGCTGTCGAACAGTTTAAGCGAGGCGGCATAAGCAGCGTCGATCTTGTCCGCCAACGGTTTCTGCTCGGCCGGCAGCAGACCGCGCAGGCCTTTGTTGTCGACGCCTTCCCAGACGGTTTTGGCTGCGGCAAGGCTGGCTTCCAACGCCGACAGCGACGACTGGCTGCGCCACGCATCCGCCTGGAATGGCTGCGGCACGCCTTTGCTTTGCCGGCCCATCGGCGTGCCGAGTTTTTTCTTCAGGGTATCCAGTGCCGTCACTTGTACGCGCAGCAGATCGGCGATCGCTTCGTGGGAGTCGGCGTAGCGCTGGTTAGGGAACTTGCTCATCTGCGCGAGCATGCCGTCGGTGTTGTTCCAGCCCTGCAGGATTTCTTCCGCCAGTTGCTTCTGGCGTTCGCCGATGGCGATCAGCAGCGGGCAGTATTTGGCTTTTTGCGCGTCGTTGGCGACGTCAGGCTTGGCGTCGAAGAGGATGTATTCGTAAGCCGACAGGCCCTGCACCACGACGCTGGATTTGGCCAGCGCTGCGGCATCGATCTGCGGCTGGGCCACGACCAATTGCTCGACCTGACGGCCGACGAGGTTTTTCTTGTCCGGCCAGAACTGCACTTGCCACGAGCGATTGCCCTCGGCCAGCGGCCCGATCAACAGCGGTTGCAACTCGGCCCAGGCTTTCTGCGCGTGAAGGAAGTCGGCACGGGCGGTTTCCAGGGTCTCTTTGCCCTGGCAGTAGGCGAGGGCGCTGACCGCCAGTTGCCGGTCGGCTTCGACCCAGCGAGTGTAGGTCGGCAGGATCACCGATTTGGCGATCGCCGCCGAAGTGACCGCTTGCGGGTCCTGCGGCGAGCAGGCGCCGAGGGCGAGCGCGGCAAGGCTGGTGAACAGTAACTTGGGACGGAACATGTCGGGCTCCCGATGCTTTTACAGTATTTAAAGTGAGTTCAGAAAAGCCAGCAACGCAGCGCGCTGCTCGGCATTGAAAGACAAAACCTGTTGCTGCGCCGCCGTCGCCTCGCCGCCATGCCAGAGCACCGCTTCGAGCAGGTTGCGTGCGCGACCGTCATGCAAAAACTGGGTGTGACCGCTGACCGCTTGCGTCAGACCGATCCCCCACAACGGCGGCGTGCGCCAGTCGCGGCCGGAGGCCTGAAATTCGGTGCGGTTGTCCGCCAGGCCTTCGCCCATGTCATGCAGCAGCAAGTCGCTGTATGGACGAATCACCTGATTGGCCAATTCCGGTTCGGCGGCATCGGCGGCAGTGGTGTATTTCGGCGTGTGGCACGACTGGCAACCGGCCTGGAAAAACAGATTCTTGCCGGCCAGCACCTGTGGATCGTTGACGCCACGGCGCGCCGGCACTGCGAGATTGCGGCTGTAGAACAGCACCAGCCGCAGGATGTTGTCGCTCACCTCCGGTTCACCGTCCGGGCCATTGCCGTTCGGCGCCTGTTTGCAGGCAGTCTGCGCCTCGGTGCAATCGTCGAACGGCCGCAGGCTGGTGGTCAGGCCCATGTCACCGGAGAACGCGTGAACATTCTGTTGATTGAGATTCGGTTGCCCGGCTTTCCAGCCGAACCGGCCGATGACGGTTTTCTGCAACTGGTCATCCCAGACCTGGTTGGGTCGGCCATTGATGCCGTTGTTCTCTTTCGCCTGGGCGGCGGCGTTGGCGAGGATCGCCTCTTCGGGGATCGCTTCGAGCAGGCCCAGACCAATCATCGGCGGCGCCACCCGCGCGGAAAAACGCGTGTCCGGGTGCATCGGCCCGTAACCGAGTTGAGTGATCTGCAAGGTCGGTTTGCGCAGCTCGACTTCAGTGCCGTCCTTGAAGCGTACCGGCACCGGCGTGTAGTCCACCCGCACCTTGCCTTCCGGGGCAACCCCGGGCACGGCCATATCCTGGAACTGCCCGCCATATACCGGCTCCGGCACCACGCCGAGCTGTTGGATGACTTTGGCGTAGGGCGGCGCGTCGGGAATCGACAGGCGCACCAGCATCGACACTGCATTGCTTGCATCAGGTGCCGGCGGATGACCGCGACCGTCCTTGATGTGGCAATTCTGGCAGGCGTTGGTATTGAACAACGGGCCGAGACCGTCGCGCGCCGTGGTGGTCGACGGCGCGATCACCCACGGGCTGCGAAAGAAACTGTTGCCGACACTGAAGTCCACCCGCCGCGAGGACGGCAAGTTGGCCGATGGCAGGGAAAAGGCGTTCTGATCGCTCTTGCGCACAGTCGCCGCACCGCCCGAACGCGCTTCCCCCGGCTCGGCCTTGGTGAAACGCGGGGCGTCATCGCAGGCACTCAGGCCCAGGGCCAGCAACAGTGCGGACAAGCGAAGAGGCAGCGAGGGCATCAGACATCCTGCGGACGGGCAAAAATGAAGGCGCAAAGTCTAACAGGGCGGGGGAGTTTGAATAAGAGGAATTATCGTTTGCTTGATACAGCGCAAATCTGCAGAGCGATGCAAACCCCCTGTAGGAGCTGCCGAAGGCTGCGATCTTTTGATTTTGATCTTCAAAAATCAAGATCAACAGATCGCAGCCTTCGGCAGCTCCTACAGGGGACTGTGAACATGGGGTATGAAAAAGGCGACCCGAAGGTCGCCTCTTTTTGACGCGGACGCTGCGATCAGAATTCGTGATCGGCGCTGTCCGGGTTCAGGTCGCTGATGCCCAGTTTGCCCGCAGCGGCTTCGATCGAGCCGGTCTGCTTGACCAGCGCGGCGATGGCGTCGCGAACGACCTGGTTGCCAGCGGTGTTGCCGGCAGCGATCAACTGGTCGTAGTGCTCACCCTTGTTGGCGTGATCGACCATGACCTGGATCTTCGCTTCGGTCGCGGCCAGATCGGCTTTCAGCGCGGTGTCGGCAGCCGGATCGGCCTTGGCCACCAGCGACGACAGGCTGGCGCCGGTCATCTTGGTGCCGTCAACACGGGTGTACTCGCCCAGGTAAACGTTACGCACGCCTTTGGCGTCGTAGAAGTGCGAGTAGTGGGTGTTGTCGCTGAAGCAATCCTGCTCGTCTTCAGGGGAGTTGGCTTCCAGGGAAACCTTCATGCGCTCGCCCGCCAGTTCACCCAGGGACAGGCTGCCCATGCCGAAGAGCATTTTGCGCAGGCCGGTTTCGCCTGGCTCGGCTTCCAGGGTGGCGCGGTAGTTGTCGGCCACGTTCGGCTTCCAGTTGGCGACCATTTCTTCCAGATCGCTGACCAGCAGTTGGGTCACGGCTTTCAGGTAGGCGCGACGACGCTCGTTGTGACCACCGGTGGCGCCGGCGCCTTCCAGGTAGTCCGAGGCCGGACGGTTGCCAGCGCCAGGGCCGGTGCCGTTCAGATCCTGGCCCCAGAGCAGGAATTCGATCGCGTGGTAGCCGGTGGCGACGTTGGCTTCCGAGCCGCCCAGCTCGTTGAGGCTGGCGAGTTTTTCCGGGGTGATTTCTTTCACGTCGACTTTGTCTTCGCCGACCTGCACTTCGGTGTTGGCAATGATATTGGCGCTGGCGCCCGGGTTACCCAGTGCGTGCTCGTAGGATTTGTCGACGTAGTCGATCAGGCCTTCGTCCAGCGGCCAAGCGTTAACCTGACCTTCCCAATCGTCAATGATGGTGTTGCCGAAGCGGAACACTTCGCTCTGCAGGTACGGCACGCGCGCGGCAACCCAGGCAGCCTTGGCGGCTTTGAGGGTGTCGGCATTCGGCTTGGCGAGGAACGCGTCGACCGCAGTTTGCAGGGTTTTCGCAGTGGATTCGGCATCGCTGTAAACGGCGAAGACCATGTCGGCATAGTGCGCGACCACGGCCTTGGCGGCAGCATCGTCAACTTTACCGGCAGCAGGAGCCGGTGCAGCGGCAGGGGCTGGAGCAGCGCTGCTGGAAGCCGGAGTCATTTCGGAGGCTTTTTCTTTGTCCTTGCCTTCGCCGCAACCGGCGAGGGAAATAGCGATGGCCAGCAGACTGGCGGTAGCCAGAGGCATACGAATCATGGCGAACATCCTGCTTCGGTAGTTGAGTGGACTGGCGCCGGTGGCGCGCAAAACTGCGACATAATGCAAATCTTTCGCATTATGTGTAAAGGCGTGCTTGGAAATATTTCTTATTTGCGCATGAAAATCAAAAGTCGCAGCCTCGTTTCACTCGTCAGCTCCTACAGGGGGAACGCATTTCAAATGTAGGAGCTGCCGAAGGCTGCGATCTTATAAAATAGCCGCGTTGCTGCGTTGCGCCTGCTTGAGGTAAATACCCAGCTCCCGCGCCGGCAGCGGTTTGCTGTAGTGGTAGCCCTGACCTTCGTGGCAACCCTCGGAAATGATGTAGGTTTCCTGCTCGGCGGTTTCCACGCCCTCGGCAATCACCTGCATGCCCAGGCTCTTGCCCAGTTGAATGATCGCCCGAACGATGGTCGCGTCATCGTCGTCATCGAGCAGGTCCTGCACGAAGCTCTTGTCGATCTTGATCTTGTCCAGCGGCAGGCTTTTCAGATAGCTGAGGGACGAGTAGCCGGTGCCGAAGTCGTCGATCGCGATCAGCGCACCGGAGCGGCGCAGGCTGAGCAAATGCTGGGCGGCGGTGGTGATGTCTTCCATCAGGCCGGTTTCGGTGACTTCCAGTTCCAGACTGCGCGGCGGCAGGCGGTACATTTGCAGCAGGTTGTTGACCACCCGTGGCAGCTCGGCGTGGTGCAGTTGCACGGTGGACAGATTGACCGCCATGCGCAGATCGACGAAACCCTGATCGTGCCACTCGCGCAATTGCTTGCAGGCCTGATCGAGCACCCACTCGCCGATGGCGATGATCGTGCCGTTCTGTTCGGCCAGCGGGATGAACAGGTCCGGCGGCACCAGCCCGTGTTCCGGATGTTGCCAGCGAATCAGCGCTTCGACGCCAACCACGCGGTGATCGCGATAGCTGATCTGCGGCTGATAGACGAGGTAGAACTGGTCGCGGATCAGCGCATCGCGCAAATCTTTTTCCAGCTCGCGACGACGGCGCATCTCGCTGTCCACGCTGGCGATATAGAACTGATAGCGATTGCGCGAGCGGGTCTTGGCCAGGGTCATGGTCTGCTCGGCTTTCTGCAACAACTTCTCGGTGCTGTCGCCGTCCTCCGGAAACAGGGTGATGCCGATGGTCGCGCGCAGGCGGATTTCCTGATCGTCGAGGGCGAAGGGCGCCTCGAGGTCATCGAGAATGCTCTGCGCCAGTTCCGCTGCCTCGTAAGGCTGTTCAATATCGGCCTGCACCAGCGCGAACTGATCGCCGCCCAGGCGAGCGAGGGCGCCCAGGCGACCGCTGTGGGCACGTAGACGATCGGCCAGGGCCAGCAGCAATTGGTCGCCGGTCTGGTAGCTGAATTGCTCGTTGATGCCCTTGAAGTCATCCAGGCCGACGCACAACACCGCGACGCGGCGCTGCAATTTGCCGGCATCGACGAGAATCTTGTCCAGTTGCTGCTGCAATTGCTGGCGGTTCGGCAGACCGGTAAGGAAGTCGTACTGGGCCATGCGCAGCAGGCTGTTTTCCGCTTCGTGGCGCAGGTGGGTGTTGCGTTCGATGGACTCGAGCAACTGGTTGGCAGTGTTGATCCACAGGCCCAGTTCGTTCTTTTCGTGGCCCTTGATCTGCGGAATCTTGTGCTCGCTGGGACGATCCGGGTTGATCTCGGTGAGGTGCTCGATGATTCGTGACAGCGGTTTGGTCAGCAGCCAGTGATAGACCAGATACAGCACCAGCCCCAACGCCAGCGCACGCAGTACGCCGGAAATGAAAATGATCACTGAGCTGACGATAAACCCTTCGCCATAGGTGGCGGTGTCGAGGGTGATGCTCAGGTCGCCGTAGTATTCGCTGTAGGGGCCGCGGCCGACCAGTTGCGTGGTGAAGGTGCGTTCCTGGCCGAGAATCAGGTCGGTCAGCCAACGGCTATTGGAATGCTGCAGTTCGCGGGATTTCTGCGCGAGCATGGCTTCGTTGGGGTGGCCGATGGAGGCCTGACGCACGGCGTCGTCCTGGAACAGCCCTTCGATCACCTGCATGCCCATTTCCCGGTCCAGGCTGTACACGGCCTGGGTCGATGGATCGCGGAACATGTCGAGGATGCGCTCGGCGTCGCCGGCAACCGCCTGACGGGTCTTGTAGGCATCGAAGACAATCTGCGCGCAGCTCAAGACTACGCCTACGATCAATGCCGACAGGAGCACGACCCGGAGCAACTTCACCGACAAGCTGTTCTTGAGTTCCAGCTTCAAAGGGTTATTCCTTGTTCCGTGCGGGTAGCGTCAAGTTGCCATGAGTATTGGCAATCCCGGGTTGGCAGTCAAAGGGACAATCGGGCACGGGAAAAGTCGCCGTGATCCTGGCCGCAATGTCGCCATTTGAGTAATAGCTCTGAATTAACTGTGTCGGTTGCAATTGCCTTCAACTTGAGCACTGGGCCAAAGATTTTTTCCTGTCTGTGATGGTAGACCGCTGGGGGCTGGCGGCAAACGGCGCGAAGCTGCTTTTACCGTGCGAGAAACGCCATGCGCCGGGCATAAAAAAACCCGGCCGAAGCCGGGTTTTTCATCTGGCGCGCAGCTTAAGCGGTGAAGGTTTTGCCTTCGAACTGCTCGGCCACGAACTTCCAGTTGACCAGGTTCCAGAACGCTTCAACGTACTTCGGACGCAGGTTACGGTAGTCGATGTAGTAAGCGTGTTCCCAGACGTCGCAGGTCAGCAGCGGGGTGTCGCCGCTGGTCAGCGGGTTGCCGGCGCCGATGGTGCTGGCCAGGGCCAGGGAACCGTCAGCCTTTTTCACCAGCCAGCCCCAGCCGGAACCGAAGGTGCCGATCGAGGTTTTGCTGAATTCTTCCTTGAACTTGTCGAACGAACCGAACGCTGCGTTGATGGCATCTGCCAGGGCGCCGGTTGGTTGACCACCGGCGTTTGGCGCCAGGCAGTTCCAGTAGAAGGTGTGGTTCCAGACCTGAGCGGCGTTGTTGAAGATGCCGCCCGAAGAAGTCTTGACGATTTCTTCCAGGGTCTTGCCTTCAAACTCGGTGCCTGGCACCAGGTTGTTCAGGTTCACGACGTAGGTGTTGTGGTGCTTGTCGTGGTGGAACTCCAGGGTTTCCTTGGAGATGTGCGGCTGCAGGGCATCGTGTGCGTAAGGCAGCGGCGGCAATTCGAAAGCCATGATGATTCTCCTAATCAGGTCTGTTGCGGTGAGCGCAAGGCCGATCACGGGCGGCCGGAAATGCACCGGCGAGTTTTTACTCTTTGCGGCGCAGGGTTCGGATCATAGCACCGGGGTCGCGCCTTAACCACGCAACAACTGTGTGGGATAGAGGTTCCAGAGCCTTTGGCAATTATTCATCCGGCGATGATCAACTGCGCGGCCACGGCAAACATCATCAACGCCACCACCAGATCGAGAATGCGCCACGTGCTCGGGCGGGCCAGCCACGGTGCCAGCCACGCCGCGCCTAGGGCCAGGGTGAAAAACCACAGCAACGATGCACTCGCCGCGCCGACCACATAAGCGCCCGGCACCGATTGCTGCGCGCCCAGCGAGCCGATCAGCAAAACCGTATCGAGATAAACGTGGGGGTTGAGCAAGGTCACCGCCAGCGCGCTGAGCATCACTGCGCGCAGCGAACGCACGGTCTGGTTTTCGCCTTGCTCAAGGCTCTGTTTCGAGCAGGCCCGGCGCAGCGCCTGGCTGCCGTACCAGATCAGAAACGTCGCACCGCCCCAACGGGCGATCGCCAGCAGGGTCGGGTTCTGCGCCAGGATCGTCGCTAGGCCGAACACCCCGGCCGCGACCAGAATTGCGTCACACACCACGCACAATGCCGCCACCGGCAAATGGTGTTCACGGCGCAGGCTTTGCGCCAAGACAAAAGCGTTTTGCGTGCCGATCGCCATGATCAGGCCGAACGCCACCAACAGGCCGTTTACGTAGCTTTGCCACATGGGAGAGATCCTTGAAAGAGAGTGCTTGCTGGCTATTCTCCGGTGTGACGCTGTATAAGAAAAACCAATAGTGCTGATCGCCCATTAGGAAAACTGATGTTCGACTATAAATTGCTTTCCGCGCTCGCCGCTGTGGTCGAGCAGGCCGGATTCGATCGCGCCGCACAGGTGCTCGGCCTGTCACAGTCGGCGATCTCCCAGCGCATCAAATTGCTTGAAGCGCGGGTCGGCCAGCCAGTGCTGGTGCGCGAAACACCGCCATCGCCGACCGAGATCGGCCGACGCTTGCTCAACCATGTGCAGCAGGTGCGTCTGCTCGAGCGCGACTTGCAATCAGTGGTGCCGGCGCTCGACGAAGAAGGCTTGCCCGATCGCCTGCGCATCGCCCTCAACGCCGACAGCCTCGCGACATGGTGGGCCGAGGCCGTCGGCGATTTCTGCGCCGAGCAGCATTTGTTGCTCGACCTGATCGTCGAAGACCAGACCGTCGGCCTCAAGCGCATGCGTGCGGGTGAAGTGGCCGCATGCCTGTGTGCCAGCGAGCGGCCGGTGGCCGGCGCACGCAGCGTATTGCTCGGCGCCATGCGTTATCGGGCGGTGGCCAGTCCAGCCTTCCTCGCTCGGCATTTTCCCGAAGGCGTGCGCGCCGAACAGCTGCCGCGCACCCCGGCGCTGGTGTTCGGCCCGGACGATTTCCTTCAGCATCGCTATCTGGCGCTGTTGGGCGTCGACGGCGCGTTCGAGCACCATTTATGCCCGTCCTCCGAAGGCTTCATCCGCCTGACCGAAGCCGGTCTGGGCTGGGGCCTGGTGCCGGAACTGCAGGTGCGCGAGCAATTGCAACGCGGGGTGCTGCGCGAATTGCTGCCAGATAAACCGATCGACGTGCCGCTGTACTGGCATCATTGGCGCAATGGCGGCCAGTTGCTCAATCTACTGACCGAACAACTGCTGCGCTCCTCAAAGCAATGGCTAGTGGCTTGAACGCAGCAACAAGCGTCAAGCTGCAAGCGGCAAGAACACGTACCGTTTCAACTTGCAGCTGAAAGCTCGAAGCTTGCAGCTGCTTCCCTGGAGTTTTTGATGAAGATTTTGGTTACCGGCGCCAGTGGCTTTATTGGCGGGCGCTTTGCGCGTTTCGCCCTGGAGCAGGGCCTTGAAGTGCGGGTCAACGGTCGCCGGGCCGAGAGCGTCGAGCATCTGGTGCGCCGGGGCGCCGAATTTGTGCCGGGCGACCTGACCGACGCCGATCTGGTGCGCGACCTGTGCCGTGACGTCGAAGCCGTGGTGCATTGCGCCGGTGCGGTTGGCGTGTGGGGGCGTTATCAGGACTTTCATCAGGGCAACGTCGAAGTCACCGAAAACGTCGTCGAAGCGTGCCTCAAGCAGCGGGTGCGGCGGCTGGTGCATCTGTCGTCGCCGTCGATCTATTTCGATGGCCGCGACCATCTCGGTCTGACCGAAGAGCAAGTGCCCAAACGCTTCAAGCATCCCTACGCCGCGACCAAATATCTGGCCGAGCAGAAAGTCTTCGGTGCCCAGGAATTCGGTCTGGAAGCCATTGCCCTGCGCCCGCGTTTCGTCACCGGTGCCGGTGACATGAGCATCTTTCCGCGCCTGCTGAAGATGCAACGCAAGGGCCGGCTGGCGATCATCGGCAATGGCTTGAACAAGGTCGATTTCACCAGCGTGCAGAACCTCAACGAAGCCATGCTCAGCAGCCTGTTGGCGCAAGGTTCTGCGCTCGGCAAGGCTTACAACATCAGCAACGGTACGCCGGTGCCGCTGTGGGACGTGGTCAATTACGTGATGCGGCGGATGGACGTCGATCAGGTGCGCAAATATCGCTCCTACGGTCTCGCGTACAGCGTCGCGGCGCTCAACGAAGGCGCGTGCATGCTCTGGCCGGGACGCCCGGAGCCGACCCTGTCGCGTCTGGGCATGCAGGTCATGAAAAAAAATTTCACCCTCGACATCAGCCGCGCCCGGCATTATCTCGACTACGATCCGAAAGTCAGCCTCTGGGCTGCCCTCGATGAGTTCTGTGCGTGGTGGAAAGCCCAGGACATCCGTTGAAACGATTCGGCCGGGCGGCAATGAACCGCCTTGCGGGTTGAGGGTCAATGCCTGCGGCTGCGGCGGTTATACTTCGCAGCATTTAGCCATCACCGCGTTTGCCAAAGGTTGCCTCAATGTCCATGCGAAACGATGCCCACGACGACGATTTCGATAACGTGCCAAGCCTGCGCGCTGACCCGTTCGACGACGATGACATCGCGCCTAGCCCCCGTACTTCCGTGCATTCGCGCAGCGCGCCAGTGGTCAAGGTCAGGGCCGCCAGCACCGGGCCGCTGTGGGCGCTGGTCGGTGCGTTGTTTTTCGCCTTCATCGGTCTGGCCTGGTGGAGCTTCCAGCAGATCTCGCTGATGGAACAGCAACTGGTCGCCACCCAGGAAAGCTTCGCCCGCATCAGCGAAGAAGCGGCGGGGCGCCTGCAGGATATTTCCGGCAAGGTCGTCGCCAGCCAGAGCAACGTCAACAGTGACAGCGAAGCGCTGAAGCTGCAGATCAAGCAACTCGAAGGCAAGCTGCTTGACCAGAGCAAGCAGCAGCAAGGCGTGGCCGGGCAGGCCAGCGAACTGGACAAGCGGCTGGCGCAGATGACCGCGCAGACCACCGAACAGCAGAACGCCAATACGCAGTTGCAGGCTCAGGTCAAAGCCTTGAGCGCCGAGCTGGCGACCATCAAAAGCACCCCGGCCGATACCAGCAAGGTCGATGCGCAGTTGAAAGCTTTCGACGCCCAGTTCAAAAGCCTCGGTGCCGATATCGCCGCGCTGAAGAAACAGGGCAACCCGAGCGCGGCGATCGATCGTCTGGAGCAGGACATCGTCGTGCTGAAAAGTCAGCAGGACAATCGCCCGGCAGCGCCGCAGGGTGGCGGCAATACCGCCGAGTTCGATGCGTTCCGCGCGCAGATGACCCGCAACCTCAACACTTTGCAGGCGCAGATCCAGAACCTGCAGCAGCAGATCAATTCCCGCCCGTAGCGACTGATCTGTTGCCCGGAGGGCTTTGTCCCCTCACCACAGGGGTCTGTAATCCCCTGCATCATTCTGAATACTCGTACATCAGCCCAAGCCGTCTACGCTCTTGAAACACCAAAAAGAACGAGGGATGCGCTATGGGGTTTTTGCATAAAGTGGCCTGGCTCGGCCTGATTCTGCTGGCCGGTTTCGGCCAGGCCAGCGCCGCCACCGCCGCCAAGGATGACAGTCAGGCGGCCATCGCCCTGCTGGAAAAAGCCTTGGCCTACTACCACGACAATGGCGACAAGGCCTTCGCCGCCTTCAGCCGCCAGGGTGAGTTCGTCGACAAGGATCGCTACGTGTTCGTCCTCGACACCAAAGGCGTCATGCTTGCCAGTGGCGGGCCGTCATCGGCGCTGATCGGCCGTGATGTCAGCGAAGTGCTCGGGCCGGATCTGCAGAAGGCGTTCAAGGATGCGCTGAAAGTGCCGGAAGGCAACGGCATCCAGCAGGCCGAATACCGCTGGCAGAATTGGGCCGACGGCAAGGTCGAGCGCAAGCATGTGTTTTATCAGCGCGTCGGGCAGCGCATTCTCGCGGTGGGTTACTATTTGCCACGGGCTTCGGCTGAGCAGGCCAAGGCCTTGCTGGACAAAGCCGCGACGGATCTGGGCAAGGACGAGAAGGGCACGCTGGTTGCGATCAACTCGCTCAAGGGCGGATATCTGCAGGATGACCTGTATGTCTTCGTGGTCGATCTGAACAACCAGCGGTATGTCGCCCATGGCACCAATCTGCGCTTGATCAACACTGATTTCGGCAAGGTCAAGGACCCGGAAGGCAAACCGGTGGGCGAGCCGATTCTGGCGCTGATCGGCAAGCAGGATGAAGGCGAATACGAATACCGCTGGAAAAACCCGGTGACAGGCAAGATCGAGGACAAGCATGCGTACCTGAAAAAGGTCGGGCACTTCCTCGTCGCGGTGGGTTACTACAGCCCTTGAGCGAACACCGTTCCCTTGTGGGAGCGAGCCTGCTCGCGAAGCGGTGTGTCATTCAGCTATGTGTCGGCTGACACCGCGCATTCGCGAGCAGGCTCGCTCCCACAGTGGTATTTGTTGCGGCAATTATTTCGCGCCGTGCTCCCGTCCGCGCAGCAGGTTGTTCGGCATGGCAATCGCCGCTGCCAGCCCCAGCAACGACACTGCCGTGCTGACCCAGAGCAAGTGGCGGAAGGTCACCAGCAGTTCCGCGCGCAAAGCGTTCTGCGCTTCGCCGGGTGCGGCGTTCAGGCCATCGAGCAGAACGTTGCCCGAATGCCCTTCGCTGATCAGCGAACTGTTCGCCAGGTGGGCGAAACTGGAGTCGTGCAGCAACGCCAGCAGCAGCGCCGACATCAACGCCACGCCCACCGCGCCGCCCAGTGAGCGGAACAGGTTGGTGGTGCTGGTGGCGACGCCGATGTCGCGTTGTTCCACCGAGTTTTGCGTGCCGACCAGCGAGGTCGGGAACTGCATGCCGCCGGCGATGCCGCTGAGCAGCATGAACAGACCGCTGAGCAAGGTTGCTTGGGGCGGACTGAAGGCCATGCCGAGAATCGAGATCGGCATGAGGATCGCCCCGGTGAGAATCTGCGGTTTGTAGCGTCCGGTAATCGAGGTGCGGCGGCCGGCGAAATAGGCACCGATCGGCAAGCCCATCGCCAATGGCAGCAAGTGCAGCGCTGCGCTGTCGGCGCCAGCGCCGGTGACGCTTTGGAAACGCAATGGCATCAGCACGATCAGCGAGATGGCCTGGAAACTGGTGAAGAAGATCGTGCACCAGCACAGCAGCGCGCTGCGATTGGTGAACAAGTGCATCGGCAGCAATGGCTCGCGTGCACGGCGTTCATGCCAGACGAACAGCGCCAGCACCACCACGGCGCAGGCGAACAGGCCGAGCACTTCGCCGCTGCGCCATGAATGACCCTGGCCGACTTCGGTGATGCCGAGCAGCAACGCCGTGAGACCAATGATCATCAGCACCGTGCCGAGGTAATCGATCACCGGTTTGCGCTGCGGAATCGGCAAGCCGCGCAGGTTGCGCCGTGCCACCCACCACGCGCCAAGCCCCAGCGGCAGGTTGATCAGAAACACCCAGCGCCACGACAGGTATTCGGTCATGTAGCCGCCGAGCACCGGGCCGGCGACGCTGGCCACGGCGTACATGCTGCTGAAGTAACCCTGATAGCGCCCGCGTTCACGTGGCGGGACGATGTCGCCGATGATCGCCTGACTCACCGAGATCATGCCGCCGGCGCCGATGCCCTGAAGGATCCGCGCCAGCACCAGTTGCTCCATGCTCTGCGCCATGCCGCAGAACAGCGAGGCGAGGGTGAACAGGCCCATGCCGAACAACATCAGTTTGCGCCGCCCGTACAGGTCGCCGAGTTTGCCGTAGATCGGCACCGCCACGGTCATCGCCACCATGTAACCGGAAATCACCCAGGCCAGCAGGCTGACGTCCTTGAATTGCGCGGAGATCGCCGGCATCGACACGGCGACGATGGTCTGGTCCAGCGCACCGAGGAAGATCGCCATCATCAAGGCGACCAGCACGCTGCGAATGGCCGGTTTGGGCGTTTCAGGTTGATTGAGAGTGGTCACGGGCGAGCCTGCGGGCATTGATGGACCCGCGCGGCCATCGCGCGCGGGTGGATGCTCGCAGTGTAAGTCGGTAGGAAGCTATTCGATAGCCTCGTACGGAAGCCCGACGTAATTTTCTGCAATGGTTTTTTGCCCGGCTTGCGAGCTGACAAAATAGTCCAGTTCCGAAGCGCAGATGCGCTGGCTGAATTCATCGTGCTCGTCGAAGCGATGCAGCATCGACGTCATCCACCAGGAAAACCGTTCGGCTTTCCACACCCGGCGCAGGCAGATTTCCGAGTATTTTTCCAGCAGATCAGTGCGGCCTTCGCGATAGACCTTCAGCAGAATATTGAACAACGTGCTGACATCGCTGGCCGCCAGGTTCAAGCCCTTGGCGCCAGTGGGCGGGACGATGTGGGCGGCGTCGCCGACCAGGAACATCCGGCCGTATTGCATCGGTTCGACGACAAAACTGCGCAGCGGCGCGATGCTTTTTTCGATCGAAGGGCCGGTCACCAGTTTTTCCGCGAGGGCATCCGGCAGGCGTTTTTTCAGCTCATCCCAGAAACGCTGATCGCTCCAGTCATCGACGTTTTCATCTGCCGGGACTTGCAGGTAATAGCGGGTGCGGGTGGCCGAACGCATGCTGCACAAAGCGAAGCCACGCTCGTGGCGGGCATAGACCAATTCGTCGTGGACCGGCGGCGTGTCGGCGAGAATGCCCAGCCAGCCGAACGGGTAGACCCGCTCGAAGATCTTCAGGCAATCGGCCGGAATCGACTGCCGCGCGACGCCATGGAAACCATCGCAACCGGCGATGTAATCGCAATCGACGCGCCAGCTTTCACCGTCCTTTTCAAAGGTGACGAAAGCTTCGTCGCTTTTCATGCCGTGGGGAACGACATTGCTTGCCTGATAAATTGTCAGCGCCCCCGCGTCCCGACGAGCGGCCATCAGGTCGCGGGTGACCTCGGTCTGACCGTAGACCATTACTGTTTTACCGTCGGTCAGAGCGTGCAGATCGATGTGCACCTGACGCCCGTCCAGCGCCAGATCGAAGCCGCCATGAACCAGGCCTTCGGCATCCATTCGCTGACCGACGCCGGCCTCACGCAGCAGCTCTACCATGCCTTGTTCAAGCACACCGGCACGGATGCGCCCAAGAATGTAATCAGGCGTCTGGCGTTCGAGGATCAGGGTTTCGATGCCAGCGTTGTGCAGCAACTGGCCGAGGAGCAGTCCGGAAGGACCGGCGCCGATAATGGCGACTTGGGTTTTCAGGGTTTTCATTGTTTTTATGACTCGCAAGCTTCACGCAGCAACAGCCGGTGAATGATTTTATGGATCGAGTGCTTGCATTTTTCCCTTGCGGGTCTGTCAATTGAAGGTGAAAACTGAGCCGATACCTGTACATTCTGCCAATCGGTGCGATTATCGCCCAAAAACCAGAGGCCTGGATTGAAGTATGAACAAGCCTGCCCTGCCTTCTATTCCGGTGTTCAAGCTCTACGGTGAAAGCCTGGACTGGCCGACCCCGGACTTGCTGCACTGTGAAACCATTTCCTCGCGCAGTCGCGAACATCAATGGGAAATCAAACCTCACCGCCATGCGGATCTGTGCCAGCTGCTGTTCGTTTTCAAAGGTCAGGCCGAGCTCGAAATCGAAGGCCAGCGCACGCAGCTTGAGACTCCGGCGATACAGGTGCTGCCACCGTTATCGGTGCACGGGTTTCGTTTTTCCGAGGATGTTGAAGGCTTCATCGTCACCTTGGCCACGCCGCTGATCAATCATTTGCAGGCGCAATTGGGCGATTCGGTACACGCGTTGGCCCGGGCGGAGAACTACCCGGCCGGCAAGGATGGCGATTATCTCAACAGCCTGTTTTCAGCCTTGCAGGCCGAGTACAACGGTCATCAACCGGCGCGGGAAATGCTCATGCATTCGCTGGTCAGCGTGATCATGGTCTGGGTCAGCCGCCAGGCGATCGTCCGCCACAAGGCCAGCCAACGGCCGCAACGCCAGCGCGAATACCTCAACGGTTTCATTCAGTTGGTGGAAGAGACTTACCGCCAGCACGTCAAGGTCGAAGACCTCGCCCATCGCCTGGGCATCTCCGTGTCGCACCTCAACGGCACCTGCCGTGAACTGGCCGGGCAACCGGCGTTGCAGATCATGCACGAGCGGCAGTTGCTGGAAGCCAAGCGCCTGCTGACCTACACCAGCATGACGATTTACGAGATGTCGGAGTTGCTGGGGTTTTCCGATCCGACCAACTTCACCCGCCTGTTCCGCCGCCGCGTGGGAATTTCGCCAAAGGCGTTCCGCGACCGACTCAAGGCCGAGCAACAATCCTGAAAGCGCTGATGAGCCCTGTGGGAGCGAGCCTGCTCGCGAATACGGTCTTTCATTCAGCAACTAGGCTGGCTGACACAGCGCATTCGCGAGCAGGCTCGCTCCCACAGCAGTTGCATTCCAGCGCAGGTCTATCAGCGCAATGCGTTCAGCGTGGCATTGTGCGGAATACACCGCTCATAGTTGCAGCTCGCATACTCACGCGGCAGCTGGCGCAACTGCTCGACCCGCCAGGCAGCGGTGCCGTACAGCGCCAGCGTGGCGGCGCATGTGATGAAGATGGCGGCGTATCTTTTTGTTTTGATGTTCATGGTGTTCGACCTCTGAACGTCTACCTTGCGGTATTACTTTGAGCATAGGTCAGCGGCGCGTACTTGCCAGCGAGTGCGCTTGAGGATTTAGCCGGCCATTCAGCGAATTGATGCCTATGTGGGAGCGAGCCTGCTCGCGAAGGCGGTGGTCCAAGCGACATCAATGTTGAATGTACTGGCCTCTTCGCGAGCAGGCTCGCTCCCACAAGGGATCGGGTTTACAGGCCGGCATCCCAGGCCGGGGCCTCGGGAAAGCGCTGCACAAGAAAGTCGAGCATGCTGCGCAGTGCCGCCGGCATGTGTTTGCGTGAGGCGTACACCGCGTAGATATTCATCTGGCGCGGTTCGACATGTGGCAGCAAACGCAGCAGTTCGCCGCTGTGAATATGCACGCCAGCCTGGTAGGTCGGCAGCATCGCCACGCCCGCGCCGGCCAGGGTTGCGCGCAGGAGGGTGCTGGCCTCGTTGGCGCTGATATTGCCCTGCACCGGCACCGAAACCGGTTCGCCATCCTCCTCGAAATGCCACAGGCTCTTGCCGAAATAGGAATGAGTCAGGCAGTTGTGTCGGCTCAGTTCCTCCACCCGCAACGGCGCCGGATGCTCAAGCAGATACGCCGGTGCTGCGCAGACCACCGAGCGGCACACGGTCAGGCGCCGGGCGATCAGATTCGGATCAAGATCGTTGCTGGTGCGAATCGCCAGATCGATGCGCTCATCGACCAGATTCACCGTACGGTCGAGCATCTGCAGATCGATGCTCACGCCTGGGTAAAGCTTGACGTATGCCGCCATCGCATCGGCCAGTTGCGCCTGGCCAAACGAGGTGCTGACGCTGATCCGCAGCAATCCGCGCGGCGCGTCATGGGGTTCGCTGACGGCGGCCTGCATGTCGTGCGACAGGTCGATCATCTGCCGGCAGCGCGGGAGGATTTCGCTGCCGGCGGCGGTCAGGCTCAATTTGCGCGTGGTGCGGTGCATCAGCCGCGCGCCGACCCAGTCTTCCAGCTCCGCCAGATAGCGCGACACCACCGGCCGCGACAGGTCGAGGTGGTCGGCCGCCGCCGACTGGCTGCCCAGGTCCACGACCGTGACGAATACCCGCATTGCTTGAAGCCGATCCATGATTTGCCCGCTTTCAGAAACAAACTATGTTCAAGCATCGCATTTTTTGTACTGAGTCTGGCAACTAAGCTCTGTTGCATCGCCAGACTGGCATTCGCAATCCGGAGCAACACATGATCGGCTTCACCCCCTTCAAACGCGTTCTGCTCGCCGCAGCATTTTTCGGCTTTGCCGCCCATGCATCCGCTGCCGAGCTGAGCCTTGATGTCTACAACCCGGGCACCCAGGCGATTTTCCCGGTCAGCTCGGTGCTGGTCAGCGGTGAGAAAGAAGCGATTCTGGTCGACGCGCAATTCGGCAAATCCCAGGCTGAGCAGGTCGTGGAAAAGATCCGCGCCAGCGGCAAGCAATTGACCACCATCTACATCAGCCATGGCGACCCGGATTACTACTTTGGCCTCGACACCCTGACCAAGGCATTCCCGCAGGCGAAAGTGCTGGCTTCGCAGCCGACTGTCGATCACATCAAGCACACCGTCGACGGCAAACTGGCCTACTGGGGGCCGAAAATGGGCGCCGACGTGCCGGCGAAAACCATCGTCCCGGACGTGCTCAAGGGCGACAGCCTGACCCTCGAAGGCAAGCAATTGCAGGTGATCGGCCTCGACGGCAAGCAACCGGATCGCAGCTTCGTATGGATCCCGTCGCTCAAAGCAGTGGTCGGTGGCGTAGTGGTCGCCGAGAACATTCATGTGTGGATGGCCGACACCCAGACCGCGCAATCCCACGCCGATTGGCTGCACACCCTGCACACCATCGAAAGCCTGAAACCGCAAACCGTGGTGCCCGGTCATTACCTGGGTGACAGCAGCCGCTCGCTGGCCAGCGTGAAATTCACCGCCGATTACATCAAGGCCTTCGATGCCGAAACCGCCAAGGCCAAAGACTCCGCTGCACTGATCGCGGCGATGAAAAAACGCTACCCGCAGCTGGGCGAGGAAAGCTCGCTGGAGCTCAGCGCGAAAGTCGCCAAGGGCGAGATGCAGTGGTAAGCCGAACCTGAACACGCAGCATTTTCAAGCCAACTGGAGAATGTCATGAGCAAGATCGCAATCATTGGCGCCACCGGCCGTGCCGGTAGCCAATTGCTGGAAGAAGCCCTGCGTCGCGGCCACAGCGTCACCGCCATTGCCCGCGATACCTCGAAGATCGGCAGCCGTGCCGGTGTCGTCAGCAAGAGCCTCGACGTACTGGATTCGGCAGCGTTGCAAGCGGCGGTGGCCGGTCACGACGCAGTGATCAGCGCAGCGCATTTCGCCTCCGTCCCGGCCTCGGCGATTGTCGGACCGGTGAAGCAGACGGGCGTGAAGCGCTTGCTGGTGGTCGGCGGCGCCGGTTCGCTGTTGCTGCCGGATGACACGCGGGTGATCGACAGTGCCGGTTTCCCGGCCGAATACAAAGCCGAGGCGAGCGCAGGTGCTGAGTTTCTTGATGCGTTGCGTCACGAGCAGGAACTGGACTGGACCTTTTTGTCGCCGTCGGCGGAGTTCGTCGAGGGTGAGCGCAGTGGCACATTCCGCGTCGGCAAGGATCATCTGTTGGTCAGTGCCGAAGGACGCAGCTGGATCACATTTGCCGATTACGCGATTGCGCTGATTGACGAAGTGGAAACGCCGAAGCATTCGCGGCAGCGTTATACCGTCGGGTATTGAGTCAAGCCTTTTCCCCTCACCCCAGCCCTCTCCCGGGGGAGAGGGAGCCGACCGAGTTGTCTTGGGTCACGCATTGACCTGAACGGCCGTGTCGATTATGGATTCGGCGTGGCTGTGTCAGGTCGATGAATTTCTTGAGTATCCCCAATCAGTTCCCTCTCCCTGGGGAGAGGGCTAGGGTGAGGGGAGAGGCTTCAGCGCAAATGAGCCTGCTCAACCAGCCAGAGCATCAGTTCCTCAAGTTGCGGCGAGGGTTCGGCTCCAGCAGGCACCACCACGTAATACGCCAACCCCGTCTTCACCTTCAACGCAAACGGCATCACCAGTCGTCCAGCGTTCAGATCATCACCAATCAGCGACCAGTCCCCGATCGCCACCCCCGTGCCGTGCGAGGCCATCGACATCGCCTGATCCAGCGTTTCGAAATGCTGCCCGCTGCCAAGGTTGCCCAATCGCAATCCCGCTGCATCGAGCCACACCGACCAGTCCTGAATGTCGTGGGTCGGGTGCAATAACAGATGCTCTTGCAAATCCTGCGGTGAATTCAGCGCCGGCGAACCTTTGAGCAGTTGCGGTGAGCAGACCGGTGTCAGTTGCTCGTCGAACAGATGCAGTGCGCCTGGCGAATTGTCCGGCGGCGGACCGTAGATCACGGCGGCGTCGAATTGCTCGCGCTGGAAATCCACACCGTGTTGCAGCGAGGCCGTCAATTTCACCGGCACGTCCGGGCGTTCCTTCTGCCATTGCAGCAGGCGCGGCAGCAGCCAGCGCATCACGCAGCTTGGGGCCTTGAGTTGCAACGTCTGGTGTTTGAGCCCGATCTGCTCGGTCGCTTCACTGATCAGCCCGAAAACCTTCTCCACTTGTGGCAGCCATTCGCGGCCTTCAGCCGTCAGCGCCAGACCTCGGGCCAGACGGATGAACAGCGGATAACCGAGCTGTTCTTCCAGCCCGGCGATCTGCCGGCTCACCGCGCCCTGAGTGATGTGCAACTGCTCGGCGGCGCGAGTGAAATTGCAGCATTGCGCGGTGATCCAGAACGTATGCAGAGCGGGCAGGGGTGGCAGGCGTTTCATGGCGATCCGAGGTATGACGTGGGGACATGGCTAGTATGACTTTTAATCGATTGTTGCTGCCAGTTGCGCACCGTTCCAATGGGCACTCCACGGACCCTGTGGGAGCGAGCCTGCTCGCGAAGACGGTTCAAGGTTCGACACGGATGTTGGCTGGACCGCTTATTCGCGAGCAGGCTCGCTCCCACAGGGAGTGTTCAGTGAATGAAAGGGCAATCAACATGGCAAAGTGCGGCGAAGTACTGGTCAGGCTGTTGGAAAATTACGGGGTCGAGCAGGTGTTCGGCATTCCCGGTGTGCATACCGTTGAGCTGTACCGAGGCCTTGCCCGCTCAAGCATCAACCACGTCACGCCTCGTCATGAACAGGGCGCCGGGTTCATGGCTGACGGCTATGCGCGTACCAGCGGCAAACCCGGTGTGTGTTTCATCATTACCGGCCCGGGCATGACCAATATCACCACGGCCATGGGCCAGGCTTACGCCGATTCGATTCCGATGCTGGTGATCTCCAGCGTGCAGTCGCGCAGTCAGTTGGGCGGTGGGCGCGGCAAGTTGCATGAGCTGCCGAACCAGAGCGCACTGGTCGGCGGCGTCGCAGCGTTCTCGCACACGCTGATGTCGGCTGCCGAATTGCCGGTGGTGCTTGCTCGCGCTTTCGCGCTGTTCCAGGCCGGGCGACCGCGTCCGGTGCACATCGAAATTCCGTTGGACGTGCTGGTCGAAGAGGCCGATGAATTGCTCGCCAGCCTACCGGTGAATATCGATCGCGCCGGCGCCGCACCGGCTGCCGTGCACCGCATGAGCGAAATGCTGGCCAGCGCGCAACGTCCACTGATTCTTGCTGGCGGCGGTGCTATCGACGCGGCGCCGGAGCTGACCCGACTCGCCGAATTGCTCGACGCTCCCGTGGCGCTGACCATCAACGCCAAAGGCATGCTGCCGACCAGCCATCCGTTGTTGATCGGTTCGACGCAAAGCCTGGTCGCCACGCGCGCACTGGTCGCTGAAGCCGACGTGGTGCTGGCGATCGGCACGGAGCTGGCCGAGACCGATTACGACGTGACCTTCGCCGGCGGCTTCGAGATTCCCGGCAAGCTGCTGCGCATCGACATCGATGCCGATCAGACCGTGCGCAACTACCCGCCGCACGTCGCACTGGTCGCTGATTCGCGCAACGCCGCGCAAGCCTTGCTCAGCACGCTGACGCAAAAGCCGCTGGCCGAGCGCCGCAATGATTGGGGCCAGGTTCGCGCCGCGCGTCTGCGTGATGAATTGGCGGCGAGCTGGGATGCGCCGACGCTGGCGCAGACGCGTTTCCTCGAAACCGTGCTGCACGAGCTGCCTGACGCGGTGTTCGTCGGCGACTCCACGCAACCGGTGTACACCGGCAACCTCACTTTCAACCCCCAGCGTCCGCGTCGCTGGTTCAACGCATCCACCGGTTACGGCACCCTCGGCTATGCGTTGCCGGCGGCGATCGGTGCGTGGCTCGGTGGACAACTCGACAACGGCGCGCGCCCGCCGGTGGTGTGCCTGATCGGTGACGGCGGCTTGCAATTCACCCTGCCGGAACTGGCCAGCGCCGTTGAAGCACGGGTGCCGGTGATCGTGCTGCTGTGGAATAACCAGGGTTACGAGGAGATCAAAAAGTACATGGTCAACCGCGCCATCGAACCGGTTGGCGTGGACATCTACACCCCGGACTTCGTCGCCGTGGCCAAGGGCCTCGGTTGCGCCGCGCAAGCCATCAGCAGCATCGACGAATTGCGCGCAGCGCTGCGCGAGGCGACGGACCGGCAAGGCCCGACGCTGATTGAAATCGACCAGAACCAGTGGATGCAGGCGGTGGCCCAATGATCAGCTTTCCAACCACACTCGACGGCCTCTACATCAATGGCCAATGGTCGTCAGGCCGCGAACATCTGCGGGTGATCAACCCCGCTACCGAAGCGCTGCTGACCACCGTCAATGGCGGCGACGAACAGGCCGTCGACCAGGCGATCAGCGCGGCGACCGAGGCGTTCAAACACTGGTCGACAACCACCGGCGCCGAACGCGCTGCGATCCTGCGCAACATTGCCAACGGCGTGCGCAACGGTCGCGATCACTTGATGAATCTGCAGTCGAGTAATAACGGTAAACCGCAGTACGAAGCGGCCATCGATGTCGATGACGTGATCGCCACGTTCGACTATTACGCCGAACTCGCCGAAGGCCTCGACGCCGGGCAGGACAGCAACGTGCCGTTGCCCAGCGATGATTTCAGTGCGCGCCTGCGGCGCGAGCCGTGCGGAGTGGTCGGGCTGATCGTGCCGTGGAATTTCCCCATGGTCACCACCGCGTGGAAACTGGCGCCAGCGCTCGCCGCCGGTTGCTGCGTGGTGCTGAAACCTTCTGAAGTGACGCCGTTGCCGGAGCTGGAACTGGCGGCGATCATCGCTGCATCCGGCTTGCCCGACGGCGTGTTCAATCTGGTCTGCGGCACTGGTCTGGCGGTAGGCGCGCCGTTGTCGGCGGATCCTCGCATCGCCAAGATCTCCTTTACCGGCAGCAACGCGGTTGGTGTGCAGGTGATGCAACGCGCTGCTGAAACCGTGAAGGGTGTGAGCCTGGAGCTGGGTGGCAAATCGTCGTTGCTGGTGCTGGCGGATGCTGATCTGCAGCTGGCGGTGGAACTGGCTTGTGGCGGGGCGTTCTTCAACGCCGGGCAGATGTGCTCGGCCACCAGTCGGGTGCTGGTTGCCGAGGAATTGATGGATGAGTTTCTTCAGCGTCTGCAAAAGCGCGCAGAGGCGATTCGAGTGGCCGATCCGTTCGATCCGGACGTGGAGATGGGCGCGCTGGTCAATCAGGCGCAGTACCAGCGGGTGCTTGGGCATATTGATCGCGGTTTGAGCGCCGGGGCGAGGTTGGTGTGCGGCGGTAATCGTCCGGCGCATTTGCCGCGCGGTTATTTCCTGCAACCGACGGTGTTCACCGACGTGCCGCTGGACAGCGCGTTATGGCGTGAAGAGATTTTCGGCCCGGTGGTGTGTGTGCGCGGTTTTGCCAGTGAGGCCGAAGCGATTGCCTTGGCCAACGACACGCAGTTCGGCCTGGTCGCGAGCGTAGTGACACGCGATGCCACAGCGGCGGATCGTGTGGCCAATGCCTTGCAGGCAGGGCTGGTGTGGATCAATGCACCGCAGGTGATCTTCCCGCAGGCGGCATGGGGTGGGTACAAGCAGAGCAGCGTCGGCCGCGAACTGGGGCCTTGGGGGTTGGCGGCGTTTTTGGAGATCAAGCACGTCGTGCGCGCGGTGTAGAAGCCTGCCCTCACCCC
This sequence comes from Pseudomonas siliginis, assembly GCF_024072275.1. Classification (NCBI taxonomy): domain Bacteria; kingdom Pseudomonadati; phylum Pseudomonadota; class Gammaproteobacteria; order Pseudomonadales; family Pseudomonadaceae; genus Pseudomonas; species Pseudomonas siliginis. The sequence continues at coordinate 4,630,019 of NZ_CP099598.1, read as the reverse complement.
AGCCCTCTCCCGGGGGGAGAGGGCTGGGGTGAGGTGTCTTGCGTTCTCCGTCGACCTGAAAAACCGAGTCGATTATGGATTTGAAGGTCATCAACCCAACGCCGGGTTGGCCTGGCTTGGCTGATTCCGGATTCAGCACCGATATCGCAAGTCGCTGAACCTCTCCAATATCCCCCAATCGGTTCCCTCTCCCTCTGGGAGAGGGCTAGGGTGAGGGGCTTCTATGGAGTTACACCGACAGCCGCAACCGCGCCAGGTCCCGCAACGGTGGCGCACCAAACAGTCGGCTGTACTCACGGCTGAACTGCGACGGACTTTCATAGCCCACCCGATACCCCGCCGCCGACGCTTCCAGCCCTTCGGTCAACATCAGCCGACGCGCCTCTTGCAGGCGCAACTGTTTTTGATACTGCAACGGACTCATCGCAGTCATCGCCTTGAAGCGATGATGCAACGTCGACACGCTGAGGTTCACTTCCCGCGCCAGATCATCGATGCGCAGTGGTTGCTCGAAATTGCCGTTGAGCCATTTGATGGCCTGGCTGATGCGATGGCTCTGACTGTTGGCAATCGCAATCTCATACAGACGATGGCCCTGTGGGCTGCGCAGCAGGCGATAGAGAATCTCCCGGCGAATCAGTGGCGCGAGCATGGCGATGTCTTTCGGCGCGTCGAGCAGCCGCGCCAGCCGCAGCACCGCGTCGAGCATGGCGCTGTCGATTTTTTCCACGTACAGACCGCGTCCGGTCGGCCGCGTCGGTACGCCCATCGGGCCGGCGTCGGCGATCAGCGCGGTGATTTCGGTCGGATCAATGTCGAGGCGCACGGCGAGGATCGGTTCTTCCGGCGAGACATTGACCACGCGCCCGCTGAGCGGCATCGAGACCGACACCACCAGATAATTCAGCGGGTCGTAGTTGAAGAACTCGTCGGCCAGGCGCACCTCTTTGCGCCCCTGCGCCATGATGCACAGCGCCGGCTGCGCGAGCACCGGGGCAAAGTCATGGGACTGGGTATGGCGCGACATCACCAGCGAACCGATCGCGGTCTGGTAGCTGCCATCGTCGCTGGTGTTGCGGCGGATGATCGCCGCCAGCTCCGCGCGCTGCTTTTCCATGTCGGCGCTGGGTTCGGCTTGAAAACGATCGAATGACGTCATGCACGGCATCCTCGGCAAGTGAGGGGGGAATGCAGCAGAGCATATGTTTGTGCAAGCGGCGGCGGTAGACACATTCTGCCAAATGCTTGCCTGATTCTGCCCGCAGGTGCGCACATGTCTCCCGCCATACGATTCTGTAGGAGCTGCCGAAGGCTGCGATCCGTTGATCTTCAAGGCAAAAGCACAAGATCGCAGCCTTCGGCAGCTCCTACACAAAACGCGTATGACAGACGTGTTGCGCGGGTTTACAGGTTGTTACAGGTCGTCTGCGCAGTCTCGCAGGATTGTGCAACGCGAAGGCAGGAATCGACTAACGGCGCAGCCGCCCCGGCCCTTAATCTTTGCTTCAGTCGCAGCCCGTCCCCCGGCTGTCACGCGATTTCATGGAGGGTTGATCATGTCCAAGCAAATGCCTGTCAGTCATATGGCCTTCGTTCGTGCCCAGGCCGGGCGTTCGGCGGAACTCGGTGTGCGCCTGAGCGCATTGATCGAAGTCTCGCGCGCGGCGCCCGGCTGCCTGAGTTTTTCCTTGCAACAATCGCAGTGCGACGCCGACCTCTGGCTGGTCAGCGGCTACTGGAGCAGTCAGCAAGTGATGACGGCGTATTTCAACAGTCCGTCGATGGAAGTCTTCGCCGAGCTGGTCCAGGACCTGGTGGTCAACAGTCTCGACTTCCACACGTTCAGGGACGTTTCCGCCGCGCAGGCCCTCGGTCAATGCGCTGCGCCGATACACAAACTCGCCGGTTGAGGGTTTAATGTCCGGCTTATTTGATTGAGCCAGGATCCGCGACATGGCACGTAAAGAGTTTGAACGCTTCGAAGCAGTCTCCGCAGTCGTCCCCGTCGAGCTGGGCGGCAACAAGGGTTATTACGCGGCGATCGCGGTCAAGGCCCTGGTCGATGGCGGCGCACCACGCTTTCACAAATTGCTCAATGAGCAGGTGTTTCCTGGCGCCATTGCTGCCGATGACGCAGCCATCAACGAACTGGACAAGCTCAAGGGCGTCACCGATGACGCCGAGCTGATCTGGTAATTACTTCTGCGCCCCCGGGCGCCACATCTTGAACAGCGCCTCAGGCCCCAGCTGGAAATAATCCGCCGGCCCGCCGCCGCGCAGAATCGGTTGTGCGGCGGCGGTGTCGTAGATGCCATCCTTCAGCAGCCATTTGGCGATGTGCACCGCGACCACCTCGCCGAGGATCAGCCAACTCGGCACCGTTTCGCCATCGGCGCGTTGCAGCTGGACGATCTGCGTGACCTTGCACTCGAAGGACACTGGACTCTCGGCGACCCGTGGGACCGAAATCACCTTTGACGCCACGGTGGTCAGCCCCGCCAGTTCAAACTCGTTGACCTCGGGCGCGACCATCGCGCAGCTCTGGTTCATCTGCTCGGCCAACGGGCGGGTGGCGAGGTTCCAGACGAACTCACCGGTCTGCTCGATGTTGTTCAGACTGTCTTTGCGCCCGACACTGGAAAAACCAATGATCGGCGGCACGTAGTTGAAGGCGTTGAAGAAACTGTACGGCGCGAGATTGAGTCGGCCTTCGGCATCCTGCGAGGAAATCCAGCCGATGGGGCGCGGGCCGACGATGGCGTTGAACGGATCGTGAGGCAGGCCGTGGCCGTTGGCGGGTTCGTAGAAGTGGATGTCATCGGGCATGGGGAGCGGATTCCTGAGCTGCATTCGGATGCAGCCATAGTGCAAGGACCCAGCGCATATTTCCAGCCGGACGCGAGACCCCGTAGGGTTCGTGGCAGGACACAGATTTTGTGGCCTGCCAGCGAAGTAGCCCTATCAGTCAGTCACGATCCGCGAGTGCTTCTGGGTGTCTTTCATGGTGATGTACACCAGCAGCGACACGGCAATGCACGCGGTGACGTACCAGTAGTAACCGGTTTCCATGCCGATGCTTTTGAACCACAGCGCGATGTATTCGGCAGTGCCGCCGAAGATCGACACGGTCAGTGCGTACGGCAGGCCGACGCCCAGGGCGCGGATTTCGGTCGGGAACAATTCGGCTTTGACCACCGCGTTGATCGAGGTGTAGCCGCTGACGATGATCAACGCCGCCATGATCAGGAAGAACGCGCCCCACCAGGTCTGGATGGTGTGCAGGGTCATCAGGATCGGCACGGTGAAAATCGTACCGAGCACGCCGAACGCGATCAGGATCGGGCGACGACCGATCTTGTCCGACAGGCCGCCGATGATCGGTTGCAGGCACATGAACAGGAACAGCGTGGCGGCGGAAATGGTGGTCGAGTCGGAGATGCTCATGCCGACCGTGTTCACCAGGTATTTCTGCATGTAGGTGGTGTAGGTGTAGAACGCCAGGGTGCCGCCCATGGTCAGGCCGACCACGGTCAACAGCTCTTTCGGGTGGCGCATCAAGGTGCGCATGGCGCTTTCCTTGGATTTCTCTTTTTTGGTGAACGACTCGGTTTCTTCCATGCCGCGACGCAGGTACAGCGCCACGACCGCACACAGCGCACCGATGGCGAACGGGATACGCCAGCCCCACGCGTAGAGCTGTTCGGTGGTCAGCATGTTTTGCAGCACGATCAAGACGCCGAGGGCGATGAGCTGCCCGGAGATCAGGGTCACGTACTGGAAGCTGGAGAAGAAGCCGCGACGTTCCTTGGTCGCCATCTCGGACAGATAAGTCGCCGAGGTGCCGTACTCGCCGCCGACCGACAGGCCTTGCAGCAGGCGGGCAAACACCAGCAGGATCGGCGCGCCGATGCCGATGGTTTCATAATTCGGGCTCAGGGCGATCAGCAGCGAGCCGAAGCACATCAGGTACACCGAGGCCATCAGCGCTTTCTTGCGCCCGACCTTGTCGGCGTACATGCCCATCAGCCAGCCACCGATCGGACGCATCAGGAAGCCCACGGCGAAGATCGCAGCGGTGTTCATCAGTTGCGCTGTGGTGGAGCCGGCGGGGAAAAAGGTTTTCGCGAAGTACAGGGAGAAGGCGGCATACACATACCAGTCGTACCACTCGACCATGTTGCCGACAGAGCCGCTGAAGATCGATTTGATCCGGCTGGCGGTGGTTCTCGGTTTGGCCGGCACGGCAGCCGACCCAAGGGGCAGGGCGTTGGAGTTATCCATTGAAGGATCCTTCGTTTAATTGTTTTTGTGGAGCGCGTCGGAACGCAGCCTGCCAGGGCTATAGCAGGAGGTGTGCCAAGGGGTGAGGGGCCGGTTTAGAGGGGGTAGCGGGGAGGAGTGAGCGGATTTGTGCCGACTGATTGGGCTGAGTGAGCGGATTTCCGCTTACCGCGTGAAGATCAAAAGCCCCTCACCCTAGCCCTCTCCCAGAGGGAGAGGGGACTGACCGAGGTGTTCTCGTGGGTTACATCGACCTGCAATATCGAGTCGAATACAGATTCGGGAAAGCATGGAGATCGGCTCCCTCCCCCCTCGCCCCCCTGGGGGAGAGGGCTGGGGTGAGGGGGATGGATTTCAGCTACACCACAAATCTCTGCCTCACTCCGCCAGAAACATCTCCCGACTCAACCCATGCCGCTGCATCTTTTCATTGAACGTGCGGCGCGGCAGTTGCAGTTCTTCGAGCACGGCTTTCACATCACCCTTGTGCCGGGTCAACGCCGCGCGCAGACATTGCGCTTCGAAGGCTTCCTGCTGCGCCGCCAGCGATTGCCCCGGATCGATTCCGGCGACCGGTTCATCCAGCCCCAATACCTGACGTTCCGCGACGTTGGCCAGTTCGCGCACATTGCCCGGCCAGTCATGGCTGAGCAGGTGACTGAGCTGCGCACCGGTCAACGGCGGAAAGGTCCGGCCCAGACGCTGAGCGGCATTCTGCGCGAAGGTCTCGAACAGCAACGGAATGTCTTCGCGGCGATCGCGCAGCGGCGGCAGGCGCAGTTCGGCGACGTTCAGGCGATACGCCAGGTCCTCACGAAAACGTCCGGCGCGGGCTTCGTCGAGCAGGTCCGGTTTGGTCGCCGCGACGATACGCAAATCAACGCGAATGCTCTGGTTCGACCCCAGCCGCTCAAGCTTCTGCTCCTGCAAGACCCGCAGCAATTTCACCTGCTGGGCCAGCGGCATGCTTTCGATCTCATCGAGAAACAGCGTGCCGCCATCGGCGTATTCCAGCTTGCCGATGCGCTTGCCCGAGGCGCCGGTAAACGCGCCGCTCTCATGGCCGAACAGCTCGGCCTCGAACAGTTGCTCCGGGATCGCCGCGCAGTTCAGCGCCACGAACGGTTTGCCGGCGCGCGGGCCGAAATCGTGCAGGCAACGTGCGACCAGTTCCTTGCCGCTGCCGGTTTCGCCCCGGATCAGCACATTGACCGGCAACGTCGCCAGATCCAGCACTTGCCGACGCAATGTCTGCAAGCCACGGGACACGCCCAGCAACGTCGCATCCAGCTTCGCGCGGTTGTCGGCGAGTTCGTGCAGGGCGCGGTTTTCCAGGACCAGGCGGCGTTTGTCCAGCGCCCGGCGCAGGCTGCCGAGCAGGGTTTCCGGGCTGAACGGTTTTTCCAGAAAGTCGTAGGCACCATCGCGCATGGCTTCGACCGCCATCGGCACGTCGCCATGGCCGGTGAGCAGAATCACCGGCAGATCGGCGTCGCGCTTTTGCACTTCGGCGAGCAATTGCAAACCGTCCATGCCGGGCATGCGCACGTCGCTGAGGATCACCCCGGCAAAATGTTCCGGGAGCGCGGCAAGGCATTCTTCGGCGCGGCTGAACAATTGCACCTGAAACCCCGACAGGCTCAGCCACTGTTCAACGGCGTCGCGAATGCTGCTTTCGTCGTCGACCGCCATCACCGAATTGAGCATCAGATATGTGCCTCCAGATCGATTGGCAGGGTCAGGCTGAACACCGCGCCGTGGTCGCCATTCTCGACGCTCAGGCGTCCGCCGGATTCATGCACGATGGCGAAGGATACTGCCAGCCCCAGGCCCAGACCGTCACCCACCGGTTTGGTGGTAAAGAACGGATCGAACACCTGGCCGAGATGTTCCTCGGCAATGCCGCCGCCGTTGTCGCTGACGCTCAGCCGCCACAATTGTTCATCAGCCTCCAGACGGATTTCCAGACGCTTGCAGGCTTTGCCGTGCATCGCATCCAGCGCATTGCGCAGCAGGTTGATCAGCACCTGTTCCAGACGAATCGCATCACCGCGTACCCACGCCGGGCGGGTCAGATGCAGCACCAGACTGACCTGTTCGTCACGCAGTCGCGCATCGAGCAGTTGCAGCGATTGATCGACCACCGTCGCCAGATCCAGACGTTCGCGCAAGCCGCTCGGGCTTTTGCGGGCGAAGGTCTTGAGGTGGCCGGTAAGGGCGGCCATGCGCGTGAGCATGTCGTCCACCGGTTTCAGCGCCTTGTAGGCGTCATCGACGCGGCCATGTTCGAGCAGCAGGCGCAGAGTTGCCAGTTGCATGCGCTGGGCGGTCAGCGGTTGATTGATTTCGTGAGCCAGCGCCGCAGACATCTGCCCCAGCGCGGCGAGTTTGGCCGACTGCACCAGACCTTCCTGCGCGGTACGCAAGTCGCGGGTGCGCTCCTCGACCAAACGCTCAAGCTCTTCACGATTGCGCTGACGGACCTTGGCCAGCCGCCAGCGCTGATTGAGGAACAGCAACAGGAACACCAGCGCCAGCCACACGCCAGCGGCGGCCAGTGCGGCGTTGCGCAAATCCTCGAAGGCCACTTGCGGACGACGCAGCAGATGCAGGGTCCAGCCCTCGGTCGTCAGCGGCAGCGATTCCCACAGATAATCCGCCGTGCCCTGCGGACCTTCGACCCGGCGCAGATCGCTGTTGTCATCGAAGCGCCGTAGCGGCAAATGGGTCAGCGGAATCAGCGATTGCTTGTCGTACTGGCGGGTGGTTTTGATCTCGGCCAGATCATCAGCGCTCAACGGCCGCAAGGCGCGATAACGCCAGCCCGGCTGATTGGCGATAAAGATGATCCCGCGTGCATCGCTGACCAGCAGCGTGTCGCTGCCCTGGCTCCATTCGCGCTCCAGTTCGGGAAACTCCAGCTTGACCACCATCGCGCCGAGAAACTCGTCGTTGTCGCCAAGTACGGCGCTGGAAAGGAAATACCCGGGAATGCCGCTGGTCACGCCTACCGCGTAAAAACGCCCGGTGCCTTGGGTGCGGGTCTGGCTGAAATAGGGGCGGAAGCCGTAATTGTGGCCAACGTAACTGCTGGGCAAGCGCCAGTTGCTGGCGGCCACGGCCAGGCCGGTGCGATCGAGCAGTTCAAGGGTCGAGGATTGCGCGGCGCCGTTGATCTTTTCCAGCTTCACATTCAATGCCGCTTGCTGCGCAGCATCGACCGGGCCGGCCAGGGCCGAACGCAATTGCGGATCCAGCGCCAGTACGGCGGGCAGGGCGCGATAGCGGTCGATCAGGGTGTGCAAGGAGTTGGCGTACAACCCCAGTTGCTGATTGGCGCGGGCGGCGTCTTCTTCCAGCGCCTGACGTTCCGCGTGGCGCATCGCGAGCGTCGCGGCAATGACCGTGCCGGCGATGATCAGCAGGGAATACAACGACAGACGCAGGGTACGGGAAGTCGGCAGCATGCTGGATGAAAGGTCGGCAGGACGGGCGGGCACGATAGCATGGGCCGAGGTGGCCGGGCGCGCTGTTCGCGCCGGCCGTGTCTGCTAGACAGCTGTCTCCTGTACCTGACGTCGATGCACAAGATTCAACCTCGGCTTCGGCACCGGTCTTGCCTGAGGTTCGGCAGCGAGCGAGCGCTCCAGTTGCTGCAGGCGTTCAGTCACGCCTTGCGCCTCGCTTGGCGCTTCGATAGTCGCCTGGGCGGTTTGCATGACCTTGTCGATGGCCTCGAACGGGTCTACACCATTCCTGGACAGCTTCATGACCTGACGCTGTTTTTCTGCATCCAGTGCGTCCAGTTGGGCGTAGAACATCTTCTGGATGTGCTCGGAGTAGCTGTTGAGGTTATCCGTGAAAGTCTTGATGCTGTCGATAAGCGCAGCACCTCCATCGAGAAGAGCGCCCGCGCCGTCGACGGCTTTTGCAGCGCCGTCGCCCAGCGTTTTCAGCCCGTCCTTGAGCTCTTGGGTGTGCAGTGTCTGCGCTGCTTTCAAACCTTTCTTGAAAAAGTGGTAACGCAATACCGGAAACACTATTGCCCCCGCGATTGCCCCTGCGCCGGAACCGATGGCGTTGCCGATTCCGGGTACCACGGTGCCGATGACACTGCCGATGGCGATGCCTTTGCCGATACCGTAAAAGACCGATTTGATGCCGGCCCGGGAGGTGATGAATTTGCCGAACGTCATGCTTTTGCGCACCTCCTCGATGTTCTGGCCTTCAGGAATCAGGCCATCGAACTCGGTGGTCAGGTTGTGCAATTGCTCCGCCGCAGTTTGCGCTTTATCAAAAATACCGACCGCTTTTCTGACCAGGTCAAACACCACTTTGAAGGCACCGGTCTGGTCGACATGGACGATCGGGTTGTTACCGACAAAACCATACAGATTCAAACCGTCCACATCCCCCGCCGGATCCGCACTGACCCAGCGCTGCAACCACGGCGCGTAATAACGGGCGCCGTAGTAGTACAAACCGCTGACATCCATTTCCTTGCCGGAATAACGGATAAAGCGGTATTCGATTTCCGATTCCGGCGCCATCCACGCGGTTTCGCCGAACGGGTAATAGCCTTCTGCGCTGGTGACTACGGCGTCTTCATTGAGCTCCATCACGCAAGAGCCGAGGTGGTCTTCGAGGGTGTAGCGCATCTGGTCGTCTATCGGTGCTGAACGTTGCGCCCAATGCAGGCAGCGCGCGTTACCGAGGCTAATGATGTGCAGCTCTTCGCCGTTGTCTTTGCTGCGGATTTCCAGCCCCGGCAGGTAACGCACCTGGTGGAAGTGGCGGACCTTGTCGGTGAACCATTCATGACATTTGAGGACCCGCTGGCCCGCGCTGTACTGGTAATACTCGGCATCGTTATCGCTGTCCTGACGGATAACCAGATCCACGCGCTCCAGTTCGTCACGGCTGTTCCAGTGCAATGACGGACCGTGGTGCAGCTTGCGTTGATTGCCGTGCGGGTCGAACCAGATGTCGAAGTCCGGCGGCTCGTCACCTGTTTGCCAACGCACCCCGCGATTGCTTTTGTCGTCGATGCGCATCGTGCGGGTACGACTGTTGCCGTCGCGCTGATGACGCAACTCGGTCAGATTGCCGCCATCGTCGTAGCTATACGTCTGAGTGTAATTAAGGCGGTTTCGCTCGTCGGGCGGTCGCGGCAGGCCGGGAATGTCCGGGGGCAGGGCGTCGTCATGACCGGTCGCGCGGATCAGGCGATACAGGGAGTCGTAGCTGAATTCACGGTGGCCGTCGACCCGTTGATTGGCGAACCAGGTGGGCTCGAAGGCATGGTCTTCGATGCGGATGATATTGCCGACGCGATCGTAGAAATATTGCAGATCCTGCAATGCGGGTTGGCCGGGCTTATGGCTGATCCGGGTGCGCAAGCGTCCGTCGGCTGGCTCGTAGGTCCATTCGCTGAGCACGCCGTTGCCGTCCTCTTGCTCGATGAGCTGGCCATTGGCGTTGTAGTGCGCAGCCAGCAATACGTGGTGTCGTTCTGTGCCGCCGATCAGCAGATCTACTGTTTTGAGCTGTCCTGCGACTCCGTAGCGCGATTGCCGACAATGCCCGCCGGCGTCGGTTTGCTCGAGCATGGTACCGAGCGGGCTGAATACCTGATGGCTGGCGAAAGACGCGCCGTCGTGAAACAGGCGGGTCTCTTGCAGTGGTTGGCCGGTGAGAGCGTAGCTGGCAACTTCGAACGAACCGGAGGCATCTGTCCGTTGGATCAACTGGCCACGGAGGTTGTTACCTGTATCGGCAGAACCGTCGGCATAGGTGAAGGTGTCGAGCTGTGTCTTGTCGTTGCCGGTCATCTCGAGCTTCACCACGCGCAGTTGCTCGTCGAACGACGACAGCCAATGCTGGTGGCGGCCGTCCCATCGCTGCACTGGCTCGCCGGCCAACCCGGGCAGCATCAAACGCTGGCCGCTGTCCACGCTGGCGGTGTACAGCGCATCGCCGTTCAGCGCGTAAACGGTGCTGACGTTGGCAACGGTCAGACGCGGATCCTGCTGCAATGCCAGACGGCCGGCCAAATCGTATTGCTGGCGAGTCACGAGGGCTTTGGGGGAGGCGCCGGCCAGGTTGCGCAGGTAATCGATCTGCCGGACAGTTAAGCCTCGACCGTCAGTGGCCGACAAGGACGGCGTGCGCGAGTGCATGGTTTCATCGTCCATTTTTAAACTTGGCAACCAGTGGACTGCCAGGTTTTTTCGATGCCAGATGTCGCTGCCTTGCCAAATACTGGTTGTCCGTCGACCCCATCTCTTTGTAATGCGCGAGGCCGGCCTGCGCTTGCGCGATGTTCGCAAGTACAGCCCGGTTCCTTTGCTGCAGGCCGGAACGCGTGATGACCGCCAACATTTCGCTGGACGTGTTGCTATTCGCATTCGGCAGCACATTGGCGGGCGAAACACTGTCAACGCCCAGTGCATCAAAGGCATTCTCTGCCCATGCAGACCGTTCTTCGATGGCTGCTTTCCACTCGCTGAGCATTTTCTCGATCTTTTCGATTTTCACCGGGTCGAGGCGGTTCTTGATGTCCTGTGCTTCCTGCGCCCGACTTCCCATATTGAGTGCGCCGGGAATGATGGCGATTACCGATCCGAATACTCTGTTCATCAAAAACACTGGGTTGGTGATCGCATTGAGTGCCGGATGGAGCAGCTCCCTCCTGAAGTCTTTCCAGGAGTTGATCTCCCTGACCGATTCCTGAATTCCCAGACTTTGATCAATCGCGCTGACGGACATCTGCGAGGTCTGCGGTATCAAAGGACCGACGCGAAGCCTGACATGGTCAGCCAGTGGTTCGCCGATAGCTGCGGCGACATCTCCACCGATGTTGCCGCCGATCAAGCCTGAGGGTTTCAACACATTCGGCTTTACTTCAAGAGCGGGGATCATGGTGTCAAATTGCGTACCACCGATGGATCCACCCTCATAACCGATAACGCCTCTGAGGGTTTCTCCCGCCAGATTCATTGCCATGCTCAGTGCAACATCCTGATGAATGATGCTGTGCAGCTGTCCCAGGACTTCTTCGGAATGCCCTTCCACGGCGGATGCGAACGCCGAATACAGCATGATCACGCCTTCTGCACGCTTGTTGCCGTCCGGATCGATGAAACGGATCGGGTTATTTCCCACGAATGCATATAAATTCAGGCCGTCCGCCTGCTCGGCGTCAGTACTGACCCAGCGCTGCAACCACGGCGCGTAATAACGGGCGCCGTAATAGTACAAACCGCTGACATCCATTTCCTTGCCGGAATAACGGATAAAGCGGTATTCGATTTCCGATTCCGGCGCCATCCACGCGGTTTCGCCGAACGGGTAATAGCCTTCTGCGCTGGTGACCACAGCGTCTTCATTGAGCTCCATCACGCAAGAGCCTAGGTGGTCTTCGAGGGTGTAGCGCATCTGGTCGTCTATCGGCGCTGAACGTTGCGCCCAATGCAGGCAACGCGCGTTACCGAGGCTGATGATGTGCAGCTCTTCGCCGTTGTCCTTGCTGCGAATTTCCAGCCCCGGCAGGTAACGCACCTGCTGGAAGTGGCGGACCTTGTCGGTGAACCATTCATGACATTTGAGGACCCGCTGGCCCGCGCTGTACTGGTAATACTCGGCATCGTTATCGCTGTCCTGACGGATAACCAGATCCACGCGCTCCAGCTCGTCACGGCTGTTCCAGTGCAATGACGGACCGTGGCGCAGCTTGCGTTGATTGCCGTGCGGGTCGAACCAGATGTCGAAGTCCGGCGGCTCGTCACCTGTTTGCCAACGCACCCCGCGATTGCTTTTGTCGTCGATGGACATCGTGCGGGTACGACTGTTGCCGTCGCGCTGATGACGCAACTCGGTCAGATTGCCGCCATCGTCGTAGCTATACGTCTGGGTGTAATTGAGGCGGTTTCGCTCGTCGGGCGGTCGCGGCAGGCCGGGAATGTCCGGGGGCAGGGCGTCGTCATGACCGGTTGCGCGGATCAGGCGATACAGGGAGTCGTAGTCGAATTCACGGTGGCCGTCGACCCGTTGATTGGCGAACCAGGTTGGCTCGAAGGCGTGGTCTTCGATGCGGATGATATTGCCGACGCGATCGTAGAAATATTGCAGATCCTGCAATGCGGGTTGGCCGGGCTTATGGCTGATCCGCGTGCGCAAGCGTCCGTCGGCTGGATCGTAGGTCCATTCGCTGAGCACGCCGTTGCCGTCCTGTTGCTCGATGAGCTGGCCATTGGCGTTGTAGTGCGCATCCTCCAGGACTTGCGTGATGTTCGCCTTCACTTGCAAGTGCATTTGCCTGAGTTGCCCGGCAAGACCGTAGCGCGAGGTTCTGCGATGGCCGCCGGCGTCGGTCTGTTCAAGCACGGCGCCAAGCGGACTGAACACCTGATGGCTGGTGAACGCTTGGTGATCATCAAATGTGCGCTTTTCCACCAGTGCCTGTCCGGTGAGGGCATAGCTGGTGATATCCAGCGAACCTGACGGATCTGTCTGCTGGATCAACCGGCCGCGCAGGTTGGAGTCTGCTCCGGCAGAGCCGGGGGCGTAAGTGAAGGTATCGAGCTGATTTTCGCCGTTTCCCGACACTTCGAGCTGCACCACGCGCAATTGCCCGTCAAAGGTCGATTGCCAGACATGGCCACGCGCGTCCCAACGGTGTCCGGGCTCCCCGGCCCTGCCCGGCAGCAGCAGGCGCCAGCCGCTATCCCGGCTGTTGGTAAACACGGCGATATCGTTCAGCGAAAACACGGTAGTTGTGTTCGCGATCGGCAGGCGCGGATCCTGTTGCGCGACCAGGCGCCCGGCGACATCGTGGTGCTGGCGGGTCACGAGTGCGCTAGGCGTGTCGCCCGCCACGGTACGCAAATAAGCGACCTGACGGACTGGCAGGCCACGTCCGTCGCTGGCTGTCAGCGAAGGCGTGCGCCAATGTGTGGAGGCGCTCATGCGCCTGACCCTCGCGTAGACACCACCTCTTCAGCGGTGTCGTTGAAGTCTTCGCTGGTGTGATACCAGGGATGATACGTCTCGCGGGAAAAGTCGCCCTTGGCGTTGATCAGCTTGATCGGACGCCCCGTTGCGTCATAGAACAGCTGATCGAAGAGCCCGAGTTGGCGCAGCGATTGATCATTGACGTAGCGGTGCGTGTTGGCGAAAAACGGCCGGTATTGGCGCTGCGGCAGACCTTTGTTGTTGTATTCGACGCGTTCACTGATGCGCCAGCGTGTCTGCGTCGGTTGCTCACCTTCTTCGATCAGTAATTGACCATCCTCACCCACCACATAAGCCAGCCCGGGGTCGACCTTCTGCTGGGTTTGCAGTACCCGACCAAAGCCATCGACGCAGGTTTTGACAATCTGGATCTGTGCCTTGACGGTGTCGTAGGGATAGCGGTCGGCGCTGAGCACCACGGTGTGTACCGGCTCCCGGTACGCCAGTTCAATGGCCTCGAGCAATTGCTGGTCTTCAGGCGTCAGATTGAGGCTTTGCGCGAGCCGGCGACGTGCGCTGGCGCGGATCTGCCCGCCGGGCAACAGATCGCCCTGCTTGATTGACAGGGTTTGAAGCGTGGAGGCGGGTATCAGGCCCATCCAGCTGAACAGGTTTTTGTGCAGGGTGCTGGCTGCGTTTTTTACAGTGTCCTCCGGATACTGGATGGCCTGTTCCGGACTGGGGGCCGGCAAGGTCCAGTCATCGGTCAGCTTGTCGAATCCGGCAGGTTGGCCATTCTCGGTACCGTGAAAGCTGATGACCAGCGGCTGACCGGAAGGCTCATGGATGACTTCTTCAGTGTTGTCGTTGGCGTCGGTGATTCGCTTGGGTTTCAGGGCGTGGTAATCGAATTCCGCGACCTGCACGGCACAACCGTCGGGCAACTCCATGCGCATGACCGTCAGCCAGTGTTGATCGTATTCGGCTTTGGTCACGCCATGGCTTGGCGTTTCGTTGAAATCGAGCACTTTATAGAACGCTTGCAAGTCGCCGTACCGAGCCAGATTGAACCGCGATGACCAGAGGTTTGGTTCTTCGCTGGGCGGTGCTTCGAACAGCAGCGGCATGGGTGAGTAACCAATTGCCTCGAGGGCTTCGCGAATGTTCAGATCCGGCACAATGCTGTAAGCGTCCAGCGCGTTCTTGTCCAGCAAGGCAAGCTCCAGAGAATGCGACAGGGCTTCGAATCCGGCGACGCCGTCCTCCAGTTCAATACCCTCTACGTCCACATAACGCTGTATGGATTGGGAAGTCAGTACCCGATCGATGGCCCATTCTTGCGAATCCTGCAGCGTTCTCAACGATTCAAAAGACACCTGTGCCGGGTTCAGCTCGCCGGGTAGCGTACCTTTGGCCAATTTCAGCGCATCGCCCCGTTCCTGATAGGGCAAGCCAAGTCGCCATTGCTGCGCCTCTGGCAGATTGATCAGACGCGCACGGGTTTCACTGATGTAAAAGTATTGCTGCGCCTCGTCGTGAGCGTCGGACCACCATTGATTCAGGTGGTCCTCGGTGAAGGGTGGCGGGCTCTGGGCGGTCAACCTGCGCGCATAGCTCACCGTCAGTGCATGGGTCGCGGCGCCATAAGCGTCCCAGCGCAGGCTGACATCGTGGCGGCACAGCGGGTCATTGATAAAGCCGTCGTACTGATAACTGATTGCTTCAACCTGAAGGGGCAGCAGAACGGCTGCGGCATATGGCCCCTGCGGCCGTACCTCGCGCACCAGATAACGCTTTTCCTGTATCGAGTACAGCGGGGCTGCAGCAGACGTCCGCGCATCGGTCTGGTAGACGAGGATTTCCGTTCGGGCGACCGAGCCGACCAGTGCCTGCGCAATCCGATAGCGACTGTCGGCATCTTCCGGGGTCACAGGCTCATCGATTTCACCCTTGGGGTGATAACGACTGAACAGGGTTTCGCCCAACGGGCAGGCGTCCACGTCCGCGTTGAAATAATCCTCGCGGGAACGATTCATTTCCTGCCCGTTGTGAAACCAGGTGCATGTTTGCACCGGCTCGTTGAAGCCAGGCTCTGAAGGATCGGCTCCAATCTCGCAGTCAAGTTGCTGCAAATAGCCGAACCCGCGAAACTCCCGTTCCCTGCCGTCGTAGAACCCTTCGCGCCAGGTGAATGACTGGGTCAACCGGTTGTCGGTGATCTCGTCGTGTTGCTCCTGTTTCTTCACCACGGGCAGCGGAAACGGCAGATGACATATCGGTGCACGCGCAAGTGCCAGCAGTCGCTCCTTTTCATCCAGCCATTCCTGAGCCGAACTGCGATAAGTCACGCTGCTCGAGTAACCCATGTTGTTGTTGCTGTTGACCAGCAGATAGGGCTTGGCTGCAACAAAATCGTAGCGCCAATGCCGAGGCTGGATATGCGGCACCGTCAGAATCAGGCTGGCGCAACCGAGGCCTTGCAGGTCGGCGAAACTGACCTGACACAGACGGTCATAGCGCACCTCTTCGGGCCACGGCACGCTGACGGGAATCTGCTCCAGACCGTTGCCGCCCCGGTTCAGGTAAATGTCGAACCCTTCGGATCGCAGATAGATCAGCGCGGGCGCGCCGGAGCCATCGAGGTCGGCCAGGCGCACTCGTGCGGCGTCGAATTCGTCGTAGGTGAAGGGCAGGGCACTGATCTTGCGACCTTGACCGAATTTGCCATGACCAAGATTCGGCCAGCAGCGGACTTCGTCATGGCGGATGCGACACAGTTCGGGCATGTCGCTGCCGAGCAGATTGCCCAGAAGCACCAGTTCGGTTCGCGAGTTACTGAACACCGGCAGACGGTCGTCTTCGTATGCATGGGGGATTTCCTGTGCGGCGGCGAAGCCTTTTTCGCGCAGGCTGGCATAGAGCCGCACACGGTCGTGGCTGATGCTGGCCGCTGACATCAGGCCGTCGCCGCTGAAATCCCCCATGGTCAAAGTCAGATCCTGGTGTTCCCGGGGAAACGTGTCGAACGCGCTGAACAATTCGAATTGTCGCTGCGCATTCAGCGCATGGAACCCGCAGTAACCCAACCGGGCGATGATCAGGTCCAGGCGCCCATCGCCGGTCAGATCCAGCAGTTGCGCCACGGCGCGGTTACGATCTGCCACCGGGATCTTGTCCAGCAGAGCCCATGGGCCGTAACCGATCAGTTCGGTACCAGGCGCCGCGCGCAGCGGCTCGCGGTAGTACCAGGCGTTGTCATAGCGGCAGAGAAAACCCGGCACGCCCTCGCCATACAGATCGACACATTGGTAGAACCCGCCGTCTTCGATGCCCGGTTGAGTTTCGTTTTCCAACAGGCGTGCAGGTGTCTTGTTGATCTCGAAGGGCGAGTATTCGAACTCTAGCGGCGGTGAATGCTCGACATTGCCTTGCGCATCGAAGGCCTGATAGTGCGCCGCGCTGATCTGGCTGTAGGCCCACGGCGTAGAGTTCTGGATAGGTCGATATTCCAGCAGCAGGCGACGGGCAAGTTTCGCCTCTGTCGCCAGGCCCTCGGGGAAGTGATGAAACATCAACACCTGCTGGCACAGCCTGCGGGTGCTCAGCTCAAAACCCTGGCCATAGGTGGAAAACGGATCCGGTCGCAGCCGCCAGCGGTTCACTTCTTCGTAGCTCGGGGTCTCCGTCAGCGAACTGCTGCGTTCGCCGTAATCGAACACCAGTTGAAAATGCCAAGGCAAATCCGTCGGCCGGTCGGTGTCCCAGCTATAGAGACGGTCGCTCGCCGTGGCATTGCCATAACACACCCGGCGCAGATAACGCTGGGCGCGGTAGTCGTGAATCGGGTCGTGCTCGTCAGGCTGATCGTCGGGCTTGTACTCGTAGCAGATGTGTTCGCCATGGGCGTTCATGCTTTCACACAGCAGCCAGCTACTGATGCGCGATTCGTCGTCGGGGTCGGCACGGCGTGAGGCGCTGGTTTTGCCGTAGACATGCAACGTGCCGTCGGCACCGTGGACCAGCCAGAAGGGGGCTCCACCGTCAGCCGGATGCCAGCATTCGCGCAGGGAAAAATCGCTTTCGATCCGCGTCCGGTAAGACACGACGTTGTGTTCGGGAATGGGGCGGTCTCTGTAGCTGTGTTCCGTGCGTGACTTCAAGTCTCCGGCATCATCGAGCTCCGGCATCCACACCTCGCCGTCATGCCCGATGATTTCATCGTGCTCGGTATAACGTGGAACACCTTTGTTGGTGCGGCGACTGATCTGGCTCAGGCCCAGGTGGCAACCAAGGCCAAACGGACCGTTACCGCTCTGGCTGTTGATTGCCAAGGGTATTTGCGGGTCGTAGCCACGACCGCTCGATAGCGGGATCAGCAATTCGCATCCAGCCGAGGCGGTCGGCCCGACGGCGCTCCAGCTTTTGCCGATGGTGGCGATCGATGAGCTCTTGGCGATGGAAGGAGCTGTGATGCTGAGGTCTTGATCGGCCATGGTCGAATCCGTTCGCGCTACATAGGGCGTATGGACAGACGCTAACAGGAGTGGGCCAGAGATGGACCTGTCAGATCTGACAGGTGCGCAAGATCATTTTCTGTGCATGGGAAATTCTGTTATCGCGATTGGTTTGAACAAGCAAAAACGGCCGGGGCATCTTTGCGGATGCGCCGGCCGTTTTCATACGCCTGAGGCTTACTGCACTTCTACCGCCAGGCTTTCGCTGATCTTCTGTTGCCAGATCGCCGGGCCAGTGATGTGTACCGACTCACCTTTGCTGTCCACCGCTACGGTGACCGGCATGTCCTTGACCTCGAACTCGTAGATCGCTTCCATGCCCAGCTCGGCAAATGCCAGCACCTTGGACTTCTTGATCGCTTGCGCAACCAGGTACGCAGCGCCGCCGACTGCCATCAGGTACACGGCTTTGTTGTCCTTGATCGCGTCGATCGCAGTCGGGCCGCGCTCGGACTTGCCGATCATGCCCAGCAGGCCGGTCTGCTCGAGGATCTGGCGGGTGAACTTGTCCATCCGCGTTGCGGTGGTAGGACCCGCCGGGCCAACCACTTCGTCACCGACCGGATCAACCGGGCCGACGTAATAGATGAAGCGACCCTTGAGGTCGACCGGCAGGGTTTCACCCTTGTTGAGCATCTCGACCATGCGCTTGTGCGCGGCGTCGCGACCGGTGAGCATCTTGCCGTTGAGCAGCACGGTTTCGCCCGGCTTCCAGCTCTGCACGTCTTCCGGGGTCAGGGTGTCGAGGTTGACACGACGCGCCGACGGGCCGGCTTCCCAGACTATTTCCGGGTAGGCGTCCAGCGGTGGCGCTTCCAGCGAGGCCGGGCCGGAACCGTCGAGCACAAAGTGTGCGTGACGGGTGGCGGCGCAGTTGGGGATCATGCACACCGGCAAGGATGCGGCGTGGGTCGGGTAGTCCATGATCTTCACGTCGAGCACGGTGGTCAGGCCACCGAGGCCCTGGGCGCCGATGCCCAACTGGTTGACCTTCTCGAACAGTTCCAGACGCATTTCTTCGATGCGGTTCTGCGGGCCACGGGCCTTGAGCTCGTGAATGTCGATGGATTCCATCAACACTTCCTTGGCCATCACCGCGGCTTTCTCGGCGGTGCCGCCGATGCCGATGCCGAGCATGCCCGGCGGGCACCAGCCGGCGCCCATGGTCGGCACGGTTTTCAATACCCAGTCGACGATCGAGTCGGACGGGTTGAGCATGGCCATTTTCGACTTGTTCTCGGAACCGCCGCCCTTTGCCGCCACGTCCACTTCCACGGTGTTACCCGAGACGATGGAGTAGTGGATCACCGCCGGGGTGTTGTCCTTGGTGTTCTTGCGAGCGCCTGCCGGGTCGGCAAGGATCGAGGCACGCAGGACGTTTTCCGGCAGGTTGTAGGCGCGACGCACGCCTTCGTTGATCATGTCGTCCAGGCCCATGGTGGCGCCATCCCAGCGCACATCCATGCCGACACGGACGAACACGGTGACGATACCGGTGTCCTGGCAGATCGGGCGATGGCCGGTGGCGCACATGCGCGAGTTGATCAGGATCTGCGCCATCGAATCACGGGCCGCTGGCGACTCTTCGCGCAGGTAGGCTTCGTGCATCGCCTGGATGAAATCCACGGGGTGGTAATAGGAAATGAACTGCAGGGCGTCGGCAACGCTCTGAATCAGGTCATCTTGCTTGATCACGGTCATGAGTCGCGCTCCTCTGAAACACGGGAACATTCTATGGGGCAGCTTGAGGCTTTCGGCTCACAGCTGATCCTCTGGCACGCCGGGGCTGCTGGCGCGACGCTAAAAAGGCGCGGCAGTATACCGCGCCTCGGTGGGGCGTACACGCGCCGGCAGTCATTCGTTGGTCGCATGGGTGGGCGAATATCGGACAGCGGGTTTGCACTTCAGGATCGCCCCCCTCACCCCAGCCCTCTCCCCCAGATGGGGCGAGGGGGAAAGGGAGCCGATCTTCATCTTGTTCAAAAACTAAGTCCGGCTCAGGAAAATGAAGCTGTTTTGTGCCGTTTCCAGACTCGAGTTCGGCGCGATGTTTGAAGTCGGTGTAACTCGGATAAACAACCCGGTCAGTCCCCTCTCCCTCTGGGAGAGGGCTAGGGTGAGGGGCTTTTGGCGGTGTCAGTAGGCCACACTTTTGACGTCAATTTTCGAGCCCGAAAATCGGTGGTCATTTAGCGACCGGCCCTCTAAAGTGGCATCCGGTCTGTAGAGTAGGACACTCGGTCAGCCTCCTATCGCACGGTGAGTCAACGATTGACCCATAACGCCATTCAACGCCTTTTGCTCAAACGCTTCGCCCTCGCTGCGGCCACCTACGGATTGGCTCTGCTGCTGCTGTGGCTGGCGTTTTTCACCGGGCATTACCAGCAATCGCTCAGTGGCGTGGCCATCGGCAGCGCGCTGGTAGTGATCAGTCAGGCGAGCCTTTTCGCCATGTTCTGGAGCGGGCGCAACCAGCGCTTCGCCGACCCCAGCCTGACCGAAGCGCAAGTGCTGATGGGCCTGGGCTGGCAGACGTGGCTGATCGCCCATGTCGACGAAGCGCGCGGCGCGTTTCTGGTGTTTTACGTGCTGATCCTGCTGTTCGGCCTGTTCCATCTCACCCGACGAGTATTCATCCGCTGCGCGTTGTTGGTGTTCTTCAGTTTTTCCGCGATTACCCTGTGGGACGCCTACCACTTCCGCTTGGCCGAGCCTGCGCTCGCAGCGTTGCAGGTGTGCATTCTGGCGATGGTCTTGGCGTGGCTGGTGCTTTACGCACGTTTTGTCCAGGTTTCCCGACAACGTCAGCGCCAGCGTCGGTTTGCCTTGCAGGCGCATCAGGACACCCTGCGCGGGATGATGCGCCAGCTTGAAGATCTGGTCGCCACCGACGAACTGACCGGGCTGTTCAATCGCCGGCATTTCCTGCGCATCGCCTCGCGCGAGCTGAACGCGCTGGACAGCGACGTGATGCATGGGCTGGCGCTGATCGATCTGGACCACTTCAAGCGCATCAACGACCTGCACGGCCACGCCGCCGGCGATCAGGTATTGCAGGCGTTTGCCGGGGTGGCGCAAGCCTGTCTGCGCGACGGTGACGTGCTGGCGCGTTATGGTGGCGAGGAATTCGTCGTGCTGGTGCCCGACTGTGATGCCGAACGCCTGACCGCGTGTTGCGAACGTTTGCGCATCGCCTTCAGTGAGGTGGAATTAATGGGCCTGCAAGTGCGCAACCTGAGCCTGTCGGCGGGCATGACCCTGCTGTCCGTTGGCGATGATCTGGATGAGGCGTTGCAGCGTGCCGATCAGGCGCTGTATCGGGCCAAGCGTGACGGGCGCAATCGTTGTGCCGCCGCGTGGGAGAACATTGATGCCTGAATTGCGCGTCGGTGATCGGCAGTGGACGGTTGAGGCGGGCAGCAACCTGCTCGACAGTCTCAATCAGAACGGCGTTGCCGTGCCCTACAGCTGTCGCGCCGGCAGTTGCCATGCCTGTCTGGTGCAATGCATCCAGGGCCTGCCCGCCGACAATCGTCCGGATGCCTTGAGTGCCGAGCAACGTCAGGACGGTTGGCGCCTGGCTTGTCAGTGTCAGGTGGTCGAAGACTTGCAGGTACACACTTTCGACCCGATCAGCGACGGCCGCCCGGCCGTGGTCGAAGCGCTGGACTGGCTCAGCGACAGCGTTCTGCGCCTGCGCCTGACCCCGCAGCGGCCATTGCGCTACAGCGCCGGCCAGCATCTGGTGCTGTGGATCGGCCACAGCGCCCGCCCTTACTCGCTGGCGAGCCTGCCGCAAGAAGACCGCTTCCTCGAGTTTCACCTCGATTGCCGCCAGCCCGGCGAATTCATCGATGCCGCACGCAAGCTGCAGATCGGCGACTCGATCCGCCTTGGCGAACTGCGCGGCGGTGCCTTGCATTACGATCCGGACTGGCACGCCCGGCCGCTGTGGCTGCTGGCTGCCGGCACTGGTTTGGGGCCGTTGTTCGGGGTGCTGCGTGAGGCCTTGCGTGAGGATCACCAAGGCGCCATTCGCGTCATTCACCTGGCCCATGACGAACGCGAGCACTATCTGGCCAAACCCCTTGCCGCACTGGCCGCGCAGCGCGAGAACCTCAGTGTCGAGCTGTGGGCAGCGGCCGACTCGGCCGCCGCTTTGGCACAACTGCGCCTTGTTTCCCGGCAAACCCTGGCCTTAGTCTGCGGCTCGACGACCAGTGTCGACGCATTCGCCAAGCGTCTGTACCTGGCCGGATTGCCGCGCAATCAACTGCTGGCCGACGTGTTTGTGAGCCGTGGTTGAGCGCTGATTTTCAGACGCGAGACACGCCATGACCGAAGCCATCCTGCTGGAACGCGAACGCGGTTTGCTGACCCTGCGCCTCAACCGCCCGGACAAGAAAAACGCCCTGACGCGCGCCATGTACAGCCGCCTCGCCGAAGCACTGAAACAGGCCGACAGCGACCCCGAAATCAATGCCGTACTGATCAGCGGCAGCGCCGAGTGCTTCACCGCCGGCAATGACATCGCCGACTTCATCGGACAACCGCCGAGCGACCTCGACAGCCCGGTGTTTCACTTCATGCTCAATCTGCTCGAATGCCGCAAACCGGTGATCGCCGCCGTGGCCGGTGCTGCGGTGGGTATCGGCACGACCCTGCTGCTGCATTGCGATCTGGTCTATGTCAGCCGCGACGCCCGGCTGCGCATGCCGTTCGTCAACCTCGGATTGTGCCCGGAATTCGGCTCCAGCCTGATCCTGCCGCGTTTGCTCGGGCAAGCGAAAGCGGCTGAGTTGTTATTGCTCGGCGAAGGCTTTAGCGGCGCACAGGCTGCGCAATGGGGAATTGCCACAGACGCGCTGGACAGTGGCGCGGCTGCGTTGAGCAAGGCCCGGGAAATGGCGCTGCGGTTTGATGAGCTGCCGGCCGAAGCGGTGCACATCAGCAAGCAACTGATGCGAGCGCCCGATCGCGAGCTGCTGCGCAAAGTGATCGAGGAGGAGGGCGCATTGTTTACCCAGCGGCTGCGTTCGCCAGAGGCGGTGGCGGCGTTGAGCGGGTTCTTTCGCTGAGTGTCAAGACGCCTTCGCGAGCAGGCTCGCTCCCACAGGAGATTGCATTTCAAGTGTGAGAGCGAGCCTGCTCGCGAAAGGGCCTTACCAGACAAAATATCTGTTGAATCATAAGCAAAAAAGCCCCGCCATTCACATGGCGGGGCTTTTGCGTTTCAGCTGCCGGTCACTCAGACCTGCGGATCACCGACATGCAGGATCTTCATGCCATTGGTGCCGCCGGTGGTGTGGTAGCTGTCGCCCTTGGTCAGGATGACCCAGTCGCCTTTTTCCACGACGCCGCGCTTGGTCAGCTCGTCGATGGCTTTCTGGCTGACTTCGTGCGGTTCCAGCGAGGCCGGGTCGAACGGGATGGTGTAGACGCCACGGAACATTGCTGCGCGGGCCTGGGCTTCGCGGTGCGGGGTGAACGCGTAGATCGGCACCGAGGAGCGGATCCGCGACATGATCAGCGGGGTGAAGCCGCTTTCAGTCAACGCGATGATCGCTTTGACGCCCGGGAAGTGGTTGGCGGTGTACATGGTCGCCAGCGCGATGCTCTCGTCGCAGCGGCTGAATTCCTTGCCGATGCGGTGGCTGGAGGTCTTGCCGGTCGGGTGTTTCTCGGCGCCGACGCAGATGCGCGCCATCGCCTGCACGGCTTCCAGCGGGTAGAGACCAGCGGCGGATTCGGCCGAGAGCATCACGGCGTCGGTGTAGTCGAGCACGGCGTTGGCCACGTCGGACACTTCGGCGCGGGTCGGCATCGGGTTCTGGATCATCGACTCCATCATCTGCGTTGCGACGATCACGGCCTTGTTGTGGCGACGTGCGTGCAGAATGATTTTCTTCTGAATGCCCACCAGTTCGGCATCGCCGATTTCCACACCGAGGTCGCCACGGGCAACCATCACCGCGTCGGAGGCCTTGATCAGGCCGTCGAGGGTTTCATCGTCGGCCACGGCTTCGGCGCGTTCGATCTTCGCCACCAGCCAGGCAGTGCCGCCGGCCTCGTCACGCAGTTGACGGGCGTATTCCATGTCGGCGGCGTCGCGCGGGAAGGATACGGCGAGGTAGTCGACTTCCATTTCGGCGGCGAGCTTGATGTCGGCCTTGTCTTTTTCAGTCAGGGCCGGCGCGGTCAGACCGCCACCGCGACGGTTGATACCTTTGTGGTCGGACAGCGGGCCGCCGATGGTCACCACGCAATGCAGTTCAGTGGCGGTGGCGGTTTCAACGCGCATCACCACACGGCCGTCGTCGAGCAGCAGCTCGTCGCCCACGCCGCAGTCCTTGACCAGATCCGGGTAGTCGATGCCGACCACCTGCTGGTTGCCTTCGGTCAACGGATGGCTGGTGGAGAAGGTGAACTTGTCACCGATCTTCAGCTCGATCTTCTTGTTGGCGAATTTGGCGATACGGATTTTCGGGCCTTGCAGGTCACCGAGCAGGGCGACAAAGCGGCCGTGCTTGGCAGCGAGGTCACGCACCAGCTTCGCGCGAGCCTTGTGCTCGTCGGGGGTGCCGTGGGAGAAGTTCAGACGGGCGACGTCCAGACCAGCCAGAATCAGCTGTTCGAGAACTTCCGGCGAGTTACTGGCCGGGCCAAGGGTAGCGACGATTTTGGTACGACGGACGGACATGCAAAGACTCCTGAGTTCAAGCGCAGGCAGAGGCTACTATGCTCGAAGGGTGTAGTCATTGTTCGAATGCACTACTTATCGTTTTCTTTATTGAACGCGGCAACTTTGCGACCAGCGCGTCTGAAGTTTTCCGACCTGGGGTCGATACAGAGCACAAGACAGGAGAACCCCCATGCGATTGTTGCCCATTGCCGCCCTTGCCCTCAGCGCCCTCGCCGCGACGGGCTGCACCCGTTGGTCGATGAACCACCATTTGAACAACGCCTACAGCGCCTATGAACGCGGCAATTGCGAGCAGGTCATGCTCGAACTGTCCAAGGTCGAACGCGCCAGCCGCGCCCGCCCGTACGTGTGGCCGGAAGTGTCGATGATGCGCGGTCAGTGCCTGGAACGACAGAAGCTCTACATCGACGCGGTGCAGACCTACCAGTTCATCATCGCTTCGTACCCCAACAGTGAATACGCCTACCGCGCCCGCGCGCGTCTGGAAACGTTGCAGAGCCTGGGCCATTACCCGACACGCAGCGCCGCTGCGGTGGTTCGGCCGACGCGCTTCTGACGCGGTTTTCGTACAAAATCTGGCCGTCTGTACAAGCTCCGCTATAGTCAAGGAAACCGTTTCGAGCCGTGTCTCGATAACGGCGCAACACCTGCGACTGGCAGTTACAAGGTGACGGCGATTGTCGCGACCGTCACACCGGAAGCGGGGAGAGCGGGCCTGTCGCACAGGTTCGTTCCGAAGCACAGGTGCGGCTCCGTGACGGAGCCCTGCATGGCGAACAGCACATCATGTTTACCGACCGCCGGATCGAACGGCATCAATTGCCGTATTACCTCAGAGTGTTCAACAGCGTCACCGACAAACCCGTCGGCTTTCTCGGCAATGTGTCTACGGACGGGCTGATGCTGATCAGCCAGTTGCCGATGATGATCGGGGTGGATTTTCAGTTACGCCTCAAGGTCCCCGCCCGCGATGGCAGCCAGCAAGTCATCGATTTCAGCGCCTGTTGCGTGTGGTGCCATGAAGACGCCACGCCGCTGCATTACGACGCCGGTTTCATCCTGCGCCGCGCTCCCCCGGAGTTCGGCCAACTGGTGCTGGCGCTGAAGCAGTATTTCAGTTTTCAGCCGTTGCCCGCTTCTGCCTGAACAGCAAAAGATCGCAGCCTTCGGCAGCTCCTACAGGGGGAGCGCATTCCAAATGCAGGAGCTGCCGAAGGCTGCGATCTTTTGATTTTTACGTCACGCCACCGCGATCGCCCGCTCCTGATCCAGCGCCTTTTCCGCCAGCAATAGGCCCATCTCGCTCAACTGATAGATCGCCATCGCCAGATGTCGCGGCTTGTCCTCGAGGCTGTCCGCCAGGTCGAGCAGCAGAATGCTGACCGAAGAAAAGGTTTCGTAGGTTTGAATGGCCATCGCTTCGGGGTTGATGTCGGGCGCGACCATGAACATCTGCATGCCGCGATCGACGGAATTGCACGACGGCGCAGCGGCGGGTTTTTTCAGGTAGTGATCGAGGGCTTTTTCAGCGGCCTCGTGGAGTCTGGTGGAATCGGGGGAAGCGTAGGGGGAGGTCGAGTCTTCGGTTTCGGGGGGATTGGGTGTTGGTTTGATCATGGTGATAACCCTTGGTTGGGGCCTTCACCCCTCGCGACTAAACGAAAGGGTGGCGGCTGGACGCAGGTTAGTCGACCGGGGGTATCACCAAAAACCGGCGCGCCGAAGCGCCCTGCGTACAGCCACCATCGAGTGCGGGGATAGGGATTACCCGACTTGATGACGCTTATACACCTTGATGACAAACCCCCGGGCGACTAAACCCGACCACTGATTGGCAGCGGCACGGATCACGTTACGGGGCAGCTTCAAAGCGCACAAGCCGGCGGATTCTGAGTGATGTGTAGGCAACGGCGCAAGCCGATGTAGCCGCGTGTTAATGACTGAAGGACGTCTGCATGTTGCGGCGTGGGAATAGTTACCGCTGGTCGGGACTGTCAGGTTTTACAGGTGTCATTTCGTGCTTACGGTTCTTCAATGAGGCACCCAGGTACCGACGGTATAAGGAAGCTCGATCATGTCCGACCATGAGAACCCAGGCTCCAATTCTCCAGAAGATGGCCCGTTTCCTGAGGACCATCGCTCTTCCCAAAAATCCGATGATCCGATTTCCGAAGAGTCGGGAATCCTGGTCGCGGATTTGGAGTATGAGGCCGGCTCCGAGTCACTGTTAGTAGATACCACGATGGACTTCAAGTTTCGTATACCGGTAAATGATGGCCGTTATCACAACGTTCATCTGGATTTTCACGGAGCCGATAATTACTACCGACGTATCACTGAAAGTGCATGGTTGGGGGGCGTCTGGCACAGTATTCGAGTCGAAGACCTTCCCGAGAGTGACCTGCAAGTCAGAGTTGATGGAAGATGGGATTACATTGATCAATGGTCAAGGTGGACACCGCGGACTTTGCTGGTCAGAAAGGCTGCTCGCATTGCCAGCAATCGTACTGTGACTACAACGGTTCCAGGCCTCGCCGGTAAAGGCAGCAAAATCACGCTTGTGCGTCCCAATTCAGGCACTGTACTGAGCACAACGGCCATTACCAATGGCTACGGAAATTGGACTGTCACGCTCCTTGATAATGTCCCTCAGGGTTTACAGGATTTCATTATCCGTGAGGAGTATGGAAATACGCAGGGGCGCTACGCGGGGAAAGCGTCACTGACCGTACTCAAGCCTGTAACGCTCAGTCCGTTGCCGCAGGTTATAAGTACACAAACGCCGCAATTTGCGGGTACAGGCGGTCTGCACCAAGAGTTGACAAGAGTGGATGTTTACATCAAAGACACATCGATCAAAGTATTGGCCTACGCAAAGATCGAAATTGATGGGTCATGGGGTGGTACCAGCACTTATAAGTTTGCGTTCGGCAAAAATTATTCTCTAGTCGCCAGTCAAAGATACGATGGCGCAACATCTGTGCCGTCAGTCCAACGAAATTTTTATGTTATTGACCCCCCTCGAATAACGTCTCCTGGATTGACGCAGACGGTGGACATGACATCGACGTTCACAGGCACTGTCGTCGCCGGGATCTCCAGTGCTGTTGCTGTGCGTTCGGAAAACACCCAAGCTCAAATCAGCACCCCAACCGATGCCGCCACAGGCGCATGGTCTGCATCTTTCACGCTGACCCCTGGTCCGCATTCAATTGTCGGCACGCATACCTATTTGGGAACGACATCACTGACCAGCCAACCCTTCGGCATACGAGTACGCACGGGCAAGCCGACGGTCACATATACGCAAGCCAATGAAACGATCACATTTTCCGGCACCGGACATTTCGACGAGAAGCTCAGAACCGAAATCGAGTTCACTATCCTCGAAAGTCCAGCCGACCCAATGCCGGTCGCGCCTCCAAATGCACAAGTACAGCGCAACGGCACTTGGAGCACCACCGTAACGGGCTGGAAATTTGGCACCTATAAAATCAACGCCGTCCAGAAGATCAGAGACAACGCCAGCGGCTGGATCGACTCGCTGCCGCTGACCTTCGAAGTAAAGAATGTCCTCCCCGATGTCAGTGATGTGCAATTCACCAACGACTACCAACCGACCTTCAGCGGCAAAGGCTTCAACGGCGCCACGGTGAATCCACGCAGGCCCAATACCGGAGATCTCGAAGCGCCAGCAGTGGAGGTTGCTGGCGGGCGGTGGTCTACCAAGGCTTCAACGGTCTGGGGACCCTCGTTTGAGCGTCAGGTCCACATCAAGCAATATCTCGACGGGCACCAGTCGCCAAACTGGTTTGTCCTCAAAGTCACCATCCCGCCGCAGGCCCCTGGCTTGAACGAGCCTGAAGATGACGGACTTTCGCCCAGGTTCGGCGGCACGTGCTGGCCGGGTGCAACCGTGAACATTGAGTACAGCGACGAAACCGGCATTGTGCACAAGGGCATCGTCAGTGCTGGCACGTGGCAGTTCAGGCGCGACAAAGAATTTGCCTTGGATATCACACATACCGTCACGGTGACCCAGGTCGCCGCGCAGCAAACTTCGCAGCCGACGTCCACGACATTCATTGTCAGGAGAGCGATGGTTACGCCAGTGATTACCCAGCCGCCGAACGGCTCGGAAGTCGGTCGTGCTGTAACGGTCGAGGGCACGATGGGTATGGTGGGCGCCACTTTGCAACTGCGCGACAAGCAGTTTGATCGTCCCTTGGGCGATCCGAAAATATTGAGCCAGGATGGCGACTGGTCGATTGACCTGAGCCTCGAGCAATTCAGGCTCTACACCTTTGACGCCCAGCAGACACTGGACGGTCGACCGTCGCTACACAGTGACGAGCATGAATTGACGGTGGTGCTGCTACCGCCAGAATTTCTCCAGCCGATACAACACGGCAAGTTGCCACGAACCGCGTTGCTCAAGGGTACGGGCATGAGGGGCGGGGTTGTCGACGTCTGTCTGCAAGGGCTTGCCGAACCTCTGATCAGTGATGTCATTGTGGATTGGGCGGGCAATTGGCAAGCCGAAGTGACGTTGCCGGTGGGCAGCAAAACGATCTGGGCCCGGCAGAGGTTCATGGATGAAAGCGGCAAACTGCAGGAGTCGAAAGACAGCGAGCCGCTGCACTTTGACATTGTGCCAGCGGCACCCTTCATTGAAACCCCGATCGAGGGCGATGCCATCGGGCAGCAGGTGGTGGTGTGCGGTTTTGGCGTGCCGGGCGATACGGTTACGGTGACCCTGGTCGGAGCCGCGCGTTCCGAGCCGGCAAGCGCCGTCGTGCAGGAAAATCGCACCTGGTCAGTGATGCTCGATAGTCTGCTCGGCGGGGGGCTTTACCGGCTCGAGGCAGTCGCATCTCTGGACGGGTTCGAATCATTTGAAACCCTGCGCTCGGTCATTCTGGGTACTTTCCGACCTGTGCTCGACGGGCCTGCAGCCGGACGCTGGGTCAGTCATCCAGTGCAGTTCAGCGGCAAGGGCCGTCCGGGCGTGGGCGCCATCGCGAGTTGGTACAACCCGGATGTTCAGTGGCTGGCTCAGGTACCCGTGGTCGATGAGCACTGGCGCGGGGCGGCGACAAGGGCACTGCCTCTGGCGGGCAACTGGTACCGATTCCGGCAGACGCTGACTGACGCGGCGGATGACGCAACGATGTCCGATTGGGCCGACAGTGCGCGTTTTGAAGTCGAAGCTGCGCGCTTGCCCCACGCCGACTCCTGAAATCCGGCTTCCGACGAACGGCTATCAAAACTGTCAGAACTGACAGTGGACTTGACGGCGTTCGAAGCGCTCAATCGTACTCACTGAATGTGCAGCCTGACGAAGGACGTCAGGTTGCGCGGGCCAGTTGTCGCCTAAAGGAATCTGATCATGGTTGATTCGCGCCGTCCCGCCCTGCAACTGTTCGATGAGTTGTTCAGCGAGGAACAACGAGCACAGAACGTCGGACTGCAGAACCTCGAGACATACCTGCAAAACGGTGGATCAATTTATCCACTGGTTGAAAGGGGTGTTCAATGCATGGTCCAAGAGCATCAGCTCAGCGTTGAGCAAGCGCAACAATATTGGCGCGGCGCCAATAGCATAGCCACGTCTCAGCGGCGCCAATTTATCGAGCAGACGCTGAGGGGCACCAGGCCCGCGCCAAAGCGCAGCTCCAGCGGTTTGTTATCGATCGTAGACGGTCCCAATTATCACGCTCTGATCGGTACCGATTTTTCCGCGTTGTGCCCGCCAGATGCACTGGAGTCCATCTGGTCGCCAGTGGCGTATCTGATCGACTTGTTGCGCTGGGTTCGTGACCGTCTGGAGGGTATCAGAGAGGAAGACGATTTCTCGCTGCATAACCGGCGCACAGATCTCTTGGCACTGAAGGTCGACTTCAATGCGGTTTATCAATCGATCTCTTCTGTGGACATCATCGTTGAGGTGCTGGAGAAATTCATCGCGGCGCAAACGGATATCGAATCCATCGAAGACGCGCTGATCGCAGCCCGCTACCCCAATGGTCTGCCTTATTACCAGCATTGGGTCACAATTGATGGTATCGCGCAGTTTCATGACCTGTCGGTGGGCGACTTCGAGCACCGGGTTGACCTGGCTTATCCCTATTTTCTGCAAGCCAATGCTCGAGGTGCCAATACTGCACAGGGTTTCGCCCATGCCTCGCGGCTTGGCCCTTATCAGCGCCAGTTGCTGACCGAACCGCGTGCGGATTTCGCCCTTCGCGAAGATTTTTTTGCGCACAACTTTGGTACCTATACCGAGATGTATTCGAATCTCAATCAGGTGGAGTTTTTCGGTCAGCGCACCAAGCTCGACAGCCGACAGATCGAGGCGCTTCTGTCGATCGGCGACTTTGCTCCTGTGCGCTCGGCCAATGTGACCTACCCGGATGAAACGCCCAAGCAGCCTGAAAGCGAGCGCTCGGGTTCGGTTTACATCAATGACGGTACTGCGCCGGCGGTGGGTTTCGATCCTGCAACCAAGCCTCGCATTCGAATGACGGCAAACCCCGACGAACTCATCGGGTTCAACCGCTATACCCGGATGAATCAGATGGTGCGTCTGGCCAACTGGACAGGATTGCCGTTCGAACAGCTGGACGCAGTGTTGACATCGGTCATCCGGGCAACAGGGCGCGGCAATTCAACGAAAGGTCACAGCAACGAGATGGACATCTCCAGTGGCGCGGTTCATGCGCTTGGGTTGTTCCAGACGTTGCGCGAGCGCTACGAATGCACCGCCGCGGACTTTGCTGTGTTTGTGGGTGAGCTGTCGGTTTATGGCCGCGGTGAAGCGCTCTCGCAATTCGATCAGGTGTTCAATTTTCAAACCGGTTATCGCGAGCCTTTCAAGCTCGACAACGATGAGTTTGCGGTGGCGCCGATACCGGGCGTGGTGGATCTGACGATCAGCCAGCTCTGCAGTGGTCTGGCGATTGATCCGCAGACTTATTACGTGCTGGCGAACGCTGTGGCCAAGGCTCATGGCTTGACCGACAAATTGAAGCGCAACGCAGCGATCATCTCGAGCTTCTACCGTTTGGTGAGGCTGGCCCGGCTGTTGAACATCACTCCGGTTGAAGGCGTGCTGATGCTATCGATCCTGGGCGGCGATGACTGGGTCAATGGCTTGGCCGGTACTCCTGTCATCCACGATGTACCGGACGGTTCACCGGATGCGCTGGAACTGATCGAGGCTATGCAAAGTTGCGTGCAGTGGTGCGCGCAAAACAATCTGCCGGTGTTGTGGGTGTTGCAGCATGCGGTCGCTGCGCCAGCGGCTCAGGATCCATCCGAACAGGATGAGCAGTTTTTCGAGCAGGTTCGCAATTTGCTGCCGACTGCACAGTTGTCCAATAGTACGTTTCTCATGGCAGGCGTTCCGGCAGCCGGGGCCGCGGACTGGATCGAATTTCTCGCGACATCCGCCGACAGCCTGGGGCCGATAACCGACGGGCATGGTTTGATCCTGCCTCCGGAGGGAAGCGCTGAGATGTATCTGGCCTCCGTCCATAAAAAAATCGCCTGGGCGGTCGACAGCGCCTTGGGTGAGATCGAGCCAGCGTTGCGGCAGAGCATCATCGACAGCATGGTCAGCGCGTTTTTACAGATGCGCGATGCGCAGACTTCGCTGGTCAAGGAGACGCTGGCGGCATACGCCGGCGTTGGCGTGGATCAGGCATTGCCGGTCCTGAACTGGGCAGACGTCACGGTGCATCAGTTACTGCTGCATGTGCTGGAGCAAGCGGATGCGGGGAGCGAAGGGGGCGGCCGAACTCGCCCCCGAGTTGCCGACACATCATTCGATCTACTGGCTGAAGTTCGCCGGCGCAGTGAGGTGGTGTCGACCCTGGGGTTAAGCGCGGCGCTGTTGCAGGATTATCTGGATAGCGGCTACAAGGACTGGCTGGTTCAGGACGACAAGCATGCGTTGACGGTGCGCACGCTTTATTACCTGACCATGCTCACTCGCGCTTTTGCCCTCGCCTCAGCCTCGAGCGGCCAAGCGCCAGAGAAGCTGTTGGACTACCTGCGCCAGGTCAACGCATTGCCGGATGTCACCGGAGATGCGAGATGGCTGGCACAACAGGCGGCGGCGATCAAACTGGCCGATTTTTTTGGCTGGAGCGTTCAGGAAGTGCGCGAATGTGTGAGCCGCATCGATCCCGACCTGAAGGTGTTGAAAAACCTTCCCCAGCTCGATTTGTTGATGCGCGTGCTGGCGCTGTCCACCGAGAGCGGCATGGATGCGTTAACGATTTTTCTCATTGGCAATCTGCCCGAAACCGTCGACAAAAAATCCTATGCCGATGCCGCCGAACATGCCCTGCTCGGCGAGTCCGATACTCGTGCCCCGATCGTGCATGTTCCAGGCGACGTCAAAGGGCTGGTCACAATCACGTGCGAAGTGGTGGATGACAGCACCGTCGTGGCTAACAAGCCAGACGAAAAAGTCACTTATAAAGTGACCCTCAAAGACGCCAATGGAAAGTCGCTGAGTGGCGTCAATGTTTATTGGCGCGCCACATTGGGCACCATTGAATACAAGGCGACGGGAACGGACGGGACACTTTTGGCCGAGTTTATCCCCGGCAAGGTCATGGGCCGCGACACGCCAATGCTTTGGTTGGACTTGTTCGAGCCGCAATACGCCCCTCCCATAGAAATAACTGCCGACTTCACTACGTTGTCGTTCCCTATTGCAGAACTTTCACCTACGCCTTTGGAAACAGTGAAATACGGTCATGAAGTAGAACTGTATGCGGTGCTGGAGGACGACTACGGAAACCGCGGACAAAACTCGCTCGTGGAGTGGTTCGGCAAGAGCGTTCCGCCCGCGAAGATGGATGCCGTCACTATTCGGCCGGCTCAGGGGTTCACTGATCAGCAGGGGCTTACCCGGGTTTTTGTCTCAAGCAAGACGGGCGGCACATTCGTGTTCAGCGTTCGCTCTCAGTCTGGGGAAAGCGAAAGAATATTCCCCCATGCCATTACCTTTGCCAGGGAGTAGCGGCAGGGCGTTGCATACCGCCTGGCGAACGTTTTTCCCCGGGCCATATTCCAAGGAGCAAGATCATGGCACTGAGTAATATTGGCGGGCTGCTGGAAAAACGTCGCTCGGCACTTCTTGAATACTGCATCGGTCAAGTGGCCAATGATAAATACCCTTTTCTGAAAACACCTGAAGACTTGTTTGAATTGCTGCGCATGGATCCTCTGGATACTTATCAGGTCAAGAGTTCCAGAGTTGCCGAAGCGATAAGTTGTGTGCAGCAGTACATCCATGCGGTGTATCGAAAGCTGGAACCAGGATTCCGGGATCACGAGTTCGACAAGCGTCATCTGCGCGAATGGGAGATTTTCAGCAATTATCCCGACTGGACCGTGCCCCACCAGATTTCATGCTATGCGGAAAACTTCATCGTTCCATCGGTGCGATTGCGCAAAACCAGTCTGTTCAAGAATCTGGAAAACAACCTGAACCAGGCCCGTCTGGACAAAGATACCGTGCAGGCGGCGCTGCAGGATTATTTGCAGGCATTCGAACAAGTCTGCGATCTCGATGTGATCAGCTGTTTCATGGACGGCGTGACACCGGCCAAAGCTGATTACTACTTTCTGGGGCGGCAGCGGGTGCAGCCGTTTCAGTATTTCTGGCGCAAGGCCGAGATCGAACTGGGCGCAACCAGCGTTTCGGTCAATCCGGCGGTCTGGAGTGAATGGCAGGCCGTGGAAATCCCGACCGCCGATCAGGTGCTGGATATCCGCCCCGTGTTCTGGAATGGCCGGTTGTGTGTGGTCTGGGCCGAATGGCGCGACGCGGTAGTCGCGAGCGCAGCGGAGTCGCTCAGCCCGAGCAAACTGGTGATCAATCTGGCATTCATGAAGCAGAACGGGCAGTGGTCTGCGCCGTTGTGTGTGCACAGTTCAGAACACAAGGACGAGGGTTTGGCGAGCTCCAGACTGATTGCGACGGTGCAGGTCGATTATCTGAATCCGAAGGGCAAGTTGGGGATTTTACTGACGGGCAACCTATCTTCGCCATCCGGCAGTCTGCGGGTGCATGGTGTCTACGACGTTCTGATGCGCCCCCTTCTGGACGGTGGCGCATGGCTGGATCTGGCGCTTGAGGAGCGATTTGTCAGCAACGATACGGTTCAGCACCCACTGAACAGTCAGGTGACTGTTGTCACTCGCATACAGACCCATGGTTCCCTGACGCCCTATCTCGACCTGCACGTTATGGCAACGCGCGCGGATGACAAAGATGTGCTGACGGTGCAGGGTTTTTGCAGCCCCACGGGCCTGGACAGCGCTCGGTTGAAAATGGAGCTGCAAATTGCAGGTCTGCCTTCTGATAGTGACCCGCCGCCGATCCTCGAAGAACAGGATGCAGGCGGGGGCTGGGTAACTCAGTCGTGGACTTCCTCGCGGACGAAAGGCACCTGGCCCACGCCAGTCATTTTTTCATTCGCCTCTCCCACTTCCCCGACAGGACAGAAAGAGTTCGACCTGACGATTGTCGATCTCATGGATTTCGTCCCGCCAGCTCTGCACAAGAACAGTACCGACGGGGCACAGTTTCTTTCATTCAATCAAACTGGACTGGCGTTGAAATTCATTCGGCTCAATTCCTTGTTTGGCTCGGAACTGGTGAGATGCTCGAATATTTCCGTGGACGCCGTGCTGGACTGGTCCAACCAGTTCATTCGCGAGCCGTCGCCGATCGGCGCAGAGTTCGTTGAACCACCCAATGGTGCCTTCGACGGTGCCAATGGTCTGAACTTCTGGGAGCTGTTTTTTCACCTGCCGCATTTGATCGCCACCCGGTTGCGCGACGAAGAACGCTTTCAGGAAGCGCAGAGCTGGCTGCATTACGTATTCGATCCACAGGCCACCGCAGATCCGGCCAATCCGCCGGTTCCGATCGCGAACCCGAAACCGGCGTATTGGCGTTGCCGGCCTCTGGATATCGCAACAGCGCCGGGCAATCCAGGGTGGGAAATTCAGAATCCCCTCGATCCGGATGCCATTGGCTATGCCGCACCCGCACATTTTCAGATCCTGATGTTCACCGACTACGTAGAAAACCTGATGGCGTGGGGCGATTGGTATTACCGACAATTGACCCGTGACAGTCTGGTGGCCGCCAAGCTTTGCTATGTCCAGGCCGGGTTTCTGATGGGCAAGGCGCCCACCGCCGACACCGCGACTCGTTGGCAGACCGACACCGTGGAAAACCTCTTGGACAATTGCGAATCGCGACCCCTGCTTGAAGCGCTTGAAAAAACGCTGGATTTCAACCTGGCAGATTACCCGATCGCTTCCGACACCCCGCCGATCCTGGGTTTGTTGGCCTGCGAACCTTTCAGAATTCCGATCAATCAATCGCTGCTCGACCTGTTCGCAAAGCCGCAGCAACGCCTTGATAACCTGCGCAACAATCTCACGATCGATGGCAAACCGCTGGACGTGTTGCTGTTCAGCCCGATGACCGATCCCAGGCAATTGCTCCGCGATCTGGCCGCTGGTAGCGCGGCCGGGCCCAGACCGATGGGCGGGCGCCTGGTGGTCAATGCGTATCGCTGGCGGGTCACGTTCGAAGTCGCGTTGCGCGGGGTACAGAGCCTGCGGGATTTCGGCAGTCTGGTGCTGCGTCTGCTCGAGCAACGCGACCGTGCCGAGCAGGAAGAATCGCAGCAGAACCATTTGCTCGAGCTGGGTCGCTATGCCGAAACGGTACAGGAACAATCCATCGCCCAATTGGAGGCGAATGTCACAGCGCTGAAGCAGAGTCGGGCAATGGCGCAGGACCGGGCCGACGCCTATGCAATGCGTTACAGCGAAAACGTTTCGCCGATCGAGTATCAGGTCATGGCCAGTCTGCAGCAGTCGAAGACATCAGCACTGCAGGCCAAAGTTGTCAGGGTGGCAGGGGGCGTCATCGCGGCGTTGCCAAAAATCTATGGTACTTCCAACGGTGGCTTCAAACCCGAACACACTTTCGATGCGGTGGCTTTCGGCCTGGAGGTTTCTTCGTCATTGCTGCAAATCGACGCCGACCGACAGGCCACCACTGAAGGTTATCGCCGTCGCCGCAGTGAGTGGGCGCTGCAACGCGATCAGGCGCTGGCGGAGGTGGGCGCAATCGATGCGCAGATCGAAGCGCAAAGCCATGCGGTCAGCGCGGCGAGGTCCAGCCTTGAACAGACGCTCAAGGCCAACAGCCAAGCGTTGACCATGTACAACTTCCTTAAAAAACGCGCGAGCAATGCCGAGCTGTTCGGCTGGATGCTTGGCCAGCTCAAGGCTCTGCACTATCAGGCGTACGACGCAGTCGTCAGCCTGTGCCTTAGTGCTCAGGCTTCACTGGCTGCCGAAACCGGGGATTATGATGCCCCCGTCCCTTTGCCTCAGGCCTGGCTCGATCACCGTTATGGTCTGGGCTCGGGTGAACAACTGCATATGTACCTGCTGGACCAGGAGCGCAGGCGCTTGCAAAGCTACGAGCGGCGGCCGGAACTGATCAAAACCATTTCCTTGCGGCAGTTGTTCGACGACAGAATCGAGCCTCAAGAGGGCATAACCAGCTGGGCAGATGCACACGCGCAATTGATGGCAACAGGTGTGTTGGAGTTCAGACTGACCCAGTTGTTGTTCGACCGTGATCATCCTGGCCATTTCTGCCGGCAGATCAGTTCGGTGGAAGTCGATCTGCCTGTGCTGGCCGGTCCCTACGAGGATGTGCGGGCAACGTTGCTGCAGATCAGTAGCGTGACCGCGACCCGACCGACCACACAGTCTGTGCAGTATTTGCATAAGCCCACCGCAATCGCACCTGGCGATCTGCTGTTCAACCTGCGCAGCGGTCAGCAGATCGTTTTGTCGGTCGGGCTTGGCGATAATGGCCAGACCCACCAGAAACCCGACGAAGGATTGCTCAACCCGTTTGAATACACGGGTGCCGTTTCCCATTGGCGGCTGAGTTTTCCTCGCCCGCTTAATCAGCCGCAAGCTGCAATGCTCAAATCCTTGACCAATATCATTCTTCGCGTGCGGTACTCCATCAAGGCCGGCGAGCCGACGTACGTCCAAAAGGTCACAGACCTGGTGACCGAGGCTGAAAACACCTACCTGGCGCGCCAACGCAACGGAGCCAGCGATCATGAATGAGCCCGTCGTGCAAAAAAATGAAAGCCTGCTGCTCAATGGTGACTTCAATGATCGGCTCAAAGAGTGGCGTACCAGCGGTAGGGTTGGCCTGGCGAGCGAGTTCTATGATGGCGAGTTAGTCAATTTCATGGAGGTCGGTGTCGGGGCTTCGGCCACACAGGAAGTCAAAGCTCCCAAAACCCCCGGTGCACAAGCCGGTTACGAACTGACGTTTTTATGTGAACTGCGGCCCGGCGTTTCATGGTCGGGCGAATCGGGCTGGTTGCACATCCGCAAGCGCGGTGAAGTGTTGATGAGCATCGAGCTCACGGCGCCAGAAGGTCGGAATCCGGAGCTCGAAAACGCCCGACGGCTGGCGGGACAGCCGCTTGAATTCAAGCCGCGCGCGTATCAACGGTCGCTGGATCAATTGGAATTCGTCAGCGATGACGCATTGAGCTTCGAGGTCAGCGGTGTCCCTGACAACACGGGCGACAATCGTTCGGCAATCTGCATCACTCGAATCGACCTGCAACTGAAGCTTGAACCGCTGCAACTGCAGACGGTGCGACTGGATAGCGAAGATCTGCCACCAGGCCAGACGTTATACCTTTGCCTGGGCGCTTCCCTTGGCGATGACCCGAATGACTCTCTGTTCATTCCCCACGGCCTGTCTTTTATTCCGGCAGACGGCAGCGCCTGGCTGGATACGAATATCGCATTGATCATTCACGGCAACCCGATGGAGTCAGTCAAGGCGACCCCCGACTGGGGCGCCTATCAACCGCTATTGTCGCAGTGGTCGCTCGATTGCCCGGATATGCAGGAGGAAAAGGCTCATGACTTCACGATAAGTCTGGTGAACCAGTACAACGCCGAGCCTTACACGATTGACGTATCGTTGGGGCATCATCGATTAGCGCTTCGCGAAGTACAGTGCGCGGCTTATTACCCGGTCCTGGAGTATGCGCAAAGCGTCCGTTTGGGTGTGCAGGTTCTCTCTTACTACACCAGTCAGGCGCTTGATGGCCGGGAAGTCAGGTGGACGACTGCCGGGCAAGGTGTTCTGGGCACCAGCATCACTGATGAACAAGGCTTGGTCTACTTCGATTTCGTTCCTGAGCAAGCAGGCGATTTCGTCCTCACAGCTTCGGTCGACAGTCCTTATTACCCTAGTGGCGAGGTGACTCTCGAGTTTTCGGTCACGGTGCTGGCGACCGATCCCTGGATGGACTTGCGTTGCGTTGTCGAAGGGCAGGTAACCCAGTGGAGCGCGACCGGTTATCCCAATCGCGGCACTGATTACCCCTTCATTGTGCGCTTGCCCGCCGACAGCCCTTTGCTGGCGACTGATCTATCGCTGCACTGGAGCGGCGTCGGGCATGAAGAGCTGAAGGTCACGGTCAACCCGCCACTCCAGCAACCGGTCGCTTTCGATGGGGACGATAGTCTCTGGACGCTGGCCTGCGAGGACTGGCTGGACGGTCGCTTCGAACTGTCATTGGTCTGCTCGAAGCTGTTACTGCCATCGCCGCGTAAACCCATGTCGCTGGCGCGCAACAAGGTCAGGATCGCTGACACGCGCGGCCCGAATATTTCACCGGTTGTCGAGGACTCCGAAAAGACGTTGATGCGGGTGCAGGTGGTGCATGTCACTGACAAAGGTGCCGGTGAGCCAGTGATTGATGCGATCGTCGACTGGCAAACCCCTGAGGGCATTGTCGAGTCTCGTACCGGCAGTGGGGGCTGGGCCAGCCTGTATTACCGACCGTTGACGGCTTTGAGCAACGAGACGATTACCGCCAGTGTGAGTGCCTACGAAGGCGGGCCGGCAGATGAACACTCATTTTCGGTCACGGCGTTTGCACGAGACGAATGGAAGGACAAGGTCAGCATCACGTTTGATGTCGTTCCGATTGCCCATGACGGAATCGCATGCAAGCGCGGCCAGAGGCACATCCTGACGGTCCGGGCATTAGCGGGCAGCCCGTTGATTGGCGAGGCAATTACGCTCGGATGGCGGAACGAAAATCCAGAGAACGGTCTGGCGGTGAGCGACCTTGACGTACCGAGAATATTGCGCGAAGGGGAAGATCTGAGTTGGTTGTTCAGCTCTGATCGTATCGAAAGTACCAGCAGTATTTTCGAGGTGAGTTTGCGCACCGACACTCTCACGAACAAGGATTTTTCTTGCCGACTGTTATCACCTGACCTCCATGAAGAAATGACCGTGGTCCTGGATCAGATGACCGATCTCAGGGGCCAGCCACTCTTTCCGTGTATCGGCGCTGTACACCGCTATATCTTCCGCACCAATGCGCTAAGCCCTTTAGTGGGTATTGCCATGGATCTGGTATGGAGTGGAAGCCCGGCGGCAGAGCTCGGAATCGAATTGAGTCCACCCCGCGGAAGCGAAAATTTTGTGGATGACAGCGGGTTTATCTGGACGCTGGACTGTTCAAAAAGTACCAAACCCGGTGTCTTCGCACTTCGGTTCGTTATCGATACCCATGGTTTCAGCGACATCAATACGATGACCCTGGGCCACAATAAAATCACTATCGAAGACGCCCGTGCATCTGCGGTGGATCCGGTCATTGGGCAGGATCCTGCGTGGATGTGGCTGAAGGTACGCTCCCCTTATCGTCCCGACCTCGCTCTGGATCAAGTGCCTGTTCAATGGACAGGCGACGGCAGCACCGAAGAGCACAGGACGGCTGCCGATGGCTGGAGTGGTTTTCCCTTTGCGCCATCCACCGCAGGTGAACATGTGGTGACAGCGGCGGTTATCAGCCCTTATGACCGTTTTGAAGAGCGCCGAACCATGAAGGTTCTAGCGCTGGAAGGGGATCCCTGGGCCGGATTTGAATACAGTTTCGACTCCCAACCGTTTCAGCCACTGGGTCAAAGCGCTGAGTTCCCTCGGCGCAAGGGGCAGCACCAATTGCGCGTGAGTGCCCCGGCGGGCAGCGCGTTGTTTGACCAGCACCTGACGCTGGGCATGACCGGCACCGGGCCGACGGAATTGGGCATGCGCTTCGAGGAGCCACGTCTGGGTGACCCCAGGCTTTTCTCGAGCGCTGGAATGACCTATCGGTTCAACGCGGGCGACATCAAGGACGGGCGTTTCGGCCTGCGCTTTTCCTCGGCGCGGTTGGCCAGGCTTTCTCCGGTTATTGCAATGTCGCTGGGGCAAGGCGCGCAGGTGGTAAAAATTGCGGATCGTTCGCGCAGCAGTCAGACGCTGTTTTGGGGCGAGGCTGTATCTGAGCAGATCACCATTGTGTCGGGCATCAGTGGCAGACCAATGGTGGGGATGAAGGTTGTCTGGTGCAGTCCGGACCTTGGTGAGGTGACCACCACTACCAACTTCTACGGTGAAGCGCGGATACGGTTTGTGCCGACAACACCGGGTGCGGCGCAACTGACCGCCACGGTGGGCGATGCGCTGTATTCGGAGTCGATTTCTTTACCGTTTGTTCTGCACGAGCCCCGGGAGATCAAGGAACTGATCAGCGCTGATCCGAACGGGTATCCGGGGCAACAGATGACCGCGCAAGTCCTGGTCGTTTCAGCCAGTACCGCGCAACCCTTGGCCAATGTCGAAGTGATGTGGGAGTACGACCGCACCTCGCTGCCGACAACCCTGACGGATGCCGAAGGCAAGGCAACGGCGCGCATTGTCTTGGGAGGAGCAGGCGAGGCTGCATTGCGGGCGTCGGTAAAGGGTGGTTTGGCTGGCTGGGTGGTAAAAACGCTCTGGTTGACCGTCACTGAGTGTCCAGCAGCGGTGGAATCCGTTGTTGCGTCGCCTAATCCGGTTCCCTTGCAGACCTACGTCTCCATGACCGCGCTGATTGTGGCCAAGGAGGGGCGAGAGCCCATGCCCAGACGGAAAATCCTTGTTTCCACTAATGGAGCACCGTTCACTGAGTCGTTTACCGATCACAAAGGGCGATACCAGGCTCACTGGCGGCCGATGAACCTTACGGAGCAGATTTCGCTGGTCGTCAAAGTAGAAAACAGCGACGGCACTTCGGACAGCGGCGCTGTGTATGTTGCAGTCACCAACTGATCGAAGCTGTCAGATCGCAGCGGTCTTTTTCCAGCTCATGTAACTTGTCACCAGTCCGGCCCCCAACTCGGCGGGCCGAACATCCATCACTGCAACGCCATGAGCAGTCAGCCGCTCATGGAGTTGCGAGCGGGCATTGAGAAAATCGATGGTGCCGCAGTAGGCGAGTGCCTCGGGCAACGTTTGCACCGTGGTCTGGCGCAATGTATCCAACGCCTGTTCACGCAGGCTCGCCACCAGCACCCGATGTTGTGCGCTCAGGCGTTTGACTGCGGCCAGCAGTTGCTCGTCTTCATCGCGCAAATTGGTTACCAGCACTACCAGCGCCCGGCGCTTTTGGCGGGCCAATAGCTGGTTGGCGGCAGCCTGATAATCGGCGGGGCGCTGAGTGCTCCCAAGGTCATAAACAGCGTTGAGCAAGACATTCAGTTGGCCGCTGCCTTTGACCGGCGCGACATGGCGCGGCTTATCACCGGCAAAGGTACTCATGCCCACCGCATCCCCTTGGCGCAACGCCACATAACTGAGTAACAGGCAGGCATTGAGCGCGTGATCGAAGTGCGACAGCTCACCGTCCTGGCTGCGCATCTGCCGGCCGCAGTCGAGCATGAAAATGATCTGCTGATCTCTTTCGTCTTCGTACTCGCGGGCAATCGGTGTGCGCTGACGGGCGGTGGCTTTCCAGTCGATCTGGCGCAGGCTGTCGCCCTCGCGAAATTCGCGCAACTGATGGAATTCCTGACCCTGACCGCGACGTTGTCGCTGGCGCACGCCGAGCTGGCTGAGCCAGTTGTCGACGGCGCGCAACTCGCCGCCGTAAAGCCGGGCGAAGTCCGGGAAGACGCGGGTCTCGTCGCGGACGCTGAGCAGGCGTTTGCCGGACCATAATCCCAAAGGGCTGGGCAGGTTGACTTCGCACTGTTCGAAGCTGAAATGCCCGCGTTCGAGAGGACGCAGACGGTAGCTGATCTGGCTGACATGGCCGGGTTGAAGCTCGACAAGCATCGGCAGATGTTCAAACGCCAGACCGTCGGGAACGTGGTCGAAGAGTCCAATGGCCAGTGGCTCGGCAAATTCATGGGCCACCTCCAGCTTCACCTCCGCCCAGCGCCCCAATGCCAGGCTGCCGGGCATCTGTCGCTTGATGCGCGGCGAGGGCAGGCGTCTGAGGCGCACAGCGTCGATCACCGCCAAGGCCAGCAGCGCCAGGAGCAAACCCCAGTTGATCGAAATCAGGCTGGACGGGAGGTCGATCTGCAACGCCTGCAACGCGCCGAGCACGATACTGATAACCACCAGCAGGGCCAGCCAGATCAGCAGCAGCCGAGACGGTTTCACAGGCGCGGCGCCGGCACTTGATCGAGCAATTGCGTGAGCACCTGATCGACCTGCAGGCCTTCGATATCCAGCTCCGGCGCGATGCGCACGCGATGGCGCAACACCGCCAGCGCGCAGCCTTTGATGTCATCCGGGATTACAAACTCGCCGCCTCGCAACAACGCCCGGGCACGGGCACAGCGAACCAATGCAATCGAGGCGCGTGGCCCGGCGCCGAGGGTCAGCCCCGGCCAGGTGCGCGTGCTGCGCGCCAGGCGCACGGCGTAATCGAGGACCTGATCGTCCAGCGGCAAGTCACTGGCGATGCGCTGCAAGGCTTGAACATCCTTGGCTTGCAACACCGTGCGCAGCGGTTGCACATCGAGCATGTCGGCGCGGGTCGAACGACAGACCTGACGGACCATGTTCAGCTCCTGATCGGCGTCGGGGTAATCCATGCGCACCTTGAGCATGAAGCGGTCAAGCTCGGCTTCCGGCAGTGGATAGGTGCCTTCCTGTTCGAT
The DNA here is from genome assembly GCF_024072275.1 of Pseudomonas siliginis. Taxonomy (NCBI): domain Bacteria; kingdom Pseudomonadati; phylum Pseudomonadota; class Gammaproteobacteria; order Pseudomonadales; family Pseudomonadaceae; genus Pseudomonas; species Pseudomonas siliginis. Next base: position 4,586,477 of record NZ_CP099598.1, on the reverse strand, counting down.
CGGATTCTGCGTCGCCAGCACCATGAACGGTTGCGCGATGGGCAGGGCGCGACCTTCGAGTGTCACCTGGCGCTCCTGCATGGCTTCGAGCAACGCCGCCTGGGTTTTCGCCGGGGCGCGGTTGATCTCGTCGGCCAGCAGCAGGTTGGTGAACAGCGGGCCTTTGCGCAGCTTGAACTGCTCGGTCTGCAAGTCATACACGGCGTGACCGGTGACGTCGCTGGGCATCAGATCAGGGGTGAACTGGATGCGCGCGAACTCGCCGCCGAAGCATCGCGCCAGTGCCCGCACCAGCAAGGTTTTGCCCAGGCCGGGCACGCCTTCAAGCAGCACGTGGCCGCCGGCAATCAGCGCGGTCAGGACAGCGTCGACCACCGCATCCTGGCCAATCAGCGCCTTGTTCAATTCGTTGCGCACCGCTTGCGCCAACTGGCTGGCACGCTGGCGCTGCTGGGCGGCGTGCGTCGCGCTGCCGGGCTCGATCTGTTCAGTCATAACGCGTTCCTCAAAGTTTGCAGATGAGCGACCTGACGGCTGAATTCGGCGCTGGACAAACGCTGCTTCGGTCGTGGGCTCAGGGCCTGGCTGATGGCGCGGGTGGGTTGCCGGGTCAGGCGCGATAACGCCAGCCATTGTTCGGCCACATTCAATTGATCGAAACCGGGATGGCGGCGGCGCGCGCGGCGCAGGATGTCTTGTTGCAAGGCTTGGAGCAGTGCCTGCTGGCCGTTGTGGCGCAGGAGGAAATCGGCACTGGCACGCAGATGCTCCAGCAGTTGACGGCGACCCGCTGGCGCGGGCATTTGCACCGGCCCGTGGCGCACGCTCGCCTGCCACAACCACAGACCGATCAAGGCGAGCAGGGCGACGATAGCCTGCGGGAAGTAGCGCCAGAGCAACGTCCACAGACCATCGTGTGCGGTGTTGTAAATCAGCGTGACGTCGGTGTCGGCGCTCAGATACCAGAGCAGCCAGGCGTTGTCGTATTTGCCGATAGCCGGGGTTTTCCACAGCTCGGCATCGGTGACCACGGTGATCGTGCCGAGGCCGTACACCCGTTGCATCATGTGCGTGGCTTTGGCGCTGTTGGCCCAGGCTTGCGCGACATTGTTCGGGTCGTCGAGGTGGAAGTCGGTGTCGAAACCGGCGTAGGCCGGCGCGTCTTCATCTTCCAGATACAGTTTGGTCAGTTTCGGGAAGCGGTCCTTTTCCCCGTCCTCGGGAGGATCTTTCAAGTCCTTGCTCAGCGATTGGTGCAGTTGCACCTTATCGAGCAGCAGATCATTACTTTGCCCGGTTTGCGCATCCCACAACGATTCGGCGACGAACACCAGGCGCCCGCCGGCACGAGTCCAGTTCAGCACCTGATCGACTTCACGCGGCGTCATCCGGGCGCGCTCGCCGAACAACAACAAGGTGTGGCTGTGCGGATCAATCTGCGGCAGCACCGTCAAGGTCTCGGCGTGGCTGACCGCGAGGCCGCGCTCGCGCAGGAACATTTCTGCCGCCAGATAGGGATTGGCTTGCGCAGCAGGCGAGGGGCCGTGATCGATGACTTCCTGATAAGGACGGGCTTTGAGGTAGAGGAACAGACTCAAGCCGCCAAGCAGCAAAAGCGCCAGCGCAGCCAACGACCCGCCGATGCGCCGGTTCAATGCCCGGATCCTTTGCTGAACAATTCACGCCAGCCGTTACACAGCTCTGCTTGCAGGTGCGCGGCTGGAAGTCGGTGCCCGTAGGCCATGTTCTGCCAGTGAACAGTGAGGTTGCGGCTGTAGGCGAGCAGGTCCGGGCGTTGCAATTGCTCGATGCGGTTGAGGATCTGGCTCTCGGTGTCGGCGGCTTTGAGCGTCAGGTTGAAATCATGCAGCAGATGGCTGAGCAGGCCGCGATAGAGCAGGCCCAGCGCGGCGCGAGGTTCGCTCAGCCACAATTGTTCGGCACTGGCGGCGATGTCATCGGGAAGGGTTTCACGGTTCAGATCCAGCCCGAAGACTTGTGGCGCCGCCGGTGGTTTGCTGCGCGAGGGCAGGTTCGGGCGACGACTGACGAAGGCCCGGAGAAATTCGCGATAACGCCAGACCAGCCAGCCCAGCGCGGCAATCAGCGCGCCCCACAACAGCACCTCAATCACGTTCGCCAAGGCATCAAGGTGTCGACCGTCGAGCCAACCGAGAAGGGTTTTCAGCCACTGCGGCGCCTCACCCGGTTGCGCGTCCTTGGTCGGGCTTGCCGGGTCGTCTCCGAAGCGATAGCGGGTGACGCTTTCCTTGTTCTTGAACGGCGGTTGTTCGAGCAGCGACTGGATGCTGTCGCGCGATGCCTGACTGGTCAGCGGCTGATTGAGCAACCGTGGAGCATCCGGCGTATCGCTGGCCCATACCGGTTGCAGGTTCGGCAGCAGCAGACACGCCGCCAGCAACACACCGAGCACGCTGCTGTTCAAACGCTGGCGCAAACGGCGGAAAACCAGCTCAATGTCCCAGGCTTCCAGTTGCGTGCGACGGTTCAGGTACAGGCTGAAGCCGCAGGCGACATACACCGGTCCCCAGGCCACCAGGATCAGCGCATAAAAAACGTTGGTCAGGTGCTCCAGCCAGCGCCAGTCCTGATCGGCGGCGAGCAGCAGCGACTGCCAGTCCCAGTCGGTTTCGATCTGCTGCGGCAAGAGCATGTAGAACAGCAGCATCAAGCCGATCCACAGTGCGGTTTCCAGATGCACGCCGATAATCGTCAGCCATTGCGCGGCGCCACCGTTGCGTTGCAGCAGCACCTGCAGACGTTGTTGTCTGGCCTCGCCATTCAGGCCTTCGAGTTGCGTCACCGGCAGCACAAAGCTGCGACTCAGACTCAGCCGTCGCCAGGTCAGACTGGCCAGCAGTTGCGGCTTGAGCAGGCGCGGCCACTCGCGCAAGGCTTGTCTGAGGGTTGGCGTTTCACCGAACAGCGCTTTGGAGAGGATGTACAGCGGCACGCGTTCGTAGGCCGGTTTCAGCCACCAGAAAATGAACACCGCCAGTGATGGCGAATCCCACAGCAACAGGCTGAGCAGGGCGAACAGCGGCAGGGTGACGATCGCCCAACTGGTCATCAACAACCGGCGATGCTGCTGGCTCATCAACACGCCCAGGTCCATGGCTTCCCAGGTCGTGCGCGGGCGGATCACTACGCTGGCGTCACTCAGGCGCATGACGAATCCTTCCGGCCAACGACAGATAAACCGCGACGGCCAGCCACAGCGCGGCGCCGACGGCGTATTTGGTCAGCGGCGTGACACTGGTTTTCGACGACCAATAAGCCTCGATGAATGCTGCGATCAACAGGAACAGCATGGCCCCACACACCAGCAACACGCTTTTGCGCGCGGCCAGGCGCAGCGCCTCGCCCCATGTCAGGCGTCCGGGGGCGATTAGCGCCCAGCCCAGCTTCAGGCCCGCCGCTCCGGCGAGGGCGATGGCGCTCAGTTCGAACGCGCCGTGACCGATCACGAACGACCAGAAGGTCTGGCCGAAACCGATCTCGCTGAGATGCCCGGCCACCGCGCCGATGATCATGCCGTTGTAAAGCAGGAAAAAACCGCTGCCCACGCCCATCAGCAAACCGCTGGCGAACGTCTGAAAGGCGATACCCGTGTTGTGCATGACGTAATAGCCGAACATCACCCAGTCTTCGCTGGCCGCCCGTTCCGCCGAGCGTCCGAGGTGGCCGGCGACGGGGTCGTACATGCCTTGCATCTCGCGCACCTGTTCTGCCGGGATCAGGTTGTAGATCAGTTCCGGGTTCAGATAAACCAGCACGCCGAAACCGATCAGGCTGCCGAAGAACAACAGGCTGGCGGCCGCAACGAAGCGCCATTGTTCGCGCACCAGTCGCGGGAAGTCGGCGAGGATAAAGCTGATGATTTGCGCCCCGAGCCGACTGCGATGCCGATAGAGCTGTTGATGGCCGCGCAGCACTTGTTGTTGCAATGAATCGATCAGAAAACTGCTGTAGCCGCGCGCCTGGGCCAGAGCCAGATGTTGGCAGAGACGCCGATAGGCCTTGGGGAAATCGCTGACTTGCGCTGTCTCCTTGCCTTGTTCGAGGCGTTCGAGCGCCACGGCGAAGCGCTCCCATTCGGCCTTGTGGCGACTTTCGAACAGGCTCTGCTTCATGGGGTCGGCCCCAACAAACCGCGCGCGATGCCGTTGAGTTCAGACACGGCTTTGGGCGCAGAGATGTGCAGCGGCTGCGCCAGCAATGCCGCCAGCTCGTTGATCCGTGCGGGAGAGAGCTCGGCCTGACGCTCGGCGAAACCGAGTACCGCGCGTTGTTCGCTCAAGGTCAGCGGAACGGGGCTGCGGCGAGGTTCAGCGTCAGGCAGTTGCGGGCGGCTCAGCGGGCGTTCGCTGTAAACCACCAAGGTGCCGGCGGCAATGTCGCCGAGGCGTTTGAAGGTCGGGTGTTGCAGGCAACTGAGTGCACCGAGGAAATAGCCGAAGGGCAGTAGATCGACAAAGCGCAGCAGGTTGCGCAATAGCGAGGCCGACCAGCCGATCGGCGTGCCGTCATCGTGTACCACGCGCAAACCCAGCCATTGCTTACCCGGCGAACGGCCCTGACGCAGCACCTCGAACAGCACCATGTACCACCAGCTGATGGCAAACAGCAGCAAGGAACCGAGGCCCATACCGAGCTTGCCGAGAAATGCCAGCGCGATAAACAGCACGCCGAGGATCAAGCCGCGAATGCCCAGATCGATGGCAAACGCCACGGCGCGCACCATCAGCCCAGCGGGGCGCAACGGCAGGTCGATGCCTTCCGGCGTTTCGACCTGATGGCGCGTATCCAGCGGTGCTTTCCTTCGCGGTGCTGTGGGCTCGAGCATGGGCTACCTGATGTTCGCCTGTTCGGGGGGCAAGTGCGCCTGATGCTAGCAGCCTCTCGGGTGTGGGAGCGAGCCTGCTCGCGAATGTGGTGGATCAGTCAGCCTATGTGCAACTGACGGAAAGCCTTCGCGAGCAGGCTCGCTCCCACAAGGGCAATGCATTCCAGTTGTAGGAATCTGGAGAAATTGCTGTTCGAGGGCGACCAGGCTGGCCGTGGCAACCCTGAAACGCCTAGACTTCGCCGATCTTCTGTTCAGGATTCGCCCGTGACTTCAATCTTCTGGTACGACTACGAAACCACTGGCATCAATCCGCGCAACGACCGACCGCTGCAGGTGGCCGGGATTCGCACCGACCATGCGCTCAACGAAATCGACGAGCCGGTCAATCTCTATTGCCAGCCCAGCGAGGACATCCTGCCGCACCCGGCGGCGTGCGCGATCACCGGCATCACCCCGGGCCAGCTCGCTGAAAAAGGCCTGAGCGAAGCCGACTTCATGACTCGCGTACATGCGCAACTGGCCGCACCGGGGACCTGTGGCGCCGGTTACAACACCTTGCGTTTCGACGACGAAATGACCCGCTACAGCCTGTATCGCAATTTCTTCGACCCCTATGCCCGTGAATGGCAGGGTGGCAACAGTCGCTGGGATCTGATTGATGTGGTGCGCGCCGCTTACGCATTGCGCCCCGATGGTCTGGTCTGGCCGACCGATGATGAAGGCCGCGTGACCCTCAAGCTCGAACGCCTCACAGCGGCTAACAATATCGATCACGGCCATGCCCACGAGGCGCTGTCGGATGTGCGCGCCACCATCGCGTTGGCGCGGCTGATTCGCGAGAAACAACCCAAGCTCTACGAGTGGCTGTTCCAGTTGCGCAGCAAACAGAAGGTGATGGATCAGATCCGCCTGTTGCAGCCACTGGTGCATGTGTCCGGGCGTTTCTCGGCGGCACGCAGTTATGTCGGCGTGGTGTTGCCGCTGGCCTGGCACCCGAAAAATCGCAACGCCTTGATCGTCTGTGATCTGCATCTTGATCCGCAGGGGTTGCTGGACCTCGATGCGCAAGCCTTGCGTCAGCGTCTTTATACCCGTCGCGATGAGTTGGCCGAAGGTGAGTTACCGGTACCGCTCAAGCTGATTCATATCAATCGTTGCCCGGTAGTGGCGCCGTTGGCGGTATTGCGCGAGCAAGACCAGCAGCGCCTTGGGCTGGACATGGCGCTTTATCATGAGCGGGCAGTGCGACTAACTGACGCACAACAAGTCTGGAAAGATAAAGTCGCGACGATTTATGCCAGCGAAGACTTCGTTCCCAGCGAAGATCCCGAGCAGCAGTTGTACGATGGATTTATCGGTGATCGTGATCGTCGTTTATGCGAACAAGTTCGAACGGCGGATCCTGCGCAGTTGGCGCAAGAGCAGTGGCCTTTCGATGATGAACGTTTGCCTGAATTACTTTTTCGATATCGAGCACGCAACTTTCCGGACACCCTGGACGTGGCCGAGCAAGAGCGCTGGAAATTATTTTGTCAGCAGCGCCTTACGCAACCTGAGGCAGGTGCGCCGAATACCGTGCAGTCATTTATCGAGGCGGCAGAGCAATGGTCGCTTAGTGCGACGCCAATGCAGCGAGAGGTACTCAATGACTGGCAGAATTATGTCCAGGCATTACGCAAACGTTTGAATCTGTGAAATCGAACATACCCGTAATTAATCTGCGGGCATAAAAAAACGCCAGCGCTAGCTGGCGTTCTTTTGTTCGCGGATCGCTCTGCGAAGGCGTTGCGGCTTAGCCCAGCAGGGTCGCCCAGCCTTCAACCACGTCGCCGCCCCACTTGGCTTTCCACTCTTTCAGAGTCTTGTGGTTGCCACCTTTGGTTTCGATGACTTCACCGTTGTGCGGGTTTTTGTATTGCTTAACTTTGCGTGCACGCTTGGTGCCGGTAGTTTTCACTGCGCCGCCACGTGGAGCCTTGGATTTGGCTTCTGGATCCAGCAGCGCGATGATGTCACGCAGGGACTTGGAGTATTCACCCATCAGCGTGCGCAGTTTGCCTTCGAATTCCAGTTCGGCTTGCAGTTTGTCGTCTTCGGACAGGTTCTTCAGACGGGCTTGCAGCTCTTTGATGGCTTCTTCGGTGGCGCGATATTCGTTGATCAAGGACATGAGTACTACCTTTTGTAGAATGCTGAATGACAGGGGACAGTGCCGCAATAATAGTCAGGCTGTTTCATCAAGTAAACATTTAGATCGGCTTTTTATTTAAATGAGTTACAGGAATTAGCCGCGCTTTGAATGTTCCGTTAAATAATGTGATGCAGTCAGCACAGATATTTACAGTTGTCTGACAAAAGCCCCGCTAAAGCGTCACTGTCTTGACGTAAGACCTGCGCCAGAAAGCCGTTTGACCATGCTTTGTCCCACCCGGCGCGTATGCGTACTGCAGTTTTCCTGCGCAGTCGCTAGAATGGCGGCCTTTGTGAAGTTCTGGAGTTTCCCCCTCATGCGCACTTTTCGGCTGGTGATCTCTTGCCCGGACCGCGTTGGCATCGTTGCCAAAGTCAGTAATTTTCTGGCCTCTCATAATGGCTGGATCACCGAAGCGAGCCACCACTCTGACAATCAAGTGGGCTGGTTCTTCATGCGTCACGAAATCCGTGCCGATTCCCTGCCGTTCGGTATTGAAGAATTGCGCGAGAAGTTCGCGCCGATCGCCGAAGAGTTCTCGATGGACTGGCGCATCACCGACACCGAGCAGAAAAAACGCGTGGTGCTGATGGCCAGCCGCGAATCCCACTGCCTGGCCGACCTCCTGCACCGCTGGCACAGCGACGAACTGGATTGCGAAATCGCCTGCGTGATCTCCAACCATGACGACCTGCGCAGCATGGTCGAGTGGCACGGCATCCCTTACTACCACGTGCCGGTCAATCCGCAGGACAAGCAACCAGCATTCGACGAAGTATCGCGGCTGGTCAAACAGCACGACGCGGAAGTGGTGGTGCTGGCGCGCTACATGCAGATCCTGCCGCCGGACATGTGCCGCGAGTACGCGCACAAAGTCATCAACATTCACCATAGCTTCCTGCCATCGTTCGTCGGCGCCAAGCCGTATCACCAGGCGTCCCTGCGCGGCGTCAAGCTGATCGGCGCAACCTGCCACTATGTCACTGAAGAGCTGGACGCCGGCCCGATCATCGAGCAGGACGTGGTGCGTGTCAGCCACAGCGACAGCATCGAAGACATGGTGCGCTTCGGCCGTGACGTCGAGAAGATGGTGCTGGCCCGTGGTCTGCGTTATCACTTGGAAGACCGCGTGCTGGTGCACGGCAACAAGACAGTCGTGTTCTGATCGAGCACGATACGCTTGAAAAACCAAGGGCCTGGGCGTTGAATCGCTCAGGCCCTTGTCATTTGAGCCCGAGGAAAAGTCATGAGCGATCCACTGGACAAAGCTACTTCCAAAGCGCCCGCCACGCTCGGCGAGGGTTGCCTGAGTCGTTACGACCCGGATGACATGAGCCCGGACGACGGCACCGAATTCCCCGGTGCCGCCGAACTTTGGGAGCAGCTCCAGCAAGAGCAGGACGAACCTAAGAAGCCTGCCTGACGTTCATCAACTTCTTCAGCAACGGCTTGCCCAGCATCAACACGAACACCGGGCCGCCAACCAGCAGATAGAAGTAATACGTCACCACGCGCCAGATCAGGATCGCCGCCGCTGCGGTGGATTTGCCCACCATCGGCGCGAGCAGCGCAGCCGAGGTCAGCTCTGCCGCACCGGCACCGCCGGGTAACAGACTGAACTGGCCGGCGCCCAGCGAGAGCATCTGCACCAGAAAGCTCCACGCCCACTGCAAATCCGCGCCGAGCCCGCGCAGGGCCAGATACAGCACGCTGTAGCGCAGCAGCCAGTGCACGCAGGTCAGGGCGAACACCTGAACCAGCGTCTGCCAGGGCAACTTCAAGGTATCGGTAAACGCTGCGAGAAAGTGCAGCAACTTGCGCGCCCAGCGACGGCGAGTACTTGTCGTGATGTTCATCCCCGCCAACAGCCGCCCGCTCAGGCGAATCAACGCTCGGTGATAACGCGCGATCAACACGCAACTGAACAACCCCCCAAACAACGAAACGGCGCTGACGGTCAGCAGCCACTCGAGGCGATCGCTCAGGTGCTGGAACAGCGCATAGATCAGAATCCCGCTGAGTGCGCAGAGAAAGAACAGCAGATCGCTGAGCTGATCCATGGCAAACACCGCGCTGCCCCGCGCCGGACGCACGCCGCACCGGGCGAGCAGAGCCATGATCGTCAGCGGCCCGCCGCTGCCGCCGGGCGTGGCGCAATACGCAAACTCGGCCGCCATCACCACGCCGAGGCTTTTCAAGGGCGCGACTTTTTCTCGCTGGTCGCCGAGCAACAAACGCAAGCGCAGCGTATTGATCCCCCAGCAGAGCAGAATCATGCCGAACATGATCAACAGCCAGTTCAGCGGAAAACTGCGCAGGCGCGACCAGGTCTCGCCGCCGCCGAGCAGTACCGGAATCAGTACCGCCGCCAGCAGGCCGATCAGCAACAACAGACTGCGCTTCATGCTGCGCGTTCCAGCTGACCGCGCTGTCGGGCCAGCCAGTCGATCTTGGTCAGCGGCACGCGTCCCTCCGCCAGCAGGCGTTGCAGCGTGTGCAACCAGTAATCGCGAGAAAAGCGGTGACGCATGTCCACCGGATGCAGGCCCAGACGAATCACCGATGCCTCGCGCCAGCGCTGTTCACGCTGGTCGCTGACGATTTTCGACAAGCCACGACGCCAGGCACTGCGCGCACTCCACACCAGCCCCGGTGCATCTATGGCGCTGAAGTCGGGCAAGCGATAAAGATGCTGCGGATCGCTGGTGTAACTGAGCGGTAATTCGCGCAAGGCCTGACGGGCGCCGTCGCTCATCAGCCAGGCCGGGGCGACGAAACCCTGCACCGGCCAGTCGTAGCGCTGAAACATGTCCAGACCTGCGTGCAGGCGGGCAAGGGCAGCTTCGCGGGACAGGCGGTAAAACTCGCCTTCATGGGTGTAGACCCGGCGCATGAACCAGTCGCGCGGGGTGTTTGGCATGGGTTCCTGATCGTCGTGGTAGTAGCCGTGCAGCGCCAGTTCATCGCCTCGGGCGACACGGGCATCGAGCACTCGGCGAAACGCAGGATTGGCATCAAGGGCATCGTGGCGATGGAAGTCCGGCACTACCAGCCACGTCATCGGCACATCACCCAAGGCATCGACAGCCTCGACGAAGGGCTGGTAATCCGCCCACGTCGAGGGCGCCACATCATGCAACACCAGACATACGGCTTTCATGTGTTCAACCATTGGCCACCCGTGGCAGCGTATGGCCGAGCACGGCGTGATAGTGGCTGAGCAGGCTGTCAACCACGGTGTCCCAGGCATAATGCCGTTCGACGTGCTGGCGCGCCTGTTGACCGAGGCGGGCGCAGCCGCGACTGAACAGCTCGCGCACAGCATTGGCCATGGCCTGCGGATTATTCGGTGCACAGAGCAGGCCGCAGGAATCGTTGACGATCTCTTCAAACGCCCCGGCCGCCACCGCCACCACGGGAATGCCGCAGGCCATGGCCTCAAGGATGACCAGGCCGAAGGTTTCCTGGTCGCCGGCATGCAGCAGCGCATCGGCGCTGGCCATCAGCCGCGCGACTTTCGGCGCCGGGCAGAATTCGTCGATGACGCTGACGTTGTCCGGCACCGCCGCAGGCATCGACGAGCCGACCAACAACAAGTGATAACGCGGACCAAGGCGCTGCATGCACTTGAGCAGCACCGGCAGGTTTTTCTCCTTGGAACCGCGCCCGGCAAAGATCAGCAGGCGCGTGTCTTCGGCAATGCCCAGCTCGGCCCGCAGCCCGGGGTCGCGGGCGTCGGGATGGAAGGTGTGCAGATCCACGCCCAGCGGTTGCACATGGACATTGCGTACACCAAGCCCGATGAGCTTGTCGGCCATGACCTGGCTCGGCGCGAGAACGCGGTCGAAATTGCCGTAGAGACGCGTGACATAAGCCTCGACATTCGGTGTGACCCAATGGCCCATGCGATTGCCCGCCAGCAGCGGCAGATCCGAGTGATAAAAGCCGATCACCGGAACGTCCAGCTGCCGCCGCGCATCCAGCGCTGCCCATGCGGTGAGGTAGGGATCGCCGACTTCGATCAGATCCGGCTGCAGATCCTGCAGGACGTTTCGCCATGGCGCCAGCCGCAGCGGGAAGCGATAGCCTTTGCCAAAGGGCAGGGCGGGCGCTGGAACCGTATAAATGCCGTCATGTTCACCCAGTCTCGCGCCGGGGATCAGCAGGCTGTGGCGAATGGCGTTGCGCTCGCCAAGGCGACGGTGTTTGGCATCCAGATAAGTCCGCACGCCACCGCTGGCCGGGGCGTAGAACATGGTGATGTCGGCGATATGCACGGTGAGCAACCCTCCGCTGTGTTGTTCTCCCTTGATTGACCTTTATCCAGAATAGATGTTCGGTCGGGATTGCGCGGTGGGGTGTCACTCGGGTTTTGTTGGAAGGTAGATATTCGCGAGCAGGCTCGCTCCCACAATGGAATGCATTTTCCCTGTGGGAGCGAGCCTGCTCGCGAAGCGGCCAGTCGTCGCAGCTTAAATCCTGAAGCTGCCAACCAACTGCTTGAGACGCGAAGCCTGCTGCTCCAGATCCGAACAAGCGCGCAACGTCGCTTGCAGGTTCTCCACGCCTTCCTGGTTCAGCGTGTTGATCTCGGTGATATCGACATTGATCGACTCGACCACCGCGGTTTGTTCTTCGGTCGCGGTCGCCACCGACTGGTTCATCCCGTCGATCTCGCCAATGCGCAGGGTCACGCTGTTCAGGCGTTCGCCGGCGAGGTTGGCGATCTCGACGCTGTCCTGGCTGTGGCGCTGGCTGTCGCTCATGGTGCTCACCGATTCTCGAGCGCCGACTTGCAGCTCCTCGATCATGGTCTGCACCTGTTGGGCCGATTCCTGAGTGCGGTGCGCGAGGTTGCGCACTTCGTCGGCCACCACGGCAAAACCACGACCGGCCTCACCGGCGCGTGCCGCTTCGATCGCCGCGTTCAGCGCCAACAGGTTGGTCTGCTGGGAAATGCTGGTGATCACTTCGAGAATCTGGCCGATGTTGACGGTCTTGCTGTTCAGCGACTCGATGTTGGTGCTCGACGCGCTGAGCATGCTCGACAGCTGGTTCATTGCTTTGATGCTGCGCTCCACCACTTGCTGTCCATCTTCGGCCAGACCCCGGGCGTCGCTGGCCTGATTCGACGCTTGCGCGGCGTTGCGGGCGATTTCCTGGGCGGCGGCGCCGAGCTGATTGATCGCGGCAGCAACGCTGCTGGTGCGCGAGGCTTGCTGGTCGGAGTTGTACATCGACGAGTTCGACGCAGCGACCACGCGCAGGGCGACCTCGTTGACCTGGCCGGTGGCCGAGGACACTTCGCGGATCGAGCCGTGAATGCGCTCGACGAAGCGGTTGAACGCGGTGCCAAGGATGCCGAATTCATCGTTATTGACGATGTTCAGGCGTTTGGTCAGGTCGCCTTCGCCGTCGGCAATGTCTTCCATGGCGCGGGTCATCACGTGCAGCGGCTGGATCAGCAGGCGGATGAGCATGCCGAGCAGGGCAATGATGATTACCACGGCAATAATGGTTGCGATTACCGCTGAGGTGCGGAATTCGCTGAGCATCGCGTAGGCCTGGTCTTTATCGATCGACAGACCGATGTACCAGTTCACCGACGGCAGGCCTTTGATCGGAGCGAAGGTGACGATGCGGGTTTTGCCGTCGACGCTCACTTCGCTGAAATCGCTGCTGATGCGCGGCGTGTCCTGCGGGTAGGCTTCTTTGAGCGACTTCATTACCAGGGCCTTGTCCGGGTGGACGAGGATCTTGCCGTCAGCGCTGATCAGAAACGCATAGCCCATGCCGTCGAAATCCCGCGCGGCGAGGGTGTCGATCAGCGATTGCAGGCTTAGGTCGCCGCCGACCACGCCGACGCTCTGCCCGGCCTTTTTCGACGCGGTGGCGATGGAAATGATCAACTGGCCGGTGGCCGCATCGATGTAGGGTTCGGTCAGGGTCGAGGTGCTGCTGCTTTCGGCACCTTTATACCAAGGGCGTACGCGCGGATCGAAACCGTCCGGCATCTTCACGTCCGGGCGGATGGTGAAGTGGCCAGTGGCATCGCCCAGGTAGGTGGCCATGAACGTCGAGGTCAGGCTTTTCTGTTCCAGCAGGCTGGCGACCGTGGCAGGTTCCGGGTTGATGGCGATGTTCTGCGCGGCGTTCTCGATCAGCAGAATGCGCCCGCTGAGCCAGGTCTGGATGTTGCCGGCGGTGACCTCGCCCATTTCATTGAGGTAGTTGTTCAGATCATCGCGGATCGCATTGCGCTGCAGCCAGTCGTTGTACAACGTGAACGAGGCAAAAGCGGCAATGACGATGAGAGCGGCGGCAAGCAAAATCTTATGGCTGAAGCGCAGGTTTTTGTTCATGGCTTGGGGTTCCGCTAAGGTCTTAATGTCCTGGGCGTGCTTTGATAGAGACGCGCACTATGGGCAAGGTTGAAAAATTGATATTTCCGGCTCTCCTTAGGGAAATGTCCGACCCGGTTTTCTGGCGGGTCTGTCCAATTTATGTATCGGCCATGTGTCATCAAAGATTAACCATTGGGTGAGAAAATGCCTGACTCCTCGCAACTCGTTATCGGCGCTGATCCGGCCGCGCAACCCATCGCTCAGGCCATGCGCCTGGCCAACCGCCACGGCCTGATCGCCGGCGCCACCGGCACCGGTAAAACCGTGACGTTGCAGCGCCTGGCCGAAGCGTTCAGCGACGCCGGTGTGGCAGTGTTCGCTGCCGACATCAAGGGCGACCTGTGCGGCCTCGGTGCTGCCGGCAACCCGCAGGGCAAAGTGGCCGAGCGCATCGCCGGCATGCCCTGGCTTGGTCACACGCCGCAGGCTTATCCCGTCACGCTGTGGGACATCCACGGTGAATCCGGTCATCCGCTGCGCACCACCCTGAGCGAAATGGGTCCGCTACTGATCGGCAGCCTGCTCGAGCTGACCGACAGTCAGCAGTCGGCGCTGTACGCGGCCTTCAAGGTGGCGGATCGCGAAGGGCTGTTGCTGCTGGATCTCAAGGATCTGAAAGCGCTGCTCAATCACCTCAAGGACAATCCACAGTTGCTCGGCGAAGACGCCGCGCTGATGACCACCGGTTCCAGCCAGGCACTGTTGCGCCGGTTGGCGACGCTGGAACAGCAGGGCGCCGAAGCCCTGTTCGGCGAGCCGGCGCTGCAACTCGAAGACATTCTGCAACCGGGCGCCGATGGCCGTGGACGTATCCATCTGCTCGATGCCAGTCGGCTGGTGCACGAGGCGCCGAAGGTTTACGCAACGTTCCTGCTGTGGCTGCTGGCCGAGTTGTTCGAGCAACTGCCCGAGCGCGGCGACGCCGACAAGCCGCTGCTGGCGCTGTTTTTCGACGAGGCGCACTTGCTGTTCGGCGACACGCCCAAAGCTCTGCAAGAACGGCTCGAGCAAGTGGTGCGTTTGATTCGTTCCAAAGGCGTTGGCGTGTATTTCGTCACCCAGTCGCCGGCGGATCTGCCGGATGACGTGCTGGCGCAGTTGGGCTTGCGTATTCAACACGGTCTGCGTGCGTTCACCGCCAAAGAGCAGAAATCCCTGCGTGCGGTTGCGGATGGCTTTCGGCCGAATCCGGCGTTCGACAGTCTGTCGGTGCTGACTGAGTTAGGTATTGGTGAGGCGCTGGTCGGCACGCTGACCGAGAAGGGCACGCCGGAAATGGTCCAGCGCGTGCTGGTGGCACCGCCGCAATCGCGGATCGGCCCGCTGACTGAAACCGAGCGCACCGTGCTGATCGCCGGCTCGCCGTTCAAGGGCCGTTATGACAAGCCGATCGATCGCGAGTCGGCCTATGAAATCCTGATGGGACGCAAAGGGCTGGCGCCCGAGGCTGAAACACCAGCGGGCAAAGCTGCGGCCGAAGAGCCGAGCCTGGCTGACCGCGCTGGCGAATTCCTCGGCACGGCGGCAGGGCAGGCGCTGAAATCGGCGATGCGCCAGGCGGCCAATAACCTTGGCAAGCAGTTGGTGCGCGGGTTGATGGGGTCGCTGCTCGGCGGCAGCAAGCGCCGCTAAAAGCAAAGATCGCAGCCTTCGGCAGCTCCTACAGTTGAAATGCATTCATTCTGTAGGAGCTGCCGAAGGCTGCGATCTTTTGATTTTGCTTCAGGCTTTCCCCTTGGCATGCGCCGCCAGCCGCTCCAGCGCCGCGCGCAATCCCGGATCGCTGATCCCGTCGGCCGTCGACTGAATCGTCTCTGCCGCACTGCTGGACAGATCCATCGAGTGCCCAACTGCCCGATGCTGCACGATCGGCGGGCGCACGCTGAATTTGATCCGCGTCAGGTTGGCGAACTCTTCGAACAGTTGCAGTTGCCGTTGCAGGCGTTTCTGCTGATAGCGCAGGCGCGTCGCCCAATGGCCGTCAGTGACCACCAGTGACAGCTCGCCTTCGCGCCACTTGGCCACGCGGCAATGCTCGCGGGCGGCCGGTTGCAGCTGGCTTTCGAGCAGACGCTGCAAATGCTCCAGGCGCTGGGCATGGCCGAGGATGGCTTTGAGCGGTTTGGCTTCACGTAACAGAACGGCGGGTGCTCTGGCCGTGAGAGGGCGAAACGCCATGATCGAACACCTGAAAGTCACAGAGGCGCCATGGTAGCAGAAAGCTGCGGAACCTCTGGCCCATTGCTTTTGTCCCTGATTTGCTCATTAAATCAACGCCTGACTTCTTTCCCCCGACGGGTTGAAGTTGAGCAAAACGCCCCTATTTTAAGTGAGCCCCGTCAAAGCGCAGTGCCAGCATCGTGGAACATCGCCACTTTCCTCACCACCGTTTCCGGGTAGAATGCTCGTTCGCATGCGGCCATGAGGGCTGCACGGGCGACTCACGGGGCCGCCCTCCATCCCTTTAGTGTGGAAGATCCTGCCGATATGTTTGCGCCTTTGTTAAAGAAACTTTTTGGAAGCAAGAACGAGCGTGAAGTCAAACGCATGCTCAAGACGGTGCAGCTCGTCAATGCCTTCGAAGAGCAAATGGTGGCCCTTTCGGACGATCAATTGCGCGCCAAGACCGCCGAGTTCAAGGCCCGTATCGCCAAAGGGGAAACCCTCGACAAGCTGTTGCCTGAAGCCTTCGCCGTAGCCCGCGAGGCCGGCAAGCGTGTGATGGGCATGCGCCACTTCGACGTGCAACTCGTCGGCGGCATGACTCTGCACGAAGGCAAGATTGCCGAAATGCGCACCGGTGAGGGCAAGACCCTCGTGGCCACCCTGGGTGTTTACCTCAACGCACTGTCCGGCAAGGGCGTGCACGTTGTGACCGTGAACGACTACCTGGCCCGCCGTGACGCCAACTGGATGCGTCCGCTGTATGAATTCCTCGGCCTGACTGTCGGCGTCGTGACGCCGTTCCAGCCGCCGGAAGAAAAGCGTGCCGCCTACGCCGCCGACATCACCTACGGCACCAACAACGAATTCGGTTTCGACTACCTGCGCGACAACATGGCGTTCAGCATGGATGAAAAATTCCAGCGCGAACTCAACTTTGCCGTGATCGACGAAGTCGACTCCATCCTCATCGACGAAGCGCGTACTCCGCTGATCATTTCCGGTCAGGCCGAGGACAGCTCCAAGCTGTACATGGAGATCAACAAACTGATCCCGCAGCTGGAACTGCACGTCGAGGAAGTCGAAGGCCAGGTCACCAAGGCCGGCCACTACACCGTTGACGAAAAGACCCGTCAGGTCGAACTCAACGAAGCCGGTCACCAGTTCATCGAAGAAATGCTCACCCGCGTCGGCCTGCTGGCCGAAGGCGAGAGCCTGTACTCGGCGCACAACCTTGGCCTGCTGACCCACGTCTACGCCGGTCTGCGTGCGCACAAGCTGTTCAATCGCAACATCGAATACATCGTGCAGGACGGTCAGGTCGTACTGGTCGACGAACACACCGGTCGTACCATGCCGGGTCGTCGTCTGTCCGAAGGCCTGCACCAGGCTATCGAAGCCAAGGAAGGTCTGAACATCCAGGCTGAGAGCCAGACCCTGGCCTCGACCACTTTCCAGAACTACTTCCGTCTGTACACCAAGCTGTCCGGCATGACCGGTACCGCCGACACCGAAGCGTTCGAATTCCACCAGATCTATGGTCTGGAAGTCATGGTCATTCCGCCGAACAAACCGTTGGCGCGTAAAGACTACAACGACCTGGTGTTCCTCACCGCCGAAGAGAAATACGCGGCGATCGTCGCGGACATCAAGGAAAGCATGGCCGCCGGTCGTCCGGTGCTGGTGGGTACCGCGACCATCGAGACGTCCGAGCACATGTCCGAATTGCTCGTCAAAGAAGGCATCGAACACAAGGTTCTCAACGCCAAGTTCCACGAAAAAGAAGCTGAGATCATCGCTCAGGCCGGTCGTCCGGGGGCTCTGACCATCGCCACCAACATGGCCGGTCGTGGTACCGACATCCTGTTGGGCGGCAACTGGGAAGTGGAAGTCGCTTCGCTGGAGAACCCGACTCCTGAGCAGATCGCGCAGATCAAGGCCGACTGGCAGAAGCGTCACCAGCAAGTGCTGGAGTCCGGCGGCTTGCAGGTAATTGCTTCCGAGCGTCACGAATCGCGCCGTATCGACAACCAGCTGCGTGGCCGTGCCGGCCGTCAGGGCGATGCCGGTTCGAGCCGCTTCTACCTGTCGCTGGAAGACAGCCTGATGCGCATCTTCGCCTCTGACCGGGTGAAGAACTTCATGAAAGCCCTGGGCATGCAGCCGGGCGAAGCGATCGAGCACCGTATGGTGACCAACGCGATCGAGAAGGCGCAGCGCAAGGTTGAAGGCCGCAACTTCGACATCCGTAAGCAACTGCTCGAGTTCGACGACGTCAACAACGAACAGCGTAAAGTGATCTATCACATGCGTAACACGTTGCTGGCCGCTGACAACATCGGTGAGACCATCGCCGACTTCCGTCAGGACGTGCTCAACGCTACCGTCAGTGCCCACATTCCGCCGCAATCGCTGCCAGAGCAGTGGGACGTGGCCGGTCTGGAAGCGTCGATCGAAAGCGATTTCGGCGTGAAACTGCCGATCCAGCAATGGCTCGACGAAGACGATCACCTGTACGAAGAAACCCTGCGCGAGAAGCTCATGACCGAGCTGATGGCGGCGTACAACGAGAAAGAAGATCAGGCCGGTGCTGAGGCGCTGCGCTCGTTCGAGAAGCAGATCGTCCTGCGCGTACTGGACGACCTGTGGAAAGACCACCTGTCGACCATGGATCACCTGCGTCACGGCATTCACCTGCGTGGCTATGCGCAGAAGAACCCGAAGCAGGAATACAAGCGCGAATCCTTCACGCTGTTCTCCGAGCTGCTGGATTCGATCAAGCGCGACTCGATCCGCGTGCTCTCGCATGTTCAGGTTCGTCGCGAAGATCCGGAAGCCGAAGAGCAACGCCTGCGTCAGGAAGCCGAAGCACTGGCGGCGCGCATGCAGTTCGAACACGCCGAAGCGCCTGGGCTGGATCAGCCGGAAGCGCTGGGTGAGGAGGTCGATGTGGCACTGGCCACCGCCGCTGCCCCGGTGCGCAACGAGCAGAAGCTGGGCCGCAACGAACTGTGCTACTGCGGTTCGGGCAAGAAATACAAGCATTGCCACGGGCAGATCCAGTAAAACCCGTTTCAATCGCTGAACACCCCGCGCCGCGACCGGCTCCTGCCGTCGCGGCGTTTTGCCATTTATCCCACCGTCCTTTCCCGTGGCGGTGCTGACATCATTGAGTAAGGAGCGCATTCATGGCTGTTGGTCTTGGTCCTTTGCCAACGTTGCACCCGGTTGCCGGTTTTGAACTCGGTATCGCCTCGGCCGGCATCAAGCGCCCGGGGCGCAAGGATGTAGTGGTGATGCGCTGTGCTGAAGGTTCGACCGTGGCTGGCGTGTTCACCCTGAACGCGTTCTGCGCCGCACCAGTGATCCTGGCGAAAAAGCGCGTGCACAATGCCGTGCGTTACTTGCTGACCAACACGGGCAATGCCAACGCCGGTACCGGCGAGCCTGGCTTGGCGGCTGCCGAGCGCACCACCGCTAAGTTGGCCGAGCTGACCGGCGTCGATGCCAGCCAGATTCTGCCGTATTCCACTGGCGTGATCGGCGAGCCGCTGCCGGTCGAGAAGATCGAAGGCGCACTGCAAGCCGCGCTGGATGATCTGTCGGAGAACAACTGGGAAGCCGCGGCCACCGGGATCATGACCACCGACACGCTGCCCAAGGGCGCCAGCCGCCAGTTCGAGCATGACGGCGTGACCATCACTGTCACCGGCATCAGCAAAGGCGCCGGCATGATTCGCCCGAACATGGCGACCATGCTGGGTTACATCGCCACCGACGCCAAAGTCTCCCGCGAGGTGCTGCACAACCTGATGCTCGACGGCGCCAACAAGTCGTTCAACCGCATCACCATCGACGGCGACACCTCGACCAACGATTGCTGCATGCTGATCGCCACTGGCAAGGCCGCTCTGCCTGAGATCACCCGCGCTGAAGGCGAGCTGTTCGCCAAGCTGAAACAAGCGGTGTTCGAAGTGTGCATGGACGTCGCCCAGGCCATCGTGCGTGACGGCGAAGGCGCGACCAAATTCGTTACCGTTGAAGTGAATGGCGGCGGCAATCATCAGGAATGCCTGGACGTCGGTTACACCGTGGCCCACTCGCCGCTGATCAAGACCGCGCTGTTCGCCTCTGACCCGAACTGGGGCCGTATCCTCGCTGCCGTGGGTCGTGCCGGCGTGCCGGATCTGGACGTGAGCAAGATCGACGTGTTCCTCGGCGACGTGTGCATCGCCAGCCGTGGCGCTCGCGCAGCGACCTACACTGAAGCCCAGGGCTCGGCAGTGATGCAGCAGGAAGAAATCACCATCCGCATCGAACTGGGCCGTGGCGATTGCAGCGAAACCATCTGGACCACCGACCTGTCGCATGAGTACGTGAAGATCAACGCTGAATACCGTACTTGATTCAAGGTGTGGGAGTGGGCTGCCGGCCTCTTCGCGGGCAAGCCCGCTCCCACAGTGATTGCGGTCGTTCACAAATGCCGTGTACACCACCAAAACCTGTGGGAGCGGGCTTGCCCGCGATGACGGACGACCAGACGCCAGACATTCTGGATTGTTTCCCTGACGAAAAGGCGCCACACCATGTCCCTGCACCTGATCATCGGCGACAAACTGCTTTCCTCCTGGTCCCTGCGTGCGGCACTGGCGCTGGACCTGACCGGCGCACCCTACAGCGAAGAGCTGATCAAGCTCGGCAAACCCGACACCCGCGAGCGCCTGCTCAAGCACTCGCCGACCGGCAAGGTGCCGCTGCTGCAAACCACCCGTGGCACCATCGCCGATTCGCTGGCCATTGCTGAGTACCTCGCTGAGCAGTTTCCGTCCGAGCAACTCTGGCCGAGCGATACCTTTGCCCGCGCCCAGGCCCGCTCGGCCTGCGCACAAATGCACAGCGGCTTCTTCGCCATGCGTAACCACATGCCGTTCAACCTGAGCCAGGACGCACCGCTGAACCCGGTGCCGCCAGAAGTGAAGGTCGATATCGAACGCATGCTCGCGCTGTGGGCCGAATGCCGCGCGGCAGCGACGGAAGAGGGGCCGTACCTGTTCGGTCGTGTCAGCCTTGCCGATGCCTTTTTCGCGCCGATCGCCGTGCGCTTGCGCACCTATCAGGTGAAGCTGCCGGCGGTCGACGAAGCTTATGTTGAAACCATCTACCAATGGCCCGCCTTCAAAGCGTGGCAAAAGGCTGGACTGGAGGAATTGAACCCGTGAAACGCGTCCACGTCGCCGCTGCCGTCATTCGTGACGGCGCCGGCAAAATCCTTATCGCCCGCCGTGCCGACACCCAGCATCAAGGCGGCTTGTGGGAATTTCCCGGTGGCAAGGTCGAGGCTGACGAATCGGTCGAATCGGCGCTGGCTCGCGAGCTGCACGAAGAGCTGGGCATCGTCGTTGACGCTGCCCGGCCGCTGATCAAGGTTCGCCACGATTACCCGGACAAACAGGTCTTGCTGGATGTCTGGGAAGTCTCGGCGTTCAGTGGCGAACCCCACGGCGCTGAAGGCCAGCCACTGGCCTGGGTCACTGCCAGGGAATTGATTGACTATGAGTTTCCGGCGGCCAATCAGCCGATCGTCGCGGCGGCGCGCTTGCCTGCCGAATACTTGATCACTCCCGAAGATCTGGAAGGCCCGGCCTTGTTGCGCGGCATCCAGAAGGCGATTGCCGGAGGCATCAAACTGATCCAGCTGCGCGCACCCAACGGCTACGACCCGAAATACCGGGATCTGGCGGTGGATGCGGTGGGCCTGTGCGCCGGCAAGGCGCAGTTGATGATCAAAGGGCCGTTCGAATGGCTCGGTGATTTCCCGTCTGCCGGATGGCACATCACCGCTGCCCAACTGCGTAAATACGCAGCGGCAGGACGTCCGTTGCCGGCTGAGCGCTGGCTCGCGGCGTCCTGTCATGACGCTGAAGAGCTGGCGCTGGCCGAGCAGATGGGCGTTGATTTCGTCACTCTGTCGCCGGTGCAGCCGACGTTGACGCACCCGGATGCGCAGCCGTTGGGGTGGGAGCAGGCACAGGCGTTGATTGACGGTTTCAGTAAACCGGTGTTTCTGCTCGGTGGAGTAGGGCCGGCGGAGCGCGAGAAGGCTTGGGGTACTGGGGCTCAGGGTGTCGCGGGGATTCGGGCGTTCTGGCCTGATCCAGTGTAAGGGCTACCGACCTCTTCGCGAGCAGGCTCGCTCCCACAGTGGATTGCATTTCTCCAGTCAGAATGCAGTCAAATGTGGGAGCGAGCCTGCTCGCGAAGGCGCCCTGACAGGCGCTACTTTCCTCCAGGTTTCGCAGCCGGCTGCCACAAAATCTCCGCCACCCCTTGCCGCCGCGCAATCAACCGCGCCACAACAAACAGCAAATCCGACAACCGATTGATATACGCCAGGCCAACCCCGGCCAACGGCTCCAGCGCATTCAAATGCTGACAGCGCCGCTCGGCACTGCGCGCCAGACTGCGGCAGACATGTGCCTGCGCAATCAACATCGAACCACCCGGCAAGATGAAGTTTTCCAGCGGCCCCAGCTCTTCATTCCACACATCAATCGCCGCTTCCAAACGCTCGATTTCAGCCTCGTTCAGTGCCTGATATTCAGGCATCGCCAGTTCGCCACCGAGGTCGAACAGGCGATGCTGACAAGGCGCCAACACTTCGATGATTTCATTCAGCGCCGGATGCACTTCGCGCTCGGCGAGCAAACCGGCGAGCAACACGCCGACCTGACTGTTCAGCGTATCGACCTCGCCGATCGCCTCGATGCGCGGGTGATCCTTGGGGACGCGACGGCCGTCACCGAGGCCGGTTTCGCCTTTGTCGCCGGTGCGGGTGTAGATCTTCGACAAGCGAAAGCCCATGGGTTACCTCGGTAGTGAATTGGTTTCGGTGGTCAATGGCGCAGGCTGCACCAGCGGTAGACGCAGCGTGAAACAGGTGCCTTGGCCGGGCGCCGACTGCACTTCCATCTGGCCTTTGTGATTGTTGGTGATGATGAAGTACGACACCGACAGACCAAGCCCCGTGCCCTGGCCGATTTCCTTGGTGGTAAAGAACGGCTCGAAAGTGCGCTTGCGCACGTTCTCGCTCATGCCGATGCCGTTGTCCTCGACCTGAATCTCGGCCCATGGCGGATTCAGCCTGGTGCGCAAAATGATCCGGCCCGGCTCGCTGTCGTCTTCGCGCTGATGAATCGCCTGCGCGGCGTTTTTCAGCAGATTGAGCAGCACCTGTTCCAGTTCGTTGGCGGTGCCCGGCACCGGACCCAGTGCCGGGTCGAACTGGCGGATGATCGCCTGGCCCTTGAAGTCGAAGCCGATGGCCAGATCGAAATCGTTGCCGGCGATCTCAACGGCCTGATCGATCAGCGCCGGTAGATCGCACGGCGCCATTTGCCGGGTGCTGCGGCGGCTGAAGCTGAGCATGTGCGTGACGATTTTCGCTGCGCGGGCGCCGGCCTGTTGAATGCCGTCGAGCAGTTGCGGGACTTCGCGGCCTTGCAGGTAGCGGTTCACAGTGTCCAGTTCGATGCCCATTTGTTCGGCAGTCTCGATGTTCTTCGGCAGATCCGCCGACAGACGCCGGCGAATGTTCTGCACGTTGTGCAGGATCGCGCCGAGCGGGTTGTTGATTTCATGGGCCATGCCGGCCGCGAGGCCACCGACCGAGAGCATCTTCTCCGACTGCACCATCATTTCTTCCAGCGACAGACGCTGAGTGATGTCGTCGATACGGATCACCACGCCACGCCCGGCACCGCCCATCAGTGGGTAAAACGTCAGCGCGTAATGCTTGGGTTCATCGTCCTTGAACCAGGTCACCCGATCGACTTTAGCCACGGTGTGCTGTTCGACAGTGGCCTTGAGCTGCGGCAAAAACGGTTTCAGCGGTTCGAAGGCGAGGAAGATCGGTTGGTTCAAAGCCTCATCCAGGCGCGTGCCGGAGAGGGCGCTGGCTTCCTGATTCCATTGAGTGACGTAAAGCTGCTCGTCGAGAGCGATGAGCGCCGACGGCATCGAGTCGATGATGCTGTTGAGGTAATTCTGGAAGCCGGTGAGCTTCTTCTCGATCTTGCTGCGCACCTGGACTTCGAGTTCCAGTTTGCGGTTGGTGTGGCGGGTTTCCTCGGCCAGCCCCTGCGCCTGATCGTAGGCGGCCTGCGAGTCGTCGCGGGCGCGTTTCAATTGCTGCTCGCGGGCTTCGATGCGCGAAAGCATGGTGTTGAACGCCTCGGCCAGACTGCCGATTTCGTCGTGGTTGCCGCGCGCGGCGCGCAGGGCGTAGTTCTCTTCGCGGGTGACCTGCCGGGACAATTCCTCCAGCTGATGAATCGGCCGGGTAATCAGGCGCTTGATCTGCCGGGCGATGACCAGCCACAGCAAGACGCTGAAGATCAGGATGCCGAGGCTGGCGGTCAGGGTGCCGGTGTAGAACGCCATCGGCAGTTCGCTGCTGGCCACCAGCAACAGATGCCCAGGTGCGGCGCCGGGGCGGGGCAGGGTGATCAGTTGATTGCTGCGAAACTCGGTGAGTTGCCAGGCTTCGACATGGCGGTAGCGCTCGGGGAGGCTGAGTTTTTCGCCGCGCTGCACTTGCGCCAGGCGTTCACCCTTGCCGTCATACAGGGCGGCGGCGCGCAGCGGTGAATAACTGTCGAGTTCCTTGAGCAGGCGCTCGGCGCTGCGCGGCGACTCCAGCGCATCGCTGACCAGACTCGGATTGGCGATCAGCCGGCCGATGGTCTGCAGGGCTTGTGGCGCCATGCTTTCCTGAGAAATGTAGTAGGCGGCGCTGATAAAGGTCAGGTTGGCGACGAGCAGAACCGTGGTCAACAACACCAGCAGGGCGGCCAGCAGTTTCTGGCCGACCGGCAGGTTTTCAAGGCGCTGGCGCAATGGCATCAGGTTTATCGCAGCAGGGGAACAAGTCGTCAGCCTAGCGGCTGCTCAGTCGCTGGGCAATCCACGCTTGTGCAGATGAGCGATCAGGCGTTGCTGCAACTGCTGCAGATGCGGCAGGTTCAACTGATGGCGCTCGGCAACTTTGCAGGCGTGGCCCAACAGATAGCTGATCTCGGTGCGGCGCTGGTTGGCGACGTCCTGATACATCGAAGAGTAATTGGCGGCGGTGGCGTGGATCACTCGTTCGACTTCCGCTTGCAGATTGTCCGCCGCAGCGGGTTGGCCGCAGCGTTCGAGCAGTTCGGTCAATTCGGCACAGAGTGTGGCAACTTCGCAGTGATGCTCGCTCAGCCCGCCGTTGCGGCAATCGTGGAGCACGGTCAGCGGGTTGATCGCGCAGTTCAGCGCCAGTTTGCGCCACAGTCGGGTGAGGATGTCAGCGCTCCATTCATGGGGAATGTTCGCCGCTTGCAGATCGTCCAGCCAGACCGGCGCCAGCGGATTTGCCGCATCGCCCAGCCAGTTGAAACCGTGACCGGCAAACACCACGCGCCAATCGCCATCGCGGAACGCGCCCTCGGTGCTGGACGCGCTGATGCAGCGCGCTTGCGGTACCCGCGCGGCCACGGCGTCCTGACTGCCAAGGCCGTTTTGCAGGAGGATCAGTTCGGCGTCCGGAGCGAGGCGTGAAGCGAGGCGGGCGACGGCCTCTTCGGCGTCATAGGCCTTGCACGCGACCAGTAAACGGCGAATTGGCTCGGGGCTGTCCGGGGTTTCGCCGGGAACTGCATAGGTATGAGCTTGTCCGTTTTCTACCAGGGTCAAGCCGCCCACTGCCTCGTAGCTGTGCAAGCGCGCGGCATCGCGCAGGATCAGTTGCACAGGCAAGCCGGCCCGGGCCAGACGTGTCGCCCAGAGTGTGCCGAGGCTGCCGGCGCCGAGTACATGCCAGGTGGTCGACATCAGTTTTTTGCTCGATTGCTTGCAGGCATGTGAGGCTCGCCGTATCGGTAGGAAAAGACCCGTTATAATGAGCCCGATTTTAACCGCAAGCCAAGCGCGCTCCATCCACATCGAGCGCGCCTTTTATTGGAGAGATTACATGCCGTCGTTCGACGTGGTATCCGAACTGGACAAACACGAACTCACCAACGCGGTCGAGAACGCCGTGAAGGAACTCGATCGTCGTTATGACCTGAAAGGCAAGGGCAGCTTCGAGTTCAAGGAAAAAGACCTGACCGTCAGCCTCACCGCCGAAGCTGCTTTCCAGCTCGAAGCGATGATCGAAATCCTCAAGCTGGCGCTGACCAAGCGCAAGATCGACGTGCAGTGCCTTGAGGTCAAGGATGCTTACGCTTCGGGCAAACTGATGAAGCAGGACGCCATCCTCAAGGAAGGCATCGACAAAGAGCTGGCAAAGAAAATCGTCGGCCACATCAAGGAAGCCAAGCTCAAGGTCCAGGCCGCCATTCAGGGCGAGCAGGTGCGTGTCACTGGCAAGAAGCGCGACGATTTGCAGGAAGCCATCGCGGCCCTGCGTGCCAAGGAATTCGGCATGCCGCTGCAGTTCAACAACTTCCGCGACTAAGCTTGTTTTGTGACTGTGTGGGAGCGAGCCTGCTCGCGAATGCAATGTGTCAGTCAATTTATTGCTGAATGACACAACGCTTTCGCGAGCAGGCTCGCTCCCACAGTTGTTTTGAATACACCCCGGGAAGCCGGAAATCAGGAGATAGAACATGGATTTGAATGCTGAAGTGGACCACCTGGTCAAGGCGTCCCAGGCGTGGATCCCGATGATCATGGAATACGGCAGCCGCGTACTGCTGGCAGTGATTACCTTGGCCATCGGCTGGTGGCTGATCAACAAGGTCACGCAAAAACTCGGCGGTCTGCTGGCTCTGCGCAATGCCGACCTCGCGCTGCAAGGCTTTATCAGCAGCTTGGCCAATATCATTCTCAAGGTGCTGCTGATTGTCAGCGTCGCGTCGATGATCGGCGTCGAAACCACCTCGTTCGTCGCGGCTATCGGTGCTGCGGGTCTGGCGATCGGTCTGGCCTTGCAGGGCAGCCTGGCGAACTTCGCTGGCGGCGTACTGATTCTGCTGTTCCGCCCGTTCCGCATCGGTGACTGGATCGAAGCCCAGGGCGTGGCGGGTACCGTCGACAGCATCCAGATTTTCCACACCGTGCTGCGTACCGGCGACAACAAGACCATCATCCTGCCCAACGGCAACCTGTCGAACGGCATCATCACCAACACCAACCGTCAGCCAACCCGCAAAGTCGTGTTTGATGTCGGAGTGGATTACGAAGCGGATCTGCAGAAGGCCCGTCAGGTATTGCTGGATCTGGCCAAGGATCCCCGCGTCATGCAGGACCCGGAGCCACAGGCAGTGATTTCGACATTGGGCGACAGTTCGATCACTGTATCCCTGCGCGTATGGGTTAAAACTGCGGACTATTGGGACGTGATGTTCATGTTCAATGAACAGGCGCGTGATCGTTTGAAGGCTGCGGGCATTGATATTCCATTTCCGCAGAGGGTTATACGTGTAGTGCAGGAATCTGCCACGCAGTAAGCGTCTTTGAAGTTGGCTTGGCAGTCAGCAACTAATATAGAACCCGAGCAGTGTGCACACTCTCGGGTTTTTTATCGGCGCGATGAAACTATGCTGGCTAATAAGTAGCTAGCTAATGTTTGTCTTTTTGGTTAGTTATTCATCCATAAAAAAACCGCCCACCTGATTCAGGCGAGCGGTTTTGTTAGAGCAGAGCTCTACAGTACGTCAGCTTCGCATCCTTATTAGAGGATGTTCAGTGGGTACTCGATGATCAGACGGGTGTCGTTGTTATCAGACGAGTAACCGCTGTAGGCACCGTTGGAGCGGTACATGGCGTAACGCAGACGGAACGACAGGTCTTTGGCCGGACCTTCCTGAACCACGTACTTGGACTCGGCGTTCCACTCGTTCTCTTTACCTTCACCCAGACCGTTGGTGGTGATGTGGTCACCCATTACGTAACGGGTCATGAAGCTCAGGCCAGGTACGCCGTAAGTTTTCATGTTCAGGTCGTAGCGAGCTTGCCAAGAGCGCTCGTCGCGGCCCACGAAGTCGGAGATCTGAATGGAGTTGGCGACGAAAATGGTGCTGTTGCCGTCAACGCCGTAGTAGTAAGCGTTGTCACCGCTGGAACGCTGGTGAGCGAGGGTGAATTTGTGAGCACCGATGCTGTACGCAGCAGCCAGGGACCACAGGTTGTTGTCTACACCGGTGGTGCCATCGCCAATTGCGTCAACCAGATCACCGCGGCTGTCGCCTTTGGTGTGGTAGCCGTTGAAGTCGAAGTTCAGCGACTGCTCGTCGTTGATCGGCAAGGTGTAGTTGAGGTTGACGTAGTACTTCTTGAAGTAGTCGTCAGCGTCGGAAGCCGCCAGTGCACCGGTGAAATTGTCGGTGAACGAGTAGCTGGCGCCAAAAATGTTGATGCTGGTCAGGCCTTTGCCGCCATTGCCATCTTCATCCGGCAGACCACCGATGCTGTCGCGGCCCATGCCGGTTTGCTTGCTGAGGGCGGTGAAGCGACCTGCGCTCAGTTCCAGACCTTTGATCTCTTTGGAAGTGATCAGGGTACCGGTGGCGACTTCTGGCAGCAGACGGCTGTCGTCAGTGGCGAAAACCGGGCTGGCAACGAATTGCTGACCGTATTTCAGAACGGTGTCGGATACACGGAATTTGACTGCGCCGCCGACCTTGCCCTGGGATTTCTCAGGGTTGCCATCGCTGTCGTTGGCGAACAAACCGTTACCACGACGACCCGAACCGCCGTCCAGTTTTACCGAACCCATGGCCATGGCGTCGAGACCGAAGCCTACGGTGCCTTGAGTGAAGCCCGACTCGTAAGTCAGCAGTTGGCTGAGACCGCTATCCTGGCGATAGCCACTTTTGAAAGTGCCGTCACCGTTGGAAACGTTGCCCGCGCCATTTTTGTAGTCGCGGTTCATGTATTCGAAACGAGTCTTCAGTTTCAGGCTCTGATCTTCCAGGAAACCTTTGGCTTCATCTTGAGAAGACGCCATTGCGAACTGCGAGGTGCCTGCTGCAACAGCCAGGGCGATCATGCTCCACTTCATCACGCGCATCGTGATTTGCTCCTTTGGTTTTTAGAAGAGTACTGCCGTCCCACCTGTTTTATTATCTGGGCGGCTCTTTCTTTTTGTGTCGGCGCAAACTTATATCACGCCGACATTGTTGGCGATACTTGCGAAATCAACCTTTCAGCTTCTTTACGGCGTTGTCGCAAAAGGAGCGCTGGATGTCGCAAATTCACAGTACCGATGCAGCCGGACTGACAACTTTATCGCTGTTTCCGGGCCTTTTTTGCATCGCTAAAAAAGAGTCCCTGGCAAAACACTTGAATCTCCATCGGGCAACCCTGCCACTGTTTTTATTGGCTTCAAGCGACCACTTCCAGTGGTGCGCTTATAGTCCATACGGTTACTAATGCAACAAGCGTGCACAAACCGCGAAAACGCTGCGGTTATTTTTCTGTGGGCCGCTCGCAGATGTGAAAACCGTGTGAAAACGGGGCTCCGGAGCCTTTTTTGCTGCGGGCTTGACGAGGTTCTCCCAATGGTGTTGCAGCGCACCCAGGGTGCGCAGGACAGCAAAAAACGTTACCGGTTCACCCCTTACTGAGTATTTAGCGGATGCCCGACCCAGTGAGCGTAGTCGTGTTGTGCAGTTTTGGTGCAAAAAAATCATGAATCCAGCCTTGGCCAATCTGGCGGCGACTGACCTGAGGTACGGCAGATCAAGGATTTTCGTGCAGCTCTTCACGTCAAGGCTCATATCGGGGCCTGTGTTGGTGCGCGGCCGGGATAAATGTTTCATGTCGGAGCGCCTGGCGATTTACTGCCGGCAGCGGCGTGAAGCTCGCTGCATTCGCAGGTATGCTGCCGTTCTGTCGCTTGGCGCGCTGCTTCGAATGGGCCGCCGCTAAGCTGAGTTAGAGGATCAGCGGGAGTGCTCACAGTGTTTGCTTTGGATTCACGACTTCAACAGGACGCCCTGGTCATCGGCGACTTTCCGTTGTGCCGGCTGTTGCTGTCCAACGACAGCAATTACCCTTGGTTCATACTGGTACCTCGTCGCGAGGATATAAGCGAGTTGTTTCAGTTGGATGTCGCCGATCAGCAACAGCTATGGCGAGAAACCACCACCCTTGCCGAGTTACTCAAGGATTCGTTCGACGCCGACAAGCTGAACGTGGCAACCCTGGGTAACGTTGTCAGCCAGTTACATATGCATGTGATCGTGCGTAAGCGTGACGATGTCGCCTGGCCGGCTCCGGTCTGGGGCAGGCACCCGGCCAAGCCGTACAGCGCGGAACAGGTAGCAGCCATTCGCGAGCGCTTGCGTCTGGTGCTGACCGATGAATTCACTTTTTTGGAGGGCTGAGTCATGAGCCTTGAAGGACGCGTTACCGATCTGGAAAGCCGTTTGGCCTTTCAGGATGACACCATTCAGGCATTGAACGATGTGCTGGTGGCGCAGCAGAAGGTCATCGAGCGCTTGCAATTGCAGATGGAAGCGCTGATCAAGCGTCACGAAGAGATGGTCGGGCAGTTCGGTGCTTTTGAGGAAGATGCACCGCCGCCGCATTATTGAGCCATTCGGCAGGCATAAAAAAACCGCGAACAGACAGGCTGTTCGCGGTTTTTTTTGCTTTGGATCAGCGACGCGGCAGGGCGGCGATCACGTCCTCGGCTTGCAGGCCTTTGTCGCGGTTCATCACCGAGAACTCGACGCGCTGGCCTTCGACCAGAACACGGTGGCCTTCGCCACGAATGGCGCGAAAGTGCACGAAAATATCATCGCCGGAGTCCCGGGAGATAAACCCGAAACCCTTGGAAGTGTTGAACCACTTCACGGTGCCGGTATCGCGATTGCTCATGTCATAGGTAGTCGGCGCAGCGGCCGGTGACGATTTGTAGAAGCTCACGGCCAGATGCAGCAGCACGGCAACCAGGGCGATCACCAGGCTGAACAACACCGCCGGCTGGCCAGCGATGACCGGCATCGGCGCGATCAGGGTCAAAGTTTGCAGGACGACAGTCAGTACCAGAAGGGCGCTGACCAGATTTTGCAGATGCTGGCGCGGGCCTTTGTTCCAGTAAGGAATCACTGGAGCGATGACCAGGTTCAACAGGCCGAAAAAGGCCAGGTAAAGTGCATCGGGCTGTTGCAGGTAAGGAACGGCTTCGGCTTTCAGGCTGGGTATGAACGACAGCAGCAAGGCTGCTGCGCCCATTAGCAGGTGGACGATTTTCAACATTTTGATTGGCTCACGTTATGACGGCTCACAAGGAAGAGCTGAAGGCGCACGGTTCGCTTCAGGACAAAATAAGAGGCGGTGGACACGTACACGGCATCAGCCTATGCGCAACACCCCGGAAAATAGGGCATGGCGACACACTGCCTATTTAACAGCAAAGCCTGCGGCTACTCAAATCAGCCCGGCCAGCGGCAGAGAAACGGTCGATTTGTCGCAGTCTGACCACGGATTCATAGCTGCGAGCCGGCTCTTGCCTTGCTACAGTGGGACCGAACCTGCTGGATGAATTCAATCACTGTTAGGGGGCAAGCATGGCAATTGATATCGGTATCAGTGAAGAAGACCGCAAATCCATCGTCGAAGGGCTGTCGCGACTGCTGTCGGACACCTACGTGCTGTATCTGAAAACCCATAACTTCCACTGGAACGTCACTGGCCCGATGTTTCGCACGTTGCACCTGATGTTCGAAGAGCAATACAACGAGCTGGCGCTGGCCGTCGATTTGATCGCCGAGCGTATCCGTGCGTTGGGCTTCCCGGCGCCGGGTGCCTACGCGACCTACGCGCGTCTTTCTTCTATTAAAGAAGAAGTCGGTGTGCCGAGCGCCGAAGACATGATCAAGCAACTGGTCGAAGGCCAGGAAGCGGTGACCCGTACCGCGCGCGGCATTTTCCCGCTGCTGGACAAGGTCAGCGACGAGCCGACCGCTGACCTGCTGACCCAACGCATGCAAGTGCACGAGAAAACTGCGTGGATGCTGCGCGCACTGCTCGAGGAATGATCCAGACGCGGCGGACGGC
This sequence comes from Pseudomonas siliginis, assembly GCF_024072275.1. Classification (NCBI taxonomy): domain Bacteria; kingdom Pseudomonadati; phylum Pseudomonadota; class Gammaproteobacteria; order Pseudomonadales; family Pseudomonadaceae; genus Pseudomonas; species Pseudomonas siliginis. Next base: position 4,554,808 of record NZ_CP099598.1, on the reverse strand, counting down.
GTGAGGTCGTCCGCATGCTCTCCAGACTCTTACCGTTGTCGTTGGCTTATCCTACGAGGCTGGTCAACAAGTCGTATGGCGCGAACTTTGTCACTGGGTTTTTATGAAGGCGCAGGATGTTGCCTTATAAATCAGCAGTCATGGCAAAGGAGTGTCAACGCTATGGTAGAAGGAGACAGGCGAAGCGACAGGATGTCGGCTTCGCGGCATGTAATAAAGGTCGATCCGTTTGTCAGCGAGTTCGACATGAATCTGATCCGGCCGCTGTCGCGGTCGATTCGCCTCAATGGTTTTGCGACCTGCCTGCGACTCGAGCAGGTCTACTGGAACATCCTCGGCGGCATGGCCGAGGACAATCATTGTTCGGTCAGCACACTGTTATCCCACGTCGATCGTGAGGTGCATCTGCGTTACGGCGGGGTGAAGAATTTCAGTGCGCTGGTACGGGTGGTTTGTGTCATGAACGGGATCAAAGACCTCGCACCCGCAGTTTCGCGCTGAAACGGCGGTTGCAACGAGGTTGCGGGCCGTGCAGCGTTACGGCTGCACAGCCCGCATTTAATCGATATAATCCCGCGCTTTCGCCGCAAAGCCCTGCGCGCGGCAGCAATCTGATCGCCGAGACACCTCCATGCCAATGTACGATTACCAATGTGCTTCCTGTGGTCATCAGTTGGAAGCCATTCAGAAGATCAGCGACGCACCGTTGGTCGATTGCCCTGCCTGCCAGGCGCCCGAACTGAAGAAGCAGCTGTCCATGCCGGGTTTTCGCCTCAGCGGCAACGGTTGGTACGAGACCGACTTCAAGACCGGAGCCAAGAAGAATCTGGCCGGTGGCGACAAAGCTGACTAGGGTTCAAACCCTGAACGAACGACACGCGTGAGTTTCCGCCCTGCTTGATGGCGGCGGGATCTCCACCGAATTTCGAATTACGAGAAGCGAACCACACCATGATGCGCAGCCACTATTGCGGCCAACTGAACGAAAGCCTGGAAGGCCAGGAAATTACCCTTTGCGGATGGGTTCACCGTCGCCGCGACCACGGCGGGGTGATTTTCCTCGATATCCGTGATCGTGATGGTCTGGCTCAGGTGGTGTTCGACCCGGATCGCGCCGAGAGCTTCGCCGCCGCCGACCGCGTGCGCAGCGAATACGTCGTGAAGATCACCGGCAAGGTGCGTCTGCGTCCGGCCGGCGCGACCAACGCCAACATGGCCTCGGGCATGATCGAAGTGCTGGGTTATGAACTGGAAGTGCTGAACGAGTCGGAAACCCCGCCGTTCCCGCTCAACGAGTTTTCCGACGTTGGCGAGGAAACCCGCCTGCGCTATCGCTTCCTCGACCTGCGTCGTCCGGAAATGGCCGAGAAGCTGCGTCTGCGTTCGCGCATGACCACCAGCATCCGTCGCTTCCTCGACGAGAACGGCTTCCTCGACGTCGAAACGCCGATCCTGACCCGGGCCACTCCGGAAGGTGCGCGTGACTATCTGGTGCCGAGCCGTACCCACGCCGGTTCGTTCTTCGCCCTCCCGCAATCGCCGCAGCTGTTCAAGCAACTGCTGATGGTGGCCGGCTTCGACCGTTACTACCAGATCGCCAAGTGCTTCCGTGACGAAGACCTGCGTGCCGACCGTCAGCCGGAATTCACCCAGATCGACATCGAGACCAGCTTCCTCGATGAAAAAGAGATCATGGGCCTGACCGAGCAGATGATCCGCAACCTGTTCAAGGAAGTGCTGAACCTGGAGTTCGGCGAATTCCCGCACATGACCTTCGAAGAAGCCATGCGCCGCTACGGTTCGGACAAGCCGGACCTGCGTATTCCGCTGGAACTGGTTGACGTTGCCGACCAGTTGAAAGAGGTCGACTTCAAGGTGTTCAGCGGCCCGGCCAACGATCCGAAGTGCCGCATCGCCGCACTGCGTGTTCCAGGCGGGGCGAGCATGCCGCGCAAGCAGATCGACGACTACACCAAGTTCGTCGGCATCTACGGTGCCAAGGGCCTGGCGTACATCAAGGTCAACGAGCGTGCCGCCGGTGTTGAAGGTCTGCAATCGCCGATCGTGAAGAACATCCCGGAAGACAAGCTCAACGTGATCCTCGATCGCGTTGGCGCAGTCGATGGCGATATCGTGTTCTTCGGTGCCGACAAGGCCAAGATCGTCAGCGAAGCCCTGGGCGCGCTGCGTATCAAACTCGGTCACGACCTGAAGCTGCTGACCTGCGAGTGGGCGCCAATGTGGGTCGTCGACTTCCCGATGTTCGAAGAGAACGACGACGGCAGCTTCTCGGCGCTGCACCACCCGTTCACTGCACCGAAGTGCACCCCGCAGGAGCTCGAAGCCAACCCGGCCGGCGCACTGTCCCGTGCGTACGACATGGTCTTGAACGGCACCGAGCTGGGCGGCGGTTCGATCCGTATCCATCGCAAGGAAATGCAGCAAGCGGTATTCCGCCTGCTGGGCATCAACGAAGCGGAACAGGAAGAGAAGTTCGGCTTCCTGCTCGACGCGCTGAAGTACGGCGCACCGCCGCACGGTGGTCTGGCCTTCGGTCTGGACCGTCTGGTGATGCTGATGACCGGCGCCCAGTCGATCCGTGAAGTGATCGCCTTCCCGAAAACCCAGAGTGCTGCCGACGTGATGACGCAGGCTCCGGGCGTAGTGGATGCCAAGGCATTGCGCGAGCTGCACATTCGCCTGCGCGAAACGCCAAAGGCTGAGTAAGACGGGCCTGAAGGCGCATCTTCGGATGCGCCTTTTTTCTTTCTCAGGTCGAATTTTTCAATTGCCGGCCGCTGCCTCGGCGGGGCGGGCAAGGTTTCAAAGAGCATTCGGAGCAAGTTATGGCAGGTCATTCCAAGTGGGCAAACATCAAGCACCGCAAAGAACGTCAGGATGCCAAGAGGGGCAAGATCTTCACCAAGTGGATCCGTGAACTGACCGTTGCGGCCCGTCAGGGTGGCGGTGATCCGGGTTCCAACCCGCGTCTGCGTCTGGCTCTGGACAAGGCGTTGAGCGCGAACATGAGTCGCGACATCATCGACCGTGCCGTCGCGCGCGGTGCCGGCGCCACTGAAGCGGACAACGTTGAAGAACTGACCTACGAAGGTTACGGCCCGGGCGGTGTGGCGGTGATGGTCGAGTGCATGACCGACAACCGCAACCGCACTGCGGCGGCTGTGCGTCACGCGTTCAGCAAGTGTGGCGGCAACCTCGGCACCGATGGTTCGGTGGCGTATCTGTTCGAGCGCAAGGGCCAGATCAGCTTCGCTCCGGGCGTCGATGAAGACGCACTGACCGAAGCGGCGCTGGAAGCCGATGCCGATGACGTGGTCACCCACGAAGACGGTTCGATCGACGTGTTCACCTCGTTCACCGGTTTCTATGCGGTGCGCAACGCGCTGGAAGCGGCCGGGTTCAAGGGTGACGATGCGGAAATCGTCATGCAGCCGACCACCAGCGCCGAGCTGGATCTGGAAGGCGCGGAGAAGGTGCTCAAGCTGATCGACATGCTTGAGGACCTGGATGACGTGCAGAACGTCTACTCCAACGCGGACATCCCGGAAGACGTCGCCGCTCAGCTTGGCTGATAAGCGACTAGTCTTCCTTGTGGGAGCGAGCCTGCTCGCGAAAGCGGTGTGTCATTCAGCACCTGTATCTGCTGACATACCGCCTTCGCGAGCAGGCTCGCTCCCACATTTGCTATTGGCTGTCAGGTAAATCGTTTTATGAATCTGCAGGCGTTATGACTTTAATCCTTGGTATCGACCCCGGTTCGCGCATCACCGGTTACGGGATCGTTCGCGATACCGGGCGGGGTGGCTGCATCTATGTGGCCTCGGGCTGCATTCGCACCGGTTCCGGCGAGCTGCATGAGCGTCTGCAGATCGTCTATCGCGGCGTGCGCGAAATCATCAAGACCTACGGCCCGGTGACCATGGGCATCGAAAAGGTGTTCATGGCGAAAAACGCCGACTCGGCGCTGAAGCTCGGACAGGCGCGGGGCGCTGCGATTGTCGCCGGCGCCGAAGAGTGTCTGGAAATCGCCGAGTACACCGCCACGCAAGTCAAACAGGCGGTGGTCGGCACCGGTGCGGCCAATAAGGAGCAGGTGCAGATGATGGTCATGCACATGCTCAAGTTGACCAGCAAGCCGCAGATCGACGCCTCCGACGCCCTCGCGATTGCCATTTGCCATGCGCACACGCGCTCAAGCCTGCTGCCGCACGGGCTGGGAACCGCACGCAGTCGTGGCGGGCGCCTGCGTCTCTGATAGCATCAGCATCAATTTTCTCGAAAGTGACTTCGCGGTGCCTGTGTTGTCGGCGCGCAAGCCACCTTCAATCGTCGCCAGCCCACGGCTGGCCAGCGCTCAAGGATTCAAAACGTGATTGGACGCTTGCGCGGCACCCTGGCTGAGAAACAGCCGCCGCACCTGATTCTCGATGTGAACGGCCTTGGCTATGAGGTGGAAGTGCCCATGACCACCCTTTATCGTCTGCCGTCGGTCGGCGAACCGCTGACCCTGCACACCCATTTGGTTGTACGCGAAGATGCGCAATTGCTCTATGGTTTTGCCGGCAAGCGTGAGCGAGACTTCTTTCGCGAGCTGATCCGTCTCAATGGCGTCGGACCGAAACTGGCGCTGGCGTTGATGTCGAGCCTGGAAGTCGACGAGCTGGTGCGCTGCGTGCAGTCTCAGGACACTTCGGCGCTGACCAAGGTGCCGGGGGTTGGCAAGAAAACCGCCGAGCGTTTGCTGGTGGAATTGAAAGATCGCTTCAAGGCCTGGGAAACTTCGCCGGCGATGTTCGCGCTGGTGCCGAATCAGCCGGACGGCCCGGCGCCGGTCAACAGTGCCGAGACCGATGCGGTCAGCGCGTTGATCTCCCTGGGCTACAAGCCGCAGGAAGCGAGCAAGGCGATTTCCGCGATCAAAGACAAGAACCTGAGCAGCGAAGACCTGATCCGCCGCGCTCTGAAGGGAATGATTTAAGTGATTGAAGCTGATCGTCTGATCGCCGCCGCGCACAGCCCGCGCGAGCGCGAAGAAGTCCAGGATCGGGCCATCCGCCCGGTCAGCCTGGCCGACTACATTGGCCAGCCGACCGTGCGCGAGCAGATGGAGCTGTTTATCCAGGCCGCCCGTGGCCGCAGCGAATCCCTCGATCACACCCTGATCTTCGGCCCGCCGGGGCTGGGCAAGACCACGCTGGCGAACATCATTGCCCAGGAAATGGGCGTGTCGATCAAGAGCACCTCCGGGCCAGTGCTGGAACGCCCGGGTGATCTGGCCGCGTTGCTGACCAATCTTGAGCCGCACGATGTGTTGTTCATCGACGAAATCCATCGTCTGTCGCCGATCGTTGAAGAAGTGCTGTACCCGGCGATGGAAGATTTTCAGCTCGACATCATGATTGGCGAGGGGCCGGCGGCGCGTTCGATCAAACTCGATCTGCCGCCTTTCACTCTGGTCGGCGCCACCACCCGCGCCGGCATGCTGACCAATCCGTTGCGTGATCGCTTCGGTATCGTCCAGCGCCTGGAGTTCTACAGCACGGCGGATCTGGCAACGATCGTCAGTCGTTCGGCGGCCATTCTCGGTCTGCCGCTGGATCCGGAAGGTTCGTTCGAGATCGCCCGTCGCGCTCGTGGCACGCCGCGAATTGCCAACCGTCTGCTGCGGCGGGTGCGCGATTTCGCTGAAGTACGCGCCAAGGGCCACATCACCAAAGCGGTGGCGGATCTGGCGCTGAACCTGCTGGACGTCGATGAACACGGTTTCGATCACCAGGACCGGCGTCTGCTGCTGACCATGATCGAGAAGTTCGACGGCGGTCCGGTTGGTATCGACAGTCTGGCGGCGGCGATCAGTGAAGAACGCCACACCATTGAAGACGTGCTCGAACCGTATCTGATTCAGCAGGGCTATATCATGCGCACGCCACGGGGCAGGGTGGTGACGCGGCATGCCTATTTGCATTTCGGTTTGAATGTTCCGTCACGCATGGGCGAGATGCCCGTGGCAGACGAGTTTCTCGACGCCGTCGACGATTGATACACATTTGCTGGTGATTTATTCAGGGTTTGTACTGTCAGACGACGGTACTTTTGCGTTAAAGCTTTGAAACCACGAAAAACAGTTGTCTGGCCGGATTGGCAACCTGAGGAGTAAGCACTAGAGTATGCGCGCGCAAAACGGGCTTGAGCCGTTCGCACATCGTTGTCGCGTTTATTACGAGGACACCGATGCGGGCGGCATCGTGTATTACGTTAATTACCTCAAGTTTATGGAACGGGCTCGAACCGAGCGGCTACGGGAACTGGGTTTTGCCCAATCTGTGCTTGCCGGAGAGGACCTGTTGTTCGTCGTGCATTCCAGCGAAGCGCGCTACTACGCGCCGGCGCGACTGGATGACGAACTGCTGGTAAGCGCTGATGTAATCGAATTGAACCGTGCCAGCCTGCGCTTCAAACAGCAGGTCAGGCGGGCCACGGATAATGTGCTGCTCTGCGAAGGGCAGTTTTTGGTGGCCTGCGTGCGCACCGACAGTTTGAAACCCCGGGCCCTTCCCGAAGACCTGCGTGCGGCCTTCGCCGACGCGGTCGGCCCGGGTACACACTCAAAGCAGGAGATAAAGCGTGGAAGCTAACGTCGTCGACCATTCCTCCATGTGGAGCCTGGTCAGCAATGCCAGCATCGTGGTGCAGTTGGTAATGTTGACCCTGGTGGCCGCATCGGTGACCTCATGGATCATGATCTTTCAGCGCAGCAATTTGCTGCGTGCCGGTCGACGTGCCCTGGAGAGCTTCGAAGAGCGCTTCTGGTCGGGTATCGACCTGTCCAAACTGTACCGTCAGGCTGGCAGCAACCCTGATCCGGATTCGGGCGTGGAGCAGATCTTCCGTGCCGGCTTCAAGGAATTCTCCCGTCTGCGTCAGCAGCCAGGTGTCGATCCTGAAGCCGTGATGGAAGGTGTCGCTCGTGCGATGCGCGTGGCCATCTCGCGCGAAGAAGAGAAACTCGAGCAGAGCTTGCCGTTCCTCGCCACCGTCGGTTCGGTCAGCCCTTATATCGGTCTGTTCGGCACCGTGTGGGGGATCATGAACTCCTTCCGCGGTCTGGCCAGCGCCCAGCAAGCGACCCTGGCCACCGTTGCCCCGGGTATCGCCGAAGCCCTCATCGCCACCGCGATCGGCCTGTTCGCTGCGATCCCGGCGGTCATCGCTTACAACCGTTTTGCTGCGCGCAGCGAAACCTTGCTGGGCCGCTACTACACCTTCGCCGATGAATTCCAGGCGATCCTGCACCGCAAAGTGCACACCAGCGAAGAATAAGCAGGTATTTCCCGATGGCTTTAATCGCTCGAGCTCGCAAAAAGCGCAAGCCGGTCGCCGAGATGAACGTGGTGCCCTACATCGACGTGATGTTGGTGCTGCTGGTCATCTTCATGGTGACCGCGCCGATGCTCAATCAGGGCGTGAAAGTTGATCTGCCCAAGGTTTCCAGCGAAGCCTTGCCGCAGGACAACAACACTCAGGTCCTGACCATTTCGATCAAGGCTGACAAGACCTACTACTGGAACCTTGGCAGCGAAGTCGACACCGAGAAGCAACAGGACAGGGCCATGACCCTGCCACAGATGACTGACGCGGTGACCAAGATCATCCGCGCCGGCACCGAGGGCGGCAAACGCACCCAGGTGTTCATTCGTGGTGACAAGACTGTCGACTACGGCGCCGTCATGGGTGCCATGGGCGGGTTGCAGAAAGCCGGGGTCGGTAACGTTGGTCTGATTACCGAGGCCCCCTGATGCAGCAACAGCGAGAGCCGTCCGCCTCGGAAAGCTACTTCTGGCCTAGTGTTCTGGCAATCGTCCTGCACGTGCTGGTGTTCGGCATGCTGTTCGTCAGTTTTGCCTTCACGCCCGAACTGCCGCCGGCCAAGCCGATCGTCCAGGCGACTCTGTACCAGCTGAAATCGAAAAGTCAGGCGACCACCCAGACCAATCAGAAGATTGCGGGTGAGGCGAAGAAATCCGCCGCGCGCCAGACCGAAGTCGAACAGATGGAGCAGAAAAAGATCGAGCAGGAAGCGGTGAAGGCGGCGGAACAAAAGAAAGAGGAAGCGGCTCAAAAGGCCGAGGAAGCCAAGAAGGCCGACGAGGCGAAAAAAGCCGACGAGGCGAAAAAGGCTGATGAAGCCAAGAAAGCCGACGACGCGAAGAAAGCCGAAGCGAAAAAGGCCGAAGAGAAACAATTGGCTGATATAGCCAAGAAGAAGGCCGAAGACGAAGCGAAAAAGGCTGCTGAGGAAGAGGCGAAGAAGGCCGCTGCCGAAGAAGCCAAGAAGAAGATCGTCGAAGACGCGAAGAAGAAAGCCGCAGAAGACGCCAAGAAGAAAGCTGAAGCTGAAGAGGCGAAGAAGAAAGTCGCCGAAGACGCGAAGAAGAAAGCTGCTGCCGATGCTGCGAAGAAGAAAGCGCAGGAAGCGGCACGCAAATCCGCCGAAGACAAAAAGGCCCAGGCCCTGGCAGATCTGCTTTCCGACACGCCGCAGCGTCAGCAGGCCCTGGCAGATGAGCAGGGTGACGAAGTTGCCGGCAGTTTCGATGACCTGATTCGCGCTCGTGCAGCGGAAGGCTGGGCTCGTCCTCCTTCGGCGCGCAAAGGCATGACGGTCGTGCTGCAAATCGGCATGTTGCCGGACGGTACAGTGACCTCGGTCAGCGTGGCCAAGTCCAGCGGTGACGGTCCGTTCGATGCTTCGGCGGTCGCGGCAGTGAAGAATATTGGACGTTTGACAGAAATGCAGGGAATGAAGCCGAGCGATTTCGCTCCGTATCGTTCATTCAAGATGACATTCACACCTGAGGATCTAGCCTTGTGAGAAACCTTCTTCGAGGAATGCTGGTCGTGATCTGCTGCATGGCAGGGATCGCGACGGCAGATGAAAAGAACATTCTGGTCACCAGCGGCAGCGATCGGGCCACTCCGATCGCCGTCGTACCGTTCGGCATGCAGGGCGGCGCCGTGTTGCCTGACGACATGGCTGAAATCATTGGCAACGATTTGCGCAACTCGGGCTATTACTCGCCGATTCCGAAAGCCAACATGATCAGCCAGCCAAGCCAGCCGAGCGAAATCATCTTCCGTGACTGGAAGGCGGTGGGTGCTCAGTACATGATGGTCGGCAGCATCGCTCCAGCGGGCGGTCGTCTGCAGGTGCAGTGGGCGCTGTTCAACGTCGCCACCGAGCAGAAAGTGGCGGACGGCAGTGTTTCCGGTACGACCGACCAGATCCGTGACATGGCGCACTTCATCTCCGATCAGTCGTTCCAGAAGCTGACCGGCATTGAAGGTGCCTTCTCGACGCGCCTGCTGTACGTGACGGCCGAGCGTTTTTCCGAGAAGAACACGCGCTACACCCTGCAGCGCTCCGACTATGACGGTGCCCGCGCAGTGACTCTGCTGCAATCGCGCGAGCCGATCCTGTCGCCGCGTTTTGCACCGGACGGCAAGCGTATCGCCTACGTGTCGTTTGAGCAGAAGCGTCCGCGTATCTTCATGCAGAACATCGACACCGGTCGCCGTGAGCAGATCACCAACTTCGAGGGCCTCAACGGCGCGCCAGCCTGGTCGCCGGATGGCAATCGCCTGGCGTTCGTTCTGTCGAAAGACGGTAACCCGGACATCTACGTGATGAACCTCGGTTCGCGTCAGATCAGCCGCGTAACCAATGGTCAGGGCATCAATACCGAACCGTTCTGGGGCAAGGATGGCTCGACCATCTACTTCACCTCCGACCGTGGCGGCAAGCCGCAAATCTATAAAACCAGCGTCGGTGGCGGTGGTGCCGAGCGTGTGACGTTCGTGGGCAACTACAACGCCAACCCGAAACTTTCGGCTGATGAAAAGACTTTGGTGATGATTCATCGTCAGGATGGCTTCACCAATTTCAAGGTGGCAGCTCAGGATCTGCAGCGAGGTAGTGTAAAGATCCTCACTGATAGCACTCTGGACGAGTCACCTACTGTTGCGCCCAACGGCACCATGGTAATCTACGCCACCCGCCAACAGGGCCGGGGAGTCTTGATGCTCGTGTCCATTAATGGACGCGTGAGGCTCCCGCTTCCTACCGCTCAAGGCGAAGTCAGAGAACCGTCCTGGTCCCCTTACCTGAAGTGAGCGGGCGCTACACGTTTTACTTAACACACTGGGGTTCATTAGGAGTTTCACGATGGAAATGCTGAAGTTTGGTAAATTTGCTGCGCTGGCTCTGGCCATGGCTGTAGCTGTAGGTTGCTCGTCCAAAGGCGGCGACAACGCCGGTGAAGGCGCTGTTGATCCAAACGCTGGTTACGGCGCAAACACCGGTGCCGTTGACGGTTCCCTGAGCGAAGAAGCTGCTCTGCGCGCAATCACCACCTTCTACTTCGAATACGACAGCTCGGACCTGAAGCCAGAAGCCATGCGCGCTCTGGACGTTCACGCCAAAGACCTGAAAGCAAACGGCGCTCGCGTTGTTCTGGAAGGCAACACCGACGAACGTGGTACTCGTGAGTACAACATGGCACTGGGCGAGCGTCGTGCGAAAGCCGTTCAGCGCTACCTGGTACTGCAAGGTGTTTCCCCAGCTCAGCTGGAACTGGTTTCCTACGGCGAAGAGCGTCCAGTTGCTACCGGCAACGACGAGCAGTCCTGGGCCCAGAACCGTCGCGTCGAACTGCGTAAGTAATTCGATATGCGAACGTGCCGTCGTGCTGTAACTGTTCTGGCTCTCAGCCTTGCGCCGCTTGCGGCGTGGGCTGCGGTTCCTGTGGTCGATGACAACTCCGGTTATAACAATAGCGGGAGCAGTTATCCGCCTGCGGGTTACGGTACGAACGGCGCCTATGCCGGGGGAGCGGCTTCGGCCCCTGCCTCGGCACAAGGCATGCTGTTCAACCAATTGCAACAGATGCAGGACCAGATCTCGCGCCAACAGGGCGTGATCGAAGAACTGCAGAATCAGGTTTCGCGCATGAAGCAGGAATCCCTGGAGCGATACCAGGATCTTGATCGGCGCATAGGATCCGGCGTTGCACCAGCCGCGACTCCCGAGAATTCTTCTGCCGGTGGCGATGCAAGTGCTGCTGCCGGTGCTGCCGCAGGCGCGGGTGCTGCTGCGGCAGCCCAGGCCCCTGCTGCGGGTAGCGAACCGGCTGATCCGGCCAAGGAAAAGCTGTATTACGATGCCGCTTTCGACCTGATCAAAGCCAAGGATTTCGACAAGGCCAGCCAGGCCTTCGCCGCTTTCCTGCGCAAATACCCCAACAGCCAGTACGCGGGCAACGCCCAGTACTGGTTGGGCGAAGTGAATCTGGCCAAGGGTGATCTGCAGGGTGCAGGTCAGGCCTTTGCCAAGGTTTCGCAGCTGTATCCCAAGCACAACAAAGTGCCGGATTCACTGTACAAGCTGGCTGACGTAGAACGCCGCCTCGGTCATACCGACAAGGTCAAAGGCATTCTGCAGCAGGTGGTGTCCCAATATCCGGGCACTTCCGCCGCGCAGCTGGCCCAGCGTGATTTGCAGCGCATGTAAGCCTGTTCATCCGTGTTTAGAAGAAACCCGCGCTTGTCGCGGGTTTTTTCGTTAGAATTCACGCCCTTTTTCTGAAACACGCTTCTTGTGGTCTACGCGTTGGCGGGATTGCCTGAAGTGCCTGACGGAGGCGGACAGCCTGTTTAGCTGTTACGCCCGTGGCGACTATGCAAGACACATTGAGAATCACCGAAGTTTTCTACTCGTTGCAGGGGGAAACTCGGACTGCCGGGCTGCCCACGGTTTTCGTGCGCCTGACCGGTTGCCCGTTGCGTTGCCAATACTGCGACAGCGCTTATGCGTTCAGCGGCGGCACCGTCCGCACCCTCGACGACATCCTTGAGCAAGTGGCCGGTTATCGTCCGCGTTACGTTTGTGTCACCGGCGGTGAGCCGTTGGCTCAGCCGAACGCCATTCCTTTGCTTGAACGGTTGTGTGATGCCGGTTACGAGGTGTCGCTGGAAACCAGCGGCGCCCTCGACGTGTCCGCCGTCGATCCGCGTGTCAGTCGCGTCGTCGACCTGAAAACGCCGGGCTCGAAAGAAGCCCATCGCAACCGTTACGAGAACATCGAACTGCTGACCCGCAACGATCAGGTGAAATTTGTCATCTGCTCGCGGGAAGACTATGACTGGGCGGTATCGAAACTGATCCAGTACGGGCTTGATAGACGTGCGGGTGAAGTGCTTTTCTCCCCAAGTCATCATGACCTCAATGCCAGGGATCTGGCGGATTGGGTGGTGGCAGATAACCTGCCAGTGCGGCTGCAACTGCAGTTGCATAAATATCTATGGAATGATGAGCCGGGGCGCTGAGATGATTGAACAACCGAACACTACCGAAAAACGTGCCGTTATCCTGCTTTCGGGCGGCCTCGACTCGGCCACCGTGGTGGCGATGGCACGCGCCGAAGGCTACGCCTGCTATACCATGAGCTTCGATTACGGCCAGCGCTCCCATGCTGAATTGCATGCCGCCGCCCGCGTTGCTCGCGATCTGGGAGTAGTCGAGCACAAGGTCATTGGCCTGAATCTCAACGGCATGGGCGGCTCGGCGCTGACTGACACCAGCATCGATATTCCGGAAGAGCTGGGCGAAGGCATTCCGGTGACTTACGTGCCGGCGCGCAACACGGTGTTCCTGTCGTTGGCATTGGGTTGGGCCGAAGTGCTCGGCGCGCGCGACATCTTCATCGGCGTCAATGCAGTGGATTATTCCGGCTACCCGGATTGCCGTCCCGAGTTCATCGAGTCGTTCGAGCGCATGGCCAACCTGGCCACCAAAGCGGGCGTGGAAGGCAATGGCTTCCGCATTCAGGCGCCACTGCAAAACCTGAGCAAGGCGCAGATCGTCCAGGCTGGCATGAAGCTGGGCGTGGATTATGGCCTGACGGTTTCCTGCTATCAGGCAGACGATGACGGCCGCGCCTGCGGCAAATGTGACAGCTGCCGCCTGCGTGCTGAAGGCTTCGCGGCGGCGGGTGTGAGCGATCCAACTCCTTATTTTTAATCTTTTTCAAAAAAGGTGTTGAATAGTCCTTAAAAATCAGTATTATACGCGCCACCACACAGCGGGTCGTTAGCTCAGTTGGTAGAGCAGTTGGCTTTTAACCAATTGGTCGTAGGTTCGAATCCCACACGACCCACCATATTTGGCGGTTTAGAAAATCCGGAAGGCCCACGAAAGTGAGGATTTCCGGGTTTTTTTTTGCCTGCAATTCGGGCGTTCGATGTTTCAGTGCGACCCGACCTGATACAGGTCAGAATCATCTTTTGTCTCAACGGGATATTCTGTAGCCTTGCGCAGCTTCAACGCTGTCCGTGCCTGATGATACTCACTCTCCCGGCGGTACCCTCTAACGGTCCGGAGCCGGGTGTATACTCGACTTTCGCGCGAATGCGCCTGCAGGTCTTGCGAACATGACGCAGATTTCCGAACGCCTTCTGGTTCAAGCCCACCTCGACGCCAAACAGCCCAAACCGCTGACGGCAGAAGAGGAGGCTTATTACCGTTCCGCCATCGCCGCCGAGCTCAAGGCTCAGGACGCGGTGCTGGTTGCCCACTTTTATTGCGATCCGGTGATTCAGGCCCTGGCCGAAGAGACCGGCGGCTGTGTATCCGATTCCCTGGAAATGGCCCGCTTCGGCAACGCCCATCCGGCCAAGACCGTGGTGGTCGCCGGCGTGAAATTCATGGGCGAGACGGCAAAGATTCTCAACCCGGAAAAGCGAGTGCTGATGCCGACCCTGGAGGCGACGTGCTCGCTGGACCTGGGATGCCCGGTCGATGAGTTCTCGGCGTTTTGTGATCAGCATCCAGAGCGCACCGTGGTGGTGTATGCCAATACTTCCGCCGCCGTGAAGGCTCGGGCCGACTGGGTGGTGACTTCGAGCTGTGCACTGGAGATCGTCGAAAGCCTGATGGACAACGGCGAGACGATCATCTGGGGCCCGGACAAGCATCTGGGCACCTACATTCAGCGCAAGACCGGCGCCGACATGCTGCTGTGGGACGGTGCTTGCATCGTCCATGAAGAATTCAAGTCCAAGCAGCTCGAAGACATGAAGGCGCTGTACCCGGACGCGGCGATTCTGGTGCATCCCGAGTCGCCGACTTCGGTGATCGAACTGGCGGACGCCGTCGGTTCCACCAGCCAGTTGATCGCTGCCGCGCAAAGCCTGCCGAACAAGACCCTGATCGTCGCCACCGACCGTGGCATCTTCTACAAGATGCAGCAGCTGTGCCCGGACAAGGTCTTCATCGAAGCGCCTACCGCCGGTAACGGCGCGGCTTGCCGCAGTTGCGCACATTGCCCGTGGATGGCCATGAACACCCTTGAGCGCACGCTCAAGAGCTTGAAGGAAGGCACCAACGAGATCTTTGTCGATCCGGCGCTGATTCCCCAAGCGATCCGCCCATTGAAGCGCATGCTCGACTTCACCCAGGCAGCGCGGATGAAATTGGCCGGCAACGCCTGAGAGAACCCCTTGTATGAGTGAGCCCTGTGGTGAGGGGATTTATCCCCGTTGGGTGGCGAAGCCGCCCTAAATCAAACACCGCGGCATATCAGGGATACCGCGTGGGCTCCTTTACGACTACTACGCAGCCGGACGGGGATAAATCCCCTCACCACAGGCCGACTCTTGAGCATGGAAATTATTTGCTCTTCTTCGGGATCCGCACCACACGCGTATCCGAATAGATGTCGTGCCAGGTGCGTTTCTGCTTGTCGAACAGCGACCAGAAGAACCCCAGCCCGATACACAACCACGACGCGATCGACACCATAAAGCGCAGCAGCGCCTGCCACAGGCTGATCGCTGTGCCGTTGGCGTTCTGCACGCGGATCCCCCACACCTGCATGCCCAGTGTCTGCCCGCCGTGGGTCCAGAACTTGGCGAAGAAGCCGAACAATACCAACAGCAGCACCGTGGAGTAGAGCGGATCACCATCCAGCTGGCCGGCGTCGGTCATCACTCGCAGACGCTCTTCGCCAATGATCGCCGCCTGGATCAACTTATAGATGAATCCGGTGACGATCAGCAGGGCGGTGCACAGCAGGAAGTCGTAGAACATTGCCGCCAGACGACGACCGAGAGCAACGGGAGGAAAGTCCCCTTGCGGCGTGAGCAGGTGTTTCGACATGGCAGCCTCGGGACGCGAATGGAAGCGCCATTTTACGGATAAGCGCGCACAAAAAAGCCCCTGATATCAATATCAGGGGCTTTTTCGTATCAGAAGATCAGGCTTCTGCTTGTACTTCGTCAGCCTGCATGCCTTTCTGGCCTTGCACAGCAACGAAAGTCACTTTCTGGCCTTCTTTCAGGCTTTTGAAGCCGTTGCCCTGAATGGCGCGGAAATGTACGAACAGATCCGGACCGCTTTCTGGAGTGATAAAACCAAAACCTTTCTCGTCGTTAAACCACTTGACGGTACCGCTCTGACGTGTGGACATTTCTTATTTCCTTTGACGCATAAATTGATGACAGCCTCTTTCACATGAAAGAGTACTGGAGCTGGTTGCAAGGAGTAAGAAGACGTCGAGCGGGATGTAGCTAACTTGTAGGCTACTGCCCAGGTCACGATTCCAAGCTGACCCATGCAAACACAGTGGACAAACTCTACGCCAACTACGGGAGAAAAAACAAGCCCTGCGAAGGCCCCGGTTTTACTGCTCTTCGCGGCAATTAGTCAGTTCACTAGAGCAGTCTTAGACGATTGTCTGGTTCAGTTTTTTGCAGTCGTTATAAGCCACGTTCATATTCGAAACAGATGTTAAAAAACGCACTGTTTTATGGCGATTGCGTTACACATTAGTGCACGCATAACGCAATCGCGTTACTTATAGAAACAGTCGATCAACCGCGATAGTAGCGTTGTGGAACAAATGGCATTTTGCTTACAAGCATTTGCACCTTTTTCCCACGGACGATGGCCCACACAGGTGTATCGATCGTGACGTAGGCGCTGTCGAGGTAACCCATCGCCAATGGGCCGCCCAAGGTCGGACCAAAGCCGCCGCTGCAGACGCTGCCGATGGTCTCGCCGGCCTCGTTGACGATGTCTGCGCCTTCACGTACCGGGGTGCGCTCCTGTGGCAGCAGGCCGACGCGTTTGCGTGCGACGCCGTTCTGTTGTTGCGCGAAGATCTGCTCGGCGCCCGGGAAACCGCCGGCCCGTGCGCCGTCGGCGCGGCGTGGCTTGGAGATCGCCCAAAGCAGGCTGGCTTCAATGGGTGTGGTCTCGGTGTTCATGTCGTGGCCGTACAGGCACAGGCCGGCTTCCAGACGCAGCGAATCACGGGCGCCGAGGCCGATGGCCTGGACCTCTGGTTCGGCGAGCAGGGCGCGGGCGAGTTTTTCCGCGTCGGCGGCCGGTACAGAGATTTCGAAACCGTCTTCACCGGTGTAGCCCGAACGGCTGACAAAGCAGTCCACGCCCAGCAACGACACACGGTTGAACTGCATGAAGGTCATCTTCGTCACGTCCGGCGCAAGACGCGCCAGCACCGTGACGGCTGCCGGACCTTGCAGGGCGAGCAGGGCGCGCTCTTCGAACAGCGCCGTAATGGTGCACTGATCGCCGATGTGTTTTTGCAGATGCGCGAGATCCTGATCCTTGCACGCGGCGTTGACCACCAGGAACAACTCGTCATTGCCCAGATTGGCAACCATCAGGTCATCGAGGATGCCGCCGCTTTCGTTGGTGAACATCGCATAACGCTGCATGCCCACCGGCAGGTCGATGATGTCCACCGGCACCAGGGTTTCCAGGGCTTTGGCCGCATTGGCACCGGTCAGACGAATCTGGCCCATGTGCGAGACGTCGAACAGCCCCGCCTGTTCGCGGGTGTGCTGGTGTTCTTTCATCACCCCGAGCGGGTATTGCACGGGCATGTCGTAGCCGGCGAACGGCACCATGCGCGCGCCGAGTTCGAGGTGCAGTGCGTGCAGCGGGGTTTTCGAGAGTTGTTCGGTGGACATGCGTGGCTCCTTTGAATTTGGGTTGCGGGTGAGAGGCAAGATCAAGAGCCCCTCACCCCAGCCCTCTCCCGGAGGGAGAGGGAGCTAGTTACGTTTGGCTGAGTTCGTAATCAGCATTCGATAATGTTGACCGCCAGGCCGCCGCGGGCGGTTTCCTTGTATTTGCTTTTCATGTCGGCGCCGGTCTGGCGCATGGTGCGGATGACTTTGTCGAGGGAGACGAAATGCTGGCCGTCGCCACGCATGGCCATGCGCACGGCATTGATGGCTTTCACCGAACCCATCGCATTGCGCTCGATGCACGGGACTTGTACCAGGCCGCCGATCGGGTCGCAGGTCAAACCGAGGTTGTGTTCCATGCCGATTTCCGCGGCGTTCTCGACTTGCTGCACGCTGCCGCCGAGCACTTCGCACAGAGCGCCGGCCGCCATTGAACAGGCCACACCGACTTCACCCTGACAACCGACTTCGGCGCCGGAGATCGAAGCGTTTTCCTTGTAAAGAATGCCGATTGCGGCAGCGGTCAGCAGAAAACGCACGACACCGTCGTCATTCGCCCCGGGGATAAAACGCATGTAGTAATGCAGCACCGCCGGAATGATCCCCGCCGCGCCATTGGTGGGCGCAGTGACCACGCGTCCGCCATTGGCGTTTTCTTCGTTGACCGCCAGTGCATAAAGATTGACCCAGTCGAGCACCGACAACGGATCGCGCAGGGCCGATTCCGGGTTCTTGCACAATTGCCGATGCAGCGCCGCCGCCCGGCGTTTGACCTTCAAACCGCCCGGCAAGATACCTTCGTTACGACAGCCAGCAGCGACGCAGTCCTGCATCACTTGCCAGATTTTCAGCAGGCCGGCACGGGTTTCGGCTTCCGGGCGCCAGGCGCTTTCATTGGTGAGCATCACCTGGCTGATCGACAGCCCGTACGTAGCGCAATGGCCAAGCAAATCCTTGGCGCTTTTGAAGGGGAAGGTCAGTGGCGTGGCGTCTTCGACGATGCGATCGGCACCGGCTGCATCTTCATCGACAACAAAACCACCGCCAACCGAGTAGTACTCGCGACTGCGGATCTGAATCCCCGCCGCATCGAAGGCGCGAAAGATCATGCCGTTGGGGTGATAGGCCAACGGTTTGCGGATCATTGCCAGATGTTCTTTCTCGTTGAACGCAATGCAGTGTTCGCCGAGCAGGTTCAAGCGGCCGTTGCCGCGAATTTCCTGCAGGCGCGCGGCGACGGTTTCGGTGTCGACTGTGTCCGGGTGCTCGCCTTCAAGGCCGAGCAGCACGGCTTTATCGCTGCCGTGACCTTTGCCGGTAGCACCGAGCGAACCGTACAGCTCGACACGCACGCTGGCGGTGCTGGTCAGCAGGTTTTCACGGCGTAAGCCCTCGGCAAAGCGCGCAGCCGCGCGCATCGGGCCGACGGTGTGGGAACTGGAGGGACCGATGCCAATCTTGAACAGGTCGAACACGCTTAACGACATGAGTGGTTCTCCGGTTTCTTGTTATAGGGATTGGCGCAGTTTTTGAGATCGGTGCAGATCCCTTGTGGGAGCGAGCCTGCTCGCGAAAGCGTCGGATCAGCCACCATTTACGCTGGCTGAAATGGCGCCTTCGCGAGCAGGCTCGCTCCCACAGGAGGATCTAGGGTGTTGCTGAAATCGGGGCCGATATTCAGCCCCTCATTCCATTAAGCATAGCTTTCGATCGACGGGCAGGCGCAGACCAGGTTGCGATCGCCGAAGACGTTGTCGACGCGGCCGACCGGCGGCCAGTATTTGCCTTCGATCAGCGACGCGACCGGGTACACCGCTTGCTCGCGGCTGTATGGGTGGGTCCATTCGCCGACCAGTTCCGCTGCGGTGTGCGGGGCGTTTTTCAGTGGGTTGTCTTCCTTGTCCAGGGTGCCGTTTTCCACTGCGCGGATTTCTTCGCGGATGCGGATCATGGCGTCGCAGAAGCGGTCCAGTTCTTCCCTGGATTCGCTTTCGGTCGGCTCGATCATCAATGTGCCGGCGACCGGGAACGACATGGTCGGCGCGTGGAAACCGAAGTCGATCAGGCGTTTGGCGACGTCATCGACGCTGATGCCGCTGCTGTCTTTGAGCGGACGCAGATCGAGGATGCACTCGTGCGCCACCAGGCCGTTGCTGCCGGTGTACAGCACTGGGTAATGCTCTTCGAGGCGGCGGGAAATGTAGTTGGCATTGAGGATCGCCAGTTGCGAAGCGCGCTTCAGACCCGCGCCACCCATCATGCGGATGTACATCCAGGTGATCGGCAAAATACTTGCGCTGCCGAACGGTGCCGCGCAGACCGCGCCTTCCTTGCGTTCCATCTGGCCGTGGCCCGGCAGGAACGGGGTCAGGTGCGATTTGACGCCGATCGGGCCAACGCCCGGGCCGCCACCGCCGTGCGGGATGCAGAAGGTTTTGTGCAGGTTGAGGTGCGAAACGTCGCCGCCGAACTTGCCCGGTGCGCAGAGGCCGACCATGGCGTTCATGTTGGCGCCGTCGATGTACACCTGGCCGCCGTTGTCGTGAATGATCGCGCAGATCTCGCGAATGCCTTCTTCGAACACGCCGTGGGTCGACGGGTAGGTGATCATCAGCGCGGCGAGGTGTTCGCGGTGCTCGATGGCTTTGGCGCGCAGGTCTTCAATGTCGACGTTGCCACGGGCATCGCACGCGGTGACGACCACACGCATACCAGCCATTTGCGCGGTGGCCGGGTTGGTGCCGTGGGCCGACGACGGGATCAGGCAGATGTCGCGGCGCTCATCGCCACGGCTCTGGTGGTAGGCGCGGATCGCCAGGAGACCTGCGTATTCACCTTGCGAACCGGCGTTCGGTTGCAGCGAGATCGAGTCGTAACCGGTGGCGGCGCAGAGCATCGCTTCCAGCTCATCGGTCAGTTGCTGGTAACCGGCGCTTTGTGCGGCCGGGGCGAACGGGTGCAGTGCACCGAATTCGGCCCAGGTCACCGGGATCATTTCACTGGCGGCGTTGAGTTTCATGGTGCACGAGCCCAGCGGGATCATCGTGCGATCCAGCGCCAGGTCTTTGTCCGCCAGTTTGCGCAGGTAGCGCATCAGCTCGGTTTCCGAGTGATAGCGGTTGAACACCGGGTGGCTGAGGATCGGCGACTGGCGCACCAGCACAGCGGGGATGGTGCTCTGCACCGAGGCGGCCAGCGCAGCGAAGTCCGGCAGGGTCTTGCCGTCGGCGAACAGGCCCCACAGGGTTTCGATATCAGCCTGAGTGGTGGTTTCGTCGACCGACAGGCCCAGACGCTGAGCGTCGATCACACGCAGGTTGATCTGCGCAGCGTGCGCCTTGTCGTGCAGCGCAGCGGTGTCTGCGTCGGTAGCAATGGTCAGGGTGTCGAAGAAACTGGCTTGTTCGACTTGAGCGCCCAGCGCGGTCAGGCCCTTGGCCAGAATCGCGGTCAGGTGATGCACGCGGTTGGCGATCTGGGTCAGTCCTTTCGGACCGTGGTAGACGGCGTACATGCTGGCGATGTTGGCCAGCAGCACTTGGGCGGTACAGATGTTCGAGGTGGCCTTTTCACGGCGGATGTGCTGCTCGCGGGTCTGCATCGCCAGACGCAGGGCCGGCTTGCCGAAACGGTCAACCGAGACACCGACCAGACGGCCGGGCATGTCGCGCTTGAACGCATCTTTGGTGGAGAAGTAAGCGGCGTGCGGGCCACCGAAGCCCAGCGGCACGCCGAAGCGTTGCGCCGAACCGATGGCAACGTCGGCACCGAATTCGCCCGGTGCGGTCAGCAGCGTCAGGGCCAGCAAATCAGCGGCGACAGCGACCAAAGCGTTGGCGGCGTGGAAGCGCTCGGTCAGCTCGCGGTAGTCGAACACATCACCGTTGCTCGCCGGGTATTGCAGCAGCGCGCCGAAGAACGGCGTGACGTCAGTCAGTTCGCGCTCATCGCCCACGACCACGTCAATACCGAGCGGCTCGGCACGGGTGCGCAGCACGTCGAGGGTCTGTGGATGGCTGTGGATCGAGGCGAAGAACTGGTGGCTGCCCTTGTTCTTGCTCAGGCGTTTGCAGAAGGTCATGGCTTCGGCAGCGGCGGTGGCTTCGTCGAGCAGCGAGGCGTTGGCGATCGGCAGGCCGGTGAGGTCGCTGATCATGGTCTGGAAGTTCAGCAACGCTTCGAGACGGCCCTGGGAAATTTCTGGCTGGTATGGGGTGTAAGCGGTGTACCAGGCCGGATTTTCCAGCAGGTTGCGCAGGATCGGCGACGGCGTGTGGCAGTTGTAGTAGCCCTGGCCGATGTAGGTTTTGAACAGTTGGTTTTTGCCAGCGATGGATTTGATCATCGCCAGGGCGTCGGCCTCGCTGAGGCCGTCGTCCATGCCCAGCACGCTGGTGCCCTTGATGCTTTCCGGGATGACGCTGGCGCTCAGCGCTTCGAGGGAATCGAAGCCGAGGCTGTTGAGCATGGCTTGCTCGTCACCGGCGCGCGGGCCGATGTGACGGGCGATGAATTCGTTGGCGGTGCCGAGATTGATGGCGGTCATGGGGTAATTCCTCAGGCTTCGGCTTGGGCTTTGATCAGGCGGTCATAGGCGTCCTGATCGAGCAGTTCGCCGACAGCGGCGGCGTCGCTTGGCTGGAAGCGGAAGAACCAGCCTTCGCCCAGCGGATCTTCGTTGACCAGTTCCGGGGCGTTTTCCAGCGCCGAGTTGACTTCCAGCACGTCGCCATCGAGCGGCATGTACACGCCGCTGGCGGCTTTCACCGATTCCACGGTGGCGGCTTCAGCGCCTTTTTCGTAAGCCTGCAGCTCAGGCAGTTGCACGAACACCACGTCGCCCAAGGCGTTCTGCGCGAATGCGGTGATGCCGACAGTGACACTGCCGTCGGCTTCGGTGCGCAGCCATTCGTGATCTTCAGTAAAACGCAACTCGCTCATGGAAACTCCTCAGGGGCCAGACTCGTCTGGTGGACGCGGTGGAAAGCTTGGGGCGGGGAAGCCCTTAATACATGAGGAGGCAGGTAGCAAGAATGCGGCCAAGGTTGATTTATCTATATAAATCAATGGCTTGGAGTTTTTAGGTGGGTGTCGGCAGGTTGCGCCTGTAGCGAAATCGCTACAGCTTGGGGCGAGGAGAAAAGCTTAATCGGATCAAAGCGTTGCGCAGCGCTGGTCACAGGCGGGTGTAGCGATATCGTTCCGCTGTAGCGCTTTCGGTACAGATAGAGGTCGTTTTTGAACGGATTTTGAATCCGCCATAAAACCTTGTGGGAGCGAGCCTGCTCGCGAAGACGGTGTGTCAGGCGCCAGCTATTTCGCTGATAGACCGCTTTCGCGAGCAGGCTCGCTCCCACATGGGGAATTTCCTGCAATAGGGATGCGCGGTGAGTCAGGGTTTATTGGGAATGCCGTATTTGCGCAGGCGATGGGCGATGGCGGTGTGCGAGGTTTGCAAGCGGCTCGCCAGTTGCCGGGTCGAGGGATAGCTGACGTAAAGCTTTTCCAGCAGCGCCCTTTCGAACGATTCGACCGCTTGTTCGAGACTTTCCACCTCAGTGTCGCTCTGGCGCGCGACGGAGGTGCCGGCGATGTCGAGGTCGCCGATATCGACAAGGCTGCTCTCGCAAATCGCTGCCGCGCGGAAAATCACGTTCTGCAGTTGCCGCACGTTGCCCGGCCAGCGATTGCCGAGCAGCGCCGGATAAGTGCCGGGCGCCAGGCGGCAGACCGGGCGCTGGATCTGCGCACAGGCCTGCTGCATGAAGTAGCGAGCCAGCAGCAAAATGTCTTGACCGCGTTCACGCAGCGGCGGCACTTCGACGTTGAGCACATTGAGGCGATAGAACAGGTCTTCGCGGAACAAGCCTTCGCTGACCATTTTTTCCAGATCGCGGTGGGTAGCGCTGAGGATGCGCACATTGACCTTCACTTCACGATCACCGCCCACCCGACGAAAGCTGCCATCGTTGAGAAAGCGCAGCAATTTGGCCTGCAAGTACGGCGACATCTCGCCGATCTCATCAAGGAACACCGTGCCCTGGTTGGCCAGTTCCATCAGCCCCGGCTTACCGCCACGCGCCGCACCGGTGAAGGCGCCGGGGGCGTAGCCGAACAGTTCGCTCTCGGCGAGGTTCTCCGGCAGCGCCGCGCAGTTGAGGGCGAGAAACGGAGCGCTGTGCCGTGCACTGATGGCATGGCAAGCGCGGGCGACGAGTTCTTTACCGGTACCGGTTTCGCCTTGAATCAACAACGGTGCATCAAGGGCGGCGACGCGTTGCGCGCGGGCCTTGAGTGTGCGGATCGCCGGAGACTCGCCGAGCAGCGCGTCGAAGCCTTCGGCGTGATCGTGGTGCAGTGCCGAGAGTTGTTCGCCGATGCGGTTCGGTTGATACAGGGTCAGCAGGGCGCCGGCGTCTGTGATCGGCGTGGCGTCGAGCAGCAGGGTCTGGCCGTTGACGGTGATCTCGCGCAGCGGCAGGCGAAAGCCGTTTTCCAGCAGGGTATCGAGCAGGCCGGGATCATTGAACAGCGCCGAGACGCTTTCACCGGCCGGTTCGCGACCGTACAGGGCAATCAACGCCGGGTTGGCCAGCAGCACCTTGCCGGCGCTGTCGAGGGCCAGCACCGGGTCGGTCATCGCCGCGAGCAGGGCATCTAGCTGCAAGTGCCGGCGCTGGCCGGGGAGGATATCGACCACGGTCACCGCTTCCACGCCGAGCACGCGAAACAGCGCATCTTTGAGTTCTTCGAGCACTTGCGGGCTGAGGGTCGGCGCGTCGATGTAGACGTTCGGCGGGATCATCTCCACCGCATCCAGATTGAGATTGCGCCCACCGAGGATAGCCAGGACTTCCTGGGTGATGCCGACGCGGTCGATGAAGCTGACGTGGATACGCATGGGGGCGGTTCAGTGATCTGTAGTGCGGAGGGGGGCAAGTATGCCTTAAATCAAAAGCCCCCTCACCCCAGCCCTCTCCCGGAGGGAGAGGGAGCCGACCGAGGTGTCTGGGGTTATGCATCGACCTGAAAGTACCGGGCGATTATGGATTCAGTGATGCAGGATCAGGTCGACGCAATGCTGCAGCATCCCCCAATCGGTTCCCTCTCCCTCCGGGAGAGGGCTAGGGTGAGGGGCTTTTGATTTTTATTCGAAATGCTCGAGGTTCACCGGATCCCCCGACTGCATATTCAACTTCTGCCGAATGTCTTCAAACATCAGATCGTAATGCTTGTGCACCGAGCCGATCTGGCTGTGGGTCTTGGGGATGCCGTACTTCTCGGCGATCCGCGTGACATCGCGGGCGAAGTTGTAGGCCTCTTCCTTGGGCAGGAAAAACGCCTCCTTCATGTCCTTGCCCTGCATGCTGCCGTGCAGGGTGAACTGAATCCCCTTGCCTTTCTGTGGGTCGGTGAACACTTCATAGTCCAGATGCACGTTGTAATTGACGTCATCGTCGGTCAACGCGTGCCGCTCGATGTGCAGATGACCAGGTTCGAACTGGGCCATTGAGCTACTCCTTTCAAGGCATGGAAGCGGAGCAGGTCTTGAGCCTGCCCCGGCGTTTATTGTTATCGGTAGCTGATCCCCGGCTTCGCCGTGCTGACCCGCGTACCGGCGGTGCCCTGGACGATGGCTTCGATATCGGCCAGCGAACCGATCACCGCGACCTTGCCAGTATGGCGCGCGAATTCGCAGGCTGCCTGCACCTTCGGCCCCATCGAGCCGGCGGCGAAACCAAGGCGTTCGAGTTCGTCGGGGTGGGCTTCGGCGATGGCTTTCTGCGTCGGCTTGCCGTAGTCGATGAACGCTGCGTTGACGTCGGTGGCGATCACCAGCAGGTCGGCTTCCAGTTGCTCGGCGAGCAACGACGAGCACAGATCCTTGTCGATCACCGCCTCGATACCCTTGAGGTTACGGTTTTCGTCATACATGGTCGGAATGCCGCCGCCACCAGCGCAAATGACGATGCTGCCCTTGTCCAGCAGCCACTTGATCGGGCGGATTTCGAAGATCCGTTTCGGCCTTGGACTGGCTACGACGCGGCGGAATTTGTCGCCATCCGGGGCAATCGCCCAGCCTTTTTCGGCGGCGAGTTTGTCCGCTTCGGCTTTCTCGTAGACCGGGCCGATCGGCTTGCTCGGCTTCTTGAAAGCCGGGTCGTTGGCGTCGACTTCAACCTGGGTCAGCAGGGTGGCGAACGGCACTTCGAAGTCGAGCAGATTGCCCAGTTCCTGTTCGATGATGTAGCCGATCATGCCTTCGGTTTCGGCACCGAGCACGTCCAGCGGGTAGGGGGTGACGGAGGTGTAGGCCGCCGCTTGCAGCGACAGCAGGCCGACTTGCGGGCCATTGCCGTGGGCGATGACCAGTTGGTTGCCGGGATGGATCTTGGCGATTTGCTCGGTGGCGATGCGGATGTTGGCGCGCTGGTTGTCAGCGGTCATCGGCTCACCACGGCGGAGCAGGGCGTTACCGCCCAGGGCTACGACGATACGCATGGTGCAATCCTTCTAAGCAGAGGAATGACAAACGACTCGATCTCCCTGCTGGAACCGATATCCCTGTGGGAGCGAGCCTGCTCGCGAACGCGTCAGATCAGTCGACATCGCTGTTGAATGACCCACCGCTTTCGCGAGCAGGCTCGCTCCCACATTGGGTTTCCGGTTCCTTCAGTGGGAGCGCTGTGGCGTCAGAGATCAGCCAGGGTCGAAACCAGAATCGCCTTGATCGTGTGCATGCGGTTTTCCGCTTGCTCGAAGGCGATGCAGGCCGGCGACTCGAACACGTCATCGGTCACTTCAATACCGTTTTTCAGGTGCGGATATTGTTCGGCGATCTGTTTGCCGACCTTGGTGTCGCTGTTGTGGAACGCCGGCAGGCAGTGCATGAACTTGGTACGCGGGTTGCCGGTGGCCTTCATCAGCTCGGCGTTGACCTGATACGGCAGCAGTTGCTGAATGCGCTCGGCCCAGGCTTCCACCGGTTCACCCATCGATACCCAGACATCGGTGTGAATGAAGTCCACGCCTTTGACCGCTTCTTTCGGATCTTCGGTGAGGGTGATGCGTGCGCCGCTTTCCTCACCGTATTTTTTGCAGCGCGCCACCAGATCGTCCAGTGGCCACAGTGCTTTCGGCGCGCAGATGCGCACGTCCATGCCGAGCTTGGCGCCGATCAGCAGCAGCGAGTTGCCCATGTTGTTGCGCGCGTCACCCAGGTAGGCGTAGCTGATTTCATGGATCGGCTTGTCGGCGTGCTCACGCATGGTCAGCACGTCGGCGATCATCTGGGTCGGGTGATATTCATCGGTCAGGCCGTTGAACACCGGCACGCCGGCGAACTTGGCCAGCTCCTCGACGATTTCCTGTTTGAAGCCACGGTACTCGATGGCGTCATACATGCGCCCGAGCACGCGGGCGGTGTCCTTCATGCTTTCCTTGTGGCCGATCTGCGAGGAGTTCGGGTCGATGTAAGTGACGTTGGCGCCTTGGTCATAGGCCGCCACTTCGAAGGCGCAACGGGTGCGGGTCGAAGTTTTCTCGAAGATCAGGGCGATGTTATTGCCCTTCAGATGCTGTTGCTCGGTGCCGGTGTACTTCGCACGTTTCAGATCGCGAGACAGGTCGAGCAAGTAACGCAATTCGCGAGGGGTGTGGTGTTCCAGGCTCAGCAAATTACGGTTGTGAATGTTAAACGCCATGATGGATCTCCTTGGGTTTCGGTTATCCCCTTGGCCGCGCTGGATAAGTCGCGGCGAAGGCTCAAAGATTAGTAGTCGATCGGGTCGCGGATGATCGGGCAGGTCATGCAGTGGCCGCCGCCACGGCCTCGGCCGAGTTCGCCGGCGCTGATGGTGATGACCTCCACGCCAGCCTTGCGCAGCAGGGTGTTGGTGTAGGTGTTGCGGTCGTAGCCGATGACCACGCCCGGTTCCATCGCCACCACGTTGTTGCCGTCGTCCCATTGCTCGCGTTCGGCGGCGAAGCTGTTGCCGCCGGTTTCCACCACGCGCAGTTTCGGCAGGTTCAGCGCCGCAGCGACGGTGTCGAGGAAGCTGCCTTCTTCGCGGCGGATGTCGATGCCGCCCTGTTTGCTTTCGTCAGGACGCAGGGTGAAGGCGACGATCTGGTTGACCACTTCCGGGAAGATCGTCACCAGGTCGCGGTCGCAGAAGCTGAACACGGTGTCCAGGTGCATTGCGGCGCGGGACTTCGGCAGGCCGGCGACGATGACTTTTTCCACCGCTTTGTTGTTGAACAGGTTCAGCGCCAGTTGGCCGATGGCCTGCCGCGATGAACGCTCGCCCATGCCGATCAGCACCACGCCGTTGCCGATCGGCATGACGTCGCCGCCCTCAAGGGTGGAGTTGCCGTGGTCCTTGTCCGGGTCGCCGTACCAGATCTCGAATTCGGCGTTGGTGAATTGCGGATGGAATTTATAGATGGCGGTGGTCAGCAGGGTTTCCTGACGGCGCGCCGGCCAGTACATCGGGTTCAGCGTCACGCCACCGTAGATCCAGCAGGTAGTGTCACGGGTGAACTGGGTATTGGGCAGCGGCGGCAGGATGAAGCTGGAGTGGCCGAGGAAGTCGCGGAACATCTGGATGGTCTTGCCACCGAAGCTGTCCGGCAGATCATCGGCCGACACGCCGCCAATCAGGAATTCGGCGATGTGGCGTGGCTCGAGGCTTTTCAGCCAGGATTTCACTTCGCTGATCAGGCCCAGGCCCACCGAGTCGGCAGTGACTTTGCGCTCAAGAATCCAGTCCAGCGCTTCGGGGATGGCAACGATGTCGGTCAGCAGGTTGTGCATTTCCACCACGTCGATGCCGCGCTCGCGCATCTTGGTGACGAAGTCGAAGTGATCGCGCTTGGCCTGCGCCACCCACAGCACGTCATCGAACAGCAGTTCATCGCAGTTGTTCGGGGTCAGCCGCTGATGGGCCAGACCTGGGGAGCAAACCATGACTTTACGCAGTTTCCCGGCTTCGGAGTGGACGCCGTACTTCACTTTTTCCGTGGTCATTTCTGTGTTCCTCCAGATGACAATTCAATCAGGGGTTACAGCGTCAGGAAGCCATCGTAGAGACCATAGGCCGCCACCACGGCGCCCACGACCACTGCGGCGAAAATCAGCTTCTCGACGTTGGTGAAAACCGGTTGTTTGAGTTCCAGCTTGGCCTTGGCGAACAGGATCGCGCCGGGCGCGTAGAGCAGGGCCGACAGCAGCAGGTACTTGACCCCGCCGGCGTACAACAACCACACCGCGTAGATCAGGGCGATACCGCCGATGATCAGATCCTTGCGCCGCTCGGCGGCAAAGCCTTCGTAGCTCTCGCCGCGCACCGCCAGCAGCAGGGCATAGGCCGCTGACCACAGGTACGGCACCAGAATCATCGAGGTGGCGAGGTAGATCAGTGACAGGTAAGTGCTGGCCGAGAACAGGGTGATGATCAGGAACACCTGCACCATCGCGTTGGTCAGCCACAGGGCGTTGACCGGCACATGGTTGGCGTTTTCCTTGCGCAGAAACTCCGGCATGGTGTGGTCTTTGGCGGCGGCGAACATGATCTCGGCACACAGCAGCACCCACGACAGCAACGCCCCGAGCAACGAGATGATCAGGCCGACGCTGATCAGCACCGCCCCCCAGTGACCGACCACATGCTCAAGCACGGCGGCCATCGACGGGTTCTGCAGTTTCGCCAGTTCCGGCTGGGTCATGATGCCCAGCGACAGCACGTTCACCAGCACCAGAAACAGCAGCACGGTGATGAAGCCGATCACGGTGGCCTTGCCGACATCCGAGCGCTTCTCGGCGCGGGCGGAGAAGATGCTCGCGCCTTCGATGCCGATGAACACCCAGACGGTGACCAGCATCATGTTGCGCACCTGGTTCATCACACTGCCCAGGTCAGGGTTTTTCACGCCCCAGATGTCGGCGGTGAAGATGTCCAGTCTGAACGCGAAGACTGCGATCAACACGAACAGCAGCAGCGGTACGACCTTGGCGACGGTGGTCACCAGGTTGATGAACGCCGCTTCCTTGATCCCGCGCAACACCAGGAAATGCACACCCCACAGCAGCAAGGACGCGCCGATCACCGCCGCCGGGGTATTGCCTTCGCCGAAGATCGGAAAGAAATAGCCGAGGGTGCTGAACAGCAGAACGAAGTAACCGACGTTGCCCAGCCAGGCGCTGATCCAGTAGCCCCAGGCCGATGAGAAACCCATGTAGTCGCCGAATCCGGCCTTGGCGTAGGCGTAGACTCCGCCGTCCAGATCAGGCTTGCGATTGGCGAGGGTCTGAAAGACAAATGCGAGGGTGAGCATGCCGACTGCGGTGATGGCCCAGCCGATCAGCACTGCACCGACGTCGGCGCTGGCGGCCATGTTTTGTGGCAACGAAAATATCCCGCCGCCAATCATTGAACCGACTACCAGTGCAACCAGTGCACCGAGTCTTAGTTTTCCGGGCGCTTCAGACATTTGCATGACTCCATTGCAGGAAAGGAGAGCTCACAGCCTAGTACCGTTGTCTGTTCGAATAGCTGACTTGGATCAGTGCATGGCCACATTCCATTGTTAATGAATGACTTATCCACCCGTTGCGGGCATAACACTGTGCTCTGGAAGGCCCGTCCCAGAGCCGTTTCGCTTACGCAATTGGGAATAGCAATTAATGC
Source organism: Pseudomonas siliginis (assembly GCF_024072275.1). Taxonomy (NCBI): domain Bacteria; kingdom Pseudomonadati; phylum Pseudomonadota; class Gammaproteobacteria; order Pseudomonadales; family Pseudomonadaceae; genus Pseudomonas; species Pseudomonas siliginis. Next base: position 4,525,049 of record NZ_CP099598.1, on the reverse strand, counting down.
TTTCGAACTATGACGCTAGTTGCTTTTCCGCGTTTGGCAAATGTCCGTCATCTGTTTTCAGTACAGAATTGAATAATCAAGATTGGCGCACAAAACTGACTTAACGTGCTAAGCGTTATCGTGGTCGGCTATATATAACGGTGCGAAATTGGCCATTACCTGATAAACGTCATCTACCCTTAGGCTTTTAGTCGGCAGTTGTTACAAATAAACAACAACGGCTCTTTCAAGGAGATCTGCATGTCGCAACCGACGCAAAAGCTGCGCCTTGGTGCGTTGATCGCGCTGGTGGTGGGGTCGATGATCGGCGGGGGGATTTTCTCGTTGCCGCAAAACATGGCGGCGCGCGCCGATGCCGGGGCGATCCTGATCGGCTGGGGCATCACCGCGATCGGCATGCTGACGCTGGCCTTCGTCTTTCAGACCCTGGCCAATCGCAAGCCGGAGCTGGACTCGGGCGTCTACGCCTACGCCAAGGCCGGGTTCGGCGACTACATGGGCTTTTCGTCGGCGTGGGGTTACTGGATCAGCGCCTGGCTGGGCAACGTCGGCTATTTTGTGTTGCTGTTCAGCACCCTCGGTTATTTCTTTCCGGTATTCGGCCAGGGCAACACGCCGATCGCCATCGGCTGCGCTTCGGTGCTGTTGTGGGCGGTGCATTTTCTGGTGATGCGCGGGATCAAGGAGGCAGCGCTGATCAACCAGTTGACCACTGTGGCCAAGGTCGTGCCGTTGATCATGTTCATCGTCATCGCTGCCGTGGCATTCAAGGCTGACATCTTCACCCGCGACATATGGGGCCGCAGCAACCCGAACTTCGGCGGGGTGATGGATCAGGTGCGCAACATGATGCTGGTCACCGTGTTCGTGTTCATCGGCATCGAAGGCGCCAGCGTCTATTCGGCTCGCGCAGAAAAACGCAGCGACGTCGGCCGCGCCACGGTGATCGGTTTTCTCGGCGTGCTGGCGCTGCTGGTGCTGGTCAACGTGCTGTCGCTGGGGATCATGAGTCAACCGGAACTGGCCAATCTGCAAAACCCATCACTGGCAGCGGTGCTCGAGCACATCGTCGGGCCGTGGGGTGCGTTGCTGATCAGCATCGGACTGGCGATTTCGCTGTTGGGCGCGTTGTTGTCATGGGCCTTGCTGTGCGCGGAAATCCTCTTCGCCACGGCCAAAGACAAAACCATGCCGGCGTTCCTGAAGAAGGAAAACAAGAACCACGTGCCGGTCAACGCGCTGTGGCTGACCAATGTGATGATTCAGATTTTCCTGCTGATCACATTGTTCTCGGCGGGTACTTACACCAGTCTGATTTACCTGGCCTCGTCGATGATTCTGGTGCCGTATTTGTGGTCGGCGGCCTACGCGGTGCTGCTCAGCGGGCGCGGCGAAACCTACGAACACGCCTCGGCGGAACGTACAAAGGATCTGCTGATCGGCGGCATCGCACTGGTTTACGCGGTGTGGCTGTTGTATGCCGGTGGGGTGAAGTATCTGCTGCTGTCGGCGCTGCTGTATGCGCCGGGGGTGATTCTGTTTGCCAAGGCCAAGCGTGAACAGGGGCAACCGGTTTTCACTACGGTGGAAAAGGGGATTTTTGCTTGCGTGGTGATCGGGGCGGGGCTGGCGGCGTATGGGTTGTATAGCGGGGTGTTGTCGTTGTGATCTGAAAAGCAGCCCCTCACCCTAGCCCTCTCCCAGAGGGAGAGGGGACCGACCGAGGTGTCTGGCGCTATACGTCGACCTGAGCGATCGAGTTGATTATGGATTCGACGAAAATCTTTCACGTCGGCGTAACTCTCCAATATCCCCCAATCAGTCCCCTCTCCCTCTGGGAGAGGGGACCGACCGAGGTGTCTGGCGCTATACATCGACCTGAGCGATCGAGTCGATTATGGATTCGACGAAAATCTTGCACGTCGGCGTAACTGTCCAATATCCCCCAATCAGTCCCCTCTCCCTCTGGGAGAGGGGACCGACCGAGGTGTCTGGCGCTATACATCGACCTGAGCGATCGAGTCGATTATGGATTCGACGAAAATCTTGCACGTCGGCGTAACTCTCCAATATCCCCCAATCAGTCCCCTCTCCCTCTGGGAGAGGGCTAGGGTGAGGGGCTTCTCATGGCCAACACGGAGGATGCGAGCCCAACTCCGTCGCCGGCCAATTCCACCGCATCGCCGTCCCGCTGATCTGCAGCGGCACGCGCAACCTCCGCGCCGGTCCCCACGCGGTGTGTTCAATCGCCGGATCCTGATCCAGTGCGTCTTCAGCCCGCAGCGGATCAAGCATCCCCGGCCCATGCTCGACCAACAGTTTCGCCGTACGCGCCAGCGACAACCGCGCCGAACCCCCGCGACCGCTGGCCAGTCGTTCAGTCAGCAGCCTTATTGCACTCGCCGCCATCAGATACCCGGTCGCATGATCCAGCGCCTGCACCGGCAGTGGCGTCGGTTTATCACTGTGCTTCCAGCGCTGTCCGGCCTCGGCAATGCCGCTGCTCATCTGCACCAGGCTGTCGAAGCCCCGGCGGTTCTGCCAGGGGCCGCTCCAGCCGTAGGCGTTGAGGCAGACGTCGATCAGCCCCGGTGCCAGTTGCCTTCGGCGTTCAATACCCAACCCCAGATGTTCCAGCGCATCGGCGCGATAGCCGTGGAGCAAGATGTCGGCGTCTTGCAATAAACCTTCGAACACTGCGCGATCCGCTGGCACTTGCAGATCCAGCCGCGCACAGCGCTTGCCGACAGTCATTTCCGGAACGACGCCGGGTTCGTTCCAGCTCGGTGGATCGATGCGCAGCACGTTGGCGCCCAGCCCTGCGAGAAAGCGGCTGGCGCTGGGGCCGGCGAGGACGCGGGTCAGGTCGAGCACCTTGATCCCGGCCAGCGGTCGTGCGAGCGAGCCTTGCCAGGCGGTGCGTTTCTCGTCCGTCTGCTCGATGAATTGCACCAGCGCTTCAGCATTCACCGCCAGCCCCTGCGGATGCTGCTGCCACTGCGTCCAACTGCGCATCTCGGCGGCGCAGCCCTTGGCGTCGACCACTGCTTGTTCCAGATCCGCACTGTCCCATTGCGCGACTTTCGCCGCCATTGCGGCGCGGTCGGCGCAGGCACCGAGGATGCGTTCAGCGGCGGCGCGGTGATGCGGGGCGTTGGTGTGCAGACGGATCCAGCCGTCCCGGGTCGCATAGTCGCCGGCGATTGCATCCCATAAGGGCGGCACCTGCCAGCCGATCGGGCGAAGCGAGGTGGAGAACCAGAACGAGGCAAGGCGCCGGTCGACTGCAACCGCAGGCAAGTGCCCGGTTTGCGGGTGAAGCAATTCGCTGAGCGCTTGCCCGGCAACGGCGATGCTGGCGCAGGCCAGTTCAGTGACTGCGAACGCCGAGGGCAACGCGCCTTCACCGTTGAAGGGGATGGGCGTGCGAGGCAGGCCGAGTGCGGTTTGGATGGACGTGAGCAGATCAGTCATCGAAGGCCCTCCGGAACGAGAGGGCGATGATAGTGCAAAAGAATCGCGGTTTAGATGAAACCAGGATGTGAACCCGTTTCCCCAGTGGGAGCGAGCCTGCTCGCGAAGGCGTCGTGTCAGTCAACACGGATGTTGGATATGACGACCGCTTCGCGAGCAGGCTCGCTCCCACAGGGATTTATGCTGGGCCGTTACACGCGGAACTGATCCATCAATTTCATCTGCTGGCTCGCCAGGCTGTTGAGCTGGCTGCTGATCGCTGCCGATTCGGTGGCCTGCTCGGTCAGGGTTTCGGTGACGGTGCGAATTGCCGAGACGTTGCGGTTGACCTCTTCGGCCACGGCACTCTGTTCTTCGGCGGCACTGGCGATCTGCAGGTTCATGTCGCTGATCACCGTCACCGCGTCGCTGATCTTGCCCAGCGCATCAACGGCCTGACGAATCTGCCCGGCATTGTTGTGCGCCTGGGTCTGGCTCGAATGCATGGTCGCGACCACGCCACGGGTGCCGGTCTGGATGCGCTCGATGACGATGCGGATTTCTTCCACCGAATCCTGCGTGCGCTTGGCGAGGTTGCGCACCTCGTCGGCGACCACGGCAAAACCGCGACCGCTTTCGCCGGCGCGGGCGGCTTCGATGGCGGCGTTGAGGGCCAGCAGGTTGGTTTGTTCGGCGATGCTGCGGATTACTTCCAGCACCGAGCCGATCTGCTCGCTGTTCACTGCCAGCGCTTCGACCTCGGTCACTGCTTTGCTGACCTCATCGGCGAGTTGATTGATGTCGCGGGTGCTGCGCTCGATGATCGCCATACCGTCCTTCGCGGACTGATCGGCACCCTTGGCCGCATTGGCCGCGTTCGAGGCACTGTTGGCGACGTCGTGGGCGGTGGCGCTCATTTCGTTGGACGCGGTGGCGACCTGATCGATTTCGCGGAACTGCACCTGCATGCCTTCGCTGGTCTGGCGGGCAATTTCCGACGACTGATCAGCCGTGCCACGGGCTTCGGTGATGCTCTGTTTGATCTGCGCGATGGTCGGCTGAAGCTTGTCGAGGAAGCGGTTGAACCAGTTCACCAGTTCGCCCAGCTCGTCTTTCTTGCTGTAGTTCAGGCGCTGGGTCAGATCGCCTTCGCCGCTGGCAATGTTCTTCAACATGTCGGCGACGCTGTTGATCGGACGGGTGACGCCGGAGGCGGTGAGCCAGATCAGCAGGAGGCCGACCAGACCGGCCACGCCCGCCACCAGCAGGGCAGTGATGACGCCGGTTTGTTGCGCGTCATCCAGCACCGCTTGCAGTTTCACCGAGTCGGCCAGCAGCACGTGCTCGGGCAGATCGATGACCACGCCCCAGGCGCGCGAATTGCCGATCGGGTCGACCGGGTAAACCGCGCGAATCAGCTCGCCCTGTTGGAGAATTTTTGCCGTACCGCTGCCGACCAGTTGCAATACATCCTTGCCGTCAGCGCCGAGGGTGTCGCTGATTTTTTTGCCCACTCGCGTCGCGTCGGCACTGTCGGCCGCCAGCACACCGCTGCCGGAGACGATCAGCATATGCCCGGCGTTGTTGAACAGGCTGCGCTGCGAGTCGACGGCGGCGGCTTGCAGGGCGTCGAGCGCGATGTCGACACCGACCACACCGATCGCTTTGCCATCCACCAGCAGCGGTACGGAAATGGTCGTCATGAGCATTTCCTTGCCACCGACCGTGTCGGCATACGGGTCAAGCAGGCAGGTGCGTTTGTTGTCGCGAGGGCAGGTGTACCAACTGTTGTACGGCGTGCCGCTGACGCTGAGGGTGGTCTTGGTCAGGTCGTCCTCGACCATTATCGTATTCAGCGCGGCGCCGGCGGCACGGCTCCAGTACGAGGCGAAGCGCCCGGCTTCGTTGGACTGCCGCGCGGCATCGTTGGCGAATTCGCTGTCCTTGCCGTCGAGGCCGTTGGGTTCGAAGGCCAGCCAGATGCCGAGGACTTTATCGTTGCGCTCGAAGGCGGTTTTCAGGCTCTGGTTCAACTCTTCACGAACAGCGCCGGCTTCGAGCGAACGCTTGGCCGCCATCGTCCGCAGATCCTTGATCTGGTCGGCGAGGGCGGTAACCACCAGCAGGCTTTCACCAAAGGTTTTCTGCACCCGCACCGCTTGCTCAGCGGCCTTGGCCTGCAACAGGTTCTGCACGCTGGCGGTGAGCAACTGGTTGCTGGATTGACTGACCAGCGCGTCGTTCTGGTCGGTCTGGTAGATGTTCATGCTGACAATCAGCACCACCACTCCGAGCAGGCACATGCCGGAGAGCAGGACGATTTTCAGGCGAATGGAAAGAGAGTCGAACATGGGGCGATCTCGCGAATGGAATAAACAGGTGGCTGGGCCGGGAGCCCGGTTTGCCAAATCCATTCAGCGCCATTCAATGCTCATCGGCGTCGAGTGAGACGGCATGAGGCACTTGCCGACGGACGGTCGCCGCTAAACGTTTGCGCAGGGGAAAGTGCTGAAAAGGCTTTAATTACAGGGATGTTTCACTAACGCGGCGGGCGTCTCCGGGCGCGACCAGATCCACAGGTTGCCCATGGCCATGCCGGCAATCGCCAGATAGATCGGCCAGCCGTGATCAAGCAGTACCAGCATCAAAGTGGCGCACAGCAGCATGCTGACGGTGGCGCTGATCTTGGCCTTGCGCGCGATCACCCTGCCGTTGCGCCAGTTACTGAGGATCGGCCCGAACAGGCGATGATTCTCCAGCCACGCACTCAAGCGCGGCGAACTGCGGGTCGCGGCCCACGCGGCAAGGAGGATGAACTCGGTGGTCGGCAGACCGGGCACGACGATGGCGACCAGGCCAATGCCGAGGCTGACATAGGCCAGCAGGCCGAACAGCAGACGGGCAAGTTTTGATGGGGCGGGTGCGGGCATGGGCTCAGCGGCGGCTTCTGAAGCGGAACGGGGATCTTACAGATTTGTGGTGAGCTCTGTGGGAGCGAGCCTGCTCGCGAAAGCGGTTGATCAGGCACATTGATGTTGAATGTGCTGCCGTCTTCGCGAGCAGGCTCGCTCCCACAAGTGATAAGAGTTGCGTCAGGCCACTTCGGCTTCTATGGCATAAGCCCGTTCCAGCAGCACGGTGAAGCGGTTGAATGCATCCAGCGCACCTTGCTCAACTTCCGCCTCTTCCTCTGCCGTGAACGGCAACGCATCGAGGGTGCGTACGAAGCTTTTCCAGCCCTCGGCGCGGCCACCTTGCGGTTCAGCCAAATGCCGGGCACCAAAGGTTTCGCTCAGATCGAGCGCCACCGCGCGCTTGATCAGGAACGCCGCGCCGAGCTTGGAACCCTCGGAAACAAAGATCCAGCCCAGCGCCCGCGCCTTGCTCGGGTTTTTCAGCGCGCCGGCCACCGGCGCCGGGACTTCGGTGTCGAGGTCGGCAAGGTCAGCCTTGGCCGCTTCGGCGCGGCAACGGGCCGGCAGGTCGGGGACGATTGCAGTCAGTTCGGCATCGTTGTACAGCTCGACCAGTTCCGCCTGGAACAGGTATTGCGCAACGACGAAACGGGCGAAGCTGGCGCGGGTTTCGAATGGTGCGTGGGCTTTGACCAGCGCATCGAGTTTGCTGTGCGGCTCATGGGTGATCTGGTTCAGGCGTTGCGAACGCAGGGTTTTTTCCGGGGTAGTCATGGGGTGTCCTTGATAGATGAGGCGCTTGATAACAAGACGTACGGGCGGGCGCCGGACAGTAAAAAAACCTCACTGCGCGGCGAGAACTCGCGCAGTGAGGCCGGGCGGATCAGATGTCCCAGATCAGGTTGATCGCGAAGTTGCGCCCCGGTTGGGTCAGGCGATCAAGGTTGGCCGGTTGCGTCACCGACGCTTCGCCGACGCTGTCGTAACCGCGCACGTCATCCCACAGCCAGTACTTCTTGTCGGTCAGGTTGTAGACGCCGCCGCTGACGGTGACGTCGTCGGTCACCTTGTAATAGCCGGCCAGATCGAGAATGCCGAAGCCCGGGGTCTTGAACTGACTGCTGACGCCGTCCGGCGACTTGAAGTTGCTGTCGTCGACGCGGTCCTTTTTCTTCACCACGGTCCAGCTCAGCAAACCGCCATAGTTGTCCTGGTCGTAACCGAGACCGAACACGCCGGTGAGCGGATTGACGCTGTTGATCGGCTCGCCGCTGTCGTTGTTGCGACCGTAGGCGTAGGCGATCGAGCCTTGGGTATACAGGCCTTGCGGCGCGCCGAACGCATCCAGGTTCAAGCGACCTTTGACTTCCGCACCCTTGATGGTGGCGCGCTTGATGTTGTTGCTCTGGAAGGTCAACTGATCGTCGCCCGGCTTGACCGCGTCCTCGTTGATGAAGTCGCGGTACTTGTTATAGAACACCGCGACGTCGAACGAGCCCTGCTCGAAATTCCCGCGCAGGCCGGTTTCGAAGCCTTTGCTCTTTTCCGGCTCGAGGTCGGAGTTGGGCGCTACGGTGTAGCCGGTCGTATTGTTCTCGAAACGCCCGTACAGCGATTTTGCCGTGGGCGTGCGGAAGCCTTCGGCGTACTGGCCGTACCAGGTGTAGTTGTCCGTCAGTGCATAGGTCAGGCCGAATTTCGGCGACACCTTGTGCCAGGTCTTGTTTTTGTCGCTGACCGTGCCCTGGCCGTCGGCGTTCACGGTGTTGAGAAACTCTTCAGTGATGTGCGGCTTGAGCTGGGTGTAGTCGTAGCGCAGGCCCGGCAGGAAGGTCCAGTCGTTCCAGCTGATCTGATCCTGAGCAAACAGGCTGTAGGTGTTGATGGTCGGATCGGGGAAATCAGAGGCCTTGGCCAGTACGTCCGCCGGACTCGTCGCGCCAATCGCCGTGCAGCCGCGACCGACGGCTACACAGGTGCCGTCGCCGCTGCGTGAGCCGGTGACTTTCTGCTGTTTGATCGTGGTGCCGTAAGTCAGCAGGTGATCGGTGTCACCGATGGCGAAAGCCTTGTCCAGTTGCGCGTCGAACACCCACTGTTTTTCTTCGTAGAGCGTGTCGCGGGTACGCTGCACTTTACGGGTGATCGGGTAGTACAACTCTTCGGTGCTCTGGTCGGTCTTGGCGATCTGGTGATTGAGGCTCCACTTGGCGTTATCGGCCAGCAGGCTGTCGAGGGCGAACGCGTGTTCGATGCCGAAACGCTCGCGAGTGATGGTGTCGTTGCCGGTGCGCCATTGGTACATGCCGCCGGGCAGGATGCTGCTCGGGATGGTCGGCGCACCATTGGCATAAGGGCCGCCGTAGGCGCTTTTCTGATCGGTGTCGCGATCATCCTTGTACTTTTCGTAGGTCAGGCCCAGGCGCGAATCGTCGTTGTAGTTCCAGCCGAGCTTGGCCAGAACGTTGGTTGCGCGCACGTCTTCCGGGTTGGCGGCGGTGCGTTCCAGACCGGTGCTGTTGTTGCCGCCGAAGGACTCGGTTTCGTGACCGTCGCGCTGGCTGTAATGCAGCAAGCCGTCGAACTCACCGCTGCGGCCAGCGACGGTGGCGGATTTCAGCCAGCTGTCGTCGGCGGAGCTGTAACCGCTTTTCAGACGCGCGCCGACGTCCTTGCCCGGTTTGATGATGTCGTCGGCGTCCAGCGTGTAATAGCTGACCGCGCCGCCGATTGCGTTGCTGCCGTACAGCACCGAGGCCGGGCCACGGAGGATTTCCACGCGTTTGACGATTTCCGGGTCGACGTAGTTGCGCTGGCTTTTGGCGTAGGGGCCGTTGAAGAAGCCGTTGGGGATCTCCACGCCATCGACTTGAGTCAGGATGCGGTCGCCGTCGATACCGCGAATGTTGTAGCCACTGATGCCGCCGCGCTGGCCGGCACCGCCAACGGAAACGCCCGGTTCGTAGCGCACCAGATCCTTGATGGTGTTGACGTTGTTGCGGTCAAGCTCTTGGCGGTCCTGCACGCTGACGGTCGAGGGCACGCTGTTGACCGACTGTTCCTGGCGAGTGGCGCTGATGGTCACCTGATCGAGATTGAGCGTGCCGCTGCTGTTGCGTTTTTCCAGCACGACATTGTTGTTGCTCAGTTTGCGAAAGCTCAGGTTGGTCCCCACCAACAGGCGCTCGAGGGCTTTCTCCGGGGGCAGCGAACCGCGCACGCCCGGCGACGAGACGTTCTGCCCCAGCTCTGCCGGCAAGCCGACCTGCCAACCGGTCACGGCGGTGAAGGCATTCAGTGCCGAAACCAGCGGTTGCTGGCCGATGGCGAAGGCGTAATCGCCCATGTTGCGTGTCGGTTGCTCGGCGGCGGCGGCGAGCAGCGGTGCGGTGCCAGCCATGAGGATGGCCGCAGTCAGCAGCGACAGCACGCGGGAAGGGGAGGAAGTCTGGCGGGTAAGGCGTGAGGACATCGATAGCGCTCCGTGTCGCACGAATCTTTATAGGTGCTGATCGGCATGGTTAGATGCGAATCAATTGCATTGGCTATAACGAGACGTACTGCCGTTGGCTATCGAGTAAAAATAATTCTCATTCAGTTCAGGATCACCAGTGCAGGGAATTCCTGCAGGCGTGCCGAGGTGATGTGAGCGAGGGAGCGGACCACGTCGAGCGGCTGGTCGAGACGGTAATTGCCGGTGACGGCGACGTCGGCCAGTTGCTCGTTGTTGTTGATGATCCAGCCCGGGTAGTAGCGGCGCAGCTCGGCCAGCACTTGATTCAGCGGGCAGTTCTCGAACACCAGGCGGCCTTCAACCCAGGCCAGATCGGCATTGGCGTCGAGCTTGGCCGGACGATCAAAACCGTTGGGGCCGATGCGAATGCTTTCCCCGGCACGCAGGCGCACCCGGGCATCGTTGTGGGTGGCGCGCAGATCGACATCGCCACGTTGCACATTCACTTGCGCGACCCCGTCGAGGTAGCGCACGGCGAATGCGGTGTCGTGGACGCTGGCCGTTACCGGACCTGCGTCGATCTCCAGCGGCTGATTGCGCCCGCTGGCGATCTCGAAAAACGCCTCGCCCTGAAACAGCCGGGCCACGCGTTGCTGATCGTTGATGGTGCTGGAAAACGCCGAATTGGTATTGAGCAGAACCTTCGAGCCGTCCTCCAGTTGCAGACGCTGACGCTCGCCGACCACGGTCAGGTGATCCGCTTGAATGCGCATCGGCAAGTTACTGAAACTGAACAGCCCAAGGATCAGCACCGCAGCGGTGGCCAGCGGTTTCCAGTGCGGGCGCAAGCGTTTGAGGAAGGTGATTTTTACCGGTTTTGTCGCCAGAGCCTCGGCGCACAGTGCGACTTGCGGGCCGTCCCAGATGGCCTGGGCCTTGGCGAATGCCTCGGCATTTAACGGATCAGCCGCCAGCCAGGCATGAAATTGCCGGGTCTGTTCCTCATCCGGGCTGCCGAGCACGATGAGCCAGTCCAGCGCCTGGTCCATTGCAGCTGCAGCGTCCCGCGCCGAATCGGGCGAAGGCGAGCGGTGGGTGTCCGTCACGGTGGTTCCTCAGGGCTTCTGGCGAAGCAGTTTCTAGCTTCAAGCTGCAAGCTGCAAGCCGGATGCGTTACCGCTTTTTGTTTTTACCTGTAGCTTGCAGCTCAAAGCTTGCCGCTGCCGTTATGTCGTTCGGCGACGCCAATGCAGATCGACATGATCAGTTTCAGTTCTTTCTGCACGGTGCTCAGCGACACGTTCAGTTCATTGGCGATTTCCTGATAACTGTGCCCGTGCAGGCGGCTGAGGATGAAGATCTGTTGCTGGCGCGGGCTGAGTTGGCTGAGGCTCACGTTCAAACGCTCCAGCAGTTGTTCGGCGTGGGCGGCGTCTTCGGCGCTGCTGGCCGGCGCGGCGATGCTCTGCACGACATCTTGCGGCACGTCGTCGACCATGGTCCGCGCATGAATCTTGCGCGCACGCAAATGGTCCAGCGCCAGATTGCGCGCGGTCTGGAAGACAAAGGGTTCAAGGTGATCGATGGCCCGTTCGCTCAACGCCCGGGTGACGCGCAGGTAGGTCTCCTGCAACAGGTCTTCAGCGGTGCTGTGATTGTTGACCATCCGTTCCAGCGTGCGCAGCAGGGAAGTGCGCTGGGCGAGGAAGACGTGGTTGAAGCGCGATTGACTCACGGGAGGACCTGATCCATTTCGAGCGAATGATAATGCTTATCATCTAGCCAGATGGTCAAGTGCTGATTTCGAATTGAAATCGGATCTCCTGTGGGAGCGAGCCTGCTCGCGAAGGCGTCGTGTCAGTCAATTCCATATCGACTGACAGACAGCTTTCGCGAGCAGGCTCGCTCCCACAGGGATTGGGGACCGGCCGGGATTATTCGGCGTTACACAACGCCAGGCAGTTATCCAGCATGCGGTTGGAGAAGCCCCATTCGTTGTCGTACCAGGCCAGCACTTTCAGCAACTTGCCGCTGACCTTGGTGTGGTTGGCGTCGAAGATCGACGACAGCGGGTTGTGGTTGAAGTCGCTGGAAACCAGCGGCAAGGTGTTGTAACCGAGAATCTTCGAATGCTGGCTCGCCGCTTTCAGCAGGGCGTTGACTTCGTCGGCACTGGCTTCTTTCTTCAGTTGCACGGTGAGGTCGACCAGCGACACATTGATCACCGGTACGCGCACAGCCATGCCGGTCAATTTGCCCGCCAGTTCCGGCAGCACCAGGCCTACCGCTTCGGCTGCGCCGGTCTTACTCGGGATCATGTTCTGCGTGGCGGAACGGGCGCGGTACGGGTCGCTGTGATAGACGTCGGTGAGGTTCTGGTCGTTGGTGTAGGCGTGGATGGTGGTCATCAGGCCGCTTTCGATCCCCAGCTCGCGATGCAGCACCTGCGCCACTGGCGCCAGGCAGTTGGTGGTGCACGAAGCGTTGGAAATGATCTGGTGCGACTGACGCAGAATGTCGTGGTTGACGCCATAAACGACGGTGGCGTCGGCGCCTTTGGCCGGGGCAGAAATGATCACCTTGCGGGCGCCGGCGCTGATATGCGCGGCGGCTTTGGCACGGTCGGTGAACAGACCGGTGCATTCGAACACTACGTCGATTTTTTCTGCGGCCCACGGCAGGTCGGCCGGGTTGCGAATGGCGCTGACCGCGATGCGGTCGCCATTGACCGTCAGGCTCTCGTTATCGTGCGCGACTTCGGCGTCGAAAGTGCCGTGGACGGTGTCGTATTTGAGCAGATGGGCATTGATCGAACTGTCACCCAGATCGTTGATCGCGACGATCTGCAGGTCTTGACGATAGCCTTGGGTATACAGTGCGCGCAGGACATTACGGCCGATGCGGCCAAAACCATTGATTGCAATTCGAAGAGTCATGGAACAGCGCCGCCGTCGTTTTGTTGTTGGAATTACAAGATTATTCGCATAAAAATAGAAAACAAGCCTTTTTAGTGGCAATATTTTGTTTTATCTACAACGAGTGACCTGAATCAACTGGTCCGAATGGTCAAAAAAGCCGTCTGTCATTCCAACAACAACGGCGTTTGATCAGCATAGACAATCAGGTCGCCACATCCGTTAGCCTGGAGTTCTACACATGCATCCCCGCGTTCTTGAGGTCACCGAACGGCTTATCGCCCGCAGCCGCGCCACGCGTCAGGCTTACCTTGCATTGATTCGCGGCGCCGCCACCGATGGCCCGATGCGCGGCAAGCTGCAATGCGCCAACTTCGCCCACGGCGTGGCCGGTTGCGGCACTGAAGACAAGCACAGCCTGCGGATGATGAACTCGGCGAACATCGCCATTGTGTCTTCGTATAACGACATGCTTTCGGCGCACCAGCCGTACGAAGTTTTCCCGCAACAGATCAAGAACGCCCTGCGCGAGATCGGCTCGGTCGGCCAGTTCGCCGGCGGCACTCCGGCCATGTGCGATGGCGTGACCCAGGGTGAGCCGGGCATGGAGCTCAGCCTGCCGAGCCGCGAAGTGATCGCCATGTCGACCGCCGTGGCGCTGTCGCACAACATGTTTGACGGCGCGCTGATGCTCGGCATCTGCGACAAGATCGTTCCGGGCCTGATGATGGGTTCGCTGCGTTTCGGTCATCTGCCGACCATTTTCGTACCGGGCGGGCCGATGGTGTCGGGGATTTCCAACAAGGAAAAAGCCGACGTCCGCCAGAAGTACGCCGAAGGCAAGGCGACCCGCGAAGAGCTGCTGGAATCGGAGATGAAGTCCTACCACAGCCCGGGCACCTGCACCTTCTACGGCACCGCCAACACCAATCAGTTGCTGATGGAAGTCATGGGCCTGCACTTGCCGGGCGCGTCTTTCGTCAACCCGAACACGCCGCTGCGCGACGCGCTCACCCGCGAAGCCGCGCATCAGGTCACGCGCCTGACCAAGCAGAACGGCAACTTCATGCCGATCGGCGAAATCGTCGACGAAAAGGCGCTGGTCAACTCCATCGTTGCCCTGCACGCCACCGGCGGCTCGACCAACCACACCCTGCACATGCCGGCCATCGCCATGGCCGCTGGCATTCAGCTGACCTGGCAGGACATGGCCGACCTCTCCGAAGTCGTCCCGACCCTGAGCCACGTCTACCCGAACGGCAAAGCCGACATCAACCACTTCCAGGCAGCGGGCGGCATGTCGTTCCTGATCCGCGAACTGCTCGGCGCAGGCCTGCTGCATGAAGACGTCAACACCGTGCTCGGCCATGGCCTGAGCCAGTACACCAAGGAGCCGTTCCTCGATAACGGTGAGCTGGTCTGGCGCGAAGGCCCGACCGACAGCCTCGACGAAAACATCCTGCGTCCGGTATCCCGTGCGTTCTCGCAAGAGGGCGGCTTGCGGGTGATGGAAGGCAACCTCGGTCGCGGCGTGATGAAGGTTTCCGCCGTTGCGCTGGAGAACCAGATCGTCGAAGCACCGGCGATGGTCTTCCAGGATCAACAGGATCTGGCGGACGCATTCAAGGCCGGTCTGCTGGAGAAGGATTTTGTCGCGGTGATGCGCTTTCAAGGGCCGCGCTCCAACGGCATGCCCGAGCTGCACAAGATGACGCCATTCCTCGGCGTGCTGCAGGATCGCGGCTTCAAAGTGGCGCTGGTGACTGACGGGCGCATGTCCGGCGCGTCGGGGAAAATCCCCGCAGCGATTCACGTCAGCCCGGAAGCTTATGTCGGTGGCGCTTTGGCGCGCGTGCAAGAGGGCGATATCATCCGCGTCGATGGCGTCAAAGGCACCTTGGAACTGAAGGTCGACGCCGCCGAATTTGCAGCGCGCGAACCTGCCAAGGGCCTGTTGGGCAACAACATTGGCAGCGGCCGCGAGCTGTTTGGCTTCATGCGCATGGCCTTCAGCTCGGCGGAGCAGGGCGCCAGCGCCTTCACTTCTGCCTTGGAGACGCTTAATTGAAACTGGCTTTGGTCGGCGACATCGGAGGCACCAACGCGCGGTTCGCGTTGTGGCAAAACCAGCAACTGCAATCGGTTCAGGTGCTGGCCACGGCCGACTTCGCCAGCCCGGAAGAGGCAATCGCTCTGTACCTGAGCGGGCTCGGCCTGGCGCCGGGTTCGATCGGCTCAGTGTGCCTGTCGGTGGCAGGTCCGGTGAGTGGCGATGAATTCAAGTTCACCAACAACCACTGGCGGCTCAGCCGCAGCGCGTTTTGCAAGACCTTGCAGGTCGAGCAGTTGTTGCTGACCAACGACTTCTCGGCGATGGCGCTGGGCATGACCCGCTTGCAGCCGGGCGAATTCCGCGTGGTCTGCGAAGGCACGCCGGAGCCGTTGCGCCCGGCGGTGGTGATCGGCCCCGGCACTGGCCTGGGTGTCGGCACCTTGCTCGATCTCGGCGAAGGGCGCTTTGCCGCGTTGCCGGGCGAGGGCGGCCACGTCGACCTGCCGCTGAGCAGTCCACGCGAAACGCAACTGTGGCAACACATCTACAACGAGATCGGCCATGTCAGCGCGGAAACCGCGTTGAGCGGCGGCGGCCTGCCTCGGCTGTACCGGGCGATCTGCGCGGTGGATGGTCATGAGCCTACGCTTGAAACGCCGGAAGCGATCACCGCCGCTGGCCTTGCCGGTGACCCGATCGCTTTGGAAGTGCTCGAGCAGTTCTGCTGCTGGCTCGGCCGCGTCGCCGGCAACAACGTGCTTACCACTGGCGCGCGCGGCGGGGTGTTTATCGTTGGCGGGGTGATTCCCCGCTTCGCCGATTTCTTCCTCGCCAGCGGCTTCGCCCGCTGCTTCGCCGACAAAGGCTGCATGAGCGATTACTTCAAAGGCATCCCGGTGTGGCTGGTGACGGCGCCGTACTCCGGCCTCGTTGGTGCCGGTGTGGCGCTGGATCAATCAATCCCGACCTGAAATGCAATCCAATTGTGGGAGCGAGCCTGCTCGCGAAAGCGGTGTGTCAGTCAACAGATCTGTTGAATGTTAAAACCGATTCGCGAGCAGGCTCGCTCCCACAAGGGTTTCTGTAGTGTCTGTTAGTTTGATGCTTAAGGCATAATCCGCCCAACTCCAACAACAAGGATGCCTTCGAAGTGAGCTCAGTCAACAAGTCGATATTGTTGGTCGATGACGACCAGGAAATACGCGAGTTGCTGGAAACCTACCTGACCCGCGCCGGGTTCCAGGTGCGGGCCACCGCCGATGGTGCCGGTTTTCGTCAGGCGCTCAACGAGGCGCCGAGCGATCTGGTGATCCTCGATGTCATGCTGCCCGACGAAGACGGCTTCAGCCTGTGCCGTTGGGTACGCCAGCACCCGCGTCAGGCACAGGTGCCAATCATCATGCTGACTGCCAGTTCCGACGAAGCCGACCGCGTGATCGGTCTGGAACTCGGCGCCGACGACTACCTTGGCAAACCGTTCAGCCCGCGCGAACTGCAAGCGCGGATCAAGGCCCTGCTGCGCCGCGCACAGTTCGCCCACGAACGCAGCGGCAGCGAAGTGCTGGCCTTCGACGACTGGCGCCTGGACACGGTCAGCCATCGGCTGTTCCACACTGACGGCGAGGAAGTGATCCTTTCCGGCGCCGATTTCGCTCTGCTGAAACTGTTCCTCGATCATCCGCAGCAGATCCTCGACCGCGACACCATCGGCAACGCCACCCGTGGCCGCGATCTGATGCCGCTCGATCGCATTGTCGACATGGCCGTCAGCCGTTTGCGTCAACGCTTGCGCGACACCGAAAAACCGCCACGGTTGATCCGCACCGTGCGCGGCAGCGGCTATCAGTTGGCAGCCAATGTGGTTGCCGGCAATGCTCACTGAGTCGCTGCGCAAATTCGCCAGTCGCATACCGGTGCCGCGCTCGCTGCTCGGGCGGATGCTGCTGCTGACTCTGCTCGCGGTGTTGTTCGCGCAGACGCTGTCGAGCGTGATCTGGGTCTCGCAGTTGCGCGCCACCCAGCTCGAAGGCCTGGTCACCAGTGCCCGCAGCCTGGCGCATTCGATGACCGCCAGCGTCAGCTATTTCCGTTCCTTGCCAGTGGCCTATCGACCGCTGGTGCTCGATCAATTGCGCAGCATGGGCGGCACCCGGTTTGTCGTGACGCTGAACGACAAGCCGCTGGGCATGGACGTGCTGCCGGTGACGCCGCGCAAGGCTGCGGTGATGCAAGCGGTGGACGAAGTGCTGCGGCAGTCTCTGGGCCATGACACGGATATTTCGGTGACCTTCGTCAGCCCCGAAGACCTGCGCATTTTCAACGCAGGGCTGAAACTTGATGAATTGCCGCGCTCCTGGGCGCACTACGCGTTGACGCTTGAACCGGTGAATCCGCCGGTGCTGGTCACGCAGATTCAAATGGCCCCGGGCGAATGGCTGTACATCGCCTCGTTGCTGCCCGAGCCGTATACCAGTCTCGAAGAACAAGGCCTGCCGGCGCAGCAGGTGTGGTTTATCGTCCTCACCAGCGGCTTTCTGTTGTTGTTCATCGGCCTGCTGGTGCACTGGCAGAGCCGGCCGCTCAAGCGTCTGGCGCGGGCGGCGCGGGATCTGTCGCTGGGCGCCGACGTCGAGCCGGTGGCGGAGGGCGGTGGCAGTGAAGTGGTCGAAGTTGGCCGCGCGTTCAACACCATGCGCGAACGCATCAGCCGTTACCTGACCGAACGCAGCCAGTTGTTCAGCGCGATTTCCCACGACCTGCGCACGCCGATCACCCGCCTGCGCTTGCGCGTCGAACTGCTCGAAGACGAACAGCTGCAAGCCAAATTCGGCCGCGATCTGGATGAGCTGGAGCTGCTGGTCAAAGGCGCGCTGCAATGCGTGAAAGACACCGACATCCACGAGAACATCGAGCCGGTGGATCTCAATCATGTCCTCGATTGCCTGGTCGAGCCGTATCTGGCGCCGAACGGCAATGGCCGCGTCACTCAGCATGGCCGCGCGCTGTCGGCCTATCCGGGCAAACCGCTGGCGCTCAAGCGCTGCATCGGCAACCTGATCGACAACGCCTTGAAGTACGGGCAGAACGCGCACCTGCACATCGATGACGATGACAGCGCGTTCGTTTTGCACGTCGACGATGAAGGGCCGGGTGTGCCGCAGCAGCGGCTGGAGCAAGTGTTCGAACCGCACTTCCGTTTGGCGGGACAGCAGCAGGGCTACGGATTGGGACTGGGCATTGCGCGCAACATCGCCCATAGCCATGGCGGCGAGGTGACGTTGCAGAACCTGCGTGAGGGTGGGTTGCGGGTGACGTTGCAGTTGCCTCGGTCTGTGGATTAGCCCCGAAAAGCCCCTCACCCTAGCCCTCTCCCAGAGGGAGAGGGGACCGATTGGGGGATGCTGCTGAGGTGCGCTGACCTGTAAATGCGGTGGTGAATCCATAATCGCCAATATTTTTCAGGTCGACGGAGGACGCAAGACACCTCGGTCGGCCCCCTCTCCCTCCGGGAGAGGGTTGGGGTGAGGGTGCTTTTGCTCTTCTCTTTTGTCACGAGCCAGTGACAAACCCCGTCCCCTTCGTTACAAGCCCGCCCCGGCCCGTTGTTTAGACTGCCCGCAGTCCTAACAACAAAAAAGGGTCACGCCATGGACACCTTTCATCCAGACTTCAGCAGTTGGCTGAACGCCCCTGCCCACCAGCAATGGCTAGCCGCCGAAGGCCTGCGTCTGCTGGATTTCGCCAAGGCATCACGACTGCCCGAAGGCTTCGGCAACCTCGACGAACGCGGCCGTTTGCCGGCGCACGCACGAGCCGAAACCATGAACACCGCGCGCATGACCCACAGTTTCGCCATGGCGCACATTCAGGGCCTGCCGGGGTTTGCCGAGCTGGTCGACCACGGTATCGCCGCGTTGCGCGGGCCGCTACGTGATGCGTTGCACGGCGGCTGGTTTGCGGTTGCCCAGCATCGTGACGACAACACCGGCAAGAACGCCTATCTGCACGCCTTTGTCGCACTCGCCGCCAGCTCTGCCGTGGTCGCGCAACGGCCCGGCGCCCAGGCTTTGCTCGATGACGCAATCGACATCATCGACACTTATTTCTGGAGCGAAGAAGAGGGCGCCATGCGCGAATTCTTCAACCGCGACTGGAGCGAAGAAGAAGCCTATCGCGGCGCCAACAGCAACATGCACGCGACCGAAGCATTCCTCGCGCTGGCCGATGTCACTGAAGATCCGCGCTGGCTGGTGCGCGCCCAGCGCATCGTCGAGCGGGTGATCCATGGCCACGCTGCGGCCAACGGTTACATGGTCATCGAACACTTCGATCGCGACTGGCAACCGCTGCGCGAATACAACCACGACAACCCCGCCGACGGTTTCCGTCCTTACGGCACCACGCCGGGCCACGGTTTCGAATGGGCGCGCTTGCTCCTGCATCTTGAAGCCGCGCGAGTGCAGGCCGGCATGCTCACGCCGGGCTGGCTGGCCGTCGATGCGCAAAAACTCTTCGAAAACAATTGCCGCCACGGCTGGAATGTCGATGGCGCGCCGGGCATCGTCTACACCCTCGACTGGGATAACCAGGCCGTGGTTCGCCATCGCCTGCACTGGACGCACGCCGAAGCCAGCGCCGCCGCCAGCGCCTTGCTCAAACGCACCGGCGATGCGCAATACGAAACCTGGTACCGACTGTTCTGGGAATTCTGTGAGACGAATTTCATCGATCGTTGCAACGGCAGTTGGCACCACGAACTCAATCCGCAGAATGTGCCGAGTGCCGATATCTGGCCGGGCAAGCCCGATCTGTATCACGCCTGGCAGGCTGTGCTTATTCCGCGATTGCCGCTGGCGCCAAGCATGGCCACGGCTTTGGCGCAGTTGTCCCGGCCTGTTGCTGTGTAACCATGTCGTGACATTTACGCGTCCCTTCGTTACCTGCGAAGCGAAACGCTCTGTTTAAACTCCGTGCAGCGCAAGCACCAGACTTGCAATGCATAACAACAAGAAAGGTACATCTCGAATGAATGCGATTTCTCGCCTCGCTACTGTCATTTCTGTCGCCTCCCTGTTCCCGCTCGCAATCCTGCCGCTCAGTGTCTCCGCCGCCGATTCCAAAGGTTCGGTCGAAGTCGTGCACTGGTGGACTTCCGGTGGCGAAAAAGCCGCTGTCGATGTGCTCAAGGCCCAAGTCGAAAAAGACGGTTTCACCTGGAAGGACGGCGCCGTTGCCGGTGGTGGCGGTGCGACTGCCATGACCGTGCTGAAAAGCCGTGCCGTTGCCGGCAACCCGCCAGGCGTAGCGCAGATCAAAGGCCCGGACATCCAGGAATGGGCGTCGACCGGCCTGCTCGACACCGACGTTTTGAAAGACGTCGCCAAGTCGGAAAAGTGGGACAGCCTGCTCGACAAGAAAGTCTCCGATACCGTGAAGTACGACGGTGATTACGTGGCCGTGCCGGTGAACATTCACCGCGTGAACTGGCTGTGGATCAACCCGGAAGTCTTCAAGAAAGCCGGCATCACCAAGAATCCAACCACCCTCGAAGAGTTCTATGCAGCCGGCGACAAGCTGAAAGCGGCGGGCTTCATTCCGCTCGCCCACGGCGGTCAGCCTTGGCAGGACAGCACCGTGTTCGAAGCCGTGGTGCTCTCGGTCATGGGTGTGGATGGCTACAAGAAAGCCCTGGTTGATCTCGACAACAAAGCGCTGACCGGCCCGGAAATGGTCAAGGCGCTCACTGAGCTGAAGAAAGTCGCGACCTACATGGACGCGGACGGCAAAGGCCAGGACTGGAACCTCGAAGCGGCCAAGGTCATCAACGGCAAGGCCGGCATGCAGATCATGGGTGACTGGGCCAAGTCCGAATGGACCGCCGCCAAGAAAGTCGCCGGCAAGGACTACGAGTGCGTAGCGTTCCCGGGCACCGACAAGGCGTTCACCTACAACATCGACTCGCTGGCCGTGTTCAAGCAGAAGGACGCAGGCACTGCGGCCGGTCAGCAGGACATCGCCAAAGTCGTGCTGGGTGAGAACTTCCAGAAAGTCTTCAGCATCAACAAAGGCTCGATCCCGGTGCGCAACGACATGTTGAACAACATGGACAAGCTCGGCTTCGACTCCTGCGCACAGACCGCTGCCAAAGACTTCCTGGCGGACGCCAAGTCCGGCGGCCTGCAACCAAGCATGGCGCACAACATGGCGACCACGCTGGCGGTGCAGGGCGCGTTCTTTGACGTAGTCACCAACTACATCAACGACCCGAAAGCCGACCCGGCCGATGCGGCGAAGAAACTCGGCGCGGCAGTTCAGTCGGCCAAGTAATGCTTGGCCCCTGTAGCAGTGGGCGTTTGTGGTGAGGGGATTCATCCCCGATGGGTTGCGAAGCGACCCCGGAAAGTTGCAGCGGTGCAGTGTCTGAAATACCGCATGTAATGATTTCGCGACTGCTGCGCAGTCGATCGGGGATAAATCCCCTCGCCACAGGGCTCACTCCTGCAAGGGAATGCTTTCGTAAACCCTTATTGTGGATTTCCCCATGAGTTCTGTTGCTGTGTTCAGCAAGGCCTCGCCGTTCGATGCATTGCAGCGCTGGCTACCGAAACTGGTGCTGGCGCCGAGCATGTTCATCGTGCTGGTGGGCTTCTATGGCTACATCCTGTGGACGTTCATTCTGTCGTTCACCACCTCGACCTTCCTGCCCAACTACAAGTGGGCCGGTCTGGCGCAATACGCGCGGTTGTTCGACAACGATCGCTGGTGGGTGGCGAGCAAGAACCTCGCCGTGTTCGGCGGCATGTTCATTGGTATCACCCTGGTGATCGGCGTTTTGCTGGCGGTGTTCCTCGATCAGCGCATCCGTCGCGAAGGCTTCATCCGCACCATTTACCTGTACCCGATGGCGCTCTCGATGATCGTCACCGGTACCGCATGGAAATGGCTGCTCAACCCGGGCATGGGCCTGGACAAATTGTTGCGTGACTGGGGCTGGGAAGGCTTCCGTCTGGACTGGCTGATCGACCCTGATCGCGTGGTCTACTGCCTGGTGATCGCCGCTGTGTGGCAAGCCTCGGGCTTCATCATGGCGATGTTCCTCGCCGGCCTGCGTGGCGTTGATCAATCGATTATCCGTGCCGCGCAGATCGACGGCGCGAGCATGCCGCGCATCTACTGGAAAGTCGTGCTGCCAAGCCTGCGTCCGGTGTTCTTCAGTGCCGTGATGATCCTCGCGCACATCGCGATCAAGAGCTTCGACCTGGTTGCGGCAATGACCGCCGGCGGCCCGGGTTATTCCTCCGACCTGCCAGCGATGTTCATGTATTCCTTCACCTTCAGTCGCGGCCAGATGGGCATGGGCTCGGCCAGTGCGATTCTGATGCTCGGTGCGATCCTCGCGATCATCGTGCCTTACCTGTATTCCGAGCTGAGGACCAAGCGTCATGACTAGTCTTGCTGCCAAACCCGCTATCAGCTTGAGCCGCATCGCAATCTACGCGGTGCTGATCCTTGCGGTGTTTCTGTATCTGGTGCCGCTGGTGGTGATGTTGCTGACCAGCTTCAAGACCCCGGAAGACATCAGCACCGGCAACCTGCTGAGCTGGCCGACCGTGGTCAGCGGCATCGGCTGGGTCAAGGCCTGGGCCACGGTTGACGGCTACTTCTGGAACTCGATCAAGATCACCGTACCGGCCGTCATCATCTCCACCGCGATCGGTGCGTTGAACGGTTACGTGCTGTCGATGTGGCGCTTCCGTGGTTCGCAGTTGTTCTTCGGTCTGCTGCTGTTCGGCTGCTTCCTGCCGTTCCAGACCGTGCTGCTGCCGGCCTCGTTCACCCTCGGCAAGATGGGCCTGGCGAGCACCACCACCGGCCTGGTCTTCGTTCACGTGGTTTACGGTCTGGCGTTCACCACACTGTTCTTCCGCAACTACTACGTGAGCATTCCCGATGCGCTGGTCAAGGCTGCGCGTCTGGATGGCGCGGGTTTCTTCACGATTTTCCGCCGGATCATTCTGCCGATGTCGACGCCGATCATCATGGTCTGCCTGATCTGGCAGTTCACCCAGATCTGGAACGACTTCCTGTTCGGTGTGGTGTTCTCCAGCGGTGATTCGCAACCGATCACCGTGGCGCTGAACAACCTGGTCAACACCAGCACCGGCGCCAAGGAATACAACGTGGATATGGCAGCGGCGATGATCGCCGGCCTGCCGACCCTGCTGGTCTATGTGGTCGCAGGCAAGTATTTCGTGCGCGGGCTGACGGCCGGCGCGGTCAAGGGGTAATCATGGCTACGCTTGAACTTCGCAACGTAAACAAGACCTACGGGGCCGGCCTGCCGGACACCCTGAAGAACATCGAACTGTCGATCAAGGACGGTGAATTCCTGATCCTCGTCGGCCCGTCGGGCTGCGGCAAATCGACCTTGATGAACTGCATCGCCGGTCTGGAAACCATCACCGGCGGCGCGATCATGATCGGTGATCAGGACGTCAGCGGCATGAGCCCCAAGGATCGCGACATCGCCATGGTGTTTCAGTCCTACGCGCTGTACCCGACCATGAGCGTGCGCGAGAACATCGAGTTCGGCCTGAAGATCCGCAAGATGCCGCAGGCGGCGATCGACGAAGAAGTCGCCCGCGTGGCCAAGCTGTTGCAGATCGAACACCTGCTCAATCGCAAACCGGGCCAGCTCTCCGGTGGTCAGCAACAGCGCGTGGCGATGGGCCGTGCACTGGCGCGGCGGCCGAAGATCTACCTGTTCGACGAACCGCTGTCGAACCTCGACGCCAAGCTGCGCGTCGAGATGCGTACCGAAATGAAACTGATGCACCAGCGTCTGAAAACCACCACGGTCTACGTGACCCACGACCAGATCGAAGCGATGACCCTGGGCGACAAGGTGGCGGTGATGAAGGACGGCATCATTCAGCAGTTCGGCACGCCGAAAGACATCTACAACGACCCGGCCAACCTGTTCGTCGCAAGCTTCATCGGTTCGCCACCGATGAACTTCATCCCCCTGCGCTTGCAGCGCAAGGACGGTCGCCTGCTGGCGCTGCTCGACAGCGGTCAGGCGCGTTGTGAATTGCCGATGAGCATGCAGGACGCCGGCCTCGAAGATCGCGAAGTAATCCTCGGCCTGCGCCCGGAGCAGATTGTTTTGGCGAATGGCGAGGGCAATGGTCTGCCGAGCATCCGCGCCGAAGTGCAGGTCACCGAACCGACCGGTCCGGACACGTTGGTGTTCGTCAATCTGAATGACACCAAGGTCTGCTGCCGACTGGCGCCGGACGTGGCACCGCAGGTGGGCGAAAGCCTGACGCTGCAGTTCGATCCATCGAAAGTGTTGTTGTTCGACGCCAATACCGGCGAGCGTCTGGGCGTTGCGGGCCAGGTGCAGACAGAGACCCGGTCGGCGAATGTGGCGCAGTTCAAAGGCCGCTGAAGTACAAAATGTGGGAGCGAGCCTGCTCGCGAAAGCGGTCTGACATCCAGCATTGATGTCGCCTGATACACCGCATTCGCGAGCAGGCTCGCTCCCACAGGGGGCAAGCAGTGCCCGGCCTGTCGAGCACTGCACTTTATGTAAACCGCGTTAGATAAAAACAGTTAATAACAATAAAGACGAGGATGTAGGGATGAAAAAGAAACACGTCAATGCCCGGTTGATCTGCCAGGTTTCTGCGGCAGCTGCACTGGTGCTGGCCGGTAATGCGATGGCGGCGGATGCGTTCAGCTCCGACTCCAAGTGGATGACCGGCGACTGGGGCGGCGAGCGCACCAAGCTGATCGAGCAGGGTATCGACATCAAGGCCGACTACGTTGGCGAGATGGGCGCCAACCTGAACGGCGGTTACAACGACGACAAGACTGCGCGTTACGCCGACCAGTTCGGTCTGGGCGTGGCCCTCGACCTGCAGAAGCTGTGGGGCTGGGACAACACCCAGGCGAAGATCCAGCTGACCAATCGTAACGGCTACAACATCTCCAACGACCGCGTTGGCGATCCGCGTGCCGGCACCCTCAGCTCCTCGCAGGAAGTCTACGGCCGTGGCCACATGGTGCGTCTGACCCAGTTGTGGATCCAGCACCAGTTCTTCGACAACAAGCTCGACGTCAAGGCCGGTTACTTCGGCGAAGGCGAAGACTTCAACACCTTCCCGTGCGACTTCCAGAACCTGGCGTTCTGCGGTTCGCAAGTGGGTAACTGGGCGACCAACATCTGGTACAACTGGCCCGTCAGCCAGGCCGCGATCCGTGTGAAGTACAACATCAACGACGAGCTCTACGCGCAAATCGGTGCGTACAACCAGAACCCGTCGCAACTGGAACACGGCAACGGCTTCAAGCTCAGCGGCAGCGGTACCAAGGGTACGGTGCTGCCGGTTGAATTGGTCTGGTCGCCGAAGGTCAACAGCCTGCCGGGCGAATACCGCGTCGGTTACTACAAGAGCACGGCCGATGCCGACGACGTTCGCGAAGACGTCAACGGTCTCGATGCGGCAACCACCGGTGATGACTACAAGTCGCACAACAGCAAAAGCGGTTACTGGTTCGTTGCGCAACAGCAGCTCACCAGCCACAACGGTGATGCGACTCGCGGTCTGAACATCGCCGCCAACGCGACCTTCCACGACAAGGACACCAACTTCATCGACAACTACCAGTCGGTGATGTTTGTCTACAAAGGCCCGTTCGATGCGCGTCCGAAGGATGACATCGGTATCGGCGCGGCGCGTATCCACGTCAACAAGGACGTCAAGCGCAACGCTGAACTGCTGAACGCTTCCAACGGTGTGTCCGACTACGACAACGCCGCGTTCTCGCCGATTCGTGAAACCGAATACAACTACGAGCTCAACTACGGCATCCATGTCACCAACTGGCTGACCGTGCGTCCCAACCTGCAATACATCACCCATCCGGGCGGTGTGGATGAAGTCGATAACGCTTTGGTCGCTGGCCTGAAAATTCAGTCAACGTTCTGACGCGTCTGCGATAAGCTCCTCTCTATGTGCGCATTTTGCGGACAGCCCAGGCTGTCCGCTTTTTTTTGGAGGGTTCGCGCCGCCCATGAAAGTTGATTCGGAACCGTAGCCAATGCCTGAGCATCCGCTGCAACGCTTCTTCAAATCCCTGCGCGAGCGACCGGTGTTCGCCTGGGAGCGCTATCAGATGCGCGACGTGTTGGTGATCGATCATCCGCTGTGTCAGGCGGTGTTCAGTCGGCAGGGTGCGCAGTTGCTGCACTTTCAGCCGCGTGGGCAGAAGCCGTGGTTGTGGTGCGCGGCGAAGTGGCCGCATGTCGGCGCGATTCGCGGTGGCGTGCCGGTGTGCTGGCCTTGGTATGGCCGTCATCCGAGCGAAAACGCCTGGCCGTCCCATGGTTGGGCGCGACTGCTCGACTGGAAACTGCTCGACAGCAGCAGCGCCGAAGACGGCGTGCGCCTGCACTGGCAATTGCAGCTGTGCGATTGGCAGGTCGACCTGCACGCGCACCTGGGCGAACGCATGGAATTACGCCTGAGCACCGAGCATCAGGACGACATGCCGTGCCAGTTGAGCCAGGCTTTGCACGCTTACTGGCGTATAGGCGATGTTGGTGAGATAGCGCTGTCTGGGCTCGAAGGCGCTCAGGGTTATGACCAGTTGAATCGTCAGGTTTGCCAGCAGGAAGGCGAGTTGCGGGTCGATGGCGGCTGTCAGCGGGTGTTCCAGCATGACGGCGAATTGCAGCTCAAGGATCACGCCTGGCAGCGCGAGTTGTGCATCGATACCGGTGACAGCGGCGACACCGTCGTCTGGCATCCCGGCGCGCGTCCGTTACTGGGGGTAAGTTGGGACGAGATTTCCGAATTCGTCTGCGTGGAAGCAGCGGCGGGTGGCACGGACAGCCTGCACCTGGCGCCGGGGGAGAAGGCGCATTTGAGTTTGCAGGCGTGGGCGGCGGCTTAGTGCGTCAAGTACACCGATACCCTCACCCTAGCCCTCTCCCAGAGGGAGAGGGGACCGAATGGGGGATGCTCAAGAATTACGCCGACGTGAAAGTGCAGTTCTGAATCCATAATCGACTGGATATTTCAGGTCAATGTACCGCGCAAGACACCTCGGTCGGCTCCCTCTCCCTCCGGGAGAGGGCTGGGGTGAGGGGGCTTTTGATCTTTAGTTGAATTCATCCCCAACCGGATACCGGCTGGCATTCAAACTCTCTTTGATCTTGCGCAGATGCGGCTGGAAATCCACGCCACGGCGCAGGGTCATTCCCGTTGCCAGCACATCCAGCACGGTCAACTGAATGATCCGCGAGGTCATCGGCATATAAATGTCGGTGTCTTCCGGCAGTGGAATGTTCAGGCTCAGGGTACTGGCTTTGGCCAGCGGTGAATTCTCCGCTGTCAGGCCCAAAACCGAAGCACCGTTCTCCCGGGCGATTCGCGCCACTTCCACCAGTTCGCGGGTACGCCCGGTGTAGGAAATGATCACGAACAGCTCGCCGGTGTGCGCCACCGAGGCAATCATCCGCTGCATCAGCACATCGGCGTGGGCAGTGACAGCGAGGTTGAAGCGGAAGAACTTGTGCTGCGCATCCAGCGCCACCGGGGCCGAAGCGCCGAGGCCGAAGAAGTGGATCTGCCGGGCCTGGATCAACAGGTCGACGGCGCGGCTGATCAGGTTTGGGTCGAGCGCCTGGCAAGCACTGTCCAGGGAAGCGATGGCGCTGCCGAAAATCTTCTGCGTGTACGCTTCGGGATTGTCGTCAGCCTCGACCGCACGGCTGACATACGCCGCGCCACTGGCCAGGCTCTGGGCCAATTGCAGCTTGAGTTCGGGATAGCCGCTGACACCGAACGAGCGGCAGAAACGGTTGACCGTCGGTTCGCTCACCGAGGCGGCCTGGGCGAGGGCGGCGATGCTGAAGCGGGTGGCCTGCTGCGGATTGAGCAGGATCACCTCGGCGACCTTACGTTCGGCCTTGTTCAGCTCTTCAAGGCGACTCTGGATCTGTTCCAGTAAATTTCGCACGCGGTCCATATGGAATTCCTGATTCACCGACGCAGAGTTGCGTCGGGCTATGCAAATTGGGCCTTTGATATGGCCCGTGACGGTGGCCTATCCTACTGATGCGTCCGGGCGACCACCACTCGGATTGAGTATTCTGCGAAAATGTTGTGGTTATTACTACATTTTCCCTTGAGTGATGCCTTGAAAAAAGGTATTTGTAGCTTAACTTGATAAAAGAACAAACATCATGCCTTCCATTACGGTTGAACCGTGCACCTTTGCCTTGTTCGGCGCGCTTGGCGATCTGGCCCTGCGCAAGCTGTTTCCTGCCCTGTATCACCTTGACGGTGCCGACCTGCTGCACGAGGATACGCGCATCATCGCGCTGGCCCGTGAGCCCGGCAGCGAGCAGCAGCACATGGCGTTCATCGCCGCCGAATTGCGCCGTTATGTCGGCAAAGAGCTGAACGAAACCGTGGCCGAGCGTTTCCTCGCGCGCCTGACCTATCTGCACGTCGACTTCCTCAAGGCTGAGGATTACGTGGCGCTGGCGGAACTGGCCGGCAGCAGCCAGCGCATGATTGCCTACTTCGCCACCCCGGCGGCGGTGTACGGCGCTATCTGCGAGAACCTCGAGAAAGTCGGTCTGGCCGAAAATACCCGTGTAGTGCTGGAAAAACCGATCGGCTCTGACCTGGAGTCCTCGCGCAAGGTCAACGACGCAGTAGCGCAGTTCTTCCCGGAAGACCGCACCTACCGCATCGACCACTATCTGGGCAAAGAGACCGTTCAGAACCTGATCGCCCTGCGTTTCGCCAACAGCCTGTTCGAAACCCAGTGGAACCAGAATTACATCTCCCACGTGGAAATCACCGTGGCCGAGAAGGTCGGCATCGAAGGCCGCTGGGGCTATTTCGACAAGGCCGGCCAGCTGCGCGACATGATCCAGAATCACCTGTTGCAGCTGCTCTGCCTGATTGCCATGGACCCGCCGGCCGACCTGTCCGCCGACAGCATCCGTGACGAAAAGGTAAAAGTGCTCAAGGCGCTGGCGCCGATCAGTCCGGAAGGCCTGACCACACAAGTGGTGCGCGGCCAGTACATCGCCGGCCACAGCGAAGGCAAATCCGTTCCGGGTTACCTCGAAGAACCGAATTCCAATACCCAGAGCGACACCGAAACCTTCGTCGCCCTGCGTGCCGACATCCGCAACTGGCGCTGGGCCGGCGTGCCGTTCTACCTGCGTACCGGCAAGCGCATGCCGCAGAAGCTGTCGCAGATCGTCATCCACTTCAAGGAACCGTCGCACTACATCTTCGCCCCGGAGCAACGCCTGCAGATCAGCAACAAACTGATCATCCGCCTGCAACCGGACGAAGGCATTTCCTTGCGCGTGATGACCAAAGAGCAGGGCCTGGACAAGGGCATGCAACTGCGCAGCGGGCCGCTGCAACTGAATTTCTCCGACACCTGGCGTAGCGCGCGGATCCCCGATGCCTACGAGCGGTTGTTGCTGGAAGTGATGAACGGCAATCAGAACCTGTTTGTCCGTAAAGATGAAATCGAAGCCGCGTGGAAGTGGTGTGACCAGCTGATTGCCGGGTGGAAGAAATCCGGCGACGCGCCCAAGCCTTATGCGGCCGGGTCGTGGGGGCCGATGAGCTCCATTGCTTTGATCACGCGGGACGGGAGGTCGTGGTATGGCGATATCTGATGTGCAACTGCCGACGGGTGTGACTGCCCGCGAATTCAACAGCCCGGTGCTGCTGGCTGAAGGCCTGGCGCTGAACGTTGCCAATCAACTGAGCGACGCCATTGCCGCGCGCGGCAACGCGGTGCTGGTGGTGTCCGGCGGGCGCAGCCCGGTAGCGTTTTTCCAGCACCTGGCCAAGCAGGAGCTGGACTGGTCGAAGGTCGTTGTGACCCTGGCCGACGAACGCTGGGTACCGGTGGAACATGCCGACAGCAATGCCGGTCTGCTCAAGCAGTATCTGCTTAAAGGCCCGGCAGCCAAGGCACAGTTCCTCAGCCTCTACAGCGCGGCGGCCAACGTCGAGCAGGCTGCTGAACAGGCCGATCGTCTGCTCGGCGAACTGCCGCCGATCGACGTGCTGGTGCTGGGCATGGGCGATGACGGCCACACCGCATCGCTGTTCCCCGACAGCCCGAACCTCGCCGAAGCCCTGCAAGCCGATGGCACGCGCCGTTGCTGGCCGATGCTGGCGCCAAGCGTGCCGCGTCAGCGCCTGACCATGAGCCGCGCGCTGCTGGCCTCGGCCCGGCACAAGATTCTGTCGATTTCCGGTCAATCGAAACTGACCACCCTGAATGCCGCGCTGGCATCCGATGACGTTGCGGCCATGCCGGTGCGCGCGTTTCTGCAACCTACGTTAGAGATTTACTGGTGCCCATGAGCCAAGGAACAGCCGCTATGACAACCCCATCCCCGACCGTTTCCATGGCGGACAAAGTTGCCCTGATCGACAGTCTCTGCGCCAAGGCGCGGATCCTGCCGGTGATCACCATCGCTCGCGAA
The DNA here is from genome assembly GCF_024072275.1 of Pseudomonas siliginis. Classification (NCBI taxonomy): domain Bacteria; kingdom Pseudomonadati; phylum Pseudomonadota; class Gammaproteobacteria; order Pseudomonadales; family Pseudomonadaceae; genus Pseudomonas; species Pseudomonas siliginis. The sequence continues at coordinate 4,494,715 of NZ_CP099598.1, read as the reverse complement.
CAGGACGTGCTGCCGCTGGCCGACGCCCTCGCCGCCGGTGGCCTGACTGCGCTGGAAGTGACCCTGCGTTCGCAGTTCGGCCTCAAGGCCATTCAGATCCTGCGCGAACAGCGCCCGGAACTGATGACCGGTGCCGGCACCGTGCTCGACCGCAACATGCTCGCAGCGGCGGAAGCGGCAGGCTCGCAGTTCATCGTCACCCCGGGCATCACCCGCGACCTGCTCGAAGCCAGCGTCGACAGCCCGATTCCGCTGTTGCCGGGCATCAGCAACGCCTCGGGGATCATGGAAGGCTACGGTCTGGGCTATCGCCGCTTCAAGCTGTTCCCGGCGGAAGTCAGCGGTGGCGTGGCGGCAATCAAGGCCCTCGGCGGCCCGTTCGGCGAAGTGAAATTCTGCCCGACTGGCGGCGTCGGCCCGGCCAATATCAAGAGCTACATGGCGCTGAAAAACGTCATGTGCGTGGGCGGTAGCTGGATGCTTGATCCGGAGTGGATCAAGAACGGCGACTGGTCCCGCATTCAGGAATGCACTGCCGAAGCCTTGGCGCTGCTGGACTGATCGTTACCCGACACTTCGTTGTGTGCTTTACGGCTTTATGGTGCGCTTGGTCGGCGCACCTTTTTTTTGCGCTGAAAAAAATTGCCGGTACATGCGGCGATACATAGTTACTGCACGCTGACTTTTTCACGGGGTTAATCTGCGTCCATCTTATGGAAGAGAGAACGCCTCATGGACGACCTTCAGTCTCTGACCCTTACGCCACAATCCCGTTATCAACCGAAGCAACTTCCCCTCGGCCGGCCCGCAGCTGAATCTCAAGTGCGCAATATCAGCCAAGGTGTCCAAGGCTTGCCGCTGGTCCTGCGTCTGTCGCTGGTCGATGCGATGACCAGCGAGCCGGTCATCGGCGCGCTGGTGCGCATTCAACAGCGTGTCGATGGCGACACCAGCCTGGGCGGCAGTCAATCGACCGACAGCCATGGCATCGTCCGTTTCACCAGTGTCTATCCGGACCGACTGGCGCACGGCGCTGCTTGCCTGAAGCTGAACGTATTCATTCCCGGCGACGAAGCAGGAGCGCAAGCTCACCACGAGGCCTGGGCCGGCACCTTGCACGTCCCAGGCCGCTGCGGCTGTGAAGGTGCCGCCGAGGACGCCTTGCGGTTGGTGTTGCAGCCGATCGCCGGCGCGGATCTTGAAGACGGTGCTTTCGCCTGCCAGACCCTCGGCATCGACACCTTCGCCGTGTCGTCGCAGCTTGGCCTTGAAGGCTACGAAAAAAACTCCGGAGCGCCGTTCTAGCGCAGTTGGTCCAGCGCCCGAACCAGCTGCTCCATCTCGCCAGCCGTGGTGGTCAGCCCCGGGGTAATGCGAATACACGGCCCGCACGCGGCGCCGGTGCGCACCACGGTGAACAGGTTGAACTCTCTGAGCAGACGCTCGGCCATGGCCTGCTGATCGGCATGCCGGGTGAAGCGCAGCGCGGTGATCCCGCAATACAGTTGCGGGTCGTCCGGCGTCAGCACCTCGATGCCCGGCAGGTGCCGGACCCGGCTGACCCACAGGTTGCGCAGGTAACTCAGGCGTGGGCTTTTGGCTGCGGCGCCGCCGAGCGCGTCGTGCTCTTCGAACACCAGCGGCAAGGTCATCAGTGCCGGGATGTTCGGCGTGCTGTACGAGGTCCGCGCGCGAATATCGCTGACCGGGTAATGCATCTCGCCCATGTCCGGATCGATGTCGGCGAGACGCTGCGGGGCGATATAGATAAAGCCGAGGGTCAGCGGTGCGCCGATCCATTTGTGCAGGTTGTAACCGGCGAAAGCGATGCCCAGCGCTTGCAGGTCGAATTCAATCTGGCCGAGGGCGTGGGCACCGTCGAGGATGATGTCGACGCCATGCTCTTTGGCCAGCGCGGCGATGGCTTGCACGGGCATAACCAGACCGGTGCGATGGGTGACGTGGGTCAGGGCCATCAGTTTGAGTTTTGGATGGCGGACGAAAGCCTCGCGGTAGCTTTCCAGCAGGCTGTCGAAACTGGCGGGATGGTGGTGGGCAATTTCGATGACCTCAACGCCACGCTGCTTCGCCAGCCAGCGCATGGCGCCCTTGACCGTGTCGTACTCGAGGTCGCAGATCAGTACCTGATCACCCGGTTGCAGACGATTGTAATTGCGGATCAGCGATTGCAGGCCTTCGGTGGCATTGCGCGTCAGCGCCACGCTTTGCGCGCGCACGCCAATCAGTTCGGCCAGTTGCGCGCGGATCTCAAGGTTGTCGTGCTGTTCAAAGCGCTGGCGTGCATAAATCGAGTTGCTGGCGTTGATCAGCTCGATATTGCGCTGGTACTCCTCGATCACTGTGCGCGACATGCGCCCGAAGTAACCGTTTTCCAGATTGACCGGACCGGGCTGCACATCGTATCGATCGGCAAAGGTTTGCCAGAAGGCTTCGTCACGGGCGCGGCGGGTGTTGTCAGGCATGGTCGGCAAGGCTCAAGAGGGAAGGGCGCGTCAGTGGCGCGGGGCGGGTTTGCCGTGTTTTGCGCGCAGCGGCTCGAGCAGGTCGGACAGGCCGTTATGGTCGATCTCCTGCATCAGCGCCAGCAGGCCACCGAGTTCACCGTGGGGAAAGCCTTCACGGGCAAACCAGTTCAGATAGGGGCCGGGCAGGTCGGCAATGATTCGGCCTTTGTACTTGCCGAAGGGCATTTCGCGGGTAATCAGCAGTTCGAGTTTTTCCGGATTCATCAGCACGCTTCATCGATTCACATCACAGCCTGGAAAATACAGGCATTCTGCATGCAGGCCAAATGACAGATCATGCAAAAAACCAGCATGCAGATGGTTCAATCTTTTGTAAGTCACTGAAAAATAAGGTTCTATTATCAATAAGCAAACTGGCACGCACACTGCAATATCCCTTGCATCTTCAACCAACCGCAAGGAATTGGAAAATGACTGACGTAAACAAAGAATCCATCTCGGTACTCAATGACCTGATCGAAACCTCCAAGGACGGTCAGGAAGGTTTCAAGACTTGCGCCGAAGACATCAAGCACCCAGAGCTGAAAAGCCTGTTTGTGACTCGCGCAGCTGATTGCGCCGCTGCCGCAACTGAGCTGCAAGCGGCCGTTCGTTCGCTAGGCGGCGATCCGGAAACTTCCACCAGCGTGAGCGGTGACCTGCACCGTCGCTGGGTCGACGTGAAAGCCATGTTCACCGGCAAAGACGAAGAGGCTGTGCTGAACGAAGCCGAGCGCGGTGAAGACCATGCCCTGAAGGCTTACAAAGAAGCGCTGGAAAAAATCACCAAGCACAATCTGGTGGGTATTCGTGACCTGGTTGAGCGTCAGTACCACGGCGTACAACGCAACCACGACCAGGTGAAAGCCCTGCGTAATCAGGCTCGTGCGAACTCGTAAGAGTTAGTCGGCTGAAAAAAAACGCCAGCTTGTCTGGCGTTTTTTGTGCGCGTCTGGAAAGCAAAGATCGCAGCCTGCGGCAGCTCCTACAGGGGAATGAATTCCAAAGTAGGAGCTGCCGCAGGCTGCGATCTTTTCGATCAACCGATACTGATCGCCGGCAATGTCGGCAACGTCACCGTCTGCTGTTTACGTGGCGCGAGAATCTCCGCTTCACCATCCACTACCAATTCATCACGCTGATTGAACACGCGAGTGGCAATGCGCACACGAAACTTCGGCAGCTTCTCGAGAATTTCCAGACGCACTGTCAGCGTGTCGCCGATCTTCACCGGCTTCTGAAAGCTCATCTGCTGACCGATATAAATGGTGCCCGGCCCAGGCAATTCACAGGCCACCGCTGCACTGATCAGCGCACCGCTGAACATGCCGTGGGCGATGCGTTCCTTAAACATGCTGGCGGCGGCAAACTCGGCGTCCAGATGCACCGGGTTGTGGTCGCCTGACATCGCGGCGAACAGCTGAATGTCGCGCTCTTCGACAGTCTTGCTGTAGCTGGCGGTCTGGCCGACTTCGAGGGCTTCGTAAGGGATGTTGGTAACCTGGGTCATCGGTTTCGATTCCTGTGACGGATTTCAGTCAATCCACAAAAAATTATTCGCTGCGCTGCGGGCGCCGGTGGCTCAGGGCCTGGTCGATCCAGGCGAGCACATCGGTGGTCACTTCGTCGCGATTACTTTCATTGAACAATTCGTGCCGGGCCTGCGGGTAGATCTTCAGTTGCAGGTGCTGGCTGCCGGCCCTGCGCAAGGCATTGGCCAGATCTGTCAGACGCTTGCCCTCGCTCACCGGATCACATTCGCCACCAATCACCAGCAGCGGCAGGCCCGGATCGATCTGCGCGAGATTGGACGCTTTGCTGATTTGCTGCAACCCGCCGAGCAGGTCGACCCACAGCTGATTGGTGCAGCGAAAGCCGCACAACGGGTCGGCGGCGTACTTGTCGACTTCGGCCGGATCACGGCTCAGCCAGTCGAAACGGGTGCGCACCGGTTTGAATTTATTGTTGAACGAGCCGAACGACAGCCACTCGATCAACGCACTGCGGCCCTTGCCGCCCTGGCGCAGTTTTTCCAGCCGGGCTATTTGCCGCGCGATGCGATAGAGGGCCACCGGCTGGAAATTCGAGCCGCTGAGAATCGCCCCGTGCAGACTGGCGCTGTGGTGCAACAAATAGCCTTGGGCGATGTAGCTGCCCATGCTGTGGCCGAGCAGGATGATCGGCACGCCGGGATGTTGCTGGCCGATGTGCTGGTTGAGGCTGGCCAGATCGCCAACGACCTTGCACCAGCCGTCGTCATCGGCGAAATGGCCAAGGGTGCCGTTGTCGGCGGTGCGACCATGGCCGCGCAGATCCGGGGCGTACACGCCATAGTCTTTGTCGCAAAACGTGTCGGCGAGCCGCGCGTAGCGAGCGCTGTGTTCGGCCATGCCATGGGCCAGCAGAATCACCGCTTTCAATGGCGTGGCCGGTAGCCAGCGGTTGACGTACAGGCGGCTGCGGTCACTCGCGTCCAGCCAGAAGGTGTCGTGGGTCATGGCGATTCCTTTGCTCAGCATCGCCACAGTGTATAGCGCGTCTGATCAGCTCACGCCACGGCTGGAAGATTCACGGGATCAATGAGGGCCTGCGTCATATTTGCCTCAATGGCCATAGCTGCTAGTGTCCGTGAAGCTCCGCTTTGTGCTTTTCGCCTTCCATGGACGAAGCAGAAACGACAGAAAGCGGCTCCCGGATCGGCTCAGGTAAAGAGGACAAGAACAATGCAACCTGATTTCTGGAATGACAAACGCCCGGCCGGCGTACCGCTGGACATCGACATGGGCGAGTTCAAGTCGGTCATCGAAGTGTTTGAGCGTTCCTGCAAGAAATTCGCTGACCGCCCGGCGTTCAGCAGCATGGGCATCACCCTGACCTACGCCGAACTCGAACGCCAGAGTGCGGCGTTCGCCGGTTACCTGCAGGCCCATACCGATCTGGTGCCGGGGGATCGCATTGCGGTGCAGATGCCCAACGTTCTGCATTATCCGATTGCCGTGTTCGGTGCGCTGCGCGCCGGGCTGATCGTGGTCAACACCAACCCGCTCTATACGCCGCGCGAGATGCGCCACCAGTTCAAGGATTCCGGCGCACGCGCGCTGGTCTACCTGAATTTGTTCGGGCAGAAAGTCCAGGAAGTGCTGCCCGACACCGACATCCAATATTTGATCGAAGCGAAGATGGGCGACCTGATGCCCACCGCCAAAGGCTGGCTGGTCAACACCGTGGTCAGCAAAGTGAAGAAACTGGTTCCCGAGTATTCGCTGCCGCAAGCGACCTCGTTCAAAAGCGCGCTGCGCATGGGGCGTGGTCTGGGCATCAAGCCGCTGAACGTCGGCCTCGATGACATCGCCGTGCTGCAATACACCGGCGGCACTACCGGCCTGGCCAAGGGCGCGATGCTCACCCACGGCAATCTGGTGGCGAACATGCAGCAGGTGCGCGCCTGTCTGGCTCAGCTCGGCCCGGATGGTCAGCCGCTGTTGCGCGAAGGCCAGGAGGTGATGATCGCGCCGCTGCCGCTGTACCACATCTATGCCTTCACCGCGAATTGCATGTGCATGATGGTCTCGGGCAACCACAACGTGTTGATCTCCAATCCGCGTGACATCGCCGGCTTCATCAAGGAACTGAAGAACTGGCGCTTCTCGGCGCTACTGGGTTTGAACACCTTGTTCGTCGCGCTGATGGATCACCCTGACTTCAAGACCCTGGATTTCTCCAGCCTGAAGCTGACCAACTCCGGCGGCACCGCGCTGGTCAAGGCCACCGCCGAGCGCTGGGAGCAGATGACCGGTTGCCGTATCACCGAAGGCTACGGCCTGACCGAGACCTCGCCAGTGGCGTGCACCAATCCTTACGGCGATCAGTCGCGCCTGGGCACTGTCGGCCTGCCGGTGCCGGGCACGCTGGTGAAAATCATCAACGATGACGGCGTCGAACAGCCGCTGGGCGAGCGCGGCGAACTGTGCATCAAAGGTCCGCAGATCATGAAGGGCTACTGGAACAAACCCGAAGCCACCGCCGAAGTGCTGGACGCCGAGGGCTGGTTCAAGTCCGGCGATATCGCCGTGATCGACCCGGACGGTTTCGTGCGCATCGTCGATCGCAAGAAGGACATGATCATCGTCTCCGGCTTCAACGTTTATCCCAACGAAATCGAAGACGTGGTCATGGCCCACCCGAAAGTCGCTAACTGCGCGGTCATCGGCGTACCGGACGAGCGTTCGGGAGAGGCGGTGAAGCTGTTTGTGGTGGCGCGGGAGAGCGGGGTCAGCCTGGAAGAGCTGAAGGCTTACTGCAAAGAGAATTTCACGGCCTACAAGGTGCCGAAACACATCGTGTTGCGTGAGTCGTTGCCGATGACGCCTGTAGGGAAAATTCTGCGGCGCGAGTTGCGGGACATCGCATAAAGGTTACAAGCGAAAAGATCGCAGCCTTCGGCAGCTCCTACAGGAAACGCATTCCAAATGCAGGAGCTGCCGAAGGCTGCGATCTTTTGCTTTTACACCCCATGACTACGGGGCTTTCACAGGGTAATAGGATTTTTGCTCTAAAATGACCGCTGGCAAGTCTTGAGTCATCAATATGACTGTAGGGGCCTCTTTTGGCTCTGGTCGACCCTTGGCAAAGCTGCTACTCTCGGCGCGCTTTGTGACTTCTCGGCCTGTAAAACGCCGGATTCACCAATACAAAACACACACCAATAATAATCGCATCAAATGCGGTGAAGAATTCGCGTTGCTGAGGAGTGGGCTTCCATGATCGAAGACTTTTGGAAGGATAAGTACCCGGCTGGAATCGCAGCCGAGATCAATCCAGACGAGTATCCGAACATTCAGGCAGTGTTGAAGCAATCCTGCCAACGCTTCGCCAACAAACCGGCTTTCAGCAACCTCGGCAAGACAATCACCTACGGTGAGCTGTACGAGCTGTCCGGTGCCTTTGCCGCGTATCTGCAACAGCATACCGACTTGCAGCCCGGTGATCGAATCGCCGTGCAACTGCCCAACGTCCTGCAGTACCCGGTCGCGGTCTTCGGTGCCATTCGCGCCGGGCTGATCGTGGTCAACACCAACCCGCTGTACACCGCGCGGGAAATGGAACACCAATTCAACGACTCCGGCGCCAAGGCCCTGGTGTGCCTGGCGAACATGGCGCACCTGGCCGAAGCCGTGGTGCCGAAAACCGGGGTCAAGCACGTCATCGTCACCGAAGTTGCCGACCTGCTGCCGCCGATCAAGCGCCTGCTGATCAACAGCGTCATCAAGTACGTGAAGAAAATGGTCCCGGCCTATCACTTGCCCAAAGCCATCAAGTTCAACGACGTCCTGAGCAAAGGCCACGGCCAGCCAGTGGCCGAAGCCAATCCGGACAGCGGCGATGTCGCAGTGCTGCAATACACCGGCGGCACCACCGGCGTGGCCAAGGGCGCGATGCTCACGCACCGCAACCTGGTCGCCAACATGCTGCAATGCAAGGCGCTGATGGGCTCCAACCTCAACGAAGGCTGCGAGATCCTGATCACGCCGCTGCCGCTGTATCACATCTATGCGTTCACCTTTCATTGCATGGCGATGATGCTGATCGGCAACCACAACATCCTGATCAGCAACCCGCGCGACCTGCCGGCGATGGTCAAGGAACTGTCGAAGTGGAAGTTCAGCGGTTTCGTCGGTCTGAACACGCTGTTCGTGGCGCTGTGCAACAACGAAGGTTTCCGCAAGCTGGATTTCTCCGCGCTGAAAGTTACCCTGTCCGGCGGCATGGCCCTGCAACTGGCGGCGGCCGAGCGCTGGAAAGCCGTGACCGGTTGCGCCATCTGCGAAGGCTACGGCATGACCGAAACCAGCCCGGTGGCCACGGTCAACCCGATTCAGCACATCCAGATCGGCACCATCGGCATTCCGGTGCCGTCGACCCTGTGCAAAGTCATCGACGATGCCGGTGTCGAGCAGCCGCTGGGCGAAATCGGCGAGCTGTGCGTCAAAGGCCCGCAAGTGATGAAGGGCTACTGGCAGCGTCAGGAAGCCACCGATGAAATGCTCGACAGCGACGGCTGGCTGAAAACCGGTGACATCGCGCTGATCCAGCCGGACGGCTACATGCGCATCGTCGATCGCAAGAAAGACATGATTCTGGTGTCTGGCTTCAACGTCTATCCGAACGAACTGGAAGACGTGCTGGCGACTTTGCCGGGCGTGTTGCAGTGCGCGGCGATCGGTGTGCCGGACGAGAAATCGGGTGAGGCGATCAAGATTTTCATCGTCGCCAAACCGGGCGTGACCCTGACCAAAGAGCAGGTCATGGACCACATGCGCGCCAACGTTACCGGCTACAAAGTGCCGCGCTCGGTGGAATTCCGCGATGCGCTGCCGACCACCAACGTCGGCAAGATCCTGCGCCGCGAATTGCGGGATGAAGAACTGAAGAAGATCAAGGCCAAGTCTGCCGCGTAAATAAAAAGCCCCGCAGATGCGGGGCTTTTTGTTGGGAAAGATTGGTGATTTGCAGCGTCTGGTAAATCCTACCCCCTCACCCCAACCCTCTCCCCCAAGGGGGCGAGGGGGAAGGGAGCCGATCTTCAAGCTTTTCAGAACCTGAGTTCGGCTCGATATTTCAGGTCGGCGTATTCCGTAAGAACAACCCGGTCGGTCCCCTCTCCCTCTGGGAGAGGGCTAGGGTGAGGGGAAGGGCTGACGCCACAAATCCTACTGACGAAACGGCGCAAAATTCACGTTGGTCCCCGCCGGTCGCATGTCCTGCAGATAAGAATCCTTGTCCGCACTCAATTCCAGGCTCAGCGCCGCCTTGCGTTTGCCTTCATTGCGAATCACCAGGCCTTCGAGCTTTTCGCGCAGGAACACCGTGGGCACTTTCAGGTGCAGCAACTCATCGGTGGCCGGGGTGTGCAGCAGCAAGTGAATCCACTCGTACTGACCGATGGCCAGACGCGACACCGGCAGGTCGAACCACCAGATATTGCGGTTGCGGTTCAGTTCGGCGAAGTGGCAGTTGTTGGTGCCGAGCACGGCGCCGCCCAGTTCCTGGTTGCGACGGGCGATGGCCTGGGTTTTATTGAGCTTCATGACATTCCTGCGAATCGGTGTGCCGGGCGCGACGCCCGTAGGCTGAGCATTCTCGGGGCAACGCCGGCAAACATAAAGCGCAACCTGCGCGCCACGACGAAATGCCGGCAAAATAAATGAAACTCGGCGCAAAGCGCACCGGTCAATCGTTACGTAATGACTTTTCTTCCCTATATGCATCACGGAGAAACACCATGAGTAGCACAGGCGATAAAGTAAAAGGCATGGCCAACGAAGCCGTCGGTAACGTCAAGCAAGGCGTCGGCAAGGTCACTGACAACGACAAGCTGCGCGCCGAAGGCAAGGTTCAAGAGAAAAAAGGCGAAGCCCAGCAAGCGGTTGGCAACGCCAAGGACGCTGTGAAAAAAGGCGTCGACAAGGCGTAAGCGAGCCTTGAACGAATCACACGAGCGGCCATCCAAGGATGGCCGTTTTTGTATCAGAACCCTGCGGTCATCCGCCGAAGGATCGCCAAGTAGGCTACCTTGAGGTAAAAAACGGCCCCTGAGTCGCCACGACTTCAACCTTTTGCGGCGCAAGGAGACGCGAATGATATTTCCGGACATGAAAGGTCTGCCCCTGCACCGGGTGATGGTGCGCACGGTCACTGAGTTCGTCGATGACGAAATGTCGACCTACGCCTCGGCGCTGGCCTACCAGATGCTGTTCTCGCTGTTTCCGTTCATTCTTTTCCTGATTGCCCTGATCGGTTTCCTGCACCTGCCAGACTTCTTTTCCTGGCTGCGTCTGCAATCTGAACTGGTGCTGCCACCGCAGGCACTGGAGCAGGTCAACCCGGTGATCGACCAGTTGCAGCAATCCAAGGGTGGCCTGCTGTCCATCGGTATCGTTATTGCGCTGTACACCGCGTCCGCCGGCGTGCGCCTGATGATGAGCGCAATGAATGCCGCCTACGACGTGGTCGAAGGCCGGCCGATCTGGAAGCGCTTCCCGTTGTCGATCGTCTACACCGTCGGCATCGCCGGCATGCTCCTGATCGCCGCTGCGCTGATGGTGCTCGGGCCGCAGGTGATGGGCTGGATTGCCGCACAAGTGGGACTGGAATACTTCATCGTCACGGTGTGGACGATCGCCCGCTGGCCGGTGATCGTGATTCTGATGATGGTCGCGGTGGCGCTGATCTATTACGTGATGCCCGACGTCAAACAGGAATTCCGTTTCATCACCCCGGGTTCGGTGCTGGCCGTGGTGGTGTGGATCCTCGCCTCGTTGGGGTTTGCCTTCTACGTGAAAACCTTCGCCAACTACAACGCAATGTATGGCAGCATCGGGGCGATCATCGTGCTCTTGCTGTATTTCTACATCTCCTCCGCAGTCCTGTTGCTTGGCGCGGAAATGAATGCAGTGATCGAGCACATGTCCGCTGAAGGCAAGGAAAAGGGCGAAAAAGCCCCTGGCGAGCCTGACGAATCCCCCAAACAACACGTCTCGGGCCTGGGCCGCGATCATTCGCTCAAGCCGGACACTGATGAAGCCCGAACATGATTCGTGAAATTCTGAAAATGGGTGACGAGCGCCTGCTGCGCATCGCCGCGCCGGTACCACCGGAAATGTTCAACAGCGCCGAGCTCTGGCAACTGATCGATGACATGTTCCAGACCATGGAAAGCGTCGGCGGCGTTGGCCTCGCGGCGCCGCAGATCGGAGTCGACCTGCAACTGGTGATCTTCGGCTTCGAACACAGCGAGCGTTACCCGGACGCCGAAGCAGTGCCGCAGACGATCCTGATCAATCCGCTGATCACGCCGTTGAATCCGTTGATGGAAGAGGGCTTCGAAGGTTGTCTGTCGGTGCCGGGCCTGCGCGGCGCGGTGGAGCGTTATCAGCAGATTCGCTACGAAGGCTTTGATCCGAAGGGCGAGCCGATTGTGCGAGTGGCCTCGGGGTTTCATGCACGGGTGGTGCAGCATGAATGCGATCACCTGATCGGCCGGCTGTATCCGTCGCGGATTACCGATTTCAGCAAGTTCGGCTTTACCGAAGTGCTGTTTCCGGATCTTGATCCCAACGCTGACGACTGATTGTCAGAACACCATCAACCCCTGTGGGAGCGAGCCTGCTCGCGAACGCGGAGTATCAGAACCAAATTCGGCGCTGACACACCGCATTCGCGAGCAGGCTCGCTCCCACAGGGTTTCAGCGTAAATCTGCGGGATTGAGCCTCATCGCAATCATCGGCTTGCTCCGCGCATACCGGCTCAACCGCTCGGCCATCGCCTGCGGCAGTGGCGGATCGAAGCTGAACCCACGCCGCTCATAAAATCCGCGCAAATCTGGATGACAAAACAGCCACACCGGCTCGTCCACCTGGGCAACCGCCGTTGCGATCAACTGCGCAGCGACACCTTGTTCCCGACACTGCGGATCGACAAACAACCCCGTCAGCCAGTGTCCGCCCGAGGCTGGCCGCAGACACAGCGCCGCAACGATCTCGCCGCGCCTTGCCACCCACAACTGCGCCTCGCGCACGGCTTTCATCGACGACTGGTGGCTGCGGTAGAACTTGTTCATCAGCGGCCACAACGATTCGTCGAGCTGGCTGTAGTGGATGTCAGACATGGTTCGGGCTGTCGCTGCGAAAAGCGCCGATTATAAAAGAACGCGCGCTTCGGGATAGGTGTATACCTGAACTCACACCCCTGTGAGTGGAGTACCGATCATGTCCAAAGGTATGGATTCAAAGAAAGCCGCGAAGAAGAAGCCGGCCAAGACCGCGATTGAAAAACGCGCGGAGAAGAAAGCCAAGAAGGTCGATATTTTCGGCCATTGATCAAACCATGCGGAAGCCCGGTTCACGGGCTCCCGCCTCGCTGGCGAAAACGTCCGTTTTCACCACACTGTTTCCCTGCGCTGAACCGTTTCTTGTGCAAAAAGTGCCAGATACTGGCCGACTAGTGGCCTTGCGCCCGGCGTTCGGCTGGCTATGCTTGCAGGTAACTAACCATGTCGACCGTCATGCCAACAGGCCGACGGCACAGGTTGGTCCGTGATTCATGCTGCCAGAGTGCGCAATTCAAGGCACCAACACTGAACCAACAAGGAGCGTCACTTAAATGGAAGTTCTTCTACGCGTTAGGGCTGGCCCGCATGCGGGCTATCAAGAAAAGGATGTCTTGATCAGAGCGTCGCTGCACGACGCATCCGATTGATCATCATTTATCACCTGACAACTTCCTCCCGTGGGGGAAGGCGTGTGCCTGTTCTGTGGAACGTAGTGATGGATCTTGCAAGACCTGAACTTTCATCAAATCAAAAGAACGCGCGGAAGGTGATACAACCATGTTCAACCTACATCACAAGGCTGACCTGCGGGAAATCGAGCGCTTCAGCTGTGCGCTGACTGAGGCCAACGCGAAAATCGAAGCGATCAGCCGCTCGATGGCGATGATCGAGTTCACTCCGGACGGCATCGTTCTCGACGCCAACGAGAACTTCTGCAAGACCATGGGCTACAGCGCCGATGAAGTGCGCGGCAAACACCATCGGATCTTTTGCGAAGAAAGCTTTTATCGCAGCGAGGACTACGCGAAGTTGTGGCGCGACCTGGCCCGTGGTGAACCGCTCAGCGGTACTTTCCTGCGTCTGAACAAGAGTGGCCGGGAAATCTGGCTTGAAGCCAGTTACATGCCGGTATTCGGTCCCGACAAACAGGTCAGAAGTGTCATCAAGGTTGCGGCGGACATCACCGCACGCATCAACAAAGAACATGAAGAAGAAGCCATGCTCGCGGCGATCGGCCGTTCCATGGCGGTGATCGAGTTCACCCCCGAAGGCAATGTCATCCGCGCCAACGACAACTTTTTGCAGACCATGCAGTACGCGCACCCAGAAATTGTCGGCCAGCACCACAGCCTGTTCTGTCACCGCGCAGAAGCAGAGTCCGCGCAGTACAAGGCGTTCTGGGCTTCGCTCAATCGCGGCGAATATCACTCGCACCGTTTCGAGCGCAAGAACAAGTCCGGGCAGATGGTTTATCTGGAGGCTTCGTATAACCCGCTGTTCGACGCCAAGGGCCGCTTGTACAAAGTGGTCAAGTTCGCCAGCGACATCACTCGGCAAATGACCACTCTGCAGAACGCTGCGGAATCGGCCCACAGTACCTCGGTGCAAAACGACGCCTGCGCGCAGAAAGGCTCACAGGTGGTGCAGCAGACCGTGCAGATCATTCAGGACATTTCCCGCGATCTGAACGAAGCGGCGGTGAGCATTGATGCGGTCAGCAAACAGTCGGACATCATCGGCACCATCGTTCAGACCATTCGCGGCATTGCCGATCAGACCAACCTGCTGGCGCTCAACGCCGCGATCGAAGCGGCGCGCGCCGGTGAACATGGACGCGGTTTCGCGGTTGTCGCCGATGAGGTGCGCAGCCTCGCCGCGCGGACCAGTCAGGCCACTCTGGAAATTGTCGACGTGGTGCGCAAGAACCACGACCTGTCGCTGAGCGCAGTGTCGAGCATGCAGTCGAGTCTGAGCCGAACCGGGTTGGGCGTGGAGCTGGCGAACGAGGCGGGCGAGGTGATCCTCGAGATTCAGCAAGGCTCGCGGCATGTGGTGGATGCGATCAGTCAGTTCAATGAAACCCTGCAATTGAACTGAGCTGTTTCAACGTCACCAAATAGCCGATGTGGGAGCGAGCCTGCTCGCGAAAGCGTTATGTCAGCCAGCACATGCCTTTCTGACACGACGCCTTCGCGAGCAGACTCGCTCCCACAGGTGAGTCCTGTGTTGGCCGTCAGCGATGCGCAATGTTCTCCAGCGCCAGATTACGCGTACGCGGGCCGAACCAGCCGATGGTCAGCATCACGATCAGCATGCTGCTGACGATGAACGCCAGTACCCCCGGCGTGCCGAAGTTATCCAGGAACATGCCGATCAGCAGACTGCTGAACACCGTCGACAAGCGACTGAACGAATAGCAGAACCCGACCGCGCGGGCGCGGATGTTGGTCGGGAACAGCTCGCTTTGATAGGAGTGATAACTGAAGCTCAGCCAGGCGTTGCAGAAGGTGATCATCACCCCGCAGAAAATCAGCCCGAAGGCGCTGGTCTGCAGGGCGAACAGGGTGCCGAAGGTCATCGCGCCGAGCGCCGAGCCGACGATTTGCCATTTGTTCTCGAAACGGTTGGCGAACTTCACAAACAGCAACGGCCCGAGCGGGTAGGCGAGGGTGATGATGAACGCATACATCAGACTGTGGGTGATGCTCACGCCTTGGCCCGAAAGCAGCGCCGGCAACCAGTTGCCGAAACCGAAGAAACCGATCGCCTGAAAGATATGAAAAACGATCAGCATCAACGCGCGGCGGCGGTAGGGCGGCTGCCAGATATCGGCGAAACGGCCCTTGCCTTCGACATCGACCGGCACCGGTTCCGGCGCATCCAGCGCTTTGCCGTAATCCTTGGCGCAGCGCGCTTCGAGATGGTCGAGGATCCGATTGGCCTCATCGAAGCGACCGTGTTGCGCCAGCCAGCGCGGCGATTCCGGCAGACGCTTGCGCAGCCACCAGATAAACAGCGCAAACACCGCGCTGGCCAGCACCACCCAACGCCAGCCGGACACCCCGAACGGCGCTTGCGGCACCAGCCACCACGACATCAAGGCCACCGCCGGCACCGAGAGGAACTGCACGAAAAACGCAAAGGCGAACGCCGAGCTGCGCATGCGTTTAGGGACCAGTTCCGAGAGGTAGGCATCGATCGTCACCAATTCGATACCCAAGCCGATGCCGACCAGAAAACGCATGCCGATGATGCCCAGCGCTGAGGTCTGAATCCCCATCAGGACTGTCGCCACCGTGTACCAGATCAGCGCGAAGGTGAAGATTGCCCGGCGACCGAAGCGATCCGCCAACGGACTGAGCAGGCTGGCGCCGAGGAACAGGCCGAGGAACGTCGCCGAGGCGAACGCCGCCTGATCGGAGAAGCCGAACACCCCCTGACTGCCAGTGGCGAACAGGCCGTCGCGAATCAGCCCGGGACTGATGTAGGCGGTCTGGAACAGATCGTAGAGTTCGAAAAATCCGCCGATCGACAGCAGCGCCACCAGACGCCAGATGGTAGCAACGGCGGGCAGCCGATCAATGCGGGCGGAAATTTCGGCGGCGCGTACCGGGTCGATGCCATCACTGGGCGCGGCGGCGGGAGCGTGAGCAGTCATAAGCTGATCCATTTTTTATTGATGGAAAAGCTTAGCCTGCTATCGGAATTGATGGATTGTGAATATCAGCGGTTTACCCGGTCAAACCGCTGATTTCTCGCAATATCTGCTTACGAATTAGCGATTTATGCCGCAGCGGCAGAATCCGGTAGCGCCGACGCCGGCAAACCGAAGATCCGGTCGAACAGCCAGTTGAACACGAACGTGTAGCACGGGATGAAAATGATCAGTGCCAGATCCAGCAGGAACGCCTGCACCAGACTGATGTTCATCCACCACGCGATCAACGGAATCAGAAACACGATCAGCGTCAGTTGAAAGCCGATGGCGTGGGCGATGCGCCGTTTGACCGTACGGGTGCGCGAGATCTGGCGACTTTCCCAGCGCTCGAACAACGAGGTGTAAATGAAATTCCAGGTCACGGCGATACTGGTGATGATCACCGCCAGCGGCCCGGTGCTGCCCGGCGACGTGCCCGACAGCAACGCCAGACCGAGGGCCGAGAAGGTCATCCCAATCACTTCGTAGAGCGACACGTAGACCAGTTTGCGTTTCACGCCTTGCATGCAGATTTGCCTCTTTCTTGCCAAATGTTGGCCAGCAGGGCTGGCGAAGGCGAGCAAAGATAGCTTCAATGCACCTGACAGAAAAAGTCGGTAGCTTTCAGTTTTATTGATAGGTGAGGCATTTGAATTTCAGCAGCGACAGCATCGAATTGTTTCTCGCGGTGATCGAGCGCGGCTCGTTTTCCGCTGCCGCGCGGCAGTTGGGCAAGGTGCCCTCCGCGGTGAGCATGGGCATTGCCAATCTTGAAGCGGAACTCGGTTACCCGCTGTTCGACCGCAGTCATCGCGAGCCGCAACCGACGGCGATGGCGCAGTCGTTGTTGCCCCACGCGCGACTGATCGCCGAGCAGCTCAAGCAGCTGCAGGTGCACGCGGTGGAGCTGTCGCTGGGGCTGGAAAGCAGGTTGTCGATTGGCGTGGTTGCGGACATGGATCGGCGCCGCTTGCTGGCAGCGATCAAGGTGATTGCCGAGCGGCATCCGTTGCTCGATATCGAAGTGCTGACTGCGCCACAGGATGATGTGCTGGCGATGTTGCACACTGGCCGGGTCAGCGTGTGTCTGGCGTTTGCCGGGTTAAGCGTCAATGCGCTGGAGCGGTTTCAGTTCGTCGGCAGCGAACGCATGATCGCGACGCTGGCGGCGGACAGCCCGTTGTTGCAGGGGCGGGATGTGTTTCTCGAAGATCTGGTGCAGGTGCGGCAGATCCTCGTCGCCAGCCGCGACTTGCCGATCAGCGAGACGCGGCCATTGGTGGCTGAATCCTACTGGCGTACGGACAATCTCGAGACGGCGATGGAAATGGTTGAAGCGGGATTGGGTTGGGGGAATTTTCCGCTGTCGGTGGTGCAGCCGTGGCTGGACGCGGGACGCTTGAAGCGGCTGAATTTTCGCAACATCGAAAATGGCTTGGTGCTGCCGGTGCATGCGGTGTGGCTCAAGAGCCAGCCCTTGCAGAAGGGCGCGCAGGCGTTGGTCGACCTGCTCAGCCATTGAATTTGGTAGATATCCCCTGTGGGAGCGAGCCTGCTCGCGAAGGCGTCGTGTCAGCTGTATCAATACTGACTGACCCACCGCTTTCGCGAGCAGGCTCGCTCCCACAAGGGTTGTGTTTCAACTCAGCATTTGTGAAGGGTCAGGTACTCTCGCGCACCTTCAGCTCAAACCCCATATCCTCCATCGGGCGCGCCACTTTGTTGCCTGCCATTAACGTGAGCATCTGCTCCGCCGCGCGCCGGCCGATTGCCTCGCGCGGGGTGTTGATGCTGCTCAGGCGCGGGACCATGTGCTCGGACATCGGCAAGTCGTTGAAACCCAGAATCGCCACTTGCTCGGGAATCTTGATGCCGTTACGCAACGCTTCCAGGAGCGCACCCTGGGCCAAGTCGTCGTTGCCGAAGAAAATCGCATCAACATCGGGATGCGCCGCCAGCAATTGCAAAAACAACTCGCCACCCAGACCCACCGACGAAGCACGTGGCGTCAGCACTTCCAGGTCCGGGTCGTAACGGCCTGCCTTCTGCAACGCCTTGCGGAAACCCTCACCGCGCAGCAGGGTGCGCTGGTCCAACTGCGCGCCGATGTACGCCAGACGCTTGCGTCCACGAGACAGGAGATGTTCGGCGGCAGTTTCGCCCGCGCTCAATTGTGAAAAACCCACGCAATTGACTCCGGCAGCACTGTCCAGCTCCATCATGTACACGCAAGGAATGTTGCTGGCCTCGATCATCCGCCGCGAACTTTCCGTGCGATCAAAACCGGTCAGCAGAAACCCGCGCGGCTGATAAGCCATGTAATTGCGCAGCAGGTTTTCTTCTTCATCGCGCGAATAGTGGAAGTTGCCGATCAGCACTTCGAAGCCTTTGGGCGTCAGCACCCGATGAATGGCTTCCAGCGTGTCGATGAACAGCAGGTTGGACAGTGACGGCACCAGCACCACCACCGAATGGCTCTGCGCCGAGGCCAGTGCGCGGGCGGCGGGGTTGACTACATAATTGAGTTCAAGCGCAGCTTTCTGCACTTTTTCCACCAGTTCGGTGGCCACCGTGCTTACCCCGCGCAAGGCGCGCGAGGCAGTGATCGGGCTGACGCCGGCCAGGCGGGCTACTTCGTTGAGGGTCGGACGGCCGGTGGTGCGGGTATTTTTATCGTTCTTGGGGGAGGTCATCGGGCGGCTTGCCAAACAAAAATCAAGGCACTAAGGTAGCGCTGTCCTGATGCAGCTGCAAATGCGTGAGCGCGGTCCTGCCTGATCTGTGCTCTTTGGCGTCGGGAACAAACCTGCTGCAACCCAAAAAAACGACAAGAAGGCGTCGGCAACTTCTGCCTGTGCACTAGAGTCATAGCTAGCAAAGGTAGCGCTGTCTGCGCGCTGAGGTGTTATATGAGTCATCCCATCACCGCCCTGGTCATCATGGGCGTTGCCGGTTGCGGCAAGACGTGCGTCAGCCAGGCCCTGTGCCATTTGAGCGGCGCCACTGCCATTGAAGGCGATACTTTCCATCCGGCCGCGAACATCGAAAAGATGAGCGCGGGGATCCCCCTGAACGACGAAGACCGCGCCGGCTGGCTCGACAGCCTGTGCGATGAACTGCGTCGCGTCGATGCCCAAGGCCAGCGCCCGGTGTTGACCTGCTCGGCCCTTAAACACAGTTACCGCGAACGTCTGCGCAGTGCCCTGCCGGGCCTGGGTTTCGTGTTTCTTGAATTGACTCCGGAAGTCGCCGCCGAGCGTGTATCGCACCGCCCGGGCCACTTCATGCCGGCGACGTTGATCGAAAGCCAGTTCGCCACCCTCGAATCGCCCAAGGGCGAGCCGCTGACTCTGCCGCTCAATGCCTCGATTCACAGCGTCGAAGAGCTGGCCCAGCAGGCTCACGTCTGGTGGCAGGCCAACGGCCTGAAACAGGCGATATGAGCATGTTGAAAAAGACAGCGCTGTCCTCCCGACTTCTGTTCAACCCGCTTTAATAACAACAACAATCCAGGAGACACCCCCCATGTTTGGCATGTCCCACGAGACGTTCCTGCTGCTCGATGCAGTGGTCACGGTAATCGGCCTGATTATCCTGATCACCAAATTCAAGATTCACCCGTTCATTGCCCTGACCATCGCCGCCGCCTTCCTCGGCCTGACTTCCGGCATGCCGATCAATACCATCATCAAGGCGTTCCAGGACGGCTTCGGTGGCGTGCTCGGTTTCGTCGGCATCATCCTCGCCCTGGGCACCATGCTCGGCAAAATGATGGCCGAATCCGGCGGCGCCGATCAGATCGCCCAGACCCTGATCCGCGCCTTCGGCAAGGACAAGGTGCAGTGGGCGATGATGTTCGCTGCGTTCCTGGTGGGTATCCCGCTGTTCTTCGAAATCGGCTTCGTGCTGCTGATTCCGCTGGTGTTCATCGTTGCGCGTCGCACTGGCGTATCGATCATCAAGATCGGTATCCCGCTGCTCGCCGGCCTCTCTGCGGTGCACGGTCTGGTACCGCCGCACCCAGGCCCGCTGCTGGCCATCGGCGTGTTCGGCGCTGACATCGGCAAGACCATTCTCTACGGTCTGATCGTCGCGCTGCCGACCGCCATCATTGCCGGTCCGATCTTCGGTACCTTTATCGCCAAGCACATTCCTGGCCACCCGAATCAGGAGCTGGTCGATCAACTGGCCCGCGAAAACGATTCGGCCAACCTGCCGAGCTTCAGCATTACTCTGGTCACCGTGTTGCTGCCGGTGTTCCTGATGCTGCTGAAAACCTTCGCTGACGTAGCGCTGCCGGACGGCAACTTCTTCCGTATCTGGATGGACATGATCGGCCACCCGATCTCCGCACTGCTGCTGGCGTTGCTGCTGTCGCTGTACACCTTTGGCTACAAGCAGGGCATCGGTTCCAACCAGATGCTCAAGTGGCTCGACGCGAGCCTGGCGCCAACCGCCGCGATCATTCTGATCATTGGTGCGGGCGGTGGCTTCAAGCAGATGCTGGTGACCAGTGGCGTGGGTGATGTGATCGGCCACATGGCGGTCAGCGCACAGATCTCGCCGATCCTGCTGGCCTGGCTGGTGGCGGCGGTGATCCGTATCGCAACCGGTTCGGCGACCGTGGCGACCATCACTGGCGCCGGCATTGTGGTGCCGGTTGTCGGCATGATTCCGGGCGTCAACCGTGAGCTGCTGGTGCTGGCCACCGGCGCCGGTTCGCTGATCCTGTCCCACGTCAACGACGCTGGTTTCTGGCTGGTCAAGCAGTACTTCAACATGACCGTGGCCGAAACCTTCAAGACCTGGACCGCGATGGAGACCATTCTGTCGGTAGTGGGCCTGGGGTTTATACTGCTGTTGTCGCTGTTCGTTTAAACGGCAGTTTGCAGGCACAAAAAAACCGCAGTGATGCGGTTTTTTTGTGGGTGGATTTCGTGGTTCACCCAAAACCAATGTGGGAGCGAGCCTGCTCGCGAAGGGGCCAGGTCAGCCAGCCAATATGCTGACTGACCCACCGCTTTCGCGAGCAGGCTCGCTCCCACAGGGGGCAGGTGTCAGGCAGGAGATTTCGGATTGAAGCCATCCGCGCGGAACATCCCGCGAATCCCGCGCACGGCCTGACGAATGCGGTCCTGATTTTCGATCAGGGCGAAGCGCACGTGATCATCGCCGTACTCGCCAAAACCCACGCCCGGCGAAACGCAGACCTTGGCCTCGGCCAGCAGTTTCTTGGCGAACTCCAGCGAACCCAGATGCGCATACGCCTGGGGAATCTTCGCCCAGACATACATCGACGCTTTCGGATTCTCGACCATCCAGCCCAGCTCATGCAGGCCTTTGACCAGCACGTTGCGCCGCTGACGATACTGCTCGGCGATGTCGCGCACGCACTGTTGATCGCCTTCCAGCGCGGCAATCGCCGCCACTTGCAGCGGGGTGAAGGTGCCGTAGTCGTGGTAGCTCTTGATCCGCGCCAGGGCGCTGACCAGTTCCGGGTTGCCGACCATGAACCCGATGCGCCAGCCGGCCATGTTGTAGCTCTTGGACAGGGTGAAAAACTCCACCGCAATGTCCTTGGCCCCTGGCACCTGCATGATCGACGGGGCTTTCCAGCCGTCGTAGACGATGTCGGCGTAAGCCAGATCGTGGATGACCAAAACGTCGTACTGCTTGGCGAGCGCGATCACCCGTTCGAAGAAATCCAGCTCCACGCACTGCGCGGTCGGATTGGACGGGAAACCGAGGATCATCATTTTCGGCTTGGGGATCGAGCCGCGAATGGCCCGCTCCAGCTCATCGAAGAAGTCCACCCCCGGCACCAGCGGCACCGAACGCACCTGAGCGCCGGCAATCACTGCGCCGTAAATGTGGATCGGATAGCTCGGGTTCGGCACCAGTACGGTGTCGCCCTGGTCCAGGGTCGCCAGCATCAAATGCGCCAGGCCTTCCTTGGAACCGATGGTGACAATGGCTTCGCTTTCCGGGTCAATATCGACTTCGTAGCGCTGCTTGTACCAGTTGGAAATCGCCCGGCGCAGGCGCGGAATGCCCTTGGACGTCGAGTAACCGTGGGTGTCTTCACGTTGGGCGACCTGCACCAGTTTTTCGACAATGTGCGGCGGCGTGGCGCCGTCGGGATTGCCCATGCTCAGGTCGATGATGTCTTCACCACGGCGGCGAGCGGCCATCTTCAGCTCGGCGGTGATGTTGAACACGTAAGGGGGGAGTCGATCTATGCGCGCAAAGCGGCGCGGCGAACCTTGTTCGGCCATTGTTGCCTCGGATAACGTAAGCGCCCGGAACCGTCCGAGCGACGCTGGTCACTGCGGTGACCTGTGGCGGAAGATAAGGGCAGTGATGGCATACTGTCCAGCGCGGTTGTAAACATTTTTTTCAAGGAAAATCGGTCAATGGAATTCACCAGCGGCTTCTTGCTGAGCCTTTCGCTGTGCCTGGATATCGGCGTAGCCAACATCGCGATGATCACCCTGGCCATGCAGCGCGGCTACTTTCAGGGCTTCGCGCTGGGCCTGGGCACCTGTGTCGGCGACCTGATTTACGCGGTGCTGGCCTTGGCCGGCATGACCGTTTTGCTGCAATACGAAACCGTGCGCTGGGTGCTGTGGATTGGCGGTTCGGCGCTGCTGATCTACTTTGCGGCGAAGATGATTTATTCGGCGATCCACCACGAAGCGCTGCTGGCGGAAACCGCGGAAGTGGGGCAGAACTCCCATCGCAAGGAATTCTTTCGCGGCATCTTTCTCGCGATGTCGTCGCCGAGTGCGATTCTCTGGTTTGCTGCGGTCGGCGGCACGTTGATTGCGCGATCCGGTGGCGGTGGTCCGTTGAGTTCGGCGCTGTTTCTCGGTGGTTTTCTCTGCGCCGGGCTGCTGTGGTCGGCCGGTCTGTGCTTCGCGGCAAGCCACGGCGGCAAACTGCTGGGCGACAAGCTGCTTCGTTACTCCTACTTGGCATCGGCGGCGATCTTCTGCTATTTCGCGGTCTACGTGATCGTTTCCGGGTACAACGAGTTTGTCGGCTCGGGCGCCGTCGAGCAGTTGCATGCGCTGTAAACGTGCGAAACGGATCGGGCTTTCTATACTCCCAGCCGAACCCACTTTTGCGTTCTGAGGAGTCGCGTCATGGATGAACAACCACGCGTCGAATTGGCTGGGCCGCGCTTCGAACACGGGCAATTTCTGCTGATTGCCGGTTTCGGCGGGCGATTCACTCAGGGGACCACCGACAACATTCCCGCGTTGTGGAAAAAACTGATCCCGCACTTGGGAAAAATCCCCGCGCAAGTCAATGAAGTGACCTACGGCGTTTGCTGCAACGCGGACGGCGAGGGCGGTTTCGAATACATCGCCGGGGTGCAGATCGACAAGCTCGACGACCTGCCGGAGAAGTATCGCTGGGTTGAAATCCAACCGCAGCAGTACGCAGTGTTCGAGCACAAAGGGCCACTGGCGCAACTCCCCGACACCTTCCAGTACATCTGGAACACCTGGCTGCCGCAGTCCGGCCACGAAGCGGCGGATGCCCCGGAATTCGAGCGCTATAGCGAGGATTTCAATCCGAAGCTCAATACCGGCACCCTGGAAATCTGGCTGCCGATCAAGGCTTGAGCGGTGTCACAATCGAGGCGGAGCATGTCCGCCCCGGTGGTTCTGCTTTATGCTGGCGGGCCTTGTTTCCACAGATTCCCGAGTTGCCATGAACACCGTGATCCGCAACGTCAGCGCCGCCGACCTCGACCGCTGCTACGCCATCGAAACCGTCGCCTACGAAGGCGACGAAGCTGCTACCCGCGAAAAGATCGCCACGCGCATCGCCACCTGGCCGGACGGCTTCATCGTCGCCGAGGTGGACGGTGTGGTCGCCGGTTTCATCAATTCCGGCGCGGCGTTCGACGTGCAGATGTCCGACGAGGCCTTCAAGGAGCTGATCGGCCACGACCCGAAAGGGCCGAACGTGGTGATCATGTCGGTGGTGGTGCACCCGGATTACCAAGGGCAGGGCCTGGCCAAGCGCTTGCTCGGCGAATTCATCGAGCGCATGCGTGCGATGGACAAAGCGACGATTCATCTGATGTGCAAAGAGCAACACATTGCGTTGTACGCCGGGTTTGGCTTTGCTTACATCAAACCGTCGGAGTCCGACCACGGCGGCATGGCGTGGCACGAGATGATCCTGACCCTCTGAAGCCAACACCTATCGAAACTGCCTGATCGTTCCCACGCTCCGCGTGGTAATGCAGCCGGGGACGCTCCGCGTCCCAACACCGTGACGCAGAACGTCACAAAGAGGCGTTCCCACGCGGAGCGTGGGAACGATCAGGGGATACTCAGAAGAACAGCCCCATCCGCCGCTCGTAACCGATCCGGCCCTTGTACGCCTCGCCGCTGTCGACGTAGCCATGCTTGGCGTACAGCGCAATCGCCGCCTCGTTATCAGCGTCCACCGACAATTCCAGTCCTTTGATTTCCGGCCATGCTTCACGGGCGACAGCGGGCAGCGCTTGCAGGCAAGCCTTGCCGTAACCCTTGCCCTGCGCTCGGCGATCGACCTGCAGCGCATGCAACGTGGCGCTGTGTTCGTCGGCCCAGTCGGGCAACACCGGTGGGCGCTTGAGCAGCAGAAACGCTACCGGTACGTCGTCCGCCAGCAGGGCAAAACCCTTTACGCCGGGGCCGGGTTTCGACAGCAGGGTGTGCAAGGCACCGTGGATGTCGCCGGAGAATCTGATCTGCTCGGGGTGGATTTCAATGGCCTCGACTTGCTGACGCTGCAAAGGGCTGAGGCTGTCGTAAGGCACGAGTTGGGCTGACACGGGAATTTCCTTTTTCCTACAAAGAGTGAGCCTCGGATTCTAGCGAGATTGTCGTCGGCGAAATTTTTTTGTTTGCCCTGTCGATCCGCGCATTGGGCAAACGACTAAGGGTGTCTTCACAACAAAAACCACGGAGAACACCATGAGCGCACAAAGCGAGATCCAGACTCTGATCAACACCTATCGCGAAGCGGTAATGGCCAAGGACGTCGAGAAAGTCATGGCCCTGTACGCCGACGACATCGTCTCGTTCGATGCGATCAAGGCCCTGCAATTCAAAGGCAAAGCGGCGTACCGCGCGCACTGGGTCGAGTGCATGGAAATGTGCCCCGGCCCGCACATCTTCGAGTTCCACGAAATCGCCATCGAAAGTGCCGACAACATCGCTTTCGCCCATTGGGTGGCCAACTGCGGCGGCACCAATGACAAAGGCGAAACCCAGAGTTGCTGGATGCGTGTCACCGCCTGTTACCGGCAAATCGGCGGGGCGTGGAAGATTGCCCACGAGCACTGGTCGGCACCGTTCGATCCGATGAGCGGCGCGACGCTGTTCGATGTAACCCCCTGATCTTCAGCCATAGTTGATCCGTTCGAATCAGGAGATCGCCATGAAATACCTATGCCTGGTCTACAGCGATGAACGCCTGCTGCACACCTCGCCCGACAGCCCGGAGGACGCCGAATGCTGGGCCTACGCCGAGTCGATTCAGGGCAGCGGGCGGATGATCGCCGCCGAAGCGCTGGAGTCGGTAGAAACCGCCACTACGGTACGGATGCGCAACGGCAAGTTGTCGATCACCGACGGGCCTTTCGCTGAAACCAAGGAGCAACTGGCCGGTTTCTACCTGATCGATGCCAAGGATCTCAACGAAGCGATCCAGGTCGCCGGCAATATTCCGGCAGCGCGGGTCGGCAGCGTTGAAGTGCGCCCGGTGCGGCAGTTGAATGTCTGACGTCAGGGCGCGGGTCGAGCAGGCCTACCGTGAGGATTCGCGGCGGATTCTGGCCACGCTGATCCGCCTGCTCGGTGATTTCGACCTCGCTGAAGAAGCCTTGCACGAGGCGTTCTTCGTCGCGGTCGAGCGCTGGCAGCGCGACGGCGTGCCGGACAACCCGCGCACCTGGCTGGTCTCGACCGGACGCTTCAAAGCCATCGATGTGCTGCGCCGGCGCGCCCGGTTCAAGGCGTCGCAACCGTTGCTGCTGGCACAACTCGATGAGCTGGAACAGGCTGACTGGAGTGGCGAAGACGTGGAAGACGATCGCTTGCGGCTGATCTTCACCTGCTGTCACCCGGCCCTGGCGGCGGATGCGCAAGTGCCGCTGACCTTGCGCGAAGTCTGCGACCTCACCACCGAGGAAATCGCCCGCGCTTTTCTCTCGGCGCCGGCGGCGATTGCCCAGCGCATCGTGCGCGCCAAAGCGAAGATCCGCGACGCGAAAATCCCTTATCAAGTACCCACGCTGAACGAATTGCCCGAGCGCCTGGACAGCGTGTTGCGGGTGATTTATCTGGTGTTCAACGAAGGCTATTCGGCCTCGGTCGGCGCCGAGCTGACCCGCGAGGACCTGACTCGCGAAGCGATTCGGCTGGGGCGCTTGTTGATGGAGTTGCTGCCTGAGCCGGAAGTCATGGGTCTGCTGGCGCTGATGCTGCTGCATGAATCACGGCGGCCGGCGCGCACTTCGCCGAGCGGTGAACTGGTATTGCTCGACGATCAGGATCGCTCGCTGTGGGATGCCGGGTTGATGGCTGAAGGCTGCGCGCTGGTCGAGCGCGCGCTGAGTACGCGACGCTTCGGGCCATATTGCCTGCAAGCGGCGATTGCAGCGGTGCATGCGGAAGCGCCGTCGGCGGCGCAAACGGACTGGCAGCAGATTGTCGGTCTGTACGACGTGTTGCTGCGCGCGGTGCCGTCGCCGGTGATCGAGCTGAACCGCGCGGTGGCGGTGGCCAAACGGGATGGAGCGTTGGCCGGGTTGTTGTTGGTTGAAGGGATTTTGGCGCGTGGGGAGTTGCAGGATTACCACTTGGCGCATTCGGCGCGGGCGGAGTTTTGCCGGCAATTGGGCCGAGTGGAGCAGGCGCGGGCGGCGTATCAGCGGGCGCTGGAGCTGACGCGGCAGGAGCCGGAGCGGCGGTTTATTCGAGGACGGATCATGGCGCTGGAAATGCTCTGACCTTGGCGCTCTGGCGATTGTGGGCAGTCTGTGGATTGCCCTCACCCTAACCCTCTCCCAAAGGGAGAGGGGACTGATCGGGGGATATTGGAGGGATTCACCGACTTGAACGAATTGTCTTGAATCCATAATCGATAAGGTTTTTCAGGTCGATGCATAACGCCAGACACTTCGGTCGGCCCCCTCTCCCAAAGGGAGAGGGGGCTGATTGGGGATATTGGAGGGATTCACCGACTTGAACGAATTGTCTTGAATCCATAATCGATAAGGTTTTTCAGGTCGATGCATAACGCCAGACACTTCGGTCGGCCCCCTCTCCCAAAGGGAGAGGGGGCTGATTGGGTGGATATTGGAGGGATTACCGACTTGAACGAATTGTCTTGAATCCATAATCGATAAGGTTTTTCAGGTCGATGCATAACGCCAGACACTTCGGTCGGCCCCCTCTCCCAAAGGGAGAGGGGGCTGATTGGGGATATTGGAGGGATTCACCGACTTGAACGAATTGTCTTGAATCCATAATCGATAAGGTTTTTCAGGTCGATGCATAACGCCAGACACTTCGGTCGGCCCCCTCTCCCAAAGGGAGAGGGGGCTGATTGGGGATATTGGAGGGATTCACCGACTTGAACGAATTGTCTTGAATCCATAATCGATAAGGTTTTTCAGGTCGATGCATAACGCCAGACACTTCGGTCGGCCCCCTCTCCCAAAGAGAGAGGGGACTGATTGGGGGGATATTGGAGGGATTCACCGACTTGAACGAATTGTCTTGAATCCATAATCGATAAGGTTTTTCAGGTCGATGCATAACGCCAGACACTTCGGTCGGCCCCCTCTCCCAAAGGGAGAGGGGGCTGATTGGGGGGATATTGGAGGAATTCATCGACTTGAACGAATTGTCTTGAATCCATAATCGATAAGGTTTTTCAGGTCGATGCATAACGCCAGACACTTCGGTCGGCCCCCTCTCCCTCCGGGAGAGGGCTGGGGTGAGGGGCTTTTGATCTTATTCGAGCATCTTGCTGAGCAACCAGCTCCCCGCCGGCCCCGGGGGATACAAGCGCGACCACAAGGCGTCGACAAACACCGGTTTCGGCCAGCCGCGCACGTCGAGCTCTATCAGCAAGTCATTGGCATAGCGCTGTACCAGCCACCTCGGCAACGGTGCCCAGCCAAAGCCTTTTTCCGCCATTTCCAGCAGCATCAGATAACTCGGCGCCGACCACACCCGGCCTTTGCCACGACTGTCATACGGATTGACGATGGTCGCCAGGCGCAGCTCGCGATGTTGCTCGAGAATCTGCTGATCGACATGCTCAAGCTTCGCCAACGCATGCTCGCGGCTGACGAACAAGGCAATCTCCGTGCGCTCGGCCACCGTCGAGGTCACAAGGTCCGGCGGGTAGCTGTCCTGCATTTCCGCGAAGGCCAAATGCGCCCGGCCGCGCTGGACCAGTTCGATCAGGTCTTCGCATTCGGCAATCAGGCATTCCAGCTCAAGCTCCGGATAACGCTGCTCGAAACCCACCAGTGCCGCCTCGAAACGATACGACTGATAAGTGTCGGAAATCGCCACGGTCAGCTTCGGCTCGACGCCCTGCGCCAATTGCCGTGCGCTCATCTCTAGGCGGCTGGTGGCGGCCAGAATCGCCTCGGCTTTTTGCAGCATCACGTGGCCGGCAGGGGTGAGCGTGGGCTTGCGGCTGCTGCGGTCGAACAGCTGCAGATCCAGATCGATCTCCAGGCTTGCCACTGCCGCGCTGATGGTCGACTGACTGCGCCCCAACTTGCGCGCCGCCGCTGAGAACGAGCCTTGCGTCGCCGCTTGGACAAACGCCAACAGCACTTCTTGCGAAGCCATGAACTATCGCCTTGGTCGATGGTTATTGGTTATGAAGTATCGGTATTCAGTTGGATCATGGCAACCATCGTCAAACAAGGAGTCAGGCCATGACTGCCCACAAGTCCATTACCGAACGTGTTTTCCAGGCGGTTGGTTTCGAGTTTCTCGCGATCCTGATCTGCACGCCGCTGCTCGCATGGATCATGCAAAAGCCGCTGCTCGACATGGGCGCGGTGACCGTGTTGATCGCGCTGTTGGCGCTGGCGTGGAATGTGGTGTTCAACCGTTTTTTCGACCGTGCTCTGGCGCGGATGAATCTGCCGCACAACGCCTGGGTGCGGGTGGTGCATGCGTTGCTTTTCGAAGGTGGACTGATCGTGATGGGCGTGCCGCTGATTGCCTGGTGGCTGTCGGTCAGCCTGTGGCAGGCGTTGTTGCTCGATATCGGCGTGCTGCTGTTTTTCCTGCCGTACACCTATGTCTATCACTGGGGTTATGACGTCCTGCGCGAGCGCTTCATGGCCCGCCGCACATGTGAAAGCTGAGGTAAACCTGTGGTGAGGGGATAAATTCCCTCACCACAAAGGTGAGTCATCGCACACAAAGTCAGAGGAACATGCCGCCGGATGCCTCGACCCGCTGACCATTGATCCACTGTCCACCCTCTGACAGCAGCAGCGCCAGTGCACCGCCAATATCATCTGGTTGGCCGACGCGACCCAGCGCAGTGTTGCTGGCAACCATCGCGTTGACCGCGCTGTTATCGCGCACCGTGCCACCGCCAAAATCGGTTTCAATCGCGCCCGGCGCCAGAACGTTCACGCCAATCTGCCGCGCACCCAGCTCTCTCGCCTGATAACGCGTCAGCACTTCCATCGCGCCTTTCATCGCCGCATAGGCGCCATAACCCGGCAGGCTGAAGCGGGTCAGGCCGCTGGAAATATTGACGATGCGCCCACCATCATTGATCAGCGGCAGCAGTTGCTGAGTCAGGAAGAACGGTCCTTTCAACTGCACGTTCATCAGCAGATCGAACTGCTCAGGGGTGGTCTCGCTGAACAGCGCATGCACGCCGACCCCGGCGTTGTTGATAAGGAAGTCAAAGCGCTGGCGCTGAAAAGTCTGTTCCAGTGCTTGTTCAATCTGCTCGGCAAACGCGGCGAAGTTTTCGCTGCGGCCGACGTCCAGTTGCAGCATCGCCGCGTTCGCGCCGCGTGCCTGTAATTCGCTGACCAGAGTTTGCGCCTCGTCGGCGCGGCTGTTGAAGGTGCCGATGATGTCGATGCCTTGCGCGGCGAGGTGCAGTGCGGCGCTGCGGCCGAGGCCACGACTGGCGCCGGTGATCAGTGCGATTTTGCGATTCATGCGGACTTCCTCGATTGCGTTGAGTGGGGATGGAAGAAGTTTATTTATCCGCCCTGAGGTGATAAACACGGCAAAAGCGGAATCACTGATCGGCGGCCGAACAATCACCGGGGCTTGTCATGAACAAACTGGAACTGCTGCGTACCTTCGTTCGGGTCAGCGAACTGTCGAGTTTCACTCTCGCCGGTGAAAGCCTCGGCCTGCCGCGCTCCACGGTCTCCGAACAGGTGCAGGCGCTCGAAGCCTTGCTCGGCACGCGACTGTTGCAGCGCACCACGCGCAAGGTGCAGGCCACTCAGGACGGCATGGTGTTGTATGAGCGCAGCAAGGATCTGCTCTCGCACATGGATGAAATCGAGGGGCTGTTTCGTCAGGACGAGGCGTCGCTGACCGGGCGTATTCGTGTCGACATGCCGAACATTCTCGCGCGAAGGCTGATCCTGCCGCGCCTGCCGGAATTCATGGATCGCCACCCGAATCTGCAGATGGAAATCAGCAGCACCGATCGCCGTGTCGATCTGCTGAGCGAGGGTTTTGACTGCGTGTTACGCATCGGCGCGCAGCCGGATCAGTCGGTGGTCGCCCGGCATCTCGGCGACTTCCCGATGGTCAACTGCGCCAGCCCGGCTTACCTGCAACGTTACGGCGTGCCGCAGACCATCGAGGATCTGGCGCGGCATCGACTGGTGCATTACGTCGGCGTACTGGGCTCGCGTTCGGAAGGGTTTGTCTATGAGGAGGGTGGCGAAGTGCGGCGCGTGGCGATGGCCGGCAGTGTCACGGTCAACAGCACCGATGCCTATGAAGCGGCGTGCCTGGGCGGCTTCGGGCTGACCCAGGTGCCACGTACCGGCATGCAGCCGCATCTGGAAAATGGCGAACTGGTGACCGTACTGCCGCAACACACCGCACCGCCGATGGCGATTTCCTTGCTGTACGCACGGCAACGGCATTTGCCGCTGCGGGTGCGGGTGTTTATGGATTGGCTCGGCGATGTCGTTCGTTCAACGCTCTGACTTCTCACCTTGGCCAGAACTGTGGGAGCGAGCCTGCTCGCGAAAGCGCCATGTCATTCAACATTGATTTATCTGACACACCGACTTCGCGGGCAGGCTCGCTCCCACAGGGAGGGCTGTGTTGCGTGTGGGATATGCGCTCAGTAATCGCCACGCTTGCGAAACGCCCAGCGCCCGGCAATCACGGTGAACGTCGCCACCAGCGCAACCAGTACCCAAAATCCGTGCGGATCCTGGGACAGCGGCACACCGCCGACATTCATCCCGAAAAAACCGGCGATGATGTTGATCGGCAAGGCCAGCACTGTCACCACCGTCAGGGTGAACAGCGTGCGGTTGCTCTGTTCGTTGAGGTTGGCGGCGATCTCTTCCTGCAGCAATTTGATGCGCTCGCCGAGGGCGGTGAGGTCGTTGATGATCAGCGCAAACTCCTCGGTGGATTTGCGCAGTTCCTTGACGTCCTCCTTCTGCAACCACGGCGGCGGACGATTGAGCAGGCGCAGCAGCGAACCCGGCTCCAGCGCCAACAGCCGTTGCAGACGCACCAGCACGCGACGGTTGGCACCAAGTTCGGCGCGGTTGGTCGACAGGCGCGAGGAGAGCAGTTCGTCTTCGACCTGATCAACACTCAGGCTGGTCTTGCGCACGATTTGCGTCAGCACCTCACCTTGATCGCGCAGCAGATGCACGAGCAATTCCGAGGGCGAGCGAAAGCACTCGCCGGCCTTCACTGACGAGCGCAATTTGTCTACCGAATGCAGCGGTTGCAGGCGCGCGCTGACGATCAGTTTGCTGCGCACGCAGACCCACAGCGTCGACACGTCGGAGGAGACCATGCTGCTGAGGTTGAACACCACATCGTTGACCACCGCCAGCAGCGCCGAATCGACATGCTCGATGCGTGTCGAACGCGAACCTTCGTGCAACGCCTCGAAAAATTCCTCGGGCAATTGCAGATGACTTTTCATCCAGCGCTCGCACGCGGCGTGGGCCAGGTTCAGGTGCAGCCAGAGGAATTCGCCACTGTCGCTGTCGTCCTGCAAACAGCGCAACGCCGTCGCCGAATCGATCTCGCGACCGCGCTCCCCGGGCAGAAAACGAAAGCCGTAGAGCAAGCCAAACAGGTCCGGGTCGCGATGGCTGATATCGAGGCTGTGGTTCATGGCGGCTCGCTGCGAGGAGGGTGTCTGGGGCAGGATTTTCAGGTTCACCGGAGCGGCATCATCGCAAGCTCACATGACCGTTTTGTGACAGCAAAGTGACTGCAAATCAAAGCGTTACCGGCTGTCGGAAGTTTCTCAAGGAAGGCTCTGGCATGCCGATCACGGGTGAGTTAGGTTGCGCGCCATTGGCCTTGGTCATGGTACGTCGACAGGGAAGTCCGGCCATTTTTCACGTCCGTTCGGGCGTGCCTCATCCCTGCTTCGAGTACCTTGCAATGCTGCAAAAATCCCTGAGAGCGCAAATTCTCGCCCTGTTGAGCGGCAGTCTGCTGGCGATGCTGTTGATCGCTCTGGCCTGCTTTCATTTCCTCTCCAACGGCGTGCAAAGCTACAGCCAGTTGATCGCCGGCCCGCTGCACACTTCGCAACTGATCGATGAAGCCAACCTGCAATTCAAGGTGCAGGTGCAAGAGTGGAAAAACGTTCTGCTGCGCGGCAAGCAACCAGCGGATCTGGCGAAATACTGGAGCCAGTTCGAAGAGCGTCAGCGCGACGTGCAGAACATTCTCGGCGAACTGGCCGGCCAGAAAGGCATCGAGGCCAATCTCAAATCCCGCATCGAACGCTTGCGCGACGAGCATCGCCAGTTGGGTACTGCCTACCAGAAAGGCCGCGATGCCTACGTGGCTGCCGGTGGTGATCCGAGCGCCGGCGACGCAGCTGTCAAAGGCGTCGACCGCGCCACCAGCGAGCAGATGAGTGCATTGGTTGCCGAACTGCGCGAGCAGGGCACCGCGCAGTCGGCATTGATCAGTGCCAGCGCTGACCGTACCGTGTGGCTGGGCCTGTTGGTGATGCTCGCATCAGGCTTGCTGATCGGTCTGCTGAGCCTGTGGCTGGTCAGCCGCAACCTGATCGAACCGATCCGCAACCTCATCGATTACGTCACCCGCTTGAGCCGTGGCCAGTTGGCTGAACGTGTTGTCAGCGAGCGTCGCGATGAACTGGGCAACCTCGCTGCCGCAGCGAACACTCTGCGCGATTTTCTGGCGGACACCTTCACTCGCTTGCAACGCAGCGCCGGTGATCTGGACAGCGCCAGCGGCGAGTTGAACGCCATTGCCACGACCATGGCCGGCGGCACCAGCGAGCAATTCAACCGCACTGATCAAGTGGCCACGGCGATGAACGAAATGTCCGCCACGGCCCAGGAAGTCGCCCGTCACGCCGCCGATGCCGCACGTGCTGCCGACGATGCCGATCAGTCGGCGCAGCAGGGTGAAAAGGTCATGCAAACCACCATTCACTCGATCACGCAGATGCGCGGCGAAATCGCCAACACCGCCACGGTGATCCGTCGACTGGAAGCCGACAGCGGTCGTATCGGCAAGGTGCTGGAAGTGATTCGTGGCATTGCCGAACAGACCAACCTGCTGGCGCTCAACGCGGCCATCGAAGCGGCGCGGGCGGGTGAGGCCGGGCGCGGTTTTGCCGTCGTCGCCGATGAGGTGCGCAACCTCGCTCAGCGCACGGCGGAGTCGATCATCGAGATCAACCAGATCATTCAGAACG
This sequence comes from Pseudomonas siliginis, assembly GCF_024072275.1. Taxonomy (NCBI): domain Bacteria; kingdom Pseudomonadati; phylum Pseudomonadota; class Gammaproteobacteria; order Pseudomonadales; family Pseudomonadaceae; genus Pseudomonas; species Pseudomonas siliginis. The sequence continues at coordinate 4,460,903 of NZ_CP099598.1, read as the reverse complement.
TGCAGACCGGCGCCGTCGATGCCGCGCAGGCTATCGAGAGCGGCCAGGCGCGCAGTGATGAAAGTGTCGAGCAAGTCACCCAGGCCGGCGCGATGCTGGAGCGCATCACCTTGGCGGTGGAGGCGATTCGCGACATGAACCGGCAGATCGCCACAGCGGCAGAAGAGCAGACGTCGGTGGCCGAGGATATCTCGCGCAACCTGACTGAAATCACCGCGATTGCCAGCACCAACCTGGACAACGTGCAGCGCACCGAAAGTGCCAGTCAGAATTTGCATGGGTTGTCGGGGCAGTTGAATGAGGTGACGGCGCGGTTGAGTGCTTGATTTTGGGTGGTGGTTTGTCAGCCCCTCACCCTAACCCTCTCCCAGAGGGAGAGGGGACTGACCGTGTTGATTGTTCGAGATTCGCCGACCTGAAATGCCGAGGCGTACTCAGGCTGGTAGTCGTTTGTGATGGCTTTTTAATTTTGAGGCGAACTCAGGCTCCGAAATTTCCCCGATCTGCTCCCTTTCCCCCTCGCCCCCTTGGGGGAGAGGGCTGGGGTGAGGGGGATCGAGTTCACAGAACACACAAAGTTTGCGCCTCAATCCGCAACCACAAAAAAGCCGCACGATCGTTAAATCGTGCGGCTCTTTAACAGCGGTCTATCAAGTGTCTTGCTTGTCGCTCAGCACTTTACCGGTGGTGGCATCAAAGTCCACGTCGAACTCTTTGCCGTCAGCAGTTTTAAGTTCAACTTCATACTCATAACCATTGAAGTGGTTATCCAGGTCGGTGTCGGTAATCGTTGCGCCCGGGTGCAGTTTCAGTGCTTCGGCGTTCATCGATTCCAGCGACTTGATCTTGCCGTCCTTGACCAGTTGCGGGATCTGGTCAATGCGAACATCAGCCTGAGCCAGGCCAGCGGTGAGGGTCAGGGCAGCGGCGGTAAACAGGGCAGTCAAAGTTTTCATCGGTTCATTCCTTGGCAGTGCGTTGAAGTGGTTGATCTGTGTAAGTGGGTTCAGATTAACCAGCGCAACTTAATTCACCCTTAAATCTCTGCTCCGCGATAAAACTGCTCTTTGCGGGAGCGAGCCTGATCGTGAAGCAGGCGACTCGATTACAAATCAGAAACCGTTCTTCTTCAAAACATCGTCAATGCTGCCAGCCGCCGGACGCTTATAAAACTTCAACAGTTCACTGGCGCGGTTGGTAAAGATGCCGTCGACACCCGCGGCCATGACTTTCTCGTAGTCCACCGGCTCGTCGACCGTATAAACATGCACCAGCATGCCCTGATCATGGGTGTACTGATTCATCCATGGCTGCACCAGGTCGGAGTAACTCTGGTCACCACCATGGGTCAGCTTCGCCGAAGGGCCGGTGCCGATCGCGCCCTGGGCCTTGGCGTAATCGACCCATTGCTTGAATTCCGCTTCTGACTTCGGTTCCTGCTTGCCGTAGAAAACGTTTTTGTCTTTCTCGCCGGACGCGGCAAACGTCACCGCAGATTTAGGCTCGATGCTGCCTTCGCCGACCCACAACAGCAGGATCTTCGGCACTTGCGGCATCTCTTTTTCCAGCAATTGCAGGCTGTTCTTATCGAAGGTCTGCAGGATCACCTTGCCTTTGCCCTGACCGACGCCCAGCGCACTTTTCGCCAGTTTCGAGCCGGCCGGACTGAGCCAGCCGCGATCCTGCAGTTTTTCCTTCAGGTCATGTTCGATGCCGGGAAACAGCTGCGGCTCTTTGGTTTCGATGTACAGGCCCGGCTTGTGCTGCGGGTTGGCGCGGGCGATGTCGATGATTTCATCGAGGGTAAGAATTTTCAGCCCGGCGTAGGACAGGCGTGCGCGGTCAGGGTATTTGGTGTTGAACCAGCTGCCGGCATCGAGGGTTTTCAGTTCGGCCATGGTGAACGCGGTGGCCGGGCTGTCCTTGCGCTCGGGGAATTTGCTGGCGACGTCGGTGGTGCGTTGCAGGTTGTCGTCGTGCAGGGCGAAAAGCACGCCGTCCTTGCTGCGCTGCAAATCCATTTCCAGGTAATCGGCGCCGAGGTCACGGGCGAGTTTGTAGGCCGCAGCGGTGGATTCCGGGGCATCGAACGACGCGCCACGGTGAGCAATCACCGCTGGATGCGGAATGCCGTTGGCGGCAGCGATTGCCTTGGGCTCGGGGTGGCTGGTGGCATGCGCCTGACCGAGGCCGAACAACAGACTCAGCACCAGAGCGCTTCGGGTAAAAGTGGCAGGCATGGTCGAGTTCCTTTCGCAGGTTTTTTTCGAGACGTACCTTTTAACAATTGAAGCGCCGCAGGGCTATCGCCAGACCGACATAAAGCGAGCAAAACGGAAATTTCCTGCACTTTTGTGGCGCTGTTTGCAGTACGCTTGCCCACGGCATATGCCCCGGCAGAGGGCGCGCCGCTACATTGCCCTGCGTGTAAACCATCGATCATCTTTCGTGAGGTTTACCATGCGCATCACCTCCCAACTCATCTGCCAGGCCGCCGACGACCTCAAAGGCTTCGTTGGCCTCAACCGCAAGACTGGTCAGTACATCGTGCGCTTCAGCGAAGATTCGTTCGGCATGGACGTCGCCGACGACGGCATCATCCCGGCCAATGAATTCGTCTGGGTGACGGCGTCGGAAACCACCATGACCCTCAAGCGCGAATTGATTCAGTTGCTGCTCGATCAACACATCGACGACCGCATCAACGTCACCGAGCCGCTGCGGGTTTACATGAGCAAGGTTGAAGTGCCGGAGATTGTTGCGGTGCGGAGTCTGGTGCGCGGTTGAAGTTTTGCTGTGTGGTTGCGGGCCTCTTCGCGAGCAGGCTCGCTCCCACAGGGATTTCGTGAACGCCACAGATCCAATGTGGGAGCGAGCCTGCTCGCGAAGGCGACCTTAGTTCTGGCACACGTGAGCGTGCAATTCGCTGGTCAGGCTTTCGATGCGTTCGGTGAGGGTTTTCGTCATTTCGGTGAGGCGGGTGTTTTGTTCCAGCAATGCCAGCAATTGCGCGGAATTCTTCGCCGCCTCTGCCTGACGTTCGGTATTGGCCAATGCCAGAGCTTCGCGGTGCTGCGCATCGGCGTCGGCCTGCGCTTTGTCGCGCGCGGCCTGACGGGTTTGTGCAAGCAGGATCAATGGCGCGGCGTAGGCCGCCTGCAGGCTGAAGGCCAGGTTCAGCAGGATGAACGGGTAGACGTCGAATTGAGTCACGCCCCATACGTTGAGGCCGATCCATACCGCAACGATCAAGGTTTGCGCTCCAAGGAACAGCGGCGTGCCGAAGAACCGCGCAAAGGCTTCGGCGCGCAGGGCGAAGGCGTCGTTGCCGAAGGTCGTATTCAGGTGGGCGTGGGGGCGGTGGAAGCGCAGGTGATCGATGGGGGCGTTGGTTACTTCGGGTTTTTCGTTATTCATGGGGCACTCGGCGGGGCTTGGGACGTGTCGTCACTATAGCTCTGCGTTGTGGCGGCCGACCTTCGCGGGCTGCCCACGAAGGTCGCGACTCGTTCTATCGACCCTGCACAAACCTCAATTCGGCACCCGCTCATTGGCAAACATGCTCACCGCATCCACCGCCTCACTGGCGCCATCGCGAATCTGCAGAATCACCGTGCCGGCCTGATTGGCCAGTTCCACGCCTTCTGCGGCGCGGTCGCGGGTGCCTTGCATGCTCTTGATCGCCTGCCGTGTTTCGCTCTGGATCAGACTGATCATGGTGGAGATTTCTGCGGTGGAACCGCTGGTGCGCGCCGCCAGTTGCCGCACTTCATCGGCGACCACGGCAAACCCGCGACCCTGTTCACCGGCGCGTGCCGCCTCGATGGCCGCGTTGAGGGCGAGCAGGTTAGTCTGATCGGCGATCGCGCGGATGGTGTTGACGATGGCGGTGATCTGCTCGGAGCGGTCGCCCAGTTGCGCGATCAACGTTGAAGATTGGCTGATGTCCTCGGCGATTTCGCGCATTTCGCTGGCAGCCTGTTGAATCACTTGCGTACCTTGCTCGGCGACTTTTCGCGTTGCTACCGAGATGTGGTAAGCGGTGCTGGCACTGCGCGCGTCCTGCTCGTGTTGCTCGACACGGGCGGTAACGTCAGACGCGAACTTCACGACTTTGTACAAGCGCCCCGAAGCGTCATATACCGGGTTGTAGTTGGCCTCCAGCCAGACGATCTGACCGCGCTTATCCACGCGCTCGAACTGTCCGTGGAAGAACTCGCCCTGATTCAGGCGCCGCCAGAAATCCTGATAGGCGCCGCTGTTGACCAGCGCCGGAGTGCAGAACAGGCGGTGATGCTGGCCCTTGAGCTCTGCGAGGCTGTAACCCATGCGCGTGAGAAAATTCTGGTTGGCGGTAAGAATATTGCCGTCGAGATCGAACTCGATCACCGCCATCGCGCGATCGATCGCCTGCAGCTTGGCGTTGGCCTCGTTCTCCTGCTGCACCTTGGCGGTGACATCCATCGCGTACTTGACCACTTTGATCACCCGTCCCGACGCATCCTTGATCGGGTTGTAACTGGCCTCCAGCCAGATCGGCTGGCCTTTGCTGTCGACCCGTTCAAAAGTGCCGGACTGGAACTGACCGTTTTTCAGGCGCGACCACAGCTCAGTGTATTGGGCACTGCGACCGAACTCAGGTGTGCAGAAATGCCGGTGCGGCTGGCCAATCGCCTGGGCAGCCGTGTAACCCATGGTCTTGAGGAAATTGTCATTGGCACGCAACACCACGCCATCAAGATCGAACTCGATCACCGCCATCGAACGGTTGATCGCTTCGAGCATCGCGGCCTGGTCAAAAACGGTGTGTTGCAGTTCAGCGAGGGCGGCTTTCTGGCGATTGAAAAACATGCTTGCGATACTCGGGAAGTGGGGAAAATCAAAAGGATTCAGTCCCTATTCCTGCGCCGGCAAACCGAAATGCACAGGCGGCATTCGGTGGTGACTGCTCAATGCCAACGTTCCGTTACTGGCAGATGGCTACTTATACAAAACTTAATAAAGTTGTACAAGAAAGGAATTTTTCGCGAGGTTGTATAACTTTTTACGAAATTAGTTGTACACGGCTCGACGAGCCGGTGATTCACCGCTGATACAGTGCCAGGAACATCTCCAGCGCCGACTCGGCAACTGCATTCTGCGCGTCTGGATCAAGGGCCGCGCGACCCAGCGAGATCTGCGGCCAGAACGCGAATGCCTTGAGCAAACCTTGTACTTGATGCGCGGCAAATTCCGGATCCACCGGTTTGAGCCGTCCGTCGGCTTGCGCCGCGCGTATCCAGACGGTCAGGCCTTCCTCGCGCTCGCCCATGCGCTCGATCATATTCTGCGCACGTTCAGGGGAATGAATGGTTGCGGCAATCGCCACCCGGGCGAGGGTGAGAAAATTCTCGTCAGCCATCATCTGCACTTTTTCTCGCAGCATCAGGCGCAGCTGCTCATGCAGCGGTTGCTCGCGGTCGTAGTGCACCGATGGCTCGGCGATGATCCGCGCCCACAACTGATTCAGGATCTCGGCGAACAGCTCTTCCTTGCTGGGGAAGTGGTTGTACACCGTACGCTTCGACACGCCGGCCGTAGCGGCGATCTTGTCCATGCTGGTGATTTCGAAACCGTGGGCACGGAATTCGGCGATCGCCGCCTGGATGATGGCTTCGCGTTTGCGGTCAGTGAGGCGTTGTGGAGCGGTCATGAGCGGGCTTCGGCCGAGAGGAATGAAATTACACTCGGCAGTTTACTTGGCGTCGGCTTTGATGCAACCTAGAAACTACACCGCTCAGTGTAATGTTGCGTTAATCCTCGCACCTTACAAACCAGAGCGTTTGGCCCTTGCGTGCAGCTTGGCCATTTTCATTTCCCATGGAATACCGTGCAGCACACGGTTTTTCGGAGTCGTTCAGTCATGGCCAATCCAGTCTCACTCCCGGATAAGACTCCCACGCCTGAGGCCTCGCGCCAGGATCAAGGGCTGTTTCGCAATCATGCGCCGGTGCAGCGCGAAGGGGTACGCAAAATGCTGCGGATCATGTGGAACATGATTTTCCACAAACCGCGCGACACCCGTCCGAGCGCCGCCATTCCTGTGCAGCCGCTGACCCGTGAAGATCTGCTCGCAGCGCCCAATCACAGCGTTTACCGCTTGGGGCACTCGACGCTGTTGTTGAAGATGCGCGACAAATTCTGGATCACCGACCCGGTCTTCGCCGAGCGCGCCTCGCCAGTGCAATGGGCTGGCCCGAAACGCTTCCACCAACCGCCGATCAGCATTGACGAGTTGCCACCGATCGAAGCGGTGATCCTCTCCCACAATCATTACGACCATCTCGACTACGAAGCGGTACTTAAACTCGCCGCCAAAACCACTTACTTCCTGACTCCGCTGGGCGTGGGCGACACCCTGATCAAATGGGGTATCGACGCCAGCAAGGTGCGCCAGTACGACTGGTGGCAGGGCACCGAAATCGCCGGTATCCGTTTCGTCGCCACCCCTTCGCAGCACTTCTCCGGCCGTGGCCTGTTCGACGGCAACAGCACGCTGTGGGCGTCGTGGGTGATGATCGACGCCGACACACGAATCTTTTTCAGCGGCGACAGCGGTTACTTCGACGGCTTCAAACGCATCGGCGAACAATACGGCCCGTTCGATCTGACCCTGATGGAAACCGGCGCCTACAACGTCGAATGGCCGCACGTGCACATGCAACCGGAAGAAACCCTGCAAGCCCACATCGACCTCAAGGGCCGCTGGCTCTTCCCGATCCACAACGGCACCTTCGACCTGGCCATGCACGCCTGGCACGAACCCTTCGACCGCATCCTCGCCCTCGCGTGGGAACGCAGTATTGCGATTACCACACCGCGAATGGGGGAGGCGTTCAACCTTGCGCATCCACAACGGGGGAGTGCGTGGTGGATGGCGGTTGAAGAGGAGAGTGATGCGGTGGTACAGAACGCATGAATCCGTTCAGTTGGTGAGGGGCGTCCCCCTCGCCAGCTTAATCAGCCATCGCAAAATCCCCACGCCCCACCGATTCCCCTGCCATACCCTGCGCCCTGACACTGCGCCCCGGTGCGAACCCCGGAAAGAACACCAACCCCTGCGCTTCAAACCGATAAGCCAGTGCCAGTCTCGCGGCGTCCGCTACGTCCTGCTGCGCTTCGAACCGCTGGATATCTGCCACCGCCACCTCGGCCTCGCGCGACAGTTGTTCAACGCTCCAGCCCAGCATGGCGCGGGCCTGGACGCAGTGGGTCGGGGTGAACTGGAAAAGGGCAATGCGTTCGAGGACGTGGTTCATCGCAAGAGAGGCCATGGTGTGCTCCGGGCTCAAAAGTGCTGATTGAAAATGTACTGTGTTTTTGTACAGTTGTTTTCGGCCGGGATCAAATGCATTTTTCGAGTTTGCCTAGTTCGTCGGCTCCAACCAGACGGACGGTGCCTGTCCCAGCACTCGCCGAAACATCGTCGAAAACGCCGCCGGGCTCTCATAGCCGAAGTCCAGAGCAATCCGCGTCACCGCTTCCCCCGCCGCCAACCGTGCCAACGCCTGCACGACGCACGCCTGCTGGCGCCACTGACGAAAGCTGAGCCCGGTCTGCTGCCGAAACAATCTGTTAAAGGTACGCAAGCTTATGTGTAACTGGTCGGCCCAATCCTGCGGCGATTTGTGGGCATTGGGCATGTTCAGAAAGGTCTGACACAGACTGAGGAGCTTTCCTTCGGCGGGCATGGGAATGTGTAGGGCAAGGGGCGCGCAGCGTGTCAGTTCATGCAACAGCAAGTTGATCAGCACACCGTCGCGTCCGGCCTGGTCGTACATCAGTGGCACGTCCACCGCTTCCATCAGCAAATGCCGCAGCAGCGGCGACACATTGAGCACTTGGCAGTCCGGCCCCAATTCCACGTTTCCCGGCTCGATATATACACTGCGCGTGCTCACCCCGAGCATCAATACCTCGTGGGCCACGCCCGGCGGAATCCACACCGCGCGTTGCGGCGGCACCAGCCAATTACCGTTCTGAGTGCTGACCTGCATCACGCCGGTGGCGCCGTAGAGCAATTGCCCACGGCGATGCGTATGAAACGGGAGTAGGTGGCCGTGGGGATAATCGGTACCGATGGCCACGACCGGGCGAGGCGTGTCATCGAGCTGATTGATCGAAATATTGCGCATCAGGCGTATTCCAGCGATTGGCGTAAACGCGAACATTATTGGCCCAACTACTGAAGCCGGCCAGTGCATCACGCTCTAATGTCCTGGGCTCCCCCGATCCTGGACGCCCACCATGTTCTACCTCCTGCTTACATTGTTCGGTTGCCTCGCCGGCATCAGCGCCGTGCTTTTCGGTTTCGGCGGCGGCTTCGTCATCGTGCCGCTGCTCTATCGCATGCTCACCGCCAGCCACGCAGCTGACGACCCCATTGCCCAGTCGGCCATGCACATCGCCGTGGCCACCTCGACCTGCGTAATGATCGTCAACGCCCTGATCGCCACACGCAAACACCAACGCGCCCGCAATCTGCTCCGGGACTACCTCTGGCCATTGGGCGGGTTTATCGGCGTAGGCGCGGTCGTCGGCGCCATCGCTGCGATGTGGGTCAGCGGTCAAGTGATCCGCTACGCCTTCATCGCCTACCTGGGCGTGACCATCGTCGATTGCCTGCTGCGCCGAGGGTTTCTCACACAGTCCCAAACCACATTCCCACGGCGACTGACCTCAACAGAAACGTCCGCCGGCGGTGTAGGCATCGGCGCCATCGCGACGTTTCTCGGTGTAGGAGGAAGCGTCATGACTGTGCCGCTGCTACGCCGTTGCGGGCTGAGCATGTCGCAAGCGACCTCCATGGCCAATCCGCTCAGCGTGCCAGTGGCGCTGGCCGGCACACTGACGTACATGGCGCTGGCCGGGTTCACCGAGGCTGATCTGGGGGGTTGGTATATCGGGTACGTCAATGTGCTGGCGTTTGCGCTGCTGACGGTTGGCTCGTTGCTGGGGATCAGATTGGCTGCGCGGTGGATTGGGCGGATACCGGATCGGGTGCATGCCTGGATCTATATTGGTTTGCTGATCCTGGTGCTGCTGAGCATTTCGCTGAAATGAATCGTTGATTGACGCAGGCGAAAGAAATCAGAATCAGCGGCAGAGCGTCGCCCTCCAGTCTTCAGCAGAGAACCAGGATGTTGATCTTCAATTGCACCGAAGCCGCCAGTAAGTTCTTCAGCCGTGTCCATAAAGGCAAAACGATCACGCCGGTGGACACCAAACCGCCGTCATCAGTTATTGAGGATGATGAGCTGAACGGCGCGGACGAACAGTGGTTGGTTCATGCGATCACTGTGCAGCGCAAACATGCGTTGTTGGTCCTGCACATCAAAACCCGCTATTGCGTGATCCTGGCTGATGCCAAAAAGGCCGACGCCGAAGGGTTTGTAGCGTGGTTTAACGAGCGTTGGCGCGAAGGTCTGATCCGCGATGCAATCAATCATGACCTCATGCAATGGGTTGATGCGGGGACAATGACCGATCGTCTCGAGCTGAGTCGCGAGTATCGTTTTTATCGCCGTGGCCATCGCAGCGCACAAAAGCACATCGAACAAATCGCCTGGTTTTTCGAGGATTGCGCGGCAGAGTGGGGCTGTTTGCCCCAAGGCGAACGTGCAGCTATCGGTTTAGATGCGCGGATGAATTCGCAAATTCGAAACACCAAGGACCGAAAAGATTACTTTCGCCCTGATGAAGAAATGCTCGCTCATTGGCTGCTCCAGTATTGCGGAGTGGAAGATCTGGGCGTTCAGGCTGCACTTGAGCGACGCAGGGAGGCGGAGCGGGAGATTCGAGCGTTTGAAGAAAGGGCACGCATCAACTGAGCTTCACTTCAACCCCGGCGCTTCACGAATAATGAAGTGATCCAGGTTCTCGATATTGGCATTGAAGACCTCGAAAGGTTTTTCGGGGTTCTTCTTGCCGGGCACCTGCTTCAACTCCGGCGTCACCCCATAGAAGAAACAGAACAACGTCTTGTCGCTATCCACCGCGTGCTTGATCTCCTCCAGAAAGGCCTTGCGCTTGCGGTAGTTGTCGATCAGCTTCTTGTTCAGATAAACGCTGACCGGATACGGCTTCTTCTTACTGTCCTCGGGCTTCTTGAACCAGACCTTGTCCTCGAAGTCGATCCGAAAACTGGCACTGTGGAAGTCCTCGATCTTCTTGATCCGCCCCCAGTAAATCAGCCCCTTGTTGTCCGTCAGATATTCGATCTTCTTGAAGAACGAACTGTACGGCGCCGTATGCTCGCCGACCTTCAACGGCATGCGCTTGAGCAAATCCTTGTCGGCGAAGTTGGAAACAAAACACTCCACCGGATGCGCAAACACACTGGTCTTGTCCGGCGCCGACTCACGACTCGCCGACTCTTTACCATTGCCCGCCGCCGCCCGCACCGAGTCATCGCGCAACACATCCGCCGCCCCCGCTGGCGCGACAGGCTTGCGCACATACTCACGCCGGGTCAGCAACAACTCCGATGGGAAATGCTCCTCACGCCCGTCATCCACCTCGCCATCCGCCGTCTCAACACCCGACGCCGACGCCTTCAAACTCGCATACGGACAACCCGTCACATGCTGCGTCGTGGGCAGATTCTTGAAGTGCGGCGTGCGCACGTAATTCACATTCTTGGCATTGAACGTACCCAACTCATTGGAAGCCTCGAACGCCGCACGACAGGCATCGTTGGGGCACTGGAAGTGTTCCTTCGCCGAGTCAAACGCCACCGTCTCATCGAAATTGAGATCGCGAACGTCATAGATCGACAACTTGTCGTCGAGGCTGAGGCAGTAGGCGAGATCGAATTTCATGGTGGGGCTCGGATCCTTGAGTGGGGGAGGGGTATTAATAGCGGGAGGTGCGTGGTAGTGCACCTACTAATTCTTTTTTTGCTGCAGTGAAGTGGGCATTTTCTAGGCTTCGCTAAAGCATTCTAGAGAGAGATGTGGAACACATGTCTCACCGAACGGCTGAAGCGTTGGCTTGAGTCAGTCGTGAGAGCCTTCCGTAAGTCGTGTAGGACTTTTCTCAGGATTTGGTAATCTCTAGCCTCTGATAAGAGGATGAGTGGATGCCAGCCGTAATTGCCGAGAATGATTTGTCAAAATGGGCCGATCAAACTGGGGTCCTCTACCACTTCCCGAAGCGGTACAAGGAAATCCTTATCCAGGGAACAGAGGTTATTTACTACAAAGGGAAACTGAAAAATAAGGCTTTCTCAGCGTTACGTCTGAGTTCTGCGCCTCACTATTTTGGCTTAGCCCGCATAGGAAGGGTGTATGCAGACAGGAACAGTAAGCGAGGAGACCTGTTTGCTTCTATTGAGGATTTTCGTCAGTTTGAGTCGGCAATCCCAATAAAGCTTGAGGGGGAGTACCTTGAGCAAATTCCCTCAAATCTAAAGAACAATTACTGGCGTAACGGTGTTCGGTCCATTGACCAAACTGTGTTCGACCGGATCTCATCCAATGCTTTGCTGGCGCCATTGCAGGCAGATGACTTCAGCCAGGTTGACGGTACGGAGGATTTTGAAACTGTAATCGTTGGTACTGAAGGTAAAAAATCCACTTATTACGGTGTGAGATACGAGCGCTGTCCCAAGCTTAGACGTCAGGCTATCGCTATTCATGGCCTTCTATGTAAAGCATGTGATTTTGACTTTGAGAAAGCCTATGGGGCGCACGCGAAGGGCTTTATTCATGTACATCACGTGAAGCCCATTTCAGAATTTGAAGAGGAACAAGTTGTCGATCCACTGACTGACCTTATTCCTCTCTGTGCAAATTGCCACGCAATTGTTCATAGAAAACCTCAGCAATTACTGAGTGTTGAGCAATTGAAAGGGCTTCTCAACGGCCGCTGGGTTTTCGATGATTTGACCTAAATGAATGCGTAGATAACTGCAACGTATTTACGACCCGCCGCCACCAAGGATTAGCTTCGATCGTTCGTCGTCGTGGCTGATCATTTAATAGGTGCGGCATATCCCGCAGCCGAATCCAGCCCTCATCCTGCCAATGCAGCAAACTCAAAGACATTTCCGGCCAATCCAACAAACTCAACATTGGCCGATTTGAATCTCCCGAATCCGCAGCGTCACGCAAGGTTGGCACGACCTCATTGGTGAGCCATTCACGCAATAACCGATTTCCCGGTACGTAGTGATAGATCAATAGCGCATACACCCCCGATTGACTGAGCATCAGATGCTGTTCTGGTTCTCGAAAGTACTCGATCCGCATGACGCGGCGTTGATCGCTATCTAGCTTGTGGACCACCCGATCATTCAGGTGGAAGCCCATCAAACGGCCAACATCCCGGGCGGAGAACCATGGCTGATTTTCGAGTAGAAGGGCATGTAGAAAAAGGTTGTGGCGAGAGAAGACTGTTACCGAGCATGGATCAGACATATCTGTGACCTCTACGTTTTGGATTTTGGGAGGGCCGGACCCCAACGTAGAGCGGACTTAAGAAATCCCAACGAGCAGAGCAGTTGCCACCGACGAATTACACGTCTGTGTCACTGACCAAGCTTTCTACGTTGGGCGTTTCTTAGGCACCTGCGATAGAGCTTAGTAGTGCTCGCAGCACGCTTCAATGGGAAGCGACTGCAAGTGCTGTAGGAGATTGAGCGCTGTGACGTAGGCGTAAAGAGGATTACCGATCGCCCATAAAAAAGCCCCGATCAGATCGGGGCTTTTTGCTTTCTCGATTCGCCGACTTAAACCGCAATCGTCAAATCGCGCCAAGCGAGACTATTAGTCCCAGCTCAGAGCACCACCAGTTTGGTATTCGATCACGCGAGTCTCAAAGAAATTCTTCTCTTTCTTCAAGTCCATAATCTCGCTCATCCAAGGGAACGGGTTAGTCGTCCCTGGGTATTCTTCCTTCAAACCAATCTGCGACAAACGACGGTTGGCGATGAACTTCAGGTAGTCCTCCATCATCGCCGCGTTCATACCCAACACCCCGCGAGGCATGGTGTCGCGCGCGTATTCGATCTCCAGCTGGGTGCCCTGCAGAATCATTTGGGTAGCTTCTTCCTTCATTTCGGCATCCCACAGGTGCGGGTTTTCGATTTTGATCTGGTTGATCACGTCGATGCCGAAGTTCAGGTGCATGGATTCGTCGCGCAGGATGTATTGGAACTGCTCGGCGACGCCGGTCATTTTGTTGCGGCGGCCCATGGAGAGAATCTGGGTGAAGCCGCAGTAGAAGAAGATGCCTTCCAGAACGCAGTAGTAGGCGATCAGGTTGCGCAGCAACTCTTTGTCGGTTTCCGGGGTGCCGGTTTCGAACTTTGGATCGGAGATCGAACGGGTGTACTTCAAGCCCCAGGCTGCTTTCTTCGCGACCGATGGGATCTCGTGATACATGTTGAAGATTTCGCCTTCATCCATGGCCAGCGATTCGATGCAGTACTGGTAGGCGTGGGTGTGGATCGCTTCTTCGAACGCCTGGCGCAGGATGTACTGGCGGCATTCCGGGTTGGTGATCAGGCGGTACACGGCCAGGACCAGGTTGTTGGCAACCAGGGAGTCGGCGGTGGAGAAGAAGCCGAGGTTGCGCATGACGATGCGGCGCTCGTCGTCGGTCAGGCCTTCCGGGTTTTTCCAGAGGGCAATGTCGGCGGTCATGTTGACTTCTTGCGGCATCCAGTGGTTTGCGCAACCGTCCAGATACTTCTGCCAGGCCCAGTCGTACTTGAAAGGTACGAGTTGGTTGAGGTCGGCGCGGCAGTTGATCATGCGCTTTTCGTCAACGGCGACACGGGCGGAGGCGCCTTCGAGTTCGGCGAGGCCTTCGGCGACGTCGAGGGAGTTCAGTGCAGCCTTGGCGCGGGCCACGGCGGCCGAGTCGTCGGCGGTGACGGCGCGGGCTTCCAGCGCTGCGGCACCGCCGGCGTTGTCGAGGCGGTCCATGTTGGCTTCGCTTGCGTGGCCGGCGTTGGCGCCTTTCACGGTTGCGACTTCACTGTCTTCTTTATCGAATTCGTCCCAGCTCAGCATGACGTGTCGTCTCCTGCGTGAGGGCTTGTGCCCGTGTGAAACCTGAAGGGTTGGTTTTTCACACGGCCAAACAAGCCGCGTTGGATGTCGTTTTTTGCAGCGCTGCACGCAGGCAAATAAACAGAAATTTTGACGGGTTCCGAGAGCCTCTGATGGGCGCAATCAGCGTATGGCACTGTTGCGGGGCTTCAGAATGGCTTTTGCTCCCTGTAAGGGAATATTGCTGACCCGTATGGGGCGGCATTATAGGGAAATTTTTACCGGCGTGGTGCGGCGAATCGGCTCATGGCGAGGCCGAGGAGGCGGTGGATTTCGGTCCGACCGAGGGATTACAGGGCTTTGCGCGGAATCGGCCCCGGCAGATTTTTTTTCGTTAATTTTTTGCCAGGTGGTTTTTTGTTTAAAAAATAGCCAGAAAAGCGGGTTTTTCACTATATCTAGTGTTTTGCAAGCGTTTTTCACGGCTCCAGACACAACTGAGCCCGACCGTAGCCGGGCTGGAATCGACCCTCAATGTAGCGCTGAGCGATCCGATTCGGTGCAGTCTGGTTCAGTTCGTGCAGCCGTTGCCCATGATGCTGTAGCGCAGGATGTGGCGTTGGCCTTTGGAGTCGTCGTATTCCATTTTTGCCGGTACTACTTCGCAGACATTTGGCACTTCGCTCATCGATACAACTTTGGCGATGTCCAGATGTGTGGAGTAAGTGTATTCCTCGATTACCGGTTGTTGCTGTGCGACATCAGTCGGGACCTCGTCTGCCATGGCGGTTGCGCACAGACTGCTGAGGGCCAGAACCAATAAAGCTTTCATTTCTAATTCACCTTTTTGAGGTCGAGTGGGGTCACGCAACCTTTTTAGGGTTGCGTGTGGAGCTTGAGTATTTGATGCGTTACTTGGAGAGCTGGATTAACGGCCTTCGTGGGGGCTGTAACGTTGTTAATCGCGGTTGCCTTGTTGGCGAGGTGAATTTTAGGGTGGTGGGGCCGGGGTAAACAGAGCGGGTTTTGATAAACACTTTTGGCATATTTGGTAACAATCCCCCAAACACCCCATTCCCTGTAGGAGCTGCCGAAGGCTGCGATCTTTTGACTTTGATCTTGAAAACAGATCAAAAGATCGCAGCCTTCGGCAGCTCCTACAGGGGCGCGTGCGCAGGGGGAGGGTTGTTACTACCATCGTCGAATGGTTCTATGGGGCCCACCCGGCTACAACAGGGTCATACAAAAACAACTATTACACCGAGGTAGGAAAGATGAGTGCGGCTTCTCTGTATCCCGTTCGTCCCGAGGTTCTGGCTAACACGCTGACTGACGAGGCGACCTACAAAGCCATGTACCAGCAGTCGGTCGTCAACCCTGACGGCTTCTGGCGCGAGCAAGCCAAGCGTCTGGACTGGATCAAGCCTTTCACCACGGTGAAGCAGACGTCGTTCGACGATCACCATGTCGACATCAAGTGGTTTGCCGACGGCACCCTGAACGTTTCCTACAACTGCCTCGACCGCCATCTGGCTGAGCGCGGCGATCAAGTCGCGATCATCTGGGAAGGTGACGATCCTTCCGAGAGCCGCAACATCACTTACCGCGAACTGCACGAACAAGTGTGCAAACTCGCCAACGCCCTGCGGGGTCAGGACGTGCACCGTGGCGATGTGGTGACCATTTACATGCCGATGATTCCCGAAGCCGTGGTCGCCATGCTGGCCTGCACCCGGATCGGCGCGATTCACTCGGTGGTGTTCGGCGGTTTCTCGCCGGAAGCCCTGGCCGGTCGCATCATCGACTGCAAATCGAAAGTGGTGATCACCGCTGACGAGGGTATTCGCGCCGGCAAGAAGATTTCCCTCAAGGCCAACGTCGACGACGCGCTGACCAACCCGGAAACCAGCAGCATCCAGAAGGTCATCGTGTGCAAGCGCACCGGTGGCGACATCAAGTGGAACCAGCATCGCGACATCTGGTACGAAGACCTGATGAAGGTCGCGGGCACCGTTTGCGCGCCGAAAGAGATGGGCGCCGAAGAAGCGTTGTTCATCCTTTATACCTCCGGCTCCACCGGCAAGCCGAAGGGCGTGCAGCACACCACCGGCGGTTATCTGCTGTATGCGGCCATGACCCACGAGCGCGTGTTCGACTACCGGCCGGGCGAAATCTACTGGTGCACCGCCGACGTCGGTTGGGTCACCGGCCACAGTTACATCGTCTATGGCCCGCTGGCCAATGGCGCGACCACCGTGCTGTTCGAAGGTGTGCCGAACTACCCGGACATCACCCGGGTGGCGAAGATCATCGACAAGCACAAGGTCAACATCCTCTACACCGCGCCGACCGCGATCCGCGCGATGATGGCCTCGGGTCAGGCCGCCGTGGAAGGCGCCGATGGCAGCAGCCTGCGTCTGCTCGGTTCGGTGGGCGAGCCGATCAACCCGGAAGCCTGGGACTGGTACTACAAGAATGTCGGCAAGTCGCGTTGCCCGATCGTCGATACCTGGTGGCAGACCGAAACCGGCGGCAACATGATGAGCCCGCTGCCGGGTGCCCATGCGCTGAAGCCGGGGTCGGCGGCGCGTCCGTTCTTCGGTGTGGTGCCGGCGCTGGTCGACAACCTCGGCAACATCATTGAGGGCGAGGCTGAAGGCAATCTGGTGATTCTCGATTCGTGGCCAGGCCAGGCGCGTACGCTGTACGGCGATCATGATCGTTTCGTCGATACCTACTTCAAGACCTTCCGTGGCATGTACTTCACCGGTGACGGCGCGCGTCGCGATGCCGATGGTTACTACTGGATCACCGGGCGTGTGGACGACGTGCTCAACGTCTCCGGCCACCGCATGGGCACCGCCGAAATCGAAAGCGCGATGGTCGCGCATCCGAAGGTGGCCGAAGCTGCGGTGGTGGGTGTGCCGCATGACATCAAGGGGCAGGGCATCTATGTCTATGTGACCTTGAAGAACGGCGAGGAACCGACCGAGCAGTTGCGTCTGGAGCTCAAGAATTGGGTGCGCAAGGAGATCGGCCCGATCGCTTCGCCGGACGTGATCCAGTGGGCGCCGGGGCTGCCGAAGACCCGTTCGGGCAAGATCATGCGCCGTATTCTGCGCAAGATTGCCACGGCGGAATACGATGGGCTGGGCGACATCTCGACCCTGGCGGATCCGGGTGTGGTGCAGCATTTGATTGATACGCACAAGACCATGAATGTTGCTTAAGCGTTAGAAGCATAGGAGCCCTGTCCGGTAATGCCGGATGGGGCTTTTTTGTGCCTAGTGGATTTGTGTTGATCGGGCTGGCCTCTTCGCGAGCAGGCTCGCTCCCACAAGGAAACGGGCGCATTTCAAATGTGGGAGCGAGCCTGCTCGCGAAGGCGACCTGTCAGACACCGCAGTAGTCAGCTGTAGGAAACCGCAACACCCCAACCAATAATTATCGATCTGCACCGTCAGACCTTTCCCGCTGTTACCCGCCACAACCCAATGTGTAACCGCCCGCGCCAAACCGGGGCGAAGGGAAACGCGGTGCGCCGTTTTAGAGCCTCAAAACCTGCGCTAAAAAATAAGACATAACGCTGCGCTTGCCGGATTAGAAGGGTTTACGAATAATAGGCCCGCAACTTGCAATATGTATCGGTTCACTGTCTTTCGCTCTTGCATGAATTTGCAGGGCTGTCAATGAGCTCAAACCGCTTTCTCGGTGCATCTGTAATTAGTTGTCGCATTGAAGAAATATCGGCTTCGGGCCTGTCGTTAGAATGCCGATCACTCGCTCATCGTGGCTGACGTTGAAATCGCCTGCGGTTCCAATGGGAAATTTCCGTCGATGCGCAACCGATTTCCGATTCACCCATTCGCATATTGGGCTGTCGCTCACTCTGCCGTTTTTGCCCTTTACCGATGGAGTCCCAAGATGAAGAAACTTGTGCTGCTTGGCGCCCTGGCACTGTCCGTGCTGTCGATGAATGCCTTCGCTGACGAAAAACCGCTGAAGATCGGCATCGAAGCGGCTTACCCTCCATTCGCTTCGAAAGCACCGGACGGCAGCATCGTCGGTTTCGACTACGACATCGGCAACGCGCTGTGCGAAGAAATGAAGGTCAAGTGCGTGTGGGTCGAGCAAGAGTTCGACGGTCTGATCCCGGCTCTCAAAGTGCGCAAGATCGACGCGATCCTGTCGTCGATGTCGATCACCGAAGATCGCAAGAAGTCGGTCGACTTCACCAACAAGTACTACAACACCCCGGCGCGTCTGGTCATGAAGGCCGGCACTCAGGTCAGCGAAGGTCTGGCTGAACTGAAGGGCAAGAACATCGGCGTACAGCGTGGCTCGATCCACGAGCGTTTCGCCCGCGAAGTTCTCGCTCCATTGGGCGCCGAGATCAAGCCGTACGGCTCGCAGAACGAAATCTACCTCGACGTGGCTGCCGGTCGCCTCGACGGTACCGTGGCTGACGCTACCCTGCTCGACGACGGCTTCCTGAAAACCGACGCCGGCAAAGGCTTCGCGTTCGTCGGCCCGGCCTTCACCGACGTCAAATACTTCGGCGACGGCGTAGGTATCGCGGTGCGCAAGGGCGACGCCCTGAAAGACAAGATCAACACTGCCATCGCGGCCATCCGCGAAAACGGCAAATACAAAGCAATCCAGGACAAGTACTTCGCCTTCGACATCTACGGCAAGTAAGACGTCTCTGCGACAATTCCGAAATGGCGCAAGCAACAGAATCTCTGCGGTTTGCGCCATTTTTTCATCCCAACTTTCGAGGACCTGAATCATGTTGAAAGGCTACGGGGCTGTCATCCTCGATGGCGCATGGCTGACGCTTCAGCTCGCCTTGTCGTCCATGGCTCTGGCCATCGTTCTCGGGCTGATCGGTGTCGCGTTGCGCCTGTCGCCGGTGCGCTGGCTGGCGTGGCTGGGCGACCTGTATTCGACGGTGATCCGCGGCATTCCCGATCTGGTGCTGATCCTGCTGATCTTCTACGGCGGTCAGGACTTGCTCAACCGCGTCGCGCCGATGCTCGGCTATGACGACTACATCGACCTGAACCCGCTGGCCGCCGGTATCGGCACCCTCGGTTTCATCTTCGGTGCGTACCTCTCGGAAACCTTCCGTGGTGCGTTCATGGCGATCCCCAAGGGCCAGGCCGAAGCAGGCATGGCGTACGGCATGAGCAGTTTTCAGGTGTTCTTCCGGGTGATGGTGCCGCAGATGATTCGTCTGGCGATTCCCGGCTTCACCAACAACTGGCTGGTACTGACCAAGGCCACCGCGCTGATTTCCGTGGTCGGTCTGCAAGACATGATGTTCAAGGCCAAGCAGGCGGCGGATGCCACGCGCGAGCCTTTCACCTTCTTCCTCGCAGTGGCGGCGATGTACCTGGTGATCACCAGTGTTTCGTTGCTGGCATTGCGTCACCTTGAGAAGCGCTACTCGGTAGGCGTAAGGGCGGCTGATCTATGATCTTCGACTACAACGTCATCTGGGAGGCACTGCCGCTGTACTTCAGCGGCCTGCTGACCACCCTCAAACTGCTCGCGCTGTCGCTGTTCTTCGGCTTGCTCGCGGCGTTGCCGCTGGGGCTGATGCGCGTCTCGAAAAACCCGTTCGTCAACGGCGCCGCGTGGCTGTACACCTACGTGATTCGCGGCACGCCGATGCTGGTGCAGCTGTTCCTGATCTACTACGGTCTGGCCCAGTTCGAAGCGGTACGCGAAAGCTTCCTGTGGCCGTGGCTGTCCAGCGCAACGTTCTGTGCCTGCCTGGCGTTTGCGGTCAACACCAGCGCCTACACCGCAGAAATCATCGCCGGTAGCCTCAAAGCCACGCCGAACGGTGAGATCGAAGCGGCCAAGGCCATGGGCATGTCGCGCTTCAAACTGTACAAGCGCATCCTGCTGCCGTCGGCCCTGCGCCGCGCGCTGCCGCAGTACAGCAACGAAGTGATCATGATGCTGCAGACCACCAGTCTGGCGTCGATCGTGACCCTGATCGACATCACTGGCGCGGCACGTACCGTCAACGCGCAGTTCTACCTGCCGTTCGAGGCATACATCACTGCCGGCGTGTTCTACCTGTGCCTGACCTTCATTCTGGTCAAGCTGTTCAAACTGGCCGAGCGTCGCTGGTTGAGCTACCTCGCGCCACGGAAGCACTGATATGCAACGCATCGACCACGTATTGCCGTGGAGCCACCTGGGCAGCGAGCGCAAGGTTTCGGTTTTCCGTTTTGGTAGCGGCGAGCGCAAGGCCTACATCCAGGCCAGCCTGCACGCCGATGAACTGCCGGGCATGCGCACTGCCTGGGAGCTGAAAAAGCGCCTCGGCGAACTCGAAGCCCAAGGCTTGCTCAACGGCGTGATCGAGCTCGTGCCGGTGGCCAATCCGATCGGCCTCGGGCAATTGCTGCAAGGCAATTTCCAGGGCCGTTTCGAGGCGGGCAGCGGCAAGAATTTCAATCGTGATTTCGTCGAGCTCAGCGCGCCGGTCGCGGCGGCGCTGGGCGAAAAACTCGGTGATGATCCCCATGCCAATGTGCGCCTGATCCGTCAGGCAATGGCCGACCACCTGGCCGGATTGCCTGAAGCGAGCAGCCAGTTGCAAGGCATGCAACGTGTGCTGCTCAGCCACGCCTGCACCGCCGATGTGGTGCTGGACCTGCACTGCGATGCCGAAGCCGCGCTGCACATGTATGCGCTGCCGCAGCACTGGCCGCAGTGGCGTTCGCTGTCGGCACACCTGAACGTCAAGGTAGGTTTGCTCGCGGAAGATTCCGGCGGCAGCTCCTTCGATGAAGCCTGCTCGTTGCCATGGCTGCGCCTGTCGCGGCAGTTCCCCGAGGCGCAGATTCCGCTGGCGTGTCTGGCGACGACCATCGAGCTGGGCGGGCAGGCCGACACCGGCCGCGTCGAAGCCGAGGCTTATGCTGAAGGCATTCTGGCGTTCCTTGCCGAGCAAGGTCTGATCACCGGCGAGTGGCCGGACCCGGCCTTCGAACCGTGCGAAGGCATGCCGTTCGAAGGCACCGAATTGTTGTTCGCACCGCACCCCGGTGTGGTGAGTTTTTCCCGCAGGCCTGGCGAATGGGTCGAGGCGGGCGATGAGATTTTTCAAGTGATCGACCCTGTGTCCGATCGGGTCAGCACGGTATGTGCTGGTACGTCCGGGGTGCTGTTTGCCATTGAACGGCTGCGCTATGCCCAACCCGGTTTCTGGCTGGCCAAGGTGGCGGGGCGCGAAGCGCTGCGTCACGGGCGCTTGCTCAACGACTGACTGACTGTTTTTGTGAGAACCGACCGCATGTACAAACTTGAAGTCCAAGACCTGCATAAACGCTATGGCAGTCACGAAGTGCTCAAGGGCGTGTCCCTGAAAGCCGCCGCCGGCGATGTGATCAGCATCATCGGCTCCAGTGGCTCCGGCAAAAGTACTTTCCTGCGTTGCATCAACCTGCTCGAGCAGCCGCACGCCGGCAAGATCCTGCTCAACAACGAAGAGCTGAAACTGGTGGCGAACAAGGATGGCGCGCTGAAAGCCGCTGATCCAAAACAGCTGCAACGCATGCGTTCGCGCCTGTCGATGGTGTTCCAGCATTTCAATCTGTGGTCGCACATGACCGCGATTGAAAACATCATGGAGGCACCGGTGCACGTGCTCGGCGTACCCAAGTACGAAGCGCGCGAAAAAGCCGAGTACTACCTGAACAAGGTTGGCGTGGCCCATCGCAAAGACGCGTTCCCGGGGCACATGTCCGGCGGCGAACAGCAGCGCGTGGCGATCGCCCGTGCGCTGGCGATGGAACCGGAAGTGATGCTGTTCGACGAACCGACCTCGGCCCTCGATCCGGAACTGGTCGGCGACGTGCTGAAAGTCATGCAGGCGCTGGCGCAGGAAGGCCGCACCATGGTCGTGGTGACCCACGAAATGGGCTTCGCCCGTGAAGTGTCGAACCAGCTGGTGTTCCTGCACAAAGGCGTCGTCGAAGAAAGCGGCAACCCGCGCGAAGTGCTGGTCAACCCGCAGTCGGAGCGCTTGCAGCAGTTCCTGTCGGGCAGCCTGAAATAAATCAGGGCTGCCGTTGTGCACCAGATTAGGTCATGCTTCGCGATCTTCTGGCTGGCTCAGATCCCTGTGGGAGCGAGCCTGCTCGCGAAAGCGGTACAACAGCCAGCAATTATGTTGACTGGTACACCGCCTTCGCGAGCAGGCTCGCTCCCACATTCTGATCTTCACCGGTTTCAGGATTTGTGTTCATTTCCGGGCTAGCATTGGCCCATGCCTTCATCACCGTTGTTCGTTTCGGATTGCCCGCCCATGACTGCCCATCGAATTGGTTTCCTGATTTGGCCCAGCACTAAAGCGTTGACGCTGGCGCTGGCGGAGGAGGCCTTGCGTGTTGCGCAGCGGGTGCACCCGGACGTGGTTTACGAACTGTCGTTCTTGCAGGCCGAGCCGCAGACCGAAGGGGCCTGGCAATTGCCCGGCGAACCCTGGGCCGGCAAGCTCGAGAATTTCCAGAAACTGTTCCTGCTCGCCGACGAGCCGCCGACCACCCTGGCGCCGGCGCTGAGCAGTGCGCTCAAGCAACTGGTGCGTGCCGGTTGCGTGATCGGTGGTCTGTCGGCCGGTGTCTATCCGCTGGCGCAGCTCGGTTTGCTCGACGGTTATCGCGCCGCCGTGCACTGGCGCTGGCAGGACGATTTCGCTGAGCGCTTCCCGAAAGTCATCGCCACCAGTCATCTGTTCGACTGGGATCGCGATCGTCTGACCGCCTGCGGTGGCATGTCGGTGCTCGACCTGCTGCTGGCGGTGCTGGCCCGCGATCACGGCGCGGAACTGGCCGGTGCGGTGTCGGAAGAACTCGTGGTCGAGCGCATCCGCGAGGGCGGTGAGCGTCAGCGCATCCCGTTGCAGAATCGCCTCGGCTCCAGTCATCCGAAGCTCACCCAAGCGGTGTTGCTGATGGAAGCCAACATCGAAGAGCCGCTGACCACCGACGAAATCGCCCAGCACGTGTGCGTATCCCGTCGGCAGCTGGAACGGATCTTCAAGCAATACCTCAACCGCGTGCCGAGCCAGTACTACCTGGAATTGCGCCTGAACAAGGCCCGGCAGATGTTGATGCAGACCAGCAAGTCGATCATCCAGATCGGCCTCTCGTGCGGCTTCTCCTCGGGGCCGCATTTCTCCAGCGCCTATCGCAATTTCTTCGGTGCCACGCCGCGCGAAGATCGCAACCAGCGGCGCAGCAGCAGCCCGTTCGAATTGTCGTCAGTGCCGCCGGAGCGTGGCTGAGCGCGGATCGACCCTCAATCGATTTCCATGCCGCCGGAGAAATCATGGAAATCCTCAATCGTCTGATACGCGGTGTCGTTGCTCGACTGCTGCTCCAGCAGGCGCAATTGATACGCCGCCTCATACCGCTGCAGGCGCTGCAAACTTTCGGCAGTCAGCGGGTTGTCGCTGAAGTCGTATTCGGTCAGCACGTCGCCGGGCTGTAAAGGAAACTCGCCCGGCAACTCGGTGATCGCGTTTCCGGACAAGTCCGCGTACATCAATCGAGGCAGTTCGAACAGGCCGTCAGGCACCTTGCTCAAGGCACAGTTGCCCAGACGCACATCGGTCATCTGCGGGAAATGACTCAGATCCGGAGCGATGTTGAGCGGATTGTCGCTCAGGTCCACCGAACTCAGGTTTCTCAGCGTTGCGAATGCTTCTGCGGTCTGCGCAGTCAGCGTGATTTCACAGCCCGGCAGATACAGGCTGCGCAGCCTTTCCATGGCGAAAATCGGGGCGGGAATCTCGCCCAGCGGATAATTGCGGATGTCGATGCCTTTGAGCTTCGGGAACAGCTCCAGCAGACGAACGATCCGAGGCGCAGCGGACGCTGTGGTGGTCAGTTTCAGTTGTTCGATGTGGTCGAAACGCGCAGTCAGCGGCGGCAGCTCACCGGTAAACGACAACTCGCAGCTGACCCTTGGCCCTGTCAGGAACGAGGGCGCACGGCGCAGGTCGTCTTCGAGGTTTTGCCTGAAGTGCTGGCGGTTGAGTCTTTCCCTGGCTGCCGCTTCGGTCGCAAGCGGCATCTGCGTGTCAGTATCGTTGGGAGTCTCGTTGGCCCAGCTATCCAGGCGTTCGAGCAGGCTGGTGAGTTCGGTTTTGCGGCGCATCAGCTCAACACGTCCATCGGCCAGCGTGCCCGCAAGCTTGTAGACCAGATCGTTGGCATCGAAGCCGAACAGCGATGGATAAAGGCTTTGCGCCAGATCGATGTCTTGCTGTTGGACCCAGACACCGAAGTTGTCAGCCTTGGCCTGGAATGCGGCCTTGATCCGTTCTCTGGAAGCAACCGACAACGGGTTGCCGCCCAGTTCAATGCCGCGATCGGAATACTGCGTCAGTTGCGCCGGCAATTCGCTGATGTTGTTGTCGCTCAGCAACGCGACTTCCAGGTGCGGCAGCTGTTCCAGCCCGGCGGGAACACTATCGATGCCGGTGTTGATCAGGTCGATGAACGTCAGGTTCTGCAGGGTCGATAGATCGGGCGTCACCTGCAGAGGGTTGCTATACAAGTCCAGAGATTTCAATCGGGTCATCGTGGACAGGATCGCTTGTCCGGCAGGATCCAGAGTGATCTGGCACTTGCTCAGCATCAACCTCTCAAGCAACGGCAGGCTTGGCAACGATTGGGGTATCCGGCCCAAGGCGAAATCCTGCAGTTCCAGTCCGCGCAGGCCGCTGAAGCTTCGGAAAAACCCATCTGGAATGTTCAGCCCCGGATTGCCCTGAAGGTTGAGATGCGTGATGTGGCTGAAGTCAGCGGTCAGTTCCGGCAATTCGCCGGTGAATGTCGCATCGGCTTCGAAAGTATTGAACCGCAGGGCTGAGTTTTCGTTTTGCCGGCCGCGCCAGAGTTTCTCAAGGTCGCTGCTGAATCTTTGTCTGGCGGCGAGTTCTGCAAATCTTTCCGGCGCAGTCCAGGGCAGCTCTGTCGAAGGGTTGTTGACCGGCAAGCGCGCGCTCCATGTGTTGAGATCACTGGTCATGCGGGCGATTTCCGCCTCCCATCTGATCAGTTGCGCCGTGCCGGTCTGTAATGTCCCGGGCAGGCGATAAATCATGTTGATCGCAGCGTTTTCGCCCAGTCGCGGGAACAGTCTCTGCGCCATGGCAATGTCAGCCGATGCCGGCTTGATCCGGAAGTTGCGCCCTTGTGCGGCGTAGTAGCGCTTGACGCGCTCGCGGGCATTCATGGACAGAGGATTGTCGTTCAGATAGACGCTGTCGGCCCGCTCGGGATGCAAACTGAAGACAGCGTCGGGCAGCACGGTTATCTGGTTGTTATTGAGATGGAGCTCTCGCAGTAGCGGATGCTCGGCGATGCCCTTCGGCACGCTCGTCAGTTCGCTATGGCCGAGCGAGAAGTTCGTCACCTTGGGCAGGATTGTCAGGTCTGGCGCGTTTGTCAGTGGGTTATGGCTCAGATCGAGCAACCGCAACTCGGGCAGCGCGCCAAGTACCTGCTGCCCGGCAGGGGTAAGCGTCAGCGCGCAGTCATTGAGTTTGAGCTCTTTGAGATAGTGCAGACGGCTGACGAATGAAGGGATGTCATAGAGTGTGAAAGCTTTCAGTTCCAGCATCTGAAGATTCGGGAACAAGGCAGCGAACGGCTCCAGTCCCGCGATCGTCACGTTGCCCGCGAGCTTGAGGCTGGTAACGTGATCGAAGTTGACCGTCAGGCGCGGCATTTCGCCGAGGAACTTGAGGTCTGCCGCGAAAGAAGTCGTGCGCCTGCCGGTTCCCATCGATCTTTCGCCCCAGAAATCCTTTATCAATTGCTTGAAGTCCGAGCGTGCGGATCGTTGCGCCAAACGTTCGCTTGCGCTCAAGGCTTGACGCGTAACCGGGTGCGCAGACGGCGTTGCCAAGGCCCAGCGGGTCAGGTCATCGCGCATCTGTTGCTGTTCTGCTTGCCAGCGAAGCAGCTGTTGGCGACCGTCGGCCAGGTCGCCGGGCAAGTCGTAAATCATCTCGCTGGCCTCTTGCTTGTTCAAACCGGGAAACAACTGCCGGGCGAGGCTCACGTCCGGCTCGGCCGCCAATACGTCGAAGTCGTTGCGATGGAGGCGGTAGTAGTTTTTGATCTGGTCGCGGGTGGCGGCCGATAGCGGGTTGTCGGCAAGGTCAATGCCGTCACTGCGCTCGGCGGGGAGGTCGAACAGCGCCTCGGGCAGTTGCGTGATGCGGTTGCCTGCGAGCACTGCGGTTCGCAACCCCGGATGGCTGGCCAGTCCTTCGGGAACGACGGTCAGCCCGCAGTTGGACAGATCGAGATAGATCAATTCGGGCAACAAATTCAGGTCGGGGAACGTACCCAACGGATTGTCGCTCAGGTCCAGTGAGTCGAGGCTGCCAAGTGACAGCAGCGCAGCCTGGTTTTCCGGGGTCATGACCACGCCACAATTTTTCAGCTCCAGATCGCTCAGTTGAGGCAGTTTTGCTTCGCCCAGCGCAAGCGGTCCCAGTTCGAAACCGTTCATTTTCAGCTTGGCAAGGTTGGGGAAGCACTCCACGAAGCGCAGGGCAGCGGTGCTATTGGCGGTGCCGGTGAGGTTCAGCTGCGTCGCGCGCTCGAGACCGGCGCTGAGTATCGGCATATCCCCACTGAACGTCGCCGTTGCCCTGAGTTCTTCAAGGCGCGGGTACAGGGGCGGGCTGCGCCAGAATTGCTCGATCTGTTGCGCAAAGGATCGCCGGGCCTCCAGTTCGCGGGCCTGTGCCTCGAGGGGAAGACGTTCCCCCGACTCAGAGGCGGTCACGGTGGCCTGGTTGATCCATTGACTGAGTTCGAGATTCAGCACGCCGAGTTCATTTTCCCAGCGGGACAACTGTGCGCCGCACTCCGCCAATGGCCCGGGCAATCGGTACAACACCTGTGTTGCGCCTTCCGTGTCGAGGGATGGAAACAAGGCGATGGTGCGTTGCAGATCCTCCTGCACGGGCCGGACGCCGAAGTGCCTTCCGGTGTGCTCGTAGAATACTTTTACCCGCTCGCGAGAAGCCGCCGTCAACGGGTTATCGGCGAAGGTATAACCATCGCTGAGGGAGCTTGCCAGGTTGAAAAAACTGTCCGGTATCCGCGTGATGCGGTTGCGATCGAATTGCGCCGAAATCAGGCGCGGATGATCCAGCAGATCGTCGGGCACCGTGTGAATGCCGGTATCCGACAGGTTCACGTAGCGCAATGAAGGCAGTGTGTGCAGGTCCGGAGGCAGGCCCAGCGCATTGCCTTGCAGATCGAGCAGGGTGAGCTGCGGCATGGCCGCGAGCACTGACTCTGTGACCGTCGTCAGACTGATCCGACAATTGCGTAAGCGCAATTCGCGCAGCGAGCGCATCGAAGTCAGTGCTTGCGGCAGGCTCGACAGATTGAGGTTGCGCGCATCGATATTCTGCAACTGGCTGAAGGACTGCAGAAAGCTGTCGACAGATGTGGTCATCGGGCTGCCATCAATGGCGAGCGAGGTGATATGGCTGAAGTCTGCTGACAACACGGGCAAGTCGCCCATCACCGCAGGTGTAAGGCGCAAGGCGTATCCGGCGGCAAAGCCCCGGTGATTGATACCCGTGACGTGCTCCCGTCTCCAGGCTTTGAGCAATTGCTCCCGTAGCAGCCTGCGATTCTGGATTTCGGCGCGCTTCTCCAGCGAGGTGGGCGCCGTGCCGGTTTCCGGGTGCACGGCGGGCGGATTGTTGGCCCAGACATGCAGTTCGTTCTGCAATTGCAGGTAGTCATTTTGCAAACGAAGCATTTCGGTGCGCGGGCCTGCGGGACTGCTTCGCATGCTTTCGGCGAGGAAGCGCACTTCATGGTTCGACATGCGTGGATAGAGCACCCGGATGTCTTCTTCGAGGGTGTGCGGCTGGTAAGCGGGGCGCGGCGGACGCGGAGCATGGGCATAACCATCGGTACCGAGCAGGCGCAGGGTGTCGATAGCCGGCGCTCGGGACGGCGTATCGGCAATCACCTGACGCCACTCGTTGCGCTCGAGCGTGCGTTCACGAATGGCCGCCTTCAGCGCCTGACCCTGGCCGATCCGCAGGTCCAGGCTCTGGCGCTCGCTGTCGGGCAATGCGTACAACAGGCTGGAATAGAAATCAGCGAACGAATGCAGCTGCTGCCCACGATCGTCATAAGGTTGGTATTGGCCATCGTCGCGGCGAACCAGCACCTTGTATTCGGGCGCATCGTCACGGCCGATCGTGTCCAGTAACCGGCCCTCGTAGCGCCCGCCGCGGATTTCGATGCGTACATCGCCGCTCCAGCCCGGCAACAATTTGAGGCTGTGCAGCGCCAGAGAATCAGAGTCGTGATTGCTCATCGAATCCAGCTCGAGGCCCTCATATGCGCGGGCAACGCGCACCTCCTCACTGGCCATCTGCATGAGTGCCTGCTGGCGCGGGGGCAATTGTCCTTCGCTGATCTGCAACAGTTCGCTGCCGGTCGCGGTATCGAGCAGTTCGCGGGTAATGCTGGCCGGCAATTGCGGAGGGTGAATCTTGAGTCGAGCGGCCAGCGGGTCGTCGAGGTGCTGGAGGGCTTGATAGCGCGACTCGAACAGCGCGCTGGTGTTGCGTCTGGCGAGGTCGGCCACTTGTTTGCGCAGGTTGTGGCTGCGGACCTCGATGGACGGCGTCGGTCCCGCGAAGGGCTCGTCCAGCAAGGTTTTGATCTGCGTCTCGTCGAGGGCTTGGAGCAGGGTTTTGAGCACGTCGCCACCGGCCAGCGTGTCGTGGCGTAGTTCGATTACCGGCAGGCTTGTGTCGGCAGACGATTGCCACAGTTGCTCGCCTTGGCGATCGAGCAGACGCACGCACTGGTCGGCTGGCCAGCGGCCGTATTCGCTGAGCACCTCCAGTTGCATGGCCGGGTCGGCGCGCAAGAAGACTTCAGCGTCAGCGCTGTCGAGCTGGTCGATGAAGCGTTGCAACTGCTGATCAATCTTGAAGCGCTGGATGCTGTCGGCCAGTAGAGGCGGAACGCTTTCCTGCTCGACATGCATTTTGCGCAACGCGTCTTCGCTGGTTCCGCTGACCTGCAGCACGGTTTCGCGCTCGCTCGCGGACAAGCTCTCGACCGCAGGGCCGATACGGCGCAGCGCGGTTGCGCCATCCCATTCCAGCGGTTGCTCGAGTTCAGTGTGCCAGGCACCTTCGCCATTGTGGCGCAGCACCGGTTGGTATGCGTCGGGGCGACTCGGATGTTCGATGCGGTACTGCCCCGGCACCTGACTTTCCGTGACCGCAAAGTGCGCGTCCTCCAAGGGCAGCAGAAGCTTGTCCTCATGCGCATGCAAACCCAGGGCATCGGGTTGCGAATCGGCACTCGGGCGCTGCGGATGTTTGTAGCGTTCGAGATCCGGTTGCCAGTAGCGGGTGTCACCATTGGCCAGTTGTACCGGTTTGAAGCGGTCGATGAACGCCACGATTTCCTTGGGCAATATCTTGCGGAACTCGGCCGCGCCAATCGCACCGCCGACGGCGAACATGCCCAACTGGATCATCGATTCCACGGTTCCCATCAGGTGTTCGACCGCCTCGGTCGTGCGTCCCTGCGCCCACTCGACAATGCCTTCGAATACTTCATCGAGCATCTGATAGGCCATGTACGCCATCATCGCTTCACCGAGCACCGGCACGAACGGCGCGACGATCATTGTGGCGGTCTGGGCGATGGAAGAGAGGATGTTGACCAGCGAATCCCAGAACGCCCAGCGCGCCCTTTGATCAACCAGGGCAGTCGGTACGGCAATGGTTCGGGCGTCATTGAAAATCTTGTTCAGTTTTGCCTGATACAGGTGTTGCCACACATCGTCGTGAAACGGCGTCAGCGCAGTCTGCAGATCG
The DNA here is from genome assembly GCF_024072275.1 of Pseudomonas siliginis. Taxonomy (NCBI): domain Bacteria; kingdom Pseudomonadati; phylum Pseudomonadota; class Gammaproteobacteria; order Pseudomonadales; family Pseudomonadaceae; genus Pseudomonas; species Pseudomonas siliginis. Next base: position 4,430,945 of record NZ_CP099598.1, on the reverse strand, counting down.
GGTCGCTCCACTGCGGCTTCGCGCCACGCCGGCCGAGGGTCGCCGGGTTCGTGCGGGTGCCAGCGGATTTCACTCAGCCGGCTGTTGAGGGTGCTGAAGAAGAAGCCGCGCTGGTCGTGATTGACGAAGCGGCTGAAGAACTGCTGATAGTCCCTGGAGCGCAACTGGCGCGTCAGTTCCACGACCATTTCCAATGGCGAGGCGTACTCCTTGAACGGATGTTCGGGGTCATCCGGAACGTAGGCGACGACGCGCGCTGCATTGCGTGTCATGTACAGGTCCGGGGCGAATACCACGATGCCGGTGAGCGGTGCGCAAAGCATCGTCATGTCATGACACAGCAGCGGGGCGCCGTGCACATGCAGGCCTTTCACACCGTCGAGCATGGCTTCGATCAGGCGTACCGCGTTTTCCGACACGTCGCGGTTCATCCGCGCCCATTGCAGGGCCGATTTCATCGCGGCCTTCTGGCTGGCGTCGATCTTGCCGCGCAAGACCGACGCGACCATCGGATCGGAGTAGCCCAGATTGTCTTCCAGACTGGCTTTGTATTTCGCGCCGATATCCAGTCGACGGCACAGTTTTGTGAATGCGGGAATGCTCAGTTTCGCCTTGATCTCGGGCAGGGTTTCAAACTGTCCTGTAGCCGAAGGTGCGCTAGTGAATGTCGACTCGGCTTCGAAGGCGTCGTCTTCGGTTTCCTTGTCTTCGAAGTTATGCAACGCCGCCTCAAGCAGTGACACGGACCAGGCGCGGGCGCCGGTGCGGATCGGAAACCATGGGGTGGTGGCAGGAATGTACAGGCGCACGTAGGTGTTTCTGACATCCAGTTCCAGATCGAAGCAGCTTTTCAGCTCGGCCTTGAGCAGGGGCTCGGCGAAGGCCGCAGCGTCCTGCAAGTGCTCAAGGCTCTTGTCGACCCGGCTCTGCGCGGTGATATGCGCCGCCCCAAGACTTTTCATCAACGCATGCTGTTCGGCTGGCGCGACCTGGAGCGCGGCCGGCTGTTGCGGGGCGCTGGTCTTCAGCGCTTCGCGCCGAGTGGCTGAGGTGTCGCCCAGCCAGGGCGGAATCGCGTTTTTCAGTGGTTGGTAATGCTCGTCCGCATGTTGCGCGTCATGTGCGGCATCCGGGGTTGCCGATGGGGGTGCTTCAGACAAATGCATGGCCATTCCTTGGCGTTGGGAAGAACCCTCAGCAAATCAGCGGCAAGCGACCACCGTGCGGTAGATATTTATGTCTCTGCCGTGGGGGCTGACTTGGTATCCTGCGCGGCCTGCCGCAAATCGGCCGCGCCCGGTAAACTGCGCCTTTGCGACGCTATATGTCGCATTGCCGTAAACCCGGGAAAATCCGGGGTTTGCGCTATAAGAAGTTGTCGCTTGGCGACAAGGCCGGGCACCCAACTGTCCTTACAATCCCCTCATCGCTCGCCAGTTCCAGGCGGGTGTTCCTCTTCAGGAGACTCCGATGTCCGTTGAGCACGCTGCGGTACAACGCGCCGATTTCGACCAGGTAATGGTTCCCAACTACGCGCCTGCCGCTTTCATTCCGGTGCGTGGCGCCGGTTCCCGGGTCTGGGATCAGGCCGGCCGCGAGCTGATCGACTTCGCCGGCGGGATTGCCGTCAACGTTTTGGGCCATGCGCATCCGGCGCTGGTCGGCGCGTTGACCGAACAGGCGAACAAGCTGTGGCACGTGTCCAACGTGTTCACCAACGAACCGGCCCTGCGTCTGGCGCACAAGCTGATCGACGCCACGTTTGCCGAGCGCGTGTTCTTCTGCAACTCCGGCGCCGAAGCCAACGAGGCCGCGTTCAAGCTGGCCCGTCGCGTCGCATTCGACCGTTTCGGCACCGAGAAATACGAAATCATCGCCGCGCTGAACAGCTTCCACGGCCGTACCCTGTTCACCGTCAACGTCGGTGGCCAGTCGAAGTACTCCGACGGTTTCGGCCCGAAAATCACTGGCATCACCCACGTTCCCTACAACGATCTGGCCGCACTGAAAGCCGCAGTGTCCGAGAAGACCTGCGCGGTCGTGCTGGAACCGATCCAGGGCGAGGGCGGCGTGCTGCCGGCCGAGCTGGCTTACCTGCAAGGTGCCCGCGAACTGTGCGATGCGAACAACGCGCTGCTGGTGTTCGACGAAGTGCAGACCGGCATGGGCCGCAGCGGCAAGCTGTTCGCCTACCAGCATTACGGCGTGACCCCGGACATCCTCACCAGCGCCAAGAGCCTGGGCGGTGGTTTCCCGATCGCGGCAATGATGACCACCGAAGCGCTGGCCAAACATCTGGTCGTCGGCACCCACGGCACCACTTACGGCGGCAACCCGCTGGCCTGCGCCGTCGCCGAAGCGGTGATCGACGTGGTCAACACCCCTGAGGTGCTGAACGGCGTGAACGCCAAGCACGACAAGTTCAAGACCCGCCTGCAACAGATCGGCGAGAAATACGGCCTGTTCACTCAGGTGCGTGGTCTCGGTCTGCTGATCGGTTGCGTGCTGAGCGAAGCGTGGAAAGGCAAGGCCAAGGACATCTTCAACGCCGCCGAACAGGAAGGCCTGATGATTCTCCAGGCTGGCCCGGACGTGATCCGTTTCGCCCCGAGCCTGGTGGTGGAAGACGCCGATATCGACGCCGGTCTCGACCGCTTCGAACGTGCTGCAGCGAAGTTGACGCAAGCCTGATGGACCTTTCGGCGCCTGGAGTTTTTCCGGCGCCGAACCAATTTTTGATACCGGGCACATCCACCTGTTGGATTGAACCTGTGGTGAGGGGATTTATCCCCGATGGGCTGCGCAGCGGCCCCAGATTTTTGGGGGTGCTTCGCCCCCCAGCGGGGATAAATCCCCTCGCCACAAGTCCCATTCCTGCATCGATCTTTATGTGGGCCCGGTTTTTTCTGTGAATATTGAAGAGAAAGGAGTGACACCATGCTGGTGATGCGCCCCGCGCAAATGGCTGATCTGGGCGAGGTACAGCGTCTGGCTGCGGACAGCCCGATTGGTGTCACTTCCTTGCCGGATGACGTGGAACGTCTGAGCGACAAGATCGCCGCGAGCGAAGCTTCGTTTGCCGCCGAAGTGAGCTTCAACGGTGAAGAGAGCTACTTCTTCGTCCTCGAAGACTCGAGCACCGGCAAACTGGTCGGCTGCTCGGCCATTGTCGCTTCCGCCGGTTATTCGGAGCCGTTCTACAGCTTCCGTAACGAGACCTTCGTCCACGCCTCCCGCGAGCTGAAGATCCACAACAAGATCCACGTGCTCTCGCAGTGCCACGACCTGACCGGCAACAGCCTGCTGACCAGTTTCTATGTGCAGCGCGAACTGGTCGGATCGCCGTGGGCCGAGCTCAATTCCCGTGGCCGTCTGCTGTTCGTCGCCAGCCATCCAGAGCGTTTTGCCGATTCGGTGGTGACCGAGATCGTCGGTTACAGCGACGAGAATGGCGACTCGCCGTTCTGGGATGCGATCGGGCGTAACTTTTTCGACCTCAACTACGCCGAGGCCGAGCGCCTGTGCGGGCTGAAAAGCCGCACCTTCCTCGCCGAGCTGATGCCGCATTACCCGATCTATGTGCCGCTGCTGCCGGACTCCGCCCAAGAGGCGATGGGCCAGGTGCACCCGCGTGCGCAGATCACTTTCGACATCCTGATGCGCGAAGGCTTCGAAACCGATCACTACATCGACATCTTCGACGGCGGCCCGACCCTGCATGCACGGGTTTCCGGGATCCGTTCGATCGCCCAGAGCCGCGTGGTGCCGGTGAAGATCGGCGAGCCAGTGAAGGGTGCCGGGCGTCAGTACCTGGTGGCCAACGCGCAGTTGCAGGATTACCGCGCGGTGTTACTTGAGCTGGATTACGCGCCGGGCAAACCGGTGACGCTGGATATGGAAGCGGCCGAAGCCCTGGGCGTCGGTGAAGGTGCCAGCGTGCGCCTGGTGGCGGTTTAACGCCTTAGCGAGTTTCACGGGTGGCGCGAGCGGCCCGTTTGAGGAGATAGCATGATTGTTCGTCCCGTACGCAGCAGCGATTTATCCGCGCTGATCGACCTGGCCCGCAGCACCGGCACCGGCCTGACTACCTTGCCGGCCAACGAAGAGCGCCTGACCCACCGGGTCGGCTGGGCCGAGAAGACCTTTCGCGGCGAAGCCGGGCGTGGCGATGCCGACTATCTGTTCGTGCTCGAAGACGATGACGGCCGCGTGGTGGGGATTTCCGCCATCGCCGGCGCGGTCGGCCTGCGTGAGCCCTGGTACAACTTCCGCGTCGGTCTGACGGTCAGCGCTTCGCAAGAGCTGAACATCTACCGCGAAATCCCGACGCTGTTTCTGGCCAACGACCTGACCGGCAATTCCGAGCTGTGCTCGCTGTTCCTGCACGCTGATTACCGCAACGGCCTCAACGGCCGGATGCTGTCCAAGGCGCGCATGCTGTTCATCGCTGAGTTCCCGGAGCTGTTCGGTAACAAGATCATCGCCGAAATGCGTGGCATGTCCGATGACGCCGGGCGCTCGCCGTTCTGGGAAAGCCTCGGCCGGCACTTCTTCAAGATGGAATTCAGCCAGGCCGATTACCTGACCGGCGTCGGCAACAAGGCGTTCATCGCCGAACTGATGCCGAAATTTCCGCTGTACACCTGCTTCCTTTCGCCGGACGCGCGCAACGTCATCGGCCAAGTGCACCCGGACACCGAGCCGGCGCTGGCCATGCTCAAGAGCGAAGGCTTCAGCTACCAGGGTTACGTCGACATCTTCGACGCCGGCCCGGCCATCGAATGCGAAACCAGCAAGATCCGCGCGGTGCGTGACAGCGAAGCACTGGTGCTGGCCGTCGGCACGCCGGGCGATGACGCCACGCCGTTCATCATCCACAACCGCAAGCGCGAGGATTGCCGCATCACGGCTGCACCAGCGCGACTGGCTGCGGGCACCCTGGTGGTCGATCCGCAAACCGCGAAACGTCTTCAACTCAGCGCCGGCGATCAGGTTCGCGCCGTGGCGCTGTCCGCTGCACGGGAGTCGAAATAATGAATTCGCTATACATTGCAGGTGAGTGGCTGGCCGGTCAGGGCGAGGCCTTTCAATCGCTGAACCCGGTGACCCAGCAAGTGCTGTGGGCGGGCGAGGGCGCCACTGTCGCGCAGGTCGAATCGGCGGTTCAGGCCGCTCGTCAGGCCTTTCCCGGCTGGGCGCGCCGTACGCTCGAAGAGCGCATCAGCGTCCTCGAAGCTTTCGCCGCGTCGTTGAAAAACCACGCTGACGAACTGGCTCGCACCATCGGCGAAGAAACCGGCAAACCGCTATGGGAAGCTGCGACCGAAGTCACCAGCATGGTCAACAAGATCGCGATTTCGGTGCAGAGCTACCGCGAGCGCACCGGGGAAAAGAGCGGCCCGCTGGGCGACGCCACCGCCGTATTGCGCCACAAGCCGCACGGCGTGGTCGCGGTGTTCGGCCCTTACAACTTCCCCGGTCACCTGCCTAACGGTCATATCGTCCCGGCGCTGTTGGCCGGTAACAGTGTGCTGTTCAAGCCCAGCGAACTGACACCGAAAGTCGCCGAGCTGACGGTCAAGTGCTGGATCGAAGCCGGTCTGCCGGCAGGCGTGTTGAACCTGCTGCAGGGCGCGCGGGAAACCGGTATCGCTCTGGCGGCGAACCCGGGTATCGACGGTCTGTTCTTCACCGGTTCGAGCCGCACCGGCAATCACCTGCACCAGCAGTTTGCCGGGCGTCCGGACAAGATTCTTGCGCTGGAGATGGGCGGCAACAACCCGCTGGTGGTCGATCAGGTCGCTGATCTGGACGCGGCGGTGTACACCATCATTCAGTCGGCATTCATTTCCGCCGGCCAGCGCTGCACCTGCGCCCGCCGTCTGCTGGTGCCGCAAGGCGCGTGGGGCGACAGCCTGCTCAAGCGACTGGTGGAAGTCAGTTCGACCATTGAAGTCGGTGCGTTCGATCAGCAACCGGCACCGTTCATGGGCTCGGTGATTTCCCTCGGCGCGGCGAAAGCGCTGATGGATGCGCAGGAACAACTGTTGGCCAACGGCGCGGTGGCGCTGCTGGAAATGACTCAGCCACAGGCGCAGTCGGCTTTGCTGACCCCGGGCATTGTCGATGTGACGGCCGTGGCCGAGCGTCCGGACGAAGAACTGTTCGGGCCGCTGCTGCAAGTGATCCGCTATGCCGATTTCGGCGCGGCGATCACTGAAGCCAACAACACTGCTTATGGGCTGGCCGCCGGCTTGCTCTCCGATTCCGAAGCGCGTTACCAGCAGTTCTGGCTGGAAAGCCGCGCCGGCATCGTCAACTGGAACAAACAGCTGACCGGCGCCGCGAGCAGCGCGCCGTTCGGCGGTGTCGGCGCCTCGGGCAACCACCGCGCCAGCGCCTATTACGCAGCGGATTATTGCGCGTACCCGGTGGCGTCGCTGGAAACCCCGAGCCTGGTGTTGCCATCGGCTCTGACGCCTGGCGTGAAAATGGCGTAGCGCCCATTCGCGAGCAGGCTCGCTCCCACAGGTTCAGTGGTGTTCACACATTTTGTGTCCAACCTAAATCCTGTGGGAGCGAGCCTGCTCGCGAAGGCCGCGCCTCGGTCGCAAAGAATAGTTACTGAAGCCTATAACAACAGATTCTCGTGGAGCCTCGCTGATGAAATCCTATGAAGTCAATTTTGACGGTCTAGTGGGGCCGACCCATAACTACGGTGGTCTGTCCTACGGCAACGTCGCCTCGCAGAGCAACAGTCAGCAATCCTCGAACCCGAAGGAAGCGGCGCTGCAAGGTCTGGCAAAAATGAAAGCGCTGATGGACATGGGCTTTCAGCAAGGCGTGCTGGCTCCGCAGGAACGTCCCGACGTGGCGGCGCTGCGTCGTCTGGGCTTCAGCGGCACTGACGCGCAGGTGATCGAGCGCGCCGCCAAAGAAGCGATGCCGCTGCTGGTCGCCAGTTGCTCGGCGTCGAGCATGTGGGTGGCCAACGCCGCCACGGTCAGCCCAAGTGCCGACACCGCTGACGGCCGTGTGCACTTCACCGCCGCCAACCTCAATTGCAAATATCACCGCAGCATCGAACACCCGACCACCAGTCGCGTGCTCGGCGCGATGTTCGCCAATCAACAGCACTTCGCCCATCACGCCGCATTGCCGGCGGTGGCGCAGTTCGGCGACGAAGGCGCGGCCAACCACACGCGTTTCTGCCGTGAGTACGGCGAGGCGGGCGTCGAGTTTTTCGTGTTCGGCCGCAGTGCGTTCGACAACCGTTTCCCGGCGCCGCAGAAATACCCAGCACGCCAGACCCTCGAAGCCTCGCAAGCCGTCGCGCGTCTGCACGGTCTGCGTGACGAAGGCGTGGTCTACGCGCAGCAGAATCCCAACGTCATCGATCAGGGTGTGTTCCACAACGACGTGATCGCTGTGGGCAATGGTGAAGTGCTGTTTTATCACGAGGACGCGTTCCTCGAGACCGACAAGATGCTCGCCGAACTGCAAGGCAAACTGGCCAAGGTCGGCGGTAACTTCCAGTCCGTTTGCGTGCCGCGTTCGGCAGTCACCGTGGATGACGCGGTGCGTTCCTACCTGTTCAACAGCCAGTTGCTCTCGCGTCCTGACGGTTCGATGCTGCTGATCGTGCCGCAGGAATGCCAGGCCAACGAACGCGTCTGGGCTTATCTGCAAAGCCTGACCAGCTCCGGCGGAATGATCCGCGAAGTTAAAGTCTTCGATCTCAAGCAAAGCATGCAGAACGGCGGTGGTCCGGCGTGCCTGCGTCTGCGCGTGGCGCTGAATGAAACCGAACTGGCGGCGGTCAACCCAGGGGTTATCATGACGGCCCCGTTATACGGTTCGTTGACCGCATGGGTTGAAAAGCACTACCGCGACCGCCTGAGCGAAACCGATCTGGCGGACCCGCAGTTGCTGCTTGAATGCCGGACGGCACTGGATGAACTGACGCAAATCCTTAAACTGGGCGCGGTTTATCCCTTCCAGATCAATTGATCGCCAGCGCGCTGCCTGAACGCGGCGCGCGGCGCGTCACCCCAAGAGAGTAAAAACATGAGCGATTCCCTGCAGCTGATCCTTGAAGACACCGACGGCACGCAATTGCAAACCTCGTGCACCCGCGTTGCGGTCATGTGGCAAGGCAAAGAGCTGTGGATCCAGCAGGACGGCCGTGGCCAGCTGCTGATCGGCGTCGACGTCGAGGAAGGTGACGAAGAGTACGCCAACCTGCTGCTGCGCCCATTGGCGACTAATCTGGTAAGTCTGCAACTGGAAATGGAACCGGCTGACCTCGGCGCTGACGAGGATCACGTACACGGCCCGGATTGCAACCACGACCACTAAGGAAACCGCTCTATGCTCGCCCTCGGCAAACTGCTTGAACTGACCCTCGCCGGCCGCGAACCGGCGGAGAAGACTCAACTGACTGTCGAAGGCGTGCGCATGCGCTGGTTGAGCGAAGGGGCGCTGGAAGTCCGGCCCCCGGAAGCGCGCGACAATGGCCTGGACCTGCTGCTGTCGGCAGGCATCCATGGCAACGAAACGGCACCGATCGAGTTGCTCGACCGGCTGCTGCACGACATCGCACGCGGCGATCTGAAGCCGCGCGCACGTATTCTGTTCCTGTTCGGCAACCCGGAAGCGATTCGCAAGGGTGAGCGTTTCGTCGAGCAGGACGTCAATCGACTGTTCAACGGTCGCCACGAACAAAGCAGCGGCTCGGAAGCGTTGCGCGCCTGTGAGCTGGAACGGCTGGCGGCGAGTTTCTTCAGCAAGCCCGATCGCGAGCGTCTGCACTACGACCTGCACACCGCGATTCGTGGTTCGAAGATCGAACAGTTCGCCTTGTACCCGTGGAAGGAAGGGCGCCAGCATTCCCGTCGCGAACTGGCGCGCCTGCGCGCCGCCGGCATGGAAGCAGTGCTGTTGCAGAACAAACCATCCATCGTGTTCAGTTCGTACACCTACGACAAACTCGACGCCGAGGCTTTCACCCTGGAACTGGGCAAGGCGCGGCCGTTCGGGCAGAACGACGGCGTTAACGTTTCACTGCTGGAAACCCGCCTGAAGCAGATCATCGAAGGCGCTGAGCCGGAGACAGAAGAAGGGCTGGATGGTTTGCAGCTGTTCAGCGTGGCGCGGGAAATCATCAAGCACAGCGATGCGTTCCGCCTGAATCTGCCGGCGGATATCGAGAACTTTTCCGAGCTGGAGCCGGGTTATGTGTTGGCCGAGGATCTGGCCAATACCCGCTGGGTGATCGAAGAGCAGGGCGCGCGGATCATCTTCCCCAACCCCAAGGTCAAGAACGGCCTGCGCGCCGGCATCCTGATCGTCCCGAGCACCGACGAAAACCTCGCCTGACGTTCCGATTAACGCGAAGCACTGTGGGAGCGAGCCTGCTCGCGAATGCTGACTGTCTGCCAACTTCTTTGGTGGCTGACACGGCGCCTTCGCGAGCAGGCTCGCTCCCACATTTGAATTCGGGTGGGGCTTAAGTCCCCACCCGGCCTGGTGCAGTCAGACCGCTACAGCGCGCGGCTCCGTGCGACGCAACGCGCGAATCTTCTGCAACGTATCCGCGCAAGTCCGCGCCGCTTCCTGACCCTTGTGCACAAAGTGCTCGAAGAAGAACTTCTGATGCTCTTCGCCCGAATGGAAGTGGTGCGGGGTGAGCGACACCGAGAACACCGGCACTTCGGTTTCCAACTGCACCTGCATCAGGCCGGTGACCACCGATTGCGCGACGAATTCGTGGCGATAAATGCCGCCGTCCACCACCAAAGCGGCGGCGACAATGCCAGCGTAACGGCCTGACTTGGCCAGCAGCTTGGCGTGCAGCGGCATTTCAAAGGCGCCGCCGACTTCAAAAAAGTCGATGTCCGATTCCTGATAACCCTGCACCAGCATTTCAGCGACGAAGCCTTTGCGGCTCTGGTCGACGATTTCCTTGTGCCAGCAGGCCTGGATGAACGCGACGCGCTCGCCCTGTGGGTGTTTGCTTTTGCTGTCGATAGCGGTGGGTTGCATGTTCTGACTCCTGTTTGTGTGAAAAACAGGGCGTTATGAATCGAAAGGGATGCAAGGGTGCGAGCGCAGGCACGAGTGCACGCGGACGGCCCTTTGGCGTCGATCCCGTTCTCTCTTCATCCGGACTATGACCGTCGGCCCCGGGATCACACCGGGTCTGCTGACCTTGCCGACGCACCCGATCCAAGCCGTGTGCAGCGCCAAGCGCTCGCGGGCTATGCGCGTTGCGCGCAATTACCGCCGGTGGGGAATTGCACCCCGCCCTGAGAACGTTTTCGCCGCCCATAGGCGGGCGGCGGCAAGTTTGTAACACATATTTCCCGGCCATGCACATGACACTGTGGGAGCGAGCCCGCTCGCGAAAGCGGCTTCACATTCAACGAAGATGCTGACTGTTACTCCGCTCTCGCGAGCAGGCTCGCTCCCACATGGGCTTTGTCTGCTCGAGGAAGAATGGGGTTTTTCCGCGTTCAAGGGTTGATTAATCCGCGCCATGACCGCAGTAATCCCACTTCACAAAGGGATTTCCCCATCTGACCAGAGGCCAGGTTCATGAGCGTTATCGATCTTCGCAGCGACACCGTCACCCAACCGACTCCCGCCATGCTCGACGCGATGACCGCAGCGGACACCGGCGACGATGTGTACGGCGAAGATCCGACGGTCAATCGCCTCGAGGCCGAACTGGCCAAGCGCCTGGGCTTTGCCGCCGCGTTGTTCGTGCCGACCGGGACCATGAGCAACCTGCTCGGCCTGATGGCGCACTGCGAGCGTGGCGACGAATACATCGTCGGTCAGCAGGCGCACACCTACAAGTACGAAGGTGGCGGGGCGGCGGTGCTCGGCTCGATTCAGCCGCAGCCGCTGGAGGTGCAGGCCGACGGTTCGCTGGATCTGGATCAGGTCGCCGCCGCGATCAAACCGGACGATTTCCATTTCGCCCGCAGCCGTTTGCTGGCGCTGGAAAACACCATGCAGGGCAAGGTGCTGCCGCTGGAGTACCTGGCGCGCGCGCGACGCTTTACTCAGGAACACGGCCTGCAATTGCACCTGGACGGCGCGCGGCTGTACAACGCGGCGGTCAAGCTTGGCGTCGATGCCCGGGAGATCACCCAGCATTTCGATTCGGTGTCGGTGTGCCTGTCCAAAGGCCTCGGCGCACCGGTCGGTTCGGTGCTGTGCGGTTCCGAGCAACTGATCGGCAAAGCGCGGCGTTTGCGCAAAATGGTCGGTGGCGGCATGCGTCAGGCCGGGTTGCTCGCGGCGGCTGGCTTGTACGCACTGGATCATCACGTCGAACGGCTGGCGGACGACCATGCCAACGCACAGTTGCTGGCCGAGGGCTTGCGTGAAGCCGGTTTCATCGTCGAGCCAGTGCAAACCAACATGGTTTATGTGCAAATGGGCGACAGGGCCGCAGCACTCAAGGACTTTGCCGGCGAACGCGGGATCAGGCTCAGCGCCGCTGCGCGCTTGCGCATGGTCACGCACATGGACGTCAGCCGCGCGCAAATCGAGCAAGTGATCGCGACATTCGTCGAGTTTTCACGCAAGTGACAGCGTCAGCCGTCCAATTGACCGTTTCTATCGTATAAACACGCTGTACCCCGCGCGCAGGGCCGATATAATGCGGCCCTTTGCCGTCGCTTCGTCTCATGACGTTTCGAACAGGCCTTTGGCCGCAGCCTCCGTGGAAGAACCTAATGAAAAGCGCAGAAATCCGTGAAGCCTTCCTTCGCTTCTTCGAAGAGCAAGGCCACACCCGTGTAGCCTCCAGCTCTTTGATTCCGGGCAACGACCCAACCCTGCTGTTCACCAACGCGGGGATGAACCAGTTCAAGGACTGCTTCCTGGGCCAGGAAAAACGTGCGTACACCCGTGCCACCAGCAGCCAGAAATGCGTGCGCGCCGGCGGCAAGAACAGTGACCTGGAAAACGTCGGTTATACCGCGCGTCACCACACGTTCTTCGAAATGCTCGGCAACTTCAGCTTCGGCGACTACTTCAAGCACGACGCGATCACCTTCGCCTGGACCTTCCTCACTGGCGTGCTCAAGCTGCCGAAGGAAAAGCTCTGGGTCACCGTCTACGCCACCGACGACGAAGCGTATGACATCTGGACACAGAAAATCGGTGTGCCAGCCGAGCGCATGATCCGCATCGGCGACAACAAGGGCGCGCCGTACGCTTCCGACAACTTCTGGACCATGGGCGATACCGGCCCGTGCGGCCCGTGCACCGAGATTTTCTACGATCACGGCGAGCACATCTGGGGCGGCCCGCCGGGCTCGCCGGAAGAAGATGGCGACCGCTACATCGAGATCTGGAACAACGTATTCATGCAGTTCAACCGCACCGCCGATGGCGTGTTGCATCCGTTGCCAGCGCCGTCGGTGGACACCGGCATGGGCCTGGAGCGGATCAGTGCGGTGATGCAGCACGTCAACTCCAACTACGACATCGACCTGTTCAAGAATCTGCTCAAGGCTTCGGCTGAAGCGATCGGCTGCGAAAACGGCGATCAGTCGTCGCTCAAAGTCGTTTCCGACCACATCCGTTCCTGCGGTTTCCTGATCGCCGACGGCGTGCTGCCGTCCAACGAAGGTCGCGGTTACGTGCTGCGCCGGATCATCCGTCGCGCCTGCCGTCACGGCAACAAGCTCGGCGCCACCGGCAGCTTTTTCTACAAGATCGTCGCGGCGCTGGTCGCCGAAATGGGCGAAGCCTTCCCGGAACTGAAGAAGCAGCAAAGCAACATCGAGCGCGTGCTCAAGGCTGAAGAGGAGCAGTTCTCCAAGACCTTGGAGCACGGCCTGAAAATCCTCGAGCAGGATCTGGCCGAGCTCAAAGGCACCGTGGTGCCGGGCGACGTGGTGTTCAAACTCTACGACACCTACGGTTTCCCGATGGACCTGACCGCCGACATCGCCCGCGAACGCGGCCTGACCGTCGACGAAGCCGGTTTCGAGCGTGAGATGGAAGCGCAGCGTGTTCGCGCGCGTTCGGCCAGCTCGTTCGGTCTGGACTACAACACACTGGTCAAGGTCGACGTGGCCACTGAGTTCACCGGCTATGCCGCCACCCGCGGCTCGGCGAAAATCGTTGCCATCTATAAGGATGGTCAGTCGGTCGACGTGCTGAGCGAAGGTCAGGAAGGCGTGATCGTGCTCAACCAGACGCCGTTCTACGCCGAATCCGGTGGCCAGATCGGCGACTGCGGTTTCATTCAGGCCGGCGACAGCCGGTTTGACGTGCGCGATACCACCAAGACCGGCGGCGCATTCCTGCACCACGGTGTGCTGGCCTCGGGCAGTCTGACCATCGGCGCACCGGTGGAAACCCACGTCGACGCCGAAGTACGTCACGCCACCGCGCTGAACCACTCGGCTACTCACTTGCTGCACGCCGCGCTGCGTCAGGTGCTGGGCGAGCATGTGCAACAGAAAGGTTCGTTGGTCGACAGTCAGCGTCTGCGTTTCGACTTCAGCCACTTCGAAGCGATCAAGCCAGAGCAGATCAAGCAGCTGGAAGACATCGTCAACGCCGAGATTCGCAAGAACTCCGCCGTTGAAACCGAAGAAACCGACATCGAAACCGCTAAGAACAAAGGCGCCATGGCGCTGTTCGGCGAGAAGTACGGCGACAGCGTGCGCGTGCTGAGCATGGGCGACTTCTCGGTCGAACTGTGCGGCGGTATCCACGCCAACCGTACCGGCGACATCGGCCTGCTGAAAATCATCAGCGAAGGCGGTGTGGCATCGGGCGTGCGTCGTATCGAGGCAGTCACCGGTGCTGCGGCGCTGGCCTACTTGAACGCGGCAGAAGAACAACTCAAGGAAGCGGCCAGCCTGGTCAAGGGCAGCCGCGACAACCTGATCGACAAGCTCTCGGCGGTACTGGAGCGCAACCGTCTGCTGGAGAAACAACTCGAGCAGTTGCAGGCCAAGGCAGCCAGCGCTGCGGGCGACGATCTGTCGGCCTCGGCGGTGGACGTCAAGGATGTGAAGGTGCTGGCTGCCCGTCTGGACGGTCAGGATGGCAAGGCGCTGCTGGCGCTGGTCGATCAGCTGAAAAACAAACTCGGCCGCGCAGTGATCCTGCTCGGCGGTGTCCATGAGGAAAAGGTCGTACTGGTTGCAGGCGTAACCAAGGACCTGACTGGCCAACTCAAAGCCGGTGATTTGATGAAACAGGCTGCTGCGGCAGTGGGCGGGAAGGGCGGTGGTCGTCCGGACATGGCGCAGGGCGGTGGTGTCGATGCCGCTGCGCTGGATGGCGCACTGGCGCTGACCGTTCCATTCGTCGAGCAGGCTTTATAAGACGGCTCGCCAGGCCCGCAGTCTAGTGGCGGGCCTGGCGACTGTTCGAAAGATTATTGGGCGCCCTTCATGGGCAGAGGCGGCTTTGAAATGGCTTTGATCGTACAGAAATTTGGAGGCACCTCGGTCGGCACTGTCGAGAGAATCGAGCAGGTCGCCGACAAGGTTAAGAAATTCCGCGATGCCGGCGATGACCTGGTGGTTGTGCTGTCTGCAATGAGCGGCGAAACCAACCGTCTGATCGATCTGGCCAAGCAAATCAGTGGCGAGGCACAACCGGTTCCGCGCGAGCTGGACGTGATCGTCTCCACCGGTGAGCAGGTGACGATTGCCCTGTTGGCCATGGCGCTGATCAAGCGCGGTGTGCCGGCGGTGTCGTACACCGGTAATCAGGTGCGGATCCTGACTGACAGTGCGCACAATAAAGCGCGTATCTTGCAGATTGATGACCAGAAGATTCGCGGTGATCTAAAGGCTGGTCGCGTGGTGGTTGTCGCCGGTTTCCAGGGTGTCGACGAGCACGGCAACATCACCACCCTCGGTCGCGGCGGTTCCGATACCACCGGCGTGGCACTGGCTGCGGCCTTGAAAGCGGATGAATGCCAGATCTACACCGACGTCGACGGTGTCTACACCACCGACCCGCGTGTGGTGCCGGTCGCTCAGCGTCTGGACAAGATCACCTTCGAAGAGATGCTGGAAATGGCCAGCCTCGGTTCCAAGGTCCTGCAGATCCGTGCGGTGGAATTCGCCGGCAAGTACAACGTTCCGCTGCGCGTACTGCACAGCTTCAAGGAGGGTCCGGGCACCCTCATTACTATTGATGAAGAGGAAACCATGGAACAGCCGATCATTTCCGGCATCGCTTTCAACCGCGATGAAGCCAAGCTGACCATCCGTGGCGTGCCAGACACCCCGGGCGTGGCGTTCAAGATTCTCGGCCCGATCAGTGCCGCGAACATCGAAGTCGACATGATCGTGCAGAACGTCGCGCACGATAACACCACCGACTTCACCTTCACCGTGCACCGCAACGACTACCAGGCTGCACAGACCGTGCTGGAAAACACCGCTCGCGAGATCGGTGCCCGTGAAGTGGTTGGCGACACCAAGATCGCCAAGGTCTCGATCGTCGGCGTCGGCATGCGTTCTCACGCAGGCGTGGCCAGCCGCATGTTCGAATCCCTGGCAAAAGAAAGCATCAACATCCAGATGATCTCGACTTCGGAAATCAAGGTTTCCGTAGTGATCGAAGAGAAGTACCTGGAACTGGCCGTGCGCGCGCTGCACACGGCTTTCGAACTGGATGCGCCGGCCCGTCAGGGCGAGTAATCCGCTTCTGTGAAGGGCGCGGTCTGACCGCGCCCTTTATTTTTGAATGGCGCGGGCCCTGAACTGTTCTTTTGCTCGCGCTGGTCAATACTCAGGCATGTAGGGCTACGATCGCTGCGGTTGTAGGTCGGGTGCCTTTTTTTTGCAGACTGTTGTCCCTGAAATGAATGGCGTAAGGAGAAAGGTATGCTGATTCTGACTCGTCGGTGCGCGGAAAGCCTGATTATCGGTGACGGCGAAATCACCGTGACCGTGCTCGGCGTCAAAGGAAACCAGGTGCGTATCGGCGTCAACGCTCCGAAAGAGGTTGCGGTGCACCGTGAGGAAATTTACCTGCGTATAAAGAAAGAGAAGGACGAAGAACCAAGCCATTAATTTTTATCGATTTTTATGTTTGCAAACGGGGAAGAAGCTGGTTAATATACGCCCCGTGTTGCGGAGAGCTGGCCGAGTGGCCGAAGGCGCTCCCCTGCTAAGGGAGTACACCTCAAAAGGGTGTCGGGGGTTCGAATCCCCCGTTCTCCGCCATTATTTGCTTAGTACGTCGTAATCTGGCTTCTTCTGTAAGTTGTTGAAATTACTAGAAAAAGTGTTTGACATAGAGATTAGACGGCCTATAATGCGCGGCAACAAATGCACTCGTAGCTCAGCTGGATAGAGTACTCGGCTACGAACCGAGCGGTCACAGGTTCGAATCCTGTCGAGTGCACCATTTAAGAGTTATTTGCTGTAAGGTGAGTAACTCGGCTTCAGCCAGTTGTGGTCTGGTTTAAAAACACAAAATGCACTCGTAGCTCAGCTGGATAGAGTACTCGGCTACGAACCGAGCGGTCACAGGTTCGAATCCTGTCGAGTGCACCATATACCAAGAAGCCCGCGTTTAACGCGGGCTTTTTGCTGTCCGGGATTTGGCTTTTCCCTTCACGCAGCCTCTTTCATCAAAATCAATTTGAGCACTGCGGCCTCGCTTGAGGTCGTAACGATAGCTCGTGGTCGATGTGCGGGTGTTGATCTTGTCGGGCTTGCCCAGTGCGCTTTCGACGTCCCGCTGACTCATGCCGGCAATCACTCGACGGTTGATGATCGCTTCGCGCCGCTGTCTGTTGTCGATCAGGTTTCCACATTTATGTTCAGTGCCGCCGACGATGCCCGGTTCGCGTCCGCTGTCTTTCATGCCGGTCACAGCTTCGTGATTGAACTCCGGCATGATTGCGACCCAGCCGGGTGAATACGGGTGGACCTCCTGAGTTGAGAGTTGCTCGCCAGTTGCGCAGCTCATCGACGTAAACGTGACGCTGCCGTCAGCAGCCTGGCAGCGATGAAGTGTGGTGGCGTGGGCAGGCGTGATGTGGAGCAGGGCGGTCAGTAGAAAAAGCGCTGGTTTTGCTGGCATTCGATGTCCTCCATGACGATCTAAGCTCAAGGGTAGTCGCTGCTTTTTGCATTGCCGGTGTGTTTTCTTTTCAAGATGAGTCGTCGCATTTGCACGGGTCAGGCAGGCGCTCAGGTTTGTTTCGCAAGCGCTTGTTTCAGCCGTGATTTTTTCAACGTTTTAAACCGTCAGGCGTGTATCATTGCGCCCGTCAGCCCCGCCGGGGCTTATGGAAAACCTCCATGGACTTACCCAGTAGTTGTTCAGTAAACCGTTTCACCAATCATGAATTGACTGATTGATCCTTCCGGCGTGCCCCGCTGCTGGGAGTGGAGTTCGCCTATGTCCGAAATCGAAGTAAAAAAAACACAGGAAAGCCTGCAGGACCGCCTGGCTCAGGTCGTCGAGTTGCTGCAGCGCCAGCGTGTCGTTGAAGACCTGACTCATCGCCAGGAAGGTCCGCACCACGACCGCGTGGAAAACCTGGTTCACCGGCAAAACCTCGTCGAGCTGCAACGCAAGCTCGATGATCTGCACTCCGCCGACGTCGCCTACATTCTCGAAGCCTTGCCGCTGGACGATCGCCTGACGCTCTGGCAACTGGTCAAGGCCGACCGCGACGGCGACATTCTTCTCGAAGTATCCGATTCCGTCCGTGAAACGCTGATCGCCGACATGGACGATCACGAGCTCCTGGCTGCCGCCAAGGACATGGACGCCGACGAACTCGCTGACCTGGCCTCCGAGCTGCCGCGAGACGTTGTCCATGAGCTGATGGAGAGTCTGGATAACCAGCAGCGCGAACGCGTGCGCTCGGCGCTGTCCTATGACGAGGATCAGGTCGGTGCGCTGATGGACTTCGAGATGGTGACGATCCGTGAGGACGTCAGCCTTGAAGTGGTTCTGCGCTATCTGCGTCGCCTCAAAGAGCTGCCCGGTCATACCGATAAATTGTTCGTGGTCGATTACGACGGCGTGCTCAAGGGCGTGCTGCCTATCAAACGTCTGCTGGTCAACGATCCGGAGAAGCAGGTCGCGGAAGTGATGGCCAGCGATCCGGTGAGCTTCCATCCGGACGAAGATGCCTACGACGCTGCTCAGGCGTTCGAGCGTTACGACTTGATCTCCGCGCCGGTGGTCGACAAGAACGGCAAGCTGATCGGGCGTCTGACCATCGATGAAATGGTCGACCTGATCCGTGAGGAAAGCGAAAGCGAAGTCCTCAACATGGCCGGTCTGCGCGAAGAGGAAGATATCTTCGCCTCCGTGTGGAAATCCCTGCGTAACCGTTGGGCGTGGCTGGCGGTGAACCTGATCACTGCATTTGTGGCATCGCGGGTGATCGGTCTGTTCGAAGGTTCGATCGAGAAATTGGTGGCACTGGCGGCGCTCATGCCGATCGTGGCGGGTATCGGTGGCAACTCCGGTAACCAGACCATCACCATGATCGTGCGCGCCATGGCGCTGGATCAGGTCAGCACCGGCAACACTTCGCGCTTGATGCGCAAAGAGCTGGCGGTCGGTTTGATCAATGGTCTGGTCTGGGGCGGGGTGATCGGTGTGGTCGCGTACATGCTCTACGGCAGTTGGTCACTCGGCGTGGTAATGACGGCGGCGATGACACTCAACCTGTTGCTGGCGGCGTTGATGGGGGTGTTGATTCCGATGACGCTGGCGAAGATGGGCCGCGATCCGGCGATGGGTGCCAGTGTGATGATCACCGCAATGACCGACAGCGGTGGCTTCTTCATCTTCCTCGGGTTGGCGACAATCTTCCTGCTCTGACCTTGTGCAATGAAAAGCCCGTCAAATCGACGGGCTTTTTTGTGCCTGCCAAACAAATACGGGCGCAAGTACAAGTAACGGTGGCGAGGGGATTTATCCCCGCTGGACTGCGCAGCAGTCCCATTGTTTTTGGGGCTGCCATGCAGCCCAGCGGGGATAAATCCCCTCGCCACACTCCATTGCCAAGCGGCCATCTGTCATATCGCGGGCAAAAAAAAGCCAGCAATCATGCTGGCTTCAATATGTTCGGTATAACTCAGGACGCGTCTGCGGCCATTTCAGCGTCGTGGGCGATCAGCGACACCAGGGCGTTCTGCTGACGGTGCGACAGCTGACGGAAGCGCTGCAACAGCTCGCGCTCGTGCAGCGACAGCTCCGGGCTGTCCAGGCGCATGCTCAGCTCTTCGCCCAGTGCGCCTTCCTGAATAAGACTCTGCTCAAGGCGCGCAATGATTTCGGAGTTCATGCTGCGATGATGATTGCGAGCCACCTCGGCAATGCGTTCACGCATTCCGTCTGGCAGACGTACGACAAACTTGTCAGCCGTACGGCTGGAATAAATTGCCTGTTTCAATGGGCGCATATATTTAACCGGTTAGTTCAGGGGAGCGGTTCTCGGGATTGGCCGCAGGATGTGTGGTAGGACAAGCATCCGGACCAATTGGTTCAACCTGAATTGTTAAGAGGCCGGCATCATGCCTCAAAATTGCCAGATCATTGGCGTCAATTCTGTGACAAATATTGAGCCGGGTAAAGGCGTAATGCCAGCACCAGTTGTCAGAAATGCGGACTGGTTGGAAAACTTTCCATCCTTCCGTATCGCTGCCCGCTTTCGCATGCACATCTGTTGATGTCCGAAGACCTTAGAACGTGCATGCTATGCGGCTCGCTATTCTTGATCCCTATGTGTACAGGATAGTGGCAATTTGCCGATTTACTAGAGGCAGGACCCGTCGGAGGGCGTTTTCGGGATGGATGGCAAGCTTTTTTACCTGATGGGGCCGTCCGGTTCGGGCAAGGACAGCCTGATCGAAGCAGCGCGTGAGCCACTGCGTGAGTTGAACTGTGAAGTGATGCGCCGGGTGATTACCCGATCGGCGGAGTCAGTCGGCGAAGATGCAATCGGCGTGACGCCTGAAGAGTTCGACCGGCGACAGCACGCTGGCGCTTTTTCCTTAGCCTGGCAAGCCAACGGCCTCTCTTACGGCATTCCAAGGGAAATGGATGAATGGTTGCAAGCGGGCCGGCACGTATTGGTTAACGGGTCGAGAGCGAACCTGCGTCAAGCAATGGAGAAATATCCAACGCTGGTGCCGGTTCTGCTGACAGTCAACGATGAGGTCCTGCGTAAGCGCCTGCTCAAGCGTGGCCGGGAAACCCCTGAGCAAATCGACGCAAGACTCGCGCGCAACGCACTGTTCAAAGACCGCAGATCCAGCGACAGCCCCGTTCATCAGATCGAAAATTCTGTTGATCTTGCTGAAGCTGTCTCTGCATTACTTGAGCTGATCCGGCTCAACGCAGAACCGGATCAAACTTGATCTTGCGCCCTGCAATCAGCGCCAGCACAAACAGCACCGCAAACACGCCACAGCCAACCAGAGGCAAGGTGACTTCCGTCTCCTCGAACAGCGCCAGATGGGTAACGCCACTCAGTAAAGCGAGGATCAGAAATCCCGTCGCTGATTTGGACATGTTGTACTCCTGAAGATATTTCAAAAAACCAGACGTTCGGTGGTCGGCGCCGAGGCTAGCTCAGGCTCGCTGACCATTTGCGTAGAGGCATCGCTCCGATCACTCAGCACCGCCCACTGCGGCGCTTTCTGCACCTGCAAGTAATGCGGCATGCGCTGCGCCACTGGCTGCTCGATGTCCGCCTTGGGAAAAAAATGCGATCCGAGCAAGAAGGCCAATGCCGCTGCGTTTGCAAGCAAGAGGGTGCTGTTCATGGCACGACGCTCCAAATTGTTCTTTTTGATAGAACAGCCATAGCAGTCGCCGTGCCAACAGTGTAACGGCTGATAAGTCCTTTAAAAACAAGGGTTTGGTAAGGTTTTTCGGGCGGCACTGATTGCAAACTGCAATGACCGCTTTTTCGCGTAGTGCAAATTGCCCGGTAAAAGTTCCCACAATCTTGCACGGCGCCTGCCTACACTTAAAAAGCCCTACGGACGACATGACAAAACAGGGGCCGGCCGTTAACATGCACGCCGTCTGTCGCCCCGCGTACAGCGCGCTTCAATCAGTGTCTCAGTAGCTCAATTGGATAGAGCATCCCCCTCCTAAGGGGAAGGTTGCAGGTTCGAACCCCGCCTGGGACACCACTTCTTGAAAACGAAAAGCCCCGTCGCATTTATCCATTGCGACGGGGCTTTTTGGTTTGGTCGACGAACAGGCGTTCTGCACTGTTACAAACTCCGGGGTTCCACCTCTGCGGTTGCAGCGGATCATCCTGCGCCGGTGCTGACTGACGATCAGTCGCCGTTCAGTTCGACTTTGCCGAGAGTGCTGCTGACGTCTGTGACATGCCTACGGCCGTGGACTTCGTAAGTAGTCCCGCTCGCCTCGACGCCCGGCTTGCGCACGGCCAGTTGAGCGAATAACCCCGTCTTTTCGCTGTAACTTCCGAACCAGTCAATCAGCGCCCCGATGTAGCATTCGCCGCCGATCATTACCGGCAAATCGGCGATCTTTTCGATGGTGTAGTGCCCTGGACCGTAGCTGTAGTAATCGTCGTCTCCGGCACCCGTGGGAGGAATTGGGCAAAGGGGCGCGTCAGGGTTTGAGTCCGATGCGATTTTCATTGCCTGAGTGATGGCTTGGTTGAGTGCCTCGTGCAGATCCGCGTCAAGCTCGTAGGTGCTGGTGCCATCCTCTTTATGTTGAGTCGTGGGCACCTGCAGGGCGTAACTGTAACGCACGGACACCTTCGGCACCTGACGATTGACCTTCAGCGGATTGAGCAGATAAAGGTTGTCGACACCGTAGGCGCCGTTTCGGTAGGCGGCATAGATTCTGTCGTGAAGCTTGATCCAGCTGATTGCCTGATTGGCGCCACGGTCGTTGGTGTAGAACAGCGAGCTTTCCGGCTCGACCGATCTTTTGACGAACCGCTCGCCCGTGCGGCGCCAGGTTTCCACGTAGGTGAACAAGCCGGTGCCGCCTGCGTATGTGTCGACGATAAGGTCGCGCTGGCCATCATTGTCCAGATCCAGCAGTGCGTAGGAAGACCGTCCGGTCTCGGCGGCGCCGTCGATGCTTGAGGCGTTCAATGCTTTCCATTCGTCCTCGCTCACGCCTTTGGGACGCGACTTGGGGAAGCTGGTTTGCTCGCCGTAGCTGTCGACTGGATCGCCCGCGAACGATGTCTGCGAAGACTCGAAAGCCCGTGCGGCCAAGGCATGTTCCAGCGCAAATTCCGGGTGGCTTTTGCTCTCGGCACGAATGCTTTCCTGCAGATCGTTCATCGCCTGAAGATCCACGGCGTCCGGCTGCCACATTGCGGCTTGCGTCCATTGTGCCTGCAACGCTTGCAGGCGCTGGCGGTAGCTGCCATCCAGGCAAGCGACATCGTCTGCGCAGGTGTTGCGGGTTTTCAGCCAGGCGCGCTGGGTGCGCTTGAGCTCAGGTTGCGTCGCTGTGGCAGTTGTCAGCAGTTGGCGATACAGCGTGCCCATCTGCGCGTCTAGCTCATACAGCGATTTATTCGCGCAAATCATGTTTTCCACGTCGTTCGACGCTTTTTTGCAATCCATCGCCGCCGCTGTCGCTTGCTGGATAAAGACAAGCAAACACGCTGACAGGATGTAGCGTCCCTTGATGTACACGATTCAGTCCTTATGCAAATCCTTGAGCAGGCGCGCAGAGTAATACTCCAGGCAACATTCTTGAAGCACCACCCTCAGGCCCGGGCATTTTTGGCCGATAACCCGAACGGTGAGTTCAGACTCCAGCGAAATCGCTTGATGGCGCATGGCCTCCGGCTATCATCTGCGCGCCTGAAATCGCCTCGGTTCGTTTTCTTCAATTGCCTGGAAATCCTTGATGTCGTCGTATCACCAAAAAAGCTTTCTGATCGTCGATGATTTTTCCGATTTCCGCAGTTCCGTGCGTTCGATGTTGCGTGAGCTCGGCGTCAAGGATGTCGATACTGCCGACACTGGCGAGCAGGCGCTGAAGATGTGTTCGCAGAAGTCCTACGATTTCATTCTTCAGGACTTCCACCTCGGCGACGGCAAGAAGAACGGCCAGCAGGTGCTCGAAGACCTGATGTCGGAAAAGCTCATCAGCCACGAAGCCGTTTTCGTCATGGTCACCGCCGAGACCAGTCAGGCGATGGTGCTCAGCGCGCTGGAGCACGAGCCGGATGCGTACCTGACCAAGCCGTTCAACCGTTCCGGGCTGGCCCAGCGCCTTGAGCG
Organism: Pseudomonas siliginis; assembly: GCF_024072275.1. Lineage (NCBI taxonomy): Bacteria > Pseudomonadati > Pseudomonadota > Gammaproteobacteria > Pseudomonadales > Pseudomonadaceae > Pseudomonas > Pseudomonas siliginis. The sequence continues at coordinate 4,407,672 of NZ_CP099598.1, read as the reverse complement.
TCTGGAACAACGCAAGACTTTGCTCAAACCGATTCTGCAGGCCCTTGATCGCGGTAAGCCGGTCGAGGTGCTCAATGCCTGTATCGCCCTGTGCAAGCAGGACATCCGCTATTCGCCGCTGTGCCTGCGTTACCGCGCCGATGCGCTGCGCGACATGAATCAGAACGAAGCGCTGGAGCGACTCTACGACGGCATCATTGCCGACCGTCCGTTGCCGTGGGCCTTCGCCGGATTGGGCAAGTTGCTGTTCAAACGCGGGCAGGTAACGCAGGCCAAAGAGGTCTATGAAAAGGCCTTGAAAGTCTTTCCGATGATGCCGGCGCTGTATGACGGCATGGCTGATGTGCTGGTGGCCGAAGGCGACAGCAAAGGCGCGCAGCGAGTGCTGGAAGAAGCGATCCGTCTGTCGCCGCTGGCGGTGCGCCGTCAGGCTCTGCTTGGCAAACTGGCGATGGCCAACGAAGATTTCGAAACCGCCTCGCGGGCTTATCGTCAGGCCGTGGCGCAGGGCGCGCAGTCGCGTTTCAAGGACCCGGAAAGCAATCTCGGCCTGGCGCACGCGCTGATCAGCAAGGGTAGCGATCGCGGGCTCGACACGCGTACGCGACTGGAGATCAACACCACCCTCAGCGCTGTGGCCAAAGAAAACCCGAGCGACCCCGGTCTGCAGATTCGCGCGCGTTTGATGAAAGCCACCAGCCTGTTGCTCAACGACGCCGAAACCGCCGACAAGCTCACCGAACAGGCGCTGATGCGCCTCGATGGCATGGAGCAATTCATGAGTCCCGAGGCGGCGTTGCTGGTGGCCAAGCAGTTGCAGATGCTCGGTCAGGCCGAGGCGGGCACTTCGATGCTCAAGAGTTGCGCGGAGATCTACGGTGATGACCCGGCGGTGATGAAAGACATCGCCAAGCTCACCGACGATCCGACGATTCTCAGTTCGAGCAACGCTGCGGCCGATCTCAACCGTCAGGGCGTGCGGGTGTACAAGACCGGCAATCTGGTCGAGGCCCGCGAAGTGTTCCGCAAGGCGCTCAAGCTGCAACCGAAAAACATCAGTATCGCGCTGAACCTGGCCCAGTCGCTGCTGCACGGCACCGACACCAGTGTGCCGTCGGCGGAGCTGGAAGAATGTCGGGCCTGCCTGAAACTGGTGGGCCTGATGCCCGACACCGACGCGCGGTTTGCGCGTTATCAGAAGCTGAAAAGCAAGGCGTTTGGCGAATGAACTCAATAGATCCGGCGCTGGATTTTTCCACGGTGATTGCCTCCACCGTTCACGACATGAAGAACTCTCTGGCCATGCTGATGCAGGCGCACAGCCAATGGCTGGCGCGTCTGCCGAAAGAGCTGCGCGACGGCTCGGAGCTGGGCGTGATCGACTTCGAGTTCGCCCACCTCAACGGCATGCTCGTGCAGTTGCTGGGGCTGTACAAACTTGGCGTGAATCAGTTGCCGCTGCAGCCGGCGTATCACGAACTCGACGATTTCATCGAGGCGCAACTGGCCGCGCATCAGGAAGTGTTTGCCAGTCGCGGCATCATCGCCACCTATGAAGTCGATCCGTTGAGCCCGCTGGGTTTCTTCGATCGCGAGCTGATCGCCTCGGTGCTCGGCAACTGCATCAACAATGCGATTCGCTACGCCCGCGAGTCGTTGCTGATTACTGTCAGCGACGAAGCCGGGCAACTGGTGTTGAGCATCAACGACGATGGCGACGGCTATCCGGCAGAGATGCTCGAGCGTCAGGCCGATTATGTGCAGGGCATCAATCACAGCAGCGGCAGCACCGGCCTCGGTCTGTATTTCGCCAATCGCATCGCGGCGCTGCATCAGCGCAACGGCGTGGAAGGGCGCACCGAAATCAGCAATGGCGGGCCGTTGGGCGGTGGGGTGTTCAGCCTCTACTTGCCCTGAGGTCTGGTGTTGGAGCTGCCGAAGGCTGCGATCTTTTGATTTTAAAAAGCAAGATCAAAAGATCGCAGCCTCGTTGCACTCGTCAGCTCCTACGGCTCCTGCACAAGATCGGGATTTTTGTGGGCGCTGCTTGATATTCCGAACAGCCGCAGCCTATTTTGTCCGGGTCGCCGTTCGCGGCTCGCACAACAACAAGGATTGCGTCATGACAACCGATGGCCAGGGTTCACTCGCGCAGCGATTGACCGGCATTGATGAGATTGAATGTGTCACCCCGGATCTGAACGGTGTGCCACGGGGCAAGGTGATGACCGCCGAGGGTTTCCTCGAAGGGCGGCGTTTGCAGTTGGCGCGGGGTGTGCTGCTGCAATGCATCATGGGCGGCTATCCGCCGGCGCGGTTCTACGGCAGCGATGACGGCGATCTGGCGCTGGTCGCCGATCCTGCGCAGATTCACCGTTTGCCCTGGAGCGACGAGCCGCGTGCCATGGCGATTTGCGACGCCGACGAACTGAGCGGGGGGAGCTCAAGTCTCTCGACCCGTGGCCAGCTCAAAGCGGTCATCGCCCGTTACGCCGCGCACGGTCTGGCGCCGGTGGTGGCGACCGAACTGGAATTTTTTGTCTTCGCACCGAACACCGATCCGACTCAGCCGTTCCGTCCGCCGGTGGGCCTCGACGGCCGTCGCGAGGATGGCCAGTCGGCGTTCAGCGTCAGTTCCAACAACGGCCTGCGGCCGTTCTTCAGCGAAGTATATAAATGCATGGCCGCCCTCGGCCTGCCGCGCGACACGTTCATGCATGAAATGGGCGTCAGCCAGTTCGAGATCAATCTGCTGCACGGCGATCCGCTGCTGCTGGCCGATCAGACGTTCCTGTTCAAGCATCTGCTCAAGGAGGTCGCGCTCAAGCATGGCCTGAGCGTGGTGTGCATGGCCAAACCGCTGGCGCACACGCCGGGCAGTTCGATGCATATTCACCAGAGCATCGTTGAGATCGGCAGCGGCAAGAATGTCTTCACTGACTCGAACGGCGAGCCGACGTCGATGTTCCGCCACTTCATCGGCGGGCAACAGGCAGGCCTCGCCGATTTCACCGCACTGTTTGCGCCCAACGTGAATTCCTATCAGCGCCTGTGTCATCCGTACGCGTCGCCGAACAATGCCTGCTGGTCCCATGACAATCGCGCCGCCGGCTTGCGTATTCCCGCCAGCTCGCCGGCCGCACGTCGGGTCGAAAACCGCTTGCCGGGCGCCGACGCCAATCCTTATCTGGCGATCGCCGCCAGTCTGGCCGCGGGTTTGCACGGCATCGAACAGGAGCTGGAGCCGAGCGCAGCGATCCAGGGCGAATTCGCCGTGCCGGATAATCTGGCCTTGCCGTGTACCTTGCACGCCGCGCTTGAGCGTCTGAAACGTAGCCAGTTGGCGAGGGAACTGTTCGGGTCGGAGTTCATCGAAGGCTACATCGCTTCGAAGACCATGGAGTTGACCAGCTTCTTTGATGAAATCACTCCCTGGGAGCGCCGTGTACTGGCCGCCCAGGCCTGACGTATCGCTGCTGCCGGGCTGTCGATCTGACCGCCCGGTATTTACTGCAAGGAGCCGCTCGGAACGCCGATGCGCCAAATCTGGAAATCCTTTCGAGCGCTGTATTTCGCCTCGCTGATGATGTTGATCGGCTCAGGCCTTCTTTCTACTTATCTGGCTTTGCGTCTGGCCGCCGACAATGTCGACGGGCTGTGGGTCGGTGCGCTGATGGCGGCCAACTATTTCGGTCTGGTGCTGGGCGGCAAGATCGGCCATCGCCTGATCGCCCGGGTCGGGCATATCCGTGCCTACTCGGCGTGTGCCGGGATCGTCGGCGCGGCGGTGCTCGGTCATGGTCTGGTGGACTGGCTGCCGGCGTGGCTGGTGCTGCGGACGATCGTCGGTCTGGGCATGATGTGTCAGTACATGGTCATCGAGAGCTGGCTCAACGAGCAGGCCGATGCCAATCAGCGTGGCCTGGTGTTCAGCGGTTACATGATCGCCTCTTATCTGGGCCTGGTGCTGGGCCAGCTGATTCTGGTCATGCATCCCGGCCTCGGGCTGGAACTGCTGATGCTGGTGGCGCTGTGCTTTGCCCTGTGCCTGGTGCCCGTGACGCTGACTCGACGGATTCACCCGGCGCCTCTGCACCCCGCGCCGATGGAGCCGCGCTTCTTTATCAAACGTGTGCCGCAATCGCTGAGCACGGTGCTCGGCGCCGGTTTGATCATCGGTTCGTTCTACGGTCTGGCGCCGCTGTACGCCTCGCAACAGGGGCTGACGACCGAGCAGGTCGGTCTGTTCATGGGTAGCTGCATTTTTGCCGGCTTGCTGGTGCAGTGGCCGTTGGGCTGGTTGTCCGACCGTTATGACCGCGCATTGCTGATTCGCTGCTTTGCCGGGTTTCTGGCGGTGGCGGCGTTGCCGTTGGCGATCATGCCGCAGGTGCCGCTGGAGGTGCTGTTCGTCGTCGGCTTCTTCTGTTCGCTGGTGCAATTCTGCCTGTATCCGCTGGCGGTGGCGTTTTCCAACGACCACGTCGAAGGCGATCGCCGGGTGTCGCTGACCGCCATGCTGCTGGTGACTTATGGTGTTGGTGCGAGCATCGGGCCGCTGCTGGCGGGTGTGCTGATGAAGTTTCTCGGCAGTCAGAGCCTGTATGCGTTCTTCAGTTTCTTCGCGTTGGTGCTGGTCTGGCGGATTCGTCCGAAAGCAGTGACCAACCTGCACCAGGTCGACGACGCACCGCTGCATCACGTGGCAATGCCGGACAGCATGTCGAGCTCGCCGCTGGTGGCGGCGCTTGACCCGCGTGTCGATGAGCAGGTGGTGCAGGAGCAGATGGTCCAGGACCCGGCGCCGGTCACTCCTGAGCCTGAGCCCGAAGCGCAGCCGGAAGCAGTCGTTGAAACCGAACTGGACAGCGGCAATGACGACAAGCCTGCGCCGGATATCAGTGGTGGCAGGCCCTGAGCCGAAGATAAACACCGGCGCATAAAAAAGGGCAGTCCCGCACAGGACTGCCCTTTTTATTGGTCGCTGCGACTCAGAGATCGTCTTTGTCGAAACGCCGTGCTTCACGCTGCAACTGGTAAACGAAACGCTCGACGTTGCGCGCAGCCTGGCCACTGATGTTGTGGAAGCGCAGACCGGCGAAGGTGATGTTGAGTTTTTCTTCGAAGTGCAGGTAGCGCAGCTCGACCGATGTTGGCTGATTGCCGAACAGCGGCGGGGCGATCAGGCGGTCGTAGACCTGGCCCAGTTGCAGGCGGTCAGTGATGTCGCCTTCGAAGCGGAATTTGCAGCCGGTGGCGGAGATGTCCAGCAGCTTGCCGTGCAGAGGAACCTTGAGCTTTTCGCCGCCCAGTTCAACGCTGACCAGGTCGGTGAGTTTCAACGCAGCGCGGAAGGCGTTGCGGCGCTGGTGGTAGACCACTTCGCTCGGCAGGTCGCCGGTGTAGAAACGGTCGCCGTCGGATTCTTCGATGTTCAGTGTGCCGTTGCATTCCCAGGCGATGCGCACGCCGTCATGAAAGCCTTCGACCTTGAACGGCTCGCCCGCTTGCAGGAAGCGCTCGCCATCGCGCGGGATCATTTCGTCCAGGGCGATCGTCGCGGTTTCGCGGTCGACCTTGATCAGGTAACTCTGAAAGCGCTGGCTGCGTTCATGGAAGGTGATGATCAGCGGATCGTGGCTGTCTTGCAGCTGGCGCAGGTTGCTGGAGATTTCCAGTGGCGTGGTGAGCACCTTCGGAGGCTGCGGAGCATCATCCGCGCTTAGGGTGTTGGACACGGTTCTTCAATCTCCAGACAAAATAAGACGACTGGCCAGTATTTTGCCAGCATGTTGCGCAGGTGGATAGTGCAGGGTCAGCGAATGGCTCATGCCTGGCTGAGCGTTCGCGGCTTGACCGGTTTGGCAAAGGTGCCGCTGGCGTCGTACAACGCTGGCGGCTCACCGCCGGTGAGGATCTTCAGCTGATTGGCCGTGGTCGCCTGCTGGATCTGGATCGACTGGCCATTCTTGACGTTGGCAGCCTGGCACTGGGCGATCAGCGCGGTCAGGGCGTCGCCCTGGGTCAGCAACTGTTCGCCAATGCTCGAGTGACTGGCCAGTTGCTCAAGACCTGTGCGATCGGTCGGCAGGTTGAGGCTGGCGAGGATTTCGCTGCGCTTGCGGCCATGCTGCTCGAGCAGAATGATCAACGCTTGCTTGGTCGCCAGAATTTCTTCCAGCAACGGCATGTCGCGACCATGCAAAGCGAGGGATTCGGTTTGCAATAACTCCAGCAATTGTTGCGCTGGAGCAAAGTCGTCGTTGATCAGTTGCAATAAGTTAGTGTCGTGCATGGCTGGCCTTGGGGTTTAAGCGTCCAAAAGCCTGGCGCCGGCAAAAGCCTAGCGCTGGGCTTCGAAGTTGAGCAGTTTGCTGGCTACACGGTTGCTGTCGACTTTATAGCTGCCATCGGCAATCGCGGCTTTCAACTCGGCCACACGGGCTTTGTCGACAGCAGGCTGATCGCGCAGCTTGTCAGTGACCTTCTGCAACTGTTGAGCCTCATTGCTGAGGTGTACCGACTCCCCGCTTTTGGCGACATTGGCCTGTTCGGCCTGGGTATTCAGCGGCGCGGAGGGGCTGTTTTCAGCGCTTTCCTTGGCGTTGCTGGTACGTGTGCTGCCGGTTAGTGACGAGGAACTGTTCAATCGGTTGAAATCGATAACCATGATAAAAAACCTCTGGGAATTTGGACGCTTGCCATGTTTTCGGCTATCCCCTGAAAAACTTTAGGCCCAATCAACCATAAGCTTGCATGCGCCGTTGCGAGACCTGCTGCGGCACAGTTTAGGGAAGCGACGGGATCGGCGCCAGTTTTCTCCACGAGGCTTTTACATGGCCACTTCGACCTGTCCCGGCGCAATCACCTGCGCCTTGATAACTCTCTGAGAATTAAGGTTTTTTACTCGAATCTGTTCTTTCATGCCGCCATTGGAGAGCGCTTCACCCGGCATGCGTACGGCAAGGGTGCCGCTGCGCGCAGTGATCACCACCTGGTCACCCTTGCGCACCACTTCGGCCTGTTCCAGATGCACCAGGGTGATGACCTGATCGGCGACCGTTGGTCGGGTAAGTTTCTGCCCGATCGCTTCGTCGACCGAGGTCAGGAAACCCTGGTTGATCGTGCTGACGTCGCGCTCGCGCAAGGTCACATCCTGCGGCTCGATAATGCCGGCGCGTTTCAGCGGACGAGTGGTCGTCACGATCTCGCGAAACAGGCGGACTTGAGCGGGTACGAACACCGTCCAGGGCGAACTGCCTTCGCAGCGAACCTTCACCGTAACGCGGCCCAGCGGGCGTGCCGGGCTCTCCAGCGTGGCTGTCAATTCCTTGTCGCACATGGGCATGCGCATGCGCGGGTCGAGCTGGTTGACTTCGATTTCGTAGCGGCCTTCGGTTTGACTGGAAGCCAAATAGTCTTCTACGGTGAATTCAAGAAAGCCCTGAGTCACGCCGATAAGCATATCAGGCAAGGTAACCGCATCTGCATGGGCAGGACTGCCAGCAAGCAAGCAGCAAACGGCGGACACCGCGCAAAGCCCTTTGCGAAGGGAGGATGTCAGGCGTCGGGAAAATGTCGTTTGAGCGTTCATACGAGTTAAAAAGCAAGCGCCGTGCCGTTTAGCAATGAATGTGCGTCGCAACAACACTTGGCGTTGGTGTAGGAGTCTGGGCATGGCTGGTGTAATGGATTCGGTGAACCAGCGCACGCAACTGGTAGGGCAGAATCGCCTCGAGCTGCTGTTGTTCCGTCTCGACGGGCCGCAGCTCTACGGGATCAACGTGTTCAAGGTACGGGAAGTGTTGCAGTGCCCGTCCCTGACGTTGATGCCCAAATCCAGTCCTGTCGTGTGCGGGGTAGCGAATATACGGGGAGCGACCATTCCGATCCTGGATCTGGCAATGGCAACGGGCTCCGGTGCGTTGAAAGACAAGAACAGTCCGTTCGTGATCATCACGGAGTACAACACCAAGACCCAGGGTTTCCTGGTCCGCTCGGTGGAGCGCATCGTCAACATGAACTGGGAAGAGATCCATCCGCCACCCAAGGGTACCGGCCGCGATCACTACCTGACCGCTGTGACGCGGGTTGACAATCAGTTGGTCGAAATCATCGACGTCGAGAAGGTGCTGGCCGAAGTGGCGCCGACGCCGGAAGCGATTTCGGTGGGCGTGGTCGATGTCGAGACGCAGACCAAGGCGTTGTCGCTGCGGGTGCTGACGGTCGATGACTCGTCGGTGGCGCGCAAGCAGGTCACGCGTTGTCTGCAGACCATCGGTGTCGAAGTGGTGGCGCTGAACGACGGCAAGCAGGCGCTGGATTACCTGCGCAAGCTGGTCGACGAGGGCAAGAAGCCGGAAGAAGAGTTCCTGATGATGATTTCCGACATCGAGATGCCGGAGATGGACGGGTACACCCTGACGGCGGAAATCCGCGGCGACGCACGCATGCAAAAGCTCCATATCATCCTGCATACTTCGTTGTCGGGGGTATTCAATCAGGCGATGGTGAAGAAAGTCGGTGCTGATGACTTCCTGGCCAAATTCCGTCCTGATGACCTCGCATCCCGGGTAGTCGACCGGATCAAAGCAGCAGATATCAGCTAGGGGCCTTCTGCCCCTGGCGGTCAACACGATTTAAGAGGCGGCATCATTGTCTACGGGTAATTTGGATTTCGAACAGTTCCGGGTCTTCCTGGAAAAAGCCTGTGGCATTCTGCTCGGTGAAAACAAGCAGTATCTGGTCTCGAGCCGTCTCAACAAACTGATGGAGCAGCAAGGCATCAAGTCCCTGGGTGAGCTGGTACAGCGCATCCAGACCCAGCCGCGCAGCGGTTTGCGCGAGCAGGTGGTCGATGCCATGACGACCAACGAAACCCTGTGGTTTCGCGACACCTATCCGTTTGAAGTCTTGAAGAACAAGGTACTGCCGGAAGCGATCAAGGCCAGCCCCAACCAGCGTCTGCGGATCTGGTCGGCGGCCTGCTCGTCGGGACAGGAACCGTACTCGCTGTCGATGTCGATCGACGAGTTCGAGCGCAGCAACCTGGGTCAGTTGAAGATGGGTGTGCAGATCGTTGCCACCGATCTGTCGGGCCTGATGCTCAACAACTGCAAGACCGGCGAGTACGACAGCCTGGCCATCGGTCGCGGTCTGTCGCCGGAACGCCTGCAACGCTACTTCGACCCGAAAGGGCCGGGGCGCTGGGTGGTCAAGGCGCCGATCAAGAGCCGGGTGGAATTCCGCTCGTTCAACCTGCTCGACAGCTATGCGGCGCTGGGCAAGTTCGACATCGTGTTCTGCCGCAACGTGCTGATCTACTTCTCTGCCGAAGTGAAGAAGGACATCCTGTTGCGCATTCACAGCACGTTGAAGCCGGGTGGGTACCTGTTCCTTGGCGCTTCGGAAGCGTTGAACGGATTGCCGGATCATTACCAGATGGTTCAGTGCAGCCCGGGGATTATCTACAAGGCGAAATAAGCGGTTTGCGCTGATACAAAAACGGGAGGCCCGCAAAGGCCTCCTTTTTTTATGCCCGAATTCTTTTCCACGAACCCCCTGTCGGAGCGAGCCTGCTCGCGAAAGCGGTCTGTCCATAAGACAGTTGGCGCCTGACACGCCGCCTTCGCGAGCAGGCTCGCTCCCACAGGGATCTGCGCTGACCTGGCAACGACGGCAAGCGGCAGAAAAGCGGCATCCGGCGGTAACCGGTTGCCGCTTTTCTGGCATTGCCGCTTTGCCTGTCAGGCGCAAAGCCCCGGAATACGGGGCTTTGTTCATTTGGCACGGCGCTTGCTAAAGCTCAGATACGAAAAACCGGTCACCTGAAGGTTCCCGACATGAGCATCAGCTTCGACAAAGCGCTGGGCATTCACGAAAAGGCATTGGGCTTCCGCGCCCAGCGTGCCGAAGTGCTGGCCAACAACATCGCCAACGCCGACACCCCGAACTACAAAGCGCGGGATCTGGATTTCTCCAAAGTGCTCGAAGCACAGACCGAGAAGACCAAGACCGGCGGCCACTTTGCCCTGAACATGACCAACAGCCGGCACATCGAGGCTGAAGGGCTGGGCAACGGCGACGAGTCGCTGATGTATCGCACGCCGATGCAGCCTTCGATCGATCAGAACACCGTCGACGCTCAACTGGAACAGTCGAACTACGCGGAAAACGCTGTCGGCTTCCAGGCCAGCTTCACCTTGCTCAACAGCAAATTCAAAGGGCTGGTGTCAGCCCTGCGCGGAGAATAATCCATGTCCCTGTCCAGCGTTTTCAACATTGCCGGCAGCGGCATGAGCGCGCAGACCACGCGTCTGAACACCGTGGCTTCGAACATCGCCAACGCCGAAACCGTTTCGTCGAGCATCGACCAGACCTACCGCGCCCGTCATCCGGTGTTCGCCACCATGTTCCAGGGCGGCCAGGCCGGCGGCAGCAATTCGCTGTTCCAGAACCAGGACGCGGCCGGGCAGGGCGTGCAGGTGCTTGGCGTCGTCGAAGACCAGAGCAACCTCGAAGCGCGCTACGAGCCGAACCATCCGGCCGCCGACGCCAAGGGCTACGTCTACTACCCGAACGTCAACGTGGTGGAAGAAATGGCTGACATGATTTCCGCGAGCCGCTCGTTCCAGACCAACGCGGAAATGATGAACACCGCCAAAACCATGATGCAGAAGGTACTGACCCTCGGTCAGTAATAAGGGGCGACTGCAATGAGCGTTACGGATACCACCAGCAGCCTGAGCATGAACGACATCCTGGCCAACTCGTCGAAGAAGGCCAGCAGCACGACGTCGGGCGGCATCGCTTCGGCGACCAACAGTGCCACCGGCGGCCAGGCGCTGGGCAAGGATGCTTTCCTGCAATTGCTGGTCACCCAGCTGAAAAACCAGAACCCGCTCGACCCGCAGGACAACAGTGCCTTCGTCGCGCAGTTGGCGCAGTTCAGCAGCCTTGAAGGCATCACCACGCTGAACTCCACTGTCAGTGGCCTGGCCGGCAACTACAACTCGTCGCAGGCGTTGCAAGCGTCGTCGCTGGTCGGTCGCAACGTGATCGTGCAGACCAACACCGCCCAGCTCGATGACCCGAGCAAAGGCCTGACCGGTTCGGTCACCGTGCCTTCGTCGATTGCCGGCGGCACCGTGACCATCACCGACAAGGACGGCAAGACCGTGCGCACCATCGACCTGGGCAGCCGCGCTGCCGGCGATGCCAGCTTCACTTGGGACGGCAAGGACACCGCCGGCACCGTGGTTCCGGTCGGCACTTACACGTTCAAGGCCAACGCACCGATCAACGGCACCGCGACCGACCTGGCGACCTACCTGCCGGCGACCGTCAACAGCGTGACGATCAGCCAGACCGGTGGCGAGCTGATGCTCAACCTGGCCGGCAAGGGCACCGTTGCCCTGTCCAAAGTACAAACCATTGGTATATAGAGCCGACTAACCCGGCACGAAGGAGTGGAACATGTCTTTTAACATCGGCCTTAGCGGTCTCTATGCCGCCAACAAACAACTCGACGTCACCGGCAACAACATCGCCAACGTCGCCACCGCCGGTTTCAAATCCTCGCGCGCAGAATTCGAAGACGTCTATTCGTCGACTCGTCTGGGCAGCGGCAGCAAAGTGATCGGCAACGGCGTGCGCCTGGCCAACGTTTCCCAGCAGTTCACCCAGGGTGACATCAACAACACTGGCAACGTGCTGGACATGGGCATCAACGGTTCCGGTTTCTTCACCATGAGCAACAACGGCTCGATTTCGTACACCCGTGCCGGTACGTTCAAGGTCGACAACGCCGGTTACATCACCAACACCGACTACACCTCGCGTCTGCAGGGTTACGGTGTGGATGCCAACGGCAAGATCATCAACGGCGTGTTGACCGATCTGAAGATCGACACCTCGAACCTGGCGCCGAAGTCGTCTTCTTCGGTGACCTCGAGCATCAACCTCAATTCGTCTTCGCCAGTGATCGTTGATACCGGCGCCAGCGCCGTCAAGTTTGATCCGTCGAAGCCTGAGACTTACACCAAGTCCTTCAGCACACCGATCTATGACACCCAGGGCAACGCCCACGTCATGGACCAGTACATGGTCAAGACTGGCGGGAACACCTGGAAGGTTTACACCCTGGTCGATGGCCGTAACCCGGACGCTACCGGCAGCAACCCTGTGACCACTGCGCCGGTTGCCTCGACATTGTCGTTCGACAGCTCCGGCAAGCTGGTTCAGGTGAGCACGCCTAACCCGGCGGATCCGGCCAACCCGATCATCAGCAGCGATCTGAAGATGACCGGCTGGGTGCCGGGCACTGTGACCAATGGCGTGTTTACGCCTAACGGCGCGGCAGCGAACCCGAATGGCGTGACCATCTCGATGGCCAACACCACTCAGTACAACGCTGATACCTCGCGTACGATCCCGACTCAGGATGGTTACGCCACTGGCCAGATCACCAACCTGACCATCGACGGCACCGGTACGCTGTTTGCCAACTTCAGCAACAACCAGAGCAAGGCGATTGGTCAGGTTGCACTGGCCAGCTTCACCAACGAACAGGGCTTGCAGGCTGTCGGTGGCACCAGCTGGAAAGAGACTTTCGCTTCGGGTATTCCGGGCTATGACGCGCCGAAGACCGGTACGTTGGGTGAGGTGGTGTCCAACTCGCTGGAAGAGTCGAACGTTAACCTGACCAATGAGCTGGTTGATCTGATCAAGGGTCAGAGCAACTATCAGGCGAACGCCAAGACCATTTCGACGCAGAGCACGATTATGCAGACCATTATTCAGATGACCTGATTCGGGTTTCTGACTGGTTTTTTGGGCCCCTCGGTTTTGAGGGGCTTTTTTTTTTGGCCGTGGCGGCCTTTGGGCCGACCAGGCTGTTGGGGTTTTGGGTGAATATCCGTTGCTGCGGGTGTTGCTGATTACGGTTTCGCCCTTACGGCGACTTACTTTTTTACAAGCGCCAAAAAAAGTAAGCAAAAAACGCTAGCTCCTGCGTTCGGCCCTCGCAGGCTCGGGTTCCTTCGCTGCGGGATCGATCCGGGCGCAGCGGCTCCGGTTTGCTTCGCTGCACCTACACTCGCTGTGTCTGGCTGCGCCAGACGGTCGCTGCGCTCCCACCCCCGGATCAATCCCTCCGCTCAGCCTTCCGACGTCGCCGGTGGATCAAGATCAAGAGCACTCGAGCTTGCGCTCATTGTTGAGTGGGGCGGCTTCGCCGCGGGCAGCTGCGCTGCTTTTGCCTTTTTGTGGGAGCGAGCTTGCTCGCGAAGGCGGCCTGTCAGCCGACCTGTTCTTGAAGTGGTACCCAATCCAACTGTAGGAGCTGCCGAAGGCTGCGATCTTTTGATCTGGCTTTTGCTTTTGCTTTTGCTTTTGCTTTTGCTTTTGCTTTTGCTCTGGCTTTTGATCCGGCTTTTGATCTTTTGCCCCTTCGGCAGGCTTCGTTACGGGATCGATCCGGGGGTGGGAGCGCAGCGACCGTACGACGCAGTCGTACACAGCGAGTGTAGGTGCAGCGAAGCCAACCGGAGCCGCTGCGCCCGGATCGGTCCCGTAACGAAGGTACCCCGAGCCCCAGCGAGCGGGCCGTACGCCGGGGCAAAGCCTTTTGGGTTACCTTTTTGGCGTCTGAAAAAGGTGACTCGCTGTAAGAGCGAAACCATAAGAAGCCGTTACCGCAGCAACGGATATTCACCCAAAACCCCAAGAGCCTGGTCGGCCCAGAGGCCGCCAAGGCCGCCAAAAAACAAAACCCCCGACAAACCAGAAGTCTGTCGGGGGTTTTCTTTTGTCTCGAGATCCCAGGCGTCTCGCAACGCCTGATCTCAGCTCAGCTTATTGGCAAGCTTCGCAATCCGGCTCGTCGATCGCGCAAGCCTTTGGCACTGGCGCCGGACCTGCCGGAGCGGCCAGGACCGAATCGTCGCCGTGGTTGCCGCCGCTGGAAACAGCGTTCAGCTTGCCGGTGTTGATGGTCGACTTCTCGGTGCTGGTCGCGGCCAGGGCACGGAGGTAGTAAGTGGTTTTCAGACCACGGTACCAGGCCATGCGGTAGGTCACGTCAAGCTTCTTGCCCGATGCGCCGGCGATGTACAGGTTCAGCGACTGGGCTTGGTCGATCCACTTCTGACGACGGCTGGCGGCGTCAACGATCCACTTGGTGTCCACTTCGAACGCGGTCGCATAGAGCTCTTTGAGTTCTTGCGGAATGCGCTCGATCTGCTGCACCGAACCGTCGTAGTACTTCAGGTCGTTGATCATCACCGAGTCCCACAGACCGCGAGCCTTCAGGTCGCGAACCAGGTACGGGTTGATCACGGTGAATTCGCCCGACAGGTTCGATTTCACGTACAGGTTCTGGTAGGTCGGTTCGATCGACTGCGAAACGCCAGTGATGTTGGCGATGGTCGCGGTCGGTGCGATGGCCATGATGTTCGAGTTACGGATGCCTTTCTGTACACGGGCGCGAACCGGTGCCCAGTCAAGGGTTTCCTTCAGGTCGACATCGATGTACTTCTCGCCACGCTGTTCGATCAGGATCTGTTGCGAATCCAGCGGCAGGATGCCCTTGGACCACAGCGAGCCGTTGAACGTCTCGTAGGCGCCGCGCTCGTCGGCCAGGTCGCAGGAAGCCTGGATCGCGTAGTAGCTGACCGCTTCCATCGACTTGTCGGCGAACTCGACGGCAGCGTCGGAGCCGTAAGCGATGTGCTGCAGGTACAGAGCGTCCTGGAAGCCCATGATGCCCAGACCGACCGGACGGTGGCGGAAGTTGGAGTTCTTCGCTTGTGGCACCGAGTAGTAGTTGATGTCGATCACGTTATCGAGCATGCGCACGGCGGTGTTCACGGTGCGTTGCAGCTTGGCGGTATCGAGCTTGCCGTCGACGATGTGGTTCGGCAGGTTGATCGAGCCCAGGTTGCAAACGGCGATCTCGTCCTTGTTTGTGTTCAAGGTGATCTCGGTGCACAGGTTCGAGCTGTGGACCACGCCGACATGCTGCTGCGGGCTGCGCAGGTTGCACGGGTCCTTGAAAGTCAGCCATGGGTGGCCGGTTTCGAACAGCATGGACAGCATCTTGCGCCACAGGTCTTTGGCCTGGATGGTCTTGAACAGCTTGACCTTGCCCGGGTACTCGGTCAGCGCTTCGTAATACTCGTAGCGCTCTTCGAAGGCTTTACCGGTCAGGTCGTGCAGGTCCGGTACTTCGGATGGCGAGAACAGGGTCCACTTGCCGTCATCGAAGACACGCTTCATGAACAGGTCAGGGATCCAGTTGGCGGTGTTCATGTCGTGGGTACGACGACGATCGTCACCGGTGTTCTTGCGCAGCTCGATGAACTCTTCGATGTCCATGTGCCAGGTTTCCAGGTAGGCACACACAGCGCCTTTGCGCTTGCCACCCTGGTTCACGGCGACAGCGGTGTCGTTCACTACTTTGAGGAACGGCACAACGCCTTGCGACTTGCCGTTGGTGCCCTTGATGTACGAACCCAGCGCACGAACAGGCGTCCAGTCGTTGCCCAGACCGCCGGCAAATTTCGACAGCATGGCGTTGTCGTGGATCGCGTGATAGATGCCCGACAGGTCATCCGGCACGGTGGTCAGGTAGCAGCTCGACAGCTGTGGACGCAGGGTACCGGCGTTGAACAGGGTCGGGGTCGAAGCCATGTAGTCGAACGAGGACAGCAGGTTGTAGAACTCGATCGCACGGTCTTCTTTCTGCTTCTCTTCGATCGCAAGACCCATGGCCACGCGCATGAAGAAGATCTGCGGCAGTTCGAAACGCACGCCATCCTTGTGGATGAAGTAGCGGTCGTACAGGGTCTGCAGGCCCAGGTAAGTGAATTGCTGATCGCGCTCGTGGTTGATCGCCTTGCCCAGTTTTTCCAGGTCGAAGGTGGCCAGCACAGGGTTCAGCAGTTCGAACTCGATACCTTTGGCGATGTAGGCCGGCAGGGCCTTGGAGTACAGGTCGGCCATTTCGTGATGGGTGGCGCTTTCGGCGACTTCGAGGAAGTTCAGGCCTTCGGCACGCAGGGTGTCCATCAGCAGGCGGGCGGTAACGAACGAGTAGTTCGGCTCGCGCTCAACCAGGGTACGGGCGGTCATCACCAGCGCGGTGTTGACGTCGGTCAGGGCCACGCCGTCGTACAGGTTCTTCAGGGTTTCGCGCTGGATCAGGTCGCCGTCGACTTCTTCCAGGCCTTCGCAGGCTTCGGTAACGATGGTGTTCAGGCGGCCCATGTCCAGCGGCGCGAGGCTGCCGTCGGCGCGGGTGATGCGGATCGACGGGTGCGCGTTGACTGCTGCTTCGGCAGGAGCGTGAGCTGCGCGCTCTTTCGAACGGCCGTCACGGTAGATCACGTAGTCGCGTGCAACTTTCTGCTCGCCGGCACGCATCAGGGCCAGTTCGACCTGGTCCTGGATTTCTTCGATGTGGATGGTGCCGCCCGATGGCATGCGACGCTTGAAGGTCGCAGTGACCTGTTCGGTCAGGCGCGCAACGGTGTCGTGGATTCGCGACGAAGCGGCAGCGGTGCCGCCCTCAACTGCGAGGAACGCTTTGGTGATAGCGACGGTGATCTTGTCATCGGTGTAAGGAACGACAGTGCCATTACGCTTGATCACGCGCAGCTGGCCAGGCGCGGTGGCTGCCAGATCCGAAGTCGAATCGGCGGCCTGCGGCAAGGTGCCCTGCGGGTTCTCGCGAGTTGTGTCGGTTTGCATGGGGGGTGGTCTCCACATTCTCTATGTTTGTTTGGCACCGTCATGGTGCTCACCGTTCTGTACCGAAGCACTGCAACCGACGGGCGTCGGCATTACAAACTTCGGAACAGTAGGAAAAAGGCTGCAACGCCGCATCCTTGCCGAAGTTTTGGTTACGAGCCGAAGCTCGCCACCGGATTCCTTCGCGGGTGGCAGTCATGACTGCAACACCCATACCGTTTTGTCCGTTTCGGACCAAATAAAACGGTGCCAACCGCCAGTGCGGTTTGGGCTTGAAAAAACTCGCTTGTTCTACCGGAAACCGGCCATAAAGCGCTTGAGTTTCAGGTCTGAAATGTGGTTGGGCGTTTTAGGTGAAAACCCTATATGTAGGGTCTCCGTTTTCGCCGTGCTACAAGATAATGCGTTTCAGGGGGGGATTGCAACGTACTACCTGTGGATAAGCCTGTGCGTAATTTGTGTAAGAAACAGGGAAAACGCGTGTAGGCCGCGAACCTGCTGAGCCAGACCGTTTGTCACTGTTTTTTTGCCTGGAAAAACGCTTCAGCGGTTTTTTAAGGGCGCGAACCCTATCACAGAATTCCGCCTTGTCCGAACGCATTTACCGACTTGTTTTCCGGGTGATCGGCGTTTATACAATCGCTGGGCGCATGAGCATTTTTATCCTCCTGAAACATGACAGATGATCGGGAGATACACGCAGGATTGTGGGAGCGAGCCTGCTCGCGAATCGGTTGACCACTGAGCATTCAGGTTGAAGCAACAGACGCTTTCGCGAGCAGGCTCGCTCCCACAGGTTTTGTCCGTGTCAGGCGATTGTCTTTCTTCTTTTAATAAAAACAGCAAGCAGAGGTCACCGGTGGAGCAACAAACCTGGCAGGTATTGATCGTCGAGGATGACCAGCGACTGGCCGAGCTCACCCGCGATTACCTGCAAGCCAATGGCCTGCGCGTCGAGATCGAAGGCAACGGTGCGCTGGCGGCGGCGCGGATCATCAAGGAGCAGCCGGATCTGGTGATCCTCGATCTGATGCTGCCCGGCGAAGATGGCCTGAGCATCTGCCGCAAGGTGCGCAGCCAGTACGACGGGCCGATCCTGATGCTCACCGCGCGCACCGATGACGCTGATCAGATCCACGGCCTCGACCTCGGTGCCGACGACTATGTGTGCAAACCGGTGCGCCCGCGCTTGTTGCTGGCGCGCATCCAGGCGTTGCTGCGACGCAGTGACACACCGGAGCCGGTCGCGGAAAAATCCCGGCGGTTGCAATTCGGTCCACTGGTGGTCGACAACGCATTGCGCGAAGCCTGGCTGAGCGACAACGGCATCGAGCTGACCAGCGCCGAGTTCGACCTGCTCTGGCTGCTGGTGTCCAATGCCGGGCGGATTCTTTCCCGGGAAGAAATCTTCACTGCATTACGCGGCATCGGCTATGACGGCCAGGACCGCTCGATCGACGTGCGCATCTCGCGCATCCGCCCGAAAATCGGCGACGACCCCGATCATCCGCGCCTGATCAAGACCATTCGCAGCAAAGGCTACCTGTTCGTCCCTGAGGCCTGCGCAGACCTGGCGCTGTGAATTCGATCTTCCTGCGCATCTACGGCGGCATGTGCGCCGCGCTGATTCTGGTGGCGGTGCTCGGCGTGCTGGCGCTGAACCTGCTCAATCAGGTGCGCAGCGAGCAATATCGCGAACGCCTGGCCCACGGCACCTTCTCGCTGATGGCCGACAACCTGCAACCGATGAACCAGACCGAACGCCATCGCGCGCTGCTGGTGTGGGAGCGGCTGCTCGGTATACCGCTGACGCTGAAGAAATTCTCTGAAACCGACCTTGATCTGGCCCAGCGCACCCGTGTCCTGCGCGGTCAGGCGCTGGTCGAGCAAACCGGGCCACATGCCGCCAAGGTCTATCGGCTGATCAGCGAAAAAGAGCAGCTTGTACTGGTAGGAGAGGTGCAGCAGATCAGCGAGCAACTGGCCCGGGCGACCATCTATTTGCTGGCCGATGAGCTGGTGCGGGTACCGGTCGGCGAACAGCCCAAGCGTCTGGCGCAGATAAAGCAGGAAAAGGGCTTCGGCTTCGATCTGCGTCTGGTCACGGTAAATGACGCCGACATGGACGAAGACCAGAGTCGTCGCGTGGCCGAGGGCGACACGGTGATGGCGCTGGGCAAGGGCGGCGATTCGATCCGCGTGTTTGCCGGCATGGTCGGCACGCCGTGGGTGCTGGAAATCGGCCCGCTGTATCAGATGAATCCTTACCCGCCGGAATGGCTGGTATTGATTGCCGCGCTCGGTCTGACGCTGATCGGTCTCATCGTTTATCTGCTGGTGCGTCAGCTTGAGCGGCGTTTGCGCGGTCTCGAAGCAGCGGCCACGCGCATTGCCAAGGGCAGCCTGGAAACTCGTGTGCCGGCGCGCGGCGCTGACTCTGTCGGGCGGCTTGCGTCGGCGTTCAATGGCATGGCTGAGCACTTGCAACAGTTGCTGGCGATCCAGCGTGAACTGGTGCGCGCGGTGTCTCATGAACTGCGTACCCCAGTGGCACGGTTGCGTTTCGGGCTGGAAATGATCGGCACGGCCACCACCCCGCAGGCACTGGAGAAATACCGTGAAGGCATGGATCACGACATTGAAGACCTCGATAAGCTGGTCGACGAAATGCTCACCTACGCACGACTGGAGCAAGGCTCGCCGGCGCTGACTTTCCAGCGAGTCGATCTGGATGCGCTGGTCAATCAGGTGATCGAAGAATTGGCGCCGCTGCGCGCCGAGGTCACGGTGCAGCGCGGTTTGTGTCTTTCATCTGCCGACAATGACGGCGCCTGGGTCGAGGCCGAACCGCGTTATCTGCACCGAGCGCTGCAGAATCTGGTGGGCAACGCGATGCGCCATGCGCATTCGCAGGTGACGGTGAGTTATCAGGTCGGCCAGTTGCGCTGCCGGATCGACGTCGAGGATGACGGGCCGGGCGTGCCGGAAGTGGCTTGGGAGCGGATCTTCACGCCGTTTCTGCGCCTCGACGATAGCCGCACGCGCGCCTCGGGCGGGCATGGTCTGGGGTTGTCGATTGTGCGGCGGATCATTCACTGGCACGACGGCCGCGCGATCATTGGCAAGAGCAAGAGCCTGGGCGGGGCGTGTTTCAGTCTGAGTTGGCCGAGGAATCAGGAGCGCCGCTGAGATTCGGTATACCGCCTTCGCGAGCAGGCTCGCTCCCACATTTGAAATGCAATCCCCTGTGGGAGCGAGCCTGCTCGCGAAGGCGCCATTACAGGCAATGCAAAACTTCAGGCAGGAATACTGACCAGGCTCAACAACTGCCCATCCTGCACGCCGAACTGCGCCTCCAGCTCCGATCCATTGCGCCATTCGCTCGACAGATCCGTCAACAACCGCAGCCTGACCTGTCCCGCCTCAGTCCACTCCAGCACTTCGGCATGCTCGAAATAAAAGCGCTGCTGCACGATCGGGTACAGCGCCTTGAACAAACTCTCTTTGACCGAAAACGTCAGGGTCACCCGCAGCGCCAGTTGCTCCTGAGAACCCGCCGCCATGCGTTGCAGTTCCGCTGGCGTGAGGATTTCCCCGGCCAAGCGTTCGGCGCGCTCATGGCTCAACAGGTTTTCCAGATCCATGCCCAAGCCGCGCCAGTGCTGCTTGTTGGCAACAATCGCCGCCGCACGGCCGGTGCTGTGAGTGATCGAGCCGCAGATATGCGCCGGCCACACCGGGGCGCGGTCTTCGCCGATCGGCGGGACGATATACAGGCCTTCGAGTTGTTGCAGCGCGGCCCGGGCGCAGATGCGTCCAGCGAGAAACTCGGCCTGGCGCTTGGCCACCGAGCGCTGAATGCTCGGCGGCGCCAGCACAGCGCTGCGCTGGAAGTCATCGCCAAGCAGGCGTGCCGGGTCGAAGTGGGTACTGAGCAGCACGGTATCGGCCAGGACCGTCGGCAACGGCCAGTGGCTGTCGAGCGCAGTGCAGCAGGCGGGCAGGGCGGGGGTGAAGTTCATGGCGGGCATTTTGCCGGTTAGTCGGGGCGAGGTCGAGATCGGCGGTGAAGCCTTCGCGAGCAGGCTCGCTCCCACAAGGGATCTTCTGCGCGACAGATATCCGGTGTGGGAGCGAGCCTGCTCGCGAAAGCCGCGCCTCGGCGTTACTGACTCAGCCGAAAATCTTCTTGAAGAACGCCTGCATATCCGCCCAGGATTTTTCATCCGCCGCCTTGTTGTAACCAATGTCCGGCCCGCCATGCTCGCCATGGCTCAAACGATCGGCATCCGGATTGCTGAAACCATGCTTGGCGCCATCCAGACTGACGAACTTGTAGTCCGCCCCGGCCTTGTCCATTTCTGCCTTGAACGCGGTGACATTGTCCTGAGTGACCATGCTGTCCAGCGCCCCATGCTCGACGAGGATTTTCGCCTTGACGCTGCCCGGAGTCGCCGGGGTCTTGGTCGCCAGCGCTCCGTGGAAACTCACCACACCGGCCAGCGGCACACCCTGACGCGCGGCATTGAGCACCACGGCGCCACCGAAGCAATAGCCGATGGCGGCGATTTTGTTCGGGTCGGTCTGCTTTTGCTTCTTCAACAGATCGAGCCCGGCGGCGAAGCGTTTACTGGCGGCATCGGCATCCTTGGTCGCCGCCTGCATGAAGGCCATGGCGTCTTTCGGGTGCTCGGTGTTCTTGCCTTCGCCATACATGTCGATGGCCAGCGCGCTGTAGCCGAGTTCGGCGAGATCCCGCGCGCGGCGCTTGGCGTAATCGTTCAGCCCCCACCATTCGTGGACCACGACAACGCCGGGGCGTGGGCCTTTGATCGCGTCGTCGTAGGCGTAGTAGCCGATCAGTTTGCTGCCGTCGGCGCTTTGGTAGGGGATTTCTTCAGTCTTGATCGCAGCCTGGGTGAGGCTGCTGACCGCCAGCAAAGTGAGGGCGAGGAACAGTCGCATGGTCGGGTGTCCTTATTGAAAGTGGTCAGAACAGCCTAGTCGATCTGGTTCAGGTCAGGTTCAGAGACGGTTCAGGGGCCGTACAGGGGCGGCTCAGTAACCTTGCGCCATACCCAAACAGCACTGTGAAAGAGGAAATACCCATGACTCGTTTAAACAAATTGCTGCTGGCTTTTACCCTGTTAGGCTCCAGCATCGCGGCGAATGCCGACGACACCAGCAACTTCGCCGGCCTGACATTCGGCCAGACCAGCGACAAGATCGACAAGTCCCACGCGCTCAACAACAACCTCGGCAACCCCAACGTCACTGGGGCCATCGACGGCAACAACACCTACGGCATGCGCCTCGGTCAGCAAAACAGCCAGGGCCGCTACTACGCCACCTATGACAACGTTTCCGGCTCGCACAATGGCGTTAAACTGCGCCAGGAAAATCTGCTCGGCAGCTATGACCTGTTCTATCCAGTAGGCGGCAGCACCAAATTGTTCGGTGGCGCCACGGCCGGTCTGACCAAACTGACGCAGGATTCGCCCGGCTTCAGCCGTGACAGCGACATCGGTTACGCCATCGGTGGCCAGGTCGGTGTGTTGCAGCAAGTTTCGCAGAACACCTCGGTGGAACTCGGTTACCGTTACCTTCGCAGCAACGCCAGCACCGAAATGAAAGAAAGCGGCGGCAGCAAACAGGGCTCGCTGGACTTGACCAGCAGCGCGCAGACCTACCTGTCGGCCAACTACTATTTCTAAGCGGTTGTCGCAGTTTGAAGTGTGGGAGCGAGCCTGCTCGCGAAAGGGGTGTATCGGCCGACACTTGCTTGGCTGATCCACCGTATTCGCGAGCAGGCTCGCTCCCACAGGTAGTTGCCTGGAGAGTTCAAGTGATAGGGAGAAAGGCATGAAACTGTTGGTCGTCGAAGACGAGGCGCTGTTGCGTCATCACCTGCAAACCCGTCTGACGGAGAGCGGTCATGTGGTCGAGTCCGTGGCCAATGCCGAGGAGGCGCTGTACCAGACCGGCCAGTACAACTTCGATCTGGCGGTGATTGATCTCGGCCTGCCGGGCATGGGCGGCCTCGACCTGATCCGCCAGTTGCGCTCGGGCGGCAAGACCTTCCCGATCCTGATCCTCACCGCGCGCGGCAACTGGCAGGACAAGGTCGAAGGCCTCGCCGCCGGTGCCGACGATTACGTGGTCAAGCCGTTCCAGTTCGAAGAACTCGACGCACGCCTGAACGCATTGCTGCGCCGCTCCAGCGGCTTCACCCAGTCGACCATCGTTGCCGGGCCGTTGCTGCTCGACCTCAATCGCAAACAGGCCAGCCTCGATGAACAACCGCTGGCGCTGACTGCTTACGAATACCGCATCCTCGAATACCTCATGCGCCATCATCAGCAAGTGGTGCCCAAGGATCGCTTGATGGAGCAGCTCTATCCGGACGATGACGAGCGCGATCCGAATGTCATCGAAGTGCTGGTCGGCCGTTTGCGCCGCAAGCTCGAAGGCCCGGCCGGGTTCAAACCGATCGACACCGTGCGCGGCCTCGGTTACCTGTTCAATGAGCGCTGCACTTGATCCGTTCCCTTCGCGTTCGCTTGATGCTCGCCGCCACCACGTTGGCGGTGTTGTTCATGCTTGCCTTGCTGCCGGCGATGCAGGGTGCCTTCAGCCTTGCCTTGCAGGACTCGATCGAGCAACGTCTGGCCTCCGACGTCACCACATTGATTTCCGCCGCACGGGTGGAAAACGGTCGGCTGGTGATGCCGTCGCAATTGCCCGACGAACGCTTCAACCTCACCGATTTCCGTTTGCTCGGCTATATCTACGACCGCGACGGCAAGTTGGTGTGGCGTTCGAAAGCCACCCAGGAAGAACAGATCAACTACAAACCGCGCTACGACGGCCTCGGCAATGAGTTTGCGCGGATCCGTGAAGCCAGCGGTCAGGAATTTTTTGTCTACGACGTCGAAGTCAAATTGCTCGGCGGCAAAAGCGCAGCGTTCAGCATCGTCGCCCTGCAACCGGTGCGTGAATACGAAACCACCCTCGAAGGCCTGCGCGAAAATCTCTATCTGGGCTTCGGTGCGGCATTGCTGGTCTTGCTGGCGCTGCTATGGATCGGCCTGACCTGGGGCCTCAAGGCCTTGCGCCGTTTGAGCCAGGAACTCGACGAAATCGAAGGCGGCACCCGCGAAAGCCTGACGGAAAAACACCCGCGTGAACTGCTGCGCCTGACCGGCTCGCTCAACCGCTTGCTGCTCAGCGAGCGCCAGCAACGCAGCCGCTACCGCGACTCCCTCGACGACCTCGCCCACAGCCTGAAAACCCCGTTGGCGGTGCTGCAAGGCGTCAGCGAAGACATGGCCCAGCGCCCCGAAGACCGCGACCAGGCCTGGGTTCTGCAAAGCCAGATCGAACGCATGAGCCAGCAGATCAGCTACCAACTGCAACGGGCCAGCCTGCGCAAAAGCGGCCTGGTCCGCCATCAGGTGCGCCTGCGACCGGTGCTCAAAAGCCTGTGCGATACGCTGGACAAGGTCTACCGCGACAAACACGTGCGCGTGACCTTTGATCTGCCCGAGCACTGTTACGTGCCGATCGAGCAGGGCGCCTTGCTGGAAATGCTCGGCAACCTGCTGGAAAACGCCTATCGCCTGTGCCTCGGCGAAGTGCGGGTCAGCGTGCGCGAATCACTGGCCGGGATCGAGTTGTGTGTCGAGGATGATGGCCCGGGTGTTCCACTCGATCAGCGTGCGCGGATTCTCGAACGCGGCGAACGCCTGGATGCCCAACATCCGGGGCAGGGCATCGGGCTGGCGGTGGTCAAAGACATCATCGAAAGCTACAACGCGCGTTTGGCTTTGGGTGATTCACCGATGGGAGGGGCGGCGTTCAGGATTGATTTTCCTGCGGTGTGATTGCGAGCTGCCCTCACCCTAACCCTCTCCCAGAGGTAGAGGGGACTGACCGAAGTGTCTTTGGAAAATTATCGACCTGAGCGATTTGCAGCGAATATCGATTCAATAGAGAGCTTGCAGGTCGGCGTATTTCTCAAGCATCCCCCAATCAGTCCCCTCTCCCTCCGGGAGAGGGTTAGGGTGAGGGGCTTTTGATTTAGCGCCTCATTGCTCCTGCGACCGATAAGCCCCCGGTGTCAGCCCCGTCCATTTCTTGAACGCCCGATGAAACGCCGAAGGCTCAGAGAACCCGAGCTGCTCGGCAATCTGTTGCAACGACAGCTCCGCCCGGCCCAGATGGTAGATGGCGATATCCCGCCGCAGCTGATCCTTGAGCTCCTGAAAACTGCTGCCTTCCTCGCGCAAGTGCCGGCGCAAGGTTTGCGGACTGATATGCAGATGCGCCGCAACCGCTTCCAGATCAGGCCAGTGCGCAGCGTCGCGACTGAGCAAGCGGCGCAGACGGCTGCTCAGGCTGTCGCCGTCGTCCGGGCGTGAGAGCAGGTCGGCGGGGGAGCGTTCGAGAAAATGCTTGAGCGTGCGTTCGTCCTGCAACAGCGGCATGGCCAGATAGCGACTGTGAAACAGCAGGCTGCTTTGCTCGGCATCAAAGGTCAGCGGGCAGGGGAACAGCAGGTCGTATTCGCTGCCGTGCTCGGGGCGCGGATAGCTGAAGGTTGCCTGCTCGAGGCGAATGCGCTGGCCGATCAGCCAACTGCCGAGGCGGTGCCAGATCACCAACAGGCTCTCGCTGAGAAAATGATCCGGGTCCCACGACTGCGCGTCGTCCAGGCTCAAACGCACCCATTCGTCTTCGCGACGCAGGGTCAGGCGTGGGGCGTCGGGGAACAGGCTGTAAAACAACAAGCCACGTTGCAGAGCCTTCTCCAAGTTACGGCAGTGAATCGAGGCGTGGCACATCATGGCGAAGCTGCCGGGCTTGCTCGGCGCATTGCCGAAACCCAGGTATTCGTCGTCCAGCGCCAGCCACAGCCCTTGAATCAGCCGGGTGAACTGCTCCGGGGCAATCCGCGCGCGGGGCTCGTCGAGCAACTCCGGGCTGATTCCCAGTTGCTGCAACAAGCCTGAATAATCCAGGCCACGCCGGCGTGCACCGCCAAGGGCGGCGCGGGCGAAATGGCTGGCGATGGTGCGTTCGCGCATAAGCGGCAATCCTTGTTCAGGCACCGATCGTAATGGCGGGCCGGCAACGCCACAAGGCGGATTTCCGCCAAATTGCAGGACGCTGAACGCTCAGTTGGCGGAAATCCGCCATGCCTCAAGTCGCTGATTGGTGACAGGGAACTCCCGCAGGCCCTGATATCAAAAGGCTTGCTGCCATTCGCACCAATCTGGCACGACGTTTGCGATACAAGCCACAGAAGCGTGCATTCTCCGACCGGGAAAAATGCCGTTCCAACAACAAATCCCTCCAGTGCAGGAGGGTTCGCAATTAAGGTTCGGCGCTCGACAGATGGATGTTGCCGCTGGACGCTTGAGGAAACCTGCAATGACGACTCGTCAGCCACTGTACAAATCCCTGTATTTCCAGGTGATCGTTGCCATCGCCATCGGCATCCTGCTTGGTCACTTCTATCCGCAGACCGGTGTGGCCCTCAAGCCACTGGGTGACGGCTTCATCAAGCTGATCAAAATGGTCATCGCCCCGATCATCTTCTGTACTGTTGTCAGCGGCATCGCCGGCATGCAGAACATGAAATCGGTAGGCAAGACCGGCGGTTACGCGCTGCTGTACTTCGAAATCGTTTCCACCATTGCCCTGCTGATCGGTCTGATCGTGGTCAACGTTGTGCAACCGGGCGCCGGCATGCACATCGACGTCACCACCCTGGACGCCTCGAAAATCGCCACCTACGTGACGGCCAGTAAAGACCAGAGCATTGTCGGTTTCCTCCTCAATGTGATCCCGAACACCATCGTCGGCGCGTTCGCCACCGGTGACATCCTGCAAGTGCTGATGTTCTCGGTGATCTTCGGCTACGCCCTGCATCGCCTCGGCTCGTACGGTCGTCCGCTGCTGGACATGATCGATCGCTTCGCCCACGTGATGTTCAACATCATCAACATGATCATGAAACTGGCGCCACTGGGTGCGTTCGGTGCCATGGCGTTCACCATCGGTGCCTACGGTGTCGGCTCGCTGGTGCAACTGGGCCAGTTGATGATCTGCTTCTACATCACCTGCGTCCTGTTCGTCGTGCTGGTGCTGGGTGCGATCTGCCGTGCTCACGGTTTCAGCGTGTTCAAACTGGTGCGTTACATCCGTGAAGAGCTGTTGATCGTACTGGGTACGTCCTCGTCGGAATCGGCACTGCCACGCATGCTGATCAAGATGGAGCGTCTGGGCGCGAAGAAATCCGTCGTGGGTCTGGTGATCCCGACCGGTTACTCGTTCAACCTTGACGGTACTTCGATCTACCTGACCATGGCCGCCGTGTTCATCGCCCAGGCGACCGACACGCACATGGACATCACCCACCAGATCACTCTGCTGCTGGTGCTGCTGCTGTCCTCCAAAGGCGCGGCAGGTGTAACCGGTTCGGGCTTCATCGTTCTGGCCGCGACGCTGTCGGCGGTTGGTCACCTGCCGGTTGCCGGTCTGGCGCTGATCCTCGGTATCGACCGCTTCATGTCCGAAGCCCGCGCACTGACCAACCTGGTCGGTAACGCTGTAGCGACCATCGTCGTCGCCAAGTGGGTCAAGGAACTGGACACCGATCAACTGCAGACCGAGCTGGCTTCCGGCGGTCGCGGTATCTCCGACGAGCGTGAAGAAGACGACCTGGGTGTGGCTGAAGGCCCAACCCCGAGCAATGTGAAGTAAGCATCGCTTGCACAGAAAAACCCGCTTCGGCGGGTTTTTTCTTGCCCGGAATTTGAGCGCAACGGTCACACCTGCTGACATTTGCGGTGATTGCCGCATCGCCGATGGCTGCCTAGGCTGAGTACATCGCCCAAGGAGTTCGCCCATGTCTGCACCGCTGGCCTCACTGAAGATTCTCGATTTCTCGACCTTGCTGCCGGGGCCGTTCGCCTCGTTGCTGCTGGCGGACATGGGCGCCGAGGTGCTGCGCATCGAATCGCCGACGCGTATGGATCTGCTGCGGGTGCTGCCGCCGCATGATGGCGGGGTCTCAGCCAGCCACGCTTATCTGAACCGCAACAAGCGCAGTCTGGCGCTGGACCTGAAACAGCCCGAAGCGCTGCAGATCATCAAGCAACTGCTGGGCGAGTACGACATCGTCCTCGAGCAGTTTCGCCCCGGGGTGATGGAGCGTCTGGGCCTGGGTTATGAAGCGTTGAAAGCGATCAATCCAAAGCTGATTTATGTGTCGATCAGCGGTTACGGCCAGACCGGGCCGTACAAGGAGCGCGCCGGGCATGACATCAACTATCTGGCGCTGGCCGGGCTGGCTAGCTACACCGGTCGCGCCGACAGCGGGCCGTTGCCGCTGGGCATGCAGGTGGCAGACGTGGCGGGCGGCTCGCTACACGGCGTGATCGGCTTGCTGGCAGCGGTGATTGCCCGTCAGCAAACCGGGCAGGGCACCCATCTGGATGTGAGCATGACCGACTGCGCGTTCAGCCTGAACGCCATGGCCGGCGCTGGCTATCTGGCCTGCGGCGCGGAACCGGGCCGCGAAGATCAGATGCTCAATGGCGGCAGCTTTTACGATTATTACCGCACCCGGGATGGGCGCTGGATGTCGGTGGGCAGTCTGGAGCCGGCCTTCATGCAGCAATTGTGCACGGCGCTGGGCCGGCCGGAGCTGGCGGCGCAAGGGTTGTCGCCCAGGCCCGAGCAACAACAAGCCTTGAAAGAGGCGTTGCGCATCGAATTCGAGCGGCACGATTTTGCAGAACTGTGTGAATTGTTCGCCGGGGTCGATGCCTGTGTCGAGCCGGTACTGAGTCTGGGCGAGGCGTTGCGCCATCCGCAGTTACAGGCGCGGGAGCTGGTGACCCAGGTGCCGCGCGGCGATGGCACGACGCAGGCGCAGATGGCCTGTCCGTTGAAATTCTCTGAGGCGTTGCCGGCGCCAAGGCATGTTGGTGCGGGGTTGGGGCAGCATACGGATGAGGTGTTGGGGGAGTTAGGGTTGAGTGCTGAGCGGATCGCCGAGTTGCGTTCGGCCAGGGTGATTCTGTAGCGCTCATGCCGCCGCCTTCGCGAGCAGGCTCGCTCCCACATTGAAATGCATTCCCCTGTGGGAGCGAGCCTGCTCGCGAAGGGGCCCGCCGATACTCTACAAAACTGTCATTCCACCCGCATTTCACCACTGAACACCAGCGTACTGCGGCAGCGCCGGCATAAATACCGCCGCCCTTGCCGCACCAGGCCATGGCGCTGGGCGGTAAACGGGAAATCACTGTCGGGGCACGGGCATTTGTAGATATAGCGGGTCACGCTGCGCCGCTTGATTTCATAGGTGTGGCAGCGATCCGGCGGCAGTTCGTAGACGCCGCGCATGATCAGTTGCCACTCCTCGCCATGGGGCTGGATGCGGTCGCCGAACAGTTGATGAGCGATCAAGTGGGCGACTTCGTGGGCCACGGTCTGCTTGAGGAAGTGTTCGGTGTTTTCCCGGTACAGCTGCGGGTTGAAGCGCAGCAGGTTCTCGTGCAGATGCGCGACACCGGCTTTCTGCCCGCGCAGCTTGAGACTGACCACGGGGCGTTTGAAGGAACGTTTGAAAAAGGATTCAGCGAGTTGGTAACAATCTTCGACGCGGGTATTGAGTTGCTCGGGCATGCTTGATGGATCTCCAGAGACGCCGAGTATGCCGCAACCCCGGCGACTTGCGAATCGCCGACCTGCCGAATGGTCGTCGCTCCAACAAGAAGGCCGCCTTGCGGCGGCCTGTATTGGCAGATGTTGTTTTTCTCAGGGAGGAAACAGGTCAGTTGGTATAGACCGGGCCGACACCCAGGCCCCAGACAATCACGGTGAACGCCATGATCGCCACCAGCACCACCAGCCCAACCGCGAGCACCGAGCTGGAAAACAGAAAACCTTCATCCGAAGGGATGTTCATGAACGTCGGCAAGCCGACGTACAGCAGATACACCGTGTAGCAGATGGCGGCCGTGCCGACGATCATCCCCAGCCACATGTGCGGATACAGCGCCGCCAGGCCGCCGACGAACAACGGTGTCGCCGTGTAAGTGGCAAACGCCACGCAACGGGCCAGGCTTGGATTGGCGTCATAGGTGCGCGCCATCCAGTGCACGAAAGCGCCCATCACCGCGACCCCGCCGAGCATCGCCAGGTAGGACATGATGGTCATCCACAAGGCGCTTTCAAACGTGAGCATTACCGGCGCGCGATTGCCGATCACCCAACCGACCTGGGTCGTGCCGATGAACGCCGAAACAGCGGGGATCGCCGCTAGAATCAGCGTATGCGTCAGGTACATGTGGCTGATGCTTTCCTCTTGGTCGCCACGGATCTCCTTCCATTCCTGATCGGGGTGGGTAAACAGTCCCACTACGTGATGGATCATGCCATTCACTCCTCTTGTCATTGCCATCGCCCCCCAACGGAGCGCCTACGGGCCAAGATGGCCGAGCAAATACAGGTCTTCAGATGTGTGCGACCTTATGTCGCAGTATAGAAAGGACTCCAGCGCACCGGTATGCCGGGCTTAGAGCAAATCGCGCTGTAAATATTGCAGGTAATCGCCTCGGGGTCTTGCGGGGCAGGCATTTTTGGGGTTGAAACACTTTTGTGGCGAGGGGATTTATCCCCGTTCGGCTGCGGAGCAGTCGCCAAGCCATACACCGCGCAGTGTCAGGCAATACGAGTTCTCAGGTTTAGGGGCTGCTTCGCAACCCAGCGGGGATAAATCCCCTCGCCACAGATGCTTCGCGCTACCAGGGTTTTTGCGTAAAATGCCGGCCTTTCGTCACACCTCACGGATTTCGCGTCATGGGCACTCTTACGGTCAACCAGAACAAACTGCAAAAGCGCCTGCGCCGCCTGGCCGGCGAAGCGGTCGCCGATTTCAACATGATCGAAGATGGCGACAAGGTCATGGTCTGCCTGTCCGGGGGCAAGGACAGCTACACCATGCTCGACGTGCTGATGCACCTGCAGAAGGTTGCACCGATCAAGTTCGACATCGTCGCGGTGAACATGGACCAGAAACAGCCGGGCTTTCCTGAGCACGTGCTGCCGGCCTACCTGAAAGAACTGGGCATCGAGTACCACATCGTCGAGAAGGACACTTACTCGGTGGTCAAGGAACTGGTGCCGGAAGGCAAGACCACCTGTTCGCTGTGCTCGCGCCTGCGTCGCGGCACGCTGTACACCTTCGCTGACGAAATCGGCGCGACGAAAATGGCCCTCGGTCATCACCGCGACGACATCGTCGAAACGTTCTTCCTCAACATGTTCTTCAACGGCACCCTCAAAGCGATGCCGCCGAAGCTGCGCGCCGACGATGGCCGCAACGTGGTGATTCGCCCGCTGGCTTACTGCAACGAGAAGGACATTCAGGCCTACTCGGACTTGAAGCAATTCCCGATCATCCCGTGCAACCTTTGCGGCTCGCAGGAAAACCTGCAGCGCCAGGTGGTCAAGGAAATGCTTCAGGACTGGGATCGCAAGACCCCGGGCCGTACCGAATCGATTTTCCGCAGCCTGCAGAACGTGGTGCCGTCGCAACTGGCCGACCGCAACCTGTTCGACTTCACCAGCCTGAAGATCGACGAAACCGCGGCTTCGCGTTTCGTCAATGTCGTCAATCTGTAAACACCTTCAAATGTGGGAGCGAGCCTGCTCGCGAAAGCGGTGTGTCATTCAACTGATTGGTTGACTGAGACTCCCTCTTCGCGAGCAGGCTCGCTCCCACATTGGTTTCTTCGCTTCATTCAATAGGAGAGGGCATGCGCGATTACAAGTGGCTGCACGAATACTGTCTGAACCGTTTCGGTTCGGCGGCTGAACTGGAAGCCCATCTGCCCGTTCCCAAGACCCCCGCACAACTGCGCAAGATCCGCGACGACCGCTACCTCTCGACCATGGCCCTGCGGGTTTTTCGCGCCGGGCTCAAGCACAGCCTGGTCGACGCCAAGTGGCCGGCGTTCGAAGAGGTGTTCTTCAAGTTCGATCCGGAAAAAGTCGTGCTGATGAGCGCCGAGCACCTTGAGCGGCTGATGCAGGACGCGCGGATCATCCGCCATCTGGGCAAGCTGAAAAGTGTGCCGCGCAATGCGCAGTTCATTCTCGATGTGGAAAAGGACAAGGGCAGCTTCGGCGCATTGATCGCCGACTGGCCGGTGACCGATATCGTCGGTCTGTGGACGTACCTGAAAAAGCACGGCCACCAACTCGGCGGGCTGTCGGCGCCACGCTTTTTGCGCATGGTCGGCAAGGACACGTTCGTGCCGAGCTACGACGTGGTTGCGGCGCTGAATGCGCAGAAGATCGTCGACAAAGTGCCGACCAGCCAGCGCGATCTGGCGACGGTGCAGAACGCGTTCAACCAATGGCACGAACAGAGCGGCGGACGGCCGATGAGCCAGATTTCGATGATGCTCGCCTATACCGTCAACCATTAAAACCGCGTCGCTGCATTCGCGAGCAGGCTCGCTCCCACCTCTGGAATGCATTCCCTGTGGGAGCGAGCCTGCTCGCGAAAGCGGTTGGTCAGGCGACGCTGATCTCGCCTTCGCCAGCCAATTTGCGATTCAACTGATAGCGCCAGCGCACATACAGCAGCGCCGAGCAGAACACCGCCAGGCTCGCGGCCATTTCCAGCAGGCCGAACAACTGCCGGTTGGGGTCGTACGCCGCCAGGGCGCCTTTGATGAAGTACAGGTTCACCACAAAACACATCCACGAATGGCCACGGGCGCTGCCCATGATCATCGCCGGGGCGAGGACCAGCCACGGGATCAGTTCGACCAGCAGAATCACCCAAGGCCGCGCGCCATGCAGATCGGCGAACAGCAGGTAATAAACAGCGAGCAGACCGGCGAGGGCGAAAAAGCTCAGCAGGCTGAGCACGCGCATCGCCTTCACCCGTGGCTCTAGCCACTCTATCGAGGGCAGGACTTTCGGCTTCTTCGCCATCAGCCCACCAGCTTCTGTGCGGTTTTCGCCAGGCGCAGACCGAGTGCGCGACACAGCGCCACTTCGTGCTGATCAAGACCGTTCTTGCCGTCGGCACCGGCGTGATGGCTGGCCCCGTAAGGCGTGCCGCCACCTTCGGTTTCGAGCAGGGCCGATTCGCTGTAGGGCAGGCCGGTGATCAACATGCCGTGATGCAACAGCGGCAACATCATCGACAGCAGCGTGGTTTCCTGACCGCCGTGCAGGCTGGCGGTGGAGGTAAACACGCCGGCCGGTTTGCCGACCAGCGCGCCAGTCAGCCAGAGGTTGCTGGTGCCGTCGAGGAAGTACTTGAGCGGCGCGGCCATGTTGCCGAAACGCGTCGGACTGCCCAAGGCGAGGCCAGCGCAGTTCTTCAGATCGTCGAGGCTGGCGTAGAGCGCGCCTTCGGCGGGAATCTCCGCCGCTACCGCTTCGCATTCGGTGGAAATCGCCGGCACTGTGCGCAGACGCGCTTCCATTCCGGCCTGCTCGACGCCACGGGCGATTTGCCGGGCCATCTCGTTGGTCGAACCGTTGCGGCTGTAATAGAGAACCAGAATGTACGGCGTGCTCATGGCAACAACTCCAGCACGTTTTCCGGTGGGCGACCGATGACGGCCTTGTCGCCGACTTCGAGAATCGGCCGCTCCATGAGTTTCGGGTGCGCGGCAATGGCGTCGATCAGCTGCTGCTCGCTGAGGCTGGCGTCGGCCAGGTTCAGGGTTTTGTATTCCTCTTCACCGCTGCGCAGCAGCTGCCGCGCGCTGATTCCGAGCTTGCCGAGCAGGGCCTTGATCTGCGCGGCGCTGAGCGGCGTTTCCAGGTAGCGCACGACGGTCGGATGCAAGCCGCGGGCTTCGAGCAGTTCCAGCGCGCCGCGGGATTTCGAGCAGCGCGGATTGTGATAAAGCGTCAGATCGGTCATGGCGGGTCGCTTCTGGCGTAAAGTGGCGGCTATTCTAACTGTGCGGCGCGCAATCCAGAACCGTCAGAGGCGATGGGTCGCAGGCGCTTTCGAATTTTCACAAGGAACACGACATGACACGGCGATTGGCAGCGGCATTGACGATTCTCGGGGCGTTGATGCTGGGGGGCTGCGGTAATGATTACGGCATCGACCAGAACGGCCAGAAGGTAGCGTCCGAACGTCTGGACAAGCAGTGGGTGGTGCTCAATTACTGGGCCGAATGGTGTGGCCCATGCCGCACGGAAATTCCCGAGCTGAATCATTTGGCTGATGAGCTCAAGAGCAAGAACGTCGGGGTGTTCGGGGTCAATTTCGACAACGTGCAGGGCGCGGAGCTGAAAGAGGCAAGCGAGAAACTCGGCATCAAGTTCACCGTGCTGGCGCAGGATCCGGCCGAGCTGTTCGACCTGCCGCGCAGTGAGGCGCTGCCGGTGACGTTCATTATTGATGACAAGGGCAAGGTGCGTGAGCAGTTGCTCGGTGAGCAGACGGCGGCGGGGGTGATGGCGAAGCTGGAGGCGTTGCAGGCTACGAAGTAAACCGCCAGAAGCCCCTCACCCCAGCCCTCTCCCGGGGGGAGAGGGGGCCGACCGAGGTGTCTTTCGTCGTACATCGACCTGAGACACCGAGTTGATTATGGTCCCGTCAGACAGGATCCAGTCGATTATGGATTCGGCGAAGAATTACCACGTCGACATAACTCTTCAATATGCCCCAATCAGTCCCCTCTCCCTCTGGGAGAGGGCTAGGGTGAGGGCCTTGGCGATTCAGGGCGGATCAACCCTCTTCGAGCCACCAGCGCAACGGTTTGCCTTGAGCCGGCCAGAAGCGTATCTGCTCGATTGGCGAAATGTCCCAGCGCTCGACTTTTTCCAGCGCCTGCAAGAACCGTTGTTCCTGCTCCATCAGCGCCGGGGCGCAGAGCTTGCGGGTCTTGCCGATCTTGCCGAAAGTCAGCTTGTCGCCGTCCTGCGTGTACGGCGCGAACCAATGATTACAGCCGCCGTTGCCGTAGGCGCGGCCGTCATCGCCGAGGGTCACGGTCAAATGGCTGTAATCCATCAGTGGCCGCTCGCCGATCCATTCCAGAATGTAGCTGCGGTTGTGCTGCAGTTGTACCGGCTCTGCGGCGCAACCAGCCAGGCCGACACCGATCAGTGCGGTCAGGGCGAGGCGTTTCATCATGCAGGCTCCTGGCATTGCGGGCACAGGTGCTTGTCGCCAGCGGTTTTCCAGCCGAGCTCGGCGATGCGCGCGGTGGCGGCGGGTTTCTCGGCGATCTTGCCGAGTTTGGCATCCACGGCGAATTCGAAACTCAGCTCTTTCGCGCAGCTGTCGCAGTTGACCTGCCAGGTGTGAATGGCCAGTTCGCCAAACACCGGGCCTGTGGTCATTGCGGTCCATTGGCCTGGCGGATTGATCAAGTGGCGGACCGTGTCGACGGTCAGGCGCATGGACAAATCCTTGCTGCCTTTGAGGGTGACCAACAGGGCATCGCCGATGCGGATCGAGCCACCGTTACCGGTCACCTGATAGCGGCCCGGAACGAGGGCGCGGCATTCGGTGAGGGTGTGTTGCGGGTTCATCAGGGTGTAGCGGAAATCGTGTTCGACCATGGGTCCTCCAAATATGCGCGACATGCTAGCACGGGCTCGATTGCAGAATGATGCACGCGTGCGACCTTCGATCCGGTTCAAATGCAGCGACAGTCATGGCAAACTGCCGGCCCCCGAATCTGAAGGAACGGAACATGGCGCTGATCGAATGTTATGAATGCAAGCGGAACATCAGTTCCGAAGCGCTGGTGTGCATTCACTGCGGCGCGCCGATGGCCGAACATGCCGCCATGCAGGCGCAATCGACGGCGGCACCGGTGCAAGCCGCGACGATTTCCTTCGGCAGCCTGCCACGCAACAACGCAGTGCCCGAGGCGGTTGCGCCGCCAGTGTCCGAGCCTTTACCCAAAGTGATGCCGGCAGCAGCAGGGCGTCGCCGTCGTCAGCAGGCCGCAGAACAGGCCCGCGAGGAGCAGCAACCGCTCAACGCCGATGGCAGCCGCCCGGTGGAGGGCTGGCTGAAAATCATGGTGTTTCTGCTACCGGCGTTTTTCGTCTGGTTCCTGCTGCGCAACGGCCACTCCAGCAAGCAGCGCCTGCTCGGGTTCGGCTGGCTGGGCTTGCTGATCCTGGCGTCTTCGCTGTCCAAGTAAAACCGTTCAACCCTCGACCTGGTTCTGCGGCGCACCTGCCGCCCAGGTCGCGATGTTGTGCAGGGTGGTCGCGGCAATCGCGCCCAATGCTTCGCGGGTCAGAAACGCCTGATGCGCGGTGATGATCACGTTGGGAAACGTCAGCAGACGCGCCAGCACATCGTCCTGCAACGGCAGGTCGGAGCGATCCTCGAAAAACAGCTGCGCCTCTTCCTCGTAAACATCCAGCCCCAGATACCCGAGTTGACCGTCCTTGAGCGCGTCGATCAGCGCCGGCGTGTCCACCAGCCCGCCACGCCCGGTGTTGATCAGCATCGCCCCCGCCTGCATGTGCGCCAGTGAGTCGCGATTGATCAGGTGCTTGCTCTGCTCGTTGAGCGGGCAATGCAGGCTGATGATCCGCGACTGCGCGAGCAATTCCGGCAGGCTCAGATAACGTGCGCCCAAGGCCAGCACCTCGGGATTGGGATACGGATCGTAAGCGAGCAGTTCACAGCCGAAGCCGTGCATGATTTTCGCGAAGGTCGCACCAATCTGCCCAGTGCCGACGATGCCGACGGTTTTGCCGACCAGATCGAAACCGGTCAGGCCATGCAGGCTGAAATCGCCTTCGCGGGTGCGGTTGTAGGCACGGTGCAAGCGACGATTGAGGGCGAGGATCAGCGCCACGGCATGTTCGGCCACGGCATGCGGCGAGTAGGCCGGCACACGAACCACGGCCAGGCCGAGGCGTTTCGCCGCCGGCAGGTCGACATGGTTGTAACCGGCCGAACGCAGGGCAATCAGCCGCGTGCCGCCAGCCGCGAGGCGTTCGAGCACCGGGGCGCTGAGGTCGTCATTGATGAACGCGCAGACCACCTCGTGCTGCTCGGCCAGCGCCGCCGTATCGAGGCTCAGTCGCGCAGCTTGAAAATGCAATTCGAGCCCGGCCGGGCAGTCGGCGCCGAGAAAGCTGTCGCGATCGTAGGTCTGACTGCTGAAAAAAATTGTGCGCATGAATCCTCCTGGAACATCGACGCGGGCCGCAATGGCCCGCGACAACTGTAGCGCTTTGCGTGTGCAGCGCCTTGCCGTGGATCAGGCGCTGATGCGCGCCTGCGCGGCGAGTCGATTGATCGAGCGCTCCAGTTCATCCAGCGCGGCGGCGGCTTTCGGATCGTCCTGCTTGAGCAGGGTTTCGCTGCGCTGGCAGGCGGCGCGCAGTTGCGGCACGCCGCAATAACGGGTGGCGCCGTGCAAGCGGTGCACGCGTTCGAGCAGGGCATTCTGGTCGTGGCTGTCACGCGCGGCGCGAATCGCTTCGCGGTCGGCTTCCAGCGAGGCCAGCAGCATGGCGAGCATGTCTGCCGCCAGATCCGCTTTGCCCGCCGCCAGGCGCAAGCCTTCTTCGTGATCGAGCACCGGCAGTTCCTGCTGACTCGCCGCGCTGTCGCCGTTGCGCTCCGGCGCCTGATTGCGCAGGGCCAGCCCGGTCCATTTCAACACCACCTGCGCCAGTTGCCGCTCGCTGATCGGTTTGGTCAGGTAGTCGTCCATGCCGCTTTGCAGCAGCGCGCGTTTTTCGTTGGCCATGGCGTGGGCAGTGAGGGCGACGATCGGCAGCGGAGTGCAATGCCGCTCGCTTTCCCACTGGCGAATGGTTTCAGTGGTCTGGCGACCGTCCATGCCCGGCATCTGCACGTCCATCAGCACCAGGTCGAAAGATTCGCTCTGCACGGCTTTGACGGCCGCGTAACCGCTTTCCACCGCGAGCACTCGAGCGCCCATGTCTTCGAGCAGGGTCTGCACCAGCAACAGATTGGCCGGGTTGTCGTCGACACACAGCACGCGCGGCGCACGGCTGGACAGCGGCTCGCCCGGTTCGCTGCGGGTCTGGCGCGGATTGACCAGATCGGACAACGCTCGGCGCAGCTTGCGGGTACACGCCGGTTTGGCTTGGAGCTGGCTGTGCGGGTTGGGCACCGACAGATGAAACAGCGTCTGTTCGGTGGTCGGGCACAGCACCAGCACTTTGCAGCCCAGATGTTCAAGGTCCCAGATGTGCTGGTTCAAGCGTTCCGGGAGCATGTCGTTGCTGGTGATGCCGATCACCGCCAGATCGATCGCCTGATCGGTCTGATGCGCGCCGGTAACGCCATTGCTCAGGCTCTCCAAAGTATTGAACGGCGTAACTTGCAGTCCGCAGTCTTCCAGCTGATGTTGCAAGGCCTGACGCGCCAGTTCGTGATTTTCCAGCACCGCCACACGGCGTCCGAGTAATGGCGCGGCGGGCAGGTCTTCGGCGTCGTCGCGAGTCTTGGGCAGGCTCAGGCTGATCCAGAATTCCGAACCTTCGCCCGGCGTGCTGTCGACGCCGATCTCGCCGCCCATCTGCTCGATCAGGCGCTTGGAAATCACCAGCCCCAGGCCGGTGCCGCCGGGTTGGCGCGACAGCGAATTGTCGGCCTGACTGAAAGCCTGGAACAGCGCGCGCACATCCTGATTCGACAGGCCGATGCCGGTGTCCTGAATGCTGATGCGCAGTTGCACGCTGTCTTCGTGTTCGTCTTCGAGCATCGCCCGGGCGACGATGGTGCCTTCGCGGGTGAACTTGATCGCGTTGCTGACCAGATTGGTGAGGATCTGCTTCAGGCGCAGCGGATCGCCGACCAGCGACAGCGGCGTGTCGCGATAGACCAGACTGACCAGCTCAAGCTGCTTGGCGTGCGCGGCCGGGGCGAGAATGGTCAGGGTGTCTTGCAGCAGGTCGCGCAGGTTGAACGGAATGTGATCGAGCACCAGTTTGCCGGCCTCGATCTTCGAGAAATCGAGAATCTCGTTGATGATCCCCAGCAGACTGTCGGCAGACTTTTCGATGGTGCCGAGATAGTCGAGCTGGCGCGGGGTCAGTTCGCTTTTCTGCAACAAGTGAGTGAAGCCCAGAATGCCGTTGAGCGGGGTGCGGATCTCGTGGCTCATGTTGGCAAGGAATTCGGATTTGATCCGGCTGGCTTCCAGCGCCTCTTTGCGCGCCAGGTCCAGTTCGATGTTCTGGATCTCGATGGTTTCCAGATTCTGCCGCACGTCTTCGGTGGCCTGATCGACGCTGTGCTGCAACTCTTCGCGAGCATTCTGCAGGGTGCCGGCCATGCGGTTGATGCCCGAGGCCAGTTCGTCCAGCTCCTGGCTGCCGAGGGGCGGCAAGCGGGTTTCCAGATGACCGTCCTTGAGCTGCGCAACTGCTTGTTTGATCTGGCTCAGCGGACGGTTGATGGTGCGGCCCATGCGCAACGCGAGGAGGGCGGCGCCGGCAAGTCCGGCGGCGATCAGCAGCAGGCTGGCGAACAGGCTGCGATAGCCGCGCAGCAACATGCCGTTGTGCGACAGCTCCAGCTCGACCCAGCCGAGCAGGCGTTCGGATTCTTCGGGAATGATTTCACCGGCGAGGTTGCGGTGCTTGCCGAACACCGGCATCAGGTAGCGCGTCGCGTCATTGCCGCTGCGTCGTTGCAACAGCGCGCTGTCGCCGCTCGGGGCCTGATTGAGCATGGTCGGGCCGGCGTGGGCCAGTGGCGAGCGGTCCGCCGCGAGGAAGGTCACCGCGCGCACGTCGGGTTGTTCAAGGGACTGGGTGGCGATGCGTTCGAGCAGATCGGAGTCGCCGTGGCCCATCGCCGGCGCCACCAGCGGCGCCAGTTGCTCGGCGATCATTTCGCCGCGCTGCATCAATTGGCTGTGCAGGTCGGTCTGCTGCGTCCAGGTGAAATAGCCACCCAGCACCAGCGCCATCAGGCTGGTCGGCAACAAGGTCAGCAACAGCACGCGACCTTTGATTCCCAGTTTCTTGAGCACGCCTATCTCCCGCATCCCGCTGATCTGTTGACACATGCGTGCATCCGGCACGCGACATGGGCGCAGTGTAGCGATTTGCAGGCGGGCAATCTTGCGGAAAATGCAGCGCCGCCGACGCACTCGTTCGTCCGACAGGCCAAGCTTGTGTTGCCCGCTGTCGGACAATCTTGAATAATCCGCCAACTGAGAATTACTTGCAGATACTCATGACTCCTGTTTCCGTTGGCCAGCCACGCATCCTTTCCATTGAAGACGACCCGGTCCTCGGCGCGTATGTGCACGAGCATCTGGGCCGCAGCGGTTTTCAGGTGACCTGGTGCCAGAACGGCCAGGAAGGTCTGAACATCGCCCAGCGTCAGCCTTTCGACGTGGTGCTGATGGATATTCTGCTGCCGGGGCTCGATGGTCTGCAGTTGTTGACGCAATTGCGGCAGAGCCATTCGACGCCGGTGCTGCTGATGTCGGCGCTGGGTGCCGAGGCCGATCGCATCAGCGGTTTCCGCCTCGGTGCCGATGACTATCTGCCCAAGCCGTTCAGCATGGCCGAGTTGCATGTGCGCATCGAAGCGATCCTGCGCCGGGTGGCCCTGGATCGGCGCCCGCCTGCGGTTACCGCTGCGGTGGTCAGCGGCACCCTGCGTTTCGATGACGAACACTGCGACGTGTTCTTCGGCGAGCAAGCGGCCGGGTTGACCCGCAGCGAATTCCGTCTGCTGGAAACCCTGCACCGCAACACCGAGGAAGTGTTGAGCAAGGCCTTCCTTTATCAGCACGTCCTGCAACGCGGCTTTGCGGCGCACGACCGCAGCCTCGACATGCACATCAGCCAGATCCGCCGCAAACTCAAAGCCATCGGTTATACCGAGCGCGAAGTGCGCACGGTGTGGGGCAAGGGCTACGTCTTGAGCGGCGCCGATGAAACTGTCTGAGCTGCCGGGGCGGCATTCGCTGTTCTGGAAACTGGCGTGCCTGCTGGTGGCATTCTGTCTGCTGATGATCTGGTTGAGCTGGTCGTGGGGCCGCTACATGGAGGAGCGCAATCAGTTCCTCTCCAGTGACGCGCGCAGCACCCTCAGCCGTTACGCCGCGCAAGCCGAACAGGCGTGGCAGCGCGGCGGGCGCAATGGCGTCGATGACTGGTTGCAGAGCATGGAATTGCGCGAGGCCAGTTGGGTCGGCGTGATCGGCGCTGATTTGCAGTCGCTGAGCAGCCAGCCGTTGAACGCGGCAGAGGTGCAGCACCTGACCTTTTTGCGCGGCCTCGACTGGCCGATCCACAAGAAGGGCCGACCTTGGCTGCGGGTACCGTTCCCGCAGGATCCGGCCGCCGGCATTCTGGTCATCGAGTTGCCTGAGCGCTTTGTTCCGGGCAAGTACCGGGTGTTCTGGCGGGTGATCACCAACGGCGTGATTCCCGGGCTGTTCACCCTGTTGCTCTGTGTCGGCCTGTATCGCCTGCTGGTGGTGCCGCTGAACAACCTGCGCGAACAGGCCAACGCCTGGCGCGCCGATCAGTTGAACGTGCGCCTGTCGAGCGGCATCACCCAGCGCCCGGATGAACTCGGTGAGCTGGCGCGGGCCTTCGATTCCATGTCCGAGCGCCTGCAAAGCACAGTCGCCCTGCAGCAGCAGTTGTTGCGCGACCTTTCTCACGAACTGCGCACGCCGCTGAGCCGCCTGCGTGTGGCCAGCGAAAGCGAACAAGGTCTGCCGCAGCTACGCGAGCGCATCGGCCGCGAGGTCGACGGCATGCAGCGGCTGGTCGAAGACACCCTGCAACTGGCCTGGCTCGACACCGACCGCTCGCCGTTACCAAATGAAGCGATCCAGATTCAGGCACTGTGGGAAATGCTCACCGACAACGCCTGTTATGAAAGCGGCTGGCCGAGCCTGCAATTGCAATGCTCGGTCGAAGCATCGTGCTGGGTGCGCGGCAACCTCAATACCCTCGCGCAAGCGCTGGAAAACATCCTGCGCAACGCCATTCGTCACTCGCCCGAGGGCGGCATCGTGCGTCTCGATGCACGGCGTGATGGCGAGTATTGGCATTTGTGGCTGGAGGATCAGGGCGGCGGCGTGGCTGACGAAGATCTGCAGCGGATCTTTTCGCCGTTCATTCGATTGGACGGATCGAGACCCGGGGATGGTGGTTTTGGTTTGGGCTTGAGCATTGCGCGTAATGCGGTGCAGCGCCAGGGCGGGTTGCTCTGGGCGCAAAACACGGGGGCGGGGCTGCGGTTGAATTTGCGCTTGCTGGCGGATGATGGCGTCGCCCATGCGGACGCCTTCGCGAGCAGGCTTGCTCCCACAATGGCTGTGCATTCACCGCAGATCGCATAAGCAAAATTCATCCCCTGTGGGAGCGAGCCTGCTCGCGAATTCAAGCATCACCACAAGAACTGAGTGTTACTCAAATAAAAGTCGCACCACTGGCGCGACTTTTATTTGCTTATTCCCATAAACCATAAGCACCGCACTTTGCGTGATATGGCCTGCGCGGGTTTGCCGGTATGATAGGCGCCCCCGCACGTCTGGATTGCGAATACGCCATGACCCTGCAGTACCCAACCATCGCCGATTGCGTCGGCAACACGCCGCTGGTGCGTTTGCAGCGCCTGCCCGGCGCCACCAGCAACACCCTTTTGCTCAAGCTCGAAGGGAACAACCCGGCGGGTTCGGTCAAGGACCGCCCGGCGTTGTCGATGATCACTCGCGCCGAGTTGCGCGGGCAGATCAATCCCGGCGATACGCTGATCGAGGCGACCTCCGGCAATACCGGTATCGCGCTGGCGATGGCCGCTGCGATCAAGGGTTACAAGATGATCCTGATCATGCCGGACAACTCCAGCGCCGAGCGCAAAGCGGCGATGACCGCTTACGGTGCCGAGCTTATCCTGGTGACTCAGGAAGAGGGCATGGAAGGCGCACGCGATCTGGCCCAGCGTATGGAAGCCGAAGGCCGTGGCAAGGTGCTCGATCAGTTCGCCAATGGCGATAACCCGGAAGCGCACTACACCACCACCGGCCCGGAAATCTGGCGTCAGACCCAGGGCAGCATCACCCATTTCGTCAGTTCGATGGGCACCACCGGGACCATCATGGGCGTGTCGCGCTACCTCAAAGAACAGAGCGACAGCGTACAGATCGTCGGCCTGCAACCGATGGAAGGCTCGGCCATTCCCGGCATCCGCCGCTGGCCGCAGGAATACCTGCCGAAGATTTACCAGGCTGACCGCGTCGATCGCATCGTCGATATGGCGCAAAGCGAAGCCGAAGACGTTACCCGGCGTCTGGCCCGCGAAGAAGGCATCTTCTGCGGCGTGTCCTCGGGCGGTGCGGTGGCAGCGATGCTGCGCCTGTCCAGAGAAGTTGAAAACGCGGTGATCGTTGCGATCATCTGCGACCGTGGCGACCGTTATCTGTCGACCGGCATTTTCGACGCGCCGAACTGATGGCCAAGCACGAACGAGGCCTGCGCTTCCAGCCCACCGGCGGGAGCAAGGCGCCACAGATCCCGACCGGTAAAAAGCAGCGCTTGAGTATCGAGCGCCTGGCCAATGACGGTCGCGGTATCGCGTTTTTCGAAGGCAAAACCTGGTTCGTCCTCGGCGCCCTTGCCGGTGAAGAGGTCGAAGCACGGGTGCTCGGCGCCCACGGCAAAGTGGTCGAGGCGCGTACCGAGCGCGTGTTCACGGCCAGCGACGTGCGGCGCCCGGCAGCATGCCCACACTTCGGCCGCTGTGGCGGTTGCAGCGTTCAGCACTTGCCCCACGACGAACAGCTTGCCCTGAAACAGCGCATGCTCGCCGAGCAATTGTCGCGGGTGGCCGGTGTCGAACCGGAAGAGTGGGCGGCGCCGCTGACCGGCCCGGAATTCGGTTACCGTCGGCGCGCGCGCATCGCCGTGCGCTGGGACATGAAGGCAAAAAAACTCGAAGTGGGTTTCCGCGCTGCCGGCAGTCAGGACATCGTCGCGATCAGCGAATGCCCGGTGCTGGTACAGCCCTTGCAACCGATCATGACCCGCTTGCCAGAGATG
This sequence comes from Pseudomonas siliginis, assembly GCF_024072275.1. Lineage (NCBI taxonomy): Bacteria > Pseudomonadati > Pseudomonadota > Gammaproteobacteria > Pseudomonadales > Pseudomonadaceae > Pseudomonas > Pseudomonas siliginis. The sequence continues at coordinate 4,363,836 of NZ_CP099598.1, read as the reverse complement.
CTGCGGCGCTTGAGCAAACCGCAGGCGCTGGGCCATGTCGAGTTGTTCAGCGGCTCATCTCTGGCGCTATTGCTGCGACACATGGCGCCGTTGTCCGAAGCGGATCTGACCATTCTCAAGGATTTCTGCCAGTTCCATGAAGCGCAGTTGTGGCTGCATGGCGAAGGTGAACCGCAACCGGTCGAAGCCGGTCAGAGCCTCGGCTATCGCCTGGAACAGTGGGATCTCGAGCTGGCGTACCGGCCGGGTGACTTCGTTCAGGTCAACGCCGGGGTCAACGAAGCGATGATCGCTCAGGCGCTGGACTGGCTTAAACCGACGGCTGAAGAACGTGTGCTCGACCTGTTTTGCGGGTTGGGAAATTTTGCGCTACCGCTGGCCAAAAGCGTCCGTGAAGTGGTGGCGGTGGAGGGTGTGCAGACCATGGTCGAGCGGGCCGCTGCCAACGCCGTCAGTAACAATTTGCATAACACAAAGTTTTTTCAAGCCGATTTATCCCAGCCTTTGAGCGATGCCCAGTGGATCGGAAACGGCTTTTCTGCGGTACTCTTGGACCCACCGCGTGACGGTGCTTTCGAGGTGGTGCGCAAGCTCGCGACCCTGGGTGCCAAGCGGTTGGTATATGTGTCGTGCAACCCGGCCACGCTGGCGCGCGACACGCAGGAATTGATCAAGCAGGGCTACCGGTTAAAACGTGCCGGGATTCTCGATATGTTTCCTCAGACGGCACATGTCGAGGCCATGGCGTTATTTGAAGCGAGCCAGGACGGCTCGTCTGAATCCGTCTGATCTGTCCGCGCAGCGCTCGCCTGAGCCCCGCGAGCGCGAACGGACACTGAGGATCAGCGATTTGACGCATTGAATCTGCGTCGTAGGGAAGGTAAAGCAGCATGGTACAGGTGAGAGCACACCAGCCGATCAACACCGACGGCAGTATCAATCTCGAGGCCTGGCTCGATCACGCGGTCAGTGTCGATCTGGCACTGGATCGCGAGGCCTTGAAAGAAGCCTGCGAGTTCGCTCGCGAGGCCGAACAGCAGTCCAATGCGAAGAAGAATCTGTGGGCCGAAGGCTCCGGCAGTTTCAGCACTGGCCTTGAGATCGCCGAGATCCTCGCCGACCTCAAGCTCGACCAGGATTCGCTGGTCGCAGCCGTTTTGTATCGCGGCGTGCGCGAAGGCCAGATCGAGCTGGCGGCCATCGGCCAGCGCTTCGGTCCGGTGGTGGCCAAGCTGATCGACGGCGTGCAGCGCATGGCGGCCATCAGCGCCAGTCTCAGCCCACGGCAATCGATGGTCATGGGCACCCAAGGGCAGGTCGAAAACCTGCGCAAGATGCTCGTGGCCATGGTCGATGACGTGCGCGTTGCGCTGATCAAACTGGCCGAACGCACCTGCGCCATCCGTGCGGTGAAAACCGCCGACGATGAAAAGCGCAACCGCGTCGCTCGCGAAGTCTTCGACATCTATGCGCCACTGGCGCATCGCCTCGGCATCGGTCACATCAAATGGGAACTGGAGGACCTGTCCTTCCGTTATCTGGAACCCGATCAATACAAACAGATCGCCAAGTTGCTCCACGAGCGGCGGCTGGATCGCGAGCGCTTCATCAGCGATGTGATGACCCAGCTCAAGGACGAACTGCAGGCCACTGGTGTCGATGCCGACATCAGCGGCCGGGCGAAACACATCTACTCGATCTGGCGCAAAATGCAGCGCAAGGGTCTGGAATTCAGCCAGATCTACGACGTTCGCGCCGTGCGCGTGCTGGTGCCGGAAATGCGCGACTGCTACACCGCGCTCGGTATCGTCCACACCCTGTGGCGGCACATCCCGAAAGAATTCGACGACTACATCGCCAACCCGAAAGAGAACGGCTACCGCTCGCTGCACACGGCGGTGATCGGCCCGGAAGGCAAGGTCCTCGAGGTGCAGATCCGCACCCACTCCATGCACGAAGAAGCCGAACTTGGCGTCTGCGCGCACTGGCGCTACAAGGGCACCGACGTCAAATCCGGCTCGAACCATTACGAAGAGAAAATTTCCTGGCTGCGTCAGGTGCTCGAATGGCATGAAGAGCTGGGCGATATCGGCGGTCTGGCCGAACAGTTGCGCGTCGACATCGAGCCTGATCGCGTTTACATCTTCACTCCCGACGGACACGCCATCGACTTGCCGAAAGGCGCGACGCCGCTGGATTTCGCCTATCGGGTGCACACCGAAATCGGCCACAACTGCCGGGGCGCGAAGATCAACGGGCGTATCGTGCCGTTGAACTACAGCCTGCAGACCGGCGAGCAGGTCGAGATCATCACCAGCAAGCACGGCACGCCGAGCCGCGACTGGCTGAACCCGAACCTCGGTTACGTCACCACCTCGCGCGCGCGGGCGAAGATCGTTCACTGGTTCAAGCTGCAGGCTCGCGATCAGAACGTTGCGGCCGGTAAAACCCTGATCGAGCGCGAACTCAATCGCCTCGGCCTGCCGGCGGTGGATTTCGACAAGCTGGCCGAAAAGGCCAACATGAAAACCGCCGAAGACATGTTCGCCGCCCTCGGTGCCGGCGACCTGCGTCAGGCGCATCTGGTCAACCTTGCGCAGCAATTGGTCGAACCGGAGCGCGGCAACGAGCAACTGGAGCTGATCCCGCGCAAGGCGACCGGTTACAAGCCGGGCAAGCGCGGCGATATCCAGATCCAGGGCGTCGGCAACCTGATGACGCAAATGGCCGGTTGCTGCCAGCCACTGCCGGGCGATGCGATTGTCGGTTACATCACCCAGGGCCGTGGTGTGAGTATTCACCGCCAGGACTGCGCCTCGGTGCTGCAACTGGGCGGGCGCGAGCCGGAGCGGATCATCCAGGTCAGCTGGGGGCCGGTGCCGGTGCTCACCTATCCGGTGGACATCATCATCCGCGCCTACGACCGTTCCGGGCTGCTGCGTGACGTCTCGCAGGTGCTGCTCAACGAGCGCATCAACGTGCTGGCGGTCAACACCCGCTCGAACAAGGAAGACAACACCGCGCTGATGTCGCTGACCATCGAGATCCCCGGTCTGGATGCGCTGGGGCGGCTGCTGGGGCGGATTTCGCAATTGCCGAACATCATCGAAACACGGCGTAACCGTACCCCGTGATGCAATTGATTGTTCCCTGTGGGAGCGAGCCTGCTCGCGAAGAGGGCGTGTCAGTCGACATCTTTGTTGCAGACACAGCGCTTTCGCGAGCAGGCTCGCTCCCACAATGGTTTTGTGGTGAGACAGAAAAATGATGTACAGCCTCGAAGACCTGCTCCATTTGATGAGCCGTCTGCGCGATCCGCAGTTCGGTTGTCCGTGGGACATCAAGCAAACCTACGCGACCATCGTCCCGCACACCCTCGAAGAAGCCTATGAAGTGGCCGATGCCATCGAGCGTGGCGATCTCGACCATTTGCAAGGCGAGTTGGGCGATCTGTTGTTTCAGGTGGTGTATTACAGCCAGTTGGCCAAGGAAGAGGGGCGGTTCGAATTCGCCGGGGTGATCGATAGCATCACGCGTAAACTGATCCGTCGTCATCCGCATGTGTTCCCGACGGTCGATCTGTACGCGCCGCTCGACGTGCCGCGCTTGAGCGAGGAGCAGGTCAAGCAGCGCTGGGAAGAGATCAAGGCCGAAGAGCGTGCCGAGAAAGCCTCCGCGCCCGAGCAGTTGTCCTTGCTCGACGACGTGCCGGCCACCTTACCGGCACTGTCGCGCTCAGCCAAGTTGCAAAAACGCGCCGGGCAGGTCGGTTTCGACTGGCCGGACGCTTTGCCGGTGCTCGACAAGGTTCGCGAAGAGCTCGATGAAGTGCTCGAAGCCATGTCCGAAAACGATCCGGTGGCGGTGGCCGACGAGATCGGCGATCTGCTGTTTTCCGTGGTCAATCTGGCCCGGCATCTGAAGGTCGATCCGGAAACCGCCTTGCGCGGCGCCAACGGCAAGTTTGAAAGACGTTTCCGTTTTATCGAACAGGCATTGCGCGACACCCACCGTCCCATGGAAGATTGCACCCTCGAAGAGTTGGACGCCCTGTGGGGCGAAGCCAAACGCCAGGAAAAGAATGAGCCCAGCTGCGGCTGAGCCGTTGCCCAAGTGAGTAAGCATTGATGAGCCTTTCCCTTCGCGACCAGTTGCTCAAAGCAGGCCTGGTCAACCAAAAGCAGGCCAAGCAGGTCAGCAAAGACAAGCAGAAGCAACAGCGCCTGGCCCACAAAGGCCAGGCCGAGCTGGACGATTCGCAGCAGCGCGCCGCCCAGGAAGCCATGGCCGAGAAGGTCAAGCGCGACCAGGAACTGAACCGTCAGCAGCAGGAGAAGGCCGAGGCCAAGGCCCGCGCTGCGCAGGTCAAGCAGTTGATCGAAGTCTCGCGTCTGCCCAAGCTGACCACCGAGGACTACTACAACTTCGTCGACGACAAGAAGGTCAAGCGCATCTCGGTCAACACGCTGATGCGCAACAAGCTCAGCAGCGGTTCGTTGGCGATCGTGCACCACAACGGCGGCTATGAAGTGATCCCCCGTGAAGCGGCGCTGAAGATCCAGGAGCGCGACCCGCAGCGCATCGTCCAGCTCAACGTGCAGACCGAAGAGGTCAACGCTGAGGACGATCCGTACGCGGCGTACCAGATCCCTGATGATCTGATGTGGTAAATCCACGGCTGTAAAAACGACGAACCCCGCTCATGGCGGGGTTTGTCGTTTTCAAATGCTGTGTTGTTTCAGGCGGACTTCAGTTCTCTTTGCTGTTCCTGCACTTCCAGTTCAGCCTTGTAGTTGTGGGCATCGATCTCGTTGTGGAACATGCCGACCAGCAAGCCTTGTTGATGCACATCCCAGATACGGATGCCGGCGGCCAGGCCTTCGTGGGACATGTGTGAATCGTCGCGTTCAGTTACTTTTACAGTCATCTGCTAGCTCCAGATCTCAAGTTACTGCACCAAGGCATGTGCAGGACTCTGTTATAGGATTTGGTAGCCAGCTAAGTAAACCGCCAATTGGCGCAAGGTGTTGTTGCGAATTTCGCAACAAAGCTGCAGGCCGCGTAAACCGCGACATTCGGTCGCAGGGTAGTAAGTTTCATGACAGAAGTTTCATCTCCAGAACACCCTGAAACCCTGTGGGAGCTGGCTTGCCAGCGATGACGTCGGCACAGCAAACATCTCCGTTGCCTGACACTCCGCTATCGCTGGCAAGCCAGCTCCCACAGAGATCAGCGGTGTCCTAGCTAATTTTCAGGCAAAAAAAACGCCCCGAACCAGTCGGGGCGTTTTCAGGTGTGGCTCAGCAGCGGGGAATTACTTGCCTTCCCAGCGCTTCAGTACCAGCGTGGCGTTGGTGCCGCCGAAGCCGAAGCTGTTGCTCATCACGGTGTTGATGGTGGCGTTCTCGCGGGTCTTGGTCAGCACCGGCAGATCGGCCACTTCCGGGTCGAGCTCGTCGATGTTGGCGGAGCCGGCGATGAAGTTGCCTTCCATCATCAGCATGCAGTAGATCGCTTCGTGCACGCCGGCGGCGCCCAGGGAGTGACCGGACAGGCTCTTGGTCGAGCTGATCGCTGGAGCCTTGTCGCCGAACACTTCACGCACACCTTTCATTTCCGCAACGTCGCCGACCGGAGTCGAAGTGCCGTGGGTGTTCAGGTAGTCGATCGGGGTGTCGACGGTGGACAGCGCCTGCTGCATGCAGCGGATCGCGCCTTCGCCGCTCGGGGCAACCATGTCGTAGCCATCGGACGTTGCGCCGTAGCCAACGATCTCGGCGTAGATCTTCGCGCCACGGGCCAGAGCGTGTTCCAGCTCTTCAACGACAACCATGCCGCCGCCGCCAGCGATGACGAAACCGTCGCGGTCCTTGTCGTAGGCGCGGGAAGCTTGTTCCGGGGTGTCGTTACGCTTGCTGGACAGGGCGCCCATCGCGTCGAACAGGAACGACTGGCTCCAGTGCTCTTCTTCACCGCCACCGGCGAAGACGATGTCCTGCTTGCCCATCTGGATCTGTTCCATGGCGGTACCGATGCAGTGAGCACTGGTGGCGCAGGCAGAAGCGATGGAGTAGTTCAGGCCCTTGATCTTGAATGGCGTGGCCAGGCAAGCGGAAACGGTGCTGCTCATGGTCCGCGTTACACGGTACGGGCCAACGCGCTTCACGCCTTTCTCGCGCAGGATGTCCAGCGCTTCCATCTGGTTCAGCGTGGAAGCACCACCGGAACCAGCGATCAGGCCAGTACGCGGGTTGGACACTTGCTCTTCGGTCAGGCCGGAGTCAGTGATGGCGTCTTTCATGGCCAGGTAGGCGTAAGCCGCTGCATGACCGACGAAGCGATAGATCTTGCGATCGATCAGCTCTTCAAGGTTGAGGTCGATGGAGCCGGAAACCTGGCTACGCAGACCCATTTCAGCATATTCCGGGTTGAACCGGATGCCAGGGCGGCTTGCACGCAGGTTAGCGGAGACGGTCTCTTTGTCATTGCCCAGGCACGAAACGATGCCCAGACCAGTGATAACGACGCGGCGCATGCGAATAACCCTTAGAAGTTGTCAGTGGAGGTGAACACGCCGACGCGCAGGCCTTCGGCGGTGTAGATTTCGCGTCCGTCGACACTGACCGAACCATCGGCGATGGCCATGTTCAGCTTGCCCTTGAGGACGCGTTTGATATGAATGTTGTAAGTGACTTTCTTGGCGGTCGGCAGCACCTGACCGAAGAATTTCACCTCGCCCGAACCCAGCGCACGACCGCGGCCCGGCAGGCCTTGCCAGCCCAGGAAGAAGCCGACCAGTTGCCACATGGCATCCAGACCCAGGCAGCCCGGCATCACCGGATCGCCTTCGAAATGGCAGGCGAAGAACCACAGGTCAGGGTTGATATCCAGCTCGGCGACCAATTCACCTTTGCCGTACTTGCCGCCTTCTTCGCTGATATGGGTGATGCGATCCACCATCAGCATATTCGGGGCGGGCAGTTGCGCGTTACCTGGGCCGAACAGCTCACCGCGACTGCAGCGCAGCAGGTCTTCCCGAGTAAAGGCGTTTTGTTTGGTCATGCGAGCTCCTCAATAATCCCATGCGGCAGGTGGGGCAGATCTTCCCGACCGTTCAAGGCATTCATGCCTCGAACCGGCAGCCTACTCATAGACTATTGCGTTGTGGTGAAAGTCACAGCACCAAGGACATGAATGTACACTTGTGCACTGAAATTTTTAATCAAGCCCCTTTTGGGGCTCGTTCGGGTGCCTAAGACTGCCGCACTTTCGCTTTTCACGCCAGTCGCAGATGGTCGAAAGGCCCACACTACGACACCCAGCGCTGCAAAATCTGCTGCAGGTCATTGCGTTTGAACGGCTTGGCCAGGTAATCGTTCATCCCCGCTGCCAGACAGGTTTCGCGATCGCCCTGCAAGGCGTTGGCGGTCAGCGCGATGATCGGCACATCGCGGCGTCCGGGCAGGTCGCGGATCTGCCGTGTGGCCTCGTAGCCGTCGATGATCGGCAGCCGGCAGTCCATCAAAATCACTTCGAACTCGCTGCCCTCGGCACTGCGCACCGCCTGCGCGCCATCGGTTGCCACACTGACGGCAAAACCCAGACTGCGCAGCATCGCTTCGATCACGGTCTGGTTGACCGGGTTGTCTTCGACCAGCAACACATGGCGTCCTTCACCCTGACCACTACCGTTCGGCGCTCGCGGCGCGGCCAGCGCTGGCATTGCCTGCTTATATAGCGCCAATGGAATTTCCAGAGTGAATACCGAACCGCGTCCTTCCTCACTCTGCGCGCGCAACGTACCGCCCATGCGTTCGGCCAGAGTCCGTGCGATCGGCAGACCAAGCCCGGTGCCACCGTAACGACGGGAGATCGAACTGTCGGCCTGCTGGAAGGCATTGAACATCAGCTCCAGACTTTCCGAAGAAATGCCGATGCCGCTGTCACGCACCGAGCAGGTGAACCACAGCAGTTCATGGTCCAGCGACTGCCATTGCGCCTCGATGCTGACCCGGCCCTGCTCGGTGAACTTCAAGGCATTGCCAACCAGGTTGACCAGAATCTGCCGGATCCGCGTCGGATCGCCCTGCACCTGCAAGCCGCGCATGTCGTCGGGAATGCGCAGATTCAGTGCCAGGCCTCGCTGCACCGCGCTGTGCTGGAACGATTGCGCGCAGGCGCCGATCAGCTCGGCGAGATTGAACGGGATGTGCTCCAGCTCCAGCTCCGAACGCTCGATTCGCGAGAAGTCGAGAATGTCATTGATGACCTTGAGCAAGTGCTCGGTCGACTCCGAAGCAAGCGCGGCGTATTCGACCTGCTCCTCGGTCATCTCGGTGGTTTCAAGCAACTGCAACATGCCCAGCACGCCGTTCATGGGCGTGCGCAGTTCATGGCTCATCATCGCCAGAAAGTCGGATTTGGCGTTGTTGGCCTTCTCCGCTTCTTCGCGGGTCTGGATCAGTTGCGCCATCGCTTGCTGCTGTTCGCGACTGGCCTGCTCCAGCGCTTGGGCGAGGTTGTTGATGTGCTGCGACAGTGCGCCCAGTTCGGTGTCGTCGACAATCGGCAGCGGGGTTTTGTAGTCGCCTTCCTGAATCGCCTTGACCGCATCGCCAATATCACGGATCGGCTGCGACAGACTGCCGGCCAGACGACGGGCGACGACGAAGGTGAAGAGCAGAGCGAACAGCGCGAGAACCCCGGCTTTGAACAGGATCTCCTGCTGGCGCTGACTGAAAGCGTCATTGGACAGCCCGACGATCACTCGCCCGAGATAATCCTCGCCGGCGGCGCTGTTGCTGACTTTGCCGTCCTGGAAGAAATCGTTGTGCAAGGCGATTCGTTGCAAACGCACTGGTGCCTGGAACACTTCGACCTGGTGCGGGCGGCTGTGGCTATCGGCCGGTTGTTCGACGTACACCAGGATCCGATTGGCGCTGTCCTGCACTTCGAGAAAGCGCACGTTGGGCGTGGCGAGTGTCGCCTTGAGCAGGCTTTCCAGCACTTCGTTGTTGCCGGAGATCACCCCGTATTCCGTGGCCGGGGCGAGTTGGTTGGCGATCAGTTGGCCAGTGTGGTTCAGCTCCTGGCGCAAATCCTGAATGCGCACGAAGGTAAAGAAACTGATCAACAGCAACGTCAGCAGCAGCGCCGGGCCGAGGCTGATCAGCTGCGTGCGGGTGTTGATGTCCCAACGGCGGCGGAAATTCATGGGCGGCGCTCTCCTTCGGCCAAGGCACTGGCGACAGATGCTTCATTCAGCGGTTCGATGCCTAAGGAACGAGCCACCTGCGCATTACTTGAGACTTTGAAACGAGCGGGGTAAAGCGTTCGCGGCCATGCGCTGGTGGGCTGATCGAGCAAATGATCGAGAATCGCCAGCCAGTCGCTCTGGTCGCTGTAGGTACTGGCGAGGCTGCCAGCGCGAACGAATGCAATGTTGGGGCCGATCAGCGCAACCTGCCGCGAGTAGCTGCTGAGCAAGAGGTTTTTTGCCGTCTGCGAGTTGTACAGGTCGGGATCGTCGAGGCCGAGCAAGACGTCGCTGCTTTTCAACACCGCTTGCAGCGGACGGCTATCGTGAATGTTGTCCCAGCGCTGACTGACAATCTCCAGGTTCAATGGCCGCGCAGCCACGCGCAATTCGTCGAGCAGGAACTCGCCGTGTTCATCGAACAGCACACCGACCCGCCGGGCATGCGGCAGAATCCGCCGGATCAGTTGCAATTGCCGGCTCAACGGTGGGTCGCTCCAGAGCAGACTCAGGCGCGCCGGTTGGGCATCGGCGAAACGCTGGCGCGCCTGCAAGCGGCTGATGCGCAACACCAGCGTCGATGGGCCTTGTGAGTCTTGCAGGCGCCAGTCGAGGCTGGGCAGGTCGAGCAGAATCAAGCGCAGACTGGCCGGCAGTTTGCCCGGTGCCGGCAAACTGGCCAGCGGCTGGAACCGCACATTGTCGGTCGGGCGCAGTTCACTCAGTGCTTGTACGAAAGCCTGCACGCCGGGGCTTTCCTCGGCGCCGGTCAACAAAATATCCGCCGCTTGCACCGCGACCCCGTGCAGCCACGCGGTCAAGAACAGGCAGAGCCCCGCCAGCCAGTGGCCAAGGGTTGGCGTCTTCCGTGACGGGCCGTTGCGCATCCTAGAACTCCAGCTCGGCACTGAAATACATTACCCGGCGTTCGTCGTAATTATTGTCGACGAAGGTGTTCGGCTGATGGTCGAGGCGCTGTTGCAGCACGCCGGCCAATTGCAGCTGAGCTTTGCCAATGGCGATGCGTTTGGCAATGCGCGTGTCGACGCGTTCGAAGCGATAGCCGTTGAGCGCGTTGTCACCGTAATAGAAGAGGGCGCTGTTCCAGCCATGCCCCCAGTTGCGCAGCCAACCGGCGGAACCGCTGTTGCGCGAGGTCAACTGCTGATCCAGCGGATTGCTCGCCTCGGCGTCGACGAAGGCGTAGGTCAAACGCAAACGGTCGGCGCTATTGAGGCGCCAGTCGAGTTGCGTTTCGGTGCCGCGAAAGCGCGAGCTGTTGGCATTGCTGGCGATGTACTGATTGTTGCGCAGCGGCTCGCTGATCATCCCAGTGATTTCGTCGTAGAACAGCTTCACGTCGACCGCCAGTCCGAGCTCGGCGAAGTAGCCGTTGTAGCCCAATTCCCGCGAGCGCATGTGTTCCTGATCGAGATCGCCGGGGCCGCGGGTCTTGACGAAATAACGCGCCGACGACTGGCCATAGGCCGAGGGTCGCAGGTTGCTGACCTGATAGCTCCAGTTGACGTTGTTCTCGAACATGTCCGGTGAACGGATCGCCTCCGAGTACACCGCGCGCAGGCCGTGACGCGGGTTGATCAGGTAGTTGACCGCGAAGCGCGGGGTCAGCGAACTGCCGATCAGTTGCGTGTCTTCGAACATCGCCCCGCCCTGCACCAGCCAGTGCTCGGTAGCGCGCCATTCCAGTTGGCCGAAGGCGCGCCAGGTGGTGTCGTCGAGGGTGCCGTTGAAGTAGGTTTCGGAGTCGGCGCGGTCGTAGCGGTAATTCAGGCCGCTGACCAGACGCAGGCTGTCTGCCAGGCTGAGGGTGTCCTGCAGTTCGAGGTCGTAACGCGACTCGCGGGCGCTCTGGTCGATATCGCCGCACAAGGTCTGGCTGGCGCCGTTGCGCCATTGCTCGAGCACTTGATTGGCCAGCGCCATTTCCTGCGGCGTGCCGGGCGCCGCGCCGGGGCCGGTGAACCGGGTGATGTTGCGCGCCAGCCGTTCGGTGTAATTCGGGTTGAGCTGCCACAGCTGCGTCAGTTCAGGGCTGAACGACACTTCGGCATCGCAGGCGCGCCAGACCTGCTGGCGATCCCAGTGCTGCGCCGAACCTTGCACATAGAGGCTGTGTTCGGGATTGATGTCGAGGTTCCAGCGCACCGAACCGGCGTAATCCTTGGCCACCACGTCGGAATTGTTCCCGGCGTCGGTAATCCCAGAGAACACCGGGCGGTAGGTATAAGGCCGCTGATTGCTGCCGTCTTTGGCGTTGAGCTGCCAGTCGAGGCTTTGATCTTCATTGAGATCATGGCTGACCGCCAAGCTCAGACGGTTCAAGCGCCGACTGTCGCGATAATCGGCGCCGTTGCGGTCGCTGTCGAAACCGTCGTCTTCCTGGCCGGACAGCGACAAGCGCAGATCGCCGCCATCCCAACCGGTGCCCTGGCTGGCATAAAAGTCGTTGATGCCACGCTGGCCACGGGTGATCTTCAGGCGCGTGCCGTGGCTGTCGGCCGGGTGGCGAGTGATGATGTTGATCACCGCCATCAATGCGTTGGCGCCGTAGCTGACAGTGTTCGGACCGCGAAACACCTCGATCCGCTCGATATCTTCCATCGCGACCGGAATATCGCTCCAGTCCACCGTCGCCAGCCCGGCGCGATACACCGAACGGCCATCGATCAACACCTGCATGCGCCGTGCTTCGCTGGCGTTGGTGCCGTGGTAGTTCACCGCTGGCTGATTGCCGTTGATGCTGCCAACCATCATTCCCGGTACCAGTCGCAGCAATTCGCTGATGTCGCGGGCGCCGCTGGCGCTGATCAATTCGCTGTCGAGAACGGTCATGCTCCCCGGTACTTCGGCCGGGGTCTGCTTCAGGCGCGTGGCCGTAAGCACCGGCGGCAGCGTCTGGCTGTCGACGAACAGATCGTCCGCCAGCACCAGCGGGCTGAACATCAGCGCGAGTAACAGGGGCGAGCGCGGGGAAGGAGGGCCAGAAAACACGACACAGCCTGCAGAGAGAAGAATTGGCGCGCATGTTAACCGAGGGCTGCGACTTTTCCAGTGACGTTGCAGGCATTTTCCTAGGTTTTATTGGTCTTCTTCCTACAAATGTCGGTAATTGTTGCTGGGGCTGGCCGCCACCGGGTCGCCCCGTATAATGCCCGGCATCGCCACTGGTATGGATTAACGGATTGCATATGACTGAACAGCGCCCGATTGCGGTCCTGGGAGGCGGAAGTTTTGGTACCGCCGTGGCCAATCTGCTGGCCGAGAACGGCCATCAAGTCCTTCAGTGGATGCGTGACCCCGAGCAGGCCGAGGCCATCCGGGTCAATCGCGAAAACCCGCGTTACCTCAAAGGCATCAAGATTCTCCCGGGGGTGACCGCTGTCACCGACCTGCAAGCCACTCTCGATGCCTGCGATCTGTGCTTTGTCGCGCTGCCATCCAGCGCCTTGCGCACGGTACTCGCCGCCCACGCCGAGCGCCTGAGCGGCAAGATGCTGGTCAGCCTGACCAAAGGCATCGAAGCGCAGACCTTCAAGCTGATGAGCCAGATTCTCGAAGAGATCGCCCCGCAGGCGCGGATCGGCGTGTTGTCCGGTCCGAACCTGGCGCGGGAAATCGCCGAGCACGCACTGACCGCCACGGTGGTCGCCAGTGAAGACGAAGAACTGTGCAAAGCGGTGCAAGCCGCGCTGCACGGGCGCACCTTCCGCGTCTACGCCAGCGCCGACCGGTTCGGTGTCGAGCTGGGCGGGGCATTGAAGAACGTTTACGCGATCATCGCCGGCATGGCGGTGGCGCTGGAGATGGGCGAGAACACCAAGAGCATGCTGATCACTCGCGCCTTGGCCGAGATGACCCGCTTCGCCGTGAATCAGGGCGCCAACCCGATGACCTTCCTTGGTCTGGCCGGGGTTGGCGATCTGATCGTCACCTGTTCGTCACCCAAGAGCCGCAACTACCAGGTCGGCTTCGCCCTCGGTCAAGGCTTGAGCCTCGACGAAGCGGTGTCGCGTCTTGGCGAGGTCGCCGAAGGGGTCAACACCCTCAAAGTGCTCAAGGCCAAGTCCCAGGAAGTCGGCGTGTACATGCCGCTGGTCGCCGGGCTGCACGCGATCCTGTTCGAGGGACGCACGCTGGAGCAGGTGATCGGTCTACTGATGCGTGCCGAGCCGAAAACCGACGTCGACTTTATTTCCACCAGCGGTTTCAACTGATTCAGCTGTTACACGGACAGGAAGCAAGCCATGAACGATTCGAAAAGCGAAACCCAGTACGAATCCATCCTCCTGCGGGTGTTGTGGATGATCGTTTATCTGCTGGTCTGGCAAGTCGCGCAGTTCATCCTCGGCGCGGTGGTCTTGGTGCAACTGATCTACCGCCTGATCTACGGCGCACCGAGCGCCAGCCTGATGAATTTTGGCGACAGCCTCAGCCAGTTCCTCGCGCAGATCGGCCGCTTCGGCACGTTTCACAGTGACCAGAAGCCCTGGCCGTTCGCCGACTGGCCAGCGCCGCGCACCCCGGAAGGGGAAGCGCCGCACACCGTCGCCCCGACCGCGCACCCGGTGCGCGATGAGGAGCCCAAGCTATGAAACTGTGGGTATTGCGTCATGGTGAGGCGGTGCCTCACGGCTCGAAAATCGATTCCGAGCGCGAGCTGACCGAGCATGGTCGTAACGAAGTCCTGCGCAGCGCGGCGCATTTGATGGGCCAGCCGCTGACGGCGATTTACGCCAGCCCTTATCAGCGCGCGCAGCAGACCGCGCAGATTGTCCGCGAGGCATTGGGTTTCGAGCCGGAGATTCGCACGGTCGAATGGCTGACGCCGGAAAGCGATCCGGACAAGGTCGCCGAGCAATTGGTGTCGGTGAGCAATGTGCTGCTGGTCAGCCACAACCCGTTGGTGGGTAATCTGCTCAGCTATCTGCAGCACGGCGCCGGGCATCCGCCGGAGCGGGTGAGTACGGCGGGGCTGGCGGAGCTTGAGCACAGTGAACTGCTGATTGGCTCGATGAAGCTCAATAGCCTCAAGCACCCTTAACGCCATATCCCTGTGGGAGCGAGCCTGCTCGCGAAGGCGGCGTGTCATTCACCCTTTTTGGGGCTGACATACTGCATTCGCGAGCAGGCTCGCTCCCACATTGATTTCTGCCAACCCATGAAATTATTTGTTTGAAAATTCCAACCAAGCACTTGCTTGGTTGACTACGCTTGCTCCAGACCAAAAAACAGGAGCGAGTCGCATGTCTGCCGCCTTCCGTTTGCCGCTGGACGTGTTCTACGAACGGGAAGCCCGGCACCCGCGCCAGCGCTTTCTGGTGCAACCCATCGGCGGCGGTCAGGTGGAGACGCTGACGTGGGCCGATGTCGGCCATCAGGCCCGCTGTGCGGCGCACTGGTTGCGCGCGCGGGAGCTGCCGCCCGGCAGCCACATTGCGCTGATCTCGAAAAATTGCGCGCACTGGATCATCGCCGATCTGGCGATCTGGATGGCCGGGCATGTGTCCGTGCCGCTGTACCCCAATCTCACCGCTGAATCCGTTGCGCAAGTGCTGACTCACTCGGAAAGTGCGCTGGCGTTCATCGGTAAGCTCGATGATTGGGCAGGCATGGCGCAAGGCGTGCCGACGGGTTTGCCGACCATCAGCCTGCCGCTGCATCCGCCCGGCGAGTTCGATTACAGCTGGGCGGACCTGCAGAGCTGTTCGCCAATCCAGGACGATCCACGCCCCGCCGCCGAACAGTTGGCGACGATCATCTACACCTCCGGCACCACCGGCCTGCCCAAAGGCGTGATGCACAGTTTCGCCAATCTCGGTTTCGCCACCAGTCGCGGCACGCAGCTGTTCGGGCTCAACGAGAACGATCGGCTGCTGTCGTATCTACCGCTGTGCCACGTTGCCGAGCGCATGTTTGTCGAGTTGGCTTCGATCTATACCGGGCAGACCGTGTTCTTCGCCGAAAGCCTCGAGACTTTCATCACCGATCTGCAGCGCGCGCGGCCTACGGCAATGTTCGGCGTGCCGCGTATCTGGACCAAATTCCAGATGGGTGTTTACAGCAAGATCCCGGCGCAGCGCCTGGATTTTCTCCTCGGGCTGCCCTTCATCGGCAAGCGGGTCGGCCACAAAGTGCTGGCCGGGCTTGGCCTGGATGCCTTGCGCGTGGCGTTGTCCGGCGCCGCGCCGGTACCGCAGACCTTGCTCGCCTGGTATCAGAAACTCGGCCTCGATGTGCTGGAAGTCTATGGCATGACCGAGGGCTGCGGTTACTCGCATATCTGCCTGCCGGGGCGATACAAGCAAGGCTGGATTGGCCAGCCGTGCCCGGAAGTCGAGGTGCGCATCGATGAGGCCGGCGAGGTGCAGGTGCGCAGTCAGGCCAACATGCTCGGCTATTTCAAGGAACCGCAGAAAACCGCCGAGACGCTGACCGCAGACGGCTTTCTGCGTACCGGCGACAAGGGCGAGCAGGACAGCGAAGGGCGCCTGCGCCTGACCGGGCGACTCAAGGAAATCTTCAAGACCAGCAAGGGCAAATACGTCGCGCCGGCGCCGATCGAAAACCGTCTGGCCGTGCATTCACGCATCGAACAAGTATGCGTGGTGGGCGATGGCCTGAGTGCACCGCTGGGGTTGTGCGTGCTGTCGGCGGTCAATCAGCAAGAGCCTCGTGCCAGCCTGCACGCGAGCCTGGAAAAATTGCTGGAGGAGGTCAACGCCGCCCTCGACAAGCACGAACGCCTGCACCGACTGGTAGTGGTCAAGGACAGTTGGGCGGTGGACAACGGCTTCCTCACGCCGACCCTGAAAATCAAACGCAACGTCATCGAAGACCGCTACGGCGAGCGTTTCGAAGAATGGAGCGCGCGCAGCGAGGCAGTGCTGTGGCAGGATTGAGCGTCGATTACAACAACAAAGGAAGTCTGCGATGAGCTTGTGGCGTACTACTCCCGACATTGAACAGTTGAACGCAATCCAGAAGAACACCATTGGCGAAGTGCTGGATATTCGCTTCGAAGCCTTCGACGAACAGTCGCTGACCGCGAGCATGGTCATCGACCATCGCACCCACCAGCCTTACGGTCTGCTGCATGGCGGCGCATCGGTGGTGCTGGCGGAAACCGTCGGCTCGATGGCCAGTTATCTGTGCATCGATGCCAGCAAATTCTATTGCGTCGGCCTGGAGATCAACGCCAACCACTTGCGCGGCTTGCGTAGCGGAAGGGTGACGGCGGTGGCCACGCCAATTCATATCGGCCGCACCACGCATGTCTGGGACATCCGTTTGACCAGCGACGAAGGCAAGGCCAGTTGCGTGTCGCGCCTGACCATGGCGGTGGTGCCGCTGGGGGAACAGCCGCCGCTGCGTTGACAGGTTGTAGATCAAAAGATCGCAGCCTTCGGTGTTGTGGTCTTTTGCTTGCGAAGCGTCTCCACCACCATTTCTGGCAGTTATGGTCATTGCTGCGGCGCCGGGTCTTGCGGACAATCAACGCCACGATTCCCGCTCATGGATTTGCCCGCATGTCGCAACCGATCTTTTTCGCCCACGCCAACGGCTTCCCTTCGGGGACCTATGGCAAGTTGTTTGCGGCGCTGGCGCCGGAGTATCGGGTCGCGCATCTGGAGCAGCACGCCCATGACCCGCGTTTTCCGGCGGACGACAATTGGTACAACCTCGTCGACGAACTGATCCATCACCTGGAGCAGCAAGAGCAGCCGGTGTGGGGCGTCGGCCATTCCTTTGGCGGTCTGCTGCACCTGCATGCGGCGTTGCGTTGTCCCAAGCTGTATCGCGGCGTGGTCATGCTCGACTCGCCGGTGCTGACCCGCACCGATCAGTGGGTGATTCGCGCGGCCAAGCGCTTTGGTTTCATCGACCGGCTGACACCCGCCGGGCGCACCCTCGGGCGGCGTGAAGAATTCGCCGATCTCGACAGTGCACGCAGTTACTTTTCCGGCAAAACCCTGTTTCGCGGCTTCGATCCGGAATGCTTCGATGCCTACCTGCAACACGGTTTGCATCAGGTCGACGACAAGCTGCGTCTGCGTTTTGACCCGGCCACCGAAATCAGCATTTATCGCGGCGTGCCGCACACCAGTCCCGGGCGCACCCGCCAGTTGCAGGTGCCGCTGGCCATCGTGCGCGGGCACAAGAGCCGGGTGGTCATGCGCCATCACACACGTTTCGTCTCGCGCCTGCCCCAGGGCGAGGCGCTGAGCATGCCCGGCGGGCACATGTTTCCGCTGGAGCGCCCGCAGGACACGGCGCGATTGCTCAAGAGCCTGTTCATGCGTTGGGAACAGCGGCAGAACAAGGATTGCGCATGAGCCCGACCTGCGAAGAAGTGCGCCTGAACCTGCCGCATATCGAGTTGGCCGCTCATCTGTTCGGCCCCGAGGACGGCTTGCCGGTGATCGCGTTGCACGGCTGGCTCGACAACGCCAATAGCTTCGCCCGGCTGGCGCCCAAGCTTGATGGCTTGCGCATCGTCGCGCTGGACATGGCCGGCCACGGTCATTCCGCTCATCGACCAAGCGGCGCCGGTTATGCGCTGTGGGACTACGCCCATGATGTACTGCAAGTCGCCGAGCAGCTGGGCTGGAAGCGTTTCGGCCTGCTCGGGCATTCGATGGGCGCGATTGTCTCGATGGTGCTGGCCGGTTCGCTGCCCGAGCGCATCAGCCATCTCGCGCTGATCGACGGCGTGATTCCTCCGACAGACAAGGGCGAAAACGCTGCCGAACGCATGGGCATGGCCCTGCAGGCGCAACTTGATCTGCGGGAAAAGCGCAAACCGGTCTACACCACCCTCGAGCGTGCCATCGAGGCGCGGATGAAAGGCCTGGTGGCGGTCAGTCGCGAAGCCGCTGAACTGTTGGCCCAGCGCGGGTTGATGCCGGTGCCCGGCGGTTACACCTGGCGCACCGACAATCGCCTGACTCTGCCATCGCCGCTGCGCCTTACTGAAGAACAGGCGATGGCGTTTGCCTCGCGCGTCAGTTGCCCGGCGCGTCTGGTGGTCGCGGCGGATGGCATGCTGGCCAGGCATCCTGAGTTGCTGGAGCGTCTACCCTTCAGCCACGAACAGTTGCCGGGCGGGCATCATTTGCACCTGAATGACGAGGCTGGCGCAGGTCTTGTAGCAGACTGTTTCAATCGCTTCTTCGCCATGCCTTGACTTGCAGCGGGCAACTGTCGAGGCTGGGCGGGTTGAAATGGGAGACAAACTCGATGGATTTCTATACCGCTGCGACCCCGACCCGCCCAGCCATGACCGTCCGGTGAGGCTGACTATGCGGTCACTCAGTCTCTTCGCGCTGTGCTGCTTCAGCTCCTTGTCCTTCGCTGCCGATGTGCCGGGCAGCCAGGATCTGCAAATCGTGCCGCGTCTGGCCGATGCTCAGATCGTCGACTATCGCCCGGCGGCCGAGCTGGAGCGCATCTACCCGCTGGGCTCGATCCGCAAGATCAGCGGCCAGTTGCGGTTCGACGGTCAGGTCACCGCCCGCGGCCAGACTACCTCGGTGACCTACGAGTTGCCGCCGGAACATTCCGCCACCGAAGCCTTTACTGCCGCCCGCGAAGCCCTGCAACAGCAGGATGCCGAATTGCTGTTCTGGTGCCAGGCCCGCGATTGCGGCGAAAGCAGCCTGTGGGCCAACGAGGTCTTCGGCAACGCCAAGCTGTATGGCTCTGACGAGCAACAGGCTTATCTGTTGTTGAGGCTGGCGGCGCCAAAGGACAACACGCTGGTGGCGCTTTACAGCATCACTCGCGGCAATCGCAAAGCCTATCTGCATGTCGAGCAATTCGAGGCTGCGGCGCCGTTGGGCGAATTGCTGCCGACCTCGGCGACCCTGCTGCGTCAGTTGAAAAGCACCGGCGAGCTGGATTTTCCGAAACTGGTCGATGAACCGGATGCCACCTGGTTGCGCCTGATTTCCCGTGGTCTGAATCTCGACACGACCTTGCGGGTTACGGTTTCCGGGCCCAAGGCCGAAGCCTGGCGCCAGGCGCTGATCAATCAGGGCGTACGGGCGGCACGTCTGGAAGCCGGCAATCTCGAAGGCTCGGGCCTGCGCATCGACTTGTTGCGATAAGCTGTGCCGGGCGAGCACGCACACAGTGTTCGCCTACTCTTTCGCTGACTGACTTTGCCGGGACTTCCCATGCTCAATAACGATCGCCTGCTGGTGCAGATTCTGCTGCTGGTGTTGTTTGGTGCCAGCCTTTGGGTGATGGCGCCGTTCTGGTCGGCGCTGTTCTGGGGCGCGGTGCTGGCGTTTGCCAGTTGGCCGCTGATGCGTTTGCTCACGCGCTGGCTCAATGGCCGCGAATCGCTGGCCGCGTTGATCCTGACACTGGGCTGGATGTTGCTGGTGGCGGCGCCACTGGTGTGGCTGGGTTTCAACCTCGCCGATCATGTGCGCGATGCCACGGCATTCATCAAGGATGTGCAGGTCGACGGTTTGCCGGAAGCACCGACCTGGCTTGGCAGCGTGCCTTTGGTTGGTGAGCGGCTGGTGTCGATGTGGGATAGCATCGATCAACAGGGCGCGGCGTTGATGGTCTCGATCAAGCCGTATCTGGGGCAGGTCGGCAACTGGTTGCTGGCACGCAGCGCGCAGATCGGCGGGGGGATTCTCGAGCTGACGCTGAGTCTGGTGTTCGTGTTCTTTTTCTACCGTGACGGGCCGCGACTGGCGGCGTTTGTGCACAGTCTGCTGCAGCGCTTGATTGGTGATCGTGCTGGCTATTACATCGAACTTGTCGCCGGTACGGTGCAGCGGGTGGTCAACGGTGTGATTGGTACAGCGGCGGCGCAGGCAGTGCTGGCGTTGATCGGCTTTTTCATTGCCGGGGTTCCCGGGGCGCTGGTGCTGGGGATCGTCACGTTTCTGCTGAGTCTGATTCCGATGGGGCCACCGCTGGTGTGGGTGCCGGCCACGGCGTGGTTGGCGTGGAAGGGCGAGTACGGGATGGCGGTGTTTCTCGGGATCTGGGGGACGTTCATCATCAGTGGCGTGGACAACGTGCTCAAGCCGTATCTGATCAGCCGTGGCGGTAATCTGCCGTTGGTGATTGTGTTGCTCGGGGTGTTTGGCGGGTTGATTGCGTTTGGCTTTATCGGGTTGTTTATTGGGCCTACGTTGTTGGCTGTGGCTTATAGTCTTTTGACGGATTGGAGTAAGAGTCAGGCTCGGGTCTAGGGGGGGGCTTGGCGGCCTTTGGGCCGACCGGGCTCTTGGGGTTTTGGGTGAATATCCATTTCTGCGGTAACGGCGACTTAGGGTTCCGCCCTTACGGCGGGTCACCTTTTTCAAACGCCAAAAAGGTAACCCAAAAGGCTTGCTCCTGCGTTCGGCCCTCGCATGCTCGGGTTCCTTCGCTGCGGGATCGATCCGGGCGCAGCGGCTCCGGTTTGCTTCGCTGCACCTCCTTCCGCTGTGTCTGGCTGCGCCAGACGGTCGCTGCGCTCCCACGCCCGGATCAATCCCTCCGCTCAGCCTTCCGACGTCGCCGGTGGATCAAGATCAAGAGTACTCGAGCTTGCGCTCATTGTTGAGTGGGGCGGCTTCGCCGCGGGCAGCTGCGCTGCTTTGCTTTTGCTTTTGATTTTGTGGGAGCGAGCCTGCTCGCGAAGGCGGCCTGACAGCCGACCTGTTTCTTGAGGTTGTACCCAGTCCAAGTGTAGGAGTGAGCCTGCTCGCGATGACGTCCTCACTGCCAACCCATCGCCCTCTGAGATCACTCGATCCCCTGTGGGAGCTGGCTTGCCAGCGATAGCGCCCTCACAGCCAACCCATTATCCCGGATGAACACCACTCCAATGTGGGAGCGAGCACCGCGGCAACCGAACAATTGCGGTCAACCCGCCGCCCGGTGTGTCTTCCAGCGTCAATTGTCCACCCAACCGCTGCGCGGCTTCGCGGGCGATGGTCATGCCCAGCCCTACGCCGCCGGAGTTGCGATTACGCGATCCCTCCAGTCGATAGAACGGCTCAAAAACCGCTTCCCGCTGTTCTTCAGCAATACCCGGTCCGTGATCAATCACCCGAATCAGCAGCTCTTCACGCTGTTCCAGCAGTTCAATCCGTGCCTGTCCGGCGTAGCGCAGGGCGTTGTCCAGCAGGTTGTTGATGCACGAACGCAGCGCCATCGGTTGCACTGGCAAAGGCGCGCAGTGGCCGCTGACCTGTACATCGGCGCCCTGGTCCTGGGCGTTTTCGCACAGCGATTCGACCAGCGCCTGCACGTCCAGCAACTGCAAGGCTTCGCTGGTGCGTTGTTCGTGCAGATAGGTGAGGGTGGCGTCGAGCATGCCGATCATGTCGTCCAGGTCCTGGCGCATCTGGCTTTGCAGTTTGTCGTCGCTGATGTTTTCCAGACGCAGTTTCAGGCGTGACAGTGGCGTGCGCAGGTCGTGGGAGACGGCGCCGAGCATGCGCGCGCGTTGCTGGACCTGTTCGCGGATGCGCCGTTGCATGAGGTTGAAGGTGTGGGCCGCTTGCCGGGCTTCGCGCGGGCCGGATTCGTCGAGGGGGGCGCTGTCGAGGTCTTCGCTCAGGCGCTCGGCGGCGTCGCTCAGGCGCTGGATCGGCCGGGTGAGCAGCTTGGCACCGTACCAGGCGGCGATCATCAGCGTGATGAATTGAAAGGTCAGCGGCACCACCGGGCCACCGAACCATGGGCGCGCTTGTCTCGGTGGATAAGCGGCGTCGTGCATGGGCGGTTGGCCGTCGATGTTCGCTGAGAACTCGGGCGGTGGTGGGGGCGGAGGAGGGCCGTAGAGCCTGAACCAGGCGAAGGCCAGCAGGTGCGCCAGGACAATTGCCGCGAACAGCACCCCGAACAGGCGACCGAACAGGGTGTCGAAGCGCGCCTTCATCAGCCGATGTCCCGCGCGTCGAACAGGTAACCCTCGCCGCGCACGGTCTTGATCAACTGCGGGGCTTTCGGGTCGTCGCCGAGTTTTTGCCGCAAGCGCGAGACCAGCAGGTCGATGCTGCGGTCGAAGGCTTCGATCGAGCGACCGCGAGCGGCGTCAAGCAGTTGTTCGCGGCTGAGCACGCGGCGCGGGCGTTCGATGAAGACCCAGAGCAGGCGGAATTCGGCATTGGACAAGGGCACTACCAGGCCGTTGTCGGCGACCACTTGGCGCAGGACGCTGTTGAGGCGCCAGTTGTCGAAGCGAATGTTGGCGCGCTGGTCAGTGCGGTCGTCGCGCACGCGGCGCAGGATGGTCTGGATGCGGGCGACCAGTTCGCGTGGTTCGAACGGCTTGGCCATGTAATCGTCGGCGCCCAGTTCCAGGCCGATGATGCGGTCGGTGGGTTCGCAGCGGGCGGTGAGCATGAGTATCGGGATGTCCGATTCGGCGCGCAGCCAGCGACACAGCGACAGGCCGTCTTCGCCGGGCAGCATCAGGTCGAGGACGATGACGTCGAAATGTTCGCCCTGCAGCGCCTGGCGCATCGCCGCGCCGTCGGTGACGCCGCTGGCGTGAATGTTGAAACGGGCGAGGTAATCGATCATCAGCTCGCGGATCGGCACGTCATCATCGACGATCAGCGCGCGGATGCTCCAGCGCTTGTCGTCTTTGCTTTCATCCGTCATGGTTGTCGGGGTGTTGTGCATGGGGCTGTTCACTACCAGGGGTGGTTTCAGCATAGGCGTCCGGCCGAGAGGCGGGAAGTGCTGTTGTAAGGGCGTATTGCGCAGGGCGAGGCTAACCCGGGTGGGTGTTGCCGGCGTGTCGGCTGTGTATCGAAGTCGACACAATAGCCGTGCGGGCTAAGCTGATAACCGCCAGCGCGACGATTTACCGATCATCGGGTGCCGCGCCGCCGCCGGTTCCGCTACAATGCGCGCCGTTTTCGACCAGCCTGAGAGCCCATCCATGTCCGCCTGCCAGACTCCTATCATCGTCGCCCTGGATTTCCCCACCCGTGACGCCGCACTGAAGCTGGCCGATCAGTTGGACCCGAAACTGTGCCGGGTCAAAGTGGGCAAGGAACTGTTCACCAGTTGCGCGGCGGAAATCGTCGGCACCCTGCGTGACAAGGGTTTTGAAGTGTTTCTGGATCTCAAATTCCACGACATTCCCAACACCACTGCGATGGCTGTGAAAGCCGCTGCCGAGATGGGTGTGTGGATGGTCAACGTGCACTGCTCCGGCGGTCTGCGCATGATGGCAGCCTGCCGCGAGGAGCTGGACAAGCGCAGTGGTCCGCAACCATTGTTGATTGGTGTGACCGTGCTGACCAGCATGGAGCGCGAGGATCTGGCCGGTATCGGTCTGGATATCGAGCCGCAGGAACAAGTGCTGCGTCTGGCGGCACTGGCCGAGAAGGCCGGGATGGACGGTCTGGTCTGTTCGGCGCTGGAAGCGTCGGCGCTGAAAACCGCGCACCCGTCGCTGCAACTGGTGACCCCGGGAATTCGCCCGGCGGGCAGTGCGCAAGACGATCAACGGCGCATTCTGACCCCGCGTCAGGCGCTGGATGCCGGTTCCGATTATCTGGTGATCGGCCGTCCGATCAGCCAGGCGGCGAACCCGGCGCAGGCGCTGGCGGCGGTTGTAGCGGAAATCGCCTGAACCTTATTGAAGATCCAACTGTGGGAGCGAGCCTGCTCGCGAAGAGGGAGTGTCAGTCGGCATCATTACCGACTGATCCACCGCTTTCGCGAGCAGGCTCGCTCCCACATTGGTTTCAGGCTGGCCTTAAACCTTCAGAACCAACTTGCCAAAGTTCTCGCCGTTGAACAGTTTCATCAGCGTCTCCGGGAACGTCTCCAGCCCTTCAACCACATCTTCCTTGCTCTTCAGCTGCCCGTTGGCCATCCAGCCGGCCATCTCCTGCGCGGCGCTGGCGAACTGCGCGGCGTAGTCCATCACCACAAAACCTTCCATGCGCGCGCGATTGACCAGCAGTGACAGGTAATTGGCCGGGCCTTTGACCGCTTCTTTATTGTTGTACTGGCTGATGGCGCCGCAGATCACCACTCGCGCCTTCATGTTCAAGCGGCTCAGCACCGCGTCGAGAATGTCGCCGCCGACGTTATCGAAATACACGTCCACGCCCTTCGGGCATTCGCGCTTCAGACCGGCCACGACGTCTTCGGCCTTGTAATCAATGGCGCCGTCGAAGCCCAATTCGTCGATGAGGAATTTGCACTTGTCGGCCCCGCCGGCAATGCCAACGACGCGGCAGCCTTTGATTTTGGCGATCTGCCCGGCCACGCTGCCCACCGCACCTGCGGCGCCGGACAGCACCACGGTGTCACCGGCTTTCGGTGCGCCTACGTCGAGCAAGGCGAAGTAGGCGGTCATGCCGGTCATGCCCAGTGCAGACAGATAGCGTGGCAATGGCGCGAGTTTCGGGTCGACCTTGTAGAAACCGCGCGGCTCGCCGAGGAAATAATCCTGCACACCGAGGGCGCCATTGACGTAATCGCCGACGGCGAAGCCAGGATTGTTCGAAGCGATGACTTTTCCCACGCCCAGTGCGCGCATGACCTCACCGAGACCGACCGGCGGGATGTAGGACTTGCCTTCGTTCATCCAGCCGCGCATGGCCGGGTCGAGGGATAGGTATTCGTTTTTCACCAGAATCTGTCCCGCCTGTGGCTCGCCGACCGGTACTTCCTGGTAAGTGAAAGTCTCGCGGGTCGCGGCGCCCACCGGGCGTTTGGCGAGCAGGAACTGGCGATTGGTCTGGTTGGTCATGACAGGCACTCGAATGGAATGAAGCCTTGTTGATAGCTCTTCAACGGCGATGTCGCAAGGTTGGCTGATACGGCGAATGCGAGTCCATCCAGTGCAGTGATGGTTACGGGGCGGGTTTCATCACTGCGGCGCATGCGCCGGTAAACAGCGATTGCATAGTGCTGACGTGCTTTCGCTGCCCTTGGCTATGCTGCGACGCCAACATCTCCCAGTTTTTTTGCATTCGAGGACATCTCCATGAGCATGACGTTTTCCGGTCAGGTGGTTGTAATCACGGGAGCCGCCTACGGCATCGGTCGCGCGACAGCCCTGGCGTTTGCCGCCGAAGGCCTGAAAGTGGTGGTGGCTGACCTCGACGCGGCTGGAGGCGAAGGCACGGTGGCGCTGATTCGTACCGCCGGTGGCGAAGCGTCCTTCGTGCGCTGCGACGTGACGGTGGAAAGCGATGTAAAAAATCTGATGGATGAGGTGATCAATACCTACGGTCGTCTCGACTATGCCTTCAACAACGCCGGGATCGAAATCGAGAAGGGCAAACTGGCCGACGGTACGCTGGACGAGTTCGACGCGATCATGGGCGTCAACGTCAAAGGCGTCTGGCTGTGCATGAAGTATCAATTGCCGTTGCTGTTGGCGCAGGGCGGTGGCGCGATCGTCAACACGGCGTCGGTAGCCGGGCTGGGTGCGGCGCCGAAGATGAGCATCTACGCGGCGTCGAAACATGCGGTGATCGGCCTGACCAAATCGGCGGCGATCGAATACGCGAAGAAGAAAATCCGCGTCAACGCAGTGTGCCCGGCGGTAATCGACACAGACATGTTCCGCCGCGCCTACGAAGCTGACCCGAAGAAAGGCGAATTCGCCAATGCCATGCATCCGGTCGGACGCATCGGCAAGGTCGAGGAAATCGCCAGCGCGGTGCTGTATCTGTGCAGCGATGGCGCAGCGTTCACCACTGGGCACTCATTGGCGGTGGACGGCGGCGTGACGGCGTTCTGAAAGTTGCCGAAATACAAAGAACCCGCCTGCGTGCGGGTTTTTTTGTACCTCGCGGTCGGTCCCTGTGAATACCGTTAAACAATGTGTATCAAACCGTTAGAACTGGCGCATTTGGCGGTGTTGT
Source organism: Pseudomonas siliginis (assembly GCF_024072275.1). Taxonomy (NCBI): domain Bacteria; kingdom Pseudomonadati; phylum Pseudomonadota; class Gammaproteobacteria; order Pseudomonadales; family Pseudomonadaceae; genus Pseudomonas; species Pseudomonas siliginis. Next base: position 4,337,700 of record NZ_CP099598.1, on the reverse strand, counting down.
CGCACAGCCTCGGCGGTGCGGCTGTGATTTACTGCTGCCAGCAAAACTGACAGGAGTTTGCGAGCTCATGGAACTGAGAATTGACCGACAGGCAATGGTGCCGGTCGTGCAGCAGATCGTCGACGGAATGACTGACTGGATTGTGCAAAGCGGCATCCCGCCGGCCACCCGGTTACCCTCCGTACGGCAAATCGCCCGGGGGAATCTGCTCAGCCAGTCGTGCGTTGTCGAAGCCTGCGAGCGCCTGGTTTCGCAAGGCGTATTGACCACACGCCAGGGCGCGGGATTCATCGTCGCGGCCTCGCCGGCATTGCGCGAAACGGACTCGGAACTGGCAGTGTTCGAGGGCCGCCATGCGTGGTGCGATGAGGTGAGCGCTTCGACGGGTCGCTTGATCTTGGGGCAAGGAGGCTTGCCGCCGAGCTGGCGTGAGCCCGACGACCTCAGCTACGCGCTGCGCGAGGTGGCACGCACCGACATGGCCAGCCTGTTCAATTACAGCTCGCCACTGGGGTTGCCAGCGTTGCGCGAGCAAATTGCCAAGCGTCTGAAACTGCTGAATATCGACGCCTGCAATACCCGGCTTATGAGCACCAGCGGTGCCAGTCATGCGCTTGACCTGATCGTGCGCACCCTGTTCAAGGCTGGCGATTGCGTGGTGGTGGAAACGCCCGGTTATGCACCGTTGTTTGACCTGTTGCGTCTGCACGGCGTACAGATGCTCGAAGTTCGTCGTACGCCGAGCGGGCCGGACATCGACATGCTCGAGTCGGTGCTGCGTCAGTTTCGTCCCGGCGCCCTGTTCATCGGCAGTCATCACCACAATCCCACCGGCAGTTGCCTGACGCCTGCGGTGGCCCAGCGTATCGTGCAGTTGAGCAAGACCTACGACCTGCGCGTGATCGAAGATGACGTCTACGCTGATCTGCACACCGGCAACGGTACGCGGTTGGCGGCGCTGGACCATGGCGGCCGGGTCATTTATGTCGGCAGCTTCTCCAAGACACTGAGCAGCTCGTTGCGGGTCGGTTTTGTCCTGGCGGACAGCGAACTGCTGAAGCGCCTGGCGGAGGTCAAGATGATCAGCGGCCTGGGCTGTTCGAGGCTGGCCGAGGCGGTATTGGCCAGACTGATGGCGACCGGCGCCTATCGCAAACTGGTGCAGCGCCAGCGTCAGCGCTTGAATGCCGATCGCGCGGCGGCCTTGCAGGCACTGGAAGACGCCGAGTGGGAAGTGTTCGGCAAGCCGGTTGGCGGGCTGTTTATCTGGGCGCGGGCACGCTTGCGCGACCAGGCGTCGGTGCGCAGGCAGGCCCAGCACTGCGGGCTGGAGTTGTCAGCAGCGGACGCTTTCAGTCCCAGCGGTGAGTGCGGTGACTGGCAGCGCATCAATGTGGCCTGTGCCTGCGACCCACGGGCGCGGCAGTTTTTTCGCAATACCTGCGCGGATCGACCTCCAGCATTCTGAAAACGACGCGGGCGTAGCTTTTTGCCATTATTCCGACGCCAGAGTCTTGTGCTGGTTCGAGCCCGTTGCGAATCTTCGGCAACAGACTTTGGCAGGGGACTACGCGCAATGATTTCGGCCGTGCAAGGACGTTTTGCCAACCTCGGTATGGCGAAAAAACTGGGTATCGGATTTGTGCTCGTCTTGTTGCTGACTGCGTTGGTGGCGGCGATCGGCGTCTGGTCGCTGCAAACCATCAGTCTGCGTTTCGACGGCTTGAAGCAGATGTCCGCGCTCAACAGCGGCCTGCTCAAGGTGCGCCTGCTCGAGCAGGAATACGCCCTGCGCGGCAATCCGAAAACCGCCGATGCCTTGCGCGAAGGCGTCGATGGGCTGGTTGTTCTAGCCGGCGAGCTCAAGGCACATTCCCCGGCCAATGTGCCGGTGATGAGCGATGTCGAGCAAGCGCTGGGCGCGTATCGCAAGGCCTTCGATGAATTCGTCTCGCTGAGCCAGGCCAAGGACCTCGCGCTGGAGATGGCCAGTTGGTCGGTGTCCAGCGTGGCCAATAACCTCGACGTGTTGCAGAGCGGGCTGGCCGATGATGGCGCCTATACGTTGAAAGACACCGAGGGCAAGGACGGCGCCCAGTTCATCGAACAGGCGAATCAGGTCAGTCAGGTCTCGCGACTGATGCTGCAGGCGATGAACGAAGCGCGGGTGCGGCTGGATCAAAGCCGCAAGGGCGATGCCGACAATGCCGGCCAAGGCAACATCGAGCAGGCCGCGCAAGCGCAGGAGCAGGCCGAGGCGCTGAAAACCACGGTCAAGGACGAGGGCTATCTGACTGTGCTCAACGAAGTGTCGGGGCATATCGCCGGATTCAACGAGAAACTGGCTGAATACACCGGTTTGCTGGCGCAAGAAAAAACTGTGTACGAGCAACTGCATCAGCGCGCTGCGCAGGTGGTGGACCGGGTCAATCAGGCCTATGTCGCCGAAGATGCTTCGATGCAGGCGGAGCTGAAAAAGAACACGGTGTTGATCATTGGCTCTTCGGCGCTGGCCTTGTTGGTCGGATTGCTCGCCGCGTGGGTGATCACGCGCCTGATCGTGGCGCCGCTGCGCAGTGTGATTCGCGTGGCGCAGCAGATTGCTGCGGGTGATCTGACGGCGAAGGTCGAGGTGACGCGCCGCGATGAAATGGGGCAATTGATGTTGGCCATGCAGCAGATGGCTGCCGGTCTCGGCACGATTGTCAGCGGCTTGCAGGCCGGCATCGAGCGCTTGGCCGGTTCCGCGCAATCGCTGTCGGCAGTGACCGAGCAGACCAATCTGGAGGTCAACAGCCAGAAGGAGGAAACCGAGCAGGTCGCCACCGCCATGAACCAGATGACCGCCACCGTGCATGACGTCGCGCGCAATGCCGAAGAAGCAGCTCTCGCGGCGCAGACGGCGGATGACAAGGTCGAGAGCGGCCAGCAGGTGGTGCGTCAAAGCATGGCGCGGATCGAGCAGTTGGCGGATTCAGCGACCTCGGCCAGTTCCAGCATCGAGAGCCTCAGCGCCGAAATTCAGAATATCGGCACGGTGCTGGAGGTGATCAAGAGCGTGGCCGAGCAGACCAATCTGTTGGCGCTGAACGCGGCAATCGAAGCCGCGCGCGCCGGCGAGCAGGGCAGGGGGTTTGCGGTGGTGGCCGATGAGGTGCGTGCGCTGGCACGGCGTACGCAGCAATCGACCGAGGAGATCGAACGCTTGGTCAGTGCCCTGCGCGCGGCGGCGCAGTCGTCGGTGCAGCAGATTCGCAGCAGTGGCGAACTGGTGAAGCTGGCGGTCAGTGATGCGTTGCAGACCGAGAGTGCGCTGGGGAGTATTGCCGCGGCGGTGTCGTTGATTCAGCAGATGAATCAGCAGATCGCGGCGGCGGCGGAGGAGCAGAGTTCGGTGGCGGAGGAGATCAATCGCAGTGTTACGCAGATTCGTGCGAGTGCGGATCACTCTTCCGTGGCCATGCGCGGGAATGCGGCTTCGAGTGTTGAGCTGGCGCAGTTGGGTGGCGAGTTGCGCTCGATGGTTGGGCATTTTCGGCTTTGAGCCTTGGCGGCCCTTGGGCCGACCAGGCTCTCGGCTTCGCCGCGTGGGGATGGCCCGGGTTTGCTTTTGCTGTTCTGTGGGAGCTGGCTTGCCAGCGAAGGCGGCCTGACAGCCGACCGATTTTTACCTGAGAACACTACTTCCCAATGTGGGAGCGAGCCTGCTCGCGAAAGCGGTCTTCAATTCACACCTCTTTCAAGTCGCCCACAAAAAAGCCACCAATAACGGTGGCTTCTCTTCCAGCATTCCCGCCTCAGTCGTAAATCACTTTTTTCTTCCAGTCCGCATCGGCTTCGACATCCTTCAAACCGGCGGTCAGTTGGTTTTCTTCACCTTCCACCGGGGCAATCTTGTCCATGACCTGGGCGTTCGCTCGGGCGAGGAGTTTTTCCAGGTATTGCAGTTGCTCCGCGTACATCTGCGGGTCCTGCTGTTTGCGCAGATATTGCACGCCGCGTTCGAAGGCGAGGCGGGCCTGGCCGGGTTGGTTTTGTTGCAGGGACTGTTGGCCGAGGTTGTTGAAGAATTCGATGTGCAGCAGCACGAGGATGTGGCGCACCTCGCGGATCCATTGTTTGGCTTCGTTCGGTGGCAGGAAGCCGTCGTGGGCGGCGCGGGTGATCTGGCCGTGCAGGGCTTCGAGGAGGAAGCGCACGTCTTTGGCTTTGGCTTCGGTGAGGATCGGCGCGGGCGGGTTGTTCACCGGGATCGATTCGCCTTGGGCAACGAGGGCGCTCAGTTCGGTGATGCGGGCCTTGGTGGTTGCGCTGGTCTTTTCCAGATTGAGCAGGCGCTGGCAGACGTTGAGTTCCAGGCGGGTCAGCAGCAACTTGAGCGCCGGGGTCATGAACTGGCCGGGGAAGGTTTCGGTCAGTTCGCCGCAGCGGCGCAGGCGGTCGTTGAGTTCGACTTTAGTGCGGGCCTTCTCCAGTTTGTTGTTTTCCACCACATGGTTCATGTAGCCAATGGCGATCAGAATTGCGATCCCGGCTACGACTAGCAGGGTGATCATGAGTGGTGTCACCGGTAAGACCTCTTTATAGGGTTCGCATGCGAGTGTAGTGGCTGGGCATTTAGGCGCCTAGCGCCGCTCGACGGGTTTGATCGGCTGCTGCAATCTGTATCGGCTGCCAGCGGTATAGATGAATGCTGGCGCTTGATGTGCAGATTGCCATCACTGTGCGGTGGACTATAACGTCTTGGCGAGTGGCGGAATATAGGCGTCAGGTTTCGGACGACGGAAAAGCCCTACGCGGCCCGTAATCCAGGTCGAAGTCATTGATTTAAATAAATTTATATCAGGGGGTTGACGACCCTTCAATCCATCCATAGAATGCGCGCCACTTGCAGCGTAAAGCACACAGCGAAACGCGGCAGGGAGTGAATGTTGTAGTGTGTCCCCTTCGTCTAGTGGCCTAGGACACCGCCCTTTCACGGCGGTAACAGGGGTTCGAGTCCCCTAGGGGACGCCAATGCGGGAATAGCTCAGTTGGTAGAGCACGACCTTGCCAAGGTCGGGGTCGCGAGTTCGAGTCTCGTTTCCCGCTCCAATTTTAAACAGCAGTGCTTTCGGGCGGTGCTGAGTGAAACCAGAACCAAATCTTCGGATGCGGATCTGGACACCGAAACACACACCATGTGTTCCGGGTAGCGTGTCCCCTTCGTCTAGTGGCCTAGGACACCGCCCTTTCACGGCGGTAACAGGGGTTCGAGTCCCCTAGGGGACGCCATTTGCGGGAATAGCTCAGTTGGTAGAGCACGACCTTGCCAAGGTCGGGGTCGCGAGTTCGAGTCTCGTTTCCCGCTCCAATTTCACAAAAACGCCGATCAGTGATGATCGGCGTTTTTGTTTGTGCGCGTTTTGTGGCGGCAATAAAAAAGGACCTTTCACAGGTCCTTTTTCATTTTGAGCCCGGTCATCGGTGACTGGGCTCAGGCAGGGCTTTACAGCTTCGGCAATTGCCCGACACGCCCCATCATTTCCGTGACGATCTGCAGATCCAGCAGGAACTGGTCGACGGTCTTGAATTCGCCATCGGTGTGGCCGGTGTATTTGGCTTCCGGTCGCGCCAGGCCGAATTGCACACCGTTCGGCAATTCGTGAACCGAAGTCGCGCCAGCGGAAGTACCGAATTCCGACTTCATGCCGAGGTTTTCGCTGGCCACCGCGAGCAGCGCCTTGACCCACTCACCCTCGGGGTTGCGATACATCGGTTCGGCCACTGAGTAGTCGAACGCCACGGCAACGTGAGTCTTCTTGCTCCAGGCGTCCAGTTTCTCAGCGATCTCAGCCTTGAGCTTTTCCGGGGACTTGCCCTTCGGTACGCGCAGATTCACCGCCAGTTTGAAGGTTTTGTCATCCTCACCGACGTAGGTCAGCGAGGTGGTCAGCGGCCCCATGAACGAGTCGGAGAAGCCCACGCCAAGTTTTTTGCCCAGATAATCCAGGCCCCAGTTGTCATCGGCATAACGTGCGGCATCGGTGAACTGGTTTTGCTTGAGCGCGACTTTGCCGTCCAGGCTGTTGATGAAGCTCAGCATCCGTGCGACCGGGTTGACGCCGGACTCAGGCTCGGAGGAGTGCGCAGAAACCCCCGTCACGGTCAGTTTGACGTCTTTGCCATCAACCTTTGCCGCGACTTCGAAGTCGCCGCCGTTGGCTTTGGCATAGGCATCGCCGGCTTTTTGCAGACTGGCGGCGAGCTCGGCAGGCTTGTCGGTTACCAGCGTGGCCACCGACGCGGACGGAATCTGGTTGGTCGCCTTGCCGCCGGTCATCGAAATGATTTCCGCGCCGTTGCCTTCGCCTTTGCGTTTGGCAAAGTTGGCCATGACGGTGCCGTAACCTTTTTCGGCGATCACTACCGGATAACCGCCGTCCAGCGCCATGTTGTAGTTCGGCGTCGGGTTGCGTTCGAAGTAATAGGGAATGGCATCGCCGCTGGTTTCTTCGGTAGTGTCGACCAACAGCTTGAAGTTACGCGCCAGTGGCAGTTTCTCGTCCTTGATCACTTTCATGGCGTACAGCGCCACGACGATCGCATTCTTGTCATCCTCTGTGCCACGACCGTACATGCGATCGCCAATCAGCGTGACTTTGAACGGGTCGAGTTTGGTGCCATCTTTCAGCACCCAGTTTTCCGGCGTCACCGGCACCACATCGGCGTGGGCATGAATGCCAACGACTTCGTCGCCTTTGCCATCCAGAGAGATTTCGTAGACACGGTTATCGATGTTGCGGAATTTCAAACCGAAGGATTCGGCGAGTTTCTGGATCTCGCCGGCAATCTTGATGAATTCCGGGTTGTCGTGTTGCTCCACGCCGTCCTTGCGGAAGGTCGGGATCTCGACGAGTTGGCGCAGGGTTTCCAGCGCGGCCTTGCCATATTTCACGCGGGTATAAATGCCCAGCAGACGGTGAATTTCATTCTGCTGTTCGGCGTTCAGGGTCTTGTTGTCGAGGAAGGCGCTGATGGACGGGTTGAGGTTATCCGTCTTGGCCAGGTCGCTTTTCGCCAGGCTGCCAAGGAAGCTGCGGAAATCCGTCAAGCTCTTGCCGTCGAAGGATTTCAGGATCGCTGCGCTTTGCTCGGCAGTGATGTTGGCTTGTGCGGCGCTGGTAAACGTGGCGAGGCTGGCCATGACCAGAGTGGCGGCGGCCAGTTTTTTCAGGGAAAAGACCATGGAACAGGCATTCCTTTGCAAAGGATTGGGAAAGTATTTCTGTCGCTTGTGACAGAAACATTTTGTAAACCTAACACTGCGAGCGCTGGGAAAGGGAGTCGCAAACTTGATCTGTCGCACAGAAATGCAAAAGAGGCGCACAAATGAAAAAGTCCCGGCAGCTGATGCCGGGACTTTTTTTGTGTGAGTTACATCGACAGCATCAGGCGTCCGGCAAACAGAATCAGGATGACGCCCATGCTGCGCTCGAACCAGTGTCCAAGGCGCATGAACAGCAGGCGCACTTTATTGCTGGAGAAAAACAGCGCGACGATCACAAACCACAGCGCGTTGACGAAGCACATCCACAATCCGTAGAACGCCTGGATCTGCAGCGGTGTGCTGGCGCTGATGATCGTGGTGAAGATGGCCAGGAAAAACAGCGTGGCCTTGGGGTTGGTCGCGTTGGTCAGAAAACCGGTGCTGAATGCCTTGAACAGTGACTGTTCAACCAGCGGCTCGTCAGCGTTTTTTTCGCCTTCAACGCTGCTTTTCGGTTTGCTGCGGATCAGGCTGACGCCCAGATAAAGGATGTAGGCACCGCCGACAACCTTGGCGACGGTGAGCAGCCAAGGCGTGGTGTGCATCAAGGCGCCGACGCCAAGCAAGGTATACAGCACATGCACGGAAATCCCCGCGCCGATGCCCAGCGCAGTGCAGATACCGACGAGCCGGCCGAAGCGCACGCTTTGACGGATGGTCACGGCGAAGTCCGGGCCGGGTGCTACCACGGCGAGAAAGTGGATGGTGGCCAATGCGAGAAACTCGCCCAGGTAATTGGAAAGCATGTCAGCTCCAGAAAGTCAGAGGGGAAGCATTGCCGCGATAGCCGACAAAGAACGACAGGCTCAAACGCGGATCGGCCACGCCCGGAGTCACCGAGTGCATGCGCCGCGAATTGAACATGATGAAATCGCCGGGCTGCGGTCGTACTTCGAGGGCGGGCGGCCCCAGCAGCGACGGCTCGATGCCATAACTGTCGCCGCGCATTTCGTCGAATTGATCGGGGGTGATGTGGTCATTCCACATCTGCAAGGCGCCACCCTCGGCGGGCATGTTCAGGTAGACGTTGCAGGCAAATTGCGCCTCGAGACTGCGCGCCTGAAAACTGTCCGGGGCGTCTTTGGCGAAGATGTCGTGATGAGCAAGAAAGCACACGCCGGGTTTGACCACCCGCGACAAGCCGACATACATCTTGCGCCCGTAGAGATTTTCCAGATGCGCGCCCGCGGGCCAGGATTCGTCGAGCATGCAGCGCAACGTGTCGATCGGCGAAGAGTAGGGCGCGCAGCGCTGGCGCAGTTCGTCGATGTTGCGGGTGGCGCGTTCGAAGTAATCCTCGATCAGCAGCGGCTGGTTTTCCGCCTCGTAAAAGGCCATGCCGATACGGCCGATACTCGGCGCGTTGATGTAGCCTTCAAAGCCCGGGGCGAGGATCTTGTCGCCGATCTCGATCGCCAGCGGCTCGGGCAGAAAGCGTTTGACGCGGATGGCGAGGACTTCTTCGTTGGCCAGTTTTTTTATGCACGTCTCATCGAGACGCTCGACGTCTAGCATCATTTGTTTTAGGTCCATCTATCGATAGTCAACGGAACCGGCGAGTGCGGTTCCCCGGCGTCGGACGTTGCGCGATGGCAACGTCCGAAATGCTCAATCCACGCTGTAGTGGACGGACAGCGTGCCCTTTTTCTGCGAAAGGGACGCGATCGTGACTGTGCCCAGATCCTTCAGGCTACGTACGTGGGTGCCACCGCAGCCATAGGCTGGCAGCTCACCGAAACTGATTTCCCGCGCGCCTTCGCGCAGCGAGGTCAGGCGCGGCAGATCATGTTCGATCCACTGCTCGATACCGGTTTGTACGGTTGGCGCATCGACTTCTTCAGCGCTATCGCCCGGCTTGAATTGCACCCGGCCTTCGTCCGGCCAGTGGTGCGCCTTGATCGGCATCCAGCCCATGGCCTGAATGAAATGACCGATCAGGTGCCCGGCCGAGTGCATGCGCGTATTGAAGCGGCGGCGCTCTTCATCGATACGGATGACGGTCATGCCCAGCGGCAGCGGGCGGTCGACGAAATGCACAATGCGCTCAGGTTCCTGCACCACGCGCGACACCCGGCTTTCACCAATCCAGCCGGTGTCGCAAGGCTGACCGCCGCCCTGGGGGTGAAACAGGGTAGCGCGCAGCACTACGGCGAATTCGTTCTCGTGGGGTGTGCAGTCGAGGACTTCGACATTCGCCTTGAGGTCATCACTGTGAAAAAACAGGCGAAGCGTCATATTCCATGCCCTGATCGAAGTTCTGTTTTTATTATATGAATCGTGCAATAACGTGATAATCCGTTCCAATATCAAAGGACTTGTGCGTCGTGAGCATCAATCTTCCGCTGCCGCTGCTGGGTGAAATGGCGATTTTCGTCAAGGTTGTCGAGACCGGCAGCTTCTCTGAAGCGGCGCGGCAGATGGGTTCCTCACCCTCAGCGGTCAGCCGCAGCATTTCCCGATTGGAGAAGGCGTTGGCCACGCGCCTGCTGCAACGCACCACGCGCAAACTGCGCTTGAGCGATGGCGGTGAGGAGGTGTTCAAGCGTTGCCAGGAAATGGTCAGCGCGGCCAGGTCGGTGATGGAAATCAGCGGCCAGTTCACCCACGAAGCCGAAGGTCTGGTGCGGGTCAGCGTGCCGAAAGCGGTGGGGCGCTTTGTGATTCATCCGCACATGCCGGAGTTTCTGCGCCGCTATCCCAAGGTTGATGTGGAGTTGCTACTGGAAGATCGTCAGGTCGACTTGATCGATGATCATGTCGATCTGGCGATTCGCATCACTGATCGTCCACCGGCCGGTCTGGTCGGGCGGCAGTTGCTGACCATCGATCATTTGCTTTGCGCCACGCCGCAATACCTGGCCGAACACGGCACGCCGACGCATCCTCACGATTTGCTCAATCACAGTTGTATTTATCTGGGCGAAACGCCGAGCGATGCGCGCTGGAAATTCAAGAAGGGCAGTAAAGCTGTCACGGTCGGGGTGCGTGGGCGTTATGCCGCCAATCACACGGGCGTGCGGTTGGGGGCGGTGTTGCAGCACATCGGCATTGGCAGTCTGCCGTATTTCACGGCGCGTTATGCGTTGGAGCAGAAGTTGATTGTGCAGGTGCTGCCGGACTGGACGTTTCTTGCCTCTTATCATGGTGGGTTGTGGTTGCTGCATTCGCCGACGCGGTATTTGCCGCCGAAGTTGCGGGTGTTCATTGATTATCTGGTGGAGTGTTTGCAGAAGGAGCCGACGTTGGGTAGGCCCGGGAAATCTGCCGGTGGGAGCAATGCGGCTGTGGCGTATGAGCTGCCGGAGAGTGAGGGGTTGCTTTGAGGTTTTTTTGGTGGGACTTGGCGGCCTTTGGGCCGACCAGGCTCTGGTGGTTTGGGTGAATATCCGTTTCTGCGGTAACGGCTGCTTAGGGTTTCGCCCTTACGGCGACTTACTTTTTTACAAGCGCCTAAAAAAGTAAGCAAAAAACGCTAGCTCCTACGTTCGGCCCTCGCAGGCTCGGGTTCCTTCGCTGCGGGATCGATCCGGGCGCAGCGGCTACGGTTTGCTTCGCTGCACCTACACTCGCTGTGTACGACTGCGTCGTACGGTCGCTGCGCTCCCACGCCCGGATCAATCCCTCCGCTCAGCCTTCCGACGTCGCCTGTGAATCAAGATCAAAAGCGGTACTCGAGCTTGCGCTCATTGTTTTGAGTGGTGAGGGGCGGGTGGTGTCTGGCTGTTTTTGTGGTGAATTTTCCCCTCACCCCAGCCCTCTCCCGAGGGAGAGGGGGCCGGTTTGTGGGTTGTTCATAATCTGCATTCGACTCGGTAATTCAGGTCGACGTACCTCATCCAAACAGCGCGGTCAGTCCCCTCTCCCTCCGGGAGAGGGCTAGGGTGAGGGGCTTTTGATCTTGAAAAAAGGCCCGCATGGAATCTCCATGCGGGCCTTTTCAGTAGTGTTCGAATATCAGTGCTTGCTGTCCTGCGCCGACATGGCCAGCAGTTGTTTTTCCTGGTTCCAGTCAAACGGTTCGTCGGTCTGTTCGGCTTCGTAGCGGCGTTCTTCGAGGGCCTGGTAGAGGTCGATTTCTTCGTCGGAGAGGTAGTGCAGGCAGTCGCCGGCGAAGAACCACAGCAGGTCGCGTGGGATCAGGTGGGCGATTTGCGGGTAGCGGGTGATGACTTGGGTGAGGATGTCCTGGCCCAGGTATTGGCTTTCGATAGGGTCGATAGGCAGGGAGGCCAGCAGTTCGTCGAAGCGCTCGAGGAACAGGGCATGGCTTTCTTCGGGCACTTGTTCGGCCTCACCTACGGCGACCAGGATACTGCGCAGGTGGTCGAGCAACACGAGATGATCGGCAACGACGTTGGACACGAGATAAGTCCTCAAGAGCAAAACGGGCGCGGGAGTATAAAGCCCTCGCGCCGTTTTTTCACATAAACCGGGTTCAGCGGACTTTGCCCTCTGCCTGGGTCAGTTCTTCTTTGGCGAAATCGTCGACGTCGATCACCTTGCGGCGGGCCGCTTCGGCGTCGCGCAGGCTTTGCGCTTCGACGGCTTGCAGCACGCCGGCTTCCAGCGCGGCATCGATGGCGTGTTCGCCGGCAGCCGGTTTCACCTGGCCGCTTTTCAACGCGGTGTGGAGTTTTTTGTGCAGCGATTGCGCGGCATTGAGCAGGTCGCTGGCGTGTTGCAGCGCGCCCACGGCATCGTCCGCCGATTGCGGGCGGTAGCAGCCGGCGAGCAATTCTTCGAGGGCCGGATCGCCTTTGGCGCGACCGATGACCGCAGCGACTTCGGCGCCGAGTTTGTCCGATGGGCCTTTGTGACGGCGCCCGAACGGGAAGACGATGACCCGCAGCAGGCAGCCGAAGACTTTGTTCGGGAAGTTGCTCAGCAGTTCATCCAGCGCACGCTCCGACTGGCCGAGGCTTTCTTCCATGGCCCAGCGGAACAGCGGCTCCATGTACGCCGGCGAATCCAGGTCGTGATAACGCTTGAGCGCCGCAGAGGCCAGATACAGGTTGCTCAGCACGTCGCCGAGGCGCGCCGACAGGCGTTCGCGGCGTTTCAGTTCGCCGCCCAGGAGCATCATGCTGAAGTCGGCGAGCATGGCAAATGCGGCGGCCTGACGGTTGAGCGCGCGGAAGTAGCCTTGGCTGATCCTGTCACCCGGCGCATGTTCGAAATGGCCAAGGCCGAGGTTTAGCACCAGTGTGCTGGCCGCATTGCTGACGGCGAAACCGATGTGCTTGAGCAGCAGGCCATCGAATTCCTTGAGTGCCTGGTCTTTATCCTGGCGACCGGCCAAGGCCATTTCCTTGAGTACGAACGGATGGCAACGGATCGCGCCCTGACCGAAGATCATCAGGTTGCGCGACAGGATGTTCGCGCCTTCGACGGTGATGAAGATCGGCGCGCCGTTCCAGCTGCGGCCGAGGTAGTTGTTCGGTCCCATGATGATGGCTTTGCCGCCGTGCACATCCATGGCGTGGCTGATGCATTCGCGGCCGCGTTCGGTGAGGTGGTATTTGAGGATCGCCGACAGCACCGAGGGTTTTTCACCCAGGTCCACCGCGTTGGCGGTGAGCATGCGGGCGGCGTCCATCATCCACGCGTTACCGCCGATGCGCGCCATGGCTTCCTGAATGCCCTCGAAAGCGGACAGCGGTACATTGAACTGCTCGCGAATCTGCGCGTACTGGCCGGTTACCAGACTGGTGAACTTGGCCGCACCGGTACCGACGGCTGGCAGCGAGATTGAACGCCCGACGGACAGGCAGTTCATCAGCATCATCCAGCCCTTGCCGAGCATTTCCTGACCACCGATGAGGTAGTCCAGCGGAATGAACACGTCCTTGCCGGAGTTCGGGCCGTTCATGAACGCGGCGCCCAGCGGCAGGTGCCGACGACCGATTTCCACTCCTGCGGTATCGGTCGGGATCAGCGCCAGACTGATGCCGAGGTCCTCTTCCTCACCGAGCAGGTGATCCGGGTCATAAGCCTTGAATGCCAGGCCAAGCAGGGTTGCTACCGGGCCGAGGGTGATGTAGCGCTTTTCCCAGTTCAGGCGCAGGCCGATGACTTCCTGTCCTTCCCACTGGCCTTTGCAGATGATCCCGGTGTCGGGCATCGCGCCGGCGTCGGAACCGGCCAGCGGACCGGTCAATGCGAAGCACGGAATATCGTCGCCACGGGCCAGGCGCGGCAGGTAGTGATTACGTTGTTCATCTGTGCCGTAATGCAGCAATAGTTCGGCAGGGCCGAGGGAGTTGGGCACCATCACGGTGGAGGCGAGGTCGCCGCTGCGTGTCGCCAGTTTCATTGCCACTTGTGAGTGAGCGTAGGCCGAGAAGCCTTTGCCGCCGTATTCCTTGGGAATGATCAGGGCGAAAAAGCCATGTTCCTTGATGTGCGTCCAGGCCTCGGGCGGCAGGTCCATGGACTGGCCGATCTGCCAGTCGCTGACCATTGCGCAGAGTTCTTCGGTCGGGCCGTCGATGAAGGCTTGTTCTTCTTCGCTAAGTTGCACTTTTGGATAGGACAGCAGTTTGTCCCAGTCCGGACGGCCGCTGAACAGCTCGCCGTCCCACCATACGGTGCCAGCATCGATCGCGTCGCGTTCGGTCTGTGACATGGGCGGCAGGGTTTTCTGGAACCAGTTGAACAGCGGCGCGGTGAGGTGCTTGCGGCGCAGGTCAGGCAGCAACAATGGCGCGGCGACCACCGCCAACAGGACCCAGAAGACAAACAGCAGCCAGCCCGGCGCGTGACTGAAAATCCCCATGGCGACGAGATAGGCCGCAACGATGCCCAACGCGGGCAGCGGGGCGATGCGTCGATGGGCGAGGTACGCCACGCCGACGATCAAAACCAGTATCCACAACAACAGCATATTCAGTCCTCCGTGAACCAAGGCAAATCGACCCTCCAGAGCTTAGACGGCATCTGCAAACAAGGGTGGTCAGAGCATGGTGATTGAAATCGTGGGAAACCCCGGATGGTTTTCGTAGGTTCGGTGGGCAACACGTGTGGGAAATCGTTCGTTGCTGCGCAGCTTTGCTTTCAGGTTTGGCCGAAACGTCGTTATCTCTGTGCTCAGGCTGTCGCTAGACTCGTGGCTTACCCAGGAGATTGCCGTCATGCACGAGTATCTGAGCCCCGGCCGCTTCATCGATAGTGACCACCCGGCGGTGGTGGAGTTCGCCGAGCAGCATCGCGGCGCCAGTAACGATCCGCGTGAGCAGGCGATCAGTCTGTATTACGCCGTGCGCGAGGCGGTGCGCTACAACCCCTACACCTTCAGTCGTGATCCGCAAACTTTGTGTGGCAGTTACGCACTCGCAGCAGGAGAAAGTTACTGCGTGCCGAAAGCTACGCTGCTCGCCGGTTGTGCCCGGCATTGCGGGATCCCGGCGCGCATCGGTCTGGCCGATGTGCGCAATCATTTGTCGACGCCGCGTCTGCTCGAGTTGCTGAAAAGCGACGTGTTCGCCATGCATGGCTACACCGAGCTGTTTCTCGACGGCCGCTGGGTCAAGGCGACGCCGGCGTTCAACCAGCAACTGTGCGAGCTGTTCAACGTCGCAGCGCTGGAATTCGACGGGGTCAACGACAGCGTTTTCCACCCGTTCAACCGTGATAGCGCGCAGTTGATGGAGTATCTGCTCGATCACGGCCAGTTCACCGATGTGCCGGAAACGTTCTTCTTCGAGCACCTGCAAAAGTGCTATCCGCATCTGTTCAGTGAGCAACTGCCGGTGCTGTTGGGCGACATGCAGACTGATTTGAGTCGCACCTGATCCGGCGTATGCTGGCCGTCCACTCACTTGCAAAGAGGCGGTCATGCTGAAGATCTGGGGACGGAAAAATTCATCGAACGTCAGAAAGCCCTTGTGGGCTGCCGAAGAGTTGGGCCTGGCTTACGAGGCCATCGATGCCGGCGGCGCGTTCGGTGTGGTCGATACGCCCGAGTACCGCGTGATGAACCCCAATGGCCGGGTGCCGGTGATCGAGGATGACGGTTTCGTGCTGTGGGAATCCAACGCCATCGTTCGCTATCTGCTGGCCAAACACGCCCCGGACAGCGCCTGGTATCCGGCGGATGCGCAAGCCCGCGCCACGGCGGACAAATGGATGGACTGGACCACGTCGAGTTTCGCCGGGCCGTTTCGCACGGTGTTCTGGGGTGTGCTGCGCACGCCTGCCGAGAAGCAGGACTGGAAGGCGATCAACGCCGCGATCAAGGAATGCGATGAACTGCTGAACATGGCCGACCACGCCTTGATCAGCCAGCCTTATCTCTCCGGCAATGACATCGGCATGGGCGACATCCCGTTGGGCAGTTTCATCTATGCCTGGTTCGAAATGCCCATCGAGCGCGCCCCGCAACCGCATCTGCAAGCCTGGTATGAACGTTTGAAGCAGCGCGTGGCCTATCAGAAAGCGGTCATGACCGCGTTGACTTGATAATTACTATCGACACACTTGACTGTACTTGTGCGGCGGCGGCAAGCACCATTGCGAACTTGCGCCGCGGTTGTTTCCCTCGCCGCCCGCCCTTATTTACTTCTTTCCTTCCTTCTTGGTGCGTAAATCCGATATGAGTTCCGCTCTGTCCATCCGGCAGCTAACCAAAACCTACGGCAACGGGTTCCAGGCCTTGAGTGGTATCGATCTGGACGTCGCCGAAGGTGACTTTTTCGCCTTGCTCGGCCCCAACGGCGCCGGCAAATCCACAACCATCGGCATCCTCTCGACCCTGGTCAACAAGACCAGCGGCACCGTGAATATTTTCGGCAATGACCTGGACAAGAACCCGGCGGCGCTCAAGCGCTCGATCGGCGTGGTGCCGCAGGAATTCAACTTCAACCAGTTCGAAAAGACCTTCGACATCGTCGTAACCCAGGCCGGCTACTATGGCATTCCGGCGAAAGTCGCCAAGGAACGCGCCGAGCAGTACCTGACCCAGCTCGGCCTGTGGGACAAGCGCGATGTGCCGTCGCGTTCACTGTCCGGCGGCATGAAACGTCGTTTGATGATCGCTCGTGCACTGGTGCACGAACCGCGTCTGCTTATTCTTGATGAACCGACTGCGGGCGTCGACATCGAGCTGCGCCGTTCGATGTGGACCTTCCTCACCGAGCTGAACCAGAAAGGCATCACCATCATTCTGACCACGCATTATCTGGAAGAGGCCGAGCAGCTGTGCCGCAACATCGGCATCATTGACCACGGCACCATTGTCGAAAACACCAGCATGAAACAGTTGCTGGGCCAGTTGCACGTGGAAACCTTTTTGCTCGACCTGAAACACGACTTGCACGTTGCGCCGCAATTGCTCGGCTACCCGGCCCGATTGCTCGACGGCCACACCCTGGAAGTGCAGGTCGACAAATCCATGGGCATCACGGCGTTGTTCACCCAGTTGGCGCAGCAGAACATCGAAGTGCTGAGCCTGCGTAACAAAACCAATCGCCTCGAGGAGTTGTTCGTGTCCCTGGTGGAGAAAAATCTGTCGAAGGTGGCGGTATGAGTTCCGAGTTCGGTCCCAACCTCGTCGCCCTGCAAACCATCGTCTACCGCGAGGTCAAACGCTTCATGCGGATCTGGCCGCAGACGCTGCTGCCGCCGGCGATCACCATGGTTCTGTACTTCGTGATCTTCGGCAACCTGATCGGCCGACAGATCGGCGACATGGGTGGCTTCACCTACATGGAGTACATCGTGCCGGGTCTGATCATGATGTCAGTGATCACCAACTCCTACGGCAACGTGGTCTCAAGTTTCTTCGGCAGCAAGTTCCAGCGCTCGATCGAAGAGCTGATGGTCTCGCCGGTGTCACCGCACACGATCCTGATCGGCTTCACCATTGGTGGGGTATTGCGCGGTCTGGCGGTGGGTCTGATCGTGACGATCCTGTCGCTGTTCTTCACCCATCTGCAGGTGCATCACCTCGGCGTGACCATTCTGGTAGTGGTGCTGACCGCGACGATCTTTTCGCTGCTGGGCTTCATCAACGCGGTGTTTGCGCGCAACTTCGATGATATTTCGATCATTCCGACCTTTGTGCTGACCCCGCTGACTTACCTGGGCGGCGTGTTCTACTCGATCACTTTGCTGCCACCGTTCTGGCAGACCGTGTCGCTGGCCAACCCGGTGCTGCACATGGTCAACGCCTTCCGCTACGGCATCCTTGGTGTCTCGGATATCCGTATCGGCATCGCCATCACCTTCATGCTGGTGGCGACCGTGGTGCTTTATCTCGGCTGTGCGCGGTTGCTGGTGAGCGGGCGCGGGATGCGCACCTGATCCCGACCGTGTCACCTTCTTCGCGAGCAGGCTCGCTCCCACATTGGAATGATGTTCTCTGTGGGAGCGAGCCTGCTCGCGAATGGGCCAGCCCAGACACAACAAAAAACGGCCTCCCATCGCGGAGGCCGTTTTGCATTCATTTCTGCCGACTTTGCTTGCGCCGCCGCCATTGCCGCGCCACCCACCAGCGCCAGTAAAGCATCACCAGAAAATAGGCGAGGACGCCCAGCACCAGGCCAACAACCACCGAGCCCAATAAAAACGGCTGCCACAATGTCGACAGCTCTCCGCTGATCCATTCCCAGGTCAACTCGTCCGGCAGATGCCGCGCCGGCACATCCATCAGGAACGCCCCGGCCTGGTAGGTGCAGAAAAACACCGCCGGCATGGTGATCGGATTGGTCAGCCAGACCAGGCTCACCGCGATTGGCATATTGCCGCGCACCATCACCGCCAATGCCGCCGCTACTAGCATCTGTGCCGGGATCGGCAGGAACGCCGCAAACAGGCCGACCGCCATCGCCCGGGCGACCGAGTGGCGGTTGAGATGCCAGAGGTTAGGGTCATGCAGCAACGTGCCGAGAAAGCGTAAGGATTTGTGTTCCCTGATGCTCGTCGGGTCGGGCATGTAACGTTTGAATAAGCGCCGGGGCATAGGGCTTCTCGGTCGGTTAAGGCGGCAAGTATGTCTGGATTCTACGAACCGCCCATTCAGACTTTGTGACAATTGTTGACGACGGTGGTGCCGCAGACCGGCTATGCCTAGTGGGGGGACTCTCAAGGACGGGCATATGCGCACAGGGATGATGGCGCTGGCAGTCGGTCTGCTGGCCCCGGTTTTTTTGCCGGCCTTGCCGCCGGTCGGTTGGTTGCTGGTGCTGCCAATGGTGGCGCTGATGTTGCTGCCGTTTCGCAGCTTTCCACTGGCATTTTTGCTGTTTGGCTTTACCTGGGCCTGCGTTGGCGCGCAGTGGGCGCTAAATGACCGCTTGCCACCGAGCCTGGACGGCGAAACCCGTTGGCTTGAAGGGCGCGTGGTCGGCTTACCGCAGCACAGCGATGGCGTGGTGCGTTTCGAGCTGGCTGATGCGCGCTCACGCCACGAAAAACTGCCATCGCTGCTGCGCCTGGCCTGGTACGCCGGGCCGCCGGTCAACAGCGGCGAACGCTGGCGCCTGGCGGTGAAGTTGAAGCGCCCGGGTGGCCTGCTCAACCCGCACGCCTTCGACTACGAGGCCTGGCTGCTCGCGCAACGGATCGGCGCAACCGGCACGATCAAGGATGGCCAGCGCCTGGCTGAGGCCCGGCATGCATGGCGCGACGGCGTTCGCCAACGCCTGCTGGCGGTGGATGCGCAAGGACGCGAGGGCGCGCTGGCAGCGCTGGTGCTCGGTGATGGCTCTGGGCTCAGTCGCGAGGATTGGCAGGTACTGCAAGACACCGGCACCGTGCATCTGCTGGTGATCTCCGGCCAGCACATCGGTTTGCTCGCCGCAGTGATGTATCTGCTGGTTGCCGGGCTGGCGCGTTTCGGAATCTGGCCGTTGCGCTGGCCCTGGTTGCCGTGGGCGTGTGGCCTGGCATTCGCGGCGGCGCTGGGTTACGGCTTGCTCGCCGGGTTCGATGTGCCGGTGCAGCGCGCCTGCGTGATGGTGGCGCTGGTATTGTTGTGGCGCCTGCGTTTTCGCCATCTCGGCGCGTGGTGGCCGTTATTGCTGGCGTTCAATGGCGTGCTGTTGTTCGATCCGCTGGCCAGTTTGCGTCCAGGTTTCTGGCTGTCCTTCGCGGCCGTTGCAGTACTGATTTTCACCTTCGGCGGGCGGCTTGGGGCCTGGCGCTGGTGGCAGACCTGGACCCGCGCGCAGTGGCTGATCGCGATCGGCTTGTGTCCGGTGTTGCTGGCGCTGAGCTTGCCCATCAGCGTCAGCGGGCCTGTAGCCAATCTGCTGGCCGTTCCGTGGGTCAGCCTCGTGGTGCTGCCGCCGGCATTGCTCGGCACGCTATTGCTGCCCGTGCCTTATGTTGGCGAAGGACTGTTGTGGCTGGCCGGTGGTTTGATCGACTGGCTGTTTATCGGGCTGGCGCTGATTGCCGGGCAATGGCCGGCGTGGATACCAGCCGCCATTCCACTCTGGGCGTTGATCCTGGGCAGCCTTGGCGCGATTTTATTGCTGTTTCCCCGTGGCGTGCCGATGCGTCCATTGGGCTGGCCGCTGATGTTGCTTTTGATATGGCCGCCTCAAGAGCGAATAGAAGAAAGGCGAGCCGATGTCTGGCAAATCGACGTCGGCCAAGGCTTGGCGATTCTTGTGCGCACGCGACATCATGCACTGCTCTATGACGCCGGCCCGCGCTTCGGCGATTTCGATATCGGCGAACGAGTGGTGTTGCCAGCGTTACGCAAACTCAACGTGCAACAGCTCGACCTGATGCTGCTCAGCCACGCTGACGCCGATCACGCTGGCGGCGCCCGGGCGGTCATGCGTGGATTGAACGTGCACCGCGTGGTCAGCGGCGATCCGCCAAACCTGCCGCCGGAGCTGAACGCCGAAGCCTGCGCAAGTGGCGAACAGTGGCAGTGGGATGGCGTGCAGTTCCAGCTCTGGCAATGGTCGGCGGCCGATGACAGCAACCAGCGCTCCTGTGTATTGCAGATCGAAGCCAACGGTGAACGCCTGCTGCTCACCGGCGACATCGACATTCACGCCGAGCGCGTTCTGCTCGACAGCCCACTGGCCGTGCCGACGCAGTGGCTGCAATCGCCACATCACGGCAGTCGCAGTTCATCATCGATGGCTCTGCTCAAAGCCTTGCAGCCCGAAGCGGTACTGATCTCCCGTGGCCACGGCAACTCCTTCGGTCATCCGCATCCAACCGTGCTGGCGCGCTACCGCAAGCAAGGTCTGCGCATCTACGACAGCGCCGAGCACGGTGCCATTCATCTGCAACTGGGCAGCTTCAAACCGCCGTGGACGATGCGTCAACAGCGGCGTTTCTGGCGTGATCCGCCGGTCCCGGGCCGTTGATCGGTGCCAGCATGGGTGCCACCTCACGGTCGTCGGGGCGGCGGCTCTTAATCGCGGATCGGTATGGTAAAGTGGCGCACTTTTTCGAGGGGACTGTCACTGTGTGGGAATTGGTCAAATCCGGCGGCTGGATGATGTTGCCGATCATTCTGAGTTCCATCGCGGCCATGGCGATCGTCGCCGAGCGCCTGTGGACACTGCGCGCCAGTCGCGTCACCCCCGAGCATCTGCTGGGTCAGGTCTGGGTCTGGATCAAGGACAAGCAGCTCAACAAGGAAAAGCTCAAGGAGTTGCGAGCCAACTCGCCGCTGGGGGAAATCCTCGCCGCAGGCCTGGCCAATTCCAAGCATGGTCGCGAGATCATGAAAGAGTGCATCGAAGAGGCCGCCGCGCGGGTCATTCATGAACTCGAGCGCTACATCAACGCGCTCGGCACCATCGCCGCCATGGCGCCGTTGCTCGGCCTGCTTGGTACCGTGTTGGGCATGATCGACATTTTCAGTGCCTTCACCGGGTCCGGCATGACCACCAATGCTTCGGTACTGGCCGGCGGTATTTCCAAAGCGCTGATCACGACCGCAGCGGGCCTGATGGTCGGTATTCCGGCGGTGTTCTTCCACCGCTTCCTGCAACGTCGTATCGACGAGCTGGTGGTCGGCATGGAGCAGGAAGCGATCAAACTGGTGGAAGTGGTGCAGGGCGACCGTGATGTCGACCTGGCCGAGGGCAAAGCGTGAAATTCCGTCGCAAGCCCCGGGAAACCGTGGACATCAACCTCGCGTCGCTGATCGACGTGGTGTTTATCCTGCTGCTGTTTTTCGTGGTGACTACCACTTTCACTCGGGAAACCCAGTTGCGCGTGGATCTGCCGGAAGCGGTCAGCGGTTCGCCCGCCGAAGATCAGCAGGTCAAACAGCTGGATGTCGCGATCAGTGCCGAAGGCGTGTTCTCGGTGAACAACAAGATTCTGCCGAAGAATGATCTGCCGACGCTGATGGAAGCCATGCAGAAAGAATCCAACGGCGACACCAACATGCCGCTGTCGATCAGTGCCGATGGCAAGGCCCAGCATCAATCGGTGATCACTGCCATGGACGCGGCCGGCAAGCTCGGTTTCAGCCATCTGCGCATGACCACGGTCGAGGCGGCGCCGAAATCCTGATGAGCCTGTCCGATCGCCTGCTCGCCGCGTGGTATCAGGGGCACCCGGCCCTGACGCTGCTGCGGCCGCTGGAAATGCTGTATCGCCGCGTGGTGATCAACAAGCGTCAGCGCTTTCTCGACGGTGACGGAGAGATCTACCAATCGCCCGTGCCGCTGATCGTGGTCGGCAATATCACCGTCGGTGGCACCGGCAAGACGCCGATGATTCTCTGGCTGATCGAACATTGCCGACGCCGTGGACTGCGCGTCGGCGTGGTCAGCCGCGGTTACGGCGCCAAACCGCCGCACCTGCCGTGGCGGGTCGAGGCCGAGCACAGCGCCGAGGTTGCCGGTGACGAGCCGCTGCTGATCGTCCAGCGCACTGGTGTGCCGCTGATGATCGACCCTGATCGCAGCGCCGCCGTCAAAGCCTTGATTGCCAGTGAGCCGCTGGACCTGATTCTGTCTGACGACGGCATGCAGCATTATCGCCTCGCGCGGGATCTGGAACTGGTGCTGATCGATGCCGCGCGCGGACTGGGCAATCAGCGCTGTCTGCCGGCCGGGCCGTTGCGTGAGCCGGTCGAGCGCCTGCAAAGTGTCGATGGCGTGCTGTTCAACGGTGCCCTTGATGATCGCGACGATGGTTTCGCCTTCCGCCTGCAACCCACGGCCCTGGTCAATCTGCGCAGCGGCGAACGTCAGTCACTGGAGCATTTCCCGCCGGGGCAAGCGCTGCATGCGGTGGCCGGGATCGGCAACCCGCAACGTTTCTTCAATACCCTCGAAGCGCTAGACTGGCGGCCAGTCCCGCATGCGTTTGCCGACCACGCCGAGTACAGCGTGCAGGCGTTGAATTTCACCCCGTCATTGCCGTTGGTGATGACCGAAAAGGACGCGGTGAAGTGCCGTGCCTTTGCTGCTGCCGACTGGTGGTATCTGGCGGTCGATGCCGTGCCGTCGCCAGCCTTCGTGGCCTGGTTCGACACTCAGCTGATGCGCCTGTTGCCGGATCGTCTGCTGCCTTAACTCTTTTATTTCTGGGAATGTTCATGGACACCAAACTGCTCGACATCCTCGCTTGCCCCGTGTGCAAAGGTCCGCTCAAGCTCAGTGCCGACAAGACCGAGCTGATCAGCAAGGGCGCCGGTCTGGCGTACCCGATCCGCGACGGCATCCCGGTGATGCTGGAAAGCGAAGCGCGCACCCTGACCACCGACGAGCGCCTGGATAAATGACCACAGCCTTCACCGTTGTCATCCCATCGCGGTTCGCCTCGACCCGTCTGCCGGGCAAGCCGTTGCTGGATATTGCCGGCAAGCCGATGATCCAGCATGTCTGGGAACAGGCGAGCAAAAGCAGCGCGACCCGCGTCGTGGTTGCCACCGATGACGCGCGCATCGTCGAGGCGTGCAAAAGCTTTGGCGCCGAAGTGGTGCTGACCCGTGAAGATCACAACTCCGGCACTGATCGTCTGGCCGAGGTCGCAGCGAAACTCGGTCTTGCGCCTGATGCGATCGTGGTCAACGTCCAGGGCGATGAGCCGTTGATTCCGCCGAGCGTGATCGACCAGGTCGCCGCCAACCTTGCTGCCCATACCGAAGCGCGCATGGCCACGCTGGCCGAGCCGATCGAAGACGTGGAAACCCTGTTCAACCCGAACGTTGTGAAGGTTTCCAGCGATATCAACGGTCTGGCCCTGACGTTCAGTCGTGCAACCTTGCCATGGGCACGCGATGCATTTGCCAAGAGCCGCGAGCAGCTGCCGGAAGGCGTGCCCTATCGCCGCCACATCGGTATTTATGCCTATCGCGCCGGGTTCCTCCACGACTTCGTGAGCTGGGGGCCGTGCTGGCTGGAAAACACCGAATCCCTCGAGCAACTGCGTGCCTTGTGGCATGGCGTGCGCATTCATGTCGCTGACGCGCTGATCGCGCCGCCGACCGGTGTCGACACCGTCGAAGACCTTGAGCGGGTTCGTCGCCTGCTGGGGGCCTGATGCGCGTTCTGTTTGTGTGCCTGGGCAACATTTGCCGTTCGCCCACCGCCGAAGGCGTGTTGCGCCACAAGTTGCGTGAAGCCGGGCTGGCGGATGTGGTCGAAGTGGCCTCCGCCGGCACCGGTGACTGGCACGTCGGCAACCCGCCGGACAAGCGCAGCCGGGCGGCGGCGAAACTGCGCGGTTATGACCTGTCGACGCAACGCGCGCAGCAGGTCAGTCGGGCCGACTTCGCCAGCTACGACCTGATTCTCGCCATGGACAACAGCAATCTGCGCAACCTCAAGGCTTTGCAGCCATCCACCGGCAGGGCCGAGCTGGATCTGTTCCTGCGTCGTTATGCCGGGCTGGTCGATGAAGTGCCGGACCCGTATTACGACGGCGATCAGGGTTTCGAGCAGGTGCTGGATCTGATAGAAGCGGCCTGCGACCAGTTGCTGATCGAAGTGAAGGGCCGTTTATGAGTTTGCAGGTGCAACCGCAAGTATCGTTGCAGGCCTTCAATACGTTCGGCGTCGATGTGCGCGCGCAGCTGTTTGCCGAAGCCCACAGCGATGACGATGTCCGCGAAGCGCTGGCCTATGCCGCTTCCCATGACGTGCCGTTACTGGTGATCGGCGGCGGTAGCAACTTGCTGCTGACGGCGGATATTCCGGCGTTGGTGCTGCGCATGGTCACGCGCGGCATCCGCGTGCTCAGCGATGATGGCAGTCGCGTGGTGGTCGAGGCGGAAGCGGGCGAACCGTGGCATCCGTTCGTGCAGCACACGCTGGCCCAGGGTTTTGCCGGGCTGGAAAACCTCAGCCTGATTCCCGGCACCGTCGGCGCCGCGCCGATGCAGAACATCGGCGCCTATGGCGTCGAGATCAAGGACGTGTTTGCTGGCCTGACCGCGCTGGACCGCGAGAGCGGCGAGCTGCGTGATTTCAGTCTGGAAGACTGCAATTTCGGCTACCGCGACAGCCTGTTCAAGCAGCAGCCGGGACGTTGGCTGATTCTGCGGGTGCGCTTCAAGCTTGATCGCGCAGCGCACCTGCATCTGGAATACGGTCCGGTGCGCCAGCGCCTGAGCGAGCAGGGCATCGAGCAGCCGACGCCCACCGATGTCAGCCGCGCCATCTGCAGCATCCGCAGCGAAAAACTGCCGGACCCGGCGGTGCTCGGCAATGCCGGCAGCTTCTTCAAGAATCCGCTGGTGCCTGCCGCTGTGGTCACGCAGATCAAAGCGCAGCACCCGGATCTGGTGGCTTACCCGCAAGCGGACGGGCAGATGAAACTGGCCGCTGGCTGGCTGATCGAACGCGCCGGCTGGAAGGGTTTTCGCGATGGCGATGCCGGCGTGCACAAGTTGCAGGCGCTGGTGCTGGTCAACTACGGCACGGCCACCGGCCCGCAACTGCTCGACCTGGCGCAACGTATCCAGAAAGACATCGCCGAGCGCTTCCATGTCGAACTGGAAATGGAGCCCAATCGGTATTGAGGCTACGCTTGCCTGACGCCATCCAAAGCCCTGCACTGATGAAAAAAGTGCAGGGCTTTTTTGTTAATGCTGGGTTAACTTAGCGACCTAACGATACCTACCATTTGCTCCACCCAAAGGCCCGGTGCAGACGTTCCCGTCGGCGCAAGAGAGCCTGATTAGCCTGAGTCGATCTGCGCGAACCCACCGCTGATTTTCCGGCGGCAGATTGCTCGACCCATAACCACTAAAAAATATGCGGGCGTGCCCATGATTACCCTGAAACTCAACGGTCAAGACCACTCCCTCGATGTCACCGAAGACATGCCGCTGTTGTGGGCGATTCGTGACGTCGCCGGTTACAACGGCACCAAATTCGGTTGCGGCATGGGCCTGTGCGGCGCTTGCACCATCCATATCGACGGCTTGCCGGCACGCAGTTGCATCACGCCGATCGGCTCGGTAATTGGTCAGAACGTCACCACCATCGATAATCTCCACGCCGACCCGGTAGGCAAGGTCGTGCAGCAAGCCTGGCTCGACAGTGCCGTGGCCCAATGTGGTTATTGCCAGGGCGGGCAGATCATGTCGGCCACCGCTCTGCTGAAAACCAATCCGAACCCGAGCGACGAGCAGATCGAAGAAGCCATGGTGGGCAACATCTGCCGCTGCGGCACCTACAACCGGATCAAAACCGCGATCCGCCAGGCCTCCACTCAACTGAAGGAGGTGAAGGCATGAGCCGCGTCCCGAATGATTTCGCCCTGAGCAACCTCAGCCGCCGTGGCTTTCTCAAAGGCGTCGGCGCCACCAGTGCGCTGGTCCTCGCCGCGAGCTGGGGCTGGCAGGATGCGCTGGCCGATGACGCTGCGAAGAAGTTTGGCGCCGATGGCATGCCCAATGGCTGGATCGACGATCCCAAGGTTTACGTGAGCATTGCTGCCGATGGCAGCGTCACCGTGGTGTGCAACCGTTCGGAAATGGGCCAGGGCGTGCGCACCAGCCTGAGCATGGTAGCGGCCGATGAACTCGAGGCCGATTGGGCGCAGGTCAAAGTGCAGCAGGCGCCGGGCGACGAAGTGCGCTTCGGCAACCAGGACACCGATGGTTCGCGCAGCATGCGTCACTGGTACGAGCCGATGCGTCGTTGCGGCGCCGCCGCGCGGACCATGCTCGAACAGGCGGCCGCTGCGCAGTGGAAAGTGCCGGTTGGCGAATGCCATGCGCAACTGCACAAGGTCATTCACAAACCGTCCGGCCGTGAATTGGGTTACGGCGAACTCGCCGCTGCGGCCAGTGCGCTGGCAGTACCGGCGCGTGACAGCCTGCGTCTCAAGCAGCCGTCGGAATTTCGCTACATCGGCAAGGAAGGCACCAAGGCCATCGACGGTGCCGATATCGTCAATGGCCGCGCAGTGTACGGCGCCGATGTGCATTTCGATGGCATGCTCTACGCCACCATCGCTCGCCCGGCGGTTTATGGAGGCAAGGTCAAAAGCCTCGATGACAGCGCCGCACTGAAAGTCCCTGGCGTGCTAAAAGTCATGCAGATCGAAGGCCGGCCATTGCCGTCGGAGTTCCAGCCACTAGGCGGCGTCGCGGTTGTGGCCAGCAATACCTGGGCGGCGATCAAGGGCCGCGAGGCGCTGAAGATCGAGTGGGATGACGGCCCGAATGCCAGTTATGACTCGATTGCCTATCGCAAAGAGCTTGAAGCCGCGTCGCTGAAGGCCGGCAAAGTGGTGCGCAACACCGGTGATATCGACAAGGCCTTGAGCGGCGCTGCCAGCACTCTCGAAGCGTCGTATTACCTGCCGCACCTGGCGCAGGCGCCGATGGAACCGATGGTTGCTATCGCCCGTTACAAGGACGGCGTGTGCGAAGCCTGGGCGCCGAGTCAGGCACCGCAGGTCACCCGCGAGCGCATCGCCGAGCGCCTGGGCGTACCGTTCGAAAAGGTCACCTTCAACGTAACGCTGCTGGGCGGTGGTTTCGGGCGCAAGTCGAAACCGGACTTCGTCGTCGAAGCGGCGATTCTCGCCAAGGAGTTTCCGGGCAAGGCTGTACGGGTGCAGTGGACGCGCGAAGACGACATCCACAATTCGTATTTCCACACCGTGTCGGCGGAATATCTGAAGGCGGGCATCGACAAGAACGGCATGCCGTCCGGCTGGCTGCATCGTACCGTGGCGCCGAGCATCACCGCGTTGTTTGCGCCGGACATGAACCATGAGGCGGCGTTCGAGCTGGGCATGGGCTTTACCAACATGGCCTATGCGATTCCCAACGTGCGCCTGGAAAACCCCGAAGCCAAGGTACACACGCGGGTTGGCTGGTATCGCTCGGTGTCGAACATTCCCCACGGCTTCGCGATTCAGAGTTTCGTCGATGAACTGGCGCACAAGGCCGGGGAAGATCCGCTCAAGTACCAGATCAAATTGCTCGGCCCGGACCGGCAGATCGATCCTCGCACCTTGAGCGAAGAGTGGAACTACGGCGAATCGCCCGAGCGTTATCCGATCGACACCGGGCGCATGCGCACCGTGCTGGAAACTGCCGCCAAGGCCGCCGGTTGGGGGCGCAAACTGCCCAAGGGCCGTGGCCTCGGTCTGGCGGTGCATTACAGCTTCGTCACCTATGTCGCGGCGGTGATTGAAGTCGAGGTCAAGGACGACGGTTCGCTGATCGTGCACAAGGCCGACATCGCTGTGGACTGCGGGCCGCAGATCAACCCTGAGCGCATCCGTTCGCAGTTCGAAGGCGCGTGCGTCATGGGCCTGGGCAACGCTGTGCTCGGTGAGATCAGCTTCAAGGACGGCAAGGTCCAGCAGGACAACTTCCATATGTACGAGGTCGCGCGCATGTCGCTGGCGCCCAAGGAAGTCGCGGTGCATCTGGTCACGCCGCCGGGTGACGTGCCGTTGGGTGGCGTTGGTGAGCCGGGCGTGCCGCCGATTGCTCCGGCGCTGTGCAACGCGATCTTCGCCGCCACCGGCAAGCGTATCCGCAATCTGCCGGTGCGTTATCAGTTACAAGGCTGGCAGAAGGCGGAGGCGTAAATGGACAGCGTCGATCTCAACGTCCTGCGCAGCGTCCTCGAGTGGCGCCGCGCCGGGCAACGGGTGGTGCTGTTCAGCGTGGTGCAGACCTGGGGCACCGCGCCGCGCTCGCCCGGCGCCATGCTCGCCTTGCGCGAGGACGGCGTGGTGATCGGTTCGGTGTCAGGCGGCTGTGTCGAAGATGACCTGATCGCGCGGCTGCACGACGGCCGCATTGCCACCGATGGTCCGCCAGTGCAGATGATTACCTACGGCGTGACCCGCGAAGAGGCCGCGCGTTTCGGCCTGCCTTGCGGCGGCACCCTGCGCCTGACCGAAGAGCGCGTCGGTGACCCGGCGTGGGTCGCCGAGCTGCTGCAGCGTTGCGAAAACCATGAAATCGTCGCCCGAGAACTGAACATCGAAACCGGCGAGGTGCGGCTGGCTCCGGCGAGCAAGTCCGATTCGCTGGTGTTCGACGGCAAGACTCTGCGAGCGATTTACGGCCCGCGCTGGCGCTTGTTGCTGATCGGTGCCGGGCAGCTGTCGCGCTACGTCGCCGACATGGCGCGGCTGCTGGATTTCGAAGTGCTGATCTGCGATCCGCGCACCGAGTTCGTCTACGGCTGGGAAGAGCAGCATGGCCGTTTCGTCCCCGGCATGCCGGACGAGGCGGTGTTGAACATCCAGACCGACGAGCGCACGGCGATTGTCGCCTTGACTCACGATCCACGCCTGGATGACATGGCTTTGCTCACCGCGCTCGACTCGCCGGCGTTTTACGTCGGCGCGCTCGGTTCGCGGGTCAACAGCCAGAAGCGCCGGGAAAACCTCGCTCAGCTAGGCTTGTCGCAAGCGTCGATTGATCGCTTGCACGGGCCGATCGGCCTGCACATCGGTAGTCATTCGCCGGCAGAGATCGCTTTGTCCTTGCTGGCGGAAATTGTCGCGATCAAGAACGGTGTGGAGTTGAAGCAGAAAAAAACGCTGGAGGGTGCATGAGCCAATCCATCGCAGTGATCGTGCTGGCAGCAGGCGAGGGCAAACGCTTTCGCCAGATCGCCGGTCCCGACAAAGACAAATTGCTCGCTGATTGCACCGGGCGTGACGGCGCGGTGCGCTCGGTAATCGAGCAGGTGCTGGTGAACCTGCCGGCCAGTCTCGACAAGCGCGTACTGGTCACCACCGAAGCGCGACCACAGGCGATGCGCATGGCCCAGGCATATGGCTGCGACGTGGTGTCAATCGAGTCGACCGGCATGGGCGACAGCATTGCCGCAGGTGTTGCCGCTTGCCCTGACGCCGATGGCTGGTTGATTGTGCTGGGTGATATGCCGTTTATCTTGCCATCGAGTATTGAGCGAGTGGTCGCGGCGATGGCTGATGACGCTGTGAGTGTGCCGGTGCGGGGTGGCGAGTTTGGCCATCCGGTGGGGTTTGGTCGTTCGTTTGCCGCGCAGTTGCAGGCGCTGACCGGTGATCGTGGCGCACGGCCGTTGTTTGCGCAGGGTAGGGTGGTTGAGGTGGCGGTAGATGACCCGGGGATGTTGTGGGATATCGATGTGCCTGAATCTCTGGTATTTCCTCAGCCCTGAGCCGTGTTGAAATTCCCTGTGGGAGCGAGCCTGCTCGCGAATGCGCTGGTTCAGCTACATGAATATTGTCTGACCCAGCGCTTTCGCGAGCAGGCTCGCTCCCACAAAGGTTGTGGATGATGCTGGTATTTCAGGCAATAAAAAGCCCCGCCAGGCTTTCACCGGGCGGGGCTTTTTATTGGCTTCAGGAATTACACGAGTGGTTTAGGCTCGTGCTCTTTTTCCTGGGCTTCTTCGCGCTGTTCAACCGCGTCCTGAACGGAGCGTGGTGCTTCAGCGATCACCGCTTCAACCGATGCTTCTTCCGCGACCGGGGCAGGGGCTGCCTCGACCACTTCAGCCGCAGCGGCTGGTTCGGCAGCCACTGGCGCTGCAGCGGCAGCCAGTTCGGCTTCCTTCTGCAGACGCTCGGCTTCACGCTTGCGACGACGCACTTCACGCGGGTCGTTTGGCGCACGGCCGTTTGGCGTCAGGGCGCTGACCGGAGCCGGAGCTTCAACCACCGGGGCTGGCGATTCGACTGCGGCTGGTGCTTCTTCAGCCTGAGCTTTTGCAACTGGTGCTTCGACAGCTGGTGCTTCAACCACTGGCTCTGGAGCCGGTTCGGCCGCTACAACTACTGGTTCGGAAACCATGGCCTGCGGTACTTCGGCTTCAGCGACTGGCGCTGGAGCTTCGGTGACGGCTGGCTCGGCAACCCAGTTGAACGCAGTCTGCTCTTCGCGAACTTCACGCACGGTTTTGGTCACGTTTTCGCTGACGGTTTCGGTCGCTGGTTCGGATTCAGCAACTGGCGCTTCAACGACAGCTTCCGGTTCGGCAGGCGCTTCAACCTGAGGCTGAGCTTCGCGGACCGGGGCGACTTCGATTTCCGGTGCAGCAGTCACTTCCACTGGAGTGGTGGCTTCGACAACCGGCGCTTCGACTGGAGCGGTTTCCAGTGTGGCGGCAGTGGCGCGTTCAGCCTGCTCGTGAGCTTCGGCTTCTGCCGGAGCGCTGATGGTGCTGCTGGCAACGGCAGCGGTGACAGCCAGGCCAGCGGCCAGATCGGCAGTGCTTGGCTCGCCAGCGTTTTCAGCGGACTCGGATTCTTCCGAACCTTCGATCACATTGCCGTTGGCATCACGTTGACGCTCGCGACGGTTGCTGCGACGACGCTGGCCACGGGAGCGACGACGTGGACGATCGCCTTCGGCGTTGTCCTGACCGTCTTCCGGCAGTTGCTCTTCGTTGTTGCTGTTCACTTCTTCTTCAGCAACGGCAGCAGCGGCCTGCTCGGCACGCGGTTGACGCTCTTCACGCGGCGCACGCGGGGCGCGTTCTTCGCGTGGCTGACGGGCCGGACGCTCTTCAGCGGTCACGGCAGCAACGGCTGCGACTGGCGCGGCGTCCAGTGGCTCGCGCAGTTCACGCACACGCTCTTCACGCTCGCCACGCGGCTTGCGATCTTCACGCGGTGCACGCGGTGCACGTTCTTCACGCGGGGCACGTGGTGCGCGCTCTTCGCGGGCTACCGGCGCTTCGCTGCGGGTTTCACGCGGCTCACGGGCTTCACGTGGCTGACGCTCTTCGCGCGGCTCGCGTGGTGCGCGCTCTTCACGTGGAGCACGGTCTTCGCGCGGCTTGCGTTCTTCATCACGACGACCGTTGCGGTTGCGGCTCTGCTGACGACCGTTGCGACGCTCTTCGTTGCGGGCAGGACGCTCGGTGGCAGCCGGTTTCGCAACGGCAACCGGTGCGGCTGGCTCTTCCTTGGTGGCGAACAGGCTGACCAGCGACTTCACCAGACCCTTGAACAGGCTTGGCTCAGGCGCGGCAGCTGGTGCTGGAGCAGGTGCGGCAGGTGCAACTTCAGTCGGCACCGGTGCGTTGGCACGGGCCGGCGCAGTTTTCACTGCAGCTTCCTGGCGAACCAGAGTGCGGGTCGCAGCGGCTGGCTGGACTTCTTCGACTTCGGCAGCGGCCGCAGCGATTTCGTAGCTGGACTGGTTGGTCGCGGCTTCCGGGCTGTCGTCACGCAGACGCTGAACTTCAAAGTGCGGCGTCTCGAGGTGATCGTTCGGCAGAATGACGATACGGGCACGGGTGCGCAGTTCGATCTTGGTGATCGAGTTGCGTTTTTCGTTGAGCAGGAACGCAGCGACCGGGATCGGCACCTGCGCGCGAACTTCGGCGGTACGGTCTTTCAGGGCTTCTTCTTCGATCAGGCGCAGGATGGCCAGCGACAGCGATTCAACGTCACGGATGATGCCGGTGCCGTTGCAACGCGGGCAGACGATGCCGCTGCTTTCGCCCAGCGATGGACGCAGGCGCTGACGGGACATTTCCAGCAGGCCGAAACGCGAGATACGACCGATCTGCACGCGGGCGCGGTCAGCTTCCAGGCATTCACGGACTTTCTCTTCCACGGCGCGCTGGTTCTTCGCCGGGGTCATATCGATGAAGTCGATGACGATCAGGCCGCCGATGTCGCGCAGGCGCAACTGACGGGCGATTTCTTCGGCGGCTTCAAGGTTGGTCTGCAGCGCTGTTTCTTCGATGTCGCTGCCTTTGGTGGCGCGCGCCGAGTTGATGTCGATGGACACCAGGGCTTCGGTCGGATCGATGACGATGGAGCCGCCGGAAGGCAGTTCGACGACGCGCTGGAACGCGGTCTCGATCTGGCTTTCGATCTGGAAACGGTTGAACAGTGGCACGCTGTCTTCGTACAGCTTGATCTTGCTGGCGTACTGCGGCATCACCTGGCGGATGAAGGTCAGGGCTTCGTCCTGGGCTTCAACGCTGTCGATCAGCACTTCGCCGATGTCCTGGCGCAGGTAATCGCGGATGGCGCGGATGATCACGTTGCTTTCCTGGTAGATCAGGAATGGCGCGGAGCGATCCAGCGAGGCTTCTTTGATGGCGGTCCACAGTTGCAGCAGGTAATCAAGGTCCCACTGCATTTCTTCGCTGCTGCGGCCCAGGCCGGCAGTGCGCACGATCAGACCCATGTCGGCCGGAGCAACCAGACCGTTCAGCGCTTCACGCAGTTCGTTGCGTTCTTCGCCTTCGATGCGACGGGAGATGCCGCCGGCACGCGGGTTGTTCGGCATCAGTACGAGGTAACGACCGGCCAGGCTGATGAAGGTGGTCAGGGCGGCGCCCTTGTTCCCACGTTCTTCTTTCTCGACCTGAACGATGACTTCCTGGCCTTCGCTCAGGACGTCCTTGATGTTGACGCGGCCTTCTGGGGCTTTCTTGAAGTATTCGCGGGAGATTTCTTTGAGGGGCAGGAAGCCGTGGCGCTCGGAGCCGAAATCGACAAAGGCAGCCTCAAGGCTTGGTTCGATGCGAGTGATACGGCCTTTATAGATGTTGGCCTTCTTCTGCTCGCGTGCACCGGATTCGATGTCCAGGTCGTAGAGGCGTTGGCCATCTACCAGTGCAACACGCAACTCTTCGGGTTGAGTTGCGTTAATCAGCATTCTTTTCATGTAGTACCGTCGGTTTCCGGGCTGCCGGAAACGGCGTTCGGCACACACGACTTCTCACGGTCGGTGTCAGGTGCGTCGGGAGTGGTTGGCCATTCCCGTGTCCAGCGATGTGCGGCCAATTGGGCCGATACCGCGACGTACGCGTCCTGCTTGCTGTGGCTACTTAAGCACTCAGTCAGGAGGAGGAATCAACCAGCGGCTGTGGACGAGATGAAGCGTCTTGATCAAAGCTTGTTGCTACACAGTCCGGCGGTTGTGCATCTCCACCCTACACGTATCCCTGATAATTCGGGTGCTGCCGCGCGCAGAATCCGCAGCGGGTTGGCATTTACCGTGAGCTCCGAAAGGGGAGGTCACGCATCATGGCTAATTCAGGCGATGTTTCCGAAGCAATCGCTCGGGGTCATTCGCAGTCGACTGCACTTTGTGAACTGGCCTCGAATGTCGCCTGCCTGGCGAGTCAGAACTCTGCCCGGCGGTGTAATTCAGGCCTCATGTCACCTGCGCTCGTTACAACCGCAAACTCCACCGTTACGTAGCGAAAGCCCCGTAGGACGGCCTCGCGCCCTGGTGAATTGCGTTGGTCAGGGCCGGTCTTTGACCGTGGTTCCGCTGTCCAGGCCGCTTTTGGCGGCGTTCGCGACTATAGCAGCAATGATTAAGTGCTTCAATTCCATAAAAATTGTTATCATCCGCGGCATGACAACTACTGCCCCTTCGACTCCAGGCGTTCAACTGCTTGAAGTCTCGCCGGAGTATGCCGGCCAACGAATCGACAACTTTCTCCTCGCCCGGCTCAAAGGCGTGCCCAAGACCTTGATTTACCGCATTTTGCGCAAAGGCGAAGTGCGCGTGAACAAAGGTCGGATCAAGCCCGAATACAAGCTGCAGGCCGGCGACATCGTGCGCGTGCCGCCGGTTCGCGTGCCTGAGCGCGACGAACCGGTGCCGCTGGCCCAGGGGCTGTTGCAGCGCCTGGAAGCCTCGATTGTCTTCGAAGACAAGGCCCTGATCGTCATCAACAAGCCCGCCGGCATTGCGGTTCATGGCGGCAGCGGGCTGAATTTCGGCGTGATCGAAGCCTTTCGTCAGTTGCGTCCCGACGCCAAGGAACTGGAGCTGGTTCACCGTCTCGACCGTGACACCTCCGGCCTGCTGATGATCGCCAAAAAACGCAGCATGTTGCGCCACCTGCACGAGCAGTTGCGCGGCGATGGCGTCGACAAGCGCTACATGGCGCTGGTCCGTGGCAACTGGGCAACCTCGATCAAGCAGGTTCGCGCTCCGCTGCTCAAGAGCAATCTGCGTTCCGGCGAGCGCATGGTCGAAGTCAATGACGAGGGCAAAGAAGCCCTGACGCTGTTCAAGGTGCTGCGCCGCTTCGGTGATTTTGCCACCATGGTCGAAGCTAAACCGGTTACCGGTCGTACCCACCAGATTCGCGTGCACACCTTGCATGCTGGCCATTGCATTGCCGGTGACAGTAAGTATGGCGACGAGGATTTCACCAAGGAAATCCGCGATTTGGGCGGTAAGCGTCTGTTCCTGCACGCTTACATGCTGACGGTGCCGCTGCCCGACGGCGGCAAGCTGAATCTGCAAGCGCCCGTCGATGAAATGTGGGCCAAGACCGTGGAGCGATTGAGTGCGCCCATCTGATTACAAGCTGCTGATTTTCGACTGGGACGGCACCCTTGCCGATTCCATCCATCGGATCGTCGAGGCCATGCACTCGGCGTCCGGGCGTTCCGGTTTCGAGCTGCGCGATGACTTCGCTGTCAAAGGCATCATCGGTCTCGGCTTGCCGGAGGCGATTCGCACGCTGTACCCCGAAATCAGCGACGCAGAAATGCTCGCGTTTCGTGAGTATTACGCCGATCACTACATCGCTGCCGAAGCCGTGCCGTCGCCGCTGTTCGAGGGCGTGGTCGAGTCGATGGCATCGTTTCGCGAGCAGGGTTATCACCTGGCGGTAGCGACGGGCAAGAACCGTCGCGGACTGGATCGGGTGCTCAAGGCCAATGGCTGGGAAGATTATTTCGATATCACCCGCGCCGCCGATGAAACTGCCAGCAAGCCACACCCTCTGATGCTTGAGCAGATCGTCAGCCACTGCGGCGTACGTCCGGAGCAGGCGTTGATGGTCGGCGATTCGTCGTTCGACCTGCTGATGGCACGCAACGCGGGGATGGATTCGGTGGCGGTCAGTTACGGCGCGCAATCGATCGAGTCCCTGCAACAGTTCGAGCCGCGCCTGTCGATCGACCGTTTTTCTGAATTGCACGCCTGGCTGGGTCAGCAGGCTTAATACGTTTTTGCTGGGGTAGATGGCATGACCGACGAATGGAAAGCACCGGCCAAGGCAAGTGCCGACGACGGTGACGCGAAAAGCTGGAAGCTGTTGGAAAAGACTTTGCTGGCCGGCGTGCAGGAACAACGCCGTTCGCGGCGCTGGGGGATTTTCTTCAAGCTGCTGACGTTTGTTTATCTGTTTGTTGCGCTGCTGCTGTTCACGCCGCTGATGGACATGGAAAAAACCGCCACCCGCGGCCCGAACTACACGGCGTTGATCGAGATCGACGGCGTAATCGCCGACAAGGAGCCGGCCAGCGCCGACAATATCGTTGGCAGCCTGCGTGCGGCGTTCGAAGACAAGAAGGTCAAGGGCGTGGTCCTGCGCATCAATAGCCCGGGTGGCAGTCCGGTGCAGTCTGGCTATGTCTATGACGAGATCAAGCGTCTGCGTGGGTTGCATCCGGAGATCAAGCTCTACGCAGTGATTTCCGATCTTGGTGCTTCGGGCGCCTATTACATCGCCAGCGCGGCGGATCAGATCTATGCCGACAAGGCCAGTCTGGTCGGCTCGATCGGCGTGACGGCGGCGGGTTACGGTTTCGTTGGCACCATGGAAAAACTCGGGGTTGAGCGCCGCACCTATACCTCGGGCGAGCACAAGGCATTCCTGGATCCGTTCCAGCCGCAAAAGCCTGAAGAAACCGCATTCTGGCAAAGCGTGCTGGACACCACGCACAAGCAGTTCATCAACAGCGTCAAGCAGGGCCGTGGCGATCGTCTGAAGGACAAAGAGCATCCGGAGCTGTTTTCCGGGCTGGTCTGGTCGGGTGAGCAGGCGCTGCCGCTAGGCCTGATCGATGGCTTGGGCAATGCCAGTTCGGTGGCGCGTGATGTGATTGGCGAGAAGGAGCTGGTGGACTTCACCGTGCAGGAGTCGCCGTTCGATCGCTTCTCGAAAAAGCTCGGCGCCAGCGTGGCCGAGCAGTTGGCGATGTGGATGGGTTTCCACGGGCCTTCGTTGCGGTAAATCGTTTCAAGGTCAGAAGATCGCAGGTCAACGGCAGCTCTTGCACAATCGGTGTAGGAGCTGCCGAAGGCTGCGATCTTTTGCTTTCAAGGGATTTGCACACCCTCGACCAACAACATATCGATCAGGCGAATCAGCGGCAGGCCGATCAGGCTGGTGGCATCCGGGCCTTCGGTCGATTGAAACAGGCTTACGCCCAGTCCTTCGGCCTTGAAGCTGCCGGCGCAGTCGTACGGTTGCTCGATGCGCAGATAGCGCTCGATGCGTGCCTGATCCAGCTGGCGCATGTGCACGGTAAACGGTACGCAGTCGACCTGGCATTGCCCGGTCTGGCTGTTGAGCAGCGCCAGGCCGGTCAGGAAGGTCACGCTCGCGCCGCTCGCCGCCATCAATTGCTCGCGAGCCTTCTCGAAGGTGTGCGGCTTGCCGATGATCTGTTCGCCGAGGACGGCAACCTGATCCGAGCCAATGATCAGATGAGCAGGGTGGCTGTCCGCCAAGGCCCGGGCCTTTTCTTCGGCGAGACGTTTGACCAGATCGATTGCGGACTCGCCCGGGCGGTGGCTTTCGTCGATGTCCGGCGAGCTGCAGACGAACGGCAGGTGCAGGCGGGCGAGCAATTCGCGGCGATAAGTCGAGCTTGAAGCGAGTAATAAAGGCAGCATGGACGTCTCCTGAGGCAGGTGCGGATTCTAGCGGAGGCGCGCAAGTGACGGACAGGGCACAATTTCCTTTGACATGGGTGGGTGCATCCCTATAATGCTGCGCCTATGTTGAATGACCCGATTCCACCTCACGTTGACCCGCGCAAATTGGCTGACCGTGGCACCACCCTTCAAGGTGAACTGCTGCTGGCCGATTTGAAGAGACTCTGCGACCCGCTTTCCGACGATGTCGGTACGGTGCAGGCCAAATTCGTTTTTGAACGAGATGAACGTAAGTCTGTGGTCATCCACAGCTTTATCGACACCGAAGTCAAAATGGTTTGCCAGCGTTGTCTTGAGCTGGTCACCCTGCCGATCCACAGCGAATGCAGTTACGCGGTGGTGAAGGAGGGTGCGAATACCCAGTCGTTGCCGAAAGGTTATGACGTGCTGGAACTGGGCGAAGATCCATTGGATCTGCAGTCACTGATCGAGGAGGAGCTTCTGCTCGCCTTGCCCATTGTGCCTGCTCATCATCCGGAAGAATGCCAGCAGCCGGCGGGAGCAGATGAGCCCGAACCGAGCGAGGACGAGGTAACGCGGTCCAACCCGTTCAGTGTATTGGCGCAGTTAAAGCGTGACCCAAACGTTTAGGAGTTAATCAATTATGGCTGTTCAGCAGAACAAAAAATCCCGCTCTGCCCGTGACATGCGCCGTTCGCACGACGCTCTCGAGGCTAGCACCCTGTCTGTAGAAAAAACCACTGGTGAAGTTCACCTGCGTCACCACGTATCGCCAGAAGGCGTATACCGTGGCCGTAAAGTGATCGACAAGGGCGCTGACGAGTAATCACTTGTCTGCTCAAGTCATCGCGATTGACGCAATGGGCGGGGACTTCGGTCCCCGCAGCATTGTTCAGGCCAGTCTCGCTTGCCTGTCTGCTACACCCTCGCTGCACCTGACCCTCGTCGGTCAACCCTCCCTTCTTGAAGAACTGATCCACGGCCAGTCGGCTGCCGATCGCGCGCGCCTGACGATTGTCGCGGCGAGCGAAGTCATCACCATGGACGAAAAACCCGCCCAAGCCCTGCGTGGCAAGCCGGATTCGTCGATGCGTGTAGCCCTTGAACTGCTGCGCGATGGCAAGGTGCAGGCCTGTGTCAGCGCCGGCAATACCGGTGCGTTGATGGCCTTGTCACGATTCGTGCTGAAGACATTGCCCGGCATTGATCGTCCGGCCATGGTCGCGGCGATTCCGACGCAGACCGGTTATTGCCAGCTGCTCGATCTGGGCGCCAACGTCGATTGCAGTGCCGAGCACCTGTTGCAGTTCGCGGTGATGGGCTCGGTCGCTGCGCAGACCCTGGGTATCGCCCGTCCGCGTGTGGCACTGCTGAACATCGGCACCGAAGACATCAAGGGCAATCAGCAGGTCAAACTGGCCGCCACGTTGTTGCAGGCTGCGCGCGGGATCAACTACATCGGTTTTATCGAAGGCGACGGCTTGTATCGCGGTGAGGCCGACGTGGTGGTGTGTGACGGCTTCGTCGGCAACATCCTGCTCAAGTCCAGCGAAGGTCTGGCGACGATGATTGCTGCGCGGATCGAGGCTTTGTTCAAGAAAAACTTCGCTTCGCGCGCTGTCGGCGTTCTCGCGCTGCCGTTGATGAAGCGTCTGCAGGCCGACCTGGCCCCGGCGCGACATAATGGCGCAAGCTTTCTCGGCTTGCAGGGCATCGTCGTGAAAAGCCACGGATCGGCCGGGGTACAGGGCTTTCAGAGTGCCATTCAACGGGCGCTGATCGAGATTCAAGAGAACCTCCCCGAGCGTCTCCACGGTCGTCTGGAGGAGCTGTTGTCTTAGGCGTTTTCGTCGGACAATGCTTAAATGTGACCGCCCGGTTCAAAGGGCCATCCAAACTGTCAGTTTCTGGCGTCCCCAACGGGGCGTTATTTTCCGACGACAAGATCATTAGGGGCTTGTTACATGTCTGCTTCCCTCGCATTCGTCTTTCCAGGACAGGGTTCGCAGTCCCTCGGCATGCTGGCCGAGCTGGGCGCGCAACATCCGCTGATCCTCGAAACCTTTCAAGAAGCCTCTGCTGCGCTGGGCTACGACCTGTGGGCACTGACCCAACAGGGTCCGGAAGAGCTGCTCAATCAAACCGACAAAACCCAACCAGCCATTCTGACCGCTTCGATCGCCCTGTGGCGTCTGTGGCTGGCCGAAGGCGGCGCGCGTCCGGCGTTTGTCGCCGGCCACAGCCTGGGTGAATACAGCGCGCTGGTTGCCGCCGGCAGCCTGACCCTGGCTGACGCGGTCAAGCTCGTCGAGCGCCGTGGCCAGTTGATGCAGGAAGCGGTGCCGGCCGGGCAAGGCGGCATGGCCGCGATCCTCGGCCTGGAAGATGCCGACGTGCTGGCTGCCTGCGCCGAAGCGGCGCAAGGCGAAGTCGTCAGCGCAGTGAATTTCAACTCGCCGGGCCAAGTGGTGATCGCCGGTGCCAAGGCGGCCGTCGAGCGCGCCATCGAGGGTTGCAAGGCCCGTGGTGCCAAGCGCGCCATGCCATTGCCGGTGAGCGTGCCGTCGCACTGCGAGCTGATGCGTCCGGCTGCCGAGCGTTTCGCCGAATCCATCGCCGCCATCGACTGGCAGGCGCCGCAGATCCCGGTGGTGCAGAACGTCAGCGCACAAGTGCCAGCCGATCTGGAAACCCTCAAGCGCGATCTGCTCGAACAGCTCTACAAGCCAGTGCGCTGGGTTGAATCGGTGCAGACTTTGGCCGCCAAGGGCGCGACCAATCTGGTTGAATGCGGCCCGGGCAAAGTCCTCGCTGGCCTGAACAAACGTTGCGCCGAAGGCGTTTCGACTTCCAATCTCAATACCCCAGACGCCTTCGCTGCCGCTCGCGCAGCGCAGGCCTGAATCAGGAGAAACTTGCATGAGTCTGCAAGGTAAAGTTGCACTGGTTACCGGTGCAAGCCGCGGCATCGGCCAGGCCATCGCGCTGGAACTGGGTCGTCAGGGCGCCATCGTTGTCGGCACCGCGACCTCCGCGTCGGGCGCCGAGCGCATTGCCGCGACCCTGAAGGAAAACGGTATCCAGGGCGCCGGTTTCGAACTCAATGTCACCAGCGACGAATCGGTCAGCGCCGTGCTGGCAGGCATTCAGGAGCAGTTCGGTGCGCCGGTGGCGATTCTGGTCAATAATGCCGGTATCACCCGCGATAACCTGATGATGCGCATGAAAGACGACGAGTGGTACGACGTGATCGATACCAACTTGAACAGTCTGTATCGCCTGTCCAAGGGCGTTTTGCGTGGCATGACCAAGGCGCGCTGGGGTCGAATTATCAGTATTGGCTCGGTAGTGGGTGCCATGGGCAACGCCGGCCAAGTAAACTATGCAGCCGCCAAGGCCGGTCTGGAAGGTTTCAGCCGGGCGATGGCGCGTGAAGTCGGTTCGCGTTCGATTACGGTCAACTCGGTAACCCCAGGGTTCATCGACACCGATATGACCCGCGAGCTGCCTGAAGCACAGCGTGAAGCCTTGCAGACGCAGATTCCGCTGGGTCGTCTGGGGCAAGCTCAAGAGATCGCGTCCGTGGTCGCTTTTCTTGCATCTGACGGTGCGGCATACGTTACCGGGG
Source organism: Pseudomonas siliginis (assembly GCF_024072275.1). Classification (NCBI taxonomy): domain Bacteria; kingdom Pseudomonadati; phylum Pseudomonadota; class Gammaproteobacteria; order Pseudomonadales; family Pseudomonadaceae; genus Pseudomonas; species Pseudomonas siliginis. The sequence continues at coordinate 4,296,738 of NZ_CP099598.1, read as the reverse complement.
CTACAATCCCGGTGAACGGTGGGATGTACATGTAAGTAAAATGTGACGGATTGCTTCAAAAAAATGTCATACGAGCTGTCTAAAATCCGTTATAAAGCTGCAATCTATTTATAGGCAGAGGGTCGCAGGGTTTGAGGAGTGAAGCTTTCAGTTGAAAAGCTGAAAAGTCTTTCTATACACTTACCCACTGGCCAGCTGCCTGAATTTGTCCATTAGGAGTGAAAACAAGGTATGAGCACCATCGAAGAGCGCGTCAAGAAAATCGTTGCCGAGCAACTGGGTGTTAAAGAAGAAGAAGTGGTCAACACCGCTTCCTTCGTAGAAGACCTGGGTGCCGACTCCCTTGACACCGTTGAGCTGGTGATGGCTCTGGAAGAGGAATTCGAGACCGAAATCCCTGACGAAGAAGCTGAAAAGATCACTACTGTACAAGCTGCAATCGACTACGTTACCAGCCACCAGGCGTAATAGTTTGTAATCGTTGCTTGCTGTCATGGAAAAACCGCACTGCCATCATGGCGTGCGGTTTTTTCTTTAGGCCTGATGCAAAGTCGTCATTTGAAAAAGGAGAGTGCTGTGTCGCGTAGACGCGTCGTAGTCACCGGTATGGGTATGTTGTCGCCACTGGGCACGGATGTGCCGAGCAGTTGGCAGGGCATTCTGGCTGGCCGCAGTGGCATTGGTCTGATCGAACACACCGACCTTTCTGCCTATTCGACCCGCTTCGGTGGTTCGGTCAAGGGCTTCAATGTCGAGGAATACCTGTCGGTCAAGGAAGCGCGCAAGCTCGACCTGTTCATTCAGTACGGCCTCGCCGCAGGCTTCCAAGCCGTGCGCAACGCCGGTCTGGAAGTCACCGATGCCAACCGTGAACGCATTGGCGTGGCCATGGGTTCGGGGATTGGCGGTCTGACCAACATCGAAGAGACCAGCCGCACCCTGCACGAGACCGGTCCGCGACGGATCTCGCCGTTCTTTGTGCCTGGCTCGATCATCAATATGATTTCCGGTTTCCTGTCCATCCACCTAGGTGCACAGGGGCCTAACTACGCCATCGCTACTGCATGTACCACCGGTACGCACTGTATCGGCATGGCCGCGCGCAACATCATGTACGACGAAGCCGACGTGATGATTGCCGGCGGTGCGGAAATGGCTGCCTGCGGTCTGGGCATGGGCGGCTTCGGCGCATCCCGTGCGCTGTCGACCCGCAACGACGAGCCAACCCGCGCCAGCCGTCCGTGGGACAAGGGCCGCGACGGCTTCGTTCTGTCCGATGGTGCTGGCGCTCTGGTTCTCGAAGAGCTGGAGCACGCCAAGGCCCGTGGCGCCACGATCTACGCCGAGCTGATCGGTTTCGGCACCAGTGGCGATGCGTTCCACATGACCTCGCCACCCGCCGATGGCGCCGGTGCCGCGCGCTGCATCACCAATGCCCTGCGCGACGCGAAGATCAATGTCGATCAAGTGCAGTACATCAACGCCCACGGCACCTCGACCCCGGCCGGCGACCTTGCCGAAGCCAATGCGATCAAGTCGGTGTTCGGCGATCACGCCTACAAGCTGGCCGTCAGCTCGACCAAGTCGATGACCGGCCACCTGTTGGGTGCGGCGGGCGCGGTCGAAGCGATTTTCAGCGTGCTGGCGATCAACAGCCAGGTGGCACCGCCGACCATCAACCTTGATGAACCGGACGAAGGCTGCGATCTCGATTTCGTTGCGCACACCGCGCGCAACATGGACATCGATGTCGTGCTGTCCAACTCCTTCGGTTTTGGCGGCACCAACGGCACTCTGGCGTTTCGCCGGTTCGCCGGCTGATGGACAGCTGGGTCGACGGTCAACCGGCTGACGTGCTGTCGCTGAAAGATCGCGGCCTGGCTTACGGCGATGGTCTGTTCGAGACCATTGCCGTGCGCAGTGCTCGGCCGATTCTGCTGGATCGGCACCTGACGCGTCTGGCTGATGGCTGCGCGCGTCTGGCCATCGCGACCGATCTCGAGCTGGTTCGCCATGAGCTGCTCAGCTATGCCGCTGCGATGGGCGAGGGCGTGCTCAAGCTTATCCTCACTCGGGGTGACGGCTTGCGTGGTTATGCGCCCGATCCTGCGGCGCAGGGCCGACGCATCCTGCAAGGCAATCCGCCGGCAGCGTATCCCGCTGCCCATGCCGAGCACGGCATCCGCCTGTTTCCCTGCAACACGCGTTTATCTACGCAGCCGTTGTTGGCCGGGCTCAAACATCTGAATCGACTGGAACAGGTGCTCGCCCGCGCCGAATGGCAGGACAGCGAGCATGCCGAAGGCTTGATGCTCGATCAGGCCGGGCGCGTCGTCGAAGGTGTGTACAGCAATATTTTCCTGGTGCGCGACGGTGGCTTGATCACGCCCGACTTGAAGCGCTGCGGCGTCGCTGGGGTGATGCGCGCGGAAATATTGTTTCAGGCCGAGTCGCTGGCCATCCCCACGCAAATCGCCGATATCAGCCTCGAACAGCTGCAATGGGCTGATGAAGTGTTTGTCTGCAACAGCGTTTATGGCGTCTGGCCGGTACGCGCCTGTGCTGCACTGAGCTGGCCGGTTGGCCCGCTCACCCGTAAACTGCAAACCATTGCCCGCGCGCTACTGGATGCTTGATTCGTGAGACGTAAACTTTTGCTGCTGCTGGAAACCGGACTGGTTCTGGCAGGGCTGCTGTTGGGCGCCAGCGCCTGGAAAATTCATTCGGCGCTGGAACAGCCCCTGAACATCCCGCAGGAACAACTGCTGGATGTGCCGAAAGGCTCTACACCGACCCGTACCTTCCTTGAACTCGAAACCGATGGCGTCATCAAGGACGCGTTCTGGCTGCGCGTCTACTGGCGCTTCAACCTCGCCGGCACACCGATTCACAGCGGCGAATACCGCATGCAGCCGGGCATGACCGTCAACGGTCTGATCGATTCGTGGAAGCGCGGCGACGTGGTTCAGTACAGCCTAACCCTGGTCGAAGGCTGGACTTTCCATCAAGTGCGCGCCGCCCTGGCCAAGGACGACAAGCTCGAGCAGACCCTCACCGGCCTGAGCGACAGCGATGTGATGGCGAAGATCGGCCACAAAGGGTTGTTCCCTGAAGGCCGGTTCTTCCCGGACACCTATCGTTTCGTGCGCGGCATGTCCGATGCCGAGCTGCTGAAAAAGGCCTTTGATCGTCTCGATGAAGTGCTCGCCAAAGAGTGGGCGCAGCGTTCTGCCGATGTGCCTTACAGCGAACCTTATCAAGCGCTGATCATGGCCTCGCTGGTCGAGAAAGAGACCGGTGTTCCGCAGGAGCGTGGGCAGATTGCCGGGGTGTTTGTGCGGCGCATGGCGTTGGGCATGCAGTTGCAGACGGATCCGACGGTGATCTATGGCCTCGGCGATCGCTACACCGGCAAGCTGACCCGCGCGCATCTGAAAGAACCGACACCCTATAACACCTACGTGATTCCCGGTTTGCCGCCGACGCCGATTGCGATGGTCGGGCGCGAGGCGATTCATGCTGCGCTCAACCCGGTGGAGGGCAGCAGCCTGTATTTCGTCGCCCGTGGCGATGGCAGCCATGTGTTCTCCGATGATCTGGATGCGCACAACAACGCAGTGCGTGAATACCAGCTCAAGCGCCGCGCCGATTACCGTTCCAGCCCGGCACCAGTAACCGCGCCGGCCACCGATGTGGCGATTCCGGCGGCCTCGCCGAACACCGCGCCCGAGGCGCTGCCGCAAGTGCCGCCGCAAGAACCTGCGCCAGCCCCGGAACCGGACGCCGCTGCACCGCAGAACGCGCAATGACTTTGATGAAGGACTGCCTGTGACTGGCTTGTTTATTACCCTGGAAGGCCCGGAAGGCGCGGGCAAGAGCACCAATCGCGAATACCTCGCCGAGCGCCTGCGCGCCGCCGGTATCGAAGTGCTGCTCACCCGTGAGCCTGGCGGTACACCGCTGGCCGAACGGATTCGTGATGTCCTGCTGACCCCGGCCGACGAAGTGATGCACCCGGACGCCGAGCTGTTGCTGGTGTTCGCCGCGCGGGCCCAGCATCTGGCAGAGGTGATTCGTCCGGCGCTGGCGCGTGGCGCCGTGGTGCTGTGCGATCGTTTCACCGACTCGACATACGCCTATCAGGGCGGCGGTCGTGGTTTGTCACTGGAGCGCATTGCTACGCTGGAAACTTTCGTGCAGGGCGACTTGCGGCCCGATCTGACCTTGATTTTCGACCTGCCCGTTGAAATCGGCCTGGCCCGCGCCAGTGCCCGTGGTCGACTGGATCGTTTCGAACTCGAAGGCCGGGCGTTTTTCGAGAACGTGCGCAATGCGTTCCTGAAACGCGCCGAAGCCGACCCGTCGCGCTACGTGCGCATCGATGCCGGTCAGCCATTGGCCAAGGTGCAGCAATCGCTGGACACCTTGCTACCGAATTTGCTGGAGCTGGCCCGTGGCTGAAGCCTATCCATGGCAGGACAGCCTTTGGCAGCAACTGGCCGGACGCACTCAGCATGCTCACGCTTATCTGCTGCACGGTCCGGCCGGTATCGGCAAGCGTGCGCTCGCCGAACGCTTAATGGCCAGCCTGTTGTGCCAGCGTCCGACGCCTGAGGCGTGCGGCGAGTGCAAATCCTGCTTGCTGCTCAAGGCCGGCAGTCATCCGGACAATTACATCCTGGAGCCGGAAGAGGCGGACAAGGCGATCAAGGTCGATCAGGTTCGTGATCTGGTCAGTTTCGTCGTGCAGACCGCGCAGCTCGGCGGGCGCAAAGTGGTGTTGATCGAGCCGGTCGAGTCGATGAACATCAACGCTGCCAACGCCTTGCTCAAAAGCCTTGAAGAGCCGTCCGGCGATACCGTGCTGCTATTGGTCAGCCATCAGCCGAGCCGTTTGTTGCCAACCATCAAGAGCCGTTGCGTGCAGCAGGCCTGCCCGCTGCCGGGCGAGGCGATGAGTCTGCAATGGCTGGCCCAGGCGCTGCCGGATTGCGCGGAGGAAGAGCGCGTCGAACTGCTGACCCTCGCCGCCGGGTCGCCGCTGATGGCGGTCAGCCTGCAATCGCAAGGTGTGCGTGAACAACGTGCACAAGTGGTCGAAGGCGTGAAGAAGCTGCTCAAGGGTCAGCAATCGCCGACGCAACTGGCGGAAGAGTGGAAAAGCATTCCGATGCTGCGTCTGTTCGACTGGTTCTGCGACTGGTCGAGCCTGATCCTGCGCTATCAACTGACTCAGGACGAAGCCGGTCTCGGCCTGGCCGATATGCGCAAGGTCGTGCAGTACCTGGCCCAGAAAAGCGCGCAGGGTAAAGTGCTGGATATTCAAGACTGGATTCTCGCCCAGCGACAGAAAGTGCTGAGCAAGGCCAACCTCAATCCGGCCCTGTTGCTGGAAGCATTGTTGGTGCAATGGGTGGGATTGCCTGGTCAAAGATAAGAATGTGTACCTAGACTCTGAAGATCAGCAGTGGAGGTGAACATGATTGAACCTGTCAGCCCGGGGCCGCGTAACGGCATCTTGTCCCTGACCATCAAGGACAAGTCGGTGCTCTACGCCGCCTACATGCCGTTCATCAAGAATGGCGGACTGTTCATCCCGACCAACAAAAGCTACCGGTTGGGCGACGAGGTGTTCATGCTGTTGCACCTGATGGATGAAGCGGAAAAAATTCCGGTCGCCGGCAAAGTCGCCTGGATCACCCCCAAAGGCGCACAAGGCAATCGCGCCGCCGGTGTCGGTGTGCAATTCAACGACGGCGACGACACCGCGCGCAGTCGCATCGAAACTCATCTGGCCGGAGCGCTGAAATCCGACCGTCCCACTCATACGATGTAAGTTGCAGTCCTTTTTATGCTCGTAGATTCCCATTGTCACCTTGACCGTCTCGACCTCGCCGCCCATGACGGCTCGCTGGATGCCGCACTCGCTGCGGCCCGTGAGCGCGGGGTCGGACACTTTTTGTGCATTGGCGTCAGCGCCGACAACGCCGCCGACGTCAAAGGCCTCGCCGAGCGTTATGTCGATGTCGATTGCTCGGTCGGCGTGCATCCACTGGATGTGCAGCCGGGCGCGGCACCGGCGCTGGACTGGCTGCTGCACGAACTCGATCACCCGAAAGTGGTGGCGATCGGCGAAACCGGTCTCGACTATCACTACGAGCCGGAAGCTGCCGAGTTGCAGCAGGAGTCGTTTCGCCTGCACCTGCAAGCGGCGCAGCAGACCGGCAAACCGGTGATCATCCACACCCGTGGCGCTCGTGCCGACACCCTGGAACTGCTGCGCGAAGCGGCGCTGCCCCAGGCGGGTGTGTTGCATTGCTTCACCGAAGACTGGGACATGGCCAAAGCGGCGCTGGACATGGGCTATTACATTTCCCTGTCGGGCATTGTTACGTTCCGCAATGCCGACGCCTTGCGTGACGTGGCGAGCAAGGTGCCGGCCGATCGCCTGCTGGTGGAAACCGATTCGCCGTATCTGGCGCCGATTCCGTATCGCGGCAAGCCGAACCTGCCGCAGTACGTGCGCGAAGTCGCGGAGTTTCTAGCAATGCTGCGTGGTGAGAACTACGAGCGCTTTGCCGAGCAGACCACGGAAAACTTCAAGCGCTTGTTCCCGCTGGCGAGTGTTAAATCTGCCGTATGACGGCAGGCCAAATCGCAGGCAAAAAAAACCCGGGTTCTGGGGGGTGAATCCGGGTTAAGACCATTAGGAGTAAAACAAAGGCACGCGGTCCGTTGGTACCTTTACCGGCACGACACTTGGGGGAGATGTCGCCCGACAGTTCAAGTATTGATCAGTCTGGCGTGCAGTCCAGTGAGCCGGTCGGGGTTTTTAAACAAATTTGGAATACGTTTGCTTCAGTTGAGTTCTCATTGCCCCCGATTCGTTCTCGAAATGAACAAGAAACACAGATTTGGTCGATGAACCGTGCTTTTTTGCGCAAGTTAGGCATAATACGCGGCTTCGAATTTTGACCCTTCAGACCTTTTTCTTATGCATAAAGAACCTCGTAAGGTCCGTGAATTTCGTCGCCGCGAGCAGGAAATTCTCGATACCGCGCTCAAGCTGTTCCTCGACCAGGGTGAAGACAGTGTCACCGTCGAGATGATTGCTGATGCCGTGGGTATCGGCAAAGGCACGATCTACAAGCACTTCAAATCTAAGGCGGAGATCTACTTGCGCCTGATGCTCGACTACGAGCGCGATCTGAACGAGCTGCTGCATTCGGCCGATGTCGACAAGGACAAGGAAGCGCTGTCGCGCGCCTACTTCGAATTCCGCATGCGCGACCCGCAGCGCTATCGCCTGTTCGACCGCCTCGAAGAGAAAGTGGTCAAGGGCAATCAGGTGCCGGAGATGGTCGAGGAACTGCACAAGATCCGTGCCTCGAACTTCGAACGCCTGACCCTGCTGATCAAGGGTCGCATCAGCGAAGGCAAGCTCGAAGACGTGCCGCCGTACTTCCACTACTGCGCATCCTGGGCGCTGGTGCACGGCGCGGTGGCGCTGTATCACTCGCCATTCTGGAGCAATGTGCTGGAAGATCAGGAAGGCTTCTTCCAGTTCCTGATGGACATCGGCGTGCGCATGGGCAACAAGCGCAAGCGCGACCCGGAAACGCCGAGCACCTAAGTCATTCAGCGGGCTGATTGCGCCGTGTTTTCACAACATGGCGCAATAGCGCAGGAATATACTCAGGCATAGGGCTTGCTAAAACCTGATTTCTCAGTCAAGTTTTGCTCGCTCGATTTTCTTTCGCCGGAGTGTTTCATGATCGTTGACCGTCAAGGCAGGCGTTTTCGCAATCTGCGCATCAGCCTGACCTCTGCCTGCAATTACGCCTGTACCTACTGCGTGCCCAACGGCAAGCGGTTGGTCGCTGCGCAGGATGAGCTGTCGGCCGAAGCCATGGCGCGCGGCGTCGAATACCTGATCGAAGCGGCCGGCATCGAGCGCCTGCGCATCACTGGCGGCGAGCCACTGGTCAGCCCCAAACTCGAATCGTTCATGACTGCCGTCGGCCAGATGGGCCTCGACGACATCAGCCTGACCACCAATGGTCAACTCCTCGCGAAAAAACTGCCGCTGCTGGTCGATGCCGGTCTGCGTCGGATCAACGTTTCCCTCGACACTCTTGATGCCGCTGCTTTTCGCAGCATCGCTCGGGGCGGCGATCTGGCCAGCGTGCTCGATGGCATGGATCAGGCTGCCGTTGCCGGGATGAAGATCAAGGTCAACATGGTGCCGTTGCGCGGGCAAAACCTCGATCAGGTCATGCCGTTGCTTGATTACTGTCTGGAGCGCGGCTTCGAACTGCGCTTCATCGAGCTGATGCGCATGGGCCACCTGGCCAAGGATTCCAATGCCTTCCTGCAGCAGTTCGTCAGCCTTGAGCAGTTGCTCGGCCTGATTGGCGAGCGCTATGAATACGCCCAGACCGACGCACCGGTGGACGCCACGGCTGTGCGCTATGCGATTCCCGGTCGCGGCACTTTCGGGGTGATCGCCAACGAAAGTGTGCCGTTCTGCCGTACGTGTTCGCGCTTGCGCCTGTCATCGACCGGTTGGCTGCATGGCTGTTTGTCGTCGAGCAACCGCCACTATGTCGGCGATCTGCTCGACAAGCCGCGCCACCAGGCGTTGCCGGCGCTGCAACGTTTGCTGGTCAAGGCGTTGGGTGACAAGCAGGAGGTGGCGTTCTCTGGCGGCGCTACTGTCATGAAGATCATTGGCGGCTGATTAACCGCCTTCGCGAGCAGGCTCGCTCCCACATTTGGAATGCATTTCAATTGTGGGAGCGAGCCTGCTCGCGAATGCCTCTATCACTGAATTTGCCGAGCTGGCGCAAAAGCTGCATTCAACGGCCATTCGCCGGTTTTCCGACACCGGCTTCTGGAGGAATAGGATGCGTAGCCTGGTTTTGCTGCTGGCCGTTTTGGCGCTTGGTGGCTGCATGAATGTCAGCGATATGGCCGAAGGCACTCGCTATCACATGAGCGATGCGGGGCTTCTGGACCATAGCGACAGCCGCCGGGTGAACAATCTCCGCATTCAGCCGGACTCGTTCATCTTTATCGCCCAGGGCGCGTTCGCGCCACCGGGTGGTTCCTATCCACGGCCGAACGTGGTCGCCGAAGAAGCCTTCAAGGGCTTTGTCGAATACTTCCCGATGGTCCGCCGCGCCCGTGCGCCGGAAGGCCTCGACCAGGCCATGGGTGAAGCCCGTGATGCCGGCGCGCATTATCTGCTCTACACACGATTCGCCAAGGCAGACGACCGCATCGGCAACTCCGATGAGTGGCTGGACCAGGAAGCCGTGGATCGCCTCGGTATCGATGGCGGCGTGATTCAGATCATGTTGATCGAGACCAGCACCCAGTATTTGATTGATACTGCACGGATCAAGAGTCGTGGCGGTTTACTGACGTTCCATGATTCCAAACCCGAAGACCTCATCGGTCCGCCGCTGGCGCAATACGCACGCAGCCTGCTGGGGATCGGCGACCAGTAATCAAGGAGTACGCCATGAGTGACCCGCAAACAGCCAATGACCTGCTGGGGCAGATCCCCAAGACCAAAGGCCTGCCACCGGTGCATTTGTGGAACCCGGATTTCTGCGGCGACATCGACATGCGCATTGCCCGTGACGGCACCTGGTACTACCTGGGTACGCCGATCGGGCGCAAGCCGATGGTCAAACTGTTCTCCACCATCATCCGCCGCGACGGCGATGATTATTTCCTGATCACCCCGGTCGAGAAGGTCGGGATCAAGGTCGATGACGCGCCGTTCGTGGCGGTTGCCGTTGACGTGGAGGGGGAGGGCGAGGCGCAGGTTTTGCGCTTTACCACCAACGTCGAGGAAACCACCGAAGCGGGGACTGAGCATCCGCTGCGTGTCGAGATCGATCCTGAGACTCAGGAGCCTGCGCCCTATGTGCATGTGCGCAGCAACCTTGAAGCGCTGATTCACCGCAATGTGTTTTACCAGTTGGTGGAACTGGCGGTGAGCCGCGAGATCGATGGTCAGCGCTGGTTGGGCGTGTGGAGCGGCGGCGAGTTCTTTCGCATCGGCCTGGAACCCTGACACAACATTAAAATGTGAGAGCGAGCCTGCTCGCGAACGCGGTGTATCAGTCGCCAGCAATGTTGACTGACACGACGCTTTCGCGAGCAGGCTCGCTCCCACAATGGTTTGTGCAAGCTAAAAAAAATCCGGTTGACTGTTATTCGTATGATGATTAGCGTAGGCACCCATCGCGATTCGCCTTGAGGTGTACATGTCCAGCAGCTTTCATGCGTCGACCGTTGACTGGCTGGGCAGCTGGATTGCGGCCGGTCAGGTCAAGCCGGGGCAGACCATCAAGGTCGAGGCGGATCTGGGCGAGCAGCTTGGCGTCAGCCGCACGGTGATTCGCGAAGCCATCAAAACCCTCGTCGCCAAAGGCATGCTCGAAGTCGGGCCGAAAGTCGGCACGCGGGTATTGCCGGTCCGGCGCTGGAATCTGTTTGATCCGCAAGTGGTCGGTTGGCTATCGCGCAACGGCTTGCCGGAAAACTTCGTCGATGATCTGCTGGATTTGCGCCGCACCATCGAGCCGATGGCGGTGCGCTGGGCCTGTGAGCGCGCAACGCCGGAGCAGATCGAAGCGGTGCAATTGGCCTTCAACGCACTGGAACGTGCGGTCGACAGTGGCATCGATTACAACCGTGCCGACCAGGCCTTCCACGAATGCATCCTGGCCGCCAGCCATAATCAGTTCATCGAACAAATGGTCCCGGCCCTCGGCGCGTTGCTGGCGGTGTCGTTCGAAGTCTCCGCCGCCGACCCCGATGAACTGCGCCGTACCTTGCCGATTCACAAAGACATGGCCGACGCCATCGCCGCGCGCGATTCGACCCGTGGCGTGTGGGCGTGCATGACCTTGATCGACAATGCCGATCTGGCGATAAAACGCTTTTACCCGAAAGTCATGGCGGACCGCAAAGCCAGCTAAGACCGAAAATCCCCTGTGGGAGCGAGCCTGCTCGCGAATGCGTCAGGTCAGATACATCATCATTGACTGACACGCCGCCTTCGCGAGCAGGCTCGCTCCCACATTGGAAACAACAAGAACATGAAGGATTCCAGATGACCTGCACCGCCCTGACCCAACACCGCGCGCAACTCGGCGAAGGCCCGTTCTGGGATGCGCCGACCCAGGCGTTGTACTGGGTCGATATCGCCGGTAAACAAGCGTTGCGCCTGATCGGCCAGAACGTGCAGATCTGGCAGATGCCCGAGCACATCTCCGCCTTCATTCCCTGCGCCAGCGGCGATGCGCTGGTGACATTGACCAGTGGTGTCTACCGCCTCGATCTCGATTCGCCTGGCCTCGAGCCACGTTTGACGCTGTTCTGTGTCGCCGACCCGCAACCGGGCAACCGCCCCAACGAAGCCCGTTGCGATGCCTTGGGCCGCTTGTGGCTTGGCACCATGCAGAACAACATCGGCGAGCACGGCGAGGATCTGCCGCTGGTGCGCCGTTCCGGTGGCCTGTTCCGTATCGATCCCGATCAGCGCGTCACACCGCTGCTGCTCGGCCTGGGCATCCCCAACACCCTGCTGTGGAGTGACGACGGCACCACGCTGCTGTTCGGTGAAAGTCTCGACAGCACGCTCAATCGATATTTCATCCGCACCGACGGCAGTCTCGATGCTCCGCAGGTGTTCTACTCGTCCGATCGACACGGTGGTCCCGATGGCTCGGCGATGGACGCCGAAGGCTACGTGTGGAATGCACGCTGGGACGGCAGTTGCCTGCTGCGCCTGACGCCGGACGGGCAGGTGGATCGCAAAATCGATCTGCCGGTCAGTCGCCCGACCAGTTGTGTGTTCGGTGGCGAAGACTTGAAAACCTTATTCATCACCAGCGCCAAGAGTCCACTGAATCATCCATTGGATGGCGCGGTGCTGAGCATGCGCGTCGACGTTGCAGGAAAACTCTGTACGCGTTTTGCTGGCTAGATCCCAAAATATGGGATGCAAAATTATATATTGAGATTATTTGGCGGTCGGGTTTATAGTCGGCTCCAGCAGTAACACGCACTCACACTTAAAAAGAACAAAACAGGTGAAGTGATGCAGCGAATTCTTGTCGCCCGCGCAAGCGGGATCCGCCTTTCGCCACGGCTCAATGCCGTTGACGCCGCTTGCCTGTCTGATTTCCCGAGCCGTCAGAACCGGACATCCACCGATGGCCGGTTTTTTTGCGCCTGCGTGCAGGAGGCCTGAGCCATGGCTGAAGCGCTGACATTGCCGCAAGTGTCGGCCCCGCCGAAAGGCGAGCGTCTGAAAAACAAGGTCGTGCTGTTGACCGGGGCCGCTCAGGGCATCGGCGAAGCGATTGTCGCCGCCTTCGCCGCGCAGCAAGCCAGATTACTCATCAGCGACATCCAGGCCGACAAGGTCGAGCAGGTCGCCGCTCACTGGCGCGATCAGGGCCATGACGTGCAGGCGCTCAAGGTCGACGTATCGAATCAGCAGGATCTGCATGCCCTGGCCCGACGCGCCGTGGAATTGCATGGCCGCATCGATGTGCTGGTCAACTGCGCCGGGGTCAATGTGTTCCGCGATCCTTTGCAGATGACCGAAGAGGACTGGCGCCGCTGCTTCGCCATCGATCTGGACGGCGCCTGGTATGGCTGCAAAGCCGTGCTGCCGCAGATGATCGAGCAGGGCGTGGGCAGCATCATCAACATCGCCTCGACCCATTCCAGCCACATCATTCCCGGCTGCTTCCCGTACCCGGTGGCCAAGCACGGCTTGCTCGGCCTGACCCGCGCGCTCGGCATCGAATACGCGGCCAAAGGCATTCGCGTCAACGCCATCGCGCCGGGCTACATCGAAACGCAGCTGAACGTCGACTACTGGAACGGCTTTGCCGATCCGCACGCCGAGCGGCAGCGCGCCTTTGACCTGCACCCGCCCAAGCGCATCGGCCAGCCGATCGAAGTGGCGATGACGGCGGTGTTTCTGGCCAGCGATGAGGCACCGTTTATCAATGCTTCGTGCATCACCATCGATGGCGGCCGCTCGGTGATGTACCACGACTGAATAAAACGGATTTCCAGCGCTGAACTACGCTTGAAATCCAATCATCATACGATATGACTATTTTCAAACAGCTTCACTGAGAACACGCTTCAACGCTTTTCAAACCTTGCTCAAAAAAAATAACAAGGAGTCATCTGATGAAACGTCGTTTCGGGATTCGTACCCTGTGCAGCACTGCCCTGGCGGTCACTGCGTTCAGCCTGAGCAGTGCGCTGCTCGCCGCCGACGCGGTGAAGATCGGTTTTCTGGTCAAGCAGGCCGAAGAACCGTGGTTCCAGACCGAATGGGCTTTTGCCGAAAAAGCCGCCAAGGACAAAGGCTTTGAACTGATCAAGATCGCGGTACCGGATGGCGAGAAGACCCTTTCGGCCATCGACAGCCTGGCCGCCAACGGCGCCAAGGGTTTTGTGATCTGCCCGCCGGACGTGTCCCTCGGCCCGGCCATCATGGCCAAAGCCAAGATCAATGACCTGAAAGTGATTGCCGTCGACGACCGTTTTGTCGACGCCAACGGCAAATTCATGGAAGACGTGCCGTACCTGGGCATGGCCGCGTTTGAAGTCGGCCAGAAGCAGGGCGCCGCGATGGCCGCCGAAGCGAAAAAGCGTAACTGGGAATGGAAAGACACCTACGCGGTGGTCAACACCTACAACGAACTCGACACCGGCAAGAAGCGCACCGACGGTTCGGTCGATGCCCTGAAGAAGGCCGGCATGCCCGAGGATCACATCCTCTTCGCCGCGCTGAAAACCCTCGACGTACCGGGCAGCATGGACGCCACCAACTCGGCGCTGGTGAAACTGCCGAGCGCGGCGAAAAACCTGATCATCGGCGGCATGAACGACAACACCGTGCTCGGCGGCGTGCGCGCCACCGAAGCGGCCGGGTTTGCCGCGAGCAACGTGATCGGCATCGGCATCAACGGCACCGACGCCATCGGCGAGTTGAAAAAGCCTAACAGCGGCTTCTTCGGTTCGATGCTGCCAAGCCCGCACATCGAAGGCTACAAGACTGCCGAGATGATGTACGAGTGGATCACCGCCGGCAAAGAGCCGCCGAAGTACACCGCCATGGATGACGTCACCCTGATCACCCGCGAAAACTTCAAGCAAGAGCTGGAAAAAATCGGCTTGTGGAACTGAGGCAGCGACGGCCCGGGCAGCCGGGCCGTTTTTCGGTGTGAAGAGGTGGCTTTATGCACGCGCAAGTACAGACACAAGAACAACACGGCGCCAGCGGCAGCCTGCGCTTCAACGGGATCGGCAAGACCTTTCCCGGCGTGAAAGCGCTCGACGGTATCAGCTTCGTCGCCCACCCCGGCCAGGTTCATGCCTTGATGGGCGAGAACGGCGCGGGCAAATCGACCCTGCTGAAAATCCTCGGTGGCGCTTACATCCCAAGCAGCGGCGAGCTGCAGATCGGCGAGCAGGCGATGGCGTTCAAGTCCACCGCTGACAGCATCGGCAGCGGCGTCGCGGTGATTCACCAGGAACTGCATCTGGTCCCGGAAATGACCGTGGCCGAAAACCTGTTTCTTGGCCATCTGCCGGCCAGTTTCGGCCTGATCAATCGCAGTGAGCTGCGCCAGAAAGCCTTGAATTGCCTGAAAGGCCTGGCCGACGAAATCGATCCGCAAACCAAGGTCGGACGCTTGTCGCTGGGTCAGCGGCAACTGGTGGAAATCGCCAAGGCGCTGTCGCGCGGCGCTCACGTCATCGCTTTCGACGAACCGACCAGCAGCCTCTCGGCGCGGGAGATCGATCGCTTGATGGCGATCATCGGTCGCCTGCGCGACGAAGGCAAAGTGGTGCTCTACGTTTCCCATCGCATGGAAGAAGTCTTCCGCATTTGCGACGCCGTCACCGTGTTCAAGGACGGCCGCTACGTACGTACATTCGACGACATGAGCCAGTTGACCCACGATCAACTGGTGACCTGCATGGTCGGCCGCGATATTCAGGACATCTACGATTATCGCCATCGCCCGCGCGGTGCCGTGGCGTTGAAGGTCGATGGTTTGCTCGGCCCGGGCCTGCGTGAGCCGATCAGTTTCGAAGCGCACAAGGGCGAAATCCTTGGCCTGTTCGGGCTGGTCGGGGCAGGGCGCACCGAGCTGTTTCGCCTGCTCAGCGGCCTGGAGCGCAACACCGCTGGCCGTCTCGAACTGCGCGGCCATGAGCTGAAACTGCGCTCGCCGCGTGACGCGATCGCCGCCGGCATTTTGCTCTGCCCGGAAGACCGCAAGAAGGAAGGCATCATCCCGTTGGCCAGCGTTGCCGAGAACATCAACATCAGTGCCCGCGGTGCGCATTCCGGGCTCGGCTGCCTGATTCGCGGCCTGTGGGAAAAGGGCAACGCCGACAAGCAGATCAAGGCCCTGAAAGTGAAAACCCCGCACGCCGGCCAGCAGATCAAGTTCCTTTCCGGCGGCAATCAGCAGAAGGCCATTCTCGGCCGCTGGCTATCGATGCCGATGAAAGTCCTGCTGCTCGACGAACCGACCCGTGGCATCGACATCGGCGCCAAGGCCGAGATCTACCAGATCATTCATAACCTCGCCGCCGACGGTATTTCGGTGATCGTGGTGTCCAGCGATCTGATGGAAGTGATGGGCATTTCCGACCGCATCCTGGTGCTGTGCGAAGGCGCCCTGCGCGGCGAAGTCAGCCGCGACCAGGCCAATGAATCCAACCTGCTGCAACTGGCTTTGCCGCGCCACCGCGCTGACGGCGTGGCGAACTGAGAGGTGACTATGATGACTACGCAAAACGAAACTCTGCCGACCGAGCGCAAACCGCTGGACATGCGGCGCTTCCTCGATGACTGGGTCATGCTGCTGGCGGCGATCGGCATCTTTGTCGCCTGCACACTGCTGATCGACAACTTCCTCTCGCCGCTGAACATGCGTGGCCTGGGTCTGGCGATTTCCACCACCGGCATCGCCGCGTGCACCATGCTTTATTGCCTGGCATCCGGACACTTCGACCTCTCGGTCGGCTCAGTGATCGCCTGTGCCGGCGTGGTCGCGGCAGTGGTAATGCGTGACACCAACAGTGTATTTCTCGGGGTCAGCGCGGCGTTGGTGATGGGCCTGATCGTCGGGCTGATCAACGGCATCGTGATTGCCAAGTTGCGCGTCAATGCCTTGATCACGACGCTGGCGACCATGCAGATCGTTCGCGGTCTGGCCTACATTTTTGCCAACGGCAAAGCGGTCGGTGTTTCGCAGGAATCGTTCTTTGTTTTCGGCAACGGCCAGCTGTTCGGTGTGCCGGTGCCGATCCTGATCACTATTGTCTGCTTCCTGTTCTTCGGCTGGCTGCTGAACTACACCACCTACGGGCGCAACACCATGGCCATCGGTGGCAACCAGGAAGCGGCGCTGCTGGCGGGCGTCAACGTCGACCGCACCAAGATCATCATCTTCGCCGTGCACGGTGTGATCGGCGCGCTGGCGGGTGTGATTCTGGCCTCGCGGATGACTTCCGGGCAGCCGATGATTGGTCAGGGTTTTGAACTGACAGTGATCTCGGCTTGCGTGCTGGGCGGAGTTTCGTTGAGTGGCGGCATCGGCATGATTCGCCACGTGATTGCCGGGGTGTTGATTCTGGCGATCATCGAGAATGCGATGAACCTGAAGAACATCGACACGTTTTATCAGTATGTGATTCGGGGTTCGATTCTGTTGCTGGCCGTGGTCATTGACCGCTTGAAACAACGGTAACGTCAAAAGCTACCCCTCACCCCAGCCCTCTCCCAAAGGGAGAGGGGGCCGACCGAGGTGTCTTGCGTTCTACATCGACCTGAAATATCGGGTCGATTGTGGATTCGCTAAAGCAACATCATTTCGGCGCATTTCCTGAGCACTCCCCAATCAGTTCCCTCTCCCTCCGGGAGAGGGCTAGGGTGAGGGGCTCTTGATTTTGCTCTCTCCACCGGTCACCTCCCTCAAATTTTTGTTGCCCGCCACGCCCCGTTTCGGTTATCAATTTGTACATGATTAGACAGGTACGATTCGACAAGAAACAACGGGTGGTCGACGAGCTCGTCCGACGCATCGAAAGCGGCCTCATGGAGGACGGCTTTCTGTTGCCCGGCGAACATCAGTTGGCTCAAGAATTCCAGGTCAGCCGTGGCACCTTGCGTGAGGCGCTGGCCGAACTGAAGCGGCGTAATTACATCGCCACGCAGAGCGGTGTCGGTTCCATCGTCACTTTCGACGGTGTCGCGCTGGATCAGCGCAGCGGCTGGGCGCAGGCATTGGCCGACAGCGGGGCGCTGATCAATACCGAAGTGTTGCGCCTCGAAGCCGTGACTCGCCCGGATCTGCTGGTGCGTTTCGGCACCGATCAATTCATCACCCTCGACCGTCGCCGGCGCGCCACCGACGGTACGCTGGTGTCTCTGGAACGATCCTTGATGCCGGCCAACGGCGGCCTGGAAAGCCTGCCTCGCGTCGGCCTGATCGACAATTCCCTAACCATCACCCTGGCCGCCTACGGCTATATCGGTGAGCGCGGCGATCAGTGGATCGGCGCCGAGCCGCTGAATGCCGAAGACGCCGAGCTGCTCGGTCGCCCGGTCGGCACGGTGTTTCTCAAAGCCCTGCGCACCACCTACGACCGGCAGAACCGTTTCATGGAACAGGTCGAAAGCCTGCTCGACCCGGTGCACTTTCGTCTGCACCTGCAATTCGGAGAATCGAAATGACCGCGCTCAACCGTGCGCTTGGCGCTTTCTATGGTCTGGCTCTGGGTGATGCGTTGGGCATGCCGACGCAGTCGCTTGATCGTGAAACGATCAAGGCGCGCTTCGGCCAGATCACTGATTTGCAGGACGCAGGTCCCTTGCAACCGATCGCCGCGAACATGCCCAAAGGCTCGATCACCGATGACACCGAGCAGGCGATTCTGGTCGGCGAATTATTGGTCGAAGGTCACGGCCGTATCGAGCCGGCGGTCCTCGCCCAGCGCTTGATCGAATGGGAAGCCGAGATGCAGGCCAAAGGCTCGCAGGACTTGCTCGGCCCCTCGACCAAACGCGCCATTGAAATGATCCTCGCCGGGCATTCCCCGGAAGAAGCCGGGCGCTACGGCACCACCAATGGCGCGGCGATGCGCATCACCCCGGTGGGGATCGCCGCGAATGTGGCCGACCCGCAGCGCTTCACCGCGGCGGTCGTGCAGGCTTGCCAGGTGACGCATAACACCACGCTGGGGATTTCCAGTGCGGCGGCGGTGGCGGCGGTGGTTTCCGCTGGCATCAATGGCGTCGATCTGGGCGAGGCGCTGAATCTTGGCCAGCAGATTGCCCAGCAAGCCGAAGCCCACGGGCATTGGGTCGCTGGCGGGCGCATCGCCTCGCGCATCAGTTGGGCGCGCAGTATCAGCGTCGACAGTGACAAAGCACTGCTCGCCGATCTGCTCTACGACGTGATCGGTACATCGGTGGCGTCGCAGGAGTCGGTGGTGGTTTCATTCGCACTGGCGCAGCAAGTGGCCATCGGTGAAATGACGGCATTCGAAGCGTTGTGCATGGCTGCCAGCCTGGGCGGCGACACGGATACCATCGCGGCGATTCTCGGCGCCATGCTCGGCGCTTGCCTGGGTCTTGAGTGCTGGCCGGAGCCGATGATCGAAACGGTGAAAGTCGTTAATCAACTTGAGCTGGAACCGTTAGTGCAGGGGCTGTTGGCCTTGCGTTGACTGGCTGGCCTCTTCGCGAGCAGGCTCGCTCCCACAATTGGAATGCATTTGCTTGTGGGAGCGAGCCTGCTCGCGAAAGGGGCGGCGCATTTCTAAAGAATTCACACAGCAATGGATCGCACAGACAGGCCTCGGAAGGCCGGTTGTCTTGTTGTTTTGCATCATTGCCACAACCACAAAAAAGGCAAACAGGAGCATCTTCATGAGTTCATCAACCGCCGGGCAAAGCGTCGGGCAATTGGAAACCCGGGGCATCGAGCCGGTACCGGAAGCGGAGTGCAACGGTCATCCGCTGCAACTTTTCTGGGTCTGGTTCGCGGCCAATATTTCCATCCTCGGCCTGCCGCTTGGCGCGACACTGGTGGCGTTTCGCGGATTGGCGATCTGGCAGGCGATCATCGTCGCGATTCTTGGTGCCGCCGGTTCGTTTGCCGTGGTCGGGATCATTTCGATTGCCGGGCGTCGTGGCCGCGCGCCGAGTCTGACGCTGTCGCGGGCAATCTTCGGCGTACGCGGCAACATTGGCCCGACGCTGGTTTCGCTGATGTCGCGTCTGGGTTGGGAAACCGTCAACACCACCACCGCCGCGTTCGTGCTGCTGTCGCTGTGTTCGATCCTGTTCGGCTCGCCGGTCGAGGCGAAAAGTGCGCCGATACTGACGCTGATCTTTATCGCCATCTTCGTCCTGCTGACCTTGTCGGTGTCCGGCCTCGGCCACGCGACCCTGCTGGTAATCCAGAAATGGGCGACGTACGTGTTCGGCGCGCTGAACATTCTCGTCGGTGGTTTTCTCTGCGCGACCATCGACTGGAGCGCGGTATTCAACGCCACGCCAGCACCGCTGAGCGCAATGATCATCGGCATCGGCACCATGGCCGCCGGCACTGGTATCGGTTGGGCCAACGCTGGCGCTGACATGTCGCGCTATCAGCATCGCAGCGTCAAGGCTGTGCGCCTGGTGGCGTCGGCGGCGTTCGGCGCGGGCATTCCGCTGGTGCTGCTGATCACCCTCGGCGGCTTGTTGTCGGTGGGCAACAATGACCTGGCGTCGGCGACTGACCCGATAGTGGCGATTCGCGACATGCTGCCGACGTGGATGGCCGTGCCGTATTTGATCACCGCGTTCGGCGGTCTGCTGCTGTCGAACAACCTGTCGGTGTACTCCGCCGGCCTGACCACGCTGACCCTGGGCCTGAAGGTCAAACGCGTCTACGCGGTAGTGGTCGACATCGTCGCGATCTTCGCCGGCTCGATCTACTTCATGCTGATCGCCGACAGTTTCTACGGCCCGTTCATTACCTTCATTTCCCTGCTGGCAGTGCCGATCACCGCATGGGTGGGGATTTTCGTCGTCGATCTGATTCACCGTCACTACTACAGCCCCAAAGACCTGCTCGACGTCAGCCCGAGCAGCGCCTACTGGTATCGCAGCGGCATCGAGTGGCGCGCGTTTGGTGCCTGGGCGATCGCCATCGTCCTTGGTTTCAGCTTCACCACCATCGGCACTACGGCAGAAAACGTCTGGTTCAAGGGCTTTCTGTCCGACTCCTGGCTGGGCCACAACGGCCTCGGCTGGATCGTGACCTTCGTCGTCGCCGGTGGCATTTACCTGATACTTGGCGGTGCGAAAGATCGCCGCGCCGCGCAACCCGAGAATGCTCATGCCTAAGATGCTGCACACCGGCCAGGTCATCATCGACCTGGTCATGGCCGTGGATAAACTGCCGCAGATTGGCGGCGACGTGCTGGCGCAGTCGGCGGGGTTCGAAGCCGGTGGCGGTTTCAACGTGATGGCCGCTGCGGTGCGTAACGGTCTGCCGGTGGTTTACCTCGGTCGCCATGGCATGGGGCGTTTCGGTGACTTGGCGCGCCAAGCGATGCAGGCGGAAGGTATCTGCATCGGCATCCGCGAACCGGCCGAGCGCGACACCGGTCTGTGTGTGGCGCTGACCGATGCGTCGGCTGAACGCAGTTTCATTTCCTATATCGGCGCTGAAGGTGAGGTGACCGAAGACGATTTGAACAGTGTGGCTGCCGAGCCCGGCGATTACGTTTATCTCAGCGGTTACAGTCTGCTGCACGAGGGCAAGGCGCAGGCGTTGCTCGACTGGACGCTGGCGCTGCCGGCGTCGGTCAATGTGGTGTTCGACCCGGGGCCGTTGGTGGAGTCACCTGACGCGCCGATGATGCAGGCGTTGCTGCCGCGCATCAATGTGTGGACCAGCAACAGTGTCGAGGCGCTGCGGTTTACCGGAGCCGATGAGATTGGTATAGCGATGGATCGCCTCGCGGAACTGCTGCCGGAAAGTGTGCTGATGGTGGTGCGCGACGGGCCGCAGGGTTGCTGGATTCAACAGCGCGGCGAGCGCCGTCAGGTGCCGGGGTTTGCTGTAAAAGCGGTGGACAGTAATGGCGCCGGCGATGCACATGCCGGGGTATTTGTGGCCGGATTGGCGCAGGGGCTGGATGCACTGGAAGCGGCGCGGCGGGCGAATGCTGCGGCGGCGCTGGCGGTGACTCGCTGGGGGCCGGCGACATCGCCGGGGGCGGGTGAGGTGGATGCGTTTATCCGCGAATCCTGCGGCGACTGATGCACCGCAATCGCTGGCAAGCCAGCTCCCACAGGGTCTTCGTGTGTAAGTGCAATAGTGCAACCACCCGAAAAATCTGTGGGAGCTGGCTTGCCAGCGATGAGGCCATCAGACTTAACCGGCCTTGCGCAACGCCTCAATCAACTCCTGCTTGCGCATCGACGAGCGTCCCGGAATATTCTTCGCCCGGGCTTCCTTCATCAGGCTATCGACAGTCTGCGCACTCTTCGAAGTCTCGCTATTACGCGAATGGCCCTTGCGGCTAGCCACTGCACGGCGCGATGACTCTTTGCGCTCTTCCGACTTGGCACTTGCAGGCTTCTTGCGCCCTGAGCCGCCGGACTTCTCGCCACCGCCGGA
Source organism: Pseudomonas siliginis (assembly GCF_024072275.1). Lineage (NCBI taxonomy): Bacteria > Pseudomonadati > Pseudomonadota > Gammaproteobacteria > Pseudomonadales > Pseudomonadaceae > Pseudomonas > Pseudomonas siliginis. Next base: position 4,274,986 of record NZ_CP099598.1, on the reverse strand, counting down.
GTGCTTGTTCACCGTCGCCCAGGCACGCGCCTCAGCTTCATCTTTCGACACGCCCTTTTTCTCGTAGCTGTCTTCGATGTGCTCGGCTTTGCGCTTCTGTTCGCTGGTGTATTTGTCTTTGCTTCCACGAGGCATGGGATTTCTCCTTGCGTCAGGATGTGCTGCGTTACGCCGAAGGCTGCGAATCACTCGAGACGAATTACCCGTTCGAAGTCGAAGATCCGCAGCCCCAACCAGCGTCAGCTATCGAGTTTCTTCGCCGCTTCAACGCCGGCTGAACTGAGCTTGATAGGCAGGTTCAGCGAGTGTTCGCCCGCTTCGCTGCAGGTCACATGACCATGATGAATCAGCCCGCGATCCTGCAGGGCGGCGAGGGCGCTGGCCACGACTTTCTCGCCCCGGTAATTGTCCAGCACCTCCTTGCCCAAGCCGTTGGGATGCGCGTGCAGCAGGCGGGTGAGAACTTCTTTTTCCAGGTCTTTGTCGACGTTCATGGTTACCTCTTCATGGGAGTGAATAGGGCGCTCGCGTCGGCGAACTACTGACCGGCACCTTCGGAACCGGAGCCACCGGTGGTGGTTTTCGAGCCGACACCGGGGCCGGCATTGTCAGGCGCAGTGGCAGGAGAGTCAGGCGTGTTCATGCCACCCTGACGGCCCGGATCGCTGCCTTGTGTGCGCGGATCGGTGCCGGTGGCGGGTGGCTGATTGATCAGCGGCACGCCGGAACCATCGGTATTCATACCGGGAGCACTGTTGATGGCGGGCGCGCGTGGCGGGGTCGGATCGGTAGGGCCAGTGCCCGCTGCCGTGGACGAGGCGGCGAACACCGCAGGGCAGAGCAGGGCGCTGAAGACTAAAGCGGTCAACCTTGACGAGATCATAGGGCTTCTCCAGTGATTGGAATCCTTACACTGGGTTGGTCAGCCCTGATGACGGATTGGTGCCTGATGATCGACGAACGGTCTTCTCCGGGGTCGCGTGTCTGCTGTTCAGACGATGCCGATCTTTAGTGTTTCCATCGGTGCAAAACAGTTAACGGTCATAAGCATCCTTTCAGAACGTGCGCTATCAACTGTGGGAGCGAGCCTGCTCGCGAAGGCATTCTGTCAGTTGACTCGAGGCTGACTGGAAGGACGCATTCGCGAGCAGGCTCGCTCCCACAGGGGCAACGGCGTTCGCCCGATCGGGCAGGTCAGTATGTTTGCCATGTGACGAGCGCCGCTGCGCGCCTTAGTATGGCGCTTTAATTTGCACACAAGGCCCGTCCATGACGATCGAAATCCGCCCGGCGACCCCCAGCGATGCGCCGCAAATCCTCGCCTTCATCACCGAACTGGCAGATTTCGAAAAGGCCCGTCACGAAGTCATCGCCAGCGTCGCCGACATCGAACGCAGCCTGTTCGGCGAAGGCGCCACCGCCCATGGCCTGATCTGCCTGCGCGACGGCTTGCCGATCGGCTTCGCGGTGTTCTTCTTCAGTTATTCAACCTGGCTGGGCAGCAACTGCCTGTACCTCGAAGACCTTTACATCACCCCCGAACAACGCGGTGGCGGCGCCGGCAAAACCCTGCTGCGCCACCTGGCGAAAATCGCCTGCGCCAACGACTGCGGCCGCTTCGAATGGAGCGTGCTGGAATGGAACACCCCAGCCATCGAATTCTACAAATCTCTCGGCGCACAACCGCAGGAGGAATGGGTGCGGTATCGCATGGATGGCAAGGTGTTGCGAGAGTTTGCCGAGGGCTGAGCACAATGATGGCAATCTACTGCTGATTCAGTTGTCGCCACCGCTCTGGTCCGGCATTCTGTGCGCCATTTTTGCGCGCTCACGGACGACACCTGCAATGCATCTGGCAAAATTTCTCCGCGCCTGTGGAGCCCTCGCTGCGTCAATGAGTGACCAGCTATGAGCGGACTGCAGGCGTCTATGCGTCTGTATGGTCTGGTGAAAACTACCGGCTCTTCTGACGACCCGAATCGACAGGCTGTCGAAATTCTCTGCATGGCCCAGCGCCCCGGCGGCCTGGCTATTCGGGCTTTCGTGTCGCGGCTCGACGCCGAGTTGATGACGCGCAGTGCCGACCTTGGCGACTACCGCGTGGTAGCGCTGAGAACCTTTGATCCCACAGCGATTATCGACGCCCATCAAGGCTGGCTGATGCTGCACATCTGTTGCGGCTTCGTCGCTCTCGCCGGCCATTCTCTGTTGAAAAACGGTGCGTTGATCCCGATGGGCTGGCACGTCTACTCCGAAGTGGGGCGCTGGACCTCCAGGCATCATCTGGACCTTGGCGTGGAAATGGTCGAGTTGCTGCAATCGACTTTCGAGCGCAATCACCTGCGCAACTACAACGCCTGGCTCAACGAACTTGATGATGCAACGCCTGCCGAGTTGAGTTGGCAAGCCAACGAAGCCTGGCGTGCCATACAAACCGCGACATCACCTGAAAGCCGTGAGCATTGTCATGCTCTGTTCGACCCGGTCGATAATCGCTGGCGCTTTGCCGCGACCGACATCGACATCTATCAGCCATCCCCGGCACCCCTTAAGCAAGGAGCTTTGAATTGAGTGGTAAACCCGCAGCTCGCGTCACCGACCCAACCGCCTGCCCACTGCCAGGTCACGGCACCAACCCGATTGTCTCCGGCTCGCCGGACGTATTCTTCGACGGCCTCGCTGCTGCACGCATGACCGATAAATCAGCGTGTGGCAGCCCTATCACCGGAGCGGTCTCCGGCACTGTTTTCATTAACGGCCTGAACGCCGCGATGCTCGATAGCACTGGTGGGCATGGCAATGTCGTGATCGGTGGCTCGGGCACGGTGATCATCGGCCAAAGTGGGGGAGGGGCCGCATTTAGTGGGCTGTTGCCGATGCCGGTGCATTTCACTGACAGGTTGCAAGTGACGAATGAAGCGACTGGACAGCCAGTGCCTTATCACGCCTACACCATTCAACGAGGCGACGGAAGTGAGGAACACGGTGTTACTGATGCGAACGGATTCACTCATATGGTCAGTTCGCACGTGGCAGAAACCATCAAACTATTCGTGGAATGATTGCTTATGTCCGAAGTCAATGCACCTACTGAAGTACCTCATGCGAAAAGGGAAGTCAAAGCACATACACTTACATGCAAGACCGATCAGACCAATAAGCAGGTGGCCATATCTCTGCGGAATTTTGTGGTTTTTTTATTGGTGGTGCTGGAGACCAGGAAAGTTATTACTTCAGTGGGCCAAATAATAATGTCGACGCGGTGCGCGAAATCTTTATCAGAGATGCTAAGGCGTTGAAATTTCCTGTGGGAAAATTTGAGTCGTGGCCTCTTGGCTATAATGATTTCATTAGCGATAAAGACCTATCTGAAAAGGTACTGGCGAAGATCCCTGACTGCTCAACCGCTGTGTACATTGTGGGTCATAGTCTGGGAGGCTGGAATGGCGCCCACCTTTCAGCCACTCTCACGGAGAAGGGCTATACAGTGAGAATGTTATTGACCATCGATCCGGTTGGCGAAGGTGTAATGGTCTGGGGTATTTCCAATATCTACCGGTTGCCACCCAAGCCCAAGGCTCAGTACTGGGTTAATATTCGCGCTGCGCCGAAGATAACGAACGTATCAGATACGGTTGCTAGTTTTGGTGAACAATGGGAGGTTTCTACCGGGCCTAATGTAATGGGGCGCGTAGATGTGAATCATGCGGATGCAAATATTATGTATTTGCGGCCGTTGGATAACGGCAAGACTGCTCGTCAGATTTTTAACGAGTCGGTCTTGAGTTTTTTCAAGGAATGAACATCGTGTGTCGATTTTTTTTGATGGGTTTATTGGTCATATGTTCTGGATGTTCAATGAATCACGAAAAGCCGGCTGCGAAGCTGTTTTATTCCGGTGTTGATGAGTTGGAAGACACCGGAATCTATCAGGTTCACTTTCTCGCCGATGTGGAATTACTCGAGTTGTTCACATCACATATAAGCCAAGGGTTGGTATGTACTGTGGATGATGATGTGGACTTTTCTGTTGGGCACCAGATAAAACGCTCCGGTTTTGGCCTTGTTGAGCGCGATGAGAGTGGCGCTGCAAACGAGTACAAAGCCGACGTGATTTTCAGAGAGTCGACTGGCGAAAAGGGCGCGGAAATCTTTCCGGAGGGGCCGGTGCTCAATCGTTGGTTTACGAACAGACGTTTTATTTCCTGCGTGTTCCGCGTTCATACGACTCCTTACAAAACGTATTTTTCCCAAATCATGCGTGTGCCAACTGCCGACCTGGCGCGAGCTATCAACAGGGAGTGAATCCTTCATTCATCCAGGCTCCTTTTCTGGCGGGAGGGAGCCTGATCTGGATTGCTCCTCTGCCGCCTTTCAATGTCCGCTGAGCAGATGCATGCAGCGCCTTTCGCAGAGAATCCTTAATACCTTGGCTTTTTCTCCGTTGATCCTTACGGAGCACGATTTGTACCCGCGACAAGACAAGCTCGCCACTTACGCTAATCCCAAAATATGGGATTGATATTTATATATTGAGATTTTAGTCCGCCCGGGTTTATAGTCCGTCGCACTCACTGCCAAAAACAAATCAGGTGAAGCGATGCAGGCGCAATTGATCGCGCTCGATTGGGGGACGACCTCATTACGTGCTTACAAACTCGCGGCGGACGGTGTGGTGCTGGAGCAGCGTGCGCTGTCGTCCGGGATCATGCAGTTGCCCAAGACCCCGCGAATCATCCACGGCCGTGAATGCGCCGATGGTTTTGAACTGGCCTTCGACGAGGCCTGCGGTGACTGGCTCGATGCGCAGCCGGATCTGCCGGTGATCGCTTGCGGCATGGTCGGCAGTGCGCAGGGCTGGCGCGAAGCGCCTTACTGCGAAACGCCAGCCGACGTCGCCCATCTCGGAAATTCCCTACAAACCGTTGTCAGTCTGCGCGGTACGCCGGTGCATATCGTCCCGGGCGTGATCCAGCGTTCGCGTCTGCCGAATGTAATGCGCGGCGAAGAAACCCAAGTCCTCGGCGTGCTGCAAAGTCTGCCGGTCGAGGCGGGTGATGATCTGCTGATCGGCCTGCCTGGCAGCCACTCGAAGTGGGTGGAGGTGGTCGATGGCCGCATCACCCATTTCGACACGTTCATGACCGGCGAAGTGTTTGCCGTGCTCAGCGAGCACAGCATTCTCGGCCGTACCCAACAACCGAGCGCGACCTTCGATGCGCAGGCGTTCGATCGCGGCGTGCAAATCGCGCTGTCGACAGATGCCGAGCTCGGTGTGCTGTCGACCTTGTTCAGCGCCCGCACCCTCGGCCTGACCGGTGAATTGAGCCCGACTGCTCAGGCGGACTATCTGTCCGGCCTGATGATCGGCCATGAGCTGGCCGCGCTCGCCAATGTGCAGCGGCGCCGGCGCAATCAAGCGAATCTTCCAGCGATCGTGCTCATCGGCAATGCGCTTCTGTGCGCACGCTATCAACGCGCCCTCGACGCCTGCGGCTTTGCTCGGGTGACGCTGGCCGAGCAGGCCACCGAGCGTGGCCTGTGGCAACTGGCGCGTGCCGCCGGACTGATCGATTCCTCATCCCGTTAACCCTGACTGGAGGCCTGACATGCTCAAGCAAGCACTGGCACAAAACGGTCTGATCGCGATTCTGCGTGGCCTGCAACCGCAGGAAGCGGCGGCTGTCGGAGAAGTCCTGTATTCCGCCGGATTTCGTGTTATCGAAGTACCGCTCAATTCCCCATCGCCGTACGAAAGTATCCGCATCCTGCGCGACGCGCTGCCCGCCGATTGCCTGATCGGTGCTGGCACGGTGCTCAGCCCCGAGCAGGTCGAGCAGGTCAAAGCGGCTGGCGGACAAGTGATCGTCATGCCGCACAGCGATGCCAAGGTATTGCGCGCGGCGAAAGCGGCGGGGCTGTACCTGTCGCCGGGCGTGGCCACGCCGACTGAAGCCTTCGCCGCACTGGCTGAGGGTGCGGACATTCTCAAGCTGTTTCCGGCCGAACAAATGAACCCGGCGGTCGTCAAGGCCTGGCTGGCGGTGTTGCCAGCCGGCACGGTGCTGGCGCCGGTCGGCGGGATCACACCGGACAACATGCAGGCCTTTATCGATGCCGGTGTGAAAGGTTTCGGCCTCGGTTCCGGTCTGTTCAAACCGGGCATGACGCCCGAGCAGGTGGCGGTCAATGCCAAGGCCTACGTGGCTGCCTGGAAAGCCCTGCGTTAAGACTTTTTGGCGCTGTGTGCGCTGCATCTAATAAAAGCTGCATTTACAAAAGAGAGCAGAGATGAAAATCACCAAACTCACGACCTTCATCGTTCCGCCGCGCTGGTGCTTCCTCAAGGTCGAAACCGACGAGGGCGTGACCGGTTGGGGCGAGCCTGTGGTCGAAGGGCGCGCGCATACCGTAGCTGCTGCGGTGGAAGAATTGTCCGACTACCTGATCGGCAAAGACCCACGCAATATCGAAGACATCTGGACCGTGCTCTATCGCGGTGGCTTCTACCGTGGCGGCGCGATTCACATGAGCGCGCTGGCCGGTATCGACCAAGCGCTGTGGGACATCAAGGGCAAGGCCCTCGGCGTGTCGGTCAGCGATCTGCTCGGTGGCCAGGTGCGCGACAAGATTCGTGTGTATTCGTGGATCGGCGGCGACCGTCCGGCGGACACCGCGCGTGCGGCGAAAGAAGCAGTGAGCCGTGGTTTCACTGCGGTAAAAATGAACGGCACCGAAGAACTGCAGTTCCTCGACACTTTCGAGAAAGTCGACCTCGCCTTGGCCAACGTTGCCGCCGTGCGTGATGCGGTGGGGCCGAACGTCGGTATCGGCGTCGATTTCCACGGCCGCGTGCACAAGCCGATGGCCAAGGTGCTGATGAAGGAGCTCGACCCGTACAAACTGATGTTCATCGAAGAACCGGTGCTCAGCGAAAACTACGAAGCATTGAAAGAACTGGCGCCGCTGACCAGCACGCCGATTGCCCTCGGCGAGCGTCTGTTCTCGCGCTGGGACTTTAAACGGGTGTTGAGCGAAGGCTACGTCGACATTATCCAGCCGGATGCCTCCCACGCTGGCGGCATCACCGAAACCCGCAAGATCGCCAACATGGCCGAAGCTTACGACGTCGCGCTGGCGCTGCATTGCCCGCTGGGACCGATCGCCCTGGCTGCCTGTTTGCAACTCGACGCGGCTTGTTACAACGCGTTTATCCAGGAGCAGAGCCTGGGCATCCATTACAACGAGAGCAACGACTTGCTCGACTATGTGAAGGATCCGCGCGTGTTCGACTACGACCAAGGCTTCGTGAAGATTCCGAACGGCCCGGGGCTGGGCATCGAGATCAACGAGGAATACGTGATCGAACGCGCCGCCGTCGGCCACCGCTGGCGCAACCCGATCTGGCGCCATGCCGATGGCAGCTTTGCCGAGTGGTGATCTCCTGATTCAGCACTGATCCCTGTGGGAGCGAGCCTGCTCGCGAATGCAATGTCACATCCGCCATCCATGTGACTGACCCGACGCTTTCGCGAGCAGGCTCGCTCCCACAGTTTGATCTCCAGGGAGAGGAGATCTGCGTCATGACCTCAACAAACATAAAAAGAGGCTCTCCTCATGCAAACGCATACCCTCTCCGGGCAGGCGTCTTTAGTCACGCCTAGCCGCAAGCGATTTTTCATCATGGTGTTGCTGTTCATCACCGTGGTCATCAACTACCTGGACCGCAGCAACCTGTCGATTGCCGCGCCGGCGCTGACCAGTGAGCTGGGCATCGATCCGGTTCACGTCGGTCTGATCTTCTCCGCGTTCGGCTGGACCTACGCTGCCATGCAGATCCCCGGCGGCTGGCTGGTCGATCGCGTGCCGCCGCGCATCCTTTACAGCGTCGCGCTGCTGCTGTGGTCGGTGGCCACGGTGATGCTCGGTTTCGTCAGCAGCTTCATCGCCCTGTTCGTGCTGCGCATGGCCGTCGGTGCGCTGGAAGCGCCGGCCTATCCGATCAACAGCCGCGTGGTCACCACTTGGTTCCCTGAGCGCGAGCGCGCCACGGCGATCGGTTTCTACACTTCCGGACAGTTTGTCGGTCTGGCTTTCCTGACCCCGGTGCTGGCGTGGCTGCAACATGAGTTCGGCTGGCACATGGTGTTCGTCGCCACCGGCGCGGTGGGCATTCTGTGGGCGCTGATCTGGTACGCGGTGTATCGCGAGCCGCGCGATTTCAAAGGCACTAACCAGGCGGAAATCGACCTGATCCGCGAAGGCGGCGGGCTGGTCGATATCCAGGCCGAGGCGGCCAAGGTCAAGGCCAGATTCAGCTGGACCGATCTGGGCATCGTCCTCAGCAAACGCAAGTTGTGGGGCATCTACCTCGGCCAGTTCTGCCTGAACTCGACGCTGTGGTTTTTCCTCACCTGGTTTCCGACCTATCTGGTGAAATATCGCGGCATGGACTTCATCAAGTCCGGCCTGCTTGCATCGCTGCCGTTTCTCGCTGCGTTCGTCGGTGTTCTGTGCTCGGGATTCTTTTCCGACTTCCTGATCCGTCGTGGCTACACCGTGGGCTTCGCGCGCAAGTTGCCGATCATTGGCGGGCTGCTGATTTCGACTTCGATCATCGGTGCCAACTTTGTCGAGTCGACGCCGCTGGTGATTGCCTTCCTCGCCCTGGCATTTTTTGGCAACGGGCTGGCGTCGATCACCTGGTCGCTGGTGTCAACACTGGCACCGGCGCGGTTGCTCGGTCTGACCGGTGGGGTGTTCAACTTCATCGGCAATCTTTCGGCGATTGCTACGCCGATTGTGATCGGCTTCCTTGCCAGCGGCGATTCGTTCGCTCCGGCGATCACCTACATCGCTGTGCTCGCACTGGTTGGTGCCTTGTCCTACGTGCTGCTGGTGGGCAAGGTCGAGCGTATCGAGTTGTAGTGCTCTGCGTCGGGCGATCATAATGCCGCCCGTTCCTTCGCTCAACGGTAAAAGGCTGGATATGCAGGAAGACGCCCCGGAAAAAACCAAGGACGCCGCGCCCACCGGCACCCAGACGCTGCTGCGCGGCCTCGGGGTGGTGCAGGCGGTGGCCAGTGGCGCGCGTGATCTCAAGGAGATCGCCCGGCTGATCGGTACCACGCGCAGCACCACCCATCGTCTGGCCAGCTGTCTGGTCGACGAGCGTTATCTGCGCGTGGTGCCGCAGATCGGTTATCTGCTCGGGCCGAAGCTGATCGAACTGGGCTTTCAGGCCCGCGAAGAGTTGCCGCTGGTGACGTTGGCCGGACCGTATCTGGATGAGTTGTCGGCGCTGACCGGCGATACCGTGCACCTCGGAATCCGCGAAGGCGACGAAGTGCTGTATTTATTGAAGAACCCCGGGCGCAACGGGCCGGAAATGCGCTCGCGGGTTGGCCATCGCATGCCGCTGGTACGCACCGGGATCGGCAAGGCCTTGATGCTCGATGATTCGCCGCAGGATTGGCGGCGGCTGTACGACATCAGCCTGCCGGCGGGTGGCAAAAGTCAGTTCTGGCCGCAGCATCCCCAGCAGTCGTGGGAACAGCTTGAGCAGCGCATGGGCGAATACGTTGCCGGTGGCTACGCGTTCGATCTGGAAGACAACGAACCGTCGATCCGCTGTGTGGCGGCGCCAATTCGTGATGCGAGCAAGGGCATAGTCGCGGCGATCAGTATCGCCAGCACCGTGCCGTACATGCCGCTGGAAAAAATGGCCGAGTTGATCCCCCTGCTCAAAGGGGTCACAACCCGGCTGTCGGCGGAGCTTGGTTTGAAGGTATAGCCCTAAGGTTTAGGCCTTCAGCGTCGCCATGTCGATGACGAAGCGGTACTTCACATCACCGGCAATCATCCGCGCATAGGCTTCATTGATATTGCGGATGTCGAGCATTTCGATGTCGCAGGTGATGTTGTGCTCGGCGCAGAAATCCAGCACTTCCTGGGTTTCGGCGATACCACCGATCAAGGAGCCGGCCAGTACGCGACGGCTCATCACCAGTTTGCCGGCGTGGACGGGCGGGTTCACCGGCTCGATCAGGCCGACCAGAATGTGCACACCGTCGAAACGCAAGGTATCGAGGTACGGGTTCAAATCGTGTTGCACCGGAATGGTATCGAGCAGGAAGTCGAAGTAGCCGGCAGCGGCCTTCATCTGCTCGGCATCGGTGGAGACGATGACGTGATCGGCGCCCTGACGGCGACCTTCTTCAGCCTTGCTCGCCGAACGGGTGAACAGTGTCACTTCCGCGCCCATAGCCTTGGCGAACTTGATGCCCATGTGGCCGAGGCCACCCATGCCGAGAATCCCGACCTTGTCACCGGCCTTGACGCCGTAGTGCTTGAGCGGCGAGTAGGTGGTGATGCCGGCGCAGAGAATCGGTGCGGCGCTGGCCAGTGCGAGTTTCTCGGGGATGCGCACAACGAAGTGTTCGCTGACCACGATGCTGTCCGAATAACCGCCCATGGTGTTGCTGCCATCAACCCGATCCGGGGTGGCGTAGGTCATGGTCGGGCCTTCGAGGCAATATTGCTCGAGGTTCGCCTGACAGGCTTCGCAGCTGCGGCAGGAGTCGACCATGCAGCCTACGCCAACCAGATCGCCTACCTTGTGACGGGTGACATTCGCACCGACTGCGGTGACTTTTCCGACGATCTCATGGCCAGGCATCAGCGGATAAACGGCGATGCCCCATTCGTTGCGTGCCTGATGGATGTCGGAATGGCAGACGCCGCAGTAGAGAATTTCGATCGCCACGTCGTCGGCGCGCGGGCTGCGGCGTTCGAATTTCATCGGGGCGAGGGGCGTGGTGGCCGATTGGGCGGCATAGCCGATGGCGGTGTACATGGGTGACCTCGCAAAAACAGTGACAAGTGAGGCGGTGAATTCTGGCCGTCAGACGCGGGTGCGGCCATGACGATTTCTCCGGGTCTCATGCCTAATCCTCCGGCATGCGGGTTTCGACGATCGCATTGGCCAGCGGATCTGCGATGATGTTTTCATCCACTTTTCCGTGAATTTTACGAAGACCTATTCGATGCAGTTGACCCGTCATCTTGATGCCAATGCCCGGCTGGTTTCGCTGATCGAACCGCTGGCGCTGCGCGATGGCTACAGCCAGACCGGCCTGCCCGGTGTGCAGATCCTGCGCGCCAGTTGCGACGTCGCCCGTGGCCCGCACATTTACGAGCCGAGTCTGATGATCATCGCCCAGGGCAGCAAACTGGCGTTCCTCGGCCCACGAACCATGGAATACGGCGCCGGGCATTACCTGATCCAGGCGCTGCCGGTGCCGTTCGAATGTGAAACTTTTGCCTTGCCCGATGCGCCATTGCTCGGTGTGTCGGTGGCGATTGATCGCGTCCTGCTCGGCGAATTGGTGCTGGCCATGGGGCTGGCGCCGGGTCGGCATATTCCGGCGCAGACGCCGGAGTCGATGACCTCGGTGGTGCTCGACGATGGCATGCGCGGTTGTGTCGAACGGCTGCTCAGCTGTCTGCACGATCCGCTGGAATGCCAGATTCTCGGCCCGGCGCGGGTCCGCGAGTTGTTGTTCGTTGCGTTGCGCGGGCCGCAGGCGGATGTATTGCGTGCGTTGGTCGAGCAACAAGGGCAATTCGCCCGGGTGGCGGCGTCGATCAGCCATCTGCATGCGCATTACACCGAGCCGCTCAATGTCGAGACACTGGCCGGTTGCGCGAACATGAGCGTGTCGACGTTTCATGAGCATTTCAAGCGCAGCACGTTGTTGTCGCCGGTGCAGTATCTCAAGCGTTTGCGCTTGTTGAAGGCGCAGACGCTGCTGGTGGCGGAGGGGCTGGGTGTCGCGCAGGTGGCGCATCGGGTGGGGTATCAGAGCACGTCGCAGTTCAGCCGCGAGTACAAGCGCTACTTCGAACGCAGCCCGGGGGATGAGCGCGCTGCCTGATCCGCCGATATTCCCTGTGGGAGCGAGCCTGCTCGCGAAGGCGCTGGATCAGTCGACATCATCTTCATATGACACACCGCTTTCGCAAGCAGGCTCGCTCCCACAGTTGTTTTGTGGTGTCAGGGGAATTTTGGGCAACAAAAAGGCCCCCATTTCGGGAGCCTTGTTGTTCAGCGTTTCGTCTTACATGTTCGGGTAAGTCGGGCCGCCGGCACCTTCCGGCGCCACCCAGGTGATGTTCTGCGCAGGATCCTTGATGTCACAGGTCTTGCAATGCACGCAGTTCTGGGCGTTGATCTGGAAGCGCTTCTCGCCATCTTCCTTGGTAATCACCTCGTATACGCCGGCCGGGCAGTAACGCTGCGCCGGTTCGTCGTACAGCGGCAGGTTTTTGCTGATCGGGATGCTCGGGTCGGTCAGCTTCAAGTGGCACGGCTGCTCTTCTTCGTGGTTGGTACCAGAGATGAACACCGAGCTGAGTTTGTCGAAACTCAGTTTGCCGTCAGGTTTCGGGTAATCGATCTTCTTGCAGTCGGCCGCGAGCTTGAGGCAGGCGTAATCCGGCTTGGTGTCGCGCAGGGTGAACGGCAGTTTGCCGCCGAAGATGTTCTGGTCCAGCCAGTTGAAACCACCGCCGATGATCGCGCCGTACTTGTGGATCGCCGGGCCGAAGTTACGGCTGGCGAACAGTTCTTCATGCAGCCAGCTGTTCTTGAATGCGTCGACGTAAGTGGTCAGTTCGACGGTGCAATCCTGCTCGGCAAACAGCGCATCGGCTACCGATTCCGCCGCGAGCATGCCGGACTTCATCGCGGTGTGGCTGCCTTTGATCTTGGCGAAGTTCAGGGTGCCGAGGTCGCAACCGATCAGCGCGCCGCCCTTGAAGACCATTTTCGGCAGCGAGTTCAGGCCACCCTTGGCGATGGCGCGGGCGCCATAGCTGACGCGCTTGCCGCCTTCCAGATATTGCTTGAGCACCGGGTGATGCTTGAGGCGCTGGAACTCATCGAACGGCGACAGGTAAGTGTTGCTGTAGGACAGGTCGACGATCAGACCGACCACCACCTGATTGTTTTCCAGGTGATAGAGGAACGAGCCGCCGGTGTTCTCGGTGCCCATGATGTCCAGCGGCCAACCGGCGGTGTGCACCACGAGGCCCGGCTGATGCTTGGCCGGGTCGATTTCCCAGATCTCTTTCAGACCAATGCCGTAATGCTGCACGTCGGCATCGCTGTCGAGGTTGTAGCGCTTGATCAGTTGCTTGCCGATGTGGCCACGGCAGCCTTCGGCGAACAGCGTGTATTTGCCACGCAGTTCCATGCCAGGGGTGTACAGGCCTTCTTTCGGGTTGCCTTCACGGTCGACGCCCAGATCACCGGTGATGATCCCGCGCACTACGCCGTTTTCATCGATCAGCGCTTCCTGAGCGGCGAAGCCCGGGTAGATTTCCACACCCAGGTTCTCGGCCTGCTGAGCCAGCCAGCGGCACAGGTTGCCCAGGGAGATAATGTAGTTGCCTTCGTTGTGCATGGTCTTGGGCACAAAGAAGTCGGGAATCTTCTGCGCGCTGTCGGCGTTTTTCAGTACGAAAATGTCATCGCGCGTGACTGGCGTGTTCAGCGGTGCGCCGAGTTCTTTCCAGTCCGGGAACAGTTCGTTCAGGGCGCGGGGTTCGAACACCGCACCGGAGAGGATGTGCGCGCCGACTTCGGAGCCTTTTTCGACCACGCAGACGCTGATTTCCTTACCGGCGTCAGCGGCCTTCTGCTTCAAGCGGCAGGCGGCGGACAGACCAGCGGGGCCGGCACCGACGATGACGACGTCGAATTCCATGTATTCGCGTTCCACAGGCTATCTCCTACTCAAGGCTCAACAGTTTTTTTTCTAATATGGAGGTTTGATCTCGCATCCGTATTGCCTTTACGTTAACGTCAAAGGGAATATTGGCGAATCCACCTTTCTCTCTAGGCGGCGCATTATATCTACACCACTCCTAGCGTCCAATACAAACGTTTGTTTGAATCGCCTCCAGCCCTGATAAATCAAAGAAGCGCGGCTTATGACAGGGCATTTTGGCGTATTGACCAGAATGGGCGTTCCGGTCAAGATACGGGCGGTTTTGCGCTCGCCGTAGGCAGACTGGCGGTTTCAAGAGCACCTCTAAAGACAGGGCACAGGCAGTAGACGGTGATGCACAGCGCAAGTCCGGCGCGCAGTTTACACAGCGTGAGAATGAATGACCCGACAGTCACCCCTGACGAACGGTCACCGCTCTTCGCGAAGTGAATCACCTCACATTCAAGCCGGCGTTTTTAGAGGTGCCCTTGTCGCCCGATGAGCATCATCCGCCAGGTTCGCCTAGGCGACTTTCTTTTCACCGGAGAGTAACGAGGAATCCATGAAGGTTCTTGTAGCTGTCAAACGCGTTGTGGATTACAACGTCAAGGTCCGCGTCAAGGCGGACAATTCCGGCGTCGACCTCGCCAACGTCAAGATGTCGATGAACCCGTTCTGCGAAATCGCCGTGGAAGAAGCCGTACGCCTGAAAGAGAAGGGCGTTGCGACTGAAATCGTCGTCGTCTCGATCGGCCCGACCACCGCTCAGGAGCAGCTGCGTACAGCACTGGCTCTGGGTGCCGACCGCGCCATCCTCGTCGAATCCGCTGAAGACCTGACCTCGCTGGCCGTGGCCAAGCTGCTCAAGGCCGTTGTCGACAAGGAACAGCCGCAGTTGGTGATCCTTGGCAAACAGGCGATCGACAGCGACAACAACCAGACCGGCCAGATGCTCGCGGCACTGAGCGGCTACGGTCAGGGCACCTTCGCGTCGAAAGTCGAAGTCTCCGGCGACAGCGTTGCCGTGACTCGCGAAATCGACGGCGGCGCGCAGACCGTTTCGCTGAAACTGCCGGCCATCGTCACCACCGACCTGCGTTTGAACGAGCCGCGCTATGCGTCCCTGCCAAACATCATGAAAGCCAAGAAGAAGCCTCTCGAAGTGCTGACTCCGGACGCTTTGGGCGTTTCCACCGCCTCCACCAACAAGACCCTGAAAGTCGAAGCGCCGGCTGCACGCAGCGCGGGCATCAAGGTCAAGTCGGTGGCTGAACTGGTTGAAAAACTCAAGAACGAAGCGAAGGTAATCTAAATGACTATCTTGGTTATTGCTGAACACGACAACAAAGTGCTGGCCCCGGCCACACTGAACACCGTGGCTGCTGCGGCCAAAATCGGCGGCGACATCCACGTTCTGGTAGCAGGTCAGGGCGCAGGCCCGGTGGCCGAAGCCGCAGCGAAAATCGCTGGCGTGAGCAAAGTCCTGAATGCTGACAACGCCGCTTACGCGCATCAGCTGCCGGAAAACGTTGCACCGCTGGTTGCAGAGCTGGGCGCTGGCTACAGCCACATCCTGGCTGCCGCGACCTCCAACGGCAAAAACATCCTGCCGCGCGTTGCTGCTGCGCTGGACGTTGACCAGATCTCCGAGATCATCTCGGTAGAAAGCGCTGACACTTTCAAGCGTCCGATCTACGCCGGTAACGCCATCGCCACCGTGCAATCGACCGCCGCGATCAAAGTGATCACCGTGCGTGCCACCGGTTTCGATCCGGTTGCTGCTGAAGGTGGTTCGGCTGCCGTTGAAGCCGTTGGCGCTGCCCACGACGCCGGTACCTCGAGCTTCGTCAGCGAAGAGCTGGCCAAGTCCGATCGTCCTGAGCTGACCGCTGCCAAGATCGTCGTCTCTGGCGGCCGCGGCATGCAGAACGGTGACAACTTCAAACACCTGTACGCGCTGGCCGACAAGCTCGGCGCTGCTGTTGGCGCTTCGCGCGCTGCGGTCGACGCAGGTTTCGTACCGAACGACATGCAGGTCGGTCAGACCGGCAAGATCGTTGCGCCACAGCTGTACATTGCCGTCGGTATCTCCGGCGCGATCCAGCATCTGGCCGGTATGAAAGACTCCAAAGTGATCGTTGCGATCAACAAGGACGAAGAAGCGCCGATCTTCCAGGTGGCCGATTACGGCCTCGTGGCGGATCTGTTCGAAGCAGTACCTGAGCTGGAGAAGCTGGTCTAATCCGGCGGCTTCACTTATAAAGAGCCCGGCCTGTTGGTCGGGCTTTTTTTTTGTCTTGGATTTGACTGGGGAGCGTTTTGCCATGGATCTGCGCTGCGGATGGTTGTTGGGATGGGTGCTGTTGCCAGGTCTGGCCACGGCCGCTGGCAAGTGCGAGCGCCTGGTTGTCACCGGCAGCCCGGATGCGCCGCCCTATCTGTGGCAGGACCCGCAAAACCCCAAGCGCCTGATCGGCGCCAGTGCCGATCTGTTGCAGCAAGTGGCCAAGGATCTGGGCATCAAAGTTGACCTGCTCTACGCCGGCAAACGCTCGCAGGCCCTCGATGAAGTGCGCAGCGGGCGCATGGACATGCTGGCCGACGCGCCGTTGACCGTGAATGAGCTGGAAAACCTCGACTACATCCATCCGCCACTGCTGGAAAACGACTATCTGGTGTGGACGCGCAAAGGCTCGACGCTGGCCTACGGCGAGGCCAGCGACCTGAAGGGCCATGCCGGCGCGGTGTCGGAAAAGTCTCGGATGACCCAGGCATTCGGCACTTTCGCCGAACAGAATCTGACCCTGACGCGGACAGCCAATCTTACCCAGGCCCTGCAGAAACTTCTTTTGGGCGAGGTGGAATATGTTCTCGCCGGACGGTATTCAGGCCTGGCCGCCGCGCAGACATTGGGCATGACCAGCGATCTGTTGGCGTTCGAACAACCCATCGACCGGCCGGGTCTGTTCCTCGCGGTTTCGCATAACTCGGCTTGCAACGATCCGTGGTTGCGCGGACAGCTCGCCAAAAAGATGACAGAATTGCCCGCGTCCGGACTGACGGAAGCCGCGCTGCAACGCAACATCGAGCGCTGGAAGGCGCAACAGCAACAGTCGCCACAACCTGTCAGTGCCCCAAAACAGTAGGGATTCTTAGTGAGTATTCGACCTCTTTTCGCGGCTGTGGCCGTTCTGGCCCTGGCCGGGTGCGCATCCGATCCGGCACCCAGTGAACAAATGCGTTTGACCGAACAAGCCATCGTGCAGGCCAAGGCAGTCGGCGCTACCGCCGACGAAGTGCCGGAAATGCAGCTGGCCGAAACCAAGTACAACCGCGCCAAAGGCAGCATGGCCGACGAGTCCTATCGCAACGCGCGCATGCGTGCCGAGCAGGCCGAACTGGATGCACGTCTGGCCGAAGCCAAGGTGCTGACGAAAAAAAGTGAAGAGCAACTCAATGTGCTCAATACCCGCATTGTCCGCCTGCGCAAGCAGCTGCAACTGGGGGAAGCGCAATGAGCCTCAAGTCCAATGCTCTCGGCATTCTGCTCCTCGCCGGTTGCGCCAGCCTGTACGGCTGCGCCGGCCAGCACAGCGAGGCGGCGCTGCAACAGGCCGGCGCTGATTTCCAGAAGGTCAAGGAAGATTCCAACGTCCTGCGCATCGCGCCGAAAGACGTGATCCGCGCCGGCGAGTCTCTGGCCCGCGCCGATCGGCTGTCGACCTATTGGGGCAGCGGTGCCGACGTGGTGCATTACGCCTACCTGAGCCAGCGCTACAGCGAAATCGCCCGCGAGCACACCAACCAGGCGCTCAACGAGGAGCGCGCAGCCAAGCTCGAGCTTGAGCGTCAGCGTCTGCAACTGGCTCTGCGCGAGTCGAAGCTGCTCAGTGTGCAGCAGCAGGGCAAGTGGCTGGAGGAACAGATCGAGGCGCTGGCCACCACACAGACCGATCGGGGGCTGGTCATGACCCTCGGCGACGTGTTGTTCGACACCGGCCAGGCGGAACTGAAAAACTCGGCCAACCGCGTCGTGCTGAAGATCGTCCAGTTCCTGCAACTCAACCCTAAGCGCGTGGTGCGCATCGAGGGCTACACCGACAGCACCGGTGGCAAACAGGAAAACCTCAAACTGTCCCGCGATCGTGCGCAGTCGGTAGCTGACGTGCTGGTCGATCTGGGCATCGATGAAAAACGCATTCAGGTCGAAGGTTATGGCGACCAGTTCCCGGTCGACGCCAACGCCTCCGAGCGTGGACGGGCGCAGAATCGCCGCGTCGAGATCGTGTTCTCTGACGAAAAAGGCCAGCTCGGCGCCGCCCGTTGAGGGCTGCGTCTCTGGAAAGCCCGGACTGTCATGCAGTGCCGGGCTTTTTTATGTCTGTCGATTGCTGCGCAAAACCGTACAGATGGGGCAGACACCCCACTGTACGGTCGAGTAATCTGGCAACTGTCCCAGTACACTTCTAAACTGTTCCGGTATTGTTTCAGACAAGAATAAAACGCCCGTGAAATCGAGTGCTGCGTCATGACCAATCTCTTGCTCTACCAACGTATTGCTCAGCAACTGGCCGAAGACATCCGCCGTGGTGTCTATCAACCGGGGGAGCGCGTGCCTTCGGTGCGCAAGATGAGTTCGCAGCTGAACGTCAGTCATGCGACGGTGTTGCAGGCTTACGCCAACCTTGAAGATCAGGGCCTGATCCGCGCCCGACCGCAGTCGGGTTACTACGTGCACCAGACCCCAGCGCTGACCGCGCCGACGCCGGATATTGCCCGGGTCGAACGGCCGGGGCTGGTGACGCGCAGCAGCATCATCCAGCAGGTATTGGTCGAGTCGCGGCGCGAAGGCGTGTTTCCGCTGGGCGCTGCGGTGCCGAGTGTCGATTATCTGCCGGTGCGCGCGCTGCATCAGCAATTGGCCAAGGTCACCCGCTTTCACAGCCCTCGGGCGTTCAGCTACATGTTCAGCCCCGGCTTCGAACCGCTGCGCCGGCAAGTGGCGATCCGCATGCGTGACGCTGGCGTGGTGGTCGATCCATCGGAAGTGGTGATCACCCACGGCTGTGTCGACGCCTTGCAGATGTCGTTGCGCGTGCTGACGCGGCCGGGGGATCTGATCGCTGCCGAATCACCGACCTATTACGGCCTGCTGCAACTGGCCGATCTGCTTGGCCTGAAGGTCATCGAAATCCCCAGCGACCCCGCCACCGGCATGAGCCTGGAAGCCTTGCAACTGGCCGCCAACCAATGGTCGATCAAGGCGCTGGTGCTGACCACGCGCTTGAGCAATCCGCTCGGCGGAACCATGCCGGAAGAGCGGCAGAAACAGTTGCTGCGTCTGGCCTCGGATTTCGACATTCAGATTGTCGAAGACGATATCTACGGCGAACTGATGTTCGAGCAGGGCCGTACCAAGGCGCTGAAGGCTTACGACAGGCTGGATCGGGTGATCTACTGCTCGAGCTTCTCCAAAACCTTGTCGCCAGGTGTGCGTATCGGCTGGATGATCGCCGGCAAATACCAACAGGAAATCCAGCGCCTGCAAACCTTCAGCACCCATTCGGCGTGCAGCGTCACGCAGATGGCGATTGCCGCCTATCTGGAAAACGGCGGTTATGACCGGCATTTACGCTACATCCGCCAGGAATACCGGAAAAACCTCAGCGCGTTCCAGCTGGCGGTTCAACAGCATTTCCCTGAAGGCACGCAGATGTCCCGGCCAACGGGCGGTTTCATCCTTTGGGTGAGCTTGCCGGGGCGGGTCAACACCCAGGAATTGCATGTCCGCGCACTGCAACAAGGCATCAGCATCGCGCCGGGTCTGATCTTCAGCAACACCGAGCAGTTCAACCACTGTATCCGGCTCAATTGCGGTATTCCGTGGAATCGCGAGGCGGAGCGCGCGCTGATGACGCTGGGTCTGTTGGCCACCCAACTGTGTCAGGAAATGGCTGGCGGATTCTGAACGAGGAGGGCGCTGAGGCTTGTCATGTGACGCACAACAAGCGAGCATGTGGCCCTCTGCCGTTAGTTCGTTGGGTCCATGAAAGCGATTGTTCCTGCCGCGTGGGTATTGCTGGGTTTGTTGATGATCGGTCAGGCACCGGGTGTCATGGCGGCCGCAGCCCAGGAAAAACCGGCAGCGACCAGTACCACGAAGAAAGCCGTCAAAACCGTGGTTCCGGCAAAAAAAGCCCAGGCCAAAAAAAACGCCACGGTGAAGAAGCGTCGCCCGGTTGCCTCGAAGTCGAAATCCGCCAGCGAGGTGGCCAAGACCAAATTGCCGCCGGCAAAACTCGATCTCAGCCTGCCCAAGGATATGGTTGAAGACCTGAAGCCACAGGGCACCGTAGAACTGCCCAAACGCGAGGCGATCCTGCCGCAGATGTTTGGCGAAAAAGATAACGGCTTCCAGCTCAACGGCCGCTTGCTCAGCAATGAAATGGAGTTGCAATTGCGCAACGAAGCGCGACGCGATGTGGAAGGCGCGGCGCTGGATTTCGAATTCAAGCAATAGATGCAGCCCTCTGCAACGCGCAGAGCAGACGCTTCGTCGGAGACTGCCCGGTCATTTTTACTTATCGTTGAAAAGCCGCTTGCAGCAATTTGAAACAGCTGTTTTAGCGGTTACTCTGTTCCCCGTCTCTTTACACATCGCCCGTCGCGAGGATCTGTTCGTCATGAAATGCCGTGAAGGCTGTGGCGCTTGCTGCATTGCCCCCTCCATCAGTTCGCCGATCCCCGGCATGCCCGATGGCAAACCCGCCGGCGAACGTTGCGTGCAACTGTCGGTCGATAACCTGTGCAGCATTTTCGGCCGTCCGGAACGTCCGGCTGTCTGCTCGGGCTTCGCTGCGGATGTCGAGGTGTGCGGCAGCAGTTCAGAAGAAGCGATCAGATTGATCGGCTGGTGGGAGCAGATGACGGCGGCGTGATGTGTTCACCAACGGAACTTCAACAATAAGGAATAAAACTATGGGTTCGCTGCACCGTATCGCTGTGTTGTGTGGTCTGACTGCCGTACTTGCCACCTCGGTCGTCCACGCGGAAGACTGGAAAGTTGCCAAGAACGAAGACGGCATCAAGGTTTCCCTGAGCGAAATACCCGGTTCGGATTACAAGTCCTACCAAGGCGTTGCGCTGATGAAAACAACCGTTGCCAAACTGCGCGCCTTGCAGGAAGACGTCTCCGGCGCCTGCGCGTGGATTCACGAATGCAAGAGCCAGAAACTGCTCAAGCACGAAGGCGATCTGAGCTGGACCTATTCGCAATTCAATACGCCGTGGCCGGTGACCCCGCGTGATTCGGTGTTGAAAATCACCACTGTTGAGGGCGCCGATGGCAGCCTGACCCGTAATCTTGAGGGCGTGCCGACCTATCTGCCGGAAGAAAAAGGCTTCGTGCGGGTCCAGCAAATCAAAGGCTTCTGGAAGTTCGTGCCTAAAGGCGATCAGGTTGAAGTGACTTACCAGGTGCACACCGAGCCGGGCGGTAGCGTGCCGGCCATGGTCGCCAACAAGTTTGTGGTGGATGCGCCATTCAATACCCTGAAAGCGCTGAAAGAACGCGCCGAGAAATAATCAATTGGCTGTAAGCAAAACGCCCCGATCGCTTCGGGGCGTTTTGTTTTGTCTCTAAATTGTATTTCCAGATATGCGTTGCACGAAATTTTCACAAAGTCTCCAAGACAATTCGCCCGCACTTGTTGACTGCCATTGCGTTGCCAGCCTTCGAATGAAAGTCTCGAAGGGCTGGGCAGTAATCAATGGCAATGGTGTGAACGATCGTGCAACATTTGCGCACCGCGCACGCCCCGGGGTCTGGATTGACCAATAGAGGGCATGGCGCCGCTGTATTTTTGCAACTTCAACTTCCAATGGGTCCTAAAACGACATGGCAAACCCGGACGCCCTGAGTCAGCAGCGATCTTCTGCTCGTCTGCTGCAACCGACCGTCAAATCGCATCTGGCCTACACGCTGCTGTGCGCGCTGGTCATGATGGTGATGTTTTCCGCGCTGCGCCTCGCGCTGCTGGTCTACAACCGCGAGATGATCCTCGACACCCCGGCCGCGACCTTCCTTGAAGCGTTCGTCAACGGTCTGCGTTTCGACCTGCGCCTGGTGGTCTACCTGTGCATTCCGCTGGTGCTGGCGCTGTTCAGTGCCAGGGCCATGGCCGCGCGCGGTTTCTTCCGTCTGTGGCTGACCGTCGCCTCGAGCATCGCGCTGTTCCTCGGCCTGATGGAAATGGACTTCTACCGCGAGTTTCACCAGCGCCTCAATGGTCTGGTGTTCCAGTACGTGAAGGAAGACCCGAAAACCGTGATGAGCATGCTCTGGTACGGTTTCCCGGTGGTTCGCTACGTGCTGGCGTGGGTGATCGGCACGGTCATTCTGACCCTGGCATTCAAAGGCGCCGACCGCGCCACCCGCCCGCGCGGACCGTTCAGCGGCGGCAGCGTCAGCTCCCGTCAGGTTGCGCCGTGGTACACCCGCCTGGCGGTGTTCGTGGTCTGCCTGCTGATCTGCGTAGTCGCCGCTCGCGGCACCTTGCGTCAAGGCCCGCCGATGCGTTGGGGTGACGTCTATACCACCGATTCCAACTTCGCCAACCAGCTCGGCCTCAATGGCACGCTGTCGCTGGTCGCCGCAGCCAAGGCGCGCATGGGCGAAGACCGCGACAATATCTGGAAAGCCACGCTGCCTCAGGAACAGGCGCAGCAAGTGGTGCGCGACATGCTGCTGATGCCGGACGACAAACTGGTCGATGCCGACATCGCCGCTGTTCGCCGCGACTACATGCCGCCGGCCGACAAGACCCTGCCGATCAAGAACGTTGTGGTGATCCTGATGGAAAGCATGGCCGGTCACTCGGTCGGTGCTTTGGGCGCGCCGGGCAATATCACCCCGTACCTGGACAAGCTGTCGAAGGAAGGTCTGCTGTTCGACCGTTTCTTCTCCAACGGCACCCACACCCATCAGGGCATGTTCGCGACCATGGCCTGCTTCCCCAACCTGCCAGGTTTCGAATACCTGATGCAGACCCCGGAAGGCAGCCACAAACTGTCCGGCCTGCCGCAGCTGCTCAGCGCCCGCGACTATGACGACGTCTACGTCTATAACGGCGACTTCGCCTGGGACAACCAGTCGGGCTTCTTCAGCAACCAGGGCATGACCAACTTCGTTGGCCGCAATGACTTCGTCAACCCGGTGTTCTCCGATCCGACTTGGGGCGTGTCCGACCAGGACATGTTCGATCGTGGCCTGCAAGAACTGAAGGCGCGGGAAAACGGCAAGCCGTTCTACGCGCTGCTGCAAACCCTGTCCAACCACACACCGTACGCCTTGCCGACGCCATTGCCGGTCGAGCGCGTGACTGACCGTGGCAGCCTCAACGAACACCTGACCGCCATGCGCTACTCCGATTGGGCGCTCGGCCAGTTCTTCGAGAAGGCGCGCAAAGAGAAGTACTTCAACGAAACCCTGTTCGTCATCGTCGGCGACCATGGCTTCGGCAACGAGCGCCAGATCACTGAAATGGACCTGGGCCGCTTCAACGTGCCGATGCTGATGATTGCCCCGGGCATTCAGCAGAAGTTCGGTACCCGCGACCACACCGTGGGCACGCAGATCGACATCGTGCCGACCATCATGGGCCGTCTCGGTGGCGAAGTGCGTCACCAGTGCTGGGGCCGTGACCTGCTCAACCTGCCGCAGGGCGATACCGGTTTCGGTGTGATCAAGCCATCGGGCAGCGAACAGACCACCGCCATCGTCACCGCCGACCAGATTCTGGTGCTGCCGCGTGACAAGGACATGGGCCCGAAAATCTGGCAATACCAGCTCGGCGCCAACCCGCACGCCGAAGTAGTGCCGGACGCGCCGCGCACTGCCGAACTCAAACTCAAACTTGAGGCGTTCCTGCAAACCGCGACCAAGAGCCTGCTCGATAACACCGCCGGTGTTATTCATGGCAAGCCGGACTGATCACTTCTTAAAGTCCACGCAATAAAAAAGAGGCCCTGAACAAGGGCCTCTTTTTTTACCGCTTCAAATCGTCATATCTTGCCGAGTAACAACAGCACCAGCAGCACGACCAACACCACGCCGATAATGCCCGACGGGCCATAACCCCAACTTCTTGAGTGCGGGAAGACCGGCAGACCACCGATCAGCAACAGGATCAGGATGATGATTAGAATTGTGCCCATGGGTGATTTCCTTGTTCAGAGTCTGGAAGAGTCTTGATGCTCAGTGGGCAGCTGGAGAGCAACTAAATTCCAGCCGGCTTACATGTTCCGACTTGCGCCGATGAAAAAAAATTCAATGTTTTTTTAATGTATTTGGATTGCTCGGTTATTTCCTTTCCAGCAAAAAGATCGCAGCCTCGTTGCACTCGTCAGCTCCTGCATGAGACCAACCGGAAAACAATGACGGCTGGAATCTTTTGATCCTCCATTCAGCAACTGGATGGAGCGTGGGCGAACGAAGTTCCTTCGCTACACTCGGCGCATCTCTCCGGAACAACAAGGCTGTCCGCTATGCAAAATCGCATGATGATCACTGGTGCAGGCTCAGGCCTGGGTCGCGAAATCGCGCTGCGCTGGGCCCGTGAAGGCTGGCGGCTGGCTTTGTCCGATGTCAGTGAGCCCGGCCTGCAGGAAACCCTGAAGCTGGTGCGCGAGGCGGGCGGTGACGGTTTCATCCAGCGCTGTGACGTGCGCGATTACAGTCAGCTCACCGCCTTCGCCCAGGCCTGCGAAGAGAAGCTCGGCGGCATCGACATCATCGTCAACAATGCCGGCGTCGCCTCGGGCGGGTTTTTCAGCGAATTGTCGCTGGAAGACTGGGACTGGCAGATCGCGATCAACCTGATGGGCGTGGTAAAAGGCTGCAAGGCGTTCCTGCCGCTGCTGGAAGAGAGCAAGGGCAAGATCATCAACATCGCCTCCATGGCCGCGTTGATGCAAGGCCCGGCAATGAGTAACTACAACGTGGCCAAGGCCGGCGTAGTGGCGTTGTCGGAGAGTCTGCTGATCGAACTGGCGCAGCAGGAAGTGGCGGTGCATGTGGTTTGCCCGTCGTTCTTCCAGACCAACTTGCTCGATTCTTTCCGTGGCCCGACCCCGGCCATGAAAGCCCAGGTCGGCAAGTTGCTGGAAAGTTCGCCGATCAGCGCCGCCGACATCGCTGACTACATCTATCAGCAAGTCGCCGCCGGCGAATTCTTGATTCTGCCCCACGAACAAGGGCGCATGGCCTGGGCGCTCAAACAGAAGAATCCGCAACTGCTCTACAACGAAATGACTTCCATGGCCGAGAAAATGCGCGCCAAGGCCAAACAAAACAACGCTTGATCTTGTTCGATGCCCGTCGCGTCGTTAGGGTGGCCGCCACGGTCACCCTGTCGAGACGCCTCCATGCTCAATTACTTGTGGTTCTTCCTTGCGGCGCTGTTTGAAATCGCCGGCTGTTTTGCCTTCTACATGTGGCTGCGTCAGGGCAAGAGTGCGTTGTGGGTGATTCCCGCGTTGCTCAGCCTGACCCTGTTCGCGCTATTGCTGACCCGTGTTGAAGCGGCCTACGCCGGGCGCGCCTATGCCGCGTATGGCGGGATCTACATCGTTGCTTCGATTGGCTGGCTGGCGGTGGTCGAGCGGGTGCGTCCGCTGGGCTCGGACTGGATTGGCATGGCCCTGTGCGTGGTCGGTGCCAGCATCATTCTGTTCGGGCCGCGCTTTTCCGCTGCCTGAGGCTTTTGTGCGAAGTGTCTGACAGCCGTGGGCGTGGGCGCCTGTAGGGCAAGACTGATTTGCTCGTCGTGGATTGTGAAGACGCTGTAAGCCGCGCATCTTCAGGGTTTGCCAGTCCTGAAGGATGAATCCCATGCTTGTACTCAGCCGTGTGGTCGGTGAGTTGATTTCAATCGGAGACGACATCACCCTGCGTGTTCTGTCGGTCAACGGCTCCAGCGTGCGCTTCGGCGTCGAGGCGCCGAAAAAGGTCCATGTACACCGCGCCGAGGTCTATGACCGGATCAAGCGCAAGGAGGCTGCGGCGAAGGCTGGCTGACGGTTTCAGTCGAACAGATGCTTGGGTACGTCGTGCTTGAGCATCAGCTGGCACTGCTCGCTTTCCGGATCGAACACGATCAATGCCTGGCCTTTGGTCAGTGCCTGACGCACGCGCAGGACGCGGGTTTCCAGCGGGGTGTCATCGCCGTTGTCGGTACCGTCGCGGGTGACGAAATCCTCGATCAGGCGGGTGAGGGTGTCGACTTCAAGCGCGTCGTGGGGAATGAGCATGGGCACCTCGGTCAAATCAATGTCGGGATGCTACGGGGATTGGGTTTTGTCTGCCAGTTCTGTATCGGTCTTGCCGACCCATTCGCGAGCAGGCTCGCTCCCACCTTTGAAATGCGATCCCTGTGGGAGCGAGCCTGCTCGCGAAAGCGGTTATCTATTCACCGAAGGCTCAACTGTCAGAACGCTGCCCCACCAGACTGTCCACCGGCGGCACCCGGGTTTCGCTTTCCATCTGCGTGTCATGCTCGATCTGATGGCTGAAGCGATCCAGTGAGGCATTGGCCGGCGCCGCATCGCTGGCGAAGACCGGCGGGCTCAGAATGTACGCGCCGAGCAAACGGCTGAGCGCCGCCAGGCTGTCGATGTGCGTGCGTTCGTAGCCATGCGTGGCATCGCAGCCGAAAGCGAGCAGGGCAGTACGAATGTCGTGGCCGGCGGTGACCGCCGAGTGCGCATCGCTGAAGTAATAGCGGAACATGTCACGGCGCACCGGCAATTCGTGTTCATCGGCCAGACGCAACAGATGCCGCGACAGGTGATAGTCATACGGCCCGCCGGAATCCTGCATTGCCACGCTCACCGCGTGTTCGCTGGAGTGCTGGCCGGGGGCGACCGGTGCGATGTCGATGCCGACAAACTCGCTGACGTCCCACGGCAATGCCGCCGCTGCACCGCTGCCGGTTTCCTCGGTGATGGTGAACAGTGGATGGCAATCGATGTTCAGTTCCTGGCCGCGGTCGACAATTGCCTTCAGGGCAGCGAGCAGTGCCGCGACGCCGGCCTTGTCGTCGAGGTGGCGAGCACTGATATGGCCGCTTTCAGTGAACTCCGGCAGCGGATCGAAGGCCACCACGTCGCCGACATGGATGCCCAGCGATTCGCAATCGGCTTTGGTCGTGCAGTAGGCATCCAGACGCAGTTCGACGTGGTCCCAACTGATCGGCATTTCATCGACCTGGGTGTTGAACGCATGCCCGGACGCCATCAGCGGCAACACGCTGCCGCGAATCACCCCGGTGTCGGTAAACAGGCTGACCCGGCTACCCTCGGCAAAGCGACTCGACCAGCAGCCGACCGGGGCTAGGGTCAGGCGACCGTTGTCTTTCACCGCACGCACAGCAGCGCCGATGGTGTCCAGGTGCGCAGACACCGCGCGGTCAGGGCTGCTCTTTTTGCCCTTCAACGTCGCGCGGATGGTCCCGCGCCGGGTCATTTCAAACGGAATGCCCAGCTCTTCGAGACGCTCGGCGACGTAGCGCACGATGGTGTCGGTGAAACCGGTCGGGCTGGGAATGGCGAGCATTTCCAGCAGGACTTTTTGCAGGTAAGCCAGATCCGGTTCAGGGATTTGTGTGGTCATGGTCATGGAAACTCCTGATGGGTTGAGCACACCGATGGTTTCGATGAGGAAAATTGGTGGTGACGTTCAGGGCCTCTTCGCGAGCAGGCTCGCTCCCACATTTGGAATGCATTCCCCTGTGGGAGCGAGCCTGCTCGCGAAGGCGTCAGCCGGAACAACGATGGTTCAAGAGACAGCCGGCTGACTATGCGGAAACAACAGATCGACAAAGCGCTCCGCCGTCGGCTGCGGTTCATGGTTGGCCAGGCCGGCGCGTTCGTTGGCTTCGATGAACACGTACTCGGGCTGATCCGCCGCCGGCACCATCAGATCGAGCCCGACCATCGGAATGTCCAGCGCCCGCGCCGCGCGCACTGCCGCGTCGACCAGGGTCGGATGAAGAATGTCGGTCACGTCTTCCAGCGTACCGCCAGTGTGCAGATTGGCCGTGCGCCGCACGAACAGATGCTCGCCGGCCGGCAGGATGCTGCTGTAGTCGTAACCGGCCGCGTGCAGCGTGCGTTGGGTTTCGTGGTCAAGCGGGATCTTGCTTTCGCCGCTGGTGGCCGCTTGCCGACGGCGACTCTGCGCTTCGATCAGCGCACCGATCGAATGCTGACCATCGCCAACCACTTCCGCCGGCCGGCGAATCGCCGCCGCTACCACTTCAAAACCGATCACCACGATGCGCAGATCAAGGCCTTCGTGGAAGCTTTCCAGCAGCACGCGACTGTCAAACTGCTTGGCGGTTTCGATGGCCTTCTGCACTTCTTCGATGGTGCGCAGATCCACCGCGACGCCGTGGCCCTGTTCGCCATCGAGAGGCTTGACCACCACCCGTTGGTGCTCATCGAGGAAGGCCAGGTTGTCGTCGGCGTTGCCCGCCAGTTGCTGCGCGGGCAGTTTCAGACCTGCGCCTTTCAGCACCTTGTGGGTCAGGCTTTTGTCCTGGCACAAGGTCATGCTGATCGCACTGGTCAGGTCGCTCAGCGACTCGCGGCAACGCACGCGACGGCCGCCGTGGCTGAGGGTGAACAGCCCGGCGTCGGCGTCATCCACTTGCACGTCGATACCGCGCCGATGGGCTTCTTCGACGATGATCCGCGCGTAAGGATTGAAGTTCGCCTCAGGCCCCGGGCCGAGAAACAGCGGCTGGTTGATGCCGTTTTTGCGCTTGATGGCGAAGGTCGGCAGGTTGCGGAAACCCAGTTTGGCGTAAAGGTTTTTCGCCTGACGATTGTCGTGTAGCACCGACAGATCCAGATAAGCCAGGCCGCGACTCATGAAGTGCTCGACCAAATGTCGCACCAGCACTTCGCCGACGCCCGGGCGTGAGCAATGCGGGTCGACCGCCAGGCACCACAGGCTGCTGCCGTGTTCCGGGTCGTTGAAGGCTTTTTCATGATTGAGACCCATGACACTGCCGATCACCGCGCCGCTGTCCTCGTCTTCCGCCAGCCAGTACACCGGGCCGCCCTGATGATGTGGGGTGAGCAGCTCCTGATCGATCGGCAACATGCCGCGCGCCTGGTACAAACGGTTGATGCCCTGCCAGTCGGTTTCGCTTTGCGCACGACGAATGCGGAAGCCGCGAAACACCCGCGTGGCCTGCCGGTAATCGCTGAACCACAAACGCAAGGTGTCGGATGGATCGAGAAACAGCTGCGTCGGCTCGAGGCCGAGAATCTGCTGCGGTGCGGCAACATACAGGGCGATATCGCGTTCGCCGGGCTGCTCGTTGAGCAGCTCCTGCGCCAGTGACGCCGGGTCGGGAAAGGTGTGACCGATCAGCAGCCGGCCCCAGCCGCAATGCACGGCAATCGGGGCGCTGGCAGGCTCGCTGCCGTCTTCGGCCAGGCGCGCCTGCAAACGTTCATACGACGGGGCCTGACCACGCAACAGGCGTTGGTTGATGGACGTGGCATGGGGTTTCATCAATCAGATTCCTTGTTCACTGAGCCACAGGTTCAGGGCCGCCAGTTGCCACAGTTTCGAACCGCGCAACGGGGTCAGTTGGCCTTGCGGATCAGTCAAAAGCTTGTCGAGCATGGTCGGGTTGAACAGGCCGCGATCCTGGCTTGGATCCAGCAGCAGTTCGCGCACCCAGTTGAGCGTGTCACCCTGCAAGTGCTTGAGACCCGGCACCGGGAAATAGCCTTTCTTGCGATCGATCACTTCGCTTGGAATGACCCGACGCGCTGCTTCTTTCAGCACTTGCTTGCCGCCATCGGGCAGCTTGAATTGACCTGGTACACGAGCCGATAGCTCGACCAGTCGATAGTCGAGGAACGGCGTGCGCGCTTCCAGGCCCCAGGCCATGGTCATGTTATCGACGCGTTTGACCGGGTCATCGACCAGCATCACCGTGCTGTCCAGGCGCAGCGCCTTGTCCACGGCAGCATCGGCGCCGGGCTGGGCAAAGTGCTGTTTGACGAAATCACCGGCCGCATCGTGGTCGACCAGCCATTTCGGCTGCACAGTCGCCGCGTAGTCGTCGTAGCTGCGATCAAAGAACGCATCGCGGTAGGCCGCGTATGGGTCCGCCGCGCCGTCGACCTGCGGGTACCAGTGGTAACCGGCAAAAAGTTCATCAGCACCCTGGCCGCTCTGCACCACTTTGCAGTGCTTGGCCACTTCCCGCGACAACAGATAGAAAGCGATGCAGTCGTGGCTGACCATCGGCTCGCTCATCGCGCGGAACGCGGCGGGCAGTTGCTCGATGATTTCTTTCTCGTCGATGCGCAACTGATGGTGGCGCGTGCCGTAGTGCTTGGCGATCAGGTCCGAGTACTGGAACTCATCGCCGCGCTCGCCGCCGGCATCCTGGAAACCGATGGAGAAGGTCGACAGATTCTCTACACCAACTTCGCGCAACAGGCCGACGAGCATGCTCGAGTCGACACCGCCGGACAGCAACACACCGACATCCACCGCCGCACGCTGACGAATCGCCACCGCTTCGCGGGTGCTGTCGAGGACGCGATCGACCCAGTCTTCGAGGTTGAGATTTTTCTCGTCCTCATTCGGGCCGTAAGGCAGGGTCCACCAGGTTTTCTGCTCGGTGCGGCCATCGGCTTCAACGCGCATCCAGGTGGCGGGCGGCAGTTTTTCGATACCGGCCAGCAAGGTGCGCGGCGCGGGTACGACCGCGTGGAAATTCAGATAGTGATTGAGCGCCACCGGATCGAGGATCGGGTTGATGTCGCCGCCCTTGAGCAGCGCCGGCAGTGCCGAGGCAAAACGCAAGCGTTGGCCGGTGCGCGACAGGTACAACGGCTTTACGCCGAGACGGTCACGAGCGATGAACAGGCGCTGGGCATCGCGCTCCCAGATGGCGAAAGCAAACATGCCATTGAGCTTCGGCAGCAGCGCCTCGCCCCAGGCGTGATAACCCTTGAGCAGCACTTCGGTGTCGCCACCCGAATAGAAGGCATAACCGAGTGCTTCGAGCTCTGCGCGCAATTCCGGAAAGTTGTAGATCGCACCGTTGAACGCCAGGGACAGGCCCAATTGACTGTCGATCATCGGCTGCGCCGAGCCGTCCGACAGGTCCATGATTTTCAGGCGTCGATGACCCAGGGCAATCGGCCCTTGGGCATGGAAGCCCCACGCGTCAGGGCCGCGAGGGGCCAGGTGATGGGTGATTCTCTCGATCGCTGCAAGGTCTGCAGGTTGTTGATCAAAACGTAACTCGCCAGCTAATCCGCACATAAAGTCCTTACCGGTTTTTCCGTTGGGGAAGGTCAAGCCGTACCGCGCGAAAAGTGCGGGTACTCAGAAACTGACCTGTCTCGGTAGGTGGAGTTTTAGATCGATAAGTTATAAGCCAGCCTGGCTGCCTTCTGCCGCAACGCTATCAGCGCGGATCGAGGATCGAGATTTGCCCACTTACCGTTACGCTTTTTTTGCATAAGCGCACAAGCGCGTGGACGTTCCGTGCGGGGTGGTGCAGGGCTATTTTTTCCATGCAAAAAAGCGTTTGGTCTACCTGGGTTTTGCGCAGCAATTTGAACTGTTATTGGCTGCCCGGCAGCGCTAGGGTCGAGTGTTCGAACCGCAATAAAGGACTATTGCCATGCCCACCCAAGACAAGACAAATCCACGGATTCAGGCCTCGGTCCTGAGCACCTTGTACGCCGCGACCGGTGACCTCGATACCGCTGAAAGCCTGGAAAAAAACCTGCCGGCGCATCTGCTCACGGCTTCTGCGGCCACGCTGAACAAGCTGGACGAAATCAATCGTGAACTGCACACCCTGCAAGTCAAAGTCGACAAGGATCTGACCCGGCTCAAACCCTTGCACAGCTTCTGCATCAGCGAACTCAACGCGGCGCTGAGCGAGAAATGGCCAGCGGTCTATGACGTGAGCGAGGATCTGCTCAGCCTGCCCGGCGTCGATTGTGGCTGCGATGTGAAGGCGACGGTTCAGGCCGATGTCGGCTTGGTCAGACACGCGACGCAAAGCCTGTTGCAGGCAGCCATGCAAAACTTCACCGCAGACGAGGAGCAGGCCGACGGTTTCCCCGCCGGCAGCCTGGTGCGCGTCAAGAGTGTGCCCGCTGGCGTGAAGGATCTGACGCCGGCAGCGTTCGCAGCGTTGTGCCGCAAGCTGGATCTGGGCAAGAAATACCAGGAGCATCTGCAGCAAGTGTTCGGTCTGCGTGAGGAGTGCGGCAAAGTCGTGGCGACCAGTGCCATGACCCGCAATATCGCCGCATTGAAGCAATCGCTGCTGGAGCTGGACGCTCATCTTGCGGAGCTCAAGGGCGATATCACCGCAGCTGGTTTGCGCATGCTGCAGGATCTGATGCTAGCCGAAGGCGTCGCTTCGGCGCAGCACCTGCGCTACGGCAAAGACCCGATGATCATGCAGGGCATCAGAATCCTCGACAGCTGCGTTTGGGGCGTCGTGGTATTTTCCAAACGCTCCGTGGAACAACACCCTGAGGACGGATGCATGGTGTATATGCCCGGCGAGCCCGAGCGCGCCGTGTATGAGTACCCGAGTTTCAATGCGTTCAAGCGCTACCTCGCGCAACAACTCAAGAGCACGGAATATCAGGGGTATTTCGCCGGCAGCCTCGATGAAGATGACAAGGCTGACTTCTTCAAGGCGTTGGCTGAGAAACCCGATCTGGGCGTCGTCGAACAATGGCCGATTAATGTGGCGCTTTTTGATTTCATGGTGCAAAGCCATGTCGGCAAGTTGCAGATCGACGCGCGCAAACTGGCGGTGCCAACCGCTGATATCGATGAAGAGATCCGACAGAAACGCCTGTTGGATTTCGTTCAGCGCGGGGTGACTGTGGCATCGGTGGCGGGGTTGTTCGTGCCGGTCCTGGGGCAATTGATGATGGGCGTCGCGGTCGGGCAATTGCTCGGTGAAGTGTATGACGGCGTCGCGGACTGGCGCCGCGGTGATCATCAGGAAGCACTGTCACATCTGCTCAGTGTGGTAGAGAACATCGCATTGATGGGCGTTTTCGCCGGCGGTCAGAAGGTGCTGGGAACTGTGGGCAAAAAACTGCTGCGCACGCATCCGGAGTTCTTTGCGCAGTTCACCGCGATACTCGATCGGGCCGGCAAGCCACGCCTGTGGAAGTCCGATTTGAGCCCGTACGAGCATGCTTTGCCGGCCGGATTCACCATCGGTGCCGGTTCAAAGGAGTTCTACCAGATCGGCAACAAGACCATCGCCCGCTTCGAGCACCGCCTGTTGGCGGGCAACTTTGATATCGACACTCAGCACTGGCGCCTGGAACACCCCGTACGCGCACAAGCCTATGCTCCGGAACTGATCCGCCACGTCGAGGGCGGCTGGCGGTTCCCCGCTGAACAGCCCGAAGAATGGGGCAGCAGCGCCTACACGCTCAAGCGCATCGATCCGCAGTTGAGCGAATTTGCCGACAGCGACCTGGACATCCTTCGCCGGCTGAGCAACACCTCGCAGCAGACCTTGCTGGAGACCTTCAACGACAATCTGAGCCTGCCGGTACGCCTGCGCGATACCGTCGAGCGCGTGCGCATCGAGCGCCAGCTGCGTGAGTTGACCATGGAACTGGAAAACGGCGAGATCCACTCCGAGCAACCTCTGGAAGAACAGATGCACGCCTTGACGCAACTGCCGGGCTGGCCGACTGACCGATACCTTGAGGTCATCGGTCATGAAGGAGACGTCGAAACCACTTATCCTGCAAACAGCACGCTCGACGAAACCCTGGGAGTGCCGGTCACCCAAGGCCAGTTGGCACTCGGGCGCTTGCTGCAAACCGTCATCGACGGCCTCTACGAGCATGAAGTCGAGGCCTTGCTCGGCGGCAAAGTCGCGAGAAGCACGCAAGCCACCGGGCTGGCAAGAAAACTGGGTGCTGCGCTCAAATCCGATTACCGCGCGGCGTTCGAGCGGATGTACAAGCGCTATGACCGCAGTGACGCGCAGGATCTGGGCAAATTGCGCCAGGTTTTCGCCGACATTCCGGCGCGCGATGGTCAAAGGCTGATCGACCGCGCTTCGAGTGTCGAGCGCCTGCACTTGCGCTCGACCGGGAGCGCGCCCTTGCGGTTGGGACAGCGGGCTCGGGCCGGTATTGCCGAGGTGCGGCTTGACCGGGCGCTGAGCGGGTTGCACTGGTCGTGGCTGGCCAATGCCGACACCGACAGGCTGGCCATGAAATTACTGCCGCGCCTGAGCGGCTGGAACGCACAGCTGCGTCTGCAAATGCGCGACAACGCCTTGACCGGACCGATACTCGAAGACATCGGCGATGCGTCGGCGACCTCGGAAAATACCGGCTATCTGGTGAAGTCCACGCAGGGCTATGAGGCGTTTGGCGGCGACAAAAAATCCTTGGGCAAGGTGGCATCCGGCCCCGACGCTTTGTACATGGCCATCCTCAAGGCATTGCCGCCACGTCAGCGGACCGCACTCGGGTTTGGCGATGCCGGACAGCTCAGTACGCAACAGTTACGCAAAAAGCTGCTCAACGTTGCCCTCGACGAACGCGAGGGCACTGCGCGGGCATTGCGCGGCGGCAGTACGGAATCACTTCCCGTCGAGCCGGCCTGCGTGCAAGGCGATCAGGTTCCCGCGACAGCTCATTCACGCACACTGCTGCGCAAAGCGCGCAGGCTTTATCCGCGTCTGAGCGAGCCGCAGCTCAGTCAATTGCTCGATGCACTGGGCGATGATCCGCTGAGCCGTGCGACCCGCATCAAAGCCCTGCGTCAGGACCTGCAAACCCTGCGTGACGCGCTGTTTGTCTGGAGTGAAGATGCCGCCGCCCTGCAAGCCATTGGGGGCGATCTGGCCGAAGCGCGGCACAGTCGGAAAATGGCTGCCGAGCTGATCGAGGAAGCGTTTCGGCGCTTTCATTGGGCCACCAACGAAGAGGGAAAAAACCTCTGTACCCTTGACCTTGACGGCATGCGCATCGGTAAGGTGCCGACGTTACCGTCGTCGGTGAGCTTCGACCATGTCGAGCAATTGTCGATGCGGAACATGGCGCTGGGGGATGATGTGGCGTACTTCCTCAAGTCCTTCAAACAGCTCGACTCGCTGGAACTGGGCAGCAACGCGATCACCCGGCTGCCTGAAATGTTGTCGCACATGCCGCGTCTGCAACGGCTGAGCCTGGCAAACAATCAGCTCAAGCTCACCGAGCAGACCCTGGCGAAGCTGAACAGGCTGAGCACTTTACGCTACCTGAATCTGGACAAGAATCCGTTGGGTGCCACCCCGGATTTCAGCCGAATGTCGCAACTGCGTCGCTTGTCGCTGAACGATACCGGCATCACCGAACTGCCAGAAGGCCTCGACCATTCTGCGCACATTGAACTGATGGATCTGAGCGCCAACAAAATCACAGAACTGCCCGAGTGGTTGTTCGAGAAATCACGACGTTTCACCGGCGCACTCAAGTTGGGACTGAATCCCTTTTCCGAAGCGACCAAAACGCATCTGGAGAACTATCGCGATAATTTCGGCGTTGGGATGGACTATGTCGCCGATGACATCGCACGGATGAACGAGCAAACGGCGCGCTCGCTTTGGTTGACCAAGGTCAGTGGCGAAGAGTGGGCAGAGCAGTCGCGCATTTGGGCAGCATTGCGCAGCGAGCAGACGGCCGATGGCTTGTTCACGTTGCTGGCGCAACTGGGCGATACCGCAGACGGCAAACAGGGTAGCGCTGACATGCAGCGACGCGTCTGGGCGGTACTGAAGGCGGCGGAAGCTGACGAGCCGCTGGGTCGTCAACTGCTCG
Source organism: Pseudomonas siliginis (assembly GCF_024072275.1). Taxonomy (NCBI): domain Bacteria; kingdom Pseudomonadati; phylum Pseudomonadota; class Gammaproteobacteria; order Pseudomonadales; family Pseudomonadaceae; genus Pseudomonas; species Pseudomonas siliginis. The sequence continues at coordinate 4,239,305 of NZ_CP099598.1, read as the reverse complement.
ACATCGCGGCCGATCCGCTGCACTGCACCGATAACGCGGCGCTGGTTTTCAGTCGCCTTGAAGTCGCAGTGGAAGTCGAGCGGGTGAGCAGGGCTGCAAGCGGGAGCAGGGGTACTGCCAAGGCGTTGTTGGAACTGGGCCGCAGCCTGTTCAGGCTGGACAGGCTGGAAGAAATCGCCCGGGAGCATTCGCTCCGGGCGCCAAGGGTCGATGCGCTGGAAATGAACCTCGCTTACCGCATCGGTCTCACCGATGCGCTGGGGCTGCGCGGTCAACCGAAAGATATGCTGTTCAGTGCCCAGAGTGGCGTGACGGCCGCTGATCTTGAGGTCGCAAAAAATCGCGTCTTCACCGCTGAACTCTCCCCGCAATGGCTGGAATACATGCAGGGGCGAACGTTCTGGCGTGACTATCTGCGACGCATATTTGTCCGCAAGTTTGCGCTGATCGATGACCTGTACGACCCGCAAATGAGCGCACTGTTCGACAAGAAGGACACGCTGCCCTCTGGCGATTATTTGAGTCAGAACCAGGCACTCAAGCTTGAAAAGGACCAGGCTGAAGACGTGCTGTTCAAGAACCTGACAGAAGACGCGATACGGCTGATGGATCTGGGCATCTGCGAAATGCCCGATACGTGAAATTCACTTGCCGCGAATCAACTGCCGTAAGGCGAAACGATTGGGATGGCAGGCTTCGGCCACGCTGCGTGGCAATGGCAGCGGCTCGTTGTCCAGCCACGCGGCAAGCAGCTCGCCGGACAGCGGCGCGGTGATCAGCCCGCGAGAACCGTGGCCGCTGTTGACGTACAGACCATCGAGCCACGGGCAGGCGAGGTCCGGCACTTGCCGGGCGTCTTTGCTCAACGCTGCGTAGGTCTGATTGAAGGTTTGCAGATTAGCGAGCGGGCCGACAATCGGCAGGTAATCAGGGCTGGTGCAGCGGAAAGCTGCCCGGCCCTCAAGGTTCGCAAGTGGCTGCTCGCTGATGTTGAGGCGTGTCAGCAGGTCGCTGGAAATTTCTTCGAGCATCGCCAGATTGCCTTGGTGCTCGGCAGTCGTGGGGGTCAGATCGTCATTGTTGAAGTCGAAACTGGCACCCAGGGTGTGCTCGCCCAGACGCGCCGGGGCGACGTAGCCCTCGGCGCACACCACGGTGGCCAGCGCATGACTCTCTGCGTTTTCAGGCAGGCGCGTGATCTGCCCGCGAATGCGCTTGAGCGGCAATTCGGCGCTCTGGGCAAAACGTTTGATTTCGGCGGCTCCGGCCAGGATCACCACCGGCGCACTGGCGAGCAAACGTTCGCCGTCGAAGGCTTGCCACAGGTCTGCGACTTTGCGCAGTTCCAAAGCTTCGTGATGGCTGAGCAACTCAATGTTGGTGTGGGTCGCCTGGGCCTGACACAACGCCGGCGGATGCACCCAGCCGCCTTCGGGGTAGAACAAGCCGCCGTGGGCCACGCCGACACCGGCGCGATCCTGCGCTTGCGGCTGTTCCAGCCACTGCAAGAGATCTTCAGGAAACGCCGCCGCCAGTTGCGCGTGGCGCTCGGCTTCCTTGGCGTTGAACGCCAGTTGCAGCACGCCGCAGTCATCCCAGTCGCTGCCGCGTTGCAGGCTTTCCAGCAGGCGCCGGGTGTAACCGAAGCCGCTGACGATCAACTGCGACAACGCCGTGCCATGGGCGGACAGCTTGAGATAGAGCACACCTTGCGGGTTGCCCGAAGCTTCTTGCGCCACCGCCGCGTGACGCTCGAGCAGACTCACCTGCCAGCCGCGCGCCGCCAGGCTCGACGCTGTCGCGCAGCCAGCCAGGCCGGCGCCGATCACCAGCGCCCGGCGTTCACCGCGCAACGGAGCAGGGCGGGCGAACCAGGGTTTCGCCGGTAGCGGCGCCGCCACCTCGGCGGGCCAGCCGAGAAACTCGCCACGCAGGATTTCCCATTTGTGGCCGATGCCCGGCGTGCGCTTCATCTTGAACCCGGCAGCATTGAGCAGACGGCGGACCCAACCGGTGCTGGTGAAAGTGCTGATGGTCGAGCCCGGCGCAGCCAGCCGCGCCAGTTCGACGAACAGTTCAGCAGTCCACATGTCCGGATTTTTCGCCGGGGCGAAACCGTCGAGAAACCACGCGTCGATCTGTGCATCGAGTTGCGGCAGTTGCTCCAGCGCATCGCCGATCAGCAAGGTCAGCGTCACGCGGCCGTTGGCCAGAGTGATGCGTTGAAAGCCTTGATGAATCGCCACGTAATGCCTGAGCAACTGATCCGCCAACGGCATGAGTTCTGGCCACAGTGCCAAGGCTCGGCGCAGATCCGCAGGCGCCAGCGGGTACTTCTCGACGCTGACAAAATGCAAGCGCGCGCCGGCCACCGCGTGCTGTTCGAACAACTGCCAGGCGCAGAGAAAATTCAACCCGGTGCCGAAACCGGTTTCGCCAATCACCAGACGTCCATCCGCCGGCAGCGCAGCGAAACGCTCGGCCAGACGGTTCTGTTCGAGAAACACGTAACGGGTTTCCTCCAGCCCCGACTGATCGGAAAAATACACGTCATCGAACACCCGCGAACGTGGGCGTCCCTGGTCGTCCCAGTCGAGTTGGGCGTGGGGCATTTCGGCTTTCATGGCAGGCTCGGCAAACACAAGGCGGCCATTCTAGCCGATCGCGCCGATACTACCGATCCAGCACAAGACTCGCGGTGAAAAGAACCCTGTGGCGAGGGGATTTATCCCCGCTGGACTGCGAAGCAGTCCCAGAACCAACCACCCCGTTTTCCCGAGTTAAACCGTGCTTCCGGGATTTACGACTGCTGCGCAGCCGGTCGGGGATAAATCCCCTCACCACAAAGTTCTCATCCCGTCCTGAGTTCGTGGGAATTTCTGCCCTGCGCCCGTGCCCAATCCGCTAGTCTTGCTGAACCCTGGAAGGAGCCGTCCCATGTTTGAATCCGCTGAAATCGGTCACGCCATCGACAAAGACACTTACGAGGCGGCCGTCCCTGCGCTGCGTGAAGCCTTGCTGGAAGCGCAGTTCGAGTTGCAGCAGCAGAAGCGCTTTCCGGTGATCATCCTGATCAACGGCATCGAAGGGGCGGGCAAGGGCGAGACGGTCAAGCTGCTCAATGAATGGATGGATCCGCGCCTGATCGAAGTGCGCACCTTCGACCAGCAAACCGATGAAGAACTGGCGCGGCCACCGGCCTGGCGCTACTGGCGGATGCTGCCGGCCAAGGGGCGGATGGGCGTGTTCTTCGGCAACTGGTACAGCCAGATGCTCCAGGGCCGGGTGCACGGACTGTTCAAGGATCCGCGTCTGGACCAGGCCATCGCCGGCGCTGAGCGTCTGGAAAAGATGCTCTGCGATGAAGGCGCGTTAATCTTCAAGTTCTGGTTTCACTTGTCCAAGAAGCAGATGAAAGCGCGGCTCAAATCGCTGGCCGACGACCCGTTGCACAGTTGGCGCATCAGTCCGCTGGACTGGCAGCAATCGCAGACCTACGACAAGTTCGTCAAATACGGCGAGCGGGTGCTGCGCCGCACCAGCCGCGATTACGCGCCGTGGCATGTCATCGAAGGCGTCGATGCCAATTACCGCAGCCTGGCGGTGGGCAAGATTCTCCTCGAAGGTCTGCAAAACGCGCTCAAGCGTGCCGACGTCAATCCACACGAAGTCAGTGCCGCGCCGCTGGGTACGCCGGTCGATCAGTTGAATCTGCTCGACAGCCTCGACCTGACGCAGCGTCTGGACAAGAAAGACTATGAAGAACAACTGATCACCGAGCAGGCGCGCCTGTCCGGGCTGATGCGCGACAAACGCATGCGTCGCCATGCGCTGATCGCGGTGTTCGAGGGTAACGACGCGGCGGGCAAGGGCGGGGCGATTCGCCGCGTGGCAGCGGCGCTCGATCCGCGTCAGTACAGCATCGTCCCGATTGCCGCACCGACCGAAGAAGAGCGCGCACAACCGTATTTGTGGCGGTTCTGGCGACACCTCCCGGCGCGGGGCAAATTCACCGTGTTCGACCGTTCGTGGTACGGGCGGGTACTGGTCGAACGAATCGAGGGCTTCTGCGCACCGGATGATTGGCTGCGCGCCTACGGCGAAATCAATGACTTCGAAGAGCAGCTTGCCGATGCCGGGGTCATCGTCGTCAAGTTCTGGCTGGCGATCGACAAGGACACGCAGATGGAGCGCTTTCAGGAGCGCGAAGAGATTTCGTTCAAGCGTTTCAAGATCACCGAGGACGACTGGCGCAATCGGGAAAAGTGGGACGACTATCGCCGGGCGGTCGGCGACATGGTCGATCGCACCAGCACCGAGATCGCGCCGTGGACGCTGGTCGAAGCCAACGATAAACGCTGGGCACGGGTGAAAGTGTTGCGCACGATCAACCGCGCGCTGGAAGACGCGTTCGAGAAATCCGACAAGAAGGCCAAAAAGCACAAGGACTGAAGCGATGGCCGCGCATACGCCGGGTGAATGATCCTCGCGGTCGGCAAGAAGGTGGACTTATGCTCAGGTCCACTCTCAACCGACAACAACAATGAGGTATGCCATGCGTGAAGTGGTGATCGTCGACAGCGTGCGGACCGGCCTGGCCAAATCCTTTCGCGGCAAGTTCAACCAGACCCGCCCCGATGACATGGCGGCCCACTGCGTCAATGCGCTGCTGACCCGCAACGATATCGACCCGGCCAGCGTCGAGGACTGCATCGTCGGCGCCGGCTCCAACGAGGGCGCGCAGGGCTACAACATCGGTCGCAACGTCGCGGTGCTGTCGCGCCTGGGCACCGATACCGCCGGCATGACCCTCAACCGTTTCTGTTCCTCGGGCTTGCAGGCCATTGCGATTGCCGCCAACCAGATCGCCTCCGGTTGCAGCGACATCATCGTCGCCGGCGGCGTCGAGTCGATCAGCCTGACCCTGAAGAGCGTCAACACCGATCACCTGATCAACCCGCTGCTCAAGCAACAGACTCCCGGCATCTACTACACCATGGGCCAGACCGCCGAAGTGGTGGCACGACGTTATGGTGTCAGTCGTGAGGCGCAGGATCGTTATGCTCTGCAAAGCCAGATCCGTACCGCGCAGGCCCAGGCTGCCGGTCTGTTCGACGATGAAATCGTGCCGATGGCGGTGAAATATCGGGTCGAGGACAAGAACAGCGGCGAAGTGCAGATTGTCGACGGCGTCGTCGAGCGCGACGACTGCAACCGCCCGGACACCACCTACGAAAGCCTTGCCGGACTGAAACCGGTGTTCGCCGACGACGGTTCGGTGACGGCGGGCAATTCCTCGCAGCTGTCCGACGGTGCGTCGATGACACTGGTGATGAGTCTGGACAAAGCGCTGGAGCTGGGGCTCAAGCCGAAGGCGTTTTTCCGTGGCTTCACCGTCGCCGGTTGCGAGCCGGACGAAATGGGCATCGGCCCGGTGTTCTCGGTGCCGAAACTGCTCAAGGCCAAGGGCCTGCAAGTGGCGGATATCGATCTGTGGGAATTGAACGAGGCGTTTGCTTCGCAGTGCCTGTACAGCCGCGACCGGCTGGAGATCGACAACGACAAATACAACGTCAATGGCGGCTCGATTTCCATCGGCCACCCGTTCGGCATGACCGGCTCGCGTCAGGTAGGGCATCTGATCCGGGAATTGCAGCGGCGCAACCTGCGTTACGGCATCGTCACCATGTGTGTGGGCGGCGGCATGGGAGCGAGCGGGTTGTTTGAGGCGGTGCGCTAAAGGATTGGTTGCCCGTTCAGGCCCCTTCGCGAGCAGGCTCGCTCCCACAGGTGATCGCATTCCCCTGTGGGAGCGAGCCTGCTCGCGAAGGCAGCGCCACGGTTCAGCGGCTGGAATCCCGCCGCTGCATCCGCGCTATATAAGCCTGAATCTCCCGCTCGATCACCTGACTGTCATACGGCCCTTCGAGGGTATTTTCCCGGGTGCTGAAATACAGCTCGCCATTGACCCGGCACACGCGGTCGCTGCGAAAACGGGTGGCGGGGGCGCTGTCCTCGGCGCGCATGGCGTACATGTCGGTCTCCCTGATCAATGCGTTGAAAAGTCTGCAATCAGCTTATGCCTGAAGCACTTGGCGCGCCTGCCCGGCCGATCAACGGCGGCGCGCCGGTTTACTGCTGCGACCTGCACAGTTTCATTCGCGGCCTGGCGGCAACTGTCCCTGTGTTGCACGGGACAGGGCGCCTAGAATGCAGGCTCTTGTCAGCAGGCTTTTGGGGTTCGCATGCACATTTCATCGGGGCGCTGGGTGTACGGATTGTTCCTGGCGCTGCTGACCGCGTTTCTGTGGGGCATCCTGCCGATCAAGCTCAAACAGGTGTTGCTGGTGATGGACCCGGTCACGGTGACCTGGTTTCGTCTGATGGTTTCCGGCGGCTGCCTGTTCATTTATCTGGCTTCGGTCAAGCGCCTGCCAAGTCGCAAGGTGCTCGGGCCGAAGGGCGGCTGGCTGGTGCTGATGGCGGTACTGGGGCTGGTCGGCAATTACGTGCTGTACCTGATGGGCCTCAACCTGCTCAGCCCCGGCACCGCGCAACTGGTGGTGCAAATGGGTCCGATCATGCTGCTGATCGCCAGCCTGTTCGTGTTCAAGGAGCGCTTCAGCATCGGCCAGGGCCTCGGCTTGCTGGTGCTGTTGATCGGCTTTGGCCTGTTCTTCAATCAGCGCCTGGCCGAGCTGCTGACTTCGCTCTCTGATTACACCGCCGGCGTGCTGTTGGTGCTGCTGGCGTCGACGGTCTGGACCTTCTACGCGCTGGGCCAGAAGCAATTGCTGACTGTGTGGAATTCGTTGCAGGTGATGATGGTGATCTACCTGTTCTGCGGGCTCTTGCTGACGCCGTGGGTACATCCACTTGAAGCGCTCAATCTGAGCCCGTTGCAGGGCTGGCTGTTGCTGGCGTGCTGCATGAACACCTTGATCGCCTACGGCGCATTCGCCGAAGCGCTGGCGCACTGGGAAGCCTCGCGAGTCAGCGCGACGCTGGCGATCACGCCGTTGGTGACATTCGTTGCGGTGGCGATTGCGGCGCGGATCTGGCCCGAGTATGTGCATGCCGAGGAGATCAACGCCCTGGGCTATGGCGGGGCGGTGCTGGTGGTGCTGGGTTCGGCGCTGGTGGCGTTGGGGCCATCGTTGATTGCCGGGCTCAGGGCGCGGCGGGCCAGGGTTGTGCCAGGCTGACGATCGGCGGCGCCTGTATTCGCGAGCAGGCTCGCTCCCACTTTGCAATGCAATTTTCCTGTGGGAGCGAGCCTGCTCGCGAAGACGGACTTTCAGGCGCTACATGACTCAGCCCTTGGCGCCAGCCTCGATCATGTTCTCCGGGCGCACCCAGGCATCGAACTCTTCATCAGTGAGATAACCCAGCTGCAACGCAGCCTCACGCAAAGTCAGCCCTTCGCTGTAGGCCTTCTTGGCGATCTCCGCCGACTTGTCATAACCGATGTGCGGGTTCAGCGCGGTCACCAGCATTAATCCACGTTCCAGATGCTTGGCCATGACCTCCGCATCCGGCTCGAGCCCGGCGATGCAGTGCTGCTGGAAGTTGCTGCAACCGTCGCCGAGCAGACGGATCGATTGCAGCAGATTGTGAATGATCACCGGTTTGAACACGTTCAACTGCAAGTGCCCCTGACTGGCGGCAAAACCGATCGCCACGTCATTGCCGAGCACCTGGCAGGCGAGCATCGACAGCGCTTCGCACTGGGTCGGGTTGACCTTGCCGGGCATGATCGAACTGCCCGGTTCGTTGGCCGGCAGCTTCACTTCAGCAAAACCTGCGCGAGGACCTGAGCCCAGCAGACGCAAGTCGTTGGCGATTTTCATCAAGGCCACGGCGAGGGTTTTCAGTGCGCCGGACAGGGTCACCAGCGGCTCATGACCGGCCAGTGCAGCGAACTTGTTCGGCGCGGTGACGAACGGCAGACCGGACAGTGCTGCGAGTTCAGCGGCAATCGCCTCACCGAAGCCGTGCGGCGAATTCAGCCCGGTGCCGACCGCAGTGCCGCCCTGCGCCAGTTCGCAGACCGCCGGCAGCGCGGCGCGGATGGCGCGCTCGGCATAATCCAGTTGCGCGATGAAGCCGGACAATTCCTGACCGAAGGTGATCGGCGTCGCGTCCATCATGTGCGTGCGCCCGGTCTTCACCAGTTTCATGTGCCGTGCCGCCAGTTCAGCGAGGCCGCCGGACAGCTCGGCAATCGCCGGCAGCAGTTGTTCCTGCACCGCTTTGGCGGTGGCGATGCTCATGGCGGTGGGGAAGCAGTCGTTGGAACTTTGCGAGCGATTGACGTGATCGTTCGGGTGCACCGGCGACTTGCCGCCGCGCGGGTTGCCGGCCAGTTCGTTGGCGCGACCGGCGATCACTTCGTTGACGTTCATGTTGCTCTGGGTACCGCTGCCGGTCTGCCAGACCACCAGCGGGAACTGCTCGTCATGCTCGCCGGCGAGCACTTCATCGGCGGCCTGTTCGATCAGGCGAGCGATGTCGGCGGGCAGGTCGCCGTTGCGGTCGTTGACCCGCGCGGCGGCTTTCTTGATCAGCGCCAGGGCGTGCAGCACCGGTAGCGGCATGCGTTCCTGACCGATTGCGAAGTTGATCAGCGAGCGTTGCGTCTGAGCACCCCAGTAAGCGTCGTCCGGGACCTCGATCTGGCCCAGGCTGTCGGTTTCGATACGGCTCATCGTGCACACTCCTGTTGGTCTGTTGGCGCAATTTAGGCCGGCATCGGCCCGGGTGGTTCCATCGGCTCGATTGTTGACCGCAAAACCCCGCCAATCAAGCGCGGCAAGGGCCGGGGGTTGAGCCATAGCGATTGTTAGGCGCAGAATGGTCGCCCTTGGGGTTCGACCTCGCTTTGCTTAAAGGAAACTCGATGACTCGTCTTCGCGCCATCTGTACCGCGGTTGCACTGGTTTGCGCCAGCGGCCAGGTGCTTGCCGATACCGCCAGCCACAACGCCAGTGCCGAAGCTTTCCTGACGCTGGCTCACGCTGACAAGCTGGGTACCCCGGTGTACATGCAAGTGCAGCAAATGTTCGCCCAGCGCTTTGAACAGACCAAAGCCCCTGAGTCGAAGAAAGCCGTGCTCGAAACCTACCAGGCCAAGGCCAACGCCGCGCTGGACCAGGCCATCGGCTGGAACAAGCTCAAGCCCGACATGGTCAAGCTCTACACCAGCAACTTCAGCGAATCCGAGCTGAAAGATCTGGTTGCCTTCTACCAGTCGCCACTGGGCAAGAAAGTCCTGGAAAAAATGCCGCAGCTGACCCAGCAGTCGGCGCAGATGACCCAGGGCAAACTGGAAAGCGCGGTGCCAGTGGTCAACAAGCTGCTCGACGACATGACCAAAGAGCTGACCCCGGCCGCGGCGCCAGCCAAGAAGAAGTAAGCGGAGTTCGTGATGACCATGCAACAACGCATCGAATCGACGCTGGCCCTGTTACAGCCTGAGCACCTGCAAGTGCTCGACGAAAGCCACATGCACAGTCGCGGGTCTCAGACCCACTACAAGGCGGTGGTGGTGAGCGCGCAGTTCGAAGGCCTGAACCGGGTCAAGCGCCACCAGAAAGTCTACGGCACGCTCGGCGAGCTGATGGGCGAGTTCCATGCGTTGGCGCTGCACACCTACACCCCGCAGGAATGGGCAGAGATCGACGGCGCTCCGGCGTCGCCGACCTGTGCCGGCGGTAGCAAACATTAAGATCAAAAGATCGCAGCCTTCGGCAGCTCCTACAGGGCACAGCCGCAGGCGGTGATGTTTTTTGCTAGAATTCGCAACGCGCCGCTTAGCCGGCGCGTTTTTTATTGAATCCGGTTCACCCTTTGCGAGGGTAGCCACCTGGAGAAATACCCATGACACAACCGATTGTCGTGGCGGCACTGTACAAGTTCGTCACCCTCGAAGATTACGTTGACCTGCGCGAGCCCCTGTTGCAAGCGATGGTCGACAACGGCATCAAAGGCACTCTGCTGATCGCCGAAGAAGGCATCAACGGCACGGTTTCCGGCAGCCGCGAAGGCATTGACGGTCTGCTCGCCTGGCTCAAGAACGATCCACGCATGGTCGACATTGACCACAAGGAATCGTACTGCGACGAGCAGCCGTTCTATCGCACCAAGGTCAAGCTGAAGAAAGAGATCGTCACCCTCGGCGTCGAGGGCGTCGACCCGAACAAAAAGGTCGGCACTTACGTCGAGCCGCAAGACTGGAACGCGCTGATCAGCGACCCGGAAGTGCTGCTGATCGACACGCGCAACGACTACGAAGTGTCGATCGGTACCTTCGAAGGCGCCATCGATCCGAAAACCACCAGTTTTCGCGAGTTTCCCGACTACATCAAAGAACACTTCGACCCGGCCGTGCACAAGAAGGTCGCGATGTTCTGCACCGGCGGCATTCGCTGCGAGAAAGCCTCGAGCTACATGCTCGGCGAGGGCTTCGAAGAGGTCTACCACCTCAAGGGCGGCATCCTGAAGTACCTCGAAGAGGTGCCGCAGGAAGAAACCAAATGGCGCGGCGACTGCTTCGTCTTCGACAACCGCGTCACCGTGCGTCACGACCTGACGGAAGGCGACTACGATCAATGTCATGCCTGCCGCACGCCGGTCAGCGTTGAAGATCGCGCCTCCGAGCATTACGTCGCCGGCATCAGTTGCCCGCATTGCTGGGACAAGCTCAGCGAGAAGACCCGGCGCAGCGCCATCGATCGGCAAAAGCAGATCGAACTGGCCAAGGCACGCAATCAGCCGCACCCGATCGGCTACAACTATAAGCAAGCATCTTCCGAGGCTTAACCATGTCTGCGCGCCTGCTCTATGTGATGGATCCGATGTGTTCATGGTGCTGGGGGTTTGCTCCGGTGGCCAAGGCACTGGTCGAGCAGGCGCAGGCAGCCGGAGTCGAGCTGCATCTGGTGGTCGGCGGGTTGCGCACCGGCAGCGGTTCGGCGCTGGAGCCGACCACGCGGCGCTACATTCTCGAGCACTGGCAAGCGGTCACCGAGGCCACCGGCCAGCCGTTCAAGTTCGACGGCGCGTTGCCTGACGGTTTTGTCTACGACACCGAGCCTGCCTGTCGCGCCATTGTCACCGCGCGCAGTCTGGCGCCGGATTGCGCGTGGACATTGGTCGGGCTGATCCAGCAGGCGTTTTACGCCGAGGGTCGCGATGTCACCCAGGCCAGCGTGCTGGTCGAGTTGGCGGAGCAGGCCGGTGTGCCGCGTATCGAATTCGCGGCGTTGTTCGATCATGCCGATCAGCACAAGGCGACCCAGGCCGATTTCACTTGGGTGCAGGACTTGGGCATCGCCGGTTTTCCGACCCTGCTGGCCGAGCGCAACGGGCAACTGGCGCTGCTGACCAACGGTTATCAACCGCTCAGCGAGCTGTCGCCGTTGCTCGGCCGCTGGCTGGAGCGCGCGGCCTGTGTCTGACCGCGCCGATGACACGCCAGCCGTAGAGCGTGTCGACCGGCTGAGCTGGGCTGAAGTGCGGCGTCTGGCACTGCATCACAAGAAATCCCTGTGGATCGCCAACGGCGTGGCCGTGCTGGCGACGCTGTGCAGCGTGCCGATCCCTTTGCTGCTGCCGTTGCTGGTCGACGAAGTGCTGCTCGGCCACGGCGATGCCGCACTGAAAGTCATGAATCATTTTCTGCCAAGCATGTGGCAGCAGGCGGCGGGTTATATCGGCCTGATGCTGGTGGTGACCCTGACCTTGCGTTGCAGCGCCCTGTGTTTTGGCGTGTTGCAGTCGCGGCTGTTTGCGCGCCTGGCCAAGGACATCGTCTACCGCATTCGCGTACGCCTGATCGAGCGGCTCAAGCGCATTTCCCTTGGTGAATACGAGAGCCTCGGCAGCGGCACAGTGACCACGCACCTGGTCACCGATCTGGATACCCTCGACAAATTCGTCGGCGAAACCCTCAGCCGCTTCCTCGTCGCCATGCTGACCCTGGTCGGCACCGCCAGCATCCTCATGTGGATGCACTGGAAGCTGGCGCTGCTGATTCTGCTGTTCAACCCGTTGGTGATCTATGCCACGGTGCAGTTGGGCAAACGCGTCAAGCATCTGAAGAAGCTGGAAAACGACAGCACCTCGCGTTTCACCCAGGCCCTGAGCGAAACCCTCGATGCGATTCAGGAAGTGCGCGCGGGCAATCGTCAGGGCTATTTCCTCGGGCGCCTCGGTGTGCGCGCGCAGGAAGTACGCAACTACGCAGTCAACTCGCAGTGGAAAACCGACGCCTCGAACCGCGCCAGTGGTTTGCTGTTCCAGTTCGGCATCGACATCTTCCGCGCGGCGGCGATGCTCACCGTACTGTTTTCCGATCTTTCGATCGGGCAGATGCTCGCGGTGTTCAGCTACCTGTGGTTCATGATCGGCCCGGTCGAACAACTGCTCAATCTGCAATACGCCTACTACGCAGCGGGCGGTGCGCTGACGCGGATCAATGAACTGCTGGCGCGTGCCGACGAGCCGCAGTATCCCGGCGGCGTCGATCCGTTCAAGGGGCGCGACACCGTCGGCATCGAGGTGCAAGGCCTGAGTTTCGGTTATGGCGACGAGCTGGTGCTGGATCAGATGAACCTGTCGATCCTGCCCGGCGAAAAAGTCGCGATTGTCGGGGCGAGCGGCGGCGGCAAAAGTACCTTGGTGCAGTTGCTGCTGGGTCTGTACACGCCAGCGGCCGGGACCATTCGCTTCGGCGGATCGACCCAACAGGAGATCGGTCTGGAGACGGTGCGCGAGAACGTCGCGGTGGTGCTGCAGCATCCGGCGCTGTTCAACGACAGTGTGCGCGCCAACCTGACCATGGGCCGCATGCGCAGCGACGAAGCCTGCTGGCAGGCGCTGGAAATCGCGCAGATGGCCGCGACCATCCGCGCGCTGCCCGCTGGCCTCGACAGCATCGTTGGTCGCTCCGGCGTGCGTTTGTCCGGCGGTCAGCGCCAGCGTCTGGCGATCGCACGGATGATCCTCGCCGAGCCGAAAGTGGTGATTCTCGACGAAGCCACCTCGGCCCTCGATGCCGCCACCGAGTACAACCTGCACCAGGCGATGTCGAAGTTTCTCCATGGCCGCACCACGCTGATCATTGCCCATCGCCTGTCGGCGGTGAAACAGGCGGACCGCGTGCTGGTGTTCGACGGCGGGCAGATCGCCGAGGACGGCGACCATCGCCAACTGATCGCCGACGGCGGTCTGTACGCCAAGCTCTACGGCAACTTGCAACAGCACTGATCGAAACCCTCGCCGACCTGTCAGAGGTTCTGCGCGCGGTGTAACGCCGCGCCTTGCCTTGAACGAGAACCCCACCTAGTCTCGTCATAGCGAATTCGCCCGGAAGGCGAGCGGGCAGTGCTCATGCAAGGAATCTCATGAAGCAAAAGCAGACTCTGGGAACACCACGGTTGTTGGGTATCGTCTGGCCCTTTATTGCTGTCGTGGTGTTCCAGGCATTACTGGGGGGCGTGAGCCTTTACGTGCTTTCGGCCGTGCGAGGCTACGTCGCTGGCGAAAGCCTGTGGTCCAAGGGCCAGAAAGACGCCATCTATTACCTCAACCTCTACGCCGACAGCCGCGACGAGGCGATCTACCGCAAATACCTGACGGCGATCGCCGTGCCCCAGGGCGGGCACCAATTGCGCCTGGCACTGGATCGTCAGCCGCCTGATCTGCAAGCGGCGCGCGAAGGCATTCTCAAGGGCGGTAATCATCCGGACGATGTCTCCAGCGTCATCTGGCTGTACCTCAATTTTCGCCACTACAGTTATCTGGAAACCGCGATCGATCGCTGGACGATTGGCGATGCCTATCTCGACCGATTGCACGAAGTCGCGCAGGAGATGCACCAAGGCATTGCGCAGAACCAGGCCAGCCCGGGCGATGTGCAGCGCTGGAAGTTACAGATCTTCGCCATCAACGATGCAGTCACCCCAGCCGCCAGAGCCTTCAGCGATGCCTTGGGCGAAGGCTCGCGGGTGATCATGCGCCTGCTGTTGTTCACCAACCTGGCCACCGCGCTGGGGCTGATCGCGCTGGCGCTGTGGCGCACGCACAAACTGCTCAGGCAACGCCATGAATTCGCCCAGGCGCTGCAACTGGAGAAGGATCGCGCGCACATCACCTTGCAATCGATTGGCGATGGCGTGATCACCACCGACGTCAACGGCGCGATCGATTACATGAACCCCGCCGCCGAGGCCATGACGCACTGGAAGGCCGAGCAGGCGGCGGGGCTGCCGTTGTCGGCGCTGTTCAACCTGCTTGACGATAACGCTCAGACCGAAGGGCTGACGTTGATCGAGCACATTCTCAGTGGCCAGCTCAGCGGCGGCAGCGAACATTCCAAGCTGATCCAGCGGCTGGACGGCAGCACCCTGTCGGTGACCCTGGTCGGCGCGCCGATCCGCAATGCCGGGAATGTCAGCGGCACGGTGCTGGTGCTGCACGACATGACTCAGGAGCGGCAATACATCGCCAATCTGTCCTGGCAGGCGACCCACGATGCGCTGACCGGTCTGGCGAACCGCCGCGAATTCGAATATCGCCTCGAACAGGCCTTGCACAACCTGACGCGCCAGCCCGGCCGGCATGCCCTGATGTTCCTCGATCTGGACCAGTTCAAACTGGTCAACGACACCTGTGGTCATGCGGCGGGCGATGAGTTGCTGCGGCATATCTGCACGCTGCTGCAATCAGACCTGCGCGAGGGCGACACCCTGGCGCGACTGGGCGGCGACGAATTCGGGATTTTGCTCGAGAACTGCCCGCCGGACATCGCGGAGAAGATTGCCGAAAGCCTGCGTCAGACCGTGCAGAATCTGCATTTTGTCTGGAAAGGACGGCCGTTCCTGACCACCGTCAGTATTGGCCTGGTACATGTCGCACAGAATCCGACCACCCTGGAAGCCTCCCTGCGTGCGGCGGACATGGCTTGCTACATGGCCAAGGAAAAGGGCCGCAACCGCGTGCAGGTCTATCATGCGGACGACTCCGAACTGTCCATGCGCTTCGGTGAAATGGCTTGGGTGCAACGGCTGCATATGGCGCTCGAAGAAAACCGCTTCTGCCTTTATGCCCAGCAGATCGCGCCGCTCAAGCCGCAACCCGGCCAGGCCGGACACATCGAAATTCTCCTGCGCCTGCATGATGAATCGGGGCGGATGATTTTGCCTGACAGCTTTATTCCGGCGGCGGAGCGTTATGGTTTGATGACCCAGTTAGATCGCTGGGTAGTTCAAAACGTTTTCAAGGTTATTGCCCAGTGTATTGAACAGGAACATGAACTTCCTTTGGCAATGTGTGCGATTAATCTGTCAGGCATTACTATAGGAGATGACGCGTTTTTGCACTTCCTGCGGGAACAGTTTGTTAACTACGCTATACCGCCTGAAATGATTTGTTTTGAAATTACCGAAACCAGTGCAATTGCAAATCTTGGCAGTGCAATTCGTTTTATCAATGAACTCAAAGGCTTAGGTTGTCACTTTTCTCTGGATGACTTTTGTGCCGGAATGTCTTCATTCGCTTACTTGAAACATTTGCCTGTAGACTTCCTGAAGATCGACGGGAGTTTCGTAAAGGATATGCTGGACGACCCGATTAATCGGGCAATGGTCGAAGTGATCAATCACATCGGTCATGTTATGGGTAAGCAGACAATTGCCGAGTTTGTTGAAACTAACCAGATCGAACAGGCGTTGCTTGAAATAGGTGTGGATTACGCTCAGGGGTATGTCATCGAGCGTCCGCAGTTGTTTACCTGTGACAGTTTGCAAAGTCGTCCTGCCAGACCGCAGCCGTTGTTGTTCAAAGCGCCTGGCACGTTCCGTTGAAGTCTCTCGCCGATCCTTGCCATCACAACTCAAAAGGAGCCGAACAGTGATCGACACATTCAACCGAACCGGACCCCTCATGGAAGCTGCAAGTTATCCTGCCTGGGCGCAACAGCTCATCAAGGATTGCAGCGAGAGCAAGCGCCGGGTTGTCGAACATGAACTTTATCAGCGCATGCGTGACAACAGACTCAGCGCGAAAACCATGCGTCAGTACCTCATCGGCGGCTGGCCGGTGGTCGAGCAGTTTGCCTTGTACATGGCGCAGAACCTCACCAAGACCCGCTTTGCCCGCCATCCCGGCGAAGACATGGCGCGGCGCTGGCTGATGCGCAACATCCGCGTCGAACTCAATCACGCCGACTACTGGATGCACTGGAGTCGCGCCCATGGCGTCAGTCTCGAAGATCTCCAGGCCCAGCAAGTGCCGCCGGAGCTGCATGCTCTGAGTCACTGGTGCTGGCACACCAGCTCGGCGGATTCGCTGATCGTGGCGATTGCCGCGACCAATTATGCGATCGAGGGGGCGACCGGGGAGTGGTCAGCGGTGGTCTGCTCGACCGGGGTCTACGCGGCGGCGTTCCCGGAAGAGGACCGCAAGCGCGCCATGAAGTGGTTGAAGATGCATGCCCAGTACGACGACGCTCATCCGTGGGAAGCGCTGGAAATCATCTGCACCCTGGCCGGCATGAACCCGAGCAACGCTTTGCAGGCGGAATTGCGGCAGGCGATCTGCAAGAGTTATGACTACATGTACCTGTTTCTGGAGCGGTGCATGCAGCTTGAAACTTCGGAGCGCTTGCTGGTCAACCGCGAGCGCAGGACCGTAGCCGAAAGCTGATCGAACTGTGGGAGCGAGCCTGCTCGCGAAAGCGATGGGTCATTCAACGAATCGTTGTCTGACCCTCCCTCTTCGCGAGCAGGCTCGCTCCCACAATGATTTTTAGCCGGCCATCGCCAGCCGGTTCCGCCCCTCGCGCTTTGCGACATATAACGCACTGTCGGCCCGGCGCAGCAAGCTGTCTGCCGACTCGCCCGGCAACAACGTCGAGCATCCCAGGCTCACGGTGATCTCGATCAACTGGCCATCGGCAAAATATTCCTCTGACTGCGTCGCCTGGCGCAAACGCTCGCCGACCATCGCCGCCGCTTCGCGACCGGTGTTGGACAGCAGGATCAGAAACTCTTCGCCGCCATAACGGAACACCATGTCGACGTTGCGCAGTTGCGCCTTGATCGACGCGGCAATGGCTCTGAGCACGTCATCACCGGCGCCATGCCCGTGGTCATCATTGACGCGTTTGAAGTGGTCGATATCGAGCATCAGTACCGACAGCGGTTGCGCATGGCGGCGCGACATGTCGATCTCGCGCTGCAAGGTCTGCTCCATGGCTACCCGGTTGCCAGCACCGGTCAACGGGTCGCGCAAGGCACTTTGCGTCGCGGCGCGATAGAGCAGGGCGTTGCGCATCGGGTACAGCAGGCAGGACAGCAGCGACTCGAGGTCGCCCTGTTCCTTGTCGTTGAAACGCTGATTGCGGCGAAAGACCAGCTCGCCCATGTGCTCGCCTTCGTGGCTCAGGGTGTAGCTGACCGAGTGGTGGCCGCGTGTGCCGAACTCCAGGCGCAAGTCACTGGCCTGATGCACATAGCTCAGGGCGTCCAGCGGCACCAGGCGTTGAATTTCGCGAAAGAACAGGCCAAGGATGCGCTGTGGCTCAAGGCTGGTTTGCAGTTGCAGGCTCATTTGCTGACGCAATTGCGCCAGGCTGGTCGGGCGCTCGATCAGCGCCGGTAGTTGACCGAAGCCCAGGCGCTGCAATTTGGCACTGTCGAAGTCAATTGCATGGGTCTGGGAAGGAGATTTCATATGGCGTGAGCCCCTAAGCAGTAAGTCTGTCTTACAGGCTGGGTGAGAGCGGCTATGGGCTGCGCGTCGTACTGATCCATCAGTCCCGTAGGACGTTTGGCGTAAGTTTAGTCTGCCGCAAGACGATCAGTCAGCTATCGAAATCGGCGTTTGCCCCATGGCCATCACACGGCATGTTTTGAGGGAATTTAGAGCGAAAGGCGTGCCATTCGGTTCGATTTTATTTAAAGCTTTTCGAATCAATGACTTGCTGGCGAATGCCAAGCAGCCGCGCTGGGTTATTGGCGGCTTTGTGACGGTTATGAGCGACAATGGCTTGCCGCGACAGCATTCTGCCGCGGCAACAAATGCGACGTATGGCGTTATTGGGCGTTGAACGCCTGGCCATTAACGCCTGCGCTGTCGGGGCCCATCAGGTACAGATAGACCGGCATGATCTCTTCCGGTGTCGGGTTGTTCAGCGGATTTTCCCCCGGATACGCCTGCGCGCGCATGCTGGTGCGCGTGCCGCCCGGGTTGATGCTGTTGGAGCGTACCGGCGCAACGCCTTCCACTTCATCGGCCAGGGTTTGCATCAGGCCCTCGGTGGCAAATTTCGACACACCGTAGGCGCCCCAGTATGCGCGACCCTTGCGCCCGACGCTGCTGGAGGTGAACACCACCGAAGCATCCTGGGACAGCTTGAGCAACGGCAGCAGGGTGCTGGTCAACATGAACATCGCGTTGACGTTGACCTGCATGACACGCATGAAGTTTTCGCCGGAGAGTTGCTCGATCGGCGTGCGCGGGCCGATGATCGAAGCGTTGTGCAGCAGGCCGTCGAGGTGGCCGAACTCGGTTTCGATCATCGCCGCCAGCTCATCGTACTGATGGGGCAGGGCGGTCTCGAGGTTGAACGGGATCACCGCTGGTTGCGGATGACCGGCAGCCTCGATTTCGTCGTAGACCTCCGTCAGATTGGCTTCGGTCTTGCCCAGCAGCAGCACAGTGGCACCGTGGGCGGCATAGGTTTTCGCCGCAGCTGCGCCAATGCCACGGCCGGCACCGGTGACCAGAATGACCCGATCCTTGAGCAATTCAGGGCGAGCGGTGTAATCAAACATAAAAACCTCATAGTCCATTTCATGAAGACCTGCTTCACCCAGTGGCGAGGGGATTTATCCCCGTTCGGCGGCGAAGCCGTCGCAAAACCTGTGTGTCACATCGCCTGGATAAAAGCGGGGGCCGCTTCGCAGCCCAGCGGGGATAAATCCCCTCGCCACACAGGGAATTTGCAACAGTCAGGTCAGCAGCTGCACAGCGCGCTGTCGAGCACCTTGCGCAACTCCAGCGGGTGGTCCACTACCACGTCCGCACCCCAATGCCGTGGGTTGTCGTCCGGGTGGATGTAGCCGTAGGTCACCGCAGCGGTTTTGGTGCCGGCATCGCGGCCCGATTCGATATCGCGCAGATCATCGCCGATAAACAGCACGGTCGACGGATCCAGATCAAGCATCTTGCAGGCGAGGATCAGCGGCTCCGGATCCGGCTTGCTGTTCTTCACATGATCCGGGCAGATCAGCAGCGCCGAACGCTCGGCCAGCCCCAGACGCTGCATGATCGGCTCGGCGAAACGCAACGGTTTGTTGGTGACCACACCCCAGATCAGGTTGGCCTTTTCGATGTCAGCGAGCAGTTCGCCCATGCCGTCGAACAGCTTGCTGTGCACTGCGCAGCCGACCAGATAGCGCTCGAGAAACTCCAGACGCAGCTCCTCAAAGCCCGGCGATTCCGGATCCATCGAGAACGTCACCGCGACCATGGCCTTGGCGCCGCCGGAAATTTCGTCGCGGATGTGCTTGTCGTTGATCGGCGGCAGACCGCGATCGGCGCGCATCGCCTGGCAGATGGCGATGAAGTCCGGCGCGGTGTCGAGCAGGGTGCCGTCCATGTCGAAAAGTACCGCTCTGATGGCCATCGGCTTATTCCTCGCGCAGGGTCTGGATCATGTAGTTGACGTCAACGTCGTTGGCCAGCTTGTAGTGCTTGGTCAGCGGGTTGTAGGTCAGGCCGATGATGTCCTTGACGGTCAGGCCAGCCATGCGGCTCCACGCGCCGAGCTCGGAGGGGCGGATGAATTTCTTGAAGTCGTGGGTGCCGCGCGGCAGCAGCTTCATGATGTATTCGGCGCCGATGATCGCGAACAGATACGCCTTCGGGTTGCGGTTGATGGTCGAGAAGAACACCTGGCCGCCCGGCTTGACCATGCGGAAACAGGCGCGGATCACCGACGATGGATCCGGCACGTGCTCGAGCATTTCCAGGCAGGTGACCACATCAAACTGCTCGGGCATTTCGTCGGCGAGGGCTTCGGCGGTGATCTGCCGGTATTCGACGCTGACCCCGGATTCCAGCTGATGCAGTTGTGCAACCGCCAGCGGCGCTTCGCCCATGTCGATGCCCATCACGGTGGCGCCGCGCTGAGCCATGGCTTCGCTGAGGATGCCGCCGCCGCAACCGACGTCGAGGACTTTCTTGCCGGCCAGATTGACTCGTTCGTCGATCCAGTTGACCCGCAGCGGGTTGATGTCGTGCAGCGGCTTGAATTCGCTTTCACGGTCCCACCAGCGATGGGCAAGGGCCTCGAATTTGGCGATTTCGGCGTGGTCGACGTTGCTCATGTTAAATCCTCTAAAACTTGAAAAAGGCTGTAGCCGCGGATATTGCGCCGCGGTGTTTACGATTCGGTGTGGCCGCTGATGCGCTGGCCCCAGTGGCGGGCGGTCTCGCCCAGCTGTTGTTCGTCCATGCGGGTCAGGCGCCGGTCGTCGAGCAGTTGCTTGCCGGCGACCCACAGGTGTTTCACGCAATCACGCCCGGTCGCATAAATCAGCTGCGACACCGGGTCATACACCGGTTGCTGCGCCAGACCGGACAGGTCGAAGGCGACGATGTCTGCGGCTTTGCCGATCTCCAGCGATCCGACCTGCGCCTCGATCCCCAGCGCACGGGCGCCATTGAGGGTGGCCATGCGCAAGGCGCGATGAGCGTCCAGCGCCGTGGCAGAACCGGCCACGGCTTTGGCCAGCAGGGCGGCGGTGCGGGTTTCGCCGAGCAGGTCCAGATCATTGTTGCTCGCCGCGCCATCGGTGCCGACGGCAACGTTCACCCCAGCCTGCCACAAACGTTCGACCGGGCAGAAGCCGCTGGCCAGTTTGAGGTTGGATTCCGGGCAGTGGATCACGCTGCTGTTGCTTTCTACCAGCAGCGCGAAGTCTTCATCGCTGATCTGGGTCATGTGCACCGCCTGGAAGCGCGGGCCGAGCAGGCCAAGGCGACCCAGGCGCGCCAGTGGCCGTTCGCCGGTCTGCTCGACGGCCTGCTGCACTTCGAATGCGGTTTCATGCACATGCATATGGATCGAGGCGTCCAGCTCCTCGGCGATCACCCTGATTTTCTCCAGGTTCTCATCACCGACGGTGTAGGGTGCGTGAGGGCCGAAAGTAATCTTGATGCGTTCGTGATGCTTGAGATCCCCGAACAATTCGACGCCCTGACGAATGGCTTCGTCGGCACTGCTGGCGCCGGGGATCGGGAAATCGAGGATCGGAATGGCGATCTGCGCGCGGATACCGCTGTTGTGTACGCGCTCGCTGGCGACTTTCGGGAAGAAATACATGTCAGAGAAGCAGGTGATGCCGCCCTTGATCTGCTCGGCGATGGCCAGATCGGTGCCGTCGCGGACGAAATCCTCATCGACCCATTTGCCTTCGGCCGGCCAGATGTGGTTTTCCAGCCAGGTCATCAGCGGCAGATCGTCAGCCAGGCCACGGAACAGTGTCATCGCCGCGTGGCCGTGGGCATTGATCAGTCCCGGCGCCAACAGAACATCCGGCAGTTCACGGATTTCTGTCGCGTTACACTTCAACGCTTCGGCGCGCGGGCCGATAAACACGATGCAACCGTCACGGATGCCCACGCCGTGCTCCTTGAGCACCACGCCTGCAGGTTCGACGGGGACCAGCCAGGTCGGCAGCAATAACAGGTCGAGCGCAATGGCAGGTTTCGGCATCGAGGGTCGGTTCCAGTGCTTTTGTAAAGGATGGCGAAGTATACCCGAGCGTCTTCGCGGGGGGATCGCTATAATCGGCGGCTTTTGTTCATGAGTGCGGGGTGTGGGATGCGCGATCGACTGTTGGCTGCGGAGAAAGTGAAGGCCATCGATTGGCGTGATGGCGCGCTGCACCTGCTGGATCAGCGTATTTTGCCGTTCGAGGAAACCTGGATCGCCTACACCAGCGCCGCCGGCGTGGCCGAGGCGATTCGCTCGATGGTCGTGCGTGGCGCACCGGCCATCGGCATCAGTGCGGCTTATGGCATCGTCCTCGCGGCGCGGGCGCGGATTGCCGAGGGCGGCGACTGGTACGCGGCGCTGGAAGAGGATTTCGCGCTGTTGGCCGATTCGCGTCCGACTGCGGTCAATCTGTTCTGGGCGCTGGGCCGCATGCACGATCGCCTGGATCGCCTGAAAAGCAACGCCGATCCGCTGGCGGCGCTGGAAGCCGAAGCTATCGCCATTCATGAAAGCGACCGCGAGGCCAACCTGACCATGGCGCAGCTTGGCGTCGATCTGATTCGCAAGCATCAGGGCAACGCTCAAGCCATCCTGACCCACTGCAACACCGGCGCGCTGGCCACCGGTGGGTTCGGAACTGCGCTGGGAGTGATCCGCGCGGCTTATATAGAAGGCATGGTCGAACGCGTCTATGCCGACGAGACCCGGCCGTGGCTGCAGGGCTCGCGGCTGACCGCGTGGGAACTGGCCAACGAAGGCATCCCGGTGACCCTGAATGCCGACTCCGCCGCCGCGCACATCATGAAAACCAAAGGCGTGACCTGGGTGATCGTCGGCGCCGACCGCATCACCGCCAATGGCGACGTGGCGAACAAGATCGGCACCTATCAACTGGCGGTCAACGCCATGCACCACGGCGTGCGCTTCATGGTGGTGGCGCCGAGTTCGACCATCGACATGAACCTCGCCAGCGGCGATGACATCCCGATCGAGGAGCGTGATGGCGCCGAGTTGCTGGAAGTCGGCGGTAAACGCGTCGGTGCCGATGTTGAAGCGTTCAACCCGGTGTTTGATGTCACTCCGGCGGATCTGATCGATGCGATCGTCACAGAGAAAGGCATCGTCGAACGCCCGGACACCGCGAAAATGGCCCTGCTGATGTGTCGCAAGCGCCTGCATTGAAGGACTATTGCGTCTGAGCGGACCCCATCGCTGGCAAGCCAGCTCCCACAGGTTTTGTGCCCGGCATTGAACCTGTGGGAGCTGGCTTGCCAGCGATGAGGGCCTGAATGTCAATAAACAACTGTAAATCTGCCCCAGATTTCACATTCAAAGAAGCTCAGAGCTTCTGTCGTCCCCCTCAAGCCTGTCATCGGTCAACTAACTATGCTCCATGCGCATCTGGGGGATAGGTGCGTGGCGGCCTTTGTGATAACATCCGGCGTTTTCCGAGGCGGCTCCACGGAGCTGTCTTTACTGCGCAAATCCGCGATCCAATGTTGATTTGTCGTAAGTCGGCGCATGGCACTCGGCCGGCCCCGACGAGCTTCGTTGCTCCCACATGGATATGACGAAGTTTCACCAGAAAAAGGAATCAGGCTTCTCATGGGCGAACTGGCCAAAGAAATCCTCCCGGTCAATATCGAAGACGAGCTGAAACAGTCCTACCTCGACTACGCAATGAGCGTGATCGTCGGCCGTGCACTGCCGGATGCGCGCGATGGCCTCAAGCCCGTGCACCGTCGCGTACTGTTCGCGATGAGCGAGCTGGGCAACGACTACAACAAGCCGTACAAGAAATCTGCCCGTGTCGTCGGCGACGTGATCGGTAAGTATCACCCGCACGGTGACACTGCCGTATACGACACCATCGTTCGTATGGCCCAGCCTTTCTCCCTGCGCTACCTGCTGGTCGACGGCCAGGGCAACTTCGGGTCGGTCGACGGCGACAACGCTGCGGCCATGCGATACACCGAAGTGCGCATGACCAAGCTGGCGCACGAGCTGCTGGCTGACCTGCACAAGGAAACCGTAGACTGGGTGCCGAACTACGACGGCACCGAACTGATCCCGGCGGTCATGCCGACCCGCGTACCGAACCTGCTGGTCAACGGTTCCAGCGGTATCGCCGTGGGCATGGCGACCAACATTCCGCCGCACAACCTCGGTGAAGTCATCGACGGTTGCCTGGCCCTCATCGACAATCCCGAGCTGACCGTCGATGAGCTGATGCAATACATTCCCGGTCCGGACTTCCCGACGGCCGCGATCATCAACGGTCGTGCCGGCATCATCGAAGCCTACCGCACCGGTCGCGGGCGCATTTACATGCGTGCCCGCTCGATCATCGAAGACATCGACAAGGTCGGTGGCCGTCAGCAGATCGTCATCACCGAGCTGCCTTACCAGCTGAACAAGGCGCGTCTTATCGAGAAGATCGCCGAGCTGGTCAAAGAGAAGAAGCTCGAGGGCATCACCGAGCTGCGCGACGAGTCCGACAAGGACGGTATGCGTGTCGTGATCGAACTGCGTCGCGGCGAAGTGCCTGAGGTGATCCTCAACAACCTCTACGCCCAGACCCAGCTGCAATCGGTATTCGGCATCAACATCGTCGCGCTGATCGACGGCCGCCCGCGCATCCTCAACCTCAAGGATCTGCTGGAAGCCTTCGTCCGTCACCGTCGCGAAGTGGTCACCCGTCGTACCGTGTTCGAACTGCGCAAGGCGCGCGAGCGTGGGCACATTCTCGAAGGCCAGGCCGTTGCCCTGTCGAACATCGACCCGGTGATCGCCCTGATCAAGGCGTCGCCAACGCCGTCGGAAGCCAAGGAAGCGCTGATCAGCACGCCTTGGGAATCCTCGGCTGTGGTGGCGATGGTTGAACGTGCCGGTGCCGATTCGTGCCGTCCGGAAAATCTCGATCCGCAATACGGTCTGCGCGAAGGCAAGTACTTCCTCTCGCCAGAACAGGCGCAAGCCATTCTCGAACTGCGCCTGCACCGTCTGACCGGTCTGGAGCACGAGAAGCTGCTGGCCGAGTACCAGGAGATCCTCAACCAGATCGGCGAGCTGATCCGCATCCTCAACAGTGCCGTGCGCCTGATGGAAGTGATCCGCGAAGAGCTGGAAGTGATCCGCGCCGAATACGGCGATGTGCGCCGCACCGAAATTCTCGATGCCCGTCTCGATCTGACCCTGGGTGACATGATCCCGGAAGAAGAGCGCGTCGTGACCATTTCCCACGGTGGCTACGCCAAGACCCAGCCGCTGGCTGCGTATCAGGCTCAGCGTCGTGGCGGCAAAGGCAAATCGGCCACCGGCGTCAAGGACGAGGACTACATCGCTCACCTGCTGGTTGCCAACAGCCACACCACGCTGCTGCTGTTCTCCAGCAAGGGCAAGGTGTACTGGCTCAAGACCTACGAGATTCCGGAAGCATCCCGCGCGGCCCGTGGTCGTCCGCTGGTCAACCTGTTGCCGCTGGATGACGGTGAATACATCACCACCATGCTGCCGGTCGAGGAATACACCGAAGGTCACTACATCTTCATGGCCACCGCCAACGGCACCGTGAAGAAGACCCCGCTGGAATCCTTCAGCCGTCAGCGCAGCGTCGGTCTGATCGCGCTGGAGCTGGACGAAGGCGACGTGCTGATCTCTGCGGCCATCACCGATGGCGAGCGCGAAGTGATGCTGTTCTCCGACGGCGGCAAGGTCACCCGTTTTAAAGAGTCCGACGTGCGTGCCATGGGCCGCACCGCTCGCGGCGTGCGCGGCATGCGTCTGCCGGAAGGGCAGAAGCTGATTTCCATGCTGATCCCGGAAGAAGGCAGCCAGATCCTCACCGCTTCCGAGCGTGGTTATGGCAAGCGCACCGCGATCACCGAGTTCCCTGAGTACAAGCGTGGCGGTCAGGGCGTGATCGCCATGGTCAGCAACGAGCGTAACGGCCGTCTGGTCGGCGCGGTACAGGTGCTCGACGGCGAAGAAATCATGCTGATCTCCGATCAGGGCACCCTGGTGCGTACCCGTGTCGGCGAAGTGTCGAGCCTGGGCCGTAATACTCAGGGCGTGACGCTGATCAAGCTGGCCAAGGATGAAACCCTGGTCGGGCTGGAGCGGGTTCAGGAGCCTTCGGAAATCGAAGGCGAAGAGCTTGAAGGTGAAGAGGGCGAGGAAATCGCAGGCACCGTCGGTATCGACGAGGCCGCAGACGACCAGCAACTCGACGCCGCAGCAGACGAAGAACCGCAGGAATAAGCGGACAAACGAGGGGGCGGATGAGAATTCGCCCCCTTGTTATTTGTCCGGTATGAATTTTCGACATCATGGAGATCCCCTGTGGGAGCGAGCCTGCTCGCGAAAGCAGGCGCTGCGGTACCTCTGAAGCACCGCGGTGATGCATTCGCGAGCAGGCTCGCTCCCACAGGGCCATGTTGATCGGTAGTGTGATTTATTGCGTGATACCACCAAATCAGAGCGAGATTGGATGTGAGCAAGCGAGCCTATAACTTCTGCGCCGGTCCGGCGGCGCTGCCTGAAGCTGTCCTGCAGCGCGCCCAGGGTGAACTCCTTGATTGGCACGGCAAGGGTCTGTCGGTCATGGAAATGAGCCATCGCAGCGATGAGTTCGTGTCCATCGCCACCCAGGCCGAGCAGGATCTGCGTGACCTGCTGAATATCCCGTCGAACTACAAAGTGCTGTTTCTGCAGGGCGGCGCCAGTCAGCAGTTTGCGCAGATCCCGCTGAACCTGTTGCCTGAAGGCGGCTCGGCCGACTACATCGACACCGGTATCTGGTCGCAGAAAGCCATCGAAGAAGCCTCGCGCTATGGCCACGTCAACGTGGCTGCCACTGCCAAGCCTTACGACTATTTCGCCATCCCAGGCCAGAACGAGTGGAATCTGTCGAAAGATGCCGCGTACGTTCACTACGCGCCGAACGAAACCATCGGTGGTCTGGAATTCCAGTGGATCCCGCAAACCGGTGACGTGCCACTGGTTGCCGACATGTCTTCCGACATCCTCTCGCGCCCGGTCGATATTTCGCGTTTCGGCATGATCTACGCCGGCGCGCAGAAGAACATCGGCCCGAGCGGCATCGTCGTCAACATCATCCGCGAAGACTTGCTCGGCAAGGCCCGCTCGCTGTGCCCGACCATGCTCAACTACAAGGTCGCGGCCGATAACGGCTCGATGTACAACACCCCGCCGACGCTGGCCTGGTACCTGTCCGGTCTGGTGTTCCAATGGCTGAAAGAGCAGGGCGGCGTCGAAGCGATCGCCAGGCTCAACGACGTCAAGCAGCGCACCCTGTACGACTTCATCGACGCCAGTGGCCTCTACAGCAACCCGATCAACAAGTCGGATCGCTCGTGGATGAACGTACCGTTCCGTCTGGCTGATGATCGTCTGGACAAGCCGTTCCTCGCCGGTGCCGACGAGCGCGGCCTGCTCAATCTCAAGGGCCACCGCTCGGTGGGCGGCATGCGCGCCTCCATCTACAACGCCGTCGACATCACCGCGGTCAACGCGCTGGTGGCGTACATGGCGGAATTCGAGAAGGAACACGGCTGATGTCCGAGCAAGAACTCAAGGCACTGCGCGTTCGCATCGACGCTCTGGACACCAAAGTCCTCGAGCTGATCAGTGAGCGTGCGCGTTGCGCCCAGGAAGTCGCCCGCGTGAAGATGGCCTCGCTGGCCGAAGGCGAAGTGCCGGTGTTCTATCGTCCCGAGCGCGAAGCTCAGGTGCTCAAGCGTGTGATGGAGCGCAATCAGGGGCCGCTGGGCAACGAAGAAATGGCGCGGCTGTTCCGCGAAATCATGTCGTCGTGCCTGGCGCTGGAGCAGCCGCTGAAAGTGGCGTATCTCGGCCCTGAAGGTACGTTCACCCAAGCGGCAGCGATGAAACACTTCGGCCACGCTGTGATCAGCAAGCCGATGGCGGCAATCGACGAAGTGTTCCGCGAAGTCGCCGCCGGTGCGGTGAATTTCGGCGTGGTGCCGGTGGAAAACTCCACCGAAGGCGCGGTCAACCACACGCTGGACAGCTTCCTCGAGCACGACATGGTGATCTGTGGCGAAGTCGAGCTGCGCATCCACCATCATCTGCTGGTCGGCGAAAACACCAAGACCGACAGCATCAGTCGCATCTATTCCCACGCGCAGTCGCTGGCCCAGTGCCGCAAGTGGCTGGACGCGCATTACCCGAATGTCGAACGCGTCGCGGTGTCGAGCAACGCCGAAGCGGCTAAACGGGTCAAGGGTGAGTGGAATTCGGCAGCGATCGCTGGCGACATGGCGGCAGGGCTGTATGGCCTGACGCGTCTGGCCGAGAAGATCGAAGACCGTCCGGACAATTCGACGCGCTTCCTGATGATCGGTAATCAGGAAGTGCCGCCGACCGGCGACGACAAGACCTCGATCATCGTATCGATGAGCAACAAGCCGGGCGCGCTCCACGAGCTGCTGGTGCCGTTCCATGACAACGGGATCGACCTGACCCGGATCGAGACCCGTCCGTCGCGCAGCGGCAAATGGACCTACGTGTTCTTCATCGACTTCGTCGGCCACCACCGTGATCCGTTGATCAAAGGTGTGCTGGAAAAGATCAGTCAGGAAGCAGTAGCACTCAAAGTGCTGGGTTCCTACCCGAAAGCAGTTCTCTAAGGGGCGGTAGCAAATGAGTGGCAACTTCCTCGCTCTGGCACAGCCGGGCGTGCAACAACTTTCGCCGTACGTTCCGGGCAAGCCTGTGGACGAACTGGCGCGCGAGCTGGATCTGGATCCGGCAAAAATCGTCAAACTTGCGAGCAACGAAAACCCATTGGGCGCCAGCCCGAAGGCATTGGCGGCGATCCGCGAAGAGCTGGCCGAGCTGACCCGCTACCCGGACGGCAATGGTTTCGCCCTGAAGTCGCTGCTCGCCGAACAGTGCCGCGTCGAGCTGAATCAGGTCACGCTGGGCAATGGCTCCAACGACATTCTTGAGCTGGTTGCGCGTGCCTATCTGGCGCCGGGCCTGAATGCGGTGTTCAGTGAGCACGCCTTCGCGGTGTATCCGATCGCTACCCAAGCTGTCGGTGCGCAGGCCAAAGTCGTTCCAGCCAAAGACTGGGGCCATGACCTGCCGGCGATGCTTGCGGCCATCGATGCCAACACTCGCGTGGTGTTCATCGCCAACCCGAACAACCCGACCGGCACCTGGTTCGGCGCCGAAGCGCTGGACGAATTCCTGCAGGACGTTCCCGAGCATGTGCTGGTAGTCCTCGACGAGGCTTACATCGAGTACGCCGAAGGCAGTGATTTGCCGGACGGTCTCGACTTCCTCGCGGCGTACCCGAACCTGCTGGTGTCGCGCACCTTCTCCAAGGCCTATGGTCTGGCCGCGCTGCGCGTCGGTTATGGCTTGTCGACGCCTGTGGTGGCAGACGTGCTGAACCGCGTTCGCCAGCCGTTCAATGTCAACAGCCTCGCCTTGGCGGCGGCCTGTGCGGCATTGAAAGATGATGAATATCTGGCGCAAAGCCGTCAGCTCAACGAAGCCGGCATGCAGCAGTTGCAGGCGGGTTTTCGTGAGCTGGGGCTGAGCTGGATCGAGTCCAAAGGCAACTTCATTTGTGTCGATCTCGGCCAGGTCGCGGCGCCGATTTTCCAGGGCTTGCTGCGCGAAGGCGTGATCGTGCGTCCGGTGGCCAATTACGGCATGCCGGACCACCTGCGGGTGACCATCGGTCTGCCGGCGGAAAACAGCCGTTTCCTCGAGGCGCTGCGCAAGGTTCTGGCTCGTGGTTGATGTCACTGCGCTGCAACCTGTTGCACCTATGATCGGTCGCCTTGTGGTGGTCGGTCTGGGGTTGATCGGTGGTTCGTTTGCCAAGGGTTTGCGTGAAAGCGGCCTGTGCCGTGAGGTGGTCGGTGTTGATCTTGACCCGCAATCGCGCAAGCTCGCGGTCGAATTGGGTGTGGTTGATCGCTGCGAAGACGATTTGGCGGCGGCTTGCGTCGGTGCCGATGTGATTCAGCTGGCGGTGCCGATTCTGGCCATGGAAAAGCTGCTCGCGCGTCTGGCTGTCATGGATCTGGGGCAGGCGATTCTTACGGATGTCGGCAGCGCCAAAGGCAACGTGGTGCGCGCGGCGACCGAGGCGTTCGGCGGCATGCCGGCGCGCTTCGTCCCCGGGCACCCGATTGCCGGTTCCGAGCAGAGCGG
Source organism: Pseudomonas siliginis (assembly GCF_024072275.1). Lineage (NCBI taxonomy): Bacteria > Pseudomonadati > Pseudomonadota > Gammaproteobacteria > Pseudomonadales > Pseudomonadaceae > Pseudomonas > Pseudomonas siliginis. Next base: position 4,209,301 of record NZ_CP099598.1, on the reverse strand, counting down.
GGTGGAAGCCTCGAATGCCGAGCTGTTCCGCCGGCACAAGGTGATCCTGACGCCGCTCGAGCAGACCGATCCTGCCGCGCTGGCGCTGGTCGATCGCCTGTGGCGCGAACTGGGCGCCGATGTCGAGCACATGCAGGTCGAGCGTCACGATGAAGTGCTGGCCGCGACCAGCCATCTGCCGCACCTGCTGGCCTTCGGTCTGGTCGATTCGTTGGCCAAGCGCAATGAAAATCTGGAGATCTTCCGTTACGCTGCCGGTGGTTTTCGCGATTTCACAAGAATCGCCGGAAGCGACCCGGTGATGTGGCACGACATCTTCCTCGCCAATCGCGAGGCTGTCCTGCGCACACTCGATACATTTCGCAGCGACCTCGACGCCTTGCGCGACGCGGTCGATGCAGGGGATGGGCACCAATTGTTGGGCGTTTTCACGCGCGCCCGGGTTGCCCGCGAGCATTTCAGTAAAATCCTGGCCCGCAGGGCCTATGTGGACGCTATGAATTCCAACGATCTGATCTTCCTGGCTCAACCTGGTGGCCGCCTGTCCGGTCGGATTCGCGTACCGGGTGACAAATCGATTTCCCACCGTTCGATCATGCTCGGCTCGCTGGCCGAAGGCGTCACCGAAGTCGAAGGCTTCCTTGAGGGCGAAGACGCCCTGGCGACCTTGCAGGCATTCCGCGACATGGGCGTGGTCATCGAAGGCCCGCACCACGGCCGCGTTACCATCCACGGTGTCGGCCTGCACGGCCTGAAACCTGCGCCGGGCCCAATCTATCTGGGCAACTCTGGCACCTCGATGCGTCTGCTCTCTGGCCTGCTGGCGGCGCAGAACTTCGACAGCACCTTGACCGGCGACGCTTCGCTGTCCAAGCGTCCGATGAATCGCGTGGCTAATCCTTTGCGAGAAATGGGCGCCGTGATCGAAACCGCTGCCGAAGGTCGTCCACCGATGACCATTCGCGGTGGCCATAAGCTCAAGGGCCTGACCTACACCATGCCGATGGCCAGTGCTCAGGTGAAATCCTGCCTGCTGCTTGCCGGTCTCTATGCTGAAGGCAAGACCACGGTGACCGAGCCAGCACCGACCCGCGATCACACCGAACGCATGCTGCGTGGCTTCGGCTACCCGGTCAGCGTCGACGGCGCCACGGCTTCGGTCGAGTCCGGCGGCAAGCTCACCGCGACTCACATCGAAGTGCCGGGCGATATCTCGTCGTCGGCGTTCTTCCTGGTCGCAGCCTCAATCGCCGAGGGCTCCGAGCTGGTGCTTGAGCACGTCGGCATCAATCCGACCCGTACTGGCGTGATCGACATCCTGCGGCTGATGGGTGCCGATATCACTCTGGAAAACCAGCGTGAGGTCGGTGGCGAACCAGTGGCTGACTTGCGCGTGCGCGCAGCTAAACTCAAAGGTATCGAGATTCCGGAGGAACTGGTGCCGCTGGCCATCGACGAATTCCCGGTACTGTTCGTCGCGGCTGCGTGCGCCGAAGGGCGGACCGTGCTGACCGGCGCCGAAGAGCTGCGAGTCAAGGAATCCGACCGGATTCAGGTCATGGCGGACGGCTTGCTGGCGCTGGGCGTCAAGTGCGAACCGACCCCGGACGGCATCATCATCGACGGCGGCCAGATCGGCGGCGGTGAAGTGCACGGTCACGGCGACCACCGTATCGCCATGGCCTTCAGCGTTGCCTCGTTGCGCGCTACCGCACCGATCCGCATCCACGATTGCGCCAACGTCGCGACCTCGTTCCCCAACTTCCTCGCGCTGTGCGGGCAAGTCGGCATTCGTGTGGCACAAGAGGCTCAGTCGTGAAAAACATTGAACCGGTCATCACCATCGATGGGCCAAGCGGCTCCGGCAAAGGCACGGTTGCCGGGATTCTGGCCAAGCGTCTGGGCTGGAACCTGCTGGATTCCGGTGCGCTTTATCGCTTGCTCGCGTTTGCTGCGCACAACCATGGCGTCGACCTGACCAATGAAGAGCTGCTGAAGACATTGGCCGCTCATCTGGATGTGCAGTTCATCGCCGCGACCGAAGGTCAGCTGCAGCGGATCATTCTCGAAGGCGACGAAGTCAGCGATGTCATTCGCACCGAAAGCGTCGGTTCCGGGGCCTCGCAAGTGGCTGCGCTGCCCGCCGTACGCGAGGCGCTGCTGCAGCGCCAGCGTGCTTTCCAGGAAGCGCCGGGTCTGGTGGCGGACGGTCGCGACATGGGCACGGTGGTATTTCCGGGTGCACCGCTGAAGATTTTCCTCACCGCCAGTGCCGAGGAGCGGGCGCGCCGTCGATATTTGCAGTTGAAGGGCAAAGTCGAGGGTGTTAGTCTGTCGAGTCTGCTAGATGAGATCCGTGCACGCGATGAGCGTGACACCCAGCGCGCAGTAGCCCCGCTCAAGCCGGCGGCCGACGCGATTCAGCTGGATTCAACGGAGCTTTCCATCGATCAGGTGCTTGAACGCATCATGAGCGAGATCGCCATTCGCGATATCGCCGGGTGACCAAGAAGGTCGCAGGGGACCAGTCATAGTCCTGCGGTGCTTCTTTTAAATGAAACTAACCCACACCGTCTGGGGTGTGGAGATGGGCGTTTACTTCGCCCTCATCTACAGGAATTAAAATGAGCGAAAGCTTTGCGGAACTCTTTGAAGAAAGCCTGAAAACCCTGAACCTTCAGGCAGGCTCCATCATCACCGGTGTTATCGTTGATATCGATTACCAGGCTCGCTGGGTAACCGTTCACGCTGGTCTGAAGTCTGAAGCACTCATCCCGCTTGAGCAGTTCTACAACGATGCTGGCGAACTGAACATCAACGTTGGTGATGAAGTTCACGTTGCTCTGGATTCGGTTGAAGACGGCTTTGGCGAAACCAAGCTGTCCCGTGAAAAAGCCAAGCGCGCTGAATGCTGGATCGTTCTGGAAGCAGCCTTCGCAGCCGAGGAAGTGGTCAAGGGCGTTATCAACGGTAAGGTTAAAGGCGGCTTCACTGTCGACGTTAACGGCATCCGTGCGTTCCTGCCAGGTTCCCTGGTTGACGTCCGTCCAGTGCGCGACACCACGCACCTGGAAGGCAAAGAGCTGGAATTCAAGGTCATCAAGCTGGACCAGAAGCGCAACAACGTTGTCGTTTCCCGTCGCAGCGTCCTCGAAGCCGAGAACTCCGCCGAGCGTGAAGCTCTGCTGGAATCCCTGCAGGAAGGCCAGCAAGTCAAAGGTATCGTCAAAAACCTCACCGATTACGGCGCATTCGTCGATCTGGGTGGCGTGGACGGCCTGCTGCACATCACCGACATGGCCTGGAAGCGCATCAAGCATCCTTCCGAGATCGTCAACGTTGGTGACGAGATTGACGTCAAGGTTCTGAAATACGATCGCGAACGCAACCGTGTTTCCCTGGGCCTGAAGCAACTGGGCGAAGATCCATGGGTTGCTATCAAAGCCCGTTACCCAGAAGGCACTCGCGTAACTGCTCGTGTTACCAACCTGACCGACTACGGCTGCTTCGCTGAGCTGGAAGAAGGCGTTGAAGGTCTGGTGCACGTTTCGGAAATGGACTGGACCAACAAGAACATCCACCCTTCGAAAGTCGTACAAGTCGGCGACGAAGTGGAAGTCATGGTTCTGGACATCGACGAAGAGCGTCGTCGTATCTCCTTGGGCATCAAGCAGTGCAAGTCGAACCCATGGGAAGACTTCTCTGGCCAGTTCAACAAGGGCGACAAGATCTCCGGCACCATCAAGTCGATCACCGATTTCGGTATCTTCATTGGTCTGGACGGCGGCATCGACGGTCTGGTTCACCTGTCCGACATCTCCTGGAACGAAGTGGGCGAAGAAGCCGTACGTCGTTTCAAGAAGGGCGACGAGCTGGACACCGTCATCCTGTCGGTTGACCCAGAGCGCGAGCGCATCTCCCTGGGCATCAAGCAACTGGAAAGCGATCCGTTCTCCGAGTACGTCTCGGTTAACGACAAGGGCGCTATCGTGACCGGTACCGTGAAAGAAGTTGACGCCAAAGGCGCCATCATCGTTCTGGCCGACGACATCGAAGCTACCCTGAAAGCCTCCGAAATCAGCCGTGACCGCGTTGAAGACGCGCGCAACGTTCTGAAAGAAGGCCAGGAAGTTGAAGCCAAGATCATCAGCGTTGATCGCAAGAGCCGCGTAATCCAGCTCTCGATCAAGTCGAAAGACGACGCTGAAGAGAAAGAAGCCATCCAGAGCCTGAAAGCAGCTCCGGAAGGCGAAGCAGCTGACACCACTATGGCGGCACTGCTGCGTCAAGCAATGGCCAAACAGAACTGAGTTCTGCTTGATCATTAAAAAGGGCGACTTCGGTCGCCCTTTTTTGTGCCTGCAATTTGGTCTTTGTACGTGCGTGCATGAAACCATTGGCTTCCCCTGCGGGTCTGTTTCTTTAATCGGATCAATCGCCTATTCGCGACTAAGCTTGATCTTGAGTATTAGTCGTCAGGCTTGCCTGGCATAAGGAAGTGGATGAACAAGTTATTTGTTGTTGCGGTGGTATTGGCGCTGGCAGGTTGCACCACTAGTGCGAAAACCCATGCGGTGCGCGGCGTCAGTGGTATCGAGGTCGATTGCTCCGGGTTGGGTTCCGGTTGGGAAAAGTGCCAGAAGCGTGCAGCGAAGGAGTGTAAAGGCAAGGGCTATAAGGTCATCACCCGCTCTGACGATGCCAAAGATGAAGACGAATACCCGTTCGGCTTCAATCCGGCAGGCTTTGTAACCCGGACCATGCTGGTGATGTGTCGTTAGGTGAGCAGCGATCCGACTCGCCACTGGAGTGCCCTGAAAATGGGCGTTTTGACCCCGGGAAAGATATGTCAATCCCTGGGCTGTTCAAATTCTTCCGGGCATGCTAAAACCTTTCAAGCGCTGATCTAGCTGCTTGAAAAAGAAGGGAAAAATATGACGAAGTCGGAGTTGATCGAACGAATTGTCACCCATCAAGGGCTACTCTCATCCAAGGATGTGGAGCTGGCCATCAAGACCATGCTTGAACAAATGTCTCAGTGCCTCGCCACCGGTGATCGTATCGAGATCCGTGGATTTGGCAGCTTCTCCCTGCACTATCGCGCACCGCGCGTCGGCCGCAACCCGAAAACCGGCCAGTCGGTAAGTCTGGACGGTAAATTCGTGCCGCATTTCAAGCCGGGCAAGGAATTGCGTGATCGCGTGAACGAGGAAGAGGAGGAGGGCGCTTGATCTTCGCTATTCAAATTCAAGGGGGCGTGAATGCGTAACCTGAAACGCATACTGCTTGGCGTTTTTCTTCTGCTGATGGTTCTGGTTGTGCTGGCGTTTGTGCTGGAAAACCAGCAATCGGTTTCGCTTTTGTTTCTGGGTTTTTCCGGCCCGCAGTTGCCGGTGTCGGTTGTTGCGGTGTTGGCGTTGCTGATCGGTATGCTTATCGGTCCTGTATTGGGCTGGTTTCTAGGGCGTACATCGAGAGCGGCTCGTAAACGTCTGGTCTAAAAGCGACAGGCGCACGGCATCTGTCGAAATTGCGCCTCAGCCTGTCTTTATCCATTAGTAAAAGCATCATTAAGCTGTAAAATGCGTCCCTTGTTCGATCGTGCCTTAATGCATGTCGATTCAGACTGACTCTGACGGATGCCAACTGGTAGTGGCCTCTGCATTCATGGATTAGACCGCGCTCGCTGGCAGCGCTGTCCGCAGCTCAAGGGTATCGTTTCGCGTGAAAATTCTAGTTACCGGCGGCGCCGGCTTCATTGGCTCGGCAGTCATCCGTCACATCATCTCTAGCACTGCCGATGCGGTCGTCAACGTCGATAAGTTGACTTACGCCGGCAATCTGGAGTCGCTGGCGGAAGTCAGTCAGAGTTCTCGCTATGCCTTTGAACGCGTCGATATCTGCGATCGTGATCAGATCGACCGCGTTCTGCGTGAACATCAACCGGATGCAATCATGCACCTGGCCGCTGAATCCCACGTTGACCGCTCGATCTCCGGCCCGTCCGAGTTCATCCAGACCAACATTATTGGCACTTACACACTCCTAGAAGCTGCGCGCCATTACTGGGCTGCTCTGGATGACACCCGCAAAGCCAATTTCCGCTTCCACCACATCTCGACTGACGAAGTTTACGGAGATCTCGAAGGTCCGGAAGACCTCTTCACCGAAACCACGCCTTACCAGCCAAGCTCGCCATATTCGGCTAGTAAAGCCAGCTCCGACCACCTGGTTCGTGCCTGGGCCCGCACTTACGGCCTGCCGACACTGGTTACCAACTGCTCGAACAACTACGGCCCATGCCATTTTCCTGAGAAGCTGATCCCGCTGATCATTCTCAATGCGCTGGAAGGCAAACCCCTGCCGGTGTACGGCAAAGGCAACCAGGTTCGTGACTGGCTGTATGTCGAAGATCACGCGCGCGCGCTTTATAAAGTCGTCACTGAAGGCGTCATCGGCGAGACCTACAACATCGGCGGTCATAACGAAAAACAAAACATTGAGGTAGTGCATACCCTGTGTGCGTTGCTCGATGAGTTGCGTCCTGATTCTGCCCATCGTCCGCATGCCAGCCTGATTACTTATGTTCAGGATCGTCCTGGACATGACGTGCGTTATGCAATCGATGCGAGCAAGATTCAGCGTGAGCTGGCTTGGACTCCGAAAGAGACTTTCGAGACTGGCATTCGCAAGACTGTCGAGTGGTATCTGACTAACACCGAGTGGGTTGAGCATGTGAAGAGCGGCAGCTACCAGCAGTGGATTGATCAGAACTATACGGATCGCTCGAATAAAGCATGAAGATCCTACTCCTAGGAAAGAACGGTCAGGTGGGCTGGGAGCTGCAACGTTCCCTGGCTCCGCTAGGTGAACTGGTCGCTCTTGATCGTCACCTTGTTGATGGCCTCTGCGGTGATCTGTCGAATCTTGAATCCTTGCGTGCAACGATTCGTCAGATAAAGCCCGACGTTATTGTTAATGCTGCTGCTTATACGGCGGTTGATAAAGCTGAGTCGGAAACCGAATTGGCAGATCGCGTAAACGGACTCGCGAGCGGCGTCATGGCGGAAGAAGCCGCAGCGTCGGGCGCATGGCTGGTTCACTACTCAACGGATTACGTCTTCAGTGGCCAAGGCGTCACGCCATGGCAGGAAACAGACGCTGTTGCGCCAGTGAACCATTACGGCGCCAGCAAGCTCGCCGGCGAGCAGGCAATTATCGCGGCGGGTTGTAAGTATCTGATCTTTCGTACTAGCTGGGTTTACGGAGCTGGCGGCAACAACTTTGCGAAGACCATGCTGCGCTTGGCCAAGAATCGCGAAACATTAAATGTGATTGCGGATCAGATTGGTGCTCCAACCGGTGCTGATCTGATTGCTGACGTTTCGGCGTTGGCTATTCAGCGAGTTATCAGTCGTCCAGAGTTGGCTGGCCTCTATCACTTGGCCGCTGCGGGCGAAGTGTCTTGGCATGGGTATGCCAGTCACGTCATAGACTTCGCTAAAGCCCAAGGTGAGGAGTTAGCTGTAACGGCGGTCAACCCGATTGAAACCACAGCCTATCCTACACCTGCACGTCGCCCTCTGAACTCACGATTGAATACTCAGAAGCTGCGCGACAATTTTTCTCTACACTTGCCGGATTGGCAAAGTGGTGTAACCCGAATGCTTAGGGAAGTTCTGAACAAATGACCACGACAAATCGTAAAGGCATCATCCTCGCTGGTGGTTCGGGCACGCGCCTGCACCCGCTGACTCTTGGTGTTTCCAAGCAAATGTTGCCTATTTACGACAAGCCGATGATTTTTTATCCGCTGTCCGTTTTGATGCTGGCGGGTATGCGAGAAATCCTAATTATTTCCACGCCGGAAGATTTGCCGTGCTTCCGTAAACTGCTGGGTAATGGAAGCGTGTACGGGATCAAGCTTACTTATGCCGAGCAGCCTAGTCCGGACGGCCTGGCCCAGGCGTTCATTATTGGTGAAGAGTTCATCGGTCAGGATCCATGCTGTCTGATTCTGGGGGACAACATCTTCTACGGTCAGCATTTCTCGGACAACTTGCGCTCCGCCAGTACCCAACAAAAGGGAGCTACCGTATTTGGCTACCACGTCTCCGATCCTGAACGCTTTGGTGTCGTCGAGTTTGATAAAAGTGGCAAGGCTTTGAGTATCGAAGAGAAGCCGCTGAAGCCAAAATCGAACTATGCGGTCACCGGTCTGTATTTCTATGATAACGATGTGGTCGAGATCGCCAAGAACATCAAGCCCTCCGAGCGTGGCGAGCTGGAAATCACCGACGTCAACCGTGCGTATCTGGAGCGCCAGACCCTGAGCGTGGAAATGCTCGGTCGCGGGTTTGCCTGGCTGGATACCGGTACTCACGACTCTCTGCTTGAAGCCAGTCACTTCGTTCACACGATCGAACAGCGTCAGGGTCTGAAAGTGGCGTGTCTGGAAGAGATCGCCTATCACAATGGCTGGATTTCTGCCGAGCAGCTTAACGCACAAGCGCAAGCACTGAAGAAGACGGGTTACGGTCAATACCTTCAGAAGTTGCTGGACTCGCCGTCTGCCTGATCGAAAGTTCTGACTTTCGCAATGCTATGTTTAACGCTGCAAGCAGGAATGGCATGCCAGTAGAACATCCCAAGGTTGCGATTTTGCTGGCCGCCTACAATGGCATGCAGTGGATCGAGGAGCAGTTGGCCTCGATCCTCGGTCAGACAGCTGTCGACGTAACCGTTTATATAAGTATTGATCCCTCCACTGACGGTACTGAGGCATGGTGCGCCGATTATGCTGCACAGCATCCGAACGTAATCGTCCTGCCCGACGCCGGTGCGTTTGGTGGGGCCTCCCGCAACTTCTTCCGTTTGCTTCGAGATGTTGATCTTGAAGGCTACGATTTCATCGCGTTCGCTGATCAGGATGACGTCTGGTATCTGGACAAGATCGAGCGCGCTATCCGGTCGATCAAATCTCTTGGCGTGGATGCTTACTCGAGTAACGTAGTTGCGTTCTGGCCTGATGGTCGTAACCAGGTACTGGACAAGGCCCAGCCGCAAACCCGCTGGGACTTTCTCTTTGAGGCTGCCGGACCGGGCTGTACGTATGTCATGAGCCAAAGGATGATGCAGTTGCTGAAGGTCTCATTGTTGAAACATTGGGATGCCTTGCAACAGGTCAGTCTGCATGACTGGTATTGCTATGCGTTCGCACGCAGTCGTGGTGTACGCTGGTTCATTGATCCGCAGCCATCCATGTGTTATCGCCAGCACGAAAGTAATCAGGTCGGGGCCAATTCAGGTATAAATTCACTGATTGCGCGTTATAAAATTATCCATGACGGTTGGTGGTTTTCTCAGATTCGAATGATTGCGCAGTTGGTGGGTCTCGCCGATGATCCATTCGTCCGGCAATGGTTACCTTTGGGGCGTCGACAATTATTGCGGCTGTCGTTAAAAGCCGGTGAATGTCGTCGTCGAACCAGGGACAAGCTGTTCTTTTTCTTTATTTGTTGCGCGACTGCCGTGATCGGGAAGAAAAACAAATGAAAGGTGCTCGGGTATTGGTGACCGGGGCGACGGGGTTTGTCGGCGAGGCCGTGGTGTTCCGCCTGCTTCTCGACAAGATCTACACACCAGTTGCGGCTGCACGTAGCGAAACTCGGTTGAGTGGTTTGTGTGATGTCGTGCCTTTTGATTTGGATGAGCGCGTTTTATTGCCGCCATTGAATAATATCCAGACGGTGATTCATTGTGCGGCCAGGGTTCATGTAATGAACGAGTGTGAGGCTGATCCGCTTGCCATGTTTCGGCAAATGAATGTGCAGGGCACTGCGCGGCTGGCCCGTCATGCGGCAGCGTCCGGGGTAAAGCGCTTCATCTTTGTCAGTTCGATCAAGGTCAATGGCGAAGAGTCACCCGCCGGGAGACCCTTTACCGCAGCCGATATTCCCGCGCCTGTTGATCCTTACGGTATTTCCAAGTGCGAGGCAGAGGAAGTCGTGCGTCAAATAGCACTGGAAACCGCAATGGAGCTGGTAATTATTCGACCGCCCCTGGTTTACGGGCCGGGCGTCAAAGCTAACTTCCTAAATATGATGCGCTGGTTGCAAAAAGGATTGCCACTGCCATTGGGCGCATTGGGCAATCGCCGCAGCTTAGTGGCAATCAGTAATCTGGTGGATCTTTTGGTGACCTGCATCGATCATCCACAAGCAGCCAATCAAACTTTTCTGGTAAGTGATGGCGAAGATCTTTCGACCACTCAATTGCTTCAAAGGATGTCGAGCGCCCTGACTGTGCGAGCGCGATTGTTGCCCGTGCCTCCGTTTGTTCTGCGCCTTGGGGCAGCTTTATTGGGTAGGAGAGCCTTAGCTCAGCGACTCTGCGGCTCGTTACAGGTCGACATGGAAAAGACGCGCACAATACTGGAGTGGACGCCGCCCATCAGCGTGAGCCAGGCACTTCAGGCCACTGCCAACCATCTCCGGGAGCGCTAAATGTGTCAGTATTCTTTATGGATGTCACTTTTTCGCTAAGGCTTGCTCGATAAAGCACAGCAATTGATCTGACCCTCGATGGATTGGCAGATTGCCACCCTTTTGCCAATTAGGGCGCCTTGATACCCTACGCAGCCCAAATCCGTACGCCTTGGCAGGATTTTTCCGGCTCAAGGCAACATTCTGATTACTCTTTTCATACCATGACCACCGCCTTGTGCTGTTGAAGGTGGTGATGTCACTGGGCTATCAAATTGGTATGACTTATAATGGCAAATTTTTCGCTGTCGGGAGCGGTCCATGAGAGGGGCATGTGATTTTCATGCTGCCAAGGCTGTACCTCTTGATGTTGAGCGAAACGACATCGTCATTATTTTTTCTTCAATGCAATGGAGTGCTCGGTGGTAGCCCCTCTTCCACAATTTGATCAGACAGGCGAGCAGCCTGGCGGCGATTCTGACTTTAGTATTCAAGGTCATGAAACGCAATCGGCCCGCGTAACGATTCTGATGTGTACCTACAACGGTGAACGCTTTCTCGCACAACAACTGGATTCGATAGCTCGCCAGAGTTATCGCGAATGGACCGTCGTTGTTTCTGATGACGGTTCTACCGACGCGACACTGGATATTCTGCGCCAGTACAGCGCGATCTGGGGAGAAGGCCGGTTGACCATTCTGCAAGGGCCCAAGCGAGGGTTCGCGGCTAACTTCATGTCCGTTGCCTGCGATGCGCCCGTGCAATCGCAATTTTATGCGTGGGCCGACCAGGACGATATCTGGCAAGCCAATAAACTTGAGTCTGCCGTAAAGGTATTGGAGGCGCTGCCGTCCGGTCTTCCTGCTTTGTATTGCGGCCGGACCGAGTTGATTGGTGACTCGGGAACGGTCATCGGTCGCTCGCCGCTATTTTCTCGCCCCGCCAGTTTTGGCAATGCACTGGTACAAAGTCTGGCCGGGGGGAATACTATGGTATTCAATCATTTGGCTCGGGACGTACTCTGTCATGCTGGCGGCCAAGTGGATATCGTTTCCCATGACTGGTGGGCCTATCTACTGATTACCGGGGTGGGTGGCGAGGTCGTCTATGACGCCTCGCCTTCCATTCTGTACAGGCAGCATGAAGCGAATCTGATTGGCGCCAACTCAGGAGTGCGCGCACGGATCATGCGCTTGCGGATGATGTCTACGGGTCGCTTTCGTGACTGGAATGACAAAAATATCGCTGCACTTGAAACGGTTCGCTCAAGCTTGAGTGCAGACAGCCTGCAGACCTTTGAGCAATTCAAGAAAGCCCGTGATTCAAAAGGATTCGGCCGTTTCGTCTGGCTTTACCGCGCGAAGGTCTATCGGCAGACGTGTTTGGGTAATCTTGGGCTGCTGCTGGCTGCGGTGCTCAACAGAATTTGATGCCCTCATCGTGCAAGGCAGGACGTGAAATTGCTCCGTGGCGTCCTCCCGGTATCTCAACAAGAGAGTTTTTGTATGAAGTCTGTCTCCCTCGATTTATCTCAGGTGTGTGCATAATGCTTAATTTTTCCACGTCGCCAAAGGAAATGGTCAACAGTTTCTGGCGTAATCGGAGCCTGATCGCGGCGCTTGTACAGCGAGAAGTCGTTGGGCGTTATCGTGGATCGTTCATGGGAATTCTCTGGTCGTTTTTTAACCCCGTGTTCATGTTGGTTGTCTACACCTTTGTCTTTAGCGTCGTTTTCAAGGCACGCTGGAGCGGCGGAAGTGACTCGAAAACCGAGTTTGCACTTATTCTGTTTGCGGGACTTATCGTCTTCAACTTCTTTGCGGAGTGTTTCAATCGAAGCCCGACGCTGATTCTCTCGAACGCCAACTATGTGAAGAAAGTCGTGTTTCCATTGGAGATCCTTCCTTGGATCACAGTCGGTTCGGCGCTCTTTCACATGGTGATCAGCCTGACTGTGTGGTTGCTGGCCTATTTGATACTGTTTGGCACGCCGCACCTGACCGTCCTGTTGTTCCCGTTGATTATCCTGCCGTTGATGCTGATGATCATGGGTTTGACGTGGGCCTTGGCGTCGCTCGGCGTTTACTTAAGAGATGTCGCGCAATTCATCGGCATCCTGACCACAGTCCTGATGTTTCTGTCGCCTATTTTTTACCCTGCCAGTGCGCTACCTGAGAAGTATCAACATCTACTGATGCTCAATCCGCTGACGCCTGCAATCGAGTACGCCCGGGACATTCTGTTTTGGGGAAAACTGCCTGACTTTACCGTATTGGGCATTTATCTCGCCGGCTCGGCGTTGATTGCATGGCTTGGATTCGCCTGGTTTCAGAAAACACGAAAAGGATTCGCCGATGTCATCTGAGGTCGCTATCAAGGTTCAAAATCTCAGTAAGTGCTATGAGATTTACGACAAACCGCGCGACAGACTGCTTCAGATGCTCAGTCGCGGGAAGAAAAAATATTGCCGTGAGTTCTGGGCGCTACGCGACGTTTCCTTCGAAATTCGCAAAGGCGAGACGGTCGGTATCGTTGGCCGCAACGGCAGTGGCAAGTCCACCTTGCTGCAAATTCTTTGCGGTACGTTGAATCCAACCAGTGGTACGGTTGAAACCCATGGCCGGATCGCTGCATTGCTCGAACTGGGCTCCGGATTCAATCCCGAGTTTACTGGACGCGAGAACGTCTACCTGAACGCCTCGATTCTGGGTTTGAGCAAAGAAGAAATCGACGCACGATATGATGCGATCATCGAATTCGCGGACATTGGCGATTTCATCAATCAACCGGTCAAGACATATTCGAGCGGTATGTTGGTGCGACTGGCGTTTTCCGTTCAGGCGCAAGTCGAGCCCGATATTCTTATTGTCGATGAAGCGCTGGCAGTGGGGGACGCAAAATTTCAGGCCCGTTGCTTTGATCGGTTGAAAAAGCTCAAGGAAAACGGCACGAGCATTCTGCTGGTAACGCACTCCAGCGAACAAATCGTTACGCACTGTGACCACGCCTTTCTTTTGAACAACGGTGTGCAGCTCGCTGAAGGCGAGCCGCGCATGGTCGTCAACCGTTACCTTGATTTGTTGTTCGGCAAGACTCAGCAATCGGCCTCTGTCGAAAGTGCAGAAGCGTCTGACCAGTTGGCAGCGTATCAAACGCCTGAAGGCGGCCTCGATGTATTTGAAACGCATCCGAACTACAACCCGAACGAATATCGTTGGGGTGACAGATCGGCCACTATCATCGACTTCCACCTGAGCGCAGAAGGGCTTGAGTACCCGATTGCCCTAGACACTGGCGTGCAGATCAAACTATCGGTATTTGTACGGTTTGATACTGATCTGGTGTGTCCGATTCTCGGGATGACGATCAAGACCAAAGAGGGCGTTACCCTCTATGGCGTAAATAGTGAAACGCTGGATTGCCTGGAATTTAGAACGTGCGGGCGCAAGGGCGAGATCGTCGAAGTTGAGGTACTTATATCTTGTGATCTGGCCCCAGGTGACTACTTCATTTCTGTCGGAGTGTCGACCAAAGATGGCGAAGAGGTTACTCCCCGTGACAGGCGTTATGATTCGATCCACTTCCAGGTTCGTCCGACTGACAAATTTTTTGGGCTTGTAAATCTGGACTCCAGCATTCGTGCCAAGAAGGTTTCAAATTGAATATTTTATTGAAACAAGCGGGCTATCAGCTTAATGACGAGCTCAACATCTGGTCGAGGCCGGATTATTCGAGCATCAACTACAGCGATGGTGATAGCACCGAACTGCGCATAAAATTCTTGATCGATCAGGCCAGTGACGTCAGTGTTTTTTCTGATGAGCTGCGAAGATCGTGCACCGATTGGCCATCGCTTTATTACCTCTCAAGTACCCGTTCGAACTTGTTGCGGGTGTTCGATGCCGATCTGCGTGGCGATGTGCTCGAGATCGGCGCCGGTTGTGGTGCAATTACCCGGTATTTAGGTGAGCAGGGCGGCAGGGTGCTGGCGCTGGAAGGTAGCTCGCGTCGCGCCAGCATCGCCCGTGCACGCACCCGAGACTTGCCAAACGTCTCGGTTCTGGCTGAGTCGTTCGAGAAGTTCAGCATTGATACCCAATTCGATGTCATCACCCTGATCGGCGTTTTTGAATATGCCAACCTGTTCGTAGCCGGTGATAACCCGGGTGCGAGAATGCTTGAGAAAGTTCGCTCACTGCTTAAGCCTGACGGTTTGCTCATCATCGCGATCGAAAACCAGCTCGGCTTGAAATATTTTGCTGGAGCGCCTGAAGATCACGTGACGACGCCGATGTACGGTGTCGAGGGGCGCTATAACAGCGCTACCGTGCAGACCTACGGGAAAAAAGCTCTCGCGTCGTTGTTGGCGACAGCCGGGTTTACCTCGAGTGAGTTCTTTGCGCCGTTTCCCGATTACAAGTTGCCCGTTTCGATCATCACCGAAGAGGGGTTCAAAGATCCTGATTTCGATGCCAGTGCATTCGCATCGCAAAGTGTACAGAGAGATCCGCAATTGCCGGATCTGTGCACCTTCTCACTGGAATTAGCCTGGTCGCAGATTTTCAGGAACGGCTTGGGCATGGATATGGCCAACTCCTTTCTTGTAGGTGCTTCGACGGTCTCGCGCAGCGCAGTCGACCCGCAGACCCTGGCGTATCATTACAGCTGCGATCGACGCTCGACGTATTGCAAACGTTCGGAATTTCGTCGCGATTTCGAAGATGCGATCAATGTGCATTACCAAAAACTCGGGAAGACTATCGATGAGGGTGAAGGGCAATCGCTCGTCACTTTTAATCTTGCTGCGTCCGAGCCTTACATCAATGGTTATGTGCTTGGCACTAAGCTGATCGATATAGTCAACGCCGAGGGCTGGACTTACGCAGGTATCGGCGCCTTCCTCAAAAATTACCTGAGCATGCTAAACGTGCTCTGTGATAACGCCGAGAGCCAGCCGGGTGAGGTGTCGGGAGCGTTGATCGATGCGGTCCCGCAAAATATTGTGATTGATCTGGACGGCCGTCCGCAGTTGATCGACAAAGAGTGGACGCTCAACACGAATGTTCGCTACGAGTACCTGCTGTTCAAAGCGCTAACGCAGTTGCTGGGTTCGATTACACGTATCAGCAAGGGCGCAGAGGCTGGCCCGGTTACACGCAAAGACTTTGTATTCCGAGCTTGCGAAGCCGCCGGGTACCCACTTTGCGAAAAAGATGTGGAAGAGTTTCTGGCCATCGAGGCGCAGATACAGAATGCGATTAACGGCCGAAGCCCGAGTGAATTTACGGCGTGGGGCGAAGATCGATTGATTGTCGAAGACAATCTGTTTTCTGCTTTCAGCAGTTCGCAGATTGCATTGGCTCAAACCCGTGAAGCGCTTGCAAGCGCTGTCACTGACGCCAGGCAGAAAATCGAAACGCTGAGTGCAAAACTGGACCAGCGTGAAGCTGACTATAATCAAGTCATTAACTCCAACTCTTGGTTCATCACGAAACCTGTACGCTTCCTTGTGCGCTCGTTGCGGCAGGGGAAAGGCGTGTTGCGCAGCAAAGTGGAGACTTCCAAGCAGGCGCTGACGGCCTATCTGCGCGGCCAGGAAGCCAATCTGCCACAGCCGGTTGACGACGTAATTGAAGCGCCTGTCGCGCGCACTCGCTCGGTCAGCGTCATTCTGCCAATCTATAAAGATGTCGAAATGACTCGTCGCTGCATCCTTGCCGCGATGCCAGGGATTATTGCTTTCGACTCCAAACTGGTCGCGATCAATGATGCGAGCCCAGATGCAGGCATGCAGGCCATGTTGATCGAATTGCAAATGCAATGGCCGCAGGTGATGACCGTTCTCGAAAACGAAGTCAATCTTGGCTTTGTCAAAACCGTCAATCGCGGCATGCGCCATGCCAGCCAGGACGATATCGTTTTCCTTAACAGTGATGTCATCGTGCCTGTTGACTGGCTGGAGCGGCTGACCGCTGAGGCGTACATCGCGCCAAACATCGGTACCGTTACACCGTTTTCCAACAACGCGACTATTTGTAGCTTCCCGGCGTTTCTTTACGAAAACCAGCCAGCCTTTGGTTTAAGCGTCGAGCAGATCGATGCTGTGTTTTCCGGCCCGCGTTTGCCGGTCAGCCAGGCACCGACAGGTGTAGGTTTCTGCATGTACATTCGCCGCGATTGTCTGGATGTCGTGGGGCTGCTGAACGAGGACAAGTTCGGCAAAGGTTATGGTGAAGAGAACGATCTGTGCCAGCGCGGGCTAAAAGCCGGTTGGCTCAACATCGTGACCCCTAACCTGTATGCATTTCATGAGGGCGGGGTCAGCTTCTCCTCTTCCAAGCAGGCGTTGACCGAGCATGCAACCAAGGCCATCACCGAGCTGCATCCGGATTATCACTTGGATATCCAGAGGTTCATCGCAGCTGATCCGCTGAAAGCATTACGGGTAAAACGTCTTGCGCAATTGATCGCATCGTTGGACCGGCCAAAGGTCTTGCACATTTCGCATGAGGCTGGAGGCGGTGTGCAGCAGCATCTGGACGAGTTGGCAGACGCTCTTGAGTCCGATGTTTGCTGCCTGTTCCTGGCGCCTCGTCGTGGCCAGTCCGCCGTTACTTTGCGGATGGGGAGTTTCCCGGGGGCTGACGAGCTTCTTTTCCAGTTGCCGGAAGAGCACAACCTTTTGGTCGAGTTCTTGAAGGGCTGTGGTGTCGGCTTCGTGCACTTCCATCACACGCTCGGTCTGAATTCGCAACTGGTTCAATTGCCCGCTGAGTTGGGCACTGAATATGCATTGACGGTTCATGATTATTACTGGCTATGCGGCAACCCTACACTGACCGATGCGCAGGGCGTTTATCCGGGCAGTTATGCCGACGACATCGTCAATCCTGACTTCCCTCTGCCGGATGGTGTATCGCCGGCACAATGGCGTGAGCAATTGCGCGGCTTTATCGACGGGGCGAAAGCGGTAATTTTCCCTTCGGCGTACACCCTCGCCAATTATCGACTCAACTTCGAGTTACGTAACGCTGTCGTTGCAGGTCACGTAGAGCACAAACGCAATAT
Organism: Pseudomonas siliginis; assembly: GCF_024072275.1. Taxonomy (NCBI): domain Bacteria; kingdom Pseudomonadati; phylum Pseudomonadota; class Gammaproteobacteria; order Pseudomonadales; family Pseudomonadaceae; genus Pseudomonas; species Pseudomonas siliginis. The sequence continues at coordinate 4,191,749 of NZ_CP099598.1, read as the reverse complement.
TGGGCAGGGTGTCGCGGCTGTCGCGCAAAAGATCCGCTACAACGTGGGTGTTATTGGTGCTCTTGGTAAAGAAAAGGGTGCCGATTATCTGGAACAAGTGGCGGAGGCGGCAGCGACGGTCAATGCACCAATCAACTTCCGGCTGGTCGGTTTCGGCTACAGAGAGTTGGGCGGTGTCCTGACTACAGGTCGTTACGATGCCAGTGAGCTGTCTTCCCTAATGGCCGCAAATGAGTTTGATGTCGTCCTGTTTCCAAGTCTGTGCCCGGAAACCTACAGCTATACCCTCAGCTATGCGCTGGAAGCCGGGTTGCCAATTATTGCGCCAAACATTGGGGCATTCCCGGAACGATTGTCCGGACGTGAAAACACTCTTGTTTATGATTATGGGCTCGAGCCAGCCGAGTTGATGCGGCGAATCAGCGACTTTGTGAAAAGGCTCGCTGCCGGTGAGCAGTTGACTGCGCCTGTCGTGGACACCCACCTGCAGCAGCCAGCGTTTTATAGCGTTGATTACCCGGCCTTATGCGGCGTGGGCAGTGATAAGCACAGCAAACCAAAAAACGGTTTCGAACTGCCGAAATTCTCGGCCCCGACAACTGTGTATGAGGCGCCGCTGACGACCAAGGAAATCGCGCTATTGGCCATCTGGACGCTTTACCGTCATCCACGCATGGAGCGCATCAGCCATGCGGTGCCTTACTCACTACGGCAAAAAATCAAACGCGTGCTGAGCAAGCGTCCGCTGCATGAGATCGTGGATGTGAACAAAAACTGATGCAGTGCGCCCGCCTGGCTTATCGAACCCCTTGATCGGCCAGGCGGGTGCAATGGTTTTTGTTTGCCAGTGACGAATGCTGGCTTTTATTTGGAGCTACTGCCGCGATGAATTTCAGCTGGTTTGTGCTGATCGCTTTAATTATTTCGTTCCTTCTGACTGCTGTTTTGCGCCGGTATGCCCTTGCCAGAAGTCTGATGGATATTCCCAATGCCCGTAGTTCGCATACGGTCCCCACGCCAAGGGGAGGGGGGGTTGCGATCGTCGTGACGTTCCTTATCGCCATGTGCTCGCTGTATGCTGCTGACTTGATCGCATTCAGAGATTTCGCTGCGATCGTCGGTGCTGGCAGCCTGGTGGCGATCATCGGATTCATGGATGATCATGGCCATATTGCTGCGCGCTGGCGTTTACTTGGGCACTTTTGCGCGGCGATCTGGGCGTTGGCCTGGTTGGGTGGCCTACCGCCCGTCAGTGTGTTCGGACAGGTCTTCGATCTGGGCTGGGGCGGGTTTGTATTGGCTAGCCTCTACCTCGTCTGGATGCTCAATCTCTACAATTTTATGGACGGTATCGACGGGATTGCCGGGGTCGAGGCGGTAACTGCGTGTGTCGGGGCGTGCGTGCTGTACGCCTTGGACGGGTATGTCGGGCTGATGGGGCCGGCCCTGCTACTGGCTGGTTGTGCGGGAGGATTCCTGTTGTGGAACTTTCCGCCAGCGAAGATTTTCATGGGCGATGCGGGCAGCGGCTTTCTGGGTATCGTCTTGGGCATTTTGTCGATACAGGCCGCCAATGCCTCATTTGAGTACTTCTGGGGTTGGTTGATCGTGCTCGGGGTGTTCATCGTCGACGCAACTTTCACCTTGTTGCGTCGATTGCTGCGCGGCGAGAAAGTGTATGAAGCGCATCGCAGTCATGCTTACCAATTCGCCTCGCGCCGTTATGGCAAGCACCTGCCGGTGACCCTTGTCGTGGGCTTGATCAATGTGTTTTGGCTCCTGCCGATTGCAGTGGCTGTCACGCACTTCAAGCTGAATGGCTTTGTCGGTGCCGTGGTGGCTTACGTGCCACTATTCATTCTGGCGTTGCGGTTCAGCGCGGGAAAATCCGAAAAGGATGTTGCGGCATGAACATCGAGGCGGGATCAGCCTGATTGCGCTGATAGCGTTCAGCAATTAAAAAAGGCAGACGGACGTCTGCCTTTTTTTAGCGAGTAATCGCTCCGGGTTTGACGAATACCAGCTTCGTCAATACGTATGTAAGTGGTAGCGACAGAATGATCGCCGCCAGTGGAGCCAGGTATTCAGGCAGCGACAGCTGTTTGACCCAGAACCAGACGACAAACATCCCCAATACGTATTGCGCGACGTAGACGAGTGGGAACAGCAGGATCGATTTGATCCCCTGGTGTTCTTTGAAGACAAGGAACCGGCTCATCACGAACGCGAAAACAATCCCGCAAACATAGCTGATCGAATAAGCCCATGTGTAGGGAAGTACACTGAGCAATATAAGATACAGCGCATACGTAATTCCGGTGTTCAGCCCGCCTGTCAGGAGGAACCGGAAAAACCTGATTTCCATCAGTTCGGAAATTTTCACGGCTATTAACCAATCTGCGCTTTTTTCTCGATCAGGAATTGATCGTAATCGCGGATGTAGTCGTCAGCAGCGTAATGCTCGGAAGCGAAAACCAGCAGAACCGCGTCCGCCGAGTACTTGTACTGGATACCCCAGGTCATTGCTGGCAGGAACAGGCCCAGTGTGTGGTGGTCCAGAACAAACTCCTGGCGGTGCTTTCCATTGTCGGCAACTACGTGAACGGTGCCTTTGACCGCTACCAGAAACTGGTGGCATTCGCGGTGAGCATGTTCACCACGTGTTTCAGCAGTCGGAACGTTGGTTACCAGGAAGTAACGCTTCACTTCGAACGGAACGTCCTTGCCGCATTCGCCAACGCTCAGGCTGCCGCGCATATCGACGGCTTCCATCATGCGGTGCAGCGTAACGCCACAAGGATGGACATCTGATTGGCCGACTTTTACCGGGTTGTCTACGACTGTGCCTTCGGTAGGCTTGGCATCGACGTAGCCGATGATCTTCGCCGGGTTACCGACCACGATAGCATTCGGTGGAACGGATTTGGTGACGACCGCGCCTGCGCCGACCATTGCCGAGGTGCCAATGGTAATTCCGGGCAGGATCGTCGAATTGGCGCCCAGAGATGCACCTTTGCGGATGATGGTGCGAGAAAACGCTTCCGGATAGATTTTGCTGCGTGGAAACTTGTCATTGGTGAACGTGACGTTCGGTCCCACGAAAACATCGTCTTCTATGGTGATGCCGTCCCAAACCTGAACGCCGCATTTGAGTGTTACCCGGTCACCAATGATGACGTCGTTCTCGACAAACACGTTGTCGCACACGTTGCACTCGGCGCCGATACGAGCGTTCGGTAATACGTGTGCAAACGCCCAGATACGCGAGCCTTTACCGATAGTGGACGATTCACAAATCGCACGGTCATGAACAAAAAAATCGCGCGAATCAATCATTTATTGGCTCCAAACTCAGAAACTTTCATAGGGATCGCCAAAGGGCGCCCTTTGGTATTTTCATATGTACGCCAGGCGTACGAACCGATCACGCCGAGCCCCAGCAGATTGAGGCTGCCCAGCAGGGTAATGGTAAACAGTGTCATGGCATAACCAGGGACATCGATCAGGCCGCCTATCTTCGCGAGGATTACACTGACGCCGTATAACGCCGAGAGTGCTGAGCCGGCTGCACCTACACGAATAAGCAGGCGAATGGGCAAGTCCGTGAACGAGAAGACACTGTCCATCAGATAGTTCACTTTCTTTCGCAATGTCCACGCCGACTTGCCGTGTTCCCGGGCAACTCGAGTGTAACTGACTACCTGTCGGCGGAAACCCAGCCAGAAAATCTGCGCGATCAAAGAGCTGTGGCGTTCTTCGAGTTTGAGCAGGTTGTCGCGAAACTCCAGGTTGCAGCCGAACATGTCGACGCCGCCGTCAGGCATTTCCGGGATAACGTAACGTTTGTACAGACCCCAGAAGGTTTTCGATGCCAGTTTCGACAGGAATGGGTCGTCACGACCCTCGCGGACACCGACTACTACATCCACCGGCTCGGTATTCAACACCCGGTTCATGGTCAGCACCAGGCTTGGCGGCTCTTGCAGGTCGGCGGCCATTACGGCAAACGTGCGACCCTTGCCATGCTGCAAACCTGTACGTATCGCCATGAAAGAACCGAAGTTCTTCGACAGTAGAATCAGCTGGGAGGCAAAACGTTGCTCGGGCAGGCGGTCTCGCAGGATCTCGTAACAGCGATCCGGGCTGCCATCGACCACGAAAACCACCTCAAGCGCGCCTTGAAGCTCGACGTTCAAATCATCGACGGCTTTGAGCAATGACGGCAGCGATTCCTCGTTACGGTAAACCGGAATAACCAGCGAAAGCACCCTAAATCTCCTGCTTGAAGTAGGCGCAAACCACTTCAATGACACGATCGACTTGCTGATCGGTCAGCCCAGGGAAGCAAGGTAAGGAGACCAGTCGGGTGCATGCTGACTCGGTCACCGGAAGATTGAATGTTTCGCGCGGTGTGTACGCTGTTTGCCAGTGGTCTGGAACTGGATAGTGAATGTCGGTACTGACGCCATACTCTTTTAGGTAGGCAGTGAACGCTTCACGATTTTCGACACGCATTACAAACAGGTGGGCAACGAAGTCGTCGCCCAGACTTGCAGGCAATTTGACTGGCAGTTGGCTGAAGGCTGCACAGTAGCGGCTGGCAATCGAGCGGCGCTGCTCGTTCCATTGGTCGAGTAGAGGCAGTTTGACCCGCAGGATTGCAGCCTGCATTTCATCGAGTCTGCTGTTACGTCCGTGCGGAACGGTAACGTGATATTTGGTCGACCAGCCGTATTGGCGAAGCGTGAGCAGGCGGGCGGCAATCTCGGAGGATGAAGTTACGATCGCGCCACCGTCGCCCAGTGCGCCGAGGTTTTTGGTGGGGTAAAAGCTGAAGCAGGCCAGGTCGCCGAACGATCCACAAAGCCGATTATCAGAGCGCGCACCGTGGGACTGGGCGCAATCTTCGAGCACGACCGCCCCGGCCGAGCGAGAAATGGCTGCCAGAGTTTCGATGTCTGCCAACTGTCCGTAAAGGTGCGTGACAATCACGACCTTCGCCGGTTGGGCCAGCGCCTTCTCCAGTGATTTCGGGCACATGGTCAAGGTGCTCTCATCGACATCGACATATACCGGCTCGGCGCCGACAGCGTGGATGGCGGTGCTGCTATAAAACCCGGCGTTGGCAACGGTGACAACACGATCACCCGGGCCCACACCCATGCCCAACAAGGCGATTTCCAGTGCTTCCGAGCCGTTCGCGACCGAGATGCAATGTTCTGCGCCGACATAGTTGGCGAACTCTCGTTCGAAGTCCTTTACTTCTTCACCCAAAATGTACCAGTGCCGATTAACGACGCGCATAAGCGGTTCGGAAAAATCAATACCGGAATTCGCCGCTACTGCAGAAAACAAAGGAATTTGATGATTTGCGTCCATGATCCATCCAGAATTTTTGACTGCGCACATGATAATGGCCGCAATTTTACTACACATTCAGACAGTGATGTCGGCTCAATCTGGCAGGTCTGAGCCGACGTAATCCGCCGATTTAGGGGTGGTTGGCCGTGTCAGCCACCATGCAGCCATGAAGATCATGCACGCAATCGCAGTGATCAGGTACGTCGAATGCGACATCCATGGTCCCTGACGCCCAAAGTACAGCTGCCACAATGGATCACTCATGGGTAAGCCCGATGCAAAGGCGCTGGCTATGGACTTGGCCAGCCAGAATAAGGGGGTCGCCATCAGCAGGGAAAAATAAAGAATCAGCTTCGTGGTTTTATCCGAAACTCCGGATTGCGCAACGTACGCTACCAGAAATGGAAGAATGGCGATCCATTGGCGACTTTCGGAACCGACGACCAACAGTGGCAAGAATCCCAATATGGCAATTTGTACGGCGCGCACCGTGCGCGCGCTTCGATTGCTGGTCCACACTAGCTGCAAGGCAATAAGCAAGCATGGGCCAAAATAACTAAAGTGCGAGAGGATGGGTTTGAATGGCGTATTCAAACCTTGATAAAACATGTTCTGCACTAAGTCCGGGCCTCGGAATCCCTGGCTCCAGTCCAGTCCGAAGTAGAGAATGGCATGGCCGCACGCCGTCGCAATGGCGGCCAGGAAAAACCACTTGATGGACAATACTGGCAACGCACCATCACGCCCCAGAAGTCGACTCCAAAGCCAGGCAACGCCAATCAGGGCCAGAATCAAGTAAGTGGAGCTAAGCCATCTGAGTCCAGGAATGCCCGAGGCAAGTGTAGAACCGACATGTAATAGTTCGCTGTCTTCGATACGTGTGAACCACAGGCACGCATAACCTACCATGGCGGCAGCCAGACCTAGAAAAACCAGCATCCTGACTTTCATGCCGAAAGTCAGACGGTTGATGAAGGAAGCTTGCGTTTCTGGCTGTGAGAAGGTGAGAAGCGTCAGCGGCAGGAGAAACAAGCCTGGCATGATCAATGGTGCTATCAGGCAGGTTGCCAGTAGCCATTTGAAGTGTTTGTGCGAAAAGCACCACAAGCTCCAGCACGACAGCACTATTGCCAAATGGTCGCTTAAAAGGGGGTAGTAAGTCGACATGACCAGGATTGGCCACGTCAAAAGTAAGGCAGTTGTGTAGTGCACTGCCCGCCTGGTCGGGATGCCGGACTTCATCAAGTAGTCAGTAAATAGCCCGGCGGCTGCGCTGATACCGAGCACATTGAAAGACATCTGTACATATAAAAGCTGTTGTCTGGTCAGATCTAGCAGGAACTCTGCTACTACTGTTGGAAAAAAGCCGGTGAGGCGACTGATACGGTAGGGATCCGTGACAGGAATATGCCCGGAATTTTTCCAGTCGAACAGAAGATTCAAATAGGCGTTGCCGTCCCAGCCCGCACCATCGCCCACAGCAATAAGTCCGGTTAATTGATATACGGCTATCAAAAGAAGCGCCGCCAATACCGACATGCGATAGGCGATGCTTTCGTCGAAAATTATTTTCCCGAGGATGAACAGCGTGCAGCTCAGGATCAGCCAATAAGCGAAAGTCAGCAGCGCTGCGCTATAAGCTATTTCCTTGAACCTGACCGACTCGCTGATTTCGAACTTGATTTGCGGGTCGTCATTATCAAACGTCAATGTGACCGAAGACGCTTCGTTCGACAATGACGTTGGTGCATTGGCAGGAGCCAGAACGCTTAGCGGCAGCGCTTGCCGCAGCCCCCAAAAGTTTATTTCGCCTTGGCTGACACGCATCTCGGACGCAACGTTGTTAGGATCCCAGCGCAGGAAGCGCTGACCTGTCGCGACCGAGAAGCAAACACGCTGAGTACCGGCGTCGATTCTGTGCGAATCCGATTGTGATTCACTGAAAGCGCCAGATTCGCTGGGCCAGAACAGTTGCGTCACGCCTTTGGATGACGAATCAATGCTCAAGCAAATGTTGTGTCTGGTGGCGTCGAACGTACCGGTTGCCTTGGCGAGATAAAGGGACGCAAGTGCTGCCAGCAAAGACAGCCCGGCAAGCGCAAGGTAGGCGAAAAAGGGTCGCATGCCTGCCTTGTTAATCATTGCGACTCGACTCGCTTGTACTGTGCGTGCGTCGGGTCGGCAACTTCGCTCAACTTGACAAGATAAACGCCGTTTTCATATCGCACGGAGCCTTCTGCCGGCCATACCGGCATGTTGTCAAAGTGCGGCGTCAACGGAATACGCAGCGCGTTGCCCATGGCATAAACATTCGAGAAACCGATCAGGCGCATGTATTCCAGCATGCGATAGACGTTGCCTTGGTCCCAATCGAAAAACGAAGAACTCATGGTCGAGGTTTCCGGGCCTGGATAGCGGCTCGCGAATGGCATTCGCCCATAAACATCGACCATGATGCGTTCATTCTTGTCAAATTCGGGGTTGGCCTTGCTGATTCGATCGTAAAGCGCCTCGGCGGTGAATCGGTCGTGGGTCGTGGCCATCATTGTGCTTGCCGAGTATTGACCATTTACCGAAATCATCTGGAATAGCAGTGTGACTGCGAGCACAGCGCCGAGGATCCGCAACAGCCCCTGTTTTTCCAGAACGATGATCGTGGTGAACCACGCAACAAAGGAAATGGCCAGCATGGCGCGCAGAGGCAAATAAATACCTCCGGCGACGAAGTTCAGCAGGAATGGGGAGATCAACAATGCTCCGATGAGGAGAGTCATCCACAAAGCAGCTTTCCAAGTATTCTGTGTGACTAGGAAGAGGGCTGCAAATCCCAATGCGACGGCCGCACTGAAGAATGAAACGCCGTAGCTCAGAGGGGAGCCTGAGTAAAGTTTCCACGCTTCTAACAAAACCAGTTTGGTAATTAGAACAGGATCCGCGATCAGTTCGTTGATACGTAGAAAATTATCGATGTAACCACGGTCGGAAGGGTAAGCCAGTTGGGCAAGCTTGTTTATGATGACATAGAAAGCAACGCCGCCAACGAGGGTGCCGAGCAACAAGGCTGCACGCTGGATTGTCGGATAAATTGATAGTACGGCTGTCGGGTTGTCTTTTCGGAAGTTGAAAAGAACGACACCGAGACCGGCAACAATATAGAACATGACCAGTGATTGGTAGGCGCCGATTGCCACGGACAGCAATACGCTGGAAAGCAACGCCAAGCGGGCAGTTTTGCCTTTCAAGTCGTCGCCGATACGGCATTTTGAAAATACAAAGATGCCGATCGACAGTGCCAGTACGCCTACACCGATCGAAGGAATGTTGGAGTAGAACTCGCCAATGAACCACCAAATCGGGTGCGCAATGAAAATGCAGTAGGCCAGGGCGGCAATCCAGCCGAATGTAAGACGGTGTGCCCTGATCAGGAACATGTACGCCAGCGCTACGCAGGCGTAAAAGAAAAGATTAGGAACGAAAGGCATTACTGGCTGAGGGAAGATAAACTTCTCTACCAGATAGGCTGTCCATCGGCCATCGGCGATCCAGATGGATGGGTCGGTACGGAAGGCGCCCCGTTCATCATCAACAGACAAAAAGAAATTGACGACCGGGATTATATTAAGAAAAACCCCGATGCCGAGTAACTTTGTGAATTCGTTAAGACTGAAGTTTTCTTGTCTGAAGAATGATTTCAATTGTGCGGTACAACCGCGATCACCCTGCAGGAAGTCTAGGATCCGTGAATGCCATTTGATCCAGGAAAGAATGGCAAATGCGCTGGCCAGTCCGAGCAAGAGCGCGAAAACGTAGCGCACTTTGTCGAGTAGCTTGTAGTTAAGGTGAATGTTTATCTGTGGGTCAGTCGCACCCGACGGCGTTGTGAATTTGACAATTGTCGTTTCGCGGGCGGACGCCTCAATCTGTGCCATCGGCGTCAGGTTGCCGAGTTCAATAGAGCGGGTATAAACCAGCACGCTGATTGTCACAGCCTTGACATAGAAGGAACCGGATTTTTCCAATGGGTCCCAGCGCAGATTCTCATCGTACTTTGGCAACGCAAAGCTAAAGGTATGGTTCTCCATATCCAGTTTGCTGATTTTGGAATTTCTTTCCTTATAGTCATCCATGCGTTTGTAAAACAACTGGGACTGCGTCGCAGGGAATTGGCTGGTGCTAATACTGACGACAGGATCCAGTGCAGGGCTTTTCAACAGAATAAAAGCGATGACCAACGTCATGAAAATGCAGGGAAGGACCCATTTGACAATGTTTTTCAAGTTAATGCCGCGCCCTGTTGTCGTCACTTGCTTTCACTTCCTTTTCGTCATTCTGATTGTAATGTCTTCACTTTCGCTGTTACTGGCCGTACACCAGCGAGCAGTCGCGTCAACAACAAAGCCTTTTCGTGCCCGGGGCATTGGAAAAATCATCCCAGGTCGGGTTTTCTTTTTTGATCCCGAATTCGCGGTGGCGAGGTGCAGGAAATTTGCTGCGCAGTATACTCACTCGATCATGATGTCGCAGCACAGACATCGCATGGTGCAGGTGACGGGTGATAAACGAATGGGGGCGGTGAGATCACCGTAAGATTCAGTGATGGCGGCTCGTTAGGGGCCACGTCCTCATCACATTCTTTTTTCTGTAACGAAGTTCACTACCTCCGTACAATGTACCCGCCGATTAACCAAAGGGAGCAGGCCAGATTGGTACAGGGGAATATGGACAGAATGCGCGAGTTCTTGCTGGGTTTACCGCGCCGCCAGAAGCGATTGATTCAGGTGCTTACCGATGTTTTGCTCGTCTGGGTAGCCTTGTGGTTGGCGTTTATCGTCCGTCTGGGTATCGACGAGATGGTCAATCCGTTGAAAGTGCACTTGTGGTTGTTTGTCTGTGCTCCGCTCGTCGCCATTCCTCTATTCATACGGTTCGGCATGTACCGGGCAGTGATGCGTTATTTCGGTAATGACGCGCTGGTGGTGATCATTAAAGCAGTCAGTCTGTCCTCGCTGATCCTGGCTTTGGTGGTCTATTGGTACAGTAATCACGAAGCCATCGTGCCGCGCTCGATCATCTTCAATTATTGGTGGCTCAGCCTTGTGATCATCGGCGGGCTTCGTCTCTGCATGCGCCAGTACTTCATGGGGGACTGGTTCACCGCCGCTCAGCACGTTCCTTTTGCCAATCGTGATGATGGTCTGACCAAAGTGGCGATCTACGGGGCGGGCGTAGCTGGCAATCAGCTTGTCGCTGCGTTGCGCATGGGAAGGGCGATGCGTCCCGTAGCCTTTATCGATGATGACTCAGGAATCTCGGACCGCTCAATCTCCGGTCTCCAAGTCTATAAACCCAAACATATTCAACAAATGATCGACGTCACCGGTGCGCAAGAAATTTTGCTGGCACTGCCGTCTTCGACCCGTGCTCGACGCAGGGAAATCCTCAATATGCTGGAGGGTTTTCCTTTGCACGTGCGCAGTGTTCCTAATTTTACCGACCTGGCCAGCGGTCGCGTGAAGGTCGATGACATTCAGGAAGTCGATATTGCGGACTTGCTCGGGCGGGACGCGGTCCCGGCGCAGCATGATTTGCTTGAGCGCTGCATTAAGGGCAAAACGGTGATGGTGACTGGGGCGGGGGGATCAATAGGTTCCGAGTTGTGCCGGCAGATCTTTTCACTGGGGCCAAAATCGCTTTTGCTGTTCGAGCACAGCGAATTTAACCTTTACAGCATTCTTTCCGAGTTGGAGCAGCGTGCGGATCGTGAGTCGGTATCGACAAAGTTGCTGCCCATTCTGGGTTCGATTCGCCACCCGGAAAAAATACTGGATGTCATGAAGACCTGGAGCGTGGACACGGTCTACCACGCTGCGGCTTACAAGCATGTGCCGATGGTGGAGCACAACATTGCCGAAGGCGTGCTGAACAATGTGATGGGAACACTTAATACGGCTCAAGCCGCATTGCAGGCCGGTGTTTCGAACTTTGTGCTGATTTCGACCGACAAGGCTGTCCGGCCCACCAACGTGATGGGCAGCACCAAGCGTTTGGCCGAATTGATCCTTCAAGCCTTGAGTCACGAAATCGCCCCTGTCCTGTTTGGCGACAAGGCCAATATTTCCCGGGTCAACAAAACCCGCTTCACCATGGTCCGTTTCGGCAACGTACTGGGCTCGTCCGGCTCGGTGATCCCGCTGTTTCACAGTCAAATTAAGTCCGGCGGTCCGCTGACGGTTACCCACCCGAAAATCACTCGCTACTTCATGACGATTCCGGAAGCTGCGCAACTGGTGATTCAGGCAGGATCCATGGGGCAGGGCGGTGATGTGTTCGTGCTGGACATGGGCGAACCGGTGAGAATCGTGGAACTGGCCGAGAAAATGATTCATCTGTCCGGGTTGAGTATTCGTTCCGAGCGAAATCCTCAGGGCGATATTTCCATCGAGTTCACAGGGTTGCGTCCCGGAGAGAAACTCTACGAGGAACTGCTGATCGGCGACAATGTTGCAGCCACGCCGCATCCGATGATCATGACCGCCAATGAGGATCATCTGCCATGGGATGTTCTGAAGTCACGTTTGGGTGAGCTGCTCGCGGCTGTCGACGTGGATGACTACTCCCGCGTCCGCCAGGTTCTGCGCGAAACGGTGAGCGGCTACACCCCGGACGGCGAGATTGTCGACTGGATCTACCAGCAACGTCGCCTCGAGCCCTGATTGTTTCACATCCTGTAACGCTCGCATTTTTGACTTCCCTCCATCATGACCTACGTTTGGAGAGCAGCTTGGGAAAAGCTGCTTTCTCAAACGATGATGGAGCGTCACTTATGCGTACCGGTTATTTCTACTCGCTGATTTTTGCTTTCCTCACCAGCGCCTCGATTGCTGCGATTGCTGCCCCTGTAGCGCCCGCCGAGACAACAAAGACGCCTTTGCTGATGGATGCGGCTGCGCCCTCGGCAAGCGCGAAGGTCGATCTCAATGGCGCGGATGCGGCGACGTTGCAGAAGGAGTTGGCAGGGGTGGGTGAGGCGAAGGCGCAGGCGATTGTTGCGTATCGCGATACAAACGGTCCGTTCGCGTCGGTGGATGAGTTGCTGGAAGTGAAGGGGATTGGCAAGGCGATTCTGGATCGCAATCGTGAAAAGCTGGAAGTGAACTAAGCTGACAGTTCAACGCCGAGAGGCCGGTCATTGACCGGCCTTTTTATTGGGTGCCGATCTGGTGGATGTCTGAATGCTAAAAATTACGGCTATCATATTGTGTCTTGATTATGCCTATAATAATTTCGCTCGGGACTGATTCAGCAGCCGAATCGAAGCACACCGATGCACGTCGAATTTTGAATTGATAAGGGGTAACCACGATATGAACCAACGTCGAGTCGTCGTCACGGGCATGGGCCTGGTTTCACCCTTGGGCAGTGATGTTGAAATTGTCTGGCAGCGCTTGCTGGCCGGTCGTTCCGGGTTGCGCAATCTGCCTGACGCTGTGGTGGCTGATCTGCCGACCCGGGTCGGCGGCAGTGTGCCGACGGTGGAGGAGGATGCCGAGGCCGGGTTTGATCCGGATCGTGCGACGCCGCCCAAGGAACAGAAGAAGATGGATCGCTTCATCATGTTTGCCATGGAAGCGGCGCGGCAGGCGCTGGAGCAGGCCGGCTGGCATCCGGGGGACGCTGAAAGCCAGGAGCGCACTGCAACAATCATCGGCTCGGGTGTCGGTGGTTTCGGTGCGATTGCCGATGCGGTGCGTACCACCGACAGCCGTGGTCCTCGGCGTTTGTCGCCGTTCACCATTCCATCGTTTCTGGTCAATCTCGCGGCGGGTCATGTCTCGATCCAGCATGGCCTCAAAGGGCCGTTGGGTGCTCCGGTTACCGCATGTGCCGCCGGGGTTCAGGCGATCGGCGATGCAGCGCGGTTGATCAGGGCGGGGGAGGCGGACATCGCAGTATGTGGCGGTGCTGAAGCTTCGATCGATCGCGTCAGTCTCGCCGGTTTCGCGGCGGCGCGGGCGTTGTCCAGCGGCTACAACGACACCCCGGAAAAAGCTTCGCGTCCCTTCGACAGTGGGCGCGATGGTTTCGTGATGGGCGAGGGCGCCGGTCTATTGGTCATCGAGTCGCTGGAGCATGCGCTCGCACGGGGTGCGAAGCCGTTGGCCGAACTGGTTGGCTACGGCACCACGGCCGATGCCTACCATCTGACCGCCGGGCCGGAAGACGGCAGTGGCGCTCGCCGGGCGATGCAATTGGCACTGGCTCAGGGCGGTGTAACGCCGGAGCAGGTGCAGCATCTCAACGCACATGCGACGTCGACGCCGGTCGGTGACCTGGGCGAGTTGGCGGCGATCAAGGCGTTGTTTGGCACGCAGAACAAGATCGCCGTGACTTCGACCAAATCCGCTACCGGTCATTTGCTCGGCGCGGCGGGTGGGCTGGAGGCGATTTTCACGCTGCTGGCGATTCGTGATCAGGTGGTGCCACCAACGCTCAACTTCGAAAACCCGGATCCGGCGAGCGAAGGGGTGGACATCGTGCATGGCGAGGCGCGCTCCATGTCGATCGAATATGCCTTGTCCAACGGCTTCGGTTTTGGCGGGGTCAATGCGAGCGTGTTGTTCAAACGCTGGGAAGGTTAATCGCTCGATTGCTTGAGATGCTCGCGGGTGACGTCGAGGATGCGCTGAGCGAAGTCGGCATCCGCGACGCTGCGTGACAGCAGCAGGGCACCGGCCAGGGTGGCCATGATGACAATGCTGCGATCGGCGCTGTTCTCGCCTTCGAGCGTGCCTTGAATTTGTTCGAGGCGAGCATTGAGAACTTCGTCGCTGGTGGGGCTTGGCTGGCCACGCAGGCCCAGCTCCGAGGAAATGGTCAGCAGCGGGCAGCCTTCGTCGGGCGAGGTCTGATGCCACTCTGACAGGTAGGTGTCGATGAACACTTGCAGAGGGTTTTCCTGCGCGAAGATTTCTTCGCACAGGCCCGCGACTTGCTCGCCGGCCTCTTGCAGGGCTTTTTCGACCAGCTCTTCCTTGGATTTGAAGTGTGAGTAGAAACCGCCATGGGTCAAGCCCAGGGCTTTCATCAGAGGCTGCAGGCCGGTGCCGCCGATACCGTCCTTGCGAAATCGGGCGGAAGCCTCCTTGATGATGCGTTGATGGGTCTGGGCTTTGTGATCTGGCGAGTAACGCATGTGGAGCTCTCCGCGACGATGCTGCCATCTTAACCACGGAAGATTAAATGGTGACTGTACTTCTAAAATCTAAACAGCCTGCGGGTAAGTCCGATCGTGCTGAAAAAACAAACCCCGCCATTGCGGCGGGGTTGGTATCAGCGGTCTTGTGCATCCTTGGCATCCGCTTCGGCATTGCGCTGTGCGACGCGCTTGCGTTCTTCATCGGTCAGTTCGACCTTGTTGGCGGTGTCGCGCAACATCATCAATCCGCCGACAATCGAGCCGATCGCAACGACCAGAATCAACCAGGCATACCAGGGCATAACGGCTCTCCTTAATGGCAGCTCGACGGGCGAGGACTTCGCCGTGCGATGCTGCATACCACCTTTGAGCGAAACGACTTCGCAGTGGTTCCATTCTAGGCCGCTTGCACCCGGTGCATCCGAAATTCCTGTAGGAGCTGCCTAAGGCTGCGATCTTTTGATCTTGAAAAGCAAAGATCGCAGCCTCGTTTCACTCGTCAGCTCCTACAGGGGACGAGTCGTTACAGGCCTGTGAGCATGGCATCCGCCGGCGCATCGGCGCGCAGTTGCCCGGTGAGCATGAAGTAGCAGAACCCCACCGCCATGAAACCGAGGAAAATCAGCCCGATCAGTGTGTTGAACCACGCCATCGCTACCAGGCAAACCACCGCTAGCACCAGCGCGATCAGTGGAACCAGCGGATAGCACGGCGCGCGGAAGGTGCGCTCCAGGTTTGGCTCGGATTTACGCAGTTTGAACAGGCTGAGCATGCTCATGATGTACATCACGATGGCGCCGAACACGGCCATGGTGATCATCGCGGCGGTGAGTGTCATGCCGCCGAGGTTGATCAGACCGTCGCTGTAGATCGCCGCGATGCCGATAAGGCCGCCAGCGATGATTGCGCGGTGCGGGGTCTGGAAGCGCGACAGTTTTGCCAATGAGGCGGGCAGGTAACCGGCGCGGGCGAGGGCGAAGAATTGCCGCGAATAACCAAGGATGATGCCGTGGAAACTGGCGACCAGGCCGAACAGGCCGATCCAGACCAGCATGTGCAGCCAGCCGGAGTTGTCGCCGACCACGGTTTTCATCGCCTGCGGCAGTGGGTCGTTGATGTTGGACAAGGTGCGCCAGTCGCCGACGCCGCCAGCGAAGAACATCACGCCCATTGCCAGCAGCACCAGCGTCAGGATGCCGCTGATGTAGGCTTTTGGGATCGTGCGTTTCGGGTCCTTGGCTTCCTCGGCGGCCATGGCGGCGCCTTCGATGGCGAGGAAGAACCAGATTGCAAATGGAATTGCCGCGAACATCCCGGCAATTGCCGGCGCGCCGAAGACGTCGGAACCGGCCCAACCATTCAGCGCGAAGTTGCTGAAGCTGAACGCCGGCGCGACCACGCCCATGAACACCAGCAACTCAGCCACCGCCAGCACGCAGACGATCAGCTCGAACGTCGCGGCCAGTTTCACCCCGAGAATGTTCAGGCCCATGAACACGATGTACGCGCCGACCGCCGCGTGTTTCGGGTCCAGTGCCGGAAATTGCACATTGAGATACGCGCCAATCGCCAAGGCAATCGCTGGCGGGGCGAAGACGAATTCGATCAGTGTGGCCAGTCCGGCGATCAATCCGCCTTTTTCGCCAAACGCGCGGCGGCTGTAGGCAAACGGCCCGCCGGCATGGGGAATCGCGGTGGTCAGTTCGGTAAAGCTGAAGATAAAGCAGGTGTACATGGTCGCGACCATGAATGAGGTCACCAGAAAACCCAGCGTACCGGCCACGCCCCAGCCGTAACTCCAGCCGAAATATTCCCCGGAAATCACCAGCCCCACGGCAATACCCCACAGGTGCAACGTGCCCAGCGTGGGTTTGAGTTGTGTGTTCATGCGCTTGCTCCCGCAATGGTTGGAAAGCTCGGGAGAGAGCGTGTGCAGTGGGCGTGCCATTACGCTGAAACAAGTCGTAATGAGTTCAAAGCTGTCGCAGGGGGGATGTTCGGGTGGGGATAGCTGCTTTTTGTGCGCCAGTTGGGTGCGATGTTGTCGGTGATGCCGTCTTCGCGAGCAGGCTCGCTCCCACATTTTGAAATGCGTTGCCCCGGTGGGAGCGAGCCTGCTCGCGAAGGCGCAGCCCAAACACCACGAAACTCAGCCGTAAAGCCCGCATAAACCCACTCTTTACGCTTTCTTTATGACCCACGCCGGGCCTCGCTCTCGTTCCTTTACAGCCTCCTTCCCGACAATCGCTGCACACACGGCAATACGCCGTTACACGGAGATCTTCCATGAGCGTTCTGGACGGGGTGTCACTGCTGTTGGCAGTGGGGCTGTTCATTTATCTGTTGGTTGCGCTGTTGCGCGCGGACCGGAACTAGGAGCGGCTATGCACAGTTATGACTATTGGCTGATCCTCGGGTTTTTTGCGCTGGTCCTGCTGCCGGCGCCGTTCCTTGGGCGCTTCTATTACAAGGTGATGGAGGGCCAGCGCACCTGGCTGACGCCGATTCTCGGACCGGTCGAGCGCGGTTGCTATCGCCTTGCCGGGGTCGATGCGCAGGCGGAGCAGAGCTGGCAGAAGTACACGCTGGCGCTGCTGGCGTTCAACCTTGCAGGTTTCCTGCTGCTGTTTACGATTCTGCTGTTCCAGGATCATCTGCCGCTGAACCCGCAAAATCTGCCAGGCCAGGAATGGACCCAGGCGTTCAACACTGCGGTCAGTTTCATGACCAATACCAACTGGCAGTCCTACAGCGGCGAAGCGACCCTCAGCTACCTGAGCCAGATGGTCGGTCTCACCGTGCAGAACTTCGTCAGCGCCGCCACCGGCCTGGCCGTACTGGTCGCGCTGTGCCGTGGCATCGGGCGCAAATCGGCGCAGACCCTCGGCAACTTCTGGGTCGACATGACCCGCGCCACCCTCTATGGCTTGCTGCCGCTGTGCCTGCTGCTGGCGCTGTATCTGGTCTGGCAGGGCGTACCGCAAACTTTCGCTCAGTATGTAAATGCCGTGACGCTGCAGGGTGTTGATCAGGTAATTCCGCTCGGCCCGGCGGCCAGCCAGATTGCGATCAAGCAGCTGGGCACCAACGGTGGCGGTTTCTTCGGCGTCAACTCGGCGCATCCGTTCGAGAACCCGACCGCGTGGAGCAACCTGTTCGAAGTCGCCTCGATCATTCTGATCCCGGTGGCGTTGGTGTTCACCTTCGGCCATTACGTCAAGGACCTGCGTCAGAGCCGCGCGATCATCGCCTGTATGCTGGCGCTGTTCCTGATCGGCGGTGCGACGTCGTTGTGGGCCGAGTATCAGCCGAATCCGACCCTGAACAACGCTGCCGTCGAGCAGACCGCGCCGCTGGAAGGCAAGGAAGCGCGCTTCGGTACCACCGCGACGGTGCTGTGGTCGGTGACTACCACGGCGGCTTCGAACGGCTCGGTGAACGGCATGCACGACAGCCTCAACCCGCTCAGCGGCATGGTTGCGCTGGTCAACATGATGGTCGGCGAAGTGATCTTCGGCGGTGTCGGCGCCGGGCTCTACGGCATGTTGCTCAACGTGCTGATCGCGGTGTTCCTCGCCGGTCTGATGATCGGTCGGACGCCGGAATACCTCGGCAAGAAGCTTCAAGCGCGTGAGGTGCAATTGTTGGTGGTGACGCTGCTGGTGATGCCCGTCGGCGTGCTGGTGCTCGGCGCGATTGCCGCCACGGTTCCCAGCGCTGCGGCAACCATCAGCAACCCCGGCGCGCACGGTTTCAGTCAGTTGCTCTATGCCTACACCTCGGCGAGCGCCAACAACGGTTCGGCATTCGGTGGCCTGGGCGCGAACACGCCGTTCCACAACCTGATGCTCGGCCTGGGCATGTTGATCGGCCGCTTCGGCTACATCCTGCCGGTGCTGGCACTGGCCGGTAGCCTGGCGATGAAGAAAAGCGCACCGGTCGGCCAGAACAGCTTTCCGACTCACGGCCCGCTGTTCGTGACCCTGTTGACCGTGACCATTTTGCTGGTGGGCGGCCTGACGTTCTTGCCGACGCTGGCGCTCGGTCCTGTCGCCGAACATTTGAGTATGGGCTTCTAAGGAATCCATCATGAATATGCCTGCAATCAAACCCGCCGCCGTCAAGGCGCCGGAACAAGCCAAAACCGCGATCTCGGCCCTGTGGCGCCCGGCGCTGGTGCAAGCCTTCGTCAAGCTCGACCCACGGCAGCTGGCCCGTTCGCCAGTGATGCTGGTGGTCGAACTGACGGCGATTTTCACCACCGTGCTGTGCTTCATCCCGGACGCCGACGTGCCGACCTTCGTCGCCGCGCAAATCGCCCTGTGGCTGTGGTTCACCGTGCTGTTCGCCAACTTCGCCGAAGCCTTGGCCGAAGGTCGTGGCAAGGCCCGCGCCGACAGCCTCAAGGCCGGCAGCGAAGGCCTCAGCGCCCGTTGCCGTCAGGCTGATGGCAGCTTCAAGATCGTGCCGGCTGCCAATCTGCGCAAGGGCGACGTGGTGCGAGTCGAAGCCGGGGAGATGATCCCCGGTGACGGCGAAGTCATCGAAGGCATCGCGGCGGTCAACGAAGCGGCGATTACCGGTGAATCGGCGCCGGTGATCCGCGAGTCCGGCGGCGACCGTTCCGCCGTCACCGGCAACACGCGGCTGGTGTCCGACTGGCTGCTGGTGAAGATCACCACCAACCCTGGTGAATCGACCCTCGACCGCATGATCGCCCTGGTCGAAGGCGCCAAGCGTCAGAAGACCCCCAACGAAGTCGCGCTGGATATCCTGCTGATCGGCCTGACCCTGATCTTTCTGCTGGTGGTCGTCACCCTGCAACCGTTCGCGCATTTCGCCAATGGCAGCCTGCCGCTGGTGTTCCTCGTGGCGTTATTGGTCACGCTGATTCCGACCACCATCGGCGGTCTGCTGTCGGCCATCGGTATCGCCGGGATGGATCGGCTGGTGCGCCTGAATGTGATCGCCAAGTCCGGCCGGGCGGTGGAGGCGGCGGGTGACGTGCACGTGCTGTTGCTCGACAAGACCGGCACCATCACCTTCGGCAACCGTCGTTGCAGCGCGGTGTATGCCGCGCCGGGTGTGAGCGGCCGTGAGCTGGCCGAAGGCGCGTTGTTTGCTTCGCTGGCCGACGAAACCGCTGAAGGCAAGTCGATCGTCGAGTTCCTCCGTGGCCTGCACCCACAACCGGAGCCGGCCCCGGAAACCCTGACCGCCGTGCCGTTCAGCGCGGAAACCCGCTTGTCTGGCGTCGATTATCAGGGCCGCGTATATCGCAAAGGGGCGGTGGATTCGCTGCTGGCGTTTCTCGGTCAACAACGTAGTGATCTGGCCCCGGCGCTGGCGCGGGAAATCGACAAGATCGCCCAGAGTGGCGGCACGCCGTTGCTGGTCTGCGCTGACGGCAAATTGCTTGGCGCGATCCATCTCAAGGACGTGGTCAAGCCAGGCATCCGTGAGCGTTTTGCCGAGTTGCGCAAACTGGGAATTCGCACGGTGATGGTCACCGGCGACAACCCGCTGACCGCAGCAGCGATCGCCGCTGAAGCGGGCGTCGATGATGTGCTCGCCGAAGCCACGCCGGAGAAGAAACTCGCGCGCATTCGTCACGAGCAGAACGACGGTCGCCTGGTCGCCATGTGCGGCGACGGCGCCAACGACGCCCCGGCGCTGGCCCAGGCAGACGTCGGCATGGCCATGAACGACGGCACACAAGCGGCACGCGAAGCGGCGAACATGGTCGATCTCGATAGCGACCCGACCAAGCTGCTCGACGTGGTGCAGATCGGCAAGGAATTGCTGGTGACCCGTGGCGCGCTGACGACCTTTTCCATCGCCAACGACATCGCCAAATACTTCGCGATTCTGCCGGCGCTGTTCGCCTCGATTTACCCGCAGCTGGGTGTGCTGAACATCATGCATCTGAGCAGTCCGCAGAGCGCGATTCTCTCGGCCATCGTGTTCAACGCTTTGATCATCGTTGTGCTGATTCCACTGGCATTGCGCGGCGTGCGCGTGCAGGCGGCGAGTGCGGCGGCGTTGCTGCGGCGCAATCTGCTGATCTATGGCGTCGGCGGGATTGTCGTGCCGTTCGTGGGGATCAAGGTGATCGACATGCTGCTTACGGCGTTGCATCTGGTGTAACGCTTTCGCGAGCAGGCTCGCTCCCACCTGAAACTGCATTCCCCTGTGGGAGCGAGCCTGCTCGCGAAGAATGCGCCACTGCTTATCTGACTCAACACAGTACTGGTTTCTGAATCGAGGATTCTGCAATGTCCACAACCCTACGCCCGGCCCTGACCCTGTTGGCGCTGATGACCCTGATCACCGGCGTCGCCTATCCACTCGCGGTCACCGGCATCGCCCAGGTCGCTTTCCCGGCTCAGGCCAATGGCAGCCTGATCCACGACGCCGACGGCAAAGTCCGCGGCTCGGCGCTGATCGCCCAGGATTTCAGCGGCGACAACTGGTTCCACCCACGCCCGTCCGCCGGGGCTTTTGCCACGGTCGCCAGCGGCGCCAGCAACCTCGCGCCGAGCAATCCGGCCCTGGCGACCCGCGTAATCGAAGACGCGCAAAAACAACAAGTCGCTGGGCAGGGGCCGGTGCCATTGGCCTTGCTGACCACCTCCGCCAGCGGCCTCGATCCGGACTTGCCACCGGCGGCAATTGCCTATCAACTGGCGCGTGTCGCAGCAGCGCGTAACCTGCCGGTGTCGACCTTGCAGCAATTGCTCGATAAGCACATCGAACAGCCGCTGGTTGGGCCGCCGGTGGTGAATGTGCTGGAGCTGAATCTGGCACTGCAAAACCTGTAATCGGCGGCGCGGCCATTCGCGAGCAGGCTCGCTCCCACCTTTGGAATGCATATCCATGTGGGAGCGAGCCTGCTCGCGAAGGCGCCCTGACAATCACCGCATAAACATCAGAAGAAAGAGAGCATCCCCAGCATGAGCGACTCCGGCCGCGCCGACGCACTGTTAGCAGACCTGCCCCGCGATGGCCGTGGCCGGCTCAAGGTTTTTCTCGGCGCCGCCCCCGGGGTCGGCAAGACCTACGCCATGCTCCAGGCTGCCCACACGCAACTGCGCCAGGGCGTGAAGGTCCTGGCCGGCGTGGTCGAAACCCATGGCCGCGCCGAAACCGAAGCCTTGCTCGGTGGCCTGCCGCAGCAGCCGTTGGTGCGCAGCGAATACCGTGGCGTGCTGCTTGAGGAAATGGACCTCGACGGCATTCTCGCCGCCAAGCCGAAGCTTGTGCTGGTCGATGAACTGGCCCACAGCAACGCCCCCGGCAGTCGTCACGCCAAGCGCTGGCAAGACATTCAGGAACTGCTCGCCGCCGGCATCGACGTGTTCACCACGGTCAACGTCCAGCACCTGGAAAGCCTCAACGATCAGGTGCGCGGCATCACCGGCGTACAGGTGCGCGAAACCCTGCCGGACTGGGTCCTGCAGGAAGCTTTCGAGCTGCTGCTGATCGACCTGCCGCCGCGTGAATTGCTCGAGCGTCTGCGCGAAGGCAAGGTCTACGTGCCGGAACAGGCCCGCGCTGCGATCGACGCTTTTTTCACCCAGACCAACCTTACCGCCCTGCGTGAACTGGCGATGCAGACCGCCGCCGCGCAGGTCGACAACGATCTGGCCCAAGGCTATCGCCAACTCGGGCAGGCCGCGCCGGCGGTACGCGGGCGTTTGCTGGTCGGTATCGATGGCGATGCGCAGGCCGAACGGCTGGTGCGTCACGCCAGCCGCGTCGCCCAGCGCCGGCATCTGCCGTGGAGTCTGGTGCATGTCGACAACGGCAGTGCCCGTGACGAGCAATCGCGGTTGCGTTTGCAAAGCGCCCAGCAACTGGCCGAACGCCTCGGTGGCGAAGTGGTGCTGTTGCGGGCCGGCGAAGTGGCGAAAACCCTGATTCAACACGCCGCCGAACGCCGCGCCAGTCTGTTGCTGGTCGGCCAGTCGCGGCCACGGTTGCGCCGTAGACTGTTCGGCGGTGGTCTGGCGGCGCGCCTGCTGCGTCAGGCGCACGGTCTGGAAATCAACGTGCTCGACAGTGACCACGAGCAGCGCCAACCGCGCCCGCGCAATTCAGTCACGCTGGTGTGGTTCGACTACGCGCTGGCGCTGGTCGCGACGTTGTTGGCCACGGCCCTGGCCTGGGCGGTGTCGAGTGTGTTGCCGCTGCCGAACATCTCGCTGGTTTTTCTCGCGGCGGTGTTGCTGGTGGCGGTGCGCAGCAGCCTCGGCCCGGCGCTGGCCTGTGCGGCGTTGTCGTTTCTGACCTACGATTTTCTGTTCATTCCACCGAATTTCTCCTTCAGCATTCAGCGCGAAGAAGACGTGCTGACGCTGCTGTTCTTCCTGTTGATGGCGGCGCTCACCGGCAACCTCGCGGCGCGTCAGCGGCGGCAGTTGCAGGCCTTGCGCGATACGCAGGAAGAGACCAGCGAACTGCTCGACCTGTCGCGCAAACTCACCGCCGCGACGGATCGCCAAGCCGTGATCAGCGCTGCCGCGCAACACCTCGAAGGCTGGAGCGATGTGCAATTGTGCTTGCTCAACCGCGACGGCCAGGGCGGCTGGAAAGTCGAAACCGGCGGGCCGCTGCAATTCACCGAGGCCGAACGCGCCGCCGCCGATTGGGCCTGGCAACACGATCAACCGGCGGGCAAGGGCACCGGCACCTTGCCGCTGGGGCGTTGGTGGTGGTGGCCGTTGTCGGTCGAGGACGGGCCGCTGGCGTTGCTTGGTGTTTGCGCCAAGGAAGGCCAGAGCTTGAGCGGTCAGCGCCGGCGCTTGCTCACTGCGCTAAGTCAGCCGCTGGCGCAAGCCTTGGCTCGTGCGCAATTGGCCGATGACCTCGAAGCGGCGCGTCTGCACGGCGAAACCGAACAATTGCGCAGCGCCTTGCTGGCCTCGGTGTCCCACGATTTGCGCACGCCGCTGACGGCCATGCGCGGCAGCATCGACAGCCTGCTGGCCCTCGGCGAAGCGATCCCGCTGGAGGATCGCCGCGAGCTGCTCGAAGGCACCCGCGATGAGGCCGAACGCCTCGACCGCTACATCCAGAACCTGCTCGACATGACCCGCCTCGGCCACGGCGCCTTGAAGCTGGCGCGCGACTGGGTATCGCCGGCCGATATCGTCGGCAGCTCGCTCAATCGCCTTCGCGCCGTGCTGGCGCCGCTGCAGGTCAGCACCGAAGTGCCGGCCGAGTTGCCGCTGCTGTATGTGCACGCGGCGCTGATCGAACAGGCGCTGGTTAACGTGCTGGAAAACGCCGCGCGATTTTCGCCCAGCCACGGTCGCCTGCAACTGCGCGCGGGTGCCGATGAGCAGGAGATTTTCTTTTCGGTCAGCGATGAAGGCCCGGGGATCCCTGAAGAGGACCGAGCGAAGATTTTCGACATGTTCTACACCGCCGCGCGCGGTGATCGCGGCGGGCAGGGCACGGGGTTGGGGCTGGCGATCTGTCAGGGCATGGTCGGCGCGCACGGCGGGCGTATTTCTGTGGCTGACGGCATCGACGGGCGCGGCACCTGCATCACCTTGCACCTGCCGTTGCAGGCACAACCGGGGATGGACGGTGAAGCTTGAAGTCGACTGCGCTACTCTCTTGCCAATCTATTGTGTTGATGTGAATTCATGAGCCAGACCGCGACCATTTTGGTCATCGACGACGAACCGCAGATCCGCAAATTCCTGCGCATCAGCCTCGCTTCACAAGGCTACAAAGTGCTCGAAGCCGGCACTGGCGCTGAAGGCCTGGCACAAGCCGCGCTGAGCAAACCTGACCTGGTGGTGCTCGACCTCGGGTTGCCGGACATGGACGGTCAGCAGGTCCTGCGCGAGTTGCGCGAATGGGCGACCACGCCGGTACTGGTGCTGTCGGTGCGCGCCAGTGAAGGGCAGAAGGTCGAAGCGCTGGATGGCGGCGCGAACGACTACGTGACCAAACCGTTCGGCATTCAGGAATTTCTCGCCCGGGTTCGCGCGTTGTTGCGCCAGGCACCGGCGGGGGAGGCGCAGCCAGCGGCGCTGAGTTTCGGCCCTCTGACCGTGGATCTGGCCTATCGGCGCGTGCTGCTCGACGGCGCCGAAGTCGCCCTGACCCGCAAGGAATATGCGGTGCTGGCGCAACTGGCGCGGCATCCGGGGCGGGTGATCACCCAGCAGCAGTTGCTCAAGGATATCTGGGGGCCGACGCACACCGAGGACAGTCATTATCTGCGCATCGTGGTCGGGCACCTGCGGCAGAAACTGGCGGATGACCCGACCCGGCCGCGGTTTATCGTGACTGAGGCGGGGGTGGGGTATCGGTTGTTGAGTGAAGCTGGCTGAGCTGACGCTTTCGCGAGCAGGCTCGCTCCCACAGGGGAATGCATTTCAAATGTGGGAGCGAGCCAGCTCGCGAAGAGGCCATCAAATACTCCGAAAAATCCGCATCAGTTCAACCCTGCTCCTGCTCATACCGATCCAGCGTATCACTGGCAATTTCCCGCCCCAGCGCGATCAACTCCGGCGCCTTGTAGAACTCGAAAAACCGGCACACCCGCTTCGGCACGTTGATCAGGATATCCGGCGGATACCCGGCAATCTTGTACTGCGCCAGTGAGGTCTGCATCACCTCGAAACTCTGGTTGATCAGATCCAGCAGCGACGCCGGCCCGACGTTATCGATGATGAACGAACCGGTAGCGGATTTCGGTGCGCCTTCGCGTTCCGGGGCGGCCGCCGGTTGCTGGCTTTCCGGTTCGACGCCCTCGAGCCACGGATTGATCTCCGCCGCCTCGGCGCGCAAGGCTTCCTGTTCCAGCTTCAACAATTGCTCGGCCTGTTTACGCCGGAACGGCAACTTCGAACCCATGGATTTGATCAGACTGTCGAAGCGCGAACGGAACGCCGCCGGCCGCTCGATCACCGGCAACTTGTACTGGCGCTGATTGGTGGCGTTGAGGTTGACCGCGATGATCAGGTCGCAATGGCTCGACACCACCGGAACGATCGGCAACGGATTGAGAATGCCGCCGTCGACCAGCATGCGGTTGCCCTGCATCACCGGGGTAAACAGGCTGGGAATCGCCGCCGAGGCGCGCATGGCCTGATGCAGGCAGCCTTCCTGAAACCAGATTTCCTGCTGATTGGTCAGGTCGGCGGCGACGGCGGTGTAGGGAATGCGCAGGTCTTCGATGTTGATCTCGCCGACGATCTTGCGAATCTGCCCGAAGACCTTTTCGCCGCGAATCGCGCCGAGACGGAAACTCACATCGACCAGACGCAGCACGTCGAGGTAATCAAGGCTTTCGATCCAGCGCCGGTACTCATCCAGTTTGCCGGCGGCATAGATCCCGCCGACCACCGCGCCCATCGAACAACCGGCAATGCAGGCGATGTCGTAGCCGCGTTTTTCAATTTCTTCGATAACGCCGATATGGGCATAGCCCCGGGCGCCACCGGAGCCCAGTACCAGTGCGACACGCTTTTTCATCAAACTTCCTCCGGACAAGCCTGCACAATGCACGCATCGGCCAAGCGGCTCAATCGCCAAGGTCGTTGCGCGAAGCGGTGACGTCGTTTTTCGTTCGCGGCGCACGCTTGCGCGCTATGCTCTGCGCCACGTGGTTTGACCGATCAGCGAGGCACTTTTTCGCCGCTTGACCGTCTTACCTGCACGACTGTTGACCTACCTTGAGGTGTGAGTGATGAAAGCCTGGATCTGTGTACCGTTGATGGCTCTGGTTCTGGCCGGTTGCGCCGGCAAAACCGCGTACCGCGACAGCTGCGGCAGCCAACTCGACGCGGCCTGGCACGAACTGGATCTGGCCAAGGCCGAAGGCTTCGCCGGCACCGTCAGCTATTCCAAAGCGCTGTCGCTGCTGACCGCCGCCAAGACCCAGCAACAATTCGAAGGCTTCGAAGGCTGCAGCAAGAAAGCCGAGAAAGCCCGCTTCTACATTCGCGAATCCCGCGCAGGACGTTAACAGCAGCTGCAAGTTTCTAGCTGCAAGCCGCAAGCTTTGAAGCAATCACATTCAGCTTGAAGCTTGTAGCTAGAAGCTTGTAGCTGTCTACGGAGTAGACCCCATGATCGATCGCTTGGTGGCTCATGTGTTGAGCCTGGATGTGCGGCTACTGGCATGTCAGGCGCGCCTGACTGCGCGCACTGATCCCGAGGCGTTGCATGATTTGCGCACCACGGTGCGGCGCTTGCGCAGTCTGTTGCGGCCGTTGCGCGGCTTGCCGGGTGTCGAGCAACTGGAGGCGGCGGCGTCTGCGGTGGGCGAGTTGACCACACCGTGGCGTGATCGCGAAGTGCTCGCGGCGTACCTGCTCGAGCATGATCAGCCCGAGGCTGCGCAGCGGCGTCTGGCGCAAATGGCCGAGGCGTATCCGGCGCTGGCGGCGAGTGCGGAATTGGCTTCGTTGCTGATGATTCTCGACGCCTTTCCACGGTTTCTGCGCGCGTCCGAGCGTCAGGGCTTGCTCAAAGATCTGGATAAACGCATTGAAAAACGCCTGGGCAAACAATGGCAGAAACTCGACGAAGCGCTGCACGATCCCGCCCATGACCGCCATCGCCTGCGCCTGCTGATCAAGCGTGTGCGCTATGGCATCGAAGCCTATCCCGAGCTCGATCGCTTGCCGAAGCCGGCCTACAAACGCCTGAAATCCGCGCAAGGCGCACTGGGCGACTGGCACGATTGCTGGCAATGGCTGGCGCGTGCCGAGCAGGAGGCTGATCTGCAACCGTGCGTGGCCACCTGGCAGGCCGGGTTGATCAAGGCAGAGCTGAAGGCCGATCAAGTGCTGGAAAAGCTCAGCGCGACCTGTTTCAAGTCCTGAAGCTTACGCATCCCCTGTAGGAGCTGCCGAAGGCTGCGATCTTTTGATCTTGATTTGCAAACAGATCAAAAGATCGCAGCCTCGTTTCACTCGACAGCTCCTACAAGGGTTTTGCGGCGAAATCGAAAAGTGCCAAGGCCTATCTGTCAGCCCATTTGACCGGAATAGACGCTGCGCCGCCGCCCGGGGCTGGGTAAGATCCGCGCATTCCTTTCTCGTTTTCCGAGGTTGCCATGCGCTTTTGCGATCTGCTCGATGCTGTCCGCCAACAACCTGAAGTAATCATCCCCGCCGAATGGGGGCAGGGCCGCGCCAGTTTTGGCGGACTGGTGGCCGCGCTGCAATTTGAAGCCATGCGCGCCAGGGTGCCGACGGAGCGCCCGGTGCGTTCGCTGGCGATTACCTTCGTCGGCCCGGTCGAGCCGGAAGTGCCGGTGAGTTTCGAAGTCGACGTGCTGCGTGAAGGCAAAGCCGTCAGCCAGGTGTTGGGCCGCGCCATGCAGAATGGTCAGGTGGTGACGATCATTCAGGGCAGCTTCGGTGCCTCGCGGCCCTCGGAAGTCGCCGTCGAAGCCTACCCGGCGCCGATCATGAAACACTGGGACGAATGCCAGGAGCTGCCCTACATCAAAGGCGTGACCCCGGAATTCATGCGCCATCTGGCGATGCGCTGGAGCGTCGGCGGCATTCCGTTCTCCGGCACGGCCTCGCGCTTGATGGGCGGCTGGGTGCGGTTGCGTGGGGATGTCAAAGAAGAGCCGGTCAACGAGGCGCATCTGCTGGCGCTGGTGGATGCCTGGCCGCCGGCGCTGTTGCCGTATCTGAAGAAACCGGCGCCGGGTAGCACGCTGACCTGGACCATCGAATTCGTGCAGCCGTTACACGATTTGAGCACGCTGGACTGGTGCCAATACCTGGCCGATATCGAATACGCGGCCGACGGTTACGGCCATGTCGCCGCGAAGTTGTGGAGCGCGAAAGGGGAGTTGATTGCCATGAGTCGGCAGACCGTGACGATCTTCGCCTGACTCAATGCCGACGGTGGCGCTCACGCCAGGCGCGCCACCAGCCACCGCTGAGGAAGAACCGCGGAAAGGTCAGAAACTGCTCGACCAGCAAACGTGACACGGCATCTTTGCGATCACTGAACGGCTCGGAGGCTTGCGCCTCCAGGCCGTGACCGTGGCGCTGCAGACCCAGCGCCGCCATGATACCGATCACGCCGATGGCGACGCTGGCCAGGCTCAGACTGAACACTCCCGACACGATCAACAGAAACGCCACGATGAACAGCGGCACGGCAATCAGGTGCAGGACCAGATTGGTCGGATGCTGATGATTGCCCGGATAGGCGCGCCATTGCCACGCGGGAAGGTTGGGGTGACGTTTGCCCATGTTTGCTACTCCTCGATCCATGTTGAACTTCATGGTTGAAGAATAGGCCCGGGCGCGGAGGGCGGCGAATCAAGGTTGGCTATTGAAGTGATAGCCGTCATCGCAGGATTCGATGTAGGTGCCTCTGACGCCTTCGCGAGCAGGCTCGCTCCCACATTGATTCTATGGCGCATGTGGGAGCGAGCCTGCTCGCGAAAGCGGATTCACAATTTCAACTGACCTATCGCCTTGTTCAGTTCCCCGGCCAACGTCGCCAACTCGTTACTGGTCGTCGCCGAATCCACCGTCTGCTGCACGGTGTTCTCGGTCACGTCACGAATACTCACCACCGCGCGATTCATCTCCTCGGCAACCTGACTCTGCTGTTCCGCCGCCACGGCAATCTGCGTGTTGCTTTCGCGCATCTGCGCCACCGCTCCGGTGATTTCCGCCAGCGCCGCGCCAGCCTCCTGCGCCTGCTGCACGCAGTCGTCGGCCTTGTACGAACTCTCCTGCATGAAATCCACCGCATCGCGGGTGCCGGCCTGCAATGCGGCGATCATGCCGGTGATCTCGTCGGTGGAAGCCTGCACGCGCTTGGCGAGATTGCGCACTTCATCGGCGACCACGGCAAAGCCGCGACCCATCTCCCCGGCGCGGGCCGCTTCGATCGCCGCATTCAGCGCGAGCAGATTGGTCTGTTCGGCAATGCTGTGAATCACGCTGACCACGCCGTTGATCTTCTGACTGTCCTCGGCCAGGCGTTGAATCATTTCTGCCGTCTGCTGCACGCCGTTGGACAACCCGGCAATCGATTGCTGCACCCGCGCCACCACCTGCTGACCGCTGCCGGCGAGGCCATCGGCGGTTTTCGACAGATCGCGGGTGGCGCCGGCGTGTTGCGCGATGTGATAAACGGTGGCGGTCATTTCGTTGATCGCGGTGGCAGCCTGGTCGGTTTCGCTTTGTTGGCCGAGCATGCCGTGGCGCACGTCGTTCATGCTCGAGGCCAGCCGCGCTGCACCGTCATCCAGTTGTCGCGCGGTGCTGGCAACGGTGGTCACGACGCGTTGATAACCGGCCTGCATGGCGTTGAAGGCATTGGCCATCTGCCCGACTTCGTCCCTGCCCACCAGCGGCACGCGAGCGGAGAGGTTGCCGGTTTTTTCAACGTGCAGCATCACATCTTTCAACGTGTTGAGCTGGCTGAGCAGAAAGCGGATCAGCAGCTGCGAAGCGCCTAGCATCGCCAGCATCAGGACGAAGACCGCCACGGCATAGTTGGCGAAACGCTCGCTGAACACCTGGCTCAGGCTCGGGGCATAGGCGATGACCGCCACTTGCTCGCCGTCGGCACGGCTGAACACTTCGGCGCCGATCAACGGATTCTCGCCAAACAGCGGCATTTCATTGGTGGCGTTCCAGCCGTTGCTGCCGCTGATTTCCAGTAGCGGTTGATCGTTGAGACGCGGCACTTCACCGCGCTTGAAGGTCAGCACCTGAGCGGACTTGGGCAACGGTTGCCCGGTCGGCCAGGCCTTGAGCAACTGCGCCTGCGCTTGCGCAGATGCCTGCGCGGCGTGGCTGCGGGCCTGCTGTTCGAGATGTACGGCGTACAGTACGAGCAGCAGGGTGGTGACAAAGGCGACCGCGTTGACCGCCCAGAATTTGTATTTCAGCGAGATGTTGCTAAGCCAGGCACCCATGGAGGTCTTCTCTGATAGCGGAAACAGTTTTGGCAAGGTGCCATTATTGTGCCGCTATGCAGATTCGGGAGTTTTGATATGAATCAAAAGATGCCGAGATCTATTGTGGGAGCGAGCCTGCTCGCGAAAGCGTTGCGTCCTTCAGCCCATTTGTAGCTGATCCACCGCCTTCGCGAGCAGGCTCGCTGCCACAGGGGAAGTGTGCAGTCAGGTGAGAATGGGGAGATTAAAAAACGCCCGGGCACACGCGGTGGTATGTGCGGCCAGCGCTTCCTCGGTCTCGCCGCGATGCAGCGCCACCTCGCGCAGCACTTCGCTCAGATACGCCGGCTCATTGCGGCCGTTTTTCGGCTTCGGCCGCAACGTGCGCGGCAGCAGATATGGCGCATCGCTTTCCAGCATCAGCCGCCCCGGCTTGATCTCTTTGACCAATGGATGCAGATGCGTGCCCCGGCGTTCGTCGCAGATCCAGCCGGTGATGCCGATGTGCAGATCCAGATCGAGGTAGCTGAACAAAGCCTTTTGCTCGCCAGTGAAGCAGTGCACCACCGCCGCCGGCAGTTGATCGCGGAAGTCTTTGAGGATCTCCAGCAGCCGCTGGCTGGCATCACGCTCGTGCAGGAAGACCGGCAATTGCAGTTCGACGGCCAGCGCCAGATGTTCTTCGAGAACCTTTTCCTGTTGCGCGCGCGGGGAGAAGTCGCGGTTGAAATCCAGCCCGCATTCGCCCACCGCGACGACGCTGGATTCGTTCAACAGACTGCGCAGACGACGGGCGCTGTCAGCGTTCCAGTCGCTGGCCGAATGCGGGTGAATACCGGCGGTGGCGAACAGCCGTTGGCCACTTTCATCCAGTTGCTGGCACAGTTCCAGCGCCTGCTCGCTACCCTCGACGCTGGTGCCAGTCAGCACCAGTTGGCAGACGCCGGCGGCGTAGGCGCGGTCGAGCACGGCCTGGTGTTTGTCGGCGAAACTGGGGTTGGTCAGGTTGACGCCGATATCGATGAGTTGCATGGTGCTACCTCGGGCCGAAGGCCGGAAAGCATATCAGAGCTGTAGATTTATAAGAAAAGCCAAGAACTACAAAGACTTATGGCTGTCTGTTGAGGCCGCGGGGGACTCCGGGGTGGCGACAATGCCATCACTGTGCCAGTCTCACGCACTTTATCAGCGCGCAAAGCGCTCTGTTTTCGTCGGTGATGTCGTCTCTTTTGCGACGAATCGCCCCGTATTCTTTTCGGAGAGTGGATGCATCGTCCCTCGGTTCTGCTGCTGTTGTGTGCTGCGTTGCTGCTGCCGATGACGGCGGCCGCGCGCCTGCCCGGACCGCTGCAAGCCGTACCGGCGAGCAAGGTTCGCGACCTCTCCGAAATCCGCAGCAGCCGCGTGTTGCGGGTGTTGGTCAATCAGAGCCGCAACAGCTCCGGCGAAGTCCAGGGCCAGGCCATCGGTGTCGAGTACCACCGATTGCGCGCGTTCGAGCAATACCTCAATGGCCATGCTCGCGACGGCCAGGAAGTCACCCTCAAGATCATTCCCAAAGCCAAGGATCAATTGCTCGGCGCTTTGCAGCGCGGCGAAGGCGACATGGTCGCGCCCGGTGAATTGCTCGATCTGCCATCGGGCTATGCAGTGGCCAGCAGTGAGCCGATTGCCAGCAACGTGCCGCTGGCGCTGGTCGGCATCAAGGGCCAGCGCCGGTACACCAAGGTCGAGCAACTGTCCGGCAAGACCCTGGCCTTGCCCACCGGCAGTGCGGCGGGGGAGGTGGTCAGCCAGCTCAACCAGAAACTGGCGCTGCACAAACTGGCGCCGATCAATATCGAGTGGGTCGATCCGACGCTGGCGGTCGAAGATGTGCTGGAGATGGTTCAGGGCGGGATTTTCCACCTGACCATTGTCGAGCAACCGATTGCCGAGCGTTGGGGCAAAATCCTGCCGAAGCTGCGTCTCGATCGGCAGCTGAGCCTCGGCGAGCCGGGCGAAGAACATTGGTTCGTGCGCCGCGATGCGTCGATGTTGCGCGCGAGCATCGATCGCTTCCTCACCGGTTACAAGAGACCGTCGGATGAAGACGCCGCTTTCCTGCGCATCTATCGACGCCTGTATCAGGTGCACAATCCGCTGGCCAAGGCCGATCGCCAGCGTCTGGAAAAACTCCGTCCAACCCTGCAGAAGCACGCCGATGCGCAGAACATGGACTGGCTTAACCTGGCGGCGCTGGCGTTCAAGGAATCGCGTCTGCAGCCCAACGCCCGCAGCGGCAGCGGTCCGACCGGGCTGATGCAGATCACTCCGTCCGCCGCGCAACGGGTCGGCGTGAACAATATCCAGAATCTCGATGCGAATGTGCAGGCCGGCGCCAAGTACCTGGCGATGATCCGCCGCAAGTTCTTCAGCAGCCCGAAACTCAACGAGCGTGAGCGCATGGCGTTCACCCTCGCCGCGTACAACATCGGCCCCGAGCGCGTCCAGGGTATGCGCGCGGAAGCCCGCCGCCGTGGCCTCAATCCCAACCAGTGGTTCTTCCAGGTCGAGCGCATTGCCATGGAGCAGGTGGGGATGGGCGCCGTCAGCTATGTTAATAGCGTGAACAAGTATTATCTGGCATTCGACCGGGAGCGAGAGTCGCTCGAGCCCCGGCAGCAGAAAGTGGTCACACGGAAATAATCTAACAATTCGATTGTTATGGCGAAATTTTTGCGCTTTAAACATGAAATAAACTGATTAATATAGCGACCAACCCAAACACACAAACACTTCTGCACAACAAGGAATGCACCATGAGCTCTCTGATCAACAAGGTTCTGTTCACCCGCGCCGGTTACGGCCTGACTGTCCTGCGCATTGCTGTCGGCGTGATCTTCGCCGCCCACGGTTCGCAGAAACTCTTTGGTCTGTTCGGTGGTTACGGCTTGGCCGGCACCGCACAATGGATGGAAAGCATTGGCCTGACCCCCGGCTACCTGATGGCCTCGCTGGCTGGCGGTACCGAGTTCTTCGCCGGTCTGGCGCTGATCATCGGCCTGCTGGCACGCCCGGCGGCACTCGGTCTGGCGTTCCTCTCGCTGGTGGCGATCTTCTCGGTGCACATCGGTAACGGTCTGTTCATGGCCAACAACGGTTACGAGTTCGCTCTGGCTTTGTTGGCCGGCAGCATTGCGGTCCTGATTGAAGGCGCCGGCAAGCTCTCGGCGGATCGCGCCATCGCCGGTTGAAGGCTCTGGCTCAAGGCAAAGGCCCGCATTGCGCGGGCCTTTTTTTGTTGCGGGGGATTCTTGACACTGGTCGGTCACGTTCTCTAGGATGTTGCCCATGCGCCGATTTAAACAGCTACTTGCGGGGCGCCAGGTGACTTCTACAGTTACCGTCAGAAGCCGGAACAGGGCTTCGAAATACCGCTAAAGCGCTGGTTCGGTGTTGCCTCTCACCTGCCATGCAGACTTTTGAGGCAGAGACACGACACGATGAACGCACTACGCCCTCCAGCACGTCCCGCGCCGATCACGGCACATGTCACCCAGCGCAACCCGAAAATCCTTCTTGGCGGCAAACACCAGCCGACGCTGTTGCGTTATCTCGATGGCTGGCCACGTCGCAGCGGCGGTCCTGCCGCGTTCCTGATCCAGTTTGTCGATGACGGCGAGTCGCTGGCGCGTTTTGCTACGGACAGCTTCGATCTGGCGGTGATTCAGGCGCCGAGCGCAGAAGATGCGCCGGACATGATCAAGCAACTGACCCGCGTAGCGCGGCAGGGCCTGATCACTCGGCGCTGATCAGTCTTACGGGTATTCAATCGCAACGATGTAAACGAACTGCTCGCCGGTCGGCGTCTGCACCCGCACTTCTGCGTCGAGTGCCTTGCCGATCAGCGCGCGGGCGAGCGGCGAGTCGATGCTGATCAAACCCTGTTTGAGGTCCAGTTCATCGGGGCCGACAATGCGGTAGCGCGACTGCTTGCCGTCTTCGTCTTCGATGGTCACCCAGGCGCCGAAATAGACCTTGTTTGGGTCGCTGGGTTTTTCGCTGACTACCTTGAGCGCTTCCAGGCGTTTGGTGAGAAAACGCACGCGACTGTCGATTTCGCGCAGCATCTTCTTGCCGTAGGTGTACTCGGCGTTTTCCGAACGATCGCCCTGCGCTGCCGCTTCACTCACAGCCTGGGTGACCTGGGGGCGACGCACATGCCACAACTCATGGAATTCGGCGCGCATCCGCGCTTCACCCTCGGGGGTGATCAGCGCGGTGCCGGCGGTGCGGGGAGGGCGATAACGACTCATGGCGACTTCTTGTGATTAAGACCGCTTGAGTCTATCAACCCTCGCGCAACACTGTCAGTGGGCTGGCATTCAGAGCGTGACGCGTGCCGAACACACCGGCGCCCCCAATCAGCGCGGCGCCAATCAGCGGCAGCACCAGCAGCCATGGATGCGGATGCCATGGCAGATCAAAAGCGTAGCGGTAAAGCACCAGACTGACCACCTCCGAACCGATCGCCGCGAGCAGACCGCTGACCGCACCCAACAGACCGAATTCGATACGCCGCGCCTTGATCAGCAATTGCCGCTCGGCGCCCAGCGCGCGTAACAGCGCACCCTGGCGGATGCGTTCATCCAGCGTCGCTTGCAGGCCGGAGAACAGCACCGCCATCCCCGCAGCCAGAACAAACAACAATACATATTCCACCGCCAGAGTGACCTGAGCGAGGATGCTGCGCAGCTGTTCGAGCAACGCTTCGACCTGCAGGATGGTCACCGCCGGGAAGGTCCGCGACAACTCGACGATCTGCTGATCATGCCCCGGAGCCAGATAGAAACTGGTCAGGTAGGTCGCCGGCAGATCCTTCAAGGTACCGGGCTGGAAGATCATGAAGAAGTTCGGCTGGAAGTTGTCCCAGTTGATCTCGCGCAGGCTGGTGACTTTCGCTTCGCGATTGACCCCGCCGACACTGAACATCATGTGATCGCCGAGTTTGAGTTTCAGGCTTTCGGCAACCTTGCCTTCCACCGAAACCCCCGGCACATCATCGGACGGCTGGCCGCTCCACCACGAGCCGGCGGTGAGCTTGTTGCCGGCCGGCAGATCCGCCGCCCAGGTCAGGCTCAGGTCACGCTGAATGGCGCGGTCACCGGCCGAGTCCTTGCTGACGATCTGTTGTACCGCTTCGCCATTGATGCTGATCAACCGACCCGGCACCACCGGATACAACGGCGCCGCTTGCGCGGACACCTTGATCAGGTGATCGGCGAAAGCCTGTTTGTCCGCCGGGAGAATATTCAGCGCGAAATAGTTCGGCGCGTTTTTCGGTAGCTGGTTCTGCCAGGTGTCGAGCAGTTCGCCGCGCAGCAGTGCGATCAGCGCCATCGACAGCAGGATCAGACCGAACGCCAGCGACTGCCCGGCCGCCGCCAATGGATGCCGCAACAACTGGCCAAGGCCCAGACGCCATGGCAACGAGGCGCGGGCCAGCATGCGGCGCAGGCTTTGCAGCAGCAACAACAGCAGGCCGCCCAGCACCAGCGCGGCGACTACGCCACCGCCAAGCAGGGCGAAGGTCAGCAGCAGGTCGAGGCTCAGACGCCACATGATCAGGCCCAGCGCACCCAGCGCCGCGCCGTAGACCATCCATGTGCTCGAGGGGATCGGCAGCATGTCGCGGCGCAACACCCGCAGCGGCGGCACGCGACCCAGTGCAGCCAAAGGCGGCAAGGCAAAACCGGCCAGCGCCACCAGCCCGGTGCCAATCCCGGCCATCGCCGGAAACAGGCCACCCGGTGGCACGTCACTTGGCAGCAAATCATGCAGCAACGCGAACAGCCCCAACTGCGCCAGCCAACCGAGCAGGGCGCCACTGATGGCGGCAATCAGGCCGAGCACCGTCAGTTGCAGGCTGAACAGCACCATGGTTTCCCGGCGCGACAAGCCGAGGCAGCGCAGCAAGGCACTGGCGTCGAAACGGCGACTGGCGAAACGGTTGGCTGATAGCGCCACGGCCACGCCAGCCAACAACACCGCGACCAGACTGGCCATGTTCAGATAGCGCTCGGCCTTGCCCAGCGCACCGCCAATCTGCCGGTTACCGTCACGGGCATCCTGGATTCGCTGGTTTGCAGCGAGGCCCGGTTTGATCAGCTCGCGATAAGTTTCCAGCGCCTGCGGTTCGCCGCGCCACAGTTCGCGATAACTCACCCGGCTGCCCGGTTGCACCACGCCGGTGGCGGCGAGGTCGTCAAGATTGATCAGTACCCGTGGCGTCAGGCTGTAGAAGTTGCCGGCGCGATCCGGCTCGTAGGTCAGCACGCGGGTCAGCTTGAGCGTCTTCATGCCGACGTCGATGCTGTCGCCGATCTTCAGATCCAGCGCAGTCAACAGACGCGCCTCGACCCAGGCTTCACCGGGTTGCGGTTCGCCGCCGACTTCTTCCTCGGCAAATGGTGCGGGCGCGCTTTTCAGCTCGCCACGCAATGGATAGGCACGGTCGACAGCTTTGATGCTCGACAGCTGAATGCCGTTGTCGGTGGCAATGACGCTGGAGAACTCCACCACTTGCGCATGATTCAGGCGCAGTTCGGTGCCGCTGCGGATTTGCTCCTCGCGGGCCGGCGAGCTGCCTTCAAGGACCAGATCGGCACCGAGAAACTCGGTAGCCCGCAGCATCATCGCGCCATTGAGGCGGGCGCCGAAATAGCCGATCGCGGTGCTTGCCGCGACGGCCACCACCAGCGCAAAGAACAACACGCGCAGCTCACCGGCGCGGCCATCGCGCATGAGCTGGCGCAGGGCAAGGCTGAACAGACGCAACAGCGGCAGACGTGCCATCAAGGCTCCAGAGGGGCGACCAGCAGCCCGGCTTCAAGACGGATCAGGCGCCGGCAGCGATGGGCCAGGCGTTCGTCGTGGGTCACCAGCACCAGGGTGGTGCCGCGTTCCTTGTTCAATTCGAACAGCAAGTCGCTGATGCGCTCGCCGGTGTGGCTGTCGAGGTTGCCGGTCGGCTCGTCGGCGAACAGCACGTCCGGTTCGGCGGCGAAGGCGCGCGCGATTGCTACACGTTGCTGTTCACCACCGGAGAGCTGGCGCGGCGAGTGGGTCAGGCGCTGGCCGAGGCCGACGCGCTGAAGCAATTGCGTAGCGCGCTCGCGGGCATCTTTGCGGCCATCGAGTTCAAGCGGCAACATGACGTTCTCCAGCGCATTGAGGCTGTCGAGCAACTGGAACGACTGGAAGACAAACCCGACGTGCTCGGCGCGGATTCGCGCGCGCTGGTCTTCGTCGAGATTGCTCAGGCCCTGGCCGGCGAGAGTGACTTCGCCGCTGCTCGGCAGGTCGAGTCCGGCGAGCAGGCCGAGGAGGGTGGATTTGCCGGAACCGGACGCGCCGACGATGGCCAGGCTGTCGCCCTTGTTCAGTTCCAGGCTGAGTTCGTGCAGGATAGTCAGTTCACCTTCCGCGCTAGGGACCACTTTGCTGAGGTTCTTCGCGGTGAGAATGCTTGCGCCCATGGAGAATCCGATGCGTGTATGGTTTTTGAGTGCTGGCCTGGCCTTGATGTGCATGGCCCAGAACGCAGCGGCGGGTACTGTCCTGATCGTTGGCGATAGTATCAGCGCCGGTTTCGGCCTGGATACCCGTCTGGGGTGGGTCTCGCTGCTCGAGCAGCGCCTCAAACAAGAGGGTTTCGACGATAAAGTGGTCAACGCCTCGATCAGTGGCGACACCAGTGCCGGAGGCCAGGCGCGGCTGCCGGCGCTGCTTGCAGAGCATAAGCCGGAGTTGGTGATCCTCGAGCTGGGTGGCAATGACGGCCTGCGCGGGATGCCGCCAACGCAATTGCAACAAAATCTTGCTTCGATGATCGACAGCTCGCGGCAGAGCGGCGCGAAAGTGCTGCTGCTCGGCATGCAGTTGCCACCCAATTATGGCAAGCGCTACACCGATTCGTTCGCTGAGGTTTACGGCAAGCTCGCCGTAGAGAAAAACATCCCGTTGGTGCCGTTTTTTCTCGAAGGTGTCGGTGGTCATCCGGACCTGATGCAAGCCGACGGTCTGCACCCGGCTGCCGGGGCTCAGGGCAAGTTGCTGGAAAATGTCTGGCCGACGCTAAAACCGCTGTTATGAGGCTTTTCTACAGGCAGGCTTTCGGCTAATGTGGCGCCCCCTAATTTGGAGCCCCCGATGCCGCGTCCTGCCTGGTCCCTGTTTGCCTACCAACTGATCGAGCCTGACGAGCAGCTGGATCTGTTCGCCTGCCAGGAAGTGCGGGTGCATCTGGTGACGCGGCAGCTGGAACTCGGCGGCTCGGCCGATCGCACGCTGTGCGGCACTCTGCTGCCGGCGCAACCGCGCTGGTCGAATGTTGATCGGCGGGTGTTCCAGGATCAGCGCCTGTGCTCGCTGTGCCGGGCGATTCTCGAATCGCAAAAGCGCGGCACCTCGCCGATCTGGCCTGAGCTGCGATTCGAACTTTAAGATCAAAAGATCGCAGCCTCGTTGCACTCGTCAGCTCCTACAGGGAATGCGTTGCAAATGTAGGAGCTGACGAGTGCAACCAGGCTGCGATCTTTCAGGGCGCGACACGGTCTATCGGCGTGTCTCCCGAATCCCCAAGCCGCGGTGTACAATCGCGGCCTTATACCCTTGATGATCATGCGAAGGATTTTCCGGATGTTGCCGCGCTTTCCTGCCGTCACCCGCTGCCTGTCACTTGCCGCCCTGTGTGTGGCCGGTCCCGTTGCTGCATTGGAGCTTCCCCTGCCACCACCCGGCGAGGACATCGTCGGCCAGGTGCAGGTGATCAAAGCCAAGTACGAAGACACCTTCGCCGACCTGGGTACCACCTACGATCTGGGCTATTCGGAAATGGTTGCGGCCAACCCGGGCATCGATGCCTGGCTGCCGGGCGCCGGTACCGAGATCGTCCTGCCGACGCGCTTCATCCTGCCGCCGGGCCCGCGTGAAGGCATCGTCATCAACCTCGCCGAATACCGTCTCTATTACTACCCGAAAGGCCGTGACGTGGTGTACACCTTCCCGCTGGGTATCGGCCGTGAAGGCTGGGGCTCGCCGATCGCGCACACCTCGATCATCGCCAAGACACCGAACCCGACGTGGACGCCTCCGGCTTCGATCAAGGCCGAACACGCTGCTGACGGTGATCCGCTGCCGAATGTGGTGCCGGCCGGTCCTGATAACCCGCTGGGGCCGTTCAAGTTCACCCTCGGCACGCCGGGCTACCTGATCCACGGTTCGAACAAGAAGTTCGGCATCGGCATGCGCACCAGCCACGGCTGCTTCCGCATGTTCAACAACAACGTGCTGGAAATGGCCGGCATGGTCCCGGTGGGCACCTCGGTGCGCATCATCAACGACCCGTACAAG
The DNA here is from genome assembly GCF_024072275.1 of Pseudomonas siliginis. Lineage (NCBI taxonomy): Bacteria > Pseudomonadati > Pseudomonadota > Gammaproteobacteria > Pseudomonadales > Pseudomonadaceae > Pseudomonas > Pseudomonas siliginis. The sequence goes on along the minus strand of NZ_CP099598.1, from coordinate 4,151,883 downwards.
TTCGGTCGCAGTGGCGGCAAGGTCTATCTGGAAGCGCACACGCCGCTCGATGACAAGGGCAATCCGTCGGTGGTAGACAAGCACACGGCGGTGATCAACGCGATGCTCAAGCGTGAAGACATCACCAGCAACCTGCGCATGAACTGGGATGTGGTGCGTGATGTGGTTGCGGCCGAAGACGGCCTGCCGGTAGAGATCGCCGTGCCGAATACCTCGGCGCCGATGGTGAGCAGTGCACCGATCGACCTGCAGCAATAAGAGCTGATCGAAACCCGCCGATGCGTGCAGCGTCGGCGGGTTTTTTATTGCCCGGAGAAAAGCACCGGGCACAAAAAAGCCGACCCGGAAAACCGGATCGGCTCGATAACAATCCCGAGGGATTATTACTTGCGGCTAGCTTTTTCCAGCATGCGCAGAGCACGCTCGTTAGCTTCGTCAGCAGTCTGTTGTGCTTTTTGAGCAGCAGCCAGAGCTTCATCAGCTTTACGGTAAGCTTCGTCTGCACGAGCCTGGGAGCGAGCAGCTGCGTCTTCAGTAGCGGTCAGACGTGCTTCGGTTTCTTTCGATGCGCTGCTGCAACCGGTAGCCAGAACTGCGGCCAGAGCCAGAGCAGAGAATTTCAGAACGTTGTTCATCGTGTTCCCCTTCAAGGACTTTCAAATTAAGTGGCTGTCTCCTCACGATTGAGGAAATAGCCGGCGTACATACTACCCATTACTTGTAGTAAGTAAACTGACGTAGCGCAAGAAGCAAAAAAAATTGTAGGCGTTGATTCTTTTTCGAGCAACTTTTAACTGCGCTGTATAAAAAATATCCAGCTGCAAGCCCCGGCGTGAGCGACTCAAACGGGAAAAGTTCCCGCGCTCGCGCGCTGTTTTTGCGACTTCGGCTAAAGTCTTTCTAAATGAATTCGTCCACACTTTTGTTCAGGTTCTGCGAAGCGCTTCGCGTATCTTTGTTGATGTACAGGTGACTTTAAAAAAGGTCGCACGTCTTAAGTCTCAACATTCCGGCAATGTTCAGGCAAACGGCACGCAAAGATTGTCTTGCGGCCGAACCTGCGACCATCGATGCCAATGCACGCAAACCATCCGATGACGAGCGTACCTTGAGCATTTTCGCCAATGGTGCCTACTATTCAGCAGGTGTCAGATTGCGCGAGATCGGTGTGGCTCTTCTCAGTGTCCATCAGGCACGGGGTGGCGTAGATGTTCCTTCGCCGGAAAAACATCGGTAAGGTAGGGGTCACAATTCAAGACCCGCGAGGAGTAGTGATGAGCGAGGCGTTGTCCATCCACCATGACCAGGCTGGTCATCAATTCGAGACCACTGTGGACGGTCATCGTGCTTACCTGACCTACATGGATCTGGGCAAGCAGACCCTGGATATCTACCGCACCTTCGTGCCCAATGCCCTGCGCGGCCGTGGCATTGCCGCAGCGCTGACCGAACGCGCGCTGCAATACGCCGAAGAAATGGGCTACACGGTGATCCCGTCATGCTCCTACGTCGAGCGCTATATGGAACGTCATCAGCGTCGCGCTGCGAAGATCTGAACCGCACACACAAAAACGCCGGACAATGTCCGGCGTTTTTTTATGCGCGTAAAACGCAGCTTACGTGCGCTGACGCTTCGGCAATACGTCCTTGAGCTTGGCGTGCATGCTGCGCAAGGTGTTTTCGGTGGCGGACCAATCGATGCAGGCATCGGTGATCGACACGCCGTATTGCAGGTCGGCGAGATCCTTTGGAATCGCCTGGCAGCCCCAGTTCAGGTGGCTTTCAACCATCAGGCCGATGATCGACTGGTTGCCTTCGAGGATCTGGTTGGCGACGTTCTCCATCACCAGCGGTTGCAGGGCCGGGTCCTTGTTGGAGTTGGCGTGGCTGCAGTCGACCATGATGTTCGGCTTGATCTTCGCCTTGTTCAGCGCCTGCTCGCAGAGCGCAACGCTGACCGAATCATAGTTCGGCTTGCCATTACCGCCGCGCAGCACCACGTGACCATAGGCGTTGCCCTTGGTGGTGACGATCGACACGCCACCTTCCTGGTTGATGCCGAGGAAACGGTGCGGGCTGGATACCGACTGCAAGGCGTTGATCGCCACGGTCAGGCCGCCGTCGGTGCCGTTCTTGAAGCCGACGGCCGAGGACAGACCGGAAGCCATTTCGCGGTGAGTCTGCGATTCGGTGGTACGCGCGCCGATGGCCGACCAGCTGATCAGATCCTGCAGATACTGCGGGGAGATCGGGTCGAGGGCTTCGGTCGCGGTCGGCAGGCCTTTCTCGGCCAGGTCGAGCAGCAACTGACGACCGATGTGCAGACCGTCCTGGATCTTGAACGAGTCGTCCAGATACGGATCGTTGATCAGACCTTTCCAGCCGACGGTGGTACGCGGCTTTTCGAAATACACGCGCATGACCAGGTACAGAGTGTCCGAGACTTCCTCGGCCAGCACCTTGAGGCGATCGGCGTATTCGTGGGCAGCCTTGATGTCGTGAATCGAGCACGGGCCGATCACGACGAACAGACGGTGGTCGGTGCCATCGAGAATGTTGCGAATGACTTCGCGGCCCTTGGTGACGGTGCGCAGGGCGGCGTCGCTCAGGGGGATATCACGCTTGAGCTGATCGGGAGTGATCAGGGTCTCGTTAGAGGCGACGTTTAGGTCGTTGATCGGTAAATCAGCCATCGTTTACTCGTCAGGTCACGGGTGCCGGCCGCCAGCGATCCCCGCGCGGCGGAGCACAGCAGATTTAGCGCGTCGGGGGAGCCGAACCTTAGCGCGTCAGAGGCGGCTCGACAATGGGCAAACCGTGCTTTAGTCCAGCGCTGGCTGCGCAAAAGCCTTGCGCAGGTTGTCGTGGGAGAACTCTTCGGCATGCTCCTCGACCCATTGCAGGGCCAGCGCCTGAATATCCTGCAGGTCATCGTGGCTGTCCTGCATGCGCGAATAGCGTTCGATCTGACACACCTGCTCACCCATTCGCGCGCTGAACAGGGTCTGTTCGTCAGTGAAGGCGATGCCCACCAGATAGCCTTTTTTACGGCGCAGACACCAGGCCACATAGCCCGGGCAACAGAAGTCGGCATTCAGCGTCGGCATGCGTACTTGCAGTGCAGTGCCGTGGCGCCAGGCGCGGTGGTAATTGCAAGCGATGCCGCCGAGGCTGATAGTGTGCAGCTGTTGTCTGGAAATGCATTCAGGCTTGAGTAACGTCAATTCAACCGGCACTTCGTCCGGATGAGGAATGAAACGTCCCATGAGCACAGACTCCCTGTGTCGGCCATCTGACATTGTTTCCCCCAGTATAGTGGTCGAATCCGAGCTGACCGACTTCGACGCCGACCAGCGGCTGCTGGCGATGCGCGGGGTTTCTCTGGTGATCTTCACCAGCGTCGGCTGCGCCAGTTGTCGTTATGCCCGCGAGGTGTTGCCGGGATTGCCGCTGGCTATCGATCGGCTGTGCTGGATTGACGCCGGCGACAATGGCGGGCTGGTCGAGCGTTATCAGGTGTTTCATTTGCCGGCGCTGTTTGTGGTGCGCGACGGCGAGTTCTTTGGCGCAGTGCACACACGTCTGACGGTTGATCAACTCAACCAGGCGGTGGCGCAATCGCTGAGTCGAATTGCAGAGGAGTTGCCATGAGCGAGACAGTCAGCAAGCCGGTGGTGGGGATTATCGGCACCGGTGCAATCGGCGGGTTCTACGGGGTGATGCTGGCGCGTGCCGGTTTCGACGTGCACTTTTTGTTGCGCAGCGAATTCTCGGCGGTGGCTGAGCGCGGTTTGCAGATCAACAGTGCGGTGCACGGGCCGTTGACGCTGCATCCGGCCAATGCCTATTCCGCTGCCGAAGACATGCCGCCCTGTGACTGGCTGCTGGTCGGCACCAAGACCACCAGCAACGCCGGTCTGGCCCCGGCGATCATTCAGGCCGCCAAGCCTGACGCCAAGGTGCTGTTGCTGCAGAACGGTCTGGATGTCGAAGACAGCCTGCGGCCACTGTTGCCGGATTCACTGCATCTGCTCGGTGGTCTGTGCCTGATCTGCGTGCACCGCGAAGGGCCGGGGCAGATTACCCATCAGGCCCTTGGCGCGGTGAATGTCGGTTATCACAGCGGCTCGGCCATTGATGAAGTAGCGCGCATGGCGATCGTCGAAGAGGGAGCCGGACTGTTCCGTGCCGCCGGCATCGACTCGCAGGCGATGGCCAACCTGCATCAGGCGCGCTGGCAGAAACTGGTGTGGAATATTCCCTATAACGGCCTTTCGGTGTTGCTCGGCGCGGGAACCGAAGCGCTGATGGCTGATGCTGACAGCCGCGTGTCGATTCAGGCACTGATGGCGGAAGTGGTGCTGGGCGCCAAGGCCTGTGGATACGAGATCCCGCCCGGCTATGCCGAGTACCTGTTCACCATGACCGAGAAAATGCCCGATTACTGGCCGAGCATGTACCACGACTTTGCACACAAACGCCCGCTGGAGCTGGAGGCGATTTACGCCCGGCCACTGGCGGCGGCGAACGCGGCGGGCTGCGAGTTGCCGCGCATCGAGGCGCTGTATCGCCATTTGGGTTTTATCGACCGACGCAATACCTGAGTCGGTTGTTCTGGGGGAAGGCATGGCCAATAACATCGATGACAAACTGGTGCTGGCGATTTCCTCGCGCGCCTTGTTCGACCTGAGCGAAAGCCACAAGGTCTACCTGTCGAGCGGCGTCGAAGCCTATCGGCAATATCAGATCGAGCACGAAGACGAAATCCTCGCGCCGGGCGATGCGTTCCCGCTGGTGGAAAAACTCCTGAGCCTGAACAGCCGCCTCGGTCGCGCGCGGGTCGAGGTGATTCTGGTTTCCCGTAACAGCGCCGACACCGGGCTGCGCGTGTTCAATTCGATTCATCATTACGGCCTGGCGATTTCTCGTGCGGCGTTCGTCGGTGGGCGCAGTCCGTACCCTTATCTGAAAGCGTTTGGCTGCGACCTGTTTCTCTCGACTCACGCCGAAGACGTGCGTGCCGCGCTGGACGCCGGGTTCGCCGCCGCCACGATTCTGTCCGGTGGCGCGAGCCGTGCGGCCAGTGATGAATTGCGTATCGCCTTCGACGGTGACGCGGTGATCTTTTCCGACGAGTCCGAGCGCGTTTATCAGTCCGGCGGCCTGGAAGCGTTTCAGGCCAAGGAACGCGAATCGGCACGCGAGCCTTTGCGCGGTGGGCCGTTCAAGGGCTTTCTGGCAGCGCTCAATCTGTTGCAGCGCGAGTTTCCCGATGACGATTGCCCGATCCGCACCGCGCTGGTGACTGCGCGTTCGGCGCCGGCCCATGAGCGAGTGATTCGCACCTTGCGGGAATGGGATATCCGCCTCGATGAATCGCTGTTTCTCGGTGGCCTGACCAAATCGGCGTTCCTCGAAGCCTTCGCCGCTGACGTGTTCTTCGATGACCAGACCGGTCATTGCGAGCTGGCTCGCGAAGTGGTCGCCACCGGCCACGTGCCCCACGGCATCAGCAACGAACCGCCGATCTAGAGCCTTTTCATTCAGGACGTTGCGTCGCACGTCGTACTCGCCAAGGCACTGCTAAGCTGAATCAATCTCCGCCATCGTTGGCTCGCGAGGAGGTCCCATGATTCGCTCAATGCTGTATGCCACCGACCTCGGTCTGTACGCACCGTTCGTGATGCAGCATGCCCTGGCCTTGGCGCGCACCTTCAATGCCGATCTTTATGTAGTACACGCGGTGGAACCCATGGGCCTGTTCGCCGAGTCAGTGCTGCAAAGCTATCTCGACGAACAGGCATTGAACGAATTCCATAGTCAGGGTCTGAAAACAGTCATTGCCAATATCGAACAGCGGGTGCTCGACAGCTTTCGTGAAGAACTGGGGGACGACGGCGAACAGGATCTGCAGCGCATTCGCGCGGTGCGCGTGCTCCAGGGTGATCCGTCGCAGGTGATTCTCGACCAGGTGCACAAACTCTCGGTCGATCTGCTGATCGTCGGCAGTCACAGCCATGGCGTCGGCGCGGAAACGCCGTTGGGGCGCACGGCGGCGCGGGTCCTGCAGTTGGCCAAGGTGCCGGTCTATCTGGTGCCGCTGATGGAGCGCCGGCGGCGGGAGGATCGTTGAAGCAGGAATAATGGCGTTTTGATAAAAAAGTTCTAGATTTATTCTTCGAACCATTAATATAGTTATATACCGTCGCTGATGCCCGTGGCGTCTACCTGCTTTGAGGGATTGATATGAAGCTTCAACAACTGCGCTACATCTGGGAAGTGGCGCACCACGACCTCAACGTTTCCGCTACCGCTCAAAGCCTGTACACCTCGCAACCGGGCATCAGTAAGCAGATCCGCCTGCTGGAAGACGAGCTGGGCGTCGAAGTCTTCGCCCGCAGCGGCAAGCACCTGACCCGCGTCACCCCGGCCGGCGAGCGCATCATCACCACCGCCGGCGAGATTCTGCGCAAAGTCGAAAGCATCAAGCAGATTGCCCAGGAATTCTCCAACGAGAAAAAGGGCACCCTGTCGATCGCCACCACCCACACCCAGGCGCGTTATGCGTTGCCGCCGGTGATCAGCAATTTCATCAAGCAATACCCGGACGTGGCCCTGCACATGCATCAGGGCTCGCCGATGCAGATCGCCGAAATGGCCGCTGACGGCACCGTCGATTTCGCTATTGCCACTGAAGCGCTGGAGCTATTCGGTGATCTGGTGATGATGCCGTGCTATCGCTGGAACCGCTGCGTGGTCGTACCCCACGGCCACCCGCTGACCAAGCTGCCGAAGCTGACCCTCGAAGCGCTGGCCGAATATCCGATTGTTACTTACGTGTTCGGTTTCACCGGCCGTTCCAAGCTCGACGAAGCCTTCAGCCATCGTGGCCTGACGCCGAAAGTGGTGTTCACCGCTGCTGACGCCGACGTGATCAAAACCTACGTGCGTCTGGGTCTGGGCGTGGGCATCGTGGCTAAAATGGCCGTCGATACCAAACTCGATAACGACCTGGTGGTGCTGGATGCCAGCGAGCTGTTCGAGTCGAGCATCACCAAGATCGGTTTCCGTCGTGGCACCTTCCTGCGTGGCTTCATGTGCGACTTCATCGAGAAATTCGCTCCGCACCTGACCCGCGAAGTCATGGCCAAGGCCATTCAGTGCCACAACAAGCAAGAGCTGGAAGAACTGTTCGACGGCGTCGAACTGCCCGTTCACTAAGCACCCGCTTCAGAGCACCTCGGTGACAGCAAATTGTTGCCGGGTGCCCGCCACCAGAATCTCCACCTCATCGCCCGCGAACTTGCCCAGCAGACTTTTGCCCAGCGGCGAGCGTGGGGTGATGACGGTGATCGGCTGACCCACCACGTCGACTTTCAGCCCCGCCGCATCCGGCGCCAGAAACAGCCATTGCTCGCGACCCTTTTCGTCCTCCAGACCGAGCAGGGCGCCGACTTCGATGCCGCGATTTTCGTCGTAGGCACGCAACGTCAGGTTCTGGCACAGCGCCAGTGACTGACGAATCTCCTCAACCCGCTTCGCCTGACCCGCCGCCAGATATGACGCTTCCAGCCCCAGCGTGTCGTACTTGTTTTCGGCGATGTTTTCTTCGTGGGTCGCGGTTTCGTAAGCGGTTTGCGCAGCGCGTTCGGCGATGTCGAGGTCGATGCGCAGCTTGTCGAGAATCAACTGGTGGACGCTGTGTTTGTTCATGATCAATCGCAGAATTGCAAAACGTTGGCGCGGCTCTTTTCGGTCGGCGCGGTCTGGTCCTGCTGCAGCCAGAACTGGCATTTCGGGTTCGACGCATTGCGCGAATTGGCGCGCGCCTGGTCCAGTCGGGCCTGCTGTTCATTCTTGCGCAGGTTTTCTTCGTACTGTTGGAACAGCGGCGTTGGCGGCGGTGCGACGTCCGGCTGTGGCTCGACTGCAACTGGCGGATTGGCCAATTGCTGCACCGCTTGAGCCACCGGGGCCAATTGCTCGGGAAAGATGAAGCGCGATAGCAGCCAGCAGGTCAGCGCAATCGCCAGGAACCCCAGCCACAGGGCCAGCGCAATGCTGCCGGTCAGATGCAGCGCGCTAAGCTGAACAGGCAAGGGACGACGCGGATTGGGACGGTAGGGCATGGCGGCCTCCTGGCGGATGGTTGCGGGCAAGTGGCGATTGTCGCACGAAGATTAATCGCCGTCGGCTCTTCTGCGCGAGCGCATTTATGCGGACAATCGAGGTTTTTTGCCAACGGGAGAACGGCATGCCTGAAGCGAAACCCCGCTGGGACATTTTCTGCACCGTGGTCGATAACTTCGGTGACATCGGCGTGACCTGGCGCCTGGCCCGGCAACTGGTGGCCGAGCATGCCTTGCCGGTGCGCCTGTGGGTGGATGATCTGCGCGCGTTCGAGCGCCTCTGTCCTGAGATCGATGTCGATGTTGTGCAGCAATGGCAGCAGGGCGTCGAGGTGCGTCAGTGGCCGAGCGAATGGCTGCACGCCGAGGCAGCCGACGTAGTCATCGCCGCCTTCGCCTGTCAGTTGCCCACTGATTACATGGACAGCATGGCTGCGCGGGAAACGCCGCCGCTGTGGCTCAACCTCGATTATCTCAGCGCCGAAGACTGGGTCACCGGCTGCCATGGCTTGCCGTCGGTGAAATACAAATCGGTGCAGAAGTTCTTCTTCTTTCCGGGCTTCAAGCCGGGCACCGGTGGCCTGCTGCGCGAATGCGGACTGCTCGAACAGCGTCGGCAGTTTCAGCAGGATCGGCCGGCCCAGCGACATTTCCTGCAAGCCTTGGGTATCGATCCTGCTCCGGACGCGCAACTGATCTCGCTGTTTGCTTATGAAAACCCCGGGTTGGCCAGTTGGCTGGATGTGCTGGCGGCCGACGCACAGGCGACTCACCTGCTGGTGCCGGAAGGGCGGATCCTCGGCGATGTGGCGCGCTGGCTGGGCGTGGAAACCCTGACGGTCGGCGCGATTCATGTGCGCGAGTCCCTGACCGTGCAAGTGCTGCCGTTCGTCCGTCAGGATCAGTACGACCATCTGCTGTGGTGCTGCGATTTCAACGCGGTGCGCGGTGAAGACTCATTCGTGCGCGCGCAATGGGCGGGGCGGCCGATGCTCTGGCACATCTATCAGCAGGACGATGATATCCATCTGGACAAGCTCGACGCTTTCCTCGCGCTCTACACTCACGGCCTTTCGCCCGCTGCGGCGCAGGCGATGAACGGTCTGTGGCGAGCGTGGAGCGCCGGGCAACCGATCGGCGAGCACTGGCTGGCGGTGCGAAATCATTGGCCGGAACTTCAGAAAAACGCCGAGGCATGGTGTCTGGAACAGGCCTTGCAGGCGGATCTTGCCACGGCGCTGGTACAGTTTTATGTAAATTGGATATGATACGCGGCCTAGATTTTTGTAAATCCCATCCAAATTCGGATATTCGCAATGAAAACTGGTAAAGAACTCAAACCCGGTACCGTGATCCGTATCGACAACGATCCTTGGCTGGTTCAGAAAGCTGAATTCACCAAGTCGGGCCGTAACAGCGCGATCATGAAGACCAAGCTGAAGAACCTGCTGACCGGTTACAAGACCGAAACCGTTTACGGTGCGGACGACAAACTGGACGACGTGATCCTGGATCGTAAAGAAGCCACCCTGTCGTTCATCAGCGGTGACACCTATACGTTCATGGACACCACTGACTACACCATGTACGAGCTGAACGCCGAAGACATCGAAAGCGTTCTGCCTTTCGTTGAAGAAGGCATGACCGACGTTTGCGAAGCCGTGTTCTTCGAAGAGCGTCTGGTTTCCGTAGAGCTGCCGACCACCATCGTGCGTCAGGTTGACTACACCGAAGGCTCCGCTCGCGGTGACACTTCCGGCAAGGTGATGAAGCCTGCCAAACTGAAGAACGGTACCGAGCTGTCGGTTGCCGACTTCATCGAAATCGGCGACATGATCGAGATCGATACCCGCGAAGGCGGTTCCTACAAAGGCCGTGCGAAATAAGCACTGCTTTTTGCGGAAAGAAAAAACCCGATCATTGAGTCGGGTTTTTTTGTGCCTGCGCTTTGAGTTTCACACCTGTCCCATGTGGGAGCGAGCCTGCTCGCGAATGCGGTGTGTCATTCAATGAAGCGCTGTCTGACGGGACGCTTTCGCGAGCAGGCTCGCTCCCACAATGGGACTGTGGTTATTTCAAGTGTTGCTTCAGTTCTTCAGACGCCTGCAACATCGCCGACCGCACCGCCGGTACATGGCTGACCACGTTGAGCAAACCGTAATCGTGAATCATGCCGTTGTAGCGCACCGACGTAACCGGTACTCCGGCTTCATCGAGTTTGCGTGCGTAAGCTTCACCTTCATCACGCAGCACGTCGGCGCTGGCAGTCTGCACCAGTGCAGGTGGCAGACCTTTGAGTTGCGCGGTGGTGGCGCGCAGCGGTGAAGCGTAGATCTCGTTACGCTGTTTGGCGTCGGTGGTGTAGTTGTCCCAGAACCACTTCATCATGTTGCGGGTGAGGAAGTGCCCTTCGGCGTACTGGTTGTACGAACCGGTGTCGAAGTTGGCATCGGTCACCGGCCACAGCAGTACCTGGAATTTGATCGCCGGGGTGCCCTTGTCCTTGGCCATCAGTGCAACCACTGCGGCCATGTTGCCGCCGACGCTGTTGCCGGCCACGGCCAGGCGCTTGCCATCGACGTTGATCTCTTTGCCGTGTTCCGCCACCCATTTGGTCGCAGCGTAGGCCTGGTTGATCGCCACCGGGTAATGCGCTTCCGGCGAAGGGGTGTAATTGACGAACACCGCCGCCGCACCCGAACCGACCACCAGATCGCGCACCAGACGTTCGTGAGTCGGGAAGTCCCCCAGCACCCAGCCGCCGCCGTGGAAGAACATGAACACCGGCAGCTCACCCTTGACCCCGGCCGGCCGGACGATGGTCAGGCTCAGCGGTTGACCATCGACCTGCACCGTTTTCTCGCTGACATCGGCTTTGGGCAACGTCAACTTGACCCCGGACTGCGCGCCGACCAGCACGGCGCGGGCATCCTTGGGCGACAGCTGCTCGATCGGCTTGCCGCTGCCTGAGTTCAGCGCATCGAGAAATGCCTGGGTGTTGTGTTCGACATCACCGGCGAAAGCGCTGTGTACCGACAGGGCGAGAAGGGTACCGGTCAAGACTTTGCTGAAAGTGTTCATGTTCATTTTTCCTTGTTCGGGCCGGGGGCTTGAGTGATTACACAGTCACGTGCAGACGGACATCGACGTTGCCACGGGTGGCGTTGGAGTACGGGCAGACCTGGTGAGCGGCGTCGACCAGCGACTGCGCATCGGCTTGTTCCAGACCTGGCAGGCTGATGTGCAAATCGATGTCCAGACCGAAACCGCCAGGGATCTGGCCGATGCCGACATGGGCGGTGATCGACGCGTCGTCGGGAATCTTGCGCTTGGTCTGGCTGGCGACGAATTTCAGTGCGCCGATGAAGCAGGCCGAGTAACCGGCAGCAAACAGTTGCTCAGGGTTGGTCGCCGCACCGCCAGCACCGCCAAGTTCTTTCGGAGTGGCCAGTTTGACGTCCAGTACGTTGTCGCTGGAGATCGCACGACCGTCACGGCCGCCAGTGGAAGTTGCGATTGCGGTGTAGAGAGTTTGCATGGTGTGAGCCTCATGGGTTGTGGTTTTGTGCGCTAATTGTTTGCGCGCTAAGTAGGTGTGAAGAGAATGTATAGCGCTAATGTTTAGTGCGCAAGATAAATTTTTAATAAAAATCGCGTTCTGCTCAAGGGCATAGCGTGTAAGGGGCGGGTAAGGCCTGATTTAGAGCGCTTGACGAGGGAATTCAGGCGGGAAAAATATTTTTGTTGGCGCTGAAATCACTGTGGGAGCGAGCCTGCTCGCGAAGGCGGTGGAACATTCAACGACTCGCTGTCTGATCGGACGCTTTCGCGAGCAGGCTCGCTCCCACAGGGGAATGTAGCGGGGCTTAATTCAGGCTGTCTTGCAGATGTCCGCGCAGCGCTTGCAGCTCGGCCTGCAATTTCTGCAGACGTTCAAGGGTGAAGCCACTGGCGCCAAGAATGCACTGCGGCACGGTCTGCGCCTTGTCGCGCAAGGCTCGGCCCGCTGCGGTCAGTTCCACAATCACCACCCGCTCATCTTCGCGACTGCGGGTGCGGCTGAGCAGGCCTTCGGCTTCCAGACGCTTGAGCAATGGCGTCAGCGATCCCGGATCGGTCAGCAGGCGTGCGCTGATTTCTCCGACAGTCAGACCGTCCTTCTCCCACAGCACCATCATCGCCAGATATTGCGGATAGGTCAGGCCCAGCGCCTGCAACAGCGGCTTGTAGACCTTGGTCATCATCAGCGAGGTCGAGTGCAGGGCGAAGCACGCCTGATTGTCGAGCAGAAGGTCGTCGCAGTTGTCGCGTTCGGAAGTCATGTCAAAGCCTTGATCGTTGATCGTTTTTTAATCTAGCGCTCGAATCTTTAAGGCGCCAGATAAATATGTCCGGCCTCAGTGCCGGGCGAATTGCCGTTGCAACGCCAGATCCCACGGCGGCACCGGACTGAAGCGGGTTTTCAGATATTCCAGCAATAACCGACTGCGCGAATGGACCTGCTGTTCCATGCGCAGCGCGTAAATGCCGGTGGACTCCGGCGGCGGCAGGCCATTTTCGCAGAACAGTGGCACCAGTTCGCCACGCAGCAGGTATTCGCTGGCCAGCCAGGTCGGCAAGTGTGCGACGCCCAGACCCGCCGCCGCGCCACACGCCAGAGCTTCGGCATTGTTGGCGCTCAGGCGCACCCGCGATGGCCGGTGCAATTGCATTTGCCCGTCCACTTCGAATTTCCAGGCAAACGGCGGCGCAAGGCCCTCCCAGTCGAGCCCGTCGTGTTCACTCAACTGCTCCGGATGCTCGGGCACGCCACGCTGCTTCAAATAGTCAGGGCTGGCACAGGCCACGCGGACCATGCTCGCCAATGGCGTGGCGACCAGGCGCGAGTCAGCCAACTGGCCGGTACGCAGCACCAGATCGACCTTGCCCAGGCTGCTGCCGGCCATGTCGCTGAAGCTGTCGATCAGGTGCATCTGCACATCCAGTCCCGGATACAGCAGGAGAAAATCGGCAATCACCGGCGCCAGATGCCGGCGCCCGAAGGCTGCTGGCGCATCGATGCGGATCAGGCCTTCCGGTGCGCTGCTCAACGACACCGCTTCGGCACGTGCCAGTTGCAACTCGGCGATGATCCGTCGCGCCCGTTCGGCGAAGGCCAGGCCGGCCGAAGTCGGCAGCACGGCATGGGTGCTGCGTACGAACAGCTGACTGCCGACGGCACTTTCCAGGCTGTCGATGCGCCGGGCTACGGCGGAAGGTGTCAGCGGATGGCGGCGCGAAGCGGCAGAAAAGCTGCCACTCTCCAGCACATCGAGAAACAGGCCGAGTTGATCGGTCAATTGGTTGGGATTCATGGAAACCACGCTTGTGCAAAATCGGCATAGCCATTGTGCGTTGCTATGCGTTTCCCCGCTAGGCGCGAGTGCGTAGCATTGGCCGCCTGTCGTTAGAGGATTACCGTTGTGATGGATTTTCTGTTGTACCTGCTGTTCGGCGCCGCCCTTGGCACATTGGGCGGGATCTTTGGCATTGGCGGTGGCTTGATTGCGATTCCGTTGCTTGGCGTGTGGTTCGGGCTTGATCAGCAGATCGCCCAAGGCACGGCGCTGGTGATGGTGGTACCGAACGTGATGTTGGCGCTGTGGCGTTATCACCAGCGCAATCGCATCGAATTGCGCCATGCGCTGCCGCTGGCGGTGATGGGTTTCTGCTTTGCCTGGCTCGGCTCGATCTGGGCGGTGGGCATCGATGCGCAGACCATGCGCATCGGCTTTGTCGCCTTTCTGGTGGCGCTGTCGGCCTACAACCTGTTGAAGATGTTCGGCCCGCGCCCAGCGCCGACTGCCGAGATGCGCTATTCGTGGCCGTGGCTGGGCGTGCTCGGCGCCGCCTCGGGGATCATGGGCGGTCTGTTCGGCGTCGGCGGCGCGGTGGTGGCGACGCCGGTGCTGACCAGCCTGTTCGGCACCAGCCAAGTGGTCGCTCAGGGCTTGTCGCTGGCGCTGGCCCTGCCGAGCACTGGTGTAACCCTGGTGACCTACGCCGTGCACCATGAAGTCGACTGGATGATCGGTCTGCCTCTGGCGGTCGGTGGTCTGCTCAGCATCAGTTGGGGCGTGAAAGTTGCCCACGCCATGCCGGAAAAAATTCTGCGTGGGCTGTTTTGCGGCTTCCTCGTGCTGTGTGCGGTGATGCTCGCGTTTAAAGTTTGAAGCCCTCGACAATGTGTTCGGCCAGGCACTCGGTGATCGGCGACGGGTTATTCAGATTGCGGATCAGCATGATGCTTGCCTCGGGCAGCAGCGGCAGGTCTTCGGCGGCGCCAAGGATGCGCATGTCCGGGGTGATCAGACTCTCCAGTTGCGCGGTGATCGCCAGCCCTGCGCTGACCACAGCCATCAGCGCCGACAGGCTGCTGCTGTTGTAGGCGATGCGGTAATCGCGGCCCATCGCGTCCAGCGCATTGCACGCCCACAAGCGGCAGAAACAATCACTGTTGAACATCGCCAGGGGCAGCGGCGTCTGTTCGTGGGCGCTGAAGTTCTGCGCCTCTGCCCAGACAAAGCGCTCCTTGCGCAGCAACTGGCCGATCTCGTTGCCCGGCTCACGGGTGACGATCGACAAGTCCAGATCAGTGCGCTGCAACAGTTGTTTGGTCGATTCGCAATGCACTTCGATCTGGATCAGCGGATAGAACTGCGCAAACCGCGACAGGATTCCCGGCAGAAAACGCATCACATAATCATCCGGCGTACCGATGCGCACGGTGCCGACCATGTGCGGCTCGCGCAGGGTGTTGAACACCTCACTGTGCAGTTTGAGGATGCGCCGTGCATAACCGAGCAGCACCTGGCCTTCGGCCGTCAAGCGCACCTGGCGCCCATCACGCTCGAACAGCTGGCGCTGCAACACGTCTTCTTCCAGGCGTTTCATCTGCATGCTCACCGCCGACTGGGTGCGGTTGACCATCTCGCCAGCACGGGTGAAACCGCCCTGATCGGCAATCGCGACAAAGGTGCGCAGGACATCGGTATCGATACTGGGGTAGGCGGACAATTGATGAATCTCCGTGATGCATGCCATCAGAAACATTCGTTGGATTGATCTTAGCGCCGGCGCGAGACTTGAGCCATCCACAAAAGGAGGCAAGACGATGAAAGGTCAAAGAGAGTATGCAAGCGAAGAACAGCTGTCCGGCCATGGCCATATCGTGTCCGATCTGCTGCACAAATTCAGCCGCTGGTATGAGCTGCATCGCGAGCGGGAAATGCTCGCCGGGCTCAGCGACGAAGCGCTGAAGGACATCGGCATCAGCCGCGCCGATGTCGAACACGAAACCGTACGGCCGTTCTGGGACGACCCGATGCATAAATGATGAGGCTATCGCTACACAAACCCCTTTCAGGTGAGGTAGGTTGCGAGCAGACATGGAGGAATAAATGCCCGCGACAGTGTCCTTTTCCCTCAAACAGGCGCGACGTCTGGCGCTGGCTGCCCAAGGGTTCAACGGGCGCCAGCCGCCGAACGTCAATGCCAGTCATCTGAACCGGCTGATCGAACGGCTGGGCCTGCTGCAAATCGATTCCGTCAATGCCGTGGTGCGCTCGCACTACCTGCCGCTGTTTTCCCGTCTCGGTTGCTATCCATCTGACTTGCTCGACCAGGCTGCCTGGAGTTCGGGCCGTCGGCGCACGCTGTTCGAATACTGGGGCCATGAAGCGTCGTTGCTGCCGCTGTCGGTGTTTCCGTTGCTGCGCTGGCGCATGCAGCGGGCCAAGCGTGGCGAAGACATCTATCAGCAATTGGCGAGGTTTGGTCGCGAACAACAGGAAACCATCCGCCGCGTGCTGACTGCGGTTGAGGAGCGGGGCGCGCTTGGCGCCGGCAGTCTGTCGACCCGCGAAGACAAGGCCGGGCCATGGTGGGACTGGAGTGCCGAGAAACATGCGCTGGAATGGTTGTTCGCCGCCGGTGAGGTCACAGTGGCGGGGCGACGCGGTTTCGAGCGTTTGTACGATTTGCCCGAGCGGGTGATTCCGGCAGCGATTCTGCAGCAGCCCCAACCGGGTGAGGCCGAGGCGCAACGCAGTTTACTGTTGCATGCGGCGCAAGCGTTGGGCGTTGGTACGGAAAGAGACCTGCGTGATTACTTTCGCCTGAGCCCTGCGGATGCGCGGCCGCGTCTGGCTGAACTGGTTGAGGCGGGGCAATTGCAGATGTGCGAAGTCGCCGACTGGCGGCAGATCGCCTATTGCCTGCCGGAGCCCAAAGTGCCGCGCAAGGTCATCGCCAGTGCGCTGCTATCGCCGTTCGATTCGCTGATCTGGGAACGCAGCCGCACCGAGCGCCTGTTTGATTTCCGCTATCGCCTGGAAATCTACACACCGCAGCCCAAGCGCGTGTATGGCTATTACGTACTGCCGTTTTTGCACAACGAGCGGATCGCCGCGCGGGTTGATCTGCGCGCCGAACGGGCGGCAGGGCAGTTGGCAGTGCATGCGGTGCATGAGGAAGAATCGGGACTGGACGAGGAGGGGATGCTGGCGCTGGCGCTGAATTTGCGGCGGATGGCGGGTTGGTTGGGGCTTGAGCGGGTGCAGTTGAATTGTCAGCGCGAGAGTGCGGGCCGGTTGCGGGGAGCATTGGCGCAGATGGAGGGGGCCTGAGCTGGCGCCTTCGCGAGCAGGCTCGCTCCCACAGGGAAACGCATTGCAAATGTGGGAGCGAGCCTGCTCGCGAAGGGAGGCGACGCGGTCTAACGGCGGACTTGCTTCAGGGTCTCGGCAATCAAAAAAGCCAATTCCAGCGACTGGTCAGCATTCATCCGTGGATCGCAGTGGGTGTGATAACGGTCGGACAAGCCATCCTCGGTAATCGGTCGGGCGCCGCCGATGCACTCGGTGACATTCTGCCCGGTCATCTCGATATGAATGCCGCCGGCATAACTGCCTTCCGCTTCGTGCACCTGGAAAAACTGCTTCACCTCGCCAAGGATCTGCGCGAAGTCACGGGTCTTGTAGCCGCTGCTGGCCTTGATGGTGTTGCCGTGCATCGGGTCGGAGCTCCACAGCACTTGCTTGCCTTCGCGCTGGACCGCGCGGATCAGTGCCGGTAGATGATCGCCGACCTTGTTCGCACCCATCCGCGCGATCAGGTTCAAACGCCCCGGATCGTTGTCCGGGTTGAGCACGTCGATCAGGCGGATAAGATCATCGGGGTCCATGCTCGGGCCGACCTTGACGCCGATCGGGTTGTTCACCCCGCGCAGGAATTCAACGTGCGCGCCGTCGAGCTGACGCGTGCGGTCGCCGATCCACAGCATGTGCGCCGAGCAATCGTAGTAATCGTTGGTCAGGCTGTCGCGGCGCACGAAGGCTTCTTCGTAGTTCAGCAGCAAGGCTTCGTGGGCGGTGAAGAAACTGGTTTCGCGCAGTTGCGGCGAGCTGTCCATGCCGCAGGCGCGCATGAATGCCAAAGTTTCATCGATGCGGTCGGCGAGATGGCTGTACTTCTCGGCCAGCGCCGAGTTGGCGATGAAATCCAGGTTCCACTTGTGCACTTGGTGCAGGTCGGCAAAACCGCCCTGAGCGAAAGCGCGCAACAGATTCAGAGTCGCTGTGGACTGATGATAGGACTGCAGCAAACGCTCTGGATCCGGCACGCGGCTCTTTTCGTCGAAGCCGATGCCGTTGACGATGTCGCCGCGATAGGCCGGCAGGGTCACGCCGCCGATGGTTTCGTCGTTGGCCGAACGCGGCTTGGCGAACTGACCCGCCATGCGCCCGACCTTGACCACTGGGCAACCGGCAGCGAAGGTCATGACGATCGCCATCTGCAGCAACACTTTGAAGGTGTCGCGAATCTTCGCTGCGGAGAATTCAGCGAAGCTTTCCGCGCAATCGCCGCCCTGCAACAGAAACGCGCGACCCTGGGTAACTTCGGCGAACTGGCGGCGCAGCTCGCGCGCTTCGCCGGCGAACACCAGCGGCGGATAGCTGGCCAGGGTTTGCTCGACCTGGCGCAGGTGCGCGGCGTCGGGGTATTGCGGTTGTTGCTGGATCGGCAGGGCGCGCCAGCTGTCAGGGCTCCACGGTTGGCTCATCACGGTCTCGAAGTTCGTACGCAGGGAAGCGCCATGTTAGCAGCAATTAGTGCGTGACCTGCTCCCGCCCCATCGCCGACAATCGCCGCTTTGCCACGGCGCCACAGCGGTGCCATCGCGTCACCGCGCCCGGTGACCATCAGGAGACGAAATGACTGAGGAGCGCGTCGAGCATCTGCTCGCCGAGGTACAGGATGAGTTCGGCGTGATTCGCGTGCTGGAAGTGGCCGATTACCGCTTTCTCGAGTTCGGCGATGCGATCGAGCAGAGCTGCGTGTTCACAGCCGACCCGAGCTGGCTGGAGTACGACTACACCCGCGCGATGCTGATCGGTGCGCTGTGCCACGAGCAGCCGGAGAGCGCGCTGTTTCTCGGTTTGGGTGCGGGCACACTGACCCAGGCTTGCCTGAAGTTTCTGCCGCTCGAAGACGTCGAGGCCATCGAACTGCGCCCGGACGTGCCGCGCCTGGCCATCGAATATCTTGGCCTGGATGATGATCCGCGTTTGTACATCCGCGTCGGCGATGCGCTGGAATTGCTGCCGACTGCCGAGCCGGCGGATCTGATTTTCGTCGACCTCTATACCGATGTCGGTCCCGGTGTCGGGCATCTGGCCTGGAGTTTTCTCGGCGATTGTCAGAAGCGCCTGAATCCGGGCGGCTGGCTGGTGATCAACCAGTGGGCCACCGACGATGGCAAACCACTGGGCGCGGCATTGTTGCGCGGCCTCTATCACCGGCATTACTGGGAGTTGCCGGTGAAGGAGGGCAACGTGATTCTGATCGTTCCGGCGGATCTCGATCAGGCGCTGGACATGCAGGCGCTGACCCAACGAGCCGAAGCGCTGGCGCCGCAGTTGGGGTACTCGTTGCAGTCGTTGATCAACGCGATTCGCCCGGCGACCTGAGCCGGCAGTACCGCCCCCTTCGCGAGCAGGCTCGCTCCCACATTTGAAATGCGTTCGACCTGTGGGAGCGAGCCTGCTCGCGAAAAGGCCCTGACAGGCAGCAGATTCTTCACACACCTTTGAAAATCCCTGGCCGCCGCTCCACCAGCGATCTCACCCCCTCCCTGGCATCTTCAGTGGCGAGCAACTTCTTCACCAGCGCCGGTAACGCCTGCGCCGCCGCTGTCTCACCCTCATAACGCGCCTGTCGCGCTGACATCAAGGTCGCCTGCACACCCAGCGGTGCCTGCCGGGCAATCCGTTCGGCCAGCTCGATCGCACGGGGCAGCAAGTCTTCACTGGCCATCACTTCCTGGACCAAGCCCAGATGCAACGCATCGTGTGCATCAAACTCGTCGCCGGTGAGCAACCAGCGCATCGCATTGCCCCAGCCGGCAATCTGCTGGAAACGCAAAG
This sequence comes from Pseudomonas siliginis, assembly GCF_024072275.1. Lineage (NCBI taxonomy): Bacteria > Pseudomonadati > Pseudomonadota > Gammaproteobacteria > Pseudomonadales > Pseudomonadaceae > Pseudomonas > Pseudomonas siliginis. The sequence goes on along the minus strand of NZ_CP099598.1, from coordinate 4,132,289 downwards.
TCGCCCCGCCAAACGGAAAAATCCCACGCTGCACTTCCATTTGCGCGAAGCGGGTATTGCTCGCGCACAGGTTGATGTCCGCCGCCAGCATCAGCTCGATGCCGATAGTCAGGCAGTAACCCTGCGCGGCGACGATTACCGGCTTGCTCACCCGTGGCCCGACGAAAACGCCCCAGGGATCGCACCCGCCTGTCGGAACCTGCCAGCCTTCGGCCAGCGCTGCGCTGGCATTGACCAGATCAAGCCCGGCGGTGAAGTGCTCGCCGTGGCCGAACACCACGGCGACCCGCGCTTCGCGGTCGGCTTCGAACTCGCCGTAGGCCAGGCTCAGGTCGTTGAGCAGGTCGATATCGAAAGCGTTGCGCTTGGCCGCCCGATCGAGGCCGATCAAGTGCACATGACCACGACGTTCTCGGCTGACGCGGCCGGCGCAGGGCTGATTCATGGCTAAATCCTCAAGCGGGAAGGGCGGGTGCGCGGCGCTTTGCCGCAGGTCGGTGAACCGTTTAAGCGTCATCGCCCGCAGGGCCGGGCCTTTGCAAAATAGACCGTTGCGCGATTATCCGCAAAACCCCGTTACACGGCGGTGACACACGGATAAGGGCCACAAAAAAAGCTCCCTTTTCGGGCGAAATCCGGTATAGTGCGCGCCGGCCTTTAACCGGGCCGCGTTTAGGTAGCGCATTTCCCGAAGTCAGCTTCGGCTGCACGTCCGCATTGCGGGCTCTTCCTTGACGATTCATCTTCATTCATTCGTTTTCGCAAATCCCCGCCGACAAAGCTGCCAGGGCGACTCTTGAGTCTCAACACGGCATGCGCAGCTTTGGAGCATGGGTCTTTGCGGATGCACTTAGAGGCAGACCCATGACCCAGGAAACCGGCGGATTCGCCGCTTTTAATCTCAACCCGAATATTCTTGCAGCCGTCGCAGCGACTGGCTACGAAGAGCCTTCGGCGATTCAGCAGCAATCGATCCCGATCATCATGGCCGGCCAGGACATGATTGGCCAGGCGCAAACCGGTACCGGTAAAACCGCCGCGTTCGCACTGCCTATTCTGCACCGCATCGATCCTGCCAAGCGCGAACCGCAAGCCCTGATCCTGGCGCCAACCCGAGAGTTGGCGCTGCAAGTAGCAACCGCTTTTGAAACCTACGCCAAGCAAATGCCAGGCGTCACCGTCGTGGCTGTCTACGGCGGCGCGCCGATGGGCCCGCAACTCAAGGCAATCCGTAATGGCGCACAGATTGTTGTCGCTACTCCGGGTCGTCTGTGCGACCACCTGCGTCGCGACGAGAAAGTCCTGTCGACCGTGAACCATCTGGTTCTCGACGAAGCTGACGAAATGTTGAAGCTGGGCTTCATGGATGACCTGGAAGTCATCTTCAAGGCTCTGCCATCGACCCGCCAGACCGTGCTGTTCTCGGCGACCCTGCCGCAGTCGATCCGCGCCATTGCTGAACGCCACCTGCGCGATCCGCAACACGTCAAGATCCAGACCAAGACCCAGACCGTTACCGCGATCGAACAGGCTCACCTGTTGGTTCACGCTGACCAGAAAACCTCGGCCGTACTCAGCCTGCTGGAAGTCGAAGACTTCGACGCCCTGATCATGTTCGTGCGCACCAAGCAAGCGACCCTGGACCTGGCCAGCGCCCTCGACGCCAAAGGCTACAAAGCCGCCGCGTTGAACGGTGACATCGCCCAGAACCAGCGTGAGCGCGTCATCGACTCGCTCAAGGATGGCCGTCTGGACATCGTTGTCGCCACCGACGTTGCTGCCCGTGGTCTGGACGTTCCGCGCATCACTCACGTATTCAACGTCGACATGCCGTACGATCCGGAATCCTACGTGCACCGTATCGGCCGTACCGGCCGTGCCGGTCGCGAAGGTCGTGCACTGCTGCTGGTGACTCCACGTGAGCGCCGCATGCTGCAAGTGATCGAGCGCGTAACCGGTCAGAAAGTTGCCGAAGTACGCCTGCCAGACGCTCAAGCCGTTCTCGATGCACGCATCAAGAAACTGACCAACAGCCTGTCGCCGCTGGTTGCTGATGCCGAGTCGACTCACGGCGAACTGCTTGATCGCCTGACTGCCGACATCGGTTGCACCCCGCGTGCACTGGCTGCTGCGCTGCTGCGCAAGGCCACCAATGGTCAAGCGCTGAACCTGGCAGCGATCGAGAAGGAACGTCCACTGGTGCCGAACAACGCGCCGCGTGGCGACCGTCCTGAGCGTTCCGGTGATCGTCCTGATCGTGGTGACCGCGAGCGTCGCGCGCCAATGCCTTTGGGCGAAGGCCGCGCTCGTTGCCGTACCGCGCTGGGTGCGCGTGACGGTATCGCTGCGAAAAACCTGCTGGGCGCCATCCTCAACGAAGGCGGTCTGGCCCGTGAAGCGATCGGTCGCATCCAGGTGCGTGACAGCTTCAGCCTCGTCGAGCTGCCGGAAGAAGGTCTGGAAAAGCTCCTGACCAAGCTGAAGGACACTCGCGTGGCTGGTAAGCAGCTCAAGCTGCGTCGCTACCGCGAAGATTGATCCGCCCTTGGGCTGATTGATCGAACATAAAAAATCCCCGACTGGTTCGGGGATTTTTTTTGCCTGTTCTTTGGCTACTGTGGGAGCGAGCCTGCTCGCGAAGGCCTCAACCGAAGCGATAAATATCCATACCCAGCGCCCCCATCGTGAAACCCTGATGCGCCACGCTGAAAATCCCGCCCGCACCGCGAGCAAAGTACAGCGGCAACAAATGCTCATCACTCGGGTGACTGCGCACGGCATTCGGCGCCTGCTGGCGATAATCATGCAGCGCCGTTTCATCGTCGGCCGCCAGCTTGTCGATCATCCAGTCACGAAAATCCCGCGCCCACGGTTCAACGCTTTCCGGGCCGGCATGCCAGTCCAGCTCCCGGAGGTTGTGGGTGATGCTGCCGGAGCCGAGCAACAGAATGCCGTGTTCGCGCAGGCTCGCCAGTGCACGGCCAACTCGCGTCTGCAATGCCGGTCCGCCGCGACTCGGCAACGAAACCTGCACCACCGGAATATCGGCCTGCGGATACATCAACGACAGCGGCACCCAGACACCATGATCGAACGGTCGTTGCGGATCGAGCCGCGTCGGCAGGTCATTGGCGTTCAGCAGTTGAGCCACCTCGGCGGCCAGCTGCGCATTGCCCGGTGCCGGGTACTGCACTTCAAACAGCGCACGGGGGAAACCGCCGAAGTCGTGCCAGGTTTCCGGGTGCGGGTGGCTGCTGACCAGCAGTTCCTGGCTTTCCCAGTGCGCCGAGACGATGACAATGGCTTTGGGGCGCGGCAGTTCGGCGGCCAGTCGCGCCAGTGCCGGGCCGCTGGCACCGGGCTCCAGCGCCAGCATCGGTGAACCGTGGGAGATAAACAGGCTGGGCAACATGGACGGGCTCCTGAGCGCTAAGATGAACCATCTTCAGTCAGATCATTGATCTGAATCCAATATAAGTTTCTGCGGTTTTTCATCGGTTTTTCGGGAGTGATCCATGCAGCCTGAGTTTTGGTACAAGAAATGGGATTCGAACCAGATCGGCTTTCATCAGCCCGAGGCCAACCCGTATTTGCAGCGCTATTGGCCGGAGCTGGCGATTACACCGTCGGCGCGTGTGCTGGTGCCGCTGTGCGGGAAGAGTCTGGATCTGCTCTGGCTTGCCGGGCAGGGACATCAGGTGCTTGGAGTGGAGCTAGCGGAAAAGGCTGTCGAGGAGTTTTTCAGCGATCATCAATTGCAGCCGCAGATCAGCGAGAAGGGCGCATTCAAGGTTTATCGCAGTGATGCCATCGAACTGTGGTGCGGGGATTTTTTCGCGCTGACGGCAGAGGATGTTGCCGGTTGCACGGCGCTGTACGACCGCGCCGCGCTGATTGCCTTGCCGGACGCCATGCGTCAGCACTACGCGGCGCATTTGCAGCACTTGCTGGCGCCGGAGATGAAAGGGCTGGTGATTACCCTGGATTACGATCAGACGCAGATCCCGGGACCGCCGTTTGCTGTGAATGATGATGAGGCGCAGCGGCTGCTGAGCCAGGGTTGGCAGCTGGAGAAGCTGGAAGAGCGAGATATTCTGGCTGAGAGCCCGAAGTTTCTGCAGGGCGGGGTTGAGTGGTTAGTGGAGCGGGTTTATCGGGTTTCTGCCTGATGGTTTTCTGTTAACAATTCCGGCGTCTTCGCGAGCAGGCTCGCTCCCACAGGGAAATGCATTCCAAAGGTGGGAGCGAGCCTGCTCGCGAATGGGACTTTGCTGACAACGCATGATCTGAAGATACAAAAAAAGGCCCGCATCACTGCGGGCCTTCTTTCTTATTGCGATCAAATCAACCGCGACGACGCAGTGCGTCAATCCGCTCTTCCAGCGGCGGGTGGCTCATGAACATGCGGGCGAAGCCCTGTTTGATGCCACCGTTGATGCCGAAGGCGTTCAGGGTGTCGGGCATATGCACCGGCAGGCCCTGTTCGGCGCGCAGACGTTGCAGAGCACCAATCATCGCGCTGGTACCGGCCAGGCGGGCGCCGGCTTCGTCGGCACGGAATTCGCGCTTGCGCGAGAACCACATGACGATTGCACTGGCGAGGATGCCCAATACCAGTTCGGCGAAGATGGTCGCCACGTAGTAGGCGATGCCCTGGCCTTCTTCGTTCTTGAAGATGACCTTGTCGACGAAGTTGCCGATGATCCGCGCGAAGAACATCACAAAGGTGTTCACCACGCCCTGGATCAACGCCAGGGTCACCATGTCACCGTTGGCAACGTGACCGATTTCGTGGGCCAGTACGGCTTTCACTTCATCGGGCGAGAATCGCTCGAGCAGGCCCTGGCTGACCGCGACCAGCGCGTCGTTCTTGTTCCAGCCGGTAGCGAAAGCATTCGCTTCGTAGGCCGGGAAAATCCCGACTTCAGGCATCTTGATCCCGGCTTCGCGGGACAATTGCTCGACCGTTTGCAGCAGCCATTGCTCATGACGAGTGCGTGGCTGGCTGATGATTTGCGTACCGGTGCTCATCTTCGCCATCCACTTGGAGATGAACAGCGAGAACAGCGAGCCGGCGAAACCAAAGACCGCACAGAAGACCAGCAGCTGACTGAGGTCGAGGTCGACCCCGTTGGCCGCCATGAACCCGTTGAAGCCGAACAGGCTCAGGGTGATGCTGGCTATCAGCACGACCGCCAGGTTAGTGGCCAAAAACAGCAGGATGCGCATCATGGTTGTAGAACTCTCCTCAAGCTAAAGATGTAGCGTACTGCGGGGTATATAAGGTGCGGCCCCGGGCTATTCAACCGAGTGACTATTTCAAACTGTGTCCTACAGCGGTTTCTTGAGGAAAAAGAAAATTCCCACCCTCGATTCCGACACGGATGACACAGCCTTTCGCCCCGCCGCCATTAGGTCAGACACGTCTGTACGGCTCGCATCGCAAGTGTAGAAGGGCTGCAAAGGCGCGGAACAAAGATGTGTTGCTGAATCAGACAGTGCGCAACAGTCAATCCGTTGCGCACTGCTGGCCATTACTGGCGGTAGGACTTGAGGAAGTTGCCGATGCGGCCGATGGCCATTTCCAGATCATCGACGCGGGGCAGGGTGACCACGCGGAAGTGATCCGGCCACGGCCAGTTGAATGCCGTGCCTTGCACCACCAGCAGCTTCTCGGAAAGCAGCAGATCAAGCACGAACTTCTCGTCGTTGTGGATCGGGCAGACCTTCGGGTCGATTTTCGGGAACGCGTACAACGCGCCCATCGGCTTCACGCAGCTGACGCCGGGAATATCGTTGAGCAACTCCCAAGTGCGATTGCGCTGCTCCAGCAGGCGACCCTGCGGCAGCACCAGATCGTTGATGCTCTGGTAGCCGCCCAGCGCGGTCTGGATTGCGTGCTGGCTCGGCACGTTGGCGCACAGGCGCATGTTGGCCAGCATGTCGATGCCTTCGATGTAGCTCTGCGCGTTGTGTTTCGGCCCGGAGATGGCGATCCAGCCGGAGCGGAAACCGGCCACGCGGTAGGATTTCGACAGGCCGTTGAACGTCAGGCAGAGCAGATCCGGCGCCAGCGAGGCAGTGCAGATATGCACGGCGTCGTCATAGAGAATCTTGTCGTAGATCTCGTCCGAGAACACCACCAGGTTGTGCGCGCGGGCGATTTCCAGCATGCCCAGCAACACTTCCTTCGAGTACACCGCACCCGTCGGGTTGTTCGGGTTGATGATCACCATGGCCTTGGTGTTCGGGGTGATCTTGGCCTTGATGTCGGCCAGATCCGGAAACCAGTCGGCGCCTTCGTCGCACAGATAATGCACGGCGTTACCGCCAGCGAGGCTGACGGCAGCGGTCCACAGCGGATAGTCCGGGGCTGGCACCAGCACTTCGTCGCCGTTATTGAGCAGCGCCTGCAGCGACATCACGATCAGCTCGGAAACGCCGTTGCCCAAGTAGATGTCTTCGATGCCGACACCTTCAACCTGCTTCTGCTGGTAGTACTGCATCACCGCCTTGCGCGCGCTGAACAGGCCTTTGGAGTCGCTGTAACCTTGCGCGGTCGGCAGGTTGCGGATCACGTCCTGGAGGATTTCGTCCGGCGCTTCGAAACCAAACGGCGCCGGGTTGCCGATGTTCAGCTTGAGGATGCGCTGGCCTTCCTCTTCCAGTCGTTTGGCGTGCTTGAGCACCGGGCCGCGAATGTCGTAGCAGACGTTGGCGAGCTTGTTCGATTTGCTGAACTGCATGGCGATGTGATCCCGAAAATGAACGATCCAGGCGGCAAATGGACAACCGTACTGGGATTGCTGCGTCTTCGCACAGGCGGAGGTCTGGCGCTTTAGCGCTCAGAATCCGTTTGAATGCGCCCGGTCTGGCTGCCAGACTGGCGCGTGACGAGGCGCAATCATACGTGCCGCCCGATCCGTGGAAAAGGTACAGATCGGGCTTTTTCAGCCGCTGAGGTGTGATGATGGAAAAGTTGCAGAAAACCCTGGAAGAATGGCGTGCCATGCTCGACCCCGAGCAGTACAACGTCTGCCGTATGAGTGCCACCGAGCGCCCGTTCTCGGGCAAATACAACAACACCAAAACCGACGGTGTCTACCACTGTGTCTGCTGCAACGAGCCGCTGTTCGATTCCAAGACCAAATTCGACTCCGGCTGTGGCTGGCCGAGCTTTTACGCGCCGATCGGCGATAGCGCGATGGCTGAGATCCGCGACACCAGCCACGGCATGGTCCGCACCGAAGTAAAATGCGCGCGCTGCGATGCGCATCTGGGGCACGTGTTCCCCGATGGCCCGCCACCGACTGGCCTGCGTTATTGCATCAACTCGGTGTGCCTGAATCTCGAGCCCCGGGAATAACCGAAAAAGGCGACATCGTGTCGCCTTTTTATCGGTTCAATTAGATTGCGCACAATTCAATTGCTCGTTATGTTTGCGCTTTCCTGACCATTGCGGAGCCGACCCATGAGCGACAACCTGCTGAATATCCCGTGCACCACCATCAAGGGTGAGCAAAAGACCTTGGCCGATTTCGCCGGCAAAGCCGTGCTGGTGGTCAATACCGCGAGCAAGTGTGGCTTCACTCCGCAATACAAGGGCCTCGAAAAACTCTGGCAGACCTATAAGGACCAGGGGCTGGTGGTGTTGGGTTTTCCCTGCAACCAGTTCGGCAAACAGGAGCCGGGCAATGAGGGCGCCATCAGCGAGTTCTGCGAACTGAATTTCGGCGTCAGCTTCCCGCTGTTCAAGAAGATCGACGTCAACGGCGCCGATGCCCATCCGCTGTTCGTGCAGTTGAAGAAGCGCGCCCCGGGCCTGCTCGGCTCGCAGGGCATCAAGTGGAATTTCACCAAGTTCCTGATCGGCAAGGATGGCCAGTTGGTCAAGCGTTTCGCCCCGACGACCAAGCCGCAGGACCTGAGCGGCGAGATCGAAGCTCTGCTGAAATGAGCCTGGCGGTTGATTCGCTGAAGCTCGACAGCCAGTTGTGCTTCAAGCTGTACGCGGCCTCGCGGGCGGTGATTCGCGCCTACAAGCCGATGCTCGATCAGTTGGGCCTGACCTACCCGCAGTACCTGGCGATGCTGGTGCTGTGGGAATGGCAGGATGCTGCGCCGGAGCAACCGACGGTCAAGGCCTTGGGCGAACGCTTGGCCCTGGACTCGGGGACGTTGACGCCTTTGCTCAAACGTCTGGAGCAGAGCGATCTGGTCCAGCGTCGGCGCTCGGCGCGGGATGAACGCGAGATGCACCTGAGCCTGACGCCTGCCGGAACAGCACTGCGCGAGCAGGTCGGGCCACTCAAGGCGCGCCTGCTCTGCGACAGTGGCGTAGATCTCGACCGGCTCAATGATTTGCGCGCCGGCCTCGATCATTTGCTCGGGCAGATCAAAGGGCTTTCGTAGTCGGCATCCACTGATCAAGCAGCGCGGCGAGTTCTTCGCGGCGAAACGGTTTGGCCAGATAGTCGCTCATGCCGGCCGCGCGGCAACGTTCGCGTTCCTCGGACATGGCATTGGCGGTCAGCGCCACAATCGGCAGATTCGGCCAGCGCCCGCTCTGGCGAATCTGCCGACTGGCTTCATAGCCATCCATCACCGGCATGTTGCAGTCCATCAGCACCAGATCGAAATCGGCAAACTCCAGCTGATCCAGCGCCTCGGCACCATGGCCCGCCACCACTACATCGCAGCCAAGCTTGCCGAGCATGCCTTTGGCGACCAGTTGATTGACCGGGTTGTCCTCGACCAGCAGCACCTTGCCCCGGCGCGCGGACGGCAAGGCATCCGCTTGTGCTTCGTTGAGGGTGGCGGCGTCCGGTTGCAGAATCCGTCGCAGATGCTGGTACAGCGCGTTGCGCGCCAGCGGCCGGGCTTGCTGCTGCAAGGGGGCGAGGGCGGCGGCTTCTTCGCTGGGCAGAAAACTGCCGTAAGCAGTCACCAGCAGAATCGGCGCGGTGATGCTAGGGCGCAGACCGAACAGGCATTCCGGGCAATCGGTGATCAGCACATCCGGACTCAGGCCCAGCAGCGAATCATCAATAGTGCGCTGCGTGTATTCCAGGCCCCACACCGGCAACAGGCTTTTCAGCAATTCCGCCAGACCACTGCTGGCAGCGGTGATGGCGAGAACCTTGCCGCGTAACGGTATCGGCGGCAGCGCGCGGGTGTGAGAGGGCAGTGGCAGTTCGGCGCAGAACTGGCTGCCGAAGCCGCTTTCGGAGCTGATGGTCAGCCGACCCTGCATCGCCTCGCACAGGTTGTACGTCAGCGCCAGTCCCAGCCCGGTGCCGCCGTACTGACGGGTGATACCGGCGCCGGCCTGGGTGAACGGCTGGAAGATTTTCACCTGCGCTTCCTGGGCGATGCCTATGCCGGTGTCGCAGACTTCGATGCGCACGCCACCCTTGTACGCCGACAGACGCACATCGACCCGACCGAAACGGGTGAATTTCAACGCGTTGGACAGCAGGTTGCTGACGATCTGCCGCACCCGGGTCGGGTCGCCCAGCACCAGCGCCGGGAAGTGCGGTTCGATCAGACAGGTCAGCTCGACGCTCGGCGCGGCGTTTTGCGAAAGCAGGTTGGCGGTGTCTTCGATCAGCGAACCGAGGTCGAAGGGGATGTTTTCCAGCTCTAGTTGCCCGGCGTCGAATTTCGACAGGTCAAGAATATCGTTGAGCAGTTCCACCAGCACCTTGCCCGAGTCGTGGGCGATCGACAGTTGTTGCTGCTGCTCGGCGTTGAGCGGGCCGTCCAGCGACAGCGCGATCATCCCCAGCAGACCATTGAGTGGTGTACGGATTTCATGGCTCATGTTGGCGAGAAACGCCGAACGCGCTTCGGCCATGTCCAGTGCAGTACGGCGTGCCACTTCCAGTTCTTCGTTGGACTGGCTGAGGCGGGCGTTGATTGCCTTGAGTTCGGCGGTGCGCGCCGAGACGATGTCTTCCAGTTGCGCGAGGTATTCGGTCAGGCGGTTTTCCGCGGTGCGCCGCTGCTGGATTTCGGTGGCGATGTTTTCGAACTGCTGATTGGCGACCTTGACCAGCACGCCGATCTCATCGTTGCCGTGGCCGGCGGGGCACTCAAGCGTGGTCGGCTCGGCGCTGCGCGGGTCGCGGCCGCTGAGTTCACGGATGACCCGCACCAACGGCTTGGTCAGCATCACGTAGAACAGCGCCAGGAGGATCCCGGTCAGCAGCAGGCTGCGGGCAAAACCGTTGAGCAGGGTGACTTCCGCACGGCGCAGGAAGCGGCTGCCGAAGGCATAAGTGTCGACTTCAAGCTTGAGAACGCCGAGGGATTCGTTGGGCAAGTGGTCGAGGTACAGACGATCTTCGAAATGACGCTTGGCGCCGAACAGGAAGTCGCTGATCAGCCGATAGCTGCTCTGCAGTTCCGGGCGTTTGACGCTGGCCAGCACGGTATCGTTGTTGTCGATCAGTTGCGCGGCGATGATCGCGGGCGAGCGCAGCAGGCCCAGGGTGAGCTCCTGCGCGAGCTCGGCGTCGATGTTATAGGCGATGCGCGAGGCCGGATTGTGGCTGATTTCCAGCAGCGCGAGGATTTCACGGTTGATGGAAGCGTCTTCGCTGGCATAATCGATGCCGATCTGCAGCAGACTGAGCAGGGTGCCCAGAATGAACCCGACCAGCACGGTAAGCCTGGCTTGCTTGTAAGACAGCCGGTGGGTGAATTTGATATCCATGGGTTGTTGAACCACTTCCGTTTCCCTTCGCTGCTCAAGCATAGTCGATCATGCAGGGATACCGAGGTTCCCGAATCGCCTTGTAACAAGGCTTGCTGAGGCGATTTTATCTGTGTGTCGTCGCTGGATCGTCATCATCACTGTGAAAGTGCCCGAGGAGAAGACGTGGATTCCCGATTGAATGCTTTTCTTGAACGCGCCGAGTCGGTTCTGGCGCGAATCGAACCACTGTTGCCGGCACCGCGCCCCGTCATTGACTGGAACAGTTGCCTGGCAGCGCGCTGGCAGCGTGACGGTCGCAGCGGTTACCTGTTGCCGCTGGAAGTCAGCCTCGACATGCGTCTGTCCGACCTGATCGGCGTCGACCGGCAGTTGGAGCAGTTGGGGCGCAACACACAACAATTTCTTGATGGCATGCCGGCCAACCACGCCTTGCTCTGGGGTTCACGCGGTACCGGCAAGTCTTCGCTGGTGCGTGCGTTGCTGGCCGAGCACGCCGGTGCCGGCCTGCGTCTGATCGAGATCGAACGCGATCACTTGGCTGACCTGCCACGCGTGGTCGAGCAAGTCGCCAAATTGCCGCAACGTTTCGTACTGTTCTGCGATGACCTGTCGTTCGAATCCGGCGAAGGCGACTACCGCGTGCTGAAAAGCGTGCTCGACGGTTCGCTCGAGCAGGCCCCCGACAATGTCTTGTTGTACGCCACTTCCAACCGCCGCCACCTGGTGCCGGAAAAGGAAAGCGACAACGAAAACTGGAAGCGCGTCGACGGCGAACTGCACCCGAGCGAAGCGGTGGAAGACAAGATCGCCCTGTCCGACCGTTTCGGCCTGTGGCTGTCGTTCTACCCGTTTACCCAAGAACATTTTCTCGACGTCGTCGAGCACTGGATCGGCCAGTTGGCCGCCAAGGCCGGCCTGAGCTGGCAGCGCGACGAAGCACTGGACATCCTCGCCGTGCGCTGGGCCACCGGCCGCGGTAATCGCAACGGACGTTGCGCGTATCAATTCGCCCGCTACTGGGTGGGACTGAAATTGCTGGAGCACAAGGCATGATTGATTTGCAACAAAGCGGCCAGGGCCTCGAAGGCTACGGTATGTTGGCCGCACAACTGGAATCGCTACTGGCGGACGAACGCGACTTCATCGCCAATGCCGCGCAGTTTTCCGCGTTCCTGTTCAACCAGCTCGATGATTTGAACTGGGCCGGTTTCTACCTCAATCGTAACGAAGAGCTGGTGCTCGGCCCGTTTCAGGGCCAGATCGCTTGCGTGCGCATCCCGTTCGGGCGCGGTGTTTGCGGCGCCGCTGCTGCCAGTCTGCAAACCCAGCGCGTCGAGGATGTACATGCCTTCCCGGGCCACATTGCCTGCGACAGCGCTTCCAACAGCGAACTGGTAGTGCCTTTGGTCAAGGACGGTCGCCTGATCGGCGTGCTCGACCTCGACAGCCCGAAGCTGGCGCGTTTCGGCGCCGAAGATCAGGCCGGCATCGAGCAACTGGCGGCGATTTTCCTGCGCCTGACCGACTGCTGATCAACCGCTGAGGCCAGCCTTGTGCATCAGGCTGGCCGTGTCCACGCTGTCGATTTGCGCGGGATCGAGAAACCGCGTCGCGTACTGCATGTACACACCCTCATTGATGAACAGGCCGAACAACGGCGCATCGATGTGCGCTTCACGGCACATGGTCGCCATGATCCCCAGCGCCTCGCTCAACGACTTGGCTTTCTTGTAAGGGCGATCGGCGGCGGTCAGCGCTTCGAAAATATCGGCAATCGCCATCATCCTCGCCGGCAGGCTCATCTCCTCGCGTTTCAGCCGTTTCGGATACCCGGTGCCGTCCATTTTTTCGTGATGGCCGCCGGCGATCTCGGCAATGCTGTCCAGGTGACCGGGGAAAGGCAGGTGGCTGAGCATCATGATCGTCTGCACCATGTGATGGTTGATGATGTAGCGCTCTTCGCGGGTCAGCGTGCCGCGGGCGATCTTCAGGTTGTACAACTCGCCGCGGTTGTACTTGTACGCGGGCACATCGAGTTTGAAGCCCCAGGGGTTGTCCTCGGGGATCAGTTCGCTCTTGTCGCGTTCGATCAGATGCTCGGGTTTGTCGACCAGCAGACTTTCACTGACGGGCAGCAGCGGCGCAGGGGTTTTCGCCTGGCGGCGGTTTTCTTCCCATGACACACCGAGGCGATCATCAAGTGTGCGCAGCCATCTGCGTTGCGCCACTCGCTCGAGGCGTTGCAGGTCGGCCTCGGCCATGGCCTCGCCACCGAGATTGCAGCGGGCGACAAAGGCGAAGTCGTTGTCGAGCATCAGCAACTCACTATCACGGTCGCGGGCCAGCGCCGCTTCGTCTGCACCGCTTGCCAGGGTCTGCCAGTAGTTGATACACACGTCACGCTTGAGCACTTCGAAGCGGGTGCGGATTTCATGGATGCGGTCGTTGATGGTCTCGAGCTTGGTGGCTTTGTCGACCACGTATTCCGGCGTCGTGACCTTGCCGCAATCGTGCAGCCACGCGGCGATGTGCAACGCCTCCCATTCATCCTCGCTCGGTTGGTAAGCGCTGAACGCCGGGTCCTGGCTTGCCGCAGCAGCCTGGGCGAGCATCAACGTCAGTTCCGGCACCCGCTGGCAATGGCCGCCGGTGTAGGGGCTCTTGGCGTCGATCGCGCTGGCCAGCAGTTGGATGAAGGCGTCGAGCAGTTGTTTCTGCCGCGCTTGCAGACGCTGACTTTCGATGCTCACCGCCGCCGCGCCGGACACCGCCTGCAAGAAGGCAATTCGGTCAGGCCGCAGCTTTTCCAGATCACTCGGCTCACCACTGTCATTGACCAGCAGAATCAGCAGGCCGATGGTTTCATCGTGCTGGTTGTGCAGGCGGATGCCGATCAGGTGAATGCGCGGTGATTCCATGGCCAGGAGGATTTTCTGCAAGTCGCCGGCCTGATCGAAGCCCAGATGGCTGACGGTATTGTTGGCGCTGGCCAGTTGCTCGAACCACGCCGGGCCGGTGTTTTTATGCAACTCACGTCCTTGAATGTCGAACGCCTCCAGCTTCTGCGGCACGCCATCAATCACCAGTCCATAAGGTTCCATGCGCGCGCCGTCGGCTTCGCGCAGGTAGATCAGACCGGCCTGCGCCTGAGCGATCTGTACGGTTTCGAACAGCACGCGTTCGAGCAGCGGGGCAAAACGGGTTTCGGCGCAAAGGCTGTCAGTGATGCGGAAGAAACTGCCCAGGGTTTCTTTCATCCGCGCCATCGACAGGCTTAATTGATCGACTTCCAGTACGGGCGAGCGGCGCGCCAGCGGAGAACTGAAGTCGAAGCTGCGGATCGCGTCGGCCTCCTTGACCAGGGCATGCAGCGGCTTGACCAGAATCCGCGAAATCACCCAGCCCAATGGCAGGCACAGCAGCAGGATGGCCAGGGTGATCAGCGCGCCTTGCCAGCGCATCCGGAACGCATCCACCAGTAATTCGTCTTCCGGCACCAGCAGCGCCAGTTGCAGACCTTTCGGCCCGCCTTCCTCGATGCTGGTGCGTGCGACGATCCATTGCCGGTCGTTTACTTGCAGACGCTTGCCGATATTGTCGGAGCTGAGCAGCGCGTTCAGCTCAGGGCTGAGATCGGCCGCTCTGGCCAGCCGCGCAGTGCGGTCATCGACGATCAGGCGATGACTGTCGGGGTAAGCCACGGCGTTGCCGTCGGTGTCGTACAGCGCGATCTCTGTCGAAGGCGTGACCTGGTGCTTGCCCAGGGCGGTCGACAGCGAAGCGAGGGTCAGGTCGGCGCCGATCACCGCGTTCTCGCCGCTGCGCCGGGCCAGCGTGGTGCCGACATTGTGGGTCGAGAAAAATACATAGGGCTCGGTGGTGATTTGCCCGGCCTGTTGCAGGGCGTCGCTGAACCAGGTCCGGCTGCGCGGATCGTACGGCTCTTGGGGATGCTCGCGGCGGTTGATCGGTGTCAGGGCCTGATCAAAGAACAATGATTGCGAGCGTATGGCGCCTTGTGGAGCATGCTCGATGCTCCAGACTTGATAGGCCGCCGCTTCCGGCGCCTGAAGCTGTGCCTTCAGAGCCGGAGTACGCAGCGCGCGCACCATGAAGAAATCGCCATTGGCGTAACCCAGATACAGCGACGCCAGCGCCGGGTTGTCGGTGAGCGACTGGCTGAAGGGTTTGAGCAAGGGCAGGCGTTGTTCCAGATCACTAGCCTGGGCTGCCGGGGTATCCGCCAGCAGGCTCAACAGGTTGCGGATCGGCTGATAGGTTGCCTGCAGATCGAGGCGTACATCCTGCTCGATGCGGTCAAACAGCTTTTCGCTGCTCGACAGGATGATCTGCGTGGTCTGGTGGTAATTGAACAGGCCCAGCACCACGCCGGTGAGCAATAAAAGAAAGGTGAACATGACGCTGATGTGCACGTGCAGCGGCAACCGGCGTTGCTCGGGGCGCAGTGGGCTGTGCATTGCAGGCTCTCCATGAATGTTTAACTCACTGCTCAGCGTCCAAGCATAGTTAAGACTCGCTCACTGTGCCTTGATCGGCCAGGGTCAATTGCTGTTGCAGGGCCTGCGCCAGTTCGAGCATCGCTTGGCTGGTTGCCGCCCAGCGACGGGCAATCTCCTGTGACGCGAGCGCTTGCTGGCAGGCGTCCTCGAGCTCATCGCAACATTCGATCAACCGCGAGGCCTGCGCGATGCGTGCTGCGCCCTTGATCTTGTGCGCAACCACTGCCAGCGCTTCGCGATCATCCTCGGGCGACAGCCTCAGCAGTTCTTCGCGGTCGAGACGGCTGCTCTTGAGCAGTTCCACCAGCATGCGCCGGGTTTGCCCGGGGTTGTTGCCGGTCAGCAGGCTCAGACTTTGCAGGTCGAAGACCGAGGCCGGTGATGCCGGCGTGATGCCGTCGATCCATTGTCCGAGCAAGGTCAGACTCAACGGTTTGAACAGGCAGTCGTCCATGCCGGCGAGCTTGCAGCGCTGGACTTCTTCGGGCTGGGCATTGGCGGTGAAACCCAGCACGGTGCACGGCGGGCGGTGGTTTTGCAGTTCAAGCTGGCGAATCCCACGGGTCATGTCATAGCCGTTCATCAAGGGCATGTTGCAGTCGACGATCACCAGATCGAAATGATCGGCCTTCCACCGCTCGAGGCCGCTGCAGCCATCTTCGGCAATGCTGAAGCGATGACCGAGAAACTCCAGTTGCTGACACATGAGCAAACGGTTGGCCGGATGGTCGTCGACAACCAGGACATGTAACGGCGTTGTCGCAGGCTTGATCAACGGTTCGCTTTTCGGCGGATTCGCCTTTGCCGGCAGGCTGTCCAGCGGCAGCGATATGCAAACCTGAGTGCCGATGCCGGGCTGGCTGCTCAACTGCAGTTGTCCGCCCATCATTTCGCACAGGTTGCGACTGATGACCAGCCCGAGTCCGGCGCCGTTTTTTGCCTGCCTACTGCCGTTATCCGCCTGCGAGAAAGGTTCGAACAAGCGCTGTTGATCTTCGGCGCTGATGCCTGAGCCGCTGTCCTGCACGGTCAGCTGCATCAATGTTCGCCCAGCAGCGTCTGCCGGGATCAGGTCGAGGGTGATCCGCACGTGGCCGCTTTCGGTGAACTTGATAGCGTTGCTGACCAGGTTGGACAGCACCTGCTTGAAGCGCAGCGGATCCAGATGCACATCCACAGCCGGGTTCGGCGGGT
The DNA here is from genome assembly GCF_024072275.1 of Pseudomonas siliginis. NCBI lineage: Bacteria > Pseudomonadati > Pseudomonadota > Gammaproteobacteria > Pseudomonadales > Pseudomonadaceae > Pseudomonas > Pseudomonas siliginis. Next base: position 4,115,855 of record NZ_CP099598.1, on the reverse strand, counting down.
TGAAGACGACTTGCAAGGCAAGGTTTTTCTGCCGCGCTAGGCCGTCGAAGATGCGCGCAACGGAGGTCACCGTGTCGACCAGATTGATCCACTCCGGAGACAGGCTCAGACGGCCGGACTCAATGCGGGCGATGTCGAGGATATCGCCGATCAGCCCGAGCAGATCCTTGGCCGAATGGTAGGCCGTGTCGATCGAAGCGCGATCGGGGTGCTGCGGATCGATGCGTCGCAGGGTCAGTTCGAGCATGCCGATCACGGCGTTCATCGGTGTACGGATCTCGTGGCTCATGGTTGCCAGGAAGGTACTTTTGGCCCGGTTCGCCTCGTCTGCCTGTTCTTTGGCCGCACGCAGTTTTTCAAACAATTGGCGGCGTTCACTGATATCGATCCAGCCGCCAATGATGCCCTGGACGGCACCGCTGGAGTCGCGGTAGGGAAGTATCCAGTGGTAAATCGTCAGGCGGCGGCTGCCGATGTGCAGAGGCCGGTCGAGTATCAAGGGAATGCCTTCGGCAATGACTCTCTGGTAATCAGCCTGGAATGCCTCGGCCTCGAACGCGTTGCTCAGGGTGCCTTGCACGACGCCTTTGCCGATGATGTCCTCGCGTCTGGCGTTGAACGCTTCGAGATAACTGTCGTTGCAACTTTGCAGCAGACCCTGGCGATCTCGCACGTAGATCGGGTGTGGTGTGCCGTTGACCAGCGAGCGCATGAACTCCAGTTGATCGTTCAGCGCGCGTTCGGCAGCCTGACGTTGCTTGATCTGGTGGCGCATGTAGGCGTTCCAGGTCAACAACAGCAGCAGGATCAGGCCGGCGGCTGCGACTACTTGGTAGAACAGGCGCTGGTAGTTTTGCCAGATGTTCTGTGATGCCGTGGAGTAACCGCGCCAGCGGCCGTTGATCACGCCGAGCTCCTCGGGAGCGATGCTCAGCAGCGCCTTGTTGATGATCGAGGCCAGTTCGGTGTTGTCACGGGCGGTCGCCAGCGAAAAGGCCGCCTGACTGGTGCCGATGGTGGTGGTGATTTGCAGTGGCCGATCGAATATGCGCGATGAGATGAAATAGTTGGCGATCACCAGCGAGTTCACCGCGCCGTCGACATGGTTGTCGGCCAGCATCGACACGGCGCTGAAGGTGTCGGGGGTTTCGATCAGTTCGATGCCCGGAAAATTCTCATGCAAGTAGGCGACCAGCGGATTGCCTTGGGCGATCGCCAGACGCTTGCCTTTGAGTTGGGCCAGGTTGGTCGGGCTGTCGGCGCTTTTGCGGGTCAGCAGCACGTAGGAATTTTCCAGATAGGGACGACTGAAACTCAGGTTTTTTTCACGTTCGGCGCTGGGCAGCAGGGCGGCAATCAGATCGGCCTTGTGATTGTCGATCTGCCTGATCATTTCCGCATCGTTGCGACTGCGCTGGATTTCGAAACGCAGGCCGGTACGCAAGCGAATCAGTTCGAGCAGGTCGGCACTGATGCCGCGAAAATTGCCGGCGCTGTCGAAGAAGGTCAACGGTGCGTACGCTTCATTGACCACTACGCTGACGACGGGATGCTGCTTGAGCCAGTTCTCCTCACGATCCGTCAGCTGGAGTTTGCTGTCGGTGAGCAGCAGGTCGCTGCCGGCGCTCCAGCGTTTGGCGATGTCATCGCGCTGGCTGCGCGGGATCGCTGCGAGCACTGTGTCGATGATGCCCAGCAACTGCGGATTGCTGCGCCGCACGGCGAAGCTGAAGCCATGGGCTTCCTGCTTGCCGAAGTTGGCCATGCGAACGTTGTTGAGATAGCCCTTGTTGATCATGTAATGGGTGGAGAGGGTGTCGCCGAGAAACACATCGGCCTGGTCGAAGGCCACCGCGTTGATTGCGTTCTGATAGGACGGATAGCAGGTGATCAGCGCCTTGGGATACAGCGCCTTGATCTCCGGCAGCGGCAAATAGTGATACACCATGCTCAGGCGCAGGCCGGCGAGGCCTTCGGTCAGCGAGCGGGTTTCATCTTCGCGGGTCACCAGTACCGGCTGATCGACCGCGTAAGGTGTGGAGAGCGCGAGGTTGGCATTGCCTGCTTCGTAGCCGTTGGCTGTGCCAAGCAGGTCGATCTGGCCATCGATCAAGGCGCGAATTGCAGCCTCGCGCGAGGGAAAGCGTTGCACGCGAATCGGCAAACCGGTGGCCTGACCGAGAATCCCTGCGTAATCGGCGGTCAGTCCCTCGTAGTCCTGGCCACTGACGGTCATGTCGAATGGCGGGTAATCAGGTGCGGAGGTACCCAGTTTCAGTTCGCTACGAGTCTGTAGCCATTGCCGTTGTGACGGTTGCAGGACAATCCCGACAGCCTCGGTTGCCGAGCGGCTGAGCAACGCATAGTCGGGTGAGGGGCTTGGCGAGGCGAAGGCATTGGCGCTCAGATACAGAACGGCGCTCAAGGTGATCAGGTAGTCCTTCAGACGGCTGGGCATGTGGGGTCTCACACGAGTGCGTTGCGTTTGGCCATCTCGATAAGTTCTACAAGGGATCTGGCTTTGAGTTTTTGCATCAGACGCTTTTTATAAGTGCTGACGGTCTTGTTGCTCAGAAACATGCCCTTGGCTATTTCCTTGTTGGTACGTCCCTGAGCAAATAACTGCAATACCATCAGTTCGCGGTCATTGACGGATTTGAACAGTTCAAGTTCAGCGTATCGAGTGTCGTCGGCGCGCACCGGATTAAGCGCTTGACTGGGAAAGTAGTTATAACCGGAAAGTACCGCTTTGATTGCGCTGACCAATTCGCTCAAGTCTTCCTGCTTGCAGACATATCCCGATGCGCCGGATTGCATGCAGCGAATGCCGAACAGCGTAGGACACTGCGCCGTCAGAATCAGAATCTTGAAATTGGAACCCATGGTGTTGAAGCGGGCCAGCACTTCGAGGCCGTCCAGCTTGGGAATGCTGATATCGAGAATGACCAGGTCGGGCATGCATTCACGGACCATCTGCATGGCATCGACACCGTTATCGGTCTCACCGACGACCTTGTAGCCTTCATGTTCCAGGAGCATTCGCACGGCGAGGCGGATGACCGGATGATCGTCCACAATAAAAACGGAGTTCATAAATAGAGTCCCATGCAAGCATGAATAAAGCGCGCACCTTAGCTCAGATGCATGAGCACTCGCATGGACTGGTAGTGTCGCGACTACGTTATCGGATTAATCCTACGCGTAATGAAGAAATGGACTACGTTGAAATTAGGATTGGCGTAAGGAAGCACGAGCGTTCAATTCGCCGAAGATGGAAATTATCCGAGAGCCAATATCGATCTCCAATTATTTACTGGTGTTTAAAGTTGTGTTTAACAAGTGCGGTTCGTTTTGTTTGGTTGCCTGGGTCAGCGCGATCCAGTCTTACCAGTTTAAAGAACGCGTATAACGTTCGTGGCGATAACTCACCGGGCATCAGCCGGCCAGACCAATGGCTGGCTGATGGGGGACGATCAATGACTTGAGCGGCCGGTCATTTCCAGTGCCATGTCACTGGCGTAACTGTCGGTCATGCCGGCGATGAAATCGATCATGCGCAGAAACGAACTGTGCAGCGAACCTTGAGGGTCCGGCGCATTGTTGCCGAGCAAATCGAGAATACGCCGGCTCTTGAACGACGGCGTGCGGCCGTTGTGCTGCTCCAGCGCGGCACCGCAGAACGAATTGAGCAGAATCTCCAGCGTGGTATACGCGCCGATCTCATGCAGCGTCTTGCGCTTGTCCTGGAAGATCTTCTTGCGCGCGATGTCCTTGGCGTTCAACACGCAGCGCTTTGCCGGCCCGTGCATGTGTTCGACCAGATCGCCGTGCAGTGTGCCGGCGAGCAGGGCATCCTGCTGTTCGACAAATGCCCGCGCCGCCGCGTTGGTCAGGTGCTCGATGGCCTTGCCGCGCAGGATCGCCAGTTTACGCCGCCGGGAATCCTGCGGGCCGAGCTGGCGATAGGTTTCCGGCAAATCGTCGCCGACCAGACCGAGCAGCAGTGACTCGACTTCGGCGTATTCGAGCAGCTCCATTTCCAGACCGTCTTCGAGATCGATCAGCGCGTAGCAGATGTCATCGGCAGCCTCCATCAAGTACACCAATGGATGGCGTGCCCAGCGCTGGTCTTCGATTTGCGGCAGACCGAGTTTGTGCGCGATCTGTTCGAGCAATGGCAGCTCGCTTTGGTAGCAGCCGAATTTGTGTTTCTTGTAGCCGAGGGAGTCGGCGTGGCGCGCGGTCCACGGATACTTCAGGTAGGTGCCCAGCGTCGCGTAGGTCAGGCGTGTGCCGCCGTCGAACTGGTGATATTCCAGCTGCGTCAGCACGCGAAAGCCTTGAGCATTGCCTTCGAAATTGAGGAAATCACCACGCTCGGCCTCGCTCATGCCGTCCAGCCAGCCACGTCCGGCGGCTTGTTGAAACCAGTGGCGAATCGCGTCTTCGCCGGAATGGCCAAACGGCGGATTGCCGATGTCATGGGCCAGGCAGGCCGACTGCACGACCATGCCGAGGTCGGCCGGGTCGCACCAGTCTGGCAGCGCGCTGCGCAAGGTTTCACCGACACGCATGCCCAGCGAGCGGCCGACGCAGCTGACTTCCAGCGAGTGGGTCAGGCGGGTATGAATGTGATCGTTGCTGGTGACCGGGTGCACTTGGGTCTTGCGCCCGAGGCGGCGGAAGGCCCCGGAGAAAATGATGCGGTCATGGTCTTTGTGAAAAGGGCTGCGGCCGAGTTCTTGCGGGCTGTGCAGCGGCTTGCCGAGGCGTTCGCGGTTGAGCAGGGTAGGCCAATCCAAGGCTGAAACTCTCCGTCTGGTGACTGATCGCCCTAGCTTCCCGGTTCGGCTGCGCGCCTGCAAGCGGAACTACAGACCCGCCGCATCGATATCAATCAGCAACAGCCGTTCGCCGTTATCGAAAAACTGCCCCGCAGTCAGGCAATACTGGTTGCTGGTGGCATCGCGATAGGTGTTCGACAGGGTCAGGCGGCGTTCTTCCCAGCCTTCGGCCAGCAGATGATAGAAGTACGGTCGCCACGACCAGTTGTGCCCCAGATAGCGATCATCGGCGAACCAGCCGTTATGGCGCCATTCCAGGTTGGGGGTCAGTTGCGTGCCGTGGCGGTCGCACTGATAAAAGCGCAGCAGCCAGGGAAACGCCTGCAATTGCGGCAATGCACTGAGCGGGGCGCGGGCCTGCGCCCATTGCTGCAGAATCGCCATCAGCTCGCTGAGCTGCTGACGCATTTGCATCAGCCGCCCGCGCTCGCTGAGTTTCTGCTTCACGTAGCGTTGCCGCAATTGCGCGAAATGCGTGACGAAGGCATCGGAAGCGAAGAATTCTTCTTGTGCCCGGGCGAAGAGAAATCCCTGCACATAGCGCGAGCCGCACTCCAGCGCGAAATTCAGCTGCGCTTCGGTTTCGACGCCTTCGGCGATGATCCAGCAGCCGGTTTTCTCGGCCATCTGGGCGAGAGCCTTGACCACATCGCTGCTCGGTCCGCCGAGGGCTGCAGCCTGAAACAGGCGCATATCGAGCTTGAGAATGTCCGGTTGCAGGGCCAACACCCGATCCAGCTGCGAATAGCCTGCGCCGAAATCATCAATGGCGATTCTCGCCCCTGCGTCACGGTAGCGCCCGACCACGTGGGCCAGGCGTTCGCTGTTACCACCCAGTTCGGTGATTTCAAATACGATGCGCTGCGGATCAACCTCGTGTCGCGCCAGTTGTTTGAGACTTGGCAGCGCTTGATCGGCGCGCAGCCGGCTGATCCAGCGTGGCGACATGTTCAGGCTGAGAAACCACTCGGCCGGCGCTTCATGCAGGCGGCTGAGGGCGTGATCACGAATTTGCCGGTCGAGACGGCGCAAGGCAGTGGCCGGCGTGCGCGGATCGGCGAACAACGGTCCTACCGAGGTCAGTTGACCATCGCTCTGACGCAGGCGGCCCAATGCTTCGACGCCTGCAATGCGGCCGGTGGCGGTATCGATGAAAGGCTGAAAACAGGCGAGCGGTTGCCCGTCGATCACGGCAAGTCCTTAATCTTGTTTTTGGTTTGGCCGCGCTTGCCGGATAGGCACGCGGGATGGAATCTCCCGATAAGGAGATTCATCCCGGCGCTATTGCAAGAATGTAGCCAGATGGGCGCTTCAGCGTTTGCCCGAGCTGTGCATGACCAGTCTGATCAGCGGCCCAAGCGTCGTGCCTAGACGCAGCAGTCGCGTCAAACCGCCACCACTGCTGCGTTTCGAGCCTTTGCCGGTGAGGAAACCCAGCAGCGTCACCGCCGCCACGCCCCACAACGGCGCGTGCTTGATGCCGAAACCGTCCTGCACGTTCTGCTTCATGCCACGCATGCGCTGCAACGGTTGCAGCACTTGCGCGGTTTCGTGGCGGATTTCCTGACGGTGCATTTCCATGCGCAGGCGGATCAGCGCCTTGCGCATTTCCCGGCGGGAGCTGTTGTGCGGAAGTTCAGGCAGGCTCATGGCAGCAGACGCTCCCGGTCGTTGGCCAGCTCTTCGAGCGTGCCGTGGAAAGGCGAGGACTCATCGAAAATCGCCGCTTTGAGGCGCAGACCGCAGAAGATCGACGCCAGCGTGTAAAACACGCACAGGCCGATGATCGCCGCCAGGCGGTAGGTGTCCCAGAAGATGATCATCACCAGCGTCGACAGACCTACCAGCAACAGCAGGGCAAAAACCAGCGCCAGGCCTGCGAACAGCAGCAGGCTGACAGTGCGTGATTTCTGCTCCTGCAGCTCGATGCCGAACAGTTCGACATGACTGTGCAGCAGGCCCAGAACCGCAGCGCCGAGGCGACGCGTAGAGGAGGCGGTGCCCGCAGTCGGGCCGGATTCACCGATCGACATGATCAGCGCCGAGTTGCCAGCAGGCCGATCAGAAAGCCGACGCCGGCAGCGATGCCCACCGACTGCCATGGGTTGGCCGACACATAATCTTCAGTAGCGGTTACGGCCGCCTGACCGCGCTCACGCAGGGTGTCTTCGGTCACCTTCAGGGTTTCCCGGGCACGCAGCAGGCTGTCATGAATCTGGGCACGCAGCTCATCGGCCTGATCACCCGCGAGGGTCTTGGTGTGTTCGAGCAAGCGTTCGGTGTCGGCGACCAGAGTCTGGAAGTCGTTCATCAGGATTTCTTGAGCAGTCTTTGCCTTGATGCTGGCCATGGGTGGATCTCCGTAGGTGGCTTTGAAGCGTTCGAGTATGAGCCTTGCGCGAAGGTTCAGTGCAAATGCCTGGTACAACTTTTGCTGTGTCGTGGTGCGTCGCTCGGTATATGTGCGCTGTTGCCGGGCGTCCCAGCAGAAAAACTCTAATTAATTTACTAGCAGTTCGTGATCGGACATCGATAAATGCGCCAAATCAGTTCATCAACCCTGCCGTTGGATATTTGATGAGTCGTAATTTGGTGCATGAAATGCACACATGAACCGCTTTGGTGCCTTTTAGCCTTGGGTCTGCCTCCTCATGGAAAATCTGCAAAGCGCTGTGGACACACTGGTTCACAGCTCCAACACGTTGTTCATTCTGATCGGTGCGGTGATGGTACTGGCGATGCACGCCGGTTTCGCCTTTCTGGAGGTCGGCACGGTCCGGCAGAAGAACCAGGTCAACGCGCTGGCGAAAATCCTCAGCGACTTCGCCGTGTCGACCCTGGCCTATTTCTTTATAGGCTATTGGATCTCCTATGGCGTCACCTTCATGCAACCGGCGGCGGTGCTCGCGGCTGACCATGGCTATGGACTGGTGAAGTTTTTCTTTCTGCTGACTTTCGCTGCCGCGATCCCGGCGATCATTTCCGGCGGCATTGCCGAACGCGCGCGGTTTGTCCCGCAGTTGTGCGCGACGGCGCTGATCGTGGCGTTTATCTATCCGTTCTTCGAAGGGCTGATCTGGAACGGTAATTTCGGTTTGCAAGGCTGGCTGGCGGCGCAGTTTGGCGCGGCATTCCATGATTTCGCCGGCTCGGTGGTGGTGCATGCCGTGGGCGGTTGGCTGGCGTTGGCCGCTGTTCTGCTGCTCGGCCCGCGCAATGGTCGCTACCGCGATGGGCGCCTGGTCGCGTTCGCGCCGTCGAGCATTCCGTTTCTCGCACTGGGCTCGTGGATCCTGATTGTCGGCTGGTTCGGCTTCAACGTGATGAGCGCGCAGACGCTGCAAGGCGTCAGTGGCCTGGTCGCGGTCAACTCGCTGATGGCCATGGTCGGCGGTACCGTCGCGGCGTTGATCGTTGGGCGCAACGACCCTGGCTTTCTGCACAACGGCCCGCTGGCCGGGCTGGTGGCGATTTGCGCCGGATCCGACCTGATGCATCCGGTCGGTGCGCTGGTAACGGGCGCGATCGCCGGAGCCTTGTTTGTCTGGTGCTTTACCGCTGCGCAAGTCAAATGGCGCATCGATGATGTCTTGGGTGTCTGGCCGTTGCATGGTTTGTGTGGCGTGTGGGGTGGGATTGCCTGCGGCATCTTCGGTCAGTCTGCGCTGGGTGGCCTGGGCGGCGTCAGCCTGATCAGCCAGTTGATCGGCACTGCGCTTGGCGTCGCGGTAGCGCTGGTTGGCGGCTTCGTCGTCTACGGCGCGATCAAGGCATTGCATGGGCTGCGCCTGAGTCAGGAACAAGAGTATTACGGCGCCGACCTGTCGCTGCACAAGATCGGCGCGGTGAGTCAGGACTAGATTTCCTCATCATTGGCTCCGGGATAGAAACCGTGGAGCAGGCGATAGCGATCGATACGCACTTGATCGACCTTCTCCTGCACTTTGTGCGCGGGCAGGCCAAGCATGATCAGCGCGTGTGAAGCGAGCATCAGGCTCGACTCCAGAAGCTCCGGCACCACCTCGGTGGCGCCGGCAGCTCTGAGTTCCGCCGATTGGCTGTCGTCACGGGTGCGTACCAGAATCGGCACCTGTCGGTTGAGTCGCCGGGCTTCGCGCAGAATGCGCAACGCCACGTCACTTTGATCCACGGCAATCACCAGCAGCCTGGCGCGCAACAGGCCGACGGCTGTAAGCAGATCGCCACGCGCCGAGTCGCCGTAATGCACGTCGCTTTCCGCGGATGCGGCTTCCTGCACCCGCACCGGATCGTTGTCCAGCGCAACATAGGCTTGCCCGGCGTTGCCCATGAAGCGACCGATGGACTGGCCGACGCGACCGTAGCCGCAGATCACCACGTGCTGGTCGAGGTCCGCGTTGAGCGCGCTGATCTGTTCGATCTGCGCTTCCTGATTGGGCTTGCGGTGCAGCACGGCGGCGATGCGCGGCGCCGCACGCAACAGCAGTGGCGTGAGCAGCATCGAACAGAACGTCGCCGCGAGCAGCAGTGCACCCGGCTCGGCCGGCAACAGGTTGTTCTGCTGCATCTGCGCCATCAAGGCAAAACAGAATTCGCCACCCTGAGCCAGGGCCAGGCCGCTGCGCCATGCGGTTTCGCTGTCGCTGCCGCGCCACTTCACCAGCAGCGCGACCACGATGCCCTTGATCAGCATCAGGCCGAGCGTCAGGCCGATGATCAACAGGCTGTGACTGACGAACAGTTGCAGGTCGATGAGCATGCCGATGCTGACGAAGAACACGCCGAGCAGGATGTCGCGAAAGGGCCGGATGTCAGCTTCGATCTGGTGCCGGTAATGGCTTTCCCCTAGCAACATGCCGGCAAGGAAAGCGCCGAGTGCAGGCGACAGCCCCAACAAGTGCGTGAGCCAGGCGGTCAGCAGCACGATCACCAGCGCCAGCAGGACGAACAGCTCCGCCGAACGCGAGGCCGCCACTTCATGAAACAGCCGTGGCAATAACCAGCGGCTGGCGAGCAGCAGGCCGAAGAACAGCACCAAGGTCTTGCCCAGTGTCAGCGGCAAGGCCCAATACCAGGCCTGCTCGCTGGTGCCGGCGAAGACCGGAACCAGTGTCAGCAGCAATACCGCGACAACGTCCTGAAACAGCAACACGCCGACCGCGTTCTGGCCGTGGCTGCTGAACACTTCACCAAGACTGCCCAGCTCCTTGGTCACGATCGCCGTGGATGACAGCGATAAACCGGCACCGAGCAACAGCGCCGGCATCAGCGGCATACCCAGGCCCATCAACAGGGTGCCGAGCAGCGCTGCGCTGATCAGCACTTGCTGACTGCCGAGGCGAAACACCACCTGACGCAGCGCAATCATCTTCGACAGGGAGAACTCCAGGCCCAGGGAGAACAGCAGAAACACCACGCCCAGCTCGGCGACATCCGGCAGATGTTCGCTCTCGTTGACCCAGTCGAATGCGTTCGGCCCGACCAGTAATCCCACGCACAGGTAACCCAGTACCGGCGGCAGTCGCAGGCGCCGGAACAGGGCAATCACCACAAGGGATGAGGCGAGGATGATCAACAGATTTGCAAACACGGGACACTCCGCTGTCAGGGCGTTGGCCTCTGAAGCGTAGAGGCAAAAAGTCCGCGAGGATGACGCATTTGCAATTTGCGCTGAATGATTTGCGTCAGGATTTTGCGCCGGGAGCGCTGGGTCCTTTGAGCGGCGCCGGGTCGACGAGGGTTTAGTGGCGTCCTAGAATGGGCTCACTTGTTTTCCGGTAATGCCGTCATGCCTCCTGAATGTCAGCTGTTCGGCACCCTCGGGTGTCATCTGTGTGAAGTCGCCGAAGCCGAGCTGATGCCCTTCGTCGAGCATGGTCTGCTGGTTGAACTGGTGGACATTGCCGAAGACGAATCGTGGTTCGAAAAATACAGCTTGCGCATCCCGGTACTGCGGCGCGTTGACACTGGCGCGGAGCTGGATTGGCCGTTCAGTGGCGATGAAATCGCGGCGTTTTTACGATGATGGGGTTTACTACCGTTCTTCCGCTGGTCGCAGCGATACATCCTTGCGTTGGCGCTCGCTGACTTCTTCGGTTACTGTATGTCCATACAGCAATCGAGTCAGAGGGATGAACCGTGGTCAATGTCGAACAGTTGAAGAGCAGCGTTAACCGGATGTCGGTCGACGTGGTGCGCGAGGCCGTCCTCGAATTGCGCCTGGACGGGCTGGTCACGGAAGGCAAGACGCCGTTCAACAAGCTGCATTTCAACACCTGCTTTGCCGAGATCGAAGCCCTGTTTCAGCGCGCCGGTTATCACAAGCAGCTGGATGTGGTCGGTTATCAGGGCCTGCTGTATGCCTTGTACGATCCGGGTCGCTGGGAGGCGGTCGATGTCTTGCGCTGGCTGAAGGAGTTCACCGAAGCGGCGGCACTCAAGTCGATTCCGGCCTGATGAAACTGCGCTAGGTGGCTTTGCCTCACTGTTGGATAATGCCGGCCTGCATTGAGGATCTCTGTTTCGTATGACCAGCCCCGTATTTTCCGCTGCGCACAATCAGGCCAGCACCTTGTATTTGCCGCCCGGTCCCTGGCTGACGGTACTCGATTGCCTGTGCGAGCACTTCAGCGCTATCGGCCGCGAACAATGGCTCGACCGGATTGCTCGGGGGCGGGTGCTGGATGCGCAGGGCCAGCCGATTGCGCTGGACTTGCCGTACAAGGAAGGTTTGCGCATTCACTACTTTCGCGAAGTGCCGGACGAGAAGCCGATCCCGGTGCTCGAGTCGATTCTCTACGCCGATGAACACTTGGTGGTGGCCGACAAACCCCACTTTCTGCCAGTCACCCCGGCCGGAGAATATGTCGAACAAACCCTGCTGCGCCGGCTGATCCGTCGGCTGGACAATCCGCATCTGGTGCCGCTGCACCGCATTGACCGGCACACCGCAGGGCTGGTGATCTTCTCGGCCAACCCGCAAACCCGCTCGGCCTATCAGTCATTGTTCCCGACCCGGCAGATCGACAAGCGCTACGAAGCGATCGCCCCGGCGTTGCCCGAGCTGAATTTCCCCTTGGTGCACAAGAGCCGCCTGGTCGATGGCGAGCCGTTCTTCCGCATGCAAGAAGGGCCTGGCGCCAGCAACACCGAAACGGCGGTGGAGGTGCGTGAGAAAAATGGTGATCTGTGGCGCTATGGCCTGTATCCCGTGACGGGCAAGAAGCATCAGTTGCGGGTGCACATGACGTCGCTGGGAGCGAGTATTTGCAACGACCCGTTTTATCCGACGGTGTTGAAAGATGTCGAGGACGACTACGCCAATCCGTTGAAGCTGCTAGCGCAAGGCCTGCGCTTCATCGATCCGGTGACCGGTGAGTTGCGGGAGTTCGAGAGTCAAATCACCTTGCAGTGGTAATGCTGAAACTGCTTTCCGAGTGCCCAAGAAAAAGCCCGCATGACAATGCGGGCTTTTCTGTATCCGGTAACGACGCGGAGCCTTACAGCTCTTTAACGGTACGAACCTGATCCTTGTTGATGCGGGTCTCTTTGCCGTCCAGCTGCTGGAACTCGTAGAAGCCCGAATCATCATCGTATTTCGGGGTGTCGACGGCCTGGATTTCGCGACCGTCATTCAAGGTGATCACTGTCGGCGAGGAGCAACCGGCGAGGGTTGCCAGGCCCAGTGCGAGCATGAAAGTGGCGAGGGTCCGTTGAGTCATGAGTGTGTCTCCGAATGGGAAATCTTCTGGTTACTGAGCTTGAGACGTAAACAAGGCGTGAGAGTTCCTTGGATAGTGTCAGTCTGACACAGTGTTGTGCAGATGTAACAATTCGGGGGTGTTGAGGTTGGCCAGTCGCGGATCGTTGTCAGGGCATTGCAATGCGACGGCGCCGAGACTGCGCATCACCCGCCCCGGGCTGCGTTCACCTGCATTCCAGGCTGCTTCGAATGCCGGCAACAGCGCCACCGGAATCACGCACAGCAGCGGTTCCCAGTGCTCGCCGTGGCGCAGCATTAAAGGTTTTTCACGTTGCAGATCGGCTGTGGTCAGCATGGCTTCGAGCAACGCCGTGTCGATTCGCGGCACATCACACGGCAATACCAGCAGATGCGTATGGCGCGCCGCTTTCAGCCCTGCACGAATACCGGCCAGCGGCCCGGGGAAATCGCCTTCATCATCCATTACCAACTCATCGGCAAACCCGGCATAACGCTCGCGATTGCGGTTGCAAGAGATGATCAGGTCGTCGGTCAACGGCCGCACCTTGCGCTGCAGATGCGCGATCAACGGCTCGCCCAGCCACTCGATGAGGCCCTTGTCCTGACCGCCCATGCGTTGACCGCGTCCACCGGCCAGAAGCAGGACGGAGCAGGGTGGCAACGGGTTGTTCGAGGGCATGACGACTCTCCAGAGGGGCGGCGGAAAAATGAGCCGCTGTGATATAACACCGGGCTGTTTCCCCTACAACTGGAAGAGCCTATGAAAGCCAAGGCTGATGTACCTTTCGTGCCGCTCAATATTGCGGTGCTGACTGTCAGTGACACCCGGACCCTGGAAACCGATACCTCCGGGCAGGTCTTCGTCGATCGCTTGATCGCGGCCGGTCACGCGCTGGCCGAGCGTGTTTTGCTTAAAGATGATCTCTACAAAATTCGCGCGCAAGTCGCCAACTGGATTGCCGACGATGTGGTCCAGGTTGTGCTGATCACCGGCGGCACTGGCTTCACCGGGCGTGACAGCACACCGGAAGCGGTGGCGTGCCTGCTCGACAAGCAGGTCGACGGATTCGGCGAATTGTTCCGCCAGATCTCCGTAGCTGATATCGGCACTTCGACCGTGCAGTCCCGGGCCTTGGCAGGCTTGGCCAACGGCACGCTGGTGTGCTGCCTGCCGGGTTCGACCAATGCGGTGCGCACTGGCTGGGATGGCATCCTCGCTGAGCAACTGGACGCCCGTCATCGTCCGTGCAACTTCGTCACCCATCTGAAGCAGGCGGCGCCTTGTGAATCCCGTGGGTAAGCCGGGCAAGACCGGCAGTTTGCTGCCTGTCGAAACGGCGCTCGAGCGTTTGCTGGCCATGGCCGATGCGTCGCGCATTGTCGAGCGCGAGCACTTGCCGCTGGCTCAAGTCGAAGGGCGGGTGCTGGCTGAAGATCTGATCTCGACACTGGATCTGCCGCCGTGGCCGAACAGCGCCATGGACGGCTACGCCTTGAACCTGGCGGATTGGCAGGGCGAGCCGCTGCCAGTCAGCCAAAAAGTTTTTGCCGGGCAAACTCCGCAGCCGTTGGAACCAGGCAGCTGCGCACGCATCTTTACCGGGGCACCGCTGCCGGCGGGCGCTGACTGTGTCGAGATGCAGGAAAACGCCGAAGTTCAGGCCGACGGCCGAGTGCGCTTTCTTGAACCTATGAAAGCCGGGCAGAACATTCGTCCGCAAGGGCAGGAAACCACGGTCGGCGAATTGGTGCTGCAAGCCGGAACCCGGCTCGGACCAATTGAGCAAGGCCTGGCTGCTTCGCTTGGCTGTGCCGGGGTTAATGTCGTGCGCAAGCCGCGGGTGGCGGTTCTGTCCACTGGGGACGAGCTGGTTGAACCCGGTCAGGCATTGGGTCCGGGCCAGATCTACAACAGCAATCGCGTACTTCTGTGCAGCTGGTTGCAGCGTCTGGGCTGCGAAGTGATCGATGGCGGAATTCTTCCGGACGATCTACCCACGACGCGGACGCGGCTGGGCGAGCTGCACAATGTCGATCTGATTCTATCTACTGGCGGTGTCTCGGTCGGCGAAGCGGATTTCCTCGGCCTTGCCTTGCGAGAGGAAGGCGAACTGGCCTTGTGGAAGCTGGCCATCAAGCCTGGAAAACCGTTGACGTTCGGCCATTTCCGCAACGTGCCGGTGATTGGCCTGCCCGGCAATCCCGCCTCTACGCTGGTGACGTTCGCCTTGCTGACGCGGCCTTATCTGTTGCGACGCCTGGGTGTGCAAGATGTCGAGCCGCTCAAGTTTGCAGTGCCAGCAGGCTTTGTCTGGCCGGTGGCCGGCAACCGTCGTGAATATCTGCGCGGGCGCTTGGAGCAGGGGCGGGCGATCATTTACCGCAACCAGAGTTCGGGTGTGCTGCGTAGCGCGGCGTGGGCCGACGGATTGGTGGAAGTCCGAGAAGGCCGCACGCTGAGCGAGGGTGATGCAGTGAGCTTCATTCCCCTCAGTGACCTTCTGGGGTAGAGCATCTCGCCCATGCACGCGTCGGCTGATACGCACGGCGCGTGCAACGAATGATTCGGTCAGTTGCTGATCAATGTCACCAACTGGTCGAATCGGCTGTTGGCCACCCAGCCCAGCAGACCGAGGATGACAGCGGTGGCACCCGCCGAATACGCCAGACGGTGTTTGATCGTCCGGACATCATTGAGCACTTCGTCCATATCGCGGCGCATGTATTTGAAGTGAGTCTCCAGCTCGCTGACTCGGGGTTCCATATCAAACTCTCCAGGGGTCTTGGCGCTGTTACAGAAGTCTGGTTTCTTGCTGGCACGACTTTCGGCGAGAGCGGCGACCGGGCTCACCGGTGCCTTGGTTTCATGGTTGTGCATGGAAGTTCTCGCCGATCGTATCAACTGCACGCTTGCTGGTTTCGCCATTGCTCGATTCATGGAAATAAATCGGGGGGTATCCGTTCATTACCGGCACATCCTTGTGTTATTGGGTTGAAGGTTGATGCTGCTGGCACACGGTGACCCAATGGTCGGACGGGGTCAATTAAGCCGATTCCTCTTGTTTCGTAAGAAAAAATACCGCTGTGTAGGACGCCAGCAGTTGGACGAAGAATTAATTGCCAGCGCGGTGGCTTTTTTAAGGCGCACAGTGGTCAAGATGTTTCAATCGATTTCAATTCTTGGAGTGACGTTATGAGTGAACGCCGGGCACTGCTGATCTTGCATGGCAAACAGGCACTCAACGAGGATGTCCGCGCTGCCGTCGAAGCCAAGCGTGAGCAAGGCTGGGAACTGGCTGTGCGAGTGACCTGGGAGGCCGGCGACGCCCAGCGTCTGGTCGAGGAAGCGTTGGCGGCCGGCTACAGCAAAATCATCGCCGGTGGCGGTGATGGCACGTTGCGCGATATTGCCGAGGCGCTGGCTCAGCATCCGCAAAAAGCCAGTCTTGTGTTGCTGCCGCTGGGAACCGCCAACGATTTCTCCCGCGCCGCCGGTATTTCCCTGGAGCCTGCCGAAGCCCTTGAGCTACTGGATGTTCAGCCCTCGGATATCGATCTGGGCGAAGTGGGCGGGCAGATTTTCCTCAACATGGCTACCGGCGGATTCGGCAGCCAGGTGACCGCCAATACTTCGGAAGATCTGAAGAAGGTCTTGGGCGGCGCCGCGTATCTGTTTACCGGCCTGACCCGGTTCAGCGAACTGCATGCCGCTTACGGCGAGTTGCAAGGCCCGGATTTCCATTGGCAGGGTGAGCTGCTGGCGCTGGGTATCGGTAACGGTCGGCAGGCGGGTGGCGGCCATGTGCTGTGCCCCGAGGCACAGGTCGATGATGGTTTGCTGGACATCAGTATCCTGCCGGCACCGCAAGAACTGGTCGGCACGCTGAAGAATCTGCTGAGCGAGGGCTTCGGCCTCGACAACATGTTCGTGCGGGCGCGATTGCCGTGGGTCGAGATCAAGGTCGCCGAAGGGCTGAGCATCAATCTCGACGGCGAGCCGCTGGAAGGCGACAGTCTGCGTTTTGTTACGAAACCCGCAGCGTTGCAGGTGCACTTGCCGAAAGACTCGCCGTTATTGGGCCAACAACCGTCAATCAGTCATCAAGGCTGATGATCTGCTCGCGCACGGCGAACAGCACCAGGCCCGCCACGTCATAGATCTGCAGGCGCTTCATGATCTGTGCGCGGTGGGTTTCCACGGTCTTGACGCTCAAGCCCAGGCCGTTGGCGATTTCCCGGGTCGATTTGCCGCGCACGATCAGGCGAAGGATTTCCAGCTGGCGCGCGGTCAGATTGTGCGAATCGGCGATGTCCGGCTGGCTTTTCTGGTTGCGGGTCAGTGCCTGATTGATCACGGTGTGAGCGATGGCCGGGCTGAGATAGCGTTCGTTGTTGCGCAGGGCTTCCAGCGCGTGCTCGAGCTCGGTGGCCGTGGTGTCCTTGAGCAGGTAGCCATGGGCACCGGACTCCAGCGCTTGCATGATCAGCGCCGGGTCGGTGTGCATCGACAGAATCAGCACTTTGCTCTGCGGCCGCACACGCTTGAGGCGTTGCAGCGCTTCCAGGCCACCGGTTTCCCGCATCGAGATGTCCAGCAATACGATGTCGGGGCTCAGTTGCTCGACCATTTCGAGCAATTGCGAACCATCACTGGCTTCGCCGACTACCGCGTAACCGGGAATATCCAGAACCAGAGCACGCACGCCGGCTCTGATCAGCGAGTGGTCATCCACCAGAAGTAAGTTACAAGTCAACGCATAACCTTATTCGTACTGGCCCGTTCGAGTGCCCGAGGCGCCCACGGGAATAGTGCTTCGATTCGAGTGCCTTTGCCCGGCTCGCTGATAACGCTCAATGTGCCGCCCAACTGTTCGATACGCTCGGCCATTCCGGCCATGCCGCGTTGACCTTCTCTGGCCGGGTCGGCCGCCGGGGCAAAACCCAGGCCGTCATCACTGATCAACAGCGTCAGACCTTGCGGCAATCGCTGTACCCGAATCAACAGGTTTTTTGCCTGTGCGTGGCGCAGGATGTTGGTCACGGCTTCCTGGGCAATGCGAAACGCCGCGACGGCCATTTCTTCGGGGATGCCGTTGAGCCGTTGCTGGCAATCGAGACTCCAGTTAACCGGCGTGTTGGCCAGTGTCTTGAGCAAGTGCGCACGCAGGCTGGCTTCGAGGCCCAGGCTGGTCAATTGACGTGGATTGAGAATCGCCGAGACGTCACGCACCTTGGTCAGGGTTTCATCCAGCGTGTCGCAGAGCACCTTGCATTGTTCCTGCAGATCCTCCGGCAGGCGACGTTTGAGCCAGTCACTTTGCAGTTTGGCGGCGGTGAGCAACTGGCCGATATCGTCGTGCAATTCCCGGCTGAGGCGATGGCGCTCGTTTTCCTGAACTTGCAACAGTCGATCAGCCAGCTCTTGTGGTTGAAACTTGATCGATTTGCGTGACAAGCGATATTGCACCCAGACGCACGCGGTGGCGGCGATGTCGAGCGCCAGCAATCCCAAAGGAAGGCGTGCGGAAACAACATACGCCAGCAGACTGCCCAAGGTCGCCAGAACACACAGGACAAGTGTGAAGCGCCGGGCGTTTTCCCGAGAAGGTGGCCATGTAATGAGTGACTTGAGACTGGCGTACATAACGGATGGAGCCAATGGATGTTCGCTGCGGGCAGACCGACCGGTGACTGGCGGATCTCTGTGTGGAAATACTGTCATTTATGTTATTGATTCAAACCGCATTCATTAAGCGATCATTGACCGGCAATAACATCGAAAAGGTAACACTGAAGTCAGTATGCCATTAACCGGCAGGCAACTAACCGGCGGCATAATACCACTTAACATACCGTTGGTCGCGGTTGCTATATATGTCTATTCAGTCAGGAAATATCGGATCGTGGACGCAAGTTCCATATTGGAAAAAGCTGGAGTTGTTGTATTTGGGCCACTTCGATTTGCCTGGAAGTGTCGCTCGGTGGGCACAGGGAAAACCCTGATGGCAGCACCTGAAAATTAGCCGTTGGTCGGGCTGATTATTTGCCCCGGATTGTCGCTTTCAGGCACGAAGTATTCATTTACGACAATATCGCGACTTACCGGCTCAAGCCTGGCGCGCGGTAAAGGATGAAGAGAGCAAACGTTTGCTCACCATCTTGGGCTCGAACGAGGTTTGGCCCATTTGTGCCGCGAAGGCCTCGAGCAGATCAGTCTGTTCGCTTTTATCCAGGGTCAGCTGCCCGGTCCTGGGATCGACCAGCTCGAGCTGCCACGCCATCAAGGTCAGGCAGTCACGTAACGCATCGAGGGCCTGCTCGTGCAGATCTACGTGATCCTGCTGCAAATTGAGCAGGCTGTAGATGTGCAGGGAAAACTCGGAGATCGCTTCCAGCGCCAGTGCTTCGGCCCGGCCGGCCAGCTTCAGCAGAGTGCCGAGCATGCAGTCGATGGCATCCTTGTCATTGCTGATCAGTTGCAGATGGCTCAGGCATTCTTCGGACTTGGCGAGAAGCGTTTCGGCCTCGACCAGAAATTCGGGGAAGCGTTGCGCCCAGTCTTTACGGTCGATTGGCATGTTCATCTCCACCACGTCGTGTTGGTTGACGGATGGCCGTGTGTGGCGACGATCGTGAATCGTCGGCAGATCGCGCCCGGCGGTGCAGGTGCACGGACCGAAGGGTTCCAGAGGGTGGGTTGCCACTGAATTGCGATCGCACACAATAGCCTGACTCCGTTCATGCAATGAGAATGGCGTCACAGTAATGGCTATTGGAAATGGCGAATATCAGGTTGGGCCTGATTGATCCTAGGGGAATCCCTTAGGCGCGGGAACCTAACGTGCAAACCGAGGTCGCGCCGCAATGAATCTAGCAGATGAAATCACGATTGCCAGTAAAGCATGATGTCAGTGTGACATCAATGGCCATTTATGGCATTTTTAGCGGCGCGCTTTACAGCAATCAAGATTAGCTGAATGCAGCCGATAAACCCCCATAGTGAATTCATCAGAACAAGCCCAGGAGTCATTGATGGCCGGCATTCTCGACACGGTAGACCAACGCACGCAACTGGTGGGTGAGAATCGCCTGGAAATCCTCATGTTTCGCCTGGCCGGACGCCAGCTGTTCGCGATCAACGTGTTCAAGGTTCAGGAAGTGCTGCAACTGCCCAAGCTGACCCTGATGCCGCAGCGTCATCCCTTCGTCTGCGGCGTGGTCAATCTGCGTGGGCAGACATTGCCGGTGATCGACCTGTCGCAGGCAATCGGTATGCGCCCACTGGTGCCGGGCCCGAACAGCACGATCATCGTCACCGAATACAACCGTTCGGTGCAGGCCTTCCTCGTCGGCGGTGTCGACCGCATCGTCAACATGAACTGGGAAGCCATTCTGCCGCCGCCGACCAGTGCCGGCCGCCAGCATTATCTGACCGCGATCAGCAAGGTCGACGATCAACTGGTGGAGATCATCGACGTCGAGAAAGTCCTCGCTGAAATCGTCCCGTACAACGCCAAGGTCTCGCGGGAGAAACTCGACGATCCGGTACTCGAGCGCGCCCGTGGCCGCGAAGTGTTGCTGGTGGATGATTCCAACGTAGCGCTTTCGCAATTGCGCGACACCCTCGGCCAGCTCGGGGTGAAAATGCACATCGCCAGCGACGGTTTGAAAGCCTTGAACATGCTCAAGGCCTGGGCCGATACCGGCGTGCACATGACCGATAAACTGCTGATGATCTTCACCGATGCGGAAATGCCGGAAATGGACGGCTATCGCCTGACCACGGAGATCCGCAACGACCCTCGCCTGCGTGGCTTGTACGTCGTGTTGCACACCTCGCTGTCCGGCAGTTTCAACGACTCGATGGTGAAGAAGGTCGGTTGCGACAACTTCCTCTCCAAATTCCAGCCGGACAAATTGGTTGATGTGGTGCGCCAGCGTCTGATGCTCGACGCCGTGCCGGCCTGAAACACGCACATCTTGCTTCCTGTGGGAGCGAGCCTGCTCGCGAAAGCGCAGGGTCGGACACATTGATGGTGAATGTGCCGGCCTCTTCGCGAGCAGGCTCGCTCCCACAGAAGTGTATTTACATTAATGACGGCTTTGATTCGGTATCGAAGCTCGTATAGGGTGGCGTTTTTCCATCAGGGAGCTGGCCATGCTGCGTCTGAGCGCGCTTTATCGTTACCCGTTGAAATCCGGCAAGGGCGAAATGCTGCAAAGCATTGAGCTGGACAAGCTCGGGCTGGCGGGCGACCGACGCTGGATGCTGGTGGACGAGGCCAGCGGGCGCTTTCTGACCCAGCGTGCCGAAGCGAAGATGAGTCAGTTGTCGGCGTTGTGGAATGTCAGCGGCGGTCTGACCCTGAGCGCTCCCGAGCAGGGTTCTATCGAAGTCGCGCTGCCCGCGGCCGACGCCGAGCAGCGCGGTGTGACGATCTGGCGTGACACCCTGCGTGTGCCGGACGCCGGTGATCTAGCCGCGCGGTTTGTCAGCGACTTCCTCGGCAAGCCGACACGTCTGGTGCAAATGCCACTCGAGCGGGCGCGCACCACGCAGTCGGGTTTCGGCAAGGATGACGATCAAGTGGCGTTCGCCGACGGTTATCCATTGCTGCTCATTGGCGAAGCCTCGCGGCTGGCACTCTCGGAAACGGTAGGGCGAGAGCTGGAGATGCTGCGCTTTCGCCCGAATCTGGTCATCGAAGGCAGCGCGCCTTACGCCGAGGACAACTGGAAACGTATTCGCATCGGCGATATCGAATTCCGCGTGGTCAAGCCGTGCGCGCGTTGCATCATGACCACTGTCGACCCGCAAACCGGTGAGCGTAGCGCCGATCGCGAGCCGTTCGCGACGTTACAGAAACATCGCTCAACCGCCGATGGCGCGATGTTCGGGCAGAATCTGGTCAACGACGGCAACGGCCGCCTGGAAGTCGGCATGCCGGTGGAAATCCTCGAATAGGTTGTCGCTGAAACGAAAAATGCCCGGGTCTTTTGGACGCGGGCATTTTTTTGCGCAGTGAAACCGGCGGGATCAGCCGCGGTATTCGCACAGGTAAGCGGTATCAACGGCGACTTTCAGTTGGAACTTGCTGTTGGCCGGGACGTTGAACTGGCTGCCGGCGGCGAAGGTTTCCCAGTCGCTGCTGTCTGGCAGTTTTACGCTCAGCGCGCCGGAAACCACATGCATGATCTCGCGCTGGCTGGTGCCGAATTCGTATTCGCCCGGGGCCATGACGCCAATGGTCGCCGGACCTTCAGCGGTGCCAAAGGCGATCGACTTGACGGTGCCGTCGAAGTACTCGTTGACTTTAAACATGGGCGGATTCCTCGAAAAGGGCTTAAAAGGGGGCGGCCAGTATGCACAAGGCTTTTCGCGCCGTCACGCGTCTAAAGCGGCAGGACCAGCGGCAATAACCGTGCAGTATTGCGGGCATCTTCCAGCGCGCGATGTTGTTGGCCGTTGAACTGCATGCCCGCCAGTTGCAACGCGGCGTTGAGCCCCAGCGGTCGTTCCAGGCGGCGGGCCTTGGCGAAGCGCTGTTTGAGGTTCATGTGCGGGACTTTGCTCAGGCCGCTGTCGATGTGCAGGCGCTGCCACTCCTGCAGCAATTGCTGGCGATCGTAACCGCCCCAACTGGCCCAGCCTTCAAGGCGAGCCTGATGCTGTGCCAGCCAGCGCTCAAAGGCTGGCCAGACCTCGTTCAGCGGCTGCGCCGAATCGATGTTTGCCTGGGTGATATGCGTCAGCTCCCGACAGAACGACGTCAGCAATGGCCGGCGGGTCGGTTTGACGAAGCGCTGGAAGTGATCCTGCTCGCGCCCGGCGCGGTCGACCAGGGTCGCACCGATCTCGATAATTTCCATTTCCGTGACCGGCCAGCCACCCTCGTCTGTGGTGGCTTCCAGATCTATGACCAGCCAATGGGGCATCGCAGGGTTCCTGATTTCCGCGTTCTGATTTATCAGAGCGTAGTCAAACCCCGCGCTTGTGCCCGGGCGACTACTCGACCTGCAACAGAACCTGACGATTTTTTACCTGATCGCCAACCTTCACTTGCACCCGTTTGAGCACGCCATCGATGCCGGCCTTCAACGGATGCTCCATTTTCATTGCCTCCAGCACCACCAGCAATTGACCCTTGCTGACCGTACTGCCTTCGCTGACCAGCACGTCGACAATGGCACCGTCCATCGGCGCTTTGAGGGTGCCGGAGGCGACGCTGGTCTGACTGTCGATCGGCGCATGAGTTCGATCCTCCAGGCGCAGGCTGCCCGGATGGGTGAACAGCCACAGCTGCCGATCGTGCAGACGATAGGCGTGACATTGGCGCAGACCGTCGACTTCGAGGGTGATCGATTGCGCGGCGTGCTCAATGATTTTCACCGCCACAGTGCTTTCGCCAGCCTGCACGACCAACTCGCCGGATTTGCGCGCCAGCACCGACAGCGTCCAGTCCTGCTCGTCACTGCCGAGTCGATAGTGCAGCGGCACGCTGGCGTTGTTGCGCCAGCCGTTCAGCGGGGCGCGATGGGGCAGGGCGCTGGCCTGATAGAACAACACCACAGCAATCGCCAGTTGCTCCGTCGTCGGCACATAAGTGTTGAGGCTGGCATGGCTGAAAAAATGGTGCTGGATGAAGGCGGTGCTGAAATCGCCGCTGATGAACTGCGGATGTTGCAACAGGCCCTCGAGCAAACGTTGATTGCTTTGCACGCCGAGCAGCACCGTGTCCTGCACCGCACGCAACAGCTTGCGCCGCGCCTCTTCGCGGGTTGCACCGTGGGCGATCAGTTTGCCCAGCATCGGATCGTAGAACGGGCTCACCGACTGACCTTCAAGCAGACCATGATCGATCCGTGCACCGTGGCCCGACGCCGGTTGCCATGCGGCAATTCGGCCGGTTTGCGGGAGAAAATCCGCAGCGGGATCTTCAGCGAAGAGGCGCACTTCCATGGCGTGACCGTCGAGACGGATCTGCTCCTGCGTCAGCGGCAGCGGCTGACCCTCGGCAACCAGCAACTGCCACGCGACCAGATCGAGGCCGGTGATCAATTCCGTCACTGGATGTTCGACCTGCAGACGGGTGTTCATTTCCAGAAAGTAGAATTGCCCGCGCGCGTCGAGCAGGAACTCCACGGTGCCGGCGCCGACGTAATCCACCGCGCGCCCGGCCTTGAGTGCTGCTTCGCCCATGGCCTGGCGCAGCTCGGCGGTCATCACCGGGCACGGCGCTTCTTCGATGACTTTCTGATGGCGGCGCTGGATCGAGCAATCGCGTTCGCCGAGATAGACCAGATGCCCGTGCTGGTCGCCGAACAGTTGCACTTCGACGTGGCGCGGGTCGATCAAGGCCTGCTCGAGAATCAACTCGTCACTGCCGAAACCGTTCAGTGCTTCTGACCGCGCGGTACGCAGTTGCGCCGCCAGTTCGCTGGCCTCGTGCACCAGGCGCATGCCACGTCCACCGCCGCCGGCGCTGGCCTTGATCATCAGCGGATAACCGATGCGCTCGGCTTCGGCCAGCAGCGTCGCGTCGTCCTGCGCTGCTCCCTGGTAGCCGGCGATGCATGGAACCCCGGCCTCAAGCATGGCAATTTTCGACAGGCGTTTGCTGCCCATCAGTTCGATGGCTTTGACGCTGGGGCCGATGAAAATCAGCCCGGCTTCGGCGCAGGCGCGGGCGAAATCGGCGTTTTCCGAGAGGAAGCCGTAGCCCGGGTGAATCGCATCGGCGCCGCTGCGGCGGGCGGCGTCGAGGATCGCCGCAATGTTGAGGTACGACTGCTGCACCGGCGCCGGGCCGATGTGCACGGCCTGATCGGCCATTTGCACGTGTAGCGCATCGGCGTCGGCGTCGCTGAACACGGCGACGGTGCGATAGCCCAGCGCCTGGGCCGTGCGCTGGATGCGGCAGGCGATTTCACCGCGGTTGGCGATCAGGATTTTGTGGAGGGTAGGCATGGTGGGGTTCCTGAAATGATAGCGGTGAATGGGATGGCCTCTTCGCGAGCAGGCTCGCTCCCACATTTGGAATGCATTTCGACCTGTGGGAGCGAGCCTGCTCGCGAAGCTTTTAGCTGACCCACCGAGGGTTACGTTTCTGCATAAATGCCATGGTCCCCTCGATTCCCTCGTCTCCAGTCACCGCCGCGCTGAACCACTGCGCCGCCTCATCGAGCAATGCGCTCGACGGCTGTCCGGCACTCGCCAGCAACAATTTTTTCGTCATCGCATTCGCTTCCGGTGCGCAGCGCAGCACCTGTTGCAACACCTCATCCAGTCGCTCGGCCAACGCTTGCGCATCCTGTTCAACGAAATGCACCAGCCCCAATCGCTGCGCCTCGGCGCCATCGAAACGCGCCGCCGTCAGCGCGAGTCGGCGGGTTTCGGTCAAGCCGAGCCGTTGCACCACAAACGGTGCGATTTGCGCCGGGATCAGGCCAAGGCTGGTTTCCGGCAAGCCGAACTGCGCCTTGTGATCGCTGATCGCAATATCGCTGACGCAAGCCAGGCCGAAGCCGCCGCCGAGCACGGCGCCTTGCAGCACAGTGATCAGCACTTGCGGCGCATGTTGGGCTTGTTCCAGCAGCGCGCCAAACGCCCGGTTCAACTCGCGGTAAGCGTCCGCGCCCTGAGCCCGGGCACTGGCCATGTCCTTGATGTCGCCACCGGCGCAAAAATGCCCGCCGGCACCGCTGAGCACCAAGGCCCGCACTGTGCGGTCATCACGCACCGCCGCCAGCACCGCGCGCAGTTCGGCGACCATTTGCAGGCTCATCGCGTTGCGGCTGTCCGGGCGGTTGAGGGTGATGTGCAGCACGCCACCATGCAGTTCCAGCAACAGCGTCTGGCAATCGGGCAGGCGGCTCATTTCTTTTTCCCCGGCAGGATGCCCATCAGTTTGCAGATGATCCCCAGCATGATTTCGTCGGCGCCGCCGCCAATCGATACCAGGCGCACATCGCGATAGGCGCGGGCCACCGGGTTGTCCCACATGAAGCCCATGCCGCCCCAATATTGCAGGCAGCTGTCGCTGACTTCACGGCCGAGGCGTCCGGCCTTGAGCTTGGCCATCGATGCCAGGCGCGTGACGTCCTGGCCTTTGATGTATTGCTCGGTGGCCTGATAGACCAGGGCGCGCAGGCATTCGATTTCGGTCTGCAATTCGGCGAGGCGGAAGTGGATCACCTGGTTATCGATCAGCGCGTTGCCGAAGGTCTTGCGCTCCTTGCAGTACTCGATGGTGCTGTCGATGCAATATTCCAGGCCCTTGATCATGTTCGCCGCGCCGAACAGACGTTCTTCCTGGAACTGCAGCATCTGCATCATGAACCCCGCGCCTTCATGGCCGATGCGGTTGCGCTGGGGCACGCGCACGTTGTCGAAGAACACCTGCGCGGTTTCCGAGCTGCGCATGCCGAGCTTGTCCAGGTGCGAACTGAGGCTGATTCCCGGGGTGTTCATCGGCACCATGATCAGCGACTTGTTGATGTGCGGCTTGTCGTCCGAGGTGTTGGCCAGCAGGCAGATGAAATCGGCGCTCGGCGAGTTGGTGATCCACATCTTGCTGCCGTTGATCACGTAGTCATCGCCCTCCTTGCGTGCCGTGGTTTTCAGCCCGGCGACATCGGAGCCGGCGCCGACTTCGGAAACGCCGATGCAACCGACCTGTTCGCCAGTGATGGCCGGACGCAAAAATTCTTCGCGCAGTTCATCGGAGCCGAAGCGCGCCAGCGCCGGGGTGCACATGTCGGTCTGCACGCCAATCGACATCGGAATCCCGCCGCAATGAATGGTGCCGAACTCTTCGGCGGCGACGATCGAATAGCTGTAGTCGAGGCCCATGCCGCCGAATTTTTCCGGCTTGGAAATGCCCAGCAGGCCCAGCTCACCGGCCTTGCGGAAAATTTCGTGGATGGGAAAGCGTCCGGCCTTTTCCCACTCTTCGACGTGCGGGTTGATCTCGTGCGTGACGAACTGGCGGACGGTGCGGCGCAGGGCTTCGTGTTCCGGGGTGAAGATCATTGTTGTTGTTCTCCGTAGGATCCGTGGCGGTCAGAAGCGGCTGACGCCGAAGCTGTTGGGTTGCAGCGTGCGCCTGTCGGCTTCGTGGCAAATATCCAGCAAGTAGCCAAGCAGGGTGCGGGTGTCGCGCGGGTCGATCAGGCCGTCGTCCCACAGGTTGGCGCTGCCGTACAGTGCGGTGGACTGGCTGTCGAGTTTCTGCGCGGTCATCTGTTCGAGCATGTCGAGCATTTTCGGATCGGGCTCGATGCCGTCCTTGAGCTGTTTGGTTTCGGTAACGATGCGCAAGACCTTGCCGGCCTGTGCGCCGCCCATCACTGCCGTGCGGCTGTTGGGCCAGGCGAAGATGAAGCGCGGATCGAGCCCGCGTCCGCACATGGCGTAGTTGCCGGCGCCGTAGGAACCGCCGACGACAATGGTCAGTTTAGGCACTCGTGCGTTGGCGACCGCTTGAATCAGTTTCGAGCCGTGCTTGATCACGCCTTGCTGTTCCGATTCGGTGCCGACCATGAAACCCGTGGTGTTATGAAAAAACAGCAGTGGTGTCTGGCTCTGGTCGCACAACTGGATGAACTGCGCCGCCTTGCTCGCACCTTGCGGGGTGATCGGGCCGTTGTTGCCGATGAAGCCGCAGGCGCGGCCCTGGATTTTCAGTTGGCCGCAAAGGGTTTGCTGATCGAACTCGCCTTTGAATTCGAGGAAGTCCGACTCGTCAGCAATCCGCGCGATGATTTCGCGCACGTCGTAGGGCTTTTTTGCATCGTCGGGGATCAGCCCGAGCAGTTCGTCGATGGGGTAGAGCGGTTCTTTGAATTGCGGCTCCGGCAGCCACGGCAACTGCTCGTTCCATGGCAGCATGCGCATGATGTCGCGGACCTGGCGTATGCCGTCAGCGTCGTTTTCAGCGAGATATTCGGCAGTGCCGGCGACTTGCGCGTGCATTTCGGCGCCTCCGAGTTCTTCATCGGTGGCCACTTCGCCGGTCGCCGCTTTGAGCAATGGCGGGCCGGCGAGAAACAGCTTGGCCTTGCCGCGCACAACCACCACGTAATCCGACAACCCCGGTTGATAGGCGCCGCCTGCGGTGGCCGAGCCGTGCACCACGGTGATCTGTGGCAAACCCATCGCGGACATGCGCGCCTGATTGGCGAAACTGCGCGCGCCTTCGACAAAAATCTCCGCCGCGTAGTTGAGATTGGCACCGCCGCTTTCGGCGAGGGTGATCATCGGCAGTTTGTTTTCCCGAGCGATCTGTTGCAGGCGCAGGGATTTTTTCAGGCCGCTCGGCGAGATCGTGCCACCCTTGATCGCGCTGTTGTTGGCGACCACCATCGCGCGGATGCCGCAGACATAACCGATGCCGGCAATCAGCCCGCCACCGGCCGAACTGCCGTCCTTGTCGTCGTGCAACTTGTAGCCGGCGAGGCTGGCCAGTTCGAGGAACGGCGCGCCGGGGTCGAGCAAAAGGTTCAAGCGCTCGCGGGGCAACAGTTGCCCGCGTTTGCTGAATTTTTCTTTGGCTTCGGCGGCCTTGTTCAGCAGGTTCTGTTCGAGCTGCTGCACCTGCTCGATGGCGGCGAGCATGGCCGCGCGGTTGCGCGCGAACGCTTCGCTGTGCGGATCGAGTTGCGACTGAATCTGCGCCATGGCTTATTCCTTGTCCTTGAGCACGTCGGGACGCAACACTTCTGGTAAGTACGCGCGGTGGAAACCATTGAACGATTCGCTGTGGCTGGCCTTGTGCAGCGGCCAGGCACGACTGCCAAGGCTGGCGGCGCCGTCGATTTTCACTGTGGTGCCACTGATGAATGCCGCCGCCGGGCTGAGCAGAAACACGATCGCCGCACTGACTTCCGATTCGGTGCCGATACGCTTGAGCGGCACATGCTCGCGCAGGGTCGGAATCACCGCTTTGAATGCGCCTTCGTAAGTGTCCATGCCGCTGGACGCAATCCAGCCCGGCGCCACCGCGTTGACCCGGACCCCGGCGTAACCCCACTCGAACGCGGCAGTCTTGGTGAAGTTGTCCATGCCCGAACGCGCCGCGCCAGAGTGGCCCATGCCGGGCATGCCGCCCCACATGTCAGCGAGCATGTTGACGATGCTGCCGCCATGTTTGCTCATCGACTGGTTGAACACTTCGCGGGCCATCAGAAAGCCGCCGACCAGATTGGTCCGCAGCACGGTTTCGAAGCCCTTCTGATTGATCGAGGCCAAGGGCGACGGGTATTGGCCGCCGGCGTTGTTGACCAGGCCGTGGATCGGCCCGTGTTCGGCGATCAGCTCTTTGACCAGTTGCTTGACCGCTTCTTCATCGCGGATATCGCAGGCCTTCCAGTGCGCGCGGCCGCCGTCCTCGGTGATTTCGGCGGCGACTTTTTCCAGCTTTTCCGGCTTGCGCCCGACCAGCAGCACATTGGCGCCGAGCGCCGCCAGTTCATGGGCGGTGCAGCGACCGATGCCGCTGCCGCCACCGGTGACAATCAGGTTCTGGCCGCTGAACAGATCGGCGCGGAAAATCGACGCGTAAGCCATGCACACCATCCTTTAGTCGAGCTGTTCGGCGATGCTCTGCGGCACCGGGATCTGGATTTCCAATAGTTGCTGGGCGAAGGCTTTGCCTTGCGGGTCGATGCGCAGACTGGCGACACCGCCACCGCCGAGGGCGTTTTCCAAAAGAAAGTTGAGGCTGTGGGTGCCGGGCAGATACCAGCGTTCGACACGCCCGAGAAGCGGATCGAGGACGTGCCGCATCCAGTCGACCACCACCGAGGTGGTCAGCGCTTCGGCGATCCACGGCAGGTAATCGGGATGGCGCGGCATCACGCCGATATTGCTGTGGTTGCCCTTGTCGCCGGAGCGCGCCACCGCCAGTTTCACCAACGGCACACTGGCATCGGCGCGGCCCTGGGGTCGGGGTGGCTGATGGGCGATCGGCAAATTTGCACTGTCCAGAGCCACCGGGTCGGGCAGGGCGCACGGATGGCGCTCACCAGCGATGTCGACTTGCAGGGTGCAGGCGCTTTTATCGATGAGGAAAGAGAACAGACGGATGAGGGGGTATACGGTCGGACGACCGCCGACGATGCCGGTCAAGCCCGGCGCCATGCCGGTCGCGGCCTGGGCGATCTCTCTGGAAAACAGTACCAGTGCGCGTTTGTCGGGATGGCGCACGGCGATTTTGATCACCACTTCACGGCTGTCGCGGCGCTGGCCGTGGGGGCCGTAGGTGGCTTCGCTGCCGAGCAGTTCGACATGGGTTTCGCTGTACGGCGCCCAGCCGCGCAGGCTGAACATCTCGGCGGTCTTGTCGATGATTGCCTGACTGACCCGCCGCGCCTTGTCCACTGCGTCGATGCCGGCCATCAGGCAACTGGCGGTGCAGCGAAAACCGTCCGGGTACGTGGCGCTGACCTTGTATTTGTCGCTGGGCGGCAGGCCTTTGGCCCCGTGCACCTGCACGACGTTTTTGCCTTGTTGCTGAAGTTTGACCTGAGTGAAATCGCAGATCACGTCGGGTAACAGATAGGCCTGCGGATCGCCGATTTCGTAGAGCATCTGCTCGCCGACGGTCAACGGCGTGACCAGTCCGCCGGAGCCTTCGGGTTTGCTGACGAGGAACTGGCCATCGGCGCTGACCTCGACGATCGGAAAACCGATGTGCTCGTAATCCGGTACCTCGCGCCAGTCGGTGAAATTACCGCCCGTGCACTGCGCGCCGCATTCGATGATGTGCCCGGCCAGCGCGGCCTGGGCGAGTTTGTCGTAGTCATGCCACGACCAGCCGAATTCGTGAACCAGCGCCGCACTGACCACGGCGCTGTCGACCACCCGGCCGGTAATGACGATGTCGGCACCCAGGCGCAACGCTTCGACAATCCCCGGCGCGCCGAGGTAGGCGTTGGTCGACACGCACATGCGCGGAAGCGGCGCGCCGCTGAACATTTCGCGGATATCGGCGGGGTTTTTGAGCTGTCCTTGCAAGTCGTCGCCGAGCAACACGGCGATCTTCAGCTGGACCCCGGCCTGGTCACAGGCCGCTTGCAGGGCCGCCGCGCAAGCCTGCGGATTGACCCCGCCGGCATTGCTGATCACGCGGATGTTCTGTTCGGCCAGTTGCGTCAGCAGCGGCGCCAGCACTTCAACGAAGTCACCCGCGAACCCGGCCTGCGGGTCTTTCAGGCGCGCGCCGGCCATCAGCGACATGGTGATCTCGGCCAGATAATCGAACACCAGATAATCCAGGTTTCCGCCGGAGACAAGCTGGGCGGCAGCAGTGGAAGTGTCGCCCCAAAAAGCACTGGCGCAGCCGATTCGCACGGTGGTTGGCATTTTTATCTCCGACTCAGGGACCTGCGACAGAAGTGTCTGGAGGCTACCAAGCAAGCGCTTGGTTTGTAAACAGGCGAAACATTCTTCTGCCCAAGCGCTTGCTTGGTGCCCGCGCGCGGCTTAAATTGCGCGCAACCCTGCGGTTACAGGGGGCAACACACTGATCGACTGTAGGAGAGAACGGGTGGACGAGCAAAAAGCCCTGCGGGTCATGCGCGAACTGGTCGACCAAGGCCAGTTGACCGACCCGGACAGCGCCCGTGGCAAATTGCTGCAAGTGGCGGCTCACCTGTTTCGCAACAAAGGCTATGAGCGCACCACAGTGCGTGATCTGGCCAGTGCTGTGGGCATTCAGTCGGGAAGCATTTTTCATCACTTCAAAAGCAAGGATGAAATTCTCCGCGCGGTGATGGAGGAAACCATCCGCTACAACACCGCGCTGATGCGCGCAGCGCTGGCCGAGGCGAGCGATGTGCGCGAAAGGGTGCTGGCACTGATTCGTTGCGAGTTGCAGTCGATCATGGGCGGCAGTGGCGAGGCGATGGCCGTGCTCGTGTACGAATGGCGCTCATTGTCCGAGGACGGTCAGGCTAAAGTCCTCGCTTTGCGTGATGTTTATGAAGACATCTGGTTGCAGGTTCTGGGCGAGGCCAAGGACGCCGGCTTTATTCGCGGCGACGTTTTTATTACCCGACGTTTCCTTACCGGCGCACTGTCCTGGACCACCACCTGGTTCCGTGCCGGCGGCAGTTTGAGCCTCGATCAACTCGCCGATGAAGCGTTGATTCTGGTCCTCGAAGCGCGTTGAACGGTTGTCGGACCGGCCGGGAAACTGGCTAAGTCGGCGAAACCGCCTAGCTTGAATGCATTGATCGCTATTTTTTTTCGGGGAGTGGGGTGTTTTGAAGTCTTCGCCAATTCGGACAGCCGCCGGGCTGCTGCTCGCTGCGCTGGCTGCGTTATGGGTATTGCCCGCTCAGTCAGCGCAATTGGTCCGGGTCGGCGCCGCGCATTTCCCGCCTTATACGATTCGCCCGGAAAACGGCGCCGACACCGGCCTGTTGCCGCAATTGGTCGAGGCGCTGAACCGCTCGCAGAGCGACTATCAATTTGTCCTGGTGCCGACGTCGATCCCGCGCCGCTTCGGTGATTTCAAGCAAGGCCGCATCGATATGGCGATCTTCGAGAACCCCGAGTGGGGCTGGAAGGACATTCCCCACGACGACGTCGACATGGGCCTGGAAGACGCCGAGATTTTTGTCGCGCAACGCGAAGACGGCCGCCAGCAAAACTACTTCTCGAGCCTGTCGGGCAAACGTCTGGCGCTGTTCAGCGGTTATCACTACGAATTCGCCGACTTCAACGCCGACCCGAAATATCTCGCGAAAAACTACAACGCGACGCTGACCTATTCCCACGACAGCAACCTGCTGATGGTCCTGCGCGGGCGCGCCGACATTGCCCTGGTCACCCGTTCCTATCTGTTCGATTACCTGCTGCGCAACGAGAAGGTCCGCGATGAGCTGTTGGCGTCGCAGCGTACCGATCAGATCTATCATCATTACGCGATTCTGCGGCCAAGCGCTCCTATCACCGGCGAAGCCTTCGGCAACCTGTTGCAGCGTTTGCGCGACAACGGCGAATTGCTGAGAATTTTCGAGCCCTACAGGATTGCCGTGATGCCGGCGCCTCATCACTGAAGCGCTAATTGCCTCTCGCGCTTAAATTTCCCCTCCCGGCTCACGTCACTTCGTTGAACTGTCGACGATTACGTGAGCCCGACCCATGTCCAATCTGAATGACCTGACTGCCCTGGCTCTGCCCTCGGGCAGTCGATTGATCGCTGATGCTACCGAGAGCCGACTGAGCCTGAGCCTGGACGGGCAACCGTTGATTCGGCTGCGCCTGGACCGCGAGGCCAATGGCCCGATCCAGCTCGACGAGCGTTTCGCTCTGCCGCCCGGCCACGCCTTGTGGGCAGCCTGTTATTGGCTGTTCGCCCGTGACCCGGCGTGTCAGCAGTTGATCTGGCAACTCGATCAGCCACCGACCGAAGCCTTGCGCAGTGGTTTGCTGATCAACACCGCAGTCGCCGGCGAATATCGCTGCGAGCGCACGCTGTTCTGGCAATTGCCGCAGCCGTGGCTGGGCACTTCACTGACCGGCAGCTATCCGCAGCAAATGGTCATCAGCCACGGCAGGCGCCATCCGCTGCGACCGGTGAAACCGCGCGGTGAAGTCTATCGGCGTTTCGATGCGCGGCTCGGCGCGTGGATTTCCTTGCGTACGCTGGAAATCGAAGAAGATCTGTCGCGCTTCAATCGCTGGCAGAACAGCCCGCGCGTGGCGAGTTTCTGGCAGGAGGAGGGCAGCCTTGAGCAGCATCGCGAATACCTCGGCAAGCTCGAGGCCGATCCGCACACGCTGACGCTGATTGGTTGTTTCGATGACCAGCCTTTCGCTTACTTCGAAGCCTACTGGGCCAAGGAAGATCGCATCGCGCCGTTCTACGATGCCGGCGATTACGACCGTGGCATTCACATGCTGGTCGGCGAGGAAAGTCATCGCGGCCCGCATAAAGTGGCGAGCTGGTTATCGGCGCTGGTGCATTACCTGTTTCTCGATGATCCACGCACCCAGCGCGTGGTCGCCGAGCCACGTGCCGACAACGCGAAGATGATCGGACATATGCACAACCAATGTTTTCACTGCGAGAAGGAATTCGATTTTCCGCACAAGCGCGCGGCGCTGATGATTCTGGGGCGGGAGCGGTTTTTTGATCGGTGCCGGTTGGCCTGATGTGTTCGGCCTCGGAATTTCGTTGGGTCTGAGGCCGCTTTCGCGAGCAGGCTCGCTCCCACACTGGGTTTGTGTCGTTGATCAAACCCTGTGGGAGCGAGCCTGCTCGCGAATGGCTTGACGCAGAATCCGGATCCTAACGACGACCCGCAATCACCGCATCCCGCCGACTGCCCGAGACCTTGCGGCAGTGCACCAAAGCATCACGAATCATGAAGTTGACCAGGGTGGGCGATACGCCCAGTTCCTTGGCGATGTCTTTCTGCGGCACGCCGTGCAGACGGTACATCTCGAAGGCATAGCGGGTGCGGCTGGGCAGCTCGGTCAGCGCATCGGCGATGTGTTCCAGAGTCGAGAAGTTGATGTGCGAAGTTTCCGGCGAAGCGCCCTGAATCACCACGTTCAAGCCTTCCTCTTCCGGGCCTGAGTATTTCTGTTCGAGCGCCTGCTTGCGGTAGTGATCGATGGCGAGGTTGCGCACGATCTGGAACAGGTAGCTCAGCTGAGCCTTGATCGACGACGTGATCGGCGGCGCCGATTGCAGTCGGAAAAACGCATCCTGAACCACGTCTTCGGCACGAGACCTGCAACCGGTAATGCGGGCTGCAATCTTGACCAGAATCAGTCGATTGTCGACGAATGCCTGAAGTAGCGGTGAATCGCACCTGCTTGTGGATACTTGTTCCGTCATGGAAATCACCTTGCTGCCAATAGGTTAGTGGGAGGGCCTCGGGGGACGGCGCCGTCCTACACATCGAGCGACAAATTATGTTGAATGATAATGATTGTCAAATGAGAAAGAGAAGTAGTGCTGTAAGTCGATGTGTTTTGCGAACTGCGACACGCCGCCGCACCCCAGCCCCGCTGGACGTCGCGCCTGCCGACTAATTATTTCCCCACTCCATCCGTTCTCATTGGTGAATGGCCCGGGTGCAGATCCCCGGCCTCAGCGCATTCCGATGCCTTGCGCGGTCGGCACAGACCGCGCCCCGCACGCCTCTCGACAGGTGTGACGCAGCCACCCGATTCCACTTGCAAGCCGAATTCAGGCAGGAAACCTCATGACCGACGCGTTCGAACTCCCCAGCACCCTGGTCCAAGCCCTCAAGCGTCGCGCAGCCCTGACGCCGGACCGACTGGCCTTGCGTTTTCTCGCCGAAAACCCGGAGCAGGCTGTGGTGCTCAGCTATCGCGAACTGGATCAACGCGCGCGCACCTTCGCCGCTGCGCTGCAGGCCGAGGCCGGATTCGGTGAGCGTGCGGTGTTGCTGTTTCCCAGCGGCGCGGATTACGTCGCGGCGTTTTTCGGTTGCCTGTACGCCGGTGTGATTGCGGTACCGGCCTATCCGCCGGAATCCGCGCGTCGTCATCATCAGGAGCGTTTGCTGTCGATCATCGCCGACGCCGAGCCCAAGCTGCTGTTGACCAGCGCCGATCTGCGCGATGCCTTGCAACAAATCGACGGCGCGCCGCCGCTGTTGTGCGTCGACACTCTGGACAGCGCACTGGCCGAACAGTGGGTTGAGCCGCCACTGCCGCCCGAGCACATCGCCTTCCTGCAATACACCTCCGGCTCCACCGCGCTGCCCAAGGGCGTGCAGGTCAGCCATGGCAATCTGGTCGCCAATGAACTGCTGATCCGTCACGGTTTCGGCATCGACGTCAACCCGGACGACGTCATCGTCAGCTGGTTGCCGCTGTACCACGACATGGGGCTGATCGGTGGTCTGCTGCAACCGATTTTCAGCGGCGTACCGTGCATTCTGATGTCGCCGGCGTACTTCCTCGGCCGGCCGTTGCGCTGGCTGGAAGCGATTGCCGAATACGGCGGCACCATCAGCGGCGGCCCGGATTTCGCCTACCGTTTGTGCAGTGAGCGGGTCAGCGAGTCGGCCCTTGAGCGCCTCGATCTCAGTCGATGGCGCGTGGCCTATTCTGGCTCCGAGCCGATTCGCCTCGACACCCTTGAACGCTTCGCGGAAAAGTTCGCTGCTTGCGGTTTCAGCGAAAACAGCTTCATGGCTTCGTACGGTCTGGCCGAGGCGACCCTGTTTGTCGCCGGCACGCCGCGCGGCACCGGCATCCCGGCACTGCGCGTGGACGATCAGGCGCTGGCGCAAAACCGCGCCGAGCCGGGCGACGGCAGCGCGATCATGAGCTGCGGCATCAGTCAGCCTGAGCACGCGGTGCTGATTGTCGATCCCAACACGCTCGAGGAACTGACCGACAATGCCGTCGGTGAAGTCTGGGCCGCCGGCCCGAGCATCGCCCACGGTTACTGGCGCAACCCCGAAGCCAGCGCCAAGACCTTCGTGCAGCACGCCGGCCGCACCTGGTTGCGCACCGGCGATCTGGGTTTTATCCGTGACGGCGAACTGTTCGTGACCGGGCGCCTGAAAGACATGCTCATCGTCCGTGGCCATAACCTGTATCCGCAGGACATCGAGCAGACTGTCGAGCGCGAAGTCGAAGTGGTGCGCAAGGGGCGTGTGGCGGCGTTCGCGGTCACTCACAACGGCGAAGAGGGCATCGGCATCGCTGCGGAAATCAGCCGCAGCGTGCAGAAAATCCTTCCGCCAGATGCGCTGATCAAAGCCATTCGCCAAGCCGTGGCCGAGGCGTATCAGGAGGCGCCAAGCGTGGTGGTGCTGCTCAATCCGGGCGCGTTGCCGAAAACCTCCAGCGGCAAACTGCAGCGCTCGGCGTGCCGCAATCGTCTGGCTGATGGCAGCCTCGACAGTTACGCGCTGTTCCCTTCGATTACAGCGGCAACGGAAACCGCGACCAGCAGCACTTCGGATCTTGAAGCGTTGATCGGGCAAATCTGGGCCGAGCAACTCAACGTCAAGCAGGTCAGTGGCGACGACCATTTCTTCCTGCTCGGCGGCAACTCGATCGCCGCCACGCAAGTGGTTGCGCGGGTTCGCGAAGCGTTCGGTGTCGAGCTGAGCCTGCGCCTGCTGTTCGAAGCGCCAACCCTGTCCACCTTCGCTGCCGCTGTGGCGCAGCTAAAACAGGACGGCGGCAGCGCTCAAGGTCCGATCAGCACCTTGTCGCGCAGCGAGCCGATGCCGCAGTCGCTGGCACAAAATCGTCTGTGGATCACTTGGCAACTCGATCCACAGAGCAGCGCCTACAACATTCCCGGCGGCCTGCGCTTGCGTGGCGAACTCGACGAAGACGCCGTGCGCAAAAGCTTCCAGCAACTGATCGAACGCCATGAATCTTTGCGCACACGTTTCTTCGAGCGCGACGGCGTGGCATTGCAGCAAGTGCTTGCCGCTGCCGAATTCAACCTGCAACTGATCGACATCAGCGACCTGCCAATGTCCGAGCGTGAAGCCCGTGCCGAGCAGATTCGCGAAGACGAGGCGCGCACTCGGTTCGATCTGGAAAAAGGCCCGTTGCTGGCGGTGACACTGGTGCGTCTCGATGACGAAGAACATCAACTGCTGGTGACCCTGCATCACATCATTGCTGACGGCTGGTCGCTGAATATCCTCCTCGACGAATTCTCGCGCCTCTATGCCGCCGCTACCCAAGGTGCAACGGCGACGCTGGCAGCGCTGCCCACGCAATACGCCGATTACGGCAACTGGCAGCGGCAATGGCTGGCGCAAGGCGAGGGCGAGCGGCAACTGGCGTACTGGAAAGCGCAGTTGGGCGAAGAACATCCGCCATTGGAACTGGCCACCGATCACCCGCGCTCGGCCAGACACAACCACAGCGCCGCGCGCCACAGCGTGCGCTTGAGTACCGAACTCAGCGAGGCGATCCGCCAGACTGCGCAGGCCCACCAGGCCACGCCGTTCATGCTTCTGCTCGCTGCCTTGCAAAGTTTGCTGCACCGCTACAGCGGTCAGCGCGACATTCGCATCGGTGTGCCCAACGCCAACCGTCCGCGCCTGGAAACCCAAAGCCTGATCGGCTTCTTCATCAATACCCAGGTGTTGCGTGCGCAAATCGATTCGCGCCTGACATTTGCCGAGCTGCTGAACCAGACCCGCCAGGCCGCACTCGGCGCCCAGGCCAATCAGGATCTGCCCTTCGAACAACTGCTCGAAGCTTTCCCGCAGGCCCGCGAACAGGGACTGTTCCAAGTCATGTTCAACCATCAGCAGCGCGACCTCAGTGCGCTCAAGCGCCTGCCGGGTCTGCTCGCCGAAGAACTGCCGTGGCACAGTCGCGAAGCCAAGTTCGATCTGCAGTTGCACAGTGAAGAGGATCGTAACGGGCGCCTGAGCCTGTCGTTCGACTACGCCAGCGAGCTGTTCGACGCCGCGACCATCGAGCGCCTGGCCGAGCATTTCCACAATCTGCTCAGCGAGGTCTGCGAACGGCCTCAGCAGGCCATTGGCGATCTGCGCTTGCTGACCGCCAGCGAGCAGAATCAGCAGAAGGACTGGAGCGTCGCTCCGTGCACCCCGGCGCAACACTGGCTGCCGGAACTGCTCGAGCAACAATTGCGCAACACCCCGCAACGCACCGCGCTGGTGTGGGACGGCGGTCGTCTGGATTTTGCCGAGCTGCACGCGCAAGCCAACCGGCTCGCCCATTACCTGCGCGACAAAGGTGTTGGTCCGGACGTGTGCGTGGCCATCGCCGCCGAGCGTTCGCCGCAACTGTTGATCGGCCTGCTGGCGATCATCAAGGCTGGCGGCGCCTATGTGCCGCTTGATCCGGATTATCCGGCCGAACGACTTGCATACATGCTCCGCGACAGCGGCGTCGAACTGCTCCTGACCCAGACGCAATTGCTCGAGCGTCTGCCGGCCAGCGATGGCGTCAGCGTGATCGCCATGGATGCGCTGCACCTGGATAAATGGCCGAGCCAGGCACCGGGCCTGCATCTGCAAGGCGACAACCTCGCCTACGTGATTTACACCTCGGGTTCCACCGGGCAACCGAAAGGCGTCGGCAACACCCACGCCGCGCTGGCCGAGCGCCTGCAATGGATGCAGGACACGTACCGCCTCGACGAAACCGACGTGCTGATGCAAAAAGCGCCGATCAGCTTTGACGTCTCGGTGTGGGAATGCTTCTGGCCGCTGATCACCGGCGCGCGGCTGTTGCTTGCCGCGCCCGGCGAGCACCGTGACCCGCAGCGCATCGCGCAACTGGTCCAGCAATACGGCGTGACCACGCTGCACTTCGTCCCGCCGCTGCTGGCGCTGTTCATCGATGAGCCGCTGAGTGCCGAATGCACCAGCCTGCGCCGGGTGTTTTCCGGCGGTGAAGCCTTGCCCGCCGAGCTGCGCAATCGGGTACTGGCGCAACTGCCGGCGGTGCAGTTACACAACCGCTACGGCCCGACCGAAACCGCGATCAACGTCACCCATTGGCATTGCAGTGCCGCCGATGGCGAGCGCTCGCCGATTGGCCGGCCGTTGGGCAATGTGATCTGCCGCATCCTTGATGCCGATCTCAATCCAGTGCCGGCGGGCGTGCCGGGCGAGCTATGCATCAGCGGTATTGGTCTGGCTCGCGGTTACCTGGGTCGTCCAGCGTTGACCGCCGAGCGTTTTGTCGTCGATCCACTGGGCGAGCAGGGCGCCCGTTTGTACCGCACCGGCGACCGTGCGCGCTGGTCCTCGGATGGCGTGATCGAATACCTCGGCCGTCTCGATCAGCAGGTCAAGCTGCGCGGCTTTCGCGTTGAGCCGGAAGAAATCCAGGCGCGACTGCTGGCGCAAAATGGCGTCGCCCAGGCCGTGGTGCTGGTGCGCGAAACCGCTGCCGGTGCGCAACTGATCGGCTACTTCACGGCGACCGATGCGGATGAAAATGCCGATGAGCAAATCATTCGGCTGAAAGCTGCCCTCGCTGCCGAGCTGCCGGAATACATGGTGCCCGCACAATTGCTGCGCCTGGATGCGATGCCGCTGAGTCCCAGCGGCAAACTCGACCGCCGCGCCTTGCCCGAGCCGCAATGGCAGGTGCGTAAACACGTCGAACCGGTCAGCGAACTGGAGCAACAAATCGCCGCGATCTGGCGCGAAGTGCTGGGTCTGAAGCAGATCGGCCTGCGCGATGATTTCTTCGCCCTCGGCGGTTACTCGCTACTGGCCACGCAAATCATTTCGCGCACACGTCAGGCCTGTGACGTCGAACTGCCGCTGCGCACCTTGTTCGAGCACAGCGAACTGGGCGATTACGCCGAACAGATTCGCCTGATCCAGGTCAGCGGCCGCACCAACCCCCAGCTGCCGATCAGCAAAGTCGACCGCAGCCAAGCGGTGCCGTTGTCCTATTCGCAGCAGCGCATGTGGTTCCTCTGGCAGATGGAACCGGACAGCCCGGCGTACAACGTCGGCGGCATGGCGCGCTTGCGCGGCGTGCTGCACGTCGAGCATTTCGAGGCGGCGTTGCAGGCACTGATCCTGCGTCATGAAACCCTGCGCACTACGTTCCCCAGCATTGACGGCGTCGCCCGCCAACAGGTGCATGCCGAGACCGGCGTGCGCATGGGCTGGAAAGATTTCTCCAGCCTGCCGGCAGAAGTCCGGGAGCTACAAGTCCAGCAACTGGCCGATGCAGAAGCGCACCAGCCGTTCGATCTGGAAACCGGTCCGCTGCTGCGCGCCTGTCTGGTCAAGACCGCCGAGCACGAGCATTACTTCGTCCTGACCTTGCACCACATCGTCACCGAAGGCTGGGCGATGGACATCTTTGCCCGTGAACTCAGCGCGCTGTATGAAGCGTTCGTCGATGAGCGCGCCTCGCCGCTTGAGCCGCTGCCGGTGCAATACCTCGACTACAGCGTCTGGCAGCGCAACTGGCTGGAGTCCGGCGAGCGCCAGCGCCAGCTCGATTACTGGACTGCGCAACTCGGTCGCGAACATCCGCTGCTGGAACTGCCCGGCGACCGTCCGCGTCCACCGGTACAGAGCCATCAGGGCGAGCTGTTCCGTTTCGATCTGAGCGACGATCTCGCCGCGCGGGTGCGGGCGTTCAACGCGCAAAACGGTCTGACCCTGTTCATGACCATGACCGCCGCGCTCGCCACGTTGCTGTACCGCTACAGCGGCCAGACCGACCTGCGCATCGGCGCGCCGGTGGCGAACCGCATTCGCCCGGAAAGCGAAGGGCTGATCGGGGCGTTTCTCAACACCCAAGTGCTGCGTTGCCGGCTCGACGGGCAGATGTCGGTCGGCGAACTGTTCGAGCAGGTGCGCCACACCGTGATCGAGGGCCAGTCCCATCAGGATCTGCCGTTCGATCATCTGGTCGAAGCCTTGCAGCCGCCACGCAGCGCGGCTTACAACCCGCTGTTCCAGGTGATGTGCAACGTGCAGCGCTGGGAATTCCAGCAGAGCCGCACGCTCGCTGGGATGACCGTCGAGTACCTGGCCAACGATGCGCGGGCGACCAAGTTCGATCTCAATCTGGAAGTCACCGACCTCGACCATCGCCTCGGCTGCTGCCTGACTTACAGCACCGATCTGTTCGACGAACCGACCATCGCGCGCATGGCCAGGCATTGGCGCAACCTGCTTGAAGCGTTGATCGCTGATCCGCAGCAACGGCTCAGTGAACTGCCGCTGCTCGACAACACCGAGCAACAGCAGCTGCTCGACAGCCTCGGCATCGAGCCGGGTGAGCATCGTCTCGATCAGTGCATCCATCACCTGTTCGCCGAGCAGGCGCTGGCGCGCAAGGACGCGCCAGCACTGACTTTCGCCGGGCAGACCCTGAGCTACGCCGAGCTCGATGCCCGGGCCAATCGTCTGGCCTGGGCGCTGCGTGAACGCGGGGTCGGCCCGCAAGTGCGGGTCGGTCTGGCGCTGGAGCGTTCGCTGGAAATGGTCATCGGCCTGCTGGCGATTCTCAAGGCGGGCGGCGCCTATGTGCCGCTGGATCCGGAATACCCGCTCGATCGTTTGCACTACATGATCGAAGACAGCCGTATCGGCCTGCTGCTCAGCGATCGCGCGATGTTCCAGGCGCTGGGCGAGCTACCGCCAGACGTGGCGCGCTGGTGTCTGGAAGATGACAGCGCCGGGTTGGCCGACTACCCGGCCAGCGAGTTGCCGTTTATCAGCCTGCCGCAACATCAGGCTTATCTGATTTACACCTCCGGCTCGACCGGCAAACCGAAAGGCGTGGTGGTCTCCCACGGTGAAATCGCCATGCACTGCCAGGCCGTGATCGAGCGCTTCGGCATGCGCCCGGACGACTGTGAACTGCATTTCTATTCGATCAACTTCGACGCTGCCACCGAACGTCTACTGGTGCCGCTGCTCAGCGGTGCGCAGGTGGTACTGCGGGCGCAGGGCCAGTGGGACGCGGAAGAAATCTGCGGCTTGATTCGTGCGCATCGGATCAACGTCCTCGGTTTCACGCCGAGCTACGGCAGCCAGTTGGCGCAGTTCCTCGCGACCCAAAATGAAGTCCTGCCGGTGCGCATGATCATCACCGGCGGTGAGGCGCTGACCGGCGAGCATCTGCAGCGCATTCGCGCGGCATTCCAACCGGCGCAGTTTTTCAATGCTTACGGCCCGACCGAAACCGTGGTCATGCCGCTGGCCA
This sequence comes from Pseudomonas siliginis, assembly GCF_024072275.1. Taxonomy (NCBI): domain Bacteria; kingdom Pseudomonadati; phylum Pseudomonadota; class Gammaproteobacteria; order Pseudomonadales; family Pseudomonadaceae; genus Pseudomonas; species Pseudomonas siliginis. Next base: position 4,073,617 of record NZ_CP099598.1, on the reverse strand, counting down.
GTCTGGCGCCGCAGGTGCTGGAAGAGGGCGCGGGCAGTGTGCCGATCGGTAGCGTGATCGGGTCGCGGGTCGCCTACATTCTCGACGCCGATCTGGCCGTGGTGCCGCAAGGCGCGACCGGTGAACTGTTCGTCGGTGGCGCCGGTCTGGCCCAGGCCTATCACGACCGTCCGGGCATCAGCGCCGAGCGTTTTGTCGCTGACCCGTTTGCCGCTGATGGCGGACGCATGTATCGCACCGGCGATTTGGTGCGCCAGCGTGCCGATGGTCTGGTCGAGTATCTGGGGCGGATCGACCATCAAGTGAAAATCCGTGGCTTCCGCATCGAGCTGGGCGAAATCGAAACGCGCCTGCTCGATCACCCTTCGATCCGCGAAGCGGTGGTGCTGGCTCTGGATGCGCCGAGTGGCAAGCAGTTGGTGGGTTACCTCGTTACGGAGGTCGCCGGGCAAGGCGAAGCGCAACAGGCTGAACTTCGCGAAGCGCTCAAGTCGCACCTCAAGGCGCAACTGCCGGACTACATGGTGCCGCCCCACCTGATGCTGCTGGCAAGCATGCCGCTGACCGCCAACGGCAAACTCGACCGCCGCGCCTTGCCGGCGCCGGATCTGGAGCTCAATCGTCAGGACTATGTCGCACCGAGCAACGCCTTGGAACAGACCCTGGCGCAGATCTGGTGCGACGTGCTCAACGTCAGGCAGGTCGGCCTCAACGATAACTTCTTCGAACTCGGCGGCGACTCGATTCTGTCGATTCAGGTGGTCAGCCGCGCGCGTCAGCAGGGCATTCATTTCAGCCCGCGCGACCTGTTCCAGCACCAGACTGTGCAGACCCTCGCCGCCGTTGCCAGTCGCACCCAGCAAGTGACGGCCGAGCAAGGCCTGGTGGATGGCGAATCGCGCCTGACACCGATTCAGCACTGGTTCTTCGATACGGACATTCCCCAGCGTCAGCACTGGAATCAGGCGCTGTTGCTGGAACCGACTGTGCGCCTTGAGCCGCAACGATTGCAGCAAGCCTTGCTGGCAGTGATCGAACAGCACGATGCGCTGCGTCTGCGTTTCACTGAAACCGATGATGCATGGCAAGCGACGCATCAAGCGCTGACGAATGAGGATGTGCTCTGGCAAGTCAGCGTCGATTCGCTGGATCAGTGCGAAGCCCTGTTCGCCGACGCGCAACGCAGTCTGCATCTGCACAACGGCCCGTTACTGCGCGCGGTGCTGGTCGATGTTGCGGATGTTCAGCAACGCCTGTTCATCGCCATCCACCACTTGGTCGTCGACGGCGTTTCCTGGCGCGTGTTGCTGGATGATCTGCAAACCGCCTATCGCCAACTCGACGCTGCGCAGCCGCTGAAACTGCCGGCGAAAACCAGCGCCTTCAAGGACTGGGCCGCGCGTTTGCAGGCTTATGCCGGCAGCGAATCCCTGCGTGAAGAGCTCGGTTGGTGGCAAACGCAACTGGCCGGGCCGAGCGCTGATCTGCCTTGCGAAAACCCGCAGGGCGGTAGGCAGAATCGTCATGCGCAAACCGTCAGCGTGCGCCTCGATGCCGAGCGCACCCGACAATTGCTGCAACAGGCACCGAGCGCTTATCGCACTCAGGTCAACGACCTGCTGCTGACCGCGCTGGCCCGTGTGCTGTGCCGCTGGAGTGGCCAGCCCTCGGCACTGATTCAACTGGAAGGACACGGTCGCGAAACCTTGTTCGACGAGATCGATCTGACCCGCACCGTCGGTTGGTTCACCAGCGCTTATCCGCTGCGCCTGACTCCGCACAATGTCGAAGAGGCCGCCGGGCAGGGCGCTTCGATCAAGGCGATCAAAGAACAATTGCGCGCCGTTCCGCATAAAGGTCTCGGTTATGGCGTGTTGCGTTATCTGGCCGATGACGGCTGCCGCCAGAGCATGGCCGCGCTGCCACAGGCGCCGATCACCTTTAACTACCTCGGCCAGTTCGACCAGAGCTTCGGCAGCGATGTGCTGTTCCGTCCGCTGGATGAGCCAATCGGTGCAGCCCACGATCCGCAGGCGCCGTTGCCCAACGAGCTGAGTGTCGACAGTCAGATTTACGGTGGTGAATTGCTGCTGCGCTGGACTTTCAGTGCCGAGCGTTACGAGGTGCAAACCATTAACGATCTGGCCGCCGCCTACCTCGGTGAGTTGCAAAGCCTGATCGCCCATTGTCTGCAAGAGGGCGCCGGCGGCCTGACGCCATCGGACTTCCCGCTAGCCAGACTGACTCAGGCGCAACTCGATGCGCTGCCGGTGCCGGCCGCGCACATCGAAGATGTCTACCCGCTGACGCCGATGCAGGAAGGCATGCTCCTGCATACCTTGCTCGAGCCGGGCACCGGTCTGTACTACATGCAGGATCGATATCGCATCAACAGCGAGCTCGACCCCGAGCGTTTCGCCCAGGCCTGGCAAGCGGTGATCGCTCGTCATGAAGCATTGCGCGCTTCGTTCTGCTGGAACGTTGGCGAAGACATGCTGCAAGTGATTCACACGCCGGGGCGCACGCCGATCGAGTATCTGGACTGGAGCGCCGTCGCCGAAACCGAGCAGGAACCACAGCTGCAAGCGCTGCTGAAAAGCGAGCGCGAAGCCGGGTTCGATCTGCTCAATCAGGCGCCGTTTCACCTGCGCCTGATCAAGGTCGGCGCGGCGCGTTACTGGTTCATGATGAGCAACCACCACATCCTCATCGATGCCTGGTGCCGTTCGCTGCTGATGAACGACTTTTTCGAGATCTACACCGCCCTCGGTGAAGGTCGTGAAGCGCAGTTGAGCGTGCCGCCGCGATATCGCGACTACATCGGCTGGCTGCAACGCCAGAGCCTGGCCGAGGCGCGGCAGTGGTGGCGGCAGAATCTGCAAGGTTTCGAGCGCACCACGCCGATCCCGAGCGACCGGCCGTTTTTGCGCGAGCACGCTGGCGAAAGCGGCGGCATGATCGTCGGCGACCGCTACACCCGCCTCAATGTCGAGGACGGAATGCGGCTGCGGGAACTTGCGCAGGCTCATCAACTGACCGTCAACACCTTCGCCCAGGCTGCATGGGCTCTGGTTTTGCGGCGTCTGAGCGGCGATCGCGACGTGCTCTTCGGCGTGACTGTGGCCGGGCGGCCGGTGGAGATGCCGGAAATGCAACGCACCGTCGGCCTGTTCATCAACAGCGTTGCCCTGCGGGTGAAGATGCCTGCGGACGATCAGCGCAGCAGCGTGCGCCAGTGGCTCAGCGCTTTGCTCGACAGCAACATGCAACTGCGCGAGTACGAATACCTGCCGCTGGTGAATATCCAGGAGCAGAGCGAATTGCCCAAAGGCCAGCCGCTGTTCGACAGCCTCTTCGTCTTCGAAAACGCCCCGGTGGAAGTCTCGGTGCTTGATCGTGCACAGAGCCTGAATGCGACCTCGGATTCAGGCCGCACCCACACCAACTTCCCGTTGACGGCGGTGTGTTACCCGGGCGATGACCTTGGCTTGCATTTGTCGTATGACCAGCGTTACTTCGACGAATCGACGGTCGAGCGCATGCTCAATGAGTTCAAGCGCCTGCTGCTGGCGCTGGTCGACGGTTTCCATGGCGACATGGCCGATTTGCCGCTGCTGGGCGACGAAGAACGCGACTTCCTGTTGCACGGTTGCAACCAGAGCGGCCACGACTATCCGCTGGAGCAAAGCTACGTGGCGTTGTTCGAAGCGCAGGTCGCGGCGCATCCGCAGCGCATCGCCGCCAGTTGCCTCGATCAGCATTTGAGCTATGCCGAACTGAATCACAACGCCAACCGCCTCGGCCATGCCCTGGTCGCTGCCGGTGTGCGCATGGATCAACCGGTGGCGCTGCTCGCCGAGCGTAATCTCGACCTGCTCGGCATGATCATCGGCAGCTTCAAGGCCGGCGCTGGTTATCTGCCGCTGGATCCGGGCCTGCCGAGCCAGCGTCTGAGTCGCATCATTGAGCTGAGCCGCACGCCGTTGCTGGTGTGCAGCGCCGCTTGCCGTGAACAGGCGCAGACCTTGCTCGAGGAGTTTGGCTGTTCGAATCGTCCACGCCTGCTGGTGTGGGAAGAGGTGCAGGCGTCGGCGGCAGCGACGCACAATCCGGGCATCCACAGTGGCCCGGATAATCTCGCCTATGTGATCTACACCTCGGGTTCGACCGGGCTGCCTAAAGGCGTGATGGTCGAGCAGCGCGGCATGCTCAACAACCAGTTGAGCAAACGTCCGTACCTCGACTTGATCGAGGCCGATGTGATTGCGCAGACCGCCTCGCAAAGCTTCGACATTTCCGTCTGGCAGTTCCTAGCCGCACCATTGTTCGGCGCGCGGGTCGACATCGTGCCGAACGCGATTGCCCACGATCCGCAAGGTCTGCTGGCGCATGTGCAGGCGCAGGGCATCACCGTGCTCGAAAGTGTGCCGTCGCTGATTCAGGGCATGCTCGGCTCCGAGCGTCTGAGCCTCGACGGCTTGCGCTGGATGCTGCCGACCGGTGAAGCGATGCCGCCGGAACTGGCCCATCAATGGCTGCTGCGTTACCCGGATATTGGTCTGGTCAATGCTTACGGCCCGGCGGAATGCTCGGATGACGTGGCGTTCTTCCGTGTCGACATGGCCTCGACGCGCGGCAGTTACTTGCCGATCGGCACGCCGACCGACAATAACTTGCTGTATCTGCTCGATGGCGCGCTGGATCTGGTGCCTTTGGGCGCGGTGGGTGAGTTATGTGTTGCCGGCACCGGCGTCGGTCGCGGTTACGTCAGCGATCCGCTGCGCACCGCGCCGGTGTTTGTGCCGAATCCGTTCGGCGCGCCGGGCGAGCGCTTGTACCGCACCGGTGACCTGGCGCGGCGCCGCGCGGACGGCGTGCTGGAATATGTCGGCCGCGTCGATCATCAGGTGAAGATTCGCGGCTACCGCATCGAACTCGGTGAAATCGAAGCGCGCCTGCATGAACAACCGGAAGTGCGTGACGCTGCGGTTGGTGTGCAGGAGGGCGTCAACGGCAAGCATCTGGTCGGTTATCTGGTCGCGGCCGACGCAGCGCTCAACCCGGGCGAACGCCTGGAGCGGATCAAGCAGCGCCTGCGTGCCGAACTCCCCGAATACATGGTGCCGCTGCACTGGCTATGGCTGGAGCAGATGCCGCTCAATGCCAACGGCAAACTCGACCGCAAAGCCTTGCCGGCCTTGGAGATCGGTCAGTTGCAGAGCGAGGATTATCTGGCCCCGCGCAACGAGCTGGAGCAGACCCTGGCTGATATCTGGGCTGAGGTGCTGAAAGTGGAAAAGGTCGGCGTGCGCGACAACTTCTTCGAACTGGGCGGGCATTCGTTGCTGGCTACGCAGATCGCTTCGCGGGTACAAAAAGCCCTGCAACGCAATGTGCCGCTGCGCGCGATGTTCGAGTGCAGCACGGTGGAGGAACTGGCCGAATACATCGATGGGCTGGCGGCCAGCGACATTACAGAGGAGAAGGTTGACCGGTTGAATGATCTGATGGCGGAGTTGGAGGGGTTGTAGTTCTCCGGCGCCTGGGCCGGCCCCTCGCTGGCAAGCCAGCTCCCACAGTTTTTGCGGTGAGCACAAATCTTGTGAACGACGTTGAACCCTGTGGGAGCTGGCTTGCCAGCGATGGCGCCGGTGAATTCAACACAAATCACCAGTACATGACTGTACATTTCCATCCTTGACGATCATTAACCGGCAGCTCAGTCTGCCGGTTCTGTTTTTTCTCGCGGAGGTGGTCGATGCCCTTTTTCACGGTTGACGGACAAGCACTGCACTACATTGATCAAGGCACCGGCCCGGCCGTGTTGCTGGCTGGCAGTTATCTCTGGGATCAAGCGATGTGGGCGCCGCAGATCGCCGCGCTGACCCCGCATTATCGCGTCATTGCCCTGGATTTGTGGGGGCATGGCGAGTCCGGCAAGTTACCCGAAGGCACCACATCGCTGGACGACATTGCCCGACAGTCGCAGGCCTTGCTCGATCATCTGGACATCGACCGCGTCACCCTCGTCGGGCTGTCGGTCGGCGGCATGTGGGGCACGCGCCTGGCACTGTCCGCACCGCAACGTCTCAACGGTCTGGTGCTGATGGACACCTACGTCGGTGTCGAGCCGGAACCGACCCGGCAGTATTACTTCTCGTTGTTCAAGCAGATCGAAGACAGCGGCACCATCTCCGAACAATTGCTCGACATCGTTGTGCCAATCTTCTTCCGCCCGGGCATCGACCCGCAGTCGGCGCTGTATCAGGACTTTCGCGCGAAATTGAAGGGCTATTCGCCCGAGCGTCTGCGCGAAAGCATCGTGCCGATGGGGCGCATCACGTTTGGCCGCAACGACCTGTTGCCACGCTTGGGCGAGCTGAACCCGGCGACGACGCTGGTGCTGTGCGGTGATCAGGACAAACCACGGCCACCCTCGGAAGCCCGGGAAATGGCTGAGTTGATTGATTGCCCGTGTGTGCTGGTGCCGGAGGCGGGGCATATCTCCAATCTGGAGAATCCCGGGTTTGTCACTGAGGCGCTGCTGGCGTTTCTCCGCGAGCGCAACTGACACACCGAGTGAGCTTCATTCGCGAGCAGGCTCGCTCCCACAGTTAATCGCATTCCATTGTGGGAGCGAGCCTGCTCGCGAAGGGGCCTCTCAGGTCACCATGCAATCACGAGTGTGAAACTCATCTATAAAAGCATTTGATAAGGGAATGACGTGCAACAGTTCTGGTGGCGTGACCTCAGGGATCTTGAGGACAAGTGGGTTGGGTTGAGTATTGAGGTCAACCGACCGAAATCAAGCAAACCGCCGCTTCATCTGCAAAGTGGTAACAACGGGCGGATGAAGTTGATGCTCAATGAAAGCCCACTCTTCTGGGCGACCATTGCCACCTCATATTACGGTGCTTGGCTGGTTCGCAATCCGCGGCCCGTTCAACTGGAATCGCCATCCGTGCCCCCCATCGTTTCGGCTGACGTTCAGGAGCACTTTGAATTACCCGTCCAAGAGCGCTTCCCGCGCTGGTGTCGCTATTTCATAAACCAGTTGATGAACAATCAGGCGGACTTTCTCTATCCCGGCCACTGGGTGGCGCGCCCTTTATTGCCAGCAGTTAGCCGATACAAACCCGTTGCCGGTCCGGATGGCTGGTATTTTTCCACCCCGGCCGAGGCGTCCAGCCATCTGCCCAACTGGTACGCGCGCGGCGAGGGCATTCTCGACAACGTGCAACCGCACACCGTGCATTGGCTTGATTGGGATTTGGGACACTTGATCGGTCTGCACACGGTGGACCCTTTTGCAGGTCGCCTCAAATGGTGGCGCAAAAAAGCCAGGGAGGGCAGCTTGCCGCCGATCCTGCTCTGGTATGTGGGCGGACTGTGTTCTTACGTGATCATCGATGGACATTACAGACTGCAGGCCGCGCTCGATGAAGGTGTCAAACCTGATTTCATTGTCCTGAGCTCGACCAAAGCCCAGCAAGTCAAACCATGCGAAGCAACGCAACAGCGCGTGTTCGGTTCGTTGATGTTGCAGAACGCGAGACATCCCAAGTTCAACGTTCACACATTCAATCAGGCGCTGATCAATACGTTTGACGACCGTCCCTGGCATTGGGCAGGGACGCACGCTTGGGCCGGTATTCCTTCAGACCAAGCGTGGTGCGCTGAGGTGACAAGCTTTCTCACGGAACAGGGAAACACCGAGCACTTGCAGGACATTATCGAGCGGTGTGAGTACTGATAGACCCGCACCGGTCAGTGGTTGTGAAGACTATTTCGGCCCGAGAATCTTCACCAGCTTGTCCGGCGATGGCGCGCCTTGCTGTTGTTGCAACTCGCCTTTGTCGTCCATATAGAAAATCGCCGGGGTGGCTTGCAGTTCGAGGTCTTCCATCAACTGCATGTTCGCCGCGAGTTTGCTCTGCACGGCGACCGGAATGTCTTTCAACGCCTTGAGGGCGCTGCCCTTACCGGCGCTCTCATGATCTTGCAGGGCTTTGGCCGGGTCTTTCGCCGCCAGCAGCGCGGCTGATTTGCCCGGGCTGTCTTCGCGAATGATGCCGACCATGATGTGGCGCAGCTGCACTTTGCCGGCCTTGACCCATGGTCGCGCCTGTTCCCAGAACATGTTGCAGTACGGGCAGTTCGGATCGCTGAACAGGTACACCGTGCGCGGTGCATCCTTGTTGCCGTCCTGAATCCAGTTGCTCGCCTCGAACTTGGCCCAGACTTCCTTGGACATCGGTGCGTAGACCAGTTTCTGCAGCGGCTCGCTACTCAGGTCCTTGCCGTCGGCGTCGTATAGATTGCCCACCACGACGTGTTTGCCGTCCGGGGTCAGGTACAGCGCCATGCCGCGATTCTGGTATTGCGCGGCGTACCCGCGCAGGCCATCAGGGGCGTCGAACTGGCCGACGATTTTCGCGCCCTTGGCTTCGATTTTTTTGATCGCTGCGGGTAGTTCTTCAGCGGCCTGCACCGACGGCAAGTGCAGCAGGGCAGTGCCCAGGGTCAGCGTCAGCAGGTGGCGGAGGCGGGGCATGGCAGTTTCCTTGCAGAGTTGGCCGGGGCAACGGCCTGATTCGGGCTTGAAGGTGAAGTGTCGAAGGTTTCCAGAGCGCGGGCCAGGCTGGCGTTCGACAGTTCACCGAGATGGCTGGTCAGCAAGCGACCGTCCGGGCTATAGAACAGCGTAGTCGGTAACGCCATGGAACCCACGGCCTGACCGAGACGGCCATTGCGGTCGAACAGCACGTTGTTCAGGCTCAGGCCCTGGGTTTCCAGGAACGTGGCCACGCTTTGCATGCTTTCGGCCTGATTGACGAACAAGAATGTCAGATCAGGGCGCTGTTGCTGGGCGTTTTCCAGCACCGGCATTTCTCGCCGGCATGGCGGGCACCAGGTTGCCCACAGGTTGATCACCAGCGGCCCGCCCTGATAGTCGCTGAGCTTGATCTTTTCCCCGGCAGCGTTGCGCAGGGCAATATCCGGCAGCCGGGTGCCCTGTTCGTAGATATTCAGCGACAGGGTGGCAAGCAGCCAGAACGCCACGCCACTGACCACGCCGAAGCCCAGCGGGCGGCGCAAAGCGGGCCGGCGCCAGCCGCGATACAACGCCGCCAGCAACAGCACGATGACCCCGGGCCAGGCGAGAAAACCGCCGTCGCGCAGATCGATGATCTGCCACGGGTCATTGCGATAGTGCGACCAGTACAGCGCGACAAACGCAATGCGCGCCGCAAGCATGCCCAGCAAGAACAGGCTGAACAGCGCCGACTCGGGGTTCTCGCCGCCGCGCTTGGCCACTCGCCAGCCGACAAACGTCGCCAGCGCCAAAGCACTGATCAGCAGCAGGTGGTTGAGCGCGATGGCGAAGGTGCCGAGGGTGAACGTCAGCATCAGTTGGCATCTCGGGTGGCGGACCAGCGTTGCAGGAAGGTCTCGGCATCGACCTCGCCGGTGATGCGCTGGCTGCGGCGTTCTTCACCGTCGGCGCCGATCCAGATGAACGTCGGCGGCCCCGGCACTTTATAACGGCTGAGCAGCTCGCGGCTGGCGGCGTTATCGGCGGTCACATCCAGGCGCAGCAGGCGCACATCGCTCAGGGCCTGCATGACCTTGGCTTCACCGAACACCTTCTTCTCCATGACCTTGCACGACACGCACCAGTCGGCGTAGTAATCGAGCAGTACCCACTGGCCTTGAGCCTTGGCCGCATCGAGTTCGCGTTGCAGGGCGGCAGGTTCCTTGATCGTGGTGAAGGAATCGTGACCCGTCGGCGCCGCGCTGGCGACAGGGCCGGCGCTGTAGATCTGCAATGGCTGATACGGATCATCACTGCCGCCCGCCGCACCGATCACCAACAAGCTGCCCCACAAACCGAGCAACAGGGACAGCGCGCCAAACATCTGTGCGACGCGGCCAAAACCTTCGGATTGTTTCCAAGCGCTGTAAGCGGCGATCAACAGCAGAGCGCCACCCAGGCCCAGCCACAACGACGGATCCAGCACCGGGCGCAGCATCAACAATGCAGTGGCAAGAAAGAGGAAGCCGAATATGCCCTTGAGCAGATTCATCCACGCGCCGGGCTTGGGCAGGAATCGGTTGCCCACGGTGACCAGCAGCAACAGCGGCACACCAATGCCGATGCCCAGTGCAAACAGAATCAGACCGCCGTGCAAAGCGTTACCGCTCTGCGCGATGTACAGCAGCGCGCCGGCCAGTGGCGCGGTCATGCACGGCCCGACCAACAGACCGGACAATGCGCCCAGCACGCCGGCGCCGATCAGGCTGCCGCCGCTGCGGCTGCGCGACGCATGTTCAAGGCGATCACGCAGGGCCACCGGCAGTTGCAGCTCGAAGAAGCCGAACATCGGCAATGCCAGCAACACGAAAATGGCGGCAAATGCTCCGAGTAACCAAGGATTCTGCAACCACGCCTGCAGGTTCGCACCGAGCAGCGCAGCAATCACGCCCATCGCCGCATACACCAGTGCCATGCAGATCACGTAGCTGCTGGCCAAGGCAAACCCGCGCCGTGGTGTGGCGCCACTGCCGACGATCATCCCGGCGAGAATCGGCAGCATCGGCAGCGAACACGGGGTAAACGCCAACAGCAGGCCGAGTCCGAAGAACACCAGCAGACTCCAGCCCAGCGCCCGTTGTTGCAGACTGCTGGCCAAAGCCTGATCCGGGGCTTCAGCGCCTGTTGTTGCTGCGGCTTTGCCACCCAGATCGATCACCCTGGTTTGCGGTGGATAGCACAGACCGGCATCGGCGCAACCTTGATAGCTGACTTTGATCTGACCGCTGGCCGCCGCCGGGATTTTTACTTCCAGCCCTTGGCGGTACACCGGCTGCTCGCCGAAGAACTCATCGCTGTGGGATTCGCCTTCAGGCAACACCGGCTGCTGATCGGCGGCCAGTCCATCGAATTTCAGGCGTTTCTGATACAGGTAGTAGCCGTCAGTGATCTGCCAGAACAGCTGGGTTTCGCCCGAGTCCAGACGCTCGGAGGTGAGTACGAATGCCTTGTCGACGGGTAAAAAGTCCGGCTTGGACTCGAACGGATTGTTTCCGGCCTGAGCCAGACCGGAAACCAGTAGAGCAAACAGAAGAAAAAAATGACGCATGGAGGAGCCTTGTCCCTGTGCAAGTGGGGTGCAGGATGGGCGGCGGCGATTAACCGATAATTAACCCTATCCTACTAGGCTCGCCGGGATTGACCAATCAACCACGCAGCAGGCCGGGCCAATTGCCGTCATCAATGGTTGTGGGGCCGGCAACGAGTCGGTCGGACTGAATGTTGTAAGTGAGGTACTGATTGTTGGTCAGGAAGATATACCAGTAACTGTCTGCAAATGTCCGGTCATTCTGCGCCGCGGTGATTATCCGGTCCTTGTAAGGTTTCAGCGCGCCCAGCTGATATTCGCCGAAACGGTTGTACTTGACGGTCTTGGCCTTGTAGTCGAAAGACAAGTAGTGGCCGTCATCGAGGATGAATCGAAACAGGAAAGGGTAGCCGGTCAGTTGAAACCAGGTGCCAGCGATGATCTTGTCAAAATATGGAAGAATCGGCTTCCACACCGAGTCGGCTACCTTGTAGAAGCCGGCAACTTTATCGCTGTCCTGATCGTATTTGCAGACCATCGGAGTTGTTCCGTCATAAAAGAAAAGCCAGGCAATATCCTCGTCACTTTCGGCGTTCCAGCCGAAGGAAGTGGTAGTCAAGCCAAAGCGCAGATCTTTGGTATACGGGGCGAAGTTGTCCCAGTTGCCTGCCGTGGCGGCTGGATAATTGGACGGGACACTATTATCGCCAATATCAAATCGCGAATAGGTATCGGTGTCCTTGAAGAAAAAATAAATTCGATCAGGGCCGGAGCGCCAGTCTATGGCAACAAAGTTATTCAAGTTGGTCATGTTTAAAAATCCATTTAAGTTTGGGGTTGAAGTTGCCAGTTGAAACTAGATGAAGTTGCGTTGGCGATAAAGGCTGGAATTGTTTCTGAATGGATAGCGGGGTAATAAAGTTTGCTAGGCGTGCTCGCGTCGGTTGCTGGGCTGCGACAATCTGACTGCATTCTTGTGCAGCTTTGCGAAGTCGACGTGTGCCGCCATAATTGCCCCTTAATCCTTGCCTGCTTCACTCGCCTTTTTTATTTCCGGAGCCCCTATGCACGTACTGGTTTGCGAAGACGACGAGCTGATTGCCAGCGGCATCGTTGCCGGCCTCACCGCCCAGGGCCTGACCGTCGAGCACGTCAACACCGCGTCCAAGGCGCGGGCGATGCTCAAGGTCGCCGAATTCGATGTGATGGTGCTCGATCTCGGCCTGCCGGACGAAGATGGCCTCAAGTTGCTGCAACAGTTGCGGCAGAGCGGCCTGGAAATCCCGGTTCTCATCCTCACTGCCCGTGACTCGGTGACCGATCGTGTCGATGGTCTGCAGGCCGGCGCCGACGACTATCTGCTCAAGCCTTTCGACCTGCGCGAACTGTTCGCTCGCCTGCAAACCCTGCTGCGCCGCGTGGCCGGGCGCAGTGTCAATCTGATTGAGCACGGCGCGCTGACCTACGACCCGAGCAGCCGCGAAACCCGTCTGGCCGGGCAACCGGTGGACCTGTCGCGCCGGGAGCAGTCGCTGTTGCAGGCGCTGTTGCACAATCGCGGCCGGGTGCTGTCCACCGAGCAACTGAAGGACAGCGTCTACGGCTTTAACGACGAACTGGAAAGCAACGCGCTGAACGTGCATATCCATCATCTGCGCAGCAAGCTTGGCAAAGGCATCGTTGAAACCGTGCGCGGTCTGGGCTATCGCCTCGGGCCTGCCGATGGCGCAGAGCAAGGCAAATGATGAGTCTGCGCCTGCGCCTGAGCCTGACACTTGGCGCGGCGTTCGCGCTGATCTGGGCGCTGGCGGCGGCGTGGATGCTCAGCGACCTGCGCAATCAGATGATGTTTTCCCTCGACCAGCGTCTGGTGGCCTCGGCGCGCATGGTCGCCGGCTTGCTCGAGCAATTGCCGACGCTGCCGAGCAAGGGCGAGGGCACCCATTTCAGCGCAGAACAGCTGAATATTCCCGGTGGCATGGCTTGTCAGGTCAGCTCATTGCGCGGCGAGATTCTCGCGCGAAGCCATAACAACCCCGAGCAAGCGCTGGAAGCCGAGAAAATGGGCTTCCACGATCAGATGATCGACGGCGCCCCGTGGCGCAGTTTCACCCTGGCCCGCGGCGATGTGCGCATCACTACGGCGGATCGGCAGATCGAGCGCGAAGCCTTGAACATGTCGATTCTGCTCGCTGCTTCGGTGCCGGTCGGTGTGGCCTTGCTGGGTTGCCTGTGCCTGCTGTGGCTGGGCATCGGTCAGGGCCTGGCGCCGCTCAATCGTCTGCGCGAGGCGCTGATGCGGCGCAATGCCGACTCTCTTGAACCATTGCAGTTGCAGGCGTTTCCCAGCGAATTGAAGCCGTTGCTGGAAACTCAGAATCAGTTGTTTCAACGCATCGGCAAGACCATCGAACGTGAACGTCGTCTGACCGGCGACGCCGCGCATGAACTGCGCAGTCCGCTGACGGCGATCAAGACCCACCTGCAAGTGGCGCGCATGACCGACGGCAGCGCCCGCGATCAGTCGCTCGCGCGCGCCGAGGAGGGCGCCGATCGCTTGCATCGCACCCTTGAGCAATTGCTGTTACTGGCGCGGGTCGAAGGCAGTCTGTCGTTTGATGACGGCTCGCAATGCAGCGCCGAGCAAGTGGCCAGACTGGCGATCCAGGACGCCACTGGCGGTGAACGGCTGCGGATCAAACTGCACGTGCCGGACGACCTGTCCGCCGCGCCGCTGCAAATGCCTGCGGTGCTGGCGATTGCTGCACTGCGCAACCTGCTCGACAACGCCTTGCGCCATACGCCTGAAGATTGCGCGGTCGAGGTCCATCTGGAAAACATCGGCAATCGCGTGCGTTTTGTCGTGCGTGACCATGGTCCGGGCATTGCGCCGGATGATTTGCAGCATCTGACCCAGCGCTTCTGGCGCAACGGGCAGAGCACCGGTTGCGGCTTGGGGCTGGCGATTGTCCAGGCGATTGTTCAGCGCTGTGATTGTGCGCTGCATTTCGACAGCCGCCCGGATGGCTTGCGGGTCGAACTGACCATGCCGTTGCAAGCCCTCTGATCTCACCTCAGATCCCCTGTGGGAGCGAGCCTGCTCGCGAATGCGGTAAGTCATTCAACATCGACGTTGACTGGCCTGACGCTTTCGCGAGCAGGCTCGCTCCCACAAATGATCACGTTCTTCCACATCAAATGTAACTTCTCGGCGTTCGCTATCCGTCAGGGTTGGGGCTAAGGTCAACCCAGCTTTGACTCAAAGGATTGAGGGAACTGCGCCATGGAAGCACCCGTCTGCGTTCGTTCGGCCACTCTGGCCGACACCGGCATCATCAACCGTATTGTCGAGCGCTCGATCCGTATCGGATGTGCACTCGATCACCGCAACCATCCACTTCTGGTCAGCGACTGGCTCAACCACTCCTCCGCCGATTTCATCAGTAGCCGGCTCGCCGACCCACACTTTTATCTCTGTATCGCTTCGTTCGAAGACAAACCGGTCGGTGTCGGCATGGCCCGGGTCAGTGGCGAAATCCTGCTGTGTTACGTCCAGCCTGAATCCTTTCGTCGCGGCGTCGGCCGGGCGCTGATGCACAATCTCGAGGGCTGGTTGCGCATTCGTGGTGTGCAGCATGTGCACCTCAACAGCACCCGCACCGCCGAGGCGTTCTATCGGCACCTGGGTTACCAACAGGCAGCGCCACCCGGCCTCTCCACCGGCTTGCAAACCGTGCCGCTGCACAAACCTTTGTCCTCACCGGCCTGACAACTCGATCAAGGGTGTAAATCCGCACCGCGCTGAAGCGTTTCCAGAACAGGAAAACCTGCAAGTGCGCCCCGCGACCGGAACGCGCACCTGTCGGTGTGCTGTTCTGGTCACTATCCATAGCGAATTGAGGGGTCGAGAGATGTCAGTCGCCACCAGTCTTATCGAAGCGTCGTCGGCCCGGGTCGCCTCGGCGCCAGCGGAGACGTTGTACGAATTCCACGAATCACCGTTACTGGCGCGCCAGAGTCGCCAGGAATCCAATGCGCGCAGCTATCCACGCCGCATTCCGCTGGCGCTCAAGCGTGCCAAGGGCCTGTATGTCGAGGATGTCGAAGGGCGTACCTTCATCGACTGCCTGGCTGGGGCCGGCACGCTGGCGCTGGGGCACAACCACCCGGTAGTGATTGAGGCGATCCAGCAGGTGCTGGCCGATGAGTTGCCGCTGCACACCCTCGACCTGACTACGCCGGTCAAGGATCAATTCGTCCAGAACCTGTTCGGACTGCTGCCGGCGGAGTTGGCGGCGCAGGCGAAAATCCAGTTCTGCGGCCCGACCGGCACCGACGCCGTGGAAGCAGCGCTGAAACTGGTGCGCACGGCCACTGGCCGCAGTACCGTGCTGTCATTTTCCGGCGGTTATCACGGCATGAGCCAAGGTGCGTTGAGCCTGATGGGCAGCCTGGGGCCGAAAAAACCACTGGGTGCCTTGCTCAGCAATGGCGTGCAGTTCATGCCGTTCCCCTACGATTACCGTTGCCCGTTCGGCCTCGGCGGCGCGGCGGGCGTCAACGCCAATCTGAGCTACCTGGAAAACCTGCTCAACGATCCCGAGGCCGGGGTGCAATTGCCGGCGGCGGTGATCGTCGAAGCGGTGCAGGGCGAGGGCGGCGTGATTCCGGCCGATATCGAGTGGTTGCGTGGCTTGCGCCGAATTACCGAAAGGGCCGGGGTGGCGCTGATCGTTGATGAGATCCAGAGCGGGTTCGCCCGCACCGGCAAGATGTTTGCCTTTGAACATGCGGGCATCGTTCCGGATGTGGTGGTGTTGTCCAAAGCCATCGGTGGCAGCCTGCCCTTGGCGGTGGTGGTGTACCGCGACTGGCTCGACACCTGGCAACCGGGCGCCCACGCCGGCACGTTTCGTGGCAATCAGATGGCCATGGCCGCCGGTTCAGCGGTGATGCGCTATCTGGTGGAGCACAAGGTTTGCGAGCACGCCGCCGCCATGGGTGATCGACTCAGCGAGCATCTGCACATCCTGCAACGCGACTTCCCGCAGCTGGGCGATATTCGTGGTCGCGGCCTGATGCTCGGCGTTGAACTGGTCGACCCGAACGGCGCGCCCGATGCGCTCGGTCATCCGCCGGCATTCGCGCGTCTGGCGCCGCTGGTCCAGCGTGAATGCCTCAAGCGTGGCCTGATTCTGGAACTGGGCGGCCGCCATGGCGCGGTCGTGCGCTTCCTGCCGCCGCTGGTGATCAGCGCAGCGGAAATCGATCGGGTGGCCGAGATCTTCGGTCGCGCATTGGCCGCTGCCACCACCGCGCTGTAAATTTTTCCGCGCGGCGAACGTTCTTTCTACATACCCGGCTGCATTCTTTGTGCAGCCGACCTTACAGCGATGGAGAACCAGCATGACGTCAGTATTCGACCGCGAGGACATCCTCTTTCAGGTCGTGGTCAACCACGAAGAGCAATACTCGATCTGGCCCGATTACAAAGCTGTGCCGCAAGGCTGGCGCACCGTGGGCAAGAGCGGCCTGAAAAAGGAATGCCTGGCCTATATCGAAGAAGTCTGGACCGACATGCGCCCATTGAGCCTGCGCCAGAAGATGGATGCGCAAGTCGCGGCGCAATAAGCGACCGGGCATAAAAAACCCGCTGGACCAGTGAGGGTCAGCGGGTTTTTTCATGTCTGGAGAGTGACGTTGTGGGTGCGGGCCTCTTCGCGAGCAGGCTCGCTCCCACAGGGGATCGCATTTCAACTGTGGGAGCGAGCCTGCTCGCGAAGAACGATTACGCGGACTTACTGAAACTACGCTCCGCTCAACCCCTTGAGCAACAAATCCACATTCCCCTCCAGCTCCGCCAGCGGATCCGCCGCGTCGGTACTCAACACCACCAGACGGCTGCCGGATTCAGCAATCGCCGCTTTCACCGGCTCCGCTGGCTGGCGATGGTGCAGCACCACCGCCACGTCATTGTCCTTGAGCGTCGCTGTCAGCTTCTTCAATTCATCTGGCGTCCACTCGGCATCAGGCCGCGCGTCCTGTCCAGCCAGTTCAAGGTTGAGGCTGCCAATCAGATAGCCGAAGTGATCGCTCAAACTCATCACACTCAGGTTGTCCGCCTCGGCCAGGCGCGCTTCGGTGTCTGCGCTGAGTTTCAGCAGACGCTGTTTCAACGCCGCCAGGTTGGCTTCGATCGCAGGTTTGGCGCTCGGTGCCAGGCGCACGAGGTCCGCGGCCATCACATCGGCCATGCGCCCCATATTGTTGCTCGCCAGCCATGGCTGACTGTTCAGGCCATCAACAAGCAGGCCCGGTTGCACGGCAATGCCGGGCAGCGCGCCGTCGACCGGGCGCGCAGCGTCGACTTCGACGATACGAATATTGCTGCGCCGCGCGATCGGGTACAGCGGGTCATCTGCCCACAATGAGCGCAGACCGATCACCGCGTCCGCGTCGGTGGCCAGTTTGCTCAGCGCCGGAGCGCCACGGCCGGTGAAGTACGCAGTCTGGCGGCTGCCGGGCAGGTTGGCCGGTGCTGCGCGTTCGAGGTTGACGTCGGTACCCTTGAGCAATGCTTCGCCCAATCCATAGGTGATCGGCAACGAGGCCAGGACGCGCAAGGGTTTCGCGCTTTCAGCCGCCAGCAGCGGGGTGCAGACCATGCCACACAGGGCCATGGCCAGAGTCAGGTTACGCAGTGAAAAAGCCATTTATCCAAGATTCCCTTTCAGGCTGGGGACGACGCCGCGCGCGATGGCGGCGAGGGCAAAAGCGATGCCGGCGACCAGAATGATCGCGGCGCCGGACGGGATCGGCAGGTCGAAGACGATCGGCGCGAGAATCCCGCACAGCGTACTGACGGTAGCGATCAGCACCGAACACCAGAAAAAACCTTTGAGCGACTGGCTAAGCAAGCGCGCCGCTGCCGCCGGAATCACCAGCAAGGCACCGACCAGAATCGCGCCAATCACCTTCACGGCGGCGACGGTGATCAGGGTCACCAGAATCACGAACAGGTAATCCAGGGTCTTGACCGCTACGCCACGCACCGCCGCCAGTTGCGGATTGAAACTGGCGAGCATGATGCGGTTGTACAGCGGCAGGGCGAGGGCCATGACCAGCGAACCGACGATCGCCAGCACCGCCAGATCATTGCCGTTGACGGTCAATACCGAACCGAACAACACGTTTTCCAGAATGTGCACGTTGATCTTGCCGGCGAGAATCAGCAGCAGGCTCGCGCCCAGTGCCAGCGACACCGAGAGAAACACACCGATCAGCGTATCCGGTGCCAGCCCGGTGCGGTTGCGCAGGTAATTGAGCAGGATGCCGAACAGCAGGCAGTAGCCGAACAGGCTGCCGTACGGGCCGGTGTAGGGTTCGCCGAGCAGAATACCGATGGCGACACCGGTCAACGCGGCATGGCCGACTGCTTCGGAAAAGAATGCAAAGCGCTTGACCACCACCAGCGTGCCGAGCCCGCCCAGCACCGGGCCGATCAGCAGGCCGGCGAGCAGGGCGTTGACGACAAAACCGTAGGCCAGCGCTTCCGGCAGATAACCGGAAGACGCCCAACCCTGGACCATCAAACGAAAGGCTTCGTAACTCATCAGACCGCGCTCCGTGGATGGGTGGAAAACAGCGTCAGCAGACGCTCCGGAGTCAGTGCCTGTTGCGGTGTGGCATCGAACAGCACGCGGCGGTTGAGCCCGGTGACCCGATCGGCCAGCCGACCCACCGCTTCCAGATCATGCTCGATCCACAGCACGGTGATGCCCGCCGCGCGCCAGTCAGTCAGCAGACGTTCGAACACCTGAATCCCGGCCTCATCGAGGGCCGACATCGGCTCGTCGAGCACCAGCAATTGCGGCGCCGGGATCAAGCCCTGCGCGAGCAGTACCCGCTGCCGCTCACCACCGGACAGCGCGCCCATGCGCCGCTTGCGCTTGTCCTGCATGCCGACCCGTGCCAGCGCCTCGCCGATGGCGCCGGCATAGTGTTTGCTCAAGCCGAGAAAGGCCGGACGGCGCTGACACATGGCGGCCATGAAATCGTCGACGGTCATCGGCAAGCCGCGATCGAACTCCAGCGCCTGCGGGACGTAACCAATGATGCCGGGCTCGCCGGGCCAGTGCAGGCTGAGCTGGCCCTGATGCGGCATCTGCCCGAGCAGGGTCTTGATCAGCGAACTTTTACCACCGCCGTTGGGGCCGACCAGCGCATGCACGCTGCCGGGCTGCACTTGGAAGCTGACCTTGTCGAGAATCGTCGTGCGCCCCAAGGTCAGGCTGATATCCGCAAACTCCAGCGCCGGCCCGGTTATCCCCTGTGGGAGCGAGCCTGCTCGCGAATGCGGTGTGTCATTCAACGAAGATGTTGCCTGATCCGGCGCCTTCGCGAGCAGGCTCGCTCCCACCGGGTTATTGGTGTTGTCAGGGATCAGGGTTTCTTTCGACGTCATGCCCCCGACTCCTGAATCGCCCGAACCACGGTGTTGAGGTTGCCGGTCATTTCCTTTTCGTACTTGTCGGCGGTGTATTCGCCGTAGGAAATGTGCGACAGCGGGTACAGCTTCACCCCGGATTCACGCTGGATGGTGTCGACGTAGCTGGATGGGAAATCCATCTCCGAGAAGATCACTTTGACGTCGAGTTCACGCAACTGATCGATGGTCTTTTTCAGCTGACTCGGGCTTGGCTCGATGCCGTGGGCCGGCTCGACCACGGCCGTCACTTCCAGACCGAATTCACGCAACAGATAGTCGTAAGCCGCATGCACTGTGGCCACGCGCAGTTCGGCGTTGGGCGCCTGGGTCAGTTTGGCCAAAGCGTCGGCGCGCATCTGCCGCAGGCGTTTGCCATAGGCGCGCGCGTTTTGCGTGTAGGTCTTGGCGTTGTCCGGATCGATCTTGCCCAGCTCGCGGGCGATATTGTTGACCTGGGCGATGGAGGCGCTGATCGACAGGAACGTGTGCGGATTGACCACTTTGCCGGCGCCGCGCGCAGCGACACCGGTGGCCGCCAGCAGCGGCACGTTCTCGTTGGCTTCGATGGTTTTGACATTGGGTGTTTCACTGGCGGCGATCATCCGGTCGGCGAAGTCGTCATGGCCGACGCCATTGAGCACGATCACGTCCAGCCCGCTGATGCGCTTGATGTCTTCAGCTCGAGGCTCGTAGGCGTGCGGATTGAAGCCGGCGGGAATCAGCGGCACCACTTCGGCCTTGTCGCCGACGATGTTGGCGACGTAGCTGTAATACGGATGCAGAGTGATGCCGATACGCAGGCGTTTGCCTTGCTCGGCGCTGGCCAACGGGCTCAGCAGGCAGGCGCACAGGCCAAGCAGAAACAGGCGTAACAATGGACGGCGAGGAGATGAAATGGACATGGGCAAGCAGTCTTCTCTCGGATAAAGGCGAGGAATCAATGGCGATGTTCGCGGGTAACCCCGGCATCGAATTGCGCGACGATCTGTTTCCAGCCAGCGGCGGACAGCGCCGCGTCGGACAGATCCTCCGCAGGCGCGAGGTCGGCGCTGCGGTTCAGCCAGATGTCCGGCGCCGCGTTGGCGTCAGTGCCGACACGCATCAAAAACGAACCGGCGACATCAGGCGTCGCACTCCGACCGAAATAGGCACGATCGGCGAACATCTGCCATGCGTGACCGCCACGGCTGACCGAACTGGCATCCTGCGCGAACGGCGCGAAACCTTCTTCGGCGAGCATTTGTGGTGTCGGCAGGGCTTTTTGCTCTTCGCGCAACAAGCGGATTTCGTCGAGGGTCACGCGCAGGTCGGCATAGATGCCTTGCTCGGCGGCGCTGAGATCGCGGCGGGCGTCGTACTGGTTGCTGGCGACCGGCTCCGGTTCATGGGAAACCCCGCGCCACGCCACCACCGAGCCGGCGACCGCGAGGATCAGCAGGCACAACAGCAGCACATTGAGGGTTTCATGACCGGCGCCGGCCGGGCGTACCACTTGCGTCGTCGGGCTACTCATGGGGCTTCGATATCCGCCTGGTCGATTTCCACAACGTGGCCGGGGCCAGCGTCGAACAGCACATAGAACTCGCTGCCGGGCTTCTTGAACGTCAGGGTCGAGTCTTCGCCCAGTTTGCCCGGCACCAGAATGGTTTCGTCGTAGCCGATCACGTCGAGCGTCACCCCCGGCGCGCCGCTGCCATCGGAGAAACCGCCGGTGCATTTGATCTGTTCGGCATCGATGGCTTTGCATTCGCACATCGGATTGTGCGCCAGGGCGCTGGCACTGAACCCGGCGCTCAGCACCAGCAGTGCGGCACCAGCCAGCAGGCGGGGGTGGAAGGGTGAGCGAGTCATGGTTTGGCTCCTTGTTTGTTCAGCCACGCAACCGTGGCGGGGGAGGCTTGGCTCAGGGGAATCGCGGCTTGGTGCATGCTGCCGTCCCAGCCTTCCATGGTGATCCACAGCTCGGCGTCAGGTTTGGTCTTTGCCGGGATCGGCATCTGCGTGCCCATGCGGTAAGGGGTACCGAAGAAGATCGTGCCGGCGGCACGCAGACTGCGCGGTTTGCCGATGCGCAGGTAAGTGGCCTTGACCTGTTCGACGCAGGTATCACAAACGGCGGCAGTGAAATCCTTCATATAGCCGGCCGGACCGCTAAGGTGCGGCGCCTCTTCGCGTAACTCGGCCAGACGCAGGCTCCACGGGCCAACCTGAACGGTGCCTATTTCACGTTGGCCCAGGCCGCTGTCGCCGCGAAACAGCGAGGCATCGGCAAAGTATTTCGGCATGAAACCCAGCGGAATCAGCAACAGCAGAACATTGATGTGGAAACGCCACTTGTGCCAGAAACGCGACAGGAGCGACGGCGGTGTGACCGAGATGGCTTTGTTCACAGGCTGGCCTCCGAAGGTTCACGGCGCAGCGCCGGTTGGGCGGTGACGCGGTTTTTCTTGTCCTCGCGTTTCAGCGCATTGGCGGTGGCCAACGCGGTGCGCTTGGTCCAGATCAGCAGGCCGCTGAGGATCATCATGCTCAGCAACAGACCGAAGAAGAACCAGATCAACTTGATCCAGATTCCACCGAAGTCACCGGTGTGCAGCGGGCGCATGGATTCGGTGACGAATTCCAGCGAGGACCGATCGGACAGCAACCGTGAGGAAGCCATTTCGCCGTTGTACGGGTTGAGAGTCGCGGTCTGATACATCAGCGGATACCAGCCACGGCCGCTGACGCTCATGTGCGAGTAGGCATTGCCCGGCAGGTTGACGTAACTGGCCTCCAGCCCCGGAATCTTCTGCTGGGCGATTTCTATTGCGCGATCCAGGCTGATGCGCGGCGGCGGGGTGCCGGCGGCCGAGATCGGCACACTTTCGCGGGACATCGCCGGAATGATCGGTTCGCTGGAAATGGAAATCTGGTTATCGAACAGGATCGCCTTGATCAGGAACCAGATGCCGGTGATGGAAATCACCGCGATGAACCAGATCGACCAGATGCCGCACAGGCGATGGAAGTCGCCCCAGAAGATCCGCGCACCATGGCGTACACGCAGGGTCGGGCGCAAAAAACCTTTCCAGAAGCGCTTGTAGACCACCAGCCCGGTAATCAGCGACACCAGCATCGGCACGCCGAGCAATGACACCAGATACCAGCCCCAGCTGTAGCCGTTGGTGAACGGCACCAGCCACCAGCCGTGCAGGGCGCGGGTGAACGCCTTGAAATCGAAGGCCGGCGCGGTGCCCTGAATGACCCCCGTGTACGGATTGACATAGACCGTCAACGAGCGCCCGTCGGGGTAGCTGACTTCGACGTCGAGGGCAAAGTGCGACTCGTCCGGACGATTGATGCTCTGCACCAGGGTTTGCGGCTCGGCCTGTTTGATCGCGGCGAGGATCTGGTCGTAGCTCAGTCGCGGCGCGTCGTCCGACGGCTGACTGGCGCGCATTTGCGGGTTGGCCAGCCAGACAATCTCCTGGCTGACCACCGCCAGCGTGCCGGTGACACAGACGATCAACACAAAGAACCAGATCGGCAACGCCAGCCAGCTATGCACCAGGAACCACAGTTTGGAACGGGATTTCTTCGACATGATTGCGCGTCTTGATTGCGGTGGAAGGGGCCGGGCTACGGGCTTCGCAGCACGGAACTCCCCGGGGAGGCCGTTCGTGGCTTTTGCCTACGCGAACGGCCTGCATTCCTATAAGACGGATGAGCGAAGAAAATCCCGAAAGCGGATATGAAAGTAAATGTTTCGCAATTACATCGGCAGTGTATTTCTGCCGGTTGATCCGAGGTAAAAAACCCTCAACCTTGGTTAAACATCTCCATCGCCCGCTGGCGAATCTGCTCTTCGCTCAGATCCTCTTTGTGCGTGGCGAGAAACCACAGATGGCCGAACGGATCTCTGAGCGTGCCGCTGCGATCACCATAAAACTGGTCTTTGACCTCGGAGACGCTTTGCGCCCCGGCATCCAGCGCTTGTTGAAAGGACTGGTCGACATCGGTGACATACAGGTGCAAGCCGATCGACACCGCCTGCTGCGGATTGCTCAACGGCCCCTGATCACAAGGGGTGCCAAGCATGATCGCGCTGTCGCCGATGCGCAGTTCGGCGTGGCCGATATTGCCGTCGGGCATGGTCAGGCGCATGACTTCGGTGGCGTTGAAGGCTTTTTTGTAGAACTCGATGGCCTCGGCAGCCTGTTGGATGCCGAGATACGGGGTAATGCTGTGATACCCCTCGGGAATGGGTTTGACGCTCATGACGTTCTCCCTGTTTTTGTTTTCAACAGATGTGGTTACACCGGACTTACCCGGAGCAATCACTATAGAACCGTCCTTACTGCACAGATTTTCCGCCGACGAGCAGCAATCATCATTCATCGCGAAAGTGCGGGCCTGGGCCTCGGTCACCGAGCATGTCGCCTTTATTGCGTAACGGACACGCTTCCATGGATAGACAGCCGCAGCCGATGCACCCGGTGAGCTGATCGCGCATCAGCGTCAATTGCCTGATTCGTTCGTCGAGCTCGCGCTGCCATTGTTCAGACAGCATTTTCCAGTCCGCCGCCGATGGCGCGCGATCCTGCGGCAGGATCTTCAGCGCTTCGCCGATTTCCGCCAGCGGTATTCCCAGCCGTTGCGCGACTTTGATCAACGCCACCCGGCGCAGGACGGCGCGCGGATAGCGGCGCTGATTGCCGGCATTGCGCTCACTCTTGATCAAACCTTTGGCTTCATAAAAGTGCAGCGCCGTGACCGCGACGCCACTGCGCGCCGAGACCTCCCCAACGGTGAGAGGCTTGTGCACCTGGTCTTTGCTGATCATGCTGAAAATACCCTTGACCTTGACTTAACTAGAGGTTTTACCCTGCAGCTCTTCGGGTCGCAAGGCTCGCTTCAAGATGAGTGGGGGCTTTCCATGAGCAATCGCAGCTTTACCCAATTGATCGAATTCGAAATCGAACCCCGCCAGCAAGCGGCGCTGGTCTCGGCACTGGCGACGCAGACCGAGGGGCTGGCCCAGCGTTACGACGGGTTTCTCAGCGCCAGCGTGCAAGCCAGCGACGACGGCCGCCGCGTGCTGAGTTTTTTGCAGTGGCAAAGTCGCGAAGCGGGGGAGGTGGCATTTCGCAGTTTCGAAAGCGGCGAGCAGGATTTCTGGCAATTGATCCGTACGCATCGGGCGAAAACCGTGACCTTCAACTCGTTCCAGGTGCACAGCAGCATTGCCCGCAGCCACGACGATGCGCTGCACTGCCGTCTGCCGGTCAGCCAGTATTAGTGCCAACCTGATAGCCACTATTGAGAGCGTTGATTTCTGCGCGAGCGTGCCCGGGCGTAGCCTTTCTCCATCGACCCCACATTGCTCGCCAGGACGCTCCCATGAACCGTTTACTGACTGTTTCGCTGATGCTCGCTGTTTCCGTACTCGCCGGTTGTGCCGGCCATGTTTCTCCCGAGCTGCGCCCTTATACCGCTGAGGAATCCCGCGAACTGGCGCTGGAAGCGCTGAACCGCAGCGGCTTGTCGTTCGACGAATACCACGCGAAAAAAGCCCGATTGCTCGGTCAGCCGCAGAAGACTTTCGGCTTCGATCAGCAGGGTGAGATGAGCGCCGAACGTGCCATACAGCTGCACGGTCGTCCGAGCTGAAAGCAAACTGTACTGCTTGAAGTTTTCCCTAACTGTCCGTGGGTTTGCCGGGCGGTGTGGGATAGGGTCAACAGCTGAATGACCCTGGATGGACTGCCTCGATGAACCTCTCGCTTGATCTGCTGTTGGCCTTTGCCCTGTTTGCCCTTGTCACCTCGATCACACCGGGGCCGAACAACACCATGTTGCTGGCTTCCGGAGTGAATTTCGGTTTCAACCGCACCATTCCGCACATGCTCGGCATCAGCTGCGGCTTCTTTCTATTGGTGGTAGCGGTGGGCTTTGGCCTTGGCGCGGTGTTTCAGGCCTACCCGATTCTGTATACGGTGCTGCGGTATGTCGGCGCGGCGTATTTGTTGTATCTGGCGTGGAAAATCGCCCACTCCGGCCCGGTCGGCGACAGTGTCGACGGCGAGGCGAAACCGATCAGTTATCTGGGCGCCGCGGCGTTCCAGTGGGTCAATCCCAAGGCGTGGATCATGGCAATCGGTGCCATCAGCACGTACACGCCGATGCAGGGTTATTTCTATAACGTCGTGATCATCGCGGCGGTGTTCGCCGTCATCAATCTGCCCAGTGTCGGCCTGTGGGCGGCGTGCGGCACGCTGTTGCGCAATGTGCTGAAAGATCCGCGCTGGTTGCGCGTGTTCAATTGGGGCATGGCAGCGCTGTTGGTGATCTCGTTGTATCCGTTACTTCTGGAAAGCTTTCACTGACGCATTGCTTCAAACGCCGGCCCGATGCCTGTTAAGCTCGGTTTCAGGAGCGTTCCTACGCACTTTTAAATGAAGCCCTACTTCTTTAACGGCATCCGATCAGGTATTGATGACGCTCTCGAACCCATGCACAGCTCACGAGGCTGTGCATTGTCGTTTGCAGACACGAGCCTCCTGATCCCGGAACACGCTCTGCGAGTCCTTTATGAACACACGTCCGTTGTATTTCGATTACGCCGCCACCACCCCGGTGGACGAGCGGGTCATCCAGGTGATGATCGAGTGTCTGGGTTTTCACGGTAACTTCGGTAACCCGGCGTCCAGCTCCCACGCTTTCGGCCAGCAGGCCCGGCAGACGGTCGAGCAGGCACGTCGGCAAGTAGCCGATCTGGTCGGCGCGCAGCCTGAGCAGATTGTCTGGACCTCCGGTGCCACCGAGTCCAACAACCTCGCCCTCAAAGGCGTCTCCCAGGCCCGTGGCATTTCCGGCGGGCACATCATTACCAGTCAGATCGAACACAAGGCCATTCTCGACACCGCGCGGCAATTGCAGGACTCAGGCATTGCCGTGACCTATCTGGTACCGGACGACCAAGGCTTGATCACGCCGCAAGCGGTCAGCGAAGCGATGCGTGACGACACCTTTCTGGTCTCGCTGATGCTGGTCAACAACGAGTTGGGCACGGTCAACGATGTCGAGGCAATTGGCGAGGTGGTGCGCGGTCGGCAGGCCCTGTTTCATGTCGATGCTGCGCAAGGCGCCGGCAAAGTCGCGATCGACCTGAGCCGCTGGCCGGTGGATCTGATGTCGTTTTCCGCACACAAACTCTACGGCCCCAAGGGCATCGGCGCTTTGTATGTCGGCCCGCAGGCGCAGCAACGCTTGCAGGCGCAGATTCACGGTGGTGGTCATGAAGGTGGCCTGCGCTCCGGAACCCTGGCGACTCATCAGATTGCCGGGATGGGCGCTGCTTTCGCTTTGGCCGCCGACGCATTCGATGAAGAGAAAGAGTCCATCATCGCTTTGCGCGAACGCTTGCTCGAACAGCTTTTGAAGTTGCCCGGCGTGCGCCTCAATGGCAGTGAATCGCAACGAATCCCGCACACCTTAAGCCTGACCTTCAGCGAGGGCGAGTTCAACAGCGCCGCGTTGAACCATTCGATCGCGTTTTCCGCGACGTCGGCGTGTAATTCCGCGAGCAACGCACCGTCCCACGTGCTGCTCGCGCTCGGGCACGATGCGCGGCTGGCGGGGCGCACCATTCGCTTGAGCCTCGGGCGGTTTACCACCGTCGAGGATGTCGACAAGGCCGTTGACCTGATCACAACTGCCTGCGCCAGTGCCCCGGCATTCTGGGCGACAGGGCTTTAAACAGACGCTTTCCATGGCCGCGAAGGCTACGAACAATAACGATGACGCGATTAGCAGGAGACATGATGAGTTCCCACACCTTGACCGAAGGATCGGTGCCTCAGCGCCTGGCGCATACCCGTGAACTGATGCGCCGCGAAGGCATCCATGCGCTGCTGGTGCCGTCCGCCGACCCGCATCTTTCGGAATACCTGCCGGGTTACTGGCAGGGCCGGCAATGGCTGTCGGGTTTCCACGGTTCGGTCGGTACGCTGATCGTCACCGCTGATTTCGCCGGTGTGTGGGCCGACAGTCGTTACTGGGAACAGGCGACGAAAGAGCTCAACGGCAGCGGCATCGAACTGGTCAAACTGCAACCGGGGCAGCCGAGCCCGCTGGACTGGCTGGCCGAACAAACCCCTGAGGGCGGCGTGGTTGCGGTCGACGGCGCGGTAATGGCAGTGGCGTCGGCGCGTACGCTGAGCAGCAAACTCGAAGCACGCGGCGCTCGCCTGCGCACCGATATCGACCTGTTGCAGGAAGTCTGGCGTGATCGCCCGAGCCTGCCGAACGCGCCGATCTATCAGCATCTGCCGCCGCAAGCGACCGTCAGCCGTGGCGAGAAACTGGCGAAATTGCGCGAAACCTTGCAAGAACGTGGTGCCGACTGGCACTTCATCGCCACCCTGGATGACATCGCCTGGCTGTTCAACCTGCGTGGCGGTGATGTTTCGTTCAATCCGGTGTTTGTTTCGTTCGCCTTGATCAATCAGCAACAGGCCACGCTGTTCGTGGCGCTGAGCAAGGTCGATGCCGATCTGCGCGCGGTACTGGAGCAGGATGGCGTGACGCTGCGTGACTACAGCGAAGTGGCCGATGCGTTGCGGTCTGTGCCGAGTGGCGCGAGCCTTCTGGTCGATCCGGCGCGAGTGACCACGGGGTTGCTGGATAACCTCGACAGTGGTGTGAAACTGGTCGAGGGCCTCAACCCGACTACGTTGGCCAAATCGCAGAAAAGCGAAGCCGACGCTCAACACATCCGTAAAGCGATGGAGCAGGATGGCGCGGCGTTGTGCGAATTCTTTGCCTGGCTGGAATCGGCGTGGGGGCGTGAGCGTATCACCGAACTGACCATCGACGAGAAACTTACCGCTGCCCGTGAACGTCGTCCCGATTACGTTTCGCTGAGCTTCAACACGATTGCCGCGTTCAACGCCAATGGCGCGATGCCGCACTATCACGCTACCGAAGAAGAGCATGCGGTGATCGAGGGTGATGGTCTGTTGCTCATCGATTCCGGTGGCCAATACCTCGGCGGTACCACTGACATCACGCGGATGGTCCCGGTGGGCACGCCGACGCAAGAGCAGAAACAGGATTGCACGCGCGTGCTGAAAGGCGTGATTGCCTTGTCGCGGGCACGTTTCCCGAAAGGCATTCTGTCGCCGCTGCTCGACGCCATCGCTCGTGCGCCGATCTGGGCTGACAACGTCGACTACGGTCACGGCACTGGTCATGGCGTGGGCTATTTCCTCAACGTTCACGAAGGTCCGCAAGTGATCGCTTATCAGGCGGCACCGGCGCCACAAACGGCAATGCAGCCGGGGATGATCACCTCGATCGAACCCGGCACTTATCGCCCGGGCCGCTGGGGCGTGCGCATCGAAAACCTGGCGATGAACCGTGAGGCCGGCAGCAGCGAATTCGGCGACTTCCTCAAGTTTGAAACCCTGACGCTGTGCCCGATCGATACCCGCTGCCTGATTGCTGACCTGCTGACCCACGAAGAAAAGCAGTGGCTGAACGACTACCACCGCGAAGTGCGTGAGCGACTTAGTCCATTGCTGGATGGCGCGGCGTTGAGCTGGTTGAACGAGCGCACTGTGGCCATTTGATCGATTTACCCAAGGCACCGCTCGCGATGCCTTGGGGCTTGGCTTCAGTCCTGGCGCAATGCCTCTTCCACGAAGTCGAGTCGATCCTGACCGAAGAACAACTGATCGCCGATAAACATGCTGGGGGCACCGAAAACGCCGCGCTTGATCGCGGCTTCGGTGTTTTCCTTGAGTGCGGCTTTTACTGATTCGTCGTTGGTCAGCGCGATTATCTCTTGGGGGTCGAAGCCGTTTTCAGTCAGCACGGCAGCAATGGTTTGCGGATCGTTGAGGTTACGACCTTCTACCCAAAGCGCCCTGAACAGGCAATCGACGAATTCGGCGAAACGCTGCGGCTGGCGCATCTGCATGCCAGTAACGGCACGCATCAATATCAGC
The DNA here is from genome assembly GCF_024072275.1 of Pseudomonas siliginis. Classification (NCBI taxonomy): domain Bacteria; kingdom Pseudomonadati; phylum Pseudomonadota; class Gammaproteobacteria; order Pseudomonadales; family Pseudomonadaceae; genus Pseudomonas; species Pseudomonas siliginis. The sequence goes on along the minus strand of NZ_CP099598.1, from coordinate 4,044,014 downwards.
GTGTTGATTGGAAAGTGCGGATTGAATCTGAGCTGTACGCCGTAGCGTTTGGCGAAGCGATCGAGGTCCTGAAACATGTAGCGGCCCTTGGCCGGAATCACTGCCGGAGAAGCGTTGCCGGTGGCTTTGAACACACCTCCCAACAGCATCGGGATGTAGATCAGTTCACTTTGGGTATCGGCGCAGATTTGCGGTAGCTGGGTGTGCGCCAGGTAGGTGGTGGGGCTGCCGAGGTCGAAATAGAATTCCACAGTTTTCGTCATGATCAAATTGCTCTCTTATTGTTGTAATGAGGGGGGAGGGCTTACCAGCGTTCGTTCCAAGGACGCAGGTCCAGCTCAAAAGTCCAGGCATCCCGTGGCTGACTGTGCAGAAACCAATAGTTTTCGGCGATGTGCTCTGGATCGAGAATGCCGTCCTGATCCTTGGTCGCGTATTTCTCGGGAAAGCTGTTGCGGATGAAGTCGGTATCAATCGCACCATCAACCACGATGTGGGCGACATGAATGTTCATCGGCCCCAACTCTCTCGCCATGCTTTGCGCCAGTGCGCGGATGCCATGTTTGGCTCCAGCGAAAGCGGCAAATCCAGAGGCGCCGCGCAGCCCGGCCGTGGCACCAGTGAACAGAATCGTACCGCGCTGCCGAGTCACCATGCGCTTGGCCACTTCACGGGCATTGAGAAAGCCGGAGAAGCAGGCCATCTCCCAGATCTTGAAATATTTGCGCGCGGTTTCTTCGAGAATGCTGCAGGGCACGTTGGCGCCGATGTTGAAGACAAAGGCCTCGATCGGGCCGACGCGGGTTTCGATGTCTTCGATCAAGGCGATGACGTCTTCTTCCTTGCGCGCATCGCAGGCAAAACCATGGGCCTCACCGCCCTCAGCGATGATTGCGTCAACCAGAGGCTTCAATTTGTCGGCGCTGCGCCGGGTCACACAGGCTATAAATCCCTCACTGGCAAAGCGCTTGGCAATCGCCCCGCCCGTGGCATCGCCGGCCCCGACAACCAACACGACCTTCTTGTTATTCATGGGTGAACCCTTTTTGGTTAACGATCGTTTAGTTAACGAACGTTATGCTAGGATTTGGGCAGCGTCAAGGCGATCTATTTTCAGGAGAGGACATGCGTTATTCGGCCGGACACAAATCGGAAACCCGCGAACGATTGCTGCAAAGCAGCGCGCTGTCGGCGAAGAAATCGGGGTTTTCCACGGTGGGCGTGGATGGCCTGATGAAAGCCATCGGTTTGAGTGGCGCCGCGTTCTACAGCCACTTTTCATCCAAGGATGCGTTGTTCGCTGCCATCGTCGAGCGAGAGTTGAGTGAAAGTCTTGAGCGCCTTGGTGGCCAGGGCGGTGCAGATCGGCAGCGGCTGGAGCGTTGTCTGAAGCAGTACCTGAGCATGGCCCACGTCGAGCAACCAGAGTCCGGTTGCGCGCTGCCGACATTGGGCGCAGAGGTTGCCCGTGCCGATATGCAGGTGCGTGAGCAGGCTGAACAGTGGATCTGCCGTCTTCAGCAGGGCTGGGCTGAGATCCTGGAAAGCGAGAGTCTGGCCTGGTCGGTGCTGTCGCAATGTGTGGGTGCGTTGGTGGTCGCGCGAATGCTGGCAACACCGGACGTGCAGCGTACGGTGTTGCGCTCGAGTCATGAGCAAATCACTCGTCAGCTCGCTTTGCCACGAGCCGAGTAGTTATTTGCAGATGACGATCATGCTGCGGCTGGTATAACCGGCGGGGTTCAGGCCGAACGGATAATCGCCAGGTTCCTCGACGGCATCCCCGGATTTGGCGATCACCTTGTAACCCTTGGGAGCGCAGGAGTTGGCTGCGCTGCTGTAGCACTTGTCCCATGAGGATGAAAGACCGGAACAGTTGATGTGCAGTCCCTTCTTGCCGCGTTTGACCTGGGTTTCCGAGGTCGCTGCGCAACTCGCGATCGCCAGCAGGGCGATCATTAGCAAAATTCGTTTCATTACCATCCTTAATAGCGGCCGCGAGTCTGGTGCTCGGGTCTGCCTGTATTCGCTCGCGTTTGCAGCGTGGTGCCGTCCTTTGCGAAAAAATCCATGCCTGGCGATGGGTTACGCAGCTAAACATGGCCTAAATGAGCGCCAATTACCAGAGCCACTTTCGCTACGCTTCAGTCAGCCGCGACAGCAGGCTTTGCTCCGCTACCCATGGTCATGGTTGCGCCCACTGAAGCCAGAATAATGCACAGGATGGCCAGCCATTGTGACAATGAAAGGTATTCTTGGAGAAAAAGCAGACCTGATAGTGCTCCAAAGGCCGGTTCGATACTCATGAGCGTGCCGAAGGTGCGCGCGGGCATACGCGTCAGCGCGACCATCTCCAGGGTATAGGGCAGGGCGGTGGACAGAATGGCGACGCCGATAGCGATCGGAATCAGTGATGGTGTAAGCAGCGCAGCGCCGGCATGAACGATTCCGATCGGTGCCACGAACAGCGCTGCGATCATTACGCCGAGGGCTGCCGTCGTCACCCCGTTATCGGCGCCGGCCTTTTGCCCGAACAAAATGTACAGCGCCCAGCAGACCCCGGCGCCCAGCGCATAGCCCGCTCCGACGAGGTCAATGCCAGCAGTGGTTGCCCCAGTAGGTATTAATAGGAGCAAACCGACTGCAGCGAGCGCGATCCAGACAAAATCGATGGCGCGGCGGGAGGCATATATAGCTACCGCCAATGGGCCGGTGAATTCCAGCGCAACGGCGATGCCCAGCGGCACTGTGCGCAGCGACATATAAAAGAGGAAGTTCATTCCTCCCAGTGCCATTCCGTAGACGATCACGGTACGAAGAGACTTGGCGGTCAGCTTTGCACGCCATGGGCGCAGTATCAGCAGCATGATCAAGCTGGCAAAGATCAGGCGCAGCGTGGTTGTTCCTTGTGCGCCGATAATGGGGAACATGCTTTTGGCCAGAGAAGCGCCCGACTGGATGGACGCCATGGCTATCATGAGCAGGCAAACCGGAAACAATGTGGAAGCAAGGGAGCGAGGTTGATCATTCATTGCGCGGCAGCATCCAAGGCAAAAACACAGTATTGTTGTGGTAGTGGGCAATATACTGCGCATTGGATGGGGTCGCGTCTATATATAGAAAGCGTTTTTGCTGATTTGAAAGAAAAGCGAAATTAACGGTTGACGGCAGATTCCAGAGGTCTATAATTCGCCCCACTTCCGGCGCAGTCGAAACGGAAAACTCCTTGAGATTCAGAGAGTTACGCAGTTTTCGACAGCGGCTTGCTTCAGGTCATCGAAGCCTGGAAGGAGTTGAAAGGGCAGTGATGTGTAGCTCTTTTAACGGTTCGATCTTCTCGGTCGAAAGCGGAGAAAAAGAGGTGTTGACAGCAGCGATTAACGCTGTAGAATTCGCCTCCCGCTAACGAGAGATCGGAAGCGCAAGTGGTTGAAGTTGTTGAAGAATTCTTCGAAAACTTCTGAAAATAATCACTTGACAGCAAATGAGGCTGCTGTAGAATGCGCGCCTCGGTTGAGACGAAAGATCTTAACCAACCGCTCTTTAACAACTGAATCAAGCAATTCGTGTGGGTGCTTGTGCAGTCAGACTGATAGTCAACAAGATTATCAGCATCACAAGTTACTCCGCGAGAAATCAAAGATGTAACCAACGATTGCTGAGCCAAGTTTAGGGTTTCTTAAAAACCCAAAGATGTTTGAACTGAAGAGTTTGATCATGGCTCAGATTGAACGCTGGCGGCAGGCCTAACACATGCAAGTCGAGCGGATGAAAGGAGCTTGCTCCTGGATTCAGCGGCGGACGGGTGAGTAATGCCTAGGAATCTGCCTGGTAGTGGGGGACAACGTTTCGAAAGGAACGCTAATACCGCATACGTCCTACGGGAGAAAGCAGGGGACCTTCGGGCCTTGCGCTATCAGATGAGCCTAGGTCGGATTAGCTAGTTGGTGAGGTAATGGCTCACCAAGGCGACGATCCGTAACTGGTCTGAGAGGATGATCAGTCACACTGGAACTGAGACACGGTCCAGACTCCTACGGGAGGCAGCAGTGGGGAATATTGGACAATGGGCGAAAGCCTGATCCAGCCATGCCGCGTGTGTGAAGAAGGTCTTCGGATTGTAAAGCACTTTAAGTTGGGAGGAAGGGTTGTAGATTAATACTCTGCAATTTTGACGTTACCGACAGAATAAGCACCGGCTAACTCTGTGCCAGCAGCCGCGGTAATACAGAGGGTGCAAGCGTTAATCGGAATTACTGGGCGTAAAGCGCGCGTAGGTGGTTTGTTAAGTTGGATGTGAAATCCCCGGGCTCAACCTGGGAACTGCATCCAAAACTGGCAAGCTAGAGTATGGTAGAGGGTGGTGGAATTTCCTGTGTAGCGGTGAAATGCGTAGATATAGGAAGGAACACCAGTGGCGAAGGCGACCACCTGGACTGATACTGACACTGAGGTGCGAAAGCGTGGGGAGCAAACAGGATTAGATACCCTGGTAGTCCACGCCGTAAACGATGTCAACTAGCCGTTGGGAGCCTTGAGCTCTTAGTGGCGCAGCTAACGCATTAAGTTGACCGCCTGGGGAGTACGGCCGCAAGGTTAAAACTCAAATGAATTGACGGGGGCCCGCACAAGCGGTGGAGCATGTGGTTTAATTCGAAGCAACGCGAAGAACCTTACCAGGCCTTGACATCCAATGAACTTTCCAGAGATGGATTGGTGCCTTCGGGAACATTGAGACAGGTGCTGCATGGCTGTCGTCAGCTCGTGTCGTGAGATGTTGGGTTAAGTCCCGTAACGAGCGCAACCCTTGTCCTTAGTTACCAGCACGTAATGGTGGGCACTCTAAGGAGACTGCCGGTGACAAACCGGAGGAAGGTGGGGATGACGTCAAGTCATCATGGCCCTTACGGCCTGGGCTACACACGTGCTACAATGGTCGGTACAAAGGGTTGCCAAGCCGCGAGGTGGAGCTAATCCCATAAAACCGATCGTAGTCCGGATCGCAGTCTGCAACTCGACTGCGTGAAGTCGGAATCGCTAGTAATCGCGAATCAGAATGTCGCGGTGAATACGTTCCCGGGCCTTGTACACACCGCCCGTCACACCATGGGAGTGGGTTGCACCAGAAGTAGCTAGTCTAACCTTCGGGAGGACGGTTACCACGGTGTGATTCATGACTGGGGTGAAGTCGTAACAAGGTAGCCGTAGGGGAACCTGCGGCTGGATCACCTCCTTAATCGACGACATCAGCTGCTGCATGAGCTCCCACACGAATTGCTTGATTCATTGAAGAAGACGATAGAAGCAGCTTTAAGCTCCAAGCTGATAGCTCTGAGCTAACAGTTACAAGCTCGAAATTGGGTCTGTAGCTCAGTTGGTTAGAGCGCACCCCTGATAAGGGTGAGGTCGGCAGTTCGAATCTGCCCAGACCCACCAATTTTGTTATGGGGCCATAGCTCAGCTGGGAGAGCGCCTGCCTTGCACGCAGGAGGTCAGCGGTTCGATCCCGCTTGGCTCCACCATAAACTGCTTCGAAGTTTGAGAGTTTAGAAATGAATATTCGTACTGAATATTGATTTCTAGTCTTTTGATTAGATCGTTCTTTAAAAATTTGGGTATGTGATAGAAAGATAGACTGAACGTTACTTTCACTGGTAACGGATCAGGCTAAGGTAAAATTTGTGAGTTCTCTTAATTGAGAAATTCGAATTTTCGGCGAATGTCGTCTTCACAGTATAACCAGATTGCTTGGGGTTATATGGTCAAGTGAAGAAGCGCATACGGTGGATGCCTTGGCAGTCAGAGGCGATGAAAGACGTGGTAGCCTGCGAAAAGCTTCGGGGAGTCGGCAAACAGACTTTGATCCGGAGATCTCTGAATGGGGGAACCCAGCCATCATAAGATGGTTATCTTGTACTGAATACATAGGTGCAAGAGGCGAACCAGGGGAACTGAAACATCTAAGTACCCTGAGGAAAAGAAATCAACCGAGATTCCCTTAGTAGTGGCGAGCGAACGGGGACTAGCCCTTAAGTGGCTTTGAGATTAGCGGAACGCTCTGGAAAGTGCGGCCATAGTGGGTGATAGCCCTGTACGCGAAAATCTCTTAGTCATGAAATCGAGTAGGACGGAGCACGAGAAACTTTGTCTGAATATGGGGGGACCATCCTCCAAGGCTAAATACTACTGACTGACCGATAGTGAACTAGTACCGTGAGGGAAAGGCGAAAAGAACCCCGGAGAGGGGAGTGAAATAGATCCTGAAACCGTATGCGTACAAGCAGTGGGAGCAGACTTTGTTCTGTGACTGCGTACCTTTTGTATAATGGGTCAGCGACTTATTTTCAGTGGCGAGCTTAACCGAATAGGGGAGGCGTAGCGAAAGCGAGTCTTAATAGGGCGTCTAGTCGCTGGGAATAGACCCGAAACCGGGCGATCTATCCATGGGCAGGTTGAAGGTTAGGTAACACTGACTGGAGGACCGAACCGACTACCGTTGAAAAGTTAGCGGATGACCTGTGGATCGGAGTGAAAGGCTAATCAAGCTCGGAGATAGCTGGTTCTCCTCGAAAGCTATTTAGGTAGCGCCTCATGTATCACTGTAGGGGGTAGAGCACTGTTTCGGCTAGGGGGTCATCCCGACTTACCAAACCGATGCAAACTCCGAATACCTACAAGTGCCGAGCATGGGAGACACACGGCGGGTGCTAACGTCCGTCGTGAAAAGGGAAACAACCCAGACCGTCAGCTAAGGTCCCAAAGTTATGGTTAAGTGGGAAACGATGTGGGAAGGCTTAGACAGCTAGGAGGTTGGCTTAGAAGCAGCCACCCTTTAAAGAAAGCGTAATAGCTCACTAGTCGAGTCGGCCTGCGCGGAAGATGTAACGGGGCTCAAACCATACACCGAAGCTACGGGTATCACCTTCGGGTGATGCGGTAGAGGAGCGTTCTGTAAGCCTGTGAAGGTGAGTTGAGAAGCTTGCTGGAGGTATCAGAAGTGCGAATGCTGACATGAGTAACGACAATGGGTGTGAAAAACACCCACGCCGAAAGACCAAGGTTTCCTGCGCAACGTTAATCGACGCAGGGTTAGTCGGTCCCTAAGGCGAGGCTGAAAAGCGTAGTCGATGGAAAACAGGTTAATATTCCTGTACTTCTGGTTATTGCGATGGAGGGACGGAGAAGGCTAGGCCAGCTTGGCGTTGGTTGTCCAAGTTTAAGGTGGTAGGCTGAGATCTTAGGTAAATCCGGGATCTTAAGGCCGAGAGCTGATGACGAGTTACCCTTTGGGTGACGAAGTGGTTGATGCCATGCTTCCAAGAAAAGCTTCTAAGCTTCAGGTAACCAGGAACCGTACCCCAAACCGACACAGGTGGTTGGGTAGAGAATACCAAGGCGCTTGAGAGAACTCGGGTGAAGGAACTAGGCAAAATGGCACCGTAACTTCGGGAGAAGGTGCGCCGGTGAGGGTGAAGGACTTGCTCCGTAAGCTCATGCCGGTCGAAGATACCAGGCCGCTGCGACTGTTTATTAAAAACACAGCACTCTGCAAACACGAAAGTGGACGTATAGGGTGTGACGCCTGCCCGGTGCCGGAAGGTTAATTGATGGGGTTAGCTAACGCGAAGCTCTTGATCGAAGCCCCGGTAAACGGCGGCCGTAACTATAACGGTCCTAAGGTAGCGAAATTCCTTGTCGGGTAAGTTCCGACCTGCACGAATGGCGTAACGATGGCGGCGCTGTCTCCACCCGAGACTCAGTGAAATTGAAATCGCTGTGAAGATGCAGTGTATCCGCGGCTAGACGGAAAGACCCCGTGAACCTTTACTATAGCTTTGCACTGGACTTTGAATTTGCTTGTGTAGGATAGGTGGGAGGCTTTGAAGCGTGGACGCCAGTTCGCGTGGAGCCATCCTTGAAATACCACCCTGGCAACTTTGAGGTTCTAACTCAGGTCCGTTATCCGGATCGAGGACAGTGTATGGTGGGTAGTTTGACTGGGGCGGTCTCCTCCTAAAGAGTAACGGAGGAGTACGAAGGTGCGCTCAGACCGGTCGGAAATCGGTCGTAGAGTATAAAGGCAAAAGCGCGCTTGACTGCGAGACAGACACGTCGAGCAGGTACGAAAGTAGGTCTTAGTGATCCGGTGGTTCTGTATGGAAGGGCCATCGCTCAACGGATAAAAGGTACTCCGGGGATAACAGGCTGATACCGCCCAAGAGTTCATATCGACGGCGGTGTTTGGCACCTCGATGTCGGCTCATCACATCCTGGGGCTGAAGCCGGTCCCAAGGGTATGGCTGTTCGCCATTTAAAGTGGTACGCGAGCTGGGTTTAGAACGTCGTGAGACAGTTCGGTCCCTATCTGCCGTGGACGTTTGAGATTTGAGAGGGGCTGCTCCTAGTACGAGAGGACCGGAGTGGACGAACCTCTGGTGTTCCGGTTGTCACGCCAGTGGCATTGCCGGGTAGCTATGTTCGGGAAAGATAACCGCTGAAAGCATCTAAGCGGGAAACTTGCCTCAAGATGAGATCTCACTGGAACCTTGAGTTCCCTGAAGGGCCGTCGAAGACTACGACGTTGATAGGTTGGGTGTGTAAGCGCTGTGAGGCGTTGAGCTAACCAATACTAATTGCCCGTGAGGCTTGACCATATAACACCCAAGCAATTTGCTGACCTGAAAAGGCACCAGATTGCGGTGTGTGAAGACGAAACGAACCGAAAGTTCGAAATTCACAAACACCTAGCTGTCACATACCCAATTTGCTGAAGCGAGGCCGTCTGGTCACGAGTCAGTACCCGAATTTCTTGACGACCATAGAGCGTTGGAACCACCTGATCCCATCCCGAACTCAGCAGTGAAACGATGCATCGCCGATGGTAGTGTGGGGTTTCCCCATGTGAGAGTAGGTCATCGTCAAGATTAAATTCCGAAACCCCAATTGCGAAAGCAGTTGGGGTTTTGTTTTGCCTGCGAGAAAGTTTTCAGAGTGCCACCGGGGAAATTCATCCTGAAGTGGATGGCGAGTTTTGGTATGGTGCAGCTCGTTTTTTAACGGACTGATGCCCTGCCCATGGATCGGCACTCATTTACGTCAAAGAGTTGCTGTAGAAATGCCTGAACCAATCCCGATCAAGGATCATGAAAAAGAGACGAGGCTGGTCAACAAACGCTTGATTGCCTGTGCTCTGTTCGTGTTCGCCATCAGCTGCGCTTTGGTGGTGCGCCTGTACATTCTCCAGGTCGTGGAATTCGATTACCACTCGACCATCTCCGAAAACAACCGAGTCCATGTCCTGCCGATACCGCCGACGCGGGGATTGATCTACGACCGCAACGGTGTATTGCTCGCCGACAACCGTCCCAGCTACAACCTGACCATCACTCGGGAGCGTGCAACCGACGTCAATCAGGAGCTGGACGAAGTCATCAACTTGCTGCACTTGCCTGCTGAAGACCGCACGGTATTCGACAAGGCGATGAAGCAATCCCGGCATCCATTTACACCGGTCACACTGTTTTATGAGCTGACGGAAGAGCAGATCGCCGTCCTGGCGGTGAACGAATTTCGCTTGCCGGGCATTGATGTCGAACCGCAGTTTGTCCGGCACTATCCTCTCGGCGCACATTTCGCTCATTCAATCGGTTATGTCGGTCGGATCAATGAAAAGGAAGCTAAAACCCTCGACTCCGTGGAATACCGAGGTACGCAGTCCATTGGTAAAACCGGTATCGAGCGTTTTTATGAGGCGCAGTTGCACGGCCATGTCGGTTACGAAGAAGTCGAGACCAATGCTCAAGGCCGCGTGCTGCGGGTGCTCAAGCACACGGATCCGGTTCCAGGTAAAAACATCGTCCTTAGTCTTGACGTCAAACTGCAGGAAGCCGCCGAAGCTGCTTTGGGAGACCGTCGTGGTTCAGTGGTAGCTCTCGACCCGTCCACCGGAGAAGTGCTGGCGATGGTCAGCAATCCGAGCTTCGATCCGAATCTGTTCGTCACCGGGATCAGTTCGAAGGAATATTCAGCGCTGCGGGATTCCATCGATCGGCCATTGTTCAACCGCGTATTGCGTGGCCTGTACGCCCCAGGCTCGACGATCAAACCGGAAGTCGCCATCGCAGGGCTGGACGCAGGCGTCGTAACTCCGCAGACCCGCGTATTCGATCCCGGCTATTACCAACTACCGGACTTCGATCACAAGTATCGCAACTGGAACCACAGCGGTGATGGTTGGGTGGACATGGACGCGGCGATCATGCGTTCCAACGACACCTACTTCTACGACTTGGCGCACAAGCTTGGCATCGATCGTCTGCACGACTACATGGCGATGTTCGGCCTTGGTGAAAAAGTCTCGCTGGACATGTTTGAAGAGTCCCCCGGTCTGATGCCGTCGCAGGCGTGGAAACGCGCTACACGGCGACAGGCCTGGTATCCCGGCGAGACGGTTATTCTCGGCATCGGCCAGGGATACATGCAGGTCACACCGCTGCAATTGGCCCAGGCCACTGCCCTGATCGCCAATAAGGGGATATGGAATAGGCCGCACTTGGCCAAGTCGGTCGACGGTGTAGCTCCGGTTGATGAGCATCCAATGCCAAATATCCTGCTTAAAGATCCGCGGGATTGGGAGCAGGTCAACCACGGTATGCAGATGGTCATGCACGATGCTCGAGGCATTGCCCGTGCGGCCGCTGCGGGGGCGCAATATCGCATCGCCGGCAAGAGTGGTACGGCGCAGGTGGTGGCGATCAAGCAGGGTGAGCGTTACAACCGCGAGAAAACCCTTGAGCGCCACCGTGACAACGCCCTGTTTGTAGGATTCGCACCGGCCGAGCATCCGAAGATCGCCATCTCGGTAATGATCGAGAACGGCGAGGCGGGTGGTCGTGTTGCCGGTCCAGTAGTGCGGCAGATCATGGACGCCTGGTTACTCGATCAGGATGGTCACCTTAAACCTCAATACGCTGCGCCGAGCAAAGCGCCGGGCGATCCTCACGTCTGAGGCGTAACGGTTCACAGCACAGGCTCCGTAAGCGGAGCCTGTGATTACGCACCGGGTACCGGGCAGCTCATATCACCTTCCTCACATTTCAAATACTGCTTGAGGGTTTCTACTCTGGCCTTGGTTACGTCTGTAAGACAACTACTGTAAACCAATGGATACACACTCCCGCCTGCCACCCCAGAAGCCGAAAACTTGCACTCGGCATCCCGAAAGCTGACCCACGCCCGCTGCGCGTTGACCAGCAGCTTCTTTCCGTCCGGGTTGTCCTTCAGGCGTCCGGTGATCTGCTGATAGAGCGTATTCAGTTCCTTGTCTGCCGCTTTGAAGGCTTGCCCCGCGCATTGATTCATCGTCGCCTGATCGCTGGCGTTGGCGCAATCAACGGCGGCATGGGCGAAAGGGGCAAACAAAAAGGGCGCAGAGGCCAAAAGCAGACGCACTGACATAAGGTTCTCGCTGTATTGAGTGGGAAGAGTGTATCGAGTGTTATGTACGTAGCCGGGAGGCCTCAAGCAAGCGATCCGCAGTGGCGGTGATTTCTTCGCCGTCATGCAACTGCTCCAGCCAGTGCTCGGGAATCGCCCGAGCGCCGTAGTAAGTACCGGCCAACTGACCCACGATAGCAGCTGTGGTATCCGCATCATCACCGAGATTGGCTGCTTTCAGTATCGCGTCAGCGTATGTTTGCGTGTGATGGAAGCACCACAAAGCGGCTTCCAATGATTGCACGCTATAGCCGCTGCCCTTGATTTCGTTTTCTTTTTTGCCGAGATACTCACCCCGCGCGATCGCAACCACCTTGGGTTGGGAATACTCTGCAAGTAGCGATTGGCGCAGTTGCGTTTTGTCGGCTCCCTCAAGCGCTCGTGCGATCAGATCAGCCAGCAATTGGCAGCACTCGATTGCCTCCGGCGCCGCATGGGTTGTGCGCGAACTGTCGGCGGCGTGGATCTGGATCTGTCTAGCGTCGGGAAAATAAAACAGCACGACAGGAGCCAACCGCATCAGCGACCCGTTGCCAGCTGTCAACGGGTCAGTCGAGCCGGCAAAAGGCTCTCCGCTTCGCTGATACTGTTGCAGCGCCTGGCTCACGGTCATGCCGATGTCGAAACATTCACCGGTGGAGCTCAGATATCCCCATTTCCACCAATTGAGATAGCGGCCCATCTGATCAGCCGCGTCGAAACCGTTTTTGCGCAGCAGGCTCTCGGCCAGGCAGAGTGCCATTGAGGTGTCATCGGTCCATTGCCCTGGCTTGAGCTGGAACGGGCCACCGCCGACCATGTCGCTCAGCGGCTGGAATGATCCTCGCGGCTGGAACTCAACTGTTGTGCCGACCGCATCGCCGCAAGCCAGGCCGAGGAGGGCGCCGCGATACCGATCGGCAAGAGAGGGCTGCATGATTCGTCCTTGTTTCTGCGGATTCGCTGGAAAGATAACAGGTCAAGCGGCGCCGATCACAGAGCGGAAACTACCGCAGGATGTGTCTGCTCGGATCGATGCCTGCAGCGCCTGGATACAACTTCGCATTGGACATGTGGTCATACAAGCCTAGTGTTCAGAACAGGAGGTGACGTATGAAACCAGTACCTAACAGTTTCGAACGCAAGATCACGCTCAAGGCGTCGCGTTCCCATGTCTGGCGCGCATTGGTCGATGCAGAGGCGTTCGGTCAGTGGTTTGGCGTGGCACTTGAGGGCCGGCGCTTCATTGCCGGTGAGTGGACGCAGGGCCAGGTCACGTACCCCGGTTATGAACACGTATTGTGGAATGTGCTGATCGAGCGGGTCGAGCCGCAGCAGTTGTTTTCTTTCCGCTGGCACCCGTATGCGGTCAACCCGAAGATCGACTACTCGCAAGAGCCGACCACGCTGGTCAAGTTCGAATTGCAGGACTTCGAGGACGGCACTCTACTCAAGGTCTCGGAGTCCGGCTTCGCGCACATCCCTGATATCCGTCAGAAAGAGGCGTATTACATGGACAGTCGCGGCTGGGAGGAGCAGTTGAGCAGGCTTGAACAGTTTCTCGCCGAAAGCGCCAGGGCTCGTGAAAGCGGCGGTGCCTGACAGGTCTAAGGGTTTTCGGCAGTGTTTGTATGGCGAATGTCTTACACGCATTGGTAGCTTTTACGACTATTGCTGATTGGATCCACTGGGTAATCTACACACATCAACTGAGACACAGGGAGTGTTTCAGGATCATGGACGATCGACCATCGCAAGGATCGCTGCCGACAGGGAGTCGATAATGGTCTTGGGAAAAACCCGCTTCGGCGGGTTTTTTTTCGCCTGAATGTAGGAGCCGCCGAAGGCTGCGATCTTTTGATCCTGCTTTTAAAAGCCAGGTCAAAAAGATCACAGCCTGCGCGAATGTCATCCCGTCACGAAGCAATCAACTGCCGCAACACATAATGCAGGATCCCCCCGGATTTGAAGTACTCGACCTCATTCAGCGTATCAATGCGGCACAAGACTTCGATTCTCTCCTGACGCCCATCCTCCCGAGTGATAACCAGCGGCAGGTTCATCCGCGGCCTCAGCTCGACGCCGGTCAATCCCAGAATCTCGAACGTCTCTTTGCCGGTCAGATTGAGACTCTTGCGATTCTGATCAAGCTTGAACTGCAACGGCAGCACACCCATGCCGACCAGATTAGAGCGGTGAATACGTTCGAAGCTCTCCGCAATCACCGCTTTGACGCCCAGCAGATTGGTGCCTTTCGCCGCCCAGTCACGGCTCGACCCGGTGCCGTACTCCTGACCGGCAATCACCACCAACGGCGTACCCGACGCCTGATATTTCATCGCTGCGTCATAGATCGCCATTTTTTCCCCGGTGGGAATGTAAAGTGTGTTGCCACCTTCCTCGCCACCCAGCATCTCGTTGCGAATACGGATGTTGGCAAACGTACCGCGCATCATCACTTCATGATTGCCGCGACGGGAACCGTAGGAGTTGAAGTCGCGCGGCTCCACGCCTTTTTCCTGCAGGTATCGCCCGGCCGGGCTGTCGATCTTGATGTTGCCGGCGGGGGAGATGTGGTCGGTGGTCACTGAATCGCCGAGCAAGGCCAAGACCCGCGCGCCTTTGACGTCTTTGACTTCCGGCAGAGGGCCGGAAATGTCGTCGAAGAAAGGTGGATGCTGAATGTAGGTCGAATTGTCCTGCCACACGTAAGTCGCCGCTTGCGGCACCTCGATGGCCTGCCATTGCTCATCACCGGCAAACACTTCGGCGTATTCCTTGTGGAACATCGCCGTGTTGACCTGATTCACCGCTTCGGCGATTTCCCGGCTGCTCGGCCAGATATCGCGCAGGTATACCGGATTGCCCTGCTGATCCTCACCCAGCGGTTCGCTGCTGATGTCGGTGCGCACGCTGCCAGCCAGTGCGTAGGCGACGACCAGCGGAGGCGAGGCCAGCCAGTTGGTTTTCACCAGCGGGTGTACGCGACCTTCGAAGTTGCGGTTGCCGGACAAGACCGACGCGACGGTCAGATCGGCTTTCTGAATGGCTTTCTCGATCGGCTCCGGCAGTGGCCCGGAGTTGCCAATGCAGGTGGTGCAACCGTAGCCAACTAACGAAAACCCGAGCTGATCAAGGTATTGAGTCAGCCCGGCAGCCTTGTAATAGTCGGTGACGACTTTCGAACCGGGGGCCAGTGAGCTTTTGACCCAAGGCTTGCGCGTCAGACCTTTCTCGACAGCTTTTTTCGCCAGCAGTCCAGCAGCCATCATCACGCTCGGGTTGGAGGTGTTGGTGCAGGAGGTAATCGCGGCGATGACCACTGCACCGTTTTTCAGGCGATAGGTCTTGCCCTCGTATTCGTAGTCCGCTTCGCCCACCAGATCGGCGTTGCCCACTGCTACGCCGCCGCCACCCTCGCTTTCAAGGCGTCCTTCTTCCTTGCTGGTGGGTTTGAATTGCAGGTCGATGAAATCACTGAAGGCCTGCGCGACGTTCGGCAGCGAGACGCGATCCTGCGGACGTTTCGGTCCGGCCAGGCTGGCCTCGACGCTGCCCATGTCCAAAGCCAGGCTGTCGGTGAACACCGGCTCCTGACCCGGCAGACGCCACAGGCCTTGAGCCTTGGTGTAGGCCTCGACCAGTTTCACCACTTCCGGCGGCCGGCCAGACAGGCGCAGGTATTCCAGCGTGACATCGTCGACCGGGAAGAAGCCGCACGTCGCACCGTATTCCGGGGCCATGTTGGCGATGGTTGCGCGGTCGGCCAGTGGCAGATCGGCGAGACCATCGCCATAGAACTCGACGAATTTGCCGACTACGCCTTTCTTGCGCAGCATCTGCGTTACGGTCAGCACCAGATCGGTGGCGGTGATGCCTTCCTTGAGTTTGCCGGTGAGTTTGAAGCCGACCACTTCCGGAATCAGCATCGATACCGGTTGCCCAAGCATCGCCGCTTCCGCTTCGATCCCGCCCACGCCCCAGCCGAGTACGCCGAGGCCGTTGATCATGGTGGTGTGGGAGTCGGTGCCGACCAGCGTGTCGGGGAACGCGTAGGTGCGGCCATCCTCGTCTTTGGTCCAAACGGTGCGGCCGAGATATTCGAGGTTGACCTGGTGGCAGATGCCGGTACCCGGCGGGACCACGCTGAAGTTATCGAACGCACTCTGGCCCCAGCGCAGAAAGGCATAGCGCTCGCCGTTGCGTTGCATTTCGATGTCGACGTTCTGTTCAAACGCACTGGCGCTGCCAAACTTGTCGACCATCACCGAGTGGTCGATCACCAGATCCACCGGCGACAACGGATTTATGCGTTGCGGGTCGCCACCAGCCTTGGCCATCGCCGCGCGCATTGCGGCGAGATCGACGACGGCGGGGACACCAGTAAAATCCTGCATCAATACCCGGGCGGGACGGTATTGGATTTCGCGATCGGAGCGGCGCTCCTTGAGCCAGGCGGCGATGGCTTTGAGGTCAGCGCCGGTGACGGTTCTTTCGTCTTCCCAGCGCAGCAGATTTTCCAGCAGTACCTTCAACGACATCGGCAGCTTGTCGAGGTCGCCCAGGCTTTTGGCGGCTTCCGGCAAGCTGAAATAATGGTAGGTCGTGGCATCGATTTGTAGGGTTTTCAGTGACTTCAGACTATCGAGGGACGGCATTACGATCACTCCTTTGAGTCCGCACGGCTACGGACTGAGGGGACGGGCAGAGCATTAAACCTAGCCCTGTTTTGAATAGCTGGCTAATAACTGGACTGTATGAGCGGAACCAAGGTTCCGACTTCAGCTATCATGCGCCGGTTTTCGTGACAGGCATTGCGGTAACGCAAGGCTTGAGCATCGCGCAACGGTCGAATGATCGACCGTTGCCCAGGAGTAAGAATGAACACCCTATTCATGCATTGCCGGCCCGGCTTCGAAGGCGAAGTCTGTTCGGAGATTTCCGATCTCGCCGCCCGTCTCAATGTCGCCGGTTACGCCAAAGCCAAAACCGCCACGGCCTGCGCCGAGTTTGTCTGCACTGAAGCCGACGGCGCCGAACGCCTGATGCGCGGTCAGCGTTTCGCCGAATTGATCTTCCCTCGGCAGTGGGCGCGGGGCTTTTTCATTGATCTGCCGGAAAACGATCGCATCAGCGTAATCCTCGCGCACATGGCCGATTTCCCGGTGTTTGGCAGTCTGTGGCTGGAAGTGGTCGATACCAATGACGGCAAGGAACTGTCGAATTTCTGCAAAAAATTCGAAGGCCCGCTGCGCAAGGCGCTGACCGCCGCTGGCAAACTGGTGGAAGACGCCAGCAAGCCGCGTTTGTTGCTGACCTTCAAGAGTGGCCGCGAAGTGTTTCTCGGCATGGCCGATGCCGGCAATTCGGCGATGTGGCCGATGGGCATTCCGCGCCTGAAGTTTCCTCGCGAGGCGCCGAGCCGGTCGACCTTGAAGCTGGAGGAGGCGTGGCACCACTTCATTCCACGTGATCAGTGGGAAGACCGCCTGCACAGCGACATGACCGGCGTCGACCTCGGCGCCGCGCCGGGCGGCTGGACCTGGCAACTGGTCAACCGGGGCATGCTGGTGACTGCTATCGACAACGGCCCGATGGCTGAAAGCCTGATGGAAACCGGGCTGGTCCAGCATCTGATGGCGGACGGTTTTACCTTCAAGCCGAAGCAGCCGGTGGACTGGATGGTATGCGACATCGTCGAGAAACCGGCGCGCAACGCGGCGATGCTCGAAGAGTGGATCGGCGAGGGGCATTGCCGCGAGGCGGTGGTCAACCTGAAGCTGCCGATGAAGCAGCGTTATGCCGAAGTGAAACGTCTGCTCGAGCGCATTGCCGATGGTTTCAAGGCTCGTGGGATCAAGGTTGATATCGGCTGCAAGCAGCTATATCACGACCGCGAGGAAGTGACTTGCCATCTGCGCCGGCACGACACCAGGAAAACCAAATCGCGCTGACACAACACTGAACCTGTGGGAGCGAGCCTGCTCGCGAAAGCGGTGGGGCAGCCAACGATGTGTTGACTGACGGATTGCCTTCGCGAGCAGGCTCGCTCCCACATGGGTTGGACGATATCCCAAGCAATGCGCGACAATGCCGGCCAGTTTCTGGAGTGAACCATGAGTGAAATGATCGATACCCCGGTCGACGGCACCCTCGACGCCACCGGCCTCAATTGCCCGGAACCGGTAATGATGTTGCACCAGCACATCCGCGATCTGGTGCCTGGCGGCTTGCTCAAGGTGATCGCCACCGATCCCTCGACCAAGCGCGATATCCCCAAGTTCTGCGTGTTTCTTGACCATGAGCTGGTCAGCCAGCACGAAGAGGCCGGCACCTATCTGTACTGGATTCGCAAGAAGTCCTGACTCAGGGCAAAAAAAGACCTGCAAATGCAGGTCTTTTTTTATGGGTGATCAACCCGCCGAACGACTGATTCGAATCCGCTTGCGCGCACTGCGTGTCAGACGAATCGACAGCATCAACGCTGCGCAGCTTAAGCCTACGATCAAACCCTGCCACAAACCGCTCGGACCGCGTGGCTCGCCGAGCCAATCGGTCAGGCCCAGCGCATAACCGACCGGCAGACCGATGCCCCAGTAGGCGAAGAGAGTCAGGATCATCGTCACCCGAGTGTCCTGATAGCCACGCAGTGCGCCTGCTGCGGTCACCTGGATCGCATCGGAAAACTGGAACAGCGCCGAATAAACAATCAGCATCGCCGCAATATGAATCACCGTTGGATCAGCGGTATAGATCGCCGCAATCGGCTCGCGCAGCGCCAGCATCAGGCTCGCCGACAGGCAGGCGTAGGCCAGCGCCGTGCCCATGCCGACTCCGGCGGCAAAGCGCGCTTCACGCGGTTCTTCGCGCCCAAGCGCCTGACCGACACGCACGGTGACCGCCATGCCCAGCGAATAGGGAATCATGAATACCAGCGAGCTGACGTTCAGCGCGATCTGATGCCCGGCCACCACCGTCGCGCCGAGGCTGCCGATCAGCAGGGCGATTACGGCAAAAATACTCGACTCGGCAAACACCGCGATGCCGATCGGCAAACCAATCGACAGCAGACGTTTGATCACCGCCCACTGCGGCCAGTCGAAGCGGCTGAACAATTCGCTTGAGCGATAGGCCGGTGCCCAGCGTTCATACCCGGCCAGGCCCAGCGCCATTACCCACATCACGATCGCCGTGGCCCAACCGCAGCCGACGCCGCCCATGGCCGGCACGCCGAAGTGGCCGTAGATGAAGATGTAGTTCAGCGGGATGTTCAGCGCCAGACCACAGAGGCCCAGCACCATGGCCGGGCGGGTGCGGCCGATGCCATCGCTGGTGCAGCGCAGCACGTGATAGAGGGCCACCGCCGGCAAGCCGCTGGCGATGCCGTGCAGATATTGCATGCACGGGCCGATCAGCTCGGGATCGACCTTCATCAGATGCAGCACCGGCTCGGCGGCGACCAGCATCGAGGTGGCGATCAATCCGACTACCAATGCCAGCCACAACGCCTGACGCACAATCGGGCCAATTTCGCTGTGCTTGCCGGCGCCGAAACGCTGGGCGACTTTTGGTGTGGTGGCCAGCAGGGTGCCGGTCATCAATAGAAACACCGGAACCCAGATCGAGTTGCCCAGCGCCACTGCCGCCAGGTCCTTGGGGCCGACGCGCCCGGCCATCACCGCATCGACGAAGCCCATGGCCGTGGTCGCCAGTTGCGCGATGATGATCGGCAGGGCCAGGGCGAGCAGGTTTTTCAACTCCAGGCGAATCCGCGCAGGGCGGCTCAGCGAGACGGCGACAGGTTGGTCAGTTACAGGGTTCACAGGCAAAGCGTCCAGAAAGTATTGATGCGCAGAGCGGCGCATTCTACGCCGCTGACGCCTCGGTCAGGAAATATCCTCTGTTGCGTATTTGTAAGCGCAAACCCTGCTGGCTGATCGACGCGTCAGCACCTAAACTGCCGATCCGCCCAAGGAGCCCGCCATGCTGATTGTTGCCGACGAAAATATCCCGCTGCTCGATGCTTTTTTTGCCGGTTTCGGCGACATCCGCCGAGTGCCGGGCCGCTCCATTGACCGCGCGACGGTTGAGCAGGCCGATGTGTTGCTGGTGCGCTCGGTGACTAACGTCAATCGCGCGCTGCTCGAAGGCAGCAAGGTGCGCTTTGTGGGCACCTGCACCATCGGCACCGATCATCTGGATCTCGATTACTTCAACGAGGCCGGGATCTGCTGGTCGAGCGCGCCGGGTTGCAATGCTCGTGGCGTGGTCGATTACGTACTGGGCAGTCTGATGACGCTGGCCGAAATCGAAGGCGCGGATCTGACTCAGCGTACTTACGGCGTTGTCGGCGCCGGTGAAGTGGGGGGGCGCTTGATCAAGGTCCTGAAAGGCCTGGGATGGAACGTCAAGGTTTGCGACCCGCCGCGTCAGGCTGCCGAGGGCGGCGATTATGTCAGCCTTGAGCAGATCATCGAGCAGTGCGACGTAATCAGTCTGCATACGCCATTGACCCGCAGCGGCGACTCTGCAACCTGGCATCTGTTCGATCAACAGCGTTTGCAGCAACTCAAGCAGGGTGCCTGGCTGATCAACGCGGCGCGTGGCCCTGTAGTGGACAATGCAGCGCTGCGTGAGGTGCTGCTGGAGCGCGAGGACCTGCAAGCGGTGCTCGACGTCTGGGAAAAAGAACCGGAAGTCGACCCTGCGCTGGCCGAGCTCTGCGTGTTGGCCACGCCCCATATTGCCGGTTACAGCCTCGACGGCAAGCAACGCGGGACCGCGCAAATCTATCAGGCCTACTGCGCTTTCATTGGCCAACCTGCGGCTATCGCGCTCAGTGATCTGCTGCCAGCAACCTGGTTGTCGGAAGTTTCCCTGCACGGTGACTGCGATCCGGCGTGGGCACTGGCGATGTTGTGCCGGGGCGTGTACGACCCGCGCCGCGATGATGCGGATTTCCGCCGCAGTCTCGTGGGAAATGTCGCTGAGCAGCGCGCGGCGTTTGACGCGTTGCGCAAGCAATATCCGGTGCGACGCGAGATCGAAGGGCTGAAGGTGCGAATTGAAGGAGATGCGCCTGTGCTGCGGCAGATTGTTGAGGCGCTGGGGGCGGTGGCTGTCTGAATCAGCGCTGGCCTTTTCGCGAGCAGGCTCGCTCCCACAGGGGATCTACAGTGCAGCAAAGTTAAAGGTGGGAGCGAGCTTGCTCGCGAAAGCCACACCACCAATCCCGAATTGCAGATATAAAAAACCCGGCCAATCAGGGCCGGGTCAGGAAGACGGTGGCTACATCACTCTTGTTCGGCAGGCTTGACCAATCGCTTCTCCAGTTCGCGGCACGCGTCCTGGATCATGTCTTCAGTGATCGGTACTTCGCGGCCCTGCTCATCGATAATCGAGCAACCCAGAGACTGGTCGGGTTTGGTGCGGATCACTTCAATCTTGTCTTCGCTGCTGTGTTGCAAGGACATGGCCTGTCTCCTCATCAGGTTGTGTGCCTAAGTTAAAACCGCCACGTGACCAGGCTGTGACAACTCCCTGCGGTCTGTCGGCGGGCGGCATCTCTACTCAAACAGAAATGACCGCTCGTCTCAACCGCAACCTTAGACCAATCGTTTCTAGCATCCGGACATCCCGGGCATATTTAACCTGACTCATTGTGATTTACAGAGTTCCACCCCATCTGAGTCTGTAGGCTGGCCCGATCCATCTGCGCAGACGTGAACTCCATGATCTCCATGCTTTCTTCCCGACACCGGCGCGCCCTGCGCCTGACCAGTCATTTTCTCCTGCCGTACCGCTGGCATGCCTTCGGCGCACTGCTCGCGCTGATCGTCACCGCCGGCATCACCTTGTCGATGGGGCAGGGCATCAAGTTGTTGGTAGACCAGGGTTTCATGACCCGTTCGCCGCATCTGCTGAATCAGTCGATCGGGATTTTCATGTTGCTGGTGCTCGGGCTGGCGCTGGGCACCTTTGCCCGTTTCTATCTGGTGTCGTGGATAGGCGAGCGCGTGGTCGCCGACATTCGCCGCCAAGTGTTCAATCACCTGGTGTATCTGCATCCAGGCTTTTATGAGGACAACCGCAGCTCGGAAATCCAGTCGCGTCTGACCGCTGATACCACGCTGCTGCAATCGGTGATCGGCTCGTCGCTTTCGCTGTTCCTGCGCAATCTGCTGATGGTCATCGGTGGTGTGGTGTTGCTGTTCATCACCAATCCGAAGTTGACCAGCATTGTCGTGATTGCACTGCCGCTGGTGATCGCGCCGATCCTGATTTTCGGCCGCCGCGTGCGCAATCTGTCGCGCCAGAGCCAAGACCGTATCGCCGACATTGGCAGCTATGTGTCGGAAACCCTTGGTCAGATCAAAACCGTACAAGCCTACAACCACCAGGTTCAGGACGAGCAGCGTTTCGCTTCGACCGTCGAGCAGGCGTTCGAAACTGCGCGTAAACGGATCTTCCAGCGAGCGTGGTTGATCACTTTGGTGATCGTGCTGGTGCTTGGCGCGGTGGCGGTGATGTTGTGGGTCGGCGGCATGGATGTGATGGCGGGACGGATTTCGGCTGGGGAACTGGCGGCGTTCGTTTTCTACAGCCTGATTGTCGGCAGTGCGTTCGGCACGCTGAGCGAAGTGATCGGCGAACTGCAACGCGCTGCGGGTGCCGCTGAACGCATCGCAGAATTGCTGCGTTCGGAAAACATCATCCAGCCACCGTTGACCGGACTGGTCACTCTGCCAGCGCGAGTCAAAGGTGAACTTGAACTGTGCGACGTGCGTTTTTCCTACCCGTCGCGTCCGCAAAGCTACGCCGTCGATGGCTTGAATCTGACGGTGAGGGCAGGCGAAACCCTGGCATTGGTGGGGCCGTCCGGCGCGGGCAAGTCCACGGTTTACGACTTGTTGCTGCGCTTCTACGATCCACGCGAGGGGCAGATTTTCCTCGATGGCGTGCCGCTGACCAGCCTTGACCCGCTGGATCTGCGCCGCTGTTTCGCCCTGGTCTCGCAAACCCCCGCGTTGTTTTTCGGCAGCGTGGAGGACAACATTCGCTACGGCTGCCCGACGGCCACGCTTGAACAGGTCAAGGAAGCTGCGCGAATTGCCCACGCCCACGACTTCATCGAACAAATGCCGGACGGCTATCAAACTCATCTCGGCGATGGCGGCCTCGGGTTGTCCGGCGGTCAGCGCCAACGTCTGGCCATTGCCCGCGCCTTGCTAGTGGACGCGCCGATCCTGCTCCTTGACGAAGCCACCAGCGCCCTCGACGCACAGAGCGAACATCTGATCCAGCAGGCCCTGCCAACGCTGGTGGAAAACCGCACCACGCTGGTGATCGCTCACAGGCTGGCCACGGTGAAGAACGCTGACCGGATTGCGGTGATGGATCAAGGCAAGCTAGTAGCGGTGGGGACACATCAGGAGTTGATCGCCAGCAATCCGCTGTACGCACGGCTGGCGGCGTTGCAGTTCAATGATGGTCGATCTGTCACAGCAGACTGAGCAATCGACCAAGTAACCGACCAAAAAAATGCCCGCATCTCACGATACGGGCATTTTTCATGATCCGGCGTCAGCCTGGTGATTACTGATCGTCAAAATACCGCTCATGCCAATCCACCAGCGGTTGCGGCGAGTTGAGCTTTTGCCCGTAGATCACCGAGTAGGACAACACGTTCTGCACGTATTGACGGGTTTCGTCGAACGGGATGCTTTCCACCCAGACGTCGAAACTCAGGTGATCAGCGCCGCGCAGCCACTGACGCACGCGGCCTGGCCCGGCGTTATAAGCGGCGGAGGCGAGCACGCGGTTGCCGTTGAACTGGCTGTGCACCTGGCTGAGGTAAGCGGCGCCGAGCTGAATGTTCTTGTCTGGATCGAGCACTTGCTGGGGCGAGGCCAATGGAATGCTGAACTTGCGCGCGGTTTCCTTGGCGGTGCCGGGCATCAATTGCATCAGACCGCTGGCGCCGACGCCGGAGCGCGCGTCGTCCATGAAGGCGCTTTCCTGCCGGGTTATGGCGAACACCCAGCTCGAATGCAGGCCGCGAACCTTGGCTTCACGCACGAGGGTATCGCGGTGCGCCATCGGGAAGCGGATGTCCAGGTCGTCCCAGTACTGCGCCTGACTGATGGTGCGAATCGCCGGGAAGTACCATTTCAGGTCGTAGGCCAGTTTGGCCTGGGCGACCATTTCATCGCGGTTGAAATGACGGCTGACGTGATACCACTCGCGACGCCCGTCGACGATCTGCCCGCGTGCATGAAACTCCAGCGCGCGCCGCACGCCGGGGGTGTTACGAACCTTGTTGATCAACGCCTGGCTGAGCACCAGCGGCTTGTTGTTCAGCGAGTAAGGCGACTGTGAACGGTCTGCGGCGAGGAAGCCGTAGAAGTCTCGTTCCCGCGCCAGATTCTTGTACAGGGTCAGCGCTTGCGGGTTTTGTGGCTCGGCCAGCTCCAGACTGCGCGCCTGCCAATAGCGCCAACGGTTGGTGGTGGCCAGGTCTTGCGGCAGACGTTTGGTCAATTCGTAGGCATCGTTCCAGCGTGCCAGACGCAGCAGCAGGCGCAGGCGCCATTCCGAGACGGTGTTGTCGCGCAGCTCCGGATCGTATTTGGTCATCACGTCCAGCGCGCGGCTGTCGAAGCGGCGCGCGAGGGTCAGGCCGATCTCGCGAGCGATCGCGACCTTCTCATCGCGAGAGAAATGCATGCTGCTGGCGTAACCGTCGAGCAAAGCCATGGCCTTGTCCGGATCCTGCCGAGCGAGGCGGCGCAAGCCGAGGCTGACGACGTCTGACATCGGCTCGTCGGCCGGGCTGAAGCGCGACGGCTGATTGAGCAATTCGGGTTTCTGCGCCACGTCGACCAGCAAACGACCGCGCGGGGCGAGGGTGGTCAGGCCGTTGATCAGACTGTTGGCCAGCGGATAGTTGCGTGCCTGCGCAGCAAGTTTGGTGCGCTCCCAGCGTTTCTGCTCGGTAAGCTGGCCGTCGGCAGCCCAGATGCCGAACAGCGCGTCACAGGCGGCGGGTTGCGATTTGCCGGTCAGCCAGAGTTTTTCTGCGTTGGCATAGCCTTCAGCCTTCTTGTCGTGGCTGATTTGGTACTGCGCGTTGAGGCAGTCGAGCTCGGTGAAATTCAGCTTCGGATCGTAATACTTGACGAAGGTCGCCCAGTCGCCACGATCGGCGAGCCAGCGCAACCAGCGCAGCTTCATCCAGTTGGCCTGCGGCAGGTCACCGTGTTCGGCGAGGAATTTCTCGATTTCTGCGTTGCTCGCGGTCTTCAGACGCGCGGTCAGTTCGTCGTAGGCCAGATACGGTTCCAGCGGATAATCGGCCAGCGCCTGGCTGTAACGGAAATACGGGCCGGTATCACCCTTGGCCAAGGCGCGCTTGGCTTCATCGTAATACTGGCGTTGGGTGGACAAGTCCACCGCCTGGACGGATTGAGCGGCAGCGGCGGTAAGAAACAAGCAGGACAAAACACTGAAAAGGCGACTGCGCATGAGACATCCGGGCAGAGAAATCATGACAAGTGCCGATCGGAATCCGCACTGAATTGACTGTAGCTTAGCCTTTTGCCAGCAAGCGGCGAAAGCTTTGCGAGCCTCGCTGCACAAGTTCGCAACAAATGTTGTGCAGAGTGCTTCGACAGACAAATTGCCGGCCTGCTGAAGCCTCAAGTCAGGTAGAATGCGCGCCCGGTTTTTGGAGAAGCTCATGACCCTGCTCAAATTCAGCGATGTGTCCCTTGCGTTCGGCGCTATGCCGTTGTTGGACAAGGTGTCCTGGCAGATCGCCCGTGGTGAGCGGGTGTGCATCATCGGCCGCAATGGCACTGGCAAGTCCAGCATGATGAAACTGGTCAAGGGCGACCAGAAGCCCGATGACGGCTCGGTATGGCGTGCCCCCGGTCTGAAAATCGGCGAATTGCCGCAAGAATTGCCAGTTGCCGACGACCGGACGGTATTCGACGTGGTGGCTGAAGGCCTCGATGGTGTTGGCGCCTTGCTCGCCGAATATCATCACCTGAGCCAGAACATCGTCACCGACGCCGATCTGGACAAGCTGATGCACGTTCAGCACGACCTCGAAGCCCGTGATGGCTGGCGCCTTCAAACGCTGGTCGACAGCACCCTGAGCCGTCTGCAACTGCCGGCCGACAAGACTCTCGCCGAACTCTCGGGTGGCTGGCGTCGTCGCGTGCTGCTGGCGCAGGCGCTGGTGTCCGAACCGGACCTGCTGCTGCTCGACGAACCAACCAACCACCTGGACATCGGTGCGATTGCCTGGCTCGAAGAAGCGTTGAAAGATTTCCAGGGCGCCGTGCTGTTCATCACGCACGACCGTTCCTTCCTGCAAAACCTCGCCACGCGCATCCTCGAACTGGATCGCGGTGGGCTGATTGACTGGAACGGCGACTACGCCAGTTTCCTCGTGCACAAAGAAGCTGCGCTGGCCGCTGAAGAAACCGCCAACGCGCTGTTCGACAAGCGTCTGGCTCAGGAAGAGGTGTGGATCCGTCAGGGCATCAAGGCCCGCCGCACTCGTAACGAAGGTCGCGTGCGCGCCCTGAAAGCCCTCCGCGTTGAGCGCAGTGAGCGTCGCGAGCGTACCGGCAAGGCCAACATCCAGCTGGAAACCGCGGACAAATCCGGCAAGCAGGTGATGGTGCTCGAGAACGTGAGCTTCGCGCATCCGGGCGGGCCGTTCCTGATCAAGGATTTCTCCATGGTCCTGCAGCGCGGCGACCGTATCGGTCTGCTCGGCGCCAACGGTACCGGCAAGACCACCCTGTTGAAACTGATGCTCAGCGGTCTGCAACCGACCAGCGGTAAAGTGGAAGAGGGCACGCGCATCGACGTGGCGTACTTCGACCAGTTGCGCCATCAGCTGGATCTGGAAAAAACCGTGATCGACAACGTCGCCGAAGGTCGCGACTTCATCGACATCGACGGGCAGAGCCGTCACGTGCTGAGCTATCTCGGCGACTTCCTGTTCAGCCCGCAGCGTGCACGCACGCCGGTCAAGGCGTTGTCGGGTGGTGAACGTGCGCGTCTGTTGCTGGCGAAGCTGTTCAGCAAACCGGCGAACCTGCTGGTGCTCGACGAACCGACCAACGACCTCGATGTGGAAACTCTCGAGCTGCTCGAAGAAGTGCTGCTGACTTTCAACGGCACCGTGCTGATGGTCAGCCACGACCGGGCATTTCTCGACAACGTGGTGACCAGCACCCTGGTCTTCGAAGGTGAAGGCAAGGTTCGTGAATACGTCGGCGGCTATCAGGACTGGATCCGTCAGGGCGGTTCGCCGCGTTTGCTGGGCGTGACTGAAAGCAAGTCGGGCAAGGCTGACCTGAACTCGGCGGTGGTTACCGCTGAGCCGGCTCCGGTGGCTGCGCCTGCGGCGGCTGCTCCGGTTGCCAAGAAGAAACTGAGCTACAAGCTGCAGCGCGAGCTGGAAGCCTTGCCGGGCGACATCGACGCCAAGGAGCAGCAAATCGCCGCGGTTGAAGCCGAAATGGCTGAAGCCGGTTTCTATCAGCGTCCGCCGGCGGAAACGGCCAAAGTGATTGCTTCGCTGGAGCAGTTGCAGGCCGAGCTGGATGCGTTGGTGGAGCGTTGGGCCGAGCTGGATGCCTGATTGCTCCTGATGTGAAAAAGCCCGGCGCTCAGTGATGAGCGCCGGGCTTTTCATATGTAGCGCGATCTACAGGCTGGAGCAGGTCAACTGTGAGAGCGAGCTTGCTCGCGAAAGCGGTGTGTCAGGCGGCACTCATATTGAATGTGCCGACGTATTCGCGAGCAGGCTCGCTCCCACAAAGAGCAAGACAGATCAGCGTTTGACCAGGTGTACCGCCAGCACATCGCATGGCGCACCGTGCAGCACGTCATTCGCGGTCGAGCCGAGCAGCAGTGCCAAGCCATGACGGCCATGGCTTCCGACCACGATCAGATCGCACGCTTGTTCCTTGGCGAAATGATGGATTTCCTGGCGTGGCTGGCCGTAGGTCAGATGGCAATTGGCGCCTTCGAGCTCGGGGTATTTCGATTTGAGTTTTTCAAGACGCTCCTTGGCCTGATCGAACTGCTGTTGTTGCAGTTGTGACAGGTCCATTGGCACGTCGCCACCGAAGGCCATGGCCATCGGTTCAACGATATGCACCAGCGACAACTTGGCAGCGTTGCTCACCGACAGCTCGCGGGCGCGGTGGATCACAGGGTCGCACTCTTCGGTCAGATCTACAGCGACCAGTATGTGGTGGTAGGGCATGAGGTGCTCCTCCTGAGGGTTCGATATTGGTAAGTATGGCTGGTTTCAAGCGCATTGGTTCGCAAGTGACACAATGGGCTCATCAAAAATCGGGAGTACAGATATGACGGTCTGGCTGGTGGTGTCAATCCTGCTGGTAGTTTTAAGTCCGCTGGCATGGTTGCGCCCGTCTCGCGCGCAGAGCGGGCGCATGGCCCTGCGCATGGAGGCTCGACGCATCGGCCTGGCCATGCAACTGGCGCCGCAGGAGTGGCCGCACTGGCTGCTGCCAGAGCCGCCAAACCCCTGCGCCCAGTACCATCGGCCGCGGCGTGGCAGCCAACCGGCGTGCTGGACGTACTGGCAGAAAACCCCGGGCGTCTGGGTCAATCAATGGCAGGAAGTCTGCGATGACCGGATCCTGCTCGATTATTTCGAAAAATTGCCGGGCAATGTTTTCAAGATCGAAGCGGACAAGCAGATGATCGCCTTGTACTGGGGCGAGAAGGGCGAGGCGACGGTTCTGCAGGATATCGACGCGACCCTGAAAGCACTGGCGTGATGCGCGGACTTTTCTCACTGCAACGGTGTGAAACGTCCGGCAGACGCGCAATAAAAAGCCCGACATGATTCGTCGGGCGGATTGGCCAGGCAGGCCGGTAACTTTTTTTGCGGCAGGCGCTTTGATCGCCTCGGCAAATTTCTTCGCAGTCCACCCAGCGTAGCCTTCTGAACAGGGCTCGGCGGAAATTAGGGCGACT
This sequence comes from Pseudomonas siliginis, assembly GCF_024072275.1. Lineage (NCBI taxonomy): Bacteria > Pseudomonadati > Pseudomonadota > Gammaproteobacteria > Pseudomonadales > Pseudomonadaceae > Pseudomonas > Pseudomonas siliginis. The sequence continues at coordinate 4,015,508 of NZ_CP099598.1, read as the reverse complement.
TTTCTAACTATTGATTCTATGAATGGCTGAACATCGGGGCGGGTGTTGCTGCTCATCATGGTGCAGAAATGACCGCAAAGTCGCATTTCAGCCCGAATTTAGGGCGATTGACAATTGTCTGAAATTCCGTGAAGGTGACGTACCCGAATCAAACGGGCGTATGAATTGAGCGTTTGTCTTACAGACTGCTCCTACAGAATCCCGACTATCGCGTTGGCGGGTGTGCCAGGCGGACGGTGTCAGTATCGACGAGCAAAACGTCCTTCTGAGCCATAAGCCTGCGTCCGACGTGTACTGTTCAGCTTCCATATCGTGGAGATCAGTTGATGATTTACGAAGGTAAAGCCATCACGGTTAAAGCTCTTGAAAGTGGCATCGTCGAATTGAAATTCGACCTCAAGGGTGAGTCCGTCAACAAGTTCAACCGTCTAACCCTGAACGAACTGCGTCAGGCCGTAGACACCATCAAGGCAGATGCTTCGATCAAGGGCGTGATCGTCAGCAGCGGCAAGGACGTGTTCATCGTCGGCGCCGACATCACCGAATTTGTCGACAACTTCAAGCTGCCGGATGCCGAGCTGGTTGCAGGCAATCTCGAAGCCAACAAGATCTTCAGCGATTTCGAAGACCTCAACGTGCCGACCGTCGCGGCCATCAACGGCATCGCCCTCGGTGGCGGTCTGGAAATGTGCCTGGCGGCGGACTATCGCGTCATGTCCACCAAGGCCAAGATTGGTCTGCCGGAAGTGAAACTGGGCATCTACCCGGGCTTCGGCGGTACCGTACGCCTGCCACGCCTGATCGGTGTCGACAACGCCATCGAGTGGATTGCCGCCGGCAAGGAAAACCGCCCTGAAGACGCGCTGAAAGTCAGCGCCGTCGACGCCGTAGTCGCCCCTGAAAAATTGCAGGAAGCTGCCCTTGAGCTGATCAAGCGCGCCATCTCCGGCGAGTTCGATTACAAGGCCAAGCGTCAGCCGAAACTTGAAAAACTCAAGTTGAACGCCATTGAGCAAATGATGGCTTTCGAAACCGCCAAAGGTTTCGTGGCTGGCCAGGCCGGCCCGAACTACCCGGCGCCGGTTGAAGCGATCAAGACCATCCAGAAAGCCGCGAACTTCGGTCGCGACAAAGCGCTGGAAGTGGAAGCTGCAGGCTTCGTCAAACTGGCCAAGACCTCTGCCGCACAGAGCCTGATCGGCCTGTTCCTGAACGATCAGGAGCTGAAGAAAAAGGCCAAGGCCTACGACGAAATCGCCAAAGACGTGAAGCAGGCTGCCGTACTCGGCGCCGGCATCATGGGTGGCGGTATCGCTTATCAGTCGGCCTCCAAAGGCACGCCGATCCTGATGAAGGACATCAACGAGCACGGTATCGAGCAGGGTCTGGCCGAAGCCGCCAAGCTGCTGGTCGGCCGTGTTGACAAGGGTCGCATGACCGCGGCGAAGATGGCTGAAGTGCTCAACGGCATTCGTCCGACCCTGTCCTACGGCGACTTCGGTCACGTCGATCTGGTCGTCGAAGCTGTGGTCGAAAACCCGAAGGTCAAGCAAGCGGTACTGGCTGAAGTCGAAGACAAGGTCAAAGAGGACACCATCCTCGCGTCCAACACCTCGACCATTTCCATCAGCCTGCTGGCCAAGGCCCTCAAGCGTCCGGAAAACTTCGTCGGCATGCACTTCTTCAACCCGGTGCACATGATGCCGCTGGTGGAAGTGATCCGTGGCGAGAAGTCCAGTGAACTGGCGATCGCCACCACCGTTGCCTACGCGAAGAAAATGGGCAAGAACCCGATCGTCGTCAATGACTGCCCGGGCTTCCTGGTCAACCGCGTGCTGTTCCCGTACTTCGGCGGTTTCGCCAAGCTGGTCAGCGCCGGTGTCGACTTCGTTCGCATCGACAAAGTGATGGAAAAATTCGGCTGGCCAATGGGCCCGGCTTACCTGATGGACGTGGTCGGCATCGACACCGGTCACCACGGTCGCGACGTCATGGCTGAAGGTTTCCCGGATCGCATGAAGGATGACCGTCGTTCGGCCATCGACGTGCTGTACGAAGCCAAACGCCTGGGCCAGAAGAACGGCAAGGGCTTCTACGCCTACGAGGCCGACAAGAAAGGCAAGCAGAAGAAAGTCGCCGATCCGTCGGTACTCGAAGTGCTCAAGCCGATCGTTTACGAGCAGCGCGAAGTCACTGACGAAGACATCATCAACTGGATGATGATCCCGCTGTGCCTGGAAACCGTGCGCTGCCTGGAAGACGGCATCGTTGAAACCGCCGCCGAAGCCGACATGGGTCTGGTCTACGGTATCGGTTTCCCTCCATTCCGTGGCGGTGCGCTGCGCTACATCGATTCGATCGGTGTTGCCGAGTTCGTTGCCCTGGCTGACCAGTACGCTGATTTGGGCGCGCTGTACCACCCGACCGCGAAGCTGCGCGAAATGGCCAAGAACGGCCAGAGCTTCTTCGGTTAAGCGCCCCCAACTAGAGTGAGAGTGAACTTATGAGCTTGAATCCTAGAGACGTCGTGATTGTCGACTTCGGTCGTACTCCGATGGGCCGCTCCAAGGGCGGCATGCACCGCAACACCCGCGCTGAAGACATGTCGGCGCACCTGATCAGCAAACTGCTGGAACGCAACACCAAGGTCGACCCGGCGGAAGTCGAGGACGTGATCTGGGGCTGCGTCAACCAGACCCTGGAGCAGGGCTGGAACATCGCGCGCATGGCGTCGCTGATGACCCAGATTCCGCACACTTCGGCCGGCCAGACCGTCAGCCGTCTGTGCGGTTCGTCGATGAGCGCGCTGCACACTGCTGCGCAAGCGATCATGACCGGCAACGGTGACGTGTTCGTGGTCGGCGGCGTCGAGCACATGGGCCACGTGAGCATGATGCACGGTGTCGATCCGAACCCGCACATGTCGCTGTACGCGGCAAAAGCCTCGGGCATGATGGGCCTGACCGCTGAAATGCTCGGCAAGATGCACGGCATCACCCGTGAGCAGCAGGATGCCTTTGGCGTGCGTTCCCACCAGTTGGCCCACAAGGCAACCGTGGAAGGCAAGTTCAAGGACGAAATCATCCCGATGCAGGGTTACGACGAGAACGGTTTCCTGAAACTGTACGACTACGACGAAACCATTCGTCCGGAAACCACCCTGGAAAGTCTGGCGGCGCTGAAGCCGGCATTCAATCCAAAGGGCGGCACCGTGACTGCCGGTACTTCGTCGCAGATCACTGACGGTGCTTCGTGCATGATCGTGATGTCGGCGCAGCGTGCACAGGACCTGGGTATCCAGCCTATGGCGGTGATCCGTTCGATGGCAGTGGCAGGTGTGGATCCGGCGATCATGGGCTATGGTCCAGTGCCGGCAACACAAAAAGCCCTGAAGCGCGCAGGCCTTGGCATCAACGATATCGACTTCTTCGAGCTCAACGAAGCTTTCGCCGCACAGGCTCTGCCAGTGCTGAAAGATCTGAAAGTGCTCGACAAGATGAACGAGAAGGTTAACCTGCACGGCGGCGCGATCGCCCTGGGTCACCCGTTCGGTTGCTCCGGTGCACGTATTTCCGGCACCCTGTTGAACGTGATGAAGCAGAATAGCGGCACCTTCGGGGTGGCCACTATGTGCATTGGTCTCGGCCAAGGCATCTCCACCGTCTTCGAACGCGTTTAAGCGTCTCGTCGATGGAAGCCGGGGCCCAGTGCCCCGGTTTTTGTTTTTGGGTTTTTTATTTATTTTTGAAAAGATTTCAGTGAGGGCCGAAGCATGCCGATACAACCTGGGCTCTACCAACATTACAAAGGTCCGCAATACCGTGTATTCAGTGTTGCGCGGCATTCCGAAACCGAAGAAGAAGTGGTCTTTTACCAAGCCCTGTATGGCGATTACGGCTATTGGGTGCGCCCGCTGAGCATGTTCGTCGAGTCAGTCGAGGTTGACGGCGAGCAGGTGCCGCGCTTTGCTTTGGTGCAAGCCGAACCGAGCCTTTTTGACAAGGCATGAGGCGACTGCGCAGACAACCCTGCGCTTGACCTCACCTTGTATCAACTATATATAGCGGTGCCGCGTCAGGCGCCAACCGCCTTTCACTTCTAGAATTCAGGAATTTTCTGATCCATGGGCAAATCGCTGGTCATTGTGGAATCCCCGGCTAAGGCCAAGACCATCAACAAGTATCTGGGTAACCAATACGTGGTGAAGTCGAGTATCGGCCATATCCGAGACCTGCCCACCAGCGGTTCGGCTAGCGCCAGCAAAGAGCCGGCCGCCAAGCGCGGCAAGGCTGCTGCGGGCGAAGGTCCGGTGCTCTCGCCGAAAGAGAAAGCGCGCAAGCAGCTGGTCTCGCGCATGGGCGTCGATCCCGAACACGGCTGGAAAGCCCAGTACGAGATCCTCCCGGGCAAAGAAAAGGTCATCGAAGAGCTGCGCCGGCTCGCCAAGGATGCTGACACCATCTATCTCGCAACCGACTTGGATCGCGAGGGGGAAGCCATTGCCTGGCACCTGCGCGAAGCCATCGGTGGTGACGACAGCCGTTACAAGCGCGTGGTGTTCAACGAAATCACCAAGAAGGCGATCCAGGAAGCCTTCTCCGAGCCGGGCGAGCTGGACATTGATCGTGTCAACGCCCAGCAGGCGCGTCGCTTCCTTGACCGCGTCGTCGGCTACATGGTCTCGCCGCTGCTGTGGGCCAAGATCGCCCGTGGTCTGTCCGCCGGTCGCGTGCAATCGGTTGCGGTGAAGCTGGTAGTCGAGCGTGAGCGTGAAATCCGTGCTTTCAATCCCGAAGAATACTGGGAAGTGCACGCTGATCTCGGCACCACCAAAGGCTCGACCGTGCGTTTCGAAGTGGCTCGCGAAAAAGGCGAAGCCTTCAAGCCGCTGAACGAAGCCCAGGCCATGGCTGCGCTGGAGAAGCTCAAGTCCTCCAGTTACAGCATCGTCAAGCGCGAAGACAAACCGACCAGCAGCAAGCCGTCGGCGCCGTTCATCACGTCGACCTTGCAGCAGGCTGCGAGCAACCGCCTCGGTTTCGGCGTGAAGAAAACCATGATGATGGCCCAGCGTCTGTACGAAGCCGGCTACATCACTTACATGCGTACCGACTCGACCAATCTCTCGGCCGACGCCGTGGCGATGGCGCGCACCTACATCGAAGACGAATTCGGCAAGAAGTACCTGCCGGAAACGCCGAACGTTTACAGCAGCAAGGAAGGCGCGCAAGAGGCTCACGAAGCGATTCGTCCGTCCGACGCCAATACCACGCCGAGCAAGCTGGCGGGTATGGAGCGCGATGCCGAGCGTCTGTATGAGCTGATCTGGCGCCAGTTCCTAGCCTGCCAGATGCTGCCGGCGCAGTACCTGTCGACCACCGTCAGCGTCGGCGCTGGCGACTTCGAGCTGCGTGCCAAGGGCCGTATCCTCAAGTTCGACGGTTACACCCGGGTGATGCCGCAAATTGCCAAGCCTGGCGATGATGACGTGCTGCCGGACATGGCCCAGGGCGATGTGATGAAGCTGATCAAGCTTGACCCGTCGCAGCATTTCACCAAGCCACCGGCGCGTTATTCCGAAGCCAGTCTGGTCAAGGAGATGGAAAAACGCGGCATCGGTCGTCCTTCGACTTACGCTGCGATCATTTCGACCATTCAGGATCGCGGTTATGTGACCCTGCACAACCGTCGTTTCTACTCGGAAAAGATGGGTGACATCGTCACCGAACGTCTGTCCGAGAGCTTCTCCAATCTCATGGACTACGGCTTCACCGCCGGCATGGAAGAGAACCTCGATGACGTGGCGCAGGGCGAGCGCGACTGGAAAAACGTGCTGGACGAGTTCTATGGCGACTTCAAGAAGAAACTCGAAGTAGCGGAAAACCCGGACAGCGGCATGCGCGCCAACCAGCCGGTCATGACTGACATTCCGTGCACCACTTGCGGTCGTCCGATGCAGATTCGTACCGCATCGACTGGCGTGTTCCTCGGCTGTTCGGGCTACAGCCTGCCGCCGAAAGAGCGCTGCAAGGCCACCGTCAACCTGGTGCCGGGCGATGAAATCGCAGCGGACGACGAGGGCGAATCGGAATCGCTGGTACTGCGTGGCAAGCATCGCTGCCCGATCTGCAGCACGGCGATGGACGCCTACCTGCTGGACGAGAAGCGCAAATTGCATATCTGCGGCAACAACCCGGATTGCGCCGGTTACGAAATTGAAGAAGGCAGCTATCGCATCAAGGGCTATGAAGGTCCGAGCCTGGAATGCGACAAGTGCGGCAGCGAAATGCAGCTCAAGACCGGCCGTTTCGGCAAGTTCTTCGGTTGCACCAACCCTGAGTGCAAGAACACCCGCAAGTTGCTGAAGAGCGGTGACGCGGCGCCGCCGAAGATGGATCCGGTGAAGATGCCTGAGCTGAAATGCGAAAAGGTCAACGACACCTACATCCTGCGCGATGGTGCGTCCGGTCTGTTCCTGGCCGCCAGTCAGTTCCCGAAAAACCGCGAGACTCGCGCTCCGCTGGTGATCGAGATTCTGCCGCACAAGGACGAGATCGATCCGAAGTACCACTTCCTGTGCGAGGCTCCGCAAAAGGATCCTGACGGTCTGCCAGCGGTCATCCGCTACAGCCGCAAGACCAAGGAGCAATACGTACAGACCGAAGTCGACGGCAAGCCGACAGGCTGGAAAGCGTATTACGACGGTGGCAAGTGGACTGTTGAAGACAAGCGCAGCGCAAAGGCCAAGGCTGAGTAAGCGCTAGTCTGAACAGCAAAAAGGCCGCATGAACCCTTCGGGTTTTCATGCGGCCTTTTTGTTTTTTGCTTGCGCTGGCATCGGCTGATCCATGACACTGCCGGGCCTGTGTGAAGCAATTATTTCGTTGTGGAGGCTGCCGTCATGGCCCACGAACTCTATACCCGCACCAACCAGAAGATCTATTTCGCAGGCCTGTCACTCGAAGCTCTGGCTCGTGCTGAAGAAGGGCGGGCGATGAATTCTCTGGCGCTGATCCAGGCCGGGCGTGAGTCGGCGTTGTTCCACCTCTACGGCGCACTGCTGGGCTTGTGTCATGAGATCGCCGGTTTTTATCGTCTGCCGCAGGCCAATTCGCCGAGGGCAGAGGAGTTGTTGAAGCGCGAAGTGCTGGAGTCGATCGCCATTCCGGAGTTGGCCGAAATGGTCGAGCTGGCCGGTAATCCGGAAACCTGGCTGGCGAAACTGCTGGCGGCGCACGCAGCACTGTTTCAGCCACCGAGGGCGCCACGCAAGCCGAAAGGCGACGTGACGCAGCCGCTGATCCAAGCGATTAATCTTGATGAAGAAGAGGCGCCAGAAGAGCTCAGTCGAGACGAGCTGGAGAGCTGGCGGCAGAACCTTAAAGGTCTGGCCCTGCGTTTCCGTGAAGGCTTGAACGAGTGCTGAGGTAGTTTGGCGCAGTGGCAATCTGAAACATGCTGCTGGTCAAGATCCCGAGCGAAGCTCGAATGATGTCTATATAATCGCTGCCTTTCGTGGAGAACAGACTTATATGCCAACGTCCTTTCTAGAAATTGTCGAGTTACCAGACGGCCGAATCGAACTGCGCAGGGCCGAGGACGAAGGTTCTCTGGTGACGCTGGATTTCTCCGAGGATGCCAAGGCGTTCCTGCAAGGCCAGCACGTTGAAATTGCCAAAGCGATGTTGAGCGTCGGCGTGCAGATGGCAGGTCGTATGGTTGAAGGCGAGTTTGATAAGGAAGAGGGGCCGCGGGTTCTTCATTGATCCACGCTTTGGCCTTTTCTCGGTCGCTTGCGCTTCAGATCGGCTTCTCTGTCCCTGGAGAAGCCCTGCGCTTCACACAGCGCGCATTACTCAACAATCAACCCAAACGAATGTTCAGGCTCTGAGCTTCGCCCGTGCGCGCGGCGCTGATCAGTTGTTGCCGTGAATTGGCATTCAACGGGTTTAGCCAGGTCACCACGGTGTGGCTGCGACCCAGTCGCAACGCTTCGCACGCCAGTTGCTGAGCACTCTGCGTGCCACGCGGTTGCAGCAGCAGGATGCGTTCGCGGTTCAGGCCGGCATCGCGCAGCCAGGTTTGCGTCAGGCTGGCGGGTGGGGCGATCAGCGTCAGCCAGCGCGCATCCTGATCCTCGCTCAATTCACGGAGGATCGGCGCTAGCAGGTTCAGGCAGTTCCCGGCCGCACCACGCAGTGATAGCTCACTGAAGGCGTCAGGTTTGGCATTCCAGTCACGCTCGACCACGTCTTTGAGGATCGGCGCAATCGGTTGCGCCAGAAACGCTTCAAATAAAGGCAGTTGTGTTTGCTGAGGTGTGTGTGGGAACTGCATGGAGCCTCCTTTAGCGGCGAATGACGCCGACACTCAAGCCTTCGATCACCAGTTCCTGATCTTTCAGGTCGACTTCGATAGGGGCAAACTCGGGGTTCTCGGCAATCAGCCAGACTTTGCTGCCTTCACGCTTGAAGCGTTTGACCGTCACTTCGTCGCCGATACGCGCAACCACAACCTGGCCGTTACGCGCTTCGCGGGTGGTATGCACTGCCAGCAGGTCGCCGTCGAAGATGCCGATATCCTTCATGCTCATGCCGTGCACACGCAACAGGTAGTCGGCGCGAGGATGGAAGAAGGTCGGGTTGATGTTGCAGGATTCTTCGATGTGCTGCTGGGCGAGGATCGGCGCGCCGGCAGCCACTCGGCCAATGATCGGCAGGGTGGAGTCGTCGGCCTTGGCTTCGAAGCCGGGAATACGAATGCCGCGGGAAGCGCCCGGGGTCATCTCGATCGCGCCTTTGCGGGCCAGGGCCTTGAGATGTTCTTCCGCCGCATTTGGCGATTTGAAACCCAATTCCTGAGCGATTTCCGCACGGGTGGGCGGATAGCCGTTGTCTTCGAGGCAACGTTTGATGAAGGCCAGAATCTCGGCTTGGCGTGGCGTCAGCTTTAGCATATTGATCGCTCTGTCTTTTTATACAGTGACTGGGATTATATACAGTGAAGCGGTCTTGGCAATGGCCGTTTTTTTGCCGCCCGCCGAGCGGTCGCGAAGGGCGCTTATTAATGCTGGCGCCTTGTGTGGTTAAATAGCTGACCGACCATTCCCAAAACGAACCGGCAGGCTTGACAAGGCTTAGGCTGAAACGTATGTTTCAAACAAGTGTTTGTCAGGCGGAGTAGCCATGGCCCAGTCGGAAACCGTTGAACGCATTCTTGATGCTGCCGAGCAGTTGTTCGCGGAGAAAGGATTCGCTGAAACCTCATTGCGTTTGATCACCAGCAAGGCTGGCGTCAATCTGGCTGCGGTGAATTATCACTTCGGCTCGAAAAAGGCGCTGATCCAGGCGGTGTTCTCGCGCTTCCTCGGTCCGTTCTGCGTCAGCCTCGATAAAGAGCTGGAGCGCCGTCAGGCCAAGCCTGAGAACAAGCCGACCCTCGAAGAGCTGCTGGAAATCCTCGTCGAGCAAGCGCTCGTCGTGCAGCCTCGCAGCGGTAACGATCTGTCGATCTTCATGCGTTTGCTCGGCCTCGCGTTCAGCCAGAGCCAGGGCCACTTGCGACGTTATCTGGAAGACATGTATGGCAAAGTGTTCCGCCGCTACATGCTGCTGGTCAATGAAGCGGCGCCACGCATTCCACCGATCGAGCTGTTCTGGCGCGTGCACTTCATGCTCGGCGCCGCAGCGTTCAGCATGTCCGGGATCAAGGCCTTGCGCGCGATTGCCGAGACCGATTTCGGCGTGAATACCTCCATCGAACAAGTGATGCGCCTGATGGTGCCGTTCCTCGCTGCCGGCATGCGCGCCGAAACCGGCGTCACCGATACAGCCATGGCCAGCGCGCAATTGCGTCCGCGCAGCAAATCCATACCGGTCGCCGCCAAGGTTTGACCGCGCACGGGTGGGCGCGGCAGCTGGTATCCGCTAAGCTAGCCGGCCATGCCGACTCTCGTACTGAACCCGATCTGCATGAATTCTGCTGACCGTCCGGGCATTGCCCACGGTAGCGAATGCAAGCAGATCGGGTTTTTCGTTTTCAAGGAATCTCTATGACTGCTGGCCTGCAAGGCTCGTTGATGGTGGACGTCGCCGGTACCTGGCTGACGGCCGAAGATCGCCAATTGTTGCGTCAGCCCGAAGTGGGCGGCCTGATCATTTTCGCCCGCAATATCGAGCATCCACGCCAGGTGCGCGAACTGAGCGCCGCGATCCGCGCGATTCGCCCGGATCTGCTGCTGGCGGTTGATCAGGAAGGCGGGCGTGTGCAGCGTTTGCGTCAGGGTTTCGTCCGTCTGCCAGCGATGCGCGCCATCGCCGATAACCCGAATGCAGAGTATCTCGCCGAGCAATGCGGCTGGATCATGGCCACCGAAGTGTTGGCGGTCGGGCTCGACCTGAGTTTCGCCCCGGTGCTGGATCTGGACTATCAGCGCAGCGCCGTGGTGGGCACCCGTTCTTTCGAAGGCGATCCCGAGCGCGCCGCCTTGCTCGCCGGTGCATTCATTCGCGGCATGAACAGCGCCGGCATGGCCGCCACCGGCAAACATTTTCCGGGCCACGGCTGGGCGGAAGCAGACTCCCATGTAGCGATCCCGAACGACGAGCGCAGTCTCGACGAAATCCGCGCCAATGATCTGGTGCCCTTCGCCAAACTCAGCAAACAACTGGCCGCCGTCATGCCGGCCCACGTCATCTATCCGCAAGTCGACTCGCAGCCCGCCGGTTTCTCCCGACGCTGGCTGCAGGAGATTCTGCGCGGCGAGTTGCAGTTCGATGGCGTGATCTTCAGCGATGATCTGTCGATGGCCGGCGCCCACGTGGTCGGCGACGCTGCCAGCCGCATCGAAGCCGCGCTGAGTGCCGGTTGCGATATGGGCCTGGTATGCAACGACCGCGCGGCAGCCGAGCTGGCGTTGAGTGCCGCCCAGCGTATGAAGGTCAAGCCTTCCGCGCGCATCGCGAAGATGCGCGGTCAAGCCTTCGCCAGTACCGATTATCGTCAGGACCCGCGTTGGCTCACCGCCCTCGGCGCGCTCAAAGACGCTCAACTGATCGATTAAGGATTTTTCGTTATGACCGTTTACGCAATCATCGGTGGCACTGGCCTGACTCAGCTCGAAGGCCTGAGCATTCGCCAGTCGCTGGCAGTCGACACCCCTTACGGCGCGCCTTCGGCCGAGGTGCAGATTGGTGAATACGCCGGCAAGGAAGTGCTGTTCCTCGCCCGTCACGGTCACCCGCATCGTTTCCCGCCGCACAAGGTCAACTACCGCGCCAACCTGTGGGCGTTGAAGCAGGCGGGTGCCGAAGCGATCATCGCCGTAAATGCCGTTGGCGGGATCCATCCGGCCATGGGCACCGGGCATTTCTGCGTGCCGCACCAGATCGTCGACTACACCAGTGGGCGCGAGCACACCTATTTCGCCGATGATCTGGAGCACGTCACCCACATCGATTTCAGCTTTCCCTACAGCGAGCCGTTGCGTCAGCAACTGATTGCCGCGATCGCCGCCGAAGGCTGCGAATACAGCGATCAAGGCGTGTATGCCTGCACCCAGGGTCCGCGTCTGGAAACGGTCGCCGAGATCGTGCGACTGGAGCGTGACGGCTGCGACATCGTCGGCATGACCGGCATGCCGGAAGCGGCGCTGGCGCGTGAGCTGGATCTGGATTACGCCTGTCTGGCGCTGGTGGTGAATCCTGCAGCCGGCAAGACCACCGAAGTCATCACCATGGCCGAAATCGAACAGGCCCTGCACGATGGCATGGGCAAGGTGAAATCAACGTTGGCGCGAGTGCTGGCCAGCTAAGGACTGTCCATGAGCATTTTCATCGAGCGGCTTAAAGGGCTGACATGGACCCACGCATTCAGTAGCAAGGCGTTGGCCAAGGCCCGCGCTTATGCCGCCGATGACCGGGTAGAGATCCTCGAGATCGATGACAGGAAGATCGAGGCGTTCTGCGTCGGTTCGCAACTTCAGGCGTATGAGCAAAGCATTTATCTGTCCGAAGATCGGCTGGGGTCGGTAAACCTGCGTTGCCTGTGCAGCTGTCCTGTTGCAATCGACTGTAAGCACAGCGCGGCGGTGATCTATCACCTGCTGGGCACGGGTGAGGATGCGTCTGACAATGATGCACAGATCCCGTTGGGGCGAGCGCTCGAGCATTGGCTTTCGACAATTCCCGTGCCGGCCAAGCCTGCTGACGAAAGTGCGCAAACCGCAGGCACGCGTCTGTTTTACAAGCTCAAATCGACGTCTGCGAACGGCAAGTGGCTGCTCGATATCTTCAAGGTCTACCAGCTCAAGAGCGGCGAGTTACGCGAGGTCAAACCGATGTACTCGCTCGCGGAAATGCTCATGCGCCAGCCGGGCTACCTGTCCGAACTGGATCTGCGCATCGCCCGGCTGTTGGTCGCCATGCATTCCCATCACGCCTATTACAGCGGCTATCCGCTGGAAGGCAGCAGTGGCGCCGAACTGCTGGAAATGCTCCTGCGTACCTCGCGGCTGTTCCTCGACTTCGAAGACCTGCGAGCGCTGACACCGGGGGCGAAACGCGTCGGTCAGTTCTCTTGGGCCGAGCAGGCTGACGGCGGATTCCGCGCGCGATGGAGCAGTGCCGAAGCCGCGCAGGAAACCGTGCTGGCGCTGGAGCCGCTTTATTACCTTGATCGCGAGCAGCGCCAGGTTGGCCCGCTGTTCACTGAGCTGGAAGAAAAACTCGCCTGCCATTTGACCCAGGCGCCAGACATCCCGGCGCGTCAGGCCATGCAGTTCAGTCATCGCATGAGCGCGATGACCCAAATTGCGCCACCGCACAAACTCACCGAACGGATCATCGATGACGTGCTGCCGCAGCCGCAACTGACCCTGGTCAGCGGCCGAGAACGCTCGCGCTGGGAATATGTGCTGGAGCACCGCGCCGCTCTGCTGTTTACCTACAACGGTCATCCGGCGGTGGATCGCAACCCGGAAGTGATGATCCTCAACGGCAGCGAAACCCAGCGCATTCAGCGTCAACCGGCGCTGGAAAAGAAGCTGCGCCAGAACCTGCAAAAACATGGCTTCAAGAAAGCCACGCGCAAGAGTGCAATGGATCGTCCCGGCGAGATGTTTACCTTGCCGGATGATTCCGCCTGGCTCGGGTTCATGCACGAAGGGCTGGCCACACTGCGCGCCGCAGATTGGAAAATCGAGATCAGTCCCGGTTTCCATTTCGATGTACAACCGGTTGAACAGTGGTACGCCGAGGTCGAAGAAGAGGCCACGCATCAGTGGTTTGATCTGCAGTTGGGTATCGTCGTCAACGGCGAGCGCTACAGCTTGCTGCCGATCCTTCTGCACCTGTTGCGGACCCAGCCGCGCTTGCTCGACCCGGTCAATCTGGCGCAGCGCAGCGATGATGAAAAACTCCTGATCGAGCTCAAGCCCAGCGGTTTTGGCGACCCGGCCGGCGCCAAGGTCGCGTTGCCGCTGAGTCGGGTCAAACCGCTGATGGCGACGCTGGGCGAGCTGTATCTGGGCGGACACCAGGGCGATGCACTGCGCTTGACCGCTCCAGACGCCGCACGCCTGAGTATGCTCGATGGCGTACCGCTGGACTGGCAGGGCGGCGAACGCCTGCGCACTTTTGCCAAGCGTCTGCAGAATTCCAGTCACGCCCAGGTTGCTGCGCCGGCCGGCCTCAACGCGCAACTGCGCCCGTATCAGCTCGAAGGCTTGAACTGGATGCAGACCCTGCGCGAGCTGGAGGTCGGCGGCATTCTGGGCGATGACATGGGCCTGGGCAAAACCCTGCAGACCCTGGCGCATCTGCTCACCGAAAAACACGCCGGGCGCCTGGACTGTCCGGCACTGGCGGTGATGCCGACCAGCCTGATTCCCAACTGGCTCGACGAGGCCGAGCGCTTCACGCCGCAGTTGAAAGTCCTGGCGCTGCACGGGACCGGGCGGCAGAAGGACTTTGCCAATCTCGCCGAATACGACTTGGTGCTAACCACTTACGCATTGCTGCCCAGGGATCTGGAGATCTTGCAGCCGCAGCCGTGGAGCGTGCTGATTCTCGACGAAGCGCAGAATATCAAGAACCCGCTGAGCAAAGCCGCGCAGGCCGCCCGTGACTTGCAGGCCCGTCAGCGCTTGTGTCTGAGCGGTACGCCACTGGAAAACCACCTCGGCGAGCTGTGGTCGCAGTTCCATTTCCTCATGCCCGGCTGGCTCGGCGACAGCAAATCCTTCAATCGCGATTACCGCACACCCATCGAGAAGCACGGCAATGTCCAGCGCATGCAGCACCTGACCGCGCGCATCAAGCCGTTTTTGCTGCGGCGCAAGAAGGATCAGGTCGCCACCGAGTTGCCGCCGAAAACCGAGATCATCCACTGGGTCGAACTCAGTGATGGTCAGCGCGACGTCTATGAGACGGTGCGCGTGGCGATGGACAAAAAGGTCCGCGACGAAATCGCCCGCAGCGGCGTGGCGCGCAGTCAGATCATCATCCTCGATGCGCTGCTCAAGCTGCGCCAGGTCTGCTGCGATCTGCGCCTGGTCAATATGCCGCTCACGGCGAAGGCGTTGCGCTCGGGCAGCGGCAAGCTGATCAGCCTGATGGAGATGCTCGAAGAATTGCTCGGCGAAGGTCGGCGCATTCTGCTGTTCTCGCAGTTCACCTCGATGCTGGCGCTGATCGAGCAGGAGTTGCAGCAACGCGGGCTTGCCTACTCGTTGCTGACCGGCGACACCACCGATCGGCGCACGCCGGTGAGGGATTTCCAGGGCGGCAAGGTGCCGTTGTTCCTGATCAGCCTCAAGGCCGGGGGCACTGGTCTGAACCTGACGGCGGCAGACACGGTGATTCACTTCGATCCTTGGTGGAACCCGGCGGTGGAGAATCAGGCGACTGATCGGGCGTATCGCATCGGGCAGAACAATCCGGTGTTCGTCTACAAGTTGATTGCCAAAGGCACCGTCGAAGAGAAGATCCAGGCGTTGCAGCAGGAGAAAGCGGCGCTGGCCGGGGCGGTGCTTGAGGGTGGCACGACGGGCGGATTCAAACTGGAACAGAGTGATATCGAGGCGTTGTTTGCGCCGTTGCCGGTTTCCAAGGGTTGAGCCCTGAGTGATTGCGCAATATTGGATGACCCCATCGCTGGCAAGCCAGCTCCCACAGGTATCGAGTTGAAACACAATCTTCGGTACAGCTCATAACCCTGTGGGAGCTGGCTTGCCAGCGATAGCTATCTAACCAGCGACGCCGCTTTCAGCGCTTGTCGATCTTGTCCGGCAACGGCGCAAACAGCGCTTCAATATCATCGCTCTGCAACTTCCAGTCCCCGGCCTTGCGCCCATCGAGCACGCCCGCTGCCAGGTCGGACTTTTCCTTCTGCAGGTGCTGAATTTTCTCTTCCACTGTGCCCCGGGCAATCATCTTGTAGACGAACACCGGTTTCTCCTGGCCGATTCGATACGCGCGGTCAGTCGCCTGATTCTCGGTTGCCGGGTTCCACCATGGGTCGTAGTGAATCACCGTGTCGGCTTCGGTCAGGTTCAAACCGACGCCACCGGCCTTCAGGCTGATCAGAAAAATCTGACGCGTGCCGCTCTGGAATTCCTTCACCGGTGTGCGCCGGTCGCGGGTCTGGCCAGTGAGGAGGGCGTAAGCGATCTTGCGTTTTTTCAATTCCTCTTCGATCAATGTCAGCATCGAAGTGAATTGCGAGAACAGCAGAATCCGCCGGCCTTCTTCGAACAGTTCCTCAAGCATTTCCATCAGGCTGTCGAGCTTGCCCGAGGTGCTGCCGCGCGCGGGCAGGGTGGCGTCGTTGACCAGGCGCAGATCGCAGCAGACCTGGCGCAGCTTGAGCAGTGCTTCGAGGATGATGATCTGGCTGCGTGCCACGCCTTTGCGAGTGATCTCGTCACGGACTTTCTTGTCCATCGCCAGGCGCATGGTCTCGTACACGTCGCGTTGCGCTTCGTTGAGTTCGACCCAATGGATGATTTCGGTTTTCGGCGGCAGCTCGGTGGCGACCTGCTCTTTGGTGCGGCGCAGCAGAAACGGTTTTATCCGACCGTTGAGGTGCTGCAGTCTGACTTCGCTACCGCGCTTTTCGATCGGCACGCGGTAATCGGCATTGAAACTTTTCACGTCGCCGAGCCAGCCCGGTAACAGGAAGTGGAACAGCGACCAGAGCTCGCCCAAGTGGTTTTCCAGCGGCGTGCCGCTGAGGCACAGGCGCTGGCGTGCATTCAGCTCGCGGGCGGCCTGGGCGGCTTTGCTGTTGGGGTTCTTGATGTATTGGGCTTCGTCCAGCACCAGAACGTGCAGCGGCTGTTTGGCCAAGCGCTCAAGGTCCTTGGGCAACAGGGCGTAAGTAGTGAGGATCAGGTCGAAGTCGGCCAGATTGTCGAAGTGCTTTTTTCGCGTGGCGCCGTACAGTGCGAGGACTTTCAGTTGCGGGGTGAAGTGCGCCGCTTCGTCGAGCCAGTTCGGAATCAGGCTGGTCGGCATCACCACCATGCACGGACGATCGAGGCGTCCGGCGTTCTTCTCGCTGAGAATATGCGCCAGGGTCTGCAGGGTTTTGCCCAGGCCCATGTCGTCCGCGAGAATGCCGCCGACTTCGAGTTGTCGCAGCGATTGCATCCAGCTCAAACCTTCGAGCTGATACGGGCGCAGCGTTGCATTCAGACCTTGCGGCGCTTCGGCAGTGAAATCGCGGATGTCGCGCAGGCGCTGGGCGAAGGTGCGCATCTGCTCGCCGCCTTCCCACAACAGCGGCAGGCCTTCCAGCGAATTGAGCCGGGTGGCGTCAGCCTTGCTCAGGCGCAGGGTGGTTTCGCCCGGCTCCTGCAAATAGAACTCGCCCAGCGTCATCAATACCGGCTTCAAGCGACCGAGCGGCAGCGCCACTTGCAACGGCCCATGCTCGCTGGTGCGTTGCGGAATGTTGACCAGAATCAGCTCGTCATCGCGACGGCGGGCGAGGCGTTCCGGGTTGAGGATCTCGGTGTGCGAGCGCATCAGATTCAGCAGAATCGGCAGCAGGCTCAGGCGCTCGCCGTTGACGATGATGCCCAGCTCCAGATCGAACCAGTCGCGTTCCGGCGCCTGTTCGACGGTGGCGTACCAGTCGTCGACGGCGGTCAGGTCGAAACCGAATTCCTCATCGATCTGCAACTCCCAGCCCTGGCTGCGCAACTTCGGCAAGTCATTGAGGGTGAAGGTCAGCCAGGCGCTGTCGTTGACCATCTCGTAAAGTTCGCCGGCGCTCTCCGGCAGGGCTTTGCTCTGCCGGGTGGCGATGCGGAAACCGAGGATGCGTAACTGTTCGCGGTAGGACTGTTCGACGTCCGGGTGACGTTTTATCCGCAGGGTCTGGGCTTCCTGACGGATCAGGATATCGCTGTGTTTTTGCCCGCTGACGTATTCGTCCAGATAGCTGAACGACAGCGCCGCGCGGTGCTGAATGTAGCGCTGCATCTTGCCGTTGCGCGGCTCGAAGGCGCTGAACTCGACGCTCGCCAGCCACAGGCGCGGCACCGGCTGCACGTTGTCCACCAGCACTTGCGGTGGCGCTTTCGGGCTGCGGTTTTCCAGCACGGCCTGGAGCTTCTCCAGCAGCTCGGCATCTTTAGCGGCGGCGGGGTAATCGAGGGTTTCCTGGATTTTCAGCAGCACCGCCGCGCAGTGTTTGCAGTTGCTGCGCACCGGGCAGGTGCAGGTGGCGTCGACCAGCAGCAGCGTCGCTTTGGCTGACTCGCGCAGATGGATGGTTTGTCGGTAAACGCTACCGCCAGAACCTTCGCAACTGGCGGTGATGGTCGCATCGCCGACCTGGGCGATGCGCACTCGATTCTCCAAAGCGTAGCGGCGGCCGCGCTCCAGACTCTGTTCTTTGAATCGGCTGACCCACGACGGGGCCAGCGGTTTGCTCAGGGGCGGCGGCATAAGGACTTCGATCAGTCCGGCACGACTTCAGGCGCTTCGCGAGGCGCTGGCGCGGTCAGGGAAGTGATCTTGATCAGCAGGGCCAGATGACCGTTGTCGAGGTAATTGAGCTGGCCGTTCTTGGTGTGGCTGTCCTGACGCAGACGCTCACTGGCGGTGACCAGGCCATTGGCGTCGATCTGATTGACCCAGAAATCGGCGGTCACGTCGGTGAAGCGGCCGAGTTTCATTTCCAGCGTGCCCTCGATGGGGAACTGGCCGAACTGTTCCTGACCTTCGCTCACTGCGACTTTCGCCGGCGCTTCGCCGAGGCTCTGCTGCCAGGCTTTGTGCATCAACACGGTGTACTCGCCGCTGGCGGTGAGTTTGTTCACTACATCATTCAGCGCTGGGGTGCGCTGGCTGTCGCTGCCCAGACGCTGGGCGCCTGCGGCCCAGTCTTCCGGGGCGGCGCGGCTGACGATGGCCGGGACGGCATTCTGGCGCACCAGGATCATTTCGACCTGATACGTGTCATCGGCAAACGCCGTCGGTGCTGCAAGTGCAAGCAACAAAGTCAGAGAGCGGAACAGGCGCATCGGGCGTCCTTCAAGCGGATTTCGGGATGAGACGCTCAAACAGCGCCTCGACAGTATTGAAACGTTCTTCCGGGCGCTCCATCGGCACCTGGAATTTAAACATCGTCGCGCCTTCGAACTTGTAGCGCTTGGGCTGCGTCTGGATCAGCTTGATCAGGGTCATCGGGTCAACCGGCGTCTGCGCTTCGAACTCGATGCGTCCGCCTTGCGGCCCGCCGTCGACTTTCTTGATGCCGAGCTTTTCCGCCTGCAATTTCAACGCGGTGATCCGCACCAGGTTCTTGGTCGGTTCCGGCAACAGGCCAAAGCGGTCGATCATCTCCACCTGCAGGTCCTTGAGGCCTTCCTCGTCGGTGGCCGAGGCGATGCGTTTATACAGAATCAGCCGCGCATGCACATCCGGCAGATAATCTTCCGGAATCAGCGCCGGCACCCGCAGATTGACTTCCGGGCCGCCACCCAGCGGTTGATCGAGGTTCGGCTGCTCGCCCTTGCGGATCGACTTCACCGCGCGCTCGAGCATTTCCATGTACAGGGTGAAACCGACGGCCTGAATCTGCCCGCTCTGACCGTCGCCGAGCAGTTCGCCGGCGCCACGGATTTCCAGGTCGTTGGTGGCCAGGACGAAACCGGCGCCGAGGTCCTGGGTATTGGCGATCGCTTCCAGACGTTTTTCCGCGTCCGAAGTGATTTGCTGGCGTGGCGGTGTCAGCAGGTAGGCGTAAGCCTGGTGGTGACTGCGGCCGACACGACCACGCAACTGGTGCAGCTGGGCCAGGCCGAACTTGTCGGCGCGCTCGATGATGATGGTGTTGGCGCTCGGCACGTCGATGCCGGTCTCGATGATGGTCGAGGCGATCAGCACGTTGAAGCGCTTGTGGTAGAAGTCGCTCATCACCTGTTCGAGTTCACGTTCGCGCATCTGCCCGTGGCCGATACCGATGCGCGCTTCCGGCACCAGTTCGGCGAGGTCGGCGGCGCATTTCTCGATGGTCTTCACATCGTTGTGCAGATAGTAAACCTGACCGCCACGCAGCAGTTCACGCAGCAGGGCCTCTTTGACCGTGCTCTTGTTCTGTTCCATGACGAAGGTGCGCACCGACAGGCGCCGCGCTGGCGGCGTGGCGATGATCGACAGATCGCGCATGCCCGACACCGCCATGTTCAGCGTGCGCGGAATCGGCGTCGCGGTCAGGGTAAGGATGTCGACTTCGCTGCGCAGGGCCTTGAGCTGTTCTTTCTGGCGCACGCCAAAGCGGTGCTCTTCGTCGATGATCACCAGCCCGAGGTTTTTGATCTTCACATCATCGGACAGCAGTTTGTGCGTGCCGATGACGATGTCGATCTTGCCTTCCGCCAGATCGGCGATCGCCGCGTTGACTTCCTTGGCCGACTTGAAGCGACTCATCACTTCGACGGTCACCGGCCAGTCGGCGAAGCGGTCGCGGAAACTGTTGTAGTGCTGCTGGGCGAGCAGGGTGGTCGGCACCAGAATCGCCACCTGACGACCGCCGTGCACGGCAATGAACGCGGCGCGCATGGCCACTTCGGTCTTGCCGAAGCCAACGTCGCCGCAGACCAGGCGATCCATCGGTTTCGGCGCGAGCATGTCTTCGCGCACGGCCTCGATGGTCGCTTGCTGGTCCGGCGTCTCCTCGAACGGGAAACCGGCGCTGAAGGTGGCGTAATCGGCCTTCGGGTCGGCGAAGGCGTAACCTTCACGGGCGGCACGACGGGCGTAAATGTCGAGCAATTCGGCGGCGACGTCACGCACCTGCTCGGCGGCCTTGCGCTTGGCTTTCTGCCAGGTTTCCGAGCCGAGGCGGTGCAGCGGCGCGAGCGAATCGTCGCTGCCGGTGTAGCGCGCGATCAGGTGCAGGTTGGCCACCGGTACGTAGAGCTTGGCGTTCTCGGCGTATTCGAGGGTGAGGAATTCGGCGGCCTGATTGTCGATTTCCAGGATCGTCAGGCCCAGGTAGCGGCCGACGCCGTGATCGATATGCACCACCGGCGCGCCTTCACGCAGTTCGGTGAGGTTCTTGATCACCGCATCGTTGCTGACGTCGCTGCGCTTCTCGCGACGACGACGTTGCATGACCCGTTGGCCGAACAGCGGACTTTCCGCCACCAGCGCCAGCGCCGGGTCGTCGAGCACCAGACCCTCGTCGAGCGGGGCGATGGTGATCGCCAGACGATCCTTGCTGGCAACGAAGTCCGGCCAGCTGTCGACGGTTTTCGGCCGCAACTTCAGACGTTCCAGCAGTTCCAGCAGGACTTCGCGACGACCCGCCGATTCAGCGGTGAACAGCACGCGACCGGGGAATTCTTCGAGGAAACCGGCCAGCGCCGCCAGCGGTTGCGTGGCCTTGGCTTCGATGGCCAGATCGGGCAGCGCATGTGCCGGGAAGCGCTCACGGCCGACGCCGCTTTCAACGTCCTGTTGACTGGCAACGACCCGTGGCCAGTTCTTCAGGCGCGCGAAGCAGTCTTCCACCGGCAGGAACAATTCGGCCGGTGGCAATAAAGGACGCGATGGATCGACGCGGCGTTCTTCGTAACGATTGCGCACGTCGTTCCAGAAGTTTTCCGCCGCCTGCTCGATGCCCGGCAGCGAGAACACTTGCGTGTCCTGGGGCAGGTAATCGAACAGCGTCGAAGTTTCGTCGAAGAACAGCGGCAGGTAGTACTCGATGCCGGCCGGAGTGATGCCGCTGCTCAAATCCTGAAAGATCGGGCAGCGGCGGAAGTCGACGTCGAAGCGCTCACGGAAACGCGCCTTGAAGCGGGTGACTGCGTCTTTCTGCAACGGAAACTCGCGGGCCGGCAGCAGCTTGACCGACTCGACCTTGTCGATTGAACGCTGGGTTTCCGGATCGAAGGTGCGCAGGGTTTCGATTTCGTCGTCGAACAGGTCGATGCGATACGGCAGTTTGCTGCCCATCGGGAACAGGTCGATCAGCGCGCCGCGTACGGTGAACTCGCCGTGCTCGTACACCGTGTCGACATAGCGATAGCCGCTGGCTTCGAGCCGCGCGCGCATCTGTTCGACGTCGAGCTTCTGGCCGATATCCAGCACCAGGCTGCTGCCGAGCAGGAATTTGGTCGGCGCCAAGCGATGCAGGGCGGTGGTGATCGGTACCACCAGCACGCCGTGGGCCAGTTCCGGCAGGCGATACAGGCTGGCGATGCGCTGGGAGATAATGTCCTGGTGCGGCGAGAACAGGTCGTAGGGCAGGGTTTCCCAGTCGGGGAAATGCAGTACGGGCAAATCCGGGGCGAAGAAACTCAGCTCCTGTTCCAGCCGTTCGGCGCTTTGGCTGTCGGCGGTCAGCAGCAGGGTAAAGCGCTTGGCAGCGCTGGCAGCCTCGGCAATCGCCAGGCTGAGGGCGGCACCGGGCAGATTGCCCCAGTGCTGTTTACCTGCTTCGGCAGGGAGTAACGGTAGACGCAGAACAGGCACGGAAGGTTGAGCTCCAGGCGTTGCGACAAAGTCGGTAATTGTAGCGGCCTCCGGTGCCGCCTGTCAGTTGCAGACTGCGTCTATCTTCACGGTTTGGACGAAATGTAGTGGTAACCATAAAAACGAGCACTTTTTTCATGGTTATGTAGTGCCGAAACCGGGTGGTGTTACGGAGGGTTACAGACATCGTCTAACAGTCGTCGAAAAATTGACTGCGCTGAAAGCCCCGGTTTTATTGGGCTGGAGAAGGGCGTAAATTTTTTGAACGGGAATTTGTTACCGATTGCGCGACAAGCGCGCATTGCTGAAAGGGCTTGTCGGCGGCATAATGTAGCCCCTTTTTTCTGCCCCTACATGTGGAAGGTTACCGTGACTCAGAAGCCCGACCAGTGTCTTGGTGAATGGATCGACCGTGAAGCACTCGCAGAAGCGATGATTCCGCTTATCGGTCAGCTCTACCGCAATAACAACGTGGTTAGCTCGATCTATGGCCGCAGCCTGATCAACCAGTCTGTCATCGCGATTCTCAAAGCTCACCGCTTTGCTCGCCACCGTTCTTCGGACGACAGCGAACTCTCCGTCCACGAAACATTCCCACTGCTCAAGGCCATGAGCGAGCTCAAGCTCGGCGCGGCGTCGGTGGATCTGGGCAAGCTGGCGTTCAAATTCCGTAACGAAGGCAACGGCCGCAGCGCCGAGCAGTTCGTGCGTGAAGAGATGGCTGACGTGGTTGGCCAGCAGAACGCTTCGGCCCGCAAAGGCACCGACGTTGTTCTTTACGGCTTCGGTCGTATCGGCCGTCTGCTGGCGCGCATCCTGATCGAGAAAACCGGTGGCGGCGACGGCCTGCGTCTGCGCGCCATCGTCGTGCGCAAAGGCGCCGAGAACGACCTGACCAAACGCGCCAGCCTGCTGCGTCGCGATTCGGTACACGGTTCGTTCAACGGCACCATTACCATCGACGAAGAAAACAACACCATCACCGCCAACGGTAACCTGATCCAGGTGATCTACGCGAAGAACCCGACCGAGGTGGATTACACCCAGTACGGCATCAAAGACGCGCTGCTGGTGGACAACACCGGTGTATGGCGTGACGCCGATGGCCTGGGTCAGCACCTGGCCTGCCCGGGTATCGATCGCGTTGTTCTGACCGCGCCTGGCAAGGGCAAGCTGAAGAACATCGTTCACGGCATCAACCACGGTGAAATCACCGCTGACGACAAGATCGTCTCGGCTGCTTCCTGCACCACCAACGCCATCGTGCCGGTGCTCAAAGCGGTCAACGACAAGTTCGGCATCATCAACGGTCACGTCGAAACCGTTCACTCGTACACCAACGACCAGAACCTGATCGACAACTTCCACAAGGGCGATCGCCGTGGCCGCAGCGCCGCGCTGAACATGGTGATCACCGAGACCGGCGCCGCTACCGCTGCTGCCAAGGCTCTGCCTGAGCTGGCCGGCAAGCTGACCGGTAACGCGATCCGCGTTCCGACGCCAAACGTGTCGATGGCCATTCTCAACCTCAACCTTGAGAAAGCCGCCACCCGTGAAGAGATGAACGAGTACCTGCGCTACATGGCTCTGCACTCCGAGCTGCACAAGCAGATCGACTTCGTCAATTCGCAGGAAGTGGTGTCGACTGACTTCGTTGGCTCGCGTCACGCCGGTGTAGTCGACGCTGAAGCGACCATCGTGCAGGACAACCGCGTCGTTCTGTACGTCTGGTACGACAACGAGTTCGGCTACAGCTGCCAGGTAGTTCGTGTGATGGAAGACATGGCTGATGTGAATCCGCCAGCGTTCCCGCGCTAAGCCTCAGGCTTGAATGAAAACGCCCCGGCATTTTGTCGGGGCGTTTTTGTTTGTGGGCCTGTTGGATCTTCGGCGTCCTTGCCGGCCTCTTCGCGAGCAGGCTCGCTCCCACACTGGATCGGTGTCGTTCACAATCTTCTGTGGGAGCGAGCCTGCTCGCGAAAGCATTCTGTCAGGCGCCGCTGGCTACCGAGGCCTGCGCTGTGCGCAACTCATGCCGGTTGCCACGGAACAGCACCAGTGTCGCAATCAAGCCCAACACCGCCGCGCCACTGAGCCAGATGCCCGGTGCTGCCTTGTTGTCCAGCACATGAATCAGATAGGTGCACGCTGCCGGAGTAAATCCGCCGAACGTCGCCGTTGCCAAACTGTAAGCCAGGGAAAACCCGGTCGTGCGCACTTCCACCGGCATGATCTCGGTCAGCGCCACCACCATCGCGCCGTTGTACGAGCCGTACAGGAACGACAGCCACAATTCGACAATCAGCAAATGGCTGAAGCTCGGATTCGCCACCAGCCACGACAGTGCCGGATACGCCGTGAGGATCGCCAGAATTGTCGCCGCCAGCAGTAAGGGTTTTCGGCCGATCTTGTCGGATACCGCGCCCATCACCGGTAGCCAGAAGAAGTTCGACAAGCCGATGCACACCGTCACCAGCAAGGCGTCGAGGTCCGACAGATGCAGCTCAGCCTTGCCAAACGTCGGCGTGTACGCAGTGATCAGGTAGAACGACACCGTGGTCATCACCACCAGCGCCATGCCGGCAATGACGATGCCGAAGTTCTGCCCGATCGAGCGGACGATTTCGCCGAGGGTAGGGCGGTGGGTTCGCGCCTGGAATTCCGGAGTTTCTTCCAGCGAGCGACGGATGAAGAAAATCACCGGCACGATCATGCAGCCAATCAGAAACGGCACGCGCCAGCCCCATTCGCCCATTTGCTCCGGACTCAGCCAGTGGTTGAGGCCAACGCCGAGCAGACCGGCGAACACCACGGCTGCCTGTTGGCTGGCGGACTGCCAACTGACGAAAAAGCCTTTACGCCCCGGCGTCGAAATTTCCGCCAGATACACCGACACGCCGCCCAGTTCCACGCCCGCCGAGAAGCCTTGCAGCAAACGGCCGAACAACACCAGCAGCGGCGCGGCGACACCGAGCGTCGCGTAGTCGGGTACGCAGGCAATCAGCACTGTACCGGCGGCCATCATCGCCAAAGTGATGATCAGCCCTTTGCGCCGTCCGTGACGGTCGATATAGGCACCGAGGAAAATCGCCCCCAGCGGGCGCATCAGGAAGCCGGCGCCGAAGGTCGCCAGCGACAGCATCAGCGAAGCGAAGGCGCTGTCGGTGGGGAAGAAGGTTTTGGCGATGGCCGTGGCATAGAAGCCGTAGACCATGAAGTCGAACATTTCGAGGAAGTTGCCGCTGACAACGCGAAAGATCGCTTTGCCTTTGCCCGTGGTGGAGGACATGGGAGGTACTCACTGTTCAATTTTGTATAAAGGCGTTGCAGCCATGGGGAAGCGAGCGGGCGCTTGTAGTTCATAATGGCCGCCGTGGTTTTGCGGGGAGATGAAGAATTGTTAACTGGACGCTGGTTGGGGCTTGTGGTGTTGGCGGTGGCAATCGGCGGCTGCGGCAACGGCGATTCCCTGGAAGAGGTTGGCGGTTCGACCATGGGCAGCACCTGGTCGGTCAAGTACGTACGCCACGCCGGGGTCGCCGATCCTTCAATGGTGCGCGGCGAAGTGGAGACCATCCTCGGTGAAGTCGATCAACAGCTGTCGACTTACCGAAGTGACTCCGCCATCCAGCGTTTCAACGCCTTGCCCGCCGATAGCTGCCAAGCCATGCCGGCAGCGGTGCTCGAATTGGTCCGTATCGGCGAACAGCTTTCAATGCAAAGCGAAGGCTCCTACGACCTGACCGTGGAACCGCTGCTGGACCTCTGGGGATTCGGCCCGCAAGGACGCGAGGAAAAGATCCCTGATGCGGCCGCTGTGGCCGAGGTCATGCAGCGGGTCGGCCATCAGCATCTGCGCATCGACGGCGAACGGTTGTGCAAGGACGCCGCCGTCGAAGTCGACTTCAACAGTATTGCCGCCGGTTACGCCGTGGATACCATCGCCGCCAGATTGCAGGGCATGGGCATCGACAATTACCTGGTCGAAGCCACGGGCGAACTCAAAGCCCGGGGCAAGAAGCCGGATGGTTCCGCGTGGCGCATCGCTCTCGAAGAGCCTCGCGATGACCAGCAAGTGGCCGAGCGGATTATCGATGTCGATGGCTACGGCGTGTCCACCTCCGGTGACTACCGCCATTATTTTCTGCAGGACGGTCGGCGTTATTCCCACACCTTCGATGCGCGCAGCGGAAGGCCGGTCCTACATGATCTGGCGTCAGTCACGGTGATTCATCCTTCAGCGTTGATGGCCGATGGACTATCGACGCTGTTGCTGATTCTCGGGCCGGAAAGGGCACGGGACTATGCCCAGAAGCATGACATTGCTGCATTCTTTGTCCTGCGTGCCGATACAGGTTTCGTCACCCGCAGCAGTCAGGCATTTACGCAGCTTGTCGGTGAAAAAAACTGACCGAAGACAAGACGAAAGCTGGCGTTGTAGTGCAGGCAAAAGTAGCCTACGACGCGACCAAGGGTTAATGTGCGCGGCGTTGACGCTTCTATAGACTGTGTCCGGGTTCTTCACTGGCCCCCAATTGTTCCTTCGCGCCGCCGTTCGGCGTGATTTAGCCGCCGGTGCTGCTGGCACCGCGGCCTGTTCTGAGGAGTACGCATGGCTGTCTACAACTACGACGTGGTGGTACTGGGTTCCGGCCCGGCGGGAGAAGGCGCGGCAATGAACGCCGCCAAAGCGGGGCGCAAGGTCGCGATGGTCGACAGCCGTCGTCAGGTCGGCGGCAACTGCACCCACCTCGGCACCATCCCGTCCAAGGCACTGCGTCACTCGGTGCGGCAGATCATGCAGTTCAACACCAACCCGATGTTCCGCGCGATCGGCGAGCCACGCTGGTTCTCCTTCCCGGACGTGTTGAAAAGCGCCGAAAAAGTCATTTCCAAACAAGTCGCATCGCGCACCGGCTACTACGCCCGTAACCGCGTCGACGTGTTCTTCGGTACCGGCAGCTTCGCCGACGAGCAAACCATCGAAGTGGTCTGCGGCAACGGCGTGGTCGAGAAGCTGGTGGCCAAGCACATCATCATCGCCACCGGTTCGCGCCCGTATCGCCCGGCGGACATCGATTTCCACCACCCGCGCATCTACGATAGCGACACCATCCTCAGCCTCGGTCACACCCCGCGCAAACTGATCGTTTACGGCGCTGGTGTGATCGGTTGCGAATACGCATCGATCTTCAGTGGTCTGGGTGTGCTGGTCGAACTGGTCGACAACCGTGGCCAGTTGCTGAGCTTCCTTGACTCGGAAATTTCCCAGGCGCTGAGCTACCACTTCAGCAACAACAACATCACCGTGCGTCACAACGAAGAGTACGACCGCGTCGAAGGCGTGGACAACGGCGTGATCCTGCACCTGAAATCCGGCAAGAAGATCAAGGCCGACGCCTTGCTCTGGTGCAATGGCCGTACCGGCAACACCGACACGCTGGGTCTGGAAAACATCGGGGTCAAGGTCAACAGCCGTGGCCAGATCGAAGTCGACCAGAACTACCGCACCTGCATAGAGAACATCTACGGCGCCGGTGACGTGATCGGCTGGCCAAGCCTGGCCAGTGCCGCCCACGACCAGGGTCGTTCGGCCGCTGGCAGCATCGTCGACAATGGCAGCTGGCGCTTCGTCAATGACGTGCCGACCGGCATCTACACCATTCCGGAGATCAGCTCGATCGGCAAGAACGAGCAGGAGCTGACCCAGGCGAAAGTGCCGTACGAAGTCGGCAAGGCCTTCTTCAAGAGCATGGCGCGGGCGCAGATTGCCGGTGAGCCGCAAGGCATGCTGAAGATCCTCTTCCACCGCGAAACGCTGGAAGTGCTCGGCGTGCACTGCTTCGGTTATCAGGCGTCGGAGATCGTGCACATCGGTCAGGCGATCATGAACCAGCCGGGCGAGCTGAACACCCTGAAGTATTTCGTCAACACCACGTTCAACTACCCGACCATGGCCGAAGCCTATCGGGTAGCGGCGTACGACGGCCTCAATCGGCTTTTTTGACGGGCTCCGGCCGGTGGCCTGAGCCGGCCGGGGAGACCGATTTCAGCAATTCTCAAGGGTGGCAGTGGCCAAACCGGGAAAGTCTGTAATCAGGCTGTCAACGCCGAAGTCGGCGAGTCTGCGCATCAGTGCAGGCTCGTTGACGGTCCACACCGACACGTGCAGGCCCTGACGCTGCGCCTTCTGCAGGCGTTCCGGCGTACACAGCGTCCAGTTCAACGCGAGAATTTCGCAACCGTAGCTGGCCGCCACCTTCAACGGATCGAGCCACGCGTATTCGGCCACCAGGCCACGGGATACGTCCGGTACCAGGTCCAGCGCTGCCTTCAAGACTTCCCGTGAACTCGAGGTGATCGTCACCTTGTCGAGCAGGCCATGCCGTTGAGCCATTTCCCGAATCGCCAGCACGGTAGTCGCCGCGCGGGTGCGTGAAGCGCTTTTGACTTCCAGCTGCCAGTGCTCGAAATCACATTTCTCGAACAACTCTTCCAGCGTCGGAATCGGGCACGGCTGGATCCAGCCCGGGCCACCCTTGCGCGCGTCGTAGGTCACCAGTTCGGCGGCGGTGTGCTCGACGACTTTGCCGCGACGGTCGGTGGTGCGCTTGAGCGTCGGGTCATGGATGACCATCAGCTCGCCGTCCTTGGACAGGTGCAGATCCAGTTCGCAGCGGCGCACGCCGTGCTTGAGGCATTCCTGAAAGCTGCTCAGGGTGTTTTCCGGTGCTTCGCCCTTGGCGCCGCGGTGGCCGTAGATGAGGGTCACGGTGCTTCCTTAAGTTAAATGCCAGATTCGTTCTGTTCGCGGGCCAGACGGCGTTCCTGAGCCTGCTTCTGCAAGATGTAGCGCGCGAGCAACTGGCGCTGGGCATCGGTCGGGCGCTCGAACTCGGTGCCGACGTCATAGCCATCGCCCTTGGGATCGCAATGGGTGACCCGGGCGCGCAGCAGCAGGCCAAGCGCCTGCGGCATCAGCACCAGTTTCACCGACAGGTGCGCGCCGGTGGCAATCGGGGTCGGGTACTGAAAGTCGATCCCGCCCTCGGAGATGATCACCGGCTGCGGCTCGCCGATGTGTCCGAGCACCGTCAGGGCGATTACCTGGCTGAGCAGGTCGATGCGTTTGTTCTGCGATTTGAGGAAGGCCGCGATGGCGCGGTCGCGCTCGCTGATCTGCCGCAACAGGTGCTGCGACTCGAATTCGCTCAGGTGCAGTTCGCTGAGCAGGTTGAACAGTGGGGAAGCATCCTGCAACACTTCCTGGCCTGCGGCTTCGGGAGCGGACAGGGGCCGAATTTCCAGTGCGATCGTGTCCTCGATACGGTAGTATTCGCGGCGATCTTCTTCATCTAATGTCGACATGGCGAACCCATGGTAGCGGCGGTGGTCTGAGTGTAAAGCTGGTTTTCGACCCCCGCCACAAGGACGTTCCTTTTCCCTCCGAACAAGCCCCGACATGTTCAGACCTCTCTTCGTATTTATCGGCACGCGTTATACCCGTGCAAAGCGTCGCAATCATTTTGTGTCATTCATTTCCCTGACTTCGATGATCGGGCTCGCCCTTGGCGTGGTCGTGATGATCGTCGTGCTGTCGGTGATGAACGGCTTTGACCATGAGATGCGCACCCGCGTGCTGGGCATGGTGCCCCACGCCACTCTCGAGACCGGCGAGCCGATCAATGACTGGCAGAGCCTGGCCGACAAGGTTAAGCAGAACCGGCAGGTGACGGCGGTGGCGCCGTTCACCCAGATGCAGGGCCTGCTGACCAATAACGGTCAGGTTTCCAAGGTGTTGCTCAATGCCATTGATCCTGCGCTCGAGCGCAATGTGTCGATCATCGACAACTTCATGAAGCAGGGCAAACTCGACGACCTGACACCGGGCAGCTTCGGCATCGTCATCGGCGACAAGGCCGCGACCAAGCTTGGCGTTGGCATCGGCGACAAGGTCACCTTCGTCGCGCCGGAGGTCAGCGTGACCCCGGCCGGGATGTTCCCGCGCATGAAGCGCTTCACCGTGGTCGGGATTTTCCATGTCGGCGCCGGTGAGCTCGACGGCTACCTCGGCGTGACCAATCTGCAGGATCTGGCGAAAATGCACCGCTGGAAAGCCGATCAGGTGCAGGGCCTGCGACTGAAGTTCGACGACCTGTTCCAGGCCCCGCGCGAGGCGTGGAACATTGCCCAGCAGCTCGGCGAAGATCGTTACTACGCCCGCGACTGGACCCGCACCCACGGCAACCTGTATCAGGCGATCCGCATGGAAAAAGCCATGATCGGGCTGCTGTTGCTGCTGATCGTCGCCGTCGCCGCGTTCAACATCATTTCCACGCTGGTGATGGTGGTCAACGACAAGAAGGGTGACATCGCCATTCTGCGCACCCTCGGCGCGACACCGGGCACGATCATGCGCACGTTCATGGTGCAGGGCACGGTGATCGGCGTGGTCGGCACGGCCATTGGCGCGGTAGTCGGGATCCTTGCGGCGCTGAATGTCAGTGCGGCCATTTCGGCGCTTGAAGGGCTGATCGGCCACAAGTTCCTTAATGCTGACGTGTATTTCATTGATTATCTTCCTTCGCAGGTCCAGAGCCAGGACGTCATCATGGTCTGCGCCGCTGCGTTGGTCCTGAGTTTCCTCGCCACCCTGTATCCCGCCTGGCGTGCCGCGCGCACCCAGCCGGCGGAGGCGTTACGTTATGAGTGAGTCGGGCATGAGTGAACAAGCAATTCTGAGCTGCCGTAACCTGGGCAAATCCTACGAGGAGGGGCCTGAGTCGGTACAAGTGCTGGCCGGCCTGCAACTGGAGTTGCACCCGGGCGAGCGTGTGGCGATCGTGGGTAAATCCGGTTCCGGCAAAAGTACCTTGCTCAACCTGCTCGGCGGCCTCGATACGCCGAGCAAGGGCAGCGTCTGGCTCGACGGTGAAGAACTGTCGGCGTTGAGCGAGAAGAAGCGGGGCCTGCTGCGCAATCGCGCGCTTGGTTTCGTTTACCAGTTTCACCACCTGCTGCCGGAATTCACCGCGCTGGAAAACGTCTGCATGCCGCTGTTGATCGGCAAGACCGCCATCCCGGAGGCGCGCCAGCGTGCCACGGCATTGCTGGAGCGCGTCGGTCTGGGCCATCGTCTGGAACACAAACCGGCGGAACTCTCCGGCGGCGAACGTCAGCGCGTGGCCATTGCCCGTGCACTGGTGAACAACCCGGGGCTGGTGATGCTCGATGAGCCAACCGGCAACCTCGACCTGCATACCGCCGAAGGCATTCAGGATCTGATGCTGGAGCTGAGCACTTCGATGCGCACGGCGTTCCTGGTGGTGACGCACGACATGAACCTGGCTCGCCAGATGGACCGCGTCCTGCAGTTGCAGGAAGGTTGCCTGACCCCCATCTGAATGGCTGAAACCCGGCGCCCGTAACGGTGCCGGGTCTTTTATTTCTATACGGTGCCCCAGCGAATGTTCAGACCGTTATCGATCTTTATCGGCACGCGCTATACCCGCGCCAAGCGCCGCAATCGCTTTGTTTCGTTCATTTCGATGACCTCGATGATCGGCCTCGCCCTCGGCGTGCTGGCGATGATCGTCGTGCTGTCGGTGATGAACGGCTTTCAGCGCGAAATGAGCTCGCGCATCCTCGGCATGGTGCCCCATGCGACCATCGTTGGCGTCAAGCCGATCGATGACTGGCAGCCAGTGGCCGCCGCTGCGATGAAAAATCCCGAAGTGACGGCCGCCGTGCCGTTCACCGAAATGGAAGGCATGCTGTCCTACAAGGGTTCGATGCAGCCGATTCAGATCAGCGGCGTTGATCCGGCCCAGGAAGGCAAGGTGTCGATCGTTGCCCAGCACATCGTCCAGGGTCGTCTGGATGCCTTGAAGCCGGGTGAATTCGGTGTGGTGATCGGTGAAATCACCGCGCGGCGTTTCCGCCTCAATGTCGGCGACAAGATCACTCTGATCGTCCCGGAAGTCAGCACCGCGCCGGGCGGTATCACCCCGCGCATGCAGCGCCTGAATGTGGTTGGCGTGTTCAAGGTCGGCGCCGAGCTGGACGGCTCGATGGGCCTGATTCACGTCGCCGACGCCGCGACCATGCAGCACTGGCAGCCAAATCAGGTGCAGAGCGTGCGTCTGGCGGTCAAGGATCTGTACGCGGCGCCGAAAGTGTCTGCGGACATTGCCGGTGGCCTCGGCGCCGACTTCAAGGCTGACGACTGGACTCACACCCAGGGCAGCCTGTTCAGCGCGATGAAGATGGAAAAAACCATGATCGGCCTGCTGTTGCTGATGATCGTCGCGGTGGCGGCGTTCAACATCATCGCGACGCTGATCATGGTGGTGAACGACAAGGGCGCCGACATCGCCATCCTGCGCACGATCGGCGCCACGCCCCGTCAGATCATGGCGATCTTCATGGTCCAGGGCACGGTGATCGGTATTGTCGGCACCATCATTGGCGGCGTGCTGGGCGTGATTGCGGCGCTCAATGTCAGTGAATTGGTCGGCTGGGTCGAGCGTGTGACCGGGCAGCACATCTTCAGTTCGGATGTGTATTTCGTCAGCAACCTGCCCTCGGAACTGCAGGGTGGGGATGTGCTGTTGATCTGCTCGGCGGGTTTCATCCTGAGCTTCCTGGCGACGGTGTATCCGGCGTGGCGGGCGGCGAAGATTGAGCCGGCGCATGCGCTGAGATATTCGTAAGCGACTCCATGCTCGTTCCCACGCTCTGCGTGGGAATGCCTCAACGGACGCTCTGCGTTCGGCTCTTGAAGGGACGCGGAGCGTCCCGGGCTGCATTCCCACGCAGAGCGTGGGAACGATCAGGTCCGAGGCAACTCGATTACAAACCGCGTCCAACCCGCTTCAGATTCGCAATGAATCTGCCCGCCATGGGCACGCACGATCGACTGGGTAATTGCCAAGCCCAACCCCGCATGTTCACTGCTGCCTTCCTGCCGTGCAGGGTCCGCCCGATAGAACCGGTCAAACAAACGTGGCAGCGCGTGCGCTGAAATCCCTTGGCCACTATTCTCGACGCAAACGCGCACAGCTTTCGCCTCGTCGACGATGCTCAAGCGAACGTACCCCTCGGCCGGGGTAAACCGCAGTGCGTTATCCAGCAGGTTCGACAAGGCCCGGCGCAACATGCCGCGATCACCTTCGATACGCGCCTCACCTTCACGGCTCAAGCTCACGCCAGCGTCTTCCGCCAATGGCGCAAAAAACTCCAGCAACATGTCGGCCTCATCCGCCAGCTCCAGTGGTTCGCGCTTGGGCATCAGCAAGCCGTGGTCAGCCTTGGCCAGGTAGAGCATGTCGTTGACCAGTTGCGCCATCCATTGCAGTTCTTCGAGGTTGCTGTGCAGCGCTTCGCGGTAATCCTCCAGTGCCCGGGGGCGGGTGAGGGTGACCTGGGTGTGGGTCAGCAGATTCGACAACGGTGTGCGCAGTTCATGGGCGATGTCGGCGGAGAACGCCGAGAGGCGCTGAAACGAGTCGTCGAGGCGTGCGAGCATGGCGTTGAAGCTGTAGGCCATTTCTGCAAGCTCTGGTGGCATCTTCTCTTCAGGCAGTCGGGCGTTGAGCGATTGCGCAGAAATCCCACGGGCCACTGCGCTCATCCGCCGCAACGGGCGCAGACCGCTGCGCGCGGCCCAGGCGCCGAGCAGGGCAGTGGCCAGCGCCGACAGGCCGACGGTCAGCCAGATCAGATGCTGCATGCGCTCAAGAAAATGCTGGTGATGGGTGATGTCCAACAGCAGCGTCAGTTGTGGCGAATCCGCTGTGTCCGGGTAGAGCGGGGCGCGCAGCACGCGGTAATCGGTGCCGTCATGGCTGATGGTCGACAGGCCAGTTTGCAGCGGCAGATTCTTCGGAATCTGCACCGAGCTGTCATACCAGTGCTGGCCATCGCCGCTGGTGATGCGCAACGACAGATCCGCCTGACGGCTGAGTTCATCGGCCAGCCGCGCTTCGCGTTGAGCAGGCTGCAGATCCTGCAAGGCGCGGCGCAGGCCGATCAGCTTCGTCTCCAGTTGTTGCTGGTCAAGTTCGATGAAGTGCGCCTCGCTGGCGCGGTCGAACAGCACCCCGGCGAACAGCGAGACCACCGCAGTGCAGGCGGCAAACAACAGTGCCAGGCGCGTGCTCAAGGACCAACGACGCATCACAGCGAACGCTCTTCGAGCACATAACCCATGCCGCGCACGGTATGGATCAACTTGTTGGGGAAGTCATCGTCGATCTTCAGGCGCAAGCGGCGGATCGCCACTTCGATGACGTTGGTGTCGCTGTCGAAATTCATGTCCCAAACCTGCGAGGCGATCAGCGATTTGGGCAGGACTTCACCCTGACGGCGCAGGAGCATTTCCAGCAGGGCGAATTCCTTGGCGGTCAGGTCGATGCGCTGGCCGCTGCGTTCGACCCGGCGGCGGATCAGATCCAGGCGCAGATCGGCCAGTTGCAGGCTGGTTTCCTGGGCGATTGCGCTGCCGCGCCGCAACAGGCTGCGCACCCGCGCGAGCAGCTCGGAAAAGGCGAATGGCTTGACCAGATAATCGTCGGCGCCCAGTTCGAGGCCGTGAACCCTGTCCTCCACGGCGTCTTTGGCGGTGAGAAAAAGTACCGGCGTTTCGAGGCCAGCGCTGCGCACCGCTTGTAGAATCTGCCAGCCACTGCGCCCGGGCAGCATCACATCGAGGATCAACAGCGCGTAGTCGCCGCTCAAGGCCAATTGCTGGCCGCTGATGCCATCGGCCACCAGCTCGGTATTGAATCCGGCCTCGGTCAGGCCCTGACGCAGGTATTGGCCGGTTTTCGCTTGGTCTTCGACGATCAACAGTTTCATGGGCGACTCGGGCGGGGTTGGTATTTGGAAGGGCGAGGGCGTTATACCGTGAGATCCGGCGATAAGCGCCAAGCTGACAAAGTTGTAATCTGCCTGTCAGGTCGATGCCAGCCCTGGGTGGTTAGAGTTTCCCACAGGCTGAACCTTCTCTTGTTGGAGTACGACCATGTTTTTGCGCACCTCGCTGAAAATAGCCACCTGTCTGCTGGCATTGAGTTCGCCAGCCTGGGCGACACCGGCGCACACCTTCGCCTTCGGCCAGCCGGCAGCGGCGAGCCAGGCCACGCGCAGTATCGAAATCGTCATGGGCGACATGAACTTCGACCCGAAAGCCATACAGGTCAAGGCCGGTGAGACGGTTCGCTTTGTACTGGTGAATAAAGGCCAGTTGCTGCATGAATTCAACCTCGGTGATGCGGCGATGCATGCCAGTCACCAGCAGGAAATGCTGCAGATGCAGCAAAGCGGCATGCTAACGCCGACAGGCATGAAAGAAATGTCCCACGACATGGCGGGCATGGATCACGCAGCGATGGGCCACGGCATGCAGCATGACGACCCCAACAGCGTGCTGGTCGAGCCCGGTAAAACCGCCGAGTTGACCTGGACCTTCAGCAAGGCCACGGCGCTCGAGTTTGCCTGCAATATCCCCGGGCATTATCAGGCGGGCATGGTCGGCAAACTGACAGTCAGTCAGTAAGCACTCAAAGGCGCGGGCAAAGGCTGGTAGAATCCGCTGATTCTTCAGTCAGGTTTCCGCCATGCATCCCGCAGCCGAACATTCGCCGCTGGGCAAATCCAGCGAATACATCGCCACGTACACGCCGTCCCTGCTGTTCCCGATTCCGCGCACCGCGAAATGGGCGGAGCTAGGTCTGACCGCCGAAACCCTGCCGTATAAAGGCGTGGATTTCTGGAACTGCTTCGAGCTGTCGTGGCTGCTGCCCTCGGGCAAACCGGTGGTGGCGATCGCTGAATTCAGCATCCCGGCGGACTCGCCGAACATCATCGAATCGAAGTCGTTCAAGCTCTACCTCAACTCGCTGAACCAGACGCCGTTCGCCGACGTTGCCATATTGCAAGCGACGCTGGTCAAGGATCTGTCCGCCGCTGCCGGTAAACCTGTGGGCGTTCGGGTTCGCAGTCTGAAGGACGTCGAAGCCGAAGGCGTGGTGGCGTTGCCGGGCGTGTGCATCGACGATCTGGATATCAGCGTGAGCAACTATGAGCATCCGCGTCCGGAGCTGCTGCGTTGCGACAATTCGCGCGTGGTCGAGGAGAGCGTGCACAGCCACCTGCTCAAATCCAACTGCCCGGTGACCAGCCAGCCGGACTGGGGCAGCGTGGTAGTGGAATATCGCGGCGCGGCGCTGGATCACGCCAGCCTGCTGGAGTACATCGTCAGCTTCCGCCAGCATTCGGACTTCCATGAGCAATGCGTTGAGCGGATTTTCCTCGATCTGCAGCGGTTGTTGAAGCCGGAGAAACTGACGGTATTTGCGCGCTATGTACGCCGGGGTGGGCTGGATATCAATCCGTATCGCAGCACTGAAGAGGTGCAGTTGCCAAATCATCGGCTCGTACGTCAATAAAGATCCTGAATGTGCGATATCCAATGTGGGAGCGAGCCTGCTCGCGAATGCGGCGTGTCATTCAACGATGATGTCGACTGACACGACGCCTTCGCGAGCAGGCTCGCTCCCACAAGGGCTTGCATGCACATTTTGCAAATGAAAAAGCCCTGCCATCGCTGGCAGGGCTTTTTTGTGCGGCGGGGCGTCAGATGCCCATGCTGCCCAGCGCGTTGACGATGTTGCGCAGGGTGCCGGCGATCGCCGGGTGTTCGACTTCGAAGCGCTCCACTGCCAGGTTCACGCCATCGGCGATGCTTGCGTTCTGGGTGGCAGTTTCCAGCTGGATCTCCGATTCGATCTGCGCCATCAGCGCATGCAGATCATCACGCTCGGCTTCCGACAGCGGTGGATTGTGTTCCAGCTGCTCGCGCAGGGTATCGAGCTGTTTTTGCAGTTCTTGGGCGGGCATGGTGGTTTCCTTTTATCAATAGGCACTGGCATTGACCGCAGCCGCGCGCCAAAGGTCTATGGCTGACCTTTAGATTAATCCACTCTCGGTAAACCTGCATGACGCCGGTCAGGGCTTTTCGCCTTTGGCGCGGCGCAAGCTGATGTCGGCGAGGCAGGCGTCCAGTACGCCGAGATGATCGATTACCGAATGCACGCCCAGGCCGAACAACTGCACAGTTGCCTTGCCGCGCAACTGTTCGCGCTCCTTTTGCGAGAGCGCCTGCCATTCGCTTGGGTTAAGGCCGCACAGCGAGCCACAGGACGCCAGGCCAATCGTCCATAACCCGGCATTCAGACCGGCCTGTAACAGGCGCGGCTCACCACTGACCAGCACGCAACCGTCGAGGCGGTCGATGTTCAAACTCATCAACGCCTGCCAGCACGCGTTGGGCGCTGGCCACGGATTCATTGTTGCTGAATGTTGCGTCGGTTTGATCCAGTCCGGCAGCGACGCGGCCAGTGGCTGAGCGAGGGCAGGGGGCAATTCGTCGAGCCACGCGCAGGGAATTCCCTGGCGCTGCAAACTTTTCAGGCTATCGAGTGCGCCCGGTGTAGTTTTGGCATGTTCCGGCTGGGAGTTGAGCTCTTGCGCGGCGCGGGCACCGAAATCCACCAGGCAACCGCTCAGGCCGAACAGCACGGCAGTCAGGCCGGGCGCGGCGACGGGCAAGGTTTCGGCGTGAGTCATGGCAACGTCCCTGAAATAACGCTCAAGACTAAGGCGCTGGGGTGACAGTTGCATGACAGGCGGGTGAAAGCCTGCGTAGGAAACTTCCTGCATATCCTTGCAGCGGCGCACTGCCCAAATCGCCGTTTACGCTTATACTAGCGGCCTTAATGCCCGGGCCGAGAGGACCGCGCCAGTATCGAATCCAAGGAGTTTTTCTATGCGCTGGAGCCCTTCGCTCACTCAGCTAAGTGTATGTGCCAGCCTGTTGCTGGCGCCGTTCGCCACCCAGGCGGCCACCGAAGAAGACCCTTGGGAAAGCGTCAACCGGCCGATTTTCCAGTTCAACGACTTCGTTGACACCTACGCGCTGAAGCCACTGGCCCAGGGTTATGAGTTCATCACCCCGCAGTTCGTTGAAGACGGCATTCACAATATGTTCCGCAACGTCGGTGACGTGACCAACCTGGCGAACAACATTCTCCAGGCCAAACCGGCTGCGGCGGGCGTTGATACCGCCCGACTGATCTTCAACACCACCTTCGGTCTGCTCGGCTTCTTTGATGTCGGCACCAAGATGGGCTTGAACCGCAGCGACGAAGACTTCGGTCAGACCCTCGGTTACTGGGGCGTGGGCAGCGGCCCGTACGTTATGCTGCCGCTGATGGGGCCGAGCACCCTGCGTGACGCACCGTCGAAATATGTCGACAGCTTCACCGGCGCGTACCGCTACATCGACCACGTGCCGACGCGTAACTCGATCTTCGGCCTGAACATCGTCGACACCCGCGCCAGCCTGCTGTCGAGCGAGAAGCTGATCAGCGGCGACAAATACACCTTCATCCGCAACGCTTACCTGCAGAACCGCGAGTTCAAGGTGAAGGACGGTCAGGTCGAAGACGATTTCTGATTTCGACCGGCGACAGAAAGGCGACCCTCGGGTCGCCTTTTTTGTCCGCGCCAGAGCGTTGCCTGCGACTGCCACTACCTTCCATCGGGTTACCGTTGGAGCGGTTCTTATAACTCCCGGTGATTTGACAAACAAAGTCGTCAAGCGACAATCGGCGCATGCTTGAAACGCTCTGCGGATGGGAGTACCGTCTGCGCCTTAGAAGGGCACCTCTGTTTAAAACCGCGCGCCAGGCGAATGCTTGAAAGCGCTGCAACAGAGAGGCTAGAAAGCGAATCCAGTAGTCTGCGCAGGGCCGTTGCCCCGCTCACTACGCCAACCTAATTCTGGCGCCGTTTGCCCACATGCCAAAAACCAGTGCCACGCTGCTGATAATCGATGATGACGAGGTAGTGCGCGCGAGCCTCGCGGCCTATCTGGAAGACAGTGGTTTCAGCGTCCTGCAGGCCGGCAACGGTCAACAGGGTCTTCAGGTATTCGAGCAAGACGAGCCCGATCTGGTCATCTGCGATCTGCGCATGCCGCAGATGGGCGGTCTCGAACTGATCCGTCAGGTCACCGAGCGCTCACCCGATACGCCGGTGATCGTGGTCTCGGGTGCCGGGGTGATGAACGACGCAGTCGAGGCCCTGCGCCTGGGTGCGGCGGACTACCTGATCAAGCCTCTCGAAGATCTGGCTGTGCTCGAGCACTCCGTGCGCCGGGCCCTGGATCGTGCGCGGCTGCTGCTGGAAAACCAGCGCTACAGCGAGAAGCTGGAAAAGGCCAACCGCGAGCTCGAAGCCAGCCTGAACCTGCTCCAGGAAGACCAGAACGCCGGTCGCCAGGTGCAGATGAACATGCTGCCGGAAAGCCCGTGGAGCATCGACGAATTCAACTTTGCCCACCAGATCATCCCGTCGCTGTACCTGTCGGGTGATTTTGTCGACTATTTCCGCGTTGACGAGCGCCGGGTCGCGTTTTATCTGGCGGATGTTTCCGGGCATGGTGCGTCATCAGCCTTCGTCACCGTGCTGTTGAAGTTCATGACCACGCGTTTGCTCTTCGAGTCAAAACGCAGCGGTACCTTGCCGGAGTTCAAACCTTCGGAAGTGCTCGGTCATATCAACCGGGGGCTGATCAGTTGTAAGCTGGGTAAACACGTCACAATGGTCGGTGGAGTCATCGACGAGGAGACCGGTTTGTTGACCTATAGCATCGGCGGCCATCTGCCTTTGCCTGTGTTGTACACGCCTGACAGTGTTCGTTATCTCGAAGGCCGTGGTCTGCCGGTGGGGCTTTTCAACGAAGCCACCTACGAAGACCACGTGCTTGAGCTGCCGCCGACGTTCAGCCTGACGCTGATGTCTGATGGCATTCTGGACCTTTTGCCGGAAGCAACGCTCAAAGAAAAAGAGGCTGCTTTGCCCGAACGGGTGAAGTCGGCGGGCGGCAGCCTGGATGGTCTGCGGCAAGTGTTTGGTTTGGCCACGCTAGGGGAGATGCCGGATGATATCGCCCTGTTGGTGTTGAGCAGGAATCTTTAATGAGTACCGGTAGAATCCAGTTCGCCGAGCAGGACGGCACCTTCGTCCTGAAGTTCGTCGGTGAAGTTCGCCTGACCCTGTGTTCGGCGTTGGATGCGACTATTGAGAAAATCTTCACCGCGCTGAATTTCAACGCGATCGTGATCGATTTGACCGAAACCCGCAGCATCGACAGCACCACCCTGGGCCTGCTGGCCAAACTGTCGATCCTGTCGCGGCAGAAGGTCGGCCTGTTGCCGACGGTTGTCACCACCCACGAAGACATCACTCGGCTTTTGCAGTCGATGGGCTTCGAGCAGGTGTTCAACATCGTCAACCACCCGGTGCCGTGCCCGGAGTGCCTGGACGACCTGCCGGATCAGGACCAGTCCGAAGAAGTGGTGCGAATCAAGGTGCTGGAAGCGCACAAGATTCTCATGGGCCTGAACGATTCCAATCGTGAAGCGTTTCATGATCTGGTCAATGCCCTGGAAAGACACTGACCTCATGAATTGATGTTGTCTGGGCTGGCCTCATCGCGGGCAAGCCCGCTCCCACAATGATCGCGTGAAACCTCAAACTTAGGTTCTCCACATACCCTGTGGGAGCGGGCTTGCCCGCGATGGCGTCGGGTCGGTCGATACATTTATCAGTGCAGGCAAATGAAAAAGGGCGAACCCTCACAGGTTCGCCCTTTTTGCGTTCTACAGACTCAAATCACAGCTTGGCCTGCAGCAATGCTTCCAGTTTTTCCTGGTCGCGGGCGAACTGACGGATGCCTTCAGCCAGTTTCTCGGTGGCCATCGCGTCTTCGTTGGACAACCAGCGGAATTGCGCTTCGTTGAGGCTCAGACGCGCTTCACCGGCATTGCCCGGCGCCAGTTTGCGTTCCAGCTTGCCGGTATCGGCGGCCAGCTTCTCCAGCAGTTCCGGGCTGATCGTCAGGCGATCGCAGCCAGCCAGTTGCTCGATCTGGTTGATGTTACGGAAGCTCGCGCCCATGACCACGGTCTTGTAGTCGTTGGCCTTGTAGTAGTTGTAGATGCGCGTCACCGACTGCACGCCCGGATCATCGGCGCCGGTGTAGTCGTTGCCGTTGGCCTTCTTGTACCAGTCGTAGATGCGGCCCACGAACGGCGAGATCAGGAACACCCCGGCGTCGGCGCAGGCGGCGGCCTGGGCGAAGGAGAACAGCAGCGTCAGGTTGGTCTGGATGCCTTCCTTCTCGAGGATCTCGGCGGCGCGGATGCCTTCCCAGGTCGAGGCGATCTTGATCAGCACGCGGTCACGGCCAACGCCGGCCTTGTCGTACAGCTCGATCAGGCGATGCGCACGCTTGAGGATCGCATCCTGGTCGAAGGACAGGCGCGCATCCACTTCGGTGGAGATGCGGCCTGGAACCACGTTGAGAATTTCCTTGCCCACTGCGACGCCGAAACGGTCGCTGGCCAGGCCTACATCGCCCTTGCAGTCGCGAACGCAATCGTTCAGCAGTTCGGCGTAACCGTGAATCGCCGAAGCCTTGAGCAGCAGGGAAGGGTTGGTGGTGGCATCGGTCGGTTTGACTCGGGCGATCGCTTCGAAGTCGCCGGTGTCGGCAACCACGGTGGTGAACTGTTTGAGTTGTTCCAGCTTGGAAGTCATGGGCGTGCTCTATCCTATGGGTCTGAAGACATTACCCGAGCGCTGACGGGCACTCAAGGGTGCATTCGTGGATCGATGGCCCCTGCGGCAACAACCTGAAAACGATTGTTTGAAAGGCGGGGCGCGGTGTCGCTGAATACGATGCCAAAACAGCCCACAGGTTCAAAGCAACCGACCTGTGAACAGGCCGGTCGCCCAACGCCTACTCAGCGTTCAACACACCTTCCACGGACAACCGCGCCGGTTTTGGCTGGCCGTCAGAGGTCAGAAAGCCGAAGTTCTTCTCGCGATCGTTGCTGCCTGAATCACTGTTCCGCCATTCATAGATAGAGGTCAGGGG
This sequence comes from Pseudomonas siliginis, assembly GCF_024072275.1. Classification (NCBI taxonomy): domain Bacteria; kingdom Pseudomonadati; phylum Pseudomonadota; class Gammaproteobacteria; order Pseudomonadales; family Pseudomonadaceae; genus Pseudomonas; species Pseudomonas siliginis. Next base: position 3,973,508 of record NZ_CP099598.1, on the reverse strand, counting down.
AATATTGAGGCGTTTAACGTCGGTAATAAACGCGTTGATCTTGGTCGCTTGCCCCTCAGGACCACCGTTGGAGGCGAGGGCCGAAACCCCCCATTCACTGATGACCCCCGGCAGATTGAAGTTCTGCTGGATGAAGGTCTGCGCGTTGCTGATCTGCGTGGCGGTCATGCCGTAAGGGTGGTAGGACACGGCGTTCAAGCATTCGGGGTAATCGCTGACGATGCTTTTCAGCGCCACCGTCGAGGCCGAGCCGGCGCTCGGCGGCCGGGCGAAGCCGAAACCGACCCTTGGTGTCGTCTGCGGCTGACCTTCGAAGGCCTTGCACATGCCGGCCATGAACGGCACGAACGTTGTATCGAAATTGCGCGTCGGCCAATAGGTTTCCAGGTCCGGCTCGTTCCAGATTTCGATCGCCACCAATTGCGAGCTCCAGGATTTTTCCAGCCCGGTCACGGTGTTGGCGAACTTACCGCCGGCGGCGTTCAGCTCCTCCGGCGAAGTGGCCGGCAGTGCCTTGATCGCGCGCACCGTCAGCAGCACCGGCAGGCCGGCGGAAGCGGCGGCGGCGAAGGCGTCGCTGACCTGTTTCTGATACGTCTTGGCGGTGAGGCTGTCACTCCACACACCGAAGCGCACAAAGCTGAAGCCGGCGGCCTTGATTTGTGCGGCATCGGCGGCGGTGAAGCTCTGGATTTTCACCTGCACGCCGATGGTTTTTGCTGGAAGGTTGGGGAACAGCTCACTGGCGTGAACCTGGCTGGTGGCACCAAGCGCCATCAGGGCGAGGGCGGCGAGTTTATTGCGCTGTGCTGTTTTCATGTCTGCTCTCCTGAAGAGAATGACAACTACGAATATTTATCCCGTTACTCAATTTCCGATAACGGTGATGGCACTAAGTGCGCGAATGTTATTTTTTGTCAGGAAAACAGCAACTGAAAATCACAGTTATTTTTAGTCCGCTAATTGTGGTTGGGGCGGCTTAAAACGCTGTGGTACTTAATGTTCCTGTACTAACAGGGCGAAGCTATTTCTGAGTGCAGGAAAGTCGTGAGGGTTCATTAACTTTCGCGACATGTTGGCTGTTTGATATTACACAGGAAAGCACGACTTGTTCAAAAAGATCCTCGTTGTCTGCGTGGGCAATATATGCCGAAGTCCGACGGCCGAACTGCTGCTGCGCAACGCGCTGGGGCCGTCCGCCATCACGGTGTCCTCCGCCGGCCTGTCCGCCCGCGTCGGCGAGGGCGTGGAGGCCTCGGCGCGGCAGGTTCTCGAAGAACACGGGCACCGTGCCGAGGCCTTCAAGGCGCGGCAACTGACTTCGGACATCGTCAATGACTCGGACCTGATCCTGGTCATGGAAAAAGCCCACGTCAATCAAGTGCTGAAGATTGCCTCGCACGCCCGAGGCAAAGTGTTTCTGCTCGGCAAGTGGCAGAGCGAGCGCGAAATACATGATCCGTATCGTCAAGGCAAAGCCGCGTTTATTCATGCCCACGCATTGATTGAAGATGCTGTTAGTTCATGGGCAAAGCGTCTCGGGCATTGATGAATATTCTTCAGAACAGCAAATGGTAAGAACAGACTTATGCAGTTACCGTCCGTAATCGGCACCCGCGACAATGATCAAGACAGTATTGATCTGCTCGGCATCTTCGGCAGCCTGATCGACCAGAAGTGGCTGATCGGCGCGCTGACGGGCGCCTTCATGGTCACCGGCGTCGCCTATGCGGTTCTGGCGACGCCGGTGTACCTGGCGAACGCGCTGGTGCAGGTCGAACCGAAAAAGAACGACATGCTCGGTTTCTCCGACCTCAACAGTATGCTCGGTGGGCAATCGCCGTCGGTGACCGAAATCGGCATCATCAAATCCCGCGCGGTGATCGGCAAAACCGTTGACGACCTGCGCCTGGATATCGACGTCACGCCCAACACGTTCCCGTTGATCGGCGGCTTTCTTTCGCGGCGTTATCGCGGAGACAGCGAGACCAGCGTCGCGCCGCCGCGTTTCGGCTTGAACAGTTATGCCTGGGGCGGCGAACGTCTGGAATTCACTCGGCTGCAATTGCCGAAAGACCTGCTCGGCAAGAAACTCACCCTGATCGCCGGCGAGCAGCAGCGTTTTCAGCTGTTCGATGAAAACGACAATCTGCTCGCCGAAGGCGTGGCCGGCGAAGCGTTTGCCAACGATGGCGTGGAAGGGCAGATCGCGCACTTTTCGGCCAACCCCGGCACGCGCTTTCAGGTGGTGCGCAATCCTCGGATTGTGACCATTCAGGGCTATCAGGACGCGCTGGATATCTCCGAACAAGGCAAGGAGTCGGGGATCATTCGTCTGGCGCTGGCCAGCTCCGACGCGGCCGAGGCGGTGAAGATCCTCAACAAGATCGCCTCGCTCTACGTCGAGCAAAACGTACGGCGCACTTCGGCGGAGGCCGCGCAGAGCCTGGCGTTTCTGCAGAGCCAGTTGCCCCAGGTCAAGCGTGATCTGGCCAAGGCCAGCGACGCTTTGAATGCCTACCAGACCCACGGCAAGACCGTGAACATTTCGCTGGAAACCCAGTCGGTGCTGGGCCAGTCGGTGGCGCTGGAAACGCGCATCTCCGAGCTGAAAATGCAGCAGGCTGAGCTCGATCGCAAGTTCACCAAACAGCACCCGGCCTATCGCGCCTTGATGACGCAGATCGGCGAATTGACCCAGCAGCAGAAATCCCTCGAAGGCAAGGTTCAGGACTTGCCGGCCACCCAGCAGGAATTGCTCAACCTGACCCGCGACGTCGAGGTGGCTTCGCAGATCTACACGCAGTTGCTGAACAAATCCCAAGAACTCGACATCGTCCGCGCCGGGGCCGTCGGCAACGTGCGCTTGATCGACACTGCCGATGTCGACCTGACCAATCCGATCAAACCGAAGAAACCACTGATCGTGCTGATCGCGACATTGCTCGGCGCGTTTGTCGGCGTGGCGCTGGTGCTGCTGCGCAAATCCCTCAGCCGTGGCCTTGAAGGCCCGGAAGGCATCGAGCAGTTGGGCCTGCCGGTTTACGCGTCGATTCCCTACAGCGCCTTGCAGGAAGAAGAGGACAACAAAAAGGGCCGCGCCCGCGATGGCGTCGACAAGCCGGCGTATCTGCTGGCGCTGCGCAACCCGACCGATCTGTCGATCGAATCGATCCGCAGCCTGCGCACCTGCCTGCATTTTGCCGGGCTCGATTCGACCAACAACCGCATCATGATTTCCGGGCCGAGCCCGCAGGTCGGCAAGACCTTCGTCTCGTCCAACCTTGCGGCGGTCATGGCCCTCAGCGGCCAGCGCGTGGTGCTGATCGATGCCGACATGCGCAAAGGGCACCTGCACAAAACCCTCAACACGCCGATCAGCAATGGTTTGTCCGACCTGCTGGTCAAGCGCTGCACCCTTGAGCAGGCGATCAACAAAGTCGAAGTCGACAACCTGCATTTCATCAGCCGGGGGCAGGTGCCGCCCAATCCTTCCGAGCTGCTGATGCATGCGAACTTCCGTGAGCTGCTGGCGCAACTGAGCGAGCGCTACGACCTGGTGATCATCGACACGCCGCCGCTTCTGGCGGTGACTGATGCCGCCATCGTCGGTCGCGAGGCCGGCATCAGCCTGATCGTCACCCGCTTCGGGGTGAACCCGGCCAAAGAGATCGAACTGACCATTCGCCGCTTCGCCCAGAACGGCATCGAGTTGAAAGGCGCGGTGTTCAACGGCGTCGAGAAACGTGCGGCCAGCTATTACGGCGGCACCGGCTATTACAACTACGAATACGCGTCCGACAAATCCTGATGGTTGCCGATTGTTCTTTCCTGTTTGAAGTGGGTGAGTTGTGAAAAAAATACTGCACGTGGCAGAGACGATCAAAGGTGGCGTGGCGACGGTGATCCGCACGATCTCGACATCCCCAGAAGACGACGCAGCGAATTATCAACTGGTCTATCTGGTGCCCGAGGATCAGGCCAAGGAGCTGCACGGCATCGCCCCGCAGCAGGTGCGCACCTTTCCACGTAGTGGCCGCAACGTGCCGTCGCTGCTGCGTTTCGCCTGGCGTCTGAGCCAGGTGCTGCTCAAGGAAAAACCCGACGTGGTGCATTTGCATAGCACCTTTTCCGGGGTGATTGGACGCTGCGTGTGTGTGCTTTTGCGACCATGGCGCAAGCCGAAAATCGTCTACTGCCCGCATGCGTTTTCGTTCCTGATGGAAAGCTCGCCGACCAAGCAGAAGGTCTACGCGTGGATCGAGCGGGTGTTGCAGAAAGTCACCGACGTAATCATTTGCGTCAGCCAGTACGAGCTGGATAAAGCCGCGCGTTTCGGCATCGAGCGCAAGCGCATGAAGCTCATCTACAACGGCATTCATCACAAGGATGACGCGCCAAAAACCGCCGGCGCCGAGCCGATTCATCTGCTGTTCGTCGGGCGCCTGGATTACCAGAAAGGTTTCGACGTGCTGCTCAAGGCCTACGCCAAGGTCAACCGCAACGACCTGAAACTCACCGTGGTTGGCAGTGCGGTCAACGAAGATTCGGTCGAGTGCCCGCCGATGGATTCGGTCGAGTACCTGCCATGGGTCACCCCGAGTGAAGTGCAGGCGCTGTATCAGAAAGCCGATGCGCTGATCGTGCCGAGTCGCTGGGAAGGCTTTGCCATGGTGCCGCTGGAAGGCATGGCCATGGGGCTGCCGGTGATCGCCAGCAACTGCACTTCACTGCCGGAACTGGTCACCAATGAAGTGTCCGGCTACGTCTTCCCCTCCGGCGATCACCAGGCGCTGGCCGACGTTTTGACGATCATCCAGAAGCCGCGCCTGCTCGACCTCGGCAACGAAGGCCGGAGCATTGTCCGCGAACGTTTCAGCGCCGCGTTGATGATCCGCCAGACCTACGACCTGTATCACGCTCCCACTTATTAAGTAGAACTCAAGCTTATGAACGTAACGATTTTGCATGGCTACAGTGCGTCCAACTCCGGTGACGGTCTGCTCGTCGATCTGGCCATTGCTCTGGTGCAGCGTAACTTCGGTGACGACACCGCGATCAGTGTCGTGGCGTCCGACCCTGAGTCGTTCAACTATCTGCCGCACCCGCGTTTCGATGCGCCGGTGATGGCGGCCAAGGGTCTGGGGCGGGTCAAGCAAGCGGTGTTTCTCAATCAGTCCTATGCCGGGCTCGCTGATCTGCTGAAGAAGACCGATCTGATCGTCGGTGTCGGCGGCGGTTACATGCGTTCGAAAAGCGCCTTCGAGCACATCAAGCTGAAGCTCGGCCATGCCAAGCAATTGGAAACCGCGATCCTCAGCAAGGTGCCTTCGGTGTACCTGCCGCAGAGCATCGGCCCGTTCCACGGCGAGAGCAGCAAGATCGTCGAATACTACGCCAGCGCCGATGCGGTGTTCGTGCGTGACAACCGTTCCTCGGCGATTTTTGACGCTTGCGAAAACGTCTACCGCGCGCCGGATCTGGCCGTGCAGTCGCTGGCGAGCAAGATTCTTCAGCAACCGAAATTCACCCGCTGCGCCGCGTCGCCGGCGACCGTCTGCGTGGTGCTGCGCAAGCCACCGGAGTGGAGCAAAGAGAAGAAGGTCGCTTACGTGGCCAATCTGAAACTGCTGCTGCAGCGTCTGAAGAACAAAAGCAAAGTGGTCTGCGCGGTACAGAGCGCGGTGCGTGGCAACGATGACGGCGCGTTCTACCGCGAGCTGGGCATAAACGAAGACCTGCTGTCGCTGAAGGCAACCATCGCCAAATACCAACCCGATCTGGTGATCTCGGTGCGTCTGCACGGCGCCATCGAATCGCTGCTCTCCGGCGTGCCGGCGTATCACATCAGCTACGAGCGCAAAGGCTTTGGCGCCTATCAGGACATGGGCGTCGAGGACTGGGTGATCAACGGCGGCGACATCGACGTCGACACCATCATCAACACCGTTTACGCGCCCAATGCCTTGGCGGATTTCGGCAAGCGCCTGACCGACACCTGCCGCGAGATCGAGGCGAAAACCGTGGCCATGGACGAAATCATCAAGGGTGTCGTTCGATGATATTTCGGCTGTTGCTTCGCGGCGGAGCCTTGGGCGCGAAGTTCTTGCTGGTGTTGGCCATCACCCATTACCTCGGATACGAGGCGCTGGGCTTTTATGGTGTGGTGGTCGCGGCTTCGCTGATCGCCTCGAAGTTCTACAGCGTCGGCTTCAGTTCCGAAATCAACCGGCTGATCAGCGTCGGCGGCAGCTCGCGGCGGGTGGTCGACAAGGTTCTGCTGCTGTATCTGGCGGTCGGGCTGTTGTTGTCGGTACTGACGGTGCTGGTCTATTCGCTGTTCCAGTCGGTGGAAGCAACCGCCACCTTGATCCTCTGCGTGACGCTGGTGTTGCTCACCGAGCACCTGTCGTTCGAAATCAATTCCTTCGTGTTTTCCGCCCAGAAAGCCACCGCCGGTGCTCTGCTGTTCTTCATCAAGACCGGCCTGTGGGCGGTGTTGGCGGTGGGCGGCATGGTGCTCGGCTGGGTCGCGGGCATCGCCAGTGTGTTGTGGCTGTGGGTCGCCGCCAACGTGCTGGTGATCATTGCGGGTTACCTGATCGTGGTTGACGTGCACAAGGGCCGCGAAGCAGCGCCGCTGGACACCGCGACGGTGTGGAAGGCCGGGTTGCCGTTCTATCTCGGCACCGGTCTGATCGCCCTGAGTCAGTACGCCGAGCGCTTTCTGATCATCGACCTGGAGCCCTACGCCAGCCTCGGTAAATATGTGTACGCGTGGTCGGCGGCCAATACCTTGCAGGCATTGTCGTATGCGGTGGTGGCGGTGGTCGGCATTCCGGTGCTGGCCAAACGGTTTCAGGCCGATCAGCAGGCGTTCACGGTCAGGCAACTGTTCGTCAACAAATGGGTGATGCGCTCGCTAGTGGTCTCCGCCGTTGTGGCCGTGGCGATCTATGTGTTTTTCAATGTGCTGCTCGATTACGTCGCCAGCAGCGTGCCGCGCCCGGATAACGCGCTCCTCGCGGTGCTGATTTTTTCCTTCGCTTTGCGGGCGATTGGCGACATCGTCTGGGGCGGTTTGATTGCTTCGAAAAACAGCCGGGTGTCGCTGGCCAGCGCGGCGCTCTGTCTGCTGATTTCAGTGCCGGTCAGCTATGTGCTGATCAAGCATTACTCGATCTATGGCGCGGCGTGGGGCAATGTTTTCGCCATCGTCGTGCAACTCGGTGTGATTGCAGTGTTGACCCGTGTCACCGGCGCGAAAAAGGCTGCGCTGTCATGGGCCTGAAGCTGCCGCGCATCGAGTTTCGTGGGCGCAAATTCGATTCGTCGATTTCCTTTCTGATTCTGTTCACCGGGCTGTTTCTGTCAGTGGCGATGCCGTTGCTGGTGCCGCGTGATCCGGGTCCGGATGCGATGACGTTGTGGTCGTCGTATGCGCGTGCCGACAACTGCAATTTCTGGAACCCGTTCTCGCCGGATCGCTCGTCCTACGAATGTTCGGCGTTCCTGCTGCGGCCCACCGGGATCAACCTGACCAATGCCTGGGCCTACGGCATGTTCTGCAATTTCTTCCTCACCGCAATTCCGGTGGTGGTGTTCCGGCGCATGCCGTTGACCATTTTCGGCACTCTGTGCCTGTGGGGCATCGTGCGCTCGTTTTTCCTCGAGAACCTGACCAAGGAAATCATCGTGTCGGTGGCGGTGTTGAGCATTCTGCTCAGCGCATTGACGCGTAAATATCGCGGTGGTTTTTTCCTCTCGGCAGTGATTTACGGTGTGCTGATCCGGCCGTACTGGATTCTGTTTTCGCTGTCGTGGGTCGGCGTCTGCGTGATGAAAAAGTACGTCTCGCGCTTCACCTTCTTTCTGATGCTGTTTCTGTTTTATCTGGCGGTGGCCATGGCCATTCAGCTGGCGCTGGGCTTTCCGGTGTCATCGATCCGCGCGAGCAACAACGAGCTGCGCACGGCGGGCGAGGAGGGCTCGAAGTCGCTCATCGTGTCGTGGCTCAGCGGCAGTGACTTCGTCTCCCAGGCGCTGGATTCGATGATCATTTTCTTCCGGCTGTCGTTTCCGGTTGAGCTGATTCTGCTGTCCGGACCGGGGCAGGTGATCTTCGTTGCGCTGATGATCATGACCGCGCTGCTGCTGTTCAAGGTCATCACTTCGACCGACTACAAGGGCGCGCCGATCCAGACCAAACCCAAGGAACTGATCGCGATTCCGCTGGCGTTTCTGTTGGTGCAAGGCTTGTTCGAGCCGGACTTCGGCTCCTTTGCCCGACACTTCTCGATGGTCGTGCCGGTGTTGTTCGTCGGCCTGGGCTTGATGCTGCGCGCGAACAAACCGGTGCAGGTCGAATCAAGAATTCTCACTTAAGGCAGGTGCTCTATGTCGAGCAAGAAAAAATCCCTGGAGATCGAAACCCTGCGCGGCCTGGCGTGCCTGCTGCTGGTGCTCTATCACGTCATCGGCCCGCTGGGCGGCGGCTTGAAGATCGACATCGGCTCGCCGTTCCGGGTCATCGCCGACTCGATGGTGTACGTGCGCATGCCGCTGTTCACGTTCATCTCCGGCTACATCTATTCGATCTACAAGATTCGCGGCAATGACTTTTCCGCCTTCTTCGTCGGCAAGGTGCGCCGGTTGATCGTGCCGCTGTTCTGTGTCGGCGTGCCGTTCTCGGTGCTGCAAGCGGTGGGGCCGGGGGTGAACAAGGACGTCGGCGTGATCGATGCGTTGTTGTCGTTCTGGGTGCCGATCAACCACTTCTGGTTCCTGCAGGCGGTGTTCAGTATTTTCATCTTCGTCGGTTTGCTGGAGTGGCGCGGCCTGCTGCGTTCGGCGACGCGGTTGTATGGCTTGTTTGCGTTTGCGGCGGTGTTGTTCCTGCTGCCGCCGCTACCGCTGGATGCGTTCGGTATCAACGGTGCGATTTACCTGCTGCCGTTTTTTGTTGCAGGGATGATCGGTCAAGAAAATGTCGATGTTTTGAAACAGCGTTTCAAAGTGATCGGGCCGCTGCTGTTTGTGTTGATTTCACTGACGCTGTTGTACGTCGCGGCGATCGATCGTGAGCTGATTGTCGATCGCCGCAGCCTGATTGGTTTGACGGTGGGTTGTGTGTCTTGCATCGCGTTGCTGTCGAGTGACATGCGCTCGAAAGCGCTGACCTGGCTCGGCGGGTATTCCTATGCGATTTTCCTTTTTCATGTGCTGTTCGCAGCGACCTCGCGGTTTGTCCTCGGGCGCCTCGGCGTAAAGGATGAGAGTTTGCTGGTGCTTGGTGGTCTGAGTTGTGGATTGCTCGGGCCGGTGCTGTTGGCGATGGTGTTCAGTCGGTTCAATTTCACTTCGGTGTTGTTCCTTGGCGAGCGTGCGGCGAAGAGGAAAGCACCGGTGATTGTCGCTCCGGTGGTGCAGACGCAGAACAGCTGAAAGCTTCGCGAGCAGGCTCGCTCCCACAGAGGTTGTGCGGATTGCGTCTTTTGTGGGAGCGAGCCTGCTCGCGAAGGGGCCATCCCGGACAAAGGAAAATATTCAATGATGCCAGTAGACGCCCCTCAACCAGTCGCCACCTCGGCCATCACGGTAGACGATGCCCGCCAGCGCTTTGCGCAGTGGCGCGACGGCAAGACCGGCAAGGTGCTGGCGGTTTCGGTGATCGGCGACAGCTACACCGCCGGGCAGGATTTCTACCTGAACAAACTGGTGCAGCGAGTGGCCGCCGAGGTGGGTTTTGCCGGCCCCGGTTACGTCGGTTTCAACCACGGCGCGGCGCTGGGCGGCACGCACTTCAAATACACCCGCAGCAGCGACAAATACTTCGGCGGCGGCTGGAAGGTTTCCGACCTGGGCCAGGCCAGCCCGGACAGTCGCACGATCAGCGGCAAGCCGGGTGCCTGGTTGCAAGTCGATGCCAGCCCTTCGCCGCGCATCGATACCACGGTCACTCAGGCGAAACTGTTGTATCTGGGCAATGGCGAGTCCGATGAGTTGCGCTATCGCTGGTCGCCCGCCCAAGACTGGCAACCGTTGAAACTCGCAGGCTCAGGTGTTCAGGAAGTCGCGCTAGCGGGCGCTCCATCAGCCGCAGACTGGTCATTCAGACTGGAAGTGGTGAAGGGCGCGCCGACACTGTTCGGCCTGTGGCTGGGTAACCATCAGCAGGGCGTGCGAGTGTCGAAACTGGCGGCCTCCGGCGCGGCATCGGCGGATTTCTATCACGCCGATCCGCAGTGGCAGACGCAATGGAAAGCTGTGGTGTCGAAGATTCCGGCCGACGTGTACCTGATCATGCTCGGCGGCAACGATCAGGGCTTCGGCGTCAAACCTGCGCAGTACCTGCAGAACGTTCAGGGCCTGGTGAGCATGCTGCGCGAGATCCAGCCAGCGGCGAGCATCAACCTGATCATGCGTCAGGACACTACGCGCTCCAGCGCTTACCCGATGTCGGCCTATGCGCAGGTGCTCGAACCGTGGGCGCGGGAGCAGCAGCTCGGTTTTGCCAACCTGCAATGCGCGTTCGGCCCCGACGTCAAACGCTACGCCAGCGCGATGATCGGGCCGGACAAGATTCATCCGTTGCCGGCCACAGGCGGGAAGGTGATTGCCGATTATTTTTATGGCTGGATAACTGGTACGAGTACCGGTTGCGACGACTCGCCACCATGATCGTTCCCACGCGGAGCGTGGGAACGATCAATGCTGACTGTGCCGCCGCTTTCGCGAGCAGGCTCGCTCCCACAATGGATCGGCGTGACGCCCGGGTGATCAGGCGTCGTGCTTGAAGGCGTCGATGAGCCCCAGCAGTTCGTCAAGCTTGCGCGGCATCAACCGCGCATCACAACGGGTTTCCACGTTGATGATGATCGCCGGATCATTGCAGCAGATGCGCACGCGAAAACGCCAGTCGCTGAAGATCACTTTCAGGCCATCGCGGTCATCCATTTCCAGCGCCTGTTCGCCATACAACGCTTTCAGGTGCGCGAGCAGCGGATAGGGATCGCGCATCGGCCGGCGAATATCGCCGGACGCAGGAAACACACCGATCCGCTCCACCAGCAGAATCGTGCCCAGCCAGGTTTCGTTGGCGCTGGGCAGCGGTTGATGACGCGACAACCAGCTCATCACCCCGAGGTTGCCCACCTCACGTTCAATCTCTGTCGAATGTTGTGCAATGTTCATGGTTGCCTGCCTGTGGGGAGAGAAAAGCCGTCTCAGCGGCCTTTGAGGTACACGTTGTCGTAGCAGAAATTGGTCGCCTGCAAGTAACCCTCGGCATCGCCGCAATCGAAGCGCAGGCCTTTGAATTTGTAGGCCAGCACGCAGCCGTTCTGCGCCTGTTTCATCAGTGCGTCGGTGATCTGGATTTCGCCGCCCTTGCCCGGTTCGGTGTCGGCAATCAGGTCGAAGATGTCCGGGGTGAGGATGTAGCGCCCGATGATCGCCAGGTTCGACGGCGCGTCCTGCGGCGCCGGTTTTTCCACCATGTTGTTGACCCGGTAGATGCCCTCGGAAATCAGCTCACCGGCAATCACGCCGTACTTGTGAGTCTGGTCGGCGGGGACTTCCTGAATGGCGACGATCGAGCAGCGAAACTTCTTGTACAGCTGGATCATCTGCGACAGCACGCCGTCGCCTTCGAGGTTCAGGCAGAGATCGTCGGCCAGCACCACGGCAAACGGCTCGTCGCCAATCAACGGGCGGCCGCTGAGGATCGCATGCCCAAGCCCTTTCATTTCCACCTGACGGGTGTAGGAGAAGGTGCAGGTGTCGATCAGCTCGCGGGTGCCGGCGAGGAATTTCTCTTTCTCGGTGCCACGAATCTGGTGCTCGAGTTCGTAGCTGATGTCGAAGTGGTCTTCCAGCGCGCGTTTGCCCCGGCCGGTGACGATGGCCATGTGTTGCAGGCCGGCGTCCCGTGCTTCTTCAACGGCGTATTCGATCAACGGCTTGTTGACGATCGGCAGCATCTCTTTCGGCATGGCTTTGGTCGCCGGCAAGAAACGCGTGCCGTAGCCGGCAGCGGGGAACAAACATTTACGAATCATAAAAGTATCCTGGACAGTCATGGAACACAGGCGACGGTTGCGCACCAGAAAGTGGCGGCAAGTTTCAATGATTATTGAAGGCTTACTTTAATACCCGAGTCAGGTTGTTGCTGGCAATTAGTTGCGCTGTTAAAAAGCGCTAATGTTATTAGATGTCGACTACTTGGTTATAAGTTATTTTTAGTCGGTATCTGTCGATAGTGATAAGTATCCAGGGAGTGCTAATAAGTACCCGTCAAACAGTTTGACCGGCAAAAATAATTATTGCCAGTGGTTGAACTAAATTTGTTTGAGGTTGTTGTCGCCCTGTTTGTGTGAATTGCTCCGCATATCCACCAGGCATGGCTTGACACGCTACCGGGTATTTATTCAATGACGGACCGCGCTATGAAGATTCTGGTAACGGGTGGTGCCGGCTATATCGGCTCGCATACCACACTTGCATTGCTTGAAGCAGGTTATGAAGTTGTCGTTCTGGATAATCTTTGTAACAGCAGCGACGCAGCACTTCACGCCGTTGAGGCCATTTGCGGCAAAAGTGCATGGATGATTCGCGGCGATGTCTGCGATCGGCCGCTGCTCGACCGGATTTTCCGCGAGCATCAGATCGACGCCGTGCTGCATTTCGCCGGGCTCAAAGCCGTGGGCGAAAGTGTGCGTAAACCGCTCGAATACTACGAAACCAACGTCGGCGGCAGCATCACCCTGTGTCAGGCGATGGCAGCGGCGGGGGTGTTCCGGCTGGTGTTCAGTTCCTCGGCGACGGTGTACGGCGAGCCCGAAGAGATGCCGATTCGCGAGGATTTTCCGACGGGCAATCCGACCAATCCCTACGGCCAGTCCAAGCTGATCGTCGAGAACGTGCTGCGCGACCTGAGCCTCGCCGAGCCGCGCTGGAGCATCGCGCTGCTGCGCTATTTCAATCCGATCGGCGCTCACGCCAGCGGGCACATGGGCGAAGACCCCAACGGCATCCCGAACAATCTGGTGCCGTATATCAGCCAGGTTGCGGTCGGCAGCCTGCGCGAGCTGTCGATTTTCGGTAACGATTACCCGACCGCCGATGGCACCGGCGTGCGCGATTACATCCATGTCGTCGATCTGGCGGATGGGCATTTGAAAGCGTTGCAGTCGATCAGCGAGCGCACCGGCATTCACACCTGGAACCTCGGCACCGGCGATGGCTACAGCGTGCTGCAAGTGCTGCATGCCTTCGAACAGGCCTGCGGGCGGCCGGTGCCGTACCGGATGATGCCGCGCCGCGCCGGTGATATCGCCGAGAGTTTTGCCGATGCTTCGAAAGCGGCGAAAGAACTCGGCTGGAAAGCCACGCGCAACTTGCAGGACATGGTTGCCGACACTTGGCGCTGGCAGTCGAATCATCCCAATGGTTATTCAGGGTGATGGCCATTTAGTCCGATGTTAGTTTCAGTCAGGTTGTTAGATAACGTCGGGAAATTACACTGGCAATGCCTTTTGCAAGTCCGTAGATATAAACCTGCCGTTCGACTTTAGCAGTTGCACAGGACTGTGAAAGAACAACGGATCTTGTTCGCGCTCTTTGCGGACTTGAAAGCTACCAGCTCTGACACAGATCTGTTTTTTAACAGTTCGAATGTTAGAAAGGAGTTGTTATGAAAAAAGTGATGGCAGTTGCCCTGTTGACGATGTTGAGCAACTGGGCTGCCGCCGCTGAAGCACCGTTGACAGCGGTAACCAATGTAGGTGGCAGTGTGGCGGCTTCGCAAGCGCCCGCGGCCAGTACTGCAATGGTTGCCAGTGCTGTAGCGGCGTCCAACAGCGGTGGCAGTGCCAACGGCGGTACCACCGGTACGACGGGTACCACCGGTACAACCGGCACGCATAACTAACAGGAACATTTGTTAGTGCAGTACAGAGTCGCCCGACGCAAGTCGGGTGACTTTGTTTTTTGGATTCGCCCTTGAATAGCGTAGTGCCATTATGACTCGTAGTGTTTATCTTTTAATGTTGGCAAGTCTCGCTTTGCAAGGTTGCATGTTTTCCCCCGGCCAGTACCTGAGCACCAGCGATATCACCCGCCAGGGTGCCAGCGAAAGCAGTCGGGTCGAGCTAATCCCGATCACCCCGAAGCTGATCGCCATGAACCGCGCCACGCAAAAGCGTGAGTCACTGCCGGCGGAGCTGCTGGTGACGCCGGCGGAATATCGCATCGGCAACAACGACGTCTTGTACATCACCGTCTGGGATCACCCGGAGCTCACCGCCCCCTCGGGCGCGCAACAACAGATCGATGCCAACGGCCGACTGGTGCGCTCTGATGGCACGCTGTATTACCCGTTCATCAAGGAAGTCCAGGCCGCCGGCCGGACCATCCAGCAACTACGAGCGGACATCGAACAGCGCTTGTCGGCATTCATCGCCGAGCCGCAGGTCGACGTTGCAGTATTGCGCTTCGCCAGTCAGAAAGTCGTGGTCACCGGCGCCGTCACGAAGGCCGGCCCGCAAGCGATTTCGACCAATCCGTTGAGCGTGGTCGAAGCCCTCGGTTCCGCTGGCATCGACACCAATAACGCCGACTTGTCGGGCCTGCTGCTGACGCGCAACGGGCGGGTGTATCCGCTCAATCTCGACACGCTCAATCAGCAGGATTCCGAACTGCAGAACGTCTACCTCAAGGGCGGCGATCAGCTGTATCTGCCGTACAACGACAACAAGCGCATCTACGTCATGGGCGAGGTCAACCAGCCGCGCGCGCTGAGCTTCAAGACTGCGACCATGAATCTTTCCGACGTGCTCGGTTCGGTCGGTGGCCTGAGTCAGACCAGTTCCAATGGCAACGCGGTGTACGTGATTCGCGGCGTGGAAAATCTCGACGTCGAGCCGGCGAAGATCTATCAGCTCGAAGCCGAATCACCGACCGCCATGGCGCTGGCTTCGCACTTCCAGGTGCGGCCACAGGATGTGGTCTACGTCGGCCCGGCCAACGTCACTCGCTGGAACCGTTTCATCAGCCAGTTGGTGCCGTCGGCGTCGATTGTCGGCACCGGGGCTTCGGCAGCGAAGAACTGGAGCGAATACAGCAACAACAGCAAATAAGGCCGCCCGACTGTGAACCTATTGAAAGTGGGCGTCTGCCTGATGGCGGCCTCGTTGCTGTGCGGCTGTAACCCGCTGATGAGCGCATCGCTGAACAACCTCAAGGCCGCCGTCGTCGGCCCCGACGAGGTTGATGTGACAGCAGCCGAAGTCGCCGGGGTCAACTACCCGCAACTGAAACTGACCACGCCATCCGGCTCAGGCGTGCTGGCGCTGGTGCGCGAGCGCGAAGACCTGCAATTCTGGGTCGCCTCCGGCAAGCAGGTTTTGCTGCTGCGCGATGGCCTCGCCGTGCGCAGTATCGGCCTCGGTCTGCAAGGCGACCTGGATGGCACGCGGCTGGCCGATGACTCGCCGTTCAAGCACGGTCTGCATCACGTCGCCGACGGTTTCACCACACGGCGCTGGATCGATCTGTACAAGGGCCAGGAAGTCGGCGTGATCGTCAATAGCCGCTTTTCGCGCCGTTCCACCGAGACCCTGGAGATTTTCGACAAGGCTTACTCGGTGCTGCGCGTCGATGAACAGATTGACGCGCCAGCCATCGGCCTCAGTGCGACCAACCGTTATTGGGTCGACCCGCGCGACGGTTTCATTCTGCAGAGCGAGCAACAACTGACCTCGCAATTGCGCGTGAAGCTGGTGCAATTGACTCCTGACCGCAGGCATCTGCCGTGAAGCGCTTAAGCCTAATCGCGGCGGGTCTTTTGCTGATCGCAGGGGCGAGTCAGGCCGCCGTCATCGTGTCCGGCGACGTCGCCAATCCCGGTCCGATCGCATTGCCGCCGGGTGGACGCCTGTTCGATGTGATCAGCGAAGCCGTGCCCAATGCCGAAGGCTATTGGCTGGCGGGCGGCTTGTTGCGCCAGTCGCTGGTCGAGGAACAGACACGGCTCAAGGTTGGTGTGCTGTTCGATCTCGAGGTGCTGCAGCGCATGGCGACGCTGTTTGATCGGCCAAGCCGCGCGGCACTGGCACAGCGCGTTGCTGAAGAAGTCCGGCAAATGCCAGTGACCGGACGGCAGATCGCTGACCTCGATCCGGTGGCGGTGGAAGTCGGCTTCGCCCGCAACATTCGCCTGGATGACGGCGATCGGCTGATCTATCCGAAACGGGTTGATGAAGTGCAGGTGTTGGGCGCGGTCACCGAGCCGTGCCACCTGCCGTACCAGCCATTGCAGGAGGCCCGCGAATATCTCGAAGGCTGCTCGATTCTCGACGATGCCGAGGCCGATTACCTGTGGTTGATCCAGCCCAACGGCGTGTCGCGGCGCGTCGGCATCGCGCACTGGAATCGCGAGAGCGGGCAGTTTCCGGTGGCTGGCAGCAGGATTCTGGTGCCGATAAAAAATGATGATCTTGATCCGCCTCTTCCTGAATTGAATCAGCAGTTGGCCGAATTCATTGCCACGCAGCTGGCCGAGGTGGTTCGTTGAAGTTACGTTTTGCAGCTGTGTTGTTATTGCCCTGCGGTCTGGCCCACGCCGAGCCGCGCATCACCCAGAATGACTTCGGAGGCACCGGTCTGTTGCAGACGCCGACGGCGCGCATGGCTCCGGCCGGCGAGCTGAGCGTCAATGCCAACCGCACCGACCCGTACAGCCGCTACAGCGTGTCGTTGCAGCCGCTGGACTGGCTCGAAGGTTCGTTCCGCTACACCGCGATCACCAACCGCCCCTACGGCTCGGAGGCCCTCAGCGGCAGCCAAAGCTACAAGGACAAGGCGGTCGACGCCAAAGTGCGCCTGTGGCAGGAAAGCCACTGGGCGCCGGAAGTGGCGCTGGGCTTTCGAGATATTGGTGGTACCGGTTTGTTCTCCAGCGAATTCTTCGTCGCCAACAAGCGCTTCGACAATTTCGATTTCAGCGCCGGCATCGCCTGGGGCTACATCGGTAATCGCGGCGACTTCGACAACCCGCTGGGCTACGTCAGCAGCCGCTTCGATACGCGCCCGGCGCTGGAAGGCACCGGTGACGTCAACTCCGGCTCGTACTTTCGTGGCAAGCCTTCTCTGTTCGGTGGCGTGAGCTACCAGACGCCGTGGGATCGGCTGAGCCTGAAGCTGGAATTCGAAGGCAACGACTACAAGAACGAGCCGAAGGACAACGAGATCAAACAGGACTCACCGATCAACCTTGGCGCGGTGTTCAAGGTGACCGATTCGATCGACCTGAGCGCTGCCTGGGAACGGGGCAATACGGCGATGTTCGGCGTGACCTTTCACACCAATTTCGTCAGCCGCAAAGCGCCGGCCAAGACCTACGATCCGACTCCCGAACCGCTGCCGGCGAAGGCGCCGACGACCTCGATGGAACAGGTCAACTGGGCCGATGTGTCGCGGCGTTTGCAGCAGAACGCCGGGTACAAGGTCGAGCGCATCAGTCAGCGCGATTCCGAACTGATCGTCTACGGCGAGCAGCAGCGGTATTTCCATTCGTCCAAAGCCGTTGGCCGCGCGAGCCGGATTCTCGACAACAGCGTCAACGACGACATCGACTGGTTCACCGTGGTCAACAAGCGCTACGACCTGCCGCTGGAAGAAACCAGCCTGCCGCGCCAGACCTTCCGCGAAGTGATCAACAACGAAGAGCCCTTGGAGGCGCTGCACCGCACCACCGAAATCAACCCGGCGATGCCGCACAACGAGAAGACCCTCTACACCGAAGCGCCGCAGCATTTCAGCTATGGCGTGGGGCTAGGCTTCAAGCAGAACGTCGGCGGCCCGGACGGTTTGCTCTATCAATTCAGTGCTGACGCGGACGCGGAATATCGCTTCAACCGCAACACCTGGTGGAGCGGTTTGCTCAGCGCCAATCTGGTCAACAACTTCGACAAATTCGTCTACGACGCGCCGAGCGGATTGCCCCGCGTGCGCACGGATTTGCGCCAGTACCTGACCACGTCAAACACGACCATGCCGTTGTTTCAGCTCAGCCATGCCGAGCAGTTGGACAAGGATCTCTACGGCATGGTGTACGGCGGCTATCTGGAGTCGATGTTTGCCGGCGTCGGCGCGGAAGTGTTGTTCCGCCCGACCGGCGAGCGCTGGTCGCTGGGCGCGGACCTGAACTGGGTGCGCCAGCGTGATTTCGATCAGGGCTTTGCCTTGCGCGATTACTCGGTAGTGACCGGGCATATCACCGGCTATACCGACCTGCCGTTCGACACGCTGGCGGCGGTCAGTGTCGGTCGCTATCTGGCCGGCGATTGGGGCACGACCGTGGACATCTCGCGTGAGTTCTTCAATGGTGTGCGGGTCGGTGCCTGGGCAACCATCACCACGGCCAGCAGCGCCGAATATGGCGAAGGTAGTTTCGACAAGGGCCTGTACCTGTCGATCCCGTTCGACGAAATGATGAGCATGTCGACCATGCGCCGCGCCAACCTGGTCTGGGCGCCACTGACCCGAGATGGCGGCGCCAGACTGAGCCGCAGCTATCAACTGCACTCGATGACGGATAGCCGGGAAGGGGACATGTTCTACCGCAACTTCGAGAAGATTACCGAGTAAGCGCTGGTCTGTGGGAGCGAGCCTGCTCGCGAATGGTCCGGCACTTCCAATATCTCCAGTGCCTGACACACCGCTTTCGCGAGCAGGCTCGCTCCCACAGTTGATCGGCGTCACGCCACACATCCAGGTCATCACCCGAATCCCTGTGGGAGCGAGCCTGCTCGCGATAGCTTCGTGTCAGCCGACATCGTCATTGACTGACCCACCGCCATCGCGAGCAGGCTCACTCCTACAAGGTTTGTGCCGGTAGTCGATACCGGTTACCAAAATCCCGCCCACAAAAAAGGGGACTTTCGTCCCCTTGTGATCTGCAGCGCTGAGCCTCAGTAAATATCCTTCGACAACAACGTAAACGGCGTCTTCACGAGGATCTTCAGATCCAGCCACAACGACCAGCTGTTGATGTACTGCAGGTCGATCTCGACACGCTTCTGCATCTTGTCGATGGTGTCGGTCTCACCCCGGCAGCCGCTGATCTGTGCCAGGCCAGTGATGCCCGGTTTGATTCGGTGACGCGCCATGTAAGCGAGGATCTTGCCCGAGTAGTAATTGTTGTGCGCCACCGCATGCGGCCGTGGCCCCACCAGCGCCATGTGCCCCTGCAACACGTTGAACAACTGCGGCAACTCATCCAGCGAAGTACGGCGGATAAAACGACCTACTGCGGTAATGCGCGAGTCATTGCGGCTGGCCTGTTTCACTTCGCGGTCATCGTGGACACGCATCGAGCGGAATTTCCAGACCTTGATCACCTTGCCGTTCCAGCCATGGCGGTCCTGCTTGAAAAACACCGGGCCGGGCGAGTTGATTTTCACCGCCAGAGCGATGATCAACAGCAGCGGACTGAGCGCAATGATCGCCAGGAACGCCACGGTTTTCTCAACCAGACTCTTGCTCAGAGCAGCGGTCGGGCGGCTGGTCAGCGGGCTCTCGTTCAGGTAAATCGCCGGCAGGCCGTCCACGACTTTCACCGAGTGGTTGAGCAGGGTCAGGCTGTTCAAGTCCGGCACCCACACCACATCGACGTTGGCGCCGAGCAAATCGACATACATCGCTTCGATTTTCGCGGCTTCGCACAGGGGCAGGGTGATGTACAAACGACGGATGTCGTGGGCCTCGATCAGCTCAAGCAACTCGTCCTGAGCACCAACGACACGCGGTGCGTCGGAAGCGAGGACCGGTTTGTCACCGTTGCTGACCAAGCCAATCAGCGGCAGGTTTTCCAGTTGGCTGAGCTTTTTCGCCAGGCCCAACGCCAGTTCGCCGGTGCCGACAATCAGCGTCCGGTGTTCGCTTTTACGCGAACGCTGGTAGAACTTGGAAAACGCATGCAGCGGCGCGTAGAGGAACGCCTGACCGAGGAAGCCATAGACCGCCCAGCTGAGAATCACCTGACGGGAAAACAGCTCATCGGCCTGGCAGACGAACGCGATGCACGCCAGCGCGGCCATGGTCATCGACCAGCCCATGAACAAGCGGCCGAGGCCGGTCAGGTAGTTGTCGCGTTTGCGATAAACGCCGCTGAATGTGTAAGCCGGCACCGAAGCCAGGACGGCGAGGGTGGCGCACATTCGGTAGTAGAACGCGACGGTGCCGGTGTGCTGTTCAGCGAGAATGAACAGCAGCGTCACAACGAAAGCCTGTGCCAGCGCCCATTGGCCCCAAAAGGTCAGTCCCTTGAGGCCCGTGCTTCGATTAATACTGAGAGAAAGATCCATACGATATCCCCAAAAGACGTCCATTCAGGTTTCAACAGTTGAAAGCCGAGTTGTTATGCAGACTTATTGTTTTTGTTTTAGCGAGTGTCTTGAGGTAACAACATCGAGAGCCGAACTGTCGTCAGCCAATAGACTAAGTTATTGCCGGGAATGGTGTCTGACGAGTTCTAACAAGATGGCACAGTGCCAACTTTTTAATAATTAAATAGATGACTGTTAGAAAAGGTCGTAGAGCGGGGGATGAAAAGGCGAGGGGGTATTTGTTACTGTTGCAGGGTGGAGGCAGGGAAGCTTTTATTGAATCAGGGAGGGAAAACCAGACAGAGTGCTCTTCTTGTTGTTGTAGTCGCACTTTATATCTGTTTGTCTCGGTTTTAGTGGCGCCGGTGATTACGCTACGACTTCCTGGATCAGGCAATATCCGCGATTTCTTACGGCACGGAACAATCGCTCGCCATTACTCGCACTCTTGAATTTGTCCTGCAACCGGCTCAGGCACATTTCCAGGCCACGGTATTGTTCCGGTTCCCGGCCAATACTGATGATCAGGTCATCACGACTGACCACACGCTCTTCATGGCTCAGCATTTTCCTCACCAGCGCGGTTTCAAGGCCAGTCAGGCTGATCGCAACATTGTCCTTGAGCAACACGCCTTGTTCATCGTCGAGATGCCAGGTATCGCTGCAAGGCTCAGTGCTCTCGCTGACATTGGAGATATGAGCGCGTTCTGCACTGCGGGTCGGGAAGCTTTGAAACGGATTGTCTGTTTGCGCGGCTCGCCATTCATTTTCAAGAGTGGCCAGTATGCGTTGAGTATCATGTTCGATACTGCGCGCAACATTCTTTCGGCTGAGGCTTGGGTAACTGAACTCCATGACCATCGGGGCGGAAGAGGGCGAAGCAACACCTTCAACAAACATTTGTGCCTGCGACGTGCCAAACGAATTGAAACGCTCACTGGACAAGATGCTTTCCAGTTCACGTTGCGACGTTGTGCTGTGCGTCACAACAACAAAATATTTTCTGGGGAGGGTTGTACTCGTTTCCATGTCTCTCTCCTAAATACACACCAAAATTGGCTAAAAGATAAATCGGCAGGCGAGCAATGACTTCCTCGGAAGTAATCGTAGGCAGGGTTCTGGCCGAAAATGGCCATCGATAAATTCCACTCGATCTGCTGCTATGTTATGGAGTTTTATTGTTATGTGGCGTGATGCCGTACTCATTCAAGTGCTTGAGTTTTAATAAGTATGAGGCGCAATTGAAACGATATGGCTGCATCAGACGATCCTTCGTACGTATGCAAAAGGGAAGACTGCCCGAGACTCAGGCAGTCGATATCAGGCCCCGCATCAGGCGATAGCCGTAGCCGCGGATGCTCTGAATCGCGTTTGTACCATACATGTCCTTGATTTTTCCACGCAAGCGACTGATTGATTTTTCCAGTGCCCGAGGGTCGTAGAAATTGCTGTTGAGGCCCATGATGCTGGCGATTTCATCATGACTCAGAATGTGATTGCCGGTGTGCGCAAAGGCTTCGAGGATCTTCATTTCGGCGAAAGAGATATCGAGTTTGCGCCGACTGTCCATCAGGCAGATTCGCGTCGGATCAAGCGTTAGATTGATATCTCGTTGCCAGTCTTCGCTGTTGAAGAACTCCGCCAGCAAGTCTTCGCTGTCATCGCTCAGTGTGTTGAGCTTGATACAGGCATCCGCCCCGGCGAGAAAATACTTGATCTTGTTGACGGCACCGCGGCCGGTGACAATTGCGCAAATAAGCGGCTTCAAGTTGTCATCGCGCAGGTTCTGCACCAGGGCCAGATTTTCTTCGATGGCTTGTGGATTATCGATGATGACGAAAATGGCGCGGTAGGAACCGATGTAACCGTGCTGCTTATATGAACTAGTGAAAGCACCTGTTTCCAGAGTCATATCGGGCTGCACGTGCTCTGCGATCAGCGATCTCAAATGATCAGCCACACCCAGTGTACGACCCAGCGCAAGAACACCGGATTCATCATTTGTCGGGCGCGGACTTCTAGTCGCCAAGTTCCCTGAGAGCATCATGCGTTGACTCGAATTAGGTGCTGACATCGGGATGTTAATGCACCGGTTCTCATCTGTGACTGACAATTGGTAACATTTACGCGGATTTTAGACGTGTCTCCCGAGTTTTCTAACAATAACTAAGCTTTTCAGGCTTTTAGTTGATTTTCTCGGGCTTGTGAACTAATGGATAAGTGATGGCTATATGCAATGGTGCCACTATTTTGAGCTTGTGGCGATGGCTTTGTCTATGTCCTTTTGCCACTGATTGGCCATGTCAACAATGTGTGAGGTTGATCACACTTCATATCTGAACTGAAATATTTGTTGTAATAGATGTAAATTTTTTCCGTTTAGTTCGTCGGCCGACGATTACTAACAGCTCTTGAGTCTAACTCTGCATAAACCCTATTCTTCCGGATCGGCGAATCGCTGTATGCATTACTTCAGATACTCAACCCCTGAGTGTTATTGAACCGGTCGCTCACCCTGAGTGCTCTGACGGAGGATTAATGGATTTCTGGACCCTTTTCCAGGTATTGATATTGGGCGCGGTAGAAGGCTTGACCGAGTTCTTGCCCATCTCGAGTACCGGCCACCAGATTATTGTCGCCGACCTGCTCGAGTTTGGCGGCGAACGCGCCATGGCGTTCAACATCATTATTCAACTGGGGGCCATTCTGGCTGTGGTCTGGGAATTTCGTCCGAAGATCTTCGAAATCGTCAAAGGCCTGCCCACCGAGCGCAACGCGCAACGTTTCACCCTTAATCTGCTGATCGCGTTTTTCCCGGCCGTTATCCTCGGCGTGTTATTCGCCGACGCGATTCATGAATACCTGTTCAACCCGATCACCGTTGCGGTAGCCCTGGTTGTTGGCGGCATCGTCATGTTGTGGGCCGAACAGCGCAGCCATGTAGTCAGCGTCGAACATGTCGACGACATGCGCTGGTCCCACGCGTTGAAGGTCGGTTTCGTACAATGCCTGGCAATGATTCCCGGCACCTCGCGCTCCGGCTCGACCATCATCGGCGGGCTGCTCTTCGGCCTTTCGCGCAAAGCCGCCACCGAGTTCTCGTTCTTCCTCGCCATGCCGACCATGGTTGGTGCCGCCGTTTATTCCGGCTACAAATACCGCGACCTGTTCCATCCCAACGACCTGCCAGTCTTCGCCCTCGGCTTCGTCACCGCGTTCATCTTCGCCATGATCGCCGTGCGTGGCCTGCTGAAATTTATCGCCAACCACAGCTATGCCGCGTTCGCGTGGTACCGGATCGGTTTTGGTTTGTTGATTCTGGCAACCTGGCTGTTTGGCTGGGTCAACTGGACCGCCGCAGCGGCCGCCTGATCACTGCGCGCTGATCAACGCCGCCACGGCAAGATCGTTTAACGTCGAATCCGACGACTCCTGACGAAAGCGCTGCAAGGCTGAGGTGAAATACGCGGCTTGCAGCATGCCGTCGCTGGCCAGATAGAGTCGCGCGTCTTCTTGCTCCTCGGCGGAGTAAACACGCTTGTGACTGTCGGTCGTTTCCTGGCTAGACGAAATAGGTGCGAGGATTAAAGACACCAAAGTGAAGCCGGAAAGCTGCGTCACCTCCCACGGCGTATCGGTACGGCCCATGCAAAAGCCATCGCAGTGCGCATAAACGTCGGAAGTGAAGCTGAATAAGGCGAGGAGGGTGAAACGCTTGAAAGCAGAAAAACTAAACGCGGGCATAAACAAAAGACATCCTGTCAGTACATCAAAATACCGGGCAACGCTCATGCGCCGCCCGCACACTCAAACCATCAATCAACGACCTTCAAGCAACTCAGCCGCCTGATCCAGCAACGCCAGCGGATCCTTGGCCTTGTGAATATCCACCGACAACAACTGACGGAATTTCCGCGCCCCGGGGAAACCGGTGCCCAGGCCCAGCACATGCCGAGTGATGTGATGCATCGCCCCACCGGCCAGCAGATGTTCGGCGATATACGGCCGCAACTGCGCCAACGCCTCAGCCCGACTGATCACCGGCGCGGTACTGCCGAACAGTTGCTGATCGACCTCCGCCAGCAAATACGGATTGTGATAAGCCTCACGCCCCAACATCACGCCATCGAACGTCTGCAGATGCTCATGGCAGGCCTCCATGGTTTTGATCCCGCCGTTTAGCACAATCTCCAGCTCCGGAAAATCCGCCTTCAACTGCGCCGCGACGTCATAACGCAACGGCGGAATGTCGCGATTCTCCTTCGGCGACAATCCCTCCAGAATCGCAATCCGCGCATGCACGGTAAAACTCGTGCACCCTGCATCCCGCACAGTCCCGACGAAATCGCACAGCTCGGCATAACTGTCGCGCCCGTTGATGCCGATCCGGTGCTTCACCGTCACCGGAATCGACACCGCATCACGCATCGCCTTCACACAATCCGCCACCAACTGCGGATGACCCATCAGGCACGCGCCGATCATATTGTTCTGCACACGATCGCTCGGGCAGCCGACGTTCAGGTTCACCTCGTCGTAACCGTGCTCCTGAGCCATGCGCGCGCAGGCGGCGAGATCGAGCGGAACACTACCACCGAGCTGCAACGCCAGCGGGTGCTCGGCTTCGTTGTGACGCAGGAAACGTTCGTGATCACCGTTGAGCAACGCGCCAGTGGTGACCATTTCGGTGTAGAGCAGGGCGTGCTTGGACAGGAGGCGCAGGAAGTACCGGCAATGGCGGTCCGTCCAATCCATCATCGGGGCGACAGAGAAGCGGCGGGAGAGTGGGGCGGGTGTGACGGTGATAGGGGGCATTGGGGTCTGAGTGAGTAACGTGAAGGGCTGGCAGTTTAACAGGAATAGGGGGGGGGAAATGGTGTTATATCGAGGTGGCAGTTCTTCTCTTCTTG
Organism: Pseudomonas siliginis; assembly: GCF_024072275.1. Taxonomy (NCBI): domain Bacteria; kingdom Pseudomonadati; phylum Pseudomonadota; class Gammaproteobacteria; order Pseudomonadales; family Pseudomonadaceae; genus Pseudomonas; species Pseudomonas siliginis. The sequence continues at coordinate 3,948,211 of NZ_CP099598.1, read as the reverse complement.
GTGTTCTGGGCTAGCTGAGCCTGAACGTGCCTACCTTTCTTCAAGTGAAAATTTGTATCTATTACTGACGATCTCAAGGTTTTTTGTAGCTTTATTTTACGCGGAGCTGTGATAAATTCGACCTAAAGAAGGTTGAGCACTCCCAGAATGCTTAAATGCTGTCTTCTAAGGATCTATAAATTGAGCTTGCTAAGGACGCGGAACATAAATGCCAACAAATATAACATTTAGAACTCAGTTGCTAGGCGGGGTTTCTGAGTTTTGTCATGGCAGTCAGTTACCTCTGTTGAATAATGCTTTGATATTAGTGGAGTTGGTGGTATTGCTTGCAAGGTACCAAGAGGAGGGTGTTGCGTTAGCGCCAAATATATACATTACTGATAATATTGATGCGATTGGCTCTATGTTGCCTGATGGTGAACGTTTAAAAATTGGCGTGGCCGAGGCAAATGAAAAGGGTCTCAAGCAGGCGCTTAAAAAGTGCGCTCCTTTGGCTGCTGGTGGATGGTTAATTTACATCCAAGATAGAAGGGATAATATTGAATATGGTTTGTTCAAAGGTGCAAGTAATCCTATATCCGTTCCAGTAGATGATATTTTGATGGATCCAGAGCTGGACTTCTCTGTGGTGAAGGCTTATCAGATTGCAAATGATTGTGTTGAAATTCGATGTAATAATGAGTCTCATCACTATATTTTTCTTAATCATCGGAAGGAGGATAGTCCTCCACCATTGAGATATTTGGATGAGCTGATAACGGCAATTACGGATAACTCGCACGCTGATGAAAAAGAGCCTACTGCTGGCTTTCTTAAACGTCTGCTTTTTGAAGCCTTGCGTAAATCGCATGGATGTATAATTGCTGTGACTAATCTGGTAGAAGCACCTCGTTTTCTCTCGGAGGACGGAGTGATGTTGGATGAGCCAATAAATTTCCCAGAGTTGGTTAGGTCGTTTAGGAATAATGAGGAGTCATCTTCTCGAATTGATAGTAAAGAAACTCTCTTGAATGGTATGTTGAATTCTGACGGCATAATAGTGTTCAATAATTCAGGTCAATTGCTAGGCTATAATTGCTTTGTGAAGACCAAGCAGGAGGATGGAGTTGTAGGGGGGGCTCGGAAAAGAGCATTTGCCACAATTGAAAAAGAACTAGGTCGTGGTCTTTCCGCTGTTTTTATGCAGTCTCAAGATGGCTGGTCGGATTTTAAGGGAGTAAGTCAATGAGTGATCTCACACTATGGCAGCCAGATAGTAAAGAATTGCTTCCCGCTTCGGCCAAGACACCTGCTGAAATATCAAATTACGCAGTTCAGCTTAGCGGAAGAGATAAAACTCAAATAGTTTCGGCATTTGAGTCTGGTCATTATGAGATGGCTATAAATTATTTGTGGGGGAAGGCTACTGCTGCTCTTCGCAAAGAGTTGTCAACGGTAGGTGTAGGCCTTTTAGGTGAAATGCTGGGTAAGACTGACGTTGATGAACATGATGATGTCGACGATATTCTTACCGCGAAGGATACGATTAAGCTAGCTGAAGAATTAGGTATAGTATCTTCCACGGATGGAATGAGGCTCCGTCATACTTATGAAATAATAACTCATTTCTCTCAGTTGGAAACTTCAGATAGTGATATAGAAGAAATAGATGAATCGGAAGCGATTAGCTCGCTTAAAGCATGTGTGAAGGGAGTTTTAGGGCGCCCGAAAGTAGAGGTCGCTAAAAGGTTTATAGATTTTAGAGAGGCGCTCGATAGTGAAACTTTGAGTGAAGGTGATCAGCGTGTTGAAATGCTTAAAGGGTCCCCTTATTTTTTCAATAAGTTGACAATAAGCGTTTTGATGAGTGCTGTCAAAAAGAATACCGGTGCTAATCTTGATCATACTTTGGCTAATATCAATACGCTTGTTCCTGCGATATGGGGTAATTTGCGCGACGCCGAGAAGTGGCAGGTCGGGCAAACTTATGCGGAAGCCTATGCTGATGGAAAGTCTACTGTTGTTGGTGGATTGAAAAGCGCATTGCTAAAAGTTAAAGGTTTCGATTATGTTCCTGAGAATTTAAGAAGCTCGACGTTTTTGAAGGCCGCTGACGCTATTATTAAAGCACATGAGGGTTTGAATAATTTTTACAATGAGGCGGCCCCTGTTAGGGCTCTCTCTAAACTCGGCTCGACAATACCGACTCCTGCCCTTCCAGCATGCATTAGTGCGTTACTTTGTATTGTTCTTGGTAATCGTTATGGGGTTTCGTGGAGCGCTGCCGACGAAGCTAAGGGTATTCTCAGTGTAATAACTAATGATCGCTGGGTTTATTATTTTAATAATGTTTTGCCTGGTGATGTTCGTATTCTGGAAAAGCTATCGCTTGATCGCCCTGCTACTAACTGGTGTGCGCTGATGAAGCAGTATCAGCTATTTGATCTGGATGTTAAAAATAAGAATGTTGGTCTTTTGTTGGCGGCTACTAAGAGTGCAGAGCTTTCGAGAGTGCAACGCTTCGCTAGTGCGCTAATTCAAGAGTATTATGGTAAGAAGTCATAGAGTGCTTGGTTTTATGCTTTGGGGTTTATAAGTCAGGACCTAAGCTCTTTGCAAGTTTTTGTAATGCGCTGGTGGTCCCAATCAGTCAGTTGATTAATGGATGGGCCGCTGTGGTTTAAGCGGTCCATTAATTAAGTGGTTTTGGGTTGGTACATTGGGGAGCGTTGATGCTGAGCAGGGAAGGCGCCTGATGCGATTGGTCTTTTATTTTTGGTACTTTTCTATTTCTAGCTAAACGTATTTTGTATATTTTTTAGAATCTGGCGAACAGTTAACTTTTCCTTGTTTGTGCCCATCTTTCTCTGAGAGTTTCTAGCATTTCCCAATGTCGCTTCGAGCTCCTCTCCGCAAGTGCAATTTTCGCTTTAGCAGCGGCTGCAAGCCCTTCAAAAATACGTTTGAGAATCCGGGTGTGATGGCTTTGATGCCGTGTCAAAGCATTGGGCAACTGCTGGAATCGGTGATTCGTGGCTGGCATTGCCATGTTTGACACTCGGTCCACGAATTAACCGGTGCCGACTGTATCAGACTCACTTTCGTTGGTATTAGGGCAATGCGCACAGCAGTTTCGGCAGATCTAAACAGAAAAACATGCTGTTGTTTACATAGGTCGCAGTTGAATAGTAATAGCCCTACACCACCTTGCGCCTCCCCCTACACCTAAGACAGAATCCGCCGGCTTGTGCGTCTAGCCTGCGGGTTTTATCGTCTCCGGGTCACTGAAAACAGTGATCGGGTTTGGTAGCCCGTTCCGTCAGAAGCACAAGACTACTGTCTTGCGATGACGTTTCTCGTCTTCGTTTTATGGTGGTCATGCGCGGGGCGTCTTCGGATGCGCCGGGGTTCCTGACGACCGGTCTACCAACCTGCGTATGGCCTCCACCCTTCGTTTGGTAGCGAGAGTGATGGCTCCTTTTCGTTAATCCGTCAGGAGTTACACCATGTTCAAACCAACACCCAACCCGCCAGAAACCGACCCCGCATCCCCCTACGAATCCGCCAATTCCAAAAAACTCCACGAAGCCGCCGAGCGCGCGCTTGATCACTATCTCCTTCCCGCCAGCCTAATCAGGGCCAGCACCGATGCGCCCGAACGCATGTACCTCGCCAATCCCAAGTACGACATGGAATCCCTGTTGGCCAATGCCTGCGAAACCCTGGGTTCTGCCTCCGAAATGCTCAACAACTTTGCCGCGACGCTGGATAACTCGCGCCGCAAATCTGCGCTAGGCATTGCGCAGGTGGTGATGTTGGCGGAGTTGGCGGTGAATCAGGCGTTGGATAAGGTTGAAATCAAGCCGTAAACCCGTGTCCCTCTGTGGCATGCGGCACGCCGTTGCTGCAGAGGGGCGGGGTTCTGCATTGACATTTTCATCGTCTTTTCACGCCGATAGCGATGTGCCACAAATCATGATGGCAATGCGTCATCACGCCGCTCAAAAAGTTCAACGATTATACAAATATATAAAGTTGTACAAGTTTTCGCAAAATTAATAGCATCCCTCCAGACACCTTTGCTGAAACGATAAATCCAGCGTGCAAATGCTCTGTTTGCGACGTGAAGGGTTTGTCTGCCGGTGCTCGCGTAGGGTCTCTTTTCGACGCTTCAACAGCATTGGCATTTGCATTCCCGGGACAGCTGGAGCGTCCCGTATTACGCCTTGGATGACGACCCCCGAATGTCTGGACGGTGACTGTGGTTACCGGAGATCAATTTTTTGTGCCTGGCGTTTCGCGTCAGGACGTTTGAGGCTGAATATGGCAGTAGCATCGAATTTCCTCGGTGACATCAAAGTTTCCCGCAAGCTGGGAACCGGCTTCGGCATTCTTCTGCTGGCCGTTTTGGCGGTTGCCTTCATTGGCTATAACAGCAACAGCGTGCTGGTTGATCGCTTGAGTACGACGCGTCTGATCGGCACGTTGAATGACGCTACGCAAAATATGCGTCTGTCCGAGAAACAGTACGAAGCCGCCGCTGACGCAGCCTTCGCCGAGTCCTATAACGCTCAGTTGAATGTCTTGCAGGGCCTTGTGGGCAAGGCGCTGGACACGTTGACCCGCGCTGAAAACCAGCAAGCCTTGAAGGCTTTGCAAACCACGATTGTTGCCTACGATCAGAAGGTCAAACGGCTGATCGCTGCCGATCAGTCGACCACTGATGCGCTGAAACCGCTGACGGCGCTGTCGGACAAGTACGCGCAAACTTTTGCCGGCATGCTTGAAGGCACCACGACCAGTGCCTTGGCGTCTGCCGATGGTGAACGCGTTCGGGAGCTGCGTACGGTGGCCGACTTGCGCAATGGCATGACCACGTTTCGCCTGATGTTGCGTCGTTACATCGCGGTGCCCAACGACGTGAACAAAAAACTGCTGATGGAAACCATCGATAGCTTCTTGAGTGATATCAGCAAGGCGCGCACCAGCCTGCCGACGGCGCTGTCGAGCCAACTGGAAGAAGCCCACGCCGGCATGCGGCGTTATCGCGAAGTACTGGTGGAAGTGGCCGGGCTGTTTGAGCAGAAGCAGAACATGCGCGAGCAGGTCGACCAGGAAAGCAAGGCGATGGACAAGATCATGAGTGGCCTGATGGACACCCAGCAGCGCCTTGCACATGAGGATCAGCATTCGGCTTTTATTCAGATGGCGGTATTGACTGCGCTGGCGCTGGTGATCGGGCTGTTGGCTTCGGTGGTCATCTCGCGCCAGATTACTGCGCCGCTGGCGCTGACGGTTGATCTGGCGCGACGGATTGCCAAAGGCGACCTGACGGTCCAGGCCAGGTCTGCGCGCAAAGATGAGTTGGGCGATTTGCAAAATGCGATGCAGGAGATGGCGCAGAACCTGAACACGCTGGTGCAAGGTATCGGCAATGGCGTCACGCAGATTTCCACCTCTGCGGAGAAGCTCTCGGCCATGAGCGAGCAGACCAGCGCGGGTGTACGTCAGCAAAAAAGCGAAGTTGATCAAGTTGCCACGGCGATGCACGAAATGGCTTCGACGGTGCAGGAAGTTGCGCGTAACACCACCGATGCCTCCGCTGCCGCGACCCTCGCCGATCAGCAGGCGCGTCACGGCAGCACGGTGGTGAAGCAGGCGACGGTGCAGATCAGCGAACTTGCCATGGCCATTGAAGAGTTGGGCGGTGCGATGAATGTGCTGACTCAGGACAGCGAGCAGATCGGCAAAGTCATCGATGTGATCAAAGCCGTCGCCGAGCAGACCAATCTGCTCGCGTTGAACGCCGCTATCGAAGCCGCGCGGGCGGGTGAGCAGGGTCGTGGTTTTGCTGTGGTGGCAGACGAAGTGCGCTCGCTGGCACAGCGCACGCAGGACTCGACCAAGGAAATCGAAGCGCTGATCGTCACCCTGCAACAAGGCACGCAAGCGGCCGCGACGCTGATGACCTCAAGCCGCGAGCGCACCCTCGATACGGTGGTACTGGCGCAGAAGGCCGAATTGGCGATTACCGAGATCAATCAGTCCATCGGTACGATCCAGGAAATGAGTCTGCAGATCTCGGCCGCCGCCGAGCAGCAAAGTGCCGTGGCCGACGAAATCAACCGCAGCATTGTCAGTGTGCGTGATGTGGCTGACCAGTCGGCTGTCGCCAGTGAAGAAAGTGCGGCGGCGACGATCGAATTGGCGTCCCTGGGGCAGGACCTGCAGCGAATGACCGCGCATTTCCGCACCTGATCTTTTCAACTTGGCGCACGCGGTGCCTTCAACTATTCAGGCGCCGCGGGGGCTGAAGTTATTGCGTTGTTTGCAGATAACTAAGGCCAGCAGCTGTTTTATTTATCGCCATGGAAGGTTGCACCCCGTCATCAGGTGGTTCATGACCGACTTTCCAAAATCATTCGCGTCTCCCGGAGGCTGCCAGGGCTGTAGGAACAAAGGCGTGCCGGAGATGGATTTCGCCTTCGCTTTCCAGCCCATTGTGGACCTGCGCGATCAAACGACGTTTGCCCATGAAGCGTTGGTTCGCGGCGTGAACGGCGAAGGCGCCTTGTCTGTCCTGGAAAAGGTGGACGATCAGAACCGTTATCGATTCGATCAACTGTGTCGAGTGCGGGCGATTTCCACGGCGGCTGACTTGGGCATGACGCAGTACCTGTCGATCAACTTTCTGCCGAATGCCGTTTACCGGCCGGAGATGTGTATTCGCAGCACGCTGGAAGCGGCGCGCACGTACGGCTTTCCGCTGGAGCGGCTGATCTTCGAGGCTGTGGAAGGCGAGCACGTCGAAAGCAACAAACACTTGATGAATATCTTGCGTGAGTATCGTGAGTTTGGTTTCAAGACGGCCATCGACGACTTTGGCGCAGGCTATTCCGGCCTTAACTTGTTGGCGGATTTTCAACCGGACCTGATCAAGCTGGATATGGCGCTGATCCGCAATATTCACCGTGACCGCGTACGCCAGACGATCGTGCGCAACGTGGTGAACATGTGCAGAGAGCTGGGCGTGGAAGTGATCGCTGAGGGCATAGAAAGTGCCGAGGAAAGAGACTTTCTCGCCGATTGCGGCATTTACCTGATGCAAGGCTACTGGTTCGCCAGGCCCTCGTTCAAATCGTTGGCGCAGATCTCGACGAGTGCGTGGCTGGGGAGATCATCCAATCCGCGCTCTTATGCAAAACATTGACAGCCACCAACACTGGCTGCCGTGAGTGCCATGCGCCTGAATGCCGGTTGTTCTGCGGTCACGGGGTGCGTCGGGTTTCCAGCAACGTAAATAGGCCCATGCCTGCGAGCATCGCCAATACGAAAACGATTGCCTGCCAGTGGCCCGTCAACAGGATGGTCACCGCCGGGCCGGGGCAGATGCCGGCTATCCCCAAACCGACGCCGAACAGCAGGCCGGCCAGGAATGCATTCAGTTTGAGCACGTTCAGATTCCCAACACCGCGTGCATTGAGCGAACCGTTCCCTCAACGCGCGCGGTGGCCGGGTTCAGTGGCTTATTGCGGCACCGCTATCCACTCACTCAACGTCTGCTGATACTTGCCAGTGACCTTGCTCAAATGCAGCCACTGATCGACATACACTTTCCAACTCATGTCATCACGCGGCAGCAAGTAAGCCTTCTCCCCGTACTGCATGTACTTATGCGGATTCACTGCGCACAACCCCGGTTTGAGTTTCTGCTGATACAGCGCTTCCGAGGCGTCGGTGATCATCACGTCGGCTTTGTTGTCGAGCAGTTGCTGGAAGATCGTCACGTTGTCGTGCAGGGCCAGTTGCGCTTTGGGCAGGAAGGCGTGGACGAAGGCTTCGTTGGTGCCGCCGGCAGGTTCCACCAGGCGCACGTTGGGCTGGTTGATCTGGTCGATGGTCTGGTATTTGGACTGGTCGGCGCAGCGCACCAGCGGGATTTTGCCGTCGGTATCGAGGGTGTTGCTGAAGTAGGCTTTTTTCTGCCGTTCCAATGTGACCGAGATGCCCCCCATGCCAATGTCGCATTTGCCGGCCTGCATGTCGGGCATCAGGTTTTTCCAGGTGGTCTGCACCCATTGCACCTTGACGCCGAGACTGTCGGCCAGGGAGCGGGCCATGCTGATGTCGATGCCTTCGAAGTCGCCGTCGCTGCGCTTGAAGGTGTAGGGCTTGTAGTCGCCGGTGGTGCAGACGCGCAACTGGCCTTGTTGCTGAATGCTGTCGAGGTGAGACGAGGCCGGGTCGGCGTGAGCGCCAGTCGCCAGGGTCAGCAGGCCGCCGAGGATCATCGTGCTTTTTAGTGTTGTCATTGAGATCGGGCTTCTGAAAGGGAAGGTGGCCCAGTGTAGTGAAAGCCTTCCACGGGTGTCATCCCGGGTCCGGACTCAATGTGCCGAGCCACGCCACCAGCGCCACGATCAACAGGGCAAGGGCCAACTCCATTACGACACTGCGCCGCAGCGCTTTCGCGGCGATGAGGTGCTGGCCGTCGCGCAGCGATCGTTGCAGTGACGGTCCAAGATGAAAGCGGTTCAACGCAGCCAGCACCAGCATCACGGCGAACGCCAGCACCTTGATCGCCAGCAGCAGCCCGTAAGTGCCGAACAGCACTCCGTCGAGCCTTGGGCCGACGATGAAAAGATAATTCATCACGCCGGTGACCGACACCGTCAGCACGATCACAGCGCCCACCCATTCGAAGCGTTTCACTGCATCGGCTATCAAGCGAAGGCGTGTATCACCGATCCGCCCGCTCACCATCAACACCAGCGCCAGCAAGGCACCCAACCACGCTCCCGCCGCAAGCAAGTGCAAGATGTCGCTGAGAAAGTGCCAGAACCGCAGCCATCCTTCGTCCATCGCGCCATGCCCGCTCCACGCCAGCGAAGCGAGAGCAATGGCGCCTGCCAGCGACGCTGGCCACAGACCCGGCCGGATCACCACGATGGCCAGCGCTGTCATCCGCAGTGCCCACGCCAGGCCGACGTCCGTTTCCAACACCATCATCTGCAGGTGCGGCCACAACGCCGCGAGCTGTGTTTCGCCACTCATGGCGCGGGTCATCAGCACCAGCCCGGCCACTGACAGCAATGCCCCTGTCACTGCCATGCCCCGCAATAACCGACGGAACTGCAGCAACGTGTTGAAGCTGTACAAGCCAAACAACGCCAGCCCGAACAACAGCAGCAAATCCACATACAAGGCGAACCGCAGGATGATGTTGAGCAGGTCCGCCATTGTTCACTTCACTTTGAACGTGACGTTACCGGTGATCGGGTGCGTGTCGGCGGACACCGCGCGCCACTGCACCTGATAGGTGCCGGCAGGCAGCGGGGCGAGCGGGGTGATCAGCATGGTTTTCGGATCGCTGCTGGCGCTGACTTTGGCTTTCATCGGCATCGGCGAGTGAGCCATGCCACCCATTTCGGTCATTACCAGTATGGCCCCGGAAAATTGCGTGACCAGGTTCTCGGAAAAGTGCAGCTCGATCCTGCCCGGCGCGGCGCCTTCCGCGCCTTCGGCTGGCGTCGACGAGAGCAGTTTCGGATGGGCCTGGGCGAGGGCGCTCAGGAGCAATCCGCTGGCGAATATCAGGGGCAGGGTCAATGTGCGCATGCAAGGTCTCCGGTTTGTTTTTGTAGAAGAATTCAGAACCACAGCCTGACGCCTAGGACGAGGCGCGCCTCACTGCGATCCTCGTCTTCTTCGCGGGCGTAGTCGGCGGTGTTGCCGTAAGTGCGATTCCACGTCACGCCGATATAAGGCGCGAATTCGCGGCGGATTTCATAACGCAACCGCAGGCCCGCCTCGGTATTGGATAACCCTGAGCCGATGCCTCGCTGCGGATCGTTTTTGCCATAGATGTTGAGTTCTGCGGTCGGCTGCAGGATCAGTCGATTGGTCAGCAGGATGTCGTAGTCGCCCTCCAGGCGTACCGCACTCTGGCCGCCCTCGCCAAGGAAAGCCGTGGCTTCGGCCTCGAAGTTGTACAGCGCCATGCCTTGCACGCCGAACGCGGCCCAGGTTTGCGGTGCGCCGGGTTTGAAGTCCTGACGCACGCCGCTGACCACGTCCCACCACGGCGAAATGGCATGGCCCCATAGCGCTTGAATTTCCGCGTCTTCGGTCTTGCCGTTATTGCGCTCGCCTTCAGAGCGCAGCCACAGCCGATCGGTATCCCCGCCGATCCAGCCGGACAGGTCCCAGGCCAAAGCGCTGCCGTCATCAGCGTTCTGCCATTCGAGTTTGTCGGCAAGAAAGTAGCTGTTTATTACGCTGTCATGCACCTGATGACCGCCGGGGCTGGTGAACACCGCAGCGCGGTCGGCGTCGGTCACGGGCGGAATCGGCGTGCGGCTTTCGCTCGGCGCGGCGGGCTGCATCATGCCGTCGTCCATGCTTTGCATTGCCGAATGATCCATCCCGGGCATCTGGCTGTGATCCATACCGTGCATGTCGTCGGCGGCCATGGCTGAGGTGCCGGCGAGCAGCAGAGGAAACACGCTGAGTCGAGTCATGATCGGCCTCTTCATTCTTCCACCCGCACTTCGCGGAACATGCCCGTTTCCATGTGATAAAGCAGATGACAGTGATAGGCCCAGCGGCCGAGGGCGTCGGCGGTGACGCGATAGCTGCGGCGGCTGCCGGGCGGCATGTCGATGGTATGTTTGCGCACCTGAAAGTTGCCGTTTTCGTCTTCCAGATCGCTCCACATCCCGTGAAGGTGGATCGGGTGGGTCATCATGGTGTCGTTGACCAGCACCAAGCGGATGCGCTCGCCGTATTTCAGCCGTAAAGGCTCGGCATCGGAGAATTTGATGCCGTTGAACGACCAGGCGAATTTCTCCATGTGGCCGGTCAGGTGCAGTTCTATCGTGCGGCCCGGATCGCGCCCGTCCGGGTCTTCGAAGGTGCTGCGCAGGTCGGCGTAGGTCAGCACTCGGCGGCCGTTGTTGCGCAGGCCGAGGCCTGGGTCGTCGAGCTTTGGCGCGGTGATCATGGCCTGCATGTCCACCAGCGGATTGTTGTTTTCACTGTCGGGATGGGCTTGCATCGGGCCCATGCTGGAGTGATCCATGGCGCCCATGTCCATGCTGCCGTGATCCATGCCGCCCATGCCCATGTCGTCCATGCTCACCAACGGACGCGGATCCAGCGCCGGCACTGCTGCCGACATGCCGGCGCGTGTGGCAAGAGTGCCACGGGCGTAGCCAGTGCGATCCATTGCCTGGGCGAAAAGGGTATAGGCCTCGGCGTCAGGTTCGACGATCACGTCATAGGTCTCGGCCACGGCAATGCGCAGTTCATCGACGCTGACCGGTTTGACGTGCAGGCCATCGGCAGCCACCACCGTCATTTTCAATCCCGGAATGCGCACATCGAAATACGTCATGGCCGAGCCGTTGATCAGGCGCAGACGCAGTTTTTCGCCGGGACGGAACAGCCAGGTGAAGTTGTCATCGGGTGCCTGGCCGTTGATCAAAAAGGTATACGTGGCGCCACTGACGTCGGCGATGTCGGTAGGGTTCATGTTCATTTGCGCCCACATCGTGCGATCGGCAACCGTGGCGCCCCAGCCTTTTTCACTGACGTCGTTGATAAAGTCGCCAACGGTGCGTTTGTGAAAGTTGTAGTAGTCGGACTGCTTTTTCAGGGTCTTCATCAGGCTGGCCGGGTCTTCGTCGGTCCAGTCGCTGAGCATCACCACGTAGTCGCGATCGTATTGGAAAGGCTCCGGCTCTTTGGCTTCGATCACCAGGGGCCCGTAGACTCCGGCCTGCTCCTGTAACCCGGAATGGCTGTGATACCAATACGTGCCGTGTTGCCGAACTTTGAATTGGTAGACGTACATGCCGCCCGGTTCAATGCCGTGGAAACTCAGGCCCGGCACGCCGTCCATGTTCGCCGGCAGGAGAATGCCGTGCCAGTGAATCGAGGTGTCGGCGGTGAGCCGGTTACGCACCCGCAGCGTCACGGTATCGCCTTCGCGCCAGCGCAACAGCGGGCCGGGCAGGCTGCCATTGATGGTCATCGCTGTGCGTGCCGAACCCGTGAAATTGACCGGAATTTCGCCGATGAACAACTCGAATTCGTTACCGCTCAGTTCGTTGACGGGCGCGGCGCCGTTCAGCGCCCAGACCGGTGTCCGCCAGAGCCCGAGGCCGCCGAGCAAGCTACCGGCGGCCAGGCCTTTGACAAAAGTGCGTCTTGTGAGAATGGAAGGCATGCGCTGGAAATCCCCGTCTGACTCATGACAGAGAGACTAGCCAGCCCCAGCTTTCAGTTGGCTGAGGCAAACATTACAGTTTTGTCAGTTGACTCGGACGGGCTACAGCCCCAGCCCTTGCTGCACCACTTGCAGCAGATTGTTTTCCGTCAGCGCAATCGCATCCAGCTCCTGGCCGGTCTCGATAGTCTGCAACCACCAGTGACTCTCGCCATGCTCGTCAACCGTGCGCAGCAGCGACTGATCGCGCCCCGGTACCTTGATCTCGACACGTCCGCAACCGTCCTCGGTAAACCGCGCAATCGGATCGAACATCAAACTGTGATGGTTGGCTTCGATCACCAACTGGTCGATCGCGTAATCATGGCTTTCACCATCCGGCGAACTTTCGCAAACGTGCGTAGGATTTCGCCGAATCTTCAGTCCTACTTCGGTGACTGGTTGCAGCCAGCCCTCAATGCGGTGGTACAAGTCGTACACCTGAGCAGGCCAGCAATCGATTTCCAGCGCCGCATCAGCCTGGGTGTGCCGTGTCTGCTTGAGTCTGGCGGCGAGTTCGTCTGCTTTACTCATGTCGGTTCCCTTGTTGGATGTCTGCCTGTTCAGCGTAGACCTTTGCACGGCGCAGGGCCTTGCCTTGCGTCATGCGCTTGCAATACAAGCGTGTCGAAATCAGCACTGGCCAGGTCTGGCCAACAACGAAAACCACGGACGCAGGCGTCCCAAGGAACGGGTTAATGAAAAAGCTGTTTACAATTCTGGCGCTGATCGCGCTGACGGCCGGTAGCATCGGCACGAGTTCGGCGCGTCAGCCGGCGTCGAACAAAGCGCAGGCCGAATCGGTGGCGGGGGTGTTCGACTACTACCTGCTGGCGCTGTCCTGGTCACCGACTTTTTGTCTGACGCACAAGGACGATGCGCAGTGCACCGGCAAGGGTTATGGTTTTGTCCTGCACGGTTTGTGGCCGCAATACGCCAAGGGCGGTTGGCCGCAATCCTGCCCGCCGCTGACCAGGCTATCGGCGGCAGAAACCAGCAAGGGCCTGACGATGTATCCGACGAAAAAACTCCTTGATCACGAATGGTCCAAGCACGGTACCTGCAGCGGTCTTGGCGCAATGGGTTATCTGGACAAGTCCGATCAGGCCCTCGGCGCGGTGAAGATTCCGCAGGCGTTACAGCCGTTCGGCTCGACGTCGTACTACTTCGAAGCGCAAGAGATTGTCGATCTGTTTCGCAAGGCCAATCCGGGTATTCCCGAGGATGGAATTGCGGTGATTTGCAGCGGCCCGCAGCTGTCGGAAGTGCGGGTGTGCATGGACAAGGATTTGCAGTTCGGCGCGTGTGGCAAAGGGGTGAAGACGCAGTGTCGGGCGGGGGATATTCGGGTGCCGCCGGTACGGTGAGCCATCCGTAATGAGCCAGGAAAAACAGGCGCTCCCGTGAGCGCCTGTTTTTTTGGTCTGAGGATTTTGAAATGTGAATATGAATACGAACCACGCTACTACTCAAACACCATGAACATCCCCACCGCCGACCTGCTCCGCGAAATCAACAAACCCGAATAAGGATCCCCGGGGGGTTCAGGCAAATCCCCCCGCATCCACCCCCAATTCTCCACGCAAAAACTCCACCAGCCCCCGCTGCAAGCCGCTCAACACTCCCTCGCGGCTGACCAGCGCCAGTTCTGTCGGCGCCAACTCCGGCAGATCCCTACACACCTCGTGCTCTGGCAATACCGCCGAAACCGGTAACACCGAAATCCCTAATCCAGACGCCACCGCCGCTTGAATTCCGGTCAGGCTGTGGCTGCCGAACGCCACTCGCCACGGTCGCTGCGCCACATCGAGCAGGCGAATCGCCCGTTGTCGGTACAGGCAGCCCTGCGGAAACAGCGCCAGCGGCAGCACACCGCTGGAGGTGTCGAAGTCGGTGCCTTTGACCCAGACCAGTCGTTCCGGCCAGGTTGCCCATGCCGGGCCGCTGTCGGGTTCGCGTTTGATCAGGGCAATGTCGATGTCGCCGGCGTCGAGGCGTTGGCGCAGGTCGAGGCTCATGCCGCTGATGGTTTCCAGGCGCGCCTGCGGATGGTTGCGGGTAAAACCGGCGAGGATCAACGCCATGCGCCGGGCGTCGAAGTCTTCCGGCATGCCGATGCGCAGCACTTCCAGGTCGACGTCGCTGGCCAGCGCTTGCGTGGCTTCGGCGGACAGCGCCAGCAATCGGCGCGCGTAGTGGATCAGCAGTTCGCCGTGTTCGGTGACCGCGACGTTCACTCCGGTGCGGTCGCGCAGGAGTAGCGGGTGGCCGACCAGATCTTCGAGTTTGCGCACCTGCTGGCTGACCGTCGATTGGGTGCGGTGCACACGTTCCGCAGCACGGGTGAAGCTGCCTTCGTCGACCACGCAGACAAAGGTTTTCAGCAATTCCAGATCCAGCATGGCGGCGTTCCTGATAGTTGATTTGCGAATGACGATGGCGTGTTTATTTAATTTCACACTATCACCGCACGCTCATAAGCTGAAGTCCTCACTCTGGAGGAATCGACCGATGACCTTGAACAACACGCCACGCCCGCAATGGCTGACCTTCGATTGCTACGGCACGCTGATTCAGTGGGATGAAGGCCTGAAAGCCGTGGTCGAGAAAATGCTCAGCTACAAGGGCGAGCACACAGTCGACGCCACTAAGTTGATTGAAGTCTACGACCGTCACGAGCACCGTCTCGAACAAACGCCGCCGCACCGTTCCTTTCGCGACCTGAGCACCCTCGGCCTGCAACTGGCGCTGGCAGAATTGGGCTTGCCGAGCCAGCCCGAGGACAGTCAACGCTTGGCGGCGGCCATCCCGAACATGCCGCCATTTGCCGAAGTGGTCGACACCCTCGCGCAACTCAAAGCCATGGGCTTCAAGCTGTGCATTGTCTCCAACACCGACGACGACATCATTGCCGGCAACGTTGCGCAGCTCGGCGGCCATATCGACCGGGTGATCACCGCGCAACAGGCCGGTGCCTACAAACCGGCGCCGCGTCTGTTCGACTACGCTCATGAGCAATTGGGCGTTACCCGGGATGAAGTGGTGCACATCTGCGCCAGCCCCATGCTCGATCACACGGCGGCGCGGGACATGGGTTTTCGTTGCGTGTGGATCGATCGCGGCACGGGTCGTCAGTTGTTGCCGGACTATCGCCCCGACGCGATCCTGTCCAGCCTCGATCAAGTGCTGCCGCTGTTCAAATCCCTCGGCTGGACCTAAGGAGAATTGCCATGGCTCATATCTTGAGCGGCACTGGCAAAGCCAGACCAACCGCAACGTTGAACCTGGACACCGAGGCGATCATCACCGCCCGCAACGAACTCGCTGCGTGCTTTCAACTGGCAGCCCTGCATGGTCTGGAGGAGGGCATCTGCAATCACTTTTCGGCGATGCTGCCGGGGCATGATGATCTGTTTCTGGTCAATCCATACGGCTACGCTTTTTCGGAAGTGACAGCGCAGAATCTGCTGGTCTGTGACTTCGCCGGCAACGTGGTCGATGGCGAAGGCGAGCCCGAGGCGACCGCGTTCTACATCCACGCGCGCCTGCACAAACAACTGCCACGGGTAAAAGTCGCGTTCCACACGCACATGCCGCACGCCACCGCGTTGTGCCTGTTGCAAGGCCCGCCGCTGCTCTGGCTGGGGCAGACTGCGCTGAAGTTTTACGGGCGTACAGCGGTGGACGAGGATTACACCGGCCTCGCGCTGGACGCATCCGAAGGCGACCGCATCGCCAGCGTCATGGGCGACGCCGACATTCTCTTTCTGAAAAACCACGGGGTGATTGTCGCCGCGCCGAGCATTGCTGAAGCCTGGGACGATCTCTATTACCTGGAACGCGCCGCGCAGGTGCAACTGCTGGCGATGGCAACCCAACGTGAATTGAAACCGGTGCCTCATGCGATTGCGCAGCGCGCCTATGAACAAATGCGTGAAGGCGATGCGCAAAGTGCCCGCGCGCACCTGACCAGCGCGATGCGGCGGCTGGCCCTGCACAACTGATTAACCGTAAAGAAGCAATCGTAAATAAATCGACGAAAAGCGATCATCCAAACTCGCGACGCGCCGATAACTGGGCGGGAGGCGGGCGTTTGCCCGGTACATCCCGGTGGGCTACGCTCACACATACAAGGGTTTCGGGCTCGCGCCCCTGTCGTACCTGCCCAGGACATGCTTTTGCCAATCCCCAATCACGATCCGCATCAGGCCCCCGGCACGCTCAAACGGTTGCCGCTACGCAAAGCGGCGGTGCTGTTTATCGTTGCGGTGAGCCTGTGCCTGTGTGGTCTGCTGTACCTGCAACTGGAGCAGTCGCGGCGTCAGGATCTGGCAGTGGCGAAGATGGCTTCGGGCAACCTGACCCGGGCCATGGCGCAGCAGGCCGAGGACACTGTGCGGGCGGCGGATCTGGTGATGACCAGCCTGGTCGACTGGATTCAGGACGATGGTTATGGAGCGGCGCAGCGCCCTCGGTTACAGCGGATCTTCGCCCGCCGCGCGCAGCAACTGGATCAGTTGCATGGCATCTTTCTCTTCGATCGCGAAGGGCAGTGGGTCATTACTTCGTTCGCCGATCTGCCTCGCGGCAATGGCGTGGCCGATCGCGACTATTTCAAGTTCCATCAGCAGAATGCGTCGACCGTTGCGCGCATTGGTCCGGCGATTCGCAGCCGCGAAAACGGCGAGTGGATCATTCCGATTTCCAGACGCGTCAACGACCAGCTCGGCAATTTTCAGGGCGTGCTGATGGCCGGCATCCGCATGTCGTACTTCGATCAGTTCTTCAAAAGCTTCAGCCTCGATGACAGCGGCATCATGTTTCTGGCGCTGACCGACGGCACCTTGCTGGCGCGACGGCCCTTTGATGAGTCGCTGATCAACACCTCGGTGGCCCACGGCGAGATCTATCAAACCTTGCTGCCGAACGCTAACGCGGGCACGGCGATGCTCAATTCCGTGGTCGACGGTGTGACCCGCTTGTATGGCTATCGCCAGCTGGCCTCGTATCCGCTGGTGGTCTCTGCGGCGACGTCGCAAGACACGATTCTGCAGGGCTGGTATGACCGCGCCTTTCAGTCCAGCGTGATTGTCGCGCTTGTGATTCTCGGGGTTGGCCTGTTCGGCTGGGTGTTCATTCATCAGGTGCGCGACGGCGAACGTATCGAGAAAAACCTGCGCAAGGCGCAACTGGCGCTGGAGCAGATCGCCACCCACGACAGCCTCACCGGATTGGCCAATCGACGCTTGTTCGAGCGCTCGCTGGACATCGAATTTGCCCGTGGCGCGCGCCAGGTCAGCCCGGTCAGCCTGATCATGCTCGATATCGATTTCTTCAAGCGCTACAACGACGCTTACGGACATGTCGCCGGCGATCAATGCCTGGCGCAGGTGGCCCAAGTGGTGAAGGCCTGCTGCCAGCGCAAGTCGGATCTGGCGGTGCGTTACGGTGGTGAAGAGTTCGCTGTGCTGTTGCCGGATACGGACATCAACGGCGCGCTGGCGATAGCCGGGCAGATTCGCCGCAGCGTGATCGACAAGCACATCATTCACAGCGGCTCGCCGACCGGTTATCTGACCGTGAGCCTGGGCTGTTATTCATTTATTCCGCATGGCAACGATAGCCCGCAGGTGTTTATCCAGCGCGCGGACGCGGCTTTGTATGAGGCGAAAAATGCCGGGCGCAATCGCGCGGCGGTGTATGCGCCGGAAGAAGGTTTTGCCGAACTGATGCGGTCGGATCGCTGATTTTTTTTCAATCAACAGACATCAGAAGTGGGAGCGAGCCTGCGCGCGAATCGGTGTATCAGCTTGCATCAAGGTTGGCTGACAGACCGCTTTCGCGAGCAGGCTCGCTCCCACATTGGGTCCTGATGTAAGCAGGACTATCTGGGATGGCTCTTGTTCGTTCAGCTGCCCGTGCCACCGCCCGCACCACCCGTGCCGCCGCCGGCCGAACCGGTCCCGCCACCCGCGCCGGAACCCGAACCGCTGGCGCCGCCATTGGTGCCCGTTCCAGTGCCCATGCCCGAACCAGTTCCTGTTCCTGTCCCGGTTCCTGTGCCAGTTCCGTTATTGGTTCCACCCGAATTGCTGTCAACGGAAGGCGAGCCCGGCGTGCTGTCTGGCGGCATGGTCGAGCTGCTGGCGCCGCCGGACTTGGTGCCCGTCGCATCGGTGCTGTCATTGGCAGCGAAGCTGGCGGCGGATGCCGTGGCGAGCAGGCCGGCCAACAATAACGAAGTGAATTTGCGCGTCATCATGGTACGTCTCCTGATAAAGGGGATTACCTGATATTGGTCTTGCGCACTGAAACCTTGGTGCCCGTCGAGTGACGAGCGGTCAGTCGCCGCGCCAAGTGGCCTACCGTTCTTCTGCAATATTGGCTATTTGCCGAACCACCCCCGGGGACTAACGTAGCCACACATTCAATCGCTACCCCGGAGCCCACCATGCAACCTCGTGCCGATTTCTACACCGCTTCCCCTGATGCCATGAAAGCGATGATGGCGCTGGAAAATGCCGTCTCGAAACTGTCGCTGGAAAAGAGCCTGCTCGAACTGGTCAAGCTGCGCTCTTCACAGATCAACGGCTGCGCATTCTGCATCGACATGCACACCGCCGACGCGATAAAGGACGGCGAAACCCCGCGTCGTCTGTTCGCCGTGACGGCATGGCGAGAAGCGCCGTTCTTCAGCGAGCGTGAACGCGCCGCACTGCTGTGGACCGAGTCGCTGACACAACTGAGCCTGACCCACGCGCCGGACGAAGACTATGAAGTCGTCGCTGCGCAGTTTTCGCCGAAGGAACTGGTTGACCTGACGGTGGCGATCAACACCATCAACGGCTGGAATCGCCTGGCAGTGGGCTTCCGCAAACTGCCGCAGGCCTGAGACATTCACGCTTTTACCTTGTGGGAGCGAGCCTGCTCGCGAAGGCGACGTGTCAGTCACCATCATCGTTGCTGACATACCGCATTCGCGAGAAGGCTCGCTCCCACAGGGTCCTATTCAATGCCCATCGGAGCTCGGCGTCGTCGGTGCTTGTACCTTGCGCATCAAGAACACCATCACAGCGTGCATTGCTTTGTATTAATACGAAGCATTACTATTCACGCCCCTTTCTCACCACGCCGCCCATCCCCCATGCGCTCCCGCAGATCCGGCTTTTTCGAGCATTACGAAGAGTTGATCGGCACCTGGACTCGTCGCCTGCGCAATCGCGCGCAGGCCGAGGATCTGGCGCACGACACCTTTGTGCGGGTGCTCGAGGCGGATTCGGCGGCGGTGCAGCAGCCGCGTGCGTATTTGCATCAGACCGCGCGCAATATCGCCGTTGATGGTTATCGGCGTGAGGACCGGCGGGGCGTCATGGAGTCGGAGGCGGTCGATGACAGTGCATCGTCGGCGGGCGATCCGGAGCATTACATGCACGCGATCCAGTTGGCCGATTCCATCGAACGCGCGCTCACCGAGCTGCCGCTCAACTGCCGCAAGATCTTTGTATGGCAGAAGATCGAAGGCCTGACGCAGGCAGAAATCGCCGAACGCCTGGGGCTGTCCAAGAACATGGTCGAAAAGTATATGATCCGCACCCTGCGCCATCTGCGTGAGCGGCTGGATGGCTTGCAGTCATGATGACGAGTGACGTCGAAAAGATCGCAGCCTTCGGCAGCTCCTACAGGGGGGCGTGCCTGGTCTCAACCTCAGCCGGACAGAATATTCCATGATGGAGACGAGAGATTGCGCCTGTGGGCAAGCGGCGGTGCGTGACGAGGCGGCGGCATGGTTCGTGCGATTGCAGGAGCCGAATGTCAGCGTCGAGCAACGGCAGCGCTTCGAGGCCTGGCTGAACGAGCATCCGCAGCACCGTGCAGAATTCCAGCTGCTCCAGGACTTGTGGGCGGCGGCTGATCTGCTGCCGACGTCGCGTCTGCAGGCCCTTGCCGAAACTCCGCCACCTCGCCGCCAACGCCGGCCGTTGTTGCGTTATGCCGTGGCCGCGAGTGTCCTCGCCGTGGCGCTGGGGCTTGGCCTGTTCAGCGGGCTGAATCATCCGGGCGGTTACCGCGCTGAATTCGCCACGGCGCCGGGCGAGCGCAAGCATGTGGCGTTGCCGGACGGTTCTGTAATCGATCTGAACAGTCGCAGCCGCTTGCAGGTGCGTTATGAGCAGGATCGACGGGTTATCGAATTGAGCGCGGGCGAGGCGATGTTCAGCGTTGAACACGACGCCTCGCGTCCGTTTATTGTCGAAGCCGGCAGCGGCAGGGTCACGGTCACCGGTACGCGTTTCGATGTGCGCCGCGATGCCACGCAAACCCGCGTGGCGGTGGAGCAGGGCACGGTGAAGGTGCAGGGAAGTGCTGCCCCGGACAACCAATTCATCAACCTCACCGCAGGCCTCGGCACTGCGGTCGATGCCCAAGGCAAAGTCCTGCCGGCCTACGCGGTCAACCCGGCGCAGCTGACCGCCTGGCGCAACGGCAAACTGGTGTTCAACAACGCCAGCCTCAGCGAAGTAGCGGCAGAAGTATCGCGCTATCGCGACAAGCCGCTGACCGTATCCCAGCCGAATGTCGCCAGCCTGCGCCTGACCAGCGTGTTCAAATCCGACGACACCGACGCCTTGCTCAAAGCCTTGCCGAGCATCCTGCCGGTGACGGTGCGCACCCTTGCCGATGGCAGTCAGGAAATAATTTCCAGATAGCATTCAGGTTTTTTCCCCGTTCATCGTCTTCCTGTTCAACTGCAACTGGTTTGCATTAACAGCCGCACACTCTTGCGATCCACAGGACTCCGTACGACGTGAACATCACCACAACCCACAATAAAAAATCCCCTTGGTTGCCACTGGCTCTCGCGCTGGCAGTCAGCGCCGCGATGCCGTTGGCGTTTGCCGCTGAAGCCATTCATATCCGCGCGCAACCGCTAGGCCAAGCCTTGAGCGAACTGGGCCAGCAAACCTCGCTGCAGGTGTTTTTCAGCCCTGAGCTGGTGGCGGGCAAACAAGCTCCGGCGGTGGACGGCGACCTCGCGCCAGAGCAGGCGCTGCGGCAGTTGCTGCAAGGCAGCGGCCTCGATTATCAGATCAATGAAGGCTCGGTGACGCTCGCCCCGGCCGCCACTTCCGCAGCCAGCAACGGCCCGCTGGAACTGGGTGTGACCGACATCAAAGTGGTCGGCGACTGGCTCGGTGACGCCGACGCTGCGGTGGTGCAGAACCACCCCGGCGCACGTACGGTGATTCGCCGCGAAGCGATGGTCGAGCAGGGCGCGATGAACGTCAGCGACGTGCTCAAGCGCGTGCCCGGTGTGCAGGTGCAGGACTCCAATGGCACCGGCGGCAGTGATATTTCCCTCAACGTCGGCGTACGCGGTCTGACTTCGCGCCTGTCGCCACGCTCGACTGTTTTGATCGATGGCGTACCAGCGGCGTTCGCGCCTTACGGCCAGCCGCAACTGTCGATGGCGCCGATTTCCGCGGGCAACCTAGACAGCATCGACGTCGTGCGTGGCGCCGGTTCCGTGCGCTACGGGCCGCAGAACGTCGGCGGCGTGATCAACTTCGTGACCCGCGCGATCCCGGAGAAAACCACCGGCGAAATCGGCACCGCCCTGGAAACCACGCAGTACGGCGGCTGGAAACACATCGACACCGCATTTCTTGGCGGCACCGCCGACAACGGCATGGGCGTCGCGCTGTTGTATTCCGGCGTCAACGGCCACGGCTATCGCGAGCGCAACAACGGCAATGACATCGACGACGTGCTGCTCAAGACGCACTGGGCGCCGACCGATCAGGACGATTTCAGCCTCAACTTCCACTACTACGACGCCAGCGCCGACATGCCCGGCGGCCTGACCCAGCGTCAGTACGATGACAAGCCTTACGAGTCGGTGCGTGACTACGACCAGTTCACAGGCCGGCGCAAAGACGTGTCGGTCAAGTGGATCCGCCAGATCGACGAGCGCACCCAGGCAGAAATTCTCACCTATTACACCGACAGCTTTCGCGGCAGCACCATCGCCGCGCGCGATCAGCGCACCCTCAGCTCGTACCCGCGTTCCTATTACACATTGGGCATCGAGCCGCGCGTGTCGCGGGTGTTCGATGTCGGCCCGACCACTCAGGAAGTCAGCGTCGGTTATCGCTATCTGAAAGAGGCCATGCACGAAGAATCGAGTCGTCTGGCGCTGGTCAACAACCAGCCGGTGGTCACGCCGACCTCCGACGGCCATGTGTTCCAGGATCGCACCGGCGGCACCGAGGCCAATTCGGTGTATGTCGACAACAAGATCGACGTCGGCAACTGGACAATCACCCCGGGCATTCGCTTCGAACACATCAGCACCGACTGGCATGACCGCGCCGTGCTCGACACCGCTGGCCGCCCGGTACCGGAGAAAAATCGCAGTATCGAAAGCAACGAACCGCTGCCGGCGCTGAGCGTGATGTATCACCTGTCCGATGCCTGGAAGCTGTTCGCCAACTACGAAACTTCGTTTGGCAGCCTGCAGTATTTCCAGCTCGGCCAGGGCGGTTCGGGTGACAGCACCGCCAACGGTCTGGAGCCGGAAAAGGCCAAGACCTACGAGATCGGCACGCGCTACAACGATGATGTGTGGGGCGGCGAGGTGACGCTGTTCTACATCGATTTCGATGACGAACTGCAATACATCAGCAACGACGTCGGCTGGACCAACCTCGGCGCGACCAAGCACCAGGGCATTGAAGCCTCGGTGCATTACGACATGGCCGCACTCGACCCGCGCCTCGATGGCCTGACCGCCAACGCCGGGCTCACCTACACCCGCGCCACTTATGAAGGCGAGATCCCCGGCTTCAAGGGCCGCGATCTGCCGTTCTATTCGCGGCAGGTTGCGACAGTCGGTTTGCGTTACGACATCAACCGCTGGACCTGGAACATCGACGGCTTTGCCCAATCGAAACAGCGTTCGCCGGGCACCGGTGTGAATGCGGATGGCAGCTTCAATGGCAACTACATCACCGAAGGCACAGCAGACGGGCAGTACGGCGACATCCCGGGTTACGTGACCTGGAACGTGCGCGGCGGTTATGACTTTGGTCCGCAGGTGTCGAACCTGAAGCTCGGCGCCGGGGTGAAGAACGTCTTCGACAAGCAATACTTCACCCGCTCCAGCGACAACAACTCGGGGATGTATGTCGGCGCACCGCGCACGTTCTTCGTGCAGGCCAGCGTCGGTTTTTAAAACACAAGATCAAAAGATCGCAGCCTTCGGCAGCTCCTACAGGATGTTCGCCGATCCCCTGTAGGAGCTGCCGAAGGCTGCGATCTTTTGCTTTAGACCTTGAGGACTTTACCGCCAATCGCCACAGCCACCAGCAACACTGCCATCAATCCAAAGGCAAAGCTCAGGCTGCTGGCATGGGCGACAAAACCGATCACCGCCGGCCCGGCGAGAATCCCGGCATAACCCAGCGTGGTAATCGCCGGTACCGCGATGCTCTCCGGCATCACCGTCTGTTTGCCCACCGCCGTGTACAGCACCGGCACGATGTTCGAGCAACCGGCGCCGACCAGCGCATAACCGAGCAGTGCCGCTTGCCAGCTCGGCGCGAAGGTGGCGAGAAACAGTCCCGCAGCCGCCAACAGACCGCCGAACAGAATGATCCGCGTGGCCCCCAGCTTGCGCACGATGCGGTCACCGAGCAGACGACCAACTGTCATGGTCAGGGCAAACGCTGCGTAACCCATTCCCGCATAAGCCGTGTCGATCCCGCGTTCCTGAGCGAGGAACACTGCGCTCCAGTCCAGCGCCGCGCCTTCGGTGAGGAACACGATGAAGCACATGCCGCCGATAAACAGCACGATGCCATGGGGAATGGCGAACGCCGGGCCGGAGCTTTCGCTGCCGTAGGGCAACATGTGCGGCACGCATTTGAGCAAGGCGCCGATCAGCAAAACCACTACCACCAGCATCGCCGCCAGCGGTGTCAGGCCGAGGCCGAGCAGGGCGCTTACACCCGCCGCACCGACGATGCCGCCGAGGCTGAACAAGCCGTGGAAACCCGACATCATGTGCTTGCCGCTGGCGCGCTCGACGATCACTGCTTGCAGGTTCACCGTCGAATCCACCGTGCCGAGACCGGCGCCGAACATGAACAGCGTGGCGATCAGCGCCGGGATCGACGACACCGTCGCCAGCAACGGCAGTGCCGCGCAGATCAACAAGGTGCCGGCGGTTGCTACACGTCGGCAACCAAAACGTGTGGCAAGAATCCCCGCCAGCGGCATCGCCAGAATCGAGCCGACACCCAGGCACAACAGCAATAACCCTAGCGTGCCCTCATCCAGCCCGGCTCGCGCCTTGGCGTACGGCACCAGCGGCGCCCAAGCGGCGATGCCTAGGCCAGCGATGAAAAAAGCGACGCGGGTGGACATCTGTTGCAGACGTCCGGGGACGAACGTGTCTTGGGGGTTGAGGCTGGTCATATCGATCCTTGGCAAAAAAACAACTGCATCCCGAGTGACATTCTGACGGCGTTGAGGTTCGATCTCAGGCCTTTCGGGGCATAACGGTGAACATCCTACCCTGTGGGAGCGAGCCTGCTCGCGAAAGCGGTGGGTCAAATATGGAATTGTCGACTGACGCACCGCCTTCGCGAGCAGGCTCGCTCCCACACTGAGTTGCGGTTTACAGTCGGATTTTCGCCAGCATGGAATATGGGAACAAGGCATGACGACGTTCTACGACGCACGCGGCAATATCTACGGAGTGGTCTCACCCCAAGCCTTGCGCGAGGCCGGAATCGCGTTGCCGACAAGCGCCGACGCCTGCGCCGCATCTCGGCAGCACTGGAGCGAAGCCGCTATCGCCCTGTGCTGCGATTGGCCGGAAGGCCAGCGTCCGGCCAACGGCAAACCCCACCGCAGTGACGGCCTGCTGATCGGCCCGTTTCAGGCATCTGCGCCGTTCGATGTGCTGATCGTCAACACCGACGGCAGTCTCGCCGAGCGCAGCGGTAACGGTCTGACGATTTTTTCTCAGGCCTTGACCGAGCAAGGCTTGATGCCGGAGCAGGGCGCCATGCTGCGCGTTCATCATGACAAGGGCGAAGCGCTGGAAACGGCGGTGACACCAGCCGAAGTCGAAGGCGTGCGCGGTTTCTGGCTCGACCTCGGTCAGCCCAAATTTGGCCCGGAGGTTGTGGGTGCGCATACGGTTGAAAGCGTTCAGTTCAACAATCGCGACGTCAGCCATGTCCAGCCCCTGGCACAACTCGATCCTGACTGGGAGCGCAGCCAGTTCGTACGCATCGGCAATCCGCATTGCGTGACGCTGCTAAGCGATCCGGCCATGTTGCCGAGTAACGAGCAGATGCTTGAATCACCGCTGAACGAAAGGCTGACGGCAATTGCCTATGCCATGCCCACCGGTGCCGGCAATCCCTGCCCGGCGGGCGTCAATCTGCAATGGGCCGCGCTGGCGTCGCCGCAGCAAATCCTCGCCCGGGTATTCGAACGTGGTGAGGGACCGACCGCGTCATCCGGCACCAGCGCCAGCGCAGTGGCGTGTGCTGCGTGGCGGGTGGGTTGGGTCGAGGCGGGTGAAGTGCGGGTGGTCATGCCGGGTGGCACCGCACCGGTTTTGCTTGAGGTTTCGCAAGGGGAGTTGCTGCGCGTCAGATTGTTTGGCACGGCGCGGTTGATGGATTGACTCGGCCGACGCTATCGCTGGCAAGCCAGGCTCCCACAGGGTTTTGCATGAGGGCCCAATCATGTGCTCAACACAAAACCTGTGGGAGCCTGGCTTGCCAGCGATGAGGCCATCAGCCCCAGCGCAATCTCAACTGAACTCCACCACCGGCATCTGCCGCTTCATCAACACCTTGCCGCCGCGAATCGAATACAGCGGCAGGCCTTGGCTGCGGATCACTTCGTAGTCGCTGTCCGCCGAGAGAATCAGCAGGTTCGCCGGGCGGCCCTGTTCGAGTCCGTAACGCTCGCCCAGGTGCATGGCTTTGGCGCTGTTGTCGGTGACCAGATCCAGCGCGCTTTGCAGGTTGCGATAACCGAGCATGTGGCAGATGTGCAAACCCGCTTCAAGCACGCGCAGGATGTTGCCGTTACCCAGCGGATACCACGGGTCGACGATCGAATCCTGACCGAAACACACGTTCATGCCGGCTTCGAGCAGTTCGTTGACGCGGGTCACGCCCCGGCGTTTCGGGAAGTTGTCGAAACGTCCTTGCAGATGAATGCTTTCGGTCGGGCAGGAAACAAAACTGATCCCGGAATGGCCGAGCAGGCGGAACAGTTTGGCGCAGTAGGCGTTGTCATAAGAGCCCATCGCCGTGGTGTGGCTGGCGGTGACGCGGGCGCCCATGTCGCGGCTGCGCGCTTCTTCGGCAAGCACTTCAAGGAAACGTGAATGCGGATCGTCAGTCTCGTCGCAGTGCACGTCGACCAGGCAGCCGGTACGCTCGGCCAGGTCCATGAGGAACTTCACCGAGCTGACGCCCTGATCGCGGGTGTACTCGAAATGCGGAATGCCGCCGACCACGTCAGCGCCCATGCGGATCGCCTCTTCCATCAGCTCGCGCCCGTTGCGGAACGACTCGATGCCTTCCTGCGGGAACGCGACGATCTGCAGGTCAATCAGGTGACGGCTTTCCTCACGCACTTCGAGCATGGCTTTGAGCGCGGTGAGTTGCGGGTCGGTGACGTCGACGTGGGTGCGCACGTGCTGAATGCCGTGGGCGGCCAGGGCCTGAATGGTCTTCTTGGCGCGGGTCTTGGTGTCTTCTTCGGTGATGGTGACTTTGCGCTCGCCCCAGCATTCAATGCCTTCGAACAGCGTGCCGCTCATGTTCCAGCGCGGCTCGCCGGCGGTGAGGGTGGCGTCGAGGTGGATGTGCGGCTCGACGAAGGGCGGCACCACCAGATTGCCGCCGGCATCGAGGTCATCCGCGCCGAGGGTCGGCGCTTCGGTCTGACGGGCGATGCTGTGGATCAGTCCGTCTTCGAGGTGCAATTCGTGCAGGCCTTCCTGGTTGCGCAGGCGGGCGTTGATGATGTGCATCAGGCAAATCCTTTTTATAGGTCTTGTAGTGGTGCGCTGACGCGACGGGCGCCCAGCACACCGGTGACGATGACATACGTTAGCGCGGCAGCGGCAATGCCTACCAGCGGCGCGACCCAGGGCGAGCTGAACGCAGCGACGGTTCCGACCCCGTAGGCCCCGAGGCCCGGCCAGTTGAACGCTGGCAACCGTGCGTCGGCCAGACGCGGATAGTGCCCGCGCCAGCGGTAGAAGAAGTCAGCCATGATCACCCCGCCAATCGGCGGAATCACCGTGCCGAGCAGGATGAGATACGGCACCAGCATGTCGTACATGCCCAGCAGGGCGAGCAGAGTGCCGATCACCGCGCCACCGAGGGTCACGGTCTTGCGCCGCCCGGTGCGCAGCAGGTTGCAGCCGGCGACGGCGAAGTTGTAGATGGTGTTGTCCTGAGTGCTCCAGATGTTCAGCAACAGCATGGCCATCGCGGCCATGGCGAAGCCCTGCAACAGCAGCACTTCAACCACATCCGGCTGTTGATAGACGATCGCGCCGTATGCGCCGATCAGCACCATCAGGCCGTTGCCGATGAAAAAACCGATCAGGCTGGCCAGCACTGCCACCTTTGCCGAGCGGGAAAATCGCGTCCAGTTGGTGGCTTGCGTTGCGCCGCTGACGAAGGTGCCGAACACCAGCGTGATCGCTGTCGACCAGTCCAGAGAACCGCTCGGCACCACGCTGAACAAGCCTTCGAAGCCACCGACTTTCACGGTCGCTGCCCACATCGACAGCATCAGCAGCAACATCATCGCCGGCACCGCGATGTACGAGAGAATTTCCAGTCCGCGATAACCGATGTACGCCGTGGCGCAGAAGCCGAGGCCGAACAGCACCATCAGGACCAGCACGGTGCTTTCATCGAGATTGAAATACTTGCCGATCACCACCGCCGCCGTCGCCGTGCCCCACGCGTACCAGCCAATCTGGGTGAAGCCGAGAATCAGATCGCTGAGCTTGCTGCCGACCTCGCCAAAACAGAAACGCCCCATCAGCACCGAATTGAGGCCGCTCTTGAAGGCGATGTAACCCAGCCCTGCGGCGTAAAGGCCCAGCAGCAGATTGCCAACAATGATCACCGCCATCATCTCGGCGAAACCGAACGCGACCCCGAGCTTGCCGCCGGCAAACATGGTCGCAGTGAAAAACGTGAAGCCCAGTAACACCATCGCCGTCGAGGCCAGGTCTTTGCGCGCGTGCATGGGGACTTCACTGAGCGGGTAATCGTTGCCGGAGGCGTTCTGCGTCATGGGGCAGTCCTTGCTGGAAGGGGAAGACGCAGAAGGGTTGCAGCGGTCGTGCCAAGCGGCGCAAGTGACCGAATGTGGAGACGCGACTGGGGTTTTCAGCGCAAAAGCAGTGCACTGAAAGCACCAGGAGCCCAATGTGGGAGCGAGCCTGCTCGCGAATACGGAGTGTCAGTCACCGAATAAATTGACTGGAACGACGCTTTCGCGAGCAGGCTCGCTCCCACAGGGGCGGGGAGATCTGTTGCTTATTCGCCGCGATAGATGCAGCCGCTGGTGCACGTCTCATGAATGCGGATCGCGCTGAGTTCCGGCAGCAATGGCTTCATCTCATTCCAGATGAATTTGGCCAGCACTTCGCTGGTCGGGTTTTCCAGGCCAGGAATGTCGTTCAGGTAGTTGTGGTCGAGGCGCTCATACAGCGGCTTGAAAATCGCTTTGATCTCGGAGAAATCGCGAATCCAGCCAGTGTGCGGATCGAGGTCGCCGCTCAGGTGCAGCGCGACCTTGAATGAGTGGCCGTGCAGGCGTCCGCACTTGTGGCCGTCCGGGACGTGCGGCAGGCGGTGGGCGGATTCGAAAGTAAACTCTTTGAAGATTTCCACGGTATGACCTGTAGGGCTTGAATTTGGCGGGATCTGTTGAATTGTCAGTTTCTGGTGTACTGATCAATGTACTGATTGGTCGTTGCTGGGGTTCAAATCGAGCATCCACTGCGAGATAGCAGACTGACGCCAGGCGACCGAGTTGGGGCCTATTCTAACCTGTTTCGGGAAGGTGCCCTCCCTGATCCGGCGATAAACCGTGTTACGGCCAAGACCGGTTGTGTGAAGCACCTCGTCGAGGCGCAGGAAACGATCGATGTTTTCTGTCGCTGCCATTTGAAACTCCTCGCCGATTTCGGCTTGGCTTGAATTTATGCCGCGCGTGGCGGCAGAAAGTGGTGATGGGTTATGCGCCGGCCTTGGCCAGAACTGCGTCAGCAACCTTCATGGCAGCCTGCGCATCGTCGACATATGCGGGGTCGAACCCGCCGCACAGGTGGATGGTTGCTTGGCAGGCGCGCAGGTTCTCGCGGGTGAGTTTCAGCGCGGCGACCAGCTCTTCGTGCAGTTCGCGCTCTTCCCGACCGATTTCCCAGAATCGCGTTGCCCAGTGAGAGGATGGCGGCGGGTTGCTGTTCTGCGCGCCGAGGGCCAGCGAGCCGACCACCGCGTCCAGCAGGTCGCGCTTGTAGGCGTTGTCACCGTCGATGCTCAGACCGTTCCGGCGCAGAGCGTCCAGGGCATTGTTCAGGTTCGACTCTGGCGACGGCAGCACGAGGTCAAAGTCTTTCTTGCCGGGGCGGCAGGCCACCACCAGCAGCTCGCAATCAAGCGGCAGGTGCTGAGCCATATCCGATATCGCTTCGATAGCAGCCTCGCGGAATGCATTCTTTTCTTCGGACATTGGGATACCTCGCCCGCCGTACACCGGCAGGCTTTTGAGTGGTTGGGTTTACTGCTGGATTAGTTCGGCGGGGACTTTCACCGCGGCGCCGCGCTTGGCGAACAACACGGCGCGGAACACTGCGATGGTTCGGGTTTCGCCGGGCTGGCGCTGGCATGGGTCGTCAGTCATATCTGCCAGCCATGGAACAAGGTGGCCAGCGTCGACCCAGATGTTGTACTTCGTGATCAGCTGCTCGGCGTCGGGCAGGGCGAAGAGATCCAGCTGGCCGGTGGCGGGCTGCTGCCCACCCTCGATCGCGTTGATTGCCCAGTCCAGCGCCGGGCCGGTCAGTTCCTCGGTGCGGACGCTGACCATGCGGTTCATGGTGCCGGCCGCTTCATGAACGTGATCCAGTGCGTTTTTTCGCGCTTGCCTGACTTGTGGCCAAACAGCGGCTTTTCATCGGTAAGCGCAAGCAGCTCGCTGACCGTCACCTGGGTCTCGTTCCACTTAAATATCAGAACGCCTTCGGGTTCCAGCACCCGGAAACACTCGGCGAAACCCTGTCGAATGTCCTCGCGCCAGTCGGCGGTCAGCATGCCGTACTTGGCCCGCATCCAGCTGTCGACCCCGGCGCGGGTTAGGTGCGGCGGATCGAATACCACCAGGCGGAAAGTTGAGGCCTCGAAGGGCAATTTCCGGAAATCCATCAGCACATCCGGCTCAACTTTCAACACCCGACCATCGCAAAGCAGGTGCTGCTCGTCACGGATGTCGCCGAAAAGCGCGCGCTGGTCCTGCTTGTCGAACCACATCATTCGGCTGGCGCTGCACGGGTCGAGGACCTTCGCTGCTGCACTCATCACCGCGGCCCCTTGTAGCAGTACACGTAGGCGAACCAGGAGAGGGCGATCATAGAAGGTGCGCTCCTGCTTCAAGTAGGCCGTCGCGCTCCGCCTTCAGCTGGTCGCGCTCCCCGATCAAAGCCTTGAGGGCGGTTGAGATGTTCCGGTGGCCGAGGGTGATGGTGATGGCCTGGGCTTCGTCGAACAGTTTGACCTTCTGGTCTCGGTCATCAGCTACTCGCGCGGCCAGCTCTTTTTCGTGGATCTTGAGGCAGCGCTTGCAGGTGACATACCGCCAGTCATTAGTGAGCTGGTCGTCGGTCATGACGCCTTCGGTGCCGCAATAGACGCGCTCTGGCGGATCCTGATCAGCCTCGGTGCCGCCGTCCCACGGGTAAAGGTGAATCGCTCGCTTGCTCATCCGATCACCGCCTTTATGGTCAGTACCAATGGAAGCCAGAAGAAGAGGGTGCTTACTGCCACGCAGGAGAAAATCATGGCTGCACCTTTTCGAAGTAGAAGACCACCGGCGCGCCAGTCTCAGCGATCAGGCCGTACGACTTGGCGAGACGGTAGATTGGGTGGTAGCTGTTGAGGCTGTTGACGTGTCCGGCGATCCAATCCCGCCAGCCTTCCAGCGTCTGCCGGCCTTTGCTGATATTGCAGGGGGCGCAGGCTGGCATCATGTTGCCGAGGTTGTGGTTATTGATCTGCTCGGCGACACGCTCATCAGCGACCCGGATAACCGGTTCCAGGTGATCGGCGTGCCAGCGCTCACCCAGCAGTACGCCGCAATACGCGCAATGCCCGCCGTACTTCAGGCGCACTTGCTCGCGCTCAGCTTTCTTCAATCGCATGGCTCGCCCTCTCGGTGGTGATCTCCTTGATGAGCGACAACGGGAGTTGCGCGGCGAATTCGCCTTCTGACCAAGACAGCGGCTCGGACTGGCGGATCATCTCGTTCAGCAATTCGAATGCCGCAAGCAACTGATCGTCGCGGATCTCGCCGTCCTCTGGCAGATCATCAATGAAGTGATCTGCCGGGTCGATTTGGCTGGGGTAGTTCGGTTCGCAGATACAGAGCTGCAGGTCGGCCAGATCGATTTCGCTATCGACCAGGTAGTCGCGCAGATCGTCTTCATCAAAGAAGTACCGATCACCATCGAAGATAACCAGAGGCTCGCCGGCCCATTCCTTGACCGGCATCGCTGCAAATTTCGCTTGGCGGCGGGCGTGGTGGCACGCTTTGCAGTAGCTGTTCACTTCGTAGATATCGTGGTCAGGGTTCGCTTCGCAGCGGCGGTGGGTGGCACCGCAGTAGCGGGCAAGGTTTTCGTCGGCGCCGAAAAAACGACCGTCAGCGGAAACCCAGCCGGTTACCGTTTTGAGGCTGGCCGCTTCCGGGGCGTCGTACATGATGATTGGCTTTTGTGCAGACATGACTTCGTCCTTGCCGCTATAGCGGCTGACTTTGAAGGGGGAGGGAGTTAGGGTTTGCTGCGAGAGTTGGCTGGGTTGCCGAGGTGGTCTTCGATGAACTGCTCGGTGAAGGGCGAGTCCGGTTTTTCAATCGCAGGTTGATGCGAAGCGTTCCACCGTTCGAAGGCTTCTTGCGTGGTTGCCGCTTCGACCTTCTCGCCGCACTGGTTGCACGCCGCCACACCGCCGGCCGCACCGACATCGCGATGACCCTGCTTGCACGGGTGCATGCGCCAGTCCTCATCCTTTGTGGCTTCTGGTTCTGGATATTCTGGACGGGCAGGTGGATAAGCCGGAGCCGTCATCGCCTGGTCAATGGCAGCGCGGAGGTTCTCGCTGTAGTTCTCGCCGATGACGCGCTCGAACGGCTTATCCATCCAATGGCCGACGACCTCGATGTTGATGCTGCTGTCGCCGGCATCGCCGTTAGGGCTGCTGTTGAAGCGGATATCCCAGCAATTAGAATCCAGCGCGTCCAACCGCGCCTTGTCTTGCTCCAGCTCATCAATCCGCTGATCCGCTGCGTTCAGGCGCTGCTGCAGGGCGTCACGCTCGGCGGTGACCCGGTCTAACTCGGTGGCCATCACCACATCAGGCCCGTGCGGGTCATATCCAATGGTCGCGCCGGCCGCTGAAATCATTGTCACGGCTTTGTATCGATGGACTTCAGTCATGGCAGTTCGTCTCCGGCGACCATCTTGCAGGGGCCAAGCCGAACAGTTGCCAGCTCTTCCTTAAGTTCGTTGATCCGGTCTTGGGCCTGATCAACAACCTTCTGTGCTTCGTGCACATCGATCCAGTTGCCCATGGCCTGGTCTTCGAATTTCTGCACCGAGTTGCCGGAGGGCGAAAGCAGGAAGGCGTAGCGGGACAGCGCGTTCAGCTTGTCCCAGAATTCGAAACCTTCACGCGTTTGTATGTTTCGCATCATGCAATCTCCATCGATACCAGATCATGGGCATTCACAACCTTCATGCCGAGCTCGCGGGCAATGTGCACTTCGAGCCGGGCGCCTTTCGAGTTCTCCCAGCCGGGCAGCACTGCCACTTGGCCGCAGAGCCCGAGGCGGGTCAGGTCGTAGGCCATGTAGTCGGCCCAGTCCGCACCGTCGACAACGCCGTGTTCCGCGGGATTCTCGACGACGTAGCTCCGGGCGCGCAGCTCGGCGGCCATCTTGTTGAAAGCGGGGAAATTGAAGTCTTCGAAGCCAGTCATCGGCCCGGCCAAGTACAGGCGGTTGGCGCGGTCAGCCTGAAGCGTTACCCCTGACGCTGCTGGCGCCGGCGCTAGGTCGTGCCAGGTGTCGACCTCGAACTCTGAAGGGCGCAAGCCAAGGCGCCTGCCATCTGGCAGCACAGCCGCGACCGCGCCGTGGCTGTTGGTCCATACGGGAAAGATTTGGCCTTCAGGGCAGATCGGGCCATCACCCCGCAAGAGTGCGGACCCAATTCCCGGCATCGGATCAGCAGCGACGGTCGTGAACATCTTCACCGTGCGCGGCACGCGGTCGCCGAACGGGTAGCTTTTGCTGCGCTTGTGCAGGGCTGGACAGTCGATACGGTTTTCTGTGGGCATGGGGCGTCCTATGCCGGGGCATGCCCGGGCGGTGGAGGGGTGGCAGATTGATATTTCGTGGAAAGGGGCCGTATATTCGACGCTCATCCACGGAGCGGTAACTATGAAAATTCGTACGCAGCACATGACGCTTGGCGCAGCATTGATGCAAATCGCAGAGCATGAGAGCTTCACGGCGATCAACCCTTTACGGCTGCGAGGCGATAAGGTCACAAATGCGTTTTTGATAAACACCGACACCTGTGTGTTTCTCAAATACGGAAGCGAGCCGAAGCCAACCGGTGAATATCAGTTCACCTTCACGACGGACCAAGTTCTCGCCATTGAAGAGGCGCAGGAACACTATCGCGGCGTATTTGTTTGTCTTGTCTGCGTAGAAGAGCAGGAAGTTTGCGGTCTTGAGGCAACAGAACTGCATCGAATGATTTCAGCTCGGAAGTCAACAACCCAAGACGACGAAGAGTCCTACCAGATCCTCATCACTGCACCGGCTGGTGGACGCCTTCGCACGTACACGAATGCCGCAGGCCGGCGCGGCACGCCAGCGCTTGACCCTCTGCTGATAACTCGGAATCGCTTTCCCGCCTTTCTTTTCGAATAACCTCGGTTAGGCTCGCTCACCGAGATCCAGTCCTATCTGGCTGACCCGATCGACACATGCCGGGCTCAGCCAGACGCATTCTGTTCGACTTGCAGTGCCGCGGCCGGCGCTGATCCGCGCCGAAGTGCTGTAGCACGCCCAACCCGGCAGCATTTCTTCATACAGGTCGCTCGGGTATCCCGAAAGCACGACCATTCCTTCTAGCTCGAGCAAAACGCCAAGCAGTTCGCGGTGCGCCGCATCGTCCATTTCGTGCTTGTAGTAACGGCCACTCGATGCGCCTTTGTACCTGGTGTCATGCACGTAGGGCGGGTCGACGTAGTGCAATGTCTGCGGCCCATCGTGCGCCCTGATCACCTCGATCGCCGGCCGGTTCTCAATCAGCACGCCGCTCAGGCGCAGGCCAACTTCTGCCAGCTGCTCAGGGTAGGTTGCCCAAAGTGATTGGGCTGTGCCGTATTGGCGCTTTGTGTCAATGCGAAATCCGGTAACGCCCTTGGTGGCGCCGGCCGATCCGAAGCCCATCTGCGCGCGGATGATGGTGCGCCTGGCTCGCTCGACTGGCTCGGCGCTCGGCTCCCACGACAGTTCGAATTCCTGGCGAGAGTAGGGCGTGAACACCAAACGCTCGGTAAGTCCCGATCGCGTGAGAGGATCCTGCAGGACGCGAAACAGGTTGACGATGTCGCCGTCTAGGTCGTTGTACACCTCGGCATACGATCGAGGCTTCTGCATCAGCACGCCGGCGGCGCCGCCGAAAGATTCGACGTAGCAGGTGTGCGGCGGAAAGTGCTGCAGTACCCATGGAGCAAGCCGGAACTTGGCACCGTGGTAGCGGATGACAGGTGCGGTGATGGTCATGAGTTATTCCAGTCAGGCGCCGCCCTCCGTGACCGGTGGTGGCAATTTGGTTTGGGTTGGGGTATTACGACTTACTGATTGAGTCGAAAGGGGTGGCAATGGAACAAGTTACGGATCAAGAAGTAGACGACGCGATCGACGTTCTGATGCGGTTTGTTCGTGATTTCCTCGACACGAGTGCTACGAATGCGCCTGATGTCGATGAGGTCAGAGCCGCTGTCAGAACCTTGGTAGATGCCAACCGGTTCAACCCGGAGGATTACGAGATCAAGAATTTGCTGCGTGTCAGTGAATCAAAAAAAGGCGTATCGCACGTCGAACTCCATTCTCACCTTAAGCACCTCGCGCCTTACGAAAAGGAACGGCGAGAAATGGAAAAGCACTGGGCAATTCATGGCTATCCTGAAAACGAAGATCCATTTTCGGAGTAGCATCACCTCACTGCTCAACGCCGGTCGCGGCAAACGCTTCAAGCTTCCGCGACCACTTTTCCTTAATAGCCAATTCAGGTCGCGACATAATCGCGAAGCGTTCTGACTCACTAGCCGGCGCTGCGGCCAGATTGATGATGAACGTCGACACCGTCTCCTGCCATTCCTCGAAACCGTGGCGCTCGCCCAGCACCTGAAGCGCATCATCAAGTGCTTTCGAGACAATCAGCGATCGCTTCTCGGCGCCGATCCGATCGAGCAGCGCCTTCTCCTTGGCTCGCTTGTCCTTCTGTAATTGCGCATTGCTCTTGGCCATGGCCTACCTCTTCAATTCCGCTGGCCGGCAAGTCCAGCCAGGTCTGTTTGCGGCGCTGCTGCACCTGTTTGCTGATGCTTTTCATTTTTCGGCGAACGTAATGCCGTTCTCCTGGGCGATCAGCTTCACGCGGCTGATGCGCATGTCGAGTGCGGCGGCTGCCGCCGGTGCGGTCTTGCCGGCTTCGGCCTGAGCCTTGACCTTCGGCGCGTCTTTGTCGCGCAGCGCACGAAGTTTCTTGCTGTGGGGTGTGGCGCCGAACATTGGCACCTCAGCGCTGACACCGGCCGGGATCTGTTGGGCGTGTTTGCCAGCGCCAAAGAAGTCATCCAGCGCCCGGTTGATCTTTGCGGTTACCTCGTCGCGCGGATCAGGAAGTGGAACACCGATCACTGGACACCTCCTGCCGGCCGGTTGGCCTTCTCTTCAAATTGCATTGCTATGTCATACGCCGCCTTGAAGGTTTCACGGAAGGCGCGAGTCTTGCCGCTGCTCAGGTCGATGACCCGATACATCCCGTCGCTCTCGCCGGACACCTGGAAGCGAACCTTCTTTGGGGGCATAACCTGATCAACGCGCTTGAAGAACTCGAGGCGCGCGGCGTGGGTTTTCTGGAGCAGCACACCGAGTTCGTCGATGCGCTCTTGAAATGATGGATGCATGGCAGATGCCTCGGTGTGGGTTACGTGTATTCGTCAGCACTCTGTGCCGCCTGCTGGTTGCCGTTGGGCGCAGGGGAGAGTGCTGACGGATAAAGGCTGTGGGAGCGAGCTGCGTGCTTTGTTGGTAGTTCTGTCTGCCAGCTCCCGGAATAGAGCGGCGCCGCCTGTGGGAGCGAAGCGAAGAAAAGGCCCAACTGGACGGGAGGGCCTTTTGTGTAGCAACAGATGCAGTGATTCTCGGGTTCCGTTGTTTTGGGCGGGACCGATCAGCGCCAGAACGCTGCGACCCCGGCGATACATCGCCATCGCTCACGGTTTGCACGTTGCGGATCGGTTGGCAGCGCGATAGAGCAGGGCGGTTCTGGCCGCACATGACCCAGCGCTACGCCGATCAGTATGATCAGGAGCATGTTGATCTCCGGTTGATTGCAGGTGTCCAGCGTCTGCTGGGTTGGCGTCCGCATCCCGCTGCCCACTCAGTGAATGGGCAGAAGTGATGCCTACTGGATGGCTCTCAGCTCGCTACGCAGCACCCAGTTGCCGGACGCTTTCACCATGCAGCCTACGAATGGTGCGTACTTGGTTTCGCGATCGGTTTGGTAGCCGTAGTAGGAGCAGACGCCGCGTTTGAAGATGCTGCTGATGAGAAGCCCTGCGACCAAGAGCACCCCGAGGATGATCAAGGCCTGGCGCAGCCGCTTGCTCACGCTTCGATACCGAAGTCTTTCAGGCGCAGGCCGAGCTCATTGCCGATCTCGGCGAGCACCTTCATCTCTTCGGGGCTGATGTTGCCGTCGCCTTCGGCCACGGTGAGCATGTTCACGAACACTTCTTCGGCGTCCGCCGGGTTGTTTTTGATGTCGCGGATCTCGCGCAGGATGTTCATGCGACCGAGACGGAAACCCGCCTGCAACTGTTCGGTGAACAGGTTGACGGTGCTGGTGATTTCGGAGCCGAAGTGCTCGAGGGCCTTGTTTGCGCGGATCTGGATGTCGATCTGCGCCGCTTCGTTTTTGCTGATCTCGCCATCCGATGCCGCAACCAGCAGGCAGCCGCCGACGATGGCTTGCATCAGGTCACGATTTTCCAGTTTCTTGACTGCGCGCTTGGCGCCGAACAGCTTTTTACCGATACCGAACATGGGTGATTCCTCGGGGGGTTGGGTTACATCCCGCTGCACCCTGTCGCTAAGGTGCAGAAGTGATGCTGTCCAGCTGATGGATCAGGCAAGCAGCACAGGCTGCTCAGATCGGCGCACCATTCGAACCTGAGCAGTACGGCGCTCAGGCACTCGGCGATCACGCCGCATCGCGTCGTCACCAATCACTGCGTGAATCGCTATGAGTGCGGCAAGCACGAAGCACATCGGCGAGATGATCTGTCGGCGCATAGCTTCGGCCACTGCTGCCGTCTGCCGAGTTACGCCGAGCTTGAACATGGCGCAGGACAGGCGTTTGGCTACGGTGCAAGCCGCGACATCGAACTGCCTGGCGATTTGCTTTGCCGTCATGCCTTGAGCGGTGCCGAGCAGGTACTGAACTTCTTTAGGCGCCAGGCCTCGTCCGAGATGACCCTTCCATGCGCCGCTTACGATCGTTGCTTCCATCGATGTGACTCCCGGTTGGTTTCCCAATGCACCCGGCCAACCAGGTGCATCAGTGAAATCTTCCGTCCCTTCGGCGCTGCTGGCGCGGTACGGGCTCGTTCAAATTGTTCGTCCGACCGCGACTCTGTCCGCCGGATAACTCGATTTGGCGCTTTACGCTGCACGCCCGGGTCAGTTGCCAACCCTCTGAACCGTTAAGGCCGGTTCATCGCTGCCTTCCATCTGGCCGGTTGTTATCCGGCGATGGAGTCAGTTAACCATCGGTATATTTAGCCGTCAATACCGATGGTTAATTTATTTTTCATGGGCGTGAGATATGCTTTGCTCATAACTGGATGGATATACAGCTATCGGGAGGGTGAAATGGCAAAGCCAGCGAAGCAACCTAAACCAGCAGTACTGCAGGAGATGAGCAGCGTGGAGCGACTAAGCCTTCGGGTTTCGTCGATGATCAATTCGCCACGAGCCATGGAAAGGTGTTCAGCGCTGATACATCGATTGGACTCTGACCAAGATGTGGATTGGGATGAGGTTATGGGCCGGATAGCTGAGATTGATGGGGTGAATATGATCTTCCAAGACGATGGCGGGGTGCTCTTGGAATGGGAGCCGCTGAGCGACGAGGATCGGGTTCTTGAGATAGGCGAAGTTGAACAGATAGAAGAGCCAGCGCCTTTCTGATAGGCGTAAAAAAAGCCCGCAGATTGCGGGCTTCTTTACAATAGCGCGGTTAGGCTTTACGAGCGTTCCAAATCAACAGCACTTTGGCATGAATCGTTACGTCGTCTATCCGTGCCTCTAGATCTCTGACGTGCTTATTGTCGGATACAAGCAAAAAGCGCTCGGAATCCAGCAATTGAATCCGCTTTATGAACAAGTGCTCATGCCAGGTGAGAACATAGATCCCGTCGCCTGCGTACTCATTGACGCCCTTGTCGACTATTAGCGGGTCTTTATCGTTGATCGTGCCCTCCATGCTCTGACCCCAGCCAGTAATCATGGCAAGGGAGTGAGGGGAAGTGTAGGTAATCCCTTTTTCGCGAAGTACGTCCTCGCGGATTATCAGGTTCCTAATGACCTCGTTGTAGTCGCCCGGTACTTGGCCGTGCCCCATGGAGGCGCGCACATCGTATTGGCGAATGATGATCTCTTCAGGCCTCGCCTTTATCCCCGA
Organism: Pseudomonas siliginis; assembly: GCF_024072275.1. NCBI lineage: Bacteria > Pseudomonadati > Pseudomonadota > Gammaproteobacteria > Pseudomonadales > Pseudomonadaceae > Pseudomonas > Pseudomonas siliginis. The sequence goes on along the minus strand of NZ_CP099598.1, from coordinate 3,908,633 downwards.
AAAATCCGCCTGAATCACCTTTCCCTGCGCCTCTCCGGCCGCCGTAAGCGCCGCGGCTGCGATTTTCTCCTGCGCATCCGCATCCAAATTCTTCCCGGCGTGCTTGCGGATCATCTCCATTACCTTCTCAGCGGCACTCGACCCGATTGGCACGACCGTCTTGCTAGGGGGGCTGGTCAGCGCAGCAATCTCTTCAGCAAGGCGGGGGCTGAATGCTGAAACCGGCTCATCAAGCATGCGCGCAAGCACTGCTGCGAACTTGGTGTTCAGTGGATTGATGCCCTTGAAGTACAGGTTTACTGCGGCCGGGGTCATTCCGGCCTCATCGGCGATTTTCTTTTGACTGAGCTTCAGTTCGTTCTTTTTCGAGAGGAACAGGTCGTGCGCAGCAGCGCATTCGGCCATCAGCTCAGGCGGGAGGATTCGTTTCTTGGTCATCGCGCGAATGTATACCAATGGTTAAAAATAAGAAGAAACCATCGGTATTGATTAAAAATTAACAGATGGTTAATATCGGCCTCATCTACAAACGAGGCCAGATCATGAACGAGACCCCCCTCGAGGCATTTGTTGCTGAAAAAGGCCAGTCCGAGGCAGCAAGGCTTCTCCGCGTTACGGCCCCCGCGATCCACAAGGCGCTAACAGCCAAGCGGGATATCCGAGTCCTTGAACTTCCTGATGGAAGCTTCCAGGCGAAAGAGCAACGCCCATTCCCATCGCAGAACACCGCCGCGTAATCAGCGCTGGCTGTGTGACGGATTATCCCGGACGCAAAGCGGAATGAGCAGAACGCCGAAATAGCTGTTAATTCATACAGTACAAAGGAAGGGAAGAGAGATGGCAGATCGACAAAAAAAAACTGGGTATCCGGTAGATGGCGGGGCAGTCGAGAAGCTCGACTACCTCGCCAGCTTAATTACTTCCGATCAACCTTTTCCGCGCCGCGCAACAGGCTATCGATTGCGGCTTGATGCACTCCGAGCCCGCCTTTCCAAGACGGCTCGCCTGGCATGGCAGTCATTAAGGAGTTTGCGTCCTTTTTGAACTGTTCCATATCCAGATGCGGGTTCATCGCGACAGCTTTGCCGATCAATTGCAATGCTGCAAGTACACCGATTTCAAATGGGCTGATTCCGTTTTCGTCACTCATGTCTGGCCTCCAATGGCCTTTTCGTTTGGAAGCAGAAAGCTATCACGGATGTGCCGGACACCCATACCGCCTGAATCGCAGGCATAAAAAAACCGCCTGGCAGGGCGGTTCTTTCAACAACAAGCAAAACAATGTGGGGCCATTATGAACACGAATACCACCCCCGGCAATACCCCCAGTGTCGCGACACATTTCAGTCACTCGCAAAACGTGTCGCGACACATGTCCTCGCGCGAGATCGCCGACGTTATCGGCAGCTCTCACGACAACGTGCTGAAAACCATCCGCTCGCTGGTTGCAAGGGGTGTCGTTTCTTCAAACGACACCCCCTATATCCATCCGCAGAACGGTCAGGTCTATCGCGAGTTCCTGCTTTCTCAGCGTGACACTCTGGTTGTTGTGTCCGGCTACAGCGTCGAGTTGCGCGCTCGCATCATCGACCGCTGGCAGGAGCTGGAAGCCCAGGCCGGTCAATTCCAAATCCCGGCCACCTATGCCGAGGCGCTGCAAGCCGCAGCCGATCAGGCGAAGGACAACCAGACACTGCGACTGGTCATTCTCGATCAGGCGCCGAAGGTTGCGGCAATCAATCGCCTTGCAGCTGCCGGCGGCGCGATTTGCATCACCGACGCTGCAAAGCATCTGCAGATCCAGCCTTCGAAGCTGTTCGCGTGGATGGAGCAGAACCGGTGGATCTTTCGCCGCCAAGGCTCGGGCCGCTGGACTGCTTACCAGCCACGAATCACATCAGGTTGCATGGTCCACAAGGTGACCGCGCTCAAACCTGACCCAGAAACCGGCGTGGAACGCGCCGCTTTCGATCCTCTCGTTACCCCGAAGGGCCTTGCCCGTCTGGCCGAATTCAATATCGGAGCTTCGCTGTGAGCGTTCAAGCAATGTCATGGGCGCTCGGTTTGCCCACTCAAGTTCTCAAAGATTCCAGCGCTCGGCACGTGCTGCTGTGTTTGGCCAACTACGCCGGCTCGAACGGCACTGGTGCTTTCCCATCCGCTACCACCTTGGCCGAAGACACAGGTCTGTCTGAGCGCACGGTGCGTTACAAGCTGGACGATCTGGAAAAGTCCGGGCTTATCAAGAAGGGTAATCAGGCGATCGCCGCCGTACACATCGATCGCCATGACCGCCGCCCAGTCGTTTACGACCTTCAACTATCTCGGGGTGCAAATCCTGCACCCCGTTCTGAGCGGGGTGCAAATGACGCAACGGGGTGCAACTCACAACAGAACGGGGTGCAGCCTGAGACAGAACGGGGTGCAGCGGCTGCACCCAATACGTCACTTAACCATCAGGTAACCGAAGAGCAGCTGCAGCAGCGCGAGATCGATTCCGCTGTCGTCCAGCAAGACCGGGCCGCCGTCGAATCGCAAGACGACCGCCAACGCTTCGCCATGTTCGCCACCTGGATTCCGAACGAGAAGGCTCTGTCGGATCAGATCGCAATCGCCGGGCTTCCTGCCGATGCGGTCCCCGAAGCGGCGATCCGGGCGTTCATGGGTTTCTTCGTTGCCAAACCAGCGACCGTTGATACCTCGGCAGGCTGGTGCTACCGGCTGGTGCAGTGGGTCAAGCGCGAACGCGTCAAGGCTTCGGGTCAGGGCAAGGCGCCTGACTTCGACAGCACCAGTTGGGCCGATGATTTGGGAGGTCTGTGATGGGTGTTCCTGTGAAAAAACCCACCCTCAAAAGCGCAAACACGCTGATGAAGTCGATGGGTAATCTGCCTCCAGTGATTCCGTCGATTCCAACCCAGCTTCCGCCCGGTACCACTGAGGTCGTCAATGCTCTGTTCAAAGAGTTGAAGGCTATCTTTCCAGCCTGGCGTCAGGCATGGCCCGACGATGAAACCTTGGACGCAGCGAAGCGCAGCTGGATCAAGGCGTTCATGGCTGAGGGCATCCATCAGCTCGAGCAGATCCGATATGGCATCCAAAACTGCCGCAAGCTGGGTGGCGATTTCGCCCCGAGCGTGGGCAAGTTCATCAAGTGGTGTCAGCCGACTCCCGAGATGCTTGGCATTCCCACTCACGACAGAGCGTTTCGCGAGGCGCTGGAAAATTCTCACCCGAGCCGCGCGGGTTCGCGAACGTGGTCGCACGCAGCGGTTCGGCACGCGGCGCTGCAGTGCGAACTTCACAACCTCGCTGACCAGGTATCCGACAAGGCGAGCGAGATCTTCGATCGAGCCTACGACATCACCATTCGCATGCTGGTGCAGGGTCAGGATCTAGACGACATCGCGATCGGCATCGGGCATGACAGTCAGAAAGCAGAGGTTGAGTACGCGGTGGAAGAGGGCGAGCGCTTCATTCACGCGACGATGAGGCGTCAGGGAATACCAACTGACGGGCAGTCTGCACGCGAGCAGCTGCTGCGCCGTCTCGGTCTCACGCCATCGGCTCGGGTCGTGGGGGGCGCCGCCCATGGCTGATTCCCGCCTTGCGCCGGTTGATCCTTCGGATTACCGGTACGCCGTCCACAGCTGCGGCTACAAGTGGGATCTGACTTGTCTGCCTGACCGTGCCGTCGCGCTGTTCGCTGATTCGGCGGCCGCACTCCGGTTCGGTCAGTCGATGTGGCCATCCACTTGCGAAGTGATCGACATCACCACGGGGGAGCGGGTATGCGCGTGACCTCCAAGAAACTCCGCGCTTCGGCGAACGGCCAGGAATGCACGATGCGCATGCCGGGCGTCTGCAACCACAACCCGGAAACCACCGTGCTCGCCCACCTGCCTTGCGGGCAGAAGGGCATGGGCATGAAGGGCTTCGACACAGTAGCGGTTTACGCGTGCAGCGCCTGCCATGACGTGATCGACGCCCGCGCAGCCGGCGAGATCGATTGGCAGGACGTGCCGCGCGCGATCGCCGAAACCCACGAAGCCCTGATCAGGGCAGGAATTCTCACCGTGAAGGGGGCCGCATGATCGCCTTTTTGGAAAACAACCTCATCGCAATTTACCTCGGTTTCATTTTGATCGTGTGCGAAGCCTGCTTCTGGGGTATCCGCCGGATCACTCGGCGTGAACGTATCGCGCGCGGTGATCGGGGATGAAGGCCTTCACTCCGAAGCTGTTCAAACCACAGTCCTCCCGCGCCAAGCCAGTCGACAGGGAAGGGCTTGAGCAGGCCGCGCTAATGCGTGAGCTTGAGTTGTGCCACCCGGCAGCGTTCGATTTGATCTACCACGTCCCGAACGGTGGGCACCGAGTGAAGGCGGTCGCGGCCAAGCTCAAGGCCCAGGGCGTGAAGGCAGGTATCCCTGATCTGGTGCTCAGCATGGCGCGGGGCGGTTACTTCGGCCTGTACATCGAATTCAAGGCCACGCCACCGAATGATGCGGCGGTGTCGGCGAGCCAGCAGGAGCGTCTGCGCAAGCTGAACGATCAGGGCTATCTCGCCATCGTGTGCCGTGGTCACTTTGATGCGATGGAGCAGATCCGAGCCTACCTTCGTCTGGCTCCTACAGTGGTGGCCGCGTGAGTACCGCCGCGGTGAAGATCACCGAAGCCGAGATCAAGCGCCAAGCCGCCGGCACTGTGCAGGACGTGCGCGACCTCGAAAACAAAGGCCTGTATCTGCGCTTCAACAAGGCCCGCACCGGTGGCTCGTGGTACCTGGTGTTGAAAGGCGAGTGGAACCAGATCGGCACCTTCCCAGAGCTGACGCACAAGCAGGTGGTTGCCGCGCTACCGTCGATTCGACTGCGTCTGGCCGCCGGCGAAGGGGCGAGCCTGTCCAAGTGGAGCAACGTGGGCGAGCTGCTGGAGTGGTTCGCGGATCGCATGTCGCGCGATCGCAATCTGTCGACCAAGCGCAAGAACACCGGCGCATCGATCATCAAGTGCCACCTGAAACCGCGCCTCGGCGAACTGCCGCTGATCGGCATCGACAAGGCTGCCCTCGACACCCTGCTGATGTGGCCGCTGCAGGAGACGGTTTCCATCGACTACGTGCGTTCGGCATTTCAGTTGCTGGCCCTGGCATTCCGGCAGGCGGCCAAGCTGGGGATGATCACGTCCAATCCGATGGCCGCGATCCGGTTCAATGACTTCTCCAAGGCAAAGGTCGGCATCAAGCCGTCCCGGCTGCGCGGTGTCCAGCTGGAAGGGCTGCTCGCGCAGTTGGCCGAGGTCATGGACAAGGCGCCGATGGATTCGATGCTCGCGCTGATGATGCTTTGCCATGGCACACGGATCGGCGAAACCCGGATGGCGCGCTGGTCGCACATCAGCCTGGCCGAACGTGAGTGGTTCATTCCGGCCGAGAACACGAAAACCGGTGTCGAGCATCACCTTCCCCTGACGGAGCAAGTGTGCACGCTGCTGACCCGGTACCGCGAAGATCAATATGCCCGAGGCTATGAGGGCCAGTGCCTGTTCCCGGCGCGCAACGGCAAGTCACTGGGCGAGGCTCAGGGCTGCGCCGTGTTTCGTCGGTTGGGGCAGGGCGAGTGGACCAGTCACGACCTGCGCAAGGTGGCCCGCACTGGCTGGGCAGATCTCGGCATCGACCACCTGATTGGCGAGCTGCTGATCAACCACGCGATGGGCCACAACGTGAAGGTTTACATCCAGTCGGACGTAATGAGCCGCAAGCGTGATGCTCTCGATCAGTGGCACGCGCATCTAGATCAGAAAGGCTTCGCAGCGATTCACGGATTGACCGGCTTTAGATTTGAAGATTCTGTTAATCCGCTGCAAGCCACAGAACATAAGGCCTGCAAGGCCATTGAAGAAACAACCATAGGCGAGGTTTAAAAATGGATAAAAAGCAGCATGGCCCCGCCTTTGTGCGCCGCCAGATCCCGATGACAGAGTGCCCCTCGTGCCATGGCGCCGGCCTGATCCAAGGCGTTTTCCATCAACTCGAATGCATCGGTTGTCACTCGTCAGGTCTGGTTCATGCCGAGACGCTGGAGCCGCTTTTGATCGAGGACCTAGTGGTGCAACTCGGCTTGAAAGTGCGAAACCTGTCATCGCAACTAAAGGCGCTCAACTGCTCGCCACCCAGCGCTGAGGCCAAGCACTACCAGCAAACCAATACGCGCGGCGCTGGCCGCTCGACTTTCCGGGGGGATTGAGCGATGGGCATCTATAAAGACGTGATGGGCACTCTGGTGCGCGTGCTGGCTGCTGACAACATCGACAACAGTACCAAGCAGTCGTGGCAGAAGCTGATCGACGCCGATCTTCGCCAGGGTGGCAATGGCAACTCCCTTTCGCCACGCGACAAGTTCGATTATGACTGCTGCCTCTATGCGCTGCTGCACCGTCAGCTTGACCCTGCGCAGTGGGACGTTCTGGTCGCGAAGTATTCGACGCACAAGGCCAATAAGGTCGCCGCCATTGGCCGTCTGGTCGCGCGCATGACCTCGCCAGCGCCCCAGCTGTTCATTTACAAGGCGCTCACAGCGTGGGCAATTCCGAAGCTCAAGGGCGTGCAGGTGGGGAAGCGCTCGACTGACATGATCGTGCTGCCGGCTGAGTTCTACGACATGAACACCTGGGACCTGGCTGGATCACCGGAGCGCACTCGGCGTAACTGGCGTGGTGGCATCCACAAGCGACTCGAGCAGTTGGAAGAGGCAGCAGTGATCCATGCCACCGAGATATTCGAGCGTGAAGAAATCTTTGTTGATGCCGCTTGACCATGATGGCCACTTGGCCGTAAATTAACCCCATCATGTCGATCTTGCGCGTTATGAGAGGCGACACCAAAGCCCAGCCCTGTTGCTGGGTTTTTTGTTCTGGTGTGCTTACTGCGTTTGTGCACGCTGATATGCTGGCTTACCGCATTCTCGCGGGTGACCTGACATATGGAGTTGGCATGAGAAGAAATCTGGAGAATGTTAAGCATCTTTTGGATTTAGTGCAGGCTTACGCCGACCAGCACGGAGTTCTATACGAAGAGCTGGCCATCAAGTGGCAAGAGTCCGGCGGTGGTCGTCCGATGCAAGAGTCTGAGTGTTTCTATCTGGTTGCATTGTGTAAGCAGGCTGGAATGCTTAATGAGTCTGTCGCTCCTTTTCATGGGGGGCGATTAATCCAGCTGACTTGGTCGGGTCATGAGTACCTAGACGCTAAGACGATCAAGCCTCAAATCTAGAATGTCTGAAAATACCCAATAAGCCCGACCATCGCGTCGGGCTTTTTCGTTCACGCTCCCCGAGAGGGAGGACACCGGAAGCCTGCCATGCCTGACAAGCCAGATACGTGGGCCAAGATCATGCTGGCCCTCTCGAACCCGCTATGGCAGGGCGCAATCATGGCCGTCATCGTCTCCCTACTGCGAGTCATGTACGACGCAAAAGAAACCAGTAAGCGCCGGATCCTCTTCGAGGCGCTCATCTGTGGAGCATTGAGCCTGGTTGCGTCGAGCCTGATTGAGTGGATGGCGTGGCCGTCTAGTCTTTCGGTTGCCGCCGGCGGGTCCATTGGGTTCCTCGGCGTGACGGCCATTCGCGAGCTGGTAACCCGCTTCCTTGGTCGCAAGGCGGATGCCGCATGAAAGCCTTCGCTGCAGCAATCATCATCGCCCTGGTCGGCCTGCTCCTCATTGGGATTCAACAGTCACGCGTCGTCGCCCTACGCGGGGAGGTGGCATTCGAAGCCAGCGAGAAGAAGAAGGCGGTCGACGCCAACCTCGAAAGCCAGGCCACGATCACCACTCTACGCGCCGAAGCCCAGCGCAACGCCGATTACCAGAAAGACCTGAACAAGCGGTTGCAGGCCAGTCAGGCCAAAGCCAGAAAGGCGGAGAAGAACTTTGAAGAACTCAAACGCAACAGCAAGCCTGTTCGTGATTGGGCTGCTCAGCCTCTGCCTGACGGGCTGCGCGGTAAAGCCGGCACTGGTAACAAAGACAACGGCAGTAAGAGTCGAACCCCCTGAGCTGATCCCATGCGAGCGTATTGATGAGTCCGTATATGACCTTCGCCTGAATGGCGATGTGTGGCAGCTCAAGGACCAGGCTATCAATCTACTCGACACGTGCGCCGACCAAGTGGACGCCCAGATCAAGCGAAGTCAGAGCAAGTAAGGGGGCCCTATGGCATGCAGTGGATGCGCCGACCGGCGCGAGTGGTTCAAGAAGTGGAGCAAGGTGGCATATGAACGATCCATTGATCTCATTGTTGGAAAGACTGGTGAGCGCCCAAGAGAGCACCGCCCAGTCGATGAGCCAGGTAGCAGAGAGGCTGGACCTGCTGATCCAAGCGATGGGAGAGAATGAGCCAGATGATCCTGATGCCCCGGCTCGGACATACATGGATGGCTCACCATGCCGCTGAGGCCGCAGAAGCCATGCAACGCACAGGGCTGCAACACACTCACCCGCAACCCTCGGTACTGTGATGAGCACGCTCACCTACTGAAGAGCTCTGCCCGTGCCAAGCCTCGCGAGAGCAGCACCAAGCGTCACTACAACTACAAGTGGCAGCAGGCACGGGCTGGTTGGTTGGCGAAGCATCCGTTGTGCCGACACTGCACTGAGCGCGGATTGGTCGTAGTGGCAACGGATGTCGACCACATCATCCCCCACAAGAACGACATGGCACTGTTCTGGGACAATACCAACTGGCAAAGCCTGTGCGGTCCCTGCCATTCGGCCAAGACAGCCTCGGAAGACGGCGGTTTCGGCAATGCGCGGCGCTGAAAACAGAAAACACCCGCGAAAACAGTGAAAAACGGCTCAAATGAGACGAATTCGCACGCCGGGGAGGGGGAGGGTCGAAAGTTCAGGGCTTTTGGCTTCTAGACCGCGCCCTCAATCGTTTTTTTACACCCGCGAAATTAAAAATCCAGGAGTTGCGCGATGGGAGGCACCGCCACGGTCGCCGGCCGTGGTCGCAAACCCAAGCCGACGGCCAAAAAAGCACTGGCCGGAAATCCCGGCAAGCGAGCCTTGAATAAGGCCGAGCCCCAGTTTTCCAAGATTACCCAGATTGATCCGCCGGAGTGGTTCAGTGCTCGGGCAGCCACCATGTGGAACATGATTGTCCCGGAGCTGCTGCGCGAGAACGTGGTGGCAATCACCGATCTGCATAACGTCGAAGCCTTCTGTAGCGCCTATGACAACTGGCGTATGGCTCAAGAGTCGATCGCGCAGCACGGCATCGTTGTCACGGGCGCCACCGGCGGCCCGATGAAAAACCCCGCGCTTACCGCTGCCAACGAAACGATGCGCCAAATGGTGACGTTCGGGTCGATGCTTGGCCTCGATCCAGCCAGTCGAACGCGATTGATCGGGGGGAACAAGGAGAAAGAAACCAACGAATTCGCCAAACTGCTGAGTAGCTGATGACCAAATCCGCCCACCCAAACGTCGACAAGGCGATGGCGTGGGGTCGGTCATTGCTCCGTGGAAAGGTCCCTGCCTGCCGTTACATTCATCAAGCGGTTCAGCGCCACTTCGACGACTTGGCCGCCAGTCGCAAGCGCGGGTTTCGATTCAAGTTCGACCCGGCCAAAGCCGAAAAAAAGCTCAAGCTGATGCAGCTCCTACCGCACACCAAAGGGGAGTGGGCATTCAAGCGTCAGCTGATCACTCTGGAGCCGTGGCAGCTTTTCGGCCTTGCCGTGACATTCGGTTGGGTGAAGAAGAAAGGCGGCCACCGCCGGTTCCGTGAAAGCTACTGGGAAGTGCCAAGGAAGAACGGTAAATCCGTTGTCGCGGGCGGTGTGGGCATCAGCATGTTTGTTGCCGACGGCGAATTCGGCGCCGAAGTTTACGCCGGCGCGACCACAGAGAAGCAGGCGTGGGAGGTTTTCCGCCCTGCAAAGCTGATGGTGAGCAAGTCGCCGATGCTGATCCAGGCCGCTGGTATCGAGGTCAACGCCTCGAACATGAACATTCCATCCGACTTCAGCCGCTTCGAACCACTGATTGGGAACCCAGGCGACGGGGCATCACCAAGCTGCGCGATCGTCGACGAATACCACGAACACCCGACGTCGGCCCAGTACGACACCATGCTCACCGGTATGGGCGCACGCCGGCAGCCGCTGATGTTCATCATCACCACCGCCGGCGCCGATATCGAAGGGCCTTGCTACGACAAGCGCCGCCAAGTGGTCGAAATGCTGGCTGGCACCGTGCCTGACGATGAGTTGTTCGGCTGGATCTGGACGCTCGACGAGGGGGACGATTGGACCGATCCGAAGATGCTGGCCAAGGCCAACCCTAACCATGGCGTCTCGGTGTTCCAAGAATACTTGGAGAGTCAGCAGGCCAGGGCCATACGCTCGGCGCGGTTCGCGAACACCTTCAAAACGAAGCACCTCAACCTCTGGGTGAGCGCGAAGTCCGGGTTCTTCAACATGGAAGACTGGAAATCCTGCGAAGACACCACGCTCACGCTCGAGCAGTTCGAGGGGCAGGAGTGGATTGCAGGCTTCGACCTGGCGCGCAAGTTGGACATGAACTCACGGGCGCGTCTGTTCTGGCGAGTGATCGATGGCAAGACCCATTACTACAGCATCGCGCCGAAATTTTGGGTGCCGTATGACACCGCGTACGACAGCGACAACAAGCGCATGTCAGAACGGTTTCAGGCCTGGATCAACTCCAAGCATTTGGAAATCACGGACGGCGCCGAGATCGATTATCGCGAAATCTTCGAAGACACAAAGGAAGCCAATCATCAGGCGCCGGTTCGCGAGTGCCCAATCGACCCGCATGGTGCCACCGGCCTCAGCCACGATCTCGACGACGAAGGCTTCAACCCGATCACGATCACGCAGAACTACACCAACATGTCGGACCCGATGAAGGAACTGGAGGCGGCGATCACCGCGGGCCGGTTCCACCACGATGGGCATCCGATCATGACCTGGTGTATCGCCAACGTGATCGGCAAAAACATGCCCGGGAACGACGATGTCGTGCGGCCCATAAAGCAGGGCGACGACAACAAGATCGACGGCGCCGTTGCTCTGATCATGTCCATAGGGCGGGTACTGGCGAGCGTCAGCGTCCCTGATACAAGCGGCTTCTACGAAAACCCAATCATGGTAGGAATCTAATGGCGCGCGAAAAGAAGCCTGGGCGGGTCAGATCTGCCTTACAAAATTGGCTCGGCGTGCCAGTCGGTCTCAACGACAAAGCGTTTTGGCAGGAGTGGTTCGGCACGTCCGCCAGTGGCCAGGTGGTAACTGTCGACAAAGCCCTTCAGTTGTCAGCGGTATGGTCCTGTGTCCGATTGCTGTCTGAGACCGTATCAACGCTTCCGCTGAGGCTGTACGAACGTGGGGCGAATGGTGAGCGTGTCGCAGCAAAGAATCACCCGCTCTATGACATCCTCACCAAGCGCCCGAACGCTGAAATGACCCCGGGCCGCTTCATGCTCATGGTTGTGGCCAGTATCTGTTTGCGCGGCAATGCATTCGTGGAGAAGAAGCGCATAGGTACGCGCATCGTAGCGCTGAACCCTTTGCTCCCTCAGCTCATGACCGTCAAGCGTCTGGATACAGGAAGGCTTGAATATAAGTACAACCTTGACGGGAAGCCCCGGGTGATCCCCGAGGATGATCTTATGCACATCCGAGGCTTCGGTCTCGATGGGGTTTGCGGGATGCTGCCGGTATCAACTGGCAAAGAGATCATGGGCGCGGCCATTTCCGCCGAGGAAGCAGCGGCCAAAGTGTTTGCCCAGGGGATGCAGGCTTCCGGGATATTGAGCAGTGATACCGCGCTCAAGCCGGAACAGCGAGAGCAACTTCGAGCGAGCCTTCAGGCGTTCATGGGGTCGAAGAACGCCGGAAAAATCATGGTGGCCGAAGCCGGTCTGAAGTACCAAGGCATCACCATGAACCCAGAAGCCGCTCAGATGCTGGAATCCCGTGCCTACGGCATCGAAGAGGTTTGTCGTTGGTTCCGGGTGCCTCCGTTCATGGTTGGCCACATGGACAAGCAGAGCAGCTGGGCCTCGAGCGTCGAAGGCCAGAACCTGCAATTTCTAACCAACTGCCTGCGGCCTTTGCTGGAGAACATTGAGCAGGAGATCGGACGGTGCCTGCTGGATCGTGACGACCGCTATTTTGCGGAATTCGCGGTTGAAGGCTTGCTACGCGCCGACAGCCAGGGTCGGGCGAGCTACTACAACATCTGCTTGCAGAATGGCTGGATGAGCCGTAACGAGGTTCGGCGTCTTGAAAATCTGCCGCCCATTCCGGGGGGAGACGTTTACACCGTGCAATCGAACCTGCTGCCTATTGAGCAGCTTGGACAGGGAGCAGATAGCGGCGAGCGAGTCAGGGCCGCGCTGTCCGACTGGCTCAACCCAACCGATAAAGGCCGATCCCCCGGCAGTTCTGGAGACTGACCCATGACAATTCGTAGCCTTCCGGCAGCGCCGGCGGGTCGCCCGTGCGCGGGCGTTTCCTTCGATCTGATGCCACAGGCAATGGAGCGCTGGAATTCAACTATCCAGGCTGCTGACGCGGATGCCAAGAACACCATCTCCATGCTCGACGCGATCGGCTTCGATCCATGGTCGGGGGAGGGTGTTACTGCCAAACGTATTTCAGCTGCCTTACGGAGCATGGATGGCGCTGACGTAACTGTGAACATGAATTCGCCAGGTGGCGATATGTTCGAGGGGTTGGCGATCTACAACATCCTTCGAGAGTACAAGGGTCACGTGACAGTGAAGGTCCTCGGCCTGGCCGCCTCGGCAGCATCAATTATCGCAATGGCTGCAGATGAACTACAGGTGGCGCGATCTGGTTTTCTGATGATCCATAACGGCTGGACCATCGCCGCCGGTAACCGGCATCAGTTCCGTGAGATCGCGGACATGATGGAGCCCTTCGACGCCGCCATGGGCGATATCTACTCTGCGCGCACCGGCAGTGACCTGAAGTCGATGCAAAAATTGATGGACGCGGAAACTTGGATAGGTGGCTCTGCTGCCGTTGAACAAGGCTTCGCCGATTCACTTCTCGAGTCCGACTCCATCAAAGAAGGCACCAAGGCACAAGCTGGCCTGATCGCCGCCAGAAAGCTCGATTTGATCCTCGCAAAGCAGGGTATGCCCCGAAGCGAGCGACGTTCATTAATTCAAGAAATCAAGTCAGGCACGCCATGCGCTGCCGGGCCCGGTACGCAAGACGCTGCCGACACGCTGGCCAATCTGGCCGAACCGATAGCCGATCTGGAACGAGCGCTCGCTCGCTTCTCGGCAGCCGCCACCAAATAAAGGAAATTCAGTATGTCCGAACAAGCCCAACTGCTTGCGAAAATGAGCGCCGAACTGGAAAAGGCTTCCAGCGAATTCAGCGCCAAGGCCGAATCTGCCTTGGGCGAGGCCAAGAAGGCCGGCGCCTTGTCAGCAGAAACCAAAGCTGCTGTCGATGAGATGGCCCTGAAGTTCAACACCCTTACCGAGGCTGAGAAGCAGCTCAAGGCCCAGCTCGGCGAGCTGGAGCAGGAGTTCGCTCGAATTCCAACCCAGGCATCCGCCGCTCAGCGCGAAACCCTCGGCGGCACCGTAATTAAAAGCGAAGCCCTCGCCGAATTTGCCAAGAGCATTCAAGGCAATCGCCGCGTCAGCGTTCCGGTCAACGCAGCGCTTCTGAGCACCGGTGTTGCCGAAGGCGTGGTCGAGCCTCAGCGTCTGCCAGGCATTGATGTGATGCCAAAACAGCGTCTGTTCATCCGCGATCTGATTGCTCCCGGCCGTACCACTTCCCCAGCAATTTTCTGGGTGCAACAGACCGGCTTCACCAACGCCGCTCGCGTTGTGGCGGAGAACACCACCAAGCCATACAGCGATATCGCATTCGATACCAAGATCACGCCGGTTACCACCATCGCGCATATGTTCAAGGCCTCGAAACAGATCCTCGACGACTTCGCTCAACTGCAATCGACCATCGACGCCGAAATGCGTTACGGCCTGAAGTACGCCGAAGAGTCGGAGATTCTGTTCGGTGACGGTACAGGTGTGCATCTGCACGGTATCGTGCCGCAGGCCCAAGCTTACTCGGCGGCCTTCGAGCCCGACGCGATGACACAGATCGACCAGCTGCGCCTGGCCATGCTCCAGTCTCAACTGGCACGTCTGCCCGCCAGCGGCCATGTGCTGCACTTCACCGACTGGGCGAAAATCGAGCTGACCAAGGACACCCTGGGTCGTTACATCATCGGCAACCCGTTGAGCCTCGCCGGCCCAACGTTGTGGGGCTTGCCAGTTGTTGCGACTGAACTGGCAGCGTTCCTCGGTAAGTTCCTCACAGGCGCCTTCCAGACCGGCGCCCAGATCTTCGATCGCGAAGATGCCAACGTGGTGATCTCCACCGAGAACGCTGACGACTTCGAGAAGAACATGATCTCGATCCGTTGCGAGGAGCGTCTTGCTCTGGCGGTCAAGCGTCCGGAAGCGTTCATCTACGGCACCTTCGCCACTCCAACCCCTTGATGTAGCGGGGCCGCCCGAGCGGCGGCCCCTCGGAGGCCGACATGAAATTGAAGACCCTCAAACCTCTGTACCTCGGCGGTAAAACTCTGATCGAAGGCACCTCGTTTTTAACCGGCGAACAGCACGGGCGGCAGTTGCTTCAGAAAGGTTATGCCGAACCTGATGACGGCAAGGATGCTGCGGTTGTGGATTTGACTGACTCTGAAGCCGAGCCAACGCCCATGACCTCCACCAGTGTGGTTGCCGACACCAAGCCTGGCACCAAGGCGAAAACCGAAAAGAAAAAGGCTGACTAAGCATGAGCGTGATCGACATTGAACTCGCGATGAAGCATTTGTTGGCAGAGCCGGAAGACCAAGTGCTTGTGCAGGCTCAGCTCGATGCTGCCGAAGAGGCTGCCCAGCAGTTCCTTCAGCGACGGTTCTTTGTCGATCAAGCCGCTGTGATTGCGGCAAAGTCAGAAACCGTCCAACGCACCCGAGCTGCCCGTGACGCTTATGCCGCGGCGGTAGCGCTTGCGGATTTACCCGATAATCATGAATTCCGCTGCCGACTGCGCGAGCAAGCAAGGCAATCGCTTGCTGACACTTATGAATCCATCGACATGGACGAGTACGGCATCGTCATCAACGCCGCGATCACGGCAGCCTGCCTGCTGAAGCTGGGCCACCTGTTCGCGAATCGTGAAGAAGTGGTAACCGGGACCATAGCTACCGAATTGCCTCTGGCCTCCAAGTCTCTGCTGATGCCATATCGCATCCGGATGGGTGTCTGATGAGAGCGGGTCGATTGCGCCACCGAATCACTTTCCAAGCGCCGGCCGAAGTTCAAGATCAGGAATCTGGTGAGATGCTTCCTGGATGGCAAACCGTCTGGGAAAAGGTTCCGGCCGAGGTTTCGGCGCTCAGCGCTCGCGATTTGATTGCAGCGCAGGCGGGCCAGTCCGAAGCGTCCGGGCGAGTCGTGATTCGATACCGCCCCGGTGTCGTACCTACGATGCGCATTATCCATCGTGGTGAAGTGTACGAAATCCAAGGTCAACCAATGCCTGATCCAGTGTCCGGCCTTGAGTACCTAACGATGCTGGTGGCGAAGGGAGTGAATGATGGCTGAAAGCATTGAGTTCAGCCTGATCGGCATCGATTCCCTTCTTGGGAAACTCCAGTCTGTTAACTACGACATCAAGCGGAAGGGTGGCAGATCGGCACTTCGCCGGGCTGCGCAGCTGGTTGCGGAAAACGCCCGGGAAGGTGCCGCCCGACTAGACGACAAGGAAACCGGCAGATCCATTGCCCAGAACATCGCTGTTCGTTGGAATGGTCGCCGATTCAGAGCCACCGGCGATTTAGCGTTTCGCATCGGTGTCCTGCATGGGGCCGTTCTGAAGGATGGGGGGAATAAGGCAGAAAACTCTCCAACCCCGCACTGGCGGCTGCTCGAGTTCGGCACAGAACGGATCCGTGCTCAGCCCTTCCTGCGTACGGCTCTCGCCGACCACATCAGCGCAGTGACCGACGAATTCTTGAGTCAGTACGAAAAAGCGATTGACCGAGCTATTCGCCGTGCGCAGAAAGCCCGAGGAAGCAGCTGATGAATACCGCCCCCATTTTCGCAGTGTGCGCAGCAGATGCTGCGGTCATCGCTTTGCTTGGCGCTCAGCCAACACGTTTATATCCGTTCGGCGAAGCGCCTGAAGGGGTGATCAAGCCATACGCGGTTTGGCAGCTCCTGACCGGCTCGCCAGACAATTATCTTTCGGGCAGGCCGGACATCGACGGTTACACGCTTCAGGTCGATGTGTACGCCACAACGGCAGGTGATGCCAGGGCTGTGACGCAGGCGATAGCCCGCGCGATCGAGCTAAAAGCCAACATCACCCGTTGGGGCGGCGAAACGAAAGACACTGCGACAAAGCTTTACCGGTCGAGCTTCGATATCGACTGGCTTGTACCCAGATAACGAACACCCCCTGAACCAGCCCGCCGAGTGCGGGTTTTTTTGTGCCCGACATTTGGAGAATGCCATGTCGATCCTTTCCCAAGGAACCCAGATCTACGCGCTCGTGCCGTCTGCTTCGAACCCTGCAGTGTTTGAAATCCTCGAGATCGAATGCGCCACCGCGTTCAGCCCTGGCGGTAACCCTGCTGACCAAATCGAAACCACCTGCCTCAGTGGCAAGGTGCGCACCTACATGCGCGGCTTGCGCACTCCCGGTCAGGCGTCGTTGACGCTGAACGCGGATCCCCGTAACGCCTCTCACGTGCGCCTGCATCAGTTGTCCGAAGACGACAGCATCGAAAACATCCACTGGGCAGTCGGCTGGTCGGACGGTACTGGCATCGAGCCGACCGTCGCCGTGGCAGGCTCTCTGGCAGAAATCAGCCTCACTGCTGGCGGCACCGGTTACACGACCGCTCCGACCGTGGCCATCACTGGCGGCGGCGGTACCGGCGCGACTGCAACGGCGATCATTAGTGGTGGCTCGGTGACTGGCTTCAACATCACCAACCCTGGCA
Source organism: Pseudomonas siliginis (assembly GCF_024072275.1). NCBI lineage: Bacteria > Pseudomonadati > Pseudomonadota > Gammaproteobacteria > Pseudomonadales > Pseudomonadaceae > Pseudomonas > Pseudomonas siliginis. Next base: position 3,891,530 of record NZ_CP099598.1, on the reverse strand, counting down.
CCGGTTACACCTCGACTCCAGCTGTTGCGCTCACGGGCGGCGCGGGCACCGGTGCGACTGCGGCGGCTGAACTGGCTGAAAGTAACGACTTCGTGCTCCCGACCGGCCGCACCTGGTACGTGTTCGACGGCTACGTCTCCGATTTCCCGTTCGACTTCTCCGCCAACACCGTGGTCACCACGGCCGCAACCATCCAGCGTTCGGGCGGCTCCGCCTGGATTCGCAAAACCACGAACGTTTAAGGCGCCGCTATGCAGCTGAGTATCAAGGCATTGATGGAAAACGGGGCGTTCACCGGGCGTCCCGTCGAGAAAGAGATCGTCTGGGTCCAGAACGGCACCGAGCTGAAGGCCACGGTCTTCGTTCGGCCGCTGGGATATCGGTCTGCCGTGAGCGACGTGCTGTCGTCTTTCGGCAAACAGGACGGGGCAGCAGGCCGCATTGCCGCGTGCATCTGCGACGAAACTGGCGTGCCGGTTTTCACGGTCGGCGACATTACCGGTGAGGCTGATCCGGAGCGCGGTGAACTGAACAGCGAACTTTCCAAAGCGTTGCTCTCTGCCATTGGCGAGGTAACGCAGATGGGAAAGACGAAAAGCTCACCGACACCGACGAGCTCTGGCACGAAATCGCCATCTCGATCGGCGCAACGGTCGCGGAAGCCCAAGAGCGCGTAAGCCTGGCCGAGTTCCGGAGTTGGAATCGGTACCGCGCCAAGCGCGGGTCTCTCAACTTCGGTATGCGGATCGAGTACGGCACCGCAATGCTGGCCAGCCTGTATGCCAACACCCACACGCAGCATGGTGGCTACACCGTTGTGGACTTCATGCCGCACGAATCGGAGCGTCCGGTAACGCTGGAGGAAGCGATGAAATCGTGGGGGTGAGCGCAGCCCTTTTGTAAGCCCGAACGGGTGGTCTCACTTGGAGTTATAAATGGCCAATTCACTGGGCACGCTGACGCTCGATCTGATCGCGCGCATCGGTGGCTTCACTGGTCCGCTCGACAAGGCCGAGGCCTCTGCTCGCAAGTCCGGCAAAGGCATCGCTGAATCGGCCAACGTCGCGTCGCTGGCATGGACTGCGCTCGGCGAGGTCATCGCTGGGGCGGTGGCGGGCTTCTCGGCCGGCGCCGTGTTTACCAGTTTCATCACGGAAACTCGTGACGCAGAAAAAGAACAGGCGCAGCTGGCGGCCGTGCTCAAATCCACAGGCGAGGCTGCCGGGTTCAGCCGTGATCAGCTGAACGATATGGCCGACGCCATGGAAAAGGCGACCACCTTTTCCGGCGGCGACATCAACCAGGCGCAGACCGCGCTTCTGGCGTTCACCGGCATCGTCGGCGACCAATTTACGCGGGCATTGAAGTCTGCGTCTGATATGGCCGCGCGCACCGGAACATCGGTTGTTCAGGCTGCTGAGACGATCGGTCGGGCGCTTGACGTGCCAACCGATGGCCTCGGTGCGCTGAGCAAGCAGGGATTCAGGTTCACCGATGATCAGAAGAAACTGGCTGAAGCCATGGAGTCGACCGGCGATATTGCCGGCGCCCAAGGCATCATCCTGAAAGCGCTGGAAGAATCCTACGGCGGCGCGGCGGCGGCTGCGCGCGACACGTTCGGCGGTTCCCTGGATGCGTTGCGCAATACCGTTGCCGGGCTGTTGACTGGCGAGGGTGGTCTAGATGGCGCACGTGCTTCCATCGAAGCTGTGAATACAGCTCTTGCCTCACCTGCGGCTCGCACTGCGCTGGGCCTTACCGCTCAGGCGGCAACAGCGCTGGCCGTAGTTCTGGCCACACGCCTTGCTGCTGGTGCGGTGGCAAGCGGCGCCGCGTTCGCAATGGCTCAGGTCGAAGCGGTGCGTTACCAGCTCGCTCTTGCTCGAATGGCAGGCGTGGCTCCCGCAACCGCTGCTGGACTTGTGAGTGTCGGCGTTGCAGCGCGTGGTGCGTCTGCGGCCATGGCGTTGCTTGGCGGCCCGGTAGGGGTTGCCCTGCTCGCGGCCAGTGCTCTGGCGTACTTCGCCATGAGCGGGGACGATGCCGAGGAAACGGCTACGTCCCTCGGCCAGAAAGTCGACCTGCTGAATCAGTCGTTCGACGGGTTCACGAAGAACCAGGCTGCCGGCGCGCTGCAGGACATCAACAAGGATTTGATGGATGCCCAGCTGCTCGCGATCGATGCGGAAAGCTCGGTGGCCCTATATCAGCGACTGCTACGTGAGCATCCTGATGACTCACGTCAGCGAGAGTGGAATGAGTCGCTGGTCACCGCGCAGGCCGAACTGGACACCGTACGCCAAAAAGCTGAGGCCTACGGCAATCAAATCAAAGTGCTCAACGGAATCATCGCTGCACCGGTTTCCGTCGAGCAGTCGAAGGCATTCAAGGAACTCGCAAAAAACCTCGACGAACAGATCCTGTTGTCGGGCAAGAAAACCACCGCTGACAAGCTTGCTGCCCGCATTGGTGCCGGTCTGGTTACAGACCTCAAACAGGGCGAGGGTGATCTGCTGATCGCCAAAGCCAAAACACTGGATGCCAGTGAGGCCGCGCTCGACGCTCAGAAGAAATACGCCGCCGAGGCTTTGCAGGCTTCGAAGGCTGCGGAATCTGAAGCCAAAGCGCTGGCGAAGCGCGGCGACGATGCGGCTACGGATTACCAGCGGCAGATCGCGCTGATCAATACTAGCGGCGAGGCGCAGAAGAAGGCCACCGAGACGGACAAGCTCCGTTTCGAATTGGCGTCCGGCAAGCTGACCGGTCTGAACGCTGAACAGCAAAAGCGCTTGCAGGGCTTGGCTGCCGAGATCGACGCCCTGCAAAGCCTGAAGGTTGCGAACGAGGAAGAAGCGAAAGCGGCTGCATTCGCGGCGACGCTGAAATCTGCCAACGACACCACTCGTTCCGGATTCGACATGGAGCTGGCTGGCGCCGGCATGGGCGACAAGGCCCGCGACCGGCTGCGCGAGGATCTCGCCATTCAGCAGGATTACAACCAGCAAATGGCGGATCTGCAAAAGCAGATGAACTCCGGCGATATCACCAAGGAGCTGTACGACAAGGAAACCGGTTTGCTCAAGGAGGCCTTGGCAGAGCGGATGGTGCTGCAGCAGGACTTTTACAACCGTCAGGACGATGCGCAATCAAGCTGGGTAGATGGCGCGTCGGATGCATTCAACGACTACGTCGACAATGCCCGCGACCTGACCACCCAAACACGGCAGGCATTCAGCTCCCTTTATGACGGCCTCACCGACGCGGCTGTCGAGTGGGCATTCGGCGCTGACATGACCTTCAAGGACGTCGCGACCAGCTTCGCGAAGATGATCGCCAAGATGGCCTTGCAGTCGGCGGCGTCCAACGTATTCGCCAGTGTTGCGGGCAGTGCAGTCGGTGCAGCGTTTGGCGGCGGTGGCGGTGCAGCGGCATCGGCGGGCAGCACGGCCGCAGGATACAGCAGCGCATACGGATTCTCTGACGGCGGGTACACCGGAGATGGTGGAAAGTTCGAGCCGAAGGGCGTTGTCCATGGTGGCGAGGTCGTGATCCGCAAGGAAGTGGTACAGCAACCAGGTATGCGGCGGTACCTCGAGCAACTGAACAAAAACGGAAAGGGCTACGCCGATGGCGGTTTCGTCGGATCGTCTTCTGGAGCCGGCGGCGCACCGTCGGCGCCAGGTGTGGTTATCCAGCAATCGTTCGCGATCCAGGGTGCTGACTCTGGCGCGACGCCGCAGGATTCTCAGGCGCTCGGACAAGCCTACGCCGACGTTGCGCGTCGCGGTGCCCAACAGGAAATCGCAAAAGAAAGCGCAGTAGGCGGATCAATCTGGAGGCTCGTAAATGGCCGTTGAGACTTTCACCTGGTGCCCACTGATTTCTACCACCAGCGCCCCGGAGTATCGGAACCGAAGCTCTAAATTCGGCAGCGGTTACGAGCAGGTAGTGGGAGATGGCCCGAACAATCGGGTTGATTCGTGGCCGCTGACCTTTGTCGTGAAAGAGGCCGTCGCGGTGCAGATCAAGGGGTTCCTTGATCGTCACGCTGGGCACAAGTCGTTCTTCTGGACACCGCCACTCGGTGAGCTCTCGTTCTTCCGCGCGACCGCTCCAACCATTACCCCCAACGGCGCCGGCGTATTCACGCTGGCGACCACCTTCACCCAATCGTTTCTTCCATAAGGGGCAACCATGCCGCTGATCAGTGACATCCAGGTGCTTGAGCCTGGCAGCGAAGTGCTGCTCTTTGAACTGGACGGGACGGACTACGGCGCGGATGTTCTGCGCTTTCATGGGCATTCAATTCCGCATACACCGGCCGAACTGATCGCTGCCGGCGCCGATGCCGACCAACTGCCGGCGAAGGCGATCTACTGGCAGGGTAACGAATACAGCGCCTGGCCGATGCAGATCGACGGCATCGAAACCAACGGGGACGGCACTGCGGTTCGTCCGACTCTGTCGGTTGGCAACGTCAAAGGGCGCATCACCGCACTCTGTCTGGCGTTCGAGGATCTGCTCGAGTTCAAGTTGACGATGCGCCATACGCTCGGGAGTTACCTAGACGCGGCGAACTTCCCGGCCGGCAACCCAACGGCCGACCCTACCCAGGAGACGATCGAGGTCTGGTACATCGACCAGAAAACGAACGAGGACGGGGAGAACGTCAGTTGGGAATTGGCCAGCCCGGGCGACGTGGGCAATGAGGCGATCGGACGCCAAGCCACGACCCTTTGCCATTGGTGTCTCACCGGCGGGTATCGCGGGCCGAACTGCGGTTACACCGGCCCGTACGTCACGAAGGACGGCGTCATCACCGACAATCCTGAGCTTGACCAATGCGACGCCACACTGGGCAAGGGCTGTATCCCGCGCTTCGGCGAAGGAAACCCGCTGCCGTTCGGTGGCTTCCCGGCCGTTTCCCTGATCGCACGGAGCTGACATGCGAAAGCACATCTTGAATGCGATCCAGGCGCACGCGGCGGCCGAGTACCCGAAAGAGTGCTGCGGTCTGCTGCTGGCGATCGGGCGCAAGCAGCAATACTTCCCCTGCATCAACGTCTCGACCGAGCCGAACGAAGAGTTCCGAATCGACCCTGAGCAGTACGCAGCAGCCGAGGACATCGGTGAGGTGATCGGCGTGGTGCATTCGCATCCGGACGCTACCAGCAGGCCGTCACCGCGCGACCTCGCCATGTGCGAAGCGACTGCGATGCCCTGGCACATCCTGAGCTGGCCAGAAGCCGATCTGCGCACCATCGTGCCGACCGGCGAAGTCCCTTTGCTGAAGCGGCCATTCGTGCACGGGGCCTGGGACTGCTGGCAGGTTTGCGCCGATTGGTACAAGCGCGAATGGGGGCTGGAGTTTGAGGCCTTCAAGCGCGCCGATGGCTGGTGGGAGAGCAAGGAAAACACCAGCCTTTACGAAGCGAACTACGAGGCCGCCGGTTTCTACCGCGTGGACCAGCCGCAGCGCGGTGACATGATCGTGATGCAAGTGGGGCGCACGGTTTTCCCGAACCACGCCGGGATTTTCCTCGGCACTGATCCGAAGCTGCCGGGCGAAGATGCCGAGACGTTCGGCCCCGGCCCGTTCCTGCTGCATCACCTATATGGCAGACCATCTGAGGTCATTGTCTTCGGCGGGCCATGGCTCGACCGCATGCGGCTGGTGCTTAGGCACAAAGATATTGCAAGCATCTAGGTTAATCTGATGCTTGCATTCTGGGTTTCCAGGTCTATTATGCAAGCATGGCGAATTGGAGATGCTTGCATGTCAGATAAAAACGAATCGAAAGCAGTTGGCGGAAAAGCTCGGGCGAAGGCGCTTTCTCCCACTGAAAGGTCAGCGATTGCGAAGGCCGCAGCGAATGCAAGGTGGGGTCTGACTGTTACGCATAAAGGCAGCTTCCTTGACGCCTTCGGAATCGATGTGGACTGCTATGTCCTAAACGATTTGAAAAAAACAGCCGTGATAAGTCAGCGCGGAATGGCTGAAATCCTGCTCAATGCTGATTCCGGCGGCAGTGCATTACCGCGCTTTGCCAAGGGCCAAACGGTCTCGAAAGCCTTGGGAGCGGAAATCCTTGAAAGGATAGATAACCCTTTGATTTTCAAGGGTGACCACGCGGGAGCGGGAGCTCAGTTTCAGGGGCAAATTAACGGTTACGAAGTGGGGCTGTTGATTGATATTTGCCAAGCTCTCATCATGGCAGATGGACGAGGCGAGCTTGTACCGCGATACCGTTACGAGCGAATCGTCAATCAAGCTCGAATCATTCTAGGGGCATCCGCGAAAGCTGGTATTCAAGGGCTGGTTTACGCTCTTGCTGGCTATGATCGGACAAAAGAAGATGTAATCGAAGCGTACAAACTCTACGTGAGAGAAGAGGCGCGTGAATACGAGAAAGAGTTTTCGCCGGAGCTATATGAGCAATGGTATCGGCTGTACGGCCTGACGAAGCCTGAGCGCGGTCGCCCCTGGGAATTTAAGTATCTGACGATGGACCATATCTACAAGCCCCTCGCTCGCAGCCATGGCAAGGTCTTCGATCTCGCCAAATCAAGCAAGCAGATCAACGGCGAGAAGGGTGACAAGGTCCACATGTTTTTGTCTGAAATTGGCGTGAAGGCTTTGCGAACCCAAATTGGTAAAATTATTGGTATCGCGACGGTTTCAGACTCAAGAGCTGAATATGAAAAATACATCGCTGAAAAGATCTATGGCCAACAGAGCCTAGACCTCAGAGAGTGATGGTATGAGACACGCTCAAGCCCGGCCCAGCGCCGGGCTTTTTCTTTTCCGCCTGCGCCAGTGATATCGTGCATCCTTTCCCACAGGAGTGACCTGCATGAAATTGATCGTAGGAGCGCTGGCGGTAGCGCTGTTGGCGGGGTGTACGTCGCCCGGCGACGTGAAGAAGAATGACCCGACAATCAGTGCTACAACTGGCAAGTCTGCCAAGAAGTACGCGCTATGCGTTTTCCCAAAATGGCAAGAGCAGCGCTCGACGGCGACAATGTCCGAAACTGAGAACGGATATCGGTTGGTGATTGCTACCGACATGATGACGGATGAGGTTCTTGAGGTTTCCAGTGCTGGATCCGGCAGCAAGGTCGCCTTATACCAGCGGATGCCGTGGTCCAAGATGTGGGGCCGAGGCGCGTTGGAAGCCGCTGTCCGCGAGTGTTTGTGACACGATCAAATCAATCAAACCGCCATATGGCGGTTTTTTTTCGTCGGGAGAAAATGCGTAATGGCGGCGACAGCGTCGAATCCTTCAATGACAACCATCCTACTATCAGGGCCTCTGGCAAAACTGTTCGGGCGCACTCATTACCGGGAACTTGGAACAAAGTCAGTGAGCGAAGCCTTTAAAGCTTTGAAATGCACGCTCGATGGATTTGAGCAGGCGATCAAAGATTTAGATCTGCGCGGCATGCGTTTCGCGATTTTCCGTAATAAAAAGAACGTCGGCGAGAAGGATTTCTCATTGGGCGGCACACAGGAAATTCGTATCGTCCCGGTGATTACGGGGAGCAAACGCGCCGGAGTACTCCAAACAATCATTGGGGTGGTGCTCATCGCGGCTTCTTTCTTCGCGGGCGGTGCTGGGCCGACCCTCTTTTCAGCAGGTGTTGGTCTGACCATTGGTGGTGTCGTGCAACTTCTCAGCCCGCAAGCGACTGGACTGAAGCAAAGCGCCTCCCCCGAAAACTCCCCTTCCTACGCCTTCGGCAGCGCTAAGAACACCACAGCCAGCGGCAACCCGGTACCGATCTGCATCGGCGAACGCCGGTGGGGTGGGATGATCATCTCGGCTTCGATCCTGGCTGAAGACAAAGTGTAATCAGGACAGCAGCACAACGACCGCCCGCGAGGCGGTTTTTTTATGCCTGGAGGAAAGCATGGGCGCAGCAGCACAGATCGATATCCACGGCGAAAAGGGCGGCAGCAGCAAGCCGAAGTCGCCGACCGAAGCCAGCGACAGCCTGCGCTCGACCAACCTGGCCAAGCTGCTGATCGCCGTGGGCGAGGGTGAGTTCGACAGCGTCCCGACCGATTACGACATCTACCTGGACAACACGCCGATCCGCGATGCCAGCGGCAACTACAACTTCCCGAACGTGAAGTGGGACTGGCGCCCAGGCTCGGTGGATCAGACCTACATCCCGGGCATTCCATCTGTTGAGAACGAGACGTCGCTGAACATTGAGCTGCGCAGCGATTCGCCGTGGGTGCGCTCGATCACCAATACCCAGCTTTCCGCCGTGCGCATGCGCTTGGCCTGGCCAGCGCTGCAACGCTCGGATGACCAGGGCAACGTCGGCGGCTACCGGATCGAATACGCAATCGACGTGGCCACCGACGGCGGCGCTTATCAGCAGGTGCTGGTGGACGCAGTCGACGGCAAGACCACCACGCGCTACGAGCGCTCGCGCCGTATCGATCTGCCGGACGCTACCACTGGCTGGCAGATCCGTGTGCGCCGCCTGACGCCGAACCAGAACACCAACAAGATCGCCGACACCATGCTGGTGGCTGGTTACACCGAAGTCATCGACGCCAAGCTGCGCTACCCCAACACCGCGCTGCTTTACATCGAGTTCGACGCCGAGCAGTTCACCAACATCCCGGCGGTGACCGTGAAGTGCAAGGCGCGGCGCTGGATGGTGCCGAGCAACTACGACCCGATCCTGCGCACCTACACCGGGACGTGGGACGGCTCGATGAAATCGGCCTGGACCAATAACCCGGCATGGATCACCTACGGCATCTGCACCGAAGACCGCTTCGGGCTGGGCAAGCGCATCAAGCCGTTCATGGTCGACAAGTGGGAGCTGTACCGCATCGCCCAGTATTGCGACCAACTGGTGCCGAACGGACTGGGCGGCCAGGAGCCGCGCTTCCTCTGCGACATGAACCTGCAGGGCAAGGCTGATGCCTGGTCGCTGCTACGCGATATCTCGGCGATTTACCGAGGCATGACGTACTGGGCGCAGGGCCAGTTGGTGATGCAGGCGGACATGCCGCGCGCGCAGGACTTCGACTACGTCTTTACCCGGTCCAACGTGATCGATGGCAAGTTCTCGTATGGCAGCGCCTCGGCGAAGACGCGTTACACCCGGGCGCTGGTGAGCTACGACAACCCGGCGAACAACTACGACACCGACGTCATCCCCTTCGCTGACCTAGATCTCCAGCGCCGCTACGGCGACCGGCCGACCGAGCTGAGCGCCATTGGCTGCACACGCGCATCCGAGGCCCAGCGCCGGGGAAAGTGGGCGATCCTCAGCAACAACCAGGATCGCACCGTCTCGTTCAAAACTGGTATGGAAGGCGTTATCCCGCTGCCCGGGCACATCATCCCTGTGGCGGATTCGCTGCTGGCTGGTCGTGAAGTGGGCGGCCGGATCTCGGCGGTGGCGGGGCGGGTGATCACGCTCGATCGCGACACCCAGGCCAAGGCCGGTGATCGACTGATCATCAACCTCCCCGGCGGCCGCGCCGAAGGTCGGACCGTGCAGAGCGTCAATGGCCGCGCCGTGACTGTCACGGTTGCCTACAGCGAACCGCCGGCGGTGCAGTTGCAATGGGCGCTCGACGCGGACGATCTGGCAATCCCGCTGTATCGCGTGCTGCGCACCAAGCGCACCACCGAGGGCGATTACGAAATCAGCGCGCTCCAGTTCGAGCCGAGCAAGTTCGCTTTCATCGACACCGGCGCACGCCTGGAAGAACGCCCGATCAGCGTGATCCCGATCACCGTTGTGCCGGCTCCGGCGAGCGTGTCGCTGTCGTCGACTTCATCGGTCGTGCAGGGCCTGGCCGTGGCCACCATGACAATCACCTGGCCTGCGGTGGACGGCGCGGTCGGCTACGACGTCGAATGGCGCAAGGACAGCGGCAACTGGATCAAGCTGCAGCGCACCGGCATGACCAACGTTGACGTGGTCGGCATCTACGCCGGTGCTTATGTGGCCCGGGTGCGCGCGGTGAGCGCGTTCGATATCACGTCGCCGTGGCGCAACTCGATCCTGACCAACCTCAGCGGTAAGCAGGGGCTGCCGCCGGCGCTGGCGTTCCTGACTGCCACGCCGCTGTTGTTCGGCATCTATCTCAAGTGGGGCTTCCCTGCTGGCGCCGAGGACAGCCAGCGCACGGAGATCTGGTACGGGCCGACGACTGATCTGGAAGCAGCGACCAAGCTGACAGACCTGGCCTATCCGCAGAGCGATTTCTCCATGCTTGGCCTGCGCGCCGGCGTGACCTTTTACTTCTGGGGCCGGATCGTCGACAAGATCGGCAACATCGGGCCGTGGTATCCGATCGGCATCGGAGTGCAAGGGCAGTCCAGTTCTGACGCTGCGGCGATTCTGGAAATGATCGCGGGCGAGATCGGCCGTACCGAGTTGGGGCAAGACATCCTCGACGAGATCGACAAGATTCCGGGGCTTCAAGCGCAGATCGACGCGCTGGATGGGCTGAAGGGCTACGACCCCGAGGCGACCTACGAGGAATACGATCTGGTTGTGGTTGGCAAACGGATCTATCAGGCGACCGGCCCGGTGCCGAAGGATATGCCGCCGCCGAACCCTGCTTACTGGCTTGACGTCGGGCAAACCGTGCAAACCGCAAATGGCCTGGCTCAGCAGGTCGCAACGAACTCGTCGGATATCACCGAGCTCGACGGAGTGGTCACTGCCCAGGCAACAGCGTTTCAGGCACTCCGGGCTTCCTATCGCGACGAAGATGGCGAGGGTGAAGCGCAGGATGCTCTGCGCGGCTGGAATGCCACGACCAGCTTTGCCGAAGAGGTCAAGGTTCGGGCAACGCAGAACAGCGCACTGACGCAGCGGGTCACAACGCTTGATGCGGAAGTGGGCGAGAACTCGGCCAATCTGACTGAGCTCGAACAGACAGTCGCCACAAACGAAGAAGCCACAGCCACCAAAATCACGCAACTGACCGCCACGGTCGGAGAGAACACATCCGCCATTCAGGAAACCTCCGAGGCTTTTGCAGATCTCGACGGCAACCTGAAAACGATGTGGTCGGTGAAGATGTCGGTTACTGCGAATGGTCAGTACGTGGCAGCGGGCATCGGGTTGGGTATCGAGAACGTGAACGGTGTTTTCCAAAGTCAATTCTTGGTGGCTGCTGATCGGTTCGCCATCGTCAACACGATTGCGGGCGGTGCGATCTCGGTGCCCTTTGCGGTGCAGGGTGGCCAGGTCTTCATGAACTCGGCGTTCATCGCCGACGGCACGATCACCAACGCCAAGATCGGCAGTTACATCAGCTCGACCAACTACATTGCCGGCGTACAAGGCTGGATCCTCAACAAAGACGGAACGCTTGAAATCAACGGCATCGTGCCCGGTCAGGGGCGGCTGGTGATCAACTCGCTGAACGTCTCGGTCTACGACGCAAACAATGTACTGCGTGTCCGTCTTGGCTATCTGGGGTGAACTATGGCTTATGGAATGAGGATCTGGGGCGCTGATGGCGTACTTCAGGTCGATGAGAATTCATTCACCATTCGGGTGCTGTTCTCCGCGCTGGTCACGTTCGCTCTTGGGGCCAGCAAAGGGAATCAAGATTTCTCGGTTCCTGGCATATCGCCGGGCAACGGGACGGCAATCGTGGTTCCCATCGGCGCATACCCAGATTCGCAAATGCAATTTGAAACTGAAGTCCTCGACGGCTTGGTGCGGGTTTACAACCACACGCGCACCTATGCCGCCAGCTTCACGTCGTCTGGCACTATGCGGTTGATCGTAATGAGGTGGGGTTGATGGCTTTTGGACTGCAATACACCAACAACACCAACACAGTGGTCATCGATTCTGAGTTCGCCAGGCTAATGGTGATCTCCACCGGCAGGTTTGCTCCCACGGAAGAGGGAGGTCTTGGGTCGACGACTTATTTCGTTCGCCCCGTGATTTCGCAGGAGCCACCCTTGGTGTTCGTGCGACCCGACACTGTTGGCGGCGTTGCTGGCCTGTGCAGGATGCGGCTTATCGGTTCGCCGGGGAACTGGATCGGCTTTTATGTTCGGGCGTATGACGCAAATACCGCTCAACCGAACGGGCGCTACTTCGTTGCAGCTTTCGCTGCGCAGCCGGTGGCGCAATACGGCATGCGTCTCTGGGATGGTGCGGGGAAGTTGCTTTTTGATTCGGGCACACCCAACGCGACATTCAGCCGGGCTTTCCAGAACTGGAACTACGTCAAATATGACACCACCCCACAAGGGCTGACACGAATCTACTACTCGGTACCGTTCAACTTTCCGCAAAACGAATACATGCTGCTGAACAACTTCGGCATGCCGATGACTTCCGGCAGCGGTATTCCCCGAGAACTCTATTGCTGGTGGGACTTTACCAATAGCACGCTCTACGCAATCACCATTGCGGCGTCGAACCCGTCTGCGTTCTTCCTGCCCGCCGTCTTCGCAAAAATCGCTGCTTAAGCCCTCAAAGGAAAATATCCATGACCTGGTACAAATCAGGAACGGTCTCTGTTGCCCAAAATTCCAATGCGGTGATGGGTGTCGGCACGGCTTTCATCGCGAACTCACGTGTTGGTGATGCTTGGATCGGCCCAGATAGTGGGCTGTACGAGGTCACCAACATCGCGAGCGATACCGCTCTATCGATCTCGCCGCCGTACAAAGGATCTACGGTCGCGGGCGGAACCTACGCCCTCGCACCGATGCAGGGCTATTTGAAAGCCACCGCCGACGCGCTCCGCCAGGCATCGCTTGAGGTGGGCGATGCGCTCGATGGATTGGAGGAGAGCGTGCAGTCGGCGGCTGAGTCGGCTGCGGCCGCGTTTTCTTCCAAAAACACGGCAGCTCAGTCGGCAGCCGCTGCTGGTCAATCCGAAACTGCATCGTTGGATTATAAAAATGCGGCGGGTCTTTCGGCAAACGCGGCGGCGCAGTCCGAAGCGGCATCGCTTAACTATAAGAATGCTGCCGGTACGTCCGCAACCAACGCCGGACAATCGGAACAGGCTGCCCTTGGTTACAAGGACGCTGCGGCAAACTCAGCACTCAGCGCCGCTGCTTCGGCCGGAGCAGCTGCAGCGCTCGGCGTTGGCCGGGGCTACATCGACGGACTAACGCTCGGCTGGGTGTCAGCTACGTCGATAAGCGTTGGAGCGGGCAGTGCGTACATCCCGTCGGTCAACAAGGTTGTTAGTTACGCAGGCGGCACTTTCACGCCATCGGGGGCGGCCAACAGCTTTATCCATGTTTACCTGACCGCTGCCGGCGATATCGAGCAGGCCGCCACGGTGCCTTTACGTTATTACAACCAGGCACACCAGAAAACAGGGGACAACTCACGCCGTTACATCGGCTCGCTGCTGGTAGGAGCGGCGAACAACATCTACAAGTTTCATCACCATCCGCTCGATTCGTCGATGAGTTACACGTTCGGCAACCCATCCATAGCGCCGTTCCGAATTCTCAATGGGGTAACAGGGATCGGCAGCGTCAGCACAGCGGCAAGCTGCCCGACGACAGCGCACACGTTGGCCGGTTCTTTCCAGACAAGCTCGGGCGGTATCGCGCAGTTCACGCCATCCGACGCTGGCACGGCGGCGTCGGTAGGGTGGCAGGTGTTCGTTTCAGCGGGGACGGTGCAGAACGGAACCTGCCGTATCGCTGACGATAGGACCATCACCTATTGGACGTCTTCTTCGAACCTCGCCTACATCTACACGCTCGGCTACTACTTCGACAGGTGACGAATATGCCTTATGCAATTACAGCTACCGGCTGGAGAGCGATTAACCCCGACATGGAGCTGCAGGACGGGGAAACTTTCGCTGAGGAGATTCCGCAGTGGCTCATAAATGCGAGTGCCGCTGCGGATGCGCTGCGCGAGGTATCACGCATTGAGGAGGAATGGCGAGCTACCGAGATTTTGGAGATCAACGACCAGTTGATGGCGCTGGAGGAGGGGGCCGACGCGCTTCCGGGTACGCGTGAACAGTGGCTGGCCTACCGAACCCGAGTCAGGAACTGGAAGGAAGGGGCAGAGGGATTCCCCGAACCAGCCAACAGGCCGTGGCGCCCAGCCGCATAAGCCAACCGCAACCTGCCATTGAGCGGGTATTTTTTTGCTTGGAGAAAAGCACATGCCTGTAAACGAACGAGATCGCGACATCCTCGCGCGCACGCTGTGGGGCGAAGCTCGCGGCGAAGGGACTGCCGGCCAGATTGCCGTAGGATGGACGATCCGCAACCGCGTGTTCGACGGAAAGGAGAAGTCGTGGTGGGGGGAGGGGTATGCCGGCGTGTGCCAGAAGCCGTACCAGTTCAGTTGCTGGAACAAGACCGACCCGAACTATCAATTCCTTATCGGCGTGAAAGAGATCCCGTTCCGCGAGCTGGCGCAATGTCGGATCGCTGCTGACCAGGTGATCGACGGCAAGGTGCCTGACCCAACTGGCGGCGCCACTCATTACTACGCCACCAGCATCAAGGCGCCGGCTTGGGCGGCGAAGGCCAAGCAGACACTCAGGCTTGGCCACCACATCTTCTTCAAGGATGTACCTTGATCAGTTGCGGACGAACAGCTCTTACACAAAAGGCGTATCAGCATAGAATACTGTTTGCCCATACAGCCCCGAGCCGACCATGAACGCCCCTGACCATCTCGAAATATCCCTCGATCAATTACTGAACATTCGAGATCCCGGTACTTACCTGGTGATGTGCGAGGGCGACAGCATGAAAGGCGCCGGCGTTTTCAGCGGCGATTTGCTAGTGGTGGACAGGGGGCGAGAGGCAGTTGCTGGCAACATTGTCATCGGCGTAGTCAACCAGGAGCCAGCAGTGAAGTTTCTCAGCTACGTGCACGGCCGGCCTGTCCTGAGGTCGGCCAACCGTGGCTACCCGGATCGGCACATCCTCGAAGGCGACACATTTGAAGTGTGGGGCGTGGTCACTCACAGCATCCGTGATCACCGGCAATCCGCTTAAGCTCGCTCGGGCGTCACCAGATCAGCCCACTCCTGCATCATTGCCCGTCGCTGTTCGAGATAGGAAGCATGGTTGTAAACGTCTCGGATGAAGCTGCTGTCTGCGTGCGCAAGCTGACGCTCGATCCAGTCTCGGTTATAGCCCCTCCCGTTCATCTCGGTTGAAAAGAGATGGCGGAAACCGTGTGGAGACTGCTTTCCGGTCAGGCCGCAGGCATCCAGAACGTTGTTGGCATAGTTGGTGCCGATCGGCATCGTCGAGTCACTGCGATTGACGAAAACGTAACGAAGGTGGCCCGTGATCGGCAGCATTGCTTTCAAAAGATCAACCGCTTGAGTAGGTAGAGGCACCGAGTGGTCTCTGCGCATTTTCATTTTGGCGGCGGGGGTCGTCCATACGGCGGCATCTAGATCAATCTCCGACCATTCGGCGCGACGCACCTCTCCGGGGCGGGACGCGGTGTAGATCATCAACATGAATGCCGCGCGAAGCTGCTGGCCTGAAGATGATTCTTGAACAGCAGCTATCGTTTTCGGCATTTCGCTGAGTGGCAGGAAGGGGTGAGGCTTGTGCTGGCCCATGCGCTCAGTGACTGCGTGCATCTCTGCGGTAGGGTTGACGTCAATCAAGCCAATTGCAATGGCATAGCTGAAAACCTGGCCTGTTCGCTGACGCACCTTGACGGCGGTGGCCACCGAGCCGCGCTTCTCAATCTTGCGTATCAAGCTGATGACGTCAGCGCGCTTGATGGAGTCGATCTGCCGTGTGCCGAACACCGGCAGTACATCCAGTTCCATCAAGTTGCTGATGATTCGGTATGTCCCAGGCGAAATGCTCCCCTTCCTGAATGCCAGCCACTCGTCGTAAACACGACGAAAGGTCCGGCCCCAGGCCTCGATCATCTCGGCCTTCTTCTCCCTTCTCGAATTGCGCGGGTCGATCCCGCTGGCAATGTCTTCCCGTGCAGCGTCTCGACGCGCGCGCGCTTCCTTAAGGCCTGTATCCGGGTAAGTCCCGAATGAAATCCGCGCCTGTTTACCAAGCCAAGTAAATCGAAAGTGCCAGCTTTTTATGCCGCTGGTGGCTATATAGAGGGAAAGCCCCAAGGAGTCGGCGATTGTGTATGCCTTGTCCTTCGGCTTGGCCTGCCTGGCCGCAGTGTCCGAGATTGCCACTAGTACATCCTCTGCTTTCAATTCTCAATGTACTGGATGATGTACTAAGTCTTTGCCACTGGGAAGGTATCGCACGGTACAGCTTGGTACATGAATGTCGTGTAAAGCAGCGGTTTTGTGGGGAGTTGTGAAACGGAGGGGTTTTAGGCGGGAGGCTACCGTGGAATCTTTGAAGATTTCCACGGTATTTTCGGCTCTGTTCAGATGGCGTTCGCCGCAGCGATTCGGGCAGGCGGCGAGTTTATCAGCTTGTCTTTGGCCGTGCTGACTAAAGGGTCAGCAAGCGGTCGGCGAGGCGTCCGTTGGCCGTCAGCTCGAGGAATTCGTCACCCAGTCTCCGGCTCTCGTCCATCGCCGTGTGCCAGTATTTCTGCCGGCCCGGCGCATCGCCCATGAAGCGTTTGAAGTCGTTGCGATCGGGCAGCTTGCCGTAGGGCAGGCGCGCCAGATATTCCTTCGATGGCGCGACCAGCAGCACATCCTGCAGACGCTGCACCGAAGCGCGGCGCCATGGCAGCGTCTTGTCGAACCAGCCGGGAATCACCCGATCGGTGAAGTGCGGATACAGCACGATGCCGTCGCCGCTGTAGGGCAGGTCGAGGTGGTAGTCGAGCAAACCGCCGTCACGGAACGTACCCGCGCCGGCGCCGGGCAGGTCGCGCACGCCTTCCATCACCATCGGAATCGACCCGGAAGCGAGCAGGGCCTGGCGCAGGTTGCCGGTATTGAGCGCAACGAAACGCGAGGGGAAATCGGTCAAGGCATCAAGCGGCGGCGCCAGGCGTGGATCGTGGATGATCAGCCGCTCAAAGTGTCGCGACAGCCGTGCACGGCCGCGCAGGTTGTCGGCGATCACCGAACCCAGCGCCAGACCGAGGCGTCCGCGATGGTCTTCGGCGAGGCGGCCCTGGCTTTTCACCACCATGATGTTCAAGCGGTAATCGGCGTTCTCGAGGATGCTCGCATCGCGGCCGTCGAGCAGGTCATTGAGCATGCGCTGCGAGCTCTGGCTGATCTCGGCCATGGTCACGCCTTTGTTGAAATGCTGCTCGGCGTACAGCTCACCGAGGCGGCGAATGCCTTCGGTGGCGACCGGCAGGCAGGCGCTGGCGAAGCGCCAGGAACCCACCGAGGCGCCGATCAGCGAACGCTCACGCGGCGCATCCGGCAGCCACTCGCCGAACAACGCCAGATCCAGCCCCTGAATCCCCAACGCCTTCGGCCCACCGGCCGCACCGGGCAGGGTGCCGACGTCAGCGGCGTGCAATCCCTGCGCACGAATCCGCGCCATGGCCCGTGGGCCGGCCTTGAGGGTGAGGGCGGGAAACTTGATGTGGATGGCGGTCATACCGGTCTCGATCGTTAGCAAGCTGGCGATTATAAGCACATGTTGCAGGCCCATGTAGGAGTGAGCCTGTCCCACAAACGGGGCAGACGCAAAACCAGTGTGGGAGCGAGCCTGCTCGCGAAAGCGGCGGGTCAGAAACATCGCTGCAGCTGACACTCCGTCTTCGCGAGCAGGCTCGCTCCCACAGGGAATCTTGCCAACAGTGGGGCACAATGATGGCCATTCAGTTTCAGTTAAGTTGACCTCGCTATGGTGCCCACCGTAAGCAACATATAAGAATTCGGAGACACCATGAAAACCCTGACTGCCCTGACCACTGCCTCGATCCTCGGCCTTGGCGCCAACACTGCGCTGGCGCGCGATCTCGGGCCTGACGAAGCGCTT
This sequence comes from Pseudomonas siliginis, assembly GCF_024072275.1. Lineage (NCBI taxonomy): Bacteria > Pseudomonadati > Pseudomonadota > Gammaproteobacteria > Pseudomonadales > Pseudomonadaceae > Pseudomonas > Pseudomonas siliginis. Next base: position 3,873,618 of record NZ_CP099598.1, on the reverse strand, counting down.
CGTTTGCGAGACGCTGGTACTATCGTCTCCTTCGAGAAGCTCAACGCCATCGCGCTGGAAAAACACCCCGGTTCGGAAATCACCGAGACCGAGCTGGAGGAAGAGTACGGCAAGTTCATTTACCAGATCGAACTGCGCGACCCGAAAGGGCTGAAGTGGGATCTGGAGTTGAACGCGGTCGATGGTGAAGTGCTCAGGGATCATCAGGATACGTAATGAAGCTGAATAGTCGCGCCACCCGCCTGACGGCGCTGGCGCTGGTGTTGTTGTGCAGTACGGCCATGGCTCGCGACCTCGATCAGGACGAGGCGCTGGCCCTGCGTCGCGATGGTGTGATCCTGCCGCTGGAGCAAGTGCTGCAGCAGGCCATGGATCGCTACCCCGGCGCCAAACTGCTGGAAGTCGAGCTGGAAGAAAAACACGACGTGTACATTTACGAAGTCGAATTGCTGACGGTCGAAGGCGTGGCGCGCGAGCTGCACCTGAAGGCCGATACCGGCGAGTTAGTCAAAGACAAGGAAGATTGATCGATGCGTTTGCTTCTGGTGGAAGACCACGTACCGCTGGCCGACGAATTGCTCGCTGGCCTGCAGCGCCAAGGCTACGCGGTGGATTGGCTGGCCGATGGTCGTGATGCGGTGTATCAGGGCAGCAGCGAGCCCTATGACCTGATCATCCTCGATCTCGGCCTGCCCGGCGTGCCGGGGCTGGACGTGTTGGCGCAGTGGCGCGCGGCCGGTCTGGCGATTCCGGTGCTGATCCTTACCGCGCGCGACTCCTGGGCCGAGCGCATCGAAGGGCTGAAGGCCGGCGCTGACGATTACCTGACCAAACCGTTCCACCCGGAAGAACTGTACCTGCGCATTCAATCGCTGCTGCGTCGCTCCAAGGGCCAGTCCAACCAGCCGACCCTGCAAGCCGCCGGCCTGCATCTGGACGAAGGCCGCCAGTGCGTGGTTCGCGACGGCGCCGACATCCAGCTGACCGCCGCTGAATTCCGCCTGCTGCGCTATTTCATGCTGCACCCCGAGCAGATCCTCTCGAAAAGCCACCTCGCCGAACACCTCTACGACGGTGAGACCGAGCGTGACTCCAACGTCCTCGAAGTCCACGTCAATCACCTGCGGCGCAAGCTCGGCAAAAGCGTGATCGAAACCCGTCGCGGTCAGGGATACCTGTTCGGCGGACAAGCTTCATGAGATCAATCCAGCGCCGTCTGAGCTTGGGTCTGATCAGCGTGATGGTGGTGGTCGGTCTGGTGCTGGCGCAAACCAGCCTGTGGTTGTTCGAAGTCGGTTTGCAGCGCTACCTCGAAGCCGGCCTGCGCAACGACAGCGAAAGCCTGCTGGTGGCGCTGGTGCGCGGCCCGCAAGGTTTGCAATTGGATGAGCGGCATCTGTCGCCGGCCTATCAGCGGCCGTTTTCCGGGCATTACTTTCGCATCGATTTCTCCGACAGCCACTGGCGTTCGCGCTCGCTGTGGGATCAGGAACTGCCGCTGCTGCAGCACCCGGGGCTGCACAGCAACCTGCAACTAGGCCCGGGCGGGCAACGCTTGCTGATACTGCGCTCGGACTATCGACGCCTGGGTCAGTCGATCTCGATCAGCGTCGCCCAGGATTACACGCCGGTCAGCGACAGTTTCCAGCGCATGCGCCAGATCGGCCTCGGTCTGGGGCTGGCGGCGTTGCTTCTGATTCTGTTCCTGCAACGCCTGACCGTACGCCGCGCCCTTAAACCGCTGGAACGCGCGCGCGAGCAGATCGCTCAGTTGCAGCAGGGCCAGCGCTCGCAACTCGACGATCAGGTGCCGGTGGAGCTGGAGCCGCTGGTGGCGCAGATCAACCATTTGCTCGCCCACACCGAAGACAGCCTCAAGCGCTCGCGCAATGCCCTGGGCAACCTTGGCCACGCGCTGAAAACCCCGTTGGCGGTGCTGCTCAGCCTGGCCTCCAGCGACAAGCTCGATGACCATCCCGAGCTGCGCAGGATCCTCAAGGAACAACTGGAGCAGGTGCAGCAGCGCCTCAATCGCGAACTCAATCGCGCGCGGTTGTCGGGGGATGCGCTGCCCGGCGCGTTGTTCGATTGCGATGCCGAGCTGCCAGGGTTGCTGGCGACCTTGAACATGATTCACGGCGAGCATCTGGCCCTGAGCTACGTCGCACCGCCGGGTTTGCAGCTGCCGTGGGACCGCGAGGACTTGCTCGAACTGCTCGGTAACCTGCTCGACAACGCCTGCAAATGGGCCGATGCCGAGGTGCGCTTGAGTGTGATCGAAAGGTCTGACGGCTTTGCCCTGAGCGTGGAAGATGACGGCCCGGGGATTCCCGAAGAGCAGCGCACTCAGGTGTTCAGCCGTGGCACGCGGCTGGACGAGCAGACCCACGGGCATGGGCTCGGCCTTGGGATCGTGCGGGATATTGTCGAAACGTGGGGTGGCTTGCTGGTGTTGGGCGAAAGCGAGTGGGGCGGGTTGAAAGTGGTGATTGAACTGCCTAAGCGCTAATTGCCAAAACACCCTACATCCCCTGTGGGAGCGAGCCTGCTCGCGAATGCAATCTGTCAGATAAATGTTCGCTGACTGATACGACGCTTTCGCGAGCAGGCTCGCTCCCACATTGGGTTTTGCGGTGGATTCTAGACCCGAAACTGATCCATCAACCGCTGTTGCTGATTCGCCAGGCTATTGAGCGACTGACTGACCCGCGCCGACTCGTTCGCCTGCCCGGACAGCGATTCGGTCACATCGCGAATCGTCGCCACGTTGTTATTGATCTCCTCAGCCACCGCGCTCTGTTCTTCGGCAGCACTGGCGATTTGCAGGTTCATGTCGCTGATCACGGTCACCGCATCGCCGATCTGCCGCAGCGCCGTCACCGCCTGGCCCACCTGCTCAACGCTGCCCTGGGCCTGACGATGGCTGTTGCCCATCGAACCGACCACTTCCTGCGTGCCGTTCTGCAATTGCTCGATGACCTGGCGGGTTTCCTCCACCGACTCCTGAGTGCGGCGCGCGAGGTTGCGCACTTCGTCGGCGACCACGGCAAAACCGCGTCCGGCTTCACCGGCGCGGGCGGCTTCGATGGCGGCGTTGAGTGCGAGCAGGTTGGTCTGCTCGGCGATGGCGCGGATGGTTTCCAGCACCGTGCCGATTTTCTCGCTGTTGGCGGCCAGGCCTTCGACCTGAACCATCGCTGCGCTCATGTCGGCGGCGAGGGTGTCGATGCTCGCGGTGGTGTGGTCGATCACGGTCAGACCCTGGCGGGTGGCGCGGTCGGCGTCCTTGGCGGCTTCGGCGGCCTGGGCGGCACTGCGCGCGACGTCCTGGGCGGTGGCGCTCATTTCATGGGACGCGGTGGCGACCTGATCGACCTGACGGTATTGCTGCTCCATGCCGGCGCTGGTCTGGGTGGCGATGGCCGAAGACTGGTCAGCAGTGTTGCGCGCGTCCTGCACCGAGCGTTTTACCTCGGCAATGATCGGCTGCAACTTGTCGAGGAACTTGTTGAACCAACCGGCCAACTGGCCGAGCTCGTCCTGCTTGTCGTAGGCCAGACGCCGGGTCAGGTCGCCTTCGCCGCTGGCGATGTCTTCAAGCATGTGCGCCACACCGAGGATCGGCTTGGTCACGCTGCGCGCCATCAGCCACACCAGCAGCAGACCGATCAGGGCGGCGAACAGGCCGAGGCTCAGTTCGATCAGCGTGCCTGAGGTATTGCTCGCATCCAGTTGCTGCTTGAGCGCTTCGGCACGGCTGACCAGGACTTTCTCCGGCACATCGAGCAATACGCCCCACGCCGGTCCATCGGGAATCGGCTGGAACGGCGACAGCACTTTCAACTGGCCGTTGCTGTGCAGGCTGCTCACGCCAGTGCTCGAGGCGAGCAGGCGCAGCAACTCGCTGCCGCTGGCCTGATCCACCGCATCCAGGCGCTGGCTGAGTTTGCCGGCATCCGGGCTGTAACCGGCGAGCAGGCCGGCGGGGCTGACAATACTGACGGCGGTCTGACCGTCGTAAAGCTTGCGGCTGGCGTTCTGGCTGATCGCTTGCAGGCTATTGAGGTTGATGTCGACCGACAGCGAGGCGATGACTTTGCCATTGACCTGCAGCGGGAAGACGATGCTGGTCATCAGCACTTTCTGGCCGTCGATGACATAGAAGTACGGCTCGATCACGCAGGGTTTGAGCGTGGTGCGCGGGCAGGTGAACCAGGCATTCGCAGCCTGACCGCTGGGGCCGGTGCTGGTGTCGCTCATGTCGCTTTCCGGCAGCGCCATCGAAGTGACTTTGCCCGGGGTCGGCTGCGACCAGTACAGGGCGAAACGGCCCTTGTCGTTGCTGCCCAGCTCAGCCTGATCGGCGAACAGTTCGTCCTTGCCGTCCAGCGCATTGGCTTCGAACACCAGCGACAGGCCGAGCAGGTCCGGGTTGGCTTGCAGCGCGGATTTGACCTGACGGGTCATGTCCTCGCGCAGGTCGAAGGCATCGAGAAAGCGCTTCTCGGCCTGCTCACGCAAAAACAGTACCTGCCGCGAGAAACCGTGGCCGTACTGATAGGCGTCCATGAATTGCTGACGAATGCCGGCGGCCTGCACTTCACCTTGCGATTCGATCCGCGCCTGCGCCGACTCGGTGAGCATCTCCATGCTCGAGGCCTTGACCAGCGCCGAGCTGTGTTCCATGCGATACAGCGAAAGACCGACCAACAGGGTCACGATACCGGCCAGGCAGAGGCCGGCGAGCAGGGTGATTTTCCACTGGATGGAAAGTTGTCTGAGCGACATGGAAAACATCCTTATCCGATAAATATCTGAGACTTTGCACTGTAGCGGCCGCGTTTCGGCTTTCTTTATGCCGTGAGCGCAATATGACCGATTGCCGCATGCGGGGCCTGTGGTCCTGTGGTCCTGTGGTCCTGTGGTCCTGTAGTCCTGTAGTCCTGTGGCGAGGGGATTTATCCCCGTTCGGCTGCGAAGCAGTCGTGACACCTGCCTACAGGATTGATTTAAAGTTTGCCGGGGGCGGCTTCGCCACCCAACGGGGATAAATCCCCTCGCCACAGGGCTTTGACAGCGCCGCCACTCTGCGGCACAGTGCGCGCCCTCTAACAAGACCCTCTGTACAAATCCGCCGGCCAACCCCGGGCGGACTCATCCTGTCTGGCGGTGTGTTTCCACCCGCAGTGTTTTTTGAGGTAGTGAAATGAATGCAGTCATAGCAGCCGTCGGCGTCATGCTGATCCTCAGCCTGTCGCGCGTGCATGTGGTGATCGCGCTGATCGTCGGGGCGCTGGTCGGTGGCCTGACCGGCGGTCTGGGCATCGACGCAACACTCAAGGCGTTCAACAGCGGCCTGGGCGGCGGCGCGACGGTGGCGTTGTCCTACGCCTTGCTCGGCGCGTTCGCCGTGGCGATTGCCAAATCCGGTCTGGCCCATGCGCTGGCCGACAAGGCCCTGGCCATGGTGGATCGGCAGCACGCAACCGGCGGCGGTAACGTCAAATGGCTGCTGATCGGCCTGCTGTGGGTGGTGGCGATTGCCTCGCAGAACATCCTGCCGATCCATATCGCGTTCATTCCGCTGCTGGTGCCGCCACTTCTATATGTACTGACCAAGCTGCAACTCGATCGCCGTCTGATCGCCTGCGTCATGACCTTTGGCCTGATCACCCCGTACATGTTTCTGCCGGTGGGTTTCGGCAACATCTTCCTCAACGAAATCCTGCTGGCCAACGTCGCCCGCAGCGGTGTCGACATCAGCGGCATCAATGTCACCCACGCCATGGGCATTCCGGCGCTGGGCATGGTTTTCGGACTGGCGATCGCGTTCATCAGCTACCGCAAGAAGCGCGTTTATGACCTGGCCAAAATCGAACAGGTCGAGCAGACGGCGGTGCACTACAACCCGCTGAGCCTGATGATCGCCGGTGTGGCCATCGCTTCGGCATTCGTGGTGCAGTTGCTGCTGGACTCGATGATTATCGGCGCTCTGGTCGGCTTCCTGATTTTCTCGGTGTCGGGCATCGTCAAATGGCGCGAGACCGATGACCTGTTCACCGAAGGCATGAAAATGATGGCGATGATCGGCTTCATCATGATCGCCGCCTCAGGTTTTGCCGAAGTGATGAAGGCCACCGGGCAGGTGCAGACGCTGGTCGAATCGTCGGCGGCCTGGATCAATCACAGCAAAGGCGTCGGGGCTTTGTTGATGCTGCTGGTGGGCTTGCTGGTGACCATGGGCATCGGTTCGTCGTTCTCCACCGTGCCGATTCTGGCGGCGATTTTCGTGCCGTTGTGCGTGCAACTGGGCTTCAGCCCGATCGCCATCGTCTGCATCGTTGGCACTGCCGGTGCGCTGGGCGATGCCGGTTCGCCGGCCTCGGACTCGACCCTCGGCCCGACCTCGGGCCTGAACATCGACGGCCAGCATCACCACATCTGGGACACCGTCGTGCCGACCTTCCTGCACTACAACCTGCCGCTGCTGGTGTTTGGTTGGGTTGCGGCGATGGTTCTCTAAAAAATCCACAATTGCCCCATGTGGGAGCGAGCCTGCTCGCGAAGGCGTCGTGTCAGTCGACACACAGGTTGCTGAGCCAACGCTTTCGCGAGCAGGCTCGCTCCCACAGGGGGGGGCGGCGATGTTTCAAGACTCAACTTTTGCCCCGGCGTGCCGTTAAAGCCTTTAACCACGCCAACAAAATCAAAAGAGTGAGTCCCCCGATGCGCCTGAGTCTCAAGGCTAAAGTCCTGTCCCTTGCCGTTCTGCCGGTGCTGCTCTTTGCGCTGGTCATCAGCGTGACCACGCTGTTCATCCTCCAGGAACAGGCGCGCAAGGAGGTCGAACAGACCCGCGAGCGGCTGCTCAGCGACGCCAAGGCCACCCTGCAAAGTTACGTCGCCGTGGCCATGACCACGATCAAACCGCTGTACGACGCCGCCGCACCGGGCGACGACGCGGCGCGGGCGCAGGCGATCAAGTTGCTCTCGGGCATCCGCTACGGCAAGGACGGCTACTTCTTCGGCTACGACTCCGAAACCGTGCGCCTGTTCAAGGCCAACGATCCCGATGGCGTGGGCAAAAGCTTCAAGGACAACCGCGATCCGAACGGCGTCTACGTCAACCTCGGCCTGGTCAAAGTGGCCAAGGACGGCACCCACTATCTGCAATACAGCTCACCGCTGCCGGGTAACGCCAAGGTGCTGGTGCCGAAACTCGGCTACACCGAATACCTGCCGAAGTGGGACATGGCGGTCGGCACCTCGGTCAACCTCGACGGCATCGAAGCGCAAGTGGCGCAGGTCGAGGCGCAAGTGCAGGAGCGCGTGCAAGGCGTGGTGCTGAGCATCGTCGGCGTTGCGGTGCTGGTGCTGTTGGTGATCGCGGCAGCGGGCATGCTGCTGGCCAACACCATTCTGCGCCCGCTGACCCTGATGAAAGCCAACCTCGACGACATCGCGGCGGGCGAGGGCGACCTGACCCGGCGCCTGAACATCACCAGCCAGGACGAACTCGGCGAACTGGCCGGCTCGTTCAATCGTTTCGTCGACAAGATCCACGGCCTGGTGCGGCAGATCACCGAGATGACCACGCAACTGACCGGTCTGGTCACCCAGGTCTCGGAACAGGCGCAGCGTTCCGATCAGGCCATGGAGCGTCAACGCCACGAAACCGATCAGGTCGCCACGGCGATCAACGAAATGTCCGCCGCCGCCCAGGAAGTCGCCAAGAGCGCACAGAACGCCGCCGTCGCCGCTCAGCAGACCGACGAAGAAGGCCAGAGCGCCAAGCGCGTGGTCGCGGGCAGCATCAAACAGATTCATGCGCTGGTCGACGACATCCGCAACAGCGGCGTGTCGCTGGACAGCCTGCAGCAGGACGTCAGTTCGATCGTCGGCGTGCTTGGGGTGATTCGTTCGATTGCCGAGCAGACCAACCTGCTGGCGCTCAACGCCGCGATCGAAGCGGCGCGCGCCGGTGAGGCCGGGCGCGGGTTTGCGGTGGTTGCGGACGAAGTACGCGCGCTGGCCAGCCGCACGCAGATCAGCACCCAGGAAATCCAGGGCATGATCGACCGCTTGCAAGCGGGCACGCAGCAGGCGGTCGAAGCGATGCGGCGTTCCAGCGAGGCCGGCGACGGTACTTCGCAGCAAGCCAATCAGGCCGGTGCATCGCTGGATGCCATGGCGCAGTTGATCGCGACGATCAACTCGATGAACGCGCAGATCGCCAGCGCAGCGGAAGAGCAGACGGCGGTGGCCGAAGAGATCAACCGCAGCGTGCATCAGATTGCGGTGGCGGTGGACAGCGTCGCCGATGAAACGCAACTGGGCGCGCAAACGTCGCGCAGTCTGGCGGAGCTGGGGCAGCGGTTGGGCAAGCTGGTGGGGCAGTTCCGTATCTGATGGCCTGAAAAGCCCCTCACCCTAGCCCTCTCCCAGAGGGAGAGGGAACCGATTGGGGAATATTGCGGGATTACGCCGACCTGAAAGTCCTGCTTTGAATCCATAATCGACGCGGTTTTTCAGGTCGATGCAGTAGGTGGGACACCTCGGCCGGTTCCCTCTCCCTCAGGGAGAGGGCTAGGGTGAGGGGGCTCTTGATCTTCAGGCTCTGTCCCAATAGGGAATCTCGCCAAAGCACTCGACAAAAAAATCAATTACCGTCCTCACCTTCACCGACAGCCGTCGGCTCCCCGGCCACAGCACGGCGATCTGCTGCGGTTCCAGGCTGTTCGAGACCTGATATTCCCCCAGCACCGGCACCAGTGTGCCTTCGCGCACCGCTTCGCCAATCAGCCACGACGGAAACATCACCAGCCCGAGGCCTTGCTGAGCGGCCTGGGTCAGGGTGTCGGCGTGGTTGCCGGTGATCGGGCCTCTGACCGTGTATGGCGTCCAGTCCTCGCCGTCGCGGCGGAAAAACCAACGCTGCTGACCGGCCGCGCCTTTATAGGCCAGGCACTGATGTTGCGCGAGTTCGTCCGGGTGCTGCGGCGTGCCGTGGCGTTTGAGGTAGGCCGGGCTGGCGGCGACCTGAAAACGGTGCGGCGCCACAATGCGTGCCTGCATGCTCGAATCGTGCAGCGCGCCGATGCGAAACAGCAGGTCGGCGCCTTCCTGTAGCGGGTCGATGTAATGGTCGGTTTGCTGGATATCCAGTTGCAGCTTCGGATAGCGCGCGCAGAGCTCGCCCAGCCAGGGCGTCAGATGGCGTTGGCCGAACACCACCGGGGCGTTGATGCGCACCAGTCCGGTGGGTTCGCTTTGCTGCTCCTGCAACGCCTGCTCGGCCTCTTCCAATTGCACCAGCAGTAACCGCGCATGGTGGCCGAGCGTGCGCCCGGCTTCAGTCGGCGTGACGGCGCGGGTGTGGCGGTAGAGCAATTGCTGGTTCAGCGCCTGTTCCATCAACTGGATCTGCCGCGAAATGGAGGAGGGCGCGACCCCTTCGCGGCGGGCGACTTCGGAAAAACTGCCGTGGTCGAGGACCGCCACAAACAGCCTTAACGCTTTGAATCCGAGTTCGTTGAGCCCGTGCATGCCGTGTCTCGCTGTGCGTGTTGCGCAAAAGTGTTGTCCGGATGCTCCCATTTATCGCACAGCGGCGCCAGCCGATAATCCGCGCCATTGTTTTTGAGTGTGGAAGGTTATGTATGCAGACGTTGGATGAAGGGGTGGTTGCTGCACCGGTGAAAAGATCGGTGTTGCGTCTGCTGTTGCTGCCACTGGTAATTCTCGCTGGCATGGGCTTGTCGGTAGAAGCCGGATTGCTCGGGCCGCTGGGTGAGCAGGTCGGGCATTTGTGGGCGACTTTGAGCATCTTCGGCGTGGGTTCGGCGATCCTGTTTTTGCTCCTGCTGTTTGCCGGCCCACAGAAAGGTCCGGCGCTGACCGAACTGCCGCGCTGGCAATTGATCGGTGGTTTTCTCGGGCCGATCTACGTGGTGGTGCTGACGCTGGCGACGCCGCACATCGGCATTGCCATGACGATGATTGCGATTTTGTCCGGTCAGGTCGGCAAGAGTGTGCTGATCGACCATTTCGGCTGGTTCGGCGCGACGCGCAAGAAGGTCAACGGCGAGCGCTGGCTGGCGTTGGGCTTGATTGTGGTGGCTTTGGTTCTGATTGCGCGGGGGTGAATGATGGGTCTGGTGATTTTGTTGGCGGTGGTGGTATTGGCCGGTGCGGTGTTGAGTGTGCAGGCCGCGATCAATGGTTGTCTGGGTGAAACGGTCGGTGTGCTGCGCTCCAGTCTGCTGACATTTGCGGTGGGCGCGGTGGTGACCGGGTTGTTGATTCTGTTTTTCGAGCCGGCGCAGGCGGTGAGTCTGCTTGAGGTGCCGAAGTGGCAGTTGACCGGGGCGCTGTTTGGTGTGGTGTACATGATGGTGATGGTTGGCGCGGTGCCGGTGGTCGGGACGGCTGTGGCGACGGTGGCGGTGATTGTCGGGCAGTTGGGGATGGGGATGTTGATCGACAATTTTGGCTGGTTGGGGAATCCGGCGATCGGCTTGTCTCCGAGTCGGATGTTGGCGATGGTGTGTCTGGCGGTGGCTTTGGTGTTTATGTATCGGAGTTCGCGGCAGGCGCAGTGATTTTATTTGTTTGACTGTGTACATATCCGTTGCTGCGGGTGTTGCTGATTACGGTTCCGCTCTTACAGCGGGTCACTTTTTCAGACGCCAAAAAGTAACCAAAAGGCTTGGCCCCGGCGTTCGGCCCGCTCGCTGGGGCTCGGGGTTCCTTCGCTGCGGGATCGATCCTGGCGCAGCGGCTCCGGTTTGCTTCGCTGCACCTACACTCGCTGTGTTTGGCTGCGCCAAACGGTCGCTGCGCTCCCACGCCCGGATCGATCCCTTCGCTCAGCCTGCCGATGGGGCCGGCACGGCAAGATCAAGGGCGGTACTCGAGCTTGCGCTCATTGTGTGTAGGAGCTGCCGAAGGCTGCGATCTTTTGCTTTTGCTGTTTTGTTGGAGCGAGCCTGCTCGCGAAAGCCATCTCTGCGTCGCCCAATCTCTCAACAGTTGGCCAGCCTGCAACACCACCTTCTACACTGTCCCTTATGGCTTGATCGCAAGCCTCAGACAACCACCACGCAAGGAGTCTGTCCCATGTCCGATAAAAAATGCGACTGCCCGGGCTGCAACTGCACGATCAAAGAAGGCGAACATTCTTACGCTGTACACGGTAAACACTATTGCTGCGAGGCTTGCGCTCATCACCACAAACACGGTGAAGAATGTGCGATGAAGGGCTGCGGTTGCGCTCATCCGAAATAAGCGGGGCAAAAAAAAGTGGAGCCTAATCAGGCTCCACTTCCATTTTCAGACTGTCGTCTTCCTGTCGTTCAAAGTGCCTCACCGTACCTTGCAGTGTTCGCCCTTCGACCTTGACCACCACAACCTTGGCTTGGTGGAGGTCTTCCGGTACCGGTGCCTGGACGCACAAGGTGAAGCGGTAAGGGTCATCCGCGACCGTTTCCAGTGCGACTGCGCAATTCACCGTTTTGGTGATCTGGCCGAAGAAGGTGGTCAGGCCGTAGTCCAGTCGGGCCGTGTGATAAGTGTCGGTCATCGGTCGATTCCCCCTGTCGATTGCCAAGCCTGCGGTGGAGGCGGTGGGGTCAGTTGGTCTGGCGCCAGGTGACGTTTTCCAGACCGAATTTTTCTGCCATCGGTTTGCTGGTCTTTTGCACTTTCTCGCGGCCGAAGCGCGGGATGCGACCCACGCCCGCGTCGCAGCTTGCCCAATGCCAGGCTTCGGCGTTGTCCATTTTGTCCGAGCGGATAATGAACGACTTGGGGGTGCCATGCAGTGTGTAGTCGATGACGTAAAGTTTTGCGTTGTTCATAAAGCCCGAATTCCTCCCTGTGGTATTAAACGGATCGCGCTGTGCCGGGAAAATTCATTCGGATTGTCCGACGGTATCTATCGTTGGCGAGTGCGCGGCGTGCTGGTTACCATGGCGGCTTCGCCAACCCCCTGTGAATGCTCGCCATGGCCCTCGCCGCGCCCCCTGATCTGACCGACACCGATGTGCCCGTGCAACCGCTGGCGCGGACCTATCCGCGTGGTTTGTTCATCGAGCCGCACGAGCATGTCTGGGGGCAGTTGCTGTATGCGATGAGCGGGGTGATGTGGGTCGAAACCCCGCACGAAGCGCTGGTGGTGCCGCCGCAGCGGGCGGTGTGGTTGCCGCCGGGGGTGCCGCACGGGATTCGGGTGGTGTCGGATTTGCAGATGCGCAATATCTACCTGCGCCCGGCGCTGGCGGCGACGCTGGATGCGACGGTGCAGGTGATCGAGGTCGGTGGTTTGCTGCGAGAGTTGATCGTCGGGCTGGTGGCGCAGGGCGATGCCGGCGAGGCTGAGTATTACGACGCACTGGTCGGGCTGGCGTTGCTGGAGCTGCGCCGGGCCAGGCGTTCGCAGTTGAAGATTCCACTGCCGGACGAGTCCGACCGGCGTTTGATGAATCTGTGTCAGGCCGTGATGGCCGCGCCGTCGCTGGAGATCCCGTTCGAGCAGCATGCGGAAAACGCCGGGGCCAGCGTGCGCACCCTGGCGCGCTTGTTCAAGGACAGCCTCGGCATGGGCTTCGCCGAATGGCGGCGCCAGGTACAGTTGGCGACGGCGGTGGCAGCATTGATTCAGGGCGTGGCGGTGAGCGTCATTGCTCGCGAACTGGGTTATTCACCGAGCAGTTTCAGCGACATGTTTCGCCGGGAGCTTGGCGTAGCGCCTTCGCAATTCTCGGCAACTTGAACAGATCCATGTGGGAGCGAGCCTGCTCGCGAAAGCTTTGCACCAGGCAATGAAGTGCTGACTGGAAGACCGCATTCGCGAGCAGGCTCGCTCCCACACGGTTCTATGGCGGCTGCAGAAGGTTTGTCCGAAATTCAGAAGTCCTTGGCCGATACCGCTCCGCCCGTTTCCCTAGACTCTGCCCATCACTTATCGCGGCGGAGTTCCTTTCATGAACTACCTCATTTCTCTGGCCATCGGCCTGGGCGTCGGCCTGCTCTACGGCGCGCTCGATTTCCGTTCTCCCGCCCCACCGGCCATCGCGCTGGTCGGTCTGCTCGGCATGTTGGCCGGTGAGCAGTTGTGGCCGCTGGGCCGGCAACTGGTCGCTGGCTGGGTGTCCTGAATTTCCCTTTTTCTTTTCGGTGGATGTGCCCATGAAAGCGTTGCAATTCGATCAGACCGGCGACCTGTCTTCCCTGCGCTTCGTCGACGTTCCGACCCCGGTGCCCGGCGCCGATGAAGTGCTGGTGCAGATCAAGGCTGCCGGCCTCAACCCCAGCGATGTGAAAAACGTCCTCGGGCGTTTTCCCTACACCACACTGCCACGGGTTCCGGGGCGGGATTTTGCCGGGGTGGTGGTCGAGGGGCCACAAGCACTGATCGGTCAGGAAGTCTGGGGTACCGGGCGCGAGTTGGGCTTCTTCGCCGACGGCGCCCATGCGCAATTCGTCAAACTGCCGGCCAGTGGCGTGGCGCACAAACCGGCGCATTTGAGTTTTGCTCAGGCGGCTAGCCTTGGCGTGCCGTACACCACGGCGTGGGATGCGCTGGAACGCAGCCTGGTCAGCGCCGACACGCGCTTGCTGGTGATCGGCGGCGGGGCAGTGGCAACTGCGGCTTTGGCCCTGGCAAAAGTGCGCGGCGCGCAATTGCTGGCGGCGGCGCGCCGGCCCGAGCAGGTCGCGGATCTGCAGAAGCAGGGCTATCAGACGATTCAACTGGATAAGCCTGAAGACCTCGGTGCGCAGGTCAATGCGGTGTATCGCGGCGGCGCCGATGTGATCTTCGACACCACCGGTTTCTGGCTGCCGGCCTCGGTCGCCGCACTGGCGACCTTCGGCCGCATCGCCATCATCGCCGCACCGGTCGACGGCCATGTGCAATTGCCGGCGCTGGCGCTGTATCGCAAGGGCGGCTCGGTGGTCGGGATCAATTCGTTGTTGTACGGCGTTGAGGCGTGCGCGGCGATGCTCGAGCAGTTCGGGCGCTTCTTCGATGAGGATCGCTTGCCGCTGCCGCAGGGCTTGGTGGAGGTGCCGCTGGCTGAAGGGCCGGCGCGCTATGCTGAGGTCAATCAAGGTGGTGGCGACAAGATCATCTTGCTGCCCTGATTCACGCAAATCCCTGTGGGAGCGAGCCTGCTCGCGATGACGGTAGATCAGTTAAACCGTCGGCGACTGACACACCGTTTTCGCGAGCAGGCTCGCTCCCACAGGGGAAAGGCATAGGATTCGGGATGATTTCCGTAGGATCCAGGGCGTTTCTCTGTGGGCCACGTCCTTTTCGCTCGCAGACCGGCAAAACAGGGAAACCTCTGACTTCACCCATTGCAGTGCACCGTTGCACAGTCCCGTCTTTCAATCAGACACAGGGACAGGTGGATGCGCATCGCTGGCAGGCCCGTTGTTTTCACTCTCGAGATAGAAGGCGTTTTCCACGATCTTCAAGTGTTCGGTTTTCGCACCCGGGAAGTGCTCAACCAGACCTATGAACTGGATCTCGAGCTGGTCAGCGAGCGGCCCGATGTGGATCTGGAAGGCTTGCTGCATCGGCCGGCCTTTCTCTGTTTCGGTGCCGACGGTAGCGGCATGCACGGGCTGGTCTATCGGGTCGGTCAGGGTGATTGCGGTGTTCGGCTGAGCCGTTACCAGATCACCCTGGCGCCACACCTTGCCTACCTCGCGCATCGGCGCAATCAGCGGATTTTCCAGAACCTGAGCGTGCCGCAGATCATCGCCAATGTGTTGAGCGATCACGGCATGCAGGCCGATGTCTGGTGTTTTCAGCTCAGCGCCGAGTACCCGGCGCGGGTGTATTGCGTGCAATACCAGGAATCCGATCTGCACTTCATCCAGAGGCTGTGCGAAGAGGAGGGCCTGCACTTTCACTTCCGTCACCGCCGTGAGGCGCACCTGTTGGTGTTCGGCGACGATCAAACGGCGTTCCTCAAACACGACGTGACGACGCGCTATTTGCAGGGCAACGGCCTGGTTGCCGATGCGCCGGTTATCGACCAGTTCACTGTGCGCCTGGAGCCACGCTCCAACCTCGTCGAGCGCCGCGATTATCACTTCGAAAAGCCTGCGGTGCAGTTGGACGCCAAGGTCAGTGCAGCGCGGTTTCCGCTGCTGGAAGATTATGAGTTTCCCGGGCAGTTCACCCATCGCGAGCGCGGCAAGCACCTCAGCCAGCGTGCGCTGGAGCGCCATGGTGCCGACTATCGTCTTGCTAACGGGCGCAGCAATCAGGCGCTGATGCGCGGCGGCAGTTTCATGACCATGGCGGATTACTCGCGCGCCGACTGCAACGATTTATGGTTGCTGACCGAGGTCGAGCACATCGGCAAACAGCCGCAAGTGCTCGAGGAAGCGTTCACCGAGCAGGCTGACGCAGATGGTTTCAGTCAGGGCTATCGCAACCATTTCGTCGCGACGCCGTGGGACGTGGTGTTTCGCCCGCAGCTCAAGCATGTCAAACCGCGCGTCAGTGGCAGTCAGTTGGCGGTGGTGACCGGCCCGCCCGGCGAAGAAATCTACAGCGATGCCTACGGCCGCGTGAAAGTGCAAATGCTCTGGGATCGCGACGGCCAGCGTGATGAACAGTCAAGTTGCTGGCTGCGCGTGGCCACTGCCTGGGCGCATGACCGCTACGGCAGCGTGCAGATTCCTCGCGTCGGTATGGAAGTGCTGGTGGGCTTCACCGATGGCGATCCGGACAAACCGTATGTGCTCGCCTGCCTGCCCAACGCCGAAACCCCGGTGCCACTGGACCTGCCGGCGCAACAGACGCGCAGTATCTGGCGCAGCCAGAGCAGTCCCGGTGGCGGTGGTTACAACGAACTGCGCATCGAGGACCGGCAAGGCGCGGAAGAAATCTCCATCAGGGCGCAGCGCGACTTGGTGCAGCACGTGCTCAACGACTTGCGTGTGCAGATCGACAACCTGCACAGCCAAGTGATTGGCGGCGTTTCCAGCCTTGAGTTGCGCGACGAAGAACATCACCTGACCCACGGCAACCGCCTGACTGAACTCAAGCAGGACGATCATCTGTGGGTGCAGGGCGAGCAGCATGTGCGGGTCGCCAGCCAGCGCGTCAGTGCCGCGCAGCAGCTGCATTTCGGCGCGGGCGAGCAGGTGGTTTTCAACAGCGGCCTGCAGATCACCCTGGCTGCTGGCGGGCATTGGCTGACGGTCGGCGCCGCCGGCATTTTCAGCAGTGTGCCGGTGGTGCAGGGCGGGGCGCCAACGGTGTGTCTGCCAGCGGAACCGTTGCTACCGGGGGCTGCGCCGTTGCTCAAGGCGACGTTCGATGCCGTGCAGCAACGGCATGCGCTGCTGACCACGCGGACCTCGCGTTGCCTGATTTGCGAGGCGGCCCAGGCATGAGCCTTTTGACGGATTGGCCTGAAGGTTTGCCGTGGGCTGAGCAGCAGGCGTTTGTGCTGCTCGACGGCGCGACGATCGCCGATTTACCGGCGCAACTGCGAAGGCTCGACCCCGCCGCCAACGCTTTTGCGCTCTACGACCAGCCACCGTTTTCGGCCCTGCGCGATGTCTCGCCGCTGCTGGTGGCGCTCGCGGACGCTGACGATCCGGTGGCGCGGTTTTATCGCCAGCATGCCCAACAGGAATGGGGCGTGCTGTTGTTCAGCGCCGCGCCGGCGCATGAAATCGTCGCGCATTTGCGCCAGTTGCTGATCGTCGAGTTGCCGGTCGGCTCGCCGGTGTTGTTGCGGCTGGCGGATGCCGCCGTGGCGCAGGCGCTGTTTGCCAGCGGCGATGCGAGTCTGTTCGGGCCGCTGGGGTGTGTGGTCACGGCGGATGGCGCGCGGCAAGTCTGGCACTGTCAGCGACCTCGCCAAGGGCAGGGTGGGGCGTTGGTGGCGCCGTATCGGCTGAGTGCCGAGCAGGATGTCGCGTTGGATCGGGTGGATCGGCGGCGGGTGTTGCTCGACATCGATACGCACCTGCTCAAGCACTTTCCTGACTTTCATGTCGGGGACACGGCAGTTGAACGCTGGCAATTGTTGGAACGCATCCACGCCCATGCCAGCGAGCTTGCCTTGAGCAGCCCGTCCGAGATTCTGCTGTACGCCAACGTGGTGGGATGGCTGGACGATGCAGCGTGCAGTCGGCACCCGCAGATCCATCAGCTGATGCACACACCTTCGCTGCAATCCCCCGGCGAGCGCGTTGCGATTGCCGCTGCAATGGCCTTTCGATGGGCCTCTGAGAGACATCAATCATGAATCACCCCGCCATCCTCGATGCGTTAGCCGCCTCGAAAGCGCCCATTGGTGCACCCGCCGCCTGCCCCTTGCGCAACACCCACGTGCAACTGCTGCCCCTCGCGTACGGCCTGGTGGAAAAACCCTTCGACCCCAGCACCGAACTCACGCTGCCGTACACCCTGACCACGCGCCCCATGGGCATCCGCCGCCTGCGCGATGGCTGGCTGTACATCGTCGACAGCCTCAGCGGTGAGCTCTACGAATACCGCGTGCTCGACGGCGTCACCAGCGCATTGCTGCATCGCGGCAAAAGCGTCAGCGAGGATCAGCGCAGCGCCATCGAAGAACGTCCGGCGTTGATCTTTTCGCGCAAAAGCACCCTTTACGTGACCTTCGCCGACGTGCAGTTGAGCGCGGCGAAGTGCCGACAGGTGCTGGACAGTGCGCAGGAACGCGAGCACTTCATGCAGGCGGTCGATCTCGGCCCGGTGCATTGTCTGATCGGCGGCGAGCATCTGCTTACCGTGGCTCAGGCGAAACAGTGGCTGGCGGAAGTGGCCTGCACAGCGAAACCGCTGGCCGAGGCGGACGCCACGCGTATGCCGACGGTGCAGGTCAGCGATGCGCCCGAGCACGAACGCGAACCTTATCTGTGGGAAAACCCACGACGTTTTCGCGAGGCGCATATCGGCGAATTTCTCGGTCGGGTGCGCGGGCCTTATCAGGACGACACGCTGTTTCTGCTGGTCAACGACGACCTTGGAGTAATGCGCGATCTGGCCGATTATCAGGACCTGGTAGTCGGCTGGATCGAGCAGTGGAGCAACACCGACAACAACGAGCGCGACTATCTGCTGGCCAGTTACATCGAGTCGCTGAGCCAGCTCGGCGCTCAGGATTTCGACACCCTGGCCAAGGCCAGCGACGATCCGCGCGCCCAGGCATTGTTTGCTGAACTGGAGCAATTGCCCGAGCCGGATCGGGAAAATACCCGGCAGGCGCTGCTCGACTATTTGAACAAGGGTGGTGAGGTCGAGCCAGTTGCAGTCGAAGCCACGCCTGAGTTGCAACAGCTTCGCGAAAAGGCATTGGACGAGTCACTGGCGCTGAACCGCTTCGACGGCGTTGCCCCGGATTTCACCGCGCACGCTCGCGTCACCGCCGAGGCGGACCGACGCTTTTACACCCGCGAATATTTTTCTGAAGTCGCCCCGGCCGACTTCGTCGAGCGCCACCTGAACACACTGGTCGACCTCGGCAAGGATCAGAGCCGACGCATGAAAGACGTGCTCGACGGCCCATTGCTCAGCGGCAAACGCGGCATCAACGACCTGATCGACCGCCCGGCCATGGACGAGGTGCTGAACAGTCATCGCGACAACCTCGGACGCTGGAATCGCCTGCTCGAACGCATCACCGCCGATCGCGCGCAACTGCTGTGCGCCGGGCGTTTCCATCGCTCGGCTTGGTATTTCGACGGGCAACTGCCGGCGCAGATCGATCAGGCGCTCGCCAGCGAATACGCCTGTCTCAAGGACATCGGCCGCAGCGACGCGGCCAATGAGCAAATGCTCGGATACCTCGAGCAACACCCGCAACTGACCCGCCCGCTGTTCTACACCTTGCCGCTGCGCTTGCAGACCGAACAGGCCGGGCAATATTCAACGCTGTTCAACGCCGGCATGGCGATGTTCAACAACCTGCCGGACTGGCTGGCCAAGTTGCAGAGCATCGAGCATCCGCAGTTGCCGGCCCTCGACGATCTGCCGGCACACAGCCGCGTCCTCGCCGATGCGGTGCAGGACACCTACAGCCCAGCGCTGAACCTCGGCCTGAGCCGGGCGCTGGAAGGCTTCGATCTTGCCGGCGAGAAAATCCCCGACCTCGACGAACTGTTCCAGCGCCTGCCCAAAGCCCTGCGCCTGCGCGTCTTCGACGCCGCACGAACCAGCGGCGTGACCTTCACTGTGTCCACTCCGGCGGAACAAGCGGCGCTGCAAGCCACGATCAAGGAAGTGCTGCGCGAGCGCGACTACCTGAAAACTCTCAACCGCGAACGCAACCAGCTCACCCACAACAAAAACCGCCAGGGCCACAAAACTGCCCGGGCGGTGGAATTGCAGGGGGAAATCGTTCGCGTGCGCACGCAACTGGCCTTGTTCGAAGGCCGCCTTGCGGCAGCGCTAAGCCCGATTGACGAACTGCCGGATCGCTCGGCACGGCTGTATGGCGCCACCCCGGCGAAAGCGGGCGTGACGGTGGTGTTTCCGCCGGCGCAGCACGGGGAATTGCGAGGGTTGCTGGAGAATATTCGCGCGGGGGTGGCGGGGGTTTCGAAGGCGAGTCTGGTGCGGACGGAGGGGATGGGGTTGGTGGTGGTGTTAGTGCAGGTGGTGAATTTGGCAGCAGTTTTCCATGAGTTGCGTAGGCAAACAGCGAATAAAAGGGTGTGGGGGCCTTTCGCCAATGCGCTCGCTGCTACGGGGGCTGCTGGATTCACTGCAGGGCAAAGCCTCGCCAATACTGCGTTGCAGGCTCGCAGCGACGCGCTGATTGCCAGGGTTCAGCACGAGGCATTGCAAAGCGTACACATACAAATGGGCAAGTTGCACATCGGACTGGGCTTTCTTACCTACGGTCTGGGGTTGGTAACCTCAGCAGTCAATCTCGCAAAACAACTCGAAAATTGGCAACAGTCAATTCGCAGTGGTAATCCGTCGGCACAGAGGGCCGCCGCGCTCGCAGTTTTAGGCGCAAATGGAATGACGTCGGCTAATGCCTATGGTCTGGGACAAACTTTGTCTGCAAGCTACAAGGTACTCACTGCATCAAACAACGCTGCGAGAACAGCTGCATGGGCCGCCGCCGGAACCCGTCTCTCTACAGTCTTTTTCCGGTTTAATCTTGCCGGCGCGTTGTTCACCTTGCTTGAGTTGAGCGGGGCCTGGCTGTTCAACCGCTACAACATCAGTGCTCATGACAAATGGTTACGGATCACACCATGGGGTAGAGATGCCGAGATGCGTGGCGATCATACACTTCACGACTATCAAAGTTATTTAGCCTTTCTGATCAACGCTCCCTATGTTCAGATCGGTTCGAATCAGGACGTGTCATGGTTGAGAAAACTGTTGCTCACACCCAAACCCGGCGATATCCATCTAGTCATACCCAGCCTGACACTAAGTGAATTGCTGCCACCCTTTGGCGGGAAATCCAAGCATCGTTTAGGTATAGGAGCGCATCGTATTTCCGTTCCGCTGCATAGCCGAGGAGTGCCACGGGAAGAGCGAGAAGTTATCAGCGACGAGATTTTAGCCAGTCTAAGTATCGCTAAGTCTGATCCCGATGGATTAGTGCTGTGTCTTAAGTATCCAGTCAATCTCGATTCTGAATACACGCCCGCGAAAGAAACCCTTGAGTTGGCAGTTTGCATTGAGTCAACGAATGAAAAAGGTGAGGGGATATCGCGAACTCGTGTCATTCACCTTGATCCACGGGGAAAGGGCCACTTTCCGGTGGTAGGAGCCAAGCAAATAAAAACGAAACCACCAATACTGCTGGTCGAAGTCCAGTTTCTTGAGCGGGTTGACCATGCAGATTAAACCCCACAAGCCGATTAACACGACGATCTGTGAGCAAGCCAGAAAAGCTGGAAGCATCGAACCATTTTCGAGTGGAAAAATCACTTATCTCGCACCACTTCCATTACCAACTTCCATCCCCCCCTATGGGCCTCATATAGGCGAACTCAGTCAGGTCTACATGGATCTTGGCACAGGCTCTCCACAGATATTTTCTTGGCAGATGACCTTGGGCGGTCCTTTCAGTCTTGCTTTCTGGTTCGTCTGTCTGACACCTGTGGCAGGAGGCATTCTTGGGCTGGCATCCGGAGACGGGTGGGAAAGTTGGACCTACGTACAAGAGATTTTTCGAGAGTCCAAAATACTTGGCTTAGAGGTTTTATTTCTCACTCTAACAATCAGTCTAGGCGTCTGGCACCACCACCACAAAAAACGCCTCTACCTCATCCCAACCCGCTTCAACCGCCAACGCCGCGAAGTCTGCTTCATGCCCGAAGGGGCGTCCGAACCAGTCTTCGTTCCATGGGAATCGCTCAGCGCGTGGATCATCGAAGCCAAGGGCGTCACCCAGTTCGGCGTCCATCGCCAATACGGCATGGGCATCGGTTTTCATCACGGCGAAACCCTCACCAGCCTCGAATTCCAATGCGCCGGCCTGCAGCTCGCGATCAGCCATTGGGAGGCGATTCGCGGTTACATGGAGTACGAAGTCAACGACCTCAAATCGATTCAGGACCTGCAAGACCTGCAAGGCCCGGGCGACCCGCCCCACGAAGGCCTGCATACATTCCACAATGCCCGCGCGCGGATGCACCAGCAGATCCGTGAAGGCCGCCGCTCGCGGTTGTCGGGATTTTTTTGGTACCTGTATCACGTCATGACTTTATGGACGGTTCCCAACCGTTTGGTCGAATGGGAAGTGCGCCGTCTGGAAAGAATCGGCAAGCAGGCGTTGCCGGAAGTCATGCGTGCCTGGTCCGAGCCGCTGCCGAAAGAGCAATGGGCCAAGCCCAGTGAAGAGTTGCTGCGGCTGAGCGAACAAGTGCGGCGGATGCACAAGCGCCAGCCGCATCGGCCGATTACGCAGATTTTCGCTGAGGTTTGCAGGCGGGCTGTGGACTGATGCAGAGCAGTTTTGTGACCAGAGGGAGGGAGGTTTTTTGCCTGTTTGAGCGCCTTCGCGAGCAGGCTCGCTCCCACAGGGGACCGCGCTGGATGCGGATGTTTCGGTTGATCTTGGCCGAGGTAGGAGACCCTCGGGGTGGCGGCCATTTCTCAGTTGTTGCTACCGGGTCGGTCAAGGAAAACCCGATGGTTATGCTGGTTGAAACCCAATACCTCGAATGGGCTGACCATGCTGAATAATCGCAGTAATCCTCCTTCCAGTTCGGAATATGAGGGGGTTAAAAAAGCGGGCGATATTGAGCCGTTCCCAAGCGGGAAGATTACCTATCTCGCACCGTTGCCATTACCTACATCAATGCCGCCTTACGGACCTCATATTGGAGCGTTCAATGACGGATACATGGACTTTGGTCTCGGCTCACTGGAGGTATTCCCATGGCAGCTAATTCTCGGCGCGACGACCGCAGGAACTTTTATGGTTCTCGTTTTAATTCCTTTATTTACGGGCTTGCTAGGGATTCTTTTTGGCTATGGAAACGAGGCGATTTGGGAATCAATGGTTGGTGTATTCGAAGTGGCGTTGGAAAATGAATTAATTTGCGGTCCCTTGATCTTGCTCATCGGTATTGGCGTCTGGCACCACCACCACAAAAAACGCCTCTCCCTAATTCCAACCCGCTTCAACCGCCAACGCCGCGAAGTCTGCTTCATGCCCGAAGGCGCCACCGAGCCGGTCTTTGTCCCGTGGGAGTCGCTCAGCGCCTGGATCATCGAAGCCAAGGGTGCCACCCAGTTCGGCATCCATCGCCAATACGGCATGGGCATCGGTTTCTACCAAGGTGAAACCCTCATAAGCCAGGAATTCCAATGCGCCGGCCTAGAGCTCGCGATCAGCCATTGGGAAGCAATTCGCGGTTACATGGAGTACGAAGTCAACGACCTCAAGTCAATTCAGGATTTGCAGGATCTGCAAGGCCCGGACGACCCACCCCACGAAGGCCTGCACACTTTTCGTAACGCCCGCGCGCGGATGCATCAGCAGATCCGTGAAGGCCGCCGCTCGCGGCTGTCGGGGTTCTTTTGGTACCTGTATCACGTCATGACTTTATGGACGATTCCAAACCGTTTGGTCGAATGGGAAGTGCGCCGACTCGAAAGAATCGGCAAGCAGGCGCTGCCGGAAGTCATGCGTGCCTGGTCCGAGCCGCTGCCGAAGGAGCAATGGGCCAAGCCCAGTGAAGAGTTGTTGCGGCTGAGCGAACAAGTGCGGCGGATGCACAAGCGCCAGCCGCATCGGCCGATTACGCAGATTTTTGCTGAGGTTTGCAGGCGGGGCTGACTGGGCGGTGCAGGCAGGTTCGATTGCCTTCGCGAGCGGGCTCGCTCCCACAGGAGACCACCGTACAAATGTGGGAGCGAGCCTGCTCGCGAAGGGGCCGCTCGGTCAGCACAAAAATCTGCGCTCTCGCGCTCTGCTAGAATCCGCCCCATTCATTGCCAGAGACTCTCCCATGAGCGAGCCGATTCGTCTGACCCAATACAGCCATGGCGCCGGTTGTGGCTGCAAGATTTCCCCACAGGTGCTGGAAGTGATCCTCGCCGGCAGCGGCGCACAGAACCTTGATCCAAAACTCTGGGTCGGCAACGCATCGCGCGATGACGCGGCGGTGTATGCGATCGATGCCGAGCGCGGTGTGGTGTCGACCACCGATTTCTTCATGCCGATTGTCGATGACCCGTTCGACTTCGGCCGCATCGCCGCGACCAATGCGATCAGCGATATCTATGCGATGGGCGGCGATCCGTTGATGGCGATCGCGATCCTCGGTTGGCCGGTGAATGTGCTGGCGCCGGAGGTGGCGCGGGAAGTGATTCGTGGCGGTCGCTCGGTGTGCGACGCGGCGGGCATTCCGTTGGCGGGGGGGCATTCGATCGATGCGCCGGAGCCGATCTTCGGCCTCGCCGTCACCGGCCTCGTGGAAAAGCGCCACATGAAACGCAACGACACCGCTACCGCCGGTTGCCTGTTGTACCTGACCAAACCGTTGGGCATCGGCATCCTCACCACCGCCGAAAAGAAGGGCAAGTTGCGCGCCGCCGACGTCGGTGTCGCCCGCGACTGGATGTGCACCCTGAACAAGCCTGGCAGCCGCTTCGGCAAACTCGCCGGCGTTACGGCGATGACCGACGTCACCGGTTTCGGCCTGCTCGGGCACTTGGTGGAAATGGCCGACGGCAGCCAGTTGACCGCGCGCATCGCCTACGACCGCGTGCCGCGTCTGGACAGCGTCGAGTACTACCTCGATCAGGGCTGCGTGCCGGGCGGTACGCTGCGCAACTACGACAGCTATTCGAGCAAGGTTGGCCGCGTGCAGGAACTGCACAAACGCGTGCTGTGCGATCCGCAGACCAGCGGCGGTCTGCTGATTGCGGTCACGCCTGAAGGCAATGACGAGTTCCTCGGCGTTGCCGCCGAACTGGGCCTGAACCTTGCGCCGATCGGCGAACTGGTTGAGCGACAGACGAACGCGGTCGAGGTGATTTGATGCTCCGCGACTGCACCGACTACCGCGACATTTTCCTCAACGACCGGCCAATGATGGATGTCCGCGCGCCGGTCGAGTTTCACAAAGGCGCGTTCCCCGGCGTGGTCAATCTGCCGCTGATGAATGATCTGGAGCGGCAGAAGATCGGCACCTGCTACAAGCAGCATGGCCAGCAGGCGGCAATCGAGCTGGGCCACCAACTGGTGTCCGGCGCAGTCAAGGCCGAGCGCATCCAGGCCTGGGCCGAGTTCGCCCGGGCTCATCCCGATGGTTATCTGTATTGTTTTCGCGGTGGCTTGCGCTCGCAGATCACCCAGCAATGGTTGCGCGACGAGGCCGGCATCGACTATCCGCGCGTCGGCGGCGGCTACAAGGCGATGCGCAGCTTTTTGATCGACACCCTTGAGCAGGCCGTCGCGCAGTGTGATTTCGTTTTGCTCGGCGGCATGACCGGCACCGGCAAGACCGAAGTGCTGGTGCAGTTGCGCAACGGTGTGGATCTGGAAGGCCACGCCAACCATCGCGGCTCCAGTTTCGGCAAACGCGCCACCGGGCAGCCGTCGAACATCGATTTCGAGAATCGCCTGGCCATCGACTTTCTGAAGAAACGCGATGCTGGGATCGAGCAGTTTGTGCTCGAAGACGAGAGCCGTGTGGTCGGCAGTTGCGCCTTGCCGTTGACGTTGTATCAGGGCATGCAGCAGTACCCGATGGTCTGGCTGGAAGATCGTTTCGAGGATCGTGTCGAGCGGATCCTGCGTGATTACGTCATCGATCTGTCGGCGGAATTTGCCTCGCTGCACGGCGAAAACGGTTTTGCGCTGTTTTCCGAACGTCTGCTGGAGAGCCTCAACAACGTACAGAAACGCCTCGGCGGTGAGCGCCATTCGCGGATGCTGGCATTGATGGAACAGGCGCTGGCCGAGCAGGGCCGCAGCGGCGCGGTGGACCTGCATCGCGGCTGGATCGAGGGTTTGCTGCGTGAGTACTACGACCCGATGTATGTATTCCAGCGCGAGAAGAAGGGCGGGCGGATCGAGTTTGCCGGGGAGCGTCAGGCGGTGATCGAGTATTTGCGCGCGAGGGTGAGTCAGAAGGCTTGAGGTGCAAGCAACTGGCCTCTTCGCGAGCAGGCTCGCTCCCACAGTTGAAATGCGTTCCCCTGTGGGAGCGAGCCTGCTCGCGAAGACGCAAGATCGGGCGATACAAAACTCAGGTCGGGCAAGTGTCCTTGCCGTTATCCAGCCCCTGTTTGTAGACATGGCTCTGCAAACTGGCCTTGCCGTTGTGCCACTTCAGGGTCAGCACATACAGCGAATCGAAGTCATCGCCGGCCCAGTCATCGGTGATCTTCTGTCGCTCGCCCACTGCGTTGCCGGCGACCTTGTTGATCAGATCCGGCAGATAACCGTGGGACCAGGCGGTGTAGATCGTCGAGTTGTGGTACTTCTCGTCCAGCAGCTCGCGGGCCAGATCGCTGGTGTCGTTGGCAGAGAATTCGATGTTCACCGGCAGGCCGAGCTTGATCGCGGCCGGGCTGATGGTCATCAGCGGACGAATGTAGCTGTAGGAATTATCCAGCTCGCCTTCCTCGACATTGCGCGTGGGGTTGGCGGCGAATACGTAATCGGCCTTGCCGAATTTTTCCGGCAGCAGCGTCGACAGGTCGATGGCGCGGTTCAGGCCCTGGCAGTTGAGCTGGCCGAGGCCGCCTTCGGGCTTTTCCGCGTGGCGCAGGAACACCAGCGTCTGTGTGCCGTCCGCCGGTTGGGCGCGGCTTTCGCTGGATTCGAGGGACAGAAAAAGCGCGCTGACTGCCAGCAGGGAGGGCAGGGCCACGTACGCGCGATGTTTGAAACGTTTGGCGAAACTCATCAGGTTCGTCATCAATTCGAGGGTTCTTCAGCAAAATCGGTTAAGGCTGACAAACCTTTGCACCGCGGGCTCCCAGCACCGGGTGTTTCCCTGTCATAAACAGCTTCCTCTGCGAGAAAGGCATAACTCAGAGTCCTGTAATGCCCGTTTGGTTCGATCCGGGCCAGTGCGCAGCACTCTAACGGCAACCTTTGCGGGCATGCAGGCAGGTTAGCGACAGGATGTTACGGTTCGTGTAGGCGCAGCGGCAGGCCTACTTTATGATCGGTTTTCAATTTGTGACTGGATGCTTCCAATGACCGATCTGTCTGCATTCCCGATTACTCAGAAATGGCCGGCGCAGTACCCGGACTGGATTCAGCTCTACTCCCTGCCGACCCCCAACGGCGTCAAAGTGTCGATCATGCTCGAAGAGATCGGCCTGCCGTACGAGCCGCACCGCGTCGGTTTCGACACCAACGACCAGACCTCGGCGGAATTTCTCTCGCTGAACCCGAACAACAAGATCCCGGCGATCCTCGACCCGCATGGCCCTGAAGATAAACCCCTGCCGTTGTTCGAATCCGGCGCGATCCTGATTTATCTGGCCGACAAGAGCGGCCAGCTGCTCGCTCAGGAAGGCGCGCTGCGCTATGAGACCCTTCAATGGCTGATGTGGCAGATGGGCGGCATTGGCCCGATGTTCGGCCAGCTCGGTTTCTTCAACAAATTCGCCGGCAAGGATTACGAGGACAAGCGTCCACGCGATCGCTATGTCGAGGAGAGCAAACGCCTGCTGAATGTGCTCAACACTCGCCTCGAAGGTCGTGACTGGATCATGGGCGAGCGCTACACCATCGCCGACATCGCCACGTTCCCGTGGGTGCGCAATCTGCTCGGATTTTACGAGGCGGGGGATCTGGTCGGGATTGAGAATTTCCCCAACGTCACCCGAGTGCTGGAGCGGTTTCTAGCTCGCCCGGCAGTCATCCGCGGCCTGACCATCCCATCCTGACTTTCAGTTGTACACATGCCCCCTGTGGGAGCTGGCTTGCCAGCGATGAAGCCAGCACAGTCAACCTCATTGGTGACTGACCTGCCGCCATCGCTGGCAAGCCAGCTCCCACAGGAATTTGAAATGTACATGCAGGATTATTACAAGCCCGGTAACGCTCTCTTGATTGATCCAGGTTTGTCCCGCACCCGCCGCAAGGCATAAGCTTCGCCCCCTACGACTTTCGTCTCATCCGCTGTTTTCAGGAAAGGCCCCATGTCCAGTCAGTTCCCCGAAGCACGTCCCCGCCGTCTGCGCCGCAATGCGAGCCTGCGCAGTCTGTTCCAGGAAACCGAGTTCAGCCTGAACGATCTGGTCCTGCCAATCTTCGTCGAGGAAGACATCGACGACTTCGTGCCGATCACCAGCATGCCCGGCGTGCAGCGCATCCCCGAGCGTAAACTGGCCAGCGAAATCGAGCGCTATGCCCGTGCCGGCATCAAGTCGGTGATGACCTTTGGCGTGTCCCATCATCTCGATGCCAACGGCAGCGACACCTGGCGCGAAGACGGCCTGGTCTCGCGCATGTCGCGCATTGCCAAGGACGCCGTGCCGGAAATGATCGTGATGTCCGACACCTGTTTTTGCGAGTACACCGATCACGGCCATTGCGGCGTGATGCACAACCACGAGGTCGACAATGACCAGACCCTGATCAACCTCGGCAAGCAAGCCGTAGCGGCCGCCCGCGCCGGTGCTGACGTGATTGCGCCCTCGGCGGCGATGGACGGCCAGGTGCGCGCGATTCGCCAGGCGCTCGACGCTGCCGGCTTCACGCAGATTCCGATCATGGCCTACTCGACCAAATTCGCTTCGGCACTCTACGGCCCGTTCCGCGAGGCTGGCGGCAGCGCGCTCAAGGGCGATCGCAAAAGCTATCAGATGAACCCGATGAACCGCCGCGAAGCCCTGCGCGAATCGCTGCTCGATGAACAGGAAGGCGCCGATGCGCTGATGGTCAAACCGGCCGGTGCTTACCTCGACATCATCCGCGACATCCGCCAGGCCTCGAACCTGCCACTGGCGGCGTATCAGGTCAGCGGCGAGTACGCGATGATCAAGTTCGGCGCCCAGGCTGGGGCGATCGATGAGGATCGCGTGGTCCGCGAAAGCCTTGGCGCAATCAAGCGTGCGGGGGCGGATCTGATCTTCACTTACTTTGCGATGGATCTGGCGTTGGCGGGGATCTGAGAAAGGAATCGCAACTTGCAGCATTGCCTGTATGGAATGGTTGCTCCTTGTAGGCAGAGGCGTCAGGTTGCGATCGTCTCCATGATTCGATTTTTATCAGAAAAGAGCTTTGCTGAGTTTGACACCTAGCGACGCAGTGACATACAGCGTTGAAGCACCAGTTTTGTGTTCGACTGGATCGAAATCAGCTTTGATTACTCCACTGAAACGAGTTTTATTTTCAGAAATCGTTAGATGCAAGATTGATTGATTGGGCGATGCGTACGTCCAACCTGCATGATTTGCAAAGTAGAATGCGGCGTACTGGTAGTAGGTCGAAGGTATTTCATATGTTCCATCTTCCAGATCGCTGAAAATTTGAAATATAAAAGACCTGTCGTTGGCCTCCGTTCTCCCTCGGAACTCATATTTTACCCGCTGGGTTGAACGCAACTCGATCAAAGCAGCATTTAAAGGTTGGTGGTCGGCGACTTCGAACAGTGCGTTTAATGTTCCAGTGACCTCTATGTCTTGCACTTGGTCTGCGGTGGACAGTTCCATCTTGATTGCTCCTTGAAAACGGTGAGCAATGATTAGAGGTGGCGCTGCGCAATGCGTCCACTGTCAGAGTTGACAGGTGTTCAGGTCTTTCCGACGAATGGCTGGCCAACAAAGTGTGAAGGTCACTGAAAAGGCCGGATGCCGTGATCGAGGAAGTAGCGTTCGATCACCTTCGGATCGGCGCTGCTATCGGCAATCGCCACATAGGTATCCGGCCGCAGCAGGTAAAACCCGTTGCGCCCCAACCCCGCCGTTTTGAACGCCGGGCGCCAGTCGAAGACGTGCAGCGGCAAGTGGTGTTCGGCGCACCAGGCGATCATCTCGTCGCTGGTGTCGCCATAGACATGCACCTGCCAGCATGGCTGCCGTAGCGGTTCGAAATTATCCCCTTCGCCATCATGCGCCCACGGCAAGCGGTCGCCGCCGTGCACGTGGCCGGCTTCACCCTGGCTCAGTGGCATGCCGCGATAGTTGAGGGTGACTTGCGAGACCGTGCGAAACAGGAATTCGCGGCTGGCTTCGAACCCGGCCATTTTCGGCAGCAGAAACGGCGCCACACGCATCCGTAGCAGATCGGCCATGCGACCCTGCGCGGTGACGAAACTGAAGACCTTGTCGGTGGTGGAGACTAGTCGGCGAGCGAAGGCGATGCGCTCGGTTTCGTAGGTGTCGAGCAGTTTCGGTTCGGCACCACCGCTGAGCACGGCGGCGAGCTTCCAGGCCAGATTGATTGCATCGCCAATGCCCGTGTTCATGCCCTGGCCACCGGCCGGACTGTGTACATGGGCGGCATCGCCGAGCAGAAACGCCCGGCCGTTGCGAAAGTGCTCGGCCACGCGGTGATGCACGCGGTAGGTGGAGAACCAGTGCACGTCTTCGATATGCACTTTCAGGTGTTCGATGGCGCGGCTGCTGACGTCGGCAAATTGCAGGGTTTCGGCACGCTCGGCGCGTTCGTCACGCACCGTGCCGATCAGTCGCGCGCGGCCTTCGCCGGCCAGTGGAAACACCGCGAGAAAATCCGCTTGGTCCAGGTCCAGATGCAACTCGCCATTGAGCGCCGGGCCGCTGGCCGTGATATCGGCGACGTAGAAAATCTGCTGATAGGTGCCGCCGGGGAAGTCGGTGTCGAGGGCTTTGCGCACCACCGAACGGGCGCCGTCGCAACCGGCCAGATAGCAGGCCTGACAGACTTCCTGCCGGCCATCGGGCAGGCGCAGGTGGGCGGTGAGGGTGTCGCCGGTTTCCTCGAAGCTGTCCAGTGCGGTATTGCGCTCCACACTGACGCCGTAATCTTCGAGGCGCTCGAGCAACAGCCGTTCGTGCTCGTCCTGCGGGAAAATCTCGACAAACGCGTAGGGCGTCAGGCCTTCGCCGATGCGCTTGAGGGGCAACTGCGCGACCGGTTTGCCGTTGACCCAGAAATTCGCCGCAGCGACCTGATGGCCGCGACGCACGATGGTGTCGGCGAGGTCGAGTTGGCGATACAGCTCAAGGGTGCGTGCCTGCACGGCCAGAGCGCGGGAAGTCGTGCCTGGCGCCGAGGTCTTGTCGATGATGCGCACGCGCACGCCGAGTTTGCTCAGCCACAGCGCCAGGACCAGACCGGTCGGGCCGGCGCCGATGATCAGCACGTCGCTGCGGTTCATGGGGCTGTCCTCCTGTGGCTGTGCAGCAAGTATGGATCAGGTCGCCAGTTCCGGCCTCTTCGCGAGCAGGCTCGCTCCCACAGGGGACGCATTCCAGTGTGGGAGCGAGCCTGCTCGCGAAGCGTCCGGTCAAGCACCACAAAAACCAGAAAGGCCCCGCAACCGTTAAGCTGCGGGGCCTTTTTTTACGACGCAATGACGCTTAGAAGTCGATCGTCCCCGACAACTTCGCCACTCGCGGTTCGCCCTGGGTCAGGTAGCCGCCCTGAGCCGATTCCCAGTACTTCTTGTTCGCCAGGTTCTCAACACCGAACCGCACGGTCACATCCTTCTCCGACACCTTGAACGCATAACGCGCGCCTGCATCGAAGCGGTTCCACGTCGGCAGGCTGAGGTTGTTTGCTGCGTCGGCGTATTGTCCGCCGGTGCGCAGCATCCGCGCGTTCAGCGCAACGCCTTGCAGGCCTGGCACGTCCCAATCCACGCCAGCGTTGAACTGGAAGGTCGGCACGCCGATGGCGTGGTTACCGTCGTTGGCGCCGTTGAGGGTGTTCTTCAGTTCGGTGTCCATCAGGGTCAGGCCGCTGATCAGGCGCAGGCCGTCGATCGGCTCGCCGAACACGTTCATCTCCACGCCTTTGTTGATCTGCTCGCCTTCGCGCACGTAGGTGCAGGTGGTGGCGCTGTTGATTTCGCAGTAGCCGTCGCTTGGCTGTTCGATGCGATAAACACCGAGGCTCGCGCCATAGGTGCCCATGTCGACTTTCACGCCCAGTTCGGTCTGCTTGGAGCGTTTCGGTGCGTAGACTTCGTTGCCGTTGGTGACGCGGAAACCGCCGGAGCTGGTCGGCGAAGTCGGGCCTTGGGCCAGGCCTTCGATATGGTTGGCGTAGAACGACACATGCTCCCACGGCTTGAACACGATGCCGTACACCGGAGTGGTGATCGATTCGTCGTAGCTCGACGAACGCGGGCCGCTGCCGTAGCTGGCGTAGCTGTAACCCTGCACCACCAGTTGCTGACGACGCAGACCGGCGGTGACCAGCAGGCGATCGTCGAAGAACCCGAGGGTGTCGGAAATCGCCACGCTGCGGTTGAAGGTCTTGCCGACGATGCCCGGATCGTTGAGATCGCCACCGGCGAAGTTGCCGACCGGCGCTGGGGTAGTGATCGGGTGATAGATGTTGTTGGAGTAGCGGGTCAGGTCGAAGTCATAAGCACTGCGCTGCTCGGCCCAGATCCCGGTCAGGCCGAAATTCAGCTTGTGGCTGACCGGGCCGGTGTTGAATTTACCGTTGAGGCCGGCCATCACGCTGGTGTTGTCCTCGTCATGCGGGACGAACGAGCCGGTGGTGAACGAGGCGCCGCTGTTGCCGACCAGCGTGGTCGAGTTATAGCGCCCGACTTCACGGGTGTGCTTGGCGCCACCGGCGGCGTAGGCGGTCCAGTTGTCGTTGAGGTCGTACTCGGCGCGGAGCATGCCGAAGGTGTCTTCGATGTCGGTGTAACCCCATTTCGGCGCGTAGTTGGTGTCCGCCGATGGCGCGTCCGGGATGTGCGTGGCGGTGCCGAGGTTGACCGAGCTGCGGCCACCGTTGACGCGTTCCTTCTGATAGGCAAAGTCACCGGAAACCCGTAGCGCGTCGCCGCGATAATCCAGGCCGATGGCGAACAGTTTCGAGCGCTGGTTCTCGTGATCGATGCCGGTGTCGCCCTCGCGTTGCGACAGGTTGACCCGCGCACCGAAGCGGTTGTCTTCACCGAAACGCTGGCCGATATCGAAGTGATGACCGATGCGGCCTTCGCTGTTGATGTCGGTGGTGTAACGGCGCAGCGGCACGTCGCCGGCACGCTTGGGTTGCAGGTTGACGCCGCCGCCGATGCCGGAGCCGGTCGGCGTTACGCCGTTGATGAAAGCGTTGGGGCCTTTGAACACTTCCACGCGCTCCAGCGCATCGGTGGAAATGATCTGCCGGGGCAACACGCCGTACAGGCCGTTATAGGAAATGTCGTCGCCATTGAGCGGCAGGCCGCGAATCATGAAGACCTGCGCCTGGTTGGAGAAGCCCGAGGCCTGGCGCACCGAGGAATCGTTGAGCAGTACATCGGCGACGTTTTCCGCCTGCTGATCCTGGATCAATTGCTCGGTGTAGGACGCCGCGCTGAACGGCACGTCCATCATGTCCTGATTGCCGAGCACGCCCAACTGGCCGCCGCGAGCCACCTGACCGCCAGCGTAGACCGGGGGCAGGGCGTTGGGTGTCGGGGCTTGGGCATTGACGTTGACGTCGTCGAGCATCAGCGCTTTGCTGTTGTCTTCAGCGGCGTGGGCGGTAACGGTCAGGGAGCACAGCAGGGCAAGCAAAGTCGGGCGAAATGGAGCGCCGAGTCGAGCTGAAGCGGGCATGTCGGATCCTGGAGGCGAGCGGCCAAAGAAAAATAAGGGCGGCGCGGAACTCCTTGCGCTAATGCGACTCCAGGCGCGAATGATAGGGTTTCGCAGTAACGTTTTGCAATCAGTTTGTCATCAGCGTGTTGGAGCTGCCGAAGGCTGCGATCTTTTGATTTTGATCTTGATCTGATCTGCAAAAAGCAAGATCAAAAGATCGCAGCCTGCGGCAGCTCCTACGGGGGTTGTGTATGGTGTTGTGGCTAATTTGATTGGATGGAGCAACATGCGATTACTCATTACTCTCGGCGCGGTGCTACTGCTCGCCGGTTGCGCCAGCCAGCGCAGCAACGAACCGGCGCCGCGTCCGCCGGCCGAAGTGAAGGCTGAAATCGTTCGGCTGTTGCCGGCGAAAACTGCCGACCGTCAGGGTTGGGCCACGGACATCTACGCCGCGTTCGCCGCGCAAGGCATCAACACCACCACGCAGAATCTGTGTTCGGTACTGGCCGTGGCCGAGCAGGAATCGACTTTCCAGGCCGACCCGACGGTGCCCGGGCTGGGCAAGATCGCCCGCGACGAAATCGACCGCCGCGCCGCCAAGGTGCACATCCCCAGCCTGCTGGTCAGCGGCGCTCTGCAAGTGCGCTCGCCCAACGGCAAGAGCTACAGCGAGCGTCTGAATGCGGCGCGCAGTGAAAAGGAACTGAGCGCGATTTTCGACGACTTCATCGGCATGGTGCCGATGGGCCGTACGCTGTTCGGCGGCTTCAACCCGGTGCACACCGGCGGGCCGATGCAGGTCAGCATCGAATTCGCCGAGGAGCACGCCAAGGATTATCCGTACACGGTGGACGGCACGATCCGCCGTGAAGTGTTCAGCCGGCGCGGCGGCATGTATTTCGGCATCGCCCATTTGCTCGGTTACCCGGTGAATTACCGCGAGCCGTTGTATCGTTTCGCCGATTTCAACGCCGGCTGGTACGCCAGTCGCAATGCCGCGTTTCAGAATGCGGTCAGCCGCGCGTCCGGCATCCCCCTGACCCTGGACGGCGACTTGATTCGTTACGACTCGATCATGCCCGGCAGTACCGAACTGGCGGTGCGCACCCTCGGCAAGTCGCTGGGCATGCGCAACCCGACGATTCGCGATCAACTGGAGAAGGGCAAAACCCTGGAATTCGAAGAGACCAGACTCTATCAGCGCGTGTTCGAACTGGCGGAGCGGGCCGAAGGCAAGGCGTTACCGCGCGCGGTATTGCCGGGGATTGTGCTGCAGAGTCCGAAGATCACCCGCAAACTCACCACAGCCTGGTTCGCCAAGCGCGTGGACGAGCGTTACAAGCGCTGCATGGCCAAGGCCGGATAAAACACGCAGACATAAAAAACCCGGCTGCGGGAGCCGGGTTTCTCTGCGGTGTTGCGCTTGCAGTCATGCATCAGGCAACACGGCGTTCGATCAGGCGATCCGAGCCACCTTCGGCAACACGGCGTTCGATCAGACGATCCGAGCCACCTTCGGCAACGCGGCGTTCGATCAGACGATCCGAACCGCCTTCAGCAACACGGCGTTCGATCAGACGATCCGAACCACCTTCAGCAACGCGGCGTTCGATCAGACGATCCGAACCACCTTCGGCAACGCGGCGCTCGATCAGACGATCCGAACCACCTTCGGCAACGCGGCGTTCGATCAGACGATCCGAACCACCTTCGGCAACGCGGCGCTCGATCAGACGATCCGAGCCACCTTCGGCAACGCGGCGTTCGATCAGACGATCGGAACCACCTTCGGCAACGCGGCGTTCGATCAGACGATCCGAACCGCCTTCAGCCAGACGGCTTTCGATCAGTTTGTCCGAGCCGCCTTCGGCGATCATGGTGTGCGCCGGGGTGGCGGCGAAAGCGTTAACTGCGAAAACCGAGAAAGCGATGCTGAGAAGAGTCTGGCGTTTCATGATGGTGTGCTCCGGGGTGTTGTTGGTTGGTATGGAGCTGATGTTACGCCCGGAATTTTTTATGAGAACTTCATTGCCGTGATGGTGAACATCGACGTCGATGATGGTTGCGGACAACCGCGTAGCAGAGCCTCAGAGCACCTTCACCGCACGCCCGATCGCCTGAATCGGCCCGGTCGGTTTGCCGATCGGTGAGCCATTGGCGCCTTCCAGGGTCAGCTCAAACAGCTGGTTGGGTTGCAACGGCGGCAACTTGTCCAGCGGCACCGACAACGCTTGCCCCGGTTTGACCAGTCCCAATGACACCGGTCCCGACCAGCCGTCAGCCTTGGTCCAGAACTCCAGCGCCTTGTCCGCCGGCACCTCGACCACGCCCAGCGGGATCAACTGAATCTCCCGCGCATTGCTCGCCTGAATCACCCAGCCCGGCGCCTTGTCCTGCGGCGCTACCAGCACCACCAGATAACTCGGTTTCGGCGCAGTCTGGGTCAGTAGCATCGCGCCCAAAATCAGCGTCGCAGCCAGGCCCGCCGCACTCAAACCGCGCCACAGTGGCAGCAGATTCCACCACGAGGTCAGCGGCTTCTTCACCGTCAGCCGTTCGAGACTGCGCTCGATACGTGGCCATAACTGCGCCGAGGGTTGCTGAGGTTCGGCCAGATCGGTCAGCTCCAGCAGACGTCGCTCCCATGCGTCGACTGCCGCGCGCAACTCAGGATCGTTCGGCAGCCGCCGTTGCACCTCGATGCGCTGCTCGAACGACAAGGTGCCGAGCACGTATTCGCCGGCCAGTTCATCCCGTTCCTGCGCTGATTCGCCGGTCATCCCATGCACTCCCGCAAAGCATTGAGGCTGCGCTTGATCCACGCTTTGACCGTGCCCAGCGGCGTGCCGAGGCGCGCGGAAATCTGCGCGTGGCTGTAACCGTCGACGTAGGCATGGAGGATGCAGCTGCGCCGCTGCGGTTCCAGTTGTTCGAGGCAGCGATGAATGCGCGCCGAGTGAATATCGGCCAGCTCATCAGGCGCCGCTGCCTCATGTTCTTCGCTGAACGGCGTTTCCCGACTTTGCTTGCGCAACTGATTCAAGGCAAGGTGCCGGGTCACGCTGAACATCCAGCCCCGCGCCGAGCCGCGCGCCGGGTCGAACCCGGCCGCGCCGTGCCAGATCTTGATGAATGCCTCATGCACAATGTCCTCCGCCAGCGCCGTATCGCGCACCAGCCGCTTGGCCACACCGAGCAGGCGCGGGCCTTCCTGCACATACAAATCGCGCAAAGCCGCGCGCTCGCCTCGGGCACAGGCGGCGAGGCGGGCTTCGTAATCGAAAACGGATTCGGGTAAAGGCATGGGGTGCAATCTAGCTCACATTTCCCAAACATCCAGAGGCATGGTTCCCTGTGGGAGCGAGCTTGCTCGCGAATGCGGTGGGTCAGAAAGTAATAAGGCGACTGACACTCCGTCTTCGCGAGCAGGCTCGCTCCCACAGGATTGTGCACTGCTTCCGGATATCAGTTCGCCGCCCAGAAAATATAATCCGCTTGGTACTTCACCACTTCCTGCTTGCCCTTGTTCGCCATGGTGCACTCACTGCCCGGCGCGACGCCGCCCTTGAGCGCAACACGCTGGATATAGCTGACCCCGGTCATCGCGCCTTTGCCCTCGGCCGGATTGGCCTTGACCAGTTGATAAGGCAGGTTGCCCGGGCTCGACGGTGCCACGGCGAGTTGCGTGCCGGTGACTTTCGAACCGTCCTTGGCTTGCCACGTCGCTGGCGGGCCGAAATAGGTGCCGACCTGTTTGCCGCTGCGATCATTGAGCACCGCTTTCGGGCCGACAAAGGTCCATTCGGTCTGCCCGGCCATATTGGGTTTGTCGCGGCATTCGTAGGTGATCTCGCCAACCCCGGTGGTTTCCAGGGCAATCTTGTGCCCGTCCGGCACCTTGATCGCGTCGGGATAACTGCTCTGGGCGAAGGTGGTCGCGGTGAAGGCGAGCAAACCGGTGAAGCCAATCAGCTGGGTGATGTTCATCCGATGATTCTCCGAAAAGGGTAGGGCGCTTACAGCACCAGAGTGGGCTGTTACAGGGACTACCCGTGACGGAGGCGATTGGATGCAGTGCCGGAAAAATAAATTTCAAACACCACCTATCAAACCTGTGGGAGCGAGCCTGCTCGCGAAAGCGTCGGGCCAGCCAGCACTTATGTGACTGATGCACCGCATTCGCGAGCAGGCTCGCTCCCACAAGGTTCTTCATCAGGCTTCAGGCCGGAGGCTTTCAGGAGTTCCTGGGTATACGGATGTTGCGGCGCAGCGAAAATCTCCCGCGACGACCCTTGTTCAACCACCTTGCCATCCTTGATCACCATCAAGTCATGCGCCAGCGCATGTACCACCGCCAGATCATGGCTGATGAACAGATAGGTCAGCCCATGCCTGATCTGCAACTGGCGCAACAATTCCACCACTTGCTTCTGCACCGTGCGATCCAGCGCCGACGTCGGTTCGTCGAGCAGGATCAGCGCCGGTTCCAGCACCAGTACGCGGGCGATGGAGATGCGCTGGCGCTGGCCGCCGGAAAACTCGTGGGGGTAACGATGGCGGCTTTGCGGATCGAGGCCGACTTCCTCGAGCACGCGAATCACCGCTGCCTCGCGCTCGGCCTCGCTGCCGATGCCATGGGTCAGCAAGCCTTCGGCGATGATCTGCTGCACCGACATGCGCGGGCTGAGGCTGCCGAACGGGTCCTGAAACACCACCTGAATCTGCCGGCGCAACGGGCGCATCAGACGCTGATTGAGCAGGCTCAACTGCTTGTTGCCGAAACGGATATTGCCCTCTGATTCGACCAGTCGCAGGATCGCCTGGCCCAGCGTCGACTTGCCCGACCCCGACTCGCCGACAATCCCCAGAGTCTTGCCGCGTTGCAGGGTGAAACTGACGCCGTCCACCGCTTTGATGTAATCCTGCTGGCGGCTGAAGAGTTTTTTCGGCAGGGCAAACCACACCTTCAAATCATCGACTTCCAGCAGGTTGTGCTCGTACTTACTTGGCACTGGCGCGCCGCTCGGTTCCGCTTCGATCAACAACCGGCTATAGGGGTGTTGCGGCGCTTGGAACAGCGTCTCGCAATCGGCCTGTTCAACGATCTCGCCCTGACGCATTACGCACACGCGCTGAGCGATCCGGCGTACCAGATTGAGGTCGTGGCTGATCAGCAACAGCGACATGCCCAGGCGCTGCTGCAACTCGATCAGCAGCTCAAGAATCTTCTTCTGTACGGTCACGTCCAGCGCCGTGGTCGGTTCATCGGCAATCAACAGTTCCGGCTCGTTGGCCAGCGCCATGGCGATCATTACCCGTTGCCGCTGACCACCGGAAAGCTGATGCGGATAGGCTTTGAGTCGCTGCAACGGCTGGCGAATACCCACCAGCTCGAGCAGCTCCAGCGTCCGCGCGCGGGCGGCGCGGCCTTTGAGGCCCTTGTGGATTTCCAACACTTCGCTGATCTGTTTTTCCACCGTGTGCAACGGGTTCAGCGAGGTCATCGGCTCCTGGAAAATCATCGCAATGCGATTGCCGCGCAAACCACGCATCTGCTGTTCGCTGGCGTGCAGCAAATCCACGCCGTTGTAGCGAATCGCGCCGCTGCTGCTGACGTTCTTGCCCGGCAACAAACGCAGAATCGAATGCGCCGTCACCGACTTGCCCGAGCCGGACTCGCCGACCAGCGCCAGACACTCGCCACGGCGAATATCGAGGTTCACACCGTGCACCACTTCCTGCCCGGCGAAGGCGACGCGCAGGTCGCGGATCTCGATTAAATGGTCTTGCATGTCAGCTCCTTGGATCAAAGGCATCTCGGCACGCTTCACCGATGAAAACCAACAAAGACAGGATCAGCGCCAGGGCAAAAAACGCCGTCAGCCCCAGCCACGGTGCTTGCAGATTGCGTTTGGCCTGGCCGATCAACTCGCCCAGCGACGCGGTGCCGGCGGGCATGCCGAAGCCGAGAAAATCCAGCGCGGTCAGGGTGGCGATGGCGCCGGTGAGAATGAACGGCAGGTAGGTGAGGGTGGAGGTCATGGCGTTGGGCAGGATGTGCCGGCACATCAGTTCGTTGTCAGTCAGGCCCAGCGCTCGCGCGGCTTTGACGTACTCGAGATTGCGCCCCCGCAGGAACTCGGCGCGCACCACATCGACCAGCGCCAGCCAGGAAAACAGCGCCATGATCCCCAGCAGCCACCAGAAACTCGGCGAGACGAAGCCGGACAGGATGATCAGCAGGTACAGCACCGGCAGCCCCGACCAGATTTCCAGTACGCGCTGCCCGAGCAAGTCGACCCAGCCGCCGTAGTAGCCCTGCAAGGCCCCGGCGAGAATGCCGATCAACGCGCTGATGGCGGTGAGGATCAGCGCGAACAGAATCGAGATCCGCGTGCCGAAAATCACCCGCGCCAGAACATCGCGAGCCTGATCATCGGTGCCCAGCCAATTGCTTGATGACGGCGGGCTGGGCGCCGGTTCGGTGAGGTCGTAGTTGACCGTGTCGTAACTGAACGGGATCGGCGGAAACAGCATCCAGCCGCCCTGATCCTCGATCAGTCTGTGTACGTAGTTGCTGGCGTAATCCGGCTGAAACGGCAACTCGCCGCCGAAATCGGTTTCCAGATAATCGCTGAGGATCGGAAAGTAGAAGGCGTCGTGGTAGCGGATCACCAGCGGCTTGTCATTGGCGATCAGCTCGCCACCGAGGCAGATCAGGCACAGTCCGATAAACAGCCACAGTGACCAGCGCCCACGGCGGTTGGCCTTGAATTGCGCGACGCGGCGCTGGCCCAGAGGCGACAGTGTGAACATCAGGCAGTCCTCGCCGAGAAATCGATGCGCGGGTCGAGCAGGGTGTAGCAGAGGTCGCCGATCAGCTTGATCAGCAGGCCGAACAGGGTGAACAGAAACAGCGCGCCGAACACCACCGGATAGTCACGCGACACCGCCGCTTCGTAGCTCATGCGCCCGAGGCCGTCGAGGTTGAAGATGGTTTCGATCAGCAGGGAGCCGGCGAAAAACACTTCGATCAGCGCCGACGGCACGCCGGCCACCACCAGCAGCATGGCGTTGCGAAACACGTGGCCGTACAGCACGCGCGGCTCGGACAGGCCCTTGGCTCGTGCGGTGATCACGTACTGCCGGCTGATCTCGTTGAGAAAGCTGTTTTTGGTCAGGATCGTCAGCGTGGCAAAGCCGCCGATCACCAGCGCCGTGACCGGCAGTACGAGGTGCCAGAGGTAGTCGCCGACCTTGCCCAATGTGCTGAGGCTGTCGAAGTTGTCCGACACCAATCCCTGCACCGGAAACCAGTTGACGTAGCTGCCCCCGGCGAACACCACGATCAACAGAATGGCGAAGAGAAACGCTGGCATCGCATAGCCAACGATGATCGCCGTGCTGCTCCAGACATCGAAGGCGCTGCCGTTCCTGATCGCCTTGCGAATGCCCAGCGGAATCGAAATCAGGTAGGTGATCAGCGTCGCCCACAAGCCCAGCGACAGCGACACTGGCAGCTTCTGCACGATCAGGTCGGTGACCTTGGCGCCGCGAAAGAAGCTGTTGCCCAGATCCAGTTGTGCGTAGTTTTTCAGCAGCAGCCACAGGCGTTCGTGCAGCGGTTTGTCGAAGCCGTAATGGTGTTTGATTTCCTCGATCAGCGCCGGGTCCAGCCCACGGCTGCTGCGCCCGGCACCGCCGACCGCCGCGACTTCGCCGCCACCGCCCATGCTGTGCCCGCCAAAGCCTTGCAGGCGAGCGATGGCTTGTTCCACCGGGCCACCGGGTGCGGCCTGCACGATAAGAAAATTCACCACCAGAATGCACAACAGCGTGGGGATGATCAGCAGCAAACGGCGACTCAGATAACGCAGCATGTCACTGGCCTCCCGCAAGCTGAGCGCTCATTTGCTGAGTCGTCAGCGGCCTGGCCGAGACTTCCCACCAGGTGTTGAGACCTTCGTCATACGAAGGTTGCACGGCGGGTATGCCGAAGCGGTTCTGATACACCGTCGGCGTGCCTTTGGAGTAGTAGTTGGGAATCATGTAGTAACCCCATTGCAGCACCCGGTCGAGGGCGCGGGCGTAATGCACCATGGCTTCGCGGTTGTTGGCCTGGACCAGCCCGTCAATCAGTTGATCGATTGCCGGATCGGCCAGCACCATCGCGTTCGAGCTGCCGACTTGCGTGGCACTTTGCGAGCCGTACAGGCTGTACAACTCGCGGCCCGGGGACACGATCGGATCGCCACTGCGCGGGAAAGCGCAGACGATCATGTCGTAATCGCGGGCGTTGAGACGGTTGATGTATTGCGCCGAATCGATGCGGCGCAGATTGAGCGTGATGCCGATCTGCGCGAGGGTGCGTTTGAACGGCAGCAGCATGCGATCGAAGCCGCCCTGGCCATCGAGAAAGGTGAATTCCAGCGGCTCGCCGGCGGCGTTGACCAGACGATTGTTTTTCGCCGTCCAACCGGCTTCGGCGAGCAGCTTC
This sequence comes from Pseudomonas siliginis, assembly GCF_024072275.1. Classification (NCBI taxonomy): domain Bacteria; kingdom Pseudomonadati; phylum Pseudomonadota; class Gammaproteobacteria; order Pseudomonadales; family Pseudomonadaceae; genus Pseudomonas; species Pseudomonas siliginis. The sequence goes on along the minus strand of NZ_CP099598.1, from coordinate 3,831,922 downwards.
AGCGCTTGCAGTTGCTTGTCGCGGATGTAGCCGCTGCCATCGGTTTTCGGCGCTTCATAGACCGTGGTGAACACCTCGTCAGGGACCTTGCCGCGCAGCGGTTCGAGGATCTTCAATTCCTCGGCATCGGGCAGGTCGCTGGCGGCCATTTCACTCTTGGGCCAGAAGCTGTTCTGACGCACGTAGAAGCCGCGCATCATCTGTTTGTTGGTCCACTCGAAATCCCAGAGCAGGCTGATCGCCTGACGCACGCGGCGATCCTTGAAGAACGGGTTCTGCAGGTTGAACACGAAGCCCTGAGCGGCGGTGGGTTTGTCCGGGGCGAGGATCGACTGTTGCAAACGACCGTCGCGCAATGCCGGGCTGTCATAGCCGACCACATAACCGGACGAGGAGAACTCGCGGTTGTAGTCGAACGCGCCGGCCTGCAACAGCTGGCGGGCGACGTCGGTGTCGCCGTAGAAATTCACCGTCAGGCTGTCGAAGTTGTACATGCCGCGACTGACCGGCAGGTCCTTGCCCCACCAGTCCGGGTCACGCTGGAAACTGATGCTGCGCCCGGCGTCGACCTTGCTCACCCGGTACGGGCCGCTGCCCAGCGGTGGCTCGAAGCCGCCGCCGTTGGCGAAGTCGCGGGTTTTCCACCAGTGCTCGGGCAGCACGCGCATCGTCGCCAGATCCAGCGCGAGGGTGCGATTGAGGTTGTTCTTGAAGGTGAAACGGACCTGCCGTGGACCTTCGACCAGCACGTCCTGCACGTCGGCGTATTGCTGGCGGTAACTCAGGCTGCCCTTGGTCATCAGCAGGTTGAAGGTGTAGCGCACGTCTTCGGCGGTGATCGGCGTGCCGTCGGCAAAGCGTGCCTTGGGGTTGAGGGTGAAGCGCACCCACAAACCTTCGGGATCGCGCTCGATCTGCTGCGCGACCAGAGCGTAAACCGTGTAGGGCTCGTCCAGCGAGCGGAACGCCAGCGGCGCGTATACCCAGTCATTGACCTGCACCACCGAAATGCCCTGATCGGCATACGGCGTGATGTAGTTGTACTGACCGATCTCCATCGACGCACGGCTGAGCGAACCGCCCTTGGGCGCGTCAGGGTTAACAAAATCGAAATGCTTGAAGCCGGCCGGATACTTCGGCGCCTCGCCGTACACCGTCAGCGCATAACTGCCGCCGGCCAGCGCCGAAGTGCCGAAGCACAGCAGCGCACTGCCGAGCAGCAGGCCAGCCATGTTGCGCAAGAAACTCATGAAGTCACTCCTGAAAATCCCTGAAAGTCCACGGACCCAATGTGGGAGCGAGCCCTTGTGGCGAGGGGATTTATCCCCGATCGGCTGCGCAGCAGTCGCAAGATCAATGCATGCGGTACTTCTGATGCTCCGCGTCGGCAGGTCTTGGGGGCGCTTCGCACCCCATCGGGGATAAATCCCCTCACCACAAAGGCTCGCTCCCACAGGGGGAGATGTGTTCTGTTTCCGGTTAGAAGTGGTAAGTCATGCGCGCAAACAATGTCCGGCCCAGCGGGTCGGTGTAGCGCGGGTCATAGCCGCTCTGGAAGTTGTAGGCCTGGTTGGAGAACGGCGGGTTGCGGTCGAAAACGTTCTTCATTCCGGCATCAACGTCGAGCACTTTGTTGAAGGTGTAACCGGCCGACAGATCCCACACCGAATACGACGCCACCCGCGCGTGCGTCTCGCGGTCGTAATCGTTGTAACCGGTGGTGAAGCGGTTGGTCAGCGCTGCTCGCGCCGCACCCAGACTCCAGCTGCCGGTGAGGTTGTGCTTCCAGCGCGCGATCACGCCGTCACCCTGAAAGTCGCCGACCTTGTCGGTGAACGGGCCTTTGATGGTGCTCTGGAAGTCGTACTCGTCGACATAGGTGCCTTGCAGGCCGAGGCCGAACTGACCGTAAGGCGTGTTCGGGAAGCGATAGTCGAGCGACACATCGACACCATTGGTTTCGACGATGCCGAGGTTGGCGTTGCCGGTGACGATGTAGTTGAGCGTGCCGTCGGCGTTGCGCACGAAGCGGTCCGGATAGGAGCCGGCCTGATCGAACACGGTGGATTCCGGGAACGGCTGGATCTGGTTGGAGATGTGAATCCACCAGAAATCCAGACCCACCGACAGATTGCTGATCGGCTGGTAGACGAAGCCCAACGTCACGTTGCGCGCCTTCTCCGGGGCCAGATCCTCGTTGCCGCCAATCTGGTTGAGGAATTGCTGACCGCAATCGCGCCCGCCGTTACCGCCCGGTTGCACCACACCGCCGGTACACAGCACGGGATCGTTGTAGAAACCCTGGGTGAAGGTGATGCTGCGCGGCGAATACAGCTCGTACAGCGATGGCGCGCGGAAACCTTCGCTGTAGGCACCACGCACCACCAGCTCTTTGATCGGCTGATAACGGAACGAATATTTCGGGTTGGTGGTGCTGCCGAAGTCGCTGTATTTGTCGTGGCGCACAGCGGCGGACAGTTCGAGGCTGTCGAGCACCGGCACGTTGAGTTCGGCATAGGCGGCCTTGACGCTGCGGTCGCCCTCGACGCTGCCGGCCGGGTCGATGCCGAGGCTCTGGATGTCGCCGGCGAACGACTCGAAGTCCTGATGGAATTTCTCCTTGCGGTACTCGCCGCCCAGAGCCAGACCGGACGGACCTGCGCCGAACCAGTCGCCGATTTCACGGCTGACGCGACCATCGAACCCGGCCACGCGACCCACGGCTGTGGAGTAGGCGCCGTGGTACGCGGCGGCATCGATGTACTGCTGGCCGGCAGCGGTCTGCGGGCCGAACGGGTTGAGCAAACCGCTGGCCAGCCCGTCAATCATCGCCTGATCGCTGACATAGCCACTGGTGACGCTGGAGACGATTTTGTTCTGGTTGTACGAGGCGCCGACGTTGTAATCCCAGCCGCCAACCAGACCATCGAAGCTCAGCAGAAAGCGCTGGCTGGTGTTCTGGTCTTTCGATTCACGCGGGCCGGCAGCGGTTTCACGCCAGTTCACATCGACCGGCTGCGTCGGGTCGAGGGCGAAATCGGTCGGCGCCGGGGTGATGCCGTTGCCGGGGTAGTAGGGCGACGAAGCGTCAAGGCTCAGACCGGTCAGTGGCGCCGGGCCGACGGCGACGGCGTTGTTGTTGCGCGACCAGAAATATTCAAGGTTGGCGTTGTGATCATCGCCGAGCTTGGCAGTGGTCTTGCCGAAGAACGAGGTCTTCTCGGTCTGTGGCACCAGATCGATGTATTCACGGGTGCTGAAGCGGCACAAGCCGTCGCGGGCGATCAGGTTGGGGCCGTTGCAATTGCTGTTGGCCAACGGGTTGGTGGCGTTGCCGTTCTGGCTGTAGTTGCCGGGGAACGCGGTGCCGGAAGTCTGATCGAGACCGCGACCGGGCGCATAGTCGGTGGCGAAGGAGCGGTCGTTGGCGTCGAGGTTCTGCTGCTTGTTGTAGTTGAACACGCCGAGGACGTTGAAGCGGTCTTCTTCGAGATCGCCGTAGCCCCAACTGGCGCTCATGTCTTTGGTCGCGCCGCCACCGCTGTGGGTCGGCGTTTCGCCGCCCAGGGTCAGGGCGCCATCGGTGAGAGATTTTTTGGTGATGAAGTTGATCACACCGCCGATGGCGTCGGTGCCGTACAGGGCCGAGGCGCCGTCGCGCAGCACTTCCACGCGTTCGATGGCGGCAAACGGGATCATGTTCAGATCCACCGCGCCGCCGGCCGAGTTGGTCCCCGACAGGGCGTTATTGGCCAGGCGTCGACCGTTGAGCAGCACCAGCGTTTTGTTCGCGCCGATGCCGCGCATGTCGGCAAACGACGCACCGCCAGTGGCCGCGCCGACGGAGCCGGCGCTGTTGTTGATCGACTGGCTGCCGGTGATGCGCTGCACCAGTTCGGCGGTGGTGGTCACGCCCTGTTTGCGCAGCTCGTCAGCCTTGAGGATGGTGATCGGCACCGCCGTTTCCGCATCGACCCGGCGAATCGCCGAACCGGTCACTTCGACCCGTTGCAGTTGCGTGGTCGGCGCCGCCACGACAGCGGCTGCCGGCGTGGCACTGTTGTCGTCCTCGGCCGCTTGCACGGTCCCGGCGCCCATCCCCATGGCCACCAGATACAGCGGAACGAAACGGTGGCGAGACATCGTTGCCACCAAAGGTTTGAGCGTGAAGCGTGGAGTGTTCATCAGCATGGTTGTTTCCGATTTTCAGACGTTATCGAATTGGCCTTGTGAGCCGCTCATTGCTCCGCTTCCGGTGATACCGCGCGCGGAAAACCACTTTCTTCAAGCAAGCCGATCCCCTCCGAAGACGCGGGGCGTTTTTTCGGTCGGCCGGGTGCGACGGGATTTCTTTTTTTCAGCGGCGCCGGGCGGGTTTTTCAACACCCATCCGGCACCGCACTCAGTGGGTGGTCATCACCGAAATCTTGCTGATGCCGGAGCGTTCGATCGATGCCATCGCCTTGGCCACCTGGCCGTAATTGACGGCGGCGTCGGCCTGCAACTGCACGCGCACGTCGGCGTCCTTGGCCTTGACCTCCTTGAGACTGGCCTCGAGGGATTCCGGGGCCAGTTCGGTCTTGGCCAGATAGAACTTGCCGTCCTGATCGACGCTGACCACCACCGGGTCTTTCTTTTCGGCAGGGGCGACGGCGTCGGTTTTCGGCAGGTTGACCTTGATCGCGTTGGTCATTAGCGGCGCGGTGACAATGAACACCACCAGCAGCACGAGCATCACGTCGACCAGCGGCGTGACGTTCATTTCGCTGAGCACTTCATCGCTGTCTTGGGTAGAAAAGGACATCAGCTGGCCTCCCGCACGGCGTTGGTGCTTTTGCTGGCGATGGCCTGGCGGCTGATGGAAAAGGCACTGCGCGAGGCGAGGGCGTCGAAGTCGTGGGCGAAGTCGTCCATGTCCGCTGAGGCCAGTTTCAGCCGACGCAGGAAGAAGTTGTAGATCAGCACCGCCGGCACCGCGACGGCGATGCCCACGCCAGTGGCGATCAGCGCGTGGCCGATAGGCCCGGCGACCGCCTCAAGGCTGGCCGAGCCGGTTTCGCCGATGCTTTGCAGGGCTTCCATGATTCCCCACACGGTGCCGAACAAACCAATGAACGGCGCGGTGCTGCCGATACTGGCGAGGATCGCCTGGCCGTTTTCCAGCGAGCGACGTTCCTTCTGGATCTGCTGGCGCAGGTTGCGTTCCAGGCGGTCGGAACGGTTGATGGTGTGCGCCAGTTGCTGCGTGGTGCGCGGCGAATCTTCCACCAGCAGGGCTTCGAAACCGCTGCTGGCGATGCGCGCCAGCGAGCCCGGATACTGGCTGGCGTGTTCGGCGGCGGTGAGCAGGTCCGGCGCGCTCCAGAAGGCTTTGGCGAACTGTTTGTTCTGCGCTTTCTGGCGCAGGTACTGGGCCGACTTGACCAGCAGGATCGCCCAACTGACCACGGAAAACAGCACCAGACCCCAGAGCACACCGGGGACAATCATCGAAGACAGTGAATCGTTCATGGCTACACCTCGCTTGCGTTAATCAGTAATGAGTCGGTTGTGCCGTCATTGCGGCAATTTGAAATCGATGGTCTGGGTGGCGAAGCCGTCGATCGGCGTGTCACCGCGCTTGGCCGGAATGAACTTCCAGTTCTTCACCGCCGCGACGGCCGCCTCATCCAGTTGCGGTTTGCCGCTGGACTTGGTCACCGTCACCGCACCGGCACGGCCGTTAGCCAGCACCTGAATGCGCAGCACCACGCTGCCTTCCCAATTGCGGCGCAGCGCCAGCGACGGGTATTCCGGCGGCGGGTTGCCAAGGCTGGCCAGGCCGGAAATCGCCGCCGACTCCTTGACCGGAGCGGGCGCAGCAGGTGGTGCCGGTGGTGCGCTCGGTGTCGTCGGCGCCGCAGGTGCGGCAGGTTGCGCCGGGGCTGGCGGTGCTTTCGGTGGCTCGACTTTCTTCACCGGTTTGGGTTTCTCGACCGGTTTTGGTTTTTCGATTGGCTTGGGCTTCTCCACCGGTTTGGGCGGCGGCTTCACCGCGTCCTCGTCTTCCACCGGCTGCTCGGGTTCCGGCGGCGGTGGAGGCGGGGGCGGCGGTGGTGGTTCCGGTGTCGGTGGGGCCGGAGGCGTCGGGCTGGTCAGCTCGACGGTCATTTCCGGAATTTCCGGCGGCGTCGGCAGTGGCTCCGGCCGCGCCTGATGGAAGAACCACCACGCGCCGCCGTGTATCAGCGCCGACACGGCGATCAGCAAGAGCATCTGTGGTTTGTTCAACCCGCCGGGTCGTGACGTGTTGGCTGTAAACGCCGGCCTGCCCGTTGCCGGCGGGACCGGCGCTTGCCGCAACGGCCCGGGCAGGGTTTTGTGCTTTACCGCATCGTTCATTAAAGCTCCCTCGGGTCAGATGAAGGGCAATAAGGTGCCGTCCGAACATATGGCTGATGTTCGAGTGAGTGGGTGCAACTTTCTTCAAGGTGTACGCGAGCCGATAGTTGGACTATCTGTTTAAACGGCCTCGAACAAACTTATTGGCTTATTAGTATCTATATCGATTGTTCATTATCCATTCCGTGGCTTGTTGTTGTGTGGAGACGTGAGCTGTCTCAGGTTTGTTACAGTTTGCAACAGGTGTGCCAGATGTTGCTGAAACCGGTTGAGCGCATATCTTCGGTATTGCTCATGTCGCATTTATATAAGTTTCAAGTTCGCCCGCTGTTTATTCGGCGCGAAGTGGTCCTCAAGTCCTCGCAGAAGGGCTTTTTCCAGAGCGAGTCAGAGGGAACGCTGTATCACGCCAATCGACGGGATAGAGCGGCTGCTCGGTGATCAGGCTTAGCACCTATCGGTGCGTAGCGAATCGATTTGGTGCAGGTCAGTCATTCAGCGGCTCACGGGACAAGTTCCTTATTTTGATTCTGGAGTATTGGTAACTGCATCACATTTGGGCGTGCGCTTTTGGTGCAACTTCAATGGCAGCAAGTTATTGTTCGACAATCTTGCTAGGCCGCCTTTTATTCATAGGGTATTTAAAAAATAAATAACACTTGGCGCCCGGCGATCGCTCGATCGCCAGGCACGCAAAGTGTGCATTGGGTTTCAGGTAATAAAGGAGAAGCGCGCCAGGCTGAATAGGTTCGGCTGAACTTGCGGCTGGATTTGCGAGTAAGTCGGGTATGTCGTACGGCGGAGCATTTGAAGATTCACGGGTGAACTCCTTGTTGCCAGCTCGGACAGGCGAACTTTTGGTTCGCTGTCGCACCTTACAAGAACGCGGATAGCGTTCGATGAATGCTCTTGGTGCGGGATGGGCACCGCCAGCGCTGATTGGCGAAGGTCGATTTCGCAAGTCGGCAGTGCATGGGAAAAACGTGCCAATCACGACACATTTGCAGAATTTTCTACGTCAGGCCAGCCAGCCATCTACCCTGTGCAAAGGCCTTATCGGGGGAACGGACATGTACCAGCTCTACGGTCACAAGAATTCCGGCGCGGCCGCCATCGAGGCGGCACTGGAGTTGTGCCAGATCGCCTATCGCTTCATTGATACCGAAGCCAGCGCCGAGGCTGACGAGGCGCTGAGCAAACTCAATCCGTTGAAACAGATACCGACCTTGCAACTGCCGGACGGCAGCGCCATGACCGAAAGTGCGGCGATCCTGATTCACCTGGGCTTGACGTTTCCCAAGTCCGGCCTGCTGCCGAGCGAGGCAGCCGATCGTGATCAGGCGATTCGCGGTCTCGCCTACATCGTCAGCAATTGCTACGCAGCGGTTGGCATCATCGATTACCCCGAGCGCTGGCTGAGCGCGCCTGACGAGAGCGCACGGCAAAACCTGATCGCCGGCACGCGCCAGCGCCTGCACTTCAGTTGGGAGGTGTTTGCCGATCAGTTTTCCGGGGAGCTGTATCTGGATGATGAAACGCCCGGTGCACTGGATGTGCTGGCGGCCGTGGTGAGCCGCTGGGCCGGCAGCCGCGAACACCTGCGCCAGACCCGCCCGGGCTTTTATGCATGGCTGCAAAGGATCGACCGGCACCCGGTGCTGGCACCGGTGTTCGAGCGGCATTGGCCGGCCTGACAGGCGCGATCGTTCCCACGCTCTGCGTGGGAATGCCTCAACGGACGCTCCGCGTTCGGCTCTAGAGGGACGCGGAGCGTCCCGGGCTGCATTCCCACGCAGAGCGTGGGAACGATCATCACTGACCTGGCGCATTCGCGAGCAGGCTCGCTCCCACAAGGGGATCACGGCGGTGGGCTCAGTCGCCGCGAATGTACTGCTCCAGCTGTTTGATCAGCTCGGCCTGTTCGGCAATCGCTTCCTTCACCAGATCGCCGATCGACAACAGGCCGATCAACTTGCCGTCCTCGACCACCGGCAAGTGGCGCAGGCGTTTGTCCGACATGATGCCCAGGCAGGTGTCGACGGTTTGTCGGGTATCCACGGTAATCACGTCCTTGACCATGATGTCGCGCACTGGCGTACCGACCGAAGAGCGCCCGTGCAGCACCAGTTTGCGTGCATAGTCGCGCTCGCTGATGATGCCGACCACTTTGTCGTCTTCGACCACCAGCAAGGCGCCGACGTTTTTCTCGGCCATCTTCATCAGCGCTTCGAGCACCATGTGATCGGGTTTGATCTGGTGCACTTCCTGATTTTTCTGATCTTTGAGCTTCAGCAGTTGGGCGACGGTCTTCATGGCGGTTACTCAGGTGTTGTCGTTGTTCATCAAGCATCGTAGACGCAGCTGCGCAGAGCAAGGTGGCAAAGCGGCAGTTAGCGTGCAAAAAACGCCATTTGCCGGAAAAAACTTCTTTGTATCGGTAAATGAAGCGTCTGTGGCTAGGGGATTTATCTGTAACAAGGGGGGATTATCTGTGGCAGAGGAATTATCTGTGGCAATAAGATTTATCTGTGGTGATGGGATTTATCTGTGGCGAGGGGATTTATCCCCGCTGGCCGCGAAGCGGCCCCGCTTTTAATGAAAGGGCCTGCTGCGCAGGCCAAAGGGGATAAATCCCCTCGCCACAAATGCTGCGTAGAATGGCGTTCTGATTGAAACGTTGAGGTCGCAGTGGTGGATTTACAGCAAGGCTTCGTCCTGACCCGGCATTGGCGCGATACGCCGGCCGGCACCGAAGTCGAGTTCTGGCTGGCGACCGACGCCGGGCCGCGCCGTGTGCGTCTGGCGCATCAGCCATCGGTGGCGTTTATTCCCGCCGCACAACGAGAAGCGGCCGAGCGTCTGCTGCACGATGAAAAGAATGTGGAACTGCGACCATTGGCCTTGCTCGATTTTCAGCATCGTCCGGTGCTCGGTCTGTATTGCCAGCAGCACGGCCAGTTGATGCGCCTCGAAACCGCGCTGAACCGCGCCGGCGTCGACGTCTTTGAAGCCGACGTCCGCCCGCCGGAACGCTATCTGATGGAGCGCTTCATCACCGCGCCGGTGCTGTTCGGCGGCACGCCTGATGCTGACGGCGTGCTGATCAACGCCCAACTGAAACCCGACCCCATTTACCGGCCGAAACTGCGTCTGGTCTCACTCGACATCGAGACCACCGAAAACGGCGAGCTGTACTCCATCGCGCTGGAAGGCTGCGGCGAGCGGCAGGTGTACATGCTCGGCGCGCCGAATGGCGATGCCAGCATTGTCGATTTCGACCTCGAATACTGCGATTCGCGCACGCTCATTCTGAAGAAGCTCAACGACTGGTTTGCCCGCCACGACCCCGACGCGATCATTGGCTGGAACGTCGTGCAGTTCGATTTGCGCATCCTTCACGAACACGCGCGGCGTCTTGGCGTGCCGCTGAAGATCGGTCGTGGCGGCGAAGAAATGCAGTGGCGCGAGCACGGCAGCCGCAATCACTACTTCGCCTCGGCAGCGGGGCGGCTGATCATCGATGGCATCGAGTCGTTGCGTTCGGCGACCTGGAGTTTTCCTTCGTTCAGCCTGGAAAACGTCGCGCAGGCCCTGCTCGGCGAAGGCAAGGCGATCAACAACCCATACCAGCGCATGGACGAGATCAACCGCATGTTCGCCGAGGACAAACCGGCGCTGGCCAAGTACAACCTCAAGGACTGCGAACTGGTCACGCGGATCTTCGCCAAGACCGAACTGCTGACGTTTTTGCTTGAACGCGCCAGCGTCACCGGTTTGCCGGCCGACCGCAGCGGCGGTTCGGTCGCCGCGTTCACCCATTTGTACATGCCGTTGATGCATCGCCAGGGCTTCGTTGCACCCAATCTGGGCACCAATCCACCGCAGGCCAGCCCCGGCGGGTTTGTCATGGATTCACGCCCGGGGCTTTACGAATCGGTGTTGGTCCTCGATTACAAAAGCCTTTACCCGTCGATCATCCGCACCTTTCTGATCGACCCGGTGGGCTTGATCGAGGGCCTGCAACACCTGGACGACGCTGACTCGGTACCAGGTTTCCGTGGCGCACGCTTCTCGCGCACCCGCCATTGCCTGCCGTCCATCGTGGCGCGGGTGGCCGAAGGGCGCGAAACCGCCAAGCGCGAACACAACGCGCCGCTGTCCCAAGCGCTGAAGATCATCATGAACGCCTTCTACGGCGTGCTCGGCTCCAGTGGTTGCCGTTTTTTCGATACCCGGCTGGCCTCGTCGATCACTTTGCGCGGCCACGAAATCATGCTGCGCACCCGCCAGTTGATCGAAGAACAGGGCCACGCCGTCATTTACGGCGACACCGATTCAACCTTCGTCTGGCTGCGCAGTCTGCACGGCCAGGAAGAAGCAGCGCAGATCGGCCATGCGCTGGTCAAGCACGTCAACGATTGGTGGCGCGCGCATGTGCGCGAGGAATACGGGCTGGAAAGCGCGCTGGAATTGCAGTTCGAGATTCACTACAAGCGCTTTCTGATGCCGACGATTCGCGGCGCCGAGGAGGGCAGCAAGAAGCGCTACGCCGGCCTCGTTACCCGCGCCGATGGCAGCGAAGAAATGGTCTACAAGGGCCTGGAGACCGTGCGCACCGACTGGTCGCTGCTGGCCCGGCAATTTCAGCAGGAGCTGTATGAGCGGATTTTCCAGCGCAAGCCGTATCAGGATTACGTGCGCGACTACGTGCGCAAGACGCTCGCTGGCGAGTTCGACGATCGGCTGATCTACCGCAAGCGCCTGCGCCGCACCCTCGACGACTACGAACGCAATGTGCCGCCGCACGTCCGCGCGGCGCGGCTGGCCGACGAATACAATGCCGAGCACGGGCGGCCACGGCAATATCAGAACGGCGGCTGGATCAGCTACGTCATCACCCTGGCCGGCCCGGAGCCGCTGGAGGTACGCCGCGCCGCCATCGACTACGACCACTACATCACCCGACAGCTGCAACCGGTGGCGGATGCGATTCTGCCGTTTGTCGACGACGATTTCTCAACATTGGTCGGTGGGCAACTGGGCCTGTTTTGAGTCGAGCAGTTGCAGCGTCCATTCATCGAGAATGCCGTGGAAGTACCGCTCCAGCGCCTGGTTGAACAGACTGTCCTCAGCGCTGAACTGGGCGAACAGGGTCATCGAAGAATGAAATTTCAGGTCATCGGGATGGCCGAAAATGTCTGCAATCGAGCGCTGCGGCACATTCAGCACCAGTTGCGTGCAGGTGCGCAGCCGCGCCCCGAGCAGTTCATGGGCCAGATACGCCTGGGCTTCCTCGGCTGAACCAATGGCAAAGCGCCGGGCCATCTCGCTGCCGCCCAACCCGGCGAATTGCGGGAAGACGAACCACATCCAGTGGCTGCGCTTGCGGCCCGTTTCGAGTTCACGCTGGACCCGGTCGAACACCGGGTCCTGTGCCTGAACAAAACGTTGCAGGTTGTACGGGTCGTGCAGATCTGTGCTTCTCATGGCGAAGCCCTCACAGTCGGCAGCTCAGACCATGGCCAGCCGCTGCTTGCGTTGTGGCGCCGGAAACACCTTGTCCAGCGCCGCCAGATCCCCGGCGTCCAGTTGCAACTGGGCCGCCTCGGCATTGAGTTGCACATGCTCCGGGCGCACAGCCTTGGGAATCGCAATCACGCCGTCCTGGCGCAGGAGCCACGCCAGCGAAACCTGCGCCGGGGTGGCGTTGTGACGGCTGGCAATGTCTTGCAGGACCGGCTCGGCGAGCATCGCGCCGCCCTGGCCGATCGGGCAGTACGCCATCAGCGGCAGGCGCTGATGCTGGCACCACGGCAGCAAATCGAATTCGATACCGCGCTCTTCGAGGTTGTACAGCACCTGATTGGTGGCGCAGGCCGAGCTGGACAGTTCTTCGAGGTCGTCGACATCGAAATTCGACACACCCCAACGGCCGATCTTGCCGTCCTGGCGCAGGCGTTCGAAGGCTTCGACGGTTTCCTCCAGCGGATACTGACCGCGCCAGTGCAGCAGATACAGATCGATGTAGTCGGTGCCGAGCCGACGCAAACTGCGCTCGCAGGCTTGCGGGATGCCCTCGCGGCTGGCGTTGTGCGGGTAGACCTTGCTGACCAGAAAGACTTGATCGCGCAGACCGGCGATGGCTTCGCCGACCACCGTTTCGGCACCGCCCTCGGCGTACATCTCGGCGGTGTCGATCAGGGTCATGCCGAGCTCGATGCCCGTGCGCAGCGCCGCCACTTCACGGCTGTGCGCCGAACGATCCTCGCCCATGCGCCAGGTGCCCTGACCAATCACCGGAACCTGTACGCCGGCCAACTCAAGGGTACGCATTCAAACCTCCTGCCTTAAAGAGTCGATATCTTTAGTGGGCAGCAGGATAGAGCAAGGGTTCCCGGAAGGAAGTCAAGGATGAAACCAGATCAATTGTGGCGAGGGGATTTTGTGGCGAGGGGATTTATCCCCGCTGGGCTGCGAAGCAGCCCCAAAAACCTGCAATAGAACGCTGTCTGATACAGCGCGTGTTGCAGGATCAGGGCTGCTTCGCATCCCAACGGGGATGAATCCCCTCGCCACAGGGGGAGCATGGCAGGTTACTTGGTGGAGAACTTGAGGATCACGCTGTGGGCATAAGTCTGCCCCGGATCAAGTCGCGTGCTCGGGAAGTCCGGCTGGTTCGGCGAATCCGGGTAGTGCTGGGTCTCGAGGGTGAACGCGCCCCAGTGTGGATAGACCTTGCCACCCTTGCCCTTGACCGTGCCGTCGAGGAAGTTGCTGGTGTAGAACTGCACGCCCGGCTCGCTGGTGAACAGTTGCAGGACGCGTCCGGATTGCGGGTCGCTGACTTCGGTGGCGAGCTTGCTGACATCGCCCTTGGTCTCCAGCGCCCAGTTGAAATCGAAGCCGCCCTGTTTCGGCTCGGCGAATTTCAGCTGCGGATGATCAGCCTTGATGTGCGTGCCGATTGCCGTCGGTTTGCTGAAGTCCATCGGCGTACCGGCGACAGGCGCCAGCTCCCCGGTCGGGATCAGTTTGGCGGTGACTGGCGTGTAATGGCTGGAGTTGATCATGGCGACTTGCTTGAGAATATCGCCATTGCCGGCACCGGCCAGGTTGAAGTAGCTATGGTTGGTCAGGTTGAGCACGGTCGGCTTGTCGGTGCTGGCCTTGTAGTCGATGCGCAGCTCGTTGTTGTCGGTCAGGCGATAGGTGACTTCGGTGGTCAGATTGCCCGGGAAGCCCATCTCGCCGTCGGCCGAGAGGTAGGTCAGGGTTACGCCAACCGAATCCTTGTCCTTGGTTTCTTTGGCCTTCCAGACTTTCTTGTCGAAACCTTCGGGGCCGCCGTGCAGGGCGTTGGATTTGTCGTTCTGCGGCACTTGATAACGCTTGCCATCAAGTTCGAAAGCACCTTCGGCCAGGCGGTTGCCGAAACGGCCGATGGTCGCGCCGAAGTACGCGGTGCCTTTCTGATAGCCCTGCACATCGTCAAAACCCAACACGATGTCGTCGAACTTGCCGTGCTTGTCGGCGACTTTCAGCGCTTGCAGGGTCGCGCCGTAGGTGATCACGGTGGCCTGCATGCCGTGGCTGTTGCGCAGGATGTACTGTTCGACAGGCGTGCCGTCATTGGTTTTGCCGAAGGCTTTGTGTTCGGCGGTCAGGCCCGCCGCGTTGGCGGAAAGGGTAGCGATCATCAGGGACAGTCCGAGGCCGGAGAGCAGGTGACGGGATTGAAGCATGGTTGACCTTCCTTTTTGTTGTTGTTTTCGTATTGACCGTGGGAGCTGCCGAAGGCTGCTCCTATATGTCACTAGTCATGCTATTTGAGTCGAGAAAGAAGATTTATAGCGGATTTACCGCTGTTGGCAAATATAAAGTCCGACTAATTGACATGGCGAAAAGCGCCGAAGGTCGGCTTCACCGCCGGAGCACTGCACTTTTTCGTAATCGGCGGCTCTATGCATGGCCAGGATGCGGTGACTCCCGCCGCACAGGAATGTGCCTGTCCGAGATTTCATGCCGAGTGTTTTTGCCCTGATCACCGTCGCTCACCGCCGCCCGTGCCTGCTGCTGGCCTGCCTGTTGTCGCTGTTGCTCAGCGGCTGCAGCCACCAGAACGGCAATGGATTTTTCAATCAGATACGAGAAGGGCAGCCGCAGGAATTTCTGCAGACCAGCGTCGACCGCATGGCCACCCTGGCGATGCGCGACAACCTCGACAGCCTTTACCGGCTGATGGGCAAGCTCTACCTGCGCAACCCGGAAGAACTGCGCAAATCCGGTTTCCTCACCGTCAACGCCGCCGTGAAACAGGTGCGTCTCGCTGTCGAGCAACAGCAGCCGTTGCCCGTGCTGGGCGGACGCAAGGATCTGGCGGCACTGAGCTATGCGATGAGTCCGGAATTCCTCGGCGACCGCGTCGGCGCCTTCATCTATGCAATCGGCAGCATGCTGGTTACCGCCCACGGCAATCGCACCGAGTTCTACATGACCGACGCGATCAACCCGACGTTCGTGCACAACGCCGCGCGCAACATCGAAAAAGCCATGTGGATTTTGTCGCAACGGCAGAACAAGGAAGGCCAGCCGTTGCTGTTCTCCAACGAAATCTCGGAGGAGGGCAGCAACCTCAGCTTCGCCACCGAATTCAGCAAAATCGTCGCGCGCCTCGACCTGCTCACGCAGATGCTCGATGAGCGCTATCGCAGGATCGGCCTGAATTACGCGCAGAGCCTGCTGTTTCTGAATTTCCTGCCGGTGCAGTGAGCCTTGCAGGTTTTCTGTAGCGCCAGGGGCCACTGTGGGAGCGAGCCTGCTCGCGAATGCGTTGCGTCATTCAACTCATCGGTCGGCTGACACCCCCTTCGCGAGCAGGCTCGCTCCCACAGGGAACTGCAGCAAATTCGATATGGCATAACCATAGACCGCATCGATATATGTGGTTATAAGAAAAATCGCTATGCTGCGGGCCAGATTTTCCTGTCGTTTTCTGGACGTTTGAATGGAATTGGCAAATTTCGGCTTGGTGATTGCCGGGCTGGTGGTGGGGTTTATCGTCGGCATGACCGGTGTCGGCGGCGGTTCGTTGATGACGCCGATTCTGCTGTGGTTCGGCATCAACCCGGCGACGGCGGTGGGTACGGACCTGCTGTACGCCGCGATCACCAAATCCAGCGGCGTCCTCGTTCACAAAAAAAACAAGAACATCGACTGGGCGATCACCGGCTGGCTGACCCTCGGCAGCGTGCCAGCCGTGGCCATGACCCTGTGGTTCCTCAGCACCCTGCACACCGCGCCGGACGCGATGAACGCCATCATCAAGCAGGCGCTCGGCTTCGTCCTCTTCGCCACCGCCCTGGCGATTTTCTTCAAGAAACGCTTGCTCGAATTTGCCCACAAACGCGCCGGCGGCAACTACAACCCGAGCGGTTCGCGGCTTAACGTGATGACGGTGATCACCGGTCTGATCCTCGGCACCATGGTCGCCCTGACCTCGATTGGCGCCGGCGCACTGGGCACCGTCGCCTTGTTCATCCTCTACCCACTGCTGCCAACCCGCCGCCTGGTCGGCACCGAAATCGCCCACGCCGTACCCCTGACCCTCGTCGCCGGCCTCGGCCACGCAAGCATGGGCAACATGGACTGGGGCGTGCTGGGCTTCCTGCTGATGGGCTCGCTGCCCGGCATCTGGCTCGGCAGCCACCTGACCGGACGCATCTCCGACGAAGTCCTGCGCCCGTGCCTGGCGACGATGCTGGTGTTGATTGGTTACAAGTTGGCGTTCTGAGTCAGCCTGGAGAAAACACTTCCTGTGCAGCGGCCGTAGGGATGTGCCGATGATCGCTTGCGTCATGTTGCGCAAAGTTCTCCCTGACCTAAGCTTCTGACAGGGCAATGCCTTTTTGCCAGACGCCGCCGGAACAATCGCCACGATGCGCAATCAGTAGTGCGTGGATATCAAAAGGAGATGCGCATGCTCATCAGGTCCCTGACCCTGACCCTCTTGCTGGCAATCGCCGGCCCCCTGTTCGCCGCTGACAGCGATTCACCCCTGGCCGGGGACGTGGGCCGCGCCCGTCCGCTGATCGTGATTGCGCAAAGCACCGTTGACCCGGTGTGGCTGAGCCTGAAAAAGTCACTGGAAGACCCGGCCAACAAAAAGGGCGTCACCGACCGCAACATCAAGGTCTACACCATCCTCAGCATGTCCGGCCAGCTCGACGGCAAGGACATGGGCCAGCAGGACACCATGGCCCTGCTGCGCTCGCTGAAGCTCGGCGCCGGCGCTTATCCAAAAGTGTTCCTGGTGGGCAAGGACGGCGAAACCAAGCTCTCCGCCTCGGGTGACGAAGCCAAGGCATTGAGCCTGGCGAAAATCTTCGAAACCATCGACGCCATGCCCATGGCCGAAAAAGAAGCCGCCGCTGCGGCCGCCGCACAAACGCCTGCCGCCACCGAGCCGGAACCGGCCAAAGGCGCAAAGGGCAGCAAACCGGCGAAACCGAGCAAACCGCCGCAGATGCCGGATGATTGATTGCGCGTTGCGTGAGTGAAGCAAAATCCCTGTGGGAGCTGGTAGACCAGCTCCCACATTTTTTTGTGAAGTGCACAGTTCAAATGTGGGAGCGAGCCTGCTCGCGATAGCGGTTTTTCAGGCGCTGAAAGGTGACTGATCGAGCGCAGTCGCGAGCAGGCTCGCTCCCACAAGTCATCTTCTGATCGAAAGTTGTTGCAGCCTGCGACACCTCCAACGTTAACCGAGTGAAAACCCGATCCTGTAGGAGCCGCAGAAGGCTCGGGCTGCGATCTTCTGCTCTTAATCCGCCAACGCCGCGAAAACCGTGTGCGCAATCTTCACCCGTTCGGCATTCGGGTAATTCTTGTTGGCCAGAATCACGATGCCCATGTCCCGCGACGGCACGAACGCCACATACGCGCCAAAGCCGCGCGTAGAACCGCTTTTGTTGAACAGCACATTGGCCGGCTCAGCTTGCGGTGGGGTCAGCCACTCGACTTTGTGAGGTTCCATGGCCATGGGGGTCGAGTTGCCGTTTTGCAGTTTTTCCAGGCTGATCGGGTAGGCGTAGCGTTCCCAGCCCAGGCCTTGGGTCATGTCGTCGACGCGGTAATAACCAATGTGCGTGTTGGCGATGGCTTGGTGCAGATCAGGCCCAAGGCTGGCCGGTTTCAGTTGTGCCTGGACGTAACGCAGCAGGTCGGCGGCGCTGGTTTTGATGCCGTAGGCTTCGGCGTCGAGGGCGCCGGGGCTGACGCGTACCGGTTGGTCGGCGCTGTCGTAGCCTTGGGCGTAAAGCTTCGACTGCGCTGACGGTACGCTGAGGAAGGTGTGCTGAAGGCCGAGTTTCGGCAGCAGGGTTTGCGTCATTGCCTGGTCGAACGGCTGGCCGAGGCTTTTCGCCGTCAGGTAGCCGAACAGGCCCAGGCTCGGGTTGGAATACAGGCGATGGCTGCCGGCGGGAAATTGCGGTTTCCACTGTTGGTAATAGCCGAGCATCTTGTCGGAAGAATCCGCCTCGGCAGGAAATTGCAGCGGCAGACCGCCAGCACTGTAGGTGCCCAGTTGCAGCACGCTGATGTTGTCGAAGGCGCTGCCCTTGAGCTCCGGCCAGAGCTGGCTGGCCTTGCTCGACAGGTCGAGTTTGCCGGTGGCCTGGGCGTAACCGGCGAGGGTGGCGGTGAAGGTTTTACTCACCGAGCCGACTTCGAACAGGGTGTTTTCACTGACTTTTTGCCCGGTGTCTTTGGCAGCGACTCCGTAATTAAAGTAATGCGCCTGGCCATTCAGCGTGATCGCTACGGTCAGCCCCGGGATGTTGTTTTGCTGCATCACCGGGGTGACGGCTTGGCTGACCAGTGCCTGCAATTGCGCATCCGTCGGCGTTGCGGCATGACAGGCAACGCTGCCGAAGAACAGTGCGAAAGCGCTGTGGGAAAAGACCTTGCTCGGTTTGAAGGAACACATGAGTGAATCACTCTCCATGAGTGTCGTTTGTTGTATCCCGCTACACTGCGGGTGATTTTTTCATCGGGCGGCTGATCAGCGCGGTTAATTTAGGCACTTTGCCGACCTTCGACAAACGATGAAAACTCGCACGAACCCTTAGAAAAATTTGGGACAACCCATGATTCGACCGCAACTGCCGCTCAACGCTCTGCGCGCGTTTGAAGCTTCGGCACGCCACCTGAGCTTCACCCGCGCCGCCGTCGAACTGTGCGTAACGCAGGCAGCGGTCAGCCATCAGGTCAAAAGCCTGGAAGCGCAGCTCAACCTGACCCTGTTCAAACGCCTGCCCCGTGGTCTGATGCTGACCAGTGAAGGCGAAACCTTGCTGCCGGTGCTCAGCACCTCATTCGACCACATTGCGCAGATGCTCGAGCGTCTGGCTGGTGGGCAGTATCGCGACATGTTGACGGTCGGCGCGGTGGGCACGTTTGCCGTGGGCTGGCTGTTGCCGAGGCTGGCGGACTTTCGGGCGAAATATCCGCTGATCGATTTACGCCTGTCGACCCACAACAACCGGGTCGATGTGGCGGCGGAAGGGCTGGATTACGCGATTCGTTTCGGCGCTGGCGCCTGGCATGGCATTGAGGCGACACGCTTGCTCGATGCGCCGTTGTCGGTGTTATGCGTGCCGGAGATTGCCCGGCAACTGCACGCGCCGGCGGACCTGTTGCAGCAGACCTTGCTGCGTTCCTATCGCACTGATGAATGGCCGCAGTGGTTTCAGGCGGCGGGCCTGGCGACCCAGGCTGCGCCACCGCAAAGCATCGTCTTCGATTCGTCGCTGGCGATGATGGAAACGGCGTTGCAGGGCGGCGGCGTGGCGTTGGCGCCGCCGCTGATGTTCGCCCGGCAACTGGCAGCGGATGCGATCTGCCAGCCGTTCGCGATCGAGATCACCACCGGCAGTTACTGGCTGACGCGGTTGCAGTCGCGAGCGGAAACGGTGGCGATGAAAGCGTTCAAGGCGTGGTTACTGCAAGTTTCTGCCTGACACAAACCCCCCCCTTGTGGGAGCGAGCCTGCTCGCGAAAGCGGTGCATCAGCGACAGCACTATCGACTGACCTGACGCCTTCGCGAGCAGGCTCGCTCCCACAATTGAAATCAGCGGCGCCTGCTAGATCAACGCACCAGACACGGCCGCTTGTTATCGAATTTCCACCCCGGAATCAGGAACTGCATCGCCACGCTGTCGTCCCGCGCGCCGAGGCCCATGCCTTTGTACAGTTCGTGAGCCTTGGCCACTTGATCCATGTCCAGTTCCACGCCCAGTCCCGGTTTCTGCGGCACTTGCACGAGACCGTCGACAATTTGCAGCGGGGCCTTGGTCAGACGCTGGCCGTCCTGCCAGATCCAATGGGTGTCGATGGCCGTGATGTCGCCCGGTGCCGCAGCGGCGACATGGGTAAACATCGCCAGAGAGATATCGAAGTGGTTGTTGGAATGCGAGCCCCAGGTCAGGCCCCATTCGTGGCACATCTGCGCGACCCGCACCGAACCCTGCATGGTCCAGAAGTGCGGGTCGGCCAGCGGGATGTCCACTGACTGCAACTGAATCGCGTGGCCCATTTCTCGCCAGTCGGTGGCGATCATGTTGGTCGCGGTTTTCAGCCCGGTGGCGCGGCGGAATTCAGCCATGACTTCGCGCCCGGAATAACCGTTTTCCGCGCCGCAAGGGTCTTCGGCGTAGGCGAGTACGTGGTGCTGATCGCGGCATAGACGAATCGCCTCTTTCAATGACCATGCACCGTTCGGATCGAGGGTGATCCGCGCGTCGGGGAAGCGCTCGGCCAGTGCCGTGACCGCTTCGATTTCGGCATCGCCACTGAGTACGCCGCCCTTGAGTTTGAAATCCTTGAAGCCGTACTTGGCGTGCGCCGCCTCCGCCAGACGCACCACCGCTTCGGCGGTCATGGCCTTCTCGTGGCGCACACGGAACCAGTCGTTGTCGGCGTCCGGTTCGCTGCGGTAGGCGAGATCGGTTTCGTGTTGATCGCCAACGTAAAACAGATAACCGAGCATTTTCACTTCGTCGCGTTGCTGACCTTCACCGAGCAGCGCCGCCACCGGCACGTCCAGATGCTGGCCGAGCAGGTCGAGGAGGGCGGCTTCCAGGCCGGTGACCGCGTGAATGGTGATGCGCAGGTCGAACGTCTGCAGACCACGGCCGCCGGCATCGCGGTCGGCGAAGGTCTGGCGCACCTGGTTGAGAATTTTCTGGTACGTGCCGATGGGGCTGCCGACCACCAGATTGCGTGCATCTTCCAGGGTCTGGCGAATGCGCTCGCCACCGGGCACTTCGCCGACGCCGGTATGGCCGGCGTTGTCCTTGAGGATGACGATGTTGCGGGTGAAAAACGGCCCGTGGGCGCCGCTCAGGTTGAGCAGCATGCCGTCGTGACCGGCCACCGGAATGACCTGCATCTCGGTGATGATCGGAGCTTTGGCGGTGTCATGAACAGTCATTATTGTTTTCCTTGTCGAGACGAAGTCAGGCGTGTTTCGGCGCGGCGTCGGCCACGGCTTTTTCAGCAGCGGGTTTGGGCGTGGTGCGCGCAGCGAAGACGATGATTGCGGCGATGATCGAGGTCGCGGCCAGGCCATAGAGGCCGCCCTGAATCGAGCCGGTGTGTTGCTCAAGCAGGCCAAAAGTGGTCGGTGCGACGAAGCCGCCGAGGTTGCCGACCGAGTTGATCAGCGCGATCACTGCCGCCGCGATGCGTGCATCCAGATAAGCCTGGGGGATCGGCCAGAACAGTGACGAGGCGGATTTGAAGCCCAGCGCCGCAAAGCAGATCGCGACGAAGGCGAAGATCGGCCCGCCAGTGGTGGACATGAACATCCCCGCTGCGGCGATCAGCAGGGCAGTGGCGACCCACGCTTGTTGATGTTTCCACTTCGCCGACAGCGAGGCGAAGGCGTACATGCCGACGATCGACAGCAACCATGGAATCGAGTTGAACAGGCCGACCTGCACGTCGCTGAGTTCGCCCATCTTCTTGATGATGCTCGGCAGCCAGAAAGTCGCGGCGTAGATGGTCAGTTGAATGAAGAAGTAGATCAGGCAGAACAGAATGATCTGCCGGTCCTTGAGCAGTTTGCCCAGCGACGGCCGGATCGGCGTCGCCGCTTCGCGGGCCTTTTGCTCGTCGTCGATGGCGCTGACCAGCGCATCCTGTTCGGCGCGGCTCAGCCATTTCGCGTCGTGGGGTTTGGCGTCCAGCCAGAACCAGACAAACACGCACAGGCACACCGAGAACATCCCCTCGATGAAGTACATCCATTGCCAGCCGTGCATGCCCAGCCCATTGATCTGCAGGAGCAAACCGGACAGCGGACCGGAGATCAGCGAGGCCACGGCCGAGCCGCTGAGGAAAATCGCGATCGCCTTGCCGCGCTCAACGCCTGGCAGCCAACGAGTGAAGTAGTAAATCACCCCGGGAAAGAACCCGGCCTCGGCGACACCGAGCAGGAAACGCAGAATATAGAAGTGGGTTTCGTTCTGGATGAAGGCCATGCAGGCCGCGACTATGCCCCAAGTGAACATGATGCGGGTCAGCCAGATGCGTGCGCCGACTTTCTGCAAAAGCATGTTGGACGGCACTTCGAACAGCGCGTAACCGATGAAGAACAGCCCGGCGCCGAAGCCATAAGCGGCAGCACCAATGCCCAGATCGGTTTCCATGTGGGTGCGGACGAAGCCGATGTTCACCCGGTCAATGTAATTGACGATGAACATGATCACGAAGAGCGGCAGGACGTGGCGTTTGACTTTGGAGATGGCTGAGGCGAGCGTCGGGTCGACGCTGTCCTGCATCCCGGAGATGGAGGTTTTCACTGATGTTTCTCCCACTGATTATTTTTATGCGGGTAGGGCTGGGTGCTGCGTTGTTGCTAGACATCATACAACTGTAATTTTTTGTCCTACAAGTGGGGAGGGCGATCAAATTCTTCTGATTGTTCGGTTTTTTATGCGAAAACAGGATTTAAGCTCGTATTTATTGATTGTTGCGCCAGTCGAACGGAGCGCCTTTTTGAGATATGAATGGTGATGCGTGATGGCTGGCTATTGAAAATATTCGACGTAATTGAGTGTTGTCATACAAGTAGATGGCCTATCGACCGCTAAAATCCATCTCAACCGTCATCCCGCAGTGCTACGATCGGCAAGCCCCGATCACCGGAACCGATCATGCAAGAAGACCTCGACGCGCCCGCGCGCAAACGCACGCACAACCTTGCTCATGACCTGGTGGAAAAGCTCACCCAGAGCATCCTGCTCGGACAACTGTCGCCCGGTGACAAGCTGCCTTCGGAGAACTCCATCGTTCAGGAGCACGGCGTCAGCCGCACGGTGGTGCGCGAGGCGATTTCCAAGTTGCAGGCCTCGGGGCTGGTGGAGACGCGCCATGGCATCGGTACTTTCGTCATCGAACGTGCAGCGGAGCAGGGCCTGCGCCTGAATGTCGACACGGCGCTCGGTGTGCGCAGCATTCTTGAGCTGCGCATGGGCCTGGAAACGCAAGCGGCGGCGCTGGCGGCGCAGCGGCGCAGTGAGCAGCAGGTCCAGCAGATGCGTCAGGCGCTGGATGACTATCAACGGCTGCTGGCCAACAACGACAGCTGCGTGGAGGCCGATCGGCGTTTTCATCTGCTGATCGCCGAGGCCACCGGCAACGCTTGTTTCAGCGAGATCATGCAGCACCTGGGCAGTGCGATGATCCCGCGCAATCGCCTGAATGCCGCCGAGCGTGGCGCGGCGGATCTGAGCAAGCTCGGGCACTTGGCCAATCTGGAACACGAGGCGATTCTGAATGCGATCAAACGTCAGGACGCCGATGCCGCCCGTGCCGCGATGTGGCTGCACCTGACCAACAGTCGCGATCGCTTTACCGCCCAAGGCTGATGCCGCTGGTCTGATCTATCGCACGCCGTCAACGGTCGCGCTTCCAAACAATACGCCCCGGATAATCCGGGACAGTATTGTGAGGTGCAGCATGGCTGATGACTCGCTTGTTCCCGGTGGCGTGGCGCCCACCGAGCAGACCCGCCCCGTATCCGGCACCGACGAGCCGACCCTGAGCGATCACGACGCACCGCCGGGCATGGACCCGGGGCGCGACCCATTGAGCGATGCCGACCGCCCGGATGACTGGAAGGATCCGCCGGATGACGACGATGTACCGCCAGCGGATGAGCCGACGCCGTTGTCCGATGATTTGCGCTGAAGTCCGGATGATCCGCTGAGTTCGCCGGGCTCTTCGCGAGCAGGCTCGCTCCCACAGTGGATGACACAAACTCCCTGTGGGGGCGAGCCTGCTCGCGAAGACGGCATCGGCTTCACAGCAAATTACGGCCATGCGGCGAGTGCCAGACAATATCGCCAGTCAACCAACTCGCAAATCCCGCATCAACAACCCAAAGCGCAAATCCACCGCATCCGGAATCGGCACGTACACCGTATGCCCGTCCCCCGGCGCCACTTCGATCGCTTGGCCGCTGACACTCTGCAATTCATGCAGATCAAAATGGAAATTGCCCTTGGGCGTCATCAGTTCCAGATGATCGCCCACGGCAAAACGATTCTTCACTTTCACTTCGGCCAGGCGATCCCGGCGCTCGCCGGTCAGCTCGCCAACGAACTGCTGACGCTCCGACACCGAACTGCCGTGCTGATAATTCTGATATTCGTCGTGCACATGCCGGCGCAGAAAACCTTCGGTGTAGCCGCGCTGGGCCAGCGATTCCAGATCCAGCATCAGGCTGCGATCGAACTCGCGCCCGGCCACGGCATCATCGATCGCCCGGCGATATACCTGGGTGGTGCGCGCGCAGTAAAAGTGCGATTTGGTCCGGCCTTCGATTTTCAATGAGTGCACACCCATGCGCGTCAGCCGCTCGACATGCTGCACCGCGCGCAGGTCCTTGGCGTTCATGATGTAGGTGCCGTGTTCGTCTTCGAAAGCCGGCATCAATTCGTCGGGGCGGTTGGCTTCCTGGAGCAGGAAGACTTGATCGGTCGGTGCGCCGAGACCCAGCGTCGGCTCGGGTTCAAAGGTCTGGACGATCTCGCCGAGCTGGTTTTCCGTCGCTTCTTGCGCCGTGTACTTCCAGCGGCAGGCGTTGGTGCAGGTGCCCTGATTGGCATCGCGCTTGTTCATGTAACCGGAAAGCAGGCAGCGCCCGGAATAGGCCATGCACAGCGCGCCGTGCACGAACACCTCCAGCTCCATGCCCGGCACCTGCTCGCGGATTTCACCGATTTCTTCGAGCGAGAGTTCGCGCGACAGGATGATCCGGCTCAGCCCCTGTTGCTGCCAGAACTCGACGCTCGCCCAATTCACCGTGTTGGCCTGCACCGACAGGTGAATCGGCATTTGCGGAAAATGCCGGCGCACCAGCATGATCAGGCCCGGGTCGGACATGATCAGCGCATCCGGGGCCATCTCGATCACTGGCGCCAGATCCTTGAGAAACGTCTTCAGCTTGGCGTTGTGCGGGGCGATGTTGACCACGACGTAGAAGCGCTTGCCCTGCGCCTGCGCCTCACGGATGCCCAGCGCCAGGTTGGCATGATCGAACTCGTTGTTGCGCACCCGCAGGCTGTAGCGCGGCTGGCCGGCGTAGACCGCATCGGCGCCATAAGCGAAGGCGTAGCGCATGTTTTTCAGGGTGCCGGCGGGGGCGAGAAGCTCGGGGGCGATGAGAGTCTGCATTTGGGTGTCGGTCGCAAAAGCCGCGCAGGGTAGGGCAGCTGTTGCGAGGGTTTATTGATCTGGATCTATGCTCCATGAATAAACATGGCACTCGCGAGCTCGGCGGCTGACTAAGTGGGGCGGGCGTGCGTGACGCCTGACTGACATGGACCGGATATGAACGAAAAGAGTCTGCAATTCAAATCCCTGACGGTGCTGCTGGTGCTGGTCACGGTGGCCTTTATCTGGATTCTGTTGCCGTTCTACGGCGCGGTATTCTGGGCTGTCATCCTCGGCATTCTGTTTGCGCCGGTACAGCGCAGGTTGCAGCAGAAGTTCGGCTGGCAACGCAACGTGACGTCGCTGTGCACCTTGAGCCTGTGCCTGGTGGTCGCGATTCTGCCGGTGATCATCGTCAGCATTCTGCTGGTGCAGGAAGGGGCGACTGTCTACAAGAACATCGAAAGCGGCGAGCTGGACATCGCTGCGTATCTGGCGCAGTTCAAGCACAGCCTGCCGCCGTACTTTCAGCACTTGCTCGACCGCTTTGGCATGGGCGAACTCGACAGCTTGCGCGAGAAGATCGTCAAAGCGGCGATGCAGGGCAGCCAGGTGCTGGCGACTCAGGCGTTCAGTTTCGGCCAGGGCACGTTCGAATTCGTGGTGAGCTTTTTCATCATGCTGTATCTGCTGTTTTTCTTTCTGCGTGACGGCCCCGAGCTGGCGCGCAAGATGCGCACTGCCGTGCCGCTGGAAGAAAACCACAAGCGCCGCCTGCAACTGAAGTTCAACCGGGTGGTGCGCGCGACGGTCAAAGGCAACGTGGTGGTGGCCGTGACCCAAGGCGCGCTGGGCGGGCTGATTTTCTGGTTTCTCGACATTCCCAGCGCGTTGCTCTGGGCGGTACTGATGGCGTTTCTGTCGCTGTTGCCAGCGGTGGGCGCGGGGATTGTCTGGGCGCCGGTGGCGGTGTACTTCCTGCTCAGCGGCATGATCTGGCAGGGCGTGGTGCTGGGCTTGTTCGGCGTATTCGTGATCGGCCTGGTCGACAACGTGCTGCGCCCGATTCTGGTGGGCAAAGATACGAAAATGCCCGATTACCTGATTCTGGTCTCGACCCTCGGCGGCCTCGCGGTCTTCGGCCTCAACGGCTTTGTGATCGGGCCGCTGATTGCCGCATTGTTCCTGTCGAGCTGGGCGCTGTTCGTCGAGACCAAGCCCAAGGTGCAACTGCCTTAAGCGTGAAACGTGCTGCTGGCGACCTGTTGCGACAAAGCCTGCGCTGCTGGCAACGAGGTGAGCGGGCCGCTGATCGGCTCGCCATCGCGCACCAGATACCAGCAAGCGAGCAAACCGGATGCACGCAGCGAAGCGGGAACTGCGCTGCCGATCACCGACATGATTTGAACCTGTGCCATGGGAAAACCTCCATCAAACTGATGGGGCTACCTTAGGGATTTGCCGGCACGACGGACAATCAACGCTTTCGATAGTGGTCATTGATGCCAGTGAGGTCTGGCGTCATTCCACCACTTGATCGAGCATGTGCATGACTTCGCGCTCATTGAGCAGGCCCTTGTGCACGAGGTTTTCGGCGAGCAGGGACAGCAGCTTGGCGCAGCGATGGCCTTCCAGATGCTTGAGCTCGGTAAGTGCGCTGTACACCTTGCTCGAGGTGCACAGACCGACGATGCGGTGCGGGTTTTGTGTGGGCATACAGTCGTCCTTGTTGTTATCGATCTGTTGTTTACGGACGGATTCAGATTGCGGTTCCGTCATGACAAAGCGGTGACCGTTTGATGAAAAAAGCCCGACGGTCGATTCCATCATGCCGACTTTAGCTGGTCGGACTGTCCTCACAGCGACCTTGGCGCGATTTTTTCAGACCTTCGCCGACCAGCGGTCATAAAAAAGCCCCGCTCGAAAGCAGGGCTCTGTGTTGCGCTTACCAGCGTGGACCGCCGTAGTAGCCATGCGGGCCGCCGTAGTAGCCGTGGGGCCGACCGTAATAACCACGAGGCGGGCCGTAATAGACGGGGGCCGGCTGCACGTAGACCGGTTGTTGCACATACACCGGCGCCGGTTGGTAGTAGACCGGTGGCGGCGGTTGCTGCACGTAGACCGGTTGCGGCTGCACATAAACCGGTTGTTGCTGCACATACACCGGCCGATCCTGGTTGATCAGTGCCGAGCCGATGATGGCCGAGCCGACAATCGCGCCAAACACTGCAGGGCCCTGCCAGCCATGGCCACCACCCGCTTCAGCCTGGCCGGTGACGGCAAGTGCGCCAATCAACAAAGCCATGATGGGAAGTTTACGAATCATGATAAGTCCTCGGTTCTTCGACCCGGCGCCGCGGCCTGAATCAGGCCTACAGTTGTCGCGGGGATACAGCTAAGACAGCAAAATTGCGAAATTCAGCACAGCCGCTGGGTAAATTTTGTGTAAGGTCTGTAGCGGCTTCTTTACCCGGCTGCGCGGCGCCACAAACAAGCCTCAATGATGATTCAGAACCCGGTGGGCTGGCCAATCCCGTCCATCCGAAAGTGCGTTTGAAGGAGAAGTTTCATGCAGATGAACCCGAACAAAGACACCCAATTATGCATGTCCCTGTCCGGGCGCCCGGGGAATTTCGGTCTGCGTTTTCACAACCATTTGTATGAACAGCTGGGCCTGAATTTCTACTACAAGGCGTTCAGCAGCCAGGACCTGACCGGCGCGGTCGGTGGCATCCGAGCGCTGGGCATTCGCGGCTGCGGCGTGTCGATGCCGTTCAAAGAAGCCTGCATTGCCCTGGTCGATGAGCTGGATGCGTCGGCGGCGGCGATCCAGTCGATCAACACCATCGTCAACACTGGCGGCCACCTCAAGGCCTACAACACCGATTACATCGCCGTCGCGCAATTGCTGGAGAGCCACGCGGTGCCGAAAGATTCGACCTTCGCCCTGCGTGGCAGCGGCGGCATGGCCAAAGCGGTGGCCAGCGCCCTGCGCGATGGTGGGTACAAGAACGGTTTGATTGTCGCCCGTAACGAACGCGCCGGCCGCGCCCTGGCGGATTCGCTGGTTTATCGCTGGCAGGCCGAGCTGGGTGACGAGCGCCCGCAGATGCTGATCAATGTCACCCCGGTAGGCATGGACGGCGGGCCGGAGGCGGGGCAACTGGCGTTCGAGCCTGAAGTGATCAAGGCGGCTGAGACTGTATTCGACGTGGTGGCGATCCCTTCGGAGACGCCGCTGATCGTGCGGGCGCGGGCCGAGGGCAAGCGCGTGATCACCGGGCTGGAAGTGATAGCGATCCAGGCGCTGGAGCAGTTTGTCCTGTACACCGGGGTGCGGCCGAATGAGGCGCAGTTTGCGGCGGCGGTGGATTTTGCGCGTAGCTGATTGATCTTTTAGTGGCTGGGCTGGCCTCTTCGCGAGCAGGCTCGCTCCCACAGGTTGAGCTGGAATGCGATTGAATGTGGGAGCGAGCCTGCTCGCGAAGGCCGCGCTGCGGTTCTGGATCACTATCTATAATCCTCGCCAGCACGCACAGATGTGCCCACGACAAAAACCCTAACCGAGGCCGCCCATGCATCCGCCCATCCTCAACCTCAACGAGGTCGAACTCGAAGCCCTTCCCGAAGCCCTGGCCCCTGAAGGCGACACCGCCGGGCGTTATCAGCAGCGTTTCGCGCGCATCGGCCAGCAACTCGGTGCGCAGAAACTCGGTTACCGTCTGTACGCGCTGCCAGCAGGCATGCGCGGTAGTCCATTCCACAGCCATCGGGTCAATGAGGAGATGTTCTACGTGGTGGCCGGGGAGGGCGAGGTGCGCTTGGGAGGCGAGCGTTTTCCGATCCGCTCCGGTGATGTGATCGCCTGCCCACCGGGCGGACCCGAGAAGGCTCACCAGATCATCAATACCAGCGCGGATGAGCTGCGTTATCTGGCGATCAGCACTCAGCAGCAGCCGGAGATCTGCGAGTATCCGGATTCGAACAAGTATGCGGTGATGGATAATTTCACGGTGGATGCCGAGGGCAAGGCCTCGGGCTTTGTCGCTGTCGCGCGGCAGGTGGATGGGGTGGATTATTGGGATGGGGAGTGACGCGGGCTGCTGAATATCGCGCAGACCCTGTGGGAGCGAGCCTGCTCGCGAAGGCGGCAGGTCATTCGAGGTCGTGGTGACTGACACTACGCTTTCGCGAGCAGGCTCGCTCCCACAGAGGTTCTGTTGCGATTATTCGAGGCGGGCCAGGCGTTCTTCCAGTGCGGCGATCCGCGCTTCCAGTTCTTCGATACGCTCCAGGGAAACACCAGCGCTCGAGCGCTCCCCAGGATTTTGCCGCGCCGCCAATATCGCCTCGATATCCGCCGGATCGCCCAAGGCGTGGGTGTAGCGATCCTCACGCTGCCCGGCCTGACGCGGGATCAATACCGCCAGACCGCGTGCGATCAGCCGTTCAAGCTGATGAACCACCTGCTCGGCGTCCTCGAACTCGTGCATGCGTCCGCTGCGGGTCAGCAGTTCGTTGACGGTCTGCGGACCGCGCAGAAACATCAAACCCGTCAGAATCACCTGTGCTGGCACCAGTTCCAGCGCCTTGTCGACCTTGTGCTCCCAGCGGTCGGCGCGGCTGCCCATGACCAGCCGGGTAAACCCACGACCCTCCAGTGCCCGCAGGCTCTGCCCGACCTGGCCCTGATTGAGGTTCATCACCGGCTCGCGACTGGTTTTCTGATTGCAGGCCAGCACCAGCGCGTTGAGGGTCAGCGGATAGGTTTCCGGGCTGGTGGCCTGTTTTTCGATCAGCGCACCGAGAATGCGGATTTCCGTGGCATTTAACCGTGGCTGTTCGGAGGTGGATTCTTGTTCGTTGCTCATCGCGCGTTCCCTCTGCAGTCGAAGCCGCCTAGCCTAATCCTTGCCAAACAAAAGGCAAGCCGTGTGCTCATCAAGCATGGCTATAATCGCCACCACGTATTACCCAGCCATCACATGAGATTGCCATGACCATTTCACTGTACGCCGCATCCGTCCCGGTTTTTCAACAAATGCTCAACGCCCTGAGCGATGTGCTGAAAAAGGCCGAAGCCCACGCCAGCGCGAAAAACATCGACCAGAGCGTCTTCCTGCAAGCGCGTCTGTACCCGGACATGTTCCCGCTGGTGCGTCAGGTGCAGATCGCCGTGGATTTCGCCAAAGGCGTGTCGGCGCGTCTGGCCGAAGTCGAACTGCCGAAGTACGACGACACTGAAACTACCTTTGCCGAACTGCAAGCGCTGATCACCAAGGTTCTGGCCTTCATTGGCGAGATCAAGCCAGAGCAGATCGACGGCAAGGAAGGCATCGAAATCGTGACCCGTCCGGGCACGCCGAAAGAGAAGCGCTTCAGTGGTCAGGCGTATCTGCTGACTTACGGCTTGCCGCAGTTCTTCTTCCACGTCACCACCACCTACGCGCTGCTGCGTCATAACGGCGTTGAAGTGGGCAAGCGCGATTACATGGGCGCGTTCTAAACGCCCGGATACGAAAAAGCCCGCCAAGGTTCGCGCCTTGGCGGGCTTTTGTTTTTCTGTGGGAGCGAGCCTGCTCGCGAATGCGGCGTATCAGGCGATATTAATACTGAATGTCTCGCCCCTTTCGCGAGCAGGCTCGCTCCCACAAGGTAAGGCGGTTACGCCGTACGCTGAGCCTTCTCTTCCTCGCCCAGGCAAGCCGCCGCTGTAAACAGCACGTCAGTCGACGAGTTCAGCGCGGTCTCCGCCGAATCCTGCAGCACGCCAATAATGAAGCCCACCGCCACGACTTGCATGGCAATCTCGCTCGGGATGCCGAACAGGCTGCACGCCAGCGGAATCAGCAGCAGCGAACCACCGGCCACACCGGACGCGCCACAGGCGCAAATGGCTGCGACGACGCTGAGCAGGATTGCGGTCGGAATGTCCACTGCGATGCCTAAAGTGTGCACCGCCGCCAGGGTCAGCACGGTAATGGTGATCGCCGCACCGGCCATGTTGATGGTCGCGCCGAGCGGGATCGATACCGAGTAGGTGTCTTCGTGCAGGCCCAGGCGCTTGCTCAATTCCAGATTGACCGGAATGTTCGCCGCCGAGCTGCGGGTGAAGAACGCGGTAATGCCGCTTTCACGCAGGCACATCAGGGTCAGCGGGTACGGATTGCGGCGCAGCTTCCAGAACACGATCAGCGGGTTCATCACCAGCGCGACGAACAGCATGCAGCCCAGCAGCACCGCCAGCAGGTGCGCGTAGCCCAGCAGCGCGCCGAAACCGGAGGTGGCCAGTGTCGACGCGACCAGGCCGAAGATGCCCAGCGGCGCGAAGCGAATGACCACACGGACGATCACGGTGACGCCGTTGGACAAGTCACCGAGCACTTCGCGAGTGGTGTCGCCGGCATGCCGGATGGCAATGCCCATGCCGATCGCCCAGGCCAGAATGCCGATGAAGTTGGCATTCATCAGCGCGCTGACCGGGTTGTCGACGACGCTCAGCAACAGGCTTTGCAGGACTTCGCCGATGCCGCCGGGCGCAGTCACGGCAACGTTCTCGGTGGACAACACCAGATTTGACGGGAACGCCATGCTGGCGACCACGGCCACCACCGCAGCGC
This sequence comes from Pseudomonas siliginis, assembly GCF_024072275.1. Classification (NCBI taxonomy): domain Bacteria; kingdom Pseudomonadati; phylum Pseudomonadota; class Gammaproteobacteria; order Pseudomonadales; family Pseudomonadaceae; genus Pseudomonas; species Pseudomonas siliginis. The sequence continues at coordinate 3,800,200 of NZ_CP099598.1, read as the reverse complement.
TGAATGTACCCAGCAGGTAGAGGAACAGGATCGGGCGGATGTGGGTTTCCTGACCGTGCTTGTGGTTGGCGATCGAGGCCATCACCAGCACGAACACCAGAATCGGCGCCACGGCTTTCAACGCCGAGACAAACACCTTGCCGATGAACGCGGTGGATTTCGCCAGCTCCGGTGCAATCAGGGCCAGGGCAATACCGGCGATCAGACCAATGACGATCTGGCTGACCAGACTCAGGCGTTTCAGGCGTTGCAGTAACGAAGGGGATGAAGCGGTCATAGCGGCATCTCTGTTTTTTATAGGGTGCGAAGCGTCGTGGGCAGTCACGAAACGCCTGTCGAAGTGACATCAACGCCGCCAAACGGCACGTTGAACAACTGTACGATTTTCAGGGCGCGGACTTTATCACAGCGTAGGCGTGAACCTTCAGGCCTGTGACGATCTGCCACCGGATCGGCCCGGCAGATCGGCAGTTTTGGGCAACTCAGTGCGGACGCAGTCTGTTAAGCTTCGCCATCCTCATTTTCAAGTTCTGCCAGCGGGCCTCCGGGTCATCGCTGGTGTCGTCGTTTTGCTGGAGTTGCGCATGCTGTTGCCTATTCTTCTGTTGTCCGCCGCCGGGTTCACGGTGCTGACCACGGAATTCGTCATTGTCGGCCTGTTGCCGGCGATCGCCCGAGACCTCGAAGTCAGCATCCCGCAAGCCGGGCTGCTGGTGACCTTGTTTGCCTTTACCGTGGCGCTGTTCGGCCCATTCCTGACCGCGTATTTCGCCCGATTCGAACGGCGCAAACTGTTTATCAGCATTCTGATCATGTTCGGCCTGGCCAACACCGTTGCAGCGTTGGCGCCGAATATCTGGGTGATGGCCATCGCACGGTTGATTCCGGCGTTGGGTTTGCCGGTGTTCTGGGCCTTGGCCAGTGAGACGGCGGTGGACATCGTCGGCCCGGATTTCGCCGGCCGCGCCATCGCCAAGATCGGCTTCGGTATTGTCTGCGCCACGGTGTTCGGCATTCCGGTCGGTACGTTGATTTCCGATGCGTTCGGCTGGCGCAGCGCATTCGGCATTCTGGCGTTGATCGCGTTTGCCAAAGCCTTGCTGCTGTTTGTCTATCTGCCGAAAACCAGTCTGCACCAGCATCAGGTCAGCTTCCGTTCGCAATTCAAGATCCTGCGCAGCCCACTGATGCTCGGCCATATCTTGTTGTCGATTCTGGTGTTCAGCGGCATGTTCACCGCGTACACCTACCTTGCTGACATCCTCGAACGTCTGGCCGGTTTCAACGGCACCGTAGTCGGTTGGTGCCTGATGGCGTTTGGCGCCGTCGGGCTCATCGGCAACTCGCTTGGCGGGCGCGCGGTGGATCGGCATCCGCTGGGGGCGTCGGTGTTGTTCTGCGCGTTCATGATCGCCGGTATGGTTTCGCTGGTGCCGAACATTCATTCGCCAGTCGGCCTGGCGGTGGCGATGGGCATTTGGGGCGTGACCCAGGCGGCGTTGTTCCTGGTTAGCCATGTGCGCTTGATGAAAGCCGCGCCGGAAGCGCCGGCCTTCGCCGCGTCGCTGAACATCGCCGGAGCCAATCTCGGTATCGGCTTGGGGGCGATGGTCGGCGGCCGGGTGATCGACAGCGCCGGTCTTGGCTTTCTCGGCTTTGCCGCTGCCGGCTTCATTTTGCTTTCGGTGTTCCTCGCCATGGTGCTGATGACGCTGAAGCCGCGCGAAGTCTGCGCTTCATAATCCGGTAAACAGCTCGCGTCGGGCACCCTCGGTAATCGCTACGATGCCCGGGTGCTTGACCTTGCGCTCCACCGAGATGGCATAGAACGACTCGCTCACCGCGTCGGTCTGGCCGATCAACTCGACGCCGTACTGACGCTTCACTTCCTCGGCAATCACGCTCGGGCCAATAAAGATCCCGCTGCCGGATTGGCCGAAGGCCTGCATCAAAGCACTGTCATCGAACTCGCCGACAATCTGCGGCTGGATCTGCTGTTCGGCGAACCAGCGCTGCAAACGGCTGCGCACCACGGTTTCCGCGCCGGGAATCAGCAACGGTGCGCCGTGCAGGCTGCGCGGGAAATCCTGGCCATACTGCGCGGCAAGTTCGGCGGTGGCGAAGAAGCTGATCCCGCACTCACCGAGCTTCTGGCTGTAGCCTTTGATGTCCAGATGCGAAGGCATCGGGCTGTCGGAAATCACCAGATCCAGACGCTGGATGGCCAGATCAGCGAGCAGACGTTCGAGTTTGTCTTCGCGACAGGTGATGCGCAGCGGCTCGCTCAATTCCATGGTCGGCGCGATCAGGCGATAAACAATGGATTTGGGCACCACGTCGGCCACGCCGACGCGAAAGAGGATCTGCTGCTCGTTGGGCTGCGCTCGCAGCATCAGCTCCAGCTCGCCGCCCAGTTGAAACATCTGCTCGGCGTAGGGCAGGGCCTGGCGCCCGGCTTCCGTGAGCTCCAACTGGCGGCCAACCCGGCGAAACAATTCCACGCCATAGGTTTGTTCGAGCAGTGAAATCTGTCCGCTGATCGTCTGTGGCGTCAGGTTCAGCTGCTCGCACGCCCGGACGATGCTGCCGGTTTTGGCTACAACCCAGAAGTAATGCAGTTGTCGGTAATTGAGCATAGTGATGGCCACTTCGTGAAAACCGAAGTATAGCCGCTAAAAATACGAATTTTCCTGAAGTGTTCATCTCCCTAGAATGCCCAGCCATCGACGGCCGGTGTGTGCGCCTGTCTGTTCATTCGAAGGAAACCTTATGAAATACACATTTCCCGCAGTGATGTTTGCGTCTTTACTGGTTCTGGCCGGTTGTGATCAGGCGGAAAAAAGCGCCCAACAACTGATGGGCGCGGCGGCTGAAACCGCCAAACAAGCAATCGACGACACCCATAAAGCCGCTGAGCAAGCGCTCAGCGATGCCACTGGTGGTTTGATCGAGAAAAAAGAAACACCGGAAAAACAAGCGGAAGAATCCGAATCTTCCTCCAAGACCATCTAAACCGTCTTACACAGAGTCAGGACTGACCCATGGAATATCTGTTAGAACTCGCCGCCAGCCCCACCGCTTGGGTTGCTTTGGCCACACTGGTGGTAATGGAAATCGTGCTCGGCATCGATAACCTGATCTTTATTTCGATCCTGACCAACAAATTGCCCGAACAGCATCGGCAGAAGGCGCGTCGTATCGGTATCGGCATGGCCCTGATTCTGCGTCTGGCCCTGTTGAGCACCATCGCGTTCATCGTGCAGTTGACCGAGCCTGTGATCGAAATCCTTGGCCAGGCGTTCTCCTGGAAGGACATGATCCTGATCGCCGGTGGCCTGTTCCTGGTGTGGAAGGCCACGACCGAGATCCATCACAGCATGGACCCGTCGCCGGAAGACCCGAAGACCGCGACTTCGACCGTAACCCTGGGTTTTGCCGCGGCCATCGGTCAGATCCTGATGCTCGACATGGTGTTCTCGATCGACAGCATCATTACCGCTGTCGGCATGACCGAACACTTGCCGATCATGATCATCGCGGTGGTGGTGTCGGTGCTGGTGATGCTGCTGGCGGCTGATCCGCTGGCCAAGTTCATCAACGACAACCCGACCGTGGTCATGCTGGCGCTGGGCTTCCTGATCATGATCGGCATGACGCTGATCGCCGAAGGCTTCGGCGCCCATGTTCCGAAAGGTTATGTGTACGCGGCCATGGCGTTCTCGGCCGGTATCGAAGTGTTGAACATGCTGTCGCGCCGGGCGAAGCAGAAGAAGGTTGTTCAGCAGGCGTAATCGCTGAGAACACAAAAAACCGCCTGGGCTGTTGAGCTCAGGCGGTTTTTTTTCGCTTTGATGTTGGGGGTGTGGTTTAGAGCTTGCCCCTCATCGGAACGCCGCCCGCCCAGCTCTCTCCCGAGGGAGAGGGGGCCGGTCAGTTCCCTCTCCCTCCGGGAGAGGGCCAGGGTGAGGGGCTCTTGATCTTCAATGCGCAGCAGCGTGCCGCACTGGATGCTTCTCTGTTTCCTCAACCGGCATCGTCTGCACCGGATGATGCCGCCGCGAAATCCGCAGCACACCCCACAACATGGCAGTCGCCACGGCCAGCCAGCCGGCTATTAACATTACGATGGTCATGGTCAGGCTCATTGGTGCCTCCTCTTCGCCCTGCGTCGGGCGCTCGCTTTTCGCAATTCGCTCTATTTCAGTGACAGTCTAGTCAATGGGGTGTTTCAAGCTATTGACCAAAGGTCGTTAGTGACCAATCAGTTTGCTCTATGCAATCGCCCGCTCTGCCGTTTAAGGCTATACCTCTGGCGGGTGCGGCTCTATGATCGCTGGCGTTGCCGGAACACGATGACCGGCGTCTGGAAGAGAGTGATTGATGGTGCAGGTATTTTCTCGAGTGCGCGGAGCGTTGCTTGCCGGCGCTTGCGCGGTGGTGCTGAGCGGATGTGCGGGCAACGTAGCGCCAGAAGTCAAACGCTTGCCGGAGCGAGTTGAACTCAGCGGCACCTTTTATCGTGGCGAAGCCAATCAGAGCGGGCCGCAGGTGCTGGCCAGTCTGCTGTCGCAACAAGGCATCGTCATCACCCCGGGCCTTCTGGAAAAACCGCTGCACTTGCCGGGCGCTGAGGACAAGCTGCAGCAGAACATGCAGAACCTCGCCCGCGAATATGGCCTGGTGGTTTATCCGCTCGACAGCCAGCTGCCAGCCTTGCTGACCCAGGTCGCGGCGGGCTACCCGGTCATGGTGCGTTTCAGTGAAGGTTCGGCATTCTGGGCCGAGCCGCGTTACGCGATCCTGTCCGGCTACGACCGCAACAAACAGAAGGTCCTGCTGCGCGCCGGCATGAATCGTCGGCAGTTGATGGATTTCGGCAGCTTTCAAGCAGCGCTCGAAAAGGCCGGTGGCTGGGCGATCCTGATTCAGAAACCGTCGCAGATCCCGGCAGCCGTCGACCGCTCCCGTTGGCTGAAAGCCGCCGATGAACTGGCGCAGGCCGGTGAAGAAAACGCTGCGGCGCAGGCGCGAAAGGCTCTGGCGGCGCAATAAACCTCCGTTCGTCATCTGCCGGGCACGACTGCGCCGGGCCGGCCTCTGAAGATTAATGCCCGTGCTTCGCGGGTGAATCAAGGAGGCAACATGGCAGATTCCCAAACCCCGAAAGGCCCACACTCGTCCGAACATTCCTCGGGCGATGATCTGGGCTTCGATCCGGATTCGCCGGACCTCGAGGATCCGCAAGTTGATCCGGTCGGTCCGGCTAAGGCCCCGCAGGATGTCGAGCCCGGTGAAGATCCGAAGAAACCGGCCAAGCCCTATGATCCGTTAGCCGATCTGAAACCTTGATGTGAGGTGCGTATGAGTACCGATTCAAGCTTCGATGACCACAAACCTGACAGCGTACCGACCACGCCGGAGCCGGAGGTTGATCCGGTGCTGGACCCGGACAGCCCGATGCGCGACCCGATGGCGCGGCCAAATGTGCTGACGCCGGACGTTTCGCCAGAGCCGAGCTCGGGCGATGGCATTCCTGATGACGACAAGATGCCACTGCCCAACGACTGACGCGCAGACGAAAAAAAGCCCCGAACATTCGGGGCTTTTTCATGATTGCCGGATCTACTTTGCCGCTTCGACCACGCCGCTCTGACGGCTCTTGAGGTTCTTGTCGGCTTTGTATTGCTGTGCCACGGCAGGCACGTTGGCGCTGCGCCCGGTTTCCACCCAGCTGCGGATACGGCTGGCGTCGGCAAAATGCGTGTATTTGCCGAACGCATCGAGAATCACGAGGGCGACCGGACGGTTGCCCATCTTCGTCACCAGCACCAGGCAATGGCCGGCCGGGTTGGTAAAACCGGTCTTGGTAATCTTGATGTCCCAATCGGCCTTATTGACCAAGTGGTCGGTATTGCGGAAGCCCAAGGTGTAGTTGGGCTTGCGGAACGCCACGGTCTTTTCCTTGGTGGTGGTCAGTTGCACCAGAAGCGGTTGCTTGTGCGCGGCCACCAGCAATTTGCTCAGGTCGCGGGCGGTGGAAACGTTGCGCTCTGACAGGCCGGTCGGCTCGACAAAGTGCGTGCTGGTCATGCCCAGCGCCTTGGCCTTGGCGTTCATTGCCGCAATAAAAGCAGCGTAGCCACCCGGATAGTGGTGCGCGAGGCTGGCGGCGGCGCGGTTTTCCGAAGACATCAAGGCGATCAGCAGCATCTCGCGGCGCGGCAGCTCACTCTTGAGTTTGACTCGGGAGAACACACCCTTCATTTCCGGAGTGTTCCTGATGTCGACATCGATCCATTCGTCCATGTTCTGTCGAGCTTCCACCACGACAAGGCCAGTCATCAGCTTGCTGACGGAAGCGATCGGTACGATCACGTCAGGATTGCTGGAATAAATGACTTTGTTGGTCTGCATATCCATGAGCAGGGCGCTGCCGGAAGCGATCTTCAATGTCGAAGCGTCACGTGGAGCAGCGGTGGTTTCCGCAGCGTTGATCGTTGGCGTGATGAATGTGCCTGTAACAGCAAACAACAGGCTCAGAATCGAGAGACGAATTTTCACGCGGGCGAACTCTAAAAGGTTGGATATACCGTTAGTTTGTAACGGGTTATTTCTCAAAACCGGCGCATTTTAGGAGTATGGCTGAAGAACTGTCGATGGTTGTTTGTAAGACCTGAAAATCTCGTGAAAAGGCCTGTAAAAAGAGCGGTTTCCGGCGAACGGTTGAAGTTTTTTCTCAGGCACTAAAAACCCCGCACGAGGCGGGGTTCTGGTGCAGCGGAAAAATTCGATCAGACGTGCAGGGTTTCTGCGGCGTAGAGCGTGTTTTCCAGCAGGCAGGCGCGGGTCATCGGGCCAACGCCGCCCGGTACCGGGGTGATCCAGCCGGCGCGGGGCAGGGCGGTTTCGTAAACGACATCACCGACCAGTTTGCCGTCGTCCTGACGGTTGATGCCGACGTCGATCACGATCGCGCCTTCCTTGATCCACTCGCCCTTGACCAGGCCCGGCTTGCCGGCGGCAACGACCACCAGATCAGCGCGGCCGACGTGGCCCGCCAGATCCTTGGTGAAGCGGTGAGTCACAGTGACGGTGCAGCCGGCCAGCAGCAATTCCATGGCCATCGGGCGACCGACGATATTGGAGGCGCCCACGACTACCGCGTCCATCCCGTAAAGATCAGCGCCAGTGCTTTCCAGCAAGGTCATGATGCCTTTCGGGGTGCATGGGCGCAGCAGCGGAATACGCTGGGCCAGGCGGCCGACGTTGTACGGATGGAAACCGTCGACGTCTTTGTCCGGGCGGATGCGTTCCAGCAGCTTGGACGCGTCGAGGTGTTCGGGCAGAGGCAACTGCAGGAGAACGCCGTCGATAGCCGGATCGTCGTTGAGGCGATCGATCAGATCGGTCAGGGCGTCCTGAGTGGTGTCGGAGGGCAGGTCGTAGGCTTGAGAGAGGAAGCCAACCTCTTCACAGTCTTTACGCTTGTGCGAGACATAAACCTGAGAGGCAGGATCGCTGCCGACCAGGATCACCGCGAGGCCGGGCGTGCGCAGGCCTTGCTGGCGACGCTCGGCAACTCGTTGGGCGATCTGCTGGCGCAGGCTGGCGGCGATCGATTTGCCGTCGATTAGTTGTGCAGTCATTGCGCGTGATTAACCATCGAGAGGGGAAAAAATGAGAACGCATTCTCGCATGTCGAGCGGTGAGGGCAAAGGCGCTTGGTCAGCAAATTCCTCTAACTCCTTTAATTAAATGAATTTTTTTCAAAAAGGATTTGACGACCTTTGGAGCCCTCTATACTATTCGTCGCACTTGTCGGGCACAGCCTAGCACTGGTTAAGAAGGTGAGGCGGAATCAAGGTTCTGCGACACTGGAAAGCACTTAGTTTGTAGTCCTTTAAGAGTACAGATTAACAAGGCGCCCGTAGCTCAGCTGGATAGAGCATCCGCCTTCTAAGCGGATGGTCGCAGGTTCGAGTCCTGCCGGGTGCGCCATTAGGCAGCTTTGGCACAAGTAACGCGATATGGTGGGCGTAGCTCAGTTGGTAGAGCACGGGATTGTGACTCCCGTTGTCGTGGGTTCGATCCCCATCGTCCACCCCATATTTCGAAAGGCGCCAGATTTAACGGTCTGGCGCCTTTGCTTTAAAAGCTTCATCCGCGGATGTGGTGGAATTGGTAGACACACTGGATTTAGGTTCCAGCGCCGCGAGGCGTAAGAGTTCGAGTCTCTTCATCCGCACCAAATAAAGCTTCATCTGTGCCTAGGGCCTGATGAAGTTTCGACAAAGAAGTTGTTTGGCTTTTTTGTTACGCAATATGGTGGGCGTAGCTCAGTTGGTAGAGCACGGGATTGTGACTCCCGTTGTCGTGGGTTCGATCCCCATCGTCCACCCCATATTTCGAAAGGCGCCAGATTTAACAGTCTGGCGCCTTTTTTGTTTTAGCGGTTTCGAAATCCGGCCATGGCCGATTTCGAAGCGCAGGGCAGGGCACTTCATCGCTTTTAAAGGATCCGATGACGCTGAGCTGCTCGTCGTTCCGGTTTTGCCGGAACGCCTGTCGGGGCCTATCTGGTAGTTGCTTCTATATATTGAAGCGTTGTTGCAGAGCCCTGACGTGATCGCTTGTATTCGCCAGTGGAGTGCGCGGCATTCGTGCGGCGCTCCCTATAAATTGCCTGCTGTTTTTTTACCCGTTTCCAGTAGGGTGACTTCTTGAGTTTGACCCACTAGAATGCATGCCCTTGATTCTGGGGTCGGAAACGGCCGGCTAACGTCTGTGCAACGAGGAATATCCATGCAAGTTTCTGTTGAAAATACTACTGCTCTCGAGCGCCGCATGAGCGTCACCGTGCCGGCAGAGCGCATCGAGACTCAGGTCAACAAGCGTCTGCAGCAGACTGCCCAAAAGGCCAAAATTGCTGGCTTCCGTCCAGGCAAAGTGCCAATGAGCGAAATCAAGCGCCGTTTCGGTGCTGATGCGCGTCAGGAAGCGGTAGGCGACGTCATTCAGTCTTCCTTCTACGAAGCTGTGGTCGAGCAGAAGCTCAACCCTGCCGGTTCGCCTTCGATCGAGCCAAAGTCGCTCGAGGCGGGCAAGGATCTGGAATACGTTGCTGTATTCGAAGTCTTCCCTGAGTTCACCGTTGCTGGCTTCGAAGGCATCACCGTTGAGCGTCTGAGCGCTGAAGTGGCTGACGCTGATCTGGACAAAATGCTCGACATCCTGCGCAAGCAGAACACCCGTTTTGAAGTGGCCGACCGTGCTGCCCAGAACGAAGACCAGTTGAACATCGATTTCGTTGGCAAGGTTGACGGCGAAGTGTTCGCTGGCGGCTCCGCCAAGGGCACTCAGCTGGTACTGGGCTCCGGCCGTATGATCCCGGGCTTCGAAGAAGGCCTGGTTGGCGCTAAAGCCGGCGAAGAACGCGTTCTGAACCTGACCTTCCCTGAGGACTATCAGAACCTGGACCTGGCTGGCAAAACCGCCGAGTTCACCGTGACCGTCAACACTGTATCCGAGCCTAAGCTGCCTGAGCTGAACGAAGAGTTCTTCGCTCAATTCGGCATCAAGGAAAGCGGCATCGACGGCTTCCGCACCGAAGTTCGCAAGAACATGGAGCGTGAACTGCGTCAGGCAATCAAATCCAAGGTCAAGAATCAGGTAATGGACGGTCTGCTGGCCACCAACCCGATCGAAGTGCCAAAGGCTCTGCTGTCCAACGAAGTTGACCGTCTGCGCGTGCAGGCTGTTCAGCAGTTCGGCGGCAACATCAAGCCAGACCAACTGCCGGCCGAGCTGTTCGAAGAGCAAGCCAAGCGCCGCGTCGTGCTGGGCCTGATCGTTGCTGAAGTAGTCAAGCAGTTCGATCTGAAGCCTGATGAAGCTCGCGTTCGCGAAATGATTCAGGAAATGGCTTCCGCTTACCAGGAGCCAGAGCAGGTCGTATCGTGGTACTACAAAAACGAGCAGCAACTGAACGAAGTGCGTTCGGTTGTGCTGGAAGAACAAGTTGTGGATACTGTTCTGCAGAAAGCTAGTGTGACCGACAAATCGGTCTCCTACGAAGAAGCAGTCAAGCCGGTAGAAGCTCCAGCAGCCGACTGATTGATTTTGCGTTAGAAGTGCACACCATAAGCCAGCTCTCGAGCTGGCTTATGCGTATTCAAGACATAACTATTTGGGAGCGACTGCAGAGCATGTTCCGTAATTCTTATATTCAGCAGAACTCTGATATCCAGGCCGCCGGCGGCCTGGTCCCGATGGTTGTCGAGCAGTCCGCTCGTGGCGAACGCGCCTACGACATCTACTCGCGCCTGCTCAAGGAGCGAGTGATCTTTCTGGTGGGCCCGGTAGAGGACTACATGGCCAACCTGATCTGTGCGCAACTGCTGTTCCTTGAAGCGGAAAACCCGGACAAGGACATCCATCTGTACATCAACTCGCCGGGCGGTTCGGTGACTGCCGGCATGTCGATCTACGACACCATGCAGTTCATCAAGCCGAACGTGTCGACCACCTGCATCGGTCAGGCGTGCAGCATGGGCGCATTCCTGCTTACCGCAGGTGCACCGGGCAAGCGTTTCTGCCTGCCGAACTCTCGCGTGATGATTCACCAGCCACTGGGCGGTTTCCAGGGCCAGGCGTCGGACATCGAAATCCACGCCAAGGAAATCCTCTTCATCCGCGAGCGTCTGAACATGCTGATGGCCAAGCACAGCGGCCGTACTCTGGAAGAAATCGAGCGCGATACCAATCGCGACAACTTCATGAGTGCCGAAGCTGCGAAGGAATACGGCCTGATCGACGAAGTGATCAACCAGCGTCCAGCTTAATATAAGCAGCGCAAAACAGGCCTGATCGGCATGTCCGATCAGCGGCGGGCTTGAAAAAGCCCGCAATAGCCTTCATCTTGTGTTGCAAGCCTATCGGATTTGGATCGAACGAATGACTGACACCCGCAACGGCGAGGACAACGGCAAGCTGCTCTATTGCTCCTTCTGTGGCAAAAGCCAGCATGAAGTGCGCAAATTGATTGCCGGCCCCTCGGTCTTTATCTGCGACGAGTGCGTCGACCTGTGCAATGACATCATCCGCGAGGAGGTGCAGGAAGCACAGGCCGAAAGCAGCGCGCATAAATTGCCTTCGCCTAAAGAAATCAGCGGCATCCTTGACCAGTACGTCATTGGTCAGGAGCGTGCGAAAAAGGTTTTGGCCGTAGCGGTGTACAACCACTACAAGCGCCTGAACCAGCGTGACAAAAAGGCTGACGACGTCGAACTCGGCAAGAGCAACATCCTGCTGATCGGCCCGACAGGCTCCGGTAAAACCCTGCTGGCTGAAACACTGGCCCGCTTGCTGAACGTTCCGTTCACCATCGCTGACGCAACTACCCTCACCGAGGCCGGTTACGTGGGTGAAGATGTCGAGAACATCATTCAGAAGCTGCTGCAGAAGTGCGATTACGACGTAGAGAAAGCCCAGATGGGCATTGTCTACATCGACGAAATCGACAAGATTTCCCGCAAGTCCGACAACCCGTCGATCACCCGTGATGTTTCCGGTGAAGGCGTGCAGCAGGCCTTGCTCAAGTTGATCGAAGGCACGGTCGCTTCGGTACCGCCGCAAGGTGGCCGCAAGCATCCGCAGCAGGAGTTCCTGCAGGTCGACACCCGTAACATCCTGTTCATCTGCGGTGGTGCGTTCTCCGGCCTGGAAAAGGTCATTCAGAACCGTTCCACCAAAGGCGGCATCGGCTTCAACGCCGAAGTGCGCAGCAAGGAAGAAGGCAAGAAAGTCGGTGAATCCCTGCGTGAAGTCGAGCCTGACGATCTGGTCAAGTTCGGTCTGATCCCGGAATTCGTCGGTCGTCTGCCGGTCCTGGCGACACTGGACGAGCTCGACGAGGCTGCGCTGATGCAAATCCTCACCGAGCCGAAAAATGCTCTGACCAAACAGTATGCCAAGCTGTTCGAGATGGAAGGCGTGGATCTGGAATTCCGTTCCGACGCGCTGAAATCGGTCGCCAAGCGTGCCCTGGAGCGTAAAACCGGTGCCCGTGGCCTGCGTTCGATTCTCGAAGGTGTGCTGCTCGACACGATGTATGAGATCCCCTCGCAGTCCGAGGTGAGCAAAGTCGTGATCGATGAAAGCGTGATCGAAGGCAAGTCCAAGCCACTGTATATCTACGAAAACAGTGAGCCGACGGCCAAGGCAGCGCCGGACGCGTAAGCGTCCACCGCGCCGCAACAAAGAAGGGGCCTTCGGGCCTCTTTTTTTTTATGTCGATTTTTACACCCGCTTTGCGCTTGTTTTTTTTCGAGGCAGCCCCCATCTTGGTTTCAAGCTTAATTCCAACTGATTACGGCCATACGGCCGCCGTAGAGGCGAAATCATGAAGACAACCATCGAATTGCCTCTCCTGCCATTGCGTGATGTCGTGGTTTATCCGCACATGGTTATCCCGCTGTTCGTGGGGCGCGAGAAATCCATCGAAGCCCTCGAGGCAGCGATGACGGGTGACAAGCAGATTCTGCTGCTGGCCCAGAGAAACCCGGCTGACGATGATCCCGGTGAAGACGCTCTCTATCGCGTAGGTACGATTGCCACGGTACTGCAACTGCTGAAGCTGCCTGATGGCACCGTCAAGGTTCTGGTCGAAGGCGAGCAGCGTGGTACTGTCGAGCGCTTCAGCGAAGTCGATGGCCACTGCCGCGCCGAAGTTTCTCTGATCGAAGAAGTCGACGCCGCCGAGCGCGAGTCGGAAGTCTTCGTGCGCACGCTGCTGTCGCAGTTCGAACAATACGTTCAGCTGGGCAAGAAGGTTCCGGCTGAAGTCCTGTCGTCGCTCAACAGCATCGATGAGCCCGGTCGTCTGGTCGACACCATGGCCGCGCACATGGCGCTGAAAATCGAGCAGAAGCAGGAAATCCTCGAGATCATCGATCTGTCGGCGCGTGTCGAGCACGTGCTGGCGCTGCTGGATGCCGAAATCGACCTGCTCCAGGTTGAAAAACGCATTCGCGGTCGCGTCAAAAAGCAAATGGAGCGCAGCCAGCGCGAGTACTACCTGAATGAGCAGATGAAGGCCATTCAGAAAGAACTCGGTGACGGCGACGAAGGCCACAACGAAATCGAAGAGCTGAAAAAGCGCATCGATGCTGCCGGCCTGCCGAAAGACGCGCTGGCCAAGGCCACCGCTGAGCTGAACAAGCTCAAGCAGATGTCGCCGATGTCAGCTGAAGCCACTGTGGTGCGTTCCTACATCGACTGGCTGGTGCAGGTGCCGTGGAAGGCGCAGAGCAAAGTACGCCTCGACCTGGCCCGTGCAGAAGACATTCTCGACGCCGATCACTACGGCCTCGAAGAGGTCAAGGAGCGCATCCTTGAATACCTCGCCGTGCAGAAGCGCGTGAAGAAAATCCGTGGTCCGGTGTTGTGCCTGGTCGGTCCTCCAGGTGTGGGTAAAACCTCGCTGGCGGAATCGATTGCCCATGCCACCAATCGCAAATTCGTACGTATGGCCTTGGGCGGCGTGCGTGACGAAGCGGAAATTCGTGGTCACCGCCGGACCTACATTGGTTCGATGCCGGGAAGATTGATTCAAAAGATGACAAAAGTGGGCGTACGCAACCCGCTGTTCCTGCTCGATGAAATCGACAAGATGGGCAGCGACATGCGTGGCGACCCGGCTTCGGCGTTGCTGGAAGTGCTCGATCCCGAGCAAAACCACAACTTCAACGATCACTATCTTGAAGTCGATTACGACCTGTCCGATGTGATGTTCCTGTGCACCTCGAACTCGATGAACATCCCGCCAGCGCTGCTGGACCGGATGGAAGTCATCCGTCTGCCGGGTTACACCGAAGACGAGAAGATCAACATCGCTGTGAAATACCTCTCGCCGAAACAGATCGCCGCCAATGGTCTGAAGAAGGGCGAGCTGGAGTTCGATGAGGAAGCGATTCGCGACATCATCCGTTATTACACCCGTGAAGCGGGCGTGCGGGGCCTCGAGCGACAGATCGCCAAGGTCTGCCGCAAGGCAGTCAAAGAGCATGCGCTGGAAAAACGCTTCTCGGTAAAAGTGACAGCTGACCTGCTCGAGCATTTCCTCGGCGTGCGCAAGTTCCGCTACGGCCTGGCCGAGCAGCAGGATCAGGTGGGGCAGGTGACTGGCCTGGCGTGGACTCAGGTTGGCGGTGAATTGCTGACTATCGAAGCCGCAGTGATTCCGGGTAAAGGTCAACTGATCAAGACCGGTTCGCTCGGTGATGTGATGGTCGAATCGATCACTGCCGCACAGACCGTTGTGCGCAGCCGCGCCAAGAGCCTGGGCATCCCGCTGGACTTCCACGAGAAGCGCGACACGCACATTCACATGCCGGAAGGTGCTACGCCGAAAGACGGCCCAAGTGCTGGCGTCGGTATGTGCACGGCGTTGGTTTCGGCATTGACCGGTATTCCGGTGCGCGCCGATGTCGCCATGACCGGTGAGATCACTCTGCGTGGGCAAGTGCTGGCAATTGGCGGTTTGAAAGAAAAACTGCTGGCGGCTCACCGCGGCGGAATCAAGATTGTGATTATTCCGGAAGAAAACGTCCGCGATCTGAAGGAGATTCCTGACAATATCAAGCAGGATCTGCAGATCAAGCCGGTTAAATGGATTGACGAGGTCCTGCAAATTGCGCTGCAATACGCGCCGGAGCCCTTGCCGGATGTGGCTCCGGAGATAGTTGCCAAGGACGAAAAACGCGAGTCTGATGCCAAGGAAAGAATTAGTACGCATTAATACGTTTTAGCCTGGGGGGCTTTCCTTGACAGCATTTTAGAGCCCTTGTTATAAAGCGGCTCTTAAGTGTCTGTAGGCCATTCAGCACTCGTTTTTGCTTTCACCAAAAAACTTAGAAACATCTCAAAATAGATATAAGGGGACTTAGAGTGAACAAGTCGGAACTGATTGATGCTATCGCTGCATCCGCTGATATCCCGAAAGCTGCTGCTGGCCGTGCGCTGGACGCTGTAATCGAATCCGTCACTGGCGCTCTGAAGGCTGGCGACTCCGTTGTTCTGGTTGGTTTCGGTACTTTCTCCGTGACTGACCGTCCGGCTCGTACCGGTCGCAACCCGCAAACTGGCAAGTCTCTGGAAATCCCGGCTGCCAAGAAGCCAGGTTTCAAAGCCGGTAAAGCGCTGAAAGAAGCTGTTAACTGAGTTTCCAGGTTTTTACCCATCCGGGTCGGGGTCAAGCCTGACTTGGCAGCGGAGCGGTAGAGCAGGTGGCTGGAACAGGCATCTGTAACGCCGGGATCGAGGGTTCGAGCCCTGTCCGCTCCGCCAGTTACGAGAAGGCGCATCCTCGGATGCGCCTTTCTTCTATCCGGATTCTACCCACGCTCCACGGTTGCCTAAATTGAAGTTCAACCGTTTCTGGGGGACGCATGCTGCAAAATATCAGGGACAATTCACAAGGCTGGATTGCCAAGACCATTATCGGGGTCATCGTTGCACTGATGGCCCTGACCGGTTTCGATGCCATTTTCCAGGCCACGACTCACAAGAACGAGGCGGCCAAGGTCAATGGTGACGAAATCAGCCAGAACGAGCTGAGCCAGGCCGTTGATATGCAACGCCGTCAGCTGATGCAACAGCTGGGCAAGGACTTCGATGCGTCCTTGCTCGACGAAAAAATGCTGCGCGAATCGGCGCTCAAAGGCCTGATCGACCGCAAGTTGCTGCTGCAAGGCGCCGAACAGGCGAAGTTCTCGTTCTCCGAAGCCGCGCTGGATCAAGTGATCCTGCAGACGCCTGAATTCCAGGTCGACGGCAAGTTCAGCTCCGAGCGCTTCGACCAGGTGATCCGTCAACTGGGCTACAGCCGCATGCAGTTCCGTCAGATGCTGGCTCAGGAAATGCTTATCGGCCAGTTGCGCGCTGGTGTTGCCGGCAGCGGTTTCGTCACCGACGCCGAAGTGCTGGCTTTTGCCCGTCTGGAAAAACAGACCCGTGATTTCGCCACTCTTAACGTCAAGGCCGACCCGGCTGCGGTCAAGCTGACCGATGACGAGGTCAAGGCTTACTACGACGAGCACGCCAAGGAATTCATGACGCCGGATCAGGTGATCATCGATTACGTCGAGCTGAAGAAATCGTCGTTCTTCGATCAGGTTGCGGTCAAGGATGAAGATCTTGAGGCGGCTTACCAGAAAGAGATCGCCAACCTGTCGGAACAGCGTCGTGCCGCGCACATCCTCATCGAAGTGAACGACAAGACTACCGAAGCGCAGGCAAAGGCGAAGATCGACGAAGTCCAGGCGCGTCTGGCCAAGGGCGAGAAGTTCGAAGCGTTGGCCAAGGAATTCTCGCAGGATCCGGGTTCCGCCAACAATGGTGGTGACCTTGGTTATGCCGGTCCTGGCGTTTACGACCCGGCTTTCGAAAAAGCGCTGTACTCCTTGTCGAAAGACCAGGTGTCCGAGCCGATTCGTACCGACTTCGGTTATCACCTGATCAAGCTGTTGGGCGTGGAAGCGCCTGAAGTGCCGACCCTGGCCAGCCTGAAAGACAAGCTGACCCGCGAGCTGAAAGCCGCTCAGGTCGAGCAGCGTTTTGTTGAGGCGACCAAACAACTGGAAGACTCGGCGTTCGAAGCTTCTGACCTGGCGCAGCCAGCAGCGGATCTGAAACTGACTGTGCACACTTCCAAGCCGTTCGGCCGTGAAGGTGGCGAAGGTGTTGCAGCCAACCGTGCCGTGGTCACTGCCGCGTTCAGTCCGGAAGTGATTGATGAAGGTGCCAACAGCACCGCCATCGAGCTGGACCCGGAAACCGTGATCGTGCTGCGGGCCAAGGAGCATCTCAAGCCTGCGCAATTGCCACTGGAAAGCGTGAGCGCGGCGATCCGCACTCAGTTGACCAAGGAGCATGCCAGTGCCGAGGCCAAGACCCGTGCCGAGAAGCTGATCGCTGATCTGCGCGACGGCAAGGCGCCGCTGGACAAGGCCATCGATGGCCAGAACTGGAAGATCACCGAAGCGGCCACCCGTGGTCAGGAAGGGGTTGATCCGGCTGTGCTGCAGGCACTGTTCCGTATGCCGAAGCCGGCTGCCAAGGACAAGCCGACGTTCTCCAGCGTTACCTTGCCGGATGGCAGCCTGATGGTGGTGCGCCTCAACGGTGTTAACGAAGCTGCTGCGCCTACTGATGAAGAGAAGGCGCAATATCGTCGCTTCCTGGCTTCCCGTGAAGGGCAGCAGGACTTTGCGGCGTATCGCAAGCAACTGGAAGCTGAGGCGAAGATCGAGCGGTTCTGATCTTTTGACTGACGTTTGAAGGAGCCCCGGCCTGGTTGGTCGGGGCTTTTTTGTTTTTTGGGCGTGGCGGCCTTTGGGCCGGCCATGCTCTGGGTGGTTTGGGTGAATATCCGTTTCTTCGGGTGCGGCGGCTGGCGGTTTCGCCCTTACGGCGAGGCACTTTTTCCAGACGCCGAAAAAGTACCCAAAAAGGCTTGCTCCTACGTTCGGCCCTCGCAGGCTCGGGTTCCTTCGCTGCGGGATCGATCCGGGCGCAGCGGCTCCGGTTTGCTTCGCTGCACCTCCTTCCGCTGTGTCTGGCTGCGCCAGACGGTCGCTGCGCTCCCACGCCCGGATCAATCCCTCCACTCAGCCTTCCGACGTCGCCGGTGGATCAAAAGCAAGATCAGAAGCACTCGAGCTTGCGCTCATTGTGTAGGAGCTGCCGAAGGCTGCGATCTTTTGCTTTTGCCTTTCTGTGGGAGCGAGCCTGCTCGCGAAGGCGGCTTGGCAGCCGACCTGATCTTGAGTTTTTACCTTTCTTTTGCTTTAGAACACGCCGGTCGGTTCTGGGGTGTTATGGCCGTCGAGCCGACAAGCCATGGCGAAATTGCGCGCGTTGATCGATCATTTGTCCACGCGGCTTTTTCCTGACGGCCATGACCGGTAAAGTTGTAACCGATTCTTGACACTATTCCATGCGCCATGGGGCAACGATCTGTTGCACAATACGCCCCGGACTGTTTTCCCTCAGGATGTTCAATGTTGATTTCCACTCCCATGCGTGTTGTCGGGCTGGCGCTGTTATTGACTGCGGTGGCCGGTTGTTCGAAGGACAAGCCGATCTATGAGCATGAGAACTTCGATGACTCCGGCACCTTTTCGCGCAATTACCCGGTAACCGACACCGCCAGTTGCGAAGCGGCCCGGCGCGCGTTGCTCAGTCAGGGCTACATCATTACCAGCAGTGATCCGAAGCTGGTCAGCGGGCACAAGAGCTTCCAGCAGACCGGCGAGACGCACCTCGAGATCAGCTTCAACGTGGTCTGCGCCGAAGATGGCAGCGCCGGGCATCATGCGACGGTGTTCGCCAACGCCTTGCAGGACCGTTATGCGCTGAAGAAGACCAACAACTCGGCCAGCCTCGGGGTTGGTGTGTTGGGCTCGGTGTCGATGCCGATCGGCTCCTCGGACGACTCGATGGTCAAGGTCGCCAGTGAGACGGTCATTGCGCAGAAGTTCTACGAGCGTTTCTTCACGCTGGTGGAGCAGTTCCTGCCCGCCGATGCGAAGAAAGCTGCACACATCGAAGAAAAGCCGAAAACCGATCTTGGTGTGCCAGAACCAAAAGCGGCACCTGCACCTGCGCCTCTGGCGCCGACACCTGCAGCGGAACCGGTCCCCGTGCCGGCTGCGGAAACTGCACCGGCCCCGGTTGAAACCGCGCCAGTGAGTTCCGAACCGATGGTGCCCCCAGCGGAGTCGACGCCGATTACGCCTGCGCCAGCGCCCGTGGAAGAGCCAGCGCCGGCCAGCGAAACCATCACTCCGCCGACCAACCCGGATATTCCGCCACCATCCGAGCCGATTCCGGCGATGCCGGCTTCGGGCCAATAAGAAACCAAGCGAAACCCTGTGGGAGCGAGCCTGCTCGCGAAGCGGTGTATCAGTCGACAGATGATTAGACTGACACACCGCTTCGCGAGCAGGCTCGCTCCCACAGTGGTTTTCGGGTTGGCTTAAAATCTGGTAACACACCTGCGGCATCATCGCCGCGATAAATCCCCAACCACCTGCTACGTTTTATTCATGAAGGCAGCGTTTCACTTTTCCTTCACACGGGCACTTTATGCTCGGGGCACAGGTCGATTGATCAGGCCATTTTCATAGCGAGCAGTTGGGGGATTCATACGATGGATGAGTATCAGGAAGAACTGCTTGAATACCAGGCCTTTGAACTGGATCAACCAGAACCGGCTGACGACGCGACGGAACTCTGAGCTTCAGGCCCCCGAGCGGTAATTTCGTCGGGATTCGCCGGGCGTCTGCCCGCTCCAGCGCTTGAATGCGCGTTGGAAGGCTTCAGCTGAGGCGAAGCCCAGCAGGTAGGCGATTTCGCCGAATGCCAGTTCGGTGTCGCGGATGTAGGTCATCGCCAGGTCGCGGCGTGTGTCATTGAGGATCGCGCGAAATTGCGTGCCTTCCTCAGTGAGCTTGCGGCGCAAGGTCCAGGTCGGCAGTTTCAGGCGTGCCGCGACTTCTTCAAGATCCGGCTCGCGGCCGCCGTTGAGCAGCGGGCCGAGCAACTGAGTGATGCGCTCGCGCAGGCTGCGGGTGCGGGTCAGTTGTTCCAGCTCCCGCTCGCACAATTGCAGCAGATGTCGCCAGGTGCTCGGGCAATGTTCAGAGTTGCGCAGGGCGAGGCTGCTCAGGCTCAGGCGCAGTTGGTTGCGCTCGGCGCTGAACTGGATCGGGCAGTCACCGAGCATTGTGTAGGCGTCGCGGTAATACGGCGCTTCGAATTCGATTTCGATTCTCTCGGCGCGCAACGTTTCGCCGCAAAGGCTCGACAACTGATGCAGCCAGCCGGCGAGGATCGAGTCGACCACGAAGCGGTTATAGGCGTTGTATGGGCTGATCGAGTAGAAGCGCAACCAGGCACCGTTGGCATCTTCATGAAAACTGGACTGCCCGCGATAGTTCGAGCCGTAAAGCGGCTCGAAGCGCGTCAGGCAGCGGGCCGCTTCACGCACGGTGGGTGCTTGCGCCGCAGTGATGCCGGCCAGACCGGCTTGATTCAAGCGGATCATTCGGCCCATGCGCAGGCCCAGGGCCGGGTCGCCGGTGAGTTGAATCGCCGCATGGCCCAGGCGCATGTAACGCGGGATCGACAATCGCGCCCCGGCCTCGGCCAGTCGCGCTGCATCAAGGCCATATTGTTCAAGCAGAGGCAGCGGATCGACGTCGTGGCTGCGCACGGCGTCGGCCAGACTATGGACGAAACCCACCGACAGATCCCCGAGGCGCATCGGCTGCGGCTTCATGGTTTACAGCCAGACGTTCAGCAAGCGCGCACCACGGGCCTCGCCATCGGCGAACTGCTGGCCGTTGCTGCTGAGGAAGCTTGTGCCGGTACTCGACTTGTCCCAGAACTGCCCGCGCATGAACACACTGACCCCGGCAATCGCGCGGCTGCTCGGTGGTTGTGCGGTGAGGGTCAATCGGTGCCAGGCCTGACCTTCGCTGAGGTCGCCGGGCTTGAGGCTGACCGAGCCCGGCGTGCTCGAGCCCTTGTAGCCACGCCATGGCTTGTCCCAGGCGCCTTGGCCGATAACCTGCGCCGGCACGGCCACCAGTTGCGCGCCTTGCTCATCGAGGGTGCGGTAGTTGCCGGGGTACCAGCTGTCACTGCCGATCAGGATGCCCAGGCGTCCGGCCGGTGTGTCGACGACCTGTATGGCGTGTTTGTCTTCGGCTTGAATCACACCTTGCTGATCAAAGATCGGATGCATCTGCCGCTGCGGCTGGCCCAACGGTACGCCGTCGCGACCAAACACCACGCTGCTGTTGAACAGGGCGCCGCTGCCGGGCTTGAGCCGGCCGTCGCGGATGCTTGGCTCCGGCAGCACGATGGAACCGGCCACCAGGGTGACCTGGAACTCCTTGGCCAGACCTCCGAACAGCGCCTGGTAATCCTTGGCCATGGCCTTCGCTTTCATCCGCAGATAAGCGTCATCCAGGCGTTGCTCGCCCTTGGCCCGCAGCCACGCTCGGGCAAACAGCAGTGGATTGCTCGCCGCCAGCCAGTTCATTGCCTCCGCCAGCGTTGGCGCCTGATACAACTCGTCTTTCTCGCCGCTGATCATCAGCCAGGTGCCGACGTGCTCGGGCAACACCACCACGGTTTTTTCGTTGAGCAAGCCCTGATCGCGGGCCTGCTGCAGATACGCCGCGAGTTTGCGGTGCAGGCGTGCGGAGCTTTGGTAATCGGTGGGGAACAATTCGGGCTGGATGCCGAGCAGATTGCCACGGTCGCCGGGCGTGCCCTGATTGACGGCGAGCTTGATGCGCAGGTCCGACAGGTAATGTCCCGCCGGCCGGTCTGCCGCCCACATGGCATAGGTGGTCAGGACGGCAACGAGGGCCATGGAGAAAAACAGATACAGAAGTTTGCGCATGAAAACCAACAACAGCCGGGTACAGGATGTGGCGACTAGGGTAGGGCTCATGGCCCGGGTTGCCAAGGGGCGCTGCGCATTTGGATCAATAACTTGTCAGTTACGGTCATTGAGTGACAGCGGTGCGACTCTTAGTCTGTCGAACATGACTGACGGGGGACGCAGAGCTCCCGCAATTTTTCCGTGATCGCTCGTTGTGGAGTTACCGATGACCGCCGCTCATTACCCGCATCTGCTGGCCCCGCTGGACCTGGGATTCACCACGCTGCGCAACCGTACCCTGATGGGCTCGATGCACACTGGCCTTGAAGAAAAGCCGGGTGGCTTCGAGCGCATGGCGGCGTACTTCGCCGAACGTGCCCGTGGCGGTGTCGGCCTGATGGTCACTGGCGGCATCGGCCCGAATGACGAGGGCGGGGTGTATTCCGGCGCGGCCAAGCTCACAACTGAAGAAGAGGCGCTCAAGCACCGCATCGTCACCCGCGCGGTGCACGAGGCGGGCGGCAAGATCTGCATGCAGATTCTTCACGCCGGGCGTTACGCCTACAGCCCGAAACAAGTAGCACCGAGCGCGATTCAGGCGCCGATCAACCCGTTCAAGCCCAAAGAGCTGGACGAAGAGGGCATCGAAAAGCAGATCAGCGATTTCGTCACCTGCTCGGTATTGGCGCAAACCGCCGAATACGACGGCGTCGAGATCATGGGCTCGGAAGGTTACTTCATTAACCAGTTCCTCGCCGCGCACACGAATCACCGCACCGACCGCTGGGGTGGCAGCTACGAAAACCGCATGCGCCTGCCGGTAGAAATTGTCCGTCGTGTGCGCGAAGCGGTCGGGCCGAATTTCATTATCATCTTCCGCCTGTCGATGCTCGATCTGGTCGAAGGTGGCAGCACCTGGGATGAAATCGTCATGCTGGCCAAAGCCATCGAGCAGGCCGGTGCGACCATCATCAACACTGGTATCGGCTGGCACGAAGCGCGGATTCCGACCATCGCCACCAAGGTGCCGCGTGCAGCGTTCAGCAAGGTTACGGCCAAGTTGCGCGGCTCGGTGAGCATCCCGCTGATCACGACCAACCGCATCAATACCCCGGAAATTGCCGAGCAGATTCTTGCCGAGGGCGATGCCGACATGGTCTCCATGGCCCGACCATTCCTCGCCGATCCGGATTTCGTCAACAAAGCCGCCGAAGGCCGCGCCGACGAAATCAACACCTGCATCGGCTGCAACCAGGCGTGCCTCGACCACACCTTTGGCGGCAAGCTCACCAGTTGCCTGGTCAACCCGCGCGCCTGCCACGAAACCGAACTCAATTACCTGCCGGTGCAGCAGATCAAGAAAATCGCCGTGGTCGGTGCCGGCCCTGCAGGCTTGTCTGCCGCCACCGTGGCCGCCGAGCGCGGTCATCAGGTGACGTTGTTCGATTCGGCCAGTGAGATCGGTGGCCAGTTCAACATTGCCAAGCGCGTGCCGGGCAAGGAGGAATTTTTCGAAACCCTGCGCTACTTCAACCGCAAGCTGCAAACCACCAATGTCGAGGTGTGCCTGAACACCCGCGTCGACGTGGCCAAGTTGGTTGAGGGCGGCTACGACGAAATCATTCTCGCCACCGGTATCGCCCCGCGCGTGCCGGCGATTCCGGGCATCGAAAATGCCAAGGTGCTGAGTTATCTGGATGTGATCCTCGAGCGCAAACCGGTCGGCAAGCGTGTCGCGGTAATCGGTGCAGGCGGGATCGGTTTCGATGTCTCGGAATTTCTCGTTCATCAAGGCGTGGCCACCAGTCTGGATCGCGCGGCGTTCTGGAAAGAGTGGGGCATCGACACGCAACTGGAGGCCCGTGGTGGTGTGGCGGGAATCAAAGCGGCACCGCATGCGCCGGCCCGTGAGGTGTTCCTGTTGCAGCGCAAGAAAACCAAGGTCGGCGACGGTCTGGGCAAAACCACCGGCTGGATTCATCGCACCGGTCTGAAGAACAAGCAGGTGCAGATGCTCAACAGCGTCGGATACCTGAGCATCGATGACCAAGGCTTGCACATTCGCATCGGCGAATCCGGCGAGCCGCAACTGCTGGCAGTGGACAACATCGTGATCTGCGCGGGGCAGGATCCGTTGCGTGAATTGCACGACGGTCTGGTTGAAGCCGGGCAGAACGTGCACTTGATCGGCGGCGCGGATGTGGCGGCGGAGCTGGACGCCAAGCGGGCGATCAATCAAGGTTCGCGGCTGGCGGCTGAGTTGTAAACACATTCCGTAGGAGCTGCCGAAGGCTGCGATCTGTTGATCCTGATTTCAAAAGCAAGATCAAAAGATCGCAGCCTGCGGCAGCTCCTACTAGTATGTGGTCTTTTCCAGATTGTGCAGTGCCCATGCTTTTGCCTCCCCCCAACTGGCTACCCCCGGCCCCTCTCGAACCGCTCTATCTGGACTGGCTTGCAGTTGCCGGCATAGAGGTCGCGATCCTGCGCCTGGACCGCATCGACCCGCTGATCAGCGGCAACAAGTGGTTCAAACTCGTCGAACACCTCAAAGCCGCCGAGCGTGCCGGCGCCGAGGGCATCATCAGCCTCGGCGGTGCGCATTCCAATCACCTGCATGCGCTGGCGGCGGCGGGCAAACGGCTGGGTTTCAAAACCATGGGACTGCTGCGCGGGCACCCGCAGGACACGCCGACAGTGCGAGATCTGCAAGCGTTCGGCATGCAGTTGCATTGGCTGGGTTACGCCGGCTATCGCGCGCGGCACGAAGCGGGATTCTGGGTACCGTGGCACGCGCAATATCCGACGCTGCATGCAGTGCCCGAGGGCGGTGGTGGCGTGGCCGGCGCACTGGGTTGCGCAGCGATCAGGCAGCAAGCCGAAGAGCAATTGGCCAAGCTGGGCTGGGATGATTTCGACGCCTGGTGGCTGGCCTGTGGCACCGGCACGACACTGGCCGGGCTGGCGCTCGCCGAGCAAGGCAAGCGCGCGGTGTACGGTGCTCTGGCGGTACCGGATGATCACGGCGTAGCGCCGAACATCGAGTCGATCCTCGCGCCCGCCACCGAGCCTGCGGCGGGCTATCAACTGATCGACGCCAGCCGTGGTGGTTTCGCCAAAGTTGATGAGGCGTTGCTGACCTTCATCGATCAGACCGAGCAAACCAGCGGCATCCCTTTGGAACCGCTGTACACCGGCAAGGCCTTGCTGGCGCTCAAGCAGCATGTCGAAGCAGGCGAATTTGCCATCGGCACGCGTCTGATCTTTATCCACACGGGGGGCTTGCAGGGGCGACGCGGATTTGCAATGACATAGCCGATGGACGCGATCAGTACATGCCAGCGTTTCGGCGTAATGATATTTGCAACACACAAAAGTCTGATTTGTACGGTTTATTATTTCTGCTTATTTAAAGTTGTTGGTGTGCGTTGATCTGTGGGCGTAACTCTATGTTGCTTATATCTTGTAGGTTCTTTTGATTTGAATAGTTTGTTGTGCGTGATTATTGTTGGTTCGGCTCTTTAGTTTGTTATTAAAGATCATAATTATATTTGTAAATTTGAGTGTGAATATGAAAAGTCCGATCTCCAAGCCTCGCCCCACTACCACTACACCAAAGCCAGTGGCGCCGACCAAACCCGTAGCACCGACCAAACCAGTGGCACCAACCAAGCCAGTAGCACCAACCAAACCGGTAGCGCCGACCAAGCCGGTAGCGCCAACCAAGCCAGTAGCACCAACCAAACCGGTAGCGCCGACCAAGCCGGTAGCGCCAACCAAGCCAGTAGCACCAACCAAACCGGTAGCGCCGACCAAGCCGGTAGCGCCAACCAAGCCAGTAGCACCAACCAAACCGGTAGCGCCGACCAAGCCAGTGGCGCCAACCAAGCCAGTAGCACCGACCAAACCGGTAGCGCCAACCAAACCAGTAGCGCCGGTCGATACCAAGCGTCCGCCAATGCCATGGCCGACCCTTAACATCAACATCGATCCGGTGGCCTTGATTACGCTGATTCAAACACTCGGTGCGACCGTCAATGTCGATGGTTCGACCACACTGCCTGACGGTAGCGTGGTTGACGTTGATAAGACTTCGATCAAGCGTCCCGACGGCATCATTCAATATGACGACGGCCGGGTAGAGTATCCGGACGGGCGGATCGTATGGTCTGATAATACCGTTGAATATCCGGATGGCCGTATTGTCTGGGAAGATGGAACTGAACAGTTGCCTGACGGAAGCGTTAAACATCCCGATGGTAGTGCGTACGACGCAGAGGGCAACCTTGTTTCAGAGTAAGTAATAACCGGGCAATATATTTATTCAAGACAGTGCAAAAAAAACACCGCTGATTGTCATGGATCAGCGGTGTTCCGGTTATCGGCCTCAGGCGTTTTGCGGCATCTCACCGTTGGCCAGACGCTTGTTGATGTCGGCGATCACTTCCGGCAGATCGCTGATGGTGTCGATCATGTAATGCGGCCGCGAACTTGCGAACAGCGCGTGGATGCGCTGGCGCTCGCTGGCCAGTTCATCGCTGCCCAGCGCGCGGAAACCCTCATAATCCAGACCCAGCGCGTTGCCCGAGCAAATCAGCGCAACCGTCCACATGCCGGCCCGGCGGCCTTCGAGAATGCCCGGCACGGTGTCGTCGATCTTCACGCACGCTGCAACATCGTCGATGCCCAGAGCGATCACGTTGGCCAACGCTTGCGCCGGCCATGGACGACCGTTTGGCACTTCGTCGGTGGCGACCACGTGGTCGGCGACGTAGCCGTTGCTGGCGGCGAGTTCGACGACTTTGTCCATCACCGCTTTCGGGTAGCCGGAGCAGGAACCGATCTTGATCCCTTGCGCGCGCAGTTGGGCGATGGCGTCGAGCGCGCCGGGAATCAGTGCCGAGTGCTCGGCGATTTTCTCGATCTGCAACGGCATGAAGCGGTTGTAGATAGCGGTAACATCATCGTCGGTCGGCGTGCGACCGAATACCTTGCGATAACGCTCGGCCACTTGCGGCTGATCACAGAGGGTGCGGATGTGATCCCACTTGCCCATGCCCATCGGCCCACGGGCCTCTTCAATCGACACCTGCACATCGAACTCGGCGAAGGCTTCGACGAAGATCTGCGTCGGCGCGAACGAGCCGAAATCGACCACGGTACCGGCCCAGTCGAGGATCGCGGCTTGCAGCTTGCTTGGATTGGTGTAGTTCATGGCAATCAATTCCTGATTTGAAAATGAGATCAAAATGTGGGAGCGAGCCTGCTCGCGAAAGCGGTCTGACATCAGCGTATGTGTCGCCTGGGACGACGCTTTCGCGAGCAGGCTCGCTCCCACAGGGGATTTTTGGTGAGGCTCAGATATCGAGCACTTCCATCTCGCGCAGCACTTCACCCACTGCTGCTACGGCCTGGCGCATTTCGTCCGGGGTGACGTGGCCGATGCAGCCGACGCGGAAAGTTTCGACCTGGGTCAGCTTGCCGGGGTAGAGGATGTAACCCTTGGCCTTGACCCGCTCATAGAAGTCCTTGAACTGGTAGCGCGGATCCTGCGGGGCATGGAAAGTGGCGATGATCGGCGCCTGAATCGCCGCCGGTA
Source organism: Pseudomonas siliginis (assembly GCF_024072275.1). Classification (NCBI taxonomy): domain Bacteria; kingdom Pseudomonadati; phylum Pseudomonadota; class Gammaproteobacteria; order Pseudomonadales; family Pseudomonadaceae; genus Pseudomonas; species Pseudomonas siliginis. The sequence goes on along the minus strand of NZ_CP099598.1, from coordinate 3,773,144 downwards.
GGAAGCTGCGCAAGCCGAGCTTGTTCATCTCTTCCATCAGCGCCTGACAGTTGGCGGCATAACGCGCATGCCGCGCCGGCAGACCGCCTTCTTCGCGGTATTGCAGCAACGCTTCGTGCAGCGCCGCGACCACATGGGTGGGCGGGGTGAAGCGCCATTGCCCGGTTTTCATCATGTAGGCGTGCTGGTCGTACAGGTCCATCGCCAGCGAGTGCGAGTTACCGGCAGATGCGGCCAGCGATTCCTTGCGGGCGAAGACAAAACCCATCCCCGGTACGCCTTCCAGGCATTTGCCGGAAGCGGCAATCAGCGCGTCGAATGGCACTTTTTGCGCATCCACGGGCAATGCGCCGAATGAGCTCATGGCGTCGATGATCAGACGTTTGCCGTGTTGCGCGACGACCTCGGCGATTTCTGTCAGCGGATTGAGAATGCCGGTGCTGGTTTCGCAGTGGATCAGCGCCACGTGGGTGATGTCAGCGTCGGCGCGCAGCAAGCGGTCGACGTCGGCGGCGGTGGTCGGCTCGTCTTCGGCGGTTTCGAAGGTGCTGAACGAGCGGCCGAGCACTTCGCAGATCTTCGCCAGGCGCTTGCCGTAAGCGCCGTTGATCAGCACGAGGATTTTGCCATCACGCGGTACCAACGTGCCGATCGCCGCTTCGACAGCGAACGTGCCGCTGCCCTGTAACGGTACGCAATGGTGGCTGGCGGCGCCGTTGAGGATGGCCAGCAATTGCTCGCACAGGCTGGCGGTCAGCTGGTTGAAGCGGTCATCCCACGAACCCCAGTCGACCATCATGGCCTGACGGGTGCGGGCCGAAGTGGTCAACGGGCCGGGAGTGAGCAGAATCGGTGCGGCGGTACTCATTCGGGTGTCCTCGCGAAAACGCTGTGGGATGAAGCTACGGGGCCTACGTTGCAATTCGCCGCTTCATCAATCAAATTGTTTGTTGTTATGCCAGCCATCAGTGAGGGTTATCCATGAATCTGTTTCAGCTGCGCGCCTTCGATGCCGTGGCCCGCGAAGGCAGCTTCACCCGCGCGGCTGCGCGGTTGTTCATCAGCCAGCCGGCGGTCACCGGACACATCAAGGCGCTGGAAGAGCACTACCAGATCACCTTGCTGCGGCGCACGGCGCGACGGGTGGAACTGACCGAGGAGGGCACCAAACTGGCGGCGATCACCCGCGCCATGTTCGGCCTGGCTGAAGAAGCGCAGACGCTGCTCGAGGCCAATCGGCAATTGTTGACCGGGCGTCTGGAGGTGGCGGCGGATGGGCCGCACATGGTCATGCCGATGCTGGCGAGCCTGCGCGCACGCTATCCGGGGATCACCGTCAACCTGCGTCTGGGCAACGCGCAGGAAACCCTGGCGGCGCTGTTGTCGGAACACGCCGATGTCGCGGTGCTGACCGAGGTCGAGCCGCGCAAGGGCCTGCATCTGCAAGCGCTGAGCGAATCGCGGATATGCGCGCTGGTGCCGGCGGGGCATCGCTGGGCGAATCGCTCCGGGGAAGTGAAACTCAAGGAGCTGGACCAAGTGATCATGGTCCTGCGCGAGCCGACTTCGATTACCCGGCGCACGTTTGACCAGGCGTGTATGCAGGCCTCGATTCAGCCGCGGGTGTTGCTGGAGCTGGACAGTCGCGAGGCGGTGACCGAAGCGGTCGCGGCCGAGTTGGGGGTCGGTGTGGTGTCATCGGTGGAGGTCAGTCATGACCCGCGCGTGGTGGCGATCCCGATTGCCGGGGAAGGGCTGGTGAACCGGCACATGATTGGCTGCATGGAGCGCCGGCGCGAGTTGCGCTTGATTCAGGCGTTTTTTGATCTGGCGCCAGACTGAAAACCGAGGCGACTTTTTCGCGAGCAGGCTCGCTCCCACACTACAGAGCGCGGTCCCATGTGGGAGCGAGCCTGCTCGCGAAGGGGCCAATACTGTTTACACAAGGCTCTCGCGAACCATATCGAGAAACGTCGCCACCACCCGCCGCGAACTCTGTTCGCGCAAACACACCAGGGTTTCGGTCAGGCGCCTCGTGCAATCGGTGATCGGCAACGCGCAGACCCGTGAGTCGGCGCCGAACTCCGCCGCTGAAACCACACCAACCCCGATCCCCACCACCACGGCTTCGCGCGCCGCTTCCCGACCTTCAACCTGAATCGCCGGGCGGATGCGCAAACCTGCGCGGGCCATTTCCTCTTCCAGGGTCTGCCGTGTCACCGAACCGGTCTCACGCAGCACCAGTGGCGTGTCATCCAGATCGGCCAGACAGATCGATTCGCGTTCGGCCCACGGATGATTGCGCGAAACGAACGCCACCATCGGATCGTTGCGCAACGGCACACACAGCAAGCGTTCATCGGTTACATCGCGGCCGAGCAGCGCCAGATCGGCCTGATAGTTGAACAGGCGAAACAGCGATTCATCGGTATTGCCGGTTTCGATTTTCACGCTGATGCCCGGGTAGCGCTCGCAGAACCGTGCGATCTGCGGCAACACGTGGATCGGCGCGTCCACCGCGAGAATCAGGCTGCCGGTCTGCAGGGCTTGGGATTCCTGCAGCAATTCCTGCGCTTCGGCTTCGATCACGAACAGGCGCTGGGTGATCGCCAGCAGGCGCTCGCCGAGATCGGTCAGGCGTACGGAACGTTTATTGCGGTGAAACAGCAGCACGCCGAAGCGTTCTTCGAGTTTGCGTACCTGGTCGGAAATCGCCGGTTGCGTCAGATAAAGCCGCTCGGCGGCGCGGGTGAAGCTGCCATGGACGGCCACCGCGTGGAACGCTTTGAGTTGGGCGTGAGAGACGGACATGGTGGCTCCAGTAACAAGCTCGGCTTATGTGTGAAATACGATAAATCGATTTTATTTATTAAACAGTAATTGCTTTGATCGGCTCACGCCATCGCTGACTGCTCGGTCGAGCAGCGGCGCCGGCCCATGAGCCTGTGCGTGCAACAGCAGACTCATCTGACCGTTATCGCCGAAGGGAAGGGGCGGTATCGCAGTGCTCAACAATAAAAACACAGGCGTTTTTCTTAACGATTCTGCCGGCACACTCACACCCTGAGGTCAGAACCACCATGAACAAGCACATCGGCACCCTGGCGCGTTGGCGCGTGCAGATCTTCGCTATTACCTGGCTCGCGTACGCCGCGTTCTACTTCACCCGCAAAGCCTTTTCGGTGGCCAAACTGGGCATCGCCGAAGACCCTGATTTCACCCTCGACAAAATGGCCATGGCCAACCTCGACGCGATCTATCTGGCGGCGTATGCCCTCGGACAGTTCACCTGGGGCATGCTCGCCGATCGCTTTGGCCCGCGAGTGGTGGTGCTTGGCGGTTTGCTGATATCCGCCGCTGCGGCGCTGGTGATGGGCAGTTTCGCTACATTGCCGATCTTCGCCACGTGCATGTTGATTCAAGGTCTGGCGCAGTCCACTGGCTGGTCGGGGCTGTGTAAAAACCTTGGCAGCTTCTTCCCGTCAGAGCAGCGCGGGCGCGTGCTCGGCTTGTGGAGTTCCTGTTACGCGTTTGGTGGTCTGGTCGCCTCGCCGTTCGCCGGCTGGTGGGCCTACACGCTGGTCGGCACCTGGCACGCGGCATTCATTTCCAGCGCGGCGGTGGTCGCGGTGGTGGCCGTGCTGTTCTTTATCTTCCAGCGCAACAAACCGGAAGACGTCGGCTTGCCGGCGGTGGAGCCCGAGCCGGAACTGACCGCCGAGGAAACCGCAGCCAACAGCAAACTCAGCGTGTGGGAGCCGTTAAAGGAAATCCTGCGCAACCGCACGGTGCTGGTGCTGGGCCTGGCGTATTTCCTGCTGAAACCGGCGCGCTACGCGATTCTGTTGTGGGGCCCGGTGATTGTTTTCGAGCAGATGCCCAGTGTCGGCAAGGTCGGCGCGGCGATCATTCCAACCGCGTTTGAACTGGCCGGATTGCTCGGGCCGATCATGATCGGCCTGGCCTCGGACAAACTCTTCGGCGCCCGACGCATGCCGGCCTGCGTGCTGAGTCTGTTGGCGCTGACCGTAACGCTGGCGCTGTTCATGGCTGCGCTGAACACCGGCAGCGTGTTGTTGGTCGTCGCGTTGCTGTTCGTCATGGGCCTGACGTTGTACGGCCCGGACTCGATGATCAGCGGTGCGGCCGCCATCGATTTCGGCAAGGCCAAGGCCGGTGCCACCGCCGCCGGTTTCGTCAACGGCTGCGGCTCCGTTGGCGCAGTGCTCGGCGGTTTGCTGCCGGGCTACTTCGACTCGGTGACGGTGTTTATCGTCTTCGCCGGATGCGCGCTGTTCTCGGCGCTGGTGCTGATTCCGCACTGGAACAGTCGGCCGGTCGGCGTGATGGAGCCGCGCGCGGCGATCCCCAACTGCCCGCTGAGCGTCAAACCGCTGCGTTCCTGAAACCCTTCGCCCCGTGGCCTGCTGCGCGGTGCGCGGCAGGCTGCGTAGTGGCTTTCTGACTGGAGATTTCCCATGCGACCGTTCTGGCTCGAGCAAGCCTTGCAGGCCGACCCATCCGAGCAGTGTCCACCGCTGCAAGGCGAGGTGCGCACCGATGTGTGCATCGTTGGCGGCGGCTACACCGGATTGTGGACGGCGATCATGCTCAAGCAGCAAAACCCCGAGCTGGAGGTGCTGCTGATCGAGGCGGACATCTGCGGCGCTGGCGCCAGTGGCCGCAATGGCGGCTGTGCGCTGTCGTGGTCGGCGAAATATTTCACCCTGGAACGCTTGTTCGGCGTCGACGAGGCGGTGCGTCTGGTCAGGGAGTCCGAGCGCAGCATCCATGCGATCGGCGAGTTCTGCGAGCAGTACGGCGTCGATGCCGACTACCGCCTCGACGGCACGCTGTACACCGCGACCAATCGCGCCCAGGTCGGCGCAACTGACGCGGTGATCGCGGCGCTGGAGCGTAACGGCATCAACTCGTTCAGCCAGCGACCGCTCGCCGATGTGCAGCGCATGGCTGGTTCGTCAAAACATCTGGAAGGCTGGTTTTCCCCGGCGGCTGCCAGCGTGCAACCGGGCAAACTGGTGCGCGGCCTGCGCCGGGTGGCGCTGCAATCGGGCGTGAAAATCCATGAAGGCACGGCGATGACCGGGCTGGAAGAGGGCCGCCCGGCACGCATCCACACGCCCGGCGGCAAGGTCATCGCCGACCGGGTGGTGCTGGCGATGAATGCGTGGATGGCCCGCGCGTTTCCTCAGTTCGAGCGCAGTGTGGCGATCGTTTCCAGTGACATGCTGATCACCGAACCGCGCCCGGACCTGTTGCAGCAAATCGGTTTGACCAGCGGCGTCAGCGTCCTCGATTCGCGGATTTTCGTGCATTACTACCACAACACCCCGGACGGCCGGATCATGCTCGGCAAGGGCGGCAACACCTTCGCCTATGGCGGGCGGATGCTGCCGGTGTTCGATCAGCCGTCGCCTTATGCCGGCTTGCTCAAGCGCAGTCTCGCGGATTTTTTTCCGGCGTTCGCCGAGGTCAAAATCGACGCGACGTGGAACGGCCCATCGGATCGTTCGGTGACCGGTTTGCCGTTTTTCGGCCAGATGAGCTCGGCGGGCAACGTGTTTTACGGCTTCGGTTATTCCGGCAGCGGCGTCGGCCCGTGTCACATGGGTGGGCAGATTCTCGCCGCGCTGGTGCAGGGCCTGGATAACCCGTGGACCCGCTCGTCGCTGGTCAACGGGCCGCTGGGTTATTTCCCGCCGGAACCCATCCGCTACCTCGGCTCGTTGATGGTGCGCAACGCCATCCGCCGCAAGGAGCGCGCCGAAGATTACGGGCGTCGGCCTCGGCATCTGGACGTGCGCCTGGCCAGGTTCGCGGCGGCGGCGGGCAAGGCGGACAAAGGCTGAGGCGCCGATCAATGCTCGGCGCGGTGGCTCAGCCAGTCGAGCAACAGGCTGTCGCGCACGGGCTCTGATTCGCGCTCCGGCGGCTGGCGTGCGTGGCTGAGGCAAAGGATCGGTCGGTCCGGATCGCTGTCGAGGAAACTCACCCACACTTCACTGCCGGCGCGCGGTAATTGATCGACGGCGACGGGGCCGCTGAGCCGGCTCATGGCGATCGGCAGCCACAGGGCGTCGCTGGCGGATTTATCCTCAGCCGGCCACAGGCTTACAGCGAGGCAGCCGTTTTCGTCCACTTGCGCAGGTTGCCCAGGCGCACCCGCCACTTTTGCCAAGTGATAACCGGCAATATTCGGGCGAGCTTGTTTGAGTGGCGGACGGAAATCGGTCGACCAGGGCTGCGCAGTGAAGTCGTTGTGATAACGCTGAACGCTTGGCGCCGGATCAAGGATTGAAGGGTGCTGCCCGTGGTGGCGCACCGCGCTGATCAGCCATTGTTCGTTGAAATGATGAATCGGGTGGTCGGCCACAAGCAGCAGTCGTCCACTGAGCAAATCGCTGCAATCACTGCGCCCGTGAATGGAGCGCAACTGGCAGCGTTGGCGTTGCAGATGACGTCGGCTGCGTTGTTCGGCGTGCAGACGTTCCGGCGATCGCGCGGGCATCGGCAACTCGGTCGAGACCTCGTTGGCGGCTTCGGCATTGCCGGTTGGCTGACCGCGATTGCGCACCGCATGCAGCATCGGTACTGGCGCCGCGCGATGCTGTTGATAGAGCGCGCTGACGCAGGGCGATGGTGGTTGCTCATCAGCATTGAAAGGGATTTCGATCGGTCCCTGCGGCAGGCTCAGGCTGTCGTCAGCGAACACCACGACGTGTCCGTCCGGCCCATGTTCGAAGTGATAGTGGATGCCTTCTTCTTCGCATAGCCGCTGCACCAGCGCCAGATCGCTTTCTTCGTACTGAATGCAAAACGCCCTTGCCGGGTAGTGACCGACGCTCATTTCAATGCGATAGCTGTGCGCTGGCAGGGCATGTTCTTCGAGCAGTTGTTGAATGATCTGCGGCACACTCAGGTGAGTAAACACGCGGCGCTTATGCGTTTGCGCCAGTTGTTGCAGATGCGGCACCAGAATCAGTCGATAGCCGACCCGATGCGTCCCGCGATGTTCGCAGCTGGCGCTGGAAATGACGCCGTGGAATCCGTGCTGCTCACTGAGCCGCAAAAAGGCTGGCCTGTGCAGGAAGGATCCCGGGACGATGGCCGGGGCCAGTCCGAGCAGTTCGATGTCGAAACGGTAAGGCTGGTTCAGCGCTTCCTCGCCGCGAAAACGCACCACCGGCAGGCGCAATCCGCTGTCGGTCAGCGTAAGGGTGAAGGGACTTTCCTTGTCATTGAACATTCGAGCAGGCCCTGTCAGGCGATACGGGGTTTCAAGGGTACGAAACCGTCGGGCTGAATGGTCATGTCAAAGGCGCTTTTCAGAATCCCCCTACATGCTTTGGTGAAGATGTCGATTCCGTCGGCTGTTTTTTTGGTCGATTGCCGACTTTAGGCCGTATAAACTTGCCGCCACGCGTCGGCCAATAGATGTCTCGGCGCCACAGATCAAGAGAGTGAGTAATGGGCGCACAGTGGAAGGTTAAACACAAAGAAGCGGCAGCCAACGCCAAAGGGAAGATCTTCGGCAAACTGGTGAAGGAAATCACCATTGCTGCACGCAACGGTGCCGATACCGCCACCAACGCACACCTGCGTCTGGTGGTCGAACAGGCGAAAAAAGCCTCGATGCCAAAAGAAACCCTCGATCGCGCGATCAAGAAAGGCGCCGGTCTGTTGGGTGAAACCGTGCAATACCATCGCGTGACCTACGAAGGCTTCGCGCCGCATCAGGTGCCGCTGATCGTCGAATGCGTCACCGACAACATCAACCGCACCGTCGCGGAAATTCGTGTGGCGTTCCGCAAGGGCCAGTTGGGCGCTTCGGGTTCGGTGGCGTGGATGTTCAACCACGTCGGCATGATCGAAGCCTCGCCGGACAGCCCGGAAGCCGATCCGGAAATGGCTGCGATCGAAGCCGGTGCCCAGGATTTCGAGCCGGGCGAAGAGGGCGCGACGCTGTTCCTCACCGACCCGACCGACCTCGACGCTGTGCAGAAAGCCCTGCCGGAACAAGGCTTCACCGTGCTCTCGGCCAAGCTCGGCTACCAGCCGAAGAACCCGGTCAGCGGCTTGAGCGACGAGCAGATGGCTGAAGTCGAGGCGTTCCTCGAAGGCCTCGACAACCATGATGACGTGCAGGACATGTTTGTTGGTCTGGCTGGCTGATCTGTCGCGCCAGTAATGACCTCTTCGCGAGCAGGCTGGCTCCCACATTTGCAATGCATTCCAATGTGGGAGCGAGCCTGCTCGCGAATGACTGCGCAGCGGTCAAAGATTCTCCAGCACCTCGATGACTTCACTGAACCCCGGCCGCCCCAGCACATCGGCCTGACAGCAGCGTCGTTCCAGCGCCTCCAGGTGCGCGCGCCGCTCCGTACTCAATCCTGAGTCGACACGCTCCAGCAACTCCCCCAACAACACACCGAACGCCCGGACTTCCAGGCGCTGCAATGCGCGCGTCTGCACATCATCGCGGGTTGCATGAAACGACGCCGCGCCGAAATCCCCGAGCAGACATTCGCCCTGATCGTTCAACAGAATGTTGTGGCCATACAGATCGCCGTGGGTAATGCCTTGGTGGTGCAGGTGCTCGGCCGCTGAGGCGATGCCTTGGGCGACGCGCAGGGCAACCTCCGCCGTGAACCGGCAGTCCTCGGCATAAACATCCCGCGAGCACGAGACCAGGCTCGGCAAGCCGGCGAGATTGCCGAAGCTCGGATCTATCAACTGCATCACCAATCCCTGCTGCTGATCGGGGTGGCCGCTGATGCGGCCCTCGACGCGGATCAGGTTGGGGTGCAAACCGGCAGTGATGCAGGCGTTCATCTCGTGCAATGGCGAGCCGTCGCTGGTCATCTCGCCTTTGTACAGCTTCACCGCAACCGCTTGCGCCGTGCCATCGTCACGCTGCCAGACCGCCTGGGAAATCACCCCGGAAGCGCCTTCGCCCAGTTGCTGTTCCATGCGCAGCGTCGACCAGTCGATCAGCGGCGTGGCCTCAAGGGCAGCGGCATCGGCTTCGGTCTCCAGCGGATTGCCGGCGTAGGCCAGCCAGGTCAGGCTCGGCAAGGTCAGCAGCCATTGCGGCAGCTCGTTGAGCTGGTTGGCGGCGATGCGCAGCAATTCCAGCCGATGGCAGTGACGCAGGGAGTCTGGCAGCGAGCGCAGGCAATTGCCGGCGAGCATGAGCTTCTGCAAAGCGCGGCGTTCGCCCAGTTCCTTCGGCAGGCTCTCGATGCGGTTATCGGTGAGGATCAGCCAGCGCAGCTGCGGCGGCAGAGCGTCACCAGGGACATTGACGATGCGGTTGGCCTTGAAGCCGACCATGGTCAGCGCGGTGCACTGGCCGAGGCAGGCCGGCAGCTCGGTGAACTGGTTGTCGGAGCAGAACAGCACGCGCAGGCGGGTCAGGCGATGCAGGTCATCGGGCAGGCTGGATAACGCATTGCCGCTGAGGTTGAGCACTTCCAGCGTGTCGGCCAGTTGGAATATTTCGCGGGGGAATTCGGTCAGCCCGCAGGACAGGTCGAGGCGGGTGATGCCTGACAGTTCGCCGGCGCGCAGTTGAGCAAGGGTGTGCATGTCTGGTTTCGCTATTGATCGGTGGAGCGACGCGGGGGCGCGGGAATGGGCGACATGATAGCGGTAAAGCGGACGCTGAAAGGATTTTGAGTTGTCCCGGGACCTTGTGGGAGCGAGCCTGCTCGCGAAAGCGGTGTATCAGTTAAATGAACTCTGACTGACATACCGCTTTCGCGAGCAGGCTCGCTCCCACAGGGCTCGCTCCCACAGGGTAGGGTGTCAGTTGGGAGCGTGGATTTCCTGCAATTGCCCCAACCGGCTGCGCGTGCGCGCCAGGTCGATGGCGTGACCTTCCAGGCTCTGGCCCAGCGGCAGTTGGCCGAGCAGGGTCAGGTGCTTGTCCTGATCGTAGAGCACGTCGATCAAATTGATGAAGCGCTGTTGCACGGCGATCGGACACTCGCCGAGCGGCGGCAGGTCATCGATGATCCACTGGTCGAAACGCTGGCACAGTTGCAGATAATCCATCACTGCCGTTGGCTGTTCACACAGGTCGTTGAAGGTGAACGCGACTCGCCGGCCTTGGCAAAAACGGGCCTGAAGCTGGCGCTTGCCAACCTCGAGGGCAAGGGCAGGCGCGTCGGCTGGTGGCAGGTCCAGGGCCTGGCGCTGGGCTGTTGTAGCCGGCCAGACGTAATGTCCTTGGGTAAACACTTGATGCGAATGCTGGCGGTTGAGCGTGCGGTAGTCGTGGTCGCCGCCGACTTCCATCACCTGCATGCGCGTGTTGATCAGCTCGATCACCGGTTTGAAGCGTGCGTGATACAGCGGGTTGGGCAGCAGGCCCTCGGGTGCATAGTTGGAGGTCACCAGCAGCATGATCCGCCGTTTGAACAGGGCCTTGAACAAACGCGTGATCAGCATCGCGTCGCCGATGTCGTGCACATGAAATTCGTCGAAACACAGCACCTGGCAATCTTCCAGCAACTCATCCAGGGTGATTTCCAGCGCGTCTTCCTGCAGGCGGTGACGGAACATGCCGTCGTGCAGCCGGGCAAAAAACTGATGGAAGTGCAGGCGACGTTTGCGCGGGATCGGCAGTGCCTGGAAAAAACCGTCGAGCAACCAGCTCTTGCCGCGCCCGACGGCTCCGTACAGGTACAGACTCGGCGGTGTGTGGCCGCTGTCGCCCAGCAGTACGCTGGCCTGCTGCGCCATGCAGTCGATGACGTGCTGCTGACTGCGGCTAAGGGTGTAGCCCTGGCTTTTGGCTTTGTCGCGGAAATAATCGCGGATGGTCGCGGCATGAGCATCGTGCCCGGCGCTGACGGGCAGGCTTTTGCCGAACAGGCGGCGCAACAACGGCCAGCGTTGGCTCAGTCGTGATCGTTTCGGCGTTCGGGCGGGCACGCGGGAAAGGCTCCTGTTTGATTGGGCGGGCTCCACCGGGAGCGCGGTGGCCCAAGTGTAACCAGAGCTCAGGCGTCGGCTCCATGAAATATGTGCACGGTCCCCTGTAGGAGCTGACGAGTGCAACGAGGCTGCGATCTTTTGATCTTGGTTGCCGCCAACAGATCGCAGCCTCGTTGCACTCATCAGCTCCTACCAGAGGCGGATTTCAGAACGGTGGCGATTGCTTGAGCAACTCTGCTGCCGGCGAGTCGGTCGGGCTGACCACCGCATAGTTGTAGCCCGGCCCTGACCAGTAATCGGCCTGCAGATCGCCATCGCTGCGCGAACCGCGCGGCAGCAGGGTGTTTTTCGGCCCCGGTGGACGCAGGTAGAAACTGACCTTGTGACCGCTGCCATCCTCATACATCACCATCGCCGCCGCGCCTTCATCGGTGCTGAGCAAACGCCCGCTGACCGGCTCGAATCCGGCAGCTTTCAAGTCCGGCAAGCGCCCGGCACCGCTGAAGTAGCGGTCGAGCCAACGCTGCATGTCGCCGTCGCTGTCGACCTTGTAATCGGCGGGCAGTACGCCTTGCTGGGCGATCAGGCGATAGGCTTGCAACGCGTCAGTCATCGGCAATTGCGCAGGGCGCGCCAGGGTCATTTCCCGTGCCTGCCAGCCACTGAAACCGCCAATGCTCACGGCAATCAGCAGCACCGCCGCGCTGGCCAGGTGCCGACGGGACTGCTGGCGGCGGCGCTGGCGAATCATCATCGGGTCAAGCGCCGGATTGGCCGGTTGCTGCAACGCGCCACTCAGCGCTGCGCGCAGCTGCTGGGCGTCGCGTTGCCAAGCGCGAACCTGCGCCGCTTCTTCAGGGTGGCTGGCCAGCCAGGTCTCGAGCACGCGCCGATCGGCGTCGCTGAGCTGGTGGTCGATGTAGGCGTGCAAATCACGTTCGTTGGGAGGCAGGCTGATCATTTGAGTATCCGCAAGGAAGGGCTGCTGATTTCGCCGTCGCTGAGTTGGCGCAAGGCCTGGCGGGCGCGGGACAGGCGCGACATCACGGTGCCGATCGGGGCGCCGAGGATCTCGGCGACCTCTTTATAGGACAGGCCTTCCACCGAGACCATCAGCAGCAAGGCGCGCTGTTCGGTGGGCAGGCGTTCGAAGGCTTGCAGGGTCGACTGGGCGATTACCGTGCGTTCCACTGAGGGTTCGGCATCGTCGCGACCGGTGAAAAATTCCAGCATCCGCGCATAGCGCCGCGAACGACGGTGCGCATCGAGAAATTGCCGATAGAGGATTGCAAACAGCCAGGCGCGCAAGTCGCCCTCAGCGCGTTTCTCGCCCCACGCCGACAGCGCCCGCTCGAGGCTGGCCTGGACCAGATCGTCAGCGCTGCTGCTGTTGCGCGTCAACGACACGGCGAAGCGGCGCAATCTGGGAATGATTTCTCTCAACTGTTCGTCGAATTCGCTCATGAATGTCTGCTGGTCGCTACGCTGTGGACTAGGAAGACGCCCGTCAGCGCAGGTTATTCCCCGTGCGCAAAAATAAATACCGCGCCGCGGAATAAACCCGGACGGGGTGCGTCTTGCTGACTCTTTCCACTTGTGGCCGATGGCCTGGAGATATTCATGGTTGATCGCTCGTCCCCAAACGCTGCACCGCCCGGCAGGCCGCCGCGCGAGCCACTGAGCGCCGCGAGCCTGGTTTTACGTCTGGGCGGCATTGCCGTGATTGTCGCTGCCGTGGCCGGGGCGTTTGCCTACGTGCATGGCAATCTTGACCCACAACGATTGACGCCAAAAGCGTTGGTCGATGTGCTGGAAAAGAACAACGGCGTGCATCCCGGCTTTCGTCGCAATCACGCCAAGGGTGTCTGCGTGATCGGCCATTTCGAAAGCAGCGGCGAGGCGCGCGCGTTCTCCACGGCACAGGTGTTCAACCTGCCACAGACACCGGTGGTGGGGCGTTTCGCCTTGCCGGCCGGCAATCCCTACGCGCCGGACAGCGCCGTACCGATCCGCAGTCTGGCGCTGCGCTTCACCCAGGCGAACGGTCAGCAATGGCGCACCGGCATGAACAGCATGCCGGTGTTTCCAGTGGGCACGCCTGAAGCGTTCTACCAATTGCAGCAGGCGCAGTCGCCGGATCCAGCCACCGGCAAGCCAGACCCGACGAAGGTGCCGGCGTTTTTTGCCGCACATCCGGAAGCCGTGCCGTTTCTGACGTGGGTGAAGACCGCCAAGCCTTCGGCCAGCTACGCCACCGAAACCTATAACAGCATCAATGCGTTCTATCTGGTCGATGGCAACGGTAAAAAACAGGCCGTACGCTGGAGCATGACGCCGCTGGCGCAGGACGCGGCGGGTGCCACGGCTCCTGAAGGCGCGGACTTTCTCGAGAAGGATCTGGTGCAACGCCTGGCCGCCGCACCCTTGCGCTTTCAGTTGAACATCACCCTGGCCAACGCCGGTGACCCGGTGAACGATGCCAGCAAGACCTGGCCCGCAGATCGCAAAGTGCTGAACGCCGGAACCCTGGTGCTGGAGAAGACCCAGCCGCAACTCAGTGGCGAGTGCCGTGACATCAACTACGACCCGCTGGTGCTGCCGGCCGGGATTCAAGGCTCGGAAGATCCACTGCTGGCCGCGCGTTCTGCCGGCTATGCCGATTCCTACCTGCGTCGCACCAGCGAAGTCAGCCAGTTGCCCGCCGCCAAACAGGAGGCTCGTCCATGAACAAGCAACCGACGCATTTCGTTTTGCTGGCGCGCCTGCTGCACTGGCTGATGGCGCTGATGATCATCGCCATGCTGTTTATCGGCGCGGGCATGGTCACTTCGGTGTCGTCTCGCCATGAATGGCTGATTCATCTGCACAAGCCGCTGGGCATCGCGATTCTGGCGCTGGTGATCGTGCGCCTGCTGGTGCGCTTCACCACCCGTCAACCGCCGCTGCCGGATGATCTGCCGGGCTGGCAGGTGCTCGCAGCCAAGGCTTCCCACGTCTTGTTGTATGCGTTGATGCTGGTGTTGCCGTTGCTCGGCTGGGCGATGATCAGTGCCTCGGGCGAGCCAGTGATGCTGACGTCGTCGCTGCATCTGCCGTCGATTGTGCCGGCCGATGCGCAACTGTTTGCGTTGCTGCGCAAGTCCCATGGCTATCTGGCGTATCTGCTGTTTCTGACGGTGCTGCTGCACTTGGCGGCGGCGCTGTTCCATGGCTGGGTGCGGCGTGACGAAGTGCTCGACAGCATGTTGCGCGGGCGCGATCGCGGCTGACCGCTTAAAGCAAAAGATCGCGGACAGGCCGCGATCTTTTGTTGTTGCAGGGGAGGGGATCAGCGCAGGGTGTCGACCATGTCGGCGAAGGTGGTCAGCACATCCTTGCCCAATTGCTTGGAACGTTTGCCCGACCAGCCGGTGATCTTGTCCGGGTGGTCGTCGTGGTCCTTGAATGGCATTTCCAGAGTCAGCGACAGGCAGTCGTATGTCTGTCCGACGCTGTTGCAGGCCAGCGTCATGTTGGCCTGTCCCGGTTCGTCGCGGGTATAGCCATAGGTGGTCTGGAAGTCTTTGGTGGTGTGCTTCAAGTGGCTGCGGAAATGCTCTTCAAGCTTTTCGATGCGCGGCGTAAAACCAGGATTGCCTTCACAGCCGGCGGTGAAAACGTGAGGTATGGTTTCGTCGCCGTGTACGTCGATAAACGCATCGACGCCATACTTTTGCATCTGCTGCTGAACGAATAGCACTTCCGGGCTGATGTCCTGGCTGGCGTTCTGCCAGGCCCGGTTCAAGTCCTGCCCCATGGCATTGGTGCGCAGGTGGCCGTGGAACGCGCCGTCCGGGTTCATGTTCGGCACCAGATACAGATCGGCGCTGGCCAGCAGTTTGTTCAATACCGGATCGTCCTGTCGTTCCAGACGCTCGATCACACCTTCCATGAACCATTCAGCCATGTGCTCGCCCGGATGCTGCTGGGCGATGATCCAGATTTTGCGCTGGCCTTCGGCACCGGTGCCTTTGCGCAGCAGCTGAATGTCGCGGCCCTCGACACTTTTGCCGGTCGCCAGCAATTCGGTGCCAGCCTTGCTCAGCGCTTGCTCGATCAACCAGTCGTGGCGGCCGCGGCTGTAGGGTTCGAAGTAGGCGAACCAGGCGTGGGTCTGTTCGGCTTCGAGGCAGAAGCGCAGGCTGTCGCCTTCGAAGCTGGTGGGGATGCGGAACCAGTTGACGTGATCATACGACGCCACCGCTTGATAGCCCGGCCAGCCTTTGCTGTAGGTCGATTGGCTGGCGTTGACCAGGCGGAACCAGTGTTCCTGGTGCACATGCAGGCCGCTGGCCTTGAAGTGGAACCACTGAAAATGAGCGCTGCGGGTGTCCGGGCGGATGGCCAGGACGGGACTGAGCGGGTTGCTGATATCGATGACTTGGATATTGCCGCTGTCGAAATTGGCGCTGATGTCGAACGAAGATTTGGCCACGGTCATGGTCGGTTCCTGATCAGGATTTTTATGACCGGTACTTTACACGCAGGCAGGGCTGAAACCGAGGGGAATCGCGGGTGTAGCGGGGGGCGTCTTCCGTGACGCGCCAGCAGCTTAGAGGCTATGCGATTGATTCTCAAGTGCTGATTGCCATTAGTTTCGCCCAATGTGGCTGGGCTCGGCTTGCCAATCAATATTCTTTTGATATTATCCGCGCCATCGAATTTGCAGCATCCAAAGACTTCATTAGCCTGAAGACACAAGCCCGAAAAACGGGCAAAAAAAGACCCGGCAAAAAGCCGGGTCAAAAACCGTGATTAGCCTGATGAGGAGATAGTCCAGAAGACCGACCTAAGGTCTCTGGTCCATCGACTGATCTCGCGACCAGCTGCTTGCAATAATAATCATTATCATTTGCAAGTCAAATGTTTTTATCTGCGCGATGGGAAAATTCTTTCCTTTCCGCCCGTACCTTGTCCGCCGTGACTTCGTCGTTGTCGATCGAATGGTCGACCATCGCCCGCGCCATATCCACCATGTGCACCACCGAAAAGGCCAGATCGCGACTGGTGCCTTGCAGGTTTTCTGCGGCCTTGAACGCGGTGGCGGCCGCACATCGCAACAGATCCGAGGCATGCACCAGCGCTTCTTCGCCGCTGAGATGGCCTTTGACATTGAAAAAACGTTCGTCCGTCTCGGATTTCGAAACAGTCGGTTTCAAGTAGTAGTCCAGCGCGCGCTGTGCGGCGGCATTGCCCTGAGGGGAGGTGAAGCTGGTGTCGATTTGCAGATCGGGCAGGTCTTTGCTGCTGATGTTCATCATGAAACGTCACTCCATGTTCGATTGAAAGTCCGTTCCTCTAGGATAGTACCGCCTGTATTTGTGACTAGGATTTAAATACTACAATATGTGTTTTGCCGGTCGAAGACGTCCGCGTAAGGTGCGGCACATGGATAAATGGATTGAGTTGGTCAAGGCCAAGATGAGTGAACTCAAAGTCACTCAAACAGAGCTCGGAGAGCGCGTCGGCATGTCCCAGGGCGGGATCGGTCATTGGCTGAACAAGCGTCGCGAACCCGGTGTTACCGAAATGAACCGCGTGCTCAAGGCGCTGGGAATGGACTTCCTCGAAGTCGTTCTGGTGATCCGCGAACCGCAGCCGACGCCGGAAGACGAGATGCCGCTGGCGCAGAAGTACAACCCGTACTTCCGTTATCCGGTCTGCGATTGGCGTGCACCGTGCGAAGTGCGTGACACTGCGGCGAGCTATCCCGGGGCATCAGCGAAGCAGCGCTTCGAACTGACGGATTACCACGCTCGCGGCGGTGCGGCGTTCTGGCTGACGGTGACGGGGGATTCGATGACCGCGCCGAGCGGGCAGAGCGTTGCCGAGGGCATGCTGATTCTGGTCGATCCGGAGTTGGAGGCAGTGCCTGGCAAACTGGTGATCGCCCAGTGGCCGGACAGCGAAGAAGCGATTTTCCGCAAACTCGACGAGCAGGCCGGCCAGCGTTACCTGGTGCCGCTCAACCCGACCTGGCCGAAAACCCTGCTCACCGATGAATGCCGGATCATCGGCGTAGTGGTTCAGGCAACGGCGCGTTACTGAACGGATCGATCCTCGCGCAAGGCCAGGATCGACCCTTTTATTTCATCCCTCTTCCAGTTCAACCAAAGCGCTGCCTTCACTGACCATATCGCCTTCCTGGCAATACAGCGCTTTGATCACACCGGCCTGCGGCGCACGGATGCTGTGTTCCATCTTCATGGCTTCAAGCACCACCAGTTGCGCCCCGGCCTCAACCGACTGTCCCGTTTCGACCAGCACGCGTACGATGCTGCCGTTCATTGGCGCGGTCAGACCGCCCTGATGGCTGTGGCTGGCCTCGACGGCGCTGATCGGATCGAACGCTTCGATGCGCCGCAACTCGCCGTCCCATTCCAGATACAACGCGCCAGCCTGACGAATCGCCCGCAATGTGCGGCGCACGCCGTCATGCTCGACGATTAGTGCTTCGCCCAGCAGTTTTGCATGGGCCGCAGTTCTCAAGGTCAACGCGCGATCCTGTCCCTCGCAACTCAAATGCAAGGTGATTTGCGCCGGCAAACCTGCTCGCAATCCGCCACCTGAAGCCCACGGCGAAGCGGGATCATCCGCCCGAGCACGCTGCGGCAGACTCTGCGCAAACGCCTGCGCCGCCGCCTGCCAGAACTCATCGCTCAACGTGCCTGGTGCTGGCAGCAATTGCTCCTGATAGCGCGGAATGAACCCGGTATCCAGCTCTGCCGCCGCAAACGCCGGATGCGCGATGATCCGGCGCAGGAAATTGATGTTGGTCTTCAGCCCGCCAATCGCAAACTCGTCGAGCATGCTCAACAGACGCAAGCGCGCCTGTTCGCGATCTTCACCCCAAGCAATCAGCTTGCCGAGCATCGGGTCGTAGAAGGGCGATATCTCGTCACCTTCCTCAACGCCGCTGTCCACCCGCCGCCCCGCGCCCTGTGCCGATTCGCGATACAAGTCCAGCCGCCCGGTGGCCGGCAGGAAGTCATTCGCCGGATCTTCGGCATACAAGCGCACTTCGATCGCATGACCGTTGAGCGGCACCTGCGCCTGGTTGATCGGCAGCGTTTCCCCACGGGCGACGCGAATCTGCCAGGCGACCAGATCCAGCCCGGTGATTGCTTCGGTCACCGGGTGCTCGACCTGCAGCCGCGTGTTCATCTCCATGAAGAAAAACTCGCCGCGCGCATCCAGCAAAAACTCCACGGTGCCGGCGCCGACATAACCGATCGCCTGCGCTGAACGCACGGCCGCTTCGCCCATTGCCCGGCGTAGCTCGGGCGTCAGGCCCGGCGCCGGGGCTTCTTCGACGACTTTCTGGTGACGGCGCTGGATCGAGCAGTCGCGCTCGTTGAGATACAGGCAGTTGCCGTGCTGATCGGCGAACACCTGAATCTCCACGTGACGTGGCTTGAGCAAATACTTTTCCACCAGCATCCGCGAGTCGCCAAACGACGATTGCGCTTCGCGCTGCGCCGAGGCGAGGGCTTCAGCCAGTTGGCTGACATCCTCAACCACCTTCATACCCTTGCCGCCACCACCGGCGGTGGCCTTGAGCAGCACCGGATAACCAATGCGTTCGCAAGCTTCGCGGAAGGTGTCGAGGTCCTGCGCTTCGCCGTGATAGCCCGGCACCAAAGGCACACCGGCCTTTTCCATCAGCGCCTTGGCGGCGGATTTGCTGCCCATCGCGTCGATGGCCGAGGCGGGCGGGCCGAGGAAGATCAGCCCGGCGGCTTCGATGGCGCGGGCGAATCCAGCGTTTTCCGAGAGAAAGCCATAGCCGGGATGAATCGCCTGGGCACCGCTGGCCTTGGCGGCGGCGATCAATTTATCGATTTGCAGATAACTCTCGGCAGCCTTGCTGCCGCCCAGATCGACGCGGATATCGGCTTCACGGCTGTGGCGCGCATCGCGGTCGGTGGCGCTGTGCACAGCGACGGTAGTCAGGCCCAAGGCCTTGGCGGTGCGCATGACCCGGCAGGCGATTTCGCCACGGTTGGCCACCAGCACAGTGGTAATCACAGGTGCGCTCATCAACGCGACTCCTTGGTGGGTGCGGCTTGCCAGTTCGGTGGGCGTTTTTGCAGGAAGGCGCGCAAGCCTTCCTGGCCTTCAGGGCTGACGCGAATCCGCGCGATGGCATTTTCCGTGTAGCGGCGCAGGGCCGGGGTCAGCGCGCCGTTGCCGACTTCGCGCAGCAAGTCCTTGCTGGCGCGCATGGCCGCGGGGCTGTTGAGCAGCAGGTTGTCGATCCACTGTTCGACCTGTTGCTCCAGTTCAGCCGCAGGATAGCTTTCGGCGAGCAAGCCGATCTCCCGCGCCCGCTGCCCGCTGAAGCGCTCGGCAGTCAGCGCATAGCGCCGTGCCGCACGCTCACCGATCGCTTGCACCACGAACGGGCTGATTACCGCTGGCGCCAGACCGATGCGCACTTCCGACAGGCAGAACTGCGCGTCATCGGCGCCGATCGCCATGTCACAGCAACTGATCAAGCCCAGCGCGCCACCGAACGCCGCGCCTTGCACCACGGCCAGCGTGGGGATTTTCAGCTTGGCGAGGTTGTACATCAGCTCGGCCAGCTCGCGGGCGTCATCGAGGTTGGTGTGATAATCGAGTTCCGCCGATTGCTGCATCCACGCTAGGTCGGCGCCGGCACTGAAGTGCTTGCCGCGCCCACGCAGCAGCAGGAAACGCAGGCTCGAATCGCTGGCGACCTTGTCGAGGGCGAGGATCAGTTCGCGGATCATCTCGGCGTTGAAGGCGTTGTTTTTCTCCGCGCGATTGAGCCACAGCGTCGCGAAACCGCGTGGATCGGTTTGCAGTTCGAGGGTATTGAAGTCGCTCATATTCATCTGTCTCCACGGTTCTTGTGGGAGCGAGCCTGCTCGCGAAAGCGGGGTATCAGTCGATCTATCCGCCGCCTGACAGATCGCATTCGCGAGCAGGCTCGCTCCCACAAAAAAACATCACATCCGGAACACGCCGAAGCGGCTCGGTTCGATTGGCGCGTTCAGCGACGCGGACAAGGCTAGGGCCAACACGTCGCGGGTCTGCGCCGGGTCGATGACGCCGTCATCCCACAGCCGCGCGCTGGAGTAATAAGGGTGACCCTGTTCTTCGTACTGATCGAGAATCGGCTGCTTGATCTCGGTCTCCTGCTCGGCGCTGAACGCCTGACCGCTGCGTTCGGCCTGTTCGCGCTTGACCTGCACCAGCACACCGGCGGCCTGTTCGGCGCCCATCACGCCAATCCGCGCGTTCGGCCACATCCATAAGAAACGCGGATCGTAAGCGCGCCCGCACATGCCGTAGTTGCCGGCACCGAAGCTGCCGCCGATGATCACGGTGAATTTCGGCACCTTGGCGCAGGCCACTGCGGTCACCAGTTTCGCGCCGTGTTTGGCGATGCCGCCGGCCTCGTATTTCTGGCCGACCATGAAACCGGTGATGTTCTGCAGAAACAGCAGCGGGATGCCGCGCTGGCAGGCCAGTTCGATGAAGTGCGCGCCTTTCTGTGCGGCTTCGGCGAAAAGGATGCCGTTATTCGCCAGAATCGCGATCGGATAGCCGTGCAAGTGAGCGAAACCGCAGACCAGCGTGGTGCCGAACAGCGCCTTGAATTCGTCGAACACCGAACCGTCGACCAGCCGCGCGATCACTTCGCGCACATCGAATGGCTGCTTGGCGTCAGCCGGAACCACTCCGTACAACTCGTCGCTGGCGTACAGCGGCGCGATCGGCGTGCGTTGCTGCACCTCGCCGAGCTTGCGCCAGTTGAGGTTGGCGACGCTGCGGCGGGCGAGGGCGAGGGCGTGTTCGTCGTTCTCGGCGTAATGGTCGGCCACGCCGGAGGTCTTGCAGTGCACATCGGCGCCGCCGAGGTCTTCGGCGCTGACCACTTCGCCGGTCGCGGCTTTTACCAGCGGCGGGCCGGCGAGGAAAATCGTCGCCTGGTTGCGCACCATGATCGCCTCGTCCGCCATCGCCGGCACATACGCGCCGCCTGCGGTGCACGAGCCCATGACCACGGCGATCTGCGGGATGCCCATGGCGCTCATGTTGGCCTGATTGAAGAATATCCGCCCGAAATGCTCGCGATCCGGAAACACTTCGTCCTGACGCGGCAGGTTGGCGCCGCCCGAGTCCACCAGATAAATGCACGGCAGGCGATTCTGCTGGGCGATGGTCTGCGCACGCAGGTGCTTCTTCACGGTGAGCGGGTAATACGAGCCACCTTTCACCGTCGCATCGTTGGCGACGATCATGCACTCCACGCATTCGACGCGGCCGATGCCGGCGATCACCCCGGCAGCCGGCACGTCTTCGCCATACACGGCGTGAGCCGCCAGTTGGCTGATTTCGAGAAACGGCGAGCCCGGATCGAGCAAGCGATTGATGCGCTCGCGCGGCAGCAATTTACCCCGCGAGGTGTGGCGTTCCTGAGCTTTGACACCGCCACCCTGCGCGACTTGAGCGAGCAAGGTGTGCAGCGCGTCGACCTGTTTGAGCATCGCCGCACTGTTGGCGGCGAACTGCGCCGAGCGCGGGTTGAGCTGAGTGTGCAGAATCATGGGGCTTACTCCGTAAGCAGCTTCTAGCTACAAGCGGCAAGCTGCAAGTTGGGGCAAGAGCGTGGTTCTCTTGCAGCTTGTCGCTTGCGGCTTGCAGCTGACGAAATTCATTTCGTCTCGTTGAACAGTTCGCGGCCGATCAGCATGCGGCGGATCTCGCTGGTGCCTGCGCCGATTTCGTAGAGCTTGGCGTCGCGCAGCAGGCGGCCGGCGGGGAATTCGTTGATGTAGCCGTTACCGCCGAGAATCTGGATCGCGTCGAGGGCCATTTGCGTGGCGCGTTCGGCGGTGTAGAGGATTACCCCGGCAGCGTCCTTGCGGGTGGTTTCGCCGCGCTCGCAAGCCTGGGCCACCGCGTACAGATAGGCGCGGCTGGCATTGAGCTGGGTGTACATGTCGGCAACTTTGCCCTGGATCAGCTGGAATTCGCCGATGCTCTGGCCGAACTGCTTGCGGTCGTGGATGTACGGCACGATCAGGTCCATGCACGACTGCATGATCCCGGTCGGGCCACCGGAAAGCACCACGCGTTCGTAATCGAGGCCGCTCATCAGCACTTTCACGCCACCGTTGAGCACGCCGAGGATGTTTTCCTCCGGTACTTCGACGTCATCGAAAAACAGCTCGCAGGTGTTGGAGCCACGCATGCCAAGCTTGTCGAACTTGTTGCTGCGGCTGAAGCCTTTCCAGTCACGCTCGACGATGAATGCAGTAATGCCGTGCGGGCCTTTTTCCAGATCGGTCTTGGCGTAGATCACGTACGTATTGGCGTCAGGGCCGTTGGTGATCCAGGTTTTGCTGCCGTTGAGTACGAAGCGATCGCCGCGTTTGTCGGCGCGCAGCTTCATCGAGACCACGTCGGAACCGGCGTTGGGCTCGCTCATCGCCAGGGCGCCGACGTGCTCGCCGCTGATCAGCTTCGGCAGGTATTTGGTTTTCTGTTCGTGGTTGCCGTTGCGGTTGATCTGGTTGACGCAAAGGTTGGAGTGCGCGCCATAGGACAACGCCACCGACGCTGAGCCACGGCTGATTTCTTCCATCGCCACCACATGCGCGAGGTAACCCAGACCTGCGCCGCCGTACTCCTCCGGCACGGTGATGCCGAGCAGGCCCATGTCACCGAATTTGCGCCACATGTCGGCGGGGAACAGGTTGTCGTGGTCGATCTGCGCGGCGCGCGGGGCGATCTGATCGGCGACGAAGGACTGCACCTGATCGCGCAGCATGTCGATGGTTTCACCGAGGGCGAAATTCAGGGATGGATAGCTCATGAGGCACCTTTTGGCTTTTTTATCGGGTGGAGCGCACGACGAATCGGCGTTCAGCTTTACGTTAACGTAAAGCTTCCGGAGTTCGACTGTCAATCGGCTTTACGTAAGCGTCAACTTGGGCGAGAGTAAGGACAGTTCAGGATCAGATATCGGTTTGTTTCTGGTGGGAGCGAGCCTGCTCGCGAAAGCGCTGTATCAGTCGCCCTCAAGGCTGAATGACGCAGCGTATTCGCGAGCAGGCTCGCTCCCACAGGGATTCAAAACCGGGAAAACCCACTAATAAAGACAATAGGGGTCGTCATGGATCTACCCAGTGCAAACCCGCAGCGCAGCTACACCCGTGGCTCTCAGGACAAAGCCCTGCTGGCGATGACCATCGGTCAGCGCTTCGATCAGACTGTCGCGCAATACCCGGACGGCGAGGCTTTGGTGGTGCGCCATCAACAGTTGCGTTACTCCTGGCGGCAACTGGCCGACGCGGTGGATGAGCAGGCCAGGGCCTTGCTCGCACTGGGCTTGCAGACCGGTGATCGCCTCGGCATCTGGGCGCCGAATTGCGCGCAGTGGTGCATCACCCAGTTCGCCACGGCGAAGATCGGCGTGATCCTGGTCAACATCAATCCTGCCTACCGCAGCTCCGAACTCGAGTACGTGCTCAAGCAATCCGGCTGCCAGTGGCTGGTCTGTGCCGGAGCGTTCAAGACCTCGAATTACCATGAAATGCTCCAGGGCCTGGCGCCAGAATTGGCCGAGCACGCCATCGGTCAGCTGCGCAGCGAACGCCTGCCGGAGCTGCGCGGGGTGATCAGCCTCGATGCCAATCCGCCGCCGGGTTTTCTGCCGTGGTCGCAGCTCAGCGATCTGGCCGTCAGCGTCTCGCCCGATCAATTGCGCGAACGCAGCGCCAGTCTGCATTTCGATCAACCGGTGAACATCCAGTACACCTCCGGCACCACCGGTTTCCCCAAGGGCGCGACCCTCAGTCACTACAACATTCTCAACAACGGCTACATGGTCGGCGAAAGCCTCGGCCTGACGACTGCCGATCGTCTGGTGATTCCGGTGCCGCTGTATCACTGCTTCGGCATGGTCATGGGCAACCTCGGTTGCGTCACCCACGCCAGCACGATGATTTACCCCAATGACGCTTTCGATCCGGCGCTGACCCTGCAAGCGGTGGCCGAAGAAAAAGCCACGGCGCTGTACGGTGTGCCGACCATGTTTATCGCCATGCTCGATCAGCCGCAGCGGCAGACCTTCGACCTGTCGAGCCTGCGCACCGGGATCATGGCCGGCGCGACCTGTCCGATTGAGGTCATGCGCCGGGTCATCAACGAAATGCACATGAGCGAAGTGCAGATCGCCTACGGCATGACCGAAACCAGTCCGGTGTCGCTGCAGACCGGTCCAGCGGATGAGCTGGAGTTGCGTGTCACCACGGTCGGCCGCACCCAGCCGCAACTGGAAAGCAAGATCATCGACACCGCCGGCAACCTTGTGCCGCGCGGCACCATTGGCGAATTGTGCACGCGCGGTTACAGCGTGATGCTCGGCTACTGGAACAACCCGCAGGCTACTGCCGAAGCCATCGATGAGGCGGGGTGGATGCACACCGGCGACCTGGCGAGCATGAACGAGGAGGGTTACGTCAACATCGCCGGGCGTAACAAAGACATGATCATTCGTGGCGGGGAGAACGTTTATCCCCGTGAGCTGGAGGAATTCTTCTTCACCCATCCGGCGGTGGCGGACGTGCAGGTGATCGGCATTCCGTGCTCGCGCTACGGTGAGGAAATCGTCGCCTGGATCAAATTCCACCCCGGCCACAGCGCCTCGGAGCTGGAGCTGCAAGCCTGGTGCAAGGAGCGCATCGCCCATTTCAAGACACCGCGTTACTTCAAATTCGTCGACGCGTTTCCGATGACGGTGACGGGCAAGATCCAGAAATTCAGGATGCGTGAGATCAGTATCGAGGAGCTGAAAATAACCGAGCGGTAACCTAAACCCTGTGGGAGCTGGCTTGCCAGCGATGGCGTCAGGTCAGCCAGCATCAATGTTGAATGTTCTACCGCAATCGCTGGCAAGCCAGCTCCCACAGGGATCGGGGGATTCAGGAATCACAGAAAGCACAAAGGGGAGCCGAAGCTCCCCTTTAATTTGTCGTTGCGTGCTCTTTTTATTATTGAGGGTCGGTCTGTTGTTGTTTTTGGCAACCGTGGCCCTGTACAGCTTTTTGGCGACCCCCATCCGGGGTCAAGAGCAAACGTATTTTTTTGAGCGCTGATCTGCTTTCTCGTTAACGATCCAACCGATTCGGGAGCTACCTGAAGGTAGTTTTATTGTTCTCTGCCCGGTTGCGGGTCACTCCTGAGAGCACCCTGAAAAGCACACCTTCTCCAAAAAAATCTGTTAGCTGCGTCTCTGCCGTGTTGTTCTTGTTATGTCAGAGTCGTTTCGTCTTGTTTTTATTGGTTTGCGGCTTTTTATTCTTGTTATGCCATAGAGATAGCAGGTGTCGTGCCAACTTTTAAAAAGTCTTATAAATCAGTGATTTAAGTTTTTAGGGCTTTTTCACCCCAAGGCAAAGCCAGACAATTTGTTTCCGTGTTACTCGCTTTTGCCCACAGCACTGACCCAGCGGTAACACCTCACTGCGCGCTGCGTGCCTTGGCCACTCGCGAACCGCTTGGACGGCCGAGCACTGCACTGATCTGCTGGCCCGCAGCAATCAAGGCGTCCAGGTCGATACCGGTCTCGATGCCCAAGCCATCCAGCAGGTACACCACGTCTTCGGTCGCGACGTTACCGCTCGCGCCTTTGGCGTAAGGGCAGCCGCCAAGGCCGGCGATAGAGCTGTCGAACACCGCAATGCCTTCGAGCAGGCTGGCGTAGATATTGGCCATGGCCTGGCCATAGGTGTCGTGGAAATGCCCGGCAAGCTTGTCCCGTGGTACCTGCGCCGAGACCACCTCGAACAGGCGCCGGGTCGCGCCCGCCGTGCCGGTGCCGATGGTGTCGCCCAGCGACACTTCGTAGCAGCCCATCGCGTACAGCTCGCGCGCGACCATCGCCACTTGCTCCGGCGCGACCGTGCCTTCATACGGGCAGCCCAGCACACAGGAAACGTAACCGCGCACGGTAACGCCGTGTTGTTTGGCGGCCTCCATGATCGGCGCAAACCGCGCCAGGCTTTCGTTGATCGAGCAATTGATGTTGCGCTGCGAGAACGCCTCGGAGGCGGCGGCGAACACCGCGACTTCCTTGACCCCGGCGGCGAGCGCGTCTTCAAAGCCGCGCAAGTTCGGCGCCAGCGCGCCGTAGGTCACGCCGGGCTTGCGCTGAATTTGCGCAAACACCTCGGCGGAGCCGGCCATCTGCGGCACCCATTTGGGCGAAACGAAACTGCCGACTTCGATGTAGCCGAGCCCGGCGGCACTCAGGGCATCGACCAGTTGCACCTTGTCAGCGACGCTGATCGGTTGGGCTTCGTTCTGCAGGCCATCGCGCGGGCCGACTTCGATCAGGCGTACTTGGGAGGGGAGGGACATGGGTGGGACCTGCCTGTTTTTTTAGTTCACGAAGAACCCTGTGGGAGCGAGCCTGCTCGCGAAAGCGGTGGATCAGTCACCGTTAATGTTGGATGACAGAATGCATTCGCGAGCAGGCTCGCTCCCACAGGGGCGCCAGTGTTGGCTAGACCGCCTGCTGGCTCTTGAGCGTCTGCTCCAATGCCTGCACGCAGCGCTCTTCAGCAGTGTCCAGCTCGAGTTTCATCTGTTCGATATCCAGCAACTGCTGTTCGAGCTGTTCGCGGCGTTCGCTGATTTTTGCCAGCATGCTGTTGAGCTGTTTGGTGTTACCGCCGGACGGATCATAGAGTTCGATCAGCTCGCGGCATTCGGCCAGGGAAAAACCGATGCGCTTGCCGCGCAGGATCAGCTTCAGAGTGACCTTGTCGCGCGGCGAATAGATACGTTCCTGGCCACGACGCTCGGGGCTGAGCAGGCCTTGCTCTTCATAAAAGCGGATCGCCCGGGTGGTGATGTCCAGCTCGCGGGCGAGGTCGGAAATGCTATAGGTCTGACTGCTCATGAAAGCGCTCGGAAAAGGGGCATGGCGCTAAGCTAATCGGTGGTTTACGTTTACGTCAAGCGGGATGGTTTTGGGGTGTCTGTACAGGCCTCTTCGCGAGCAGGCTCGCTCCCACATTCGACCGCGTTCCTTCAGATGAAATGCAATTCATTGTGGGAGCGAGCCTGCTCGCGAAGAACGATAACGCGGTAATAAGCCCTACACCTTCTCCAGCTTCTTCTCCTGCGCCGTCACCTGTTGGCACAACTCGATCATCTGCTCGCGCATCCAGCGGTTGGCCGGGTCCTGGTCGGTGCTCTCATGCCAATACAGGTGCGTTTCCACCGAGGGCACATCATTCACCGGCAAATTGAACGATTGCAGATCATGGCGGCGGGCGAAGCGTTCCGGCACGGTCATGACCATGTCGGTCTGCTGCATCACTTGCGAAGCCATCAAATAGTGCTGCGAGCGCAGGGCGATCTTGCGCTGGATGCCCATTTTGCCCAGCGCCAGATCGACATAGCCCAGCCCGCTGCGGCGGCTGGAAATATGGATGTGAGTCAGCGACAAATAGTCATCGAGACTGAGTTTTTCCTTGCCCGCCATCGGATGGCCCTTGCGCATGGCGCAGACGTAACGGTCGTCCATCAGCTTGACGTGGCGCACCTGCGGGTCGGTGTTGAGCGGCGCATCCACAGCGAAATCCAGACGCCCGGCGGCCAGTTCCTTGGTGGTTTCCCGGCGTTTGGACAGAAAGCTTTCGATGATCACCGTCGGCGCCAGGCGGCGCAGGCGCTGGAACAGGGGCGGCAGAATGATTGCCTCCGTCAGGTCGGTCATGCTGATGCGGTAAGTCTTGGCCGCCTGCGCCGGGTTGAAAATGCGGCTTTCCTGCACCGACACGCGCAGCAGCGACAGGGCGTTGCGCACCGGGCCGATGATGTTTTGCGCCATCGGCGTGGGCACCATGCCTTGGGCAGTACGCACGAAGAGCGGGTCGTTGAAGGTTTCGCGCAACCGCGCCAGGGCATTGGACACCGCCGGCTGGGTGATGCCGACAATCTGCCCGGCACGGGTCAGGTTGGCTTCGGTGTAGATCGCGTCGAAGACGATGAAAAGGTTCAGGTCGACCTTGCTCAGATTCATAACGCGGCTTCTCTTGTTATTAAGTGCAAGTGTTTTGGGGCTGACGATCAGCGGATCATATATTGGTGATGAATGTTTATACACGCCGAGAATAGGCTAGGTAAATGATCAGCGCTGTTCTAGCATCGATTGCATGACTTGAACAACCTCTGCCCGAGAAGGTAACTACCCATGGATTTCGCTTATTCGCCCAAGGTTCAGGAACTGCGTGAGCGCGTGACTGCGTTCATGGACACTTACGTTTACCCGGCCGAAGCGGTTTTCGAACGCCAGGTCGCCGAGGGCGATCGCTGGCAGCCGACCGCAATCATGGAAGAGCTCAAGGCCAAGGCCAAGGCTGAAGGGCTGTGGAATTTGTTTCTGCCTGAGTCCGAGCTGGGCGCCGGCCTGAGCAACCTCGAATATGCGCCATTGGCGGAAATCATGGGCCGTTCCCTGCTGGGGCCGGAGCCGTTCAACTGCTCGGCGCCGGACACCGGCAACATGGAAGTATTGGTGCGCTACGCCAACGAAGAGCAGAAACAGCGCTGGCTCGAGCCGCTGCTGCGCGGCGAGATCCGTTCGGCGTTCGCCATGACCGAGCCCGACGTGGCATCTTCCGACGCGACCAACATGGCCGCCCGTGCTGTGCGTGATGGCGATCAGTGGGTGATCAACGGCAAGAAATGGTGGACTTCCGGCGCCTGCGATCCGCGCTGCAAGATCCTGATTTTCATGGGCCTTAGCAACCCCGACGCGCCGCGTCACGCCCAGCACTCGATGATTCTCGTGCCGGTCGACACCCCCGGGGTGAAAATCGTCCGTCCGCTGCCGGTGTTCGGCTACGACGATGCACCGCACGGTCACGCCGAAGTGCTGTTCGACAACGTTCGCGTGCCGTACGAAAACGTCCTGCTCGGTGAAGGACGCGGCTTCGAAATCGCCCAGGGTCGCCTTGGCCCAGGCCGCATTCACCACTGCATGCGTTCGATCGGCATGGCCGAACGTGCGCTGGAACTGATGTGCAAACGCTCGGTGAGCCGCACCGCGTTCGGCAAACCGCTGGCGCGTCTGGGTGGCAACATCGACAAGATCGCCGACTCGCGGATGGAGATCGACATGGCGCGCCTGCTGACGTTGAAAGCGGCGTACATGATGGACACCGTCGGCAACAAAGTGGCGAAAAGCGAGATTGCGCAGATCAAAGTCGTCGCGCCGAATGTCGCCCTGCGGGTGATCGACCGCGCTATCCAGATGCATGGCGGGGCAGGGGTGTCGAACGATTTCCCGCTGGCCTATATGTATGCGATGCAGCGCACCCTGCGTCTGGCCGACGGCCCGGACGAAGTGCACCGCGCGGCGATCGGCAAGTTCGAGATCGGCAAGTATGTGCCGAAGGAGATGATGCGTAGCGGCCAGTAACACCGCGTCGCCTCATTCGCGAGCAGGCTCGCTCCCACAAGATTTGTGCACGCCACAGATCCAATGTGGGAGCGAGCCTGCTCGCGAAAGGGCCTGTACACTCAGCACATCGACATCAGGATCAATACACCCAAACCTCAACCCGCCGATTCTTGATCCGCCCTTCATCCGCACTGTTGGTCGCCACCGGCATCAGCGCACCAAAGCCACGGACTTCGCGCATGACCACACCGTTTTTGACCAGCTCGCGCCGCACCGCCATCGCTCGCAGCTTCGACAGCAGATCGGCCCGCGCCGGGTCATCCTTCAAATCACCAAACCCCACCAGCGTCACCGCCCGTTCGGTC
The DNA here is from genome assembly GCF_024072275.1 of Pseudomonas siliginis. Taxonomy (NCBI): domain Bacteria; kingdom Pseudomonadati; phylum Pseudomonadota; class Gammaproteobacteria; order Pseudomonadales; family Pseudomonadaceae; genus Pseudomonas; species Pseudomonas siliginis. The sequence continues at coordinate 3,743,327 of NZ_CP099598.1, read as the reverse complement.
TTGCCATGGCGCTTTATATAGTCGAGCACCCGCGCCAGATCCTGCCGCGCCTTGTTGTCCAGACTGGCGCTGCCCTCGGCAAAACGGAAATTCACTGTCAGACGCTGGGCATGCCGGCTGAGGGATTGGTAACCCTCGGGCATCAGCGCATTCGGCGCCACGCTCATGGCTTGTACGGTCTGGCTGACAAAACCGCTGGCCGCGACGATCGCCTGACCCTCTGGGCTCTGGGCAAAGCTGGCCAACGCCTGCGCCCACTGATTCTGTGTGTCAGGCGGCAGATAAAAGAACAGGCGCCGCGACAGCGGATAGTCTTCGGTGGCGATCAGGCTGTTCAGCGGCAGCATCGCTTGCGACGCGCCGTCGGCAATCGCCACGGCTTTGGCTTGACGCACATAGGGCAAGCCGATGAAGCCGATACCTTGCGGATCGTTGCTGACTGCATCGGACAATTGCTCGCTGGATTCGAAACGTTTCGCCGCGCTGCTCAGACTTTTCCCACGCCGGCTCAGGACCAGTTCCTTGAAGGTGTCGTATGTTCCCGACTGATCATCCCGCGCATATAAATGAATGGCGCCGCCACGGCCACCGAGTTCTTCCCAGGTTTTCACTTCGCCGGCAAAAATCCGCGCCAGTTGCTCGGTGTTCAACTGCTGTAACGGATTGGAAGGGTTGAGGATGATCGCCAGACCGTCGATGGCGATGACTTGCTCGGCCGCCGGGCTTTTCAGATCGCCGAGGGTTTGCAGGGCAAGCAGTTCGCTGTCCTTGATCTCACGAGAAGAGGCGGCCAGATCGGCGCTGGCGTTTTTCAACGCAGCGAAACCGGTGCTGGAACCGTGAGCGGCAACTTCGATGATCACGCGTTGCCCTTGTGCGGTCTGGCCGACGATGCGTTGTTCGTTGGCGGTGTCCGGGGTTTCGCGGTGGATTTTCAGCAGGCCTTGTTGCTGCAACAGGCCTTCGACCAGCGCCGGACCCAGATCGGCACCGATGGTGTTGGAACCCTGAATGCGCAATGCCGGGCCGTTTTCGGGGATCGGCAGGGCGGCGGCGTAGATCGACAGCCAGCCACTCAACAGGAAAACGCAGAGAACACGCAGGGTCATGCCGGCACCGAATCAAGCCAAGGGGATTGCCGGGGAGATTAAGTCAGGCGCGTGACCGAAATATGACAGGGGATTACCTGTGGGAGCGAGCCTGCTCGCGAAGGCGCCGTGTCAGTCGAAAAATTCGTCGCTGATCCACCGCATTCGCGAGCAGGCTCGCTCCCACAATGAAAATTCCCTCAGGCCAGCTCAAGCCAGATCGGCGCATGGTCCGATGGCTTTTCCATGCCGCGCAGTTCGTAGTCCACGCCGGCATCCTTGACCCGTGGCAGCAGGCCATGGGACGCCAGAATTACATCGATGCGCAGGCCGCGTTTGGGCTCATCTTCAAAGCCACGGCTGCGGTAGTCGAACCAGCTGAACATGTCGCTCACGTCGGGATTGAGGTGACGGTAGCTGTCGGTCAGGCCCCAGTTTTTCAGGCGCGCCATCCACTCGCGTTCTTCCGGCAGGAAGCTGCATTTGCCGGTTTTCAGCCAGCGCTTCATGTTGTCCGGGCCGATGCCGATGTCGCAGTCTTCCGGGGAAATGTTCACATCGCCCATCACCACCAGCGGCTGTTCGTTGTGGAACTGGCTTTCCAGCAGCGCTTGCAGATCGCTGTAGAAACGCTCTTTGGCAGGGAATTTGGTTGGGTGATCGCGGCTTTCACCTTGTGGGAAATAGCCGTTCATGATCGTCACCGGCACGCCGTTGGCATCGGCAAAAGTGCCCCAGATAAAGCGCCGTTGCGCGTCTTCTTCATCGGTGGCGAAGCCTTTATGGATGGCGATCGGTTCGTTGCGCGAGAGCAGGGCGACCCCGTAATGACCTTTCTGGCCATGGAAGTGCACGTGGTAGCCGAGGGCGCGGATGTCTTCGAGGGGGAACTGGTCGTCGTGGACCTTGGTTTCCTGCAGGCCGATCACGTCGGGCTGATGTTTTTCGATCAGCGCTGCCAGCTGATGCGGACGGGCACGCAGTCCGTTGATGTTGAAGGAAACAATCTTCATGGTCGGCAGTCCTGGCAAAAGGGCGATGCTAGCTGACATGGGGGAGATGGGCCAGTGTGGGACAAATCATTTTGGCCTGTGGGATTTGTGATGCCCTATGCAGCGCCTCTGTGGGAGCGAGCCTGCTCGCGAAGAGGCCGGCGAGATCGATGAAGATCCCGACTTGGTCTATACCTGTCAGGGGAACCACCACATCCGCCCAAGGTTCGTACCAACAAGCGCGCCAGCCTCCGAGCGCGCCCCCGGGGAGAATCACTGCAATGCCTGAAACCCAGACCGCCGTTGCCGACATCCACATGCTCGACCGCGGCTATTCGCGCGAAGCCCGCTCGTTGCTGTATCAGGCCTATCGCCACGAGCCGACCTTCGGCTACCTGTTCGAAGCCGAACGTCCCGGCTATGAACAACGGGTGCGCGCGACGGTGCGCGAGTTGGTCAAACAGCATTTTCTCCAGGACCTGCCGGCGATCGGCCTGTTGGTCAACGATCGCTTGATCGGCATCGCCCTGATCGCACCGCCGCAACGGCGCCTGGGCGTTACCGAAAGCTGGGCATGGCGCTTGCGCATGGTGCTCAGCACCGGTTTTCGCTGCACCCGGCGTTATCTGGAATACCACGATGCCGTTGCTGCATGCGTGCCGGGTGACTCGGTGCACATGCTGCCGCTGCTCGGTGTGCATCCGCAGTTTCAAGGCAAGCATTACGGAGAACAATTGCTCACTGCCGTGCACAACTGGTGCGCCGTCGATGAAACATCGCAAGGCGTGGTGCTCGACACCGGCAACCCGCGCTACCTGGAATTCTATAAAAGGCAGGGTTATCAGGAGATCGGCGAGGTTGCCGTCGGGCCGGTGCGCGAACACGTATTTTTCCACGCCAATCCGCAGGTGTTACAAACAGCAACGGGATAACGATCGAACTTCTTCACAAATTACCTGTTCTATCAGGCTCCCGAGCCCGTGATAGCATCCGCGCCTATGAAGTTTCCACGAAGATTTACCAGCGGCGTGCTGATGCTGTTATCCAGCTGCGCGGCGCTGGCGCAAAGTGAATTGGATGTACGGATCAAGCCGTCCAACGATGAACTCAAGGCCAATATAGAAGGCTATATCGGCAGCCTCGGCGATCGCGACGAAGAAGCCTTGCTGCGTTTCAGTCGCGGCGCCGAAGAGCAGGCGCGCAAAGCGGCTCAGGCGCTGGGCTACTACCAGCCGCAGATCGACAGTGACATCAAGGGCGGAGAAAAACCGCGTCTGGTGTTGAACATCGATCCCGGCGAGCCGATTCGCCTGCGCAACGTCACCGTGCGCGTCGACGGCCCGGCGGCCTCGCTGAAATCCTTTCGCGTGCCGAAAAGCGACCTGCTCAAGTCCGGCGCCGTGCTCAACCATGGCCGTTACGAAGACGCCAAGCGCGTGATCCAGAATCAGGCCTCGCGCTTCGGTTACTTCAGCGGTCATTTCACCAGCCAGAAACTCATGGTCGATCCCCGCGCGGGCGTGGCCGACATCGAATTGATCTACGACAGCGGCCCGCGCTATGCGCTGGGCAAAGTCAGTTTCGAGGGCGACACGCCGTTCGACGAAGACCTGCTGCAACGCATGGTGCCGTTCAAGGCAGGCGAGCCTTACGATTCGGAACTGATCGCCGAACTCAATCGCGATCTGCAATCGAGCGGCTATTTCGAAGGCGTGCGCGTCGACGCGGCACCGACGGCAGCGCAGAACGATGTGATTCCGGTCGCCGTCAAACTCGACACGCGCAAGCCGCGCACCATGGGCCTGGGCCTCGGTTATTCGACCGACGTCGGGCCACGGATCAAGGCCAACTGGACGCGTCACTGGGTCAACCCGCAGGGCGACAGCTATGGCTGGGAGGCCGAGCTCTCGGCGCCCCGGCAGAACGTCGGGCTGTTCTACGACATCCCGCTCGACCCGCCATTGACCGACAAACTGCGCTGGGCCGGCGGCTATCAGTTCGAAGACATCGAAGGCTCCGACACCCTCAGCAAGCTGCTGACGTTCGGCCCGGAATGGCACAGCAAGTTGCCCAGCGGCTGGCAGCGGGTGATCTCGCTGAAATGGCAACGTGAAGAATACGAACTCGGCGACGACTCCGGCCTGAGCACGTTGCTCATGCCCGGCATCAGTTATTCCTATCTGAAAAGCGACAACCGCATCGACCCGCGTAACGGCTATCGCCTGAGCTTCGAAAGCAAAGTGGCCAAGGAAGGCCTCGGTTCGGACAACAACCTTCTATACGGCACCGCGCTGGTCAAGGGCCTGACCACGGTGTTCGACAGGCACCGCCTGCTCGGCCGCGTGCAGGTCGGCGGCAGCGCCACCAACGGCTACAACTCGATTCCGCCGTCGCTGCGCTTCTTTGCCGGTGGCGATCAGAGCGTGCGCGGTTACGACTATCAGAGCCTGTCGCCGAAAAACTCTGACGGCGACCGCATCGGTGGCCGCTACATGATTGCCGGCAGCGTCGAGTATCAGTATTCGATCGCCGAGAAATGGCGGGTCGCGACCTTCGTCGACCAAGGCAACTCTTTTAACAAACTCGAACTGCCCGACCTCAAGACCGGGGTCGGTGTAGGTGTGCGCTGGGTCTCGCCGGTCGGGCCGATCCGCCTTGACCTGGCCCATGCGCTGGACGACGACGGCGGCATCCGGCTGCACTTTTCCATGGGGCCTGAGCTGTGAAGCGTGGTGTGAAAATAACGGCGCTGACGCTGTTGGCGCTGGTCTTGTTGATCGTCTTGAGCCTGGCCGCACTGCTTGGCACGCAGGCCGGCAGTCGTTGGGCGCTGGGCCTTGTGCCCGGCTTGACCGTGGAGAATTTCCACGGTCGCCTCGCTGGGCAGTGGAGTGCCGATCACCTGGTGTGGCAGCAGGACACAAGCCGCGTCGAGCTGAACAAGGCAATCTTCGCCTGGTCGCCGCTGTGCCTGACGCGCATGACCTTGTGCATCGATCAGCTCAAGGCCGCTCAGGTGATCCTGCAATTCCCGCCGAGCGAAGAAACCACCGAGAGCGGCCCGATCAAACTGCCGGACCTGCAATTGCCGTTGGCCATCGAATTGGGCGACGTCGAGGTCGGCAGCCTGTTGTTCAACGGCAGCGAACAGCTCAAGGGCTTGCAACTGGCGGCGCACTGGACCGCACAAGGCCTGCAGATCGACAGCGTGAAATTGCAGCGCGACGAGCTCAGCCTGAACCTGTCCGGCCTGCTGCAACCGAGCGGCAACTGGCCGCTGACGATTCAGGGCGATTTGACTTTGCCTTCTCCCGGCAGCGAGCCGTGGACGCTGGCGCTGAAAGTCGACGGCGACCTGCTGAAAACCCTCAACCTGCACGCCGACAGCCGCGGCTACCTCGACGGCCAGTTGAACGGCGAGCTGCAAGCGCTGGCGGAAAACCTCCCGGCCAAGCTGCGCGTCACCAGCGATGCGTTCAAGCCGAGCGCCGATCTGCCGGACACGCTGCAATTCAATCAGCTTGTGCTCACCGGCGAAGGCGACCTGAAAAACGGTTATCAACTGCTCGGCAACGCATCGTTGCCCGCCCAGAAATCACCGGTGGCGCTGCTGCTCAAGGGCAAGGTTGACGCCAACGGCGCGCAGATTGCCGGGCTCGACCTCAACGCCAACGACAAGCAAAGCCTCAAGCTCACCGGCAACGTCGACTGGAGCAAAGGCCTCAGCGCTCAGGCCAATATCAACTGGCAAGACTTCCCGTGGCATCGGCTCTATCCGGAAATCGCCGAGCCGCAAGTCGCATTGCGTACTTTCACTGGCGAAGTGTCCTACACCGATGGTCAGTACCTCGGCAACTTCGACGCCGCGTTGGATGGCCCGGCCGGGGCGTTCACCTTGAGCAGTCCGTTCGGCGGCAGTCTGGAACAGATCGCTTTGCCGCAACTGGTCATGCAGGCCGGGCAGGGCAAGGCCGAAGGGCACGTCAATGTGCGCTTCGCCGACGGCATCGCCTGGGATACCGCGCTGGATCTGTCGGCGCTCAACCCGGCGTACTGGGTCGCGGAGCTGCCGGGCACGCTGGCCGGGCCGTTGAGGAGCAAAGGCGAGATGAAAAATGATCAGCTCAGCCTCAGCGCCGACCTCGACCTCAAAGGCAAGCTGCGCGGCCAACCGGCGATTTTGCAGGCCAAGGCTGACGGCGCGGGCGAGCGCTGGAACCTCAACGCCCTGCAGATCCGCCTCGGCGACAACAGCATCAATGGCAAGGGCAGCCTGCAGGACAAACTCGGCGGTCAGATCGACATCAAGCTGCCGCGTCTGGCCCAGCTGTGGCCGCAATTGCGCGGTCAGGTCAACGGTCAGGTCAACGTCGCCGGCACGCTGAAGGCGCCGCAGGGCAAGCTCGATCTGCAAGGTTCGCAACTGGCCTTCCAGGACAATCGCCTGCAAAGCCTCAACCTCGACGCCACGCTCGACAGCGCGCAACGAGCGAAGATCAATCTCAAAGGCAGCGGCATTCAGACCGGCGACACCTCGCTGGGCACCCTGACCGCCAGTGCTCAGGGCGATATCAAAAGCCAGAAACTCAATCTCGACCTGATCGGACCGAAGCTGAAACTGGCGCTGGGGCTGGACGGCAATCTGGACAAGGGCAACTGGCGCGGACGCTTGGCCAGTGGCGACATTCAGGCCGGTGGCCAGGACTGGAAGCTGCAAAGCCCGGCCAGACTGGAGCGCCTGGCGGACGGCCAGATCAATTTCGGCGCGCATTGCTGGCTGTCCGGCAATGCCAGCCTGTGTGGCGAAGATCAGCGCCTGATGCCCGAGCCTAAGCTGCGTTATCACCTCAAGCAATTCCCGATCGAAAGCCTTGCGCAATGGTTGCCCAAAGACTTCGCCTGGCAGGGCCGGCTCAACGCCGATCTGCAACTGGACCTGCCGGCGAGCGGCCCGAACGGCGTGGTCAGTGTCGACGCCAGCGGCGGCACCCTGCGCGTGCGCGACAAGGATCGCTGGCTGGATTTCCCCTACCAGACCCTCAAACTCAGCAGCAAGCTCACGCCCAAGCGGGTCGACACCGAGCTCAATTTTGTCGGCGGCAAACTCGGCGAATTGCTGGTGCAAGCGCAGCTCAATCCGCTGCCGAAAAACAAACCGCTGAGCGGCTCGTTCCGCCTCTCTGGCCTCGACCTGTCGGTGGCGCGGCCGTTCGTGCCGATGGTGGAAAAACTCACCGGCCGGCTCAACGGCAGCGGCACTATTTCCGGTGGCCTGCTCGCGCCGCTGGTCAACGGCACTGTGCAGCTCAGCGATGGCGAAGTGTCCGGTGCCGAACTGCCGATGGAGCTGCAGAATCTGCAACTGACTGCGGCGATCGCCGGCGAATCGATGCGCCTGGACGGCGGCTGGAACAGCGGCAAGACTGGCAAGGGCAGCCTCAACGGCAACGTCGCCTGGGGGCAGGCGCTGGTGGTCGATCTGGCGCTCAAGGGCACGCAATTGCCGGTCAGCGTCGAGCCCTACGCCAAACTGGAAATGGCCCCGGACCTGAAGATTTCCATGGCCGGCGATGAGCTGAAAGTTGCTGGCAAGGTGCTGGTGCCGAAAGGCGAAATCACCGTGCGCGAGCTTCCGCCATCGACGGTGAAAGTCTCCGACGACACGATCATCGTCGGCGCACAGACCGAAGAGGGCAAACCACCGATCGCGATGAAAATGGACATCGACGTGATCGTCGGCCAGGACAAGCTGAGCTTTGCCGGTTTCGGCCTGACCGCCAATCTGCAAGGTCAGGTGCACATCGGCGACAACATGGACACCCGTGGCGAGCTCTGGCTCAACGACGGCCGCTATCGCGCCTACGGCCAGCGCCTGACGGTGCGTCGCGCGCGTCTGTTGTTCGCCGGTCCCATCGACCAGCCATATCTGGACATCGAAGCGATCCGCCAGACCGACGACGTCATCGCCGGTATTCGCCTGAGCGGCAGCGCCGAACAGCCGACCACGCAGATCTTCTCCGAACCGGCGATGAGTCAGGAACAGGCGCTGTCGTACCTGGTGCTGGGCCGCCCGCTGAGCACCAATGGCGAAGACAACAACATGCTCGCGCAAGCCGCGCTGGGCCTGGGCCTGATGGGCAGCGCCGGGGTCACCAGTGGTCTGGCCAAGGATCTGGGCATCGAGGATTTCCAGCTCGACACCCAGGGCAGCGGCAACGACACCAGCGTCGTCGCCAGCGGCAACATCTCCGAAAAACTCAGCCTGCGCTACGGCGTCGGCGTCTTCGAACCGGCCAGCACCATCGCCTTGCGCTACAAGCTGAGCAAGAAGGTCTACGTCGAAGCGGCGAGCGGCGTGGCGAGTTCGCTGGATATTTTCTACAAGCGGGATTTCTAGAGCGCGTTCTCTCCAATGATCGTTCCCACGCTCTGCGTGGGAATGCCTCAAGGGACGCTCTGCGTCCCGGCTCTCAAAAAAAACGGACGCAGAGCGTCCCCGGCTGCATTCCCACGCGGAGCGTGGGAACGATCCCGCGTGGCCGGTCAGTGATTAATTACAAAGCCCCCTAACTATTGCGTTGACATTCGCTGCCTAAGCAGTAACATCTCGACATACATTCACTGCCTAGGCAGTTATCAGGTCGACCCATGAAGCATTTCACTCCGGAAGAATTCAAACATTGCCACCTCGGCCTGTTGCTCGGTCGTGCCGCGTTGCTCAAGGACCGGATCATCGATACCCACATGGAACCCCACGGCATCACCGCCGCGCAGTTCAAGGTGTTGATCATCATGGCCCAGTTCGGCGTCGACACCCCGGCCGAGCTGTGCCGCCATCTGTCGCTGGACAGCGGGTCGATGACGCGCATGCTCGATCGCCTCGAGCAGAAGGCTTTTCTGATTCGCCAGCGCAGCGAAGGCGACCGGCGTCAGGTGCAGTTGAAACTGACCGAGCAGGGCCAGCAACTGGCTGATCGCCTGCCGCACATCGGTGCCGATGCGATGAATGAACTGGCCGGCGCGATCTCCCGCGAAGAGCTGAAAACCCTGGAATACATCCTCAAGAAAATCCTGCTGGCCGCCGGTGACCCGATCACCATCCAGCGTCTAGGTGATCACAATGAGCGCTAACACTTTGCGCAGCAGTCTGACGCTGCTGTTGTCGGCGATGATCCTCGCCGGTTGCGCCAATTACAGCGGCCTCGACACTGAAGGCCAACGCCTCGACGCGAAGAGCCTGAAGACAGCGCAGTCTCTGGACGGCGTCACCCTGTCGCCAGCGGCGTGGCCGAAAAGCGATTGGTGGAGCAGCCTCGGTGATCCGCAGCTCGACGGCCTGATCCGCGAAGCCCTGCATGACAGCCCGGACATGCAGATCGCCGCAGCCCGCGCCCATCACGCCATTGCCGCCGCCTATGCCGCCGATGCCGAACGTTATCCGACCCTCGACGCCAGCGCCGGCATCAGCCGTTCGCGGCTGGCTCGTGACCAGGATCCGCGCGGGCAGGGCGGGGCTTACGCGACGGTGCGCAATGTCAGCGCCGGCTTCAATTACAACTTCGATTTGTGGGGCGGCCAGCGCGATGCCTGGGAAGCCGCACTCGGCGAGGCGCGCGCTGCTGAAGTCGACCGTCAGGCGGCGCAGTTGACACTTGCCGCTGACGTCGCCCGTGCGTACAGCGATCTCGGTCAGGCGCACATCGTTTACGACCTTGCCAGCGAAGACCTCAAGCGCACCCGGCAAATGCTCGACCTCAGTCAGCGCCGCTTGAGTTCGGGGATCGATAGCCAGTACCAGTTCCAGCAAACCCAGAGTCTGGAAGCCAGTTCTCAGGCCAGCCTGATCGACGCGGAAAAACGCCTGAACAGCGCGAAGATTGCCTTGGCGGTATTGCTCGGCAAAGGCCCGGATCGTGGCAACGAAATCGCTCGACCGAAAGTTCTGCAAGCCAGCGCCGTGGCGGTGCCCTCGGTGTTGCCAGCGGAACTGCTCGGCCGCCGCCCGGATCTGGTCGCGGCGCGCTGGCGGGTCGAGGCGGCGAGCAAAGACATCGATGCGGCGAAAACCCGCTTCTATCCCAACCTCAACCTGTCGGCCTCGGCCGGCGCCGAGTCGTTGCTGGGTGATGCGATGTTCGGTTCGGCCAGCCGTTTCTTCAACATCGCGCCGACCGTATCGCTGCCGATTTTCGATGGCGGCCGCCTGCGCGCCAACCTTGATGCCCGCGACGCCGATTACGATCTGGCGGTGGCGCAGTACAACAAGAGTCTGGTCAAAGCCCTGGGCGATGTCGGCGATACGATCAATCAGTTACGCGATATCGGCCGGCAGATCGGCGCGCAGCAACATGCCACCGACATCGCTCAGGATTCTTACAACACCGTCGTCCAGCGTTACGGTTCCGGCATCGGCAACTACCTGGACGTGCTCAGCATCGAGCAGCAATTGCTCCAGGCACAGCGTCAGCTGGCGACCCTCAATGCCGAGCAGATCGACCTGTCGATTCAACTGATGCAAGCGCTGGGCGGCGGCTTTCAGGGTGAAAACCTGAGCGCAGCCAACGCCAGCCCCGCCTCGTCGCACCCATAATTCAAGGTATTTGTCATGGCCACTGCCGAAAACACCCAAGCTCAAGACAACACCCCGGACACCGGCAACCCGCGCAAACGCAAGGTGATGCTGCTGGCCCTCGCCGTGGTCGTCCTGCTCGCCATTGCCGGCGTCTGGGCCTATCACGAGTTCATCGGGCGCTTTAACGAAAGCACCGACGATGCCTACGTCAATGGCAACGTCGTGGAGATCACGCCGCTGGTCACCGGCACCGTGGTCAGCATCGGCGCTGACGACGGTGATCTGGTCCAGGAAGGCCAGGTGCTGGTCAACTTCGACCCCAACGATGCCGAAGTCGGCCTGCAAAGTGCCAAGGCCAAACTGGCCCGCACCGTGCGTCAGGTGCGCGGTTTGTACAGCAACGTCGACGGCATGAAAGCGCAGGTCAACGCGCAGCAGGCCGAAGTGCAGAAAGCCCAGGACAACTACAACCGACGGAAAAATCTCGCCCAAGGCGGGGCGATTTCCCAGGAAGAGCTGTCCCACGCCCGCGACGACCTGACCTCGGCGCAGAACGCCTTGGCTAACGCCAAACAGCAACTGAAAACCACCAGCGCACTGGTCGACGACACCGTGGTCTCGTCCCATCCGGACGTAATGTCGGCGGCTGCCGATCTGCGTCAGGCCTACCTGACCAATGCGCGCAGCACCTTGATCGCGCCGGTCACCGGTTACGTCGCCAAGCGCACCGTGCAACTCGGTCAGCGCGTGCAGCCGGGCACCGCGTTGATGGCGGTGATTCCGCTGGATCAGCTGTGGATCGATGCCAACTTCAAGGAAACCCAACTGCGTGACATGCGCATCGGTCAGCCTGTCGATATCGAGGCCGATATTTATGGCAGCGACGTGAAATACAGCGGCACCGTCGACAGCCTCGGTGCCGGTACGGGTAGCGCGTTTGCTCTGCTGCCGGCACAGAACGCCACCGGTAACTGGATCAAGATTGTTCAGCGTGTGCCGGTGCGTATCCACATCAATGCCGAAGAGCTGGCCAAGCACCCGCTGCGTGTCGGTCTGTCGACCAATGTCGAGGTCAATCTGCACGACCAGAGCGGCCCGGTGCTGGCCCAGCAACCGCCGCAAAAGGCCTCGTTCAGCACCAACGTCTACGAGCGCCAACTGGCCGAAGCGGACGCGATGATTGCCCAGTTGATTCACGACAACAGCGCAGCAGCAGGCAAGACCGCGCAGCGCTGAGAGCACACCGGATCAGAAGTAGGCTCTGTGGTGAGCGGTTATCTGTGGCGAGGGGATTTATCTGTGGCGAGGGGATTTATCCCCGCTGGACTGCGCAGCAGGCCCGTTTTTCCTGAGCCAAAAGAGGGGCCGCTTCGCGACCCAGCGGGGATAAATCCCCTCGCCACAAGGGCCTGTTACCACAGGGCCTGCTGTGTTCATCAGACCGCAGCGACCATCAGGTTTCATAGGATTCACAATGAGCAATAACGCTTCTTTCACGCCGCCCAGCCTGTTGCTCAGCACCATCGGCCTGTCGCTGGCGACGTTCATGCAAGTGCTCGACACGACCATCGCCAACGTGGCGCTGCCGACGATTTCCGGCAACCTCGGGGTGAGTTCGGAGCAGGGCACCTGGGTCATCACTTCGTTTGCCGTGAGCAACGCGATTGCGCTGCCGCTGACCGGTTGGCTCAGCCGCCGCTTCGGTGAGGTGAAGCTGTTTCTGTGGGCGACGATGCTGTTTGTGCTGGCGTCGTTTCTCTGCGGTATCTCCACTTCGATGCCTGAGCTGATCGGCTTTCGTGTGCTGCAAGGCCTGGTGGCCGGGCCGCTGTACCCGATGACGCAGACCCTGTTGATCGCGGTGTATCCGCCGGCGAAACGCGGGATGGCCCTGGCATTGCTGGCGATGGTCACGGTGGTCGCGCCGATTGCCGGGCCGATTCTCGGCGGCTGGATCACCGACAGTTACAGCTGGCCGTGGATCTTCTTCATCAACGTACCGATCGGCATCTTTGCGGTGATGGTGGTGCGTTCGCAACTGGCGAAACGGCCGGTGGTGACCAGTCGCCAGCCGATGGATTACGTCGGCCTGATCACCCTGATCATTGGCGTCGGCGCGTTGCAGGTGATCCTCGACAAGGGCAATGACCTGGACTGGTTCGAATCGAACTTCATCATCGTCGGCGCGGCGATTTCCGTGGTCGCGCTGGCGGTGTTCGTGATCTGGGAAATGACCGACCGCCATCCGGTGGTCAACCTGCGCCTGTTCGCCCATCGCAACTTCCGCATCGGCACGCTGGTGCTGGTCTTGGGTTACGCCGGGTTCTTCGGCATCAACCTGATCCTGCCGCAGTGGCTGCAAACGCAAATGGGTTACACCGCGACTTGGGCGGGACTTGCCGTGGCGCCGATCGGGATTCTGCCGGTGTTGCTGTCGCCATTTGTCGGCAAATACGCGCACAAGTTCGACCTGCGTCTGCTCGCCGGCATTGCGTTTTTGGCGATTGGCCTGAGCTGCTTCATGCGTGCCGAGTTCACCAACGAGGTCGACTTCCAGCACATCGCTCTGGTGCAGTTGTTCATGGGTATCGGTGTGGCGCTGTTCTTCATGCCGACCCTGAGTATTCTGATGTCGGACTTGCCGCCGAGCCAGATCGCTGATGGCGCAGGCCTGGCGACGTTCCTGCGGACATTGGGCGGCAGCTTTGCGGCGTCGCTGACCACCTGGATCTGGATTCGCCGGGCCGATCAGCATCATGCGTATATGAGCGAAAGCATCAGCACGTTTGAGCCTGCCACCCGTGAGACCTTGAATCAGTTGGGTGGGGCGAGTCAGTCGGCGTATGCGCAGATGGAGCAGATCCTCACCAGCCAGGCGTACATGCTTTCGACCGTGGATTACTTCACGTTGCTAGGGTGGGGATTCATGGGGCTGATTTTGATTGTATGGCTGGCGAAACCGCCGTTTGCCGCCAAGGCCGGGCCGGCAGCTTCGGGGCACTAGAATCAAGAGCCCCTCACCCTAACCCTCTCCCGGAGGGAGAGGGGACTGACCGCGGTGCATGTTCGAGGTACATCGACTTGCGATACCGAGTCGAACTCAGGTTTTGAACTGCATGCGATCAGCTCCCTTTCCCCCTCGCCCCCCTGGGGGAGAGGGCTGGGGTGAGGGGGTAAAGCTCTTCAGCCGTGCGGCAATGCCAGCGGCGGGGCGAAATCGAACGGCGCCAAGGCATACCCGCTCTCATCCACCTGCAACGCCCAACCCTGACGATCCCAATCCCCCAGCACAATCCGCTTCGCCGCTTGTTCACCAAGCTGCAACTTGTGAATTGCCGGGCGATGGGTATGGCCGTGGATCAGGGTTTTCACGCCGAACTCCTGCATCACTCGCGGAATCTCTTCCGGGGTGACATCAACGATGTCATTGGCCTTCATCCGCGTCTGTGCGCGGCTTTCGCTGCGTAGCTTGCGCGCCAGTTTATGGCGGCTGCGCAGTGGCAGGTGACGGAGGATGAACAGGGTGATCGGATTACGCAGATAACGCCGCAGCTTCATATAGCCGACGTCGCGGGTACACAGGCTGTCGCCGTGCATCAGCAGCACCGGCTCGCCGTAGAACTGCACGACACTCGGATCCTTCAGCAAGGTGCAGCCGGCCTGTTTGCAGAAGGCCTTGCCGAGCATGAAGTCGCGATTGCCGTGCATCAGGAATATGGCTGTGCCGCTGTCGCTCAAATCGCGCAGGGCCTGGCAGATGGAACGCTGAAAGGGCGTCATGGCGTCGTCGCCAATCCACGCCTCGAAGAAGTCGCCGAGGATGTACAACGCACTCGCCGAGCGGGCGCGTCCGGCGAGCAAATCCAGAAACGCCCGGGTAATGTCCGGGCGCTCCTCTTCCAGATGCAAGTCTGAAATCAGCAATATCACGCTTCGATGATCTCGGCTTTCTCGATGATCACGTCGTCTGCGGGTACGTCCTGGTGGCCGGACTTGGAAGTGGTCGACACGCCTTTGATCTTGTCGACAACGTCGGTGCCGGCGGTGACTTTACCGAATACCGCGTAGCCCCAGCCCTGCACGTTCTTGCCGCTGTGGTTGAGGAAGGTGTTGTCGGCGACGTTGATGAAGAACTGCGCCGAAGCCGAATGCGGCTCCATGGTGCGGGCCATGGCGACGGTGTATTTGTCGTTGGAGAGACCGTTGTCCGCTTCGTTCTGGATGCTTGGACGCTTATCTTTCTTTTCTTTCATGCCAGGCTCGAAACCGCCGCCCTGGATCATGAAGTTACCGATGACGCGGTGGAATACGGTGTTGGTGTAGTGACCGGCGTTGACGTACTCGATGAAGTTGGCAACGGTGATCGGCGCCTTTTCAGCGTTCAGTTCGATGACGATGTCGCCATGGTTGGTGGTCAGTTTGACTTGAGTCATGATCGCTACTCTTCTGAGGAATTCGTGGTTCTGGGACATTGAGCCCCACAACCGGTTCAGCCTGCTTCGGCCAAGGTGCGCAGTTTAGCGTGACAGGCGCGAATTTCGAGGCGGTTTTTCATTTCCCGGCGATTAAATGCATGCCTTTATCGGGGCTGCTCTGTCAGGCCCTTGACAGCATCGGCTATGATAGCGGCTTTGTTTTGTCTGGCCCCTCTTTGCGGCCGCGCACCTGTACGTCAAGGATCCTATGAGCAAGCCCACTGTCGACCCTACCTCGAATGCCAAGTCCGGCCCTGCCGTGCCGGTCAACTTCCTGCGGCCGATCATCCAGGCAGACCTGGACTCGGGCAAGCACACCCAGATCGTGACTCGTTTCCCGCCGGAGCCTAACGGCTATCTGCACATCGGCCACGCCAAGTCGATCTGCGTCAACTTCGGCCTGGCCCAGGAGTTCGGTGGCGTCACGCACCTGCGTTTCGACGACACCAACCCGGCCAAGGAAGATCAGGAATACATCGACGCCATCGAAAGCGACGTCAAATGGCTGGGCTTCGAATGGTCCGGTGAAGTGCGCTACGCCTCGCAGTATTTCGACCAGTTGCACGACTGGGCCGTCGAGCTGATCAAGGCCGGCAAGGCCTACGTCGACGACCTGACCCCGGAGCAGGCCAAGGAATACCGTGGCAGCCTCACCGAGCCGGGCAAGAACAGCCCGTTCCGTGACCGTTCGGTTGAGGAAAACCTCGACCTGTTCGCGCGCATGAAGGTCGGTGAATTCCCGGACGGCGCGCGCGTGCTGCGGGCGAAGATCGACATGGCCTCGCCGAACATGAACCTGCGCGACCCGATCATGTATCGCATCCGCCACGCCCATCACCACCAGACCGGTGACAAGTGGTGCATCTACCCGAACTACGACTTCACCCACGGTCAGTCGGACGCCATCGAAGGCATCACGCATTCGATCTGCACCCTCGAGTTCGAAAGCCATCGCCCGCTGTACGAATGGTTCCTGGAGAACCTGCCGGTGCCGGCGAACCCGCGCCAGTACGAGTTCAGCCGTCTGAACCTGAACTACACGATCACCAGCAAGCGCAAGCTCAAGCAACTGGTTGACGAGAAGCACGTCAATGGCTGGGACGATCCGCGCATGTCCACGCTGTCGGGCTTCCGCCGCCGTGGCTACACGCCGAAATCGATCCGCAACTTCTGCGAAATGATCGGCACCAACCGTTCCGACGGTGTGGTTGATTTCGGCATGCTCGAATTCAGCATCCGTGACGACCTCGACCACAGCGCCCCGCGCGCCATGTGCGTGCTGCGTCCGCTGAAAGTGGTCATCACCAACTACCCGGAAGGCCAGGTCGAAAACCTCGAACTGCCACGCCACCCGAAAGAAGACATGGGCGTGCGCGCGCTGCCGTTCGCCCGGGAAATCTACATCGACCGTGAAGACTTCATGGAAGAGCCGCCGAAGGGCTACAAGCGCCTGGAACCGGCCGGTGAAGTGCGTCTGCGCGGCAGCTACGTGATCCGCGCCGACGAAGCGATCAAGGACGCCGACGGCAACATCGTCGAACTGCGTTGCTCGTACGACCCGGACACCCTCGGCAAGAACCCGGAAGGGCGCAAGGTCAAGGGCGTGATCCACTGGGTGCCGGCCGCCGCCAGCGTCGAGTGCGAAGTACGTCTGTACGATCGCCTGTTCCGTTCGCCGAACCCGGAAAAGGCCGAAGACAGCGCCAGCTTCCTCGACAACATCAACCCTGACTCGCTGCAAGTGCTGACCGGTTGTCGCGCTGAGCCATCGCTCGGCAACGCACAGCCGGAAGACCGTTTCCAGTTCGAGCGCGAAGGCTACTTCGTCGCGGATCTGAAGGACTCGAAACCCGGTCAGCCGGTATTCAACCGTACCGTGACCCTGCGTGATTCGTGGGGCCAGTGAGTGAGTCAAGGAACTAACGTGCTAACGATCTACAACACGCTCACCAAGAGCAAAGAAGTCTTCAAGCCGCTGGATGGCAACAAGGTGCGCATGTACGTCTGCGGGATGACCGTGTACGACTACTGCCACCTCGGCCACGGCCGCAGCATGGTTGCGTTCGACCTGGTGACGCGCTGGCTGCGCTTCAGCGGTTATGACCTGACCTACGTGCGCAACATCACCGACATCGACGACAAGATCATCAATCGCGCCCGCGAGAACGGTGAGTCGTTCGAAGCGCTGACCGAGCGCATGATCGCCGCGATGCACGAAGACGAAGCGCGCCTGAACATCCAGAAGCCGGACATGGAACCGCGCGCCACCGATCACATCGCTGGCATGCACGCGATGATCCAGACCCTGATCGACAAGGGCTACGCCTACGCGCCGGGCAATGGCGACGTGTACTATCGCGTCGCCAAGTTCATGGGCTACGGCAAGCTGTCGCGCAAGAAGATCGAAGATTTGCGCATCGGTGCGCGCATCGAGGTCGACGAGTCGAAACAAGACCCGCTCGACTTCGTCCTGTGGAAAGCCGCCAAGCCGGGCGAGCCGAGCTGGGAATCGCCATGGGGCGCCGGACGTCCGGGCTGGCACATCGAGTGCTCGGTGATGTCGACCTGCTGCCTCGGTGAGACTTTCGATATTCATGGCGGCGGCAGCGACCTGGAGTTCCCGCACCACGAAAACGAAATCGCCCAGAGCGAAGCGGCCACCGGCAAGACCTACGCCAACGCGTGGATGCATTGCGGGATGATTCGCATCAATGGCGAGAAGATGTCCAAGTCCTTGAACAACTTCTTCACCATCCGCGACGTGCTCGACAAGTACCACCCGGAAGTGGTGCGTTACCTGTTGGTCTCGAGCCACTACCGCAGCGCGATCAACTATTCGGAAGACAACCTCAAGGACGCCAAGGGCGCACTGGAGCGTTTCTACCATGCGCTGAAAGGCCTGCCGAGCGTGGCGCCGGCCGGTGGCGAGGCGTTCGTCGAGCGTTTCACCACGGTGATGAACGACGACTTCGGCACCCCTGAAGCGTGCGCTGTGCTGTTCGAGATGGTGCGCGAGATCAACCGTCTGCGCGAGAGCGATCTTGATGCAGCGGCGGGGCTGGCGGCACGTCTGAAGGAACTGGCGAGTGTGCTGGGCGTGTTGCAACTTGAGGCCGATGACTTCCTGCAGGCGGGCGCTGAGGGGCGGGTCGATGCGGCTGAGGTTGATGCGCTGATTGCGGCGCGTCTGGCGGCTCGGGCGAGTAAGGATTGGGCTGAGTCCGATCGTATCCGTGATCAGTTGACGGCGATGGGTGTCGTGCTGGAAGACGGCAAGGGTGGGACTACCTGGCGTCTGGCTGACTGAGGCCCAGAGCCCCTACCATGATCGTTCCCACGCTCTGCGTGGGAATGCCTCAACGGACGCTCCGCGTTCGGCTCTGTAGGGACGCGGAGCGTCCCGGGCTGCATTCCCACGCGGAGCGTGGGAACGATCGATCCCCTGTGGGAGCGAGCCTGCTCGCGAAGAGGCCCGTCCAGACAACTTGTCATTCAGCCTGCCGCAACCGCTTGTAAAGCGTATTCCGGCTAACCCCCAGCCGCCGCGCCAGATGCGAAATATTTCCCCCGGCCGCCTTCAACTCGCGATTCAACGCCTCAACATCATTCAAATCCAGCCCCAGCGGCGCAGCCGTCTCAACCGGCTCCATCTCCAGATCGACAAAAAAATCATCCGGCAAATGCTCCGGCCGTACCGGTTGCTCCTCGGCCATGGCCAACGCCACCTGCATCACGCTGCTGACCTGACGCAAATTCCCCGGCCACGGATGCTTTTCAAACAACTCCAGAACTTCAGGGCTCAGCCCCGCCCATTGCGTCGGCTCGCGATGCTGCTCCCACAGTCGTTTGAACAACGCTTGCTTGTCGCTGCGCTCGCGTAACGGCGGCAGCTCCAGCGTCAGCCCACCAATGCGGTAATACAAATCTTCGCGGAAGCGGCCCAGTTGCACCTGTTCGCGCAACGAACGGTTGGTCGCGGAAATGATCCGCAAATCAACCGGGAATAACTCGCTGCTGCCCACCGGCTGCACGCAACGCTCTTGCAACACTCGCAACAAACGCGCCTGGGTCGGCAGCGGCATGTCACCGATCTCATCGAGAAACAGCGTGCCTTTGTCGGCCTTGCGGATCAGGCCGATGCTGCCTTTCTGGTTGGCCCCGGTGAACGCGCCTTTCTCGTAACCGAACAACTCGGACTCGACCAGTTCAGCGGGGATCGCTGCACAGTTCACCGCGATGAATGCCTGTTTTTGCCGGGAGCTGGCCTGGTGCAAGGCTTTGACGAACACTTCCTTGCCGACGCCGGTTTCACCGTGGATCAACAACGGAATGTCTTTTTCCAGCAAGCGCTCGGCCTGGCGCACGGCCTTTTCCACGCGGCTGTCGCCGAAATGCAGCGTATTGAGACTGATCACGCTGGCTGGCGCAGGCTTGTCCTCGGCGACAAACACTCGCGCCTGCACCGGTGCCTGTTTCGGCCGTTTCAGCAAACACTGGAAACGGTTGCGTCCAGAGGTCTGCAGGGCAAACGGCAGACCCTCGGGCTGATTGATCAACTCCAGCAGCGACACCTTGAACAGGCTTTCAACGCTGACGCGCGACAAACGCACACCGAGCAAATTGTCGGCGCGGCGATTGGCCGACAGCACTTGACCGCTTTCATCGAAGATCAGCAACCCGGCCCACTGGCTGTCGAGGTTGTTCAACCCGGTGTTGAATGTCAGTTGAAAGTGCTGGCCATGGAACAGGTTGAGGATCAGCCGGTTTTCCACGGTCTGGCTCATCATCTTGACCATGCCGAGGGTGTGCGAGGGTGGCAGATAGCTGTCGCTGGAGACATCGAGCACGGCGATGACCTTGCGCTCGGCGTCGAAAATCGGCGCGGCGGAGCCGGTCATGAAGCGGTTGGCCTTGAGGAAGTGTTCATCGTGTTCGATGTGCACAGCCTGCTCACAGGCCAGTGCGGTGCCGATTGCATTGGTGCCGCTGCTGCGCTCCATCCAGCTCGCCCCGGCCTGAAAGCCCCGGGCCAGATTCGGTTCGATAAAGCGCTGCGTGCCCCACGAGGTCAGCACTTGGCCCTGATTGTCGGCGAGCATGATCAGGCAGTTGGAATTGCTGAGGATGTTTTCGTAGTAGGGCAGGACTTCCTGATGCGTGGTCTGCACCAGCGAATGATGGCTGTCGAGCAATCGTGCAATGCCGGCGGCGGGTAATTGATCGAAGGCCGGCGCGCTCTGGTGGTCGAGGCCGAACGCGCGGCAACGTTGCCAGGAGGTCTGGACGATCGCGTCGTGGGACAGCGGCGAAGCAGGTGCGGCCATGGGGGCGAGCCTCTGAGTGCAGCGATTTTATTATTGTTATGAGCCCGATCTTCAAAACTACACAAATCCCCATGTGGGAGCGAGCCTGCTCGCGAAAGCGTCGGTTCAGTCAATGGATTCATTGAATGACACACCGCTTTCGCGAGCAGGCTCGCTCCCACAGGGGATCCATTTTGCATTCAGGATTGGGCAAAAGCGTGCATAGAGTGTTGTTCACTATTGTTCATTGTCAATCACCCCGACTGTTCAAAAGTGTTCAGCTGTGAACGCCGCTTGCCCCCGTAAACACTGCTTCTCAAGACAAATCAACCACTTGCCATTTCTGGCACGAATGTCGCTCTGTTGCTCCGGTCGCTTGACTCCAAAAATAAAA
Source organism: Pseudomonas siliginis (assembly GCF_024072275.1). Classification (NCBI taxonomy): domain Bacteria; kingdom Pseudomonadati; phylum Pseudomonadota; class Gammaproteobacteria; order Pseudomonadales; family Pseudomonadaceae; genus Pseudomonas; species Pseudomonas siliginis. The sequence goes on along the minus strand of NZ_CP099598.1, from coordinate 3,722,503 downwards.
AAGGCCGAGCCATGTCACTCACCCTGGAGCACGTCAGCCGTACCGTCGAGGGCCAGATCTGGATCGACGATGCGTGCCTGAAATTCGAACCCGGATCCTTCAACGTTCTGCTCGGGCGCACCCTGTCCGGCAAGACCAGCCTCATGCGCCTGATGGCCGGCCTCGACAAGCCCGACAGCGGCCGCGTGCTGATGAACGGTGTCGACGTCACCCAGCGCCCGGTGCGGCTGCGCAACGTGTCGATGGTCTATCAGCAGTTCATCAATTACCCGACCATGACGGTGTTCGAGAACATCGCCTCGCCACTGCGTCAGGCCGGTATTTCGAAAGAGATCATCCACAGCAAGGTGCAGGAAACCGCACGCATGCTGCGCATCGAGAAGTTCTTGCAGCGCTATCCGCTGGAGCTCTCCGGTGGGCAGCAACAGCGCACGGCCATGGCCCGCGCCCTGGTCAAGGATGCTGAACTGATCCTCTTCGACGAGCCGTTGGTCAACCTCGACTACAAGCTGCGCGAAGAGCTGCGTCAGGAAATGCGCGAGCTGTTCAAGGCGCGCCACACCATCGCCATTTACGCCACCACCGAACCCAACGAAGCGCTGGCGCTCGGCGGCACCACGACCATTCTTCACGAAGGCCGGGTGATTCAGAGTGGCCAGTCGACTTCGGTGTACCACCAGCCGCAAACCGTGTTGGCGGCGGAATTGTTCTCCGAACCACCGATCAACCTGATGCCGGGACGCATCGCCGGCAACGAAGTCAGCTTTGCCAACTTCGTCCACTTCCCGCTGAACGTCGATCTGCGCCCGGTAGGCGAGGGCGAGTTCCGCTTCGGCGTGCGCCCGAGTCATATCTCGCTGGTGCCGAGCAACGATGACGATCTCGAACTGGCCGTGACCGTCGAGGTCGCCGAAATCAGCGGCTCGGAAACCTTCCTGCATGTGCGCAACGAGCATTTCCTGCTGGTGCTGCACTTGCCGGGTGTTCATGAATACGACGTCGATGCGCCGATCCGCATCTATATCCCGACCCACAAACTGTTCGTTTTCGATGCGCAGGGCCGTCTGGTGCAAGCACCGGGCCGGCGTGTCGCGAGGGTTGCCTGATGGCCGAAATCCGTTTGCAGCACCTCGCCCACAGCTACAGCAAAACCCCGAGCGGCGCGGAGGATTATGCGATCCGCGAGATGGATCACGTCTGGGAGCAGGGCGGCGCCTATGCTTTGCTCGGCCCGTCCGGTTGCGGCAAGTCGACCTTGCTCAACATCATTTCCGGCCTGCTCAGCCCGTCCCAGGGCCACGTGTTGTTTGACGGCAAAGCGGTCAACGACCTCACGCCGGAGAAGCGCAACATCGCCCAGGTTTTCCAGTTTCCGGTGGTCTACGACACCATGACCGTGTTCGACAACCTCGCTTTCCCGCTGCGCAATCAGGGCATGGCCGAGGCGAAAGTGCACAGCAAGGTGCAGGAAATTGCCGAAGTGCTCGACCTGCAGAATCTGCTGAGCAAGAAGGCGCGCAATCTCACCGCCGACGAAAAGCAGAAAGTCTCCATGGGTCGTGGACTGGTGCGCGATGACGTCTCGGCAATCCTCTTCGATGAGCCGCTGACGGTGATCGACCCGCACTTGAAGTGGAAACTGCGGCGCAAGCTCAAGCAGATCCACGAGCAGTTCAACATCACCATGGTCTACGTCACCCACGATCAACTGGAAGCCTCGACCTTCGCTGACAAGATCGCGGTGATGTACGGCGGTCAGATCGTCCAGTTCGGTACACCACGGGAATTGTTCGAGCGGCCGAGCCACACCTTTGTCGGCTATTTCATCGGCAGCCCGGGGATGAATCTGATCGAGGTGCAGCCGCAGTCCGGTGGCGTCGGTTTCGCCTCGACGCACCTGCCGTTATCCGACGCCTTGCAGCGCCATATCGAGCACGGCCAGTGGAAAAATCTCAAGGTCGGCATCCGCCCCGAGTTCATTCATGTGTGGGACGAGCCGTTTGACGACGCGATGCAGGCCGAAGTCGTACACGTCGAAGACCTCGGCACCTACAAGATCATGACCCTCAACCTCGACGGCGTACCGTTGAAGGTGCGTCTGGCTGAAGACAAACCGGTGCCTCAGGGCACGGCTTACATCAGCTTCCCGGCGCAATGGCTGATGGTCTATGCCGACGAATTTCTCCTGGAAGTCAGCGACGAGGAGGCGCAGCCATGAACAAAGTGCAGAACAACAAGGCCTGGTGGCTGGTGTTGCCGGTGTTCCTGCTGGTGGCGTTCAGTGCGGTGATCCCGATGATGACCGTGGTCAACTATTCGGTGCAGGACATCTTCGACCAGTCCAGCCGCTACTTCGTTGGTGCCGACTGGTACAAGCAAGTGTTGCTCGATCCGCGTCTGCACGACTCGCTGCTGCGCCAGTTCATCTATTCGGCGTGCGTGCTGCTGATTGAAATTCCGCTGGGCATCGCCGTCGCGCTGACCATGCCGACCAAGGGCCGCTGGTCTTCGGTGGTGCTGATCATTCTGGCGATACCGCTGCTGATTCCGTGGAACGTGGTCGGCACCATTTGGCAGATCTTCGGCCGCGCCGACATCGGCCTGCTCGGTTCCAGCCTCAACGCGATGGGCATCAGCTACAACTACGCGGCCAACACCATGGACGCCTGGGTGACGGTGCTGGTGATGGACGTCTGGCATTGGACTTCTCTGGTCGCGCTGTTGTGTTTCTCCGGCCTGCGGGCGATTCCCGACGTCTATTACCAGGCCGCGCGGATCGATCGCGCCTCGGCCTGGGCAGTGTTCCGCCACATTCAATTGCCCAAACTGAAAAGCGTACTGCTGATCGCGGTGATGCTGCGTTTCATGGACAGTTTCATGATCTACACCGAGCCTTTCGTGCTCACCGGCGGCGGGCCGGGCAATGCCACGACCTTCTTGAGTCAGACGTTGACGCAGATGGCTGTAGGGCAATTCGACCTCGGTCCGGCAGCGGCGTTTTCGCTGGTGTACTTCCTGATCATCCTGTTGGTGTCCTGGCTGTTCTATACCGCCATGACGCACTCCGACGCCAACCGCTGAGGCCCGGCCATGAGCAAGAAAAAGCTTATTCCGTTGCTGGTCTACATCCTGTTTCTGCTGGTGCCGATCTACTGGCTGCTGAACATGTCGTTCAAGAGCAACACCGAAATCCTCGGCGGCCTGACGCTTTTCCCACAGGACTTCACGCTGGCGAACTACAAGGTGATCTTCACTGATCCGAGCTGGTACACCGGCTACTTGAACTCGCTGTATTACGTCAGCCTCAACACGGTGATTTCCCTGAGCGTGGCGTTACCGGCGGCTTACGCGTTTTCACGCTATCGTTTCCTCGGCGACAAGCATCTGTTCTTCTGGCTGCTGACCAATCGCATGGCGCCGCCGGCGGTGTTCTTGCTGCCGTTCTTCCAGTTGTATTCGTCGATCGGCCTTTTCGACACGCATATCGCCGTGGCTTTGGCGCACTGCCTGTTCAACGTGCCGCTGGCGGTGTGGATTCTCGAAGGTTTCATGTCCGGCGTGCCCAAGGAGATCGACGAAACGGCCTACATCGACGGCTACAGTTTCCCTAAGTTCTTCGTGAAGATTTTCATCCCGTTGATCGGCTCCGGTATCGGCGTCACGGCGTTTTTCTGCTTCATGTTTTCCTGGGTCGAACTGCTGCTGGCGCGCACGCTGACCTCGGTCAACGCCAAGCCGATTGCGGCAGTGATGACGCGCACGGTGTCGGCATCGGGGATCGATTGGGGCGTGCTGGCAGCGGCGGGGGTGTTGACCATCCTGCCGGGCATGCTGGTGATCTGGTTTGTGCGCAACCACGTGGCCAAGGGCTTTGCCCTCGGTCGAGTCTGAGGAGCTGATGATGGAATGGATGAGCTGGACGACACCGACCGCCGCGTTCTTCATCGGCATCGGTCTGATTCTGGTGGGCATGACCACCTGGGAATTGCGCTCGCCGAGCATTCTGCGGCGCGGGTTTTTGCCGATTGCCACCACCCGTGGCGATCGCTTGTTTATCGGTCTTCTCGGCAGCGCCTACCTGCATTTGCTGGTAATCGGCGTCACCGACTGGAGCATCTGGGTGGCGTCCGCGTTGTCCCTGGTGTGGCTGTTGGCTGTGATGCGTTGGGGCTAGTCGAATCGTTCGGCAACGCGGCTCCACAACTTAAACAGGAGGTCTCTATGTTCGATAAAAACAATAAGCTGCGACATAGCATTTCATTGGCAGCCATGCTGGCACTCAGCGGTTTGAGCGCATCTGCCTGGGCCGACGCCTACGAAGATGCTGCGAAAAAATGGATCGGCAGCGAGTTCAAGCCCTCGACCCTGACGGCCGAACAGCAGCTTGAAGAATTGAAGTGGTTCATCAAGGCCGCCGAGCCGTTTCGTGGCATGGACATCAAGGTCGTTTCCGAAACCCTGACCACCCACGAATACGAGTCCAAGGTGCTGGCCAAGGCCTTCAGCGAAATCACCGGGATCAAACTCACCCACGACCTGCTGCAGGAAGGCGACGTGGTCGAGAAAATGCAGACGGTGATGCAGTCGGACAAGAACATCTACGACGGCTGGGTCAACGACTCCGACCTGATCGGCACGCACTTTCGCTACGGCAAGACCGAATCGATCACCGACCTGATGGCCAACGAAGGCAAGAACTTCACTTCGCCGACCCTCGACATCAAGGACTTCATCGGCATCTCCTTCACCACCGCACCGGACGGCAAGATCTATCAACTGCCCGACCAGCAATTCGCCAACCTGTACTGGTTCCGCGCCGACTGGTTCGAGCGCGCCGATCTGAAAGCCAAGTTCAAGGAGAAGTACGGTTACGAGCTGGGCGTGCCGGTGAACTGGTCGGCCTATGAAGACATCGCCAAATTCTTCAGCGAAGACGTCAAGGAAATCGACGGCAAACGCGTCTACGGCCACATGGATTACGGCAAGAAAGACCCGTCGCTGGGCTGGCGCTTCACCGATGCCTGGTTCTCCATGGCCGGTGGCGGCGACAAGGGACTGCCCAACGGCTTGCCGGTGGACGAGTGGGGGATCCGCGTCGAGGACTGTCATCCCGTCGGTTCAAGCGTGACCCGTGGCGGCGACACCAACGGCCCGGCGGCCGTGTTTGCCACCACCAAATACGTCGACTGGCTGAAGAAATATGCGCCACCGGAAGCGGCCGGCATGACTTTCTCCGAGTCCGGCCCGGTGCCCTCGCAGGGCAACATCGCCCAGCAGATTTTCTGGTACACCGCGTTCACCGCCGACATGACCAAACCCGGCCTGCCGGTGGTCAACGCCGACGGCACGCCGAAATGGCGCATGGCGCCGTCGCCTAAAGGCCCGTATTGGGAAGAGGGCATGAAGCTCGGCTATCAGGATGTGGGGTCGTGGACATTCATGAAATCCACGCCTGAGAAACAGAAACTCGCGGCGTGGCTGTACGCGCAGTTCGTGACCTCGAAAACTGTTTCGCTGAAGAAAACCATCGTCGGTCTGACACCTATTCGCGAGTCGGACATCAACTCGCAGGCGATGACCGATCTGGCGCCGAAACTCGGTGGTCTGGTCGAGTTCTATCGCAGCCCGGCCCGCGTGCAATGGTCGCCGACCGGCACCAACGTGCCGGACTACCCGCGTCTGGCGCAACTGTGGTGGAGCCATATCGCCGAAGCCGCCAGCGGCGAGAAGACCCCACAACAAGCGCTCGATGGCCTGGCCAAGGATCAGGACCGCATCATGGAACGCCTCGAACGCTCCAAGGCCCAGGCCACTTGCGCACCGAAGATGAACCCGGAACGCGATGCGCAATACTGGTTCGATCAACCGGGCGCACCGAAGCCGAAACTGGCTAACGAGAAGCCGAAGGGTGAAACGGTGAGCTATAGCGAACTGCTGAAATCCTGGGCGGATGCGCGTAAATGATGTTGGAAATGTAAGAAGCGAACGGCACCGGAAGGTGCCGTTTGCTTTTCTCCCCCTTCACTTGAATCGACAGCGGCCTGGCTCCCATATGTATTGTAATGCACGCATTTCGCATACACCTCAATGTCCCTTCAAGGGCTTGAGGGAATGGAAGTCAGCGTTTCACGTTGCGAGCAAATTGAGTCAGCAACTGTTTTTTACTTCGCTCGTATGAGTCTATCGTGTACTGGGCAAGCTCAAAGGGGAACGGCTGCATGTCGACGGGGTAAACTTTAGTATCTCTCTCCGACCAGAGGAAATTATGGTCCTGTACATCCTGGTGATATAGGTCCTTTGCTTCCATTTCATTAAACATCTCCAAAAGTGCATTGGCGCCGCTTGCCGGAATGGAACCTTTCTTGATGTCGCCGAGGGGGATGCCATCGAGTTTTATCATCTTGAGGTAACTCTGATTGTCTTCAATAAGTGCCGTCGCCGAGCCTGCTCCATAGTAAGCATTGAAACCCTCGGCTTCGGTTTTTACATACCCCGGAATACTGTTTCGCTTGTCGGCTCCTCTGAACTTTTTATAGACATGTTTTCCGTCGGCGCTTTCGTATATTTCTCCTTCGCCCCCGCCGCCTATAGCAGGGCGACCACCAATATCATCTGCAATCGACGTTGGCTTGTTCTTCAGCGAAGAATCGGTCAATTGCACTTTCTCCATCAACACTTCGATGGAGTGGCTTGCGCTCGCTACTTCTGGAGACAATGGTGGTGTATCAGGAAATCCAAATCTCGTGCTTTCGTTAATTACAGAGTTTGCTGAAAATGGCGTTGATGATTGCGGCGAAGGCGAAGATCCGATGGTCGCTTGAGTCGGGTACTCCTCATTGACGCCTTCACGAATTCGCCCATCAGTATCGAAGTAGGCCAACGGATTGCCTTTCACCATGCTGAACAGATTCAGACCATCAATCGCCCCGGACGGATCCGGATTCAACCATCGCTGCCAACCCGCCACGTAATACCTGAACCCGTAATAATAAAGCCCGGTCGCATCCCGCTCTTTGCCTGAATAGCGCAGCGTTTTATAGCTTGTCTCGATTTCGCTGCGCCCGGCAAACCACGCGGTGGTGCCGAAAGGGTGGTATCGCTCCTGACTGATGAGCTTGCCCGTGGCGTCGAGTTCCAGGGTGCAGGAACCCAAATGGTCGTTGAGGCTGTAACGCGCTTGATCGTTGTCGATGCCTTGGGGCGGTTCGGATTCCCAGTGCAACACCTGCACGCTGCTGCGCCCGGCCTGGACACTGATCACCTGCAGTATTTCTCCCGTACCACTGTGGGTACGGATTTGCAGATTCGGCAGATAACGCACTTCGTTCATCAGCGTTTTAGCGTTGGTCTGCATCAGCCGCACTTTGCGCACGCGCATGCCGTCTGCGGCGTATCGGTATTGCTCGTTATCAGCCGAACGGTCTTCACGCAAAACCAGCCGGACTTCACGCAATCGGTTACGCAAGTCCCAGTTGAAAGTCTGTCCTGGTTGCAGGCCAAGCAGATTGCCATTGGCATCGAAGCCGTTGCGCAAATCTTCCTCGCCCGGGTCCATGCCATCGCGCACCGGCAAGCAGCGGTTACTGTGCTTGGCGGCGACCAGGCGGTGACCGTGGCCTTGTGGGCCGTCGTGGATCAATTTGAGCAAATTGCCACCGCAGTCATAGTGATAGGTCTGGGTGTAATTGGCGATCGCTGCAGGATCTGCCAGTGAAAACTTCGATGTCTGACCGGCCTCCCAACCCGTGGCCTCGATCAACTGATCGAGACTGTCATAACGGTAGCGGTTGACCGGTTCGATGCGCTGGTTGGCAAAGTATCGAATCGGGAGGGCGGCGTCTTCAATACTCAACACGTTGCCTACCGGGTCGTAGACATAACGCAGGTCTTGCAGGATGTCATTGCCGCGCTGGCTTTGCAGACTGATCAGCCTGCCATCCTCGGCGGCGTAGTCCAATGTGGTGATCACTCCGTTGTCAGCGGTTTCCCGAAGGGTATGTCCTTGGGCATCGTACTGGATGGCGCCGACCAGGGTTTTCGGCGCGGAGCCCATCAATTGCAGTCGAACGTCTCGCAACTGGCCGTCCAGGGTCTGGCTGAAAAGCTGTCGGTGTCCTCTGGCGTCGATTTGTTCGATGGTTTCCGAGAGCGGGTTGAAACGCGAGTAGCTCGTGGCGGCAGGCGCGTCTTCGAGCAATTTGTCACGCTCGCTGAGCGATACCGGCCAGTCAGGAGGGTCGAGTGAGCGCAGAAAGCGTCGAGACTGCGCGATGATTCCACCGGTCAATCCGAACTGTTCGAACAACTGCGTGCCGGCCGGATCATCGAGGCGGATGATCTGTCCGCACTGATTCCGCGTGGCAAATGTCGGATTGCTGCCGGCATAACCATATCGCTCCGTGCACAAAGGTTTTCCGTCATCGGCGTGTTCGAACACAGCCAGTGGTCGCAGCTGTTCGTCATACTCGATGCTGCGCACGCTACCCCGGCCATCCCAACCGTGCAGCGGTTGACGCGCCTCGCCCCACAGACTGACGTGCCATCCGGCATCGACGCTGAGCGTGATCAGCACCTGACCGGTCAGTGAGTAAACCGTCCTGAGATTGGCGGGGGCTGATGCGTCGGCGAACAATCGTGGATCGCGCTGCGCCACCCGTCGCCCGGCAACGTCATGCTGAACCGCGGTGATGCGCGCTTCAGATTCGCTGCCATCTTCGCGCCAGTAGGCAACCTGCCGCACCGGTAAGCCTCGGGCATCAGTGACGCTAAGATGCGGTGTCTGCGCATGCTTGCTCACCTTCCTGTCCACCAGTTGCGTCGCCGTTGTTCCGGTGGCGGGTCGAACAGGTCATTTTCGTCGAAGGCGACGTTACACCAGATCCAGTACCAGACTTCCCGGCGTAGGGGTTTGAGCGTCGGTGGATTGCCTTGCAGCATTTGCTTCGCCAGCACGGTTGCGGTCGGTCGGCCCACCGCGTCGTAGAACTGCTGGTCGTGAAAAGCATGCTTGCGCATCGAGCGATCATTGATGTAGCGCGGTTGATCGGCGAAGTAGGGCCGGTAAATCCGCACAGTCTGGCCTTTGTTGTTGTATTCCACTGGCTCGCTGACACGCCAGCGTCGCTGGGCCTGGGCGTCTATTGGTTTGCCATTGTCGTCGAGGACCAACTCACCGTTGTCATCGACCTGCCAGGCCACGCCCGGGGGGACCTCATGTTTGGTTTGCAGAGTGCGGCCGAAACCGTCCAGGCAAGCAATGCTGACTCGCACTTGCAGATCGGGATCAAGCGGATAGCGGTCGGCCACCAGAGAGACGGCATACACGGGCTCACGCTGTGCATTATCGATTTGCTGCTGGAGTTCGGTTTCATTCCGATCGGGATTTTCCACAGCGGCAAGGTACTGTCGGGCGCGATCGCAAATGTGTCCTTCGGGCAGAATGTAGCCTTGGCTTTTCGCCCAGTCCCACCACTCTTGGGAGCGTGAGGACGTGCGGGAGATGCAACCCATCCAACTGAACGTATCCCAGAAAGCGGCATGGGCGAAGTTGCCAATGGCTTGTTTCGGATCGGCGATGGCAATGGCCGGGTCGCGGTCTGCCGGCGGGACGTAGGTTTGCAGCGGGTCAAAACCCACCGGTTCTCCAAGTTCGGTGCCGTGGAAACTGCTCACCAGCGGCTCGCCGAAAGCGTTGTAGCGCGCTTCCTGCAGGTTGCGGTTGGCATCTTCAATGGCCGCAGGGAGGAAGGTGCGGTAGTCCACGTCGAGGCTGCGGGTAGTGCAGCCGTCCGGTAAGGTCACAGCGGTTGTCACACACCAATACGCGTCATAGGTAATCAGGGTTTCGCCGTGACTGCGGGTTTCACGGTATTTCTGCACGTTATGAAAGCCGTCTAGCGTGTGGTAGGTGGGAAAACCTCTGTGCACTGACCACAGATAGTTCTTCGCATCGTCAGGATCATCGATCGGACCGTGGTCTTGCTCGGGCAGGAACAGCGGCATGATGTGGTAACCGACCTCCTGCGATTCGAGTTTCTCTTTCAGGTTGAAGGGTAATTGGCCATCGACCTCGAGTTTGTCATATGCGCTGAGGGCGACGGCGTCCAGTTCGGCCGTCTCCATGTAGGCGGGCAAACCCTCGAAAGTCGCGTCGCCCGGATCCAGCGTTGCACCGCTGCGAGGGTCGATGTAGCGCTGCAGCGTCAATGCAGACAACACTGCTTGCTGCGCCCATTCGCCATCCTCGCGGGCCATTAGCAAAATATGTTCATGGTGGATCGTTGCGGCACTCAGCGCCGCTTTTTCCAGCACCAGCGAATTGCTGCGCAAGCGGCAGGGCAATCCAAGGCGCCAGGCCTCGTCATTGGGCAAATGAATCGATTCTGACCGGAGCTGCGTCAGGTACCATTTTTGTTGCGCATCGTCATGAGCATCCTTCCACCAGTTCTGCTGATGCTCTTCAGTGAACGGCGGCGCATCGCTGCTGATTTTGCGTCGCGCGTAGTTCACCGTGAAAGCATGCACCACACGGCCGTAGGGGTCCCATTCCAGATTCAACTGGTGCTGGCACATCGGATCGTCGGCAATTGCCGGTTCGTACTGATAACTGATGGATTCCGCGTCCAGGGGCAAGATCACTGCATAAGGCTGGTACTTGCCTTTGGGGCGCAGCACCCGTGCACCATAGCGATGTTCCTGGACCACATAGGGGACTGCGGTCGCCGCGTCGTCACCGGCGGCGAACACTTCCGAGCGCATCACTCGGCCGCTCAGGGTGCGGGCGATCTCTCGCGCAGTCTCCTCATCGGCTTCGGTGAAAGGTTGCGCGATGCGATCATTGAAGTGATAGAGCTGCAGCAGTGTGGGTTTGAGATCGACCGCATCATCGTCACGGCTGTAATAACCGGTTCTTGACGGGTCGATGGTTTCGCCTGTGTGAAACCAGGTCTTGCTGAGAATCGGCGCGGTGAACTCGGTTGCTGACGCTTCGGTGTCGCTTTGCAGTAGCAGGCGAAAACCACGGAATTCGCGCTCGAAACGGTCGTAATAACCGCCGCGATAGCTGAAGAGCTGTGTCAGTGCGTTGCCGGTGATCTCATCATTTTGGATTTGCTCGTGTACCAGGTGCATGGCCATTAGTAGACCGGACACTGGATTTTCAACACCGGCTGCCTGTTGCTCACGTTTTTCATCCAGCCATTCCTGCGCCGAACTGCGGTAATTCACGCTGGCGCTGCAACCCATGTTGTTGCAGCTTCTGTTGAGGAGATAGGGTTTGGCGTCGACGAAATCGTAACGCCAGTGTCTGGGCGACATGTGCGGCAATGTCACCACCAGGCTCGAGCAGCCCAGGCCTTGCAGATCTGCGCTGGTGACCTGCCAGAGCGCGTCATGGGCGAGGCCCTCAGGCCAGGGAAGATCAATGGATGTCTGGGCGAAACCGCTGCCGGCATGGTTCATGAAAATACGCAGGCGCTCGGCTTCCATGTAGATCAGGTCAGCCGCACCCGAGCCGTCGAGATCCGCCAGCAAGACCCGTGAGGCGTTGAATTCATCGTAGGCAAAGGGCAGGGTGCACAGCACAAAGCCTTTGCCGAAACGACCATGTCCCAAATTCGGCCAGCACTTGACTTCGTTATGACGGATCCGCACCAGATGTTGCTGACCGCTGCCGATGAGATCGGCGAATGCAACGATTTCGCTCGGTGTATTGCTCAGCACAGGCAGCTCATCATCATCGCCTGCGGCGGTTTTTTCCGCATGCGGCACGTCGACGGCCTCGGCGAAGCCAGCCGCGCGACGATTGGCATACAAACGCACGCTGCGCGGGCCGACCAGCGTCAGGTCGCTCAGGCCGTCACCCAGCAAGTCGGCGATCTGCGCCATCGGGTGGGAAAATTCGCCGGGAAATGCATCGAAGGGCACGAACCCTGACCAGTTGCGGTCTGGGTCGAGGGTGAAAAATCCGCACATGCCCGGCGCGGCGAGCACCCAGTCGAGCTTGCCGTCGCCGGTCAGATCGGTAAGCGACTGATGCACGGGTTTGCCGGCGTCGGACATCGGCACGCCTTCAAGAAGTTTCCACTCGCTGTACTCGACCTGGTCGCTGCCGGTCTCTGCGCGCAACGGCTCGCGGTAATACCAGCCGTGGTCATAACGGCAGAGCACACCCGCCAGGCCCTCACCGTACAGGTCAACCAACTGATATTGATGACCATCGTCGAGGCCGGGCATGGCCGTGAATTCTTTCCAGCCTTGCGGCTGCGGGGCGAGGTCGAACGTGTTGTAGCTGAACTCCATGGGCGGTCGGCTTTCGATCTGGCCGAGGCCGTCATAGGCCTGCTGATGCGCCGCGCTCAGATGGCTGTAACCCAGTGGGCTGAGGCGATATTGCAGGAGCAGGCGCTGCACCAGAACCGGATGGTCACCCAACTCTTTGGGGAAGTGATGAAACATCAGCACTTGTCGACACAGGCGTCGGTTGCCCAGCTCGAAACCGTAGGCGTAGATCCAGTAAGGGTCGCTGCGCTCGGCCCATGGCTGTTGCTCTTCAAACGTTGGCACTTGTTCCAGATCGCTGCTGCGTTCGCCATAGTCGAACACCAGTTGAAAGTGCCACAACTGTTTTTCCCGGCTACCGCTGTCCCAGGCATACAGGTGCGCTGAGGCTTTTTCGTTGCCATAACACACGCGTTTGAGATAGCGCTGAGCGCGATAGTCGCGATACTGCGGAGCGACTGGCAGTTCGGTTTCCGCCTTGTATTCGTAGATGATGTGTTCGCCGCGGGTATTGAGGCTTTCGTCGATCATCCAGACGCCGACGCGCTGCGGGTCGGCAGGGTCGGCCCGGCGTGAATTGGCGGTGGTGCCATAGATATGCAGGCTGCCGTCGGCACCGTGAATCAGCCAGAAACCGGCTTTGTCGGTCTCGTTCGACCAATGTTCGATCAAGGCGAATGCACCCTCGACCCGTGGCCAGTGGCGAACGACGTCATACGCTGTCGTCAGGGGCAAGCCGTTGTATTGCTCAGTGGTGCGGAAGATCAATTCACCGGTGCTTTCATTGCGCTCGGGCAGCCATACATCACCGTCAGGCCCCACGACCTGGTCAGTGCCGTCATAAGTCGGCACGCCATTGACCGTGCGCAGGGTCACCGCGTCAACCGTCAACTGCCAGCCAATCCCGCAGGAACTGTTGCCCGTGCCACTGCTATAGCCCAGACCCAATGGCGGGACAAAACCGCGTCCGGTGGAAATCGGCAACGACAGTTCCAGCGACGCAGTGCCTTTGGTACCCACGCCGGCCGATCCCTTGCCAATACTCTGGATGGCGCCGCCGCCCTTGGGCAGGCTCGGTGTGTTGATCTGCATTGTCGACTGTTGCGGCGGCGGCTGTTCGTTCATAGCGAACCGCCTTCGCATCTCGCGGTGTAGCACACATGCAGGATGATGTCGGGCAAGCGCTGGAGTATGTGCTCCTGACCCTTGGGAAACGTCAGGATCCAGCGTGAAATCGCGCCGGTGTATTCGAATGGCAGATAGCGTTCGTCCTGGAAGTTGAGCTGAAACATGCCGTTGTCTTCCAGCGAACTCGACAGGGCGATCTGTTGACTGGATCGCAGGTTTTCTTTGACGCTGCTGCCGATCGTGGGGGCCATTTCAACTTTGCTGTAGGTCTGTTTCAGCACCGCCCGAATATCTTGATAAGGCCCGAGCACGGCCGGTAGCGTCACGCTTATAGTCTTGATCCGGCGCAGGTAATGATTTTGCCCGGCGTAATCATCGTCGAACATTTGCTGAGTCAGTTCCAATTCACACGTGCCGTTGTCCATCAGCGATTGCTTGATCTGTGCCCACGGTTTATTGATGGTTGAACTCGGGTCCTTGCCGGTCAAATCCTTCAGTGACACGGTTTTCCTGATTTCCAGATCGCGGCGGTTGTGCTGCACGTACTGGCTGTACATCTGTTGCAGGCTCATCTTCAACTCTTCCCCGGCACCGAGGCCGCGGTACGTGGCATTCCACGCGCCGGGATGGACAAAGGTTCGGGTGAAATCGCCCATTTCGTATTGCCAGCAGGCCTCAGCGGCCTGGCATAGCGATTGTGCGTTGGTGAAGGCGGTATGGTAGAAACCGGCGAATTTGCTGTTGAGCCAGTCGTAGGTCTGCGATCGGCTGAAACGATTGCTGCTCAGCAGGAAATCGTGGGTGGCCTTGGCCTGGTTGAGTGCTGCTCGCGCCTGGCGCAGTTGCAGTTGCGTGGCTTTATGTTGTTCGTCGGAGACGGCAAGCTGGGCCTTGATTTGCTCGGCTTCGAGTTTTGCCTGGTCGCGGGCCTGGGTCCATTCCTGGGCGCGGCGCCGGTATTGTTCGATGCGATCCATGGTTTGGCTTGCGCCATACGCAACGTGTGAAAACGCTTGCATATGGGCCGCGAAGCCGTTGGCAGCACCTTCCAGGCGTGCGCCACCGGCCGCCATGCCAAATATGTTCGGTGCTACAGTCATTGCCTGGCCGATTCCGTGGGCAATCGTCGCTCCGGTCTGGCCGAGACTTCCCAGCAGGTAAGAAGCTCCCGCGCCGATTTCCAAGGTGCTGACACCGTCTTTCAGCAATTTCTCGTAATAACTCACTCGGTCCAGAATGGTGTCCTGACTCGCCAGCAACGCCTCCTTGTTTTTTTCATCAATCTTCTCGGCCTGAACCTGTATTTGCACCGCCATCTCCGCGAGGTTCCACGCCTGCTGCTGTTGCAATTCCAGGTACTGCGCCTGCTCCTTGCGTTCGATCAGCGACAGTAGCGTGGCGCCGAACGCGATCACGCTGTCCACCGCGTTCTGCGCGAGTGCGAACATGAAACTGAAGCGACAATGGGGAATCTGCGGGTTCAACAAGCGGCTGAGTGCTGCCCCGGACAAGCCTTGGCCCCAAGCGGCGAGCAGTGCGCGCGGATCCAGCGGCGTGGCGAATAACGGCAGGTTCAGCGGAGCGCCGGCCATATCGAGGTTATGTCGCAGGTTAAACAAGCGGCTTTCGGCTCGATCCCAGTGCATGATCAGTTCGGGGTTGAAGGGCCGACGGAAATACTCAGTGTCCGCGCTCGCCAGTAGCGGGTCATGGCCGTCAGGCCGCAGACACAATAGTGGTGCAGGCTGCGAAGCCGGGGCCCTGCCGATACGCAAAGGTGGCTGTTGTTGCAGCTGCTGGTGCGCGCTGATCAGGCGCTGTTCGAATTGACGCAGTTGCACATTCTTCGACGAACTCAATTCGTCGAGCGTGAGCGGCAACCATTCGTCGATCTGGCGTACATCCGGGCGCGGTCCCAGCAGATCCATGATGTGGACGTAGCGCATCTTGGCTTCAGCCAGGCCGTCCGGCGTCAACTCTGCATACGCCAGATCAGCTTGGCGGCTTTCGATCTCGATAAACAGTTTCCACAGCGCCTTGCGAAAGTGCACCGGAAAACTCAAGGCAATCTGATGCGGATCGTCCGGGTACAGAATGGCCAGGCTGGGGTCGACCGGACCGGGCCATACCGGCTCTTCCAACGGTACGGCCTGCCAGTAACCGGGGTGTCCCGGGTCCGCGCTTTGTCGTGTCGGGTCAAACAGATACGCAAGCCACTGTTTCGCTTCGTCGTACTGCTGCTCTTCGTTCAAGCGGTAGGCCACCAGCCAGGGCAGGTACAGGAACAGTTCCAGGAAATACAGGTAGTAAGCGCCCGAGAAATCCATGGCTTGCGATCCCTGACCGTCCGGGATAGGTGGTTCTGTGTGCTGGGTCTGGGTTTCCCAGCTCAGCAGAGGTTCCATGCCGCCTTCGGCAAGGTTGATCAGTTGCCGGGCGAAGGTGGTGTTCATGCGCACAGCGGCCCGACGTGATCCTTCGGGTTCCTGCCCGTCGCTCAACTCGATGCCGGAGCCGCTGAAGTCAATGAATTGCGCCTTGCCCAAAGAAGGGCTGTCCCCCAGAGACGGGTCGATCATGCTGTTGATGCTGGGCGCTATTTGCAAGTTTGAGGGAGGCACTTCTGCCCATTCAACGGTCAGCGCCTTGAGTGCTCCGCCAATCAGCGTGGTTGCCAAGGAGCCTGCGTGATAAACCAGAACACCATAGATCAGCGGGATTTTCAGTTCCTTTGGATCCTCAGGCCACTCCACTGGCCAGCCGTCGGGCTGGAGGGTGGATTGATCGACCGAAAACGAATAAGTCAGCGAGGAGTCCTTCGACAGGCTATTGACGATGGCTGTAGACGCCAGCTTGCGCATTGCGCTGAATGTTTCAGGCGGCTTTGTTGACAGAACATTCAGCGGGTGTGCGATGAAAAACTGGTAGCCCACGCTGCTGTTATAGCGCCCTGCTGAAGGATGAAGATCGATTTCATTGTGATCGGTGGTAGAACGCCAAAAGGACGTAAACAAAACCATGCTGGAGCCGATCAGTTCATAGAGCACCCTTCGATTTGCATGTTTACCTGCAAGGCACGCCGTTTCTCCTTGCTTGGTGGCGGGTACCGTAAATTCAGTCGGATTCCCGACAGGGTCGGCGATCAAGCTACGCAGCCGATCAGGGTACCCCTTGAAACAGAATGCCGTATCTGCGACATCCATGAAGTCGGTACCAACAGGTTCAATGATGGAGCCTGGAAGTAGTGGAACTTCAAGGTGATTTTCCGAAGGATCGAACACCAGCGTAACTTTGATGAGCTCCTTGTTTTCGTCGTGTTTGTCGAAGACGGAAAGTTTGAAAATCAGGAGGTTGTTGAATCCTGCCGCCAGTCTTGCGGTCAACTCGATATTGGACGCCGCCCGGTTATAGACAAAGTCGACGTCTTTCACGCTGGTCTCGATTCGCGACTGCCACCCCTGATAATCCCAGGTGGTCTTTTCGCTATCCGGTGTCTGGTACTCCACTGCACCAAACATTGGCGTGCCAGAGGGAAGCCAGTATTGGAAACGACCAGCGTTGCCATTGGCGAAAATATTGCCGATCAGCCTCACGTGGGCTTCGCCGTTCTTGAGGACCTCGACGGAGGGAGGTGAGGCCGGTCTGACCTCCGGCGCCATGCCGAATGACGGTGGCAGCGGTGTAACATTGAAGTTCTTGTCTATCTGTACCGTTCGCAGAAAATCATAGGTATCTGCATCGCCCGGAATCTCGGAAGGGACGCCCTGATAGTTCGAATACAGCATGAGCACCATCGACTCAGGTGACGTCGAGTGGTCATACACCGCAATGGTCTGGGTTTGCTCCGCAATTTCTTCCTGCGGTTTTTCGATCAGCGCTTTGGTCTGGCAGTAACTCTCGATGTAAACCCGCGGCGTGCTCCAGGTCTCGTCATATTTCTTGTAGCTGGCATATAGGCGGAACCTGGGATTGACCTTGACGCTCTGGTCGGCCTTGCCGTCAACGGGGGTCTGCATGGCGTCCGCATCCTGAAGCTCCAGCTCGGCCCAGATCACGAACAGACGATTGTTGAACCAGCACGGGCGAATGGTGTGTTCCAGCGCCTTTTCCGAAATGGGCACGTTGGCTTTTTGCCAATCCGACCAGGCATTGGGCAGCGGCTTGTCATATTTGACCGGGGTTTCGCCTGCTGCACTCGCGGGCGCTTTGACCGCGCGCTGCGACATGTCCAGTGAGCGCCAGTAATAAGCATTTTCGGCAGGGGATTTGCCGATGAAATAATAAGTACTGTTGGCAAAATCTTCTCCGTCAATGTAGCCATTGCAGATTTTCAGGTTGGCAATTTCTTCGAACCTGGCAAGGTAAGCCAGCACTGCGGTTTGTACTGTTTCGGGCTGAATCTGCGCCTGGTTGAGGTCATTCTCCAGTTGCTCGAAACTGGCGCTCTTGGTCAGGCGCAGGGTCGGGTCCAGATAGATGTCCGGGAACGTGCGCAACTGCTGGAGGGCGGGCCAGATCGAGTAGCGATTGAGGCCGTCGCGCCAGGTGCTGGTTTGCAAAGGCGTAAAGCTGTCATCGCTGTAACCGGGCTCCAGGTTCAGCATCATGCTGTTGATTTGCTGTTGGTAGCTGGCAATGGCGCAGGCCACCGGACTGGTCGGGACATCCTGGCTGACCAGTACATCCAGCAACCAGAATTCATAAAGGTCGTTGGCGGTCTTGATCGTTTGAGCCAGCCCTTGCTCGATCAGGTAGGGATCGCTGGGTATGGCTTCGTGCAGATAAAGGGCGAGCATCGCGTCACGCAGTGCTTCGTTAAGCGGCGCATCGAAGGCAGTCGTCATGATCGTTCCTCAACCATTGTCACGTGATGGGGCGGCGTTAGAGTGGGCGGCCATGACTCCCTCACCGACGGCTTTCCAGGCCAGCAGATCGCTTTGTTCGCCCAGCGCGGTGGCTTGCAATAGGGTTTTGGCGGCCAAGCCGCTGGCCTGACAAGCGGCCTGGCAACGACGGACCCAGTCGACTTGAGCCATCGAGGTGGCGCGTTTATCGGGGAGCGAGCTGGTCAGCTCGGCAACTTGCGCCTGCGGCCAGTTCAGCAAACGAGCAAGGGCAGCATCGGCCGTTTCGCTGGCGAGCTGGCGCAGGGCCTTGTTTTTCAATTGGGCCTTGGCTGGATTGGCGCAGCTGAAATAACTCAGGACATGGTCTTCGGACTGGCTCTGGCTGTGGAACCAATGACTGAAGCGTTCAAGCAGATAGAGATCGGAAAGCGAAGGCATGCTGTTACTGCCTTCCTCGTATGCCGCGCCACCCAGCCACATCGGATTGATTGCAAACAGGCGCAGAGCGCTATTGCTCAAACGCAGCTCTCTGGCGATCTCGGCGTGGCGAGCCACCCGTTGATAATCCTCGATCAACGCTTGGGGCAGCGGGGTCTTGAGTGCTTGCTGCAAAATGCTATAGGGCGTGGCCCACGCCCAGTGAATGACCGCCCGGCAGCAATCCGGCGCGAGTTTCGCGGTTTCCTGGAAAAGCCCTTCGAGCAACTGGGCCTGACGGTCATGCACATCGAGCAGGAACTTGACGAGTCTGTCTGCGCAAGCATCTTTGACAGGTTGGGCCAGCCCTAGACCTTTGAGCGCTTGCGCGACATCGGCCTGTAACCAGGCAACGGGTTCATCTGTCAGGGTCAGTGTGCGATCAAGGCCAGACAGCAGGCCGTCAGCAGTGATCAGATGGTGTTCGATCAGCAACTGAAACCAATTGATTTCTCCTCGCTTGCGTTTGCCATCCTCTTGCAGTGGCAGACCCAACGCATTGACCTGCGCCTCGGTCGCCAGGCTGCGACGCGTATCGCTCTGCAGCGTGGTCAGACGCGCCCGCAACTCATCGGGCAGGGGAGCTTGCTCGGCCAATCTGATCTGCTGATCATTTTCCTGCTCTTCGGGATTTGGCGGGGCATCGATGCCCAGGCGTTGCAATACCTGCGTCACGGTCTGCTGACTGTCTTTGAGCCAGGCGAAGGCCCAATCCAGTTGCATCAGCACATCGAGGATGTCCGGATTCGCCTCCGCGGTCGTTGCACTCAAGCGGCCGCTGGCCAGTGCGGTTTTGTAAGACGAGCCTCCGAGAAGTCCCGCCAACGCCAGCAGTTCTTCGACCGAGTGACCGAACAACCGGGCTATCCGCGCCTGGCGGTACAACGAGGAAACGGTAGGCAAGTCACGCTTGAGCGCGCCCACGTGCTTTTCGGTCTGACGGGCAATTAACAGCAAAGAGTCTTCGGTGGGTTGCACACCGAGCCCGGCACAGAGTTGCAGCAGGGTTTTCTGCGTCGCGGCATCGAGGGTGGTCAAATCGATGGGTGTTTGATCAAGAATCAGCGGTGTGTCGAACAGTTGCACATGGTTGAACACTTGATCGAACAACGGCACCGCGTCCTTGCCGCTGGCATAGGGGCTGAGGTCGTGCAGCAGCGCCGCGAACTCTTCAGGTTCGATGCTGTAGCGCTGGTTCAGGTAGCGATAGACGCCCAGCGCACGCAGGGTGTTTTCGTTGAGCTCCATGCCCAGGTTTGATTCGCCCTCGGCGCGGATGGCACTGCAGATCAACGTGTCGAGCCTGGCGAAAGGAATGCCGCTCCAGCGTTGCAGGCGGATCATCCGCTGAAGACGATCGAGACGATCAAGTGAGGTTTTGGTCAGACGCCATTGTGTGTTGTCACCCGACGCTATCCGCTCCAGTCCTATGGCGTGGTCTGACTCATCGCTCAGGTCTGTTTCCGGGGCCGGTTCCGGCGCGCTGTCGGACAGTTCAGCACCGGGACCGATGCCATTGACGTAGCAGGCACCGTAGTGATTTGGAAAAGACCCGGTCAGCAGGTCAATCCTGTTCGGGGTCGGCTGCAGGTATGGACAATTGGGCGACAATCGCACTGCAAAGCTGCGGCGGGCCACAAGTTGCTCGACCTGTTCAGCGGTGAGGCCAGTGTGCTGCATGAAGTCGGTCAACAGGGTCAATTGCTGCACAGGCGCATCGCTGGTGACTTCGACACCGTAGGCGCCTTTGAAAAAGTTCTTTTCTGTCGTCGTCAGGCGGTACTGCTCATCCAGCGTAAAGGCGAAGCGCTGTCTGGCCAGACGGACCGGTTGCTCCACCGTCCCGGTGGCGGTGATCAGATCGAATCTGGCTGTGTATTCCTGCTCGGTCGGCGTGGGAAGGGTGGCAGCCTGGAAATGCACAACGATGGGTTTATCTATCGCAGCGTGCAGACGATTTATCAGCCAGCCAGTCCCTGTGAGGTCCGGCACGTTAGAGCTCAGATCGATACTGGCAGGCACGGTCTTGTCGTCTTTACGAAAGGTCAGTGAGACAACGGTTTTGGAGCCGCCTTGATTCGTTGGTGCGTCCGCCAACGGAGTCGCGACCACGTAGTCGGGCTGCCCGGACAGGAGCAAGTAACATCTGCTTGGTGTGGTATGTGGCCGCAGGTAGGCAGTGAGAGGGTTTTGCCAGCCGTTGATGAGATTGCTGCGGGTCAGATAAAAATGGCTGAACACCGGGGGGGCGAGCAGCAATTGCTGCTGTTGCGGGCTCAACCCGCACAGCAACCGTTGTGCCTGTAGCGCCGGTTGCTGCAATTGCCCGTAGTCATTGATTGCCACCTGTTTGATCGGTAGCAACAGACTGGCCCGGTAATTCAACTCGCCCAGACGCGGCTTATTATCAGCGAGCCCAAGTTGGCATTGGTGATGATAGAAGTTGTAGGGCAGTTCGAAGGGGTAGCTCCGTTCGGCCAGTACCTGATAGGTGGATTTGCTTTTGTCGGGAAGATTGCCATCCAGATAGGTGCGCAGATGACTTTCCAATACCTGCGTGACAATTTCCAGCATTGGTCTCGGTGTGAAGGTGCTCTCCTGGCTGATCAACAGGTCCTTGAGGTCAGGACGGCGTTGGTCCATCAACAGTCGCTTGGGATCCTCACTGGTGGCTTCCAGTTGCAGGGAAAATCTCCGCAGTTCAGTCAGGTAGGCCACCGGACTATCGTTGGCGGCAATGGCTCCGACCTTGGTGAACTCGTCCCAGTTTTCATTGAACATGCGTTGATAGGTAGCGCCCAGCGAAACCAGCGAGCTCACACCACTGCGTTGAGCCATTTGCTGCAACGTGCCGGAAGAGGTCTGGTATTCCCGATACAGGCGCGAAATGAGCGCCGCATACTTCATCGCATTGTCATAAGCCACATCGGCGTTGGCGTCGCTGTGAAGGGCGAGCTGGCGAGCGAACGCTGCTTTGGATAAACGGACGATGTCGAAAACTGACGTGAAGCCCATTTGCTGCATGGCGGTGGGGAAGTCGCTGCGGTCTTTCTGTACCGAAACGTGTGGCTTTACCAGTCTCTGCAGCAACGAGTTGTTGTCAGCCATGACTGTGATTCTCCTACTTTCAAGAGTGGCATTGAGGCAATGCGCGGTTAGAGCAAACTAACGGTAAACAACAGGGACGTAACCTGTCAGACCTGACAGGTATTGCCGTATTGATTAGAACTAATTCGAATAAGACGGAATAATTTAAGGGCTTTATGTGCTGGCGGCTTCGGTTGTCTTGGTTTTCGGTTTCGTCCGTTTTGTCTTTGATATCTCTGTTTTTATAATGAGAAGTCATTTTGTTTTGTTCTGGTAATCGCTATTTATTATAAAAGCCTGTCAGGAATGACAGTGTGAATGAGCTCTGTAGTGAATTACTGTGAACTGAAGTTTCCATTCCATATAAAGGCACGCTTCGCTCTGTTTTGATTGTTGTCTGGCGTTGTGCGTTTGTCTGATATGAACCTATTCATCCGAGAAGCCATAATGGAAAATGACGTCACTAAGAAAGAAGACAGTTCAATTACTCAGAGAGAGGCTGCCGAAGGAAGATATGTCAGGCTTATTTCAACAATTACAATGCATGTGAAATATCCGGATTTATTCCTTCCGTGGGAGGCATTTCTTACAGTTGAATGTTTTTGGAATCCTTCAGGTACTTTGTTTACTTGTCACGCGAAGCAGTACGCGGCCACCAATAATGGCAGGCGAAAGGGCAATGTCTACTTGAGTTTCAGCTCGTCAGGGAGGTGGCCTGAGACGGAACTGACGAACGATGATGCGATTCAGGATGGTCGATGGCATGCTATCAGTGGTGGAGGTTCCGTAACAGGTAACAAACATTCGGCCGAGATCAATTTCAAGTTTGTGTTTGATCATGAGCTTAGTGCTGACAAGTCGAAAGATACCTCGGTAACCATGAGTTTTGAAGTTGACTTTCGTCCTCCCATTTTCGTGCATCCTCATGTTGTACATTCGCCGCTGCCGCAAATAAGTGGAACAGGCTATCCAGGCGCCTTGGTTAAACTGTATGAGGTTGATCAACTTGAGTTGGTGATCGGAGCTGCAATTGTAGACAACCATGGCAGATGGACGACTCCCCTGACAAAGCCTTTGTCCATGACCGAGAGCTTTTCGATAACAGCCTTGCAGCTCTATGAGAATGTACCCTCTCGCTGGGCAGTCCATTCCTCTTTTGCGGTTCTTTTTGCGCCCCACATTCTTGGCACAACTGTTACTCCGGAACGTAAACTCAGCGTCCACGGCGGCGGTGGCTTGGCGGGCGCGAAACTTGAGCTCTGGCTTGAAGACAAGAGCAAGGGAATTCAGTTAGCCACGACTGTCTGGCAGGACGGCACCTGGTTGGCGCTCAGTGTTGAAGCGTGGCTTCCTGGCAAGCATCTGCTCACTGCAAAACAGGTGGCATCGGTCAGCGGACAGAGCTCTGACTGGTCAGATACCTACGTCGTCAACGTAAAACCGCCAACTCCACGGATTGAAGTTCCACCCGCATCCAGCTCGGTAAAACAGGCGCTGAAGATTATGAATGTCTGGCCCGAAAGGGCATCCGTGCAAATATTCACTGACAAAGACGAAATTGTCGTTGGCACTTTCGATCGCTTCACATGCACTTTTACACCGTCGGGACAGTGGGCGGTAGGCACCACAAGCCTCAGGGCGGTGCAGACAGTGGACGGAGCGACATCCGACCCGAGCAGTGCGGTATCCGTCAAGATTCGACCCTCGAGACCGGTCATCGAGCCTCCCGCCGTCCCGATTGCAGCCCGGCAGACGCTGAGTATCAAATTCGTTTCACCCGATGCTACCTTGCTGGAAATGTTCAACGAAGTTGGCGAAAGCGTGTCGGGTGAATTTACCGGAAGTGGTACGTCCCGTACCTTCACCCCGGCGCAGGACTGGTCTGTATCCAGCCAGGTCAAAATCGTACAGACCGTAGGCGGTGTCCGCTCCAATCCAAGCGCGCTGGTGCCTATAGTGGTGAAACTCTTCATTGCTCCGCCATCTGATCCGGCAGCCGCGAAAGAAAAGCTGGCCATCAGTTTTTTCCTGGCCAGCGATGACGACTTGCGAATGTACATACAGGGCGGCGGATTGGTTGAAGGCACCTTCCTGGAAAGCGGCTCCGTCCGGTACTTCACCCCGAAGGAGGAGTGGAAGCAGGGAAAAACCACGGTCAGCGTTCACCAGGTCGTGGGTGGCGTCGTCAATTGGAGCAATCTGGTTACCCTTGCGGTACAACCCTCTGAACTGTCGCTTGCCAATCCGCCAGGCTCCGTGAGCTCGGACCTACAACTGACGCTTTTGTCGGCCCCTCCATCTTCCTCGGGCAGTGTGTTGCAGATGCTTACCGAAGCAGGCGCACCGGTGACGGGCGAATTCACCACTGGAACCCCACGCAAGTTCAAACCCTCGCCGCGGTGGCCAGCGGGCTACAATGCGGTCATGGCCGTGCAGTTCGTCGACGGAGTGCCATCCGCACCAAGCAACGTTGTCAGGTTTTTGGTCATACCCGCCAAGCCGGAAATCGAGCCGCCACCAAAACCTGCCTTGCCGAGACAGCGACTGAACATTATCGGGGTCGACCCCGGCGCCGTTACCTTGCAGATGCTTACCGAGGACGGGGCGGCGATTGAAGGTGATTTCACGGGAGTCGACACGTCTCGTATCTTCACACCCGCTGAGGACTGGGCAGGCACGCGCAAAATCGTGGTCGTGCAGACTGTCGACGGTGGCGCGTCGCAGCCTAGTAATGTTGTTACTGTGTATGCGCCCCCGCCGAAGCCGGAAATAGAACAACCACCCATCCCGGCAACATTTAGTCATGTGCTGAACATCAACAGGGGACGTTCATACGGTCCCGTCATCCTGCGAATGTACACGGCAGCGGGCATCAGGCTGGATGGCGAATTCAGCGCGTACAGTACTCCCGCCACCTTCACGCCAAGAAACGGGTGGCCACCGGGGAGGACCGAGGTCATGACAAAACAGGACATAAACGGCGTGGGTTCCGAGTTTAGCGATCCTGTTTTATTAGAGATCCTTCCCCGAAAGCCCTTCATCCAACCACCATACAACCCTGTCACTTCGAAGCACCAACTGAGCATTTCCAGCGTGTATGCCGGTGACGTGACCCTGCACATGTTCTACGAGGACGGCGAAACGGTGCCGGGTTATTTCAACGGCGATGGCGAATTCCGCACCTTCACGCCGGCCATTGACTGGACAGGAACCACCAAAGTCAATGTGGTACAGATCGTAGATGATGTACTTTCCCATCCAAGCGATCCGGTCACTGTTTCGGTAATAGGGAAGCTTCCCACACCCGTAATCACTCAGCCTTTACCCCACACCAGTCATCATGCCGATCTCAGGGTGCAAGGAACCTGCGTGGCTGGAGCGACGATCGCCGTGCAAGATGCCGCTGGCAACTTTCTGCAAGGCAACCTGACCTACAGTGGCACGACATGGTATTTCGAGTATGCCTGGCTGGCCGGTCCGCAACAGATCAAAGCACAGCAGAGCATTGGTGGGGAAACGTCTGAAGCTACCGAGATTCTTGAGTTCTCCATCAAGCCGGCGACGCCTGCTATCGAGCCGCCAAGCCACCCGGTCGCGCTGAAGCAATCTCTGAAAATCACCGGTGTAGCGTCAGGCGCCGTCAGCTTGCAAATGCTCACTGAGGCCAACAGACCGTTGGCTGGCAAATTCACTGCCAGCGGAGCCAACCGCCTCTTCACTCCGGTGGAGGACTGGTCGCCCGGCGAAAACACCGTCTACGTCATGCAAACAGTAGACGGCGTGGACTCTGACCCCAGTGACTTGTGCACTTTCACCGTGGAGGTGGAGGACCGGCCCGACGCCCCTCAATTCCAGCAACCGCAGGCGGGGGGCTTAACCTCACGGTATCCCTCCCTCAAGATCGCCGGCCGGCCAGGCGCGCTGCAAACCGTTCGTTTTGAGAACGGCGCGACGTTGCACGAAGAGACAGCGGGTGCAGACGGGATCCTGACATTCACAGTGGTGGAACCGTTGGATCCAGGCACCATTGTCCTTGAGGCTAAACAGGCCAGCGGTGGGACTGATTCGGATTGGAGCGCGCCGCATCGGTTTACGGTCAAGGCTGCCCCGTCAACTCCATCGATCGAAGCGCCACGGGCGAACTCCGAAACATCCCGCTATCCGAGGATTCGAGGCACAGGAGCAACGGGAGGTGAGATTGTCCTGCGTCATGCGCTTGATCCCAAGGAAGAGTTTGCCATCGTCGACGGTTCAACCCGGTGGAATTGGACCGCAGAAAAAGCGTGGCCCCTCGGAGACTACGCCGTGCAGGCCCGGCAGACATTCGACGGCGACTGGTCCGACTGGACTGAGGCTCGCTCCTTCAAGGTCAGCGAATCGCGGTATGCCATTGGCGACGCTACACCCGCCATCGGTACACCGGTGGTGGGCACCGAGCAGAGCGTGCTGTTGCGAATCCAGGTCATCTCCGGTGTCAGCGGGGAGGTAGCGGCTGGCGTGGAGGTGAAGTGGCGCGTCAATGGGGAGGAGGAATTGCTGGCGACAACGCAGACCGATGTCAACGGCTGGACCAGTTATCGCTATACACCTGAGACAGTCGGCAAGCATGACATTCTGGCGGACGTCACTCAGGATAACGCCGGTGTGATTTTGACCGAACTCTATGAAGTGAATGCCGTACTGGACGATGTCTGGGCGCAGGCAGCAGAGCTTTATCTGGACGGTGAGCGCGTCGACGCTGCAAGCGAACTCGTGCTGTTGAGAAAAAACCTGCCCTATAAGCTGGAGCTGAAGATTGCCGACGACAGTGTTTTGATTGGCTCTACCGTCACTTTGCAGAACTTCTGGGGCGCGAAGGAACGAGGCCTGACTTTCAACCCTGATCTGGGCACGCCGCTGACAATAAACAAAGGATCGTCAATCCATTGGTATATTTCTACCGAAGAGGCGAACAGTGGTTTTTATGGTTTGAGTCTGGCCAGTTCGATACTGCCCGACTGGGAGCTGCCCGGGCGAGTGGAAGCGGGGGATTTGGCTGACGCCGTGAGGTTTGATCTGGATGGGTTCCCCCAGGTGTTCGGTGGTGCCCCGGCGTACCCCTGCCTTGGGGCCACGCATACATTGACTTTGCGACCCCAGGACAGCAGTTTTTTGCTCGGCCAGGACGTGGTTCTGGAGTTGAGTGCGCAAGCGGCCGATCTAGGCGTGACCTTGAGTCCGAGCATTCCGCAAACGCTCGGCGAGGACGGGTTGAGCTGGTTGCTGAACTGCGTCGACAGTACCAGTGCCGGCGATTTCGCAGTCTGGTTGAAGGTGCCGGCGCTGGAATTCAGTTCGCTGGAGTTGCCCATGTCGCTGGCGCATAACAGTGCTGAGGTATCTGAAAGATTCGGCCCTCAGCAAATGGGAGGTTCGGCCTCGTTCTGGAGATATGGCATTCGCGCGGTTTCCACTTTCACGGGGCTGCCGGCGGGGGGAGTGCCGGTGACCGTCGCGGTGACTGGCAAGCCAACCATGGAAAATGTTACTGCTCGCGATGGCTGGATATTTATCAGCTACTACGACGGAGAGTCTGCAAGCCTGACCATTCGTAACCGCTATGGAAAGTAATGGCTGAGCAAGCGTCGGCAAGAGGAGTGAGACGCGCCACTCGTCGAGGATAGCTTGCTGCGCAACAAATCCCGGAGCAAAAAAAAACGGCACCTGCAAAGGTGCCGTTTTCATGTATAGCCAGATCAGCCGAGCAATCAGCCCGCCAGACCCGCCTGTTGTACCAGCACCAGCAACGGCTGCGGGTACACGCCCAGGAAGAAAGCGACCAGGGCGATGGCCAGCAGCATTACGCCGCCTGCCTTCTGTTCCCAGTGCAATTGGGCGTCGTGGCGACGCAGGTTTGGCTCGATCAGGTACAGGGTGACCATCACGCGCAGGTAGTAGAACACGCCGATGGCGCTGCCCAGTACCAGTGCGCCGACCAGCCACCACTGACGCGTTTCGACGCCGCTGGCGATGATGTAGAACTTGCCGATGAAGCCAGCGGTCAGCGGAATGCCGGCCAGGGACAGCATCATCACGGTGAGCACGGCGGTCAGATACGGACGGCGCCAGAACAGGCCGCGGTACTCGTACAGGGCGTCGGCGTCGCGGCCGTTGTACGGCGAGGACATCAGGGTGATCACGCCGAACGCGCCGAGGCTGGTGATGACATAAGTCACCAGATAGACGCCGATGGCTTCTACCGCCAGCCCCTTGCTCGCCACCAGTGCGATCAGCAGATAGCCGAAGTGCGCGATGGACGAGTAACCGAGCAGACGCTTGAGGTTGCTCTGGGTCAGGGCCAGCAGGTTACCGAACAGGATCGAGGCGACCGCGATAACGCTGAGCACATCGCTCAGCACACCACTGCTGGCAGCAGGGGAGAGCTGGAACAGACGCACCATCACCGCAAACACCGCGACCTTCGAAGCGGTGGCGAGGAACGCCGCCACTGGTGCCGGAGCACCTTCGTAGACGTCGGGCGTCCACAGGTGGAACGGTACCAGCGACAGCTTGAACGCCAGACCGATCAGCATCATGCCCAGGCCCAGTTGCGCCAGCGGGCTTGGCAGGCCGGTCGCGGCCAGGGCCTGACCGATGCCGACGAAGCTCAGCGAACCGGCGTCGGCGTAGAGCAGCGCCATACCGAACAGCAGGAACGCGGAACCGGCGGCCGACAGCACCATGTACTTGATGCCGGCTTCCAGCGAACGCTTGTTGAAAAAGGCGTAAGCGACCAGACCGTAGACCGGTACCGAGAGCAGCTCCAGACCGATGAACAACCCGGCCAGGTGCTGCGCGCTGACCAACACCAGACCACCGGCGGCGGCCATCAGGATCAGCAGGTACAGTTCTTCGCGATTGCCCGGGTAACCCGAACCGCCATCACCCAGATAGGCGTGGGCGAGGGTGACGCAGGCGAGGGTGGCGACCAGGATCATCGCCATGTACAGGCAGGCAAACGCGTCGATCTGCAGCAACGGGGTGACGGCCAGAGGCGCGACTTTCAACGCAGGCAGGATCGACAGCAGGGCCAGGTTCAGACCCGCCACCGAAATCAGGAAGGTCTGCGAGTGGTTGCGGCGCCAGGCGATTGCCAGCATCACCACGATAATGGTGAGGCTGGTGATCAACAGTGGCGCAAGCGCAATAAAGTGTTGAATCGTGAATTCCATAGCGCTCTTACCGGGCCGAAGCGAGTTGAGAGAAGGCGGTGCCGAGCCACTGCTGCACGCCATGCATGGTGGCGGCAGAGGTGTCGAGGAACGGTTGCGGGTAGACGCCGAGGTAAATCAGCAACACCGCCAGACCGAGCACCATGATCAGTTCGCGCGCGTCCATGCCGTGCAGCACCGCGTCGGATTTCGACGGGCCGAAGTAGGCACGGTGAATCATGATCAGCGAGTAGACCGAACCGAACACCAGACCGGAAGTGGCAATCGCCGTGACCCATGGAGCGCTGGCGAAGGAACCGATCAGGATCAGGAACTCGCCGACAAAGTTACCGGTGCCCGGCAAGCCCAGCGACGCCGCCGCGAAGAACAGGCTGATCGCCGGCAGGTAAGCGATACGCGACCACAGACCGCCCATCTCACGCATGTCACGGGTATGCAGACGCTCGTACAACTGACCGCTGAGGATAAACAGCGCCGCTGCCGACAGACCGTGCGCCAGCATCTGGATCACTGCACCTTGCAGCGCCAGTTGGCTGCCGGAGTAGATGCCGATCAACACGAAGCCCATGTGGGAAACGGAAGAGAAGGCAATCAGACGCTTGATGTCGGTTTGTGCGAACGCCAGGAACGCGCCGTAGAAGATCCCGATCAGACCGAGGGTCATGGCGATCGGCGCGAACTCCGCCGAAGCGTTCGGGAACAGCGGCAGGGCGAAACGCAGCAGACCGTAGGCCGCAGTTTTCAGCAGGATACCGGCGAGGTCGACGGAACCGGCAGTCGGTGCCTGGGCGTGAGCATCAGGCAGCCAGGAGTGGAACGGTACGACGGGCAGCTTGACCGCGAAAGCGATGAAGAAACCGAGCATCAGAATGTACTCGGTGGTCATCGACATCTTGGTTTTCAACAGGTCGGCGTAGTTGAAGGTGATCACGCCGGTGTTGTTGAAGTTGACCAGCACCAGACCGAGGATCGCCACCAGCATGATCAGGCCGGACGCCTGAGTGAAGATGAAGAACTTGGTCGCTGCGTAGATCCGGGTTTTCTTGCCGTCCGAAGAACTGTGACCCCAGAGCGCGATGAGGAAGTACATCGGCACCAGCATCATTTCCCAGAAGAAGAAGAACATGAACAGGTCGAGGGCGAGGAACACGCCGACGACGCCGCCCAGGATCCACATCAGGTTGAGGTGGAAGAAGCCAACATGACGTTGAATCTCTTTCCACGAGCAGAGTACCGAGAGGATACCCAGCAGACCGGTCAGCAGGATCATCAACAGCGACAGGCCGTCGAGGGCCAGGTGCACGTTGATGCCGAAACGCTGGATCCAGACATGCTTGAACTCAAGCGCCCAGGTCGGATCGGCGCCCGGCGCCGGTGCGAATGAATAGTCACCGTGGGCCCACAGCCAGAGGCCGAGCGCGAGTTCCAGGGTCATGGTCAACAGCGCAATCCAGCGCGGGAGGGTAGCGCCGAAGCGCTCACCCATCCAGCACAGCAGGCCGCCGATGAAGGGGATCAGGATTAGCCAAGGCAGAATCATGACGGGCTCGTTTCCTTTCGCAAATTCGCAAGGTTCATATCAGACCGCTACCAGCACGATGGCGCCGATCACCAGCACGGCACCAGCAGCCATCGAGGCGGCGTACCAACGCAGTTGACCGGTCTCGGTGCGGCTCAGGGCAGTGTGACCACCCTTGGCCATACGCGGGATCAGACCGATGGTCTGGTCGAGCGGGTCTTTGCGCAGTACATGGCTGATCGCAAGGTACGGCTTGACGAACAGTTTGTCGTAGATCCAGTCGAAGCCCCAGGCAGCGAACCACCAGGCCGAAAGGAAACGGCCGATGCCGCTGTTGGCAATTGCCGTGACGAAGCGACGCTTGCCGAGGAACAGCAGCGCTGCCAGCAGGATACCGGCCAGGGCGATGGCGCCCGAGGCGATTTCCAGACTGTGCTTGGCTTCGCCACCGGCATGCCCGACGCTTTGCGGCAGTACGCCGTGCAGCGGTGGCACGATCATCGCGCCGACGAAAGTCGACAGCACGATCAGCACCGACAATGGCAGCCAGTGGGCAATGCCGTGGCCGGCGTGGGCTTCGGTCTTGGCTTCACCGTGGAACGCGATGAAGATCAGGCGGAAGGTATACAGCGACGTCATGAACGCACCGACCAGACCTGCGTAGAGCAGACCCTGGTTGCCGCTGGCGAACGCTTCCCAGAGGATTTCGTCCTTGGAGTAGAAGCCAGCGGTAACCAGTGGCAGAGCGGCCAGCGCGGCACCACCGACGATGAAGCTGGCGTAGGCCAATGGCAGTTTCTTCCACAGACCGCCCATCTTGAAGATGTTCTGCTCGTGGTGGCAGGCAACGATCACCGCACCGGAAGCAAGGAACAGCAGGGCCTTGAAGAAGGCGTGGGTCATCAGATGGAAGATCGCGCCTTCCCAGGCACCAACGCCCAGCGCCAGGAACATGTAGCCGATCTGGCTCATGGTCGAGTAGGCGAGGATACGTTTGATGTCGGTCTGCACCAGCGCGGCGAAACCGGCCAGTACCAGGGTCACGCCACCGACGATGCCGACGAGGTGCAGGATGTCCGGCGCCAGCGCAAACAGACCGTGGGTACGGGCAATCAGGTAGACACCGGCGGTGACCATGGTCGCGGCGTGGATCAGTGCCGAAACCGGGGTTGGGCCGGCCATCGCATCCGCGAGCCAGGTTTGCAGCGGCAGTTGCGCCGATTTACCGACAGCACCGCCGAGCAGCATCAGGGTTGCCAGAACGATCCAGAAGTCACCGACCTTGAAATGCTCCGGCGCACGTACCAGCAGTTCCTGGACGTTCAGCGTGCCCAGTTGCTGGAACAGGATGAACAGGCCGATGGCCATGAACACGTCGCCGATGCGGGTGACGATGAACGCCTTGAGTGCCGCGTTACCGTTGTTGCGGTTGCTGTAGTAGAAACCGATCAACAGGTACGAGCACAGGCCCACGCCTTCCCAACCGAAGTAGATGAACAGCAGGTTATCGCCGAGGATCAGGAACAGCATGCTGGCGATGAACAGGTTGGTGTACGAGAAGAAGCGCGAGTAACCGTCTTCACCACGCATGTACCAGGACGCGAACAGGTGGATCAGGAAGCCGACGCCGACGACCACGCCGAGCATGGTCACCGACAGGCCATCCAGGTACAGCGCGAAGTTCGGCTGGAAACCTTCCACCGACATCCAGCGCCACAGCACCTGGGTGTACACGCCACCTTCCGGCGGCGCGACGTTGAATTGCCAGATCACGTAAGCGGTGACGATGGCCGACAGGCCGATCGAACCGACACCGATCAGCGCCGAGAGGTTTTCCGAGAAGCGGCCGCGCGAGAACGACAGCAACAGGAACCCGATCAGAGGGAATACGAAAGTCAGAAAGAGTAGGTTCATCCGCGCATCTCACTGGCAGCGTCGATATCGAGCGTGTGGAAGCGGCGATACAGTTGCAGCAGGATCGCCAGGCCAATACTGGCCTCGGCTGCGGCAAGGCTAATCACCAGGATGAACATGATCTGTCCATCCGGCTGCGCCCAGCGGGCGCCCGCAACAATGAAGGCCAGGGCAGAGGCGTTCATCATCACTTCCAGACTCATCAACACGAACAAAATGTTGCGGCGGACCATCAGGCCGACCAGACCAAGGCAGAACAGGATGCCGGCGACGGCCAGTCCATGTTCGAGAGGGATAGCAGGCATGTCTTACTCCTTCGCCTCGTTACGGCCCAAATGGAACGCCGTGACGGCTGCGGCGAGCAGCAGCATCGAGGCGAGTTCGACCACCAGCAGGTACGGGCCGAACAGGCTGATGCCCACGGCTTTCGCGTCTACGGTGGTGTGGCCGATGGCCTGGCCGCTCTGGTGAGCGAACAGCACATACAGCAGTTCGGCCAGCAGCAGCGCGGCAAGAATCACCGGTCCTGCCCAGATGCCGGGCTTGAGCCAGGTGCGTTCCTGCTGCACCGAGGCGGGACCCAGGTTGAGCATCATCACCACGAACACGAACAGCACCATGATGGCGCCGGCGTAGGCGATCACTTCCAGCACACCGGCGAACGGCGCGCCGAGGGCGAAGAAAGTCATGGCCACGGCGATCAACGAGATGATCAGGTAGAGCAGGGCGTGCACAGGGTTGGTGTTGGTGACCACACGCAGCGTGGACACCACAGCAATACCCGATGCGAAATAGAAAGCGAATTCCATCGTTCTTCCTTAAGGCAGCAAGCTCTTCACGTTGATCGGTTCGGCTTCGTTCTGCGCAGCGCCTTTCGGCTTGCCAGCGATTGCCATACCTGCAACACGATAGAAGTTGTAATCAGGGTTTTTGCCGGGGCCGGAGATCAGCAGATCTTCTTTCTCGTACACCAGGTCCTGACGTTTGAACTCGGCCATCTCGAAATCCGGGGTCAGCTGGATCGCGGTGGTCGGGCAGGCTTCCTCGCAGAGACCGCAGAAAATGCAGCGCGAGAAGTTGATCCGGAAGAAGTCCGGGTACCAGCGACCGTCTTCGGTTTCAGCTTTCTGCAGCGAGATGCAACCCACCGGGCAGGCCACGGCGCACAGGTTGCAGGCTACGCAGCGTTCTTCGCCATCGGGGTCGCGGGTCAGGACGATGCGGCCACGGTAGCGCGGCGGCAGATAGACCTGCTCCTCGGGGTATTGCAGGGTGTCGCGCTTGCGAAAGCCATGGCCGAAAACCATGACCAGGCTGCGCAACTGGGTACCGGTACCCTTAACGATGTCGCCAATATATTTGAACATGGGTCAAATCCTCACTGAACCGCAACCGCAGGCGTGTTCATCAACACAACCGCAGCGGTCACCAGCAAATTGATCAGGGTCAGTGGCAGGCAGAATTTCCAGCTGAAATCCATCACCTGGTCATAACGCGGACGCGGGATGGAAGCGCGCAGCAGGATGAACAGCATGATGAAGAACGCGGTCTTCAGTGCGAACCAGACGAAGGACAGTTGCGGCAGGATGCCGAACGGACCGTGCCAGCCACCGAAGAACAGGGTGACCAGCAGCGCCGAGATCAGGATGATGCCGATGTATTCACCGACGAAGAACATGCCCCATTTCATACCGGCGTATTCAATGTGGTAACCGTCGGCCAGTTCCTGTTCCGCTTCCGGCTGGTCGAACGGGTGACGGTGAGTCACGGCGACGCCAGCGATGAAGAAGGTACAGAAGCCGAAGAACTGCGGAATGATGAACCACAGGTTCTGCGCCTGGTATTCGACGATGTCGCGCATGTTGAACGAGCCGACCTGCACCACGATGCCCATCAGGGCCAGGCCCATGAACACTTCGTAGGACACGGTCTGCGCCGAGGCACGCAAGCTGCCGAGCAGGGCGAACTTGTTGTTGCTCGACCAGCCGGCGAACAGCACCGCGTACACCGACAGACCGGCCATGGCGAAGAAGAACAGCAGGCCGATGTTCAGATCCGCCACGCCCCAGGTCGGGGTGATCGGGATGATCGCGAAGGCGATCAGCAGGGCGGACATGGCCACCACCGGCGCCAAAGTGAAGATCACCTTGTCGGCAAACGGCGGGGTCCAGTCTTCCTTGAAGAACATCTTCAGCATGTCGGCGGCGATCTGGAACATGCCGAACGGGCCAACGCGGTTCGGACCGTAACGGTCCTGCCACCAGCCCAGCAGGCGACGTTCGACAAAGCTGAGCAAGGCGCCCGCGACCACCACGGCCAGCAGGATCACGATGGCTTTGATGACCGTCAGGATCACATCGATCACTTCAGGGGTGAACCAGGTCATTGCGCTGCCTCCTGCAGACCGTCGACGGATACGCCGGCGAATGCCGGTGGAATGCCGGCGATGCCCGCAGGCAATGCCACCAGACCGGCGCCCAGTTCTTCGTTGATGCGCAGCGGCAGACGCAGGGTCTGGCCGGCAACGTTCAGGCTCAGCAGAGCACCGTCGTTGACGCCGAGGCGATCCGCTTCGGATTTCGCCAGAGCCACGTACGGAGCCGGAATGCGCTCTTGCACCGGCGCGGCTTTCGAAGAATTTTCTTCGCTGCCGAACAGGTGGTAGAACGGCACGGCCTGCCAAGTGCCCGGCGCCGGATTGAATGCGCGCGGAGCAGCAGCGAACCAGTTCAGCGAGTCGCCAGTGCTTTCGATCAGGCGCGTGCCCGGATCGCCAGCGCGCAGATGACCACCGACTTCGTCCTGGAACTTGTTCCAGGCTTGTGGCGAGTTCCAGCCCGGCGACCATGCGAATGGCACTTGTTGACGCGGTTCGGCGGAGCCCGAGTAACCTTCCATGGAGAAGGCGAACGCGGTGTCCTGGTCTTGCGGGGTGCGTGGTTCGTGAACGCTGATGTCGGCGCGCATCGCGGTGCGACCGGAGTAACGCAGCGGCTCACGGGCCAGTTTCAGACCCTTGATGCGGAACGCAGCGGAAGGTGCAGCATCGACGATACGTGCCAGTTGCGCGGTGCTCGAGGCAACGGCAGCGGTGACGTGGTCGAGTTGCGTCCAGTCGATCGGCTGGTTCAGCAGGGTCGCGCGCAGGGCGTGCAGCCAGCGCCAGCCTTCGTGAACCAGGATGCTCGCGTCCAGGTATTGCGGATCGAAAACCTGGAAGAAACGCTGGGCGCGACCTTCCTGGCTGACCAGCGTACCGTCGCCCTCGGCGAAGCTCGCCGCTGGCAGAACCAGGTGCGCGCGATCGGTGGTGGCGGTTTTCTGATGGTCGGCGACGATCACCACTTTCGCGGCGTTCAATGCGGCATCGACCTTGGCGTTGGCAGTGCGGGTGTACAGATCGTTTTCCAGCACGACGATCGCGTCGGCCTTGCCATCGATGACCGCTTGCAGCGCGTCGTCGACCGACTCGCCACCGAGCATGGCCAGACCGAGGCTGTTGGCCTCCGGCACGATCAGGCTGATCGAACCGTTCTTCTCGCGCAGCTTCAGGGCTTTGGCGATGTTCGCGGCGGCTTCGATCAAGGCTTTGGAGCCCAGCGAAGTACCGGCGATGATCAGCGGACGCTTGGCGGCGAGCAGGGCATCGGCGATACGCTGCGCCAGTTCCAGGGCTTCGGTGTCCAGACCTTCAACGGCCGGCGCGCTGGCATCCAGCGCGTGAGCCACGGCGAAACCGATGCGTGCCAGGTCGTCGGGAGCTGCGTGTACGCATTCTTCGGCAACGTCGTCGAGCTTGGTTTCGGCGAGGCTGGCGATAAACAGCGGGTTCAGCGCGTGCTGACCGATGTTCTTCACCGCCGCGTCGAGCCAAGGCTGGACGCGCATGGCTTCGGCCATGTCTTCAGCCTTGCCCTTGACCGACTGACGCAGAGCCAGCGCCATGCGCGCAGCGGTCTGGGTCAGGTCTTCACCGAGGACGAAAATCGCGTCGTGGTCTTCGATATCGCGCATGTTCGGCACTGGCAGCGGGCTGTCGTTCAGCACCTGAAGGACCAGACGAATGCGCTCCAGCTCGGAGGCTTCGATACCCGAATAGAAGTGCTCGGCGCCTACCAGTTCGCGCAACGCGTAGTTGCTCTCGAGGCTGGCGCGTGGCGAACCGATGCCGACGATGTTGCGTCCGCGCAGCAGGTCGGCGGCTTTGTCCAGCGCAGCGTCTAGGCTGAGCTTGGTGCCATCGGCCAGCAGCGGCTGACGTGGACGGTCAGTGCGGTTCACGTAGCCATAACCGAAACGGCCACGGTCGCAGAGGAAATACTGGTTCACCGAACCGTTGAAACGGTTTTCGATGCGACGCAGTTCACCGTAACGCTCGCCCGGGGAAATGTTGCAACCGCTCGAGCAGCCATGGCAGATGCTCGGGGCGAACTGCATGTCCCACTTGCGGTTGTAGCGCTCGGAGTGAGTCTTGTCGGTGAACACGCCGGTCGGGCAGACCTCGGTGAGGTTGCCGGAGAACTCACTTTCGAGGGTGCCGTCTTCAACGCGACCGAAGTACACGTTGTCGTGGGCGCCGAATACACCGAGGTCGGTACCGCCGGCGTAGTCCTTGTAGAAACGCACGCAGCGGTAGCAGGCGATGCAGCGGTTCATTTCGTGGGAAATGAACGGGCCGAGTTGCTGGTTCTGGTGGGTGCGTTTGCTGAAGCGATAACGGCGCTCGTTGTGGCCGGTCATCACTGTCATGTCTTGCAGGTGGCAGTGACCGCCTTCCTCGCACACCGGGCAGTCGTGCGGGTGGTTGGTCATCAGCCATTCGACAACGCTGGCGCGGAACGCCTTGGATTCTTCATCGTCGATGGAGATCCAGGTGTTGTCGGTGGCGGGCGTCATGCAGGACATGACGATGCGACCACGGGTGTCGTTCTCGTCGGTGTACTGCTTGACCGCGCACTGGCGGCAGGCCCCGACGCTACCAAGCGCGGGATGCCAGCAGAAATATGGAATGTCGAGGCCCAGCGACAGACATGCCTGTAACAGGTTGTCTGCCCCGTCGACTTCGAGCGCTTTGCCGTCTACGTGGATAGTGGCCATGGTTCAAAGGTCTTCGTTGGCCCGGTGTCAGCGGGCGTGGCTAATGGAATCTTGTTATGCGTCCGAATCCAAACAGCCCCGGAGGGCGTCATCGGACGAAAGGCGAAGGGCACGGACCCTTCGCCTTTTTAAGCGTTTAAGCGCCGACTACGATCGGCCTTGCCAGAGGCGGGACGGCGGCGCTGACAGGCGCGATACCGGCTTCGAACTCTGGACGGAAGTATTTGATCGCGCTGCCCAGCGGCTCCACGGCTCCCGGTGCGTGAGCACAGAAGGTCTTGCCCGGGCCGAGGAAACCGACCAGGCCCAACAGGGTCTCGATGTCGCCCGGCTGGCCCTTGCCCTGTTCGATGGCCATCAGGAGCTTGACGCTCCATGGCAGACCATCGCGGCACGGGGTGCAGAAACCGCAGGATTCGCGAGCGAAGAACTGCTCCATGTTGCGCAGCAGCGAGACCATGTTGACGCTGTCATCCACCGCCATCGCCAGACCGGTACCCATCCGGGTGCCGACCTTGGCGATACCGCCGGCATACATTTGTGCGTCGAGGTGCTCGGGCAGGAGGAAACCGGTACCGGCGCCGCCTGGCTGCCAGGCCTTGAGCTTGAAGCCGTCGCGCATGCCGCCGGCGTAATCTTCGAACAGTTCACGACCGGTGACGCCGAATGGCAGTTCCCACAGGCCCGGGTTCTTGACCTTGCCGGAGAAGCCCATGAGCTTGGTGCCCATGTCTTCGGAACCTTCGCGGGCCAACGATTTGTACCAGTCAACGCCGTCGGCAATGATCGCCGGCACGTTGCACAGGGTTTCGACGTTGTTCACACAGGTCGGCTTGCCCCACACGCCGACGGCGGCAGGGAAGGGCGGCTTGGAGCGCGGGTTGGCGCGGCGGCCTTCGAGGGAGTTGATCAGCGCGGTTTCTTCACCGCAGATGTAACGCCCGGCACCGGTGTGGACGAACAGCTCGAAATCGAAACCCGAACCGAGAATGTTCTTGCCCAGCAGGCCGGCCGCCTTGGCTTCTTCCACGGCACGGTTGAGGTGCTTGGCGGCGGTAGTGTATTCGCCGCGCAGGAAGATGTAGCCACGGTAGGTTTTCAGCGCGCGGGCACTGATCAGCATGCCTTCGATCAGCAGATGGGGCAGTTGCTCCATCAGCATGCGGTCTTTCCAGGTGTTCGGCTCCATTTCATCCGCGTTGCACAGCAGGTAGCGGATGTTTATGGATTCGTCCTTGGGCATCAGGCCCCACTTCACACCAGTGGGGAAGCCGGCACCGCCGCGACCCTTGAGGCCAGCGTCTTTGACGGTCTGGACGATCGCGTCCTGATCCATCTCGGCGAAGGCTTTGCGCGCAGCGGCGTAACCGTTCTTGGCCTGGTACTCGTCGAGCCACACGGCTTCGCCGTCATCGCGCAGACGCCAGGTCAGCGGGTGCGTCTCGGCCGAGCGCTGGATGCGGTTGGCTGGACCAAAAGATGTCAGGGTCATACGTAGCCCTCGAGCAGTTTGGCCACGCCAGCAGGCTGCACGTCGCCAAAGGTGTCGTCGTCGATCATCAGCGCCGGTGCCTTGTCGCAGTTGCCGAGGCAGCAGACAGGCAGCAGGGTGAAACGACCGTCGGCGGTGGTCTGACCCAAGCCGATGCCCAGATTGTTCTGGATTTCGCTGACCACCGACTCGTGGCCGCCGATGTAGCAGACCATGCTGTCGCAGACGCGAATGATGTGGCGGCCGACCGGCTGACGGAAGATCTGGCTGTAGAACGTCGCCACGCCTTCAACGTCGCTGGCCGGGATGCCGAGGATCTCGCCGATCGCGTACAAGGCGCCATCCGGCACCCAGCCGCGTTCCTTCTGAACGATCTTCAGGGCTTCGATCGACGCCGCGCGCGGGTCTTCGTAGTGATGCAGCTCGTGCTCGATGGCCGAGCGCTCGGTTTCACTCAAGGTGAAACGGTCTGTCTGGATAAGCGTGCTGTTCATGCTTAGCGGTCCACGTCGGCCATAACGAAGTCGATACTACCCAGGTACGCAATCAAGTCCGCGACCATGCTGCCTTTGATCACCGAAGGGATCTGTTGCAGGTGCGGGAAGCTCGGAGTACGGATCCGGGTACGGTAGCTCATGGTGCCGCCGTCGCTCGTCAGGTAATAACTGTTGATGCCCTTGGTCGCTTCGATCATCTGGAAGGATTCGTTGGCCGGCATGACCGGGCCCCACGAAACCTGCAGGAAGTGCGTGATCAGGGTTTCGATGTGCTGCAGCGTGCGCTCTTTCGGCGGCGGCGTGGTCAGCGGGTGATCCGCCTTGTACGGGCCTTCCGGCATGTTGCGCATGCATTGATCGATGATCTTGATGCTCTGGCGCATCTCTTCGACGCGGACCATGCAGCGGTCATAGGCATCGCCGTTGACGGCCAGTGGCACTTCGAATTCGAAGTTCTCGTAGCCCGAGTACGGACGCGCTTTGCGCAGGTCGAAATCGCAACCGGTCGAACGCAGGCCGGCACCGGTGACGCCCCATTCCAGGGCCTCTTTGGTGTTGTAGGCAGCGACGCCGACAGTACGCCCCTTGAGGATGCTGTTCTGCAGGGCGGCCTTGGTGTATTCGTCCAGACGCTTGGGCATCCACTCGACGAAATCCTTGACCAGTTTTTCCCAGCCGCGCGGCAGGTCGTGGGCGACGCCACCGATGCGGTACCAGGCCGGGTGCAGACGGAAACCGGTGATCGCCTCGATCACCGTGTACGCCTTCTGGCGGTCGGTGAAAGTGAAGAACACCGGGGTCATGGCGCCGACGTCCTGGATGTAGGTACCCAGGAACAGCAGGTGACTGGTGATCCGGAAGAATTCGGCCATCATGATGCGGATGACATCGACCTTCTGCGGCACCTTGATGCCGGCGAGCTTCTCGACCGAGAGCACGTACGGCAGGTTGTTCATCACGCCGCCGAGGTAGTCGATACGGTCGGTGTACGGAATGTAGCTGTGCCAGGACTGACGCTCGCCCATCTTCTCGGCGCCACGGTGGTGGTATCCGATGTCCGGGACGCAGTCGACGATCTCTTCACCGTCCAGCTGCAGGATGATGCGGAACGCACCGTGCGCCGAAGGGTGGTTCGGGCCGAGGTTGAGGAACATGTAGTCCTCGTTGGCTCCGGAACGCTTCATGCCCCAGTCTTCCGGACGGAAACGCGCGGCTTCTTCCTCAAGCTGCTGCTTGGCGAGGTTGAGGCTGAACGGATCGAATTCGGTGGCGCGCGCCGGGAAGTCCTTGCGCAGCGGGTGACCTTCCCAGGTCGGCGGCATCATGATGCGCGACAGGTGCGGGTGGCCTTTGAAGTCGATGCCGAACATGTCCCAGACTTCGCGCTCGTACCAGTTGGCGTTGGGCCAGATGCTGGTGACGGAAGGCATGCTGAGGTCGCCTTCGGACAAGGCCACCTTGATCATCACGTCACTATTACGCTCCAGCGACATGAGGTGATAGAACACGGTGAAATCGGCGCCGGTTGGCAGCCCTTGACGCTTGGTGCGCAGACGCTCGTCCACGCCGTGCAGGTCATAGAGCATGACGTACGGCTTGGGCAGGTTGCGCAGGAAAGTCAGGACTTCAACCAGTCTGGCACGGGCCACCCACAGCACAGGCATGCCGGTGCGGGTTGCCTGCGCGGTGAACGCTTCGGCGCCAAAACGGTTGTTCAGTTCGACGACCACATCCTGGTCGTCTGCCTTGTAAGGCGGGATGTACAGAGCACTGCCTGTAGTCATGGTTATTTTTTCGCTTTCGGTCAACGTAAAGAATGAAGCCAGCTTCTCGTTACTTGGAACAGAACTGGATCAGACTTCGTCAGGGCTGCGCAGATTGGTGACTGCGATTCGCTGTTCGCGGCGCTGTTCCTTCTGCGATGGCATGTCGGCGCGATACACGCCTTGATCACCAACGACCCAGGAAAGCGGACGACGCTCCTGTCCAATCGATTCCTGCAACAGCATCAAGCCTTGCAGAAATGCTTCCGGACGGGGCGGGCAGCCAGGTACGTAGACGTCCACGGGCAAGAACTTGTCCACCCCTTGAACCACGGAGTAGATGTCGTACATGCCGCCGGAGTTGG
This sequence comes from Pseudomonas siliginis, assembly GCF_024072275.1. Lineage (NCBI taxonomy): Bacteria > Pseudomonadati > Pseudomonadota > Gammaproteobacteria > Pseudomonadales > Pseudomonadaceae > Pseudomonas > Pseudomonas siliginis. The sequence goes on along the minus strand of NZ_CP099598.1, from coordinate 3,680,827 downwards.
CGCACGAACCCATGGAGATAACCCATTTCGGTTCGAGCATTTGCTCGTAGAGACGCTGAATGATCGGCGCCATCTTGATGAAGCAGGTACCGGCGATAACCATGAAGTCGGCCTGACGCGGCGAGGCCCGGATGACTTCGGCGCCAAAGCGCGCGATGTCGTGGGGCGCCGTGAAGGCGGTGGTCATTTCCACGTAGCAGCACGACAGGCCGAAGTTGTACGGCCACAGGGAGTTCTTACGTCCCCAGTTGACCGCGCCGCTCAGCACGTCTTCCAGCTTGCCCATGAAAATGTTTTTGTGAACTTGATCTTCTAACGGATCGGCAACGGTTTCCCGCTGGCCAATCGGATACTGCTCGTTAGGAGCATCGGGGTCGATCCTGGTGAGATTGTATTGCATTGCCAAAGCCTCATTGTTTCAGCTTCGCCTGCCGCTTGCGACGAGCTTCCGGAGCCCAGTCAAGGGCGCCCACTCGGAACAGGTAGACAAGACCTGCCAACAGAATTGCTATGAAAACGAGAGCTTCGACGAATCCGGTCCAGCCGCTTTCGCGGACGGACACAGACCATGCAAAGAGAAAGAGGGCTTCGATATCGAAGATCACGAAGAGCATCGCGACCAGATAGAATTTGGCTGAGAGCCGCAAGCGGGCGCCACCGGTAGGTAGCATGCCCGACTCGAACGGTTCGTTTTTGCTGCGACCCCAGGCTTTTGACCCGAGGAGGCTGGAGACGCCAAGCATGAAGGCACACAGGCCGACGACACCCAGAAGGAAAATGGCAAAGCCCCAGTTGTGGGCCATGAGTCCTGTCGCTTCGGGCATGCTGGTAATCCTTAACAGAGAGCAAAGGTCTCTGAGCTTGATAAAGAAATAAGGCAGTGACGATATGTCGCAGCAATCAATCGGGCTGATTTTATGGCTAAACACCCGGCAAGTAAAATTCCAAAGGCGAAATTATTTACCGGATTAAGGACATAGCGTCTCCTGAAGGCGCTGCGGCCCATGCGTTGCGGGCATTAGCCGGGTTTCCGTCAATTATGTTTTGTAGGCTTTGTAACGAACATAGTTGCTGCTAAATGATAATTGATATCGTTTGGAGTGGTTTTGTAACTGTTTAACCAGTGAGTGGCTGGGAAGTTGTCTTACTTGCGCATTACTGCAAGTAGCGAAGCCTACCGTTTTAGCGGAAATTTCTGACGCTTGTAGCGCTTCAGATCAATGTTCCATCTCTCGGCTGACGGTAGCCCTGTGGGAGCGAGCCTGCTCGCGAAAGCGGTGGATCAGCCTCCAGATGTGCAAGCTGACTTATCGCCTTCGCGAGCAGGCTCGCTCCCACAGGAAATTTATGGGGGCTTTGAGATTCCAACAGGCAAAAAAACGCCCCGATCCAGTCGGGGCGTCAGTCTTGCGGCTCTGCGGTTAGCTTTTTATTCGATCCGCAAAGGCCGTTTGCTCAGGTGAAGCCGAATCAGTGGAACTGTTCTTCTTCGGTCGAACCGGTCAGCGCGGTCACCGAGGACGAGCCGCCCTGGATCACGGTGGTCATGTCGTCGAAGTAGCCAGTGCCCACTTCCTGCTGGTGCGCAACGAAGGTGTAACCCTTGGCGGCGTCAGCGAATTCCTGCTCTTGCAGCTTCACGTAGGCGGTCATGTCGTTGCGGGCGTAGTCGTGCGCCAGGTTGAACATGCTGTGCCACATGTTGTGAATGCCGGCCAGGGTGATGAACTGGTGCTTGTAGCCCATGGCGGACAGTTCGCGCTGGAACTTGGCGATGGTCGCGTCGTCCAGGTTCTTCTTCCAGTTGAAGGAAGGCGAGCAGTTGTACGACAGCAGCTGGTCCGGGTATTCCTTTTTGATCGCTTCAGCGAAGCGACGGGCTTCTTCCAGATCCGGCTTGGCGGTTTCGCACCAGATCAGGTCGGCGTACGGTGCGTAAGCCAGGCCACGGGCGATCGCTTGATCCAGGCCGGCACGTACCTTGTAGAAACCTTCCTGAGTACGCTCGCCGGTCACGAATGGCTGATCGTACGGGTCGCAGTCGGAAGTCAGCAGGTCAGCCGCGTTGGCGTCGGTGCGGGCCAGAATGATGGTCGGCGTGCCGGCAACGTCAGCTGCCAGACGGGCAGCGGTCAGCTTCTGTACGGCTTCCTGGGTTGGCACCAGAACCTTGCCGCCCATGTGGCCGCATTTCTTCACCGAAGCCAGTTGGTCTTCGAAGTGAACGCCGGCGGCGCCTGCTTCGATCATGCTCTTCATCAGCTCGTAGGCGTTGAGTACGCCGCCGAAGCCTGCTTCAGCGTCGGCCACGATTGGCGCGAAGTAGTCGATGTAGCCGTCATCGCCCGGGTTCTTGCCGGCTTTCCACTGGATCTGGTCAGCACGACGGAACGAGTTGTTGATGCGCTTGACCACGGTCGGTACCGAGTCAACCGGGTACAGTGACTGATCCGGGTACATCGATTCGGCGGAGTTGTTGTCCGCAGCCACCTGCCAGCCGGACAGGTAGATCGCCTGGATACCGGCCTTGACCTGCTGAACAGCCTGGCCGCCGGTCAGGGCGCCCATGCAGTTGACGAAATCTTTCTCTGGACGGAAGGACGGCTTGGCACCCTGGGTAACCAGGTTCCACAGCTTCTCGGCGCCCATCTTCGCGAAGGTGTGCTCAGGCTGAACCGAGCCACGCAGGCGGACCACGTCGGCAGCGGAGTAAGTGCGAGTCACGCCTTTCCAGCGCGGGTTCTCGGCCCAGTCTTTTTCGAGGGCTGCAATTTGCTGTTCGCGTGTCAGTGCCATGGAGATAAACCTCGTCGCGTCTTTTATGAAAAGTTGTTCTGCGGTGGAAAATTCCTGCGCTCGCTGACCAGAAGCTTAGGTGGTCAAGTCGAATTCGGCGGGGTAGGCGACGGGATGAACGATGGGCTCGAGGGGAAGTGAGCAGGTAGTGGCGCGGTGCGGGCGCATTCCGGCGTCGTGGGCCTTTATACGGTCTGCAGCGTGAAGCCGGGTTACCTAAATACGCTTCCGTCCCTCGGGACAACTTCGTTCCAGTCGGCAACCTCGTCAAACACACCTTGTGGGCGGTACAGACACGAAACGGTTCGCGGGATAGGTGCGAACGGCGCTTCGAAGGCCCTTGCCAGGGCCTCTGATTAGCGGGAGCGAGGCCATCATGCCTTCGCTTTTTGGCCTCGTCAAACGTTTTGTAGTGCTTTTTTTAAGGCACTACATCTTTCGTCTAATACGACTAATCAGTCAGTTTTCGGTGCTTTAGTCCAGGGAGTCGACTTTCACCCGCAAGGTCATGTCATCCCGGCCTTGAGTCGAGTAGCTGCGGGTCAGCCCCTGTTTGTCGGCCTGAGTCTGGCTGTTGACGCCCGCCAGGGTGATCCATTCACCGAGGCGTCCGGTGACGGTTGTGTCGGTGCTTTGCACGTTCACTACATCGGGACGTTCCTGGCTCATGCGGTCACGGTTTGTACTGATCGCCAGATGAACGGTCTCGCCGGTAACGCTGGCGGTGACGTAGAAACCCTGGGTGACGTTGCGGTATTGGGTCTCGCTGCTGTAACCGCCGTAGGAGTCGCTCTGGGTGTTGGTGATCGGCACGCTCTGGCCAACCTGAATCAGCGCCGGAGTGCCTTCACTGGTCTGCACTTGCTGAACGCCGCCATTGCGGCTGGTGGTGCTGCGGCTGATGATCCGGGTCTGGTTCGGCTGGGCGCCGTTGACCGCATAACCTTCGTCGCCACGGCCATTGTTTTCGTTGGTGTCGACGGTGATCAGCAAGCGCTTGGGCGCGGTGTCGAGTTGTGCGAGCAAATCCTTCAGTTCTTGAATCTTGCCCGGCTCGGCCTTGACGATCAGTTGGTTGCCGTAAGCGCTGACCTGACCGTCCTGGCCGATGAAGTCCTGCGCCACCGGCAGCATGTCGGCGCTGGTGTGGTATTTGAGGGGGACGATTTCTGTGGCTGCCAGCACCGAAAAACTGCAGCCGAGCAGCAGGGTGGTGAGCAGGGTGCGTAGGGACATGTCCGTTATCTCCGCGTTCGAAAGGCTTGATATTGCCAGTTTGTCGGCCCGGGGTGGGGCAAGTTGAATCGTAGACAGCAAAACGCCCCGGCATCCGAAAATGGCGGGGCGTTTTGTGGTGTGCTTGCGGCCATTGTGGCGAGGGGATTTATCCCCGCTCGGCTGCACAGCAGTCGCCGACCCAGCGCGCTCGATTTAACTGACTCACCGAGTTTTCTGGATTTGGGGCTGCTTCGCAGCCCAGCGGGGATAAATCCCCTCGCCACAGGGATCTAGAGGTCTCGGAATCAGGCCGAATGCCGAACCATGTCGACATGCGGAATGCCGGCCTCGAGAAACTCCTCGCTGACCAGGCTGAAGCCCAGGCGCTCATAGAACGCCGTGGCCTGCACCTGAGCGCTGAGCTTCTGCTGTTTCAGCCCGCGTGCTTCGGCTTCGGCGATGACCGCTTGCATCAGCGCGTCACCGACCTTCATTCCGCGCCAGTCTTTGAGCACCGAAACCCGGCCGATGTGGCCGTCGGGCAACAGCCGCGCCGTGCCGATCGGGAAGTCGCCTTCGAACGCCAGAAAATGCACGGCGGTCGCGTCATCGGCGTCCCACTCAAGCTCGGGTGGCACCGATTGTTCGGCGATGAACACCGTTTCACGAATGCGCCGGATCTCGGCGATATCCTTCTGCCAGTCTGCGACACGAACGCGAATTTTATTCATCGGCAAACCCCAGGCTTCCTTGCTTGACCAGTTCGCAGAGCAGGCTGCGGCCGTCTTCATCGCTCAGCCATTCGCCCAGGTTGTCGGCGTGCAGCGCGTCAGCGGCGCAGATCAGCTTCAGCAGTTCGCGCAGCTTGCCCGGCAGGTAACGGCTCTGGCCGCTGGCGAACAGCAGCAGATCGTCGTCGACTTCCGACCAGGCCAGGCGCGCGCTCGGGTTGCGGATCAGCACAGCGCCGTCCTGCAGGGCGGCGAGGAAGTCTTCTTCTTCGACGTCTTCCGGGCCGACCACCAGTTCCGGGTAGCGCGGCTCGGTCATGTACTGGCCGAACCAGGTCAGCAGCAGGCGCTCATCGCTCATGTGTTCGGCGAGCAGGCTTTTCAGACGATCCAGCGCATCGTGTTGAATCTGGTGCGGATCGACCGCCGGCTTGGCGTCGGCATCGGTGTAGCGCTCTTCGTCGGTCAGGAACTGGCTGAGGAAGTCGGTGAAGTGGGTCAGCACTTCAGCAGCGCTCGGCGCACGGAAGCCGACCGAGTAGGTCATGCAGTTGTCGACTGCGACGCCGCAATGGGCCAGACGCGGCGGCAGGTAGAGCATGTCGCCTGGCTCCAGCACCCATTCTTCGGTCTCGTGGAATTCAGCGAGGATGCGCAGGTCAGCGTGCTGCAGGAGCGGGCTCTCGGAATCGCACATCTGGCCGATTTTCCAGTTGCGCTTGCCATGGCCCTGCAGCAGGAACACATCGTAGTTGTCGAAATGCGGGCCGACGCTGCCACCCGGTGCGGCAAAGCTGATCATTACGTCATCGACGCGCCAGCTCGGCAGGAAGCGGAAGTTTTCCAGCAGTTCGCTGACTTCCGGCACGAACTGGTCAACCGCTTGCACCAGCAGTGTCCACTCTTTTTCTGGCAATTTGCTGAACTCGTCTTCGGCGAACGGGCCGCGACGCAGTTCCCATGGACGCTCGCCATGTTCGATCACCAGGCGCGATTCGACTTCTTCTTCCAGGGCCAGGCCGGCCAGTTCGTCGGCGTCGATCGGGCTTTCGAAGTCAGGAATCGCCTGACGAATCAGCAGCGGTTTTTTCTGCCAGTAGTCACGCAGGAATTCGCGTGCTGTGAGGCCGCCCAGAAGTTGAAGAGGAATATCGGAATTCATATGTAACCTATTGAAAAAAAGCACTTTTCAGACGGGAATAAAAACGCCCGGCGCGGCCGGGCGTCTCAAACGGGGCAAACGGTCGATCAGATGCGTTTGGCTTGTGCCACTGCGTTGCCGATGTAGTTGGCCGGGGTCAGTTGCTTGAGCTCGGCTTTGGCTTCGGCTGGCATGTCCAGACCATCGATGAAAGTCTGCAACGCTTCAGGGCTGATGCCCTTGCCGCGGGTCAGTTCTTTCAGCTTTTCGTACGGGTTTTCGATGTTGTAGCGACGCATCACGGTCTGGATCGGCTCAGCCAATACTTCCCAGCAAGCATCGAGGTCAGCGGCAATCTTCTGCTCGTTGAGCTCGAGTTTGCTGATGCCTTTGAGGCTGGCTTCGTAAGCGATCACGCTGTGGGCGAAGCCGACACCGAGGTTGCGCAGGACGGTGGAGTCGGTCAGGTCGCGCTGCCAGCGGGAGATCGGCAGCTTGCTCGCCAGGTGCTGGAACAATGCGTTGGCGATACCCAGGTTGCCTTCGGAGTTTTCGAAGTCGATCGGGTTGACCTTGTGCGGCATGGTCGACGAACCGATTTCACCAGCGATGGTGCGCTGCTTGAAATAACCCAGGGAAATGTAGCCCCAGATGTCGCGGTCGAAGTCGATCAGGATGGTGTTGAAGCGTGCGATCGCGTCGAACAGCTCGGCGATGTAGTCGTGCGGTTCGATCTGCGTAGTGTACGGGTTGAAGCCCAGACCCAGCTCGTCTTCGATGAAGGCGCGGGCGTTGGCTTCCCAGTCGATCTGCGGGTAGGCCGAGAGGTGTGCGTTGTAGTTGCCGACAGCGCCGTTGATCTTGCCCAGCAGCGGCACGGCAGCGACTTGAGCGATCTGACGCTCGAGACGGTAAACCACGTTGGCCAGTTCTTTACCCAGAGTAGTCGGCGAAGCCGGCTGGCCGTGGGTGCGCGACAGCATCGGCACGTCGGCGAAACGGATGGCCAGTTCGCGGATGGCGTTGGCGGTCTGGCGCATCAGCGGCAGCATCACGTCGTCACGGCCTTCGCGTAGCATCAGGGCGTGGGACAGGTTGTTGATGTCTTCGCTGGTGCAGGCAAAGTGGATGAATTCGCTGACCTTGGCCAGCTCCGGCAGCTTGGCCGCCTGCTCTTTGAGCAGGTATTCGATCGCTTTGACGTCGTGGTTGGTGGTGCGCTCGATCTCTTTGACGCGCTCGGCGTGCTCCAGCGAGAAGTTGTCAGCCAGTTCGTTGAGAACGGCGTTGGCCTCGGCGGAGAAGGCTGGCACTTCAGGGATGCCAGCGTGGGCGGCCAGGCGCTGGAGCCAGCGCACTTCAACCAGAACGCGGGCACGGATCAGGCCGTACTCGCTGAAAATCGGGCGCAGGGCCTGGGTTTTGCCGGCGTAGCGGCCGTCAACAGGGGAAACCGCAGTGAGCGAAGAGAGCTGCATGGGGTGTTCTCGGACAGTCGGGCAACGAAATGGGGCGCGTATCATACATGAAAAAATCCGCCGGTCCGTCGCCAACTGACCGGCGTATTACGCGTTACAGACTACAAAGCCTTCGTGACGCGGCGTTTACTCGCTGCGCATCAACGGATAAAGCTCTTTAAGCAACTTGCGGCGGCTGATCACCAACTGCCAGCGATGACCACCGAGCTGACGCCACAGGCGCGCCGAGCGGATACCGGCGAGGAGCAGGGCGCGGATCTTCGAGGCATTGCTCGGCTGTTGCAGGTTGCGCATGTCGCCGTGCACCTGAATGCGCTGGCGCAGAGTGCTCAAAGTGTCCTGGTACAACGCACCGCAAGCGGCCACGACGTTTTCGTGGGCCGGGCCAAAATGCTCCACCTGCGACTGGATCTGCGGCAGGCGTTTGGCAATCGTCTCAAGCATGTCGTCACGCTTGGCCAGTTGCCGCTCCAGACCGAGCATCGACAGCGCGTAGCGCAACGGCTCGCGCTGCAAGGTGCTCGGATCGCGCTCAAGGGCGCCAATCAGCGCGCGATAACCCTCGCGCAGATTGATGTCGTCGCCGCCGTACACGTCCAGCGTATCTTTCGGGTCGCGGACCAGCAGGCTGCCGAGCATGCAACTCAGGCCGGCCTCGTTGGTCTGGCCGGTCTTGGCGATGCGATCGACCAGCACGGCGGCGAGAAACACACCGCCCAGCGCTGTCAGTTGCTCCTGAGTCGGGCTCATGCCTGGCCGCTCCACGGCTCGGCCACTTCGATCACGCCGCCACCCAAGCAGATTTCACCGTCATAGAACACCACCGATTGGCCCGGCGTCACCGCGCGTTGCGGTTCGTCGAACACGGCGCGATAACCGCTGGCGGTTTTTTCCAGGGTGCAGGCCTGATCGCTCTGGCGATAGCGCACTTTCGCCGTCAGGCGCAGCGGCTGGCTCAGGTCGATCGGGTTGACCCAGTAAATTTCCGAAGCGAGCAGGGCGCTGGAGAACAGCCACGGATGGTTGTTGCCCTGGCCGACGATCAGCTCGTTGCTCTGCAGATCCTTGCGCAGCACGTACCACGGCTCGTCACCGGCATCCTTCAAGCCGCCGATGCCGAGGCCCTGACGCTGGCCGATGGTGTGGTACATCAAGCCGTGGTGACGGCCGATGACTTCGCCTTCGGTGGTCTTGATCTCGCCCGGTTGTGCCGGCAGGTATTGCTTGAGAAAATCGCTGAAACGGCGCTCGCCGATGAAGCAGATCCCGGTGGAATCCTTCTTCTTGGCGGTGGCCAGTTCGTACTTCTCGGCAATCTCGCGCACTTGCGGCTTTTCCAGTTCGCCGACCGGGAACAGGGTCTTGGCGATTTGTTCGCCGCCGACGGCGTGCAGGAAATAGCTCTGATCCTTGTTCGGATCGAGGCCCTTGAGCAGTTCGGTGCGATCATCGATATCACGGCGGCGCACGTAGTGGCCGGTGGCGATCAGGTCGGCGCCGAGCATCATCGCGTAGTCGAGGAACGCTTTGAACTTGATCTCGCGGTTGCACAGGATGTCCGGGTTCGGCGTGCGCCCGGCCTTGTATTCGGCGAGGAAGTGCTCGAACACGTTGTCCCAGTACTCGGCGGCAAAGTTGGCGGTGTGCAGCTTGATGCCGATCTTGTCGCAGACAGCCTGAGCATCCGCCAGGTCGTCCATGGCGGTGCAGTATTCCGTTCCGTCGTCTTCTTCCCAGTTCTTCATGAACAGGCCTTCCACTTCGTAACCCTGCTCGATCAGCAGAAGGGCAGAAACGGAAGAGTCCACGCCGCCGGACATGCCGACAATGACGCGCTTCTTGGATGTGTCAGAAGGGGCTGGATCACGCATAGGGATTCAATGAGTGTCTTGGAAAAGGGCGCGATTCTATCAGGCTCGCGGCCGCAAGGCTAAAGAGAAGGGCGGATCAGTTCGAGGCTGAAGTGATGACCGGCCAGATAATCGTCGATGCAACGGATGATCAGTTCACTGCGCCAGTTATCGCGCTGGGCGATTAATTCGTCGCGGGTCAGCCACTTGGCGCCGACGATGCCGTCGTCCAGCCGGTAATCCGGGTGATGCTGCACGGCTTTGGCGCTGAAGCATATGCGCTGGTAAGTCACGCCGTTGCTCGGTGCGGTGTACAGATAAATGCCGATCACGCCTGTCGGTTCGACGTCCCAGCCGGTTTCTTCGAGGGTTTCGCGAATGGCCGCATCGATCAGGGTTTCATCCGGATCGAGATGGCCGGCGGGCTGGTTGAGCACATTACGCCCACCTTTGTGCTCTTCGACCATCAGGAAGCGACCGTTGTCCTCGACGATGGTGGCGACGGTGATGTGGGGGAGCCATTCCATAAAACCTTCCTCAATCTATTGGTTAAATCCCAATCCCTGTGGGAGCTGGCTTGCCAGCGATAGCGGTGGTTCAGTCACCATCCATGCTGGATGATAAACCGCCATCGCTGGCAAGCCAGCTCCCACAAAGTTTTGTGGTGATCACAAAACCCGGAAACACAAACCCCGGCACAAGGCCGGGGTCTGTTCACCGCATTACAACCTTAAACCAGCGCAGCAATCGCCGCGTTGAAGGTTGCGCTTGGACGCATGGCCTTGCTGATCAGCTCGGCGTCGGCGTGGTAGTAACCGCCGATGTCGACTGGCTTGCCCTGAACGGCGTTGAGCTCGGCAACGATGGTTGCCTCGTTCTCGGTCAGGGTTTTGGCCAGAGTCGCGAACTGCGCTTGCAGTGCAGCGTCTTCGGTCTGGGCAGCCAGGGCCTGAGCCCAGTACATCGCCAGATAGAAGTGGCTGCCGCGGTTGTCGATGTTGCCGACCTTGCGCGATGGCGACTTGTTGTTGTCGAGGAACTGGCCGGTGGCCTGGTCCAGGGTTTTCGACAGCACCAGTGCTTTCGGGTTGTTGTAGTTCACGCCCAGGTGCTCAAGGGAAGCGGCGAGGGCAAGGAACTCACCCAGCGAATCCCAGCGCAGGAAGTTTTCTTCAACCAGTTGCTGCACGTGCTTCGGCGCCGAACCGCCGGCGCCGGTTTCGAACAGGCCGCCGCCGTTCATCAGCGGCACGATCGACAGCATCTTGGCGCTGGTGCCCAGTTCCATGATCGGGAACAGGTCGGTCAGGTAGTCGCGCAGTACGTTGCCGGTCACCGAAATGGTGTCCTTGCCTTCGCGGGTGCGCTGCAGGGTGTACTTCATCGCGTCGACCGGCGCCATGATCTGGATGTCCAGACCGCTGGTGTCGTGGTCCTTCAGGTAGGCCTGAACCTTCTCGATCACCACGCCGTCGTGGGCGCGCATCGGGTCGAGCCAGAAGATCGCCGGCGTGCTGCTCGCGCGAGCACGGTTGACGGCCAGTTTGACCCAGTCCTGGATCGGCGCGTCTTTGGTCTGGCACATGCGGAAGATGTCGCCGGCTTCGACAGCCTGTTCCATCAGCAGCTTGCCTTTGCTGTCGGTGACGCGAACAACGCCGTCAGCCTTGATCTGGAAGGTCTTGTCGTGGGAGCCGTACTCTTCGGCTTTCTTCGCCATCAGACCGACGTTCGGCACGCTGCCCATGGTGGTCGGATCAAAAGCACCATTGGCTTTGCAATCTTCGATCACAGCCTGGTAGATGGTCGCGTAGCAACGATCCGGGATCACAGCCTTGGTGTCGTGCAGCTGACCGTCGGTGCCCCACATCTTGCCGGAGTCACGGATCATCGCTGGCATCGAGGCGTCAACGATGACGTCGCTCGGCACGTGCAGGTTGGTGATGCCTTTGTCGGAGTTGACCATCGCCAGCGACGGACGAACGGCATAGACCGCTGCGATATCGGCTTCGATCTGCGCTTGCTGCTCGGCCGGCAGGGCCTTGATGCGCGCGTACAGATCGCCGATGCCGTTGTTCAGATTGAAGCCGATCTGGTTCAGCACGTCAGCGTGCTTGGTCAGTGCGTCTTTATAGAACTCGGCAACGATCTGGCCGAACATGATCGGGTCGGAGACCTTCATCATGGTCGCTTTCAGGTGAACCGAGAGCAGCACGCCCTGGGCCTTGGCGCTTTCGATCTCGGCAGCGATGAACGCACGCAAGGCGTTTTTGCTCATCACGGCGCAGTCGAGGATCTCGCCAGCCTGAACGGTGGTTTTTTCTTTCAGAACGGTAGCGCTACCGTCCTTGGCGATCAGCTCGATCTTCACAGCGTCAGCGGCGTCGATCAGGACAGCTTTTTCGCTGCCGTAGAAATCGCCGGTGCTCATGTGCGCGACGTGAGACTTGGAGTCCTTGGCCCAGGCGCCCATTTTGTGCGGGTGCTTGCGCGCATAGTTCTTCACCGACAGCGGAGCGCGGCGGTCGGAGTTGCCTTCACGCAGAACCGGGTTCACGGCGCTGCCCTTGACCTTGTCGTAACGCGCCTTGGCGTCTTTGTCGGCGTCGCTGGTCACGGTTTCCGGGTAGTCCGGCAGGTTGTAGCCCTGCGCCTGCAGCTCTTTGATCGCGGCTTGCAGCTGTGGCACCGAAGCACTGATGTTCGGCAGCTTGATGATGTTGGCTTCAGGCGTAACGGCCAGGTCGCCCAGTTCGGCGAGGTGGTCGGCTACGGCTTTGTCGCCCAGTTGCTCGGGGAAGCTTGCCAGGATGCGCGCTGCAAGAGAGATATCGCGGGTTTCCACGGCGATATCGGCCGAGGCGGTGTAAGCCTCGATGATCGGCAGCAGGGAATAGGTGGCGAGGGCAGGAGCTTCGTCGGTGAAGGTATAGATGATCTTCGAGCGGGTGGGCATATTCGGATTAACTCTCTCTTCTTTGCTAAAGCGTGCGCAGAAACTCGAGGGGCGCCGGGTAAGCGCGTTCGTTCAAAGTCATCCATGAACCGAATGTCGAGATTCTTCGCGGTGATGTTGGGTGCATCAGTAGAGCGTCAAGCAGTCAGGCTGCGGTAACAACCCGACCAATCAGGCGGAAAGTCTCGTGCTAGAGAGGCCAGCCGTCGTGACCCTGTGGTCAGCGGGCGGCATTATACATAGGTAGCTGGCAATCTGCCGATGGTTCATATGCAACGATTCTCGTCCATTGGTCTAAAGGTCGCAGGGCGCGACCGGGCAAAGACTCGTTACGAATGCTGGAGTTTGGCGCTTTTCCCTTTGCTTTCAGGCTTGTAGGAAACGAGATGTGCGCGGCGCAGGAACATAGGGTTTGCGTGTTGATTCAACTGGGTTACGCTCGAAGCAAGCCAGGTGTTCAATCCAAACAATGGAGTTCAGCATGGGTTACAAGAAGATTCAGGTTCCAGCCGTCGGCGACAAAATCACCGTCAATGCAGACCATTCTCTCAATGTTCCTGATAACCCGATCATCCCCTTCATCGAAGGTGACGGTATTGGTGTCGACATCAGTCCGGTGATGATCAAGGTTGTCGATGCTGCTGTTGAAAAGGCCTACGGCGGCAAGCGCAAGATTTCCTGGATGGAAGTCTACGCCGGCGAAAAGGCCACTCAGGTTTATGACCAGGACACCTGGCTGCCGCAGGAAACCCTCGACGCGGTCAAGGATTACGTGGTTTCGATCAAAGGCCCGCTGACCACTCCGGTCGGTGGCGGCATCCGCTCGCTGAACGTGGCCCTGCGTCAGCAGCTCGACCTGTACGTCTGCCTGCGTCCGGTGCGCTGGTTCGAAGGCGTGCCAAGCCCGGTGAAAAAGCCCGGCGATGTCGACATGACCATCTTCCGCGAGAACTCCGAAGACATTTACGCCGGTATCGAATGGAAGGCCGGTTCGCCGGAAGCCACCAAGGTCATCAAATTCCTTAAAGAAGAAATGGGCGTCACCAAGATCCGTTTCGACGAAAACTGCGGCATCGGCGTCAAGCCGGTCTCCCGCGAAGGCACCAAGCGCCTAGCGCGCAAGGCTCTGCAATACGTGGTCGACAATGACCGCGACTCGCTGACCATCGTGCACAAAGGCAACATCATGAAGTTCACCGAAGGTGCCTTCAAGGAATGGGCCTACGAAGTGGCGGCCGAAGAATTCGGTGCGACGCTGCTCGATGGCGGTCCGTGGATGCAGTTCAAGAACCCGAAAACCGGCAAGAACGTTGTGGTCAAGGACGCCATCGCCGACGCCATGCTCCAGCAGATCCTGCTGCGCCCGGCCGAATACGATGTCATCGCAACGCTTAACCTCAACGGCGACTACCTGTCTGACGCCCTGGCGGCGGAAGTGGGCGGTATCGGCATCGCGCCGGGTGCCAACCTGTCCGACACCGTAGCGATGTTCGAGGCGACCCACGGTACCGCACCGAAATACGCCGGCAAGGATCAGGTCAACCCGGGCTCGCTGATTCTCTCGGCCGAGATGATGTTGCGTCACATGGGCTGGACTGAAGCGGCGGACCTGATCATCAAGGGCACCAACGGTGCGATCGGCGCGAAGACTGTTACTTATGATTTCGAGCGTTTGATGGATGGCGCGAAGCTGGTTTCGTCCTCCGGGTTCGGAGATGCGCTGATTTCGCATATGTAAAAGTTGCAGGCACGCAAAAACCGCCTGACTCGATGGGTTGAGTCAGGCGGTTTTTTTATGACCGAATGTTTTGAGGCTTCAACTGGTTGCCGTTTGTTTTTCCGTGGCAATCGAGCTCGGCGCCGAAGCGACTTCGACCGAAGTTATCTTCACGGCATGCAAGCCTTTAGGGCCTTGAACGATCTCGAAGTTTACCGCCTGACCCGCTTTCAGGGTCTTGTACCCATCCATTTCAATGGCCGAGTAGTGGGCAAAGAAATCAATGTCCTTGCCATCCTCATCGCGACCTTCCCGGGCGTCGGTATTGATAAAGCCGAATCCCTTGGCATTGTTGAACCATTTCACCTTGCCGACAGCCATGCTCAAATCCCTCTGCAACAGACTCCATCGCTGGAGTATCATCCACGACATCCGCAATCGAATTCGATAAAAGAATTGACTCCGCGGATCTTTTTTACCCACTGTGGGCTCTATTGGTTGTAACACCGTTTTCCCGATAGTCAAGGTGACCGGGCAGTCGTAGTTGAAAACGTGTGCAACCGCCCCCACCACTGTATTCGCACAACTGACGAACCTTTTTTTCCATGCATGCAATCAGCCAGATTCGACTAACATTCAATCAGGATCGCCCGCTTCTCCAAAAGGATCTTCCACAGGAGCACGACGACGATTCGGCAGGCGTTGCTGTTCAGGAAGCAAAGCCCGCGTTACAGGCGCCGCCGATGTACAAGGTGGTTTTGTTCAACGATGACTACACACCGATGGATTTCGTCGTCGAAGTGCTCGAGGTGTTTTTTAACCTGAATCGCGAGCTGGCGACCAAGGTCATGCTGGCCGTCCATACAGAAGGACGGGCAGTATGTGGAGTGTTTACCCGCGACATCGCCGAGACAAAGGCCATGCAGGTCAACCAGTACGCCAGGGAAAGCCAGCATCCGCTACTCTGTGAAATCGAGAAGGACGGTTAATCGCCGACCACTTGGGTATGAGGTGAAGCTATGTTAAACCGCGAGCTCGAAGTCACCCTCAATCTTGCCTTCAAGGAGGCTCGTTCGAAGCGTCATGAGTTCATGACCGTCGAACATCTCCTGCTGGCCCTATTGGATAATGAGGCTGCCGCCACCGTTTTGCGTGCCTGCGGCGCAAACCTCGACAAACTCAAGCATGATCTGCAGGAGTTCATCGACTCCACCACGCCATTGATCCCCGTCCATGACGAGGATCGCGAAACCCAGCCAACCCTGGGCTTCCAGCGTGTCCTGCAGCGTGCTGTTTTTCACGTACAGAGCTCGGGCAAGCGCGAAGTGACCGGCGCCAACGTGCTGGTCGCCATCTTCAGTGAGCAAGAGAGTCAGGCCGTGTTCCTGCTGAAACAGCAGAGCGTGGCGCGCATCGATGTCGTCAACTACATCGCCCACGGCATTTCGAAAGTACCGGGGCACGGCGATCACTCTGAAGGTGAACAAGATATGCAGGACGACGAGGGCGGTGAGTCTTCTTCTTCAGGCAATCCTCTGGATGCTTATGCCAGCAACCTCAACGAACTCGCGCGCCAGGGTCGCATTGATCCGTTGGTTGGTCGTGAGTCGGAAGTCGAGCGTGTCGCGCAGATTCTTGCGCGCCGGCGCAAGAACAATCCGCTGCTGGTGGGCGAGGCAGGCGTGGGTAAGACCGCCATTGCCGAAGGCTTGGCCAAGCGCATCGTCGACAATCAGGTGCCGGATCTGCTGGCCAATGCGGTTGTTTATTCGCTCGACCTCGGCGCTCTGCTTGCGGGTACCAAGTATCGCGGTGATTTCGAGAAGCGCTTCAAGGCGCTGCTCAATGAACTGAAGAAACGTCCGCAGGCGATCCTGTTCATCGACGAGATCCACACCATCATCGGTGCGGGCGCAGCGTCCGGTGGCGTGATGGATGCATCCAATCTGCTCAAGCCGCTGCTGTCGTCTGGCGACATTCGCTGCATCGGTTCGACCACGTTCCAGGAATTTCGCGGCATCTTCGAGAAGGACCGTGCCTTGGCGCGTCGCTTCCAGAAAGTCGATGTCGTCGAGCCGTCGGTGGAAGACACCATCGGTATCCTGCGTGGTCTGAAAGGGCGTTTCGAGCAGCATCACAATATCGAGTACAGCGATGAGTCGTTGCGTGCCGCTGCCGAACTGGCGTCGCGCTACATCAATGACCGGCACATGCCGGACAAGGCCATCGACGTGATCGACGAGGCGGGCGCCTACCAGCGTCTGCAACCGGTGGAGATGCGCGTCAAGCGTATCGAAGTGCCACAGGTCGAGGACATCGTCGCGAAAATCGCGCGGATTCCGCCGAAGCATGTCACCAGTTCCGACAAAGAGCTGCTGCGTAACCTGGAGCGTGACCTGAAGCTTACGGTGTTTGGTCAGGACGCGGCGATCGATTCGCTGTCCACTGCGATCAAGCTGTCGCGTGCCGGGCTCAAGTCGCCAGACAAGCCGGTCGGTTCGTTCCTGTTCGCCGGGCCTACCGGTGTCGGTAAAACCGAGGCCGCGCGACAGCTGGCCAAGGCGCTGGGGATCGAGTTGGTGCGTTTCGACATGTCCGAGTACATGGAGCGTCACACCGTATCGCGTCTGATCGGTGCCCCTCCAGGCTATGTCGGTTTCGACCAGGGCGGTCTGCTGACCGAAGCGATCACCAAGCAGCCACATTGCGTATTGCTCCTCGACGAAATCGAGAAGGCGCATCCGGAAGTCTTCAACCTGCTGTTGCAGGTCATGGATCACGGCACGCTGACCGACAACAACGGGCGCAAGGCGGACTTCCGCAATGTGATCGTGATCATGACCACCAACGCCGGTGCCGAGACGGCAGCGCGGGCTTCGATCGGTTTCACCCATCAGGACCACTCGTCCGATGCGATGGAAGTGATCAAGAAGAGCTTCACGCCGGAATTCCGTAACCGTCTGGACACCATTATCCAGTTTGGTCGCCTCAGCCATGAGGTCATCAAAAGTGTGGTGGACAAGTTCCTCACCGAGCTTCAGGCGCAGCTGGAAGACAAGCGTGTGTTGCTTGAGGTTACTGATGCGGCACGCAGCTGGCTGGCGGCGGGTGGTTATGACTCGGCGATGGGCGCACGTCCAATGGCGCGTCTGATCCAGGACAAGATCAAGCGTCCGCTGGCGGAGGAGATTCTGTTTGGCGAACTGGCCGAGCATGGCGGTGTGGT
Source organism: Pseudomonas siliginis (assembly GCF_024072275.1). Lineage (NCBI taxonomy): Bacteria > Pseudomonadati > Pseudomonadota > Gammaproteobacteria > Pseudomonadales > Pseudomonadaceae > Pseudomonas > Pseudomonas siliginis. Next base: position 3,663,714 of record NZ_CP099598.1, on the reverse strand, counting down.
GCACATCGACATCAAGGATGGGGAGTTGACGTTCGACTTCGAAACCACGGCTGAGATGGCCTGACGGTCGTATATCAAGAGGGCGCCTTCGGGCGCCTTTTTGTTGCTCGTTGTTTGATAGTTTTGGGTGTATATCCGTTGCTGCGGTTACGGCTGCTTAGGGTTTCGCCCTTACGGCGACTCACTTTTTTTACAAACGCCTAAAAAAAGTAAGCAAAAAAACGCTTGCTCCTGCGTTCGGCCCTCGCAGGCTCGGGTTCCTTCGCTCCGGGATCGATCCGGGCGCAGCGGCTCCGGTTTGCTTCGCTGCACCTCCTTCCGCTGTGTCTGGCTGCGCCAGACGGTCGCTGCGCTCCCACCCCCGGATCAATCCCTCCACTCAGCCTTCCGACGTCGCCGGTGAATCAAGATCAAAAGCGGTACTCGAGCTAAAGCTCATTGTGTAGGAGCTGCCGGAGGCTGCGATCTTTTGCCTTTGCCTTTGCTTTTCTGTGGGAGCGAGCCTGCTCGCGAAGTCGGCCTGCAGGTCAACCCGTTTCTATCGAATTCACGCGATCCAACCGGAGCTGCCGAAGGCTGCGATCTTTTGATCTGCTTGCTGTAGAGCGAAACCGCCAGCGGCAACACCCGCAGCAACGATTAAGTCCCAAGCCTCCAAACCTCAAAACGCAGACACAAAAACGCCCGGCATAACCCGGGCGTTCTGTATTGACTTGATTAACGAGCGCGGTAAGTGATCCGCCCTTTGCTCAAGTCATAGGGCGTCAGCTCGACGCGCACTTTGTCACCGGTAAGAATACGAATGTAGTTCTTGCGCATCTTGCCGGAAATATGCGCGGTTACGACGTGCCCATTTTCCAACTCCACACGAAACATGGTGTTGGGCAGGGTGTCGACGACAGTGCCTTCCATTTCGAAGCTGTCTTCTTTCGACATGCAGTAAAGCCCTCGGTATCCAATGAATGGCCCGGTGCAACTGCGCCAGGCAAAAGCGGCGTGCATTGTGCCCGAAAAATGGTGTTTACGCCAAGGGGTTTAGGCCGCAGGTTCAGTTCAGGATGACCCAGCGCTGATTGATCAGCAATTCGATGGGCCGATATTGCGTCTTGTAGTTCATCTTTTTGCAGTTCTTGATCCAGTAACCCAGGTACACGGCCTCAAGGCCCAGACGCTGGCTCTCGGCGATTTGCCAGAGGATTGCGTAACGGCCGAGGCTGCGGCGTTCTTCGTTCGGTTCGTAGAAGGTGTACACCGCTGACAAACCGTTGGGCAGCAGATCGGTCACCGCCACCGCGAGCAACCGTCCGTCGAGTCGAAACTCGTAGAAGCGCGAGAAGGGCAGGTCACGCACCAGGAACGTCGAGAACTGATCGCGGCTTGGCGGGTACATGTCGCCGTCGGCATGGCGCTGTTCTATGTAGCGCTGGTACAGGTCGAAATATTCTTCGCTGAAGTGCGGTTTGACCGGCTGCACCTGCAAATCCGCGTTGCGTTTGTAGATGCGCTTTTGCTGGCGATTAGTGATGAATTGTGCGGAGGGAATGCGCGCAGGCACGCACGCATTGCAATTCTGGCAATGCGGCCGGTACAGATGATCGCCGCTGCGGCGAAAGCCCATTTCCGACAGGTCTGCGTAGACATGCACATCCATGGGCTGACTCGGGTCGAGAAACAGCGTCGTGGCCTGCTCCTCGGGCAGATAACTGCAAGAGTGGGGCTGAGTGGCATAAAACTTCAAACGCGCCAACTCGGTCATGAATCAACCCTCGGGATAAGCTGGTGGATTAAGTGTAAGCCACCTGCGCAAAAGTCGCTCAGCAAACCCAGGTCGCTGAATTCGGTTGATCGAGATGGCGCCGCAGATAGTCGGCGAATTCGCCGCGCGGAATCGACCGCGCACCGAGGCTGTGCAGGTGATCGGTCGGCATCTGGCAGTCGATCAGCACAAATCCGGCGGCTTTCAAATGCTGGACCAGCGTGGCAAAGCCATATTTGGACGCGTTGTCAGCGCGGCTGAACATCGACTCGCCAAAAAACAGTTGGCCCATCGCCAGGCCGTACAGGCCGCCGACCAGCTGTCCCTCGTCCCAGACCTCAACCGAATGCGCGAAACCGCGCCGATGCAATTCTACGTAAGCATCCTGCATGGCCTCGGTGATCCAGGTGCCGTCGGCGTAATCACGCGGTGCAGCGCAGGCGCGGATGACGGCGTCGAAATCCTGATCGAAGGTCACTTGATAGCGTTGCTTGCGCAGCAGCTTGCCGAGACTGCGCGAGACGTGCAGTTCGTCGGGAAACAGCACGGTGCGAGGGTCTGGCGACCACCAGAGAATCGGCTGGCCCTCGGAAAACCAGGGGAAGCAGCCATGGCGATAGGCCTGGATCAGTCGATCGGCGGAAAGATCGCCGCCGGCGGCGAGCAATCCGTTCGGCTCGCGCATGGCTTTTTCCAGTGGCGGAAAGGTCAGGGAGTTACGTTGTAACCAAGTCAGCATGGCATCCAGGCTTGCAGAAGGGGAGGGCAGTCAGGGGCGTGCAGGCCCCGCGAAAGAGTTTGCCGCGAAACGGCGCCGCTGTCCTGCACAGATGTCTGCTGCAGTGAGCATTGAGCTGCAACTTGATGTGTCGCCCGTGGTCGTAAGCGTCACCGTACCGATGCTGTCGAGCATTCCTGTGAGCCTGATCCGGCCAGGTTCGCTACGTTCATCAAATACAGCTCATAAGCCTTTGTCACAAAAGACAATGCATGCTCCAATTGCAACGCAGTGCATGTACGTTTGGCTATGCTCAAGGCTGGGGTCTCAAACATGGCATCGGACGCACAAACCCGTACAATGCCGGGTTGTGACAGGCTATACGCTGCGCACAGTGTTTATGGCTGTGTTTATAAAACCAGTGGCACAGTGTTAAAAGTAGTCCCAGTTGAGCTTTTCACCTTTTTTACCTGCCTGGATTGGGCAGTTTTTTATCGTCATTCAATAGATGGACGCGCCTCGGGCGCAGGAAAAGAAGCGTTTTGAAGAAGACCACCGAAGCACCCAAAACAGTCGTTCCGCTCTGGCGCCAGCAACTGCACTACCGGCTCAAGGAAGGTGCATTGATCGCCATTGGCGCTTTGTGCCTGTTCCTGATGATGGCTTTGCTGACCTACGGCAAGGACGATCCGGGGTGGAGCCATAACAGCAAGATCGACGATGTGCAGAACTTCGGCGGCCCGGCCGGCTCGTACAGCGCCGATATCCTGTTCATGGTGCTCGGTTACTTCGCCTATATCTTTCCGTTGCTGCTGGCGGTCAAGGCGTACCAGATCTTCCGTCAACGCCATGAACCATGGCAGTGGAGCGGCTGGCTGTTTTCCTGGCGTCTGATCGGCCTGGTATTCCTCGTGCTCTCCGGTGCTGCGCTGGCGCACATTCATTTCCATGCCGCGACCGGTCTGCCGGCCGGCGCTGGCGGTGCCCTGGGCGAAAGCCTTGGCGATCTGGCGAAGAATGCGCTGAACATTCAGGGCAGCACTTTGCTGTTCATCGCTCTGTTCCTGTTCGGCCTGACCGTATTCACCGACCTGTCGTGGTTCAAGGTGATGGATGTCACCGGCAAGATCACCCTCGATCTGTTCGAACTGTTCCAGGGCGCGCTCAACCGCTGGTGGTCGGCGCGCACTGAACGCAAGCAACTGGTTGCGCAACTGCGTGAGGTTGATGACCGCGTCCACGATGTGGTCGCGCCGACTGTCACCGACAAACGCGAACAGGCCAAGGTCAAGGAACGCCTGATCGAGCGTGAGCAAGCGTTGAGCAAGCACATGTCCGACCGCGAGAAGCAGGTGCCACCGGTGATCGCGCCGGCACCAGCCAAGGCGCCGGAGCCGAGCAAGCGCGTGCAGAAAGAGAAGCAGGCGCCGTTGTTCGTCGACAGTGCGGTCGAAGGCACCTTGCCGCCGATCTCGATTCTTGATCCTGCGGAAAAGAAACAGCTCAACTATTCGCCTGAGTCCTTGGCAGCGGTCGGCCACTTGCTGGAAATCAAGCTCAAGGAATTCGGCGTCGAAGTCACCGTTGATTCGATCCATCCGGGTCCAGTGATTACCCGATACGAAATCCAGCCTGCCGCCGGGGTAAAAGTCAGCCGCATCGCCAACCTGGCCAAAGACCTGGCGCGTTCGCTGGCGGTGACCAGTGTGCGGGTGGTCGAGGTGATTCCGGGCAAAACCACTGTGGGTATCGAGATTCCCAACGAAGACCGCCAGATCGTGCGTTTCTCCGAAGTGCTGTCGACACCCGAGTACGACAACTTCAAATCGCCGGTCACCCTGGCGCTCGGTCACGATATCGGTGGCAAGCCGGTCATTACCGACCTGGCGAAGATGCCGCACTTGCTGGTGGCCGGTACCACCGGTTCCGGTAAGTCCGTGGGCGTGAACGCGATGATCCTGTCGATCCTGTTCAAGTCCGGCCCGGACGACGCCAAGCTGATCATGATCGACCCGAAAATGCTTGAGCTGTCGATCTACGAAGGCATTCCGCACCTGCTCTGCCCGGTTGTGACCGACATGAAGGACGCTGCCAACGCCTTGCGCTGGAGCGTTGCCGAGATGGAGCGTCGCTACAAACTGATGGCGAAAATGGGCGTGCGTAACCTGTCCGGCTTCAACGCCAAGGTCAAGGAAGCCCAGGATGCCGGCGAGCCGTTGAGCGATCCGCTTTACAAGCGCGAAAGCATTCACGACGAAGCGCCGCTGCTGCAGAAACTGCCGACCATCGTCGTAGTGGTGGACGAATTCGCCGACATGATGATGATCGTCGGCAAGAAGGTTGAAGAACTGATCGCGCGTATTGCGCAAAAGGCGCGTGCGGCGGGGATTCACTTGATTCTTGCGACCCAGCGACCGTCGGTGGACGTGATCACTGGTCTGATCAAAGCCAACATCCCGACACGTATGGCGTTCCAGGTATCGAGCAAGATCGACTCGCGAACCATCATCGACCAGGGTGGCGCCGAGCAACTGCTCGGTCACGGTGACATGCTCTACATGCCGCCGGGCACCAGTTTGCCGATCCGGGTTCACGGCGCGTTCGTCTCCGACGATGAGGTTCACCGCGTGGTCGAGGCCTGGAAATTGCGCGGTGCGCCTGAGTACAACGACGACATTCTGAACGGTGTCGAAGAGGCGGGCAGCGGCTTTGAAGGCAGCAGCGGTGGTGGCGACGGTGATGATCCGGAAGCCGACGCGCTGTATGACGAAGCGGTGCAGTTCGTCCTCGAAAGTCGTCGTGCGTCGATTTCCGCTGTGCAGCGCAAGCTGAAGATCGGCTACAACCGTGCCGCGCGGATGATCGAGGCGATGGAAATGGCCGGCGTCGTTACCTCAATGAACACCAACGGTTCGCGTGAAGTCCTGGCCCCGGGCCCGGTACGCGACTGAAACGCAACGACTCGAGTGGCGCAATGACGCGCCACTCGCTCTCCCACGAGTATTCAAGAGGACTCTCATGCGCCTTATCCGCATGCTGTTGCCAGTACTGGCGCTGACCACACTCACGGCCCACGCCGATGAAAAGGACGTGGCGCGTCTGACCCAATTGCTCGAAACATCGAAAACCCTGTCGGCGAACTTCTCGCAGTTGACCCTCGACGGCAGTGGCACCCAGTTGCAGGAAACCACCGGCAACATGACCCTGCAGCGTCCGGGCCTGTTCTACTGGCACACCAATGCGCCGGCCGAGCAGACCATGGTCTCCGATGGCAAGAAAGTCACCCTGTGGGACCCGGATCTGGAGCAGGCAACCATCAAGAAGCTCGATGAGCGTCTGACCCAGACGCCGGCCTTGCTGTTGTCCGGCGATGTCTCGAAGATCAGCCAGAGCTTCGATATCAGCGCAAAAGAGGCGGGCGGCGTGATCGACTTCACCCTGAAGCCCAAAACCAAGGACACTCTGTTCGACAATCTGCGCCTGTCGTTCCGCAACGGCCTGCTCAATGACATGCAACTGATTGACAGCGTCGGCCAGCGCACCAATATCCTGTTTACCGGGGTCAAGGCCAACGAAGCGGTGCCTGCGTCCAAATTCAAATTCGACATTCCCAAGGGTGCCGACGTTATCCAGGAATAAACACCGGCCCTTTGTGTCAGGGCCTTTGTGGTGAGGGCCTGCTATTGAGGGGCTATTGTGGCGAGGGGATTTATCCCCGTCCGGCTGCGCAGCAGTCGTCGCTTTTGGGGCCGCTTCGCAGCCCAACGGGGATAAATCCCCTCACCACAGGTACTTCAGCAGATTTCAGAAAATCAGAGGTTTCAACGCTACGTGATGGATCTGTTTCGCAGTGCACCGATTGCCCAACCCTTGGCCGCCCGTCTGCGTGCGGCCAATCTGGATGAGTACGTCGGTCAGGAACACGTGCTCGCTCGCGGCAAGCCTTTGCGTGAGGCGCTGGAGCAGGGCGCGCTGCATTCGATGATCTTCTGGGGACCGCCGGGCGTGGGCAAGACCACCCTGGCGCGCTTGCTCGCAGAAGTCTCCGATGCGCACTTCGAAACGGTCTCGGCGGTGCTCGCCGGGGTCAAGGAAATCCGTCAGGCCGTTGAAATTGCCAAGCAGCAGGCCGGCCAGTACGGCAAGCGCACGATCCTGTTTGTCGACGAAGTACACCGTTTCAACAAGTCGCAGCAGGACGCGTTTCTGCCTTACGTTGAAGACGGCACGCTGATCTTCATCGGCGCCACCACCGAAAACCCTTCGTTCGAACTGAACAACGCCTTATTGTCGCGGGCCCGCGTCTACGTGCTGAAAAGCCTCGACGAAGCGGCCTTGCGCAAACTGGTCCACCGCGCACTCACCGAAGAGCGCGGCCTGGGCAAGCGCAACCTGACCCTGAGCGATGAAGGCTTCCAGATGTTGCTGTCCGCCGCTGATGGCGATGGCCGGCGCCTGCTCAATCTGCTGGAAAACGCCTCTGATCTGGCCGAAGACAACAGCGAAATCGGCACCGAGTTGCTGCAAAGCCTGCTCGGCGATACGCGCCGACGTTTCGACAAGGGCGGTGAAGCGTTTTACGACCAGATCTCGGCGCTGCACAAATCCGTGCGCGGTTCCAATCCCGACGGCGCGCTGTACTGGTTTGCGCGGATGATCGACGGCGGCTGCGATCCGCTGTATCTGGCCCGGCGCGTGGTGCGCATGGCCAGCGAAGACATTGGCAACGCCGACCCGCGTGCGCTGAGCCTGTGCCTGGCGGCGTGGGAAGTGCAGGAGCGTCTTGGCAGCCCCGAGGGCGAATTGGCAGTCGCCCAGGCCATTACTTATCTGGCCTGCGCACCGAAAAGCAATGCGGTGTACATGGGCTTCAAAACCGCGCTGCGCGCAGCGGCTGAGAACGGCTCGCTGGAAGTCCCGCTGCACCTGCGCAATGCACCGACCAAGCTGATGAAGCAATTGGGTTACGGCGACGAATACCGCTATGCCCATGATGAACCGGATGCTTATGCTGCCGGTGAAGACTATTTTCCGGAAGAACTCGAGCCGATTCCGTTCTATCAGCCCGTGCCCCGCGGCCTGGAGTTGAAGATCGGCGAAAAACTCAATCACCTCGCTCAACTCGATCGTCTGAGCCCTCGGCAGCGGAGAAAATAGTGGTTCCATTGATACTCGCAGTGTCGGTCGGCGGTGTTGCCGGCACCTTGTTGCGCTTCGCCACCGGCAATTGGGTCAGCGCCAATTGGCCGCGGCACTTCTATACCGCGACGCTGGCCGTTAATATCGTGGGCTGCCTGCTGATTGGCGTGTTGTACGGCCTGTTTCTGATACGCCCTGAGGTGCCGATCGAGGTGCGCGCCGGGTTGATGGTCGGCTTCCTCGGGGGGCTGACGACTTTTTCATCCTTTTCACTGGATACGGTTCGCCTGCTGGAAAGCGGGCAAGTGTTGCTGGCCCTGGGCTACGCGGCACTCAGCGTATTCGGCGGGCTGCTCGCAACGTGGGCCGGCCTGTCCCTGACCAAACTTTGATAACGAGAAACCGACATGCTCGATTCCAAACTGTTACGTAGCAACCTTCAGGACGTAGCGGACCGCCTGGCTTCCCGTGGCTTTGCCCTGGACACCGCGCGCATCGAAGCGCTGGAAGAACAGCGCAAGACCGTCCAGACCCGCACCGAAGCACTGCAGGCTGAGCGTAACGCGCGTTCCAAATCCATCGGGCAGGCCAAGCAGCGCGGCGAAGACATCGCACCGCTGATGGCGGACGTCGAGCGCATGGCAGGCGAGCTGAGCGCTGGCAAGGTTGAGCTGGACGCGATCCAGACCGAACTCGATTCGATCCTGCTCGGTATCCCCAACCTGCCGCACGAATCGGTTCCGGTCGGCAAGGACGAAGACGACAACGTCGAAGTACGCCGTTGGGGCACCCCGACTCAGTTCGATTTCGAAGTGAAAGACCACGTCGCCCTCGGCGAGAAGTTCGGCTGGCTGGACTTCGAAACCGCCGCCAAGCTGTCCGGCGCGCGTTTCGCCTTGCTGCGCGGCCCGATTGCCCGTCTGCATCGCGCACTGGCGCAGTTCATGATCAACCTGCATGTCACCGAACATGGCTACGAAGAGGCTTACACGCCTTATCTGGTTCAGGCTCCGGCGCTGCAAGGTACCGGCCAGCTGCCGAAGTTCGAAGAAGATCTGTTCAAGATTGCCCGCGAAGGCGAAGCCGATCTGTACCTGATTCCAACCGCCGAAGTGTCGCTGACCAACATCGTTGCCGGCGAAATCGTCGATTCGAAGTTGTTGCCGATCAAGTTTGTCGCCCACACCCCATGCTTCCGCAGCGAAGCCGGCGCGTCGGGTCGCGACACGCGTGGCATGATCCGCCAGCACCAGTTCGACAAAGTCGAAATGGTCCAGATCGTCGAGCCGTCGCAATCGATGGAAGCGCTGGAAAGCCTGACTGCGAACGCCGAAAAAGTCCTGCAGCTGCTCGGCCTGCCTTACCGCACCCTGGCGCTGTGCACTGGCGACATGGGCTTCAGCGCGGTCAAGACCTACGACCTCGAAGTGTGGATTCCGAGCCAGGACAAATACCGCGAAATCTCCTCGTGCTCCAACTGCGGTGACTTCCAGGCGCGTCGCATGCAGGCGCGTTTCCGTAACCCGGAAACCGGCAAGCCTGAGCTGGTGCACACCTTGAACGGCTCTGGTCTGGCGGTCGGTCGTACTCTGGTTGCGGTACTGGAAAACTACCAGCAGGCCGACGGTTCGATCCGCGTTCCGGACGTGCTCAAGCCGTACATGGGTGGCCTTGAGGTCATCGGCTAAATGAAATATCTGCCGCTGTTTCACAACCTGCGCGGCAGTCGTGTGTTGGTTGTCGGTGGGGGGGAAATTGCCTTGCGCAAATCCCGCCTGCTGGCCGATGCCGGTGCGCTGCTGCGGGTGGTCGCACCTGAAATCGAAACGCAACTGGCCGAACTGGTCGCTGCCAGCGGCGGTGAATGCCTGTTGCGCGGTTACGCCGAAACGGATCTGGACGGTTGCGGGCTGATCATTGCCGCTACCGACGACGAAACGCTCAACGCGCAAGTCTCCACCGACGCCCACCGCCGTTGCGTGCCGGTCAACGTGGTCGATGCGCCGGCCTTGTGCAGCGTGATCTTCCCGGCGATCGTCGATCGCTCGCCGTTGATCATCGCCGTGTCCAGCGGCGGCGATGCGCCGGTACTGGCGCGTCTGATCCGCGCGAAAATCGAAACCTGGATTCCTTCGACTTACGGCCAGTTGGCTGGATTAGCTGCGCGTTTCCGCAATCAGGTGAAAAACCTGTTTCCGGATGTTCAGCAGCGTCGCGGCTTCTGGGAAGACGTTTTCCAGGGCCCGATCGCCGATCGTCAACTGGCCGGGCAGGGCGCTGAAGCCGAGCGCCTGTTGCAGGCCAAGGTCGATGGCGAGCCAATGGTCACCACTGGCGAGGTTTATCTGGTCGGTGCCGGTCCGGGTGATCCGGATCTGTTGACCTTCCGCGCACTGCGTCTGATGCAGCAAGCCGATGTGGTGCTCTATGACCGCCTGGTGGCGCCGGCGATTCTCGAGTTGTGCCGTCGCGATGCCGAGCGGGTGTATGTCGGCAAGCGGCGCTCCGAACACGCCGTGCCGCAGGATCAGATCAACCAGCAACTGGTCGATCTGGCCAAGGCTGGCAAGCGTGTGGTGCGGTTGAAGGGCGGCGATCCGTTTATCTTCGGCCGCGGTGGCGAAGAGATCGAAGAACTGGCGGCCCACGGTATTCCATTCCAGGTGGTGCCAGGCATCACGGCGGCCAGCGGTTGCGCCGCTTATGCGGGGATCCCGCTGACCCACCGTGACCATGCGCAGTCCGTGCGGTTTGTCACTGGCCACTTGAAGGATGGTTCCACCGATCTGCCATGGGCTGACCTGGTGGCTCCGGCGCAGACGCTGGTGTTCTACATGGGCCTGGTGGGCCTGCCGATTATCTGCGAGCAGTTGATCAAGCATGGTCGCGCGGCGGATACCCCGGCGGCGTTGATTCAGCAGGGCACTACAGTCAATCAGCGGGTTTTCACCGGCACGCTGGCGGATCTGCCGCGAATGGTGGCGGAGCATGAAGTGCATGCGCCGACTCTGGTGATCGTCGGCGAAGTGGTGCAACTGCGCGAGAAGCTGGCGTGGTTTGAAGGGGCTCAAGCGCAGGTCTGAGTCAGATCAAAAGATCGCAGCCTTCGGCAGCTCCTACAGAGGAACGCATTCTCATGCAGGAGCTGCCGAAGGCTGCGATCTTTTGCTTCTGCTGTTAGCCCTTTAACCAAACCCCTTTCCCGATCAACCGCGACCGGTCATGCGCTACGCTGAAATCCTGCTGCGGCCCCTTCGGCACCACGCCGGTCGGGTTGATGGTCTTGTGGCTGCCATAGTAGTGATGCTTGATGTGCTGGAAATCCACCGTCTCGGCAATACCCGGCCATTGATACATCTCGCGCAGCCAGTTCGACAGATTCGGGTAATCGGCAATCCGCCGCAGGTTGCACTTGAAGTGCCCGTGATACACCGCGTCAAAGCGAATCATCGTGGTAAACAGGCGCACGTCGGCCTCGGTCAGGTATTCCCCGCTCAGGTAGCGATTGGCACCCAGCAGTTGCTCCAGATGATCCAGTTCGGCGAATACTTCATCGAACGCCTGTTCGTATGCCTGTTGCGAGGTGGCGAACCCGGCACGATAGACACCGTTGTTCACCGCCGGGTAGATCCGCTCGTTCAGCGCATCGATCTCGTTGCGTAGCGGCGCCGGATAAAAGTCCAGATCGTTGCCAGTGATCCCGTCGAAGGCGCTGTTGAACATGCGGATGATTTCCGCCGATTCATTGCTGACGATGCGCTTGAGTTTCTTGTCCCACAGCACTGGTACCGTCACGCGCCCGGTGTAATCAGGCGTGTCGGCGGTGTATCGCTGATGCATGAAATCGAAGCCATCGAGTTTGTCGCCTGTCGAACCCAGCGCCTTGTCGAAGGTCCAGCCGTTCTCCAGCATGAGCCAACTGACCACCGACACGTCGATGAGACTTTCCAGCCCTTTGAGTTTGCGCACGATCAGCGTGCGATGCGCCCAAGGGCAGGCGAGGGAAACGTACAGGTGATAGCGCCCGGCTTCGGCAGTGAAACCGCCTTCACCGCTGGGGCCTGGCTGACCGTCGGCGGTCACCCAGTTGCGGCGTTGCGCTTGTTCGCGCTGGAACGCGCCGTCCTTGCTCCTTTCGTACCACTTGTCCTGCCAGTGGCCGTCGACGAGTAAACCCATGATCAAGACTCCCAAAACCAATATTCGTTGGAGTCGAGTCTATTCCGATGAGTTCGAACAAAAAGCGCAAAGATCGGGCGCTAATGATCGGTTAGATCGATGTGTTGCGCGCCGCCCAATACTGCTCGGCGGTTGCGAACGCCTCTTCGCGATTCTGACCGAGACCGCGCAGGGCGAGGGCCATGGTCGCAATCAAGGCCATTTGCGGGTAACTGTCGACCACATCGCCACGCCACACGGCTTTCAAGTGCTCGATTTCCAGCGAAGCGGGTTTGACGTGGCGCTGCGCTGACAGCTGCGGCCATTCTTCATCCCAGCTCTGACCGCCGCTGGTGCCATAAAGGTGGCTGGTGGCGTCGGGGTTGATCTCGATTTCACCGCCATCACCCTTGACCACAATTGCCGCGTCGCCGAGCAAGCCGCTGGCATCGCGATGCACCGCCTGGTAACCCGGGTGAAAAATGCTTTGCAGGCCGCAGCGTGCGCCCAACGGATTGAGAATCCGCGCCAGCGAGTGGATCGGCGACCGCAGGCCCAAGGTATTGCGCAGGTCGATCATCTTTTGCAACTGCGGCGCCCAGTCCACGAGCGGCATAAACGCCAGGCCGCCGTTGTCCAGTGCCGCGCCGACCTGCTGCCAATTGCGGCACAGGGGAATGTTCAGTTCGCCCAGCAGTTGTTCGCTGTACAGGCGCCCGGCAGTGTGCGCGCCGCCGCCATGCATGAAGATGCGTACGCCGTTTTGCGCCAGGCATTTGGCCGCGAGCAGATACCACGGCAGATGGCGTTTTTTGCCGGCGTAGGTCGGCCAGTCCAGGTCGACATTCAGCGCCGGTGCCTGCAAGCGTTCGCGCAGGGCTTCGGTGAAACCGGCCATTTCCTCTGCGCTTTCTTCCTTGTGCCGCAGCAACATCAGGAAGGCACCCAGTTGCGTATCTTCGACCTTGTCATCGAGCACCATGCCCATGGCCTCGCGGGCTTCTTCGCGCGTCAGGTCGCGGGCGCCGCGCTTGCCCTTGCCGAGAATGCGCACGAATTGCGCGAACGGATGCTCGGCAGGCGTTTCGAGGGTCAAAGCTGGAAAGTCGTTCATAGGCAATTCGTCGGTTTGGGCAGGCCCGCCAGTTTCGCGGCGAGTTTGGCAGGGGTGCCTTTGAACAGTCGGTTCAGGTGCAGGCTGTTGCCTTTGTCCGCGCCAAGTTTCAACGCGGTGTACTTGATCAGCGGCCGCGTGGCCGGCGATAGCTGGAATTCGGCGTAGAAGCTGCGCAGCAGCTCGAGGACTTCCCAGTGTTCAGGCGTCAACTCGATGTCTTCTGCGGCGGCGAGGGCGCTGGCGACTTCAGCCGACCAGTCGCTGAGGTCAACGAGAAAGCCGTCCTTGTCCAGTTCGATGGCGCGGGCGCCGACGGTCATTGAATTCATAGCCAGCTGTTGACCTTGGCGTGATGGATCGACAGTTCGACAAACGCCGGGTAGTCGATGGCCTCGGCCCAGTCTGGAATCTCGATCGCACGCGCCTGTGCGTCCTCAATCAATACAAAAAGTCTGATTGCTCGCTCTTGAAGGGTTGAGAACGGCACAGTGTCCGGTTGCAGCGCATACACCGCATCGCCGGACAACAATACCGCATCGGCGCTGCCGAGCAGGCGCAGGCAACTGCTCAGACGATCGTCGCCGAACGGGGAATGAGACAACACATGCAAAGTCGACATCAGAGGGTGATCACCTGATCGTAACGGTCAATAAGGGCGGTGATGTGTTCAGCAGCAAGCGGCTGCGCTTCGTCCAGCGACAGTTTGCCAAGACCGCGAGCATTGGCGCTTTCGGCGCAATAGAACAGCTCTTCGACACCAAACATCGGCAGCGCCTGCAGATTGGCGCTGAGGTCTTTCTGCTGCAAGGCCTTGGCGTTCTGCCCGGCGGCCAGTTGCAGCACGCCGTCATCGAGAAACAGCAAACCGATCGGCAGATCAAAGGCGCCACCGGCCAGCACGATATCCAGCGCTTCCCGCGCACCGGGGCCGGACCATGGCGATTGGCGGCTGATGATCAACAGCGATTTGGCCATGTTCAAGCGCCTCCGAAACAGATGAGACGGTCAGCGTCCTGCACGGCATCGTGCAATTGACCCAGACCGGACAATTCCCACGGCGCGCTCAGCGAAATCGCTTCACGCTGGTAACGCTTGGATTCTTCTTCGTTCAACACGCCACGGCGCAGAGCGGCGGCGATGCAGACCACCCCATCCAGTTGCTTTTCGTTGATGAAGGCGCGCCATTGCTTGGGCAAATCCTGTTCATCCTGCGGCGTCACCACTGCATCGGAGGCGTTGAACACGCCGTCCTGATAGAAGAACAGCCGGACAATCTCATGGCCGCCGGCCAGCGCGGCCTGGGCAAACAGCAGGGCACGGCGCGAGGAGGGCGCATGGGCGGCGGAAAACAGCGCGATGGCGAACTTCATGATGGACTCGATCAGCGAAACTGCGGCCATGATAAAGCTTTATCGCTCGTGCCGCGAAACCCGAGTTTTACGCAGATACCTTTGTAGGAGCTGCCGAAGGCTGCGATCTTTTGATCTTGAAGAGCAAAATCAAAAGATCGCAGCCTTCGGCAGCTCCTTGTATCTCGACTAACGCTCCGTCAGGAGCGATAGTTCTCGACTGATCATCGAGGGAGGGACTTGGAAGCCGCGCAGCTCCTTAGGCTTTTTGCCTGTGACGTAGATCGTGCTCCAGCCCTCCACACTCACTCGTACAGTTCGCACGGTATCTTGGGCCCGCCTGCGGCGAGAGCCCGCATTCGCAAGGTTGGACAGAGTGACGTGATGATCGCAACAGGGAACAAGTGGAGAAACGATCATGTCCGGTTTCGTTGGCGTCGACATCGCAAAGAACACCTTTGATATCGCTACACACCAGCCCAACGGCAAGCACAAAACCAAGGCCAAGCTGGCCAACGATCCAAAGGGCTTTAAAGAGTTTGAGGCGTGGCTAGAAAAAAACGCCGAGCGTTCGGCCCTGATCGTGATGGAAGCCACCAGCGTCTACCACTTGGAGCTCGCGGAATTCGTTTACAACAAAGGCTTCCGGGTCTGCGTCGTGAACCCGGCTACGACCAAAGCGTACGCTGACAGCGAACTGCGCCGCATCAAGACCGATAAAAGCGATGCCAAACTGATCGCCGACTTTGCCCGGGAAAAGGATCAAAAACTTCACCCATGGGCGCCTGAGCCGCTGAAATACCGCCAGTTAAAAGCAATGGTGCGCCGCCTGGATGACCTTCAGGAAATGGAACAAATGGAGCTTAATCGTCTGGACGTTTCCGACGAAAAGGTCAAAGACTCGATCAACTCCGTTCTGCGCCATATCGAAAAAGAGATCGTAGAAACGCATAAGGCGATCAAAAAACACATCGATGACGACCCGGATATGCGTCAGATGCGGGATCTCATCGTAACCATCGACGGCATCGGACAAAAAACGCTTGAACGATTGCTCGCCGAACTGGGTGACCTGCGCAAATACAGTGATCCTCGCCAACTGGTCGCTGCCGCAGGGCTCAATCCAAAGCTGCAGGAATCAGGAAAGCTCAAAGGTCACACCCTGATCTCAAGAGTAGGGTCAGCACGGCTGCGTGCAGGCCTTTACATGCCTGGCATGGTGGCGCTGAAACACAATAAGGCGATCAAGGCGATGAAAGAACGCCTGGAAGCCAATGGCAAGGCCCCCAAGCAGATCATCTGCGCAGCAATGCGCAAGCTGCTGCACTTCATTTACGGAGTGCTCAAGTCAGGACTGCCATATGACCCGAAACTTGCGCTTGCCCGGTGAGGCTCAAGACGGTATCTACATCGATTACGGGGTGATGCCGTAAAGATCGCAATACTCGATCCAGTCCATCCCCGCCATTTCCGCCACTTCCCGATGCACTTCCAGGCGTTGCGCCTGATAGTCCTCCGGTGAATCAGCGGTCAGCTGCAACGTCAGCTCCCAGGCAAACAACCCCTGGCTTTCCGCCTCAGCCTCGAATGCTTCATGCAAGCGTTCTTCGCGGTACTGCGCCTGGGTTTCACCCTTGGCCTGAGCCAACAGCGGATTGAGGTGGTCGAGAGTCTCACGCAGTTCGGGTCGCGCATCGAGAAACAGTTTCAAGGCGTGTTCATGTCGTTGGTCGCTAGGCGCCATGTAATGTCCTTGTGTGGCTGAAGATCTCAGAGTGCCGCAGCTGCTCACGCGTGTCGCGCATAAAAACAGTAAAGCAGAACGATTTGCCGCGTTGCAGTGCTACAGTCCGCTTTTTTCTCGATGAGCAAATGCAATGCGAATGCTGATGGTAGTGCTGGCGGCGGCCCTGTTGGCCGGGTGCGCCGGTTCGGTGATGAACGATGCTCGCAGCAAGAGCCCGGACAAGGTCCTGACCTCGGACAAGCCGGAGAAAGACGTCGCCCGGTGCGTGCAATTCGCCTGGCAGGACGAAGCGGTTTTCGGCGTGGACGCGGCGGCCTATCTGGAGCCGCGCGAGTCTGGCGGCACGACGGTCTACACGCGTTCAGCGGAGTCGTTTGTCGATGTGATCACCGAAGCGTCCGGCACAACCTTGAACTATTACGCGCAGAAGAGTGATTTTGTCGCGATGCGGCGGATGGCGGCGATGGCGACCTGCCTCTGATTGTGTGTCGAGGCGGCTGGCGCTTTCGCGAGCAGGCTCGCTCCCACCGATTGAATGCTTTCCAGTGTGGGAGCGAGCCTGCTCGCGCAAAGGGCGATACAGTCAGTCGATCAGCCGCTTCTGGAAAAAATGCCGCTTGTGCCCTGGTGGATAGTCTACGATCTCACCGAACTGGCTGAAGCCCAGCTTCTTGTAGAACTCCGGCGCCTGAAAATCGAAGGTGTCGAGCCAGATTCCGTAGCAGTTCCTGTCTTCGGCCAATGCTTCTGCCTGTGCCATTAACCGGGAACCAATCCCCTCTCCGCGACTTTGTTCCGGTACTGACAGCAAATCGATGAACATCCAGCGCAAAGTCACTCGCCCGTACAACCCGCCCAGTATCGCGCCATACTCATCTTTTACCATCAAGGCGAACGGCTCGGTTTTCGATATGCCGGTCTTCGCATCGTTGTATTCAATTAACGGTTGGAGAATGGCCTGACGCTGTTCCTCGGTAGGATTGTCCGTCAACTCGATACGCAAATTCATGCATGACTTCCTTGTGTGATTGAACGCCCAGCCTAACCCGTCCGGGCAAACGCCTCCAAGCCCTTCGATCGAACAAGCGGAACCGTCAAACCAGCGTTGCGGTCTAGGCTTTTATCGCGTCTTTCCCTGAGCGCGATTGATGAGGAAATCCCGTGAATATTTTTGAAGCCCTGCGCGAAAGCCACGAGCGCCAGCGCACTTACGCCAAGGCTCTGATCGCGACCAGCGGCGACAGCCCTGAGCGGGTCGAGGCCTACAAGCAGCTCAAAGCAGAACTGCAAGCGCATGAAACCGCTGAAGAGCGGCACTTCTACATCCCGTTGATGGAAATCGACGAAGGCGTTGACCTGAGCCGCCACGCCATCGCCGAGCACCACGAAATGGACGAAATGATGGAAGAACTCGACGAGACCGAAATGTCCAGTCCGGCGTGGCTGGCCACGGCCAAGAAGCTTTCCGACAAGGTTCATCACCACCTTGAGGAAGAAGAGCACAAGTTCTTCCAAATGGCCGGCAAACTGCTCGACGATAAACAGAAAACGCAACTCGCCGGGCAGTACGAAAAGGAGTATCAGGCGCAACTGTCTGAATGACCAAAGGCGACTCGGCGTGTAGGTGTTCAGCTACACGTTGAGTGCGACGTGTCGACTTGAACTGGTTATCCATCCAGTGTTTTAGGGTTTTTTACGTCCTGCAAAATCGCATTGCGACAAAAGCGCCAATGGACAAAAAATTCACCTCCGTTAGCTTGAAGGCCTCTCCTCGGGAAGGAGAGTTCTCAAATCAACGGAGTGAAGACGATGAATCAGGCAATCCCACAAACCCAACTCAAACACGGTCGTGTCATCTCGCCAGCAAGTCGCGGCGCAGTGGCCATTGACCTCGGCTTGCTCGGCGCTTGGCAAGTCAATGAAATGGAGGGCGGCAAAAACTTTCCGGCCGTGAATGCCGGGCCGTTCCCGCAACCCTTCGAGACCGACTCGGACAGCGTCGCGCCGCCGGCCGATGGCTACATTCTCAGCGGCGGCAAGACCGATGCCCGCGATTGCGTCAATTACACCGACGACGAGATGAGCAAGAAGCTCGGCCGTTCATTCAACTGGCCGCTGCTTAATGTCGATCCGGGGCAGATTCTCGAGGTCAGCTGGGCGTACACCGCGCCGCACACCACCCGTGGTTATCGCTGGCTGATCACCAAAGACGGCTGGGATCCACAGCAACGCATCAGCCGTGCGCAGCTCGAAACCCAGCCGTTCTTCGAAGACTTCTACCCGCAAGTGCCGTATTACAGCCATGCCGGCGAATTGAAGGCCAAGGTTGATCACCAAGTGCAACTGCCGACGAACAAGAAGGGTCATCACGTCATTGTGCTGATGTGGATCGTCGCCAACACCGGCAACGCCTTCTACCAGGCCTTCGACGTCGACTTCCAGTAACAACCCAGGCTGAACGAGCCCGGTAGCGCTGCCGGGCTTTTTTTGTCGGCGCAATTGTCCGACCATGGCAGTCCCCATGAAAACAGGATCAGACGCGATGTCCAACACAGCCGAACGGGTCAACATCGTCGACACACAGGTGTTGTCCCACGACTGGTATCTGTTGAAGAAAATCACTTTTGATTACCACCGCAACAACGGCGAATGGCAGCGCCAGACCCGCGAGGTCTACGACCGGGGCAACGGCGCGGCGATTCTGCTGTTCAACCGCGAAAAGCGCACGGTGGTGCTGACCCGCCAGTTTCGTTTGCCGGTGTTCGTCAACGGCCACGATGGATTGTTGATCGAGGTGGCGGCGGGGTTGCTGGAAGGTGCCGCCCCTGAGCAACGCATTCGTGACGAAGCCGAGGAGGAAACCGGTTATCGCGTGCATGACGTGAAGAAGGTATTCGAGGCGTATATGAGCCCCGGCTCGGTGACGGAGAAGCTGCACTTTTTTATCGCCGAATACGACGCCGCGTCCAAAGTCAGCGACGGTGGTGGGCTGGAAGAGGAAACCGAAGAACTGGAAGTGCTCGAGTGGGGCTTCGATGAGGCACTGGCAGCATTTCAACGCGGCGAGATCTGTGACGCCAAGACCATCATGCTGTTGCAATACGCAGCGATGAACAACCTCTTCGCTTGATGAAAGATCGCAGCCTTCGACGCATTTTTCAGGAGCTGACAAATGCTGCGATGGCTCAGCATACTGGCTGAACGGGGAGGCGCAATACGCAAAGCCGGCCATACTGCTTGTTGCTCCTGAAGCGCTGCCCTGCGTTTTGCGCAGTCCCCAAAAACAAAAAGAGATCGACTCATGAAGTACGAACCTTTGGCCAGATCGCTCATTGCGACCTCCCTGGCGCTCAGCTGTCTCATGGCTCACGCGGCATCAGTGGCGCCGGTTGCGGCGGAAAACGGCATGGTGGTCACCGCGCAACATCTGGCGACCCATGTCGGCGTCGATGTGTTGAAAAACGGCGGCAATGCCGTGGATGCGGCAGTGGCCGTGGGCTATGCGCTGGCGGTGGTCTATCCGGCTGCGGGCAACCTTGGCGGCGGCGGGTTCATGACTATTCAACTGGCGGACGGGCGCAAGACCTTTCTCGACTTCCGCGAGAAAGCCCCGCTGGCAGCGACCGCCAACATGTATCTGGACAAGGACGGTAACGTCATTCCGGAACTGAGCACGCGCGGCCATCTGGCCGTCGGGGTGCCGGGCACTGTGTCCGGCATGGAGCTGGCGCTGAGCAAATATGGCACCAAACAGCGCAAGGACATGATTGCCCCGGCGATCAAACTGGCCGAAGACGGTTTCGAGCTGCAGCAGGGCGATGTCGAGCTGCTCGAATACGCGACGGATGTGTTCAAGAAGGACATGCGCGATTCCGGCTCGATCTTCCTCAGCAACGGCGAGCCGATGCAGGTCGGGCAGAAACTGGTGCAGAAGGATCTGGCGAAAACCCTGCGGACGATTTCCGAGAAGGGCGCCGACGGCTTCTACAAAGGTTGGGTCGCCGATGCCATTGTCACGTCCAGCCAAGCCAACAAAGGCATCATCAGCCAGGCCGACCTGGACAAATACAAGACTCGCGAACTGGCCCCGGTGGAATGCGATTATCGCGGCTATCACGTAGTCTCGGCGCCACCGCCCAGCTCCGGCGGGGTGGTGATCTGCCAGATCATGAATATCCTCGAAGGCTATCCGATGAAGGACCTGGGCTTCCATTCCGCTCAGGGCATGCACTACCAGATCGAAGCGATGCGCCACGCGTACGTTGATCGCAACAGCTACCTCGGCGATCCGGATTTCGTGAAGAATCCGATCGAGCACCTGCTGGACAAGAACTATGCGACCAAACTGCGCAACGCCATCCAGCCGCAAAAGGCCGGCGTGTCGGCTGAGCTCAAACCCGGTGTAGCGCCGCATGAAGGCAGCAACACCACGCACTATTCGATCGTCGACAAGTGGGGCAATGCCGTTTCGGTCACCTACACCCTTAATGACTGGTTCGGCGCTGGCGTGATGGCGAGCAAGACCGGGGTGATCCTCAACGACGAAATGGACGACTTCACCTCCAAGGTCGGCGTGCCGAACATGTACGGTCTGGTTCAGGGGGAAGCCAATGCCATCGCGCCGGGCAAGGCGCCGCTGTCGTCAATGAGTCCGACCATCGTCACCAAGGATGGCAAAGTGGTGATGGTGGTCGGCACGCCGGGCGGTAGCCGGATCATCACCGCGACCTTGCTGACCATGCTCAATGTGATCGATTACGGCATGGGGCTGCAGGAAGCGGTCGACGCGCCGCGCTTCCATCAGCAGTGGATGCCGGAGGAAACCAACCTCGAAGACTTCGCCGCCAGCCCTGATACGAAAAAGCTCCTCGAGAGCTGGGGCCACAAGTTTGCCGGCCCGCAGGATCCCAACCACATCGCCGCGATTCTGGTCGGCGCGCCGTCACTGGACGGCAAACCGGTTGGCAAGAATCGCTTCTACGGCGCCAATGATCCACGGCGTAATACCGGCTTGTCACTGGGTTACTGAGCGGAGTAAAAAGGGGCGGGCTCAGGTCCGCCCCATCTCAAGGACTGATCAAGGAAGGCTCGACATGACCACCGCATTACTGATCATCGACGTCCAGCAGGCGCTGTGTGCTGGTGAATATCAGTGTTTTGAAATCGACCGCGTGATCGCCACGATCAATGATCTCAGCCAACGCGCCCGCACGGCTGGCGTTCCGGTGGTGTTGATTCAGCACGAAGAAAAGGACGGTCCGTTCGTGCATGGCGCGGACGGTTGGCAACTGGCCGAAGGTTTGCTGACTTCGACGAAAGACCTGCGTGTAGGCAAGACTACCGGGGATTCTTTCTACCAGACCGATCTCGGCAAGCTGCTGCCCAGCGAGGACTTCGAACGCCTGATCATCTGCGGCCTGCAAACCGATTACTGCGTCAACGCCACGGTGCGCAGCGCGCATTCACTGGGCTACGACATCGTCGTTGCGCGGGATGCGCATTCGACGGTCGATAACGGCAACATGAGCGCTGAAGACATCATTGCCCAACACAACAAGGACTTCGCCGCCCTGACCAGTTCCGTGGCACGGATCGACGTCAAACCGGCAGCCGAGATCACCTTCTGAACTCACACAAACCCCCTGTGGGAGCGAGCCTGCTCGCGAAAGCGCTATGACAGCCAAGATCAAACCGACTGATATACCGCCTTCGCGAGCAGGCTCGCTCCTTGGGTGAGCAGGCTCTACGACAACAGCGATTTACGGCAGCAGCACTGGCATAATCCCCGCCGCCCGAAGAATGGAATCTTTCATGTTCGCTATCTACCTGCGTCACGCCGTGGCGCTGGCCTCT
Source organism: Pseudomonas siliginis (assembly GCF_024072275.1). Lineage (NCBI taxonomy): Bacteria > Pseudomonadati > Pseudomonadota > Gammaproteobacteria > Pseudomonadales > Pseudomonadaceae > Pseudomonas > Pseudomonas siliginis. Next base: position 3,641,877 of record NZ_CP099598.1, on the reverse strand, counting down.
CTCGTCATTGCCTGCACCGCCCAAGCCAGCAGTTTCGATTGCACCAGTGCCGACAGCAAAACCGAAAAAGCGATTTGTAGCGATCCCTACCTCTCAAGCCTCGACGACAAGCTCGCCACGCAATGGCGGAACACGCTGGGCAAAGTTGCTGATCCCAAAACTCTGAAATCCGACCAACGCCAGTGGCTGAAACACCGCAACGCTTGCGGTGCCCAGAGTGCGTGTCTGCGTCGTGAATATCTGATGCGCCTCAGCGAACTCGGACACGCCGTCCAACCGTTCAGTTGGGACGCCACTTGGCAATTGATCCCGCCCGGCACCTCGACCTCGGCGACCCTTGTCACCCAACGTCGTGATGCCACGCATATCGCCATCGATATCTCAGCAGGCGAGGGCGCCAATTCCGGAGACTTGACCGGCGTTGCCATACTCAAGGATGGAACAGCCCTGTACGCCGAGGACGCCTGCAAACTCGCCTTCACGTCCATCAATGGCGTACTGAACGTCACGCAAACCGGTGCGGATTCCGACTGCGGCGGTGGCATGGGCGTGTATTACGCCGGTCGGTATGTCGCCTCCGAACAACCGCTGAAGCTGGATTACGATCTGCTCAGCCTGGGTCTGGCTCGCACACCCGCAGAAGATCAGGTACTGCGTTCGCTGCTCAAGACCGACTACCAGAAACTGGTAGAGACCTCCGGTTCCTTGCAGGTCGGCGAAGACTCAAAAGATGTGGCCGATGCTCAGGTTGTAGAAATGTGGATGCGCGGTCTCGGCGGCATCGGCATTCTGATGAGTGCTGCAGACGCACAGGTCTGGCTGATCTTCAAAAGCTACGATGATCAGGGCCATGAACATCTGCGGTACTACACCAACGTGGCGAAGTGGAAGAAGCGGTTGCCCGATGTGCTGCAGGGCTGGTATGACCGCATGCAAGAAAATCAGTCGTCACTGGTTCTGGAAATGATGCCCTGAGCCACATCTCCATCCGCCTCACACAGCAACCGCTCGATCTGCGCCAGTTCCCATGTGCTGAGCAGACTCACCGGGTCCGTGCCATAACGCTGCCAAGTGTCCAGCGTCGCTTCATCCCCGGCGCAGTTGCGCGCGTATTCACAGTGATGCAAGTGTCCCTCGGCGAAGTCCAACAGCAGATGCCAGCCCTCGATGTAAACGGCAATCAGCCCGGACTGGGACATTACCTCGCAGACTTCGAACGCAAGCACGCCCAGCGCAGCTTCGCGCAGACGCTGACACACATCCCGGGCGGACAAAAACGCTGACATGCTGCGACTCGATTCGATGGACAAGCCTGCAAGGATAAGGTCCGCGCTACTCCATGTCAGCGTTTCACTGGCCCGAGGCCGAACAATTCCGTAACATTCGCCTCCCTCTTTTTTCGCGAAAACAGCAGCCGTGCCCAGCGGCCGCTCAGTCAGGTAAGCCATGAAACCGATTCGTCTGCGCGCCGATGTCCTCGCCGGACTCACCACCTCGTTCGCCCTGTTGCCCGAATGCATTGCTTTCGCCCTGGTCGCGCATCTCAATCCGCTGATGGGCCTGTACGGCGCGTTCATCATTTGCACGCTGACAGCGTTGTTTGGCGGCCGGCCGGGCATGGTTTCCGGCGCGGCGGGCTCGATGGCGGTGGTGATCGTCGCGCTGGTGGTGCAACACGGCGTGCAATATCTGCTGGCAACGGTGCTGCTCGGCGGTCTGATCATGATGGCGTTCGGGCTGTTGCGCTTGGGCAAACTGGTGCGCATGGTGCCGCATCCGGTGATGCTCGGTTTCGTCAACGGCCTGGCGATCATCATTGCTCTGGCGCAACTGGAGCACTTCAAAAGCGGCGAGCACTGGCTCAGCGGTACGCCGCTGTATCTGATGACCGGGCTGGTGCTACTGACCATGGCCATCGTTTACATCCTGCCGCGCCTGACCAAAGCGGTACCGCCGGCCCTGGTGGCGATCCTTGGTGTCGGCCTGCTGGTCTACCTGTTCGGCCTGCCGACCCGTACCCTCGGTGACATGGCGCACATTGCCGGCGGTCTGCCGACTTTCGCCATGCCGGACATTCCGTGGAGCCTGGAAACGCTGCGCATCATCGCTCCGTACGCGATCCTGATGGCGATGGTCGGCCTGCTGGAAACCTTGCTGACACTGAACCTGACCGACGAAATCACCGAGACCCGTGGCTATCCGGATCGTGAGTGCGTGGCGCTCGGCGCGGCCAACATGGTGTCCGGTGCGTTCGGCGGCATGGGCGGTTGCGCGATGATCGGCCAGACCGTGATCAACCTCAGCTCCGGCGGGCGCGGGCGCTTGTCCGGCGTTGTTGCCGGTGTGCTGATTCTGTTGTTCATTCTGTTTCTGTCACCGCTGATCGAGCGTATTCCGCTGGCCGCACTGGTGGGGGTGATGTTTGTGGTATCGCAGCAGACGTTCGCCTGGGCGTCGTTGCGGGTGATCAACAAGGTGCCGCTGCACGATGTGCTGGTGATCATCGCCGTAACCACCATCACCGTGTTCACCGATCTGGCCACGGCCGTGCTGTGCGGGATCATCATCGCCGCGCTCAATTTCGCCTGGCAGCAGGCGCGCGAACTGTACGCCGATGAACACCTGGAGGCCGACGGCAGCAAGCTCTATCGCCTGCACGGCACGCTGTTCTTTGCCTCGACCACGCCGTTTCTCAATCAGTTCGATCCGGCCAACGATCCGGCGAAAGTCACTCTCGACTGCCGACACTTGAGCTTTGTCGATTACTCGGCGATTGCCGCGTTGAAAACCCTGCGTGAACGCTACGCCAAGGCTGGCAAGCACTTACAGGTGTTTCACCTGTCGGAACGCTGCAAGAAATTACTCAAGCGCGCCGGCGTCGATCACGACTGACGCCGCTGGTTTTGCGTCCTTGAGCCAGGTCTTGCCGAGAATCCGTGAGACCTGTTCGGCGGAGTAGGGCTTGGCGAGAAACTCGAAACCTTCGTAACCGCTGCGGGCCAGTTCTTCGCTGTAGCCGGAGGTCAGAATCACCGGTAGATCGGGGCGGCGCTGGCGCAGCTCCCTGGCCAACGCGACGCCGGTGATGCCCGGCATGACCACGTCGGAAAACACCGCATCGAACGCGCTGGCATCGCTACCGGCCAACTGCAGGGCTTCTTCAGCGTTGGTTGCCCATGCGGTTTCATAGCCCAGATCCTGGAGGATCTGGTTGGCAAAACGACCGACATCGAGATTGTCCTCGACCACCAGTACCCGGCGTTTTTCGCAGGCCGGCTGCACCTCGCCATCGTCCTCGGTGTTGTCCTGTTCAGCCTCGTCCGCCGGCACTTGCGGCAAATACAAGGTGAACTCGGTGCCTTGGCCAAGGACGCTGGAAACATCGACGTTGCCGCCCGATTGCTTGGCGAAGCCGAACACCTGCGACAGCCCGAGCCCCGTGCCTTTGCCGACAGCCTTGGTGGTAAAGAACGGTTCGAAGATGTGTTCGAGGGTGTGTGCGTCGATGCCGGCACCGGTATCGGCCAAGGCTATCGACACGAAATGGCTGCTGGACCCGGCGTGACCGCGAATCGGCGGCAGCGCTTTGTGGCACTCCAGGCGCAATTTCAGCTCACCCTGACCATTCATGGCGTCGCGAGCATTCAAGGCGATATTGATCAACGCGGTTTCAAACTGACTCAGATCGACACGGATGTAGCAGGGGTGATCCGGACGTTCGACGCACACATGAATCTGCGCGCCGGTGACCGATTCGAGCATCTCGCCGATGTTTGCCAAACGTTCGCCGGCGTCGACTACCTGCGGATTGAGCGGCTGACGGCGGGCGAAGGCGAGCAACTGGCTGGTCAGCTTGGAGGCGCGCTCGACGGTGTCGGACACCGCGCGCATGTAGCGCTGACGGCGTTCTTCCGGCAGGTTGGGCTGGCGCAGAAAGTCCACCGACGAACGAATGATCGTCAGCAGATTGTTGAAGTCGTGGGCGACGCCGCCGGTCAATTGGCCGATGGCTTCGAGCTTCTGCGACTGGCGCAACGCCGACTCGGCCTGGGCCAGGCGCAAGCTGCGCTCTTCGACCCGTTGCTCCAGCGTGGCGTTGAGCTCAGCCAGAGCCAGCAGGCCTTCACGCACATTGGCATCGGCGCGCACCCGCTCGATGTGCGCCCAGCACCGTTCGGTCACTTCGCTCATCAATGCCTGCTCAAATTGCGACCAGACCCGCGGCACTTTGTCGTGGACGGCCATCAATGCGGTCAGACGGCCCTGCTTGATCAGTGGTACACAAATGGTCGCGGTAATACCGATGGCCTGAAAGGTCGCCGACTCTTCCGGTGGTAGCTCGCTGCGGTTGTCATGGATGACCAGCGGTTCCCCGGCGCGCAGCAGAGTCACTGCCTTCTCACCGAAATCGCGCAGGCGGTAGTGGCCGACGATGCTTGGCGAACCCGGTGCCGCATAGTCGCCGCGAATGGTGAAGCCGTCCTCGTCGGCATCCATGTCGGCGTACGCGCAGTTGGACAATTGCAACTGCTCGACCATCAGCCGGGTGCTCGCCGCCAGGATTGCTTGCGCATCGGTGGCATTGGTCACCGCTTCGCCGATGGCATCGAGGACGGCCAGGCGTTGGTTGAGATAAACGGTCTGGGTGGTCTCGGTGACCGTGTCGAGCATGCCGACGACATTGCCCAGCGAGTCACGAATCGGGCTGTAGCAGAAAGTGAAGAACGCCTGCTCCGGACCGTTGCCGCGTTCGATCTTCAGGGCAAAGTTTTCGATGTAGGTGGCTTGGCCGGCATAGGCCGCCTCGGCTATCGGGCTGATCTCATGCCAGGCTTCTTTCCAGATGTCGCTGAAAGGACGTCCCAGCGCATGCGGCTTGTCGCCGAGAATCGGCACGAAGGCGTCGTTATAAAGGGTGATCAGTTGCGGACCCCAGACGATCGCCTGAGGGAAATGCGACGCGAGACTGAGCGAGACAGTGGTCTTGAGTACATCGGGCCAGTGTTCCAACGGGCCGAGGGGCGAATTCGCCCAGTCGTGACGGCGGATCTGCCCGGCCATCTCGCCGTTGTCTTGCAACCAGTCTGTCATGGGGTTCGTATCTTTCCGGGCATTTGTCTGAGAACAAAGACCTGCGCGCAGGGTGTTTGGTTTCAGCGCACCAGACACTGTTTGCGCTGCGAATTATTCTGACCTACATCATGGCAGCAAAAAACAGCGCTGGCGAAAAGAGCATCTTTTCGCCAGCGGATTTTTCTTCAGTTCGTGAGCGACTGCTCAGGCCTCGACGGCCGGGAAATCAATCTCGGTCAACGCCGTGTTGTTCAGGTAGTTGGTCAATGTCTGCACGGCCACCAGGGCAATCACTTCGATAATCTTGCGGTCATCGATACCGGCAGCGCGAGCAGCGGCCAACTGTTCATCGCTCAAGTGGCCACGGGTTTCGGTCAGTTGGCGGGCGAGGGCGGCGTAGGCATTCAGTTCGCCTTGACGGGCCGCGACGATGTCCTGTGGCGAGAGCCCGGCCTTGCCGGCGAACATTGTGTGTGCGGACAGGCAGTAGTCGCAGCCGTTTACTTGCGAAGTGGCGAGGTAGACGGCTTCTTTTTCCTGGGCGCTGAGCGAGGTCTTGCCGAGGATCGCCGAAGCTTGCAGGTAAGTGTCGAATGCAACTGGCGCTTGGGCGAGGGTAGTGAAGACGTTGGGCAGGAAGCCGATTTTTTTCTTCACGCCTTCCAGTGCAGGACGGGTGGCATCGGTGGCGGTGTCGAGGCTGATAGCGGGGATGCGGCTCATGGTGATTCTCCGAAATTCCGCAGCGAAGTGCAGCGGCGATGGAGAGATCTTAGGGGCTGCCAATGGCGCTTTGGCGGCAAATCGTCGAGGATATGCGGCAGATCGTCCAGATATGCCTTCGGGAGTCAGCCATGGATCGCCTTTCCACATTACTCAGTCATTTCGGCGTGAACGCCGGCACCTTTCATAGCGGCGCGTTTTGCGGCGTGAGCGTTCACGAAGGCGAGCCGGTCGGGCACGTGCATGTTCTGCAAGCCGGGGCGTTGCTGCTCAAACCGGGCAACGAGCGGGAGATCCGTCTGGACGAACCGTCACTGATTTTCTTTCCCCGGCCGTTTACCCATCGAATGTTTGCCGACGAAGCCATGGCCAGTCAGATTGTCTGTGCATCGCTGACCTTCGACGGCGGCTCGGGCAATGCCCTGGCCGCCGCGCTACCCGACTATCTGGTATTGAAACTCACCGACATCCCGGAACTGCGCAGCACCCTTGACTGGCTGTTCAATGAAGCCTTTGAAGGGCATTGCGGGCGCGTGGCGGTGATGGATCGCCTGTTCGAATTGCTGGTGATTCTGTTGCTGCGCCATCTCATCGGCAGTCGAGATCAGCAACCGGGCATGATGGCCGGGCTGGCTGACCCGCGCTTGTCTCGCGCTTTGAACCTGATCCATGAGCAGCCGCACAAGCCTTGGAGTGTGGCCGATCTCGCGGCGGCGGCGAACCAGTCCCGCGCCGGTTTCGCCGAGCAGTTTCGCCGCGTGGTCGGGCAGACGCCGGCCGATTATCTGCTGAGCTGGCGCGTCAGTCTTGCGCAGAAACGCCTGCGCGAAGGCCGGCCGATTGCGTTGATTGCCGAAGAGGTCGGTTACGAAAGTCCGTCGGCGCTGGCCCGGGCGTTTCGGCGCAAGACCGGTCTCAGTCCTCGGCAATGGAAAGCCGGACACTGAACATTACCTGGCGAATTTCTTCGCTCCGGCCACGCAAAGAATCACCCCAAGCGTTACGCCGAGCATGCCGACGCTGACCTGCTCATGCAGCAACGTCGCCGCCAGTGCCAGACCAAAAAACGGCTGCAGCAACTGCAACTGCCCGACCGCCGCAATCCCGCCCTGGGCCAGGCCGCGATACCAGAACACAAAGCCGATCAGCATGCTGAACAGCGACACGTAGCCCAGGCAGATCCACGCAGGCAAGCTGATGTTGCCGAACGAGGCGGGCGCCAGCCACAGGCTCAGCACTGCCATCAGCGGTAACGACATTACCAGCGCCCAGCAGATCACCTGCCAGCCGCCGAGGCTGCGTGACAGTTTCGCGCCTTCGGCGTAACCGAGGCCGCAGGCGAGAATCGCCGCGAGCATCAGTAGATCCCCAGTCGGCGAGGCGCTCAGTCCTTGGGACAGGGCGAAGCCCACCACCAATGCGCTGCCCAGCACCGAAAAGATCCAGAACACCGGCCGTGGCCGCTCACCGCCACGCAAGACACCAAACATTGCCGTGGCCAGCGGCAGCAATCCTACAAACACGATCGAATGCGCTGACGTTACGTGCTGCAATGCCAACGCGGTCAGCAGCGGAAAACCCAACACCACGCCCAGCGCCACAATCACCAGCGACAGCCACTGATGGCGCGACGGTCGCGGTTGCTTGAACAACAGCAGAAGTCCGACCGCCAGTGCGCCGGCAATCGCTGCTCGCACCACGGTCAGAAACACCGGATCGAATTCCAGCACCGCCAAACGTGTGGCCGGCAGCGAACCGCTGAAAATCAGCACGCCGATAAAACCGTTGATCCAGCCACTGGTTTTTTCCAGCGCCGGGTGGGCCGCAGTCGATGTTGTGTGCATGTCGGTTGCGCTCAAATAGTGGGTTGTATTGCGGCGATCCTAGGGCTGAGAATCAGCACAATCAAAAAATTGTCATGGATACAGCCTGCATGCCCCGATCCCGTTACAAGACCTTGGTTGACCGTTATGCGGCGGAAATTCGTGGCGGACGACTGCCGCCGGGCACGCGATTGCCTACGCATCGGCAACTGGCGGTGCAGGAAGGACTGGCGCTGGTTACCGCTTCACGGGTTTATGCCGAGCTTGAGGCGATGGGCCTGGTCAGTGGCGAAGCCGGGCGCGGCACTTTTGTGCGGGAAACGTCGCTGGCGCCGGGGCAGGGCATCGATCAGAAAGACGTAGCGGTCGGCATGATCGACCTGAATTTCAACTATCCGTCGTTGCCCGGTCAGGCTGAGCTGTTGCGCACGGCGTTGCGGCAACTGGCGTTGTCCGGCGATCTCGAAGCGTTGCTGCGTTATCAACCCCACGCCGGACGTGCCCACGAACGCGCCTCGGTGGCGCGACATTTGTCGACACGCGGCGTGACCGTTGAAGCCGACCAAGTGCTGATCGTCAATGGCGCTCAGCAAGGTTTGGCGGTGACGCTGATGGCCCTGCTCAAACCCGGTGATGTGATCGCCGCCGATGCGCTGACGTATTCCGGGTTCAAGGTGCTGGCCGACGCGTTGTATCTGGAAGTGCTGGCGATCCCGATGACAGAGCACGGCCCGGATTTGCCGGCACTGGACAGGCTCTGCCGCCAGCGTGCGGTGCGCGCCGTGTACAGCATGCCGACGCTGCACAATCCGCTGGGCTGGGTCATGCCACTGGAACAGCGCGAGCAATTGGTGGCGATTGCCCGGCGCTATGATCTGACACTTATCGAAGATGCGGCCTACGCGTTTCTGGTGGAAAATCCGCCGCGAACCTTGATCGATCTGGCACCGGAACGGACGTTTTACGTATCGGGCCTGTCGAAAAACATCGCCACCGGTTTGCGCGTCGGCTTCATCGCGGCGCCGCCGCCTCAAGTGCCCGCACTGGAGCGAATCATTCGCGCGACAACGTGGAACACGCCCGGGGTGATGACCGCCATTGCGTGCGGTTGGCTCGACGACGGCACCGTCACCGTGCTTGAGGAGCAGAAACGTCGTGATGCGATGGCGCGACGGGCCTTGGCCGCCGAGGTGCTGAAAGGGCTGCGCTACATTGCTCATCCGGCCTCGTATTTTCTGTGGTTGCCGTTGCCCGAAGATGTGCGTGCCGATCAGATCGTGGTCGAGTTGATGCAGCAGCAGATTTCGGTCACCACCGCCGAGCCGTTTTCGCTGTCGGCCAATACGCCCCATGCGATTCGTCTGGCGTTGGGTTCGGTGGACATGAAGGTGTTGCGTCAGGCGTTGATCACTGTCAGAACGATTGTCGGCGCTTATCTGTAAACTGCGTTCACGCCATGCAAAGCCAGGTTTGGACTGTTTAATGAAATTCACCACAGCACTGCTTCTCGCCTTGATCTTCAGCACCAGCGCTCAGGCTGAGGGCGATCCTGAAGCCGGGGCGAAAATCTTTCCGCGTCTGTGCGGCGGTTGCCATCAGGTTGGCGAGTCGGCTCGTTCGGGGTTTGGTCCGCAGTTGAACGGCATCGTTGGCCGGGCTGCGGGGACTTCGGCAAATTATGTTTATTCCGCTGCGATGAAGAACTCGGGGATTACTTGGGATCGGGCGACGTTGAAGGCTTATCTCAAGGATCCGAAAGGGGTGGTGCCGGGGACGCGGATGATTTTCTGGGGGCTGAGTGATGAGGAGAAGTTGAATAATTTGTTGGCTTATCTGCAGAGGTTCAGTGCTGAGCCCTAGTCGGGCGATGGTTTCCTGGCTGATTGAGTACATATCCATTGCTGCGGTAACGGCTGCTTAGGGTTCCGCCCTTACGGCGGGTCACCTTTTTCAAACGCCGGAGTGCCGGCCCAGCAAAAAGGTAACCCAAAAGGCTTGCTCCTGCGTTCGGCCCTCGCAGGCTCGGGTCCCTTCGCTGCGGGATCGATCCGGGCGCAGCGGCTACGGTTTGCTTCGCTGCACCTCCTTCCGCTGTGTCTGGCTGCGCCAGACGGTCGCTGCGCTCCCACCCCCGGATCAATCCCTCCGCTCAGCCTTCCGACGTCGCCGGTAGATCAAGATCAAAAGCACTCGAGCTAATGCTCATTGTTGAGTGGGGCGGCTTCGCCGCGGGCAGCTGCGCTGCTTTGCTTTTTTGTGGGAGCGAGCCTGCTCGCGAAAGCGGTTCTCCAGCCGACCCATATTTGCGGTTTTACCCCATCCCTGTGGGAGCTGGCTTGCCAGCGATGGCAGCCTGTCTCTGGTTGATATACGCCGGTGTCAGTGAGCATGGAACGCCACCTGATTGCGCCCCGCAGCTTTCGCCTGATACAGCTGCTGATCGGCGCGTTTGATCAGGGCCGTGTGGTTGTTGTCTGCCGGATCTGCCAGGCCAAGGCCAATACTCACCGTGACGTGGCCGACGCCGGGAAACTGCGCTTCGGCGACCGCCGTGCGAATCTTTTCGGCGACGACTTCCGGGGTGTCGGGTTGCGCGACTTCCGGCAGCAGTACGGCGAACTCTTCGCCGCCGTAGCGGGCGACGAAATCGGTGCTGCGTACGCTGTTCTGGATCAAGGTCGCCAGTTGTTGCAGGACCTCATCACCGACCGCGTGGCCGTGGCTGTCATTGATGCGTTTGAAGTGGTCGGCATCGATCAGCAGCAGGGCGAACGGGCGTCCGGTGCGTCGGGACAGCAGCGAATACTCAGTGATTTTTTCGTCAAAACGGCGACGGTTGTAAACGTCGGTCAAGCCGTCGTGTGTGGCCAGACTCAGCAGTTCGGCGTTGGCCTCGGTGAGTGCGGCAGTGCGTTGCGCCACGGTGGCTTCCAGCGAGGCGTTGGCTTCTTGCAGTTCGCGCTCCTTGCCTAGTAGCGACTGCGTCATTGCGTCGATGGACTGGCCGAGCTGGGCGATTTCCAGCACCGGATGCTGCAGCTGGAACTGCGCGCCGGACTGGTTGTTTTGCACCTGTTTGGCCGAGTGCGCGAGTTGTTCGATCGGGCGGCTCAGGTACAGCGCCAGGTAATAAGCCACCAGACCGAAAACGATGGCGGCGAAAACGCCGAGTATCAGCAATTCGTATTGCAGCGTCCGCGCCGGTTGCAGCGCAGTCTCCAGTGGCTGGCGAATGGCGATCGACCACGACAGCGCCGTGCCCGATGGCGTCGGCACAGTGACCATGCTGGTCAGGTAACCGTTGGCCGCCGTCCAGCCCGACAATACCGGATCGTTGGTCGCCAGCTGTTGGCCCATCAGCGCTTCGGGGTAGAGCACCTTGCCGTCGTGATCGACAATCAGCGCCTGGATATCCGGCGCCGAGTTCTTGTGGGAAAACGCTGCCGACTCGACGATGCGCGTTACCCAACTCCAGTGTGCATGTGCGCCCAGCACGCCAATCACCTGTCCTTCGGCATTGTGGATCGGCGCGGCGAAATCGATGAAGCGCAGCGGCTCGCCATTGGGCAGGCCCGGCAACAACTTGGCCAGCAACACTGCTTCATGGGGATCGCCGGTGTATTGCCGGCGCAGGCCGATCTGGAACCACGGGCGTTTCTGCACTGATTGACCGACCAGCAGATCATTGACGGCCTGGCGGACGTTGCCCTCGGCGTCGGTGACGCCCATCCACGCATATTCGGCGCGCGCCTGGGTGCGCAACTGCATCGACTTGAGGATGGCTGGGTTGTCCAGATCTCCGCGCTCCAGATGCGGTGCGCGACTGAGCAGGTAGACCTCCAGTTGCCGTTCGCGCAGCTGTTCGCCCAACAGCGTCGCCGCTGCACGCGCGGTGTTCAGCAAGGCGTTGCCGCTGGCCTGCTTCATTTGTTCGGTGGCGATGTGACCGACATAAAAGCCGACGCTCAATAACGTCAGCAGGGACAAACCGCCGAACCACAGGGTGAGATGGCTACGCAGACTGGCTTTGAACATGGAGGCGGGTGTCTGTCTTTATTGAAGTGGCGCCATGGTATGCGACATCGCCGATGGGCGGCCAGCGAACGGGTTCATGTAAATACAAAGAAGATTGATGCCAATGAGCCATCATTTTGGTTAGAATGCGCGCCGCCCGAGAGACGGATCCCGGGCTTTTTCCCATGGAGTTTTACCGTGAAATACCTCAGCAAAGTAGTCGCCGCCACACTGTTCGGTGTGGTTCTGGCAGGTTGCACCGGCGCCCCGATGAAAACCGCCCATTACGACAGCAACCAATACACCGTGGTTGGCCACAGCGAAGCATCGGCCACCGGCCTGCTGCTGTTTGGCATCATCCCGATCCGCCAGAACAGCCGATTTGTGCGCGCGCAAAACGCGGCCATCCAAGCCAAGGGCGGCGATGCAATGATCAACACGCAGGTTCAGGAAAACTGGTTCTGGGCCTGGGTCCTGACCGGTTACACCACCACCATCTCCGGTGATGTGGTCAAGCTGAAAACCGCGCAATAAGCGACGGTTGAATGCAAAAAAGCCCGGCTGATCAGGCCGGGCTTTTTCATGGGTGTTGCGGTCATGCAGATGATTCAGGCGACACGGCGTTCGATCAGACGATCAGAACCACCTTCGGCAACACGGCGTTCGAGCAGACGATCCGAACCACCTTCGGCAACGCGGCGTTCGATCAGACGATCAGAGCCACCCTCGGCAACGCGGCGTTCGATCAGACGATCGGAACCACCTTCAGCAACGCGGCGTTCGATCAAGCGATCAGAGCCACCTTCAGCAACGCGGCGTTCGATCAAGCGATCAGAGCCACCTTCAGCAACGCGGCGTTCGATCAGACGATCGGAACCACCTTCGGCAACACGGCGTTCGAGCAGACGATCAGAGCCTCCTTCAGCAACGCGGCGATCGATCAAGCGATCGGAGCCACCCTCGGCAACACGGCGTTCGATGAGACGATCCGAACCGCCTTCAGCAACACGGCGTTCGAGCAGACGATCTGAACCACCTTCAGCCAGACGGCTTTCGATCAGCTTGTCCGAGCCGCCTTCAGCGACCAGGGTGTGAGCAGGCGTTACTGCAAAAGCGTTAACTGCGAAAACCGAGAAAGCGATGCCGAGAAGGGTTTGGCGTTTCATGATCGTGTGCTCCAGAAAGTTGTTTGTTTGTCTGGAGCCGATGTTACGCCGCGCAGTTTTTATGAGAACTTCATTGACGTGATGGTGAACATCGACGCCGATGATGTTTGCCATGAGCGGCGATTCAGAGGGCTTTTGCCCGAATGCACAACTCGCCGCTGGCACGAATCAGCGCCATGTCATGCAGCGAATCGGCGGCCAGACCGTTGCGGACATTGGCCAGCCATGCCGGGCAATTCGGATCCTGGCGATAGGGCGCGAAGGCGGCGTACTGCTGCAACAAGCGCTTTTGCAGTTCATCCAGGCGCGGGCGGATCTGTTTGCCCAGATCCGGACGCGGTGTGTCCGGTGCAGCACCTGCCGCTTGCCATTGCGCGAGCAGACCGTATTGCACCAGTTTGTTCGCTTCCATCTGTGCGGCGATCAGCTGCGCGACGTCGTCCGGATCGAGTTTGTGTTCGGTGGCCAGAGTTCGGGCATTGGCGATGACCTGCGCCTCTCGCGGGCTGTCCTGGATCGGCTTGCCGCTGTCCCACTTGGTCAACGCAACCAGATCGCCGATGCTCAGGCGTTCATTCAAAGTGGCCAGTAGCGGTTTCAATGAAGCAGGCGCCGCTGCGGGTGCGGCCGCCTGAGCGTAGGCGGCCGACAGAGCGAGGAGGGAGCCAAGCAGAAAATTTGCAACGTTACGCATGAACCGAGCCTCAATAGTCAGTGTCGAGAGAATCGCTGATTTACCACAGCCGCACACTGACACAAAGCGATGCCTGGCATTTACACAAATGCAAAACAGGCAATCAACGCCGATGGGAAATGTTGATTGCACGCTGCACGCAACTCACCGAAGCTATCGTCAATCAGGCCTGCCGCCGTCGAGATGGACCTCCATTCAATGCAAAGCGCCACCTTCGCCAAGCCGCTCTGGCAAACCTATCTGCTGTTTCTCGCGCCGATGGTGCTGTCGAACTTCCTGCAATCGATGTCCGGGACGGTCAACAGCATCTATATCGGCCAGATGCTCGGCACACAGGCGCTGGCGGCGGTATCCGGCATGTTTCCCGTCGTGTTCTTTTTCATCGCCCTGGTCATCGGCCTTGGAGCTGGCGCGGGCGTGTTGATCGGTCAGGCGTGGGGCGCGCGCGAAACGCACATGGTCAAGGCGATTGCCGGAGCGACGTTGCTACTGGGTGTGTTGATCGGTTTGGTCGCGGCGGTGCTGGGCACGGTGTTTGCGCGACAGGCACTGACGGGGTTGGGCACGCCGGCGGATGTGCTCGACGACGCGGTGGACTATGCCCACGTCATGTTGTGGATTCTGCCATCGCTACTGGTATTCGTGCTGTTCACCCAATTGCTGCGTGGTGTCAGCGATACGCTGTCGCCACTACTCGCGCTGATCGTCTCCACCGCCGTGGGGCTGGCGCTGACGCCAGCGTTGATTCGCGGCTGGCTGGGCTTGCCACCGTTGGGCATTCAGAGCGCGGCGTATGCCGGGCTGGCGGGGAATCTCTCAGCAATGGCGTGGCTGGCCTGGCGGCTGATCCGCAAGGGCCATCCGCTGGCGCCGGATCGAGAGTTCTTTGCCGCACTGCGACTGGATCGGGCCATTCTCGGCAAGGTCCTGCGCATCGGCCTGCCCACCGGCGTACAGATGATCGTGCTGTCGTTGTCGGAGCTGGTGATCCTGGCACTGGTCAACCAGCACGGCTCGCAAGCGACGGCGGCGTATGGCGCAGTAACGCAGATCGTCAACTATGTGCAGTTTCCGGCGCTGTCGATTGCGATCACCGCATCGATCCTCGGTGCCCAGGCGATCGGCGCCGGGCATTTGCAACGCATGGGGCCGATCCTGCGCACCGGGCTGTTGATCAACGTGTGCCTGACCGGTGGCCTGATTGTGTTGGGTTATCTGCTATCGCACTGGTTGCTGGGCCTGTTCCTGACCGAGGACTCGACCCGGGCGATGGCCGAGCATCTGCTGCACATCATGCTCTGGAGCCTGTTGGTGTTCGGCTTTCAGGCCATCATCGGCGGGATCATGCGCGCCAGCGGCACCGTCCTGGTGCCGGTGGTCATTTCGATTGTCTGCGTGGTCGGCGTGCAGTTGCCGGCGGCGTACTGGCTCGATGGGCAGTTCGGTTTGCAGGGTGTGTGGATGGCTTTTCCGGTTGCCTATCTGGGGATGCTGATACTGCAGACGCTCTATTACAAACTGGTCTGGAAACACCAGAAGATCGAGCGGTTGATTTAGGCACGGCGGACAAACATTTCTCTGTCCCCCGAGACGAAAGCATCGTAGCGTATGCGCCCACAACAATAAGGGAATGACGAGGGTTCAAGTGGGAGCTTTTCGACTGCTGTTGGCGGTGTTGGTCGCTGTATCTCATATGGGCAAAAAGTTCGCCGGACTGAATCCTGGTGTGATCGCCGTCATCTCGTTCCTGATCATCAGTGGATTCGTCATGGCTTCGCTCATCGAGCGAAACTACCGTGAGCCGAGGAAGATCGGTCTGTTCTATATCGACAGGGCTCTGAGGTTGTATCCGCAATTTCTGGTCTACTTCGTCGCCTCGTGTCTGGTTATTCATTTTCTGTTGCCCGGTACGCCCCAAGCGGCTGAGCTGACATGGAAGACCCTGTCCACCAGTTTGCTCATGCTACCGCTTGGCTATTACATGTTCGGCGTCGGCGGGACCGAGATCCTGCCACCGGGCTGGTCGCTGGGGCTGGAAATGAGTTTCTACCTGCTGATTCCATTTCTGCTGATTTGCAAGGCGCAGGGTGTCGCCTTTGCTGTCTCGGTCGGGGTTTTTCTGCTGGCCTGCCTGGGCTTCATCAATACCGATGTCTATGGATATCGTCTGTTGCCGGGTGTGTTGTTCATCTTCCTGTGCGGCTGTTATCTATACCAACGCAATATCAGAGCAATGGTCGTTGTCACCGGCACAGCCGCTGCGGCGGGACTGCTGTTTGTAGCGATCATGGTCGGATGGATTGAGCGTCGTCCGTTCAATGCCGAAGTCACTCTGGGTATCGCCGTGGGCATTCCCTTGGTCTACCTGTTGACCAAACTCAAGTTCCACCGGATGGACGAGTTCCTGGGCAATATCAGTTATGGCGTGTTTCTTAACCACTTTGTGGTGATGTATCTACTGCGGGGTTTTTGGCCCGTCGCGTATGACGCCTACGTTGTCGGAGCGGTGCTGGCGTTGTCATTTTTCTGCAGTGGCCTGACGTATTACTGCGTCGAGCGACCGGCGCTGAAGTTGCGTCACCACCTGCGCGGCAGGGCGAAGGAAAGGCCGGTTCAACCGAGGAGCGCCGAGAAAATTGTATCCCCTTTGGGTGAGCGTGAACTGGCATAACGCTCGGCTGTTTGCTTAAGTCAACCAAGGCCCTCGACGACACACGCCGCCCGGAGAATTCCATGACGTCGCGATTGCTGCTGGTTGCCGCGTTTACATCCTTTGTCATGGCCTGTGCGCAGGCCGCTGAATATAACCGGGTCAACACCAGCGCCAGCCAGATCAGTTTCACCTACAACCAGATGGGCTCGCGAATGTACGGCACCTTTGGCAAGTTCGAGGCGGCTCTGGATTTAGATACCGAAAACCTTGCCAACGCCCGCACCACCTTGCATATCGACCTGAGCAGCATTGACGCCGGCAGCGAAGACGCCAATACCGAGCTGGTGAAACCCGCCTGGTTCGATACTGAAAAATTCCCGCTCGCGGTATTCGAGTCCCGCCGCTTCACCCAGGTGGCCGAGCATCGTTACCAGGTCGCCGGTCAGCTCACGCTCAAGGGCGTCACTCGCGATGTCGAGGTGCCGGTGGAGCTGAAACCGGACAACGCCATTGGCATTTTCGACGGCGAGCTGGTGCTCAACCGTGAGGAGTTCGGCCTCGGCGCAGGGGAGTGGGCGGACAGCGTGGTGTCGAAGGACATCTACATCAAATTCAGGGTGGTGGCGCCACAACAGTGACGGTTCGATAGATTCGGCGCGGTATGATGTCGCGGTTCGTCGACGGCTCTGATCATCGGCAACGTTTTTTATCGCCGGAGTTTGCCCATGCCACGCATCACCCACTACACCTCCCCATGCCCGGAAAGCGTCAACAGCCAGATCCTGCAAATGGTCGTCGATTACCTGACCGACATCAGTGCTGTCGGCCTCGGCCCGAGCAATCTGCTGTACAACGTTTATCAGTACGCGGTGGGTTATGAGGTGCATCTGTACCTCGAGGCGTTGAACGGCCAGAAGGGCACCGAGGTGGAATTGCTGGTGGCCACTGACGATGAGGATCCAGAGCAAGTCATCGGATTTCTCATCTGTCTGCCGGTGCAGGGCGATTGGGAGGCGTGCAGCGTCGCGTACATGGCGGTGCGTGAAGGCCATCGGCGCCAAGGTGTGGCGCGGGCGATGCTCGCGGACATGGTCGGGCGCTATCCGCATGCGGAACTGGCCTGCAGCATTGGCAAGGTGCCGTATTTCGAGGCGCTGGGTTTTGAAGTGATCGGCCAGCGCGAGACTCAGGTGCTGATGAGCACGCGGCATTACCGCAGCAACGGCTTGCGCGGGTTCATCGACACCACGCCGATCTACCGCTCGCTGGAAGTGCAGCAGATTCATACTTACTTGCTGCAGAAAAACGGCAAGCGCGCGATGCTCGATGCGGAAAAACAACGCGACCGCCATCTGGACCAGACCAGCCGCCACGTAGAAGAGTTTGTCCGTCAGCGCCTGACTCTGCACTGACCCGGCCAGTAAAAAGCCCTTGCTGCGCATTGCGCAACGAGGGCTTTTTTGTGCCTGCAATCTCAACCGATCTTGACGTTCATGGTGATGCGCGCGGTGAAGACTTTTTTGCCCTCGGTATCGTGAATGTCGACGTTGACCACCTTGTCGCCATCGCTTTGCCAATCCACACCTTCGGCGCTGGCCACGGCGGTGACGTCGGTTTTCGCCTTGGCCAGGTATTCCACGGTCATGCCCTTTGGAATCCAGCGCGCGCCGGGCGGGATCGAGACGTCGGTCATCATTCCGCCGGCCAGTTCCGCCGCGTTGCACAGGGCGATCGCATGCACCGTGCCAAGGTGATTGGTAATTTCCTTGCGAAACGGCACTTGTACGGTGGCGGCGTTCGGGCGCAATTCGCTGATCAGCGGATTGATGGTGCTGAAGTACGGGGCGAACTGACAGGCCATTTTGCTGAATGCATCCGCGCCGACGCTGTTGAACATGCTGAGAGATTGACTCATGGAAGCCTCACTGGGTGGTTTGCAGAATTATGTTCCGTCACAGAATAATGTTCTGTAACGGAACGGTATTCTGTTCGCGGCAAATCTGTCAACCTAGGCGCGATTTGTTCACGGGCACGTGACGCCTTTATCAACCTCCGTTTTTGGACCCGAGCAGCATGGACACCGCCGATCTACTGGAACGCAGCTACCCCGGCCGCCGCGCCGAACTCAAACGCGATATCTTTCGCAAGGCCCTGAGCCTGTTCAATGAACAGGGGATCGAAGCCACCACCATCGAAATGATCCGTGCCGAGTGCGACACCAGCGTTGGCGCGATCTACCACCATTTCGGCAACAAGGAAGGGCTGGTCGCGGCGCTGTTTTTCACCGCGCTGGAGGATCAGGCGTGTCTGCGTGATGCGTATCTGGACGCGGCCAATACCACGGAGGAAGGAGTGCAGGCGCTGGTCTTCAGCTATGTCGACTGGGTCGAGCAGCAGCCGCAGTGGGCGCGTTTTCAGTACCACGCACGATTCGCAGTGACCAAAGGCCCGTTCAAGGAAGAGCTGGCCGAGCGCAACAAGACGCGCAACCTGCGCTTGGGCCAGTGGTTGGCCGAATCGGGTCGCGCCGCTGAGCTTAAGGATTTGCCTGCGGAGTTGCTGCCATCGCTGATCATCGGCCAGGCGGACAGTTACTGCCGGGCCTGGCTGGCAGGGCGAGTTAAGGGCAGTCCGATGGCTTATCGCGAAGTGCTTGCGCAGGCGGCATGGCGGTCGATTCGCGCCGAAGGTCTCGCCGAGGACTGAAATACGCAGACAAAAAAAGAGCCTCCAAGCTCTTTGATGGGGAGGAAGTAGAGCCAGTGAGGCTCAAGAGGCGTGTGAAGCAGAACTTGGGCTTGATTGGGAGTCAGTACACCCACGCCTACGCAGCGCCGGATCAATCCAGGCACCGCGTAGCTTCATCCTGGGAGCGTGCAATGGACGACTCAAGTACCGCCAGTCGTCCTTGCACAATGCCGGATTATGCCGGGCGCGACCCCGGCCAACCGGATTTTTTCAGCGCCGCCAGAAGCGTCTGCCCATCCAGGCCCGGCACCGAATGGCCGTTGCCCTCGCTGCTGTCGCTGGCGAGCAGGGCATTGATGATCGCTTCTTCAACGGCTTCGGTCGCGGCCAGAAACAGCTCGCTGATGTGGTCGTTGTTGACCATGCGCAAGCCGTTGCAGGTGGCTGCGCGTTTAGCCTCGTAAGCGGCGGGCGGGACGTGATCATTGCCGGTGGCGAAGGCAATGAAGATGTCGCCGCTGTGGTCTTCGTTACCGCCGCCGGTGCGCGCCAGGCCCAGGCTGGCACGCTGTGCCAGGCGCGTGCATTGATGGGGCAGCAGCGGCGCATCAGTCGCCAGGCAAACGACGATCGAGCCCATGCCCGGGTGCGGCAGCGCTGCCCGCAGGAACGGTGAATCCTTCTGTTCCATATAGCGCCCGACCGGGTAACCATCGACGCGTAATTCACTGCGAATACCGTGGTTGGCCTGCACGATCGCGCCAACGGTCCAGCCACCCTGGGCAGCACTCAAACGGCGCGATGCGGTGCCGATGCCACCCTTGAATTCGTGGCAGATCATGCCGCTGCCACCACCCACCGCACCTTCGAGCACCGGGCCGTCCACTGCGCCGTTCAGTGCCTCGGCGACATGCTCGGGCTTGACGTGAAAGCCGTTGATGTCATTGAGCAGCCCATCGAAGGTCTCCAGCACCACCGGCATATTCCAGTAAAGCCGCCCGTCATCCGGCTGTTGTTCACGGTCCAGCACAATCAGCGCATCCCGCACCACACCGAGGCTGTGGGTGTTGGTAAAGGCAATCGGACTGGTCAGCAGACCGGCCTCGCGAATCCATTCCAGCCCGGTCGCATCACCGTTGCCATTGAGTACATGCACGCCGGCAAAGCACGGTTGCTGGCTGGTCGAGCCGAGGCGCGGCTCGATCAGCGTGACGCCGGTGCAGATGTCACGGCCGCTGCTGCTGCGACCGCGTACATTGCTGTGACCGACGCGCACGCCCGGCACATCGGTGATGGCATTGAGCGGGCCGGGTTGCATCTGGCCAATCAGGATATCGAGATCACGGGCACGCGGATTCATAAGGTTCAGTCTCTTGATTCAAAAGGTCGGGCGGCTTACCGCTCGGATGAGGCAGGCAGATTTCTCGCGCGGACTACTGGCCGTTCTTGACCTTGCTCCACACCCGCGTACGCACACGTTCGGCGGCTTTGGGCAAGGGTTCGAGGGTGTAGAGAGTGGCCATGGCGGCAGGGGACGGGTAGACCGCCGGGTTGTCGCGAGTTGCTGCTGCCACCAGCGTTGTCGCGGCGCGATTGCCATTCGGGTATGACAAGTGATCACTGACCGGCGCGATCACCTCCGGTCGCAGCAGGTAATCGATAAACGCCAGGCCCTGGGCGCGATTGGGCGCGTCCTTGAGCAGTACCAGAGTGTCGAACCACACCGGCGCGCCTTCCTTTGGCAGGCTGTAGGCGATCTTTACGCCGTTATTGGCCTGCTCGGCGTTGGTCTTGGCTTCGAGCATCGCCCCGGACCAGCCAACCGCCACGCAGATATTGCCGTTGGACAGATCGCTGATGAACTTCGAAGAGTTGAAGTAGGCGATGTGCGGGCGCAGCCTGAGCAGCAGTGCTTCGGCTTTTTTGTAGTCCTCGGGATCGGTGCTGTTGGGCGGCAAGCCCAGGTAATGCAGGGCGACCGGCAGCATTTCCGACGGCGAATCGAGCATCGCCACGCCGCACTCGGCAAGTTTGGCCAGATTGGCTTCGTTGAACAGCAACTCCCAGGAGTCCACCGGCGCTTTGTCACCCAACACGGCGCGGACTTTGTCGACGTTGTAGCCGATGCCGTTGGTGCCCCACAGGTAAGGCACAGCGTACTGATTGCCCGGATCGTTGACCGCGAGTTTTTTCAGCAGATCGGGGTCGAGGTTTTGCCAGCCTGGCAGTTGATCGCGAGGCAATGGAGCGAGGGCGCCGGCCTTGATCAGGGTCGGCAGGCTGAAGTTGCTCGCCACGACAACGTCGTAGCCGCTGCGGCTGGTCATCAGTTTGCCTTCGAGCACTTCGGCGCTGTCGAAGGTGTCGTACACCGGCTGGATGCCGCTGTCGCGCTGGAAATCGTGCAGCGTGTTCGGCCCGATGTAGTCGTACCAGTTGTAGACATGCACGCTCGGTACGTCTGCCGCCATGGCGACCGAGGAGAGACAAAAACAGGCCAGCAGGCCCGGGTTGATAGATCCACGGTGACGACGCATGATGCGGCACTCCTGGCCTGTCGCAGGCCGGTGAGGAACTGGAGTGGTCAGGCTAACGGGCCGGTCACACCAGCCCCATTCCCATCATGGGTTACTCGAAAGGGGTAGTGCGTGGACGCGTTGTTGCAGGAATTGCCGGTGCATCAGAGTCTGGCGCGGGTATTTTCCCACCTCGGGCAGGACGGTTTCTGGCGCGCGCTGGTCGACACCCTGCGCCTGCTGGTGCCGCTGGACAATGCCCTCGTCGCCCTGATGCAGCCCGGCCAGCCGCCGCGTTTGCTGATCGACTTCGACAGCAAGGGGGGCGTGGACGACCAGCAGGAGCTGGCCGGTTATACCGCCGGCATGTACCTGCTCGATCCGTTCTATCAAGCCGCCGTCAGCGGGATCAGCGACGGCCTGCACAGCCTGGCGTCCGTTGCGCCGGATCAGTTTCTGCACAGCGAGTATTACCAGAGCTACTTTCGTGCCGTGGTGGGCGAGGATGAATTGCAGTTTCTGATCAACGTCGAAGGCGCGGTACTCGGCTTGTCCCTGGGCCGCTCGACCGCGTTTGGCATGGCCGAGCAGGGCCGGCTGTTGTGCGTTCGTGACTGGGTATTGGCGGCGATGCATCGCCACATGCAGTTGCTGCCACCGCAAGGACCGGTGGCTGAAGCGGTGGTGGGTGATCTGGCGACGCTGCTGGACCGTTTCGATGCCCGGCTGACCGCGCGCGAGATCGACACGGCGCGTCTGATCCTGCAGGGCTTTTCCAGCAAGGCGATGGCCCAGCAGATGGGGATTTCGCCGGAGACCGTGAAGGTGCATCGGCGCAATCTCTATCACAAGCTCAACGTCACCGGGCATGGTGAGTTGTTTGCACTGGTGCTGCGGCCGACGGCTTTTTGATCAACACAGAACTTGTGTGGGAGCGAGCCTGCTCGCGAAAGCGGTGTATCAGTCAACAAAATTGTTATCTGACACTGCGCTTTCGCGAGCAGGCTCGCTCCCACAGGTGAACTTACGCTGTGTTAGTGGCTGCGCTGGAAGACCAGGGCTTTCAGGCCGCTCTCTGGATCGATATCGGGAAACTCCGGCGGATTGTCCAGCCGATGATCGAAGCGCAGGCTTGGCGCTTCCTGGGTCACGCCATCAATCAGAAAGTCGGAACCGAACGACGGATCGTTCATGCACGCCAGCACCGTACCTTGCGCGGTCAGCAGTTCCGGCAAGCGGCGCAATACGCGTTGATAGTCCTTGGTCAGCAAAAAGCTGCCTTTCTGAAACGACGGCGGGTCGATGATCACCAGATCGTACGGGCCGCTGTTGATCACTTTGCCCCAGGATTTGAACAGGTCGTGGCCGAGAAAACTGACCTTGCTCAGGTCGTGGCCGTTCAGGCGGTGATTGTCACGCCCTCGGCTCAGGGCCGCACGGGACATGTCGAGATTCACCACATGGCTGGCGCCACCCTCGATTGCCGCTACGGAAAAGCCGCAGGTGTAAGCGAACAGGTTCAACACCCGCTTGCCCGCTGCCTGTTCGCGCACCCAGTTGCGGCCGTAACGCATGTCGAGAAACAGTCCGGTGTTCTGCTTGCGCCCCAGGTCGACGCGGTACTGCAAGCCGCCCTCGACGATGGTCATTTCTTCGATTTCCTCACCGATCAGGCATTCGGCCGTGCTTTGCGGCAGGTAACGGTGCTGGATCAGCAGGGTATGTGCACCGGACTGCTGCCATTGGGGCGAGGCGGCGAGTTGCAGCAGCGAATCCCGCAGATCCTGCAGTTGCTCAGGCGCCGGTTCTTTGAACAGCGACACCAGCACCACGCCCTGCAACCAGTCCACGGTCAACTGCTCCAACCCCGGCCAGCAGCGCCCGCGCCCGTGAAACAAACGGCGGGTTTCGCTGGGCGCCGTTGCCAGTGCGGGCAGCAAATGAGCGTGGAGGGTAGCGAGGGCTTCAGGGTTCATGGATCAGGATCGGCCAGGCAAAGGGCCGGCATTTTAACCACAAATGAGGGGATTCGATGGGCGCCGCGCTTCGAAAAACAACACCTTGGCGAAATCCTCTGTATCAAAAATGAATTTCTACAGGGCGCGCTGCTCATACCAGATAAGCAGCGGATTCAAAACCGCTTATCAAAAATGTAATTCGGGGGAGTGCTGTTCATGTGCCCTACACCTACGTCGAGCGCGCACCTTCCTGGCGGGTTGATTCTGGTTGTCGAGGACGATCCGTTGATTCTGGAGTTTCTTTGCGAAATTCTTCAGGAGGAAGGGTTCAAGGTCGAACCGCAAACCAGCGCCGACGCCGCCTCACTGTATCTGGAAGAACACGCGGCGAACGTCGCGCTATTGCTGACCGACATCACCATGCCCGGCACGCTTAACGGCGCCGACCTGGCGAATCTGGTCGGCGATCGCTGGCCGGAAAAACCGGTGATGGTCATGTCCGGCTACGAGACGCCCGAGACCTCCGGGGTCAAGCATTCGGTGGCGTTCATCAAGAAGCCGTGGGCGATCGGTCAATTGCTCGACTGTGTGGAAAGTGCGTTCAAATCCAAGGCCCCGCAGCTGCACTGACTAGTGCTACATTGCCGGGCCAGGCTGCCCGGCCAACTGTCAGAGGATTTGTTCTTTTGTCTGCACAAGCATCGGTTTTTGATCGCGCATTCGGCGCGTTTCTGTTCGACATGGACGGCACCGTCCTCAATTCCATCGCCGCCGCCGAGCGCATCTGGTCAGCGTGGGCGGTGCGCCATGGCGTGGAGGTCGAGACGTTTTTGCCGACCATCCATGGCGCACGGGCGATCGACACCATCACCCGGCTGAATCTGCCGGGGCTGGATGCTAAGGAACAAGCGGCGTTCATCACCGCAGCGGAAATCAATGACGTTGAAGGCATTGTCGAGATTCCTGCGGCGGCGGCATTTCTCAATGCTCTGCCGAAAGATCGCTGGGCAATGGTGACGTCGGCGCCTCGCGATCTGGCGTTGCGGCGGATGGCGGCGGCGGGTATCCCCGAGCCGGCGGTCATGATCACGGCGGAAGATGTAAAGGCTGGCAAGCCTGATCCTGCGGGTTATCTGCTGGCGGCGAAAAAGCTCGGTGTCGAGCCAGCGGATTGCCTCATTTTTGAAGACGCCACGGTTGGTATTCAGGCTGCGGAAGCGGCGGGCGCCGCGTTGATGATCATCACCACCACGCACCAGCATCCGATCGAAACGGCGCATGCGACGTTGGCCAGTTACGATGCGATCAGCGTCAGCGTCGGCGCCGATGGTCTGCTTCGTCTGACGGAAATCTGATCTGTTCCGAAATGCCCCTCACCCTAGCCCTCTCCCGGAAGGAGAGGGGACTGACCGGGGGATATTCAGGTAATACGCCGACGTGAAAGGTCTTCTCTGAATCCATAATCGCTATGGTCTTTCAGGTCGAGGGCAAACTCAGCACAACTCGATCGGTTCCCTCTCCCCCGGGAGAGGGCCAGGGTGAGGGGCTACGGTCTGCCAGACACAGGGGATCGTCGATCAAACAACATCCCCGTCACCGGTCGGCAGCTCAACCATGCCGGCAATATCGCAACTACGCTGATCCATGCTTGTGAAATCGTCGCCAAAGTCGAGCGCGGTGGAACTCCTTGCTAATGAGGTAAACGCATGAAGATCGATCTGAGTGGAAAGCTGGCCATTGTCAGCGGCAGTACCGGCGGCATCGGTCTGGGCATCAGCCAGTCGCTGGCCGAAGCCGGGGCGACGGTGGTGGTCATCGGTCGCGACACGGCCAAGGTCGAGCAGGCGCTGGCGAGCATTCGCCAAGCCGTGTCCAGCGCACAGTTGCGCGGTCTGACCGCTGATCTGGGCACGGCCGAGGGGGCGGAAAAGCTGTTCGCCGCCGAACCGCGCGCGGACATTCTGGTCAACAATCTGGGCATCTTCAATGACGTCGATTTCTTCGAGACTCCCGACAGCGAGTGGACGCGCTTCTACGAGGTCAACGTGATTTCCGGCGTGCGCCTGGCGCGGCATTATGTGCCGGCGATGGTTGAGCAGGGCTGGGGCCGGGTGATCTTTCTGTCATCGGAATCCGGCGTGGCGACGCCGGCGGACATGCTCAATTACGGCGTGACCAAAAGCGCCAACCTGGCGGTGTCCCACGGCCTGGCCAAACGTCTGGCTGGTACCGGTGTCACGGTCAATGCAGTCCTGCCGGGGCCGACTTTCACGGATGGTCTGCAGGACATGCTCAGAGACGCGGCCGCCGAGTCCGGGCGCGACCTGCGCGACGAAGCCGACGCCTTTGTGCGCAAGGCCCGTCCGACCTCGATCATCCAGCGCGTGGCGGATGTTTCGGAAGTGGCGCATCTGGTCACGTACATTGCTTCGCCGCTGTCCTCGGCCACCACGGGCGCAGCCTTGCGCGTTGATGGCGGCGTGGTCGACAGCCTGACTATCTGAATTTTCCAAAAGAGAGGTTTTATGCCAACTGCATCTGCAACCATCGACATCCCGGCCTCGGCCGATCAGGTCTGGCAGTTGATCGGCGGCTTCAACACGCTGCCGGACTGGCTGCCGTTGATCACCAACAGTGAACTGAGCGAAGGCGGGCGAGTGCGCACCCTGCACACCGCTGACGGCGGCGTTGTCGTCGAACGTCTGCAGACTTTCGATAACGCCGCAAAAACCTACAGCTATTCGATTGAACAGGCACCGTTTCCGGCCA
Source organism: Pseudomonas siliginis (assembly GCF_024072275.1). Taxonomy (NCBI): domain Bacteria; kingdom Pseudomonadati; phylum Pseudomonadota; class Gammaproteobacteria; order Pseudomonadales; family Pseudomonadaceae; genus Pseudomonas; species Pseudomonas siliginis. Next base: position 3,615,800 of record NZ_CP099598.1, on the reverse strand, counting down.
GCGATTACCTGGCGACGATCAAGGTTGAAGCCCAGGGGCAGGGCGCGCGGGTGACGTGGTCGGGGCGCTTCAATGCGGTCGGCGTGAGCGATGAAGAAGTGGTGGCGCTGTTCAACGGCATCTACCAGGGCGGGCTCGAAGCCTTGCGGGCCAATTACCCAACCTGAGACGCAGATCGTTCCCACGCTCTGCGTGGGAATGCAGCCCGGGACGCTCTGCGTCCCATTTCGAAAGCCGGAACGCGGAGCGTCCCTTGAGGCATTCCCACGCGGAGCGTGGGAACGATCGGCGCGAGACGTCAGGCCTGGCTAATCAAACTCTGCCGACAATCCAGCACCAGTTTCGCCCCACCCAGATCACTGCTGCCGACTTCAAGACTGAAGCCGTGCAAGCTGACAATCGCCGCGACAATCGACAGCCCCAGACCAAAGCCACTCTGCGGCTGGCCACCCTCGGTGCGATAAAAGCGCTGGAACACCGCCTCACGTTCCGCCTCGGGAATCCCCGGCCCTGAATCGTGCACCTCGATCCGCGTCTGCCCACCGGCATTGACCCCACGCAACATCACCGTGCCGCCGGGCGGGGTGAATTTGATCGAGTTGCTCAACAGGTTCGCCAGCGCTTCGAACAGCAACGCGCGGTCGCCATTGAGCGGCGGCAGCGTCTCCGGCATGTTCAACTGAAAGCGCAGATCGCCTTCCTCGGCCAGCGGCAGATAGAACTCGTGCAACTCCTCCAGCAAACGCACCGGATCAAGTTCGACGAAACCTGAACGGCGCTGGCGATCTTCCAGTTCGGAAATCCGCAGCAAACCGCGAAACCGCGCCATCAGCGTATCCGCTTCAGCCAGTACCAAGTCCAGTTGCGCCGCTTCTTGCGAACCTTCGCCGGCCTGTTGCTGCATGCGATACAACTGCGCGCGCAGGCGGGTCAGCGGCGTGCGCAAATCGTGGGCGATGTTGTCGCAGACGCCCTTGACCTCGTTCATCAAGCGCTCGATGCGCTCGAGCATGGCGTTGACGATGGCGGCGAGCATGTCCAGTTCATCGCGGCGATTGGACAGCGGCAAGCGGTGCGTCAGGTCACCGGCTACGATGGCCTGCGCGCTGTTCTGGATCGCGCGGATGCGCTGCAACGGTCGACGCCGCAGCAGATGCCAACCGGCGACCCCGGGAATAATCGTCAGCGACACCCCCCAGAACAGCGCGTGCAAAATGATCCGCGTCACCGCGAACAGCGAACCGTTGTCACGCAGCAGCACCAGCCAGCGCCCGTCACGGGTTTGCGTGGCCACGGCATCGCAGCTGTCGCTCGGCAGGGTCGGGTCATCGGAATCGGCGCACTCGGCGAGCATATGGATCTTGCCATCCAGCGGCAGTCCTTCGGGAATTTGCTGGAGCGCGCCGCCCAGGTAAACACCGTCAGCGCTGAACAGACCATAGGCGTCGATACCGCGAATATCGAAGGTCATGCTGGCCGCGAGGGCGTCTTCGAGTTGCTCGCCGCGAAAATGCGAGAACAGGTGCTGACGTTGCATCAACGAATGTTTGGCCAGTTTGTCGAGGTAGCCGGACACCTCGTAATACATGACCCCCATGAGGATCGCGCTCCACGCCACGAACAGCGAACTGTACAGTGCCAGCAAGCGGCTGCTGGAGGAGCGCCAGCCGTCAGACGGGTTCGGCAATGACATAGCCCGAGCCCCGTACCGTGCGGATCAGCGGAACGTTGCCGGCTGCGTCGATCTTCTTGCGCAGACGGCCGATGTGCACGTCGATGAGGTTGGTGCCCGGGTCGAAGTGATAACCCCAGACCTCTTCGAAAATCATCATCCGCGAGAGAATCTGGCCGCTGTTGCGCATCAGAAACTCGAGCAGTTTGTATTCGGTGGGCAACAGCGTCAGCACCTGCTCGGCGCGGCGGGCTTCGTGGCTGATCAGGTCGAGTTCGAGGTCGGCGACTTTCAGCGTTGTGGCCTGGATGGCGACGCTGTTCTGCCGGCGCAGCAACACTTCAACCCGCGCGGCCATTTCATCGGTGGCGAACGGCTTGGTCAGGTAGTCATCGCCACCCGCGCGCAAGCCGCGTACGCGCTCATCGACGTCGGAGAGGGCGCTGATCATCAGAATCGGCGTCGCCACGCCCATGGTGCGCAGGGTGGTGACGATGGCCAGACCATCAAGCTCGGGCAGCATGCGGTCAAGGGTGATCAGGTCGTAGTTGCCGCTCACGGCGCGGTCGAGGCCTTCGCGGCCATTGTCGACCCAGTCGACGTCCAGCCCGTGGCTGCTCAGTTCGGCAACGATTTCCCGCGCGGTCACGGCGTCGTCTTCGATGGTCAAGATACGAGTCATAGGCAGGCCTGCTGATCGGTTCAAACGGAATGGCAGCATTTTGCCAAGAATTTGCCGTGACGCTTTAAATTAACTTTCATCTTCGTCGCCTGGTGAATCAGAACTGATCGGATTTGCCACGCTTTGGTTAATGCAGAAAACCCGCAATCGGATGCGCTTTATTGCAAGTTGCACGGTCCGAGGAAGTTCAAGTTTTGTAACTCATTGAAAGAAAAGGGGTTATTAAAAGTGTTTGACTGGCACGGTCACTGCAATTCCTCACCCGACGACTTGTAACACCATTTTTCATGCCTGGAGCACTACAACAATGAATAGATCCCCTGATGGCTATTATCCTGCCTTGGAAGAGTCGAGCAGCGTGTCAGGCGTGTCCTGGGGCGCGATCTTCGCCGGTGCTGCGGCTGCCGCCGCGCTGTCGATGATTCTGGTGCTGCTCGGGTTTGGCCTGGGCTTTTCGGCTGTATCACCGTGGGCCGGAGAAGGCGTCAGCGCCAAGGGCCTGGGCATTTCAACGATCGTCTGGCTGGCGGTGACGCAGATCATCGCTTCCGGCATGGGCGGCTACATTGCCGGCCGTCTGCGCGTTAAGTGGGCCAACATGCACGGTGACGAAGTCTACTTCCGCGACACCGCCCATGGTTTCCTCGCTTGGTGCGTCGCTACTTTAGTGACCGCTGTGCTGGTGGTCGGTTCGGTCAGCAGCGTCGTCAGTGGCGGTGTGCAGGCGGGTGCCAACGTCGTCGGCGGTGCTGCCGGTGCGATGAGCCAGGCCGCCGGCTCTGCCGCAGCCAATACTGACAGCGATCAGTACGGCTACTTCGTCGACAGCCTGTTCCGCGATGATCGTCCTGCTGCCGTCAGCGATGACGCTGCACGCGGCACTGTGACCCGCATCTTCACGCAAAGCCTGGCCAACGGTCAGCTCAGCGCCGAAGATCGCACCTACCTCGCACAACTGGTATCGCAACGTACCAACCTGAGCCAGGCCGATGCTGAACGTCGTGTCGACGAAATCTACGCCAACACCCAGAAAGCCATCGCTGACGCGAAACTGAAAGCTCAGCAAGCGGCCGATACCGCCGCCAAAGTCGCTGCCTACACCTCGCTGTGGATGTTCGTCGCGCTGCTGGCCGGTGCGTTCTTCGCCAGCCTGGCAGCCACCTTCGGCGGTCGTCGTCGCGATGCAGTCGAGTACGTTGAAGTCGACACCTACACCACTACCACTCCGGTCCGTTAAAAAGGAGAGTCACCATGCGCTCATTACTGCTGTTTTTCCTCGGCGTACCGATCCCGATCATCATCCTGATCGCCCTGTTCGTACACTGATCCCTCTGAGGCAGGATGCCTCTGCCGCTTTCATCTTCGGGTGAAAGCGGCTTTTTGCTTTCTGCGGGGCCAGTTCGTTTTCTCCAACTAACCGTTTCCATCCCGCCATTTTCACTGGCCTGGATCAATATTTCGTCTGGCGATATCGCCTACCGTAAATGATCCAGGCCTTTGCTGAGGTATGAGCTACAGTGCTTGTCGCGCACCTTGTTGCGCTGACGAAGTATCCGCGTCGACGTTGAAAACACAGCAATAAAAAGCGTCGACGAGGCGTAGTGCAGCAAGGAGCTGTCACAACCTCAACTGAATCTTCACGGACGAATACCGTAATGAACTGCCTAGAAAGAACCTTCGATATCCAGCCCTTGGTGCAGGCGGACATGACCGTGCACATCAATGGCCAAGCGGTCAGCGCCGCCATCGGTGAAACCGTTCTGAGCGTCATCCAGTCCCTCGGCGTGCGCCAGATCGCACGCAACGATCACGATCAAATCAGCGGCGCCTATTGCGGCATGGGCGTTTGCCAGTGCTGTCTGGTGAAAATCAACGGTCGGCACAAGCGCCGCGCCTGCCAGACCGTAGTGCGCGACGGCATGCTGATTGAAACCCGAGTCAACCGCGTCGTCGGGCAGGAGGTTGTATGAGCCTGCAACCGTTGATTGTCGGCGGCGGGCCGGCGGGAATGGCGGCGGCCATCGAACTGGCGCGCCACGGCGTGCGCTGCACCTTGCTCGAAGAGGCTTCGCGCCTCGGCGGCGTGGTCTATCGCGGGCCGCTGCGTGATGGTGTGCAACTGGATTATCTCGGCCCGCGTTATTCCGAAGCACTGGACAAACTGCACGGTGAATTTCAGCAGCAGTCAGGGCTGATCGACGTGCGCCTCAACCATCGCGTGGTCGGCGCTGAAGGCACTCGCGCTCTGGTGGTGCTCGATGGCGATGAACAGCTGCACGAGATCGCTTATCCGCAACTGCTGCTGGCCGCCGGTTGCCATGAACGCAGCGTACCGTTTCCCGGCTGGACGTTGCCGGGAGTGATTCTGCTCGGTGGTCTTCAATTGCAGATCAAGAGTGGCGTGGTCAAGCCGCGGGGGCCGGTGATCATCGCCGGCACCGGGCCGTTGCTGCCGCTGGTTGCGACCCAGTTGCATGCCTCCGGCGTGCGTGTCGCTGGCGTCTACGAGGCGTGTGCGTTCGGCAAGATCGCCCGCGAGAGTCTGGCGCTGCTGAACAAACCGCAGCTGTTTCTCGACGGCTTGAGCATGCTCGCTTATCTGAAGCTGCACGGCATCCCGATGAACTATGGCTGGGGCGTGGTGGACGCCCACGGCGAGGGCGAATTGAAAAGTGTCAGCGTCGCGCCGTATTCGTCGACGTGGGAGGCGGATCTGTCGCGGGTCGAGCGTTTCGAAGCGCAGACGCTGGCGGTGGGTTACGGTTTTATTCCGCGCACGCAATTGAGCCAGCAGATGGGCCTTGATCACGGCTTCAGCGACGATGGCTACCTGCGTGCCAACGCCAATGTCTGGCAGCAAAGCAGCGTGGCGCATGTGCATCTGGCCGGTGACATGGGAGGGATCCGCGGCGGTGAAGCGGCGATGCTGGCCGGCAAGATCGCCGCCACTTCGATCCTCCTGCAACGCGGTGTGCTCGACGCCGAGCTGGCCCGGGTGCGCCGCGATCGTTACGCGAGCAAGCTCAGAGCCATCGTGCGCTTTCGTGCGGCGGTGGATCGCTACACCGAGCGCGGCGTCGGTCAGACTGCTTTGCCCGCAGCCGACACGGTGATCTGCCGCTGCGAACATGCGACCCGCGCCGATATCGATCTGGCGCTGGAGCAGGGTGTGCAAGACATCGCCAGCCTGAAAATGCGCACCCGCGTGAGCATGGGCGATTGCCAGGGGCGGATGTGCGTCGGCTATTGCAGCGATCGCCTGCGCCAGGCCACCGGACGTCAGGATGTCGGTTGGTTGCGCCCGCGCTTCCCGATTGATCCGGTGCCGTTTTCCGCGTTCCAGTCCCTCGGCAAGGAGGGCGCTTGCCATGAGTAAGTTCTACGACGTGGTCATTGCCGGTGGCGGAGTGATCGGCGCCTCCTGCGCCTACCAATTGTCCAAGCGCAAAAATCTGAAAGTTGCGCTGATCGACGCCAAGCGCCCCGGCAACGCGACCCGCGCTTCGGCTGGCGGTTTGTGGGCGATCGGCGAGTCGGTCGGCCTCGGCTGCGGGGTGATTTTCTTTCGCATGATGTCGGCCAACCGCAAGCGCGAAACCCAGGGCGCAGCGGTGGCGGTCGACGCCAGTACGCCGCATATCTTGCCGGCGTCGTTTTTCGATTTTGCCTTGCAGTCCAACGCGCTCTATCCGGCGTTGCACCGCGAGTTGAAAGACAATCACGGCATGGATTGCAAGTTCGAGAAGACCGGGCTGAAATTCGTGATCTATGACGATGAAGACCGGCTCTACGCCGAGCACATCGTCGGCTGCATTCCGCATCTGGCTGATCAAGTGCGCTGGCTCGATCAGGCGGCGTTGCGCGCGGCGGAGCCGAGCGTCAGCCATGAGGCGCGCGGGGCGCTGGAGTTTCTCTGCGACCATCAGGTCAGCCCGTTCCGCCTCGCGGATGCCTACATGGAAGGCGCGCGGCAGAACGGCGTCGATATCTTCGTCAACACCAACGTCACCGGCGTGCTGCATCACGGCACTCGCGTGACGGGTGTGCAGACGGCGGAGGCGGGGGTGTTCCACTGCAAGACGCTGATCAACGCCGCCGGTGCCTGGGCGGCGGATCTGAGTGAGTGGGCCACGGGGATTCGCATTCCGGTGAAACCGGTGAAAGGGCAGATTCTGCTGACCGAACGCATGCCGAAAATCCTCAACGGCTGCCTGACCACCAGCGATTGCTACGTGGCGCAAAAGGACAACGGCGAAATCCTTATCGGCAGCACCACCGAAGACAAAGGCTTCGACGTCACCACCACCTACCCGGAAATCGCCGGGCTGGTGCAGGGCGCGGTGCGCTGTCTGCCGGAGCTGGCGGACGTCAACCTCAAGCGCACCTGGGCGGGATTGCGCCCGGGCTCGCCGGATGAGTTGCCGATCCTCGGGCCGATGCGTGGGGTAGAAGGGTATCTGAATGCTTGCGGGCACTTCCGCACCGGCATTCTGACCTCAGCGATTACCGGTGTGCTGCTGGATAAACTGGTGAATGACGAGCCCTTGCCGCTGGATATCACGCCGTTTCTGGCGGATCGGTTTGCAGTCACAGCCGTCGAGCCTGCGCCCGCGTTGGAACTGGTCTGACCCAATCCCCTGTGGGAGCGAGCCTGCTCGCGAATGCAATCTGTCAGTGAAGTATTGGGTGACTGACACGACGCTTTCGCGAGCAGGTTCGCTCCCACAGTTGGTTCTGGGCAAGGCACGATCAGGATTTTCGGGCTTCCTCTTCGAGCTGATCCGATTCAAACAATTTGGCCAGTTCCGCCCGGGCTTCCTGGGCGGTCTGCAGGACTTTGGCGGCATCGTCGTAGACGGCGTGTTGCGCCTCCAGCACCTGTTCGTCGTGATGCTTGAAACGCTTGATCCGCGCATCGGCCTGGGCTTGGGTCAGACCGAGGCCGACCAGCGTGCGCCGGCTCATTTCCAGGCTCGAGTAATAGGTCTCACGAATCGCTTCCGCGCCGACATCCACCAGGCGATGCACGTGCTGACGGTTACGCGCGCGGGCGATGATTTTCATGTGCGGATACAGCTTGTGCACCACTTCGGCAGTCTTGATGTTGGTCTCCGGATCGTCCGTGGCGATGACGAAATATTCCGCCTCGCCGACCTTCGCCGCGTGAAGGATTTCCGGGCGCATCGGGTCGCCGTAGAACACCGGTACGCCGCCGAAGCTGCGTGACAGTTCGATGGTTTCCACCGAAGTGTCCAGCGCAACGAACTTGATGTTCTGCGCGCGCAGAATCCGCGCCACGATCTGGCCCATCCGGCCCATGCCGGCAATCACCACGCGCGGCGCTTCGGTGTCGATTTCGCGGAATTTCTCCGGCACTTCCACCGGCTGCACTTTCGGGCTGACCAGACGCGCGCAGATCAACAGCAACAACGGCGTCAGCGCCATCGACAGGGTGATGGTCAGCACCAGCAAATCGTACAGACGCGGCTCGAACAGGCCCTGATCGCGGCCGATCTTGAACACCACGAACGCAAACTCACCGCCGGCGGCAAGGACGATGCCGAGGCGGATTGCGCTGATCTTGTTCAATCCTCCTGCCAAGCGCCCAACCACGAACAGCAGCGGCAATTTCAGACCGATCAGCAACAAGGTCAGGCCCAATACGGTGATCGGCGCGCTCAACAACAGGCTGAGATTGGCGCCCATGCCGACGCTGATGAAAAACAGCCCGAGCAGCAGGCCCTTGAACGGTTCGATCTGCGCTTCCAGCTCATGCCGGTATTCCGAATCCGCCAGCAGCAGACCAGCGAGAAACGCACCCAGCGCCATCGACACACCGACCAGATCCATCAGCCACGCCGTGCCGATCACCACCAGCAACGCGGTGGCGGTGGACACTTCCGGCAGACCGGTTTTTGCCACCACGCGGAACACCGGACGCAGCAGATACCGTCCGCCGATCACCACCACGGCAATGCCGCCGAGCACCTGCAAGCTGTGACGAATATCGTCGGCGGTGCTGGTGTGATGATCGACGCCGGCGAGCATCGGCACCAGGGCGATCAATGGAATCGCGGCGATGTCCTGAAACAGCAGAATCGCAAACGCGAGACGCCCGTGGGGGCTGGTCAGTTCCTTGCGTTCGGCAAGGCTTTGCAAGCCAAAGGCAGTGGAGGACAGCGCCAGACCGAGGCCCAGCACAATCGCGCTGTTCAGCGGCTGGCCGAACACCGCCAGTGCCAGCACGCCGATCACCGACGCGGTCAGCAGCACCTGCGCCAGACCGACGCCGAACACCGATTTGCGCATCACCCACAAGCGCCGCGGCGACAATTCGAGGCCGATGATGAACAGCAGCAACACCACGCCCAGCTCGGAAATATGCGCAACGCTTTGCGGGTTGCCGATCAGACCGAGCACCGACGGGCCGATGATCACCCCGGCAAACAGATAACCGAGCACCGCGCCCAGTTGCAGACGTTTGGCCAAAGGCACGGTGAGCACGGCCGCGAACAGAAACACGACGGCGGCTTGCAACAAATTGCCTTCATGGGGCATGGAACGACTCCTGACTACGGCTACGGCGGGGGTGACGAGGATAAAGGTTACGCGGTCTCCAGACCATTCGAGAACCAATGTGGGAGCGAGCCTGCTCGCGAATGCGCTGGGTCAGCCACCTATCCATTGACTGATGCCCCGCGTTCGCGAGCAGGCTCGCTCCCACAAGGGCAGCTTCCATCAGGTCTGTAATAATTTGCATCAACTGGTTACATTTATAACCCCTGCGCATCAATTTCCGGAAACGCCATGGCCATCAACTTCGACCTAAACGACCTGCAAGCCTTTCGCGCGGTGGTCGAGCAGGGCAGTTTTCGCAAGGCTGCCGACACTGTGCGCCTGTCACAACCGGCGCTGAGTCGGCGCATCGAAAAGCTCGAAGACGCCCTCGGCGTGAAACTGTTCGAGCGCACCACGCGCAAGGTCAGCCTGACCCAGGCCGGGCGCGGCTTCATGCCCAGCGTCGAGCGCTTGCTGGATGATCTCGACATTGCCTTGCTCGGCATCAGCGAAGTCGCCTCGACCCGTCTGGGCCATGTCACCGTCGCCTGCGTGCCCTCGGCGGCGTACTACTTCATGCCCCGCGTGGTCGCGCGCTATCACCAGCAGTTTCCGCGGATCAAGGTCAAAGTCCTCGATTCCAGCGCTCACGATGTGTTGAGTGCGGTGGTCAATGGCGAGGCGGATTTCGGTTTGAGTTTTCTCGGCACGCAGGATGCCAAAGTCGAGTTCGAACCGCTTGTGCAGGAGTGCTACGTTGTCGCCTGTCGTCGCGATCATCCGCTGGCCGGGCGCAGCAGCGTCAGTTGGGACGAGTTCTATCAGCAGGATTACATCGCGCTGGACAAGACCTCGGGTAATCGCTTTCTGCTCGATCAGGCCTTGGGCGGGGTGGTGCCGCAGCGTCAGAGCATCTGCGAGACGCGGCATGTGACAACGATGATCGGTCTGGTAGAGGCGGGTCTGGGCGTGGCAGCGGTGCCGTTGATGGCGATGCCCGGGCCGGATCATCCGATCCTGACGCGGGTGCCGCTGATTGAGCCGCAGGTGATGCGCAGTGTCGGCATCATCAAGCGCCGGGATCGCACGTTGACCCCGGCGGCACTGGAACTGGAGCGGCTGGTCGTGGAGATGCGCGTCCAGCCGCCAGCGATCAACGCTTGACCGAATCCAGCCCGGTGGCCTGTACATCAGCCTGAGCGGCCGGTGCAGCGAGGTAGGCGAGCAGGGCTTTGGCCTCTTCCGGATGCTCGGCCTTGACCGGGATGCCCGCGGCAAAACGCGTCACCGACTGCACCGATTCCGGAATCTTCGCGACGAAGCTTACGCCCGGCACCGGCAGCAATTCGCTGACCTGCTGGAAGCCCAACTGATAGTCGCCAGTGGCAACCACCGAACCGACCGGGATCCTGGCGATCATCTTGGCTTTCGGTTTCAACTGATCTTCGATGCCGAGTTTCTTGAACAGCTGCTGCTCGATGTACACGCCGCTGGCGCTGTCGGAGTAGGCCACCGACTGCGCATCAAGCAGGGTTTTCTTCAGGCCGTCGACGCTGCTGATGTCCGGTTTCGGCGCGCCTTCACGCACTACCATGCCGATCCGCGAATCCGCCAGTTCAACGCGGGAGGCCGGGTCGACCTTGCCTTGTTTGATCAGCTCATCGAGGGCGTAACCGACCATGATCACCACGTCGGCGTGCTCACCGCGTGCCAGACGATTGGGAATCGCTTCCGGCGCCTTGCCCATCGACGGGCCGAGACTGGTGGTTAGCGTGTTGCCCGTTGCGGCGGCGAATTTCGGCCCGAGGATCTTGTAGGCGGCAGTGAAACCACCGGAGGTCATTACGCTGAGTTCTTCGGCCTGGGCCGCGAAGTTGAACGCGAGACCGGCGAGCAGGGCGGTGACAGTAAAGAGTTTTTTCATGGCGAGTATTCCTCAGGCCGCGACAGGTTGCAGACGACCACCGGCACGGCGGTACAAGTAAAGAGTGGCGCACAGAGCGCACAGGGCACCGATGCTCATCCAGTAGCCTGGCGCGGCTTTGTCGCCGGTGTACTGGATCAGGAAGGTCGACATCGCCGGGGTGAAACCGCCGAAGATCGCCGTGGCCAGGCTGTAGGCCAGGGAGAAACCGGCGACGCGCACTTCCACCGGCATGATTTCGGTCAGCGCCGGAATCATCGCGCCGTTGTACAAGCCGTAAATGAAGGACAACCACAGCAGCGACAGCAGCATGTTGGTGAAGCTCGGCGCCTGCACCAGGAACGACAGCGCCGGATAAGTCGTGGCCAGTGCCAGCACGGCCATGCCGATCAGCACCGGACGACGGCCGATACGGTCGGACAACGCGCCGCCGATCGGCAGCCAGAAGAAATTCGACACACCCACCAGCAGCGTCACTAGCAGCGCGTCGGAAGTGCTCAGGTGCAGCACGGTTTTGCCGAAAGTCGGCGCGTACACGGTGATCAGGTAGAACGCGGTGGTAGTCAGCGCGACCATCAACATTCCGCCGAGTACCACGCCCCAGTTCTGGCCGAGGGTGCGGAACACTTCGCGCATGCTTGGACGGTGTTTGCGTGCGGCGAACTCTTCGGTTTCCGCCAGGTTACGGCGCAGGAAGAAGATGAACGGGACGATCATGCAGCCGACGAAAAACGGAATGCGCCAGCCCCAGGCGGCCACGGCTTGCGGCTCCATCCACTGGTTCAGACCGTAGCCCAGCGCAGCCGCGACGATGATCGCCACTTGCTGGCTGGCCGACTGCCAAGCGGTGAAAAAGCCTTTGCGGCCCGGCGTAGCGATTTCGGACAGGTAGACCGAAACGCCACCGAGTTCCGCACCGGCCGAGAAGCCTTGCAGCAGCCGCCCGATCAGTACCAGTGCCGGGGCGAACAGGCCAATGGTTTCGTAGCCGGGCACCAGCACAATCAATATCGTGCCGCTGGCCATGATCGACAGGGTGACGATCAGACCTTTGCGCCGGCCGACGTCATCGATGTAGGCGCCGAGCACAATGGCGCCCAGCGGACGCATCAGGAAACCGGCGCCGAATACCGCGAAAGTCATCATCAGCGAGGCGAACTCGCTGCTCGCCGGGAAGAACACCGCCGCGATCTGCGTGGCGTAGAAGCCGAACAGAAAGAAGTCGAACTGTTCGAGGAAGTTGCCCGAGGTCACCCGGAAGATGGCACCGGCCCGCGAGCCGTTGGTTGGGATTGAGGCTGTCATAGAAAAGTACTCCACCGCTTTTATGACGTGCGCTACGGAGAAGCGGCGCACGGTTTTTATTGAGGTGGATGGTGGCGCAGATGTAACAATCTGTTAATTGCATTGTTGGCATGGATTGATGCGTGGGGCGGATCAATGGATTCAGTGCTTGGCGCATTTGTGGGAGCGAGCCTGCGTCGTGTCGGGCGATGATTTGGTCTGGCTGACCGGGTACATATCCGTTGCTGCGGTCATGGCCGCTTAGGGTTTCGCCCTGACGGCGAGTCACCTTTTCCAAACGCCGAAAAGGTAACCGAAAAGGCTTGCTCCTGCGTTCGGCCCTCGCAGGCTCGGGTTCCTTCGCTGCGGGATCGATCCGGGCGCAGCGGCTACGGTTTGCTTCGCTGCACCTCCTTGCGCTGTGTCTGGCTGCGCCAGACGGTCGCTGCGCTCCCACCCCCGGATCAATCCCTCCACTCAGCCTTCCGACGTCGCCGGTGGGTCAAAATCAAAAGCAGTACTCGAGCTTGCGCTCATTGTTGAGTGGGGCGGCTTCGCCGCGGGCAGTTGCGCTGCTTTGCTTTTCTGGTGGGGGCGAGCCTGATCGCGACGACGGCCTGCAGGTGAACCCGTTTCCATCGAATTCACGCGATCCAACTGTAGGAGCTGCCGAAGGCTGCGATCTTTTGATCTTGCTTTGCTTTGCTTGGTTTTGTAGGAGAGGACCGGAGCTCAGGTCAATAATTGCGCTGTAATACAAAACCCTGCGGGAGCTGGCTTGCCAGCGATGGTGGTCTGATGGGCAAAGCCTTCTAACGGCCACCTCCGGCAAAAAACAAGGAATGTTTCCCGCGCCACGCAGTCGGAGTTCAGGTACTACCCATCTGAAAGAGGTTCACCGATGAACAGCAAAACCCTAATCGCCAGCCTGGCCCTCGTTGCCGGCATTGCCGGGATCACGCCCGTTGTTCAAGCGGCGCAAACCTCCAGCGAACCCGCCGTGCAATCGCCGACCAGCGACCGCCAGTTGAAGGTCAACGACCGCGCACCGGAAATGTACCAGCGCGAAGACAAGGCGCTGAAAAACTGGAAAGCCAAAGGTCTGAAAGCGCCGATCGAGCAGGCGCAGTGGGTGCAGATCAATGACAAGTACGTGATGGTGATGATCACCAATGGCACGATTGTCGAGATGCAACCCGTCGAGCGATAGATCAGGTTTACAATTGGCCACGGATGGCTGATTGCATTCGAACGCCGTTCCAGTAAAACAGCGGATGTCTGGATGAGGAACAAGGGATTGGACAAGAAACCGCTCTATCGCAAAGTGAACACTCGTACGTGGGGTGTTCGTCGCCACGAATCAGTTGCGCATTATCGCGATCAGCGCAACAGCAAAGCTGCAAGCCGTGACGAAGGCATGCGAAGTTCGATGCACGCAGGCAAACAATACGGGCGAGATTACACGCCGTTGTTTCGCTTCCTGCTGTCTCGGGTTGGCGGTTCTTGGGATGCCATTTTCAGCGAAGCTGTGGCCCGACTGGATCAATCAGCGCCGGTTTTCTGGATGGTTGCCATCCATGAGAAGGATCGCGATGAAGTCGTGCGACTGGGTGAGTCCAGTTATTTCAACGGGCTTTATGTCGACGAGAAAAATCTCCTGCAAATGGTCAATCCGAAGCTGCAGGCGCAGGACATGACGCCGCGCTGCGAGTGCTGTACGCACACATTCAACGGTGTCGTATTCGGCCAAACCGCAGGCTTTGGCCCACGCACATCGTCAGTTGTCGACGCAGAAGAGCCGGCAGCATGAATCAGAGCAGCTCCCCCTTGTCCCAAAGCTGCACCAGCTCCCCAGGCGCACGATCCTCTGGCACCTTCAACACCATTTCCCCGGACTGATAGCGCACTTCAATCTGGTAGAAGCGCTGATCCCCACCGCCCGATTCGCTGCTATCGAGTGGCAGGCAACCCTCAAGCACCGAGCATATTCTCGAACGCTGACTGATGTCGCATTGCGCGAATTCGATTTCCCGTGGGCGGCTCAGGCTGTGAATCGCTGCAACGCCACCCTGGCGAGATACGCGCAAAACGGAATCTTTATCCAGCTCGGGTAGCGTTTTCATACGGTCTCCTCGGATTATTCGATACCGACCTGTGCCCAGGCTTGCTGCACTGTGTCGGCTGCTTCGGCGCCGAAGCGCTGGTCAGCATGGTCGATCGTCAGTTTCGCGAACGCGTCGAATGTTGCGTCCTGTTTCAAACGGTCATCACACAGCGTGTCGTACCAGATGTGTCCGGCCTTTTCCCAAGCGAAGCCGCCAAACGCTCGCGCTGCCAGGTAAAACGCGCGGTTGGGAATGCCGGAGTTGATGTGCACGCCGCCATTGTCTTCGCTGGTGATGACGAACTTGCGCATGTGATCCGGTTGCGGATCCTTGCCCAGCATCGGGTCGTCGTATGCCGTGCCGGGGTGCGACATTGAGCGCAGGCCCTTGCCTTGGATCTGTGGCATCAGCAGGTCGGCGCCGATCAACCAGTCTGCCTGCTCGGTGGTTTGGCCGAGGATGTATTGCTTGATCAACACGCCGAATACATCCGAGAGCGACTCGTTCAGCGCGCCGGACTGGTTGGCATAAATCAGCCCGGCTTCGCTTTCGGTGACGCCGTGGGCCAGTTCATGGCCGATGACGTCGAGCGAGCGGGTGAAGCGCTGGAAGATCTCGCCATCGCCGTCACCGAAAACCATCTGCGCGCCATTCCAGAATGCGTTTTCGTAGGCTTGCCCGTAATGCACGCTGCCGATCAGCGCGAATCCCTGATTGTCGATCGAGTCGCGACCAAGCACCTTCCAAAAGAAATCATAGCTGGCGCCCAGCGCATCGTAAGCCTCGTCGACCGCCGGATCCCCCGACGCCGGCTGGCCCTCGAGGCGCACCGGCATGCCCGGCAAGAGCATTTTGTTCTGCGCATCATGCACACTGCGCCGCGCCAGGCCAGGCTTGCTCGCTTCCGGCAGAATCGCGCGCGCCGGCGGCTGCGAAGGGCGGCCGGGGTTGGGCAGCAGGCTGCGCACATGGTTGAGCGTCTGCATCGCGGCGTTGCGCTGCGGCTCGGAACCGTGGGCGATGATGCGGTTGAGGATGTAGGGCGGGATGAAACTGCGCAGCAATCGAGAGTCGGTCATCTAAGCATCCTTGTCGTCATACGATGTCGATACACATGTGAGCGGCAAGGCGCGTTTTCGGTTCCATGGATTGCCATCGACGCCGGATTCTGCGAAAAACGCCGCCTGCGAACATCTCGAGAGCCAACGACATGACAGACGAACTGCAAATCATCGACCTGCAACCGGGCGACGGCAAAGCCGCGGTGAAAGGCGCGCTGATCACCACCCAATACACCGGCTGGCTGGAAGACGGCACTGAATTCGATTCGTCCTGGAGCCGAGGCAAACCGTTTCAGTGCGTGATCGGCACTGGCCGCGTGATCAAAGGCTGGGATCAGGGGCTGATGGGCATGCAGGTCGGCGGCAAACGCAAATTGCTGGTACCGGCGCATCTGGGCTACGGCGAGCGGACCATGGGCAAGATCCCGCCGAATTCGAATCTGGTGTTTGAAATTGAGTTGCTGGAGGTTTTGACGCGGGAGGATTGAAGGGGGGAATCATCCAGCGGAACTCCTGTGCAGCTGGATGATGTCGATGGTTAACTGCGAAGTTGAATGCTATTCAACTCCCTCGATTTCAAAACTCGGAATGCAGGGTGGACATTGCCACGCAAAGCCAGCGTCAGGCCCATTGCAACGGGCCTGACGGAAAGCAAATGTCCACCTCCAGCCTTGCAGCAGCTGACAGGTTGACCAATGCATCGAGCGAGAATTTGTCGATTTTCCCGTTGAGTACATCATTGAGGCGCGGCTGCGAGATTCCCAATCTCTGTGCCGCGTCCTTTTGAGGGAGCTCCCACGCTCGAATGGTCTCGCAAAGCGAACGCATGAGCTTGGCTCGCAGACGCATGTTGGCAGCTTCCTGAGGCGTGTCCTCCAATGCATCCCATACACTGGAAAATCGTTGGGATGAGTCTTGATGTTCCTTCATGGCTTAACCTATTTCCTGATATCTGGCCCGGGCCAGTTCGATGTCTCTAATTTCCGTTTTACGTGTGGTTTTGTGCATGGCGTGAAGCACATAGATTGCTTCAGGTCGATTGACTACATAAAACACGCGAAACGCCCCTGAGTCCTCGGTGATCCTGATTTCGTTAACACCGCGTCCTACGGTTTTCATAGGGCGCCAATCGAGTGGGGCATCACCCTGTTGCAACAGGTCCAGCTGAAACCCCGCCGCTCTTCGGGCATCAACCGGGAAAGCTTTGAGATCTTTCAACGCGCTCCCCACGAACACCACATCCTTGTGTTTCGGCATCGGCTTGTCCTGTGTCAAAAGGAAAAGCGTAATAGCTGAACGTAAGCGGCGACGGTGAGTTTTATTGCAAGAAATGCCAGTGCCGTTTGATTTTCAGGTTATATCAGAATCAATATAAAGCAAGCCGCATTTTCCGTTTCACAATTTTCACCGCGAGCGTTTCTGCCGGCCTCGCCGTCAACGTCAGCGCTTAAAACGCTGCGGGATGGAGCGAAAGCTTGTTGCTTCGCCCAAACCGCTCCCGATAAACCGACGGCGGTACACCCACCACGCTGCGGAATGCCACACGAAAACTTTCCACCGAGCGATAGCCGCAGCGCTGGGCAATTTGCTCAGTGTGATGGTGGGTGCTCTCGAGCAGCTCCCGCGCTCGCGCCAGGCGTTCATGTTGCAGCCAGGCTTTCGGCGATTGCCCGCTGGCTTCGGTGAAGCGCCGCAGAAACGTGCGCTCGCTCATTGCCGCTTCGCTGGCCAGATCGCGGACTTCCAGTGGTTCGTGCAGGCGTTCGCGGGCCCATTGCATGACGCGCGACAGGTCGCTGCGGGGTGTCGGGCTGACCGGGGTGGGGATGAACTGGGCCTGGCCGCCGGTGCGTTGTGGCGACATGACCAGTCGCCGCGCGACGGCGTTGGCGACCTGCGTGCCGAAGTCACGTGTCACCAGATGCAGGCAGGCGTCGATGCCGGCGGCGCTGCCGGCGGAGGTGATCAGTTGACCGGCGTCGACGTAGAGCACGTCCGGATCGACCTCGATGGCCGGGAAGCGTTGCGCCAGTTCACCGGTGTAGCGCCAGTGCGTGGTAGCGCGGTGGCCGTCGAGCAGGCCGCTGGCGGCGAGGACGAACACGCCCGAGCAGATCGACAGCAACCGCGCGCCTCGGTCATGGGCCTGACGCAACGCGTCGATCAGCGCAGGCGGTACCGGGGCGTTGCGGTCGCGCCAGCCCGGAATGACGATGGTGCGCGCTGCGGCGAGCAATTCCAGGCCGCCATCGGCCAGCACCTGAATGCCACCCATGGCGCGCATCGGGCCTGGATCGACTGCGGCAATCGCATGCTCGTACCAAGGGAAATCGAACTCTGGTCGGGCCAGGCCGAAGATCTCCACGGCAATGCCGAACTCGAATGTGCAGAGGCCATCGTAGGCCAGAATGGCAACCAGATTGGGCTGAGTGAGCATTTGGCGGAAAACTCCCGGTCGGTGTCTTGCGCGCCACTGTAGCGGCAAGCGCCGTCTCGATAAAGTCTGTTCATCCCCCACAGACAAAGGAGCAACACAACATGACCAGCCTGGTTCGCGAAATCCCCGTCGCACCTTCGGCGATTGCCCTGATGCATTTCAGCAATCGTCTGACCTTCGAAACCGATTGTTCCGATGTATTCAGTAGCCACGAGGCCGGGGAGGTCGATTTTGTTCTGGTGGATGTGCGCGGCCCATTGGCGTTCGAGCGCGGCCATGTGCCCGGCGCGATCAATATCCCGACACGCTTGCTCACGGCGGAGCGCTTGGCCGATTACCCGAAACACACTTTGTTCGTAGTCTATTGCGCCGGGCCGCATTGCAATGGGGCGAACAAGGCTGCGGTGAAGCTGGCGGCATTGGGCTATCCAGTCAAGGAGATGATCGGCGGCGTCACCGGATGGCTCGATGAAGGTTTCGAACTGAGCGCGGCGTCAGTCGCCAATACTCCTGTCGCCTGCGAATGCTGACGTTTCTGTAGGAGCTGCCGGAGGCTGCGACCTTTTGATCTTGATCTAAAAAAAACAAGATCAAAAGATCGCAGCCTCCGCCAGCTCTACGGGGGATCGGCGTTTCTTGCTCTGAAAACAGTCTTGTCCTACATCCTTCGCACCAACACGGCGCACGCGTTTACTCTCGTCAAAGTGATCGCCGATGTTCTGTAAGTATTTGTCGCTTAAAAACAATTGCCTCCGTGCGCGCCGCCATAGACTGCCGGCCACTTCGGTTTTTGCCGTTAGAACGCCATGACCGAACGCTGACTCGAAAGCTGCCAATAAAAGCCTCCGCACGGGAGTAATAAATGAAAAAGCTAGTGATGTTCGGTGCCCTGGCACTGTCGATGTTGTCCCTGACCGCTGTGGCCAAAGACGACAAGCCGATCCGCATCGGTATCGAAGCCGGGTACCCGCCATTCTCGATGAAAACCCCTGACGGCAAACTCACTGGTTTTGACGTGGACATCGGTGACGCACTGTGCACGCAGATGAAAGTCAAATGCACGTGGGTCGAGCAAGAGTTCGATGGCCTGATCCCGGCACTCAAAGTGAAAAAAATCGACGCGATCCTGTCGTCGATGACCATCACTGACGATCGCAAGAAGAACGTCGACTTCACCATCAAGTACTACCACACCCCGGCACGCTTCGTGATGAAGGAAGGCTCCGGCGTGAAAGACCCGCTGACCGAACTCAAGGGCAAGAAAGTCGGCGTGCTGCGTGCCAGTACCCATGACCGCTACGCGACCGAAGTGCTGGTTCCGGCCGGGATCGAACTGGTGCGCTACGGCTCGCAGCAGGAAGCCAACCTCGACATGGTTTCCGGGCGTATCGACGCGATGCTCGCTGACTCGGTCAACCTCAGCGATGGTTTCCTGAAAACCGACGCCGGCAAAGGCTTCGAATTCGTCGGCCCGACCTACGAAGACGCCAAATACTTCGGCGGCGGCGCTGGCATTGCCGTGCGCAAGGGCGATACCGCACTGGCCGAGCAGTTCAACAAAGCCATCACCGAAATCCGCGCCAATGGCGAGTACAAGAAAGTCCAGGACAAGTACTTCGACTTTGACGTATACGGCCATTAATACGCCGTGAAAAAAAGTGGCCCCGTTTGCGCGGTGGCCACTTTTTTTATGCTTTTTTATTTATGGAAATTCTCTGTAGGAGCGAGCCTGCTCGCGAATGCGGTCTGACATTCGATATCGTCATCGTCTGACCTGACGCATTCGCGAGCTGGCTCGCTCCCACAGGGTTTTACGTAACCCAGCTATTCAGGAGTTTTTCATGCAACGCATCGACCACGTTCTGCCCTGGAGCCACTTGGGCAGCGAGCGCTCCCTCAGCGTGTTCCGCTACGGCGCCGGCAGCCGCAAGGTGTATATCCAGGCCAGCCTGCACGCCGATGAACTGCCGGGCATGCGTACCGCGTGGGAACTCAAGCTGCGCCTGAACGAACTGGAACGGCAGGGCCGTTTGCAGGGTGTTATCGAATTGGTGCCGGTGGCCAATCCGATCGGCCTGGATCAGCATCTGCAAGGCAATCACATGGGCCGCTTCGAACTGGGCAGCGGCAAGAATTTCAACCGCGCGTTCGTCGAACTCAGCGCCCCGGTGGCAGCGCTGGTGGGCGAGCGTCTGGGCGCGGATGCCGAGGCCAACGTCGCGCTGATTCGCCAGGCCATGGCTCAAGTCTTCGAAGAATTGCCGGCACCGGCCTCGCAACTGGAGGCCTTGCACCGCTTGTTGCTGCGCCACGCCTGCGACGCCGACATCACCCTCGATCTGCATTGCGACTTCGACGCTGCGATTCACCTCTATGCGCTGCCGCAACACTGGCCGCAGTGGCAATCGCTGGCGGCGCGGCTGAAGGCGGGCGTGGCATTGCTCTGCGAAGACTCCGGTGGCAGCTCGTTCGATGAGTCCTGCTCGACGCCATGGTTGCGTCTGGCCAAAGCATTCCCGAACGCGGCGATTCCGGCGGCGAATCTGGCGACGACGCTGGAGCTGGGCAGTATGGGCGACACCCGCGTCGAACAGGCTCAGGCCAATTGCGAAGCGATTCTGGGCTTTCTCGCCGAGCAGGGTTTCATCAGCGGCGAATGGCCGGCGGCGCCGAGCGAATGTTGTGAAGGTCTGCCGTTTGAAGGCACCGAATACCTGTTCGCCCCGCACCACGGCGTGGTCAGTTTCTTGCGCAATGCCGGCGAGTGGGTAGAGCAGGGCGATGCGCTGTTCGAGGTTGTTGACCCGTTGCAGGATCGCGTGACCACCGTGCGCGCCGGCATCAGCGGGGTGCTGTTTGCGATTGATCGCGGGCGTTATACCGAGCCGGGGATCTGGCAGGCGAAAGTGGCGGGGCGGGTGCCGTTTCGTACGGGCAAGCTGACCAACGACTGACAGGTTGCGGTGAACGTGCGGGCCTCTTCGCGAGCAGGCTCGCTCCCACAGGGGGAACGCATTTCAACGGTGGGAGCGAGCCTGCTCGCGAAAGGGCCATCAGCCACTCCACAAAATTTGGATCCTCAGCCGAGAATGTTAGGCTCCCCCGCGAACCCGACACTCTGTGAAGGAACGCTGCAATGCTGAAATTGTTCGCCCTGCTGACCCTGCTCGCATCCACCGCCGTCCACGCGCAAACCACCCTGCAATCCGATCTGCCACTCAAGTACCTCGAACAGGTCCACGCCGACGCTGAACCACGTCCGCTGGTGATTTTCCTGCACGGTTACGGCAGTAACGAGGCCGATCTGATCGGCATGAAATTTCAGCTGCCGGCGCAGTACAACTACCTTTCCGTGCGCGCACCGATGACGTTGGGTGAAGGACGTTTCCAGTGGTTTCGCAAGAAAGGTGAAGGCGCCTACAACGGCGAGACCGATGATCTGAAGGTCAGCGGCCAGAAGCTGCGCGACTTTATCGCCCAGGCGGCGAAGAAATATCACGCCGCGCCGGACAAGGTGTACCTGATCGGCTTCAGCCAGGGCGCGATGATGAGCTACGAAGTGGGCCTGCGCGCGCCAGCGGTCGTGGGCGGGTTTGCCGCGTTGAGCGGGCGCTTGTTGCCGGTGCTCAAAGCCGAACTCAAGCCTGGGCAAGCGCCGCTGCCGCTGAGCATTTTTATCGGCCACGGCACCGCTGATGATCCGGTGCCTTACCGTCACGGCACCGAGGCCAACGCGCTATTGCAGAAACTCGATTACAAGCCCGAGTTTCACGCTTATCCGGGCGTCGGCCACAGCATCAGTGCGGCCGAATTGCGCGATCTGAATGGCTGGTTGCAGCGGCTCAATCCTTGACGATGGCTTTGATCAAGGCATCGTGAGCTTTCTTGTCGCTGGCGCGGGAAATCACCTGCACCAGCGCCATCTTCGTCCCCGAGCCGGCCAGCAGCGTGGTGTTCAGGGTTTGGCCACCGCCCTGAGTGGCGGTGCTGTCAACCTGACGCAGCCCCAGGCCGGTGCCTTTCTGGGTCAGGCTTTTCTCGCTGAGCTTGTTGAAGTCCGGCAGGGCCTTGCGCTGATCGTCGATGAAACTCGACACGCTGCCGTCGAGAAACTCACCGTCGTTGTCCTTGACGTTCTGCCCAGCCGGGATCTGGTTTTCGGCGGCGATGACCACGGTCTTGGTGGTCTGGTTGGTGTACATCGTGCCCTTGGCACCGCTCGGGCTGGCGGGCAGCGGGTCGGCGACAAAGCCTTTGGGCAGGACAAAGGCAAACTTGCCGTCGAGCAGCGAGACCTTCTCGGTTTTGACTTTTTCCTTGGCGGCGTGCGCGTTGATCGCGGCGAAACCAGCGACGGCCGCCAGCATCAGAACAACGGCTTTTTTGCTCAACAATGACATGTGAATCTCCGGTGAATGGTCGCGCGAGGCGGGCGATCATCCCACGGAGCGTGCCGGCCGTTCCAGCGCGATTCGTCCAGGCGGTTATTGTGCTTGCGCCTTGGCCACTGGCCGCGCCAGCAGACGCCGGGTCACCCCGAGCATCGCCACCGACACTGCCACTCCCACTGCGAAGCCGCTGAGGCCCATGGTCGGCAGCGTCCAGGCCGACACCAGGCAGAACGCCGAGAACGAATACATGCCGGTTGCCGTTGCGCGCAATAACGCAGCGGTAAACGCCGGGCCGCGGGTTTGTTGCGAGAACACCGCCATGACACTGCCGAGCACCGGGAACACCGCGAGAAGGCCGCTCCAGCGTTCGCCGACGGTGCTGGCGAGCATCGTCACCACCAGCGTCAGCGCCGCACCGGCGATCATCCGCCAGATCAGTTTGTCCGACTTCGGTGCTGGCCCGTTCAATACTGGATGCACCTCAGGGAACAGATAAGGCGAAGCGAGCAGTGCCACCGCTGCCGCAATCACCGAGAACGGCAAGGACGCCGGGATCACCGACAAGACTGCCGCCAGCGCGGCCCACACCGCCAGTGAAATGGTCAACGCCCACGGCCAGTTCGCCCGCTGCGCCACCTGCGCATAAGTGATGCAGAAAGCGATCATCGCGAACATTGCCGACAGCGCCGCGACCGCTGATTGCGCGGCAAACTGCGGCCCTTGTTCGATCGCCAGAAAAAACAGAATCGGCCCGACCACCACCGGCAATCCCGACAGCCACCCGGCCACGCTCGGCCCCCAACGTTTGCCCGCCAGGGAAATCAGCAGGAGAAAACCGGGAATCAGCAGCAATTTCAGGATCAGCACGCGGGTGTCTCCATCGGGTCAGGATGAGCCACGTTAGCACTGCCGATTGAAGATTGCTGCCTATGTTCGCAATTTTTGTATACAAAAATTCAGGCGCGAATCCGTCTATGCTTTGATCATCAGAATGCAGCGGAGACGATACGGCGATGAACAGAACACCCAAGCTCGTTCGGGGCTGTTGTGGCATCGGTTTATGGGCGCTGTTGCTCACACCGACATGGGCCAATTGGCAGGACGCAGTCCCGGGCGCGCAAATTATCGGCAGCGGCGATTTCAGCGTGTTCGGCTTCGACGTTTACAGCGCGCGCTTGTGGAGTGCCGCGCGGCCTCTGGCGGATGGCCAGCCGTTTGCTCTGGAGCTGATCTACCGGCGCAAAATCTCGCGAGACGATCTGGTCAGCACCAGCGTCGATGAGATCAAACGCCTTGCCGGTCCCCGGGTCACTTCAGCGCAATTGGCCGGCTGGCAGACGCAGATGCAGCAATCGTTTGTCGACGTTCAGGCCGGCACGCGGATTACCGGCGTGTATCTGCCGGGGCAGGGCGCGCGGTTTTTTGTCGGCCAGAAGCTCCAGCATGAGATTGAGGATCCACAGTTTGCCAAGGCGTTTTTCGATATCTGGCTGGATCCGCGAACACGCAGTCCCGAGTTGCGCGAGCAGTTGCTGGGGGTGAACCCATAGGTTCAGTGATCTTTGCGCTTCAAGGCATCAGGCGAAACGACTAAGCTGCCGGGCTCCCGTTTTTGTTTCTGGATGTGTGCGTGAAATTCAGTCTGCCCAAAATCGCCACCGCGCCGTTTTGCCCGCCGGAAGTGGCCGGCAGTGTCGCGGTTGATCCGACTGCCTCGTTCTTCAAACGTGTGCTGCGTTTCGCCGGTCCCGGTTTGCTGGTGTCGATCGGCTACATGGATCCGGGCAACTGGGCGACCGCGATCGAGGCCGGTTCGCGTTTTGGCTACAGCCTGTTGTTCGTGGTGTTGCTGGCGAGTCTGGCCGGCATGGTCGTGCAATGTCTGTGCTCGCGGCTGGGCATCGCCACCGGGCGCGATCTGGCGCAGTTGTCCCGCGAGCGCTACAGCACCCCGACAGCGCGCCTGCAATGGATACTGGCGGAGATCTCGATCATCGCCACCGACCTCGCCGAAGTGCTTGGCTGCGCTCTCGCGTTTCACTTGCTGCTCGGTTGCTCGCTGACCTTCGGCATCGCCCTGACGGCGTTCGACACGTTGCTGGTGCTGGCCCTGCAAAACCGGGGCTTCCGCCGTCTCGAAGCGATCATGCTGGTGCTGGTCGCGACCATCGGCGTGTGTTTCTTCGTCGAGTTGTTGTTGATCAAACCGTACTGGCCAGACGTGGCGCTGGGCTTCAAACCTTCGCTGGCGGCCATCGGCGATGCCGCGCCGCTGTATCTGGCCATTGGCATCCTCGGCGCCACAGTAATGCCGCATAACCTTTACTTGCACACCTCGATCGTGCAGACGCGGATGATCGGCAAGGATCTGGCGAGCAAGCAGGACGCGGTGAAACTGGCACGTATCGACACCATCGGTTCGCTGGCCCTGGCGCTGCTGGTCAACGCGGCGATCCTGATTCTCGCGGCGGCGGCGTTTCACCAGTCCGGGCATACCGATGTGGTCGATATTCAGGACGCCTATCACCTGCTCGACCCGCTGGTTGGCGGTGCGCTGGCCAGTGTGCTGTTCGGCGTGGCGCTGCTCGCGTCGGGGCAAAGTTCGACCTTCACCGGGACCATCGCCGGGCAGGTCATCATGGAGGGCTATCTGAACCTGCGCATCCCGTGCTGGCAGCGGCGTTTGATCACTCGCGGGCTGGCGCTGATTCCGGCGTTCATCGGCGTCTGGCTCATGGGCGATAACGCGATCGGCAAGTTGCTGGTGTTGAGCCAGGTCGTGCTCAGCCTGCAACTGCCGTTTGCCTTGTACCCGCTGATTCGCATGACCAACGACCGGCAGTTGATGGGGCCGTTCGTCAACCGCTGGCCCACGCGGGTGCTGGCTTGGGGGCTGTTTGTGTTGATCAGCGGGGCGAACAGCTGGTTGATATTGCAGTGGGCGGTTTGATCACTGAGTTGCGGTGACTGGCAGGGCCTCTTCGCGAGCAGGCTCGCTCCCACAGGTTTTCGCGGGCGGCCACAATTCAGCTGGCCAGCCGACGAGGGGTCATCCATCAACTTGTTTCGCGGCGGGCGAGCCTATACTGTATATGCACACAGTAAAGAGTCCGTGCCATGCAAATCATCGACAAGCTCAGCATCCTCGCCGACGCCGCCAAGTACGACGCCTCTTGCGCCAGCAGTGGTGCGCCCAAGCGCAGCTCCGAGGGCAAGAGCGGGCTCGGTTCGACGGATGGCATGGGCATCTGTCACAGCTACACGCCGGACGGGCGCTGTGTGTCGTTGCTGAAAATCCTGCTGACCAATTTCTGCCTTTACGATTGCCAGTACTGCGTCAACCGCCGTTCCAGCGATGTGCCGCGTGCGCGCTTCACCCCGGAAGAAGTCGTGACGCTGACCATGGATTTCTACCGGCGCAACTGCGTCAGCGGCCTGTTTCTCAGCTCCGGGATCATTCGCTCGGCGGACTACACCATGGAGCAACTGGTGCGGGTGGCGAAGTTGCTCCGAGAAGAGCACGAATTTCGCGGCTACATCCATTTGAAGACCATTCCGGAAGCCGATCCGGCCTTGATCGAAGAAGCCGGGCGTTACGCCGACCGCCTCAGCGTCAACATCGAACTGCCCACCGATGCCAGTCTGCAGACGCTGGCGCCGGAGAAGGACATCACCTCGATCAAGCAAGCGATGAACACCATCTACACCGGCGTGCAAACAGTGTTGAACGAGCCGCGCTCGGCGAAATTCGCCCCGGCCGGGCAGAGCACGCAATTGATCGTCGGTGCCGATGACACCGACGACAGCACCATCCTCCACAGCGCCCAATCCTTGTACGGCAACTTCCGTTTGCGCCGGGTCTATTACTCGGCGTTCAGCCCGATCCCCGACAGCCCGAAAAGCGTACCGCTCGCCGCGCCTCCGCTGATGCGCGAGCACCGTTTGTATCAGGCTGATTTCCTCCTGCGCAGCTACGGCTACAGCGCTGACGAACTGCTCAAAGGCCCGGGAAATCTGGCGCTCGATATCGACCCGAAGCTGGCTTGGGCGCTGGAAAATCGCGAAGTGTTCCCGCTGGACCTCAATCGTGCCGACGCGACGTTGATCGCACGCATCCCGGGCATTGGCTTGCGCACCACCGAGCGCCTGGTCGAGTTGCGCCGTCAGCGGCGAATCCGTTACGAAGACGTGGCGCGGATGCGCTGCGTGCTGGCCAAGGCGAAGCCTTTCATCATCACCAGCGATTACCACCCGCAACAGGCGGAAGTCACCAGCCACATGCTCTATCAGCAATTGCGCGACCGACCGATGCCGCAGCAGATGGGGTTGTGGGGATGATCAGTCTTGATTGCGATGACCTGTTCGACACATGGCGTCAGCAGGCGCGCTGGTTGCTCAGCCATGAAATCGATCCGAGTCTGGTGAGCTGGGCGGCGGAAGGGGTGGGCGATCTGTTTGCCAGTGATGAGCACGTGCCCGAGGGGCAGGGGCCGTTTCAGGCGCGTATTCCCCGCGCGCTGCTCGACACCCTCGAACAAGCGGCGCGCTATCGCGGCGAGCAACGCTGGAGCCTGTTGTATGAAGTGCTCTGGCGCGTCAGTCACGGCGACCGCACGGCGATGATGGCAGGCGACAAACTCGGCAGCGAGTTGCAGCGGCGCATCAAGCAGGTCAGTCGCGAGGCCCATCATCTGCATGCATTCGTGCGTTTCATCGAGCGGTCGAAGGATCTGCCCGGTCCACAATACGTGGCGTGGCACGAGCCGGCGCATGACATCCTGCACAGCGCCAGCGAGCACTTTATCGGGCGCATGGGCCAGCATCGCTGGTTGATCGCCACACCGCGTGACGGCGTTTATTACGACGGTGAGCAATTGATTCACGAGCGGCAGTGCCCGATTGAGTGGCAGCAACTGGCGCAGAACGTCGACGATCCCCACGGCGATTTGTGGTTGACCTACTACAGCCACATCTTCAACCCGGCGCGGTTGAACCCGAAGGTCATGCAAGGGCATCTGCCGGTGCGGTTCTGGAAGAATCTGCCGGAGGGGGAGTTGATACCGGGATTGATCACCCAGGCGCGGATGGGCAAGCAGCAGAATGGGCAGGCGAGCGGGATTTCGGATCGGACGGGCAAGCGCATTGCCTCCAAAAATCAAAAGCAATCCCTCACCCCAGCCCTCTCCCGGAGGGAGAGGGAGCCGACCCAGGTGTTCTCCCGTACTACACCGACCTGAAAGTTCGCGTCGAACTCGGGTTTTGAAAAGCACAAAAATCGGCTCCCTTTCCCCCTCGCCCCCTTGGGGGAGAGGGCTGGGGTGAGGGGGAAAAGATCTCCAGCCCTACACAAAAAAAACCAACAACCACAATCAAAAAAGCCCCCCACCAATCACTCGGTGGAGGGCTTTTGAGCATCAGCAGTCGTCAGATCAAACCTTGACGATCCAGCCCGCTGGCGCTTCGATGTCGCCGGTCTGCACGCCAGTCAGCTCTTTGTAGAGCTGCTGGGTTACCGGGCCTACCTCGGTTTCGCTGTGGAACACATGCAGGTGGTCGTTGTAGCTGATGCCGCCAATCGGCGTGATCACCGCAGCGGTACCGCAGGCACCGGCTTCCTTGAAGTCCGACAGCTTGTCGATCAGCACGTCGCCTTCAACCACTTCCAGGCCCAGACGCGATTTGGCCAGTTCGATCAGCGACAGGCGGGTGATGCCTGGCAGGACCGATGGCGAGTTCGGGGTGACGAACTTGTTGTCGTGGGTGATCCCGAAGAAGTTGGCCGAACCGACTTCCTCGATCTTGGTGTGGGTCATCGGATCGAGGTAGATCGCGTCGGCGAAGTTGGCCTTCTTGGCTTTCGAGCCCGGCATCAGGCTGGCGGCGTAGTTGCCACCGACCTTGGCCGCACCGGTGCCTTGCGGGGCCGCGCGGTCGTAGCTGGAGATCTGGAAGTTGTGCGGGGTCAGGCCGCCCTTGAAGTAGGCGCCGACCGGGATGCAGAAGATCGAGAAAATGAATTCGGGCGCGGTGCGTACGCCGATGTTGTCACCCACGCCGATCACGAACGGGCGCAGGTACAGCGCGCCGCCGGTGCCGTACGGCGGGATGAAACGCTCGTTGGCGCGAACCACGGCTTTGCAGGCTTCGATGAACTGCTCGGTGTCGACCGTCGGCATCAGCAGACGCGCGCAGCTGCGTTGCATGCGCAGGGCGTTCTGGTCCGGGCGGAACAGGTTGATCGAGCCGTCCTTGCAGCGATAGGCCTTCATGCCTTCGAAGCACTGCTGACCATAGTGAAGGGCGGTGGAGCCTTCGCTGATGTGCAGGACGTTATCTTCGGTCAGGGTGCCTTTGTCCCACTCGCCATCGCGAAAGTACGACAGATAGCGCTTGTCGGTCTTGATGTAGTCAAAACCCAGCTTGTCCCAATTGATGCTTTCGTTACCCATGACACCCTCTATCACTGAACAACCGCCGAAACGGTTCAAGGCTTCTGACGTTTTTTTGGATGGGCACAACAATACTTCATTCTTGAGCGGTTTCGCAGCCCGGACTATCGGATGACACACAGATAAATCGTGTTGCCCTCCAGAATTCGCGAGCAGGCTCGCTCCCACATTTGAAATGCATTCCCATTGTGGGAGCGAGCCTGCTCGCGAAGGGGCCATCACTGCCACCGCACATCACATATGCAGCGCATGCCCCAGCGCCCGCAACGCCGCTTCCTGCACCGCTTCGCCCAAGGTTGGGTGCGCATGAATGGTGCCGCCGATGTCTTCCAGTCGCGCGCCCATTTCCAGGCTCTGCGCAAAAGCCGTCGACAGTTCGGAAACCCCAACGCCCACCGCTTGCCAACCGACAATCACATGATTATCCCGACGAGCAACCACGCGCACGAAGCCGCTTTTCGATTCCAGGGTCATCGCCCGGCCGTTGGCGGCGAACGGGAAGCTGGAAACGATGCAGTCCAGCCCCGCAGCCTTGGCCTCGTCCGGGGTTGTGCCGACCACCACCAGTTCCGGGTCGGTAAAGCACACGGCGGCGATGGCGGTCGGGTTGAACTCACGGCTCTTGCCACTGATCAACTCGGCAACCATTTCGCCCTGAGCCATGGCGCGGTGGGCCAGCATCGGTTCGCCGCTTACGTCGCCAATAGCGTAGACGTTGCGCATGCTGGTCTGGCAACGGCTGTCGATCTTGATCGCCGAACCGTTCATGTCCAGATTCAGCGCTTCGAGATTGAAGCCCTGCGTATTGGGTTTGCGACCGACGGCAACCAGTACCTGGTCGGTTTCCAGATTGAGGGTTTCGCCTTCGGGATCGCGCACCTGCAACGTGCCGTCGAAACCGAGCACGCTGTGCTTGAGGTACAGCTTCACGCCCAACTGCTTCAGCGCGTCGTGGACCGGTTGTGTCAGTTCTGCGTCATAGGCCGGCAGAATCCGGTCCTGCGCCTCGACCACGCTGACTTCGGCGCCGAGCTTGCGATAAGCGATGCCCAGCTCCAGGCCGATGTAACCACCGCCGACCACCACCAGACGTTTCGGCACAGACGTCGGTGCCAGCGCTTCGGTGGAGGAGATGATCGGCCCGCCAATCGGCAGGATCGGCAGGTTGACGCTGGTCGAACCGGTGGCCAGCACAAGATGTTCGCACTGGATGCGCGTATCGCCGACTTCCACGGTTTTGCCGTCGATGATTTTCGCCCAGCCATTGATGACCTGGACCTTGTTTTTCTTCAGCAGCGCGGCGACGCCAGTGGTCAGGCGATCAACGATGCCATCCTTCCACTCGACGCTTTTGCTGATATCCAGAGTCGGCGCGGCAACGCTGATGCCCAACGCCGAATGCTGGCTGTGATGTTGCGTCTGATGAAACTGCTCAGCCACATGAATCAGCGCTTTCGACGGAATGCAGCCGATATTCAGGCAGGTGCCGCCCAACGACTGGCCTTCGACCAGGATGGTCGGAATACCCAATTGCCCGGCGCGGATCGCGGTGACGTAACCGCCGGGGCCGCCGCCGATGATCAGCAGCGTAGTGTTCAGAGATTGCATTCGGGCTTACTCCACAAACAAGGTAGCGGGTTGTTCGAGCAAGCCACGAATGGCCTGAATGAAGAGCGCCGCGTCCATGCCGTCGACCACGCGGTGATCGAAGGAGCTGGAGAGGTTCATCATCTTGCGGATCACCACTTGGCCTTTGACCACCATTGGCCGTTCGACAATTTTGTTCACGCCGACAATGGCCACTTCCGGCAGATTCAGCACCGGCGTGCTGACAATGCCGCCCAATGCGCCGAGGCTGGTCAGAGTGATGGTCGAACCGGACAGCTCATCGCGGCTGGCCTTGCCATTGCGCGCGGCGTTGGCCAAACGCGAAATTTCCGCGGCGCTGTCCCACAGGCTGCGCGCTTCGGCGTGACGCACGACGGGCACCATCAGGCCGACATCGCTTTGCGTGGCGACGCCGACATGCACCGCACCGAGGCGAGTGATGACTTGCGCTTCGTCATCGTAACGGGCGTTCATCTGCGGGAAGTCGCGCAGGGCGACGACCAGCGCGCGAACGAGGAACGGCAACAAGGTCAACTTGCCACGGCTGGCGCCATGTTTTTCATTCAGATGCGCGCGCAGTTCTTCGATTGCGGTGACGTCGATTTCCTCGACATAACTGAAGTGCGCGGCACGCTGAGTAGCATCCTGCATGCGCTGAGCGATCTTGCGGCGCATGCCGATCACTTGAATCTGTTCTTCGTCGTGGCGCTGGGCATAAGCGGCAGCGGCCGGCGCCGAAGCGTTCGACTGACCTTGCGCCAGATAGGCCTCCAGGTCGTCATGCAACACACGACCGGCCGGGCCGGTGCCGCGAACCAGACGCAATTGAATACCCAGATCCAGGGCATGTTTGCGCACGGCTGGCGAGGCTAGCGGGCGTTCATCCGCTTCGCGAGCGACCATCGGGCCCTGGCAAACGGCAGCCGGACGTGGTGCGGCGGCTGCGGCGGGCTTGCTTTCGACAGCAGTCTCAACGTTCGGCGCAACCGGTGCTTCTTTGACCGGCGCGGGTGCGGCGGACTCTTTCAAGTTACCGGCACCTTCAACCTCGATGCTGATCAACACACTGCCAACCGCCATGACTTCACCCGGCTGACCACCGAGCGCAATCACTTTCCCGTGTACCGGCGACGGAATATCGACCATCGCCTTGTCGGTCATCACATCCGCCAGCACCTGGTCTTCAACCACCAGATCGCCAACCTTGACGTGCCACTGCGACAGTTCTACTTCTGCGATGCCTTCGCCGATGTCCGGCATCTTGATAACGTGCGTGCCCATTCAGACCTCCATGACCCGTTTCAACGCCGCGCCCACGCGGGACGGCCCTGGGAAATACGCCCACTCCTGCGCGTGCGGGTAGGGAGTGTCCCAACCGGTGACGCGTTCGATCGGCGCTTCCAGGTGATGGAAGCAGTGCTCTTGCACCAGCGATACCAGCTCGGCGCCGAAACCGCAGGTGCGGGTGGCTTCGTGTACCACCACGCAGCGGCCGGTTTTCTTCACCGACTTGACGATGGTTTCCAGGTCCAGCGGCCACAGGCTGCGCAGGTCGATGACTTCGGCATCGACGCCGGATTCTTCGGCAGCGACTTGCGAGACGTAGACGGTGGTGCCGTAGGTCAGCACGGTCACGTCCTTGCCCGGGCGAGTGATCGCGGCAACGTCCAGCGGCACGGTGTAGTAACCGTCCGGCACCTGGGCTTGCGGATGTTTCGACCACGGGGTTACCGGGCGGTCGTGATGGCCATCGAACGGGCCGTTGTACAGGCGTTTCGGCTCGAGGAAGATCACCGGGTCATCGTTTTCGATGGAGGCGATCAGCAAGCCTTTGGCGTCGTACGGGTTGGACGGCATCACCGTACGCAGACCGCAGACCTGAGTGAACATCGCCTCGATGCTCTGGCTGTGGGTCTGGCCGCCGTAGATGCCGCCGCCGCAAGGCATGCGCAGGGTCATCGGTGCGGTGAACTCGCCGGCCGAGCGATAACGCAGACGCGCCGCTTCGGAGATGATCTGGTCGGAGGCGGGGTAGACGTAGTCGGCGAACTGGATTTCGGCGACCGGGCGCAGTCCGTAAGCGCCCATGCCGACAGCCACGCCGACGATGCCGCTTTCCGAAATCGGCGCGTCGAACACCCGCGAGGTGCCGTACTTGGTCTGCAGGCCTTCGGTGCAGCGGAACACACCGCCGAAGTAACCGACGTCCTGGCCGAAGACGACGACGTTGTCATCACGCTCAAGCATCACATCCATGGCCGAGCGCAGGGCCTGGATCATGGTCATGGTGGTCGTGGTCATGGCGGTTTCCAACTGAATATTGTTGTTGTGATCGTTCATGTCAGATCCCCAACTGCTGACGCTGGCGCTTCAAGTGCTCCGGCATCTCTTTGTAGACGTCTTCGAACATGGTCGCGGCGCTTGGAATCTGGCCACCGGCGAGGGTGCCGTACTGTTCGGCCTGTTTCTGCGCGGCAATCACTTCGGCTTCGAGTTCAGCGCTGACGGCGCTGTGCTCTTCCTCCGACCAGTGGCCAACCTTGATCAGGTGCTGTTTCAGACGCGCGATCGGATCGCCGAGGGGGAAGTGGCTCCAGTCATCGGCAGGGCGGTATTTTGATGGGTCGTCGGAGGTCGAGTGCGGGCCGGCGCGGTAGGTGACCCATTCGATCATGGTCGGGCCGAGATTGCGCCGGGCGCGTTCGGCAGCCCAGGCGGAAGCAGCGTAGACCGCGTAGAAATCGTTGCCATCGACACGCAGCGAGGCGATGCCGCAACCGACGCCGCGTCCGGCGAAAGTCGTGGCTTCACCGCCGGCTATGGCCTGGAAGGTGGAAATCGCCCACTGGTTATTCACGACATTGAGGATCACCGGCGCCCGATAAACGTGGGCGAAGGTGAGGGCGGTGTGGAAGTCCGATTCGGCGGTGGCGCCATCGCCGATCCACGCCGAGGCGATTTTGGTGTCGCCCTTGATCGCCGAGGCCATGCCCCAGCCGACGCCCTGAATGAATTGGGTGGCGAGGTTGCCGGAAATGGTGAAGAAGCCGGCGTCCTTGACCGAGTACATGATCGGCAACTGGCGGCCCTTGAGCGGATCGCGCTCGTTGGACAGCAACTGGCAGATCAGGTCGACCAGCGGCACATCACGGGCCATCAAGATGCTTTGCTGGCGGTAGGTCGGGAAGCACATGTCGTCGATGTTCAGCGCCAGAGCCTGAGCGCTGCCGATGGCTTCCTCGCCAAGGCTCTGCATGTAGAACGACATCTTTTTCTGCCGCTGGGCGACAACCATGCGGTTGTCGTAGATGCGCGTTTTGAGCATCGCGCGCATGCCTTTGCGCAGGATCTCGACCGGCACGTTTTCGGCCCACGGGCCGAGGGCGTTGCCCTGATCGTCGAGCACGCGAATCAGGCCACGGGCGAGGTCGGCGGTATCGGCAGGTTCTACATCGACAGGGGGTTTGCGCACCGTACCGGCATCGGTCAGATGCAGGTAGGAAAAATCGGTTTTGCAGCCGGGACGGCCCGAGGGTTCAGGGACGTGCAGGCGCAGCGGTTCATACGCTTGGGTCATGGCTTCTACGCTCGATCTTGTGAATTTCTTGTAGTGAGCTGGCAGTCATTCCCGGGTAGGGGAAATCTTGTCCTACAACAATCATAGGCGTGGCCAAGAAGAATATTTCTCTGTGTTTCGTTGCGCTGGCGACCATTTGCAGATAGAAATTCTGCATAAACATAAAAAACAGGTGGTTTTGTCTCATGCGCAAACTGGACCGTACCGACATCGGCATTCTCAACAGCCTTCAGGAGAATGCGCGGATCACCAACGCCGACCTCGCCCGTTCGGTGAACCTGTCGCCGACGCCGTGCTTCAACCGGGTCAAGGCCATGGAAGAATTGGGCCTGATTCGCGAGCAGGTCACGCTGCTGGATGCCGATCTGCTGGGGCTGCATGTGAATGTGTTCATTCACGTCAGCCTGGAAAAGCAGGTGGAGGAAGCGCTGCAGCACTTCGAGGAAGCGATCTCCGATCGGCCAGAGGTGATGGAGTGCTATCTGATGGCCGGCGATCCGGATTATCTGATCCGTGTGCTGGTGCCAAGCATTCAGTCGCTGGAACGCTTCATGATGGATTTTCTGACCAAGGTGCCGGGGGTGGCGAACATCCGCTCCAGCTTTGCGCTGAAGCAAGTGCGTTATAAGACCGCGTTGCCGTTGCCGGCTAATGGATTGACGTTGGGAACCTGAAGATCAAAAGATCGCAGCCTTCGGCAGCTCCTACAGTTGCACCGTATTCCAAATGTAGGAGCTGCCGAAGGCTGCGATCTTTTGACGTTAAAGTTTGTTGAGCGGAATCTTCAGGTAAACCACGCCGTTGTCCTCAGGCGCCGGCATATTCCCCGCCCGTACATTCACCTGAATCGCCGGCAGCAGCAACGTCGGCATCCCTAGCCCAGCGTCACGTGTCGTGCGCATCTCGACGAACGCCGCTTCATCGATCCCGTCATGCACATGAATATTGCTTTTGCGCTGTTCGCCGACAGTGGTCTGGCACTGCGAGGCGCGGCCCTCGGGCGGATAGTCGTGGCAAACGTAAAGCTTCACGCTGGCCGGAAAAGCCAACAGCTTCTGAATCGACTTGAACAACTGCTGCGCATTGCCGCCAGGGAAATCACAGCGCGCGGTGCCGACATCGGGCATGAACAGCGTGTCGCCGACGAGGATCTGTTCGCCGTCGATCAGGTACGCCATGTCCGCTGGCGTATGGCCGGGGACGTGTAGGGCGGTAGCCTTGAGGTTGCCGATCATGAACGACTCGTTCGGCGCGAACAGATGATCGAACTGCGAGCCATCGACGCAAAATTCCGGCTCCAGATTGAACAGTGCCTTGAACACACTCTGCACTTTGCTGATCGATTCACCGATGGCGATCTTGCCGCCCAGTTCACGACGCAGATACGGCGCGGCGGAGAGGTGATCGGCGTGGGCGTGGGTTTCCAGCAGCCATTGCACTTGCAGCCGGTGCGCACGCACGAAAGCGATGATCTTGTCCGCCTGCGCCGTGCCGGTGCGCCCGGCAGCGCCATCGTAATCGAGCACCGGGTCGACGATCGCGCACTGGCCGCCGTCGGCTTCGTAGACCACGTAGCTGTAGGTCGAGGAGGCGGGGTCGAGGAACGCTTCAATCAGGGCGGGCATGGCGAAAACCTGTGCTGGGTAATTTCGGGTTGCAACACTTTATGTAAAAACATAATGTTCGCAGCTTAAGTGACCTTCAAGGCCTCGTGCAAATGCAATCCAGTCTGACCGAATGTGAAGTCGCCCAACTGCGCGCCTCGGCGTCCAAAGCCTGCGCGCTGCTCAAGGCTCTGGCCAATGAGGATCGCCTGTTGATCCTCTGTCAACTGACCCAGGGCGAGCGCAACGTCGGCGAGCTGGAAAAAATGACCGCCGTACGCCAGCCGACGCTGTCCCAACAACTGGGCATCTTGCGCGATGAAGGCCTGGTCGCGACCCGCCGCGAAGGCAAATACATTTTCTATGGCCTGGCCAGTCACGAAGTGATCCAGGTGATGAAAACCCTCTCGGGGCTGTATTGCGGAGCGGTACTCAAGAGCTGGGAACAGCCATAAATGCCAGCCCTCACAAACATCTCCTGTGGGAGCGAGCCTGCTCGCGAAGGCGGCGTGTCAGCCGACGAATAGTTGACTGAGCCACCGCTTTCGCGAGCAGGCTCGCTCCCACATTGGTTGTTGTGGTGAGCCAAAAAATCCTTGCGTGCAGCAAAAGGAACAAGCAATGAACGATCAACACTGGGGCCTATCCATCAGTGCGGACATCGTGGTCATCGGCGGTGGCACGGCCGGCATCGGTTTTGTCGCCAGCCTGCTCAAGCGTGACCCGCAGCTCCAAGTCACCGTGATCGAACCGAGTTCGCAGCATTACTATCAACCGGCGTGGACGCTGGTCGGCGGTGGTGCGTTTGATGTGAAAGACACCGTCAGGCCGATGAGCAAAGTCATGCCGCGTCAGGCGACGTGGATTCAGGCCAGTGTCAGCGCCATCGACCCGCAAAGCCGCCAACTCACCCTCGACGACCAGCGCACCGTCAGCTATCAGAACCTGATCGTCTGCCCCGGCCTGCGCCTGGCCTGGGAGAAAATCGAAGGCTTGCAGGAAAGCCTCGGTCAGCACGGCGTCACTTCCAACTACAGCTATCAACACGCCCCGTACACCTGGGATCAAGTGCAGAAACTGCGCGATGGCCGGGCGCTGTTCACCCAGCCGGCGATGCCGATCAAATGCGCCGGCGCGCCGCAAAAAGCCCTGTACCTGTCTTGCGATCACTGGCGCAAATCCGCCGTGCTGAAAGACATCAACGTTGAATTCAATCTCGCTGGCGCTGCGCTGTTTGGCGTGCCGACCTTCGTGCCGCCGTTGATGAAGTACATCGAACAGTACGACGCGCAACTGGCGTTCAACTCGAATCTGGTCAAGGTCGACGGCCCGGCAAAAACCGCGTGGTTTGAAGTCAAGGACGCCGACGGCAATGTCAGCCGGGTCGCGAAAACCTTCGACCTGCTGCACGTCGTGCCGCCACAAGTCGCGCCGGATTTCATCGCACAGAGTCCGCTGGCCGATGCCGGCGGTTGGTGCGAAGTCGATCCACACAGCTTGCAGCATCCGCGTTATCCCGACGTGTTCGCACTGGGCGATATCTGCGGCACCAGCAATGCGAAAACTGCCGCAGCGGTGCGCAAGCAGGTTGTCGTCGTTGCGCAAAACCTGCTGGCCGCGCGCAAACAACAGCCGCTGCCGCTCAAGTACGACGGCTACGGTTCCTGCCCGCTGACGGTGGAGAAGGGCAAGGTGATCCTCGCCGAGTTCGGCTATGGCGGCAAACTGCTGCCGACTTTCCCGCTGAACCCGACCGTGGCCCGCCGTTCGGCATGGTGGCTGAAGGCGACGCTGCTGCCGTGGTTCTACTGGCACGGCATGCTCAAGGGCCGCGAGTGGCTGACGCGTCTGTCCAGGGTCGACTGAGAAAACTCCTATGTTGCTGGCAAGTCTGTTTGGCGTGGTGATGGGTTTGGTCCTCGGCCTGACCGGCGCGGGCGGCGGGATTCTCGCGGTGCCGGCGCTGGTGCTCGGGCTCGGCTGGACGATGACGCAAGCGGCGCCGGTGGCCTTGTTTGCGGTCGGCAGCGCGGCAGCGGTCGGTGCGATCGATGGTTTGCGCCATGGCCTGGTCCGTTACCGCGCGGCGCTGTTGATCGCCGCGTTGGGCGCAGTGTTTTCGCCGCTGGGGATCTACTTCGCGCATCAGTTGCCGGAAAAGATTCTGATGATTCTGTTCAGCCTACTGATGGTCCTGGTCGCCTGGCGAATGTTCAGAAAGGACCGTCAGCAAGCGGGGCCGAGCGATCACGGCCACGCCAGTTGGGGCCAGAAAAACTGCATGCTCAACGAGCAGACCGGGCGCTTCGACTGGACCGCCAAATGCACCGCCACCCTGGCTGCATTGGGTGCGATCACCGGTGTGGTCTCGGGCTTGCTTGGCGTCGGCGGCGGCTTTCTGATCGTGCCGGCGTTCAAGCAACTGACCGATGTGCAGATGCGCGGCATCGTTGCGACGTCGTTGATGGTGATCAGTCTGATTTCCGCGATCGGGGTGATCGGCGCGTTTCATGCGGGGGTGCGCATTGACAGTCAGGGTGCGGCGTTCATTGTCGCCAGCATCGTTGGCATGATCGTCGGTCGCAGGCTGTGCGCGCAGGTGCCGGCGCGGGCGTTGCAGGTGGGGTTTGCCAGTGTCTGTCTGGTGGTCGCCGGGTACATGCTGGTGCGGGCGTGAAGATCAACAGATCGCAGCCTCGTTGCACTCGACAGCTCCTACAGGGGTATGCGATTCCTGCAGGAGCTGCGATCTTTTCAGCGGGTTACAACACCAGGTGCGGCAGCCACAGCGAAATCGCTGGAACGTAGGTCACCAGCAGCAGCACCAGGAACAGCACGCCATAGAACGGCAGCAGCGCTTTTACGGTGCTTTCGATACTGACCTTGCCCACCGCCGAGCCGACGAAGAGCACAGCGCCCACCGGCGGTGTTATCAATCCGATCCCCAGGTTGACCAGCATGATCATGCCGAACTGCACCGGATCGACACCGATGCCCATGATCACTGGCATCAGGATCGGCGTGAGGATCAGGATCAGCGGCGCCATGTCCATCACCGTGCCCAACAGCAGCAACATCACGTTGATGCACATCAGGATCACGTAGCGGTTGTCCGACAGGGTCAGGAACAGCGTGGTGATCTTCGCCGGGATCTGCATCAGGGTCATGATGTAGCCGAAGCTGGCGGCGAAACCGATCAGGATCATCACAATGGAGATGGTGCGCACCGTGCGGTGCATCAGCTTGGGCAGCTCGCTCCATTTGTAGTCGCGGTAGATGAACATGGTCACGAAGAATGACCACAGCACCGCGATGGCCGCCGATTCAGTGGCGGTGAAAATACCCGAGAGAATGCCGCCGAGGATGATCACCATCGCCATCATGCCCCACAGGGCTTCGCCGACGATCTTCAGCGCCTGGCGCATCGGGATCACTTCGCCCTTGGGGTAGTTGCGCTTTTTCGCGAAGATCAGGCACAGCACCATCAGGCAGGCGCTCATCAGCAGGCCCGGGACGATGCCGGCCATGAACAGCGAAGCGATCGACACCGTACCGCCAGCGGCCAGCGAGTAGAGCACCGAGTTATGGCTTGGCGGCGTCAGCAGGGCTTGCACCGAACCGCTGACGGTCACAGCGGTGGAGAAGTCGCGCGGATAACCCTTGCGCTCCATCTCCGGAATCAGCACCGAACCCACCGATGCCGTGTCGGCCACTGACGAACCGGAGATCGCACCGAAGAAGGTCGATGCCACGATGTTGACCAGTGACAGGCCACCACGGACGAAACCTACCAGCACGCCGGCACACGCCACCAACCGCCGGGACATGCCGCCCTCGGCCATGATCGCGCCGGCCAGGACGAAGAACGGAATGGCCAGCAGCGAGAATTTGTTCACCCCCGAGGCGACCTGGATCATCACCGCCTGGAAGGGAATGTCGATCCACCATGCGCCGATCAGCGCAGCGGCGCCCAACGCGTAGGCGACCGGCATGCCGATCAGGATCAATACGATAAAACTGCCCAGCAGAATCAGAGCGTCCATTAAGCGGCACCTTCACTTTCTTCAACCAGGTCGAACTGCACGACCCGCCGTTTGCTCTGGTCACCGAGCAAGAGTTTTTCCAGAACAAAAATCAGCGTCAGCAGGCCGCCCACGGGGATCGGCAAATACGTTACGCCAACGCGCAGATCGGGCAGGGCGGCCATGAACTGGTTCCAGGTGGAGATGCACAGCTTGGTGCCCCAGATGGTCATGAAGATGCAGATGGCCGCCATCAGCAGTTGCGAAAAAATCGCTGCTGCGGATTTCAGCTGCGGTGGCATGCGGTCGGTGAGCATGGCCACGGCCATGTGCGCACCGGCGCGGTAACTGGCGGCGGCGCCGATGAAGGTGAACACCATCATCAGCAGGATCGCCGTCGGCTCTGGCCAGCTCGAACCGGTGCCGAGCACGTAGCGGGCGAAGACGCCCCAGGGAATCATCAGGGAAATCGCCAGGACGGAAAGGCCGGCGACCCAGATGCACGTCATGTAGATCTTGTCGTTGATACGCAGCAGCAGATTCTTCATCGGGTTCCACCGTAACCGGGCGCGCCTGAACCGCTGGCGCGCCGGGCCTTTTTCATGAGTACGGAGCGGGAGGTGTTACTGAACGGCTTCGATCTTTTTGATCAGATCTGCGTACTTCGCACCGTACTTTTCACGTACCGGAGCGGTGGCGTCGTAGAAGGGTTTCTTGTCAACGGTGATGAACTCGACGCCGGCGGCCTTGAGTTTTTCTTCACTGGCGGCGGACTTCTTGTCCCACAACACGCGTTCTTCAGCCTGGGCAGCTTTGGCCGCCGTTTTCACCATCTTCTGTTGATCCGGAGTGAGTCTTTCCCAGGTGATTTTCGACATCACGATCGGCTCTGGCAGGATCAGGTGACCGGTCAGGCTGTAGAACTTGGCGTTCTGGAAGTGGTTGTGTTCGAGCAGGGTCGGCGGGTTGTTTTCCGCGCCGTCGATCACGCCGGTTTGCAGGGCGCTGAAGATTTCGCCGGTGTCCATGGCGATGCCGTTACCGCCCATGGCGTTCATCATGTCGATGAACATCGGGTTGCCTTGTACGCGG
Organism: Pseudomonas siliginis; assembly: GCF_024072275.1. NCBI lineage: Bacteria > Pseudomonadati > Pseudomonadota > Gammaproteobacteria > Pseudomonadales > Pseudomonadaceae > Pseudomonas > Pseudomonas siliginis. Next base: position 3,575,334 of record NZ_CP099598.1, on the reverse strand, counting down.
ATTTTCATGCCCTTGAGGTCTTCGAGCTTGCGCACCGGTTTCTTGGTGTAGATGTTGCGCGTGCCGCCGTCCATCCACGCCAGGGCCACCAATTTGAATTCGGAGTTGGTGATCTTGTCGAGAATCTCATCGCCCACCGGGCCATCGATGACGTTACGCATGTGTTGCTGGTCCCGGAAAATGAACGGCATGTTGAACACGTTCACATCCGGCACCACGGGGCCGACGATACCCAGGCTGACCCGGGACATCTGTATCGCGCCGACTTGCATCTGCTCGATGACTTCCTTCTCGGAACCGAGCACTCCGCCCGGGAAGTACTGGAAGGTCAGTTCGCCGTTGGTTTCCTTGGTCAGGGTCTTGCCCATGTTTTCTTCGGCCACCACGGTTGGATAACCGGCGGGGTGGATGTCAGCGAATTTGAGTTTTATTTCTGCCTGAGCGGAACCAGCGAAGGTGAAAATTAGCGGAAGTGCAGCGGCGAGCAAGGTGCGTTTGAAGTTCATGAGGGGTGAGTCTCCAGTCTTGTTATTTTTGTGTTCAAGGCGCAGCGGTGCAGCAGAGGGTCTAAAGCAAATCGTTGAATTGCGGTTCGGCGAGGCCCTTGACGCCTGGCTTCAGGGCGAACACGCCGCCGGCCAGGGATTGCGGGTCGTGGTCATCGCCGGGACGAATCGAGGCGACAAACAAGGTGTCCAGGTTGCTGCCGCCGAAAGCGCACATGGTCGGTTTCTTCACCGGTACTTCCAGCGAGAAATCCAGTCGGCCATCCGGGGCGAAGCGGTGGATCAGGCCGGCGTCGTTGGCGCAGATCCAGTAACAGCCTTCGGCATCCACGGCAGCGCCATCGGGGCGGCCGGGGAAGTGATTCATGTCGACGAAGATTCGGCGATTCGATGGCGTGCCGGTCTCGGTGTCGTAATCGAAGGCCCAGATCAGTTGCACGTTGGGGTGCGAGTCCGACAGGTACATGGTTTTGCCGTCGGGGCTGACGGCGAGGCCGTTGGGCACGATGAAGCCATCCAGCTGCGCTTCGATCACGCCCGTCTGCCCGGCGCCGTAGCGATAGAGCCGGCCTTCAGGCGCGTTCAGGCCCATATTCAGCACCATGCTGCCGGCCCAGAAACGCCCTTGGCGATCGCAGCGACCGTCGTTGAGGCGCATGTCCGCGCGGCTGTGCCCGACGGTGGCGAGCAATTCGCTGTCGAGGCTGCCGTCGCTGTGCGGGTGCAGGCGATAGAAACCGCTTTCCATGCCGGCGACCCAGCCGCCACTGCGGTGGCGGGTGATGCAGGCGAGCATTTGCGGGGCTTTCCACGAGGCGACGTGCCCGGTGTCAGCGCTCCAGCGTTGCAGCCCGCCGTTGGGGATGTCGACCCAGTACAGAGCGTTTTCCTGCGGCACCCAGACCGGGCTTTCACCGACCGCGTTGCGGGCGTCGACGATCAATTCGGCTTGCATACTCATTCCCTTGGTTTTTATTGGAGGGGGATCAAGTCGAGCGATCAATCGCCAAACGGGCCTGCTGCGACGAAGGCGCCGCCCTGATAGATCCGCGCCGGATCATCGTCGGCTGGCATCGGTTGCGCTTCGACCTTTTCGCGGAAGATTTCCGAGGTGTCCTTGGCTTCGAAACCGAGGTGGTTGGCGTAGCGGTTGTCCCACCAGACGTCTTTGTTGGCGGACATGCCGTAGACCACGGTGTGGCCGACGTTCGGTGTGTACAGCGAGCGTTCGAGCAGTTGCGTGAGGTCGTCGAAGCTCAGCCAGGTGTGCATCATCCGGCGGTTCTGCGGTTCGGGGAACGAGGAGCCGATGCGGATGCTGACGGTTTCGATACCGTAGCGATCGAAGTAGAAACTGGCCATGTCTTCGCCGTAGGACTTGGACAAGCCGTAGTAACCGTCGGGGCGGCGTGGAGATATGGCGTCGAGTTTCTCGTCCTGTTTGTAGAAACCGATGACGTGGTTGGAGCTGGCGAAGATCACCCGTTTCACACCGTGCTTGCGTGCCGCTTCGTAAATGTGGAACACGCCGCTGATATTGGCGCCGAGGATTTCTTCGAACGGCCGCTCGACCGAAACGCCGCCGAAATGCAGGATCGCATCGACTCCTTCGACCAGTTGATGCACGGCTTGCTTGTCGGCGAGGTCGCAGAGCACGACTTCTTCGTGGTCATCGACGGCCGGGGCGAGGGCGGCGATGTCGGACAGGCGCAGCACATTAGCGTAAGGGCGCAGGCGTTCGCGCAGGACTTTGCCCAGGCCTCCGGCGGCACCGGTCAGCAGCAGGCGGTTGAAAGGAGCGCGGGGGGTAGAAATAGACGTCATGGCAATCCCTGAACACATTGTTATTAGGTTTGTTGTAGGTTGTCGTATGACTGCGCTGAAGTATCGGTAGGGTTTCCGGATCTTGTCAACGCGACTTTTGGTGTAGATGACGGAAGGGGCGATTCATTTTCTCAACACCCTATACCTGACTTGCAATGCAATCCCCTTGTGGGAGCGAGCCTGCTCGCGAAGGCGTTGTGCCAGTCAGAACAAGTCGACTGGTCCGGCGCTTTCGCGAGCAGGCTCGCTCCCACAGGGCAAACCGCCAACCCTTACAACAACGAAATCGGATAGCTGATAAAAATCCGGTTCTCGTCAAATTCGTTGGTGCTGAAGTCCCGGCGAATGGTCGCGTTGCGCCATTTCACGTTGAGGTTCTTCAGCGGGCCGCTCTGCACGGTGTAGGCCAGTTCCGATTCGCGGCCCCATTCCTTGCCGTCGTTGGTGGTGGCGGTGTGCACGTTATCGCCGCTGATATAGCGGTTCATCAGGGTCAGGCCAGGCACGCCCAGCGCAACGAAGTTGTAGTCGTGACGCACCTGCCAGGAGCGCTCTTTGGCGTTGTCATAACTGGCGTTGTAACTGTCGTTGGCCAGGGTGCCGCCGCTGGTGCCGTTGACGCGCATCCAGGCATCGTCGCCGGTGAGTTTCTGCAGGCCGACGTAGAAGGTGTTGCCACCATATTTCGCCGAGAGCAGGGCGAACGCGGTCTTGTTGTCGAGGTCGCCGGCCTGAGCGCTGCCGTCTTCCTTGCCGGTGAAGAAACCGAGGTTGGCGCCCAGCGTCCAGTCGCCCATCGGCTGGCTGTGGCTGAGGTTGAAATACTGCTGCTGATAGATGTCGGTGAGCTCGGCGTACCACACGCCGACCATCGTGCGTTTTTCGTTGAAGCTGTATTCGCCGCCGCCGAAGTTGAAACGATCGGAGGTGAACGCACCGCGGCCGTTCATCGACATGTCTTCCATGCTCGCGTCGTTGCGCGGGCTGTTGCCACGGAACTGGCCGCCGTACACGGTCAGGCCGTTGATTTCAGTGGACGTGATCTGGCCACCGCGAAAGGTCTGCGGCAGGGAGCGGCCATCGTCGGAGCGCAGGATCGGCAGCACCGGCATCCATTCACCGACTTTCAATTCTGTCTTCGAGACTTTGGCTTTCAGCGCCACGCCGAGGCGACCGAAATTGTCGGCCGGGCGCCCGTCATCATGGATCGGCAACAGTTGCGTGCCGCCAGTGCCTTTGCCGCCATCGAGCTTTTGCGAGTACAGCCCGAGTACATCGAGGCCGAAGCCGACGGTGCCTTGGGTGAAGCCGGATTTGGCGTCGAGAATGAAGCTCTGCGTCCACTCTTCAGCCTTGCCCTGCGGATAGGCCGGGTTGACGAAGTTGCGGTTGAAGTAGGCGTTGCGCAGGTTCAGCGTGGCTTTGCTGTCGTCGAGAAAGCCTTCGGCATCAGCGCTCATGGGCAGGGCCAGGACTAGGCTGCTGCAACCGATCAGGCTGAGGGTCGAACGCGGCTTGAAATGGGCAAAACGTGAAGGGCGGACGGAATTGCGGGCGAGTGGGCTCACTGTGACGCTCCCTGAATCGTTTGTTGTTTTTATTATTTGTCATACGTCGTCGTACAACATCGATGCGGATATTTCCCAGATTTTCAGGGATTGTCAACTGGAAGTTATACGATGACCTCCCATGCGACGCCGAACCCATGTGGGAGCGAGCCTGCTCGCGAATGCGGACTTTCAATCAATGAAGTTGTCGACTGACACAGCGCTTTCGCGAGCAGGCTCGCTCCCACAGGGTTCCTTGGTGTCTGTCGAGTCGTGTGTTGCCCGTGAAATTGCGGCAAACTTCCCTCACCCCCAGCACCAGGCCGATTCATGGATAAATACGCCCCGCGCAACTGGCAACCCCACGAAAAGCCCAGCCTGCCCGGTTCTCCGTCGACACCGCTGCACTCCACGCCCAAGCGCCTGGCGTACGCGGCGGTTGGCGTGCTGGTGGCGGTGACCGGTGGGTTGGGCAACTCGCTGGTGGTTGCCAACCTGCCTTACCTGCAAGGCTCGCTCGGCGCGACCACGGCGGAGATGGCCTGGCTGCCGGCGGCCTATGTGATGACCAACGTGTCGATGAACCTGCTGTTGGTGAAGTTTCGCCAGCAGTTCGGCTTGCGCGCGTTCACCGAAGTGTTTCTGGTGCTGTATGCGCTGGTGACCTTCGGCCATTTGTTCGTCAACGATCTCAACTCGGCAGTGGCGGTGCGGGCTGCCCACGGCATGGTCGGTGCGGCGCTGAGCTCGCTGGGTCTGTATTACATGGTGCAGGCGTTCCCGGCGAAGTGGCGGCTCAAAGCGCTGGTGCTCGGCCTCGGCACGTCGCAACTGGCGTTACCGCTGGCGCGGCTGTTTTCCGAAGACCTGTTGCAGATCGCCGAATGGCGCGGTCTGTACCTGTTCGAATTGGGCATGGCCCTGCTGTCACTCGGCTGTGTGTTGCTGCTGAAGCTGCCGCCCGGTGACCGCTTCAAGACCTTCGAAAAACTCGACTTCCTGACCTTCGCCATTCTCGCCACCGGTGTGGCGTTGTTGTGCGCGGTGCTGTCGCTGGGGCGCATCGACTGGTGGCTGGAGGCGGACTGGATCGGCGTGGCGCTGGCCTGTTCGATCGCGCTGATCATTATGGGCCTGGCCATTGAGCACAATCGCAGCAACCCGATGTTGATGACCCGCTGGCTGGGCAGCGGAACGATGATTCGCCTGGCGCTGGCGGTGACCCTGATTCGCATGGTCACCTCGGAGCAATCCACCGGCGCGGTCGGTTTCATGCAGAACCTCAACATGGGCTATGAGCAGTTGCACAGTCTGTATGTGGTGATGCTGATCGGCAGTATCGCCGGGCTTGCCACCAGCGCACTGACCATCGACCCCAAACACTTGCTGATGCCGTTGATCATCTCGCTGGCGCTGATGGCCACCGGTTCGGTGATGGACAGTTTTTCCAACAACCTGACCCGCCCGCAAAATCTCTACTTCAGCCAGTTCCTGCTGGCGTTCGGCAGTACGTTTTTTCTCGGCCCGACCATGGTCTTCGGCACGCGCAACGTGCTGACCAATCCGCGCAACCTGGTGAGTTTTTCCGTGCTGTTCGGGATCTGCAACAACCTCGGCGGGCTGCTCGGCGCGGCGTTGCTTGGCACTTTTCAGATCGTGCGGGAGAAGTACCATTCCAGCCACATCGTCGATCATCTGGTGATGTCCGATCCGTTGGTGGCGGCGCGCGTGCAGAGCGGCGGTTCGGCCTACGGCGGTTTGCTCGCCGACCCGAGCCTGCGCAATCTGGCCGGCATGCGCAGTCTCGCCAATGCGGCGACACGCGAAGCGAACGTGCTGGCCTATAACGATGTCTTCATGCTGATCGCGGTCATTGCCGTCCTGACCATGATCTGGCTTTCGATTCGCGCGTTGTGGCTGATGAGCACCACCAAAGCCATTGAGCCGACACCTTCCGTACCACCCAGCGGTGCCACTTCTTCATGACCGAACCGACCACCACAACCACCAATGCCATCGCCGCCACGCCTGAAGGGGAAGCGCCGCCATCGTCGCCGAACACTGCGCCGCGTTCGCTGCGGGTGCGGATCATATCTTCGCTGGGCTTTGCCGCAATCGCCATCGTCGGTGTCCTGATCGTGCTGTATGCGTGGCAACTACCGCCGTTCAGCAGTGCGGTCGAAACCACCGAAAACGCCTTGGTGCGCGGGCAGGTGACGATCATCGGCCCGCAGCTCAGCGGCTATGTGTTCGAGGTGCCGGTGCAGGACTTCCAGTACGTCAAGGCCGGGGATCTGCTGGTGCGTCTGGACGACCGCATTTATCAGCAACGCCTCGACCAGTCCCTGGCACAACTGGCGGTGCAGAAGGCCGGGCTGGCCAACGTCGTGCAGCAACGCAACAGCGCTGAAGCGACGATCAAATTGCGCCAGGCGGTGTTGGCCGACAGCCAGGCGCAGTTGCGCAAGAGCGAGGCCGATCTGCGGCGTAATCAGGAACTGGTGCGCGACGGCTCGGTGTCCAAACGCGAGTTCGACGTGACCCTTGCTGCCAACGCGCAGAGCACGGCTTCTGTGGCGCAGGCCAAGGCCAATCTGGAAATTGCCCGGCAGGATCTGCAAACGGTCATCGTCAATCGCGGCTCGCTGGAAGCCGCCGTGGCCAGTGCTGAAGCAGCGGTGCAACTGGCGCGGATCGATCTGTCGAACACGCGGATTGTCGCCCCGCGCGACGGCCAGCTCGGGCAGATCGGCGTGCGCCTCGGCGCCTACGTCAACTCCGGCGCGCAGTTGATGGCGTTGGTCCCGGACCAGAAATGGGTGATCGCCAACATGAAGGAAACCCAGATGGCCAACGTACGTGTCGGGCAACCGGTGCGCTTCACCGTCGACGCCTTGAACCACCGCAGATTCACCGGCCATGTGCAGCATATTTCGCCGGGCACCGGCTCGGAATTTGCCTTGCTGCAGGCCGACAACGCCACCGGCAACTTCGTCAAGATCGCCCAGCGCGTGCCGGTGCGCATCACCATCGATCCCGATCAGCAGGAAGCAGAACGCTTGCGGCCGGGGATGTCAGTTGTTGTCAGCATCGACACCGCCGCCGGCGACACCCAACCCCACTGATCAATGCATAACCCTGTGGGAGCGAGCCTGCTCGCGAAAGCGTCGTATCAGTAACATTTCTTTATCTGACACACCGCTTTCGCGAGCAGGCTCGCTCCCACAGGATTAGTGCTCACGGGGCTCTATTCATTCGGGCGAGGGGGTGACCCGGCAACTTTTGCGGTTGCGGATCTGCTCGTCGCTGGGTCTCTCGCGAACGAATTCGAAGCGCGGTTCGCCTTCGCTGTAATGCACCAGCCAGCCCCATTCCAGTTCGCTTTCGTCCTGTCCGGGATGCGGTGGCCGGGCCCACCAGGGTTCTTTGCTGAGGATCTCGCGCATGGCAGCCTCCGGTTGATGGCAATCCTTGAACTATAGCTTCCTGTCGCGAGTCGTCAGAACAGGCTGTGTAGAATCGGCGCGATCATGACGATATGGGGGGCAGGGCGATGATGGATGAAGTGCGCAGGGATGAACCGTCGAAACGGCTGTTTTTCGCTTTGGACTGCCCGCCAGCGCAGCGCAAGGCAATCGCCCAGTGGCGCGCGGAACTGGGCCTGCGCAGCGGCAAACCGGTGCCGGCGGATAACTTTCATCTGACCCTGCTGTTTCTTGGAGCGGTGCCGCTGGCGCAGATTCATGGCATCTGCGAAGCAGCGGGCAGTGTGCGTATTCCCGGCGAAACGTTGCGCATTGCGCTGGATCGTTTGCAGGTCTGGCATCGCGCCGGTGTGCTATCGCTGGCACCGGAACAGGCGCCGCCCGCGTTGTTGCGCCTGGTCTACGCGCTGGAGCAGGCGATGCTGCCGTTCGGTTTTGACGAGCCCACCCACGAGTTCCGCCCGCACCTGACGCTGGCCCGCGAGTACCGCGCGCCGGAGCCGGAAGCGCGCACGCCGCCGGAGTTTTTCCTGCGCGCTGAACGCTTCGGCTTGTTCGAATCGCACAAGGGTCGCTATCGGGTTGTTCAGGATTGGCCGCTGATCTGAACGGACAAAAAAAGGCGCCCGAAGGCGCCTGCAAATTCACCCGAGCCGAGGGAGCCGGGTGAGGCCGTTCAGAGCAGGGTGCAGCGGTGGTAAGGCGCTGCGTGAACGGAAAATTTTCAGCACTGCATTGCTTCATTGTGGGAGCGAGCCTGCTCGCGAAAGGGTCGGCACATGCGGCATCTCAATCGCCTGACACGACGCCTTCGCGAGCAGGCTCGCTCCCACATTTTGATCATCGGTGTTTTTATTTACCGAGCTTCACCCGCGTCCAGCCGCGCGTCATGATCCGCTGTGTGGCAATCGGCTGATCCGGCACTGCATACAAAGTCGCCATCACCGCTTGCGAGGGATACGAGCCCGGTTCGTTGCGGATCGCTTCGTCCACCAATGGCGTGGCCGCTGCGTTGGCGTTGCTGTAGCCGATGCTGTTGGTGACTTCGGCGATGATGTCCGGGCGCATCAGGAAATCCATGAACAGGTAGGCGTTGTCGACGTTCGCCGCATCACGGGGGATGGCGACCATGTCGTAGAAACTGCCGGCGCCTTCCTTGGGTATGCTGTAGTCGATCACCACCTTGTTGCCCGATTCCACCGCGCGGGCCTTGGCCTGCAGGACGTCGCCGGAGTAACCCACCGCCACGCAGATGTTGCCGTTGGCCAGATCGGAGATGTACTTCGAGGAATGGAAATACGCCACGTAAGGGCGGATTTTCATGAACAGCGCTTCGGCTTCGGCGATGTGCGCCTTGTCCTTGTCGTTCACCGGATAGCCCAGGTAGTGCAGGGCGGCCGGGAGCATTTCGGTTGGCGAATCGAGGAAACTGATGCCACAGGCTTTGAGTTTTTCCGCGTTCTCCGGTTTGAACAGCAAGTCCCAGGAGTTGGTCGGGGCGTTGGCGCCGAGCACTTCCTTGACCTTCGCCGGGTTGAAACCGATGCCGATCGAGCCCCACATGTACGGAAAGGCATGGGCATTGTCCGGATCACTGGCGGCGGCGTTTTTCAGCAGCACCGGGTTGAGATTCTTCCAGTTCGGCAGCTTCGATTTGTCCAGCGGCTGGTAGACGCCGGCTTTGATCTGCTTGGCCAGAAAACTGTTCGACGGCACGACGATGTCATAGCCGGATTTGCCCGCGAGCAGGCGCGCTTCCAGAGTTTCGTTGCTGTCGAAGACGTCGTAGGTCACGCGAATGCCGGTCTCGTCTTCGAACTTTTTCACGGTGTCCGGCGCGATGTAATCGGACCAGTTGTAAACACGCAGCACCTTGTCGTTGGCCTGGGCGCCCATGACCATTGCGCCCATTAAGGACAGTGTCAGCAGAGTCCTGCCAAACATTTTCATCGGTACAACTCCCTTCTTCTTATTCAAAAACACAAAAGCTCGGTGCACTTGAACCTTGTGGCGAGGGGATTTATCCCCGCTCGGCTGCGTAGCAGTCGCAAAACCTGAATACGGAGTCTTCAGGTAGAACTGCAGGGGCCGCTTCGCAGCCCAACGGGGATAAATCCCCTCGCCACAGTCGTTCATCGGTGTTGCTCAGGCAGTCGCCGTTGCCGGCTGTTGCCACGACTCGTTTGCGGTCTGATCCATCGCTTCCTGAATCGCCCGTTTGCGGTTGGCTTCGGCCTTGCGGCCGAAGTACCAGACCAGGAAAGTCACCAGCGATACCGCCAGCAGAATCAGGCTGGCGACGGCGTTGATCTCAGGCTTCACGCCCAGGCGCACCGCCGAGAACACTTCCATCGGCAGCGTCGTCGAGCCCGGCCCGGAAACGAAACTCGCCAGCACCAGATCGTCCAGCGACAAGGCAAACGACATCATTCCGCCGGCGGCCAGCGACGGCGCGATCATGGGAATGGTGATCAGGAAAAACACTTTGAATGGTTTGGCGCCGAGATCCATCGCCGCTTCTTCGATCGACAGATCCAGCTCGCGAAGGCGCGCGGAGACTACCACCGCGACATAGGCTGCACAAAACGTGGTGTGGGCGATCCAGATGGTGACGATGCCGCGCTCCTGCGGCCAGCCGATCAGTTGCGCCATCGCCACGAACAGCAGCAACAGCGACAGACCGGTGATCACTTCCGGCATCACCAACGGCGCGGTCACCAGGCCACCAAACAGCGTGCGGCCCTTGAAGCGCGTCACCCGCGTCAGCACGAACGCCGCCAGCGTCCCCAGTGCCACAGCGGCAATCGCGGTGTAGCAGGCGATCTCCAGCGAGCGCAGCACCGAGCCCATCAGTTGCGTGTTGTCGAGCAGGCCGACATACCACTTCACTGACCAGCCACCCCACACCGTCACCAGTTTCGAGGCGTTGAACGAGTAGATCACCAGAATCAGCATCGGCAGATAAATGAACATCAAGCCGAAGATCAGCATGAATTTGGAAAAGTTGAAGCGTTTCATCCCCGTGCCTCCATCTCTTTGGCCTGGCTGCGGTTGAACAGCAGAATCGGCACAATCAGGATCAACAGCATCACCACCGCCAGCGCGGAAGCCACCGGCCAGTCGCGGTTATTGAAGAACTCCTGCCACAGCACGCGACCGATCATCAGCGTCTCCGGGCCACCCAGCAGTTCCGGAATCACGAACTCGCCGACCACCGGAATGAACACCAGCATGCAGCCGGCAATGATGCCGTTCTTGGCCAGCGGCACGGTGATCTTCCAGAAGTTGTTGAAGTTACTCGAACCCAGATCCTGCGCGGCTTCCAGCAGGCTGTTGTCGTGCTTGACGAGGTTGGCGTAGAGCGGCAGAACCATGAAGGGCAGATAGGCGTAAACCACACCGATATAGACGGCAGTGTTGGTGTTGAGGATCTCGATCGGGTGGTCGGTGAGCCCGGTCCACATCAGAAACCCGTTGAGCAGACCGTTGTTGCTGAGGATGCCCATCCACGCATACACGCGGATCAGGATCGCCGTCCAGGTCGGCATCATGATCAACAGCAGCAGGACATTTTGCGTTTCCTTGCCGGTCTTGGTGATCGCGTACGCCATCGGGAAACCGATCACCAGGCACATCAGCGTGCTCAATGCCGCGACTTTCAGCGAGCCGAGGTACGCCGACAGGTACAGCTCGTCTTCGCCGAGCAGGGTGTAGTTGCCGATGTTCAGCAGCAGCTGGAATTTCTGTTCGGCGAAGGTGTAGATCTCCGAGTACGGCGGGATCGACAGCGCGGCTTCCGAGAAGCTGATCTTCATTACCAGAAAGAACGGCAGCATGAAGAACAGGAACAGCCAGATGAACGGAATGCCGATCACCAGTTTTCGTCCGCTGGGCACCAGGCGCAAGAATTGCTGATTGAAAGTTCTCATGAGCGCAGCACCACGCCGCTGTCGTCTTCCCACCAGACGTAGACCTTGTCGTCCCAGGTCGGCCGCGCGCCACGCCGCTCGGCATTGGCCATGAACGACTGAACGATCTTGCCGCCGGGCAGCTCGACGTAGAACACCGAATGGCCGCCGAGGTAGGCGATGTCGTGGACCTTGCCTTCGGACCAGTTGTAGCGGAACTCCGGTTGGGTGGTGCTGACGAGCATTTTCTCCGGGCGGATGGCGTAGGTGATCGATTTGTCCTGCACCGACGTGCTGACGCCGTGACCGACATAGATCTTCTGCTGCAAGTCGGGGCTGTGAATGATCGCGTGGCCTTCCAGATCTTCCACCACGGTGCCGTCGAAAGCGTTCACGTTACCTATGAATTCGCAGACCATGCGGCTGACCGGCGCTTCATAAATGTCCACCGGGCTGCCGATCTGCGCGATCCAGCCCAAGTGCATGATCGCAATGCGCTGGGCCATGGTCATGGCTTCTTCCTGGTCGTGGGTGACCATGACGCAGGTCACGCCGACGCGCTCGATGATCTCCACCAGCTCCAGTTGCATCTGCGAACGCAGCTTTTTATCCAGCGCGCCCATCGGCTCGTCGAGCAGCAACAGTTTCGGCCGTTTGGCCAACGAGCGGGCGAGGGCCACGCGCTGACGCTGGCCGCCGGACAACTGGTGCGGGCGGCGCTTGGCGTATTGGGTCATGTGCACCAGCCGCAGCATTTCTTCGACGCGGGCATCGATTTCGCTGGCCGGCAAACGATCCTGTTTGAGGCCGAAGGCGATGTTCTGCGCCACGGTCATGTGCGGGAACAGTGCGTAGGACTGGAACATCATGTTGATCGGCCGCTCGTACGGCGGCATGTCGGTGATGTCCACGCCATCGAGCAGAATCCGCCCCTCGGTCGGCCGCTCGAAACCGGCGAGCATGCGCAGCAGCGTCGATTTGCCCGAACCGGAACCGCCCAGCAGCGCGAAGATTTCGCCCTGATGGATCTCCAGGGACACATCGTCCACGGCCACGGTTTCGTCGAACTTCTTGGTGACACGATCGACTTTCACCAACACCTTTTTCGGTTGCTGATGACCTTCGAGTGCCTTGCGGTAAGTGCTGGAGGCGTTTGCCATGTGAAACTCCCAACAGGTGTCGTGTGCCTGGCCAATGTGGCCGGGCTTAAGTGGATTGCGGAACGGTCCGGAATGCCTGTCAGCTCCCACAGAACCTGTGGGAGCGAGCCTGCTCGCGAATACGGAGTGTCAGTCGACATCATCGTTTGCTGATACACCGCTTTCGCGAGCAGGCTCGCTCCCACAGGGGATATGCGTTGACCTGAGTGGCCTTTGTCCGTACCGATCCGGCTTGTTCGGCGCCGCCGTCCTGGCTGCCTGGGTCGTACTTGTTGTTATCACGGGTGTTGCGGTTCACGACTGGCAGATGTGCAAACGCACACCCGCCAGCCGTGGGGGCAGTAAATCGTTATCGAGTCTGGGATTGCGTCAGCGCTGACTGCGCTTCGCCGCCCGTTGCCGGCACGCTGCGCCGAACGCCTGGAAAATCTTCAGGTAGCTCGGGTTGTCCAGCACCTGCCATTCCGGATGCCATTGCACGCCGAGGGCGAAGGTCAGGCTGTGCTCGACCGAGATCGCTTCGATCAAACCGTCCGGTGCCACGGCTTCAGCACGCAGGCCGGGAGCGAGGCGGTCGATGCCCTGGCTGTGAATCGAATTGACCTGAAATTCGTCGGGCAGCTCCAGCGCTTCGAACACGCCGCCAGCGATCACGCTGACCGCATGGGCTGGTGCGTATTGCACGGCCACATCCGGGCTGTCGGCTTCACGGTGGTCGAGCATGCCGGGCAGCTCGTGCACCTTTTGATGCAGGCTGCCGCCGAAGGCCACGTTCATTTCCTGGAAGCCACGGCAGATGCCGAGCACCGGAACGCCCGCCGCGATGGCTGCACGCAATAAAGGAAGGGTGGTGGCGTCGCGGGCCGGATCATGATCCGTGCCGGGGGCGCTGGCCGGGCCTTGATAGTGGAAGGGCTCCACGTTCGAGGGAGAGCCGGTGAGCAACAGACCGTCGAGCTGACCGAGCAGGTCATCGATTTCAGTCAGGTTGCCGAGGGAAGGAATGACCACCGGCAACCCTTGAGCGCCAACGCTGACAGCACGTACGTACTTGTCACCGCTGATGTGATAGGGGTGCAGGCCAATCTGTTTGACGCACGCAGTAACGCCGATCAATGGCTTGAATGCCATTTTTATTCACCTCGAAGTCTGTCACTTGAACGAGCTTTTCCGGAGCTTAGCCTCGTTGATTTTAATTAACAACTGCCATGTAAAAAATTCTAAACGCCATTCATCAAATCACTCAGGTTTACCGGGGTTTGCCGGCGGATATGGCACGAGAGTGTTAAGAAAAGCCCGAAAAATAAAGGCTGCAGGGCAGGGTGTTCGCTATTGACTTCACTTTGCCTTTCGGATTGACTGGCTGCGCAACACAGTGGTGAACATAATAATTAACAGCTAAATAGGTGCATCATGTCGGTCCCTCTGCGTACCGTTCAACTCAACGAAGCCAACGCATTCCTTAAGAAATATCCTGAGGTTTTGTACGTCGACCTTCTGATTGCGGATATGAACGGTGTGGTGCGCGGCAAGCGCATCGAACGCACCAGTCTTCATAAGGTGTACGAAAAAGGCATCAACCTGCCGGCGTCGCTGTTCGCGCTGGACATCAACGGCTCGACGGTGGAAAGCACCGGCCTGGGCCTGGATATCGGCGATGCCGATCGCATCTGCTACCCGATCCCCGGCACCCTGAGCATCGAGCCGTGGCAAAAACGCCCGACCGCACAACTGCTGATGACCATGCACGAGATCGAAGGTCAGCCGTTCTTCGCCGACCCGCGTGAAGTGCTGGCCAACGTGGTGCGCAAATTCGACGACCTCGGCCTGACCATCTGCGCGGCGTTCGAACTCGAGTTCTACCTGATCGACCAGGACAACGTGAATGGCCGTCCGCAATCGCCACGTTCACCGGTATCCGGTAAGCGTCCGGTGTCGACCCAGGTTTACCTGATCGACGATCTCGACGAATACGTCGATTGCCTGCAAGACATCCTCGAAGGCGCGAAAGAGCAGGGCATCCCGGCGGATGCCATCGTCAAGGAGAGCGCCCCGGCGCAGTTCGAAGTCAACCTGCATCACGTCTCCGACCCGATCAAGGCGTGCGATTACGCGGTCCTGCTCAAGCGTCTGGTGAAGAACATCGCCTACGACCACGAGATGGACACGACCTTCATGGCCAAGCCTTATCCGGGCCAGGCCGGCAATGGTTTGCACGTGCACATTTCGATTCTGGACAAAGAAGGCAACAACATCTTCGCCAGCGAGGATCCCGAGCAGAACGCCGCACTGCGTCACGCGATCGGCGGTGTGCTCGAGACCCTGCCGGCGCAAATGGCGTTCCTCTGCCCGAACGTCAACTCCTATCGCCGCTTCGGCGCGCAATTCTATGTGCCGAACTCGCCGAGCTGGGGCATCGACAACCGCACCGTGGCCGTGCGCGTGCCGACCGGTTCAGCGGACGCCGTGCGCATCGAGCACCGCGTCGCCGGTGCCGATGCCAACCCGTACCTGCTGATGGCGTCGGTGCTGGCCGGTATCCACCACGGGCTTACCAACCAGATCGAGCCAGGCGCCCCGGTCGAAGGTAATAGCTACGAGCAGAACGAGCAGAGCCTGCCGAACAACCTGCGCGACGCCTTGCGCGAACTCGACGACAGCGAAGTCATGGCGCGCTACATCGACCCGATGTACATCGACGTATTCGTCGCGTGCAAGGAAAGCGAGCTGGCCGAGTTCGAGAACTCGATTTCTGACCTTGAGTACAACTGGTATCTGCATACGGTCTGAAGATCAAAAGCCCCTCACCCTAACCCTCTCCCGGAGGGAGAGGGGACTGACCGCGTCGTCTGGAGATATCCGGCGACCTGAACGATCCAGTCGATGATGGATTCGGCAAAGATTTTTCAGGTCGGCGCAGTTACCAGGCATCCCCCGATCGGTCCCCTCTCCCTCTGGGAGAGGGCTAGGGTGAGGGCAGCGATTCCCGGCCAGACAAAGCAACCAGACCAACCCCCAAATTCCCCCTTGTCGAGCTCAAAACAATGACCACAACCCGCAACGACTGGGAACAACGCTTCCAGTCTCTGTCCATCGAATCCCGCGCCTTCATTAACGGTGAATATCGCCCGGCAATCAGTGGCGACACCTTCGAATGCCTGAGCCCGGTCGACGGCCGCTTTCTTGCCGCCGTCGCCAGCACCGATGAAGCCGACGCCAACCTCGCCGTAGAAGCCGCGCGCCAGTCGTTCAACTCCGGCATCTGGGCGAAAAAAGCCCCGGCCGAGCGCAAGCGCGTCCTGATCCGCTTCGCCGATCTGATCCTGCAACACCAGGAAGAACTGGCACTGCTGGAAACCCTCGACATGGGCAAACCGATCAGCGATTCGATGAGCATCGACATCCCGGCGACCGCCAACGCGATCCGCTGGAGCGCCGAGGCCATCGACAAGATCTACGACGAAGTCGCCGCCACGCCGCACGACCAACTTGGCCTCGTCACCCGTGAGCCCTCGGGTGTGGTCGCCGCCATCGTGCCATGGAATTTTCCGCTGATCATGGCCAGCTGGAAGTTCGCCCCGGCGCTGGCGGCGGGTAATTCGTTCATCCTCAAGCCTTCGGAAAAATCACCGCTGACCGCTATCCGCATCGCGCAACTGGCGCTGGAGGCGGGTATTCCGAAGGGCGTGTTCAACGTGCTGCCGGGCTACGGCCACACCGTCGGCAAGGCGCTGGCGTTGCACATGGACGTCGACGTGCTGGCCTTCACCGGCTCCACGGCGATCGCCAAGCAGCTGATGATCTATGCCGGCCAGAGCAACATGAAACGCGTCTGGCTCGAGGCCGGCGGCAAGAGCCCGAACGTGGTGTTCGCCGACGCACCGGACCTGCGCGCGGCAGCCCAGGCAGCAGCCAGTGCCATCGCCTTCAACCAGGGCGAAGTCTGCACTGCCGGCTCGCGTCTGCTGGTCGAGCGCTCGATTCGCGAGCAGTTCATTCCGCTGCTGGTGGAAGCGCTGCAAGCGTGGAAACCGGGGCACGCGCTTGATCCGGCGACCACCGTCGGCGCCGTGGTCGACCAGCGTCAACTGGACAACGTGCTGCGCTACATCAGCATCGGCCGCGAGCAGGGCGCCGAGTTGATTGCCGGCGGCCAACGCACCCTCGAAGAAACCGGCGGCCTCTACGTGCAGCCAGCGATTTTCGACGGCGTGACCAATGCGATGACTATCGCCCAAGAAGAAATCTTCGGCCCGGTGCTGTCGCTGATCACCTTCGACACTGCCGAAGAAGCCCTGCAGATCGCCAACGACAGCATCTTCGGCCTCGCCGCCGGGGTGTGGACCAGCAACCTGAGCAAGGCGCACACCTTCGCCCGCGGCCTGCGCGCCGGCAGCGTCTGGGTCAACCAGTACGACGGCGGCGACATGACTGCGCCATTCGGTGGCTTCAAACAATCGGGCAACGGCCGCGACAAATCGCTGCACGCGTTCGACAAGTACACCGAACTGAAAGCGACCTGGATCAAGCTCTGACTCTTATACAGCGGCGGCCGCCCCTGGTTGGCGGCCTTCGGAGAAACCTATGAAACAGCAACACGTAAACAGCTACTACGCCGCCACTCGCAACGAAGTCATCGACTTCCCGATTCTCGAAGAAGCGCTGGACTGCGACGTCTGCATCATCGGCGCCGGCTACACAGGCCTGTCCTCGGCACTGTTCCTCAGCGAAGCCGGCTACAAAGTCACCGTGCTGGAAGCGGCGAAAGTCGGCTACGGCGCCAGCGGTCGCAATGGCGGGCAACTGGTCAATTCCTATAGCCGCGACGTCGATGTCATCGAAGAGCGTTACGGCGACAAGACTGCCGAAATCCTCGGCAGCATGATCTTTGAAGGCGCCGATATCATTCGTTCGCGCATCAAGGATTACGACATCAAGTGCGACTATCGCCCGGGCGGCATCTTCGCGGCGATGAACAAGAAACAACTCAATGGCCTGGCAGAGCAGAAGCGCAACTGGGAACGCTACGGCAACCGCAATCTGAAGATGCTCGATGCAGCGGATATTCGTCGCGAAGTCGGCTCCGACGCCTACGTTGGCGGCTTGCTGGACATGCAGGGTGGCCACGTTCATCCATTGAATCTGGCGCTAGGGGAGGCCGCTGCCATCGTGCGTTTGGGCGGCAAGATCTACGAGCAATCGGCGGCGGTGGAAATCACCTACGGCGAGCCGATCACCGTGCGCACTGCCAAAGGTCTGGTCCGCGCCAAATATTTGCTGATCGCCGGCAACGCTTATCTGCCGCAAGGCCTCGACAATCGCGTCACCGCGAAAAGCATGCCGTGTGGTTCGCAGATCGTCGTCACCGAACCGCTGACCGAGCAGCAGGCGCGCAGCCTGATCACCAATAATTACTGCGTCGAGGACTGCAACTATCTGCTGGATTACTACCGCCTCACCGCTGACAACCGCCTGCTTTACGGTGGTGGTGTGGTCTACGGCGCGCGGGAGCCGGACGATATCGAGCAGCTGATCCGGCCGAAGATCCTCAAGACCTTTCCGCAGCTCAAGGACGTGAAGATCGACTACCGCTGGACCGGCAACTTCCTGCTGACCATGTCGCGCATGCCGCAATTCGGCCGCATCGAAAAGAACGCCTACTACATGCAGGGCTACAGCGGCCACGGCGTCACCTGCTCGCACCTGGCCGGCAAACTGATCTCGGAAATGATCCGCGGCGACGCCGAACGCTTCAACGCCTTCGCCTCACTGCCGCACATGCCAATGCTCGGCGGCCGCACCTTCTCCGCACCGCTTACCGCTCTGGGCGCGGTCTACTACTCCCTGCGCGACCGCTTCGGCGTCTGACTTACCTCCCGGCGGCGGTCCGAAAGACCTCGCCGGTTTTTCACTTATGCAAAACCACTGATGTCCACTGTGGGAGCGAGCCTGCTCGCGAAGAGGCCATATCAGGCGACATCGATTCGCCAGACACTACGCTTTCGCGAGCAGGCTCGCTCCCACAGTGGCTGTATTGCCAAGGCCAACAGGACTTTTGCCGCACCATCCATCGAACCTGCTGAGCAACACCGGCAAACGTGATTTAATAGCCGCCTTTCACTGTTCCGGGACACGGGAGCAACGTGATCCGCGCGACCTGCGCGTCACCCGCCACCCACCCCCATTACCCTTAAGTACCTCAACATAAGGCTGTCATGGATACGGGTTCTCGACTCAAACTAGTACGCGAAAGCTACAAACTCTCCCAGCGCGAGCTCGCCCGGCGTAGCGGCGTGACCAACGCGACCATCTCGCTGATCGAACAGAACCGCGTCAGCCCCTCCGTCAGCTCGCTGAAAAAGCTGCTCGAAGGCATACCGATGTCCCTGGCCGACTTCTTCACCTTCGACCAGCCCCCGCGCGAACACCAATACGTGTTCCGCGCCAACGAACAACCCGACCTCGGCCGCCACGGCCTGCGCCTGCTGCTCATCGGCGCCTCCGTCCCTAGTCGGCAGATGCGCCTGCTCCGCGAACAATATGCCCCCGGCGCCAGCTCCGGCGAAGAGCCGATCGTGCATGCCGAAGGCGAAGAGTGCGGCTTGGTCACGCGCGGCACGGTGGAATTGACCGTGGACGGGCAGGTGAGTGTGCTGAGTGCGGGGGACGGGTATTACTTTCCGACGACGTTGCCGCATAAGTTTCGCAATATCGGCGCGGATGAGGCTGAGATTATCAGTGCGAATACGCCGGCGAATTTCTGATCGGATAACGCATATTGTTTGTTGACCCGGCATCTTTTAGGGGGTGTCGGGTTGTTTGTTCCTGCCATTCGTCACCCCTTCCGCATTTTCCCCGCGCACGCGCTTCCAATGCATAACTCACCCCCGCAGAGGAACCGCCGACATGCATAAATCCAGTCTCGCAGCATTCACCTTGGCCACGCTGTTATCCGCCACTTCGCTCTATGCAACAGCCGCCAGCGATACCCCGGCACCCACCGCTAACGACGGCAATAGCCAAACCAATCCGAGTGCGCCGGAAGACATTCATTCCAATGGCGCCACCGTGCCCAAAGGCACGCAGGGCAACACCACCAACAATGACGGCTCTACACCTTCGGGTTCCAAGCCCAGTGGTTCGAAGCAATCGAACGACAGCGGCACGAGCAGCGGTGCAGGTGAAGGTTGAAGCTGTTTGCAGATGCAGCAAGCCCGGCATCAAGCCGGGCTCTCTGTCAGGCAATCCTCGATAACCGAGACTATTTAGCCTTCCAGTTCCCGCCACTGTTTTCGCAATCAATCTTCGCCTGCGCCAAGTGCTCACCGTTGTAGTAATACGTGGTGACTTTGGCGTTGTCGGGCATGTTCAGCGGTTTGGCGCTTTTGTCTTTGCTGGTCGAGTGCGGGTTGGCGAGGGATTCCTGGGTGAGGCGAGCGTTGCAGGTGGCTTGGTAGTGGTCGTCGCAGCGTTGGACTTTCTTCTTGGTGGCGTTGAGGGTGTCCTTGGTTTCGTTGCTGCATGACCAGTTGATGGAGTCCACCGGCATGCCTTCGTATTCGTAACAGCTATGGGTTTCCACGGCGGGCACTGCGGCGCTGGAGGAGCGGGTCTGGACGTCGCAGCCTTCGGCCATGACGCAGGTGGGGATGATGGCGAACGTGGCGATCAGGAGCAGCAGTCGGGTTTTCATCGGCAATTCCTCTCCAATGGCGCCGCGTCTGATCGGTGATTTGGCGCTTGTCTGGTTTCGAGGCGGCGAGGGCGGGCAAGGTTCAATCGGTTTGCGCCGAGCGATCTTCGCGTACACTGCGCAACAATCAGAAACATTCAGCGCAGGATTCGATTCCCATGGCCCAAACCCTCGAACGCGCTATTGCCATTGCCGCCACGGCCCACACCGGGCAGGTGGACAAGGGCGGGGCGCCGTACATTCTGCATCCGCTGAAAGTCATGTTGCGCATGCACACGCTGGAAGAACGGATCGTCGCTGTGCTGCACGATGTGGTCGAGGATTGTGGGGTGAGTCTGGATGATTTGCGCGGGGAAGGATTCAGCGAAGAGGTGCTGGCGGCGATTGCGGCGGTGACCAAAGTGTCCGGTGAGTCCTACGAGGATTTTGTCGACCGCGCCGCGCAAAACCCGATCGGCCGGGTGGTGAAGCTGGCGGATCTGGAAGAGAACAGCGATATCTCGCGGATCGCCTCGCCGAGTTGGGAGGATCTGGAGCGGATCGAGAAATATCGGCGGGCGATTGCACGCTTGCGTATGTAAGACGTATTGGATTCTTGTGGGAGCGAGCCTGCTCGCGAAGGCGATAGATCAGTTATTTATCTGTGACTGGCAGGACGCTTTCGCGAGCAGGCTCGCTCCCACAAGTGGAATGGTGGTGTGTCAGATAAATAGCCAGGAAGGCGAACCATGAAATCCATTGTGTGCTTGTTGATTGCGGCTGGTTTTGGCGCGTTGTTGCAGTTTGAAGGCGTACCCCACGGCTTGCTGCTGGGCTCGATTGTCGTTACCGCGTTGTTTGCCAGCAAAACCGGCATCGCCCCGGCAACTCCTTATGGCTTGGGCTACATCCAGGTCACGCTGGGCATCGCCACCGGGCTGATGTTCGAAGCATGGGACAGCGAAACGGCGACGACGATGCTGCCCAGCCTTGGCGTGTTGCTGATCTGCCTGACCGTACAAATTGCACTCGCCGGATGGTGGCTGACACGCGGTGCCGGATGGAATCGCACCAATGCACTGCTGGCGGTGTATCCCGGCGCATTGGCCGCAGTGTTCGATTTGCTTGAGTCGGAAAAGGCTTCGAGCAAAGTCATCATCGTGCATCTGATGCGGCTGCTGTTGATCACCGTACTGGTGAGTTTGCTCATTCCCGGGCAAGCAGCGGTGGCTGAAGTGGCCAGCGATCCGTTGACCACAGGCATGGCGCTGACCGCGTGCTCAGTCATCGCTTTGAGCGTATTGCTCGGCCGCCTGTTGTTGCTGGTCGGCGTCCCGGCACCATTCATGCTTACCGCGATTCTCATAACCGCTGTATTTGTGAAGTCGGGATGGCTGCACGGTTTTCACATGCCGGAGTGGAGCCTGAACCTGGCCGCACTGATTCTCGGCGTGCGCATCGGCTCACGTTTTCAGGGACTCGGCATCGCAGAGCTGGCGCGGCATGGGCGCACGGCGTTGGTCTCGGTGGGTTTGATGATCGTCGTTGCAGCGGTGTTTGCCGAGGTGGCTGCGCGCTGGCTGGGCGGTGATCCGCTGTCCCTTTGGCTGGCGTACATGCCGGGCGCGATCGAGACGATTGCGATTGTCGCGTTTGGCGGCGGGCTGAATGTGGTGTTTATCCTGACGCATCATCTGAGCCGGATGGTGCTGCTGCATTTTGCCCCGGCGTTGTTGGTGCAGGTCAGGCGTGGCCCAAGGCAATCGCGAACGACACGACGATCATGCAGGCGAAGGCGAAATTGAGATTCATGGGCTGTTCATCCTGAGCTTTTGAGAGTGGGGCCATTGTGAACAGGCGCAACGCAAAGAAAAAATTCGCCGTGTTGATTCCAATGATCGAAAGCATTGATAGCCGCTGCGTTTGTATTTGCCCGAGACTTTCGCTAGTGTCGCTGAAACCTGCAACTACAAGCACAAACAGGCACAACCATGCACGATCACTCCATCGCTGAATTGCCGTCCCTGCGTCGGCAGAAAATCCTTTTGCTTCTCGAACGTGACGGCAAGGTCATGGCTTCCGAGCTGAGCCAGCATTTCGCGGTGTCCGAAGATACTATCCGCCGCGACCTTGCCGAACTGGACAACGCCGGGCTGGTGCAGCGCGTGCATGGCGGGGCGTTGCCGCGACCGAAGGACTCGGGCAAGGATTACTTCACGCGTCTGGATGAGACCGACGAGGTCAAGGTGCGCCTGGCGCAATTGGCGGCGCAGCACATCGAGGACGGGCAGATTGTGCTGTTCGATTCCGGCTCGACCACCTTGCAGGTGGCGCGCGCGCTACCCGCCAACATCCGCATCACCGCCGTGACCGCTTCCCCACTGACGGCGATTGCCTTGTCCGAATATAAAGGTGTGAAAGTGATTCTGGCGGGTGGTGAATTGAATCCGCATTCGATGTCGGCCAGTGGTCAGGAAGCGCTGCGACTGTTGGCCGGAATCAAGGCGGATCTGGCGATTACCGGGGTGTGTGCGATTCATCCCGAGGTCGGGATTACCTCGCTGCATTTCGATGAAGTGCCGATCAAACAGGCGATGCTAGACAGTGCAGCGCGGGTGATTGCAGTGACTACGGCAGACAAGCTGGGTGCGGTGGAGCCGTTTGTGGTCGCGCCGTGCACGCGCCTGCATAGGTTGATTACCGAGCGGCATCCCGGGTCGGGGAATGTCGAGGATTATCGGCGGTTGGGGATTGTGGTGGAGCAGTTGCCGGATTGAATTTTGTGTGGGGTTTGAGGGCCTCTTCGCGAGCAGGCTCGCTCCCACAGGGTGTTGTGTCGTGCACAAATCCAATGTGGGAGCGAGCCTGCTCGCGATAGGGCCAGTGAATTCAGCGCAACCGCTCAAGCATCTGGTAATACCACATCCCCGCCGCCAGCAACGGATTGCCCAGCAGGTCGCCCATTGGCACGCGGATGTGCTGGCACGCGGCGAAGGTGTCGAATTGCTCCATTTGCCCGGTGATCGCGCGGCTCATGATCTCGCCCATGATGTGCGTGGTGGCGATGCCATGTCCCGAGTAGCCCTGGCAATACCAGACGTTGTCCGAGAGCTTGCCCAGTTGCGGGATGCGGTTGATGACGATGCCCATCGCGCAGCTCCACTGGTAATCGATCGGCACGCCTTTTAGCGCCGGGAACGTGCGTTCGATACACGGGCGCAGTTCCGCAGCGATGTCGCGCGAATCCTTGCCGCTGTAGTTGGCGCCGCCGCCGAACAGCAAACGGCCGTCGGCGGTGAGCCGGTAGTAATCGAGGACGAAGCGGCAGTCGTACACGGCGAGGTCTTCGGGGTTGATCTGTTGCGCCAGATCACCGAGCGGCGCGGTGGTGACGATGCCGCCCATGGCCGGGAAGATCTTGCCCTTGAGCTGACCCGGTTCGAGCTTGTGATAGACGTCACCGGCGAGCATCACCTGATTGGCGTCGATCTGACCGTGAGCGGTGCGCACGCCAGGTGTGTCGCCGTGAATGATCTCCAGCACTTCACTGTTTTCGAAGATCTGCGCGCCCAGGCTTTCGGCTGCGCGTGCTTCGCCAATGCACAGGTTGAGCGGGTGCAGGTGCATGTTGCGGGTGTTCTTGATGGCGCCGTGGTAGAGCTCGCTTTGCAGCAGGTCGCGAACCTGGCTGCGGTCGAGCAGGCTCACTTCATCGCCCAATCCGCGACGCACGGCTTCGTCGTAATCCTTGCGCAGATCGACCATGTGGCTCGGCTTGTACGCCGCGTGCAAGTGGCCGTGTTTGAGGTCGCACTGGATCGCGTATTTGTCGACGCGCTGGCGGATGATTTCATGCCCGCGCCAGCGCAGATGCCAGATGAAATCGTCCACATCATCGCCAAGTTTCGCGCGCATCTGTTTGCGCATCGCGCCGTCGCCGGAAAGGCTGCCGGTGACTTGCCCGCCATTGCGCCCGGTGGCGCCCCAGCCGATCTTGTGGCTTTCGACGATGGCGACTTTCAGGCCTTTTTCCGCCAGCTCGACGGCAGTGGCGACGCCAGTGAAACCGCCGCCGATGATCACCACATCGACCTTGTGCCGGCCTTGCACGGTCGGGTAGTCGGTGTCGTGGTTGAGTGTGGCGGTGTAATAGGAATTGCAGCGAATGGTCATGTCAGGGTCCACAAAAAATTCAGGTTCGAAGTGCATTCCCTGTGGGAGCGAGCCTGCTCGCGAAAGCGGTGTGTCAGTCACCCAAAATGTTGAATGTGATGACGCCTTCGCGAGCAGGCTCGCTCCCACAGGTTCGGTGTTGGATCTTTAAGCCTCGGTCAGATACCACCGCCAATCCTGCTCACCCACTTCAGCCATGAACTGCCGATACTCGGCACGCTTTACCGCCAGATACACCCCAAGGAATTCCTGCCCCAATGCCTCCCGTGCCCACGTGGAATTTTCCAGCGCCTGCAACGACGTCAGCCAATCGGTCGGCAGCAGTTCTTTCGCCTGGGCATAACCATTGCCCTCGACCGGTGCCCCCGGATCCAGCTCTTCACGAATGCCACGATGAATGCCGGCGAGGATCGCCGCCGCTGCCAGATACGGGTTGGCGTCGGCGCCGCAGATGCGGTGTTCGATGTGTCGCGTAGGGGCCGGGCCACCGGGTACGCGCAGGCTGACCGTGCGGTTGTCGACGCCCCAGGTCGGCGCCAGTGGCGCATAGCTGTTGGCCTGGAAACGCCGGTAGGAGTTGGCGTTGGGGCAGAACAGCAGCAGCGAATCGAGCAGCGAGGCGAGCATGCCGCCAATCGCCGTGCGCAACAGTGGTGTGCCGGCCGGGTCTTCAGAAGCGAACAAATTACGCCCCTCGGCATCGGCCAGGCTGACGTGCATGTGCATGCCGGTGCCGGCCAGATCATCGAACGGCTTGGCCATGAACGTCGCCTGCATGCCGTGCTTGTGCGCCACGCCTTTGACCAGACGTTTGTAGCGCACCGCCTGATCCATCGCCTCCAGCGCATCGCCGTGTTCGAGGGTGATTTCCACTTGCCCCGGGGCGTATTCGGAGATCGCCGTGCGCGCCGGAATACCGTGCAGTTTGCACGCGCTGTAGAGGTCGGCGAGGAATGGCTCGATCTGCTCCAGCTCGCGCAAACCGTAGACTTGCGTGTGTCGCGGTCGTCCGCCGTCAGCGTCCAGCGCCGGTTGCGGGCGGCCGTTGTGGTCGCGTTTGGCGTCGAGCAGATAGAACTCCAGCTCGCAGGCCATGATCGGGTGATAGCCCTCGGCCTTGAGCCCGTCGATCACCTTGATCAGCAGGTGCCGAGGGTCAGCGATGCTCGCCGGCATGCCCTCGCTCGGGTGCATGCTGACCTGCACCGCAGCGGTTGGAATCTGTCGCCACGGCAGGCGCACCAGACTGCCTTGCAGCGGATAGGCGCGGCAGTCGATGTCGCCGACGTCCCAGACCAGTCCGGAGTTCTCGACGTCCTCGCCTTGTACGGTCAGGCCAAGGATGGTGCTCGGCAGCGGTCGACCGCTTTCGTATACGGCGAGCAGTTCTTCGCGGTGCAACAGCTTGCCGCGCGGCACGCCGTTGGCGTCGAGGATGAACAATTCGATCATGTCGATATCGGGGTTCTGTTCGAGGAACAGGCGTGCGTCTTCGATGGCTGCGAATTTCATGGCAAATCACTCACGATGGCGCCGCACAGGCGCGCAGATTCGGCCGGACACGACGCGACAAAAAGGCGTAAGTGTCCCGGCAGGGATATCAGGAAAATCGGGAAATTGACTGTCGCGGTTTCAGCTCACGCGATCAGACGGGAGCGGCGATATCCGGCGGGCGTGCGGAGTGACGCAGCTTGGAGCGGCGCAGGGCCATGGGCAGATTGACGATGCGGTTCATACGCGGCCCCTGTTGCAGTGGGCGCGTACAGCAGAGACGTACAACCTTTGGGGTTGTTGTGGTGACGTACTCATAACGCGTGTTTCCGTTGGCGGAAAGCGTCGGCGGCAGGGCAGGCCCGGCGACCGGTGTGCCCGGATAGTAAGGGGGAATTCGCGCGCGTGTAAACGGAAGATTCGTCGGTGGCGCTTTCCGGCGTTTGGTCTGATTGACCGAGTTGCCTTTTTCGCGAGCAGGCTCGCTCCCACAGGAGAATGCATTTCAACTGTGGGAGCGAGCCTGCTCGCGAATGGCCGCACCTCGGTCCCGAGCGGACGCGCCGGGCCATCTCGTCGTTTGCCGCTGAGCCATTCAGCGCAGCACGTAGTCGTCCGGCTCCGGCGCGGGGGGCAATGGCGAGACGCCCAGTTCGTACAGCACATCGCGCTCCAGGGTGCGCACCAGTGCATCGGTCGGCAGATCGTTTTCATCGCGCCCGAACGGGTCTTCGAGTTCATCGGCAATCGCGTCGAAGCCGAAAAAGGTGTAGCTGACAATTGCCGTGAACAGCGGCGTCAACCAACCCAGCGATTGCGCCATGGCGAACGGCAGCAGCAGGCAGAACAGGTAGATGGTGCGGTGCAGCAGCAGGGTGTAAGGGAAGGGCAGTGGTGTGTTCTTGATCCGGTCGCACACCGCTTGGGCCTGGCTCAGACAGGTCAGGTGATTGGCCAGCAATTGATAACGCCATGGCGACAGCACACCGGCCGTTTCCAGCTCGGAACACTGGCGCCCGAGCTGATGAAGGATCTGTCCGCAGTGATCCGGCGCAGCCCCATCGATCGGTGGGCTGACCCAGTCGGCACTGGCCTGCTCCTCACTGTCTCCACGCAACCGCGCATTCAACGCGTGGGCGAAACCGCACAGGTTGCGCAACAGTTGCCCACGCAGGCGGGTGTCATCGAGGCCTTGGGTTTCGCGCATCACCGCGCGCACCCGCAACAGCACCTCGCCCCAGGCCTTGCGCCCCTCGTACCAACGGTCGTAACAAGCGTTGTTGCGAAAGCTCAGGAAAATCGACAGCGACAGGCCGAGCAGGGTGAACGGCGTCGAATTGATCTGGGCGAAGTAGCTCGGCACCAGAAGTTCGATCAGCACAATCGCCGCCGCCAGCAGTGTCAGCATCAAGGTGCGCACGGCGATGCGTTTGGCGATCGAGCCTCTAAGGGTGAACAGCACGGCGAACTGATTGGGTCTCGGTCTGACGATCATCTCGCGGTCCCGGTTGCGCGGCGAATCAGCCGCCGGTCATGTTCATGAAACGCACCACTTGCACGTCGTCGTTGACTTCGAAATTGTGTCGATACGGCTTGAGTTTCATCGCCTCGATGATCGCGTTTTCCAGGCGTTCCGGGTGGCCGGGATGGGCGCGCAACACCGCTTTGAGGTCCATCGAATGCTCGTTGCCCAGACACAGCAGCAAGCGACCTTCGACGGTCAGGCGCACGCGGTTGCACGTACCGCAGAAGTTGTGGCTGTGCGGCGAAATGAAGCCCAGACGAATGTTCGGCGCCTCGGCCACGCGCCAGTAGCGCGACGGCCCTTGCGTCGATTCGGTCGAGTCGATCAGGGTGAAGCGTTCGGCGATGCGTTCGCGCACTTGCGCGCTGGAGTAGAAGGATTCGGCGCGGCTGTGTTCGGCGATCGCGCCCAGCGGCATCTCTTCGATGAAGGAAATATCCAGATCACGCTCGATGGCGAAACTGACCAGATCGTTGATCTCGTGATCGTTGCGGCCCTGCATCACCACGCAATTGAGTTTGGTGCGGGTGAAACCGGCGGCACGGGCGGCATCGATGCCGTCGATGACCTGCGCCAGATCGCCGGTACGGGTCAGCTCTTTGAAGCGCTGCGGATCGAGGCTGTCGAGGCTGATGTTGAGGCGTTTGACCCCGGCGTCGAACAGCGGCCTGGCCAGTCGGCCCAATTGCGAGCCGTTGGTGGTCAGGCACAGCTCGCGCAGGCCGGGCAGGGCGGCGATCTGTTCGCAGAGTTGCACAACGCCGGGGCGGATCAGCGGCTCGCCACCCGTGAGGCGGATCTTGCGCGTGCCGAGGGCGACGAAGCTTTGCGCCACCTGGAACAGCTCTTCGAGGGTGAGGATCTGCTGGCGCGGCAGGAACTGCATGTCCTCGGCCATGCAATAGACGCAGCGAAAATCGCAGCGGTCGGTGACCGACAGGCGCAGATAATCCACGCGGCGGTTGTGACCATCGATCAATTCACGCTGTGTCATGGGCTCGCCTCGTGGATGTGGAACGCCGTCAGCGGGCGCAGATCGCGCAGGGTAGGCTGCGCTCGCCACGCCGTCCAATCACTCTGGCTGACCGAGTGATTGACGGCGTCGATGATGCCTTACGGTGCGCCAAACATTGCCGTCCAGTAAATGCCGGCGTTGCTTTTCGGATCGGTCGCGTAAGCGGCGCCCAGTTCCTGATATTGCGGATTCATCAGATTGGCGCAATGGCCTGGGCTGGCGAGCCAGCCGTCAACGACCTTGCCGACGGTGTCTTGCCCGGCGGCGATGTTTTCACCGACCAGTTGTCCGCTGTAACCGGACAGTTCGGCGCGGTCGCCCGGCGTGCGGCCGTCGCGGTCCTTGTGGTCGAGGTAATTGTTGTTGGCCATGTCGCGGCTGTGGTCCTGAGCGACCGTGCCCAGCGTGGCGTTCCACGCCAGCGGTGCTGCCGCCGCGAAGGACTGGCCGCCGCACTGGCGCGCCTGGCTGCGCGCGGTATTGAGTTGCGCCAGCAGCTTTTGCCCTTCGCTTTGTGCATCGCCGAGTTTCGCCGTCAGCAACGGCCGCGCGAGGACGATGCGCCAGTCGCGGTCAACGCGGTTGACACCGATATCGACAAACTGCGGATCGAGCACCACCTGACAGAAGCTTTCCTGAATCGCCTTCATTGCTGACGCCGCATCGCGGGGGCCGTTGAGGGTGATCGCCTGCACGTTGACCATCGGGTAGTGGGCGCTGGTCATGGCCTGCTGCAGATCAACCGCGCCGCTGGCCGGCAGGCGCAGCCGTGGATCGGCCGACAGCGGTGGCAACTCGTTTGACGCCTGCGTGCCGCAACGCTGGGGCTGGCTGCGATAGCTGTTGATCGACTCGATCAATTGCAGTTCATCGGCGGCCAGCGCCGAGGCGGCGAACACCACGCCCAGCGACAATGCGGCATAACGCAAAACGGACGGCATGAAGCGCATGGAAATCTCCCTTGAGCTGAATGCGCCCATGATGCGCGAAAGGCCCCCGGTGAGTGAATGTGTTTTTCTTTGCGGCGGATTTTTTTCTGCGCTGGTGTGCCCGTGCATTTGCTCGCTACACTCTGCGAAGACCCCGCAAACCGGGCGTCTCACCGACGTAACATCTTGCCCCGGACGGGCGCTGACGGAAGAATCGACATGGGATCGAAAGGCTTGGCGGGCGGTTTGTTGTGGATCTTTTTGACCGGCGCAGCATGGGCCGGGTCGCAGGCGCCGATCGAGGCCAAGGCCGAACAGAAAGCCGAGGTGCTTGAAGAGAAAGCGGCGGATAAAGTCAGCGCTGCCCCGGCGCCGAAATCCGAGGCGATCACCCCGACCGAAGCGCAGGCGGTGGACCCGGCCGGCGCCGCGCCGCTAGACGATCCGCTGACCTGTCTGGCGCGCAGTATTTACTGGGAAGCCAAGGGCAAGGACACCCCGGAAATGGAAGCCGTCGCCAGTGTGGTGATGAATCGCCTCGGCCACGACGGCTTTCCCGACACGGTATGCGCGGTGGTCAAGCAAGGTTCGGAAAGCGGCAACTGCCAGTTTTCGTGGTGGTGCGACGGCAGGCCCGATCAGGTCAAGGAAGACGCCGAATACGCGCTGGCCAAGGAAATTGCCGGCAAGGCGTTGAACCGTCAGCTCAAGGACCGCACGCGCGGTGCCCTGTATTTTCATGATCGCGGCGTGCACCCGAGCTGGGCCAAGGCCTATCGCAACACGGCGCAGACCGGCAGGTTCCTGTTCTACAAACCCGCCGGAGGCGACGCGCGTTAACTGGCGTGGGTGTTGAGAATGCTCGCCACCTGCTGCGGCTGGCAGTTCAGATACGGTGACTTCTGCAACCAGCGTTGATCCGGATACCAGGAAAACATGAACTGGCCGTTCTTCAGGCGATCGATCACCTGTTTGGCGATCTGCGGCCGCACGGCGGGGCAACCCTGACTGCGGCCGATACGCCCCTGACGCTTGCTCCACAGCGGGTTCACGTAACTGGCAGCATGAATCACGATCGCGCGATCACGGGCCAGATCATTGAAACCGGGCTCCAGGCCGTCCATGCGCAGCGAATAGCCGTGAGTACCTTCGTAGCTTTCCTGAGTGCGGAACAGGCCAAGGCTGGACTGATAACTGCCTTCGCGATTGGAAAACTGCGTGGCGAAGTTTTCCCCGGAGTTGGAACCGTGGGCAACCAGATCACGCAGCACCAGCTTCTTTTTGCTCAGATCGAAGATCCACAGACGGCGTTCGGTGGACGGTTGCGAGTAATCGATGATCGCCAGATGCCGCGAGGGTTTCGCGCCGTTGTTGACCGCGCATTGCATGGCGTTCAATGCACCTTTGAGCGCTTGGGGATTGAGTTCCGGCGCGGCGTGGGCGAGGCTGTTGTAGAGAACCGGCGATGGCTTGCCGGCGGCAAATACTGGGCTGGTCACGGCGACAAGGGTCGCGGTGCTCAACAGAAGTCGGCGCAAAAACGTCAACATTTTATAAAGTGTCCTCAACTTGCTACATAAACGGCACTTTGGCTCCTGACTCCCAGTCAATACCCGCAGGCTCGCGGTTCGAGCCTGACTGTTCAGCGCACCTGATGTAAGGTTGACCGTCATCTGGACGGCCATGGATTGGAGTAAAGCAGTTGTTCAAAAAGTACGCATGCTACTTGAGCATTTGTTTGCTCGCTGCGCCGTTTGTCGCTTGCGCCGATGAGCCGCTGCCCCCGCTCGAAACCCTGCCGACGCCTGAAACGCAATTGCCGGTCGAGCCGCGCAGCCCGTTGCAGGCAGTTTTGATCAGCCTGGCGCAGTCGTGCCCGGCCATTGCACCGCGCCTCAATGGCCCGGCGTTGAGCCAGTTGCAGGCGTTTTATGAGCAGCAGGACTGGATGCCGGTGTGGGCAAGTGAGTCCGCACGCTTGCCGGCATTGCGCGCGCAATTGCAGCTGTTGGCCGACGACGGGCTAAATCCGAATCGCTATGCGGTCGCGACGACACCGCCGCAGGATGGCGAGTTGTGTGCCGACATCGACATCAGCCGCAACTATCTGCAGGCCTTGCAGGATCTGCATTACGGCCGTCTGTTGCAATCGCATTTCGAACCGCTGTGGCGTGTCGACGGCCCGCCGACCGATCGTCAGGCGCAATTGCTCAGCATTGCCGTGCCGGGCATGAACGATATCGCTGCGGCGTTCAACCTGGCGCGTCCGCATCTGCCGCAATATCAGAGCCTGCGTCAGCTGTATGCCGCGCAACGCTTGCAAGCCTTGCCGCAATGGCAGCCGGTGGGCAACGGCCCGTTGCTGCGTCCGGCGATGGAAGACCCGCGCGTTCCGGAACTGGCCCGACGCTTGTACAGCGAAGGCTATCTCGCACATGCACTGGTGACGCCGGACAACGCCTACGATGACGTGCTGGTGGAGGCAGTGAAACACTTTCAGGCCAGCCATTCGTTGCAGGCTGACGGCGTGGTCGGGCCGGGCACCATTGCCGAGCTGAACATCAGCCCGCTGACCCGCCGCGATCAGTTGCGCGTCAATCTCGAACGTTTCCGCTGGATGGCCCAGGACATGGAGCCCAGTGGCCTGGTGGTCAACGTGGCCGCCGCTGAGCTGACGCTGTATCAGGGCGGTCAGCCGGTATGGCAGACCCGCACCCAGGTCGGCCGCGCCGAACGCCAGACGCCGCTGCTCAAATCCCGCGTCACCCGCCTGACGCTGAACCCGACCTGGACGGTGCCGCCGACTATCTGGAAGGAAGACAAGCTGCCGGAAATCCGCAAGGACCAGACCTTCCTCAGCCGCCAGAATCTGCAAGTGCTCGACGCCAACGGCCAGCCTCTGGCGGCGGCGGATATCGACTGGGACAACCCCGGCAACATCCTCCTGCGCCAGGACGCCGGCCCGCGCAATCCGCTGGGGCAGATGGTCATCCGTTTCCCCAACCCGTTTTCGGTGTACCTGCACGACACGCCGAGCAAGGCGCTATTCGACAAAGGCCCACGGGCGTTCAGTTCCGGTTGTGTGCGGGTCGAGCACCCGCTGCAACTGCGCGATCTGCTGCTGTCCCCGGCGGAAAAAGCTCGCACCGAGACTTTGCTGGCAACCGGCACCACCCATGAATTTCGCCTGTCGGCGCCGGTGCCGATCCTGATGACCTACTGGACGGCGCAAGTCGACAGCAGCGGCCAGGTGCGTTATGCGCCGGACATCTACAGCCACGACAGCGCATTGCTGGCGGGGCTGGATCGGGCGCATTGAGTCCGGCACCAGCACGGCAGTCAAAGATCTGAGTTCGATGAGTGATTTCAGGTCGACGAATCCCGTACAAACACCTCGGTCAGTCCCCTCTCCCTCGGGAGAGGGCTAGGGTGAGGGGCCGATTTCAAGCCGAACCCATTACTCAAAATCTCACCGCCTCAGCTCCTCCACCAACCACGGCAAAAGCTCCTCACACGAGCCTTCAATCTTCAAATCGAGCAGATCATCCGCCCGGGTCTTGCCCAGATTGATCGCCATCAACGGTTTGCCACGCTCGGCGATCACCCGACACAAGCGAAACGCCGAATACGCCATCAACGAAGATCCCACCACCAGCAACCCCGCCGCATTCTCGGCGGCGGCCAGCGCGCGTGCCGCTGTCGTCGGCGCCACGTTCTCGCCGAAGAACACCACATCCGGTTTCATCCGCTCACCCGCGCAATGCGGGCACTGCGGTACCCGGAAGCGCGCTTCAAATGCCGGGTCGAGCAAGGTATCGCCATCCGGCGCCTGCACCGCATCAACACCACTCAGGTAGGGATTGTGTGCCTCCATCTGCTGCTGGATCGCATCGCGCTCGCTGCGTTGCCCGCAATCCAGGCACAGCACCCGATGCAGACTGCCATGCAGCTCGATCACATCCTGGCTGCCGGCCTGATCGTGCAAGGTATCGACATTCTGCGTGATCAAATCGCTGATCCGGCCGCGCTGTTGCAACGCTGCCAGCGCCTCATGCGCGGCATTCGGTCGGGCCTTTCGCACGCGCGGCCAGCCGAGCATGGCTCGGGCCCAATAGCGCCGGCGTGATTCTGGGGCGGCGAGAAACTCCTGATACATCATCGGCTGCCGCCCACGACGCACGCCGTCACTGTCGCGATAGTCCGGAATGCCCGATGGCGTGCTGATGCCGGCGCCGGTCAATATCAGGAATTTATCGTCGGCCATGGCCTGCAACAGCGTATCGAGATGTTCGCGGATCGGGCTATCGAGCATGCTCAGCACTCCAGAATGGGCAGTGCCCGCAGGTTAGCATGCGATCCGCTCGGGTTACTTGCGCGCCTCCAGTATCAGGTTGAACGGTGTCTGCGTGGCGCGACGGAACTGCTTGAACCCGGCCTCGACAAAAACTTTGCGCAGGCGCATTTCCCCAGCCTGCGCACCGAGCCCCAGGCCGACTTCCTGGGACAGCGAATTGGGCGTGCAGATAAACGTCGAGGCGGCGTAGAACAGGCGCCCGACCGCGTTGAGATTGTCGTCCAGTTTGTCGTTGGCGAACGGTTCGACCAGCAACACCGTGCCGTCGTCTTTCAGCGACTCATAAGCGTGGCGAGCGGCGCCGACCGGGTCGCCCATGTCGTGCAGGCAGTCGAAAAAGCAGATCAGGTCGTAGTCGCCGCCGGGATAGTTTTTCGCCGTGCCCTCGAAGAATCTGGCGCGGTTGCCCACGCCGCCTTCTTCGGCCCGTTGCGTGGCGACGGTGACTGACGGCTCGTGGAAGTCGAAGCCGACAAACTGCGATTTTGGAAACGCCTGGGCCATGATCACCGTCGAGGCGCCGTGGCCGCAGCCGATGTCGGCAACTTTGGCGCCGCGTTCCAGCTTCGCCACCACGCCGTCCAGAGCCGGAAGCCATTCGGCAATCAGGTGACCTTTGTAGCCGGGGCGGAAGAAGCGTTCGGTGCCGCTGAACATGCACGGATGGTGATCGCCCCACGACAAGGCGCCATTGCCGCGCATGGCCTTGACCAGTTTGTCCTTGTCATGGAAAAACGACGCCACCACGCCGAGACCGCCAGCGACGTACACGGGGGATTCCTCCACGGCCAGCGCCAAGGCCTGCTCTTCGGGCAAGCGAAACTGACCGTCAGAGTGTTCCATGTAACCGGACGCGGCATGGGCGCTGAGCCATTCGCGTACCAGGCGCGGATTGCAGGTGGTTTTTGCTGCGAGGGCTTCGGGGCTGATCGGTTGGCTGTCGGCCATTGCCCGGTACAGACCGAGTTCTTCGCCGACAATGACATTGGCCAGCATCGCCGCGCCGCCCATGTCGTTGACCAGTTTGCCCATGAATTCGTTGAGCTTCGCCTCATTCATCACGTGTGCTCCTGAAACAGGATCACCGTCCGGCGGCGTTGAATGTCGAGGCAGGCGCCACCGGGCGGTGGTCACGGATTGGGGCAGGGCACAGCAGACGTCCTGCGGCCCCCTCGACTGGGTAATGAATGAGTCTAGTCGGTGTTTTTCTCAGCGTGGCAGCGGCAACTTCAGTTCAGCGCACAACCCGCCACCTTCACGATTGCTCAACAGCAGCGAGCCTCCCAGCGCCATCGCCAATTGCTGGGCGATCGCCAGCCCGAGCCCGGTGCCGCCGGTGTCGCGGTTGCGCGAATTTTCTACGCGGTAGAACGGTTCCAGTACCTGCGCCAACTCGGCCTCGGCGATGCCCGGGCCGCGATCGAGGACTTTCACCGACAGGCTGTTGCCCTGCGCTTCGACCTGCAATTGCGCGGCGCCGGCGAATTTCAGGGCGTTGTCGGTCAGGTTCACCAGGACCCGGCGCAGGGCCTGCGGGCGGGTTTCGATTACCGCCTTGCTCTTGCCGCCGAGCTGCACGTCCTTGCCCATGTCCTGATAGTCGAAGACCAGGCTGTCGAGGAACGAGTCGAGATCAGTACGCCGGCTCTCTTCGGTGGCGCCGTGAACGCTGCGGGCGTAGGCCACGCCTTCGCG
Organism: Pseudomonas siliginis; assembly: GCF_024072275.1. Lineage (NCBI taxonomy): Bacteria > Pseudomonadati > Pseudomonadota > Gammaproteobacteria > Pseudomonadales > Pseudomonadaceae > Pseudomonas > Pseudomonas siliginis. The sequence goes on along the minus strand of NZ_CP099598.1, from coordinate 3,540,050 downwards.
CACCAGATGCTCGATTTCGCCGAGATCGCTGCTCAGTTTGTCTTTTTCGACCGAGTCGTCCATGAACTCTGCGCGCAATTTCATCCGGGTGATCGGCGTTTGCAGGTCGTGGGAAATCGCCGCGAGCAGTTGCATGCGTTCTTTCAGGTAGGCGGCGATGCGCGTTTGCATGGCGTTGAACGCCCGCGCGGCGTGGACCACTTCGGTCGGCCCTTGCTCGTCGAGTTTGATCGGATGGGCGTTGGGGTCGAGGGTTTCCACCGCATTGGCGAGGCGGGTGAGGGGGCGAATGGCGATGCGCACGGCGAGCCAGGTGCAGAGGATCAGCAATGCCAGTTGGCCCAGCAGCACCACCGGCAACCACGGTGACAGCGGCACCATCGCCGGACGGATATCGATGGTCACCGGGCTGCCGTCGCTCAGGCGCAGGTGGCCCTGGAAGTGTTGTCTCGGACCGCCGGGAACTTCGGTAAACACGATTGGATAAGTGTCGCCGATGGCCGCCGTAATCGAGGCAATCGCGACGGACTTTTCAGCCGAGGTCACCGGCATGCCCGGTTCGCCCTCGTTGAGCAGGTAGCCGTAATTGCGCCGGGCCAGTCGCGGCAGCCAGGCCTCGCGCTCGGCGGCGGGCAGGCGATCGAGGATCGCCATCGAAGTCGAGACGTCGGTTTCGAGGTTGCCGAGCATGGTGCTTTTCGCGCTCTGGTAACGCTCGTAATACTGCGCGCCGAACGACAGGCCCTGCGCCAGAATCAGTCCGATCAGAAAAATCAGCGACAGGCGCGAGGCGAGAGTGCGTGGCCATTGCAGCTTGAGTTTCATGCCGAAGCCCCAAGCAGTTCGACCGGCAGCGAGAACACATAACCTTCACTGCGCACGGTCTTGATATAAGCCGGCTCGCGAGCATCGTCCAGCAGGCGTTGACGCAGGCGACTGACCAGCAGATCGATGGAGCGGTCGAACAGATCGGCCTCGCGCCCTTGGGTCAAATTGAGTAACTGATCACGGCTGAGCACCCGTTGCGGATGGTCGAGGAACACCCGCAGCAAGCGGTACTCGGCACCGCTGAGGGCAACCATGGTGCCGTCGCTGTCGAGCAGGTGCCGGGCCGAGGTGTCCAGCTGCCAACGACCGAAGGCCAGCAGGCGACCGGCTTCGGTGACCACCAGGTTCGGCGGCAACATGCGGGTACGGCGCAACACGGCGTTGATCCGCGCCAGCAGCTCGCGGGCGGCGAAAGGTTTGCTCAGGTAATCGTCGGCGCCCATTTCCAGACCGATGATGCGGTCGGTCTCATCGTTGCGCGCGGTGAGCATCAGCACCGGCGTGGCCTTGTGTTTGCCTACACGCAATTCGCGGCACAACTGCAGGCCATCGTCGCCGGGCATCATGATGTCGAGCACGATCAGGTCGACAGTGTTGGCATCAAGGAAGCTGCGCATCTGTCGGCCATCGGCGACCACTGTCGTGCGCAGGCCGTTCTTCTTCAGGTAGTTGCCTACCAGTTCACGGATCTCGCGGTCGTCGTCGACGATGAGAATGTGATCGACATGTTCCATCGGTTCAAGCCTCTGTCAAAGGGGGAATGCCGTGCAGTCTATAGCGCCGTTGACCGCACGCCTGCCTGCCTTTGTATTGCAGTGTATCTGCCGCAGCGGCGGATACACACCGACGCAAAATCACGATTTTTTCGGGGTTTTGTATCGCTGTGTATCTACACATGGCGTGGATACACAACGAGTGATTCTCGTCCTTTCCTGACACAGACGCGATACCTCAAGCGCCTCAAATAGGCTCCATCGAGGCACACACAGACCGCCTCGGCTCAAACCCACTGAAGCCTTGAGGACAACACCATGAACAACAAATCCGTATTCGCCGCCTGCCTGTTCGCCGCTCTGAACATCTGCACCCTTTCGGCCCACGCCGAAGCTGACGTCAGCCGGCAAACCTACACCTACGGCACCCATCTGGATATCCAGAAAGTGCTGTCGATGACCGAGGACACTTCGGTGACCTGCGGCATCACCGAGGCGCGCATGACCTACCTCGATTCCGCCGGCAAAACCCGCGAGCTGGATTACAGCAAATTCGCTGACGGCTGCAACAACCAGAACTGAGTCATCCCTACTTTTTCTGCAAGGAGTTTTGCCATGAACAACGTCTCGCGCTTTCTGACCGCAGCAGCCTTCGCCTTCACCGGTGCCGCCGCCCACGCCGACAGTGCTGTGGAGCAGAGCAGTTGCGCCAGCAGCACCTGCTTCCAGCTGACCACGGTCGCGAAGGAGGGCAGCGATGCACTGATCGCCGCTGACGGCTCCAGCCGCACGCCGCAGGGGCAGATGGTCGCCGCTGACGGGTCGAGCCGCACGCCGCAGGGCCAGATGGTTGCCGCTGATGGATCGAGCCGCACGCCGCAAGGCCAGATGGTTGCTGCTGACGGATCGAGCCGTACACCGCAGGGCCAGATGGTTGCCGCTGATGGTTCCAGCCGTACACCGCAAGGCCAACTGGTCGCGGAAAACGGTGCCAGTCGCACGCCTCAAGGGCAGCTGCTGGACGGCCAGACCGCATGAGCCACGGCGTAGATAAAGCAGGCTAGCGAGGGACGTTTCCCTCGCTGCCCGGTTGCGTGCCCAGCCCCCACATTCAAGGTGACCCCGTTATGTACCTCATCGCATTTCTCGGCGGTCTGCTGACCGTCCTCAGTCCGTGCATCCTGCCGGTGGTGCCGTTTCTGTTCGCTGGCGCCAACCGTACCCGTTCCTCGATCTTGCTGACCCTCGCCGGCATGGCGCTGACCTTTGCGCTGATCTCAAGCCTCGCGGTGGTCAGCAGCGAGTGGGTGATTCAGGCCAGCAACACCGGCCGCCACGTTGCCTTGTTGGTCATGGCGCTGTTCGCCCTGTCGCTGATCTCGGCCCGCGTCGGTGACTGGCTGACCAGGCCCTTCGTCGCCCTGGGCAATCGTCTCGATCAGGACACCCGTAAAAGAGCCGGACCGATGGGTTCGATCATGCTCGGCGTCGCCACCGGCCTGTTGTGGGCGCCCTGTGCCGGGCCGATCCTTGGGGTGATTCTGACCGGCGCAATGTTGCAAGGCGCCAATGCCCAGACCAGCCTGTTGCTGCTGGCTTACGGCGTCGGCAGTGCCTTGTCGCTGGGAACGTTGATCTTCGCCGGGCGCGGTCTGGTCAATCGGCTGAAACCGTCGATCCCGTTCAGCGGCTGGTTGCGCCGTGGTGCCGGGGTTGCGGTGCTTGCTACAGTTGCGGTGATTTCCACGGGCGCCGACAAGGCTCTGCTCGCCAATACCTCTTCCGAAGGCGTGGCCAGCGTCGAGAAAAACGTCCTGGAAAACGTGCCGAAAGTGGTCGACTACTTTGTCAGCAAGGTCCGCGCGGATTCGATGATGGACGAGGCGCGGGGCGCGATGCCGTCGCTGTCGGGCGCTGTGCAGTGGCTCAATTCACCAGAGCTCAGCGCCGAATCCCTGCGCGGCAAAGTGGTGCTGGTGGACTTCTGGACCTACGACTGCATCAACTGCCAGCACACCCTGCCGTACGTCAAAGACTGGGCGAAGAAATACGAGAAGGACGGCCTGGTGGTGATCGGCGTGCACACACCCGAGTATGGCTACGAGCGCATCATCAACAACGTCAAGGATCAGGTGAAAAAACTCGGTATCACCTACCCGGTGGCGATCGACAACGACTACGCAATCTGGCGCAACTTCGACAATCAGTACTGGCCGGCGCATTACCTGATCGACGCCAAGGGCCAGATGCGTTACAGCCACTTTGGTGAAGGTCGCTATGCGGAGCAGGAGCAGATGATCAAGCAGTTGCTGGAAGAGGCCAAGGCACCGGCCGCCTGAGTGTTTCATGCGCTTGACAGATCTTCACCACTCATCGGCAAAGTGCCCGGTTTACGGGGTTGCCGGACGATTGGCAGGGACGCCGGGCAGCCTCGGCGCGATAGTGACCAAGCACAGTCTGCGCCGCCGACTGTGCATTCTCTCTGCCACGGAGCTCGCTGTCATGAGTACCCCGCTTGACCTCACTGCCCTGAAGGAACGTCAGAAAGTCGCTTGGGCCAGTGGCGACTACGCCGTGATCGGCACCACCTTGCAAATTGTTGGGGAAAACCTCGCCGAGGCTTGCGATCTGCGTTGTGATGAACAGGTGTTGGATGTCGCTGCCGGCAACGGCAATGCAACCCTGGCAGCGGCGCGGCGCGGGTGTGTAGTGACTTCGACGGATTATGTGGCGGCACTGCTGGAGCGTGGTCAGGATCGCGCCCGGGCCGAGCATCTGGAGGTGATTTTTCAGGTGGCCGATGCCGAGGCTTTGCCTTTTCCCGATGAAAGCTACGACGCCGTGTTGTCGACGTTCGGCGTGATGTTCGCGCCTGACCAGGTCACCGCCGCTGCTGAACTGGGGCGGGTCTGTCGTCGCGGCGGACGGATCGGTATGGCGAACTGGACGCCGGAGGGCTTCGTCGGCCAGATGTTCAAGACTCTCGGCCAGCATCTGCCACCGCCAGCGGTTGCACAGCCTCCATCGAACTGGGGCTCGGATGCGTGGCTGCACAAGCATTTCGATGACCGCGATTTTGTCGTGCGCGTGACCCGCAGCCACTTCAATTTCCGCTACCGCTCGGCGGCGCATTTCATTGACATTTTTCGGCACTGGTATGGGCCGGTGCACAAGGCTTTTGCAGTGTTGTCGGCGGAAGCGGGGCAGGCGTTGGAGGATGATCTGACGGAGCTGCTCAATCGATCGAATCGGGCGGGGGAGGCATCGCTGGTGGTGCCGAGCGAGTATCTGGAGGTGGTGATTACCAAGCGCTAGTCCCCATCGGATCTCCTGATCGATGAAGATCTCTGTGGGAGCGAGCCTGCTCGCGAAAGCGGTGTGCCAGCCAACCTTGATGTTGATGGAACGACCGCATTCGCGAGCAGGCTCGCTCCCACAGGGAATGTGCTTATTTCAAATGGCCGCGATCAAACCACTCCAGCGCCGTGCGCCAGATGCAGATCCCCAGGAAATAAGCCGACATCAGCAACCACAAGCCCATCACCAGCGGGTTGATCACCGGGTGATTGAGCACCAGTGACAGGCTGCACAACAGCCAGATCGCCGTCACCGCAATATTGATTGGCATGAAACGCCGCACGCGAAACGGGTGCAGGAACTTCATCCGCGTCACCGTCAGCAGCGCCAGCCCGATCACGGTGAGAAAGGTAATCCAAGGCCCCGGGCCAATGATGTACAGGCACAGCGCTACCACGTTCCAGGCCGCCGGGAAGCCGACAAAATAGTTGTCCTTGCTCTTCATGTTGACGTTGCAGAAGCAGAACAGCGACGACACCAGAATCACCGACACCGTCAGCAACAGGGTGTAATCGGGCAGGGGAATGTAGCGGTAGATAAACAGTGCCGGGATGAATACATAAGTCAGGTAATCGATCACCAGATCGAGGATCGAACCGTCGAAACTCGGCAGCACCGATTGCACATTGACCTTGCGCGCCAGTGCGCCATCGAGGCCGTCGACGATCAGCGCCACGCCCAGCCACATCAGGCAATGAATCGGCTGGTTTTCCAGCAGCGCGAGGGTGGCAAGGAAGGCGGTCACCACGCCGGTCGCGGTAAAACCATGGGCGCCCCATGCTTTCAGCCTGGCGATGTGTACGGTTGATATCACGGGGGCGTTCTCCAGAAAGTGAAGCAAGCCGGTTATCGCCCATCATCAGAAAGGGCGTCGGCAAACCGGGTCGGGTTGCAGCTATCGACCGGTTTGGCCGGGATAAGGTTCACCACCCCTGAATCTTAGCTGGCTGGCGAAAATTTTCTCGCGTGGCGATTCAACGGTGATCGGGCGTCAGCCCAACGGTGCTGGCGCTATGGCTGCGTCGGTCTATCGTTGCCTGACGCGATCGGGCCGTGGCCTCGGAGGATAACGTCATGAACACCAGCGATTTGCTTGAACAACTGCTGCGAGGCCAGGCCTCGGCGGGACAACAACGCGGAGCTTCGGCCGGTGACGGCCTGGGCGGTTTACTTGGTGGACTGTTGGGCGGCGGCAGTCAGTCCGGAGCGGGTGGCGCGGCTGCTTCGGGTGGCCTCGGCGGCCTGGGTGGTTTGCTCGGTGGCTTGCTCGGCGGCGGTGGCTTGGGAAGCGCCCTCGGTGGCGGTAGCAGAAGCCGTACCGGCGGGACCAGTTACGCGGCGCTCGCATCGCTGGGCATGATGGCTTACCAAGCGTACCAAGCCTGGCAACGCAGCCAGGCCAGTAACGCGCCGCAGGAGCTGCCACAAACCGCCGACCTGCTCGCCGGCCCGCAAATCGAAACCCACAGCCACGCGGTACTGCGCGCCCTTATCGCCGCCGCCAAGGCTGACGGCCGCATCGACGACGCAGAAAAGCATCTCATCAGCAGCGAAATCGGCAAACACACCGCCGACCCGCAGTTGCAGCAATGGCTCGACGCCGAAGTCGCCAAGCCGCTGGATGCCCGCGAAGTGGCGCAATCCGCTAACGGCGATCCGGCCGTAGCCGCCGAAATGTACCTGGCCAGCGTCATGCTGGTAGACGATCAACAGGACGCCGAACGCAGCTATCTCGATGAGCTGGCCGCCGCCTTGAACATCGATCCCGACTTGCAGGTGCATCTGGAACAGCAGGCGAAAGGGCAAGCCTGACCCGCTGTAAAAATCCCTGACACTGCCAGCCCCGGCCGCTCCATCCGTCCGGGGCTTTTTTACCTCGATTGAATTTTTCCGCCGCCGTGTCGCTCTTCTGCATAACAGAACCCGTCTGCCATCGGTGTGCTCATGAACAGGAACCTCGACGATTACAACCGCATGCGTGATTTTTCCGCGACGTCGGAACCGGCCGCAGTCAAGCGCTCGGGCCGTAAGTCGGCCAAGGATCATGCCTTGCAGTTCTGCATCCAGAAGCACGACGCTTCGCACCTGCATTACGACTTTCGCCTGGAACTCGACGGCGCCCTGAAGAGTTGGGCGGTGCCGAAGGGGCCGTCGCTGGACCCGTCGGTCAAGCGTCTGGCGATTCATGTCGAGGATCATCCGCTCGATTACGCGACGTTCGAAGGCAGCATTCCCGAGGGGCATTACGGTGCCGGTGATGTGATCGTCTGGGATCGCGGCGTGTGGATTCCGCTGGAGGATCCGCACAAGGCCTATGCCAAGGGCCGGCTCAAGTTTGAGTTGCAAGGCGAGAAGCTCGGCGGCGTGTGGAATCTGGTGCGCACGCACATGCCGGGCAAGAAGGAACAATGGTTCCTGATCAAGCATCAGGACAACGCCGCGCGCCCGCAGGATGATTTCGACGTCCTGGTCGCCGAGCCCGACAGCGTGCTCAGCGAGCGCACGATTGTCGGCAAATCGGCGGCTGCTGCCGATAAAGCCAAACCGGTGAAAAAGGCCCCGGCCAAGCCGCGCAAGCAGGCGTCCGGGCAGCTTACCGGCGCGCGCAAGGCCAAGCTCCCAGCGCTGATCAAGCCGGAACTGGCGACGCTGGTCGACAGCGCGCCCGAAGGGCAGTGGAGCTACGAGATCAAGTTTGACGGCTACCGGATCATGGCGCGGATCGATCACGATGAGGTGCAGCTGTTCACCCGCAACGGCCATGACTGGACGCACAAACTGCCGCAGCAGGCCAAAGCGCTGGCGGCGCTGGGTCTGGAATCGGCCTGGCTCGATGGCGAAATGGTCGTGGCCAACGAGCAAGGCGTGCCGGATTTTCAGGCGCTGCAGAATGCCTTCGATGCCGGGCGCAGCGGCAATATTGTTTATTACCTGTTCGACGTGCCGTATCTCAATGGCGTCGACCTGCGCGACGTGCCGGTGGAAGAACGCCGCGCCGCGCTGAGCACCATCCTCGGCGCGCAGAAAGAATCGTCAACGCTGCGCTTCTCCGAAGCCTTCGAAGAAACCCCCGATGCGCTGCTCAACAGCGCCTGCCAGATGCAGATGGAAGGACTGATCGGCAAGCGGCTCGGCTCGCCTTATGTGTCGCGGCGCAGCGGTGACTGGATCAAGCTCAAGTGCAAGCATCGCCAGGAATTCGTCATCGTCGGCTACACCGATCCGAAAGGTGCGCGCAGTGCTTTCGGCGCGTTGCTGCTCGGCCTGCACGACGCTGACAGTGGCGAGTTGCGCTACGCCGGCAAGGTCGGCACCGGGTTCAACGAAACCACATTGAAAAGCATCCTCGCCCAACTCAAGCCGTTGCAGACCAAAACCTCCGCAGTGGTCAATCCGCCCAGCGGTTTCGAGGCCAAAGGCGTGCACTGGCTCAAACCCAAACTGCTGGCCGAAGTGGCATTCGCCGAGATGACCAAGGACGGCTCGGTGCGCCACGCCGTGTTCCATGGTTTGCGCGATGACAAACCGGCCAAGGACATTACCGAAGAGCGAGCGAAGCCTGTGAAAGCTGCCAAGCCCGAAAAAACCGAAAAAACCGAAAAGACCGAAAAGACCAAAACCGCCGAAAAGCAGCCGGCAAAGAAAACCGCCGCCAGCAAAAAAGCCGAAACCGCGCCTTCGCAAGCAGGTCTGGCCGGCGGCAAGGTACGCATCACTCACCCCGATCGAGTGATCGATGCGGTCAGCGGCACGACCAAGATGCAACTGGCGCAGTATTACGCCAGCGTTGCCGAACACATCCTGCCGCAACTCAAGGATCGTCCCGTGGCCTTAGTGCGTGCACCGGACGGCATCGCCGGCGAACTGTTCTTCCAGAAGAACGCCGATCGCCTGGCCATTCCCGGCATCACCGCCCTGGACAAGGACGTCACCGGCCAGCCAGTGATGATGATCAACAATCCCGAAGCGCTGGTCGGCGCGGTGCAGATGAGCACCGTCGAACTGCACACTTGGAACGCGACGAAGGTAGATCTGGACAAGCCCGATCGCTTCGTCCTCGACCTCGACCCGGATCCTGCGTTGCCATGGAAAAGCATGGTTGAAGCCACCGCGCTGACCCTCACTGTGCTCGATGAGCTGGGCCTCAAAGCCTTCCTGAAAACCAGCGGCGGCAAAGGCATTCACTTGGTGGTGCCATTGACGCGCAAGCATGGCTGGGACGAAGTGAAGGACTTCAGCCACGCCATCGTCAGCCACATGGCCAAGTTGCTGCCGGACCGGATTTCAGCGGTGTCCGGGCCGAAAAACCGCGTCGGGCGGATCTTCATCGATTACCTGCGCAACGGCCTCGGTGCCACCACCATTTGCGCCTACGCCGCACGGGCGCGGGAAGGCATGCCGGTGTCGGTGCCGCTGTACCGAGAGGAAGTCGCTGAAATCAAGGGCGGTAATCACTGGAACATCTACAACGTTCACGAGCGTCTGACCGAAGTCGGCGATGAGCCTTGGGCGGACATGAAGAAAACCCGTCAGACCATCACCGCCGAGATGCGCAAGCGCGTCGGCATGAAAAAGTGATCAGGTGTCGCGCAGCAAGTCGTGGGCGTTGAGCAGTTCGAAGGCGATTTGCGGGTGGTTTTCCAGGCCCTTGCGAATCGCCGCCGGGATTGCCGCGCGAGTCTTGCGACACAGGCCTGGCAGCTCGTCGATCTGAATGGCGATGCCGCGCATGGTGCGCACTTCATTGAAACCGGGGGCGACGTCGACACGGATGCCGAGTTGCTCGTACATGCGCTGTTGCAGGCGTTTGAGGTCGTCGAGGTCTTTGAGTTGTTCCAGGCGCGCCAGAAGAATTTTTTCCTCAGCGCGGGTCAAGCGCAGGATGCGCAGATCGGCGCCGGGCGTTTCCAGCAACGGATCGCGCCCGCAGATGCAGGCGCCGGGAGGGCAGGGTGAGCGCAAGGGCACGGTCGTCGTCATGGCCTCCATCATAGAGGCCGTCGGACATGTTTGCCTATGTGCACTCAGCGGCCGTCCATCGGCCGCTGCTTCCCTCGTGACTACTGCTGCACGCCTTCGTATTGCACCAGAATGGCGTTGGCCAGGTCTTCATCACTGGCGTTCAAGCCAGGGTTGGCCTGGCGCACCTGTTGCAGTACCGACTCAAGATAAACCCCACGAATGGCCCCGCCGCTTGCAACGAACGCAGACACGTCGTCACGGGCCGGAATCACCATTTTGTCGTCCTTGAAGGTCGAGTACAGCGACGCGGAGACACCTGCCGAGGTGGCGACGTCACCCGCGTCAACGCGGGCCAGCGCCGAACCGACCGGCAGGCAAAGCATTAAAGAAGAAATCAGGACTAACTTGCGCATGACGTGTTCCTCCACAAGCGCTAAGCAAAAAGGGAAGGGACTACATAACGTCAGAGGTGAACGGCGCGCGGGAGTTCCGTGAGCGGTGAAAAGCCGTGAGTCAGAGTTTTCACCGCTCAGTCGGTTCAGATCACCCCACAGGCCATGCGATCGCCGCCACCGCCCAGTGGCTTGGGCATGTCGGAATGGTTATCGCCGCCGGCGTGAATCATCAGGGCGTGGCCCTTGATCTCGGAAATCTTCTTAAGGCGCGGTGCCAGCACCGGATAGTTGGCGACCCCGTCAGCCGTCACATACACCGCTGGCAGATCACCCAGGTGCCCGTCGGCGTAAGGGCCAAGGTGCTTGCCGGTTTTCGCCGGATCGAAGTGTCCGCCAGCGGCCAGTGCTGCGCCTTTGACGCCATCCTTCATGCCCGCTTCGCAGCTGCCGTTTTCATGGACATGGAAACCGTGAATGCCGGCCGGCAATGATTTCAGCTCGGGTGTGAACAGCAGGCCGTACGGCGTTTCGCTGACAGTGACAGAGCCGATCGCCTGCGGCGCACCGTCGGCGCTGACCAGATTGATTGCGACTTTCTCCGTTGCTGCCTGTGCGGTGCCGATTGCCAACGTGCCGAGCAGACCAAACCACAGTGCGCGTTTCATAAGCGTTTCCTTCAGCTGCATGAATGTTCGTAGCCATGGATTGATAGCCTGCCGGGGTTAACCGGCGATGAAGGCATTATCCAGCGGCGCTGCAATGTGTGACCGGGTTCGCGTTTGAAAAGTTTTGCCGGATTCAAGTCGCCGCTGACATCAGCCGATACGCTCTGTGTCGGCAGTTCCCTGCACATAGGCTTAACTGAAATCCGACAAGCGCAATCCAGCGTGCCCACGGGAGATTCCACGGTGTCGATCAAACTGCGTTTGGTGTTGCTGATTGCGACCAGCCTGCTGACGGCGCTGATCGTGAGTCTGGTCAGCTACGTGGGCAATCTGCGGATGGCCACGGCGGTCGGCGATAACACGGTGAGCATGAGCGCGCTGCGCAATCACATGGAAGCGGACATGATGCACGACGCCCTGCGCGCCGATGTCTATTCGGCGATGCTGGTCGGCCTGGGCAAAAGCACCGCCACCGCCACCGAGGTGCGCGATTCGCTCACCGAGCACGCCGGGCATTTTCGTGAAGTGCTGGATGACAACCTGAAGCTGCCGATCAACCCGCAGTTGCGTACGGCGCTGGAGCAGATCAAGCCGAGCCTCGATACCTACATCAAATCCGCCGAGCAGATCGTCGGCGTCGCGCTGGACAATCCGGATGCCGCCCAACAGCAGCTCGGCACGTTCAATAGCGCCTTTGCTCAGCTCGAAGAGCAGATGGGCGCGCTCAGCGAACTGATCGAAAACAATACCCGGCACACCAGCGAAGGCACCGAAGCGGCCATCCGCCACGCCAATCTTGCGCTGGCAGTGGTGCTGGTCGTCAGTCTGTTGCTGCTGCTGATTCAGGGGCGCTGGGTGATGCGCAGCATCCTCGGGCCGCTGCAGTCCGCCAGCCGCATCGCCGAAAGCATTGCCCATGGCAATCTCAGCGAACCGATTGTCGAGCCCGCCGGCAAGGACGAAGCCAGCGTTTTGATCCGTACATTGGCGACCATGCAGCGTGATCTGCGCAACATGATCGACGTGGTCCGGCGCAACGCTCACGGCGTCAGTGGCATGAGCGAGCAGCTCAGCCACGGCTGCCATCAGGTCGCCGACAGCAGCCAGCAGCAAAGCGTTGCCGCCGGCACCATGGCGGCCGCCGCCAGCCAGATGACCGCCAGCATCGAGGAAATCACCCGCCACGCCGAACGTGCGCTGAGCATGGCCAATCAGGCGGAAACTCTAGCGAAGGAGGGCGGCGGGGTGATTCATCAAGTGGTCAGCGACATGGACGACATCGCCCGCTCGGCACAGCAGTCGGCGCAGGTGATTCGCACGCTGGATCAGGAATCCGAGGCGATCTTCAACATCATTCAGGTGATCAAGAGCATCGCCGACCAGACCAACCTGCTGGCCCTCAACGCCGCGATCGAGGCGGCGCGGGCAGGAGAGCAGGGCCGTGGCTTTGCCGTGGTCGCGGATGAAGTGCGCAGTCTGGCCGCACGCACCAGCGCCTCGACCCAGGAAATTGCCGCAATGGTCGCGCGCATCCAGAGCAGCACGCGCGAGGCGGTCACCAGCATGGAGGCCGGCGTGGCGCAGGTCGACAAGGGCATGGCGGTGACGGCGGAAGTCGAGCGGGCGATTCGGGAAATCCTCGACGCCACGCTGAACACCACGCAACTGGTCAACGACATCACCCGCACGATTGGCGAACAGAGCCAAGCCAGTAACGAGATCGCCCATCAGGTGGAGATGATTGCCGGGATGAGCGAAGGCAACAGTCGGGTGATCGGGCAGACCGCGACGACCACCGATGAATTGTCGAATCTGGCGGGGCAGCTGGCGCGGTCGGTGGATCGGTTTCGGTTGTGATAGCGGTAGGACTGGTGTCTATCACGGCCTTATCGCTGGCAAGCCAGCTCCCACAGGGTCTGATGTTGTGAATGCAACGGTGTGCACACCATCATCCACTGTGGGAGCGGGCTTGCCCGCGATTAGGCCAGCTCGGGCAACACTGAATCAAGCCTATGTGCCCTTAATCAGAACCTGAACGCCTGCCGCCCCACCAACAACCATTTCCCGCCCTGTTTCTGCCAGATCTGGAAATTCTCGATCTCGGTCGGAATCACCTCAGTCCCTTTCAACGCCTGCGCGGAGAAGTGGTGGCGCACCAATGCGGTATCGCCAGACAGAGTAATGGTCTGCTTCTGCATCTCCAGGGTCTTGAATGCGCTGCGGCCGGTCTCGATGTCGGCGATGAATTCCTGCTTGTCCTGAATCTTGCCGCTGGAGTGGCCGTAGGTCAGGTTCGGCGCGGTCAGAGCGTTCAGTTCGGCGATGTCTTTGTGCAGCATCGCCTGGGTCAGGTGATCCACCGCTTGGGCCACTTCCTTTTCCGCCGGGGCAGGGGCGGCCATGGCGCAGGCGCTGAAGGCGCAGAACAAACCGATGAGGAGGCGGGATTTGGTCATGTTGTTTCCTTGTTGTTATTGGGTCGGAATGACTGGCTTAGTTTGTCAGTCATCGTACAACGTAGCAGGTTATTTTCTGCTTGAACAACGAGCCGTTCGCAATGATTTATCAAGTTGCGATGTGTATCGCGCAAAAAACTTTGCAGGCCAATGCCTGATCACGGTCATGTTTGGTGGCCCATGGCCGATAAGCCCCAGAGCGGAAAAAGACTTTCAAGTCGGGAACAGACGCGCGGGTTCGCCCTGACGTGATATTCTCCGCGCCAAATTTGCTTTGACTTAATTCGGTTGGCTGGCCTTTCGGGCGGGCCGACGGGATCCCTGTCGCTCAAGCAGCTGAAGCCAATAACGATAAGAAGTCAGTTCAGAAGGGACATTAACTGAGGTCGATGCCACATGTCGGCCTTGTGTGCCCACCCGTCAATATTGAAGTGTGCCGGATTGCGCGACGCCAGCCTGAGCGTCAGCAAAGCGCAACGCAGACTGATAACAACGACGGGCGGAAGGCGTTTTATCATAGGTGCAACAGATGTTTAAGAAAGTGAACACAGCCTTGCTCGGTCTGGCTTTGGCGATGGGGATGTCGTCTGCCAATGCTGCCGAAGCCAAGAAAGTTGACGTCCTGCTGATCGGCGGCGGCATCATGAGCACCACCCTGGGTGTGTGGATCAATGAGCTGGAACCGACCTGGTCGATGGAAATGGTCGAGCGCCTCGATGGCGTCGCCCTGGAAAGCTCCAACGGCTGGAACAACGCCGGTACCGGTCACTCGGCTCTTGCCGAGCTGAACTACACCCCGGAAGACGACAAGGGCAACGTAACGATCCCGAAAGCTGTCGAGATCAACGAAGCGTTCCAGGTTTCCCGTCAGTTCTGGGCGTGGCAGGTTCAGCAGGGCGTGCTGAAGAACCCTCGTTCGTTCATCAACACCACTCCGCACATGAGCTTCGTGTGGGGCGATGACAACATCAAGTTCCTGAAAAAGCGCTACGAAGCGCTGCAGGCGAGCCCGCTGTTCGCTGGCATGCAGTATTCCGAAGATCCGGCTGTGATCAAGAAGTGGGTACCGCTGATGATGGAAGGGCGTGACCCGAACCAGAAAATCGCGGCCACCTGGAGCCCGCTGGGTACGGACATGAACTTCGGCGAAATCACCCGCCAGTTCGCCGCTCACCTGCAAACCAAACCCAACTTCGATCTGAAACTGTCGAGCGAAGTTGAAGACATCACCAAGAACGCCGATGGCACCTGGCGTGTGAGCTACAAAAACCTCAAGGACGGTACCAAGACCGAAACCGACGCCAAGTTCGTGTTCATTGGCGCTGGCGGCGGTGCTCTGCACCTGCTGCAGAAGTCGGGCATTCCTGAAGCCAAGGAATACGCAGGCTTCCCGGTTGGCGGCTCGTTCCTGGTGACCGAGAACCCGACGATTGCCGAGCAGCATCTGGCCAAGGCCTACGGCAAGGCTTCGGTTGGCGCGCCACCGATGTCGGTTCCGCACCTGGACACCCGTGTTCTGGATGGCAAGCGCGTCATTCTGTTTGGCCCGTTCGCGACCTTCAGCACCAAGTTCCTCAAGGAAGGTTCGTACTTCGACCTGCTGACCAGCACCACCACCCACAACATCTGGCCAATGACCAAGGTCGGCATCAAGGAATACCCGCTGGTCGAGTACCTTGCCGGGCAGTTGATGCTGTCGGATGAAGACCGCCTGAACGCGCTGAAGGAATACTTCCCGAACGCCAAGGCCGAAGACTGGCGTCTGTGGCAAGCCGGCCAGCGCGTGCAAATCATCAAGCGTGATGAAGCCGCTGGCGGCGTGCTGAAACTGGGCACCGAGATCGTTGCTTCGCAAGACGGCTCGATCGCCGGCCTGCTGGGCGCATCGCCAGGCGCGTCGACTGCTGCACCGATCATGCTGAGCGTGCTGCAGAAAGTCTTCAAAGACAAAGTCGCAACCCCTGAGTGGCAGACCAAGCTGCACCAGATCGTGCCGAGCTACGGCACCCAGCTGAACAGCGATCCGGCCAAAGTGGCTGCTGAGTGGGCTTACACCGCGAAAATCCTCGAACTGCCGACGCCTCCAGCGATCGGTCAGGTAGCTGCTCCGGCGGCACCTGCGGCTGACAAAGCCGTAGCGCCGAAGGAAAACGCTGCACGTGACATGGCTCTGTAAGCAGAACCCTGACACACAAAACCCACTGAACCGGCGACGGTCAGTGGGTTTTTTTATACGCCGGACCTGTAGGAGCTGACGAGTGCAACGAGGCTGCGATCTTTTGATCTTGATCTTCAAACGTCAAAGTCAAAAGATCGCAGCCTCGTTGCACTCGTCAGCTCCTACATCGGTAGGGTCAGGCTTTCGCGTTCGCCAGGTAGGCCCCCAGGCGCCGACCCATTTCTTCGCCCAGTGCTTGCAACCCGCTCAGCGGCCGCACCATCACTTCAAACTCGACAATCTTGCCGTGTTCATCGAAGCGAATCATGTCGATGCCTTTGAGTTCCTTGCTGCCGACCCTGGCGCTGAATTCGAGAATCACGTTCAGGCCATCCGCCGTCGCCAACTCGCGGTGATAGGCGAAATCTTCGAAGACTTCAAACACGGTGTTGAGGATCATCGCCACCACCGGCGCGCCGGGGTAGGGCGTGTGGGCCATGGGCGAGCGGAACACAGCTTGCGGATCAAGCAGTTCAGGCAGGGCTTTGAGATTGCCGCTGCGGATCATCTCGTGCCAGCGCGCGAGGGATGCGGCGACGTTGGGCTGCAAGGCGAGGTCGGGCATGGTCACTCCGGTTTTTATTGTTGTCGGTCGGCAATGACTGTAGATCAACCGCGCCGAAAGTGAATCCCCAAGTCTCAGGCTGAATATCTGTTCATGCCCGAAGCGGATCAGATGCGCATCTGATCCGTATTTTTCTGTTTCATCTGCCTCTGTATTCAGTACAGCCACAGGCTCAGAATGCCCCGGCAGTGCGGCCAATCACCCTCCGACCTCATTCCGAAGCGTCCGGTGCACCGCACACCCCGCATCAAGGAGCGCGACATGTACAAGATGGCAATTTTTCTCGGCGGTTTTCTGACCTTGACCATTCTGATCGGCGTGCTGGCGACGATCTCTCCAGTCTGATCCGCGCGCATTTTTTCGAACTCCGCCGTTCTCCTGCTTTCAGTTGCAGAACAGGGCCAGCATGCGCCCGTTACTGAAGTTCGAGGAGTGAAACATGCGTACGACAACCTCGCAGGGACGTTGGGTTCCCATTGGTTTGATGGTCGCCGCGCTGACTGGCTGCGCGATGAGCAACACCGAGTCACCGGTGCAGACACCGGGTCAGGCCAAGGCCTCCGATACTGAAATGCTCGAAGTCGGCGCGCAGTGGTTGCAGGACAAACCGCCGATCCGCGCGTTGAACATGTACCTTGATGGCTTTCATTTTTACAACGGTCATCCCGGCGCGCAGATGGAAGCGCACCATTACTGCTCGGCGCTCAATGAGGAAGTGTTCCAGTGCGTGATCTACGACGGCAACACGGCTGAAGCGAAGTTGATGGGCGTGGAATACATCATCAGTCAGCGTCTGTTTACGCAATTGCCGGCAAAAGAAAAAGCCTTGTGGCACAGCCATGCCCACGAAGTGACTTCCGGCCAGTTGGTCGCGCCGGGCATCCCGCAAGTGGCGGAAAAGCGACTGATGGAAAAACTCGCCAATACTTATGGCAAGACTTGGCACACTTGGCACACCGATCAGGACAAGCAACTGCCGCTGGGCGTGCCGCAGTTGATGATGGGCTTTACCGCTGACGGTCAGGCCGATGCACAAATGGTCCGCCAGCGCGATCAGCGCCTGGGCATCGACAGTGCCGAGAAGAAGACCGCTCGCGCCGGGATCAAACCGGCGCCTGTCGCAACGGGGGCTGATGCGTGGCAGAAGGGCAACGCCGTGCAGCTCAACGACCCGACCGGGCATCAGCACGTCACGCCGCGCTCGGCCACCTCTGGCGATGAAAATGCCCGGAGCGGCAGTCAGCCTTAGCTTTGGACAGTAGCTGGAAATGGTGTTGTCTGTACCGGCGTCATCGCGAGCAGGCTCACTCCTACATTTGAAATGCGTTCCCCCTGTAGGAGTGAGCCTGCTCGCGATGGCGTCCGTTTGATCGCTACATCCTTCAGCGATTCAACACATCCACAATCCACTGCAAATATTGCTCGCGCTCGGAAATCGAGTTATGCCCCGAGTCCGGCACCACCTTCAGCGTCGCCACGCCCGCAGGAAAACGCTCGAACAGCCGCTGCGTACTGCTGCGTCCAATCACTTCGTCATCACTGGCCGCCAAGAGCAACGTCGGTGCGCGAATATGCGCCGCGTATTTGCCTGATTCGAAACGATCCTTGAGCAACCACTTCACCGGCACCCACGGGTATTGCCGTTCGGCGATTTCCTCAAGGCTGTTGAACGGCGTCACCAGGATCAGATTCTGCACCGGCCGCTGACTGGCCAGGCGCACCGCCACCCCCGAACCGAGGCTGCGTCCGATGACTGCAATCTGCGGGTGGCTGGCATACACCTGATCGAACAGCGCCAGCGCATCTTCGGCAATCGCGGCTTCCGATGGCGAGCCGGTGCTGCCACCAAAGCCCCGGTAATGCAGGAAATACAGCGCGTAGTCGGGAAACGCCTCGGCGAATTCCGGCAGATTTCGCGAGACGTCCTCGGCATTGCCGCCGAAATAGATCAGCGCCCGCGTTCCGCTGCGCTCTCGGTCAGTCACCCAGACCTCGGCATCCGGCATCGACAGTTTCAATCGCGAATCCGCTGCAACCACGGCGGCAGGCTGGGGAAACCAGATCAGCGAGCGCTGAAACACGAACAGCGCGGCGCACAGCACCAGGTAAACGGCAACAATGAAAACGACGAGTGACATCAGGGTTCGGGACATTCGGCTACTTTTAACGGGGAGAGAGGTTGGCTGTGGCAGTGTAGTTCAGCGACTGTGCCTGACAGCCGGCGCACACACCATGCAACAGATCCGCGCAGCAGGAGGACTCGCATGCGCCACACTGAGGGTTATTCCCGCCGCCGCTTGCTCACCCTGGCTGCCCAGGCTGCGGCGCTGTTCACCATTGATCGGGCGTTGGCCAGCAGCGTACCGCCGACCGTCACTGCGCCGCCCACGGCAGGAGACCAGACCATGCAGACCCGCGCCATCCCTTCGAGCTCCGAGGCACTGCCCATGGTCGGATTGGGCACCTATCGCGGTTTCGACGTCGCGCCGGGCGATCCGGTTTACCGGCAGTTGCCCGCCGTCCTCGAAGCGCTGTTCAGAAAGGGCGGCACGCTGATCGACAGCTCGCCCATGTACGGCCGCGCCGAGCAGACCACCGGTGAACTGCTGTCGATCCACGAACCACGTTCGCCGGCTTTTCTCGCCACCAAGGTGTGGACGCGCGGGCGCAAGGAGGGTATCGCGCAGATGGAGCAGTCCTTCAGTCTGCTGCAAACCGAACGCATCGACCTGATGCAGATTCACAATCTGCTCGACTGGCAAACCCACTTGCCGACCCTGCGCGAATGGCAGGAGCAGGGGCGGATTCGCTACATCGGCATCACCCATTACACCTCGTCGGCCTACGACGAGGTCGAGGCCGTGCTGAAAGCCGAAAAGCTGGATTTTCTGCAGATCAACTACGCCCTCGATGATCGCGCGGTCGAGAAGCGCATCCTGCCGCTGTGCCGTGAGCGTGGGGTGGCGGTGATTTGTAATCGGCCGTTTGGCGGCGGCGATTTGCTCGCCCGGCTCAAGGGCAAGCCGCTGCCGGCGTGGGTCTCGGATGTACAGGTCAACAGTTGGCCGCAACTGGCACTGAAATTTCTCCTGGCGCACCCGGCGGTGACCTGTGTGATTCCCGGGACCAGCAATCCGCGCTACATGGCTGACAACGCCGGAGCCGGTTTTGGGCCGATGTTGACCGATGCGCAACGGCATCAGTTGATTGCGTTGCTGGGCTGAGCCGGGTCAACCGCGATAGCGCAACGCCTCCAGCAACAACGCAAACGCCGGCGCCGCCTGGCGTCGGCTCGGGTAGTACAGGTGATAACCGGAAAATGCCGGGCACCAGTCTCCCAGCACCTGGACCAGGCGACCGTCCGCCAGAAACGGCGCAACGACGTTTTCCGGGATGTAGCTCAAACCGAAACCGTCCAGCGCGGCGTCGAGCAATGGGTACACGCCATTCAGGGTGACCTGGCCGGAGACGCGCACTTTCAGGCTTTCACCATCCTTTTCGAACTCCCACGAATACAGTCCGCCATTGGTTGGCAGGCGCAGGTTGTTACAGGCGTGGTCGGTCAGGTCGCGCGGGGTTTGCGGTGCAGGGCGCCGGGCGAAGTAGGCGGGGGAGCCTACCACCGCCATGCGCATGTCCGGGCCAATGCGAGTGGCGATCATGCCTTGGGCGACGTCTTCGCCCAGGCGCACACCGGCATCGAAGCCTTGGCCGGCGATGTCGACGAAGCCATAGTCACAGCAAACCTCGACGGACACATCCGGGTACTGCGGCAGGAAATCCTGCAACACCGGACGCAGGATCCAGTTCAGCGAATGGTCGGTGGCGCTGATGCGGATCTTGCCCGCCGGGGTTTCGCGCAGGTTGCTCAGGGCGGCCAGTTCCACTTCGATTTCGTCGAAGCGCGGGCCGATGGTTTGCAGCAAGTGTTCGCCGGCCTCGGTCGGCGACACGCTGCGCGTGGTGCGGGTCAGCAGGCGCAGGCCGAGTCGCGCCTCGAGACTGCGAATTGTGTGGCTGAGCGCCGATTGCGACACGCCGAGTTTGGCTGCGGCCTTGGTGAAACTGCGTTCACGGGCGACGGCGAGAAAGGCGAGCAGGTCGGTGGCGTTTTCCCGGAGCATTGATGATCGTCCTGCATAAGTTTTTTCGGATTCTAGTCGATTATCCAAAGAGTGCGGATCGCTACAGTGCTTGCATCATTTATTGGAGGAAAAGCCATGAACCCGATTGCTGCTTCTGCACTGACGCTTTCGCTGCTGGCTGGCGAGGTGTATGCCACTGAAAATCCGCGTGTCACGGTCACACCGAATGGCTCGCAACCGTCGGCCAAAGGCCCGGCTGACTGGTTTACCGGCACGGTGCGGGTGGATGCGCCGTTCAAAGGTACCGACGAGGCGCGGGTCAGTGGCGCGACCGTAACGTTTGAGCCTGGCGCGCGAACGGCGTGGCATACCCATCCGCTGGGGCAGACACTGATCGTCACCTCGGGGGCAGGGTTCGTGCAGGAGTGGGGGCAGCCAGTGCGGGAAATCCGGCCGGGCGATACCGTGTGGATTGCTCCGGGCGCCAAGCATTGGCACGGGGCAGCGCCGACGACGGCGATGAGTCATATCGCGATTGCCGAAGTGCTGGATGGCAAGGTGGTGGACTGGATGGAGCAGGTCGGTGATGAGCAATATCCGAAGACCGAGTGAAACCGCGCCCCTCACCCCAGCCCTCTCCCGAGGGAGAGGGAGCCGATTGGGGGATGCTCGAGACGTTCGGCATTCTGCAAACGTGGTGGTGAATCCACTCGACCCCTAGCACCCCATGCAGGTGCGCTAACAGCATGCGACTCACCCCAGGCGTCTCCCGGGGGAGTGGGAGCCGACCGAGGTGTCTTGCGATGTGCATCGACCTGAACTTGCCGTTGCGATTATGGATACACAGAAAGACTTTCACGTCGCTGCACATCCTGAATATACCCGGATCGGTCCCCTCTCCCTTTGGGAGAGGGCTAGGGTGAGGGGCTTTTCGCTTCAGATCATCTCCGGCAACGAATCAAGAATCTTGTCCAGCGTAATCGGATACTCCCGCACCCTCGCGCCGGTGGCGTTGTAGATTGCATTCGCCACCGCCGCGCTCACGCCGCAAATCCCCAATTCACCTACGCCCTTGGCCTTCATCGGCGACGAAATCGGGTCGGTTTCTTCGAGGAAGATCACTTCCTGATGCGGAATGTCGGCGTGCACCGGCACCTCATACCCGGCGAGGTCATGGTTGACGAAAAAGCCCAGACGCTTGTCCACCGCCAGTTCTTCCATCAACGCCGCGCCGACGCCCATGGTCATCGCGCCGATGACCTGACTGCGCGCCGACGTCGGGTTGAGGATCCGCCCCGCAGCGCACACCGCGAGCATGCGTCGTACGCGAACTTCGCCAGTGGCGGCGTCGACGGCGACTTCGACGAAATGCGCGCCGAAGGTCGATTGCTGATATTTCTCGGCCAGATCACCGAACTCGATGCTGTCCTCGCCGACCAGTGCACCGCCTTCAGCCGCGTTGCGCAGCGGCAGGCTCTTGCTGCCGACGCGCACCTGACCATCGGCGAACTCCGCCTGATCCGCCGCCAGCCCCAGCTTCTGCGCCACCGCTTCGCGCAATTTCACGCACGCAGCGTAGACCCCGGCGGTCGAGCAGTTGCCGCCGAACTGGCCACCGGAACCGGCCGACACCGGGAAGTCCGAATCGCCCAGGCGCACCACCACATCACTGAGACCAACGCCCATCATCTCGGCAGCGGTCTGCGCGATGATCGTGTAGCTGCCGGTGCCGATATCGGTCATGTCGGTTTCGACGACGACCTTGCCGTCACGCTCCAGGCGCACACGGGCACCGGACTTGACCAGCAGGTTGTTGCGAAACGCCGCCGCCACACCCATGCCGATCAGCCAACGGCCTTCACGACGGCTGCCCGGTTGCGCCTTGCGCTGATCCCAGCCGAATTTCTCCGCGCCGATCTGCAGGCATTTGACAAGTTGACGCTGGGAGAACGGCCGCTCGGTTTTCACCGGGTCGACTTGAGTGTCGTTAGCGATGCGGAACAGCACCGGGTCCATCTTCAGTTGTTCGGCCATTTCATCCATGGCGATTTCCAGCACCATCAGCCCCGGCGCTTCACCCGGCGCGCGCATGGCGTTGCCTTCGGGCAGGTCGAGCGGGGCGAGGCGCATGCTGACGCGGCGGTTTTCTGCGGCGTAGAGCAACTGGCTCGGTTGCGCGGCCAGTTCAACCTTGCCGTCAGCAAGGTTGCCTGACCAGCCTTCATGGGCGATGGCGGTCAGCTTGCCGTCCGCCGTGGCGGCCATGCGGATGCGCTGAATCGTTGCCGGGCGATGGGTGGTGTTGTTGGCCATTTGCGGGCGGGCGAGGGCGACTTTCACCGGCCGCCCCGCCATGCGCGCGCCGAGAGCGGCGAGGATCACGTCGGCGCGAATAAACAGTTTGCCGCCGAAACCACCGCCGATGTACGGCGAGACCAATCGGACTTTTTCCTTCGGCAGGCCGAGGGTTTTCGCAATGTCACCGACACTCCAGGCGACCATCTGGTTCGATGTCCACACGGTCAGTTGATCGCCTTTCCACGCGGCCAGTGTGGCGTGCGGTTCCATCATCGCGTGGGACTGGTCTGGCGTGGTGTAGGTCTGATCGAACTGCACCGGTGCGGCGGTGAAGGCCTTGTCGAAGTCGCCGTGATTGACGTCGGGCAGCTCGTCTTTCGGCTCGACGCCGAGGTCTTTGACGCTGGCCAGATCGAACTTGCCCTCGGTGGTTTCGTAATCGACCTTGACCAATTGCGCGGCGGCGCGGGCCTGTTCGAAGGTCTCGGCAACCACCAATGCAACGGCTTGCTGGTAATGCTGCACTTCGGGACCAGCGAGCAGATGCGCAGCGTTGTAATCACCCTTGTCGAGCTTGCCGGCATTCTCGGCAGTAACGATCGCGAGCACGCCGGGCGCCGCTTTGGCCTCGCCCAGATGAATGGCTTTGATCCGCCCTTTGGCGATCGCCGAATCGACCATGAAGCCGTAGGCCTGATTGGCCGCCGCTTCATGTTGTTCGTAGGCGTAAGTGGCCTGGCCGCTGGTTTTCAGCGGGCCTTCGACGCGCTCGGTGGGCTGGCCGACGACCTTCAGGCGGTCGATGGGATTGGTGGTGGCGGGCGTGTCGAATTTCATGCGGTTTCCCTCGCTTGCGCCAACACCGAGGCCAGCGTGCGCTCGACCAGTGTCAGTTTGAATTGGTTGTCATCGGTGGGCGTCGCGCCTTCAAGCAGGCGTTCACTGACTGCTTTGGCACCCTTGGGCAGCAACGCTTCAGCGGCTTCGACCCGCCACGGTTTCGGCGCAATGCCGCCGACGGCGACGCGGCCGGTGCCGTCCTTTTGCAGGATCAGACCGACCGAGACCAGGGCAAACGCGTAAGACGAGCGATCCCGCACCTTGTGATAAATGTGCGTGCCGCCAACCGGCGCCGGCAGGCTCACGGCGGTAATGAATTCGCCGGGCGTGAGGCTGGTTTCGATGTGCGGCGTGCTGCCCGGCAACTGATGGAAATCGGCCATGGGAATGCTGCGCGTGCTGCCGTCAGGCTTGACCGTTTCGATCTGCGCATCCAGCGCGCGCATGGCGATGGCCATGTCGCTCGGGTGGGTGGCGATGCAAGCGTCGCTGACGCCGATGATCCCCAACTGCCGGGTGACCCCGCCGATCGCCGCGCAGCCGCTGCCCGGATTGCGTTTGTTGCACGCCTGGTGGGTGTCGTAGAAGTACGGGCAGCGGGTGCGTTGCAGCAGGTTGCCGGCGGTGGTCGCCATGTTGCGCAACTGTCCGGAAGCCCCGGCGAGCAAGGCGCGGGAGAGCAGGGCGTAGTCCTTGCGCACGCGCGCGTCGGCGGCCAGATCGGTGTTGCGCACCAGCGCGCCGATGCGCAGCCCGCCCTCGGGGGTGGCCTCGATCTGGTCCAGGCCGAGGTGGTTGATGTCGATCAGGTGCACCGGGGTTTCGATGTCGAGTTTCATCAGGTCGAGCAGGTTGGTGCCGCCGGCGATGAACTTGGCGCCTTCGACGTGCGCAGCCTGGGAAGCGGCTGCGGCAGGTGAGTCGGCGCGGCTGTAATTGAAGGCTCTCATGCCGGCACCTCCGCGACTTCAGTGATGGCTTCGATGATGTTCGAGTAAGCGCCACAGCGGCAGATATTGCCGCTCATGCGCTCCTGCAGTTCGGCGGCGATCAGCTTCGGCGGCTCGGTCAGGCTCGGGCTGACGTGGCTGGGAATGCCGTCGCGGATTTCCTTGAGCACGGCGACCGCCGAGCAGATCTGCCCCGGCGTGCAATAGCCGCACTGATAACCGTCGTGCTTGATGAACGCGGCCTGCATCGGGTGCAGCTTGTCCGGCATGCCGAGGCCTTCGATGGTGGTCACCTCACTGCCGTCGTGCATCACCGCCAGGGTCAGACAGGAGTTGATCCGCCGACCGTCGGCGATCACCGTGCAGGCGCCGCACTGGCCGTGGTCGCAGCCTTTCTTGGTGCCGGTCAGGTGCAGGTGTTCGCGCAAGGCGTCGAGCAGAGTGGTGCGGGTGTCTACTTCGAGGGTTTGCGGTTTACCGTTGACTTGCAGGGTAACTTGACTCATGGCCGGTTGCTCCAGACTGGCCGCGTAGGCCTTGAGGCTGATAAAGGGGGGCATAGCGAACGCCGTCGCGGTTACGGCGCCGAGGATCATGAAATTGCGTCGGGAAATCGGCATGGTTCGATTCCTTTTCTCTCATCGGGCGGCAGGATTGCAAAAGGCCCAAACGGGCGCGCCGGCATGCATGCCAGTCTCGTAAAAGGAGTGACCGCCGGAGAGGGGAAAAGGTTTTGTCGGATTTGCGCTATAGAGTTATGTGCTGAACTCATCAATTGGCCTGTGGGAGCGAGCCTGCTCGCGAAAGCGTCGGGTCAGACCCAGCCGCTGCTGGATCTGCCGACCTCTTCGCGAGCAGGCTCGCTCCCACAGTGGAGTTGTGTTTTGCAGTTATGGCCCACCCACCACCATCGAGGTAAACGGTGCGACATACGCCTGCAACGTCACCAGCCCGCCGACCAGAATCGCCAGCACGATCGAGTGGAAGAACACGTAACGCAGGATCTCGCCCTCATGCCCGTACCAACGGGTCGCGGTGGAGGCGACAACGATCGACTGCGCGTCGACCATTTTGCCCATCACCCCACCGGAACTGTTCGCTGCCGCCATCAGCACCGGACTGATACCCAGCTGTTCCGAGGTGACCCGTTGCAATCCGCCAAACAGCACGTTTGACGCGGTATCGGAACCAGTCAGCGCCACCCCCAGCCAGCCGAGCAGCGTGCCGAACATCGGGTAGAAAATCCCCGTCGCCGCAAACGCCAGGCCCATGGTCGCATCCAGTCCCGAATAGCGGGTGAGGAAGCCCAGCGCGAGCATCGCCGCAATCGTGATCAGTGAAAACCGCACCACCCACAATGTGCGCAGGTACTGCTTGATCAATTGCGGGATCGAATAACCCATCAGCAAGCCGCCAACGATCGCCGCCAGCAAGATCCCGCTGCCGGTCGCGGTCAGCCAAGTGAATTTGTAAATCGCTTCCTCGGCTTTCGGCGCCGCGACCACGGGCGGCACTTTTTCTATTTGCAGATGCAGACCGGTGAAGGGCACCGCCGGGGCGAAGATCGGATTGGCCTCGCGCACCGGTTTGCCTTGCGGGTCGAGCTTGGCCGATTGCGTGACCGGGTCGATCACCGGGCGCGTATCGAACATGTTCTTGAAGCCCTGGGTGCCCCAGGCAAACACGAACACCGTGAGAATGATCCACGGCATCCACGCGCGCATCACTGCCGGGCGCGCCTGATCGCTGAACGCGGCGCTGGCGGTGACTGTTTCTTCGTCGACCTTGGAGTTGTCGACGCGCCCGGACAGCGCCGCCGAGGTATGGATCGTCGCCGGTTTCCACACCTTGAGGAACAGCGTCAGACAGGCCATGGAAATCAGCGCAGCGATGACGTCCACCAGCATCGGCCCGTGGTAGTTGGACACGAGAAATTGCGGGATGGCGAAACTCACCCCGGCCACCAGAATCGCCGGCCACACCTCGAGCATCTTGCGCCACCCGGCAAAGGCCCAGATCAACCAGAACGGCACCAGCACCGAGAAGAACGGCAACTGCCGCCCGACCATCATCGACAGCTCCATCTCGTCCAGCCCGGTGACTTTGGCCAGGGTGATGATCGGCGTGCCCAGCGCACCGAAAGCCACTGGCGCAGTGTTGGCGATCAGCGCCAGGCCCGATGCGGCCAATGGCGAAAAACCCAGGCCGATCAGAATCGCACCGGTCACCGCCACCGGCGTGCCAAAGCCTGCCGCGCCTTCGAAGAACGCACCGAAACAGAAGGCGATCAGCAGCAATTGCAGACGTCGATCATCGGTGATGCGCGCGAGGGAATCCTGCAACACTTTGAACGAACCGTTTTCGGTGGTCAGGCGATGCAGAAAGATGATGTTGAGGACGATCCAGCCGATCGGCAGCAAGCCATTCGCCGCGCCGAACAGCGCGGCCGAGCCGGCCATGCCCGCTGGCATGTCGAAGGCGAAGATCGAGATCAGCAGGGCGGACGCGAGCGCCAGCAAGGCTGCCAGATGTGCCTTGACGTGAAAGAACGCCAGCGCCGCGAGCATCACCACCACCGGCACCGCGGCCATCAGCGTGGAGAGCACCGGGTTGCCGAACGGGTCGTAGATTTGCTGCCAGACCATGGTCCACCTCTGCTTATTGTTATTGAGGGCGCAGATCCATTGCATGGGGGTTGGTTGCAAGCAGTATAGGTGGCATTCCGCCGCCGTTCGGGCATGGCGAACGGGCCGACCAACGGTCGATAGTGGCCACTGAATCAACGTGCTTTTGCCCGGTCGTATCTGCGGCTGCGCGCACTGCGTCCCGAAGACGCGGGCAGCGTGGCGATTTCCGTCGTCAAGACCTTGGGTTTTAGGGAAGTGTTGAATGAAGCAAGCGACAACGATGCTGCTCACTGTGACCGCCGCCGTATTGCTGAGCGGCTGTATTGCGGATTTTGATGATGACCACCGGCATGGCCGGCACTACGACCGCGACCACGGCCGCTATTACGACCATGACCGGCGTTGGGACGACCGCGATGACGACCGCCGCGATGGCCGTCGTTATCACCGTGATCGCGATGATGACTGATTGAAAGCAGAGGGCGTTCCCGTTAAAGGAACGCCCTCTGTGCATCAGCCTTCAGTTGAAAAAACGAGCGTTCGCCTGGACGCGGGATCGCGCAGGCACCGGGGCCTCGTGATCGAGCAGATGGGTGGCGAGTATGTCGCTCAGAAAACGGAACTGATTGTTGAGGCCGACCACTTCATTGCTGAAATGATTGCTGGCGGCGGGCATCAGCAGATCGTCGAAATCTTCGTTGAACACCAGTGTCTGCGCCTTGCGCGGCACGACGTGCTGTTGGTAGTAGTTGCTGCCGAACACCGGG
Organism: Pseudomonas siliginis; assembly: GCF_024072275.1. Classification (NCBI taxonomy): domain Bacteria; kingdom Pseudomonadati; phylum Pseudomonadota; class Gammaproteobacteria; order Pseudomonadales; family Pseudomonadaceae; genus Pseudomonas; species Pseudomonas siliginis. The sequence continues at coordinate 3,512,324 of NZ_CP099598.1, read as the reverse complement.
AAACTCACGGAGAGGGTGACTTGGGTGTGGATCATGATGTGAACGCCTCGTTGTGTTTCGGATGAGTCAATCGTGCCTTTCATCATGGGAGGGCGGAAGGCAATCGTGGCGATGGTGGATATCGATGGTGGTGATGGTTGAGGTTTGCGGTGCTGCTGATGGCGCCTTCGCGAGCAGGCTCGCTCCCACAGGTGCAACACATTTCAAATGTGGGAGCGAGCCTGCTCGCGAAGAGGCCGGAACCTTCAGCATCGGAATCGACTGACCTGCCTATACTCAAACCTGCACCTCCCCAAGCCAAAGGACACCACCACCGTGAACCCACGCGCGCTGGTCGTCGCCGCACTGTTTCTGCTGGCCGGCTGCGCCTCCTCGGCTCGGGCGCCGGTGAGCGCGCCGCAGGCGGTGGTGGTGTCGGCGCAAACCTGGCAGCAGATCGACCGCGAGATCCTCAGCGCATCGCAACAGGCCACCGAGCAGGTCAAGCTGTTCGCCCGTGGCTCGATGGAACATTGGCGCACTCGGGTCTATCAGCAAACTGAAGAAAATTTCATCCCTTGGTTCAGCAGCTACTGGACCCAGGAATGGCTGTCGATGAAGGTCAGTTGGTACACGATCAGCGCCGGCGGTGAGCAGGATGCTTCGGCGAAACGGCTGGCGGCGTATCTGCTTGAGCAATATCAGGAAAAAGTCCTCGCGCCGGTAGCAGTGGAGATCGATCCGGATGCGATTCTGGCGCAGGCCACGGCGTTCTATGCGCAGTTGATGGCGCAGCAGATGCCGCTCATCGCCCAGCGTCACGGTGTGCCGATTGCGCAGCTCAACGGACGCTTGCAGAAGATCCCGGCCATCGCCCTCGGCCCGCCGCCGGCGCGGGATGCTTCGCTGTTCAAAGTCATCAGCACCGAGCCGCTGAACACCCTCCCGGCGTACGCCGCGCTGATCGACAAGATCCACACCGACGGCGGCGCCAAGGGCATCTCTTCCACCGAAGCAGCCATGGCCCCGGTGGCCAAGCGCGCCAGCCAGCGCATCGAAGCCGAAATGGCCCCGCGCGGCGCCGCCAGTGCGGTGGCGGCAGCGGCGGGGAAACTGGCCGGGGCGATGATTTCGGTCGGCGTGGCCGGCATACGCGCAATCATCCAGGCCAACGACCGCCCTGACAGTGAAGCGCTGATTCGCAGCAGCCTCGGCAACACCTTCGACAAGGCCTGGCAGAAGCTGCTGCAAAATCCGACCACGGGCGTGATGGCCGGCACGTTGCACATGGCCGGGCAGGTCGAAGGCAATTTGGGCGTGAGTGAACCAACGCCTATCGGTGTGAGCGCTGTGCCATAGCGCCTGCACCTGTGAAGTTTTGTTGGCGGCGGTCGCGCCCGGATCAGAGCGGATGCTAGTCTTGCGCAACGCTGTTGTCAGGGAGCCCACATGGGCAATCACAAGATCGAGATTCGCCGCAGTAACGTCGAGAAAATCCTGCTAGCGGCGGAAAAGGTTTTCGCCGAAAAAGGCTTCGGCAGCACCGCCATGGCGGACATCGCTGCCGAAGTGCAGTTGCCGCGTTCCAATCTGCATTACTACTTCAGCACCAAGAGCGAGCTGTACAGCGCAGTGCTGTTCGATCTGCTGGAAGTGTGGAAGCAGGACGCGCTGTGCTTCGAGATGTTCGACGACCCGCGCGTGGTGCTGAGCAGTTACATCCGCGCCAAGATGAATCATTCGCGCAGCCGGCCCTATGGCTCGAAAGTCTGGGCCAACGAGATCATCCACGGCGCGCCGACCCTGGGCGAAGCGCTGGATGCGAGCCTGTATGACTGGGCGAAGATGAAGGAGGCGAAGATTCGCCAGTGGGTCGAGGACAAGCGGATCCTGCCGGTGGAGCCGTCGGGTTTGCTGTACATGATCTGGGCGTCGACCCAGCACTACGCCGACTTTGATCATCAGGTGAATATTCTCAATGATCACCAGCCGTTGTCGGATATGCAGTTCGAGCGTGCGGTGCAGACCGTGACAGGTGTGATTTTGCGCGGGATCGGGCTGGAGCCTTGAAGAGCACCATCAAGGGCTTACCCTCACCCCAGCCCTCTCCCAGAGGGAGAGGGGGCCGACCGAGGTGTATTGAGAGGTACATCGACCTGAAAGACCGTGTCGATTATGGATTTGATCGTTCCCACGCTCCGCGTGGGGACGATCAATTAAACCGCGACGTGGTAGGGATTGCGCGGATCATGATTCCAGTCCAGAAACGGCTTGCCCGTTTCCATCGGTACCATCTCGATGCAGTCGGCCACGGGGCAGGTGATCTGGCACAGATTGCAGCCCACACATTCCTCATCGATCACTTCATATTTATGCGTACCGTCGGCCTGTTTCAAACTGCCGATCGCCTGGTGTGACGTGTCTTCGCAAGCAATGTGGCAACGCCCGCAACCGATGCACGCCTCTTGGTCGATCTTCGCGATCACCTGGTAGTTGATATCGAGGTACTTCCAATCCGTGGTGTTGCCCACGGCGCGCCCGGAAAACTCGGCGATATTGGCGTAACCCTGGCTGTCCATCCACCGCGACAAGCCGTCCTTCATCTCGTCGACAATGCGAAAACCATGCAGCATCGCCGCCGTGCACACCTGCACCGCGCCGCTGCCCAGCGCCATGAACTCCGCCGCGTCGCGCCAGCTGCCGATGCCGCCGATGCCGCAGATCGGCAAGCCCTGGGTCTGCGGATCACGGGCGATTTCCGCGACCATGTTCAGCGCAATCGGCTTGACCGCCGAACCGCAATAACCGCCGTGGGTGCTTTTGCTGCCGACGGTGGGCAGGGCGACCATATGGTCCAGGTCGACGCTGGTGATCGAGTTGATCGTGTTGATCAGCGACACCGCATCGGCGCCACCACGATGCGCCGCACGGGCAGCGACGCGGATGTCGGTGATGTTCGGGGTGAGTTTGACGATCACCGGCAGCGAGCAGTATGTCTTGCACCAGCGCGTCACCTGTTCGACATACTCCGGCACTTGGCCGACCGCCGCGCCCATGCCGCGTTCGGGCATGCCGTGGGGACAGCCGAAGTTGAGTTCGATGCCGTCGGCGCCGGTGGCCTCGACCAGCGGCAGGATGTGTTTCCACGACTCCTCGACACACGGCACCATCAGCGACACGATCAGCGCGCGATCCGGCCAGTCCTTCTTCACCTGGGTGATTTCGCGCAGGTTGATTTCCAGCGAGCGGTCGGTGATCAGTTCAATGTTGTTGATGCCCAGCACTTCGCGATTGGCACCGTAATGCGCCGAATAACGCGAGGAAACGTTGACCGCCGCCGGATCCTCACCGAGGGTTTTCCAGACCACGCCACCCCAGCCCGCTTCGAAGGCGCGGACCACGTTGTAGGCCTTGTCGGTGGGCGGCGCGGAGGCCAGCCAGAACGGGTTGGGCGCTTTGATACCGGCGAAGACTATCGAGAGATCGGCCATTTACGCAGCCTCCACGTTGAGCATCAGTTGAGCGTTGATCGCCTCGGCGGCGCGTTTGCCGTGCTGCACTGCTTGCACGGTGAGGTCCTGATCGAGACTGGTGCAGTCGCCGCCGGCATACACGCCGGGGACGCTGGTGCGCAGGTTTTCATCGACCGCGATGCGTTCGCCCTGACGCTTGAGTTCGCGCGCCAACGGATCGCTGAGGGTGCTGTCATCGAAGCTCTGGCCGATCGCTTTGAAGATCGCATCGGCAGCCAGCTCAAAGGTTTCTCCGGTGGTTTGCAGACGCCCTTCAACCAGATCGGTGCGGGCGAAACGCATGCCGCGCACGCGGCCCTGATCATCGAGCAACACCTGCTCCGGCTGCGCCCAGGTCAGCAATCGCACCTGATTGGCTTTGGCGATGTCCTGCTCATGGTGGGTGGCGCCCATGTCTGCCGCACCACGGCGATACACCAGATTGACGTCGCGCGCGCCGAGGCGGGCCATCTGCACGGCCATGTCGATCGCGGTGTTGCCAGCGCCGAGAACGATGCAGCGTTCGGCCAAGGGCAACTGCGTGAGGTCATCGGCCTGGCGCAGTTCGCGGATGTAATCGGTGGCGGCGAGCAGGCCCGGCGCGTCTTCGTGGGCCAGACCGAGTTGCTTGCTGGCATTCAGGCCGAGGCCGAGGAATACCGCGTCAAACTGCTGATGCAGTTCGCTGAGGGTGAGGTTTGCGCCGAGTTTCTGGCCGTGGCGGATTTCTATCCCGCCAATCTGCAGGAGAAAGTCCAGCTCCTTCTGCGCGTAGTCATCGACCAGTTTGTACTTGGCGATGCCGTACTCGTTGAGCCCGCCGGCCTTTTCCCGTGCTTCGAAAATCACCACATCATGCCCGTGCATCGCGCTGCGATGGGCGCAGGACAACCCGGCCGGCCCGGCGCCGACCACGGCGATACGTTTGCCCGTGGCCGGGGCGCGCTGGAACGGATGCTCGGCGAAATGCGCGTTGTCCACGGCATAGCGTTGCAGCAAACCAATCAGCACCGGCGCGCATTCCTGCGCGTTGTTGCGCACGCAGGCCTGCTGGCAGAGGATTTCCGTCGGACAGACCCGCGCGCAACTGCCGCCGAGGATGTTTGCCGACAGGATTTTCTGCGCCGCGCCTTGGACGTTGTCTTGATGGATGTTGCGGATGAACGACGGGATATCGATTTCGCTGGGGCACGCATTGACGCAAGGCGCGTCGTAGCAATACAGGCAGCGCGAGGCTTCCAGATGCGCCTGCCGGGTATTGAGCGGCGGCGCCAGATCAGTGAAATGGCCGGCGAGGGCGGCCGCGCTTTCGTGCGGGTGGGGGAGGTGGTTCAGGGTCTCGATCACGGTTCATGGCCTCATGGCTAATTGAGGTGCTGCCTCTGGTGGGCAGTGGTTGATCGTTCCCACGCTCTGCGTGGGAATGCCTCAAGGGACGCTCTGCGTTCCAATGGGACGCAGAGCGTCCCGGGCTGCATTCCCACGCAGAGCATGGGAACGATCACTAGGGGTCAGCGTTTAACGGCAGTCGGTTTATGCAACTCCGCCCGCTTGCTCAACAAATCAAACACCGCCGGATAGGCCGGCCGTTCGATGTAGCGTCCGGCGCCGCGTTCGGCGCGCAGGTCGCCGTCGGCCCAGACCACGCGGCCCTGGCTGACGGTGTGGCTCGGCACGCCGCGCACGGTCTTGCCTTCGAAGATGTTGAAGTCCACCTGCTGATGGTGGGTCTTGGCGGAAATGGTCCGTGTGCCTTGCGGATCCCACAGCACCAAATCGGCATCGGCGCCCACGCGGATCGCACCTTTGCGTGGATAGAGATTGAAAATCTTCGCGGTGTTGGTGGAGGTCAGCGCGACGAAATCCTGCATCGACAATCGTCCGGAGTTGACGCCTTCATCCCACAACACTGCCATGCGGTCTTCGATGCCGGCGGTGCCGTTGGGAATCTTGCTGAAGTCGTCGCGCCCGGCGGCTTTCTGCTCGGCGCAAAAGCAGCAGTGGTCGGTGGCGGTGGTGTGCAGATTGCCGTTCTGCAGCCCGTGCCACAGCGCCTCCTGATGGCCGCGCGGACGGAACGGCGGGCTCATCACGTAGCCGGCGGCGGTCTGCCAGTCCGGGTGTTGATAGACGCTGTCGTCGAGCAGCAGATGCCCGGCCAGGACCTCGCCGTAAACCGGCTGGCCCTTGCTGCGTGCGTAGGTGATTTCGTCGAGGGCTTCCTTGGTGGAAACGTGCACCAGGTACAACGGCGTGCCGATGGTTTCGGCGATACGGATCGCCCGGCTCGCGGCTTCACCTTCGACCTGCGAAGGTCGCGACAGCGGATGCGCTTCCGGCCCGGTAATGCCCTGAGCCATCAGCTTGCGTTGCAGGTGATAGACCAGCTCGCCATTTTCCGCGTGCACGGTCGGCACCGCACCGAGTTCCAGGCAGCGCTCGAAACTCGCCACCAGAGTGTCGTCGGCGGCCATGATCGCGTTCTTGTAGGCCATGAAATGCTTGAAGCTGTTGATGCCGTGGTGGCTGACCAACTCGGCCATTTCCTCGCGCACCTGCTCGCTCCACCAGGTGATTGCGACGTGGAAGCCATAGTCCGACGCGGACTTTTGTGCCCAGCCGCGCCACTGATGAAACGCTTCCATCAGCGATTGCTGCGGATTGGGAATGACGAAGTCAATGATCGAGGTAGTGCCGCCGGCCAGACCGGCAGCGGTGCCGCTGTAGAAATCTTCGCTGGCAACGGTGCCCATGAACGGCAACTGCATGTGCGTATGCGGATCGATGCCGCCGGGCATCAGGTACTGGCCACTGCCGTCGAGCACTTCTGCGCCGGCGGGAATGTCGAGGTTTTCACCAATGGCTTTGATCACGCCGTCAGCGCAATAGACGTCGGCGCGGTAACTTTCATCATGGGTAACAACGGTGGCGCCACGGATCAACAGAGACATTCCGGATTCCTCGCAGGCATGACCGACTTGTGCCGGTTCTAAATGTTTTATTGAAGTACAGCGGCGCAGTTCGTATTCCTGTCATCGCTGTCAGGAATAGAAACTAGTCGCGATTTCAAGAATGATCAAGAATATTTTTTATAAGCTTATAGCTGTTTCAAGCTATTGATAAATAAAGATAAAAACGAGAAATCACCAAAATGGGTAGGGCGCTCACCATTTTGACGCACTTGACAGGATGGAAATATGAGCAAGATTTCCTATGTGAAATCAGCCGCTTGAAGTTGTGCTGCGGTTGCGGGTTCACCGACAAAAATAAATGCAGTGCACCAGTTTGAGTCCTGACACTTCGGACAACTTGCCCGACGTTTAGCCTGAGCGTTCAGACAAGTTTTCCCGGACTCAGCGAATATTCAATTAAAACTGATGAATATCAGAAAGTTGCAAAGCGTGCAGTGCACCGCCCAAGCGTTCAGCGCCAGACCCGGCACGTTTATTGATGCCGCCGCTGACACCATGGCCGGTGCGTGAAAGTTGTCAGTTCCTCCGGCCATCGTCCGGCTGGCGCCGTATGCGCTCGCCGCCTGATGAGCAAAAAATAATCAGAAGAACAGTGGAGCGGCCATGCAACAGACCAGATCACAAGTGACCGAGCGCGACGGCTTGTTCGAGCTCGAAGCCGGCAACGACGTCCTCGACAGCCCCCGTTACAACCACGACATGGCACCGACCAAGGTGCGCGAACGCACCTGGAACAAATGGCACATCACCGCGCTGTGGGTCGGGATGTCGATTTGCGTGCCGACCTACACCCTCGGCGGCGTGCTCACCGCGTATTTCGGCTTGAGCGTCGGCGAAGCGCTGCTGGCGATTCTGTTTGCCAACGTCATTGTGTTGATTCCACTGACCCTCAACGCCTTCCCGGGCACCAAGTACGGCATTCCGTTTCCGGTGCTGCTGCGCTCGTCGTTCGGCATTCTCGGTTCCAACGTGCCGTGCCTGATTCGCGCGTTGGTGGCGTGTGGCTGGTTCGGTATCCAGACCATGTTCGGCGGACTGGCGATCCACCTGTTCCTCGGCTCGGTGTTCGAGGGCTGGAAATCCCTCGGCGGCACCGGCGAGGTGATCGGTTTCATGGTGTTCTGGGCGCTGAATCTGTGGGTGGTGATTCGCGGCGCCGAGTCGATCAAATGGCTGGAAACCTTGTCGGCGCCGTTGTTGGTGGCGGTGGGCATCGGCCTGCTGGTGTGGGCGATGCCCAATGTGTCGATGACTGAGTTGCTGGCGATCCCGCCCAAGCGTCCGGAAGGCGCCAGCGTGGTCAGTTATTTCGCGGCAGGGCTGACGGCAATGGTCGGCTTCTGGGCCACGCTGTCGCTGAACATTCCCGACTTCAGTCGCTACGCCAAGAGCCAGAAGGATCAGATCCTCGGGCAGATTTTCGGTCTGCCGCTGACCATGTTTCTCTTCGCTGCGCTGGGCGTGGTGATGACCGCCGCATCGGTGAAACTGGTCGGCGTCACCGTGTCCGACCCGGTCACGCTGATCGGGCATATCCAGAGCCCGGTGTGGGTGGCGGTGGCCATGGCGCTGATCATCGTTGCCACACTGTCGACCAACACCGCCGCCAATATCGTCTCGCCAACCAATGACTTCCAGAACATCGCGCCGAAGGTGATCAACCGCACCAAAGCGGTGTTGCTCACCGGTCTGGTCGGGCTGGTGCTGATGGGCCATGAACTGCTGAAAAAGCTTGGCCTGATCGTTTCCGACATCAGCCTGGAAACCGTGTACTCAAACTGGCTGCTGGGCTACTCGAGCCTGCTCGGGCCGATCGCCGGGATCATGGTGGTGGATTATTTCCTGATCAAGAAACAGCGACTGGACCTCGCCGGGCTGTACCGCGATGACGTGTATCCGGCGTGGAACTGGGCCGGTTTTCTCGCCTTTGGCGTGCCGGTGGCGCTGACTCTGCTGTCGCTGGGCAGCGACGCGTTCAGCTGGTTCTACAGCTATGGCTGGTTCACCGGCTCGGCGTTGGGCGGAATTATTTATTACGGGTTGTGCGTGATGCGGGCGCAGCCTTCTGCCGTGAAAACAGCGGTGTGAGCAAGGCCTTTTCGCGAGCAGGCTCGCTCCCACATTGGAAATGCATTCTGACTGTGGGAGCGAGCCTGCTCGCGAAGGAGATGCTCCATACACCGCCGAAACTGATCGTTCCCACGCTCTGCGTGGGAACGCAGCCCGGGACGCTCTGCGTCCCAACAGCGGACGCAGAGCGTCCATGGATGAATGCCCACGCAGAGCGTGGGTACTATCGGCATCAGCATTGAGGAGATCCCCATGAACGCAGCCGTAGACGTTCTGCAATCCACCCATCAGCACATCAATCGCGATCGCCTCTGGGCCTCGCTCATGGAACTGGCGAAACTCGGCGCCACGGTCAAGGGCGGCGTCTGTCGCCTGGCCCTGACCGACCTCGACCGCCAGGCGCGCGACCTGTTCGTGCAGTGGTGCAAGGACGCCGGTTGCAACGTCACGGTCGATGCCGTCGGCAACATTTTCGCCCGGCGTGCCGGGCGCAACCCGAACCTGCCGCCGGTCATGACCGGCAGCCACATCGACACCCAGCCCACCGGCGGCAAGTTCGACGGCTGCTTCGGCGTGCTCGCCGGCGTCGAAGTGCTGCGCACCCTCAACGACCTTGGCGTGGAAACCGAAGCGCCGCTGGAAGTGGTGGTCTGGACCAACGAAGAAGGCTCACGCTTCGCCCCGTGCATGATGGGTTCCGGGGTCTTCGCCGAGAAATTCACCCTCGAAGAAACCCTCGCCAAGGTCGATGCCGACGGCGTCACGGTCGGCGAAGCACTGAATGCAATCGGCTATGCCGGCCCGCGCAAGGTCAGCGGGCACGCGGTCGGCGCCTATTTCGAAGCGCACATCGAGCAAGGCCCGATTCTCGAGGACGAAGAGAAAACCATCGGCGTGGTACTCGGCGCGCTCGGGCAGAAGTGGTTCGACCTGAAATTGCGCGGCGTCGAAGCCCACGCCGGTCCGACGCCGATGCACCTGCGCAAGGACGCCCTGGTCGGCGCCTCGGTGATCGTCGGCGCCGTCAACCGCGCCGCCCTCGGCCATCAGCCCCACGCCTGTGGCACGGTCGGCTGCCTGCAAGCCTATCCCGGCTCGCGCAACGTGATTCCCGGCGAAGTGCGCATGACTCTGGATTTTCGCCACCTGGAGCCGGCGCGGCTGGATTCGATGATTGCCGAAGTGAAACAAGTGATCGAGGCGACCTGCGAAGAGCACGGCCTTTCTTACGAATTGACCCCGACCGCCGACTTCCCGCCGCTGTACTTCGAAAAAGGCTGCGTGGAAGCGGTGCGCGGCGCAGCGAAAGGGCTGGGTCTGTCGCACATGGATATCGTCAGTGGCGCCGGGCATGACGCGATTTTCCTCGCCGAGCTCGGCCCGGCGGGAATGATTTTTGTGCCATGCGAGGGCGGGATCAGCCACAACGAAATCGAGAATGCCGCGCCGGATGATCTGGCAGCGGGGTGCGCGGTGTTGTTGCGGGCGATGCTCGCGGCGTCGGCGATGGTGGCGGCCAGCGAGCGTGCCGCCTAAGGTAAACACACCCAGTAAACCTGTGGGAGCGAGCGTGCTCGCGAATGCGCCGGGTCAGTCACCGAATGGTCTGTCTGACCCAGCGCTTTCGCGAGCAGGCTCGCTCCCACAGGGGTTTTTTGGCGATTTTGGGGTTGTGGCACGATCCCGATCCGCTGCGGTCGTACTCTTCACCTAGCCGCATCACAGTGTGGAGATCCAATGAGCCAGGAAGTCCTGACCACCGAAACCAACCGTCGCCAGTTGCAGCAGATCATCGCCGGGCTGTCGGACGGGGTGATTCTGCTGGAACTCGACAAAAGCATTCTCTGGGCCAACGAAGCGGCGCTGACCATGCACGGTGTCAGCACCATCGGTGATCTGGGCAGCAACGCCGACGAGTACGCCAAACGCTTTACGCTGCGCTATCGCAACAATCATGTCTTGCCGCCGGACAACTACCCGATCAGCCGCGTTGCGCGCTGCGAGGCGTTCAATGATGTGCTGATCGAAGTCTCGTCCGTGGACGACCCGGAGCGGGTCTGGGTGCACAGCGTGCGCAGCATGGTGCTGACCGACCGCGTCGGCCAGCCCGAGTCGCTGGTGCTGATCATGAGCGACGTCACCGATTGGGCCAACGCTGAGCTGCGTTTCGAAAAAACCTTCAATGCCAACCCTGCACCGGCAGTGATCTGCCGACTCAGCGATTTGCGCTACATCAAGGTCAACCCGGGCTTTCTGGAAATGACCGGCTATACCCGCGATCAGGTGATCGGCACTTCGGCTTACGAAATCGATATCTTCGAGCAGGCGGATCAGCGCGATCTGGCTGTTCAGCGTTTGCGCGATGTCGCGACCATTCCGCAAATGCAGGCGGAGTTGCGCCTTCCCGACGGTGGCAGTAAACAGGTGATCGTTGCCGGTCAGCCGCTGCTGCTCAATGACGAGAATTGCATGCTGTTCTCCTTCGTCGACATGGAGCCTCGGCGCCGGGTCGAAGTGGCCTTGCGTCAGAGCGAGGAGCGCTTTGCCAAGGCTTTTCGTCTGACTCCGGTACCGATTTTGATCTGCACCGCTGACAAGCAGGAGGTCATCGATGTCAATCAGGCGTTCCTCGATACCCTGGCCTATGACAGCGATGATGTACTCGGCAAAACCGTGACGCAGCTGAGCTTCATCCACGATGACAGCGCGCGCACGCGCCTGCTGTCGGCGCTGGCGAAGAACGGTCGGGTCGATCGGGTCGACGTGCCCGTGCGCAAGAAGGACGAGGAGTTGCTGGAGTGTGCGGTCTCGGCTGACACCGTGAACATTCACGACACGTCCTGCTATCTGCTGGTGTTGATGGACATGACCGAGCGCAAGCGCACTGAGCTTGAGCTGGTCGCGGCGATCGAAGAGGTGATGAAGGATGCGTCGTGGTTCAGCCGAACGCTGATCGAGAAGCTGGCCAACGTGAAGAAGATCAACTCGCCGCAGCTGCCCAGTGCCTCATTCACTGACCTGACGGCCCGTGAGCGCGATGTCCTAGGCTTGATCTGTGAAGGTCTGGCAGACAAGGAGATCGCTGCGCGGTTGAAGCTGGCGCCCAATACCGTGCGCAATCATGTGGCCACCGTGTACTCGAAAATCGATGTGCATAGCCGCAGCGAGGCGATCGTCTGGGCTCGAGAGCGCGGTTTGTTTTCGGGGGAGTGGGGCACCAAGGGCCAGCGCTGAGGGGTGCAAATGCACTAGTTACAAGGGTGCAAATTCATGTATTGGCCAAGACGTTGTGTTCTTAGGCTGGTGGGGTGCGGTGTGGGCCATTTCGGGCCTGCGATCGTGCCCCTTTTGAAACAGTCATAGGAACAACGTCAATGATGAATCTTGCGCAGTTGCGCGCTCGGCTCGAGCACAGTTTTGCGCCGCTGGCTTGTGAGTGTTCGGTGGATGGTGATCATTCGCTGACGGTCAAGTTGTATCACCGGGATTCGGGGCAGGTGGATCTGGTGATCAGTGGGCTGGATCTGGCTGCGCTGCGTACGCCCGGGGCGGTCGAGGCGTTGGTGGGGGAGTTGCGGTATGAGCTTGAGAGCAATTCCTTGCGTTCTTCGCGGGATCCGGATTTGGCTTAAGCGCGCTTTGGGTCTTGGCGGCCTTTGGGCCGGCCATGCTCTGGGGATTTTGGGTGTATATCCGTTTTTTTGGGTGTTGCGGCTGGCGGTTTCGCCCTTACGGCGAGTCCCTTTTGGCAAACGCCCCAAAAGGAACCAAAAGGTCTTCGCCCTGACGTTCGGCCCGCTCGCTTAGGCTCGGGGTTCCTTCGCTGCGGGATCGATCCTGGCGCAGCGGCTCCGGTTTGCTTCGCTGCACCTACACTCGCTGTGTACGACTGCGTCGTACGGTCGCTGCGCTCCCACGCCCGGATCAATCCCTCCACTCAGCCTGCCGACGGGCTCCAAGATCAAAAGCGGTACTCGAGCTAACGCTCATCGTGTGTAGGAGCTGCCGAAGGCTGCGATCTTTTGATTTTGATTTTGATTTTCTGTGGGAGCGAGCCTGCTCGCGAAGGCGGCCTGACAGCCGACCTGGTTGTTACTGAACTCACTCGATCAAACCTGTGGGAGTGAGCCTGCTCGCGATGAGGCCCTCGCCGACAACCATCATCCCAATCCAGCCCTCTGCCGGACAATCCCCGCAAAACCGACAGCCAATCCCACCCAATCACCCCAATCCACTGGCGCTAACAAGGCGCTCAGCTATAAAGAATGAGTGGTCAGGTCTTCCGCGGCCGGTTGGGTTGCGGGAGTTTGTCTCTCTTTACCGCGGGTCGTCCTATGAATAATCCTGGGAAACGCGTATTGCCGTTGGCTTTTCTTGCTGTGCTGTTGGCCGGTTGTGCCAGTCCTCCACCCCCTGCGCCTGTCGCGCCGCCGCCACCGCCGGAACGTCGGTGTGAGGTGCTGGAAAATACTGAGGTTGCCGGGGATGTGTATGTGGATGGGCAGGTGACGCGCCACATCACCACTACGCGTTGCATAACCCAATAAGCCGGCCAATCCCGCGGATGCAGGAGTTCTGGATTTCGGCACCGCCCCTGTGGGAGCGAGCCTGCTCGCGAATGCGTGGTATCAGTCAAAACATAGCTGACTGACACAACGCCTTCGCGAGCAGGCTCGCTCCCACACGGGTTAGCAATTTGCCCTGGAAATCAGGACAGGAATCCGCCATCCACATTCAGCGCCACGCCAGTGGTGTAGCTCGACGCATCGCTGGCCAGGTACAACACCGCGCCGGCCATTTCGCTTGGATCGGCTACGCGTTTGAGCGGGATCTGGGTCAGTGCCTGTTTCAGAATCGCGTCGTTCTTGACCAGCGCCGAGGCGAATTTGGTGTCGGTCAGGCCGGGGAGCAGGGCGTTGCAGCGGATGCCGAATTGCGCGCATTCCTTGGCGAAGACTTTGGTCATGTTGATGACCGCCGCTTTGGTTACCGAATAGATGCCTTGGAAGATGCCCGGCGAGATGCCGTTGATCGACGCGACGTTGATGATGCTGCCGCCACCGTTTTCGCGCATGAGCTTGCCGGCTTCGACCGACATGAAGAAGTAGCCGCGAATGTTCACATCGACGGTCTTCTGGAACGCCCCCAGATCGGTGTCCAGCACGTTGCAGAATTGCGGGTTGGTCGCGGCGTTGTTGACCAGGATGTCGAGGCGGCCGAATTGTTCCTTGATCCCGGCGAAGACCTGGCTGATCTGCTCCATCTCACCGATGTGGCAGGCCACGGCTGTCGCCTTGCCGCCGGCGGCGATGATGGCGTCGGCGACGTGTTGGCAGCCTTCGAGCTTGCGGCTCGAGACGATCACGTGGGCGCCTTGCTGGGCCAGCAGTTTGGCGATGGCTTCACCGATGCCACGGCTGGCGCCGGAGACGAAAGCGATTTTGCCGTCGAGGTCGAACAACTGAGTCTTGGACATGGGTTTCCCTTGTTGAAAGTCTTGTTATTGGCCCGGATCAGAGGCTGGATTTCTGAATGACCTGCAGGCTCATCTGCTCCAGCAGTTTGTTCATGTGAATGAACTGCGCGAAGCGTTTGTCCTGCGTCTGGCCATGGTAGAAGCGGTAGTAGATCTGCTGCACGATGCCGGCCAGGCGGAACAGGCCGTAGGTGTAGTAGAAATCGAAATTGTCGATGCGGATGCCCGAGCGCTCGGCGTAGTAGTCGACGAATTCGCGGCGGGTCAGCATGCCCGGCGCGTGGCTTGGCTGGCGGCGCATCAGTTGCACCGGTGCCGGGTCGCCGGCTTCGATCCAGTAGGCGAGGGTGTTGCCCAAATCCATCAGCGGGTCGCCGAGGGTGGTCAGTTCCCAGTCGAGCACGCCGATAATTTGCATCGGATTGGCCGGGTCGAGGATGACGTTGTCGAAGCGGTAGTCGTTGTGGACGATGCTCGACGTCGGGTGGTCGGCCGGCATCTTGTCGTTGAGCCAGGCTTTGACCGCTTTCCAGTGCGGCGCGTCCGGGGTCAGGGCTTTTTCGTAACGCTCGCTCCAGCCCTTGATCTGCCGGGCGACGTAGCCTTCAGGCTTGCCCAGATCGCCGAGGCCGCAGGCGTTGTAATCGACCCGATGCAGTTCGACGAAACGGTCGATGAAGCTTTTGCACAGCGCTTCGGTTTTCGCCGAATCGAGGCCCAGCTCCGGCGGCAGTTCAGCGCGCAGGATGATGCCCTTGACCCGTTCCATCACATAGAACTCGGCGCCGATAACGGCTTCGTCGGTGCAATGCACGTAGGCCTTCGGGCAATACGGAAAGCCGTCGCGCAGTTGGTTGAGAATGCGGAACTCACGGCCCATGTCGTGGGCGGATTTGGCTTTGTGGCCAAACGGCGGACGGCGCAGAACGAACTCTTGCTCGGGGTATTCCAGCAGGTAGGTCAGGTTCGACGCGCCGCCAGGAAACTGGCTGATCTGCGGCGTGCCGGTCAGGCCGGGAATGTGCGCCTTGAGGTACGGATCGATCAGGCTGGCATCAAGTTCTTCGCCTGCACGGATCCGGGTGGACTGGTCAGTAAGCGCCATGCTTATCCCTTCTGCTTATTTTGGAGGCCAGACATCATTGGCTAATCTAATGGCGCGCTCGGGTGCTCACAAGCGCGGGTCGGTCTTATAGGTTAGCGTGTTGCTGGATAATCAACTTTGAGAATGGGGCAAAGATCGGCGCGGTTCGACGATGCCACGCGCGTTAATGCACGCGCTGGTTGTTCAACTTGGGCGGCAGGGCGACGGGAGTCAGCACCGGTTGCCCGGAGAAAAACGCCATCAGGTTTTTCCCCACCAGTTCAACGGTGCCTTGCGTGGCTTCGGGGGAAAGCCCAGCGACGTGGGGAGTCAGCACAACGTTGCTGAGGTGTTTCAGGGCATCAGGCACTTCCGGTTCGTGATCGAACACGTCCAGTGCAGCGCCGGCGATACGACGTTGCTCAAGTGCGGTGATCAGGTCTGCCGTTGCGATAACGCTGGCGCGGGCGATGTTGACGATAAAACCCTTGGGGCCGAGCGCATCGAGCACTGCTCGCGTCACCAGATGTTGCGTACCAATGCCGCCGGGCGTGGCAACGACCAGGAAGTCCGAGGCTCGCGCAAGATCGGTGGGTGTCGAGCAGAACGCATAAGCGACTTCGCTGCGCACCTGGCGGTTGTGGTAGCTGATCTGCATGTCGAAACCCAGCTCCGCACGCTTGGCAATCGCCATGCCCACCGCGCCCAGTCCGAGGATGCCCAGACGCTTGCCGGCCAGCGACGGGCGCATGATTTTCGGCCATTCACCGCGGCGCACGGCTGCATCGCAGCGCGGGATATCGCGGACCAATGCCAGCAGCAACGCCATCGCATGATCGGCCACTGACGAGGCGTTGACTCCGGCGCCATTGGTGACGGTGATCCCACGGTCACTGGCCGCTTGCAGATCGACCTGTTCGTAACCGGCGCCGATCACCGTGATGATTTTCAAGGCGGGCAGGGCGCTGATCTCTTGCGCGGTCAGACCCAGCGGGCCGCGAGTGAGCACGGCATCGATGCGACTGCCATGGGTGGCGATGGCTTGCGCACGTTCGGCTGGCGTTGGTGCGAGGATCAGGTGGAATCCCTGATGCTCAAGAATCGGCAGATAGTCATTGATCGTTTCAACCAGTACCAGAACGGTTGCGGGCATTGCGCGGCTCCTGTGATTGGCGGCGGGTGGGTCGCGAAAGTCGACTCAGAGTGCTGAATCCGCAGCGGCTTGGCAATCGTTGCATTCGCGCAGTGGTGCTTTGATTCTGGACGGGTTCGTGGAACAAGCAAGCACGCAGGCATGGACGCTGCGAATCAGCTGAGGTATTGCGCAATGCCGTTGCCAAACGACCAGTTCTCTTTCTTTACCTCCAGCAGATTGATGAACACATCCTCCAGGCGAATACCCAGTTGCGCATGCAGGCTCTCGGCAATGGTCTTGAACAGCAATTGTTTCTTTTCCACGCTGCGCCCTTCGCTGATGGTGATCTGGATGAACACCACGCCGTCGCTGCGCTCGATGCCGAGGTATTGCGGGTCGTACACGAAGTGCTGGCCGTCGTGCTCGTTGAGAATCTGGAAGTTGTCGTGCTCGGGCACATCGATACAGGTGCGCAGGGCGGCGTAGATCTGTTCGCCGATGCGCCTGGCGAAAGTGGGGTCTGGGTTTTGCTGGATGTCGACGCGGACCAGTGGCATGGGAGGCTCCTTGGGTTATGGCTTCTCTCACGCTAGATCAATGGCGGAGTTCTGGCAGGTAGTTGGTCTGGAATATTGCGGACCACTCGTATGAGGAGGCTTACGTGAATCGCGGATTTTGCCTACGGGGATGGCAGATGCGTCTGCTGGTCAGCGTGAATGGAACAGTTTGATGATAAGGGCATGACGATAGCCGTCGATGTGCATGCAAATGCTGACACCGATCCGCCAGCAGCCAAGGAGGGCAAATGTTCCATAACGATCGCGAAAATCTGGAGCTAGACAGGCTGGAAAACGAATCAAGGAAACTCGTGGCTGAATGGAAAAAGCTTCAGGCTGAAGAGAAAAAGTTATCA
The DNA here is from genome assembly GCF_024072275.1 of Pseudomonas siliginis. Lineage (NCBI taxonomy): Bacteria > Pseudomonadati > Pseudomonadota > Gammaproteobacteria > Pseudomonadales > Pseudomonadaceae > Pseudomonas > Pseudomonas siliginis. The sequence continues at coordinate 3,495,183 of NZ_CP099598.1, read as the reverse complement.
AGGGAGACGAAGCTCTATCCAATTGCAGTGTTTGGTGGAGTCTTGACTGCAATCACCGCAGTGGCAGGGTTTTTCTTCAAGTTGTGAGTCTTCATGCTTCACGACCGTCAGGCGCATTATTCAAAGGTTAATCAGTATGAGCACATATGACCGTAAGGCACGACTGGAGCAAATTGAGCGAGAGTTCGCAGAATATGACGAAGCGGTGCGCAATAGAGACAAGCGCGAAAATGGCAAGCTCTGGTTGCTTTTCGGCTTCGGGCTGTACTGCGTTTTATTGGGTTTCATGCTCGGCATATCGCTCTAGGCGCATTCGATGACGCATGGGTGGGTGCAAAACGTATCCGTTTGCGGCATCTGACGTATCCATAAACGACCTTGTTTTTTCCATAAACGACCATCCTTGGATCTGCTCCGCACAACCATTCCTCAGCTAAGTCTTTGCTTGCATTGATTTATCGCGGAGAATCGCGCCCCTGTTTCGGCCGGAGCATGTCTGTCGGTTTTTTCCGACGCGTCCTGACCGAGTGGCAAGTGACCGGAATGCGGAGATCCGACCGGATGAATGATCAGGCCAATAGCCTCGAAAAGCGCTTCGACTCAGCAGCACCCGCTGAACTTTCGAGCTGGAATCGCCAGGACACCACCTGGATGCTGGGACTGTTTGGGACGGCCATTGGCGCCGGCACCCTGTTTTTGCCGATCAACGCAGGATTGGGTGGCTTCTGGCCGCTGGTGATCCTCGCGCTTTTGGCATTCCCGATGACGTTTTACGCGCACCGTGGCCTGACCCGTTTTGTCCTGTCCGGTCGCGAAGGCGCCGATATCACCGAAGTGGTCGAGCAGCATTTCGGTATCAAGGCCGGTGCCTTGATCACGCTGCTGTACTTCTTTGCCATCTTCCCGATCCTGCTGATCTACAGCGTCGGCCTGACCAACACGGTCGCCAGTTTCCTCGAACACCAACTGCACATCACGCCGCCACCGCGCGCATTGCTGTCGTTCGTGCTGATTCTCGGCCTGCTGGCCGTGGTTCGTTGCGGTGAGCAGGCGATCGTCAAGGCCATGAGCCTGATGGTCTATCCGTTCATCGTTGCGCTGCTGTTCCTTGCCGTGTACCTGATTCCGCACTGGAACGGCGGCATCCTCGCCACCGCCTCGCAAGTGCCGGCGCCGTCAGCGCTGCTGCACACGCTGTGGCTGGCGATTACGGTGATGGTGTTCTCGTTCAACCATTCGCCGATTATCTCGGCGTTCGCGATGGATCAGAAGCGTCGTTACGGTGTGCATGCTGACGAGCGCAGCTCGCAGATCCTCGCGCGCGCTCATGCATTGATGGTCATTTTGGTGCTGTTCTTCGTATTCAGTTGCGTGCTGACCCTGTCGCCAGAGCAACTGGCTGAGGCAAAAGAGCAGAATCTGTCGATCCTGTCGTACCTGGCCAACCACTTCAGCAACCCGACCATCGAGTTTGCGGCGCCGTTGATTGCGTTTGTGGCGATCTCCAAGTCGTTCCTCGGTCATTACATCGGGGCCAGCGAAGGCCTCAAGGGCCTGATCGTCAAGAGCGGCAAACGTCCGGGCGCCAAGGCGCTGGATCGCATCGTGGCGGCGTTCATGCTGGTGATCTGCTGGATCGTCGCAACGCTTGATCCGAGCATCCTGGGCATGATCGAAACGGTCGGTGGGCCGGTGATTGCGGCGATTCTGTTCCTGATGCCGATGTACGCGATTCGCAAGGTGCCAGCGATGGCGCGCTATCGCGGGCAGGCGTCGAACGTGTTTGTTACGGCGGTGGGTCTGGTGGCGATTTCGGCGCTGGTTTACAAGCTGGCTGTCTGACCTGTCACTGATGACTGATCGTTCCCACGCTCTGCGTGGGAATGCCTCTTGTGACGCTCTGCGTCACGCTTGGGGACGCAGAGCGTCCGGGGCTGCGTTCCAACGCAGAGCGTGGGAACGATCAGAATGCTTGCCCGGCAGGCATAAAAAAACGCCGCTCATCTCACGATGGGCGGCGTTTTTTATGGCCTTGCAGCGTTAGGCTTGAACGACCGGGATCTTGGCGTTCGCAGCAGCTTCACGGAACTCGGCGATCTGGTCGAAGGACAGGTAGCGGTAGACATCGGCCGCCATGCTGTCGATCTTGCCAGCGTATTCCATGTACTCCTCGACGGTCGGCAGGCGACCCAGGATCGAAGCAACGGACGCCAGCTCGGCCGAGGCCAGGTAGACGTTCGCGCCGTCGCCCAGACGGTTCGGGAAGTTACGGGTCGACGTCGAGACCACGGTGCTGTTCGGCTCAACGCGTGCCTGGTTACCCATGCACAGCGAGCAGCCTGGCATTTCCATGCGAGCGCCAGCCTTGCCGTAGATGCCGTAGTAGCCTTCTTCGGTCAGTTGGTGAGCGTCCATCTTGGTCGGCGGCGACAGCCACAGACGGGTTGGCAGCTGACCCTTGACCTGATCCAGCAGTTTACCGGCAGCGCGGAAGTGACCGATGTTGGTCATGCACGAACCGATGAACACTTCGTCGATCTTCTCGCCAGCAACGCTGGACAACAGACGGGCGTCGTCCGGATCGTTCGGCGCGCAGAGCACAGGCTCGTTGATCTCGGCCAGATCGATTTCGATGACTTCGGCGTATTCGGCGTCGGCATCGGCTTCCATCAGCTCAGGATTGGCGATCCAGGCTTCCATCGCTTGAGCACGACGTTCCAGGGTACGCGCATCGCCGTAGCCTTCGCCGATCATCCAGCGCAGCAGGGTGATGTTGGACTGCAGGTACTCGGTGATCGACTCTTTCGACAGCTTGATGGTGCAACCGGCAGCCGAGCGTTCGGCCGAGGCGTCGGACAGTTCGAACGCCTGCTCCAGGGTCAGACCTTCCAGACCTTCGATTTCCAGGATGCGGCCGGAGAAGGCGTTTTTCTTGCCTTTCTTCTCGACGGTCAGCAGACCGTTCTGGATAGCGAAGTACGGAATGGCATGAACCAGGTCACGCAGGGTGATGCCAGGTTTCATCTTGCCTTTGAAGCGCACCAGGATCGATTCCGGCATGTCCAGCGGCATGACGCCAGTGGCAGCGGCGAACGCGACCAGACCGGAACCGGCCGGGAACGAGATGCCCATCGGGAAACGGGTGTGCGAGTCACCACCGGTACCGACGGTGTCCGGCAGCAGCATGCGGTTCAGCCACGAGTGGATGATGCCGTCGCCCGGACGCAGGGAAACGCCGCCGCGGGTCATGATGAAGTCAGGCAGGGTGTGGTGGGTGGTCACGTCGATCGGCTTTGGATAAGCCGCGGTGTGGCAGAACGACTGCATCACCAGATCAGCGGAGAAGCCCAGGCACGCCAGGTCTTTCAGTTCGTCACGGGTCATGGGACCGGTGGTGTCCTGAGAACCCACGGTGGTCATCTTCGGTTCGCAGTAGGTGCCAGGACGCACGCCCTGGCCTTCTGCCAGACCGCAGGCCTTGCCGACCATTTTCTGCGCCAGGGTGAAACCCTTGGTGCTTTCAGCCGGAGCTTCCGGCTTCTTGAACAGGTCGAACGGCGGCAGACCCAATTCGGCGCGAGCCTTCTCGGTCAGGCCACGGCCGATGATCAGCGGGATACGACCGCCGGCACGGACTTCGTCCAGCAGCACCGGGGTTTTCATTTCGAAAGTGGTGATGACTTCGTCGGTACCGTGCTTGCAGACTTTGCCAGCGTGCGGGTACAGATCGATCACGTCGCCCATGTTCATGTTCGACACGTCGAACTCGATCGGCAGGGCGCCGGCATCTTCCATGGTGTTGTAGAAGATCGGAGCGATCTTGCTGCCGAAGCAGAAACCGCCAGCGCGCTTGTTCGGCACGTACGGGATGTCGTCGCCGAAGAACCACAGCACCGAGTTGGTGGCCGATTTACGCGAGGAACCGGTACCGACCACGTCACCGACGTAGGCGATCGGGAAGCCCTGGCCGCGCATTTCTTCGATCTGCTTCATCGGGCCGGTCTTGCCTTGCTCGTCCGGAACGATGCCGTCACGGGCCATTTTCAGCATGGCCAGGGCGTGCAGCGGGATATCAGGACGCGACCAGGCGTCTGGCGCAGGGGAGAGGTCGTCGGTGTTGGTTTCGCCGGTGACCTTGAATACGCGCAGGCTGATCTTGTCGGCCAGCACCGGGCGCTTCTTGAACCACTCGCCGTCAGCCCAGGATTGCAGCACGGCCTTGGCGTGAACGTTGCCGTTCTTGGCTTTTTCGGCGACGTCGTGGAAGGCGTCGAACATCAGCAGGGTGTGCTTGAGTTCTTCGGCGGCGACTGGCGCCAGCTCGGCGTCGTCCAGCAGTTCAACGAGGGTGACGATGTTGTAGCCGCCCTGCATGGTGCCGAGCAGTTCTACAGCGCGTTTCTTGTCCAGCAGAGGGGAGGTGGCTTCGCCCTTGGCCAGGGCAGACAGGAAACCGGCCTTGACGTAGGCGGCTTCGTCCACTCCAGGCGGTACGCGATTGGTGATCAGGTCAACGAGGAAAGCTTCTTCGCCAGCCGGAGGGTTCTTCAGCAGCTCGATCAGGCCTGCTGTTTGTTCGGCGTTAAGCGGCTGGGGAACGATACCCAGGGCTGCACGCTCTTCGATATGTTTGCGGTAGGCTTCAAGCACAGTTATTACCCTCATCAGTGGTCCCAAATGGGTGTCCGGGACGCTCATCCCGAAATTGCCGTACTCATGCGCCTCACGACGTTGTGGGTCGTTCGGCCAGAATTACCGGCAATTCCTTACAGAAGCTGCTTTCAAAGTTTTACGCCTGCAGAACGGGGAGCTGATGAGGGTTGGCGTTGGGCTTTTCCCCGCTGGAAAAACCCTTCGCCAACACCGCTCTGAAGGAACGACTGTGCTCGTGACGCTTTGAAAACAGCTTCTAACGGACATTGGCGCCTTAAAAGGCTGGCTGATTCTACGGCAAAAAAAATTTAAAGGTAAGTCGCGCTCTATTGGACTTTCGTGGCAATCAGCGTGGCCGGAGCAAACCTGCGACGCCGGCGAGACCTTGCTGTTTGAGGGGTGATCAATGCCCGACAAAGGGCTAACATGCCGGCCTGTTCCGCGTTTCAGTGTTCTGCCCATTTATGCCCAATCAGACCATCAAGACCCCCTGCGTCGGCCTCTGCTCCACCGTTTACGGTGACCTGGTGTGCCGTGGCTGCAAGCGTTTCCATCACGAAGTGATCCATTGGAACGGATACAACGAGGAGGAAAAGCGCGCGGTGTGGCTGCGTCTGGAGCAATTGCTGTCACAAGTGATGGCGAGCAAAGTCGAGATCTTCGATCCGGCGCGCCTGCGCGAGCAGCTCGAACAGCGCAAGATCCGCTTCGTACCGCATCAGTCGGAATATTGCTGGGCCTATCAGCTGATCGCCCGGGGGGCGCGGGTGATCATTAATCTCGAGGCGTACGGGATGGTGTTGCTGCCGGAATTCCGCGACTGGAACCTGCCGGAACTGCGCGATGCCATTGATCGGGAATTCTTCCTGCTGTCGGAAGCGCATTATCAGCGTTACATTGCCCCGGGCTTTCTGAAAGACGCCTTCGGCGCCTGAACAGCAAAAGATCGCAGCCTTCGGCAGCTCCTACATGGGAATGCGTTCTACCTGTAGGAGCTGCCTAAGGCTGCGATCTTTGCTCTTAATGTTTCACGGCCAGTTCCACCAGATGATCCTCAACCTCCTGCGGCTTGAGCACCAGCACATCGCTTTCCAGGGTATCCAGCACCGCTTCCGCCGTATTGCCGATCAACGCGCCTGACAAACCACTGCGCGCCACCGTGCCAATTACCGTTACTGCCGCCTGGAGCTTGTGCGCCATGAACGGGATCAACACATCCGCCGGGCCTTCCTCGATGTGCAGGTGCTCGTCATCGACATCGAACTCCGCCTGAAACGCCCGGCACTGCTCGCGGTATTTGGCTTCTATGGTCGATTTGAGCTGAAACGTCGGGTCTGCCGCCGAGAGCATCGGCGACGGATGCGCGGTGATCACATGCAGATGCGCCTTGGCCAGACTGGCGATGTCGTAGCCGTGATCAATGATGGTGCTGTGCAGATGCCGATGCTCACCATCGGCATTGCCGACATCGACGGCGGCGAGAATCACTTTGTCTTTCCACGAACCGGCGGTTTTGACCAGCAGCACCGGGGTAGGGCAGTGGCGCAGCAGCTTCCAGTCGGCCGGGGTCAGCAGGGCTTTTTTCAGCGAGCTGTCGGGGAAGTGCTGTTTGATCACCAGGCCGCAACCCTCGGCCTGCTGCACATCGATGATGGTTTCGTGCAGGCTCTCGTTCCATGCCTGTTCGGTGGTCACGCTGTACCCTTCGGCTAGCAACGCCGCCTTGAGCACACTGAGCAGGCCGGCGTGGTCATGCTTCTTGTCGCACACCAGAAGATGCAGATGGGCCTGAGTGACACCGGCGATCAGCTTTGCGCGTTTGAGCGCCAGGCTTTCTGCATGTTCAGGTTCGATGACCACCAGAATGCTGCGAATGGCTTGCATGAGCGGAGTCTCCAGCAAAGAAAAGGCACGGCGTTGCACAACTATAGTTGCTACCCGAACGTCTGCGACTTGATGCATATCAACAGCCCCCGCTGGTGGTCTGCGGACAGGCCGGTATAATCGGCGCCCTTCGCTCGAACACCTTTTACCGTGAGCCCCATGATCCTTCCCGAAATCCACGAATTCCTTGGCTGCCGCACCCCCGACGCCTGGGTCCAGGCGGCATTGGCCGACCAGGAAACCCTGCTGATCGACCACAAGAACTGCGAGTTCAAGGCTGCCAGCACGGCGCTGAGCCTGATTGCCAAGTACCACGCCCACGTCGACCTGATCAACATGATGTCGCGCCTGGCCCGGGAAGAACTGGTGCACCACGAGCAGGTCATGCGCATCATGAAACGGCGCAAGATCGAGCTGCGTCAGCTGCACGCCGGCCGTTACGCCTCGGGCCTGCGCAAAGTGGTGCGCAGCCACGAACCGGTGAAACTGGTCGACACACTGGTGGTTGGCGCGTTCATCGAAGCACGCAGTTGCGAACGCTTCGAAGCACTGGTGCCGCATCTGGATGAAGAGCTGGGCAAGTTCTATTTCGGCCTGCTGAAAAGCGAGGCGCGGCACTTTCAGGGTTATCTGAAACTGGCCTATCAGTATGGTGATGCCAAGGATGTCGCGCAGGTGATCGAGCGCGTCCGTGTGGCCGAGCAGGAACTGATCGAGTCGCCGGACGAGGAGTTCCGCTTCCACAGCGGCGTGCCGGTCGCCGCATGATCGGGTAGGAGCTGCCGCAGGCTGCGATCTTTTGATCTTGTTGTTACAAATCGAAAATCAAAATATCGCAGCCTTCGGCAGCTCCTACAGAGGTCCGCAATTCAATCGGACATCATTGTCGGATTGTAAAAAAATCTTAAAAGTATGAAACATCACCGAAAACCGGCCCAAGTGGCCGGTTTTTGCTGTCTGCCGTCATCGCCTGTGCGATGAATGCCAGCATAATATCGGCCCTTCCACGTTTGGCTTGGCAACGATCGTTATGGATAACCTGGGTTTCGGCAAAGTCCTGCTGGTCGAAGACGATGAGCGTCTCGCCGCACTGATCGCACACTTTCTTGAACAACAGGGCTACGAGGTGCGCACGGTGCATCGCGGCGATCTCGCCATGGCTGCATTCCTGGAATTCAAGCCGAAAGTGCTGGTGCTCGACCTGATGTTGCCGGGGCAGAGCGGTTTGCAGGTTTGTCGGGAAATTCGCAGTGTCTCGGACACGCCGATCGTGATCCTCACCGCCAAGGAAGACGATCTCGATCACATCCTCGGTCTGGAGTCCGGCGCTGACGATTACGTGATCAAACCGATCAAACCGCCGGTATTGCTTGCGCGGCTACGGGCGCTGCAACGGCGGCAGACGCCGGACAGCAGCGTGGTGAGTTTTCTTGAGTTCGGGCAATTGAGCATCGACCGCAGTTGCCGTGAAGTGCGCTTGACCGGTGAGCTGATCGAGCTGACCACCATGGAGTTCGAATTGCTCTGGTTGCTCGCCAGCGCGGCAGGCAAGATTCTTTCCCGCGATGACATTCTCAATCGCATGCGCGGCATCGCTTTCGACGGCCTCAATCGCAGCGTCGACGTCTACATCAGCAAGTTGCGCAACAAGCTCAAGGACAACCCTCGCGAGCCGGTGTGCATCAAGACCGTGTGGGGCAAGGGCTATCTGTTCAATCCGTTCGCGTGGGAGCTGTAGATGCTGCGTTTGTTCCTCGGGCTGTTTCTGGTGATGACGGTAGGGCTGGTGCTGGCGTTGCAGACGGTCGAGCACACCTTCAACGCGTTGCTCGACAGCCAGACGCAGGATTACAACCGTGAAGCCGTGCGCGGTCAGGCGTGGTCGCTGGTCGATCATCTGCAAGGCCGCCAAGGGGCCGAGCGTGAACAGAAACTCGATTCATTGCGCGCGCACTATGGTCTGTCGCTGAGTCTGGTCGAGGCCGATCAACTGGCCCTGACACCGCAGGAAAAAGCCGAGCTCGCGCGGAACCTGTTGGTGATCCGCGACGATTACACGCAGTTCATCAGCAACATCGATGGCGGCTCGCAATTGCTCAGCATCAAGCTGCCGCCGGAGCCGAGCCTGATGCCGTTCTACATCACCGCGGCGTACATGATGCTCGCAGTGCTGATCGGCATCGTTCTGTTTTTCTGGGTGCGCCCGCACTGGCGCGATCTGGAAAAGCTGCGGCTGGCGGCCGAGCGTTTCGGCGACAACGATCTGTCGGTGCGCATCCAGTTGTCGCGGCGCTCAAACATCCGCGATCTGGCCGAGCACTTCAATCTGATGGCGGCGCGCATCGAGGGCTTGATCGCCAATCAGCGCGAGCTGACCAATGCGGTGTCGCACGAATTGCGCACACCGATTGCGCGGCTTTCTTTTGAGCTCGATCAGCTCAAACAGCAACCGGACGCGAGCCAGAATCGCGAGCTGATCGCCGACATGTATGCCGACCTCGGTGAGCTGGAGGAGATGGTCTCGGAGCTGCTGACCTACGCCAGCCTTGAACACGGCGCGACAGTGATCAAACGGGAGAATATTCATGCGGCCGACTGGCTCGACAGCGTTGTCGGCAGTGTGGCGCTTGAGGCCGAAGCAGTGGGCGTGCAGTTGACGATCGCGGGTTGCCAGGTCGACACCGTAAGCATCGAGCCGCGCTTCATGGCGCGCGCGGTGATCAACCTTTTACGTAATGCCATTCGCTACGCCGAGCAGCGCGTCGAGGTGTCGCTGCTGCGCAATGGCGATGACTATGAAGTGCGGGTCAGCGATGACGGGCCGGGTGTGCCGCTGGAGGGACGGGAAAAAATCTTCGAACCGTTTTCCCGACTGGATGCCAGCCGTGATCGGCGCACCGGTGGTTTCGGACTGGGCCTGGCGCTGGTGCGGCGGGTGTCGCAGTCCCATGGCGGGCAGGTTGAGGTTGGCGACTCGGTGTGGGGCGGGGCGTTGTTCAGGATGACCTGGGCGCATCTGGACTGATTGATATTGCGTGACCCGGTCCCTTCGCGAGCAGGCTCGCTCCCACAGGGGATCGCATTCCAAATGTGGGAGCGAGCCTGCTCGCGAAGGGCGCGGTGTTCAGCGAGTTACACCGAGTCGCTCATGCCACTGGGCGATCGATTCTTCAGGATATTCATCAAACTGCTGATCCTTCGGCTTCGCCTCCACCTCGACCCACGGCGCTTTCGAGCCAAGCATCAGGTGCGTGTGTTCCGGCGGCACCGGCAGTGGCGTGTCGATCGCCGAGGCGAATGGGTGAATCAGCTCTGGCCACTCCGGGCTGAACAGCCACAGGCCGCTGCCGCACAGCGAGCAGAAGTGGCGTTCGGCGCTGCTGCGATGGGCGCGCTTGTCGCCGTCGGCTTTCATTTTGGCGTGGTAGACGCTGATGTTTTTGCGTCCGCGAACCTTGAGAGTGGTCGCGTCGCCGCCAAGGTTGATCGCATAACCGCCACCGCCCTGGGTCTTGCGGCAGATCGAGCAATAGCAGCGTTGATAGGGATAAGGATGGGCGCTGTCGAGGCTGAACGTGACTTCGCCGCAATGGCAGGAGCCTTCGAGGTGCATGGTGCTCTCCCGTGTCTGAATGGTCCGCTCCAGCCTAGAACATTCTGCCTGATGCTTGCCGGTGTGATGCGACCGGCGGGCGCAGCGTCTAGCCCCAGTGTCCCCGCGATCCCATGGGGCGAGACTTTCGGAACCCGGCATGCAAGCGCTGTTGAACGAGATCCTTGACGCCGTCCGGCCCCTGATCGGGCAGGGCAAAGTTGCTGACTATATTCCCGCCCTCGGCACGGTGCCGGCCAACCAGTTGGGCATCGCCGTGTACAGTAACGACGGCGAAATGTATTGCGCCGGCGACGCTGAAACGCCGTTCTCGGTGCAGAGTATTTCCAAGGTGTTCAGCCTGGTGCAGGCCATCGATCACTCCGGCGAAGCGATCTGGGAACGGCTAGGCCACGAGCCGTCCGGCCAGCCGTTCAATTCGCTGGTGCAACTGGAATTCGAGCGCGGCCGCCCGCGCAATCCGTTCATCAATGCTGGGGCGCTGGTGATCTGCGACATCAACCAGTCGCGCTTCGCCGCGCCGACATTGTCGATGCGCGACTTCGTCCGACGCCTGTCGGGCAACCCGCAGATCATGATCGACGGCAAGGTCGCCGACTCCGAATACCAGCATCGCGCGCGCAATGCCGCGATGGCCTATCTGATGCAGTCTTTCGGCAACTTTCACAACGATGTCGAAGCGGTGTTGCGCAGCTATTTCAGCCATTGCGCACTGCGCATGAATTGCATCGATCTGGCCCGGGCGTTCTGCTTTCTGGCCAATGACGGGTTCTGCAAGCACAGCGGCGAGCAGATCCTGACGCGCCGCCAGACCCAGCAGGTCAATTCGATCATGGCCACCAGCGGTTTGTACGACGAGGCGGGCAATTTCGCCTATCGCGTCGGCCTGCCAGGCAAGAGCGGGGTCGGCGGCGGCATCGTTGCGGTGGTGCCGGGGCAGTTCAGCGTGTGCGTGTGGTCGCCGGAGTTGAACGCCGCCGGCAACTCGCTGGCGGGGATGGCAGCGCTGGAACTGCTGAGCTCGCGGATTGGCTGGTCGGTGTTCTGACCCACCTGAACACCACATGACCCTGTGGGAGCTGGCTTGCCAGCGATGAGGCCCTGTCAGTCACTATAAATTTGCCTGAACCACCGCTATCGCTGGCAAGCCAGCTCCCACAGGTTTCTTTAGTGTTTGAGGAGGTGTATTTCAGCCAGTAATCCGCTACATTTTCCGGCCGCCCTCTGCATGGTGAATCCGCTTCATGTCTCTTGCGCTCGAACGTCTAGTCGCTGGCACGCCGATCCCTTTCGCTGGTAACCGCGTCACCGTGGTCAGCCCCGAACTGGCCGCGCGGTTTCAGCCCGGTGACCATTTGCTGGTCGAGCAGGTCAGTGGCGAGTTGTTGCTGATCCCCGTGGCCGATCAACAGGCCGCCTCGGTGGCAATCGAGCGTGCGGCTGCGGCATTCACCGCGTTGTCGGCGGTGTCCGATGAAGCCATCAGCCAATTCTTCGACCTGTTTGCCCAGCGCCTGGAAAATCCTCAGTGCTGGACGCAGATCGAAGCCGCCAACCGCGCCGACATCGAGCGGGCCAAGGCGCGCGGTCGCTCGACCACACGCTTGCTCGCCGATGAACGCATGCGCCGCGACATGATCGCCGGGCTGCGCGCCTGGCGTGATGCGCCGCCCACGCGTGGCAAAGTGATCAGCAGTGTCGAGCACGACGGCTGGAAGGTTGAGCAAGTCGTCTCGCCGCTGGGCATCGTCGCGTTTGTCTTCGAAGGCCGGCCCAACGTATTTGCCGACGCCGCCGGCGTGTTGCGCACCGGCAACACCGCAGTGCTGCGCATCGGCAGCGATGCGTTGGGCACTGCGCAAGCCATCGTCACTCACGCCTTGAACCCGGCGCTGGCCGAAGCCGGTTTGCCGGTGGGGGCGGTGTCGTTGGTCGAAAGTGTCAATCACGCCGCCGGTTGGGCGATGTTTGCCGATCGGCGTCTGTCGCTGGCGGTGGCGCGCGGCTCGGGCCGTGCGGTCAGTCAGTTGGGCAGCATCGCTCAGCAGGCCGGCACTGCCGTCAGCCTGCACGGCACCGGCGGCGCGTGGCTGATCGCCGACCGTGACGCCGACGCCACACGCTTCGCGGCGGTGGTGCGCAACTCGCTGGACCGCAAGGTCTGCAATACCCTCAACGTCTGCCTGATTCAGCGCGAACGCGCCGATGAGCTGGTGCCGCTGTTCCTCGAAGCTTTGAAATACGCCGGTACTGTGCGCGGCCAAGGCTGCAAATTGCACATTGTCGCGGGCAGTGAAAGTTGCCTGCCAAGCGAATGGCGGAACGCAACGGTCGAGGTTTATCGCGCCGAGGGTTACCAGACCGAAGCGCTGGCCGAATCCTTGCCCGAGTCGGACCTGGGCCGCGAGTGGGAATGGGAAGAAACCCCGGAAGTCAGCCTGATGATTGTCGACGATCTGGATCAGGCGATTGCGCTGTTCAACCGGTACAGCCCGCAATTCACCGTGTCGTTGATCAGCCAGGCGGCGGCGGTTCAGGAACGCTTCTACAACGCGGTGAATGCGCCGTTCGTAGGCAACGGCATCACCCGTTGGGTCGATGGCCAGTACGCGTTGAACAAGCCGGAACTGGGCCTTTCGAACTGGGAGAGCGGGCGCCTGTTTGCGCGCAGTGCGATTCTTTCCGGTGACGGCGTGTTCACCGTGCGCAGCCGAATGACTCAGGTAGATCTCACGGTAAAACGCTGATCTGTTGATCGTTCCCACGCTCTGCGTGGGAATGCAGCCCGTGACGCTCCGCGTCACTGGACGCAGAGCGTCCCTAGAGGCATTCCCACGCAGAGCGTGGGAACGATCACGGTGGGGAGTCAGGCAGCGTGGCTGGCTTGCGCGCTGATCGCGCAAGTCTCAGGCCGCTCGGCCAGCGGCACAAAGGTGCGACGATCGGAAGAGAGTGCGTCGATCGAACCGGTCTCGATGTCGTAAACCCAGCCATGCAGATTCAACCGGCCTTGCTCCTGGGCCAGGCGCACACTCGGGTGGGTCTGAATATTCGCCAGTTGCGCGATCACGTTCTCGCGCACCATCGAACTCAATTTCGCCGCGTCGCTGCCATGCACGCGCGCTTCGTTGACTACCTTCGCCGATTCGGCATGCTGCAGCCAGCCACTGACAGCGGGCAGGTGATCCATGCATTTGCACTGGGCAATTGCGGTCATCGCACCACAATCGGAGTGGCCGCAAATCACGATATCGGTCACCCCCAGCACTGCCACCGCATATTCCACCGTCGCCGACACCCCGCCCGGATGTGGGCTGTAGGAGGGCACGATATTGCCGGCGTTACGGATCACGAACAGTTCGCCGGGCTCTTGCTGGGTCAGCAGCTCAGGCACCACACGGCTGTCGGAACAGGTGATGAACAGCGTGCCGGGTTGCTGAGTCGTGGCCAGATGTTTGAACAGTTCGCTGCGTTGCGGGAAGGCTTCGTTCTGGAATTTCAGGAAGCCGTCGATCAGGGCTTTCATGGACGTGTCCTCGTGACAGGAGTGAGAAGGCCCGCACCCAAGGTGCAGGCCGGGCGTATCAGAACGGGCGCAGCGGCAGGAACTTGCCGTCGAGGGTCACCACGGCGCGGGAGCCGCCTTCCGGGTCTTCGACTTTCTTGATGTCCAGTTTGAAGTTGATCGCACTGATGATGCCGTCACCGAACTGTTCGTGAACCAGAGCTTTCAGCGTGGTGCCGTAGATCTGGATCATTTCATAAAAGCGGTAGATGGTCGGATCGGTCGGCACGCCGCTGAGGCTGCCGCGCAAAGGAATGATCTGCAGAGCGGCGACGTCATCTGCGCTGAGGTCAAGCTTGTCGCCGACCACTTGAGCAGCGTTTTCCGGCAACGGATGCTGGCCGAGCAGGGCGGCGGTGACATAAGCCAGGCTGAGGCCGGTGCCGTCAGCGAGATCCTGCCACGACAGATCTTTTTTCGCCTTGGCGTCGAGAACGCGGGTGGTCAGGGCCAGGCTGTTGTCGTTGTAGGCGTGGGACTGTTGCATGGTGTCACTCCTTTCAGGGGTTGGCTTGCTGTGTGGAAGCAATGTTGCGCCGGTTGATTCATAGCGTCCAAGATCGATATACAATGCTTCGCATAAGTCCTGCCTATAGATGGTGTGTTCATGCTGTTGCGACATTTGCGTTATCTGCTCGCCGTTGCCGATCACGGCGGCTTCACCCGCGCCGCCGAAGCGCTGCATGTATCGCAGCCGACGTTGTCGCAGCAGATCCGGCAGTTGGAAGAAACCCTCGGCGTCAGCCTGTTCGATCGCACCTCCCGCACGGTGAAACCGACCGATGCCGGCGCGGCATACATTGAATGCGCGCGGCGCGTGCTGGTGGAGCTGGAGGCCGGGCAGCGCGCCTTGCACGATGTGAAGGATTTGTCGCGCGGCACCCTGCGCCTGGCGATGACGCCGACGTTCATGGCGTATCTGGTCGGGCCGTTGGTGCGTGATTACAGGGCACGGTTTCCCGGGATTCATCTGGAAATATTCGAACTGTCGATGGACGACATCGAGGCAGGGCTGGCGGATGATTCGCTGGATGTCGCGATCGCGTTTACGCCGGTGCGCAATGCCGATATCGAATGCTTACCGGCGTTTACCGAGACGCTGGGGATCATGGTCGGGCCTGGGCATCCGCTCTATGGCAGCCCTTCGGTGTTGACGCCGGCGGAATTGGCATCACTGGATTTCGCCTTGCTGGCGCCGGGCTTCATTACGCGGTTGTCGGTGGATGAGTATTTCCGTGAGCACGGGATTACGCCGCAGGTGCGGATTGAAGTGAATTCGGTGAGTACGTTGCTGGAAGTGGTGCGGCATGCGCCGCTGGCGACCATGCTGCCCGAGGCGATTGCCAGCGAAGACCGCGCGTTGCGCCGCTTGCGTGTTGAAGGGGAGGCGCCGCAGCGGGGAGCGGCGTTGTTGCGGCGCAGGAATAATTATCACAGCGCGGCGGCGTTGGCGTTTGTGGAACTGGTGCTCGGCATGAAAAGCCCCTCACCCTAACCCTCTCCCAGCGGGAGAGGGGACTGACCGAGGTGTTTGGTCAAGTCACGCCGACCTGAACGAGCTTCGTTGACTCATAATCGCCACGGTCATTCAGGTCTACGGTTGAGCTGAGGCAACTCGGTCGGCTCCCTCTCCCTCGGGAGAGGGCTGGGGTGAGGGGCGACGGGGGCACTCACGCCGCATAACTCAAAAGAACAACAAAGGGCCTGCTCCCAATCGGAAGCAGGCCCTTAGTCAAATAATCTACAACTCAATAAAACCGATCAATCACCCGAACTTCATTTTTGTTCTGCATCGAATCCCACGCCTGTTTCAGCGTCTGCAGCACGTTCTCAATGAAGTCCTTGTCGGCCGCAGCCTTCTTGCCGACATAACCGTGGCCGCGGCGGTACATCTTCAGGCGGGCCAGCAGGTTCTGGTGATTGCGGTCGAATTCTTCTTCGCCAGCGTGGGGCGACAGGCAGTCAATGTGTACCTGCCCCGACTTGCTGATCCAGAGAATATGGCTGTCGTGGCTGTCTTTCTGCGCCGCGAACATACGCGCCAGTTCTTCGATGGTGGGTTGATTGTTCAGATTCATTGTTATGCCCCTTGACCAGTCTGGTGATCTTTCAAAGTTGATTCGCTAATACAGGTAGCCCATCGGTTAGTTGATCCCTGGCACCGAAACCAGGACGTCAGCGTTCGCCCGTGTGAAGTACGGGGTCGTGCATCTGTTGCATGTAGTCGTGTTGAATAACTGCTACGCAATAGCGTCACAACGAGGAGAAGCAGCGAAAACCGGGAGGCTCCTTGACGACAATCCAGTGTCGGCCACAAGCGTCTTGAGAATTTTCGCCAGCGCTTCTCGTCCTTGTACTGGACGTTCAGGCCAGGTCAGCTTCTTCAATCTGCCTTGTGGGCAGCGTGTATCCGGAAAAAACAACTCGGCGGTCAGACGAGTTTGCTCAAGCGTGTTACCAGTGTTCCCGATCGGGGAACGTCTTCATCATGCAAAAGCAAAACGACGCCGTCAACGGTTTTGTAGTGATTATTTTCAAGCACTACATATTGTCGGACAAAGCTGTTTTGGAATGAGAAAAGATCCGTTTCAACAACGTCGAGAAGGGAACGGCGAGGGATTCAGCGAGTCGTCGGACGCGCCGTGCGTTTGCGCGTACCGGCGGTTTTGCTGGCAGTCGACTTGCGCTTTTTTTTCCACGGCGCTGCGGCTTTGCCGGCAGGCGGCGGGCCGCTGATGGTCAGGCTGAGGGCGGAGCAGCGGGTGACCTGCTTGCTCATCCACGCGGCCTGTTTGGTCACGAATTCTTCCAGACTCATCTCGCCGCTCTGCACCATGTCCAGGGCCTGTTCCCAGATCGCCGTGGTGCCAGGGTCGGCGATCGCGCGAGGCACTGCGTCGATCAGGCTGAACGCGGCAGGTGTCGCCGCCAGCGCCTTGCCGTTCTTGACCAGATAACCGCGATCCAGCAGCCCTTGGATGATCGATGCACGGGTAGCTTCGGTGCCGATGCCGGTGGTGTCCTTGAGTTTCTGTTTGAGCAGCGGATCCTCGACCAGTTTGGCGACGTTTTTCATCGCCTTGATCAGATCGCCTTCGGTGTAGGGTTTTGGTGGCTGCGTCCACAGATGCTTGAGATTCACTTTCGACACAGCGCATTCGACGCCCTGGCTGAGGGTCGGCAAGGTTTGCGGTGCTGGTGCTTCGCGGCCCCTGGCCGGTGCCAGTGCTTCGGGCAATGCGCGCTTCCAGCCCGCTTCGATGATCTGCTTGCCCACCGCGCGCAGGGCCTGCCCGTTGCAATCGAAATCGGCCTGGGTGCGATCGTATTCGTGATTGGGCAGGAACTGCGCCAGGTAGCGCGCGCGAATCAGCGTGTACACCGCGCGATGTTTGCCGGTCAGACGTTCAAGATTCTTCGCGGCGATGGTGGGAATGATGCCGTGGTGAGCGCTGACCTTGGCGTCATTCCACGCCCGCGAGCGCCGTTGCGGTTCGAGATAACCCTGCAAGGCTTCAAGGCTCGGATCGGCCTGGCGCAACGCTGTGAGGATCGATGGCGCCTCACTGTGTTGGCTCAAGGGCAGAAAGCCGCAATCACTGCGCGGATAGGTGATGACTTTGTAGGTTTCGTAAAGGGCCTGGGCGATGTCGAGGGTTTCCTGCGCGCCAAGGCCAAGCTTTTTCGAGCAGACTTCCTGCAAGGTGCCAAGATCGAAGGGCAGCGGCGCCACTTCGCGCATGCGCTCGGTCTTCAGCTTGATCACCCGTGCGCTGTCAGCACTGCTGATCGCCGCCGCCGCTTGTTGCGCCAACGGCTGATTAAGGCAGCGATCCTGATCATCACAAATGTCCGACGGCGCGCGCCATTGCGCGGTAAACGCCGTTCCGTTGTGCAGCAAATCCACGTCGATTGCCCAGAACGGTACGGGGACGAAATCGGCGATGCTGCGGTCGCGGTCGACCACCAGTCGCAGGGTGGGCGTTTGTACTCGTCCTACCGGCAACACGCCCTGATAACCCGACTGACGGCCCAGCAAGGTGAACAGTCGGCTCATGTTCATGCCGATCAACCAGTCCGCCCGCGAACGGCCCAGCGCCGAGTGATACAGGCTGAACGTCTCTGCGCCCGGTTTCAGCGCTGCCAGCGCCTTGCGAATCGATGCCTCGTCCAGTGCCGACAGCCACAAGCGGCGGATCGGCCCGCGATAGCGGCAGTGCTCGACCAGTTCCCGGGCGATCATCTCGCCCTCACGGTCGGCATCGGTGGCGATGATCAGTTCGCTGGCATCGCCGAGCAGGCGCTTTACCGCTTTGTACTGGCTGGCAGTGCGCGGCTTGACGGTCATTTTCCACTTGTCCGGAATGATCGGCAGATCGGCCAGCACCCAGCGTTTGTAGCGCGCGTCGTAGGCGTCCGGCGGCGCGGTTTCAAGCAAATGGCCGATGCACCAGGTCACTGTGACGTCCGTCCCCAACCAGCAGCCGTCGCCGCGACGCTTGGCGCCGAGTACGGCCGCAATGTCTTTGGCCTGGGAAGGTTTTTCACAGAGGTACAGCCGCATAGCTACCATCGCTGGTTGGTGTGTGGAGAGGGCACAGGATGGCGGGAGTTCGCGGCGGGAGCAACTTTTATCTGTATGGATATACAGATAAAAGCGTTGCAGGAGGTTTAGCCGTTCGGCCGTAATCCAGTCGAGCTGCGCAACCATCAGCTATACCTGAACCGGTCTCTTCGCTGTGCTCAGGAGAACCTCATGAAAAGCCCCAGTCCCGTGATCAGCCTGGAACAACTTGCCGGCTGCCTGCTGGTGAAGTTCCACGGCATCCAGGTCGCCGCGTCCTCTCACGCGATGATCCTCAACGAAGCCAACTATCCGCCGGTGTACTACATCCCGCGCGAAGACATCGACGAAAAATACTTCGCCCGCACCGACCACACCAGCTATTGCCCGTACAAGGGCGACGCCAATTACTTCAGCCTGCAAGTGCCGGGGCATGAGGGCGCCAATGCGGTGTGGACTTACGAAAAACCCAAGATCTCGGTTGAACCGATCCGCAACTATGTGGCGTTTTATCCGGACCAGGTGAAATTCGAAGTGATCAAAGCGGACGCCTGAAGCAAAAAATGGCGAGAGAATCGCTTCCCTCGCCATTGTTGTCAGCGGGTTTTTCAGTTTTTATCGAGATCGATATTCTTCGTCTCACGCAGACAGATCATCCCCACCACCAGGCTCACCCCGGTGATCAGCACCGGATACCACAGCCCGTAGAAAATATCCCCGGTGTACACCACCAGCGCAAACGACACGGTGGGCAGGAAGCCGCCGAACCAGCCGTTGCCGATGTGATAGGGCAGCGACATCGAGGTGTAGCGAATGCGGGTCGGGAACAGTTCGACCATCAACGCGGCCAGCGGGCCGTAGCACATGGCCGAGATGATGATCAGCGCGACGATCAGGGCAACGATCATCGGTTTGTTGATCTGCTGCATATCGGCTTGTTGCGGGTAGCCGGCGAGGGTGATCGCGCCGCGCAGTGCCGCCTCATCGAAACCATCCAGCTTCACGTCGCCGACACTCACTTGCACGGCGCTGCCCGCAGGTGCAGCGACGCTGGAGTAGGGCAGGCCTTGCTTGACCAGGAAGGTCTTGACCTTGTCGCACGGGCTGTCGAATTTGGCCTTGCCCACCGGATCGAACTGGAAGGTGCAAGTGGCGGGATCGGCGAGGACGGTGATCGGTGCCTGACGGCTGGCCTGATCGATCGCCGGGTTGGCGTAGTGGGCCAGGGATTTGAAGATCGGGAAGTACAGCGCGGTGGCCAGCAGCAGGCCGAGCATCAGCACCGGTTTGCGCCCGACCTTGTCCGAGAGCCAGCCGAAAAAGATGAAGAATGGCGCGCCGATCACCACGCTGATGATCAACAGGCTGTTGGCCACCGCCGGGTCCATTTTCAGGAACTGGGTGAGGAAGAACAGCACATAGAACTGCGCAGCGTAAAAGGTCACCGCTTGCCCGGCGTTGATGCTGAACAGGGCGATCAGCACGACTTTGAGATTTTCCCATTTGCCGAAGGATTCGCGGATCGGCGCCTTCGAGGTTTTGCCTTCTTCCTTCATTTTCAGGTAGGCCGGCGACTCGTGCAGGCTCAGGCGAATCCAGGTGGAAATACCCAGCAGGACGATCGACAGCAGGAACGGAATGCGCCAGCCCCAGACTTCAAACTGGTCGCCGGTGAAGTAGCGGCAACCGAGCACTACCAGCAGCGAGAGCAACAGGCCGAGGGTCGCGGTGGATTGAATCCAGCTGGTGTGAAAGCCGCGTTTGCCGATAGGCGCATGTTCGGCCACGTAGGTCGCCGCACCGCCGTATTCGCCACCGAGCGCCAGGCCCTGAAGCATGCGCAGCACCACCAGAATGATCGGCGCGGCGATGCCGATGCTGGCGTAGGTCGGCAGCAGGCCGACGCAGAACGTCGCCACGCCCATCAGAATGATCGTCGCCAGAAAGGTGTATTTGCGCCCGATCATGTCACCCAGGCGGCCGAACACCAACGCGCCGAACGGCCGTACGATGAAGCCGGCGGCGAACGCCATGAGCGCGAAGATGAACGCCGTGGTGTCATTGACCCCGGCAAAAAACTGCTTGCTGATCACCGCCGCGAGGGCGCCGTAGAGGAAGAAGTCATACCACTCGAACACCGTCCCGAGTGATGAAGCGAAGATGACTTTCTGCGTGGCGTTGCTGGTCTCGGCGCTGCCCGCAGCGTCCAGCGGCTGAACGTGTTCTGACATATCGGTATCCCTCACAGTGATTGTTTTTGTTGTTCCACTGGTGTTGCGTGTCCGGTAATGCGCGATGCCTGAGTCTGGTGATGATTGCTGTGGGAGCGAGCCTGCTCGCGAAAGCTTTTTGTCAGTTAACTCCTAGGCTGAGTGAGCTACCGCATTCGCGAGCAGGCTCGCTCCCACAGGGGAGATATCTGCAGATCTGGACAAAATCAGTTGTGCCGCCTTCTCGGCAATCATCAGCGTAGGCGAACAGGTGTTGCCCGAGGTGATGCGCGGCATGATCGACGCATCGGCAACGCGCAGACCCGGCACGCCATGCACGCGCAATTGCGCATCGACCACCGCGTCACCGTCATTGCCCATGCGGCAAGTGCCGACCGGATGGAAAATCGTCGTGCCGATTTTCGCCGCCGCTTCATGCAATTGTTCTTCGCTTTGCAAGCTGTCGCCGGGCAGGTATTCGACCGGTTTGAACGCTTGCAGGGCAGGGGCGCTGACGATGCGCCGGGTCAGGCGAATGGCATCGGCGGCGACGCGCAGATCTTCTGGATGGCTGAGGTAATTGGGCTGGATCAGCGGCGCTGCTTGCGGATCGGCCGAGCGAATCTCGATGCGTCCACGGCTCTGTGGGCGCAGGTCGCACACCGAGGCGGTGAACGCCGGGAAGCTGTGCAGCGGCTCGCCAAAGCGCTCCAGCGACAGCGGTTGCACGTGATATTGCAGGTTCGCCGAGGTTTGCTCGGGACCGGAGCGGGCGAATGCGCCCAACTGACTCGGCGCCATCGACAGCGGCCCGCTGCGGTCATACAGATAGCGCAGGCCCATGCCCATCTTGCCCCACACGCTGCCGGCGATCTGGTTCAGGGTGCGGGCGTTTTCCAGCTTGTAGATCAGGCGCAGTTGCAGGTGATCCTGCAGGTTGCCGCCGACCCCCGGCAGCTCATGAATCACGCCTATCCCTACGCGTTCGAGCAGCGGCCGCGGACCGATGCCGGAGCGCTGCAGAATGCTCGGCGAGCCGACTGAACCGGCGCACAAAACAATCTCCTTGCGCGCCTTGAACTGTTTGATCTGACCTTCATGCTGCGCGCTGACTTTCGCCGCGCGGCCGTTCTCCAGCAACACACGATCAACCTCGACGCCGGTCAGCACGGTCAGGTTCGCCCGGCTGCGCAGCGGTTTCAAAAAGGCCTTGGCCGCGTTCCAGCGCACCCCGGCTTTCTGGTTGACCTGAAAGTAACCGCAGCCTTCGTTGTCGCCCTGGTTGAAGTCATTGATGCTGGCGATGCCGCTCTGCTCGGCGGCGCTGCGAAAGGCATCCAGAATCGGCCACGACAGGCGCTGCTGTTCGACCCGCCATTCACCCTGATCGCCATGAAATTCAGCGCCGCCGGCAAAGTGGTTTTCGCTCTGTTTGAACAGCGGCAGCACATCCTTCCAGGCCCAGCCCGGATTGCCTGCGGCCGCCCAGCCGTCATAGTCGCCGGCCTGGCCGCGCATGTAGATCATGCCGTTGATCGACGAACAGCCGCCCAGCACCTTGCCGCGCGGATAACTCAGCGCGCGGCCATTGAGGCCCGGTTGTTGTTCGGTTTTGAAGCACCAGTCGGTGCGCGGATTACCGATGCAGAACAGGTAACCCACAGGAATGTGAATCCAGGCGTAGTTGTCGCGTCCGCCGGCTTCGAGCAGCAACACCCGTTGCTGTGGATCCGCTGAGAGCCGGTTGGCCAGCAAGCAACCGGCGGGGCCGGCGCCGACCACGATGTAGTCGAATTCATCCAGGGACGTCTGCATGCCCTGACCTCGCTTTTTGTTTTTATTGTCGGACACTCTAGTTGTTAGCTTTCGTTAAAAGAATGTTAGTTTTTGCGCAGCCGCTGTGCGTTTTCAAACAGCGTGCAACGACGATAGCCGACAAGGACCCGCCATGTTCGACTGGAACGATCTGCGCTTTTTTCTCGAGCTGCAACGCAGCGGCCGCCTGCTCACTGCCGCGCGCCGGCTCAACACCACCCACGCGACAGTGGCGCGGCATATTGAATCGATCGAGAAAAGCCTCGGCACTGCGCTGTTCGTCCAGCACGCCCAGGGCTATGAGATGACCCCGGCGGGGGAGGCGCTGCTCAAGCACGCCGAAGCGATGGAAAACGTCGCGCTGCTGGCGCAGGAAGAAATCACCCAGTCCACCGCGCCGCTGGGCAAGATCCGCGTCGGCGTCACCGAAGGCCTAGGCATCAAGTTTCTCGCCAGTCGCATGATTGGCTTGTTCGAGCGTTATCCGGGATTGGAGGTGGAACTGGTTGCAGTGCCGCGCTTTGTCAGCATCCTCAACCGTGAAGCGGAGATCAGCATCCACCTCGAACGGCCATCCGCCGACATGCTGGTCACGCGCAAGCTCACTGACTATCGACTCGCGCTTTACGCCAGCCAGACCTACCTCGACAAAGCGCCACCGCTGCATAGCCGCGAAGACCTGGGCCGACATGCGTGGATCGGTTACGTCGACGATCTGCTGTTCAGTCAGGAACTGATGTTCCTCAACAGCTTCTGCCGCAGCCCGCGCGTGGTCTTTCACAGCACCAGCGTCATCGCCCAGCAAGAAGCGGCGCGCTCGGGGTTGGGCATCGCCGTGCTGCCGTGTTACATGGCCGCGTCCGACCCGGATCTGGTGGCGCTGCTGCCGGATGAAAGCATCGAACGCAGCTACTGGATCAGCACGCGGCGGGAGTTGCACAAATCGGTGCGGCTGCGGGTGGTCTGGGATTATGTGGTGGGGTTGTGTGAGGCAGAGCAGGAGTTGTTGCTGGGAAGATCTCAGGTTGGCTCCTCTTTTGCTTGAAAGCGCCAAGGACTTTTAGCAATGGAGAGCAGCAATGAGGGAATGGCTTACCGTTCGCGACATCAATCCGGACACCATGAAGGCCATCAGTGACGGCGTCTTACAGCATGGCCGAGCCTTGTCCGAGGCTCGCGGCGGACAAGCTGAGGCCATCGCCTGTTCGCTGATGGAGAACGGGGCACTAATCGGCGGCGCTTCCGGTAGAACCGAATTCAGGCGTCTGTTTGTCAATTACCTGTGGATCAACGCGCAATGGCGTGGAACCAGGCTGGGTACTCAGGTGTTGCACAAGCTTGAGGCATTAGCGGTTGAAAGAGCATGCGTAGATGCGTTGATCGAAACACTGGATGACGACGTCGCCCGTTGGTACACCCGCTGCGGATACCGATTGATCGCGCACGTGCCTGAGTACTGCGGCCCGTGGAGTCGCCATACGCTGTTGAAAGTGCTTGTGACAACGGGTGCTCCCTCAGGGCTTAATTCGGCGTCCCATACGGAAGTTGGTAACTACTGAAGGCGGGAGTTTGTCCATTGTGCTGCCGCGCTCATTATCGATGCACGGCTGCCAGTGCACTGATTCGCGACCGGTCTTCAAGACCAATCAATGACTCATTTCTCAAATCAAAACCTCAAACCCTGCACTACCCAACACCTCCCCATTAACCATCACCTGCACCCCATGCCGACCAGCGAAATGCTTGCGCGTCGTGAAATCCTTGATTACTTGATTCCGTCGCACTACCTCAGTCCCGAACCCCGCTAATCCCAGAGTCTTCAACTTGAATACCTTCCTCGAAACCCCGCCATTCGCCTTCACATACTCAATCGCATAGTCGATCACCAGCCGCTGTTCATGCGCCACCGTCGACTTCACCGTAAACGACAACGTAATCGCGTCCCCCAACCTCACCACCGCCGGCTCAACCCGCACATCCAACAACTCAACCTCAGCCTTCGCCCCTGCGCCAATCACCGTCAGCGCGCGCACGTTGCCCTGTTTGATCAAGCTGCGCAGCGCATGTTTGGCAATCCAGGCCGTATGCTTGTTGTTCAGCGACCAACCTTCAATCGTGTCCAACGCCCACTCCGGATGCACTTTCGTCACATCATTCAAATGATTCGCCACGGACTTGCGCACGTACAAGCTCTCATCCGCCTTCAACCGATTCAGTATCCCGGCGGCCAGCAGCGGATCCGCTTGTACCGCTTCCAACCGAAAGGACCACGGCAGGCGAGGGCGGCTGCCTTCGCTGGCGAGGCGGCGGACGTGGTGGTTTTCGTCGCGGGTCCACTCGTGCATCCGTTCCAGCGAGCGTTCAAGGTCGGCGCGCAGAAAATGGCGGATGGCGAACTCGGAGGAGCCGAAGGTGGTGAAGTACTTCAGGGCGTCCATGGAGGTATCGAAGGCGTGCCCGCCATAGCTCGCGACGTAATGCGGCAGGCACATGCTGACGAAGCCGCTGTTCAGCCGTGGCGCGAGTTCGAACAGCACTTGGAGGGAATCCTCGTAGTCCAGCGGCAGCACGGCATGCAGGCTTTCGGCGACGCGGGCCATGCGTTGCATCACTGATAATTCAGCGAGTCCGTCCTGGGCGTGTTTGAGAAACGCCTTGGCCTTGAATGCCGGGTACACCGCGCTCATTTCGTCAGCGATGTGCTGCAAGCGCTCGGCGTTGAAGATTTCCTTTAACGCCGGGGCGGCGGTGTCGGTCGTGCTCATGGTCAGGTCATCGGTGTGCTGATGAACGCATCGGTGCCTTCTGCGTAGGCGGTGTATTCGGCGATGCGCGCATAGCGCGCGGAGTCGACCTGATCGGGCACGACGAGGTTGGTGAAGCTCCAGGCAACCGCCAGGCTTATGCCGGTCTGGGAGAGGGAGCCGTCGACCGGCAAGTCAATTTGCTCAAGTTCTTTTTCCAGGGCGGTAAACGCGGCGGCGAGTTGGCCTTCAACGCGTTCAACCCAAGGTTGATACTGAATGTCGGCCGGGCGCAAGTTGCGTTCGTAATACAGCTGCACGGCTTTTTCGCAAGCGGCGAGGCTGAGGCCGATCAGACGCAGGGCGTGGGCGCGTTGTGTGAGATCGCTGGGCAGCAGGCTCTTGCCGGAACTGGCTTCGAGGTAGTCGAGGATGAGGGTCGAGTCCATCAGGACCACGCCGTCGTCGAGGATCAGCGTGGGCGCCTTGACCACCGGGTTGATCTGCTGGAATTGCTCGAAGTGGCGGAACACCGAGACCGACTCGTGTTCGAGGTCAATCCCCAGGCATTTGGCGGAGATTGCTACGCGGCGTACGTAAGGGGAGTCGAGCATGCCGATCAGTTTCATGACGCGTTCCTTCAAGTCGAACCGGTGGGAACGCATAACCTAGCCGAGCCTGAGACAATTGTCAGTCGTCGAATCCGGGTTGTTCGTGAATCTCATCGACATTCAGTTCCAGCCGATAGGCCACCGCCACAAACAGCGCCTGACATAAACACAGTGTCGCGCTTAGCGAACGAAAGGCCAGCGCACTGCCTTCATTGACCAGCAACACGCTATTGGCAAGTTTCGCCAGTGGCGACAGAGGGCTGTCGGTGATGATCAGGGTATTGGCGTCTTGCTGTTGTGCGAATCGCAGGCAGTGCTGGGTTTCCTTGGCGTAGGGCACAAAACTGATGGCGATGACCAGGTCGTTGGCGCGCACGCTGCGCATTTGCTCGCGATAGCTGCCGCCGATGCCGGAGACGAGATGAATGCGCTTCTGGGTGTGCTGCAGGTTGTAAACCAGATAATCGGCGACGGCGAACGAACGGCGGACCCCGACCACATAGATGTCGTCGGCATTGACGATGAGATCGACAGCTTTGTCGAACGCAGCCCCATCCAGTTCGCGGCCCAAACGTTCGATGCCCGATAGCGTTGCGTCGATGCACTCGCGGACAAGCTCGCCGCTGTTGGCGGTCTGCGATTTGTTGGCGATCAGGCTGCGGATGCGTTTTTGATAGTTCTGCGCCGGCGTGGCCTTGTGCGTCCAGGCCTGGCGGAACAGCGCCTGCATTTCGCTGAAGCCGCTGAACCCGAAGCGCTGCGAAAAACGCACGATGGCGGACGGATGCACCTCGCATTCACGAGCGATGTCGCTGATGCGGTCGACCATGATTCGCTCGCTCTGCTGGCTAATGTAACTGGCGATGCGTTTAAGCTGACGCGGAAGGGCGTCATATTCGTCGCTAATCGTTTGCAGCAGACGCTCGGCAGTGATCGGGGGGCTGGCGAGCGAAAGTTCGTCGGCGGCCGGCAGATCGGGGCGGGGCATAGGACATCCTTCGGGCGGGTTGATCACGCGGTAAGCCTGATCATAGAAGGGCTGCGCGGGCTCTGCCGGGCTGAAACGATGCACCTTGCGAGAATAATTTCCGCTGTCGATGGCGGCATGGTTAGCCGTTTGTCTTCTATATACAGCCGCTGGAGTGAATTTCTTGCTATAAACGCACTCCTATGGCCGTGTGAAGCCTGTGTCAGAGCAGTTTCCTGGTCCTGTCGGACAAATTCCCTGTATTTACAGTTGCTGAGGCCTTGATCGGGCCTTAGACTGCCGCCCCTCGTAAATTGAGTGCCGGGTGGCGTTTGCAATAAAACGATGCCTTTTCGACGGCCGACACGGTTCGCCGAAACGCTCCCTTATTCGCCTTAATGCACGTTTTTTTATAGAGATATCAATGACAAAGGACAAGTTGCTGGCTATGCCGGCAGATGACTACATGAATGCAGAGCAACACGCTTTCTTCACTGAGCTGTTGCAGAACATGAAAGTCGAAACCCACGAGCGCATTGAGCAAAACCGTATCGCCATCGAAAGCCTGGACACCCCGGCTGACCCGGCGGACGCGGCTTCGGTTGAAGAAGAGCGCACCTGGCTGGTCAACGCGATCGATCGCGACCAGCGCATGCTGCCGCAGTTGGAACAAGCTCTTGAGCGCATCAAGGACGACAGCTTTGGCTGGTGCGACGACAGCGGCGAGGCCATTGGCCTGAAGCGTCTGCTGATCAGCCCGACCACCAAGTACTGCATCGAAGCTCAAGAGCGTCACGAGCAGATCGACAAGCACCAGCGTCAGGCCTGATTCTGTGGGGTGACCCTTTCAACAGGGGCGCCTTGAAAAGATCGCAGCCTTCGGCAGCTCTACACGGAGTTGCGCGAGGCTGCGATCTTTGTTTTTGCTCGTCTGCGATATTTCCCCGTCGTTCCCTTGACCTGCCACAGACCTCACGACTAACGGACCATGGATAATGGCGTTGTAGTGGCGTTTAATGCAGTCACAACAATGAGAACAAACGTGGGGTGATCAAGATGACGAGAGATGGATCTCTGGTTGCGGCGCTGCCTGCACCAGTGCTTTTGCCGAAAAACCGCTGGATCGCGCCGACCCTGCAAAGCATCGCTCTGATGCTGTTGCTGGCCGGCATGGCTCTGGCCGAATGGTCGCTTTACCTCGGCATGCCGCTGGCGGTGCTGATTGTCTGGCTGCCGCGCCTACGTTCGCGCAACGTTCCAGCTGCTGTCCCGGTCGATAGTGCGAGCGCATTGTCCGCACTGACTCGCGATCTCTCCTACACCACCAGTCACAACGCACTGTCTGCCGCCGGCGTGGCGTTTTCGGTCAAAGCGCTAGCCAGCAAACTTGAATCGCAACTCGACGCGGCGGCGCAGATCGTCAGCAACGCCGAAGTGATGATCGCCACCGAGCAGGCGACTTCACAGCTCAGTCGCGACGCGCTGGACGCCGCCAGCGAAGCGCATCACAGCAGCGCGGCGGGGCGCAGCGAACTGCTCGACTCGATTTCGCGCATGCAGCAACTCAGTCAGCGCGCCAACGCCAGTCGCGAGCTGATCGAGGCCCTGAGTGTGCGCAGCGACGACATTCAGCGGGTGACGCTGGTGATTCAGTCGATCGCCAGCCAGACCAATCTGCTAGCGTTGAACGCTGCGATTGAAGCAGCCCGTGCCGGTGAGCATGGTCGCGGTTTCGCTGTGGTCGCCGACGAGGTGCGCGGACTGGCAGCGCGTACGGCGGCGGCCACGGGTGAGGTCGGTGAGATGGTCGCTGACATTCAGCAGCGCACCGCGCAAGTGGTGGCGCAGATTCGCGAGTTGTCGAGTGATCTGCATACCGGCGTCGAACAGGTCGAGCACACCGGTCAGCATCTGGAGAACATCGCGCGACTTGCCGCCGGAGTGGAAACCCAGGTCAGCGAAATCGCCCGTGGCGCGCAAACCAATCGCGAGCAGCTTGATGCGCTGTTCAGCGCGATTGAGCAAATGCGTAGCGATCTGGCGATCAGCGATCAGCAGACCCGCCGCCTCGCCGAGGCAGCGGTGCATATGGAAGGGCAGGCGGAAACCATCAGCGAACGCTTGGCCGAAGTCGGTCTGGACGACTATCACCAGCGCATTTATGACCTGGCGCGCGAAGGTGCGAGCCTGATCGCAGCGCGCTTCGAAGAGGATGTCGAGCAGGGGCGGATCAGTCTGGATGACCTGTTCGATCGCAGCTACCAGCTGATTCCGGGCACCGAACCAGCCAAATTTCAAACCAGGTTTGATCAGTACACAGATCAGGTCTTGCCCGCGATTCAAGAGCCTCTGTTAACGCGTCATGAAGGTTTGGTTTTCGCGATCGCCTGCACGCAGCAGGGTTATGTGCCGACGCATAACCAGGCATTCAGCCAGCCGTTGACCGGTGATGTGCAGGTCGACACGGTAAATAACCGCACCAAACGCAAATTCGCTGACCGCACCGGTATCCGTTGCGGCAGCCATCAACAACCAGTTTTGCTGCAGACTTACACGCGCGATACGGGTGAGCTGATGCATGATCTTTCGGTGCCGATCATGATCAAGGGCCGGCATTGGGGCGGATTGCGGCTGGGCTACAAACCGGAGAATCCACGCTGAGATTGTTACCGTTGACGCAATGAATCTGTGCACGGCGGTTGCTGTTTCCTCTCGAAGGAAAGCTTTAACCTGCGACTTAGTTAGGTAGCTAATTATTTCGGAGGGCACATGCAGTGCAGGGTAGACGTGGCAGTGATGATCGGCAGCGGTGTTCCGGCCGGCTTACGCGCGATGGGGCGCAGTGTGTGCTGGGTGGTTTTGCTCAACGGTGAGCGACGCGGCACAGCCTTCGCCAGTCGCGATGAAGCGGAGGAGTGCAAGGCTGCCTGGCTCGAACAATTGAACATCGAGCCCGGCGACAGCCTGCACTGATCGCCCTTATTTGCCGCGATGCAGGCGGACGTTCAGCTCATCGACAATTACCGCTTCCTCACCGTCAGCACGCAGCCACTCTTTGAGTAATTGCGCCTGTTGAGCCGACCAGAAATCGGCCTCGATGAGTTTGGTATCAGAGTCCAGCGGATGGGCTTCGACAAAGTCATTGATCGACGCTTCATCGGAAGGAAGGCCCAGCTGTTCGAAAAGGGTGGTCAGGTTAAGCTCGGTTGGCAGTTCCATCATCTACTCCTGGGTTGGTGCCGGTACGGCTTGTTCGTTCACTCCCTTATCAGAGGCAGGCGCTGGCGCGGAGTTCGATTTTTGATTCAAGCGAGCGGGCAAGGGCGCAGGCTTCGTTGTGATTGCCGCGGAAACCTCTGACACGTCCCGTGGATATCTCCTTGATGTGAAAGAACGCAATACCTGCCGGCACCACTTGAAAGTGCGGGGTTCGATGATTGTTAGAAGATGTCGGAAGGTTGTCGAGTTCGGCAACCTTCATCGTCAGAGATGGGGTGATTCGCGCGTCAGCCGACGTGGCAAAATGAGTCAAAGTGCACATATGAAGTCCTTTTCATCAGTCGGCCGGGATTTAACGGCCGTTGCGGGTAGTCGTAATGAGCATCGCTGCTCTAGAATCGCCAGTACCTATTGACGACCGGGCTTATCTAAAGCAATTTTTCGCCAGCGATATGTCGGAAAAGTGCTTTTTTTCGTGAGAAATTTCCCTGAAGTTCGTAGTCAGAATTGCTCTAGTCGCACTTGAGGCGTTTTCCTTCAAGCTTTGGCGATTTCAGAGCAGGTTTCACTAATGACAATCCAGTAGTCTACGAACCTCGCGATTCAAGAGTGCTTTGCTCGCTTCGGGTGTTTGAATGTTTTTGCAGTTTTCATCGGCCTGGCCGTTTCTTTGCCGTGGGCGTTTTTCGCTGCGCGGTTTTTCAAATGTGGGGATGTTTCTTTGGCAGTCAGTAACCTCGATATGCATGCTTTGTTCGTGCTGGGTGATTTGCGTGCAAAGCTGGTCAAGCAATTCCAATCACGTTTTGTTTACATCACCGAGCAAAACGCCGAAGGCATTTACATCGCCGAAATCGACACCGAAAGTGCATTGGTAGTCGATGACAAACCGGGACTCAAACTCAAGGTTGGCGACCATTTCATCGCGTCAGTTTTGCCCAGCCGTGAAGGCGGCAAGATGGACATTCGTTTTCGCGACATCAAACTGACGGTCTACGGCCTGGGCGATTACGCCTTTGTCAGCACGGCCGACGGTCACGCGATCCTGTTCAAGGAAGGCCATAGCGTCGTCACCGTGTTCGCCGCCAATGAGCAGCTGCAGGAAGGTTTGACCAAAACCCTCAAAGCCGTCACTGCCAAAGCCGCCAAATGGCGCAAGGGCGAGCTGGTGACCTTCAAGGCCAGCGAGTGAAGCGCGCGGATTTCCATGCGCAAAATCTCGACAGCGCACGCGAAGAAGCTCAGCGCTTGTTCGCCCGCAAGGCCGAACTGCAAGGTGCCTGGCTGAGTTGGGTAGCGTCGCAGCTCTATGCATTGCAACCGGCGGCATACGCCAGCATGGTCAGACGTGAGCTGCAAAGCCTGCAGGAAAAGTCTGAAACGTAACCTCGCACGCAGCGGACCCCGGAAAAAGCAGGAACCTCGGCTAAAGTCAGTTGACTGAGTCATTCAGAGGCTTGCGTTTCTGTCAGGCCAACTGCCATTGCTGTGAACAGCACGAGGTGCGATGCATGAACGGATTTCGACGGTTACTGGCCGCCAGCGTGGCCACCTTTGGTTTGCTGACGTCAGCGCAATCGCTGCAGGCGGCACAGGCGCCGATCCACTTTGCCGACCTGAACTGGGAAAGCGGCAGCCTGATTACCGAGGTGCTGCGGGTTATCGTCGAGAAAGGCTATGGCCTGCCGACCGACACTTTGCCCGGGACCACCATCACGCTTGAGACCGCGCTGGCCAACAATGACATCCAGGTGATTGGCGAGGAGTGGGCCGGACGCAGTCCGGTCTGGGTCAAGGCCGAAGCCGAGGGCAAAGTGGTCGGCCTGGGCGATACGGTAAAAGGCGCCACTGAAGGCTGGTGGGTGCCGGAGTACGTGATCAAGGGCGATCCGGCCAAAGGCATCAAGCCGCTGGCGCCGGATCTGCGCAGTGTCACTGATCTGAAGAAATACAAGGACGTGTTCAAAGACCCGGAAAGCCCGGGCAAAGGGCGTTTCCTCAACAGCCCGATCGGCTGGACTTCGGAAGTGGTCAACAAGCAGAAGCTCACGGCGTATGGCTTGCAGGACGACTACACCAACTTCCGCAGCGGCTCCGGCGCTGCGCTGGATGCCGAGATCAGCTCTTCGATTCGTCGCGGCAAACCGGTGTTGTTCTATTACTGGTCGCCGACGCCGCTGCTTGGCAAATTCAAACTGGTGCAGCTGGAAGAGCCGCCGTTCGATGCCGAGGCGTGGAAGACGCTGACAGATGCCGATAATCCCAATCCGAAACCAACCCGCTCGCTGGCATCGAAGCTGTCGATTGGCGTGTCTACGCCGTTTCAAAAGCAGAACCCGCAAATTGCCGAATTCTTCAGCAAGGTCGATTTTCCCATCGAGCCACTGAACAAGGCATTGGCGGAGATGAGTGACAAGCACACCGCACCTCGTGAGGCGGCGGTCGCGTTCATGAAAGCGCATCCGGACGTGTGGCAGGCCTGGTTACCCAAGGATGTGGCTGACAAGGTGATGGCTGATCTGAAATAACGCGGTCAACGCAGCGCACCGCCGACCGGTCGTGCAGGGGCAAAAAATCCGACTAGGATGGTTTGTTCAAATCCCTTTGAAGGATTTCAACCATGACCTTTGTGTTGGCTCAATGGCTGGTGACTGTGTTCGCGGCAATCGGCCTGATGCACGTGTATTGGGCGTTGGGTGGGCAATGGGCGGCTGCGGTGGTGGTGCCGCAGGTGCCGGTGTCGGGCTTCGTGGCCTCGGTACGCCCGGCCTTCAAGCCCTCAGGCTGGCTGACGCTGGCAGTCGCCGCTGCGTTGCTGATAATTGCCGCGCTGGTTTGCATGCGGGTCGGTTGGGGCGTGCCGGCGGTGCAGCACAAGGCACTGCAATGGGTGATCAGCGCGATTGCGTTGTTGATGTTCGCCCGAGCGATCGGTGATTCGAACCTGGTCGGATTTTTCAAGGAAGTGAAGGATTCGCGATTCGCGCGCCTCGATACCTGGGTGTATTCGCCGTTGTGTGCGCTGCTGGGGGCGGGGTTGTTGGCGGTGGCTTGGGTTTGAGCTGATCCGGAATTTGCGACGCCCCGACTGGCCGCTTCGCGAGCAGGCTCGCTCCCACACATGGGAGAGCGGATTTCTGGTGTAGCGATGGCGCCATCACAGGCGCCACATGATCATCAGTTACCACTTTCAGTCTGACGACTGCTCACCTCAGCCGGCACATCATCCCCGGCCATCCGCTTGCGGAACAACGCCGCCCGCGCCAGCAGCAGGGTGGTCACTGGCACGGTGATGGCCAACAGAACCGGAATCAGCCAGGCATGCACCACTGGCCCGGACTTCAGCGCTGAAAAGCAGATGATCGACGCCAGTGCCACACACCAGGCACCGATTGTCGACGCCAGCGCTGGCGGATGCATACGCTGGAAGTAATCCTTCATGCGCAGCAATCCGGTTGCGCCCAGCAGGGTAAACACGCCGCTGAGCACCAGCAGGACCGCCACCGGAATCTCGACCCACAAAGACAATTCGGCATTCATTCGATCACCTCGCCACGCAGCAGGAATTTCGCCAGGGCAAACGAGCCGACGAAGCCGAACAGCGCGATCAGCAGCGCCGCTTCAAAGTAGGTATCACTGGCGTAGCGAATGCCCAGGGTCAGCATCATCAGCATGGCGACGATATACAGGTAATCCAGCGCCAGTACCCGATCCTGCGCTGACGGGCCTTTGAACAAGCGCACCAGCGTCAGCGTCATCGCCACGCAGTACAGAAACAACGTCAGCAGAATCGCATTCGAAAGCAATGGGCTCATTCGAAAATCTCCATCAACGGTCGCTCGTAGGTGCTTTTGAAGTGCTCGATGAACTGCGCCTCGTCGTGCAGGTCCCAGACGTGCAGCAACAGAACGCTGCGGTCCAGCGCCAGCTCCGACCATACGGTGCCGGGCACCACGGTGCAGATCATCGCCAGTGCCGCCAGACCATGAGCATCGCGCAGATCGAGCGGCACCTTGATAAAGCATGAGTTGGGCGGGCGCCGTCCGGCGTTGAGTACGCCCCAGGCGACGATCAGGTTGGACATGATCACGTCACGACCGACCAGGAGAAACAGGCGCAGCACGGCCATCGGATTGCGAATGCGCGCACGTTTCGGCCGCAATTTGCGCATCATCAGCGGCGCGGCGAAACCCAGCGCGGCGCCGAGCAGCAGGTTGCCCGGGCTGACGGACAGGTTCAGGGTCAGCCACAAGACCCACAGCGCCAGTGATAACCACGGAGCCGGAAACAGTCGATTCATGGCTGCACCTCGAGCATGTCGGCTCTGGCTTGCGGGCTCGGCACCGCACGTGTACCGAGAACTGCGAGCACATATTGCTGCGGATTGTTCAGCGCATCGGCCGTAGCCTGGGTGTAGCGCAACAGCGGTTCAGCCTTGAACGTCAGAACAATGCTCAGCCCGAGCAGCAGAAAAATCGGCGCGCATTCGAGTTTGCGCAGCAGTGGTGACGGGCGCTCCTCCGGCGTCCAGAAGCGCTGGATACCCAGGCGAGAGAAGGCCATGAGGGAGGCCAGACCGGTCAGGATCAACAGGGCCAGCAATCCCCATGCACCGGGAGGCAGCGGCGCCGCAGTGCCAAGTCCCGACGGGTTGAGCAATGCCCCGATCAGGCTGAGCTTGCCGATAAATCCGGAGAGCGGTGGCATGCCGATGATCAACAGCGCGCAGGCGATAAAGCTCAAACCGAGAAAGGCCATGGTCCACGGGATGACCT
Source organism: Pseudomonas siliginis (assembly GCF_024072275.1). Lineage (NCBI taxonomy): Bacteria > Pseudomonadati > Pseudomonadota > Gammaproteobacteria > Pseudomonadales > Pseudomonadaceae > Pseudomonas > Pseudomonas siliginis. The sequence continues at coordinate 3,460,563 of NZ_CP099598.1, read as the reverse complement.
GACCGACCACGGCTTTCTGTTCGTCGTCGAGGTTGATGCCCTTGGGCGGTTGCAGCGATTCTTGCGGGCGCGGAAGCAGTTCGCTTTCGTCCTCCAGCGGAATTTCGTTGGCCGAGCGCGAGCGCTCGATCAGTTCGGCCAAGAGGAACAGCGCGCTCAGCGCCAGGGTCGAGCTGACCAGATAGAACAGCGCAGCGCCGATCAGGTTCGGCTGGGCGAAGCCGATCGCCGAGAGCAGGATGCCTGCCGACACCAGAATGCTCAGGCTGGCCATACGCTCCAGGCGTTGCGCGGCGATAATCGCCAGCCCTGCGCAAGCCATGGTCGCCATGCCGCCGTAGATGAGCCAGTCGCCGCCGAAGAATGCCGAGGCGCCGGCCTGACCGGAAAACAACAGGGTCCACAAGCGCAGCAGGGTGTAGACGCCGACCTTGGTCATGATCGCGAACATTGCCGCCACCGGCGCGCTGGCGGATGAATAAGCCGGCACCAGCCAGAAATTCAGCGGCCACATCCCAGCCTTGGCCAGAAACGCTACCGCTAGAATCCCCGCGCCAGCGTGCAGCAGACCACGATCGGCTTCCGGCACCAGCGGGATTTTCATCGCCAGATCGGCCATGTTCAGCGTGCCGGTCACCCCGTAGATCAATGCAGCGCCGATCAAAAACAGTGACGATGCCAACAGGTTGATCGAAATGTAATGCAACCCCGACGACACCCGCGCCCGGCCCGAGCCGTGCAGCAACAAACCATAGGATGCCGCGAGCAACACTTCGAAGAATACGAACAGGTTGAACAGATCCGCCGTCAGGAACGCGCCATACAGGCCCATCAGCTGGATCTGGAACAGAGCGTGAAAGCTTGAGCCGGCGCCGTCCCAGCGGGCCATGGCAAACAGCAACGCGCTGACGCCGATAACGCCGGTCAGCACCAGCATCAGTGCCGACAGACGATCAACCACCAGGACGATGCCGAACGGTGCCTGCCAGTTGCCCGGCAGGTACACACCGATGGAGCCGGGCACCCCGGTGGTCTGCGTCCATTGCAGCAGCATCACTGAAATAAACAGGCCGAGGAGGCTGGAGAACAGGTTGATTTTCGCCTTCAGCGGCCGGTGTTTCTCGCCGAGCATCAGCATGATTGCGGCGGTCAGCAGCGGCAGCAGGATCGGTGCAGCGATCAGGTGAGTCATCGCCATCATTCTTTAGGCTCCCGGCCGTCGACATGGTCGGTGCCGGTCAAGCCGCGCGAGGCGAGCAATACGACGAGGAACAGTGCGGTCATGGCGAAGCTGATGACGATCGCCGTCAGCACCAGCGCCTGGGGCAGCGGGTCGGTGTAATGCAGCAAGTCCTGGGTCACGCCGTCCTTGATCACCGGCTCCTTGCCGATGAACAGGCTGCCCATGCTGAAAATGAACAGGTTGACCGCATACGACAACAGACACAGGCCCATGACCACCTGAAAGGTACGCGGGCGCAGGATCAGCCAGACCCCGGACGCGGCGAGAATGCCGATGGCGATTGCGATGACTTCTTCCATCAGACGGCTCCTTTGCTGGCGACTGACTTGGGCAGCGAGGCCGTCTTGTGGCCGCGCACCGATTGGTGGGCGAGGGCGGTGAGAATCAGCAGCGTCGACCCGACCACCACGGCGTACACGCCGATGTCGAAGAACAGCGCACTGGCGATATGGATGTCGCCCAGCACCGGCACGCTGATGTGCCAGGTGTGAGTGGTGAGGAACGGATAGCCGACCAGCATCGCACCGAGACCGGTGGCGGTGGCGAACAGCAGACCGGTGCCCATCCAGCGCAATGGGCGCAGGCTCATTTGCGCCTCGACCCACTGCGTGCCGGCAACCATGTATTGCAGGATAAAAGCCACCGACATCACCAGCCCGGCGACAAAACCGCCGCCCGGCTGATTGTGCCCGCGCATGAACAGGTAAAACGACACCACCAGCGCGACAGGCAGCAGCAGGCGCACTAGCACCGCCGGCACCATCATGAAGCCGAGCGCGGTGTCGCTGGCCGAACGCGGGTTGACCAGATCGGTGACCACGTCGGGCGCGAGCAGGCGTTGCTGCGCCGGCAACTGCAGGCTTTCCTTCGGCGGGCGGAAGCGGCGCAGCAGGGCGAACACGGTGAGCGCCACGGCGACCAGCACGGTGATTTCACCGAGGGTGTCGAAGCCACGGAAGTCCACCAGCATCACGTTGACGACGTTGCTGCCGCCGCCCTCGGGCAGGGCGCGACTGAGGTAGAAAGAGGAAATATGGTTCGGCGTCTGCCGGGTGAGCATGGCGTAGGACAACAGCGCCATCCCCGCACCGACCGCAATCGACAGCAGCAAGTCGCGCAGACGACGGATACGCGCCTTGCGCAGGCTGCCTGGCAGTGGTGAGACTTCTTCGATGCGTCTCGGCAACCAGCGCAGACCAAGCAGGATCAACACCGTGGTCACCACTTCGACCGCCAGTTGCGTCAGCGCCAGATCAGGCGCGGAGAACCAGACGAAGGTCACGCAGGTCATCAGGCCACAGACGCTGACCATGGTCAGTGCAGCGAGACGGTGATATTTGGCCTGCCATGCGGCGCCGAGCGCACAGGCGATCGCCAACAGCCACAGGGTCACGAAGACGATGGAACCAGGTATTTTCGGCCGGTCGCCCCAGGTCAGCGTGCTGTGCAGCATCGGGATCAGACCGGCGAGCACGGCGGCCGAAACCATCAGGAACAGCTGCATCTGCAAGCGCTTGGTGCCGAGGCGCCGCTCGACGCGCCGGGCGATGCGCATCATCACGACCAGACTGCGCTCGAACAAACGCTTGCCGTTGAAGCGGCCGACCAGCGGCGGATACTTGAAATGGCCGAGCTTGAACTGCTTGCGCAGCAGCAGATAGAGGATGATGCCGCCGGACATGGCGATCAGGCTCATGATCATCGGTGCGTTCAAACCGTGCCAAATGGCCAGGCTGTATTCCGGCAACTCACCACCGACCACCGGCAGTGCCGCAGCGGCGAGTAATGGCCCGACGATCTGCGCCGGGAAAATCCCCACCAGCAGACAGGTGAAGACCAGCAACTCGACCGGGGCGCGCATCCAGCGCGGCGGCTCGTGCGGCGTGTGTGGCAGGTCAGTGGCGGTGGGGCCGAAGAACACGTCGACGGTGAAACGCAGGGAATAGGCAACGCTGAACATGCCGGCGATGGTCGCGACGATTGGCAGACTGGTCTCGACCCACGCGGTGGCGTTGATGAACACGGTTTCGGCGAAGAACATTTCTTTCGACAGGAAACCGTTGAGCAGCGGCACGCCGGCCATTGAGGCACTGGCGACCATGGCCAGCGTCGCCGTATAGGGAATCAGTTTGATCAGACCGCTGAGCTTGCGGATATCACGGGTGCCGCTTTCGTGGTCGATGATGCCGGCGGCCATGAACAGCGAGGCTTTGAACGTCGCGTGGTTGAGAATGTGAAAAACTGCTGCCACTGCGGCCAGTGAACTATTGAGGCCCAGGAGCAAGGTGATCAGACCGAGATGGCTGATGGTCGAGTAGGCCAGCAAACCTTTGAGATCGTTCTGGAACATCGCGCAGTACGCGCCAAGCAATAGCGTACAGGCGCCCGCTCCGCTGACGATGTAGAACCATTCCTCACTGCCGGACAGCGACGGCCACAGACGTGCCAAAAGGAAAACCCCGGCCTTGACCATGGTCGCCGAGTGCAGATAGGCCGAGACGGGCGTCGGTGCCGCCATCGCGTGGGGCAGCCAGAAGTGAAACGGGAATTGCGCGCTTTTGCTCAGCGCGCCGATCAGGATGAGTGGCAAGAGAACAGGGTAGAGGGCATGTGCACGAATCAGATCGCCGGCGGCCAGGACCTTGTCCAGGTCATAGCTGCCGACGACATGGCCGAGAATCATGACCCCCGCCAGCAGACATAACCCGCCGGCACCGGTGACCATCAGCGCCATATAAGCCCCGCGCCGCGCATCGGCGCGGTGGTGCCAGTAGCCGATCAGCAGGAACGAGAAGAGGCTGGTCAGCTCCCAGAAGAACACGATCTGAATCAGGTTGCCGGAGATCACCAGCCCGAGCATGGCGCCCATGAACGCCAGAAAAAATGCGAAAAAGCGCGGCACCGGATCGTCCGGCGACATGTAATAACGGGCATATAAGGAGACAAGTGTGCCGATGCCGAGCACCAGCATCGAGAACAGCCAGGCGAAGCCGTCCATGCGCAAAATGAAGTTCAGCCCGAGGCTGGGCAGCCACATGAATTCTTCGCGGATCACGCCACCGTGGGCGATTTGCGGGTACAGCATCGCGACCTGAACGGTGCCGATCAAAGCGACCAGACCCGCCAGCAGCGATTCGGCATTGCGCGCATTGTGCGGCAGCACCGCTGCCAGACAGCTGCCGATGAACGGCAGAAGCAGTAGAACTATCAGGGACATAGGCTTCTAATCTGCGGAAGTTTGTGAAGCATCATACGTGCCAGCTCCCTGATCACCAAACGCGAGGATGTCTCAGAATCCTACAAAGTAGTCTGGAATTTTGTGTTTGGCGTTGTTTCAGAGGCAACAATGGTGCGGCGCTTTCGCGAGCAGCCAGAAAAGATTGCGGGTCACGCCTGCGTTTCCCGCTCCAGCTCAGCTTCTGCCTCGGTGGTCCTTCCCTTGGTCTTCAACTCACTGACAATCACCGCCGCCACAATCAGCCCGGCGCCCACCAGTGCAATCGCCGGCAAGCGCTCTCCGGCAATCCGTCCGACAATCCCGGCCCACACCGGTTCACCGGCATAGATCAACGTCGCCCGAGTCGGCGAAACACTCTTCTGCGCCCAGTTCATCGCCACCTGAATCGCCGCACTTGCTGCGCCCAGACCCAAAGCGGTCACCAGCAACAACCAGGAAAAGTCCGGAATCACTTCACCGGTCGGGACCACCAGCAAGAACGACAACACCGCCGTCACCGCCAGTTGCACCACCGTCACCCGCCGCACATCAACCTGTCCGGCGAATGTGCTGATCAAGATGATCTCGGCCGCAATCGCAACGGCGCTGATCAAGGTCGCAATTTCTCCCGGACTGAAATTCAACGCCGCCCCCGAAGGACCCGACAACAGCATCAACCCGGTAAACGCCAACATGATACCGATGCTCGGCATCAATCCTGGGCGACGGCCAAGTACCAGCCATTGCAGCAGCGGCACAAACGGCACATACAGCGCGGTAATGAACGCCGACTGGCTGCTCGGAATACTTTGCAGCCCGACCGTCTGAAGGCCGTAACCGAGCATGATCGCCACGCCGATGAACGACCCGGCCTTCACTTCGAACAAGGTCAGTTCGCGCAGATGACGCCAGGAGAACATCGCCACGATCGCCGCCGCGGCCGCAAAGCGCAGGCCGACAAAAAACATCGGGCCGCTGACCGTCATGGCATGTTGCACAATCAGAAACGTGCCGCCCCAGATCATGGTGATCAGCACCAGCACGCACTCGGCTTTGCTGAAGCGGGAAAAGCGGATTCGGGACGCAGAATTGTTTGGCGACATCATGACCTTGCGCACATTAAAAGGGAGGCCGCACAATGCCGCCAACGTTGCGCAGTATACTGCCCAACCCCACCGAGTGAGCAATATAGTGCACAAAGATTCGACCCAGCGAGCCTCCGTCCTGCAACACGTCAGCCAGAACGTTCGACGCCTGCGCCATGCGGCGGATATGAGCCAGACCGCACTGGCGGAAAAGTCCGGGGTCAGCCGACGGATGCTGGTGGCGATCGAGGCGGGGGAAAAGAATGTCAGCCTGACCACGCTTGATCGCGTCGCCGAAGCGCTCGACGTTGCGTTCAGTGATCTGATCCAGGCGCACGATGCGCGCGACCCGAGCCGGATCAATGAGGTTGCCTGGGCGGGCACGATTCCCGGCAGCAGAGCCGTGCTACTGTCCAAAGCCACCGCGAGCCGCGAAGTCGAGCAATGGGAGTGGTGCCTGCAACCGGGCGAAGTTTATCCGTCACAACCGGACGCCGATGGCTGGAGCGAGCAGATCTACGTATTTGAGGGTTGCCTGACGCTGATGCTCGGCGATCAGCCGCAGTACATCAACAAAGGAGAGTTTTTCATGTTCGCCAGCAATCAGCCGCATGCCTACCGCAACGATGGCGATGTGGCTGCGCGGTTCGTGCGTAATGTGGTGATCTGAATGGAGCAGCCTGCGGACATTCTGATCATCGGCGGCGGCCTCAGCGGCACGATGCTGGCGGTGCAGTTGCTACGTCTGCCTGGACAACGGAGAACTGTGATCATCGAGCCTCGTCCTGAACTGGGCCGGGGCGAGGCTTACAGCGCAGTCGAGTTGGGACATACGCTGAACGGCAACGCGGCGCGGATGAGCGTCGATCCGGATAATCCTGATGATCTGACGCAGTGGCTGACCGCGCATATTGCCGGCGGCGGCTGGCCGGAATCTGCCGAGCAGGACGTGCCGGTCAGTGAGCTGTTTCCGCCGCGCGGCCTTTTCGGGGTCTATGTGCAACAGCGTCTGGCTGAGGCCCGGGCGGTGGGCGCGCTGCAAGGTTCGACCGTAGAACACATCTGTGCTGAAGCCGTCGACTTGCAAAGCGGGACCGGCTCAATGCAGCTCACCTTGAGCGATGGCCGGATTTTGCGTGGATCGCAGGCGGTGCTGGCCACCGGCATGTTTCCCGCCGCCCGCACGCCGCAGACGCACTCCAGTGGCCTTAATGCCGCCGCGCTTGATCCCTGGGATGTGGCGGCCATGCGCGAACTCGACCCGCAGTCCACCGTGCTGATCATCGGCTCCGGTCTGACCATGGTCGATGCCGTGGTGTCGCTGGAGCAGGCCGGCCATCGCGGGCCGATCGAGGTGTTCTCCCGGCATGGCCTGCTGCCGCACGTGCGCCGTCAACCGCCGGCCTGGGTGGATTTTCTGGCAGCAGATCACAGCATCCGCACGCCACGCCAGTTGGTGCGCGAATTGCGCCGACATTGTCGCGACGCAATCGCCCAAGGCATCGACTGGCAGGCGCCGCTGGATACGGTTCGCGCGCATATCGCGCGGTTGTGGAGTCAGGCGACTGACGTGCAGCGTCGACAATTCGTACGGCATGTACGGCCATGGTGGGAGAGTCACCACCATCGTTCGCCGCCACTGAGTGCCGAGTTGATCGAACGGCTGCACAAGGAAGGACGCTTGCGCATTCACGCCGCGTCATTCAAGGGCATTGAGCCCGGCTCTGGCGATGCTGTGACCATTCGCATCCGTCCTCGGGGTGAGGCTGAAACATCTACTGTGAGTGGTGCGGCGCTGATCAACTCCAGCGGTATTGAATACGACTGGCGGCGAGTCGCACGACCGTTGCCACAGCAGTTGCTGGCGCGGGGGCTGGTGCGGCCGGGGCCGCTGGCGCTGGGGATTAGAGCAAAGGACGGCGCAGTGGTGGATGCCGAAGGGCGCGTGAGTAGTCAGCTGTTTGCCATGGGACCGCCGTTGCGCGGGATGTGGTGGGAGAGTACGGCGGTGACGGACGTCGCTGCGCAGGCCAAAGCGTTGGCTGGGCGGTTGGTGGATAGCCTGAGAGACTGATGTGTTTTTCTTGGGCCTCTTCGCGAGCAGGCTCGCTCCCACAATGGGATTCAGGTTGTGACTACAATTTGCGGCACACCATAAATCCTGTGGGAGCGAGCTTGCTCGCGAAAGCGTCATCTGATTCAACGTCTCTGTTGAATGAAAGACCGCTATCGCTGGCAAGCCAGCTCCCACATTGGGCTTTTGTGACGGCTTGAGATTATGCGACGACCCGGTAGCAAGGCACATACGCCGCGCCACCCGGAAGTTTCATCCGGTGCTGGGCGACGAAGGCTTTGAGCAGTGCATCAAGCGGCTGCATGATCGCCGCATCGCCACGGATCTGATACGGCCCGTGCTCTTCGATCAGGCGAATGCCCTTGTCCTTGACGTTACCGGCGACGATCCCGGAAAACGCCCGACGCAGATTGGCCGCCAGTTCATGCGGTGGCTGGTCGCGGTGCAGTTTCAGGTTGGCCATGTTTTCGTGGGTCGGATCGAACGGACGCTGGAAGCCCTCATCGATCTTCAACAGCCAGTTGAAATGAAACGCATCGTTACGCTCGCGGCGGAACTGCTTCACCGCTTTCAAGCCTTGAGTCATCTGCCGCGCCACTTCGGCCGGATCATCGATGATGATCTCGTAATGCTGTTTGGCTTCTTCGCCGAGGGTCGCGATGACAAACGCATCCAGCTGTTCCAGATACGGCGCGGCATGCTTCGGCCCGGTGAGGATCACCGGGAACGGCAGACCTTCATTGTCCGGGTGCATCAGGATGCCGAGCAGGTACAGGAACTCTTCGGCCGTACCGGCGCCGCCCGGGAAAATGATGATGCCGTGGCCGACACGGACGAAGGCTTCCAGACGTTTTTCGATGTCCGGCAGGATCACCAGCTCATTGACGATCGGGTTCGGCGCTTCGGCGGCGATGATGCCTGGCTCGGTCAGGCCGAGGTAGCGACCGCCGTGAATGCGTTGTTTGGCATGGGCAATGGTCGCGCCCTTCATCGGACCTTTCATCACGCCAGGGCCGCAACCAGTGCAGATGTCGAGGCTGCGCAGGCCCAGTTCGTGGCCGACTTTCTTGGTGTATTTGTATTCTTCGGTATTGATCGAGTGGCCGCCCCAGCACACCACGATCTTCGGCTCGACGCCCGGGCGCAGGGTGCGCGCGTTGCGCAGCAGATGGAACACGTAGTCGCTGATGCCTTGGGAATTGCTCAGGTCGATGCGTTGGCTGTCGAGTTCGTTCTCGGTGTAGACGATGTCGCGCAGGGCGCTGAAGAGCATTTCGCGGGTGCTGGCGATCATCTCGCCGTCGACGAACGCGTCCGCCGGAGCGTTCAGCAGCTCCAGGCGTACGCCGCGATCCTGTTGGTGAATACGGATTTCGAAGTCCTTGTAGGCTTCGAGGATGGTCTTGGCATTGTCGACATGCGCGCCGGTGTTGAGGATGGCCAGGGCGCACTGGCGGAAGAGGGTATAAGTGCTGCCGGATCCGGCTTCGCTCAGTTGCTGGACTTCACGTTGAGAAAGGGTTTCCAGACTGCCTTTCGGGCTGACCGAGGCATTGATTACGTGTCGTTGGGTCATGCAGTGATCCTTAAAACGATGTCATCCACAACGCAGCGGATGGCATCCGAATAGTGTGTATCCATGAATGAAGATGGCACGATCTGCGCTATACCGCCATGTCCCGTTGGACTTTGAAAAGATGAAAAGGAGCTCCAGCATAGCTAAAACCCGGTGCGATGCGATAATGCGCCGGCGAGTTTTTTCCGTTGCGCGTTTTGTCACTCAAGGAAGTCATTTTCGATGTTCGAGATTCAGCCGATGGACCCCGCTACCTTTCGTCAGCAGACCCGCCGCAGCACGATTATCATCGCCGTGCTGTTTCTGCTGCTGGCCATGCTGTTTTCGTCTGTCGCGGTGGCGGTATTTGGCGAGCCCGATGGGGATAATCTGCGATTCAACGTGGGCGGGGTATTTGTGGCGTTTCTGCTGACGGCGGCGCTGTTGCGCGGACGTTTCTGGCATCAGACCTGGATGGCTCCGGCGGTGTACAGCTGGCGCCTCAAGCGCAATCTGATGAGCATCACCAATGTGATGCATCAGGTAACAGCGGCGGCGCAGAACAACGATCCGACGGCGATGAAGGTGCTGCGTTTCTACCACTTGGGACTGCTGCAGATGCATGAGCTGGACGGCAACTCCAGCGATCATGGACAACTGCGTGACGAAGTCGCACAGCACAAGGCGCGGATGCAGGCGCTGGGCCTTGATCCTGACCAGCCACGCTTCGATCCGCAGTGGCTGGAAACGTTGAAACCGGCCTCGCGTTAAAACGGAATGCGCCGGGCCCGGCGCAGTTTCCACGAGCGCAGCAGTCGTGCGTACACCAACAGGTTGACCGCCAGTACCACGCTGCCAAGTGCCAGTTGAATCTGCGGCGTCAGACCGGCCGGGTAGATGATCGGCCAGATGTAATGCTCAATGAAACCGCCGGCGTATTCGGTCTGCCCGGCCGCGTGGCGCATGAGGTTTTCCCAGTAGGTCAACGGACAAGTCAGGTGCAACACCTCGACCGCTACGCCCCAGGCAGCCGCCGGCAGGTGCAGCCACATCAACCGTGGCCAGCGCAGCACCAGCAGCCCGCCGAACAGTACGAACAAGATGAAACACAAGTGAAACAGCACCAGCCCGTCGGCGGCGATTCGGTACAGCATGGCGTCTTCCTGACGTAAGGGGAGATGGCGCTATGGTACGCCGCGCGGGACAAAATGCGTTGGTGAATCTGGGCGCGCAAAAGTGTTCTACCCTTTAACGATCATCAACTGTTCTGAGGTGAGGTGCACATGGCAACTGAGCAAACGCGCGCGGAAGATGATGAGCCAACGGAAGAAGAAATCGAGCAGCAGAAGAGGCAGGAAAAAACCTGGAAGCATGATGACAGCCGCGAGCTGTCGGACCGCGACCAGGAGCGTCCTCTGAAACCTTGAACAGCGCATACGAAGAGCCCCGCATCAGCGGGGCTCTTCGCGTTTCAGAAGTCTTCCAGCTGCGTGAAATCCGGGTAGGTCGCTCGATACCCCAACGTTCGATCGATCCACGCATTGAGCTCATTGACCATCACCGGCGGATGGCCGGGATATCCCTCGAGGGTGCTGCGCAGGGTGCGTTCGATATCGGGCACGCTGTGCAGGTTTCGGGTCTTGATGTAATGGCCGATAAAACAGTCGAGTTCCAGGCGTTCTGTCTTGGACAGATGGACACACTTCAGGCCGCTGACCTGTTTGATTGCAAAATCGTCGCTCACTTATTTCTCTGCAAGGCTTGAAAGTTGTTGATGGATTCCTGATTTCTTTGACTCTTTGGTCAACTGGTATACCAATCGGAAAGGCGGCGCGCATGCTATCCGCAGCGCGGGGAAATGTATGTATGACTGTCGAAATGTCTGACAGGCGGTTGATTCGCTCAAACGGCTGTTTTATGGGGGTTGTATCGCGGTTGAAACACTTTTTGTAACGCGCGGGATTCAGTGACGGGCTCGCTTGATTAACGCAGCAGTGAAGTAATTATTTAGTCGACTCGTTCTATCAATTGCGCACCTTGATTACGCGTATTACCGACCGCTTTGCCGACTTTGTACCATTCGAAGGCATCACTGGGCTCGCCTTCAAACAGCAGCATCTGCTCGGCGCGTTCCAGCGGCGTAGCCGGATCAAGCCATTCCCGAGCCCGCGTCGAATCGAAGACCACTGGGCGGCGGTCGTGAATATCGAGGAGGCCGCCCAGGCTGTCAGCGGTGATGATGACGAACCCGTCGTCCTCCCTCGGCACAACCCCCGGTGCCGGAAACTGGCCGATACCAGCACAGAAAACCGGAGCCTGATCCGCCCGACGAATCAACCAGGGCTGTCGGGATTTTTCCCCGGTATCAACCCATTCAAACCAGTTGTCGACCGGCACAATTAGCCGCTGCCGCCAGATCGCCCGGAAGAACGCGCCATGGGCGACTTTTTCCACCCGTGCGTTGATGGGCGCGGCACGATCCTTGGCCCAATGCGGCCGCCAGCCCCAGCGCAGATTGTCGGCATGAATGGCCTGTTCGTGCTGGTGCAGAACCGCCAGCGCAGTGGTGGGCGCTGCGTTGTAGCGATTGAGCGGCGCATCGCCAACGTGATTGATCAACGCATCGGGGATGCTGAGCACCGCGACGAAATCGTGAATCCCACGGTACTGCGTGAGTCTTCCGCACATGGCTGAAATCTCCTTGAGGAAATTTGAGTCTAGTCGGACATGCCGATGTGCCTGGCCGATGACGCACTGAAACCAGCACCGGAACCAAACCCTGTGTACCTTATCCAACCTGCGCTCGCGGATAGCCGCGCAGGGATGGACAAAGGCGAGGGAGGTTTGCCATTCGACAACACCACGGCCGCGGCCTCGGGGCAAGACATGACATCCGGATGCAAACTTCTTTGTGTTGCGCTCATCGCGCTCGGTCTGGCCGGTTGCATCGCCGCGCCGATTGAAATGACCACGCAAACCGAAACGCGCCTGAAGGCTCAGGTCCCCGTACGTTTTCTGCTGACGTTTGACGATGGCCCCAGCGCTTCAGGATGGTGGAATCCCACGGCGACGGTGCTCGACAGCCTCAAAAGCAATCCGCTGCAGGCAAACATCAAAGCCGTGTTTTTCGTGCAGACCCGAGCACCCAGAGCAGGCAACAGCGAGATCGGTCGCAGCCTGATGCGTCGTGAACACGCCGAGGGGCATATTCTCGCCTTTCACACCGCAACCCACTGGCACACCAACCATCGCTCGCTCGATCCGCAAGAGCTGGAGCAATCGCTGACCGATGGCAGCGCTGACATTGCCGCCATCACCGGAGCGCCGCCCAAGCTGTTGCGCCCACCGTTCTGGAACTACGACAAGCGCACATTTGCGGCCTATCAAAAACACGGCTTGCACGTCTTGCTCACGGACCTGAGTGCCAACGACGGCAAGATCTGGGGCTTCAACGCCAGCCCTCGGCGTCGGGCGAACATGCTGCGGCAGTTATCGGAAGTGCGCGAGCGCATCGCGGTGGGTCAATTGCCGACCGTGGATGGCGTGATTCCGGTCGTGGTGACGTTCCATGATCTCAATCGCTACACCGCGCGCCACACTCGCGAATATCTGCAGATTCTGCTCGATAGCGCGGCGGCGAGCGGGGTCAGACTCGCCGACAAGCCGTTCTACGACGATCAGGCCGCACTGGAAAAAGCCGCGTTGGTGCGTACGGTTCAACAAAGCGCTGAGCCGGTGAATCTGCCCGGTATGTGGAACTGGATCTGGGATCACGACGCGCATTGAATGGCGTGAGTGAGTTGTGATCGGCTTGGCATTCCCGAGCGGGCAATTAACAGACCGTACGTCTATGCTCGATGGATCGATTCTCCGCCTGCGAGGCGCCCGTCCATGCTTGCCATTGCCGATATTTGCCGGATCGTCGAGTCAGGCTTCCCCACGTTCAAGTGTGATTGCACACCGACCGGACAAGGTCTGTTGCGGATCAAGGTGTATGAGCCGGGCAGTGGGCGTGTCGAGTTGTTGCTTGACGGCGTTTCTCCCGAACATCTGGTGACGATTCGCGATATTTCCAATTTCATCGGTGAGTTGCGCACGGAAATCAGCGCCGGTCGCCGGGCGTTCGCCGGCTGATTGTCATAAACGGCGTTGAAAGGCCTGCACGATGCGCCGTGTCGCGTCGTTGGTTTCAAGATTGTGCAGGGCATCGAGCGGATACCAGATGCAATCGACGATTTCATTCTGCGGGCGCACGTCGTCGATGTTGACCACCGACGCCTCATAAACGTGATGTCGCGTACTGCCCGCCTGCAGATCCATCAGATACAGGACGTCCTCGGCATTCAGCCCGGTTTCTTCTTCCAGCTCGCGAACGGCAGCCGCCGCGCGGGTTTCCCCGGGCTCGATCTTGCCTCCGGGCAGCGACCAGTGATGGCGGGGTTTGCGCACCAGGAGGATATGCCGATCCTGTTCGCAAATGACGGTAGCGCGTACTTTCATGAATGCCCTGCTGATGCTTGTCATAAAAATGTAATTAAACTGCAATATTCGAGCCGCAAGCAGATTTAAAGGTTCCCCGTTGATTGGGAGCTACTTGCCCAGCAAAAAGTGCCAGTGGATTGACGAATGCAGGGTGAGTTCGGGTTTACAACGAAGCAGGTACCGGGTGTAAGGTGGGCCTGTACACCGAAAACACCGTTGGCAAAAGGGAGGTGCTTATGAGCATTCCAATGCTGAACAAGCTGCACATGAATGGTTACGATGTGCTCAGTGTGAACAACGGCCCGTGGCGGGTATGCACTCAGGGCGACCGGTTGGCGTCATTCACCAGCAGGGAGGAAGCGATGGCCTATGCGGCGGCGCTTCCTGGTTACAAGCAACGCCCCAAACGGGTGCAAAGCCAGAACGTCAGTTGATGCGTTATAACGAAAGAGCCCCGGTTTCGACCGGGGCTTCTTATTTGTGGCTTTGGAACGCTTGTCAGTGCACCTTGATTCGGCTGATGGTCCGGGCTTTTACCTCCTTGGCATAGATCTGCAATCTCTCTTCGTCGCTTTGCAGGATTTCGCACGACCGCAACACGGTCTGGGCGTCTGCCTCGTTGCCGGATTTACGCAGTTGTTCAGCGATGCGCTTGAGATCGACCGCCGACCATCTCAGGTCCGACGCCACGCTTTGCAAATCCCGTTGAAGTTCGTGTTCGTATTCATTGAGCCGCATGATCACCTCCTGAACGTTCTCGGTAGAAAAGAGTAGTCGCATTTTCCCGGATGCGGCCAAGTCATCTGACGCCCGGCTGAACCGATGTGAAAAATTGTCCAAACGCCGGTAACGGCGGGTTGCCACGATGGATGTGCAAGCGGTTAAACGGTACATTCAGCTTTTTTCCGCACAGGTAAACAACATGCGCGTATGGATCGGCAGTCTGGCACTTGCTATGTTGACGGGGTGCTCGTTACCGGCGTCGCTGGTGCCGGGCGAGCCAAACCTCAGCAAGGCCAGTGACAAGCCACCCAAGGAATATGCTGCGTGTTTGTTACCGTTGTGGCAGAAGGATGTTGCCAGGACCTCGCAGACGTCGATTTCCAACGGCTACCGGATTACCGCGCCGAGCATTATCACGGCGGATGAGATTCTCGATATCGTCAAATACAAGGACGGTAGCAAGGTGTCCCTCTACCAGGGGCCGCCGTGGGCCAAGTCCGGATCGCTGCGCCAATCGGTGCGTGATTGCCTGTAGAACAGGCGCCCGATTCGCCCAAAAAAAGGCAGACACCGAAGTTCGGTGTCTGCCTTTTTTCATCGGATGGAGACTCCAGTCAAACGCTCGCAATGAGCTGTGACAGTTGCCCGCGAGGCGCAGCAGGATCCTTGACTAGGCTTTGAATGTCGGCCCGTGACGGGTTCGGCATGACTGAAAGGAGCCTCGGATCATGGATGATCTGGTCAAGGACATCATTCCGCTGTTGCAGTACCTCATCCCCGGGTTTCTATCGACCTGGATCTTCTATTCACTTACGGCATTCAAGCGACCGGATACGTTCGGCCAGATCGTGCAGGCGCTGATATTTACTTTTGTGATTCAGGGCGCGGTGTTGGCGGTGGGCAACCTCTGTTTGTGGATTGGCTCGAAGGGTTTTTCATTAGGAAACTGGGATGATCGGGCGCAAACGCTCTGGGCATTTGTGTTTTCGCTGATGCTGGGTTTGTTTGCCTGTTACCTGGCTACGAGTGACAAATTGCACGGCTGGTTACGTAAGCGAAACGTCACGAAACAATCTTCTTTCCCCAGTGAATGGTTCTGCGCCTTTGCCCAATTCGACCGGTTCATAACCCTGCATTTACATGACGAGAGGCGCGTGTTTGGCTGGCCTGTCGAGTGGCCGTCCGAATCCAGTTGCGGCCAGTTCGTGATGCAGAATCCACGTTGGGTCAATGACGATGGCAAGTCGACTCCTTTTGGTGCCGAAATTTTGCTGATAGATTCCGCGCAAGTTAAGTGGGTTGAATTCAGCCCGGTATCAGAGGGTTCATCATGACGACTGCAAGAGCACCGCGACCAATGCCAAAGCAATACGAACGCCTGTTCACAGGGCCTGACGGCAAGCCGCTGGAGGAGCCGTTGATCAAAGCCCCGAGCGCTCCGCCTCCGCTCAAATACAGGTTGCCACAATAATTTTCAGCCCCAACCCTGCACCACCGCCCGGCGAATCGCCTCCAGCAACATCGCGAACGCCGGGTTGTCATTGTTCTCCCGCCAGATCAGATGCAGTTCGCTTTGCACCCCTTCGCCCAGATCGATCTCGCGAAACACCACATTCCTGAACACCACGCTGGTAGCGCAACGCGGTACCAGCGCCAGACCCATGCCAGCGTTGACCAGCGCCAGAATCGTCAGCGACGAGCCCAGCCACTGCACGTAATCCGGCGCCACCCGCGCTGAGCGTAGCGTGCCGGTCAACAGTTCGTTGAACGGCGGATAGGCTTCATGGGAGTACATCAGGAATGGTTGTTTATCCAGATCGGCGACAGACACTTCAGTCGCGTTTGCCAACTTGTGCCCGCTGGGCACTGCCAGCACAAATGGTTCGCGCACCAGGCATTCGGTGGCATAGCCCGGTTCCTGCAATGGCGCCCGTGCGATGCCCAGGTCGATACGGCGAGCTCGCAACGCCTCGTGCTGTTGATAGGTGTTCATCTCTGCCAGATCGATTTTCACCTGGGGCTGTTTAAGTCGCGCTTCGGCGATCACCTTGGGCAGAAACTCATACACCGCGCTGCCGACAAACGCGATGTTCACCGAACCAATATCGCCCTCGGCAAACCGGCGTGCGGTGATCGCTGCTTGCTGGGCGCGCTCCAGCAGATTCTGCGCTTCAACGAAAAATGCCCGGCCTGCCGCCGTCAGCGCAACGCTGCGTGTGCTGCGGGTGAACAGCTCGACGCCAAGGTGATGCTCCAGCAACTGGATCTGCCGACTCAGCGGCGGCTGCGTCATGTTCAGACGCTCGGCTGCGCGGCGGAAGTTGAGTTCGGTGGCGACCGTGGTAAAGCAGCGCAGTTGGGTGAGTTCGAACATTGATCTAATCCAGGTATCAATCGAATGCCTGTTTAGATTAGACGGGATCAATGCACGACGTCCATGATCGGCTCATTGCTTCAAGTCATCCCTAAAAAAACAAGATCGGGAGTCGCCCCTTGAAAACCCTCCAGAGTCCGCCGGACATCACGGTGCTCGCCCGCGCCGCCGCCAAGGTCAAACGCCACGTACTGCCGCTGTTCGTGGTGATGTTCATCGTCAACTACATCGACCGGGTCAATATCGGTTTCGTGCGCAGTCATCTGGAGACCGATCTGGGCATTGGCGCAGCGGCTTATGGACTTGGCGCCGGATTGTTTTTCATCGGTTATGCGCTGTTCGAAGTGCCGTCGAACATGCTGTTGCAGCGCTACGGCGCGCGGGTCTGGCTGACGCGGATCATGTTTACCTGGGGCGCTGCGGCCATGGCCATGGCCTTTGTTCAGGGCGAAACCAGTTTCTACGTACTGCGCTTTATTCTTGGCGCGGCTGAGGCCGGGTTCTTCCCGGGAATCATTTACTACTTCACCCAATGGCTGCCAGCGTCCGAGCGCGGCAAAACCATGGCGGTGTTCCTTAGCGGCTCGGCGATTGCCTCGGTCATTTCCGGCCCGGTGTCCGGTGCGCTGTTGCATATCAGCGGATTGGGCATGCACGGCTGGCAGTGGATGTTTCTGATCGAAGGCGCAGCGTCGGTGGTGCTGTGTGCTTTCGTCTGGTTCTGGCTGCAATCGCACCCGCGCCAAGCCAAGTGGCTGAGCGAGGAGGAGCGTGAAGCGCTGGTCGCGGCGATTGCCGAGGAGCAGCGCGCTCGCGAAGCGGTACAAGTCGCCAAGCCGTCGATGTTCAAACTGTTGGCCGACCGGCAGATCGCGCTGTTCTGCTTCATCTACTTTTCCATTGCCCTGACCATCTACGGCGCAACCTTCTGGCTACCGAGCATGATCAAGAAGATGGGCAACCTCGGTGATTTCCAGGTCGGGCTGCTCAACTCCATTCCGTGGATCATTTCGATTGTCGCCATGTACGGCTTCGCGGCGCTGGCCGGCAAGTGGAAATTCCAGCAGGCCTGGGTCGCGCTGACCCTGGTGATCGCCGCCATCGGTATGTTCATGTCGACCACGGGCGGCCCGGTGTTTGCATTTGTCGCGATCTGCTTCGCCGCCATCGGTTTCAAAGCGGCGTCGGCGCTGTTCTGGCCGATTCCGCAGAGCTATCTGGATGCGCGCATTGCGGCGGCGGTGATCGCGCTGATCAACTCCATCGGCAACCTTGGCGGCTTCGTCGCGCCGACCGCGTTCGGCATCCTTGAACAAACCACCGGCTCCATCGAGGGCGGCCTGTATGGCCTGGCGGCGACATCGCTGATCGCTGCCGTGGTGATCTTCTTCGCCCGCACGGCGCCTGGCGCCAAAGATAAAACCCCGGCAAAGCCAAGTGACGAAGCCGCCGTTGTGGCGCCGGCTCGTCCGGCTGCGAGCCACTGAATCGATTGTTGATCTGTCAGGAGCGTTATCTTGAAAATCACCCGTGTCAGCGTCACCCCGATTGCCTTTCGCGATCCGCCACTGCTCAACGCCAGCGGCATCCACGAACCCTTTGCTCTGCGCTCGATCATCGAGATTGAAAGTGACAACGGCTACATCGGCCTCGGCGAAAGCTACGGCGATGCCCCGGCGCTGGCGATCCAGCAACAATTGCAGAGCCAGTTGATCGGCCTCGATCCGTTCAACCTCAATCAATTGCGCGCGATCGTGCAGGCCACCGTGGCGGCGAATAAACCCGCCGGCGTCGCTGGTGCCGAACTGGCCCCCGGTTCCCACGCCAGCAAAGCGGTGAGCAATGCCTACTCGGCATTCGAAGTGGCGTTTCTCGATTTGCAGGCGCACTACCTGAACGTGCCGCTGGTGGACCTGCTCGGCGGCGCGATCCGCGATGAAGTGCCGTTCAGCGCCTACCTGTTTTTCAAATACGCCGAACATATCGACTCCCCCTACAAGCCAGATAACTGGGGCGAAGCCCTGAGCGAGCAACAGATCGTCGCGCAGGCAGCGCGGATGATCGAGGCGTACGGTTTCAAGAGCATCAAGCTCAAGGCCGGCACCTTGCCGCCGGAGCATGAGGTGGCATGCATCAAGGCACTGAAGAAAGCCTTTCCGGGTTTTCCGCTGCGCATCGATCCGAACGGCAACTGGTCGCTGGGGACAGCGATTCGCATGGCCGAACTGCTCGGCGATGATCTGCAGTATTACGAAGACCCGACCCCGGGCCTTGATGGCATGGCCGAACTGCACAAGCGCACCGGTCTGCCCTTGGCGACCAATATGGTCGTTACCGATTTCGACGAGTTCCGCCGCAGCGTTGCGCAGAACAGCGTGCAAATCGTCCTCGCCGACCACCATTACTGGGGTGGCCTGCGGGATACGCAGACGCTGGCGAAAATGTGCGATGTGTTTGGCCTCGGCGTGTCGATGCATTCCAACTCGCACCTGGGCATCAGCCTGATGGCCATGGCGCACGTCGCGGCGGCGGTGCCGAATCTGGATTACGCCTGCGACACCCATTACCCGTGGCAGGAGCCGGACGAGGAAGTGATCAAGGGCGGCAAGCTGCCGATTGTCGATGGCTGTGTGAAGATCAGCCGTGCGCCGGGGTTGGGGCTGGAACTGGACCATGAGCAACTGGCCAAGCTGCATGACCAGTACCTGACGTGCGGGATTCGCCAGAGGGATGATGTGCGGCAGATGCAGCGGTACAAGGCGGATTGGCGGGCGGTCAAGCCGAGGTTTTAAGTTCGTTGCGACTGGCTTCTTCGCGAGCAGGCTCGCTCCCACACTTGACATACGTTTCCCTGTGGGAGCGAGCCTGCTCGCGAATGGCCGCGACTCGATCCTTCAGAGGGTATCAATCAGCCAATCCCTGAACGCCTTCAACGAAGGCAGATTCTCATTACGCGGCGGGTACACCAGGTAATAGCTGCGTCGGCTGGTAATCGGCTCGCCCAGTTGCAGCAATTCGCCCTTGAGCAATTCGTCTTCGACCAGAATTCGCGGCACCAGGCCAACACCGATATTGGCGCGTACCGCCTGGATCAAGTGCGAGGTCATTTCAAAGCTCGGTCCGATCCGCATGCTGCGATGCGCAAGTTGGTGATGGCTGAACCATTCCGCCCATGCCTGGGCATTGCTGCTGACGTTGAGCAGCAACTGCCCGGCAATGTGCCGTTCGGCCTCCTCGCGTTCCGTTGCCGACAACTGCGCGCTGGCAATGGCCACCAGTTCTTCGGTGTGCAGGGGCAGGGCGGTCAGGCCTGGCCATTCACCGCCGCCGACGCAGATCGCCGCGTCGATTTCGCTGGTATCGAAGTCGATGGTTTCGATCCGCGAGTGCAGGTGCACGGTCATGCCCGGGTGCGCCGTGTAGAAATCCTTCAACCGTGGCAGCAGCCATTTCGAGCCGAAGGTCGGCAGCGTCGCCAGGCGCAGGCTGTGGATGCCCGAACCAAACGCCATTGCCTGCAAGGTTGCGCTGCGAATCTGCCCGAGGGCTTCGCTGAGTTCGCGCTGATACATGCGCCCGACATCCGTCAGCACCACCTGCCGGCCTTCGCGGCTGAACAAGCGCATGCCGAGCATCTTCTCGAGAATCTGTACCTGGCGGCTGACCGCGCTCTGCGTCAGTGACAGTTCATGGGCGGCGCGGGTGTAACTCTCATGACGAGCGGCGGCCTCGAAAGCCAGCAGCAGCGACATGGACGGTGTGAGGGTGCGCGGATTCATTCGTAAAACTCATCGATAGCGGGTCGAAATTACGCTTGTTCCATGGCTGGCCAGCAATGAACATGGGCGCAATCAGATGGCGGAGCCTGACGCAATCATTCCTTGCGCACAACTGTTCACCGCCACACAGCCCGATTTGACCGAGATAACCCGACCAATGATTGCCCAGCTGTCGCCCGCCAAAGCCTTGACCGGCGATTACCAACAATTCCTCGCCGCCCTGAAAGACAGCGGCTTTCGCGGTGAAATCAGCGCTGATTACGCCAGCCGCGTGGTACTCGCGACCGACAACTCGATCTATCAGCGCCTGCCGCAAGCCGCTGTGTTTCCGCTGGATGCGGATGATGTGGCACGTGTCGCACGGCTGATTGCCGAACCGGCGTACGAGAAAGTGGTGATCACCCCGCGTGGCGGTGGCACCGGCACCAACGGTCAATCGCTGACGGACGGTATCGTCGTCGACCTGTCGCGGCACATGAATCGCATTCTGGAAATCAACGTTGAACAGCGCTGGGTGCGGGTGCAGGCCGGGGTGGTCAAGGATCAGCTCAACGCCGCGTTGAAATCCGCCGGGCTGTTCTTCGCCCCGGAACTGTCGACCTCCAATCGCGCCACGGTCGGCGGCATGATCAATACCGACGCCAGTGGCCAAGGCAGTTGCACCTACGGCAAGACCCGCGACCATGTGCTGGAACTGGAGATGATCCTGCGCGGCGGCGAGCGTTTGCACGGTCTGCCGCTGACGGAGGACGAGCTTGAAACGCAGTGCGCCCGCGACGATCGGGTCGGCGAAGTCTATCGTTGTGCGCGGCAGATCATTGATGAACAGGGCGAGCTGATCAAGGCACGCTTTCCGGATCTCAACCGCTGCTTGACCGGTTATGACCTGGCGCACCTGCGTGAGGCCGACCAGCGCTTCAACCTCAACAGCGTGCTGTGTGGCGCGGAGGGCTCGCTGGGCTTCGTCGTCGAAGCGCGGCTCAACGTGCTGCCGATTCCCAAGCACACGATGCTGGTGAATATCCGCTACGCCGGGTTCATGGATGCCCTGCGCGATGCGCGGGCGTTGATGGCGCTCAAGCCGTTGTCGATTGAAACCGTCGATTCCAAGGTCTTGCTGCTGGCGATGCAGGACATCGTCTGGCACGGCGTTGCCGAATATTTTCCCGAAAACCCTGAGCGACCGACTCTGGGCATCAACCTGGTCGAGTTCTGCGGTGACGATCCCGAAGACCTGCAGCGCCGCGTCGAAGCGTTCCTCGAACATCTGCAAAGCGACCGCACCGTGGAGCGCCTCGGACATACACTGGCGATCGGTCAGGCAGCGGTGAACAAGGTCTATGGCATGCGCAAACGGGCGGTGGGCCTGCTCGGCAACGTCGCCGGCGAAGCCCGCCCGCAGCCTTTCGTCGAAGACACCGCAGTGCCGCCGCAGCATTTGGCCGAATACATCGCCGAGCTGCGCGAGCTGCTCGACAGCCACGGTTTGCAGTACGGTATGTTCGGCCATGTTGACGCCGGCGTACTGCACGTGCGGCCGATTCTCGACATGAAAGACCCGCAGCAAGCGGCGCTGGTACGCCCGGTGTCTGATGGCGTCGCCGCGTTGACCCAGCGCTACGGCGGCCTGCTCTGGGGCGAGCATGGAAAGGGCCTGCGTTCGGAGTACGCGCCGGCATTCTTCGGCGAGTTGTACCCGGCGCTGCAAGCCTTGAAAGCCGCGTTCGACCCGCTCAATCAGTTCAACCCTGGCAAAATCGCCACGCCGGCCAACGGCGGCGCGGCATTGCTGAAGATCGACGAAGTGACCCTGCGCGGCGAGCTGGATCGGCAGATCGACGAGAAAGTCTGGCAAAGCTACGGCGCGGCCATGCACTGCAATGGCAACGGCGCCTGCTACAACTTCGATCCCGATGACGCCATGTGCCCGTCGTGGAAAGCCACCCGCGAACGCGCGCAGTCGCCCAAGGGCCGCGCTTCGCTGATTCGTGAATGGCTGCGGTTGCAGGGCGAGGCGGGCGTCGACGTGCTCTCGGATGCGATTCGCAAACCGGCTTTTTTCCGCTCGCTGTGGCAGCGCTGGCGCAACAGCCGCGATCCGTCGGCGGACTTCTCCCATGAAGTGTATGACGCCATGGCCGGTTGCCTGGCCTGCAAATCCTGCGCGGGGCAGTGCCCGGTCAAGGTCAACGTGCCGGAATTCCGCTCGCGTTTTCTCGAGCTGTATCACAGTCGTTATCTGCGGCCGGCACGGGATTACCTGATTGCCTCGCTGGAATACACCATTCCCTATATGGCGCGGATTCCGGCGCTGTACAACGGTCTGATGGGCGCTGGCTGGGTGCGTGGCGCACTGGCGCGGATCGGTGGCATGGTCGATGTGCCGTTGCTCAGCCGTTTCGATTTCCACGCAGCGATGCGCCGTTGGCAGGTGCAGCCAGCAACGGTTGCAACGCTGTCGGCGCTGACCCCAGAGCAACGCGAACGCAGCGTGGTTATCGTGCAGGACGCCTTCACCCGCTACTTCGAAGCGCCGCTGCTGGCTGATCTGGTCGAGCTGATTTCGCGGTTGGGTTATCAGGTGTATCTGGCGCCGTTCAGCGCCAATGGCAAACCGCTGCATGTGCAGGGCTTTCTCTCGGCGTTCAATCGCGCGGCTTTGCGTAATGCTGAGCAGTTGCAGGCGCTGGCGCAGACCGGGGTGCTTTTGCTGGGGCTGGATCCGGCGATGACTCTGGTCTATCGCCAGGAATACCTGAAAGTACCGGGCCTGAATGAATGTCCTGAAGTGGCGCTGGTGCAGGAATGGTTGCTCAAGGTCATGCCAGAACGGACGCCTGATGCTCAGCCGAAAGCGTTCCGTCTGCTCGCCCATTGTACGGAGAAAACCAACGCGCCGGCCGCGACCCGCCAATGGGAACAGGTGTTCCAACGGGCCGGCTTGCAGCTGGCCACGCAAGCCACCGGTTGCTGCGGCATGTCCGGTACCTACGGCCACGAAGCACGTAATCGCCAGACCTCAGCAATCATTTATGAGCAGTCGTGGGCGCGTCAGGTGCAGGCTCCGGCGGAGCAGGGCGAGGCGTTGGCGACCGGCTATTCCTGCCGCAGCCAGGTCAAGCGCCAGTCGGATCAGGCGCTGCGCCATCCGTTGCAGGTGCTGCTCCAGACCCTGCGTCGCTGACCGTGTCGCTGGTGTCCTTGTCCCAGATCAGGCGCGGGTCGAAACTCATCGCCGCGAGCATGGTGAACACCACGACCAGGCCGAAGAAGAGGATGCCCGGTCGTGGCTCGATATCGCCCAGCGCCTGGAATTTCACCAGCGCCGCGACCAGCGCGACCACCAGCACATCGAGCATCGACCAGTAGCCGATCAGTTCGACGAAGCGGTACAGCTTCGAACGCTCCCTGCGCGCCCAATCGCTGTTGCGCTGCACGGTGACCAGCAGCAAGGTCAGGGCGACGAATTTGATTCCCGGCACCGCGATGCTGGCGATGAAAATGATCAGCGCAATATCCCACGCCCCGGCCTCCCAGAACTCCAGCACGCCACTCATGATCGTGCTGTCGGCGCCGTTGCCGAGCATCACGGTATTCATCACCGGCAGCAGATTGGCGGGAACATAAAACGCCAGCGCGGCGAGCATGTACGCCCAGGTGCGCGCCAGCGAATTGGTCTTGCGCCGGTGCAACGGCGCATCACAGCGCGGGCACTGGTGTGGCTCGTCGGTCATGTCACAGGCCAGGCCACAGCTGTGGCACAGGCACAGGTTGAGTTCGCTGGCGGTCGGTGGACGCTTCATAAAATGTCCCACAGTTCGCGAATGTCCCGGCCGGCAATGCGGATCATCATCAGGCTCAGCACCGCCAGGGCGAACAGGCCGATCCCCGGCAGCACATCGAGCAGTCCGGCGAGTTTGAACACCGCGACCATCGCCCCCAGCAGACACACTTCGAGCATGCTCCACGGGCGCAGGGTTTCCAGCCAGCGCATGCACAGATTGAACCCCGGTGCCCGACGCAGGCCGAGGGCAAAACTCAACACCCAGACCAGCAACACCAGCTGAAATGCCGGGGCGATGATGATCGCAATCGCCGCGACCATTGCAATGAACGTAATCGGCCCCTGACTCAGAGCAAGCACCGAATCCCAAAGGGTTGCGCTGTTTTTCATGCCTTTGAGGCTGATGCTCATCACCGGGTAGAAATTGGCGAACAGCCACAGCATCGCCGCCGTGAACGTCAGCGCCAGACGCTGCTCGATGGTCAGGCCGTTGAAGCGCTGCAGCACGCCACCGCAGCGCACGCACAGGGTTTTCTGGTGTTGGGCGAGCACGACTTTCTCGTACACACAATCACAGTGCTCGCAAATGATCAGGTGTTCGGTGTTGACCATGGACAGCGCTCAAGGGCAGGGCGGATCTGTTCACTATAGAAGGCTGGCGCTGATGGGCAACTTCGATGCTGCATGTTTGGGTTTTGTTTTTCTGGTGTTATAAGGTAACGCGAAATTTGCGGGCGGCGTTGTGGCTGTCCGGTGTTATCCCTCTCGATTGCGAAAGATCCATGACCCCAGTGCTTCCCCGTTCTGCCTCATTGACGACTGGCCGGCTGCTGTCCATTGATGCGCTCCGAGGCCTGGTGATCCTGTTCATGCTGCTCGATCACGTGCGCGAAACCTTCCTGCTGCATCGCCAGGTCTACGATCCGATGGACATCGCCAGCACCGAGCCGGCGCTGTTTTTCAGCCGCACTCTGGCGCATCTGTGTGCGCCGGTGTTCGTCTTGCTGACCGGTTTGTCGGCATGGCTCTACGGCGAAAAATACGCCGGTAAAGCCGATGTCAGCGCGTTTCTGTTCAAGCGTGGATTGTTCCTCGTGGCGCTGGAGTTCACCTTGGTCAACTTCGCCTGGACCTTCCAGTTGCCGCCGAGCGTGATTTACCTGCAAGTGATCTGGGCGATCGGCCTGAGCATGATCG
Source organism: Pseudomonas siliginis (assembly GCF_024072275.1). Lineage (NCBI taxonomy): Bacteria > Pseudomonadati > Pseudomonadota > Gammaproteobacteria > Pseudomonadales > Pseudomonadaceae > Pseudomonas > Pseudomonas siliginis. The sequence continues at coordinate 3,435,050 of NZ_CP099598.1, read as the reverse complement.
CGCTGGCGCTGCTGGTCTGGTTGCCACGTGCGCTGCTGCTGACGCTGAGCGTGGCGATCATCGCCGGGCACAACTTGCTTGATACGCTGCATTTCCCGGTCGAGTCGGCGCTGCATGTGCCTTGGGCGATTCTGCATGATCGAGGCTGGATCGAGATCAGCGAAACCCTGCGCCTGCGCACCTCGTACCCGCTGCTGCCGTGGATTGGTGTAATCGGCCTGGGCTATGCGCTGGGGCCGTGGTTTGCTCGCGGCATGGACGCGGCGGTGCGTCAGCGTCGTTTGCTGATTGCCGGGGTCGGTGGATTGCTGGGATTTGTGGTGCTGCGCTTGATTAACGGCTACGGCGAAAAACCGTGGGCGATCAGCGATTCGCTGGTGCAGACACTGATGAGCTTTTTCAACATCACCAAATACCCGCCATCGCTGCTGTTCATCGCGCTGACTGTGAGCGTGGGGCTGTTGCTGTTGCTCGCCTTTGAGCGCGTGCAGAGTCGCCGCTGGATTGGCTGGCTGACGGTGTTCGGCTCGGCACCGATGTTTTTCTATCTGCTGCACTTGTATGTGTTGAAGGTGTTGTACCTGATCGGTGTGGCGCTGTTCGGCCTGAATCAGGGCAGCTATTTCGGCTTTTCGACGGTGACGGCGGTGTGGCTGGCGGCGGTGGTTCTTGCCGTGGTGCTGTTCCCGGCGGTGCGCTGGTTCTCTGCATTGAAAGCGCGGCGGCGGGACATCAGCTGGCTGAAATATCTGTAAATTGCGTGGACTTGTGGGAGTGAGCTTGCTCACGAAAGCGGTGAATCAGCCGGTATAAATGCTGGCTGATGCACCGCCATCGCTGGCAAGCCAGCTCCCACAGGGTTCTATGGTGTTTGCTGTATCAGTTTCCACCGCAGTATTTGTGGGAGCTGGCTTGCCAGCGATGGCGCCGGTGGATTCGGCATCTTCATCGCTTGATACACCGCTTTCGCGAGCAGGCTCGCTCCCACAGGTTTTACAGCATCCGGCTTATTTGCGATCCAGCCACACGGTCTGCGCGTTGCAGAATTCCCGTACGCCAAAGTGCGACAGCTCACGACCGAAGCCGCTTTTTTTCACGCCGCCGAAGGTCACACGCGGATCGCTGGCGGAGTAGCCGTTGATGAACACGCCGCCGGTTTCCAGTTCACTGGTCAGTTGCTCAGCCAGCGCCACGTTCGCGGTGTAGATAGTCGCGGTCAGGCCGAAATCGCTGTCGTTGGCCAAGGCCACGGCGTGTGCGCAATCGCGGGCGGTGATGATCGAAGCGACCGGGCCGAACAGCTCTTGCTTGAACGAAGTCATGCGGTCGGTGACATCCGCCAGTACCGTCGGCTCATAGTAGTTGCCCGAACCCTCAACCTTGCCGCCCCCCAGCAACAGCGTCGCGCCTTCCTCCAACGTGTCGCGCACTTGCTGATCCAGCTCATCGCGCAGATCGAACCGCGCCATCGGCCCGATGTAAGTGTCGGCGTTCAGCGGATCGCCCACTTTCAACTGGCGTGTCGCTTCAACGAACTTGCGGGTGAATTCCTCGACCACACCTTGTTCGATGATCAGACGTTTGGCAGCCGCGCAGACCTGGCCGGAATTCTGATAACGACCGACCACCGCCGCGTGCACCGCCTCATCCAGATCGGCGTCATTAAGCACGATGAACGGATCGGAGCCGCCGAGTTCCAGCACGCATTTCTTCAACGCCGCACCGGCCTGAGCGCCGATGGCCATGCCGGCGCGGACGCTGCCGGTCAGCGTCACAGCGGCGATGCGCGAATCGGCGATGGCGCTGGAAACGCCTTCCGGGGTGACGTTGATCACCTCAAACACGCCATCCGGGAAACCGGCACGAACAAACGCATCGCGCAACAGATAAGCGCTGCCCATCACGTTTGGCGCGTGCTTCAGTACGTAGGTGTTGCCAGCGATCAGCGTCGGCACCGCGCCGCGCAGCACTTGCCAGATCGGGAAATTCCACGGCATTACCGCCAGAATCGGCCCCAGCGGGCGGTACTCGATGCGCGCCTTGCCGCCTTCCACCTGAGTCGCCTCGGCGTCGAGCATGGCTGGGCCGTGTTCGGCGTACCACTCGCAGAGCTTGGCGCATTTCTCGATTTCGCCACGGGCCTGGGCGATCGGCTTGCCCATTTCCTGGGTGATCATGGTTGCCATCGCTTCTGAGGTTTCACGCAGCGCGCCGGCGAGGGCGGTCAAAAGGCGCGAACGATCCTGCAGCGGCTTGCGCTTCCACTTGCCGAAAGCGAAGGCAGCGCGAGTCAGTGCCGCATCAAGGGCAACGGCGGATTCAAACGCGTATTGCCCGATCTGCTCACCGGTGGCGGGGTTGATCGAGATGGCGTGGGTCTGGCTGGAAATCTGGCTCATGACGTTGTCCTGTAGGTTCGTCGGATGGGCCTAGAGTAGGGTGGCGTTAGTTTTCTGGAAACTGAATAATAAAGAGCGTTTCTTTCACGATTGGAGAATGACTTTGGATTTGGTGCAACTGGAAATCTTCAAGGCCGTGGCCGAGCACGGCAGCATCAGCGCCGCCGCCACGCAGATCCACCGCGTGCCGTCGAACCTGACCACACGGATCAAACAGCTTGAGCAGGATCTCGGCGTCGATCTGTTCATCCGTGAGAAAAGCCGATTGCGCCTGTCGCCGGCCGGGTGGAGTTTTCTCGAATACACGCGGCGCATTCTCGATCTGGTGCAGGAAGCCCGAGCCACGGTGGCGGGGGAGGAACCCCAGGGCGCGTTCCCGCTGGGCTCGCTGGAAAGTACCGCAGCGGTGCGTATCCCCGAACTGCTGGCGGCGTACAACCAGCAGCACCCAAAGGTCGACCTCGATCTTTCAACCGGGCCATCGGGGACGATGATCGACGGTGTGCTGTCCGGGCGTCTCGCCGCTGCATTCGTCGACGGCCCGGTACTGCATCCGGCCCTGGAAGGGGTGCCGGCGTTCGAGGAGGAAATGGTCATCATCGCGCCGCTCAATCATTCACCGGTCGAGCGTGCGGCGGACGTGAATGGCGAAAACATCTACGCCTTCCGTTCCAACTGTTCTTACCGGCATCATTTCGAAAAATGGTTCAGCACTGACGCTGCCGTACCGGGCAAGATCTTCGAAATGGAGTCCTACCACGGCATGCTCGCCTGCGTCAGCGCCGGTGCCGGCCTGGCACTGATGCCGCGCAAAATGCTGCAAAGCATGCCCGGCAGCGCGACGGTCAGCGTCTGGCCGCTGACCGCGGACTTCCGCTATCTGACCACTTGGCTGGTGTGGCGCCGGGGCACGGTGTCGCGCAGTCTGAGCATGTTCGTGCGCTTGCTTGAAGAGCGGGGCGTGGTGCGTGAGCAAGCCTGATCGAGCATGTCTTTATGGCGTGCCGTTGCGCCCGTACAAACGATAACCGTCGCGCTGATTCAAGCGATCGTAATAGGCGCGCACCGCAGCAAGATCCCCGTGATCGAGCGGCGTTTCGAACCAGCGATTGACCGACAGCCCGATCGGGATGTCCGCCAGGGAAAACTGCTCGCCACTGACGTAAGCGCCGGTCTTCTCCAGTTGGCGATCGAGGATTTGCATGTTGCGCGTCCAGTCCCGGCAGCCGGCGGCCAGGGCATCGCGATCCTGATAGTCCGGCGACTTGCGCACCAGCGCCATTAGCGGATACGACCACGAGCGATTCAGCTCCGAGGCCTGCCAGTCGGTCCACTGATCGACCCGCGCCCGGGCAACAGGCTCAGCGGGATACAAATGCGCGCCGCCGTAACGCGTCGCCAGATAACGAATGATCGTGTTTGATTCCCACAAGGTGAAATCGCCGTCCTGGATCACCGGCACCATGGCGCAGGGATTCAGCGCGAGAAACTCCGGCGTGTTTGGCGACTTGAAACCCGAACCCCAGTCTTCGCGCTCGAACGGGATGTCCAGTTCGGCACAGGTCCACAGCACTTTGCGCACGTTGATCGATGAGGCTTTGCCGAGTAGTCGCAGCATGGGATTTCCTTCTCCGGGTAGTGGACGCAGAAAAATACCATAGCGTAAAACACAAGGCCCGCATTGCGCGGGCCTTGGTTCATCAGCATCTGACTACGGCTTTTGCCGGGCGGGATTACCGGTTGAGGAACGCCAGCAGATCCTCATTCAACGCCTGCGCATGGGTTACGGCGAACCCGTGCGGCGCGCCGGCGTAAACCTTCAACTCAGCGCCTTTGATTTGCGCAGCGGCCTGCTTGCCGGTGGTTTCGAACGGCACGATCTGGTCGCCGTCACCATGGATCACAAGGGTCGGCACGTCGATCTTGGCCATGTCCGGGCGGAAGTCGGTTTCCGAGAATGCGGTGACGCAATCGACGGTGCCCTTGAGCGAGGCCATCAGCGCGATGTTCAGGGTTTGCGTGAGCACGCCGTCAGAGACTTTCTGGCCCTGATTGGTGCCGTAGAACGGCGCGTTGAAGTCGGCGATGAACTGCGCGCGGTCCTTCAGCAGGCCAGCCTTGATGCCGTCGAACACCGATTTGTCGACGCCATCGGCGAAGTCGGCTTTCTTGCCGAACAGCGGCGTGACCGCACCGAGCAATACCAGGCCGGCAACGCGCTCGCTGCCGTGGCGGGCGATGTAGCGGCTGACGTCGCCGCCGCCCATGGAGAAGCCGACCAGGGTCACGTCGCGCAGGTCCAAATGGTTGATCAGGCCAGCGATGTCATCGGCGAAGGTGTCGTAGTCATAACCGGTCCACGGCTGCTCCGAGCGACCGAAACCACGGCGGTCGAAGGCGATGGTGCGATAGCCGCGACTGCTCAGGTATTCCATCTGGTATTCCCACATGTCGGCATCCAGCGGCCAGCCGTGGCTGAACAGCACGGGCTTGCCGCTGCCCCAGTCCTTGTAATAGATCTCGGTGCCGTCTTGGGTTTTGAAGGTGCTCATGCAAACTCCTTGTGATCGTGTGTGGCAAGAATAGATGCCGAATGGGCAACGGCCACTATCCGCGCAAAACGCGCCCGCCACTTGTACGCAGGTGCTGGTTTCACCCGTATGAAAGCGCGGCAAATCCCGATGAGCGGAACAAACTTAAGTTTGACGTCAAAATGATGGCCCTCTAATATCGCGCCACTATTTTGATGTCACTTTTTATGTCGAGGGATCGAACATGTTTTCACCCGCCTTCACGGCGCGGTTGTGCCTGGCGCTGCTCTGCCTTTTTCCGCTTGACTCTGCCTGGGCCGCGCCCACTCCTGGTGAAACCGACCTGATCCGCGAACGTCAGAACCGTTTGCTCGAAGAGCAGCAGCGGCGCCTCGAAGAACTCAAGGATCTGCCCGGCAAAGACGCCAAACCGGCGCAACCGACAGCACCCGCCGATACGCGCTGCTTCACCATCAAGGACATCGAGCTCAAGGGCGCCGACAGCCTCTCGGAGCGCGACAAGGCGCGGCTGCTCAAGCCTTATATCGGCGAATGCCTCGGCGTGCCGCAGCTCAACGAGCTGCTCAAAGTCATCACCGATCACTACATCGACAAAGGTCTGGTCACCAGCCGCGCTTATCTGCCGCAACAGGATCTGTCCGCCGGGCACCTGCAAGTGCTCGTGGTCGAAGGCAAACTCGAAGGCATGAAAGGCGCAGAAAACAGCCGGCTCTCGGATCGCGAACTGGCCATGGCCTTTCCCGGCAAAAGCGGTGAACTGGTCAACCTGCGCAAGATCGAGCAGATGGTCGACCAGCTCAATCGCCTGCCGTCCAACCAGGCCAAAATGGAGCTGGCGCCGGGGCAGAATGTCGGCGGCAGCGAGGTGCGCGTGACCAACACGCCGCAGAAGCCATGGCGCGCCGGCCTGTCGCGCAGCAACGATGGCCAGCGCAGCACCGGCGAGCAGCAGTGGGGCACGTCGTTCGACTGGGACAGCCCGCTGGGTCTGGCCGACCAGCTGAGCCTGCGCGGCGGTCACGATGCGATGACCGATCACCAGCACACCTCCAACAACGCCATGCTCAATTACAGTCTGCCGTGGGGCTGGTGGACGTTCAGTTACACCTACAGCCAGAGCGAGTACCGCTCGCAGATTGCCGCCAACGGCTACAACTTCAAGCAGACCGGCGACAGCGAAAACCATCAGTTGCGCGCCGAACGCGTGATCCATCGCGACGCGGTCAGCAAGACCTCCCTCAGCGCGGGACTTTCGTACCTGCGCAGCAACAACTTCATCGAAGACAGCAAACTCAAACTGAGCAGCAATCGCATCAGCGAAGCCCAATTCGGCTTCAACCACGGCCGTCGTGTCGGCAGCGCTTTCGTCAACTTCGACGCAGGCATGCAGGAGGGCATTGGTGCTTTCGATGCGCAGGGCAGTCACGATCCCGGTCCCGGCGAACCGGATGCACGCTACCGCAAATACACCGCAACCCTGAGCTATTTGCAGCCGTTCAAATTACTCGGTGAGTCCTTCAGCTTCAGCAGCCTGATGACCGGCCAGCGCAGCGAAGACGTGCTGTTCAGCCCACAGCGCACCAGCCTCGGCGGCTCGGCGTCGATCCGCGGCTACAAGGATCAATCGCTGTCCGGCGACAGTGGTGGCTACTGGCGCAACGACCTGCGCTGGAGCCGCCCGGTGACCGCCGAATGGCTGCAACCGGTGTTCGCCGAATACGGCACCAGCCTCGGTTACGACCAGGGCGTGATTCGTGGCGATCGCTACAACGGCGATCAGCATGGGCGCATGTCGAGCAACTCGCTGGAGCTGTTCGCCCGTGGTCAGCATGTGGCCGCCAGCGTGACTTTCGCGCATTCCCTGGAACGACCGGACGCGCTGACCGAGCGTGAAGCGCCGATCTATTTCCGCCTGGATTTCTTCATTTAATTTTTGCCCGCTTCGAGATTCTGATATGGACATTCGCCACCTGGCCTTCCTGGCCAGCCAACCTTCTGCGGCCGTAAAAAAGCGCGAGCAATTCTGCGGCATGCCCAAGCGTGGTCTGGCCTTTTTGCTGGCGAACGTCATGTTCTGGCAACCGGTGTGGGCGCAGGCGGACGGCATCGTTGTCAGTGCACCCGGCACCAGTCTGGATCGCGCCGGCAATGGCGTGCCAATCGTCAACATCGCAGCGCCCAATGGCAGTGGCCTGTCGCATAACCAGTTCCACGACTACAACGTCGGTGCGCAAGGCGTCATCCTCAACAACGCCACCGACCGCATGCAACAGACGCAACTGGGCGGGATCATTCTCGGCAACCCGAACCTGCGTGGCGCAGCGGCACAAACCATCCTCAACGAAGTCAATGGCGGCAGCCCGAGCCAGTTGCGCGGCTACACCGAAGTCGCAGGGCAATCGGCACGGGTGATCGTTTCCAATCCTTACGGCATCAGTTGCAACGGTTGCGGTTTCATCAACACGCCACGTGTCACGCTGACCACCGGTAAGCCGGTGCTCGACAATGGTCGCCTGGAGCGCTTTCAGGTTGATCAGGGAAGCGTGTCGATTGACGGCGTCGGTCTTGATGCGAGCAACGTCGACAGTTTCGAAATCATTACTCGCAGTGCGCAGATCAATGCACAGATCCACGCAAAAAACCTGAACATCACCACCGGCCGCAACGACGTCAACGCCGACACGCTCAGTGCCACCGCCCGTGCCGATGACGGCAGCGCCAGACCACAACTGGCCATCGACTCCTCGGCGCTCGGCGGCATGTATGCCGGTGCAATCAAACTGGTCGGCACCGAGCAGGGCGTTGGTGTGAAGCTGGCGGGGGATCTTGCCGCCAGCGCCGGTGACATCCGGATCGACGCCAATGGCCAGCTGACCCTGGCTAAAGTCACGGCGGGTAATGCCGTCGATGTAAAGGCCAAAAGTCTCGATGCCCAGGGCGCGGTTTATGCCGGTACGCAGGTCACCGTACAAACCGCCGAAGACCTGATCAATCGCCAAAGCCTCGCTGCCCGTGACAGCGTCAGCCTGAGCAGCGGCGGCAGGCTGACCAACGCTGGTGTGATTGAAGCCGGGGTGAACGCAGACAACAGCCGCAACGCCAAGGGTGATCTGTCGATCAACAGTGCTTCGGTGAGCAACAGTGGCAGCGTGTTGGCCAGCCGGACCCTGACCGCCAGCGCAGCCGCAACGTTCGAGAACCAGAACGGTACCGTGCAGGCTCAAGACATCACTTTGAACGCGGCGCGCCTGGTCAACCAAGGTGTGAATGCGCGTGTTTATGGTGAAACCCGTCTAGTCGTGAGCGCGCCGGCCATCGTCAACCTCAGCGGCCTGATTCGCTTCGCCGATGGGCAAGCGGCAACACTGGTGGTCGACAGCATCGACAACCGTCAGGGTCGTATCGAAATCGCCGGCGGCAGCCTCAAGCTCAATGCTCAGGAGGTAAAAAACACCGGCGGCAAAGTGATCGCCGGTCGCCTCGACGTGGACGCCCGTCAACTGGACAACAGCGGCGGCCTGATCGGCGCCAGCGACGGTGAGGCCAAGGTTGTCGCCCGCGAACGTCTGAATAACGGCGCGGGCAAGATCCAGGCGAAAACCACACTGGCACTGTCGGGAGGGGAGTTGCTCAATCAGGGTGGGACGCTGGCAGCCGACGACATTCTCGTCACGGCCACTCGCCTTGATAACAGCGCCAAGGGTGTGATCAGCGCGGAAAACGGTGCTGCTGATCTGACGCTGATGCAGGATTTCGATAACCACGACGGCAAGGTCCAGACTTCGGATCGCTTGACCGTCACTGCGCAGAGCATCAACAACCGCAACGCAAGTCTGACGGGCAAAACCCTCGAGGTGGCCGGTCGCGGCACGCTGGATAATACGCAAGGCACGATTTCGTCCGATGACAGCGTGGTTTCCAGTGCAGACCTGGATAACAGCCTTGGCCTGATCCAGGGAACCGATCGCCTGAGCCTGACCGCGCAGGATCTGCAAAACGCCAGCGGCCAACTTTTGGGCGGCATCGTCGACGCAAACCTGCGCAATCTGATCGGCAACAACGACGGCACGCTCAGCGCCGAAACCGGGCAACTGACGCTCCTCGTCCAGCAGCACTTGAACAACGCATTGGGCCGTCTGCAATCCATCAAAGGCGATGTGGAACTGCGTGCCAGCTCTGTCGATAACCGTGGCGGTGTAGTCGCCGCCCGGCAATTGCTGGTGGTGGCCAAGGACGGATACGTCGACAACCGTGGCGGGCGGATGATCGCCGACGGCCTGGAGTTGCACGCGGCCATTCTTGATAACCGTGCCAACGGGTTGTTGGCCGCAGGTGCCGATGGCGCGCGGTTGATCCTCAAGCAAACTGCACCAAGCCAGTCGCAACTGCTGAATCAACAGGGCCGGATTCAGAGCGAAGGTCAGTTGCACATCGACGGTGACGAGATCGAAAACAGCGCCGGTGTCCTGCTCGGCAACGCTATCGACATCAATGCCAAACAACTTGGCAACAACGACAAGGGCGGCATCGTCGGTAATGGCGGCGATGTCGTCCTCAACATTGCCGGAGTTTTCAGCAACGTCACCGGTCTGGTCGATGCTGGCGCACAGCGCTTGCTCCTTGATCAACTGACCTCGCTGGATAACCGGGGCGGCACCCTGCAAGGCAAGCGCCTGGACATCAATAGCGCCTGGATCAACAACAACGCTGCCGGGCAGATCATCGCTGGCAGCGACGGCCTGAAGATTACTGGCAAAACACTGCTCAATCAGCAAGGTGTGATTCTGGCCAACGGCAGCCATGCCGAACTGGCGCTGAACAACGGCAATTTGCAAAACCAGGGCGGCACGCTGCAAGCCGACTCGGTGAGCATCAACAGTGCCGACCTCGACAACAGTGCAGCCAGCGGCAAAGCCGGGCTGATTTCCAGCCTGATTGATGACTTGACGCTGACCGTGACGCGCCTGGCTAACCGCGCCGGCAAGATGTTCGGCAAGGATCAGGTGATCTTCACTGGTGCCAGCCTGGACAACACCAGCGGCGAGATCAGCGGTAATCAGCTGGGGCTCGAAGCCGTCGGGCAGGTCCTCAATCAGGGCGGCCTGATCGAATCGGCAAACAGCCTCAAGCTGACTGCCCACGGCTTGGATAACAGCGCCGGTGGTCAGCTCCGCGCCCTCGGTGGCGCTGCGAGTCAGATCAAGCTGACCGGCAATCTGAACAACCAGAGCGGCGTGATCGAAATCGGCAGTCAGGACCTGCTGCTGTCGGGTGCCGAAATCAATAACTTCAGCGGCAATGTGCGCCACGCGGCGCAGGGCCTTTTCGACCTGGATGTGAGCCAACTGGCCAACAACCAGGGCAGTCTCACCGGGCTGGGCAATGGTGTATGGGATGTCGGCTCGGTCAACGGTGTTGGTACCTGGCAACTGAACGGCGGGCTGACCTACACCAGTGCGCAGAACCTGACGCTCAATGCTGGCGAACGGATCGCCAGTGCTTCGGCGCTCAGCCTCAACGTGGCCAACCTGAACAATGCCGGACAATTGCTCAGCGGCGGCGATCTGGCGCTGACCCTCGGCGGCAATCTGCTCAACAGCGGCAAAGTCTCCGCGCAGCAGAAACTCACGATCAGCGCCAACGACGTGATCCAGCAGGACGGGCGACTGGTCAGCGGCGGCGACACCGTGATGACCTTGCGCGGCACACTGGACAATCTCGGTCGCCTGATCGCCAATCAGAACCTCACGGTGACGGCGGCACGGATCAATAACAAAGGTACCCTCGGCGCCCAAGGCGATCTCGAATTCACCGCCGCCAACGGTCTCTACAACGATGCCGACACGCTGCTGTTCAGCGGCGGCACGATGAAGCTGCACGGCAACAGCCTGAATAACTATTACGGCGATATTTACAGCCGCGGCAACATGAGCTTCGACGCTGTCGATGGCGCGCGCGCGGCGTTGTTCAGCAATTTGTCGGGCACCATCGAAGGCGAGGGTGACGTCGACATCAACGCGGTTTCCTTCGAAAATGCCAAAGCCGAGTTCGAGCTGACTTCCGGTCAGTCGTCCGGCAGTTTGAGCTGGGTGTGCGGTCAGCACTGCGATGGTGGTGATGGCTGGAAGCGCGGCACCATCACCATCACTACCCAATTCAACGACGAGGTGCTCAAGGACTCGCGCGCGGCGCGATTCGTGGCAGGCAAGAACTTCACCATCCACGCCAACCAGGTTGAAAACCGTTACAGCCTGCTGGCCGCCAACGGCGACCTGACCGTGACGGCTGACAGCCTGCTGAACCAGGGCGGGGAGTCGCGTTCGGGGACGCGCGTGGTGAAAAGGGGCACCCCAGGGCGTATCGACAACAGCCTCTGGGACAAGATGGAGTTCGTCGATGTTCCGGCGTTCAACGCGGCTACCGCGGCCGGCAACTTCGATCAGGCGCGGTTCGATGAACTGATCAGTCGCTCCAGTGATTCGCGATTCTCTTTGATGAGTGACGTCACCACCTGGAATGCAAACGGCAACGCCGTTTACGCTGCGGTGATGCAGGCCGGCGGCAAGGTCAAGCTCGACGTCACCAACAGCATCCAGAACGGCACGCTATACGACAACACTTATGGTCAACTGACAGGTTCTCTGGCCAGCGACCAGACTGACGCGGTCGGCGGCATCAACATCAACCTGGGCAAACATAGCACCGACGCTGTCGCCCAAACCTCCAGATCCGTTACCCGTATCGAGCATGTCGACGCCGATGGCGTGAAGCAGATCAGCTTCACACCGGTGGACTTCAAAGGTGTGCCGTTCGCCGCAGTCGACCCGACGGCTTCCTCGACCTTCCGGTTGCCGAAAGGCCCGTACGGCATGTTCGTGCAAAGCACGAATCCGCAGAGCCGTTATCTGATCGAAACCAATCCGGAGCTGACCCAGACGACGGCCTTCATGAGCTCCGACTACCTGCTCGGCAAGCTCGACTTCAGCGCCGACGAAGCGGCGCGTCGCCTCGGTGACGGTCGCTATGAATCGCGGCTGATCAGCGACGCCGTCATGGCCCAGACCGGCCAGCGTTTTCTCGCCGGTGGACTGGAGAACGACTACGAGCAATTTCGTTATCTGATGGATAACGCTCTCGCCAGCAAAAACCAACTGAACCTCTCTGTCGGCGTCAGCCTGACCTCGGCGCAGGTCGCTGCGCTGACCCACGACATTGTCTGGATGGAAGAGCGCATCGTCGACGGCCAGAAAGTGCTGGTGCCGGTGTTGTATCTGGCGCAGGCCGAGTCGCGCAACGTGCGCGGTGGCAGCCTGATTCAGGGCCGAGATCTGGAAATGCTGGCCGGTAGCGATCTGGTCAACGTCGGCACATTGAAGGCCAGCAACGACGTGTCCGTCGACGTCAAGGGCAGCCTCTATCAGGGCGGTCTGGTGGAAGCCGATGAGCGCATCAAACTCATGGCCACCGACAGCATTCGCAACGCACTGGCCGGCGAAATCCGTGGCAATCAGGTCGAACTGACGACACTCAAGGGCGATATCGTCAACGATCGCACCGCCATCGCGGTGCGTGATGGCAACGGCATGCGCACCCTCGTCGACGACGGCAGCATCATCAGCGCCCGCGACAGCCTGACCATCAAGTCCGGACAGGATCTGACCAACGCGTCTGCCATCAGCAGCGGCGGTGACGCCAGCCTGAGTGCAGCGCGCGACATCAACCTGTTGGCGACACGCGACGAAGACGAACTCCACGAATCGTTCGATGGCGGCCATCGCTCAGTCATTACCACCACGGTGGAAAACCTCGCGTCGACAGTGAAAACCGGCGGCGACCTGAAGCTCGATGCCGGTCGCGACATCAACGTCGTCGCCAGCACAGCCGAAGCCACCGGCAACCTCACCGCCGAGGCCAAGCGCGACATCAACATGTCCTCGGCCGGTGATGAACACAACGTCGAAACCCATAGCAAGGACGGCAAGAAACGTGTCCATGAACAGGATGACCACACTGTTCAGAAAGCAGCTGAGTTCATCGCCGGCGGCGACGTAAAAACCAGTTCCGGCCGTGACACCACACTGGTCGCGAGCAAAATCAGCGCAGGCAATGAAGCCTACGTCTACGCCGGTAACGACCTCAATTTGCTGGCCGCGCAGAACAAGGACCACACGCTCTACGACATGAAGGAGAAGGGCGGTTTCGGCAACCTGAAACTCCAGCGCGACGAAGTCACCCAGGTCACCCACGTCGGCAGCGAAATCAAGACCGGCGGCAACCTGTCTCTGGTCAGCCTGGGCGACCAGCATTACCAGGTGGCCAAACTCGACAGCGGCAAGGACATCCTCCTCGACAGCGGCGGCGCCATCACCTTCGAAGGGGTGAAGGATCTGCATGACGAGAGCCATACCAAAACCAACAACAACGCCGCATGGGTCTCGGCCAAGGGTCGCGGCAACACCGACGAAACCCTGCGCCAGACGCAGATGATTGCCAAGGGCAACATCGTCCTGAAAGCGGTCGATGGGCTGAAGATTGATATCAAGGATGTGAGTCAGGAGTCCGTCAGCCAGACCATTGATGCGATGGTCAAGGCTGATCCGCAACTGGCGTGGTTGAAGGATGCGGAGGCTCGGGGAGATGTTGATTGGCGGCGCGTGAAGGAGATTCACGAGTCGTTTAAATACAGCAACTCGGGGCTTGGCCCGGCTTCGCAGATGATTATTGCGATCGTGATGGCTGCCTTTGTCGGGCCTGCTGCGTTCGCTTCGCTAAGCGCGAGCATGGGCACCGCCTGGGCCGCAGGCCTCGCCGCTGTGGCAACAGGTGCAGCCACAAATGCCACGACCAGTTTTATCAATAACGGCGGAAACCTTGGAGCGGTTTTCGCGGACGTTACTTCATCCGATGCACTGAAGGGCTATGTGATTTCCGGAGTGACAGCCGGATTGATGGCCGAATACCTGAACCAGCTGACGGGTATGAAATACGATCCGAATACCGGAAAGTTGCTCGGCCCGTCGTTAGCCACGTGGGAGGGCGTCGGCAGATTTGCTGGAAGCCAAATCATCCAGGGTGGCACTTCCGCGCTGATCACCAAGGCAGTCGGCGGCGATGCAAGTGCCGGTGACGTTCTGAAGACGGCTCTGTTCAATACCGTCGCGGCGTTCAGCTTCAACATGGTGGGCGATCTCACGCAGGGCGTTCTGGATGATGGCTCAGCGGGCAAAATCATCATTCATGCGGCGGTGGGTGGGCTGTTGTCGGAGATGACCGGTGGGGATTTTGCGACAGGCGCGTTGGCGGCTGGTGCGAATGAAGCGCTTGTTGGTGAGATGAACAAATGGTTCAAGGGCAATCCCGAGTTGTTGCTCATGGGGTCGCAGATAGTGGGGGTGCTCTCCGCAACTGCGCTGGGCAATACTGATCAAGAGTCATTGGAAAACGCTTCTTGGGTTGCCAACAACGCGACACAGTACAACTTCCTGAATCACCAGGATGTAAAAGACCTCGAGAAAGCGCTTAAGGAGTGTAAAGACAACTGTGATGCTGTTCGAGCTGAGTTTGCCAAGCGTGATGCGGATAACACGGCGCGGCTCAATAACTGTTGGGCGACCGGCGATTGCGCGCAGATCAAGGCTGAGATTGATGAAGGCTCTCTTGCATTAAATAAACTTTGGGAAAATGACGATTCGGGGATCACAGATCAATTCCTTCATAGCAATATCGCCGACTCGACCAACGCTAGGACGCGAGCGGTCCTCGACCACCTTCCGAAAGGGGATCCGGCTAATGCGGTGAAATTGTTGGCTGCAGCGGGAATTATTGCTCTTGCGCCGGAAGCGATTGGTTTGCTTGGACAGTTGGCCACGAGAGGTGCAGCTACTTGTGCAGCAAACCCAGTGCTGTGCGCGAACGAAGTCGCGATCTGGACCGCTGAGGCAGGAATGTCGGAGGCACTTCCCGTGGGGTTAGGGGCCACAGCAGGTGGGGCCGCAGCCAAGGAACTGAGTGATCTCCGCGGTTTGATGGAGATCGAAGCGAAAACTGGGGCTAAGCTAACGGCTGAGCAGATTGCGGCAGTCGTTAGGCCGGCAGCGATAGGTTCAGAGGGGGCAGCCACCGTTGGAGGTCAGGCAACCTCTACATTTTTGAAAGATTTTGGCGAGAAAGTTCTTAGTCATAACACCCAGATTGGCGTGCGTAATAGTAAGGCGGGGACGATTTCTGGTGCTCATAACAGCGATGCCTTCTTGGAGTCGGTTGAAAAAACTGGGGCAAAAATCTCCAATAAAACTACGGATGTCCGTTATCCTGGCCTTGTGGAGTATAGTTATCAGTTGCCTAAAACTAACACTCGGGGCGAGTTGGTCGGTGGATACAAGTCCAAATCCACCAAAACAACTTATGATTCGAAAATTCTGTCAGATATCAAGGTGGCTGATATGTCGAGCAGGGCGGCAGTCGAAGCTGGCTCTTTGTTCAGAGCTAATCCAGCCATGAGGGAGGCCAGTATCAAAGTTGATGGTTATTACTTTCAAGTGACGCGTGATAGCAAAACTGGAGATATAACAAACTCATTTATTACTATGCCGCCGAGGACGAAATAATGGCTGATTTGGTTTGGTTAGAGGTTCTCAAGGAATCATTTTCTTCAACTGACGCAGATTATGAGGGTCTTTACGAGTTAATTGAGGCTTCTATCGTAAGAGGGAGGACTAATTTTCCTGCGTTTATCTACGACGCTTCGCAGGGACATGGGTTCTCAGTGGCTGAAGGTTTTTTTTACTCGCTTGATCAGGATTGGGACGATCCAGAAGAATTCAATGAGGTAAGTTTCTTCTTGGGGGAAGCGTTAACTTCTAGCATACCTGTGGCTGACTACGTTTCTCTGATGAAAATTGCAGCTGATGTTTATTCTGCTTACTTTCCAGATGAACGCGATGGAGTTCAAAGGTCTGCTGAAAGATTAGAAAAGCGTTATTCACAACAAATGGAGGAGATAAACGGGGACAGACCACCTTTCAATTCTCGTCCAGCGTAAAAGCGGTGGCGACCTGAAGCTCAATGCCGGTCGCGACATCAACGTTGTCGCCATCGCCGAAGCTACCGGCAACCTTACCGCCGAGGCCAAGCGCGATATCTCCCTGTCTCGGCCGGTGATGAACACAACGTCGAAATCCACAGCAGGCACGGCAAGAAACGCGTCCATGAAGAGGACGACCACTCTTTTCAGGAAGCTGCTGATTCATCGCCAGCGGCGACGCAAATACCAGCCCGGACCTCGACACCACACTGGTCGCGGGGAAGATCTGCACAGGCAACGAAGCCTACGTCTACGCCGGTAATGATCTGAACCTGCTGGCCGCGCAAAACAAGGGCCGCACCCTCTACGACATGAAGGAGTAAAACGTGTCTGTCCGCCGTTTTCCCAAGTAAGGTGATTGGAACAAACGTCTGATGCGCTCCGATCTCGACAATCAAAATAAATGTTCGGGATGGTGTGATCCAGACTGCGTTCTCGTACTGGTTAGGAATGGTTATGAGCAGTGGCGGCACGATAATAGAACGATTTGTGGCCCAAGAGTTGGACGACAGCGTTCGCTCTATTTTGAAAAACGCCTTTGATGAGCGGGTTTGCTCAGAGAGCATTCTGTTCAGGGCGTTCGAGTTTAATTGCTTTGACGTTTCTTTAGACTTTGAAAAAGGCATCGTCACATTGCAAGATGTACTCTCCGCTGGAGAAAGTAGCGTTCTTGATATACCGATACGTGATTTTATCTCTGCTTGTGGTTTGAATGTCTCTTGTTAATTGTAGAGGCCTAGATGTGATCTGACACCGGCCTAGCACCCAGATAAACGGGGACAGACCATGTTTAAAACGCATTCCAAAACGTGATCTGTCCCCGTTTCCCCGAGTCGGCGCAACATATTGAAGATGCCATCGGGGCAGGAAAGCCTGACACGTTGACCAGGCGCTTGTATTGGCGCTCAATGCAGAGAGTTGCCTAACGGGACGAAGGTTAGAATAGAGGTGATAGATTAGATTGTGAATAATTTGGATAAGTTGTTATCGATTGCAAGTTCGTCCTTGAGTGAGCGTGAACCAGAACTGTCTGGGCCAATACGCAACATGGCAGGGACTTCGGCGGAACAACTTTTTAATGTGCTGCGTCAGCGCAATGGCTTCTATGCTTTTGAAGGCGCGCTGCATATTTTTCCAAGCAACTCCAGCCAAAGTGAAATGGGCATATCTGATTGGAATCATGCTGACCTGTGGCGCACTAGCTACAAAGGTCTAGCCGATAATGGTGTCTTTTTTGCTGAAGATATCTTTGGTGGGCAGTTCTGTATCAAGGATGGCAGTATCTACATTTTTGATCCGGAAACTGGCTCGTTAGAGTACTTGGCTGCGGATGTTGAAAGCTGGGCTGAAGTAGTTCTGCACGACTATGAAGTATTGACAGGCTATCCGTTGGCTCATCAGTGGCAAAAGCGCAATGGTCCAGTTCGTGCTGGGATGCGTTTGCTGCCCAAAGTGCCTTTTGTAATGGGTGGTGATTTTTCCTTGGATAATTTATATGTTGCCGATGCTGTAGAAGGCATGCGGCTCAGAGCCGATATAGCCGATAAGATTAAAAATTTACCAGACGGTACTCAGGTTTAATTCAGTCTGGACTGACAGGAGACAAATGATAGTTTCAGCGATGTTTGATTCCCTCGTCACATTTGACTGCGTATATGGAGGCTTTGAGCTCGAAAATGGAGTAGTTCGCCTTTATGTCGAAAGAGGCCTAGCCTTGAAAAAAACGAAGTTGGTAACAGCGGCGGATGGCGCTCGGATCGTACAGTGTGATGAAGATGAGTGTCCTAAGGGCGAAAGTATTTTTCCTGTTCATTATATTTACGATCCCGCTAGAGATGTGGAGTATGTTGAATGGAGTCTTGTAAATGGTTTGTTACACGCTCGAAGCGAGGGTGGTGAATGGGTCAAATACGAGAGCAAGAGTGAAGGTTTGCACGCAATGCATGAATATGTGGGTGACTGCTGGCTGGTCTTTTCGGGTGTGAGTGTGTTGAGAAAAGTTATCTATGAATATTCTCTCGATCGAAAGAGTTCCTCAGGTAATGAGTTTGTCGAGGAGTTTATTAGTGGGCCTAAAGTCGATAAGTCTGCAAGTGAGTATTTTCTTGAGGGTGAAATAAACGTTTTGCCTGGGCCAGGATGGATGTCTTTGAAAATTGATGCAGATTCGTTTCATATCGAGATTCCCGACGATTGAAAGAAAAGCGGATAAATGGGGACCGGATAAATGGGGAAAGACCACCTTTCGAGAGACAAACGGGGACAGGCCACCTTCAAATTCGCGTCGAGCGTAAAAGCGGCGGTGACCTGCAGCTCGATGCCGTCGCAACATCTATTTGTCCTCGGCCGGAGATGAATACAACGTCGAAACCCATAGCAAGGACGGCAAGAAACGTGTCCATGAACAGGACGACCACACTGTTCAGAAAGCCGCCGAGTTCATCGCCGGCGGCGACGTAAAAACCAGTTCCGGGCGTGACACCACACTGGTCGCGAGCAAAATCAGCGCAGGCAATGAAGCCTACGTCTACGCCGGTAACGACCTCAATCTGCTGGCCGCGCAGAACAAGGACCACACCCTCTACGACATGAAGGAGAAGGGCGGTTTCGGCAACCTGAAACTCCAGCGCGACGAAGTCACCCAGGTCACCCACGTCGGCAGCGAAATCAAGACCGGCGGCAACCTGTCTCTGGTCAGCCTGGGCGACCAGCATTACCAGGTGGCCAAACTCGACAGTGGCAAGGACATCCTCCTCGACAGCGGCGGCGCCATCACCTTCGAAGGGGTGAAGGATCTGCATGACGAGAGCCATACCAAAACCAACAACAACGCCGCATGGGTCTCGGCCAAGGGTCGCGGCAACACCGACGAAACCCTGCGCCAGACGCAGATGATCGCCAAGGGCAACATCGTCCTGAAAGCGGTCGATGGGCTGAAGATTGATATCAAGGATGTGAGTCAGGAGTCCGTCAGCCAGACCATTGATGCGATGGTCAAGGCTGATCCGCAGTTGGCGTGGTTGAAGGATGCGGAGGCTCGGGGAGATGTTGATTGGCGGCGCGTGAAGGAGATTCACGAGTCGTTTAAATACAGCAACTCGGGGCTTGGCCCGGCTTCGCAGATGATTATTGCGATCGTGATGGCTGCGGTTGTTGGACCTGCGGCCCTGACAGCGTTGAGTGGGATGGGCACGTTCTGGGCCGCGACTTTCGCCGCTGTGGCTACCGGAGCGGCTACGAATGCTACGACTAGCTTCATCAATAACGGTGGGGATCTGGGCGCTGTTTTCGCTGACGTTACTTCATCCGATGCGCTGCAGGGCTATGTGGTTTCGGGGCTGACGGCCGGTTTGATGTCGCAGTATCTGAATGAATTGACCGGCGTGAAGTTTGATCCCAATGGCAAATATGCCGGACCGTCACTGGCCACGTGGGAAGGTGTGAGTAAATTCGCCGGCAGTCAGATTATTCAAGGCAGTACGTCTGCGCTTATCAGCAAGGCAGTGGGAGGCGATGCTGACCTTGGCAATTTGCTGCAAACCGCACTTTTCAACACCGTTGCAGCGTTCAGCTTCAACATGGTCGGTGACCTTACGACGGGTGTTGTGGATGATGGCTCTGCGACAAAAGTCATCATTCACGCGGCGGTCGGCGGACTGCTGTCCGAAATGACTGGTGGGGATTTCGCTACGGGCGCGTTGGCGGCTGGGGCGAATGAGGCCCTCGTTAAAGAAATGAACAATTGGTTTAAGGGCAACCCGGACCTATTGATCATGGGATCCCAAATTGTTGGGGTTCTTGCAGCTTCGACACAAGAAAATGTTGATGCAGAAACTTTGCAAAACGGCGCATGGATTACTGCTAACGCTACAAAATTTAACTATCAAGGACACTATGGTAAGTACCTTGAAAAGTATGAAACATGCAAAAACGACGCAACGGGTGTGGGCTGCTCATCAATTCTTAAACTGGCGGGCACTAATTCTCAGGTTCTTGGTAATTTCGTTCTGAATATGGATGTGGACTCCAAAATCGTCAGCTATACGTTGCTCGATGATTCAGGGAAGCCATGGATGATCATGGAACCTTTAGAGTACAAAGCTTATGTGGCATTGCCAGTGGCGATGCAGGATGCTTACAAAAACTCTGCGCAGTGGCAGTTCGACTTGTCTTCCACTTTGCTTTACGCAAAGGACGGACAAGAGGGCAAAGCAATAGAAAGCTACGAGATGATGCTGACCGATCCAGATTATTGGGGCGAGATGGCTCTCTCATTAATGCTCTCCTCGGCTGGCGGATCTGTACTTCAGGGTGTAAAGGGGGCTGCTGGTAGCTTGTTGAAGCTCGGCGAAACAAAAGTTATCAATAATGTAAGTATGACTCGTGTAGGGAGATGGATGTCCCCAGGTGAGCTATTACAGATGCAAGGTAACAACAGGGTCGTACAGGGCGCAGGAGGGCAAACTTTCATCTCAATTAACGGTGCGGCTGATTTTAAAGGGGCTGCATCTAAAGGGGCCGTGTATGTCGAATTTGATGTTCCAAGTAATGGTTTGTTGCAAGGTGGCAAGGAAGGCTGGTATAAAATGATTGGCCAAGATGCCAGTAAGTCTCAGCAGTATCTGTTGAAAAAGCAGGGCGGAGAACATCTGCCTGAAGTGAAAAATATAAAAATCTTAGATAGAAAGTGAGCGGGATATGGATTATTTTCAGTTTGAAAAAAAAATTATGCCTTTGCTCAAAGGCTACACTGTGAAAAGCTCAAAATTCGCAGGCGGAGATTTTGGTGACTTGGAACGAGTAGAGTTAGAAGGCTTTGGGAAACTGGCAACTGTTGAGTTTTGGTCTGAAGGTTGGACGGGTTTTGATATTTATGACTGCACTTGTGATGAGCAAGTCATGAATATTTTAATCTCTCCCGAGGAGGGGGAGCTCATCTCGAATGCGATTGAAGCGTTTGTAGGAAGGTTGAATGGCAAATAACAATAAATTTCTTTTGCCTAGTCAGTCGATTATTAAAGATGGAGGATAAATGGGACAGACCACGTTTAGAAAGTAATCCAAGAACGTGGTCTGTCGCCGGGAAAAATTTATTGTGCTGTTATCGGTACTTCGAAATGAATCCGGTAAGAGCGAAAATGGTAGTTCACCCAGCCGAATATCGCTGGCAAAGCTACCGTGTTAATGCACAATCAGAACGCTCGCACATTGTTACCCCTCATGCTCAATATTTGGCGTATGGAGGGCAGGGTGGGCAACCGACAAATGCTTACCGCGGGAGATAAAGGGGGACAGACCAACTTTCAATTCGCGTCGAGCGTATAACGCGATGGTGACCTGAAGCTCGATGCCGGTCGCGACACCCTTTACGACATGAAGGAGAAGGGCGGTTTCGGCAACCTGAAACTCCAGCGCGACGAAGTCACCCAGGTCACCCACGTCGGCAGCGAAATCAAGACCGGCGGCGACCTGTCTCTGGTCAGCCTGGGCGACCAGCATTACCAGGTGGCCAAACTCGACATCGGCAAAGGCATCTCACGTGATGACATTCCAAATGTTGTAATGAGTGCTCTAGAACGTGGGAAAGTTGTCGGGACCAATGGTTCGGCTAATGTTTATCGCATCACGCATAATGGTGTTGAGCAAAACATCGCAGTTGGGGTTGGCTCAAACGGCTTCGTGGCTCGAGCTAATCCGGTCAGTTCTTGGAAACCATTGCCATGATCAGGTTAAGACTAACGAGTGAGTATTTGGCCGGGCCGATATTCTGCCCAGATCCGGATAGAATGGGGCACGTTGATATTGAAAATCTGCCCCTTTCTCCAGAGCTGAGGGTCAAAGTCAGTGAGTGGGACGGTGAGTATCAGTCGACGTTCAACAGCGACTACCCGCCCGATTCTTGTTTTGCAACGCCTGAGGCAGAGCTTCGGCATAAAGTAGAGGGGGAGGAGCTGGCCAAATCGATGCAGCAAGAACTAGGGAGCAGTTATATGGATGAGTATTGCCCATAGTTGATAATTAGTCGGTGCAAAAGGAGTGTCGGGGTCCGCTCTGACGAGGGACGAATTGATTTCGGGATTGCCTGTAGGCACTAGAGATAAACGGGGACAGACCACCTTTCAATTCGCGTCGAGCGTATAAAGCGATGGTGACCTGAAGCTCGATGCCGGTCGCGACATCAACGTCGTCGCCAGCACCGCCGAAGCCACCGGCAAACTCACTGCGGAGGCCAAGCGCGACATCAACATGTCCTCGGCCGGTGATGAACACAACGTCGAAACCCATAGCAAGGACGGCAAGAAACGTGTCCATGAACAGGATGACCACACTGTTCAGAAAGCCGCTGAGTTCATCGCCGGCGGCGACGTAAAAACCAGTTCCGGGCGTGACACCACACTGGTCGCGAGCAAAATCAGCGCAGGCAATGAAGCCTACGTCTACGCCGGTAACGACCTCAGTCTTCTGGCCGCGCAGAACAAGGACCACACCCTCTACGACATGAAGGAGAAGGGCGGTTTCGGCAACCTGAAACTCCAGCGCGACGAAGTCACCCAGGTCACCCACGTCGGCAGCGAAATCAAGACCGGCGGCAACCTGTCTCTGGTCAGCCTGGGCGACCAGCATTACCAGGTGGCCAAACTCAACAGCGGCAAGGACATCCTCCTCGACAGCGGCGGCGCCATCACCTTCGAAGGGGTGAAGGATCTGCATGACGAGAGCCATACCAAAACCAACAACAACGCGGCGTGGGTCTCGGCGAAAGGTCGCGGCAACACCGACGAAACCCTGCGCCAGACGCAGATGATCGCCAAGGGCAACATCGTCCTGAAAGCGGTCGATGGGCTGAAGATTGATATCAAGGATGTGAGTCAGGAGTCCGTCAGCCAGACCATTGATGCGATGGTCAAGGCTGATCCGCAACTGGCGTGGTTGAAGGATGCGGAGGCTCGGGGAGATGTTGATTGGCGGCGCGTGAAGGAGATTCACGAGTCGTTTAAATACAGCAACTCGGGGCTTGGCCCGGCTTCGCAGATGATTATTGCGATCGTGATGGCTGCCTTTGTCGGGCCTGCTGCGTTCGCTTCGCTAAGCGCGAGCATGGGCACCGCCTGGGCCGCAGGCCTCGCCGCTGTGGCAACAGGTGCAGCCACAAATGCCACGACCAGTTTTATCAATAACGGCGGAAACCTTGGAGCGGTTTTCGCGGACGTTACTTCATCCGATGCACTGAAGGGCTATGTGATTTCCGGAGTGACAGCCGGATTGATGGCCGAATACCTGAACCAGCTGACGGGTATGAAATACGATCCGAATACCGGAAAGTTGCTCGGCCCGTCGTTAGCCATGTGGGAGGGCGTCGGCAGATTTGCTGGAAGCCAAATCATCCAGGGTGGCACTTCCGCGCTGATCACCAAGGCAGTCGGCGGCGATGCAAGTGCCGGTGACGTTCTGAAGACGGCTCTGTTCAATACCGTCGCAGCGTTCAGCTTCAACATGGTGGGCGATCTCACGCAGGGCGTTCTGGATGATGGCTCAGCGGGCAAAATCATCATTCATGCGGCGGTGGGTGGGCTGTTGTCGGAGATGACCGGCGGGGATTTTGCGACAGGCGCGTTGGCGGCTGGTGCGAATGAAGCGCTTGTTGGTGAGATGAACAAATGGTTCAAGGGCAATCCTGAGTTGTTGCTCATGGGGTCGCAGATTGTTGGGGTGCTCTCCGCAACTGCGCTGGGCAATACTGATCAAGAGTCATTGGAAAACGCCTCTTGGGTTGCCAACAATGCGACACAGTACAACTTCCTGAATCACCAGCAAGTAGACGATCTCGTCACAGAGTTGAAGGGCTGTAGAGCGAGCGAAAATCCAGCAGCCTGTCGAGAGAAAGTGAAGGATACCTATGCGAAACTGAGCGCGAAAACCAGTGGATCCGAACTGTTCAAGTGCGAGGGTTTCGATCAGTGTAATGGTCAGACGAACGCCGCTGAAGGGGGAACGCTGGCGCTTGAAAACTACGATGCAAATGGCGGGTTAAGTGCTGAAGAGCGAGCGATTGTTCAGGATTTCCAAGACTCGAACCACACGGACGAGCTGAACTCTCACCATAAAACGATGCTGGGTGATCATGCGGAAATCGCTGGGACGATTCTGACTGGAGGGATCGGGGCTGGGAGCAAATTGGTTGGCAAAACCGAGGAGGTTCTGGTTGGTGCAAAAGGTGCGGCGGATATCGGAGCCTTAGACGACGTAGCTCTTCCCGGCTTAGGTTCGACACCAGGCCTACTCTCGTCACCTAGCATTCCATCGGGAGCAGGACTTGGTGGTTTCAAATTTGGACTAAGCGCGGGTGAAATAAACGCCATCAATTCAAAATTTGATGGTTCAATATCGTTTCGAAGCGTGGATACGGCTATTGCAAACGCCAGCAATTATGATGGATTCTTTAATAAGGCTGGTTCAATTATAAGAGATATCGCAGGGGGGGCATCTGTTTGATAATGGGAATAAACGAACGGCTGTTGAGGTTGTGGAGCGGCTAATTATAAGAAACGGTGTCGATGGTCCGCCAAAGCAGGTGATATGGAATGTCGTAGATAAGGTTGCTACAGGGAAATTAACAGATGTTAAAGATATTTCTAACGCATTGAGAGGTCTGGATTGATGTCTTGTGATCCTTCTGATAAATATGCTGCTCGTTTTGGGTTTTTAGATATGAATAGTGTGCATCTGGATGATTTCATTCAGATTATGGAGCTGGTGGCAAAAAAATGCGAAGGATTCTTTATATTTAAAATCGACGGTGAAAGGAAGCCCGATATTTATACTTTTGTTCTAAATGCCTCTTCGCAAAGTAACGTGGTTCTAAGAAAGGACACAGATAATATACGAGAAGGTATGAGGTTTTTTTTCTGCGAGCTTGAAAGAGCTGGAATCTACCTCTGACTAAAGAGTTGGCAGGTTCGGCAGTCGAAAGCTCAGCGTATCTAGAAGTGCGGTGTGTGGCTTCTTTCGGGAATGGTCGGCAGCGAAATCGAGACCGGCGGCAACCTGTCGCTGATCAGCCAAGGCGACCAGCATTACCGGTGGCCAAACTCGACAGCGACAAGGGCTTCGTCCTCGACAGCGGCGGCGCCATCACCTTCGAAGGGGTGGAGGATCTGCATGACGAGAGTCACACCAAAACCAATAACAACGCCGCGTGGGTCTCGGCCAAAGGTCGGGGCCAACACCGACGAAACCCTGCGACAGACCCAGATGATTGCCAAAGGCAACATTGTCCTGGAGATAAACGGGGACAGATCACCTTTCAATTCGCGTCGAGCGTATAACGCGATGGTGACCTGAAGCTCGATGCCGGTCGCGACATCAGCGTCGTCGCCATCGCCGAAGCTACCGGCAACCTTACCGCCGAGGCCAAGCGCGACATCAACATGTCCTCGGCCGGTGATAAGCACAACGTCGAAACCCATAGCGAGGACGGCAAGAAACGCCTCCATGAGCAGTACAACCACACCGTTTAAAAAGCTGTTGAATTAATCGCTGGCGGCGACGTAAAACCCAGCTCGGGCCGTGACATCACTTTGATCGCGGGTAAGATCTGCGCAGGCAACGACGTCTACACCGGCAATGACCTGAACCTGCTGGCCGCGCAGAACAAGGACCATACCCTATGCGACATGGAGGAGTAAAACGTGGTCTGTCCCCCGTTTTCAAAATGGCAACGTCCACCGATTTGAAGGGACGAATGGTGGGTTTCACTGGAACGGTAGTACGGGTGACGCCGGCAACCAATTGTCGGCTAGTTATATACCGGCGGCGGTGCAAAAAACGCTAGGAGTAAGATTGAAGTGATTTACGGTGATCCTTTTATATTCTCAATTCAGTTTGATGTCGTGAGGGATTGGAATGATTCAAGTTGTTTCTGGGCAAATGGCTTGTTTTCGTTGTTTGTTTGTGGGGAAAGGCTCCTTGATGTGGTGGATGTAGTCGAGCTTAAAACTGCCGTGAACTTCTACGCAAAAATGGAGTTCGAAAATGTAGAGGAGGGCGATTCGGCGATTTCTGCAAAAGAATTATTTGCTTCCGCGCATCGTTATTTCTTCAAAGGAGAGTCCGCCATTTTAGAAGGCGTGCAAGATATAACGTGCACCTTTTTGGGAGACGCCGGTCTGTTTATTTTTTTTCAAAAAACAGCGCATGCAGACAGACTGGTCTGGAGTAAGGACTTTGGCAACCTTGTCCATGAGGCGTTGCTGCCTCGGGGGGCAGTGGTTGGCGTAATTGAAAGTATTGAAGAGTTGTAGATGTTTTGTGGTAGTTGTAGCGATGCAGGTTTGTTGAACTCGAAGAATCTGGCCGCTACTCTTTGAAAAGGTAAGAAAGAGTTGATTAAAGCCGGACTTTTGCTGCTTTTTATTGTCCTGATGGCAGGCTGCCATTCCAACGTCAGAGACTCTTCCCCCAGTCTATTGAAGGATGGTGTCCAACTTCAGCAAAGAACGGCAACGCCAGATGCACAACACGCCAAAGTCATCATGAAATCGACAGGCTACACATATCCTGTCGAGTGCTCGGTTCGCCGTGCTACAGATCCTGATCGGCGAATGGAAGTGATGGGTACTGTGGTCGATTCCGAGCGGGGTAAGGTATTCGGCTGGATCGCCAAGCTTAACGAAGCGGCCAATAGCGCCACGTTCAAGCACTTCCCTCAGTTGGAAGCGCAAGCCAATGCCGACTAACCCTTCGAAGTGTCGGGGCGTTCCAACGGCATGGGCACCGGCAACACTTATAGCTGCGGGCCGCTGAGCAGTACCTTTACGCCGGAGCGAAGCAAGGTCTACCTGGTGGAGTTTCAGTTTGTTGGGCGGGGTTGCGAGCAGCGTGTTTACGATGTCACCCAGCCGGGCCAGCGCATTCCCGTGATCTCTAAAAACTAAAGCCCCGGACAAGTCCGGGGCCTTTTAGTGGGTCAGAGACCGTCCGCCGAGTAATCAACGAAACGCCGGCACCACATGCTTGATAAACAACTCCAGCGATTTCTTCTTCTCTTCATGCGGCAAGCTGTTGTCACACCAGAAACTGAACTCATCCACCCCCAGTTCCTGGTAATACTTGATCCGCGGAATGATCTCTTCCGGCGTGCCGATCATCGCGGTCTTGTGCAGGCTCTCCAGTTCAAACTCCGGACGTCCGGCAAACTTCTCTTCCGGGCTCGGCGCGAGGAAGCCATTGACCGGAGTTTCCTTGTTGCCAAACCACGCATCGAATGTGCGGTAGAAACGTGAGATGGCTTTGGCGCCAACTTGCCAGCCGTCCGGGTTATCAGCGGTGTGCACGTGGGTGTGACGCAGCACCATCAATTGTGGGCGCGGTACGTCTGGGTTGTTGTCGAGCGCGGTCTGGAATTTGTTCTTCAGGTCGAGGACTTCTTCGTCGCCTTTCATCAATGGCGTGACCATGACGTTGCAGCCGTTGGCCACGGCGAAGTTGTGCGAGTCGGGATCGCGGGCGGCGATCCACATGGGTGGGTTGGGCTTCTGGATCGGTTTCGGCACGCTGGTCGAGGTAGGGAATTTCCAGATGTCGCCGTCGTGGGCGTAGTCGCCTTGCCACAGGGCGCGGACCACCGGGACCATTTCGCGCAGGGCCTGGCCGCCGCTGGAGGCGGGCATGCCGCCGGCCATGCGGTCGAATTCAACTTGATAGGCGCCGCGCGCTAGACCGACTTCCATGCGGCCGTTGCTGATCACGTCGAGCAGGGCGCATTCGCCGGCGACGCGTAGCGGGTGCCAGAACGGCGCGATGATGGTGCCGGCGCCGAGGTGGATGGTGGTGGTTTTCGCTGCGAGGTAGGCCAGCAGCGGCATCGGGCTTGGGGAGATGGTGTATTCCATGGCGTGGTGTTCGCCGATCCACACGGTGCTGAAACCGCCAGCCTCGGCCATCAGGGTCAGTTCGGTCAGGTCTTCGAACAGTTGGCGGTGGCTGACGCTTTCGTCCCAGCGTTCCATGTGTACGAACAGGGAAAATTTCATGACGCTACCTCGAGTCTTTTGTAATTGGCCGGTCGTGTGCGGGCCTGTCGAACTGACGTGAACGCTGCGCGCTCGCGAGTCTTCTCACCATTCAAGCACGCCTTCGAGGACGGCTGTTCGGTTGATTGAATATTGGTATACCATAATACGGAATATCCGCAAAATATTTCTGACCGACACTTCGAACAAGGAAGGCGCAAGCAATGAACATAAAACAAAAACTGACTCTGGCGTTTGCGGTAATCGCCAGCCTGCCGGTGTTACTGGTGGCAGCGCTGATCATCCTCAATGTCCGCGAGGGCGCGCGCGACACCTTTACCGACAGCACCGGGCGCGAAGTGCGTCAGGTGGAAAACGCGATGCAGCTGTTTTTCGAGGGCATCAGCCAGAACGTTGCTTACCTGGCCGAGCATCCGCAACTGCAGAGCATCGACACCAGCCTCAAACGCTACCTGAGCAGCGACGCCGCGCAAGTGCCGCTGGGGCCGCAGGATCAACAGCTGTTCAAGCTGTTCGACGGTCTGGCCAAGGCGCACCCGGCTTACACCTATCTATCTGTCGGCACCGAGCAGGGCGGTTACCTGTTCTGGCCGGGCGATGCGCAACTGGCCAACTACGATCCGCGCCCCCGGCCCTGGTACAAAACCGCGATGGCCAATCCCGGCAAAACCCTGCGCACCGAGGCCTATTACTGGGCGGCGGATGACGTGGTGCTGGTGAGCACCGTGCGCAGTTTCAACAACCAGTTGGGCAGCAATGCTGGCGTGGTCAACATCGATGTGTCGCTCAAGCAATTGACCGACCTGGTCAAGCAGATCCGCCTCGGCGATAGCGGTTATCTGATGTTGATGGAAGCCAACAACACCGTGCTGGTCGACCCGAGCGATCCGGCGCACAACTTCAAGAAACTCAGCGATCTCGGCGACGGTTATCAGCAACTGGCCGAGGCGGGCAAAGGCCTGGTCGAGGTGCAATTGGCTGGCGAGGATTACATGGCGCTAGTTTGGCCTTCGCAGGCGTTGGGCTGGCGGTTTGTCGGCTTGGTCAAGGCGAGCGAAGTGATGGCCGGGGCGACTCGTTTGACCTGGCTGATCGGCGCTATCGCTGTGGTTTGCGCACTGTTGTTTGCAATGGCCGGCGCGTGGTTCGCCGGGCTGATGGTCAAGCCGATTCGTGGTGTCGCCAGCGGACTCGAAGGCATTGCCCAGGGCGAGGGCGATCTGACTGCGCGACTGGAAGTACGCGGGCAGGATGAAACCGCGCAACTGGCGGGCTGGTTCAACCAGTTTCTGGAAGCGATTCGCACGTTGATTCAACGCATCGGCCAGGCAGCCGGGCAGATTCACAGCAGCTCCGGCAGCGCCACCGAGGTCTCGGCGGAAATGGCCGACGTGGCTTCGCGTCAGCGTGAGGCGGTGGACATGGTTTCTACGGCGTTTCACGAAATGGTCGCCACTTCCAACGAGGTCGCACGCTCGTGCAGCCAAGCGGCCGATTCAGCAGACAACGGTCAGCGTCAGGCACACACCGGGCAGCAGCAGATCGATGCGGCGGTGAGCAACGTCGGGCGCTTGAGCCAGGAGATCGGCCACAGTGCCGAGTCGATGCAGCAACTGGAACAGGACAGCAACGACATTCAGTCGATCCTCGGCACGATCCGTTCGATTGCCGAGCAGACCAATCTGCTCGCGCTCAACGCCGCCATCGAAGCCGCGCGCGCCGGTGAACAGGGCAGGGGCTTTGCCGTGGTCGCCGATGAAGTTCGGGCGCTGGCCAAACGCACCTCGGATTCAACCGGTGAGATTGACGCACTGCTGGGCAATCTGGCGCGGCGCACCCACCAGATGGGCAAGCAGATGCACGCCAGCCTTGAGGTGTCGCAGGAAACCGTGGTGTCGATCAACGAGGCGCGGGCGAGTTTTGAATTGATTCGTGAATCGGTTGACGTGATCCGCGACATGAACACGCAGATCGCCACGGCGGCGGAGGAACAGCATCAAGTGGCGGAGGACATCAATCGGCACATCAGCCAGATTCATGGTGATGCGCAGTTGGTGGCGAGCCTGGCGGATTCAACTCGCCAGGATGCGCAGAACCTGACGGCGTTGTCGCAGACGTTGAATCAGCTGGTGAGCCGGTTTAGGACCTGACACGGTCGCCCAGGCAACACCAAAACCTGTGGGAGCGAGCTTGCTCGCGAAGGCGTCGGGTCAGTCAACAATGTAACAACTGACCCATCGCATTCGCGAGCAGGCTCGCTCCCACATGGGATATCCGTGATCTGGTGAAATCACGCCACAACCGGCAACGCACCCATCTTGCCGTGGCAATACACCAGCGGTCCGGCGACCTGCTCGGGGACGATCAGGTTCTTCACCGCGCCGACCATGATCGCGTGGTCGCCACCTTCGTATTCACGCCACAACTCGCACTCGATCACCGCCGTGGCATTGGCGAGGATCGGGTTGCCCAGTTCGCTCAACGTCCACTCGATGCCCTGCGCCTTGTCCTTGCCTTTGCGCGCGAAGGCATAGGCCTCGCTTTGCTGCACGCTGGACAACAGGTGAATCGCAAAGCGTTTGTTCTTGATCAGTACGGGATAGGAGTCGGAGCTGTAGTTGGGGCAGAACAGCACCAGCGCCGGGTCCATCGACAGTGAGCTGAACGCGCTGGCGGTCAGGCCGACGATCTGACCGTCGTCGTCCAGCGTGGTGATAACGGTGACGCCGGACGGGAACGAGCCCATGACTTGTTTGTAAATGGCAGCATCGATCATTGGGTGGTCCTCGGGTGGTGTGACGCGGTTTTTACGGTTAGTAGGTCTGATGGTATACCGTAATACATATCTTGCAAGAGCTTTTCTGGTGAACCGATAAACGTGCCACTTTCGTCGGAAACTCAGTGTTTACGGGGCTTTCAGCTAGCCGGTCAGGGGTGGGATCAGCGAGGATAGCGGATCAGACAGCGACAGAATCAGCGGATCAGGCTTGTGCAAAGTTTGGAATACCATAATATGGTCTGCATCTGAGGGGCGACCCAAGAGTCCTCCCGGTTTGGCTTCATACAAAGATAAAAACAGACAAACTCGAGTTCATGCATATGTCCCAGATGTCCCGGCAAGATCCGTTGATCGAGAATCATACGGTCGATTACGTCCCACTCGCGGAACGCCACGGGAAGGCCCGCGATCTGTTCACTCTTTGGTTCAGCACCAACATCGCGCCACTGCCCATCGTCACCGGCGCCATGGTGGTTCAGGTGTTCCACCTCAATCTGTTCTGGGGGCTGCTGGCGATTGCGCTGGGGCATATGATCGGCGGCGTGGTGATTGCGCTGGCCTCGGCCCAAGGCCCGCGCATGGGCATTCCGCAAATGGTCCAGAGTCGCGGTCAGTTCGGTCGTTATGGCGCACTGCTGATCGTGTTCTTTGCGGCGCTCATCTATATCGGTTTCTTCATTTCCAACATCGTGCTGGCCGGTAAATCCATCGTCGGCATTGCGCCCTCGGTGCCAGCGCCGCTGAGCATTCTGATCGGAGCGCTGGCTGCTACGGCGATCGGTGTGATCGGCTACAACTTCATCCACACCCTCAACCGCATCGGCACCTGGGTGATGGGCGGCGCGTTGCTCGCCGGATTCATCTACATTTTCGCCCATGACTTGCCGGCAGACTTCCTGACGCGCGGCAGTTTCAATCTCTCCTGCTGGCTGGCGACGGTGTCGCTGGGGATCATCTGGCAGATCAGCTTCTCGCCGTACGTCTCCGACTATTCGCGTTATCTGCCAGCAGATATCGGCATCGCCAAACCCTTCTGGGCGACGTATCTGGGTGCGACGCTGGGCACGATTCTGTCGTTCAGCTTTGGCGCGGTGGCGGTACTGGCGACGCCGGAAGGCACTGAAGCGATGGCAGCGGTCAAGCAGTCCACCGGCTGGCTGGGGCCGATTCTGATGGTGCTGTTTCTGCTCAACATCATCAGCCACAACGCGCTCAACTTGTATGGTGCGGTGTTGTCGATCATCACCTCGATTCAGACCTTCGCCAGCCAGTGGACGCCGAGCATCAAGGTGCGCGTGGTGCTCTCGAGCGTGATCCTGGCCGGATGCTGCGTGGTCGCCCTCGGTGCCTCGGCGGATTTCATTTCCGAATTCATCGGACTGATTCTCGCGTTGTTGCTGGTGCTGGTGCCGTGGGCGTCGATCAACCTGATCGATTTCTATCTGATCAAGCGCGGTAACTACGACATCGCCTCGATCTTCCGCGCTGACGGCGGGATCTACGGGCGCTTCAACCTGCACGCGATCATTGCCTATTTCATCGGCATCATCGTGCAGCTGCCGTTTGCCAACACCTCGCTGTACGTGGGGCCGTACGCCAATCTGGTGGAAGGTGCCGACCTGTCCTGGCTGGTCGGTCTGGTGGTAACGGTGCCGCTGTATTACTGCCTCGCAACCCGTGGTCAGGCGCAGCAGAGCAGGGCGGCCAGACTCGGCTATACCGACTGATCCCAACGGCAACACAGCAATGCCCGGCCCAGCGCCGGGCATTTTTGTTTGCGTATTTCAGCGGTCACGGAAAATGGCCATATCGATCCCCTTTTGGCCTGCCGCCTACTGTCATCGCGCTACGCTGTCAGCAAGAATCGAAACCATAACAACAGGCTCGACCTTTTTTGCCCTTGGCTATCGTTACAGCCACTGCCGTGTACAGAACATAAAAACCATCGATCTCACGTCGCATTCGGGGAAACAACCATGGTCACGATCAAACGCATTCTGGGCGCCACCGTGTGTGGCCTGACGCTGCTGGCCAGCGCCGTCCAGGCCGAGCAGCGCGAACTGCGGGTGTACAACTGGGCGGATTACATTCTGCCGTCAGTGCCCAAGGACTTCGCCGAGCAAAGCAAGATCAAAGTGACCTGGGACACCTTCGACACCAACGAATCCCTGGAAGCGAAACTGCTCACCGGCAACTCCGGTTACGACCTGGTAGTGCCGTCCAATCAGTTCATCGAAACCCAGATCAAGGCCGGCGTGTTCCAGAAACTCGACAAGTCGAAATTGCCGAACTGGCAGCACCAGGATCCGGCGTTGCTCAAGTTGCTCGACGCCAACGACCCCGGCAACCAGTACGGCGTGCCATACATGTACGGCACCGTGCTGATCGGCTTCAACCCGGCCAAGGTCAAGGCCGCCCTGGGCGACAACGCGCCGGTGGACAGTTGGGATCTGGTGTTCAAGCCCGAGAACATGGAAAAGCTCAAGGCCTGTGGCGTGGCGATGCTCGATTCGCCGTCGGAGATCCTGCCGCTGGCCCTGCATTACCTCGGCCTCGACCCGAACAGCCAGAACCCGGCGGACTATGAAAAGGCCAAGGCCTTGATGATGAAGATTCGCCCGTACGTGACCTACTTCAATTCGGCCAAGTACATGACCGACATTGCCAACGGCGACATCTGCGTGGCGATCGGTTATTCCGGCAGCTTCTACCAGTTCGGCAATCGCGCCAAAGAGGCGGGCAACGGCGTGGTGGTCGACTGGCGTCTGCCGAAGGAGGGCGCGCCGATCTGGTTCGACACGTTCGCCATTCCGAAGAGCGCGAAGAACGTCGACGAGGCCCACGAATTCCTCAACCACTTGCTCGACCCGAAAGTGATCGCACCGATCAGCGATTTTCTCGGTTACCCAAATGCCAACAAGGACTCGATGCCGCTGGTCAACAAGGACATCACCGACAACCCCAACCTGACCCCGACCAGCGAAGCGCTGAAAACCCTGTATGTGGTGCAGCCGTTGCCGCAGAAAATGGAGCGGGTGCGCACGCGGGTGTGGACCAGTATCAAATCCGATAAATAAGAGCATCGCACTTCAAATGTGGGAGCGAGCCTGCTCGCGAAAGCGGGGTGTCATTCAACTCCTATGTTGAATGATCCGGCGTATTCGCGAGCAGGCTCGCTCCCACAGGTAGGGTTGTGTGGTGTCATTCGGTGCGGCGTTCAGCCTCGCGGCTGGTCGCCAGACTCAACAGCACCGACCCTAGAATCACCGACCCGACGATTGCCAGCGACCATTCCACCGGCATGTGGAACCACGGCATCAGCACCATCTTGCCGCCGATGAACACCAGTACGATCGCCAAGCCATACTTGAGCAGGTGAAAGCGATCAGCCATGTCCGCCAGCAGGAAGTACAGCGCGCGCAGGCCCATGATCGCGAAGATGTTCGAGGTGAAGACAATGAACGGGTCGGTGGTGACGGCGAAGATCGCCGGGATGCTGTCGACCGCGAACATCAGGTCGCTGGCCTCGATCAGCACCAGCACCAGGAACATCGGTGTTGCCCAGCGAACGCCGTTCTGCAGGATGAAAAACTTCTCGCCATGAAAGCCACTGGTGATGCGCATATGTCCGCGCACCCAACGCAATAACGGATTCTTTTCCAGATCCGGTTGATGATCAGCGAACACCAGCATCTTGATCCCGGTGATGATCAGGAACACACCGAAGGCATACAGCAGCCATTCGAACTGCGACACCAGCCACACCCCGGCAAAAATCATGATCGCGCGCATGACAATCGCGCCGAGCACGCCGTACAGCAGCACTCGTCGTTGCAATTCCGGTGGCACCGCGAAGTAGCTGAAGATCATCACGAAGATGAACATGTTGTCGATCGACAGGGACTGCTCGATCAGATAACCGGTTAAAAATTCCAAGGTTTTCTGTCTGGCGATCTCACCCCCGAATTCGCCATGCAGATACCACCAGAGCAGCCCGGCGAAGCTCAGCGCGAGCAGGCACCAGGCAATCACCCAGGCCGACGCTTCACGCACCGACACCCGGTGCGCCTTGCGCCCGCCGAAGACAAACAGGTCCAGGGCCAGCATGGCCAGAACGAAGACGATGAAGGCGCCCCACATCCAGGGTTCGCCGATGTTGATGTTCGTGGCAGGCATGGCACGCTCCCCTGTCTTTTTATTTGCAGCAAGCACATCCCCTGTGGGAGCGAGCCTGCTCGCGAATACGATGGAACAGTGAAGTTGAGGTTGCTGACCCACCGCGTTCGCGAGCAGGCTCGCTCCCACAGGGATCATCTTCTCTTCTCGATCAAAGTCAGACGGGGCCATGCTAGCGACGGATCTGGAGCAAAGAAAAATCGTTTATTTCTGACTGACAGTTCGGCAAAAACGAAGTATCAGCGGAAAAACTCTCCCGGCGTTTCGCCGAACTGCTGACGAAACGCGGCGATAAACGCCGAGGTCGAGTCGTATCCACAAGCCAGCGCAACATCGGTCACACGCTCGCCTTTTTCCAGCGGGGTCAGGGCGCCAAGCAAGCGCAGGCGCTGGCGCCAGGCGCGGAAGGTCAGGCCGGTGTCGCGCAAAAAAAGCCGTGTCAGAGTCTTTTCGGTGACGCCGAATTTTTCGCTCCAGTGGCTCAGGGTGGTCTGCTGCTCCGGGTGTTGCTCAAGGCTCTGATAGATCTGCTTCAGGCGCGGGTCTTGCGGCAGCGGCAGCATCAGGTCGATGGTCGGTGCGTCGGCGAGTTGATCGAGGATCACCTCGGCCAAGCGTCCGTCAGGGCCACTCTCGTCGTATTCCACCGGGACCTGACTGAAGGCGCGAATCAATTCCCTGAGCAGCGCGCTGACGCCGAGCACATGGCAATGTTCAGCCGCCCAGCCGGTGACACTGCTGTCGATGTACAGGCTGCGCATTTCCGTGTGCGGTGCGCTGAACACCCGGTGCGGCACGCCCGCTGGAATCCACACCGCACGCTCCGGCGGCGCGACGAAACGGCCGGCGCTGGTCTGCACTTCGAGCACGCCCTGAATCGCGTAGGACAACTGCACCCACGGATGACTGTGGCGGCGGGTGAGGGCGCGATTGGGCAGCGATTCGGTGCGTCCATACACGGGACGCGGCAGGCTGGGCAGCCCGGGAACACTGCGGCGAACGCTCTTGGCATGTCCTTTAGGCGGCATCTTGCGGCTCTTCGGCGTTAGTCGGTAATTGCCAGTCACGTTAGAGTCGTCGGCACGCACTGGCAACCCCCGGATGAATCTCATGACGCGCCCACGTTTACTGCCCGATAACTTCACCCTGACTTTGATCGGCGTGGTTCTGCTGGCCAGCTTCCTGCCCGCCAGCGGTCAAGTCGCCGTCGGCTTCGGCTGGCTGACCAACATCGCCATCGCCCTGCTGTTTTTCCTGCACGGCGCCAAGCTGTCGCGCGAATCGATCATCGCCGGCGCTGGCCACTGGCGTCTGCATCTGCTGGTGTTCGGCCTGACCTTCGTACTGTTCCCGATCCTGGGCCTGGCGCTGAAACCGCTGTTGTCACCGCTGATCGGTGATCAGCTGTACATGGGCATGCTCTACCTCTGCGCGTTGCCCGCCACGGTGCAGTCGGCGATCGCGTTCACTTCGCTGGCCCGGGGCAATATTCCGGCGGCGATCTGCAGTGCGGCGGCGTCCAGCCTGTTCGGGATTTTCCTCACGCCGCTGCTGGTGACGTTGCTGCTCAACGTCCACGGCGACGGCGGCTCGACCCTCGATGCCATCGTCAAGATCAGTGTGCAATTGCTGCTGCCGTTCATTGCCGGGCAGATCGCCCGCCGCTGGATCGGCGCGTGGGTAGGGCGCAACAAGAACTGGCTGAAATTCGTTGATCAGGGTTCGATTCTGCTGGTGGTGTACGGCGCATTCAGCGAAGCCGTCAACGAAGGCATCTGGCAGCAGATTCCGTTGTTCGAGTTGCTCGGTCTGGTCGTGGTCTGCTGCATCCTGCTGACACTGGTTCTGGTGGCATCAATTCTGTTGAGCAAAGCCTTCGGCTTCAATCAGGAAGACCGCATCACCATCCTGTTCTGCGGCTCGAAAAAGAGCCTGGCCACCGGCGTGCCGATGGCGCAGGTACTCTTTGCCGGCAGCACCATCGGCGTGCTGATTCTGCCGCTGATGCTGTTCCACCAGATTCAGCTGATGGTCTGCGCGGTGCTGGCGCAGCGCTATGCCAAGCGGCCGGAGTCGGTGCCGGATCTGATGGCGCAGGTTGATCCGTAAAAGGGTTCACAGACCCGAATACTTGACCGCCGCTGCCGCCCGCGTCGGCACGTCCAGCGTGCGCAACAACGAAGACACGTGGATCCTCACCGTGAACGGCGAAATATCCAGTTCACGGGCGATTTCCTTGTTGGTCTTGCCTTGCGCGATCAAACGCAGCACGTCCTGCTGACGCGGCGTCAGCGTCGTCGCGGTTTCCAGCGGCAACAAGCCGGACGGCGCCGACTTCACCAGCACCTCGCCTTCACGGATCGCCAGAATCGCCTGGCCAATTTCATCCGGCGCAATGTTCTTGCCGATAAAACCGTCGATGCCCGCCGCCATGACTTCACTGATCAGCGTCTGATCGTCAACCATCGACACCACGATCAGCGTGGTGCGCGGCAATCGTTGGCGCAAGTCGGCGAGTTGAGTGATGCAGGTCAGTCCGGGAAAACGCAGATCGAGCATCAGCGTGTCCGGCTCGTCGCCCTGTGGCAGCAGCTTGAGCACCGCGTCGAAGTCGCCAGCCTCGCAGGTATCGGCATCGGGCAGCAAGCGCTGCACTGTGCGCAGCATCGCCTCGCGAAACAGCGGGTGATCGTCGGCTATGATGATCCGGCACGTCATGACGCGACCCTCCCTGGGTCAGGCGTGATTCAAGGCCTGCACCTTAGCACTGGACGCGAAGGTTGCCTGTAGGCTGCTTCCGAAACTGACGATTGCTGCACAAGGACGTTTACCATGAAGTTCGAAAAAAATACCGAACTCGACCAAGCCAACCTGCGCATCATCATCGCTGCAATTGCGGTGGTTTACATGGTCGTGCTGGGTTTTCTGCCGGGCCATCGCTTCGATACCTACCTGCCGGTCATCACTTACATTGTCTTGTTTCTGCTGGCTTCGATCGCGTTCCGCCAAGCCATTGCGCGTTGGCCCGGGCATTATCCGGCGCGGCGGATTTTTGCCATGGTCCACGATTACACCGGCACCTGTTTTGGACTGGTGATCGGCGGCGAAGCGGCGCTGCCGTTGTATGCGGTGATGGTCTGGGTCAATCTTGGCAACGGCATGCGCTACGGCTCGCGCTATCTGGCAATCGCCACCGGCCTTGCATTGGTGGCGCTGCTGGTGGTCTATCGCCTGACGCCGTATTGGCAGGCGCAGCCGTTCATGGTGCTGATGCTGCTGATCACCAGCACGGTGATTCCGTTTTATGCGCACTTGCTGCTTGAGCGCACGCGCAAGGCGTCGGAAGAAGCGCTGGCGGCTAACCTGGAAAAGTCGCGGTTTCTGGCGCAGGCCAGTCATGACTTGCGTCAGCCAATTCATTCCATCGGACTGTTTACCGCGTGTCTGCGAGAGTCGCGCCTGGGCGATGACGAGCGGCGGCTGGTCGATAACATCGACCGCTCACTGCTCAACGTCTCGCAATTGTTCCGCTCGATTCTCGACCTCTACACCCTCGATAACGGCCGGGTTGAAGCGAAAATGCAAACGCTGAATCTTGGTGAATGGCTTGCGGATCTGATACGCCAACACCAGGAAGCGGCCCGTTGGGCAGGCGTCGAGCTGCGGCTGCGACCGTGCAACCACTGGGTCAGAACCGACCCGGCGCTGCTCGCGACCATGGTGCAGAACGTGCTCTCCAACTGTTTCAAATACGGCGCGCAACGTCCCGTGCTGATCTGCGTGCGTAAACGTGGGGCAGGGCTGGCCATCGTCATCCATGACCGTGGCAACGGCATTGCCGAAGAGCATCTGCACAAGGTCTTCGAGGAGTTTTATCGGGTACGGCAAGTGCGCGACAAAGATGTCGAGGGCGTGGGGCTGGGCCTGTCGATCATCAAGCGTCTGGGTGAACTGATCGATGTGCACGTTGCTCTGCGTTCACGGTTGGGACGCGGCACCGCTGTGACGCTTGCGGGGTTGCCGATCGTGGCGGCGCCGCAGTCACCGGTGGTTCGCAGTGAAGCGCGGCAGGTGGGTTTGTTGACCGGGCTGAAGGTGTGTCTGGTCGAGGATGACCGCAACGTGCTGCTGGCTACTTCGGCGTTGCTCGAACGCTGGGGCTGTGTGGTGCAGGGCGAGTGGTCGGCTGAAGGCCTGGTCACCGACTGCGACATCATCGTTGCCGACTATGACCTCGGCACCCATGCCACGGGTATCGAATGCATCGATGAAGTGCGCAGGCGGCGCGGTTGGGCAGTGCCGGCGATGATCATCACCGGGCATGACGTCGAGAAGATTCAGGCTGCCTTGCATGACCGGCAGATTGCGATTCTGTCGAAACCTGTGCGCCCGGCCGAGTTACGCGCGACGCTGCGCGCCTTGCGTGATCGACAAGGCGCAGCGGTTGAACAGATGCTGTAAAGGCCAATGTAAACGGGCGGCTCAGGAGCTCGCCCGTTATTTCGCGGCGATTATTGTGGGCTGTTGAACTGGTCGGAATAGCTGCCGGTCATCAGCGCCGATGCCACGCGATCAGAACCGACTCCGACCCGGGAGTAGGCCACTCGGTTGACGCCGGTGCGGTCGGCCCCATCCGCTGCCAATGCTCCGGCACCGACACGATCAGCGCCATCGGCAGCCACCGCGCCTGCGCCGACACGATCAGCGCCATCGGCAGCCACCGCGCCGGCACCGACACGATCAGCGCCATCGGCGGCCACCGCGCCGGCACCGACGCGATCAGCACCATCGGCAGCCACCGCGCCGGCGCCGACGCGATCAGCACCATCGGCAGCCACCGCGCCGGCACCGACACGATCAGCGCCATCGGCAGCCACTGCGCCTGCGCCGACACGATCAGCGCCATCGGCAGCCACCGCGCCGGCACCGACACGATCAGAACCATCGGCAGCCACCGCGCCCGTGCCGACGCGATCAGCGCCATCGGCAGCCACAGCGCCGGCACCGACGCGATCAGCGCCATCGGCAGCCACCGCGCCGGCACCGACACGATCAGCGCCATCGGCAGCCACTGCGCCGGCACCGACACGATCAGCGCCATCGGCGGCCACCGCGCCGGCGCCAACATGATCAGCCCCATCCGAAGCCAACGCCTGCGGTTGCGCCGCCAAGACATTCGGCACCACAACGCTGGCCGCTACCGCAAGAAGCACGCCTGACAACAACTTGTATTTCATGGTTTTCTCCACGACCCGTTGCCAAACAGCGATCAATCGCGCGCGATGCATACAGACGCCACGACTCACTGGCTTGGGTTCTACCTGGTTGGCGAAAGGCACGGGCACACCGAACGGCGTGCGGGTGTCGAGATAATTTTGATCGAGCCGATTGAGTATAGGATCGGCCTCGGGAACTGCCACGGCAGAAAGATCGACGGACAAAAAAAGACGAAGCCCGCATTGCGCGGGCTTCTTTGGGTGGAGCTGTTTACATTCTTGCCAGTGCCTGAGCCAGATCGGCGCGCAGGTCTTCAACGTCTTCAACTCCGACCGACAACCGCACCAAGCCATCGCCAATACCAAGCTTGGCGCGCGTCTCCGGTGGAATCGTCGCGTGGGTCATGATCGCCGGATGCTCGATCAGGCTTTCCACGCCACCGAGGCTTTCGGCCAACGCAAAGATCTTCACGTTTTCCAGAAAGCGCCGCGCACCGGCCAGGTCGCTGTTCAGATCGACGGAAATCATCCCGCCAAAACCGCGCATCTGCCGCTTGGCCAGTTCGTGCTGCGGGTGCGACTCAAGGCCCGGATAGTAGACGCGCTTGACCTGCGGTTGCTGTTCCAGCCACTGCGCCAGATCCAGGGCGTTGCTGCAATGGCGCTCCATGCGCAGCGCCAGGGTCTTCACCCCGCGCAAGGTCAGGAACGCATCGAACGGCCCGGAAATCGCCCCGACGGCGTTCTGCAGGAAGCCGAGTTTTTCCGCCAGTTCGGCGTTCTGTCCGACCACGGCAATGCCGCCGATCACGTCGGAGTGGCCGTTGAGGTATTTGGTGGTCGAGTGCAGGACGATGTCGAAGCCCAGCTCCAGCGGGCGCTGGATGTACGGGCTGGCGAAGGTGTTGTCGGCGACGCAGATGATCCCGCGCGCGCGGCAGATGCGCGCAATGGCGGCCAGGTCCGACAGGCTCAGCAGCGGGTTGGTAGGGGTTTCGACCATGACCATGCGCGTGTCGTCCTGCAGCGAGGCTTCGAACGCCGACAGATCGGTCAGGTCGACGAAGCTGAAACGGTGCCCGGCGCTGCGCTGGCGAACCTTGTCGAACAGGCGGAAGGTGCCGCCGTACAAGTCATTGCCGGAAACGATGTGCGAGCCGGCGTCGAGCAGTTCCAACACCGTGGAAATCGCCGCCAGCCCTGAGGCGAAGGCGAACGCTCGGGTGCCGCCTTCAAGGTCCGCAATGCAGCGCTCCAGGGCGAAACGCGTCGGGTTGTGCGAGCGGCCGTAGTCGAACCCCTTGTGCACGCCGGGGCTGTCTTGCAGATAAGTCGAGTTGGCATAGATCGGCGGCATCAGCGCGCCGGTGGTCGGGTCCGGCTCCTGCCCGGCGTGGATCACCCGGGTCGCGAAGCCTTGGGATTTATCGTCGTGCTGACTCATGCAAGGGATCTCCGTAATTGGTTGAGCATGTCGGTGCGGGTAATCAGGCCATGGAAGCTGGAACCGTCAGCGATGATCGCGACGAGGCCACGGCTGAGCACCGCTTCCAGCTCGGCCAGGCTCGCAGCCGGGGCGAGGGTTTGCAGTTTGTCGGTCATCACGCTGGACACCGACTGGCTGAAGCGCGCGGCATCTTCGTGGACGCCGAGGAGGATGTCGGACTCGTCGATCACACCCACCAGTTGCTTGCCTTCGACCAGCACCGGCAGTTGCGAAACATCCGCCAGACGCATGCGCTGAAACGCAGTGAGCAGGGTGTCGTCCGGGCCGACGCTGATCACCCGGCCGTCCTCGAAACGCCGTGCGATCAAATCGCGCAGATCGCCGTAGCCCTTGCGCTGCAACAGGCCTTGATCGGTCATCCACTGGTCGTTGTAGACCTTCGACAGGTAGCGCGTGCCGGTGTCGCAGACGAAACTGACCACGCGTTTCGGCTCGGTCTGCTCGCGGCAATAACGCAGCGCGGCGGCGAACAGGGTGCCGGTCGATGAACCACCGAGAATGCCCTCGGCCTTGAGCAACTGGCGGGCGTGATCGAAGCTTTCCGCGTCGCTGATCGAGTAGGCGTGACGCACGCTGGACAGGTCAGTGATCGACGGAATGAAGTCTTCGCCGATGCCCTCGACGGCCCACGAACCGGGCGTCGGCAAGGTGCCGTCGCGGCTGTATTGCGCCATCACCGAGCCGACCGGATCGGCGAGGACCATTTCCAGATCCGGCTGCACGCGCTTGAAAAAACGGCTCAGCCCGGTCAGCGTGCCGGCCGATCCGACGCCGACGACGATGGCGTCCAGATCATGTTCGGTCTGCGCCCAGATTTCCGGCGCGGTGCTGCATTCATGGGCCAGCGGGTTGGCGGGATTGTTGAACTGGTCGGCGAAAAACGCCCCGGGAATGTCCTTGGCCAAGCGGGCGGCGACGTCCTGGTAATACTCGGGATGGCCCTTGCCGACATCGGAGCGGGTGATGTGCACTTCGGCGCCCATGGCCTTCAAGTGCAGGACCTTCTCGGTGGACATCTTGTCCGGCACCACCAGCACTACGCGATAGCCTTTGGCGCGGCCGACCAGCGCCAGACCCAGACCGGTATTGCCGGCGGTGGCCTCGACAATCGTGCCGCCCGGTTGCAGGCGACCGTCACGTTCGGCAGCGTCGATCATCGCCAGACCGATACGGTCCTTGATTGAGCCGCCAGGGTTCTGCGATTCGAGTTTGAGAAACAGCGTGCACGGTCCGGTATCGAAGCGGGTGACCTGCACCAGCGGAGTATTGCCTATCAGCCCAAGCACGGCAGGGCGTGATTCCTTTGACATTTCTTCACCTCTTTATGGTGTTGATCGCGTTCCAATCGCGGGGAAAAGACTCGCGTGCAACTTAGGCGCAGACATCCTCTCTCGCAACCTCTAATCCTTGGAAAATCCAGCCATTTGGATCTAACGATAGAACGAAAACTTGCATGTTGCCCTGACGTGTTCTGATCGTTCCCACGCTCCGCGTGGGAATGCAGCCTTGGACGCTCTGCGTCCCTACGGCCAGAAGATCCCAGCCTTCGACAGCTCCTACGGGGCGGCTGTGCATGAGTAGAACTTGTGATGATCTAGAATTTATTGAGTTTGTTTCATCAAGTCCGGTTCCCGACAATACCCGCCATCGAATAAGCATCTGGAGTTGTTTGTCATGGCACTGGCCCATTCCCTTGGATTTCCGCGCATCGGTCGCGACCGCGAACTGAAGAAAGCGCAAGAGGCGTTCTGGAAAGGAGAACTGAACGAGGCGGGCCTGCGTGACGTCGGGCGTGAGCTGCGCAAGGTCCATTGGGACTTGCAGAAAAACGCCGGCATCGACTTGCTGCCGGTTGGCGATTTCGCCTGGTACGACCAAGTGCTGACCCACTCGCTGATGTTCGGCGTGATCCCCGAGCGCTTCCGCCCCCATGACGGCAAAGCCACGCTGCACACCCTGTTCAGCATGGCCCGTGGCGTCAGCAATGCTTGCTGCGGCGAAGGCCACGCTCAGGA
The DNA here is from genome assembly GCF_024072275.1 of Pseudomonas siliginis. Classification (NCBI taxonomy): domain Bacteria; kingdom Pseudomonadati; phylum Pseudomonadota; class Gammaproteobacteria; order Pseudomonadales; family Pseudomonadaceae; genus Pseudomonas; species Pseudomonas siliginis. Next base: position 3,391,291 of record NZ_CP099598.1, on the reverse strand, counting down.
AATGACCAAGTGGTTCGACACCAACTATCACTACCTCGTACCGGAATTCAGCGTCGATCAACAATTTCAGCTGGGTTGGGAGCAGTTGTTTGAGGAAACCGAAGAGGCCCGTGTGCTGGGGCACAACGTCAAACCGGTGATCATCGGTCCGCTGACCTATCTGTGGCTGGGTAAAACCAAAGGCGTCGACTTCGACAAACTCGATTTGCTTGACCGCCTGCTGCCGCTGTACGGCCAGATCTTCGCGCGGCTGGCGGCGTTGGGTGTGGAGTGGGTGCAGATCGACGAGCCGATTCTGGTGCTCGATCTGCCGCAGGACTGGAAGAATGCCTTCGAGCGCGCCTACAACCAGATCCAGCGCGATCCGCTGAAAAAACTGCTCGCCACGTACTTCGGTGGTCTGGAAGAAAACCTCGGTCTGGCGGCGAACCTGCCGGTCGATGGCTTGCACATCGATCTGGTGCGCGCGCCGGATCAGTACCCGACCATTCTGGATCGTCTGCCGGCTTATAAGGTGCTGTCGCTGGGTGTGGTCAACGGTCGGAACGTCTGGCGCTGCGATCTGCAAAACGCGCTGGCGACGCTGCGCCATGCTCATGAGCGTCTGGGTGATCGTTTGTGGGTAGCACCGTCCTGTTCATTGCTGCACAGCCCGGTTGATCTGGGCCGCGAAGACCAGCTCGATGCCGAACTGAAAAGCTGGCTGGCGTTCGCCGTGCAGAAGTGCGAAGAGGTCGCCGTGCTCGCTCAAGCGGTCAGCGAACCGGAAGCGCCGAAGGTACTGCGTGCCCTCGCGCAAAGCCGTTCGGTGCAGACCAGCCGCGCTGCCTCGCCGCGTATTCACAAACCGGCGGTACAAGCGCGGGTCGCGGCGATCACTGCCAAGGATGCGCAACGCCAATCGCCGTTTGCCCAGCGTATTGCCAAACAGCGCGGCAAGCTCGACCTGCCGTTATTCCCGACCACCACCATTGGTTCGTTTCCGCAAACGGCGGCGATCCGTCTGGCGCGTCAGGCCTACAAGCAAGGCAAGCTCAGCGCGGCCGATTACACCGATGCGATGCACACGGAGATTCGCCACGCGGTGGAAATTCAAGAACGCCTCGGCCTGGATGTGCTGGTGCACGGTGAGGCCGAGCGCAACGACATGGTCGAATACTTCGCCGAACAGCTCGACGGCTATGCCTTCACCCGCTTTGGCTGGGTGCAGAGCTACGGTTCGCGCTGCGTCAAACCGGCGGTGATTTTCGGTGACCTAAGCCGCCCGCAGGCGATGACGGTCGAGTGGATCCGCTACGCCCAAGGCCTAACCGACAAGGTCATGAAAGGCATGCTGACCGGCCCGGTGACCATGCTGATGTGGTCGTTCCCGCGCGAAGACGTCAGCCGCGAGGTGCAGGCTCAACAACTGGCGCTGGCCATTCGTGACGAGGTGAATGATCTGGAAGCGGCGGGAATCAAAATCGTGCAGATCGACGAAGCGGCGTTCCGTGAAGGCTTGCCGTTACGCCGGGCGCAATGGCCGGCGTATCTGCACTGGGCGAGCGAAGCGTTCCGCCTGTGCGCCTCCGGCGTGCGCGACGAAACGCAGATCCACACGCACATGTGCTACAGCGAGTTCAACGATGTGATCGAGTCGATCGCGGCGATGGACGCCGATGTCATCACCATCGAAACCTCGCGTTCGGACATGGAACTGCTCGAAGCGTTTGAAGCGTTCGCCTACCCGAACGACATCGGCCCCGGCGTGTACGACATTCACTCGCCACGGATTCCGGATGTGTCGGAAATGGTCGGTTTACTGCGCAAGGCGGCGCAGCGTATTCCGGTGGAGCGCCTGTGGGTCAATCCGGATTGCGGCTTGAAAACCCGAGGCTGGCCAGAGACCGAGGCGGCGTTGGTGCACATGGTCAGCGCCGCGCGGCAACTGCGCAAAGAGTGGGCCTGACCCTTTACCGCCCTGGAATACATAACCTTTGTGGGAGCGAGCCTGCTCGCGAAAGCGGTGTGTCAATCGACACCATGTTGGATGACCTGACGCCTTCGCGAGCAGGCTCGCTCCCACAGAACTCGCGTTCTCCCCGTCATTCACGGCAACACACAAATCCTTTGTGGGAGCGAGCCTGCTCGCGAAAGCGGTGTGTCAGCCACCCATGCATCAGGCAAGGAAGCGCAATATCGGCGCACCATCGAACGGGTCTGTCAGATAGTGCGCCCTGACCCCGAAAGTCGTCTGTAACCGCTCCGGCGTCAGCACGTGCAGCGGCTCGCCAAGCGCGACCAGTCGCCCGCGCTCCAGCACCGCCAGGCGATCACATTTGAGCGCCTGATTGAGATCGTGCAAAGCGATCAGCGTAGTCACCGGCAGTGCGCGCACCACGTGCAGAATGCTCAACTGATGCTGGATGTCGAGGTGGTTGGCCGGCTCGTCGAGCAGCAGGATCTGCGGGCGCTGCGCCAGTGCGCGGGCGATGTGCACGCGTTGGCGTTCCCCGCCGGAAAGGCTGCGCCAGAGGCGGGTGCGCAGGTGCACGGCGTCGACGTCGACCAGCGCTTGCTCGACGATGGCGTCATCGGCCGGCGACCACGGTTGCAGCGCCGACAACCACGGCGTCCGCCCCAGCGCCACCGCGTCGAACACGCGAATGCCATCGTCGGTATCGGCCTGTTGCTCAACCACCGCGAGCGTCTGCGCGATAGTGCGCCGCGACATCTTGCCCAGCGTCCGACCGTCGAGCTGCACCTGACCTGCGCTCGGTTCGCGCAGGCCAGCGAGCAGTTTCAGCAGAGTGGATTTCCCCGACCCGTTCGGCCCGACAATGCCCAGGGTCTCGCCGCGCTGAACATCGAGGCTGACACCGTTGAGCAATTCGGCACCGCGCACTTTGAAGCCCACATCAGCACAACTCAAAACCGTGTTCATCGCGCCGATCTCCGGCCCACCAGAATCAGCGCGAACACTGGCGCGCCGACCAGCGCGGTAATCACGCCGACAGGAATCACCTGACCCTTGATCAGGGTGCGTGACAGCACATCGGCGGCGATCAGAAACACTGCGCCGCCCAACGCACTGGCCGGCAGCAGACGGGCATGGCCGGTGCCGAGCAACAACCGCGCGGCATGGGGAATCACCAGACCGACAAAGCCGATCGAGCCGACAATCGACACCATCACCGCCGTCACCAGCGCGGCGCAGCCAATCAACAGAATCTGCACACGTCGCACTGGAATGCCGAGAGACGCCGCCGAGTCCGCACCAAAGGTGAACGCATCCAGCGCCCGCCGATGCCACAGACAAACAACCAACCCCAACACCGCCACCGGCACCGCCAGCCCCACCGACGGCCAGCGCACGCCGCCGAGATTGCCCAACAGCCAGAACATGATCCCGCGCGCCTGTTCCGAGCTGGCCGAGCGGGTGATCAGAAAAGCGGTGAGGGCGTTGAACAGCTGCGAGCCGGCAATCCCGGCCAGAATGATCTGCCCGGTGCCGCTGGCCGAGCCGCTGACTCGCGCCAACAGGATCACCAGTGCGAAAGCGGTCACCGCGCCGGCAAAAGCACCGACCGACAATGAAATCGCCCCGGCACCGACGCCGAGCAGGGCGACCATCACCGCGCCGGTCGAGGCGCCAGCAGAAATTCCCAGCAGATACGGATCGGCCAACGGATTGCGCAGCAGCGACTGCAGGATTACGCCACAGGTCGCCAGACCGGCGCCGCAGGCCGCCGCGACCAGCGCGCGGGTCAGGCGATAGTTCCAGACAATGCCTTCGTCGATCGGGTCGAGCACATAACCGGCGCCCCACAGCTTGTTGGCCAGCACCTGCAACACCACGCTCGGCTCGATCGAAGTCTCACCAATGGCCACGCCGCCGATCAGCGCGACCGACAGCGTCAACAGCACCAGCAGCAAACGGATCAGGCGTCTGCTCATTGCGACAGGTCGTAGCCGTTGATGGCGCTGGCCAGTTGTTCGAGGCCGTCGAAGGTGCGCAGGCTGGCCTGCATGGCCATGGCGTCAAGGATGATGATGCGGTTGTGCTTGACCGCGTCCATGTTGCGCGTCACCGGATCACTGCGCAGGAAGGCGAGTTTCTTCTGATAGTCGTCCGCCGGGAAACGTCGACGATCCATGCGCGCAATCACCAGAAACGTCGGGTTGGCCTTGGCGATGGTTTCCCAGCCGACGGTTGGCCATTCTTCATCGGACTCGACGACGTTGCGCACGCCGAGGGTGCTGAGCATGAAATCGGGAACGCCTTTGTGCCCGGCCACGAACGGCTCGATGTCCATCTCGGCGCTGGAGAACCATACCAGGGCGCTGACGTCTTTGCGCTGCTGGTTTTTCGCGGTGGCGATCGACTGCGCGAGGCTGGCTTTGAGCTGCTCATTGAGCTGTTCGCCACGCGCCTGCACGTCGAAAATCGCCGCCAGTTGGCTCACGCTTTTGTAGATGCTGTCGATGCGAAACGGTGCCAGCCGCGTCCCGTCCGAACCGACGAGGTTGTCCTTGGCTTCGCAATCGGAGGGCAGCAGATAGGTCGGAATCTTCAGTTCATGAAACTGCTCGCGGGTGCCGACCGCGCCTTGCGGGCCGACCATCCATTCCAGCTCGACGGCAACCAGCTCCGGGCGTTTGGCGATCACCGCTTCGAAACTCGGCTCGTTATCGGCGAGGCGCTCGATCGTGTCGTTCTGCGCTTTGTATGTGCCCAGCACGTCGTTGAACCACAGTGAGGTGCCGACGACTTTGTCGCCCAGACCCAAGGCATAGAGCATTTCCGTGCCGGCCTGGCCGATGGTCACCGTGCGCGCAGGTGCGTGTTGAAAGGTCAGGCTGCTGCCACAGTTTTCGACGGTCAGCGGATACGCAGTCGGCGCCGCTTGCGCCAGGGCGCAAAGGCTCAGAGCGGTGAGCAGGGTGGCAACGCGGGGCAGCAGCATGGGGCAGTCTCCAAGGGAACCGTACGGGAGCGGGCGGGTACGGTTTGGAAACACACCTCGGGCGCGGTCGTGGAAACTGCGCAAGGCCGGCACGGGGAAAATGCGCACGGCACGATGTCCTTCCCGGACACCCCGCCGGTTGGTCAGTCACTGTGCCGGCAGGTCTCCTGACTGATGCGTCATCGCCACGCTCCGGCCTTCCCGGGGTTCACCCAGTGGCAGTCGAGGAGCAGGCTCGGCACCTACAGTTGCGGGGGCAGTTCCGATTGATGCGTGGAGCACCTCGGATTCCCTATTAATTCCGTGTGGAAACCGGCGCGGGCATGGTAGTCGATCAGGCCGCTGATGGGGAGCCGAATCTGCTTCGGCAGCTCCTGCACGGGTGCGTGTTTGCGTGGCGGAGCGTTTGCAATCCGAGGGTAAGCTTGGCTAGTATACGATCCATATACATTTCGTATCGGATATAGACATGGGCATCGTAAAGATTTCAGAGGACATGCACGAGAATCTGCGCATCTCCAGCAACGCCCTCAGCCGCTCGATCAACGCGCAGGCTGAGCACTGGATGCGCATCGGCATGCTCGCCGAGCTGCATCCCAATCTCGACCACAGCGCCATTTGCCGCCTGCTGATCCGCGCCGAACAGAATGGTGGGCTGGATCTGCAACAACTGACTCAGGAAGCCGTCAGCGCATGAGAAACCAGATCAAGATCAACACCCCGGCCGACATCGAAAAATCCCGCGCCGCCGGCAAACTCGCCGCTGAAGTGCTGGCAATGCTGGTGCCGCATGTGAAGGCTGGCGTGACCACCGATGAGCTGGATCGACTGTGCAACGATTACATCGTCAATGTGCAGAAGGCGGTGCCAGCCAATGTCGGTTATCACGGCTTTCCGAAAACCGTCTGCGCGTCGGTCAACGATGTGGTGTGCCACGGGATTCCATCGGGTACGCCATTGAAAGACGGCGACATCGTCAACCTCGACATCGCGGTGATCAAGGACGGCTGGTTCGGCGATACCAGTCGCATGTATGTGGTGGGCGAGGCGACTCCTGAAGCGCAGCACCTGATCAAGACCACCTACGAAGCCATGTGCGCAGGCATCCGTGCAGTGAAGCCGGGCGCAACGCTGGGCGATATCGGTCACGCGATCCAGAGCCTGGCGGAGGCGGAGGGCTTCAGTGTGGTACGCGAATACTGCGGCCATGGCATCGGCAAGGTCTATCACGATGAACCGCAGATCCTGCATTACGGCTTTCCCAATCAGGGCCTGAAGCTCAAGGCCGGGATGATTTTCACCGTGGAACCGATGCTCAATGCCGGCAAACGCCATGTGAAGAACATGCCGGATGGCTGGACCGTATTGACCAAGGATGGCTCGTTGTCGGCGCAGTGGGAGCATATGGTCGCGGTGACGGAGAGCGGGTTCGAAGTGCTGACGGCTTGGCCGGATGAGATTGAAGGGTACCGGGCCATTGGCTAATACCGTGTCGCCTGCTTGCCCTCACCCTAGCCCTCTCCCAATGGGAGAGGGGACTGACCGAGGTGTTGTTGCGAGATACGCCGACGTGCGATACCGAGTCGAACTTACATTTTGAACAGCATGAAGATCGGCTCCCTTTCCCCCTCGCCCCCCGTGGGGGAGAGGGCTGGGGTGAGGGGGTAGATCCAACTGACTCAGCGCAATCAGTGAGCCCCGGCAGCCTTGTTCAAGTCGCTCTCGGTCCACTCGGTATAAACACAAGCATCCGCCGTCGCCCAGCGCACCCGTACCGGATCGCCGGCCTTGAGCGGCATGCCCGCTGCCGATAGCGCTTTCACCGTCATCGACGTCCCGCCCGCAGTCACCACGCTGCACGTCTGGCTTTCACCGAGAAACAACACCTCCACAACGTTCGCCGATACTTCATTCCAGCCCGCCGCCAGCGGCTCATCCAGCGCCTGCTGCGTGCTCAGCGCCAAGGCCTTTTCCGGACGCACCATCAGCAGCACATCCTGATCAGTGTGCAACCCGGACGTCAGCCGAATCGACAACGACTGGCCCTCGAAACTCGCTGCTGCATTGCCTTGCGCCTTGAGCTTGAGGAAGTTCGAATTACCCAGAAACGACGCGACAAATGCATTGGGCGGATTCTGGTAAAGGTCATAACCACTGCCCAGACCAACGATTTTGCCGTGGCTGAAAATCGCGATGCGTTGCGACAGACGCATGGCTTCTTCCTGGTCGTGGGTCACGTAGACGATGGTGATGCCCAGGCGCCGGTGCAGCTGGCGCAGTTCATCCTGCAAGTCTTCGCGCAGCTTCTTGTCCAGCGCACCGAGCGGTTCGTCCATCAGCAGAATGCGCGGCTCGTAAACCAAGGCGCGAGCGATGGCAACCCGTTGTTGCTGGCCGCCAGACAGTTGCGAAGGGCGGCGATGGGCGAACTGTTCGAGCTGCACCAGCTTCAACATCGCATCGACGCGTTTTTCACGCTCGGCCGCAGCCAATTTGCGAATGGCCAGAGGGAAGGCGATGTTGTCGCGTACCGACAGATGCGGGAACAGCGAGTAACGCTGAAAGACCATGCCGATGTCGCGCTTGTGCGGCGGCACGTTGACCAGTGATTGGCCGTTGACGAGGATCTCGCCGCTGCTCGGTGTTTCAAAACCGGCGAGCATCGACAGCGTGGTGCTTTTGCCCGAGCCGCTGGAGCCCAGGAACGTGAGGAATTCACCGTCCTTGATGTCCAGCGAGATATTGTCGACGGCAGCGAAATCGCCGTAGTGCTTGTTCAGGTTGCGCAGGCTGACCAGGGGTTTGTCGCTCTGCTGGGATGCGTCTTTGATCACGGCACTCATGTCGTACTCCTGGGCGCTCAGGCGCTGATTTCGTTGCGCCGGCGCAGGGCGGCGGCGATCACCATGACCAACACTGACAGGCCGATCAGCAGCGTCGAAGCGACGGCGATCACCGGGGTCAGGTCCTGGCGCAGGGTGGTCCACATTTTCACGGGAAGGGTTTGCAGAGTCGGGCTTGCCATCATCACGCTGAGCACCACTTCGTCCCACGAAACGAGAAAGGCGAAGAGGGCGCCGGCGACCATGCCCGGACGAATCGCCGGGAACGTCACCTTGAACACCGCTTGCAAGCGCGAGGCACCGCAGATCACCGCCGCGTCTTCAATCGACTGATCGAACAGCTTCAGCGAGTTGATGATCGAGATGATGGTGAACGGCAGCGCGACGATCACATGGCTGACGACGAAGGCGAACATCGTTCCGGTGTAGCCGAGCTTGAGAAACAGCGCGTACACCGCCACGGCAATGATCACCAGCGGCACGATCATCGGCAGGGTGAACAGGCCGTAGAGCATCTCGCGGCCGGGAAAGCGTCCGCGCACCAGCGCAAACGCGGTCGGCAAACCGAGCGCCACAGCGCAGATGGTGGTCAGCACGGCGACCTTGAGGCTGGCGGCAGCGGCGTTCATCCAGTCGGGATTGGAGAAGAACTGGCCGTACCATTTCAGCGTCCAGCCTGGTGGCGGGAACACCAGCCACTGCGAGGAGCCGAACGACAGCAGCACGATGAACACGATCGGCAACAGCAGGAACAGGCCGATCAGCCCAGTCGTAGCGTAGAGGCCGAAACGCATGCGCCGGCTCATGGCATTGGGGGTCAGGAGCATGTCGGCTTACCTCGCGTTACTGGCGCCAACCGGGGATTCCGGTTGAAGCTTCAGGTAGAAGTAGAACAACACCAGGGTGATTGCGATCAGCAACGCGGCGCCGGCGCTGGCCAGGCCCCAGTTGAGGAACGATTGCACCTGCTGAATGATGAACTCCGGCAGCATCATGTTCTGCGCCCCGCCGAGCAGTGCCGGGGTGACGTAGTAACCGAGCGACATCACGAACACCATCAAACCACCGGAGGCCAGACCCGGCCGGCACAGCGGCAGGAACACCCGGAAGAAGTTGGTCCACGGGCTGGCGCCACAGATCGAGCCGGCCTGCAGGATCATCGGGTCGATGGCCTGCATGGTCGCCTGCAACGGCAGTACGATGAACGGGATCATGATGTAGCTCATGCCGATCACCACGCCCGTCAGGTTGTGCACCATCTCCAGCGGTTGATCGATGATGCCCATGGCCATCAAGGTCTTGTTGATCACGCCCGAGGCTTGCAGCAACACCAGCCACGAATAGGTGCGGGCGAGCAGGCTGGTCCACATCGACAGCAGCACGATGTTGAGGATCCAGCGCCCCCAGCCGCGCGGCACCAGGGTGATCGCCCAAGCCAGCGGAAAGCCCAGCAGCAGGCTGAACAGCGTCACCAGCCCGGCCACCGAGAAGGTGTTGAGCAGCACTCGCGCATAGGCCGAGTTGGCGAACAACTGTTCGTAGTTGCCGAGACCAGGCACAGGTTCCAGCACACCGCGCAACAGCAGGCCAATCAACGGCGCGAGAAAGAACAGGCCGAGGAACAGCAGCGCCGGGACGAGGTTGCCGGCGCCGCGCCAGCGTTGCTTGAGGGCCGGACCGGCAGCGCCGGCGGCGCTCCCGGTGGCAGTGGAAGGACGAGGCGCAGTGGCCGCGATTTTCATTTGACCAGCCATTCGTTCCACCGTGTCGCGATAGCCGGACCGTTCTTGGCCCAGTAAGCGAAATCAAGGGTGATCTGATCCTTGGCGTAAGCCGTCGGCAGGTTGGGAGCCAGCGTCGAATCCAGACGCTCCACACTGTCGAGGTTGACCGGCGCGTAGGCGGTCAGGTTGGAGAAGTCGGCCTGGCCTTTGGCGCTGCTGGCATTGGCGAGGAACTTCATCGCCGCATCTTTGTTTTTCGAGCCTTTGGGAATGACCAGAATGTCGGCCATGACCAGGTTCTGCTTCCAGCTCACGCCGACCGGTGCGCCGTCTTCCTGCAAGGCGTGCACCCGACCGTTCCAGAACTGGCCCATGCTCGCTTCGCCGGACGCCAGCAGTTGCTGCGACTGCGCGCCGCCGCCCCACCAGACGATGTCTTTCTTGATGGTGTCGAGTTTCTTGAAGGCGCGATCCAGATCCAGCGGGTAGAGCTTGTCAGCCGCAACGCCGTCGGCCAGTAGCGCCAGTTCGAGCACGCCGGGGCTTGGCCATTTGTACAGGGCGCGCTTGCCCGGGTAGGTCTTGGTGTCGAACAGCGCGCTCCAGTCCTGCGGCTTGTTGGCGCCGAGCTTGCCTTCGTTGTAGCCGAGGACAAAGGAGAAGAAGAACGAACCGACGCCGTGATCGCTGACAAAGCGCGGGTCGATCCTGTCGCGCTGGATCACTTTGAAATCGAGGGGTTCGAGCAGGCCTTCGGCAGCGGCGCGCAGGGCGAAATCGGCTTCGACATCGACCACGTCCCACTGCACGTTGCCGCTTTCGACCATGGCCTTGAGTTTGCCGTAGTCGGTGGGGCCGTCCTGGACGACGGTGATGCCGCTGGCCTTGCTGAACGGATCGGCCCAGGCCTGTTTCTGCGCATCCTGGGTGCTACCGCCCCAGCTGACAAAATTCACGCTTTCGGCAGCCATTGCAGCCTGGCCGGTAACGCTGAGCAGTCCCGCGAAAAAGATCGCGGTTGCAGCTTTGTTCAACACCATGTTCACGCCCTCATTGTTGTGTTTTTGAGCGGGCCTTGCGTTGTTGCCCGCCTGTCGGGAGCAGTAGCTGGACGCTTTTTCAGGTCGTCCGGTCTATGGAATATCATATTATGGTATTCCAAGCTTTGTGCAAGCACTTTGCCTTACCGGTTATCTGGCCGGTTGGTTTTTTTGAGCCGTTCGGCCTGAGATATTTTGTGAATGTGAGATCCAGCCCCTCACCCCAGCCCTCTCCCAAGGGGAGAGGGGGAAAGGGAGCCGATCTTCATGCTGTTCAAAACCCAGCCCGATTCGGTAATGGGAAAGGAGTGGATCCGTATGCTGCTCAAAGCTGAGTTCGACTCGGTATCCCAGGTCGATGTATAGCGACCGGTCAACGCGGTCGGCTCCCTCTCCCTTTGGGAGAGGGCTGGGGTGAGGGCGGCGTCATTCAGTGAACGGAATGCTCTCAACCACCTCAAGGTCATACCCGGTCAACCCCGCATACTTCAGCGGTGGCCCGAGGTGGCGCAGCTTGCCCACCCCGAGGTTCTGCAGAATCTGCGCCCCAGTCCCGACCTCGGAATAAATCCGCGATTGCGAACGGCTGAACTGCCGTGGCGGCTGGGTCAACTGCGGCACGCGCTCCAGCAACGCCTGCGACGATTCATGATTGGCCAGCACCACCACAACTCCATGACCTTCCGCCGCGACCCGTTGCAACGCTGCCCAGAGGGTCCAGTTCGTCGGCCCGCTGTACTCGGCGCCGACCAGATCGCGCAGCGGATCGATCACATGCACGCGCACCAGCGTCGGTTCTTCACGGCGCAGGTCGCCCATGACCATCGCCATGTGCACACCGCCTTCGATGCGATCCTCGAAGGTGATCAAACGGAACGTGCCATGCACCGTCGGCAGCTCACGTTCGCCGATGCGTTCGATGGTGTGCTCGGTGCTCAGGCGATAGTGGATCAGGTCGGCGATGGTGCCGATCTTGATCCCGTGCTTGCGCGCGAACTGCTCCAGATCCGGGCGGCGGGCCATGGTGCCGTCGTCGTTCATCACTTCGACAATCACCGAGGCGGGGGTGAAACCGGCCAGACGCGCCAGATCACAACCGGCCTCGGTATGCCCGGCGCGGGTCAGCACGCCACCTTCCTTGGCGCGCAACGGGAAGATGTGACCGGGCTGCACCAGGTCTTCGGCACGGGCATTCGGCGCGACGGCGGCGGCCACGGTGCAGGCACGATCCGCCGCGGAGATGCCGGTGGTCACGCCGACCGCCGCTTCGATCGACACGGTAAATGCAGTGCTGAACACGCTGCCATTGGCGGGTACCATTTGCTCCAGGCCCAGACGCTGGCAATGTTCGTCGGTGAGGGTCAGGCAGATCAGCCCGCGTGCTTCGCGGGCCATGAAGCTGATAGCCTCCGGCGTGCAACGGTCGGCGGCCAGCAGCAGGTCGCCTTCGTTCTCGCGGTCTTCGTCATCGACCAGCAGGACCATTTTGCCGAGTCGATAATCTTCGATGATTTCTTCGATGCTGTTGAAGGCCATGCTGGACTCTCAGGGTTCGTTGGAAATATATTGGTATACCATAATACAAAATCAACAAAGAGGTCACTATGAAGGCGTACTGGATTGCACATGTGGATATAGCCGATGCCGAGCACTACAGCCAATACACCCAGCGCACCCCGCAGGCGATTGCCGCATTCGACGGCAAGTTTCTCGCCAGAGGCGGGCGCAGCGAAGCGCTGGAAGGGCGGCAGACGCCACAGCGCACCGTGATCATCGAGTTCGCGAGCTACGAACAGGCCGTGGCGTGCTATCGCTCGGCGGCGTATCAGGAGGCGAAAAGTTACCGCGAAGAATGGGCGAGGGCGGAGATCATCATCGTAGAAGGCATCGCCCCGAACTGAGCCACACCACCAAACTATGTGGGAGCGAGCCTGCTCGCGAATGCGTTCGATCATTCAACATTTGTATCGACTGACACGACGCCTTCGCGAGCAGGCTCGCTCCCACAGGGGTATAGGTGGTGATCAGCGCATGAAATGGATCTTGCCGCTGTCATCATTACCCATGTAGATCCCGTAAACCCCAGCCTGGCGCTCTTCGATATAGCGCTCGAGGATCTGCCGGATCGCCGGGTAGTAGATCTGCTCCCACGGAATCTCTTCCGGGGCGAAGAACTTGTAATCCATGGTCTCCGGCCCGTACTGCCCGGTGATCTCCAGGGCGATGGCGCGGAAGATGATGTACACCTCGCTGATTTTCGGCACGCTGAAAATCGAATACGGCGAGACGATTTCCGCGCGCACGCCGCTTTCTTCCCAGACTTCACGCAACGCCGCCTGCTCGGTGGTTTCGCCGCTTTCCATGAAACCGGCCGGCAGCGTCCAGGTGCCCGGGCGCGGGGGGATCGCCCGTTGGCACAGGAGGTATTTGCCGTCCTGCTCAATGATGCAGCCGGCAATGATCTTCGGATTGACGTAGTGGATATAGCCGCAGCCGCGGCACATCAGGCGCTCGTGCGTATCGCCCGGCGGCGTCTGCTGACCAAGGTCAGGGCCACCGCATTTCGGGCAAAAGCTCGGGCTGAACATGTCATTGACCTATGCGGGGTTCTTTCAGCGCGATCGGCAGGGTGATCGCCGGGGTGCCTTTGACGGCGACGCCGGTTTCTTCCTGCTTGCGCTTGAGGTAATCGAGGGCCACGGCGGCGGCCGCGCGGACGTGATCGACGCAGGCCTGATGCGCCGCCAGCGGATCACCGCTCTTGATCGCCTCGACCATTTTTTCCATCTCGTGATTACTCGCGCCGCGTCGGTTTTCCTGGGACACCGAGGTCGCGCGCAGATAGCTGATGCGCGCCTGCAACTGACGCAATTGGGTGGCGGCGACATGGTTGCCCGAGCCTTCGAGCAGCACGTCGTAGAAGCCCTGCACCGAGTCGATCACCTGTTGCAGCTCGCCGTCCTTCAACGCCTTGCGGTTGTCATCGAGGGCTTTTTCCAGGGCTTTGATGTCCTTGGCTTTGGCGCGCAGGGTGAACAACTGCACGATCAAGCCTTCGAGCACGCAACGCAATTCGTAGATATCGACGGCATCGGCGAGGGTGATGATGGCCACGCGCGGGCCTTTGGCGTCGGCGAATTCGACGAGACCTTCGGATTCAAGGTGACGCAAGGCTTCGCGCACCGAAGTGCGGCTGACGCCGAGGCGATCACAGAGGTCGCGTTCGACCAGGCGATCGCCTGGCATGAGCTGGAAATTCATGATCGCGCTACGCAGTTTGTCCAGCACGATTTCGCGCAGGGTAACGGGGTTGCGATTGACCTTGAAGCTGTCGTCGAGTGGCTGGCGTTTCATGGGGTCCGCTCTTGAGCTTGGCTGTCCATGCCAGACGGGCATCAAAACAGCCGAGGGTTAACTGGAGGCCTCGGCGTCGGCTTCGGCAAAGGCTTCACGGGCCAGCCGGAAACTGTCCACGGCCGCCGGAACGCCGCAATAAATGCCGACCTGAAGCAGAATTTCGCGTATTTGCTCACGACTCAGGCCGTTACGCAAGGCGCCACGCACATGCAGCTTGAGTTCATGCGGGCGGTTGAGCGCGGAGATCATCGCCAGGTTGATCATGCTGCGTTCCTTGAGCGACAGACCCTCACGCCCCCAGACATGTCCCCAGCAGTATTCGGTGACCATTTCCTGCAGCGGACGGGTGAAATCGTCGGCGTTGTCTATCGAGCGCTGCACGTAGGCTTCGCCCAATACCTGGGTGCGGATTTTCAGACCTTTTTCATACTTCTCGTTACTCATTTCTTTCGCCTCACCTCAATCCTGTGGGAGCTGGCTTGCCAGCGATAGCGGTAGTTCAGTCAGCATTGATGTTGAATGTTCCGTCGCCATCGCTGGCAAGCCAGCTCCCACAGGGTTTTGTATTGTTCTCAAACAAGGGGCGGCAACGCACCGAGCTTGCCCTTGTGATAAATCATCGGCGTCACCGGTTGCTCGGGCAGGATCAGGTTCTTCACTGCGCCGACAATGATCGCGTGATCGCCGCCGTCGTATTCACGCCACAACTCGCACTCGATGATCGCCGTGGCCTTGGCCAGAATCGGGTTGCCCAGATCGCTCAGGTGCCACTCGATGCCCTTGGCCTTTTCCTTGCCCTTGCCGGCGAACGCGTAGGCTTCGGCAGTCTGCTCGGCGGAGAGCAAATGGATGGCGAATTTCTTGCTGTCGCGCAGTACCGGGTAGGTGTCGGACGCATAGTTGGGGCAGAACAGCACCAGCGCCGGGTCGATCGACAGCGCGCTGAACGCGCTGGCGGTGATGCCGACGATGCCGCCGTCCGGGTCGAGGGTGGTGACCACCGTAACGCCGGACGGGAACGAGCTCATGACGTCTTTGTAAATGCCGGGTTCGATCATTTCGCAGGACTCCTAGCGCATCACAAACGGATCAGGCATTGGCGCCTGGGAGAGGTTGATCCACACCGTTTTCAGTTCGGTGTAGGCCAGCACCGAATCGATGCCGCTTTCGCGTCCATAGCCACTGTTCTTGAAGCCGCCGATCGGCGCCATCGCCGACACCGCGCGGTAAGTGTTGACCCAGATGATCCCCGAGCGCACATCGCGTGCCAGACGATGGGCGCGGCCGAGGTCACGGGTCCAGATGCCGGCGGCGAGGCCGAACTGTGAGTCATTGGCGATCGCCAGCGCTTCGGCTTCGTCTTTGAAACGAATCACCGAGGCGACCGGGCCGAAGACTTCTTCCTGCATGATCTTCATCGAATTGCGGTCGCACTCGAACAGCGTCGGCTCGTAGAACCAGCCTTCGCCGAGATGCGCCGGACGCTTGCCACCGGTGCGCAAACGCGCGCCTTCGGCGATCGCATCGGCGACCAGACCTTCGACCACCGCCAGTTGCTGCGCGGTGGCCATCGGACCCATTTCACTGTGGTCTTCCTGTGGGTTGCCGATGCGGATGCGCTGGGCGCGCTCGACCAGACGATTGACGAATTCGTCGTAGATTTCGTCCTGCACCAGCAAGCGCGAACCAGACACGCAACTCTGCCCGGACGCCGCGTAGATCCCGGCAATCGCGCCGTTGATCGCGCTGTCCAGATCGGCGTCGGCGAAGATGATATTCGGCGACTTGCCGCCCAGTTCCAGCGACAGCTTGGCGAAATTCTCGGCGCTGCTGCGCACTACATGCCGAGCCGTGGCCGCGCCGCCGGTGAAGGCGATCTTGCGGATCAGTGGATGGCGGGTGAGGGCGGCGCCAGTGCTCGGACCGTAACCGGTGACGACGTTGACCACGCCCGGCGGAATCCCGGCTTCAAGGGCCAGACGCGCCAGCTCGAGAATGGTCGCCGAAGCGTGCTCGGACGGCTTGATCACAATCGTGTTGCCGGCGGCGAGGGCCGGGGCCAGTTTGATCGCGGTCAGGTACAGCGGGCTGTTCCACGGAATGATCGCGGCGACCACACCCATGGCTTCGTGCACGGTGTAGGCAAACAGGTCGGGCTTGTCCAGCGGCAGGGTGCCGCCTTCCAGTTTGTCAGCCAGGCCTGCGGTGTAGTGGAAGAACTCCGGCAGGTAGCTGACCTGGCCACGGGTTTCGCGGATCAGCTTGCCGTTGTCACGGCTTTCCAGCTGCGCCAGGTGTTCCTTGTTTTCTGCGATCAGATCGCCGAGGCGACGCAGCAATTTCCCTCGCGCGGTGGCGGTCAGACCGCGCCATGCCGGGCTGTCGAAGGCCGTCTGCGCCGCTTGCACGGCGCGTTCGACGTCCGCTTCATCGGCGTCGGGCAATTGCGCCCAGGCTTGCGCGGAGGCCGGGTTGAGGCTTTCGAAGGTCTTGCCGGAGAGGGCGTCGACCCAGTCTCCGCCGATGCACATCTGGAAGCGTGCGAGTGTCATGCAACGATCCCCTTTATATGGTTTTGTCGGGCGTGTGCGAATTGGAGAAATTCCAGCAGCATCTGATTGACCAGACGCGGCGACTCTACCGGCATCATATGCCGTTGCTCGGGCAGCACGGCAACCTTCGCGCCGGGGATGCGTCGGGCCAGTTGCTCGGCCATTTCCGGCGTCGAGCCAGGGTCGAGCTCGCCAGTGGCGATCAGTGTCGGCGCCTGAATGCTGCTCAGGTCGTCGGCGCGGTACATGTCCTGGGTGGCGAACAATTCGTAGGTGGTCAGGTAACCCTGCGGATCGTTGTTGGCCAAGGTCTGGCGCAACGCGGCGATCTGCGCCGGGTTGGCCGCCTGATATTCACGGCTGAACCAGCGTGACAGAGCGGCTTCGGCGTTGGCGTCCGGGCCATGTTCGGCAGCCTGCGCAGTGCGCGCGATGACACCGGCACGCTGTTCTTCGCTGCGGTTGAAGACGCTGTTCAGCACCACCAGGCTTTGCAGGCGCTCCGGGTAGTGCAGGGCGAAGGCCCGCGCGACCAGACCGCCCATGGAGAAACCGATCACCGCTGCCTGGGGCAGATTCAGGTGATCGAGCAGCTCGAGCAACTGATCGGCGTAACCGAGCAGGTCGGTGCCGCTGGCCGGGCGCGGACTGGCGCCGTGGCCGAGCATGTCGTAGGCGATCACCTGGTACTGGCTGGCGAGGCCGACAATCTGCCCGCCCCACATTTCTTTGTTCAGGCCCACGCCGTGGATCAATACCACGGGCTGGCCTTGGCCGGTCGCCAGGTAACTGGTGCCAGCCGGGGTGAGTTCAGCGGTGAGCCGAATCATGGAGCGCTCCTGCAATGCCTTTCTTGTTGTGATTACTGGGCTTTTTCGGCGGCCAGTTCTTCCAGATCGATGTAGCGGTTGCCGATGCGCGGGTGCAGGCGGCCACCGTCGGCGCAACCCAGCACCACCACGATTTCGTCGGCACGCGGCGCGTCTTCAATCTGCATTTCCAGGGTGATGTAGTGCGAACGCAGGCCTTCGTCGTCCTTGTGCATCATCGGGATCTGAATCGACGTGCCCGGACCGCCGCGCTTGTTGGTGAAGCTCAGGTAGCTCTTGGCTTTCACCGCTTCGCGATAGTGGTTGCCGAAGCGCAGGGTGTGGATCACCGCGGAGGCGTGTTCGATCTCGCCATCAGCGCCGACCACCGCCGCTTTGCCATAAGCCTCGATCTTCTCGGCGCCACCAATGATGCCCACCAGACGCTCGACCATCATTGCGCCGAGGTCGGAGCAGTTGGCGCGGATCTGCGGCTTGAGGTCTTCGACAAAACCATTGCCCACCCACGGGTTCTTCATCACCACGGCGAGGCCGACCATGGTCACCGGCTTGTCAGTGGACTTGCCGCCTTCGATGAAGGTTTCTTCGACATAGCTGACGATCTTGCGAATTTCGAAACTCATGAGCTGCTCCGTTTGGGGGATTGAGAGTGTCTGTGCGTCTGATGGTATACCATAATACCGATCCTGCAAGTCCCCTCCGCAACAATTGCGTCATCCATCCTACGAATGGCTGCGCATTCACCCTTTGTCGCAAAACCAACCATCACTACAAACCCTGTGGGAGCGAGCCTGCTCGCGAAAGCGGTGGGTCAGCCAATAAACAGGGTGACTGATACACCGCATTCGCGAGCAGGCTCGCTCCCACAGGGAAAATGATGGGTTACAGAGAGCCGCTTTCGGTTAACAAAAGATAACGCGGCGCCGATTGTCAGACATTTGCAAAGCCCGATAGGATGAGCCAGCTTCCGAAGGGGCTCTGGATTGCGGGTTTCAGGACTATGCTTCTGAAACGCCAGTAGCCGAGCACCCTTGCGGCGCCCTTGAAGGCCCGATGGCCCAACAATAATAAATAGGGGAAGGTCTATGAGTCGTTGCCGCCCGCCGGCGTTACGCAACACCGCGTTGCTGGCCACAGCACTCTCGCTGCTGGGCTTTGCCACGTTATCGGCACCTGTGATTGCCGCCGAGGCCCCGGCTGACGTGGTCTATGCCACCGAATCGGCCAAGGCCGCAAAAAGCCTGATTCTTGATGTCGTCCACGCTGGCGCGCGTCTTGTCGCGGTCGGCGATCGCGGGCACATCGTCTATTCCGATGACCAGGGCAAAACCTGGACCCAGGCCAAGGTGCCGACCCGGCAACTGCTCACTGCCGTGTATTTCGTCGATGACAAAAACGGCTGGGCCGTGGGCCACGACGCACAGATTCTCGCCAGCGCAGACGGCGGTCTGACCTGGACCAAACAATTCGAAGACCTCGCACGCGAATCGCCGCTGCTCGACGTCTGGTTCAAGGACGCCAGCAGCGGCTTTGCCGTGGGCGCCTACGGCACGCTGCTGGAAACCTCCGACGGCGGCAAGCACTGGGAAGACGTCAGCGATCGCCTCGACAACGAAGACCAGTTCCACCTCAACGCCATCGCCGCCGTGAAAGACGCCGGGCTGTTCATCGTCGGCGAGTCCGGCAGCATGTTCCGCTCCGCCGATGACGGCCAGACCTGGGAAAAGCTCGAAGGCCCGTACGAAGGTTCGCTGTTCGGCGTGATCGGCACGGCGCAGCCGCAGACCCTGCTGGCGTACGGCTTGCGCGGCAATCTTTATCGCTCCACTGATTTCGGCAGCACCTGGGAGCAGGTCGAACTCAAAGCTGCACGCGGTGCGCTGGAGTTCGGTCTGTCTGGCGGCACGCTGCTCGAAGACGGCTCGATCGTGATCGTCGGTAACGGCGGTTCGGTGATCAGCAGCAGCGACAACGGCGAAACCTTCAGCGTGTTCAACCGTCCGGATCGCATTTCGCTGTCGTCGGTCACCGCCGCTGGCAACGGCAACCTGATTCTGACCGGGCAGGGTGGTTTGCACATCACCCAGCCAAACGGTGCCGAGACCAATAACAAGAAGGCGGGGCTATGACTTCCTTGATCACTCCTCAGCAGGAAAAGGCGACGGTTCTCGAGCGCCTGATCTTCAACAACCGTCCGGCCGTGATCCTGATCTGCCTGGTGGTGAGCATTTTCCTGTTCTGGCAGGCCACGCTGATCCGGCCGTCGACCAGTTTTGAAAAAATGATCCCGCTGCAGCATCCCTTCATCGAAAAGATGATGGAACACCGCAACGATCTGGCGAACTTGGGCAACACCGTACGTATTTCGGTGGAAGCCACCGACGGTGACATCTTCTCCAAGGAGTACATGGAGACCCTGCGCCAGATCAACGACGAAGTGTTCTACATTTCCGGCGTCGACCGTTCCGGCCTCAAATCGCTGTGGAGCCCGAGCGTACGCTGGACCGAAGTGACCGAAGAGGGTTTCGCCGGCGGTGAAGTGATTCCGCAGAGCTACAACGGCTCCCAGGACAGCCTCGATCTGCTGCGCAACAACGTGCTCAAGTCCGGCCAGGTCGGGCGTCTGGTGGCCAACGACTTCAAGTCGAGCATCGTCGACATCCCGCTGCTGGAGGCCTATCCGGACCCCCAGGATCAGGGCAAGTTGCTGGCGCTGGACTATCGCCAGTTCTCCCATGAGCTCGAAGACAAGATCCGCAACAAGTTCGAAGCGCAGAACCCCAACATCAAGATCCATATTGTCGGTTTCGCCAAGAAGGTCGGCGACCTGATCGACGGTCTGGTGATGGTGGTGCTGTTCTTCGGTGTCGCCTTCGTCATCACCCTGATTCTGCTGCTGTGGTTCACCAACTGCCTGCGCAGCACCATCGCGGTTTTGAGCACGACGCTGGTGGCGGTGGTCTGGCAACTCGGGTTGATGCACTTCTTCGGCTTCGGCCTCGACCCGTATTCGATGCTGGTGCCGTTCCTGATTTTCGCCATCGGCATTTCCCACGGCGTACAGAAGATCAACGGTATCGCCCTGCAATCCAGCGAGGCCGATAACGCCCTGACCGCTGCACGGCGCACCTTCCGCCAGTTGTTCCTGCCGGGGATGATCGCGATTCTGGCCGATGCGGTGGGCTTCATCACTCTGCTGATCATCGACATCGGCGTGATCCGTGAACTGGCTATCGGCGCCTCCATCGGCGTTGCGGTGATCGTGTTCACCAACCTGATCCTGCTGCCGGTGGCGATTTCCTATGTCGGCATCAGCAAGCGCGCGATTGCCAAGAGCAAGAAAGATGCGAACCGTGAACATCCGTTCTGGCGTCTGCTGTCGAACTTCGCCAGCCCGAAAGTCGCGCCGATTTCGGTAGCGCTGGCGCTGATCGCCTTCGGTGGCGGCCTCTGGTACAGCCAGAACCTGAAGATCGGCGACCTCGACCAGGGCGCGCCGGAACTGCGTCCGGACTCGCGCTATAACAAGGACAACAACTTCATCATCAGCAACTACTCGACCAGCTCCGACGTGCTGGTGGTGATGGTCAAGACCAAGGCTGAAGGCTGCT
The DNA here is from genome assembly GCF_024072275.1 of Pseudomonas siliginis. Classification (NCBI taxonomy): domain Bacteria; kingdom Pseudomonadati; phylum Pseudomonadota; class Gammaproteobacteria; order Pseudomonadales; family Pseudomonadaceae; genus Pseudomonas; species Pseudomonas siliginis. The sequence goes on along the minus strand of NZ_CP099598.1, from coordinate 3,370,388 downwards.
CGCGCTACGAAGCCATGGCGCCGATCGATCAGCTGATGTGGAAGATGCAGAACACCGAGGGCGTGCAGTCGGCGATCTCGCTGGTGACCGTGTCCAAGCAGATGATCAAGGGCATGAACGAGGGCAACCTGAAATGGGAAACCCTGTCGCGCAACCCGGACGTACTGAATAACTCGATCGCCCGCGCCGATGGCCTGTACAACAACAGCTGCTCGCTGGCACCGGTACTGGTGTTCCTCAACGACCACAAGGCCGAAACCCTCGACCGTGCGGTGCAAGCGGTGCAGGAGTTCGCCAAGGAAAACAATAAGGACGGTCTGGAATTCATCCTTGCTGCCGGTAACGCCGGGATCGAAGCGGCCACCAACGAAGTCATCAAACAGGCTGAGCTGACCATTCTGATTCTGGTGTACATCTGCGTGGCGGTGATGTGCATGATCACCTTCCGCTCTTGGGCGGCAACCCTGTGCATCGTCCTGCCGCTGGTGCTGACCTCGGTACTCGGCAACGCGCTGATGGCGTTCATGGGCATCGGCGTGAAAGTTGCGACGCTGCCGGTGGTGGCGTTGGGCGTGGGGATTGGCGTGGATTACGGCATCTACATCTACAGCCGCCTGGAAAGTTTCCTGCGTGCCGGGCTGCCGTTGCAGGAAGCCTATTACCAGACCCTGAAGTCCACCGGTAAAGCGGTGCTGTTCACCGGCCTGTGCCTGGCGATCGGCGTGTGCACCTGGATCTTCTCGGCGATCAAGTTCCAGGCTGACATGGGCCTGATGCTGACCTTCATGCTGCTGTGGAACATGTTCGGCGCGCTGTGGCTGCTGCCGGCGCTGGCCAAGTTCCTGATCAAGCCTGAGAAGCTGGCGGGGCAGAAGGGCAATTCGCTGTTTGCCCACTGATCTGACAGGCTGAAACGACAAAGCCGCAACCTTGAGGGGTTGCGGCTTTTTTTGTGAATCAACATCAAGAGCCCCTCACCCTAGCCCTCTCCCGGAGGGAGAGGGGACTGACCGAGGGGTGCGGCTAGATATATCGACCTGAAATACCGAGTCGGTTATGGATTCACAGCAGAACGTTCAAGTCGGCGTAAATCTCAAATATTCCCCAATCGGTCCCCTCTACCTCTGGGAGAGGGCTAGGGTGAGGGCAAGCGGTCTCAAGCCCTAAGAAAGCTCAGCGCCAAGCACCACACTCAACGCACTGCGCGCATCATCCAGCTGCACCAGCGTCGCATGTCGGGCACCCAGCGCATCACGATTCTCGATGGCGGTCAGGATCGCCTTGTGCCGCGGCAACGCCAGTTCATGCAGATTCGGCCGTTGATTGGAATGCTTCAACGCCTCGGCAATCGCTACCGCCAACATGTTGCACAGGTTCGCCAGCAGGTCGTTGTGCGTGGCATCGGCGATGCGGCTGTGGAAGTCCAGGTCCGGCTGCAACAGCGCTTCCGGAGTCGGCGCGGCTTCCATGCGTTGGTAGGCTTCGTTGATCGCGGCGATGTCGGCATCGGTTGCATGCTGAGCGGCGAGGGCGGCCGCTGCCGGCTCGATGATGCTGCGCACGCTGGTCAGCACGTTGAAGAATTCATTCTGCGGGCTGCTCTGCATCAGCCAGTGCAGCACGTCCGGGTCGAGCATGTGCCATTCGCGGCGAGCCTTGACCACGGTGCCGACGCGCGGTTTGGAATACACCAGACCCTTGGCCACCAGCACCCGCGTGGCTTCGCGCAATACCGGGCGACTGACCGCGTACTCCTCGCAAAGCAGGGCTTCGGCGGGCAGTTTGTCGTCGGGCAAAAAGCGTCCGGAGACGATCTGCATGCCCAGTTCCTGGACGATGCGCGAGTGCATGCTTTTACGGTCGGTAGGTTTGCGGTAATCCATGGGGAGTGGCGCGATCCTGAGCGATGGAGATGCCGCGCATCATAGCAGGCACGGCACAGATTTGAGGCGATACGCAAAAGCAACTGTGGGAGCGAGCCTGCTCGCGAAGGCGGCATATCAGTCAAATAGATGTCGACTGACACTCCCTCTTCGCGAGCAGGCTCGCTCCCACAGGGGAATTGCGCTGTTAGTGAGAGTGACGCGGAACCTCGGCACCTCGGCAACCAACCAGGAAGTCAAAGTCGCAACCCTGATCCGCCTGGAGGACGTGATCGATGTACAGTTGACGATAACCGCCCACCAGCAACTGCTGCGGTGCTTGCAGATCGGCCATGCGTGCCGCCAGTTCAGCATCCGGAATGTCCAGATGCAGACGGCCGCTGGCGCAATCGAGTTCGATCCAGTCGCCTTCCTTCACTGCCGCCAAAGGCCCGCCCGCTGCCGCTTCCGGCGCGACGTGCAGAACCACCGTGCCGTAAGCGGTGCCGCTCATCCGTGCATCGGAAATGCGCACCATGTCCGTCACGCCTTGCGCCAACAGCTTGGCCGGCAGGCCCATGTTGCCGACTTCAGCCATGCCCGGATAACCCTTCGGCCCGCAGTTCTTCATCACCAGAATCGAATCCTTATCGACGTCCAGCTCCGGATCGTTGATCCGCGCCTTGTACATGTCGAAGTTCTCGAACACCACCGCGCGACCGCGATGCTGCATCAGTTCAGCGCTAGCGGCGGACGGCTTGAGCACCGCGCCCAGCGGCGCCAGATTGCCGCGCAACACGCAGATGCCGCCGTCAGCGCGAATCGGATTGTCGAGGGTGCGGATCACTTGGTCTTCGCCATAGATCGGCGCGTCTTTGGTGTTCTCGCCGATGGACTTGCCGTTGACGGTCAGTGCGTTCGGGTTGGGGATCAGATCGGCTTCGCCGAGGCGACGCAGCACCGCTGGCAAGCCACCGGCGTAGTAGAACTCTTCCATCAGGAAACGCCCGGACGGTTGCAGGTCGACGATGGTCGGCATGCCGCGACCGATGCGGGTCCAGTCGTCCAGATCGAGCTCGACGCCGATGCGCCCGGCGATGGCTTTCAAGTGGATCACGGCATTGGTCGAACCACCGATGGCGGCGTTGACGCGAATGGCGTTTTCAAAGGCTTCCTTGGTGAGGATCTTCGACAATTTCAGGTCTTCACGCACCATCTCCACCGCACGCATGCCGGACATGTGCGCCAGCACATAACGGCGTGCATCCACAGCCGGAATCGCGGCGTTGTGCGGCAGCGAAGTGCCCAGTGCTTCAGCCATGCAGGCCATGGTCGACGCGGTGCCCATGGTGTTGCAGGTGCCCGCCGAACGCGACATGCCGCCCTCGGCTGCGAGGAAGTCATCGATGGTGATGGTGCCGGCCTTGACCTGTTCGCTGAGCTGCCAGACCACGGTGCCGGAACCGATGTCCTTGCCTTTGTGCTTGCCGTTGAGCATCGGCCCGCCGGTGACGACGATGGCCGGCACGTCGCAACTGGCCGCGCCCATCAACAGTGCTGGAGTGGTTTTGTCGCAACCGGTGAGCAGCACGACGCCGTCGATCGGGTTGCCGCGAATCGCTTCTTCAACGTCCATGCTCGCCAGGTTGCGGGTGAGCATGGCGGTCGGGCGCAGGTTCGATTCGCCGTTGGAGAACACCGGAAACTCCACCGGAAAACCACCGGCCTCGATCACCCCGCGTTTGACGTGCTCCGCGATCTGGCGGAAGTGCGCGTTGCACGGGGTCAGTTCCGACCAGGTGTTGCAGATGCCGATGATCGGCTTGCCGTGGAACTGATGGTCGGCGATGCCCTGATTCTTCATCCAGCTGCGGTACATGAAGCCGTTCTTGTCGGCCGTGCCAAACCATTGGGCGGAGCGCAGGGTGGGTTTCTTATCAGACATGATCGATTCTCTTATTGTAAGACTATTGTTTGCGAGCTGACGCTTAATCTAAGCTCAAAATCCGCGCTTTGGAAGTGTTGTTGGGTAATTAGTATTACTATATAGTCGTTTTCGACGGAGGGATGGCCCTGGCTGTTTTGGCGAGAGGCGTCCCCCGAGGTTCTATAAAAACAACAATCGGAGACCGATCTCATGAGCCAGGAATTGCGGCTTGTCCGGCGCATCACACTGAAACTGATTCCCTTCCTGATCCTGCTGTACCTGATCGCCTATGTGGATCGCTCCGCCGTCGGCTTCGCCAAGCTGCACATGGGCGCGGACATCGGTATCGGCGACGCCGCCTATGGCCTCGGTGCCGGGCTGTTCTTCATTGGTTACTTTCTTCTAGAGATTCCCAGCAACCTGATGCTCGAACGCTTCGGCGCACGACGCTGGTTCGCGCGGATCATGATCACCTGGGGCGCGATCACCATCGGCATGGCCTTCGTGCAAGGGCCGCACAGCTTCTACGTGATGCGCTTTCTGCTCGGCGCGGCCGAGGCGGGCTTCTTCCCCGGCGTGCTGTACTACATCACCCAATGGTTCCCGGTGCGCCATCGCGGCAAGATCCTTGGCCTGTTCATCCTCTCGCAACCCATCGCGATGATGATCACCGGTCCCGTGTCCGGTGGTTTGCTGGGCATGGACGGCATCCTCGGCCTGCACGGCTGGCAGTGGCTGTTCATCGTCATCGGCACCCCGGCGATCCTGCTGACCTGGCCGGTGCTGCGCTGGCTGCCGGACGGCCCGCAGCAAGTGAAGTGGATGGATCAGGCGGAAAAAGACTGGCTGACCGGCGAACTGAAAAAGGATTTGCAGGAATACGGCCAGACCCGTCACGGCAATCCGCTGCATGCGCTGAAAGACAAACGTGTGTTGTTGCTGGCGCTGTTCTATCTGCCGGTGACCCTGAGCATTTATGGTCTGGGCCTGTGGCTGCCGACGTTGATCAAACAGTTCGGCGGCAGCGATCTGGTGACCGGGTTCGTCTCTTCGGTGCCATACATTTTCGGGATCATCGGCCTGCTGATCATTCCGCGCAGTTCCGACCGTTTGAATGATCGCTACGGCCACTTGGCGGTGCTCTATGTGCTCGGTGCGCTGGGCCTGTTCCTCAGCGCCTGGCTGTCGCTGCCGGTGGCGCAACTGGCGGCGCTGTGTCTGGTGGCGTTCGCGCTGTTCTCATGCACCGCGGTGTTCTGGACCTTGCCGGGGCGTTTCTTTGCTGGCGCGAGTGCCGCGGCGGGGATTGCCTTGATCAACTCGGTCGGCAACCTGGGCGGTTACATCGGGCCGTTCGTGATCGGCGCGTTGAAGGAATACACCGGCAATCTGGCTTCGGGGTTGTACTTCCTCTCGGGCGTGATGGTGTTCGGGCTGATTCTGACCGGCATCGTCTACCGCGTGCTGGAACGCAAGCATGTGCTGCCCGTCGACCAGTTCGCCGCCAGCGCCCGTGGCGCGACCCGCATCTGACTGACAACACTGGCCCCTGTGGGAGCGAGCCTGCTCGCGAAGAGGCCATCACATTCAACACTGCTGGTGACCGGTACACCGCTTTCGCGAGCAGGCTCGCTCCCACAGGGGATAGCGGCGTTTTTGATGGAACAGGAGAAAATCATGCATCTGGTTCAATTCGAATTACCCAACGGCGAGCGCCGGGTCGGCGTGGTCGACAACGGTCAGGTCCGCGAAGTCGAGGACGCCCGCAGTGTCCGTGATCTGGCCCTGGCGGCAATCGAGGCCGGCAACTCGCTTGAGCAGCAAGTGCAAAGCCTCGGCCTCGGCGCCAGTCACGACTATGGGCAGTTGCTCAAAGACCTGCGCATCCTGCCGCCACTCGATCACCCGGACCCGGCGCACATGCTGGTCAGCGGTACCGGCCTGACCCATCTGGGCAGCGCTTCGGCCCGGGACAAGATGCACCAGCAGGCCGGCGATGAAGCGGCAATGACCGACACCATGCGCATTTTCAAATGGGGCGTGGAGGGTGGCAAACCGGCGGCGGGGCAGGCCGGTGTGCAACCGGAGTGGTTCTACAAGGGCGACGGCAGCATTGTCGTGCGTCCGGGGCAGGCGTTCCCGCTGCCGCCGTTCGCCGAAGACGCCGGCGAAGAGCCGGAGATGGCCGGCCTGTACGTCATCGGCAACGATGGCAAGCCGTATCGCCTCGGTTTCGCGGTGGGCAACGAGTTCTCCGACCACGTCATGGAGCGCAAGAATTACCTGTACCTGGCGCACTCGAAATTGCGCAGTTGCAGTTATGGCCCGGAACTTCGTACCGGTGAATTGCCTCAACACCTTGCCGGCACCAGCCGAATCCTGCGTGACGGCGAAGTGCTCTGGCAGAACGAGTTCCTCAGTGGCGAGGCCAACATGTGCCACAGCCTGGCGAACCTTGAGTACCACCACTTCAAATACAGTCAGTTCCTGCGTCCGGGCGACGTGCATATTCACTTTTTCGGCACTGCGACCCTGTCGTTTGCCGACGGCATCCGCACCCAGCCGGGCGACACGTTCGAGATCAGCCAGGCCGACTTCGGCGCTGCGCTGGTCAACGGTATCGCACCGGTTCAGGCGGCTTTTGAACCGGACAGCATCGGCACCCTTTAAGGAGATCCCATGACTCAGATTCTCGGTCACAACTACATCGGCGGTCAGCGCAGCGCCGCCGGCAGCGTCAAACTGCACTCGGTCGACGCCAGCACGGGCGAGGCCCTGCCGCACGATTTCATTCAGGCCACGGCCGAAGAAGTCGACGCCGCCGCCAAGGCCGCCGCTGCGGCTTACCCGACGTATCGCAGCCTCAGCGCCGAACGTCGCGCGCAGTTCCTCGACGCAGTCGCGGATGAGCTGGATGCGCTTGGCGACGATTTCGTCGCCGTGGTCTGCCGCGAAACCGCGCTGCCGGCCGGACGCATTCAGGGCGAGCGTGGTCGCACCAGCGGGCAGATGCGTCTGTTCGCCAAAGTCCTGCGTCGCGGTGATTTCTACGGCGCACGGATCGATCTGGCACTGCCGGATCGTCAGCCGCTGCCACGTCCGGATCTGCGTCAGTACCGCATCGGCCTCGGCCCGGTCGCGGTGTTTGGTGCGAGCAACTTCCCGCTGGCGTTCTCCACTGCCGGTGGCGATACCGCAGCAGCGCTGGCCGCCGGTTGCCCGGTAGTGTTCAAGGCCCACAGCGGCCACATGGCCACCGCTGAATTGGTCGCCGACGCGATCATTCGTGCCGCAGAAAAAACCGGTATGCCCGCAGGCGTGTTCAACATGATCTACGGTGGCGGCGTCGGCGAATGGCTGGTCAAGCACCCGGCAATTCAGGCCGTTGGTTTCACTGGCTCGCTGAAGGGCGGTCGCGCTTTGTGCGACATGGCCGCTGCACGTCCGCAACCGATCCCGGTGTTTGCCGAGATGTCCAGCATCAACCCGGTGATCGTCTTGCCGCAGGCACTGGCCACGCGTTCGGAAACCGTCGCGCGCGACCTCACCGCTTCGGTAGTGCAGGGTTGCGGTCAGTTCTGCACCAACCCGGGGCTGGTGATCGGTATTCGCTCACCGCAGTTCAGCGCGTTTGTACAGCAAGTCGCCGCTGCGATCGGTGATCAACCGGCGCAAACCATGCTCAACGCCGGCACCCTCGGCAGCTATGGCAAAGGTCTGGAAAAGCTCCTGGCGCATAGTGGCATTGAGCATCTGGCCGGCAATCCGCAGCAGGGCAATCAGGCGCAGCCGCAGTTGTTCAAGGCCGATGTCAGCCTGTTGATCAACGGCGACGAAGTGCTACAGGAAGAAGTGTTCGGTCCGACCACAGTAATCGTCGAAGTGGCCGATCAGGCACAACTGAGCGCAGCGCTGCACGGCCTGCACGGTCAACTGACCGCGACGATCATTGGTGAGCCGTCTGACTTCGAGCAATTCGCCGAACTGACGCCGCTGCTGGAACAGAAAGTCGGGCGCATCCTGCTCAATGGTTATCCGACTGGTGTCGAAGTGTGCGATTCGATGGTGCATGGCGGCCCGTACCCGGCGACGTCCGATGCGCGCGGCACGTCAGTGGGCACGCTGGCGATCGATCGCTTCCTGCGCCCGGTGTGCTTCCAGAACTACCCGGACAGCTTGCTGCCCGAACCACTGAAAAACGCCAACCCGCTGCGGATTCAGCGCCTGGTGGATGGCAAGCCATCGCGTGAGGCGATCTAGCCAGCACCGCGATTTTTTGTGTTGATCGTTCCCACGCTCTGCGTGGGAATGCAGCCCGGGACGCTCTGCGTCCCAATGGAACGCGGAGCGTCCCTTGAGGCATTCCCACGCGGAGCGTGGGAACGATCAGACAGAGGTTCCAGCAGGGGCCTCTGGATCACATTGGGCTATCATTGGCCCTTTCCCCCCAAAGAAAGACTGTTTGCCATGACTGCCCAAACCCTTCTCAACGCCCTCGAACACTGCGATATGGTCGAAATCGATGGCCTGCACGCCTTCGAATTCGCCCTCGACGAGGACGATAACCTGCACATCGAATGCATTGATGGCCGTGCAGCCAAGCACTGGGAATTCACCCCGGCTCAGGTTGCGGCTGCGACGTTCGATGAGACGCTGCAGAGCTGGCTGATCGTCGGTTACGCCAGCGACACCAAGACCACGGGCGAGCATCGTCTGGTGTGCCTCGGCGACGTAGTCAGCAGCAGCGACGATGAGGATGACAATAATGAAGATGCGTAATTTCTGGCCTTTGCTGATGGCCGGCAGCGTCGGCGCGATGGGGCTTTCCAGCGCCAGCGCCGACACCTTGCAGTTGCTGGTCGGCTCGTACACCGCCGGTTCCAGCCAGGGCATCTACCGCATGCAGTTCGACAGCGCCACCGGCCAGATCGACGCCAAGCCGCTGCAAGTGGTCAAGACCGAAAACCCGTCCTGGCTGACCCTCTCGAAAGACCAGAAGCGTTTGTTCGTGGTCAATGAAAACGGCCCGGGCCAGACTGACCCGGTCGGCCGCGTCAGCAGCTTCGCCATCGACCCGAAGACCCATGCGCTGAGCCTGATCAATCAAGTGCAGAGCCTCGGTAACGAGCCGACCCATTCCAGCCTCAGCGCTGATGCCAGACACCTGTTCGTCAGCAACTACTCGGTGATGGAAGATCCGGGCGGCACCCTGGCGGTATTGCCGGTCGATGCCGACGGCCAGCTGAAACCGGTGGTGCAGATGAGCGGCCACCCGGCCAGCCGGGTCAACCCTGAGCGCCAGGCCTCGAATCACGTGCACTCGACGGTGTCTTCGCCGGACGGTCGCTACGTGTTCTCCAATGATTTGGGCGCGGACAAGGTTTTCATCTATCAGTACGACCCGAAGGCCAATCCACACCTGCCGCTGACCCCGGCAAAAACCGCCTCGGTAGCCTTGCCGGCCGGCAGTGGCCCGCGTCATCTGCTGTTCAGCGCTGATGGCAAACACGCTTGGCTGACCATGGAGATGAGCGCGCAGGTTGCGGTGTTCGACTACAACGACGGCGTGCTGACCCAGACGCAACTGGTCGATCTTGCAGCGGGCCAGCCAACCTCGGACAAAGCCGGCGCGGCGCTGCATGCTTCGGCTGACGGCAAGTTTCTCTACGTGAGCAATCGCGGCACGGCCAATCAACTCGTAGTGTTCGGCATTGATCCTGCGACCGGTCAGCTCAAAGAGCTGCAAAAGCGCTCGGTCGAGGGTGATCACCCGCGCGAGTTTGCTCTCGATCCGAGCGGTAAATTCGTCTTGATCGCCAACCAGAAGAGCAACCAGATTGTCGTCGTCGAACGCGATACCAAGACCGGTCTGCTCGGCAAAACCGTGCAAAAACTGCCGATGGACGCGCCAAGCGATCTGAAGTTTGTAGTGCGACAATAAGCCACAGGCCCCGTTCTGCGGGGCCTGCATCGTTGTATTAATTGCACTGATATCGGCTAATGCTACAAAAGATTTCAAGCGAGCAACCCTCGAGCGTTACGTTTGTTTCACAGCCCGACCGGGCAAACCAAGCAAACGAACACGAGGGTTACCGCCATGAATTTCAATCTCTTCTCCGTCATCGCCGCTTCCGCCATTTCTGCCACCGTGGTATTGCCAGCCGGTGCCAACGTCGAAATCGCCAGCAAAAAATCCCACACCCAGAGCTACACCCAGAAATACCTGCAACAAAGCGCCAACTTCTACGCCGCGCTGGATCACAAAACCCAAGCCTGAGCGCACCGTTCTCCTGTAGGAGCTGCCGAAGGCTGCGATCTTGATCGTTCCCATGCTCTGCGTGGGAATGATCAAACAAGAGATCGCAGCCTTCGGCAGCTCCTACGCGCGTACGCGTTCTCCACTCATAGGTTTTCTCTCGCCGGCAAATAGAGCCGCTAAATAATCAACGAAGCTGATATTCACCATTGCAAACCCTGAGTGGTTGCTTCGGCTTTTTTGATTGATTCTGTGGCCATCGAAACCTTTGCCCACGGAGAACACCATGGCCAGCGCAATCCTCACTTCCGCCAAACGCGGCGCCTACCTGGCCATCGGTCTGTACCTGGCCGTGGTGCTGTTTGTCAGCATCGGCGCGCAAATGGAACACAGCTTCGACGCCCCGATCGACGTCGCCCACCCCGGCATCCAGTTCGAACTGCGCTCGCAAAGCGCGATGGTCGACAGGGCCGAACTCGCAGGAGTCGGCGGCGCATGAAAGGCTACAGACTCTGGGTCATCGCCAGCCTCGCGCTGATGACCAACGGCGCCTCACTCTTGGGGTTTGGCCAAGGCTCGGTGGGCGGTTTGGCCCGGGCCATAGAGGCCAACCACAACATCGCGCACAACATTGAACGAGCCAACACGCTGGGCCTGATGGCCGGCAATCCACCGGTCAAGGTTGCGGTGGATTTTCTCGGGCCGTTTGAAGTGGATTGCATGGCGCTGGGCATGTGCCAAGCACTGGCCTAATGATCGTTCCCACGCTCTGCGTGGGAATGCCTCAAGGGACGCTCCGCATTCCAATGGGACGCGGAGCGTCCCCGGCTGCGTTCCCACGCGGAGCGTGGGAACGATCAAGAGAGAGAGAGTTACTTCTTCATGATCGAGGTGAACAGTTCGGATTCGAGCAAGCGCTGCAACCAGGCCTGCAAGCGAACATAAGGCGTCTGCGCGAACCACTCTCGATCAACGTGAGCGAACTGCCGGACGAAGGGCAGCAGGGCGATGTCGGCGAGGCTCGGATGATCGGCCAGCAAGTAGTCACGTCCTTCAAGCAGCTCATCCAGTTTCTGCAGAAATAACGCACCTTCAGCCCGATAAGCTTCCATCGGCTGCTCAGGGTAACGCTCGGCGTACTTGTAGCGATTCAAAGCCGATTTGAAAATCTGATCATTGCCTTCAATCAGTTTCTCCATCCACAGCGCCGCGAACGAATCACCGGCCAGCAACCAATCATCCGGATCATTCTGCGCCAACGCCCAGCGCATGATCTGCAGACTCTCATCGATCACCACGCCATCGGCATTCAGCACCGGCACCGTGCCCTTGGGCGAGAGCGCCAGCATCTGCGCCGGTTTGTCCTTGAGACTGACTTCGACAATCTCCACCGGCACGCCCGCATAACGCAGCGCCATTCGCGCACGCATGGCGTAAGGGCAGCGGCGGAAGGAATACAGCGTGTTCATTTCACCTCCAGCGTGCTCAAACCATTGCCTTGGCGCCGCACCTGAATCTGCACAGGAATCCGTTCGTGCATTTCCTGCACATGGGAAATCACCGCCACCTTGCGTCCCTGCGCCTGCAAGCCATCGAGCGCGTCCATGGCCAGTTGCAAGGATTCCGGATCAAGGCTGCCGAAACCTTCGTCGATAAACAGCGATTCGATTTTCAGCGTGCTCGACGCCATCGAAGCCAGACCCAGCGCAAGGGCGAGCGAGACGAGGAACGTCTCGCCGCCCGACAACGAATGCACCGAGCGCAGTTCGTCGCCCATTTCCGTGTCCATCACCAGCAGGCCGAGCATGCTGCCGCCACGTTTGAGGCGATAGCGTTTGACCAGTTGGCGCAGCTGCGCGTTGGCGTGGTGCACCAGCAGGTCGAGGTTGTAGGCCTGGGCGATCTTGCGGAAGGTGTCGCCGGTGGCTGAGCCGATCAAGGCACTGAGTCGCGCCCAGCGTTGATACTCGGCGTAGGCGTCAGCGATCTGCCGGGCCAACGCCTGATTGGCGTTCTGTCGGCGCTGGTCTTCCGCCTGTTCGGCGCGCAGTTCGGCGCACTGCTGTTCGCTGACGGCGAACTGGTTTTGCAGCTCGGCGAGGGCGCTGTCCAGCTGTTCGGCGTCAAGATTGCCGTCCTGCCGGGCCTGGTGATCGAGCAGGCGCTGATCGCGCTCTTGCAACAAGACCTGGGCCTGTTCGATGGCTTTTTCGTTGTGCTGAAGGGTCTGACGCAGGTCGGCGACTTGCGCGTCGTCGAAGCGCAGCAAGTCTTCCAGGCCGCTGTCATCCAGTTCCGGGTGGCTGGCGCGCCAATCGGCGATCTTGCCGGCGAGTGCCTGTTCTTCAGCCTCCAATGCTTGCAGGCGATCCTGCTGAGACTTGAGTTCGGCTGCGATCTGCACCAGCTGCGTGCGCACGCTTTGCAGCTCCTCAGCGGTGCTGGTTTCGGCGACGCGCGCCTGTTCCACCGCATGTTCCAGCTGCTGCTGCCAATGCTCGGCGCTGCTGTGCTCGCCAAGTAACTGCGCGAGCTTTTCCTGACAGCTTTGCTGCTGCTCGGTCAGCGCGGTGAATTGTTGCTCGGCGCTGTGCAGTTGCTGAGTGCGCAGCTGTTGGCGATCCTGTTCTTTCTCCAACGTCTGCTGGCGTTGCTGCTGTTCGCTCAGCTCTTCCTTTTGCTGCTCAAGCTGGGCCAGACGCTCGCCGATCTGCCGATCCAGCTGCATGAATGTCGCGGCCGGCTCCAGGCGCAGTGCTTCGAGAGTGTCAGCCGGCAGCAGCGGACCGAACGCGCTGAGTTCTTCTTCAAGGCGCTGACGGTCGCTGTTGAGTTCATGCTGCTGATGGCTCAGCTGTTGCGCCGCTTGCTGATGCGCCACCTCGGCCTGACGCAATTGTTGCGACAAGCGCGCCGCGTCCTGTTGCAAGGTGAGCAGGGCGCTTTGCCGTTGTTCGTCCTGAGTGATGCTCTGGTTCAATTGCTCGTTCTGGCGGCTGAGCCAGGCGTCGCGTTTGTCAGCGTCCTGATTGAACAGTTGCGCGGCCAGCGGATGCGCGTCGAGGCTCGGGGCCAGGGCTTGTTGCTGCGCCGCCAGTTGTTCCTGTTGCTGCAGCAGCTCTTTCTGTTGCGCGATCACGCCACCGACTTCGCCGCGCAGCTCGATCAGTTTTTCCTTGAGCTGATCGACCACTTGCTGGGCGTTGGCCTGTTCGCTTTCATCGTGACGGCCAAGGCTTTGCAACAGCGCTTCGGGCTGATGATAGGGATGCTCGTTGCTGCCGCAGACCGGGCAGGGCTGATCGTCCTGCAACTGCGCGCGCAACTCTTCTACACTGGCACTGCGCGCCAGCCGCTGACGCTCGAGCAGTTCGCGAGTGACATTGAGGGTCTGCTCGGCGACGGTCAGTTCGGCCTTGGTTTTCACACCGTCCTGGGTCAAGCGTTCGCGTTGCTGCTGCGCGTCGAGCTGACGTTGTTGCAACTCGGCGCTGCGCTTGTCGAGATCCTGCTGAGACGCCCACAGGCGCGACAGGTCTTCAACTGCGCGCAGCTGTTTGCGGTTGTCCTGCAGCAAAGTGCCGAGCAGGCCGATCTGTTCCGCAACCGCGTCGGGCTCGGCGCCGGCCTCTTTGAACAGCACTTCCAGTTGCTGCTTGTGCGAGGCCAGTTGCTCAGCACTGCGCGCGGCGTTCTGTTCGAGGGACGCCAGTTCGCTCTGGCCCTTGTTCATGCGGTTGCCGATCAGCATCAGCTGTTGCAGACGGTCGCGATAGGCGCTCCAGGCATCGCTCAACGGCGCCAGATGCGCACTCTGCTCAAGCTCGGTGGCGATGCGTTGCAAACGCTCGGCGACCTCAGCTTGTTTTTCCTGCAAGGCCTGAATCGCGCTCTGGCCATCCTTGAACGCTTGCTCGGCGGTTTGTCGGGCTTCGGCGCTGCTGGCAGTGTCCTTGATCAGACGGGCGAGGGTGCTTTGCTCTTCGAATGCCTGACGCAGCAACGGCGCGTTTTCGCTCTGGCGTTGTTGTGCTTCGCTGAGGGCGACTTTTGCTGTATCGAGGTTTTGCGCCAGTTGCGTCTGGCGTTCGCCCAACGCGGCGTGTTGTTGGGTGTGCGCGGCAATCTGCGTCGTCAGTGGCGTCAGCAGCGCATCAAGCTCGGCCTTGCGCGCGAACTGATGGCGTTGCGGGCCAAGCTGTTCCAGACGCGTCAGCTTCACCCGCTCGCCGGCCAGTGCCTGCCATTGCTGTTGCGCGGTTTGCAGTTGTTCGCTGGCGGCTTTTTGCGCGTCCTGCAACTGACGCAAATCCTTCAGCCAACCGTGTTGTTGCTCAAGCTGTTTGAGCTGCGCCTGTTGCGCCTTCATATGTTGCTGCGCGGTGTTGAAACGCTCGTCGAGTTCGGCGCGCGCTTCCGGCGCCAAAGGCGTTACCCCGGTAGCCTGATCCTGCAACAGCTTGTGCGCTTCGCGGGCTTCTTTGGTCTTGTCGAAAGCGCGGCGGCCGAGGCGGGTGTAGAGCGCGGTGTCTGTGAGTTTTTCCAGCAGTTCACTGCGGTCGTTGTCGTCAGCCTTGAGGAACGCGCTGAACTCACTCTGCGCCAGCAGCACAGCGCGAGTGAACTGTTCAAAGTTCAGGCCCAGCGCGGCTTCCAGCTGGGTTTTGTATTCGCCTTTCTGGCTGGCGAGCAGTTGATCCTGATCGATGTCGCGCAGGCTCTGCCGACTGGCCTGGAGTTTGCCACCAGCCTTCTCGCGAGCACGATTGGCTTCCCAGCGCGCGCGATAGCGGCGGCCATCGACGCCGACGAAATCCACTTCGGCATAGCCTTCACCCGTGCCACGCCGCAGCAAGGTGCGCGGGTCACCAGTGGCGATTTCACCGTCAGCGTCGGGGACTTTGGCATCGCGACCGGTGTTGTTCAGGCGCGGCACGGCGCCGAACAGCGCCAGACACAACGCATCAAGCAACGTGCTCTTACCAGCGCCTGTGGGGCCGGTGATCGCAAACAGACCAGCGCTGGCCAGCGGTTCGGCGGTGAAATCGATCTCGAACGGACCGGCCAGCGAGGCGAGGTTTTTCAAGCGAATGGCGAGAATTTTCATGGCTGCTCGCCCTCCAGTTGCACGTCCTGCAGCAGTTCGGCGAAGTCCTTGAGCGTCTGCTCGTCGACCTCGCTGCCGTAATTGTCGAGCCAAGCGCGGCTGAACAATTCCTGCGGGGTGAGCTGGTCGAGTTCGATCAACGTGCTGCCGTCATCGCTGCCATCGGCGCCACGATTGCCGGCGTATTCAGCGGCGATGCGCACCAGTCGCACGGCTTTGCCTTGCAGTGCGGTTTCCACTTGATGGCGCAGATCCGGCTGCGGCTCATCCAGACGCACGCGCACTTCGAGCCAGGGCTGGCGCTGGGTTTCGGCGAGCAGATCGATGTTCGGCAGGTCGGCCAGTTGCAGCAGAATCTCGGCCAGCGGTGCCGGGCCGATGCGCTGCAGATTGACCGAGCGCGGGATCAGTTTCGGCTCGACGCTGATCAGAGTTTCACCGTCGAGGACCACATCGAGAATCTGATGTTGATAACCGATTTCGGAGAACGACAGCGGAATCGGCGAGCCGCTGTAGCGGATGCGCTCCTCGCCGTTGACCTTCTGCGGCTTGTGCAAATGGCCGAGGGCGACGTAACTGATGCTTTCGCCGAACAGGCTGGCGGGCAGCGCTTCGGCATTGCCGATGATCAGGCTGCGTTCGGAATCCTCCGACACAGAGCCCCCGGCCATGTGCGCGTGGCTGATAGCGATCAACGCCTGCCCGGGTTGACGCTTGGCATTCGCCGCCGCGATCAGCCATTCATGCACCTGACCGATGCCGCGCAGATAGTTGTCACCCAGATGCGCGCCAGTGACTTCCGCCGGGCGCAAAAACGGCAGCGCCAGACACCACGCGGCGATTTCTCCTTGGGCATTCGGCAGCGGCAGCAGCAGGCGCTCGGCATCGAGTTGCCCGTCATCCAGCCACAAGACCCGACCCAACGCGTGAGTGCGCAAACGCCGCATCAACGGCGCCGGCAGCTCGATCCGCGAGCCGGAATCATGGTTGCCGGCGATCATCACGATGGTCAGCAACGGCTGCTGTTCGTGAGCGCTGACGATGAAGTCGTAAAGGCGTTCCTGAGCTTTGACCGGCGGATTGACCGTATCGAAGATATCGCCGGCAATCAGCAGCACATCCGGCTGCGCCAAGTGCAACTGGCGCAGCAGCCATTCGAGAAAACACGCGTGCTCGAAATCGCGCTCCTGGCCGTGCAGGTTTTGCCCAAGGTGCCAGTCGGAGGTGTGGAACAAACGCAAGGTGGACTCCGCATTTTGATCAAGAGGGTGGCCGCGAAGAAGAACGGGCGGCGAGAGGAGGGGAGTTTACTGGCAAATCACGCCCCTTGCCTTGTCGTGTGTCTGCTTGCACCGGCAGCGGCGAATATTTCGGTAATCGGCCGATGCGGCTGGCGTCTGTGCATCTGCCGCACCAGCTCGCTCATCCGCAACAACTCTTCGCTCGGCTTGGCCCATTGCTCTTTTGGCAATGGCTCGGACCATTCGCGCATGACTTCCGGCAGCGCCTGCTTGCCGATTCTTTCCAGCCGACGAATTTCCCATTCGAGCAGACGGTTGGGAATCGTCCATAGGGTCATGACGTGATACAGGTACCAGAAGAACCCCGACAACCGCGAGCGGCGGCCTTCATGGATCTGCTGATGCATCCGCGCGCGGGCATTGTGGAATGTATGCAGGCCTTCGTGGGGTGGGTCGTCCGGGCCTTGCAGGTCTTGCAGGTCCTGGATCGATTTAAGGTCGTTGACCTCGTACTCCATGTAGCCGCGAATCGCTTCCCAGTGGCTGATCGCAAGCTCCAGGCCGGCGCATTGGAATTCCTGGCTTATGAGGGTTTCACCTTGGTAGAAACCGATGCCCATGCCGTATTGGCGGTGAATGCCAAACTGGGTGGCGCCTTTGGCTTCGATGATCCAGGCGCTGAGCGATTCCCATGGAACGAAGACTGGTTCGGTGGCGCCTTCGGGCATGAAGCAGACTTCGCGGCGTTGGCGGTTGAAGCGGGTTGGGATGAGGGAGAGACGTTTTTTGTGGACGTGGTGCCAGACGGCCAGGCCGATACCCAAGGCCATAAAACCCGTTAATAACGCCAATTTGTAAAGGGCAAGAAAAACACCCTCAATAATTTCCTTAATGAACTCCCAGTTATCTCCAAACATGAGCCCAATTAAGCCTCCCACCAGTGGATATAGAAACGCGATCATGAATGTGCCACTGAACGGTCCTCCTAAAGTCACCTGCCACATGAATACCTGCGGGTTTCCCAACCCGAAGTCCATGTAAACACTGTTTAGTACCCCTATATGAGGCCCGTAGGGTGGCGTTTGTGTTGGTAATGGCAAGGGCGCGAGATAGGTAATTTTTCCACTCGGAAACGGCTCTACATCGCCCGCTTTTCTGATCACCTCACATTGCGCATCAACAAGAGGCTCATTGTGATTATTCAGCATGGTCAGCCCTTTCGAGGTATTGATTTTCAACCAGCAGAACCATCGGGTTTTCCTTGAACGAGCCGGGAGCAACAACTGCGAAATGGCCGTCACCCCGAGGGTCTCTCGCCTCGGCCAACATCAACCGAAACATCCGCATCCAACGCGGTCCTCTGTGGGAGCGAGCCTGCTCGCGAAGGCGCGCAAACAGGCAAAAAACCTCCCTCCCTCTGGTCACAAAACTGCTCTGCATCAGTCCACAGCCCGCCTGCAAACCTCAGCGAAAATCTGCGTAATCGGCCGATGCGGCTGGCGCTTGTGCATCTGCCGCACTTGTTCGCTTAGTCGCAACAGCTCTTCACTGGGCTTGGCCCATTGCTCTTTAGGCAGCGGCTCGGACCAGGCGCGCATGACTTCCGGCAGCGCCTGCTTGCCGATTCTTTCGAGTCGGCGCACTTCCCATTCGACCAAACGGTTGGGAACCGTCCATAAAGTCATGACGTGATACAGGTACCAAAAAAATCCCGACAACCGCGAGCGGCGGCCTTCACGGATCTGCTGATGCATCCGCGCCCGGGCGTTACGAAAAGTGTGCAGGCCTTCGTGGGGCGGGTCGTCCGGGCCTTGCAGGTCTTGCAGGTCCTGAATCGATTTGAGGTCGTTGACTTCGTACTCCATGTAACCGCGAATCGCCTCCCAATGGCTGATCGCGAGCTCCAGGCCGGCGCATTGGAATTCCTGGCTTATGAGGGTTTCACCTTGGTAGAAACCGATGCCCATGCCGTATTGGCGATGGATGCCGAACTGGGTGGCACCCTTGGCTTCGATGATCCAGGCGGACAGCGATTCCCATGGGACGAAGACAGGTTCGGTGGCGCCTTCGCGCATGAAGCAGACTTCGCGGCGTTGACGGTTGAAGCGGGTTGGGATGAGGGTGGCGCGGGTTTTGTGGACGTGGTGCCAGACGCCTAGGCCAATAAACAAGGCAATTAAACCCGTTGAGAAAGCCAATTTGTAAATGGCAAAAAAAATACCCTCAATGACTTCTTTAATGAACTCCCAGCTATCACCTAACAGAAGTCCTATAAACCCTCCCATCAGTGGATATAGGAACGCGATCATTAATGTGCCGCTGAATGGTCCGCCTAAAATGACTTGCCAAGAAAAAACCTCCAGTGTCCCTAAACCGAAATCCATATAAACGTCATTCAGTTCACCAATATGCCGACCGTAAGCTGGCATTGATGTTGGTAATGGCAAGGGCGCGAGATAGGTAATTTTTCCGCTCGGAAACGCCTCAATGTCACCGGCCTTTCTAGGCTGTTGAAGCGGGCGAATTGTTAATGGATCATCGTGATTATTCAGCATGGTCAGCTCTTTCTAACAGGTGAGCCTCAACCAGCAAAACTGGAGGTTTTTCTTTGACCTGTTGAGGAGTAACAACCCCAAAATGACCCTCACCACGCGGATCTAGGTGAATGACGCGAGTTCGAGATGCCCATTCACCTTTTTCATTCAATGTCTGAACGCACACAGCCAATTCCAGCGTTTCTTTCGCGGGAACAAATTCCGACCCGAGGCCCGCTGGATACTGGAGACAAAGTATCAGTCCTTCTGGGCTGGACTTCACGATGCGCAGGCTGCTTAAAATCTCGTCACTAATGACATCTCGCTGCTCTCGTGGTGCTCCTCGACTGTGCAGCGGAATTGAAATGCGGTGCGCGCCGATACCTAAACGGGAGGTTGGGTTGCCGCCAAACGGAGGCAGCAGATCATTCAGCGTTAGGGTCGGCAATGCTAAGTGAATATCGCTGGGTTTGGCTTTGAATAACAGATCCTTCAGCCAAGAGTCGTACAGATTTGGGCCAAGCTGCGCGTAAGGTGCGTGAATTAAAAAAGCCAGATAACTTTGATAGTCATCAAGTGAGTGGTCGCCACGCATCTCGCTATCCCTACTCCACGGTGTGATTTTCAACCATTTATCGTGAGCACTGATGTTGTAGCGGCTGTACAGCCAGCTGCCGCCCAGCTCTAGAACGGTAAAAAGTGCTCCAGCGAGATTGAAGCGGAAAAAGACGGTGGATAAACGTGTGCCAGCAGCGGCCCAAGCAGCTCTTCGAGCGGCATTACTTGACGCCTTCAATACCTTGAATGTGGAGTGGACAGTGTTGGTCAAACCATAGCTAGTAGTTGATGTCATGCCACCAGCTCCCATCGTCGCCAATGCAGCTGCGCTTTGCGCCGAAGGATTTCCACTGCGAACCGCCTGTTCCCAGTTTTTGCGCTGCGTGACAAAACTGTTCGTAGAAGAAGCCAACCCTGACAAATATGTAAAAAAACCCAATCCCACATGCAATTTCCCCATCTGCACGTGCACGGTCTGCAAGGCATGGAGCTGAACGCTTGCCACTAGAGAAGCGCAGCGAACTTTTAACGCCGTATCAGCAAGACTTTGTGCGGCACTAAATCCCGCCGCTCCCGTTGCAGCGACTGAATTCATCAACGAGGTCCACACTCTTTCATTTACAGCCTGCCTGCGCAGCTCCCGATAAACCCCCACCAAATTCACCACCTGCACCATCACCACCAACAACCCCATCCCCTCCGTCCGCACCAGACTCGCCTTCGAAACCCCCGCCACTCCCGCGCGAATGTTCTCCAGCAACCCTCGCAATTCCCCGTGCTGCGCCGGCGGAAACACAACCGTCACGCCCGCTTTCGCCGGGGTGGCGCCATACAGCCGTGCCGAGCGATCCGGCAGTTCGTCAATCGGGCTTAGCGCTGCCGCAAGGCGGCCTTCGAACAAGGCCAGTTGCGTGCGCACGCGGACGATTTCTTCCTGCAATTCCATCGCCCGGGCGGTTTTGTGGCCTTGGCGGTTTTTATTGTGGGTGAGCTGGTTGCGTTCGCGGTTGAGGGTTTTCAGGTAGTCGCGTTCGCGCAGCACTTCCTTGATCGTGGCTTGCAGCGCCGCTTGTTCCGCCGGGGTGGATACGGTGAAGGTCACGCCGCTGGTTCGCGCGGCGTCGAAGACGCGCAGGCGCAGGGCTTTGGGCAGGCGCTGGAACAGTTCGTCGAGGTCGGGGATTTTCTCGCCGGCGAGATCAAAGCCTTCCAGCGCCCGGCTCAGGCCGAGGTTCAGCGCCGGGCTGTAGGTGTCCTGCACCGCATCGGCGAGGACGCGGCTGTGTGCCGGCAGATCGTCGAGGGCCGGCAACTGCGGATGCTCGATGCTCTGCAATTTGGCCAGCCAGTCCGGCAGGTTGTTGAACATCGCCATGCCGGCGTTGAACAGCGTTGAATATTGCCCGGCCTGTTCGGTCTGCAAGCGCAGCGGCAAGGTGTAGAACAGCGGGCGGGTCAGTTGCGGGTGTTGCTCGAGGTAACCGAGCATTTGCTCATTGGCCGCGTCGCTGCGGCCGATGTCCTTGAGGCAGGCGTATTCGCTGGCGAGCGCCTGATCGATCTGCACTTGCCCGTCGAAATACCACGCCGAGCGATGGAAACGCCCGGCGCACAGCAATTGCGCGCGGTCGGCGGTGATGCGTTCGAGCAGGCGATTCCAGCGTCCGAGGTTGTCGCGATGATTGTTCAGCACCTCGTCCATGGCCGGGCGGTCGATCAGGTCGTTGATGCCGCGTTTGCCGCTGAGCAACGGGCCGTCGAGCACGTCTCTCATGCGTCGGTTCTGATCCTTGCCGAGGTCGACCAGTGTGTTCAGATGACGCTCGACGAAATCGGCCGGGGCCACTTCAGCAAAATATTCGCGGGTGTAAAAGCGCCGATCTGCCTCGGCGGTGACGCGAGCGTGCGCGGTGAAATCCGGGGCAATGCCGTCGAAGCGGTTCAGCGCCAATGACTCGTCCAGTGCCTTTTCGCGAAGCTGTTGCAACTCAGGCGTGGCTTCGACTGCAACTGGCTCGACCTCACCACCTTTGTTCAGATAGTCGAGCAGCGCCTGCCGGGTATTTTCCCGATTAGGCTCGGGCAATTGCTCCAGTTCAGCGAACAATGCCTGGGCGCGCGGATCGTCGCTGGCCTTGGCCAAAGTGTCGAAGTCCTGAGATCCGAGCTGGCTCAGCGACTCGATGTAACTGGCCAGCAGGTAGTCGCGCTCGTTGTTGTCGGTGTTGCTCCACTGCTCGATCCAGCCGACCACCAGGTCCTGATAATCAGCCAGATCACGCATCACCCCGAGGTCGTCGTTGACCAGCAGAAACAGCGTGTCGTCCTGATAAGGTCCGCGCACCCGCCCGAGAAATTCGCCGATATGCGCCTCGCGAAAACGTCGCGGGTTTTCCCACAGATAGGGTTCACGCTCGTGCTCCGGCGCGTCGCTGACCTGCACCGCCGGCATCCGCGTGGCGTCGGCCTCGGCCAGCGGTTTCGCTGTGCAGGCCACTTCCGCCAGCCACTGTTTCGCCTGAGCCACGGTGAGCAAATGCTCGCCGCCGATCAGACAATGCACCGGGCCGAGATCGACCGCCTGCATGAAGTGCTCGCGTTCCTGCGCACTGTCCAGCACCTGTCGGCACTTCGCCGCGCTCAACTGCACGTCGGCGAAGGTCACGTAAAGGGTGCTTTTGCGCGAAAAGATCAACGCCGGACGTTCTTCGATGGCGCTGCGCTGATCCTCACTGACGCTTTTGCCGCGATGCAGCAATGCGCTGATGACACCTTCCAGCACGCGGTATTCGTAGAGCTCACCGCTGAGACTGTCGGCGATGTACAGCCAGCCGTCGCGCAGGCGGCGGATGCCCATGGGGCGCGTGGTCAGAGTGTACGGCAGCGTGATTTCGGTGCTGGGGTCGAAGGGTTTTTCCACCAGGCCGTACGCGAGGGGCAACAGTTGCACGTGGGTGTTGCGCAAGGGGCAGGCGGCTGGCGCACCAATGGGCGCTTTCGAGGCGGCAGCTGCCGCGAGGTTGGCGGGGTGCATCATTGAGCACATTTTCCTGTGTCTGTTTGTGACGGAGAAATGTGCGTGTATCTGAAAAACGACAGCAGTCAGATCTTTCTGTGTTTTGCGTAGGAATCGAACACTCGGGATGAAACCTACGAGGGATCGACTGAAATCTTACAGAGGTTACTTCGGATGAATCGTGAGTAGCTCGAAATGCGTACCCGCGGTCGCCAACCGACGCAGGGCAAACAGAGCCTTTAACAGGCGCATTGCCCGAGGATACGGGCTGTACCGCTCATCGAAACCGATTGTTCAACCCATCCATTGATTGACGCCAAAATAGTGGCCACTTAATATCATGCCGGATGATGCGCCATTGTAGAGACGCCAGCGACTCTTTGCGCTCATCCGCGCCGCTGTCCGGCCGAGCATGGCACCTGATCAGATCGATTATTGCCCGTTACAGGATCTTCTACATGGACGTTCGTCGTACGTATTCCTCGCGCACCAGTCTCCTGCCCCTGTGGGCGAACTCATCAGTTCATTGGCATGCCCAAGCGCGGACAAACGTTCCTGCTGGCAAACATCATGGTCTTGCAGCCACTATGAGCGCAGGCCGATGGCCTCGTCGTTGCCAATCCCAGTATCTCGCTGGATCGTGCGGGTAATGGAGCAGAACCAGAGACAAACCAAGTTCTGATAAACAGAGATCTGTCCCCCAGGTCCCCTACGGCGGAAAATCGTGTCTGGAGCCCATGCAATGCATCTGATCAACTCTTTACCCTTCGTCATCGACACTGAACCCTATGACGCGTGGAAGCAGCAATGGGCAAATCAGGAAGGCCTGGATATTCATTCGTATATCAACGACCAATGCCACCCGGAACAGATATTGATGTTTTCCACGTTGCTGTTCCCGACGTTCATCGTGTCTGAGGGAGGCGTCTTCCTCGAGCGAAATTTTTCACACGAAGCGTTCGCGCGCTGCGTGAACCTGGCCGCTGGCGACATGGCGGAGGTTGAGCGGCTTATGAATTGTGTGAAGATTTATGATTTTTTTGGCCAATACGGAAATGGTGTATCGCCCAGAATATTTCTTCAGCTGTGCGAGATGATCGGGTTTGCCTGGCGAATGGTGCTGAAGGAGAAATTCCCGGACACATTATTCACTGTCGAGGTGTCGAACTCGGATGAGGATTACGGCCCGGTGGTTACGTTTTATCAGGTGAAACAATGATTGATCCCATTCCCAACGCTCGCTGATAAAAGATTTTTTGTCTTGATGTGCCCGTCTCAAGACCGTGTGCGAGCAGTTACTTTTCTTGAGTTGAGCCACCAATACAATGCCTAAATTTTCCTGTGTGTGCGGTCAGATAATCAATTTGTCTCATGGTACGTCCGAGTCAGAATATTCGATGGTTGCCGAGCGAAAGATAGATGAGCTAGGTGCTGCCTTGGCAGATCGTTGGTTGTCAGAGGAAGAGTTCTATCAGCAGATAGGAGCGGGTGCTACTACTGTTTATCGATGCAATAAATGCGAACGACTACATATTGATCAAGGTGGCGGTAAATTTTCTTCCTATACCAAGGAAGTACGTTAGGGCGCGCCCACATGCGTTGCGGGGAAAGAGTAGAAACTGGATTGTTCGCCAGCAAGAGGCTTCAAATGGACTTTTCAATTGCGGAATACGGATTGGTCGGCCCCCTGAATGGAAAACTGTCCAGAGCTCAAGTGCGCGAAATTCTGGGAGCCGGTTTCGAAGTGTTCTGGAAAACACCTGACTCCTTGAATACTACCGATGCTTATATTCAGCTCGATCTTCATGTCTACTACGACGAGCGAGATATAGTTAAAGGGGTAGAGTTTTTCGAAAGAAGCACGGTGTCCTGGAGCGGGCACAAGCTGGTAGGCGAAACATCCACGGACGTGTTGGCTTTGTTTCGTCGCCATGGTATTGACCCCGTCATTGACGATGACGGATTTGAAGTCGGTGAGTTGGGGATGGGGTTTTACGTTGACGATGACGACGACTTGATCACCACTTTATATATCAATCTGCGCCGCGAAAATTCATTCAACGGCATCGTGCTCTAACAGGAGCCAGAGATGATCATCTGCCCAAGATGTCAGCAGGATTACATTGTCTGTGCCCATGTCAAGGCCACTGGGAAAGAGTTATTCATGTGCCCAGAGTGCGACGCTACCTGGTTTTCAGTTGAGGCGATCGGCGTTGCGCCTTTTCTGGACTTTGGGACTTATATGGAAAGCATAGGCTTGTCGATGCTGTGGGACGAGTTGGACATTGTTTCCGGTTCAGAAGACTCAAGAAATGACAGTGTATGATCCGGCAATGAAGTGAGGTTGTTATGAAGGAGTTGTTCGGTCAGCCATACCGCCAGTCAGACCCTTATTGGATTGTCAAAGGGTATTTTGACCGGATGTATGATGATGGCCGTTTCATCGAGGCTGCGGGCTATATTGTGAGGCGTTGGGGGTTCAGTGTTGATGGAGCATACTGTAACTTTCCTGATGTAAATAGCTCATTTGAAGAGGGCCATTTCGAAGGAGTGGAGTTTTCTTATGGGTATCCCTCTAGCGATGCAGACACAATTATTATCAGTGAAGAGGTCTGCATGGAATACCTTCGGCTAGCTTGTGATAAGTACCTACAGCGTCATCCTGAATATAAGGCGAAAGTCGATGTTCTCTTGAGTGAGAGCCATGTCTGATAAGTAAAAAGTGTGCCATTTGTTCAGCGCAGCCAAAAGTTATCCGATCAAGAGAAAGTTGAAAGATGAAAGATTTCGAGTCAGTAAAGAAACTGATTATCCAATTGGTGAAAGATAAAGCCGGTGATTTTGATGGTGGCAGTTGGGAAGCTGATTACAAGCTGAACTGGGAAGACGAGTTAGCGGAAAGGCTAGCAAACGCTTTCTACAATATGTCCAGAGCGGCATCCGCCAAAGAAAATACAGATGATGTCATGTTGAAAGCCGCGTTGCTGAATTCACGAACGGACTTCATGGATCTCGCCAATTTTTTCAGGGATATTTTCGACGATTTGGATGCACTGCTGCGCAAGCCAGTCTGGCCGGATATTCCAGAAGGATTTGATTATCAGGGCTACCACCAGTGAGTTATCCATAGGTGCAGAATGCGACGACATCGGGTCTTTAGTAAGGGGCGCGGGCGTCAAGCCTGACCATCTTGGAAGGACTCGCGCATCTTTCTTGGTTCAGGAGATCCCCGGAAAAAATGACAATGGTATTTAGTTTTTTAAGTCGCGGTGATCTCGGGTTGATTCACGCTGGCATGTCCCGAGAGGAATCAAGGAAGGCGCTTGGTGGTCGGTTTGAGGCGTTTTACAAAGCCGAAGATTCGACAGTACCGACCGACGCTTACGATGATTTAGGCGTGCACGTTTACTTTGATGAGCGCTACCGGGTCTTTGGCGTTGAGTTTTTGAAATGGAGTGAGCTTGTTTGGGACAACCAGAAACTGGTCGGTGAGAATGCGCTTGTGGTTCGACAGTTTTTGGCCAAGCGAGGAGAGGTTCTGGTTTTCAATAATTCAGGCTTCAGTGTCACTGGCGTGGGTTTAAGGTTTTATGTGCCTGATTTCGGGGAAAACGACGCCATCGTTGAGGCTGTCTATGTAGAAGTTGGTGGCGCATGAGGAGAGGCGCGGGAAACAAATAGCTTATGGATTGGACATCTCAGAGGAACTCAGCTTCAGTCGCAATCTGGAGGTTTTACAGTGATTACCGAAGACATAAAGATCGTCCAAGAGATCTTCCAGGTGGTCGAAGCCGGCATCGTCCATGGCTATGACGCGTTCCGTTATGGCGTGGAGTTGGGGGAGGGCTACATCGAGACGGAGCTGTGCGTTGAGAAAGATGGCGTCGAGGACTGGAACGCTGAAACTGATATTAACGGGGCGATTATCCTTCGTTTGGTCGACCAGCTTCAGGAAAACGCAGTCAAGCGTGGCGAGCCATGGAAGTCATTCGTCCTCTCCTATCGAGAAGGCGAACAAGTCAAAACGAAATTCGAGTATTGATTCCGGACTTTCCGATCAAAAGATCGCAGCCTTCGGCAGCTCCTAAACACAATCCGTAGGCGCTACCAAAGGCTGCGATCTTTTGCTGTTCACTTCGGATAAAGCGGCGGCAACCCACTCTCACCCACCGGATCCTGCACACGCTCGGCGGCGGGAATCGTTCGAATCGCCCGCCACAAATCCTCACCCTGCCAATGCTGCCCGGTCTCGCTGTACAGCGCGCCGTTCAGCCCATCCAACGCGTCCGACAACGGCACAAACCGCGCGGCCATGTCTGCTAGTGTCTCCGGCTGCTGCCGCGCCCAGGCGTCCAGTGCCTGGCGGGTGGCGTGGGGGTCGTTGGCTTGGCTGGCGCGTTTGATGTCGTCGAGCAGGGTGCGTGGGCTAGGGCCGGTCTGGGCGGCGCGGTGGATTGCCGGTTGCCAGCGGGCGCGCCACCAGAGGCCGAAGCCGAGCAGGGTGGTGCAGGCGAGGATCAGGGTGCTGAGTTTCCACCACCACAGGGTGTCGTTGTCGGGCGTGCTCGGTTGCAGGGTGCCGGCCGGGGTGTCGATTTGCAGGCTGGGGTTGTTCGCCACTTGCAGGGTGCGCGCGGGCAGGCTGCTGTGTTCGAGGTGGTCTTCGAAGGTGTTCCACCAGACCACGTCGACGGTTGGCAGGTCGATCGCGCCGCTGCGGCTTGGCACCAGTGCTTCGCGCTCTTCGCGGCTGCCGATGATGCCGCGGTCGCTGCTCTGGTTGATCAGCACCGGTTGGTCGGGGTAGCGGCGCAGGCCGTTGACGTCGGTGGCGGGCAGGGCTGGCAGTTGCGAGCTGGCGAGGCCTTCGACTTTCAGGGTCAGGCTGCGGGTCAGGGAATCGCCGACCTGAGTGTGATCCGGTTCCGGGCTCCAGCTTTCGCTGAGGCTGAGGTTGCGCGCCGGCAACCATGGCGCATCGACCGGGTAGGTCAGCGGTTTCGGTTTGACCGTCAGCGGAATCGACGCCGAGCTGACGCGCATCAGTTTGCCGGGTTTCGGCCCCGAGGGGTCTGCTGATGGCGCGGTATCCACCAGCGTGGCGCTGAACGTCTGCGGGGCGATCGTCAGCAGGCCGCTGTGTTGCGGATAGATCGCGTAGCGCATCTCGATCACGCCGTGGCGCAGGCCATTGATGTCTTTTTCATAGGTGCGCGTGTCGCCGAGCTGCTCGATGCGCGCATCGGCGATTTGCAGCGGGCTCAGGCTGCTGTCGTCGTACAGCGAAACCGAGTGATAAATGCGCAGGGTCAGGATGGCCTGGGCCTGCACGTAGACGCTGGTCTGGTCGAGGCTGGCTTCGATGAACACCGGATCGAGGCTGTTGTTGTCTTCGCGGTTGTCGCTGGCGATCACCTGCACGGTGATCGGCTGGCTCTGCGCTTCGCCCAGTTGCAGCGGCGGAATCACTACGCTGCCATTTTCTTTCGGCAGCAGGGTGATGATCCAGCGTGTGGTCGCCCGGTTGTCGCCGTTGAGGGTGTTGAGCTGGTTGACCTGGCGCGTGCCGCGCACTTCGAACAACGCTTCCAGCGCCGACAGATCGGGCTTGCCGAACTGGGTGACGTCGTCAGTTTCGAGGGTGAGCTCGACCGTCTCGCCGGAGTTCAGGCGACTGCGATCCACGCTGGCGGTCAGCTCGGCCGCCTGAGCGGTGGCCGTGCAGATCAGCAGGGGCAGCAAGAGAGCGGTGAAGCGGGTCATCGATTGTTTTCCTGATCCTGATGTTGTTGCTGTTCGTACCAGAATTTGCGCCTGAGCAGTTCGCCCGGGTCGTCCGGGATCTTGCCCAGCCATTGTTCGAGCGCCTGACGCTGCTCGCCTTCGAGGTTGTTCTCGCTCGGGCGCAGGGTCGGCACCGTGTCGGTTTCCTCTTCCTCGTTGCTGCCGGGGATTTCATTGGGGCCGGGCAGCGGCGGGGCGGTCGGCGGCGGTTCGCTGGCCGACTCGGCCGGTTGCGCCTCGCTCTGGGTTTCACTGCTCACCGCCGGAGGGGGCGCGGTAGTGGGCGATGGCTCATCGCCGGGCAGACTTTGTTCGTTGGGCTGGTTGTCCGGTTCGGGCGGCGGCGGGGCGTTTTTCTGCTTCAGCAGGTTTTCCACCAGCGCCTTGTTGGTCTGCGCCGGACGCAGATCCGGTTGCAGCTCGAGCGCCTGTTCGTAGGCATCGATCGCCGCTTCCAGCTCGCCGCTTTTCGCCAAAGCGTTGCCACGATTGTAGTGGGCGCGGGCATCGCTGCCCTCGGCGAAGCGCTGAGCGGCGCCACTGTAGTCGCCGGCCTCGTACAACGCCACCCCTTGCCACTGATGATCATCGAAATGCTGCGCGGCTTCGGCCGGGCGTTTCTGCTTGAGCAGGTGCAAACCTTGCTGGTCGGGGCGCAACCACAAGTCTTCGAAGTCGAAAGCGTAGCTCGGTTGCGGCAGGCACCACAGCAGCGGCAGGCAGAACAGCCAGCCACGGCGCCCGGCACAAGCGGCGAGCAACAGCAGCGGCAACAGCAGCCAATAGCCCTGATCGGCCCACGTATCGAGGCGCACGGTCTGGCCGTCGTCGCGCAGGCTGCGGGGGCCGTTGAGCAGGCCAAGGGCGCCAAGATCAGCCTCGTCAAGACGCGCCGGGTGATACTCACCGCCTACGCTGTTGAGGAAAGTCGCGAGACCGGGGCTGTCGAGTTGCGGCACGCGGATCGCGCCTTGCTCGTCCTTGAGGAAACTGCCGTCCTCCTGGGCAATCGGCGCACCTTCGGCGGTGCCGATGCCGAGCATCAGCAGTTGCGTCGACTCGCCATTGAGCGCACGGCGAATGCCGCGCCGTTCCTCTTCATTGAGCGACGAACCGATCAACAGAATCCGTCCCTGTCCCAGCGCACCTTGCTTGAGCAACGCCAGCGCCTTGTCCACGGCCAGATCGGCGCGGTGGCCGGCTTCCGGCATCAGCGACGGCTTCAGCGCGTCGAGCAGATTGCGGCTGGTCGCCAGATCATCCGACAGCGGCACCAGCGTGTGCGCGCTGCCGGCATAAACGACGATGGCGGTCTGCGCATCGCTGCGCGCCTGCAACAGGTCGAACAGCTTGCGCCGCGCCTGTTCCAGACGCGTCGGCGGCGAGTCGGTGGCGAGCATTTCCGGGGTCAGTTCGAGCACCACCACCAATGGATCGGCAGGCTTCTGGCTGGTCTGTTCGACGCGCTCCCAGCTCGGCCCGAGCAAGGCCAGAATGGTCAGCAACCACGCCACGCCTAGGGCGATCCACGGCAGTTTGCTCTGGCGCCCGCTGCCGCCACTGAGCAGCGCAGCGTGAAATGCCGGCGGCAGAATCATCTGCCAGCGCCCGGCGCGTTTCTGCCGGTGCCAGAGTTGCCAGAGCAGCCAGCCGAGCAGCGGCAACAGCAACAGCCACCAAGGGCGGAACCAGTGCGGCCAGAGCGCGATCATCGGCGCCTCCGCAGGCGCAAACGCTGCAAGCGCTCACGCCAGTCCGGCAGCGGACTTTGTAAATACAGTTGTTTGGTAAACAGGCGTTGCAGCGGATTGTCCGGCCACAGTTCGCGGACGACCAGCAACAGGCTCAACCACAGCGCCAACGCCAGCGGCCAGTGATACAAGGCTTGCGCCGGGCGTGCCTGAGTCGGTTGCTGAGTCACCGGTTCGAGCTGATCGAGGGTGTCCTTGATCGCTTGCAGCTCTTTGCCGTCATGGGCGCGGAAGTACTGGCCGCCGGTGATTTCGGCGATGGCCTTGAGTGCCGGCTCATCCAGATCGAGGCTCGGATTGACCCCGAGCAGGCCGGTCGAGCCGCTGTCCTCGGGATTGGCGCCGATGCCGATCGGATAGATTCTGACGCCTTCGCTGGCGGCCAGTTTTGCGGCGGTCAGCGGATTGATTTCGCCGCCGTTGTTGGCGCCGTCGGTGACCAGAATCAGCACGCGACTTTGCGCCGGGCGCAGGCGCAAGCGTTTCAGGGCCAGACCGATGGCATCGCCGATCGCGGTGTTCTTGCCGGCGATACCGATCCGCGCTTCGTCGAGCCAGATGCGAACGGTGCGCCGATCGAAGGTCAGCGGCGCTTGCAGGTAGGCCTGGCTGCCGAACAGGATCAGACCGACGCGATCGCCGTCGCGGCTTTCGAGGAAATCGCCGAGCAAGTGCTGCACCAGCGACAGACGACTGACTTCTTCGTCCTGCCACTGCATGTCGGGAAAATCCATCGAACCGGACACGTCCACCGCCACCAGCAGATCACGGCCACTGGCGGCAATTGGCAGCGGCTCGCCGAGCCATTGCGGGCGGGCGGCGGCGGTCAACAGAATCAGCCACAGCAAGATAAACGGCGCCTGCTGCCGCCACGCCGGCAAGTTGGCGCGGGCGCGGCGGCGGGCGAGGCCTTCGAGGTCGGCGAGGAAACTGACTTTCAATGCCGGCTCGCCGCTGTCGGCCACCGGCAGGATCAGGCGCATCAGCCACGGCAGCGGCAACAGCACAAAGATCCAAGGCCAGGCGAACTCAAACATGTTTGCGAATCCACGTGTCGACCGCTTGGGTCAGGCCGGCGATGGCTTTGTCGTCGAGTTTGCATTCCGGTTTGTACGCGCCTTCAACCAGCACCATCCAGCGCGTCAGGCCGGCAGCGGGGCAGCGGTTATCGAGGAAGGCCAGCCATTTGCGGCCGTTGAGGGTGTGGCTCTGGCTGTACGGATAGTGGTTGCGGCACAGGCGTTTGAGCAGGCCGTTGAGTTGTTGCAGCCAAGCGCCGGCTGGTGCACCGTCGTAGGGTTTGGGCATTTGCGCCAGTTCGGCGAGCGCGGCGATGCGTACCGGGTCCAGCGGCTGCTCGGCGCGCACCACCGGGCGTTTCTTGATCGGAATGAAACGGCGCAGCTTCCACACGGCAAAACCCAGCAGCGGCAACAGCAGAAGCAGCAGCCACCAGCCGGGCGCCGGCGGCCAGAAGGCGATCGGCGGCGGCGAGATCAGCGGTTGCAGTTGTTCGAGGCCGTTCATCGACCTTTCCCCGGACGCTGCGGGTTAAGGAACTCGCGCATCTGCTCGACCATTTCACTCTGCGTGCTCAAGGGCATCAGCAACACCCGCAGCTTTTGCGCGAGCAATTCCCAACGGGCGATGCGCGCTTCGGCCTGGGCGCGGTAGGTCTGGCGCAGGTCGAAGTTCAGCGTGTCGATCTCCAGTTGCGCGCCACGTTCGGCGAAGCGCAGCAGGCCGGCGGCGGGCAGAGCGTGATCGAGTGGGTCGGACAGCGGCAACATCAGCAGATCACAATGCCGCGCCAGCAGACTCAATTGCTGCTCGGCGCTGTCGGACAACGCGCGTTCGTCGCAAATGACGATGGCCAGACTGCCCGGCCGCAGCACTTCCCGCGCGCGGCGCAGGGCCACGCCGAAGGCATCGCGATCTGGCTCGCGCTCGCTGTGCAGCGACTGATTGACCTTGACCAAGCGGTTGAGCAATTGCAGCAGGCTCTGCTTGCTCCGGCGAGGCTTGATTTCGTAGTGCTCGTTGTCGCCGAACACCAATCCGCCGACGCGGTCGTTGTGCCCCAGCGCGGCCCAGCCGATCAACGCCGCGACCTGCGCCGCCAGCACCGACTTGAACATCAGCCCCGAGCCGAAAAACAACCGCGTGCTTTGCTCGACCATGATGAAAATCGGTCGCTCGCGCTCTTCGTGGAACAGCTTGGTATGCGGCTCCTGCGTGCGCGCGGTGACGCGCCAGTCGATGGTGCGCACGTCGTCACCGGCCTGATACACCCGCACCTGATCGAAGTCGACGCCACGGCCACGGAATTTCGAATGATGCAGGCCGATCAGCGGGCTGCGCTGACTCGGCGTAGAAAACAGTTGCACCTCGCGCACGCGGTGACGCATCTCGATCAGCTCGGCGAGGCTGATGCGGATACCGGGTTCGGAGGTCAGGGCGGCGTTCATGGGGGTCAAGCGACGGCGACGACGTCGAGAATCCGCTGCACCACGCGATCCTGATCGATGCCAGCGGCTTCGGCTTCGAACGACAGAATGATGCGATGGCGCAACACGTCGAACAGCACCGCTTGAATGTCTTCCGGGCTGACGAAGTCGCGACCGGCCAGCCAGGCGTGGGCGCGGGCGCAGCGATCGAGGGCGATCGAGCCGCGCGGACTGGCGCCGTAAGCGATCCATTCGGCCATTTCCGGATCGAACTTGGCCGGGTTGCGCGTGGCCATGACCAGTTGCACCAGGTATTCCTCCACGGCGTCGGCCATGTACAAACCAAGGATTTCCTTGCGCGCGGCGAAGATCGCCTGCTGGCTGACCCGGCGCTCGGGCTTGGTCTCACCGTTCAACGCCTCGCCACGGGCCTGCTGGAGGATGCGCCGTTCGACAGCAGCGTCGGGGAAACCGATCTTGACGTGCATGAGGAAACGGTCGAGCTGGGCTTCCGGCAACGGATAGGTGCCTTCCTGTTCGATCGGGTTCTGCGTGGCCATCACCAGAAACAGCGGCGACAGCTCATAAGTGCTGCGCCCGACGCTGACCTGACGCTCGGCCATCGCTTCGAGCAAGGCCGATTGCACCTTGGCCGGCGCGCGGTTGATTTCGTCGGCCAGCACCAGGTTGTGGAAGATCGGCCCTTGCTGGAAGACGAAACTGCCGGTTTCCGGACGGTAGATTTCGGTGCCGGTGATGTCGGCCGGCAGCAGGTCGGGGGTGAACTGAATTCGATGGAACTGGGCTTCGATGCCCTCGGCGAGTTCTTTGATCGCTTTGGTCTTGGCCAGACCGGGAGCGCCCTCGACCAGCATGTGGCCGTCGGCGAGCAGGGCGATGAGCAAACGCTCGATGAGTTTTTCCTGGCCGAGAATCTGCGTTGAAAGAAAGGTTCGCAGCGCCAGCAGCGCTTCACGATGTTCCATCGGTGACTGTTCCTGGAAAGGGGGTGGCCGGGGCGTTCGGATAACGCCGGGGCTGGGGGCGTTACTTTAATCCATCGTGGGGGGCGGCGACTAACGGCATTTGCGCGATTTGTCAGTATCGGCCCTCGTTTGCACTGCGTGGGGCCGTTTCTGGACGTTTTTGCGATTCAGGTCTGCGTGTGCAAGCTGTGCAATATGACCTTGATGGCGGGGCGCTCAAGCAGTTCGAACCATTTGCCTTCATCAACGATGGCGCCTTGCTGCATGACGAGCACGCGGTCAAAACGATGGAGATGTTCAACATCATGGGTGACACATATAAGGCCCTGTCCAGCGAATGTCTTGAATAGCAAATCCCACACTGGTGTAGCGAGTTTCGGTTCAATCGAAGCACTCGGCTCATCAAACAGATTGAATTTGCCCGGTCGATTCAGAAGTCGCAGCAACGAAAGCCGCTTCGCTTCACCTCCGGAGATATTGGTGGCGTTTTCAGCGATGTGACCTCGGCCAATGATTTCATCAAGCTGGAGGCATTGAATTGCCTCGTTCAATGTTTTCGACTGCTCAACACCGAAAAGTACGGACTGTTCAAAACTTCCTTCCAGGAACTGCGGAGACTGGGGGCTGTAACGCACCGTTTCCAGATGAACGCGAGCATTTAAGCGATCTATGCACAGCTCGTCGATGAACAGCCGGGGCCGCACCGAAAAATCCAGTCCTGCCAGCGCTTCGAGTAACGTCGATTTGCCAGCGCCGCTGGGCCCGATGATCGCAACGGATTGGCCCTGTCGGAAGCTGATCTGGCTGGCAATTGATAGCTGCGCAACACCGTTATGGGTGATCTCGCAGGGCTCGAGCCGTAATGTTGATAGGTTATGCAACGCATCAGAGTCATTGCGGCGATCGTTATCGAAGTCAGCAGTTGCAAGTAATTCTTTGAGTCGCCGTTGATCAGCCGAAAATTGATCCAGCACCCGATAGCCTTCGGTCAGCGCCGATACATTCAACAGGAACGTACCAGCAATAGAGGAAATGGCCACCAACTGACCGACGCTGATACTTGCTTGTCCGGACGTCTGATCCATGACTCCCCAAGCCAACAAACCGCCGGTGGACAGGCTGATAAACAAAATCTTCGCCGCGCTCAACAGTCCGCCCGAGCCTGCTACGGTCACCGCAGCATTGGCGTAGCGCTCAAACGCTCGGTTCAAGGGTTGCAGGGCCGTGCGTTCGGCGCGTTCCAGTTTTATCGATTTACCAGCCCTCAAAGTATTGACCAAGGTTGCACTCAGCTCATCCTCCTGGTCATTAACAGCATCGATGTGTTTTCTGCGCCATCGAATGATCCGGTGAGTTGCATAGAGATAACAGCCACCGAGGCCAGCTAGCGCGCAGAAAACCCAGGCTCCGCCCATATACCAGAATGCGCCGGCCACAATAAGAAATTCCAGGCACAGGGGAAAACCCGTAGTGACGAAGAACATCAGCAACTGTTCGTGGGCAGTGATTCCGCGCTCGACCGACTTGATGAAGTGTCCTACTCGCCACGTGCCAAACTGGGAAAAATCCTTGCCCATCAACCGCGCCATCCAATTGATGGAAGCATCCATGACAATTCGCTGGACGAGCTTTGAGAGCAGCAGCGTTTGCAGGGGGGTGGTCATCGACTGAATGCAACCGGCCAGCGTAAAAGCTGCGGTGAAAAAAAGCAGCGTACGCAGCGTTGTGTGATCGGCATCGTTTAGTGAATCGACGATCTTGCCCAATAACAAAGGAGGGGCCAGGGCCAGGATTTTCAGGGTGATGGTCGCGCCTATTGTCATCACCAGCAGGAGTCGATGTTTCTCGCAGGCTGTTCTTATAAATGTCTGCATGAGTATGGGCCTGTGGTCGTTTTGGATCACGCCGTTGGCGTGCTTCTGGTGCCGAGCAAAATGTGCTGAGGAGCTACGGGTTGGCCATTTCTGATTATGTTGAATCGGTCGAGACCCGGGATATAAGTCTGGGTAACTACGTTGGTCCCCGGGTACTCCATGACTGTTCTGAAAAATAGGACTTTGTTCATACCGCTCAGGTTTTTTCGGAGCAAGGCAAGTTGTTCAGGAACAGAGAGTGCAAGCAGGCTTTTTGGCGGCGCCAGGGTATTGAGTTTCAAGTTTTTAACGGGTGCAAAGTCTATCAGCTGTTTCAGTTTCTCGGATTGACAAAGCACATCAAGTACCTTTCGGTCCGCGATTTCATCGTTGGCGTCGTATAAGGCGTTTGATTGGAATTGCTCCGTTACCGCTCTTTGGATGGCGATAAATATGTCCAAAGAACAGCCGGAGCCGATTGCGGATATATGTCGGTCGCCGGGGCCGGTTCGTGGGAATGCAACCGCCAGATAAACTTCTGACTCGTCTTTGATAATGATGATCTGCAAAGCTTCGGCAGCCCGTAGCGCGTATGAGTTGTTGAACAGGGCTTGCGCAAGCAGGGGCGCCGACGGTGAGTAGAGATCTATCGCAGGTATCAGTCTGCAGACGGCCATGAAAAACCGGGACAACAGGTGTCGCTCAATCAGTTCCAGGGTACCGTGCAGCAGTGCTTCTGATTTCGTGCAGCCGAAAGCAGTTCCTGAGTTAGAGGCGTAGCGATTTAAAAAGCGCGTCGGTTGACTCGTTGTTTTACGTTCATCTTTGACCGGATACAGCAGGGCGCATGGCACAAAAAGCCCGGCGCAGCCGTCGAGTGCTGCAAGCTGCAGACACTGTAGAGGCTCGATGTTTTTTCGCAGACTTGTGAAAATGCCGTCCGACTCGACCCCCGTTCTGCGAAGCGATGTCACTGCAACCAAGCGTTGTGCAAAATGGCGGCTCGGCGTGAAACATCGCGTAGTGCTCAAGGCTTTCAGCAAGTGCACCTACAAGCGCGTCGGGACCTTTGCCTGCGCCTGATTCAATCAGCGTGTCGTATTCGTTATAGAGTTCGGCAGTAGCGACCAGATTACCGTCATCGACATAGCGCACTCGCGCTTTCAAACCCAGTGTCTGGATAACATTGTTTATTCGGACAAACGCTTCGCTGGATGAAATCTCACGCTCTGACATGGTGAGCCTCGTAGGCTTGAATGCCGAAAGATCGACTTTCGGCATTTTCAGGATTGGCTGATCGGGAGGCCGAGTCAGCGGGTCAGTGAGGCGAAGAAGTCCAGTTCCGTCGCCAGGAAACCTTCAAAGTGGCCCGAGCCATAAGGCAAATCCTCGAAGGTGTTTATTTCAGAACGTTTTCTACCCATTACATATGACTCCATTGAATATCACGTTGTCGGCACTTTTTTGTGCGCCGAGCTTGCATGTTTTTTTGCAAGCGCAACGAGTAATAACAAGGGAGGGGTGGGCCCGCAATCAGACGGCTTCCGATGATTGCGTAGGGCACTTCTTGAGGAGTAGTAGGATCGAACTTCGTGCTGTTAAACACAGCGGCGTTCTATGCGGAAAATTAGCGCGAATTATGGTTTGCAGGTGTTTAGAACTTGTAGAGGTGTCAATCAGCGTGCAATTAATGACGATGGCATAAGAGGCGATCAAATGCCGTCGTCATTTATCTTGTCATGCGAGCCGAACTGGTTATTCCAGATTAATTACAAAAGTTCCTGTCCCATCGAGAATATTCTTCAAAGTCTCAACAACCTCATCCATATCCACCATATACGGGTTGAAGCTGATCTCCAGCACATCATCGCCATTCAACGCATCGGCATCCGCCGCAGCAATCTCGATCTTCAGCAGTTCCGACGTCAGCGTGACCTTCACGCCGTCAAGCGTCGAAGGCTCGCCATCCAGGGTGATCTCCAGCTCATCCTCATCCGGATAACGACTCATCAGGAACATCTCGCCCTTGTCGCTGTGGCAGCAGAGCATGGCCATGTTGTCTTCTTCGTCGTCGCACGGGTTGACGATCAGTAGGGCGGTGGTCATTTGCATGGGTGAAATCCTGGGCAGTGGCGGCGGTGAATCTGTTCGAAGGCGCGATTTTGCCAGTCTCTGCTCGTTCGCGCTGCCTGCATCGGCAAAAAGTCGCAAAGCAGGACATTTCCGTCGCCCGGTTCCGAGTAGCGAGAAGGGAAAATCCGACGCCAGCGTAAGGCAATTACCGGATGCGCAAAATCCACCCGAAATTGCGATTTTTCGCTTGTGATCGCCACCGTTTTGCCGTTAGTTTCGCCGGTCTTGCGCAACGGAGTGCGTTACCAAAACCCCGAAAAAGGACCTTTGCCATGACTCAATATTTCGAACGCGCCGAAGAAATTCGCCACCTGTCTGACGAACAGATCGAGGAGATCTACAAGCGCTATCTGGAAGGTGAGAAAACTTCGCAGCTGATGGAGCAATTCCAGATTCCTTCCACGGTGCGCAGTCTGCTAAAGGTTCTGCCACCGATCGTCAGCACAGACCTCACCTGTCCTTACTGTGAACTGCCGATGTGGATGCGCCGCTACGCCAGGGGAACTCCGCTTTCGTTGCGCAGTGCATTCAAATGCGTCCGCTGTGAGCACCAGCACAGTGTCCCCGGCGCCAATGGCCGCCACGCAGCGTGCAACTGCACAGAATGTTTCAAGGTTCGCCAGCAGCAACTGGCCGCCCGGGCAGCGCGGGACCGTCTGGAGTTGCAGGCCAGATATGGCGCGCAACACCCTGCAGTGCCTTACGCCAATCTGGGCTTTGTGCAGAAGTTGACGTTGCTCGCCTTGCTCGATGATGGCTACGGGGCAAACGTTGAATGGATTGCGCCGTTGAATGCGCCATCCAGAGAAGAGCTGCTCGCCCTGACGTTCGAGGCCCGTGAAGAGTTGCTCAAAAGCCTGCACGAAGCCGGGGTGCTGGCAGTTTCCACCGATTCCGACATCAACGCCTTCGATCGCAGCGAGGGCTGCAATATCCGCGAGTACAGCGCGGTGCGCTGGCTGCCCAGCGTCACGCTCGACGGCGTAACGCGCTGTGCCCGCGAGAATTTGTATCAGGTGCTGTATCAGGAGTTGTCGGGCAGCGTCAAAGCCGCCTGGAAGAGCGAAATCTATTCGCTGGTCTTCAGTCTCGCCCGCGAAGCGTCCATTCAATACATTCGTGTGCTGGCCAGTGAGGTGGACTTCGCCTTCACGGCCGAAGCCCGTGCCGAGGAGGTGGTCGGGCAGTTGTTGCAGGACTTCTCGGTGAGTCAGTTGTATTACTTCGCCCGCCTGGCGGTACGAAACGCCGCGCACTTTTATGCCACCGGCAATTCCAAGGGGCGCAGTCACGCCTCCAACACCATTCCGCGCAACATGCTGGGCACGGCGCAGGACGCGCTCGTCCGTAACTGGCGCAAGAACGGCCATCGTGATGCGCGGGTGCCGCAGACAGCCTTGCAGCGACTGCTTTACGACGTAGTGCTGAAGGACAGCGGCGCCGGATTCTCAAAGTCGCCGGGCATGTACTGGCGCGACGAACTGGTTCCGCAATTCTTCAGCGCCGTAGCGTTCGACAGCGACTTGCTGGGCAATCTGCGCCTGTTCTGCCGCGAATGCGATTCGAGCAACATTGACGCCAGCATGGACAAGCAGATCCTGCAGACGATGTGCTACGACTGCGCCACGGTGAGCAAATTCAGAGCCTTTGAGGAACTGCCGGACTGATCCGCGTCAACCGCCAGCGCTGAACCGGATGCCACGCTCAGGGTCGATAACAGGGCCTTGGGCGTTTTGGTTTCCGGATATGTAACGTTCCCAAGGATTGTCCTGGCACGAAAGTCCCGTGAAACCGGGGTATCGAGCCTGCATTTCAGCTCACGCCTGCTAGTGTTGATGCAGGCCAAACCCTGCATTTACGTGCCAATGACCGAATATGTCGCAGCACCGCAAGCAGACACATTGTCGCACCCATTAAGCTGCGCAACGGATGAGCACCCGTAAAGGCATTGTCGGCAGTGCTGGCAGTCGCTTTTGCAGATGCTCATTCATGGAAGGTGAATGTGACCTGAGTGTCCCGTCCAGCTTCACCCACCTGTCTCCCTGTTTCCTCTGCCCGAGAATCAGGAACAGGGCGACACCAGCCCCGAAAGGGGTGTTGCACGCGACGCTTTCCATCAATAACAAGCTTAAGCGGAGTACCACAGATGGCGTTCTTCACCGCAGCCAGCAAAGCCGACTTCCAGCACCAACTGCAAGCGGCACTGGCGCAGCACATCAGTGAACAGGCACTGCCACAAGTGGCGCTGTTCGCTGAACAATTCTTCGGCATCATTTCCCTGGACGAGCT
The DNA here is from genome assembly GCF_024072275.1 of Pseudomonas siliginis. NCBI lineage: Bacteria > Pseudomonadati > Pseudomonadota > Gammaproteobacteria > Pseudomonadales > Pseudomonadaceae > Pseudomonas > Pseudomonas siliginis. Next base: position 3,330,644 of record NZ_CP099598.1, on the reverse strand, counting down.
GACTCAACGTCGCCTCTCCGACCTCGCTGGCTGTACTCTCTCTGCGTGGCGCCTGCTTGAGCGCTTCGATCACGCGCAACCGCAAGTGCGTGTCTACAACCCCGATTACGAACGTCACGGCTGGCAGTCGACCCACACCGCGGTCGAAGTGCTGCACCACGACCTGCCATTTCTGGTCGACTCGGTGCGTACCGAGCTGAACCGTCGCGGCTACAGCATTCATACCCTGCAGACCACCGTGCTCAGCGTGCGTCGTGGCAGCAAGGGCGAATTGCTGGAAATCCTGCCAAAAGGCAGCACCGGCGAAGGCGTGCTGCACGAATCGCTGATGTACCTGGAAATCGACCGTTGCGCCAACGCGGCCGAGCTGAACGTGCTGAGCAAAGAGCTTGAGCAGGTGCTCGGTGAAGTGCGCGTCGCCGTTGCTGACTTCGAGCCGATGAAAGCCAAGGTGCAGGACATCCTCACCCAGCTCGACAACAGCGCCTATCCGGTCGATGCCGACGAAAAGAACGAAATCAAGAGCTTCCTGGAATGGCTGGTGGGCAACCACTTCACCTTCCTCGGCTACGAAGAGTTCGTGGTTACCGATCAAGCCGATGGCGGCCACATCGAGTACGACCGGAACTCCTTCCTCGGCCTGACGAAACTGCTGCGCACCGGCCTGACCTACGAAGACCTGCGCATCGAAGACTACGCCGTGTCCTATCTGCGCGAACCGACCCTGCTGTCGTTCGCCAAGGCTGCGCACCCGAGCCGTGTGCACCGTCCGGCTTACCCGGATTACGTGTCGATCCGTGAAATCGACGCCGACGGCAAAGTCATCAAGGAACACCGCTTCATGGGCCTGTACACCTCGTCGGTGTACGGCGAGAGCGTGCGGGTCATCCCGTTCATCCGCCGCAAGGTCGAAGAAATCGAGCGCCGCTCCGGCTTCCAGTCCAAGGCTCACCTGGGCAAGGAACTGGCACAGGTCCTCGAAGTGCTACCGCGTGACGACCTGTTCCAGACCCCGGTCGACGAACTGTTCACCACCGTGATGTCGATCGTGCAGATCCAGGAACGCAACAAGATCCGCGTGTTCCTGCGCAAAGACCCGTACGGTCGCTTCTGCTACTGCCTGGCCTACGTGCCGCGCGACATCTATTCCACCGAAGTGCGCCAGAAGATCCAGCAAGTGCTGATGGAGCGCCTGAAGGCGTCCGATTGCGAATTCTGGACCTTCTTCTCGGAATCCGTGCTGGCCCGTGTGCAGCTGATCCTGCGCGTCGATCCGAAGAACCGCCTCGACATCGACCCGCTGCTGCTGGAAAAAGAAGTGGTTCAGGCCTGCCGCAGCTGGCAGGACGACTACGCCGCACTGACCGTCGAAAGCTTCGGCGAAGCCCACGGCACCAACGTGCTGGCCGATTTCCCGAAAGGCTTCCCGGCCGGTTACCGCGAGCGTTTTGCCGCGCATTCGGCCGTGGTCGACATGCAGCACCTGCTGAGCCTCAACGAAAAAAATCCGCTGGTGATGAGCTTCTATCAGCCGCTCGGTCAGGTCTCCGGCCAGCGCGAGCTGCATTGCAAGCTGTATCACGCCGACACGCCGCTGGCGCTGTCCGACGTCCTGCCGATTCTGGAAAACCTCGGCCTGCGCGTACTGGGTGAATTCCCGTATCGGCTGCGCCACACCAACGGCCGCGAATTCTGGATTCACGATTTCGCCTTCACCGCCGCTGAAGGTCTGGACCTCGACATCCAGCAACTCAACGACACCCTGCAGGACGCGTTCGTCCACATCGTGCGCGGCGATGCCGAGAACGATGCGTTCAACCGTCTGGTGCTGACCGCCGGTCTGCCATGGCGCGACGTGGCGCTGCTGCGTGCCTACGCCCGCTACCTGAAGCAGATTCGTCTGGGCTTCGATCTGGGTTACATCGCCAGCACTTTGAACAACCACACCGACATCGCTCGCGAGCTGACCCGGTTGTTCAAGACCCGTTTCTACCTGGCACGCAAGCTCGGCAGCGACGATCTGGAAGACAAGCAACTGCGTCTGGAACAAGCGATTCTGACTGCACTGGACGATGTTCAGGTGCTCAACGAAGACCGCATCCTGCGTCGTTACCTCGACCTGATCAAAGCCACCCTGCGCACCAACTTCTATCAGACTGACGCCAACGGCCAGAACAAGTCGTACTTCAGCTTCAAGTTCAACCCGCATGCGATCCCTGAGCTGCCCAAGCCAGTGCCGAAGTTTGAAATCTTCGTCTACTCGCCACGCGTCGAAGGCGTGCACCTGCGCTTCGGCAACGTTGCTCGTGGTGGCCTGCGCTGGTCCGACCGTGAAGAAGACTTCCGTACCGAAGTGCTCGGCCTGGTAAAAGCCCAGCAAGTGAAGAACTCGGTCATCGTGCCAGTGGGCGCGAAGGGCGGCTTCCTGCCGCGTCGCCTGCCACTGGGCGGCAGCCGAGACGAAATCGCGGCCGAGGGCATCGCCTGCTACCGCATCTTCATTTCCGGCCTGTTGGACATCACCGACAACCTGAAGGACGGCGCCCTGGTGCCGCCGGTCAATGTCGTGCGTCATGACGACGATGACCCGTACCTGGTGGTCGCGGCGGACAAGGGCACTGCAACCTTCTCCGACATCGCCAACGGCATCGCCATCGACTACGGCTTCTGGCTGGGTGACGCGTTCGCCTCCGGTGGTTCGGCCGGTTACGACCACAAGAAAATGGGCATCACCGCCAAGGGCGCGTGGGTCGGCGTACAGCGCCACTTCCGCGAGCGCGGCATCAATGTCCAGGAAGACAGCATCACCGTGGTTGGTGTCGGCGACATGGCCGGCGACGTGTTCGGTAACGGCCTGTTGATGTCCGACAAGCTGCAACTGGTCGCTGCGTTCAACCACATGCACATCTTCATCGACCCTAACCCGAACCCGGCGACCAGTTTCGTCGAGCGTCAGCGTCTGTTCGACCTGCCGCGTTCGGCCTGGACCGACTACGACACCAGCATCATGTCCGAAGGTGGCGGTATCTTCTCGCGCAGCGCGAAGAGCATCGCGATCTCGCCGCAGATGAAAGAACGCTTCGACATCCAGGCTGACAAGCTGACCCCGACCGAACTGCTCAATGCCTTGCTCAAGGCGCCGGTGGATCTGTTGTGGAACGGCGGTATCGGCACCTACGTCAAGGCCAGCACCGAAAGCCACGCCGATGTCGGCGACAAGGCCAACGATGCACTGCGCGTCAACGGTAACGAGCTGCGCTGCAAAGTCGTGGGCGAGGGCGGTAACCTCGGCATGACCCAACTGGGTCGCGTGGAATTCGGTCTCAATGGCGGCGGTTCCAACACCGACTTCATCGACAACGCCGGTGGCGTGGACTGCTCCGACCACGAAGTGAACATCAAGATCCTGCTGAACGAAGTGGTTCAGGCCGGTGACATGACCGACAAGCAACGCAACCAGTTGCTCGCGAGCATGACCGACGAAGTCGGCAATCTGGTGCTGGGCAACAACTACAAGCAGACTCAGGCCCTGTCCCTGGCGGCGCGCCGTGCCTACGCGCGCATCGCTGAGTACAAGCGTCTGATGAGCGATCTGGAAGGCCGTGGCAAGCTGGACCGTGCCATCGAATTCCTGCCGACCGAAGAGCAACTGACCGAGCGCGTCGCTGAGGGCCACGGCCTGACCCGTCCTGAGCTGTCGGTGCTGATTTCCTACAGCAAGATCGACCTCAAAGAGCAGCTGCTGGGCTCGCTGGTGCCGGACGACGACTACCTGACCCGCGACATGGAAACGGCGTTCCCGCCGACCCTGGTCAGCAAGTTCTCCGAAGCCATGCGTCGTCATCGTCTGAAGCGCGAGATCGTCAGCACGCAGATCGCCAACGATCTGGTCAACCACATGGGCATCACTTTCGTGCAGCGACTCAAAGAGTCGACCGGCATGAGCCCGGCGAACGTGGCTGGCGCTTACGTGATCGTGCGCGACATCTTCCACCTCCCGCACTGGTTCCGTCAGATCGAAGCGCTGGACTATCAGGTTTCCGCTGACGTGCAACTGGAACTGATGGACGAGCTGATGCGTCTGGGCCGTCGTGCCACGCGCTGGTTCCTGCGTGCCCGCCGCAACGAGCAGAACGCTGCCCGTGACGTCGCGCATTTCGGTCCGCACCTGAAAGAACTGGGTCTGAAACTCGACGAACTGCTCAGCGGCGAAATCCGCGAGAACTGGCAGTCGCGCTATCAGGCTTACGTCGAAGCCGGTGTGCCGGAATTGCTGGCGCGTATGGTGGCGGGTACTTCGCACCTGTACACGCTGCTGCCGATCATCGAAGCCGCCGACGTCACCGGGCAGAACCCGGCCGAAGTGGCCAAGGCTTACTTCGCCGTCGGCTCTGCACTGGACATCACCTGGTACCTGCAACAGATCAGCGCTCTGCCGGTTGAAAACAACTGGCAGGCTCTGGCCCGTGAAGCGTTCCGTGATGACGTCGACTGGCAGCAACGGGCGATCACCATCTCCGTCCTGCAACAGGGCGACGGCTCCCAGGACGTGGAAGCACGCCTGGCGCTGTGGATGGCCCAGCACGAAAGCATGATCGAACGCTGGCGCGCCATGTTGGTGGAAATCCGTGCTGCGAGCGGTACGGACTACGCCATGTACGCGGTGGCCAACCGTGAACTGCTGGATCTGGCGTTGAGCGGGCAAGCGATCGTGCCTGCGATCACTGCGAATGCCGAGCTTGAACTGGCGTAAGTAGTGGCTGAATGAAGAAGCCCCGCTCTCGAAAGAGGCGGGGCTTTTTCTTGTCTGTCATTCAGAACGTATCGGCGCAGCGAAAGGCGAAGCTACCGACGCCGTCCGTACGGGGCAGGGATGTTCCGGCTACGACAAGCTGATTGTTCTGAATGGCAAGGCCTCCCGCCATGTCGAGCACGGCGGTCAGATTGATGACCAGCACACCGTCGTCGGCAAAATCGCGATCTGGATAGCCTTCCGATTTGAACTGGGCAATGACGATTTCCGAGTCTTGTTCGCCGTGGGTGCTGGAAAGCACGACGATGTGTCCGTCCCTCAGCGTGCCAGCAGTCCATTGGATGCCGAAAAGGGCTTTTGGATAGGACGTCAGGACAGGCCTCCCTTCATTGAAGTCGATGGCGTATTTCCCGTTCCTGTCGACACAAACCAGGACGCCCTGGTGAACAAAATCCTTCGAGGTGGCGCTACCGATGCCAAGGATGTTGCCACCAGGCATTTCGACCAGTTGGTTGATCTGACTGAGCTTGTCCAGGCGGTCGAACAGGGCAAAACCGTTATCGCCAAAGCTGCTGACAGGCTTACCTGTGGCGTCGAAGAGGGCGATCATTGCGCGGTAGCGGTTTTCACGTGAAACGTAACCTGCGATGGCGAATTTGCCGTCCTGGAGCCGGATTAGTGAGCCAGCCCACGTGAAGTTGGCCAGGTATCGAATCACGACGTAACCCTTTCCCTGGCCAAACGCAGTGTCCAGAGCCCCGTTGCTTTGCAGTCTGATCAAAAGACCGCATTGGTCATTGGGGGAATATCGATGGTTGCTCAACACCATCAGTTTTCCGTCGTCCAGTTCAATGGCATGGCCACTGTAATCGGATGCCGTAGTGCGTTTTTGCCCAAGTTCGATCTCGGACGACGTGAGCGCGGGCACCGGAATCGGATCAACGAAGACTACGCCGTTGACGCCAAATGCGGTCTCGGGCGTTCCGTCATTGCGAAACATTGCCAGGCAGCGTTGTGGCTGTGCGTATTCGTGTAGATAAAAGGCACCCTGAAGCAACAGATTTCCGTTCTTGAGGATGCTGATGCTGCCACCCGTGGATTTATAGCCCGGAGCGAAAACCCCGCTGGCCACGCCATCCCGGGCAAACGAAGTGTCCTGTGTGCCATCAGGCTTCAATCGCACAATGGCGAATTTGTTGCCCGGACTTGCGGCGATCAGCAGCTTGCCGTCCGCCGCGACGGCAACTGCGTTGGCGAAGCCGTTTTCCTGATCGGGATATTTAAACCAGGTGAGGCCATTTTTATCGGGGCCGAAAGTGGGGTCCAGATTATGCACAGCGGTGTCTTTTACTTCAGTCATGGTCTGCTCCTCGAATACGCTGTTTTTGCGTAAAGCGATCAGTCGATAGGGACCGGCAAATCAACGCAGTGCTGGTATTTGGGGAGCTTTCGGTCGCGCTGTCCACTGTCAGACCTGACAGTGGACAGCGGCGGATGATTGTGGATTTGGAAGACGGGATGGCCTGTCTTGCCGGGGATTTAATGTCTGAGGGATTTTGTGGTGTCTGGTCTGGCGCCTTCGCGAGCAGGCTCGCTCCCACGGTTGATCGCATTCCAAATGTGATCAGGCAGCCATCAGTTTTCCAGCGGGATCAGCACCTGCTCGTTCGGGGCCATCACCATGAACACCAGCAACCTGGCAGGCTTGGTTGAGCTGGCGTTTTTCGACACCAGATGCTCGGAGCCGGCCGGCTCGTACCAGTACTGGCCCTTTTTGTAAGTGATCGCCTGTTCGCCTTTGACTTGGGAAATCACTTCGCCGTCGAGCACGTAAGCCATCGCCGTGCCTTCGTGTTTATGGGCGATCGAGGATTGCCCGGGCTGGTAGTCGACTTCGATCATCATGGCTTTCTTGCCGGGGGCGTTTTTCAGCAGTTGGTCCTGCAGGACGGTGATTTTTTCGGATGGGTCGTGAGCCATTGCCGAGGCGGAGAGGGTGAAGGCGAGGGCGGCAGCGACGAGGTGCAGGGCTTTCATGGCGGGTTACCTGTGATGGTGGGGGTGTGCTCACAGTAGGCCGCAATGTGGCCGGTTCAAACGGCCAATATTCGCGAAGATCAGGTGACCAATTCTGGTTCAAAAGCAAAGATCGCAGCCTTCGGCAGCTCCTACAGGGGAACGCATTCCAGAGTAGGAGCTGCCGAAGGCTGCGATCTTTTGATCTTGCTTTTAAACGATAGGGAAGCTGTTGAAATCGACGCTACTGGCCAGGCGGCTATCGATCAGGTCGATAAACCCCTGTGCCTCGGGCCGGTTGAAATGCGCCTGCATCGCCGCTTCCGACTGCCAGCGCGCGCTGACCGTCCAGCGGTGGCTGTCCTCGGGGCAGCGGTCGACCAGGTAGGAATCGCAGCCCGGAGTTTCGCGCAGGGTGTCGACGATCTTCTGCAATTGCTTGCCAAGCTCTTCCGAGCGGCCCGCAACCGCCTTGACCTCAACCGTGTTGATCACTTCGTTGGACATTGCTCACACTCCTGAATCAGGCCGGACGAATCCTGCTCACTGAGGGATAACGCCTGTGCAGAATAGGCCTGCCGCCGTGAATCACCAATAACCAATCGGCGGTAAAAGCCTTATACCAACGGCTCATGACAGCTGTTCGAGGATGTCGCGCAGGCGATCGAGGGCGATGTCGATGTCGAGGGTTTCGATGGCGCCGAAACCGAAGTAAAGGCCTTCTTTCGCCGGCTGCTGGTAGTAGAAACCACTGATCGCATACAGGCCGACCTCGACCTTTTTCGCCAGCTCGATGACCAACGGCAAATCGATAGGCACCTTGCAGAACACCGCCATGTGAAACCCGGCGCTGGCCGGCACGGCTTGCAGCCATGGCGCCAGATCCGTCGCCATGCGCTCCAGGATGCGTTCGCGGCGTTGCGCGTAGATCGTGTGGCAGCGGCGGATGTGCTTGAGCAGGCAACCCTCGGCGATGAACTTGGCCAGCGCCCATTGCGGCAGAGTCGAGGCGTGCAGATCGGTGAGCTGTTTGGCGCGGATCACCGCCTCGATGATCGACGGCGGCAGGATCGCGTAGCCCAGGCGCAACTCCGGCAGCAGGGTTTTCGAGAAGGTGCCGACGTAGGCGACGATGCCGCGCTGATCGAGGTTGTACAGCGAGTCGGTGGGCCGGCCTTCGTAGCGGAATTCGCTGTCGTAGTCGTCCTCGATGATGATCGCGCCGAGCTCGTGGGCACGGGCAAGCAGGGCCTCGCGGCGCGCCTGACTCATCGCCATGCCCAGCGGAAACTGATGCGATGGCGTCACATAGATGAGCCGGGTGCCATCGGGAATGTGCTCGACCTGAATGCCCTCGGCATCCACCGGCACCCCGACCACCTCCGCGCCATGCGTGCCGAACAACAAGCGCGCGGGCGGGTAGCCGGGGTCTTCCATGGCCACCAGACTGCCGGGACGGGTCAATACGCGGGCAATCAGGTCCAGCGCCTGCTGCGCGCCGTTGCACACCACGATGTCCTCGTCCTGACAGTTGATGCCACGGGAAAACGCGATGTGCCGAGCGATCGCATTGCGCAGCGCCGGCAAACCTTCGGCAACGCTGTAAAAACCCTTCGACTGCGCCATCTGCCGCATCGCGTGGGCGACGCAGCGGCGGCAGTCGTCGTGGGGGAACTGGCCTTTGCTGGTGGCGCCGCCGATAAAGTCGTAGCGCAGCGAACCTTGCAGCGTCGGGTGACGCAGGAACACCGGCAGATTGCGCCAGCTCTCGATCACCTCGGCACTGGCCAGCTCGGTGTGGCTCTGCTTGCGCTGCACCTGCGCCGGTCGGGCGTTGACGTAGGTGCCTTTGCCGATCACGCCGGTGAGGAAGTTTTCGTAGGTCAGCTGCGCATAGGTGTCGGAAATGGTCTTGCGCGAGATGCCCAATTGCTCGGCCAGCAAGCGGCTCGGCGGCAACTGCGTACCCGCCGCCAACCGCCCGGATTCAATCGCCGCGCGCAACTGCTCATACAACTGACCGGCAAGATCCTTGCGGCCGTTGATCACGACATGAAGTTCCATACCGACGAGGCTCCCGGGTGTTGAGTGAAGTGTCGGTCAGATTAGCGTTGTTGGGCTTTTGGCAGTAGTTGCGTGGAGTAAAAACCGCAAATTGGCGCAAGTCCCTGTGGGAGCGAGCCTGCTCGCGAAGGCGGTGTGTCATTGAACAGATTCGTTGTCTGACACTCCGCTATCGCTGGCAAGCCAGCTCCCACAGTTTTTGCGGCGTGCACAAATCTTGTGAACGACGTTAAACCTTGTGGGAGCTGGCTTGCCAGCGATGGCGGTGGTGCAGTGGATGAATATTTGTCTGGGAAACCGCTTTCGCGAGCAGGCTCGCTCCCACAGGTATTGCGTTTGGCCGAGGTTCATTGGTGTAGCCGGAATTCATGGAATTGGGGCTGTAACACAGCCCGCACAGCCCTTACCGTGAACTCATCATTCCGCCTGCCGAGAGCCGCGCCATGTCCCTGCGTCTGGATTACTACAACGCTTCGCCCAAGGCGATGAAAGCGATGATTGCCATGGAGGCGCTGACCGCCAACTTGAGCATCGAAGCGCCGCTGCTGCAATTGATCCGGATCCGCGCTTCGCAACTCAACGGCTGCGCATTCTGCACCGATATGCACTCGGTGGACGCGCGACGAGCCGGGGAGAGTGATCGGCGCCTCTATGCGGTCGCGGTGTGGCGCGACAGCAACTTCTTCAATCCCCGCGAACGGGCGGCGCTGGCCTGGGCCGAGGCAGTGACGCTGTTGGCCGAAAGCCACGTGCCGGATGACGTCTACCAGCAAGCGCGCGAGCAATTCGATGAAGGCGAACTGGTGGACCTGACGGTTGCAGTCAGCACCATCAACAGCTGGAATCGTTTGGCTGTCAGCTTCCGTCAGACCCCGAGTGACTGAAAGCACCCATCCCTGTGGCGAGGGGATCTGATCGTTCCCACGCTCCGCGTGGGAATGCAGCCCGGGACGCTCTGCGTCCCAATGGAACGCGGAGCGTCCCTTGAGGCATTCCCACGCGGAGCGTGGGAACGATCGAAAGACCTTGCCTAATTCGGCGGCCGCTGCGGCTTCACCGAGGTGCCAAAGGTGTTGCCCATCCGCGTACTGGTCGCCGCCGGGGTCGCCAGCCCTACCTGATTCGGCGCGCGCTTGTGCACCGGCACATTCAACGCTTCCATGTTCTTCTGCGCCGCCGCCGCGCCGTCGGGATTGTTGCCCATCTGCTGGCTCAGGCAATCGTAATTCGGCGCCTTGTAACCGCCGACCGTGACCTCGACACAGCCCAGCGGCTCTTCCGCCTGCGCCGCGCCCACCGTCATCAGCAAGACCCACATCCACCGCGTTTTCATGTCCGCCTCCTGGCCCGCCCGAATGGGCCGCTCTGGGGTTTGAGTCTAGTGCAAGCGCGGCGCAAAACCCGTGATGGTTTTTTTGCACCGCCCGTCATACCAGAGTCATAAATGCCCCGCAGGATAGCGATTTTCAGGGGTGCGCCAGTCGTGCAGCGAGGCAGTTCGCGGATCAGTCTTCAGCGCTCGGCGACGCTTGTGCGCCGCGCGGGTCTGGGGTGGCTGCTCGGTCTGCTGACCTGCGCGGCCAATGCTGATCCGGCGGCGGACATGCGCATGACCTTGCACATCCCGGCGCAGGAACTCGCTCGGGCGCTGGATCAGTACAGCCGCGCCACGGGCGTCGCGGTGCTGGTCGACAGCCAGTTGAGCCGGGGCCGCCGCTCCCTCGCCGTGGATGGCGAATTCACCGCCGCCGATGCCTTGCGCCATTTGCTCGGCGGCACCGGGTTGATGGCGCGCTATGCCCGCGCCGACGCGTTCACCTTGCAAGTGGCGCAGGTGGAAGATCTGCCGGTGCCGACGGACAAACCCACGCCGGCCGCTGTCGCGGTCAACCGCAGTTACGCGACGGCGGTGCAAGCGGCGATCGAGCGCAAGCTGTGCCGCTCGCCGCTGACACGGCCGGGCAGTTATCGCGCGGTGTTGCAGGTGTGGGTCGGGCGCGACGGCGTGGTGCAGCACAACCGGTTGGTCACTTCGACCGGCGATGTACGGCGCGATAACGCGCTGGTGGAAAGTTTTCGCAACCTCACAATCGATCGGCCGACGCCCAGCGCCTTGCGCCAGCCGGTCACGTTGCTGTTGTTACCGGAGTCGTCAGGGAAGCGCATGGAATGCACGAGATGGGAAGGAGTTTCCGGGGGATGAAAGACGCCGGACAAAGCGTGATGGGCCAGCTGTTCCTCAGCTCCTACGAGGACTTTCGCGTGCGCCTGCGCCGCCGCCTCGGTTCCGAGGATCTGGCCAATGACGTGCTGCACGAAACCTGGCTGCGGGTCGATCGCATGGAGACCCCGCCGAACCTGCTCAAGCCCAACGCCTACCTGTATCGCATGGCCCTGAACATCGCCGCCGACCGCCGTCAGGCCGATGCGCGGCTGCTCACCGGTACTGAGGTCGAAGAGCTGCTGCAACTGGGCGACGAAGCGCTCGACCCGGCGCGGGTGGTCGGCGGGCAAAAGGAAATGCAGGCCCTGCTCAGCGCCTTGTACGAACTGCCCGCACGACGTCGGCGGATCTTCATCGCCGCGCGGCTGGAAGAAGCGCCGCACCTGGAAATCTCCCAGCGTTTCGGCATTTCCACGCGCATGGTCGAGAAGGAAATCAAAGCCGCGCTGGGCTTCTGCGCAGCAAAACTGGAAAGAAAAGTGTTTCAGCGGTTCGGTCGCGGGGCCGGAAAACCGTCTAGCGAATAGTGACCCGATTAATCCGTTGAGAATTTGCGCGTTTGAACATCTTTCGACTGAAACCCGCCGAGCCTTCGGCCACCGAGTCTCTGCACAGCGAAGCCCAAGATTGGCTGATCCTGCTGACCTCGGGCCGCGCCACCGTCGCCGACGCCCGCGCCCTGCGCGAATGGTGCGCGCAGAGTGGCGAACACGCCCGGGCCTTCGAAGAGGCCAAGCGGCTGTGGCATCACCTGCAACCGGCCGCCGAAGCCGTGCAGGGCCGACGCAGCTTCGGTCGACGGGCATTTCTCGGCGGCGCGATTGCCGCATCCGCCGCATTCCTGCTGGTGCGCGGCACGATTCCCGGCGGCTTCGAAGGCTTGGGCGCCGACTACATCACCGAAGTCGGCCAACAGCGCCGAGTCGAACCGGCGCAAGGCGTCAGCCTCGAGCTCAACACCCAGACCCGCATCAACCAGCGCAGCGTCGAAAACGGCGTGCAGGGCTTCGAACTGGTCAGCGGCGAAGTCGAAGTGCAAACCGCACGCCTGCCGCTGGCGATGCAGGCCGGAGCAGGGTGGTTGCGCGCCAGCCAGGCCCGCTTCAACCTGCGTAACACCGACCAGCAAGTCTGCGTGACCTGCCTCGACGGCACGGTCGACGTCGCCATCGAAGGCCGCAACCTGCGCCTCGAAGCGGGCCAGCAAGTCACCTACGACGCACGGCAAATCGGCAACGTACAAACTGTCGACACCGCCGCCGTGATGAACTGGCGCCAACAAGTGCTGGTGTTCAACGGCGCCACCCTCAGCCAGATGATCGACGAAATCAACCGCTACCGCCCCGGCATGCTCCTGCTGCTCAACCGCGAACTCGGCCAACGCCGCGTCCAGGCCCGCTTCAACCTCGACCAACTCGCCGGCGTCGCCTTGCTGATCCGCGACGCCTACGGCGTCAAATGCACCGAACTCCCCGGTGGCGTGGTCGTTCTCAGCTAACCAAAGCCCAGCGCGATCCAAATGTAGGAGCTGCCGAAGGCTGCGATCTTCTGATCTTGCTTTTGCTTTCTGTGGGAGCGAGCCTGCTCGCGAAAGCAGTTTCCCAGCTGACCAATATCTTCCGGTCGCACTCGAACCCTGTGGGAGCTGGCTTGCCAGCGATGACGGCCTAACAGACCGCCCCCAATTCAATTGTGGGAGCGAGCCTGCTCGCGAAAGCGGTTGCCCAACTGACCAATATCTTCCGGTCGCACTCGACCCCTGTGGGAGCTGGCTTGCCAGCGATGACGGCCTAACAGCCAACCAACCTGCAACTGACCGCCCCCAACCCAATTGTGGGAGCGAGCCTGCTCGCGAAAACGGTCTACCAGTGACAACAATATTGACTGACCCACCGCAATCGCGAGCAGGCTCACTCCTACAAAAAAAGCTGCGGTGACCCCGGCTATTGCAACAACCCAATCACCTGCCGATACCGCTCAACCCCCTGCGCCGTCTGCCGACTCAAACGAATCTCCAACCCCAACGGATCCTCCCGCCGATTCCCGCTCAACTGCCGCCATCCCTTATCCACCTCCCAAACCCGAACCTGCACATCACTCACCTCACTCAACACCGCCACCCCATTCCCAGGCGCCGGCAACGGATAGCGACTGCGCGCCTCAGCCACCGCCCGATACAACGTATCCCCCTTGACCCACCAGCGAACCCGCTGCAACGCCCCCGGCTGATCCGCCGCGCTACGAATAATGTCCAGCCGAAACCCCTTGCTATCACTACTGCGCACCGTCACCGCCGGCGGCGCGGTCGGCGCCTCATCCTCAGCCCCGACCTTGCGCGGCTCGCTCAACTCCACCCCCGCGCGCAGGTCCACATCCCGCTGCAACTGATTCAACACCCGCAACAACCCATCGCTCTGCTCACTGCTCGCCTGCAAATGACTGTCCGCCCGCGTGACACTGTCCAGCCCGCGCCAGGCAATCAGACTCACCACCGCCATCAGCAGAATCGCGACCATCACCTCAATCAGAGTGAACCCTTGCTGAGTCTTCATTGAATACTGATCCGCCCACTGCCATCGCGCAGCACACTCAGCCGATTGGCCCCATCCGACAAAATCAGCCGCAACGGCGGATTGATCCACTCGGCATTCAGCACCACCGTCTGCCGAGGCTCCACACGCACCTCCACCTTCGGGCTCTGCCACGCACGCGGGCGCAACTGCGCATCCTCCTTGAACGACTCAAACCCCACGCCATCATCCCCACGCCGCCCAAAGCGAAACCCCTTGGCATCCGCCACCCACACAATCGGCCGCCCATCGGCGCGAGCCTCGGCCTGCGCCACCTGCAACAACTGCGCAACCCGCTCGGCATCCTTGCGCAACAACTGCAACGGATCGGGCCTGATACTCAAACTGATCGCCGCGCTGGCAATCCCGATGATCACCAGTACTACCATCAACTCGATCAACGTAAAACCCTGCTGCCTGCTCATCACCCACGCGCTCCTTGGCGTCCCACCCCATCGTGCCCGGCGAACATGTAAGGCATGTGAAATAAAACGGAGAGAATTGCCGCGTAGGCTGGCAACAGGGACAACAAGGAACGACAACCCATGAAATTCACCACACGGATTACCCCGGCGCAAACCGTCCAGGCCCTGGCACTGCTCACCGCCCTGGTGGGCGTCGCGACATGGTCGTCGCTGCTGCTGACCACGGCGGAATCCCACACACCCGCAGCCACCCCGCAAGTGCTTGCGGCGAGGAGTGATAGCCCGGCGTTGCAGTGGTTTTCCAATGAGACTGCACCGGTGGATATCAAGGTGAGCGGGGTGATCGCGGGGGGGAGTGGGACGGTGGCGATATTGAGTTTGAACGATGGCGCGCCGAGGAGTTTTTTGGTGGGGGAGAAGGTTGGGGTTGGGGTGAGGTTGGTGGGTGTTGAGGGGGATGGGGTGGTGATTGAGCGGGGAGGGGAGAGGGTGAGGTTGGGGGTGGAGCGGTTTGGGGAGGGGGTGGAGATGCCGAGGCTGAGTGGCCCTGCGCGGTAGGATTAAAATCAATTATTTTTTTCGGTTTGACTGGGTGACTGTCATCTGAATATGCAAACAATGAATAGCCCACGATTGTACGGTGGGCCTGAAGCGATCTCGTCGCGTGATAGCAAAGTCCGGAACCAAGCACTAAACCGGATTTATGATGTAAGCCGCTTCCGCTTCCGCTTCCGCTTCCGCTTTGGCGAAACGCCGCGTGTTGCGAAACATAAACAGCTCAGCTATGTTGCTGAACGTTAGGGCATTTCGCCATCATGACGTACAGGACGCTAGGCATGAGCGCTGAAGAAAGCAACGTAATTTTAGATCTGCCTTCTGAAGAAAATGAAGACTTTTATAGCGATGATGATTTGTTTGAAATTTCATCTTGGGGGGCCGATTTAAGCTTTCGCGAACTTATAAGTCGCTACGATGACAATGAGCTGGTAAAACCCGAATTACAAAGAAACTATGTTTGGGATAAGTCGGAAGCGTCAAGGTTCATTGATTCCATTTTACTTGGACTCCCCGTTCCAAGTATCTTTTTAGCAAAGACTAACGATGAAAAACTCTTGATAATCGACGGCTATCAAAGGTTGATGACGGTAAGAGACTATGTGAAAGGTATCTTCACAAAAGATAGCTCGGTCTTCAAGCTTTCAAAAAGCGAAAAGATCCATGATCGATGGAAGGGTAAAGCTTTCTTAGAGCTACAGCCTGAAGAGCAGCGTAAGATCAGAAATACAACTATTCACGCCATTGTTTTCATGCAAAAGTCCCCAACGGACGGCGATACTAGTCTTTTTCAAGTGTTTGAGCGAATCAATTCTGGTGGTAGATCTTTGCTGCCGCAAGAGATACGTAATTGTGTTTATCAAGGTCCATTCAATTCTTTGCTTTTTGAGTTGAATAAAGATTTAATTTGGCGAAAGCTTTGGGGGCGAGAGGAAGCCGACTCTAGGATGCGAGACATGGAATGTATATTACGCTTCTTCGCTATCTCCGATTTGGCATCCCTGGATTCGAGCAGAGCTCCTTCTAGGATTTCGCTAAAAAAATATCTTAATCAATACATGGGAGTGCACAATCGCGACGATTGCTGTGATGAATTTCGCAATAGGTTTCTGTCGGCGACGCGCTACATACACGATCATATAGGCGACGAAGCCTTCCACAACCTATCACCTAGCAACCCCGATCGTGTGGTTCCTGCGTTTAGCGCGACCGTTTTCGATTCAGTAATGATCGCAGTTGATATCGGCCTACGACGTAATATTGCACGCAGGTATGGAGATGGTTTGTCTGCGCGACGTAAAAAAGCGCTACAGGACAAAAGCCTTCAAAACTTTCTTTCCTTTGAGACCATGCGTACTGAAACTATCCGTAATAGAGTCGGAATGATGTACGACGAGTTGTTTAAGGGAGCATCTCAATGAGAAATCAGGAGGTGTTGCAACAACTAGAATTATGCAGTCAAGAACTCGAAGGGATCAGGCAGCTTTTGGTAGGAATGGGAGCAGGCGCCAACCCCACACCTTATATGCGCCGCTATGCGGTGATTAGGGCGTCGGGAGCGATTGAGGTAGGTTTTAAAAAGATAATTGCCGACAAGGTTGATGCGGAGTGCGCAATACAGGCAAGAAATTTTGTAAAAAAGAAAATTCGTGATAGTTCATTTAATCCGCGCCTAGGGCAAATTGAAAATATTCTTTCGGACTTTGATTTGAGGTGGCGCAAAAAATTTGAAGAATTAATAGGTTTAAGTGATAAGCCTAAATTTAATAGTGCATTGAACAAGTTAGTTAAAGCAAGAAATGAATTTGCTCACGGCGGCTCTCCAAATGTCGAAATTGACGATACGATCGAATGCTATCAAGGCGGGTGCGAAGTGCTGCGTATCCTTGATCAAGTCGTGCATCATGAGTTCGAAGAGGGTGAGGATGAGCCTGTGAATGAATTAGAATGAAATGTTTTTGGGTTTATGAGTTTAATAGTTCGCTTCACCGATGAAAAAGGGGACTGATTTATTTCCATAGATAAATCAATCCCTTTTGTTATCACTTAGCTATCGATTTCTGGTTTTAATCCTTTTCAGGACATTTGAAGTTCCAGGAATAAACTTTCATGTCTTTGACTTCTTCGCCGACAGTTCCTACACCTAAACAATCTCCGTTCTTGATGTAGTTGAAGCTGCAGAAACGGACGCCCTCCGTGCAAGACTCGATTTCAATGAAGCCTTTTCTTTGGATGACGTTTTCAACCCCGAACTCACCTGAGTAGGATGGATTCGGGTTCCAGCCATTTTTAATCAAGGCTTTTCGAGCTTTCGAAAATGGCATCCCCTCTTTGATAGGAACGTCTGCTGCGCTAGAAAATAAACTGACGCAGCATAGAAGACTGATGGCTAATATTTTTAGTTTCATTTAACAGTACCGCCAAAGCCTTTATATATTTTTTCTACTTCGTCGTACTCAGTATAAGGTTGGCCGGAAGGCTTTCCATTGATTGGTCGATTTGCCAAACCCGGCCCCATAGGCAACGCTTCCCATTTTTTTGATGCTTTTCCAACTGCAGTTTTTAAGTCGCCACCGATCAGCGGTTCGATGGCACTCACGTTGCGAAGGAGTTCAACGGCAATCAAGTCCTGCGTTCCGGGGCTGAAGTCAGATAGCCCCATTGCTTTGATGGAGAGTTCCGACCATGTGGCTTTCGTGATTTGGTACCTTCCAGAAGCTGTAGTTGAACCACCATAACCTGGTCCTGGGTGAGTCGACTCATCACTGAATGTCCATTTCCCGGATTTCCAGCCGGCTGCCCAGCCATATCCGAATTTCGCGTGATAATTGCCACCCTCGACTTGTGCCAACGTATCGAGAAAGGCCTTCACATTTTTATTCTTTAAGAACTCTGCATTCTCGGCACGCCTCTTTTGTTGCTTTGCGTCTACGGATACAGCTTTAGGGCTGGAGTCTTTGACAGGCGTCACCGTTCTGGTGGCTACAGATGACATTTTTCGGCCGTTTTTGCTAATGACTTCAGTCATGAGCAAAACTTCCGTTATTTTCTTTGACACTCTGCTGGTGGCTGTTTTGGAGAGTGGAAATAAAGAAGTTTATGCTTTTGGCCATGGAGCCTTGTACCCGGTAGTTTTCTTGAGTTTTACCTACATCCATTCTCAATCCTCCAAAAACAACTGGATTGTTTCGGCGAGGTGCGAGCTAATTACGTGCGTATACCCCATTGAATCGCTGACACCGTGCTCAATGCTGCCGTCAGCTCGCTGAATGGCGTAATCAAGATTAGCTAGCGGCTCCCCTGACTCGTCGTCAATAAGCCTGAACTTGTCACTAAAGTGCACCGGCATCGGCAGCAGACCACTGAAGGGCGCTGATACGACGGTGTCGCCGATAATGACCGTGCCGGATCCGCCGATAACCACGTTGCCGTGGCCACCGGTACTGCCTTGAGTAGCGGCATTCAGTCCATTGATAAAAACCGTCGAGCTGATTGCTCCGGTGATCGGGCTACCGCACGCGGA
The DNA here is from genome assembly GCF_024072275.1 of Pseudomonas siliginis. Classification (NCBI taxonomy): domain Bacteria; kingdom Pseudomonadati; phylum Pseudomonadota; class Gammaproteobacteria; order Pseudomonadales; family Pseudomonadaceae; genus Pseudomonas; species Pseudomonas siliginis. The sequence goes on along the minus strand of NZ_CP099598.1, from coordinate 3,312,514 downwards.
CTTGTCCGTCATTCGAGCGGCGGCAAGGCCATCGAAATTCACATTGGGCGAACCGCTGACAATAGGGTTTGTGCCATGCCCAGGCAGCGGGCAACTGGTTGGATCTGTGACTCGCGCAGCGGGTTTTCCACTCATGAATAATTCCTTTTCAAAGTTTCAGTTTTCCTTGGCCTGAATGGAGTCGATAAGGGGGCGATGGATATCGGCTGCCGAAATAGTGCGATGGTGTCCAGCGTGTACGCGAGAAGAATGGGCATATCCTTGGAGGGGTGCATAAAGTTTTACTGTCCATGTAAATGTGCTGCGCGCAGCATGCCCGAGGCAGGCGATGCGCTCAATATCTACTTACAAATTATTAGTTGACTGTTTGGCGTCATAAAGACCGGGCGAGCTAAGGTAATCCCTGGCAACGGGTGACGGATCGTTTTTAGAAATCGGAGCGCGATAGGACTTGTTGAACACCAACGTTTAAAAAGACATCTCCGGTCACGCTCCCAAGCTACATATCCTTGCGCCTTTGCCTACAGCTACGCCAGAATCCGCCGGCTTGTGCGCCTAGGGGGCGGGTTCTATTGTGGTCGCGTCGCTGACGAATCAGCGATCGGATTTGACCGTCCGCCCAATATCAAGGCGCGCCAGCGTTCTGCACCTGTTCAGGCATTGTCTGAAATTCTGTTGCGGTGGCTGTGCGTGGGACACCTTCGGGTGTGCCGGATTCCTTGATGTCCGGTCGGTCAACCCGCGTACAGCTGCCACCCTGTTTGTTTGACCGCGAACGGTGGCGGCTCCAGTCATCAAGGAGCTTCACCATGATCAAACCAACACCCAACCCACCCGAAACCGATCCCACGTCTCCCTACGAATCCCTCGATCCTAACAAGCTCCACGAAGCCGCTGACCGCGCACTCGATCATTACCTGTCGCCAAACAATCTCCTGCCTTCGCCGCGTAAGGCGCGTGGGATGTATGCGGTGACGGCGGATACCAAGAATGAAGAACTGCTGGCTGATGCGAGTGAAACGCTTGCTTCGGCGAAGACGATTGCTCAGGACATTTCCAGTTTGCTGCCAGCGCCGCAGCGGCGGGCGTTGTTGGGGGTTGCGCAGTTGATCATGTTGGGGGAGCTGGCGGTGAATCGGGTTATGGATAATTTGGAGGTGGCGGGGTGAGGTAGATGTCCGGGGGCGCCAGATAGGTGATTTGCCATTAGGGCTGGTGCTTTCGCGAGCAAGCTCGCTCCCACAAGATTGTGTGTTGGTCGCGAGATTTGGTTTGGTGGCTGAGATCTTGGGGGCGTTGGCAAAACGGCCGGATTTATTTTTGAACAATAGATCCGGCCCTTTTGAATGTTCAGCGGGCGAATGAAATTACCGACCTATCGCCGCACAGATGGTTGCCCATCTAACGGTGCAACCGCTGACGGGGCACCATATCAACATTTGCCTAGTCGCCCAAATCAACGGCATTACCGTTAGCCCGAACATAATAGTTATCGAATTCACCGCTTTCGACGAACACAAAGCCATGGCGAGTGTAAAAACGATTTGAGGCGCTTTCTTTGAGAGCTCCAACCTTGATGGGACGCCCGATCTCATCAGCCTCTCTGAAAATCCGAGTAAGAACTTCAGAGCCGATTCCTGCTCCTTGAGCACTGGGTATCACATACAAGTGGTCAAGTAGAAGCTCGCTCTGGTGGTCTTTGATGACGACAAAACCGACCAGATCACCTGATACTTCTATGCGGCGGGTGCTGTTAGCGTCGAAGCCAGCAAGAAATCGTTCGCGCGCACGATCCGGGTCAAATCGTCCAAGCCGTTCAAGGCTCTCGCGCATGGCCTCAATCCTGATGGCGACCAGATCTTCCAGGTCGTTATTGGAAGCTGCGCATAAAACGACAGCGGAGTTTTGATCAGCGGAGGCTGGCATTTCAAGCACCCTAAGCATGGCCGGTCAGTCATTATAGAAAACAGAATCCGCATCACCACTGCTGTCTCGGTTCAATGGAGGCGATGGCATCAGCTTCAGGAGGATGTTTCGCCGAACGCTTACGTCTTTTGGGGCAAGGGGACCGGATCTGCCGTGAGATCCGAGACGCACTCAGGGTTTCGATAAACACCAATGTTTAAAAAGACATCTCCAGTCACGCTCCCAGGCTACATATCCTTGCGCCTTTGCCTACAGCTACGCCAGAATCCGCCGGCTTGTGGGCTTTGTACCTGGTCTATATCGTCTATGGGTCGCTGGCAATCCAGCGACCGGGTTTAGCGACCCGACCAGGTATAAGTTCAACGACGCTCCAGTTTGTCGCGTTTGCGATGACGCTATGGTGGCTGTGCGTGGGAGACCTTCGGGTCTGCCGGGTCTTATACCTCTCGGTTCGCTAACCCGCGCACAGCTGCCACCCTTACTTGTTTAGCGACAGGTTTTGGTGGTTCCACCAGGTATAAAAATGGAGATTCACTCATGATCAAACCAACACCCAACCCGCCCGAAACCGATCCCACGTCTCCCTACGAATCCCTAGATTCCAACAAACTCCACGAAGCCGCTGACCGCGCGCTCGATCATTACCTGTCACCAAACAATCTCCTGCCTCCGCCGCGTAAGGCGCGTGGGATGTATGCGGTGACGGCGGATACCAAGAATGAAGAACTGCTGGCTGATGCGAGTGAAACGCTGGCTTCGGCGAAGACGATTGCTCAGGACATTTCCAGTTTGTTGCCAGCGCCGCAGCGGCGGGCGTTGTTGGGGGTTGCTCAACTGATCATGTTGGGGGAGCTGGCGGTGAATCGGGTGATGGATAATTTGGAGGTGGCGGGGTGATGTCGTTGGCCTTGATCCGGCGCTGGGCCTTGGGATTTTAGGTGCGGCAGAAAAGCCCCTCACCCCAGCCCTCTCCCGGAGGGAGAGGGAGCCGACCGAGGTGTCTTGCGTTGTGCATCGACCTGGACGAGCGTGTTGATTATGGATTTTTGATGCTTATGCACCGCGGCAGAAGAGCCCCTCACACCAGCCCTCTCCCGGAGGGAGAGGGAGCCGACCGAGGTGTTTTGCGTTATACATCGACCTGGAAGACCTTAGCGACTATGGCTTTGCTGGGCTTCAGCGATGCTGGATTCAGAGCGATACGTTCAGGTCGGCGTATCTCTGGAACATCCCCGAATCGGTTCCCTCTCCCTCGGGAGAGGGCTAGGGTGAGGGGCTTCCTGGCCGTGACAACAGGGTCTCCAGTCTGGCCAACGGCGGCGCATCCTGGTTGCGATCAAATACTTGGATTCCAATCCTGAGCAACCGCCCATTCTCTGCGCTGGCGATCACCTGTTCGCAGCGCAACATAAGCCGTCCTTGATCACATTCAACAGCCTTCATCCCATTCGGCAACCGGCCCTCCAGACGCAACTCAGCCATCCGACTCTGCGCCGCAATCAGCGCAATCGATCTATCCCGCAACACCCCATTACTCTGCGTCATCAAACCCGCGACGCGCACGGCGGCGGACATGGCGACGGCGATGATTGCCAGTGCCACCAGCACTTCAATCAGGGTGAATCCTTCCTCTCGCGTTCGCGCGCGCATACATGGCCCAAAATCAAAACCCAGCCCTCGACGCTAACCCCCGTCCTTGACGGCTTGACGACGGAAACACCCGAGGATTTTCAACATCCCTGACATATCTTCTTGCAACACTGCGCGTCGAATTCGGATCAAGCCAGGGAATGTCGAGATGGATATCGCACCTTTGAACACGCTCAGTCAGTCGCCGCGCACACCGCGTAGCCAGCAGGGTTTTACCTTGATCGAGATCATGGTGGTGGTGGTGATTCTGGGGATTCTGGCGGCGATGGTGGTGCCCAAGGTGCTCGACCGGCCGGATCAGGCGCGGGCGACGGCGGCGAAGCAGGATATTGGCGGGTTGATGCAGGCGTTGAAGTTGTATCGCCTCGATCACGGCACGTATCCGAGCATGAATCAGGGGTTGAAGGTGTTGGTCGAGCGGCCGGCGGATGCGAAGAACAGTAACTGGCGTTCGTATCTGGAGCGTTTGCCGAATGACCCGTGGGGCCGGCCTTATCAGTACCTCAACCCGGGCGCGAATGGCGAGGTCGATATCTTTTCCCTCGGCGCCGATGGCCAGCCTGACGGCGATGGCGTGAATGCCGATATCGGTTCCTGGCAGTTGTAAGGCCGGCCGTGAACACAGGTTCGCTCAACGGGGCGAAGCAACGGGGAATGGCGATTATCAGCGCGTTGTTGATTGCCGCCGTGGTGGCGGTGATTGCGGCGGGGATGTTGACGCGTCAGAGCGTGGCGACCCGGGCGCTGGAGGCCGATCAGCAGCGGGTGCAGGGGCGTTGGGTGGCGCAGGGTGGTCTGGAGATCAGCCGGCAGTTGCTCTGGGATGCGCGCCTGCGTGATCCGTTGACCCGGCGTGATCAGCCTTGGGCGCAGCCGTTGCTGGCGGCGGGTTTTGCCGGGCGGCTGGAGGACGAGCAGGGCAAGTTCAACTTGCGCAATCTGGTCGCCAATGAGCGCATCGATGAGGCGCAGGTGCAGGCGTTCGAGCGGTTGTGTGAGCTGGTCGGTGTGAGCGCCGTTGTCGGCCAGCACATTCGCCAGCGGGTGATCGCGAGCTATCCGCATCTGCTCAATGCGCAGATTGGCGCGACGGGCAAAGCGGGTTTCGACAGTGGCCGCGCGACGTCGCCAGATGCCGATCACAAACCGCAATCGCCGAAGGTGCCGATGCTGCGCACGCTGGATGATTTGCGCAGCGTCGAAGGCGTGACCGATGCGCTGGTCGGCCAACTGGCGCCGTACATGACGGTGATTCCGGCGACGACGTGGATCAACGGCAACACCGCCACGGCGCAGGTGCTGGCGGCGTATGTGCCGGGGCTTTCGCTGGAGCGGGCGACGGCGTTGATTGCCGAGCGTGACGCCGGGCGCTGGTTTATCAATCGCGGCGATTTTGTGAACCGCTTGCGCATGCCGCAGCTGGAAATGAGCAGCGTCAAAGTCGGCATCACCAGTGACTGGTTTCGTTTGCGCGGTGAGGCGCGGCGTGATCAGCGCCGGGTCAGCCTCGATGCTTTGCTGCACCGCAGTGAGGATCGGCTGCCGCAGGTGATCTGGTCGCGGGTGGGCGCATGAGCCAGTTGCGCGTCGCGTTGCCGCCGCTGGCGGAGCTGGAGTTGCACAGCGAAGTGAGCTGCGCCTGGCTGGATCGTCAGGGGCAGGTCAGTCGTGAGGAACGGCTCACCCTGAACCAGTTGGGGCAGCAGCCGAAACAGCCGCCATTGCTGTGTTTTCTGCATCCGGCCGACAGCCTGCTCGCCAGCATTGATCTGCCGCCGCTGCCCGCGAACAGAACGGCGGCCGCTGTGCAGTGTGCGGCGCAGACGTTGATGCTCGGCGACAGCAGCCAGATGCATATCGGCCACAGCCCTCGTGATGCGAGTGGGCAGGTGCAAATCGCCTGGGTGGCGCGGCAGCATTTGCAGCGTCTGGCTGCGGTACTCAAGCAGGCGGGGTTGACGCTGCGCGGTTTGTATCCGGCGCCGTACAGCCTGCCAGTGCTGCCGGGGGTTGTCGCTTGTGTGGCGGACGGGCATTTGCTCCGGCGCGAGAGTTTGAACAGTGCGCAGGTTGAGCCGTTGCTCGGTGACGAAGTTGATGAGGCATCGTTCGCAGCTGAAGCGACGCAACGCTGGATCGGCCCCTTGCCCGGTTGGGGTTTGCACGGTGGTCTGCAACAAACCGGCGGCGAGCAACGTGGCTGGGGTCGTGCTGTCGGGTGTCTGGCTTTGGCGGCGGCCGTTTGGGTGATTGGCCTGAATCTTTATGCCGCTCGCGAGGCGCGACAGGGCCAGCAGCTCAAGGCGCAGATGAGTCAGCGGGTGAAGCAGGCCTTCCCCGAATTGCCGGTGATTCTCAACCCGCTGCAACAGGCGCGTCAGCAACTGGAGCAGCGGCAAAAAGGCGCGGTCGATGAACCGGCGCAGAACTTCAATCGGCTGGTATTGCAGGCCGGCACCGGCATGCCGTTCATGGCTGGCAGTGTCGAGCGTCTGACCTATCGCGACGGCGTCTTGCAGCTGGCCTTGCTAAGCGATGCAAACCGTGGCGGCAACGACAAGGACTGGCAAAGCACCTTGGCCCAGGCCGGCATCAGCGTCACTGCCGATGACGCAGGCTGGACCTTGCGCCCGAGCGATGAATCCAGCGCCAACACCAACGAAGATGACGACAGCGGAGCAGACGATGAGTAGGGCGACGCTGGCGATTTACCGTGCGCGCTGGCAGCGCTTCAGCAGCCAGTTGCAGGCGCTTTGGCAGCCGTTGGCGCTGCGTGAAAAACGCATGGTCGGCGGCATGGCGCTGGTGCTTGTCGGTCTGCTGATCTGGCTGACGCTGGTCAAGCCGCCATTGGCCAGGATCGCTTTCTGGCAGAGCGAAACGCCCAAGTTGCGCGCGCAGACCGAAGCACTGGAAGTGCTGTTGCGCAGCGTCAATGCGCGGCCGCAGGGGCAAAGCGTTGGCCAGTCGTTGGAGCAAAGTCTGCAAGCGGCGGGGCTGGCCGGGCATTACCAATTACAAGCGGCGGAGGGTGGCGCGTGGCAGTTGAATGTCGACGCCGCGCCCGCCGATGCGCTGCTCGACTGGCTGCTCAGCCAGCCGTCACAACTTTCTCTGCAGGTGGTCGAGGCGCAGTTGCAGCGCGCAAGTGAGGCCTCGACCGAAGTCACTGCCGGCACATTGTCAGGCACCGTTCGCATGGATCAGGCGCAGGGCGCTAAGGAAGCTTCATGAAGGAGTCACGCTGCAAACCGGCACGTCTGGCGCTGCCGTTGTTGCTGATGGCATTGAGCGCGTGCAACAGCACCACGGCGCCGCAGAATCAGCCGCCGCTGTTGGTCGACAGCGAACTCGGGCGGCCGCTGGCCAACACCCAGCGCAGCGGCGATGCGGTAGCCGATCGCGAACGGGCGCAGGCTCAGGCGCGGCCGGTGCCCAAGCAGTTGCATAACATCAGCCAGCGTGGGCGCAGTGGTGGTGCTGCGCCCAGCAACACGGTTGCGCGCAATCCGTTGGGCGAGCAACCGGTGACGCTGAATTTTGTCGAGGCGGATATTCAGGCGGTGGTACGGGCGCTGTCGCGGGCCACCGGGCAGCAGTTTCTCGTCGATCCACGGGTCAAGGGCAATCTGACCTTGGTCTCGGAAGGTCAGGTGCCGGCCCGTCAGGCCTATGACATGTTGCTCGCGGCGTTGCGCATGCAAGGCTTCAGCGTGGTCGATGTCGGCAGCGTGGCGCAGGTGGTTCCCGAGGCCGACGCCAAACTGCTCGGCGGGCCGATCTACAGCGCCGACAAACCGGCCGGCAACGGCATGCTCACGCGCACGTTTCGCCTGCAATACGAGAACGCGGTGAACCTGATCCCGGTGCTGCGCCCGATCGTTTCGCCGAACAATCCGATCAACGCTTATCCCGGCAACAACACCGTGGTCATCACCGATTACGCCGAGAACCTCACCCGCGTCGCGCAGTTGATCGAGAGCATCGACACGCCGAGCGCGATCGACACCGATGTGGTGCAGATCCAGAACGGCATCGCTGCCGACATCGCGCCGATGGTCGCCGACTTGCTCGACGCGCCGGGCAATGATCCGACGCAGAAAATCGCCGTAATCGGCGACCCGCGCTCGAACACCATCATCATCCGCGCCGGCAGCCCCGAGCGCACCGAGCTGGCGCGCAACCTGATCTACAAACTCGACAACGCGCAGAGCAATCCGAGCAATCTGCACGTGGTTTATCTGCGCAACGCCCAAGCGGCGAAACTGGCGCAGGCGCTGCGCGGTTTGCTCACCGGCGAGAGTGACAGCGGCAGCAGCGACGCGGCGCGGTCGGTGCTCAGCGCGATGGGCAGCAGCACCGGCGGCAATGCCGGGCAGAACGGCCAGAGCAGCACGCCGAGCACTGGCACTTCAACGACGACTGGCAGCGGCGCAACCGGCGGTAGCTATGCGCAGGGCAGTGGCGGCGGCAGCAGCAGTGGCGGTACGCAGAGCAGCGAACAGAACGTTGCTTTCAGCGCTGGCGGTGTGACGATTCAGGCTGACGCCACCACCAACACACTGCTGATTTCCGCGCCGGAACCGCTGTATCGCAATCTGCGTGAGGTTATCGATTTGCTGGATCAGCGCCGTGCGCAGGTGGTGATCGAGAGTCTGATTGTCGAGGTCGGCGAGGACGATGCCAGTGAATTCGGTGTGCAATGGCAGACCGGCAATCTTGGCGGCAAGGGCGTGATCGGTGGCGCCAATCTGGGTGGCGCGGGTCTCAATACGGGAGCGAAGAACAGCATCGACGTACTGCCGCAGGGTTTGAACCTCGGCTACGTCAACGGCACCGTCGACATTCCCGGCATCGGCAAGATTCTCGACCTGAAAGTGCTGGCCCGAGCGTTGAAGAGCAAGGGCGGCACCAACGTGCTGTCGACACCGAACCTGCTGACCCTGGACAACGAAGCGGCGAGCATTTTTGTCGGCCAGACCATCCCGTTTGTCAGCGGCAGCTACGTCACCGGCGGCGGGGGCACCAGCAACAACCCGTTCCAGACCGTGACCCGCGAAGAGGTCGGCCTCAAGCTCAACGTACGCCCGCAGATCTCCGAGGGCGGCACGGTGAAGCTGGATATCTATCAGGAAGTCAGCAGCATCGATGAGCGCGCATCCAACAGCGTGACCGCCGCCGGCATCGTCACCAACAAACGGGCGATCGACACCAGCATTCTGCTCGACGATGGGCAGATCATGGTTCTCGGCGGGTTGCTCCAGGACGGTTACAGCCAGAGCAGTGATGCAGTGCCGTGGCTGGGCAGCCTGCCGGGCATCGGCGCGCTGTTTCGCAACGAACGCCGGGCGATCACCAAGACCAACCTGATGGTGTTCCTGCGCCCGTACATCATCCGCGACAGCGAAGCGGGGCGCAGCATCACCCTCAACCGCTACGACTTCATGCGCCGCGCCCAGGGCGGCTTGCAGCCGGAACGCAGCTGGGCGATGCCCGACATGCAGGCGCCGCAATTGCCAAGCGCTGCGCAAGGCGTGCCAGCGCCGGGGCCGACATCAGGCCCACGGGCCACGATCAAAGCCGTACCGATTGAAGGGAGCACCCGGTTTTGACTGAGATGATGACTGTGGTAAGGGGATTTATCCCCGCTCGGCTGCGCAGCAGTCGTAAAACCGGTATACGGGATTTGCCTGTAGAAACCGGTTCTCAAGGTTTGGGTCTGCTGCGCAGCCCAACGGGGATAAATCCCCTCGCCACAGAGGTTCCCATTGCCACAGGGGATCTCATTGCCACGGTACCGATTGAAGGGAGCACCCGGTTTTGACTGAGATGATGATTGTGGTGAGGGGATTTATCCCCGCTCGGCTGCGCAGCAGTCGTAAAACCGGTGCTCGCGATTTGTCTGTAGAAACCGGTTCTCAAGGTTTGGGTCTGCTGCGCAGCCCAACGGGGATAAATCCCCTCGCCACAGGGGGGCTCATTGCCCCAGAGGATTTCATTGCCCCAGAGGATCCCATTGCCACAAGGGATCCCATTGCCACGGTTTCGATTGAAGGGAGCACGCGGTTTTGACTGAGAGGATGACGGTGGCGAGGGGATTTATCCCCGCTCGGCTGCGCAGCAGTCGTAAAACCGGTACACGCGATTTGCCTGGAGAAACCGGTTCTCAAGGTTTGGGTCTGCTTCGCAGCCCAACGGGGATAAATCCCCTCGCCACAAGGGGATCGCATTGCCACAAGGGATCTTGTTGCCACAGGGGATCCCATTGCCACGGTACCGATTGAAGGGAGCACCCGGTTTTGACTGAGATGATGATTGTGGTGAGGGGATTTATCCCCGCTCGGCTGCGCAGCAGTCGTAAAACCGGTACACGCGATTTTCCTGGAGAAATCGGTTCTCAGGTTTTGGGTCTGCTTCGCAGCCCAACGGGGATAAATCCCCTCGCCACAAGGGATCTCATTGCCACAGAGGATCGCATTGTCACTGAGGATCCCATTGCCACGGTACCGATTGAAGGGAGCACCCGGTTTTGACTGAGATGATGACTGTGGTGAGGGGATTTATCCCCGCTCGGCTGCGCAGCAGTCGTAAAACCGGTACACGCGATGTGCTTGTAGAAACCGGTTCTCAAGGTTTGGGTCTGCTGCGCAGCCCAACGGGGATAAATCCCCTCGCCACAGAGGATCGCATTGCCACAGGGGATCTCATTGCCACTGAGGATCCCATTGCCACAGGGGATCTCATTGCCACGGTGGATTGTGGGGAGCATGGACGATGAGTGTATTGCCGTACGCCTGGGCCAAGGCGCAGCGGATTCTTTTGCGCGATGGCGTGTTGACGGTGTGCCCATCGACGCCCGGCTGGTCGATCAGCGAAGTGCGTCGGCAGTTCGGCGCGACGCAGGTCGAGCGGGTGCGCGATGACGAGCTCGACGGTTTGCTCGCCAGCGCTTACGCCGACACCGGCAGTGCGGCGGCGGTGGTGGGGGCTGCGGAAAACGAGGTCGATCTCGATCGGCTGATGCAGGACATGCCGGAGATCACCGACCTGCTCGACACCCAGGACGGCGCGCCGGTGATTCGCATGATCAACGCCTTGCTCACCCAGGCCGCGCGCGATGAAGCCAGCGACATTCATATCGAACCGTTCGAAACCCATTCGGTGGTGCGCTACCGCGTCGACGGCACTCTGCGCGACGTGGTCTCGCCGCGCAAGGCGTTGCACGGTGCGCTGGTGTCGCGGATCAAGATCATGGCTCAGCTCGATATCGCCGAAAAACGCTTGCCGCAGGACGGTCGCATTGCCTTGCGCGTAGCGGGGCGGCCGATCGATATTCGGGTGTCGACGGTGCCCACCGGCCACGGCGAGCGCGTGGTGATGCGCCTGCTCGACAAACAGGCCGGGCGCCTGCATCTGGAAACTTTGGGCATGGATGCGCAGGTGCTGGCCAAACTCGATCATTTGATCCGCCAGCCCCACGGCATCGTGCTGGTCACCGGGCCGACCGGCAGCGGCAAAACCACCAGCCTCTACGCGGCGCTGGCGCGGCTGGATGCGAGCACCAGCAACATCCTCACCGTGGAAGATCCGGTGGAATACGATTTGCCGGGGATCAGCCAGATTCAGGTCAACGCCAAGATCGACATGACCTTTGCCCTCGCGCTGCGGGCGATTCTGCGCCAGGACCCGGACATCATCATGATCGGCGAAATTCGCGATCTCGAGACTGCGCAAATCGCCGTGCAGGCCTCGCTCACCGGGCATTTGGTGCTGGCGACGCTGCACACCAACGACGCGGTGTCGGCGGTCAATCGCCTGATCGATATGGGTGTAGAGCCGTTCTTGCTCGCGTCATCCATGCTCGGCGTCCTCGCGCAACGCCTGGTGCGGCGCTTGTGCAATCAGTGCAAACAGGAAGACCCGGCGACGCCCGGCACCTGGCGTCCGGTCGGTTGCGCGGCGTGCAATCACACCGGTTACAGCGGCCGCACCGGCATCCACGAATTGTTCTGCATCGACGACGACATCCGCACGCTGATCTACCAAGGGGCAGGGGAGCAGGCTTTGCGCGCGGCGGCGTCGAAAGCGGGCATGTTCAGCCTGCGTGAGGACGGTGAGCGCTGGATTCGCAGCGGTGCCACCGCGCCGGAAGAAATCCTTCGTGTGACACGGGACGCCTGATGAATCGCTATCGCTTTGAAGCGGCGGATGCCACCGGGAAAATCGAGTCCGGGCACCTTGAGGCCGACAGCCAGAGCGCGGCGTTCAGTGCCTTGCGCGGGCGTGGCCTGACGGCGCTTTCGGTGCACGAGGAAAGCAACGTCGCCCGACACGGCGGCGGCGGTTTGTTCAGCGCCAGACTCTCCGACAACGACCTCGACTGGGCCACCCGGCAACTGGCGAGCCTGCTCGGCGCCAGTCTGCCATTGGAAGCAGCACTGAGCGCCACGGTCGAGCAGGCCGAGAAAAAGCACATCGCCCAGACCCTCAGCGCCGTGCGCGCCGATGTGCGCAGCGGCATGCGTCTGGCGGAATCGCTGGCGTCGCGGCCACGGGATTTTCCCGAGATTTACCGCGCGCTGATTGCCGCTGGCGAAGAGTCCGGCGATCTGGCCCAGGTGATGGAGCGGCTGGCCGATTACATCGAGGAACGCAACAACCTGCGCGGCAAGATTCTCACCGCGTTCATCTATCCCGGCGTGGTCGGGCTGGTGTCGATCGGCATTGTGATTTTCCTGCTCAGCTACGTGGTGCCGCAGGTGGTCAGCGCGTTTTCTCAGGCGCGGCAGGATTTGCCGGAGCTGACGCTGGCGATGCTCACCGCCAGTGATTTCATTCGCGCGTGGGGCTGGTTGTGTGCGGCGCTGATGGCCGGGGCGTTCTGGAGCTGGCGGCTGTATTTGCGCAATCCGGCGGCGCGTTTGAGCTGGCATCACCGGGTGCTGAAGTTGCCGCTGTTCGGGCGTTTCATTCTCGGCCTGAACACCGCGCGCTTCGCCTCCACCTTGGCAATTCTCGGCGGCGCCGGCGTGCCGTTGTTGCGTGCGCTGGAAGCAGCGCGGCAGACCTTGTCCAACGACCGCTTGAGCCTGAGCGTCAGCGAGGCCACGGCGAAAGTGCGCGAAGGCGTCAACCTCGCCGCCGCGCTGCGGGTGGAGAATGTGTTTCCGCCGGTGCTGATTCACCTGATCGCCAGCGGCGAGAAAACCGGCTCGCTGCCACCGATGCTCGAGCGCGCGGCGCAGACGCTTTCCCGGGACATTGAACGACGGGCGATGGGCATGACCGCGTTGCTCGAGCCGCTGATGATTGTGGTGATGGGCGGGGTGGTTCTGGTGATTGTGATGGCGGTGTTGTTGCCGATTATTGAGATCAATCAGTTGGTGCAGTAGCCAAATTTGATGTTGGCCGGGCTGGCCTCTTCGCTGGCAAGCCAGCTCCCACAGGTTTTTGTGTTGTACCCCAGATTGCATTAACAACACTGCACCCCTGTGGGAGCTGGCTTGCCAGCGATTGGGCCATTCCAGCCAACAAATTTCCCAAATAACTTTCACCGGTCTGCCTACCCCCCGAGCCCCAATCCGCCCATCCTCGGGTTCTCCATTCTGTCATCTGCAACCACCCGCCAACGGCTCCAGCCCGATTCAGCCAAACCCCCGATCCAGACGCGCCGCAACCCACCGCAAACACCCGAGAAATCCGCACCAAAATCCCCGCGCAGCTCCCGAGGTTTTTTCCTTTATCTGTCACCGGAAGCTGCGAATTTCTCCCTGCGGCTCCACTGCGGTGGACCCTCCCGGTGTCATGCAAGCCTTCCGAAACCTGTGTTCCAAACCAAGTTGAAAAGGAGATTCTTCATGTTCAAGCGCACTCTGATCGCCGCCTCACTGACCGTCGCCGCTCTGGCTTCCGCCCAGGCCATGGCCGTAACCGGTGGTGGCGCCTCGCTGCCTGCCGCGCTGTACAAAGGTTCTGCCAACAGCATCCTGCCAGCCAACTTCAGCTACGCCGTGACCGGTAGCGGCGTCGGCAAAAGCGCTTTCCTGACCAACAACGCTGCCCAGTTCAGCACCACCGGCACCGTGCACTTCGCCGCTAGCGACTCGATCCTCAGCGCTTCGGAACTCAGCACCTACACCACCAACTTCGGTGCTTCGTACGGCCCGCTGATCCAGCTGCCATCGGTGGCCACTTCGGTTGCCATTCCGTACAAAAAATCCGGTCAGACCGCGCTCAACCTGACCAGCGCTCAACTGTGCGATGCGCTGTCGGGCACCGCCACCACTTGGGGCGCTCTGCTGGGTAACGCCGACAGCACGCCGATCCGTGTGGTTTACCGCAGCGTGTCCAGTGGCACCACTGAAATCCTCAGTCGCCACCTGAACGCCGTTTGCCCAGGCAAATTCGCCGTCAACTCCACCTTCACCAACGCTCGTCTGCCGGCCGGTTCCGCGCTGCCATCGACTTGGGTCGGCGTAGCCAACACCGCTGATGTGGCCACTGCGGTGAACGCCGTGGACGGTTCGATCGGCTATGTGGGTCCGGATGGCGTGAACGCCACCAGCAACGCTGTGGTTGCCCGCGTCAATGGCGTCCAGCCAACCAACGCTAACGTGACGCTGGCGCTGAGCACTGCACCTGTGCCAAGCGCACCTGCCAACCCGGCTGGCTGGGCCCCGGTCGTGCCTAACCCGGCAAGCGGTTACCCGATTGTGGCTTACACCAACTTCATCTTCGGCCAGTGCTACAAAGATGCAGCCGTGGCCACCGCCGTGCGCAACTTCCTGACCACCCACTACAGCAACCCGGGCAACAACGTCGCCACCGTCGCCCACAGCTTCACGCCGGTTCCCAACAACTGGAAAACCGCTGTGACCGCCAACTTCATCACCAACACCTCGGGCAATAACCTGGACATCAACAACGCCAACGCCTGCAACGGCATTGGTCGTCCTTTGTAAGCCTTGTCTCAACTGCAATGAAACGGCAGCAGCCTTCGGGCTGCTGTTTTTTTTTGCCGATTTACTCCTCGAACATGAAGTTTGTGTGACATCCGTTCGGTCGTGAGGCTCGCCAACTGCCTATGTCGTAACAGCAGGGCTGATCCGACCTGCCACCCAAAAGGACCTGTAGTGATGCTTGCTCGCACCTCCCGTCACAGTAACCGTATCCGGCCGATCAAACGTGGCGCGGGCGATCCCGCACAGTGGCTGCTCAAGCCATTGGCGCAAGCTGTCGCCTTGTGTCTGGTGGCGGGCAGTGCCGAGGCGGCGACAGCGTTCAGTTCCACCTGGTTTGCCGCGAAGGGCGCGGCGCAGCAGGCTTCGGCGTCGCGTCCGAGTGGGAGCGGTCTGCCGGGGATGACCCCACCGCTGGCACAGCAGCAACGGGCCAGCCAGCAGTTGCAGCGCTCTTTGCAGACACTCAATAACACCGTTGCAGCGATTGCCGCTCAGCAGGCCGCACAAGCCGCTGGACGTGCCGCCGCATTGGGCAGTGTGCAAGTGGTTCCGGACGGATTGGGCGAGGGCGGCCTGAAGGTCGATAACAGCCTGAGCCAGGGCTGGATGAACGCCAAAGGCCCGCAACAAACCCAGGCCGACGGCAAGACCACGGTGAAGATCGAGCAGACCGCCGACAAGGCGATTCTCAATTGGGAAACGTTCGACGTCGGCCGCAATACCACAGTGGAATTTGCCCAGCAGGCCAACTGGGCGGTGCTCAATCGCGTCAACGATCCGAGCGCACGGGCCAGCCAGATCCAGGGGCAGATCAAAGCGGACGGCACGGTGATGCTGATCAACCGCAACGGCATCGTCTTCAGCGGTGGCAGCCAGGTCAATGTGCGAAATCTGGTAGCGGCAGCCGCGAACATGACCGATGCACAATTTCGCGATCGGGGTCTGTATTTCGACAGCACCGGCAGTCAGCCGACCTTTACCGACGCTGCTGGCAAAGTCCTGGTGGAGCGTGGCGCAGCCATACAAACGCATCAACCTGCGCTCTCCACCGACGCCGGCGGCTATACCTTGCTGCTCGGCCAGGACGTGCAGAACGACGGCTCGATCAGTACGGCCAAAGGTCAGACGGTGCTGGGTGCGGGGGACCGTTTCTATATCCGCAAGGGCTCGGGCACCGACGGCAATGGTTATTCAACCACCTTCGGCAGTGAGGTCATTCCCGGTTTCAAGGCTGACAGCTCGGGCAAAGTCAGCAACACCGGCCTGATCCAGGCATCCACCGGCGACATCACCCTGACCGGCCGCGATGTTGTGCAAAACGGTGTGCTGCTGGCGAGCACTTCGGTGGCGACGCGCGGCACCGTGCATTTGCTCAATCCGGCCAGCGATGCCCAAGGCCGTGTGACCCTGGGCGAAAATGGCGTCAGTGCGATTCTGCTCGACAGCAGTGATCTCACGGCCCTGGACAGCCAGCGCGAGGCGGCGCTGACCGGCGTCAACGCCAACAACCGGATCCGCAGCGATCAGTCACGCATCGACATCGGCAGCGGCGGCACCGTCGAATTCAAAAGCGGCTCGATCACCCTTGCCACCGGTGGGCAGGTGGCAGTTGCCGCCGGACAGCGCAGTCTATTGCGCGAGGGGGCGGTGATCGACGTGTCCGGCGCCCTCGGCGTCAAAGTGGCGATGGCAAACAACAACATCAAGATCAACGTCCAGGGCAACGAGCAGCGTGATGCGCCGGTCAATCGCGAGAACGGCGCGCTCAACAGTAACGACATCTGGGTCGATGTCCGTGAGCTGGTATTCGTGCCGGCGGGCACCAACGGTTACGCCACCGACCGCTGGTACACCGCCGGTGGGTTGTTGGAGGTCGGCGGATACCTCGGCACTCAGGGCCATGGCGTTGGTGAATGGATGGCGCAGGGCGGTGAGGTGCGGTTTTCCGGAAAGGACGTGATCAGCGAAAAAGGTTCGCTGATCAATGTGTCCGGCGGCACGCTTGATGTGCAGGGCGGCGAGATTCGCCAGAGCTGGCTGCGCGGTGCGGACGGGCGGTTATACGAAGTGTCGCGTGCGCCGGGCGATATTCTCTACAACGGTCTTTACAAAGGTTACGAAAGTCACAGCGAGCGCTGGGGCCAGACGGATTATTTCTATAGCCCGCTGATCGCGCCGACGCGTCGCCAGGAGGCGGGGTACACCGTTGGCCGGGATGCCGGCCAGTTGGTGATCGCCACGGGCAACGCCGTGCTGGATGGCCAGCTGTTGGGTGAGGTGTTTCAGGGCGAACGGCAAATCCAGGCACCGCGGGCAGGTCTGGACGGCTATGCCCAGACCCAGACCGCCCGGGCGCGGCGAGGGCAGTTGGTGGTTGGCAGTTACGATGCTGCTTATGTCGCTGCCAGTGCCGGCCTGCTCTATCAACTCGACCCGTTGCTCGATCAGGTGCAAGTGGGGGGCGCGCATGCCAGCGTAGCGAACGCAGGGCTGACCGATGCGGTCGCGGCAGAACGCGCAGGCAAACTGTTCCTCGATGCCGGGCTGCTCAATGGTTTCGCGCTGGGCGCGCTGAAGATTTCGGCGAAAAACACGATTGAAGTCAATGAAGGCGTGACGGTGGATCACGGTGGCAACATCACCCTGTTCAGCCCTGACGTGCAGGTCAATGCCGATCTGATTGCGCAAGGCGGCAGCCTGCAATTGGGCAACGTTTTGAACCAGCTCGCCACCGATCGGCGTGATGACACCAGTCTCCAGGTTTCAGCAGGCAAGCAAGCGCGAGTGACGGTTGCGCAGGGTGTGCAGCTGCAGACACGCGGTCTGTGGCGCAACCTGTCGAGTAACCCGGACGACGCGGGCGGCCTGGCGTACCTCAATGGCGGGACGGTGTCGATCCGCAGTACCGGCGACATTCTGCTGGCCAGTGGCAGTCTGGTCGATGTTTCGTCGGGCGGTGCGGTATTGGCCAACGGCAAGACGCGTGGCGGCAAGGGTGGCGACGTGACGCTTGAATCCAGCGCCAACAGTGCGCCAGGCCAGTCGCGCATGGTGCTCGATGGCGAGGTGCAGGGCTATGGCGTGAACGGCGGCGGCACCTTGACCGTGCAGGCCAGCAAGGTGCGGATCGGCGCTTCCGGCGAAGTGTCCGAAGAACAGACCCTGCGCCTGACGCCGGAGCTGTTCCGCACGGGGTTCAGCGCCTACAACATCATCGGTCTGAAGGGGCTGGAGGTCGCCGCGCAAAGCGCGATCGATGTGCAGATGCCGGTCTATCGATTTGGCGAATCCGCCTCGACCATTGTGTCCGGTATGTCGCCGCGCGCTGCGCTGGAGCTATGGACGCCCGCGTTATTTCAGGAAGACCCGCTCAAGGGCGTCTTGACGCAAAGGGCCGGCGCTTCTGTCGCATTGCAGGCGGGCGCGACGCTTGCTGGCTTGATTGATCCCGCCAACAGTCCGTTGTCGATTGGCGAAGGCTCACGGATCAGTGTCGATCCCGGCCAGCGCATCGGTTTGCGCGGGGCAGGCCAGATCACGCTTGATGGTGAACTCAACGCCTGGGGCGGTATTGTCGATATCCGTCAACAGCAGTTCGGCGCGATTGATGTGGCGACGTCCTTGCAAGAGGCCGATCCGACCCCGCACAACCGTTCGATCTGGATCGGTGAACATGCCTTGATCGATGTCGCCGGTCGGGCAGCGACCGCTGTCGATGCGCTGGGCCGCGTCTACGGCCAAGTTGGCAAGGGTGGCTCGATCATTGTCGGTGGCGAGATTGATGTGAAGAAAATCACGGCGACCGCTGCCGATGCTTACGTCATCATCCGCCAAGGTGCGCGACTGGAAGCGTCCGGTGCGCAAGCCGTGCTCGATAGCGGTGGGCAAGGCCCCGCTCGTGTGGCCACCGATGGCGGACGGATCACCCTGAGTTCCTACAATGGTCTGTTCATCGAGGGCAGTCTGCAGGCCAATGCTGGCGGTGCAGGTGCGGCGGGCGGGCGTCTGGAGATCGCTCTGGATACACCGGCGTACGGTCCCGCGAACTTGAGCAATGCGGTGCGCGTGCCACGTGAAATGATCATTGCCCAAGGGCCAGCGCCGGCACTGCCGCAGCCGCTGCGAGCGGGTGAGGCTTCGCCACTTTTACGCTACGGGCGTGCACGCTTGAGTGCCGATCAACTGATGAGCGGTGGCTTCGGCAGCGTGAGTCTGCTGAGCAACGGTCTGATGACGTTCGACGGCGATGTCGACCTGCATATGGGGCAGGGCCTGAGCCTGTTCGCCGGTTCTCTTTCATTGGCCGAGTCGGCGAGTGACAGCGCCCGGGTCAACCTCAGCGCACCTTACCTGCGCCTGTCAGGGCTGGGCACCTATTTGAGCTCGGAAGTCAAAGTGCGTCCGCGGGTGATGAGCAATCCGACAGCGCAGTTGTCCGGCGCGCAATTCACCGCCAGCGCGAACCTGCTGGACGTGGGCAACTCGCTTTCATTCGGCACCGAAGGGACTCTCGTGCAATCGGCCGCACCGGCGCTGACGGTCAGCCGCCGTGGCTTTGGTCTGGTCACGCTCGACAGCCAGGGCGACCTGCGCTTCCTCGCGCCAACCGATGAACAGCAGCGCAGCCGTCTGTGGACTGCGGGTGACATGCACATGCGGGCTGCGCAGATCTACCCGGCCAGTGGCGTCTCGGCTGAGGTGCGAGTGGGCTATCAAAGTATGGCCGGATCGGTGCCGGAGCATACGTTGCGTATCGGCAATCACGGGGCGGCGCCGACCGCTTTGCCTTACTCGGTGTTCGGCAGCCTGACACTCAGTGCGGGACAGATCGAGCAGGGCGGCGTCATTCGTGCGCCTTTGGGGCTGATATCCCTGGGTGATGACGTCATTGTCAAAACCCGTGAACTTCAACTTCTGCCGGGCAGCGTGACTTCAGTCAGCGCCGCCGGACTGGTCATGCCCTATGGAGGAACCACCGACGGTATCGACTATCGGTACAACGGTAAGTCGGTGATGTTGAATGGCATTGCCGGAGCGACCTCCGGGGTCATCCTTGATGCGCAATACACCAATGTGCAGGCCGGGGCGGTGATCGATCTTTCGGGCGGCGGCGATTTGCGCGGTGCCGGTTTTGTCTCCGGACGAGGTGGCTCCACCGATGCGCGTTTCAATCCGCTGGTACGCAATGCCACCGATGGCACCTTCAGTTTGCCGGGACTGGCCAGCAACCCCGTGTATGCAATCGTGGCCGGTGACCAGAGCCGCTATGCGCCGATGCTGGCCGAGGCCGGCGCGGTCGACCCGCGTATCGGCCAGCAGATCACCCTCGGGACCGGCGTTGCCGGACTGGCACCCGGCACCTACACCTTGTTGCCATCGACCTTTGCCTTGTTACCGGGCGCCTTGCGGGTCGAAATCAATGGTCAAGCGATTGCGGGGCCGATGGACAGTGCGTTGAAGTTGCGCAATGGCTCGTGGACCACGGCCGGACAGCTGTCGATTGCCAACACCGGTATCCGCGACAGTTTGCCCAGCCAGGTCATCGTGACGTCTGCCGATGTGCTGCGGCGCTATTCACAGTACAACGAAACCGGGTTCAGCCAATTTGTGCTCAACGATGCTGCCCGCCGCGGTCTGCCGCGCGCCCGCACACCGCTGGACGGCAACACGCTGCACCTGCGCATGGTCAGTGGCGGCGAGCACGACTCAGCCCTGGATTTCAACGGGCAGGTGCTGTTCAAACCTGCCAGCGGCGGAGTCATTGGTACGGCGGTCGTTCAGGGCGGTTATACCGGCGCAGAGTTTGAAATTCTCGGTGCCGGGCATACGCGAACGCCAGGGTTCGACGGTGTATCGCTGTACGCCGACACCCTCAACCGCTTGAATGCCGGACGCTTGACCATCGGTGGCACCCCAACCGTGTATTACGGTTCGGAGGGCGGCTCGATCAAGGTGATCGGCAATACCTCGGCGATTCGTCTGCGCGAAGGCGCGATCCTCTCGGCGCCAGAGGTTGTGCTGAGCAGTAACAGCGCCAATGGCGGCATCACCATCGATGCGGGAGCGGGGGTCAATACCTTGGGGCGAGGTAACGTCCCGTATGATGCCGCAGCCGGTTTCGTCTACGAACCGGGGCGTTCCAGCCTGCTGGTGGTGTCCAACGGCTGGACGCCGGTGCTTGCGCCCTCCGATGGCGGGGGCGGGAGCATTCGTATCGGCAACTGTCCGACGGCCGATTGCACCGCTGCGGCGTTGCTGTACTCCAACGGCAGCATCATCGCCGCCACTGACAAAGACTTCGAACTGGGCGAAAGCGTGCGCTTTGGCACTCGCCAACTCGGGCTTTCGGTCGGTGTGGTCAATACCGGCAGTCCGCAAGCACTGGCCGCAGCCAGCGGCCGCACACCCGCGGGCCTGACGCTTAACCAGAACGTGCTGGATCGCCTGTTGCAGGGCGACACGCAATCTGGCGCCCCCGCGCTGGAAACCCTGAGTCTGGTGGCCCGCGATGCGTTCAACTTTTTCGGCAGCGTGACCCTCGACACCATTGATCCGCAGACCGGCCAGAGCCGTTTGCAGAATCTGGTGTTGGGTAGCCCGGCTATCTACGGCTCGGGCGCTGCCACCGATGTCGCGACGATCCGCACCCGCAATCTGATCTGGAACGGGGCGACTCAGGCCCCGGGTACGGTGGTCAACGACGGCGCCGGCAACGGGCACGGCACGCTGGATATTCAGGCGCAGCGGATCGAATTGGGTTATGGCCCGAACCCGCAGCCCAATGGCCTGGATCGCAATAACCGACTGGCCCTGGGATTTGCCAACGTCAACTTCAACGCCAGCGAGCGCATCACCGCCAACCACAAGGGCAGTCTGGCGGTGTACGAATCCCAAGGAGCTTATGACGCGGTCAAGGGGTTCAGCTACAGCGGCGGCAATCTCAATCTGCGCACGCCATTGCTGACCGGCGAGGCCGCCTCGGTCAGTGAACTCAAGGCGGGCAACAACCTGACTCTGAGTGGTAGCGCCACAACGGCTGCCGCGGATGCCCTCGGTGCGCAACTGAGCCTGACGGCACGCAGTGTTGTGCTCGACAGTCGCATCGTCCTCGCCAGCGGCAAGCTGCTGGTCAATGCCGAGGATGATCTGCTGCTTGGCAGCGGCGCGCAGGTGGACATGGCGGGCCGGGTTCTGCCGTTCAATGATGTGCAGAAATACAGCTGGGGCGGCGACGTGTCGTTGCAGAGCAACAACGGCAATATTCGTCAGTTGGCGGGCTCGCGAATCGATCTGTCCGCCGTCAACAATCAGGCCGGGCAATTGAACGTTGTGGCCCTGGCCACTGACGCTGGACAGGTTGATCTGCAAGGGCAGATTGTCGGCAGCAGCAGTGGCTATTACGACGCGGGCGGTACGTGGGTGCCGTACAAGGCCGGTGGCGTGGACATTCGCGCCCAGCGCCTGGCGGGTGATTTGAGCGAGGCCTTTGCCAGCCTTAACCTGCGCTTGAATGCCGGCGGGGTAGTGGGCAGTCGAAGCTTCCAGTTCAAGCAGGGCAATCTGCGTATCGGTAACGAACTCAAAGCGGGCCAAGTCAATGTCTCGGTGGACAACGGCAACCTGACCGTGGACGGGGTGATCGATGCCAGTGGTGAACGGGTCGGCAGCATTCGCCTTGCCGGCAAAAACGGTTTGAACCTGACGGGCAACGCGCTGCTCGATGCCCATGGCCGCGTACTGCGCGTCGACAGCTACGGCAAAATCATCGACGCACCGAACCGCGCCATGGTTGAACTCAATTCAGGTGACGGCGTGCTGACGCTGGCCGCTGGTGCACGGATTGATCTGCGTCACGGCACCGATGCAGTGCCTGGAAACCAGGCGGGACAACGCGATGACGTGTTGCGTGGGACGCTGGAGCTGAATGCACCGCGCCTGGGCGGCGGTGACATTGCGGTGGATGCCAGCGGTACGTTGAGTATTCAAGGTGCCCGCTCCATCGGGCTGAATGCCGTGCGAAGTTACAGTGATGCTGCCGATGGCACCGATCCGGCGGCCAGCGGTCGCCCGTATCAAGTGATCGATCAAGCCTACCTGGATCGCATTCACTCAGACAGCAGCGGCTTTATCGATGCGGCGCTGGGTAACAGTGATCTGCTTCAACGCAAACTGGCCGGCCTCAACAATGCGACCTATGCCGATGCGTTTCATCTGCGCCCGGGGGTGGAAATCGTCAGCAAAACCGCTGACGGCGATCTGGTGGTGCAGGGCGATCTCGACTTGTCCGGCTACCGTTACGCCAGCCTCAACCCGCACACTCGCCGGACCTCGGTGTATGGCAGCGGAGAAGCGGGCAGCCTGTTGATCCGTGCCGGTGGCAACCTCGATATCTACGGCAGCATCAACGACGGTTTCGCACCGCCGCCGGAAACCGTGGACGACGCCGGCTGGAAACTGTTGCCGGGGATACAGCCTTTCGGCGGTGACCTGATCGTACCGGGCAGTGGTGTCAGCCTTGCCGAAGGGACGCTCTTTCCGGTTGGTGCCACCTTGAATTACGACCTGCCGATTCAAGCCGCCACACTGGCCGCGGGCACGGTGTTGCCGGTTCAGAGCACTTTGGCCGCACCTTACGTGTTACAGGGTGGAACGGTGCTGGCCGGCGATGTGCATGACGCGGCGGGTAACCTGATGTATGCCGCCGGTACGCTGCTCGACAACGCTGTGACCCTGCCGACCGGCAGTCGTTTGGGTGCAGGTATTCGCTTGAACAACGCCACCGCACTGCAGGCCCTGCTCTGGCCCAAAGGCGTGCCGCTGCCGGGTGCGGTTGATGCCGACAATAAAACGGTGGGTGTTGTGTTGAACGGAACGTTGGCGCTGTTGCGGGGTTCGCTGATCCCCTCCATGACCAACGTGAAGCTCGCCGATGGCACGGTATTCCTCGACCTGCGTCCTGCCAATGGAAACCAGCAAGGTCGAAACTGGGCGATCGCCAGCATGCTGCCGGCGGGCAGTGCGTCGTGGTCGATGCGCATGGTGGCAGGGGCCGATCTGACCGCGGCCGACAGCCGTAGCGTGAAACCTCAGGCCAGCGTTGGCAACTTGCAGATGGCCGACACTCACTATGGTGTGAGCATGATCGAGGTGGCCGGCAAACTGGTCTGGGCGGTGGATAACGAGTATGGCTTTACACCGTACGAACCGGTTCCCGAGGAATACCTTGTGCTCTGTGATATCGCTCCCGGTTCTTGCGCGCCCATGGCGCGCAGTGTGTGGGCGCCTGGCAACTGGATGGGCATGCCGGATTACACACCGATGAACGATGACGAATTGTTCTGGTGCTCCATCGACCCGGCACTGTGCATTGAAAACAATCCGAGCAAGAGCGCCAAGGCCCACACGCAGATGTTCAGCGTTTTGCGTACTGGCACCGGCGACCTGGATTTGATGGCGGCCGGTAACCTGAGCATGGCCTCACCTTTCGGCGTCTACACCGCCGGCACCCAATCGGCAGACGTCGACGCGCGTTATAACCAGCCCCGCGGAAGGCTGTCGGCTGATGGCTCGGTATTGGGCAGCGCTGGCAGCGATTACGAAAAATGGGTCGATGGCGGCAGTGCCAGCCTCTATCAGGCCTGGTATCCGCAGATGGGCGGTAACCTGACGATCAATGCCGGCGGGTCTGTGTCGGGTGACGTGCTTGGCCGTCGCTCGGTCGCCACGGGCGACGGTACGCGGGAGCAGGTGCCGAGTGTGGCGGTGGGCAATTGGCTCTGGCGCCAAGGTACCGGCAACAACGATGTACCGACTGCCTGGTGGATCAATTTCGGCAGCTACGCTGCGCAGCCATTGCCAGCGCTGGGCGAGGAAACCAGACCTTATCTGGTGGGCTTTACCGGGTTCGGTACGCTGGGCGGCGGCAACATCAGTCTGAGCGCCGGCGGGGATGCAGGCATGCTCAAGGCCATGGGCGACGACAGGTATGCGTCGTACCCTCGCAGTCAGGGGTTGATCGTGGCTGTCGGCAGTACGGGCCGCGTGGACAGTGACGGGAACCTGCAACTGACCGGTGGCGGAGACCTGGATATTCGTCTGGGCGGTGTCCTTAATCCGTCTCTGCAGGCACGTGCCGGCCTGGCGGGTACCGGCACGCCGACGCACGACTTGCAGGGCGCGCTCATCAACCTGCGCGGTGCGGCGCAACTGACGGGCGCCGCGTTGGGCGGTATCAATCTGCAGTACGGCGCCTCGGCGCTGTTTCATGACCCACGGGAAACGCGCGCCTTCGACCCGTTCAACTCGACGGCCAGTAATGCCAGTGGTGGGCTGGTGCTGATTCCCGGTGACTCCGGCATGCGCCTCAACACCCGCGGCGATCTGGTGTTGGGTGGCGCCGCCGATCCGGGCCGCGTGAGGTTGCAGAACTCCACACCGTTTACCACGGCGGATGGCATTTACCATGCCGGTGGCGGTTTGAGTGGTTTCTCGCTGTGGACCGATCACACGGCCATCGATTTGTTCTCGGCCGGCGGCAACCTGACGCCCAGCACCCAGTTGATGGAAACCACCGGGCAGGACCCCGTCGCCGGGCTTAACGGGTCACCGACCGATGACCGCTTCGTCTTTCCTTCGATATTGCGTGCCGTGGCCGGCCAGGGCTCGATTTATGCGGGACCATCAGCGGCCTACGGCATAGGCAACCCGGCGCCGGCTCTGGCCTGGTCATTGCTGTTGGCACCTTCCAGCGCGGGGCAGCTTGAACTGATCGCTGGGGATTCGATCTATGCCGGCGGCTACGCCATCAACCAGTCAGGGGCCAGCCCGGCGGCGCTCGCCACACCGTTTGCACCCGCGTTCAATGGCTACGGCAACAACCAGTCCGCTCGGCCGATCACGACCAACGCCGGCAGCGATGGTGTGCTGGCGCAAACCAATTCGCGCTATCCACTGTTTGCCTTTGGTCCCGATAGCTACTCGGGGTTGAGCAGTGTTCAGGGGCCGGCGCGCTTCTATGCACTGACCGGTGACCTGGTAGGAATTCGCACGGGCGAAACGCTGGCGTTCGCGACCACGAAGCGCACCTGGTATGAATCGGCAGGCCCGGTGTGGATGGTGGCGGGGCGTGACATCGTGGCGTCCGGTACCAATTTGGGGCAACCCACGTTTGCGCCCGTTGGGGGCATGGGTCGCAATAACGAACAGATCGCGTCTACCGGCAATCTGTTCGTGCACAACGATGCGCGCGACATTTCGCGGGTTTCGGCCGGGCGAGACATTCTCTACAGCAGCTTCGACATTGCCGGCCCGGGTGTTCTGGACGTCAATGCCGGGCGCAATATCCTGATGGAAGATCGCGCCAGCATCACCAGCCTCGGTCCTGTCGTGGCAGGCGATCAGCGCCCCGGTGCGAGCATCGTGATGCAAGCGGGTGCGGGTGCGCAGGGGCCGGATTACTCACGGTTAATTGCGCGTTATCTGAACCCGCAAAACGTCGCGGATTCAGCGGTGGCCCTCAGCGCGCAGCCGGGCAAAGTGGTCAAGACCTACGTCGAAGAACTGCAGAGTTGGCTGAGCCTGGGTTATGGCTTCATGGGTGGCGACGAACAGGCGCAAGCGTTCTTCGCCGCACTGCCGAGTACCGAACAGGCGATCTTCGCCCGCCAGGTGTACTTCGCCGAATTGCGTGCCGGTGGCCTGGAATACACCGATGCCAGTGGTCCGCGCACAGGCAGTTACCTGCGCGGTCGCAACGCCATTGCGGCACTGTTCCCGACCACTGATGTCGCCGGCAATCCGATCCGCTACGACGGCGATATCACGATGTACGGCGGCGCCGGGGTCAAGACGCTGTTTGGCGGCGATATCCAGATGCTCACGCCGGGCGGTGGTCAGGTGTTCGGCATCGAAGGCGCGGCGCCGCCGTCGACGGCGGGGATCATCACCCAGGGCTCGGGCGATATTCAGTTGTACTCCCAAGGCAGCATTCTGCTCGGCCAGAGCCGGATCATGACCACGTTCGGCGGCTCGATTCTCGGCTGGTCCGCCGAGGGCGACATCAACGCCGGTCGCGGCTCGAAAACCACCGTGGTCTACACGCCGCCAAAACGTGTCTACGACACCTGGGGCAACGTCACGCTGTCGCCGTCGGTGCCGAGCACCGGCGCCGGTATCGCCACGCTCAACCCGATCGCCGAAGTGGCGCCGGGCAACATCGACCTGATCGCGCCACTGGGCACCATCGATGCCGGCGAGGCGGGGATTCGCGTGTCAGGCAACGTCAACATCGCCGCGCTGACGGTGGTCAACGCCGCGAACATTTCGGTGCAGGGCAAGGCAACCGGCGTGCCGGTGGTGTCGGCGGTGAATACCGGCGCGATCACCTCGGCCAGTTCGGCGGCATCCTCCGCTACGCAAGCGGCGGAAGACGTCGCCCGGCAGCAACAGGCAGCGGCGCGGCAGAACCAGGCCTCGGTGTTCACTGTGCAGGTGCTCAGTTTCGGCAACGAGCAACTGGCACCAACGCGCGATGGTGCCAGTCGCGCGCCGGCGACCGGTTATAACCCGGACAGCCCGGTGCAGGTGCTGGGCGCCGGGGCGCTGGATGAACAGGCGAAACAGCAGCTGACCGAGGAGGAGCGTGGGCAGCTGACGTTGTAAAAGACTCTCGTGCAGTACGTTTGGGCGGCCGGTTGGCCGCCTTTTTTTATGAATGGTTATGGATATTTTTTACGGGCGTGCAACACGGTCAGAATTTTGATGTGGTCTGTCACCTGATAGACCAGTAAATAATTCGAGTTGATGACCATTTCGCGAGTGCCCGGTATTCGGCCGGAGCGGAAACCATGCGGTATCCAGGAAAGCCTTCGCGCTGCGGCGCTGAGCTTTTGGTGCAGTGCAACTGAAGCGACAGTGTTGCGTTGTTCTACGTATTCGATGATGTCAGCCAGGTCTCCAAGAGCCGGTTTACTCCAGCTAACCGGCAGCGCGTCGATTCTTGCGTCTCTCTTCCAGCATCTGACCTAGCAGCACCATTGCCTCATCGTGGGGGATAGGCGGACGTGGATCATCAAGTGCGGCTTGTACCTTGGCGCGATACCAAAGATCGTAATCCGCAGCCTCTTCTTCGGTTTCGAAGTCTGAAACGATAAGTGAAAGTTCAGCGCTCATCATGACCTCCATGATCAATGTGAAGCAGTCTAAGGGGATGTGGGCTCGTTGTCGTCACTGGCGGGACGAGGGAGACATCATCCGCAAACAGACGATGCAAATCTGTCAGACGCTTCGCTTGTGATGCACGTGAAGTCGATCAGCTGTGTAGTTCAATTCTGTAGGAAATCAGCTTTTGGTCATCGGGCTGACAGCCGCCGCTCAAAGCCGCGGCCACAGCCACGCTGCACTCAGTTACCGTCTGCAACCTTACGCTCGATCTCATCGACTTTGCGCTGTAGCTCTTCAGCTTCCTGCTCTTTGACCCGAGTGGAAGACGGCGTGATGATTTTGTCCACGCCTTCGGTTTTGCCGTCGCGGTCCTGCAGATCGCGCTCGACCACGTTCACCGGTTTGCCGCTGGCATCGGTGGGTGGGGCGTTGGGGGTTTTGTCGTCGTTGGGGTTCATGGCGCTGGCCTCCTGTGGGTGTACACATTGGAGACAGCGCGGCGGCAGACGTTCGAAATTTTTCAGCTGCGAGGCCCTCTCCGGCAGGAGAGGGCGCTGCGGCTTTTTTCAGTCCTTGAGAATGTCGCGATCCTTGGTTTCCGGCAGGAAGAACGTGCCGAGTATTGCCGTCGCCACTGCAATCACGATCGGGTACCAGAGCCCGTAGTAGATGTCACCGGTGGCGGCGACCATGGCGAACGCCACGGTCGGCAGGAAGCCGCCGAACCAGCCGTTGCCGATGTGGTAGGGCAGCGACATCGAGGTGTAGCGGATGCGCGTCGGGAACAGTTCGACCAGCCACGCGGCGATCGGGCCGTAGACCATGGTCACGTAGATCACCAGCACGGTCAGCAGGAGCAGCATCATCGGGTAGTTGATTTTCGCCGGATCGGCTTTTTCCGGGTAACCGGCTTCCTTCAACGCCGCGCCGAGGTTGGCGGTGAAGGCGTCGTTGCGGGCCTTGAAGTCGGCGGCGGTGAGGGCGCTGCCTTCGAAGCTCTCGACAACGCGGTCACCGATGCGCACCTGCGCGACCGTGTTCGGTTCGGCAGCGACGTTCTCGTACGGGATCGCGCGTTTCGCCAGCAAGGTTTTCGCCAAGTCACAGGAGCTGGTGAATCTGGCCTTGCCCACCGGATCGAACTGGAACGAACACTGATCAGGATTGGCGATCACTTTGACCGGATTTTTTTCCTGAGCGACGAACACGTCCGGGTTGCCGTACTGGGTCAGCGCAGTAAAGATCGGAAAGTAGGTCAAAGCAGCCAGAATGCACCCGGCCATGATGATCGGTTTGCGCCCGATGCGATCGGACAGGCTGCCGAAAATCACGAAGAACGGTGTGCCGATCAGTAGCGATCCGGCGATCAGCAGGTTGGCGGTTTGCGCGTCGATCTTCAATGTTTGCAACAGGAAGAACAGCGCATAGAACTGCCCGGTGTACCAGACCACTGCTTGCCCGGCGGTGCCGCCCAGCAGCGACATGATCACCACTTTGAGATTGTCCCAGCGCGCAAAGGATTCAGTCAGCGGTGCTTTCGAGGCCTTGCCTTCGTCCTTCATTTTCTGGAACACCGGCGACTCGCTCAGTTGCAGGCGGATGTACACCGACACGGCCAGCAGAATGATCGACAGCAGAAACGGAATCCGCCAGCCCCAAGCCTCGAACGCCTCGTTACCCAGCGCGGTGCGACAGGCGAGAATCACCAGCAGCGACATGAACAGACCGAGGGTGGCGGTGGTTTGAATCCACGAAGTGAAAAAGCCACGGCGGTTGCGTGGCGCGTGCTCGGCGACGTAGGTCGCCGCGCCGCCGTATTCACCACCCAGCGCCAGGCCTTGCAGCAAGCGCAGGGTGATCAGAATCACCGGGGCAGCGACGCCGATGGTGGCGTAGCCGGGCAGCAAACCGACGATTGCTGTGGACACGCCCATGATCACGATGGTGATCAGAAACGTGTGTTTGCGCCCGATCATGTCACCCAGACGCCCGAAGACGATGGCGCCGAACGGCCGCACCGCAAACCCGGCGGCGAAGGCCAGCAGGGCAAAGATGAATGCGGTGGTTTCGTTGACGCCGGCGAAGAAGTGTTTGGCGATGATCGCCGCCAGCGAGCCGTAGAGGTAAAAGTCGTACCACTCGAAAACCGTGCCCAGCGAGGAAGCGAAGATGACCTTGCGCTCCTCCTTCGTGATACCGCCGCTGCGGGGCGGTGTGCCGGTGGATGCTGTGTCGATTGTGGCCATGGGTGTTCTCCGTCGTGCTTATTGTTGTAGGCCGGAGTCCCCCGTTACTGCCTGTCGCACTCTGGCCCGTTGGCATCTGCCGCCGTTGCTCTAGCGTGAAGCTTGCACAGTCTGACCGCCTCGCAGGGCTGCAAGGTTTCCTGAAGCATAATCAGCTTTTGCCAGATATCCACTCGGCCTACGCTTTGACCCAACGCTGCCGGCTCCAGGCGCTCAACCAATCGACCAGAAACACCAGCAACAGCATCGCCAGAATCACCGTACTGGCCTGGGCTTCCTGGAACAGACTCAAGCTGACATACAGCATCTGGCCCAGGCCGCCGGCGCCGACGAAACCGAGCACGCTGGCCATGCGGATGTTGTTTTCCCAGCGATACAGGCAGTAGGCGAGCAGTTGCGGGGCGAGGTTCGGCAGGGTGCCGTAGCAGAAAGCCAGGATCGGATTGCCGCCCTGCAAGCGAATAGCCTCGGCGGGTTGCGCCGGGGTGTTTTCCAGCGCTTCGGCGAACAGCCGACCGAGTACGCCGGTGGTGTGCAGGGCAAGGGCGAGGGTGCCGGCGTTCGGTCCGAGACCGGCGGCAAGCACCATCAGCGCGGCCCAGACCAGCTCCGGAATCGCCCGCAAGCCGTTGAGCAGCAGACGCGCCGCACTTTGCAGCGGCCAGCCGAAACGCCCGGCAGCGGGCAGCGCGAGAACGATGCCGAACAGTGCCGCAAGCAGGGTGCCCAACGCGGACATGGCCAGGGTTTCCAGCGAACCGTGGGCAATGGCTTTCAGGTAACCGGCGCTCAAGTCGGGACTGAGAAAACGCTGAACATAACTGCCCATCTGCTTGAGGCTATTGGCGCTGCCGAGTTCGGCGAGATCCAGTTCCAGATAAGCGAAGGAAGCGAACACCGCAAATGCGATCACGACGATCAGCAGCAGGTTGATCAGGCGCCTCATGCCAGCCTCCAGCGCAGCAAGCGGCTGAGTTGATCAGCGCACAGCACCAGCAGCAGGAACGTCAGCAACATGCTGGCGACCTCACCGCCGGCAAACATGCGGATCGACAGGTCGATCTGTTGCCCCAGCCCACCGGCACCAACAAAGCCCATCACCACCGAGGCACGGATCGCGCACTCCCAGCGATACACCGTGTACGAGAGCAATTCGGCGGCGACATTCGGCAGCGTGCCGTAGGCAAACGCCGCCAGTCGACCGCTGCCGGCCTGCAACAATGCGTGCGCCGGGCGCTGGTCGGTGGACTCGAATATCTCCGCGTAAACCTTGCCGAGCATACCGCTGTAGGTGATGGCGATGGCCAACACGCCCGCCGCCGGGCCGAGGCCAACGGCACGCACAAACAACAGCGCCCAGACGATCTCCGGCACGCTGCGCAAAAAGATCAGCAAGCCGCGTACCGGCCAGCGCAGCAAGCGCCCGGGCAGGCTCGGCACGCCGCCCCGTGACGCCGCCGAGAGCGACAACGCGCGACTGGCGATCAGGCTTGCCGGCACTGCCAGCAGCAACGCCAGGGCCATTCCCGCTGTGGCAATCGCCAGGGTTTGCAGGGTGGCTTTGAGCAACAGTTGCAGGAACGCTTGATCGTGCGCCGGCGGCCAGAATGCCGAAACAAAACGGCCCATTTCGTTCTGGCTATCGGCCTGAAACAACACGCCCAGGTCCAGTTCGCTGAGCTGAATGCCCGGCCACAGCAAAGCCAGCGCCAGCAGCGTCAGCAACAATCGCGGCCACGCCGCCGGGTCCCGTGAATCGGCCTTCAGCATCGAGGAATCTGCACAATCAAAGGCGCGACCGCTGGTGCAGGCGATTGCAGTTGTTCATTGGCGTACAGCGCATCGAGCTTGTCGCGGCTGACCTGATCGGATGGGCAATCAAAAAGAATCTGCCCGTCGCGCAGGCCAATGATCCGTGGAAAATGCGCCAGCGCCAGATCCACCGCGTGCAGGCTCGCCACCAGCGTGACGTTGTGCTCGCGGGCGTGACGCGAAAGGATCGACAGCGTATGGCCGGCAAGCACCGGGTCCATGGCCGAGACAGGTTCGTCGGCAAGCAATATTTCCGGCGCCTGATACAGCACTCGCGCAATGCCGACGCGCTGCAATTGCCCGCCGGACAACTGCTGGCAATGGGCGAACAGTTTGTCGCCCAGATCCAGCCGCGCCAACGCCGCGCGAGCGCCCGCCACATCCAGTGGATGCAGCAGGTTCAGCAGACTTTTGCCCAGACTCCACTGACCGAGCTTGCCGGCCAGCACCGCCGTAATGACCCGCTGACGCGGCGGAATCGGCGGCGCCTGATGCACCAGGCCGATGCGCGCACGCAGGCGCTGCCGCTGGTGCGCCGACAAGTGCCAGGCGCGTTCGCCAAGCACTTCGATGTCGCCACTGCTGGGCTTGAGCGCGGTGGCCAGCAGATTGAGCAGGCTCGACTTGCCAGCGCCGGACGGGCCGATGATTGCGACCTGTTCGCCAGCGCCAATCTGCACGTCGATGTTACGAAGGGCATCGACGCCATTGGCATGGCGCAGGCTGCCCTGGGTGAGGCGTAGGGTCATTTCAGCAGTTCGGCGGCGCGGGCGGCTTCCTCGATGCCCTTGTAGTTCTCGGGCTTGGTCTCGATGAAGCGACTGGCGGCCTGCAGATCGAGGATCTTCTTCTGCTCAGGATTGGCCGGGTCGAGGTCGAGGAAGGCTTGCTTGATCTTCGCGGCCAGCTTCGGATCAAGGGTGCCGCGCACGGTCCAGTTGTAATCGAAGTAGGTCGGCGTGGTGGCGAAGACTTTGACCTTGTTGGTGTCGACCTTGCCGGCGTCGACCAGTTTCTGCCAGACGCTGGCGTTCAATACACCAGCGTCGACCTTGCCGGCCTGCACCCAGGCAACGGTGGCGTCATGCGCGCCGGAGTAGGCGACACGGCTGAAATAGCCTTCAGGCTTGATGCCGTCGTTCTTCAGCATGAAGTAACGCGGCATCAGACTGCCCGAGGTGGACGACACCGAACCGAAGGCGAAGGTCTTGCCCTTCAGGTCGGCGAGGCTTTTCACGTTCGGGTCGGCGGTGATGAATTTGCTGGTGAACTGCGCATCCTGTTCGCGCTGCACCAGCGGGATCACTGGTGTAGTGGCGTCGGTCTTCAAACGAGCCTGCACAAAAGTGAAACCGCCGAGCCAGGCCATGTCGAGGCGATCGGTGGCCAGCGCTTCAACCACCGCCGGGTAGTCGGCGACAGGCACAAACTGCACCTTCATGCCCAACTGCTGCTCAAGATAGGCACCCAGTGGTTCGAACTTGCGCAGCAGCTCGGTCGGGGCTTCGTCGGGAATCGCGCTGACGCGCAGGACATCAGCGGCTTGCGTCATCAGGGCAGAAAAGGACAGCGCCAGACCGGCGGTGAGGGCGAGGGTACGCTTGAACATAGAATTCTCCGTTTCGTAAGCGTCAACATTCGAAGGGCAGCCGCTACCGGGCGGCGCGCCACGTCAGGGTAGACGAAACGGCGAGGTTATACGCATTCGCGAGGAGATTGGCCAGCCTCCGTGCCGGCGCGGTGTGTCTGTTTGTGTACGGTTGTGGTCAAGCCGCCTCGGGCAGTTTGGCAATCACCTTGATCTCGAAATCGAAACCCGCCAGCCAGGTCACGCCGACAGCGGTGATGGTCGGAAACGGCGCTTCGCCCCAGAACTCCGGCACCACAGTCCAGATCGTTTCGAACGTCGAGTGCGGATCGACCATGAACACGGTGACATCCACCGCATCATCGAAGCTGCAACCGGCCGCAGCGAGGATCGCGTTGAGGTTGTGGAAGGCGGTGCGCACCTGATCGCGCAGATTGGCCTCGGGCGAGCCATCCTCACGGCTGCCGACTTGTCCGGAGACAAACAGGAAACCGTTGGAGCGAATCGCCGGCGAGTAACGGTGACGTTCATACAGGGCGTGGCGGGCAGGTGGAAAAACTACATCGCGCTTGGACATGGGGCTGACTCCATCAGTGGTTGATGGGGTGACTTTAGGTGTTTGCAGCTGCTGGATAAACGCGCAAGCTTGGCGTTCACTGTTTGCAAATTCCAAACAATCGAGGGGCGCGGATGGACCGGTTCGATGCGATGCAGGCCTTTGCCCGGGTGGTCGAGGCGGGCAGTTTCACCAAAGCTGCCGAAACCCTGCACATGAGCAAGACCACGGTGACGCAACTGGTGCAGCAGCTGGAGGCGCGGCTGCGGGTCAAGCTGCTCAATCGCACTACGCGCAAGGTCAACGTCACCGCCGATGGTGCGGCGTATTACGAGCGGGTGATCAAGTTGCTGGCCGACATGGACGACGCCGAAACCAGCCTGCCCGGTGCCGCCGCACGGCCACGGGGGCGCTTGCGCATCGACGTGCCGAGCCCGTTCGCGCGGCACATTCTGGTGCCGGCGTTGCCGGAGTTTCATGCGCGCTACCCGGACATCCAGATCGACATGGGCGTCAGCGACCGCATCGTCGACATCATCGATGAGAACGTCGATTGCGTGGTGCGCGGCGGCGAATTGCTCGATCAATCGCTGATGGCGCGCAAGCTCGCCGATCTACCATTGGGGGTATTTGCCGCGCCGGCTTATCTGGCTCGCGAAGGTACGCCCGACCATCCACGCGAACTGGAAGACTCCCATCATCGGGTGGTCGCGTTTCTTTGGGCTCGCACTGGTAAACCTCTTCCGTACACGTTGCACAACGGCACCGAGCGCTTGCAGATCAAGGGCCGGCATGTGCTTGCGGTAGATGACGGCAATGCCTATCTAGCGGCGGGACTGGCGGGCATGGGGGTGTTGTGGTTGCCGACGTATATGGCCGATGCGCATGTCGCGCGCGGCGAGCTCGTGCCGTTGTTTGAGGGCTGGCGCCTGGAAAGCATGCCGCTTTACGTCGCGTATCCGCCGAACCGGCATGTCAGCTTGAAATTGCGGGTATTTATCGACTGGATTGTGGCGTTAATGGCGTAGGGCTCTGGTGCGCTTATTGCTTTACGTGAAGGCAGGTCGTCAGAAAAACAACCAACCCGGCGACCCGAACGTGCTCGTGATGAGAGGCGCACGTTCGACCCAAGGAGCTATGCGCGTAATGAATATGTACATCGATATCGTCGGCGCCTGCAATCTGAGCTGCCCGTCATGCCCGATGGGTAATTCGGAAAATGCCAATTTCAAGAAAGCCATGCAGCTCGATATGTTCACGCAGATTGTCGATAAGGCACGTCGTGAAGGGGTCAAGGCGATCTTCTTGTACAACTGGACCGAGCCGTTGATTCACCCGCGCATTGGTGAGTTCGTCGAAATCATCAACGCAGCTGGCTTGCAAAGCGGCATCAGCTCCAACCTTAACCTGGCCAAGAACATTGAAAGCGCGATGCTCGCCAATCCCTGGTTCTTCCGTGTCTCCCTGTCCGGGTTCCACCAGGATACCTACCGCCAAGGGCATGTCGGCGGCGACATCGAAGTGGTCAAGCAGAACATGATCAAGCTGCATGACCTCAAGCAGCGTCACGGCCTGAATACGCTTATCGAGGTCTATTACCACCGCTATCTGGATAACCTCGAAGAAGAGGGGCTGATGCGCGAGTTCAGCGAGCGCCTGGGTTTCAATTTCTCCACCGGCTACTCGGTGATGATGCCGCTGGAAAAAACCTTCGCCATCGTCGAAGACGATGCCTCGGTCACCGACACGGACCGGGAAACCCTCAAGCGCCTAGCGTTGCCACCGTATGCAGACCTGGTCAATCTGGTCAAGCAATACCCCAAACAGGCGTGCACCCTGAAAGATGATTGGCTGGTACTCGATTGCAATGGCAATACCGTGCTGTGCTGCACGATTTTCAATCAGGCGGAATACAGCGTC
The DNA here is from genome assembly GCF_024072275.1 of Pseudomonas siliginis. NCBI lineage: Bacteria > Pseudomonadati > Pseudomonadota > Gammaproteobacteria > Pseudomonadales > Pseudomonadaceae > Pseudomonas > Pseudomonas siliginis. The sequence goes on along the minus strand of NZ_CP099598.1, from coordinate 3,276,694 downwards.
GGCAAGTATCTGGACATGCCGGTGCAGGAATTGATGAGTCGCAAATCCACGCAAAAGAACTGCGTGGACTTGTGCAGCCGCTGCGCGAAGAACGGTCTGCACATCTACTCCGCATCGCCCAACAAGGGGCCGCTGGAGAGTCATGCGGTCAATCGCATCATCGACTTTCAACGACGCACGATTCTCGAACAGCCGATCGATAGCGAACGTCTGGGCCGTACAGGTGAAGTCAGCGCCGAGCACTTCGATGAGGAGCAATATTTGCGCCTCAATGCCGACGTAAAGACTGCAATCGCCACAGGCGCCTTCTCCAGTGGCTATCAACACTACGTCCTGTTTGGGCGCCTCGAAGGTCGGCTCGGGGCGGGGTTGAATACGATCGTTTGAGATACCCGGGGCGACGGCCATGGGTTGTTTGAAGGTGTGGCCTGATGACGTGATTGACTCTTTACCGGTTCCGGCCAACTATCGGCGCACAACAATTTGACCGATGGATTGAAACTTGACCGAACGACGCCAATTCAGCGGAGGCATGAAGGGGAAAAACCTCCGCTATCTGAATGAGCAAAGCGATAACGCGCAGTTGACGCGCACCGGTTTTCTGCTGCTCGAACACTTTTCGCTACCGGCCTTTACGCAGACGCTGGACGCCGTGGTGACTACCAATCTGTTGCGCCCGGGGCTGTTTACCTCGCGCACCTTCGGGCTGGGTGAGGGCGAGGTCATCAGCGACCTGGGGCTGGTGATCCGCCCCGATGCGCGTCTGGACTCAGCAGCGCTCGAGGAATTGGATCTGCTGGTGGTCTGCGGCGGTTATCGCACTGAACTGCGAGCGAGCGATGGGTTTGTGCACTTGCTCAAACTGGCGGCGGAGCGGGGCGTCAGTCTGGCCGGGTTGTGGAATGGTTCGTGGTTTCTCGGGCGTGCCGGGTTGCTCGACGGCTACCGTTGCGCGATTCACCCGGAACATCGCCCCGCGTTGACGGAAATTGCCAAGGCTACGCACGTCAGCAGCGAGCCTTATGTGATCGACCGCGACCGTCTCACCGCGTCGAGCCCATCGGGGGCTTTCCACATGGCGCTGGACTGGATCAAAAGCCTGCACGGCAAGGCGCTGGTCGAGGGTGTCGAGGACATTCTGGCGTTTGAGGAATCGCGCTACCGGCGGATCAAACCGGATGAAAACATCTGCGTCAGCGCGCCGTTGCGGGAAGTGATCAAGCTGATGGACGCCAACCTCGAAGAACCGTTGGAGCTGGAACAATTGGCGGTCTACGCCGGCCGCTCACGGCGCCAGCTCGAGCGCTTGTTCAAGGAACAACTGGGCACCACGCCGCAGCGCTATTACCTGGAACTGCGCATCACCGAAGCACGGCGCCTGCTGCAACATACCGAGCTGTCGCAGGTGGAAGTGCTGGTGGCGTGTGGTTTCGTTTCACCGAGCCATTTCAGCAAGTGCTACAGCTCGTATTTTGGTTATCGGCCTTCGAAGGAAAAACGGCTGGTTAAATAGATCGACCGGTGCAATCCCCAAAAACCCTCACCCCAGCCCTCTCCCAGAGGGAGAGGGAGCCGACCGAGGTATCTTGCGCTGTACATCGACCTGAAAGATGGACGTCGACTTTGGATTCAATACAGCGCTTTCAGGTCGGCGTAAATCTCGAATATCCCCCAATCAGTTCCCTCTCCCTCCGGGAGAGGGCTAGGGTGAGGGGTATTGAGGGCGGGTCTGTCAGAGACGATCAGCATCGATTACAGCTTGCGCAAACGCCGCCGGGCTTTCCTGGGGCAAATTGTGCCCAACCCCACCCTCAATCAACCGGAACTGATATTTCCCGGTAAAACGCTTGGCATAGTCCTCAGGCTTGGGATGTGGCGCACCATTGGCGTCGCCTTCCAGGGTAATCGTCGGCACGCTGATCGAAGGCGCAGTAGCCAATTTTTCTTCCAGCGCGGCATATTTCGCCTCGCCCTGCACCAGGCCCAGCCGCCAGCGGTAGTTGAACACGGTGATTTCGACGTGATCGGGGTTCTGCAACGCTTGGGCGCTGCGGTCGAAAGTGGCGTCGTCGAACTTCCACTGCGGCGAAGCCAGCTGCCAGATCAGTTTGGCGAAGTCGTGGGTGTTTTTTTCATAGCCGGCACGGCCGCGTTCGGTGGCGAAGTAGAACTGGTACCACCATTGCAATTCGGCTTTCGGCGGCAGCGGGTTTTGCCCGGCGGCCTGATTGCCGATCAGGTAGCCGCTGACCGCCACCAGCGCCTTCACGCGCTCTGGCCACAAGGCCGCGACGATGTCCGCCGAACGCGCGCCCCAGTCGTAGCCGCCCAGCACTGCTTGCTTGATCTTCAGCGCATCCATGAAGTCGATCACGTCGCTGGCCAGCGCCGCCGGTTGGCCGTTGCGCAGGGTGTTTTTGGACAGGAACTGCGTGTCGCCATAACCGCGTGCATACGGCATCAGCACGCGGTAACCCTTGGCCGCGAGCAGTGGTGCGACTTCGTCGTAGCTGTGAATGTCGTAGGGCCAGCCGTGCAGCAGAATCACCACTGGGCCATCAGCGGGGCCGGTTTCGGCGTAGGCCACGTCGAGCAAGCCAGCCTTGATGTGCTTCAGCGGGCCGAAAGGCGAGGGCGCGGAATAGCTGACGGCGGCGGGTTCTGTGGTTTGCGCCTGAGCGCTGCCGACGGCGCCGAACAGTGACAGCGCCAGGACTGACAAGCCGAGCGCGGCGGTGATTTTAGAGGTGTGCAGAGCCTGTTTCATGCTGACGTCTCCTTTGCGAGCCTGTGGCCAAGGGGCTGGATGAACCCTTGAAACCCTGGGTGCATTGAAGCGTGGCGAGGTATCTGCTCTGTGTCGCCAGAGAGCGTTTTTGCATTGGGTTGTGTAGCAGCGGGGCGCGTACACAGTGTGATACATGGCGATGAAACGGTGAGTTTTCGCGCGAAAATAATAAGTGGCTGTTTTAAAACAAAAAAAAATTTATTCCGGGCTTCCCAAATGAAATGAATGTTGTTAAATTGCGCCCCGTTCTCACAGCGATCCTAACGGAGCCGCTGACAGAGCTACAGGGGCGTCGCCAAGCGGTAAGGCAGCAGGTTTTGATCCTGCCATGCGTTGGTTCGAATCCAGCCGCCCCTGCCATCTACGAAAAAACGCCAACTTCGCAAGAAGTTGGCGTTTTTTTATGCCTGCGATTTACTGCGCTTGAGCCAAGCAGGCGTGCGCGATGCCGAAGCACCGCGCACGCCGGTCACTCAGTGCGGTGCGCGCGGGATGGTTTTCATCAGGTCTTCAGGGCTGATGTGGCCGACCACGCTGCCCGGCTGCGGCAGGTTGAGGATGTGGCCTTTCATCTTGCCGATGATGTGCATCTCGCACGGCTTGCAATCGAACTTCAACGTCAGCACTTCATCGCCGTGGATCAACTGCATCGGCGCGACCTTGGTGCGCACGCCGGTCACGCCTTTGGCCTGCTTCGGGCACAGGTTGAAGGAGAAACGCAGGCAGTGCTTGGTGATCATCACCGGCACCTCGCCTGGCTCTTCGTGAGCTTCGTACGCCGCGTCGATCAGCTTGACGCCGTGACGGTGGTAGAAGTCGCGCGCCTTCTGGTTGTAGACGTTGGCGAGGAAGGTCAGGTGCGAATCCGGGTACACCGGCGGCGGCGTGGTCTCGGCCTTGCGGCTGCCACGCGGATGCGCGGCGACACGTGCCGCAGTCAGCGCTTCGATCACTTCGCGACGCAGCGACTTGAGCTGCGAGTTGGGAATGAAGAACGCTTGCGGCGCATCCAGCTTGATGTCGGTGGCGTGATACTGCGTGGTGCCGAGCTGGCCGAGCAGGTCGCGCAATTGCTCCAGCGCTTGTTCAGGCTTGTTGGCGACACCAAACGGCCCGTTGAGGGTGACGCTGGCGCTGATGCCTTCTTCGCTGGTCGCGGTCACTTCCAGCTGTTCTTCGCGCAGGCAGGCGAACCAGCTCAGGGCTACGCGACGTTCCGAAGAAGTTTTCTGCAACGCCTGCTGCCAGTTGTGATCAAGGTTGCGATTGAGCGGGTGGCTTGGACGCAGCTTGAACAGGCCCTCGGGCATTTCGTTCGGCTCGACGCGGTAGCGGTAGCGCTTCTCGCCGTCTTCTTCGAACTCGCCTTTGGCCTCGGCGATGTTGGCGCGGAAACCGACCACTTCGCGTTTGACCAGCACGTTCAGGCCGTCGCCGTTGGACAGCGGCTCGTGAGTGACAACCTGCATGTCACGCTTGCCGACTTTTTCCACCGTGCCGACTGGCAGACCGGTGAAGGTTGGTGAATCGAAGGCGCCGATGTCGATCTTGCGATCGGTGACGAAATAGTCGGTGCTGCCACGGTGGAAGGTCTTTTCCGGGTCGGGCAGGAAGAAATGCACGGTGCGGCCGCTGGAGGCGCGGGCCAGGTCAGGGCGGTCTTCGAGCACGTCGTCCAGACGCTGGCGGTAATAGGCAGTGATGTTCTTCACATAGCCCATGTCCTTGTAGCGACCTTCGATCTTGAACGAACGCACGCCTGCTTCGACCAGCGCGCGGATGTTGGCGCTCTGGTTGTTGTCTTTCATCGACAGCAGGTGTTTTTCGTAAGCGATCACGCCACCCTTTTCGTCTTTCAAGGTGTACGGCAAGCGGCAAGCCTGGGAGCAGTCGCCCCGGTTGGCACTGCGGCCGGTTTGCGCGTGGGAAATATTGCACTGGCCGGAGAAGGCCACGCACAGCGCGCCGTGAATGAAGAATTCGATGGCCGCGTCGGTTTCATCGGCGATGGCGCGGATTTCTTGCAGGTTCAGTTCTCGGGCCAATACCAGCTGGGAGAAACCGGCCTGATCGAGGAACTTCGCTCGCTCAAGGGTGCGGATGTCGGTCTGGGTCGAGGCGTGCAGCTCGATCGGCGGAATGTCCAGCTCCATCACGCCCAGGTCCTGAACGATCAGCGCATCGACGCCGGCGTCGTACAACTGATGGATCAGCTTGCGCGCCGGCTCCAGCTCGTTGTCGTGCAGGATGGTGTTGATGGTGGTGAAGATGCGTGCGTGGTAACGGCGGGCGAACTCGACCAGTTCGGCGATTTCGCTGACTTCGTTGCAGGCGTTGTGGCGTGCGCCGAAGCTCGGGCCGCCGATGTACACGGCGTCAGCGCCATGCAGGATGGCCTCGCGGGCAATGGCGACATCGCGGGCAGGGCTGAGCAATTCCAGGTGATGCTTGGGCAAGGACATAGTTTTTTTAGTCAGGCGGTCACGGGCAAGGGGCGCATTGTACCTGTGAAACACCTGGGCGGCATCAGCGTGCCGATATCAGGTACGAAGGACCTAGCACAATACGAGGCAATGCATAACTGTAAAGACTGTCAGTTGTCCGCCCGCGTCCAAAGCGTGAACATCAGGTGGGAGCGGGAAAGTCGCTCTGGCCTATATCACGCAAGACATTGGAGATTAATATCATGAAAGGTAATAACGCCTTCGCGACGATTGGTATCTCGGATTTCGCGTCGTTTAAACCGCGTCCTCGCAAGACGGCCGAAGTGTATTACAAAGCGGTCGTGTCACCCGATCATCCGGGCATAGGCAAGCCAATATTCTCCGCTACTCGGCATCTTTATTTCGGCACAAAAGAGACGTTTAGCGTTATTGGTCAATATTTTACGGACGAGGTGGGTGAGATTATTTCATTTGTGATAGATCGCTCCCTTGCGGACGGTAGACATGAAGTTGGCGGGTTCGGAAGCCCTGTGGCGGGATTGATGACTATGTCGCATGAAATTTTATATGCGAAAACAGGAACAATAGAGTTTGCTCGCAAACACGAAGAAGGCATCGATTCGATTACGGCAACATTCAATTTTGAAATCGAGCACCGCGGGCAAACATACCGGGTATCAGAAGGTAAACTGTTTGTTATAGCTAGTGGTCCCCTTTAAGTTTTGTGAATAGACCGTTGACGCCAATTCGCTCAACGAGCGAGCCAGCGCATGCCAAACGGCCGCATCCTGGTGGCTGCTGTGTTTGGCGCGCGCCCTTGAGTATTTCACTGCGTACGCCGCAACCGGAATCGTGGCGGCAGCCTACGCAGTATTTCCGCAAATCAGCCCTTGGCCGCCATCGCCGTCACCTCCACACGCATCCCTTCAACCGCCAGCGAGGCGACGCCCACCGCTGCCCGCACTGGCCAAGGCTTGGCGAAATAGCGTTTGTACACTTCATTGAAAGCCCCGCGATCGCCCATGTCGGTGAGGTAAATGGTCAGGTGCAGCACCCGGTCCATCGAACTGCCAGCACGTTCCAAGGCGACTTTCAGCGCTTGCAGCGTGCACTCGCTTTGCTCGGTGATCCCGCCGAGTTCCAGGCTGCCATCGGCGCGGGTCGGGATTTGCGTCGAGACCATGATCCCGCCAAAGGTGGCGACGTCGGAAGAAATCGAATCGGTGTCCGGATCAGGCGTGAAGATGATGTCTTGATTGGCCATGGGCATCTCTTGTTTGGGTGAATGAAGATTGCGGCAGTTTACAGATTCTTTCCCACCATGGCCCGGACGGGGACCGCGACACGTTTGTATAAGCGTGTATCAGCCCTCAGCGGATACACACGGCAACGCCAAACTGCGCTTTCGAGACACATCCGCCTTACATGCCGAGCCCAAAGTAGCCCTCACACCAACACTACGTTCAAGAGGGCACCACCATGTACCGTCCACTGTTTCTGGCTTCTGCCGTTGTCTTCGCCTCCCTTGCCGGTTTCGCCCATGCGGCAGATGCGCCGGCGACGAGCTGGCAGAAAGGTCTGAGCCGTACTGATCTGGTTCGCCAGGATCTCGGCGCTGACAATCGCGAGGTGATTCAGGCGCGTATCGATTTCGACGCTGGCGTCACCTCGCCTCGGCATGCTCATCCCGGCGTGGAAGTGGCCTATGTCATCAGCGGCACGTTCGAGTATCAGCTCGAAGGGCGGGCGCCGGTAATACTCAAGGCCGGTGATTCGTTGTTCATTCCGGCGGGCGTGGCGCATGTGGCGAAAAACATTGGCAGCGAAAAGGGCGTGGAACTGGCCACTTACGTCGTGCCGAAAGGCGAGCCGCTGCTGATCCTCAAACCATGACCTGCCAGGCTGCTATTTCGAGCGCGGCTTGCTCATTGCGCGCTTGATGCGCATCCAATCCTGATAGGCCGCCGTTCGCTTGGCGTCGGCCAAGGCTTTTGCTTCGCTGAAGCGAGCCCAAGACTCAGGGCTGTCGGCGTCATGCTCAATGATTCTGTAGGCCGCCTCTTCCAGCAGGTCGGCCTCGCGGAACATCGCGGCGTTTTCTGCCATCTCGTCATCCCACGATCGGCCGAAACCGAATTTCAACGTGCGCTCATTCATTTTGCGTGATCCTCCTCCCACACCAGAGGCACCGATTCGCGCCATTGCACCTCGGTTACGCCGAAGCGTTCCGCCATTGGTTTGGAAAAACGTTTCAACGGAGGCCGACCGGGGCGCGGGATGGGCGCGATTCCTGCGTCGCAACTTGCCCACTGCCACGCTTCGGCGTTGTTCATGTTTTTTGTGCGAATGACGAATGACCTGGGCTTTCCATGTAACAGGTACTCGATCACGTACAAGTCCACTGCGCTCATACATTTCCTCCGGCTGTTAAAAAGAGGGATGTCTGGCGAAATAAATAATTCAGAGAAAATTCTTTTGGCTGGGATGACCGGCATACGCCGCTTGTTTTGCGTTATACCGCCCGTTGGGGCGTGTACAAGTGATGCGCCAATGCACTACATGATCTTGTAATGTCGCTGCTGAGAGTGGCGATCTCACTAGAATGAAACGCATCTAAAACGGCGCGTTATTCAGGAGGGGCTTCAGGAGTAAATGCATGAGCAGACAAAGTCTGCGTGAATCTCGGTGTCTTCAACCGCTGTGATCAGACCTGCATGCAAAGCTTCTTCAGGATTGATAATGCGCGGAGCCGCTGTCAGGTATTTTTCTGTCTCCAACGCATTTTTCCCGTTACTGGTACGCTCGGCGACAATCTGCGCGTACAGATGCAAGTCGTAATCCAGGCTCATGGCATATTCCGACATGCGCGAATGATCAACCGCTCCCTGCAAGTGCCAATGAAAAGGGTGAAACAGAAACTTGCTATGAGTGCACGCAGTGCGGCGCTGGCCGGCGAGGAAAACGATATTGCCCATCGACTCGACCGTTCCCAGGTTATGCGTGTGTACCGGGACGGGCAGCGCCATCAGAAAGTTGTACATCGTGAAACCGTAACTGCATTCGCCACCCATGGTAGCGATGTTCAGAATCAACCTGGGTGCATCTTCCTTTACCGCACGCGAGGCTCTATCAATCAGCTGACCGCAGGTTGAAGCATTGATCGGGCCGGTAAAGTTAATCACGTGAACAGGCATGGCAATTTCCTCGACGGGCCGGGGCTCTGCGAACGGGCTCTTTGCGCAAGGACTGGTGCCCGTGAGTCAGGAGCAGCGTTCGTACGTTGGCGTCGTTTGCGTTTCTCGAGAGTTTTCAGAGTCAACGTTCAACTGCCTGCGCTCGTAACATTCATGTTGGGCACGATCGCTGTGCTGCGGGTGGCCTGGTTCTCTTTCAATGCACGAAGACCCAGCGTCGTCCGGCAGCTTCTCCGGGGGGCCGCGCGTCGCTTCTGGAACAACTTCAGCGCTTTCGTGTTGGTGTAACTGGCTTGGAGGCGTATGTGTGGAGGTGTTCATCTATGCGCTCCGTCGAATATTACAAGGGCAGCGAGGCTGCCCTTGTACCGCTCATTTACGACTTGCGACCTCCACTGTGGCTGGATTGTCCGCCTTTGCGACCAGCCTCGGATGCTTTTTCACGATCGTTGGCGAAGTTGCCGCCAGACTGTCCGCCTTTTTTCCCGGACTCTTGCATCTTGTCACGATCGTTGCCGGCGTTACCTGTATTTTTATTTCCGGTGGTCATGATAGCTCTCCGATATCTATTAACGTTTCGCTAGTGATGTCCGTTTTCGTCATGGACACCTACTTCGATTACATATCGGTTCACGGTGTTTTGATTTTTTTTAATTGATCCGATGAGCGGTGCCTGCACTTTCAACTTGTATCGGCCAGTAGTGCACATATAACTAAAGGGGCTACGCTCAATCGCGATGGATAATAAAGAAAAACAGTTACACCGACGCCGAGCCGGTTGTTGAAGTTAATTGAACCTCGACTATCTGAATCGTGGCAACGGCCGATCAATTGGCTTGAGCGTCGAAAGTGTATCGCGAATAAGCGGCGTATCCTTCTCGATGTCGTGCAGTCGATCGCGGATGCGCAGTGCTGTCGGATGCCCGCCTTGGTGATCAACCCAGTCGGCGATCTCTTTGCAGGCGGCTGCCAGGCGCGCCTGACGGGCGTCGAGCAGGGTGAGGAGGGTGGTGATGGACTCTTTCTCGGACATGAAACACCTCCGTTCGCTGAAACGGCTGAGTTGCAACAAAACGCCCGCATGGCGCGAACCTTCAGATCAACTATAGAAGCCCTGCGCGATCGTGCAAAAAATACCCAGCTCAGCTCATCGGCAAATCTTGTAGGAGTGAGCCTACAGGGGGGTTGTGCGACTCAGGACGCCTCGCTCACCTCACACATCCGCTCGAGAAACATCGCCAAGGCTACTTCCTCAGCGCGCAGGCCTTTGCGCACGCGCGGGCGGGGCAGTTCGGCGAGCGCGCCGAGCATGAAATGTTCGAGCACCGCAGGGTGGATGTAGCATTTGCGGCACACCGCCGGCGTGTTGCCCAGCTGTTTGGCGACGTTCTTCACCGCTTCGACCACATGGCGCTTGGCCTCGGTTTCCGACTCATGCTGCAACTCGCGCAGCACTGCCAAAGCCAATGCGCTGCCCGCCCAGGTGCGGTAGTCCTTGGCGGTGAATTCAGCGCCCGTGAGCTTTTGCAGATAGGCGTTGACGTCGGAGGAGGTGACAGTGTGCCGTTCGCCGTGTTCGTCAAGGTACTGAAACAGGTTTTGCCCGGGAATCTCCAGGCAGCGCTTGATGATTCGCGCCAGACGCCGATCCTTGACGGTGATCTGGTGCTCGATGCCGCTCTTGCCACGGAACTGGAACAGGATCGCGCTGCCGTTGACCTCGACATGCCGACTGCGCAACGTGGTCAGGCCATAAGAGCGATTGTCCCGCGCATATTGGGTATTGCCGACGCGGATCAGCGTGGCGTCGAGCAGGGTGATGACCGTGGCCATGACCTTGTCGCGGCTGAAGCCCGGGGCGTCGAGCAGCGCCTCAAGCTGGCGCCGCAGTTTGGGCAAGGCCAGGCCGAACTCGCGCAGGCGCGAGTATTTGTCGGCGTCGCGCACTTCGCGCCAGCGCGCGTGATAACGGTACTGCTTGCGCCCGCGCGCATCGCGGCCGGTGGCTTGCAGATGACCGCGCGGGTCGGCGCAGATCCACACATCGGTGTAAGCCGGCGGCACCGCCAGGGCATTGATGCGTTTGATTTCCTCCGGGTCGGTGATGCGCTGGCCCGACGGTTCGAAATAGACGAACTTGCCGCGCAGTTTTTTCCGGGTGATACCAGGCTGAGTGTCATCGACGTAATGCAGATCGGCGGGCAGGGCATCTGTCAGCACGGTATCGGGCATGGCGGTTTCCTTCGGTCATACGGCAGTCTGTAACTGATTGACCGCAGGCGCTGGCCGTCGTGCCGAATGATTTACGCGAGCACCGCCACCGCCTTGATCTGCGCCCACAGCCGCTGGCCCGGGTGCACGCCCAATTGGTCACGCGAGAAGCGGGTGATCCGCGCCAGCAGCGGCGTGCCGCCGGCATCGAGGCGAATCAGCACGTGGGCACTGTTGTCAGCGGCCTGTTCGCTGATGACGGTAACGGGCAGACGATTGAGAATGCTGCTGGCTGCATCGTTGTTCAGCGCCAGGCTGATGTCACGGGCGTGCACCTTGCAGCGCAGGGCTTGGCCCACGGCCATCGGCGCATGGGTGACGCGAATGTTCATTGCAGTGGCCGGCAGTTGCAGGCTGAGCAATTGATAGGTGGCGTCGTAGGCGCTGACCTGACCTTCGATGATCACCCCGGCGTCATCACCCATTGCCAAGGGCAGATCCAGGCGTGCGAGGGTCTCACCGATCGGGCCGCTGGCGAGGGCTTTGCCGTCACGGAGCAATACCAGATGATCAGCCAGACGCGCGACTTCATCCTGGGCATGGCTGACGTACAGCAGCGGAATATCCAGTTCGTCGTGCAGGCGTTGCAGGTACGGCAAGATTTCGCTTTTGCGCCGGCTGTCGAGAGCCGCCAGTGGTTCGTCCATCAGCAGCAGTTTCGGGCTGGTCAGCAGGGCGCGGGCGATGCCGACGCGCTGCCGCTCGCCGCCGGACAGATGCTGCGGATGGCGCTCGAGCAAATGGCCGATGCCGAGCAGTTCGGTCGCTTGGTTGATATCGACCCGGCGTTGCGACTTGGCGATGCGTTTGAGACCAAACTCCAGATTGGCCAGCACCGACAGATGCGGGAACAGGCTGGCTTCCTGAAACACGTAGCCGAGCGCACGTTTATGCGGGGCTACGAAGATGCCATTGGCGCTGTCCTGCCAGACCTCGTCGTTGATCTGCACAAAACCCTGCTCGGCGCGCTCCAGCCCGGCGATGCAGCGCAGGCAGGTGGTTTTGCCGGAGCCGGAATCGCCAAACAGCGCGGTGACGCCCCGGCCCGGCACTTGCAGATCAACATCCAGTTCGAACCCCGGATAAGTGCGTTTCAGGCGTACATCAATCATCGATCAGCTCCAGCCTGCGCGGGTTTTGCGGCTGGAATACAGCGCCAGCAACACCAGAAACGAGAACACCAGCATCGCCGCGGACAGCCAGTGCGCCTGGGCATATTCCAGCGCTTCGACATGGTCGTAAATCTGCACCGAGACCACGCGGGTCTTGTCGGGAATGTTGCCGCCGATCATCAGCACCACGCCGAATTCACCGACGGTGTGGGCGAAGCCGAGAATCGCTGCGGTGATGAAGCCGGGGCGCGCCAGCGGCAGGATCACGCTGAAGAACGTGTCCCAGGGATTGGCGCGCAACGTCGCGGCGACTTCCAGCGGGCGTGTGCCGATTGCCGAGAAAGCGTTTTGCAGCGGTTGCACCACGAACGGCAGGGAATAGATCACCGAGCCGATCACCAGCCCGGTGAAACTGAACGTCAGCGTGCCCAGCCCCAGCCATTGAGTGAACTGGCCGAGAAAACCGTGCGGCCCCAGCGCCAGCAGCAGATAAAAGCCGATCACCGTCGGCGGCAGCACCAGCGGCAGGGCGACGATGGCGCCAATCGGGCCGCGCAACCAAGACGAGGTGCGCGACAGCCATAACGCGATCGGTGTGCCGATTATCAGCAGGATCACGGTGGTCAGCGACGCCAGTTTCAGGGTCAGCCAGATCGCGGCGAAGTCGGCACTGGTCAGCGACATTTACAGTTCATATCCGAAGGATTTGATCACCGCAGCGGCTTTCGGCCCTTTGAGGTAATCGACCAGGGCCTTGGCAGCAGCGCTGTCCTTGCCTTTGTTCAAGATCACCGCGTCCTGTTTGATCGGATCATGCAGGGTGGCCGGAACAATCCATGCCGAGCCGCTGCTGATTTTGCCGTTCTTGAAGATTTGCGACAGCGCCACAAAGCCCAGTTCGGCGTTGCCGGTGGAGACGAACTGGTAGGCCTGAGTAATGTTCTGGCCTTCGACGATTTTGCTTTTCGTGGCTTCGCTCAACTGGAGTTTTTCCAGCACCTGGGTGGCGGCGAGACCGTATGGCGCGGCTTTCGGGTTGGCGATGGACAAGTGCTGGTATTGGTTGGTTTTCAGCACGTCACCCTGTGCATCCACATAACCTTCTTTTGCCGACCACAGCGCCAGGGTGCCAATGGCGTAGGTGAAGCGCGAGCCTTTGACGGTTTCGCCTTCCTGTTCGAGTTTTGCCGGGGTGCTGTCGTCAGCTGCGAGAAACACTTGGAAGGGCGCGCCGTTTTTGATCTGGGTGTAGAACTGGCCGGTTGCGCCGTAAGCAGCAACCAATTTGTGCCCGGTGTCTTTTTCGAAATCGGCAGCGATGGCCTGGATTGGCGCGGTGAAATTGGCGGCGACCGCCACTTGCACTTCGTCAGCTTGCGCGGCACTGATGCTGAAAAATGTGAGGAATGAGGCGAGACAGGCAGGGGCGAGGCGTGTGGCAGCAGGTGTCATGTAAAGGCTCCGTGATCGGCATTGAATGCTTTGCTTTGGATAACGCCGATACACGGGCGCAATCGCTGTATACGGAAATATATAGCGATATGCCGCCAAGTGGCGAGGGAATAAATCCGCTCGCCGCGTAGATTCAATGACGGTTGAGTTTCGCCAATGCGCCCTCGGCGAGTTGCCGGGTCAGTTCAGCGCTGCCGATATCCTTGCCCAACGTCAGCGCCTGACCGGCCCACAGATTGGCAAAATCGGCGTCATCCTTGGCTCGCAGCGGCATCAGCGCGCCGCCGGCCAACGGGAAGGCTGGCGCTTGCGCTGACATCGGGCCGAGTTCGCGCATCGCCCGATTGACAATACCCCGCGCCGGACGTCCGGTGAAAATGTTGGTGATGGCGGTCTCGCTTTCCTTGGCGGTGCGCAGGGCCTTGTGGTGCGAGGCGCTGACCTTCGCCTCCGGGGTAAACAGAAACGCCGTGCCGACTTGCACCGCCGAGGCGCCGAGCATCAACGCGGCTGCTACGCCTCGGGCATCGCTAATCGCACCAGCCGCAATCACCGGCACCTTCACCGCGTCGACCACCTGCGGCACCAGTGCAAAGGTGCCGACCTGGCTGCTCAGATCATCGCTGAGAAACATCCCGCGATGCCCGCCCGCCTCATAACCCATGGCGATGATCGCATCGCAGCCGTGTTGCTCCAGCCAGATCGCTTCTTCGACCGTAGTCGCAGACGAAAGGATTTTCGCCCCGGTTGCCTTGACCCGATCAAGCAGATTTTTCTCCGGCAACCCGAAATGAAAACTCACCACTTCGGGGCGGAATTCTTCGAGCACGGCACACGCAGTCTCGTCGAAAGGAGCACGGTTGGACACCGGCGTCGGCGCCTCGAAATCGGCACCGAGTTCGCGGTAGTAAGGTTCGAGCAGATTTTTCCAGTCCCGGGCTCGCTGCTCATCAGGCGCCGGTGGCTGATGGCAGAAGAAATTGACGTTGAACGGCTTGGTGGTGTGCTGGCGAATCGTCTTCAGTTCTTCGCGCAGTTGCTCGATGCTCAGCATCGCTGCGGGCATTGAACCGAGGCCGCCGGCATTGCACACGGCAATCACCATCGAAGAATTGGTCGCACCGGCCATCGGGCCTTGGATGATCGGCAGTTCGATACCGAGAAGATCAAGGATACGGGTGTCTGGCCACTGGCTCATAAAGCAATTCTCCGAACGATGAAACGGGCAGGGACGGCAAGCGGTTTTAGCAGCAAAACCGGCTGCGGGGCCAGTCTGAAATTCTGAACATTACGTGCAGTTTTTCAGCGTCGGTGCGGGTGGCTTAGCGAAAGTCGAGTGTGGCAATGTGTTGCGATGTGTTATTTCAGGGCACGCTTTCTTCCCATTATTTTCGAGGGGCCGTCATGTTCAATGCCATTCTGATCGACAAAGACGACAGCGGTTATCGCGCCAATCTGCAGCAAATCGATGAGCAGCAACTGCCCGAAGGCAACGTCAGCGTGAACGTCGCGTACAGCACCCTGAATTTCAAAGATGGCCTGGCGATCACCGGCAGCAGCCCGGTGGTGCGCAAGTTTCCCATGGTACCGGGGATCGACCTGGCGGGGACTGTCGAGTCCAGTTCGCATGCCGATTTCAAGGCGGGCGATCGGGTGCTGCTCAACGGTTGGGGCGTCGGTGAAAGCCACTGGGGCGGACTGGCGCAAAAGGCTCGGCTCAACGGTGACTGGCTGATTCCACTGCCCGAAGCTTTCACCCCGGCGCAAGCCATGGCCATCGGCACCGCAGGTTACACGGCAATGCTGTGCATTCTGGCGCTGGAGCGCCATGGCCTGACACCGGATCACGGCGAAGTGCTGGTCACCGGCGCCAATGGCGGGGTCGGCAGCTTTGCCATCGCCTTGCTCAGCAAGTTGGGATACCGCGTGGTGGCATCCACCGGCCGTGTATCCGAGCATGAATACCTGCAGCAATTGGGTGCTGCCGAAATCATCGATCGAGCCACCTTGTCCGAACCGGGCAAGCCGTTGGCGAAAGAGCGCTGGGCGGCGGTGGTCGATTCGGTCGGTAGTCATACGCTGGCGAATGCTTGCGCCAGCACACGCTCGGAAGGCGTGGTCGCGGCATGCGGGTTGGCGCAAGGCATGGATTTCCCGGCCTCGGTAGCACCGTTCATTCTGCGCGGCGTAACGCTGGCCGGGATCAACAGCGTGACCCAGCCCAAGGCGCGCCGTATCGAGGCCTGGGGCCGACTGGCCAAGGATCTGGATTTCTCGTTATTGCAATTGATCAGTCACGAAATCAGCTTGAGCGAAGCCCTTGAGGCCGCGCCCAGATTACTCGCCGGGCAACTGCGGGGCAGGGTGGTGGTCGACGTCAATCGTTGAGTTCGCGCTCAAGCAGTTGGCGTTTGCGCTCGACGCCCCAGCGGTAGCCGGAAAGATTGCCGTCACTGCGCACCACGCGGTGGCAGGGAATCGCCACCGCCAAACGGTTGGCCCCGCAAGCCTGGGCCACCGCACGCATCGAAGTCGGCGCGCCGATGCGTTGCGCGATCTCGGCGTAACTGGCCGTGCTGCCTGGCGGGATCTCGCGCAGCGCCTGCCAGACGCGCTCCTGAAACGCTGTGCCGCGTATATCCAGCGGCAATTTCAGGCCCGTCGCGGGCGCTTCGACAAAGCCGACGACGCTGGCGATCAACTGTTCAAATTCGCGGTCGGCGCCGATCAGGTTGGCCTTGCGAAACTGATCCTGCAGGTTGCAGACCAGCTGATGCGGATCGTCGCCGAGCAGAATCGCGCAGATCCCACGTTCGCTTTGCGCCACCAGAATCGCCCCCAGCGAGCATTGGCCAACGGCAAAGCGAATGTCGTTGTTCTGCCCGGCAGCGCGATAGTCGGTGGGCTTCATGCCCAGCAGTTGATCGGCTGATTCGTAAAAGCGGCTGTTGGAATTGAAGCCAGCGTCATACAGCGCGTCGGTCACCGAGCCGCCGTCCGCCAGGCGCGCACGCAGTTTGCGTGAGCGATGCGCCGTGGCGTAAGCCTTGGGCGTCAGGCCGGTCGCGGCTTTGAATAGCCGGTGGAAATGAAAAGGGCTGAGGCCAGCGGTGGCCGCGAGGCTGTTGAGCGCCGGCAGCGTCTCACAGGTCTCGATCTGCCGACAGGCTGCAGCCACGATCGCTGCATGCTGCGCATCACTCTGATCCTTGCTGGCGCGTTTGCTTGGCCGATACCCGGCAGCTTCGGCCAGTTCGGCGCTGTCGAAAAACTCGACGTTCTGCGGTTTCGGCAGGCGCGCCAGACTGCTCGGTCTGCAGTAGATGCCAGTGGTTTTGACCGCATAGACAAATTGCCCGTCGGCACGCGGATCGCGCGCCACCACAGCGGCCCAGCGGGGATCGTGTTCAATGCTGATTGTCTTCGAAAGCTTGTCCATGAGAGGGGATCCGTTGACCTGTTTGAGTCAGGTTAACCAGCATCGTAACCCGCAACACTCCGCGCCTTGCGGTCAAACTTTTATTGATCGCCAGCAACGCGGAAGGTGATGTTGATGCGCCGTTCGCCCAAGAGCGGGTGATGGCCGGGTTTGATTGGCAGCACGCCGTGATAGCGCAGGCGGTCCACGCCGCCCCAGACCACCATGTCGCCATGCAGCAGCGGGATGCGCTGGGTTTTATCGCTGCGTTCGAAGCCGCCAAACAGAAATATCGCCGGCAAACCCAGCGACAGCGAAACGATGGGCGCGGCATAACCTTTTTCGTCTTTGTCCTGATGCAGCGACATCTTGGCGCCGGGGACGTATTGGTTGATCAGGCAGGAGTCGGCTTGAAAACCCGTAAACCCGGCGCGTTCCGCCGCCTCGTGCGCCAGATCGGCAAACACCGCCGGCATCGACGGCCACGGCAAGCCGCTGAGTGGATCGACGCTGGAATAACGGTAACCGCTGCGATCGGTGATCCAACCCAGCTGTCCGCAACTGCTGGTGCCGACCGACATGCTGAAACCGCCGGGCGTGACCATGTGGCGTAGCGGGGCGGCGGCAAGAATGGCGTCGAGCTCGGTCAGCAGTTGCTCGACCTGTGGCAAGGCGAATCCGCGCAGCACCCACGATTGTTCGCCGATCTGCTCGGCGCGGGGCTGCTGTACGGGTTCGTTGTCGGCGAACAGGTCAAACGTGGTCGGTTGCATGACTCGGTTACAGCGCTTTGCTGACCTTGATGTCACTGAGTTCTTCGTCAGCGTGCATTTTCTTCAGCGCCGCTTTCGCTTCCTCGTCAGTGCCGGTTTCCAGTTCAGCGAATTCGAAACGCTGTTCACCGTCCAGTTTGTACTTGATCACGTATTTGGTTTTTTGCGCCACGGTCATGTTTCCCTTGCAGAATAGGCTGCGCGTCTCAGCTCAGTTTAGTGCTGGAGCGACGGATGATCTTGATCGAGTGGGTCAGCGTCGGCTTGCGCGTCACGCTGATTGCGCGGCGGTTGACGGTGTCGATGGTGATGTTCCAGAAGCCGGTGCTCGGTGCGGTGATGCGTGCCGGGAACGTGTCGAACGCGCCGCCGTGGTAGGTGTGACGGCCGCCGTTTTTGAAGCTGCGGAAGTTGGCGTCGTTCATCAAACGGATGTTGCACATCTGCGAGCATTGAATGACGACGATGTCGTCTTCGTTGAGGTGCTCGCGCTGGTGAATGAATTTCATGGGCGCCTCCAGAAGGGCTTTTTCTACTAAATCAAAACGATAGCTTGTCGATGGGCGCAGTTTATCAGCCCGCACGGGTTATTATCTGGCCGTCGGGCGTTGCTTTGACAAATTTTGAACAGAACTTCGCCATGGCGGGCGGGTTAAATGCACAAGGCCCCGGAGAAAAGCGGCATTTGTGCTGTCGGACGGTCTTTAACGGAGGATTTCTATGAAGTGGGGTGTGGTGTGTGTGCCGTTGATTCTGGCGATGGCCGGTTGTGCAAATGTTTCCGAAATCAATGAAACGCTGCCAACCATGAGCGTGATCTCCGGCAAAAAGCCCCAGGAGTATGCGCAGTGTCTGACCGACAAGCTCGCTGACAGTCGTGGTGCGTTGCAAGTCCAGCCGCAGAAGGACGGTGTACGAGTCATCGTTCCCGGCAAACTTTCGTCAGGCCCGGCAGCCGTGTTTGATATCGAAGATCGCGCCGGCGGCAGCAGCATCAAGCTGCATGAGCGGATGTCCAACGTGCCGGTTCGCCCTCGCGATGTACAGAAAGCTGCGAACGCCTGTATTTCCGGCTGATAGACTAGCGAACATCAGCACCCGATGCCGTCACAGTCCTGCTGTGGCGGCATTGTCATATATGGAGTCGCAATGAAGCGAGAGCACGTGCGGGAGCGCCACGCAGAGGGCCTTATCTCTGCCACTCATGTCATCCAGAATCCGGCGAATCCGGGTGAATGGATCGTGTTTTTCAAGAAGAGTGCAGGGCGCAGCTACTTTTTGGTGGATGACAATGACGAGGTCGAGTCCTTCAATCGGCTCGACGACCTGATCGAGGTCGTCCGTGGCCTCGGGATCAAATTCGCCGAAATCCACATGTAAGGCTTACTTGCAGACGACCACGACGTTGCGCGTCTTGTAGTTGCCAACGTCAACGCCCAGGGTTTTGTCATCTTCCTTGGGCGCCGGTGTGCCATCAGTGCCGACGATGCGATAGCCGGTGCCGGCGCAGGAGGCATCGGCCTTTTCGTAGCACATGGCCCATGAGTTGGCTTCGCCGGAACAGTCGATGCTCAGACCCTGTTCGCCATTGTTCAGATAGGTGGGCTGCGAAGTGGCACAGCCGCTCAGTACCAATACCGCGAAAAGCGGCTGCAGTTTGTTCAGGTTCATGGTTGCGAGGTCTTCAAGTGGGGGACTGGTTGCTCTGACAGCGCCGCGATGAAAAGGTTATAGCGATTGGCCACTTGTTTGCCAACAAAGCACAAAAAAGCCCTGCATGCTGGCAGGGCTTGGCGCAAGTGCTAAAAGGATCAGTCCTGATCTTTGCCTCGGCGCTTGGAAGAAGCAGGCGTATCAGTGAACACCGAGGCCACATCTGTCGCCATCTGCTCGCTGTCGAAAGGCCCGGCGATATGTTCGCCATTGGTAGTGGTCAGCGTCCACTTGCCGTCTTTCTTGTCGATCACATACCCGTTGATGATTTTTACCGCAGCCATCTAGTCTGTCTCATTCGCTGGTTCAAAGGCGCCATGATAGCGGCAAATGCTCGCAATGGGGGCTGATAAGCGTATGGTGATCCTGTTTGCCCGGATCTTGAGCTACGCTGACTCCGCCGCTGAAATACCCGGATGGAACTATCCGCGCGAATATTTCTCTATGTTGGCATCGGTTAGCCAGCGCGGGGCATTGTAAGGCGCACGCCGCCTGATTAGACTGCCTCGAAACTCGTACACACAGCCTTTTCAAGGACTTATATGATCAAGAAATGCTTGTTTCCAGCAGCCGGTTACGGCACTCGCTTCCTCCCAGCGACCAAAGCCATGCCTAAAGAAATGCTGCCGGTGGTAAACAAGCCACTGATCCAGTACGGCGTTGAAGAAGCACTGGACGCGGGCCTGACGGAAATCTCCATCGTCACCGGCCGTGGCAAGCGTGCTCTGGAAGACCACTTCGACATCAGTTACGAGCTGGAAAACCAGATCAAGGGCACCGACAAGGAAAAGTACCTGGTCGGTATCCGCAAGCTGTTGGACGAGTGCTCGTTCTCCTACACCCGTCAGACCGAAATGAAGGGTCTGGGCCACGCGATCCTGACTGGCCGCCCGCTGATCGGTGACGAACCGTTCGCCGTGGTTCTGGCGGACGACCTGTGCGTGAACATCGATGGCGACGGCGTACTGACCCAGATGGTCAAGCTGTACAAGCAGTTCCGCTGCTCGATCGTCGCGATCCAGGAAGTCGATCCGCAGGAAACCAACAAGTACGGTGTCATCGCTGGCGAAATGATCCGCGACGACATCTACCGCGTGCACAGCATGGTCGAGAAGCCAAAGCCGGAAGACGCGCCGTCGAACCTGGCGATCATCGGTCGTTACATCCTGACCCCGGACATCTTCGATCTGATCGAGCAGACCGAACCAGGCAAGGGCGGCGAAATCCAGATCACCGACGCCCTGATGAAGCAGGCCCAGAACGGCTGCGTCATGGCCTACAAGTTCAAGGGCAAGCGTTTCGACTGCGGTGGTGCTGAGGGCTACATCGACGCGACCAACTTCTGCTTCGAAAATTTCTACAAGACTGGCAAGGCTTACTAATAGTCTTCGCCTCGTCTGCAAAAGAAAGCCACCTTCGGGTGGCTTTTTCATTTTCCGCCCTTATATGGATGGCAGTGCTTGCCCAATGAATGGCTGCGGGTATGCTGATGGCCTGCCGAGGAGATAGAAATGGCCTACGATTTTGACCTTTATGTGATTGGTGCCGGTTCCGGCGGTGTGCGGGCTGCGCGGTTTGCCGCCGGCTTCGGGGCGAAAGTGGCGGTGGCCGAAAGCCGTTACCTGGGCGGCACGTGCGTCAACGTCGGCTGCGTGCCGAAAAAGCTGTTGGTCTACGGCGCACACTTTGCCGAGGACTTCGAGCAGGCGTCCGGTTTCGGCTGGAACCTGGGCGAAGCCAACTTCGACTGGGCCACGCTGATCGCCAACAAGGACCGTGAGATCAATCGCCTCAACGGCATTTATCGCAATCTGCTGGTCAACAGCGGCGTGACCCTGCACGAGGCGCACGCGAAAATCGTCGGGCCGCACGAGGTCGAGGTTAATGGCGAGCGCTTCACCGCAAAGCACATTCTGATCGCCACCGGCGGCTGGCCGCAGATCCCTGAAATTCCGGGGCATGAGCATGCGATCGGTTCGAATGAAGCGTTCTTCCTCAAAGAGCTGCCCAAGCGTGTGCTGGTGGTCGGCGGCGGTTATATTGCCGTCGAGTTCGCCGGAATTTTCCATGGCCTCGGCGCCAACACCACGCTGCTGTATCGCGGCGATCTGTTCCTGCGCGGCTTCGACGGTGCGGTGCGCAAGCATCTGCAAGAGGAGTTGACCAAGCGTGGCCTCGATCTGCAATTCAATGCCGACATTGCGCGCATCGACAAGCAGGCCGACGGTAGCTTGAAGGCGACGCTCAAGGATGGTCGCGTACTCGAAGCCGACTGCGTGTTCTACGCCACCGGCCGCCGTCCGATGCTGGACAATCTGGGCCTGGAAAACACCGATGTGCAGCTCGACGACAAGGGCTTTATCAAAGTCGACGACGAGTATCAAACCACCGAGCCGTCGATTCTGGCGCTGGGCGACGTCATTGGTCGCGTGCAACTGACCCCGGTCGCTCTGGCCGAAGGTATGGCCGTGGCGCGGCGTCTGTTCAAGCCGGAGCAATACCGTCCGGTGGACTACAAGATGATTCCGACCGCCGTGTTCAGCCTGCCGAACATCGGCACGGTCGGTTTGAGCGAAGAAGAAGCGCGCGAATGCGGCCACGAGGTGGTGATCTTCGAGAGCCGCTTCCGGCCGATGAAGCTGACCTTGACTGACTGCCAGGAGAAAACCCTGATGAAGCTGGTGGTCGACGCCAAAACCGACAAGGTGCTTGGCTGCCACATGGTCGGCCCGGACGCTGGCGAGATCGTGCAAGGTCTGGCGATCGCCTTGAAGGCCGGCGCGACCAAGCGCGACTTCGACGACACCATCGGGGTGCACCCGACGGCCGCCGAAGAGTTCGTCACCATGCGTACGCCGGTCAGCGCTTAAGCGTCTGTCGCTTCGGCCGAGTCTGGCGCTGCCGCAACGGTAGCCGCCAGACGCTGGCTGTCTTCAAGGCTTGCCTGAACCTTGAGCAATTCCTTTTCCAATGACTGATTGAGCTGCGTTTGTTCGTCGACGCTCTGCTTGAGCGCCTGGCTTTCCAGTGCCGCCACGCGCAGACGTTCCTGGAGGAGGGTGCGCTCGCTGTCCATGCGCGTGGCCTGCTCGAGCAACTGATCCTGACGCTGATTGCTGTGCTTGAGCTGATCCTGCACCAGGTTCAGCTCGCGCTGAGTGCCACGGTTTTCGGTGAGCAAGCGTTCGTTGTCACGGTGCAACTGTGTGATCTCATCCTGACGCACCAACGCGCTCTGCTGGGCTTGACGCAATTCTGCCTGTATCTGCTGAAGTTGCCCTTCATGGCGGGCCTGCTCCTGCTCGCGCTGTTCCTTGGTTGCGTTACGGTAATGCTCAAGCGCATCGCGGGCGTGCAGGTGCTTCTCTTCCAGTGAGCGAATCTGTTCGTCCTTGTCCTGCAAGCGCAATTCAAAGTCGGCCAATGCCTGGTTGAGGCCGGCGTTGCGCGTCTGTTCGGTTTGCAGCATCGAGCGGGTGTTGCCCAGCGCTTCGGATTCGCGTTGCAGCGCGGCGCCTTGAATGTCGTGCTCATGCTCGAGTTTTTCCAGCGCCTGGCGCGTCTGCTTCAGCTCGGCTTCCAGTGCTTGGCGTTGTTCCTCGAACTGTTCGCGGGCTTGCTCGATGGGTTCCTGTGCTTGTTCTTTCAGGCGCTGGGCGAGTCGAGAGACGAGGGCGGTGAGCTCATCATCGATCGGTTCTGCCGACGCCTCATTCGGCTGGGCGCCGTCGTCCAGTTCTTTCAGATAGCGATGGATCGTGGTTTTCGAGCCGGTGTTGCCCATTTCAATGCGTACTGCATCGATGCTTGGGTGTTCGCCGCGAGCCAGGATCGCTGTGCGTGCGATTTGCACCAGTGCTTTGGTAATGCCGCCACGGGCCATGTGAACTCCTACGTTTACGTACTGTGGTACATGCCACTGAAGTACACAGTGTACCATGCTGAAAATATAGGTAAATCGTTAAGGTAAAACAGGCGGGATATACTGGTATTACCCAATGTCAGGGGGCAAAATGCGCATCTGCATGCCTGAACCCGTACGCCAGCGAGAAAACTGCCCATGAGCGACATTGATCGATATCTGCAAGCCGCCACCCGGGACAACACTCGCCGCAGCTATCGCATGGCCATCGAGCACTTCGAGGTGACGTGGGGCGGATTTCTGCCGGCTACTGCCGATAGCGTGGCGCGCTATCTGGTGGCGCACGCTGGCGTGCTGTCGATCAACACGCTGAAGCTGCGTCTGTCGGCGCTGGCGCAGTGGCACAACAGTCAGGGGTTTGCCGATCCCACCAAGGCGCCAGTGGTGCGCAAGGTGTTCAAGGGCATTCGTGCTTTGCACCCGGCGCAGGAAAAACAGGCTGAGCCGCTGCAATTGCAGGATCTGCAGCGCGTGATCGATTGGCTTGAGCAGGAGGTGCAGACGGCCCGGGAAGAACAGGACCGCCCGACTTTGCTCAAGGCGTATCGGGATCGCGCGCTGATTCTGTTGGGCTTCTGGCGCGGCTTTCGCAGCGACGAGTTGTGCCGCTTGCAGATCGAGCATGTGCAGGCGAGTGCTGGCAAAGGAATCACTTTGTATTTGCCGCGCAGCAAGGGCGACCGGGAAAACCTCGGGCAGACTTATCAGGCCCCGGCGCTGCTGAAGCTGTGCCCGGTGCAGGCCTATATCGATTGGATTACAGAGGCTGCGCTGGTGCGCGGCGCGGTGTTCCGCAGCATTGATCGATGGGGCAATCTGAGCGAGGAGGGCCTGCACGCCAACAGCATCATTCCGCTTCTGCGCCAGGCGTTGCAGCGCGCCGGGATTGCCGCCGCCAACTACACCAGCCATTCACTGCGGCGTGGCTTTGCCACATGGGCGCATCAAAGCGGCTGGGACCTGAAATCGTTGATGAGTTATGTTGGCTGGAAGGACATGAAATCCGCCATGCGCTATGTTGAGGTCAGCCCATTCCAGGGAATGGCTCGGATTATGGATAAGCCGGATCAGCCGTAGAGATCGTTTTCTTCTATTAATACAGTCAGCTAATAGCGAAAACAAATCAGCAGTATCAGGTTTGCCAATGAGCCTTCCGTCGAGTGAGTGGGTAGGATTCACCCATCAACTTCATAACCCCTGACGGAGAGTCATCGATGCCTATCATCAACAGCCAAGTAAAACCGTTCAAAGCTACCGCGTTCAAAAACGGCGACTTCGTTCAAGTCTCGGATGCTGACTTGAAAGGCAAGTGGTCCGTAGTGTTCTTCTACCCAGCCGACTTCACCTTCGTGTGCCCAACCGAGCTGGAAGACCTGGCTGACAACTACGCTGAGTTCAAGAAGCTGGGCGTGGAAATCTACAGCGTTTCGACCGACACCCACTTTGCTCACGCTGCCTGGCACAACACTTCGCCAGCCATCGGCAAAATCGAATACACCATGATCGGCGACCCTACCCACGTCATCTCCCGCAACTTCGACGTGCTGATCGAAGAAGCTGGTCTGGCTGACCGTGGCACCTTCGTGATCAACCCTGAAGGCCAGATCAAAATCGTTGAACTGAACGATGGCGGCGTTGGCCGTGACGCTTCCGAGCTGCTGCGCAAGATCAAGGCTGCTCAGTACGTCGCTGCACACCCAGGCGAAGTTTGCCCGGCCAAGTGGAAAGAAGGCGAGGCCACTCTGGCTCCGTCGCTGGACCTGGTCGGCAAGATCTAAGTCTGTGACATGCAACGCAGGGCGGCACGCCGCACCTTCTTAAGTTAGCTGCACCGCCCAATAAAAATGCCCGGGCGAGATTCGCTCGGGCTTTTTTTCGCCTCAAATAAAGGAAATCGCCCGTATGTTGGACGCCAATCTTAAAGCCCAGTTGAAATCGTACCTGGAACGGGTCACCCAACCGATCGAGATCGTTGCATCCCTCGACGACGGTGCGAAATCCCGTGAAATGCTGGACCTGCTGAAAGACGTTGCCAGTCTTTCGAGCCTAATTACCCTGATCGACAGCGGTGACGATGCCCGCAAGCCATCGTTCTCGATCAATCGCCCTGGAGCCGACATCAGTCTGCGTTTCGCCGGCATTCCAATGGGCCACGAATTCACCTCGCTGGTGTTGGCTCTGCTGCAAGTCGGTGGCCACCCGTCGAAGGCCAGCGTTGAAGTGATCGAGCAGATCCGCTCGCTCAAAGGCGAGTTCAGCTTCGAGACTTACTTCTCGCTGTCTTGCCAGAATTGCCCGGACGTCGTTCAGGCGCTGAACCTGATGGCCGTGCTCAACCCGAACATCCGCCACGTCGCCATTGACGGCGCGCTGTTCCAGGACGAAGTCAACGATCGCAAGATCATGGCTGTGCCGAGCATCTACCTCAATGGCGAAAACTTCGGCCAGGGCCGCATGGGCCTGGAGGAAATCCTTGCCAAACTCGACACCGGCGCGATTGAGCGTCAGGCCGAGAAGATCAGCGCCAAAGAAGCCTTTGACGTGCTGGTCGTCGGCGGTGGCCCGGCGGGTGCTTCGGCCGCTATCTACGCCGCACGTAAAGGCATCCGCACCGGTGTCGCGGCTGAGCGCTTCGGCGGTCAGGTGCTGGATACCATGGCCATCGAGAACTTCATTTCCGTGCAGGAAACCGAAGGGCCGAAACTGGCCACGGCGCTGGAAGAACACGTCAAGCAGTACGACGTCGACATCATGAATCTGCAACGCGCTGACAAGCTGATCCCGGGCAAGAATGGCGAGCTGCATGAAGTCCACTTCGCCAGCGGTGCAACCCTGAAAGCCAGGAGCGTGATTCTCGCGACCGGCGCACGCTGGCGCGAAATGAACGTTCCGGGCGAGCAGGAATACCGCAACAAAGGCGTGGCGTACTGCCCGCACTGCGACGGCCCGCTGTTCAAGGGCAAGCGCGTAGCGGTGATCGGCGGCGGTAACTCCGGCGTTGAAGCGGCGATCGATCTGGCGGGTATCGTGGCGCACGTAACGCTGCTGGAATTCGACGTGCAACTGCGTGCCGACGCCGTGCTGCAACGCAAGCTGCACAGCCTGTCGAACGTTACCGTGATCACCAGTGCGCAAACCACTGAAGTCACCGGCAATGGCGAGAAGGTCAACGGCCTGCGCTACAAGGACCGCACTACCGATGAACTGCGCACGGTTGAGCTGGAAGGCATTTTCGTGCAAATCGGTCTGCTGCCGAACACCGATTGGCTGAAGGGCACCATCGAGCTGTCGCCGCGTGGCGAGATCATTGTCGATAATCGTGGCGAGACTTCCATTGCGGGGATCTTTGCAGCGGGTGACGTGACGACTGTGCCGTACAAGCAGATCGTGATTGCAGTGGGCGAGGGCGCCAAGGCTTCGCTGAGTGCGTTCGATCACTTGATCCGGACTTCGGCCCCGGCGTAACTGCCAGGTCGAAAACGAAAAAGCCCATGAGCGATCATGGGTTTTTTATTGCGCGTGGAAAGCCACCCCTCACCCCAGCCCTCTCCCGAGGGAGAGGGCTGGGGTGAGGTGTCTGAAGTCATCCATCGACCTGAGAGAGCCGGTCGATTATGGATTCACCGCCAATCGTTCAAGTCGGCGTAATTCTCCAACATCCCGCAATCAGTCCCCTCTCCTTCTGGGAGAGGGCTAGGGTGAGGGGCTTTCAGCTTTTACAGCGGCGCAGGCTGAATGATCTCGACCCAGTAGCCATCCGGGTCCTTGATGAACGCCAGGCTCTTCATCCGGCCGTCGGTCAGGCGCTTCTGGAAATCGCAACCCAGCTCTTCAAAGCGTGCACACGCTGCGACGATGTCCGGCACCGAAATGCAGATGTGACCAAAGCCACGCGGATCGGTGTTGCCATTGTGATAGGCGAAGTCGGCATCGTTTTCGGTACCGTGGTTGTGGGTCAATTCGAGAATGCCTGGAATCGATTTCATCCATTCGGTACGCGCAGCAGCATCGGCCGGGATCTGCGCTTTATCGACCAGCGCAAGGAAGTACAGGCTGAATTCGGCTTCCGGAAAATCACGCTTCTCGACCAGCGAGAAACCCAGGACGCGGGTGTAGAAATCCAGCGACTTGGTGATGTCCTTCACGCGCAGCATGGTGTGGTTGAACACGAAGTTGCGGGTTGCGCTGTCTGGCGTGGCTGTCACACCGGGGAAAGTGTTCAGTTCGTTGAGGCTCATGGGCCCTCCAATAACAATGGGCGAGTGAATGGGCGCAATGATACGCATGCCGGCCGGCATCGCCAAATGCAAGGCGGGCTTGCCCTGCGCGAGGGCGGGGCTCAGACTTTGCTCTCTACCTTCGAGTGCGTCCGGCAATGATCCGACTGTTCAAATCCGTGTTTGTTTTTTTTGCTTTGTCATTGGCCGTGGTTTTCCCGGCCATGGCCGAACCGAGCATCACCTGGCCGGCGGGCTGGAAGGTTGAAATGTTGCCGGATACCGCGCCGCCAGTCTCGCGGCAAAGGGCGGTGAAGCTCGATGCCGACGGCAATCAGGTGATGGTGATGGAGTTGACCATGACGCAAGTGGAGGCGGGGCATCAGGTCAATTTGCAAGGCGTGTTGCTGGAGATGCGCAAGTCCATCCAGAAGGATTTCTTCCGCAGTGGTTATCAGAGCGTCTGCAACCGAATCCATCCGGCTGCGCTCGGATCATTGACCGGGCTGGAGACGACCTGCACGATCACCGAGAACGGCCGGCACGTATTATCACAAACGCTGGTGGCTGCCGTGGAAACAGACAAGGCTTATGTACTTTCATATGCCGGTCAGGCTGAGGTTTATAAGGCGAGCGCCGACGACATAGAGGCGGCACGTAACAGCCTGAAATTATAAACGTCCGTACTAACTCGCGGTGTTTTGAATGCCGGAAAGGATTAAGCACAAAGTTTGATTCATCGTTTGCAGCAACATCGCGCAGCAAAATGTTTAGCGTGATGACTCAGTAACGTTACACAATTTTCCAACTTGTTCGATGAAAATCATTTCATTTGTTAGATATTGTCAATAAAAAAGCCCTGCATCGCGCAGGGCTTTTTGTTGGCGTCAGATTAACCGCGCAACCATGAATCCACGGTGGCCGCACCGTACTGTTCTTTCCAGGCTTTCAGGCCGCGATGGTTGCCGCCCTTGGTTTCGATCAGCTCGCCAGTGTGCGGGTTCTGGTAAACCTTGACGACGCGGGCGCGGCGGGTCTTCGGCGCTGGGGCGGCCTGCAGACCGGACTTCGCCGGGTTCGGGTCGAGGATGGCGATGATGTCTTTCAGGCCTTTGCCATAGGTTTTCATCAGTCCCTGGAGCTTTTCTTCGAATTCGATTTCTTTCTTGAGCCCGGCGTCATTCTTCAGTGACTCCAGCTGTTTGAGCTGTTCCTGAAGGGCCTTTTCAGCTGCGCGAAATTCAGCGAGTCTGGACAATATCTTTACTCCAATAGTGTGTTTGGCTGATACCAACCGCAAACAAAGCTATAAGCCAAGAGCCTGGAAGCGACTCGGTGATAATTGGCTCACCTGTCAGTCTGGCTCAGGTTGAAAAAATTGTAGTAGTTAATGCGACAAGAGTAAATCCTGATGTTGTCGCCATGTAACAACAATGACTTTTTGTATCAATTTGGTGCGGTTGTTGGACGGGCTATGCTAATGAGTTAACGATCACTTAATGCGCTGATGAAATCCGCTGCCGGCATCGGTTTGGCAAACAAATAGCCTTGCATGAAATCTACCTGATGCTCCGTCAGGTAATCGGCTTGGGCCTGTGTTTCGACACCTTCGGCAACAATGGCCAGATCCAGCTTTGCCGACAGTTCAATGATGGAGTCGAGAATATGCCGTGATAGCGCATCGATGCCGATCATGGCGACAAAGCTCTGATCGATCTTGAGAAAGTCGACCTTGAAGGCGCGCAAGTAGCCGAGGCTTGAGTGGCCAGTACCAAAATCGTCGATCGCGATTTTCACTCCAAGTGCGTGCAATTGCTCAAGCAGTTGCAGGGTCATGTCGTTCGGTTCGATCAGCTCGCGCTCCGTCAATTCCAGCACCAGCTCGACGCTGCCGGGCGCAAACGCCGCCAGGAGGTCGCGACAGTCTTTGACCAGTTCCAGATCCTTGCAATGGCTGGCAGTGATGTTGATGCCGATATGGAAAGGTTTGGCGAAGACCGCAGAATGCGGTCCCAGCAGGGCGGCAGTCTGTTGCATCAGCGCGCGGGTCATCGGCACGATCAAGCCTGAATGCTCGGCAAATGGAATGAACAGATCCGGGCGTACGAGGCCCTCTTTCGGGTGATTCCAGCGCATCAGCACTTCAGCGCCGGACCACTGCTTGCTGTCACCGTGAACCACCGGCTGGAAATAAGGAATGAATTCCCCGGCCTCGAGTGCGCGAAGCATTTCGTGACTGGGCGAGTTCGAGCGTTTCTGCACGACATGGCCGATGGCGCCCGAGATCACGCCGAAAAATATCAGCAGGCTGAACAACGGCGGATAATTGGCCGCCATGTAACGCCAGGTTTCTCCTTCGGGAAAACCCGCCGACACGTTGAAACCGTATCGTTCGGATTCGAGCATGCTATGCGCGACCGGCAAAGCGGGCAGGGGCCCTTGATGCACTCTGCCGTCGGCGGACAGCCAGTTATCGCCCACCTGCAACATCAGTAATGCCTGGCGGCCGATCAGGCGCAGGATGTTGCTCAGGTGATAACCATCAAGCGTGGTCAGCGCGCCGCCACGACCGTCGCTGAGGCGGTAGATCAACAATGCCGTGTCGGGGGTGACGGGATTGCCGTTCATCAACCACAGTTTGCCTTGATGATAGTCCCCGGCATTGACCGCTTCCTTGAACTGCCCGAACAGTGAGCTGCAGTAGAGCGTGTTGTCCCAGACCAGATTGGTCGAGCGCACGAAGGGGCGGCGGGTCACTTGTTCGCGCAGGGCCAGTTTCACGTCTTCGCAATTTTTCCCGGCCAGAGGCAGCAGAACCCGAGCGGCTTCTCCCGTGTTGTCGAGCATCAGATCGAACTGTTGCAACGCTTGTTCGGCCGTTTCCCCGGCACTTTGCTCCAGCGTTCGTTTTGCCTGCATATAAAGAATCCCACTGCCCAGCACGATTGGCAGCAGACCGCTGAGCAAAGTCACGGCGATTCGGGTGCTGCGTTTGCGGCGGGATCTGTGGGTCAATGGCATGGGCACATCCTGTGGTTTAGAAATCCGACCCGATAAACAATTGGGCCAGAGGGGAGAATAGATGGCAGATGGCGCTTGTGCCGTAGGTAAAAAAGCGGATTTTATACATAGGGCAGACAGGTCTGGTTACGCTGTGTAGAATCGGGTTACGCATACAATAATAATCGTCTTCTGGCAGCAGAAGCCTCGCCCGCAAGAGCCTTGGGTCGACAATGAAGATATTCGGGTTTCAACTGATCTACGGAGACTTCCTCGCGCGCAGCGTGCGTGGCATCTCCTGCGCGCCGCCCTCCACATCACTTTCCTGACAAATAACCCTGGTTAATTGATAAGAAATGATGAGGCGTCACCATGGCAGATTTATACGAAAACCCAATGGGTCTGATGGGCTTTGAATTCATCGAGTTCGCAGCGCCGACTCCTGGCACACTGGAGCCGATCTTCGAGATCATGGGCTTCACCAAAGTCGCGACCCACCGTTCCAAGAACGTGCACCTGTATCGTCAGGGCGCAATCAACCTGATCCTCAATAACGAACCCAACAGCGTCGCCTCGTACTTCGCCGCCGAACACGGCCCGTCCGTTTGCGGCATGGCGTTTCGCGTGAAGGATTCGCAGAAGGCCTACTCGCGCGCGCTGGAGCTCGGCGCCCAGCCGATTCACATCGAGACCGGTCCGATGGAACTGAACCTGCCGGCAATCAAAGGCATTGGCGGCGCGCCGCTGTACCTGATCGACCGTTTCGGTGAAGGCAGCTCGATCTACGACATCGACTTCGTGTTCATCGAAGGCGTTGATCGCAACCCGGTCGGTGCCGGCCTGAAGATCATCGACCACCTGACCCACAACGTTTATCGCGGTCGCATGGCCTATTGGGCGAACTTCTACGAGAAGCTGTTCAACTTCCGTGAAATCCGTTACTTCGACATCAAAGGCGAATACACCGGCCTGACCTCGAAGGCCATGACCGCACCGGATGGCATGATCCGCATTCCGCTCAACGAAGAGTCGTCGAAGGGCGCCGGGCAGATCGAAGAGTTCCTGATGCAGTTCAACGGTGAGGGTATCCAGCACGTTGCGTTCCTCACCGACGACCTGATCAAGACCTGGGATCAACTGAAGAAAATCGGCATGCGCTTCATGACCGCGCCGCCGGATACCTACTACGAAATGCTCGAAGGTCGCCTGCCGAATCACGGTGAGCCGGTCGATCAGCTGCAATCGCGCGGTATCCTGCTCGATGGCGCATCGGAGCAGGGCGACAAGCGTCTGCTGCTGCAGATTTTCTCGGAAACCCTGATGGGGCCGGTGTTCTTCGAATTCATCCAGCGCAAGGGCGATGATGGTTTCGGCGAGGGCAACTTCAAGGCCCTGTTCGAATCGATCGAGCGTGACCAGGTGCGTCGTGGTGTGTTGACCACCGAGTAATCTGAAACGAAAAAATCCCGGCCTGCAGAAATGCAGGGCCGGGATTTTTTTGCTTCATACAAAACCTGTGGGAGCGAGCCTGCTCGCGAATGCGGACTTTCATTCAACAGTCATGTTGACTGGTCTGACGACTTCGCGAGCAGGCTCGCTCCCACATTTGTCTTGTGTTGCATTCAAGAGCGGCGTTGGCGCATCAAGTGTTTGAAGCCTTCGAACACCAGCACCACAACCGCCAGCCAGATCGGGATGTAAGTCAGCCACTCGCCCGACTTGATGCTCTCTCCCAGCAACAATGCCACCGCGAGCAACAGCACCGGTTCGACATAACTCAACAACCCAAACAGACTGAACGGCAGCAAGCGGCTGGCGATGATATACACCACCAGCGCAGACGCACTGATCAGGCCGAGCAGTGGAATCAGCCACATCAGCCCCGGATATTGATCGAACACGGCCAGGCCCTGTTCGCCGCCCTGCACAAACCAGTAGGCGACCGGCAGCATCAGGGTCATGTCGACCCACAGGCCACCGAGGTTGTCGGTTTGCAGGTATTTGCGCAGTACGAAGTACAGCGGATAACCGACCACGACCATCAGCGTCGCCCAGGAAAATCCGCCAACCTGATACAGCTCGTTCAACACGCCAAGACTGGCGAAAAATACCGCGATTTTCTGCAGGTAAGACAGGCTCTCGCCATAGGCAATCCGCCCGGTCAGCACCATCGCCAGTGGCAACAGGAAATAGCCCAGTGATACATCCAGGCTGTAATCATTGAGCGGTGCCCACATGAACAGCCACAGCTGAACCCCGAGCAGGGCTGAAGAAACCAGCAGCCCGGCAATCAGCTTCGGCCTGGCTGCCATCAATCGGAACAGCTCCAGCACCCGCCGCCATTCCCCGGAAACCAGCATGAACACCGTCATGCACGGCACGGTCAGAAGCATGCGCCAGCCGAAGATTTCCACGCCGCTCAGAGGGGTCAGCAGCGACGTGTAGTAATACATGACGGCAAACAGCACGGAGGCTGAAACCGATAGAGCGATACCTTTAGACAAACTGTCCTCGCGACGTGATGGTTGAACGGGGCGCGCAGGATACGTGGTTTTTGTGCTGAATATTGAGCGGATGCTCATTATTTCCCACATCCTGGAGCCAAGCACAAAACCTGTGGGAGCGAGCCTGCTCGCGAAGAGGCCAGCAGATTCAGCATAGATGTTGCGTCGGCTGGCGCTATGCATGATTGCATCGCTTAAACGCAAAAGATCGCAACCTTCGGCAGTTCCTACAGGGAACGCATTCCACAGTAGCTGCCGAAGGCTGCGATCTTTTGATCTGCGCGTCTGATTAGGCCCGCAACCTCCCCGTCATCCGCAACGCCAGCAGACTCCCGCCGACGATCACCGCCGCCAGCACGTACAACGCTGCATCCGTCGAACCCGTGCTGTCCTTGACCCAACCCACCAGGTACGGGCTGAGGAACCCGGCCATCTGCCCCATCGAGTTGATCAGCGCCAGCCCACCAGCCGCTGCGCCCGCGCTCAGCATGGCGGTCGGCACCGGCCAGAACATCGGCAGACCGGTCAGTGCGCCCATGGTCGCTATGGTCAGGCCGAGAATCGCAATCGCCGGATTGGCCGCGAAATTCACCGCGATCACCAGCCCGACAGCGCCCATCAGCATCGGTACCACCAAGTGCCAGCGGCGCTCCTTGCGCAAGTCCGCCGAGCGGCCGACGACCAGCATGAACACCGCCGCGAGCAGGTACGGAATCGCACTCAGCCAGCCGATCACCAGGTTGTCGCTGAAGCCGAGGTTCTTGATGATCGACGGCAGCCAGAAGTTGATCGCGTACACGCCGCTCTGGATGCAGAAATAGATCAGGCCGAAGGCCCAGATCGCTGGGTTCTTGAACACCGCGAGCAGCGAGTCGGTGGCGGTTTTCGGTTTGTTGGCGAGGTCTTCGGCGTGGTCGGCTTCGAGCACCGAACGTTCATGGGCGGTCAGCCATTTGGCATTGGCGAAGCTGTCGCTCAACAGGAAATACGCCAGTGCGCCGAGGATCACCGTCGGAATGCCTTGCAGGAGGAACATCCACTGCCAGCCGGCCAGGCCACCCTGGCCAGCGGCGAAGTGGTTGAGAATCCAGCCGGAAAACGGGCTGCCGAGCAAACCGGAGACCGGGATTGCCGACATGAACAACGCCATGATCCGGCCACGGCGGAAGGTAGGGAACCACTGCGAGAGATACAGCACGACGCCCGGGAAGAACCCGGCTTCAGCGGCACCGGTGAAAAAGCGCAGGGTGTAGAACTCGGTCGGGGTGGTGACGAACAACAGGCAGGTCGACAGCGTGCCCCAGGTGATCATCATCAAGGCAATCCAGCGCCGAGGACCGAAGCGGGTCAGTGCCAGGTTGCTCGGCACGCCGCACAGCACATAACCGATGAAGAAAATCCCGGCGCCGAGGCCGTACACCGTTTCGCTGAATTTCAGTGCATCGAGCATCTGCAGTTTGGCGAAGCCGACGTTGACCCGGTCGAGGTAGTTGAACAGATAGCAGATGAAAATGAAGGGAATCAAACGCAGGGTGATGCGTTTGTAGACGGCGTTTTTACCGTCGTCGATGGTCTGGGTAGCTGCGGCGCTCTGCGACATAGCGGCTCTCTCTTTATTATGATTTTTTGCGATGCAAAGGGTAACGTTGATCGCCCTGAGAGTCTCGGCCACCTTTGGCCGGATTGTCTTTGTGCCTGAGCACAGGGTTTGCCGCCAGACCCTGTGCGGCTGAACAACCGTTCGTGCCTGAACTGAAGGATTGCCGCCGCTATGTTCGAACTCGATCACGACCTTGCCCAAGACATCGTCGACCGGGCCATGGCCATTTTGCCGTACAACGTCAATGTCATGGACAGTCAGGGCCTGATCCTCGGCAGCGGTGAACCGGAACGCATCAACACCCGGCATGAAGGCGCGCAACTGGTGCTGGCCAACGGGCGTGTGGTGGAAATCGACGCGCAGACGGCGGTGCATCTCAAAGGTGTGCAACCGGGGATCAATCTGCCGCTGCTGCTCGATCAGCGCTTGATCGGCGTGCTCGGCATCACCGGCGAGCCGGAGCAATTGCGCACCTACGCCGAGCTGGTGCGCATGACCGCTGAAATGCTGGTCGGCCAGCGCAACCAGCAGGCCGAGCAACAATGGCGACGGCAGCGTTGCGATGATCTGCTGGCGTTGCTGCTGAGCGAGGCGGGGGATTCGCCGCGTCTGATCGATGAGGCGCAGCAACTAGGGCTCAAGCCGCAATTGACCCGGGTGCCGTATTTGTTTGAGCTGGGTCTTGAGCACGGCCCGGGGCAAACCGTCGAGGCACTGAGTGCGTGGCTGACCTCGCGTTACCCGGACAGTTGGTGCGTGAGTTCGGCGAAGTCTTCGTTGTTGTGGTGTCGCCCGGCGAGCCAGAACGTCGAGCATGATCGCCTGCTGGAAAAACTCGATGGCCTCGGCTGGAAGATTTTGCGCATCGCCGTCGGCGGGCAGGCGGATGGTCTGGCCGGGTTGCGTCGCTGTTACCGACGAGTCGGCGATTTGCTCGCTTATGGTCGTGACGTGCTGCCGAATTCGAGACTGCTGACGCTCAATCGTTATCGCTTGCCGGTCATGCTGTGGCGTCATCGCAACGATGATGCGCTGGACGAACTGCTCAAGCCGCTGCGCCAGGTCATCGCCAAGGACAGCAACGGCCAGTTGCTTGCGACCCTGCGCAGTTGGTGCGAGCACGACGGGCAGAGTCAGGCCTGTGCCGAGGCGTTGGGCATTCATCGCAATAGTCTGCGTTATCGCATGGAGCGGATTGCCGAGTTGAGCGGGGTTGATCCGTTGAAGCTAGATGGGATGCTGGCGTTGTATCTTGGGGTGCAGCTGCTGCCGCAGACTGATCCATTGCCATGAGTTGTCCTTGAGGCCGCCATCGCTGGCAAGCCAGCTCCCACAGGTCAGAAGGCGTTCATAACTTCCATAGTCACCGCAGAACCCTGTGGGAGCTGGCTTGCCAGCGATGAGGTCGGTACGACCAACACATATCTTTTGTGGAAATGAACAATAAACGTCGACGCCACTTGTGCAGCCGACCGGCGTCAACGCTCACGACCGCTGGCAGCATGAATGCCACTGCAACCGGAGAATTCCCATGAAGATCGTCATCGCCCCCGACTCGTTCAAGGACAGCCTGAGTGCCCAAGGCGTTGCCGAAGCCATTGCCCTCGGACTGGCGCAGGTCTGGCCGCAGGCGACGCTGATCAAATGCCCGATGGCCGATGGCGGCGAAGGTACGGTCGAGTCGATTCTCGCAGCCTGCGAAGGTGAGTTACGCCGCACCCGCGTGCGCGGTCCACTGGGCGCGCCGGTCGAAGCCGCATGGGGCTGGCTGCCGCACAACCACACCGCGATCATCGAAATGGCCGAGGCCAGCGGTCTGCAACTGGTCCCGCCGGGACAGCGCGATGCCTGCATCAGCAGCACCTTTGGCACAGGTGAATTGATTCGTGCAGCGCTGGATGCCGGCGCGCAACGGGTGATTCTGGCGATTGGCGGCAGCGCGACCAATGACGCCGGCGCCGGGGCGATGCAGGCGCTGGGGGTGAAGTTGCTGGATGCGCAGAATCAGTCGCTGGTGCCCGGCGGCCTGGCCTTGGCGCAACTGGCGCGACTGGATCTGAGTGGACTTGATCGACGTCTGGCCGATGTGCGTTTCGACATCGCCGCTGATGTCAACAATCCGCTCTGCGGCCCTCACGGCGCCTCGGCCATTTTCGGCCCGCAGAAAGGCGCATCGCCTGCGCAGGTTGAGCAGCTCGATCAGGCGCTGGGGCACTTCGCCGAGCTTTGCGCGCAAGCATTGGGCAGGGACGTGCGCGATGAACCGGGCAGCGGCGCGGCGGGTGGTCTGGGGTTTGCGGCCAAGGCTTTTCTCGGTGCGCAGTTTCAGGCGGGCGTCGAGGTGGTAGCGGAACTGGTCGGGCTCGCTGACGCGGTCAAGGGTGCGGATCTGGTGATTACCGGAGAAGGCCGCTTCGATGCGCAAACCCTTCGCGGCAAAACGCCGTTCGGTGTTGCGCGAGTTGCCAAACAACACGCTGTGCCGGTGATTGTGATCGCCGGGACCTTGGGCGAGGGCTACCAGGAACTCTATCAACACGGCATCGACGCCGCTTTCGCCGTGACCAGCGGACCGATGACACTCGAACAAGCCTGCGCCGAAGCACCGCGCCTGCTGCGTGAACGCGCCACCGATATTGCTCGGGTCTGGCAACTCGCCGCCCAACGCTGATCGGCTTGCCTATGTAGGAGCTGTCGAGTGCAACGAGGCTGCGATCTTTTGACTTTTAAAAGCAGGATCAAAAGATCGCAGCCTCGTTGCACTCGACAGCTCCTACCAAGGGCAGCGGAGCAGTTTTTGATTGTTGCCACGTCCTGAAAAATATTTACCGCAGACCCGAAACCTTCCTCAAGCCTGGCCGATACAACGGTCAGGCGCACACAAAACCACAACTCAGTGCCGCCGGACTGTCGCCCGCTATGGGCCAGTGCTCACGGCATGGACGCTCGCAGTTTCTTTCTTTCGAGAGTCCGACCATGTCCCTGCGTAACCTGAATATCGCGCCCCGTGCTTTCCTCGGTTTTGCCTTTATCGCCTTGTTGGTGATTGTCCTCGGCGTGTTCGCGGTCAGCCGCATGACGGTCATTCGTCAGGCGTCGGTCGACATGGACACCAACCAATTGCCAAGCGTGACCCACCTCAGCGTGGTCACGGAAAACGTCCTGCGCATGCGCATTCTCTCGTTCCGTGTGCTGGTCAATCGCGAACCGGCCAGCCTGCAAGAGGCAGAAACCCGCATCGCGGTGCTCGTCGACAAGGTGCGCAAAGCGCAGGCCAGCTACGCTGCGTTGCCGGCAGGCCCTGAAGAGCGCGCGGTCTTCCAGACGTTTTCGACGACGCTCGATAATTACCTGCAAGCGCAGAATCAGATGATTGAGCTGTCGCGCAAGGGCGATCTGGAAGCGATGCGCGCGTTGATCAACACGCGCATCAAGGAAGGCACCGATCAGATGGGCGAGCAGCTCAACAAGCTGATCGGCATGAATACCGCCGGGGCCAGAGCGGCGGCCATTAAGGCCGGTGAAAACTATGACAGCGCCATCACCGGGATCATCATCGTCGCCGTGATTGCGGCGCTGGCCACCGTGTTGCTCGCCTGGTTGCTGACCCGCAGCATCGTCACGCCGCTCAACCGCGCCGTGCTCGCTGCGCAAACCATTGCTGGCGGTGACCTCAGTAAAGCCATCGAAGTCGACGGCAAGGACGAACCGGCGCGCCTGCTCGAAGCCTTGGCCGCGATGCAGACCAACCTGCGCAAAACCATCGAGCAGATCGCCGGTTCCGCCACGCAACTGGGCGCCGCTGCCGAAGAACTCAGCGCGGTCACCGAAGAAGCGTCGCGCGGGTTGCAGCAGCAGAACAACGAAATCGAACAGGCCGCCACGGCCGTCAACGAGATGACCGCTGCGGTGGAAGAAGTGGCGCGCAATGCCGTTTCGACTTCCGAAGCTTCCAATCAGTCGACCCACGCCGCCCGCGAAGGTCGCGATCAAGTGGTGAAAACCGTCGACGCGATCCAGACCATGACCCACGACGTGCAGAACACCGCGCAGATGATCGAAGGCCTCGCCGCGCAGGGCCGTGACATCGGCAAGGTGCTGGACGTGATTCGTGCCATCGCCGAGCAGACCAACTTGCTGGCGCTCAACGCTGCGATTGAAGCCGCGCGTGCCGGCGAGGCTGGCCGTGGCTTTGCCGTGGTGGCTGATGAAGTGCGAGCCTTGGCCCATCGCACCGCGCAGTCGACCCAGGAAATCGAGAAAATGGTTGCCGGCATCCAGAACGGCACTGGTGAAGCGGTCTCCTCGATGCAGCAAAGCAACCAGCGTACCCAGTCCACTCTAGAAATGGCCCGCGCGGCTGGCGTGGCACTGGAGCAGATCACGCAATCGATTCACCAGATCAACGAACGCAACCTGGTCATCGCCAGCGCGTCGGAAGAGCAGGCGCAAGTCTCGCGCGAGGTCGATCGCAACCTGGTCAATATTCGCGACCTCGCCACGCAATCGGCCGCCGGGGCCAACCAGACCAGCGCCGCGACCCACGAGCTGTCGCGACTGGCAGTGGATTTGAACGCGATGGTGGCGCGTTTCGTGATTTGAGATACGGTGAAGGCTGGAAACCGCGCTAACAGGAGACGTACATGCGCTATTCAGCCTTGACCCAACGAATCGCCGGGGAGGGTGCCGCTGCCTGGCAGATTCACGACCGAGCGCTGGAACTGCGCGCCGAGGGCGTTGATGTTTTGTTGTTGAGCGTCGGCGATCCGGATTTCGATACGCCGTTGCCGATCGTCCATGGCGCGATCGATAGCCTGTTGGCCGGCGATACCCATTACGCCGATGTGCGTGGGCGGTTTGAGCTGCGCAGGCTGATTGCCGAGCGTCATCGCCAGCGCAGTGGTCAACGGGTTGATCCTGATCAGGTGATTGTCCTGCCCGGCGCACAATGCGCGGTGTACTCGGTGGCGCAGTGCCTGCTCGATCCGGGCGATGAAGTGATCGTCGCCGAGCCGATGTACGTCACTTACGAAGGTGTGTTTGGCGCCTGCGGTGCCAAGGTGATTGCGGTGCCGGTACGCCCCGACAACGGTTTCCGTGTCGACCCGGCCGATGTTGCCGCGCGCATTACCCCGCGAACGCGCGCCATGCTGCTCAACAGTCCGAACAACCCCAGCGGCGCGAGTTTGCCCTTGCTGATCTGGCAGGAGCTGGCAGCGCTGTGCATTCGTCATGATCTGTGGTTGATCAGCGATGAGGTGTACAGCGAGCTGTTATATGAAGGCGAGCAC
The DNA here is from genome assembly GCF_024072275.1 of Pseudomonas siliginis. Classification (NCBI taxonomy): domain Bacteria; kingdom Pseudomonadati; phylum Pseudomonadota; class Gammaproteobacteria; order Pseudomonadales; family Pseudomonadaceae; genus Pseudomonas; species Pseudomonas siliginis. The sequence continues at coordinate 3,236,995 of NZ_CP099598.1, read as the reverse complement.
ATCAGCCCGGCGAGCCTGCCGGGCATGGCCGAGCGCACCGCGACGATCAACAGTCTGTCGAAATCCCATGCGATGACCGGTTGGCGTATCGGCTGGATGATCGGCCCGAATGCCTTGGCCGAGCATCTGGTGAATCTGTCGCTGAGCATGCTCTTCGGTCTGCCGGATTTTGTACAGAAGGCCGCGCAAGTAGCGCTGCAAAGTGATCTGCCGGAAGTCTCTCAGATGCGCGAGGAATACCGCTTGCGGCGCGATCTGGTGTGCGAGCGTTTGCACGGTTGCCCTGGGTTGCAGCCGATTCGCCCGGATGGCGGCATGTTCGTGATGGTCGATGTGCGCCAGACTGGCCTCGGCGCCCAGGCATTTGCCGAGCGCTTGCTGGAAGGTTACGGGGTATCAGTGTTGGCCGGTGAAGCGTTCGGGCCGAGCGCGGCGGGGCATATTCGCATCGGGCTGGTGGTGGATCGGGTCAAACTGGCGGATGCCTGCGCGCGGATTGCGTTGTGTGCGGTGCAGCTGTTGCAGGCGCGCAGTGCCTGAGGGTCTTGCATTGCCTGAACCGGCGCCTTGCTGATCGTTCCCACGCTCCGCGTGGGAATGCCTCTAGGGACGCTCCGCGTTCCAACTTTCGGAAGGGACGCGGAGCGTCCCGGGCTGCATTCCCACGCTGAGCGTGGGAACGATCAGCATCAAGGATTCACCAGATTCGCCGGCCGCTGTCCATTCAACGCCGCCAACAGATTCTCCACCGCACACCGCGCCATTGCCTCACGCGTTTCATGAGTCGCCGAGCCCATGTGCGGCGTCGCCACCACGTTGCTCAACTGCAACAACGGCGAGTCATGATTCAACGGCTCGCGCTCGAACACATCCAGCCCCGCCGCGCGAATCCGCTTGCTGCGCAACGCCTCGATCATCGCCGCCTCATCAACCACCTTTCCCCGCGAGATATTGATGAAAATGCTTTCCGGCCGCATGAGCGCAAATTGCTCGGCGCCGATCAAACGTTCGGTCTGCGCCGTCAGCGGCAAGGTCAGGCAAATGAAATCGGCCTGCTGGAGCAACTCTTCGAGGCTGCGATATTGTGCGTCGAAACGCTCCTCGACCGCCGGTTTGCGCGACTGGCTGTGGTAGATCACCGGCATGCCGAAACCGAAATGCCCGCGCTGGGCCAAGGCTTCGCCGATTCGGCCCATGCCGATGATGCCCAGCGTCTTGCCGTGCACATCGGTGCCGAAATGCGCCGGGCCGATGTTGCGGCTCCACTGCCCGCCACGGACCATGTTCGCCAGTTCGACCACCCGCCGCGCGGCAGCGAGGATCAGGGCGAAACCGGTGTCGGCGGTGGTTTCGGTGAGCACGTCGGGGGTGTTGGTCAGCAGAACCTTGCGCCGATTCAGATACTCGATGTCGTAGTTGTCAACACCCACCGAGACGCTGGCAATCGCCTCCAGCTGCGGCGCCAGATCGAGCAACGCCGCATCCAGTTTCAGGCTGGCGCCGAGCAAACCGTGGGCGCGGGGCAGGGCATCGCGCAACTGCATGAGGCCATCGGCGTCGAGGCTTTCGATCAGCGTCACGTCAAACTGCTCTTGCAGGCGCGCCATCAGCGCGGGCGAAAGTTTCTTGTACAGCACGACCTGTTTTTTCATGGCAAAAGTCCTTTCAGGAATGCGCCGGCACACGCGGTGTGGCGGCGGCTTTGGCGACGACGCGATCACTGGCGCCGGGCTTGAGGAAAATCGTCAGTACCACCGACAGCAGCAGCGCGCCGCTCATCAGCAGATAGGAAGCGCCGGGCGAACCGGTGGAGCTGTTCAGATAGCCGACCAGATACGAGCCGCCAAAAGAACCGAGCGCGCCCATGCTGTTGATCAGCGCCATGGCGCCACCGGCAACGTTGGCCGGCAGGATCTCCGGGACGATGGCGAAGAACGGCCCGTATGGCGCGTACATGCAGGCGCCGGCAATGACCAGCAGCGTGTACGACCACCAGAAGTGTTCGGCGCCCAAGGCATAAGAGCCGTAGAACGCGATGGAGGCGATCAGCAGCGGCGGCCAGACGAAGCGTTTGCGCTTCTGCAATTTGTCCGAACCCCACGACACCGCGAGCATGCCGATCACGGCCGCCAGATACGGCAGCGCCGACAGCCAGCCAGCCTCGATCATGTCCATCTGCGCGCCGGCCTTGAGGATCGATGGCAGCCACAAAACGAAACCGTAGACGCCGATGCTCCAGCAGAAAAACTGCAGCGCCAGGATTATCACCTTCGGCGAGCGGAACGCCTCGGCGTAGTTCTTCACCGCTTTGATCCCGACCTGCTCAGCGGCCAGCGCGCTTTCCAGATCGTGTTTTTCCTGCTCATTGAGCCACTTGGCCTGGGCCGGGCGGTCGTCGGCCAGACGCCACCAGATAAACGCCCACAGCACCGCCGGCAGACCTTCAATGATGAACATCCAGCGCCAGCTGAAATGCTGCACCAGATAGCCCGACACCACCGACATCCACAGCATCGTCACCGGGTTACCGAGGATCAGAAAGGTGTTGGCCCGCGAACGTTCGGCACGGGTGAACCAATGGCACAGATACACCAGCATCGCCGGCATCACCGCCGCTTCGACCACGCCGAGCATGAAGCGAATGACGATCAGCCAATAGGCGTTGGACACCACGCCGGTCAACGTGGCCAGACCACCCCAGAGGATCAGGCTGACGAAAATCAGCTTCTTGACGCTGTGCTTTTGCGCGTAGATCGCGCCGGGAACCTGGAAGAAAAAGTAACCGAGAAAGAACAGCGCACCGAGCAGCGAGGACAGACCCGGTGTAATCATCAGGTCTTCGGCCATGCCCGACGCGGCGGCAAAACCGTAGTTGGCGCGATCAAGATAGGCCAAGCTGTATGTGATGAACACAATCGGCATGATGTACCACCAGCGGCGGGTGGCGAGGGTTGCAGTTTTCATCGGTGTGACTCCTGAGCTTGTTGTTTTTGTCGCAGCAGGTTCATTGATTTGCGGTGATCAGGCGGGCCTCTTCGCGAGCAGGCTCGCTCCCACAGAGGATTGCATTCCAAATGTGGGAGCGAGCCTGCTCGCGAAGGCGGATTCAAATTCAACCGATAACTCTTGGCGAGTCGGCAACCCCTCCATGTCGCCACGACTCTGCACCGCGCGACTGCCAATCCAGTTCGCCCGCTGCACGGCCTCGGCAAAACTCTGGTGCTCGAGCAGGGCGCTGATCATGCCGACCGCAAAGCCATCTCCGGCACCCACGGTATCGACCACGTTGCTCACCGGCACGCCGGCAACGAAGCCCTGATCCAGCTGCGTGCGGTAGTAAGCACCCGCAGGCCCGAGCTTGATCGCCACGGCCTCGGCGCCCTGATCCAGATAGAACGCAGCAATGTCGGCCGGGTCGTCGAAACCGGTGAGCAAGCGACCTTCACTCAACCCCGGCAGGACCCAGTGGGCAAGGGCGGCGAGGCGGTTGATCTGGCGGATCATCTCGCCCTCGCTGGCCCACAGGCTCGGGCGCAGATTCGGGTCGAATGACACGCTGCGCCCGGCGTTGCGCATCCGGGTCATCAGCTCGAAGGACATTTCCCGGCTGGAGCCTGACAGCGCCGGCGGAATACCGGTGGCGTGCAAATGGCGGGCGCTCAGCAGGTTGTCGCTGATGGAGTTCGGCGACAAATGACTGGCCGCCGAACCGCGCCGGAAATATTCGACCTGCGGGTCGCTGCCATCGTCGTTGCGCGATTTGAACTGGAAACCCGTTGGCTGGTTTTTATCGACTTCGACGTGGCTGCAATCCAGACCTTCCTTGATCAGCGTCTCGACCACAAAGCGTCCGAGTGAATCGTTACCCACCCGGCTCAGCCACGCGACGTTGAAACCCAGGCGCGACAAGCCGATCGCGACGTTGCTGTCGGCCCCGGCAATCCGTTTGTGAAACTGCTCGACCTTGGCCAGATCGCCGGTCTGCTCGGCGACGAGCATTGCCATGGTTTCACCGAAAGAAAGAATATCGATCTCAGACATGAGCTGGCTCCAGGCGCGATTGACCGAGGCGGGCGAGGGCGGCGACGTGTTCGCGGGTCAGTTGCACCAGGTCATCGCCTTGCAGCGGGTATTCGGCGGCGCGCATAACGCCTTGGTCCATGTGCCGCAGCAGTTGTTCCCACAGATGCAGATCGCTGATGGCCGGCGGTACGGCGATCAGTTTGCCGTCGGCGCGGCGCGCAACGGCTTTGCAATGCACATAACCGACGTGACGGCCGAGCGCGCGTGCGGCGCTGGCGGCGGACTGGTCCTGCCAGTGCCAGTTGCCAATGTCGAAGGTCATCTTGATCGGCAGGTTGTACTGCTCGACGGCGGCAAAGAAACGCTGGAACGGCTCGATACGTCCGCCGTGCAAGGTCTGGTCGTTCTCCACCAGCAGTTGCACCGGGCTTTGCTTGAGTCGCTCGGCCAGTGCCTGCAAGTCAGAGTTGTCGGTGAAATAACCGAGGGACACTTTCAGCCATTTCGAGCCAAATGCCTGGGCCTGCTGCAGCGCGGTAATCAGTTCGGGATTTGGCTGCGCTTGCCCTGCGAGCCAGAGTTCGGTGGGTGAGGAATAAATGCTTTGCAGGCCCTGCGCCTGGGTAGCCTGAGCCAGTTGCGCCGGGTCTTCACGGGTCAGCAGCTCTTCACGCCACTCGATGCGATTCGCCCCGGCTGCCGCGAGGATGTCGATAAAACAATCCTGCCCACGCTGGCGCACGAGCTCGGCGCCGTAGCTGGACAGACTGATGGAAACGGCTGGTTTATTCATTGTTATTGACCTCTGAAACCGGTTTCATTTTTGTTCAAAAAAAATCAGGCGATTCTGTAGTGTTTTTGCAGGCCCTTTGGCGAGCAGGCTCGTCCCCACATTTGCAACACGGTCACCTGTGGGAGCGAGCCCGCTCGCGAAAGCGCCAGATCAGACGCCGGCAATCCCTCGGGTCGAACCCCGCTCAATCAGCACCGGCGCAAAATCCACAATTCGCGCCACCTCATCATCCCCGCGCAAGCGCTTGAGCAGACACTCAAACGCCCGCGCGCCTATCTCTTGCGTCGGCTGTGCCAGCGCGGTAATCCCGCTGCCCACCAGCGGATACCAATCCAGATCATCCAGGGCAAGCAGCCCGACATCCTCGAACAAGCGCACACCGAGTGCGCGCAACGCGTGAGTCGCCGCCAACGCCGCCACGCCATTGGCGCAAAACAGTGCTTTCGGGCCATCACCGGGTGTGTTTAAAAAGGTTTGAAGTTGCGCGTTCAGATCATCACCGGTTTCCAGCACCGCCCCAGTCAGGGTCGAGCGCTGAGCAATCTGCGCCTGAAAACTGCTGACCCGTTCGATCCGCGAACTGGTGCCGTCAAATGGTTCGGTGACCAGCAATAAATCCCGATATCCGCGCTGCTCAAGGTGCGCGAGCGCCATCTCTACTGCTTGCGAGTTGTTCAACCCGACCATGTCGCTGTCGAGCCCGTCGACCTTGCGATCCACCAACACCATAGGCATCTCGCGGCGCAGCTCGTGCAATTCGTCACGGTGATGGCCCAGCGTGTTCACGATCAGCCCTTCGATGTTGTACGAGCGCAACAGCGCCAGATGCTGGCGTTCCTGCTCATCATCGCGATCGGTGTTGCACACCACCAGGCTGTAGCCGTGCGCACGGCAGGCGGTTTCCACCCCGTGCATCACGGCAATCGAATAGGGGTTACGGATATCGGCGACGAGCATGCCGATCAGCCGAGTGCGCCCGCGTTTCAGGCCGCGGGCCATTTGGTTGGGGCGGTAACCGAGTTCATCAATCGCCTGCTCGATGCGCCGGGCAATGGCATCGGAGAGCAGCGCGCGGTCGTCGCCAATGAAGCGCGAGACGCTGGCCTTGGATACACCAGCGCGTTCGGCAACATCAAGCATGGTCACGCGGCTGCGCTGGGCGGCGGAGAAGTCGTTCAATGGGTCAGACCTTATTTTTGAAATGTAGCGTTTTAACGGCATGGATACCGCTGAAACCGGTTTCAGAAGACACTATCTGACCGTGAGCCGTCAACCTTCAAATGCAGCGGAAGCAGTCACGGCAAAATGGATTTCCGACAAACGGTTGCTTTACCTGTCAGATCTGACAGTAGGCATCTTTCCAATACCAGCGCTTAATTTCTTTCAGGCCTAGATGACCAGCCAGTGAGAAATTCCATGCCGATCGAAACGCCGATTACCTCCAGCGATCCATTGAATCCCGGCGTGCTTCTGAGCCTGCCACGAGTGGAAGGCGTCGATCCGCTTGACCCGGCCGGAACATTGCCGCCGGACGCAAAACAGGTGGGCATCGTTTGTATTATTGACCGCTGGCCGAACTTTCCTGTTTCAGGCGTGAATAAAGATCGTGTTGAAATTTTCATTGTTGGTAACCCTGATTTCGTCGCCTTTGGCGAGTATGGGGCCGCGGACGATGCGCCGGAGTTTCGTATTCCAGTAGCTCCCGAGAAACTTCCGGATGTGGCTACGTTTGAGCTTTTCTACACAGTACGTTCGATCAACCCTACTACGTCACCTTCACGACGCCTGACTTTTGCGATAGTTAAGCCGCCGCAACTTTTGAAGGAGGTTACTTTTCCCGATGCGGATGCCTGGGGATATATCGGATGTTACAAGAACCATCCCGACGATCCGGAAGCCTTGTTTATCTGGGAAGGGGTACGTATCGAAATTCCTTTCGATGACTTGTTTCAGCTTGCGGATGTCCTCAGCCTGGATTGGCAGGCATGGGATTCTTTAAACGGGTCGGGAAACCCTTTGACACAGGTGTTTAACTTTACTGAGGTTGTGACAGATGTTGTGACCAAGGAGCCAGTCAAGATCGTAATCAGACCATTTGCTTCACATATAGAACCCATGGAGGAAAACGATTCGGCCTTAGTTAATTACCAACTATTGCGCGACGGTGTACCTATCTTTCGCTCGTTTACCGGGCTGGTGAAGGTAGACAGGAAAATTCCGGGAGAAAGCAAGTATTGCTCGGATGCAAGTTGGATGAAGTGATCAGGCCGCAACAGTAGCAGCGATATTACGACTGCAGTTGGCGACATTCGCCATTGTCGAAGATGCATGGATCAAAAAACATTTTCTACGCAATGGAGAAGGCACATGACAAGTATTCAAACTGCGGAGTCAGGCACACCCTTGGGCGTTCTGGTCGCACCTACCCCCGAATTGCCAGACGGGCGCGGCACGAACAAGGACATCATTCCGATAGCTGCGATACCTGTGGGCGCCGCGCTGACACTTATGGTCAAGACCAATGTGTGGTCGAATCCTAACAGCAGAGATCAGATCGCCCTTGACGTTACGCGAACCCAGCCTCCTGCCAATCCGCTGCCGACAGACTTCACGCGGTTAAACAGGGTAAACCTCGGCGACGTGGCCAGCCGTCCTGTAGATTTTCCGATCACAGTGCCTACCGAATTTCTGGGTGAGGATGCAACCCCGGTGGGGCCGACGCCGATCTGGGTGCGTAGCGTGCTGTATGAGCGGGGGCTCAACCCGCTGACCGGTCCGGTGATGAAGTTTTTTATCGACCGTACTGGTGCCTGGCAAGCGAAACCTGCACAAACAGGTACAAATCCAGGACAGGTTCCAGGCGCCAGAACAATTCCGCCAGCCACCTTTCCAAATGCCCCCGGGGATCTGGATGACACATGGGCGGGTCAGCCAGGTAACGAAGGGGGATTGCAGGTACAAATTGATACCGGCTACGCCAACGTTCAGCCTGATGACACGTTGACCCTGTACGTGGCAGGTACACGTACCAACCCTCCGCAGGTGCCCCCTTTTTTCAACGGACCGATGCCCACCGATGGCAAGCTGTCCATCCCGACCGCAGAGCTACGCAAGGTAACGAGCGGCCGGGCCTTCATCTGGTTCATCATTACTGACGCTGCTGGCAACCAGAGCGCATGGGGCGTGTATTTCAAAAACGTGCGTTTTCTGCCACTGCCCAAACTGGGCGTCATTACCGTCCCGGCAAACGAAGATGGTCTGATCGATTTAAAAGATGCGCGTGCAGGTGTGAAGGTAAAAGTCAGCCGGTTGGTAGATACAATCGGCACCGACGTAGTGAGCCTGACATACGGCGCTCAACCAGCCCAGGATCTGCCATTCAACGCACTCACGGAGCTGGAGTTCACCATTCCTTGGTCGAGTCTGAGCAAACAATACTTTGATAACCAGACGGGTACGAATTTTGAATTGGACGTGGTCGTCAAAGCTGACTTGATGCGTGGCGGCTTATCCATCGACGACGGATCAACAACTGTCAAAACAGATTTCTCGACGCATCCGCCTTATACCGTCGACCCGACGACCCCGCCCCCTGAAGTTAATCCCGAATTCCGGAAACTGATCGTCCGCGGACAGCCACCTGTCACGGATAACTTACTGGGCCCTCAGGATGTCGATCAGACAGCCAAGGCTCACATCGATGTCTCGCCTGTCACCGCCGGGACGTCGTTTCCCGATCCCGAACCGGGCGATCTGGTTACCCTGAAGTATCTTGGGGATCAAGGCGAAATTATCGTTAATTCCATTCAAATGACTCAGTCGAATATCAATAATGTCGTTCAGATAGATTTGCCATATACCGTTGTCGGTCCGGGTGGTATCGGGCTTAAAGAGGCTTGGTGGACATATGAAAACCCCGCCCGGAATAATACTCAAGACTCGGCAAAGGAGACGGTAACTGTCAATACTGTAGTCATCGTTCTCGATAAGCCAGAATTCCAACGCCCACCTACAGATGGCACCGAAGACCCATACATTATTTGCGAGAGCTTGACGGGGGATGATCACGTTGCGACGTTCAAGATCAAACCTAATGATCATTTCACCGATGGGATGAATATCACATTCAATTGGCAAGGCTGGCATGACGATAAATACACCATAGACGCACCGCCGGATACGGTTTTTTCCGATACTCGTGCGATCACTTCGCTCGAGTTAACGGAGGGGATGCTTTGGGAAGTGCCATACGCACCTTTTATTCGTAATCTTCCTCGTCCACCTGCTACCACGCCTGATCCGACCGACTTTTACGCAGGTTATGTCAAAATCTGGTATTCGACGCCAATTGTAACCACGTCAGAAGTTCAGGAAATGATTGTCTACCTGCTCAATGCTGACTTCTTGTACTGCGAATCGGAACCGGGCTGGGATCCTGCGCCTGCTCCATAAACGGCATTCGCGATCATTGCATTGCCGGAGAGCCAACCTCTTCAGGCAATGCAATTTAATTGGGGAAGCAAGAAATAGCTCGAAATGTCGCGAGTGGGCGATTAAGCCCACCTACTAAGAGGATTAGTCCTACAGAGAAAGTCCAGACTAGCAGGTATTCTCCGGCGTCGCCTACAAAGGTCGTCTGATGGAATATGTACGTCTGAACCGTCCTTCTTCCGTCCCGATAAACCTCAACGAGAAGTGTATATGACGTTTGAAAATAGCTTGGGACCGACAGTTTTGAAACTCACTGGCACGCTCTCTTGTGCAGCATTACTGATCGCAATATCCGAGACGGCCTTTTCCCGAAATCTCAATCCTGGTGAAGTCGAAACCGTATCCGTCGGTGCTACGCCAGAAGCCTGGTTCATCCCTGCCACTGCCACGCTTAACGTCAATGGCGGTGATACGCTGAACATCGTTGTCGGCGGTGGGACGTTAAACGCGATTTCCGCCAGCACTTCACAGATTGAAGCCTCAGCAGACGCCCGAGTGTCTCTGGACGCGGCAACGGTGACGGCTAGCAATTTCGACACTGCGCTGAGCTTGACCGACAGCTCGGCAGTGGTATCCGGCAGTACGCTGTCCAGCGATGGCAGAGCAATGTCGCTTGCGCGCGACCTGAATATACCCGTTGGCTCAACAGCGACCGTCACTGGCAGTACGTTGACAGGCGGTTTTTCGGGTGCAGCGGTGACATCCCTCAGTACGTTGAATCTGGTGGACAGCCGGGTTGAAGGGACCGACGCAGACGGTGTTGGCCTCGAACTTTACGGCGGCAACGCCAACATCAGTGCAGCCAGCGAGGTCATCGGAGAACTGGATGGGATCATCTTTGGCGAGGATACTGTCCTGAACCCGAGCGATGTCACCGCACAGAGTGTACTGAAGATTGATGGGTCAACCGTGCAGGGCCGCACCGGCGCAGCGATCAAAGTCGATTTTGCGACGCCGGACGATCAACCGGTATTGATCGAGATAGCTAACCGTTCGAATCTGATCGGCGGCAACGGTAATATCCTCGAGGTCATGGATGGCGCAGCAGCGCGCTTTCAAATCGACGACAGCCAGTTGACCGGCAATGTAGCGGTTGCTGACGGCGGGACCGCCGCGGTTTTCTTGCAAAACAATGCCAGCCTTGACGGCGATTTGACCAACGTCGATTCTGTTTCGCTCGATACCCGAAGCATACTCACCGGTAACATTCAGGGCTCCGGGACTGGCGTCGTGATGCTGGATAACGACTCGATCCTGCACGGTTCGGTTACCGGCGTCAGTGCTATGTCCATCGGGCGTGGCGCTGAATGGAACCTGGTTGGCAGCAATTCGTTATCGAATCTCGAAATGCAGGGCGGGAATGTGAGATTCGGCACGCCCGCCGAGTTCGTCCGCCTGGATGTTGCCAACCTGTCAGGCAACGGCCGGTTTTTTTTGGATGCTGACGTGTCCACCGGTGAAACGGACTTTCTCAATGTCACGGAATCAGCCAGTGGCCGTCACGAGCTGGTAGTTGGTGCAAGCGCCAGCGAACCTGTCACCGGTGCACCGCTTCAAGTGGCTAACATCGCTGGCGGGGATGCTGAGTTCGATCTGAGAAACGGTCAGGTTGATCGTGGTGCTTTGGCGTACAAACTGGTGCGAGAGGGCGAAGGTATTTTCCTGCGGCCTGATGGGACAACGCCGAGCACTGGTTCACAAACAGCATTGGCAATTGCCGGTACCGCTCCTACTGTTATCTATTCGGAAATGACCACTCTCAATACCCGCCTCGGCGACCGTCGCATGGCCGGCACTCAGCCCCGATCGCGATCGATTGCGTCACTGGACTCAGATAATCAGAACGCGACCAGCGGCCTGTGGATACGCACTCATGCCAATCAGTACAACGTCAAGAATGCCTACGGTGATGGTTATAAACAAAATCAGACTGGCGTCTCATTGGGGGTGGACACGCCACTACCGATAGGTGATGGCCAATGGTTGATCGGGGTTTTTGGTGGCTACAGCACCACTCGCCTTAACCTGGCCCGCGGCAGCGCCGGCACGATCAACAGCACCTATGGCGGGATGTATCTGTCCTGGTATGACGAAACGACCGGGTATTACGTGGATACCGTTGGCAAAATCAACCGTTTCAGTAATGACGTCAAAGTCACCTTGAGCGATGACACTCGAACAAAGGGTGACTTCGATAATCTCGGCATCAGTGGAACCGTCGAAGTAGGTAAGCATATAGTCTTTAACCGAGGTTACTTCATCGAGCCCTCTGCTCAGGTTGGTGTTGCGACGGTAAAAGGCAAGGACTACAAGTTGGACAACGGACTGCAGGTAGACAGCAACGAGACCCGCTCATTGCTCGGCAAGGTCGGAATGACCGTTGGTCGCGAGGTGGTGCTGAACAATGGCGGAAAATTGCAACCCAGGCTGCACGCGGCGTTAAGTCATGAATTCGTCAACAATAATCGTGTCAGCGTGAATGACACTGGATTCAACAACGATTTGTCCAGCACCAGCCTCGAACTGACCGGGGGCCTCAATTGGGTTCCGGCCAATAACAAATGGCAACTGTATGGCGAGATAGGGACCAGCAGGGGCAGCAAAGCTGACCAGGAGCTAGGAGGGAGTGTCGGGCTGAGCTTCAGTTTCTGATTGCATCAGCATTAAAAAAAGGAAGCCTCGCAGCTTCCTTTTTGTCGTAGTCAGTAAGCGTTTTTTCTCTTGCTCAGGTCTGCGTTAGCGACAAACTCCCCAGTGATCGGAAACTCTTCGTTGCCGCTCTCTCCACCATGGTCATATGTGCCGGACCAAGTGCCACTCAGGGTTTTTTCAATGTCGTCATATTTCAATGTCAGGCTCCCGCTCACAGAGACGTGCAGATCACCCGTCGCAGGATTGGAATAGTAGGTACTTCTGACATCATCGCTATCTTTGGAGAGTTCATAGGTCAACGATTGGGGTTTAAAAGGGAACACAAACTCAAGCGTACGCGTCACACCATCCTTAGTGTGTCCAGCTGTCAGAACGTAACGCAGGCCTTCCGGGTAGGGCTTCGGCCCGAAGGAAGGTACAGAGGTAGATCGAAACTCCATGAATTGAGGGATTTTGACAAACCTGTAGTTTGGGTTGGCATCGCCGTTGATAGTGGCTGACAAATAGGTCGGCGCTAAAACCGGAGAGATCGTCGTGTAGGCTCGGGCTGCATAGCTCATGAGTTTTATCTCCATACAATATGGTTGGGGACATCCAAAGACTGACCCGTCCTACTTCTGGATGTTGTATGGAAGCGTGAATACAGTACGCCTGTAAACTGTCAGTGTTGACAGTTTACAGGCGTACGTTTTTGTGAGCTTTGAACTGCCAGAACAAGCCGTGTTTTTCAGCCGAACAATCCTGCTGCAATGTTGATCGAGAACCCGAGGATCGCCGTATTGAACACAAAACCGATCAACGACTGCGCCAGCACAATCTTTCGAATATTCCGCGTTGCAACACCCACATCCGAAGTCTGCACAGCCACGCCGATGGTGAACGAGAAGTACAGAAAATCCCAGTAATTGGGGGTGGTCAGTCCTTCAGCAAAACGCAGCGCCGGCTCTTTGCCGTCCCAGGTGTAAAACAATCTGGCGTAGTGCACACAGAAGATCACACCTATCAGCAGCCATGATCCGGTCACTGTCAGCGCTGTGAACCCGTAGTGCATGAGTTTGCGTGAGGTTTCCAGGTCTTTGCTGCCGGCCAGTTCAAGGGTGATGGTGGCGAGACTGGCCAACGCGGCAATGCACACCACAAACAGCACCAGCCCGGCGTTCTCGTCTTCGACTTCGGCGATGCGTCGCACGTCCGGGGCCTTGGCGCGTATGGTCAGCCAGAACATCAGGATCAGGTAAGTCCAGACACCGAGGTTCCAGCCAATGAGGATTTTGCTGACGATGGAATCGGCCGGGACCAACAGGCCGGTGGCGAGGCCGAGCAGAGCGGCGGCGGAGAGGCGAGGGTGGGTGCGGGCGAGGAAGGGCATGAAAGCTCGGTAGGCGAGGGAGGTTTCACCACCTTAGCCCAGCGATGACAGATGTGGCCACTGCGCATGATGTTGGCCAATCCTTGTGGGAGCGAGCCTGCTCGCGAAGACGTCAGCATATTCAACATTAGTGTTGGCAGACCGGACGCATTCGCGAGCAGGCTCGCTCCCACAGTTTGATCAGCGTTGTTTGGTGAATCGCTGTACGAGCTTCATGACCACGACGAAAAACACTGGCACGAAGATTACTGCCAGTGTCGCGGTGATCATCCCGCCAATCACACCTGTGCCGATCGCTTGCTGACTTGCCGAGCTCGCGCCAGTTGCAATCGCGAGCGGCACCACACCGAGAATGAACGCCAGCGATGTCATCACGATCGGCCGCAGACGCAAACGCGCGGCCTGCAACGTCGCATCGATCAGATCGTGACCTTCGTCATACAAGCTCTTGGCGAACTCGATGATCAGGATCGCGTTTTTCGCCGACAGACCAATGATGGTGATCAGTCCGACCTTGAAGAACACGTCGTTGGGCATGCCGCGCAGTGTCACGGCGAGTACCGCGCCGAGCACACCAAGCGGGACAACGAGCAATACAGAGGTCGGAATCGACCAGCTCTCGTACAGCGCCGCCAGACACAGGAATACCACCAGTAGCGACAGGCCCAGCAGAATCGGCGCCTGATTGCCGGACAGGCGTTCCTGCAACGACAAACCGGTCCACTCTTGACCCAGACCTTTCGGCCCCAGCGCAACCAGTCGTTCGATTTCCGCCATGGCCTCGCCGGTACTGTGCCCAGGTGACGGTTCACCAGATATCGCGATCGCTGGATAGCCGTTGTAACGAGTCAACTGCGCCGGGCCTTGAATCCAGTTGGCCTGAACGAAGGCCGACAGCGGCACCATGTTCCCGGCGTTGTTGCGCACATGCATTTTCAGCAAATCATCCACCTGACTGCGCTGATCACCTTCGGCTTGCACGACCACCCGCTGCATGCGGCCCTGATTGGGGAAGTCATTGATGTAGCTCGAACCCACGGCAGTGGACAGCACGTTGCCAATGTCGGCGAACGATACGCCCAAGGCATTCGCCTGCTTGCGGTCGACGATCAGCTGCACCTGCGGTGCTTCGGCCAGTGCGCTTTCACGGACGTTCATCAATACCGGACTTTTCTCGGCGGCGGCGAGCAGTTCCGTACGCGCCTGCATCAACGTCGCATGGCCCAGACCACCGCGATCCTGCAAGCGGAACTCGAAACCGCTGGACGTGCCAAGGCCATCCACCGGCGGCGGCAGCACCGAGAAGGCCATGGCGTCCTTGATCTGGCTCAGCGCCGCGTTGGCGCGATCGGCGATCGAGCTGGCAGCATCGTCACTGCCACGTTCCGACCAATCCTTGAGCGTCGAAAACGCCAGCGCTGCGTTCTGCCCGCTACCGGAGAAACTGAAACCCAGGATCACCACACTGTCACTGATTCCCGGCTCACCGGCGTTGTGCGCTTCGAGCTGTTCGGCCACTTGTACAGTACGGTTCTTCGTTGCGCCGGGTGGCAGCTGAATATCGGTGATGGTGTAGCCCTGATCCTCGGTCGGCAGAAACGAGGAGGGCAGGCGCGCAAAACAGATTCCGAGTCCAATCAGCAGGACCACGTAGATCATCAGGTAGCGACCCGTACGCTTGAGCGCATAGCCGACCCAACCCTGATAACGGTCGGTCAATTGCTCAAATCGGCGATTGAACCAGCCGAAAAATCCGGACTTCTCGTGATGCTCGCCTTTGCCGACAGGCTTGAGCAAGGTCGCGCACAATGCCGGGGTCAACGTCAGAGCAAGGAACGCCGAGAATAGAATCGAGGTGGCCATGGACAGCGAGAACTGTTGGTAGATCACCCCGACCGAACCCTGCATGAACGCCATCGGAATAAACACCGCGACCAGCACCAGAGTAATGCCGATGATCGCCCCGGTGATCTGCGTCATCGCCTTGCGCGTGGCTTCCTTGGGCGACAGGCCCTCGCTGGCCATGATGCGCTCGACGTTCTCCACCACGACGATGGCGTCATCCACCAGAATGCCGATGGCCAGCACCATGCCGAACATGGTCAGCACGTTGATCGAGAACCCCAGCGCCAGCATGGTCGCGAAAGTGCCCATCAACGCCACCGGCACCACCAGTGTCGGGATCAGCGTGTAGCGCACGTTTTGCAGGAACAGGAACATCACTGCAAATACCAGCAGCATCGCTTCGCCGAGGGTGTAGATCACTTTGGTAATCGAGACTTTGACGAATGGCGAAGTGTCGTAAGGAATCTTGTATTCCACGCCAGCCGGGAAGTAGCGCGCCAGTTCGTCCATTTTCGCCCGCACCAGTGTCGCGGTGTTCAGCGCGTTGGCGCCTGGAGAAAGCTGCACGCCAACGGCGGTGGACGGCTTGCCGTTCAGGCGTGTACCGAACTGATATTCCTGACTGCCGATCTCCACTCGCGCGACATCACCGATGCGCACCGTGGAGCCATCGCGATTGGCCTTGAGCACGATGTCGGCGAATTCCTGCGGAGTCAACAATTGGCCTTTGACCAGAATTGTCGCGGTGATTTCCTGCGTCGAAGGTGACGGCAGATCACCGATGCTACCTGCCGAAACCTGGGCGTTCTGCGCAACAATGGCGTCGTTGACATCGGCCGGCGTCAGGTTGAACGCGATGAGCTTCTGCGGATCGATCCAGATGCGCATAGCCCGCTCGGCACCATACAACTGCGCCTTGCCGACACCGTCCAGACGCTTTATCTCGTTCATCACGTTGCGCGCCAGATAATCGCTGAGCGCCACGTCATCGAGCTTGCCGTCGCTGGAGGTCAAAGTGATCAGCAAGAGGAAACCGGAAGAGACCTTCTCCACCTGCAATCCCTGCTGATTGACCGCTTGCGGCAGGCGCGACTCGACCACCTTGAGGCGGTTTTGCACATCGACCTGCGCCAGCTCGGGATTGGTGCCCGGCTGAAAGGTTGCCTTGATCGTCGCGCTGCCCAGGCTGCTCTGCGATTCGAAATAGAGCAAGTGATCGGCGCCGTTGAGCTCTTCCTCGATCAGGCTGACCACGCTTTCATCGACGGTTTGCGCCGAGGCGCCAGGGTAGACGGCGTAAATCTCGATTTGCGGCGGGGCGACGTCGGGGTATTGCGCCACCGGCAACTGCGGAATGGCCAGCGCACCGGCCAACAGAATGAACAGGGCGACCACCCAGGCGAACACCGGGCGGTCGATAAAGAACTGCGGCATATAGAAGCGTCCTGCTTACTGACCAGTGGTCTGGGCAAGTGGAAGTGGGGTTTCGTCGATCTGCACCTTTTCCCCGGGACGGGCGTGTTGCAGGCCTTCGATGACAACACGGTCGCCGGGCTTCAGGCCGCCGGTGACGATCCAGCGATTGTTCTGCACCGCACCCAGTTGCACCGGTTGCTGCGCCACGCGCATCTGTTCATCGACAGTCAGCACCTGGGCAATGCCGGCACTGTCACGCTGCACCGCGCGTTGCGGTACGGTGATGCCGTTCTGGATGGTTGCCTGCTCAAGGCGTACGCGGATGAAGCTGCCCGGCAGCAAGTCGAGATCCGGATTGGGAAACTCGCTGCGCACAATGATCTGCCCGGTGCCGGGATCGACCGTGATGTCGCTGAACAGCAGCTTGCCGGGCAACGGATACACGCTACCGTCATCCTGAATCAGCGTGGCCTTCGCTTGATCCTGACCGACTTCCTGCAACTGCCCGGAGCGCAATGCCCGGCGCAGTTCATTGAGCTCGCGGGTCGACTGGGTGAGGTCGGCATGGATCGGGTTGAGTTGCTGAATCAACGCAAGCGGCGTGGTTTCGTTCTGCCCGACCAGCGCACCCTCGGTGACCAAGGCGCGACCGATACGGCCGGAAATCGGCGCGGTCACGGTGGCATAACCGAGGTTCAGTTTTGCCCGTTCCAGCGCTGCTTTGCTGGCCGCGACATCAGCGGCGGTCTGCCGGGCAGCGGCGCGGGCGTTGTCGTAGTCCTGACCGCTGATGGCCTGATCCTCGATCAACTGCGCATAGCGTTGTTCTTGCAATCTGGCCTGAAAGGCGTTGGCCTCGGCTTTGCGCAGCGCGGCTTCGGCACTGTCCAGATCCGCCTTGAAGGGTGCCGGGTCGATGCGGAACAGCACATCGCCTTTTTTCACGTCACTGCCTTCGCGGTAGGTGCGTTGCAACACTACGCCGGCCACTCGCGCACGCACTTCGGCAATCCGTGGCGCGGCGATGCGGCCGCTCAGTTCGCTGCTGATCGACAATGGCTGGGTTTTGATGGTCTCGATGCGCACCGTAGCCGGCGGCGTCTGCTCTTCGGCGTTCGAGGATGAGTCACAGGCGCTCAGCGTCAGCGCCAATGCGATCAGGCCGAGCCCGGCCAGCAGTTTTCCAGACATGTACAACCCCCAATATTGAAGGCCGCATCCTACGGCCAGACGGGGAGGTTAGCGGTGAAGCTTTGTAGCTGCTGTGTGAAATTGTGTAAGGGTTTTGCTCGGTGGTGCGCGAGGGCGTATATCCTGCAGGCCTTGAAATTTATTGCGACAGTTCGATCGCTTTCGCGAGCAGGCTCGCTCCCACAGGAGATCGCATTTCAATGTGCGAGCGAATGAGTCCCGACTGTCGCCACAGCATTCTCTGGAACACCCCATGCCCAACATTCTCCTGGTCGAAGACGACACCGCCCTCGCCGAACTGATTTCCAGCTACCTGGAGCGCAACGGTTATTCCGTCAGCGTCATCGGCCGTGGCGACCATGTGCGCGAGCGGGCGCGGATCAGTCCGCCGGATCTGGTGATCCTCGACCTCATGCTGCCGGGCCTCGACGGCTTGCAGGTGTGCCGTTTGCTGCGTGCCGATTCGGCGACACTGCCGATCCTCATGCTCACGGCCCGCGATGACAGTCATGATCAGGTACTGGGCCTGGAAATGGGCGCTGACGACTACGTCACCAAACCCTGCGAGCCACGAGTGCTGCTGGCGCGAGTGCGCACGTTGTTGCGGCGCAGCAGCCTCGGCGAACCGCTGGCGGTCAACGATCGGATCGTCATGGGCAATCTGTGCATCGATCTGTCCGAGCGCACCGTGACCTGGCGTGATCAAGCGGTTGAACTGTCCAGCGGCGAATACAATTTGCTGGTGGTGCTGGCCCGGCATGCCGGCGAAGTGCTGAGTCGCGATCAGATTCTTCAGCGGCTGCGCGGTATTGAATTCAATGGCACTGACCGCTCGGTGGACGTGGCGATTTCCAAGCTGCGGCGCAAATTCGATGATCACGCCGGCGAGGCGCGCAAGATCAAGACCGTGTGGGGCAAGGGCTATCTGTTCAGCCGCTCCGAGTGGGAATGCTGAGCTGATGTTTCGCATTCTGTTTCGCCTGTATCTGGTGACAATCGTCTCCTATAGTGCGGCGATCTATCTGGTGCCGGATCTGGTGGTCATGGCCTTTCGGGACCGCTTCGTCACCTACAACCTGGAGTTCTCCCGAGGTCTGCAATCGCTGATCACCAAGCAGTTTCATGCTGCGCCGCAAGAGCAATGGCCGGCGATTGCGGCGGCGATGGACAAGGAATTCCAGCCGCTGCACATCGTCCTGACGCCAATCGACGACCCGGTGTTCACGCCCATCGAGCAGGAACGTTTGCACCGTGGTGAGAACGTGGTGCGCATCGGCGATTGGGGCTGGCGAACGCTGGCGGTGACTCCGCTGAATGCGGACATAGCCGTGCGTATGGTCGTACCGCCGGATCCTGTCGACGTCGATCTGTTGTACTGGAGCATCAACGTGCTGATCGGCGCCATGTTGCTCGGCTGCCTGCTGCTCTGGTTGCGCCCGCACTGGCGCGATCTTGAACGTTTGAAAGGCACCGCCGAACGCTTCGGCAAAGGCCACTTGAGCGAGCGAACCAGAATTGCCCCTAGTTCGAACATCGGCAGTCTCGCCAATGTGTTCGACACTATGGCCGGCGATATTGAAAACCTGCTCAACCAGCAGCGCGATCTGCTTAACGCTGTTTCCCATGAGCTGCGTACGCCGTTGACGCGTCTGGATTTCGGCCTGGCGCTGGCGTTGTCCGAAGACTTGCCAGCCGCCAGTCGCGAGCGTTTGCAGAGCCTGGTTGCGCATATTCGTGAACTGGATGAACTGGTGCTGGAGTTGCTTTCCTACAGCCGCTTGCAGAATCCGGCGCAATTGCCCGAGCGCATCGAGGTGTCGCTGGACGAGTTCATCGACAGCATTCTCGGCAGCGTCGATGAGGAACTGGAGTCGCCAGACATCGTGATTGACGTTCTGCTGCACGGTCAACTCGAACGCTTCGCGCTGGATCCGCGCCTGACCGCCCGGGCTATCCAGAACCTGTTGCGCAATGCCATGCGCTATTGCGAAAAGCGCATTCAGATCGGTGTGCAGGTCATTGCCGGAGGGTGTGAGATATGGGTCGACGATGATGGTATCGGCATTCCCGACGATGAGCGCGAGCGGATTTTCGAACCGTTCTACAGGCTCGACCGCAGCCGTGATCGCGCGACGGGTGGGTTCGGCCTCGGTTTGGCGATAAGCCGCCGAGCGCTGGAAGCGCAGGGCGGCACACTTACCGTTGAGAGTTCGCCGCTGGGTGGGGCGCGATTCAGGCTGTGGTTGCCGGCCACGGCCTGAACCGTATGACGAATTTCAGGGCTGCGTTGTGCCGCTGGTCTGCAACACACATTGCTGGGTTTTACTGTCCCACACCTGGCCTTTCGGACATTCGGGCTTTTTCACGGCGTCGCTTTCATCGACAGCGAATACAGCAGGGCTGGACAGGGCGGCGACCAGCAGCGGGACGGCGAATAGCGCTTGGCGGATATTCATGGTCAATCTCCACTTTCATCGGCTTGGAGCGGAAGTTGTTGTGCTCTTTTGCAGTGACTGTTCAGTCATTAGGAAGATTCAAAGTTCTGCAGCGGGCCATTGACTTGTCATCCGCTGGCAGGCTAATTTCCAGCCCATGACTTTCACCGTATCGCGCTGCCAGCCAAGCATTATTACCGCCATTCCTCATTTGGCGGGCTAGCTCACGGCTGCAGCACCCAACCCGCCCTAGAGGCGGGTTTTTACTTTCTGTCTCCGGGGTTCTGAAAAATGTCAGGAGACGACCATGCCGCACAGCCCCGACCAGCAAGCCCTGCTTGAGCATTACGTGAAAAAGATCCTGGCCGCACCGGTGTACGACATTGCGGTGCGTACGCCGTTGCAGCTTGCGCCGGCGTTGTCGGAAACATTGGGCAATCGGGTCCTGCTCAAGCGCGAAGATCTGCAACCGACGTTCTCTTTCAAGATCCGTGGTGCTTACAACAAACTCGTGCAACTGAGCGATGAGCAGCGAGCGCGGGGAGTGATCACTGCATCGGCGGGTAATCACGCGCAGGGTGTAGCGCTGGCGGCACGGGAATTGGGCATTGCCGCGACGATCGTCATGCCGTCTACCACCCCTGAGCTCAAGGTGCTCGGCGTGCGCAGTCGCGGTGCCGACGCATTGCTGCATGGCGAGAGTTTCCCCTTTGCTCTGGCCCATGCGTTGCATTTGGCCGAACAGACCGGATGCACGTTCGTTTCACCATTCGATGATCCTGACGTGATCGCCGGACAAGGCACGGTGGCAATGGAAATCCTGCGCCAGCATCAAGGCGCGCTGGACGCCATCTTCATTCCGGTCGGGGGCGGAGGTTTGATCGCCGGTATCGCGGCCTACGTCAAATACCTGCGCCCGGAAGTGCGGATCATCGGCGTCGAATCCGAACATTCGGCGTGCCTGCAAGCGGCTTTAAATGCGGACGAGCGGGTGGTTCTACCTAGCGTCGGCACCTTCGCCGACGGCGTAGCGGTTGCGCAGATTGGCGCGTATGGCTTTGAGGTTTGCCGCTTCTGCGTAGATGAAGTGATCACGGTCAGCAATGACGAACTCTGCGCCGCGATCAAGAATATCTACGACGATACCCGTTCGATCACTGAACCTTCGGGTGCGCTGGCTGTTGCGGGGATCAAGCAGTACGTGGCGCGCAGTGGGGTTCGCGATCAGACATTCGTCGCCATCGACTCCGGGGCCAACATCAACTTCGACAGCCTGCGCCATGTCGCCGAACGCGCCGCTGCTTGCGGCGTGCCGGCGTGATGTCGATCAGGGCAGCAGCGGGCGCAGAAACGTGCGCTCGTAACTGACGATGAATTTCTTCTCGACCAGATCGGCAACCAGTGCGGTGCTTTCCGGGTCTGTCATTGCAATATGTCGATAGCTTTCGTAATCGGCCAGCGATGGGAAACTGAACAGGCAATAAGCAATGTTGCTCGCGCCCTCCGAGGGGAGGAAGTAGCCGTGGTGGGTGCCGCCCAAGCGCTCAACGATGTCGAGCCACGCTTTGGCATAGGCTTCGAAAGCGGGTAACTGGTAAGGATCGATCACATATCTGACGTGGCAAGTAATCAAGGGCTGGGCTCCGGTTATTCCTGCAGGGCGGTGCCGACTTTGTCCGACGCCGACCAGATGCGATAGCGCACTTCGACGTCCGAAGGGGCGTACACCACGACTGGCAGCTTGCTGTTGTAGCGCAACATGAAGCCATCGCCGACGACCGGAACGAAAGCGCGCTTTTTCTGGCTGCCAGGCGGGCAGGCCATCATCGTGCTCATCGGGCCGATGACTTTTTCCAGGCGATAGAACGGATAGCTCCAGCCTTGCAGATTCTTTTCATCGAGCACACCGCCCAGACGCTGGCGATTGCAATCCACTTCGAGGGTTTTGCCGGCGAGAATTTCAACCTGGAAATTCTCTTCCTGCTCTTGCTTGGGCAGATGGATGACTTGTCGGGTAAACCCGGCTTCGGCTTTGGGGTACGGCGCGACGTCTTCGAGCTTGGCGGCGTGGGCGAGGGTGGAAAGGTTGGCGATCAACAGGCCGGTGATCGCGCAAACGCTTAAGGAATTCATGGAGGCCTCCGTGCGGGTTGAATTGCAATGGGAGACATTCTTGCCGTCATAGCCTTCGAAAGCAAATTTGCCCGGAGATTGCAGATTGCAGGGGACGGGTGGTCGATTCATGCAATTTGCAAATAGCAGGATACTGGCCACATTTCCAAGTGCTTGATTTTGAAGGGAGCAAAACGAACCGATCAAAGGCACGTTTTATGCGTTCTTTTGGTGAGGCGCACAGGATTTGGGCGCCTACACTCCAATGGGCATTTCGCAGTACCACCACTTGCCGCACCAGGGAAACAGCGGGGGCACACCCGTGAAGGCGCAGCAGAGGGTCAGCGTGAATACTTGATTGGCAATCGCACAGAAAGGAGAGGGTTCGCCATGTTTTTATCTGCCTTGGAATTACGCAATATCATTGAAAGCAGCTTCCTGCCGAAACGCTGCCAGTGCACGCTGACACCAGACTTGTCGATGTCCGTCAAAGTATTTGGCGACCATCGAACCGACCAAGCCGATCTCTACGTCAGTGGAATCGACGCCAGCCGCCTGAACAGCTGCCGTGAGATCAACAACCTGGTCGCTGGCCTGCGTTCCGACCTCGCGCAACAAACCACGACCCATCAAACCAGCGCTCGCTCTCGAGCCGTTTAACCCACCGTTTCACCCAGTTCGACCGTCACGCGCCGGGCCTGCACGAAACCTAGGCCCAGCGCGAACTCGACCAGCACCGCGAGCAAAATCCCGGGGCCGGCATGGCCATTGAGCCATTCGCCAAAACCCAACGCCGCCAAACCGAAACAGCCGACGATAAAACCATTGCTCAGCGCACTGCGTGCCACTGACGGCGGAGCATTGCGCAGCAAACAAAACATCACCGCCAACGCCGCAAACAGCACCGCGCTGCGCCTTGCGACTACGCCAGTGCCTTCCGAATAGCCAATACTCCAGATCGCCAGCAACACCTCCGGAAAAAATCCCCAGACCAGCGCCAGCAGAAAACACAGGATTGAAGTGAAGCTCGACAACGTGCGGAACGACAACTGCATGGCCAATCCTTGCGGCAGTAGGGAAGGCCCCGAGCATACCCGCCGAAACCACCGCACGCCTATGGCCAAGCGGAAAATCAGAAGCGTCTGTCAGTTCTGTTGACTGCATGCGTCAGATAATTTCCTGTAACTGATTTGTGCGGGCTTGCCGGTGTTGTCGATGTATTTCATGTCGGCGGTGATGACTTTGCATTCCGAGGTCGGCGGCTCGGTTAGCGAAAGCACCTTCGCCACGTGTAGTGGCATGCCGTATTGGTAGGGTGTTTGATTCGATGTGGCGGAGGTGACGTTGGCTTGGGCCAGTGCGGCGTATGAGCTGCAGGCGAGGGTGGCAGTGAGCAGGAAGGGACGAATGTTCATGAGAGGACTCCAGCGTTGCGGGTAGGCGCCCGGCACGAAGCCGGGCGAGCCTGCCGCACTGGGCGTCAGCGGGGGAAAGCTGAGGGTGTGCGGTGATATGGAGTCTCTGACTGTGGCGTTAAGGCTGAGTTAACCGATGTGAACATGAGCTGAGTTATTTACGGTTGCTTTTCCCTTGTCTCGGGCATTTGTCGTTTGCGATATGAATCATTAGGGTACAGGCTTTGACGTGCTCGAAAAAAATTAATGATAAGGCTGTGCTGCTAAATTTCAGTACCCTAACTTATCTGGAAAAAACGAGAGCGGTGGGTGAGTGGCCTTCCACGTTTTTGCGAGTTCTTTTGCTTTTTCTAGTTGCTCTTTTGACAGCTTTTTTTCTACTTCCGGCAATACGTCGTTAACGTTGTTTATTACGTTTCCACCACCATCAAGCTCCAGTAGATTCGACAATAGTGCGTATGACTTTACCGGGTCTGATTCGAATCCGTATTTTGGTTCAGCTTCGCCAATGTATGACGCGTAACCAAAAACTGCAGATGCGTAGCCTGAGGCTGCAGCTTTTTCATTCCATTTTCTAAATGATGACAAATCGGCTTTTTCAATCCTGGTAGCGGCAAATCCCATCATGGCTGGTGGATAACCATTCTCTGCAGCGGCTTTCATCCATTTTTCGATTTCATCTGATCTGCTAGAGGGTAGTAGGAACATGCCTCCCCCCTCTTGATACTTGGTCGCTAAACGAAATTGCGCTAATGCAAAACCTTTTTCTGCGGACTTTTCAAGCCATTCATCGTTTCCTGTTATCTCCCATAGTAGGTACATCGACTCAGCGTCACCATGAGATGCCTGATCTGTAGCAAGGGTTTTGGCTTTGTTCATCCAATCTTTAGGGGATTGCTCAGAGGAAGAACAATTGTTCATAGTTACGCACAAATCTTGATCCGCGCCGCCGAGCCGAATCATAGAGTAAATATTGCCTTTCTTTGCTGACTCCTCGTAAGCCTTTTGCGCTTCTTGAGTCATGTATCTATTGTTTTTTCTTATAGATTCTCCCAAATAGTAAAGTGCTTCATCATCACCGCCTTCGGCTGCTATTTGTAATGTTTCAATTGCGGAGATGGCTTTGTGTTGATTGTATAGTTCAATGCCCTTGATTTTTGCCTGAGATTGTTCGTTCGTAAGCGCGTTTGACTGGGCTGATACTAGGCTTAAAAATGTTAACGCAGTGGCCAGCAGTTTCATTGAAGTCTTTGCCTATTCAGTCGTTCATCAAGGGCAGTGGCGATAATTTATCTAGATGGAATTTGGGTGCGGACAACCTAAAAATATACTCAATTACTCAGCTTGTCGGGGAAGAAAGACAGCGGTGGGTGATTGGTTTTCCATTCTTCAGCGACGATTTTTGATTCTTCAATTTGTTCTGGTGTCATCTTTTCAGAAATTTTTTCGATCTTCCGGTCGACATAATCTTGCACGCCACCGGCGTCACCGAGTTCTTTTAACAAAGAGAAAATAGCGTAGCCTTTGACTAAATCCAAAGAGTAACCTACTTTATCTGGCGTATGTGAAATGTACGCACCATAGTTACTCATTGCAGCTTGTTCGCCTGTTGCGGCAGCCTTCTCGAGCCAATGTCGAATGCTCGCCATGTCTCCTTGCTTATAAAGCGTCTCTAGATATTGCATCATAGCTTTAGGGTTGCCACCTTCCGCAGAGAGTAGCAGCCATTTTTTGACCGACGCTTCACGTCCTCCAGGAGTAAAGAAGTAACCCTCTCCCTGCCTTTCGCTGATCGCCATCCAATATTGCGCGAGCGGATAGCCTGCATTAGCAGATTTTTCTAACCAATGGTGATCCAGCGTGATTTCGTACATCAAGTATAAAGATTCAGGATCGCCATCATTTGCCTTAGGTAACGTTATTTTTTTTGCCTCTACGAACCATTCTGCTTGAGTTTTTTTGACGACGGGCAATTTCCCATCGTTGCGCAAAGATCTTTTTTTGCTCGACCCAACTGAATCATTGCGTATATGTTTTTTTTCTCTGCTGCCGATTCATACCAAAATTGGGCTTCGGGAGTCATGTATCCATTTTTCTTTCGAAGAGCTTCGGCAAGATAATACTGTGATTCTATTACGCCGTCTTTTGCCTCTCGCTCTAGCTGTGGAATGGCCGCATCTATTTTCATCTGGTTGTAAAGAATGATTCCGCTTGGTCCACTTTGCTGAGGGACTGCGGATGCATTGGTAAAATTGGCGCTATACGGCGACACTGAAATCAAACCTAAGCTGAACATTAGAATAATCTGATTTAATTTGATTTTTATAAGTCTGTTCATTGGTAGCCTTTTAAATCGGGTGTCGCCCCACTCAGCGAGTAGGTTGGTGATGGGACATAATTTTGTTGACAATAATCAGCCAGATTTGCGCCAAGTAATTTTGCGTGCGATTTATAGTTTTTACGTACTTCAAAAATTGTATCGTCAAAGAGGCTTTGAACGCTTTCCGGCATGAAACTATCCAGTGACATGCGATTTTTGCAATACTCTTGTTCTCCCGCTTACTCCTTTATACCAAACGGAAATGGCCCCTGGTGAGGGTCGGTTCATCACCTTTGCCTTCGGCGAGCTTGTAGTCGCTGCGATGGCGTTCCAGCGCGCGTCGAGAGCAACTTGCCGCGCTCGCGAGTCGTGAAACGGCCGGGGTAATCGTAGTCTTCCAGGTCCGTGGCGAATTCGGATTTGACCGTCCCTAGCTAGATTTTTGCTCAATGCCATTATTTTATCCATCCGATTTTCAGGCATAACGGATCTTGAGTCGTCGGACAAACTTGTTGGGCTAGGATTTATACTTCATTTGGTCCATATAGTCAGGTGCCAAACCTTTTGTTTTATTTAGACTAGGGATGTCGAACTCTCGGATGCGGAAATATTTTGGTATTGGTGCGCCCGTGCCTATAGGAATTTGTTGAATCATGAATTGATCATTTATGTAATACTCAAGTAAGTCTTCAACATCGGGGCTGAGTCCCTTCGGTGATGTGACGAACCATTCATCCAAAAGAGCTTTAACAGAAGCACTGGGGAAGCTGACTTTTAACCTTTGCGCTTCTCGATCAATATCTTCAAGCCAACTCAGTTCGGCGCGAAGGGCTGCCTTGTTTTTTTGCGTTTGTTTAATGGCTCGCTCGCGTTTGGCTACCTCTACTTCGCTCTCGCTGCTAATTCCTAGTGCGCGTGCAATTGGACCATCCTTGTTCAACATAGGGCGTTGGAGGCGCTCTTCCTCATCATCATAAGCTTTATGCTGTCCCCGATATAGTTCCCATAAGTTGCGCAAGCGTTGGATATATAAGCGTCGATGAGCAAGGAATCCTTCAGTAGACAGTTTCTTATTTCCTGCTTTATTCATGTAGTTAGCGCTTGCACCGATGGCGCTGATACCATTTATATGGTCATTCAAAGTGAAAAGCTTGGCGACGCTAGTGTCGGTGCGTTTTATTTCGTCAAGAGTTGGGAACGGTACACCCGCACGGATTGCAGCTTCATACATCTCGTGGAGGCATGCTAAGTGCAGTTCAGTACTATGTGGCACATCTTGTTTACCCAAGCCACCCCCTACGTCATAAGATGTTCCAGGAACCAAGCGCTCCTCCCACCTAGGGGTTAGTGGTCCCGTACCGATCAATCTGGATCGGCGAGCATCTTGGCACTCATGTGCTGCAACGAGGTGTAAAGCTGACTTAACTGGGCCTGGAAGGCACTCTCCGTCGTCGACGACGTTTACGAACGGGATCAAATACTCCATAACAATGGAGTTTTCGCCACTACGGTCGACAGAGTCGAAAAGGCCAACGAAACTTACTTCGAGCTTCGCACCTTTAAAAATGGTCGTCGCTGGATCACATTCCTCGAATAATTTATGAGCGAAAGCGCGAGCTAGTGTGGCCCCATAGTCAAAGCCATAAACAGAAACCGAGATTTTTTTTACAAGCGCTCCGGATTCGCCTTTGATTTTAGTGAGCACGTCTTCCAAAACACTGAATGCGGCTTCTAGCCTCGTATCAACTCCCGTTTTGAAAAAGGTTGCCGTAATTTCGTTGTCGCGCGTGACTGAAAACACATCCAGGGTTGCTGGGGCTGCGGCTTTAGCCAAACTGGACAAAAGACTCCCGGGTTTTAGATTACTGTATGCGCTCTCCCACCATTTTTTTCCCGTAACGACGTCTTTTATCGCGTCAAGCGGGCTATTTTTTATCGTGTCTTCGGGAGTTTTGATAGCGCTGTCTTTGGCCCTGTTTAATGCTCCGTCTAGCCCAGTATTGCTAAGCTGCGCACTACCGCCCAAGGATTCATCAAAAGTTTTCCCTAAGCCGGAAATGTAAAATCTTCGATAGTGTGCCTCCGGCTGAGCTTCTAAGTTTTTAGTATCACCTGGATAAGCTAAAAACAAACGGGCGACATTTGTAAGGCGATTTTCTTTAAGATCTTCGACTAGGTTGCGTCCAAAGCCGTCAAAAAAGAACCCAATGTATAGCGTAGCTTCGCAAGGCAGAACAGATTTTCTCTCGGTTGCATTAAGACAAGTTTTTGCAGAAATTGATTGAGCACGATCAAGGTTTGTCGCGTTCATCATAAACCTCCTTGTTTTTCAATTGGCTGCTGATGGATTGGTATCAAAAGGACTGTCGAGGTTCGGGCTCCACATTATTTGAACAGAGTTATTTTCCAGAAAACGTACATGGAGATATCGATCAGTTCGACGCTGCTCCGGAAGAGTCAAAGTCGTTTCGTGAGTTTCTTGTTTCAAGCCCCTCTTTTCTTGCTCTTCTGTCGTGCTTAGTATCCAAGTTATCTTTACAGTAGGTCCCTTTATCGCTTGGCAGCATGTGATCCCGCCGCTACCCATCGCACTTAAGTTGCCGCCCCAAAAATCGTTCACCCAAAAACTGAAAATTGGTCTTTTCATATAGTTTTCAGAAGTCAACATCGCACCCGGCGTACGAAACTGGTTATAAAGATACGATCCAATGAAAGGCAGCAGTAAAACGAATACCCCGATGACAAGGTTGCGGCGACGCCAGGTTTTTTGCCGTTGAGTATTCATGCTTATGAACATTTACCTAAATTCCTTATCCAGCAATGTATCTTGAATATCCAGAAAGCTATAAGACAGAAAGTTCTGATCAGTATGTTCATCATGAAACTCACGCCGACAACTCTCGCATCACCACACCAAGCGGCAACTTCTCTCCAATTGCCCGTTCTTTCGCCTTCTCCCACATCGGCCAGTTCGACGGAAATTCGCGGTCCATCAATTGCAGGCTGGCAAATAGGGTGACGTCTTCCGGTTCGGTCAAGCCTTCATCGCGGCCAGCGTCCAGCGCTTCTTTCACTTGTTTCAAACGGGCACCGTGACAACTGCTGGTGAAGACCTCAGGCGCTTCTTTTTCCAGTTCAGTGGTGAGGCTGTAGGGTAGAGGATCGATCTCCATGTCCGTCCACAGCTTTCCGTCAAGAAAGATAGGCTCGTATCTTCCGGGCTTTTCAAGGTTGAGTCCCTTCAGACAGTGCCATTGATCTTCTTCTGCTGGCACCCACCACTCCTGCACTGGGCCAAACAGCCACGCATGCCAAGGCAGATCATCGCGTGCGTGCAGCATCGGCACGACTTCTGGCGCGTAGCTACGGATCATCAGGACTTCGCCAGCTTCATTTTTTGCCAGCAACGCATCACTCAGGTGAGCGGCGAGCTTGTCGGCTGGGCAGTCGGTACGAATCCAACTGGCCATCGCGGTGCAGCCGGTGAAGTGTTCGTGAGCGAGAAAGGCCTCGAATTCCATGTGGCTAACGTCGACCAGCCACGGGCCGTAGTTGCGCAGTTCGGCGAATTCCGGTTGCACCATCAACGGCCGTCGTGACGGGTCAACTCTGACGAACTGCAATCGAGCGGGTTCCGGCAACAGGCCGATCTCAACGATCGCGAATATCGACTGAGCGTTCTTTTGCGCTTCGCTCCAGGCTTTCGCTGCGTCACTCTTTGTCATCAATTGGCCCCCGATTGCAGGGCGAGTTTTTCACGCATGGCTTTTTTCAGGCATTCGACGCAGATGCCGGTAGGTGCTTTGAGTTTCGGCGTCACGGCGAGGGATTCCGCCTGCATCATCTGGTTAGCGCGCGTTTGCATCAGGCGTCCGGCGTTATCAATGGCTGCGAGTCCCGGAATGAATGGGGCGAGGATCTGAATGCCGGTGCCGGCTCCCGGACCACCACCCGAATTCACCTTCACCTCAGCGCCGCTAATCGTGACACCACCCGCATCAACCTTCACAAAACTCCCACCAGCCTTGGCGGTGAGTTCCATGCCACCCTCAACCACCACCTTGTCACCAGCGTGATAGTGAATCTCCGTCCCAGCCTCAACAAACTGCCCAGTCCCAACCTTCACATGCTGCGTCACACCCACTGTCAGGTGATCATCCGCGCGCATTTCGCTGATTCGGTCCAGATGGGTGATCCGGTGTTCTTCGACCTTGAACTCGCTCAACACGTTAGCTTCAACGGTGTCATGCCGTTCGTTGCCGACGCGGATTTTCTGGTCGTGTTCGATGTTTTCGTCCCAGTCGCGCTGGGCGTGGATGTAGATCTGTTCGGCGCCTTTTTTGTCTTCGATGCGGAATTCGTTGTAGCCCTTGCCGCCCGGGGAGCTGAGGGTTTTGAAGGTGCTGCGGGTCTTGTTGGCGGGCAGGTCGTAGGGGACGACGTTTTCCTTGTGATACAGGCAGCCAGTGACGAGGGGCTGGTCGGGGTCGCCTTCGAGGAAAGTGACGAGGACTTCCATGCCGATGCGCGGCACGGCAATGCCGCCGTAAGCTGCGCCGGCCCAGCCGCTGGCGACGCGCATCCAGCAGGTGGTTTTATCGTCGGACTGGCCGTCGCGGTCCCAGTGGAATTGCACTTTGATGCGGCCGTATTGGTCGCAGTGGATTTCTTCGCCGGGCGGGCCGGTGACGACGGCGGTCTGGCTGCCGAGGACTTTCGGTTTCGGGTGTTCGAGGGCAGGGCGGTAGTGCGCGTCCCACGGGGTGGCGAGGAAGCTGTTGCGGTAGCCCTGGTGGAAATCGCTCTTGTTATCGGTGATGTCGCTGGTGACGTTTTCGCCGAGCACTTGCGGCTGTTTGCCTTCGTGGAAGACTTCCAGCAGCAGCCACAGGTCGTTCCACTCGGCGCGCGGGTGTTCGGCGAGCGTGAGGAAATGGCCGCTGGTCAGCGTCGGTTCATCACCTTTGCCTTCGGCGAGTTTGTAGTCGCTGCGATGGCGTTCGAGGGCGCGGGTCGAGAGGAACTTGCCGCGCTCGCGGGTGGTGAAACGGCCGGGGTAATCGTAGTCTTCCAGGTCCGGGGCAAATTCGGATTTGACCGCGCCTTCGGGCAGCAGCTTGGGTTTTTCGAAATCGTAGTCGCGACGGCTGACGCGGGTGGTGCGGGTTTCCAGGCGCAGGTTGAAGCGCTTGATCACCGGTTTCTCGGCGGCCATGCCGGAGTCCTGCTGGTAGCTGACCGGCTTCAGTTTGCGGAATACGGTCTGGTCGTCGCCGAACACCAGTTTGTGGCCGCTGCTGCTGTGCTGGAAGTGGAAGTGAATGCCTTCTTCTTCGCACAGGCGCTGGATGAAATGCAGGTCGGACTCGTCGTATTGCACGCAATACTCACGCTCCGGGTACTCGGCGCCGAGCTGGAAGCTGTAGGCGTCAGAGAGAATGCCGCGATCTTCCAACACCTGGGCGATGATTTTCGGCACCGTCAGTTGCTGGAAGATCTGCTGATCATGGTTGTGCTGCAGATAGGCCAGTTGCGGCATCAGGCTGATGCTGTAGCGGGTCAGGGTCTTGCCGGAGTCGCCCTGCTCGATGCGATAGACCTGGCCGTGAATCTTGCCTTCTCCGGTGGCGCCGAACGTCAGGCACGCGCGCTTGTGCAGCAGCTCTTCGAGCTTCAGGTCGGGGCGGGCGCTGACCAGTTCGAGGTCGAAACGGAACGGTTCGTTGAGGGCTTCGCGACCGCTGAAGCTGAGGACTTGCAGGTCGGCGTTGGCGTCTTCGATCGAGAGGGTGATGTGGGTTGCATTGGCGTCCAGCATGCCTTGAATTCCGTCCGTTGAATAAGCAGGTGATGGATGTTGCAGGATTAGACGGCCTCATTCAAGGCGCAAATGGCTTATGTGTGGGGCCTTGATGCCATAGGGAAAACCCTTAGGAGGGCGGTTTGGGTCAGTGAAATCGGGCCTTTCATAGACTTTGATGGTGTTTGAGAGATTGCCATCGCGGGCAAGCCCGCTCCCACAGGTTTCTCGGGTGTACACAAAATCGGCGTTCACTAAGGTCTTGTGGGAGCGAGCCTGCTCGCGAAGGGCTTCTACAACCAATGCCAGAACCGGCTCCAGAACCCGCGATTGAGGTCTTCCTTGCAGCCGGCGTATTGCTGCGCATACAGATCCGAATGGTTCTGCACCTTGCGCGCGGTCGGCGGTAGCCAGGCCTTGCTCGCGTAGGTCTTGTTGCGGAAGCCGCCCCAGCCTTCGTGGTAGTTCAGGTACTGGTTATGGGCGTCGTATTTGTACACGCCGTTGATCGAGGTGGTCTTGTCCATGTACCAGCCGACGAAGTCGATGGCGTCGTCGAAGTCTTCGCGATCGGCCCAGTTGCGGCCGGTGCTTTTCTGGTAGTCGGCCCAGACTTCATCCTTGGCCTGCGCATAACCGGAAGCGGTTGAGACGCGGCCCCAAGGAATCACCCAGAGCAGGTATTTGCGCGGCGTCTTGGCGTCGTAGCGGTAGCCGGATTCCTGATACATGATCGCGAACGGCACCTGGATCGGCACGCCCCAGCGTTTCTGGGTGACTTGCGCAGCGTCGTACCAATCGCTTTTCTCGCGGAAGATTGCGCAGATGTCTTCCGGGGAGCGGGGCGGCGAGGTGCCGCAACCGCTCAGCAGGGTGGCCATGGTCAGGAGGGCGAGGATGTGCCTGTGATTCAAGAGCTGTTTTCCGTCGTGCGCAAAAAGGCCGACAGTCTACGCGCTCAGCTCAATTGATGACGATAGGGCAGATCCGGACCGGTTTTGCTGCAGGTCAGTGCGGCGGCTTGTACGGCGAACCTGAGCATGCCGTCGATTTGCTCTCGACTGAGCTGCTGCACGCCTTCTACCGAGTCCAGCGAATGTTCGGTCAGCCAGGTGATCAGCGCGGCCTGGAAGGTATCGCCAGCGCCAACGGTGTCGGCAATTTTCACCGGATTCGCCGGTACCGACCACGAGCCATGGGTGCGACTGAACACCGTTGCGCCGTCGCCACCGCGTGTCAGGAATACGATCTGGCAGCGATGCTCGAGCCAGCTTTCAATAACATGCTGCGGATCCTGCTCGGGATAGAGCAGGCTCAGATCCTCGTCGCTGACTTTGATCAGATCGGCCAGGCGCACCAGCGTGGCGATGCGCTCGCGCCATAGCTCGATGTTCGGCTCGGGATTGAGGCGCACGTTGGGGTCGAGGCTGATCAGGCGTTTGCCGCTTTCGCGTTGGACCAGTTTCAGCAACGTGTCGCCAATCGGCTGCACCACCAGCGAAAACGAGCCGATGTGCAGGCCGCGCACCTCGTCGCCAAGTGTCGGCAGATGCGCCTCGCTCAGTTGCCGGTCGGCACAGCCTTCGCCACGGAAGCTGTAGTGCGGTGAACCATTGGCGCCTACCGCGACCATCGCCAGGGTGGTCGGCGCGGCGAAATCCACCAGATAGTCCGGGCGCACGCCTTCGTCCTGCAGCACTTGCTGCAAACGCCGGCCGAGGTAGTCGGTGGACAGCCCACCGAAGAGCGCCGAGTCCACGCCCAAGCGGCGCAGTCCGACGGCGACGTTGAACGGCGAGCCGCCGGCAATTGCCTTGAAATTGACTTTCGAGGCCAGACCGATGGCGTCGTTTTCGCTGAAAAAATCAAACAGGGCTTCGCCACACACCAGGTACATAGTTGTTTGCTCGTTATAGGGTTGCGACATGCTGTTGATAGCGTTCGTAGGCCTGCTGGAACGCCGCGACATTGGCGGCGATCGGCAGGGTTTCACTGCGCGCGTCGAGTTTGACGCAGCGTTCGCACAGATCGGCCAGGGACACATCATCGCCGTTCGAGCGCGATGCGCACCACGCCGCTTGAATCGCCGCACCCAGTGCGGCGGCTTCGCTTTGTTCTGTGCAGATCACCGGGGCGTTCATGATGTCGGCGACGATCTGCCGCCACACCGCGCTCTTCGAACCGCCGCCGATCAGGCAGATGCGCAGGCTTTGTAAACCATTCTGGCGGAGCAAATCCAGCCCGTAGCGCAAACCGAAGGTGGTGCCTTCGACGGCCGCGCGGCACAGATTGGCCTGGGTCAGATTGTCCATCGTCAGCCCGTGCAGGCTGCCGGTGGCGTGGGGCAGGGCGGGCACGCGTTCGCCGTTGAGGAACGGCAACATGCTCACGCCTTCGGCGCCGATCGGCGACTGCGCGACCAGTTCGTTGAAGGTCGGCAGATCGAGCCTGAACAGTTCGCGAATTGCACCGGTGGCGTTGGTCAAATTCATGGTGCAGATCAACGGCAGCCAGCCGCCGCTGGAGGAACAGAACGTGGCAACCGAGGCATCGGCGCTGACGCTCGGCTCCTCCGAATAGGCGTAGACCGTGCCGGACGAACCGAGGCTCATGGTGATCGCGCCGGGCTGGATATTGCCGGTACCGATCGCGCCCATCATGTTGTCGCCGCCGCCGCTCGAGACCACGGCGTTGGGGTTGATGCCGAGTTGCTCGGCGATTGCCGGCAGAAGAGTGCCGACGGCGGCGTGCGCGTCGATCAGCTCCGGCAGCGCGGCTTGCAAACGGCCGCTGGCGTCGATGTCGCGCAGGATCTGCAAATCCCACTGACGCGTGCGCACGTTGAAGTAACCAGTGCCGGAGGCGTCGCCGTATTCGCTGCAGGCGCGGCCGGTGAGCCAGTAGTTGAGGTAGTCGTGGGGCAACAGAATGCGCGCGATGCGTGAGAACACGTCGGGATGCTGCTCTTTGGTCCAGAGCAGTTTCGACACCGTGTAGCCCGGCGCAATGACCACGCCGAGGCGTTCCAGCGAACCTTGCTCGCCGCCCATTTGCGCGAGCAAGCGCTCGTTTTCCGGCGTGGTTTCGGTGTCGCACCAGAGCTTGGCCGGGCGCAGCACTGCGCCTTGCTCATCGAGCAGGACCAAACCGTGTTGCT
The DNA here is from genome assembly GCF_024072275.1 of Pseudomonas siliginis. NCBI lineage: Bacteria > Pseudomonadati > Pseudomonadota > Gammaproteobacteria > Pseudomonadales > Pseudomonadaceae > Pseudomonas > Pseudomonas siliginis. The sequence continues at coordinate 3,201,976 of NZ_CP099598.1, read as the reverse complement.
GGCCGGAGACGCCAACGCCGAGGATCGCCTGGCCGTCGACGTTCGCCGCTTGCAAGGCCTGGCGGGTGGCGCTGACGAACGCGTCGAGCCACTGTTGAACGTCTTGTTCGCGGCGGCCGTTGGCGCCGCTGATCATCGTGTGCGGCGCTGCGCCCAGACCGAGCACCTGGCCGCTGCCGGCGTCGAGGATGATCGCTTTGGTGCCTTGGGTGCCGCAGTCGATACCCAGGAAGAGCTTTGTTGTTGTCATGTATGGGCCTGTCAGATTGCGCTGAAGATCAAGAGCTACCCCCTCACCCCAGCCCTCTCCCCCATGGGGGCGAGGGGGAAAGGGAGCAGATTTTCATGCCTTTCACACTCTGTATTCGACTCGGAATTTCAGGTCGATGAATAACGGAAGAACCACGCGGTCGGTTCCCTCTCCCTCCGGGAGAGGGCTAGGGTGAGGGGCTTTTCAGCCGAGCACCCGTTCCAGAGTCCCCGAAACCCCAACCTCGCGCAGACTCTGGCAGCACCACTCGAATGCCGCAACAAACTCCGCCGACTTCGGTATCGCCGTGCCGAAAATCTCCTCTACGCCCAACAGGCGCTCGGTGATCAACTCATCGTCCGCCACCAATCCCTGGCAGAAAGCCGCTCGCGGATCCGGAATCGAATACGTATCGCCATTCTCATCCACGCCCTTCAAATACAACGCCCACGCCGCGACTACCAGTGCCGCGCGTTTGGTCTCGCGGCCATCGGCGATCAGCCGATTGATCGTCGGCACGGTGAACTTGGGAAACTTCGATGAGCCATCCGAACACACGCGCTCCAGCTGATCGGCAATCGCCTGATTGGAAAACCGCGCGACCAGTGTGTCCTTGTATTCGCTCAGATCAATGCCCGGCACCGGTGCCAGTTGCGGCGTGACATCCAGGTCCATGTAGGCGCGCATGTACCGCACGAACAGCGGATCGTTCATGGTCTCGTGGACGAAGCGATAACCCTTGAGAAAGCCCAGATACGTCAGCGCCAAGTGACTGCCGTTGAGCAGTTTGATTTTCATCTCTTCGTACGGCGACACATCGTCGGTGAACTGCACGCCGACCTTTTCCCATGCCGGGCGGCCGTTGACGAATTTGTCTTCCAGCACCCACTGCACAAACGGTTCGCAGACCACCGGCCAGGCATCGTCGACGCCGTGTTTGTCGGCCAGTTGCAGGCGATGCGCGGTGCTGGTCATCGGCGTGATGCGGTCGACCATGGCGTTGGGGAAGCTGACGTTCTGGTCGATCCAGTCGCGCAGATCCGGATCACGCAGGGCGGCGAAGGCCAGCAGTGCCTTGCGCGCGACCGCGCCGTTGTGCGGCAGGTTATCGCAGGACATCACAGTAAATGCCGGAACGCCCGCCGCGCGGCGTTTGGCCAACGCTGCGCAGAGGAAACCGAACACGGTGCCCGGTGCTTCGGGATGGGCGAGGTCGTGTTGAATCTGCGGCAGATGCGCCATGAATTCGCCGTTGCTGTCGTCGATGCAGTAGCCGCCCTCGGTGATGGTCAGCGAAACGATACGGATCTGCGGTTCGGCTAGTTTGTCGATCAGTGCTTGCGCGCCATCTTCGGCCAGCAGCATGTCGCGGATCGCGCCAATCACGCGCACTTCGGTGTCATCGCTGTCGCCCAGTTCAAACAGGGTGAACAGGTAATCCTGCTCGCGCAGATCATCGCGAGCACGGCGATCTTCCGGGCGCAGGCCGACGCCGCAGATTGCCCAGTTCAGCGCTTCGCCAGTGTTCATCAAGGCATCGGTGTAATAGGCCTGATGCGCACGATGGAAACCACCGACGCCGATGTGGGCGATGCCCTGACGCGTGTCAGCGAGGTCGTAGCCTGGCAGTTGCACCTGGGCGGCGAGGCGATTGAGGTTCTGTTGGTTGAGTTTCATCGGATAGTCTCGAAATCAGGCCGCAGCGCGTAGCGGACGGGTCAGCGCCACACCTTCGGCATCGAACAGATGGCAGTGAGTCGGGTCCAGGCGCAGGCTCAATTGCTCGCCGTAACGGCTGGCCAGATCGCCGCGCACGCGCATGGTCAGGGCTTCACCGGCGCTGGTGGTGACGTGGCAGAAGGTGTCGCTGCCGAGGCGTTCGCTGACGTCGGCAGTCACCTGCAACGTGCAGTCGCCGGGTTGCGCCAGTTCAAGATGTTCCGGGCGAATGCCCAGCGTGACAGCGCTGCCGACACTGAGGTTGGCGGCGTTGAACGGCAGGGTGATGCGCGTGCCGGCGTCCAGCGAAACTTCGCAGCTGGCGCCGTCGATGCGGGCAATCTTGCCTTTGAGGAAACCCATTTTCGGCGTACCGAGGAAGCCTGCGACAAACAGATTGGCCGGGTTGTGATAGAGGTCCAGCGGCGAGCCGACCTGTTCGATTCTGCCGCCATTGAGCACCACGACTTTGTCGGCCATGGTCATCGCTTCGACCTGATCGTGGGTCACATAAATCATCGTCGCTTGCAGGTCTTTATGCAGGCGCAGCAGTTCCAGCCGCATCTGCACGCGCAACGCCGCGTCGAGGTTGGACAGCGGCTCATCGAAGAGGAAAATCTTCGGGTTGCGCACGATGGCGCGGCCGATCGCCACGCGCTGACGCTGACCGCCGGACAGCTGTTTGGGTTTGCGCTCGAGCATCGGCCCGAGTTCAAGAATACGTGCCGCTTCGCCGACCTTGCGCTCGACCTCGGCTTTCGGCACGCCGGCCAGATCGAGGGCGAACGACATGTTCTTTTTCACGGTCATGTGCGGGTACAGCGCGTAGGTCTGGAACACCATCGCCAGATCGCGCTTGGCCGGGCTGACTTCGGTGATGTCGCGGCCATCGAGTTCGATGGTGCCGCCGCTGACCTCTTCAAGGCCGGCGATCAGGCGCAGCAGGGTGGATTTGCCGCAGCCCGACGGGCCGACGAAGACTACGAATTCCTTGTCGTTCACTTCCAAGTCAATGCCCTTGATGATGGAAAAGCCTTCGAAGCCTTTTTGCAGATTCTTGATTTTCAGGTTGGCCATGAGATGGGCCTCCGCAATTTATTATTGGGTTAAACCAGATCGGCTTTTCTGTGGGAGCGAGCCTGCTCGCGAAGGGGCCGTGTCAGTCGACATCAGGGTTGAATGACACTCCGCTTTCGCGAGCAGGCTCGCTCCCACAGGGGATAGGGTTGGATTCGGGATGTTCATTTCACGGCGCCGAACGAGAGGCCGCGCACCAGTTGCTTCTGGCTGATCCAGCCAAAGATCAGAATCGGCGCACAGGCCAGGGTCGATACGGCCGACAACTTGGCCCAGAACAGCCCTTCGGGACTTGAATACGAGGCGATCAGCGCGGTCAGCGGTGCGGCATTCGATGAGGTCAGGTTCAGCGACCAGAACGCCTCGTTCCAGCACAGGATCAGCGACAGCAGCACGGTCGAGGCGAGGCCGCCCTTGGCGATCGGCAGCAGCACGCGGACCATTTCCTGCCACAGCGTTGCACCGTCGAGGCGGGCGGCTTCGAGGATGTCTTTGGGGATGTCCTTGAAGTAGGTGTAAACCATCCAGACCACGATCGGCAGGTTGATCAGCGTATAGATCACGATCAGCGCGATGCGCGTGTCGAGCAGGCCGAAACTCTTGGCCAGCAGGTAGATCGGCATCAGCACGCCCACCGGCGGCAGCATTTTGGTCGAGAGCATCCACAGCAACGTGCCTTTGGTGCGCTGGGTTTCATAGAACGCCATCGAGTACGCCGCCGGTACCGCGATCAACAGACACAGGGCGGTGGCGCTGAAGGAGATCACCACCGAGTTCCAGGCGAAGCTGAAGTAGTCGCTGCGCTCGTTGATGTGCAGGTAGTTCTCCAGCGTTGGCGTGAAGATGAACTGCGGCGGCGTGGCGAAAGCGTCGATTTCGCTCTTGAAACTGGTCATCACCATCCAGAAGATCGGGAAGAAAATCACGATCGCGATGGCCCAGGCCAGGGTGCCGAGCAGCAGGCTTTGCAGGCGGCGGGATTGTTGGAGGGTCATGGCAGGCCTCACGCTTTGTCAGTCAGGTTTTTGCCGATCATCCGCACCAGAATGATCGCGGCGATGTTGGCGATGACCACGGCAATCAAACCGCCGGCCGAAGCCATGCCGACGTCGAACTGCACCAGCGCCTGGTTGTAGATCAGGTAGGCGAGGTTGGTCGAGGCGTAGCCGGGGCCACCGTTGGTGGTGGTGAAGATTTCGGCGAACACCGAGAGCAGGAAGATCGTTTCGATCATCACCACCACAGCAATCGGCCGCGCCAAATGCGGCAGGGTCAGGTGCCAGAAAATCGCGATCGGGCCGGCACCGTCCAGGCGCGCAGCTTCTTTCTGTTCCTGATCCAGCGACTGCATGGCGGTCATCAGAATCAGGATCGCGAAGGGCAGCCATTGCCACGAAACAATGATGATGATCGACAGCAGCGGGTAGTGCGCCAGCCAGTCCACCGGTTGCGCGCCGAACAGCTTCCAGATGTAGGCGAGGATCCCCGAGACCGGGTGGAAAATCAGGTTCTTCCAGATCAACGCGCCGACGGTGGGCATGATGAAGAACGGCGAGATCAGCATCACCCGTACCAGGCCGCGACCGAGGAACTCGCTGGCCTCCAGCAACGCGCTGATCAATACGCCGAAGACCACGCTGATCAGCAGCACGCTGCCGACCAGCAGCAACGTATTGGTCGCGCCGGGCATGAAGCCCGAGTCGGTGAGGAAATAGGTGAAGTTCTCCAGCCCGACGAATTCGTTTTCGCCGGGATAGAGCAAGTTGTAGCGGATCATCGAAAAGTACAGGGTCATGCCCAGCGGCACGATCATCCACAGCAGCAACAGCGCCACCGAAGGACTGACCAGAAACCAGCCGGGATTGCGCAGGCGCAGCTTGCGCTGCGTTGGCGACAGGTCGATGTGGGCTTTGGCAGTTGAAGTATTCATGGCATTCACAACCGAGTCATACAGACCTATGGAGATCCCCATGTGGGAGCGAGCCTGCTCGCGAAAGCGCTGGGTCAGTGTCATGTGTGTTGGCTGACACGACGCCTTCGCGAGCAGGCTCGCTCCCACAAGAGGCAGGAGCAAGGCATTCAGCGGTTACTTGGGATAACCAGCGCGCTTCATCTCGCGTTCCGTGGTCTGCTGCGCCGCCGCCAGCGCCTGATCCACCGTGGTCTGGCCGATCAGCGCCGCCGAGAACAGCTTGCCGACCTGGGTGCCGACTGCCTGGAATTCAGGAATGGTCACTAGTTGAATACCAATGTACGGCACCGGTTTCAGCGTCGGTTTGCTCGGGTCAGCGGCCTTCAGCGATTCCAGCGTCACTTTGGCAAACGGCGCGGCGCTCATGTAAGCATCGCTGTAGGTCGAAGCGCGGGTGCCCGGCGGCACGTTGGCGATGCCATCGGTCTTGGCAACCAGTTCGCCGTACTCTTTGGACGTGGCCCAGGCGCTGAAGGTTTTTGCTGCGTCCTTGGCCTTGGAGCTGGTCGGAATCGCCAGCGCCCACGAATACAGCCACGCCGAGCCTTTATCCGTGACTTGATGCGGAGCGAAGGTGAAACCGACGTGATCGGCGACCTTGCTCTGGGTCTTGTCGGTGACGAACGAACCAGCGACGCTGGCGTCGACCCAGATCGCGCATTTGCCGCTGTTGAACAGGGCGAGGTTTTCATTGAAACCGTTGCTGGATGCGCCCGGCGGGCCGGATTTCTTCATGGTGTTGACGTAGAAATTCAGCGCATTTTTCCATTCCGGGCCGCTGAATTCCGGTTTCCACTGCTCATCGAACCAGCGTGCGCCATAAGCATTGGCGACCGTGGTGACCAGCGCCATGTTCTCGCCCCAGCCGGCCTTGCCGCGCAGGCAGATGCCGTACTGCTCTTTGTCTTTGTGGGTGAGCTTTTCGGCAAACGCGGCGATCTCTTCCCAGGTCGGCCGCTCCGGCATGGTCAGCCCGGCTTCCTTGAACAGGTCGGTGCGGTAATAGGTGATCGAACTCTCAGCGTAAAACGGCAGCGCATACAGCGAACCCTTCACCGACAGGCCTTCGCGCACCGACGGAAAGACATCGTCGAGGGCGTAACTGGCCGGCAGGTCCTTCATCGGCTCCAGCCAACCCTTGCCGCCCCAGAGTGCGGCTTCGTACATGCCGATGGTCAACACGTCGAACTGGCCGCCCTGAGTGGCGATGTCGGTGGTCAGGCGCTGACGCAGGACGTTTTCTTCCAGCACCACCCAATTGAGCTTGATGTCCGGATGCTCGCTCTCGAAGGTTTTCGAGAGTTTCTGCATGCGGATCATGTCGCTGTTGTTGACGGTGGCGATGGTCAGGGTCTGGGCGCCAAGGCTGACGCTGCTGAGGGTCATGCAGGTGAGAGCGAGCAAAGCTTTTGCAGTGGGTTGCATCGTGCACTCCTTTTCTGACACCCGACGGGGCAGAAGGACAGTTATTGTTTTTGTGTCTTCCGAATGCAGGAAGAATCTGCGCTGATTACAGCCTTCCACGGCGGAGCTGACAAATCATCCCTAGCACTTTTGTTGATACTTTTTTGCACTGGGGTTTGGGCGGGGGAACGCAGGGAAGGGGTTTTGCGCGAGGGGGCGTTAGCGAATGCGTACAGATTTCGCCAGCCGGGGCACGGTTTTTTGTGGGAGCGAGCCTGCGCGCGAAGATGGTGTGTCAGCCACAGGATTTTTCAATGACAGACCGCTTTCGCGAGCAGGCTCGCTCCCACAGGTGGCGTGTCGTCAGAGATGGTTCTGTTCTGTCAGCCGTTGCACCGCCAGCCGTCGATAGTGCGACGGCGTCATGCCCTTGAGTTGCTGGAAGCGTCGATTGAAGTTGGAAATATTGTTGAAGCCCGACTCGAAGCACACCTCGGTCACCGGTTTGTCACCATCGGCCAGCAGCTCACAGGATTTGCTGATACGCAGGCGATTGACGAATTCGATGAAGTTGCGCCCGGTGGCCTGTTTGAATACCCGGCTGAAATAGGTCGGTGTCATGCCCAGGTGCTCGGCCACTTCTTCCAGTGAGATGTCCCGCGCGTAGTGGCTGAAGATGTAGTCGACCGCGCGGTTGGTGCGGTCGATGTTGTGTTCGTCGGCCAGTTGCGGCGTGGTGGCGCCGGACAACAACTGGAAGTCATCACTGGCCGCGAGCAATTCCATCAGGATGAAAAAATGCCCGAGGCGAGTGATGCCGGTGCTGTCGGCGATCCGCTGCATCAGTGTCATGGCCTGACGGATCGTGCGCTTGCAACGAAATTCGATGCCGTACTGCGCACGCTCAAGCAGTGGCGCCAGGGATTTCAGCTCAGCGAACACCTGGTGCCCGCTCTCGAACAATTCGTCGGTGAAGTTGACCAGCATGTCGCGCTTCTCCACCACTTCATCCTCGGCGACCTGGCTGATCCAGTTGTGCGGCAGGTTGGGACCGGTCAAAAACAAAGTCTCTGGATAGAAGTTGCCGATGTAATCGCCGATGAACACCTTGCCGGAGCTGGCCACGATCAGGTGCAACTCGTACTCTTTGTGGAAATGCCAGCGCACCAGCGGGCAGGGGAAGCCGTGCTGGCGGTAGATGATGGACAAACCGTTATGGTCGTCCATCAATTCGTAGGAAGGGTCGGTCACGCGAGCGGTTCGGGTCATGACGGGGCACTTTTTTATTATCGCTGCGCGATCATGCCTCGTTTTTTGCCATTTGTGCCACTTCCGACCGGCCGTCCTTGGTTACCGCTCAGTTGAGCTTGTCGCGTGCCTTTTGCAGGTTGGCCATTTGGCAGAAACGCACGATGTTGGAATTTTTGATGAAGTCGAAATTGATGATGTTGCACTTGCGCGCCCAATCGGATTTTTCCGGGTCGAACCACTCGTCAAGACTGTCGAGGATCCGCTGTGGGCCGCCGAGTGTGTAAGTGGTTGCCGACAGCGACCATGGGCGGAGCGTACTGACAGGTGTGCTCAGTACGTTGTCTATATAGCCATAAAGATCCGAGGTGCTGACCTGTGATTTGCCGATCCACTTGTGATTGATTGGTCTGTAGAAACGAAAGTCTTCGCTTTCCCAGGTCATCGGCGCGGCCACCATGATGCGTTGCAATGGATTGATGGCTTTGAGTTCGCCGATTGTCAGGTGCAGATTGTCGGTGGGAATAATCCGTTCCCCGAGGTGCTCCAGCAAAGCTGTTTTGAACTCCTCATGGTTGAATGGATCTGTAGCGTTGGAAAGTTCATGGAAGTCCAGAACGATAAACTCGTTCGGGCTTCTTTCATAAAACCCCTTAAGGTCCCTGATCAGGTCTTCAAGCGTTCGCGAAGAGTTGAATCCATTGTGATGGAAACGAAACTTCGCCAGTTGTTTCGCCTTGCTGTTGTAAACAAGGCGTACATCAAGTGCGCGAACGCCGCGATTCAACTGCGAATAAAACGAAACGTCCTGGCAGGCAAGCCAGTTTTTCCCGGGAATCAGGGCGTAAGACGCTTCCCAGTCACAACCGGCGTTATGCGCGCCGGGCAGGGTCATTTCAAATAACGAAAGATTATCGATTTGTGGTGAGTAAGCCATCCATTGATGGGTTGGTATATCGTCGAAGCTTTCCATGTTGCACATCCTGCGAAGTGGTTAGTAAGTTGCGCGCAGGATGTTTATAAGCATGTTCGTGTTATTGCGAAAGTTGGCTTTTAATGCAAGTCATGTAGTTGATGTAATCAGCGCTCTGTTGGATTCAACTGGTTTTTGGCTTCGATCCATTGAGCCATGTATTGAGTGCTTTTGAGTGTGTGATGTCGCAACATGGCGCCGGTGAAGTTGTCGTTTCTAAGTTGTGCCAAGTGTTGTCGGCAATCATCTATCCGGTTGATCAGGCGCGGGCCATGTACGCTGCGCTGATAACGCTGCTGCAAAAGTGCCGAAGCCTGAATATGCGCCTGCTGCCAGCGCGCTGGATCTTCGTACAGTTGCACGGCCTGTTCGGCGAAGGTGTTTGCGTCGAGGGCGACGGCTCCCGGCCACGGAGCGTCGCCGTGCATGGCTTCGGCGCCGATCGGTGTAGTCACGCTCGGCGTACCACAGAGCATGGCATCCACCAGTTTGCCCTTGATTCCCGCGCCAAAGCGCAATGGCGCAAGGCAGACTCGTGCTGCCGACATCACTTCAAGTGCATCTTCGGCCCAGTCCATGATGAGAAAGCCTTGGGCCGGGTTGTGCAGCGCCGTGGCTTTGGGCGGCGTATAGGCGCCATAGATATGCAGTTGCGCGCGAGGCAAGCGCGCGCGGATCAGCGGCCAGAGGGTGGTCTTCATCCAGAGCACGGCATCCCAGTTCGGCGCGTGACGGAAGTTGCCAATGCTGAGGAAATGCTCCCGCTCTTCGAAACCTGGCGGGGCGGTGTCCGGAAGATCAATCATCAACGGACACCAATGCAGGATTTGCCGAGGCAGGCCGAATTGCTCCACCAGCAGGTCGATCTCGACTTCGGAAATCATCAGGTTCAAGTCGCAGCGATACAGCGCAGCGATTTCCCGTTTGGCCAGATCGGTGCCGGCCATCAGCTGGAATTCTTCGTGCAATGCCGGTGCAAACAGCCCGGTGAAATCAGTCTGCTCGTCGTTGCTTTTCAGCCGGTCTTTCAGGCGCTGATGACGCGCATGCCGCAGGCTTTGCAGGTCGGAAGTTTCCAGGAGGCGCAGGGCGTCCGGGCAGTGTTTCTCCACCCGCCAGCCGAACTGTTCTTCCATCATGAACTGATCGAACAGCACGATATCTGGCGCCAACTCGCTGATGAACGTGTCGAAACTGCTGTTGTTGAGCTCGATCGATACTTCGCGAATGCCCAGCGCCGTCAGATCAGCCTTGTGTTCACCCGGGCCGGCCGGGCTGCTGAACGTGATGTCCCAGCCTTGATCGAGAAATGTCTCGAGGATCTGCATGACATGCCCGCTGGCCGCCGATGAGCGCGGTTCTGGCCAGACGTAGCCGATGACCAGAACTTTGGTGGTACGCGAATGGCTCACGACTGATCCTCTGACCCATGGAAGAAAAAAGGGCGCAATTAAACCACAGCGAAGTGATTGAAATGCACCCTGTCCACCGACCAGCCGTTTCAGCGTTTAAATGACCGGTTTGGCGAGGTTGAGCAGCAGCGGCCCTTGTAGAAACTTGCCTGCAGCGGTGTTGCGCACGGCATCGTCGATGGTCTTCACATTGAAGCTCAATATGGCCGGACGCGTTTGTGCTTGATCGAGCAGCGATACCGCAAGCATGTATGACTCAGCGTTGGCCAGCGCCGGATGGTCCTGGACCAGTTTCGGCAGACTGGTTTTTACCTGGTTGAACTCGACGAATCCCGGTCGGTGCGCCAGAGCGTGATGTGGATTGATCAGGTTGTCCGGATGCGCCTTGCGCGCGTCCCGAGCCAGTTCCAGCAGTCCGACCGCATCGAACTCCGCCTGATGCAACTCCGGGTAGACCTTGCCGTAGTACAGGTCGAGGGTGTCCGGGCCACCGTGGGACATTTCGTGAATCAGCACGTCGGCGACGCTGCCGTCGTCGTAGCGCGACAACTTGTAAAACTCATCGAGATTGTCCGGGTAGATCGACAGAAACCGGCCTGCGGACTCATCGATTTTTTCGCCGGTGCGCAGCGCTGTCTGCCAACGCTTATAGGCCGGTGGCGAAAGCGAGGCGATCACGCCGGGTTGATGCGGGCGGAACGTCACATTGCTGAAGCTGATCGACTCGAGATCCTTGCGCATCGCGCTGAGATGTTTCGACACGTGCTGTGCCACTTCATCGGAATCGTTACCGAACACATGCTTGAGCACCGCGCGAATGTCGTCGTTGGAAGACGGTTGCGACAGCGCGTTGATGGAGTTGTCCAGCTTGGTCCGGGCGCGGGGAATGGCTTTTTTCAGATAACCGCGGGTGTAACTGAATGGCTTGAAGCGGCCGAACAGGCGCTTCAACGGGGCGAAGTTACCCAGGTCGAGCAGTTTCAGGCGCGGGCCCCAGGCACCGCCGGTGCGGATGCTCAGCGCGTGCCAGTCCTGGTTGCGTTCCAGCACTGCGATGTCGATCGCCTCGCCAAGCGCGTCGGCGCCTCGCCAGGTCGCCTGACGCACATCGCCGGTGTGGGAGAGCCTGAGCCAGTCCCGACTCTCGACACCATGGATCAACCTTTTCAATTGCACGCTGGCGGTGTGCGCGGTGTCGAGCGCGGTTTCACCGGCAAAGACCACGCCGCGTTTGACCAGACGAAAACCTTTGCGGGCGAGGGTGGGCAATCCGTCGAGCGGGTTGATCAGCGACACGGCCGCTCGGGCCACGGCTTTGGCGACTTTCAGCAGTTTTAGGGTGGTCGACCCGGTCTTGGCGATGATGCTCGCTGCCGACGCGCCAAGACCGACCAGCAGGCCGATGACTGACAGGCCATCCAGAATGCAGCCACCAATGCCTTCGGCGACACGGTCGGTGCGTCCGGAACGAATGTCTTCAATGCACTGTTTGAACGGCACGATGACGTTGATTGCCAGGTTCTCGACGATCTCCCTGGTGTCGCGCCATTCTTCCAGGCCGTTGCGCACATCCAGTGCGGCATACAACTCTTCGCGGCGGGCGACAGGATGGTTGTCCAGTACGCATTGGGCGATCTCATCCAGTTGCGCAGAAAAGAACAGCGGAACCGCGCGCACATCAGTCTCTTGCAGTTGCAACTGCCAGAGCTTCTCCACCACTACTTTGGAAGTCATGCCCTGGCGTGGTTCGCTGCCTTCGCGGTAGGCGGCGTAATCGAGGGGCCACTCGCTGGCTTTGTTCTTGTCCTGAAAATCGTACTTGCTGCCAGTGTATGAAAGGGTCGGCCGTTGATGAATGAGACCGGTGTCTTGCAGCTTGAGCGCCAGATCCGGACGCTCGTAGCAGACGCCGCGCAGCGTGAACAGTTCGTAAGCACGCAGCCGATCACCGTTGTCGCAGCAAAGAATGATCCCGTAACGCCCATTGGCCTCATCTCGCTGGATTTGCGTTTCTTGCTGCGGATTCAGTGGATTGACTTCCTTCCTGACGGTGTAGAAGGTCATTTGGCCGCTGGTCAAGGCCTGACGATCATGCTCTGGCATCTGCGTGATCGCCATTTTGATCAGGGACGATAGACCCTCGCGCACGTTCCGGTAGTAACGGTCAAACGCCTGATCAAACAGTTGCGCCGGCGATGGCAGTTCGGCCAGGCGGGTGAAGGCATCGGCCGGGGGGTGGAAGTTGTCGCGGGTCTTGAATTTGTCCGAAAGTTGTCCGTCTTCAACCAGATCGCCGGAAAGATACAGATCGAGAATCGACAGGCGTAAGCGCAACAGGCCGTTGATCGCGTATTGGTTGTTGTCAGTGGCGCTGGCGAGGAAATTCCAGAACTCGGTAAGAATCCCCGCCGGATGCGCAGCCTTCAACCCTTCGAGCCAGCTACGTTCGCCGAAACTGTCCAGGTACTTTATTTCGAAGGCCGGCTGTTCGAGATAGGCGCCGGCGGGCATCACTTGCTCCAGCGCACGCAAAGCGATTTTGCGCCGGTCCGGTGGCGCGGTGGACAAGCCTGTTTCAGACTGGGCCAGAGCCTCCATGTAACGCGAGAAATACGCGCTGGCCTTGATCACCGTGGTCTTGTCGTAGTCTTTGTCGCTGCGGTAAGGGATGACTCCGTTGAGTACCGCCCAGTCCACCACCGCCGGGATCGCCGCCGCTTCGTACAACTTGTCGAGCTCACCGGAAACCGGGGTCAGCTCGGAAAACGCCTTGAGTTGTGCAAACGTCATTGCACGCGAGCTGCCAGGTGCGGCGTGCTCGACCACGGCAGCGCTCTGGCGTGCAGTTACCCAGCCTGGCTTGTCCAGCGTGAGCCCGGGCGGGATCTGGTCGATCAGCAACTCCGGTGCTGCACCCGCGATCAATAGATGCGCTGCCAGTGGCGCGTTGTGCGCTTCGCTCAGGCCCAGATCAACCAGATGCTGTTCGAACAGGACGCGTACTTCGGCAGCGCTGAGTGTGGAATTCGCCGGTTGATAGAAGTCATAGCCGGCGACAAGAGGCTGATCGGAGCGCAATTGCATGTCGATGATCAGCGCAGCGATGACTAACTCATTGACCTGGCGTTCGCGCACGTCCGCGTTATTGGCTTCCAGATGCCAGCCAAGGCGTGCATGCAGGGTTTCTCCCAGGGCGCGAGCGGTTTTTCGCCTCAGGAAGTTGTGCAGGAACTTGTCCGCGTTGTCGCGTATGTCCTGTGCCGGAATCAGGTTGAAGTTGGCGAACGCCAGTACCTGCAACAGGCTTGTCGCACCTTGGGTCAGCTCATGCACTGTCTGGGTTATGACTTTGCGGTCCGCTATCGATAGATGAAACGGTGACGACTCATCGGCGTGGAGCAATTCGTGGTAGTCGCCCAAGGCGGGTGGCTCGGGCAGTTCGAAGGCCAGCCATTCAATCAGTGCCCGGGTTTCGGCTATGTTCGTCGGCACGTCATAACCGTTGAACTTCAACCATTGCACTATGCCAATCACTTGGCCGGAATAAACGACGCCGCCGATGTTCTTCGCCAAATCGGCGAGCATATCGAGTTCTTCGGAAAACACCGAAACTTCAGCATTATCCAGTGCAATACTGAAACGATGGGATTCGAACTCTGAGTCATAAACAACGAGAACTCCGGCGTTGGTATCCACTGCTAGTTGAATATCAGCTGAAAAAGAATGGTTGCGTAACAGCTGCGCAAACTCCGGGGTTGCAATTAAATTTTTCAAGGCATTGCGTGCTGGTTCACAGCGTTCGTCAAAACTGCTGCCGATGACCCGGGGTATGAAGCGATCTTGCACATTGAATACAGTGGCGACCGGCAGCGAGGCGCTTGCCGAGTAACTGTCGGCCGAGACTTCAAACTCAGTTGCCTTAAGGGCTTCGGCAAGTGACTGAACAATAAGCGCGCGTTCCTGTTTGTCGGAAGCGGAGCAATCGACGGCGGCAGGCACGTCGGAAGAAATGAACTGCATGGGCTCTATCCTGAATGAGTATCGAAAGTTCCCTGGCTGATTTTCGTTATTTATTAACGCGGCCAAAGATTATTCAGGATAGAGCTGGCAGGTTAAGCAATGGCAGTGTTAGTTAGTTGCTGATTATTTTCGGATGTGACAAGTTGCATCCGCGACGGGCATTTATCAGGTTTAGTTCAGAATGCCTTTAACTTTGTCGCGCAATTGATCGATGGAGAAGGGCTTGCCGATGACATGCATGTCGCTGGGCACGTCAATATTCTCGGCATAGCCGCTGGCGAACAGGATGGGCAGAGCAGGGCGCAGTTTACGGGCTTCGCCTGCGAGTTCGCGACCATCCATGCCTGGAAGGCCAACGTCCGTCATCATCAGATCAATCTGCTGGCTCTGGTCCTGAAGAAAAGCCAAGGCTTGCTCGCTGCCATCAGCCTCCACAACCTTGTAGTCCAACTCTTCCAGTACATCGACGATAAGCATGCGCACGATGGAGTCGTCTTCAACGACCAGGATAGTGGATGGAGTGGCAGACATGGCAGGACTCTCAAAAATTGAAATCGGGGGATACCGGGCAAGCGAATTTGCCGGACTCTTGCATGAGTAAGTGGCGCATAGCCACAAGTTCCCGAGCTGATACAAAAAAGAACAGGTCAGTGCGGTGAGGCAAGGATAACCGTTGGCGTCGTCCAATGCGCAGGTGTGCGTAGGAAAATGCCATCATTTGTGTGAGAAAAATGGATCCATGGCGGGGTTTTGGGGCAAACTCTCGGGTTTTCAACAGTTCGACAAGGCTGCCCCATGTCCTCTCCGTCCTCGGTTGATGAACAACGGTTCCGCAAACTTCTGAGTCGCAACGTCAGCCTGCCGCTGGGCGTTGGCGTGCTCAGCGCCGTGTTCTTCGTCTCGCTGATCACTTATTTGCTGTCGGTCATCCAATGGGTCGAGCACACCGACCGGGTGATCAATAACGCCAATGAAGCGGTGAAGCTCACCGTTGATCTGGAAACCGGCATGCGCGGCTATCTGCTCAGCGGTGACGAGCACTTTCTCGACCCGTACGAAGTTGCCAAGCCGCGTATCGAGGTCGCTCTCAATACGTTGCTGGAGCTGACCGCCGATAATCCGGTGCAGACCGATCGCCTGCGCCGTTTGCAAGCCTTGCAGGTGGAGTGGGCCAATTACGCGCAGTCTATGATCGATCTGCAGCGCAGCAGTGGCGACTATCGCGGTGCGGTCAAGGCCGGGCGGGGCAAGCGCCTGACCGATGAAATCCGCAAGCAATTCGAGGACGTCATCGAGACCGAGCAGGTGCTGCGCGCCACGCGCAATGAGGATGTGCGCCGCACGACGATCTGGAGCATCACCCTTTACCTGATCTTCATCGTTGGCATCAGCGGTTTGCTGGCCTACATCGGCCGCCGTGATCTGCTAAACCTGTCGACCAACTACAGCGCCAACCTCGCCGCCCAACTGGCCAGCGCCGAACGCCTGGAGAAACAGGCGTGGCTGCGCAACGGCCAGACGCAACTGGCCGAGCAGGTGTTGGGTCAACTGACGCTGAACCTGCTGGGGCGCAACATTCTGCAATTCTGCGCGCAATACCTTGGCACTGCCGTCGCTGCGCTTTATGTGCGTGAAGAACATGGCGGCCTCAAGCGTGTGGCGACTTATGGTTTCTCCCGCGAGCAGGAAGAGCTGAACCAGACGATTTACAGCGGTGAAGGCATCGTCGGCCAAGTCGCAGAACAAGCACGCCTGATCCGTCTCGACGCGGTCCCTGGCGACTATTTCAAAGTCAGCTCCGGCCTCGGTGCAGGCCTGCCGCACAGTGTGCTGGTGGTGCCGACCAGCGATGACGACCGCGTCAACGGCGTAATCGAGTTGGGCTTCCTGCGTCCGCTGTCCGAGCGCGACATCGAATTGCTGGAGCTGATTGCCGGCAACATCGGCACCTCGATCGAGGCGGCGCGCTACCGTCAACGCTTGCAGGAAGTGCTCGCCGAAACCCAGCAGCTCAATGAAGAGCTGCAAGTGCAGCAGGAAGAGCTGAAGACTGCCAACGAAGAGCTGGAAGAACAGTCGCGGATTCTCAAGGAATCCCAGGCGCATCTGGAAACCCAGCAAGTGGAGCTGGAGCAGACCAACGAGCAGTTGGCCGAACAGCGCGATGCGATGGACAAGAAAAACACCGAGCTGAATCAGGCGCAGATTCAACTCGAAGAGCGTGCCGAAGAGCTGCAACGCTCGAGCAAGTACAAGTCCGAATTCCTCGCCAACATGTCCCACGAACTGCGCACGCCGCTCAACAGTTCGCTGATTCTGGCCAAGCTGCTGGCGGAAAACCCGCAGCAGAATCTGTCGGCGGAACAGGTCAAGTTTGCCGAATCGATCTATTCGGCCGGCAACGATCTGCTCAACCTGATCAACGACATCCTCGACATTTCCAAGGTCGAGGCCGGCAAGCTTGAAGTGATTGCCGAAAACACCCGCGTCGATCGTCTGGTCGATGGCTTGCGCTCGATGTTCGAACCGCTTGCTGCCGACAAGCACCTTGCTTTCACTGTCGAGGTCCAGCCGGACGCTCCCGGCTTACTGTTCACCGACCGGCAGCGTCTGGAGCAGGTGATCAAAAATCTTCTGTCCAACGCGATCAAGTTCACCGAGCACGGCGCCGTCAGCCTGAGCATCACCGCGCAGCCGAATGATCACATCGCTTTCAGCGTCAAGGATTCCGGGATTGGTATCGCAGCCGATCAGCAGGAAAGTATTTTCGAAGCGTTCCGTCAGGCGGATGGCACCACCAACCGCAAGTACGGCGGTACCGGCCTGGGCCTTTCAATCTCGCGGGATCTGGCAACGTTGCTGGGCGGCTCGATCAGCGTCGACAGCGTACCGGGGCAGGGCAGCACGTTCACGCTGCTGTTGCCGCGTCAGTATCACGAATTCGGTGATACGCCGGCCGCGCCGCTGACCTTTCATGCAGCGCCTGCTGTGGCTACACCAACGGCCGTTGCGGCACCGGTGGCGTCAGCGATTCCGGCTGTCATCCCGCGCTTCGCCGACGATCGCGACAAGGCGCCGTTCGCCACCCGCTGCATTCTGGTGGTGGAGGACGAGCCGAACTTCGCGCACATCCTGTATGACCTGGCACATGAGTTGGGTTATCAGTGTCTGGTCGCCCACGGTGCCGATGAAGGTTACGACCTGGCCCGCGAATTCGTGCCGGATGCGATCCTGCTCGACATGCGCCTGCCGGATCATTCCGGTCTGACCGTGCTGCAACGCCTGAAAGAACGCGCCGAAACCCGGCACATTCCGGTGCACGTGATTTCCGTGGAAGACCGCGTCGAAGCCGCTATGCACATGGGCGCCATCGGCTACGCCGTGAAGCCGACCACCCGCGAAGAGCTCAAGGACGTCTTCGCTCGTCTGGAAGCCAAGCTGACGCAGAAGGTCAAGCGCGTGCTGCTGGTCGAAGACGACGATCTGCAACGCGAAAGCATCGCGCGGCTGATCGGCGACGAAGACATTGAAATCACTGCAGTCGGCCTGGCCCAGGACGCGCTGGAACTGCTGCGCACGACCATCTACGACTGCATGGTCATCGACCTCAAGCTGCCGGACATGCTCGGCAACGATTTGCTCAAGCGCATGTCCACCGAGGACATCTGCTCGTTCCCGCCGGTCATTGTCTACACCGGCCGCAATCTGACTCGCGATGAAGAGGCCGAGCTGCGCAAGTATTCACGCTCGATCATCATCAAGGGCGCGCGCTCCCCGGAGCGGTTGCTCGACGAGGTCACACTCTTTCTGCACAAAGTCGAATCGCAGCTGTCGCATGAACGGCAGAAGATGCTCAAGACCGCGCGCAGCCGCGACAAGGTCTTTGAAGGTCGCAAAGTGCTGCTGGTGGACGACGATGTGCGCAACATCTTCGCCCTGACCAGTGCACTGGAACACAAAGGCGCAGTCGTGGTGATCGGCCGTAATGGCCGCGAAGCGATTGAGAAACTTCATGAAGTCGAGGACATCGACCTGGTGCTGATGGACGTGATGATGCCGGAAATGGATGGCTTCGAAGCCACCATGGAAATCCGCAAGGATCCGCGCTGGCGCAAGCTGCCGATCATCGCGGTAACGGCCAAGGCCATGAAGGACGATCAGGAGCGCTGCCTGCAAGCGGGCGCCAACGATTACCTGGCCAAGCCCATCGACCTTGATCGTCTGTTCTCGCTGATACGTGTGTGGTTACCGAAAATGGAACGCATCTAGTGGAACGCAGCAGTTCAGCCGAGCGCAACAGCGAAATCGAATTACGCTTGTTGATCGAGGCGATTTACCTGAAGTACAGCTATGACTTTCGCGACTACTCCGGCGCTTCGATCAAGCGCCGGGTGCAGCACGCGCTGAGTCAGTTCGAGTGCGCGACCATCTCGGCCCTGCAAGAAAAAGTCCTGCACGACCCGACGGCGTTCATGCAGCTGCTGCAACTGCTGACGATCCCGGTCAGCGAGATGTTCCGTGATCCTTCGCACTTCCTGGCGATCCGCAACGAAGTGGTGCCGCTGCTGCGCACCTATCCGTCGCTGAAAATCTGGATTGCCGGCTGCAGCACGGGCGAGGAGGTCTATTCGATGGCGATTCTGCTGCGCGAAGAAGGCCTGCTCGACCGCACGATCATCTACGCCACCGACATCAACCCGCGCTCGCTGGAGAAGGCCAAGCAAGGGATTTTCTCCATGGAAAACGTCCGCGCCTACACTGCCAACTATCAGCAGGCCGGCGGTCAGCGTTCGTTTGCCGATTACTACACCGCAGCCTACGGCTACGCGATTTTCGACAAGAGCCTGTGCGAGAACGTGACGTTCGCCGACCACAGCCTGGCCACCGATAGCGTGTTCTCCGAAACCCAGTTGATTTCCTGCCGCAATGTGCTGATCTACTTCAACAAGAAGCTGCAGGACCGGGCATTCGGGCTGTTCCATGAATCACTGTCGCATCGCGGCTTTCTGGTGTTGGGCAGCAAGGAAACCCTGGATTTTTCCAACTATTCGAATCAGTTCGAGGCGTTGGTCAAACAAGAACGGATCTACCGCAAATCATGAACGACACCCCGAGCCTGCCTCGCATCGAGGCTGTCGTGATCGGCGCCTCCGCAGGCGGTGTCGAGGCGTTGCTGACCCTGCTCGGGCCGTTGCGCAAAGGCTATGTGCTGCCGATCATCATCGTTCTGCATCTGCCGGAAGAACGCCGCAGTCATCTGGCCGAAGTGTTCTCCCGGCGCCTGGCGATGCCGGTCAAGGAAGCTGAAGACAAGCAGGACATTGAAGCCGGCACGGTGTATTTCGCCACGCCCGGTTATCACTTGTCGGTCGAAGCGGATCGCAGCTTGTCACTGAGCCTGGAGGACCGCGTACATCATTCGCGGCCGTCTATTGATTACCTGTTTGAATCCGCCGCTGACGTTTACGGCGAGACACTCGCCGCTGTCCTGCTGACCGGCGCCAATCACGATGGCGCGCGCGGGCTCGCTTACGTCAAGCGTGGCGCCGGCCTGACCATTGTTCAAGACCCCGAGGATGCACAAGTCGCCACCATGCCCCAGGCTGCACTGAACGTTCTGCAGCCGGATCATGTCCTACCCATTCACGGCATCGGCCGTCTGCTAGTCGAGCTGGAACGAATCGCATGCTGAGTAATATCCAAGCCAAACTGTTGATCGTTGACGATCTGCCAGAAAACCTGCTGGCGCTGGAAGCGCTGATCAAGCGCGAGGATCGCACGGTCTACAAGGCTCTGTCGGCGGACGAAGCACTGTCGCTGTTGCTGCAGCACGAATTCGCCATGGCCATTCTCGACGTGCAGATGCCCGGCATGAACGGCTTCGAACTCGCCGAGCTGATGCGCGGTACAGAGAAGACCAAGAACATCCCGATCATCTTTGTCAGCGCTGCCGGCCGAGAACTCAACTACGCGTTCAAAGGCTATGAAAGCGGTGCGGTGGACTTCCTGCACAAGCCGCTGGATATCCATGCGGTGAAGAGCAAGGTCAACGTTTTCGTCGATCTGTATCGCCAGAGCAAGGCGATGAAGCAGCAGGTCGAGGCGTTGGAGCAGGCCCGGCGTGAGCAGGAAGCGCTGCTGCAACAGCTGCAAAGCACCCAGCTGGAGCTGGAACAAGCGGTGCGCATGCGTGATGACTTCATGTCCATCGTCGCCCACGAGGTGCGTACGCCGCTCAATGGCCTGATCCTCGAAACCCAGCTGCGCAAGATGCACTTGGCCCGGGACAACGCCTCAGCGTTCACCCTCGACAAGATGCAGGCGATGGTCGACCGCGATGAGCGGCAGATCAAAAGCCTGATTCGCCTGATCGAAGACATGCTCGATGTCTCGCGAATCCGCACCGGCAAACTATCGATCCGACCGAGTCGTTTCGATCTGGTGCAACTGGTCAGCAATCTCCTGCAGAATTTTGCCTCGCAAATGGAAGCGGCAGAAACCAGCGTTTCCTTCGAGGCATCGGCGCCGGTAGAAGGTTGCTGGGACGAGTTCCGCATCGAGCAAGTGGTGTCCAATCTGCTGACCAATGCCTTGCGTTACGGTGGTCGCAGCCCGATTCAGGTGCGCGTCTATCGCGAAGATGACGAGGCCCGGGTCGAGGTACAAGACCACGGCATCGGCATCAGCGCCGAGAACCAGAAGCGTATTTTTCAGCAGTTCGAACGGGTGTCCGCCAAGACGGTGGTGGCCGGGCTCGGGCTGGGTCTGTTCATTTCCGAGCAGATCGTCGCCGCCCATGGCGGCTCCATCGTCGTCGAGAGTGAAATCAACGAGGGCGCCCTGTTTCGCGTTTGTCTGCCAATCCAGGAAAACGGCATATCCGACGCAACCTCTGAGTGACCACACGGTCGTATCAGCAGCTATTGACCGAACAAAGGCTTCCCATGAGCGTAGATGCGCAAGATGTAGTACTCGTCGTCGAAGACGAACCGGTTATCTTGATGGTCCTGACAGATTACCTGTCAGGGCAGGGCTATCGCGTGTTGCAAGCGGAAAATGGCGAGCAGGCTTTCGAGATCCTCGCCAGCAAACCTCATCTCGACATACTGATTACCGATTTCCGCCTGCCGGGCGGTATCTCCGGCGTGCAGATTGCCGAGCCAGCGGTGAAATTGCGACCGGACCTCAAAGTGATTTTCATCAGCGGCTACCCGCAGGAAATCCGTGAGACCGGCAGCCCGATTACTAACAGGGCACCGATCCTGGAAAAACCGTTCGATCTGGATGTGTTGCAGGAAAAGATTCAGGAGTTGCTGGCCTGATTGTCATGCAGGAGCTGCCGAGCCTTCGGCAGCTCCTGCATGAGAATCAGCTATTGATCATCTCGCGCACCTTGGCGGTGAGCAGATCAAAGGTGAAGGGCTTGGTGATCATCTGCATTCCCGAGTCGAGGAAGCCACCGCGCACCGCCGCGTGCTCGGCATAACCGGTGATGAACAACACTTTCAGACCTGGGCGATATTGCCGACCAACCTCCGCCAGTTGACGACCGTTCATCCCCGGCAGACCAACGTCGCTGATCAGCAAATCGATGCGTTGCGTCGAATTTAGAATCGGCATGGCGCCGTCGGCATCACCGGCCTCGACGAACGCGTAACCCAACTCACTGAGCACGGCGCTGACCAATACGCGCACCGCAGGGTCGTCTTCAACGATGAGTACGGTTTCGCCATCCATCGCATACGGAGCCTGCTGCGAATCCGAGACGGGAATTTCCACTTCTTCACCACGGAAACGCGGCAGATAGAGTTTTACCGTGGTGCCTTCATCGATTTCACTGTCGATCGACACATGCCCGCGCGACTGCTTGCTGAAACCATAGATCATCGACAGTCCGAGGCCGGTGCCCTGGCCGATCGGCTTGGTGGTGAAAAACGGATCGAACGCACGGCTGACCACGCTCTGGGGCATGCCGCTGCCATTGTCAGTGACGCTGAGCATCACGTAATCGCCTGGCTCCAGATTGCTGTACGCAGCCGTGAATTCGCGATGCAGCACCTGATTGCTGGTTTCCACCACCAGCTTGCCACCCTCGGGCATCGCATCACGGGCATTGATCACCAGGTTGAGCAGGGCGCTTTCCAGTTGATTGGGATCGGCCTCGGCAACCCAGAGATTGTCGTCCAGGCGCATTTCCAGATGAATGCTTTCATTGAGGCTGCGTTGCAGCAGCTCGCCCATCGACAGCACCAGCGTGTTCATTTGCACGGCTTTCGGGTCGAGTGACTGACGGCGCGAGAACGCCAGCAGACGGTGAGTCAGGCCGGCGGCGCGGTTCGCTGACGTCACACCTAGATCGATCAGGCTGTCGAGGTCTTCCGTGCGGCCTCGGGCCAGACGTCGACGCAGCAATTCAAGACTGCCGATGATGCCAGTGAGCATGTTGTTGAAGTCGTGAGCGATGCCGCCAGTGAGTTGGCCGACCGCTTCCATTTTCTGCGATTGGCGCAGGGCTTCTTCGTTGTGGCGAAGTTGTGCGGTGCGTTCTTCGACTTGCTGTTCGAGGGTTTCCAGAGTCGATTGCAGGCGTCGTTCGCTTTCACTCAGGTCGATCAGCCGATCGCGCGCTTCATATTGTCGTCGTCGCCCACGCAGGGCGGCGGAGACCAGGCTGACCAGCGTCGCGGGATGGAAGGGGCGCTCGAGAAACGTCACGTTGCCCAGCAGGGTGCTGAGGCGCGACGGCGGCCCTTGTTCATCGCCGCCATGATGAGTCAGCAGGACAATTGGCATGTCCGACCACGCGGGCTGCTGGTCAAGGTAGGCGATTAGCCCTTCCAGTTCAGGTCCGCGCAGCGCTTCAGCAGCAATCAGCAGCAGTCCGGCACCGACCTCCAGCTCGGTGCATAAAGCGCCGAGATTCGGCGCCACCATGCCGCCGTAGCCGGCTTCGTTGAGGATCATCAACGCGATCTGGCTGTCGCGACCCATAGGCGCCAGCACCAGCACCCGCTCGGCCAACGGCGTGTTGACCGTCACAAGCTTTCATCCTCAAGCAATGGATTGCTCGCTCCCATGTAAGTCGGCACGCCACGCAGCACGCCCTGGAAGGATTCCAGCGGTTGGCCGATGGTCATGCCATGCGAGGAGATCCGGTATTCACGGATGGTCGACTCGTGGTTGCCGGTACGTTTCTTGATAATCGAGATCGCCCGGCGGACTTTGCCGAGGGCTTCGAAGTAGCGCAACAGAATCACCGTGTCGGCCAGGTAAGTGATATCGACCGGCGCCTGCATATCGCCCACCAGACCGTGCTGGGCGACCGTCATGAAAGTCGCCGCGCCTTTGCGGTTCAGGTACAGCAACAGCTCGTGCATGTGCAGCACCAGCGCGTTTTCTTCCGGCATCGCCGCTTGATAGCCGTTGATGCTGTCGATTACCACGGTTTTGATACCCAGCTCATCGACGCAACGGCGCACGCGATGGGACAACTCACCGGGAGACAATTCGGCGGCGTCTACTTGTTCGATCAGCAGATTACCGGTGGCCTGCAAGGCTTTGAGGTCGATACCGAGATGACGCATGCGTTCGAACAGCAGGCCCAGCTCTTCATCGAAAATGAACAGCGCGGCTTTTTCGCCTCGAGCCACCGCTGCGGCGGCGAAGATCATTGAGATCAGCGATTTACCGGTACCGGCCGGGCCGAGAATCAGCGTGCTTGAGCCGGTCTCGATGCCGCCGCCGAGCAGGGCGTCCATTTGCGGGATGCCGCTGGACAGCTGCAGACGTGGGTAGTCGCCGCGATGTTCCGCCGCTACCAAGCGTGGAAAAACATGGACGCCGTCGCCCATGATGGTGAAGTCGTGGAAACCGCCACGGTATTTCTGCCCGCGATACTTGACCACTCGAACGCGCCGACGCTCAGCGCCGTAGCTCGGTGTCAGCTCTTCAAGACGAATCACGCCGTGGGCGACACTGTGCACGGTCTTGTCGAGGGACTCGGTGGTCAGGTCGTCGAGCAGCAGGACGGTGGCGTCGTAGCGCACGAAGTAATGCTTGATCGCCAGAATCTGCCGACGATAGCGCAACGAGCTCTGCGCCAACAGACGGATCTCCGAAAGACTGTCGAGCACTACGCGGGTCGGTTTGAAGCGTTCGACCACTTCGAAAATCTGCCTGGTCGCCTCACCCAGTTCAAGGTCCGAGGAATACAGCAGACTTTGCTGGTGTTCGGCATTGAGCAGGCTTTCCGGCGGTGTCAGCTCGAAGATCTTGATGTTTTCGTTCAGCTCCCAGCCGTGGGAGAGCGCACCTTGACGCAGTTCTTTCTCGGTTTCCGAGAGAGTGATGTACAGGCAGCGTTCCCCGGCCAGCGCACCGGCGCGCAGGAAATGCAACGCCACGGTGGTTTTGCCGGTCCCGGGTTCCCCCTCGAGCAAAAACACATGGCCGCGAGACAAGCCACCGGCAAGGATGTCATCCAGACCCACAATGCCGACGGCGGCCTTTGCACTGATCAACTCGTTTGATGTAGTCAAAAAACGCCCTCTTATGACTAGGGTAATCCGGCGGCTGGCTAGAGTGAGCCGCCTGAGTAACTTGACCTCACGGCGTGTTCACGGTTCCGCTTTTTCTTGGACGGGCGGCCAATTGAGTCCGCCCTGACTGGATTAAAGACCTTGTTGCAGGGCCGGGTCGTCCGGATTCAGCTGCTCCAGTTGCGCCAACAGGATCTGCACATTCTGCAGTTGGCCGCTTTCCTTCCAGTAGTTGATCAGCAACACCCGCGCCTTGCGGTCGGCGGGGTGGCGCTGGACGATTTCCTGCAGCTGTTTTTGCGCCGCTTCCAGTTCTTCCGCGCTGTGCAGAGTGGTGGCGAGGTCGTAGCGATAATCCTTGTTGTCCGGCTCCAGTTCTACCGCTTTGGACAGGCCGAGCAGGGCGTATTCGCGCTGGCCGTGGTGCAGCAGCCACAGGCCGAGGGCATGTTGCAGATAGGCGGAAGCAGGCTGCGCCTTGAGTTGACGTGCGAGCAACTGGCGAGCGGCATCGCTCTGGCCCTGGCGGTCGAGCACATCGATCTGCATGACCAGCGCTGGCAGGTTGCCCGGTTCCAGACGCAAGGTATTGTCCAACGCCTGTTGGGCCTGTTTGTATTCGGCGTTGTGGATATAGAGACGGGCCAGTTGCGCGTAGTTGGCGGCGCTTTCCGGCTGGCTTTCCAAGGTCTGTTGCCAGCCGTCGATGGCCTGCTGTAGCGGTGCGAAATACAGACCGAGCTCGTCCGGGGCCAGGCCGAGCAGGGCGTTGATCGCGGCAAAACGGACAGTTTGTTCTTCATCATCGAGCAACGGTCCGAGCAGCAGACTGCGTTGCCCGCCGGGCACCAGACCGACGATGCTTTTGATCGCTGCGACGCGCACTTGCGGTGCTTCGTGATGCAGGTCGATGTCAGCCAGTTTCAAGGCCTGCGGGCTGGGGTAGTTGGGCAGCTCGCCGTGCAGCCAGACCCGGCGTTTGACCGAGATGTCCGGGCGGCCCAATTGCTGGTACAACTGGCGCGCCGCTCCGGGTTCACCAGTGCGCGCGGCGTTCAGCGCTTCGCTGTAGCCATGTTTGATAGCATCGGGGATGGTCGGTGTGCTGCTGCGCCATGACAGCCAGACGACGCCGAGGATCAGTACGAGGCCTAGGCCGATCAGCAGGTTGCGGCGGGACTGAGTCATGCGGGGTTTCCGAAAGCTTCGAACTTGAGCAGAGCGGCAAGCTTCGTTCAGCTTGGCGCGTGAGTCAAACCGTTGCCAGCGAATCGTCCTACAACACGTGTCGACTGTGAAATCCGTCAGGCTTTTGCTGGAATGTCTACGCTTGCAGAAGTCGTTTTAAAGAGTGTGCCCATGCCAGCGCTGTTCGCTTATTTCAAGGCTTTGATCCATCCCGGTCAGGCTGTTCTGCTGTTTGCCCTGCGGACCATCGCCGCCGGGCTGTTGACCCTATATCTGGCGTTCATTTTCGATCTCGAACAACCGAAGTGGTCGATCATGGCTGTGGTGATTGTCAGTCAGCCATTGGCAGGGATGGCACTGGCGCGCAGTTTCGGCCAGGTGATCGGCACCACCGTGGGTGCCGCGGTGGCGGTGCTGATCATGGCGATTTTTCCTCAGGCGCCGCTGCCGTTCATCACGACATTGGCGTTGTGGCTGGCGCTGTGCACAGCGGGCGGCACCTTGTTGCGCTACACCAGTTCCCAGGCGTTCGTGCTCAGTGGCTACACCGCAGTGGTGGTGGCCTTGCTGGCGATCCCGGATCAGGAAGGCACGTTTTTGCTAGCGGTCACCCGCGTCACCGAAACCCTGCTGGCCGTTGCCTGCGTGTGCGTGGTGAGCCTGCTCACAGCCCGGCCTGAAGCAGTGGCCAAAGGTTATTTCGCCAAAATCGATCAGGTGATCAAACTGGCCGCCAGCCACGCCGCCGAAGTGCTTCGCACGGAAGAAAGCGAAGCCGATTTTCAGCGTCGGCAGATGCAATTGCTCGGCGAGATCAGCGCATTGGAGGGGTTGCGGCGCCATTTGTATTTCGATGCCCCACGTTTGCGCGATGCCGACAATCTGGTGTTGCTGCTGGGCAATCAACTGATGCTGCTGACCTCGCGACTGACCGCGCTACGGCATCAGCGCGAATTGCTCATCG
This sequence comes from Pseudomonas siliginis, assembly GCF_024072275.1. NCBI lineage: Bacteria > Pseudomonadati > Pseudomonadota > Gammaproteobacteria > Pseudomonadales > Pseudomonadaceae > Pseudomonas > Pseudomonas siliginis. Next base: position 3,175,211 of record NZ_CP099598.1, on the reverse strand, counting down.
AACGCTGGGAGGGCGATCTGCCGCTGGAGGTGCAGCAACTGCGGGCCGAGGAACTGGCGTTGCTTGAGCAACTGGCGCAACAGGGTCGTGCGCTGTCTGGCGCGGACCGGCAACGTTTCGTCACCTTGCAGCAACAGTTCGAAGCGTTGGCGTACAAGGCCGAGCAGCAGACCGAGAACATGAGTGCGGCCCTGCGTTCACTGGCCTGGGCGCTGCGTTGGGAGCAGGCGCGCCTGCTGCAGCAACTGGAGCAGATTCTCGAACTGAGCGACGCCATTCAGGAAGGGCGCCCGGCCAGTTGCCTATATCGCGGCCAGAGCAGTCCGTTGCATCTGGATTTCACCCTGGCCTCGATGAACGCCATTCGCGCCTTTACCGCGCTGTTGGTCAGCGGATTGATCTGGATCGAAACGGCGTGGGATGGTGCGCGCGGCGGAATGATTCTGGTGGGAATTCTCTGCTCGCTGATGGCGACTTTTCCGCGTCCGCTGATGGCTGCGCAAAGCTATGCGCGAGGCTTGGGTCTGGCGCTGGTAGTGTCGGCGTTCTATCAATTCATGCTGGTGCCCGCGATCAGTGATTTCGAGCTGCTGGCCTTGCTGCTGGCGCCGCTGCTGTATGCCATTGCCGTGGGCATTTCCAGTCCGGCCACCGCCGGTATCGGCATGGGCCTGGGGCTGTCGAGTTTTCTAATGCTCGGACCGCAAAACACCGGCACTGGGCAGAATACGGCGATCCAATGGTTCGAATTCGCCGGCGCCTACGTCAGTGCAGCGATGCTGGCCCTGATCGTTTATGCGCTGATCTTCCCGTTCCGCCCGGGCTTGCGCATCCGGCGCCTGTACGGCGAAGCGCGGGAGCAGGTGTACCAACTGAGCAAAATGCCGGCCACCGATGAACAACAATTCGCCTTCGAGAGTCGGATGACCGATCGCCTGACCAGCATGCTCGGCCTGCTGCCAGCGGCAAACGATCGCGCCATGCAACGCTTGTATGAAATCAGCCTGGCTTGCGTAGCCCTGGGCGTGGCCATGCATCAGCTGAGGCAGCAGGCGCAGAACAACGCGTTACTCACCGATGCGTTCAGCCAGCGCCTGGCATCGACGTTACGCAAGACCGGTCGCCTGGTTGCCGGACGCGCTGATGTGCAGCTCCCGGCGCTGCTGGCGACGTTGCACCAACTCGGAGATGAGCTGGACGAGCTGCACGCCGCCAGCCATGAACATTTATGGTCGGTTTTTCGCATGCGTGTGGCGCTGCTGATTGTGGTGTCGTTCCTCGAGCGCCACGGCGAACATTTGCAACCTCAAGGTCTGGAAGGAGAACCGCAACTTGCCCATTGATTTCGAAATTGGCGGGGTTTATCTGCCGCCGATTGCCCAGGCTCTGTTACTGGCGATCCCGATTTTCATGTTGCTGGACTGGTGCTTGCGCCGCCTGGGCGTACTGCGCCTGGTCTGGCATGAAGCGCTGTTCGAAGGCGCGCTGTACGCCTGTGTCTGCGCCACGCTGATTCTGTTGATGGGAGCCTGATGTCTTGAAAGCACTAGTTGCACGAATGATGACCGTGGCAGTGGTGATCCTGGCGATCGTCCTCGGCTGGTTTGCCTGGGAGTATTACACCCGCGCGCCGTGGACACGGGATGCTCGGGTGAGGGCGGATGTGGTGACGCTGTCGGCGGATGTTTCGGGGCGTATCGTCAAACTGGCGGTGCAGGACAACCAGCATGTCGACAAAGGTCAATTGTTGCTGGAGATCGATCCGGCGCGCTATCAACTGGCGGTCGAGCATGCCCGACGCTCGGTTGAAGTGTCCAAGGCTTCGCTGGGGCAATCGCAAGCGGCAATCGTCGCCAGTGAAGCGTTGCTCAAGCAACGCCAGAGCGAGGAGCGCCGGCGCCGCACGCTGAAGCAGGGCTTCGCCATTTCCGGTGAGGAATGGGAGAAGGCCAGTACCGACGTGGCGGTTGCCCAAGCGGATCTGCTGCGCAATCAGGCCAACCTCGGCTTGGCCGAAGCCAATGTGCAACTGGCAATTGCCGCGCTGACCCAGGCTGAACTGGATTTGCAGCGCACCCGCGTCGAATCGCCGGTCAGCGGTTATGTCACCAACCTGCTTACCCGCCAAGGTGATTACGCACAGGCGGGCGGGGCACTGCTGGCGTTGGTCGACAGCGATTCGTTCTACGTCAGCGGCTATTTCGAAGAAACCAAGCTGCCGCGAATCGCGGAGGGTGATCGGGTACGCATTCAATTGATGAGTGGTGAGCGCTTCGGCGGCACAGTGGAAAGCATCGCCTTCGCCATCGCCGACCGCGAAAACGCGCCGGGCAGTCGTCTGCTGGCGAACATCAACCCGAGTTACACCTGGGTGAAACTGGCGCAACGGGTGCCGGTGCGTATCGGCATCGATGGCGACTTTACCGGCAAGCATCGCCTGCGCGCCGGTACAACCGCCACTGTCACCGTCCTGGAGGATCACCGCTGATCCATTGTGGGAGCGAGCCTGCTCGCGAAGGCAGAGTATCAGCCACCGCTGATATGTCTGACCTGACGCTTTCGCGAGCAGGCTCGCTCCCACAAAAAATCCCAGTGCTGCAAACAGGCATAAAAAAACCCCGCGACCGAATGATACGCGGGGCAAAAAATTTGGTTGGTTGCGGCCAACCAAAGGAGCTCTTTAACAACCTTTACTTGCTGGCGACCGTCTCCGGTTGCCAGCCACCGCCGAGGGCCTTGTATATCGCGACGATACCGCGATACAGCTCGACTTCGGCCTGTGCCTGACTGTCTTCGGCGTTCAGGCGCTCACGTTGGGCGTCGAGCAGGACGAGGAAATCGGTGGTGCCTTCGCGGTAGCGGATTTCCGCCAGATCAGCGGCCTTGCGACTCGATTCGCTCTGACGGATCAGCGAGATCAAACGTTGCTGACGCTTGCCGTAATCGCTGAAGGCATTTTCCGATTCTTCCAGCGCCAGCAGCACCTGTTGCTCGTAGTTGGCCAGCGCGCCTTCGGCGTCAGCATCGGCACCGCGCAAACGGGCGCGGACGCTGCCGAGGTCAAACGCAGCCCAGGTGATGCTCGGGCCGAGTGCCCAGGCGTTGGCTGCCGAGGAACCGATCTGCGAGCCACGTCCGGCGGTCCAGCCGAGGAAGCCGCTGAGGCTGACCCGCGGGAACAGGTCGGCCTTGGCCACGCCGATGCGCGCAGTGGCCGAAGCCAATTGCCGTTCGGCGCTGAGAATGTCCGGACGACGTTGCAGCAGTTCACCCGGATCACCGATCGGCAGCGCCTTGGCGATGGCCGGCAGATCTTTCGGGCTCAGATCAACGGTCAGTTTGTCCGGGCGCTCACCGAGCAGGGTAGCGATACGGTTTTTCTGCCGAACCTGTTCCGCCTGCAGCTGCGGCACCGTGGCTTCGACGTTGGCCAGACGCGCATCGGCGCGTTCGACATCGAGCTGATCACCGACACCGGCGTCACGCAGGCTGATGGTGATCTTGCGCGACTCCTGCTGGTTGTTGAGGTTGGCCACGGCGATTTTTTCCCGCAGCTGAGCGCCGCGCAGTTGACCGTAGGCGTCGACCAGTTCGGCAATCATGGTGACTTGCAACTGGTACAGATCGGCTTCGGCGGCCTGCTGGTCGGCGTCACTGGCTTCCAGATTGCGCTGGATGCGGCCGAACAGGTCGAGCTCCCAGGCCATGTCCAGACCGAGGTCATAGCGCTCGCTATTGACCCGGTTGGTGGTCTGGCCGGGAATCTGGCCCTTGCCCAGGTCGCTGCTGGCGCGGCTGGTGATGGTCGGCATCGCGTCATTGCTGGCGTCGTCGCGGATCGCCCGAGCGGCTTTCCAGCGGGCGAACGCCACGCGCAGTTCACGGTTGCCTTGCAGCGATTGCGTCACCAACTGGTTGAGTGTCGGATCATCGAATTGCTGCCACCAGATGCCTTCGAATTTCGAACGGTCGAAGTTCTTTTGCCCGGCGGCGCCGTCGGTGGCGGTCGTGATGTTGGCCGCCTCCGTGGCTGGGGTCTTGTAGTCGGGGCCGACGGCGCAGGCGCTGAGGGCCAGCACCAGCAGACTCGGCAGGAAGACTTTCAGACTCATTGTTGCGCCTCCAGTGGCTTTTGAAGAGTGTGCGCCTTGGCTGCTTTGCGCTGCTCGCCGCGTTCGACAAAGTTACGGATCAGTACATAGAACACTGGCGTCAGCAGCAGACCGAAGAAGGTCACCCCGAGCATCCCGGAGAACACCGCGACACCCATGGCGTGACGCATTTCGGCACCGGCGCCGCTGGAGAACACCAGTGGCACCACACCCATGATGAACGCGAAGGAGGTCATCAGGATCGGCCGCAGACGCAGGCGGCAGGCTTCCAGCACCGCAGCGAGCGGATCGAGGCCTTCTTCCTGTTTATCCTTGGCGAACTCGACGATCAGAATCGCGTTTTTACAGGCAAGTCCCACCAGTACGATCAAGCCGATCTGGGTGAAGATGTTGTTGTCACCGCCGGAAATGATCACACCGGTGATGGCCGACAGCAGCGTCATCGGTACGATCAGGATCACCGCCAGTGGCAGGCTCCAGCTTTCGTATTGGGCGGCGAGCACCAGGAACGCCAGCAGTACGCAGAGCGGGAACACGAACAGCGCGGTGTTGCCGGACAGAATCTGCTGGTAGGTCAGGTCGGTCCACTCATAGGTCATGCCGTTCGGAAGTTCTTCCTTGAGTAGTTTCTCGATGGCTTTTTCCGCCTGGCCAGAGCTGTAGCCCGGGGCTGCGGCACCGTTGATTTCAGCGGTGATGAAGCCGTTGTAGTGCATCACGCGATCCGGCCCCGAGGTGTCGCTGACCTTGATGAAGGTCGCCAGCGGGATCATTTCGCCTTTGTTGTTGCGTACTTTCAGCTGACCAATCTGATCGGATTCAAGACGGAACTGCTGTTCAGCCTGAACGTTGACCTGATAGGTGCGCCCGAAGCGGTTGAAGTCGTTGGCATACAGCGAACCCAGGTAGATCTGCAGGGTGTCGAAGATGTCGCTGACGGCCACGCCGTGGGTCTTGGCTTTTTCACGGTCGATGGCGGCATCGACCTGCGGCACGTTCACCGTGTAGCTGGTGAACAGGCCGGCCAGTTCCGGCACGTTGTGGCTTTTGTTGATGATGTTCATGGTTTCTTTGTACAGCTCGTCGTAGCCCAGGTTGCCCCGGTCTTCGATTTGCAGGCGGAAACCACCAATGGTGCCCAGACCTTGTACCGGCGGTGGCGGGAAGATCGCCATGTACGCTTCCTGAATGTTCGCGTACTGGCCGTTCAAGGCGCCGGCAATCGCGCCGGCGGACATGCTCGGGTCTTTACGCTCGTCGAACGGTTTCAGCGTCACGAAGACGATGCCGGCGTTCGGGCTGTTGGTGAAGCCGTTGATCGACAGGCCCGGGAACGCTACGGCGCTTTCCACGCCCGGCTGTTTCAGCGCGAGGTCAGACATGCGCTTGATCACGTCTTCGGTGCGATCCAGGCTCGCGGCATCCGGCAATTGCGCGAACGCCACCAGGTATTGTTTGTCCTGGCCAGGTACGAAACCGGTCGGCGTGCTGGAGAAACCGAAGAAGGTCAGTACCATCAGGCCTGCATATACGAGCAGGGCGATGCCGCTGCTACGGATGACCCGGCGCACGGTGCCGACGTAGCCATGGCTGGCGCGATCGAAGAAGCGGTTGAACGGACGGAACAGCCAGCCACCGAAGATTCTGTCGAGCACTTTCGAGAAACGGTCTTTCGGCGCGTCGTGACTTTTCAGCAACACAGCGGCCAATGCTGGCGACAAGGTCAGCGAGTTGAACGCCGAGATCACTGTCGAGATAGCGATGGTCAGTGCGAACTGTTTGTAGAACTGCCCGGTGAGGCCGGAAATGAACGCCGCTGGAATGAACACCGCACACAGCACCAGTGCGGTGGCCACGATCGGCCCGGTCACTTCCCGCATGGCGCGCTTGGTCGCTTCGACCGGCGTCAGGCCGAGTTCGATGTTCCGTTCGACGTTTTCCACCACGACGATGGCGTCATCCACCACGATACCGATGGCCAGTACCAGGCCAAACAACGACAGGGCGTTGAGCGAGAAACCGAACAGGTGCATGACCGCAAACGTACCGATCAACGATACCGGCACTGCCACCAACGGGATGATCGAGGCGCGCCAGGTCTGCAGGAACAGAATCACCACCAGCACCACAAGGATCAGCGCTTCGAACAGGGTGTGAACCACCGCCTCGATCGAGCCACGAACGAAGATCGTCGGGTCATACACGATGCTGTAGTCCATGCCCTGCGGGAAGCCTTTCTTCAGCTCTTCCATCTTGCCGCGCACTTCGTTGGAAATGTCGATGGCGTTGGAACCGGGACGCTGGAAGATCGGAATCGCTACAGCCGGCTGATTGTTCAGCAGCGAGCGCAAGGCGTATTGGCTGGAACCCAGTTCAATGCGTGCGATGTCCTTCAGGCGAGTGATCTCACCGTCGTCGCCTGCGCGAATGACGATATTCTCGAACTCTTCTTCGGAAACCAGACGGCCTTGAGTGTTGACCGACAGCTGGAAACTTTGTGCGGTCGGGGCAGGGGGCGCGCCCAGTTGACCGGCGGCGACCTGACGGTTCTGCTCGCGAATCGCGGTCACCACATCGGTGGCGGTCAGATTGCGCGAAGCGGTCTTGTTCGGGTCAAGCCAGACGCGTAGCGAGTAGTCGCCCATACCGAACAACTGCACGTCACCGACACCACCCAGGCGAGCAAGCTCATCCTTGATGTTGAGGATTGCGTAGTTGGACAGGTAGAGCATGTCGTAGCGCTTGTCCGGTGAGGTCAAGTGCACAACCATGGTCAGGTCGGGCGAAGCCTTGTCGACGGTGATACCGATGCGCGTCACTTCCTCGGGAAGCTTCGGCTCGGTCCGGGTCACCCGGTTCTGCACCTGCACCTGCGCGTTGTCCAGGTCAGTGCCCAGGGCGAAGGTGATGGTCAGGGTGATCTTGCCGTCGGCGGTCGACTGCGAGGACATGTACAGCATGTTCTCGACGCCGGTGATGGCCTGCTCCAGCGGAGCGGCCACGGTTTCACCGATGACTTTGGGGTTGGCGCCCGGGAAGTTGGCGCGCACGACCACGGTCGGCGGCACGACTTCCGGGTATTCGCTGATCGGCAACTGGAACAGCGAGATCGCGCCGGCGATCAGGATCAACAGCGACAGCACCGCTGCGAAGATCGGCCGGGAAATGAAGAATTGGGAAAAATTCATCGGAGTTGTCGTCCCTTAACCGCGTGGGGTCGTAGCAGCCAGCTTCGCAGCCGAACCCGATGCGCCCTTGGCAGGGGCAACTTTGGGCAGGTTGCTGGCTTCCAGCGCTTGACGTTGTTGAGCGAGGGCGGCGAGGGTCTGCTCGCTGGCCATCGGAATCACCTCGGGGGTGACCGGTGAGCCAGGACGAACTCGTTGCAAGCCCTTGACGATGATGGTGTCGTCCTTGTTCAGACCGTTGCGGACGATGCGCAGGCCTTCGATCTTCGGACCGAGTTCGACGGCGCGGTAGGCGGTCTTGTTGTCGCCATCCATTACCAGCACAAACTTTTTGCCCAGGTCAGTGCCCACGGCTTCGTCATTGATCAGCATGGCGTTGTAGGTGCCGCTGCCGACCAGTTTCAGCCGTGCGTACAAGCCCGGGGTGTAGGTGCCGTCAGCGTTGTCGAAGACTGCGCGACCACGGATGGTGCCGGTTTTCGGATTGACCTGGTTGTCGACGAAGTTCATCTGGCCGAGGTGCGGGTTGCCGTCTTCGTTGGACAGGCCCATGTATACCGGCGTAGTGGCGCCACGCTGGCCGTTGCGGGCCAGTTGGGTGTATTTGAGGAACACGCGTTCGTCGGCGTCGAAATAGGCGTAGACCTTGTCGGTGGAGACGACGCTGGTCAGTGCGGTGGTATCGGCGGTCACCAGGTTGCCGGCAGTGATTTCGGCGCGGCTGACGCGGCCGCTGATCGGTGCGGTCACGCGGGTGAAGCTCAGATTCAGTTTGGCCAGGTCCAATTGTGCCTGCAGAGCACCGACGGCGGCGCGGGCCTCTTGGGCAGCGCTGGTGCGCGAGTCGGCCAGTTCAGCGGAAATGGCGTTGCTGGTACGCAGACGTTCACCGCGAGCGGCTTCGTTTTCGCTGCGAGTGGCGGTGGCGCGGGCTTGAGCAACCAGAGCTTCGAGGCGGCGTACCTCGGCCTGGAACGGACGCGGATCGATCTGGAACAGCAGGTCGCCTTTCTTGACCAGCGCGCCTTCGGTGAACGCGACCTGATCGATCTGGCCCGAAACCCGTGGGCGGATTTCAACGGTTTCCGGCGCTTCGAGGCGCCCGGTAAATTCGTCCCACTCGTTGACCGGTTGTTCCAGCACCTTGGCTACGCTGACTTTGGCAGCGGGCGGGGCGCCGGCAGTCTCCGGAGTTTTGCCGCAAGCGCTCATCACCAGTACGGCCAGCATGGCCAACGGGAAGCGCAAATGTTTGAGTGATTGTTCCATGGATGCAATCCGCCGAAGTATTGAAGATGGGCGGATGATGCTCGGCGCGGGTGTGATGGCACGAATCGAATGAAGCAAAGGTAACTATCATTCGGAATGATATAAGCGCCGAGGCAGCCCTCTAGCATGCACCTTTCGTTAGGGGGCTAACAATCGGCCTGAAGGCAATTCTGTGTTGCTTGATCTGCAATGATTGCGACCGACGCTGCGCGCGGAGGATTATCCGGCGATTAAATACCTCGCTGTTACCAGCACCTCGCCCACTTGCCGGAGCAATACGCCAATATCGCGGAACGGGCAACCAAGGGAGTTTCGCTCTAACATGAGCGCAACCTCATGCTCTGACATTTATCGTCCCCGGATCATTTTTATGCGCGACCTGCCCCCGACCGCGACCCTGCGGGCTTTCGAAGTGGCCACCCGGCACCCGACGTTCACCGCTGCCGCTCAAGAGTTGCACGTGACCCAGAGCGCCGTCAGTCATCAGCTCCGGCACCTTGAAGAACTTTGGGGCTTGCAATTGTTCGAGCGCGGCAAGGCGTTACGCCTTACAACAGCGGGGGCGACGCTGGCGCCGATCGTGCGCGAGTTTTTCATCAGCCTTGAAGCAACGCTGGAGGATCTGCGCGAGCAAAAGGACAGGGTTCGCCTGACTGTCAGCACCACCTATTCGTTCGCGTTGAAGTGGCTGCTGCCACGCTTGCCGAATCTGTCGCGCCTGCACCCGGAACTGTTGGTGTCGCTGGATACCACGGACACGATCATCCATTTCGCCAGCGGCGAAGCCGATGTCGCCATTCGCTTGGGCAAAGGCAATTATCCCGGTCTGTATTCGGAGTTCCTGTTCGGTGAGCAGGTGTTTCCCGTGGCCAGTCCCGAACTGCTGCAGCGCGTCGGCAGGCCGGGCAGTCCCGCCGAGTTGCTGCAGATGCCGTTACTCATTCGCGACGGCGCCGAGTTGGCGCCGAAATGGGAGGTGTGGTTTCAGTCCGTCGGGCTGGAGTTTTTACCGCTGCGCGAAGGCGTCAGGTTTGGCGACACCAACATGACGGTGGAAGCTGCGTTGCTCGGCCAGGGAGTGGCGTTGGTGCGCAGCGGCCATGTCGAAAATGAAATTGCCGACGGCCGTCTGGTGAGGCTGTTCGATGTGCCGTTCACTTCGCCGCTTGCTTATTATTTCGTCTGTCCCAAAGGCATCGAAGCCCAGCCGCACATCCTCAGATTTCGTCAATGGTTGCTCAGTGAAGCGTTGAAGGTGCAGAGCGCACAGCGCTGAAGTATGAGTAATTGCTCACGGTGTAATGAGGAGACTTCACTGTAAGGCCAATGCCAGGGATGCCTAGAATGCTGCATGCCAATCCATCTCGTACTCCTCGTTCTGTTCGCCGCGCTCCTGCACGCCAGCTGGAACGCGCTGCTGCGCGGTGGCGCCGATCGGCTCTGGTCGATGACGATGATGTGCGTGGCCATCGCCATCGTCTGCGCCATCGCCGCCTTTTTCATGGCCGCGCCTGCACCTGAGAGCTGGGGTTACGCGCTGCTCTCGGCACTGCTGCATGTCGGCTACAACCTGTTTCTGGTGCGCAGCTATCGGGTCGGCGATCTAGGGCAGATCTATCCGATTTCCCGTGGGTCGTCGCCGGCGCTGATCACCCTCGGCGCCGCGCTGTTTGCCGGCGAAACCATAACCCCCGGCGAACTGCTCGGCATTGGTCTGGTGTCCGGGGGGATCATCTCGTTGGCGTTCCGAGGGCGCAGCCTGTCCGTGCCGAGCCTGCCGTATGCGCTGGGCACCGGTTGTTTCATCGCCGCCTACAGCGTCGTCGATGGCATTGGCGCCAGGCTGTCCGGTGCGCCGCTCGCGTACACGGTGTGGATGAGCGCCCTGTGGGGTGTGTTGATGCCATTGGTGTATATCGGCCTGCGCGACGCCCGCAGTCTGTTTTCCGTACGGCCCGACATGCTCGCCGCTGTGGGCGGCGGACTGGTTTCCTTACTGGCTTACGCAATCGTTATCTACGCGATGAACGAAGCGCCACTGGGCGCGGTGTCGGCCCTGCGTGAAACCAGCGTGCTGTTCGCGGCATTGCTCGGCTATTTGTTCCTCGGTGAAAAGCTCACCGTCCGCAGGATGCTGGCATGCGTGGTCATCGCCAGCGGCGCCATCATCATCGGCTGACATAGGCCAACTGCTCAGGAGAACGTCGCATGGATAAAGTCTCGCAAGCACCGCTGATTCTGATCACCGGCGGCAGTCGCGGAGTCGGCGCCGCCACCGCCCGGCTCGCCGCCGCGCAAGGCTATGACGTTGCCATCAGCTACGTTGCCAACGAGTCTGCCGCGATGGCGGTGGTGGCGGATATCGAAGCGTTGGGGCGAAAGGCGCTGGCGGTGCGTGCTGACAGCGCTGACCCTGAGCAGGTCGCTGAGCTGTTCTCGGCCATTGATCGTACATTCGGGCGTATCGACGTTCTGGTCAATAACGCTGGCGTGCTGGCGAAGCAGTCACGCATGGAGGACCTGAGATTCGAACGCATGCAGCGCATCTTCGCAGTCAATGCGCTTGGGCCGATCCTGTGCGCGCAGCAGGCGGTGAAGCGCATGGCTTACCGGCACGGCGGCACAGGTGGCGCAGTGATCAACGTTTCTTCTGCCTCGGCGCGCCTGGGTAGCCCGAATGAATACGTCGACTACGCAGCATCGAAAGGCGCGCTGGAAACTTTCACCATCGGCTTTGCCAAGGAAGTTGCGCGCGAGGGAATTCGGGTCAACTGCATTCGCCCGGGGCACATCTATACCGATATGCACGCCAGCGGCGGCGAACCGGGGCGGGTGGATCGCGTGAAGGAGTCGATCCCGATGGGCCGGGGCGGTCAGCCGGAAGAGGTGGCGCGGGCCATCTTGTGGCTGGCCAGCGCGGATGCTTCGTTTGTCACCGGGACTTTTCTGGATGTGACGGGTGGCAAGTAGGTCCGGCTACAGACTATCCGGATCGCCAAAAAACATCTGAATCCGCGACCTCAACCACCGCTCTCCCGGGTCGTTATCCTGCGACCCACGCCATGCCATGTGCAATTCAAAGGTCCGCGTCGGCAGCGGCGGATCTTCAGCACGAAGCCCTCCAGCCGCCGTCAGTGCCTCAGCCGTGTAATCCGGCACGGTCGCGACGATATCGGTGCCCGCCAGCAGCGTGCCCAGTCCGTTGAACTGTGGCACCGCCAGCACCACGTGCCGTTTGCGTCCGAGTTTTTCCAGTTCTTCATCGACAAAACCACTGAGGTCACCAGCAAACGACACCAGTGCATGCGGTCGGGCGCAGTAGTCGTCCAGGCTCAGCGGCCCCGGCACGGTGTCGGCGCGCAGCAGCTTCGGTGCGCTGCGGCGCAGGACCTTGCGCTTGGCGTTGGCCGGCAGGTCGGTGGTGTAGCTGACGCCGATCGAAATCTCGCCGGAGGCCAGCAGGCCCGGCATCAGGATGTAATTGACCCGCCGTACCACGAGGACAATGCCCGGTGCTTCGGCGCGCAGACGTTTGAGCAGCATGGGCAGCAGCGCGAATTCGACGTCGTCGGACAAACCGATGCGAAACACCGAGGTGCTGGTCGCCGGATCAAAATCGGCGGCACGACTGACGGCGGTCGAGATCGAATCAAGGGCAGGCGAGAGCAGGGCGAAGATTTCCACCGCGCGCGCGGAAGGTTCCATGCTGCGACCGGTGCGGACAAACAAGGGATCGTCAAACAGGCTGCGCAGGCGCGACAGCGCCGCACTGATAGCCGGTTGGCCGAGGAACAATTTTTCCGCGGCCCGAGTCACACTGCGTTCGTGCATCAATGTTTCGAACACGATCAGCAGGTTCAGGTCGACACGACGCAGGTCATTACGATTCATCTGGAGTCCTGGCAGAGTCATCAAACTTGACGAGGGCGGCCATATGAGAACAATGGCCGGCATGAATCTTACGGGGAAAGGCTGGTACTCTGCACCGGAAAATTCAGCTTTACTGCGACGGTGGCAGGCCTTTTTTCATGGATTTTGCCAATGCCGCCCTTGATGCGGAATCAATGACAGGCATGTCGACTATTAATAGCCACTGATGGTCTTGGGTCCAAAGCCCAGATAGAGTTCATGGCATTAGAGGTTACTTTGACGAGGTTTGCGATGTCCCGCACGATCCGTTTTCACAAGTTTGGTCCGGCCGAGGTGCTCAAATGCGAAGAGCATGCGGCTGCTCAGCCAGGTCCTGGCGAAGTGCAGGTGCGTGTCGAGGCAATCGGCATCAGTTGGTACGACACCCTGTGGCGCCAGAATCTGGCGTCGTCCCAGGCACGTCTGCCTTCGGGCCTCGGTCATGAAATGGCTGGCGTGGTCACTGCGGTGGGCGCTGATGTCGAAGACCTGTCCGTCGGCGACAAAGTGGCCAGTTTTCCGGCGGAAAGCCCGAACGACTATCCGGTGTACGGCGAGTCGATCGTCCTGCCGCGCACCGCGCTGACCCGTTATCCAGATGTGCTCAGCCCGATCGAAGCGAGCGTGCATTACACGCCGCTGCTGATCGCCTACTTCGCTTATGCCGATCTGGCACGGGTCAAACCGGGTCAATTTGCGCTGGTGACTGACGCCAGCCACTGCGCCGGCCCGTCTTTTGTTCAATTGGGCAAGGCGCTGGGTGTGCGAGTGATCGCGGCGACCAAATCGGCGGAGGAGCGGGAGTACCTGCTGTCCCTCGGTGCGGAGAAGGTCATCGTCACAGAAGAGGAAGATCTGTTGATGCGCATCAACAAGATCACCGACAACCGCGGCGTCGATGTGGTGTTCGATGGTCTTGGCGGTCCGCAGATGTCGTTGCTCGGCGATGTGCTGGCGCCACGCGGCAGTCTGGTGCTGTACGGGCTGCAAGGTGGTAACCAGACCCCGTTCCCGGCGTGTGCAGCGTTCCAGAAGAACATTCAGTTCTTTGTGCACTGCATCGGCAACTTCACCGGCAAGCCGGAGCTGGGCATTGTCCAGGACCACGTCGCTCTGCAGCGTGCTTTGCGTGACATCAATCAGTTGACCGCTGACCGCGTGCTTTTGCCGCTCAAGACGCGTGTATTCCCGTTCAACGAGTTCGTCGAAGCGCATCGCTACATGGACGAATGCCCATGCCGCGAGCGAGTGGCCCTGCAAGTGGAAACCGCGTAAATCCACCCATCAGAGTCCGTGGCCCCCACGGACTCTTTTCTGTTTATACCCTCCGCTGTCAGTAAACCCTCCCCGATATCGAAGCATTGGCCTTTTCAGCAACTGAACTGGTTTTTGCCGTTCATCTGTATCTTCTAATCACACTATAAGCACTGATAATTGAATGATTACTTTCATCTCAAGGAATGAGCTATGGCTGTGCATTCAATTTGTCCGAGGCAATATCAAATGGCTGGCTCAGCTGGCTTCGTCAATTTCTGTTTAATTGCTGTAGGGCGATTCGGAAGTTGCTTCTCTTTTTCTTGTAATGATTTGGCGTGGGACGTTGTGGGAAGTTTCCTCAGAACATTGTTGAGTGGCGAAAGGCCAATGAATACGGGTGGTTGAGCGTCCAGTCTGGCATCTGGAAGGCTTTGTTCAGGTGAAGTGTTTCAAATAACTACAACTTTGTAAGTGTTAGCATTTCAGCGTCTATTACTTATTGATCCAATTGCCGCGCGCCTACTGTCATGTCTGTGCGGCATGAAACTTTTTATACCGGGTAAATACCGATGAGCACGATCCATGATCAGGCAATGAACTATGTCTATCAGCAAGTATTGCAGCGTTTGCTGAGTTTCTTTTCCCGAGCCGAGCGCACGGCATTGCAATTGCTGATACAGCGCCTGGTGGTGGCCGCTGGCGGCATGGAAAACATCGGGCAGTTCAAGGTGCTGGTGCCTCAGTCCGGCCTGCGGGACGGCTGCTATACCCTGGCCTTGCTCCGGGCCGCTCAGTTGACCATTGCCGGCCGTGCTCCGGCGACCTTTCAGCTGCGCGTGGCTTCCCTGCGCTGGAATGGCGACAGCCCGCTCGCCCTGCAAAACCTGCATCGCAGCTACAGCGCGCTATTCCTTTATGACGATCCGCGGGTCGAGGTGCTGATGGTGGATAACCGCGAGGTCCTGCCGTTCGACCATCGCACGCCTGTCAGCAATGAAGGGCGCGAGGCCAGCCGGGTCAGTCTGCTGCTGGTGGGGCACTGTCGCACCTGGCTGGAAACACCTGAATTATGGGATGACGCCTACCTGGCGACGGCCGAGTACTACAGCCAGATCGCGCGCTGGAACAACGGCGTCGATGCCATGATCAGCACCGAAACCAAAGGCAGTCAGCAGCATTTCCTCGAAGGCTTGAACCGCGCGATGCAGCGAGTGGCAATACCGGCTCCAGGCCTGGTCAATGCCGGATTCGAAACGCTTTTTCCTCTGCTCGACGAGCTCGGTGATGACTTTTACCGGGAACTGCGTGCCGATGATGACCGGACCGTGTGGCGGCCGGAAGGTGAATTCGAAGCCTGCCGGCGCACCAGTTTTATCGACATCAACGACATGATGGTCGGCAAGCTCGAGGACCGCTGGCCGCTGTTGGGCGAGTTTCTCGGTTATGAACCTGATGATCTGGCGCTGTACCAAGGCGAAGCGGTGTTTGCTGATCCTCTGATCTCGGCACACGTGCGAGGGTTGTATGCACGGTTCATCGAAGGGCGCGCCTATGAGGCGGGCATCGACGATTACGTCCGGCACACGCTGGCCGACATGCGGCGAAAGCAGGTTGCCGAAACCGTCTGCGAGCACTTGCTGGCCAGCTACGACAACGCCGGCGGGCCAGAACAACTGCGGATGCTTGCCGAGGATTACCTCAGCAATGGTTTCGGATTGACCGAAACGCAGTTGGCGTGCCTGCTGTTTGCGCCGTTCATCGACAACGGCAAAGGTCTCGAACGCTTCCTGCGCAATTGTCATCCCGGCATGCTGGTCGCCATGCCGGACCTGCACCGCGCCATGCAGGGTCTGCACGCACCTGAGCAGGTGATGAAGTGGCTGACGGAAGTCAGCGGCTTGCCAGTCAGGCTGTTGAACCGCCTGTATGCAATGGGCCCTGTGCAGATTGATGCACCTGCGCAATTCTCCTCGGAGAGTTCGGGTTCGGACGAGGCGCGTTCGGCTGCGCCGTTCGAGCGGTCGACGGAACGCTGACGGTGAGCCAGAGCCTGGATTGTGAACCAATATCTACGGAAATGAGGGTGTGAAGGGCGCGCGGGACAACGACTTTGTTTATCAGGCAGTTTATCGATATCTGACAACGTTGATTGATGCTGCCGGGGGTGGTGCGGCGGTACGCATGCCTTCCTTGCGACAACTGGCGGACCGGCTGAATGTCTCCATCTCAACGGTGCAATACGCCTATTCGCTTCTGGAAAAGGAAGGCCGGGTCTATTCGATCGCCAAGTCAGGGTATTACGCGCAAGCGCAGTTCAGCATGGATGCACCCGGCAACGGCAATGACCTGCTGGAGACCGTGTACGTCAACGCCAGGCGTCCCGGGATGTGTGTGTTGAGTGCTGACGAACCGGCCTCGCTGCAACCGTTGGACAGTCCGTTGCTGACCTCGGAACGTGAGCTTTTGCGTCAATACCCGCGTCAGTTGCAGACATTCGTGCAGCCTTGCGGTGAACTGGAACTGCGGGTTGCGCTGGCGGCGCGGTATACCAGCTCGACAGAGCACTTCTGGCATGCCGATGACATTTATATCGGCGCTGATCTGCGTGGCGTCCTGGAGATTCTGATTTCGGTGCTTGGATTGCGTCAGGCCACCGTGATTGTCGAATCACCGTGCGACTGGGTCATCCTGCGCCTGCTCGAGTCGTGCGGAGTACGCGTGATCGAGTGGCCATTGCTTGCCCGAGGCGTGCTCGATCTGTCGGCACTCGAATCACTGCTGAAGAACGAGCCGGTTCGTTTGATCCTGCTGTCTTCCGTACTGAGCACGCCCCAAGGCAACGGTTTCACTCGCGAGTGTCAGCAGGCCACGGCGCAGTTGCTCAATCATCATGGCGTCTGGGTACTGGAAAACGACTGCTACAGCGAGCTTGACGAGCGCAATGATTCGCAGCGTTTGCGCAGTTGGCTCGATCCTGATCGTCTGCTGGTGTTTTCCACTTTCGAGAAATTCATCGGCGCCGAAGCACCATTCGGCTTTGTCTTGTCGCGTCACTGGCGCGAGGAATTGCAGCGCCATTTTCTGCTGCGGGCGTTTCGCTTGTCGCCCATTCGCCAAAAGGCGATTGCGCGGCTGTTGAATGGCGGACGGCTTGATCAGCATTTATTCGTGTTGCGGCGAATGCTGGGTGAGCGGCGAGCCGTGTTGATCCAGACACTGCGCGAACGCCTGGGCGATACCCTGCAGATTGGCGAGCCGCCGGGCGGGGCGACGGTGTGGGTGCGTTCGTTACGCCCGGTCGACATGGCAAGCGTGTTTCATCGCCTGCTCAAGCAACAGATCATCGTGGCGCCGGGCGAGCTGTTCAGTCTGCAGGGCTTGCATGCGGATCATCTGCGTTTGAGCGCGCTGAACCATGGCGAGCGGGATTTGCCGAGTGTCATCGGCTTGCTCGGCGATGCCTTGCGCCTGTCGCCCGGCCAATAACGTTAAAAAACATCGGGCGAGTTTCGGATACATCCCGTCGCACAGTGGTCAAACTGCCAGTAAACTGCGCTGCATTTCCTGAACCACTCCGATTTCAGAGGTTTTTGCATGACACTCAGTCCTTTTGCGGGCAAACCGGCACCGGCAGAACTGTTGGTCGACATCCCGCGACTGGTTACGGCCTATTACACCGGCCAGCCTGATGCATCGATTTCTACCCAGCGAGTGGCGTTCGGCACGTCCGGCCACCGCGGCAGTTCGTTCGATTTGAGTTTCAACGAATGGCACGTTCTGGCCATCAGCCAGGCGATCTGCCTGTATCGCGAAGCCCAGGGCATCACCGGCCCGCTGTTCGTCGGCATCGACACCCATGCATTGTCGACCCCGGCCGGCGCCAGCGCACTGGAAGTCCTCGCCGCCAACGGCGTCACCGTGATGATCGCCGAAGGCGATGAGTACACGCCGACCCCGGCAGTTTCCCACGCCATTCTCTGCTACAACCGCGGTCGTACCTCCGGCCTGGCAGACGGTATCGTCATCACGCCGTCGCACAACCCGCCACAAAGCGGTGGCTACAAATACAACCCAACCAACGGTGGCCCGGCCGATACCCACATCACCAAGTGGATCGAAGCCAAGGCCAACGAGCTGCTGGCGAACAAACTGGCCGGGGTCAAACGCATCAGCTACGAGCAGGCGCTCAAGGCCAGCACCACCCATCGTCACGATTACCTGAACACCTATGTCGCCGACCTGATCAACGTCATCGACTTTGACGCCATCCGTGATGCCAAGCTGCGTCTCGGTGTCGATCCGCTGGGCGGAGCAGGGGTGCGCTACTGGTCGGCCATCGCCGAACACTACCGTCTCGACCTGGAAGTGGTGAATAAACAGGTCGATTCAACGTTCCGTTTCATGACCGTCGACTGGGACGGTCAGATCCGCATGGACCCATCGTCCAGCCACGCGATGCAGGGCCTGATCGGCCTGAAAGAGCGTTTCGACGTGGCGTTTGCCTGCGACCCGGATCACGACCGCCACGGCATCGTCACGCCGTCCGGTGGTTTGCTCGCGCCGAACAACTATCTGGCGGTATCCATCGACTACCTGTTCCAGAACCGTCCGCAATGGCGCGCTGATGCCGCCGTGGGCAAAACCGTGGTCAGCAGCGGCCTGATCGACCGCGTGGCCAAGCGCCTGGGCCGTCGCCTGTACGAAGTGCCGGTCGGTTTCAAGTGGTTTGCTGAAGGTCTGTTCGATGGTTCGCTGGGTTTTGGCGGTGAAGAGAGTGCTGGCGCCTCGTTCCTGCGCAAGGATGGCGGTGTATGGAGCACCGACAAGGACGGTCTGATTCCTGCCTTGCTCGCCGCTGAAATGACGGCGCGCACCGGGCGCGATCCAAGTCAGGCCTACCGCGCGCTGACCGACGAACTGGGCGAACCGTTCTCGGTACGCGTCGACGCCAAGGCCAACCCTGAGCAGAAGGCACTGCTGAGCAAGCTGGCGCCGGAGCAGGTCACCTCGACCGAGCTGGCAGGCGAGAAGATCCAGAGCATCCTCAGCCATGCACCGGGCAACGATCAGGCCATTGGTGGTCTGAAAGTCATGACCGAAAACGGCTGGTTCGCCGCGCGCCCTTCGGGCACTGAAGACATCTACAAGATCTACGCCGAAAGCTTCCTCGGCGACGACCACCTCAAGCAACTGGTGGCCGAGGCGCAAACTTTGGTAGATGGCGCCATTTCCAGCAAATGATGCGCACATGAAAAAGGGCAACCGTAATGGTTGCCCTTTTTTATTGCCTTGCCGATCAAGCCAGGTCGACCAGTACGATCTCGCTGTCCTCGATCGCCGTGACCGTCAGCACTTGCTCATGGGCTACCGCCACACCGTCACGCGCTTGGGCACGCAAGCCATTGACCTCGATCACGCCGGTGGCCGGAACCAGATAGGCGCGACGCCCTTCGTCGAGCCGGTATTCGGCGGTTTCACCGGCCTTGATGTTCGCCGCCACCAGGCGCGCATTGGCGCGAATGTGCAGGCTTTCATCGTCACCGTCCTTGCCGCTGGCCAAGGTGACAAAACCTTCGCGCTCGCCTTTGGGAAACGGCTTGGCTCCCCACGACGGCGGCGCACCGGTTTCGGTCGGCAGAATCCAGATCTGGAAGATCTTGGTTTCCTTGTCTTCGAGGTTGTACTCGCTGTGGGCGATGCCGGTGCCGGCACTCATCACTTGTACATCACCAGCTTCGGTGCGGCCCTTGTTGCCCAAATTGTCCTGGTGCGTGATGGCACCTTCTCGCACGTAAGTGATGATTTCCATGTCGCGGTGCGGATGCTGCGGAAAACCTGTGCCTGCAGCGATGATGTCGTCGTTCCACACGCGCAGATTGCCCCAGCTCATCCGCTGCGGGTCGTAGTATTCGGCAAACGAAAAGTGGTGATGCGCGTCCAGCCAGCCATGATGGGCGCCGCCCAGCGAGCTGAAGGGTCTGAGTTCAAGCATGATCGTCTCCTTAAATTAGGTTCGTCAGGGGGCGGGCCCCGTGGTTGATGACGACGATCATCTATCAGGTAAACATCGATAAAAAGCGCAAAAACTGCCGCATCATGATCAGTTTATTTGATGGGAATGTGCCTCGAAATCGTCTTATCCGACTTTCAATTCGTCGCCTAAACCGATGACCTGTAAGCATTTCGCTAGAACTCATCAGCAAATCCAGACACCATAGCCGCCACAGCCTCACACCCTGGAGTCCGTCAGCGTGGCGCAACACACCCCCGATCTTCCCCCTGAACTTCGTCCACTGGCCGAGATGCCTTGGTTCAAGCGTCTGGCCGCGCGATTCTTTGGTCACGGTCTGACCAAGCTGCGCGCGCAGCACCGGGCATCGTGGCTGCACGGGCAAGCTGACGGATTTCGCAGTGGCCACACAGCAGGCGTCGAGTACGGCTTCAAGGAAGGCAAGCTCGAGGGGCTGGAAGAGGGCCGCCAGGTTCTGCTGATTCGCGACAGCCGCAACACCGAGCATCGGCCGCCCAGCGTCGATAACAACCTGTTCGATGACTGGCGCCTGCCGCTCACCGCCGAATTGAAAAAACGCATCAAGGCTGACGTCGCTCGTTTGCTCCCGGCCCACGCCCAGCCCAGCGCCGCGCAATGGAAAATGATCTTCAGCGATACGCCGTCCACCTCGGTGGTCGCCGGTGCGGGCGCCGGCAAGTCGACCACATTGGTGCTGCGCATACTGTTGCTCAGCCATTATCTGGGTTTTGAGCTGGATTCGATGACTGTGGTGACCTTCACCCGTGAATCGCGCAAGGACTTCATCAACAAGCTCATCGAAATATTCACGCTGTGGGGTCAGCCGTTGAACCTCAAGCAGGCGCGCGAACTGGTGCGAACCTTCCACTCGCGCATCCTGCCGATGGTGCGCAGCCTGCCGGGTTTCGAGCGCTTGCAGGCCTTCGAAAACCTCAGCGACCGCCCGCAAAGTGGCGCAGAGGAGGTCGACAGCAATCCGTTTGACCTGCGGATCAACGACGCGCAACGGCAGCAACTCAATGCCTGCTACCACCGCTTGTTCAACGAGGATGAGCGTTTCCGTCAATTGATCCTGCCGCTGTCCCGTGCGGGTTTGCAATTAAAGGAACTGGAACGCGACCACCCCGATGTGCAGAAACGCATGGCGGTCACCGAACTGGCGGCCAAGCGCGATGAAGAGCTCTGCGATGTGATTGAAGATTTATGGTTTCGTGCAGGGGCGTGGCCCATTAAAGGCATCGAGCCGAATCGGCAGGCCTTCGAAATCAATGGCTCGAAGTTCCACGCTCACGGCTATATTCCCAGCCTCGATGCCTGGGTGGTGCTCGGCTTTGATCCCAGGGAAAACGCCCAGCTAACCCGACCCAACGCCAAGCTGAGTGTCCGCGCAGAATGGGCGGTCAAGCGCACCCTGTTTCAAGCTTTCTGCCGTAAGCCACTGATATGGCTGGATAGTTACGAGTCATCGAGGCGCGTTCTTGCGACGTTGGCCGGAGATGCCAGCGCCGGTCCCGGATTTGATTACAAGGTCAAGGGCGAGCTGGCATCGGCGCCATTGCTGGACTGTTTTGTCGCCGCGGCGGGCTTCATCGAAAACCTCGGCCTGGATGTGCCGGACGCGGTCAGCCGGATGAGCTTCGCCAAGGACGATCCTGATCGTTTTTTCTTTGAGGCCCTGAGCCTGTTCTGGCGCGCATTTGAAGATCACCTGCTGGATCAGAAACCGCCAGTGATGACCTACAACCGCATGTTCGCGTTGTTCAGCGAACACTCGCCGGACAACCTCAAGCTGCTCAGCGATGAGTTGCTGCGGCCGATGGCGCATTTGATGATCGACGAATTCCAGGACGTATCGCCGCAGATCGTTTCGTGGATTCGCGCCAGCCTCAATGAAATCCGCAGCCGTGGCCCGGCCATGCACGTTGGGCGAGGGGCGCAGCGGTCGTCGCTATTGTGCGTCGGT
The DNA here is from genome assembly GCF_024072275.1 of Pseudomonas siliginis. Lineage (NCBI taxonomy): Bacteria > Pseudomonadati > Pseudomonadota > Gammaproteobacteria > Pseudomonadales > Pseudomonadaceae > Pseudomonas > Pseudomonas siliginis. Next base: position 3,153,482 of record NZ_CP099598.1, on the reverse strand, counting down.
GATGACTGGCAGTCGATTTACGGCTGGCGCGGCAGTTCTCCGAGTTACTTCATGGAGTTCAACAAGGAATTTCCGTCGCCGAGCACCACGCGGGTCATGCTCAGTGACAACTACCGCAGCCACCAGCACATCATCGACGCCGCTGAACACATTGTCCGTGCAGCGCCGGCGATCGCAGGCAAGAAGGCCAAGGCCAGTGGTGAGCCCAAGCCGCTTCACCCGGTCAACGTGCTTGAGCGTGACGATGAAGCGTTGGGGCAGCGTCTGGCCGAGCATTACCGGCGGGGTGATTCAATCCTGATGCTTTATCGAAAAAGCAGCGATAAGGTATTGATTGAGCAGCATATTCAGCCTGTACTTAATGTGGATTCGAGCTTGCCCTATGATGCGCGGCGGCTGAAACAGCTGACCTATCACAGCGCCAAAGGCTTGCAGGCTGATGCGGTATTCCTGCTGGGTGATTGCCAGCATCTGACCAGTTCTCCGTACAAGAACCAGGTGTATCGCATGGCGGGATTGGGCAAAAGTGGCGATAGCGAGCCGTACGACAATGCGCAAAAAGACGAAATCCTGCGCCTTGCCTACGTTGGTATCACGCGCGCCGTCAGCCATTGCTACTGGTACGTCGAACCGCAGGAAACCCAAGCGGTAAACATGCCGAGGGCATCGGATCGAGTTGCCAAGGGCAAGCCGTTCTTCGTCGATCATCGAACCGAGAAGGCCAGCGCCTGATCAATAAAAAAGCCCGCATCGCTGCGGGCTTTTTGTTTTAAATCAGGTGGTTATGCGTAGTTCTTGAGAGATTCCGGAGGAGTGAAAGCTTCCAGCTCATCTTCGATGGCTTCGATGATGCGCTCGACGTCTGCCGCGTTCATCACCGTTGCGCAGGGAATGCCAGCAATGGCGATCATGGTTTCGCCGCTGGCACGATCAAACAGACGGGCGATCAGGCTGCCCGGCGCATCCATCGTCGCCTCGAAACCCATGGGATGAAAATGCCAGCGCATCAGCTGGCAAGCATTTGGAAAGGTGACTTTGCTGAACCCTTTATTCATGGTGTTGCCCGCCTGCTTCATCGAGCGCTTCCTTTTGCTCATGTTAGGTGGGAAGAGCCTTCATTGGCTCAACCAGTGCTTGAGCTTTAAAAGTAGCATCCGTGTGTGAAAAAACTGTGAGTTTTTTCAGTCCGTTTAGCGATTGATTCGCATTTTTTGATGTAAGTCACTGGCTCATCGATTATCGCCAAAACGCCACCATGGATTTTTCATTGAAGCGGCAGACGAAGTTGGGCAAGCTCGGTTCTTTTTCGCCGAGCCGCTTATGCACGCCGATGACGACGGCCCAGAACAGACCCAGGCCACGGCCGCCACGGTCATGCGCTATCACCTGAGCTGGAAACACCGGGATCTGGACAGCGTCATGGCGCTTTATCACGCCGATATCCAGTACAACGATTTCTTTCAGAATCGCGTACTCAGACTGGATGAGTTACGCGAGTACGTGCGCGTGAGCATGCCGCGAGAATCCGACGAACTGCTCGAGCATTGCGACCGCATTCGGGTGGATGGCAATACCGCGTTCATTCAGTACGAAGTGACCTTGCGTGGCGGCGATGGTTTGGTGTCGTTCCGTTCCAGCGAAGCGATCACGGTCAAGGACGGCCTGATATGGCGCGTCAATGAATACGCCTCGCTGGTGCGTACCCAAACCAACGGCAGTTCGGCACCGAGCCGTCCGGCGGTCAGTCGTCTCGGTCTGTCACCGCGCCAACTGAGCTTCATGGCCGAAGACCTGCAGCAGTATTTCGAGAAGCAGCAGCCTTATCTGGACCCTGAGCTTGACCTGCAAAGGGTGGCGAAGGAGTGCGGGTACAGCCGCAATCAGATTTCCTATCTGCTCAATCAGGTACTCGGGCAAAGCTTTTATCGCTACGTCAACCAGGCGCGCCTGCAGCATTTGCTGCGTGCACTGGACAGCGCCGCACCGCCATTGCGCGTCGACGAGCTGGCGTTTGCCGCCGGTTTCAATTCGCTGTCGGCGTTTTACAAATGCTTTCGCGAGCACACCGGCCAGTCGCCCAAGGCCTACGCCAAACAAATTTCTCTGCGGGCACGCGCGCAAGACATCCACTGAAGGCAGCCACTAGGATCGACGCCATCGAAGGTTTTCAGTGGCGGAGTCTGGCATGTCGGCGTGGCGCACGATCAGTTTGTGGATGGATCAGCTCGATGAACCGCTGCTGGCGCGCCCTGCGCTTGAGCGGGATCTAGATGTCGACGTGGCGATCATCGGCGCCGGTTACACCGGACTGTGGACGGCGTACTACCTGAAAAAACAGGCGCCCGGCCTGGATATCGCCATCATCGAGGCGCAAACCGCCGGGTTCGGTGCGTCCGGACGCAATGGCGGCTGGCTGATGGGTAACTTGCTGGGTGAGGATCGCTTGCTCGCAGGCTTATCGCCGCAGCAACGGCGGGCGTCGTTTGATCTGCTGCACAGCATTCCTGATGAAGTAGAGATCGTCGTTGAACGCGAAGGCATCGACTGCGATTACCGCAAGGGCGGGGTGCTGTATTGTGCCGCGCGCTACCCAGAGCAGGAAACCGTTCTGCGCGGTTACTTGAGCAAGCTGCATGCCCAAGGCCTGACTGACGACGATTACCGCTGGCTGAGTCCCGAGCAACTGGCCCAGCAGATCCGCGTAGCCAAGCCCTACGGCGGCATCTTCGCCCCCCATGTCGCGACCATTCACCCAGCGAAACTGGTCCGTGGCCTGGCGCGTACCGTGCAGAACATGGGCGTGAAAATCTACGAAAACAGCCCGGTTACCCACTGGCAATCCGGCAGTTTGCGCACTGCCAAGGCCAGCGTACGCAGCCGCTGGATCGTCCCGGCCGTGGAAGGCTATTCGGTGACGTTGCCGCCGCTGGGCCGCTATCAGCTGCCGGTGCAAAGCCTGATCGTCGCCACCGAGCCACTGTCCGCCGCGACCTGGGACGAAATCGGCCTCAATCGCGGCCAGGCCTTCAGTGAATTCAGCCGTCAGGTCACCTATGGCCAGCGCAGTGCCGACAACCGCCTGATTTTCGGCGCCCGTGGCGGCTATCAGTTCGCCGGCAAGCTGCGCCATGACTTCAACCTCACTCGCGATGAAGTCGAGTTGCGCCGCTATCTGTTCGGCGAACTGTTCCCGCAGCTGAAAAATGTGCAGATCACCCAAGCCTGGGGCGGCAACCTCGGCATGTCGCGGCATTTCAAACCGCACATGCTCTGCGACCGCGCCAACGGCATCGCGCTATCGGGCGGTTACGGCGGCGAGGGCGTCGGCGCCAGCAACCTTGGCGGGCGCACCCTGGCCGATCTGATTCTCGAGCGCGACAGCGAGCTGACCCAACAACCGTGGGTCCTGCCCGACGGTGGCATTCACGCGCTGCGTGCCTGGGAGCCAGAGCCATGCCGCTGGCTCGGCTACAACGCGATCATCAAAAGTTTCGTGCATGAAGACCAGACGCTGGCCAATCCGGCGACCGCGCCCTGGCGGCGCAAGCTCGCCAGCCAAGTCGCCGGGTTCATGGAAGGTTTCATGCACTAAACGCCGGTTCCCTCAATAAACAGGTCACGCCATGAGCATCACCCAATTCAAGAACACCGCCACGCTCGAACTCGATGAATCCAGCCCGGTCGCCGTGCCCCTCGGCGAGCGCGTCGCAATTGCCTCGACCACCAGCGTCGAGCGCGATGACGGCGTTGAAACCGGCGTCTGGGAATGCACCCCGGGCCGCTGGCGGCGGCAGATCACCGCGCAGGAGTTCTGCCATTTCATTTCCGGGCGCTGCACCTTCACCCCCGACGGTGGCGGCGAAACCCTGCACATACAAGGCGGCGACGCACTGATGTTGCCAGCCAACACGCTCGGGATCTGGGATATCCAGGAAACCGTGCGCAAGAGCTACGTGCTGATTTTCTGATTGTTCGATCCTTTGATTGCCTGCCAACAAAAAAAGCCCATACAGGAATCGCCCCATGATCCAGAAAACCCTCGCATTGGCGCCGCTGCTGCTGGCCGCTTCCGTCAGTCACGCGGCCGAGACGGTCAAGGTCTACAACTGGTCCGACTACATCGCCCCGGACACCACGAAGAATTTCCAGAAAGACACGGGCATCGGCGTCACATACGACGTCTACGACAGCAACGAAACCCTCGACGGCAAATTGATGACCGGCAAATCCGGTTACGACGTGGTCTTCCCTTCCAACCACTTCATGGCGCGGCAGATTCAGGGTGGGGCGCTGAAGAAACTCGACAAGAGTCAGTTGCCGAACTGGAAGAACCTCAACCCGGCACTGCTCAAAGCCTTGCAGACCAACGACCCGAACAACGAGCACGGTTTCCCTTATCTGTGGGGCAGCACCGGCATCGGCTACAACATCGCCAAGGTCAAAGCGGTGCTGGGCGACGACGCGCCGGTGGATTCCTGGGATCTGATCTTCAAACCCGAATACATGGAAAAACTGCAAAAGTGCGGCGTGGCGATCCTCGACAACGGCCCGGAACTGCTCCCGGCGGCACTTAACTACCTCGGCCTGCCGCACCACAGCAAGAATCCCGAAGACTACAAGAAGGCCGAAGCCCTGTTGATGAAAGTGCGGCCCTATGTCAGCTACTTCCATTCTTCCAAGTACACCAGTGACCTGGCCAACGGCGACATCTGCGTAGCAGTCGGCTTTTCCGGCGACATCCTGCAAGCGGAGAACCGCGCCAAGGAGGCCAAGAACGGCGTCGAGATCGGTTATGCGATTCCCAAGGAAGGCGCGGCCATCTGGTTCGACATGGTCGCCATGCCCGCCGACGCACCGGACGAAAAGGCCGGCTACGCCTTCATGAATTACCTGCTGCGCCCCGATGTCATGGCCGGCATCACCAACTACGTGCACTACGCCAATGGCAACGAACAGGCGGACACGCTCATCGATCCGGCGATCAAGAACGACACCAAGGTTTACCCGAGCGCGGAAATGATGGGCAAGCTGTTTGCGCTGGAAGCGATGCCGCTGAATATCGACCGGATCCGGACGCGGGTTTGGAACAAGATTCGCACCGGTAGCTGAGTTTTTTCAGGCCAACGTACAAGACCCCTGTGGGAGCGAGCCTGCTCGCGAAGCGGTTTGTCATTCGACACTTATGTTGACTGGCTTGGCGCCTTCGCGAGCAGGCTCGCTCCCACATTTGTTATTCAATGAATCAGCATAGTTGATATCAAAGCACTGGCACCGCTGACTGAAAGTGTGACTTGCCCAACAAATTCAAACTTAGCGATATTTAATATTTAAATAGAAAATCGTCAGACAATTTGCGCCCTCGCTACAACTAAAAACAATCTTTCCTCCCCGCACGCTTTGTTTACGGCAGTTTCCTGATACCACCAAATTGGATCGCAAAAAAATCCTTTACGACAGATTTCCAATTGTGTCAGGTTCGTTACGCCTTCATTGGGCGAGTGATAGGACGATCTCGCCAAAGATCGTCCTGTCGGACAAAAACTGTTCCATTGCTAAACAAGGAAGTGTGTTTATGTCGAAAGTTAAAACCAATGCTGTTGATTCCGCCGAACAAGCTTTCCAGCTGGCTGCCTTCAGCTCGGCGTACAACCAGATCAATAGCTTCAGCCATCAGTATGACCGTGGCGGCAACCTCACGGTCAATGGCAAACCCTCGTACACCGTCGATCAGGCGGCTACGCAATTGCTGCGTGACGGCGCTGCCTATCAGGACAAGGACAGCAGCGGCAAGATCGAACTCACCTATACGTTCCTGACCTCGGCCTCGAACAGCACGATGAACAAGCACGGGATCACCGGGTTCAGTCAGTTCAGCGCGCAGCAACAGGCGCAGGCCAAGCTCGCCATGCAGTCCTGGGCCGATGTGGCCAATGTCACCTTCACCGAGAGAGCCTCGGGCGGCGACGGGCACATGACCTTCGGTAACTACAGCGGTGGCCAGGATGGCGCTGCGGCGTTTGCCTATCTGCCGGGGACCGGCGCCGGTTATGACGGCACCTCGTGGTACTTGATCAACAGCGGTTACACGCAGAACAAGAACCCGGATCTGAACAACTACGGTCGTCAGACCCTGACCCACGAAATCGGCCATACCCTGGGCCTTGCTCACCCTGGCGACTACAACGCCGGCAACGGCAACCCGACCTACAACGACGCGACCTACGGCCAGGACACCCGTGGCTACAGCGTCATGAGTTACTGGAGCGAGAGCAACACCAACCAGAACTTCAGCAAGGGCGGCGTCGAAGCCTATTCGTCCGGCCCGCTGATGGACGACATCGCAGCCATCCAGAAACTCTACGGCGCCAACACCACCACCCGCACCGGCGACACCACCTACGGCTTCAACTCCAATACCGGCCGCGATTTCCTCAGCGCGTCGTCGTCGAGCGACAAAGTGGTGTTCTCGGTGTGGGATGCCGGCGGCAAGGACACCCTGGATTTCTCCGGTTTCACCCAGAACCAGAAGATCAACCTCAACAGCGCTTCGTTCTCCGACGTTGGCGGCATGGTCGGTAACGTGTCGATCGCCAAGGGCGCGGTCATCGAGAACGCGATTGGCGGTTCGGGCAGCGATCTGTTGATCGGCAACAGCGTGGCCAACGAGCTCAAGGGCGGTGCCGGTAACGACATCCTGTACGGCGCTGGCGGTGCCGACAAGCTGTGGGGCGGCGCCGGTTCGGACACTTTCGTGTTCGCCGCCAGCTCGGACTCCAAGCCAGGTGCGATCGATCAGATCCTCGATTTCGTCAGCGGTCTGGACAAAATCGACCTGACCGGCATCACCAACGGTGCGGGCCTGCACTTCGTCAACAGCTTCACCGGTTCGGCCGGCGACGCAGTGTTGACCTCGTCGGGCGGCAATAGCCTGTTGTCGGTGGATTTCTCCGGGCATGGCGTGGCTGACTTCATCGTCAGCACCGTTGGCCAGGCAGCGACCAGCGACATCGTGGCGTGATGTGAAAGGAAAGCGGCGCCTCGTGCGTCGCTTTCTTCGCTTGCATCGGCCTGATCCCCGAGCAAGGCTACGAGCGGAAGTGAAATTTCCTATGACTCGATACGTTTTAACTGACACGACGATGGCATGGCTGATGGCAGTCACGCTGATGATGACCGGAGCGACAAGCATGGCAAGCAGCCTCAGACTCGAAGAACCCTCGGCATTCGCCGGGCGCTGGCAGGCCACATTGACCGGTCACAACGACACACCCGAAACGCGGTCGTTGCAAGACAAGCCGTCGAACACATGCGTTGTCGATCTTGCGCCAGACAAGACCTTGGGCGAGGGCGCCGATTGTCTGGGCGCGTGGTTGAGCGAAGCCCCGATTGGTTGGTTTCCAGAACCCGATGGCATTGCCATCACTGGCAAGGATGGTTCGAAAATCGCCTTTTTCAGCCGCCGGGGGGATGGCTCTTACACAAGCAGGTTGAGTTCGCAATTGCTTATCTTGCTCGAACGCGTCGGGCACTAAGCGGTGGCTGGGTAGTTGCGCGAAGTTGATGTACTGCAATAACTGAGCGTTATAACCGCGAAGCCGATCAACTTGTTATGAAATTGTAAGCACTACTTGCAAATGATCTTTGGCAGGTACGCGAAATATCAATGGAATGCTCGTCCGCACCGACGAGACTATGAACTCAGGAAGAATCAATGAAGATGGCGAAGTCTCCGGCCGCTCCGTTAATCAAGGCATTGGGCGACTATAAAAGCATTCTGATCAGCGTCGGTTGTTTCACTGCGTTGATCAACGTGCTGATGCTGGTGCCGTCGATCTACATGCTGCAAGTTTACGACCGGGTGCTGTCGTCACAGAACGAAACCACTCTGGCGATGCTGTCGTTGATGGTGGTCGGGTTCTTCGCCTTCATCGGCCTGCTGGAAGTGATCCGCAGCTTTATCGTCATCCGCATCGGCAGCCAATTGGAGCGGCGCTTCAATCTGCGCGTCTATCAGGCCGCGTTCGAGCGCAACCTGTTCAAGGGTGAGGGTAACGCCGGGCAGTCGCTGGGCGACCTGACCCACATCCGCCAGTTCGTCACCGGCCCGGCGCTGTTCGCCTTCTTCGATGCGCCGTGGTTCCCGGTCTATCTGTTTGTCATTTACCTGTTCAACGTCTGGCTTGGCGTGCTGGCCACGGCAGGCGCGTTGCTGCTGATCGCACTGGCCTGCCTCAACGAATACATGACCAAAAAACCGCTGGGCGAAGCCGCCGGTTTTTCCCAGCAGTCCAGTCAGTTGGCTACCAGTCACTTGCACAACGCCGAAACCATTCAGGCGATGGGTATGCTCGGCTCGCTGCGCAAGCGCTGGTTCGGGGTGCATTCGCGCTTTCTCGGCTTGCAGAACCAGGCCAGCGACACCGGCGCGGTGATCAGTTCGCTGAGCAAGACCTTGCGTCTATGCCTGCAATCCCTGGTGCTGGGCCTGGGCGCGTTGCTGGTGATCAAGGGCGACATGACTGCGGGGATGATGATCGCCGGTTCGATCCTGATGGGGCGCGTACTGAGCCCGATCGATCAGTTGATCGCCGTTTGGAAGCAGTGGAGTGGGGCGAAGCTGGCTTACCGGCGCCTTGATGCGTTGTTGCAGGCGTTTCCGCCTAGCGACGAGGCGATGGCACTGCCGGCACCGAAAGGCCAGATCAGCTTCGAACAAGTCAGCGCCGGCCCGCCGGGGCAGCGTGCGGCCACTTTGCACATGGTCAATTTCAATCTGAGTGCTGGCGAAGTGCTCGGCGTGCTCGGCGCGTCTGGTTCCGGCAAGTCGACGCTGGCTCGAGTGCTGGTCGGCGTGTGGCCGGTTCTGGGCGGCACGGTGCGCCTCGACGGTGCCGATATTCACCGCTGGAACCGCGACCAGCTTGGTCCCTACATCGGTTACCTGCCGCAAGACATCGAATTGTTCAGCGGCAGCATCGCGGAGAACATCGCGCGCTTCAGCGAAGCCGACCCGCAAAAAGTCGTCACCGCCGCGCAACAGGCCGGTGTCCACGAGATGATCCTGCGCCTGCCGCAAGGTTACGACACGCAACTGGGCGAGGACGGCAGCGGCTTGTCCGGTGGCCAGAAACAGCGCGTGGCCCTGGCCCGCGCGCTATATGGCACGCCGAGTCTGGTGGTGCTCGATGAACCCAATTCCAACCTCGACACCGTCGGCGAAGCCGCACTGGCCAGCGCCATCGCGCAACTCAAGGCGCAAGGCACCACGGTGATTCTGGTCACGCACCGTTCTTCGGTGCTGGCTCAGGCTGACAAATTGCTCGTGCTCAACGATGGCCGCTTGCAGGCGTTCGGCCCGAGTCAGGATGTGCTCAAGGCACTGTCCGGCCAGCACGAACAGCAACGCGAAAAAGCCGCACAAACACCGGGCGGGCTCAGCATGAGCCGGCAGTATCAGCCCTCGACAAGGAATTCGGGTGTATGAGCAGCGCCAGCATGAACACTGAAAACGAAGCGAACATGGAACACGCCTACCTCACCGAGCGCCCGGAGCGCGATGCGAAATTCTTCGCGCGCATGGGCTGGATTCTGGCCATCGTCGGCGCTGGCAGTTTCTTCACCTGGGCGGCACTGGCGCCGCTGGATCAGGGCATTCCGGTGCAGGGCACGGTGGTGGTCTCGGGCAAGCGCAAGGCCGTGCAGTCGATGAGCAGCGGCGTGGTCAGCCGGATTCTGGTGCGCGAAGGCGAGATCGTGAAGCAGGGCCAGCCGCTGTTCCGCCTCGATCAGACGCAGGTTGCCGCCGATGTGCAATCGCTGCAGGCGCAGTACCGCATGGCTTGGGCCAGCCTCGCGCGTTGGCAAGCTGAGCGCGACAACCTCAAGCAAGTCAGCTTTCCGGCCGAGCTGAGCAACGACCCGGACCCGCGCCTGGCGCTGGTGCTGGAAGGCCAGCGGCAACTGTTCAGCAGCCGCCGCGAAGCGTTCTCCCGGGAACAAGCGGCACTGCGCGCCAATATCGAAGGCGCCACCGCACAACTGGCCGGCATGCGCCGCGCCCGCAGCGACCTCAATGCCCAGGCCAGTTCCCTGCAACAACAATTGAGCAACTTGCAACCGCTGGCCGACAACGGCTACATCCCGCGCAACCGCTTGATGGACTACCAACGGCAACTGTCGCAAGTGCAGCAGCAACTGGCGGAAAACACCGGTGAAAGCGGGCGCGTGGAGCAGGGCATCCTTGAGTCACGCCTGAAGTTGCAGCAGCACGGCGAGGAATACCAGAAGGAGGTTCGCACGCAACTGGCCGATGCCCAGCTCAAAAGCGTGACGTTGTCCGAACAGCTGACCTCCGCCGGTTTCGACCTGCAACACAGCGAGATCCTCGCCACCGCCGATGGCGTGGCAGTCAACCTCGGTGTGCACACTGAAGGCGCTGTGGTGCGTCAGGGCGAAACCCTGCTGGAGATCGTTCCGCAAGGCACCACCCTGGAAGTAGAGGGGCACTTGCCGATCAACCTGATCGACAAGGTCGGCACGCATTTGCCGGTGGACATTCTGTTTACCGCCTTCAACCAGAGCAAAACCCCGCGCGTGCCCGGCGCAGTCAGCCTGATCTCCGCTGACCAGATGGTCGATGAGAAAACCGGCGTGCCGTATTACGTGTTGCGCAGCAGCGTCAGCGATCAGGCCATGGAAAAGCTCAACGGTCTGGTGATCAAGCCCGGCATGCCGGCGGAAATGTTCGTGCGCACCGGTGAGCGTTCACTCCTCAACTATTTGTTCAAACCGCTGCTCGATCGCGCCGGTTCTGCGTTGACCGAGGAATAAGGATGTTCGGCTGTATGAAAAAGCTTTGCATACTGGGGGCCGCAATGACGCTGCTCGCGAGTCACTCGGCAATCGCGGCCATGGGGCCATTCGAGATTTACGAACAGGCGTTGCGCAACGATCCGGTGTTCCTCGGTGCAATCAAGGAGCGCGATGCTGGCTTGGAAAACCGCGCGATTGGCCGCGCCGGGTTGCTGCCACGGATCGGCTACACCTACAACAAGGGCCGCAACTCGTCCAAGGCTACGTCTCTGGATGATCGCGCGCGCAACCGCACCGATGAGCGCAACTACAACAGTTACGGCTCGGCGCTGACGGTGCAGCAACCGCTGCTTGATTACGAAGCTTACGCGGCGTATCGCAAAGGCGTGGCGCAGTCGTTATTTGCCGACGAAGCCTTTCGCGGCAAGAGTCAGGAACTGTTGGTGCGAGTGCTGGATAACTACACCAAAGCCTTGTTCGCCCAGGACCAGATCGACATCGCCCAGGCGAAGAAAAAGGCCTACGAGCAGCAGTTCCAGCAGAACGAACACATGTTCAAGCAGGGCGAGGGCACGCGCACCGATATTCTCGAAGCCGAGTCGCGCTATGAGCTGGCGACTGCCGAGGAAATCGAAGCGCGCAACGAGCAGGATGCCGCCTTGCGTGAGCTGGGCGCGCTGGTGGGCGTGCCGGCAGTGGACATCGGCGATCTGGCGCCGCTTGGTCAGCAATTTCAGACCTTCACGCTGCAACCGGCCAACTTCGACACTTGGCATGAACTGGCGATCAGCAACAACCCGAACCTCGCTTCGCAGCGTCAGGCCGTGGAAGTGGCGCGCTATGAAGTCGAACGCAACCGCGCCGGGCATCTGCCGAAAGTCAGTGCTTATGCCTCGATGCGCGACAACGAGTCCGAAAGCGGCAACACCTATAACCAGCGCTACGAAACCAACACCATCGGCCTGGAAGTCAGCGTGCCGCTGTACGCCGGCGGCGGGGTGTCGGCCTCCACACGTCAGGCCAGCCGCACCATGGAACAGGCCGAATACGAACTGGATGGCAAAACCCGCGAAACCTTGATCGAACTGCGCCGACAGTTCAGCGCCTGCCTCTCGGGCGTGAACAAATTGCGTGCTTATCAGAAGGCTTTGAAGTCGGCGGAAGCACTGGTGGTCTCGACCCGACAAAGCATTCTGGGCGGCGAACGCACCAATCTCGATGCGTTGAATGCCGAGCAGCAACTGTTCACCACCCGCCGCGACCTGGCCCAGGCGCGCTACGACTATCTGATGGCCTGGACCAAATTGCATTACTACGCCGGGACTTTGAACGAACAGGATCTGGCGCGGGTGGACGAAGCATTTATGGTCGCGCAACAGCCCTCACCCTAACCCTCTCCCAGGGGGAGAGGGGACCGATCCGGGGAGATTGGCGAGATGCACCGACTTGAACGAGCTGTGCTGAATCCGTAATCGACTGGTTTTCCAGGTCGCTGAATAACTGAAGACAACACGGTCGGCTCCCTCCCCCTTTGGGAGAGGGCTGGGGAGAGGGGACCGATCCGGGGAGATTGGCGAGATGCACCGACTTGAACGAGCTGTGCTGAATCCTTAATCGACTGGTTTTCCAGGTCGCTGAATAACTGAAGACAGCACGGTCGGCTCCCTCTCCCTTTGGGAGAGGGCTGGGGTGAGGGTAACGGGCGACACCGCAGGATCTGAGGCTTTGCACCGAGACGTTAATGAGCAGGATCTGGTGCGGGTGGACGAAGCATTTGTGGTCGCGCAACAGCCCTCACCCTGACCCTCCCAGAGGGAGAGGGGACTGACCGAGTGGCCTGCGATAGCTGCATCGACTTGAGCGACCGAGCAGACCGCAGGTTTTGACATCAACACAAATCGGCTCCCTCTCCTCGGGGAGAGGGCTGGGGTGAGGGGAACAGGCGACATCGCTATCAGCCCTGAACAAAACAACAAAAACGAGAATGATGACCATGGACGTACGCATCAAGCCGATTTCGCTCGGCACGCTATTGCTGGTGACCTCGGCAACGCAGGCGCAATACCTGGAACCCGGCCAGCCCGGCAATCCGGCCAGTTGGCGCAGCGCCGAGTTCTTGCGCGACTGGGGCCTGGAACGCATGCAGGCCGATCAGGCCTACGCAGCCGGCATCACCGGCAAGGGCGTGAAAATCGGCGCGCTCGATTCCGGTTTCGATGCCGCCCACCCCGAATTCTCCGCCGACCGTTATCACCCGGTAACCGCCAGCGGCAGCTACGTCGATGGCTCCGCGTTCAACGTCGACGGCACGCTCAACCCCAACAACGATTCCCACGGCACCCACGTGGTCGGCACCATGGGCGCCGCCCGTGATGGCAGCGGCATGCACGGGGTGGCGTACAACGCGCAAATCTACGTCGGCAACACCAACAAGAACGACAGTTTCCTCTTCGGCCCCAGCCCTGATCCGCGTTATTTCAAAGCGGTCTACGACAGCCTCGCCAATGCCGGGGTGCGGGCGATCAACAACAGTTGGGGCAGTCAGCCGCCGGATGTCAGTTACCGCACTCTCGCGGATCTGCACGCCGCCTACGCGCAACACTGGAACAAGGGCACTTGGCTCGACGCCGCTGCCGATGTTTCCCGGCGCGGCGTGATCAATGTCTTCAGCGCCGGCAACAGCGGCTACCCGAATGCCAGCGTACGTTCGGCGCTGCCGTACTTTCAGCCGGATCTGGAAGGTCACTGGCTGGCGGTGTCCGGGCTCGATCAGAGCAATCAGCAGAAATACAACCAGTGCGGCATCGCCAAATACTGGTGCATCACCACACCGGGGGCGAAGATCGACAGCACCATTCCCGGTGGCGGTTATGCGATCAAGTCCGGTACCTCGATGGCGGCGCCGCACGCGACCGGCGCCCTGGCGCTGGTGATGGAACGTTATCCGTACATGAACAATCAGCAGGCGCTCGAGGTGCTGCTGACCACCGCCACCCAGCTCGATGGCGCGGTCACCGACGCACCGAACGAGCGCGTCGGTTGGGGCGTCGCCAATCTCAATCGGGCGATGCGCGGGCCGGGGCAATTGCTCGGTACGTTCGACGCGAATCTGGGGGCAGGGCAGCGCGATGTCTGGAGCAATGACATCTCTGACAAGGCGCTGCTCCAGCGCCAGCGCGAAGACCTCGCCGAGCACAGCGCCTGGCAGCAAACCCTGCAGGACAAAGGCTGGGAGAACGGTGTCCCGGCCGGCGCCAGTCAGCAGGACCAGACCGATTACGCCATCGGCATGCTGCGTGATGCGGCAGCGGCAAACCGGGTGTATGAGGGCAGCCTGATCAAGTCCGGCGCCGGGCAATTGCTGCTCAGTGGCGCTAACACCTATCGCGGCCCGACCACCGTCAACGGCGGTCTGCTGACCGTGAACGGTTCGCTGACCTCAGCGGTCACCGTCAACGACAGCGGCACCCTCGGCGGCTCCGGACGCATCGGCGCGTTGACCGCCAACAGCGGCGGCCGGGTCGCACCGGGCAATTCCATCGGCACATTGAACGTCGCTGGTGATGTGACACTCGCCCCGGGCTCGACTTACGCCGTCGAGCTATCGCCCACAAGCAGTGACCGCATCGTTGCCGGTGGCACGGCAACCGTCAGCGGCGCCAGCGTCAGCCTGGCGCTGGAAAACAGCCCGACCTTGCTCAGCAGCGCCGAAGCGCAAAGCCTGCTTGGTCGCCAGTACAACATCCTGCAAGCGGCCGGCGGCGTGCAGGGGCAGTTCGCTGCAGTAGTGCCGAACTACCTGTTCATCGGCGGCGCCCTCGACTACGCCGCAACCGGCATCCAGCTGAATATCCAGCGCAATGCCACAAGCTTCGCCAGCGTCGGGCAAACGCCGAACCAGCGTTCGGTGGCCGCTGCAGTTGAAGGTCTGGGCGCCGGCAATTCGGTTTACGAAAGTGTGCTTCGTGCACCGACTCAGGCCTCGGCGCAGCAAGCCTTCCAGCAACTGAGCGGCGAGATTTATCCGGCGCTGGGGACGATGCTGATCAATGACAGCCGCCAGTTGCGTGATGCGGTTGGCGAGCGGCTGCACGATGAATCGGCGACACGCAGCAATGGCTGGATCAAAGCACTCGGCGCCTGGGGCAGTACCGATTCGGGCCACGACACGGCGGGCTACAACACCTCGATCGGCGGCCTGCTGGCGGGGGTCGACGGCGCGCTGGACGAGCAGACCCGCATCGGTCTGGTCACTGGCTACAGCGACAGCTCCTTGAACATGGGCTCGGGCACGCATTCTTCGGCGAAAGTCGACAGCTATCACCTCGGCACTTACGCCGCACACGATCTCGGCGCCTGGCGCTTGAGCACTGGCGCGGCCTACAGCTGGCATCGCGGCGATGTGAAGCGCGATCTGCAATACGACGAGGTCAGCGCCAAGCAGAAAGCCAAAGTTGACGCGACCACCACCCAAGTCTTCGGCGAAGCGGCGTATCGCTTGCAGCTGCAAGCGCTGGCGCTGGAACCGTTCGCCAACCTGACCTACCTGCATCTGGACACCGAAGGCTTCACCGAAAAGGGCGATGCCGCTGCGCTCAAAAGCTCTGGAGATCGACGCGATGTGGCGCTGAGCACCTTGGGCGTGCGGGCGAGCAAAACCTTCAACCTTTCGAACCAGCAAGCGCTGGACGTCAGCGCGCGTCTCGGCTGGCAGCACAGCCTCAGCGATATCGAATCAGAGCAGCATTTGCGTTTTGCCAGCGGCGGCACGCCGTACTCAGTGGAGAGTTCGGCGCTGGTACGTGATGCCGCACTGGTCGGCGTGCAGGCCAGTCTGGCATTGAGCAAGGACGTGCGGGTCAACCTCGATTACAACGGCCAACTGGCCAGCCGCGAGAAGCTGCATGGCGTAGGGCTGAGTCTGAACTGGCAGTTCTGATTACATGGGTTTGAGCCACAGTGGCGAGGGGATTTATCCCCGCTCGACTGCGCAGCAGTCGCAAAACCTGATCGTTCCCACGTGCAGCAAGGGAATTGATCGTCCCCACGCTCTGCGTGGGAACGCCTCCAGGGACGCTCCGCGTTCCAATGGGACGCAGAGCGTCCCGGGCTGCATTCCCACGCGGAGCGTGGGAACGATCAAGGCAACCGGATTCTTCGCAACATCACTAAGGAAGGTCGTGGATGGATAACAACAATACCCCCGCGCAATCGGGTGGCCGCTTTGCCCTGAAAACCCTGACAGTCGCCATGCTCTGTGCCAGTGCGCTGGCGCAGGCAGCGCCTTACGTTGAGAACGGC
Source organism: Pseudomonas siliginis (assembly GCF_024072275.1). Classification (NCBI taxonomy): domain Bacteria; kingdom Pseudomonadati; phylum Pseudomonadota; class Gammaproteobacteria; order Pseudomonadales; family Pseudomonadaceae; genus Pseudomonas; species Pseudomonas siliginis. The sequence continues at coordinate 3,137,369 of NZ_CP099598.1, read as the reverse complement.
CGCAGCGGCGACCCGTCGAGCTGGCGCAGCAATGAATTCAAGGCTGACTGGGGCTTGGGCGCGATCGGCGCGGATTACGCCTACGCCGCCGGCTACACCGGCAAAGGCGTGAAGCTGGGCATCTTCGATCAGCCGGTCTACGCCGCACATCCGGAGTTCTCCGGCAGCAACAAAGTCGTCACCCTGGTCACCAGCGGCATTCGCGAATACACCGACCCTTACATCCCGGTAAAGGCCGGCGATGCGTTCCTCTATGACGGTTCACCCTCGGTCGGCTCCAACGGCAAGCTCGGCGCCCATGGCACGCACGTCGGCGGCATCGCGGCGGGCAGTCGCGACGGCGGGGTGATGCACGGTGTTGCATTCGGTGCGCAGATCATCAGCGCCGATAACGGCGACCCAGGCCCGGAAGACGGCATCGTGCGCGGCAACGACGGCGCGGTGTACAAGGCCGGTTGGGATGCGCTGATCGCCAGCGGGGCGCGGATCATCAACAACAGCTGGGGCATCGGCATCACCGACCGCTTCGACCTCGGCGGCCGCGATCCGGCGTATCCGCACTTCACCGTCAACGACGCGCAATTGCAATTCAACGAAATCCGCACGCTGCTCGGCACCAAACCCGGCGGCGCTTACGACGGCGCCATCGCCGCCGCTCGCAGCGGCATCGTCACCATTTTTGCCGCCGGCAACGATTACAACCTGAACAATCCCGACGCCATTGCCGGCCTGGGTTATTTCGTCCCGGACATCGCGCCGAACTGGATCACCGTCGCCGCGTTGCAGCAGAACCCGGACACCGCCAGCGCCAATCCGTACGTGATCAGCACGTTCTCCTCGCGCTGCGGCTATACGGCGAGTTACTGCGTCTCGGCGCCGGGCACCAAGATTTATAGCTCGATCATCGAAGGCACCAACGCCGGCAACCTGACCACCAGCTACGCCAACTACAACGGCACCTCGATGGCGGCGCCGCATGTCGCTGGTTCCATCGCCGTGCTGATGGAGCGCTTCCCGTATATGTCCGGCGACCAGGTCGCCAGCGTGTTGCGCACCACTGCGACCGACCTCGGCGCACCGGGCATCGACGCCTTGTACGGTTGGGGCATGATCAACCTGCGCAAGGCCATCGACGGCCCGGCGATGTTCGTCACCGAGCAGGACATTCCCGAGGAGTTTCGCGTGCAGGGCGCTTACGGCTCCGGCCAGTTCGTGGCTGACTTGCCGGGCATCGGTGCGATCATCGATCAGGGCAAACCCACCAAACGCGTGTGCATCGATATCACGTGCGGCCTCGACACCTGGCGCAACGACATCGGCGGCCACGGCGGTCTGACCAAGCAAGGCATCGGCACCCTGGTGCTGACCGGCAATAACACTTACAGCGGCCCGACCCTGGTCAATCAGGGTCGACTGGCCATCAACGGTTCGCTGCAATCGGCGGTCACTGTCAACAATGGCGGCATCCTCGGCGGCAATGGCCGCATCGGCGCGCTGGCAGTGAACAGCGGCGGTACGGTGGCGCCGGGCAACTCCATCGGCACCTTGAACGTCGCCGGTGACGTGACCTTCGCGCCGGGTTCGACCTACGCCGTAGAGCTGTCGCCAACCAGCAGCGATCAGATCGTTGCGGGCGGCAAAGCCATCATCGACGGTGCCACGGTGAGCCTGTCGCTGGAAAACAGCCCGACCTTGCTCAGCACCGGCGAAGTGCAAAGCCTGCTCGGCACCCGCTACAACATCCTGCAAGCGGCAGGTGGCATTGAAGGGCGCTTCGGTCAGGTCTTGCCGAATTACGCCTTCCTTGGCGGAACACTGGATTACTCGGCGGGCGGCATTCAGCTGGCGGTGGGACGCAATGAGGCATCGTTCGCCAGCGTCGGTCTGACGCCGAACCAGCGCGCCGTCGGTGCCGCCGCCGAACGTCTGGGGGCGGGCAATGCGCTGTTCGAAACCCTGTTGCTGTCGCCCAACCCGGCGTCGGCGCAGCAGGCCTTTCAACAGTTGTCCGGCGAGATTCACCCGGCCATCGGCACGCTGCTGATCAACGACAGCCGCTACCTGCGCGAAGCCGTCGGCGAGCGCCTGCGTGAGCGTGATCTGTTCAACGCCGATGCGCCGACTGATGATCGCAGCAACGTCTGGGTCAAGGTCCTCGGCTCGTGGGGCGAGAGTGACGGCGGACACGACAATGCCGATTCCAACAGCTCCATCGGTGGGCTGCTGGCCGGTGTCGACGGTCTGATTGCTGAAGATACCCGTCTCGGTTTCGTCACAGGTTACAGCGACAGTTCGTTGAGCATGGGCAGCGGCACGCATTCGTCGGCGTCGGTCGACAGCTACCACTTGGGTGCGTATCTGGGCCATGAAATCGACGCGTTGCGCCTGACCGTCGGCGGCGCCTACAGCTGGCATCGCATCGACGTCAAACGTGATCTGCAGTTCGGCGACGTCAGCGGCAAACAGAAAACCAAACGTGACGCGACCACCGCGCAAGTGTTCACCGAGGCCGCATACGATCTGGGCCTGCAACCGATGAACCTGGAGCCGTTCGCCAATCTGTCCTACGTGCACCTCAACACCGACAGCTTCACCGAAAAGGGTGACGCTGCCGCGCTCAAGGGTGGTGAAGACAATCGCGACGTGGTGCTGTCGACCCTCGGCGTGCGCGCCAAGCGCAGCTTCGCTGTGTCGGACAAGCATCAGCTGGAACTGGGCGCAAGCCTCGGCTGGCAGCACAACCTGAGCAGCGTCGATGCCGACAGCCATCTGGCCTTCGCCAACGGCAACAGCGCGTTCACCGTGCAGAGCGTGTCGATGGATCGTGACGCCGCTGTGGTGGGCGTGCGCGCCGGGCTGGCGCTCAATCGCGACGTGCGGGTCAACCTCGACTACAACGGCCTGATCGGCTCGAACGAGAAAGATCACGGCGTCGGTCTGACTCTCGACTGGCAGTTCTGAGGCGTAACCGGCAGCGCTTCTCGGGCTGCCGGTTTTTCAAGGAAAAGGAGCGCTGCACATGGGATTGTTCGATTACAAAAATGCCGACGGCAAAGGGTTGTACAGCGACGCCATCGCACTGACGCTGTATGCCTACACGCCCACCGGCAAACCGTTGCCGGCCACCGCGTGGGCACCGGTCGCCGCGACGGCGCTGGGCTATCAGGGCAAGGTCGGCGTGCAAGGCACGTTCTTCGGGGAACAGGATGGCTTCACCAGCGCCGAGGCGGAAGTGCTCGGCAAGTACGACGCCGCTGGCAAATTGATCGGCCTCGGCATTGCCTTTCGCGGCACCGGCGGGCTGGGTTACAGCGACACTTTCGGTGATCTGAAAAACAATCTGCTCGCGGCGGTCGGGCCGTCGGATTACGCGAGCAATTACGCGAAAAACGCGTTCGACAATCTGCTCAAGGCCGTCGCCGCTTTCGCGATTGCCAACGGTGTTGCTGCCAAGGACGTATTGATCAGCGGCCACAGCCTCGGCGGGCTTGGGGTAAATAGTGTTGCTGAATTGAGCGGGGACAACTGGGGCGGCTTCTACAAGGATGCCAATTACATCGCCTTCGCGTCGCCGACCCAGAGCAGCACCGGCCCCCAGGTGCTCAACATCGGTTTCGAAAATGATCCGGTGTTTCGCGTACTCGATGGCACCACGTTCAGCACGGCGTCGATGGGCAAGCACGACAAGCCTCACGAATCGACCACCGACAACCTCGTCAATTTCACCGACAACTACGCCTCCACGGCGCAGAACCTGGTGCCGTTCAGCATCGCCAATCCGCTGAACTGGTCGGCGCACAGTTCACTGGGCTACGCCGATGGCTTGAATCGGGTAATCGATTCGGCGTTCTACGATCTGACCGAGCGCGACTCGACGATCATCGTCGCCAATCTCGAAGAGGCATCGCGGAGCAAGACCTGGGTCGAGGACCTGGGCCGCAGCGGCGAGCCGCACAGCGGCAGCACCTTCATCATCGGCACGCAGAGCAGCGACTGGCTCAAGGGCGGGGCGGGTAACGACTTTCTTGAAGGACTGGGCGGCGACGACCGTTTTCGTGATGACGGCGGCTACAACGTCATTTTCGGCGGGCAGGGCCATAACACCTTCGAACTGCAGAAACCGTTGCAGAACTTCAGCTTCGCCAACGACGGCGACGGCACGCTGTACGTGCGCGACGCCTACGGCGGCGTCAGCCTGACCCGCGACATCGGCGCGCTGGTCAGTAAAGAGGCCGGTTCGTGGTGGGGCAGCAAGGAGATCACCTGGGGCGTCACCGCCAAGGGCCTGAGCAACGGCAGCGAACTGACCCAGTACAACCATTCGCTCAGCGGTGATGGCTACGGCAATGCCTTGCATGCCACGGCCGATGGCGACTGGCTGTTTGGCCTTGGTGGCGATGATCAACTGATCAGCGACAAGTCGCAGGTGACTTTTGTGGGTGGCGCCGGCAACGACGTGATGACGGCGGTGGGTGGCGGCAACACCTTCCTGTTCAGCGGTGCGTTCGGTTTCGATGCGATCAATGGTTATCAAGGCAGCGACAAACTGCTGTTCATGGGCGTCGCGGGCGCGGGACAGGGTTATGACTACAAGCAGCATGCCGCGCAGTCCGGCGCTGATACCGTGCTGAAGGTCGGCGATTTTGCCGTGACGCTGATTGGCGTCGGCGTGACTGACCTGACGGACTCGAGTTTCGTCTTTGCCTGATTCCGAAGTTGCAGGAGATCTCATTGTGGGAGCGAACCTGCTCGCGAAAGCGGTGGGTCAGGCGATTGTGATGTTGAATGTGCTGCCGCCTTCGCGAGCAGGCTCGCTCCCACAGGTACGGCGTACACATGAACGTTCCCACGCTCTGTGTGGGAATGCAGCCGGGGACGCTCTGCGTCCCACAAGATCGCAGCCTTCGGCAGCTCCTACAGAGGATGTGCAAGATGTAACGAATGCTCCAGAGCCCCGCGCTCTGGCTGTGAGCTATCTCTGACAATTCCAACAACAAGAGAGGCAATGGCAATGGGTGTATACGACTACAAGAACTTCGGCACAGCCGATTCCGCGGCGCTGTTCAGCGATGCCATGGCGATCACGCTGTATTCCTATCACAACCTCGATAACGGCTTCGCCGCCGGTTATCAGCACAACGGCTTCGGCCTGGGCCTGCCGGCAACGCTGGTCACCGCACTGATTGGCGGCACCGATTCGCAAGGGGTGATCCCCGGTATCCCGTGGAATCCCGACTCGGAAAAACTCGCCCTCGATGCCGTGCAAAAGGCCGGCTGGACGCCCATCACCGCTGCGCAATTGGGCTACGACGGCAAGACCGATGCACGCGGGACGTTCTTCGGCGAGAAGGCCGGCTACACCAGCGCGCAAGTGGAAATCCTCGGCAAGTACGATGTCCAGGGTCACCTCACCGAACTGGGTATCGCCTTTCGCGGCACCAGCGGCCCGCGCGAAATCCTCATTGGTGATTCGATTGGCGACGTGATCAACGATCTGCTCGCGGCGTTCGGCCCGGCCGATTACGCAAAAAACTACGTCGGCGAAGCTTTCGGCAATCTGCTCAACGATGTCGTCGCATTCGCCCGGGCCAACGGCCTCAGCGGCAAGGACGTGCTGGTCAGCGGTCATAGCCTGGGCGGCCTGGCGGTGAACAGCATGGCTGACTTGAGCGCTGGCAAGTGGGGCGGTTTCTTCGCCGATTCCAACTACATCGCCTACGCCTCGCCGACCCAGAGCAGCGGCGACAAGGTGCTGAATATCGGCTACGAAAACGACCCGGTGTTTCGCGCCCTCGACGGTTCGACCTTCAGCAGTGCCTCGGTGGGTGTGCACGATGCGCCGCACACATCCACCACCGACAACCTCGTCAGCTTCAACGATCACTACGCCTCGAACGCCTGGAACGTGCTGCCGTATTCGATCCTGAATATCCCGACCTGGATTTCGCACCTGCCCACTGGCTACGGCGACGGCATGACCCGCGTGCTGGAATCGAAGTTCTACGACCTTACCAGCCGCGACTCGACGATCATCGTCGCCAACCTCTCCGACCCGGCGCGGGCAAACACTTGGGTACAGGACCTCAACCGCAACGCCGAAACCCACAAGGGCAGCACGTTCATTATTGGCAGTGACGGCAATGACCTGATCCAGGGCGGCAGCGGCAACGACTATCTGGAGGGCGGCGCCGGCAACGACAGCTTCCGCGACAACGGTGGCTACAACGTTATTCTGGGCGGGCAGGGCAACAACATGCTCGACTTGCAGCAAACAGTGAAGAACTTTGATTTCGCCAACGACGGTGCCGGCAACCTGTACATCCGCGATGCCAACGGCGGGATCAGCATTACCCGCGACATCGGCAGTATTGTCAGCAAAGAGCCGGGTTTTCTCTGGGGCATGTTCAAGGACGACGTGTTGCACAGCGTCACGGCCACGGGGCTGAAAGTCGGCAGTAATCTCACCGTTTATGAGTCGAGCATGAAAGGCACGGCTGCCAATGACATGCTCAAGGCGCATGCGGGCGGCGATTGGCTGTTTGGCCTTGAGGGCAATGATCATTTGCTCGGCGGCGCGGGCAATGATGTGTTTGTCGGCGGCGCTGGCAATGACCTGCTGGAATCGGGCGGCGGGGCGGATACGTTTCTGTTCCACGGCGCGTTCGGCCAGGATCGGGTCGTTGGCTATACGGCCGATGACAAACTGGTGTTTCTCGGCGTACAGGGTGTGTTGCCGGGGGATGATTTGCGCGCCCATGCGTCGGCGGTCGGGCAGGATACCGTACTGACATTTGGTGGGGATTCGGTGACGTTGGTGGGGGTGGCGCTGGGGAGTTTGAGCGACGACGGGGTGGTTATCGCCTGAGGTTGATGCGGGGCCTGTGCCGGCCCCTTCGCGAGCAGGCTCGCTCCCACAGGGGATTTGTGAACGACGCAGATCCAGTGTGGGAGCGAGCCTGCTCGCGAAAAACGATCATTCAAGCAAAGTCAGTCTTCCTTGCGCACGGTCGCGACTTCATCGGCGCGAACCTTGACCTTGGCGCCGGAAATATCCTCGAACTCATAGAAACCATCTTCGGTCTCGGTCTTCGGCATGTCCTCAGTCAGGTACTGGGTGCCGTTCTGCAGCGTCACCACGGTCTGGGTCGAACAGCCGCCCAACGCCAACAGGGCTGCGACTGCTACAGGAATACCCAGCATCTTGATTTTCATACCCACCTCTGACTCCTTGCTTGAATGTGATTGCGGGCATTGTCGGCCCTGTAACGCGGTTGGTGCCAGCAGCGGCGGAAAAGTTCGATGGAGGCACGAAAAAATGCCATTGATCTTTTTCCATTTGCGCCGGGCGGGGCTGAGCTGTTATCTGTACGCATAACCAGTGTTCGCTTGCCGTGGCTTAGAATTCCCGTGACCTCCAACCCTCTCGACGATCCGTTCTATTACCTCAACAACTTCCAGCAAGTGCTTGATTGGCTTGGGCTTCGCTATGCCGATGTGATGAGCGCAAGCGAACACGGCTTCATCCGCGACTTCAATACGCTGCCGCAAGCCTCGCAGGGATTGCTGGTGCGCATGGTCATGCGCAAGGGCATTCACTTTCGCGCGAGCAAACTCAATTATCTGGAAATCGGCGACATCGCTGAGGCGGCGCAGCCGTTGCTTGATCGCGGCTGGCTCGATGAACACGCTGCGCTGACCCTGGCAGAGCTGTTTGATGTCCTGCTCAAGGCCGAGCTGCTGCAAGCGTTCGGCACCTTTATCGATCAACCGAAAGGGCGCAAGGACGAATGGCTGCCCGTGCTGGCCGAACAGTTCAGCGAGGCGCAAACCCTGCGCGCCTGGGCGCCGCAATTGGCTGACCGGCTGTTCAGCCTGACCCTGATGGACCTGTGCGATCGCCTGCGGCTGATGTTCTTCGGCAACCTTTATCAAGACTGGTCGGAGTTCGTGCTGGCCGACCTCGGCATCTTCACTTATGAAAAAGTCGAGTTCTGCGCTGACTCCCGAGGCCTGCGCAGTCGCGAAGACGTCGATGCCTGCCTGTTTCTGCATCAGTGCCAACTGCGTTTCGAGGCCGGTGAGCCGCTGGCGGAAATCGTCGAACAGATCAACGCCGTGCAGTTCGACAACCCGTGGCTGCGCCGCCGGCAAGCCAAGGCGTTGTTCCAGATCGGCCAATATGGCGAGCGCATCGGCGACTTTGCCCTGGCCCTGAGTGTTTACCGCGACTGCGCTTATCCGGGCGCACGGCTGCGCATGATCCGTGTGCTTGAACGTTGCGGCGAACATGCATTGGCGCTGGAACTCGGCACGCTGGCCGAACAGGCGCCGCAAAGTGCCGCCGAGCAGCAAGGCTTGCAGCGCATCGTCCCGCGTCTGCGGCGTAAACTCGGTGGCCCGCCGCTCAAGCGTGCCAAGGCCAGAGAGGTCGAACGCCTCGATTTGCATTTGCCGCGCAGCGATCCGGCGCGGTCGGTGGAATTTCACGTACAAGCGCACTTGCATGCCGATGACGGCCCGGTGCATTACGTCGAGAACAGCCTGATCAATTCGCTGTTTGGCCTGTTGTGCTGGCCGGCGATCTTCGCGCCGTTGCCGGGCGCGTTCTTCCACCCGTTCCAGCGCGGCCCGGTGGATCTGCTCAGCGAAGAGTTCCTCGAGCGCCGCGCCGAGCTGTTCCAGGCCTGCCTGGGCGAACTCGATGACGGCCGCTACGCCGAGACCATTCGCCAGCGCTTCGTCGACAAGTGGGGCATTCAGTCGCCGTTCGTGTTCTGGGGTGCGCTCAATGAAGCCTTGCTGGAGCAGGCGCTGGCCTGTCTGCCCGCCGAACACCTGAAACACTGGTTCAATCGCCTGCTGCTCGACATCAAGGCCAACCGCGCCGGCATGCCGGACCTGATCCAGTTCTGGCCGCAGCACAAGACCTACCGGATGATCGAAGTCAAAGGCCCCGGCGACCGCTTGCAGGACAATCAACTGCGCTGGCTGGAGTTCTGCCACGAGCACCAGATGCCGGTGGCGGTGTGTTACGTGCAATGGGCGGAGCAGAGCGCTTGAGTTACAGCGTTGCCGTGCGTGCACTGTGCGAGTTCACCGCCAAGACCGGCGACCTCGACCTGCGCTTCACCCCGTCACCAACGGCGCTGGAAGGCATCGTCGGCCATCGCACCGTGGCGTCGCGGCGCAGCGAGCAGTACCAGAGCGAAGTGGCGCTGCAAGGCGAATTCGGCGAGCTGAAGGTCAAGGGCAGGGCGGATGGCTACGACCCGGCGCAAAACTGCCTGGAAGAAGTCAAAACCTATCGCGGCGACCTCAGCAAGCAACCGGCCAATCACCGCCAGTTGCACTGGGCGCAGGCGAAGATCTACGGCTGGTTGATGTGTCAGAAACTGCAACTGCAGCAAATCAATCTGGCGCTGGTGTATTTCGACGTCGTCAGCGAAAAGGAAACCTGCCTGGTCGAATCCCACAGCGCCGAGTCACTCCAGACGTTTTTCACGCAGCAGTGCGGCTTGTTCCTGCAATGGGCCGAGCAGGAAATGGCCCATCGCGAAGCGCGCAATCTGGCCGCGCAGCAACTGGCGTTCCCGCACGCGGACTTTCGTCCCGGCCAACGACATCTGGCCGAGTCGGTGTTCAAAGCCGTCAGCACCGGCCGCTGTCTGATGGCCCAGGCACCGACCGGGATTGGCAAAACCCTTGGCACGCTATTCCCAATGCTCAAGGCCCTGGCGCCGCAGCAACTGGACAAGGTGTTCTTTCTCACCGCCAAGACTCCCGGACGCAAACTGGCGCTCGATGCCAGTCAGGTGTTGTTCAGGCAAGCGCCGGACTTGCCGCTGCGGGTGATGGAAATGGTTGCTCGCGACAAGGCCTGCGAACATCCGGACAAAGCCTGCCACGGTGAATCCTGTCCGTTGGCCCAGGGTTTTTATGATCGCCTGCCGGCTGCCCGCGAATCTGCCAGCCATATCAATCTGCTGGATCAGGCGGCAATGCGTGAAGTTGCCGCGCAGCACAGCGTATGCCCGTATTACCTCAGTCAGGAAATGGCCCGTTGGGCGGATGTGGTGGTTGCCGACTACAACTATTACTTCGACTTCAGCGCGCTGCTGTTCGGCCTGGCCCAGCTCAATCAATGGAAAGTCGCGGTGCTGGCCGACGAGGCGCACAACCTGGTCGAACGCGGCCGGCAAATGTACAGCGCCAGTCTCGACCAGTTCACCCTCGCCAGCGTGCGCAAAACCGCGCCGGCAGCGCTGAAGAATTCCCTGCAACGGGTCAACCGCGAATGGAACGCGCTGCATGCGCCGCAACTGGCGGCCTATCAGGCCTACGACAAGGCGCCGGACAAGCTCCTGCAAGCCATCTCGCTGTGTTGCGCGGCCATTGGCGATTACCTCAACGAGCATCCGCAAGGCCTCGACAGCGGCCTGCAGAACTTCTATTTCGACCTGCTGCAATTCGCCCGGGTCGCCGAGCTGTACGACGAGCATTACCTGTTCGATATCAGCAAACGCGATCTCGACCGCAAACGTCCGTTGTCGCAACTGTGCCTGCGCAACGTGGTGCCGGCTTCGTTCATCGGCCCGCGCCTGACAGCGGCGCGCAGTAGCGTGCTGTTCTCGGCCACGCTGAGCCCGCGCAATTATTACGCCGACCTGCTCGGCACGCCCGCCGACACGGTGTGCATCGACGTCGAATCGCCGTTCAGCGCCGAGCAGTTGCAGGTGCACATCGTCAGCCAGATCTCCACGCGTTTTAACCATCGCCAGGCCTCGCTGGAGCCTATCGTCGAGCTGATCGCGCGCCAGTTCAGCGAGCGCCCGGGCAATTACCTGGCGTTCTTCAGCAGTTTCGATTACCTGCAACAGGTCGCGACCTTATTGGCCGAGCGCCATCCGCACATCACCCAGTGGCTGCAATCGCGGGGCATGGCCGAGGGCGCGCGGCAGGCGTTTCTCGACCAGTTCAGCGCCGACAGCCAGGGCGTCGGGTTTGCGGTGCTGGGCGGGGCGTTTGGCGAGGGCATCGATTTGCCCGGCGCGCGGCTGATCGGTGCGTTCATCGCCACGCTGGGGCTGGCGCAGCTCAACCCGGTCAACGAGCAGATGAAGCGGCGCATGGCGGCGATTTTTGGCACCGGCTACGACTACACCTATCTGTATCCGGGCATGCAAAAAGTCGTACAAGCCGCCGGGCGGGTGATTCGCACCCGTGAGGATCGCGGCACGGTCATGCTCATTGATGACCGCTTTGCCGAAAGCCGCATCCAGCAACTGCTGCCGCGCTGGTGGGCGATCAAAAGCGAACCGGCGCTTTCCAAATCAGTGGATTCACGCATACTTCAGCCCATGACAGTGGCTGGTGAGTGTGATGAGTGAAAACAACAGTACCGCAGCGATCGAAGACAGCCGTTTCCGGCTATTGATCGACGCGGTTGTCGACTATGCGATCTACATGATCGACCCCGACGGTACCATCACCAGTTGGAACTCCGGCGCCAAACGCTTCAAGGGCTACGAAGAAGCGGAAATCATCGGCGAGCATTTCTCGCGCTTCTATACCCCGGAAGACCGCGCCAACGGCATGCCGCAACGGGCGCTGGACACAGCGATCCGTGAAGGTCGCTTCGAAGGCGAGGGCTGGCGCGTGCGCAAGGACGGCACGCACTTCTGGTCGCACGTGGTGATCGACCCGATCATCGACCCCAACGGCAAGCTGCTGGGGTTCGCCAAGATCACCCGCGACCTCACCGACCGCAAAATGGCCGAGGAAACCCTCAAGCAAAGCGAACAGCAGTTCCGCCTGCTGGTGCAGGGCGTCACCGACTACGCGATCTACATGCTCAGCCCCGAAGGCTGCGTCAGCAACTGGAACCAGGGCGCGCAGCGCATCAAGGGTTACCTGCCGGAAGAAATCATCGGCCAGCATTTTTCGATTTTCTACACCCCCGAAGACCGCGAACTCGGCGAGCCGCAGCGCTCGCTGGAGATTGCCACCCGCGAAGGCCGGTTCGAGAGCCGCAGTTGGCGGATGCGCAAGGACGGCACGCGGTTTCTTGCCCACGTGGTCGTCGATGCGATTCGCGGCGACACCGGCACGCTGCTCGGCTTTGCCAAGATCACCCGTGATGTGACCGAGGCGCACGAGGCGCAGCAGGCCCTGGAAAAGACCCGCGAGGCGTTGTTCCAGGCGCAGAAGATGCAGGCGATCGGCCAACTCAGCGGCGGCATCGCCCATGACTTCAACAACCTGCTGACGGTGATTCTCGGCAATCTCGAGATCGTGCAGAAACGCATCGGCGACGCGCCGAAAATCGCTCGACTGCTGGAGAACGCCACCCAAGGGGCCTTGCGCGGTGTCTCGCTGACCCAGCGCATGCTGGCCTTCGCCCGGCGTCAGGAACTGAAGACCGAATCGGTGGATATCCCGCAATTGGTGCAAGGCATCACCGGGCTGCTGCGCAGTTCGCTCGGACCGGGCATTCGTATCGAAACACGCTTTCCCGACGACCTGCAGCCAGTGCTGGCCGATAGCAATCAGCTGGAACTGGCGATCCTCAATCTCGCCACCAATGCCCGCGATGCCATGCCCGAGGGCGGCACGGTGATCATTCAGGCGCAAGCCGAAGTGGTGCTGGAACAAACTCATTCGACCCTGGCGGCGGGGCGTTACGTGTGCCTGAGCCTGATCGACAGTGGCGAAGGCATGGACGAAGCCACGCTGGCCTGCGCCCGCGACCCGTTCTTCACCACCAAGGGCCTGGGCAAAGGCACCGGGCTGGGCTTGTCGATGGTGCACGGCTTTATCGAGCAGTTGGGCGGGCGCTTTACTCTCAAAAGCGAGAAGGGCCACGGCACGGCGGCCGAACTGTGGATTCCGGTGGCGTTAGAGCAAACGGCCAGTCGCCCGGCGTACAGCAACGCTGCGCCCATTGCGGTCCCAAGGCTCAGCGTGCTGGTGGTCGATGACGATTCGCTGGTGCTGACCAGCACCAGTCTGTTGCTCGAAGACCTCGGTCATCGCGTCATCGGAGCGACTTCCGGCGCTCAGGCGCTGGCGCTGTTCGATCAGGGCGAGGTCATCGATCTGGTGATCACCGACATGGCCATGCCGCACATGAGTGGCGCGCAACTGGCCCATGCCGTGCGGATGCTCAAGCCGGATTTGCCGATCATTCTCGCCACTGGATACGCCGAACGTTTGGAAGGCTTCGCCGCCGATCTGCCGCGTCTGCCGAAACCGTTCACCCAGTTGAATCTGGTCCAGATCATCGCCCAGTCGATGAAGTGACGCGCTGGTCGATCCGGCTGAACTAGTGCTGACGCGTGCCTTTCCAAAAGTCTTGTTCACTTTTGGAGGGCACGTCTCTTGTCACGCATATTGACCCAGCCAAGCGCTGTTGAAGAAGCCTTGGCTGAACACGACGCCAAGATGTTTGGCTCACCCAAGGAGCGGCTGGATTTCTACCGCCGGGAAATCCAGTACGAAACCAGCATCCTCGCCAACCGTACCGACGCCTATCTGGCGGCGCAGTCGTTTCTGGTGATCGCTTTCGCCTCGTGCATGGCCAACCTCAATCCGGAGTGGGGCAAGATGTTCACCCTTGTCGTGCCGCCTTTTCTGGCGCTGCTTGGTGTGCTCAGTTCGCTGAATGCCTGGCCGGGGATTCGTGCGGCGTACGACATCATCGATCACTGGCACTTCAAACAGAGCCAGTTGCTGCACAGCGAGCCGGTGATGGGCGCGGCGTATGACGAGTCTCCACTGTTCAGCGAAATGGAATCGAGCCACAAGGGCTATCGCAAGTCGCTGCTGTTCTCAGTGCGCACGCCTTGGATTTTTGCGACGTTCTGGGTGATGTTGGGGGTGTATGCGGTGTTTATTCAGGTGACCAATCCTTGAGGTGGATTGGTCGGGGGCAGGGGACAGGTGCTGGATTTTGTGGTGTCTGTGAGATCTTACCCCCTCACCCCAGCCCTCTCCCCCAAGGGGGCGAGGGGGAAAGGGAGCAGATCTTCATGCTTTTCAAAATCTACATTCGGCGCGGTATGCCAGGTCGGTGTAGCACGTGAGAACACCTCGGTCAGTCCCCTCTCCCTCGGGGAGAGGGCTAGGGTGAGGGGCTTTTGACTTTTATCACGCGGTTTCCAGCTCACGCCGCGGCGTAACAGCATTCTGCACCGCTGCCGGAATCGGCGGAAAATCCTCATTCAGCACACACAGATGATCAATCGCATCTTCAAATTTCGCATCGGCTTTCTTGCGCAGTGCCCGGTATTGCTCAAAGCGTTCGAAGTCGGTCGGGGTCTGTTCCAGCAGCGCGTTGGCCGCTCGGTTCAGTTCGTGGGCTTCTTCGAACAGTTGACGATTGCGTTCCAGAGCCAGTGCTCTGCAAGCCTTGATTTGCGCAGGAGTCGAGCATTCGTTCATGACTGTGACCTTGTTTGTGTCGGGGTTCCGTTTGATAGGCTGTTCACCGCAGGGGAACCGAACCTGCCGGGTCGCGCTGGATGGTTGGCGCGGTTAAAGGTGTGACCCTTGGGTCGCGCCCGGCGATCCATTTTTTTGTAGAAAAATCTTCGATGATTTTCGTCAAAGCGCAGCGGTTGAAGAATCAGCTTTTTCGTTGCTTCAGACTTTCATAGCGCGCCAGCATCGGCTGTGTGCTGATGCCATGCAGCAGGATACTCAGGGCCACCACCGACAACGTGATGTCGGTACAGACCTTGGCCACGTCGGAATCGAGGCCATGGTTCAGGGCGAAGAACAGATAGAACAGGCTGCCGATGCCACGAATGCCAAACCAGCCGATCAACAAACGCTGCGGCCCGCTGAGCAGATTGCCCCACGGCATCAGCGCCACGCTCAGCGGTCGGATCAGACAGAACAGCACGGCGCCGATCCACAACGCCCGCCAGTCCCAATGCGCAATCAGCACGACGCCGAGCAGGGTCACCAGAAACACTTCCATCGCCCGCTCGACCAGACTGCCGAATGCGAGCATGTCGCCCATCATGATTCCCGCCGCGACCTGGCTGTCTTCCAACTGCTCCGTGTCGCCGTGCACGGCGTTCTGTGGTTCGACGTTCTGATGACCGACCACCGGCTGCACCAGATGCTCGGCAGGTGCCTGGGTGATGCCCGTGGATTTGACTTCCTCCTGACGCAGACCCAGGCCAGCAGCGAAGACCGCAAGAAAGCCGTAGCCGCCAATGGCGTCGGCCACCACGTAGGACAGTGCGATCAGCGCGAGGGTCAGGTAATCGTTCGGGCCGAGGGTGCTGTCCTCGTTGTGAATGCGTAGTAACAGAGCGATGCGGCCAATGCCGCGCCCCATCCAGTAACCGGTGAGCAAACCCGCCGGCACCGCCCACAACAGACTGCGAAGCACCCAGTGCTGCCATTCGCCAGCGCTGCCGTCACCGTGCAGCAACAGCAGACCGAGAATCACGAAAGGGAAAGCCACGCCATCATTGAGCCCGGCTTCACCGGAGAGGCCGAAGCGCACGCTGTCGACGTCCTGCGCATCATTGACCTGCACCAGTGCGGCGAGCACCGGGTCGGTCGGGGCCAGAATCGCGCCGATCAGCAACGACGGTCCCCACGGCAATTGCAGGCCCCAATGCAATAGCAGGCACACGCCGATAATCGTCAGAATCATTACCGGCCCGGCCAGACCAAAAGCGATACGCCAGGTCTTGTGGGCCAACGGCAACCGCAGCTTCAGACCGCAGACGAACAAGGAAAAGAGCACCGCGACTTCAGTCAGGTGCTCCATCCACAATGATGATTCTTCCAGCGGCAATTGCAGCAGGTCGAGGCCGCTGGGGCCGATGGCGATGCCGAGCAGCAGGCACACCGCCGAGGTGGTGACCGGCATCCAGCGCAACCAAGACGACGTCAGGGCCAGCGTCAGCAGCACGGCGCCGAGCACCGCGACCCATACGCCGAAACTCATGACCGCTCACTTCGGTGAATTCTCAAGGACAGGCGCACCGGGTCAGCTCACGGTCGTGCGCAGGTACTCGGGGATGAGCACGTTGAACCACAGCAGAATCATCGACACCAGCATGGTCACCAGCACCAGCAGGCCGACGCCCCACACGCACGCCGAATACAACAGGCCTTGCTCCTTGCGCTCATGCATGAAGGTCGGCAGGCCGACGAACAGCAAAAACGTCGAATAAATTGACGCCGCGCCGAGCACCAGAATCGCCAGCCAGCGGCTCGGGTACAGCCCGGCGATCCCGGCGAGGAAAAACGGCGTCACCGTGTAAGCGGCAAAACCGATGCATTGATTCAGCGTTGGCCGCGCGTCAAATGAACGCGACATCCATCTGATAAACCCGCCGATAACCGCCACACCGGCGACAATCGTCACGTACAGCAGCACGCTCAACTGCAGGGCGCTGGCCGTGCTCAGGCGCACGTTCTCACCCGCGGCGAGGCTCCAACCGACTTGAGTGGTGCCGATGAACAGGCACACGGCCGGAATCAACGCGAGCAGCAGCAAATGCGCGAGGTAGTGGCGGGGATGGGTTTCTTCTTCGCGGCGGATATCGGTCCAGGCGAAGTTGGGTTGGGTGAAGAGTCTGACGAGGGGGGCGGACATGACAACCTCCTGTTCCAGTTGGCCCGTAGGCGCTTAAAGGTATGGAGAGATGCCATGCCGCTCGGGTTCAGTTTTTCTGCTGCACGGTTACAGCATCGGTTTGCCGCCGGTCACGCCGTAGCGCTGGCCGGTGATATAGCTGGCTTCGTCGGAGGCCAGCAGCACGTAAATCGGTGCGACTTCCACCGGTTGGCCCGGACGGCCGAGCGGGGTGCTGCCGCCGAAGTTCTGTACTTCTTCGTCGGGCATGGTCGAGACGATCAGCGGCGTCCAGATCGGGCCAGGGGCGACGCTGTTGACGCGAATTTCCTTCGGCCCGAGCATCTGCGCCAGGCCACCGGTGAAATTGGCGATTGCGCCTTTGGTGGTGGCGTACGCCAGCAGAGTCGGCTTGGGCATGTCCGAGTTGACCGAGCTGGTGTTGATAATCGACGAACCGGGGCGCATGTGTTTGATCGCCGCCTGGCAGATCCTGAACATGGCAGTGATATTCACGTCGAAGGTCATCACCCATTCGTCATCGGGGATTTCTTCGAAGTTTTCGTGGGTCATCTGGAACGCGGCGTTGTTGACCAGAATGTCGATGCGGCCAAAGCGCTCGACGGTCTTGTCGACCAGCGCCTGGCACTGAGCCTTCTCGGCGATATCGCCCGGCAGCAGGATGCACTGACGCCCGGCCTGCTCGACCCAGCGTGCGGTTTCCTTGGCGTCTTCGTGTTCATTCAGGTAAGCCACGGCGACGTCGGCGCCTTCACGGGCGAAGGCAATCGCCACCGCGCGACCGATGCCGCTGTCGGCACCGGTGATCAGCGCGATCTTGCCGGCGAGGCGGCCGGAACCGACGTAACTTTGCTCGCCGCAGTCTGGATACGGTTCCATCTTGCGTTGCGAGCCGGGCACCGGTTGGGCTTGTTTCGGGAAGGGTGGTTTTGGATAGTCAGTCATCGCAGGGTCTCCTGATTTCAAGTCCAGTGTTCCGGGTTGACCCGGTGGCTTTGCCTTGAGTTCGATCGGATTTGCGCTGGATTTAGTTGGCTATGCAAAACCAATGTGGGAGCGAGCCTGCTCGCGAAAGCGGTCTGTCAGACGATAGATGTGTCGACTGACACTGCGCTTTCGCGAGCAGGCTCGCTCCCACAGGGATCATTTACACAAGGGAATCTCGGGGCAGGATCAGAGATTGCGGTTTGCCAAAGCCCGCTCCATCCGCGCAATCCCTTCTTCGAGCAACGCCCTCGGGCAACCGAAGTTCAAGCGCACGAACTGCTGATGCCGGTCACCAAAATCGAGCCCGGCACTCAGCCCGACCTTGCCCTGTTCGAGGAAGAACCGCTGCGGATCCGGCAGGTCCAGCGCGGTGCAATCGAGCCACGCCAGATACGTGCCCTGCGGCACAGTGATGGTCACGCCCGGCAGCCGCGTGCGTACGGCGTTCACCAGCCAGTCGCGGTTGGCCTGCAGGTAGATTTTCAATTCCGCGAGCCAAGGCCCGGCTTCGCTGTAGGCGACGCGGGTGGCTTCCATGCCCAGCGGGTTGACGCTGTCGACCATGCCGCAGCGGGCGTGGTTGACGCGTTCGCGCAGGGCGGCGTCCTGGATGATCATGAACGAGGTCTTCAGACCGGCGATGTTGTAGGCCTTGCTCGCCGACATCAGGGTGATCGTGCGCTTGGAAATCTCGGGGCTCAGCGATGCGGTGGGAATGTGCACGCGGCCGTCGAAGCACAGTTCGGCGTGAATCTCGTCGGAGATGATCCACGCGTCCTGCGCTGCACAGATATCCGCCACTGCCTGCAACTCTTCGCGATCGAAGACCTTGCCGATCGGGTTGTGCGGGTTGCTCAGCAGCAGGGCGCCGCCGCCTTCGAGCGACTCACGCAAAGATTCCAGCGGCGTGGCGTAAGTGCCATCGGCCTGGGCGTTGAATTCCAGCTCGACCTTGTTCAGGCCCCAATGCCCAGGCGCATGGCGCAGCGGCGGATAGTTCGGTACTTGCACGACGACATTCTGCTGCGCCTGGACCAAAGCCTTGAGGGCCATGTTGAATCCCGATTCCACGCCCGGCAGGAAAATCAGCTCCTGCGGTTTGACCTGCCATGCGTACTTGTTCCACAGGTCGGCGACGATGGCGTCGCGCAGGTTGTCCTGGGCCACGCTGTAACCGAGCAGCGGGTGCAGCAGGCGCTGTTGCAAGGCTTGAACGATGACCGGCGGCGCGGCGAAATCCATGTCAGCGACCCACATCGGCAACACATCCGTCGGGTAACGGCTCCACTTGGTGCTGCCAGTGTGGTGGCGGTCGAACAGCTGATCAAAATCGAAAGTCATGCATGGTCTCGTCGAGGCGGAGTTGGTTCTGCCGGACATTCTATGCGCAACGCGACCTGTGTGGGAGCGAGCCTGCTCGCGAATACGTCGGGTCAGGCAGCATCGAGTTGGATGACCCAGCGCTTTCGCGAGCAGGCTCGCTCCCACAGGGGGGGGTGTGTACTGGCTGGAAATCCGGGCCAGACACCCGACGGTCGGTTTTCACACAATCGGCAAGGTCTTTGTCTACAGTGAAAAAGTCGGCGTCAAGGCGTCGCAACCGTGATTGTCCAGATAAAGCCCGGCACAAGTACCGGGTTCCACCTGATCAGGAGTGCACGATGGATCTCAGCCGTCGTCAGTTCTTCAAGGTCGCCGGTATCGGCCTTGCAGGCTCAAGCCTGGGCGCGTTGGGCATGGCCCCGACGGCGGCCTTCGCCGAGCAGGTGCGTCACTTCAAGCTCGCCCACACCCGTGAAACCCGCAACACCTGCCCGTATTGCTCGGTCGGTTGCGGTTTGATCATGTACAGCCAGGGCGATGCCGGCAAGAACGTGGCGCAAAACATCATTCACATCGAAGGCGATGCCGACCACCCGGTCAATCGCGGCACGCTGTGCCCGAAAGGCGCGGGCCTGCTCGACTTCATTCACAGCCCCGGCCGCTTGCAGTACCCGCAAGTGCGCAAGCCCGGCAGCAATGAATGGACGCGCATCGGCTGGGACGAAGCCCTCGATCGCATCGCCGACCTGATGAAGGCCGACCGCGACGCCAACTTCATCGAGAAAAATGTTAACGGGCAAACGGTGAATCGCTGGCTGACCACCGGTTTTCTCGCGGCATCGGCGGCATCCAACGAAGCCGGCTACATCACTCAGAAGGTGATTCGCAGCCTCGGTCTGCTGGGGTTCGATAACCAGGCGCGTGTCTGACACGGCCCGACGGTGGCAAGTCTTGCCCCGACGTACGGCCGTGGTGCCATGACCAACACCTGGACCGATATCGCCAACGCGAATCTGATCCTGGTGATGGGTGGCAACGCAGCAGAAGCGCATCCGTGCGGCTTCAAATGGGTGACCGAGGCCAAGGCGCACAACGCCGCGCGGCTGATCGTGGTCGATCCGCGTTTTACCCGGACCGCTTCGGTGGCCGACTATTACGCGCCGATCCGCACCGGCACCGACATCGCCTTCATGGGCGGGTTGATCAATTACCTGCTGACCGAGGACAAGATCCAGCACGAATACGTGCGCAATTACACCGACGTGTCGTTCATCGTCAAAGCCGGCTATGGCTTCGAAGACGGCCTGTTCAGCGGCTATGACGCGGAAAAACGCAGCTACACCGACAAGTCCGGCTGGGGTTACGAATTCGCCGAGGACGGTTTCGTCCGCGTTGACCCGACCCTGCAAGACCCGCGCTGCGTATATCAATTGATGAGGCAGCATTACAGCCGCTACAACATCGACCTGGCCAGCCAGATCTGCGGCATGCCGGTCGACGCCATGCAGAAAATCTGGGAAGAGATCGCCACCTGCTCGACACCGGGCAAGACCATGACGATTCTCTACGCGCTCGGCTGGACGCAGCACTCGATCGGCGCGCAGATCATCCGCAGCGCCGCGATGGTGCAGTTGTTGTTGGGCAACGTCGGCATGCCCGGCGGTGGCGTCAACGCTTTGCGCGGGCACTCGAACATCCAGGGCCTGACCGACCTCGGTCTGCTGTCCAACGCCTTGCCCGGCTACCTCACGCTGCCCAGCGACAGCGAGCAGGATTACGGTCAGTTCATCTTCAAACGCACGCAGGTTCCGCTCAGACCAGGGCAGCTTTCGTACTGGCAGAACTACAGCAAGTTCCACGTCAGCCTGATGAAATCCTGGTACGGCGCCAACGCCACCGCCGAGAACAACTGGCTGTTCGACCATTTGCCGAAGCTCGACATCCCCAACTACGACGTGCTGAAAATGTTCGACCTGATGAGCCAGGGCAAGGTCAACGGCTACTTCTGCCAAGGCTTCAATCCGATCGCCGCGTTGCCGGACAAGAACCGCGTGATGGGCGCATTGGCCAAGCTCAAGTGGCTGGTGGTAATGGACCCGCTGGCCACGGAGACCTCGGAGTTCTGGCAGAACGTCGGGCCGTACAACGATGTGAAAACCGCCGAAATCCAGACCGAAGTCATTCGCCTGCCAACTACCTGTTTTGCCGAGGAAGACGGCTCGCTGGTCAACAGCAGCCGCTGGCTGCAATGGCACTGGAAAGGCGCCGACGGCCCCGGCGAAGCGCAGACCGACATTCGCATCATGAGCGAACTGTTCCTGCGCCTGCGCCAGCGCTATCAGAGCGAGGGCGGCAAGTTTCCCGATCCGCTGCTCAAGCTGTCGTGGCCATACAAGATCCCCGACGAGCCTTCGCCGGAAGAACTGGCGCGGGAAATCAACGGCACCGCTGTCAGCGATTTCACCGATGCCAGCGGCGTCACGGTCAAGGCCGGTACGCAACTGGCCGGCTTCGGTTTGCTCAAGGATGACGGCAGCACCGCGTCCGGTTGCTGGATTTTCGCCGGCAGCTGGACCGAGGCCGGCAACCAGATGGCCCGGCGCGATAACGCCGACCCATTCGGCATGCACCAGCATCAGGGCTGGGCGTGGGCGTGGCCGGCGAATCGGCGGATTCTCTACAACCGCGCTTCGTCAGATCCGGCGGGCAAACCGTGGGACCCGAAAAAGCGGCTGGTGTGGTGGAACGGCAAGACCTGGACCGGCACCGATGTGCCGGACTACAAGGCCGACGTGCCGCCGGAAGCCGGGATGAATCCGTTCATCATGAACCCCGAAGGCGTGGCCCGGTTCTTCGCCGTCGACAAGATGAACGAAGGCCCATTCCCCGAACACTACGAGCCGTTCGAAACGCCGATCGGCATCAACCCGCTGCACCCGCAAAACAAGAAGGCCACCAGCAACCCGGCGGCGCGGATCTTCGATTCGGTCTGGGAAACCCTCGGCGAAGCCAAGGACTTCCCGTACGCCGGCACCAGTTATCGGCTTACCGAGCATTTCCACTTCTGGAGCAAGCACTGCAAGTTGAACGCGATTGCCCAGCCTGAGCAGTTCGTTGAAATCGGCGAGGTGCTGGCGAACGAGAAGGGCATTGCTGCCGGTGATCGGGTGCGGGTCAGCTGCAAGCGCGGGTTTATCGAAGCGGTGGCGGTGGTGACCAAACGGATCCGGCCGCTGCAGGTCAACGGCCAGGTCGTGCATCAGATCGGCATCCCGCTGCACTGGGGTTTCACCGGCCTGACGCGCCACGGTTACCTGACCAACACCCTGGTGCCGTTCCTCGGCGATGGCAACACTCAGACCCCGGAATCCAAGTCATTCCTGGTCAACGTGGAGAAACTGTAAATGGCCAGCCAAGACATCATTGCCCGCTCGGCCACCACCACCGTGCCGCCGTCGGTAAGGACTCAGCAGGGCGTTGCCAAGCTGATCGACACGACCAAATGCATCGGTTGCAAGGCCTGCCAGGTCGCCTGCTCGGAATGGAACGAGCTGCGCGACGAGGTCGGTCACAACCACGGCACCTACGACAATCCGCAGGATCTGACGGCGGATTCGTGGACGCTGATGCGCTTCACCGAGCACGAAACCGACGCCGGCAACCTCGAATGGCTGATCCGCAAGGACGGCTGCATGCACTGCGCCGAGCCCGGTTGTCTGGCCGCGTGCCCAAGCCCCGGGGCGATCATTCAGCATGCCAACGGCATCGTCGATTTCGATCAGGACCACTGCATCGGTTGCGGCTATTGCATCACCGGTTGCCCGTTCAACATTCCGCGCATCTCGCAGAAGGATCACAAGGCCTACAAATGCACACTGTGTTCCGACCGGGTGGCGGTGGGGCTGGAGCCGGCCTGCGTGAAAACCTGCCCGACCGGCGCGATCGTCTTCGGCACCAAGGAAGACATGAAAGAACACGCCGCCGAACGCATCGTCGACCTGAAAAGCCGTGGTTTTGAAAACGCCGGTCTGTACGACCCCGTTGGCGTGGGTGGCACCCACGTGATGTACGTGCTGCATCACGCCGACACGCCAAAAATCTATGCAGGTTTGCCGGACCATCCGGCAATCAGTCCGCTGGTGGGTTTGTGGAAAGGCATCAGCAAACCCCTCGGCCTGCTGGCGATGGGCGCGGCGGTGCTGGCCGGGTTCTTCCACTACGTGCGCATCGGGCCGAATCGCGTCGAGGAGGATGAACATCCGACGCCACCCGACAACTCGGTGCACGTGGTCGATCCGGCGGTGCACACCTTCGATCCACGCGGGGAGGAGCGGCCATGAGCAACAAGACGATCCTGCGTTACAGCGCCAACCAGCGTACCAATCACTGGCTGGTGGCGATCCTGTTTTTCATGGCCGGGTTGTCCGGGCTGGCGTTGTTTCATCCGTCGCTGTTCTGGCTCAGTAATCTGTTCGGCGGCGGCACCTGGACGCGGATTCTGCACCCGTACATGGGCATCGCCATGTTCGTGCTGTTTCTCGGCCTGGTGTTCAGCTTCTGGCGTACCAATTTCTTCATCGCCAATGACCGCCAGTGGCTGCGGCGGATCAACCGGGTGATGGTCAACGACGAAGAAAGCGTGCCGCCGGTAGGCAAATACAACGCCGGGCAGAAGTTGCTGTTCTGGACTTTACTGCTGTGCATGCTCGCGTTGCTGTTCACCGGGCTGGTGATCTGGCGCGCGTGGTTCAGCGCGTATTTCGGCATTACCACCATCCGCTGGGCCATGCTGCTGCATGCGCTGGCCGGGTTCGTGCTGGTGCTGAGCATCATCGTGCACATCTACGCCGGTTTGTGGATCAAGGGTTCGGTCGACGCCATGTTGCATGGCTGGGTCAGCCGGCCGTGGGCGAGAAAACACCATGAACTGTGGTACCGCGAGGTGACCCGCGACGAACAGCCTCGGGACGTGCCCGAGCGACCGCTGACAAAAAAGGGCTGACTTTTGCCAAGCATTCTTGAACCTGGGGAAATCGAGGCGGCGGCCAGTTCGCCGCCGTTTCTGTATCTGCCGCCACGTAACCTGTTTGCCCTGCGCGCTGAACGCCTCGAGCGTCTGGCCGAGGGCAATGGGTTGGCGGATTACCTGCGGCTGATGGCCGGGTTGTGCCGGGCGCAGCAGCAGGTCTTCGACGATCCGCCGCTCACCGCGCCGTTTGATGCGCAGCGTTTCGAAGCCTGTCAGCAACACGGTCTGCCACCATTCGCGGCAGATACCTTGGTGCGCGAAGATGCCTGGCAGCCGTGGCTGGACGCCTTGCTGCAGCGCTGTGCGCCAGCGGATCAACCTGCAGTGATCGACGCGCTGGACACTCTGCGCGGGGCCAGTTCCGGCCAGTTGCGCGCGTGGGCGGTGGCGCTGGTCAGTGGGCAGTATTCGCTGGTGCCGGCGGCGCTGGTGCCGTTTCTCGGCGCCGCGCTGCAAACCGCCTGGAGCCACTGGCTGCTCAGTGTGCCAAATCTGCAACTCAAGCCTGGCGACAGCCTCAGCCAATGCCCGGCCTGTGGTTCGCCGGCCATGGCCGGGGTGATTCGCCATCGCGGCAAGCACAACGGTTTGCGCTATCTGGTGTGTTCGCTGTGCGCCTGCGAATGGCATGTGGTGCGGGTCAAGTGCGTGTATTGCGAGCAGAGCAAGGGCCTTGAATATCTGAGCCAGGAAGACGACCGGCACAGCGCCGAGCAGGCACCGCTGCGCGCCGAAGTCTGCCCGAGCTGCAATAGCTACCTGAAATTGCTCTATCTGGAGAACGACGCCGAAGCCGAGGCGTTGTCGGCGGATCTCGGCAGTTTGCTGCTGGACATGCGTCTGGCCCAGGACGGCTATCAGCGTCTGGCGCCCAATCTGTTGCTGGCGCCGGGGGACGAATGACCAGAGCGAAACTGTGGAAGGGGGTGTGCTCCCACAGGTTTTTGTGGTGACCAACAATGTCCATTCCACCCCGAATCCCTGTGGGAGCTGCCTTGCCAGCGATTGGTCGGCACATCCACCACCTTCTTTGACGGACCCACCGCAATCGCTGGCAAGCCAGCTCCCACAAGTCTATGTGCCGAATCACAAAGCCCGGTCAGCCCCGGATTTCCCTGTGGGAGCGAGCCTGCTCGCGAAGGCGTCGTTTCAGACACATCATCTTTGACTGACTTACCGCATTCGCGAGCAGGCTCGCTCCCACAGGTTTTGTGGTGACCAACAATGTTCATTCCACCCCGAATCCCTGTGGGAGCTGGCTTGCCAGCGATTCAATCGGCACATCCACCACCTTCTTTGACGGACCCACCGCAATCGCTGGCAAGCCAGCTCCCACAAGTCTATGTGCCGAATCACAAAGCCCGGTCAGCCCCGGATTTCTCTGTGGGAGCGAGCCTGCTCGCGAAGGCGTAAGGTCAGCCACATCCACACCAACTGACACACCGCATTCGCGAGCAGGCTAGCTCCGGCAGTGCGTCTACACTTCTGAAACCCTTTTGGGAGCAAGCTTGCTCCCAAAAGGGATTGTTTCAGTGAAATCAGGAGTGGCTGATGTCTTCCAGCGTTGCCCTGCGGTTGCCGTCCATTGATGGGTTGTTGCGTCATCCGGCGTGCGCGCCGTTGGCCGAACGTTACGGCCGGGATTCGTTGCTGACTGGCCTGCGTCAGTTGCTCGATGAGCTAAGGCCTGACGTGTTGAGCGGGCAATTGGCGGCCGTGGAAATTGGCCCCGAAGTGCTCGCCGGCCGCGTCGGCGAACGCTTGGCGCAACAGCAGCGCAGTCAGGTGCGCCGGGTGTTCAACCTGACCGGCACGGTGCTGCACACCAATCTCGGCCGCGCCTTGCTGCCCGAAGAAGCCATCGAAGCGGTGCAAATGGCCGCACGCTATCCGCTCAATCTCGAGTTCGATCTGGCGAGCGGCAAGCGCGGTGATCGTGACGACCTGATCGAAGGCCTGATCCGCGAACTGACCGGCGCCGAAGCCGTCACCGTGGTCAACAACAATGCCGCTGCCGTGCTGCTCACGCTCAACAGCCTCGGCGCGCGCAAGGAAGGCATCATCTCCCGTGGCGAGCTGATCGAAATCGGCGGCGCCTTCCGCATCCCCGACATCATGGCCCGGGCCGGCGTGCGCCTGCACGAAGTCGGCACCACCAACCGCACCCATGCCCGGGATTACCAAGCGGCAATCGGTCCGCGCAGCGGGTTGATCATGCGCGTGCATGCCAGCAACTACAGCATCGAAGGCTTCACCGCGCGAGTGGCGACTGCGGAACTGGCCGAGTTGGCACACGCTCATGGCTTGCCGTTGCTGGAAGATCTGGGCAGCGGCAGTCTGCTCGACCTGACGCGCTGGGGCCTGCCGGCGGAACCGACGGTGCGTCAGGCATTGCTCGATGGCGCCGACATCGTCACCTTCAGCGGCGACAAATTGCTCGGCGGGCCGCAGGCCGGGTTGATCGTCGGGCGCAAAGAACTGATCGCGAAGATCAAGAAGAATCCACTGAAGCGCGCACTGCGGGTCGATAAATTGACCTTGGCCGCGCTGGAAGCGGTGCTCGGTCTGTACCGCGATCCGGATCGCCTCGCCGAGCGTCTGCCGAGCCTGCGCCTGCTGACCCGGCCCCAGGCCGACATTCATGCTCAGGCTCTGCGTTTGCAACCGTTGCTCGCCGATGTGTTGGGCGAGGTCTGGCAGGTCAGCGCGGTCGAGGCGTTGGGCATGATCGGCAGCGGCAGCCAACCGGTGGCGCGCTTGCCGAGTGCAGCGCTGTGTTGCCGCCCGCAAGTGTCCAAGCGCTGGCGCGGGCGTTATCTGCTCAATCTCGAAGCAGCGTTGCGCGGTTTGCCGATCCCGGTGCTCGGGCGAATCGGCGACGATGCGCTGTGGCTGGATTTACGCCAGCTCGACGATGAGCCAGCGTGGCTGGCGCAGTTGCCGCAATTGCAGGTCGACCGGTGATCGTCGGCACGGCGGGGCACATCGACCACGGCAAGACTTCGCTGTTGCAAGCGCTGACCGGGCAAACCGGCGACCGCCGCCCGCAGGAGCGCGAACGCGGCATGACCATCGACCTCGGTTATCTCTACGCCGAACTCGCAGCGGGCGCCGGGCTGACCGGCTTCATCGACGTGCCCGGCCACGAAAAATTCACCCACAACATGCTCGCTGGTGCGCAGGGCATCGATCTGGTGTTGCTGGTGGTCGCGGCCGACGACGGCGTGATGCCGCAGACCCGCGAGCATCTGGCAATCGTCGAACTGCTCGGCATTCCCCGCGCCCTGGTGGCGATCACCAAATGCGACCGGGCGGGAGCGGGCAGGGTGGAAGAGGTGCAGCGCCAGGTCCTGGACCTGCTCGCGCCCGGACCATTTGCTGATGCGCCGATTTTTACCGTGTCGAGTGTGAGCGGGCAGGGCGTCGATGGATTGCGCGCGGCGTTGTTGCAGGTGCGGAGCGAGGTGCAGGCGCGCGGTTGCGAAGGCGGCTTTCGTCTGGCGATTGATCGGGCGTTCAGCGTCGCGGGTGCGGGGATTGTGGTCACAGGCACGGCACTGTCGGGCACGGTTGCAGTGGGTGACAAACTGGTTCTGGCGCCTGCCGGCAAATCGGTACGCATCCGTGGCCTGCACGCGCAAAACCAGGCCGCCGAACAGGCCTTCGCCGGTCAGCGCGTGGCGCTGAACCTCAGCGGCGAACGTCTGGAACTGACGCAGATCCACCGTGGCCAATGGCTGCTGGCGGACTGGCTGCATGCCCCGACCCAGCGCGTCGACATCGACTTTCAGCTGTTGCCCGGCGAGCGCACCTTTGAGCATTTTCACCCAGTGCATCTGCACCTTGGCACCCAGGATGTCATCGCCCGCGTCGCTTTATTGCAAGGCCCGCGTCTGAGTCCCGGCGAGCGCATGTTCGCGCAATTGCTGATCAACGCGCCGGTGCACGCGGTGAAGGGTGATCGGTTGATCCTGCGTGACTCCAGCGCCCAGCGCACATTGGGCGGCGGTGTTGTGCTCGACCCATTCGCTCCGGCACGCCAACGCCGCAGCCCGGAACGCCTCGCGCAACTGCAAACCCTCGGCCTCAGCGTCAGCCTCGAACAGGCCCTGCCGGCACTGCTCAACCACAGCCCCGGCGGCCTCGACCCGCAACGCCTCGAGCGCCAGTTCAACCGCCCGCGCGCGCAGTGGACGCTGGCGGACAACATCCGTCTGATCGACACCCGCCAAGGCCCGCTGCTGTTCAACGTGCAGCGCTGGGGCCAGTTGAAATTCACTTTGCTCGAACAACTGGCGCGATTTCACGAACAGGAACCCGACCAGATGGGGCCGGACCGCGATCGCCTGCGCCGCTTCAGCGCTCTGACGCTGGAACGCTCGACTTTCATCAGCCTGCTCGACGAACTGCTCTATGCCGGCTCGATCCTCGCCAGCGGCCCTTGGCTGCACCTGCCCGACCATCAGGTGCGCCTGAATGCCGACGACGAAATCCTCTGGCAGCAATTACAGCCGTTGTTCGAACAGGCCGGCTTCGACCCGCCGTGGGTACGCGACGCGGCGAAAATGCTCGGCGAAGACGATGCCAGCGTCCGCCTGCTGCTGCGCAAACTCGCACGCTTGGGCCTCATGCACCAGGTGGTGCGCGACCTGTTCATCAGCGACATCGTCCTGCGACAAATGGCGGCGCTACTGCTGAAACTCGCCGAAGAAAATCCGTCGATTCAAGTGACAACCTTCCGCGATGCGCTAGGCTTGGGACGCAAACGCTGTATTCAGTATCTGGAATATTTCGACCGACTCGGCCTGACCCGCCGCCTCGGCGAATCCCGCCAGATCCGCCCCGACAACGCGCTGGCTGACGCCTGCGCACCCTGAGTTCAGGAAGACAATCGCGCCCGGTGGCGCGGCCGGGCTTCAAACCCGGTTGGGGACGGCATCCGTTCCCGGGCAGGTTCGACTCCGGCTGTCTTCCGCCAGTCTCCTAAGAGCAAAGATCGCAGCCTTCCGCAGCCCCTACAAATCGATGTAGGAGCTGCCGAAGGCTGCGTTGATTCTGAATGCAGGAGAAACGTAGTCTGGCCCGTTTGGTTCGCCAGTTATTCAGAGGCAGCCGCGAACTTATGTGGGAGCGAGCCTGCTCGCGAAAACGGTATATCAGTCGACATCTCAGAGATTGACCCACCGCATTCGCGAGCAGGCTCGCTCCCACAAAGTTGGCGGCGTGAACGAAGCCATGTGATTGACAGAAAACCCTGTGTAGGCTTGCCCGCGAAGGCGCCTCACTCAGCATCCTTTAGCGAGGCCCGCTACTGTGGCAACTCCAGATTATCCAGCACCCGATTCACCGCCAACTCTCCGAGCATGATCAACTGCGCGATCCCCATCAGCGTTCGGCGTTGCGATGGCTTGACCAGCCCGGCGAATTCCTGGGCGATGGTTTTGGCGGAGGCGAGGGTTTCACAGGCATTGGCCAGCAAGTCTTCGTTTTTGGTGTCGGCGGTGACGGCGTACATGGCGCGGGGGCTGAGGGGGGGTGGGGTTGAGCCGGGAGGGCAGAGGTAGTGGTCGAGGGCGCGGTCGGCGGCTTGGTGAAGTTTTTTCGAATCGAGGGATTCGTAGGGGGAGGTGGGATCGGTTTCGGGTGGGTTGGGTGTTGGTTTGATCATGGTGAGACTCCGTGGTTGATTTAGCCGCCACGGCTCATCGCTAAACAAGTAAAGGTGGCGGCTGTACGCAGGTTAGCGATCCGGGTCACAGAAACCCCGGGTAGACCCGAAGGTCTCCCACGCACAGCCACCATGACATCAAGTGCAGATCGAAAAATGCAATTGAGACTGGGCATTGGTGCGTCTGTAATGAGTCGGATCGCTAAACCCGATCGCTGATTCGTCAGCGACCGCACCACAATAGAACCCGCCCCCAAGGCGCACAAGCCGGCGGATTCTGGCGTAGCTGTAGGTAATGGCGCAAGGATTTGTAGCCTGGAAGGCGTGTCTGGAGGTGTCTTTTAAACAGTTTCGTTTAAATCGAAGCATTGCGCCGAAGCTGGTCGCGAAAGGACCATCCCGGCCAGTGAAAAATAACCTCGATCACGCGTGCTGTTTAAATTACTCTTATATATCTCCGTCACCTTTTCTTTGCTTTTCGTTTGCATTACTACAACGGTTTCGCACCTTAATTGCCGCTAGGAGCCGAATTATTGCTCGTCAATGTGAATGGCTGGGCATTATTTTCAATTTCGATTCGCGGTATTTTCTTTAGTCGAACATTGTCTATTTTAATGGTTGAAGGTGCCTGCAACATTATAAATATTCTTGAATGCGCTGTTGTTTGTGGTGTGCCGAGAAAAAATTTCATGAGGATATTTTTCCAGTTGTTAGTGCCAGATAATATTGGGCCCAATAAAGTTATTCTATTGGGCGCGTTCAAGTGTGGCGTCATAAAGATACTGAAGTTTATGGGATGCGAGCTCATATAGTCGAAGCTGAGAGCACATGATTCCCCGCTCTCAAGGTGGTGATATGATTTTGAAATGTATAAGGATGCGGTATTTTGGCCTGGTTGGGAGTATGCATAGTACTCATCGTTCTCTTTGACTATTGATCCTGCTCCTTGCTCAAATTGCCAGCCATTGCTCTCATAATTAGTAAAAGTAGTCAGATCATCGAGGGCTTTCTTGATCGTATACATTTTCTTCGGCAAGGATATTTGATCATCTTCAGTCCTATCAAAAGAAACCTTCACCTCAATCTCAAGTGTCGAGTCTTCTTCCAACATCAGCAACTTGTCTAGTGGTACTGGATGGCGTATTCCGACCAATTCCTCAGCCGTCACCTCTTTTCCTTTATAAGCCTCTTCAACAATTCCCGTACTGCCATCACTCTTGATTTCGGTATACGTCAGCCAAATCCTTTGCCCCAAGGCAATGAATGGCCAAGCCGCCGTCCGCGTATGATCCGTCGGCAACAAGTCCGCCGGATCCAGCACATCTCCCGTCACCCGATCAATCGCCGGCGTGGGCAATCCGGGATGGCCGTCGGCAATGTCCTGCACGGTCAGTGTCAGCGGCAGGGAATCCCGTGTTTCAGATCCGGTTGTCTTGCTGTAATCCACAGTGACGTTCCTGCCGAAACTGTACGCAAGCACCTTGTTATCCAGCGCAATCTCTTGCGTCCCCAGTGCTCTTACCACGTGAGGCGGCGAGGTATCGGAGCCATCGGCGGGAACGCCCGGGGCGGCGGTCCAACGCACTACGATGACATCATTGAGCTGAATGGAAGGATCGAAGACCAGCGCGGTCAGCGCATCTTTCGCCGCAAACGGATCCAGGCTGTTGCCTGGCGCTTGTTTGATTTTTGGCGATAGCAGATCCGGCGCCGTTTCGCCAATGATCTCGGCCTCAGCCGTTCCGGAATGACCAATGATGTTGCCCGCTGGCCGTTCCAGTTCAAACCGCACCTGCAAGCGTGCGCCGGAAGTCAGCTGATCGTTGGGTAGTTCCAGAATGCACGGTTGCAGTACCCCGAACCTGTCGGTGATCACGCCCGGTTGAATCGATTTCTCGGCCGCTTCGTTCAGTCGATAAAACGCCTTGACCGTGTCGCCCTTTTGAAAATGCGAGGTAGTGGGAGAAATGACGATCAATAGCGGCCGACCGTCGAGTTTTTCGAGGTCCACAAGCGCGGGATCGTCCATGTCATCGTCCGCAATTTCGCGCAAGAGTGGCTTGGGCAGAAATGTGCGCTCAAGATCAATGTTGGCAAAAATGAACTTCGACCAGCGGCTTTGGTGGGTCGGATTTTTCAGTTGATCAATCACGGTGTAGGAGAACGGACAGTTGGTGATACTGCCGATTTCTTTCAGCCTGTCGGAATCAATCAGCACCGAGAACGGCTTGCCGGCTTCTTCCGGCGTCACCCTGTGAGTGAAACGCTGGCGATTGATCTCGTATTCCACCGCATCGTAGGCTCGGCAATAAGGGTAATCGAACTTCAGGAGTACGCCTTTCTCAGCCTGATCTTTGTCAATCACTGCCGGATCCCCGAGCTCTTCCGGCAGGCTGATCAGCAGCCCCGGATGATCGCCGGTGCCAGGCACATCATTGCCGCCGGGCGACGTGTCGTTGTAGAGCGCCCACGCTTCGATGGATTTGTTTTCATTGCCGGCGATGCTTTTCAGCATGTATTGGATTTTGTTGATGACCCCGTCGCGAAACTCCCTCTGGAACACAGAGAAGGTCATTCTCTCGTTGACGACTTGCTGTGGAATGCCGCTCTGCACACCGTTGATGTAGAGCCGGATGTCGACATATTGACCAACGTCCACAGGTGGATCGACCACCACCTGCACACCAGCGGCATTGACTCCATCGCGTGTGAGTTCCCTGAATATCCGCAATGGCAAGCCATACGCGTGTATGGGGGGTATGGCTGGCGGGTCGCTGATCACGCCCTCGATCGCCAGGTATATTTTCACGGGATGCAGTGTCATGACGTCGTTGTCGGGTTGAGCATTGTCCATCGCACACCTTCCTGATGAGACGGCCAGGGAGGGCTGGCCGGGATGGAGATATCAGATACCGGGTGGGGGAAGTTGGCTACTGTCAGATCTGACAGGTGAAGGTGGGTTTGCGACGGGCGGTAGGTCTGCGTTCGGAGATGCGCAGGCCGATGCCGACGCACAACCAGAGGCGCGGCCGGGCTTCAAACCCGGTTGGAGACGGCATCCGTTCCCGGGCAGGTTCGACTCCGGCTTTCTTCCGCCAGTTTCCCAAAGCAAAAGATCGCAGCCTTCGGCAGCTCTTACATCGATTTGTAGGAGCTGCCGAAGGCTGCGATCTTTTATCGTTCCCACGCTCTGCGTGGGAATGCAGCCAGGGACGCTCCGCGTCCCTTCCTAAGCCCCGAACGCGGGGCGTCCGTTGAGGCATTCCTATGCTGCGCGCGGGAACGATCGTCGCAGGAGGCGCTACTGTGGCAACTCCAGATTATCCAGCACCCGATTCACTGCCAATTCCCCGAGCATGATCAACTGCGCGATGCCCATCAGCGTTCGGCGCTGCGATGGCTTGACCAGCCCGGCGAATTCCTGGGCGATGGTTTTGGCCGAGGCGAGGGTTTCGCAGGCGTTGGCCAGCAAGTCTTCGTTTTTGGTGTCGGCGGTGACGGCGTACATGGCGCGGGGGCTGAAGGGTGGTGGGGTCGAGCCGGGTGGGCAGAGGTAGTGGTCGAGGGCGCGGTCGGCGGCTTCGTGGAGTTTTTTTGAGTCGAGGGATTCGTAGGGGGAGGTGGGGTCGGATTCGGGTGGGTTGGGTGTGGGTTTGATCATGGTAAAGCTCCTTGAGAAATGGAGCCGTCAGCCTTCGCTGCTAAACGAAGAGGGTGGCGGCTTTACGCGGGTTAGCAGACCAGGCTCAAGGATCCCGGCGCACCGAAGTGCCCCACGCAAGCCGCCATAAAAAGATAGGCGGAGCCAGCGTGCCTTGAAAATTTGCCGGGCTGCTAAACCCGATCACTGAACAGTCAGCGACCGCACCACAATAGAACCCGCCCCCAAGGCGCACAAGCCGGCGGATTCTGGCTTGGCCGTAGGCAATGGCGCAAGGATTTGTAGCCTTGAGACCGTGTCTGGAGGTGTCTTTTAAACAGCGGCGTTTAAATCTCAGAATTGCGCCGGACATGATGGCCTCTTCGCGAGCAGGCTCGCTCCCACACTTGGGATCATGTTTTCAGCAAGAGCTGAGTGGGTAGTTCAGAAACCCAACGGGTACTGAATGACCACGTAAAGCCGGTCAATATCATCGCCAGCCTGCGCCTCGTTGGCGCGGTGGGTGACGTGCGATAGCTGCACCGACAGATCCTTCGCGGCGCCGGATTGCACGACATATTTCAGGTCGATGTCGCGTTCCCAGTGTTTACCACCATTGCCTTGTTGCGGTTGATAGTCGCCGCTGTCGGCGTCGAACGAGTTGTAGGCGCCGCCCTTCGGCGCGTGCGTACCGTCGATGTGGCTGCCGCTGACGTAGCGGGTCATGAAGTTCAGGCCGGGGATGCCGAAGGCGCCGAGGTCGAGGTCGTAGCGGGCTTGCCAGGAGCGTTCGTTGGCGCCGTTGAAGTCGGCGTATTTGATCGAGTTGGCGAGGTAGATCGAGTCGCCGCCGACGAAATCGAACGGCGTGTCGCCATTGATCCGCTGCCAGCCGAGCATCACCGCATGCGGGCCGAAGCTGTATTTGCCGGAGAGGCTGAAGGCGGTGTTGTCGATCTCGCCGGCCACTGCGCGGCCGGTGTCGCGGGTGTGGTAGAGGTTGGCGTCGAGCAGCACGCCGGACTGTTTGAAATGCAGGTTGCCGTAATACTGATGCCAGGTGTCGCTCAGTTCTGAGGCGTAGAGTGCGCCGCCGATCGGGCTTGAGCTGAACAGATCGGCACCGACGAAGCTGATGCCACCCGCTTCGGTGTTGGCGCCGTAACCGTAGAAATCGCCTTTGCCGGAAGAGCTGTCCTGGTTCTTGAATGCGGTGAAGTGTCCGGCGACCAGATTGACGTTGTCGAGCTCGGCGCTGTTGAGCAAAAAGCCGGTGGCGTATTCCGGTTGCAGGCGTTTGTCGGAGGTGTCGAAGACCGGGGTTTCTACGGTCATTTCACCGAAGGCCAGAGTGGTGCGTGAGATTCTGAGCTTGAACGCACCGCCGGCGCTGGAATAGTCGTTTTCGCTGCGACCATCGCTGTCGACGGGTAGCAGACCGGTGCCTGAGTGGCCCTTGCCGCCGTCGAGTTTCAGGCCGGCGAAGGCGTGGGCGTCAATGCCGAAGCCGATCGTGCCTTCGGTGAAACCGGATGAGAAGTTACCGATAAAGCCCTGTGCCCATTCCTGTTTGTAGTTTTTCCCGAAGGGCGTGGGCGAGCGGTAGTCGTTGCTGAGGTAGAA
Source organism: Pseudomonas siliginis (assembly GCF_024072275.1). Lineage (NCBI taxonomy): Bacteria > Pseudomonadati > Pseudomonadota > Gammaproteobacteria > Pseudomonadales > Pseudomonadaceae > Pseudomonas > Pseudomonas siliginis. The sequence continues at coordinate 3,102,478 of NZ_CP099598.1, read as the reverse complement.
GTTGCGCAGCAGGACATCGCTTTTGGCATCGTCGAAAAATCCGCTGGCATGGGCGGTGCCGGTCAGACCGCAGAGCATGGCAAGCAGGGTGAGGCGGGAGGGCGCGCGGTTGATCATGGTCAGGGCCGGTGGTAATTCGAATGGCGCTGATGATCGAAGATTGGGAACAAAGAGGATTGGGTTGATGTGCTGAGTTGGCAGCTTTCACCACAAAACCTGTGGGAGTCGGGGGTAGTCAATTAGAACTTTGGCGGCCGTCAGGCCTCCATCGCTGGCAAGCCAGCTCCCACAGGGTTTGTGGGAGCTGACACAGTGTATTAAGCCAGCGGCGGTGTGCGCGGTGGGATCTGGCGTTTGCTGCCGGTGGATTCGAAAGCGGCGGCGAAGCGCAGCAGGTTCGAGTCGTCATAAGCGCGGCCGGCGAAGGTCAGGCCGACGGGCATGCCGATGTCGGCCATCACGCCCATGGGCACGGTGACGGTCGGAACGCCGAGGTGGCGGATCGCGAGGTTGCCGTTGGCCACCCAGACGCCGTTGCTCCAGGCGATGTCGGCCGAAGCAGGATTGACATCCGCATCGGCCGGGCCGACGTCAGCGACGGTCGGGAACAGCACGGCGTCAAGGCCGAGGTTGTCCATCCAGTCTTCGAGGTCGATGCGTCGGGTTCGCTCCAGACCGCGCAAGCCATCAGGCACGGTAGGGATTTCATTCCACGGCGTGATGCCGCGTTCGGCCATGCGCACGTATTCGTCCATGCCGGCGGCCAGATCGCCCTCGCGGTTGGGCAGGGTGCCGGGGTCGTGCGGGAAGATCTTCGGCCCGTCGACATCCACCAGACGATTAAGCTTCGGGTCACCGTTGGCCTGCAGGAAGTCGTCGAACGCCCAGGCTGTCAGATCCCACAGTTCATGGTGGAGGAATTCTTTCGACACCAGCCCACGGGTGAACACGGTTGGCGCGCCAGGGCGGTCACCTTCGCAATTGGAGACCAGCGGAAAGTCGGTTTCGACGACTTCGGCGCCAGCGGCCTCGAGGGCTTGGCGCGCCTGCTTCCACAAATCAATCACGGACGCGCGGGTGTTGATGCGCTGGCCGGTCGGGCCGCCTATGCCGGGGGCTTCGCTGGTGCCGGCGTCGGGGTCGGCGTTGATGTACATGCGCGGGATGGCGAAGCGTTTGCCGGCCAGGGCTTTGGCATCGGCGGCCAGTTCACTGTACGCAGCCGGGCGCACTTCGCTGACGCGCGGGATCGGCACCCACGGTTGCAGGCGCCAGAGGTCGCCACGGGTGTCCGGGTCTTCGGCGACGACCACGTCGAGCACTTCGAGCAGGTCGGCCATGGTCCGCGCGAACGGCACGACGACGTCCATGGTCGGGGTCAACGGCCAGTTGCCGCGCACCGAAATCACCCCGCGCGACGGGGTGTAGGCGCACAGGCCGTTGTTCGACGCAGGGCCACGGCCGCTCGACCAGGTTTCCTCAGCCAGGCCGAAGGCAGCGAAACTCGCAGCGGTCGCGGTGCCGGCACCGTTGGACGAGCCGGAGGCGAACGGGGCGGTGAGGTAAGCGGCGTTGTACGGACTTTCGGCGCGGCCATAGACGCCGCGTTGCATGCCGCCATTGGCCATCGGCGGCATGTTGGTCTTGCCCAGGCAGATCGCCCCGGCAGCGCGCAGGCGTTCGATGGTGAAGGCGTCGCGATGGGCGACCAGATCGGCAAATGCCGGGCTGCCGGAAGCGGCGGTCAGGCCCTTGACCAGATAACTGTCTTTGGCGGTGTAGGGGATGCCATCGAGCGGGCCGAGGGTTTCACCGTTGGCGCGGCGGGCGTCGGAGGCGCGGGCTTCGTTCAGCGCTTCAGGGTTGCGCACGACGACGGCGTTGAGTGCCGTCGAAGTGTCGGCGCCATCGTAGGCATCAATGCGTGCCAGATAGGCCTGCACCAGCTCCACGGCAGTGGTCTGGCCGGATTCAAGGGCGGCGCGCAGTTGGGCGATGGAGACTTCGGTGACTTCGATCATTGGGTCACCTGTTGAGCGTGGTTGTTTGGGGCAGGGGTATTCATAGCGGTTCTCGTTGCACGGCTTTAAGCGACAAGGTCAAGACTGGCGCCTATTTAACACCAAGCCGCGCTTCGAGTAATCGGCGGGGTGACGGCCCCGCCGATTTTTTCTGCGTCCAGCGGATCATCCATTGATGCGCGGATGCTGCTGGACCAGCACTTTGCGCTTGGCCTCCAACTCGGCGATCTCGGCATCGATGTCTTCGATTTTCTGCTCGATGTTGTCGTGGTGTTCCTGCAACAGTTCCTTGGCCTCTTCGAGGTCGGAAGCCGCCGGGGCCGCGCCGCGCAGGGGTTTGTTGGCGGTTTCCTTCATGGTCACGCCAGTGACCAGACCGACCACGGCGATGACCATCAGGTAATACGCAGGCATGTACAGATCGTTGGTGCTTTCCACCAGCCAGGCCACGGCAGTCGGGGTCAGACCAGCGATCAGCACCGAGACGTTGAAGGCACTGGCCAGCGCGCTGTAGCGGATGTGCGTGGGGAACATCGCCGGCAGGGTCGAGGCCATCACGCCGATGAAGAAGTTGAGCAGCACCGCGAGGATCAGCAGGCCGGAGAAGATCAGGGCGATGCTGCCGCTGTTGATCAGCATGAACGCCGGAATGGCGAAGATGAACAGGCCAATGCTGCCGACGACGATGAAGGGTTTGCGGCCGATCTTGTCGCTGATGAAACCGATCAGCGGCTGCACAAAGAGCATGCCGACCATGATCGCGATGATGATCAGCACGCCGTGGTTTTCGCTGTAGTGAAGGTTGTGCGTTAGATAACTCGGCATGTAGGTGAGCAGCATGTAATAGGTGACGTTGGTCGCCGCCACCACACCGATGCAGGTCATCAGGCTGCGCCAGTGTTTGGTCGCGACCTCCTTGAACGACACTTTCGGGCCACCGGCTAGGCCTTCGCGGTCGCCTTGTTCGAGTTTTTCAACGTGTTGCTGGAACGCCGGGGTTTCTTCCAGGGCGTGGCGCAGATACAGGCCGATCATGCCCAGCGGCAGGGCGAGGAAGAACGGAATCCGCCAGCCCCATTCTTCGAAGCGCTGTTCACCGAGGATGGTTGAAATCAGCACCACCACGCCGGCACCGAAGACGAAACCGGCGATCGAGCCGAAGTCCAGCCAACTGCCGAGGAAGCCGCGTTTGCGGTCGGGCGCGTATTCAGCGACGAAGATCGAGGCGCCGGTGTATTCGCCACCGACCGAGAAGCCTTGGGCCATTTTCGCCAGCAACAGCAGGATCGGCGCCCAGATGCCGATCGAGGCATAGGACGGAATCAGGCCGATGGCGAAGGTACTCAGGGACATGATGACGATGGTCGCGGCGAGGACTTTCTGCCGTCCGTATTTGTCGCCCAGCGCACCGAAGAACAAACCGCCAAGCGGACGGATGAGGAAGGGCACGGAGAAGGTCGCCAGCGCGGCGATCATTTGCACGCCGGGATCGGCGCCGGGGAAGAAGACCTTGCCGAGCACATAGGCGACAAAGCCGTAGACGCCAAAGTCGAACCACTCCATGGCGTTGCCCAGTGCGGCGGCGGTGATCGCCTTGCGCATCTTGGCATCGTCGACAATGGTGATGTCTTTCAAACCGATCGGTTTGACGGTGTTCTTGCGTGATTTCATTGCGCTGTTCCCGCTCGCTGATCCAGATTACCGCTGCGATGCCATCTCCATGATGGCGCCGGCTCTTCTGGCTCAGATACATGCGGACACGAAATAATTCACCGATGGGCTGGAATTAATTTCGACAGGTGGGGGAGGTGCAACTCCGAGCCTTGTTGGAGCTGTATTGCCTGACCCACCGCTATCGCTGGCAAGCCAGCTCCCACAAGGGTTTTGGGTGTTGCCGGGATTTTGTGTCCGCCGTCAAACCCTGTGGGAGCTGGCTTGCCAGCGATGACGCCATGACATCCATTACAAGGCTTAAAGCGCAGCCTTCACCTGCAGACCCACCACCAACGCATTGTCGATGTCCTGCCCGGAAAACGCGCCCGGTTCGATGATGTATTGCAGGTTCGGGCGCAGGGTCAGCCACGGGGTGGCCTGGTAGCCGTAGCCCAACTCGATCAATTGTTCGGCGCTATCGAGATTCGGGAACGCAGCACCGCTGGCCAACGCGGCATCCTGCTGCACATCGCGGCTGCGCGGGTTTGGCACGGCGCGGCCATAGCCCAGCGCCAGGGTGTCACGCGGGCGGCCTTCGAACGGTTTGTACAAAACCACGCCGGTGCCGTACCACTTGCTGAACGGTGATGCCGCTTCACTGGCCGCCGAATACTGACCGAACGCATGCAGGCTGCGGCCCTCGGAGGTCGGCGAACGCCATACGGCCTGATCGATCAACAAATAATGTCCGCCACGCCCGGACACTTCGTCGTCGCTGCCAATGCGTTTGACGTCGGAGCTGTCGTAGTAATAGCCGAGCTTGTACTCACCCGGCAGCTCGCCGGCGTGCTTGTACACCAGCTCGATCGGCACGACGGTGCCGGTGGTGTGCTTCGGCCCCAGATGCCAGGCGCGGCTGGAATTGCCGTTGCTTTCTGGATCGACGTTGAACGCTGCCACACGCAGCTGCCAGGACGGCGACAGGTCGTATTTGACCCGCACGCCCAGACGCGCGTTGGGGTAGTTGGTCCAGCCGCTGCCGCCGGACATGTTCAGCGGGTGACCGCAGAAACCGGCGTTCATGAAGTTGCACAGAATGCCGCTATCCAGACCGCCGAGGTCGTTGCCCATGGCCATGTAGCCGAGCTTCACGTTCAGCGCCGGGGTGAACAGGCTGCGCTCGTAACTCAGTTCCGTCAGGCGCGTGTACAGGCCGCCGTAGTTTTCCTGAATCGGCAGGCGGTTGCCGACCAGATCTTCCGAAGCGCTGTTACCGCGCCGGTCGTTGATGGTCAGTTGCACTTTGCCGGCGTTGTCGACGCCGTAGAGTTTGCTCAGATCAAACTGCACGCCGAGTTTGATGTTCTGCGAGTAGCGCGCCGAACGGTGCAGGCCGCCGTCGGCGTTGTAGGCGGTTTCGCCGCTGTAATCGCCAGTGAACTTGATGCCGTCTTCATCGAGTTGATGACGCAAGCCGCCCCAGTCACCGGTCAGGGTGCTGCGGGTCAGCAGATCAGAGTCGCTGGCGGCCAGCGCGGGTAGGGCAGTGGTGCAGCTCAGACCCAGCAACAGGCCAGTGGAAAGCTTGGTACGAGAAAAGCGAACAGCCGATGACATGTGAATCCTTCCTGCTGAAATCTTTAACGCAATAAAACGGCGACGCGGTGCTTTGGGGCACCGCGCGCTTGGAGGAGGTTGGTTGTGCGGCAGCGAGTTACGGCAGGGCGTAAGCCATCACGTAATCGCCACGATCGGTCGACTGGCGTGCGCCGCCAGCAGTGACGACGATGTACTGCTTGCCGGTTTTCGGCGAAACGTACGTCATCGGGCCGCCCTGGCTGCCGACCGGCAGACGGGCTTTCCAGACTTCCTCGCCATTGCCGCTGTTGAAGGCGCGCAGGTAGAAGTCCTGGGTGCCGGCAATGAAGATCAGGCCGCCCTGGGTCGACAGGGTGCCGCCGAGGGTGGGGAGACCGATCTTGATCGGCAAGTGCATGCGAATGCCCAGAGGGCCAGTGTCTTCAACGGTGCCGACCGGAACTTGCCACGCGACTTTCTGGGTCTTCATGTCGATCGCGGTCAAAGTGCCGAACGGCGGCGCCTGGCACGGAATGCCGGCCACCGACAGGAAGCGGTTCTTGTTCACCGCGTACGGCGTGCCTTTGAGCGGAACAGCGCCCATGCCGGTGTTCAGCGCTTCACCACCGCCAGCGGCCTGGCCTTTGTTCTGCGACGGGATCATCTGGATCCACAGACCCAGGCGCATGTCGTTGACGAAGATGAAACCGTGCACCGGGTCAGTGGAGATGCTGCCCCAGTTCATGCCACCCAGCGAACCCGGGAAGCTCAGCGATTTGTCGGTACCCGGCGCTGTGTACAGGCCGTCGTAGCGCATGCTCTTGAAGTCGATACGGCAGAGCAACTGGTCGTACGGCGTGGCGCCCCACATGTCCGATTCGGTCAGGTGCTGCGCGCCGATCTGCGGCATGCCCACGGATTTCGGCTGGGTCGGCGAGTACGGCTCGTTAGGGATGTTCGCGGCTTTCACCGGTACTTCCTTGACCTCGGTCAGCGGCTTGCCAGTGGCGCGGTCGAGCACATAGATCTGCCCGGCCTTGGTGCCGATGACCAGCGCCGGAACGCTTTGGCCGTCCTTGTCGAAGTCGATCAGGCTCGGCTGCATCGGCAGGTCGAAGTCCCACAGATCGTTGTGGACAGTCTGGAACACCCAGCGTTCTTCACCGGTGCTGGCGTCCAGCGCGAGGATCGAGGCGCCGTACTTGTGGTCCAGTTCGCTGCGCTCGACACCATAGATGTCGGTGGACGAGCTGCCCATCGGCAGGAATACGGTGTTGGTCGCCGCGTCGTAGGACATCGGTGCCCAGCTGTTCGGCGTGCTGCGCACATAGGTGCTGCCGTCGGCCGGTGCGTTGCGGTCCTGCGGGTTGCCCGGGTCGAACGCCCAGCGCATGGCGCCGGTGATCACGTCAAAACCGCGAATCACACCGCCCGGCATGTCGCTCTGCACGTTGTCGGCAACACGACCGCCAACCACTACGGTGGTGCCAGCCATCAATGGCGCGGACGACAACTGATAGTAGCTGTCCGGAACATCACCCAGACCGGCCTTCAGATCGACCTGGCCGTTGTTGCCGAAACCCTGGCAGAACTCGCCAGTGTCAGCGTCGACCGCGATCAGGCGGGCATCGATGGTATTGGTCAGCAGACGACGCTGGCAGTTGGCAGCCGGCGCCGGTTTGGCTTCGATGATCGAAGAGTTGCTCGGCTGAGCGATGGTCGCGGTGGCGTCGAAATAGGCCATGCCACGGCAGCGCTGCCAGACTTTCGATTGCGCGTTGATCGCGTTCTTCCACAGCTCTTTGCCGGTGTCGGCATCGAGGGCGATCAGGTTGTTGTGCGGGGTGCAGATGAACACCTTGTTGCCGACCTGCAGCGGGGTGAGCTGGTCTTCGGCGCCGTTGCCATCGCTCTCGGCGACGTCCCCGGTGTGGTAGGTCCACGCGACTTTCAACTGGTCGACGTTGTTGCGGTTGATCTGGTCGAGCGCGGCGAAGCGGCTGCCACCTTCGGTGTTGCCGTAGTGCGCCCAGTCTTTCTGCGCCTTGGCCGGCTCGACCGGAGTCAGGGCCGGGCCAGTGCCAGTGGCGGCAACCGTAGGGTGAGCGACAAACATGTTGCCCGCCGCAATGGCCACGCCGACCGCCAGCACAGCGGCCACGGCATATGCACCACGACCGGCAGCCCGGCCATTGGCGCGCGCCAGCAGCGGGTAGACCAGAGCGACGACCATACCGATGGCGCTGAACATGAACAGCCGCGAGAACACCGGCCAGAACACCAGCCCGGCGTCAGCCACGGCCCAGATCGCGGTGGCCACGAGAAACGCGGCGAACAACCAGGCGCCTGCGGTTTTCTTCAGTGCGATCAGCACGCCGGAAACGGTCATCGCCAGACCGCCGACCAGGAAGTACCAGGAACCGCCCAGGCTGACCAGCTTCACACCGCCGGCCGCGAGCGCCAGACCGAGCAGGGCGATGATCACGCCAAGGCCGACCAGGATGAACGTTGAAACGCCTGAGACGCGTTGACTGTGGTTCACATTGAAAGTCCCGTTTGAATGAAGCGCGGGATTATAGCGGTAACTAACCATTCAGTTAACCGCAGTTTTGCCATGAAAACGTGCACTTCTGTGAATCAAGCGTGGTGCAGGATTAGCAAAACGCAAGTTGAGAGGGGTTTCTCGAGGTTTCAGCAGGAGGGGCGGATTGAGCGTGGTATTGCAATGCACATGCTTGGACACCGCGCTGGATTCACCCCTCACCCCAGCCCTCTCCCCGAGGAGAGGGAGCCGATTTGTGGGCTTTTTGAGACCTGTGTTCGCCTCGGTATCTCAGGTCGGTGTAACTCGCGCATTCAACTCGGTCAGTCCTCTCTCCCTCTGGGAGAGGGAGCCGATTTGTGGGCTTTTTGAGACCCGTGTTCGCCTCGGTATCTCAGGTCGGTGTAACTCGCGCATTCAACTCGGTCAGTCCTCTCTCCCTCTGGGAGAGGGAGCCGATTTGTGGGCTTTTTGAGACCTGTGTTCGCCTCGGTTTCTCAGGTCGGTGTAACTCGCGCATTCAACTCGGTCAGTCCTCTCTCCCTCTGGGAGAGGGAGCTGATTTGTGGGCTTTTTGAGACCTGTGATCGCCTCGGTATCTCAGGTCGGCGTTACTCGCGCATTCAGCTCGGTCAGTTCCCTCTCCCTCTGGGAGAGGGTTAGGGTGAGGGCGTTTCAGGATCGATCACGATGGCAACCTTGCCCTTGGCCCGGCCTTGTTCAACGTAGTGCAAGGCGTCAGCTATCTGATCGAACGGAAAAGTACGATCGATCACCGGTTTGATCACCCCGGCCTCAATCAACGCAGTGATTTTCTGCAACTGGATGCCGTCGGCACGCATGAACAGAAACGAATAACCCACCCCACGCTTGCGCGCCTTGCGCCGAATACCACTGCTGAGCAGACGCATGACCAGCCCGAGCAGCCACGACAAACCCTGCTGCTGAGCGAACTGCGCAGTCGGCGGCCCTGACAGGGAAATCAGTTGCCCGCCCGGTTTCAACACCCTCAACGATTTTTCCAGCACATCGCCGCCGAGGCTGTTGAGCACCACGTCGTAGTCGCGCAGCTCATTGGCGAAATCCTGCTGTTTGTAATCAATCACCACATCAGCGCCCAGCGCCTTGACCCACGCGACATTCGCCGTGCTGGTCGTAGTCGCAACAAAAGCACCGAGGTGTTTGGCCAGTTGAATGGCGACCGTGCCAACGCCACCGGAGCCGGCGTGAATCAGTACCTTCTGGCCTTTTTGCACGTTGGCGACTTCGACCAGTGCCTGCCACGCCGTCAACGCCACCTGCGGCATGCAAGCCGCCTCGGTCATGGCGAGATTGGCGGGTTTCAACGCGACCGCTGTTTCGTCGACAACGATGCGTTCGGCAAACGTGCCAATCCTGTTTTCAGGCGCCCGCGCATAAACCTCATCGCCCGGCTTGAAACGCTTGACCGCCGCACCGGTGCTGAGCACCACACCGGCGACATCGTTGCCCAATATCAAAGGCATTTGATAGGGCAGGATCATCTTGAATTCGCCGCTGCGAATCTTCAGATCCAGCGGGTTGACGCTACTCGCGCGCACTTCGATCAGCACGTCGTGAGCGCCAACCAGCGGTTCGGGCAGGTCGCCAATCCGGCCGTTCTGCTTGCCGTAGCGCTCGATGAAAAATGCCTTCATTGCGGATGCTCTTGTCGGTAGAAACCCGCCGGCATAGCGGCGGGTTTGAATGAGGTCAGGCTTGCGTCAGATAACGTTGCGCAACAACCGACTGGCGGATCTGCCCCAACAGGCCCTGCCGCGCGGTTTGCAGGGCGTCCCAGCGCTCGCCTTCGTGCAGCGGCGGGATGGTCACGACTTCGCGACGGTCGAAGCCGACCAGCGCGGCGTCGACCATGTCGCCGACTTCCATGATGTCGGTGAGGGTGTTGATGTCGATACCGGCGCGGTCCCAGATTTCCGTGCGGGTGGCGGCGGGCAGGACCGCTTGCACATACACGCCTTGTGGCGACAGTTCCAGGCTCAGGCCATGAGAGAGGAACAGCACGAACGCCTTGGTCGCGCCATACACCGACATGCCGAACTCCGGCGCCAGGCCCACCACCGAGCCGATGTTGATGATCGCGCCGTCGCCGGCCTTGGCCAGGCGCGGGGCGATCGCACTGGCCAAACGCACCAGCGCCGTGGTGTTGAGCTCGACCAGTTGCGCCACGCTGTCGGTGCTCTGCTCGATGAAGGTACCGGACTGCGCGGCGCCGGCATTGTTGACGAGGATGCCGACGCGCGCGTCGTCACGCAGACGCGCCTCGACGGTTTGCAGGTCGCTCAGTCGCGTCAGGTCGGCCTGTAGCACTTCGACATTGACGTTGTGCTCAGCGCGCAAACCGGCAGCAAGGGTGTCCAGGCGCGACTGGTCACGGGCGACCAGCACCAGATCGTGCCCGCGTTGGGCGAAACGTGCGGCGTAGACGGCGCCGATGCCGGTGGAGGCGCCAGTAATCAGAACAGTAGGGCGAGTAGTCATGGTGTGGGCTCTTTGTCAGTTGAAGACTGATTGCGGGCCTTTAGGATGATGATCCAAATCTAAACTGTCAACGGTTTTGATTATGGCCAACATCTATGTATCATCGGCCGATGAATTTTCAGCGCTGGAGGTATTCAACATGCGCGTATCCAAGGCTCAGGCTCAGGCCAATCGCGAGCACATTGTCGAAACCGCTTCAGTGATGTTCCGCGAACGCGGTTATGACGGGGTCGGCGTGGCTGACCTGATGGCGGCCGCCGGTTTTACTCACGGCGGTTTCTACAAACACTTCGGCTCCAAGGCCGACCTGATGGCCGAAGCGTCGGCCAACAGCCTGGCGCAGTCCACGGCCGCCGCCGAAAGCATGAGCGTGCAGGATTTCATCGACGTGTACGTGTCGCGCGAGCATCGTGACGGCCGTTCCACCGGTTGCACCATGGCAGCGTTGTGCGGCGATGCGGCGCGGCAGTCCGGGGACGTGAAAGCGGCGTTCGCTGAAGGCATCGAGCGCACGTTGCAGACGCTCGGCGAGAGATACCCGACGGCAGCGGATGCACCGCAAGGTGAGGGCCGAACCCGGATGATCGACCTGCTGGCCCGCGCCGTCGGGGCGATCATGCTGTCGCGGGCCTGCCCGGATGACTCGGCGCTGGCCGATGAGATTCTGGCGGTGTGTCACGCTTCGATGACTGAGTCGCTGCCCGCGATCGAAACTGCGCAAGAAGCCACGCAGGACAGCTGAAGCGATCAGTGCTGGCGGTGCAGGGCCTTGTCGAGTGCCGCCAGCAAAACCTCTTCTTCGAAGGGTTTGCACAGGCATTCAAACGCCTGGTAATGCCCGGACTCAGCCAGCGCCGCTTCGTCCCAATGGGCGGACATGCAGATCACCGGAAACTGTCGCGGCAGCTGGCGCATCACGTCGATGCCGGACAGGCCGGGCATGCGCAGATCCAGCAGCAGGCAGGCGATTTCGGCGAAGTCGGCTTCGGCGAGAAACGCTTCGCCACTGGCATAAACCTGCGCGCGATACCCGACCGAACGCAGCAGATTCGACAGGCTTTTGCGCACCGACGCGTCGTCATCGACGATGCAGACAATCGTCGGTCGGGTGTTCTCGATCGCCGTCGGGCGACCCGCCGGGCCGCTCACGACAGGCTCGATGGGCCAGGCGAAGGCGCAGCGCTGATCAGTCCGTAGAGTTCGACGAGGTTGACCAGCGAGCGGGTCTGCATCTTCGCCATGATGTGTTTGCGATGAACCTTGGCGGTCACTTCACTGGTGCCCAATTGGTTGGCGATCTGCTTGTTCGACAGACCGCCGACAATCAGCGGCAGCACCTCGCGCTCACGCGGTGTCAGTTGCGCCGCCAGCTGCCGCACGTGCTGAACCCGTTGCCATTGATTGAACGCAGTCGCGGCGTGTTGACGGGTGCTGCGCAGAATGCCGAGCAGTTCATCGTCATTGAATGGCTTGGTCAGAAACTCCACCGCGCCGGCCTTCATCGCCTGCACCGACATCGGAATCGTGCCGTGGCCGGTCATGAAGATCACCGGCCACGGCAAGCCGCGCTCGTTCAGCGCCGCCTGCAATTGCAGGCCTGTGGTTTCGGGCAGGCTGACGTCGAGCAACAGGCACGCCGGGCCACTGGCGATGTCGGCCTCGAGCAGCTCTTCGGCGGACTGGAAAATCCGGTGCTCGATGCCTTCGGCGCGCAACAAGCGGCTCAATGCGCTGCGCACGCAGGCCTCATCGTCAACGATGAACACCGGCACCGATTGCGTATCGACCGACGGCGGCTGCGCTACCATCGGCGCCGAGGCCAGGGCGTTGAACACGGGCAGTTTGGGTTCGCGGTCTTTCAATAATCGGTAACCTCGACGGGCAACCGTCTGGATGATTTCTTTTTCCCCGAGCAGTTTGCGCAGCGAGGAAATCTGCACTTGCAGATTGTTCTCTTCGACGACGATGTCCGGCCACACCTGATTGATCAGCTCGTCCTTGCTGACGATGCGCCCATCGGCCTGCATCAGTACCGAAAGTATTTCGAACGCCCGCCCGCCCATGCGCAAGGGCCGGCCATCGAGAAAGGCTTCGCGCCGTTCCAAAGAAATCGTGGCTTGGCCGAGTCGGATCATGCGGGCCTCTGCGTTGCGGTGAGAAGGACAGGGCGCGGGCGCCGGGTTATCAGGTTCGTACGCTAGGGGACGGCCTGGCATAAAGCAATTATCCCGAGGGATAAGACGTGGGCTTCTATAGCGCAAGAAACAGCCGCGCAAGGCTCTGGACGGCCATCTTGAGGCTGCAGACGGACATCAGCGCAGCGGCTGGCCCTCTGGCAAAAAAACGCTGGGTATACTTCGCCACCAGCCTGAATCCCATTTCCAGCGGTGAATGCGTATGCCCGGCCAGCCATCTTCATCTGCAATTTCCCGCGCGGCCGATGCGCCGATGCTCGATGAAGCATGGCTGGAGAACTGTCGGTTCAGTCTGCTGCGCCGTGACCATGAACTGACCTGGTTCAGCCTTCAAGACAGCCACTCGGGCCAGAGCTGGTTCGCCGTGCGTGCGCCGATCCAGCGTCCGGCGCTGTGCCAGCGGCTGGAGCGCGATTTCCATTTGCAGTTGCCTTCGCAGTGGGCGCTCAACCCGCTCGCGCTGATACGTTCGGCGGACGGGCCGGTGTTGGTCTACCCGCAATGGGGCGCGCCGCTGGCTGGACTGATCGACGCCGCCGGCTTACCACTCGGACGGGTGTTGAATATCGCCGTCGCCGCCGCGAATGCGCTGGTCCACTCTCGCCATCCGGAATCACCGCAAAACCCTGTGGGAGCGAGCCTGCTCGCGAAAGCGTCATTCCGGCCGACATCACCCTTGACTGACCCACCGCTTTCGCGAGCAGGCTCGCTCCCAAAGTGTTCTTTATTGCCTTGGCATCTGCTGGTCGATGCTGACGACAGCGTCAGGCTGATGGGCTTTCACACCCACGCGCAGGAAACGCCGGCGACCGAACTGCCGAGCCTGGAACACTGGCCTTATCTGGCGCCGGAACAGCTGCAGCGCGACGGCGTCGATTCCGATGAGCGCAGCGACGTCTATGCGCTGTCGGCAATCATCTACGAGGCGCTGACCGGGCGCCCGCCGCTGATCGCTCGCGACGCCTCGCAATGGTTGCATGTGCACGCCGCCGTCCAGCCATTGTCGCCAGCGCAATACCAACCCGACCTGCCGCAAGGCATTTGTCATGTGCTGCTCAAGGGCCTGGCCAAGGAGCCGGACGCGCGCTATCAAAGCATCGAATCGCTGGCCGCCGATCTGACCTGGTGCCTGCGCCAATGGCAGAAAAAAGGCCAGATCGAAGCGTTCCGCCTCGGTGCATTCGATGCTCGCGCAACGGCCACGCGCGGCGATGTGCTGTTTGGTCGTGATGACGAACGTCAGCAACTGCTTGAACAGATCCAGCGCGTGCGCAGCGACGGCATCGCTCGCGTGCTGCTGGTTGCCGGCGCACCGGGAGCGGGGAAGTCGACGCTGATCCAGCAAGTCCTGCGTAGCCAGGCACCCGGTTATTGGGCCACCGGCAAGATCGAACTGCTGAACAATGACCGGCCTTTCGCGCCGCTGGCGCAGATTTTTCAGTCTCTGATCAGCCAAGTGTTGACCAAGCCCACACTGGCCTTGCAGGCCTTGGCCGAGCAACTGCGCGAAACCCTCAAGGGCCGTGGCCGCTTGCTGCTGGACCTGGCACCGGAAGCCGAACTGCTGATCGGCGCCACCGCCGAACTGCCGAACATGCCGGCGCGCCACGCCCTGGATCGGGTCAATCGGGCGCTTCTCGATGTGCTCGAAGTCTTTGCACAACCGGGGCATCCGCTGCTGCTGTTTATCGACGACTTGCAGTGGGCTGACGACTCGACGCAGGCGTTTCTCAAAGCCTTTATCGGCCGACCGACGCGGCATCTGCTGCTGGTTCTGGCGTATCGCGAGGGCGAGTTGACGGAGCATCCGGGCGGCTGGCTCGATGAGATGCGCAGAGCACCCGCGCTGCCAGTCAGTGACCTTCGACTAGGGCCGCTGTCGGTGCAGGCCGTTGCGCAACTGATGGCGGTCGAACTCGATGCTGACGTCGACAACCTCGAGGCGCTGGCCCGCGTCGTGCACTTCAAAACCGCCGGCAATCCGTTGTTCGTCAGCCAGGTGGCGCGCGCGTTGGTGGACGAGCGTCTGCTGCGTTTCGACGCGACGACGCGGCGCTGGGTGTGGAATCAGGCCGAAGTGAACGGCTATCGCTACGCCGACAACGTGGCCGAATTGATGGTGCAACGCTTGCTGCGTCTGCCGGCCAGTGCCCGTGAAGTGTTGCGCACCGCGGGTTACGTCGGTGGCCGCTGTGACGAAACGCTGTTGGGCGATTTGCTGGGGGACGATCCTGCGCAATTGCTGCGTGACGTGGATTATCTGGTCAGCGCCGGATTTCTCCTGCGCGAGCCGGGCCAACTGCTGTTTCCCCACGATCGCGTGTTGGAAGCCGCCGCTGCGCTGACCGCACCGGCCGGGCGCTCGGCTGAGCATGCGCGCATCGCTGCCGCCATGCTCGATCAATGCGGCGAGCAGCGGCAGGCGCGGGTCTTCGACATCGCCAGTCAGATTCAGCGCAGCGCCGGCAATGCGCTGCAAGCGCCTCGACGCGCTGAGTTCATCCAGTTATTGCTCGAAGCTGCCGAGCGCGCCCGCGATAGCGCCGCTGTCGAGCAGGCCGTGGATTATCTGCGCAGCGCCGAGGTATTACTCGGCGACAACGGCTGGACGCGGTTCTACCCGCAAGCCTTCGCGGCGCGCTGGCTGGCAGCCGACTGCGCGATGTTGCTGGCGGATCTGCCCGGCGCGCAACAGCGTCTCGACGATTGCCTGGAACACGCTGCCACCGTGCTGGACCGCGCGAAAACCTACCGCCTGCGCGCCAGCCTGCGCACCTTGCATTCCGATTACCACGGCGCGATCGGCGAAGCGCTGGCCGGTCTTGCGTTGCTCGACATCGACCTGCTGCGACAACCCTCGAAGGCGCAACTGGGCGAAGCGTTCGAACGGGTTCGGCAATTGGTCGGTGCGCGACGGATCGCTGAGTTGACGGCGTTGCCCAAAGCCAACGAGCCGCGAATCGAAGTCGCCATGGAACTGCTGAGCACGCTGATCGCCTCGTTCTTCGTGCAGGACGACATTGCTTTTCTGCACCTGGCGAAGATGGTCGAACTGACTTTGCTCCATGGCACCACGCCGAGCAGCGGCTACGGTTTTGCCTGGTACGGCGTGATGATCGCCGACCGTTATGGCGAATATCTGGACGGTGTTGCTTTCGCCGAACTGGCGCTCGATCTGACTGATCTGCACGGCTATGAGGCGGGGCGCACCGGCACGCTGGTGGCGCTGGATCAGGTCAGCGCGTGGACCCGGCCGATGGCCTACGCGCGGCAGAAGGCTTTCGCCGCGTTTGAGTGCGGTCAGGCCGGCGGCGATCTGGGCATGTCGTGTTACGCCTGCAACCACATCGGCTCCGATCTGCTGTTCATGGGCGAGCCGCTGCCAAACGTGTTGAACGAGCTGGACGTCGGCCTGAGTTGGGTGCGGCAGTTTCACTACATCGACATCGAGCGCATTCTGCTGGCGCAACAGGCGTTCGCCAGCGATTTGCGCAATGGGCCTGAGCCTCGTTCGCTCGCAATGCTGGATGCTTTGGAACATGACCGTTTTGGCCCGCTGCATCGCGACCGCGTTTCACAGCCGACGCTGTTGTGGATGTGGTTGTATTCGGGCATGTCGGCGTTCTATTTCGGTGAAGTGCGTTACGCGTTGCGCCGTTTCGAAGACGCCGAGGCGTTGACCTGGTCGCTGCCGGCGCACATTGATCTGGCGCATTACTACCTGTTCTACAGCCTGGCACTGGCCAGTCCCGAGGCGCCGGGCTCTGTTGCCGAAAAACTGCAGAAGCTGGAGCAGCAACGGCAGCGTTTTCTGCCATGGGTCGAGCTCAATCCTTCAACCTTCAGCAACAAACTGCTGCTGATCGAAGGCGCGATGGCCCGCGTGCGCGGCGAAGGGCTGGCCGCCATTCGCTGCTTCGACCAAGCGCAAATCGCGGCGGCCGCTGCCGGATTTATCCATGAGCAAGCACTGGCACATGAACAACTGGCCGAGGTCTGCCTGGCCAACGGCCTGGTCTCCGGCACGCATCATCACCTGCGTGTTGCGCGCGACTGCTATGTGCTGTGGGGCGCTGAAGCCAAGGCGCGCCAGCTCGAAGCGCAGCATCCGTTTCTCGCCCACGAGCATTCCCTTCAAGCGGGAACGCCGGTGACGCGGGTGCGCCTTGATCTGGAAGTCGGCATTGAAGCGGCACGCGCGGTCTCGCAAGAGGTGTTGCTCGATCGGCTGGTGGAGACCTTGATGAATCACTTGATGATTCAGGCCGGTGCCGACCGCGGCGCGCTGCTGTTGGTCGCCGAGGGTGAGTTGCAATTGGCCGCTGCCGCGCATGTCGAGGCGGGCAACGTGCGGGTCAGTCAGGACAACGATCGCTCGCTGGAGCAGATCGCGCCGGTTTCAGTACTCAATTCGACCATGCGCACGCGCACGCCGCTGGTGCTCGACGATGCCCGCGCCGACTGCCCGCAAGCTTACAGCGCCGACTTGCGCGAGCGGCAGACGCGCTCGCTGATGTGCCTGCCGTTGCTCAAGCAGGGCGCGCTGATCGGTCTGATGTATCTGGAAAACAGCCTGGTACCGAAGCTGTTCAGCGCCGAACGCCTGACCATGCTGGAAATCCTCGCCTCGCAGGCAGCGGTGTCGCTGCAGACCGCACGGCTCTACGCGCAACTGGTCGAAGACAACCGCTTGCGCGCGCAGATGGAAGCCGACTTGCGCAGCTCGCGGGCGGAACTGGCGCGCAACTCGCACCTGAAAATGATGGGCGAACTGTCGGCCTCGATCGCCCACGAAATCAGCCAGCCGCTGCTGGGCATTTCATCGAACGCCTCGGCCAGTCTGCGCTGGCTCAAGCGCGACACGCCTGATCTCGACGAGGCTATTCAGGGACTGGAAGACATCCGCTCCGACAGCGCCCGTGCCACCGAGATCGTCCAGGCCTTGCGCGCATTGGCCAGGCAGGCGCCGTTGCAACGATTACCGGTGTCGATTGACGCGTTGATCGGTGAGGTCGTGCAACTGACGGCCAGCGATGTGCACAATCGCGGGGTGAGCTTGCACACGCAACTTAACGCTGCTGACCCGGTGCTGGGGGATCGGGTGCAGATCCAGCAGGTGATCTACAACCTGATCGTCAACGCGCTGGAAGCAATGGGTGGGCAGGGCGTGACTGACGGGCGCCTGGTGATTGAGTCGACGCTGTCCGATGGGCAGGTCTGCGTGGCTTTTCAAGACAACGGGCCGGGGATCGCCGAGCATCAGCGTGAAGAAATTTTCGATGCGTTCTTCACCACCAAGGGCAGCGGCATGGGCATGGGCCTGGCGATTTGCCGAACGGTGATAGGCGCCCATGGCGGGACGTTGCGCGTGGAAGACAGCGAAGAGGGCGCGCGGATCTGCTTCAGGCTGCCGCTTGCGCCGGACGCCAGGATCAAAAGCCCCTCTCCCTAACCCTCTCCCGGAGGGAGAGGGGACTGACCGAGGTGTTTGGTCGAGCTATGCCGACCTGGGATATGTAGCCGAACTCCGGTTTTGGAAAGCCCACAAATCGGCTCCCTCTCCCTAGGGAGAGGGCTGGGGTGAGGGGGGAGTTCACCGCCGTACCAACGCCGACCACCAGCGCTCTACCGCAAAAAAAAGCCGCGAAAAATCGCGGCCAAAAGGGAGGAGTGAACAAAACCCTTTGAAATTCCACTCAGGGCCGCAGTTCCGTCAAGCGCTGGCCCATCGTCGAATTCAGCAACCCATCGCTGAGCCGCCAGACATCCGCATCCACCAGCGCCACCCGCGCTCCGCACATCAGTTGGCGCCAGACCTTCGGCGGCATGCCCACCATGCGCCCGAACGTGCGGGTGAAGTGCGAGTGATCGGAAAATCCGCATTCATAAACAATCTCGGTAATCGCCATCGAGGTCAGCAACAGCCCTTTGGCCTTGTCGATCTTCATCTTCAGCATCCATTCCTGAGGCGAGCAGCCGGTGACGATCTTGAACGCCCGGGAAAAGTGGCTGCGTGACAGATTGCAATGTTCGGCAATCTCGCTGACGCGCAGGCTGCGGCTCAGATCGTGCAGCATGTAGGCCTTGGCGCGGCGTTCCTGCCAGCCGGACAGTGCGCCCAGTGGGCGAGCCAGGTGGCAGGAAGGGTCTGACTTCACCGATTGCGGGTTCATGGCGGCTCTCCTGATCGATGGGCAAAGTCTGGCCGCAGGCTTTATTTAAAGTCCTTAAACAAACCTTAAAAGTTATGAAGCCCAAGCCTCAGGCGTGAAACGGATAATCGACGTAACCACGCTGATCGCCGCCGAAGAAACTGCTCGGATCCGGCGCGTTCAGTTCAAGCCCGTCGTGCAGCCGACGCGGCAGATCCGGGTTGGCCAAAAATGGCCGGCCAAAGGCAATGATGTCGGCGCGATCGGCGTTCAGCGCCTGTTCGGCGGACTCGGCGTCGTAACCGCCAGCGAGGATCAGCACGCCGTTCCAGGTCTGGCGCAACTGGGCGATGATCGCGTCCCAGCGCGGGTCGAAGTTTTCGTCCTTGACCGTGCCGACCATGGCCGGCTCGACCAGGTGCAGGTAGGCCAGGTTCCACTGGTTGAGCGCTTCGACCAGATAACCGAAGGTCGCTTCAGGCGTGTCATCGCCCATGCCCATGAAGCGGCCCATTGGCGTCAGCCGCACGCCGACGCGCTCGGCGCCGACTTCATCAGCGACGGCGGCGACCACTTCGAGCAGAAACCGCGCACGGTTTTCCACACTGCCGCCATAGGCGTCATCACGCCGGTTGCTATTGCTATTGAGGAATTGATCGAGCAGATAACCGTTGCCGGCATGGATCTCCACGCCGTCCATGCCAGCGTTCAACGCGTTACGCGCAGCGCGGCGATAGTCTTCGACGATGTCGGCAATTTCCGCTGTTTCGAGGGCGCGCGGTACCGGCACATCACCCCACACGCCGTTGCCTTGTTCATCGACGATAAAGGTCTTGCCCGGCACTGGCAGGGCGCTTGGCGCCACCGGCAAGCCGGCGTCCGGCTGAAAGCTGGGGTGCGAGACCCGGCCGACGTGCCACAGCTGCATGAAGATCAGACCGTTCGCTGCGTGCATCGCCGTGCTGACTTCGCGCCACGCCTGGACTTGCGCATCGGTGTAGATCCCCGGCGTCCACGCATAACCTTGGCCTTGCTGAGAAATCTGCGTGGCCTCGGTAATGATCAGCGCAGCACTGGCGCGTTGGCGGTAGTACTCGGCGTTCATCGTGGTCGGAACGTCGCCCGGCTGGCCAGCGCGCGAGCGGGTCAGGGGCGCCATCGCCACACGATGGGCAAGGGTGTAAGGGCCGAGGGCAATGGGTTGGAACAGGCGACGGGTCATGGGTAGCTCCGGATGTCGATGATTAGGGTACAAGCGCGGCAGCCAGGTGCCGCGTGCTGTGCAGGTAACTTAACCGGGGGTGGCGGGGCTGATAATCCGTGGCCGGCGCTACGCAGTTTTGCGCGCAACGCAACGGCACCCGCGCTCATCGCTGATGAACGCGGGCGTGGTTCAGGCGGGTTGGGTCGAGCGAGTCAGCGGCAGATTCAGCCAGCGCCGGCCGGTGGCATTGCTGACCGCGTTGCCGAGGGCAGCAGCCATTGGCCCTTGGACGATTTCGGCAGCACCGAGGAAGGGTTCGCCCGGTTGATCAAGCAAATGCACGTCGACTTTTTTCGGCAATTGGGTGAAACGCAGAATCGGATAACCGCTCCAGTCGTAGCTGCGAATGCCGCCCGCGTCGTAGGCGACTTGTTCGTAGAGCGTCCAGCTTGTCGACTGGACAATGCCGCCCTCGACCTGATTGCGCAGGCCATCGGGGCTGACGATCTGGCCGACGTCGACCGCCGTCACCACATGATCGACGCGAATTTCGCCGGTCTGCGGATGCACCCGCAGTTTCACCGCGAGGGCGCAGTAACCCATGATGTTCTTGTAGCGGGCGAAGGCGAAACCGATCCCCGCGCCGGGCTCGTTGCTCTTGTGGGGCCAGCCGATTTCGTCACGCACGCGCTCGATCACGGCGCGGGCACGCGGATCGCTCAGATGGGCCAGGCGCAACGCCACGGGATCGAGTCCGGCCTTGATCGCCAACTCATCAATACCCGCCTCGATCGCAAAGATATTGATGTGCGCACCGAGCGAGCGCATGGCCGAAGTGCGGAACGGCATGGTGGTGACGAAATTCATGTTGATCCGCGTCGCGCCCAGTTCATACAGCGGCACCGCGTTGCGATCACCGTCACCTTCGGGCTGAGCGATTGGCACCGACGGCGCCGAGGCGAAGGGTTTCGCCAATAGACGTGCCGGCAGCAGGCGACCGGCATTGACGATGCGTTCGTTGTGCGGCGTGGTCCACAGCTCGTAGTTCCAGTCCTGCAAACGGCCCTGACTGAGGCCAGCATCGATTTCGGTGACCATCGCCGAACTGTACGGCTCCCAGAGGTTTTCCTGCTCGCGCATCCATTGCACGCGCACCGGCGTGCCCGGCAGGCGCATGGCGATCAGCGCGGCATCGGCGGCGGCATCATCGGCGCCGTTGTGGCCGTAGCAACCCGAGCCTTCGGTATGAATGCAGCGCACACGCTCCGGCGGCAGACGCAGCATTTCGGCGATACCGGCGCGCAGTGGATAGACGCCCTGGGTGTGGGTCCACACCGTGAGCACGCCATCGTTGAACCAGGCCACGGCACAGGACGGGCCGATCGAACCGTGCATCAAATACTGCTTGGTGACCCGCGCTTTGAAGCGCGTTTCGGTCGTGCCGCCGGCATTGCCGGTGTTGCTGATCGGATAGCGCTTGGAGGGCAGCTGCTTGAGCAAATCGTGAATCCCGGCGGCTTCGGGAATCGCCTCGCCGCCGCTCCACTTGGCACTCTCGATGCCGCTGCGCATGGCCTTGATCGCTTGCCACTCATCACCGGCGACCACGGCCAGATAGTTGCCGTCGCGAATCACTTTGACCACGCCGTTCAACGCCTCGATGGACGCGGCATCGAACGCCTGAAGCGTGCAGCCGGGACGCGGCGGGCGGATGACACGCGCGTGCAGCATGCCCGGCAGGCGCATGTCCTGCACGAATGCCGCGCCGCCGCTGACCTTGGCCGGAATGTCCAGGCGCGGCAGGTTGTGGCCGATCAGTTTGAAGTCGGCCGCCGCCATCGTCGGTGATTGCGCCTTGGCGTATTGGTGCACATCGACATGCTTGACCGCGTCGGCATAAGCCATGCGCTGACCAGTCGGCCCTTCGATGATTCCGTCGCGAGTGCTCAGTTGCGCAGCGTCGACTTGCCAGCTGCGCGCGGCGGCCTCGACGAGCATTTCGCGCACTTGCGCGGCGGCGTTGTACAGCGCGGTGCCGCTGTCGAAAATGCTGTGGCTGCCGGCGGTGTAGCCTTCGTTGGGCGTCAGCGCGGTGTCGGCGGTGAGCAAGTTGACGGCGCTGGCCGGCACCTGCAAACGCTCGGCAGCGATTTGCAGCAAAGCGGTTTTCACTCCAGTGCCCAGTTCGACTTTGCCGGTGTACACGGTGATGCCGTCGGCGCCGATGCGGATCCACGCGTCCAGGTAAGGGTTGGTGCGCAGGCTGCCGGGCAGTTCGGGGGCCAGCACTACGGTGCCGAGGGTGTCGACTTCGGTGTCGGCCAAGGCCCGCCGCGCCATTGGCATCAGGGTAAAAGCCATGAGCAACGCGCCGCCGCGCAGGAAGGCCCGGCGGCTGGGGTTCAAGCCGTTTGTTTCGCTCATGTCCGGCTCCCGTTGTGCCCGGCCACCTGCTTGATCGCCTCGATGATGCGCAAGTGCGTGCCGCAACGGCACAGATTGCCGGCCATGTGTTCGCGGATGGTTTGTTCGTCCGGGTGCGGATCACGTTCGAGCAACGCCTGCGCGCGCATCAGCATGCCGGCGATGCAGTAACCGCATTGCGCCGCCTGCTTGTCGATGAATGCCGTTTGCAACGGGCCGGGTTTTTCTGCGCTGCCGAGGCTTTCGACGGTGCGGATCTTTTTTCCTTCAAGGCCTGCGCACGGTGTCAGGCAGGCGAACACCGGCTGGTCGTCGACGATCACCGTGCACGCGCCGCACTGGCCCAGGCCGCAGCCGTACTTGGCACCGTTGAGGTTCAGGTGATTGCGCAGCGCATACAGCAGCGGCATGTCCGGCTCCAGCTCCAGCGCTTGGGTGGCTCCATTGACGGTGAGAGTGATCTGGCTCATTTCGTCTCCTGACGTAACGCTTCAATAGTGGAAGAAAGGTCGGCCCATGGCTGATCGGGTCTGGCTTGCTCGCGCAGATACGCGGCGAGGGCGCCGAGCTGGGCGTTGTCGAGGCTGGCGGCGAATGGCGGCATCACCGGGCCGGGCGAGCCGGGAATGGCGGGCACGCCTTCAAGCACGGTCTTGAGAAAGTTGCGCGGGCTGGCCGCTTGCAGCGCCGAAGTGCTTTGCAGGCCTGGGCGGCCGTCGATTTCACGCATCGGCGCGGCGGGTGCGTGACATCCGGCACAGGCGCTGCTGAAGAGCAGGGCGCCGCTGCTGTGATCCGCTGGACTGCTCGGCGGCTTTTGCGCAGTGATTTCGGTCACCGCGTGCGGGCTTTGCAGGCTCAGCAGGTAGTCGGCAATCGCCTCGACTTCACTGGCCGGCAAGCGCGCCAGACTCAGGCTGACCGGACGCATCGGGCCGGCGGGTGTGCCGTGACCATCGACCACGTCAGCGCGCAGGTAGCCGACCAATTGCTCGCGATTCCATGGATTGGCGCGTTGCTGGAGGCCGACCAGTGCCGGCGCTTCCCAGCCATCAACGCTGCCGCCCTGCAGATACTCCGAGGATTTCTCCGCGCCGATCAGGTTCAGCGGCGAATGGCAGCCGGCGCAGTGGCCCGGGCCGTCGACCAGATAGCGTCCGCGATTCCATGCCGCGCTGTGTTCGGCCAGCGGCGTCAGTGGCTCGCCATGCAGAAACAGCAGGTTCCAGAACGACACCAGCGGGCGGATGTTCATCGGGAAATTCATCTGGTTCTGCTTGGCGGGCGCATGTACGGCGGGGCCGCTCATCAAGTAGGCATAGGCGTCGGCGATGTCTTCGGAGCTCATGCGCCGGTAGTGCACGTAAGGAAACGCCGGGTAGAGAAAGTGGCCGTCGCGGGCAATGCCTTCGCGCATCGCCCGCTCGAAGGCCGGCAATGACCACTCGCCGATCCCGGTCTGCGCATCTGGAGTGATGTTGGTGCTGTACAGCGTGCCGAACGGCGTCACCAGCGTCAGCCCGCCGGCCAGGTATTCGCCGCCGGGGCGGGTATGGCACACCGCGCAGTCACCGGCCTCGACCACCCGTGCGCCGCGTTGCAACTGCGCAGTATCGAATGACGTCGGCCGTTTGATTGGCGCGATCGCCGGGCGCCACATCAGCGCGACGGTGACGATCAGGCCGATCACCGCGAGCACGGCCACGCTGATCCACAGAGGTCTGGATTTGAGCAGATGGCTGTTCATGGTCGGCAGATAAACGCGGCGGGCAGTGGCAGGACGAGTGCAGTGCGGGTCATGGAAACGCTCCTTGTAGCAGCCGGGGGAAGGGCGCCGATGGGGACGTCTGCGCCAGGGCCAAAGCGTAGAGAAGACCCTTGCAGCGGAGAATCACCGGCCCGCGCAACAGCGCGTTGCGCCACAAGCAACGTTGCGCGCCACGCATCAGTGCGTTGCCAGTGGCACGGATTCTCGCCCCCGC
This sequence comes from Pseudomonas siliginis, assembly GCF_024072275.1. Lineage (NCBI taxonomy): Bacteria > Pseudomonadati > Pseudomonadota > Gammaproteobacteria > Pseudomonadales > Pseudomonadaceae > Pseudomonas > Pseudomonas siliginis. Next base: position 3,078,207 of record NZ_CP099598.1, on the reverse strand, counting down.
CGGCTGACCGTAGCCTTGGCACAACTTTCCCGAACTCAACGAGGTGTCACCATGCTTACGGGCAACCCTGCCGTTGCGGCCCCGGCCGAACAGCCTGCTTCACTCTCCGGCCTGATGGTCGCGTTTCTGGCATTTTGCTGCGGCGCGGTCGTCGCCAACCTGTATTACGCACAACCCATCGTCGAACTGATCGCGCCGCAGATCGGCCTGTCCAGCGCCAATGCCAGCCTGATCGTGTCGCTGACGCAGTTCGGTTACGCGCTGGGCTTATTGCTGCTGGTGCCGCTGGCCGACTTGATGGAAAACCGCCGCCTGGTGGTCGGCTTCACCCTCGCCGCCAGCGTGACGTTGCTGTGCGCTGGCCTGACCCATTCGCCGTCGCTGTTCCTGCTGCTCTCTTTGCTGATCGGCCTGACTTCGGTGGCAGTGCAGATCCTTGTGCCGCTGGCCGCGCATCTGGCACCGGAAGCCAGCCGTGGCCGCGTGGTCGGCAACATCATGAGCGGCCTGTTGTTGGGGATTCTGCTGTCGCGGCCGCTGTCGAGCCTGTTGGTTGAAGTGTTCGGCTGGCGCGGGGTGTTTTACAGCGCAGCGGCACTGATGGCGGTGATCGCGCTGATTACCGCTGTGGCACTGCCGCGCCGGGTGCCGACGCACAAAGCCACCTATGTCGCGTTGATCGGTTCGGTGTTTGCCTTGGCCCGACGCTTTCCTGTGTTGCGCCAGCGTTCGCTGTATCAGGGTTTGCTGTTCGCCAGTTTCAGCCTGTTCTGGACTCTCGCGCCGATTGAGCTGATGCGTCACCACGGTTTCAGCCAGGCGCAGGTGGCGATCTTCGCTCTGGTCGGCGCGGTGGGTGCGATTGCTGCGCCGATTGCCGGGCGTCTGGCCGATGCCGGGCACGGTCGTCGCGGTACCTTGGTGGCGTTGCTGCTGGCGCCGCTGTCACTGTTGATCGCCGCGTTGCCGGGCAGTGGTTACGTGTGGCTGGTGGTGTGTGCGGTGCTGCTGGATTTTGCCGTGCAGTTGAACATGGTCCTCGGCCAGCGCGAGGTCTACGCCCTCGACCCGCACAGCCGCGCACGCCTGAATGCGGTGTACATGACCAGCATCTTCGTCGGCGGCGCCCTCGGTTCACTGGTCGCCAGCCCGCTGTACGAACACTTCGGCTGGAACCTCTCGGCCGTCGCCGTAGCGGTGTTGCCGGCGCTGGCGCTGGCGTTGTTCCTGAGCCGCAAGGCTGATGGCTGAGGGCGCGATGAGGCCCGGCAAGCACGACGATACAAGACGTGTCGCGAGCACTGATGCACAATCAGCGGCGTTCCCTCACCACCGGATCCCGCTTATGGACAAGTTGCTGGCATTGAAGATGTTTGTTGAAACCGTGCGCTGCGGGGGCTATTCCTCGGCGGCGCGCAAGCTTGGGATTTCGACGTCTTCGGTGACACGGCAAGTGGCGGGGCTGGAGAACGAGTTGGGCGCCAGCCTGCTCAATCGCACCACGCGCAACACCAGCGTGACCGTCGCCGGTCAAACCTATTTCGAGAAGGCCGTGGCGATTCTCGATGCCATCGACGAAGCCGATGCGGTGGTCGCTGATCGTGGCAGTGATGCCCAAGGCCGCTTGCGCATCAGTGTGCCGGTGGAGTTTGGCCGCCGGCTGATCGCGCCGCACCTGAGCCGCTTGCTCGAACGTCATCCGGGGCTGGAGATCAGCCTGTCGCTGAGCGATCAGGTCAGCGATCTGCTCAGCGAGCAGATCGACGTTTCAGTGCGGCTCGGTTCCACGGTGGTCAGTGAAGACATCGTCAGCAAACGCGTCGGGCAGTTTCAGCGTTGGATTGTCGCCAGCCCGGATTATCTGGCGCGCAGCGGCGTGCTCGAACATCCGCGGGATCTGCTTGAGCACCAATGCCTGCGTTTCGATTACGGCGGCAGCCATCATCACTGGACCTTTCAGGGCGACGAAGAGCCGATTCAGCTCAACGTTGCGGGCCGCCTGCAAAGCAACAACGCCGACATCTTGCGCGAAGCGGCAATTGGCGGTGGCGGGGTGGCGCTGCTGGCCGACTGGCTGGTGCGCGACGACGTCGCCGCCGGGCGCCTGACGCGCTTGCTTGAGCACTACGAGGTCAATCCCGGCAGTGCCAGCAGTTGCATCAACGCGCTGTACTTGCCCAACCACCGTGGTTCGAGCCGGATCAACGTGTTCATCGATTTTCTTGTGGAAATCCTCAAACCCGCCGCACCTGCCGCTTAGCACTGCACACTCTGTTGCTGCAGCCGCTGCACACTGCTTGTATGCTTGCGCCCCGGAACACGTGGCCGCCGTGAGTGCCGACGTTCGAATGATGGCTGGAATGGATACCGGACTTCCTTAAGGTACTGACGTGAAGCGTGATACTCGCCTTGTAATGCTCCTGCTGCTGGTGATTGGCTGTTCCCTGACTTCGCTGACGATCTGGAAAGTCTGGTCTTCGCGCGAGCGTGCGCTGGCCGAGGTCGACGTGCATGGCCTGAACCTGACCCAGGCGCTCAACACCTACACCGAAGGCATTGTCCGGCAAAGCTCGCTGCTTTTGCTCGGGTTGGTCGAGCGCCTGGAAACCGAGGGCAACGGCCCGGCGCAGATTCAGCGCATCCAGAGCCTGATCGACCGCCAGCAGCCGCTGATGCCACAGCTCAGCGGCATCATCATCTATGACCGGAACGGGCATTGGCTGATGTCCTCCAATCGGCCGATTCCGGAGGGCGCCAACAGCAGCGACCGCGCCTATTTCATACATCACCGTGACAGCCCGAGCCGCGAGCCGTTCATTGGCCCGCCGATCCAGAGCCGTGCCAATCATGAATGGGTGGTGACCATCAGTCGGCGCTTCAATGACGCCGGTGGCCAGTTCGCTGGCGTTGTAGCAGTGACGCTGGGGGTGGAAAACTTTCTGCGAGTGTTCGGCAAACTCGACGTTGGCCAGGACGGCGCGATAGGCCTGTCGTACACCGATGGCACGCTGCTGGTCCGCTATCCGTTCCGCGAGCAGGACATGGGCCGCAACTTCTCCAAATCGCCGATCTACGCCAAATACCTCGTTGACCGCTCGGTCGGCACTGCCTCCTACACCTCCAGCCTCGACGGTGTCGAGCGGCTGTACGCGTTCCGCAAAAGCGAAACGCTGCCGCTGATCACCACCGTGGCCCTGGGCAAGGACGAAGCGCTGGCGGCGTGGCGCATCGAAGCGGCGTTGTCGGCGGTGGTGGTGATCGGGCTGCTGGGGCTGACCGGGTTGATCGGCTGGTTCCTGATCCTTGATATCCGCCGCCGCACCGAGGCCGAAGAAGCCTTGCGCGATGCCCAGCAGCAATTGCTCGCGTCCAATCGCCAGCTGGAATTACTGGCGCTGAAGGACGCGCTGACCGGCCTGGCCAACCGCCGCTGTTTCGATGAAACCCTGACGGTGGAAGCGCGGCGCGCGCAGCGTGACGGGACTTCGCTGGCCTTGCTGATGATTGATATTGATCACTTCAAATTGTTCAACGATGCCTTGGGCCACGTCGCCGGCGATGCCTGCCTGCAAGCGGTCAGCAAGATTCTTGAAGGCTGCGTGCGACGCCCCTCGGATCTGGTCGCGCGCTACGGTGGCGAGGAAATGGCGGTGATCATGCCGGCCACCGACAGCGCCGGTGCGACGGTGGTGGCGCAACTGATGCTTGAGCGTTTGCAGCAGGCGAACATCGCCCACCCGGGCAGTCCGTTTGCTCGGATCACGGTGAGTATCGGCATGGCGGTAGGGACGGGCGCGCAGCTGGATTCGCTGCCGGCGTTGATCCAGAACGCCGATCAGGCGCTGTACCGCGCCAAAGCGGCGGGGCGCAACGGGATGGCCGGGCAGGCCTGAGGCGCACTAGAAAGCTTCGCCGCTATCCAGTTTCGCCAACAGCATCTGCCCGCGCTGCCACAGCGCGTCCTGCTTGGCCAGCGGCATGCGGTCGAGGTTCTTGTACATCATGCCCATGCGCTGATTGCCACGCAGGATATCGCCGTGGCGCATGAGGAAATGCCAGTACAGTGCGTTAAACGGGCAGGCATTGTCCGCGCTGCTTTCCTTGACCTTGTAGGCGCAGTCGCCGCAGTAGTCCGACATCCGATTGATGTACTGGCCGCTGGCACAGTAAGGCTTGGAGCCGAGATAACCGCCGTCGGCATGCATGACCATGCCGAGGGTGTTGGGCAGTTCGACCCAGTCGAAGGCGTCCATGTAGATCGCCAGATACCATTCACAGATTTCCTTCGGCGCAATCCCGGCGAGCAAGGCAAAGTTGCCGGTGACCATCAGCCGCTGGATGTGGTGCGCATAGGCATGTTGCAGGCTTTGGCCGATGGCCTGGCGCATGCAGTTCATCTGTGTCTGCCCGGTCCAGTAGAACTCCGGCAGCGCACGCGTGTTACCAAACACATTGCCCTCGGCGTAATCCGGCATCTTCAGCCAGTACACACCGCGCACGTATTCGCGCCAGCCGATCAGCTGCCGAATGAAGCCTTCGGCCGCGTTGAGGCCGATGCTCCCCGACCAGTAGGCCGCCTCGACATCGCTGCACAGCTGGCGCAAATCGAGTAGGCCGATGTTCAGCGCGGCACTGATCCGCGCGTGAAACAGGAACGGTTCGTCGCTGGCCATGGCGTCCTGGTAATCACCGAAGCCGGCCAGCGCATAGTCGAGAAAGTATTGCCACAAGGCCAGGGCATCGGCGTGGGTCACCGGGTAGTTGAAGTCATCCAGCGTGCCGTAATGCGTGGCAAAGCGCTCGCCGACCAACGCCAGCACCTCTTGGGTGATTGCGTCATTGGCGAAACGTGCCGGGTAGGGCGGTTTAGCGTGTTTGGGCAGCGCCTTGCGATTCTCCGCATCGAAATTCCACGCACCGCCGACCGGCGTACCGTCCCCGTTCAGCAGCAGCCGACTCTTGCGCCGCATCTCGCGGTAGAAAAACTCCATGCGCAGCTGCTTCTTGCCGCTGGCCCAGTTGGAGAACTCTTCGCGAGAACAGAGGAAGCGGCTGTCTGAATGCCAGTGCACGGGCAAGCCCGAATCTTTGATTGACTGCTCAAGGCGCCAGTCGCCGCATTCGGTGATGTGGATTTCGTCGGCACCAGTGAGGGTTTGCCAGCGCTGCAATTCGCCGGGGATGGAGCCGCTGTTGTCCGGGTCGTCGAGGCTGACGTACTGGACGCGGTAGCCTTTATCGCGCAACGCCTCGGCAAAGTGGCGCATGGCGCTGAAGATCAGAGCGATCTTTTGCGGATGATGGGCGACGTGGGTCGCTTCCTCCATGACCTCGACCATCAGCAGCAGGTCTTGCTGGGGATCGAGTGGCTGCAGGGAGGCCAGGTCGAAAGACAGCTGGTCGCCGAGGATCAGGAGCAAGCGGTGGGCAGGGGGCATGGAGCTAAGTCCGGTGAACGATTCGAACTCCAATAGTTATACAGATTGTTTGTTATGTATAGGTTTTAGCGGCCACTGACATCCTATTGTGGGAGCGAGCCTGCTCGCGAAAGCGTCCTGTCAGTCAATACAAGTGCTGACTGACCCACCGCCTTCGCGAGCAGGCTCGCTCCCACAGGAACTTGTTTTGGGTTCTTAGGCGGGGTAGGTCGGGTAATCGATATAACCCTCGGCACCACCGCCATACACCGTCGCCGGATTCAATTGGTTCAACGGCCAGTCATTGGCAATCCGCGCCGGCAGGTCCGGGTTGGCCATGAACGGTCGGCCAAACGCAACGAGATCGGCCAGCCCCGACTCAAGCAATTGCGCGCCGGTTTTGGCGGTGTAGCGACCGGCATAAATGATCGCGCCGCTGAACGTGTCGCGCACGGCCCGGCGAAAGGTCTGCGGCATCGCTGGCGCGTTGTCCCAGTCGGCTTCGGCGATCGACAGGTAGGCGATGCCGACGTCTTCAAGAATCTTGATCGCGGCAATGTAAGTGCTGTGCGGATCTTCCTCGACCAGGCCCAGATACGTCCGCGCTTCATCGGTTGTAGTGAACAACGGCGCGAAACGCACACCGACCTTGTCCTTGCCGATGCATTCGGCAACACCGGCCACCACTTCGCGCAAGAAGCGCAAGCGATTGTCCAGCGAGCCACCGTACTGATCGGTGCGCAGGTTGCTGTGGGCGGAGATGAACTGGTTGACCAGATAACCGTTGGCGCAGTGCAGTTCGATGCCATCGAAACCCGCATCCATCGCGTTGCGCGCGGCCTGGATATACAGCTGAATCAGTTCCTGCACTTCATCGGTGCTCAGCGCGCGCGGAGCAGACGGTGGCACCAGTTCACCGACACCAGGCGCGGTTTCGATGAACACGCTGACGCGGTCCGTGGCGACCGCAGAGGCCGACACCGGGGCATCACCATTAGGCTGCAACGCCGTGTGCGAGACCCGACCGACGTGCCAAAGCTGGGCGAAGATCACCCCATCCACCGCGTGCACCGCCTCTGTGACTTTGCGCCAACCGGCGATCTGCTCCGGCGTGTGAATGCCCGGCGTCCACGCATAACCCTGGCCACGCGGTTCGATCTGCGTGCCTTCGGTGACCAGCAAACCGGCACCGGCGCGCTGCTGGTAATACTCGGCCATCAACTCGTTGGCGACATTGCCCGGTTGCGTGCTGCGCTGGCGGGTGAGAGGTGGCAGGACGATGCGGTTTTTCAGGGTGTGTGCGCCCAATTTGGCAGGCGTGAAGAAAGCGTTATTCATGGGGTAAGCCTTGAATCTGATTAGACCAGTCGACTAGTGACTGGGCAAAAAAACAACGCCGGGCTGTACGCACGCGGCGTTGATCGGGTTGGAGCGAGGGATTCAGCCGAGCATCTTCAACAGCTTTTCGGCAACGGCGGCGGAGCTGGCCGGGTTCTGGCCGGTGACCAGTTGACCGTCAGCGACCACATGCACCTGCCAGTCGGCAACTTTCGAATAGCGCCCGCCAAGACGCTGGAACTCGTCTTCGATGAGGAACGGCACCACGTCAGTCAGGCCGACCGCCGCTTCTTCGGCATTGGTGAAGCCGGTGACATCACGGCCCTTGACGATTGGCTGGCCGTCAGCGCGCACCACATGACGCAACACGCCGGGTGCGTGGCAGACAAAACCGTGAGGTTTGTTGGCGCGGTCGAAGGCTTCGATCAGCGCGATCGAGGCCTTGTCTTCGGCCAGATCCCACAGCGGGCCGTGGCCGCCTGGGTAGAACACGGCATCGAAATCCTCAGCCTTCACATCAGCCAGGCGACCCGTGTTGGCCAACGCCTGTTGCGCGGCCGAATCAGCGCGGAAGCGATCGGTTTCGGCAGTCTGCGCGCTTGGCTCATCGCTTTTCGGATCGAGCGGCGGCTGGCCGCCGGCAGGCGATACCAGCGTGACGTCGGCGCCGGCGTCCTTGAAGGCGTAGTAGGGCGCGGCGAACTCTTCCAGCCAGAAGCCGGTTTTCTTGCCGGTGTTGCCGAGTTGATCGTGGGAAGTCAGAACCATCAAGATTTTCATAGAGCACCCTTGGTTTGGTCAGGCATCGGCACAGGGCGAGGAATTCGCTCAGCGTCGGCACCGCATGAATTTGTGTCTCGGGGCGCAGCATAGGTTCCAATTAGACCAGTCGTCTAGTAATTTTTTCAGAAAATGTTTTTGCTCGTCGGTTATGGCAAACTCCCGGTCCTGAAAAGTATACGACTGGTCTATTGTCTGGAATTTTGCGCACCATGAAGCCGACCTTTGACGACACCCGCCAACACTTGCTCGACACCGGCCACCGGATGATGGCCGAGAAGGGCTTCACCAGCGTCGGCCTCAACGAGATCCTGCAGACCGCCGGCGTGCCCAAGGGCTCGTTCTATCACTACTTCAAATCCAAGGAGTTGTATGGCCAGGCGCTGCTGGAGGATTACTTCGTCGACTACCTCGCCGACATGGAGCGCCGCCTGACATTGCCTGGGCTGACTGCGTTCGAGCGTTTGATGGATTACTGGCAGGGCTGGCAGAACCGCTGCACCCTCGAAGGCCACGGGGATGAATGCCTGGTGGTGAAACTCAGCGCCGAAGTCGCCGACCTGTCCGAATCGATGCGCCTGACCTTGCGCGACGGCGCCGAACGCATCGTCGCGCGCATCACCGAATGCATCGAACAAGGCCAAAATGACAAAAGCCTGCCCGAGGGCGATGCGCGGAAGTTGGCGGAGACGCTGTATCAGCTCTGGCTCGGCGCGAGTCTGCTGAACAAACTGCAGCGCACCGGACAGTCGCTGGAAACCTCGATGGCGATGACCCGGCAGCTTTTGCGAGTCTGAGCCTCGCCGCAGATCCCTTGTAGGAGTGAGCCTGCTCGCGAAGACGGCGGCACATTCAACATCTTCATTGCCTGATCCAACGCAATCGCGAGCAGGCTCACACCTACACTGCTTCGTGCTGAACCATCGATCTTCATTCAATCCACAATCCTGTGGGAGCGAGCCTGCTCGCGAAGACGGCGGCACATTCAACATCTTCATTGCCTGACCCAATGCATTCGCGAGCAGGCTCGCTCCCACAGGAGATCTGTGTTGATTGGTGGGATTGGAGATCAGCAGGCCATTCAAAACTCAGGCAGAACTGCTGTCCTCTTCAGGCAGTTGGGCGAACCACTGCGCGTACGGCGTATTGCTCACTTTGAATCGGTTGTAATCCGGGCTGCCGTCATCCCACCACACCGGCCCGCGTTCACCCAGCGCGACTTTGGCCTCGTTGACGCGAGCTCTCGCTGACTTCAACGCCTGTGCATCCTCCGCACGCTTTGCCTCTTTGACCGAACGCCGCGCTGACATGAGTTCGGTTACAAACGCCTCACGCTCGGCGGCTGGCAGTGATGGATTGCTGCAACGCCACAGCTGTTGCTTGACCACAAAATAGCGGCCATCGGGGGTGGTGGGGTACATGGGCGATATCCTGCGCGATCGAGTCTCAGACCGGGTAGGACAACTCGCCGATGAGTTTATCCAGCGTAATCGGATAATCGCGCACCCGTACGCCACACGCGTTATAGATCGCGTTGGCGATGGCCGCCGCCGCGCCGCTGATACCCAGCTCGCCAACGCCTTTGGCTTTCAACGGGGTTGCATACGGATCGACTTCATCGAGAAAGATTACTTCCTGATGGGGAATGTCGGCGTGCACCGGCACCTCGTATCCGGCCAGATCGTGATTGACGAAAAAGCCGATTCGATGGTCCACCGCCATCTCTTCCATCAATGCCGCACCAGCGCCCATGGTCATGCCGCCGATGATCTGGCTGCGCGCGGTTTTCGGGTTGAGGATGCGCCCGGCGGCGCACACGGCCAGTTGCCGGCGCAGGCGAATTTCGCCGGTCGCCGCATTGACCGCGACTTCGGCGAAATGCGCGCCGAAAGTCTGCTGGGCAAAACGCTCGGCCAGATCGCCGTATTCCATGCGGTCCTCGCCCGTCAGCTCGCCACTGGCTGCGGCCTGAGCCAAGGCAACCTGCTGCGAGCCTGCGCGAATCTGTGCATCGACAAACTCGGCTTGCTGCGGGTCAAAACCGACGGCGCGAGCAGCGGCTTCACGCAGTTTCATGCACGCGGCATACACGCCGGCAGTGGAGGAGGCGGCTCCCCACTGGCCGCCGGAGCCCGACGATTCCGGAAACCGCGAATCGCCCAAGTGCACCACGACACGGTCCAGCGGCACGCCCATCATTTCGGCGGCGGTCTGGGCGATGATGGTGTAACTGCCGGTGCCGATGTCGGTCATGTCGGTTTCCACGGTGATGACGCCTTGACGATCGAGACGCACGCGTGCCGCCGAAGCGGTGGTCGGTGCGCCGCGAATCGCCGAGGCCAGCCCGATGCCGATCAGCCAACCGCCCTCACGGCGCTGAGCGGGTTGAGGGTTGCGCTGACGCCAGCCAAAGCGTTCGGCGCCAGTGTTCAGGCATTCCACCAACTGCCGTTTGGAGAACGGCCGCGCCGGTTGCTCCGGATCGACCTGCGAGTCGTTGAGGATGCGCAGTTGCAGCGGATCCATCTGCAGCTTTTCGGCCAGTTCATCCATGGCGATTTCCAGCGCCATCATCCCCGGTGCCTCGCCCGGCGCGCGCATCGCCGAACCCTCGGCGAGATCGAGCACGGCGAGATTCAGACGGGTCATGCGATTGGCCCCGGCGTAAAGCAATCGGGTTGACGCGGTGGCCGCTTCGGCGCGTCCGCCGCGCAGATTGCCCGACCAGCTCTCGTGGCCGATCGCGGTGATCACGCCGTCACGGTTGGCACCGATGCGCAGGCGCTGAATCGTCGCCGGACGATGGGTCAGGTTGTTGAACATCAGCGGCCGCGGCAGCGCGACTTTCACCGGTCGCCCGGCATGTCGAGCCGCCAGGGATGCCAACACTGCGTCGCAAAGAATCGTGCCCTTACCGCCGAAACCGCCGCCGATATACGGCGAGATCAGGCGCACATCTTCCTTGGCGATGCCGAGGGTTTTCGCCAGATCGCGCGCGCCCCAGTTGATCTGTTGGATCGATGTCCACAAGGTCAATTGCGTGCCACTCCAGCGGGCAATGGTTGCGTGCGGTTCCATCATCGCGTGGGCCTGGTCAGGCGTGCTGTAGTGCTGATCGATTTGCACTGGCGCAGCGTTGAAGGCGCCTTCGAAGTCACCGACGCTGGTCTGCGGCGGCGGGCCAAAACCGGCCGGTGGCGGTGGGGTTGCGGAGTCTTTCGCAGCCGCCAGATTGAATGAACCTGGTTCGGCCACGTAGCGGATGTCGAGCAAGCCGGCGGCCGCGCGGGCCTGTTCAAAAGTGTCTGCGACGACAATCGCCACGGCCTGGTGATAGTGATCGACCTGCGGCCCGGCCAAGGCCCTGGCTACGTAAAACTCGCCTTTGGCCAAGGCCCCGGCGTTTTCGTAAGTGACGATGGTAATCACCCCGGACGCTTCCCGCGCTTGCGTCGAATCGATCGAGGCAATGCGCCCCTTGCCGATCCCGGCGCCGACGATATAGCCATAGGCGGCGTCCGGCACCGCTGCGTTTTGCTCGTAGGCGTAGGGGGCGGTGCCGGTGGTTTTCAGCTTGCCGTCGATGCGGTCGGCAGGTTGGCCGATCACCTTCAGCTGGTCGATCGGATTGGAGCCGGCCGGGGTGTCGAATTTCATCTGCAAATTCCTTCCAGACAGGCTGGCGACGCACACGTAGCGCGGCGCAGCCATCGGTTGACGTCGGATCTCTACGAGCCTAGGCCATCGACGCGCCACTGATAATGCGCGGTTTCAGGATGGAGTGATGAATCTCGCTCACCAATCCAGATCAATGTGACAAATAGGAATACGTTTCAATTACTAATGCGACCGTATACCATGCGCGACGTTTTCACTGGCGGTTTTGCCCTTCGTTCTGGCCTATTCGTAAAGGTTTTCACCTCATGCGTCGAACTCTGCTTTCCATTTGTGTGCTGCAGGCGTTGTCTTCTTCCTCGTGGGCTGAGTCAGCCGAACCGACTTCTTCAACGCTTGAGCTGGAAGCTACCGACGTAGTCGGCACAGCGGATTACGAACGGGCAGACGGCCCGGTGCAAGGCTACCGCGCGACCCGTTCGGCCAGCGCCACGCGCACCGACACCTCGATTCATGAAACCGCGCAATCGATCAGCGTGGTGACGAAGGATGCCGTCGAAGACCTCGGCGCCACGCGTTTGCAGGATGCGCTGGATTACGCCGGTGGCGTCGGTCGGGCGAACAATTTCGGCGGGCAGGGCCTGACCACCTTCACCGTGCGCGGTTTCACCACCGGTGAGTTCTACCGCAACGGTTTCCCGATTAACCGTGGCTACCCGAACATGCCCGACGCCAACACCATCGAGCGTCTGGAAGTGCTGCGCGGCCCGGCGACCATGCTCTATGGCCGTGGCGACCCAGGCGGTACCTTCAACGTGGTGTCGAAACAGCCGTTGCCCGAGCGCACCGTTACGTTAGGCAGCCAGTTGAACGACCAAGGCATGAAGCGCGGCACCCTCGACGCTTCCGGGCCACTCGACGAAGAAGGGCGTCTGGCCTATCGCTTGAATGTGGTGGGCGAGGGCGGTGACACCTTCCGCGATCATGTCGAGAACGAGCGCTACGGCATCACGCCGGTGCTGACCTGGCAGGCCACCGATGCGACCAAGCTGATTTTCGAAGGCGACTTCATGCGCAACAACGCGCCGCTCGATCGCGGCGTCACGCGCTACCCGGCGCAGATCGGCACTGCCTCGCGCGATACCTTCTTTGGCGAGAAGGACGTCGGCAAGCTGCACAACGACAACAACATGGCGCAGTTGCGTTTCGAGCACATGCTCAACGACGACTGGACCTTGGGCGGAGGTTTCCAGTGGCTCGACGGCTCGCTCAAGGGTAATGCGATCGAGGCCAACGGCATCGCCGCTGACGGCCGCACGCTGGGGCGCAACTTCAACTACCGCAAGCTGGAATGGACCGACAAGGACACCCAGCTCAACCTCACCGGGCATTTCGACACTGGCGGTCTGCAGCACACCTTGCTCACCGGCATCGAGTATGAAGATTACGATTACAAGTCGATCATCCAGCGCTCCAGCGGCGCGGTCAGTGCCTACCCGATCGACATCTTCAATCCGGTCTACGGCCAGCCACGCCCGGCGCTGACCCGCACACCGACTCACGACAAAGAGAACCTCAAGACCTACGCGGCATTCGTGCAGGATCAGGTAGCCCTCACCGACAAACTGAAAGTGCTGGCCGGCGCACGTTTCGAGCGCTTCGAGCACGATTACGAAACCTACGTGCCCGGCGGCAAGAGCTGGCAGGCCAGCGACAACGCCGTCACCCCGCGTATCGGCGTCACCTACGATTTGACCGATACCCTGGCGGTCTACGCCAACACCGCGCGCTCGTTCAAGCCCAACACCGGCGCCAGTCGCGAAGGCGGCGGCTTCGCTCCGGAGAAGGGTAAGTCGTACGAGATGGGCGTGAAGTGGGAAGCGCTGGATCAGCAGTTGAGCGTCGACGCGGCGATCTACCAGATCGAAAAACGCAACGTGCTGACCACCGACCCGGTGGATTCGACTTTCAGCGTCGCCGCCGGTGAAGTGCGCAGCCGTGGTTTCGACGTCAACGTCACCGGCAACCTCACCCCTGAGTGGCGAGTGGTCGGCGGTTACGCTTACGTCGACGCCGAGGTGACCAAGGACAACACGCTGCGCTCCGGCACGCGCCTGCTGAACATCCCAAAGAACAGCTTCAGCCTGCTCAACATGTACGAGTTCCAGGACGGCACGCTCAAAGGTCTTGGCCTTGGCACCGGCCTGAAATACGTCGACGAGCGCGCCGGGCAGACGTCCAACACCGCGTTTTCCATGGGCAGTTACACCGTGGTCGACCTGCTGAGCTTCTACAAGATCAACGACAAGGTGCGCCTCAATCTCGATGTGAAAAACATCTTCGATCGCGACTACGAAGAAGGCGCCTTCGGCAACGTTTACGCCTACCCGGGCGCGCCGCGAACCGTGCAGGTGGGGATTTCCTACACGCTGTAAATCGCCGCAGCGTTTGCCGCCGCCCCATGCTGGCCTGAGAGTGGCATGTCGAAATCAGACATCGGCATGCCGCACTCAGGCTAGTTGCGCGGCGGCCGGGCCACGTAAGGTGAAGCATCATTTCGTCGGCAAAGCGTCTGCGTCGCAGCTTTCGCCTGATGCCGACACCGGAAATGATGATCGCCTGACGCTCAGTCAGTGGCCCAAACGTCGATCATGAGAACAATAAGAACCCATGACTAGCCTGAACCCCAAGGACTCCAACGGTCAGTTGGCGCAAGGTTTCAAACCGCGTCACGTCACCATGCTTTCCATTGCCGGCATCATCGGCGCAGGACTTTTCGTTGGCTCAGGCCACGCCATCGCCGCCGCAGGACCTGCGGTGCTGCTCGCTTATCTGTTCTCCGGTCTACTGGTCGTGCTGGTGATGCGCATGCTCGGTGAAATGGCCGTGGCGCATCCCGACACCGGCTCGTTTTCCACCTACGCCGATCAAGCCATTGGCCGCTGGGCCGGGTTCACCATTGGCTGGCTCTACTGGTGGTTCTGGGTGCTGGTGATTCCCATCGAAGCCTTGGCCGCCGGGCACGTGCTCAATCAGTGGTTTCCCCAGGTCGATGCGTGGTTGTTCGCCTTGCTGTCGATCGTGCTGCTGGTGATCACCAACCTGTTCAGCGTGTCGAAATACGGCGAGTTCGAATTCTGGTTCGCCATGGCCAAGGTCATCGCGATTATCGGTTTCATCGGCCTGGGTTTTGCGGTGCTGATGGGCTGGATTCCCGAGCGCGAAGCCAGTGGCTTGAGCACGCTGATGGCCGAGCACGGCGGCTTTGCGCCCAACGGCATGTCGGCGGTGGTTGGCGCGTTCATCACCATCATGTTCAGTTTCATCGGCACCGAAGCGGTGACCATCGCCGCTGCGGAATCGAACAACCCGGCGCAGAACATCGCCAACGCCACCCGTTCGGTGATCTGGCGCATCGGCATTTTCTATCTGCTGTCGATCTTCGTGGTGATTTCCGTGGTGCCATGGAATGACCCGCAACTCGCCTCGGTCGGTTCCTACCAGCGCGCACTGGAACTGATGAACATCCCCAACGCCAAATTCCTCGTCGACGTGGTCGTGTTGATCGCGGTGGCCAGTTGCATGAACTCGTCGATCTACATTTCCTCGCGCATGCTCTATTCGCTGGGCCGACGCGGCGATGCGCCGCCGGCATTGAAGGTGACTTCGGCGGCCGGCGTGCCACGCGCGGCGGTGATCGCCAGCACGGTGATCGGCGCAGGCGTGACGTTACTCAGCTATTTCATGCCGGCCGGGCTGTTCCAGTTCCTGCTCGCCAGCTCCGGTGCGATTGCCTTGCTGGTGTATCTGGTGATCGCCATTTCGCAGTTGCGCATGCGCCGCCGGCTGGAACGGGAAAAGGTCGAAATGACCTTGCGCATGTGGCTGTTTCCCTGGCTCACCTGGCTGGTCATCGCCTTCATCTGCGCGGCTTTGGCAGTGATGATGATCACCCCTGAACATCGCCTGGAAGTGACTTCGACCATTGGCCTGGCGTTGCTGATCTCGTTCATTGGCCTGGTCACCAGCCGCCAGCACCGGCCGGCGGGCAGAGTGGTTGCGGTGAGCAAAGCCTAAGCAAACAACGCCTTGAGCCCACGGGAAAACCAGCCGTTCGGGCTCGAAGGCAGATGCTCGCGTTGATTGAATGAGCCCGTCAACGCGCAGGTTTCACCGGCGAGTGAACCCATCAATTGCGGCAGCAAAAAGCTGCGTTCGCATTCACTGGCGGACAGTCCGGTGTTCTCTTGCGGCCAAACGACGCTGGTTTCGGCAAACGGCTTCATGGCACACCTCCTCAAAATTCAAACGTCCAACACCAGGGTTTCGCTGCCCTGCGCCGGGGCGGCGCAGCAGATCAGCACTTCGTCGTCCGCCAGGCGCATGGCCGGCGGAGTGAGGTAATGCACCTGGCCGCTGGTAAGGCGGGTTTTGCAGGTGCCGCACGAACCGCCGCGACAGCTGAACTCCGGGTTCAAGCCACGCGCCTCGGCCAGCTCCAGCAAGGTGCCGCTGCCCGGTTCCCAGCGTGCTTCCTTGCCGGACGTGGCAAACAGCACCTTGACCGGCTCTTCCGCGACCGGTACTTGCGGCGGCGCCGGGGTACTGATTTCGACATCGCGGATCAGCGTCGACGGGCCGAAGGTTTCGGCGTGGATGCGATCGTCCGGAATGCGCATTTTGCGCAGGCCGTCGTACAGCGCCTGGGTAAAACTGCCCGGGCCGCACAGGTAGAAATCGTAGTCATCCAGCGGCAGCAGGCTCTTCAGCAGGGCGATGTCGATGCGCCCGGCATGATCGTAACCCTGCGCTGTTGCTTCCAGCGGCGGCTGGCTGACCACGCGCAGCACCTTGACCTTGTCACCGGCGCGTGCAGCCAAGGCGTCGATTTCTTCGCGAAAGGCCAGATCCTCGACGGTGCGACTGCTTTGCACGACCCAGGTCGGGCGCATGCGGCTGATGCGTTTGCCCTGATAGACCACCTCGCGCAGCATCGACAGCAACGGCGTCACCCCAACCCCGGCGGCCAATAGCACCAGTGGCCGGCGTTCGGTGGCGTCGACGGTGAAATCGCCTTGCGGCGCGCGGGCTTCGATCAAGTCCAATGCCTGAACGCGATCATGCAGATGCGAGGATACCGAGCCATCGCGTTTGACGCTGATGCGCAGGAACTCGTCCGACGGCGCGCTGGACACGCTGTAGGTGCGGATCGACGCGGCATCCTGGCCGTCGAGCAAGACCTTGATCGGCAAGTGCTGGCCCGGTTCGAAGCGCGGCAGGCCGAAGCCGTCGTTGGCTTGCAGGTAAAACGAACGGATCTGCGGACTCTCATCGACCACCCGCGTGACGTGCAGCGCGCGCCATTGATTGCGCAGCGCCTCGGCCTGCAAACGCTCGCGGGTCTGCTCCCAGCTGCCGGTCATTTGCGAATTGGGCGAATCGCCTTGCGGCTGCTCGGCCCAGCGTAGTGGCAATGCGGCCTGACGGTAAACGATGCGCTGCGGCTTGAAGCGCCACAGACGCTCGGCGCCCTGGAACGCGGCGATTTGCGGATCGTCGAGCAGCACTTCTGCGCTGCCGGTCATCTGCAACAGATCGCCGCTTTCAAAATCGATGAAGGTCAGCCCGGCGCGCGGGTTGAGCAGGATGTTGCCCAAGGTGTTGAAGAACAGATTGCCGGAGAAATCCGGGATGGTCAGGGTGCCGTCCTCGTCCATATGGACGAAACCGGATTTGCCGCCGCGATGGGACACATCGACTTGCCGCTCACCGTCGCGCACCACATAAGTGGCCACGTAGAAAGAGTCGGCGGCGGTGATCATGTCGCGCACCAAGGGTTCGCTGACAGGCAGGTCGAGCGCGGTGTCGGTGGTTTCGTCGACGAACGCGTAGTGGCGCAAGTTGATGTAGCGCGGGCAGTTGCCGTAAGCCTGGGTCACGCCGATCTCGAGGCTGTTGTCAGCGCGGCGGCTGATGTTGCCGTTCATGCGATTGCGCCGACGGGTGTGCAGCTCGATGCCGAGCATGCCGATCGCGTCGCCGGGCTGCAGGCCTTGATTCGCCGGATCGTTAGGCTGGGCGTCGAGTTTGATCTTCAGCACCTGTGGCGACGGCGAATCCATGAAGCCCGGTTGACCGGTGCGCAGCGTCGCCCACGGGTCGCCCTGGCCATCAACGGCGCCGAGCACGACGAAGGGCAGTTGCGCATAGAACTCGCGGTGCTGATCCGGCATCCAGTCGCGGGCCAGTTGCCGCTGGCCGACACCGACCATCATCTCCACCGCGCCGACGGCACGTTGCAGGGTCAGCTCACCTTCATGCCAGGGCGAGGGCTGCGGTTTCGACGCTGTGTCCATTTCGATTCTCCTCGGGTGCAAACGGGCCGGTGAGCCGCCAGGGGCTGAAGCTCAAGTGGGCTCATGTTCGCCCTCGGCCGGTTGCGAGGGAATGGCCAGAAACTGCAATCCACTGTTTCACGCGGTGAAATGATCCCTACGCGCGCCTAAGGACGAGGATGATTATTTCACTGGCTGAAATGCTCGATTGTATTTGCTGAGGATTCCGCGATTTGCGGCAGGGGAGCAGGATGAGCCCATCGACACGATCAGCGGGTCGACCTCAAATAATCCAGGAGCACGTCATGTCTCAGTCAGCCGTCAAACTGTATCGCCATCCGTTATCCGGCCACTCGCATCGCGTCGAGTTGATGCTGTCCCTGCTGGATGTTCCGACCGAACTGGTGTTCGTCGACCTGATGAAGGGCGCACACAAAACCCCTGAATTCCTCGCCCTCAACCGTTTCGGCCAAGTGCCGGTGATTGACGACAACGGTACGGTGCTCGCTGATTCCAACGGCATTCTGGTTTATCTGGCGAGCAAATACGGCAACGGCCAGTGGCTGCCGAGCGATCCGGTCGAACAAGCCAAGGTGCAACGCTGGTTATCGGTAGCTGCCGGGCAGATCAGCTCCGGCCCGGCCACGGCGCGCTTGATCACGGTATTCGGCGCCGGTTACGACGCGGCTGATGCGATCAAGCGTTCCCATGCGTTGTTGCAGGTGATGGAAGACGAGTTGGCCAACAGCGCATTCCTTGCCGGCGACAAGGCAACCGTTGCCGATGTGGCCGCCTACACTTACGTCGCCCACGCACCGGAAGGCAATGTCTCGCTCGAGGATTACCCGAATGTGCGGGCGTGGCTCGGGCGGGTCGAGGCGCTGCCGAAATTCGTCGGCATGCAGCGCACAGCGGTGGGCCTGCAAAGCGCTTGATATCAGCACACGCCAAAAAACCTTGTGGGAGCAGGCTTGCCCGCGATAGCGGTGGGTCATTCAACGGTGATGTTGACTGACAGAATGCCTTCGCGAGCAGGCTCGCTCCCACGGGTTTGGCGTCAGCTGTCCCATCCATGCATTGGAAGACACTGTCTCGCTGGAGGAATATCCGAATGTGCGGGCGTACTGGCGGGAGTTGAAGCATTGCCCAAATTTAACTGTGTACACCAAACCCTGTGGGAGCGAGCCTGCTCGCGAAAGCGGTGTGTCATGCAACGGTGATGTTGACTGACGGAAAGCTTTCGCGAGCAGGCTCGCTCCCACATGATTTCACTGTGTTTTCGAGGTTTTTTACAGGTCCCCAGCTATGGATCGTTTTCAGGAAATGCGCATGTTCCTGGCCGTGGCCGAGGAGGGTGGCTTTGCGGCGGCGGCCCGGCGTTTGAACACCTCGCCCCCCAGCGTCACCCGCGCCATTGCTGCGCTGGAACAACGCATCGGCACGCGTCTGTTGTCGCGCACCACGCGCAGCCTGCACCTGACCGAAGCCGGGCATCGTTATCTGGACGATTGCCGAAGAATTCTGTGCGACGTCGACGAAGCCGAAGAGGCCGCTGCCGGCAGCTATCGGGTGCCGTGCGGGCACTTGAGCGTGACCGCGTCGGTGTTGTTTGGCGAGTTGTTCATCGCGCCGTTGCTGGCGCAATACGTCGATGCGTTTCCTTCGGTGCATCTGAAGGCTTTGCTGGTTGATCGCGTGGTGAACATGGCGGAAGAGGGTATCGATGTCGCCGTGCGCATCGGCCATCTGCACGAGAACAATCAGCATGCAATCAAGGTCGGCGAGGTCCGTCAGGTGATCTGCGGCACCCCCGATTACTTCGCCCGCTATGGCCGACCGCAACATCCGAACGAGCTGAGCCGCGCCAATATCGTCATGTCGTCCGCCAGTCATTTGCTCAGCGATTGGCAATTCGCCCATGCCGATGGCCCGTTGAGTTTTCGCTTCGAGCCGCGTCTGGTGGTCACCGCGAATCAGGCGGCGATCAACATCGCCAGCTCCGGTTGGGGCATTACCCGGGTGCTGTCCTATCAAGTCGCCAGCCAGGTCGCGGCCGGTGAACTGGAATTGGTGCTGGAGGCCTTTGAGCCGCCGGCGTTACCGGTGCAACTGGTCTATCTGAAACATCCGCGCGTACCGGCGAAGGTGCGTACGTTTGTCGATTTCCTCAGCGAGCGGCTGCAACACCACCCAGCGCTGAAAGCCGTGAACAGGGTTCACGGCTAAGGCTTCAAGGTTCAACTCAACGCTGGATCACTTCCCGGCCGCAGCCGTTTCGATCAGGCTGGCAACGGCTTTCGGGTTGGACACCATCACCACGTGCGAAGCGCCTTTGACCACGACGGTCTGCTTGGAGTGCGCGCGCTCGGCCATGAACGCCAAGGCTTGCGCCGGGATGTTCTTGTCCTGGTCACCGTAGACGAAGTACGACGGCACGGTTTTCCATGCAGGCTCGGTGGCGGCTTCGTTGAGCGCGGCGACGGTCACCGGGCGTTGCGTGGCCGCCATCAACTTTGCATCTGCCTGAGACACATCGGCAGCGAACTGAGCGTGGAATTTGTCCTGCTGGATGTACAAATCCTTGCCACCATCGGCCAGCTCAACCGGGGCCGACAGGGTCGGGCCAAGGGTGCTGCCGGGGAAACGCCCGGACAATTCGGCTGCGGTTTCACCCTTTTCCGGGGCAAAAGCGGCGACGTACACCAGCGCTTTGACATTGGCATTGCCGTAAGCGGCTTCGCTGATCACCGGGCCACCGTAGGAGTGGCCGACCAACACCACCGGAGTTTTCACGCTGGCCAGCACATCCGCCACTGATTGCGCATCACTCTTGACCGAGCGCAGCGGGTTGGCAGCGGCGATCACCGGGTAGCCATCCTTCTCGAGAATCTTGACCACGCCGTTCCAGCTGCTCGAATCGGCAAAGGCGCCGTGCACCAGTACCACGGTGGGTTTGACCGGCGCGGCGAACACAGCGGTGGCGCCGAACATGGCGGCGGTAAGGGCGAGGGTTGCGAAGACTTTGTTCATGGTGATGTCCTGTCGATTGGTTAAGGTAGGAATGGAAGCGACAGTGGTATTTAGCGCGCTAAATGTGTCAGTTGTGTGTGCGCACGGCCGAACTTCGCATGCGTGTGTATCTGGGGCGGCGAAAGCTACACGCTGATACAAAGCGATCCATTCAATCAGATCGCGCGGCGGACTTTGCCCGGGGCCTCGCCGTAGATTTCCTTGAATTTCTTGCTGAAGGCAGCCTGCGACTGATAGCCGACCTGCACGGCAATGTCATTCAGGCCCAGATGCGAATGGCTGAGCAGACTGAATGCCAGCTCCATGCGCAACTGGGTCAGCAGCACCCACGGCGATACGCCAGCGACCCGGGCAAAGGTGCGCATGAACGTTGCACGGGACATGTTCGCGGTGTCGGCCATGGCCTCGATGGTCCATTCGTGCGCCGGGTCGGCCAATATCGCCTGACAGGTGCGGCCGAGGCGCTGGTCGCCGAGCAGCGCCAGGGTGCTTTTGTCGTGATCGGCACGCGCCAGGTGCGCACGCAGGATCAAGGTGAACAACGCTTGGGACAGTGAGTCGAGGAGGAACCGTGCACCCGGCTGTTCGCTGTCGGCTTCGCTGCGCAACAGCGCAATCAGGGCGGTCAGCGGCGCATCAATCGGTAAGCCATCGTTGGCAATCAACAGGTAATCGGGGAGGGCGGCGAACAGCATCGATGCGCGGTTGTAATGAAAGCCACCGCAAAGCATGTCCAGATCGGCGCTCGCGCCACCCAGCCGATAGATCGGCAACACCCCGCCGGGAATCAGCGTTGGCAGCATTGGCGCTACATCTTTACCGCCGCTGTGCAGCACATGCGGCGTGCCCCGTGGCAACAACAGAATATCGCCGGCGCGCATCGCCAGGCGTTGCCCGCTGGCCAGTTCTACCCGGCACTCACCTTTGAGCACGACGTGATAGGGCGCCTTGCCCAAGGCTTCCTGTTGATGATCGCGCGCCCAGTCGCCCTGGAACTGGCAGCGCAGATCAAGACTGCCGCGCACGTTGGCCAGGCTGATGAGCTTATCGAGCGAGTTCATTGGCACCCATCACGAAGGAATCCGCAAAGTTGAGACGATTGAGCAAGACGTTGAGCATGACCGACAAAAGCGCGATTCGATAGCACCGCAGACTGACTCCACTTTCATTGATCTGGAGACGTCGCATGTTCACCTCAATCAACGCCGGACTACAACAGCTCGGCAAACTCGATCGCCTCGGCATCCCGCTGATGCGCGTGGCCATCGCCATCGTGTTCCTGTGGATCGGCGCGTTGAAATTCGTCCCGTACGAAGCCGACAGCATTACGCCTTTCGTCGCCAACAGCCCGGTGATGTCGTTCTTCTACGAACACCCGCAGGACTACAAGGCGCACCTGACCCATGAGGGCGAGCTGAACGCCGACAAGCGCGCCTGGCAGACCGCGAACAACACCTACGGCTTTTCCACCGGGCTTGGCGTGGTGGAAATTCTCATCGGTCTGCTGGTCCTGTCCAATCCGCTTTCTCGCCGTACCGGCCTGCTCGGTGGCGCGCTGGCGTTCGCTACGCCGCTGGTGACCCTGAGCTTTCTGGTTACCACGCCTGAAGCCTGGGTCGCTGCGCTGGGTGATGGTCAGCACGGTTTTCCCTATCTGTCCGGTGCCGGACGCCTGGTGCTCAAGGACGTCCTGATGCTCGCCGGAGCGCTGCCAATGATGGCCGATTCCGCGCGCCAATTGCTGACTGAACGTCAGGCCTGAATTCCTTCCCCTTTATAGAGAGATCACACGATGAAAACGTTTATTGCTTTGACCCTGGCCATCCTCGCCGGCAACGTGTTCGCTGCCACCGAAACTGTGCAGACCGGCGTGCCACTGGATATCGCCAAAACCATCAGCATCACCGACACCAGCGCCGCCTGCGGAATTGTTCCGGTGGAGGTCGTTTATGAAGACAGCCACGGTCAGCGGCATGTCGCCACTTACAGCGTTTTAGGCGATGGCTGCGGTGGCGATTAGCTCAGGTTTGGCCCATAACTGCAGCGGACTCGATTTTCTCAGTCCGCTGCAGCGTTTCCGGGACACCGATCAACAGCAGCAGGAACGCTGCCGCTGCGACTCCGGCGAGGGTCAGGAATGCCGCGCTGTAACCGGCGGCCTCGACGACAAATCCGGCCAGCCCATTGCTCAGCGCCGCGCCCAGGCCAAATGCTGTGGTCAGCGCGCCGAGGCTGACATTGAAATGCCCGGAGCCGAGGGTCAGATCCTTGACCATCACCGGGAACAGCGCACCGAACAAACCAGCGCCGACGCCGTCGAGCAACTGCACGGCGACCAGCCAATACGGATCATCCGAGAAGGTGTAGAGCAACCCGCGCAGCGGCAGGATCAGAAAACCCGCCAGCAATAACGGTTTGCGCCCCCAGACATCCGCTTTCGCGCCGGCCAGCAGCGCCATTGGCACCATCACCAGTTGCGCGGCTACGATGCACGCCGACGTCAGCGGTGTGGCCATGTGCAAATTGGCTTGGGCGAGTTTCTGGCTCACCAGCGGCAGCATCGCCGCGTTGGCCAAGTGGAACAGCGCACAGCACAGGGCAAACATCAGAAGCGGGCGATTGCTCAGCAGTACCTTGAACCCGGACGGCTGATGGCTTTGATCGCCAGGCTGCAAACCGCGCGCGACGTCGTGATCTATCGCTTCGGCCGAGACGAACAGCACGGCAATCACGCTGGCCAGCGCCATGACCGCCATCAGATAAAACACCGCCACCGGACCGAACAGATACGCAAACAAACCGGCCAATAACGCCGCGCACGCGTTGCCGGCGTGGTTGAACGTCTCGTTGCGACCGGTGCGCCGGGTGAATGCTCGTGGGCCGGTGATGCCCAGGGTGATCGCGGAAATGGCCGGGGCAAAAATAGATGCTGCCGCAGCGCTCAAAGCCTGAGTCAACGCCACCAGACTGAATGACGAAATGAACGGCAGCACCAGACAACTCACCGTGACCAACAGCGCGGCGATGATGACCAGCGCCCGTTTAGCCCGGCTGCTGTCAACCAGCGCACCGGCCGGTGTCTGCGTGACCAGCGCGGCGATACCGGCGAGGGTCATGACTACACCGATGCTGGCCGGGTCCCAGTGGTGCACGGCGAGCAAGTAGATGGCGAGGTACGGCCCGAGGCCGTCGCGGACATCGGCGAGAAAGAAATTCAGACTGTCCAGCGAGCGGTTGTTGCGGCGATCGAGATGGCTGATCACGTTGGGCAGTCTCTTGAAAGTGAGGTCTGCGTAAATGTATCAACCTCGGCAAACCTAATGACCGAAGCGGCGGGGGATTAGTTGCAGGACGGCGGAGCAGTTGCTGCTCCGCAGATATTCATGCGTCAGGCGTTTGCAGTATCTCGATCCACAATGCGCCTTTGCCGGATGCCGCTTCACCGACACGCTTCAGCGCGCCATCCTTGCTCACCGCGTACGTACCGACCTTGGCGCTTTTCTCGCCCGTCACCAGCAGCCAGTGGCCATCGGGGGAGAAGGCGATGTTGCGTGGTTGTTGTTCCTGCACTGAGTAGTTATCGAGGAACTTCAGTCCTCCGGTTGCCGGATCCACGGCAAATGCCGAAACGCTGCTGCTGGTGCGCTCACTCATCAGCAGCAGTTTTCCATCCGGCGACATGCGCAGGTCGGCAGCCCAGATGCGCGGGGTCGGGTCGTCTTTGAGGTCGTTGTTGCGCGCATCACGGACTTCGCCGTGGGCCAGTTGCAAACGTTCGGGAATGCCGTTGGCCACAGCGATTTGCGTTAACGCGCCGCTGGCGTCGTCGATTGAAAACGCGGTCACGGTGCCGCTCATTTCACCGACAACGTAAAGGAATTTGCCGTTCGGCGAGAACGCCAGGTGCCGAGGGCCGGTGTTGTCCGGGACGCTGACCGAGCCGTTGCCGATCGGGCTGAGCTCGCCAGTCTTGGCATCCAGGCGATATTGCAGCACCTTGTCGGTGCCCAGGTTGCCGGCGTAGGCAAAGCGATTGCTCGGCTCGGTGCGAATCGAATGGGCATGCAGGCCGGTCTTGTAGCGAACGATATCGGCGGAAGGTTGCTGATCCTCGCCGATCTTCTGAACGCTGAGCGTGTCGGCGCCGTAGGACGCGGCGAGCAGGTAGCGACCTTTTCGATCGGTCGACAGGTAGGCCATGCTCTCTGCCAAGGGCGCTTGGGTGAATTTTGTCAGGTGACCGCTTTGGCGATCGATCCGGTAACCCAGCACCTGAAAGGGTTTGACGCGCAAGGCTGCAAACAGCACCTTGCCATCCGGGGAGAGAGCCATGGGATTGACCTGATCACCGGCCTGAATCTGCTCAACGAGGGTGAGCGCGCCATTGCTCTGATCAAGGCGATACTGCGAGATCAGACCGTCACCGGGGCTTGAGATGTAGGCATAGGTGGCGGCATTGACCGTCACGCTCAACGTGGAGGCGAGCGCAGCAATCAGGAGCGTTCTGTTCATCATTTTCAGCCTTATTGTTTTTGTGATCAGTCATCCTATGAGTGATTGGCAGGGGCATCAATGGCTATTTCGTGAGCCTTATAAGGTCGCTACGCTTATTCATAGGCGCGTATTAGAAGTTTTTATCAGCACAAATGATCGGAGAGGATAGTCGCCATTGAGGTTTGACACATTTCTACATACTCTCCTGTTAGCGTTGTTGTACGACATCCTACCTAATGTGCGCACTGCATCAATTCTCACAAAAACAATAACGGAGATACCCCTATGACGAGCATGGCTCCACTCGATCATCAGGCCGCTGCGAAACCGCAAAACCTGTTCCTGCGAACGCTGAAACTGCTCGGCCCCGGCATTATCGCCGTGCTGTCGTGGCTCGGTGCGGGTGACCTGATCACATCCTCCGTGGCTGGTGCGAACTACGGCTACGCCATGATGTGGGTGCTGGCGGTCTCGCTGTTGCTCAGGTACCTGATCGTCAACATCATTGCCCGGTTCCAGCTGTGCAATAACCAAGGCATGACCATTCTGCAGGGCTACGCCCAGCTCAACCCGGTGTTTGCCTGGTTCATGCTGGTTTATGCCCTGTTGATGGGGCACTTGATGAACGCCTACATGATCAAGGGGGCAGGGGAGTCGCTGGCGATGCTGTTCAAGATCGATCAGCCATTGCTGTGCTCGGTGGCGGTGGTGCTGGCGGTGTGGATGCTGGTCGGGCGCAACATCTACACGATGATCGAAGGCGTGATGAAGCTGCTGCTGGCGATCATGACCCTGGCGTTCATCGCCCTGGCGGTGATGTCCGGCCCGGATGTCAGCGGCATCATCAAAGGCACCATCGGCTTCAGCATTCCGCCGGACGAAGGCGTGCATGGCGCGTTGCTGGTGGCGGTCTCGGTAATCGGCGCGGTCGCCGGCTCGATCGCCAACTTCGTGCACCCCTATGTCATGCGCCAGAAAGGCTGGACCGGGCCGCAGCACAAGCGCATTCAGCGTAACGATCTGCTGTTTGCGGTGTTCGTCGGGATCATCATCAACCTGGCGATCTGGATTGTTGGCGCGGAAATCCTGCGGCCCAACGGCATCGAGGTGAAAACCTTGGGCGATCTGGGCAAGGCGCTGGAAATCTTCTTCGGCCCGATCGGCTGGTATGTGTTCTTCATCGGCGTGTTCGCGACCTTGTTTGCCAGTATTTCAGGCAAGACCACAGCGTTTCCGATGCTGATCACCGATGCCTTCCAGCATGTTCGTCCTGAGCGCCGCGAGAAGTACGGCAAAGAGTTCCATCACGACCCGATGCACAAGTGGTTCATGCTGTTCATCCTGGTCACGCCGCTGATCTGGTCGATGCCGGGCATGCCGGATTTCGTCACCCTGACCATCGGTGTCAGCGCATTGAACATCATTGGTTTGCCGGTGATTTCCCTGGGCTTGCTGATCATGTCCAACCAGAAATCGTTGCTGGACAAGCAATACCGCAACAACCTGTTTGAAAACATCGCGCTGTTGTTTGCCACCGGTCTGGCGCTTTGGGTGGCCTTTCAGCTGGGCGTTGATCTGTTTACTTGATGAGGAGCAGTCGAGGGGGCACACGCCCCCTCGAATCTCCGCTTACAACGGCACATCCATTTCGATTCTGCGCCATGCTGCTTCGGAAAAGCTGTACACCGAGAAGGCGATCAGCCCCAACGCCATCAGCATCAACAGCACGCCGCCTGCCGGCAGATTCTGCAAAGCATCCAGTGCTTCCTTCATGCCGGGTGGATTGGTCGCCTGGTAAACCGAGCCGCTGACCACCATCAACACTGCAATCTCGATAAACACCACGCCTCGGGCGATCAAGCCAAAGCGCGACACCGGGCGCACGTAACGCATCACTTCGTCATCCGCCTCGAAGTACTTCTCGAACGTGGCTTTCCAGCCTTTGATGATGTGGGCGATACCGACGCCGAGCGGGATCAGCGCGATCAGGTAGATCAACAGGTTCGAATGCTCGAACGACAGCAGCTGCGCAAGCAGATCCTTGGTCTTGCCATCCCCGGAACCGCCCGAACTCCTGAGACCACTCACCAACAGACCCAAGGCGAAGAAGGCCAGCGCCGCGTTGACCAGACCGCCGGCGAGCAGACCTGCGCGAATGACCAGACCTTTGAACTCGCTCCCGTGATGGTCGACATCGCGGATCGCTTGCAACGCACGCCACGCGGCGAAGGCCAGCAGGCCGGCGACCACAACACCGATCAGCACATAGCCAAAGGGCTGACTGAGCAATGCTTCGAGGCTCTTGTGGCTGTCTTTCGGTTTGGTGGAATCGTGCGCTGCCAACAGCGCGAAGATACCGATGATCAGATACAGAACGCCGCGCGCGGCGTATCCGCCTCGGGCAAGCAGGACAAGTGTGTGTTGAGTGGACATGGGATTTACTTCCAGGGAATCGATGTGAAGCAGACCCGTGGACGGGGCAGGGGTTCGATAAATGCGTCGCCCTTGGGCGACGCGCGCCTTATCAGCCTGCCATTCAGTGCTCGCCGCGCTTGAGCCTCATAAAGGCGTGGTCAGCGAAAACGGAATGCGCAGCTCTTCAACCGGCCCTGAATCCCGACCGCACATTTCGTCGTGCACGCATTGTTGCACCAGTACGCAGGGAAACGCCGGCACGGTCTGCAGCAAGTCGCGCAGGTGGGTGATCGAACGCAGGTGCATTGGCTTGGCCGCGTCATCGAGCAAGGTGAACTGGCCTTGATCCATGCGAATCCTCGCCAGATAAAAACCACCTTCGAGTGACAGCAGCTCCAGTTCGCGAACTTCACTGTTGGCCGCACGTTCGGTGAGGGTTTGCAGATTCATGCTTCACTCCTTGCCTACCAGGGCAGGCGTTCTCCATCGTAGGCGAAGAAATGGCCGCTATCGGCCGGCGTCAGCGTGTCAATCAGACTCAGTAATTGCGCAGCGGCAATGTCTGCCGGGCGGGCGCTCGAGGCCCCGCGAAAAGGTTGCGACAACGGCGAAACCACCGTGCCCGGGTGCAGACTGAGCAAGCGGCTCTGCGGGCGCGTGCGCGAAAGCTCGATGGCGGCGGTCTTGATCAGCATGTTCAGCGCAGCCTTGGAGGCGCGATAGGCGTACCAGCCGCCCAAACGGTTGTCGCCGATGCTGCCGACTTTTGCCGACAGCATCGCCATCGCGCCTTGAGGCGCAAGCAATGGCAGAAAGTCGCGCAGCAGCAATGCAGGCCCCAGCGTGTTGACCTGGAACACGGCCTGCAGCGACTCGGCGTCGATCGCGCTGTAGCTTTTTTCCGGCTTGATCCGGTCACGATGGAGGAGGCCGGCTGCGTGAATGATCAGGTGATAAGGCGCTTCGGCTGCCAGTTCGGCGGCGGCGCTGGCGATCGTTTCGGGCTGCTCGAGGTCGAGCTTCGGCACAGTTTTGCGTCCCAGCTCACGGACGCTGGCGCAGCGTGGATCCTGGTTCAAATGTTGGCAGAACGCCGTGCCGAGGGCGCCACTGGCACCGATCACCAAGGCGCGATAACCGTCGCCGAACGAGGCCAGGGTCAACCCGCTGCTCATGGGTTCGCCCCAGCATTCTGGCGCCGGAAGAACACCGTCACCTGACCGACTTCAAAACCCCACTTGGACATACGGGTGCGGTTGATCAGCGTGTCTTCGTCGACCAGGTACATCCAGTCGTCCATGCTCATCTCGTAGGTCGAGTCGTCGACTGGCAGGTTCAGGCGATAACGCCAGTGGAAGGTGTTACCAGCAATCTGGCCCTGCGCAACACCGACAACATCATGCGCGCGACCGCTCCACTGACCATTGCCCCCGGGAGTGAGGGTCCAGACCCGACGCTCACGGGTGCCGTCGCTGTAACGGAAGCGCTCGTCGAGGATCAGGTTTTCACCTTCACGACGGCTGGCGATATCGACCTCGAAACGCTTGACCACTTCGCCGTTGCGCTTCTGGAACATCCCCCAGGCTTTGACGGGCTGGCTGAAAAACTGCTCCAGATTCAATGCCGGTTGCTGATCCGCATAACGAGCAACATCGACACTGCCGCAGCTTGCGATGCTGAGCGCCAGTCCTAACAGCAGCAGAAATCGGGTCATGTGCCTACTCCTTGAGCTTGTACAGGTAACAGATTGTGTATAGGCCTAGCGCCGTCCGATGAGCTGGAGAAATTCCTGCCGCGTCGTCGAGCTATCGCGAAAGGCACCGAGCATGACCGAGGAGGTCATGATCGAGTTCTGCTTCTCGACGCCGCGCATCATCATGCACATGTGCCTGGCTTCAATGACCACCGCGACGCCGGCGGCATCGGTGATCTGCTGGATCGCCTGAGCAATCTGCCGAGTGAGGTTTTCCTGGATCTGCAGGCGCCGCGCGAACATGTCGACCACCCGCGCCACCTTCGACAGCCCCAACACCCGGCCAGTGGGGATATACGCCACATGCGCCTTGCCAATAAACGGCAGCATGTGATGCTCACACAGCGAATAAAGCTCGATGTCGCTGACGATCACCATTTCATCGCTCTGCGACTCGAAGAGCGCGCCATTGGTGACGTCTTCCAGGCTCATCCCGTAACCGTTGCACAGGTATTGCATCGCCTTGGCGGCGCGCTGGGGCGTATCCAAAAGCCCCTCACGCTCGGGGTTTTCGCCGACGCCAACGAGGATTTCACGGTAATGGCTGGCTAATAGTGGGCTCATTCGGGTCACTCGTGGCGGTGCTGCGTGAGGGCCAATGTCTGGCGAAAAGGTTGTACGCATACAGGTTGCCTGTATAGGTTTTATTGAAGATAGGCTGAAAAGGATCAACTGACAACGCATCGGTGGTTTTTTTGTGCGGGTTTGGGAGTTCGCTCGGGACAAACCGAATGCCCGGTGCAGTGAAGGGCTTGATTGGCGCGGGCATTTGGCCTTCGACTCCCGCAGCCTGACTGATCGCAGGTCAAAATTTTACGGAGAATTTACGCAGTCTTTATTGAGGGCATCCGATACTGCGCGGCGCTAATTTGGAACGCTATCGTGATGTCCCTCGCAGCAATTCGGCTTATCGGCTTCATCTTGGGTATTTTTCTGATCACCCTGGCGGTAAGCATGGCTATACCCATGTTCACGCTGGTGGTCCATGAGCGTAGCGACGATCTGTCGGCCTTTCTCTGGTCGAGTCTGATTACCTTCATCTGTGGTCTGCTGTTGATCGTGCGAGGGCGTCCGGAGACCGGCAATCTTCGGCCCAGGGACATGTACCTGCTGACTACCGCGAGCTGGGTTGTTGTGTGCGCCTTCGCAGCGTTACCCATGGTTTTCATCAGCGATATCAGCTACACCGATGCATTCTTTGAAACGATGTCGGGCATCACAACCACTGGCTCGACGGTACTCACCGGTCTGGATAGCGCCTCTCCCGGCTTGTTGATCTGGCGTTCCATGCTGCATTTGTTAGGCGGCATCGGTTTTATCGGCATGGCTGTCGCGATTCTTCCGCTCTTGCGAGTCGGCGGCATGCGTCTTTTCCAGACAGAGTCCTCGGACTGGTCGGAGAAAGTGACACCACGTTCTCATGTCGCAGCCAAGTACATCCTTTTGCTCTATCTAAGCCTGACGGGTATCGGCACCTTGGCGCTCTGGCTCGCAGGAATGACGCCATTCGAAGCGATCAACCACGCAATGTCGTTGATCTCTACTGGTGGGTTCTCGACGTCGGATTCCTCCCTCGGGCATTGGGAGCAGCCAGCAATTCACTGGGTGGCGGTGGTCATCATGATCCTGGGCAGCCTGCCATTCACCTTGTACGTCGCTACATGTCGAGGCAATCGGCGTGCGCTGATCAGGGATCACCAGGTACGCGGGTTTATTGGATTCTTGCTCGTCACATCGTTGGCTGTAGGTACCTGGCTGTATTTGCACAGCGACTACGGATGGTGGGACGCGTTTCGTATCGTGGCGGTCAATGTGACCTCGGTCGTCACGACCACCGGAATTGCGGTTGGCGACTACACCTTGTGGGGCAGCTTCGCTGTTTTGCTGTTTTTCTATCTGACCTTCGTCGGTGGCTGTTCCGGCTCAACGGCCGGCGGGCTGAAAATCTTCCGTTTTCAGGTGGCCGCCGCGCTTCTGGTCAGCAGCTTGAAGCAGTTGATTCACCCTCGAGCCGTGATTCAGAAAAAATACAACGGCCATCCCATCGATGAGGAAATCGTCCGCTCGCTGCTGACCTTCTCGTTTTTTTTCACCATCACGATTGCCGCCATCGCTTTGGGCCTGGCGCTGATCGGGCTTGATTGGATTACCGCCCTGAGCGGTGCCGCTACGGCGGTGTGTAACGTCGGCCCCGGCCTGGGCACCATTATTGGACCGGCAGGTAATTTCTCGTCACTGCCAGATGCGGCCAAATGGCTTCTCACCGTTGGCATGCTGCTAGGCAGGTTGGAAATCCTGACGGTGTTGGTGCTCGTGACCCCGGTTTTCTGGAGATATTGAGCCAGTCATTCGCTGGCAGGGACGCCGATCGTTGCCTGTTACGGTGATAGCACGGCGGTCATGGTTTTACCGCGTGATGATCGTCAGTACGGGGAGCGTCCATCGGTGTCTTCTCCGGTACTGTAAAACTCACTGTCGTACTGGTGATGATCTGGTGCGTCGGGTCGGCCACTTCCAAGAGAACCTTGTGAGGACCGGGCGTTAGCCCGACCAGGATAATCGGGTCTTCACTGGTGTGCGCCCACGTACCTTTCCAGTCATCGACGGTCACGTGAAGGTGACCTAAGCGTGGTGATACCTGCGCAGCCACCTTGCCAAAAACCGGCATGATCCTGGCGTGCTCTGTTCGAAACTGGATGATGACCACTCCACGGGCGAGCGGCTCGGCAAGCGGCGGGTAGGCAATGAGTTTCGGCGCACTCTCTGATGCCAATGGCAGTATCGCCGGTGGAGAATCGCTGTCTGCTGCCCCTTGTCCGAGCACGGATGTGCAAAAGCAGACACCCATAGCCAGGGCCAATAGACTTCCGGGAGCGAGGGACATGATCTGGTTCTCCGCGTGATTTCATTCAAGCGTAGATCAACCTGGGTGTTGCCCGCTGCTCATTTGAAAATGGAATCATCCAACGTATCTCATCGATACTGACTGGCCGCTTCTGGCCGATCTCCGTGTCACGGATCGCCAAATACCCAAAAGCGGCCACCCTTGTGTTTGTGTACTATCTCAATTCGCTAGCGCCAGTGAACGAGGGTCTCGATACCCGCTTTGTCACCTTTATCTGATGACAGTCCAAGTCGACCTCTGCCGAATAAGCCCTGGGGAAAACGGGACCACCCAATCAGAAGCTGCTTTCGAACCATAGCTGTCGCTTAACAGCAAATCTGCCAAAATGTTTTCTAACAGGCTTGTCCTGAATCCATCGCAAAACCGAACTCACGAGTACTTTGATCATATGGCCACAGGTCTTAGTGATGCCGAGCTTGATTACGTACTGGGGATGATTGAGAAAGCCCCAAACACCGAATTAAATGTTATGTGTGAGCACCTGCAGATCGACAGCCGCGATCTTCTCAATCAGTTGGCGATCTCAGTGGCAAGACTGTTTATCACCGGCTGCCGCGATTTTCACTACTGTGATGAGGTGATGAATATTGTCATCAGCGATATCGTCGATCTGTCCTTGTACGCAGAGATGCCCGAGCCGGCATTTTCGATCTATCAGGCATTTGATGCGGGCGAGTATTGGCACAGCGGCGATGACCGGGAGGTATTCCCTTGGGAGAGGTGGACCCGTCCTGAGCTTGAGAGAATTTTGCGTGAGGTCGGCGGCTAACAACCAAGTCGAAGGTGCTCGCGGTAACGCGGGCACCGTTTTCTGTGTGGGGAAAAACGCTGACCCGCTTGCTTACCAGTTGTAGCTCAGTTTGGCGGTAATCTCGCGGCCCGGGTTGTAGAAGTTCGCCGTGCCGGAGCCGACCACGTGCTGCTCATCCAGCAGGTTGCTGACGTTCACCGCCAGGTCGGTGCCCTTGGCGATCTTGTAGTTGAAGGCGGCGTCGAACAGGGTAGTGCCATCGCTTTTGCCGGAGTTGGCTGCATCGAAGTAATAAGCGCCGACGTAGCGCGCACCCAGGCCCACGCTGACATCAGTGGCGGGTACGTCGTAGTAACTCCAGAGCGAAGCGGAATGCTTGGGTGCCGTGGCGAACTCGTTGCCCTTCAGAGAACTGCCGTCATACAAAGAACCGCGCAGTACCTCGGACTCCATGTAGGAATAGCCACCGATCAGGCTGAGGTTCTGCGTCACCTGCGCCTTGGCCTCCAGGTCGAGGCCGCGTGCACGTGATTCACCCACCGTCTGCTGCTCGATGATGCCGCTCGGCAGCATCACGGCGATGGTGACGTTTTCCTGGGTCAGGTCATACACCGCGGCGGAGAACAGTGCGTCCATCCCCATCGGCGCATACTTCACGCCCACTTCGTACTGCCTGCCTGTCTGCGGTGTTACGCCAACCTGCGGCGGCGAGACGGATTCGACCATGCTCACGTAGGTTGATACTTCATCGTTGACGATATAGGTCAACGCACCTCGGTAGGAGGTTTCGGAGAAGTTGTCTTTCTCAGTGGATTGCAAGCCTTTGCTGGTCAGGTCCATCGAGTCGTTGCGCACACCTCCGGTGACGATGAAACGCTCGTAGAACGACAGGTTCTGCTGAAGAAACACAGCCTTGGTGGTCGCGTCTCGCTTGTTGACGGCATACGGCGCGATTGAGCGTGGAACGCCAGTAAACACCGGGTTGGCAATGTCGATCGGGGTTGTCAGGGCGTAGACCGAGCTTTCCTTGGTGGTCGAATCGAGGTACTCCACGCCCACCAGACTGCTGCTGTCGATGTTCTCGAAGCGGGCATCGTATTGCAGCATCAGATTGCCGTTGAACTGGTCGGCTTCAGTGTCGGTTCCGAACAGGTAGCGATCGACGGTGGTACCGACACGTGCGGCGCTGTCGCTGAGGTACACGTAGCCGAAATCATCGGTCAACTTGCTGTAACGCAGATTGCTGCGCAGCACGAAGCCGTTGTCGAAATCATGGGTGACGTTACCGCTGAGGCTGGTGCGCTCGACATCGTGGAAGTTGTAGCTGGGCTCGCCATAAAACTTGCTGCGGTCGTATTCCCGATCCAGTGGATAGCCGCCGCTGTTGGGCGAACTTTCGGTTTTCAGGTAATCCAGAATCATCGTAGCCGATGTGTAATCCGTCGGTGCCCAGGTGAGGCCACCCATAAACAACTGGTTATCGTCCTGCGAGTGATCGTACTCGCGGTCGCTGTTCTGGCCTTTGGCAGTAAAACGGCCGGCCAGGGTTTTCTCGTCGTTCAGCGCATCGCCGACATCGATGCCGGTCTCGACATGGTCAAACGAACCGTAGGTCACATAGCCTTGGCCAAACTTCTCGAAGCGCGGCTGTTTGGTCACGAAATTTACCGAACCGCCCGGGTCCGCAGGGCCAAACAGCGTGGAGTTGGCGCCACGCAGAATCTCGATGCGCTCATAGGCGAATGGGTCTTCGCGTACGCCGCGCATCGAGCTGAGGGTCAAGCCGTCACGGTAGGTGGTGGCCTGGAAGCCGCGGATCTGGAAATAGTCGTTACGATCATCCGTACCATAAAAGTCACTGACCACGCCCGGCGTATATTGCAGCGCTTCTTCCGTGGTGCTGACGCTGCGTTGTTGCATTTCCTTGTTGGTCACCACCGACACCGATGCCGGTGTATTGAGAATGCTGGTGGCCACCTTGCCGCCCACCCAGAGCTCCTTGGCAACCACCGAGTTGGCGTCGTCGTCGGCACTGACCCGGACCTTGGCATTGATGATGAGCGGGGCGAGGCGGTAATCCTCAACAGCCGTTGCGTCGAGTTCCAGCGGGCCGGCGGTTTTTGCTTGAGGGGTCAGCAGGTAAGCATTCGGGCCTTGCTGTTCGACCTGCAATTCGCTGCCCTGGAGCAACGATGACAGCGCTGCCGATGTATCGAGCGAGCCATTCACGCCAGCCGTGGTGCGGTTCGCAACACTCGAGGCGTCGAAGGAAAGACTGATGCCAGCCTCGCGCGCAAAGCGGTCAAGCGCCGGCGCCAGCGGGCCGGGGGCGATATTCCACTGTTTGACTTGATTGCTGTGATCAGCGCCCGAGGTTTGCGCCAGCGATGGCAATGCGTAGCTGCTCACGATCAAACCCAAGATCGCACCGTGCATGGCACGACTTAATGGATGGCGCTGTGAAACCGGGGACGAACTCATTTTCTCGCTCCAAGAAAGGACATCGGCAGACTGGCCTGTATTCCGGCCTTCCTTAGAGGTCGAACGAGAATGAGAAACCACCTCATTATTTTTCAGATAGCAGAAAAATATACAGGTGGACTCAGGTGGCAGCGGTTACGGTCACCCAATAACGGGTTCGGTAATCAATGTGCAGGCGCAGTGACTGCGCGATCAATGCCAGGACCCGGTCGTTGTCGGCGAGCTGGAAGGTGCCGGAAACGCGTCGATCAGCGACCTCTTCGGCGCAGCGCAAGACTCCTGGGCGATAACGCGACAACTCCGCGATAAAGTCCCCAAGGCGCATATGGTTCGCACTGATCACTCCGTCACCCCAACCCCATGGATCAAGGCCGTTGTCCCTGAACGTTCGGGTGCCGCTTGGGGTGAACAGCAGTTGGTTTCCTGCCAGGACGTTGCGGCTCGCAGGCGTTTGACTGGAGCCGGGGAACACCGTGACTGATCCTTCCTGGGCCGCGACCAGAGTGCCGTCGTCACGCTCGCGGACCAGAAAGCGCGAGCTGTGGGCTCGCATCATTCCGTCGCGTGATTGCACCCACAATGGTCGCGCTTGCGGCGAGTGTTGATCCGCACCGACATTCACGATGATTTCACCACGGCGCAGGATGATCAGGCGCCGCTGGGCGTCGAAATCGCTGTCGACGGCGCTATCGCTATTGAGCTGGATAAGGCTGCCATCGTCGAGTTGGAAGCGCCGTTGCTCGCCGGTGCTGCTGCGCTGCCGTGCAAGCATGGAGAGCAGGGGGGTGTAGTCGCGGCCGAGCCAGGCTGCCGTGCCGACCGTCGCCAATACGCCCAGTAGCTTCAGGCTTTCCCGCCGGCGCATTCCCTGCTGGGCGCCCTTAAGGGTTTGTCGAGCCAGCTGAGCTGGCACGCCTTCAAATTCATCGCCCAGCGTTTCCACACGCTGCCACGCCAATCCATGCTCCGGGCGCTGCTGCAGCCAGTGTTCAAACGTGCGCTGTGTCTGTTCATCGGCTTGATTGAAGCGAAGGCGCACCAGCCATTGGATTGCCTGCTCGACAATGGCCGGATCCAGCGCCTCGGGCTCAGGCCTCGACATAACGCAAGCGATAGCAATGTTGCAGGGCCGTGGCCAGATCGCGCTCCACCGTCGCGCGGGAAACACCGAGCTTTTCGGCGATTTGCGCGCAGGTCAGACCGTCGAGTCGGGCAAATAAAAACGCCTGGCGTACTCTTGGTTTAAGCGAGTCGAGCAGACGGTCTATGCGCTCGAGCGCATCAAGAATCATCAGCCGGTTTTCTTCCGAGGGAACCTCGTGTTGCGGCAGCAACGTGATGCTTTCCAGGTAGGCGCGTTCGAGTTCGCGACGACGATACTGATCAATCATCAACCCTCGGGCAATGCTGCTCAAATAAGCACGTGGTTCGCGCAGGGCGCCGGACTGATGACGGTGTTTGAGCACACGGACGAAAGTGTCCTGCGCCAGATCTGCGGCGTTGTCGCGACAGCCGATGCGCCGAATCAGCCAGCCCTGTAACCACGAGAAGTGGGTGCGATAGAGCAGCCCTGGATCTGCAGTACCTAGTGTTTCGTCGCTACGCATCGGCATCCCGGGACATACATGATTGATAATGAATCGCATTCTACTCAGGCGTTGGGCCATCAGGCAAATGCGTCGCGCGTAGTGTCTGTTTCGGGCGAAATGACGCCCCTGGTTTCCTGGACAATTGGCCACAGTTCAGGCTGACGCGCCGATCCCGGTAATAGGCCCAGGCTGGGTTGCTGCGTTACTGGTCAGAGGTGCTGTCATTCTAGTTTTTCCCTTCATCGCATTATCTTAGGTTCGAACGTCTGCTCTTGGCCGATTTCTGCCTCACAAGAGGCTTCCCTCCGCTTGCAAAAATCGATCAGGCCGGCATGGGCAAAGGGCACTGGATACCTTGTCATCGATGATCTCCTCGCTGGCCAGACGTCCCACTATCGCCGCCAAAGTAATTCCAGGGTGCATCGCACAAACGTAGACGCCACCTACATTGGGGAGATAACCGATGATGGGGATGCCATCGGCAGGCATGGGCCTGAGGCCGACACAAGCCCGTTCCGGTTCTATGGAGACGACACCATGGAGTTCGTTCTGGATTGTCTTGGCAGTGCGAAGCGCTATCGCTGCCGGCTGATTTTCCACGGCATCGTTCAGATAATCTTCCGCCGCGAGCAACGCACCATCCGAACTTTGCCGCACTTCCATTTCAAGGCTGGATATGAGGGTGTGTACGAGGTCGGGTTGTGACTTGTAACGGATGAAAATGGCAGGGGAGGCCTCTATTGGCAGGGACACTCCAAGCATGTCTGTCAGTTTCGTGATGCCTGCCCCGGCTGCCAGTACGACAATATCGGCATCGAGGCTGCCTGTCGTTGTTTCGACTCCAGTCACCGTTGCACTCTGGGTTACAAAACCGAGCACTCGCGTCTGAGTGAGAATCTTTGCCCCATATGCCTGCGCACCTGCGATCAACGCATGCGTAGCTGCCACTGCGTCCAGCGCTCCTTCTTCAGCCGCATACAGAGCAGACTGGGGAGGGTTCTTGAGATTTGGTTCCAAGTCGAGAATCCGCGATCGAGACACCAGGTTTGCTGAAGCCTGGTGACCTGAGACTGGCAGCGCCTCAATCGCCATCGCACTGTAAGACAAGGCGCCTGTCCATCTTATCTCCAGACCTGGCAGCTGCGTTTCGAGTCGGCGGTACTCCTTGATGGCAGAACCGCGCAGTTGCGCGATTGGGTCGGGTTCGGGGTGTGAGGCATTGAGCCAGGCGAATGAGCTGCCAGTCACTCCCGAAGCTATATCTTCAGCTTCTACCAAAGTGACATTCGCGCCTTTAGCTGCCAAGTGATACGCCAATGACGCGCCAACGATGCCTGCACCAATGACAACGACTCGTTTGTCCTGACCATTTCCCATATCAACCTCCGTATTGTCGATGTGCCGATGGTACGGCAGCCGGATGATTTCATGACATGAGAACCTGATCGTTGAGCTTTTTAAGTGTCTGCTTCTGGCCGAGTCCGACAACGGTGCCGTGCGACTGATCCACCCCGGTCCTTCACCCACGTGGAGGGCACCACCATATACATACACAATCGCCAAATATCGACATCTGGAAATTGCTGAGCAAACCCGAACTGTGCTGAAGGCCTAGACGCATCAGGCGTGCCTGCGCAGCGAGGACTTCTTATGCTGCAATCACTGTTGACTCACCAATCACTAGCGGATGAGACCGGCTAAGATGACTGGTCGGCGACTGCGTAAATCCAGGGAAACCGCACATGCGCAAATATTTGGTTTTGCTACTGATTGGCGTCACAGGCGTTGCCAAGGCGCAATCTCAATGCTCAAACACGTGGTATCAATCGGTCGATAAGGTTATGCATACGGCTGATATGCAAGGGCACGAACCGGATCTAGGTTCTGACGAATGGAAGTCAGTGATCGAGATAAAGCTGGGGGTTCAAGAGGGGTCAGATGTCCCTGAGCGAAGCTCCGAACAGTGGTGCAATTACATTGATCAGCAAATCAGTGCGATACAGTCGACCGGGGCGCGCACGGGAACATCGTCGGCTATCAATTCGTCACCTGGTCCATCTTACGATTGCTCAAAGGCGGAGCCTGGCGGTGTCGAAGCATTGATATGTGAAGACAAGGAATTATCTGCCCTCGATCGCAAACTCTCGGCAGTGTATGCCAGTGCGAGTATCAAGGCTGGCAACGAGCATCCTCCAATGCTCAAAGCAGAGCAGCGGGGGTGGATCAAGGGGCGGGACGATTGCTGGAAGAGTGATGACGTCGGTGCATGCCTGCGCATGGAATACCATAACCGTATCGCTGAGTTGCAAGCACGGTACCGACTGATCTCTGGCACTGGGCCTGTCTTTTACGAATGCGACGGCAACCCTGCAAACGAGGTAACTGTCAGGTTCTTCGAAACTGATCCGCCGACATTAATAGCCGAGCGTGGCGACAGCGTATCGCTGATGTACCAGCAACTGCGTGGCATTGGCATCAAGTACGTCGGGCGTAATGAATCGCTTTGGGAACATAAGGCCGAAGCCATCATCACTTGGGGATATGGTGCGCCCGAAGAGCAATGCAAAAGAAAACCTTGAGCAGCGGTTTGTTCAGGCCAGGTAAATACAAATGGGTGAGAGGCCAGCTCTCATAGAAAGAGCCGCATACAGGAATCGGGTTGCCATCCATATGGTGTGCGGCCCATGCCAGTAGGTGTGCCGTACGTT
Source organism: Pseudomonas siliginis (assembly GCF_024072275.1). NCBI lineage: Bacteria > Pseudomonadati > Pseudomonadota > Gammaproteobacteria > Pseudomonadales > Pseudomonadaceae > Pseudomonas > Pseudomonas siliginis. The sequence goes on along the minus strand of NZ_CP099598.1, from coordinate 3,038,596 downwards.
CGGCAGCAACTGGCGACAGCGTTTTGCGCTGGAGAAGACCATGGGGGCGGCAGCTCTTGGCCGAAAGCGGTTGCCCTTGTGTGGCAACTAACGGCCAAAGGCGGACGCTTTTGGCCGTTAGCGCTATGAAGAGATTACAAGAAGCTATGCACCCACAAACTCGATCACCGTCTTGCCCTTGCCGCGGCCTTCGGCGACTTGGCGAAACGCCTCGTTGACGTCTTGCAGTGCAAAGTACTGTTGATCCACGCGGATCGTCAGTTGATCCGCGTTGGCCAGCGCAGCGGCCTCGCGCAGGATAGCGCCGTGATGTTCGCGTCCTTTGCCGGTGAGCAGCGGAGCCAGAGTGAAGACGCCCGAGTAGGTGGCACTTTTGAACGACAACGGTGCCAGGCTGTGCTGGCCCCAGCCCAGGCAGCTCAGCACGTGCCCGGTATAGGCTTTCACGGCTTGGAATGATGCATCCAGCGTGCTGCCGCCGACGGTGTCGTAGACAATATCGAACCCTTCGCCGGCGGTGTAGTGCTCGACATAATCCTCAACGCTCTGTGCCTGATAGTCGATCGCCGTCGCGCCCAGCGAGCGTATGAAGTCCAGACTGCCCGCCGAACCGGTGGCGTAGACATCGGCACCACGAGCCTTGGCCAGTTGCACAGCCACTTGGCCGACCCCACCCGCGCCGCCATGAATCAGTACTCGCTGGCCGGAGCGGACATTGGCTCGATCGACCAGACCTTCCCACGCGGTGATGAATACCAAAGGCAATGCAGCCGCCTCACGCATGCTGAGGGTCTGTGGCTTGACCGCGATCAGCCGGGCATCCACGGCAATGTACTCGGCCATGGTGCCTTGGGCACCGCCGATCCCGCCGGGCATGCCGAAGACTTCCTGGCCCTGGGTGAGCCCGTCGACCGCTTCGCCCACTTCGACCACCGTACCGGCAAGATCAAGGCCGAGCACGGCCGGCAGCTGTTGACGGGCGTGAGCCCCTGCGCCGGCGGCAATTTTGGTATCGAGCGGATTGACCCCTGCGGCGTGAACCTTGACCAATACTTGCCCCTTACCGGCAACAGGGCGATCGATGTGACGGATGGCCAGCGGGGATTGAGCGGACTCGGCGATGGCGACAAGCATGGAATGTTTCATGACGGGAACCTGTGTTGGGATGGACGCTTACAGATTGCCGCGCTTTAATCATTCCGATAAGAAACCCAATTCGCATATGACTTATTCCACAAAGAGAACCAATCGTCGATGGATCTGTTCGACAGCATGCATGTCTTTGTTCGCGTCGTGGAGCGCGGGTCTTTCTCGGCGGTCGCCCGTGAACTGAACATGGGGCAGCCGGCAGTGAGCAAGCAAGTGCGCGCGCTGGAGCAGTATCTGGGTGGGCCATTGTTCGCACGCAGCACTCGGCATTTGGCCCTGACCGACCAAGGTCAACGCTTCTACGACCACTGCCAGGAAATTCTCGGCCACGTCGAAACTGCCACGCGAAGCTTTACCAGTGGCCAGGAGCAGATCGCCGGCCCTTTACGAGTCGCCGCCCCGGTCAGTTATGGAAGGTTATGCATCGCACCGCTCATAGGGACTTTCCTGCAACGCCATCCTGATGTGCGGATTGACCTGCGGCTGAGTGACCACAATGAAGACCTGCTCAAGGAAAACATCGATCTGGCTATTCGCATTGGCGCGGTGAAGAGCGAGGGATTGGTGGCACTGCCACTGGGCAATAGCCCACGGCGTGTCTATGCCGCGCCCGCTTACCTGGCTCTGCACGGCGTGCCACGTGAGCCCAGCGAACTGTCCGATCACAACTGCATCGGCTTCACGTTGCTGGAGCATTACGACCGTTGGCACTTTACCCACAGCGCCGAAGAACTCGATGTAGCCATTCAGGGTAACGTCACCAGCAACAGCAGCGAGGCCATCCGCGAAATGGTGCTCTCCGGTTTGGGTATTTCTCTCTCACCGCAATGGCTGTTCACAGCTGACGTCGAGCAGGGCAGGGTGAGTACCGTACTCGACAGCTATCAGACCAGCGCGCTGCCTGTCAGCGCCGTACTCAGCCGCGAGCGACGACGTTCAGCGCGGACGATGGCGTTCATCGATTTTCTACGCGAGCAAATGTTGTAGAAGCGTTTCGCCGGGAAGACGGATCTACATCGACCATCAGCGAATTTTCCTGCCATTGAAGCCGACACGAACAGGTGGCTCAAGCTGATTTCTGCACAGCTCTTATTGGCGGTCGATCAAGCGCTGAGTTGTCCTTGGAGTGAGCGCGCTACGGCAAACTGGCGAAATCGGTGAGGTTCATCGCCATTACTCCTGCGCTGCAAGCGCCTCAATCAGTTCTTGGGTAGTCACGATTGAATGAGCGAAGGTCGGCCCGTTCAACTCATGGGCGGCGTGCATCATTTCCGCACGGAAAGCGGCGGTCGCATCGCGCACCAGCGTGACGTGGTAGCCCAGTTCCGAGGCGTAGCGGGCGGTCGCTTCGATGCAGGTGTTGGCGAGCAGGCCGACGATGATGACGTGGGTGATGCCTTTCTGCTTCAAACGAAAATCAAGGTCGGTATTGGCAAAGCCGCTGGAGCCCCAATGTTCCTGCACGACAATGTCGCCGTCCTTCGGCGCGAAATCGGGATGCCATTCGCCGCCCCATTCACCACGTGCGAAGTGGTGCATGTGCATGATTTTGCATTGGGTCGGTGTTGGATGATCCCAGCCTTCGTAGTCGCCATGTTCCCAACGGTGGTGCGGCACGATGACCACCGGAATGTTCTGCGCTCGTACGGCGCGATCGAGGGCCCGCAGGTTGTCGAGCAGCCCGACCTGTTCGGCAATCGGCTTGATCAAGGGGAAGACCTTGCCGTTTTCCGAGAGAAAATCGTTGTACGGATCGACCAGCAGATAAGCGGTGCGGTTCAGCGGGTAAGAGGCGTTCGACATGACGATGTACTCCACGCAAGTTGAGTGACCGATGCCGTGGGCTCGCCCGGGCATCAGTTTTTTATGACGACGAAAAAGCTCAAGTCAGTTGAAGGCGCTGCGGTAGGCAAAGAGGCCAGGCAAGCCGCCGGTCATCACAAACAGTAGATTGCTTCCTGCCGGGTAGTCGCCTTGGCGCACGGCAGCGAGCAACCCGGCGAAGGCCTTGCCACCGTAGACCGGATCCGTCAGCAAGCCCTCAACGGAGGCCAGCAGCCGGACCGCTTCGAGCATCGATTCGGTGGGGGCGCCATAGGCGTCGCCACGTTGACTGCCATCCACAGTGATTGCGCTTTCCGCAAGGGTTGCGGACGGGTCCAGGAGCTGCAAGGTTTCCCGAGTTTTGCTCAGGGTCGCCGCCGTGGCCTGCTCCTCAGTTGCCAATACCGAATAGCCGATAACTTCGGTTGATGATCGAGCGAGTGCCAGACCCGCTTGCAGTCCTGCATGGGTTCCGGCGCTGCCGTTGGGGATGATGATCCGCTCGAAGTGAACGCCGAGCGCGTCTGCCTGGCGGAGGATCTCCCCTGCACAAGCGGCGTAGCCCAGACTGCCCCTGGGGCTGGAGCCGCCCAACGGTATGAGGAAGGGTTTTTTGCCTTGGCTTTTGAGCGCGCTGAGCAATTCGCCAGCGTAGATGTCCGGCGTCAGACCCCGCGGCAGTCGATGAACCTTTGCGCCAAACAGGTCATCAAGCAATACGTTGCCGTTATGACAAAAATCATCATCGCTGCGCACCGCAGACGGGGTCAGGATAAGCTCGCAGGCCAAACCTTGGCGGGCCGCGACGGCGGCGGTCAGCCTGGCGTGATTGGATTGAAAACCGCCCCAGGTAACCAGTGTGTCGGCGCCTTCGGCCAATGCTTCGCCAAGCAGGAATTCAAGTTTGCGCAGTTTGTTACCACCACCGCCAAGGCCCATCAGGTCATCGCGTTTGACGTAGAGATTGCAGCCATGCAGCTCGGCTGCCCGGCTCAGGCGGGACAGCTTCTGAATCGGTGTCGGACCTTCCAGCAGCGCCACTCGAGGGTAAGCAGCCAGCGCAGTTTCCAGTTGATTCAAGTCGTGAGGCATGACGGTTCACTTGACGTTGATGAAAGGAAGTGGGGCGGTCACTTCACCAAGGCCCCGGCCAAATGGTTAATAACTGGTATTGAAGTTAAGTCGCTTTGTCAGGCTGTGGCGGGCTCTCGTGCGACTTGCCTGAGGATTTGTTCGTATTCCTTGACGGATAGCGATCCGGACACCAACTGACGACCGTTCAGTACCATGGCCGGGACCGAATTAATTCCGCGCTCAAGGTAAAAACTCTCAAGTTCACGGACCTCGAGAGCGAACGCCTCGCTGGCCAAAATCTCTCGGGCGCGGGTGGTTGAAAGTCCCGCTTCACCGGCCAGGCGCACCAATGTTTCGTGGTCGCTGGGGTTCTCGCCATTGGTGAAATAAGCCTCGATCAGGATTTTCTTCAGCGCGACCTGGCGGCCTTCCTGCACGGCCCAGAGCAAAAGGCGATGGGCATCGAAGGTGTTGTAGAAATGACTGCGCTTGTCCAGGTCGAACTGAAAACCGATGGCTTTGCCGCGCGCGACGATCATTTCATTGCGCGCGGCGACTTCTTCGGCGCTGCGCCCGTATTTGCGCATCATGTGCTTGATGGCGTGCTCGCCCTCGGCCGGCATGTCCGGGTTCAGTTCGAACGGCTTGAAGGTCAGTTCTACGGCAACCTCGCCGGCAACATTGGCGATGGCTTGTTCCAGCGCCGTGGCGCTGAGTGCGCACCAGGGGCACACCACATCCGACACAAAGTCGATACGGACGGGGAAAGTCATTTCTTCGACTCCGCCAGCTGTTGGCGGTACTCGGTGGTGGTAATTCCGGCATAGCCCCAGTTATCGGTGTCGACCTCTTCAATGACGATATGGGTGAGGTGCGGGTCCTTGTTGAGGACTGTTTGCATGGTTTTGGTGATCTCGGCGATGACTTGGGATTTCTGTTCTTTGGTAACGCCGTCGCGAGTGATACGAACGCTGATGAAAGGCATGGGATAAGTCTCCTGTGGGCGCCCCATCGACATGATGAGGGGAGCAGTGGGATGGACTTTAGAGTGTTGCGTTCAGGGGATAAATCAGGGGCGGAGAACATCACTTATAACGCGGTGTAATCAATACAACTGGTGGCTTTGCAGAAGGTAAATCGCCCTCCCTGGCTGCAGGCGCGGGGAGGGCGAATGCTACGGCGGGAGGAATCAGTTCTGCGCTTTGCTCATGCGGGTAAATAGCTCGGTGGGTACTTTCTTGCCGTTGGAAATGTACTGGTTGGTTCTGAACTTGTAGACCTCACCTTCCGAAAGAAAACCATCGTGGTTGGTGTCCATCGCTTTGAATTCTTCACCGCCCTGAGGTGCCACAGCCAGCAGCTCTTTAAGAGAAACGAGGCCATCATGGTCGGTATCTGTGCGAGCGAAAGAGTCGTCCCCACATTTGCCTTCACCGCACTTGCCCTCGGCAGTAGCGGACTTGTCGCTGGCTTCGCTGGCGCCGCATTTGCCTTCGCCACACTTGCCTTCGCCGGTTTTATCGGCCGATGCCAGTTGGTAGCCTTGGGGCAATGGCTCAACAGCAAAAGCCGCAGACGATGCCAGGCTCATGCCACCGGCTAAGGCAATTGCGGCCAGGCCGAGACTGGTTTTGTTCGACATTGGTTTACGGTACATAGTGCTTCTCCAGATGCTTTGCGCGGCGAGGCCGCGATTCATGTCACGGGGCGGATAGACCCTCAAGGAAGCTCGAGGCGAAGGGCGCAAGCGTCTTCCACTTCGACAGAGCGACCTTATTCGGGCAGGCCTATTTAGCGGGAGTCATGTATCGGCGATGTATCGGCGAGAGGAGCATTTGTAAGCCAATCCCAAGACTTCGCGTTTGGGTACATAGAGATACAAAAACCGACCTCAGCCTTTGCGCGTCAGTCAGGACAACAGCTTTAAACGGGTGTCGCTGCTACCCCGACGGCAGCTTGCGCATGCAGCTGGCGCAGCAGAACCAGTGCGTCAGCGACGAAGCCGGTCACGTCTGAAGCACCAGCCTCCGCAGCCAAAGCGTGCAACTGCGCTCGACCATCCATGTCAGGGAACTGCTCGATCCGCTGCAACAAACGGAACGCGAGAGGGCTGACCTGGGAGAATTGCACCTGGCCACTCTGCACACGGCTGATCAGCAGCAACGTCGGTTGTTCTGGCGGTTCAGAAGGCAGATGACCTGGCCCGAGACGATGTACGGCCCAGGTGTAAGCCAGCGGCCAGACGAGCGGGGAGAGCCTGAGGGGGCGGTCGAGTAAGTGCGCCGCATCACTGGCCTTTAACGGCGCAGCGTCCAACTGTTGCAGCGCCATTTCCACCCACTCGTAATGCGCCAATTCAGGCAAGAACGGGTACCAGGGGTGTTCGTGATCAGGCGAGTCCTCCAGGCTCGCTACGAAGTCTACAAACTCACGAGCAATTTCTCCGAAGCGTGGCGTTTGCGCGCGGTAATCACGCAAAAAACGTCGCACCAGCGCACGCCAACCGGCATCACCCAGCACGGCAACCAGCACCGGAAACGTCCCACCCAGCAACCCCAACAGATTGTTCAACACCAAGTTGAGATAGACCTGCGCTCTTGCGGGATTCATCTGCGCAGGCGGCGCATAACTGTCCGGGTCACGCAGGTACCGGGTCAGCGCGAGCTGCTGACTGTGCAAACTTGAAGGGGAGTCAGCCATCGACAGTCACCCGCGCCAAAGCACCCGCGTCGCGTTGCAAGCGCCTGATGGTGTTCAGCTCAGCCACCAGTTCGTCGTAGGACGGAAAGTTGAAATCGCGCTCCAGCAGGGTTGGCTTCACGCCGAAAAGGTCATAAGCCTGTCCCAGCAATGACCAGACTACCGGTTTGACCGACGCACCATGGGTGTCGATGATCAGGTCATCAGCTTCGTCGTAATGCCCAGCCACATGCATGGCGACTACGCGTTCTGGTTCCAGGCCGGCGAGGAAAACCGTTGGATCAAAGCGATGGTTCACTGAGTTGACGTACACATTGTTGACGTCGAGCAACAGGTCGCAATCGGCCTCGCGGAGCACTGCATTGGTGAACGTCAGTTCGTCCATGTCCTGATGAGCAGCGGCGTAGTAAGAGACGTTCTCTACAGCAAGACGACGACCGAGAATGTCCTGTGCACGGCGGATGCGCGCAGCAACGTGATGAACGGCCTCCTCAGTGAATGGCAACGGTAGCAGGTCGTATAAATGGCCATCGTCATTGCAGTAACTGAGGTGTTCGCTATAAAACGGCACGTTGAAACGATCAAGAAACCCGCGGACTTGCTCAAGAAAAGACTCGTCCAGCGGCGCACTGCCACCCAGCGACAGTGACAGGCCATGGCATGACAGCGGGTAGCGTTCAGCCAGCAACTGCAGGACCTCACCATGAGCGCCGCCGATGCCGATCCAGTTCTCTGGAGCCACCTCCAGAAAATCGAAATCACCGACCGGAGCGTCACGAAGCGTATTGAGCAGCGCACGGCGCAACCCGAGCCCGACTGTCGCCTCCAGGGGGAGCTGTGGATCTAAATGCGTTGGTGATGAAGTGTTCGTTTGCATGAGCTCAATACTCCGATTCGACGTCTGAAACGCCCGATCCACGCCACCTCCACGGTCACCTTTGGCAGCCGGGTGGGCGTGGATCGGGCGATTGAAACCCGCCACGGTTCTGCTCAAACGAGGTTGATCACCACGTTGATGTTGTTCCGCGTCGCTTTAGAGTACGGGCATGTCTGGTGTGCGGTATCGATCAGGTCTTGAGCAACGTTGCGATCCAGCCCGGGAAGGTAGACGTTGAGGCGAGCCTGGAGGAAATAAGCGCCATCGGTTGTGCCTAGATCGACTTCGGCGTCGACCGCAAGGTCAATCGGGAGGGTGACTTTCAGCTTGCTCGCCGCTAGTCCCATTGCACCGATAAAACAAGCCGACCAACCTGCGGCGAACAACTGCTCTGGGTTGGTACCGGCGCCAGAAGTGCCAGGCGACGACAGCTTTATATCCAGTCGGCCGTCGTCACTGAGGGCGGTGCCATTGCGACCACCCGAAGAGGTATGGACTTTGCCGGTGTACAGCACTTTATCAATATGGGTCATGGTGAAACTCCTGATTAACTAGCGGGGGTTGAGAGCGATAACCTCGGTGACGCGATAACACTCAGCGTGCATTCAAACGCTTGAGATACCGACCGATGCATGCATCCAGGCTCAGCTTGCCGGCGCCTGTGAACACCAGTGGGAGAAGGGCTACGAGATAGATCAACGGCAGCTTGAAATTGCCGTAGCCTTTGTTGCTGATGGAGTACCCCATAGCCAGCTCACTCAATGTCGACCACTCTGCTGGCCAGTGAACTGCGGCAGTTGCCACGACGGTGACCACGATGAGGATCAGTGCCGAGAGGCGTGTTCCCAGGCCTACAAGCAAAGCGATGGAACAGAGCAGTTCTGCCCACATGGATAACTGCCAATTGAACGTAGCCGGCAGCTGATTGAAGGGAAAAGGAAAGGCCCCTTGAATGCTGGGGAACCAGTTCTCACCGTTCCACTTTTCCCATCCCGCTTCAAAAAACTCCCAGGCCAGAAAAACGCGCAGGCTCAAAGGGGCGATCCAGTCCCCAGCGCGATCGAGATTAAGTTGCAGCCGATTCAAGACCGATGACGCGTTTGTATGCATGGGTTTAATCCTCCGACTTGTCGTCAAGAAAGTGGAAGCCGTTCAGGTGCTCCCAATGACAGGTGTCAGGCACAGGAGCACTGCGCTGGCCGTGGGCGCAGTTCATCGTGCTGGTGTATCTCGCTTGTGTCTGAGGGGGCGGGAAGATCAATGTTGTGTAACGTGTTTGCGTCCGTACACACTTGGATACAGAGCGATACCTGTGGAAGGCGCTATTTTGGAGTTGGGATATACGATTGGCTGCGTTCTGCCGGTGACTGGCAGGAGGATTTCACAGGGCGAATGAAAGTCGCAGATGTGGGGGGCGAGGGCGTGGAAATGACTGTTGAATGAGGGGGCACGCCAGGTGCCCACCTTATCAGTCTGGAACCGCCTAGGGGATCAAGCGCATCTCCCGCAGTTTGTCGAACACGTCGAAAAATGCCTGATCGCTCGCCTGGTAGGCAGTGAAGCCCATCAGGCGGCTTTTCGACATATCCGTGACCACTTCGATGGGGCGGCCAAGGTCGGCATCGGTATGCCATGGGGAAATCAGACGTCCAATGTCGGACTCTTTCAAACCGTGCTTGGCGACTATTTGCGCCCATACGGCTTGATCGTCCGCCATCTGCTTCTCTAGAGGCGAGGGTGACGCGGGATAGTCAGCAGCAGGCAGGTCGAAGTATTCGGCAATGCGGCCCCACATCCATTTCCAGCGGAATACATCGCCATTAGTGACGTTGAACGCCTGGTTGGCCGCAGCCGGGGTGGTGGCCGCCCACAGTTGTTGCTTCGCCAACTGCCGCGCATCGGTCATGTCGGTGAGACTGTCCCACTGCACCCTGGAACCGGGAAACACAAAAGGGCGATTGGTGTGTTTGCAAATCGAGGCATAGACGGCGAGGGTGGTTGCCATGTTCATCGCGTTGCCCACGGCCACCCCAGTGACGGTATGCGGGCGATGAACGCTCCACGTGAAGCCATCCTTTTCAGCCGCGGCGAAGAGTTCGTCTTCCTGAGCGTAATAGAAATTCTCGACTTCCAGACGACCCTGTTCTTCGCGAAACGGCGTCTGTGGCAGGCTGCCTTTACCATAGGCTTCGAACGGGCCGAGGTAGTGTTTCAGGCCGGTAACCAGTGCTACGTGTTTGACGCTTTTGGCTGGGCGAATGGCGGCGAGGACGTTGCGTACCATGGCCGCATTGACGCGAATGTTCTCGGCCTCCGTGGCTTGCCGCGACCATGTGGTAATGAACACATGCGTGGGTTTCACATCCCTCAGCGCCTGTTCCAAAGAGGCTGGATCCTGAAGGTCCGCCGCGACAGGGATCACGCCTGGCGCTTGCGACGGATGCCTCGACAGCGCGGCGACTTGCCACTGGTTGTCGATGAGTAACTGAGTGATGGCGCTGCCGACAATGCCGCTGGCGCCCACGACTAAAGCTGTCTGGGTCATAGGTTTCTCCTGAATTCAGGTTTGGGAGTCCGCCTGAGCAGAAGAGGTTCAACCTGAAAATCCGTTAGAGTGTTCCCCACTCCCCGTTAAAGCCTGTGAACAATGACTCGTCCGCTGTTTGTTTCCCTTGATGGCCCCAAAGGCGTCGGCAAAACCTCGCTGTTGGAGGCCATCACTGAAGTCCTGAGGGCAGACAACCAGAAAGTCATCCGGTTGTGCGAGAAAAAAAGCGACCCGTTCAGGGGCGAGACAATGCATCTGGTGAACCGACTCGTCCGACATCCTGACCGGGATCTGGAACTGGAAGTCTGCCAACGCCTCGCTGATAGCCGCAGCTGGATTTCCCGAAACGTGCTGACCAGACAACCCACCGACAGCATCATCCTGATCGATCGCTGGTATCCATCCGATGCGGCGTTTCGCCGGATAGTCCCGTTTGCTGAAATCCTGCAATTAAACCGTGATCGCAACGTTCAGGTGCCCGACCTGCATGTTGGCGTGGTCACGGCGGCGGAAATTTCGTGGGCGAGGGCGGGGGCGCGACGGCGTGGCTTGAGCAGTACTGTGCTTCGCGGTCTGGAGGAGCATGTCGCTTGTACTGAGGCGTTTGAGGTGGCCGCTGCCGATCAGGGTTGGTTTTTGTGTCGGAATGAGGGAACGATCGAGGAGGCGACGGGGCGGGTGGTAGGGGAGATTAATCGGGTGGTGAGCCGTCTACGCGTTCCTTAGCGCCAGTCCCTCAGGGCAGATCACGGTCGACTAAGAAAGGCAGCGCGGAAAGTGCCATTGCACAAAAAAACGGGGCTCCAGCGTTGCGAATATGTGCTGGAGCCCCGCATCGATCGGCTATCAGTCGAAACTCAGTTCCTGAGTCTTGATGTGATTGGCCACTGCGCCGGAGATGGCGTCGAAGATTGCTTTTTCATTGTTGCTGTAGACCTCCATGTCGAGATCCAGGGTAATGGCTGCGCTGCGGATCATTACACCTTCATGGTGGTAGCTGACAAACAATGAGTGCCAGTCTGTGAATTCCACATCCAACACGAGGTAAACCACCGTCACCGAAGCCATGCCCTGGTCGTTCTTGATGGGGCCAAAGGCGACAGTCGTGCGGCCGTCCTTAGTGCTGGCCTTGTTCCACCAGAAGGTCATGAAGTCGTGGGTGCCCGAATCGTTGGGATCCTTGGCCAAGAGCGTCGCGAGCTGCTTGAAACTCTCGAGTTCCGTCGCTCCCAGATACGTGCCAACGATGGTGGTCAGCAAACTACCGATGTCCACGTTACCTGAAGAGACATCCTGCCTGACCTGGCCGCCACTCGCTGCCTTTACGGTAAAGCCCAGATCGGTCAGTTGGTAAACCACAGCATCGAACCATTGCTTCGTCTGCAGATAGTCCGTATTGGTGATGTCCACGCCCTTGCTTTTCAGGACCGCACGCGCAGCCCCCTGTGCGTAGAGGTTCAGGTGGGAGTATGCGCTGACCTGCTCCGGGGTAGCATCGGTCATGGCATAAACCAACTGCGAGTCGATGGCTGTGGCGTCGATTGTCGTCGTAGTTCCACCGGTTACCACGCTGCCCAGCTTAGGCGGCGCAAGGGCAGGCCATGCGCAGGTGATGATCCTGCTCGTAAATCCCACACCATCGCGAAGATAGGCTTGACGAGAGCGCCAGTCGGGATGGGAAGTGCGGTCGATAGTGAAAGGGACGTCACGCAAGCCTTCGGGAGGGTTACCTATGGACTTGTCGATTGCCACGTTGAGTCTCTTCAGAAGCCCGTCGCACTCGCATTTCGCGAAAACATTTAGATGGTAGTTCAGGCCTTCTGTGTTGGTGACTTGCACGTGAGCACCAGCCCCCAGGGCCGCTTGGCAAGTTGAGATGTTCCGACCGAAAAGGCTGAACGTTTTCTGGGACTCGAACTTCACTTCTACATCAGCTTTTGCAGATTCCTTAGTGCACATGATGATCTCCAGCTCATACCCAGGCGTCATTGCTTGGGCATCTAGAAGTTATCAATATCGGCCCCTTCGTGAAGCTCAGTCGGTTGAGCAGGGCTCACGAATTGCCCTGAAAATATTGCGTGGCGCTCAAGGTGCTGGAGTAGTCACTTCATCAAGAAACTTGGCGAGGTTACGAACATCGTTGTCGGCCATTCTTTCAATTACGTCCGCGAGCGCTTTGCGATGCGGCGCGTCATGCATGGCGCCGAGCGAGTGCTGTCCACGGCCGAGCAGAAGCCAGTCGGCATTGACGTTCAGCTCGACGCACAGCTTGGCGAAGTTCTCCATACTGATTGGCTCTGAACGAAACCACCGACTGAGGGCGCTGTCCGTCACACCGATTCGGTGTGACAGCGCGTAGAGTTTTGGAAACCCACGAAGGGTATATGCGAACTGAAGTCTCTCGCCGTAGCTCTTGATGCCATGCATTTCCATATCTTTCTTCGTCCTTTACTCGGAGAGGCATCGAAAGCTTCAGAAGTCCGCAGCCTCTCCGGGTTTAAGGCGGGTGAAGCCCCCAAGAGCGAATCGAATATTGTGAGAGGCACATGGCAGCGCGCCAACGATTGCTCTCGGCCATGCTAAAGACGAACTCATGTGCAGTGATATGAACTTTGCCGACTGAGAGCTCAGGTAGGTGTCCGGCCAAGGTGGTGAGAGGTCAAGGTGGGAGAAAAACGACGCTGGATAAGTTTAAGCCCAGACGATGCTGCATACCTTATTTAACATAATATACATTACACGTAACAAGATGTTACAGGGTTAGCGTGGTTGCCCGAGAGATTTGAATCTGCGCGGTCGCTTCAAAACCAGCTTTCCCTGCAAACTGCATTTGTCCCAATCTACAACTCTCAATCTTCACCGCGCGTAAGCATTTCAATCAGCGCTCCATGCTGCGGATGCTGTGCCGTGAGTTTTGCGCGATTACCGACTTCCATGTCCGCGAAATCAAACCCAGGCGAAACCGCTTCGCTGATCAAGCCAAAGCCATTCGAGCCTTCCAGCAATCGAGAGGCTTTCCAGATTCCACCCGGTACGTGCAATTGCAGTTGCTGACCAGCCAAAACATCGCTGCCCATCACCAGCGTTTGCAGTGAGCCGTCGGCGTGGATCAGGTTGTATTCGATGGCGTCGCCCAACTGAAAATAATGCAGGATGTCGGATTGGTTGAAATGAAACTGGCCCGCCGGCGATTGCTCAGTGAGCAGATAGTAGATCGAGGTCAGCAGATATCGCGTGCCTTGCTGCGTTTCGAGGCAGGCACGGTGATCGGCTTGATAGGTTCTGCGGTAATAACCGCCCTCGACATGGGGCTGTAGATTCAGCGCAGCAATCACATCTGTAGCATTCGGCTTGCGCTGAATCATGGCCTTCTCCGTTGCAGGTACGGTTTTTTGTTAGCTCAACTAAACGGTCATTTAGTGTAGTTAACGTGTTTTCGAAGACGATCGACGCACTTACCCTGCTCTATTAGAAATCTACCGTCGCCGACAGCAGATACGTTCGCGGCGTAGAAAGCGTCAACCCCGGCTCACTATCATCCGATGCACCCGCCGAGCTCCAATAGCGTTTATCCAGAACGTTTTCGACATTGGCGCGCAAGGTGATCGTTTTCTCGTCCAGCCTGAAAGCATAGCGTGTGCCTACGTCGAACCGTTCCCAGGAGTCGATTTCCTTATCATTCGCCTGATCCAGATACTGCGAACTCGAATAGATTCCACGACTGGTCAATGTCAAACCCTGCACAGTCGGCACGTCCCACTCTGCACCAAGGTTGACGTTGTATTTCGGTGTTGCCGGTGCGCGGTTGCCGTCGAATGTACCGTTGGTGGTATCGGTCAGTTCGCTATCGATGTACATCACCCCGCCGAGCAATCGGAAGCCCTTCAGCGGTTCGCCAAACACGCTCAGTTCTACGCCGTTGTTCTCACGCTTGCCGTTCGGGCCGAAGACTCGCGTGGTCGCATTGGTTTCGTAGGCAGGCTGTTTGATGCGGAACACCGCTGCCGTCAGCGCGTATGAGCCCGCGTCGTACTTGGCGCCGACTTCAACCTGACGGCTGATGAATGGCGGGAAGATTTCGTCTTCGTTGATAGATGTCGATGGCGCGATTTTGCCTTGGCTGAGGCCTTCCATGTAGTTGGCGTACAGCGAGAGTTTGTCCGTCGCCTTGAACAGAATGCCGCCCGACGGCGAGACTTTTTCCTCATCGTAAGCCGTGTCGCCCTTGATGCCGTCGCTCCAGTCATCGACTTTGACTCGCTGCCAGCGCGCCCCCAAAGTCAGCAACAGGCGATCGTCGAAGAAGCCAAGCGTGTCGGACAACGCCACGCCGCTGAAGCGGTTCTCGGTATAGACCTTGGCGTCATTGCGGGTCGGCGTGCCGGGTCTGGCTATTTCCACCGGGTCGTAGAGATTGCTGCGCCCGGCCGCGTAACGGGCGCCGCCGTTTTCGAAGTCCATATAATAGTAGTTGGCCGCCAAGTTCACTTCATGGCTGACCGGTCCGGTCTGGAACCAGTTACGCACCCCAGCGGTAGCCGTGCGAACGTTTTCGTCGCGAGTGAAGTGGCGCGGCTGGACGCTGAAGTCGCCGGCGTCATTGGTCACCGAAACCGCGTGGCGCAAGAAGTCGTGATTGCTTTTACGTGCGCCGACGCCGCCATACAGCATGACTGAATCGCTGACATCGTACTCGCCGTTGAGCGTGCCGAAAGTGTCTTTGGTTCGCGCCCGGCTCCAGGGTTGCGCATAGTTGTCGCGCACATCATTGGCGTTCGGCACCTTGGCATTGGCGGCGACTTGCACGCGTTCCTGCGGTGCGTCGGTGTCGCGCTCGGTGTGGCCGATATCGGTGGAAAGTCGCAAGCGTTCACCACGGAAATCCAGACCGAGTACCGCCATGTCGCGATCGACGCTCTGATGATCCCATTCGGTATCGCCGGACTGTTTGACCCCGTTGAAGCGCACCCCGAATTGATTGTCTTCGCCAAAACGCCGTCCGACATCCACCGCGCCGCCGACTTGATTGTTCGAGGCGTAATTGGCTGTCAGCGAGGTGATCGGCTTGTCGGTCGCGCGTTTCGGCACGACGTTGATCCCCCCTCCTACACTGCCCCGTGGCGAAATCCCGTTGATCAATTGGCTCGGGCCTTTGAGGATGTCGACGCGATCGGCCATTTCCATGTCGATGGTGTAAGTCGGCAACACACCGTAGAGGCCGTTGTAGGCAACATCACTGTTGAACAAGCTGAAACCACGAATGGTGAATTGCTCATAGCGGCCACCGGCCGGGTTGGTGGCGCGTACCGAAGGGTCGGTACTGATCAGATCGCCGAGCGTGCGCGCCTGTTGGTTTTTCACCGTTTCGCTGGTGTAGGTGGTCATGCTGAACGGGGTTTCCATGAAATCCCTGGAACCCAACAACCCTTGCGAGCCACGCCGCGCGACCTGACCGCCAGCAAACACGTCGGCATCCGCTGAACCGCTCGCGCCCAGAATGGATGTCGGCGCCAGTTGCAAGGTGCTGCCTTGCGCTGCGGGCACCAGCGTATAAGCCTGATCGCCGACCGGTTGCAGCTGCAAACCCGAACCCAGCAACAACCGGCTGAACCCCTCCTCCACGCCATATTCACCGGACAAACCATTGCTGTTGCGGCCGCTGACCAGTGCCGGATCCACCGACAGATTGACGCCGGCGAGACCGGCGAAGCGCGTCAGCGCTGTACTCAGACTACCGGCCGGCACCTGATAACTGCGGCGACTGCCATCGTCGGCCCAGCTCGATTGGATCAACACGGGGCTGGCACTCAGGCTCAGCAAAAGGCTCAACTGCAACAACGGACGCAAACGACCTGGAAATACTGCGGGCATTGGAAGAAGCTCTCGATTTTGTTCACTTGCCTGGAATGACCAGCGAGGCGAAAAAAAGGGACAGGCTTCAGCCAGTTTTTTCCGCACGCGGTACCAGTGACACCCAAAATCGCGTTCGCGCATGCACATCGACGGGCAAACTGGCAGCCAGCAGTGCCAGCACTTGATCGGTATCGTCGAGGCGAAAGCTGCCAGTGACGCGCAGCGATTCCAGCGCCGGATCCCAGCGCAGAACACCCGAGCGGTAGCGACTCAGCTCGCGGAGGAAATCACCCAGCGGCTGGTTTTGCGCCATCACCACACCGTCGCGCCACCCGGGCATCAACGCATCGAACGCCGTCACCGCCCCGGCGCCCGAAGCTTGCAGGCTGACTTGCTGGCCCTGCTGCAATACCAGCGCCGGGCCGTGCAGCGGCTGCAATTGCACCGAACCACGGAGCACGCAGACCTGGCAATCGCGGGAATTGAGGCGCACCGAGATGTCGCTGTGATTGACGATCATCCGCCCATAAGGCGCGTTGACGATAAAGGCTGAATCGCCCGCGACGTTGAGCGCCATCTCGCCACGAATCAGCGTCAACTGACGTGCCGCCAGATCGACATTAACCGCGCTGTCGGTGTTGAGTTGCAATGAATAATCCTGGGCCAACTGCACTTTGCGCCGCTCGCCAGTGCTGGTGTGCAGGTCGGCGCGCCAGACCTCCAGCGGCAGCTCCCGACTGATCAACCACGCCGCCGGCACCAGCGCCGCCACGCCCAAGGCACGCTTGAGAGCAGCGCGCCGCGCCGGATCCGGCCGATCCAGCGTGGCCAGGGCAAGCGCCGGGGGCAAGCCTGCAAAGCGTTGACGCAGTTGTTGAATTTTCTGCCACGCGTTCTCGTGGCGACTGTCGCTGGCGCGCCAATGCTGTAATCGCGCGTGATCTTCCTCGCTGGCACAACCGGACTCGAGCAGTGCCAGCCAGTGCGCCGCTGCCCGCGCCACTTCCCGCATTTCATCATTGGGTGCAACGCGCATCAGAGATCCACCAGCAAACAATGCTCGTACGCCTGGGCCATGTAACGTTTCACCGTGCGCTCGGAAACCTGCAAGCGTTCGGCAATCTCGCGGTAGCCAAGGCCCTCGAGTTGACTCCAAAGAAATGCCCGGCGCACGGGGCGCGGCAAGCCATCGAGCAATTCATCCAGCGCCTGCAAGGTTTCCAGCAGCAACCAGCGCTGCTCCGGCGACGGTGCGCACGCTTCCGGCAATTGCGCCAAGGCATCGAGGTAGGCTTTTTCCAGATGGCGCCGCGTGTAGAAATTGCTCAGTAGCCGTTTGCCGACGGTGAGCAGATACGCGCGCGGCTCGCGCAACTCGGCCAGTGGCGGCGCGTTACACAGGACGCGTAGAAAGGTGTCCTGACTGAGGTCCGCCGCATCCCACGCATTGCCCATGCGCCGGCGCAGCCAGGTTTCCAGCCAGCCGCGGTGCTCGCGATACAACTGCTGCAGGCTCTGCTCCGACGGTGACGTGGCTTCAATCATCTCAAGAGACCCTGCGCGAAGGTAGATTCAAATGAGACTGATTCTATTTAACTTCTGCGAGGACACAAAGCCTTTTTCTGCTCAGCGCTTGAGCGTTTCGCTCGGCAGCTCCTTGAACAGCGCGCGGTAACTGCTGGAAAACCGTCCCAGATGCCAGAACGACCAGCGCATCGCCACTTCCGCAACAGTGGTTTCCGTCGGCCGACGCTTGAGCAATTCACGGTGCGCACTGTTTAGCCGCCTCAGGCGCAACCAGTGGCTCGGGGTCATCCCGGTGTAGGCCTTGAAAGCTTGCTGCAACTGGCGCAGGGGTACGCCGGCAACGTGGGAAAGTTCGAGCAGATTGACCGTGTCTTCCGGCGAATCAGCCGCCCACTCCCCTACTCGCTTCATGATTTGGCGTTCGTTATTGCGCTGCTGCAATCCTCCACGATCAAGACGGGTTTGAGCGTTGTCGAGGATGAACAGGCAGTCCTCAAGCAACTGCTGAGTCAGGCGATCTTTATCAAGTGGATCAGCAGCTTGCGACAACTTCGTGAGAATCGAGCTTAACCAGCCGCTGAACAAAGCGTTCTGTCCGCAGTTCAGCGGCGACATGAACAATCCCTCGAGCTTTGCCACTTGTAAACCGTACTCGCGGACAAAATCCGGGCCGAACACCACAGCGATTTCACGGTAGTTCTCCGGGGTGATCCAGATGTTGCGGCTCTCTTCGTTGAGCAGATACAGCGCGTTGTCACTGCGATCAAAACAGAACGCCAGAGCCCCGGATGGCGCGCTGAAATTCTGCTCGACCCGGGTGTTCATCTGTTCTTCGTAAACCTCGACGCCCTGCAGATCCAGATAGCGAATCTGCCCGGCGAAATGCCCCGGCGACATCTGCTGGTAATGCTGGACCCAGCCCGGTGTAGCGCGGATTTGCTCGGCCACATCGGCGGTATTGAACGCTTGAACCTGAAGCGGATTGCACGTTGTCATGGGGTGACCCTGCGCACTCTTTTGGTGCGCTTTGGTGCTGCTGAAAGTGGATAGATGGAATCGCAAGCCGCGCCCAAGATAGTCGCCAACGCGCCACAGGGGAAGGGGCGGAAGATGAAACCCGCCCTCCCCGGCGTCTACAAAGCCAATAACGAGGTCTTTATGAACGCCCCTTTCGATCAGCTGTTCACCTGGCTGAAAGATCACAAGATTACCGAAGTCGAATGCGTGGTCAGCGACCTGACCGGCATCGCCCGCGGCAAGATTGCACCGACCAACAAGTTCCTGCATGAGCGCGGTATGCGCCTGCCGGAGAGCGTGCTGCTGCAAACGGTAACCGGGGATTTTGTCGACGACGACATCTACTACGACCTGCTCGACCCGGCCGACATCGACATGGTCTGCAAGCCGGTTTCCGACGCTGTCTACGTCATTCCGTGGGCAATCGAGCCGACCGCCATCGTCATCCACGACACCTTCGACAAATTCGGCAACCCGATCGAACTGTCGCCGCGCAACGTGCTGAAGAAAGTCTTGCAGCTCTACACCGACAAGGGCTGGAAGCCGATTGTCGCGCCGGAAATGGAGTTCTATCTGACCCAACGCTGTGAAGACCCGGACCTGCCGCTCAAGGCACCGCTGGGTCGTTCGGGTCGTGCGGAAAGCGGTCGCCAGTCATTCTCGATCGATGCCGCCAATGAATTCGATCCGCTGTTCGAAGACGTCTACGACTGGTGCGAACTGCAAGGTCTGGATCTCGACACGCTGATCCACGAAGACGGCCCGGCGCAGATGGAAATCAACTTCCGCCACGGCGATGCGCTGGATCTGGCTGACCAGATCACCGTGTTCAAACGCACCCTGCGCGAAGCAGCGCTCAAGCACAACGTCACCGCGACGTTCATGGCCAAACCGATCGGCGACGAGCCCGGCAGCGCCATGCACCTGCACCAGAGTGTGGTCGAGATCGCGACGGGTCAGCCGATCTTTGCCGATGCCGAGGGCAACATGAGCGAGCTGTTCCGTCATCACATCGGTGGCTTGCAGAAATACATCCCGAAAGTGCTGCCGATGTTCGCGCCGAACGTCAATTCGTTCCGCCGCTTCCTGCCGGACACCTCGGCACCGGTCAACGTCGAATGGGGTGAAGAGAACCGCACGGTGGGCCTGCGTGTGCCGACTTCCGGGCCTGAATCGATGCGCGTGGAGAACCGCTTGCCCGGTGCCGACGCCAACCCCTATCTGGCGATTGCCGCGAGCCTGCTGTGCGGCTACATCGGCATGGTCGAGAAGATCGAGCCGAGCGCGGCGGTCGAAGGCCGGGCCTATGAACGCCGCAACCTGCGCCTGCCCATCACCATCGAAGAAGCCCTGACGCAGATGGAAGACTGCCCGAAAGTCGCCGAATACCTGGGCAGCAAATTCGTCCGCGGTTACGTCGCGGTCAAACGCGCCGAGCACGAAAACTTCAAGCGCGTGATCAGCTCCTGGGAGCGAGAGTTCCTGCTGCTCAGCGTCTGACGGCGCGCCCGTCCCTGTGGGAGCGAGCCTGCTCGCGAAGACGTCGGCACACTCACCATAGATGTCGACTGAAACACCGCTTTCGCGAGCAGGCTCGCTCCCACATGGGATTGTGCAGCGCCTGAGAATTTGATCGTTCCCACGCTCCCGCGTGGGAATGCATCCCGGGACGCTCTGCGTCCCATCCAAAGCCGAACGCCGAGCGTCCGTTGCGGCATTCCCACGCACAGCGTGGGAACGATCATTACAAGAAGAGGTGTCGATATGCGTCTATTGAAATCCGTACTCCCGGTCGCGCTGAGCGTGCTGTTCAGTGCAGCAGCCCACGCCGAGCCCCAGGTCAGCGTCTACAACTGGACCGACTACATCGGCGAAACCACCCTTGCAGACTTCCAGAGCAAGACCGGGATCAAGGTGATCTACGACGTCTTCGACTCCAACGAAACCCTTGAAGGCAAACTCCTCGCCGGCCGCACCGGTTACGACGTGGTAGTGCCGTCCAACCACTTCCTCGCCCGTCAGGTAAAGGCCGGCGCGTTCATGAAGCTCGATCGATCACAGTTACCAAACTGGAAGAACCTTGACCCGAAACTGCTTGAATTGCTTGAGAAAAACGATCCAGGCAATGAGCACTCGGTGCCCTATCTGTGGGGCACCAACGGCATCGGCTACAACGTCGACAAGGTCAAGCAAGTGCTCGGCATCGACCACATCGATTCCTGGGCCGTGTTGTTTGAACCGGAGAATCTGAAGAAGCTCAGCCAGTGCGGTGTGTCGATGATGGACTCCGCCGACGAAGTCTTCCCGGCCATCCTCAACTACATGGGCATGGATCCGCGCAGTGAAAACCCTGAAGACTACAAAAAGGCCGAAGCCAAGCTGCTGAGCATCCGTCCGTACATCACCTATTTCCATTCTTCCAAGTACGTGTCGGACCTGGCCAATGGCGACATCTGCGTCGCGTTCGGTTACTCCGGCGATGTGTTCCAGGCGGCCAACCGCGCCAAGGAAGCCAAGAACGGTGTGAATATCGCTTACGCCATCCCCAAGGAAGGCGCCAACCTGTGGTTTGATCTGCTGGCGATTCCGGCCGACGCGAGCAACGCCAAAGAGGCGCATGCCTTCATCAATTACCTGCTTGATCCGCAGGTGATCGCCAAGGTCAGCGCCACCGTCGGCTACGCCAACCCGAACCCGGCGGCCAAGCCGTTCATGGATGAGGAACTGGTCAACAACCCTGAGGTTTATCCGCCGCAGTCGGTGCTCGACAAACTCTACATTTCCTCGACCCCGCCCCAGGCGATCATGCGTCTGATGACCCGGTCGTGGAGCAAAGTGAAGTCGAACAAATGAATCAGCACAATTCACAGCACGCCCGCTCCTGGTACGCCGCTTCTGCGCGGGCGAGCACGGCCTACCCTGCGCTAAACGGGGATTTGATTGCCGATGTCTGCGTGATCGGTGGCGGTTTCACTGGCGTCAATACCGCGATTGAGCTGGCGCAGCGCGGTCTGTCAGTGGTTTTGCTCGAGGCGCGACGTATCGGCTGGGGCGCCAGCGGGCGCAATGGCGGGCAGCTGATTCGCGGCATCGGCCATGAAGTCGAGGGTTTCGCCCGTTACGTTGGCCAGGACGGCGTGCGCTATCTGCAGCGCGCCGGCATCGATTCGGTGGAGCTGGTGCGCCAGCGCATCACTGACAACGCCATCGACTGTGATCTGCGCTGGGGCTTTTGCGAACTGGCCAACACCGCCGCGCAATTTGCCGCGTTCCAGCAAGAGCAGGACAGCCTTGCCGAACTCGACTATGCCCACGCAACGAGGCTGGTCGGGCCGGAGCAGATCCGGCAGCAAGTGGTCGACGCCGGTGTGTACGCCGGCGGATTGATCGACATGGGTTCGGGCCATTTGCATCCGCTTGATCTGGTTCAGGGCGAAGCGCGTCTCGCCGCGTCGCTGGGCGTGCGGATCTTCGAGCAGAGTCCGGTCCTGGAAATCCTCCATGGCCCGACCGTCGAGGTGCGCTGCGCCACCGGTTCAGTACGCGCCGGCAGCCTGGTGCTTGGCTGCAACGCGCATCTGGATGACCTCGAGCCGAAACTCAGCGGCAAAGTGCTGCCCGCCGGCAGTTACATCATCGCCACCGAGCCGCTGGACGAAAGCCGCGCCGCGCAGTTGATTCCACAGAACCTGGCGCTGTGCGATCAGAAAGTCGGGCTCGATTATTACCGTCTCTCGGCGGATCGACGTCTGCTGTTCGGCGGTGCTTGTCATTACTCCGGGCGCGATCCGGCGGATATCGCCGCCTACATGCGACCGAAAATGCTCAAGGTGTTCCCGCAACTGGCCGACGTGCGCATCGACTACCAATGGGGCGGGAAGATCGGTATTACCGCCAATCGTTTCCCCCAGGTTGGCCGGCTCAAACAGCACCCGAACGTGTTTTACGCGCAGGGCTATTCCGGCCATGGCCTCAACGTCACCCATTGGTGCGCGAAATTGCTGGGCGAAGCCATTCACGCCGGGCATAGCCAAGGCATGGACGTGTTCAGCAGCGTGCCGCACATGACCTTCCCCGGTGGCCCGGCGTTGCGTTCGCCGCTGTTGGCGCTTGGCATGTTCTGGTATCGCCTGCGCGAAATGCTCGGCTGAGCCCGCCACGACTCTGGCCCCTGTAGGAGCTGCCGAAGGCTGCGATCTTGGGACGCAGAGCGTCCCGGGCTGCATTCCCACGCAGAGCATGGGAACGATCAGGTCGCAACCTTCGGCAGCTCCTGGACTGCAATCGCGTCCCACGCCAGCTATACAAATTTGCTCTATCGCCAAGCACTTCTATATTGATGAAGTGCTTTTGCGTTCCTGACGCTCAGTGCCCGATTAATTGAGGAGGACATGGATGAAGTCGTCAGCCAGCGACGAGCCGCGAGCACCCGGTCAGGCGCCGATCAAAACCCGCCGATTCGGTATCTCGCTGGTATGGATCGTGCCGATCGTGGCGGTGCTGGTGGGCATTTCGCTGGTGATTCACAACATCCTCCAGGAAGGCCCGACGATCACCGTCACCTTCAAGACCGGCGATGGCCTGACCGCCAACAAGACCGAAGTCAGGTACCGCAACGTAGTCATCGGCCATGTCTCCGATGTTGAACTGGCCAACGACCATAAACACGTCAACGCCACGATCAAACTCGCCAAGCAGGCCGAAGCCTTCACCCGCGAGGACTCGCAATTCTGGGTGGTACGTCCGCGCATCGGCGCCGGCGGGGTATCGGGCATCGACACATTGCTGTCGGGCGACTACATCGGTGCCGACATTGGCCAGGCCAATACCCGCTCAAAAAACTTCAAGGGTCTGGAGAACCCGCCGCCGATCACCTATGGCGAACCGGGCAAGCGTTTCACCCTGCACACCGCCGACCTCGGCTCGCTGGACATCGGCTCCCCCGTCTATTACCGCAAGATCCCGGTTGGCCAAGTGGTGTCCTATGCCTTGGACCAGGACGGCAAAGGGGTCAACATCGAAGTCTTCGTGCATTCTCCGAACGACGCCTACGTCACCGAAAACACTCGTTTCTGGAACGCCAGCGGCATCGACATCAATGTCGGTGCCAACGGCTTTGCGGTGAAAACCGAGTCGCTGTCGACCCTGCTGGTGGGCGGCATCGCTTTCCGCGCTCCGGATTACAGTCCCAACGATTCGCCAGCCAGTGAAGACAAGGGTTTCGAACTGTTCGCCGACCAAGCCACCGCCCTCGCCCCGCCCAACGGCAAGGCACAGTATCTGGCGCTGCGCTTCGATCAAGCCTTGCGCGGGCTCAAGGTTGACGCGCCGGTGGAGTTCCTCGGAGTTGAAATCGGCCGGGTGGTGGCAGTCAATCTCGACTTCGACGAGGTCAAGCGCACCTTCCCGGTGAATGTCGGCATCGTCATCTATCCGCAGCGCCTGGGTCGCGCCCACGCGAAAATGCTCAAGGCTTACCATGGCGACGAAAACGATGAGGCCACCGGCGCGCGCCTGATCGGCACGTTCATCGAAAACGGCCTTCGCGCCCAGGCCCGCAACGGCAACCTGCTCACCGGTCAGTTGTATATCTCCCTGGATTTCTACCCCAAAGCGCCGAAAGTCGCTTTTGACCCTACGGCACGGCCGGTGACCATTCCGACCGTCCCTGGCAGCCTCGAGCAATTGCAGGAAAAACTCGAGGCGATGGTCAACAAGATCAACGCGCTGCCAGTGGAGCGCATCGCCAGCAACCTCGACGGCAATCTGGTCGAACTGCGCAAAGGCCTGAAGCAGTTCAACGCCAGGACCCTGCCGGGTGTACAGAGCACCCTCGCCGACGTCAGCAAGACCTTGCAGTCCGCCAATTCGACCCTGGCCGAGGATTCACCGCAACGTGAGCAGTTGACCGAAACCCTCGACGAACTCGGGCGCATGTCGCGCTCGTTGCGAGAGCTGTCGGATTACCTCGGTCGCCACCCTGAGTCGCTGATTCGCGGACGCCCCGACAACGCCGCACCGCTGGACCTCAAAGGACCGCCACGCAATTGAGCACAGGAGCTGCATCCATGGCTTTACCGTTGAAGATCACCGTGCTCGCTGCCTTCGTGCTGCTGACTGCGTGCCGTAGCGACCCGATCAGCTTTCACACACTGACTCCGGCGCAACCGGGTGCCAGCCGCAACGGCGCCGACATCGCCATCGAAAGCATCAGCGTGCCGCCGCAGGTCGATCGCGCGCAAATCGTGATTCGCCAAGGCAACAGCGGCGTGGCGATTCTGGAAACCGATTGGTGGAGCGCCACTCTTGCCGATGAGTTGCGCGGCGCGCTGATCGACCAATTGAGCAGCGGTGTCGGCCAGCAGCGCGCCTCCGTGCGTATCGACGTGCAGCGCTTCGATTCGATTCCCGGCCAGTACGCCTTGATCGACGTGAAATGGCGAGTGCGCCCGCTGGGTGCGGCGGACGCGGCGCTACTGACCTGTCGCTCGGTGTTGCAGACGCCTTCAGGGCCAAGCATCGAAGAGCTGGTGACTGCGCAACAGAACAACGTCAAACGTCTTGCTGCACAAATCACTCAGGCGTCAATGGCCGCGCGCAATTGCCCTTCATCGGGCTAATCGCTTCATAAATCGAAGCGATCCACCGCCCGCCGCCGCTCGTTGTCATCGCGCACATCGTAGTTGGCAGTCGTCTGGATATTGCTGTGATGCGCCAGTTTCTGTGCGATCGACAGGTCGTGCTCTTCGATCACCCGGGTGATGAATGAACGACGGAAGTCATGGGGCATGATTTTCACCCCGACCTGCGTACCGCGCTGGCGGGCAATGTAGTAAATCGCGTGTTTGGTGATGCGCTCGCGGGTGATGTGGCTGCCCCGGCGAATACGGTTGAACAGAAACGCATCGTCGCTCTCGCCTTCCTTGACCTGTGAACGACGCAGTTCCAGCCAGGCGTCGAGCTTGGCAAAGGCCCAGGCCGGCGCGTACTTGATCAACTGTTTGTTGCCCTTGCCGGTCACCGTCAGGCTGCGTTCGTGAAAGTCGACCTGGCTCAGATCCAGATCCACCGATTCCGACTTGCGCATGCCGGTGCCGTACAGCAGCGCAATCACCGCCGCATCACGCAGGCCCTGCGGACGCGGGTCGGCAGCGCAGACTTCCATCAGTTCGTGAATCAGCGTGCGCTTGAGGTTGCGCCCCTGGGACAGCCGTGTGCCGGCTATGCCCTTGACCGAACGCATCTTCAACAGGTGATCCTGGCTGAT
Source organism: Pseudomonas siliginis (assembly GCF_024072275.1). NCBI lineage: Bacteria > Pseudomonadati > Pseudomonadota > Gammaproteobacteria > Pseudomonadales > Pseudomonadaceae > Pseudomonas > Pseudomonas siliginis. The sequence continues at coordinate 3,012,760 of NZ_CP099598.1, read as the reverse complement.
CAGGCTCATGCGCCACGCCTCGTTCATCACCCCGCGCACGGCATTGACGTACAGCGAAGAGGTGTTCGGTGCATAACCATCGGCACGCAAAGCGGCGACCAGCGCTACCACGTCTTCCGGTTGCAGGCCGTGCCAGGGGATTTCTTCGATATCGACGTCCTCGAAACCGAGGCGGTCAGCGGCGTCTTGCAGCACATAACGCATGGTCAACTGGCTGGAAGGTGCCAGTCGCGCCAGGTAAACGGTCAGCGGATTGTTGTTGGACGGTGCAGGTTGGGTACTCGACAAATCACTCAAACGAAACGGCCTTGAAATAAAAAACGATTCAACAAAAACAATAAATGCATGAAATGAAAAGCAAAAAACGGCATGACTCGATGACAGGGGTTACCGCGAAAGGCCGACAACCTGCCGTTCGAGGCGGTAAAAGTCAATCGGGCATTCCCCGAACGGTCTGTTTGCTGGTTCTTCAGCAGTAGGCGAACTGAAACATCGCGCTCTTATGTTCAGTGCAGGGAACTGCGAGCAGGAGTGCGGCATGAAGATCACGGTGTTTGGCAGTGGTTATGTCGGTCTGGTGCAAGCGGCGGTGATGGCCGAGGTCGGTCACGACGTCGTGTGCATGGATGTCGACGCGCAGAAGATCGAGCAATTGGGCCAGGGGCACGTCAGTATTTACGAGCCGGGGCTGGCCAGCCTGGTGCGCGAGGGCCTGGATTCGCAGCGCCTGCAATTCACCACCGATGAGCGGCTCGCGGTGTTGCATGGGCGTGTGGCGTTCATCGCGGTGGGCACGCCGTCACGCGAGGATGGTTCGGCGGACCTGCGCTACGTCCTCTCGGTTGGCGACGCGATTGCCCGACATCGCGAGCAGCCATTGATCGTGGTGGAAAAGTCCACGGTGCCGGTGGGCACGGGCGACGCTTTGCGCAGCCACATCGAAAAGGCCCTGATCAAGATTGGCCGCCTGCTGCAATTCGATATTGTCTCCAACCCGGAATTTCTCAAGGAAGGCTCAGCGGTTGCTGATTGCCGGCGACCGGATCGCATTGTCATTGGTTGCGAAGGTACTGAAGTGCGCGATGTGATGCGCGATCTGTACGCGCCGTTCAACCGCAACCATGACCGCATCCTGTTCATGGACTTGCGCAGTGCCGAGCTGACCAAATACGCCGCCAACTGCATGCTGGCGACCAAGATCAGCTTCATCAACCAGATCGCCGAACTCGCCGAGCATCTGGGCGCAGATATCGAAGCAGTGCGCCAGGGCATCGGTGCCGATACGCGGATTGGCTATCACTTTATCTATCCGGGTTGCGGCTACGGCGGTTCGTGTTTTCCCAAGGACATGCGCGCGTTGATTCACAGTGCCGAGCAGGCACATTGCTCCAGTGATCTGCTGCAAGCGGTCGAGGCGATCAACCAGCGCCAGAAGCACAAGCTGTTCGAGCGCATCAACGCCTTCTACCGGGGCGATTTGCGCGGCAAGACCTTTGCCCTGTGGGGCCTGGCGTTCAAGCCCAACACCGACGACATGCGCGACGCGCCGAGCCGGGTTCTGCTAGAAGATTTATGGGCTGCCGGGGCCAATGTTCGTGCGTTTGATCCTGAGGCCATGGTCGAAACGCAGAAGCTCTATCCGGATGAGTCGAAGCTGACGTTGATGGGGACGCCGGAATCGGTACTGGCCGGCGCCGATGCGCTGATCATCTGCACCGAATGGCAACAGTTCAAGGCCCCGGATTTCGAGCTGATCAAACAGCGCCTCAACAGCCCGGTGATCTTTGACGGCCGTAATCTGTACGACGCCGAGCGCCTGGCGCGCAATGGCTTTCAGTATTTCCCGATGGGGCGCGGTGAATCGTGCAAGTTGCCGATCACCTTGCGGCAGTGGCCCGCGGCTTCGGATGTGGCTTGAACTGGCCCTGTGGGAGTCATTGCAAATTGTGAGCTACACAGACCCTGTGGGAGCGAGCCTGCTCGCGAATACGGTATGTCAGCGACATAGCAGGTGACTGATCCGCCGCCTTCGCGAGCAGGCTCGCTCCCACAGGGAAATCATGTGCTCCGAGAGACGCTGGTGTATCAGCTTGACCGGTGGCGGCTGCCCAGAGAGGATGGCGTTCGCCCTAGGCAATCCGAATAAGGACATTCCCCCTCCCTTGGCCATCTATTCGCCGTTCATTCGCCGGTTGATGCTCAGCTCGCTGACCGTGGTCATCAGCCGCGCCCTGATCAGTCCTCTGCTGACGCTGTTCCTCAGCAACAAGCTTGGCCTCGATCCGGAGGATGTCGGTTTGCTGCTCGGTATCGCCGTGTTCAGCGCAACATTGCTGTCGCTGTACGGTGGCTACATCATCGACAAGCTGGACAAGCGCCAGTTGCTGGTCCTGGCCATGCTCTCCAGCGGTATCGGCCTGATCCTGCTGACCTTCGCGCAGAATCTGTATGTGGTCACCCTGGTGCTGATCATCAGCGAAACCGCGTCGGCGCTGTTCCTCATCGGCTCCAAGGCGATCCTCAGTGAAAACCTGCCGGTGGGCCAGCGGGTCAAGGCGTTTTCCCTCAATTACACGCTTACCAATATCGGCTACGCCGTCGGCCCGATGATTGGCGTGGTGATTGCCGGGGTGCAGCCGTCCGCGCCGTTCATCGTTGCCGGTGCGATCGCCATTGGCAGTATTTTTCTGCTGCTCGGCGCGACCAGGGATGCCAGTCCGATAACATCCGGCAGTGCGCCGCAAAGTTTCCTCAACACGCTGATGATCCTGAAAAACGACCGCACCATGGTGCTGTTCACCCTTGGCTGCCTGCTCAGCACGTTGGTGCACGGGCGCTTCACCCTGTACCTGTCGCAATACCTGCTGGTCACCCACACCCAGCAACAAACGCTCGACACCATGGCCGCCCTGCTCGCCTGCAACGCAATCACAGTGATCCTGCTGCAATACCAGGTCGGTCGCTGGCTCAGTCGCGAACACCTGCGTCACTGGATTGCTGGCGGCACTGCGCTGTTCATCGTCGGGTTGATTGGCTTCAGTGTGGCGGACAGCCTGCTCGGCTGGTGCGTGGCGATGTTCATCTTCACCCTGGGCGAGATGATCATCTACCCCGCCGACTTCCTCTTCGTTGACACCCTCGCCCCGGAGGCACTGCGCGGCAGTTACTACGGCGCGCAGAACCTGTCAGCGCTTGGCGGGGCTGCCAGCCCGGTAATGTGCGGTTTTCTATTGATGCACACGCCTGCGCCAAGCATGTTCTACGCCTTGAGCGGTTTGGCGGCGCTGGGTGGATACCTATGCTTCGTCAGCGCTCGGCGCACCGCTTCAATGCAAAAATAGTGCACTAAAACTGCATTTATATGAATTTGTCAGCATCGATTTTGATCGGCAAACTACGCGCGTTCCTCCCCCAATGTTGGAACGCTTCTAGGGCTTTCCGGATTTGCCGGACAAGTCCTTTTTTTTGCCCCGGATTTTGTAAAGGATCAGTTCTACATGCTTGCTCGCTGGTTGCCCGCTGCCATCAACACCCGCCCCACTGAATGGAGCCGTGCCGCGATCGGCATGGGCCTGGGCACGCTGTTCAGTGTGTGGATGTGCGCGCAGGTGTTCGGCCATGACGTTGCATTTCACCTGGTCGGCCCGCTCGGCGCTTCGGCGGTGCTGCTGTTCGCGGTGTCCTCGGGCGCCCTCGCCCAGCCATGGTCGATTCTTGGCGGCTACCTGTGTGCTGGCGTGGTCGCCTTGCTGGTCGCCCATGTTCTTGGCCGTACGCTGGGCAGCGCCTGCCTTGCTGCCGGCATGGCGGTGATTCTCATGTGCTGGCTGCGTTGCCTGCACCCACCGGCCGGTGCCTTGGCGTTGACGCTGGTACTGGCCGACCCGGCAACCATCGCCATGGACTGGAAAGCCATGGAGCCGGTCATGCTTGGCGCCCTGTGCATGCTCGTCAGCGCGCTGGCCTATAACAACCTGACCCGCATCCGCTATCCGAAGCGCGCTGCCGACCCGGCACCGCCAGTGGTCCCGGTCGACCGCCAGGCAATTACCGCCGCAGACCTGAAACTGGCGCTGGCCGACATGGAAGCCTTCATCGACGTCACCCCCGAAGACCTCGAACGCCTGATTCACGCCAGCGAACTGCACGCCAAGCGGCGCAGCATTACCGAAACGTTCAGATGATCCCTTTGTAGGAGCTGACGAGTGCAACGAGGCTGCGATCTGTTGATTTCAAAAAACAAGATCAAAAGGTCGCAGCCTCGTTGCACTCGTCAGCTCCTACACGGACAGCGGCGCTAAGAGAAAAACGCAGATTCCCCCTGCACATATCCCCGTTGTACACGACAAATTTGCACTGTTACGATCCGCTAACGCCCGCGCGCGGGCTTTTCGAATAAAGACAATAAAAGCAGGGAGTTACTGATGACAGCTCAGGCTTCATCCCGGCGGACCCCGTCCATGGATGCCATGCAAAACGACGTGCTGGCCGAGGTGCGCAATCATATCGGCCACCTGACCCTCAACCGCCCAGCGGGCCTTAATGCAATCACCCTGGACATGGTGCGTCTGCTGCAACAGCAGCTCGATGCCTGGGCGTCTGACGCCGATGTGCACGCCGTGGTATTGCGCGGCGCTGGTGAAAAGGCCTTCTGCGCCGGTGGCGATATTCGTTCGCTGTACGACAGCTACAAGAGCGGCGACACGCTGCACGAAGATTTCTTCGTCGAGGAATACGCCCTCGACCTGACCATTCATCACTACCGCAAACCGGTGCTGGCCCTGATGGACGGTTTTGTCCTCGGCGGCGGCATGGGCCTGGTGCAAGGCGCCGATCTGCGTGTGGTCACCGAAAAGAGCCGTCTGGCGATGCCGGAAGTGGCCATCGGTTATTTCCCTGATGTCGGCGGTAGTTACTTCCTGCCGCGCATTCCCGGTGAGCTGGGGATTTATCTGGGCGTCAGCGGCGTGCAGATTCGCGCCGCCGATGCGCTGTACTGCGGCCTCGCCGACTGGTATCTGGACAGCAGCAAACTGGCGCTGCTCGACGAGAAACTCGACCAGATGGAGTGGCAGGACACGCCGCTCAAGTCGCTGCAGAACCTGCTGGCCAAGCACGCCGTGCAAACTCTGCCCAATGCACCCCTCCAAGTGTTGCGCCCGGCCATCGACCATTTCTTTGCCCTGCCCAACGTGCCGAGCATGATCGAGCAATTGCGCGCCGTCACTGTCGCTGACAGCCATGAATGGGCGGTCACCACGGCGGATCTGCTGGAAACCCGCTCACCGCTGGCCATGGCCGTGACCCTGGAAATGCTCCGTCGCGGCAGGCACCTGAGTCTGGAGAATTGCTTTGCGCTGGAGCTGCATCTGGACCGCCAGTGGTTTGCCCGTGGCGACCTGATCGAAGGCGTGCGCGCCCTGCTGATCGACAAGGACAAGTCACCGCGCTGGAACCCGCCGACCGTCGCTGAGCTGGACGCTGCGCAGGTTGCGAGCTTCTTCCATGGTTTTGATGAGAGCGGGAGCTGAGTCATGCACGATCTCGAACTGACTGAAGAACAAGTGATGATCCGCGACATGGCCCGGGATTTTGCCCGTGGCGAAATCGCGCCCCACGCCCAGGCCTGGGAAAAGGCTGGCTGGATCGACGACGCCCTGGTGGCGAAGATGGGCGAGTTGGGCTTGCTCGGCATGGTTGTGCCGGAAGAATGGGGCGGCACCTACGTCGATTACGTCGCTTATGCGCTGGCGGTTGAGGAAATCTCTGCCGGTGACGGCGCGACCGGCGCGTTCATGAGCATTCACAACTCGGTGGGCTGCGGCCCGGTGCTCAACTACGGCAGCGACGAACAGAAACAGACCTGGCTGGCCGACCTGGTCAGTGGGCAGACCATCGGTTGCTTCTGTCTGACCGAACCCCAGGCCGGTTCCGAAGCGCACAACCTGCGCACCCGCGCCGAACTGCGCGACGGCCAATGGGTGATCAACGGTGCCAAGCAATTCGTCAGCAACGGCAAACGGGCAAAACTGGCGATCGTCTTCGCGGTAACCGATCCGGACTTGGGCAAGAAAGGCCTGTCAGCGTTTCTGGTGCCGACCGACACGCCGGGTTTCATCGTCGATCGCACCGAACACAAGATGGGCATCCGTGCTTCCGACACTTGCGCGGTGACGCTGAACAACTGCAGCATCCCCGAGGCCAATCTGCTCGGCGAGCGTGGCAAGGGCCTGGCGATTGCCCTGTCCAACCTTGAGGGCGGACGCATCGGCATCGCCGCGCAGGCATTGGGCATTGCCCGGGCAGCGTTTGAAGCGGCGCTGGCCTACTCGAAAGACCGGGTGCAATTCGACAAGCCGATCATCGAGCACCAGAGCATCGCCAATCTGCTCGCGGACATGCACATGCAGATCAACGCCGCGCGGTTGCTGATCCTCCATGCAGCGCGGCTGAGGACGGCGGGTAAACCATGCTTGTCCGAGGCTTCGCAGGCCAAGCTGTTCGCATCGGAAATGGCCGAGAAGGTGTGCTCGTCGGCGATCCAGATTCATGGCGGCTATGGCTATCTGGAGGATTACCCGGTCGAGAAGTACTACCGCGATGCGCGGATTACCCAGATCTATGAAGGGTCGAGCGAGATACAGCGGATGGTGATTGCGCGGGATTTGAAGAACTATCAGTTGTAATGGCGTTGGCCCTTCCCCTCACCCCAGCCCTCTCCCCAGGGAGAGGGAGCCGACCGAGTCGGTTACGGATTCAGCGGCAACATTTCAGGTCGGCGTAATTCGCCCATATCACGCGGTCAGTCCCCTCTCCCCAGGGAGAGGGAGCCGACCGAGTCGGTAACGGATTCAGCGGCAGCCTTTCAGGTCGGCGTAATTCGCCCATATCACGCGGTCAGTCCCCTCTCCCCAGGGAGAGGGAGCCGACCGAGTCGGTTACGGATTCAGCGGCAACTTTTCAGGTCGGCGTAATTCGCCCATATCACGCGGTCAGTCCCCTCTCCCTGGGGAGAGGGCTAGGGTGAGGGGCTTTTGAAGCTCACACACTATTTGCCTTGGAATGCAGCCTCACGCTTGGCAATAAACGCCGCCATCCCTTCCTTCTGATCCTGCGTCGCAAACGCGGCATGAAACACCCGCCGCTCGAAACGCACGCCTTCGCTCAGGTTGACCTCGAACGCGCGGTTGACGCTCTCCTTGATCATCATCGCAATCGGCAGTGACTTGCCAGCGATCACCGCTGCGACTTTCAGCGCTTCATCAAGCAGCTCATCGCTCGGCACGATCCGCGCGACGATGCCGCAGCGCTCGGCTTCCACCGCGTCGATCATGCGCCCGCTCAGGCACATTTCCATGGCTTTGGCTTTGCCCACCGCGCGGGTCAGGCGCTGAGTGCCGCCCATGCCCGGCAGCACGCCGAGGTTGATTTCCGGCTGGCCGAATCTGGCGTTGTCGCCCGCCAGGATGAAGTCGCACATCAGCGCCAGTTCACAGCCGCCGCCGAGGGCGAAACCATTGACCGCGGCGATGATCGGCTTGCGTCGGTTGGCGACGCGATCGCTATCGCTGAACAGATCGTCCATGTAGATCTGTGGATAGGTCAGCTCAGCCATTTCCTTGATGTCCGCGCCGGCAGCGAAAGCTTTTTTCGAACCGGTGAGGACGATGCAGCCGATATGCGCATCGGCTTCCAGCGTATCGAGGGCGTGGTTCACTTCGCTGACCAGTTGCGCATTGAGCGCGTTCAGCGCCTGCGGCCGGTTGAGGGTGATCAGGCCAACGCGGTCGCGGGTTTCCAGCAGAATCGTTTCGTAAGTCATGAATAAAATTCCTTGTCAGAGATTGCGCGAAATGACCATGCGCTGAATGTCGCTGGTGCCTTCGTAGATCTGGCAGACGCGCACGTCGCGGTAGATGCGTTCCAGCGGGAAGTCGTTGAGGTAACCGTAACCGCCGAGGGTTTGCAAGGCCATGGAACAGACCTTCTCGGCCATTTCCGAGGCGAACAGCTTGGCCATCGACGCCTCGACCAGCGCCGGTTGGCCGCTGTCACGCAAGGCTGCGGCGTAATGCACCATTTGCCGGGCGACGGCAATTTGCGTGGCAATGTCCGCCAGGCGGAACGCCACGGCCTGATGCTCGATGATCGGCTTGCCGAAGGTGTCTCGCTCGCGGGCGTAATCACGCGCGGCCTCGAACGCAGCGCGGGCCATGCCGACGGCTTGTGAGGCGATACCGACGCGGCCGCCTTCAAGGTTGGCCAAGGCAATCTTGTAGCCCTCGCCCTCCTCGCCCAGCCGGTTGGCCACCGGCACTTTCACATCTTCGAAGAGGATCTGGCAGGTGTCGGAGGCGTGCTGGCCGAGTTTGTCTTCGACCCGCGCAACTTTGTAGCCGGGCGAGTCGGTCGGCACGATAAACGCGCTGATCCCGCGTTTGCCGGCGCTCGGGTCGGTGACGGCAAACACGATCACGATGCCGGCGTTCTGCCCGGAGGTGATGAACTGTTTGCAACCGTTGAGCACGTAGTGATCGCCGTCCAGCCGGGCGCGGGTTTTCAGGCTGCTGGCATCGGAACCGGCCTGCGGTTCGGTCAGGGCGAAGGCGCCGAGCATGGCGCCGCTGGCCAGCGGTTTGAGGAAGCGCTCGCGCTGGTCGTCATTGCCGAACTTGAGAATCGGCACGCAGCCGACCGAGTTGTGCACGCTCATGATCGTCGAGCACGCACCGTCGCCGGCGGCGATTTCTTCCAGAGCCATGGCGTAGGCCAGGTAGCCGGTGTCACAACCGCCCCACTGCTCCGGCACGAGCATGCCGAAGAAACCCAGCTCGGCCATCTCGGCGATGGCTTCCTTGGGGAAACGGTGCTCGCGATCCCATTCGGCGGCGAACGGCTTGAGCCGCTCCTCGGCAAACTGCCGGGCCATGTCGCGGATCTGGGTCTGGTCTTCGTTGGGGATCATGGTGAGTCCTTGAAATCTGAGTACGACATTGAACCCTGTGGGAGCGAGCCTGCTCGCGAAAGCGGTGTATCAGTCACGCATGTGCCGGCTGAAACGACGTCTTCGCGAGCAGGCTCGCTCCCACAGTTGATCGGCGATGCCTTCAGTAAACGCATTCCACAGCCATGGCCGTGGCTTCGCCGCCGCCAATGCAGATCGCCGCAATGCCGCGCTTGAGCTGTTTCTGCCGCAGCGCCGCGAGCAACGTCACCAGAATCCGCGCCCCCGACGCACCGATCGGATGGCCCAGCGCGCAGGCGCCGCCGTGCACGTTGAGCTTGTCGTGGGGAATCTCCAGGTGCGTCATCGCCGCCATGCCGACCACGGCAAACGCTTCGTTCACTTCAAACAGATCCACTTGATCCAGCGTCCAACCGGTCTTCTTCACCAGTTTCTTGATCGCGCCAATCGGTGCGGTGGGAAACAGCCCAGGGGTATCAGCGAACGCAGCGTGGCCATGAATCACCGCCAGCGGCTTGAGGCCCAGTTGCTGCGCGTGGGACTGGCGCATCAGCACCAACGCCGCCGCGCCGTCGGAAATCGAGCTGGAGTTGGCTGCGGTGACCGTGCCACCGTCGCGGAACGCCGGTTTCAGCGAGGCAACCTTGTCGAGTTTGGCTTTTGGCGGCTGCTCATCGTTGCTGATCACTACCTGCTCTTTGCCGACGGTCACCGTCAGCGGGACGATTTCGTCCTTGAAGCTGCCGTCCTTGATCGCCTGTTGCGCGCGGGTGGTCGAAGTAATGGCGAAAGCGTCCTGCGCCTCGCGGCTGAAGCCGTTGGTCTCGGCGCAATCCTCAGCGAAGGTGCCCATCAGGCGGCCCTTGTCATAGGCGTCTTCGAGGCCGTCGAGGAACATCGAATCGAGCACGCGGCCATGGCCCATGCGATAGCCGGCGCGGGCGCGGTCGAGCAGGTACGGCGAGTTGGACATGCTTTCCATGCCGCCAGCGATCACCACGTCGGCACTGCCGGCAAGCAGCATGTCGTGGGCCATGATGGTGGTCTGCATGCCCGAGCCGCACATCTTGTTGACCGTGGTGCAGCGCGTCGATTTATCCAGCCCGGCACCCAGCGCAGCCTGACGTGCCGGCGCCTGGCCAAGGCCGGCGGGCAGTACGCAACCGAACAGCACCTCGTCGACCGCATCACTGGCGACACCGGCGCGTTCGACCGCAGCCTTGATCGCCGCCGCGCCGAGTTGCGTTGCGGTAAGGCTTTTCAACTCGCCCTGAAAACCGCCCATCGGCGTGCGGACGGCGCTGACGATAACAATCGGATCATTGAACATAGTCATGACTAATCCTCCTTACTTGGCGGCCATGCGCAAGGCGCCGTCGAGACGGATCACCTCGCCATTGAGCATGCTGTTTTCGATGATGTGGCGCACCAGCGCGGCGTATTCGGCGGGCTTGCCCAGACGCGGCGGGAATGGCACACCCGCGGCCAGCGAGTCGCGCACTTCCGGGGTCATGCCGGCCATCATCGGCGTTTCGAAAATGCCCGGTGCGATGGTCATCACGCGAATGCCGAAGCGCGCCAGCTCGCGGGCGGCCGGCAGGGTCAGGCTGGCGATCGCGCCTTTGGATGCCGAGTACGCGGCCTGGCCGATCTGGCCGTCGAACGCTGCGACCGACGCTGTGTTGATGATCACGCCACGCTCACCGTCAGCATTGGCCTCGCTCTCGGCAATCGCCGCAGCGGCGAGGCGCAGCATGTTGAAACTGCCGATCAGGTTGACGTTGATCACTTGCGCAAAGCTGCTGAGTGCGTGCGGGCCATTCTTGCCGAGGATCTTCTCGCCACGCACGATGCCCGCGCAGTTGATCAGGCCGTTGAGGCTGCCAAATGCGGCAACGGTCGCCTGCACAGCGGCTTCGGCGGCAGCTTCATTGCTGATGTCGCCAACCACACTTTGCGCACCGAGGCGCTGGGCCTGCGCGGCGACGGCTTCGGCGTTCATGTCGACCAGCATGACTTTGGCGCCGGCACTGACCAGCAATTCAGCGCTGGCGGCACCAAGGCCGGAGGCGCCGCCGGTGACGATAAAAACCTTGTTCTCGATCTGCATGACGGTGTTTCCTTGGATTCAAGCTGAAACGTTGTGCGCCGCGGCCTCTTGAGCCTTGGCGATTTCCTGGTTGCGCAAGATAAAGCGCTGCAATTTGCCACTCGGGGTTTTGGGCAATTCGCTGACAAATTCGATTTCACGCGGGTACGAATGCGCCGCCAGACGCTTGCGTACGTGTTGGCGCAGCTCTTCGGCCAACTCCGGCGCGGCGCGGTACTGCGGGCTCAGCACGACAAAGGCTTTGACCAGTTCGGTGCGTTCCGGGTCGGGTTTGCCGACGACCGCCGCTTCGATCACAGCCGGGTGTTCGATCAGCGCGCTTTCCACGTCGAACGGGCCGACGCGGTAGCCCGAAGTGGTGATCACATCATCACTGCGGCCGACGAAGCTGATGCTGCCGTCCGGGTTCCACTCCACGGTGTCGCCGCTCAGGTAGTAGTTGCCGACGAAGGCCTTGGTCGGCGCGCCTTCGTAGCCGCCGAACCAGCACATCGGCGACTGCGGGCGGTCGATGGCAAGAATGCCCGGCTGACCGACGCCGAGTTCGTTGTATTGCTCATCAAGCACGACGATGCGATGGCCCGGCGAAGCGAAACCAGCGGCGCCGACATGCACCGGGTGCTCCAGGCCGTGGTGGTTGCACAGCACCATGCCCAGTTCGGTCTGGCCGTAATGGTCGTGAATGACCACCTCGAGGTTGTCAGCGAACCAGCGGATTACTTCCGGGTTCAGCGGCTCACCGGCGCTGCTGACGATGCGCAGTTTGCCCTTGATCGATCTGGCGAACTCCTCTCCCCCGGCTATCAGCAAGCGATAGGCAGTGGGCGAACCGGTGAGATTGGTGATGCCATATTTGTTGATCACCCGGCAGGTGCTTTCGAGGGTGAACGGGCCATCGTAGAAGGTGATTGGATGGCCCAGCGCCAACGGCCCGGTGACGCCGAAATAAATGCCGTAGGCCCAGCCCGGATCAGCGACATTCCAGAACGCGTCTTCAGGACGCAGGTCCACCGCATCACGGGTGTAGCTCTGGAAGGCGACGATGGCTTTGAGCGGCACTGACAGCGCTTTCGCCGGCCCCGTGGTGCCCGAGGTAAACATCAGCAGGAACGGGTCTTCGCCGGTCAGCAATACCGGCTCGCAGACATTGGAATAGTTGGCCAGCTCAGCCCAGAAGCTGAAATCTCCACGTACGATGCCCTGACCTTTGGCGCTACCAACGGTGACGATGGTCGGGCATGCGCTGACTTCATTGAGCTTGGGGCGATTGACCGCATCGGTCGCCACGACCTTCGCCCCGGAGCTGTTCAGGCGATGTTCGAGAGCTTTCGGCCCGAATGCGGTAAACAGCGGCTGATACACCGCGCCGATGCGCCAGGTGGCGAGCACGGTGATGAGTAATTCGACGTTGCGCGGCAGCAGGCCGGCGACCTTGTCGCCCTTCTGCACGCCCTGGGCGAGGAGGAAATTGGCGAAACGCGCGGCTTTGTCTTGCAGATCAGTGAAGGTGTAAGTCGCACTTGAGCCGTCGCGACCTTCCCAGAACAACGCAATTCGCCCGGGCAAGGCATGGCGGTCGCAACATTCGACGCAGGCGTTGAGTGCCGCAAGCGTACCGCTGAGTGACGCGTCGACGGTGTGCTGATAATCGAACTGTTCGGTGGCAGACAAGTAATCGCGCATTGCCAGAATCCCTCGGTGTTTTTATTAGGCTGGGAACCGTAAACAACACAGGGATAGTCGCGCCGCGCGGGGCTCGGGGCAATGGTCAAAGTTATCAAAGTGGCTGACTGGTTTGGCCAAGCCTTTTGAGGGGAATGGTCACGCGGCCCTGGGTGGGAGCGAGCCTGCTCGCGCAGGCGTCGGGTCAGACCACCTCATTAAGGATCAGTGTGCGGTAATGCCCCGGGTTCGACCCGGACCACTTGCGAAACGCCTTGTAGAACGAACTGGCATCAGCAAAACCCAGCCGTGCAGCGATCTCGACGAAACTGATCGAGGGCTCTGCCAGCCAGGTGATTGCGAGCTCCTTGCGCACACTGTCCTTGAGGCCCTGATAGGTCTGCCCTTCCTCCGCCAGTCGCCGGCGAAGGGTCGACGCGGACATGCACAGTTGCTGGGCCAGCGCCTCGGTTTCCGGCCAGTGCTCGGCGGGCACTTGCCGCAGATCGTGCTTGATCCGGCTGGCCAGGCTGTCGGGGTCGCGGTACTTGACCAGAATGTTGGCCGGCGCCTGGGCCAGGAAGCGCTTGAGTTCTTCGGCACTGCGTTTGACCGGCAGATCGAGGCAATCGGCGGAAAAGATTATCCGCGTACGTGGGCGCTCAAACCGCAGGTTTTCCGAAAACATCACCCGATAGTCGTCGGTGAAGTCCGGTTCGGCGCAGCGCAGTTCAATCGCCAGAATCGGAATCCGCCGCCCGGCCAGCCAGCACGCGACGCCGTGCACGATCATCCAGTAAGTGAAATAGGTAAAGGCGCGGCGCGGTTCGGCGTCGTCTTCGAGCAGGACGATTTCCGCAAGGCTCTGCTGATGCACCAGTTGCGCCGGCAGTTTTTCCAGCATCAGCGACAGGAACGTCAGACCGGTATCCAGCGCCGCCAGCGTCGGTTGCGCCATGGCGCTGCGACACAGAAACGCCAGGCTGCCGGACTTGAGCGGGCGCGGGTCCATGCCGAAGAACTCGTCATCACCGCGTCGTGCCAGCAGGCGCCAGAGTCTGGCGTATTGCGAGGCCGGCACCCTGCCCTCATCGGCCGTTAACAGAGCCGGATCGATGCCGACCTTGCTCAACGCCTCATCCGTCGCCGCGCCCGGGGCACAACTTTGCAGCAGCGCTTCGCGCACCAGTTGAATGGCAATGGTGTCTTTTTCCGCCATGGAGCGAGGTGAGCCTTGTTGTTTTTTGGGTGGTGGGCATCTTAACCCAGCTGCTGAAGTCACCGCAGGGCCAATGTGGGAGCGAGCCTGCTCGCGAAGGCGGTGTGTCAGACACGGATGCGTCACAGGCATACCGCATTCGCGAGCAAGCTCGCTCCTACAGGTAACTCGGCGATTCAAACATCGCAGTTGTTCAGCTCAGGTTCAGCTAAATGTCAATGAATGCCATTTGGGAATGAGTGTCATTATGTTACAACTTAGCCTCCTATCTAAATCGCTGTGGCTCGCCAATGCTCGTTCCCTTTTTGATCATGTTGCGCGAAGGCATCGAGGCCGCGCTCATCGTCGGCATCATTGCCAGTTATTTGCAGCAGACCGGCCGTGGCCAATGGATGCCAGCGGTATGGATCGGCGTCTTCCTCGCCGCCGCCCTTGCCCTGCTGGTCGGTGGTGGTCTGGAGCTGGTCAGCGCTGAATTCCCGCAAAAGCAGCAGGAGTTGTTCGAAGGCGTGGTCGGTCTGGTCGCCGTGGGCATTCTCAGTTCGATGGTGTTCTGGATGCGCAAGGTCGCGCGGTCGATCAAGCACTCGCTGCAAGCCTCGCTGGATCAGGCGCTGACGCAATCCAGGCATCAGGTGATTGCATTGATCGCCATGGTTTTCTTCGCCGTCGCTCGCGAAGGCCTGGAGACGGTGTTCTTCCTGCTCGCCGTGTTCCAGCAAAGCGAAGGCCCGGGCGCGCCGATTGGCGCCCTGCTCGGCCTGATCCTGGCGGTGATCGTCGGTTTCCTGATCTACAGCGGCAGCATGCGCCTCAACCTCTCGGCGTTCTTCAAGTGGACCGGATTGTTCATCCTCGTGGTCGCCGCCGGGATTCTCGCCAACTCGGTGCAGGCGTTGCATGAAGCCGGGCTGTGGAATCACCTGCAGACCGTGCTGTTCGACTTCAGCGCGACGCTGCCGATGGACGGCCCGCTGGGCTCGGTGCTGGCCGGCATGTTCGGTTATCAGGATGCGCCGACCGTCAGCACCTTGGGCGCGTACCTGATTTATCTGCTGCTGGCACTGGTGATGTTCTTCATGCCCGCGCCTCGCCAGGCGACGCCAACCACTTCCGTTTCCAGCCAATAAGGCCCTTCATGTCTACTACCCAAACACCTCCGGCCCTGCGTTGGGCGCTGGCCGGCTCGGTGCTGCTGATGGTCGCCGCCGGCGGGCTGTTCTGGTACGCCTCGAACATGGCCGCCGCCAAGCGTCAGCACAACCACGATGAAATCGTCGTAAACATCCATCCGCACAGTTGCGAGCCAAATGCCCTGACGGTGCCCGCCGGCCGCGCCAGTTTTCGCATCGTCAACCGCTCCGAGCGTGCGGTCGAGTGGGAAATTCTCGACGGCGTGCTGGTGGTCGAAGAGCGGGAAAACATCGCGCCGGGCCTGAGCCAGGTGATCAATGCCAACCTGCAACCGGGCGACTATGCGATCACCTGCGGCTTGCTCAGCAACCCGCGCGGCACCTTGCACGTGACGCCGACGGCAGCCTCGGATGCCGCGGCCAAGGCCAAGCCGTCGATGGTCGCGTTCGTCGGGCCGTTGTCGGAGTTTCGCGTGTATCTGGCCGTTCAGGGCAGCGCGTTGATCAAAGCGGTGACGGCGCTGAACCAGGCGATCGCCAGTGGTGATCTGGCGCAGGCGCAAGCGTTGTACCTGCCGGCGCGTGCCGCTTATCAGCGTCTGGCGCCGGCGGCGCAGCGTCTGGCCGAGCTGGACAACCACATCAATGCCCGCGCCGATTATTTCGAAAAGCGCGAGCAGGATCCGGCGTTCGTCGGTTTCCATCGCCTCGAATACGCGCTGTTCGAGCAACGCAAACTCGACGATGTCGCGCCGATTGCCCAGCGCTTGCTCGCTGACGTCACCACCCTCAAGCAACAGTTGCTCGCGCAGTCGCTGCCACCGGAGCAACTGGTGAGTATCGTCGTGCGCAACCTCAACAGCCTCGCCGATGTGCGCGCTGGCAGCGGCGAGGAAGAACGCTACAGCCACAGCGATCTCAACGGTTTCGCCGCCAACGCGCAGACCGCGCGCAAGGTCGTCGACCTGTTGCGCCCGATGCTGAGCAAATCCTCCGCTGACGTGTTGGCGAATGTCGACCAGGCCATGAGTGACTTCGACAACCAGCTCAACGCGTTCAAATCCGCCGATGGCTACGTCAGTTACGACGCCGTGACCGCCGCGCAACGCCAGCAGATCGCGGCCAAAGCCAAGGCTCTGGCCGCGGCAATGGATGGCATCGACCCCGCCCTCGGCCTTTCCGGCCTGTAAGCAGAAGACCACGACAGATGAACGATTCAGAACCTCTCAACCTGCAACGACGTCGCGTGCTGATGGGCATGGGCGCCGCCGGTGTCGCCCTTGCCGGCTCGGCGCTGAGCTGCCCGGCCATGGCCGCGCAGCCTGCGCAAGTCACCGAAGCGCCGAGCAGCGACAAGACCGAAGATCGCCACGATTTCCACGGTGTGCACCAGACCGGCATCGTCACCCCGCGCCCGGCCTCCGGGATGCTGGTGGCGTTCGATGTGCTGGCCAGCGATCGCGAAGACCTCGAGCGGCTGTTCCGCACCCTCAACGAACGCATCGCGTTTTTGATGAAGGGCGGCCCGGTCGCGCAGATCGACCCGAAACTGCCACCGCTGGACTCCGGCATCCTCGGCCCGGTGGTCACCCCGGACAACCTGACCATCACCGTTTCTGTCGGCGATTCGCTGTTCGACGAGCGCTTCGGTCTGGCGGCGGCAAAGCCCAAGCGTCTGCAACGCATGGTCGGTTTTCCCAACGATGCGCTGGACGCCGATTGCTGCCATGGCGACCTCAGTCTGCAGTTCTGCGCCAACACTGCCGACACCAACATTCACGCCCTGCGCGACATCGTCAAGAATCTTCCTGATCTGTTGCTGGTGCGCTGGAAACAGGAAGGCAGCGTCCCGCCGCAAGCCCCGGCCAAACCCGGTGTACCGGCGCAGTCGGCGCGCAACTTTCTCGGTTTTCGCGATGGCTCGGCCAACCCCGATTCCAACGACGCCAAGGCCATGGAGCGGATTGTCTGGGTACAACCGGACAGTGACGAACCGGCCTGGGCTGCCCACGGCAGTTACCAAGCGGTGCGCATCATCCGCAACTTCGTCGAGCGCTGGGATCGCACGCCGTTGCAGGAGCAGGAAAGCATTCTCGGCCGGGTCAAGAGCAGCGGCGCGCCCATCGGCGGCCACAAAGAAAGCGAAGTGCCGGATTACAGCAAGGATCCGGCCGGCAAGCTGACCAGGCTCGATGCGCACATTCGTCTGGCCAACCCGCGCACCGCCGCGACCCAGGCCAATCTGATCCTGCGGCGGCCGTTCAACTACTCCAACGGCGTCAACAAGAACGGCCAGCTCGACATGGGCCTGCTGTTCATCTGCTACCAGGCCGATCTGGAAAAAGGCTTTATCACCGTGCAAACCCGCCTCAACGGCGAACCGCTCGAGGAATACCTCAAACCGGTCGGCGGCGGTTACTTCTTCACCCTGCCCGGCGCTACCGGAGATGACGACTTCATCGGTCGCTCGTTACTCGCTGCCACCTCCCAAAACAAAACCGCATGACACCCAACCGACACTGGAGCCGCCCCATGAAAAAGACGCCACTCGCGTTATTGCTGACCCTTGGTTTGCTCAACACCCCGCTGTCGGCGTTCGCCGCGACCGCGCCGCTGGATCTGGTGGGGCCGGTGTCGGACTACAAGATTTACGTCACCGAAAAGCTCGATGAACTGGCCAGCCACACCCAGCAGTTCACCGACGCAGTGAAGAAAGGCGATCTCGCCACCGCGCAGAAGCTCTACGCGCCGACGCGGGTCTATTACGAGTCGATCGAGCCGATCGCCGAGCTGTTCAGCGATCTCGATGCGTCCATCGACTCGCGTGTCGACGATCACGAAAAAGGCGTAAAGGCCGAGGACTTCACGGGCTTTCACCGGATCGAATATTCGTTGTTCGCGGAGAAATCCACCCAAGGCCTGGACGCATTGGCGGACGGTTTGAACAAAGACGTGCAGGATCTGCAAACCCGTGTGGCCGGTCTGACCTTCCCGCCGGAGAAAGTCGTTGGCGGCGCTGCTGCGCTGTTGGAAGAAGTGGCGGCGACGAAGATTTCCGGCGAGGAAGACCGCTACAGCCACACTGACCTGTATGACTTCCAGGGCAATATCGACGGCGCGAAGAAGATCGTCGACTTGTTCCGCCCGCAGATCGAACAGCAGGACAAGGCGTTCGTAGCGAAAGTCGACAAAAACTTCGCCACGGTCGACAGGATTCTGGCCAAGTACAAGACTGCGGATGGCGGATTTGAGACCTATGACAAGGTCAAGGACAACGACCGCAAAGCGCTGGTCGGGCCGGTGAATACGCTGGCGGAAGATTTGTCGATGATGCGCGGGAAGTTGGGTCTGAACTGATTTTTTAGCCTCTGGTCTGGCCCCTTCGCGAGCAGGCTCGCTCCCACAGTTGGAATGCATTTCCCTGTGGGAGCGAGCCTGCTCGCGAAAGCAATTGCGGACGCTCTAGAGAATCCGGTAGAGCAACCGCTCAATCCTCACCCGACTCACCCGCTTGAGAAACTTCGCCACCCCTGCCGGGTAATCCGGCAGTGTTTCCAGGGCCTGGAAGCTGTCGATCCGCGTGGTATGGCGGAAGATGTTTTCCAGCTCTTTCGCCCGTGGCTCCAGCCACTCGCCTTTCGGGTCTTCGATCAGCAGCGCGTTTTCCAGGTCGAGGCGGAACGCCCGTGGGTTGAGGTTGTTGCCGGTCAGCAAGGTGTAGCGCTGATCGATCCACATGCCTTTAAGGTGATAGGTGTTGTCACCGTCGCGCCACAAGTGCAGGTTCAACTGGCCACTGTCGATGCTGTGCTGATGGCGTTTGGCGAAGCGGCGCAGGCTGATTTCGTACAGATACGGCAGCGCGGCGATCACCTTGAACGGCTCGCTCGGCGGAATGTAGAAATCGTTGGCAGTCTTGTCGCCGACCACGATATCGATCTTCACGCCACGGGCCAGCGCGCGGTTGATCTCACGGATCACGCCCAGGGGCAGGTTGAAGTACGGCGTGCAGATGGTCAGCTGCTTTTGCGCGCTGGCGATCAGCTCGAGAATCGCCCGGTTCAGCGGGTTGTTCTTGCCGACGCCGAGCAGTGGCGTGACCGACAGACCTTCTCGGCTGGTGCTGCCGGCGCCGGTGTCATAGGTCGCGTATTTCAGACGGCTGCGCAGGTCGCCGATGTCGTTGCGCAGGCTGCGGGTAGTCGGCAGGTTGGGCAGGTCGAGGCGGTGCACGGCTTTCGATTCGATCAGGCCATGCTTGACTAGGTGATGCATCGAATCCGCCAGCTCGCGACTGCGCAGCACGTGGTAACGGTCGAAACGGTACTTGTCGAGTTTGTGCAGGTAGACGTTGTTGAGGCTCGCGCCGCTGTAGACCACCTTGTCGTCAATCACGAAGCCTTTGAGGTGCAGCACGCCGAACAGCTCGCGGGTCTGCACCGGCACGCCGTAGATCGGCACTTCGCTCTGATGTGTGCGGGTCATGTCCTGATACCAGGCGGCGTTGCCCGGCTGCTTGCCCGCGCCGATCAGGCCGCGCTGGGCGCGCAACCAGTCAACCACCACGGCGATTTCCAGTTCGGGACGCTTGAGTTTGGCAGCGTGCAGGGCATCGAGGATTTCCTGGCCGGCTTCGTCCTGCTGCAGATACAGCGCGACGATGTAGATGCGCTGGGTCGCTGCGGCGATTTGCTCGAGCAGGCAGCGTCGGAATTCGGCAGCACTGGACAGAATGCTCACCGCCTCGGCGGTCAGCGCGAAGCTGCGCAGTTTGGGCAGCAGAGAACGTTTGAAAAGCAACGGCATAAGGCTCGCAAGGTTCGATTCCGAAGAGTTTGAGAGCTTACACCATCGTCTGCGCCGGGTCTTGTCAGTGTCCGTAATGGCCCCTTCGCGAGCAGGCTCGCTCCCACCGTTGAAATGCATTTCCCTGTGGGAGCGAGCCTGCTCCCGAAAGCGTTTTCACACACGCCGAAGAAAATCGCTTGACCAAGGAGAACACTCGTTCTACTGTTCGCCACATGAACGAATCAATCAGCAATGACACACGCGACATCATTCTGGATGTCACCGAAAAGTTGATCTACAAAAGTGGCATCGCTGCCACCAGCATGGATCTTCTGGTGAAGACCGCCGGCGTCTCCAGAAAAAGCATTTACCGTTACTTTGCCGACAAGGACGCACTGGTTGTCGCAGCGCTTCAGCGACGCGATGTTCGCTGGATGCACTGGTTCACACATGCTGTCGATCAGGCCGAAACCCCGGTTGATCGCCTGCTCAACCTGTTTACCGTGCTCAAGGGCTGGTTCGACTCGGAAGGCTTTCGCGGCTGCGCCTTTATCAACACCAGCGGCGAAACGGGCGATCCGCAGGATCCGGTGCGGCTGGTGGCCAAAGAACACAAACAGAAGCTGCTCGACTACGTGTGCGAGCTGTGTACCGAATATGGCGCCGAGGATCCGCAACTGCTGGCCAGACAGTTGCTGATCCTGATTGAAGGCGCCATTACCGTAGCGCTTGTGATGGGTGATCACAGTGCCGCCGATAATGCGCAATGCATGGCGCGAAAGTTATTGGGCCTGTAACTCTTAATAAGCCGGACTTGTTGTTCATACATTAAATGAATCAGGAGATTGAACATGTCGACTGCAGCCCAGGTACGTCCGCCATTGCCGCCATTCAACCATGCGTCAGCGATCGAGAAGGTGCGCCTCGCCGAGGATGGCTGGAACAGCCGCGATCCGGAAAAGGTGTCGCTCGCTTACACCCTCGACACCAAGTGGCGCAATCGCGCCGAGTTCGCTAACAACCGCGAAGAGGCCAAGGCATTCCTGACGCGCAAGTGGGCGAAGGAACTCGATTATCGCTTGATCAAAGAACTCTGGGCCTACTCCGATACGCGCATCGCCGTGCGTTACGCCTATGAATGGCACGACGATTCGGGCAACTGGTTCCGCTCGTACGGTAACGAGAACTGGGAGTTCGATGACAACGGCCTGATGTTCCAGCGCTATGCCTGCATCAACGACATGCCGATCAAGGAAAGCGAGCGCAAATTCCACTGGCCGCTGGGCCGCCGGCCGGATGATCATCCGGGGCTGAGTGAACTCGGTCTCTAAAGCCAACCCACCCCTGTGTAGGAGCTGCCGAAGGCTGCGATCTTTTGATCTTGATTTGATCGTTCCCACGCGCCCCAGAAGATCGCAGCCTTCGGCAGCTCCTACACAGGAATGTATTCCAGACTGTAATTGAGGACGGCATGCTCTGGCTCGCCGCAACAGTTCGATACAGGTAACATAACCGCCCTCCCCGCAGCCCACGTTCTGCGCCTTGCCGAATAAGCCGAATCCATGCCTTTCGAACTCAGCGTTGACCTCACCACCCTGGCCATTCTGGCTGCTGTTGCTTTCCTTGCCGGTTTCATCGATGCCATCGCTGGCGGTGGCGGTCTGTTGACTACGCCGGCGCTGCTGACGGCGGGCCTGCCGCCGCACCTGGTGCTGGGCACCAACAAGCTGAGTTCGACTTTCGGTTCGGCGACCGCCAGCTTCACCTTCTACAAGCGCAAACTGTTCCACCCACGCCAGTGGACCCACGCGATTGTCGGCACTCTGGTCGGCGCGCTGACTGGCGCGGTGGTTGCGCATTACCTGCCGGCCGAGTGGCTGAACAAGATGCTGCCGGTGATCGTTTTCGCCTGCGGCCTGTATTTGCTGTTTGGTGGCACGCCTAAAGCGCCGCTGGACAGCGATGCGCCGATCAAAAAGAAATGGCAATCGACGCAAGGCTTCAGCCTCGGCTTCTACGATGGCGTGGCCGGCCCCGGCACGGGGGCGTTCTGGACAGTCAGCAGTCTGCTGCTGTACCCGATCGACCTGGTCAAGGCCAGCGGCGTGGCGCGCAGCATGAACTTTGTCAGCAACATCGCGGCGCTGTCGGTGTTCATCTTCTCCAGTCAGGTCGACTGGATCATTGGCTTGTGCATGGGCCTGTCGGTGATGGTCGGGGCTTTCTTTGGCGCGCGCACCGCGATCAGCGGCGGCGCCAAATTCATTCGTCCGGTGTTCATCACCGTCGTGCTCGGGCTGACTGTGCGCTTAGCCTGGCAACACTGGTTCAGCGTGGCCTAAGCGCCGCGCCACATAGACGTCGATCAGGTAACGGGCAATCGAACGCGACGCTGGCAACGGCGGCAACTCGTGCACGTTGAACCACTGAGCGTCCTCGATCTCGTCTTCCTGACAGACAATCTCGCCACCGGCATATTCGGCATGGAAGCCGAGCATCATCGAGTGCGGGAACGGCCAGCACTGGCTGCCGATGTACTGGATGTTCTTCACTTCAATCTGCACTTCCTCGCGAACTTCGCGAATCAGGCAATCCTCGGCTGATTCCCCCGGCTCGGCGAAACCGGCCAGCGTGCTGTAAACCCCGGAGACGAAACGCGGCGAGCGTGCCAGAAGGATTTCGTCGCCACGGGTAATCAGCACGATCATGCTCGGTGAAATGCGCGGATAACTGCGCAGCTCGCACGGCTGGCAATACATCGCTCGTTCGCGCGGTACTTGTGTCATCGGCTGGCCACAGTTGCCGCAGAAGCGATGCTCGCGAGCCCAAGTGCCGATCTGTGCGGCATAACCGAGCACTTTGTACAGCGTGTGATCGCCTTCGAGCATGAACGCCCGCAAGCCTTTCCAGCCGCATCCGGGCACATCGCTGACGCTGCGCAACTCAAGCAGATAGACCGGTTCGCCATCCAGATGACCAATCCCATGCTCGGCGAGGACTGAAAGGTCCTGGCGCTTGAGCCATTCGCGCGGGAACAAGGCGCCATTGTCATCGAACAGAAAGCCTTCCGGGCTGCGCGCTACGGCCCAGCCGCCGGGTTGATCGGTGTCGAGTACTGCAGTGGTCCAGCGAGAGGTCATGGTTAACTCAATCCAGAAATTCGGGTTTCTGTTTGCTCATGTGGGCGGCCATGGCCACGCGCAGATCGGTGGATTGCAGCATGGCGGCGTTCCAGGTGGCAACGTATTCGAGACCATCGTCGATGCGATGATCGCGCATGTAGCTGATCATTTCCTTGGTGCCGGTCACGGCAATCGGCGACTTCGCCGCGATGTCACGGGCAATGCCGAATACGCCTTCGAGCAGTGTGTCCTTGTCGCTGTAGACGCGATTGACCAGGCCCATGCTGCGTGCTTCCTCGGCGCCAAAGGTGCGACCGGTGTATGCCAGTTCACGCAGCATGCCGTCTCCGATGATTCGCGGCAACCGTTGCAGCGTACCGACGTCAGCGGCCATGCCGATGTCAATTTCCTTGATGGAAAATTGCGCGTCCTCGGCGGCATAACGCATGTCACAAGCCGAGATCAGATCGATCGCCCCGCCCAGGCAATAGCCCTGAATCGCAGCAAGCACCGGTTTGCGGCAGTTGTCGACGGCGTTGAACGAGGCTTGCAGATTAAGGATCTTGCGCCGCAGCAGGCGCGCATTGCGGCCCACGTCCTTGCCCAGCTCATTGGCGACGCCGGCAAGCATCATCAGGTCGATGCCGGAAGAAAAATGTTTGCCATTACCGCTGAGCACCACCACGCGGACTTCGTCGGTATCGTCGATCCATTGGAATATCTCGATGATTTCGCTCCAGAACGCCGCGTTCATTGCGTTGATCTTTTCCGGGCGATTGATCTGCACATGCGCGATGTTGTCGGCCAGTTCGACGCTGAAGGCGGAGTATTGAGTCATGGCAGTGATCCTTTACCGAGCTGGGAAATAAGGCCCGAACTATAACAAGGCAACGGGGCGGCGGTTCGGCCAAATGCGGGACTGACTGGCGCGGCTGATTGGGGAGCAGCCGAAGGCTGCGATCTTTTGGGACGCGCAGCGTCCCGGGCTGCATTCCCACGCAGAGCGTGGGAACGATCGATTGGCTTATTTAAGCCCCAGCCTGTACAGCGAGCCATTTTCTTCATCCGTCAGCACATACAGATAGCCATCCGGCCCTTGGCGCACATCGCGTATGCGCTTGTTCAACTCACCCAGCAAACGCTCCTCATGGACGACTTTGTCGCCATCGAACTGCAGGCGAATCAGTTCCTGACTCACCAGTGCGCCGATAAACGCGTTGTGCTGCCACGGCGTGAAGCGATCGGCGTCGTAGAACGCCATGCCGGTAACCCCGGGGGATTTTTCCCAGACATGATGCGGCGCCACGGTGCCTTCAGCAGTTTTGCCCTTGGCCTCTGGAATCGGCTGCATCGAGTAATTGATGCCATGGGTCGCCAACGGCCAGCCGTAGTTTTTGCCGCGCTCGATGATGTTCACTTCATCACCGCCACGTGGCCCGTGTTCGTTCTCCCACAGCGTGCCGGTCCACGGATTGAGCGCCGCGCCCTGCGGGTTACGCAGGCCATAGGACCAGATTTCAGGCCTGACACCGGATTGGCCAACGAAAGGGTTATCGTCCGGCACTTTGCCGTCCGGGAAGATGCGTACGACTTTGCCTTGCAGCTTGTCGAGGTCCTGCGCAGTCGGGCGGTCGTTGTTTTCGCCGAGGGTGATGAACAGATACCCGTCGCGATCGAACACCAGGCGTGAACCGAAGTGGTTGCTCACCGACAGTTTCGGTTCCTGACGGAAGATCACATTGAAGTCCTTCAGCGTCTTCAGGTCATCGGAAAGCCGTCCGCGCCCTACCGCCGTACCAGCGTTGCCGCCCTCACCACCGCCTTCTGCGTACGACAGGTAGACCATGCGGTCCTGCTTGAAGTCTGGCGACAGCGCCACATCAAGCAAACCGCCCTGCCCTTTGGCCCAGACTTGCGGCACGCCACTGATCGGCTCCGACAGTTTGCCGTCCTTGCTCACAACGCGCAGATGACCCGGACGTTCGGTCACCAGCATGCCCTTCTGATCAGGCAGAAACGCCAGTGCCCAGGGATGTTCCAGGCCTTGGGCAATGGTGGTGACTTCAAGAATGCCCTGTTCGCTTTTCAGCTCTTTGGGCGCGGCGGCGAACGCCGGGGCACTGATCAGCGCGGCGGCGCAGCAGGTGGCTAGTAGGGTTTTACGCAACATGCACGATTCCTTTTGTTCGTGTGAAAGACTGACAGAACATCAGTCCTGCCGTTCAACGGTTGTTGCCGGTGCCCCGTGAGGGCGGGTTGGGAATGAAGGTTGGCGGATTGCTCGGCACCGAACGAATCGGTTGACCATTGCCGATGCCGCGATTTTCAACGGTCGGCTGACGTGGCACGGGAACGGTGTTCGGCCCGCGAAGCGGCGGAGCGCTGGGCTGGGTGCCCTGCATGCTGTTGGGATTGGCCCGGCGGATCGGGCTGTTGTAGGGATTGTTGCTGTTGCCGGTGGGGCTTTGTGCGAGCACGACATCGGCATGAACCAGGCCACCACTTAAGGCGAGGACGGCGATGCCAATCAGAAACCGGTTCATGGGAATACCTCTCGATGTGCGTGGACTAGAGCCTTGGAGCCCACGCTACGCCGTGGGTTCGGATTTGTTAACCCTCGTGCCTTAAACAACATGTAACACGGCTTGACCGTACCGCTGGAAGCCGCGCAA
Source organism: Pseudomonas siliginis (assembly GCF_024072275.1). NCBI lineage: Bacteria > Pseudomonadati > Pseudomonadota > Gammaproteobacteria > Pseudomonadales > Pseudomonadaceae > Pseudomonas > Pseudomonas siliginis. Next base: position 2,987,089 of record NZ_CP099598.1, on the reverse strand, counting down.
TCACTGGAAACTTTCTCGCCGCGCCACGGGTCACCTGATCATCACTCGGAGGACAAGTCATGGCTCGGGCAATCTGGAAAGGCGCAATCAGTTTTGGACTGGTACACATCCCCGTGGCGCTGGTTTCAGCGACGTCGTCCCAAGGCGTGGACTTCGATTGGCTCGACAGCCGCAGCATGGACCCGGTGGGCTACAAACGCATCAACAAGGTCACCGGCAAGGAAGTCACCAAAGAGAACATCGTCAAAGGCGTGGCCTACGAAAAGGGCCGCTACGTGGTGCTCAGCGAGGAAGAAATCCGCTCGGCGCACCCCGTCTCGACACAGACCATCGACATTTTCTCGTTCGTCGACGCCGAGCAGATTCCGCTGCAGAACATCGACACGCCCTATTACCTGGCGCCAGACAAGCGCGGCGGCAAGGTCTACGCGTTGCTGCGCGAAACCCTGAGCAAAACCAACAAGGTCGCCCTCGCCCGCGTTGTCCTGCATACCCGTCAATACCTGGCCGCGTTGATGCCGCTGGAGTCGGCGCTGGTTCTGGTGAAACTGCGCTGGCCGCAGGAAGTGCGCAGTCTTGATGAACTGGCGCTGGGCAGTGAAGTGACCAAACCGCAATTGGCCAAGGGTGAGCTGGACATGGCCAAACGTCTGGTTGAAGACATGACCTCGGAGTGGTCGCCTGAGGACTACAAGGACGAGTTCGAAAACAAGATCATGGCGCTGGTCGAGAAAAAAGCCCACGAAGGCAAGATCGAGGACGTCGAGACCACCACTGGCGAGGAAGAACGCAAGACTGCCGATGTTATCGACTTGACCGAGCTGCTCAAACGCAGCCTCGGCGGCAAGGCACCGGCCAAGCCCAAGGCCAAATCAACCAGTAAGGCGGCGCCGGCGAAGAAGACTCGGAAGGCGTCCGGGGAGTAAGCGTTGGGCCAGCTAGAGGTATGTTTGAAGTGAGGCCGCCTTCGCGAGCAGGCTCGCTCCCACAGGGAAACGCATTTCAAAATGTGGGAGCGAGCCTGCTCGCGAAGAGGCCGGTACTGACACCGCAAGTCTCAGATCAGAATAAAGATCGCCAACAACGCCGCAAAAATCGCCCACTTCTCCAGGTAATACCGCGTACGGTTGCGCTTCTTCAGCTCTTTGCCGCGCAAACGGATCTTGTAGATCTTGGTAAACAAGCGGTTGATACCACCGGTCTTGTCCCCCGCATCATTCGGCGCGCCTGCCGCTGACATCACGGTGCGGCTGAACCAGCGGTTGAACGCCGCCGCCCAGCGGTACTTCAACGGCCGCTCAATGTCACAGAACAGAATGATCCGGTTCTGATCCGTGGTGTTTTCAGCGTAATGAATAAACGTCTCGTCGAACATCACCGCTTCGCCATCGCGCCAGTGATAGTTCTCACCGTCGACGTTGATATAGCAGCCGGGATCATTCGGCGTATCCAGACCCAGGTGATAACGATAGGAACCGGCGTACGGATCGCGGTGGCGCACCAGCTTAGAGCCCGGTGGCAGCTCGGCAAACATCGCCGCCTTGATTGAGCCGATGCTCTGCACCAATTCAGTGGTGCGGGGGCACAGCTTCATCGCCGATGGATGGCTGTCGCCGTACCACTTGAGGTAGAAGCGCTTCCAGCCAGTCTTGAAGAAAGAGTTGAAGCCGACATCGTCATACTGATTCGAGCGCTTGATCTCGCCGGCACGCAACAGATTCTGGCCCTCCTCGCGAATCTCTTGCCAGTGCGCCTGCAACGGGCTCAGATCGGGAAAGTCCGCCGGGTTCAGATACGGCTTGTTGGGAATTTTCGAAAACAGATAGAGGAAGCAGTTGATCGGCGCGAGGAACGTCGAGTGGTCACTCAGTTGCCGCCCCAGCTTGTGGCGCACGCGTCCACGCAAGTGAACGTAAGCAATAGAGATGACATAAACAGCGGCAATGATGAGTTTCACGGAAAAGGGTCACACGTCAAAAGTGAACAAACTGCGCGCGTGGCGACCTGAGGCCCAGCGTCTTATGCAGCGGTCTTGATGCACAGGGCGCGTCCATGGCCCGCGCCGTTTCCGGGCGCTCGGTGAAAGGGTGGCATTTTAGCCACAGTTCGTAACCGATAGTGAACCCTCAACTGTGAAAAACTGTCTTGCCTGCTTTTGTGTAATGCCTGCGCGTCATACAAACAGGCGCAACGCCCGTTGCTCATTTCGATGGAACCACGCTTGGCACGCGCTCCTCTATCGCTTACCAATAACGGAGGAACCCCCATGATCGCCCCACAAACCGGTATGAAACCAGGTCAGCGCTATCGCATTGAAAGCGTCGAGCGCGCGCCGCAATTCTCTGGCTTTTTTCTCGATGGAAAGTATTACCTGGGGCCTGAATTGCAGACCGCCGTCGGCTGGCTTGAAGGGCAAATGTTTTTCTACGACCAGCTCGACCCGACCGGTGAGCCGGTTTATCCGGGCAGAATTGCCGGCACGATCGAAGGGCTGACGCTGGTGATGCCGGACGGCTTACGCCTGGAGATCGAAGAGGCGCCTTATCTGGCGGAACCTCTTGCGCCGGTGCGCGCCTCCCTCACCGGGCGCATCGAGCGTATCTCGCGGCAGCCGATTCGCCCTTCGCCGCTGTTGGTAGCCGGGGCCGCGATGCTGGTAGGGGTTTGCCTGCTGACGATCTCGCGCATCAGAAATCGCTGAAGGCCACCGCGTCAGCAGTGGCCCACACGTCGGTCACTGCTCCCGGGTTACCGTCAGTGCGACCACGGCGATTCGCTCGGCGCGCTCATATTCCGGCTTGAGCAATTCCTCACTGAACACGTCCGGATCGAGTTCACGATAAGTCCAGCCAAAACGTTCGCCCTTGAGCAGAGGCGCCACGGCCTCGCGGAACGGGTCCTGCCCGGCAACGATCGCTACGCCGGTATACACAAGTAACGTGCCGCCGACTTCCAGGCGCGGCAACGCCTCACGCACGATCCGCACCGACAAGCCCTCGCCCAGCGCCCCGCCGCCGTGGCGATAAGCGCGCTGTTGCTGGTCGTTCATATACGGCGGGTTGGCGATGATCAAGTCGAACTGACCTTCGACACTGGCGAGCAGATCACTGTGGTACACCGACACGTTGTTGGCCCCGGCCAGCTCAGCGTTGACGGCACTCATGCGCAACGCCTGCGGATTGATATCCACCGCCAGCACTTGGGCATCCGGCCTTGCTTTGGCGATGAGCACCGCCCCGGCGCCGCTGCCGCAGCCGATGTCTACTGCGCGCATGATCGGCGAAAAGCGCTGCTGCAACTGCGCTTCTATGGCCTGAGCGAAACGGTAGGTATCCGGACCGAAGAACACCGCATCGCTCGCGGTTGTCGGGAAGGCGGAATGAGCGAACAACCGCTCATTGAGCGTCGACCAGCGCACTTGACTGCGCCACACCGCGCCATCGCGTTCGACTACGCCGGCCTGCTCCAGCGTGGCCAGTTCTTCTGCGCGAAACAGCTCTGAAGGAAACGGCATCGACCAGCCAAACACATCACGCAGATCTTTCGCCAAAGGCGTGGCAAAGCGCTGCAGAAAACGTTCGTGGGTCAACGGCGTTGGGGTAATGAAGTGATAACCGCTGTCGAGCAGGCGCTTGCCCAGCTCGAACAGCGCTCTGTCCGATGTTTCTTGTGCCGACATGAAGCCTCCTTGTTTCAACGCAAGCGGGCGCGCAGTTGCATGAAGCGACGCGTCGCGAAAAGTCCGGCCGGACGCCAGTGCCGCTGGGGTTGCAGCCATGGCATCAACAATGACATCTGTTCGGCGGCAGGCTTGTCGGCCAGTGCCGCTTCCAGGTTGAGCAGATCGGCGTCATCGTCAAAGGTTTCTTCGACGGCAGCTTCGCGGCGTACGTAAGGCCGAGGCCGGGAGGCCGGGCAATCCTGAGTGATCCAGTCGCGCAACAGCTGTTTCTCATAACCGTTGAACACACCGAACATCGCCGCGTCGCTGCCGTCGATCAACCGCCAGAAGCGACTTTCTTCCACCGCCTCGCCGCGTTTGATCCAGCTTTTGCGCTCCAGCGCCGAAAGAAACTCGCCCATCTGTCCCGGCGTGGCCAGCCACTGATTGATGGTGCGGTTTTCGATGCGGCAGTAGTCGGAATGCATGTGCCGGCCAAAGACAGCTTTACGCTCAAGCATGGCGATGACTTCGTGGTCCAGATCAAACTCTGTGATGACGGCGGTTGTGCCTTTGCCCACGTCGTTGAGGCGATAACCGACGGCCATGCGCCGGTAGAACTCATCGCGTTCATCGCCAAGTGGCAACAGCTCGAGCATTGATTGCACTGCCTTGCGCGCATGGCCGGTGCTGGCGTTGTCGATGGTCACGTGCAGGCGGAAATAGTGCGGATCGATGCCCAGCTCCGCTAGCTCATAAGCACTGATCAACAAGTGCAGCGGCAGTTGCTCGTAGCCGAGGTTGAAGCCGATGACTTCTGGCAGAAACTGCCCGCCGAAACGTCCCAGTGCCAGCTGCACCGCGCCTTGCAGAAAATACTCGTCGGCAAGACCGCTCAGATCAGAGCATTCATGCTCGGCGAGCAGCTTGCGATAGATCACCACATGATTCTGCCGTGGCACGCCCTCGCCCAGCTCTTCAAGATAGGTATCGAGCAAATCGTCGAAACGCGGGTCCTGCCACTGCGGCAACAGCCCGGCCAACCAGGCGCCATCGACCTCTTTGGTCGGTGCCACATGCAAGATGAAATACAACGCGTGGGATTTGTTGCGGAAATAGCGGCGCGGCGCGCCCTGCTGACGTTGCTCGAGGTAATCGGCGTACTCGGCCGCCACGCTGGCGCAGCGGGTTTCCGACCATTGCAGCAGCTCTTCGGCGCTGGCCGGCAAATCGTCAGACAGCGCAGCCGCCTTGCTCAGCTGCCGGCGCAGGAAGTCCAGTGCCGCACGATCAACCGTGGAGTCTTCCGCCAGCAATCGGTCATAGAGCCGGCGCTCGGTATCCGCCGGCGTGGATGTTTTACCCGAAGACTTCCTGGTCGGGATTTCGATCAGCGACATGACTCATTCCCCTGCGTTATTGGCATTGCCTATAAACGAAAGAGTGATTGGCGCTGAAAAAAATTCCTTTTTTGTGCGAGACGATACGCTCAGTGGTGCACGTCGGTTTTTTAACCCAAAGCGGTATCGAGAAACATCATCACGCCGAAGCCAAGCATCAGCCCGAGCGTGGCCGGTGTTTCGTGGCCGTTGCGGTGAGTTTCCGGAATCACTTCATGCGACACCACAAAGATCATCGCGCCCGCCGCCAGGCCCATCGCCACCGGAAAACCCAACGCAAAACTATTGGTGATGCCCAAACCGATGATCGCGCCCAACGGTTCCATCAATCCTGAAGCGGCGGCAATCAACGCTGCACGCCCTGCGGAAATGCCGGTCACGCGCAATGCCAACGCGACCGCTAGTCCTTCTGGAATGTCCTGAATGGCAATGGCCGTCGTCAGCGGCAGGCCGATTTTCATGTCACCAGTGGCGAAGCTGACGCCGATCGCCATGCCTTCCGGAAGGTTGTGCAGGGTGATCGCCAGCACGAACAGCCAGACCCGATTGAAGCGCTTGGCTTCGGGGCCGCGCCGGCCGCTCTTTTCGTGTTCGTGGGGGACGAAGCGGTCGAGGCCGACCATCAACGCTACGCCCAAAGCCATGCCGGCAACTACGACGGCAGCGGCGAGCATGGGACTGCTCACCGCTTCCTTCGCCGCCGCAATCCCCGGCAGGATCAGTGAAAAGGAACTGGCAGCCAACATCATCCCTGCCGCAAACCCGAGCATGGTGTCTTGAGTTCGCGAAGTAATCGCCCGCAACACCAGGGCCAGCAACGCACCGATTGCCGTGGCGGCAAAACCCGACAGACCGCCGAGAGTGGCGAGGCGTAGCGTGTCGCGGCCGGTACTGACCAAACCGGTGTAGCCACTGATCAACAGCAACACGGTTACACCGACCAGGGTCAGCCAGAAAATGCGCCCTCCCCAGCCCGTGCGCGACAGGTTCACAAACCATGCTCGCACGGGAGCTGCGAACGAAGATGACGGTAGCGCCATGAAAAGTCCTCGGTTTCAGGTGGCCGGTACGAACGGCGTGGTTTCATCCAGCTGCGCCAGCGGAACATCGCTGCCACCCGGCGTCAGAATCACCTTGCGGCATTCTTCCTGCTTCTTATTGAAGATCTTGTAACCCTCGGCCGCCTGCTCCAGAGACAGCCTGTGAGTGATGATCGCTTCGGGCTGCAACTTGCCGGTTTCGATGTAGCCAAGCAGCTCCGGCAGAAAACGCTGTACGTGAGTCTGGCCCATTTTGAAGGTCAGGCCCTTGTCGAAAGCATCGCCGAACATAAAACCGTGGATGAACCCGGCATATACGCCCGGGACGCTGACCACACCACCGCGCCGGACGGCGGCGATGCACTGGCGCAAGGCCTTGCCGCTGCTGCCTTCAAGCTTGAGTGTAGCCATGACCGTTTCGGTGGTGCTGCCCTTGGCTTCAAGGCCGACGGCATCGACCACCGCATCGACGCCGCGATGGCCGGGAGTCTGGCTGGTAATGGTATCCGCCGGGTCATCGTCCTTATCGAAGTTGATCGGAATCACGCCGTAGGTGCGCTGGGCATAATCGAGGCGGTACTGGTGATGGTCGACCATGAAAATCAGCTCAGCACCGAGCATTCTCGCGCAGGCTGCGGTGAGCAAACCGACCGGCCCGGCGCCGTAGATCGCCAGACTCGAACCCTGTTTAACGCCGGCGTTGATCACCGCTTGCCAGGCAGTCGGCAGGATGTCAGAGAGAAACAGCACTTTCTCGTCCGACAGCGTGCCCGGCACCTTGAACGGGCCGGTATTGGCTTTCGGCACGCGCACCAGTTCCGCCTGGCCACCGGGAATTCCGCCATACAGACGGCTGTAGCCGAACAGCGCCGCAGGTGGCGGAATCATTTTCTTGTTCAGCGCCGCGCCAGGGCCTTCATTGGTGGTCTCGCAGGCGGCGTAAAGCTCTTGCTGACAGAAGAAGCAATCGCCACAGGCGATCACGAAGGGAATCACCACGCGGTCGCCGCGCTGCACCGCCGTGACGGCTGGGCCGGTTTCTTCGACGATACCCATGAACTCATGGCCAAAGATATCGCCATGTTCGACGGTGGGTATCTTGCCTCGGTACAGGTGCAGGTCCGACCCGCAGATGGCGGTGGCGGTGACGCGCAGGATGATGTCGTCGGCGGCTTCAAGTTTCGGGTCCGGTACGGTTTCGACGCGCACGTCATGAGCGCCGTGATAGGTCATTGCTCGCATGGCTTGTTCCTCACTCGATTGAACGAAATGGCTGCTGCTCCACTTTCCGAAGTGAAAATGGCCGAGTGAGTTCATTCGGTTTTTTGAGATTTTGATCAGCGGATATCAATTACTTCTCGGACGAGCCGATGCGAACGCCGGTTTGCCTGCCATATAACTGCCGTCTGAGTTATGCGACAATGCGCGCCAATGTCCAACAAGAACCCCGTACTCGTCGCTCAGCAGCTTGCCTTCAAAGGCCCCAGTTGCGGACGGCTTATGCGCGTTGGCTCAACTCAAGCACAGACTGGGGGGAGCTGGAAAAGCTCCAGATTGGTACTCAAGTTTGTACCAGGCACCACAGACCAGCTCTAACCCATTGATAGGTAAGGTAATTGATCTCCACAGCTAACATCACGATGCAGTTTGGCGCCAAGCCGCTGTTCGAAAACGTTTCGGTCAAATTCGGCGCAGGCAATCGCTACGGCCTGATCGGTGCCAACGGTTGCGGCAAGTCGACTTTCATGAAAATCCTCGGCGGCGATCTCGATCCGTCCGGCGGTCAGGTCATGCTCGAGCCGAACGTGCGTCTGGGTAAGCTGCGCCAGGATCAGTTCGCCTACGAAGAATTCACCGTGATTGACACCGTGATCATGGGTCACGAAGAGCTGTGGAAGGTCAAGGCCGAGCGTGATCGCATCTACTCGCTGGCTGAAATGTCCGAAGAAGACGGCATGGCCGTTGCCGAGCTGGAAACCGAGTTCGCCGAGATGGACGGCTACACCGCCGAATCCCGTGCCGGCGAATTGTTGCTGGGTCTGGGCATTCCGCTGGAACAGCATTTCGGCCCGATGAGCGAAGTCTCGCCAGGCTGGAAACTGCGCGTGTTGCTGGCGCAGGCGCTGTTCTCCGATCCGGAAGTGCTGTTGCTCGACGAACCGACCAACCACCTGGACATCAATACCATTCGCTGGCTGGAAAACATCCTGACCCAGCGTAACAGCCTGATGATCATCATCTCCCACGACCGTCACTTCCTGAACAGCGTGTGCACGCACATGGCTGACCTGGATTACGGCGAGCTGCGCCTGTTCCCGGGCAACTACGACGAATACATGACCGTGGCGACCCAGTCCCGCGAGCAACTGCTGTCGGACAACGCCAAGAAGAAAGCGCAGATTTCCGAACTGCAATCGTTCGTCAGCCGCTTCTCGGCCAACGCCTCGAAAGCCAAGCAGGCCACCTCCCGCGCCAAGGCGATCGACAAGATCCAGCTGGCCGAGGTCAAGCCTTCCAGCCGCGTCAGCCCGTTCATTCGTTTCGAGCAGAACAAGAAGCTGCACCGTCAGGCGGTCATGGTCGAGAAAATGGCCAAGGGTTTCGATGGCAAGCCATTGTTCAAGGACTTCAGCTTCCAGGTTGAAGCCGGCGAGCGCGTTGCGATCATCGGCCCGAACGGTATCGGCAAGACCACCCTGCTGCGCACCCTGGTCAACGAACTGACCCCGGATGCCGGTAGCGTGAAATGGACTGACGCCGCTGAACTGGGCTACTACGCTCAGGACCACGCTCACGACTTCGAAGACGACGTCACCCTGTTCGACTGGATGGGTCAGTGGACCCAGGGCGAGCAGATGATTCGCGGTACTTTGGGCCGGATGCTGTTCTCCAACGACGAGATCCTCAAGTCGGTCAAGGTCATCTCCGGTGGTGAGCAAGGTCGCATGCTGTTCGGCAAGCTGATCCTGCAAAAGCCCAACGTGCTGATCATGGACGAACCGACCAACCACTTGGACATGGAATCGATCGAAGCACTGAACCTGGCGCTGGAAAACTACCCGGGCACGCTGATTTTCGTCAGCCACGACCGTGAGTTTGTATCCTCCCTGGCCACGCGCATCATCGAGCTGAGCCCGAACGGCGTGACCGACTTCAGCGGCACTTATGACGACTACCTCCGTAGCCAGGGCGTCGTTTTCTAAGAGCAGCTTTTAGTTTCAAGCTGCAAGCTGCAAGTTAAAAGCCCTGTCCGTGTGACGGGGCTTTTTGCATTCGGCGTTTGGGAATTGTGGGTGCGCAGATATCCGCGAGCAGGCTCGCTCCCACAGGGGAATGCATTTCAAATGTGGGAGCGAGCCTGCTCGCGAAGGGGCCGTCAGCAGCCCCATCAATCCCAAGGGAAAGTAGTTAGCCTGCTTTCTTTTATCCCAGCCCCGCGCCATGATGTCGGCAACTCTCCCACCGCCGCCCGCGAACGAGTGCTCATGTCTGCGCAGCCACTGCCACCGCAAAGCTCCCTGGCGATCACCCTGCAGATCGTCTCCATCGTTTTCTATACCTTCATTGCCTTTCTCTGTATCGGGCTGCCGATTGCGGTATTGCCAGGTTACGTCCATGAGCAACTGGGTTTCAGCGCGATCATTGCCGGCCTGGTGATCGGTTCGCAGTACCTCGCCACCCTGCTCAGCCGGCCAATGGCCGGGCGCATGTCAGATACCCTGGGCACCAAGCGGGCGATCATTTATGGCTTGTGGGGGATTGTCCTCAGCGGCGCGCTGACGTTGCTGTCGACCTTGCTGCAAAGTTTTCCGCTGACCAGCCTGTTGATTCTGATTGCCGGGCGCCTGCTGCTTGGCATTGCCCAAGGCCTGATCGGTGTCGGCACCATCAGTTGGTGCATGGGCCAGGTCGGTGTCGAGCACACGGCAAAATCCATCGGCTGGAACGGCATCGCTTCTTACGGCGCGATTGCCATTGGTGCGCCGTTGGGCGTGGTGATGGTCGCTGAATATGGCTTTGTCAGCCTTGGCATCGCGCTTTCGGCGTTGGCGGCAGGTGCGCTGTGGTTGATCCGCAACAAACCCTCGGTGCCGGTGATTCGTGGCGAGCGCCTTTCGTTCTGGGCCGTGTTCGGCAAGATTGCGCCGTACGGCACCAGCCTGACGCTGGCCTCGATCGGCTACGGCACCCTGACCACCTTCATCACTCTTTATTACCTCAATCGAGGCTGGACCGGCGCGGCGTACTGCCTGACCGTGTTTGGCGTGTGTTTCATTCTCTCGCGGTTGCTGTTTATCTCGGCCATCGCCCGCTTTGGCGGGTTTGCCTCAGCCATCGTTTGCATGTCGGTTGAAACTGTCGGGCTGGTGCTGTTGTGGCTGGCGCCCTCCACTGCGTATGCGTTGATTGGCGCAGGGCTGGCGGGGTTTGGGCTGTCTCTGGTGTACCCGGCGCTGGGCGTTGAAGCGATCAAACAGGTGCCGAGTTCCAGCCGTGGTTCAGGGTTGGGGGCTTATGCAGTGTTCTTCGATCTGGCACTGGCGATCGCGGGACCGTTGATGGGCGCGGTGGCGTTGAATCTGGGCTATTCGTGGATTTTCTTCAGCGCGGCGTTGTTGTCGGTGACCGGGCTGGGCCTGACCTTGTTGCTCAAGCGTCGTGCACTTCCCTGAAAACAGACAATTCAATCTCCGTGGGAGCGAGCCTGCTCGCGAAGGCGTCGTGTCAGAGAAAGATGCGCTGGCTGACTCACCGCTTTCGCGAGCAGGCTCGCTCCCACAGGGGAATGCGGTGTTTGAGTTATTGATCCGCCGTCTGCATCCCCGCCCTGCTCGATTTACCCAGTGCCTGGGCAAAAAACCGTCCGGCCTCGGAGATCAGGTTGCGGTGAATATCCTCGCGATCCACCCCGTCGGCATCGGTACACAACGCCGGCATGGCGCGGATCTGCTCTTCGGTGCACGGCGCCATGAACACGAAGTGCCCTGCTCCGGCCAGCAATTTGAAGTCCGGCGCGGTGGGCAGTTTGCGCGCCAGGGCGGCGGCGTTTTTATCGAAGGCCACCAGTTTGTCGCCGTCGCCGCTGTAGAGCAGCACCGGTACGTGCACATCGGCAAGGGTGTGGCGGCCGAACTTCAGGCTCAGTGGCGCCATCAGCAATAACGCGTGAACCCGTGGATCGGCCACTGGCTGCAAGTCGTCGCGATCGACAATCAGCTCGCCCTGGGTGTTGCAGGCATCGTGATCGTCCGGGCGTTCCTGGCAATAGCGGCGCAGACGATCCAGATCCGGTTGCGCCCCGGAAAGAATCAACGCGGTCTCGCCTCCAGCCGAATAACCGATCACACCAACCTGATCAGCATTGACGAACGGTGCCAGCATGTTGTCTGCGAGCGTCGCGGTGATCGCTTGGGAAATCTGGATTGGCCGGCCGTAGAGATTGCTCAACGTGCCAAGTCGGCTGTGGTCGCGCCAGTTGTCGCCGGGATGAATCACTGCCACCACGACAAACCCCTTGCGCGCCAGCGAGGTCGCCAGATCATGCAAGGCCAGCGGCGTGCCGGTATTGCCATGGGAGAGCATCAACATCGGAAAGCGGCCGATGGCGACCTTGGTGTCTTCTCCAGCCTCGACCGAGTAACCCTCAAGCAAACTCATATGCTCACGGTCACTGGACGGGTAAAAAGCGATGGCGCGCATCGGTTGCAAATCGAGCGGGTCGAGAAAGGTCATCTCGTGATAACCGACGCTCCAGACAGGGTGGCGCCCCGGTGCGGCCTGCACTGAATTCAGGCTGCCCAGCAGGCAAATCAGCAACATTGCACAAAGATGCCTCATGAATGCCCCACCCTGTCGGACCACATCGTCGGATGTGCTGAAACTGCATAACCCGGGCCAGATTATGTAACAGCCAGAAACAAAAAACTCCGTAATCAGCCCTTGCGGAATCAGAATACAGAGTTTTTTGAGGATTGCCTGAACAGACGCTGTTCTTTACGCAAGCCTTACGCGGCGGCGAACAGTTGCTCGCTGATCTTTGCCTGCGCAGCGCTCATGGCGTTGTTGCGCACTTCTTCGCCATAGGCCAGACCTTCAGCACGGACGATCTCGATATCGGTGATGCCGAGGAAGCCCAGTACCAGCTTCAGATACTCTTCGTGAGCGATGCCGCTGGCCTGACCGGCATGGATGCCGCCAGAGGTCGACACGATTACCACTTTCTTGCCGCCGCACAGGCCTTCAGGGCCGGCTTCGGTGTAGCGGAACGTCTGACCGGCCACGGCGACGCGGTCGATCCACGCTTTGAGCTGGGTCGGAACGGTGAAGTTGTACATCGGCGCGGCAATCACCACGGCGTCGGCGGCGATGAATTCGGCCAGGGTCGAAGCGCTCAGCTCGGCTTCGTGCTGTTGCGCAGCGTCGCGCAGTTCGGCGGTGGTGCCGGCGGCAACCAGCGTGGTCGACGAGAAGTGGCTGATCGCATCTGCGGCCAGGTCGCGATAGGTAACCACGGCGCTCGGCTCGGCGGCTTGCCAGGCGTCGACGACTTGACGGCTCAACTGACGGGAAGCCGAGTTGTCGCCGAGAATGCTCGAATCGATGTGCAACAGTTTCATGTGGGTTCTCCTGAAAGAATCGCCGGCGGCGACGGAATGGAGACAATCCTACGCAACAAACCAATAGCTGATTAGTCGCCGACAATGCGATAGTTCGTCCCATTGATAGAACGACTGGAAACGCGCATGCAGGACCTCAACGATCTCTACTATTTCGCCAAAGTGGTCGAAGCCGGCGGTTTTGCCGCCGCCGGGCGCTTGCTCGGTATTCCCAAGTCACGGCTTTCGAGAAGAATTGCCGAGCTGGAAGAGCGCCTCGGTGCACGTCTGCTGCAACGCACCACTCGCCAACTGAATCTCACTGCCGTCGGTGAACGCTATTTGCGCCACTGTCAGGCGATGCTGCTGGAAGCAGAGATGGCTGACGAGGCCGTGGCGAGCATGTCCAGCGAGCCTCGCGGACGCTTGCGGGTGTCGTGCCCTACCGGTCTGGCCCATGAAATGCTGCCGACGGTGATCAGCGACTTTCTCGGCAAGTTTCCTCAGGTGCAGCTGGAGGTCGTCCTGCTCAATCGGCGAGTGGATCTGGTCACCGAAGGCATTGATGTGGCGTTGCGTGTGCGCGATCACGGTGATGAAGATCCTTTGCTGGTCACCCGCCGCTTGCGTCAGGCGCAAGCAGTGGTGATCGCCAGCCCGGCGTTCATGCAAGGCAAGACCATCAATCATCCGCAGGACCTGAAAAACCTGCCGGTACTCGGCGCGCTGGAAGCCGACCGCATGGTTCACGTCCGTCTGCTCGATCAGCAAGGCAAGAGCGTCGATCTGAGCATGGAAGCGCGGCTGGGCATTGATGACTTCGTGGTGCGCAAGGCCTGCGTGCTCGCCGGTCAGGGCTTTACCGTGCTGCCGATGATGTTCTGCGAAACCGAATTGCGTAACGGCACACTGGTGCAAGTGCTGCCGCAATGGTCATTGCCTGGCGGCTGGCTGCAAGCGGTCTATCCGCACCGGCGCGGGGTAATGCCGGCGGTGCGCGCATGGATCGATCACCTGGTCGAATCGTTCAATGCCTGCGGGGACAGATTTCTATGAAACAAGGAAGAATGAGCGAAGCCGAAGTTGCCGAGTTTTGTCTTGCCCTGCCCGGCGCGCGGGAAGATTACAAATGGGGCGGCGTGCGGGTGTTCTCGATTGCCGGCAACAAGATGTTTGCCTTGCAGGGATTACGTGGGGATTCGCTGGCGTTCAAGGTCGACAAGGATCTGTTTCTCGGCCATTGCGACCGCCCGGGGATTCATCCGGCGCCGTATCTGGCGCGGGCGCAGTGGATCATCATGCACCCGCCCTACCCGCTGGGTGCCGAGGAATTACAGGGTTTGTTGCAGCGATCGCATCAACTGGTGGTGGGCAAGTTGCCTAAGAAGACTCAAATCGGCCTGCTTTTGTAAGCATGCAAATCCTGTTGGAGCCAGCCTGCTCGCGAAGGCGGTTTGTCAGGCGACTCATCAGCGAGGATGAGATTGCGTTCGCGAGCAGGCTCCCTCCCACAGGGGATTTTCGGTGCACGTTAGATCAGCGACAGCAGGTTGGAACCGAGGAAAATCTGGTCAATCCAGAACACCTGATGCAACAACACGATCGCCCAGAACAGAATCTGAAACGATACCTTGCGCGTTTTGTGCCGGAATACCTGCTGCGCGATCAAAGCACCCGGCCAGCCACCCGCCAGTTCAACCGCATGCAGGATGTTTTCCGGCGTGCGCCAGGCGTCGGCGCGGGCTTTGCGTTTGTCGGCCCAGTACAGAAAGAACGCCAGCACACTGACAATCCCGTACGCCGCCAACGGCACCCGCGAGATGCCGCTGAACCACATCGACAGCGAGCCGAACAGCGGCAGCGCGCAGACGATCAGCAGCACCCCAAGCTTCAACTTCAGATGCTGAAGGCACCCGCCTGAAGGTCGTCCCTCAGGGCGGCGCGAGCGGGAATCGTTCATGCCTTGGCCGCCGACCAGTCCACCCAGCCGAACTGCCAGGTCGCCAGAATGAAAAGGCCGAAGGCAATCCGGTACCAGGCGAACGCTGCATAACTGTGGCTGCCGATGAACTTGAGCAGGCCGCGTACAGCAATCATGGCGAAGATGAACGCCGTGACAAAACCAATGGCGAATACCGGGAAATCCGCCGGTACGAACAGGTCGCGGTATTTGTAACCGGAATACACCGCCGCACCGACCATGGTTGGCATGGCGAGGAAGAACGAGAACTCGGTGGCCGTCTTGCGCGACAGGCCGAACAGCAACCCGCCAATAATTGTCGAGCCGGAACGCGAGGTGCCGGGAATCATCGCCAGGCATTGCGCGAAGCCGATTTTCAGCGCGTCGGTCCAGCGAATCTCGTCGACGGTTTCCGCATGCACTTCATGCTGGCGCTGTTCGGCCCACAACATGATGATCCCGCCGATGACCAGCGCCGCCGCGACGGTAATCGGGTTGAACAGGTATTCGTGGATCAGATCGGCAAAAATCACGCCGAGCACTACGGCCGGCAGGAAGGCGATCAGCAGGTTGGCGGTGAAACGTCGTGCGCTCGGCTGGGTCGGCAGGCCGATCACCACGTCGAGGATCTTGCGCCGAAACTCCCAGACCACCGCGAGGATCGCGCCGAGCTGGATGATGATGTTGAACGCCATGGCCCGTTCGCCGCCGAAGTTCAGCAAATCGGCGACGATGATCTGGTGTCCGGTGCTCGAAATGGGCAAAAACTCCGTCAGCCCTTCTACAACTCCTAGAATCAGTGCCTGCAAGGCGGTCCAAAGATCCATCAATCCCCCAAAGAGCGATGCACGCGGGCATGCCCCGATAGTATTTTTTCGTTCACTGCGTCCAGCGTAGCCGGTAAAAGCTGTAGCGATTGCGCGCGCACAGGATCCACACGAAACGGTAAAAATTCCGTGAAATATCAAAACCGGATTCAGGTTTTCGCGCGCGGGGCCGAAATCCTAACAGACAAGCCTTAATAGCGCTCCCCGCGTTAGGCGGCTCAAGTCGCGCAATCGCGAGCCCACAGCGGTGGCTGGATGCTGGCGATCGTTTATTACAAGAACAAGAATCCGGAGTGACAGCGTTATGAACAGCTTGCGCAGTGTGTCGATCAGCCGACGCTTGTGGCTCATCTTGATCGTGGCGGTGGTCATGTTGCTGACCTTGGGCGTGCTGATGCTCAAGCAGATCCATGACGACCTCTACCACGCCAAGGCGCAGAAAACCCAGCACGTGGTGCAGACCGCCAGTGGCCTGCTCACCTATTACCAAGGTCTTGAGACCGCTGGCACCCTGACCAGGGATGCCGCGCAAAAGCAGGCGCTGACCGCGATCCGTGGCCTGCGCTACGACCAGAGCGACTACTTCTGGATCAACGACCTCACGCCCGTGATGGTCATGCACCCGACCAACCCCAAACTCGAAGGCCAGAACCTTTCGGCGATCCGCGACCCGGACGGCTTTGCGGTGTTCAACGAAATGGTCGCCATCGCCAAGGCAAAAGGCGCGGGCATGGTCAATTATCGCTGGCCGAAGCCGGGAGCGACTGATCCCGTTGCCAAGACTTCTTATGTGAAGCTGTTTGAGCCGTGGGGCTGGGTGATCGGCTCCGGCGTGTACGTCGACGATGTGCAAGCCGAATTCCAGGGGCAGATGATCAAGGCGTCGGCCATCGGCCTGGCGATTGCGCTGATCATGGCGCTGCTGGTGATTCTGATCGCACGCAGCATCGTCCGTCCGTTGCAGGAAACCGTGAATGCGATGGCCAACATCGCCAGCGGCGAAAGCGACCTGACCCGCAGCCTCGATACCCATGGCAAGGATGAAGTCACCGAACTGGCCCATCATTTCAATGCGTTCACGGCCAAGCTGCGCCGAGTGATTGGTGATCTGCAGGTCTCGGCCAGCGCTTTGGGCCAGTCTTCCAGCGAGCTGGGTAACGATGCCTCGCAGGCGCAGCAGCGCAGCCAGCAGCAGTCGCAGCAGATGGAACTGGTGGCCACAGCGATCAACGAAGTCACCTACGGCGTGCAGGACGTGGCGAAAAACGCCGAACACGCCGCCGCAGAAATGCGCGATGCCGAAGCGCAGGCGCAACAGGGGCAGATCAATATTGACGGCAGCCTGCAACAGATCGACAAGCTCTCGGGCACGATCGATCAGGCGGTGGAAGTGATCCGCACCCTGGCGGCGGAGAGTACGCAGATTGGCAGCGTGCTGGAGGTGATTCGTTCGATTGCCGAACAGACCAACCTGCTGGCCTTGAACGCGGCGATTGAAGCGGCGCGCGCGGGAGAACAGGGTCGCGGGTTCGCCGTAGTCGCCGATGAGGTGCGCTTGCTGGCCCAGCGTACGCAGAAATCGACGGCGGAGATTCAGTCGATGATCGAGCGTTTGCAGAATCATTCGGAGGCTGCGGTGAAGGTGATCGGCGACAGCAGCAAGGCCTCGCAATTGACCATCGAACAGGCGGGACTGGCCGGGGCGAGCCTTAATGCGATTGGCCAGGCATTACGTAATCTCAACGGTCTCAATGCGTCGATTGCCAGCGCTACGCTGCAACAGGCGCAAGTGGTTGAGGACATCAACCAGAACGTCACCCAGGCGGCCGGGCTTTCCCATAGCACCGCGTTGGCGGCTGAGCAGTCCAGTGCAGCCAGCCTGCGGCTTGGGCAACTGAGCGAACAGCTCAACGGGTTGCTGCGCCAGTTCCGGGTCTGACCGGTCACCGAGGTGAGCCCACCCCTCACCCCAGCCCTCTCCCCGAGGAGAGGGAGCAGATCACTGGGCTTTTCATGATCTGCGTTCGACGCGTTATTCCAGGTCGGCGTACCTCGACCAAACAACGCGATCAGTTCCCTCTCCCTCCGGGAGAGGTCTCTACAGTGAGGGGCTTTTGATCGCAGATCACTGGGCTTTTCATGATCTGCGTTCGACGCGATATTCCAGGTCGGCGTACCTCGACCAAACAACGCGCTCAGTTCCCTCTCCCTCCGGGAGAGGGTCAGAGTGAGGGGCTTTTGATCGCAGATCACTGGGCGTTTCATGATCTGCGTTCGACGCGATATTCCAGGTCGGCGTACCTCGACCAAACAACGCGATCAGTTCCCTCTCCCTCCGGGAGAGGGTTAGGGTGAGGGGCTTTTGATCGCAGATCACTGCGCTTTTCATGATCTGCGTTCGACGCGATATTCCAGGTCGGCGTACCTCGACCAAACAACGCGATCAGTTCCCTCTCCCTCCGGGAGAGGGTTAGGGTCGGGCTTTTGATCGCAGATCACTGCGCTTTTCATGATCTGCGTTCGACGCGATATTCCAGGTCGGCGTACCTCGACCAAACAACGCGATCAGTTCCCTCTCCCTCCGGGAGAGGGTTAGGGTGAGGGGCTTTTGATCGCAGATCACTGCGCTTTTCATGATCTGCGTTCGACGCGTTATTTCAGGTCGGCGTACCTCGACCAAACAACGCGGTCAGTTCCCTCTCCCTCCGGGAGAGGGTCAGAGTGAGGGGCTTTTGATCGCAGATCACTGCGCTTTTCATGATCTGCGTTCGACGCGTTATTCCAGGTCGGCGTACCTCGACCAAACAACGCGGTCAGTTCCCTCTCCCTCCGGGAGAGGGTCAGAGTGAGGGGCTTTTGATCGCAGATCACTGGGCTTTTCATGATCTGCGTTCGACGCGATATTCCAGGTCGGCGTACCACGACCAAACAACGCGGTCAGTTCCCTCTCCCTCCGGGAGAGGGTTAGGGTGAGGGGCTTTTGACCTGACTAATGCAGTACAATCCGCCCCCTTCTCAACTCCCCCAAGGATCACTCATGTCCGGGCTTGAACTGTTTGCCGCTGCCCTCGGTGTCATCGCGGTGTGGCTGACGGTCAAGCAGAATCCGTGGTGCTGGCCGATCGGGCTGGTCATGGTGTTGCTCTACAGCTGGATCTTCTTTGAGGTGAAGCTGTATTCGGACATGTTGCTGCAAGTGATCTACGCCGCGCTGCAGATCTACGGCTGGTGGCAATGGACCCGCGCCGGGACGATGCATGACGGTCGCCAGGTTACCCGCCTCGATGCACGCTCGATGGTGCTCGGCCTCGGCGTTGGGGCGATCGGCAGTGTGTTGCTGGGCGCGGCGATGGCGCACTGGACCGACGCCGCACAGCCGTGGCTCGATGCCGCGCTCACCGGTTTCAGTCTGGTCGCGCAACTGTGGATGGCGCAAAAACGTCTGCAATGCTGGGCGCTGTGGTTCGTCCTCGATGTGATCTTTGTCGGCCTGTTCATCTATAAAGGCCTGCACCTGACCGCCGCGCTCTACGCGCTGTTTACCTTGCTCGCCGTGCAAGGCTGGCGGGAATGGCGCGCCGATCCGGCGTTGCGCACATGAAAGTCGTCGTTCTGACTGGCCCGGAATCCACCGGCAAGAGTTGGCTGGCGGCAGGGTTGGAGCAGCGTTTCGGCGGCGTGCGCGTTGATGAATATGTTCGTCGGTTCATCGAAGACAACCCACGCGACACTTGCCTTGCGGATATCCCGGCCATTGCCCAGGGCCAGTTGCAATGGGAAGATCAGGCGCGCGCAAAACAGCCCCCACTGCTGATTCTCGACACCCACCTGCTCAGCAACATCCTCTGGAGCCAGACTCTGTTTGGCGACTGCCCGGCCTGGCTGGAAACCGAGTTACTGGCGCGCCATTACGACCTGCACCTGCTGTTGTCCCCGCAACAGATCGACTGGACCGAAGACGGCCAGCGCTGCCAACCGGATCTTGCGGATCGCATGGCGTTCTACGAAGCCACCCGCGTTTGGCTGATCCAGCACCAACAGCCGCTGCAAGTGATCGAAGGCAATTGGGCCGAGCGCCAGACGCAAGCCTTTGCGGCGGTCGAGCGTTTGCTGTCCAGATGAGCCGCCCGGCGGCTTTTATCGCAAAACTGTCCGTTTTTGAAACACTCCCGACCGCGCAAAGGCCCCGCCCAAGCGTCATTCATCATTGCGTCACGTGATCTGTTACGCCGATGAAACACCTCGGCGCAAACCCTTGTTCCAGAGCTTTCCGGCGCCCATTGCCCCGCAAGCGATCCGCCCTGTGTCTCAGCGCTGAAACAGTGCCCGCAACAGGGAATTTCCCAAAGCATGTAAGCCGTTGAAATAAAAAGATAATTCAAAAACGGCACAGCTTTCGCTCTCTCCTTCACAACGCTGAATAACCCAGCCCACTGAAGAAGGAATTGCAGCCGTGGGGAATTTCAATAAAGGCCTGACCTGCCTCCTGCTGATCGGATCAGCCGCCAGCGCTTTGATCAGCGTCAGCGCCCAGGCTGAAGGCAACGGCGTGATCGTCCTCAACCGCGACGTTCAACCCGTCGCGATCGGGCGCAATGGCGGCAAAGACCCCTATCCGACCACGGTCAACGCCAACCCTTCGGCGCGGATCAACCAGACCCTCAGCAGTACCGAACTCACTGACGGTGATTTCGCCAGTGTCGCCAGCGGCTCATCGATTCGCGGCAACATGACCACGCCCAGTTCCAACCTGCCCGGCATGAACACCCTGACCAATCAGAACGGCCTGCCCGGCATGCGTACTGGCAGCGGCGGTGGTTCTGGCGCCTCGATCTCCAACACGGTCAACCGGGCAATGAGCACCGGGCTGGCGCCTCTGACTCGTATGGCCGGAGGCCAATGACATGAATCGCACCCTGCTGCTTCTTGCCCTGCTCGGCTGCACCAGCGCCATGGCCGATTCGGCTTCAGTCAACAAGGCAAACATTCAGGATTCCGGCGCTCAGTATCGCGGCAACTTCAATGTCAACCAGGCTGCCGGTGACCAGATGCAACAAGCCAACACCAAGGCGATTGCCATCGGCACCGAAGCCCATGCCACCACCAGCGTCAGGCAAACCATCGACACGCCCGCCAGCCGCGCCATCGACGCGAGCGCCAACATCGGCGGCAACTCTTTCAGCAATGGCAACGGCATCCTCGGTGTTAACCAGGGCGCCGGTGCCAACAACCAAATGGCCAACGTTACGCGCGTCAGCATCAGTGCCGGCCCGCAGAGCGTTGACGACAGCGCCCTTTCACAACAGAACGTGGCGTTTATACCGAGCTCAGGAGCAACTGGTACCTCAATCGGCAGTCGCCAGGTCACGACCAGTGATCAGGCCTTCACCGGCAGCCGCGGGGTAATCCAGGTGAACCAGAGTGCCGGGGTGGGGAACCGCATGGCTAACACCCTGAGCATCCGGGTCGCAGACTGACCCAAACAAAAAGCAGTGCAATTAGAAAAGTCCCAACACTTAACCAACTAATAAGCACGACGGAGAAACAACCATGAAACCTACAATGGCTCTCAAACCACTGGTTTTCGCACTCGCAGCAGTGATGGCAATGGCAGCACAGGCTGGCGGCCGTGGTGACAACGACGGTCATGGTAACGGGCACGGCAATGGTCACGGCCAGCCACAAGGTCCGAATCTTGAACAACTGCTGCAGATCACCGCAGGCGCCGGCGCCGCTGTACTTGACGCACAAAACAGCGACGGCAACGTGGTGAAAAACCAGGGCACCCTGAACAACGCCAATGCCAGCGACTCGCTCAACGGCTCCAACGGCAACATGGGTGCCAACGTGGCGGGCGGCGACGGCAACCAGCAGGACAACGCTGCTGCGCTGGCTACCGCTGACGAAAGCTTCATCTTCGGCAATGCTGTTGCCGCCTCGAGCGCGACTCAGGTGAACAACAACAACTACGTGAAAAACTCTTCCACCTTCAACAACGCCAACCTCACCAATACTGGCAACAACGGTTCCGGCAACATCGGCATCAACGTGACCGCCGGCAACTTCAACCAACAGAAAAACAACCTCGCCATCGCCGTTTCCGGTGGTCGTGTAGCGCAGGCTGCCGCCTCTGCCAACCAGTCCTCGACTGGCCTGGTCGTGGAAAACAAAGGCGTGCAGGCTTACAAAACCGACACCCTTACCGGTACTTATGCAGCCGCTGGCGTGTTCAAAGCCAAAGGCACTGCGACCATCGAAGACGACAACGACCATGGTGGTTGGGGTAACCGTGGCGGCGGCCATGGCGGCAACGATGATCAGAAAGCCAAGTTCGAAGCCGTGGGTACTTTTGGCCTCGCTGGCGTCACCACCCAACAAGTGTTGACCAAAGATGGCTGGAAAACTCCTGTCGTCAACAACGCCAACATGACCAACTCGATGAACAACTTCTCCGGCAACGGCGGAGCCAACGTCTCGGCGGGTGTGGGCAACCAACAAAGCAACTCGCTGTCCATCGCCGCAGGTTGCAAAGCCTGCATGTAATCGCGATCGAAACGAAAGCCCCGGCAACGGGGCTTTTCCTCGGTTCCACAAGGCGTATTCGATCATGCGGACTCCTGCCCTCCTCGCTCTGCTTTGTCTGTGCGGCCTGACTCAGGCGGCCCAGATGCCCGTCGCTGCCCTGCCGGGTGGCGTGCTGGTCTACAAGGATGTGCAAAGCATTCGTGAGCGCAAGTTTGCCGACATCGTCGAACAGAAAACCGACTTCAGCTGCGGCGCTGCTGCACTGGCGACGGTCCTGCGCCAGGCCTATTGGCTCGACGTCGATGAGGAGCACATCATCAAAGGCATGCTGGTCAACGCTGATCAGGACCTGGTGCGAACCCAGGGTTTCTCCATGCTCGACATGAAGCGCTACGTAGAAAGCATCGGCATGCGCGCCCGTGGCTACCGGATCCCGCCCGAGAAACTCGAAGCGGTGACCATTCCGGTGGTGGTTCTGATGGACATTCGTGGTTACAAGCATTTCGTCGTCCTGCAGCGTTCGGACAAGGATTGGGTCTACATCGGTGACCCGGTTCTCGGCCACAAGCGCTACAAGCACGACGACTTTGTCAAAGGTTGGAACGGCATTGTCTTTGCCATCGTCGGCCCCGGTTACGACAAGGCCAACGCCTTGCGCAGCCCTCCGGTGCCGCTGACGGCGAAGAACTCGCTGGACAGTTTCAACCCGGTCAAAGATGCGGAATTGATGGATTTCGGGTTCATTCAGAGCGACTTCTTTTAATCGCCGAGTTAGAGAATGGGACTGGATGTCCCGGGAGCAGCAGATGAAAAGCTCATACTGGCTGGCCGCCGCCTGCCTGGCAGCGAGTGCGTCAGGTTTAGCCCATGCCGGATTCAAACCCATCGAAATCAAGGACCAGGAGCTCGCCGAGCTGCGCGGTCGTTACGTCATGCCGGGGCGGATCATCAGCTTCGGCATTGTCATGAGCAGCACCTGGCGCAACGCCAGCGGCGACTTGATCGGGGCCACGACCTCGATGCAGATCCAGGCCGCAACCGTCAAACCGGAATTCTACGTCTCGACCATCAAGGAGTCGGGCAACGGCAGCGCCCTCACCGCAGGCACCGGCAGCGTAATCGGTGGCGCCGGCCTCAACAGCAGCCAGGGTGTGACGCAAAGCGTACGCGCCGCCGGCGATGGCAACACCGCCAACAACAACGTCGCGATCAACATCAGCGAAGCCAGTCAGGCGCCGGCACTGGTGCCATCGCAAGGCCAGGCCCTTATCGCCGGACAAACCATTACTGGCAGCAACGGCGCCGGCAGTGTCGCGGTTTCGGCCAATGGTGGTGGCGTGCAAATGGCCATTCAGGCCAGCGGCAATCAAGGCACGGCACTGCAACAAGTCGCCCAGGGCGGGCTGCTGCAGAACACCCGATTGCTGGGCAGCGCCAACGTGGTCAACAACCTTACGCAACTCAACGTCGTACTGAACAATAACGGCAGAAGCGCCGGTGCACTGGATTGCAACCTGACCCAACTCGGGGCCCTACGCAATATCGGATATTGAACTACGCTGAGTCTCGATCATTGGGCTTAAAGGGACGGCTTATTCATGTATCGATCAGTATCACTGCGTGCCGCAGTGTGTTTGAGTACCCTTCTCCCGGCGGCAATGCTGCAAGCAGCACCCGACGCCGATGTAGAAGCCCTGAAACGGGAACTTCTGGAACTGAGACAACGATACGAACAACAACAACAAGCGCTGGCGGTACTTGAACAACGGGTCCGCCAGGTAGAAGAAACACCCGCCGCCCCACCGCCAAAACGGCTGGCGAAATCGCCGTCTGACATGAAAGGCAATCGCGTCGCCGCCGGAGCCGCCACAGGCACCGGTGCGGCCGCTGCATCGGGAGGCGCCGCCGGGGGCAGTGGCGCTTCCTACGGTCAATCGCTGGCCGATGATTCACAACCGGCGCAGAGCGTTTCCAACCTGTATGACGAAGCCAGCGGTTTCTTTGGCGGCGGCAAGTTCAGCGTGGAAACCGGCCTGACCTATTCACGCTACGACACCCGTCAGTTGATCCTGAACGGTTTCCTTGCGCTGGATTCGATTTTCCTCGGCAACATCAACCTCGACCGGATCAAGGCCGACACCTGGACCCTGGACCTCACCGGCCGCTACAACTTCGATAACCGCTGGCAGTTCGACCTGAACGTGCCGGTGATCTATCGCGAGTCGACGTATCAATCCGGCGGCGGCAACGAGGGCGCGGCTGGCGTAACAACAGAAGAAACCGTCACCAAGGATCCAACCATCGGCGACGTCAACTTCGGTATCGCCTACAAGTTCCTCGACGAATCGGTCAACACCCCGGACGCCGTCGTCACCTTGCGCGTCAAGGCGCCGACCGGCAAAGACCCGTTCGGCATCAAACTGCGCCAGACCGACGCCAACTCCAACCTGTTCGTCCCCGACACCCTGCCCACCGGCAACGGCGTCTGGTCGATCACGCCGGGTATCTCGCTGGTCAAGACGTTTGACCCGGCGGTGCTGTTCGGCAGCCTTTCCTACACCCACAACCTCGAGGAGTCGTTCGACGACATCAGCTCTACGGTCAATCAGAAAAACCCGGGCAAAGTGCGCATCGGCGACAGCTTCCAGATCGGTGCCGGTATCGCCTTCGCGCTCAACGAGAAGATGAGTATGTCGTTCTCGGTCTCCGACCTGGTGCAACGCAAAAGCAAGCTGAAACAGGACGGCGGCGACTGGGAATCGGTGGTGTCCAGTGATGCCAACGCCGGTTACTTCAACGTCGGCATGACCATCGCAGCCACCGACAACCTGACGATCGTGCCGAACTTGTCGATCGGCATGACCGATGATGCGCCGGACTTTTCGTTCAGCCTGAAATTCCCGTATTACTTCTAAAAGCAAAAGATCGCAGCCTTCGGCAGCTCCTACAGTTCGTGTAGGCGCTGCCGAAGGCTGCGATCCTTTGATCTGTCGGCTTTTCGCTGCTGGTGCAACTCGCGACCACTTATCGGAAATACGTCCGCACCTGTCAGATCTGACAGGTGCGCCCTACCGCTGAATCCGCTTACATGACTCCAGCGCCTCGCACCTTGCAACAGGCCGTAACGGAGCATCGACATGAACCAGACGCCGGATGAAAACCGCATTCTCGCTCTGAATCCACCCTTTGTTTTGAAACAGGCCGTTTTGAAGGATGGGGGCTACGACGGTGGCATTTCGCTCGAGACCGTCGAAAATGATTTGCTGATCATCGTAGATCCGTGGGTAGGGATGGCGATGTATGACAACTGTAAAATGTATTTTGATGGCGTCGAAGTTGGGACAATTCCGGTCGATGAAAGCAACTTGAATAAGCGGCTCGAATTCAAAGTCCCCAAGGGTCAAGTCACCAATGGCGAAGCACTGATCGTTTACACCGTACAGCGCTTGGGTCAGGACCCGGTTAGCTCCGAGCCGGTACGGCGTGTGTGGGTCCAACTCACACAACCAGGTGGCACCGATAGCGACAGCGAAGAAGGCAACTCCGGCCTGATCTATACGCTTAGTCCGGATCCGTCCAATGGCGTGAATGAGGATTTGGCCCGGCGGGGAATCCGCATGAACATCGTACCCTATGAGAACATTGCCATCTTCGACACCATTCGGTGCCGTTGGGGTGATCAGGTGGTGACGTACTACCCGGTCACCAGAGAGCAGATCGACGATCCGGTCAACCATCCGATCTTCGCCACCTTCACCGAGGACGTCATCAGGGCGCAAGGCAACGGCAACAATATCGAAGTGAGCTATCAGGTCGTCGACCGGGTGGGTAATCTGCCGGATCCGAAGGCGCGGTGGGCGAAAATCACTTACGTCTCGGTGGATCTGAACAATCGCTTGCCGGCGCCGACGATCTGGGTCAACGGCCAGAACGTCACCACCATCGACCTGAAGGTACTGGGCACGAGCGACGCCGCCGCCCGGGTTTACTTCACAGGCGCCGACTACCAGGCTGGTGACAAGGTCGTCCTGACCTGGGCCGGTACGACGTCTGGAGGACAGCCCGTGACCGTCGGCCCGCTGGAAAAAACTGTCGACAGCGTGCCCGGCCATCACGACTTCCCGATCCCGAACGACAAGATCACAGCGATCGTCAACGGTTCGGCCAAGGTCGGCTTTCAGCTGCTGCGCGCCGGCGCACCTGCGCGCCCCTCCAATGACATTGTGATCGCGGTCACCGGCGAAGCCAGTCAGTTGAAACCGCCAACGGTTGTGCAGGCGCCCGATTACAGGCTGAACCCGAATCTGCATCAAAGCGGATTTACCGTGGTGTTTGACACTTCGACGTTTGGCGCCAATCACGAAGTGCAACTGGAAATCGCCGGCAGACCCGGCGCCGGCTCAGTGCCTCCCCAGCACAAGCCGGTGGCGGGACAGTCGAAAGTGCAATTCGATATCGATTCTTCTATCACCGGGGCAAATCTGCAGCGCAGTGTGGAATTGAAATACAACTTGATCGTCAATGGCCAGCCGACGCCTGTGCAGAGCGTGACGTTGTTGATTGGCGAGTTGCTGCAATCGAGCATGCCGATGCCGAAACTTGAGGGTTTTGATGGTGAGGTGCTGGATGTTGGAATGCTCAACGATGACACGAAGGTTTTGTGTGAGGCTTGGCCATTTCAGCAGGCGGGATTACCGATCTGGTTAAGGTATGTGGAGACGTTCACGAGTGGTGGAGAGCGCGTCAAGGAGCAGTTTGTCGGGGCGGCGCATGATCAGGTAGGGGGGCTTGATTATTTGGCTGAGGTGGAGTGGTTGCGCGGGTGTAAGGCTGATTCGAAGTTGGCTGTTGTATTGAAGGTGGGATTGCATGCGGGGGCGGTTGAGACTGACGCGGTGGCGTGTCGGGTGAGGAGTTATGGGGTCAAGGCTGGGTTGGATGATTTGACTACGTTTGATGGCTATGACTGGAATCATTGGGCGATTGGTGTTAGCGGAGGGTATCAATCCAAGATTTCTTATTCTTCAGATGAATACTATTTGGAGTCTCTACCAAGTTCTAATCCAGACAATACAACTTTATGGATCTGTAAGTCCTTTCATGGTATTGAGGCAGGCGATCTGGTCGAATTTAGCTTCGAATATAGAAGCCCAGGCATTTCAAGAGCATCATTCGCACAAAACAATAAGACCGAAATCATTACGGACGGAGTTCCATCTAAATTATGGCAGAAAAAAAGCTTGGCATTTTATGTTGCAGAATCTCCGACACCTCGCACGCTAATGTTGGTATTTAGTGCAGGATTTATCTCGCAGCCAACCCACGTGAGAAATATTAGATTAAGAGCAATGCGCGACTTGACTGACATGTCGGAGGCGGGAATGTAAAAATTCCCCTCAAAATTTTCTTCTAAAACCAATGGTATTTAAACTCAGGTTCACACTCACCTAATCTGATGCTTATGCAACAACCGATAAAAAGTAGGCCGCGAAACTCCGAGGACTTTCGCGGCCACACTCAAATTATCACTGTGTCGGTTCAACACATCACACAACGCCTGCCGTTCCGCCCGCGTCTTATAATCCTCCAGCGTGCCCATCGGCGTTGCGATCGAATGCTGGCTGATCAATCCCAAATCCCGCGCCTCGATTTGCCTCCCCTCCGCCAACACCAACCCACGCCTGACCCGGTTAGCCAGCTCGCGCACATTGCCCGGCCAGTCGTGCTTGCCCATGGCAATCAGCGCATCTTCGCTGAAGCTTCTTGGCCGGCGCCCGGTTTCATGGCTGTAGAAGTGCGAAAAGTGGTTGGCCAGCATCGACAGATCGCCATGACGTTCACGCAACGGCGCTGTGACCACTTGCAGGACGTTGAGCCGGTAATAAAGGTCTTCACGAAAGCGCTTCTTCTCGATTGCTGCTTCCAGGTCAACGTGGGTTGCGGCCAACACGCGTACATCGACCGGTATCGGCTGACTGCCCCCTACCCGTTCAATATGCTTTTCCTGCAGAAAGCGCAGGAGATTGGCCTGCAATTCCAGCGGCAGGTCGCCGATTTCGTCCAGGAACAATGTGCCGCCATTGGCCGCTTCGATGCGTCCGACCTTGCGCTGGTGTGCGCCGGTGAACGCGCCTTTTTCGTGGCCAAACAATTCGGACTGAATCAAATGCTCGGGAATCGCCCCGCAGTTGATAGCTACAAACGGTTTGTTGTGGCGCTGGGATTGGCGGTGCAAGGTGCGCGCGACGAGTTCCTTGCCGGTGCCGCTTTCGCCGCGAATCAGCACGGGCGATTCGGTCGGGGCCAGTTTGCTCAGCAGTTTGCGCAGTTCGCGGATCGGCTTGCTGTCGCCGAGCAGTTCGTGCTCCGGCTGATCGACATGAATCGTACCCTGCCCGCGCAGGCGTGCCATGCCGAAGGCGCGGCCGAGGGTGACCTGTACGCGGGAAACGTCGAAGGGCAAGGTGTGGAAATCGAAAAACCATTCACAGACGAAGTCACCGACGTTCTGCAAGCGCAGGACTTCCTGATTGAGCACGGCGATCCACTCGGTGCCGCTGCGGCTGATCAGCTCTTTGACGGCTTCGGGTCGTTCCAGGTGGTAGGGCTGCAAACGCAGCAGGCCGACATCGCAGGCCCGGGATGCGGCGTTTTCCAGATTACAACTGTCGACATCCCAACCCACAGCGCGCAATCCGGGCAACAGGCGATAACAGTCGTCGCAGGGATCGACCACCAGTAAACGTCTCGATGCAGGCGCTTCGCTCATGACTGTTCCTTGGCGCCAAATTTGATAAATGATCGTAAAAACAGTCATTTGGCAGACCCGGTTGTAACACTAGCAAGATTTTGACGGGGGCTTGTACCGATTGCTTATAGGCTGGGTATTAAAAGAGTTATAAGAAAGTTGGTTGTTAGTTAGCTATCGACTATTTGCCGTGAATCAAAGAGCGACCCCTCACCCTAGCCCTCTCCCGAGGGAGAGGGAACTGACCGAGGTGTTTACGCGAGGTCAGCCGATCTGAAAGACCGAGCCGAACTTGAGTTTGAAAAGCCCACAACTCGGCTCCCTCTCCTCGGGGAGTGGCTGGGGTGAGGGGTGAATTCAGCGCGGTGTTCGGACATGTGCAGGTTTAATGAAACGAACTTACGTTATGTAAAGAATCTGAAATTTCTTTGTTTCACGTGTGACCCGCCCCCCGGTTGCGTGCATCAGTACAAGTAACCCGCCGCACGGTAAGCCCAACCGACGGCACATCATTTGATTGGGCGCCAATAGAGAGAAGACCCCATGACTGCCCCGCTGCGTATCAACGAAGCTCTTTTGATTGCCAACCACGCGTTCAAGCCTTTTCAATGCGTGGCCTGGGCGCCGCAAGACGGCAATGGCGAACTGAGCCTGACCGTCGTCGACCGCACCAACTCCCACATCGGTCGCAAACAGATCCCGAGCAGCGCCTACTCTGACCCGGCGCAACTCGAACAACTGCTGCAGCAGGCCCGCGCCGAGCTGAGCGAAGACGGCCACAAGTTGCAATCCTGGTCGATGCCACACTGATAACCGAACTAGGGCGGATGACGTTAAAGTCATCCGCCCTTGTTGTATGCGTAGTCAAATAAGCAACGTACTTGCAGCGCAGTTTCATCCAAAGTACTTGGCTCGCTTGCGACTGGTTCAACAAGACACTGTTCTGGCACAGTGCGACCGTCGTCTGTTTATTCGTCCAGTTGTACTTCTCGCGGTTCAGGGATTGAATATTTCGCTCGTGCAGTCAGCCTCCCAACTACCGGGTATCGGCTCAGGCACAAGGAGACGCGTGCATGTCCACCCTGAGCCCTTACGCGCTGCCTACTGCATGGACCGCCCCCGTTTCGCTCGACCCGACATTCGCCATTGGCGGTGTTGCGCAGGTGTACTTTGCCGGCAGTTTGTCCAGCCAGACCCAACATGTCGAGCTTGATGCACAGGGCCGGATTCTGGTGGCCGCCAAGGTCGGTACGGCCAAGGGAAGTCGGTTCGGCCTGGCGCGGCTGCTGGCCGATGGGTCGGCGGATTTGTCGTTCGGCTTTCAGGGCAGCGTGATCGGCAGTTTCGTCGAGGGTTTCGAAGCCAAGGCCGGCAAGGTTCAGGTGTTAGCCGACGGCAAGATTCTGCTGGCCGGCCTGCATTATGAAGACACCCAACGCACCCTGCCCGCCCTCGCCCTGTTCGATGCCAACGGCCAGCCAGACCGATTCTTCGGCGATGACGGTTTCCAGGTGGTGCGGCTGCCCGGCGAGCTGTCCATGGGCACCCGCGACAACTGGTTGCCGCCGGGCGTGCCGGGCGTCGAAGCCTGTGACTTTGTGGTGCAGGAAGACGGCCGTATTCTGCTGATCGCCAACCATCATTTCAGCCTTGCCGACCACGCCGGCATATTGATCCGCCTGCAACCCGATGGATTTCTCGACGAATCATTCAACGGACGCGGATTTGTAGTGGTCCGCCACCTGCTGCTCAATACCTGGCTGAGCACGCTGTTGTTGAAGGAGGATGGGCGCATCGTCGTCGCAGGTTCCATCGACTTTCCTCAGCAAGGCCTGTTGGCGGTGTATCGGCCCGATGGCAGCCTGGATGAGCGCTTCGCCGTCGATGGCTTCATGGCCTTCAAGGCCCACGGCAACAGCGCTCAGGTCAGCCAGATCATTGAGTGCGATGACAGGCTGTATTGCTTCGGCAGCAGCCGCGATCCAATCCGCTGTTTGACGTTTGTCCTGCACGCCAACGGTCGACCGGACCTGCACTGTCATCATGGCCAGCCACAGGTGTTGGACATCGGCCCCAGCGGATGCCAATGGAACGCCGCCCAGCAAATGAGCGACGGCCGCATCGTCGCCGTGGGCGCGACCATCGGCGGAGTCGAAGCTGACTTCATGGTGGCGCGCTATCAACTCGATGGCAGCCTTGATCCAGCGTTCGGTGAGGGCCATGGCTGGTTGCGCACGCGACTGGGGCGAAGTCTCGATACCGCCAATTCACTGACCGTACATACTGACGGGGCGATTGTGGTAGGTGGCTATTCGCTGGATGGCAACTACCGGGCAATGGTTGCGCGTTATCTGAATCCATAGAGCATTCAACAGAATCGAGGTTATCGGCGACTTGATCTTCCTTGAAACATCCGGCAACTTTCGCGCTTCTAAATAAAAGGAGCAGCCGATGTCCGGTTCAATCGCCCAGGCGTTCGCGCACAACTTCCTCGGGCAATCGCCACGCTGGTACAAGGCGACCATCGTCGGTTTTCTCATTCTCAACGCCGTGGTGCTGTTCACCGTCGGGCCGGTCGCCGCAGGCTGGTTGCTGGTGATCGAATTCATCTTCACCCTGGCCATGGCCCTCAAGTGTTATCCGTTGATGCCCGGCGGCTTGTTGTTGATTGAAGCGTTGCTGTTGAAGATGACCACGCCGCAAGCGCTTTACGATGAGTTGCTGCACAACTTTCCGGTGATTTTGCTGCTGATGTTCATGGTCGCTGGCATCTACTTCATGAAAGATCTGCTGCTGTTTCTCTTCTCGCGACTGCTGTTGGGCGTGCGTTCGAAAGCAATTCTGGCGCTGATGTTCTGCTTCTTGTCGGCGTTTCTTTCGGCATTTCTTGATGCGTTGACCGTGACAGCGGTGATCATCAGTGCGGCTGTCGGCTTCTACTCGGTGTATCACCGGGTCGCGTCGGGCAACGATCCACGTAAGGACAGCGAGTTCGCTGACGATCAGCATTTACCGTCGCGACACCATGAGGACTTAAATCAATTCCGCGCTTTCCTGCGCAGCCTGTTGATGCACGGCGCGGTCGGCACAGCGCTCGGTGGCGTCTGCACCTTGGTCGGTGAGCCGCAGAACCTATTGATCGGCCATGAAATGGGCTGGCATTTCGGCGAGTTCTTCCAGAAGGTTGCCCCGGTGTCGCTGCCGGTACTGGCGGCGGGTCTGGTCACTTGCGTGCTGCTGGAGAAGCTGCGCTGGTTCGGGTACGGCACACTGCTGCCGGACAACGTCCGCGCCGTGCTGGCCAACTACGCTGCCGAGGACAACGCCAAACGCACGCCTCGTCAGACGGCGGCGCTGCTGGTGCAAGGGGCGGCGGCGCTGATCCTGATTGGTTGCCTGGCGTTTCACCTGGCTGAAGTGGGCCTGATCGGATTGATGGTAATCGTATTGATCACCGCGTTTACCGGGATCACCGACGAGCATCGCCTGGGCAGCGCGTTCAAGGACGCCATGCCGTTTACTGCACTGCTGGTGGTGTTTTTTGCCGTGGTGGCGGTCATTCACGATCAGCATCTGTTCGTCCCACTGATCGAGTGGGTCTTGGCGCTGCCGATGGATCAACAGCCGGGCATGTTGTTCATCGCCAACGGCTTGCTGTCGGCGATCAGTGACAACGTATTCGTTGCGACCATTTACATCACCGAAGTAAAACAGGCTTTTCTGGCCGGACACATGACTCGCGAGCACTTCGAGACATTGGCGATTGCGATCAATACCGGTACCAACCTGCCGAGCGTGGCGACACCTAATGGTCAGGCAGCGTTTCTGTTCCTGCTGACCTCGGCGATCGCGCCGCTGGTGCGGTTGTCATACGGGCGCATGGTGTGGATGGCGGTGCCATATACGGTAGTGATGGGACTGCTGGGCTGGTATGCGGTGAGCTATTGGCTCTAAGCCACACTGAATAAACCTGTGGGTTACCGGGGTTTGCACGCGCCGCGAAAACCTGTGGGAGCGAGCCTGCTCGCGAAGAGGTCGTGTCAGGCAACGAATCTGTTGAATGACACACCGCCTTCGCGAGCAGGCTCGCTCCCACATTGGTTTTTTGTTGTGTCAGTGCGTGAGGATGTATTTCTCGATCGCCAGGACCACGCCGTCTTCAGTGTTTGGCGCTGTAACGACATCAGCCTGGTGCTTCACCGCCTCTTCCGCCTGGCCCATGGCAATCGAAAAGCCAGCGCATTTGAACATCGCCGGGTCGTTGCCGCCGTCGCCGATGACAGCGGTTTGCTCCAGCGGCACGCCGAGGTATTCGGCGATGGTCGTCAATGCCGTGCCTTTGTTGGCCTCAAGCGCCGTAACGTCGAGATACACCGGCTGCGAGCGCGACACTTGCGCCATGCCGTTGACCTTGGGCAGGAGCTGCGCCTCCAGCTCAATCAGCAACTCAGTGTTGTTGCTGGTAGCGACGATCTTGTCGATGCGCTCCAGATACGGTTCAAAACTCTCGACCACCACCGGCGGATAGCCGAGGCCACTCTGTTCACGTGGGACCATCGGCCCGTGCGGGTCCTTGAGCAGCCAGTCGCCGCCGCTGAACACCCAGATTTCCACCTCCGGTTGATCGGCAAACAGTGCCAGTGCGATCAGCGCGGTCGTCGCCGGCAGATAATGCGCGGCCAACAGCGTGCCGTCCGCTTTGACGATGGTGCCACCATTGAACGCCGCTGTCGGCAGATCAACGCCTAGCGCCTCGATCTGCTGCAACATGGCTTTCGGCGGACGGCCGCTGGCGAGGCTGAACAGCACGCCGGCATCGCGCAGCGAGCGCACGGCTTCGATGGTGCGTTGGTTCAGCGTGTGATCCGGCAGCAACAGCGTGCCGTCCATGTCGCTGAGCAAAAAACGTATGGGTTGTATTGGCAAATCACTCATCCCAGGCCATGCCAGACGCGACCATCGCGAGTCAGGAGATCTTCGGCTGCTTGCGGGCCATCTTCGCCGGCCGCGTAGGTCTCGACGCTGGCGTCCTGCTGCCAGGCATCAAGGAAAGGCTGCACCGCTCGCCAACCGTTCTCGATGTTGTCGGCACGCTGGAACAGCGTCTGGTCGCCGGTCAGGCAGTCGTAGATCAAGGTTTCGTAGCCGGTGGAAGGCTGCATCTCGAAGAAATCCTTATACGCAAAACCCAGCTCGATATTGGCCATGTTCAGCGCCGGCCCCGGGCGCTTGGCCAGCAGGTCGAACCACATGCCTTCGTTTGGCTGGATCTGGATGCGCAGGTAAGTCGGTTGCAACTCGTCGACTTCGGTGTCGCGGAACTGGGCGTACGGCGCCGGTTTGAAACAGATGACGATCTCGGTGTCGCGCACGCTCATGCGCTTGCCGGTGCGCAGATAAAACGGCACGCCGACCCAGCGCCAGTTGTCGATCATCACTTTAAGCGCGACGTAGGTTTCCGTGGTGCTGTCGGGCGACACGTTGGCTTCTTCGCGATAACCCTTCAATGGCTGACCATCGCGCTCGCCGGCGCTGTACTGGCCGCGCACCGAGTTGGCCCGGGCTTCTTCCGTCGACCAGGGACGAATCGCCCCGACCACTTTGGCCTTCTCGCCGCGCACCGCGTCAGCACCGAAAGCAGCCGGCGGTTCCATGGCGACCATGGCCAACAGCTGGAACAGGTGATTGGGCACCATGTCACGCAATGCGCCGGTGTGTTCGTAAAAGCTGCCACGGGTTTCCACACCGACGGTTTCCGCCGCGGTGATCTGCACGTGGTCGATGTAATGATTGTTCCAGAACGCTTCGAACAGGCTGTTGGAGAACCGGCTGACCAGAATGTTCTGCACGGTTTCCTTGCCCAGGTAATGGTCGATGCGGTAGATCTGCTTCTCGCTCATGACCTTGAGCAGGCACGCGTTCAAGGCTTCGGCGGTGTGCAGGTCGGAGCCGAACGGCTTCTCGATCACCACCCTTCTGAACGCTTCGGGCGTTTCTTCAAGCAAACCGGCGCTGCCGAGACGGCGTACCACTTCGCTGAAGAAACGCGGCGCGGTGGCCAGGTAGAACACCGCATTGCCGGTGCCGCTGTCGGCGATTTTCGCCGCCAGGGCTGAATAGGTGTTGTCGTCGAGGAAATCGCCCTGGACGTAGCTGATGCCTTTGGCGAGCTTGGCCCACAAGAGCGGATCAAGCATCTGATCGCCCTTGCCGACCTTCGCCGCCACTTCCGTGCGGATGAAGTCTTCGAGCTTTTGCGCGAAGGCTTCATCGGTGATGGCGTTGTGGTCAACGCCGACGATCCGCAGATTTTCGTCGAGCAGGCCGTCGCGACTGAGGTTGTACAGCGCCGGCATGAGCAGGCGCTTGACCAGGTCGCCGTGGGCACCGAACAGGAACAGCGTGGTCGGTGGTGCGGGTTCTGCCTTGGATTTTCTGCGGATCGTACGGGTCATTTTTTCGCGGTCTCCACGTGGCCGCCGAAGCCGAAGCGTTGTGCCGACAGGATCTTGTCACCAAAGGTGCCCTGCCCGCGCGAGCGGTAACGGGAGAACAGCGAGTTGGACAGCACCGGTACCGGCACCGCTTGCTCCATGGCCGCTTCAATGGTCCATTGGCCTTCGCCGCTGTCAGCCACGGAACCGGAGAAACCGTCGAGCTTCGGATCGCTGGCCAGCGCATCGGCAGTCAGGTCCAGCAACCACGACGAAACCACGCTGCCGCGACGCCAGACTTCAGCGATATCGGCCACGTTCAGATCAAATCGCTGATCTTCCGGCAGGCGTTCGCTGGATTTGGTCTTGAGAATGTCAAAGCCCTCGGCGAACGCGGCCATCATGCCGTACTCGATGCCGTTGTGAATCATCTTCACGAAGTGCCCGGCGCCGGCGGGACCGGCGTGGATGTAGCCATGCTCGGCGCGGTGGTCATCGGACTTGCGATCCTTGGTGCGCGGAATGTCGCCCATGCCCGGTGCCAGTGCGGCGAACAGCGGATCGAGACGCTGCACGGTTTCGGCATCGCCACCGATCATCATGCAATAACCGCGTTCCAGGCCCCAGACGCCGCCGGAGGTGCCGACGTCGATGTAGTGCAGGCCCTTGTCGTTCAGGGTTTTGGCCCGGCGAATGTCATCCTTATAGTTGGTGTTGCCGCCGTCGATGATGGTATCGCCGGGTTCGAGCAGTTCGCTCAGGGTGTTGATGGTGTCTTCGGTCGGTGCGCCCGCCGGCAGCATGACCCAGACCGCGCGCGGCTTGTCGAGGCCGGCAACCAGTGCTGGCAAGTCGGCGACGCCGGTGGAGCCCTCGGCGACCAGGTTATCGATGAAAGCGGTATTGCGGTCGTAAACAACGGTGGTGTGCCCGTTGAGCATCAGACGTCGCGCAATATTGCCGCCCATGCGGCCCAGTCCAATAATCCCGAGTTGCATGTGCTGATGCTCCTTACTACAAATAAATGTGTGTCATTGGTTATAGCCCAACGCGACTGATGGAGGTTAGTCCAGAGCGTTGCGATGAAGTTTCCGGGCATTGTGCCCGATCCAGAGTGATAACGCCCCGAATCCTGCCGAAGACACACCGACCATGAAAAATAAAAAAGTTCCCTTCCAGGGCAAAAGAAATCAAAATTGGCGCCGATAGTAAGTCAAGCGCCTCAAAACGAGGAGTGACTTACAGTTGATGCACGCCATTTGCGAGGTGAGCAATGGGCACAGTACATACAGCAATGCCGCCACAAACCCTCTACGTTACGATCCGTCGCGATGAATTGCGCCAGTTGAAAGACGAGCGCGACCAGTTGAAGCACGAATTGGCGCAATTGCGCGCATTGACCCAGGGCTCGCAGCCGCAACCGCGTCCGGTTGTGCAGCGCGCACCCCACGCCTGATCCCCGCCTGCTTCGGGAACGGCCCTCGTCGTTCCCGACACGTTGCACCTCTGACCGCTTGATACACACCAACAGCGGCGCTTAACAAATCTTTCACAAGCCCTTGGGGATACTCCGCCCCATTCTGGCCGTACCTGCGCGTGCGGCCTCTGTTCGTCGGTGTCATGGAAGCGTTCCGGCGTGGGTCTGATGATTGAGCTGGAGCGCTGAATGACATTGTTC
This sequence comes from Pseudomonas siliginis, assembly GCF_024072275.1. Classification (NCBI taxonomy): domain Bacteria; kingdom Pseudomonadati; phylum Pseudomonadota; class Gammaproteobacteria; order Pseudomonadales; family Pseudomonadaceae; genus Pseudomonas; species Pseudomonas siliginis. The sequence continues at coordinate 2,950,220 of NZ_CP099598.1, read as the reverse complement.
AAACGCAGCAAAACGACTGCGACCGGTTTCGACTGGGCCGGATTCATCTGGTTGTTCGTCTTCTTCTGGTACTTCTCGGGTATCACCCAACTGCTGATCCAACTGACCGGCACGTCCGGTTTCACGGGATTTCGTCAGGCATTCGTGATGAGCGCGCTGTGGCTGGCGCCGATGCTGCTGCTCCCCAAACAGACGCGTCTGCTTGCGGCGGTCATTGGCGTGGTGCTGTGGGCCTGCTCGATGGCCAGCCTGGGTTACTTCTTCATTTATCAGCAGGAATTCTCGCAGAGCGTCATCTTCATCATGTTCGAGTCGAACGTGTCGGAAGCCGGCGAGTACATGACCCAGTATTTCGCCTGGTGGATGATCCCGGCGTTCCTCGCCCATACCGCGTTCGCCTACTTTCTGTGGACGCGCCTGCGCCCGGTGTACATGCCCCGTGGTCGCGCACTGGTTGCAGCCACCGCAATCGTGATCGCCGTCGCCGGCTACCCGCTGATCAAACAAACCATGCGCATGGGCAATTTCGCTGAAGGCTTCGAGAAATTCGAAACCCGCATCGAGCCCGCCGTGCCGTGGCAGATGGCCGTGGCATATCACCGCTATCTGGAAACGCTGGGGGACATGCAAGGCATGCTCGACAGTGCCAGCAAGATCGCGCCGCTGAAAAACCTCAAGGACGCCTCGGCCGGTCAGCCGGCGACGCTGGTGCTGGTCATCGGTGAATCGACCAACCGCCAGCGCATGAGCCTCTACGGATATCCGCGCAACACCACGCCGGAACTGGACAAGCTCAAGGATCAACTGGCGATCTTCGACAACGTCATCACCCCGCGCCCTTACACCATCGAAGCGCTGCAGCAAGTGCTGACCTTCGCCGATGAGCAGAAGCCGGATCTGTACCTGTCGACGCCATCGCTGGTCAGCGTGATGAAACAGGCCGGTTACAAGACCTTCTGGATCACCAACCAGCAGACCATGACCAAGCGCAACACCATGCTCACGACCTTCTCCGAACAGGCTGACGAGCAGGTGTACCTGAACAACAACCGCAACCAGAACTCGGCGCAATACGATGGCGACGTCATCGAGCCGTTCAACAAGGCGCTGGCCGATGCGGCGCCGCGCAAGCTGATCGTCGTGCATCTGCTCGGCACGCACATGAGCTATCAGTACCGTTATCCGCCGACGTTCGACAAGTTCAAGGATCGCCAAGGCGTTCCGGCTGGCGTGCGTGACGATCAGGTACCGACTTACAACAGCTATGACAATGCCGTGCTGTACAACGACTTCGTAGTCTCGAGCCTGATCAAGGACTACGCCAAGACCGACCCGAATGGCTTCCTGCTGTACCTGTCCGACCACGGTGAAGATGTCTTCGACTCCGCCGGCCACGGCACGCTGGGCCGCAACGAAAACAAACCGACCGCGCCGATGTACACCATCCCGTTCATGGCCTGGGCCTCGCCGAAGTGGAAGGAAAACCACGACTGGAACTTCGCCGGCGACCTCAGCCGCCCTTACAGCAGCTCGCAACTCATTCACACCTGGGCGGATCTGGCCGGGTTGAGTTCCGATGAACTGGATCGCAGCAAAAGCCTGGTCAGCGACAGCTTTGTACCGCGCAAGCTGTTGATTGGCGACCCGTACCAGGCACCGCGGCGGGCGTTGATTGACTTCAGTTTGATGAAGCCAAAGCACCCGGATCCGGCGGAAGTCGCGCAGAAGTAAAACGATAAAGGGCCGAGAAGGCCCTTTTTTGTGCCCATCGACCGCGGTGCTTCTGTAATACGCCGCAATATTTGCGCTGAACCAGCGTTAACCCATCGTTAATGGCCGCGCCGCAGACTTCTTTCGCGGTCTGCTTCACGGACGAACCGACTCCCACTTGTTCAGTAGGAGGCACCATGAAAACCACCACTATCATCCTCACCACCTTGCTCGCCCTCGGCTCCACCAGCGCCTTCGCTGAAGGCGGTGCCGAACGTATGCGTTATTACTACGACAATTTCCCGGTCCAGCACGCGCAAAGCGAGCAAAAGGCCGACTCCAGTGCGAAAGAAATTCGCGTCCCTGCTGACCAGACGGCGCAGGTGACCGACTCTTATCGCGACTGAGCTTTACCGAGCAACCGATGAACCTTCCGTGGCTCCGCTCTGGCCCGGGAGATGACAGTTAGGCGCCCTCATTGGGGCGCCTTTTTTATGTTGGTGATTTGCGGTGAGGAGCCTTCAGGCCTGCAAGTCCTTTATCCAGAACAGCATCCGCCCGTGATCTGGATTGAACATCCCCGGTGCAAAGCCGAATTTGCGATATGAACCCTGCGCCACCGCATTGCCTTCCAGCACTTCCAGGGTGATCTTGCAGCAGCCGCGCTGACGGGCGATCTCTTCTACCTTCTGCAGCATCTTCTGACTGAGCCCCAGGCCGCGAAATTTGCCGACCACGGCGACGTCGTGAACGTTGACCAGCGGTTTGCAGGCGAAAGTGGAGAAGCCTTCAAAACAGTTGACCAGCCCCGCCGGTTCGCCGCCGACGAAGGCCAGCACGCTGAAGGCATGCGGGCGGCGGGCGAGTTCTTCGGGCAGGCGTTGCAGCAGTTCGGGCGCGATCGGATGACCGCCGCCCATGGGATCTTCGGCGTAGTGGTTGAGCACGATGCCGATGGCTTCGGCGTGCACCGGGTTGCTGTAGCTGGCCTGAAGTACGAGTATTTCTGCGGAATCCATTTCCATCCCCGATAAGCAAAAAGCCCCGGCGCGCAAGGTGCTAGCTGAAAGGCCTGGGGACATTAGCTTGGGTTTGAATGGGCGGGCAATCGGAAATTTGAAGATCAGGCTGCGATCTGTTGCGCTCAGTGGCCCCAGATGAGCTCTTCGGTCCAGCCCAGTTCGGCGAAGTCTTCGGCGCGCAATGCGCTTTCGCCGACACAGAAAAATTCATCCAGTTGCGGTGGCTTGACCGTAGTGCCGCTGAGCATGGCGTGCACCTGGCCACGATGATGGAGCTGGTGCTCGAACAGGTGCGAGAGCATGCGCAGGCGGCTGTCATGTTGCGGTTCGTCGCGAGCGATAGTGACGATTCTTGGCAGATCGGCATCGCGCAGTTGCTCGCAATAGGCGATCAGCCGGCGATCGACGCGGGCCTGCTCTGCACGCAGCGCCGCAGCCTCGGTAAACGGCTCGTCTGCATTGAAGAAAACATAGCAATCCGGGTGCGGCTCGTCCCCGCGCAATTCGCGCTCCAGCGCATCAACGTAGAACCAGTCGCAGGTGAGGATGTGATTGAGCGTGAGGCGGATGCTGGGGAAGAAGCTCACCCGTGGCGCCGCCAGTTCAGTGGTGTCGAGCTGGCTCCAGGCCTTGGCCAGGCGGTGATTGGCCCAGGCATTCTGATAGGCCATGGTCAGCAAATGATGGGACAGCGGTTGACTCATGTCGGCGCCCTCTTCTTTCAGGCTTCAGCGAAGCGCTGCAATTGCATCTCCCGCAAACGGCTGAGGGTGCGGCGGAACGGGAATTCCAGATAGCCCTCGGTGTACAGCGCCTCCATCGGAACGCTTGCCTCGACGTACAGCGGCACCTTGCGGTCGTAGCATTCGTCGACCAGCGCGATAAAGCGGCGAACGCCATCGTCGTGCACCGATAACTGTGGCAGTTCCCGGTCGCCGGCGACCACGCGCTCAGCGCCGTCTTCGGTACCGCGCGCAATGCGTCCCTCACGCTTCTGTGCGCTGAGGTTCGGTACTTCGCTCAACAGAATAGCCCGGTAGCGATCACACAGGGCAATGAAGTCCATGGCGGCGAAAGGTTGCTCGCACAAATCGCTGTAGCGGCACCACAGCACGGATTCGCTGGCTCGCACCACGTTGAGTGTGCGGTGGCCCACGGCGACTGGCTCATCGCTGACAGCCTCATCTGCAGCCAGCGAGTTGAACACGGCACCCAGTGCGCTCGGCGAATCGGTCGCGCTGACAAAATAGCGCTGTTCGATCGCTCCGGGATGCAAGCGATGATCCTCGGCGCCATTCACCGCCACCACTGTCATGTGTGCCTTGATCGCCGCAATCGCCGGCGTGAAACGGTCGCGGTTGAAGCCGTCCGCGTACAGATCGTCCGGTGGCAGGTTGGACGTGCAAACGATCACCACGCCTTCGTCAAACATCACTTGAAACAGCCGGCCGAGAATGATCGCGTCGCCGATGTCATTGACGAACAGTTCATCGAAGCACAGCACGCGCACTTCGCCGGCCAGCTCTTTGGCCAAAGCGCGCAATGGATCGGCGATGCCACTGAGTTGAAACGAACGCTGATGCACCCAGCCCATGAAGTGATGAAAGTGCTGACGCCGCGCCGGCACGCGCAGGCTCTGATAGAACTGATCCATCAGCCAGGTCTTGCCACGACCGACCGGCCCCCACAGGTACACGCCGCTGACCGAACGGGCACCGGCGTGCAAGGCTTCATGGCATTTTTGCAAGGCCCAGACCGCGTGTTCCTGGGCTTCATCCTGGATGAAACCCTTGTGGTCGACTGCGTATTGCCAGGCACTGAGGGGGGAGTCGAAAGTCATGCGCGGGAGTATGCCACGGGCGATTGGCCATTGCTGATTAACGGGCGTGGACGATCATTGTGGGAGCGAGCCTGCTCGCGAAGGCGGCTCGTCAGTCACCGAGATGCAGACTGAGCCACCGCTTTCGCGAGCAGGCTCGCTCCCACATAGGCAGTAAAACCTGACCTTTCAGGCAGTTATTGCTCGTTGCCCTCGCCGCCCTCTTCCGGCATTCTGCGCACCCATTTTCTGACCCGGCCCCGCCTTGCGGCGCGCACATCACCATGACCGCCTCTGACAAAACCCCGCGCAACAACGACCTGATCTACGGCCTCAACGACCGTCCGCACCTGACCGCCACGGTGTTCGCCGCGTTGCAGCACGTGCTGGCCAGTTTCGTCGGCATCATCACCCCGACCCTGATCATGGGTGGCGCCCTCGGTCTGCACAGTGAAATCCCCTACCTGATCAGCATGGCGCTGTTCGTCTCCGGCCTTGGCACCTTTGTCCAGGCCAAGCGCTTCGGTCCGGTCGGTTCCGGTCTGCTGTGTCTGCAAGGCACCAGTTTTTCCTTTATCAGTGTGATCCTCAGCGCCGGGTTCATGGTCAAGGCGCGCGGCGGTGGCACTGACGAAATCCTCTCGACGATCTTCGGCGTGTGCTTCTTCGCTGCGTTCATTGAAGTGGTGCTCAGCCAGTTCATCGGCAAGCTGCGCATGCTGATCACCCCGGTAGTCACCGGCACGATCATCACGCTGATGGGTCTGTCGCTGATCAAAGTGGCGATGACCGACATCGCCGGCGGCTTCGGCGCGCCTGACTTGGGCGCAGCCAGTCACGTATTTCTGGCGGCGCTGGTGATCGGTACCATCGTAGTGCTGAACCGTGTCGACGTGCCGTTTCTGCGCCTGGGCGCGATCGTCATCGGCCTGACCCTTGGCTACGTGGTGGCCTGGCTGATGGGCACGGTGGATTTCGCTTCGATGCCCGAAGTGCCGCTGGTCAGCGTGCCGGTGCCGTTCAAGTACGGCTTCAACTTCGATTGGGTGGCATTCGTGCCGGTGGCGGTGATTTTCCTCGTGTCGCCGCTGGAAGCGGCCGGTGACCTGACCGCCAACTCGATGATCTCCCGGCAACCGGTGAAAGGCCCGTTGTACATCCGCCGGATCAAATCCGGCCTGCTCGCCGATGGTCTCAACTCGGCCATGGCGGCAGTGTTCAACAGCATGCCGATGGTGACGTTTGCGCAGAACAACGGTGTGATCCAGTTAACCGGCGTGGCCAGCCGCTACGTGGCGTTTTTCATCGCCGGGCTGCTGGTGTTGCTCGGTTTGTTCCCGATGATCGGCGCAGTGCTGCAACTGATGCCGAAACCGGTGCTGGGTGGCGCTGAACTGGTGATGTTCGGCACCGTCGCCGTGGCCGGGATCAAGATCCTCGCCGAGGCCGGCCTGCATCGACGCAACATGCTGATCGTGGCGATCTCGCTGGGCATGGGCCTGGGCATCGCGGCGGTGCCGGAAGTCCTGCGCGAACTGCCGCAAGCGCTGCGCAACATCTTCGAATCGCCAATCACTGTCGGTGCGTTGTGCGCTATCGTGCTGAACATCTTCCTGCCGGAAGAATTCATCGAGCTGGAAGAAGATGATTTCGACCCGGAAGCGTCGATTCTGCAGGTCATGGAAAACCCCGACGTCGCCGCCAAAGGTGAACCCGGCCAAGCGGCGGCTGTCGCACAGTTGAACCGCTGACGTCACGCCTCGAAAAAAAGGGCTGCACCGGCGACGGTTCAGCCCTTTTTTTGTCGAGAGATTTTTATGCGCCGCGTCCACGCTGTCATCCTGTCGCTTGTGCTGTTGTCGCTCAGCGCCTGCGCACTGTTTCCCAACCGCGATCCGGTGAACATCAACGTGGTCGGCCTCGAACCGTTACCCAGCCAGGAACTGGAAGTACGCTTCGCGATCAAGCTGCGCGTACAGAACCCCAATGAAACGGCGATCGATTACAACGGCATCGCCCTGGATCTGGAGGTCAATGGTCATTCGCTGGCTTCGGGTGTGAGCGATCAGAGCGGCTCGATCCCGCGTTTCTCTGAAGCCATTGTCACGGTGCCGGTCAGCGTCTCGGCGTTCTCGGTGCTGCGCCAGACGTTGGGCCTGAGCCAGACGCAAAGCCTCGATAACCTGCCCTACGTGCTGCGCGGCAAACTGGCGGGCGGGTTGTTCGGCACGATGCGCTTTACCGACAGCGGCAAGTTGAGCCTGCCCAAGGCGAGTGCGGCGACGTGGTAAAAAGTTTTCTGATCGGGCACCGATCCCTGTGGGAGCTGGCTTGCCAGCGATAGCGGTGCATCTGCCAAAAAGATGTCGACTGACATGGCCCCATCGCTGGCAAGCCAGCTCCCACAGGTTCAAAACAAGTTTCAAGGTCAGGAGTTGAACCGCACCCCCGGCTTCGCGCGTTCATCAACGGTCAACTCGAAGACATCCGGCCGCGCGTAGTGGCCGACCACATCGTAGTCGTACCGCGCGCGGATCAGTTCATCGGTGTCGATTTGCGCCGTAAGCAAGCCCGCTTCCCCGTGCAACGGCCCCGCCAGCACATCGCCCATCGGCCCGACAATCACGCTGCCACCGGCGATCAACGGCCGATCACCCGGCCAATTGGCAATCTCCACACCCAAATCATTCGGCGAGGCCTGCACCTGACAGGCGCTGACCACAAAGCAGCGGCCTTCGTGGGCGATGTGGCGCATGCTGACCTGCCACATCTCGCGCTCGTCCACGGTCGGCGCGCACCAGACCTCAACGCCTTTGGCATACATCGCCGTGCGCAGCAGCGGCATCATGTTTTCCCAGCAGACCACCGCGCCAAGTTTGCCGACCTGGGTGTCGAACACCGGCAGCGTCGAGCCATCACCCTTGCCCCAGATCAGTCGCTCGGTGCCGGTGGGCATCAGCTTGCGGTGTTTGCCGAGCAGCCCGGCCTGCGGGTCGAAATACAGCACCGTGCAATACAACGTGCTGCCAGCGCGCTCGATCACGCCGATCACCAGATTGGCCCCGGTACGCGCTGACAATCCGGCCAGCGCGTCGGTTTCGGCGCCGGGCACATCGATGGCGTTGGCAAAATACCGCGCGAACGCCTCACGCCCCTCGGGCAGTCGGTAGCCCAATTGGGTGCCGAAGCCCTCGCCTTTCGGGTAGCCACCGAGCAAGGCTTCCGGCATCACCACCAACGCGGCGCCGGATTCGCGGATTGCGTCTTCCCAAGCAAGGATCTGTTCAAGGGTTTCGCCTTTGCCGCCGGGCAAGGCACCGATCTGCAACGCCGCCACTATGGATTTGGCCATCGTGTTTACTCCTTCAGGTTCAGGTGTTGCCGATTCTCCGGCGTCACGCGATCATGAATAAAGCCCTGCCGACTGCTGAATGATATGAACCAAATGAATATCGCCGACATTGACCTCAACCTGCTGAAAGTCTTCGAAGCACTGCACGATGAATCCAGTGCCAGTCGCGCCGCCCTGCGCCTGGGCGTAACGCAATCGGCAGTCAGCGCGGCATTGCGCCGCTTGCGTGAGGTGTATGGCGATCAGTTGTTCGTGCGCACCGGGCGCGGACTGGCGCCGACCCTGCAAGCCAATCAGCTGAAACCGGTGATCAGCGATGCGCTCAACAAATGCCGGCAAAGTCTGGCCATGCTTGATCCGGCGGCCAATCAATACGAAGGACGTTCGGTGGCGATCGGTCTGTCAGATGATTTTGAAATTGCTTACGGGCGCCGCTTGATCGAGGAAATCGCCCGCCATGCGCCGAAGCTGCGGTTGATATTTCGCCAGACCCACAGCCAGATCGTTGCCCGCGCGCTGATGGAACGCAGCATCGACCTGGCGATCACTGCCGGCGGATTTTCCGAGCGCCTGCTCAGTCGTCAGGTGTTGGGGGAAGGCGGCTATGCGTGTCTGGTCGACCCGGCCAGTCTCGCGCCAGGCCAACAGCAGATCGCGTTGCAGGAGTTCGTTGAACGCGAGCACATTCTGGTGTCGTCGGGGGGCTTTATCGGTATCACCGATGAGGGATTGGCGGCAGTGGGCTTGAGCCGGCGAGTCTGCGCGTCGACCACGCATTTCGCCGCGCTGCCCTTCCTGCTCAAGGGCAGTCAGGCGGTGGCGACCATCCCGGCCCATGCCGCCGCAAGCATCGCGACGCTGAGCGGGCTGGCGTTGCTGCCCTGCCCTCTGGCTTTACCGCGCTATCCGGTGGAACTGGGCTGGCGCACCAGCACGCAGATCGATCCGGTGCTGGTCAAGGTTCGCGAGGCGATTGCCACCACGTTCAGCCAGGCGTGAAGCGGATTATTTGTTCGCCGCCATCAGGCGATTGACTTCACTGCGCACCATGTTGGCGAACTCCGGCGGCGACATGCCGTCCAGCTCGGCGCGGACCCACTCGGCCCATTTGCCCTTGCGCTTGGAGCGCTCCCCAAACAAGCGCGCGGCTTCGCCTTTGGCTTTGCCCAGATTGTTCTGCCAGAGTTCGAACAGACGGGATTTCTCGTCTTCCAGCGCTGCGCGCTCTGCGAGGGATTTGTCGGCCAGATTGAAACTCATGGGGATTTATCCTGCTGCGTAAAATGGCGACATCTTACACGCTCGATGGAAATCTCCGGTGCAGGTTTTTCCCTTCTCCACGAATGACATGCAACTTTTCGCCTGCCGTTACACTCCATTGGTCACTGTCCATTCACCTGCAAGGAGTCACCCAATGGCCCGTAAAACCGCCTCGCAAGCTGCCGAAGAGCAAATCAAGGATCAAGCTTTCAGCGAGCTTCAGGCTCTGATCGAAGAATCGGACAAACTGCTCAAGAGCAGCGCTTCACTGGTCGGCGAAGAAGCAGAAACGCTGCGTGCACAAATCGCCCAGAAACTGCAGCTGGCACTGGATTCGGTGTCCAGCGTGCGCGACCGCACCAAACCCGCTGTTGAAGCCACCGAGAACTACATCGGTGGCCACCCATGGCAAACCGTGGCGATTTCCGCCGGTTTCGGCCTGGTGGTGGGCCTGCTGCTCGGCCGTCGCTGAGTTCCAGCGCCACAAAAAAAGCGAGCCTTCCGGTTCGCTTTTTTTATGCCTGCACGCTCACTCCCCCGCCAACTCCCGCAACTGCCCCAGCGTCTGCTCATCCAGCTCAATTCCCTGGGCCAGTGATCGGCCTCGCTGCAAATGCCGTCGATCCCCCGGCAGGCGCTTGAGACCGACCCCGTGCATCTGCCGTACCAGTTCCTCGCTGCGCTGGGCGAAGCTCTGCCCCGCCGCTTTGCTCGGATCGATGACGATCAACAGCTGGCCGGTCCACGGGGTTTTCGCGCCGGGATGGTTGGACCAGTCAAACTCGAATGAGAAATTGCCGCCGGTCAATGCCGCCGCCAGCAACTCGACCATCATCGACAGCGCCGAGCCTTTATGGCCGCCAAACGGCAACAAGGCGCCGCCTTCGAGAATCGCTTTGGGGTCCTGGGTTGGCTGGCCGAGGCTGTCGACACCCATGCCGGCCGGGAGTTTTTCACCCTTGCGCGCTGCGATCTGCACATCGCCATGAGCGATGGCGCTGGTGGCAAGATCGAACACAATCGGCGCGGCGTTGGCCCTTGGCGCGGCGAACGCAATCGGATTGGTACCGAACAATGGCCGATCAGCGCCATGGGGCACCACGCAGGTCATGCTGTTGACCACGCTCAGCGCCACCAGACCTTCGTCGGCGAAGGGCTCGACATCCGGCCACAAAGCGGCGAAATGATGCGAGTTGCGAATTGCCAGGACTGCGATCCCGGCATGACGCGCCTTCTCGATCAGCAAGGGTCGGGCCGCTGCCAACGCTGGCTGGGCAAAACCGTTGCCAGCGTCAACCCGGACAAACCCCGACGCGACATCTTCAACCTGTGGCACGGCATGGCCATTGACCCAACCGCTTTTCAGCGTCGAGACATAACCGGGGATGCGAAACACGCCATGACTGTGAGCGCCGTCGCGTTCGGCGTTGGCGCAGTTGACGGCGAGTACCCGTGCGACTTCGCTGGAGGTGCCGTGGCGCAGAAAAATCGTTTCAAGCAGTTGCGTCAGTGCTTCGAGGGACACTGTGGACGAGCCATGATCGTGTGGCGCAGACATCTGAAGCTCCAGAATGATTATTGGAGGGAACAACAGCGTACGGTCGATTTTGCCCACCGATTAACCCTGTCCGAGCTGCCAGCTGTCAACCCTTCGATTCATTGCCATCGGTTGGCGCGCCCTGATGCACATTTTGATCTCGGTACGTGCGGTAACTGTCTACCGCAAGTGCTCCACTCTGCGCATTTACTGTTGAGTTCCAGCCCAATGGCGCCCTGTTCAGAGTTGCAATGATGTCCATCCCGACTGCCCCGCTGTTGTTTCCAGTGATATTTGATTCACCCGGCCTGCACGCTGACCTCGGTCCGGCACACGGTCTCAACAGCAAAGACTTCGACTGGCTTGCACATGCGCAACTCGCTACGCAATCGCTGCGCAACAAGCAAACACCGCCAATGCTGGCCGAACGCATCCTGCTCAACGCCGACAAGCAACTGGCCGTGCCGCTGGCAGGCAGCTTCATACTCAGCGCAGGGCCGGATGACAACGGCGTGTTTCTCTATACGCCCTACGATGGCCTGAAAAAATTCGCTGACCGGCAAGCCCTGACTGATGCCCTGCAGAAACGCCTCGACAACGCCAGGGAAAACGATGATCTGCTGGCTTTCCTCTCGGTTTCATTGCGCAAGGAACTGGTGGAAAAACGCAGTATCACCCTGACCTGCGAAACCATCGAAGGTGATGTGTTCGAGGACCAGCAATTGGCAATCGGCGACTCTCTGGAGAGGTGCGCCCGTGACTTGCTGGACGAACTCAAACGCCTGCCATCCCTTGCAACGCTGCTGGAAAAGATTCTCGACGAACTGCTCGAAGCGCATTTTGGCGCCGTGCAACAGTCGCTTACCCGGGTCGGTTTCTATTCGGTGACTTCTTCGGATGGGAAACAGTGGGTCGACTCGCTGTCGCTGACCGAAGCGCTGTTGGTGCACTTTCACCGTCAGGGCTGGCCCCACGGTCAGCTCGTAGAGTTTACCCATCCTGGTCGTTCGGTACGCGAAGACGATCAGTCTGCCTGGACCAATGCGATCAAGTCGGCGTCGGGAAAACTGACCATGCTGTTGTTTCGACAGCTTGAGGTGTTTTGGAACGGCGCTTCATTCGAAGGCTCGCCCAGACGTACTTTCTTCAGCCAGACGGTGCAGGATCAGGCGCGCGCGGATCTGATGATCAAGCGCGAAACGCAGATCCTCACCGCCAGCGAGTTCGACGCCCTGCACAGCCTGGTACGTGAGCCAACCGTTGCGGTACGGCGGCCAACGTTCGAAACCGTGTGCCTGAGCGAAGAAACAGCCTGTGTCGAGCTGGCCGGCTCGCTGATGATCAATCACGACAAGGCTTATCTCTATACGCCCAGCCAGGGCCTGCAGGTACTCGCCGACTACGCGGATCTCAAACAGACACTGACCGCGAAAATGCGGGCTGCCGGACACGAAGACGAACTCTACGGGCTGATGAATCTGCAAGAGCGCAATCGTTACCTTGGCTTCGCTAACGCGCAGGTATCCGGGGAAAACATTGGCGGTGAGATCATGACCACGCTGTTCGAGGCCATCATCACCAAGCAACGTCAGAACGTTGAATTCGTTCTGCAGCGTTTTCGTCAGAGCGAGCGCACCACTGACATCCATGCGCTCTTCGACAAGGCGTTGGATATCCGCTCAATGATTCATGAACGGCTGCTCAAGCTCGACGTCAATCAGCGCTGGAGTACCCGACCGTTGTTTACCAGTACACCGCCATCGTCACTCGTGCAGGCAGACAAGGCTGCGCAGCAGGCGGCACTTCTGGGGCGGACGCTGGATAATCTGACCAGCCACTTCAAAGACCAGCCGACCGCGCACGCCGCAGAACAGCGCGTCTTTCTCGAAGGCATTCTGTGGAAACTGGCCCAGGCATTCGAAGACGGCCTGCGTGGTGAGGCGTACCTGCGCAGCCTCAGCGGGTCATGGCTGGAGGCGGAACGAAAGATCGTCGACACCGTGTTCGATTCCAGGCACCCGACACGCAGGGACCGCCAGTCACTCAATGGTTTTCGCCCCGATGCCTGGTCACTGACCCTCATCGGAACCGAGCCCAACGCTGCGCTGCCGCTCGCTCACTGTGTGCTGCTGACCGAGCGCGGCGGCATGGACGTGAAACATTCCGGGCGCGCCATCCTCTGGACACCGGCCCTGGGCCTGGAGCTGTTTGACGACATCGCCAATGCGCAAAAGCAATTGCAACAACGACTGGACGACAACAATCAGAGCCACACGCTGCTGGAAAATCTGCCAAAGGCGCAACACAGACTGGACCAGCAATACACCCTGGGCGAGTTTCAATTGATTAATGGCAGTGTCTCCCGAGACCGCATGCAATCTGCCATTGAACAGTTCCTGGCAGAATGTGAACTGCTGCGAGTTTGCATCAAGGAGCCAAAGACATTGGCGAGCTTCCTTGATGAAATGAAGAATGCTGTCATCGATACCAACCTGCGACGCGCGATCGATCTTGCACGAACCCTTTCGCGTCATCTGGATTACCCCGACTGGTTGCGTATGGCCTCGGCGACGGAGCAACGCACGCAACTCGCGCTGCTGGATGAACTGCGGCATGCGTTCATCGATGGCAAGGATTTCCTCGATGAGGTCCCGGCGCTGGCCACTCATATCGAGCAGACCCTCAAAACCCTGCTCGATGCCCGCTTTCCAGGCAACGAGCTCAAGCCACAGGACATCCGGATCACCCCCAATCTGATATTGGCCGGCCCTGCCTGCAACTTGCTGGAATTTGCCTTGCATCACCACAACGTCGTGCAGGGCAGCGGTTTCAAAGTCGCCTCGACAACGGCCACAGCCTTACCAAAAGAGTTTGCCCAGGCCGCGGTACGGCAATTACTGCAATCTCTTGATGTTGCTACCACCTACACCGCGAAAGTCACCGAAGCGCTGTCAGCCGACAGCCCGTCTGCTCGCACCAGCAAAGAACGGTTTTTGCGCCAGTTGCCTTGGCAATTGATGCAACACGCCCACTCGATGAAATTGCAGCAACAGCTCTCGGATACCGGCTATGACTACATTTGCCAGGTCCTCGACATGCCGGACGCGATAGCGCGCGCTGCGGTCGAGGGCGCTCATGCCATCGCTTGTCCCCTATCGCTGATCAAGACCCCAGGCGCTGATTGCGTCGACACACTCGGTTTGTATGTCTTCGGTCCGGGCGCAGGGCAAACAGGCCCCCGGATCCTCTATGCGCCTTACTCCAGGTATGTGTTTCGCGAATTCGAAAACGAAGCGCAGCTGATCGAGGCACTGAATACCCCCGGGCACTTCCAGGATTTGATCATCCGGCGTCTGCCTGAAGCTCAGCAGGCGATATTCAAGAGCCTGTTGAAAACAACGATCGGCAAAGACAGTGAAATCACTCTTCATGGCGCGCCCATCAATGGCAACGTGCTCGAGCGGTTTCACCAGGACACTCTGCGTCTTCTGCCGCAACTGTTGCGCAGCCAGCCACAGATCAATGGCCAAGCGGATTGGGAAGCGGTGAAGTTTCTGTTCAGTCACGGCGTGCGCCTGGTGCCACATTTGCTACCGGGCAAACTCGCGTCCGGTTTTTTTCTGTGGCGAAGCTACCAGGACTTCAAGGCGTCCGCCGAAGGCCTTCAGGATCACCACTGGGCAAATGCCCTGAAAAGCTTCATCGCAGGGGCGATTACCCTCTTCAGCCTGGGACGTCTGTCATGGGAAAGCGAGGCAGACACGGCCGGCTCCGAATTCGCCGCAGAGGCGCAAGCACCTGCGGGTACAGCCACAACGGTGCAAGTCGCCTCTCGCTGGGCAAAGGTGTCGCCCGTCACGCCCGCTCGGATTGATTTGCAGCCCTTTGAAAGCAGTACGGCGCTGGAATCCCTCAAGCTTGATGCCAATAAGCTGGTCTATGGGGATTCGTCAACGACGCAAAAATACGCCGCCATTGCCGGCAAGGTGTATCCGGCAGTCCAGCTCGAAAAAAACTGGTATTTGCGCAAAAAAGACGGCAGTCAGGGGCCGGCACTCGAAGAGAAAAATGCCCGTCTGGTTGTTGCAAGCGCCAGCCAGCCGGTTCATCGCTGCCGATCAAAACGTCGTGACCCTGCTCAACATGAAGTCGAGGAAAACCGCTCAATAGAAATGTATATCCAGGCCAGAGGCATGGCCCAGATCCACCGTCGCTATCCGGCCAGGGCGTTCGTGATACAGCAAGCCGTAAACCGTGCAAGAGAATACGCAGTCAACTGCCTGCATAACTACGTTACACAGCGCAGCCATCCTGCGGGCACACGGCTGGAGACGGTTTTGAAGGAGTTCTTCGAGGTGCATGAGGTAACGCCCTTGCTGCTCACAAAACTCGAGAAAGTGATAATTCCTGTCTGCCAGGAATTGACGAACCCAAAAGATGATTTGCTCTACACCGAGCGCTTCTTTACTGGTCTGAATGGGCCTGGCAGCGCCAATACCGTTGCTTTCGTTTTCAAACAGGACAAACAAAAAATAATTCATCTCACCGAGGTTTTTTTCAATCCCAGAATGGACAAATACACCGCCCATCTGCCTCCTCGATTCAATGTTGATTCACACGCACGCGCGGTAACGATTATCCATGAACTCTCGCATCTGGTTTGCGACAGCGAAGATCTGGTGACGGTCCAGGCCATGGGGCCTTATCTCGACCTTATCGACACGACGACGGCAGAGGGGCAAGCGGCCAAGGACTCGCTTGAACGTTATCGCAGGTTATTGTCGCGCTACGGCAATCTCTCGCACCTGTTTGCGGTGAAATCCGATAACCACGTCTGGACCGATCTGGACAAAATGCCGACGCATGCCGCGGATTACCTGAAAATCCTCAGCCTTACCAAAACCACAAACCTTGCAGACGCGCGCCGAGCGTTTCGCAGTCCTGTTTCAGCAGATGCGCGGGTCGACGTGATGCTCGCCAACGCCGACTCGATCGCCCTGCTCATCAGCGAACTGGGGCGCCAGCTCGACCCGCTTCCCGCGCCCATACCGCTATCGGCGACGGTTGCAGATCAGGCGGGATCCTCGCAAGCGCTGGCGTGACGACAAAAAAAATGCGCCGGCGTAACGCCAGCGCATTGCTCATGACCAGAGTCAAAAGTGATTACGGTCGGTTAGTCCTTCTGTTCGCGCAGCACATTGCCCGAGGCGCCGTCGATGCGGAACTCGTAGGCGGTGCCATCGGCCTTGCGCCCTTTGCCTTCCCAGTAGCCATCATTATCGGCGCCGATCTCATAGACTTCGACATAGCCGGCTTTGGTCTTGGCGACCTCGATGGCTTTTTCGATGGTGATCCAGCCTGCGCCGGGCTTGTCCGCCAGAGCGGCACCGGCACCGAGCAAACCAGCAGTGGCGATCAGGGCTGCGAATGTCTTTTTGATCATTTTTTCACTCCATTTATGGATAGTAGGCAGTTGCTTCCTGTTTTTTTGGGCGCCACAGGGAAAAATAAGTTCCACGTTGATGGGTAAATGCCATGACGGATGTTCTCGGCAGCCTGCCGGCGAGGTTAGAATGAGCGAAATCAGGACGAGTCAATGACCCAAGACACTCTCTCGGAAGCCGAATACGATGCGATCACCGATGCCGCCGCGCACTGGTGCATGCGTCTGCACGCCGCTGACTGCACGGACGAGGAGCGTCGCGCATTTGAGACCTGGCACGCTGCACATCCTTTGCATGCCTTCGAATACGAAGCCATGCAAGAGATCTGGGAAGTCGCCGGAGATCTGCCTCGAACCGAGCCCGAGGCACTCGCCGCGCAGCGCAAGCCTTCGCGTTCGTGGCGCAAGTTCGCGGTCATTGCTGGCGCCTGCGCCCTCGCCTTGCCACTCGCGGCTTACAGCGGCTGGAGTCTGGGCTGGGTGCCTGACAGTTATCAGCATTACGCCGCCACCGACAGTGTGCGTCAGATCACCCTGAGTGACGGCAGCCAGCTCGAACTCAACCTGCACACGGACCTGAGCTTCAGCAATTACAAACATGAACGTCGCGTCACCCTGAACAAGGGCGAGGCGTTTTTTAATGTCAGCCATGACGCGTCTCATCCGTTCGTGGTTCGCGCCGGCGACGGCAAGATCCGCGTGACCGGTACGCGGTTCAATGTGTGGATGTACGAAGATCAGGTGCGGGTCAATCTGATCGAAGGTTCGGTGCTGGTCAGCAGCAATCGCGACTTGCCTGGCGACGGTCTGCGCCTCAGTCCCTCGATGCAGGCGCGCTACCGGCATGGCGATTACGCGCCGCAAATCAGTCAGACCTACCCTGGCGATACTTCGCTGGCCTGGCGCAGCGGCCGTTTGGTGCTCGACAACCTCGCGCTGCACGACGCCCTGCCGCTGATCAACCGTTACCTCGACAAGCCGTTGATGCTGGCCGACACCAGTACCGGCGCGATCCGCGTGGGCGGCGTCTACAACATCAAAGAGATGAACCACCTCGCCAACAGCCTGCCGAAAGTGCTGCCGGTCTATTTGACGCGCAACAAGGAAGGCAACCCGGTAATCAATTCGATGCCGCAACGCCCGCCGAAAAGCTGAAGGCCGCGTCCCTTGCGGGAGGCGGCCTTCGTTTGTTTCGAGCTGTGACTGTTTTACTGCGCTGCCACCTTCCCTGCCTGATCCTGCTTGATCGTCTGCACCTGATATTGCGGATCCGCCTGGATCTGCTGTTCGGTGAACGGCAGAACACTCCACTGCTTCTTCGAAAATGCAGCAGTCTGATCCCGCGAGTATTTCGACATCGGATCACTGGATAACGAGAACGCCAGCAGCCCTTGGGCGTGCGGGCCTTTTTCATCGAAGCTCACAACTTGCAGATAGCTGGTGCCGCTGACCACTTCAAGTTTGCCGTCTTCGCGGGGCACGCTTTGCATCGCGTTGTAGATGCCCAGCGTCCCCGGCCCGCCATGAATCGGCGTTTGCTGCCCGCCGCTGCTGACCACCTGGACATCACCCCAGCGGGTGTCAGGTTTCAGGCCCATTTTTGCGACCCGCTCAACCGACGCGAGCATCGCTTCACGCAGTGCTTTGGCGACGGCAGGTTGTTCGACTGCCAGGCCGCGAGGAGTGTGTTGCGCATCTGCCGGATTGAATGCAACACGCCAGATATCCGCTGATTCAAGCAGCGCCTGCATGATGTTCTGAAAATGCACCAGACCGAGCCCGGAATCCAGATTTGCGCGGCCGTCCCAGGCTTTGAGGCTGGCGCACGCAGACTTGAGTGTCGCGGCATCGCTGCCCAGATCGGCGCCGCAGAACTTCCGCAGATCGGGCATGACCTGCGCGGCCAGATAGACCTGATCGTCCATGACCATGTGCTGCAGATCCTTGACTGCCAGCGGGCCTTTCTTGCTCAGTTCACCCAAACGATCAAGCGCGAATCGTGAGCGCAGGCCCAGCGGTTGTCCTTCCTGACTGATCAGCGGTGAATAGCCGGTGAGCGGTTGAGCCGGGTTGGCCAGCCATGCCGAATCATTGGAGTGCTGAACGAAATCCCTGCGCAGCAATTGCGGCAACTGGCTGGAAGCGAAGATGCCCTTCTGCGCCGCGTGCGGATCGACATCCCAGGCACAGCCGCTGTTGGAACCGTCCAGCACGATCATGCGCAGACCGAGGCGTGGGTCGCTGCACTTGGCAAGTTTTTCCGCGCTGACGTTCGGTACCACCGACAGGTTCATGTACAGCGTCTGGCCCTTGTCATCCACTGCCAGGGTGTTGACCCACGGAATGCCCTGGATCTTGTGCACTGCGTCTTGCAGGTCCTTTAGATTGCTGGCCTGGTTCATCGCATACCACTGTTCGAGCACGCGGTCGTTGTCGAGGTTGGCATCGCGCAAGCTGTAGGCATATTGCCTGTCCCAGTCGAGCTTGCCCGGCCATTGCACGATCGGGCCGAACTGCGAGCTGTAGATGTCGCGCGCAACCGCTACGACCTGTCCGTCAGCCTGCTTGACCTGCACGGTAACCGTCTGTTTGTTCAGTGGCAGCGACTTGCCATCGAACAAATATCGAGTCGGATCCTTTGGATCAAGTTGCAGGCGATACAAGGTGAAGTGTTTCGACGAATCGACGGTGTGGGTCCAGGCCAGATGCTGGTTGAAACCGATATTGATCATCGGCAATCCCGGCAAAGCGGCGCCCATCACATCAAGCTTGCCGGGGATGGTCAGGTGCATCTGATAAAAGCGCATCCCCCCGACCCATGGGAAATGCGGGTTGGCCAGTAACATGCCACGGCCATTGAACGAGCGCTCGCTGCCGACCGCCACAGCGTTACTACCGCGATCCAGAGCAAAACGTTGCTGACGCGCGTCGGCCAACTGGAACGCCTCGGTGTCATGCTTCACCTGCGCGGTCACTTGCGGCGGCGTCGCGCCAGCAAGGGCTTCGGCGAACTGCCCCACCCCGCCTTCAACCAGCAGGCGCCGCGTCAGTTTGACCAGATCCTCGGCACTGATATCACGTACCCACTCGCCTTGGCATTGCTGCGGCAACCCTTGCTGACGGCGTTCAGCCAGATAGCGGTTGTAACCGGCGGCATATCCCTCGACCAGGTCGCGGACCTGCGTCGGTTGCGCCTGCCAGAAGGTTTCGACCGCTTCAGGGGTATTGAGCCAGGTGAAGAACACATCACTGACGCGGTTTTGCCGTTGTTCAACAGTGAACTGCTCCGGGCCGAAATATTGGGAGCGCTGACCATTGACCGTGACGATCTCGTTGGCCAGCAGGCACAGATTGTCCTGGGCGTAGGCGTAACCGATGCCGAAACCCAGACCGCGTTCGTTTTCGGCGCGAATGTGCGGCACGCCGAAACTGGTGCGGCGAATATCGGCGCTGGTTTGTGCAGCCGGGCTCAGTGCATGGGCCGACAGGCTCAGTCCGAACAAGGTGCTGGCGAGGGCCAGCCCGGTGAGTTGCCTGGAAATAATCACGCTTGCTCCTGATCGAAAGGTCGATTGCCCCTGCGTCCACGCGCAATGAGCCTGTCGAAGAAACGAAGCTGAGGGAAAAAATTTAGCGGGTAGCCCATTGAGGCAATGCCGTCATCACAAGGCTGAGACGAATTAGCGACGAAATTTCTACATCTTTTCTTTCATGATTTGTCGTGCTGAAACGTCTTGTTTAGAGAGCGCAACAAAACCTTTCCCGATCTGGCTCTGAAAAGGAGTAATCGCATGTACAACTCGCAACTACCATCGGACGGTAGCCAGACGCCACAGGGCGTTTCGATGAGTTCGCACTCTGGCAATTTCACCCAGCGCGGCGAGCGTCCGGGCAATGAGCGTATTCGCGTGCTACTGAAGAGTTTCGGCCTACGCACCAGCCTGATTCGCCTGAAAGTCATCGACGCGCTGCTCGTGGCGGCACAGAGCAATCGTCGCCTGGGCGTACGTGGCGTACATAGCCAGTTGCTCGATCTGGACGTGCCGCTGTCGTTTCTCAGCGTGCGAGAAGTGCTTAAACGCTTGTGCGCCGAAGGCGTGATCACCTTCAACGCCGACAAGAGTTACAGCCTGCACCCGCAGGCTGCAGCGGTCCTCAACCACGAATGAGGCTCGCCTTCAGGGCTTGACCTTGCGGCGCATCACGCCGTTGATGATGACCACCACGACCGCTACGCCGATTGCCACGTACTGGAAAGTCTTCTCGGTGATCATGCCGGCATTCTGCAGCCAGGACAGGCCCAGCATGATCGCCAGTACCGACAGAGCGATCAGAATCGAATAAATCAAGCGTTGCTTCTGGGTCATTGCGGTTTCCTGAAACATTGAAATGTAGCCGGTTGCACGCCGAGCGTTCCCCGGATTACGGGTATGCGCCGGGGCAAACGGGTGCTCATGTTACCGCCCCTGAAGACTTTTGGCTGCAAGGTAACCCGACCTTAAGGCATGGCCCTCCCTGCTCTGGCGCAATCAATGCCCGCACTGACGAGGGCATCGTTGTTTGCGCCGCAATGGCAGCCAGGTAAACAGGTTTCACGCCGCGCCAATCCTTTAAACATGCCGTAAGTTTTTGAAATCTGCTGACGCAGCAAACGGCTAGGTCGGCTGTGCGCCTGCGCCTAGGCTCTGCGAACTTCCTACCACTCATAAAACAGGGATGTTCATGCAGAGAACACTTATCAATATCGGCCCCAGACAGGTTGCGGGTTTCTGTCTGGCGCTGACCGCTTTCGAACTGCTCACTTACATGGCCAGCGATGTGATCATGCCAGCGATGCTGGATGTCACCACCGACCTCGACGCGGACGTGCGGCATGTTCCCCATGCCTTCAACCTGTATCTGTTGGGTGGCGTGTGCCTGCAATGGTTGCTCGGCCCGTTGTCCGATCAATACGGCCGACGACCACTGTTGTTGTCGGGCAGCGCGCTGTTCGGATTGTCGTGCGCGGCAGCTTTTTTCACCGACAGTATTGGGGCGTTCAACCTGTTGCGGCTGTTGCAAGGCATGGGTCTGGGGTTTGTCGTCGCAGTCAGCTATCCGGCGCTACAGGAGGTGTTCTGTGAAACGGACGCCGTCAGGCTGATGGCGTTGCTCGGCAATGTTGCGTTGTTATCGCCGCTGCTCGGGCCGCTACTGGGGATCCTGTTGCTGGAATGGCTGAGCTGGCGGGAAATCTTTCTGCTGCTGGGATTCACGGCAGCGCTGGTCTGGCTCGGTCTGTTGCTGTGGATGCCGGAAACCGTAGGCGTCGAGCGCCGCGATGGTCATCGAACACCCCTTGTGCCCTTCTCCTGGCGTTGCACTTCACGGCGCTATGGCGCGTTGTTGGGCAACCCGCGTTTTCTCTGCGCCAGTCTGGCGCTGGGCCTGATGAGTCTGCCCCTGATCACATGGATAGGCCTGGCACCGTTGCTGCTGGTGCGGGTGCTGGAACTGCCGCCGCTGGAATATGGCCTGTGGCAGATTCCGGTTTTCTCAGCGGTGATTGCCGGCAATCTGATTCTCGACCGCTTGCTGCAGACTCATTCGCTGACGCAATTGATTCAACTGGCGCTCTGGCCGTTCTGTCTGGGCCTTCTGTTTCTGGCCGCGTGCGCATTGTTCGGCGCGGGGCTTGGTCCGGTGGTGGCGAGTTTATCGCTGTACGCCGTCGGGCTGGGCATGAGCAACGCCGCGGTGTATCGCCTGGCGCTGTTTGCCAGCGACGACAGCAAAGGTCTGGTGTCGGCGCTGACCGGCATGATTTCGATCGCCGTCATGGGCCTTGGCGGTTCGCTGATTGCGGCCATCGGTGGCGGCGGCCGTCTTGAATACTTCGCTCTCTGGGCCGCATTCGGCGGGCTGATGTGCCTGCCCATGGTTTACCGGCTCCTGCAAACCACCACAGCTGATGTGGCCTCGCCTCAGTAAGGAACACTGATGACTCACCTACCCTATGCCGACGCGCTGTGCGCGTTGAAGCACCCCTATTGCGCGGATTCAGCCGCGCCCGGTCTGTTTGATCGGGCGATGAAGGAAATCAGCCGCTTTCACTGCGATCACACCCCGGGTTACGCCCATTGGCTCAACGCCCATGGGCTGGCACCGCAAGACCTCGACAGTCTTGATGACTGGTCACGTCTGCCGCCGATCTTTGCCAGTTTCTTCAAGCAACACTTGCTGCTCAGCAGTACGGGGGCGGACGCCCTGGAACTGACTTCGTCGGGCACCAGCGGGCAGAAAAGCCGGATGCGTTACGACGAACGCAGCCTGGCGCGGGCGCAGTTCATGGTTGCGCAGATCTTTCGCCATTACGGTTGGGACACTCCGGATACGCCGTGCAACTACCTGCTGCTGAGCTACGAACCCGAGGGTCACATTACGCTCGGGACTTCGTTTACCGACCAGTTTCTCTGTCGGTTCGCCCCGGTCAATCGCGTGGTTTACGCCTTGCGCAACACCGGTAGCGGCCATCAGTTCGACGTATTCGGTGTCATCGCCGCATTGCAGTCATTCGCTGAAGAAGGTTTGCCGGTACGGATTTTCGGCTTCCCGGCGTTTCTCTGGCAGACCCTGCAACGCATGCAGGCTACCGCTGTACAGGATGTGCAATTGCCCGCCGGTTCGCTGGCCTTTTTTGGCGGCGGCTGGAAAACCCAGGCTGCGCAGGAAATTCCCAAACAGCAGCTCTACGCCCATATCCATCGGCAATTGGGCATCGAACCCGCCCGCTGCCGCGACGGTTACGGCGCTGTCGAGCATGCGGTGCCTTACATCGAATGCGCCCGTCACCGCTTTCATGTGCCGGTGTATTCGCGGGTGCTGATTCGCGATGCGGCGGATTTTTCTCTGCTGCCCTATGGCCAACAAGGCCTGCTCGGCTTCGTCTCGCCTTACATCTCATCCAGCCCGGCCCACGCCGTGGTCATGAGCGACCTTGCCACGCTGCACCCGGGCGCAAGTTGCGGCTGTGGATTGACCAGCGACTGGTTCGAACTGCACGGCCGCGCCGGCACCACAGCGGGCAGAAGCTGCGCGATGGCCGCCGCCGAATTACTGGGAAGTCACTGAAATGTATTTGATAAATGGACAACTGCACGACATTTACAGCCTCGACCAAGCGCTGCAAGACCTGCAACACAAGTTGCCCCAGCGTTTGGCGACATCGCTAGACAGCAGCACGGTCATCACGGCGATAACTGTTTTTGCCCAGCTGCTGCGTGACTCGCGCACGAACCTGCCCCTCGACAGCGAACAACGGCAGGCCTTGATCGATTTCTGCCAACCTGAAGCCTTGACGATCAAACGCCAGCGCGAACTCGGCGTCGCTGCCGACTCCCTGCGCCGTATCGATTATCGCCTGCCGCGCTTCGAAGCCTGGCGCCCGCTCGGGCTGGTGGTGCACATCACCCCGGCCAACGCGCCGCTGCTGGCCTTTTGCGCGGTGGTGGAAAGTCTGCTCGCCGGCAACGTCAACTGGTTGCGCCCCAGCCGCAGCGATCAAGGCCTGACGGCGCGACTGTTGCGGGCGTTGGTGAACTGCGATGCGAGCGGACAACTGGCCGGCCACGTGGCGGTGGTTCCAGCGAGCACCGAGCAGATCGGCCAATTATGCAAATCGGCCAATGGTGTCGCGGCGTGGGGTGGCGAAGCGGCCTTGCAAGCCATTCGGCAACAGCTCGCGCCGGGTTGTCGCTGGATCGACTGGGGGCATCGCATCAGCTTCGTCTATCTCACTCCTGCATCGGCTACGCCAGAGGCGCTTGATGCCGTCGCCGACGAAGTTTGCCGACTGGATCAGCAGGCCTGCTCCAGCCCGCAATGGCTGTTGGTGGACAGCGACGACACGCAAGTCTTGCGCGATATCGGTGAACGCCTGGCGCAGGCCCTGCAACGACGCGCCGCACAGTGGCCGGCACTGGTGCCGACACGCCAGGAAGCTGCGCAAATTACCACGCACACGCAAATGGCCCGCCTCGGTCAGAGTTTTGCCGGTCACACCGGGCAAGTGTGGAATGGCCCAGGCTGGCGGGTGATCTGGAGCCATGATCGGCAACTCGCACCTTCGCCGCTGTTTCGCAGCGTATTGCTGCACCCGGTGCCGCAGGCGCTGCTGCCCGCCACTCTGCTGCCGTGGCGCAACGCCCTGCAAAGCTGTGCGCTGGTATGCGCACAATCGCAAATTGTCGAGCTTACCCATGCGTTGATCGCTGCCGGAGTCACGCGGATCGCACCGATCGGCAACATTCACGACGGCTACGAGGGCGAACCCCATGATGGCGTCTATGCGCTGCAACGTTTGAGTCGACGGGTATCGGTGAGTCTGGCGGCCACGCAACTGCCGAATCAGGCCAGTCTCGATCCAGCGCCATCAGCGGCGACGCCGTGCGCTGCGATCATGGACAAAGAAGCCTTCGTCGCCCAGCCCATCAACGATCAGGCGCAGTTGTATTTCCGCTCCGGAGGCAGCAGCGGCACCCCTGCTCTGGCCGGCTACAGCTATCGCGACTTTGATCGGCAGATGCGCGCGACCGCTGACGGTCTGTTCGCCGCTGGTCTTGATCCGGCGCGGGATCGGGTCATGAACCTGTTCTTCTGTGGCGGGCTGTACGGCGGTTTTCTCAGCTTCAGCAAAGCGCTGGAATTGCTTGAGGTGACGCACCTGCCCATGGCCGCCCCCGCTGATGACAATTATCGGGAGATTGCTCAATTGATCATCGACCAACGGGTCAACGTGCTGGTGGGAATGCCCGCCACAGTGCATCGCCTGTTTTTGAATGAGCAGCAGCGGCTGCGCGCTTATGGCGGGGTTGAAAAAGTCTTTCTGGGTGGCGAGCACCTGAGCGAGCAGAACCGTGCATTGCTGCGCAGTTGTGGCGTGTCGAGCATTCGCTCGGCGATCTACGGCAGCGTCGATGCCGGCCCGCTAGGCCATGCCTGCAGGGCTTCGGCGGATGGGGTTTTCCATCTGATGAACGTGATCCAGCACTTGGAAATCGTCGCGTTCGATGAGGATGTGCCGGTGGTCGAGGATCAAGTCGGTCGGCTGCTGGTCACCTCGCTCGCCCGTGAAGGGGGCCAGCGCGTGCAGCGTTATGAGATTGGCGACACCGGGCGCTGGCTGCCGGGCGTCTGCGCCTGCGGGCTGACGTCGCCACGCTTCGAGCTGTTGCAACGCCACGGCAAGCTGTTGCGCATCGGCACTGACTTCATCTCCCTGAGCGAATTGGCGTCGCGGCTGCAAGTGCCGTTTCAGTTGCAGCTGGACCACAGCGCCGAGGGCGTCGAGCGCATGCAACTGCATTGCGAACTTACAGCCGCCACGGTTGATACACGTCTCGCCGATTACCTGACCCTGACGACCATCATCGACAGCGGATTGCTGGTGCTGCAGATCGAGCAATGCTCGCCCGAACACTTCGCTCGAAACAAACACAGCGGCAAGACGCCGCTGGTCATTGACTCCCGCCGCTGACGCTTGCCGTGAGCTGGCTCATTCGAATCAAGAAGAACACACCGTGAAAATAACCGACTCGATTAGCGAATTAACGGGTTTCGCCCTCGAGCATTCGCCCTACTACAAGAACAGTCTCGCCAACATCCCCGAGGCGATAAGTTCACTGTGCGAATTGCCACTGCTTGATCCGGCAGACTTCTGGAAAGACAGCGCGGATCTGATGCAATGGCCGGTTCTGACGGCCCCCATTGCCCACGCCTTGGTGTTCAAGAGCGGTGGATCAACCGGCGGTGGCAGGCTGTCCGTGTATGCCCGCACGGAATGGCAGCGCACGGTGGAAGATTTCGGCCGCAGCCTGAGTGAACAATTCAGCCCCGGCGACCGTGTCGCCAACCTGTTTTTCGCTGGCGACCTCTACGCCAGTTTTCTGTTTATTCATGACTCACTCGCCCATGTTCAAACAGCTGTCAGCGAGTTTCCGTTTACCGGCGAGGTTGATCCGCCGAAGTTGGCCGATGCCATCGAACAGCATCGAATCAATGTACTGGCTGGCGTGCCCGCGCAATTACTGACTTTCGCCAGTTGGCTCAAACAACGCGGACTGACGTTGCCCCTGGTTGATAGCGTGCTTTACGGCGGGGAGAGCCTGTTTGCCTCACAGCGCCAGCTCCTTGAGCAAGTGCTGCCCAACGCGCGCATTGCCTCGATCGGCTACGCCAGCGTCGATGGCGGATTCATTGGCGCCAGTCATCCTGATTGCATCGAAGGAGAACATCGCACACCCGACGGTCACGTCCTGTTGGAGATTGTCGATCAGCACAGCGGCGCAACGATCGAGGCCTGCAATCAAACCGGTCTGCTCGTATTGACCAATCTGCATCGCCGCTTGATGCCGCTGATCCGCTATCCCGTCGGAGATCTAGCGTGCTGGCGCGAACCGCCGGGCACTGCACGACGCAAATTCGCCCTGAGGGGACGCAGCGGCAATAGCCAGCGTGTGCGGGTCGGCATTCTGTCGCTGATGACCGATGAAATCAGCGAAAGCGTACGGAGCATCACTGGCAGCGACGATTGGCAATTGCTGATCGAACAAGCCAATAGCGCAGATGTGTTGACGTTGAAATACGCAGTCATCGAACGATCGGCGCTCATCGACGAGAAACTTGAGGCCCGCTTGATCGAACTGTACCCGCCGATCGCGCAACTGCGGGCTGAGCGGTTATTGGAGCTGCGCATCCAGAGTTGCCGGTTTGAGGACTTGGCGCGCCATCCTCGCGCAGGGAAAAGCCTGCGGATCGTCGACTTGCGCTGCTATGACCAGGAAGAGCGGGAGGTGCGTGATGGAGTCGTTGATTCTGCGCAATTACCGTGACACCGACGCCAAGGCCGTCAGCCAGCTGTTTCGCGAGGTCTACGGTGATCATTACGTGCAAACCGACGTTTACATGCCCTGCCTGATCAATCAGAACCACGCCGACAAACGCTGGCATTCACTGGTTGCAGTGGAGGGTGAGCGGATTCTTGGTCATGCCACTTTGTATCGGCAAAGCGAAAGCTCGCACGATGCCGAACTGGCCTTGAGCGTCGTACATCCCGATACCCGTGGAAAGAACATTGCCACGCGGCTGGGCGGACAACTGCTGACTCATGCGCAGGCGTTGGGTTGTCGCAGCGTCTCGATCAAACAGGTCACCCATCACCCTTACACCCAACGCATGGCTATCAACCTCGGTTTTCACAACACTGGATTGTTGCCGGACTATGTCCGCTCACCCTTTGGTTGTAAAAAACCCGAGTCGATCGTGTTGGGTGTACGTGCTATCGATGGCTATCAACGGCCATTGCCAGAACAGGCATGGCCAGCCAGTTGCCGCCCCTTGATGGAGCGTCTGAGCGCTGTGTTCGGCGTCGGAGCTGATGCAGGACGCTGGCGCGGAGCTTCGGTTCAGGTCCAGCAGCACGGCAGCCGCCATGAAATGTGGCTGGAAAAACTCAATCCGGAACTGCTCGACCAGTTGCGATCACTGCCCGGGCATTGGCTGGTTTCGATTCGTCTACAGCTTTCGCGACAGTTTGCCGTGGATCTGCACAGTCTGAATGCCATCGGTTTTGCTTTCACCGGCCTGGCGCCTGCACAGGACAATCGAGGGGGATGGCTCGCGCTGTTTCATCGTGGCTACCGCGCCCGCCGGCTTGCGCTGCATTGCCCGCATATGCAGCAGTTGCATGACCAGGCACAACGTCACATCACTCGGCAAGCCGTGCCGGCGGCGTAAACAGCATGAGCCCGCACACGGATGAGCGGGCATCATCAGCAGACGTTACGCCTTTGCCTTCAGGCCTTTGTCGGACGGAACTGCCGCATTGCCTTCGCCATAGGTCTTGAGATTCTGCAGGACGTAAATGGCTTTCTTGAATTCGGGGATCAGGCTCTTGCCGTAGTAATTGCCATTGAGACTGTTGGTCTGGATGGCATCGAGCTGAGTGGCGAAATATTCCAGCGCGTTGAACTTCGCCTCCGGGTCTTTCTGCACGCCGAAGCGGTCGAATTTGTCGCCGGCATTGAGCAAAGTGATCGAGGTGATCTCGGAAATCAGGCCGCGCCCGCGCAGGAATTCGCTGAGGTTGCCCAACTGCTTGACGGAAACGTTGGCCGGGTCGAAGCCCTTGATCTGCTTGCGCAAACCCTGTTTGTCCATCTCCGCCACATTCAGCGCATTCGGATCGTTGCCGACCAGCGTCAGCATCTGCTGCACTTTGACGCTCTGCGAAACCTGCTTTTTCGCGCCGGTATCACGGACCATTACGCCTGCCTTGCTTTCCCAGGCGCCGGTATAGCCGATCGTCATGCGAGGATTCCTTTTGCGATGAGCATGAAATGTCCTTGTTCCAACCAATTGAATGGGCGCGAGTATCGGCCGATGCGCCTGATCGCACCAAGTCTTTTGTGCGCTTTTTTACAAATCTCGTACATTCGCGACACAAGCCTGCATCCCGTAAACATTGGTTCAGAGCCGTCATCTTGATGTAACAAACGTGGCGATCCGGGGATTTGTACCCATCCCGATATCAACCGGTCATCGCCCAGCGTTGTTTCGGCGCGCGAGCACCTAAAGCTTCGGCCCGCAACGACGATACGCTGTGATACCCGCCCTGTTTTATTCCTGCCCTCCAACAAAAAAGCCGCTCAAGGATCAGTTCCATGCCCGCACTGCGCACTATTCAGGCTCGCTACACGCTGTTTCTGATTCTGTTCATCCTGCTGTTGTCCGTGCTGACCGTGGTCGGCATCAGCCAACTGGTGGCACCGACCCTGCGCGATACCGAAGAGAAGGTCGTGCTCAACCGCATCGCCGAAGTCGCCGTGCAGATTCAGGGCGAACTGAACAAGGTCCAGGCGCAGCAACGCAGCATCACCCAGACCATCCCGCTGCTCGACAGCGCCGCCATCGACACGGTGTTGCCAGGGCTGGTGGATCAGTATGGCGAGCTGAAAGTCTTCGGCGGCGGCATCTGGCCGTTACCGGGCCAGCGTGAAGCCGGGCGCAACAAATTCAGCACTTTCTGGCACCGTGACGCCTCTGGCCAACTCAAGGTCAACACGTTCTGGAACAGCGATGCGGCGCCCAACTATTACGACCAGAGCTGGCACAAGGGCGGCATGGCCACTCCGCGCGGCCAGTGCGCGTGGGCCGCTGCCTATAAGGACGACGCCAGCGCCGAGCCGCGCACCAACTGTGCCATGGCGATCTACAAGAACGGCAGCGCCTGGGGCGTTTCGACCATCGACGTGACCCTGGGCTTCTTCAACGATTTGGTGGCGCGCAAGGAAAAGGACCTCAACGCCGAAATGCTCATCGTCGAGGCGGACGGCAAGATCATCAGCAACAGCTCGCGCATCAGCGGCCCGATCGTGCTGAAAAACATCAGCGAACTGGCGGCCAGCTCGACCTTCGTCAATCAGATCAAGACCGGCCTGCAGAATCGCGATACAGCGCAACGCGTCGAGTTCGATAACAACGGTGAAGATGCCACCTTCTTCATGCGCCCTATCGAGGGCACACCGTGGTTCCTCGCCACCGCCCTGCCGACCAAGATGCTCACTGCCCAGCGCGATGACGTGCTCCATAGCCTCAGCCTGATCCAGATTCCGCTGGTGATCCTGCTGGTGCTGTTGCAGGTTTACGCGATTCGCAAACTGGTGCTGCGCATGAAAGCGCTGAAGGCCAACATTGATTCGCTGTCCAGCGGTGACGCCGACCTGACCCGCCGCATCACCATTCGCGCCGAAGACGAACTGGGCGCCATCGGTCACTCGGTCAACACCTTCATCGCCTATCTGCAGAACATGATCGGCGAAGTCACCCAGGCCACCGGCGCCATGGCTTCCAGCCTCGACAACCTGCAGCGCACCTCGGCACATACCGGCCAGATTCTGCTGCGTCACGCTTCGGAAACCGATCAGACCGTCACCGCCATCAACGAAATGAGCTCGACTGCTGAAAGCGTCGCGCAAAACGCCGCTGAAACCGCTGCATTCACCCAGCGTGCCAATGAGAACGCAGACCGCTCGCGCGTTGTGGTCGGGGAAGCGACCAACAGCGTGGTCGCGCTGATCGACGAAGTGGCCAGCGCTACACACAAAGTTGAAAACATGCAGCAGGACGCCCAGCGCATCACCGAAATCCTCGGCGTCATCGGCGCGATTGCCGGCCAGACCAACCTGCTCGCCCTCAACGCCGCGATTGAAGCGGCCCGGGCCGGTGAACAGGGGCGCGGCTTTGCGGTGGTGGCGGATGAAGTCCGCGCCCTCGCCGCCCGCACTCAGGCCAGTACCTCGGAAATCAACGAAATGTTGACCCGTCTGACCCAAGGCGTGAGTTCCTCGGTCAGCGCCATGGAAAACACCCAGGCCAGTTGCCAGTCCGCTGCTGACGCCACCGCCCGAGTCAACTCGGGGCTGGACGAAATGGCCGGTTCGGTCAGCCACATCAACAGCCTCAGCACGCAGATCGCCACCGCCGCCGAACAGCAAAGCGCAGTGACCGAAGAGATCAACCGCAGCATGGTGCAGATTCGCCACATGGTCGATGAACTGGTGCAGAGCGGCCAGGCCAGCGAGCTCAATACCCGCCAATTGCTCGAAGCCAACAGCCGCGTGAGCGCGATCATGGGGCGGTTCAAGGTCAGTTAAGCCAACCGCGACCACGGGGATTTCGGCCTTTACGCCAATCCCCTGTGGGAGCGAGCCTGCTCGCGAAAGCGATTTTTCAGTCACTGTATCTGCGGCTGGTCAACCGCAATCGCGAGCAGGCTCACTCCTAAACTGGTTCGGGTGTTTTGTAGCAACTGGAAACACTCAGTTGATGCCGGGATGGAAAAACCGGTCAAAATGCGTTCTTGCTGACCTTCACCGAGTCGAGAGCCCATTCCCATGCGAAGCCAACTGCGTCTGCTCGCCCTGAGCGCCCTGTTCATCTCCTCCCTGGCGCAAGCCGCCGAACTGATCCCGATCGAAGTGCACCGCGATGCCAACTGCGGCTGCTGCAAAAAGTGGATCAGCCATCTCGAAGCCAAAGGCTTCAAAGTCGAAGATCACGTCGAAAGCGACATGAGCAGCTTCAAACAGCAGCACGGCGTACCACCGCGTCTGGCGTCCTGCCACACGGCGATCATCAATGGCAAATTCGTTGAAGGTCATGTGCCGGCCGATCAGGTGCTTGCGTTGAGCAAGCGCGACGATCTGCTGGGTGTGGCAGCGCCAGGCATGCCGATGGGCTCGCCGGGCATGGAAATGGACGGCATGAGCGATGCGTACCAAGTGATCGGTCTGAAGAAGGACGGCGCCGACGTGGTGGTGGCGGACTACCCGGCCCGTTAATGGGTGCGGCTTACTTCGGCCTGTTCTTTGCTGCGTTCGGTGCGGCAACGTTGTTGCCATTGCAATCAGAGGCGCTGCTGGTCGGTTTGATCGTCAGCGAGCGTTACTGGCTGTGGGGTTTGCTCGCAGTGGCGACGCTGGGCAACGTACTCGGCTCGCTGGTCAACTGGTGGCTGGGCCGTGGCATCGAGCGGTTTCAGGATCGACGCTGGTTCCCGGTCACTCCTCGACACATGGCCAAGGCGCGCAAGCACTACGAGCGTTATGGACATTGGTCGCTGCTGCTCAGTTGGCTGCCGGTGATCGGCGATCCGCTGACCTTGATAGCAGGCGTCATGCGCGAACCGCTCGGGCGCTTTCTGTTGATCGTGACGCTGGCCAAAGGCGCGCGCTATGGCGTGCTGGCCTTGCTGACACTTGGCTGGCTAGGTTGAACCAACCCTCAGTGTGATTGCCTTTGTTTAACGTCGGCGTAATCCCGACCTTCCAGAGTCGGCCAATTTTCAAGGAGTTTGTGCTTATGTCCGTCACGCTTTCCCGCTGGCTGCCCGGCCTCGTCCTCAGCGCTGCCTTGCCATTAATGGCGCACGCAGCCACTGAAACCGCCCCCGCCGAAGGGCCTGCCTACGGCCCGGAGCTGCAAGGCTTCCAATACCCCTACACGCTTAAACACTTCGCCTTCGAATCCCAGGGCCAGAAACTGCAAATGGGTTATATGGACGTCGCCGCCAATGGCAAGGCCAACGGCCGCACCGTGGTGCTGATGCACGGCAAGAATTTCTGCGCAGCGACCTGGGACAGTTCGATCAAAGCCCTGAGCGACGCCGGCTACCGCGTGATTGCGCCGGATCAGATCGGTTTCTGTACATCCAGCAAACCTGAGCATTATCAGTACAGCTTCCAGCAACTGGCGACCAACACCCAGCAATTGCTCAAGGCCTTGGGCATTCAGAAAGCCACCCTGCTCGGCCACTCCACCGGCGGCATGCTCGCTACCCGTTATGCGCTGCTGTTCCCTGAGCAGGTCGATCAACTGGCAATGGTCAACCCGATCGGTCTGGAAGACTGGAAAGCCCTCGGCGTTCCGTATCGCACCGTTGATCAATGGTATCAGCGTGAGTTGAAGGTCACGGCCAAGGGCATTCGCGACTATGAGCGCACCACCTATTACGACGGCCGCTGGAAGCCGGAATTCGATCGTTGGGTCGACATGCTCGCCGGCCTGAGCAACGGTCCGGGCAAGACCCAGGTCGCGTGGAACTCGGCGCTGATCTACGACATGATCTTCACCCAGCCGGTGTACTACGAGTTCAAAGACCTGAAGATGCCGACCCTGTTGCTGATCGGCACCTCCGACACCACCGCCATCGGCAAGGACCTCGCGCCGCCGGAAGTGAAAGCCAAAATCGGTCATTACGAGGTGCTTGGCAAACAGGTCGCCAAGCTGATTCCGCAGTCGACGCTGATTGAATTCCCGGGCATGGGTCATGCGCCGCAAATGGAAGAACCGGAGAAATTCCATCAGACGCTGCTTGGCTGGCTGGGCAAGACTCCTTCCGCTCCTTGATGAGGCAAGCCGATGACGGTGCAGATTGCAGTGATCGATGACTGGCAAGACGTGGCCCGCGACGTGGTCGACTGGTCCGTGCTGGAGAGCATCGGTGAAGTGACCTTTGTGCATGATTACCCGGCCGACAACGCCACACTGGCCGAGCGCCTTGGCAAGTACGAGGTGATCTGCGTCATGCGCGAACGCACGCGCTTCGACGCCGATTTGCTCGGGCGCTTGCCCAATCTGAAGTTGCTGGCCACCGGCGGCATGCGCAATGCCGCGCTGGACATGTCGGCCGCAGCAGCGCTGGGCATCAAGGTCTGCGGCACCGATAGCTACAAACACGCCGCGCCGGAACTCACCTGGGCGCTGATCATGGCGGCCACCCGTGATCTGGTGAAGGAAGCCAATGCCCTGCGGGCCGGCCAGTGGCAGCAGGGCCTCGGCGGCGATCTGCACGGCAAGACGCTGGGTATTCTCGGTTTGGGCAGCATCGGCCAGCGGGTCGCGCAATTCGGTCAGGTGTTCGGCATGCGGGTGATCGCCTGGAGCGAAAACCTCACCGCCGAACGCGCTGAACAGGCCGGCGTGACGTACGTCAGCAAGCAGCAACTGTTCGAGCAGGCCGACGTGCTGTCCGTGCATCTGGTGCTCAGCGAACGCAGTCGCGGTCTGGTCGATGCCCAGGCGCTGGACTGGATGAAACCGACCGCATTGCTGGTCAACGCCGCACGCGGGCCGATCGTCGATGAAACCGCGTTGATCAAG
This sequence comes from Pseudomonas siliginis, assembly GCF_024072275.1. Classification (NCBI taxonomy): domain Bacteria; kingdom Pseudomonadati; phylum Pseudomonadota; class Gammaproteobacteria; order Pseudomonadales; family Pseudomonadaceae; genus Pseudomonas; species Pseudomonas siliginis. Next base: position 2,916,380 of record NZ_CP099598.1, on the reverse strand, counting down.
GCGCTACAGAAACGGCGCATTGCCGGAGCAGCGCTGGACGTATTCGAGCAAGAGCCGTTGCCGGCCCTGCACCCGTTTCGCACGCTGGACAATGTCCTCGCCACGCCGCATGTGGGGTATGTCAGTCGGCAGAATTACGAGCAGTTCTTCCGGCAGATGATCGAGGATATTCAGGGTTGGGCAGCTGGGGAGCCGGTGCGTCTGTTGAACTGAGTCCATCACTTTAAACTTCATTTGCTTCAACCGCCCTCTTCGCGAGCAGCCTCGCTCCCACAGGTTGTACGCGGTCCAATGTGGGAGCGAGCCTGCTCGCGAAGAGGTCATCTCAGATTCCACTCTGCAATACGCTCGCACCACAACGGTGCAACTCGCCCATCCCCTAGCACAAAACCGTGACTGCCCAGTCACTGTTTTGGCCCACTCCGACCGAAAAACATGCCCTTCGTCGGAGCGTTTTCCCTCCTGAACCCTCGCTTACATCCCGACACAACCGATTGTCGAACAATTTACCCATTTGCCCCGACCCGCTCTAGGATCTGGCCTAGACTGATTTTTCAGTGGCCAAACCACTCAGTCATACCGACGAAAAAAAGTCGAAACTTTTGCTTCACGCCACAGGTCATCAGAACAACTGGGCGAAAGCGACTGGTGTAATCCTTGCAACGGCCTCACCACCCATTCTGCTTGCGCGTGTTGGGTCAGCATTTGCTCACCGATGCGTGGCGCCTTTGCGCCCGGCCACAGGACTTGGCCACGAAACAGCTTGTTCGAGACAAGAATCAGATCACACACGGGAGATACATATGATCAGTGCGGCATTGGATATTCAGGGAGAGCGTGCTCACCAGTCGCTTGGAGAATCGAGCACCATCAGTGTTCCCGGCAGCCGACAGATCAACGTACCCGGCACCAAGACGCTTGCTCCGGTAGCAAGCCAGAATCCCAACAAGAAAAAAGTGTTGTTCGTGACCTCTGAGATCGCCGATCTGGTCAAGACCGGTGGCCTCGGTGATGTCTCCGCCGCCCTGCCCCGGGCGATGGCCCACCTGCATGACGTGCGGGTGTTGATTCCCGGGTATCCGCAAGTGGTGCACAGCGAAAACCCGATTCACATCATCGGCGAGCTGGGTGGCCACGCCGCGCTGCCACCTTGCAAGATCGGTCGTATGGACATGCCCGATGGTCTGGTGATCTACGTGTTGATCTGCCCTGAACTCTACGAGCGTGAGGGTGGCCCTTACGGCGCCAACAACGGTCGCGACTGGCCGGACAACCATATCCGCTTCGCCCGTCTCGGCCTGGCTGCTGCCGACATCGCCGCCAACCTTGCGCAAATCCACTGGCGCCCGGATCTGGTGCACGCCCATGACTGGCCGGCTGGCCTCGCGCCCGCTTACATGCACTGGCGCGGGCAGCGCACGCCAACGCTGTTCACCATTCACAACCTTGCCTACCAGGGCGTGACCAGCCTCGGTTCCTGCCCGGAGCTGGGGATTCCCACCCATGCCCTGCAACAGGAAGGCATGGAGTTCTACGGCAAGATGTCGTTCCTCAAGGCCGGCATGGCCTATTCGAGCCACATCACCACCGTCAGCGCGACTTATGCGCAAGAAATCACCACCCCGGACTTCGGCTGCGGCCTCGACGGTTTCCTTGCCGCCAAGACCCAGCAAGGCCTGCTCAGCGGTATCCCGAACGGCATCGACGAGAGCTGGGATTCGGCGACCGACCCGCACCTGTTTGCCCCGTTCGCCATCGGCGACTGGGAAGGCAAAGCGGTCAACGCCGCCCATGTCCGTGAGCTGTTCGGCCTGAATGACTCCACCGGCCCGCTGTTCGCCGTGGTATCGCGCCTGGTCTATCAGAAAGGTCTCGACCTCACCGAAGCGGTGTCCGAGTTCATCGTGCAGAACGGTGGTCAGATCGCGATCATCGGTCGCGGCGAGCCGGAGGAAGAGCAAGCCATGCGTGAACTGGCCCTGCGTTTCCCAGGCCAGATCGGCGTGCGGATCGGCTTCAACGAAACCGATGCCCGACGCATGTTCGCCGGCAGCGATTTCCTCTTGATGCCGTCGCGCTACGAGCCTTGCGGCCTGAGCCAGATGTACGCCCAGCGTTTCGGCTCGCTGCCGGTCGCGCGCAACACCGGCGGCCTGGCCGACACCATTGAAAACGGCGTCACCGGTTTCCTCTTCGATGAGTCCACCGTTGATAGCTACAAGGAAGCCCTGAGCCGCGCGTTCAAGGTGTTCGCCTTTCCGGAACTGCTCAACGCCATGCGCTGCCGTGCCATGGCTGCACCGTTCAACTGGAGCAAAGCGGTTGAACCGTACGCCGAACTTTACGAACAACTGGTCGCCAAGGCGTTGGGTAAAGCCAGCCACAAATAACCAGGGAGTTGCAGAAAATGCCGTCAAGGACCCAAGAAACCTGGCCCCACGGCGCGATCATGCTGGATGCCGAGCACACGCAATTTGCGTTGTGGGCGCCTGACGCGTTCTACGTCAGTGTGGAACTGGAAGATGGAAAATCGTTGCCCATGCTGCCCCAGGGCGACGGTTGGTTTGTAATCAAGGCCAATTGCCCGGCGGGCAGTCGCTACCGTTACTGCATCGATGGCGAACTGGAGGTGCCGGACCCGGCCTCCAGAGCGCAGGATGGTGACGTTGACCGCCACAGCGTGGTGGTCGACCCCCATGCCTATCAATGGCGGCACACGACCTGGAATGGTCGGCCGTGGAGCGAAGCGGTGATTTACGAGATGCACGTCGGTGCGCTCGGTGGATTTGCCGAAGTTGAACAGCATCTGGCGCGCTTGGTGGCGCTGGGCATTACCGCGATCGAACTGATGCCGCTGGCGCAATTTCCCGGTGATCGCAACTGGGGCTACGACGGGGTGCTGCCCTATGCACCTCAAGCCTCCTACGGCACCCCCGAACAACTCAAACACCTGATCGACAGTGCCCACGGTCATGGCCTGGCGGTGATTCTCGACGTGGTCTACAACCACTTCGGCCCCGACGGCAACTATCTGCATCGTTACGCCAAGGGCTTTTTCCGCGAGGACAAGCACACGCCTTGGGGCGCGGCGATCGATTTCCGCCGCCCGGAAGTGCGCGAGTTCTTCATTGAGAATGCACTGATGTGGCTGCTCGAATACCGTTTCGACGGCCTGCGTCTGGATGCGGTGCACGCAATTGAAGACCCGGATTTCCTCAGCGATCTGGCCCGGCGCATTCGCCAGCAGATCGACCCGACCCGGCACGTCTGGCTGACCGTCGAAAACGAGCTGAACCAGTCGAGCCTGCTGGAAAACGATTACGACGCGCAATGGAACGATGACGGTCATAACGCGTTGCACGTGCTGCTGACCGGCGAAACCGACGCCTATTACGCTGACTATGCAGCGCAGCCCACTGAGCAATTGGTGCGTTGCCTGAGTCAGGGCTTCGTGTTCCAGGGCCACATCACTCGCCATGGCGAACCTCGCGGCGAGCCGAGCGAACATCTGCCCTCCACCGCTTTCGTGTTGTTCCTGCAGAACCATGACCAGATCGGCAACCGCGCGTTTGGCGAACGTCTGCATCAGCTTGCCGACCCGCGTGCGGTGCAGGCGGCGACGGTGTTGTTGCTGCTGTCGCCGATGATTCCGCTGATGTTCATGGGCGACGAGTTTGCCGCCGAGCAACCTTTCCTGTTTTTCACCAGCCACCACGGTGAACTGGCGGAACTGGTGCGTGAAGGTCGGCGCAACGAGTTCGCCGCATTCAGTGCCTTTACCGATCCGCACAAGCGCGAACAGATCCCTGATCCAAATGCCGAAAGCACCTTCCACGCTTCGCAGCCGCGACTGTCCGGGAGCGGCACGCCATTGCAACAGCAGACCCATGAGCTCTACCGGCAACTGCTGAAGTTGCGCCATCAGTACATCATTCCCCATCTCTCCGGGACCCAGGCTCTGGGCGCGCAAATGCTCGGCTATGGAGCGGTCAGCGCGCGCTGGCGGCTGGGCAACGGCAGTGAGCTGCGAATTGACCTGAACCTCAGTGACACGCCAGTGGTCAACCCTGCACAGACCGATACCGAGTGGCTGTTTCAACAGCCAGCCGCGATCGAACTGTCGGACCCGAACCAACTGCCGGCGTACACCGCGCTCGTCAGCCTCACGGCCGCACCCCTTTTGCACCCCCTGGATGGAGAGCGCCTATGAGCGATGCGCAACTGGAAATACTCGCCAGTCGAGCCGGCCTTGCCGTCGACTGGATCGACGCCAACGGGCGTCAGCAAAAAGTCGCTCCCGCTGTGTTGCGCAATGTCCTGATCGGACTCGGCCACCCCGCCAGCACCGCGCAAGAAATCGATGCCAGCCTGTTGCAACTGCAAGAAGTCCAGCAAGACCGCCATCTGCCGCCCCTGCTGACCTGCGACGTTGGCGTTGCCCTCGACCTGAGTCGCTACTTCACACCGGAGACGCCCTGCGAGATTCATCTTGAAGACGGCTCGCAGATGAACCTCAAGCTGGACAACGAAGCCATGTTGCCCGGCTTGATTCCGGTCGGTTACCAGCAAGTGCACATCGGCGATCAGTATTTCACTCTCGCTGTGGCGCCTGAGCGTTGTTTCAGCGTTGGCGATGCGGTCGATAGTCCGATCCCGCGCGCCTGGGGTCTGAGCGCCCAGCTGTATTCGCTGCGCCGTCCGGGTGACGGTGGTTTTGGCGACACCCAGGCGCTGGAGGAATTGGTTCGTGTAGCGGGTGAACGCGGCGCCGATGCGCTGGCGATCAGTCCGATGCACGCGATGTTCAGCTCAGACAATGGCCGCTACAGCCCTTATTCGCCGTCCAGCCGCTTGTTTCTCAATTCACTGTACGCAGCGCCGGGCAGCATTCTCGGCGAGCGCGCATTGCGTGACGCAATCGATGCCAGTGGCCTGGCCGCGCAGTTCGACCAGTTGGAAAATCTCAAGCTGATCGACTGGCCTGCCGCCGCCCAAGCCAAGCAGAAACTGCTGCAAGCCTTATATGATGGTTTCGTCGCTGGCGAGCATCCGCTGCACGCCGACTTCGCCAGTTTCCGTCATGCCGGTGGCGAAGCGCTGGAGAACCATTGTCGCTTCGAAGCGATTCAGGAAATGCGCGCCGCCCGTGGCGAAAGCCTCGACTGGCGCGAATGGCCGGAGCACTGGCACGACCCGCGCGGCGCGGCGCTGGGCGCATTTGCCGAAGAATATGCCGAGCGCATCGGTTATTTCGCCTTCTGCCAATGGCTGATCCATCGCTGCCTCGAGCGCGTGCAATCTGCCGCGCGCAGTGCCGGCATGGGCATTGGCCTGATCGCCGACCTCGCCGTCGGTGCTGACGGTGCCGGCAGTCAGGCCTGGAGTTTCCAGGATGAATTGCTCGCCTCGCTGACCGTTGGCGCGCCGCCGGACATCCTCAATCGCAGCGGCCAGGGTTGGGGCATTTCCGCGTTCTCGCCGGAAGGGCTGATCCGCAACGGTTTCCGTGCCTTCATCGAGATGCTGCGCGCCAACTTCGCCCACGCCGGAGGCCTGCGCATCGACCATGTCATGGGCCTGCAACGCCTGTGGGTGATTCCCAACGGCGCCGCCCCGGCCGATGGCGCCTATCTGTATTATCCGTTCGACGACATGCTGCGTCTGCTGGCCCTCGAGTCGCATCGGCATCAAGCCATCGTGCTCGGCGAAGACCTCGGCACCGTGCCGGAAGGCCTGCGGGAAAAACTCGCCGCGCGCTCGATTCTCGGCATGCGCGTGCTGTTGTTCGAACAGGACAATACCCGCTTCAAACCGATTCTCGACTGGCCGGATGACGCGCTCGCCACCACCAGCACCCATGACCTGCCGACACTCAATGGCTGGTGGCATGGCCGCGATATCGACTGGAACGCGCGCCTCGGTCTGGTCGATGCCAACGGCGAAATCGACTGGCGCCGGCATCGCGAGCGTGAACGCGAAGGCCTGCGCGATGCGCTGCGTCAGGATCCACAGAACTTCCGCGAAGAGTCCCACGAAGCCGATCAAGTGGTCGATGCTAGTGTGCGTTTCCTCGGCCACACCCGCGCGCCGCTGGTGCTGCTGCCGCTGGAAGATGCCCTGGGTATCGATGAACAGCCGAATCTGCCTGGCACCACCGATTCACATCCGAACTGGTCGCGACGTTTGCCCGGTCCCAGCGAAGCGTTGCTGGACGGCCCCGATGCCGCCCGCCGCCTGGAACTGCTGGCCTGCGCGCGCCTTCAAGCCTCTGAGCGTGACCAATGAATCAACAGCAAATCCAGCCACTGCGCGCCACGTTGCGCCTGCAATTTCATAAAGGTTTTACCCTCGAACAAGCGGTGCCACTGGTGCCGTACTTTGCCCGACTCGGCATCAGCCATATCTACGCCTCGCCACTGCTGGCGGCGCGCGCCGGTTCCATGCATGGCTACGACGTGGTCGACCCGACCCAGGTCAATCCGGAGCTGGGCGGCGAGCCGGCATTGCGCCAACTGGTCAGCACCCTGCGTGAACACAACATGGGGCTGATTCTCGACATCGTTTCCAACCACATGGCCGTGGGCGGCAATGACAACCCGTGGTGGCTTGACCTGCTCGAATGGGGACGCCTGAGTCCGTATGGCGAATTCTTCGACATTCAGTGGCACTCGCCGGACCCGTTGATGGAAGGCCAATTGCTGCTGCCGTTTCTTGGCAGTGACTACGGGGTGGCGTTGCAGGAAGGCACACTCAAGCTCAAATTCAACGCGCAGACCGGGACTTTTTACGTCGAGCATTACGACCACCACTTCCCGATCTGCCCGAACAACTATGGCGAGCTGCTCAAGTCCGACGACACGCTGAAATCGCTGGCAGATCGTTTCAGTACGCTCAGTTACCAGACCGATGCTCACTCGCTGGCGATCCCGCTGAAGCAGGAGTTGCGCGAGCTGGCAAGCAATCCGCGTGTTCTGGCCACCATCGAAAGCAATGTCGCCCAATACGATTCGACCATCGACGAGGGCTTCCACAAGCTCCACGAGTTGCTCGAGCGGCAAAGCTATCGCCTCGCCAGCTGGCGCACGGCTGCGGACGACATCAACTGGCGGCGCTTCTTCGACATCAACGAGCTTGGCGGTCTGCGCGTGGAGCGCCCGGCAGTGTTCGAAGCAACCCACGGCAAGATCTTCCAATTGGTTGAAGAAGGTCTGGTCGACGGCCTGCGCATCGACCACATCGACGGCCTTGCCGACCCGCGTGGCTACTGCCGCAAATTGCGCCGTCGCCTTGATCACTTGGCACCGGGACGTCATCTGCCCATCTATGTCGAAAAGATCCTCGGCGAGGGCGAAACCCTACGCCGCGACTGGAGCGTCGACGGCACCACCGGTTACGAGTTCATGAATCAGCTGTCGCTGCTGCAACACGACCCGGATGGCGAACATGTCCTCGGCGAACTCTGGCAGCGCCGCACCGAGCGCCCGGCAGCGTTCATGGAAGAAGCGCAACTGGCCCGTCAGCAGATTCTCAACGGTTCGCTGGCCAGCGACTTCGAAAGTGTCGCGCAGGCGCTGCATCAAGTCGCGCGGGATGACTTGATGACCCGCGACCTGACCTTGGGCGCGATTCGCCGCGTGCTGCATGCGTTGATCGTGCACTTCCCGGTTTACCGCACCTACATCAGCGCCTTGGGCCGCTCGGAACAGGACGAGGCGATTTTCCAGCACGCCATGGACGGTGCGCGGCAGACCCTCAGCGAAGCTGACTGGCCCGTGCTCGACTCGGTTGCCAGCTGGCTCGGCGGCACGCCATGGCGACGCAAGCCACGGGGGCGCTCGCGCAAGATCCTCAAGCATGCCTGCGTGCGTTTCCAGCAACTGACTTCGCCGGCAGCTGCCAAAGCCGTGGAAGATACCGCGCTGTATCGCTCGGCGGTGCTGCTGTCGCGCAATGATGTCGGTTACAACACCGAGCAGTTCAGCGCGCCGGTCAGCGAGTTCCACGAAGTCAATCAACAGCGTATGACGGAGTTTCCTGACAACCTGCTCGCGACCGCCACCCATGACCACAAGCGCGGCGAAGACACCCGCGCCCGGCTGGCCGTACTCAGTGAGCGCAGCCATTGGTACGCCGACCAGGTCGAACTGTGGCGCGCCCTCGCCCGCCCCGTGCGCATCGAAGATGACGCGCCGTCTGCCGGCGACGAACTGATCCTCTATCAGGCGTTGCTCGGCAGTTGGCCGCTGGAGTTGCAGGACGATGACCAGGCCGGTTTCGCCGATTACGCCAAGCGCATCTGGCAGTGGCAACAGAAAGCCCTGCGCGAAGCCAAGCTGCAAAGCAGCTGGAGCGCGCCGAATGAAGCCTATGAAAACGCGGCCCAGGCTTTCACGGAGAAGCTGCTGACCGGTGAAGAAGGCGAGTTGCTGCGTGCCGCGCTGAGCAAGACCGTCAACAGCATCGCCGCTGCCGGCGCGCTCAACGGGCTGGCGCAAACCTTGCTGCGCATGACTGTGCCGGGTGTGCCGGATCTGTACCAAGGCAACGAGTACTGGGACTTCAGTCTGGTAGACCCGGACAACCGCCGCCCGGTGGATTACGCCGCACGCGAGCAAGCGTTGCAGGCATCCGTGCCGGGTACCGAGCTGCTTAAGGACTGGCGTGACGGGCGCATCAAACAGGCGCTGATCAGTGAGGTGTTGAACCTGCGCAAGGAACACGGCGAGCTGTTCCGCCGTGGCGATTACCAGCCATTGGAAGTGCTGGGCAGTCAGGCGCACAACGTCTTGGCATTCGCGCGTGAACACGAAGGCGTGCGGGCCATTGTCGTAGTGCCGGTGCGTTGCGCGACGTTGCTGGAAAACAGTGCCATCCCGCAGGTCGATGCGCTGCGCTGGGGCGATACGCGGGTCGTTTTACCGTCTGCCGCTTCGGATGCAAACCTGAAGGGACTTTTTGCAAGCAGCGTAGTCACACAAAACAGGGAGCTGAATGTCAGCGAAGCGCTGGGGGATGTCCCGGTCAATCTCTTTATCCAACACTTAACACAAGCATGAGTTCAGTTCAGGAGCATTGCGATGAGCACCGACGATAAACGCATTCGCGAATTCGCCTATCAGATCTGGGAGTCGGAAGGGAAACCTGAAGGCCACGAAGAACGTCATTGGGAAATGGCGCGCAAGCTGGCCGAGGCCGAAGCGCTGGCACCCAAGAAGCCACCCAAGGCGGCCGGCAGCAAAGTGGCTGGCAAGACTACAGGCGCAGCAGCGAAAAGCACCGACGGCAAGACTCCAGCTGCCGCCAAAGCCAAACCAGCGGCGAAAGCCAAGCCGGCGGCCACGGCCAAAGTAGTCCCGCCGGGCGAAAAGGCTGCCGAGAAAAAGCCGCGAGCCGCGAAGAAGCCTCCGGCGAACTGATCCGATCCATTTTTGAACTGAATGACTGTGTGGCGAGCGTGCTCGCCACAAGGGGTTCTTGCGCCCCGAAGAAAGCCCTTCTTGGGGCAAAACACACCACCCTGTGGGAGCGAGCCTGCTCGCGAAAGCGCTAGGTCAGTTGGTGAAAACGTCGAATGTACCGACGCTTTCGCGAGCAGGCTCGCTCCCACAAGGAAATCTCATTGCCTGAACTGTCCCGTTTTTTTGCAGGAGCAATCATGACCCGTCCAAAGAAAGCCGAACCCGCTGCGCACGCCGAGCCGTCGAGAATCCGTGAAGGCCTGCCCTTCCCGCTGGGTGCGACCTGGGATGGTCTGGGGGTGAACTTTGCTCTGTTTTCCGCCAACGCCACCAAGGTTGAGCTGTGCATTTTCGACGATGCCGGCGAAGTCGAACTCGAACGCATCGAGCTGCCGGAATACACCGATGAGATCTACCACGGCTACCTCCCGGATGCGCATCCGGGGCTGATTTACGGCTACCGCGTCTACGGTCCCTATGACCCGGCCAATGGTCACCGTTTCAACCACAACAAACTGCTGATCGACCCTTACGCCAAACAATTGGTCGGTGAGCTGAAATGGTCGGAAGCGCTGTTCGGCTACACCATCGGCCACCCCGACGCCGACCTGAGTTTCGACGAGCGTGACAGTGCGCCGTTCGTGCCCAAGTGCAAGGTTATCGACCCGGCCCACACCTGGGGCAACGACCATCGTGTCAGCGTGCCGTGGGACAAGACCATCATTTACGAAACCCACGTGCGCGGCATCAGCATGCGTCATCCTTCGGTGCCGGAAAACCTGCGCGGCACCTTTGGCGGCTTGATGGTCGACGACGTGCTTGAGCACATTCGCAAGCTCGGCGTGTCCTCCGTCGAACTGCTGCCGATTCACGCCTTCGTCAACGATCAGCATCTGCTGCAAAAGGGCATGACCAACTATTGGGGCTATAACAGCATCGCGTTCTTCGCCCCGGACCCGCGTTATCTGGCCAGCGGCAAGATTGCCGAATTCAAGGAAATGGTCGCGCACCTGCACGATGCCAATCTCGAAGTCATTCTCGACGTGGTCTACAACCACACCGCCGAAGGCAACGAGCAAGGCCCGACCCTGTCGATGCGCGGTATCGACAACGCCTCCTACTACCGCTTGATGCCCGACGACAAGCGCTACTACATCAACGACTCCGGCACCGGTAACACCCTGGACTTGAGTCACCCGTGCGTGCTGCAAATGGTCACTGACTCCCTGCGCTACTGGGCCAGTGAGATGCACGTCGACGGTTTCCGTTTCGACCTGGCAACCATTCTTGGCCGCTACCACGATGGTTTTGACGAGCGCCACAGCTTCCTCGTCGCCTGCCGTCAGGACCCGGTGCTGCGTCAGGTGAAAATGATCGCTGAGCCGTGGGACTGCGGCCCTGGCGGTTATCAGGTCGGCAACTTTCCGCCGGGCTGGGTCGAATGGAACGACAAGTTCCGCGACACCGTGCGTGCGTTCTGGAAAGGTGACGACGCTCAGCTTGCCGATTTCGCCAGCCGCATGACCGCTTCCGGCGAGATGTTCAACCAGCGCGGGCGCCGGCCGTATTCGTCGGTGAACTTCATCACCGCCCACGACGGTTTCACCCTCAACGATCTGGTGTCGTACAACGACAAGCACAACGAAGCCAACGACGAGAACAACCAGGACGGCAGCAACAACAACCTGTCGTGGAACCACGGCGTCGAAGGTCCGACCGACGATCCGGAAATCAACGCTCTGCGCCACCGGCAGATGCGCAATTTCTTCGCCACTCTGCTGCTGGCCCAAGGTACGCCGATGATCGTCGCCGGTGACGAGTTCGCCCGCACCCAGGACGGTAACAACAATGCCTATTGCCAGGACAGTGAGATTGGCTGGGTGAACTGGGACCTGAGCGAGGACGGCAAGGCCCTGCTCAAGTTCGTCAAACGCCTGATCAAGCTGCGCCTGACTTATCCGATCCTGCGTCGTGGACGCTTCCTGGTCGGCGAGTACAACGAAGATATCGGCGTCAAGGACGTGACCTGGCTGGCACCAGACGCCACCGAAATGACCACCGAGCACTGGCACGATGCGCACAATCGCTGCCTCGGCATGCTGCTCGACGGTCGCGCGCAGGAAACCGGCATCCGTCGCAAAGGCGCCGACGCGACGCTGCTGCTGGTGGTCAACGCACACCATGACATCGTCAACTTCACCCTGCCGGAAGTACCGGATGGTGGCTTCTGGACGTGCATGATCGATACCAATCAGCCGTCGATTCGCGGCCAGGAACGCTTCGAATTCGGTCACGAGTATTCGGTGACCGGGCGTTCGTTGCTGTTGTTCGAACTGCAACGCGACGAAGAAGATTGATATGGACTTTCAACATTATCTGGCTCGCCGTCCGCCAGATTACGCCGACACCAATGCCCTCGGCCGTTGCCTGCGAGCAATGGTCGAGGCCGGCCTCGACCGCTTGCCGTTGCCCGGCAGCGGTCACACGCTGGAGCGCTTCCAGCGTCTATCGGAGGTGGGCGGACACGATCTTGGGCTGTGCAAACTCTATGAAGGCCATACCGACGCTCTGGCGATCATCGAGCAATTGGGCGGTACGCCAACCCCGGGCAGCACGTGGGGCATGTGGGCCGCCGAACCGCCGCAGGCACGGGTGAAAGTCACGCCGTCCGGGCATATGGTGATGCTGAACGGGCGCAAGGCCTGGTGCTCTGGCGCTGCGGTGCTCAGCCACGCCTTGCTCACTGCGTGGGACGCTGATGATCAGCAGCAATTGGTTGCAGTCGCACTCGATCAACCTGGCGTGACCATCACCGATCAGGGCTGGCAAGCCGTGGGCATGGCGGCCACCGGCAGCGTCGAAGTGCTGTTTGAAAACGCCGAAGCGCAGGCCATTGGCAACCCCGGTGATTACCTGCAACGGCCGGGGTTCTGGCAGGGCGGGATCGGTATCGCGGCTTGCTGGTACGGCGCTTCACGGCGGATTGCCGAAGGGCTGCGTCAGCATTGCGCGCAACGCGATGAACCGCACGCCCTCGCCCATCTCGGTGCGACTGACACAGCACTGCAAGCAGCGGCCGACGTGTTGCGCTTCAGCGCGTTGCAAATCGATGCGCAGCCTGAGGCTGACGCTGAACTGCTGGCCCGTCGCGCCCGCGCGGTGGTCGAACAGTCTGCCGAACAGGTCATGCGTGAAGTCGGGCGGGCGCTGGGTGCCGGGCCGTTTTGTCAGGATCGGCATTTTGCGCGACTGAGTGCCGACTTGCCGGTGTTTCTGCGCCAGAGTCACGCCGAGCGCGACCTTGCTGCGCTGGGCCAGCGGATTGCCGGTCAATCCTGCGAGGTCTGGGCGTTATGAAGGACAACCCGATCGTCGGCCAGGGCACTTCACTGCAGCAATGGCAGGGTTCGCGGCGTCTGGCCGAACTGCCCGCCATCGACGTTCTTGACCTGGTACCGCTGGGTTCGCGGGCGGTGATCATCGCGCCGCATCCGGATGACGAAGTGCTCGGTTGCGGCGGCATCATGCAGTTGCTGGCGGCAGCCGGACGGCCGTTGCAATTGATCTCGGTTACCGATGGCAGCGCCAGTCACCCCGGCTCGCAACGCTGGACGGTCGAACGCTTGAGCGTGGTGCGACCGCAGGAATCCGCCGAAGCTCTGCGCCGCCTCGGCTTACCGATGCACAGCCTGAAATGGCTGCGCGGCGGGTTTACCGACACCCAAGTGGCGGCTCAGGAAACCGGGTTGAGCGAATTCATCGCCGGTTATCTGCACGCCAATGATGTGGTTTTCACTACCTGGCGCCAGGACGGCCACAGCGATCATGAGGCCGTCGGCCGCGCCAGTGTCGAGGCGGCGCGACGCGTCGGTGCGACCTGCCATGAACTTCCGGTCTGGACCTGGCACTGGGCAACCCCGGAAGACGCCTCGGTACCATGGGAACGCGCGCGCAAGATTCTTCTGTCACCCACGCACATCGCGCGCAAACGCCACGCGGCCCACGCGTTCGCCAGCCAGTTGGAAGGCGACCGCGACGTCGGGCTCGGGCCGGTGCTTGCGCCCTATGTGCTTGATCGTTTGCTGCAACCTTTTGAAGTGGTGTTCCTGTGAGCGTCGATGACCGCTATTTCGACGGCCTGTTCGCGGGCAATGACGACCCATGGGCGTTCCGCCAGCGCTGGTACGAGCAGCGCAAACGCGCGATCACCCTCGCCGCCCTGCCGCGTCCGCGCTACAGGTCGGTGTTCGAACCGGGTTGCGCCAACGGCGAACTGAGTGCAGAACTGGCTCCGCGCTGCGACCGCCTGTTGTGCTGCGACACGGCGAGCGCGGCAGTGAAGCTGGCGCGTACTCGCTTGAGCGTGTTCGAGCATGCCGAAGTCCGTCAGGGCCGCCTTCCGGCTGACTGGCCGGAGGAAAAATTCGACCTGATTGTATTCAGCGAAATCGGCTACTACCTCGACGAAAAAGATCTGACAGAAATGATCCGCCGGATCAGTGAGTCACTGACCGCCGACGGCCAATTGCTGGCCTGCCACTGGCGCCCGCCGATCGAGGGCTGCCCGTTGAATGCACGACAGGTCCACGATCAGATTCACGATCAATTGGCTTTGCCGCGTCTGGTGCTGCATCAGGAAGCGGATTTCATTCTCGAAATGTGGAGCCGCGAGCCACGCTCGGTGGCGGCACTGGAGGGCTTGCGTTGATCGGTATCGTGATTCCCGCGCACAACGAAGAAGCGCTGCTCGATGAATGCCTGCGCGCCGCCCTGCGGGCCAGCCAGCATGGGCAACTGGCCGGCGAGCCGGTGGAAATACTGGTGGTGCTCGACAGTTGCAGCGACGCCTCGGCGCAGATCGTCAGCGCTTATCCGGTGCTGAGCCTGCAGATCGATGCACGCAACGTCGGCGAAGCCCGAGCCGCCGGTGCGCGACTGCTGCTCGAGCGCGGTGCCCGCTGGATCGCCTGCACCGACGCCGACAGCCGCGTCGCCGATGACTGGCTGGCGGCGCAACTGGGACTGGAGGCGGACGCAGTGTGCGGCACGGTGACCGTCGAGCACTGGCACGAATCGATCGATGAAGCGGCGCAGATTCGCTATCACCGCCATTATCAGGCCCGCGATGGCCATCGGCACATTCACGGCGCCAACCTCGGTGTCAGCGCCGAGGCTTATCGCCTGGCCGGCGGTTTCAAGCCGCTGACCTGTGACGAGGACGTGCAACTGGTGCGTGCGCTGGAGCGCAGCGGTGCGAATATCGCCTGGAGCCACCGTCCGCAAGTGCACACCAGCGCCCGTCTCGACAGTCGGGCCAAGGGCGGATTCGGTGACTTTCTGCGCAATCTGGCACAGCTGGAATAAAAAAATACGGATCAGATTGATCTGTGACGCGACGAATCGGCTGTCTTGAGCAATACTCTGCCTCGCAGTAATCCAAGGGTTGGAGCACTGCACAGTTGCTATTCATTTGCCTTCACGGGCCGCGATCAGCGTTGGCTGTTCACGACTGAGGGCGAGATACCACAAGGACGTCGCACTCATGAAATCGTCATTGATCAACGAACACGGCCTGCCAGCACAGATCTGGAACAGCGCGCCGCAACTCGACAATATTCCCGTCATCAACACCCACAGCCTGGTTCCCGCCGGCGCCCGCGCCGTGGTCATCGCCCCGCATCCGGGCGATGAAGTGGTCACTTGCGGCGGTTTGCTGCAATTGCTCTCCAGCCTTGGCCATCCCCTGCAATTGCTCTCCATTACCGACGGCAGCGCCAGCCACCCCGGCTCGCGGCAATGGTCGGAACAACGCCTGAGCGTGTTCCGCCCGCAGGAAAGCGTCGAAGCCCTGCGCCGCCTCGGCCTGCCCATGCACAGCCTGAAGTGGGTGCGCGGCGGCTTTACCGACAACGCACTGAGTGATCAGCAAAGCCAGCTCGCCGAGTTCATCGGCCGTTATCTGCGACCGGGCGACGTAGTGTTCAGTACCTGGCGCAAGGATGGCCCGCCGGATCATGAAGTGGTTGGCCGCGCCAGTTTCGACGCGGCGCAAAAGGCCGGGGCGACCTACCACGATGTGCCGGTGTGGGCCTGGCACTGGCCGGAGCGCGAGCAGCGCATGATTCCCTGGGAACGCGCGCGCAAGCTGCGTCTCGACACCTGGACGGTAGCGCGCAAGAGCCACGCCACCCACGCTTACGCCAGCCAGCTCAAGGGCGAACCGGCCATCGGCATCGCCCCGCTGCTGCCCCCGGTGCTGCTGGAGCGGATGCGCTTGCCGTATGAAATCGTCTTCTTCTGAACGGCGGAAGCTCACAATACCTGTGGGAGCGAGCCTGCTCGCGAAAGCGGTGTGTCATGTGTCAGATGTATTGAACGTGATGAAGTCTTCGCGAGCAGGCTCGCTCCCACATTGGCCCAGCAGTGAATCATCGGAAGGAACTGCCACCCCCTCAAACCAGTCGCATGAACAGGCATGGCCCAATTCAGAGGAGTGAACGTGTCCAGCGATCCCAAGCGTCAAGTGGTCGACGCGCCAGTCATTCATCGCCTGCGGGTACTCACGGTCAACACCCACAAGGGCTTCACCGCGCTGAATCGGCGGTTCGTTCTCCCGGAGCTGCGCGAAGCGATGCGCAGTACCTCGGCCGATCTGGTGTTTCTGCAGGAAGTGGTGGGTGAACACGAACGCCATTCGAGTCGCTACAACGACTGGCCGCAGACCTCGCAATACGAATTCCTCGCCGACAGTATGTGGAGCGATTTTGCCTACGGCCGCAACGCCGTTTACCCCGACGGCCACCACGGCAACGCGCTGCTGTCGAAATACCCGATCCGCGAATACCGCAACCTTGACGTGTCGATCACCGGGCCTGAACGGCGCGGCCTGTTGCACTGCATTCTTGATGTGCCCGGGCATGCCGAGGTGCACGCGATCTGTGTGCATTTGAGTCTGCTGGAGAGCCATCGGCAATTGCAGTTGCAGCTGCTTTGCCAGTTGCTTGAATCACTGCCCGACGATGCGCCGGTGATCATTGCCGGTGATTTCAATGACTGGCAGTTGCAGGGCAACGCCGCCCTCGCCCGTCGCGACTATTTGCACGAAGCTTTTGAACGTCATCATGGGCGCCCGGCGAAAACCTATCCGGCGCGTTTTCCGCTGTTGCGCCTGGACCGGATTTACCTGCGCAATGCCAGCAGCCACGATCCAAGGATTCTCGGCAACAAGCCTTGGACGCATTTGTCGGATCATCTTCCCTTGGCGGTTGAGGTGCACCTCTAGCTGCATTTTTGACAGCCATCTAATGACAGGTCGTTCCGGCAATTACCGCTCGGAAGGACCTTTCGTCGGCGGCAAAAAACCGTCAAATGCACCCTTCGCAAGCGTTTTTCCATGCAAACAAGCACTTAGTTATGTGCAGAAAAACAAATGCTTGCGGTTGCTGATTTAAGCGCGCCATTCATCGTGCATTTTCTTGACGCGCAGGCGTCGCTCTTCTTATCTCTACCTTACTACCCCCGGAATCACTACTGGGGCTGACCTTCCGGCACTCGCGAAATCGAGCAGCCGCGGTTCGCCCCGCTCTATTCGGTCGCCCCTCGTTCGGGGTAGGAGAGACGCCAAACTCGAGATGACGCATGCGCTTGCAAGGTAGACCTCCATGAAAACTTCACTGACCCCACATGAATTGAAAATCACCTTTTGCACAGTGTCAGGTTCGCTGTTGCTGTGCTCGTCCATGGAGGCGCATGCGGAATTTTCGGCGGATGAACGCGCGTGGTATCGCGCCGATGTCCCTGTGATGACCTTGCCAGTGACCGTGATAACGCCCGGACCGCTGCCATTGAGTCAGCAGAGTTCGCGCCTGATCACCGAAGATCTTGCGCCCTCCGCATGGGACGAGCTGTACGGCAAAAGCGCCCGGCGCGCGCAGACGGATGCATTGTCCTCCGGTTACGCGATGCCTGGCGGCGAGTTCAAAGGCCCGGCGGTGGTCACGTTGAAAAGCAGCAGTGGTGCCACCCAGACCCTTGGTCTGATCGGCGGCGATAATCAGATTCAGATGAATGCCGGTGGTGCGCTGACCCGACGCGCCCTCGCCGACCGCAACACTGACAGCCTCAACCTGCAAGGCCAGAGCCTTGGCGCCTATTACAGCCTGGTCGGTGCGCAGGGCTGGCACGTCGACCTGTCGGCCAGTGGCGGTCGGGTCAGCGGTTTCAGTCGGAGCCCACAAGGCAATCGGCAAGCCACCGAAGGCAACGCGATGACCTTTTCCGTTGAAGGCGGTTATCCGATCGGCTTGAGTGACAACTGGGTGATCGAACCACAGGCGCAACTGATCAACCAGCGCATCAGCCTCGACGCGCCTTATGCCGGCTCGGGCAACGCCTCGTCGACCGACCTGACCGCGTGGAGTGGCCGTGTCGGTGCGCGATTGAAAGGCAGTTATGACTTGAACGGGTTGCCTGTTGAACCCTACGTGCGCACCAACCTTTGGCACACGGTGTACACCGGCAGCACGGTGACCCTCGATCAGGTCGACAAGATCAGCAGCAGCCGCAAGTCTTCAACAGTGGAATTGGGCTTGGGACTGGTGGCGCGGGTCACACCGGCGGTAAGCCTGTACATGAGCGCCGATTACAGCAGCGATGTGGATGACAATGACCTGAACGGCATTATCGGCAGCCTTGGAGTGCGGATGCGTTGGTGATCTGCTGAACGCTGAAGAACCTTGTGGGAGCGAGCCTGCTCGCGAAAGCGGTGCCACCTTCAACATCATCGTTGACTGACATGGCGCCTTCGCGAGCAGGCTCGCTCCCACAGGTGCTAGCCCTGCGGCTTGAGAATCAACACCGCCAATGGTGGCAGGTTCAGTTCCAGCGACAACGACTGACCATGGCTTGGCACTTCTTCGGTCACTGCCCCGCCGCCATTGCCATAGTTGGAGCCGGCGTAAATGTCGGCGTCACTGTTGAACAGCTCGGTCCAGCGCCCGGCAAACGGCACGCCGACCCGATACGCCTGGCGCGGTACCGGGGTGAAGTTGGCAACCACCAGCACCGGCGAGCCATCCTTGCTCCAGCGCAACCACGCGTAAACGCTGTTGATCGCATCATCGCCAATCAACCACTGGAAGCCCTGCGGCGCATCGTCCTGGTCGTGCAGTGCCGGCTCTTCGCGATACAGCCGATTGAGATCGCCCACCAGTTTCTGCACGCCTTTGTGCTCGGAATACTGCAGCAGGTACCAGTCCAGTTGCTGATCGTGGTTCCACTCGCGCCATTGGCCAAACTCGCAGCCCATGAACAGCAATTTCTTGCCCGGGTGCGTCCACATGAAGCTCAGATAAGCACGCAGGTTGGCGAACTTCTGCCAGCGGTCGCCGGGCATCTTGTCGATCAGCGAGTGTTTGCCGTGCACCACTTCGTCGTGGGAAATCGGCAGGATGAAGCGCTCGGACCAGGCGTAGACCAGACCAAAGCTCAACTCGTTGTGGTGATGGGCGCGGTACACCGGGTCCTGCTGGATGTAGTGCAGCGAATCGTGCATCCATCCCATGTTCCATTTGTAGGCAAACCCGAGACCGCCCTGCTGGGTGCTCTGGCTGACGCCCGGCCATGCGGTGGACTCTTCGGCAATCACCAGCGCACCCGGCGCTTCCAGCTCAACCACGTCGTTCAAATGCCGCAGGAAGTCGATGGCCTCCAGGTTCTCCCGACCGCCGTGGCGATTCGGCACCCATTCGCCCGCCTTGCGCGAATAGTCGCGGTACAGCATCGAAGCCACCGCATCGACACGCAGGCCGTCGATATGGAAGTGTTTCAGCCAGTGCAGCGCCGAGGCCAGCATGTAACCGTGCACTTCGGTGCGACCAAGGTTGTAGATCAGCGTGTCCCAATCCTGATGGAAGCCTTCCAGCGGGTTGCCGTATTCGTAGAGCGCGGTGCCGTCGAACTGCGCCAGACCATGGGTATCGGTGGGGAAATGCGCCGGCACCCAATCAAGAATCACCCCGATGTCGGCCTGGTGACAGGCGTTGACGAACTCGGCGAACTGATCCGGCGTGCCATAACGCGCACTCGGGGCGAATTGCGAAAGCAACTGATAGCCCCACGAACCGCCGAACGGGTGCTCCATGATCGGCATCAGTTCGATGTGCGTGAAACCCAGCTCTTTGACATAAGGAATCAGGCGCTCGGCCAGCTCCGGCCAGGTGTACTGGCGCGCGACCTCACCGAGATCATCCAGCTCGCACTGCCAGGAACCGGCGTGCAACTCATAGATCGACAAAGGCTTGGATCGCTGCTGGCGATCCTGACGGGAATTCATCCATTCGTGATCCTGCCAGTCGATCTGTAATGGCGAGGCGACTTTCGAAGCGGTATCCGGCGGCAGGCTGGTGGCCAGTGCCATCGGGTCGGCCTTGAGCGGCAGAATGCCGTGGGCGCCGAGGATTTCGTACTTGTACAACTCCCCCGCTTGCAGCCGCGGGATGAACAGTTCCCAGACCCCGGAAGGATGGCGCAGCCGCATTGGGTGGCGACGACCGTCCCAGACGTTGAAATCGCCGACCACCGAAACACGGCGGGCATTCGGTGCCCACACGGCAAAACGCACACCGTCCACGCCATCAACGGTTTTCAGCTGTGCACCGAGGCAAGCGCTGAGGTCACGGTGATTGCCTTCGGCGAACAGATACAAATCCATCTCGCCGAGCAACTGGCCGAAGCTGTACGGATCTTCGGCGACCTGCTCGCCACCGGCCCAGCGCGTGCGCAACAGGTACGGTCGCGCCTGATCGAAATGGCCGACAAGCAGCCCCGGCGTCTCGGTCATCTCCAGCGGGCCAAGCTCTTCGCCGCTGTCCTTGTCCAGCACTGCCACACTCAGCGCACCGGGCAGATAGGCGCGGATGAACTGCCCGCCGGCGCCATCGCCGTGCGGGCCGAGAATGGAAAACGGGTCCTGATGTTCAGCGCGCACCAAAGCATCGATGTCGCGCGCCGAGGGTAACAATGCTTCCTTTACCACACCCTGTTCCTTGTTCGAGAAACTCATGACTACTCTCCACCAAGATCGGAAAAGGGTTTAAGCCCTGTCAATAATCCATACAAGCCGTGCAATGGCACGGGCAGCCACGTTGGGCGGTTTTCTGCCTCGTAAGCCACTTCATAAGCGGCTTTTTCCAGGCCGAACAACGCCAGCGCGGCGTCGGCACCCTCGGGATCCTGCCAGGCATGCTCAAGACTAGCTGCTGCCTCGCGGTATGCCTGGACAAATACCTCGCGTGCCTCACGCAGATAACGCTCGGCGACCCGTTTGCGCGCCGCTTCGGCTTCGACGCTGTTATCAACGTTATGCACATTGATGGTCATCGCCGCTGCGTAATCGAACGAACGCAGTACGCCGCTGACGTCCTTGTACGGGCTGTGTTTACCGCGACGCTCGCTCAATGGCCGCGCCGGTTCGCCCTCGAAGTCGATCAAGTAGGCGTCGCCCTTGATCACCAGCACCTGGCCCAAATGCAAGTCGCCATGCACCCGAATGCGCAAGCCGCCGGTGGCTTTCTTCGCCAGATCCTGCACATGGGCAAGAATGGTTTTCTTCTCGTCGAGCAGACGCTTGACCAGTTTCTGGTCCGCCGCATTCAACTCGCCTTGATGCTGCTTGAGCAGCTTCAAGGCGTGTTCGACCTGGGCGGTGACATCCTTGCCCGTCGCGGCCATGTCCTTGCTCGACGACACTTGCGGCGCGAAGTCGGCATTGTCGGTTGGCGCAGCGAGCACCTGATGCATCTCGCCCAGACGCTGGCCGAGCATGCCGGCGAAGTCTCTCAGCTCGCCGAGGGCGTTGTAATGCTGCTCCTGCTCGGACATGGCGTCGGCCAGTTCATCACGCAGCGCCCGTTCAAGGTTGTTCTGCGTCCATTCCCACGCGTCGCCCTGATTGCTCAGATAGCCTTGGGCGATCATCAGCAGATTGTCGTCCCCCTGCGCGTCACGGCGAATCACCGAACCGAGCAGTGGAGAGATATTGGCAAACCCGGCCTCGGTCAGGTAAGCGCTCATCTCCAGTTCCGGGTGTACGCCAGAAGCGACTTTGCGTATCAGCTTAAGCACCAGACTGTTGCCGATTACCACTGAACTGTTCGATTGCTCGGCCGACAGGTAGCGCACATCCGACTCGGCGCCGAGGCCGAGTTTTTCCAGATGATCTGTCTGTTCGAAGCGGATTTCGCCTTCGATCGACTCCAGTACGGTGTTGTTCTGCATGCCTTGCAGAACGGCGCGGACGAAGGTTTCCAGGGTGAACGCATCGGTGATCAGGCCGACCTGACGCACACGGCGTACACGCGAAAGCGCCAATTGCTGCGGCAATGGCGGGCCGACATGGTCTTCGCCAATGAAGCCGAACGGCAGTTGATAACGATTGGTCTGGCCACCGCTGGTGACTTCGATTTCGCTGAGCAGCACCGGATGCTGGGCATCACCGAAACGCACGCCGTAAGCCAGATTGACCTTCTCGATCGCCGCATCCTTGCCGGCAAACCAGCGACGGTTCTGCAGCCAGCTCGGCAGGATGCTTTGCTCCAGCGTCGTCCGCGATGGCACTTCGAGCAGTTCTTCCATGCGTTTTTTCAGCACCAGCGTGGTGAAATCCGGCAGGCTCTGCGCCGGTTCGACGTGCCAGCTCGGCATCTGGTTTTCTGCCGCCAGTGCAAACCAATAGAAACCGTACGGCGCCAGGGTCAGGAGGAAATTCAACTGACCGATCGGCGGGAACGCGTTACCACCGAGCATTTCCACCGGCACCATGCCGACATACGCCGACAGGTCTAGCTCGACCGCTTGCGCACTGCGCGAGACGTTCGCCACGCACAGAATGATCTCGTGCTTGCCGTCGGCATCGGTGTATTCGCGGGTGTAAGCCAGCACGCGACGGTTGCTCGGCGAGAGCATTTTCAAGGTGCCACGGCCGAAGGCTTTCGATTGCTTGCGCACTGCCAGCAGACGGCGCGTCCAGTTCAACAACGAGTGCGGATCGCCGGACTGGGTTTCGACGTTGACCGACTGATAGCCATACTGCGGGTCCATGATCGGCGGCAGTACCAGACTGGCCGGATCGGCGCGGGAGAAACCGCCGTTGCGGTCGATCGACCACTGCATCGGTGTACGCACGCCATCGCGGTCGCCGAGGTAGATGTTGTCGCCCATGCCGATTTCGTCGCCGTAATACAACGTCGGCGTGCCGGGCATCGACAGCAGCAGGCTGTTGAGCAGTTCGATGCGGCGACGGTCGCGTTCCATCAACGGTGCGAGACGACGGCGAATACCGAGGTTGATCCGCGCGCGACGGTCAGCCGCGTAGTAGTTCCACAGGTAATCGCGCTCGCGGTCGGTGACCATTTCCAGGGTCAGCTCATCGTGGTTGCGCAGGAAAATTGCCCACTGGCAATTCGCCGGAATTTCCGGGGTCTGCCGGAGAATGTCGGTAATCGGGAAGCGATCTTCCTGCGCGAGCGCCATGTACATGCGCGGCATCAACGGGAAGTGGAAGGCCATGTGGCATTCGTCGCCATTGACCCCAGCGGCATCGGTGTCACCGAAATACAGCTGAGTGTCTTCCGGCCACTGATTGGCCTCGGCCAGCAGCATGCGATCGGGATAGTTGGCGTCGATCTCGGCACGGATCTGCTTGAGGACGTCGTGGGTCTCGGGCAGGTTTTCGTTGTTGGTGCCGTCGCGCTCGATCAGGTACGGAATCGCGTCGAGGCGCAGGCCGTCGATACCCATGTCGAGCCAGTAACGCATTACCGACAGCACGGCTTTCATCACTTGCGGGTTGTCGAAGTTCAGATCCGGCTGGTGCGAGTAGAAGCGGTGCCAGAAGTATTGGCCGGCGACCGGGTCCCAGGTCCAGTTGGACTTTTCGGTGTCGAGAAAGATGATCCGCGTGCCGTCGTATTTCTGATCGTCATCGGACCACACGTAGAAATCCCGCGCCGCTGAACCGGGCTTGGCTTTGCGTGCACGCTGGAACCACGGGTGCTGGTCGGAGGTGTGGTTGATGACCAGCTCGGTGATCACCCGCAGCCCGCGCTTGTGCGCTTCGGCAATGAAGCGCTTGGCGTCGGCCATGGTCCCGTAGTCGCTGTGCACGCCACGGTATTCGGCGATGTCGTAACCGTCGTCGCGGCGTGGCGAGGGATAGAACGGCAATAGCCAGATGGTGTTGACGCCGAGGTCGGCAATGTAATCGAGTTTGGCGATAAGCCCGGGAAAGTCGCCGATCCCGTCATTGTTGGAGTCGAAAAACGATTTGACGTGAACCTGATAGATCACCGCATCCTTGTACCAGAGCGGGTCTTTGATGAAGGCGGCTGCCTTGGGTTTCTTCGCCATGTGGAACTCCTGAAAAATTCTCTGATACACCGAGGGGCTCGCATTGGTGAGCCCCTGTGGCGAGGGGATTTATCCCCGTTCGGCTGCGCAGCAGTCGCAAATTGTTAACGCGGTGCAGCTTGAAAACAGGGGCCGCTGCGCGCCCCAACGGGGATAAATCCCCTCGCCACGGAGGCGGTGCAAATGTTACGAAGCGGTAATCCGCCAAATCCCGAACGGCTGATACGCCGGATCGATGCGCATGAACTGATACTTGCCGTGCCAGTCCCAGCGATGGCCGTTCATCAAATCTTCGCCATGGGTGGTGGCATCGTCCGGCAGGCCCATTTCCCACAGCGGCAGTTCGAAATTCGCTTCCTGCACGTTATGCGGATCGAGGCTGACTGCGACCAGAATGAAATTGCTGCCATCGGCGCTGCGCTTGCCGAAGAACAGAATATTGTCGTTCCAGGCGTTATAGATTTTCAGGCCCAGATGCGTATGCAGCGCCGGGTTCTGCCGGCGGATGCGGTTGAGCTGGGCGATTTCGGCAATGATGTTGCCCGGTGCGGTGAAGTCGCGGACGCGGATTTCGTATTTCTCCGAATCCAGGTATTCCTCTTTGCCCGGTACCGGTGCCGATTCGCACAACTCGAAGCCGGAATACATGCCCCACAGGCCCGAGCCCATCGTTGCCAAGGCAGCGCGGATGAGGAAACCGGGACGCCCCGACTCATGCAAGAACGCCGGATTGATGTCCGGGGTATTGACGAAGAAGTTCGGCCGGTAGCATTCGCGCCACGGTGACTGATTCAGTTCGGTGAAGTACTCAGCCAGCTCGGCCTTGGTATTGCGCCAGGTGAAATAGGTGTAGCTCTGCGAATAACCGACCTTGCCCAGACGCGCCATCATCGCCGGCGTGGTGAAGGCCTCGGCGAGGAAAATCACTTCCGGATACAGCGTGCGCACATCGGCGATCAACCATTGCCAGAACGGCAGCGGTTTGGTGTGCGGGTTGTCGACGCGGAAGATCTTCACACCTTCCTTGACCCAGCCGACAACGATGTCGCGCAACTCGACCCATAGACTCGGAATTGCATCCGGCGCATAGAAGTCGACGTTGACGATGTCCTGGTATTTCTTCGGCGGGTTTTCGGCGTATTTGATCGTGCCGTCCGGGCGCCAGTTGAACCAGCCCGGATGCTCCTTGAGCCACGGATGGTCCTGGGAGCACTGGATGGCGAAATCGAGAGCGATTTCCAGGCCGTGATCGGCGGCGGCAGCCACCAGCCGGCGGAAATCTTCACGGGTGCCGAGCTGCGAGTGAATCGCCTCGTGGCCGCCCTCTTCGCTACCAATCGCATACGGGCTGCCGGGATCATCCGGGCCAGCAGTCAGGGAATTGTTGCGGCCCTTGCGGTGGGAGCGGCCGATCGGGTGAATCGGCGTGAAGTACAACACGTCGAAGCCCATGTCCTGAATCATCGGCAGACGCGAGTGCACGTCGTTGAACGTGCCGTGACGCTGAGGATCGTCGGTGATCGAGCGCGGAAACAGCTCATACCAACTGGCGAACTCGGCGAGTTCGCGCTCGACGTCCATGGGGAATTCGGCGCTGATGCTGAGATAGGCGCGGTGATCAGCCTGGGCCATCAGCTCTGCACTGCGCGAGTGCAGAAACAGCGCAACCTGCTCGGTTTCGAGCAGGCCGGACAATTCATGGTGCAGCGCCGCGAGCTGCTCGCTGAGCTGGCCTTCGCTGCGTTCGGCGGCCTGTTGCACCATGGTCCGGCCTTCCTGCAGCTCCAGGGAAACCGGCACAGCAGCATTGTGCTTCTTTTCCAGTTCGTACTGGAAGCTGGCGAAATGGTCGATCCACGCTTCGATGCAATACAGATAGCGGCCCTGCTCTTCGGGGCGGAACTGGCCTTGCCAGGTGTTGTTGCCCTGATCGGACATGACCTCGGTCTGCCAGGTTTCCTGGCCTTCTTCGCGCCAGCGGATGCGTACGGCGAGCTTGTCATGGCCGTCGGCAAACACTTTGCTGGTCACCACCACTTCGCGCCCGGCAATCGACTTGACGGCAAACTGGCCGCCGTCGAGGGTCGGCATGGTGTTTTCGATGACGATTCGAGGCAGCAGCAACGCCTGCGACAATGGCATGTGCGGGTTGTAACTCAGCTCTGAAGGTCTTTCAGCAGTCATTGAGCATCTCTCCTTAACGCCCCAAGGACGCTCTTGTGCCGGAACAGTATTCGCGACAAAGCGCCGGCCCTGTCATGAACTCACTTAGGTTCCGAGCAACCGGCGCGGGGAAAAGTTCAGATGAAATTAACAAGACAAACCGGCGGATCGAATTTGCCGTGGCCGGGTCAACTTACTTAAGCACGTCCCACGCCATGTGCCATACGGAGGTCATCAGATGAACATCCCGATCCCGGCGGAAACGCCTGATCCGAACATCGACAAACCCACCCTGCCGGATACCGAGCCGCCACCGGTGCCCGAGCAAGAGCCACCCGGCACCACGCCACCGCCGAAAGAAGAGCCACCGAATACGATGCCGCCAGTGATCGTCTGACCCTGCCCCCCTGATCGTTCCCACGCTCCGCGTGGGAACGATCAGGCAATGATCATCAGCCGGCGGGAAGTCAGAGGTGGTCATTCTTGTCGACATCCTTTTCGAACACTCTCACCACGTAAGGCATCACGCTGAAAATCGCCAGTGCCAGAATGGTACTGAGCAATGCCGTCGCTTCCTTGCCCAGCCCCGCCGCCACGCCGATCGCCGCCGTCATCCATAAGCCCGCCGCCGTGGTCAGGCCTTTGACATGGGCCTCGTCGCCCTGCTGATTTTTCAGAATGGTGCCGGCGCCGAGAAAGCCGATCCCGGCAATCACGCCCTGCAAGACCCGACTCATCGCATCGGATTCCGCGCCCGAGGTCTGTGGCACCAATACAAACAACGCCGCGCCCAGCGCCACCAGCATGTGCGTGCGCACGCCCGCTGCCTTGCCTTTATGCTCGCGCTCAAATCCGAGTATCCCGCCGAGAATCGCCGCCATCAGCAGGCGTACGGTGATCCGGGTCATTTGCGAGGCGTCGCCGATATCGGCAAATTCGGCTTGCATCGTGGCCCACACTTCATCCCACCAGTCTTCCATCGTGCTTCCCTTGTTATTGGCTTGATAAGCGATGGACAACAGCGACCATTAATCGGTTGCGCAGAACGAACTGCGCGCTGCGTTTCCTAACGTGCAGACCTCACTTGAAAGGACTGCCGCCATGACCGTTCGAATCGATGCATCCAACCCTGAGCAGAAAGTGTGTTTTTTCACCGTCGAGCATGGTGAGGAAATCCGTATCTGCGACACGTTGACAGTCGAGACCGATAGCGAAAAAGCCATGTCGTTCGTGGAAATCGAAGGCAAACGCGCCTACATCACCGAAGCAGAAGCCGATGTCTTGACCGTGGCCGGGGCTAAAGACGGGCGCAAGCACGTTAAAGCCGATGACAGTGGTTCGGTGGTTTGATTGACCTCGCTCAATACGCTGCGCAAACATCCGCGATAGGCGTTTGCGCCGCGCCCACCCTGATGCTTCAAGTTGTCGCAGGGATTGCGCCAAACCTCATCTGATCCGCTTTTTATTGCCAGACCTGAGTCTGTTCTGCAAACAGATCGGCGCCCATAGTTCATCGGCCTGATGGAGGCTGATGAGCGAACGAGCATGAGCGAGCAAATCCCCGTCCGAACCGTAGAAGCATCGCCAAGGATAAGAAGCGTACCCGCGCGCCCACTGAAAGCGACTGCGGGATCCACCGACAAGCAGATCCACACCCGCAGTTTCACCGGCCTGTTCCGCAACCTGCGTATGAGCGGTGCCGGGTTTCTGTTCCTGCTGTTCTTCGGCACCGTGTGGCTGAACTGGGGCGGTCGGCAGGCGGTGCTGTGGGATCTGACGGAGAGCAAATTCCACATCTTCGGCGCGACGTTCTGGCCGCAGGATTTCATTCTGCTCTCAGCATTGTTGATCATCGCTGCGTTCGGACTCTTCGCGATTACCGTGTTCGCCGGTCGCGTCTGGTGCGGTTACACCTGCCCGCAGAGTTCGTGGACGTGGATCTTCATGTGGTGCGAGAAGATCACCGAAGGCGAGCGCAACCAACGGATCAAACTGCAAGCGGCGCCGTGGAGCCTGAACAAACTGGCGCGGCGCGCCGCCAAGCACACGTTGTGGCTGGCGATCAGCGTGATGACCGGCCTGACCTTCGTCGGTTACTTCACCCCGATCCGGCCGCTGGCTGAAGATTTGCTGACCCTGCAGATCGGTGGCGTCAGTCTGTTCTGGGTGCTGTTCTTCGCCGCCGCCACCTACATCAACGCCGGTTGGCTGCGTGAAGCCGTGTGCATGCACATGTGCCCGTATGCGCGGTTCCAGAGTGTGATGTTCGACAAGGACACGCTGACCATTGCCTACGACGCCGCCCGTGGCGAAAACCGTGGTCCGCGCAAGCGTGATGTGCGCCCGGTCGAAGCCGGCCTGGGTGATTGCATCGACTGCCAGTTGTGCGTGCAGGTCTGCCCGACCGGCATCGACATCCGCGATGGCTTGCAAATGGAATGCATCGGCTGCGCAGCGTGCATCGACGCCTGCGATTCGATCATGGACAAAATGTATTACCCGCGCGGCCTGATCCGCTACAGTTCCGAGCGCGAATTGCAGGGCGGCAAAACCCATCTGCTGCGTCCGCGTTTGATTGGCTATACGGCGGTGTTGTTGGTGATGATCGGAGCGTTGGCGCTGGCATTGATCGAGCGGCCGATGGTGTCGCTGGACGTGACCAAGGATCGCGGGTTGTTCCGCGAGAACGCTCAGGGGCAGATCGAGAATATTTATTCGCTGAAAGTGATCAACAAGACTCAGCAGCGACAGGAATACCGGTTGAGTCTGGTTGATGGCGACGGGTTTGAGTTGCAGGGCAAAACGGCCCTGAGCCTGGCGCCGGGAGAGATTGTCGATGTGCCGGTGTCGGTGGCGATGACCACCGAGCGCCCGGCGAGCAGTTCGCAGACATTGAGTTTCAGGATTGAAGACAGTGACGAGCCGCAGGTATACAGCGTGGCGAAGAGCCGGTTTGTGGCGCCGATAAATCGTTGAGAATTTGGCATTGCTGCCCTCACCCCAGCCCTCTCCCGGAGGGAGAGTGAGCCGACCGAGGTGTCTGTCGCTATGCATCGACCTGAAAGACCGAGTCGATTATGGATTCGGCAAAGCACTGTCAGGCCGGCATATTTCATCAGCATCCCCCAATCAGCCCCTCTCCCTCTGGGAGAGGGCTAGGGTGAGGGCTCCTTCCCTGACACCCCACAAAATCAAGTCCACCAAGGCCCACCGATGAAACGCTACGAAAAATTCGCCGACGACATCGCTGAACTGATCCGCTCCGGCGTCCTCGGCCCCGGCCAGCGGGTGCCGTCGGTGCGCTACGCCAGCCAGACCTACGGCGTCAGCCCGTCCACGGTGTTCCAGGCCTATTACCTGCTCGAACGCCGTGGCCTGATCCGCGCCCGGCCGCGCTCCGGTTACTTCGTCAACGCCCATACGCCGAGCACATTCTCCGAGCCGGTAATCAGCAGCCAGGTCAATGAATCCACCGAGGTTGACGTCAGCGAACTGGTGTTCTCGGTACTCGATTCGATCAAAGACCCCAACACCGTGCCCTTCGGCTCGGCCTTCCCCAGCCCGACACTGTTCCCGCTGCAACGCCTGTCGCGCTCCCTGGCCAGCGCCGCGCGGGAGATGGATCCGCGCATGGTCGTCACCGATATGTCGCCGGGCAATCCGCAACTGCGCCGGCAGATTGCCCTGCGCTACATGGTCGGCGGGCTGATGTTGCCGATGGAAGAATTGCTCATCACCAACGGCGCCCTCGAAGCGCTGAACCTGTGCCTGCAAGCAGTGACCGTGCCCGGCGATCTGGTAGCCATCGAGGCCCCGGCGTTTTATGCCTGCCTGCAGGTGCTGGAGCGCCTGAAGCTCAAAGCCGTGGAAATCCCCGTGCACCCGCGTGACGGCATCGACCTCGGCGTGCTCGCGCAAACTCTGGAACGCCATCCGATCAAGGCTTGCTGGTGCATGACCAGTTTCCAGAACCCAATGGGCGCGACCGTGCCCGAGGCGAAGAAACAGGAACTGGTCGAACTGCTGCGTCAGCATCAGGTGCCGTTGATCGAGGACGACGTCTACGCCGAGCTTTATTACGGGCAACAGGCGCCGAAACCGGCCAAGGCTTTTGATACCGAAGGATTGGTCATGCATTGCGGCTCGTTCGCCAAAAGTCTCGCGCCCGGTTATCGCATCGGCTGGGTGGCGGCCGGGCGTTTTGCGCAGAAAATCGAACGGCTGAAGCTGATGACCTCACTGTGCGCTTCGATGCCGGCGCAAGCGGCTATCGCCGATTATCTGCAACACGGCGGCTACGATCGGCATCTGCGTAAACTGCGTTATGCCCTGGAAGAACAACAGAGCGCGATGCTCGCGGCGATTGCCCGCTACTTTCCGGCGCAGACCCGGGTCAGCCAACCGGCGGGCGGCTACTTTCTGTGGCTGGAATTGCCGGAGCAGATGGATTCGCTGAAGCTGTTTCAGATGGCACTGGCACAAGGCATCAGCATCGCGCCGGGGCCGATATTCTCGCCGACCCAGCGCTTCAGGAATTGCATTCGGTTGAATTACGGCAGCCCCTGGACCGAGGAATCGGAAAAGGCCATGGAGACGTTGGGGCGGATTGTGCGGTCGTTCTGAGGGATAGATGTTGTCTGGACTGGCCCCTTCGCGAGCAGGCTCGCTCCCACATGGGGTCTGTATTCACAAATCCACTGTGGGAGCGAGCCTGCTCGCGAAGAGGCCGGTTTTAACACTGCAAACCCACCGGTTTACCGCCCACCCCCCAAATCAACAAACGTCCCGGTCGCATACGATGCCTTGTCCGACAGCAACCAGACAATCGCCTCCGCCACTTCATCCGGCCGCCCGCCCCGGGCCATGGGAATCGCCGATTCGAGCTTGCTGACCCGATCCGGGTCGCCGCTCAGCGCATGGAAGTCGGTATAGATGTAACCCGGACGCACGGCATTGACGCGAATGCCCTCACCCGCGACTTCTTTCGACAGACCGATAGTGAAGGTGTCGAGCGCACCCTTGGATGCGGCGTAATCAACGTACTCGTTCGGCGAACCGAGGCGTGCCGCGACCGAGGAGACGTTGACGATGCTGCCGCCCTGCCCGCCATGTTTGGGCGACATGCGCAGGATCGCGTGTTTGGCGCAGAGGATCGGCGCCAGCACGTTGGTTTTCATGATTTTGAGGATGCGGAATTCGGACATCTCATCGACCCGCGATTTCTGCCCGACGGTGCCGGCGTTATTGACCAGCGCGGTGACACGGCCCAGTTCGGTGTCGACGCGATGAAACATCGCGATCACTTCGTCTTCGATGCTGACATCGGCGCGAACCGCGATGGCCTGCGCGCCCAAGGCTCGAACCTGTTCGAGTACGCTGTGTGCGGCCTGCTCATCCGACTGATAGTTGATGCAGATCCGGTAGCCCTGTTCGGCTGCCAGCAATGCCGTAGCCGCGCCGATTCCGCGCCCGCCCCCGGTGATGACAATGACTTTATCCATGCTGGCCTTCCCCCACGTGCACACGTAACAGTCGAGGGAAGAATAACTGCCATTCATGGCTTTTGCATGAGTTCTATGGTGTTTGCACAAGCGCCTTCGCGAGCAGGCTCGCTCCCACAAGGGAATGCGATCACCTGTGGGAGCGAGCCTGCTCGCGAAGAACGATGACTCGGTATCTCAGACCACCGCCAGCCGTTGCCCACGCACGATGTCCTGCATGAAGCGCTCCGCCGGCATCGGATGGCCGAGCAGATAGCCCTGCAGCGAATCACAGCCCAGTTTGGTCAGGAAATCCTGTTGCGCGCCGGTTTCGACACCTTCGGCGACAATCCGCAAATCCAGGGCCTGCCCCAGCGCAACGATCGCCGAGACGATTGCGGCATCATCGCTGTCATGCTCCAGATCGCGGACGAAACCGCGGTCGATCTTCAGCTCATTGGCCGGCAAACGTTTGAGGTACATCAGGCTGGAATAACCGGTGCCGAAGTCGTCGATCGACAGGTCGACGCCCATGTCCGACAACTCTTGCAGCACGGTCATGCTCGCATCGGCGTCGCTCATGGCCGTGGTTTCGGTGATTTCCAGAGTCAGGCTGTTGGCCGGCAGGTGATGGGTCGCCAGCGCCTTGGCCACGCTTTGCACCAGCCCGGCATGGCAGAACTGCAAGGCCGAGAGGTTCACGGCGATGCGCCAGTCGGTGTAACCGAGCACGTACCATTCGCGCATCTGCCGGCAGGCTTCGTTGAGCACCCATTCACCCATCGGAATGATCAGCCCGGTTTTCTCCGCCAGATCAATGAACTTGTCCGGCATCAACATGCCGTGCAGCGGATGCTTCCAACGCAGCAGCGCTTCGGCACCGACGGGGCGACCGTTGGCGGCGTCGAATTTGGGTTGGTAATGCAGGCAGAACTGGTTGTGCTCGATGGCCGCGCGCAGGTCCTGCAACAGTTGCAGTTGTTTGCGCGCGTTGGTGTTCATCGACGCATCGAAGAAGCTGTAGCCGTTCTTGCCGCCGCCCTTGGCGTGGTACATCGCGGCGTCGGCGTTCATCAGCAGTTCCTGGGCGTTGGCGCCGTTGCCCGGATACAGGGCAATGCCGACGCTGGCGGAAATCTGCAGATCATGCTCGGCGACGCGGAACGTGCGACCGATCAGGCCGACCTGACGCGCAGCCAGGCTCAAGGCGTCATTGGGCTCGCTCAAGCGCACCAGCAAAACGAATTCATCGCCACCGATCCGCGCCAACGTGTCCTGGCTGCGCAGGTCTTCACGCAGACGCGCGCCGACCTCGCGCAGCAATTGGTCACCCATGTGATGGCCGAATGCGTCGTTGACCGGTTTGAAGCCGTCGAGGTCGATGAACATCAAGGCGAAGCAGCCGCCCTGCTCTTCAACTTTTCTGATTGCCTGATTGATGCGGTCGTCGAGCAGCATGCGGTTGGGCAGACTGGTCAGCGGATCGTGCAAGGCCAGTTGGGTGAGTTCGCGGTTGGCCACCGTCAGCGAGTGCGCCAGATCAGCCGTGCGCGCTTCGAGGCGGGCATCGAGAATCGAGGTCAACAGGGCAATCGACAGCACCGCCAGCGTGGTGACCACGACCAGGCTATCGAGGCCATTGCCCTTCAAGCCATTGAGTGTCGCGCCGCAGAAACTGCCATCAGGAAACTGCGCCGCCGCCATGCCGGTGTAATGCATGCCAACAATCGCCACACCCATGATCACCGCCGCACCGGCACGAATCAGCCGCACATAGGGCGAATGCTGGCGCAGGCGAAAGGCAATCCACAATGCCGCTGCCGAGGCGCCGACGGCAATCAGCAGGGAGGCGCTGAACAGGGTCGGGTCGTAATCGATGCCCGGGGTCATGCGCAGGGCGGCCATACCGGTGTAATGCATGGCGCTGATGCCCGCCCCCATGATCAGCGCACCAAAGGCCAGTTGCGCCAGGGGCAGCTTCGGCTGGCTGACCAGCCACAAGGCGAAACCGCAGGACAGCACCGCGATCAGCAGCGACAGCGCAGTGAGGGCGAAGTCATAGCCCAGGTCGATCGGCAATTTGAAGGCGAGCATGCCGATGAAATGCATCGACCAGACGCCAACGCCCATCGCCAACGCCCCGCCCGCCGTCCAGAAATGCACGGCCCGGCCTTTAGCCGTGGCAATGCGCCCGGTGAGATCGAGCGCCGTGTAGGAAGCCAGAATGGCCACGCACAACGAAATGAAAACCAGGGTGAAGGAGTAGCTGCCGATGAGCATGGACGTTCTCGTGACAAGCCGAAACCGTACTGCT
Source organism: Pseudomonas siliginis (assembly GCF_024072275.1). Classification (NCBI taxonomy): domain Bacteria; kingdom Pseudomonadati; phylum Pseudomonadota; class Gammaproteobacteria; order Pseudomonadales; family Pseudomonadaceae; genus Pseudomonas; species Pseudomonas siliginis. Next base: position 2,882,559 of record NZ_CP099598.1, on the reverse strand, counting down.
TCCATTCTCGGTCGGGCAAATGCGGCGATTGTACTGATTGCGCGGAAGAACGCACTGACAAAGTAACCAAATTGCCATCAAGCCGATGAAACGCTTGTTCGATCGTCCTACAAGGCTCTGCGGTGGGCTTTAACCTCACCCTGTGAAAGCGATCTCATGCCAGACAAAAATCCCCGTGGGAGCGAGCCTGCTCGCGAAGGCGTCGGCACAGCCACCATCGTAGTTGCCTGACCCACCGCTTTCGCGAGCAGGCTCGCTCCCACAGGTTCAGCGGTTGTCGCTGACGTCGAGTTGGCCGTCCCAGCCGCCGCCCAGTGCGGCGATCAGTTGCACGCTGGCGATCAGTCGGTTCTGCAGAATATTCAGCACACTGCGTTCGTTGCTCAGCGCCGTGGCTTGCACCACGACCACGTCGATATAGGCAATCAGGCCCGCCTTGTACTGGTTTTCCGTCAGGCGCAGAGAATCGCGGGCGGCATCCAGCGCTTCCTGGCGCACCGCCGCTTCGTCCTCATACACCTTGAGCTGGACCAGGTAGTTTTCCACTTCGCGGAAACCGTCGAGCACGGTCTGGCGGTAGCGCGCGACGGTTTCGTCATAGGCCGCCTCGCTGCGGTCAACCTCGGCCGAACGAATGCCGCCGTCGAACAGCGGCAGAGAAAGCTGCGGGCCGACCGACCAGAAACGGTTCGGCAGGCTGATCAGGTTTTTCGAGGTACTGCTGCTGTAGCCGCCGCTCAGGCTCAGGGTCAGGTCCGGGTAATACGCGGCCTTCGCCACGCCGACATTGGCGTTGGCGGCGATCACAGAGCGCTCTGCCGAAGCGATGTCAGGACGGCGTTCGAGCAATTGCGAAGGCAGGCTCAACGGCACTTGCGGCAAATTCGGGATGTTCTGGGTTTCGGCGATGCTGAAGTTGGCCGGGGCTTCGCCAGTGAGCACGGCAATGGCGTTTTCAAACTGTGCGCGCTGCCAGATCAGATCGACCAGATCGGCCTGGGTGCTTTTCAACTGGGTTTGCGCCTGCGCCACCGCATCGCGCCCGGAAACCCCGGCGCGGTACTGGTTCTGGGTCATCTTCAGTGATCGCTCGTAAGCGGCAACCGTGGCTTCAAGCAAACGCTTCTGCTGATCGATGACGCGCAGTTGCAGGTAGTTCTGCACCAGCTCCGACTGCTGACTCAGACGCATCGCCGCCAGATCGGCAAAACTCGCCTGGGCGTTGGCCTCATCCGCCTCCAGCCCACGGCGCAGCTTGCCCCAGACATCGGCTTCCCAACTGACGCCCAGTTGCGCGGTGTAGGTATCACGAATACCGCTTGAGGAACTGCTCAGGCTCGAACTGCTGCTGCCGGTGCCCTGACTGGAGCGGTTCTTGCCCAGACTCAGGTCGACACTGGGGTAAAACGCCCCGCGCGCGCTGCGCACCAAAGCCTGCGCCTGACGAAACTGCGCTTCGGACTGGGCGACGGTCTGGTTGGAGCTGTTGAGTTTTTCCACCAAGGCGTTGAGCTGCCGATCGCCGTACAACTCCCACCAGGCGCCCCGGGCCAGCGAGTCGCTGGGGTTGGCCTGACGCCAGCCTTCGGCTTCCTTGAACTGAGCGATTTCGGCGGTTTGCGGGCGCTGGTAGTCCGGGCCGACTGCGCAAGCGCTGAGCAGCGCCACGCACAGCGACAGGCTCAATAGGCGCGAGCCGCGGACGGTGGCCAATTGGATAAGCGAACGGTCAGTCATAGCGGAGTTTCCAGAGCGGCATCAGTACGCACGCCACGCCATTTGTTGAATCGATGGCGCAGCTTGTCGAGATAAAGGTAAACCACCGGGGTGGTGTAAAGGGTCAGGACCTGGCTGAACACCAGGCCGCCAATGATGGTCAGGCCCAGCGGCTGGCGCATTTCCGCACCCTCGGCGCGGCCGAGCAGCAACGGCAAGGCGCCGAGGATCGCCGCCAGCGTGGTCATCAGGATCGGCCGCAAGCGTTGCAGACAGGCGCTGCGGATCGACTCCAGGGGCGACAGGCCCTCATGCCGCTCCAACTGCAGCGCAAGGTCGATCATCAGGATGGCGTTTTTCTTCACCACGCCGATCAGCAGGAATATCCCCAGCAGGGAAATCAGGCTGAACTCGCCGCCCAGCGCATAGATCGACAGCAACGCGCCAACCCCGGCCGAGGGCAAAGTCGAGAGAATGGTCAGCGGGTGGATGTAGCTTTCATACAGCACACCGAGCACCAGATACACCGCCAGCAACGCACCGAGGATCATGAACGGCTGGCTCTTCTGCGTCGCGGCGAAGGCGTCCGCAGTGCCGGCCATTTTCGCAATCACATCCTCCGGCAAGCCGACCTTGGCGATCGCTCGTTCGATGGCGGCACTGCCCTGCTCTACGGTCACGCCTTCGGCCATGTCAAAGGAAATGCTTTCGGACGCGAACTGGCCCTCATGGCTGACCCGGTCGTTTTCGAGGCTGTTTTCGTAATGGGCGAACGTCGACAGCGGCACCCGCGCACCGTCAGCGGTAATCACCTCGACCTGCTTGAGCGTCACCGGATCCTGGGCGTATTTCGGATTGACCTCCATCACCACCTGGTACTGGTTGAGGCTGTCGTAGATCGTCGAAATCTGCCGCTGGCTATAGGCGTTGTTAAGCACGGCGGTGACCATGTTCATGTCGACCCCCAGGCGCTTGGCCTGATCCCGGTCGACAATCAGTGTCACCTGCTGCGCCCCGGCACCTTCGCGGGCATCGATGGCGGTCAGCTCGGGCAAGGCACGCAACGCGGTGACCACTTTCGGGAACCACTTGCGCAGCTCGGCGAGGTCGCCGCTTTGCAGGATGTAGGTGTATTGCGAACTGGTCTGCTCGCGGCCGCCGCCAAATTGCAGGTCCTGGTCGGCCATCAGCATCAACTGCGCCCCGGGCACCTTGGGCATTTCCTTGCGCAGACGCTCGATGACTTTCTGTGCCGACAGCTGGCGCTCCTTGATCGGTTTCAGGCGCACGATCATGAAGGCGTTGTTGGTGCCGTTGTTACCACCAATGAAGCCGGCCACGCTTTCCACCGCTTCGTCCTTGAGCACGGCGCGGCGGAAGGTTTCCATTTTCGGCTGCATGACGTTGAACGACAGACCGTCGTCGCCACGCACGAAACCGATCAACTGGCCGGTGTCCTGCTGCGGCAGGAAGGTTTTCGGCACCACCACATACAGCGCAATGTTGACGCCAACAGTGAGCAGCAGACTGAACAAGGTCAGACGCCGATGACGCAACACCCAGTCGAGGCTGGTGGCGTATTTGCCGACCATCCAGTCGTTGGTCTTGTGGCTCCAGCGTTGCAGGCGGTTTTCCTGGCCCGGCGTGTGCGGCTTGAGCCAGCGCGCGCAGAGCATTGGCGTCAGCGTCAGGGAAACCACCAGCGACACCACGATCGCCGCCGCCAGGGTGATGGAAAACTCGCGGAACAGGCTTTCAACCAGCCCGCCCATGAACAGGATCGACAGGAACACCGCCACCAGCGAGACGTTCATCGACAGCAGGGTAAAACCGACTTCCTTGGCCCCGAGGTACGCGGCCTGCATCGGTTTGACGCCTTCGTCGATATGCCGGGAAATGTTCTCCAACACTACGATGGCATCGTCCACCACAAGACCTGTGGCGAGAATCAGCGCCATCAGCGACAGGTTGTTCAGCGAGAACCCGTACAGGTACATCACCGCAAAGGTACCGACCAGCGACACCGGCACCGCCAGGGTCGGGATCAGCGAGGCGCGGAAGTTACCCAGAAACAGGTACACCACCAGCACCACCAGGGCGACGGCGATCAGCAAGGTCATCTCGGCTTCGTGCAGCGTCGCCTTGATCACTGGCGAGCGATCCATGGCCAGATTGAGTTTGACGCTGGCCGGCAGCACCGCTTGCAGCGCGGGCAACTGCGCCTTGATCTCGTTGACCGTCTCGATGATGTTAGCGCCGGCCTGACGGTTGATCACCAGCAATACCGCCGCGTCGTCGTTGAAGAAACCGCTGTTGTAACGGTCTTCGACGCCATCGCTGACTTTCGCCACATCCCTGAGACGCAATGCGGCGCCATCGGCGTAGTGAATGATCAGCGACTCGTAATCCTTGGCTTTCTCCAACTGATCGTTGGCCTGGATCTGCCACAAGCGCTCGCCGTCCTCGACCGAACCCTTGGGCCGGCGCACGTTAGCGTCGGCAATGGTCTTGCGTACATCGTCGAGGGCCACGCCGTACTGGTTCAGCGCCTGCGGTTCGAGCTCGATGCGCACCGCCGGCAGCGAACTGCCACCGATCTGTACTTCACCAACGCCCTGCACCTGCGACAGGCTTTGCGAGAGGATGGTCGAAGCCAGGTCGTAGAGCTGGCCTTTTTCCAGCACGTCCGAGGTCAGCGACAGCACCATGATCGGCGCCTGCGACGGATTGACCTTTTTATAGGTCGGCATGCTGCGCATCCCGCTAGGCAGCAGATTGCGCGAGGCGTTGATCGCCGCCTGCACTTCCCGCGCCGCGCCGTTGATGTCGCGGTCGAGGTCAAACTGCAGAATCACCCGCGTCGAACCCTGACTGGAACGGCTGCTCATGGTATTGACGCCGGCAATCGCACCGAACGACCGCTCCAGCGGCGTCGCCACCGTCGAAGCCATCACCTCGGGACTGGCGCCCGGCAGACTGGCCTGGACGACAATCACCGGGAAATCCATCTGCGGCAACGGCGATACCGGCAACAGCCCGAAGCTGACCCCACCGAGCAACATGATTGCCAGGGATAGCAGCATGGTTGCCACGGGGCGTTTGATGAAAGGGCCGGAGAGGTTCATCGACTCTTGTTCTCCCCGCATACCTCTGTGGGAGCGAGCCTGATCGCGAATGCGCCCTTACCTTCAACTTTGGCAGTGACTGACCTCCCGCTTTCGCGAGCAGGCTCGCTCCCACAGGGGAGATATATTCCGACAGTCATACCGCGACCTCTTCACCTTCGGCTTTGGATTTGCCAAAGCGCCTTCCGAGGCGGTCGAAGTACAGGTAAATCACCGGCGTGGTGAACAGCGTCAACACCTGGCTCACCAACAAGCCGCCGACCATCACCAGACCCAACGGCTGTCGCAATTCAGCACCAGACCCAGTGGCCAGCATCAGCGGCACTGCGCCGAACAACGCCGCCAGCGTGGTCATCAAAATCGGCCGGAAGCGCAGCAGCGCCGCTTGATAGATCGCCTCTGCCGGGGCCATGCCCTGGGTGCGTTCGGCGTCGAGGGCGAAGTCGATCATCATGATCGCGTTCTTCTTGACGATACCGATCAACAGAATGATGCCGATGATCGCGATCATGCCCAGGTCGTTGCCGCTGAGCAGCAACGCCAGCAAGGCACCGACTGCGGCGGACGGCAAGGTCGAAAGAATGGTGATCGGGTGGATGTAGCTCTCGTAGAGCACACCGAGGACGATGTACATGGTCACCACGGCCGCCAGAATCAGCAGCAAGGTGCTCGACAGCGAAGCCTGGAACGCCTGCGCCGCGCCCTGGAACTGAGTCTGCACGCCGACCGGCATGCCGATGTCCTGCTGCACCTGCTCGATGATGTCCACGGCATGCCCCAACGCCACGCCCGGCGCGAGGTTGAACGACATCATCACCGCCGGGAACTGGCCGATGTGAGTGATCGCCAATTGCGCCTGACGCTCTTCAACATGCGCCAGACTCGACAGGCGTACCTGCGCGCCGTCGGTGGTCTTGACGTGAATCTGATCCAGCGCCTGCGGGCCGATCTTCTCCCCGGCCTGGGCTTGCAGCACCACGCGGTACTGGCTGGCCTGGGTGTAAATGGTCGAAATCTGCCGCTGGCCGAAGGCGTCGTACAGCGCATCGGTGATATTCGCCACCGACACGCCAAGGCGCGATGCGGCGTCGCGGTCGATCACCAGATAGACCTGCAAGCCTTTGTCCTGCAGATCACTGGCCACGTCGGTCAACTCCGGACGCTGGGCCAGGGCTTCGACCAGACGGCCACTCCACTGGCTGAGCAATTCCGAGTCCGGCGAGGACATGCTGAACTGGTACTGGGTGCGGCTGACCCGATCCTCGATGGTCAGGTCCTGCACCGGCTGCATGAACAGCCGAATGCCGACCAGTTTGTCCAGTTGTGGTTGCAGGCGTGCGATCACTTCGCTGGCCGTCAGATCGCGCTCGCCATGAGGCTTGAGGTTGATCAGCAAGCGGCCGCTGTTGAGCGTGGCGTTGTCGCCGTCGACGCCAATGTAGGACGACAGGCTCTGCACCGCCGGATCTTCAAGAATGATCTTCGCCAGTTGCTGCTGCCGCTCGCCCATCGCCGCGAAGGAGATCGACTGCGGCGCTTCGGAAATACCCTGAATCACCCCGGTGTCCTGCACCGGAAAGAAACCCTTCGGCACGATCACGTAAAGGAATACGGTCAACGCCAGCGTGCCGATGGCGACCAGCAAGGTCAGCGGCTGATGCTTGAGCACCCAGCGCAGCATCCGCCCGTATTCCTTGATCATCCAGTCGATGAACGCACCGCTGGCGCGGTAGAAACGGCCTTGCTCGTGTTCTTGCGGTTCACGCTTGAGCAGGCGCGCGCACATCATCGGCGTCAGGGTCAGCGACACCACCAGGGAAATCAGGATCGCCACCGCCAGGGTAATGGCGAACTCGCGGAACAGGCGCCCTACCACGTCGGCCATGAACAGCAGCGGAATCAGTACGGCGATCAGCGACAGGGTCAGGGAAATCAGGGTGAAGCCGATCTGTTTCGCGCCCTTGAGCGCGGCCTGCATCGGGCTGTCACCCTCTTCGATGAAGCGCGAAATGTTCTCGAGCATGACGATGGCGTCGTCGACCACGAAGCCGGTGGCAATGGTCAGCGCCATCAACGTCAGGTTGTTCACCGAGAAACCGGCGAGGTACATCACGCCGAAGGTGCCGATCAGCGACAGCGGCACGGCGACCGAGGGAATGATCGTCGCACTGGCGCGGCGCAGAAACAGGAACGTGACCATGACCACCAGCGCGATAGCGATCAGCAGTTCGTGTTGCACGTCGGTGACCGAGGCACGGATGGTCTGGGTGCGATCCGTCAGCACCGTGACGTCGAGGCCGGCCGGCAGGTTGTCGGTGATGCTCGGCAGCAAGGCCTTGATGCGGTCGACCACTTCGATAACGTTGGCGCCGGGCTGTCGCTGGATGTTCAGCAACACCGCCTGATTCTGGTTGGCCCAGGCGGCCAGACGCTCGTTCTCGGCGCCATCGACGATTTCCGCTACGTCCTTGAGCCGCAACGGTGCGCCGTTCTTGTAGGTCAGGATGAGGTTGGCGTAGTCCTCGGGCGAGGTCAGTTGGTCGTTGGCATCGAGCATCGACACCCGGGTCGGGCCGTCGAAGTTGCCTTTCGGCTGGTTGACGTTGGAGGCGCCGATCAGCGTGCGTACGTCCGACAGGTTGAGGCTGTTGGCCGCCAGCGCTTCGGGGTTGACCTTGATCCGCACGGCCTGACGCTGGCCACCAGCGATGCTGACCATGCCGACGCCGCTGATCTGGGCGATTTTCTGCGCCATGCGCGTATCGACCAGATCATTGAGCTTGGGCAGCAGCATGGTTTTCGAGGTGATGGCCAAGGTCAGAACAGGCGTGTCCGCCGGGTTGACCTTGTTGTACACCGGCGGTGCCGGCAGGTCGGTGGGCAGCAGGTTGGTCGCGGCGTTGATCGCGGCTTGCACCTGCTGTTCGGCGACGTCCATGTTGATGTCGAGGCTGAAACGCAGGGTCAGCACCGAAGCGCCGCCGGAGCTGGTCGAGGCCATTTGTGTGAGGCCCGGCATCTGCCCGAACTGGCGTTCAAGCGGCGCGGTGACGGCGCTGGTCATCACGTCCGGACTGGCGCCGGGGTACAGGGTCATGACGCGGATGGTCGGATAATCGACCTGCGGCAAGGCCGAAACCGGCAGCAGGCGATAAGCGATCAGGCCGGCCAGAACAATGGCCAGCATGCTCAGGGTGGTGGCTACCGGACGGAGGATGAACAGCCGCGAAATGTTCATGCGCCCTTCTTGGCCTTATCGGCTGTGGTCGCATCGGGATTGGCGGCAGATTTGCCTTGCAGGTGTTCGGTCGGCGAGGTCGGCACTTCGCTGCTGTCATTGACCACTTCGACTTCGCTGCCCTCCTTCAGGCGATCGGTGCCTTCAAGCACAACGCGATCACCCGCGGCGAGGCCTTCGGTGACCACGGTGTTGTCACCGTCGCTGGCACCGATTTTCAGTTGGCGAATGGTGACTTTCTTGTCGCCGTCCAGCGCATAGACAAAGGTGCCATTGGTGCCGAACTGAATCGCTGCCGACGGTGCCAGCACTACACCTTTGAGCGTGTCGGCCAGCAAATGAACGTTGACGAACTGATTGGGGAACAGCGACTGGTCGCGGTTATCGTAACGGGCCTTGAATTTCAGGGTGCCGGTGGCAACGTCGATCTGGTTGTCCAAGCTTTGCAGCACGCCAGTGGCTTGCAGCTTGGTGTCGCCGCGATCCCACGCTTCGGCAGGCAACTTGGCGCCACTGCGGTAACGGGCGAGCACGGTGTCGAGGCTGTTTTCCGGCAAGGTGAAGGCCACGCTGATCGGTTGCGTCTGGGTGATCACCGCGAGGAACGTGGTGTCGTTGGCCGCGACGAGGTTGCCGACGTCGACCTGACGCAGGCCGACGCGACCGGCAATCGGCGCGCGGATCTTGGTGAATTCAAGATTGAGCTTGGCGTCGTTGACCGCCGCCTGATTGGTCTTGACCGTGCCCAGGTACTGGCCAACCAGCGCTTCGGCGGTGTCGAGGGTCTGTTTGGCGATGCTGTCTTCTTTATACAGACCGCGGTAACGCTCGACGTCGACCTGGGCGTTTTTCAGTTGCGCCTGATTCTGCAGCAGCGTGCCTTCGGCCTGGAGCAAAGCATTCTGGTAAGGACGCGGATCGATCTCGGCCAACAGGTCGCCCGCCTTGACCATCTGCCCTTCTTCGAAATGAATCTTTACCAGTTCGCCGCCCACGCGGCTGCGCACGTTGATGGTATTGAGCGCGGTAACCGTGCCCAGTGCCTTGTAATACAGCGGGAAGTCGCCCTTCACCGCCGGCGCCACACGCACCGGAATCGGCCCGGTACCGCCGCCGAAGCCAGGCCGCATCATTCCCGAGCGCCCGGTATGCCCGGCGGCCGCTTTGTCGCCGCCCGCCTTGTCAGCAGAGCCGGCGGGCCAGAATTTCCAGCACAGGACAGCGATGACCAACAGGACCAGCAGGCTGATCAGCCAGCGACGGGATTTGCGGGGGGACGATTGCATGGAGTTATTGACCATTGGGCGCGTGGGCTTCTATTACGGGAGGCTGAACGATAAGCACTGAGTGGATTTAAGCAAAGCAGCTTTACCGGCAATTTACCTTCCACTTACGTTTCAAGGTGTGAGGCAAAACCCTGATACACAAATGAAAACGGCCTGGACAGGGCCAGGCCGTTAACAATTGTAAAAGCCTTACTTGAGAACGGACAGTGCCGCTTCGTAGTTAGGTTCTTCAGCGATTTCCTTGACCAGTTCGCTGTGCAGAACGGTGTCGTTTTCGTCCAGCACCACAACGGCGCGAGCGGTCAGGCCTTTCAGCGGGCCGTCAGCGATGGCCACGCCATAGTTTTCGATGAACTCGCTGCCGCGCAGGGTCGACAGGTTCTGTACGTTTTCCAGGCCTTCAGCACCGCAGAAGCGCGCCTGGGCGAATGGCAGGTCAGCAGAGATGCACAGCACCACGGTGTTGCTGATGTCGTTGGCCTGGGCGTTGAACTTGCGCACGGAGGTGGCGCAGGTCGGGGTGTCGACGCTTGGGAAAATGTTCAGGACTTTGCGCTTGCCGGCGAAGTCTTTCAGGGTGACGTCGGACAAATTGCCGGCTACCAGGGAAAAGGCTGGCGCCTTGGAACCGGCTTGTGGCAACTGGCCGTTGACTTGAACCGGATTGCCTTTGAGGGTGACTTGAGCCATGACTTGAGTCCTTCTGTTTTTTGATTGGAAAGCATGCAAGAGGCGGAAGTTAACCACGAAATCGGCTGACGACCTATGCCCTGTTGGAAATTGTTGGGTGCTGAGCGGTGACATTGTATACAACCCACCGCAGCTTTCCTGTAGGGCTGAGCCTGCTAGCAAAAGCGTTGTGCCATGCAGCACATTCGGAACTGATACACCGAAATGCGAGCAGGCTCACTCCCATACTGAATACGAGTCCAGTGTGGGAGCGAGCCTGCTCGCGAAAAGGCAACCAGCCTTACTGCATCATTTGGCTTCAGATTTGAGTTTCAGATACGACTGATGCAGATCGCTTGCCCAGCCATCGATCACCGCTTTCATGTCGTCGGCTTTCATCACCTGGGAAGAGTTTTCCAGCGGTTTGCCGGTACCTTTGCGCACTACCTGCGCGATGACATGATTGGTCGCGCCGTCCATGAATACCGCTTCGGTGGCCAGCGTGGTTTCCTGGTCGCGGATACCAGTGGCCGTGCTTACTGCTGCGGCGACCAGTGCGATCGGGATCACTTCATAGACTTGCAGGCCTTCGGTCTTGCTGCTGACTGCGGTAATCGCCGGACGCACCACAATTACGCCCGGCCCGGGACCTGCGGCCAACGGCAGCGATTTGCCGAGTTCGCGCTTGAGCGCCTGATCGTAATAACTGGTGATGCCGTTGAGAGTCTGCTGGGGGATTTTCTCGGTGGCTTGCGGCTTCGGGTAGAGCTGGCTTGGCTCTACGTAAACGCTGGTGAATTTATTGATGTCGAGTTTCGGGTCCATCCAGCGCATCACCTCGGCACCAGAGGGTGACTTGGCCTCCTTCAGCTGGCTGTAATCCTTGAGAAAACCGGAATACTGGTCAGGCTCGACGGTTTTGCTGGAACAACCCACCACGCCAAGGGTGGCAATGCACAGCGTGCCCATCACGACGGCTAGCTTCATGCTGTAATTCCTTTGAGAAGGCCAAGACATTTTGCATAGGGGAGATACAGGTATAGCCAAAACCCCGGCAAATGCGATGGCCAATTGCAAAGTTCACATCCGACAGCGCGTGTGCCTCGCCAACCGGTATTACCAGGACGATGTTTCGCCACTGCGCAACGCCATCTCCCGCCGGCTATTGGCGCGCATCGCCTTGATCAGCGATACCGTTCCCACCAGCAGAATCGCCGCACCAAACAAGAAGTCGATGTTGTATAGCTGGAAATCTTCCACCGGCCCGATCAGCAATGTACGCACCAGCGCAATTCCCACCAGCGTCGCGAGAAAGTCGATCCCCGGTTCATCGCGGTAGAACACCAGCATCAGTGGCAGGCACAGCACCAGCAGAAGCAACAGCACCACGACCTTGAACGAGCCTTTGCGTTCGACGCTGAACGCGCACTCATGCGCCCCGTACGGCTTGTAGTCCTCATCGCGGATCATCGAGTTTTTCTCGTTGATGTAGTCGGCGCGGTTGTACTTCTGGATCGGCGTAAAGGTGTTGGACATCTCCATCAGCGTGGTGATGTTCTTGAAGCGCAAGTCGATGCGCTCGCTGCCCTTGAGGTAATACAGCACCGGTTTATAGCCGTAGCGATAAGTGTCGAACGGGAACGCCGCGGTCTGGGCGTGCACGCCGATCGGCCGTGGTTCGAGTTCAGCGAAGGCGCTTTTGTTGGTCGACGAGAGGTTGCGGCTCAGCGGCTGCACCTTGATCTGCTCGAGGAAGATCGGCGTGACGCCGAAAGACCACTGCAACGGTTCCAGACGCAGGCGCAGTTCGTTGCGGCCCAGGTCGTAGCGGTGGAAGGTTCGTTCGGAAACCACCAGCGAGCCGCCAACCATGAATTCGCCGCGCAGGTTGTTGGTGACGCGCAAGGTCAGTTGATCCTTGCCCAGCAACGCCGCCTCACTGGTCGGTGGCGTGCCGCACCACGCGGTGCTTTCGCCGACACCGCCAAGCTGGCCGTCGCGGTTTTCCTTGAATACATAAAAGTAACTGGCCCACAGCGTCAGCAGCAAAAGCGACGCCGTGAGACCGAGGATTTTTTTACCCGGACTCACTGATCAGACTCCCTTCTTCGGTTCCATCGTCCAGCCGAAAACCCGCTGGCGACGGCGACTCTACCAAAAGGCCATCAGTGACCCAAGGGAAAATGCCGGATTGGCACCGAACCTAAGGGTTTCCCCGGTCTACGCCTCACTCCTCCTGCGGATGTGGCGCTGGCCCGGCGTCATGCTCAGATTGCTTGAGGGCTCAGGTGATGGAGATGCTTTTTGATGCGCTGGGCGTGATGTTTTTGTGGCTGGCGGCGGGCTGCCCTCACCCTAGCCCTCTCGCAGAGGGAGAGGGGACTGACCGAAGTGTTTGTAGGACTCACGTCGACCTGAAATATCGCGTCGAGCTCAAGTTTTGAACATCACTCGGTCTGCCCCCTTTCCCCCTCGCCCCCTTGGGGGAGAGGGCTGGGGTGAGGGGGTAAGCTTTTGATCTTAACCGCGATCGCGAGGTATCAGGCTCTGCAATTGCTGAGCAAGGAAATCGGCGTCGAAGGCAAACGTATCCGGATCCTTCAAGCCATTGGTCTTGCGCCACTGCCACGCACCATCCGCCAGGCCAACCAGGGAAATGCTCCCGTACCGCGCCGCCGTCAGCCCCATCACTGCCAGGGAAATCTGCCCGCCGCTGCCCATCACATCCGGCACAAATTCCACCGGTTTGCCGGCAATCACAATGCTCAATTTTTCCGTCTTGAACGTCGAGGTTTCCACCGGCACGCTCGGCCCGGATGCGACATACGCCTCGCGACTGACCTCCAGCAGATTCGGCGCCTTGACCGGTTCAAGCCATTGTTCGATCTGGTCGAACAGCGCGCCAATCCGAGCCGCCCAAGCGGCCGATTGCGTGGTGAACAGTTGCTTCTTGTGCGCTTCGCTTTCGGCATAGTGGCGCAGCATCTCGCCCAGTTGCTGTACGTCGTTCATTGCGGTGTTCCTCGGAAAGGACCTGCGAAGGGTGATAGTGGCAGATCCCCGGCGCGGCGTACGTTTAGTTCTTGCAGATGCACAGTTGCGGGAAAGATCGGCGGTACAGTCAGTCGGTACTGGCGTCGAGTCTGGAACAGAAGGTAACTTCGGGCAGCCCTGAATGCTCGACACTGACATTTGCTTGAGGAAATCCAATGCGCACCATCGGCCTTATCGGCGGCATGAGCTGGGAGTCCAGCGCCGAATACTATCGCCTGATCAACCAACAGGTTCGCGAGCGCCTCGGCCCGTTGCGCTCGGCGCAGTTGCTGATGTACAGCGTCGATTTCGGTCCGGTCGAACAGGCCCAGCACGCCGGGCGCTGGGACGATGCAGCGGCGATTCTGGTGGATGCCGCGCGCAGGCTCGAAGCTGGCGGCGCAGAATGCGTGGTGCTGTGTACCAACACCATGCACAAGGTCGCCGAGCAGATTCAGGCGGCGATCAGCATTCCGTTTTTGCACATTGCCGAACCCGCCGCGCAGGCTGCACTGGAAATCGACGCGCGCACCGTCGGGTTGCTCGGCACCGCGTTCACCATGGAGCAGGACTTCCTCAAGCAGCGTCTGATCGCCCAAGGCCTGACAGTGCTGGTGCCGGATGATGCCGAGCGCAAAGAGGTGCACCGGATCATCTACGACGAACTCTGCGTGGGTGTGATCAGCGAACAATCGCGAAAAATCTACCAAGGCGTCATCGAATCCCTGACCGCCCGTGGCGCCCAGGCGATCATCCTCGGCTGCACCGAAATCGGTCTGCTGATCAAACCCGAACACAGCGCCCTGCCCCTGCTCGACACTACCGAGCTGCATGCGCAGTCGGCAGTGGCGTTCGCACTGGGCGACTGACTCAGGGTTTCGACGAACCGCGCAGACGGGCCATGCTCAACGTGTCGACCCACTGTCCGTCGCGCACCGCGTAATCACGCAACAGCCCTTCGGTCTCGAAACCGAACTTGCGGTAGAGGCCGATGGCTGCCTCGTTATCGGCGTAGACCGTGAGTTCGACGCGGTGCAGATTCATCCAGTTATCGGCGACCTCCAGCGCCGCCGCCAACAACATCGATCCGACGCCCTTGCCCTGCCAAGCCGCCCCGACTGCCATGCCGAAGCTGCCGGCGTGGGCGCGGCGCATGCGGGAATAAGCTTCCAGGCCCAGATTGCCGATCACCACGCCTTGGTCCAGGGCAACCAGTTTCAGCGCACGTTCGTTATCAGCCTGAAGTCGCTGGCGCCAGACCTCGGTGGATTGAAACGGCATTTGCAGCACTTGCCGTGCAACGACGGGGTCGTTGTAAAGCGCGGTGATACCTTCGAGGTGGGATTCGTTGGAGCGTTCGAGATGGATCGTGGAGGTTGGGTCTGACATGGGATCGGTCCGTGATCAGCGTGTGGCTGGTCACTCTAAACCGCTGATCTGGAATCTGGCGAGCGGCAATGGTGGGGGCGAGCCTGCTCGCGAAGGCGGTTGGCCAGTCACTGAAGCCTCGACTGGCAGATTGCATTCGCGAGCAGGCTCGCTCCCACATTTTGATCCAGCCCGGGCACAACCCCTGTGAGCACTGAAGATTCCTGTGGGAGCGAGCCTGCTCGCGAAAGCGACCTCATAGCCAACACCTGCTTCCCGGCAAAAACGTCTACCGTGCTGTCGCCAATTTGTTGCTTTTTAAACACCGCTGTTTAAATGACACCTGCTGACACGCCTTCCAGGCTACAAATCCTTGCGTCGTTGCCTACAGCCAAGCCAGAATCCGCCGGCTTGTGCGCCTTGGGGGCGGGTTCTATTGTGGTGCGGTCGCTGACGAATCAGCGATCGGGTCTCGCAGCCCGTCGATCTCTGGACGCACAACACCCGCTGTTTTTATGGCGGCTGTACGTGGGAGACCTTCGGGTCTGCCGGTTCTAGAGTCCCGGTCTGCGACCCGCGTACAGCTGCCACCAACCATTTCGTATCGCAGCGAAAGGTGGCAGCTCCGTCGACTCTAGGAGCTTTACCATGATCAAACCCACACCCAACCCACCCCAAACCGACCCCACCTCTCCCTACGAATCCCTCGACTCAAAAAAACTTCACCAAGCCGCCGACCGCGCCCTCGACCACTACTTCTGCCCATCCGGCTCCACCCCGCCGCCCTTCAGCCCCCGCGCCATGTACGCCGTCACCGCCGACACCAAAAACGAAGACCTTCTGGCCAACGCCTGCGAAACCCTCGCCTCAGCGAAAACCATCGCCCAGGAATTCGCCGGATTGGTCAAGCCATCCCAGCGCCGAACGCTGATGGGGATTGCGCAGTTGATCATGCTCGGCGAACTGGCGGTGAATCGGGTGCTTGATAATCTGGAGTTGCCGCAGTAGCGGGCCTTTGATGATCGTTCCCACGCTCTGCGTGGGAATGCCTCAAGGGACGCTCCGCGTTCCAGCTCTGGTGGGGACGCAGAGCGTCCCGGGCTGCATTCCCACGCAGAGCGTGGGAACGATCAACGCGTAAGCAATGAAGATTCCTGTGGGAGCGAGCCTGCTCGCGAAAGCGTCGGAGCAGTCAGCATTGCAACCGAACATTACGACAAATTCGCAAGCAGGCTCGCTTCCGCAACTGCCGCGCGGACAAGATCCGGCAAGACCGCTCGTCTGAATACCGCCTGTACCTGTCAGATCTGACAGGTGTGCTTTTTTTCAAACTGGAGTGAGATGGATCCCATTCAATGCACGGCACGGCACGGCACGGCAAAATTCTCAGGGAGCGCTTCCATGGATATCCAGTCTTCGATTTTCAACGAATTGTTTGTCTTGTATCCGGTCATCATCAGGGGCTGGGTCACACCGGTGAAGCCGCAGGGCATTGCCCAAGGCGGGATTCCCAAGGTGCTTTACGATGGCGAGACGCAGGGCCTGGAATGTCTGATAGATCCGTGGACGGAAATGCAGCTCGCTTCCTGGACCATGGCCGCTGATGACCGCGTCGATCTGTACGTCAACGACAACCCTACTCCCGCAACGGGCAAGACCGTTGCCCCGGGCGAAGAACAACAGCGGGTGCGCTTGTACTTGCCCCACGGCTGGCTCAATCAGGGCGTCAATCGCCTGTATTACAAGGTCACGCGCGTAGGAGGTAACGATGAATCGTCTCGGGACACGCTAGCCCTCTACCATTTGCGTCTGCCGGAATCTCTGGATCTGATCATTCCGCCGGAAGTAGTACGTGAAGGCGTGGGGCCGGAGCTCGCCGCACGAGGTGTGACATTTGCGTTTACTTACACCAACCGACGCCACTTCGACTCCATCGTTTTTGCGCTCGGCGATACCACCGTGCGCTTCGACGTGCCCGACGCGCCGGCCCCGATCAACCTGACCCTGCTCACCGATACCTTCCAGCGTGCCGGTGACAACCCGAATGCTGTGGCGGAATTCAGAGTATTTGACCAATTGGGCAATGCCGTCATGTCAGGTGAAAAGCGCGTGGACATTCACCTCGGTCGCCTTTCTCTGCTGGCACCCACCGTCCGTGGCATGAACGGCAATCAGTTCAGTCCGACCACTCCGGAAATCAGAGTCCTCGTACCGCAGGGTTCGTTACTGCCCACCGACACGTTGTGGGTGAACTGGCAAGGCGCGACGGCTGTCCCTGAAGGCTCCTACCCAAGCCCGCCTCGGCTGGTCAGTGCCGGCCTGGAGATTGCGGTACCGCGCTCGGTGCTCGCCTACAGCCTGGGCCAACGGGTTGCAGTCAGTTATTTTATCGACCGCGACGACAAACCCGTGGAGTCGGCTGTGTTGCTGCTGGACATTCTGCCGCTGCCGGCAACCGCTTTGAACTCCCCGAAAATTGTCGAGGCCGATGCCAACAATTTTCTCGACATAACGGCGCTTGGCACCAAAAACGCAACCATTCATGCGCTGCTGCATACCTTGATTGAAGCCGAACAGCCCTGCTGGCTGCGGCTTGAGGGTAAGAAGGCTGATGGCACTGCACATGACTTGACTCTCTGGGCTGGGTTGCCAGCTAGAGTCAACAGCACTTGGATCAACCAGGGATTCTGGCCACAGACACTGGCAAACAGTTATCTCGTTCAATTGGGGCATGGCACGACACTGACGCTTAAGTACCTGGTGGCGCTGGACAAGAGCAATATCGAAACGAACGCAGTGAAATTTCCGGATCGGGTTTACACGATCAAGTCTGTAGAACTGGTTGTGCCGACACTGGACAGGATATTGGACTCGAACGGTGAGGAAGTGCTGGAAGGGGGATGGACGGTCAGCACTAGCTTAACGTTGTCGGGAACTGCCAGTAAGGGACTGGATATCGAGGTGTTCGATGATGATGGGTCGAGCACGGTTGCCAAAGGCCGAGCGACGGCCGACCCGCTGACGGGGATCTGGACACGAGAAGTGACTGTTGCTGAAGGGAAGCACCGGTTATTTGCGAGATCGTTGTATCACAGTGGAGAAGTTGATTCTGGCGCGCGGAGTTTTACTGTGGCAGCTGAAGTTGCCCCGACGATTGATTCGGTGAAAGGATTGCCAAGTAACGCCGAAATTGAGGAAGGTGGAACTACTGCAGACACTTCAGTAGCAATGCAAGGCTTGGCCTCGAAAGATCAATGGGTCGAGGTGTCTGATAAAGAAGAGTTTAGAATCAAAGTCCCGGTGAACCACGAAGGCGTTTGGAAATACAGTGAAGATCTGACCGCAGGAAATCACAGCTATAAAGTCAAGGCACTGTATGGTAGTGGAAAAGTTTCCATCCCAAGAACTCTAAAAGTTGTTCCACCGCTATTGGTCGACATATCACCCGTACATCTCTCAGGGAGAAATTACGTCGTCGACCATGCCGCGCTTGGCTGGGCATTAACTGGAAACGATTTCCCAGATACAACCGCGACCCGGGCGGCGACAGGCGGGCAAGCACCGTACACCTACAGGTCGAGCATGCCCAACGTTGTATCTGTGGACGGCAACGGCATGATTCGTTCAATCGGGAATGGTGCAGCTAAAGTGATCGTATCTGACGCTAGCGGACAACTTAAAGAAATACCTGTCGTAGTAAGCAACGTGCAAAAGGTTTTAATTGGCGGCGCCAACTTTACACACGAAGCGGCCAGTGCCTGGATCGCGCGCGTGGGGGGCAGTCCATTTCCGAGCTACTTAAGCGAGATTGCACTTCTTAATATTAAATACAGACCGCTTTACGAAGCCCGGTACTTTTGGGGATATACACTTCCTAGCAACCCTCAGGTCGAATTCACATGGGCCAAGACCAGTTTTATATCGGCATCAACAGGTGCTACGTCCCCTTTTGCTTACACAGCGGTCTGCGTGGCCAGGGCCTAAAACTACACAACGGTTCAACAAGAGAGGTTAACCACCGGTATTCGGAAAAAGGGCGGATTTATTTAACCAGTGATTTAAACAGCGAAGCGCGATCCAGGCTTCTCTTCTGATCGCGAAAGGACCGTCAGGTTTGCGCAATTCTTTGATTTAAACGAAGGTGTTTAAAGGGCACCTCCAGACACGCCTTCCAGGCTACAAAATCTTGCGCCATTGCCTACAGCTACGCCAGAATCCGCCGGCTTGTGCGCCTTGGGAGCGGGTTCTATTGTGGTCCGGTCGCTGAATGTTCAGTGATCGGGTTTAGCAGCCCGGGTTATCTCTAGACGCACAAGGTCTTGCCGTTATGGCGGCTTTGCGTGGGGCACTTCGGTGCGCCGGGTTCTAGAGTCCTGGTCTGCTAACCCACGTACAGCCGCCACCTCCTTCGTTAGCAGCGAACGGTGGCAGCTTCACCACTCTAGAGGCTTCACCCATGATCAAACCCACACCCAACCCACCCGAATCCGACCCCACCTCTCCCTACGAATCCCTCGACTCAAAAAAACTTCACCAAGCCGCCGACCGCGCCCTCGACCACTACCTCTGCCCACCCGACTCTACCCCGCCACCCTTCAGTCCCCGCGCCATGTACGCCGTCACCGCCGACACCAAAAACGAAGACCTGCTGGCCAACGCCTGCGAAACCCTCGCCTCGGCCAAAACCCTCGCCCAGGAGTTCGCCGGATTGGTCAAGCCATCCCAGCGCCGAACGCTGATGGGGATTGCGCAGTTGATCATGCTCGGCGAACTGGCAGTGAATCGGGTGCTGGATAATCTGGAGTTGCCGCAGTAGCGGGCCTTTGATGATCGTTCCCACGCTCTGCGTGGGAATGCCTCAAGGGACGCTCCGCGTTCCAGCTCTGAGGGGACGCAGAGCGACCCGGGCTGCATTCCCACGCGGAGCGTGGGAACGATCAACGCGTAAGCAATGAAGATTCTTGTGGGAGCGAGCCTGCTCGCGAAGGCGGTGGGTCAGTCACTGAGGCTTCGACTGGCGGATTGCATTCGCGAGCAGGCTCGCTCCCACTATCGATACGGTTTGTTCAGTTACGGGTGTGGTGTCTGGGCTGGCGCCATCGCGAGCAGGCTCACTCCTACAAGGGGATCGGGTTAAGGCTGGAACCATTCGTGGCGTTCGTTGAAGGTTTTGATGATCGTCCCCACGCTCTGCGTGGGAATGCCTCAAGGGACGCTCCGCGTTCCAGCTCTGGTGGGGACGCAGAGCGTCCCGGGCTGCGTTCCCACGCGGAGCGTGGGAACGATCAACGCGTAAGCAACGAAGATTCCTGTGGGAGCGAGCCTGCACGCGAAGGCGGTGGGTCAGTCACTGAGGCTTCGACTGGCGGATTGCTTTCGCGAGCAGGTTCACTCCTACAGGGGGGCGGGTTAAGGCTGGAACCATTCGTGGCGTTCGTTGAAGGTTTGCTGGATGAGGTCGATGAGGGCTTTGATTTCGGGGGAGTCTTGCGAGTCGGTGTTGACGGCGAGCCAAGCATGGAGCTGCATCGGTTCGGCGAATAATCCGGGCAGTGCGATGAGGCCACGGTCGAAGCGGCTCATGTATGCCGGCAGCAAGCCAATGCAGGCGCCACAGCGGATCATCTCCAGCATCAATTCATAAGACTGCATCTGCACCACCCCGGCCAACCTCTCCTCCACCAACTCATTCCACGGCCGAAAGCTCTCAACCTGTCGGTCATGCTGCCAGTGCACCAACATGAAATCAGCCAGATCTTCCGGCGTTTCCGGTCGCGCTGTCACCCGTGAATAGCGCTTGGCGATATGCGGCAGGTACTCGATCCGCGCGAGGTGTTGCGGTTGGCTGGTGGAAAAGGTCGGGCCGGAGTTTGGGCATTCGCCTGGAGCAAGCCACAGGACAATGTCGGCGCTGACCGCACGCAATGCCAGTTCGCTATCCAGCGCGATAATTTCCAGACGCAGGCTGGCGTTGCGCCGCAGCAGTGCGATGAGGTCGCGGCCGAGGATGTCGTGCAGGATCGATTCGGCGATGGCCAGACGAATCAGCGGTTGTTCGATGAGCGGGAGTTTGCGTTCGTGGGCCAGGGTGATGAGTCGGGCCTGCAACT
Source organism: Pseudomonas siliginis (assembly GCF_024072275.1). Lineage (NCBI taxonomy): Bacteria > Pseudomonadati > Pseudomonadota > Gammaproteobacteria > Pseudomonadales > Pseudomonadaceae > Pseudomonas > Pseudomonas siliginis. Next base: position 2,862,014 of record NZ_CP099598.1, on the reverse strand, counting down.
GTTGGCCTTCGCGGGTCAGGCTGAGGGCGCTGCCCTGGAAGCTGAACAGGCTGCGTTGCAGTTGCTGTTCGAGTTGCGCGAGTTGTTTGCGCAGCAGCGTCGAGCGCACATTGAGGCTGCGCGCGGCTTGCATGAAGCAGCCGCAGCGAGCACTGACCAGGAAGTATTGGGCGACTTCGCTGTCGATGGTCGCGGCCTGGTTTAGCCAGGGCTCGGAGCGGGATTGCGGCGATTGATAATCAACGGTGCCCGGGCGTCCTGCGGGTTCGGTGAATGACATTGATGACTCCCTGTCGATCTAATGTGGTGTCGTTACGCAAATCTTTGTAGGAGCTGCGGCACGCTGCGATCTTTTGATCTTTAAAAGCAAAATCAACAGATCGCAGCCTCGTTTCACTCGACAGCTCCTACAGAAACACCGTGTGTCAGTTACCTATCACTTTGTTCAGTTCAGCGCCGTCGATGCTGAGGGTGGCGGTGTTGAGCATGCCTTCCAGATAGGCCTGGGCGATCTGTTCCTGGCGTTGTGCGCGCAGGGCCTGGGTCAGTTGGTCGCGCAGTTCCTCCAGCGTCGCGGTGCGGGCCGGTTGTTGTTCGGTGAGCTTGATCACGTGGAAACCGGCGGCGCTTTGCACCGGATCAGACACGGCGCCCACCTTGAGCCGCGCCACGGCGCTGCGCACTTCCGGCACGAGTTGTTGCAACGGTTGCAGGCCGGTATCACCGCCCCGCTCTGCCGTGACGCGATCCTGCGAATATTGCGTAGCGAGCGCCGCAAAATCAGCCGGTGCTGATTGCGCCTTCTTGCTCAATTCAGCGGCTTGTTTGCGCACCGTTTCCACATTCGCTGCGTCACTGACGCCAAGGAAAATCTGACTGACCCGGTACATCGGCGGCGTCTGCCAATTGGCCTTGCCGGCGTCGTACGCCTGCTGCAATTCAGCTGCGCTTGGATACTCCGCCGGCACCTGACTCACCGAGCGCAAATAATCACGAAACACGATTTGCTCAGTCGCTGCGCGAGTCTGCCGGGCGACGTCCGGACGCTGCGCCCAACCCTGCGCATCGGCCTGTTCCAGCACCGCTTTCTCGGTCAGCCGCGCACGAATCCAGCGCTCCAGCGCCTCACGGTTACCGCGCAATTGCTCGCGGGTTTGCGCCGGGACGGTGGCCAGCAGCGCCTGCAATTCCTCTGGCGAAACCTGCTGATTGCCCAACCGCGCGACTGCTGGCCCGGCTGCAACCGCCGGCAACGGCGACGGCTGCTGGGCGGCGACCGGATCACTGCCCGGTCGCAGCACCAGCGCCACGGCCACCACCAACAACGCCAGCGCTCCGGCGCCGATCACCATGGCAGGCTTCTTCACAGCGCGGCTTCCTCTGCTTCGGCGACAGCGGACTTGGCGGGTTGCACAGCAGCGGTCTGGCTAAAATCGCGCAGGTAAACGATGAATTCCTGCAACAGGCGATCCCACAACTCCAGATTGCCGCGCAGGTGCTCGTTGCTCACCCCTGCGGCCACGACCACGTCCATTTCCATCAGCAGAAACTCACCCTGCAACGACAACCGTGCAAACCGCCGCGTCGCGTTCCACTGCTCGGCCACGCCCTGGGGCAAGTCGCCCTGCACGCGCAGCGCACAGCTGAAGGTGAAATCAACAAAGCTGCCCTGCTCCACCGCCGGGTTGCCGAAGCGCACGGCGTAGCCGATGCCCTGACTGGCGCTGAGCAACTGGACGATGCCGTTCTGTTCGCTCTGGTTGACGCGATAACCGGCGGCTTGCAGAACGTCGGTCAGCGATTGCGGGGAAACGTGGGTGATCAATTGAGTCATGGCTTTCTTCCTTGTTATCAGTGAGCGATCGCCGCTTGCGGCGCGTCGAATTGGGTTTTGTACAGCTCGTCGCCAAAGCCCTGGGCCAGTTCATCGAACTTGACCCGGGCGCTGCCGGCGAAGGGCTGGCGGATCTTCATCACTTCGGCGACGTCGATGTTTTCGTAGGCCGTGAGGATCTGTTTGGCGACGCCGTACATTTGCTGATTCTTGGCTGAACATTGCTGCACTTGTGTGTCACGTTCCGCCAGTTGCGCTTGCAGCTTCGAGCGTTCGGCTTCCTTGCCGCGAGCGAGGACCAGCAACTCGTCGTAGGCTTTTTTGAACTTGCCGGTCTGCTCGGCACTGGCCGCGACTTGCGCCTGCGCCTGGCTATGCAGGCTCTGTTGCTGTCCGGCGAGTTGCTCGGCGAGGCCTTTGGCTTTGGCCAGTTCGGCGGTCAGCTGCTTGATCTGCGCTTGCGCTGCCTTGGCTTCGTTCTGCGCTGCCAGTTGCGCGGCGCTGGCCTGGGCCTGTTGGCTTTGCAGGGCCTGCAATTGCTGGGTGGTGCTGCGCAATTGCGTGCGCAAGCGCTCTTCCATGCCTTCGGCGCTCGCCCCGGTGGCAATCAACAAACCCAGGCCCAGCGCGAGAAAACGCGTGTTCATAAAGCTCTCCCGGCGCTTTAGAAGCGCGTATTGATCTCAAGCTGCAAGACGTCGATGTCGAACGGCGCGCCGTACACCGCTTCGGTGCTCATCCAGCGACCCGTGGCGGAAACGTTCTTCGCCAGGCCGTAGTTGCCGCCCATGAAATAACCTTTGGCGTTGGTGCCGCCGAGGTGGAACGACGAGTCGTTGAAGCCGTCGGGCAAGGCGTCCGGCTGGATGTACTTGTAGCCGGCGAACAGGTTCCAGTCGCCCTTGCGCTTGAGGTCCAGCGCGTTGCCGAGGGTGAACTGCACCATCCACGCGTTGGCGCCGCTTTCGATCTCGCCGTTGCTGTCGAGGTTGTTGACGATCTGCCCGGCGGAACGCTTGCGCATGTCGCCTTCGTCGTAGCTGAGGTTGTGGATGTAGTTGCCCTGGCTGCGCAGTTTGAAATCCTGCGGCAAGTCGGCGTCCCACACGACGTTGAGGTCGAGCAGGTTGAACTCGGACGCAAGCCCGACGAATTGCGGCTGCGGCGTAGCGCTCGGGTTGAGCGGGTTCGGCGTGATGTCACGCAGCAGGAACACGCTGTTGCCCTTCTGCATGAACGCTGCGCGAGTGCCGTCGCTGTCGCAACCCGGCGCGCCGGCCCACGGTTCGCAGGGGCTGGAGCGCTGGCCCTGTATGTCATCGAAGCGGTAATAGGCCAGCGCGCCTTTGAGGCGGTTGTTGCTATTGATCGCCCACTTCGCGCCGAGCTGCGCGCCGTACAGCCACTTGTTGTCGCTCTCTTCCTTGTCGAAACCGTTGCTGCTGGAAGTGTCGTTGGTGTAGTCCACCGGGAACGCGCCGACCGTGCCGAACACGCCCCAATCGCGGTTGAGCTTGTGATCGAAAATCGCCGCCACACCGTCGAAATTCAGGTCATTGGAATAGAGCATGTCGGTGGACATGAACGGATTGGCGAAGCGCCCGCCGGCCAGGGTCAATTCGTCCATTGGCTTCCAGGTCAGATAGCCCTGATCGAGCCAGATGTCTTTCTTGGCGAAGCCGCCGCCGAGGTTCTGCGTGGTCGATACCGGGTTGTTGTCCGAACCGGTGCCGATGCGAATGCCGGCGGTCCACTCTTCCGAGATCAGCGCTTTCATGCCTAGGCGTGCGCGCAGGCGAAAGAGATTTTCGCGATCTTCGCGGGTGTTGAGCAACGGCGGCAGGCTGGTGCTGCTGTTGGGGTTCACGTCGTACGGGCCATTGTTGTTGAGCTTGGCGAAGTCGACGATTTCGTTGCTGTTGTTGCCCGAGTAGTAACGCGATTCGTCTCGCAGGCGAATGTCGCCGTCGAAGCTGATGCGCGAGGCCCAGTCCGGGAAGGTATTGGGCGCGGCCCAGTTTTCCTGTTTGGCGGTGGCCATGACCTCGGCTTTGACCTGATCGCGGATCTGGTCGCGCACCGCTGCCGGCACGTACTGCACGCGCACATCCCCCGGCGCGGCGACCGGCCCGGCCGCTACGGCAGTGGACGCGGCAGCCTGCTTGGCCTGCGCCGCTTCGTTCTGGGCCTGGGCGATCAGCGCGTCGGCCTTGTCCTGTTTCAGAATGCCCTGCTCGACCAGCAAGCGGATCAGATTGATCGTGGCGTTCTCCGAAGGCGCAGGCGCTGCCACGGCCTGACCGACCAGGGTCGCAATGACCATGCCGACCGCCAGGGACAATCGATTCACGTTGGAAATCATCTGCACACAACTCCTTTTGCCAAAGCTTGAATAAGTGAATTAACCCGGACGCCGCCCTTGCAGGGACAGGCGCACGGGCAAAGTGATGGAGGCCGGAGGCCGTTCGCTGAGCGCTGGCGCACCGCGTAAAGCGGCCAGCACCTGAGTATCGATTTGCGGGTTGCCGCTGGACTTGATCAGCTCGACACGGGTAATCTCGCCGACGCTGCTCAGCCAGACATCGGCCTGCAGCGAGAATGCGAGGTTGCGCAGCTCGGGGTTCTCACGCAGCAAACGCTGGAAGGTGAACGCCAGAAACTGGCTGTACGTGCCCGTACCCAAACGCCCGCCGCCGGCTCCGGCCATGCCGCCGCCCTTGCCCGCGCCAATGTTGAAAGCGTCGCTGCCGGCCTGCGCGTCGCCGTCCATTTGCATCGGGTTTGCCAGGTCGTCCGCCGGCGATGGCGGTGCTTCTTCTTCAGGCTTGACCTCCTCCGGCTCAGGCGTTGGCTCGGGCTCGACGACTTTTTCTTCCACCGGCGTTTCCGGCTCTGGCGGTTTCTCCGGCGGCGGCGGTGGCGGTGGCGGCAACGGAATGATCGTCGGCACCTTCGGCGCTTCGCGGCGCACGCCGGCCATGTCGTTGGCCCACTGCCAGAGGAACCACGCGGCGAGTGCGCCGACCAGCAATCCGGCGCCCCACTTCACATAGCGCAACGGCGACTTTTTCACGGGCGGCGGTTCGATCGGGAGTTGTGCGGTCATGACTCAGCCCTGACTCGGTTTGCCGGTGACGAGACCGACCTGGGACAGTTCGAGCCGGCGCAGCAGGTCGAGCACTTCGATGACTTTCTGGTACTGCACCGTCGCATCGCCACGCACGATCACCGGAAAATCCGGGCTCTGCGCTTTCTCGATGCGCAGGCGTTCTTCCAGCTCCGCCAACGTCACGGGATAGGCATCGAGAAACACCTGGCCGCCGTCGTTGACCGAGATCGCCTTGGTCTTGGCCTCCGACAGCGACACCGAAGCGCTGGCCTTGGGCAGGTTGATCTGGATCCCGGAGACCTGCGCGGTGGCGGTGAGGATGAACATCACCAGCACCACCATCAGCACGTCGACCAGCGGAGTGATGTTGATGCTGTCGACTGCGGCATCGTCATCATCGTCGTGGGAGGCATTTACGGACGCCATGGCAGTGCTCCTCAGGCCGGTACGGAGTGGTTGGCGTGATGGCCGCGCTGGTGCGACGCCTCACTGAACTGGCTCTCGCCATGCATCTCCGCCAGACGAGTGATGAACTCGTCGACGAACACGCGCATGTCGGCGCTGACTTCCTTGTTGCGGGTGATCAGGCGGTTGTAGCCAAACAGCGCCGGGATCGCGACGAACAGGCCCATCGCCGTGGCCAACAGAGCGGCGGCCATGCCCGGCGCGATGGCATTGATATTCACGTCGCCGGCCATCGCCGTGCCGAGGAACACCACCATGATCCCCAGCACCGTGCCTAACAGGCCGATATACGGACCGCCGGCGATGGCGTTGGACAGGGTCGAGAGTTTCGAACTCAGTTGCTGGTTCTCGCGGGTGCGCACACCGTCCATCGAGCAACGGATGGCTTCGATGGTCGCGGCAGAGACCGACGAGGTATCGGCGCCCTGCTCGCGGCGGGTGCGGATCTCTTTGACCGCCACCAGATAGAGGCGCCACAGCGACGAATGCTGCAGACGTTGAGCCAGTTGCGCGTCGTCGGCGAACATCTCCAGACGCGTGCCGACCTTGGCGAATTGCACGCGAAAGTCTTCGTTGGCCGCAGTGACGCGACTGAGGCTGCGGTTCTTGCGTAGCATGATGACCCACGACTGGAACATCATCAGCACCAGCACGGCGATGATCACCCAGGCGTCGATTGGCACCGCGTTGAGCAGGAAGCCGAGGCTGCCGAAACCGAAGCCGGATTGTTCTTCATCGACGCCGTAAGCCACCAGTTTCGACTCGGCGCCTTGCGAGGTGGCATCGGCCAGCAACAGCGCAGCAGGTCGGGCGACTTTCGACAGGCGCAGCTCATCAATAGCGCCAGAGAATGGCTGCAACGCGCCTTCCTGCAGATCGGCGCCGATGGCCATGGCCGAGTTGAACGCCGGCATCGCCTGGGCCAACGCAGCACTTTCGCGACCGTTAACGTACAGCGTGACTTTCGAGCCCTCGGCAGTCAGCGCAACGTGCTGCCATTGCGAAGGAGCCAGAGCTTGCGTGGCGGCAGCGCGCTGGCCGTCGATTTCCACGAACGGCAGGCCTTGGCTGACACCGATCAGCAGACTTTGCATGCCTTCGCGCCGAGCCAGGATCAGTTGCTCGCCAGTGGCCTGATCCAGACGCAGCCAGGCGCTGAAAGTGAACGCGCTACCAGCGTTGTGTTGCAGCGACGGACTGGCCGGCAGCAACAACGGCTGACCGCTGAACTGCAAGGCACGGCCGACGACGCCATCGATCGCTGTGCCGGTCGCGCTTTGCGCGGTGTTGCCGTACGCCGTGGTGTCTTTCGCCGGGGTGCCGGTGGCGCCGTCGAAGTGATACAGCGCGGTGTAATTCGGATCGAAAGTCAGTTGGCCGTTGCCGGTAGCCGGGGCTTTCTGGTTGCCGTAATACATCCAGATGTCCTGACGCTGACCGCCCTCGACATTCGGCACATCGACCCAGATCAGCGCCATGCCCATCAGCGCATCGAAACTTTCGATCTGGTGGTTGAGCACGGTTTTGTCATCCGCCGCGACAAAGCGCAGATCCGAGCCGTCCTCTTTAACGCCGTCGAAGGTGAAGTTGCCGGTGTGCAGGCGCACCAGCAGCGCGGTGCGGCCAAGGGCCTGATTGATCGCCGCGCCTTGTGGCGTGGTGTCGACGGCGATCTGTTTGCGGTAATGCCAGTCGTCCTGCCACCAGGCCTGAGCCGTGGCCGGGAGCACGAAGCCCAGGCAGATCAACAACGAAAGGAAGAGGCGTTGCATGGACGTGCTCCGTTAGAAAGTGGCTTGGAGGTTGAAGTGCAGGCGCGATTCCTGCTTTGAGGTGTTCGGCCCTTCGAGTAGCGGGTAGCCCCAGTCGAGGCTGCCGGACAGCCATTTACTCAGGCTGGCGCGGGTGCCGAGGCCGACGCTGGCCAGGGCGTAATTGGCGTCCTGATCTGGCAGTTCGTCGCGCAGATACAACTGCGCGCCTTCGGCGAAGGCATAGAAGCGCCAGTCCTGCATCCACGTGCCGGCGAATTTCGCCAGCGACGGTGTGCGCAATTCCTGGCTGAGCAGGTAGCCGTCATCGGCGGTACGTTCAGCCGCGAGATAGCCGCGCACCGAAGTGGCGCCACCGGCGGAGAATTGTTCGTTGGAAACCAGCGGCCCCGAGGCTAGCTGGAACGCCGCTTTGCTTGCGCTCTGCCAGTCGCTGTCGAAGGTCCAGGTGTAGTTGGTGTCGCCCTTGAGCACGGCGAAACCCGGTTTGGCGCGATAGCGTTTGTAGTCGAAGTCTTCGTCGTCGCTGCCGTAGCCGAACACGCTGCGGGTGGCGGCAACCAGGCTCAGACCGAGACCGAGCTGGCTCTTTTCGCTGTAGCGATAGCCGTTGTAAGCGAAGGTGAACGGTGCATATTTGAGCGGTACCTTGTCGCTTTCGCCGGACAGACTCAGGCGCTCGTCGAAGTCCTTGAAGTCGATGCCGGCCGACAGCGAGTTCGACCAGTTGCCACTCGAGGGCAGCGTGTAAATTGCCGCGACGCCGTAGCTGTGACCCTTGCCGAGCACGTTGCTGCCGCCGATGGTGGCGACGTTGCTGTCGGACTGGTAACCGGAGAATTGCACGCTCCAGCGCTCGCTCAGCGGCGCGGTGTAGGACCCGGACCAGACCTTGGCGTTGTCGGTTTCCTGCGGCGCGGTGAAGAACGTCAGGTTGACGCTGTGACCGAGTTGCCAGAGGTTGTTGTAACCGAGGCTGGTGACGCTGCGCAGCTTTTCGGTGTCGGCGCTGTAGTCGTTGTTGAGGCCGACGCTGGCCGTCCATGGGTTCTGGTCTTCGACCTGCAAGTCGACATCCATGGTGCCGGGGCGCTGCCCTTCACGCACCAGCGGCATGACCTGGCGACCGGGGGTCTTGTTAAGTTGCGCGAGTTCGCCCTGGACCTTGGCGAAGTCCGGCACCTCGCCTTCTTTCAGCGCCGGTACGTTGTCGCGAATGTCCAGCGGCGAATAGTGTTTGGCGCCGACCACGCGCACCCGGCCGACCTTGGTTTCGCTGACTTGCAAATAAACGATGCCATCGGCCACGGCCTGCTCGGGCAGCTCGACAAACACCGACTGATAGCCGCGCTCCTGATAGGCCTTCTGCAACGCATCGCGGGCGCCTTCGATGTCGCTCAAGGCTTTCTGCGGGCCGAGAAACGGGTACACCGCTTCTTCGATCGCCCGCGCATCAAGCACGGTGTTGCCGCGCACGAAGTATTCGTTGACGTCGACCAGTCGCTGCGCGGCGGGCGCTTCTGTGCCCTCCTCGGCCAGCGCTGGCTGCGCGCCCGCCGTCACCAGCAGCCAGCCCCACAGCGCCAGCCGTGACGTGAAAATCCGTTCCACATTACCCCCTGAAATTCGCGATGACCTGTGGGCGTTAGCGCCCGGTGTGCTGCGTCAATTGCTGATCGTTGTGGCGCAGGCGTGCTTGCCCAGCCAGGTGTGCAACAGCGCAAAGTTCAGCGAGAACTCGGGCATTTGCAGCAAGGCACCGCAGAACACTTCGCCGATGATTTTCTGAATCAGCAGCACCGCGCGCGGCTCGTTGAGCAGCGTGGCGATGTCACGGCTGAGGGCGGTGAAACTCCAGACCTTCTGGTTCAGGCCAAGACCGACGAACCAGCGGAACAGCAGGTTGTAATTGAGCTGTTCATAGAGCTGCTGTTCGCTGGGCACCGAATACAGCAATTGCAGGAGCAGGATGTGCATCACCGTCTGCGCGGGAATGAGCATGCCGGGCGCGGCGTTGAGGTCGCGCAGCAGGTCCTGGTGGGCGTCGAGCAGATCGTCGATCTGCGGGCGCAGCAACACCAGCGAATGGCCCGGCGGAATGTAGCTGGACACTTCTTTCAAAGCGCCCTGCCAGTCATCCTGCGAGACGATCCAGACCCACGGCGCGCCGTAGCGATACACCGAAACCGGCTTCTTGCGCGCGGCTTCGACGATCTTCGACAGGCGTTGATCGAGCTCCTGCATGCCCACTTTCGAATAGCGTTCCATAGTCCCCATTGCCTCACTCCCGGCGTCCCGCCCCGACTCGCAAAGTGCGCCCCGAAAGGCCCCTCAAGCGCGTTACACAGGCATGACCGGACTGGCTATGTGCTACCGAACTTTTGTCATAAAAGCTTCATTACCGAAGATGGATTGACGGATGTAGATGATCGACCGTGGGAGCGAGCCTGCTCGCGAAAGCGCTGTGTCAGGCGATGAGGATGTTGGATGTGCCGCCGCCTTCGCGAGCAGGCTCGCTCCCACAAGGTGGACTGTGGTTGCACCGTTGCGTGACATTCGCGTGACATTCACGGGGTTAAATCCCGGCCCGTTCAGGCGTATAACCTTCACAAGACTTTCAATCGGCACGCCGACTTCAACACAGGGTAGTGACATGACCACAGCAAACATCCTTGGCAACCTGTTCCCTTCGGTCAGCGACATCCCGGAAAAATATCGCCTCGACGCTCAGGTCGAGCAGCGTGAATACCTGGTCGATGGCCAATTGCGCCGCTGGGACGGCCCACTCGCGCAGGTGCGCAGCCCGGTTTATCTGAAAAGCGCAAACGGTGAAGAACAGGTGATCCTCGGCAGCACGCCGCTGCTGGATGCCGACACCGCGCTCACCGCTCTCGACGCTGCCGTTCGCGCTTACGATCGCGGCCAAGGCCTGTGGCCAACCATGCGCGTGGCCGAACGCATCCAGCACGTCGAAGCATTCCTCGGCCGCATGCGCGAGCAGCGCGAGGCGGTGGTCAAGCTGCTGATGTGGGAGATCGGCAAGAACCTCAAGGACTCGGAAAAAGAGTTCGATCGCACCTGCGATTACATCGTCGACACCATCAATGCCCTGAAAGAACTCGACCGCCGTTCCAGCCGCTTTGAGCTGGAGCAGGACACCCTCGGCCAGATTCGCCGCGTGCCGCTCGGCGTCGCCTTGTGCATGGGGCCTTACAACTACCCGCTGAACGAAACCTTCACCACGCTGATTCCGGCGCTGATCATGGGTAACACCGTGGTGTTCAAACCGGCCAAGCTCGGCGTGCTGCTGATTCGGCCGTTGCTCGAAGCCTTCCGCGACAGCTTCCCGAGCGGCGTGATCAACGTCATCTACGGCAGCGGCCGCGAGACCGTCAGCGCTCTGATGGCCAGCGGCAAGATCGACATCTTCGCCTTCATCGGCACCAACAAGGCTGCCAGCGACCTGAAGAAGCTGCACCCGAAACCACACCGCTTGCGCGCCGCTCTCGGTCTGGATGCAAAGAACCCGGGAATCGTTTTGCCCGAAGTCGATCTCGACAACGCCGTCAGCGAAGCGGTCACCGGCTCGCTGTCGTTCAATGGTCAGCGCTGCACCGCACTGAAAATCCTCTTCGTACATGAAGACGTGGTCGACAGCTTCATCGAGAAATTCAACGCCAGACTGGCCACGCTCAAACCGGGTATGCCGTGGGACAGCGGCGTGGCGCTGACGCCGCTGCCGGAGTCGGGCAAAGTCGACTATCTGCACGGTCTGGTCGCGGATGCGCAAAGCAAAGGCGCACAGGTGGTCAACCCGAATGGTGGCGAGTCCCACGCCTCGTTCTTCTACCCGGCAGTGCTGTATCCGGTGAATCCGCAAATGCGCGTCTATCAGGAAGAACAGTTCGGCCCGGTCGTGCCCATCGTGCCGTACCGCCACCTCGATACCGTGATTGACTACGTGCTGGAATCCGATTTCGGCCAGCAGTTGAGCATCTTCGGCACCAACCCGGTGGCGGTCGGCCGGCTGGTCGACACTTTCGCCAACCAGGTCGGGCGGATCAACCTCAACGCCCAGTGCCAGCGCGGCCCGGACACTTACCCGTTCAACGGTCGCAAAAACTCCGCCGAAGGCACGCTGTCGGTTCACGATGCCTTGCGGGTGTTTTCGATTCGTACGCTGGTGGCGACCAAATTCCAGGAGAGCAACAAGGATCTGATCAGCGAGATCATTCGCGGGCGTGATTCGAGCTTCCTGACCACCGATTACATCTTTTGACGGGTGATCGGCAGGATTGAATGATCCTGCCGATCCGTCAGCTACCCGGCAATTCAGTGACTACACTGAGCCCAGCATTGCTGGATGCCCGGGAGGCTGACCATGCTCGATTACTTCGCATTGGGTCTGTTGGTTTTTGTCGGTCTCGTGCTGTTTTACGGGATTATCGTGCTGCATGACATTCCGTACGAGATCGCCGTCCACCGCAACCACCCGCATCAGGACGCGATCCATGCCACTGGCTGGGTCAGCCTGTTCACCTTGCATGCGCTGTGGCCGTTTCTGTGGATCTGGGCGATGGCCTATCGCGAGGATCGTGGTTGGGGGTTCGGCGATGGCAAACCCATTCAGAATCACGTCAATCAACTGGAGCAGCAGGTCGTCGAGCTGCAAGCCCGGATCGAGCGGCTCGAAGCGCAGTCGCCGCTTGCGCCGCAATCTGACAGCCGGGGGATCTGAGCATGGATCTGTTGCTCATCCTCACGTATGCCGCGCTCTGCGTCGCGATTTTCAAGATCTTCCGCATTCCGCTGAACAAATGGACGGTGCCCACCGCTGTCCTGGGTGGCGTGCTGATCATCGGCGCGCTGATTTTCACCATGAACTACAACCATCCCTATTCTGAGGTGGCGCGCTCCTACTTCGTCTCGGTGCCGGTTATTCCGATCATCAGTGGCCAGGTGATCGACGTACCGGTAAAGGGCAACGAACCCCTGGAAAAAGGCGACGTGCTGTTTCGCATCGATCCAACGCCTTTCCAGAACCGCCTGAAATCGCTCAAGGCGCAACTGGTTGCAGCCAAGGGCGACCGCTACCGCATCACCGAACTGATTCGCCGCAACTTCGGCACCCAGCGTGAACTGGACGCGGCCATCGCCCGCACCGACGATCTGCAGGCGCAACTGGACAATGCGCAGTTCGAGCTGGACAACACCGTGGTTCGGGCACCGAGCAAAGGCTTCGTCACCCACGTTTCGCTGCGACCGGGGATGATGGCGAGCAAGCTGCCGCTGCGCCCGTCAATGGTGTTTATTCCGCAGGAAGGTCAGTACTTCGCCGCCTGGATGCGCCAGAACAGCCTATTGCGTCTGACCGTGGGCGACGAGGCCGAAGTCGCCTTCGACGGCATTCCCGGCAAGGTCTTCGCCGGTCGGGTGAAAAGTGTGATCGGGGTGATCGCCGAGGGCCAGGTGCAACCTTCCGGTACCCTGATCAGCTACACCGGCTCGCCACCGGCCGGACGGGTGCCAGTGATCATCGAGATAACCGATCCGGCGTTCGCCGAATACAGCGCGCTCATGCCGGGCGGCGCCTACGGGCAAGCGGCGCTTTACAGTCAGCACTTTCACCACATCGGCGCGATGCGCAAAATCCTGCTGCGCATGTCCGCCTGGATGAATTACATTTTCCCCTTCCACTGATTTGACTGACTCACGAGGTTCGCACTGACTACTTACAGCACCCACCGCCTGCCACCGCTGTTGCGCCGTATCCTGCGTCCGTTGCTGGACCCGTATCGGCGCTACCGTCACGCCCGCCTGATCCATTCCGTGCGGGTGGCCTTGGGGTTGCTGGCGACGATTCTGCTGACCACTGGCATCAATCTGCCCCACGGCGAATGGGCATCGGTGACCATGCTGGTGGTGATCGGCGGTTTGCAGCACCACGGCAACATCGGCAAAAAAGCCGCCGAGCGCGCCATCGGTACCTTGATCGGTGCAGGAGTCGGATTGGCACTGGTGGCGCAGCACGCCTGGCTGGGCATGCCGTGGCTGACCTACTTTTCCATGGCCGTGGTCTGTGGCTTTTTCTCGTATCACGCGATTGGCAAGGGCGGCTACACCGCCCTGCTCTCCGCCATCACCGTGTTCATCGTCGCCGGGCATGGCGACAACCCGATCACCGATGGTCTGTGGCGCGGCGTCGACATCCTGATCGGCATCGCCCTCGCCCTGGCGTTTTCCTTCGCCCTGCCGCTGTACGCGGTCTACTCGTGGCGTTACAACCTTGCCGATGCCTTGCGCGATTGCGCTACGGTGTACGGACGCATCATCAACGGTGAAGCGGTCAGCGCCGACGAACACGTGCGGCTGATGAGCAAGCTCGGCGCGGTGATGGTGCAATTACGTTCGCTGATGCCGTCGGTGTCCAAGGAAGTGAAAATCTCCATGACCGAGCTCGACGCGATTCAGCGCAACCTGCGCATGTGCATCAGTACGCTGGAGATCCTCGGTAATATCCGCCCCAACGCAAGCGACCCGCAGGCCACGGCACATCTGCAAACGGCACTCAAGGCTGAGCACCGGCAGATTCGCGTGCAACTGATCGGGATGGCTCGCGCCTTGAAGACCGGTGCCTCGCAACGGCTGGAGCGGCCGATGGAACTCCCGCAAGCGAACCTCGACGCGCCAGTTGCCAATACACTCGACGGCTACCGTATGCTGACCCGACAACTCGCTGCCAATATCAGCGAGATGCGCCAACGCTTGGCAGCCACCGCACCGCGCTGGAACATCTGATCCTTACTGCGCCGCCAGCCGCCGGGCTTTCCAGCCCCAACCTTGTTGCATGCCGGCGGCGGCCAGCAGGATCGCTGCGACGCCTATCCATTGCAGCAATTCGAGGCGATGGCCGAAGGCGAACCAGTCAACGAAAATCGCCGCGATCGGATAAATGAACGACAGTGCGCCGGTCAATGCCGTCGGCAGCTTTTGAATCGCGCCGTACAGCAAGACGTACATCAAACCGGTATGCACAATGCCCAGCGTCACCAGACTGGCCCACGCATCGGCGCCTTGTGGCAACGCATCGAAATGCGCGAACGGCGCGAGCAACAACACACCGGTGCACACTTGAACCAGCGCGATGAGGTGCGGCGGCGTGCCGGTCAGGCGCTTGATGATCAGTGCGGCAATCGCGTAGAGAAACGCCGCGCCCAACGCCAGGGCAATTCCCAGCAGATAGTCATTGCCGCTCTCGCCTTGGGTACCATGGGCGCTGACAATCGCCAGCATGCCCAGAAACGAAATCGCCAACCAGAACAGCTTCTGCAAGGTGATTTTTTCGCCGAGGAACAACGCCGCCAGGCCGACCAGCATGAACGGCTGCACGTTATAGACCGCCGTACCAATGGCAATCGAGGCGCGGGAATAGGATGCGAACAGCAGCACCCAGTTGCCGACAATCGCCATTCCACTGAGCACCGCCAGCAGAAACGTTGTGCGGGTCAGAATCCCCGGACGCAGGAATCCGAACGCGGCGCAGACCAACAGCAAGGTGCCGGCGCCGAACACGCAGCGCCAGAACACCACGTCCAGCACCGGTTGCCCGGACACCAGCACAAACCAGCCGATCGTCCCGGATATCAGCATGGCGGCGGTCATTTCCAGCGAACCGCGGCGGATTGCGTTGTCCATCATCTTCTCCTGAGGCTGTGAGCGAAGCATGGCAAAAGTATGCCAAGCGCACCTCGGGCTGCTCCAGCGCATAAAGCAGGCTAAACTTGGTTTTCGCCTTTTTTATCGAGGGTGATTCGCGCCCTTCGCCTAATCCGGAGTTTGAATGTGACTGACGATATCGATCAGATCCTTATCAGCGCGCTGATGGAAGACTCGCGTCGCTCGCTCAAAGCGCTGGCGCAGATCAGCGGCCTGTCATCGCCCAGCGTGGCCGAGCGGTTGCGGCGTCTGGAAGAACGTGGCGTGCTCAAGGGCTACACGGTAGAGATCGATCCGAGATGCTTCGGCTATCAGTTGCAGGCGATCGTCCGTGTGCGGCCGCTGCCAGGGCAACTGCAGGAGGTTGAGCGGCAGATCATGTCGATCCCGGAGTTCACCGAGTGCGACAAGGTCACCGGCGACGACTGCTTTATTGCCCGCCTGCACGTGCGCTCGATGGAGCAGCTCGATACCCTGCTCGACCGACTGAATACGTTGGCCGAAACCAACACCGCGATCGTCAAGAAGACCCCGGTCAAGCGGCGACTGCCACCGATGGCGTAGGTGTCTTTTACCAATGATCAGGGTAGATTGGGTTTTTTTGCGGCTAAGGAATGGCGCTATGAAAATTCAGGCAATACTGCTGGCCGGCATGCTGCTCGGCGGCTGTGGCACGATTCAAACAGTAGCGCGCAACGATCAGGCTGCCGTTGACGGACTCAAGCAGCAGAAAAGTTATTGCGGCGCGGTACCGAGAATCTACAGCGGCCTCGCTTATGACTTCTGCACGCTGAACGCTCCGCTGGCCTCAGGCATCGATCCCGATGATCACCGCAACGCGGCGATTCCGGTGGTGCTGGTGGACGCCGTGGTCTCCGGCGCCCTAGATACCTTGCTGCTGCCCTACACGATCTACCGTCAGCAAGTGGACGGCAGCATCGTCATCAACTGAGCAGACACCTTTGTCCAGACGATAAAAAACCCGCCGAAGCGGGTTTTTTATTGCAGCCATTACGATCAGTCGTCGCGGCTCATGATGCCGAACAGTTGCAGCAGGCTGACGAACAGGTTGTAGATCGATACATACAGGCTGATGGTCGCCATGATGTAGTTGCGCTCGCCGCCGTGGATGATCGCGCTGGTCTGGAACAGAATGCAGACCGACGAGAACAGCACAAAGCCGGCGCTGATCGCCAGTTGCAGGCCGCTGATCTGGAAGAAGAAGCTCGCCAGCGTAGCGCCCAGCAGGACAAAGAAACCTGCGGTGATGAAGCCGCCAAGGAAGCTCATGTCCTTGCGGGTGATCAGCACGTAGGCCGACAGACCACCGAACACCAGTGCGGTCATGGCGAAAGCCGAGCTGACCACTTCAGCGCCGCCCTGCATGCCCAGGTAACGGTTGAGGATCGGGCCGAGCAGGAAACCCATGAAACCGGTCAACGCGAAGGCGGATACCAGGCCCCACGCGGAATCACGGAGTTTGTTGGTGAGGAAGAACAGCCCGTAGAAGCCGATCAGCACCACGAAAATGTTCGGGTAGCCGACACGCATCTGCTGGGCTACGAAGGCCATCACACCGCTGAATGCGAGGGTCAGAGCCAAGAGACCATAAGTGTTGCGCAGGACGCGGCTAACCTCTAGCTGCTCAGCCTGCACGCTGTTATTAACTGCGTAATCCTGTTCGCGCATGGCGACACTCCTGTTGGTTTGAAACGTTCAGTCGCAAAGATCATAACAGACGCTCTGTAACAAGCCATGCAGAGAGTTTGACAGTGTGTTTCATTCAGGTATTATGGCGCCCGCAACGCAAACGGAGGTGTGGCCGAGTGGTTTAAGGCAACGGTCTTGAAAACCGTCGACTGTAACAGGTCCATGAGTTCGAATCCCATCGCCTCCGCCATATTTGATACGACAAAGCCCTGATTATTCAGGGCTTTGTCGTTTCTGCGAGATATGTTTTGCGCAGCATCGTTTGCGCATCTGTTGAGTCATTTCACAGCAGTGCCTCGTACACCTGAGGCGCTGCTGCCCGAATAGCCAATGCGTACCCGCTCAGCCAAGCGACTCAAAGACAGCCTCCGCACGCTGTTGCACCGGCGCCTGAGGTCTGAGCATTTGCTGCCAGGCGAGCTGCGCCTGGACCTTGGCCACCGAATCCAGCACTTTCTGCGCCCAGCGATCATCCTCGGGATGCACCACGACCACCCGGAAGCCATGATCCTTGCCTTCAATCTGCACGCCCTCCGAATCATCGACATGCAAGTCGATATCGAACGCTGGCGGATACTTGGAAGGCGCATTCGACATCCCGTGCGCCGTCAGGGCACGGTTGTGCAGCACACTGTTGACAACGCCGTCGACGCGGATGCCATAAAGCGCCAACCAGCGCCTGATATAGGACGGCGTGCGCCCGGATGAGGTGTAGACCCAGACACTGCAATCCTGGCGACGCAGTTCTCGGATCAGCGATCGTGTGCCCATCCGCAACGGCTCACCCAACCAGCGATGGATACAGGCCGGTAGTCGACTGTTCTCGACTGCGCAGTGGTGGAGCTGGCAAGCGAGCGTGTCATCGATATCGAACGAAATTCGTATGCGCTGACGTTCGAACAACTGCGGCAAAACGCAGCGGACAGCCTGCCCTGCCCAGCTGCCGAAGGTTCTCAATCTGGCAAATGCTGGTGCCCAGTTCATCAATGGCCACCTTGAGAGAGAGGCAAAGGCTTGCCTTTGAGAAAGAACTTCATTGGATCGGGCGCCTGTTCTTCTAAGAATGCTGCATATTTTTTCTTGATCTTGGGCAATTCGTACAACGCCTTGACGCCATGCTTGGCGGAGTTGCGGATGACCGAAGACGGGTTGAAATAGCCCTCGGCGTTTTCCAGCGTCAACACGAATGGAGGCAGCCCCGCCCGCATGAGCAGGTAGCTGACAATGAGCGAGCCACTACGGTTATTGCCTTCGATAAACAGCTGCGGCTTGCTCAGAATGCGCACATAGACACCCGCTGCACGCTTCCAGACCGATTCACTGCGATACGCGCAATACCAGTTGTACAAGTCCTTGATGCCTCCCTCAACATTGTTGAAGAAGTGCGCCTCAGTGGCTGCCAGATGCTGGGCGTATTCCAGCCGGCGCGCCGGATCCCGGCCACAAAGCACTGTGGCATTGATCTCCAGCATCAGGTTCAGTTGCTGCAGATCGAACAGGTCGATGCCGCGGGCAACATATTCGTCAACCAACGCATAACCTTCAAGCACATTGTTCAGGACTTCGTCAGTGAACGGGTCTCGGGGCTCGGTGAAGTGCCGGCTGAGCTCGGCGAAACGGCTCTGCACGTTACGCAGTGCGCGTTCAATCGCAGGCAAATCAAGGCGATGCGTGGCAGGCATTGGAGCTCCTTGGAAACGCTTGGTAAATGTCCGCCGGTGCCCGCCAAATCCATTTGGCTTGTGCAGGTAGGCGGCCGTGACCGGTGCTGTGACTTAGCTGAACTTGCCGCTGATGTAATCGCCGGTCATCTGTTCACGCGGGTTGTCGAAGATCTGCGCCGTCGGGCCCATCTCGACCAGATAACCGGTGCGCGTGCCCTGGGAAATATCCACCGAGAAAAACGCTGTGGTGTCAGCAACACGGATGGCTTGCTGCATGTTGTGAGTGACCAGTGCGATGGTGTAGTCCTTCTTCAACTCGACCATCAACTCTTCGACGCGTCGGGTGGCGATCGGGTCGAGTGCCGAACAAGGCTCATCCAACAACAATACTTCCGGCTCGGTGGCGATTGCCCGGGCGATACACAGGCGTTGCTGCTGGCCACCGGAGAGCGACAGACCGCTGACCTTGAGCTTGTCCTTGACCTCATCCCATAACGCGGCGCCTTGCAGCGCATGCTTGACGCGGTCACCGATATCGCCCTTGTAGCGATTGAGGCGAAGACCAAACGCGACGTTGTCGAAGATGCTCATCGAGAACGGGTTAGGCTGCTGAAACACCATACCGATGTAGCGGCGTACGACCACCGGATCGACGCCCTTGCCGTAGACGTCCTGGCCGAGGAAATGCACATGGCCCTCAAAACGAAAGCCCTTCACCAGATCGTTCATCCGGTTGAGACTGCGCAGCACGGTGCTTTTGCCGCAGCCTGAGGGACCGATGAATCCGGTGATCTTGTTTTTCTCGATGGGCACGTGGCTGTCACGTACTGCCATGAAGTTGCCGTAGAAAATCTTGTCCAGTTTGCAGTCCATGACTACAGGCGCCTGGGTGACAAACGGAGCGGCAATTTGCGCAGTGGATACGTTCAAAATCAGATGCTCCCGTTCTTAATACTTGGGCTTGCCGAAAATCCGGCTGATGATGTTCACGAACAGCACGATCATCACCAGCACCAACGAGGCCGCCCATGCGAGCTCGAGCTGGTTATCGAAAGGCATGCCGGAGAAGTTGTAGATCAGCACCGCCAGCGAGGCAGTCGGATTCATGACATCGAGATTGCCCTGGTGGTAGATCCAGTAGTTGCTGAACAGCGCGGTAAACAACAAAGGTGCCGTCTCGCCTGCGGCACGCGCCACGGCGAGCATCACGCCAGTCAGGATCGCCGGCATGCCGGTCGGCAAGATGATTTTCCAGATGACCTGCGAGCGAGTGCAGCCCATGCCATAAGCAGCATCTTTCATGATCTTGGGCACCATCCGCATCGATTCTTCTGCGGTGAGCACCACGATAGGCAGCATCAGGACGGCGAGCGCCACGCCACCTGCCGGTGCCGAATACGTGCCAGTCGTCATTACTACCAAAGCGTAGGCAAACACCCCCGCCAGGATCGACGGCAGGCCCGTAAGCATCTTGGCGGCAAAACGCGCGGCGTTCCCCAGCTTGCTATCCGGCCCCAGTTCAGCCAGAAAAATGGCCGCCATGATCCCGACCGGCACCGCGATCGCTGCCGCGATACCGACCATCACAAAGGTACCCGCCATCGCGTTGCCGAAACCGCCACCCATCTCGAAGCCGGTCGGCGGCAGTTCGGTGAAGACTTCCAGGTTCAGACGCGCGCCACCGCGGGTGATCAGCATGTAGAGCACGGAAATCAGCGGTACGCTGGCCAGCAAAGCACCTGCCCAGACCAGGGTGGTCAGGATCAGGCTGCGCAGCGCGCGGCCTTCGAACCTGCGTTGCAAACTGGGCATCGCACCGGTTGGCGCCGTCAGGTCTGTTGCTGCGGTCAGATCAGTCATCACTTGTTACCCCGTTGGGCGTACATCATGATCATCGAGCCGAAAATGTTCACGATCAGCGTAATCAACATCAGTACGAGCGCGGCATACATCAACACCTCGATCTCGTTCGGCCCGGCTTCGGGGAAGTTCAGCGCCAGCAGAGCGGCAAGCGTGTTGGCCGGTGCAAACAACGAGAGGGAAATGTTGTTGGCATTGCCGACCAGCATGGCCAGCGCCATCGTTTCACCCAGCGCGCGCCCCAGGCCCAGCACCAGAGAGCCGAAAATGCCGGTGGCGGCCGAAGGCACCATCACCTTGAGAATCGCTTCCCAATGGGTTGTGCCCATGCCGTACGCGGCCTGTTTGGTTTTCATCGGCACAGCCGTAAGCGCGTCCTGCGACACGGCGGCAATGGTCGGCAGAATCATGATGGCGAGCACCAGAGCTGCGGGCAGCAGGCCCGGACCGCTCAGGGACGTGCCGAAAAAGGGTATCCAGCCCAGCTCGCTGTTCAGCCAGGTCGTCAGCGGCCGAATCGCCGGAATCACCACATAGATCCCCCACAGGCCATAGACCACGCTGGGGATGGCCGCGAGCAGTTCGACGATGGTGCGAAACAGCGCAGCAAGCTTGGTCGGCAGGAAATCCTGGGTCAGGAAAATCGCCATGCTCACACCAAAAACACCGGCGATCAGCAACGCGATGAAGGCGCTGTAGAGCGTGCCCCAGATGGCTGGCAGAATGCCGTATTTGCCTTGGTTGACGTCCCATACGCTGCCCAGAAGCACATCGAAGCCGTGCTTCTCCATACCGGGAAGTGCTTTGCGTCCGACTTCGAACACCAATGCAAATACCAGCGCCAGAATCAGTACCACACCGATGCGCGCGAGCGCGCGGAAGGTGCGATCAACCAGGAAATCCTTCGTCGAGGGTGGCTGGCAGGCAGAGTCGGGATTAACCGGTACGACAAAAGGTTTGTTCATGGGCTAAGTCCGGAACAGGGGGAAAACTCTCCCGGCGTGGTGCAGACGCACACGCCGAGAGAGACCTCACGGCGTTACTGAATGTTGGCGGACGCTTTGCGAACCTGTTCGACGACCGATTGCGGCAACGGGATGTAACCCATCGAATCGGCAATCTTCTGCCCCTCGGTCAGGCTGTATTCGACCATTTCACGCATGGCCTTGGCCTTGGCCGGGTTGCCATTGTCCTTGCGGAAAATCATCCAGGTATAAGAGGTGATCGGATAGGACTTGGCACCGTCCGGATCAGGCAGCCAGGCCACCAGGTTTTCCGGCATCTTCACCGCCGCCAATGCCTCGGCACCGCTTTCGGCGTTTGGCACGACGTAATTGCCTGCCTTGTTCTGCAACTGGGCAAAGTCGACCTTGGCAAGCTTGGCGAAGCCATATTCGATGTAACCAATCGCACCAGGGGTCTGGCGTACGGTAGCGGTTACGCCATCGTTTTTCGGCGATTTGATGAACTTGTCACTGGCCGGCCAGTTGACGGTGTTGCCCTCACCCAACGCCTGCTTGAACTCGGCGTTGACGGTTGCCAGGTGCTTGGTGAATACCGCGGTCGTACCGCTGGAATCTGCACGCACTACAACGGTGATCGGCGTATCGGAGAGTTTCAGGTCCGGGTTGGCTGCGACGATCTGCGGATCGTTCCAGCGCGTGATCTTGCCCAGGAAAATGTTGGAATAGACGTCGCGTGGCAGCTTCAGGCCCTTGGGATTGCCCGGCAGGTTATAGGCCAGCACGATTTCCCCGGCGGTCATTGGCAGCAACTGCACGCCTTCGGCGACCTTGGCGATATCTTCGTCCTTCATTGCCGAGTCACTGGCAGCGAAATCCACGGTTTTGTTCAAGAAGTCCTGTACGCCCGCGCCACTGCCTTTGGATTGGTAATCGACAGTGACGCCATCGGATTTCTTGCTGAAATCCTTGAACCAGGTCAGGTAGATCGGCGCCGGGAAACTTGCTCCGGACCCCGTCAGGCGAACATTTTCTGCTGCAAATGAGGCCGAGGTGGCACAAAGAGATACCGCAATGGCGAGCGCAGCAGACTTCATCAAACTTTTCATTAAATGACACCTAGTGATTACGGGCTCCCGAACTCTGCAGCAGTTTTGTGACGATTTCATGAAAGCAAAGTGGCAAGCGTTACCCTCATGGTCCGCAGCAGCGCATATGGACGTAATCGGCTTCCGGGTTTCGAAAAATCGAATCTTCCTGTGCCGGACTTGTCACTACCCCCTGATCCCGAGCAGTCACGTGCCAGGTTCACATTGCAAAAACGCTACTTTTCCCCAGCCTTTATGGCCCTCAACCGGAAATGGCGTTAGCATTTCACTCATTCGGCTGAACAAGCCTGTTTATTCAGATCAGGGTTGCATTGTGGAAAAGCTAAAACGCCTTCAAAGCGGGATCGAAGGGCTCGACGCGCTGCTTCAGGGGGGCTTTGTCGCGGGCGCCTCGTACATCATTCAAGGGCGTCCGGGCTCCGGCAAGACCATCCTTGCCAATCAGCTCGGATTTCACCACGCCCGAAACGGCGGCCGTGTGCTGGTCGCCACGTTGCTGGCCGAGTCCCACGACCGTCTGTTCCAGTTTCTGTCGACCATGAGTTTCTTCGACGCCTCGCGAGTCGGCGCGGAAATCCAGTTTGTCAGCGCATTCGATACGCTGGAAAACGAAGGCCTCGATGAGGTAGTGAAGCTGCTGCGACGCGAAATCACCCGGCAGAAGGCGACCGTCATGGTCGTTGACGGCCTGCTCAATGCACGTTCCAAAGCCGACTCGCCGATCGACACGAAAAAATTCATCTCTGAACTGCAAGGCCATGCCGCATTTGCCGGTTGCACCGTGCTGTTCCTGACCAGCTCGCGCCTGGATGACGGCAGCCCCGAGCATACGATGGTCGACGGCGTCATCGAAATGGGCGAAGAGCTGTTCGGTACCCGTTCGGTACGGCGCATTCATTTGCGCAAGACTCGCGGCAGCGGCGCGTTGACCGGTCTTCACGAGTGCGAGATCACCGATAACGGCCTGGTCGTCTACCCGCGCCTCGAAAGTCTCTACAAGCGCCCTTCCGCCCCTGACAGCGCGGACATGACGCGCATTCCAAGCGGCATTGCTTCACTGGATGACATCCTCGGGGGTGGCTTGCACAGCTCCAGCGTGACGCTGGTCATGGGGCCTTCCGGGATCGGCAAGACCACGCTGGGTCTGAAGTTCATCGCGCAGTCGACGGCCGAATCGCCGGGCCTGCACTTCGGCTTCTATGAAAGCCCGCAGCGGCTGCGGCTGAAAGGCCGTTCGCTGGGCATTGATATCGAACACATGGAACACAGCGGTGCGCTGAGCATTGCCTGGCAGCCAACTACCGAAGGCTTGCTGGACGGCCTCGGCGCACGCCTGCTGAGCCTGGTCGATGAAAAAGGCATCAAGCGCCTGTTCATCGATAGCCTCAGCGGCATGACTCGGGTTTCAACCACACCGGAACGCATCACCGACTTTTTCAGCGCGCTGATGAATGAGCTGCGATCCAGAGGCGTTACGGTGTTCGCCTCATGGGAAATGCGCGATTTGTTCGGCTCCGAGGTCAGCGCACCGAACTCTGACCTGTCCAGTATTGTCGACAACCTGATCCTCATGCGTTTCTTTGAAAATCACGCTGAACTTCGCAGGACGCTTTCCATTCTTAAGGTACGCGATAGCTCCTACAACCCGTCGCGGTTCGAGGTGGTTGTACGCGATCAAGATGTGTTCCTGGAAAAGGCTTTGAAAAATGAACCTTCAGTCGCAGCTGAGTCATTGCCTGGTTCAATTTCGTAAGTCTTCAAGCGGGTTGAAATAACATGACCACCATTCTGGTAGTCGACGACGAGTATCTGATTGCTGACATTCTTGGCTTTGCGCTTGAGGATGAGGGCTTCATGACTGTGACCGCGAGCAATGGCAAGAAGGCTCTCGAAGTGCTGGAAAGAGAACGTCCAGCCCTGGTCATCACTGACTTCATGATGCCGGTCATGGACGGCCTCGAATTCGCCGAAGCCGTGCGTGCCCAGCCGTCCGTCAAACACTTGCCGATCATTCTCATGAGTGGCGCGCAAGCGCACATCGGCATGCAGCGTTCGGATCTGTTTGATGTGGTGGTGCCCAAGCCGTTTGATATTGCGGTGATTGTGGCTGAGGTAAAGAGGCTGTTGGGCTCATAGATACTCGACGACAAAGGCAATTTCGGCATTGGCATCGCCCGCTCGCATTTGCGCATTGGAAGGCTCGATGCGCACGAAGCGGGCTTGCAAGGAAACGGATGCATTACCGCCGCTCGATGTTGGCGCTTTCATTATGTAATTCTGGTTCAGCTTGAGTATCGTCCTGTCACTGAAGCGCATTTGCAATGCCAGCCCTTTGGCAGTGGAATTACTGTTGAGGTGTACCACGCCGGTATCAGCGCTCCATGCAGGGCTGCCCGCAGTGGGCGAAAAGGAGTACCTGAAGTTATTGATTCCGGGAGGACAGTTTTTCATATCAAGAAAGAAATATTTCTCCTTGGCATAGTCACCGTTCTGCAAAAAATCGCTCATGGTGTAGCTGCCCATATCCACTTTCACATCAGGTGTTTCACAAGACTGCGAGACGATCCGCGTTCCATTTGTATTCATTGCCAGAGGCTCGATTTCTGCAGCGACGAAGGTCCCAAGTTGGCCTGAGGGTATCGTCGCACTGCCGGAAATAGTTCCCGTCTTTACAAAACGCAAGATGTGCTCAGAACCATTCCAACCCCAACCGCCAGCAGTGTCGGTAGTTCCTGGAAAGCCTTTCCACGCTTTCCCCGATGGCGGTCGGACCCATTGCCAGCCGATTCCGGTATTTCCGATAGGAAAAATCTCCGCGCCCGGCTGAGTAACGCCGACAGTATTGCGTACACCTTCGTTGTGTACCGCAGAGCACCTGAATGAGCTGGGTATGGCGCCCAGGGTCACGATCGGGCTTTCATAGATAACCGTGCCGTTGGGCGTGTCACGAGGCACCGAGATCGTGGCTGGAAGAACCACCCTGACACTGCCCTTGGAATGGTCGGGATAAAATTCGCAAACTGCAGCCATTGCGTTAAATGGCAGTAAATACAAAAAACCGACAATTAAAACATGGGAAAACTTCATAGCAATCTCTCTGAACTCGCCGTGTTTGCAAACATTTGAATGGCGGACGATTGCGTGAACTATCAGCAGTAAACGCCACCAAAGCGGCAGCAGACGATAATGAAAAAAAGGAGCTTGAGCAAAAAGTTTATTTATTCGCAAACAAGACAATTCTCATGGACCCACAAGAAACTTTAGATAGTCGGTTTAAAAAAGAAGCCTTCTGCGAATTCGTTAACAAATGTTAGCCGTTATCGACATACGCAAATAGAGCACAATTTAAGACTCGTCTTAAAGGCCCAGCGAATCGAGGTTATTACACTGTCTACTCTTGATAGGAGAAACGATTCCGTGAGAGCCCTCGATACCCTCAATAGCTCAAAACCCCAGAGCAACGCCGCCATCTACTGCCTGACCATTCTTGCGCTGGCACTGATCGCCATGACTGTGGTCGCCGGCTACCAACTCAATGAACTGTTTCCACTGAAGGCTGTGGTGCAACAACAGGAGGTCCAACTCACCCAGCGCGCCGATGCAATCCAGTCGATGAGCGCAGAACTGAAGCGCCTGGCGGAACAGAAACAGGTTTTGGAAGCCGACCTGCTTAGCGCAAAGGAACAGGCGAAGGCCGCTGAGCACGCAAAAACCGAACTCGAAAACAATCGACAGGCAGCCCTGACCAGCGCGGCGTTAGAGGATGAAGATTCACTGTGCGCGATCATCGAGCAAAACATCCGACTTGTTGCGGACCAACTCAATCGCGACGATTTCTTCCGCCTGCGTGATGAGCGCGAAGCTGAAGCCGAAGCGGTACTTGAAAGCTATGAAAAACAACTCGCCAGCTGCATTGAGCAGTTGACAGCACAAACCGCATCGCCAGCACAAACTGACTCTGCACCCCATGCGCAAGACTTTGCTGCGCCGATCGAGCGCTGATCAAAAAGCCCTGGTAGCCAGGGCTTTACGTTTACTGATTAAAGTTTGAATTCCTTGGTCAATTTGTTCAGCGACGCCGCCAATTGCGACAGCTCCGCCGATGCAACTGCCGTCTGTTTCGACCCCTCTGCGGTTTCACATGACAGGTCACGAATGCTGATCAGGCTGCGGTCGACTTCCCGCGCAACCTGAGCCTGTTCCTCAGCAGCGGTTGCCATCAGCAGGTTTCGCTCGTTGATGAGATTCAGCGAGCCAGTGATGTCGGTCAGCACTTCGCCGGCGATATTGGCCATTTCGAGCGTTCTCTCGGCCTGAGCGCGGGTGTGGCTCATGGAGGAAACTGCGCGGCTGGTGCCCGACTGAATGGAGCTGACCATGGACTCGATGTCCTCGGTCGACTTCTGAGTACGCTGCGCCAGCCCTCTCACCTCATCGGCAACCACGGCAAAACCGCGACCCGCCTCCCCCGCCCGCGCTGCTTCGATCGCTGCGTTCAAGGCAAGCAGATTGGTTTGTTCGGCAACCTCTCGGATAACGTCCAGCACGCTGCTGATATCGCTCGCCATGGTCGATAGCGCCTGCACCTCAGCCGAGGTGCTGTGCACGCTGGACACCATCAGGTTGATTGCGGCTACCGTGTCGCTGACCTGGCTTCGACCGGCGACGGCTGCGGCACTTGATTCCGACGTCAACTGCGAGGTCGATGCGGCGTTGTCTGCAACCTGCTCCACCGCTGCACTCATTTCAGTGACGGCGGTGGCGGCCATTTCGATTTCATGGCTCTGACGTTGAGTGATACGCGAGATATCTTCAGTGACGCCGTGCATGACCTCCGAGGTCTCGGCCAACTGCGTGGACGAATCACGGATCATGATCAAGGCATCTCGCAGGCTGGTTTGCATCGCCGCCAATGACGACAGCATTTGCGCCGCCTCATCAGAGCCATCCAGCGCAATGGTTTCGCTCAGATCATTGGCGGCGATGCATTCCGCCACCCTTAGCGAGCCTGCAATGGGTACCGTCAGGCTGCGGGTATACAACACGGCCAGGGCCAACGAAGCACCGATCGCGATGAGAATGAACACACTGACGATCAACAGCGTGTGCTCATAGACATTGTCGGCCTGCTTGCCCGCCTCATAAGCTTCTATTTCGTTGAGTGCAATCAGCTTCTTGAGCGCGACTTGTACGCCATCCGAGGCAGCACGCATCTGATTCTTTGACAACGCAATGGCCGCTTCAAGCTGCCCGTTCGCCACGGTTTGAAGGTATTGCTCCTGAGCCAGATCGTTGACCTTCTGTGCTTTGGCAAACTCCTCGAACGCCTCGCGCCCAGCGTCAGTGGCCAGCAGATCAATGAGCGCTTGCTGATGTTTTTTGATCAGCTGACGCGACTGCTGAATGTCCATCAGGGCTTGCGCCTTGCGCTCAGGGGTTTCGATGGGATTGCGCAAGCGAGCGTTGTTGCCCTTGATTTCGACGAACTCTCGATCGAGTTGGCCGAGCAGCTTGATACTCGGCACGATCGTCGTCTCGACGTACGTTTCTGCCTTGTTGAGCAAGTCGACTTGCTGCAGAGCGATCAATCCGATCGCGATAATCATGAGACAGAACAAGCCGAAACACAGCGCCGAACGAGGCGCGAGATTAAGTTTACGAAGCAGCATGATGCCTTACCTTAGAGTGTATTCAAGACAATGGGGCAAACGAGTGGGCGGCACAGCAGGCGCTGGGCAATAGCACCTCAGCGTCTACGTGGATCATCGCGGGAAGGTGCAGCAGCTAGCGGTTTGCGCACGAAGAGAGTGTGGAGTCGGTCGAGGCCGGCTCCGCAAGTTCCTTGAGCGCCGGGTCGGCCAGCATCAGAAAATCTGCCAGTCGCGGCAGATTGATTTTCGAGACCAGGCGCATCCAGCGTTGCGGATGCGGGTTGAAGAAGGTCTTCGACCACTGGTGATCATCGTTGGGATTGAAAATCAGCAAATGACGAATCAGCGGGTTTTCCCCGAAAAAGTCGAGCGGATCCATCGCCATCTCGCTGAGCAGCTCAGCATTGACGACGACCAGGCTCAACCGTTGAGGGCAGTAATACGTCAGTATTTTCAGGTCACGATAAGTGCAAACGTTCAAGACGCTGAGACAGCCCAGCTTGTTGAACTGCTGTTCGATTGACAGACCTCTGCGCACATCGCTATCGGCGATCAGGATCCGCAAGGATCGACTGCGGTTATTTTCAAGAAACATCGGGCACCTTTGGCAGCTCCATTCTTCCTTTCAAGAAAATAACCAAGGGCCAACCTGCCTGATATGAGACTTGTCTCAAAAATGAACGCAGGGATAGATGATAAAAAGCCACACCTTGACGACAGCCCAAGCGATCGGCGCATGGTCTGGCTCAGAAAGTGTTGAAGGAGGGATTTTGCAACGCAGGGGAGTGGCGACAAGCCAGAAGCGCGGGACGGTTCTGTGCGAACCAGACAATTCTCATTATTAACGCCCCTTTTTGTCAGTAACCTTGAAACAAGGGGCGCAGACTCATTCTTTCCAAGCCATCAAGGCAGCGTCATCGTCACTACGTAATTACCGCTCGTTATCTGGTGACCCTTGTTGTCCGTGAGCAGCAAGCGCTGGTCGTAATAATCGTCCTGCTCATGAGTATCGGCAATCACCTTCACAAACACCTGCTGGCGCGACTCACCTCGCCCTGCCGCACTGACGTTGTTCACGGTAAAAATCTGCCCGGTGCTTGCCTGGGGGCAATCAAGCAACTCGACAGAAGAATGGCTGGCGCCACTGGCAATGCAACTTGCCTCGACAATTCGACCGCTGAAGCGAATCACTCCGCTGACCGGCGCAGACTGGGCTGCGCTGACGGTGTCAAAACCGAGCAGGCAAAGGCAGGCAATCAATAAAGGACGTCGAATGATCATCGCGAAACTCCATGGTTATTACCAAGGTATCGCCCGCTGCAAAATGATCTTTAACGTCAGCTTTAATGCAAGGCCAGTCGGATGGTCATGAGCCGATACGTTTACAGCTCGATCCGTTTGATTTTCTTGATCAGATCAGCCTGTGCATGCTCCAGCTTCAATGCACTGCGATTGAGGTCCAGCGGATCGATAACAGGCGCCTCGCACTCGGCTTCAAGCTCGTTACACGCCTCAATGACCTGATGCTCGGCAACAATGCGCGCCGCCCCCTTGATGCGGTGCGCCAGGTCAGCCAACAGCCCGGGATCGCTTTCGGGTATTAGCGAATGCAACTCCTCCAGATCCTTTTCGCAACTCGACAGCGCCTCGCGCAGAAGTTCTTTCATCATGTCGAGATCGCCTCCGGTGAGCTCGTCAAGACGCTCGCGAATCGAACCCAGCTCCTTGATAGTCGCCGCAGGCGGGCTTTCAAATGGCTGGGTTTCAACATTTTTTTCCCAGCCTGCAAGCATGATCGACAAGGTGCCGAGACTGATCGGTTTGAACAGACAATCATCCATCCCGGCCTCCCGGCATTTCACTTTTTCTTCCGGCTGCGCGTTGGCCGTGAAGCCCAGTACGATGCACGGCGATCCACCACTTTCGCGTTCGTCCTGGCGAATGGTGCGGGCCAGCTCATAGCCGTTCATGACCGGCATGTTGCAGTCCGTGATCACAATGTCGAACGGCTCCGAGCGCCACAGCGCCAATGCCTGGGCACCGTCGGCGGCATCACGCACCGCCTGGCCAAGGAAACTCAGCTGCTGCGTCAACAGCAGGCGGTTGGCGCTCTGGTCATCGACTACGAGAATCCTGAGTGTCGGTACCGGTTTGTCCTGAACAACCGAAACAGGCAGCACTTTGCCGCCAAGCGGGCTGAGAATATTGAAGAACAGCGACACTTCCAGGCAGGTGCCTTTGCCAAGCGTACTGGTAATGTTCAGCCGCCCGCCCATCAATTCGCACAATGAACGGGAGATCGCCAGTCCCAGACCGGTGCCGCCTCTGCTGGAGGGGCCATGATTGGCTTGGGAAAACGGCTGGAACAGATTCTGCAGATCGGCGCTGGAAATGCCGATGCCGGTGTCCTCGACCTTGAGGTCGACCTGTAAGCGTTCGTCAGCGAGACGTTGGCCGCGAATCGAGACGGTGACATGACCGGTGTCGGTAAACTTGATCGCGTTGCCCACCAGGTTCGAGAGCACCTGCTGGAAGCGCATCGGATCAACCAATACGTCACAGCCGACAGTGGCGTCGATGTCGAGCTTAAGCACCAGACTCTTCTGCCTGGCCAAGCCGTCGAACACCCGCGCCACGGATTCGACCAATTCGCGCAGGTTGGCACGTTTCGGCGAAAGGCTGACATGGCCCGATTCGATGCGTACCACATCGAGGATATCGCCGATCAGTTCCAGCAGACCTTTTGCCGAGTCGTATGCCACTTCAATCGCCGGCCGATCGAAGTGACCTTGCTCGGCACGCTTGAGGGTAAGTTCGAGCATGCCGATCACGGCGCTCATCGGCGTACGGATTTCGTGGCTCATGGTCGCCAGGAACGTGGTTTTGGCGCGGCTCGACTCGTCAGCCAGCTCTTTCGCCGAACGCAACTCCTCGATCAGTTCACGGCGTTCGCTGATATCGATCCAGCCGCAGATCACGCCTCTGACTTCACCCGCCGTGTCGTGATACGGCTGGATCCAGTGGTAAATGATCAGCCGCGTATCACCCACATGCAGCGTGCGATCCACCTCGTAAGGTTCGTCCTGCTCGATGACGCGCAGGTAGTCGTCGTGAAATTGCAACGCCTCCTGACGATTGCGCTTGCCGCTTTCGAGCACGGTCTTGCCGATCACGTCCTTTTCTGACAGGCCAAATGTTTGCAGATAATTATTATTGCAGGTCACCAGCCGACCTTCCCGGTCACGTACGTAAATGGGATGCGGCGTGCCGTTGATCAGCGCCCCCATGAACTTCAGCTGATCGCCGAGCAAGCGCTCTGCACGACTGCGTTCGCGAATCTGCCGACGGATGTAGAAATTCCACGCCAGCGATCCCAGGATAATCAGGAACGCGCCAGCGCTGATCTGGTAGATCAGCGCCTTGTAATCGCGCCACGACAACCCCGAAAACGCTGCAATGGGACGCCACCTGTTGAGGATTACGTCCAGCTCATCCGGCGGAATGCTCAGCAGCGCCTTGTTCAGAATGCTGACCAGTTCGGTATCGGCACGCCGCGCGGCGAAAGCGAGGAAGCCTTTGTTCATGCCGACGATGTTGGAGATACGCAAGCTGTCGCTGTAGATGTGGGCGATGTAGTAGCGCGCACTGTGCAACGTGGTAATCATCGCGTCCGCTCGACCGTCCTTCACGTCAGCCAAGGCGCCCAGAACTGTTTCGTTATCAACGATCTCGATGTCGGGGTAGTCCTTGAGCAGCTCACGCTCAGCCGAACTTTCGGGCACTGCGACGCGCTTGCCGCGCAGCTCCTGCAGGCTTGAAGGCGCGCCTGCGTCCTTGGTGGTGACGATCACAAAGGGGCTGGCAAGGAACGGATGAGTGAAACGCATGCCGACTTCCCGCGAGACCGTTGGTGTCAGCAGAGAAATATCCGCGCTGCCATCCAGCAGACGCGTGCTCAGACTGGAAAAGCTGTCGGTGCGCTCGACATTGATCTGCAAGCCGGTACGCCGCTGGATGAGCTCGAGCAGATCAGCGCCGATCCCGCCAAAGTTGCCGTCACCATCAAAGAATGCAAACGGTGCCTGATCGTCATTGATCACGAACCGCGCGACCGGATGCAG
Organism: Pseudomonas siliginis; assembly: GCF_024072275.1. Lineage (NCBI taxonomy): Bacteria > Pseudomonadati > Pseudomonadota > Gammaproteobacteria > Pseudomonadales > Pseudomonadaceae > Pseudomonas > Pseudomonas siliginis. The sequence goes on along the minus strand of NZ_CP099598.1, from coordinate 2,830,041 downwards.
CTCAAGCCAACGTGCTTCGCCGGGTGTCAGGTCAATGCGTTTGGGCGTCAGCGCCCCGCCGCCGCCCGACCAGCGCTTGGTAATTTCGGCAATCTTCGCATCACCCAGCGACTCGAGGGTCGAATCGATCAGACGCAGCAATTGGTCGTTGCCCCGGCGCAAGGCAAAGCTGAAACCGCTGGTTTGGGTTTTGACGAAAGAGTGCAGCCGCACATAGTTGAAGTAGTTGAGGTTGATCAGGTAATTGCTCGACACCGTATCGCCGAGAAACAGGTCGACCTTGCCAAAAGCCAGCGCAGCCAGTGCCAACTCGTTCGATGGAAAAAGCACGAATTCGGCGTTGGGGTATAACGCGTGTAATTGACTGGAAGGCAGGTAATCGTCGGCAACCGCAATACGCAAACCGGCCAGATTGGCCGGCATCGGTCGTCGATCATCGCCGCGCATGAACATCGCCGGCACGTCTTCGACATAAGGTTTGCTGAGCGTGACGAGGCCATCGATCAATTCGAAACTGTTGGAACTGCCCAACATGTCAATGTCACCGCGCTCAAGTGCGGCCATGGCGTCACGCCGGTCAGGGTAAGCCTTGACGGTAATCTCAACATGCAGTGCCTGACCGATAATGCAGGCGATATCGGCGGCAATCCCCTCATAGCGCGTACCGCTGGCGGTCATGACATAAGGCGGGAAATCCGGAAGCGCAGAACCCAATATCAGGCTGCGCTTTTGCCGCAGCCAACTCCAGTCTTCATTGGCCAGATCGACTTGCAGCTCCTTGCAGTCCGAGCGACCGAACACCTGCAAGGTGCGCGGCTCTGCTGCCAATAACACACCACTACTGAATACGAAAAGCACACTGATTAGCAAAACACCGCGCAACAGATGAAACATAAGCGTGTTATCCCTGGTTGTCGGCTGTCAGGCTGTGCTGCAACTTGAACAGCTCTGCGTCACCACGAATGCCAAGCTTTTTGAAAGCGGCCTGTTTTTGCCCACTGATGGTTTTGCGACTGCGCGAGAACTTCAAGGCAATCTGCGTCACCCCCATCCCCTCGAGACAACAGCGCAAGACTTCTTTCTCTTTAGGTGACAGCAGAGGATTACTGAGGAAATCGTCGCTGTGCGCCGCGCTCTCGTCTTTGGCACCGGCGGGCTCTTCGATCGATGCTGGCAACACGTCAAGCTCAAAGGCCATGGTGGGAGACAGGTACAACTGGCCGGACGCTGCACAGCGAATGGCAGTAATCAGGTCATCGACCGACTGTGACTTGCCGAAGAATCCACTGACGCCCGCCCCGACCGCCATGTTCACCACTGCCGGGCGCTCTTCTGAGGAAGAGACGAGGATGCGCATGCCCGGATATTGCTTGCGCAGCAGGCGGATCAGATTGAGCCCGTCCAGCTCCCCATCGTGCAGTTTGTAATCGAGTATCAGCAGGTCGATGTCGATTTCGCGCAATCCGGCGAGCAACTGCGCGCTGCTGCCATACACACCTACGACACTGAACTCGGCTTCGCGCGTCAGCCGCGACTTCATCGCCAGACGTATGAGCGAGTGATCATCAAGGATGGCAACGCGTAACGGATTCACGACTGACCAATGCATGAACAGCTCCATGATGAAGAGTGTTGGAGGACCATCAGCACTTGGCAACCGCAGCAAATCCCGGGCATCACCGAAGCATTCAGGTGCATCTGATTGATTTCTCGGCACATGATGAGTGTTTTAAAGGCGTGACGAAATAGGGCTTTGTCCCAAAAGTCAGAATGCCGCTTGCATCAACGATCGGATGTGCCTATTGCGCGGCGCCAGGACGACTTCTGGCCTTCGAAACGCCAGTCGACCAAATGCGCCCAATTCATCGGGCGAGCATAGAAGAAGCCCTGCCCCCACTGACAACCAAGCCGCGCCAGATGCTGAACCTGATCTGCGGTTTCAATACCCTCTGCCACCACGCGCATGTCCAATTCCCGCGCCAAGGCCAACGCCCCGTGGATGACCGCGCTGTAGCGCGCCTGATGGAAATTCTGCACGAAGCCGGCGTCGAGTTTGATTTCGTTGAACGGCATCTGGCACAGCCGCTCAAGTGAAGAATAGCCGACACCGAAATCATCGATTGCCAGACTGAAGCCGAGCATGCGCAGACGCACCATGTTTTCCATGCTGATCTCGGGCATCTGCAGCAGGCCGGTTTCCGTGAGCTCGAAAATGAGCCCAGCTGGCGAGGCGCCATGGATGCGCAACAGCGCCTTGATCCGGTCGACAAGATTCGGATTGGCCATCTGCGTCACGTCGAGATTGAACGCCAGCTTGAACGGCTTGCCGTGAGACTGGACGAAGCGCTGCAGACTCAAGCCTTGCGTGAGCAGGCTGAAAAACATCTCATCGAGCAGCCCGCAGCGCTCGATCGTCGGCAAGAACATGCCCGGCGAAAGCAATCCACGACTGGGGCTCTGCCATCGCACCAGCACCTCGGCGCCATCCACCTCACCACTGCGCAGATGAAATTTGGGCTGGAAGTAGGCGCGAAACTCCTGCCGACGAATGGCTTCGAGTACCTCACCCTCTGTGGGCTGATCAAGCTGACTTTCTGCCACTTTGGCATCGATCTGATTGTGCGGCCGGTAGCGAGCCAACAACGGCGCCAGCACATCGACCATCAACGGTTTTCCGACACTGCCAAGCAACTCAAGCCCCTGCAACGTGACGATTCGATCAACCGTGCGCAACAAGTCTTCAGGCAGTGAACTGCAGATGATCACTGCACGAATCAAACCGGCCTCTCTCGCCAGGCGCAAGAACGTCAAACCATCCATCCCGGCCATGCTCAAGTCACACAATGCAACGTCCACGCCTCCAGCCTGGGATATCACAGCCAGCGCATCCTTGCCGTCAGCCGCCTGAAAGATATTTTTGTACCCCAGACTATTAAGCGCACTGACTGCCGCCGTGCGCTGAAAGGCGTGATCTTCCAAGACCAATATACGAAGCGTGTTCACAAACCTGGAACCTCTTTCTATCAGTCGTTAATAGCGAAAGTCTGAATAATCTTTCAAGCAGGACGCCCGCTCACAAACTTTGCGTTGACTGAGAATTTCTGCATCCGCGAATACTAGCCAGACAAAGACCGCACGACTTTGAGAATTGTCTCATTTGGTTCGCTGCACCATTACCGCAAATATGAATACGCCACTGCCATATTACTGACTGGCTCGCACCTTTATCGCTTTAAGACAAATCCCAAAGACCCGCCACCACCGCACACCTAATATGGCCTGGCATTTCAATGCAGCACTTCACAATAACTTCGGATATAAACATGAAAAAGTTCGCTTTCGCAGTACTCACTCTTTCCGTACTGGCTGCCTCCACTGGTGCAGTGGCTGAAGAAGAAGCCGCTAAAGCTGTCAAGGGCGGCAGCGGTCAAATCAGCTTCACCGGCGTTATCAACAACGACGCCTGCTCGGTAGACGGCGCTTCGGGTAACGACAAGATGATTGCCGTGGACATGGGCAGCGTGTCGATCAAAGACATGGGCACCGACTCTGCTCCGGGCGCCGGTCGTGTGGCCGCCAACGATTTCAACCTGAAAGTGAACTGCAACGCTGGCACCAAGGTTTCGATGCTGTTCAAACCAACCGTAAACGGCGGTTCGGGCCTGGTTGATGGCAAAAAAGTTCTCAAGCTGCAGGGTGCAGACGCGGCCAAAGGCGTTGGTATCGCACTGCTGGACAGCAATGGCCAGTTGATCGACCTGAGCTCCGAAGCCACTGCCAAAGTGCAGACCAACCTGACTGGCGACGCAACCACAGGCGGTGACGGCACCCTGTCGTTCGCAGCCGCTTACGTCACCACCGGCGACAAGACCACCGCTACTGCCGGTACCGGTAACGCCACTCTGCCGTTCGTTCTCGAATACGAATAAGCAGCCCGCAATACCTGGACGGGGCCGCTGTGCCTCGTCCTTCCCCGGCCATTAATCGGTGAAAACTATGTTAAGTCGCTATTTTCCGCTTTGCCTGGGGCTTGCCGGGGTGTTGATGACGCACTCGGCATTCGCCAGCATCTCTCTGAGCTCCACCCGGATCATCTTCGATGGCGCGCACAAAGAGGCGAACGTCACGGTGCGCAACGGCGGGCAAACCATCCTCGCACAATCGTGGCTCGATGCCGGCGACACGGCTGGCAGCGCACCGCCTTTCGCTGTTACTCCACCACTGGCCAAACTTGAGCCCAATCAACAGCAATTACTGAGGATTCTTTATGAAGGCCGCGGCATGCCTGCGGACAAGGAGTCGGTGGTATGGCTGAACGTGCAGGAAATCCCCCAGGCCAGTGCTGCCGATGTCAACACGCTGCAATTGGCGGTACGTCAGCGTATCAAGGTCTTCTTCCGCCCGGACGGACTCACCGGTGATGCCGCAAAGGCACCGGAGCAACTTGCATGGCAATTGGTCACTCAGGCTGGCAAGTCGGTGCTGAAAGTAAAAAACCAAAGCAACTACCACGTGTCGCTGGCCGATCTGAAAGTCGTTGCAGGAAAAAAAGCGGAATTGGTAATTGATTCGACAATGATCGTTCCAGGGGAAGTTCGCTCATTCAATCTGAAAGATCTGCCAGCTGGTACTTCGCATTTGAGTTTTTCAGCAATTAACGATTACGGCGCACAACAACGATTCGATGCACCACTAAGCGTTGCCGAAAGCCATGCCGAGCGCGTGAAAGATGCCTCCGCCCAGTAAATCCCCCACCCCACCCTGCCAACTTACAAGCTATTCACAAGTTCCGGACTCCGGTTGAAGCAACACGGACTGATAAGGCAAATTGCATGTTTCCCTCCCAACACCACACATCTGAAAGTTGTGTTAAGCATCATGTTGCGCGCCAGAAAAACAAAGCGGCGTTGGGCTGCCTGCATCCATTGTGCTTTGCTATCAACATGGCCATTTGCGGATTCGCCGTGGGCGCCGAAGCCCCGGCCGCAGTGGCGAGTGAATCTTTCAATACGCTGTTCCTTGAAGGTTCATCGGCGGTCGATCTGCAACCGTTGCTGAATGCCAACAGCGTCTTGCCAGGCCAATACCGCGTCGACGTGTTCAGCAACGGCACGCTGGTCGGGCGTCGCGATATCGATTTCGCGGCCAACCCGGTCAACGGCAAAGTCGAGCCACGCATCACTCTGGAACTGTTGCAGCAGCTGGGTGTGGACATGCGCAAACTGCGTGAGCAGGGTCTGGTTGACGAGCAACACCCTGCCGATCACTACGACCTGCCTGCAATGATCGAGCAAGCGAGTCTCAATTTCGATGCCAACCGCCTGCGCCTCAATATCAGTGTGCCGCAGGTCGCCATGGCGCGTGGCATGCGCGGCTATGTAGATCCAGAGCTTTGGGACCAAGGTGTGGCCGCCGGTTTCATCAACTACCAGCTGAGCAGCACCCGCAGCAAAACCGATTACTCGACGCAAATTTCCAACAACCTCGGGCTTCGCAACGGCCTGAACCTGGGCGCCTGGCGGCTGCGCAACGAGTCCAACCTGAGCAGCTCCACCGGCCGGCCCAATCGGTTCGTCAGCAACCGCACCTTCATCCAGCGCGACCTCACGGCGATCAAGGGGCAACTGAGTGCGGGGGAAATCTTTTCCGATTCGGATCTGTTCGACAGCGTGCGCTATCAAGGCGTCAAGGTGGCCTCTGATGAGGGCATGCGCGCAGACAGCGAGCGGGGCTATGCGCCGATCATACGTGGCGTTGCTGAAACCAACGCCACGATCGAGGTCCGCCAGGATAACTACATTCTCTACACCACCAACGTGCCGCCGGGTCCGTTCGAGATCAGTGACATCTATCCATCGGGCTCCAACGGCGATCTGGAGATCACCATTGTTGAAGCAGATGGACGGCGCAAGGTCACCCGGCAGGCGTTCTCCGCCCTGCCGACGATGGTGCGTGAGGGGCAACTGAAGTACAGCCTGTCGAGCGGCAAGTTCAACAACAACAGCGAGGGCTATGACAAACCGGCTTTCCTTGGGGGCACTTTCGCCTACGGCTTGACCAGCAACCTGACGGGCATTGCCGGCATTCAGGCGAGCAACGGCTTCAAGGCGCTGTCCATCGGTGCGGCGAAGAACACCTCGATTGGCGCAATGTCCCTGGACGTGACGCAATCGTCCAGCAAGGCATTCGGCAAAACCACCCAAGGCAGCAGCATACGCGCGCTCTATGCAAAGACCTTCACCGGCACCGATACCAGCTTCACCCTCGCCGCTTATCGTTATTCGACCGAGGGTTATCGCACGCTGACCGACCATGTCCAGGACACCAGCTCCGGGGCCACCCGGCGCCTGGGTAATTCCAAAACCCGCACCGACCTCACGGTCAACCAGACTTTGGGCGAAGCACGCCAGTTCGGCTCGCTTTACCTGAACGCCAGTGACCAGCGCTATTGGGATCGCGGTGGCTCGCGGAGCTTTTCCGCCGGCTACAACAACAATTGGCGCGACCTGAACTACAACATCAGCCTGAGCAAAACCCAGGAGTTCGGCGCGCGCGGTGACACCAGCAACGACACACAACTGAGCGTCTCGATTTCGTTTCCGCTCGGTTCGACACCCCGCGCACCGCGCGCCTACATTTCCAGTAACCATCAGAACACCGGTACCAGCACCCAAGCCGGGATCAACGGTTATCTGACCGAGGACAGCGACACCTACTATTCCGTGCAGACCGGGCGCAGTGTCCAAGGCGATCGATCTGGCTCGCTGAGCCTGAGTACCCGCACATCGATGGGCGACCTGAGCCTGGGTTACAACCGAGGCAACGGTTATGAATCACAGAACCTGAGTGCCGCCGGATCGCTGGTGGCCCATGCAGGCGGCATCAATATGGGCCAGACCGTCGGTGAAACGTTCGGTCTGGTGGAAGTGCCCGGCATGTCGGGCGTCGAAGTCAGCAGCTATTCGGGTGTGAAAACCGGCCTGAACGGCTATGCGGTTCTGCCTAACGCGCAACCGTACCGCGTGAACTGGGTAACGCTGGACACGCGTAACCTGGGCGGTGAGATCGAGCTGGACAATGCCACCCAGCAACTGGTGCCAAGACGAGGTTCGATAGTTCTTGCACGCTTCGAAGGCAGCAAAGGCAGACGCGTCCAGTTTGAACTGTACGATGCCAACGGCCAGCCGATTCCATTCGGCGCGGTGCTGTTGGATAGCGACGGCAAACAACTGGCATTGTCAGATCCGACGGGCAAGGCCCTGGCGCTGGTGACCAAAGATCACGGTGTCATCACCATCAAGTGGCAGGGCAAAAGCTGCCCCGTGCCGTACAAGCTGCCGGAAAAGGTCGAAGGCTTGAACTATGAGCAATACCGGTTGGCCTGCTCTTCGAGCGCGAAGTAGACCGACCGCGAGCTTGTCACTCTACGCCCCCTCAACCAAAACTCAGCCCTGATGATTCAGGGCTTTTTAATGCGCAGTTTGAGCATCGCGTTGATCAATACGCTGCCCCCAGAGCTGAACGTCAGGAGACCTTCCACGGATGCTCACGCCACTTGTTCTGAAAAAACTCGATGAATACTCGTATCCGTGGACTCAAATGCTTGCGATCCGAATAAAGCAGGTAGATCGGCTCGACCACACCCGTTTTGAAATCCTCAAGCAACGGCACTAGCGTTCCCGCTTTTACATCAAGCCCGATATGAAAGTCCGCAAGCTTCACCACGCCAGCGCCTGACAGCGCCATGTCGCGCAACAGATCGCCTTGAGTAAAAGACGCGCTGGCGGTCACCGGTACCGAGACGCCGTCTCCATCCTGCAAAAATGACCATTTGTTCCACGGGCTGACGAAGCTGAAATTGAAGCAACGATGATTCAGCAAATCTGCGGGTGTGGTTGGTGTGCCGTGTTCAGCCAGGTACTGCGGCGAGGCACAGATCAGCCATTCACATTCGCCGATGCGTCTGGCAATGCGTGATGAGCTGGGCAATACGCCGCTGTGGATGGCGATATCGAGCCCTTGCTCGAAGTGATCGACGAATTGCGCGCCGAGTTGAATCTCAACGTCCAGTGAGGGATACAAATCCAGAAATTCCGGTAGCCACGGCACGATCTGGTGTTTGGCGAAAGAGGTCATGGTGTGGATGCGCAGGGTGCCACTGACCCTGGAGGGCAACGCCTCGGCCAGCGAGTCCGCCTCGTTCATGGCTTCAACGACGGCTTTGGCGCTGCGCAGGTAAGCGGCGCCCTCCTCGGTCAGCGTCAGCACGCGTGAGCCGCGCTGGAACAGCCGGACCTGCAAGCGATCTTCCAGGCGGGTGATCAGTTTGCTGACCGCTGATGGCGTCAGGTGATGGGCGCGCGCGGCAGCAGAAAAACTTCCACATTCGGTAGACCATATAAAAGCGAGCAGCTGCGAATAATTGTCCATGGCCGGTCCTGGCGAAAAGCTTGAAGGCATGTTGTCTCAACGCTTATGAAAAAGCGCGCCGAAGCGCGCTTTTTCCTGGGGGCCGGGTCAGCGAATGAACTGTTCGATGTAGTCGTCCGGCAAACCCAGCGTCTTGTAATGCGCTCGGGCGGCTTCAAGCTTGGTGAACACATCTTCGTAACCCACGGCAACGCCCTGCGGATCGACGTAAGTGTAGCCACCCTGCACGTGGAACCAGGTGATCATTTCACTCACATCCTCGGGGACGAACAGGGTATGCGTTTCACCGGGCGGCTCATAGGCAAAAGACCCCTCCTCCGCGACCCAGTCATGCTCCAGGTAGTACCAGCGACCCTTGAGCACGATCGCATGCACGCCGCCGGTATGGCGGTGACGCGACAGCACGCCGGCCTGACGCACCCGCAACAGGTTGATGTAATAGCCGCCGCTGGTGTTGAGCAGCAATGGCTTGAAGGAGACAGATTTTGTTACCGGCACCCACAGCGCATCGTCTTCGAGCCACTGCGTCATGACGCCCGGGTGCACCATGTCGGGCGTCATGAATGGAACTTGCGGCAACTGATACGCAATGGCGAGTTCATCAGGTTTAACAGGAGTATTCATAGTCAGGCCTCTCGGTTTTTTTGACGAATTCACAGCACTTGATTGCGCCAGGATTTCGCTTGAGGGAAAGGTTATGGCGTCGCTGTACGGGAGAAAACAGCTACTTGGTCACACCTGTTGTGACGCAGGATCACAGTGTCGGGGCGGGTTCGCGCAGACTCTGACCAGCCGTGAACCAAGGCTGTCAGCCGCCGCCAATCCTTCCACCAGGCGCTGGTAGTTCAAGGGCGGTTGCATGTTTCTGGCGTAAACCGCCGATAAGGTTGCGTCCACGAGAATATTGATCTGCGCCGTCGTCAACGGCGTGCGCTGACCCAGTTCAGCGAACGTCACGGGCAGCTTCACCGCGTGCAGCAGACGCGCGACCTGTTCAATCTCTTCGGCCGGTCGCGCCTCCACCGCCATCTGCACCAGCGTGCCGAACGCCACCAGTTCGCCATGCAGCATCGACGCCATCGCCGGTATCGCGGTCAGCCCCCGAACCAGGGCATGGGACAGTGACAAACCACCGCTCTCGAAACCGACACCGCTAATCAGCACGGTGCCTTCGATGACCCGCTCGACATCATCGGTGAGTTCATGTCGACACACCGCCTGATATGCCGGGACGCCGTACTGCATCAGCGTGTCGAAAACCAGGTTGGTGAGCATCAATGCCGTGTGCAGCGGCGGTGTGCCGAAAGAGTTGTGGCCGCCGGCGGCGTAGCACTGTCGGGCTTCGAATTTCTTGCTGATGGCATCGCCGATCCCGGCCGCGAAGAACCGTGCCGGCGCCTGAACGATGACCTCTGTATCGACAATCACCGCAGCGGGATTCATCTTCAGAAACTCCACGCCCACCACTTTGTGCTCTTCGTCGTAAAGCACGATCAGCCGACTCGTTGGCGCGTCACTTGAAGCGATCGTGGGGCAGACAATGATCGGCACGTCGAGATTGGCCGCCAGCCCCTTCGCCGTATCGATGGTCTTGCCACCGCCCAGCGCAATGATCGTGTCGGGGGCGTGCAGCAATGCCTGCTCGGATAACTGCGCAATCGCAGCGCGCGTGCACTCGCCGGGAAACTCGATGTGCAATGGCTCCAATCCCTGGTCCTGCAACGTGGCGCCAACCTGCGGCCATAGATGCCGGGCGACAAACTCATCGCAAAGCACCAGCGGCCGTGATCGACCCATGTCGCTCAGCACTCTGCCCAATTGTTGCAATGCATTCGGACCCTGCTCGTAGCGCCCGGGAAATCCCATCGTTTTAACCATGACAAACGTCCTCGCAAGAAGTCATCAGCGCATCAACCAGCCGCCCGCGACATCAACCACCTGGCCGGTAATGAAGTCGCTTTCGCTTGACGTGAGAAAACACGCCGCTCTCGCCACCTCAAGCGGTGTGCCCAGCCTGCGCAGCGGTGTCTCGTCGACCACGGTTTGATTGGCCTGGGCCGATACGGTCTTGAGCAATGGCGTTTCGATTCGTCCAGGTGCCAGCGCATTGGCGGTGACACCGAACGGCCCGAGTTCGCCGGCCAGGTGGCGGGTAAAGCCGATGATTGCGGCTTTGGTCGCACTGTAGTGCGCTGCGACAATCGGCAAGAACGCGCTGCCCGCCACCGAAGACATATTGACGATGCGCCCGAACCGGCGCTCGACCATGCCGGGCGCGAGCACTCGCACCAGGTTGAAGGAGCCATTGAGGTTGATATCGACCACCCGCAGCCACTCATCCGGCGCCATGGTCCAGATCGGCGCGGGTGCGCCGTGGTGTTTGGGCGAAATGCCGGCGTTGTTGATCAGCGTATCGAAGGGGCCGAGCTCACCTTGCAAGCGCTCGCAGGCAGCAGCGCAGTCTTGAAAACTCGCGACATCAGCCTGCGCCCACGCGACCGCAAAACCCGCATCACGCAACGCCACGCCCTGCTGTTGCACCTTGTCGGCATCAGCGTCGAGCAGCGCCACGGCTGCACCTTCTTCGCAATACAACCGCGCGATCGCCGCACCGATGCCACCACCGGCACCGGTGACCAATACGGTGCGCCCGGCGTGTCTGGAATGAGTCATGACCTTCTCTCGCTTGCAGATAAATGGACTGGGTCAGAGCCCCAGATAAGCACGCTTGACGTGCGGGTTCTCCAGCAGTTCCTGGCCGGTGCCGCTGAGCACCACTTCGCCGTTCTCCAGCACGTAACCTCGATGAGCAATGCGCAGCGTATGAACGATGTTCTGCTCGACGATCAACACGGTGGTGCCCAGCTGGAGAATCCTGTTGATGATCTCGAAGACCTGCGACACCAGCAGCGGCGACAGGCCCAGCGACGGCTCATCAAACATCAACAATTTCGGCTCGGCCATCAGGCCCCGGGCGATGGCAACCATTTGTTGTTCGCCGCCCGACAGTGTCCCGGCGTTCTGATCAAGGCGTTCGCGCACCCTCGGAAACAGATCGAGAATATTGTCCAGACGCTGCCTGTAGCCCGCTCGTGCACTGCGTTTGTAGGCGCCCATCAAGAGGTTGTCGCGCACGCTGATGAAGGGAAACAACTGGCGCCCCTCCGGTATCAGCGTCAGGCCCGCGTCGACAATCTGATCGGGGCGATTGCCATCGATGCGCTGGCCTTCGAATTCGATCGTGCCTTGGGACGGTGTGACGATGCCGCACAAGCTGCGCAGGGTCGTGGTTTTGCCGGCGCCGTTGGCGCCGACGATGGTCACCACCTCACCGGCATTGACCTCGAACGACACGCCACGAAGGATCTCCGTACCGCCATAGCCGCTGTGGACGTTGTCGAGTTTAAGCATGGCTGTACTCCTTACCGAGGTAGGCTTCGATAACCTGAGGATCGTTGATCACATCGTGAGGCGCGCCCTGCATCAGCAGCGTGCCGGAACTGATCACGACGATGCGGTCAGAAAGGCTCATGGTGGCTTGCATCAAGTGCTCGATCATCAACACGCTGACGCCCGAATCACGCACCCGGCGAATGACTGCGATGGCCTTGGCAACATCCGTCGGGTTGAGGCCGGCCATGACCTCGTCGAGCAGCAGGATGCGCGGGCGGGTCGCCAGAGCGCGGGCCATTTCCAGGCGCTTCATGCCGCCGACCGTCAAGTTGCGCGCCCGGGTGTCGAGCAGCGCGGTGAGTTCGGTCAGCTCGGCGACTTGCTCGGCGATCGCCCTCGCCTCCTTCGCGTCGGCGGTGTGCATGAATGCACCGAGCATGATGTTCTCGCAGACACTCAAATCAGCGAATGGCTGCACGATCTGAAAGGTCCGGCCAATGCCTGCCCGGGCGAACTCGGCCGGGCTGTTCGGGGTGACCCAGTCGCCATTGAGCAGGCGCACTTTCACTTGGCCTTTGGATGGCAGAAGAAACCCGGAGAGCTGGTTGAACACCGTAGTTTTGCCGGCGCCGTTCGGGCCGATCACACCCACGATTTCGCCTTCGGCCAAGCTCAGCGAAACATCGTTGGTGGCGTGCAGTCCGCCAAAGAACTTGTGCAGGTTTTCTGCGACCAGAACCGGCTCACCGTGCGTGGCCGAGTGGGCTTGCGCCAAGGTCGGCCCGATCGGTGCTTTTGTATTTGCCATCGAACGACGGCCGCCGGGCAATGAGTCGATCCAGGCAAATATCCGAGCCCCAAAACGCCCCACCACGCCTTGCGGAATAGTCAGCACCACCACGACCAGCACGATGCCATAGACCAGACCGTGCACCCCGCTGCCCAGATCGCCAAGCCAGCCGCGTGCCAGTTCAGCCAGCGGCAGCACCAGCAAAGTGCCGATCAACGGTCCCGATACCGTGCCCAGTCCACCAATCAACGCGAACATGGCGATCTGAATCGACATCTCCAGAGAAAACATCGAGCCGGGTTCGATGAAGGTCAGGTACATCGCGTGAAAGCTGCCGACCAGGCTGGTGATAAATGCGGACAACACCACGGCGATCAGCTTGACCTTGACCGAGTTCACGCCCACCGCATGGGCGGCGTCTTCACGTTCACGCACGGCGATCAGGTAATAACCCAGTCGGGAATTCTTGATCTTCCACGACACTGCCAATGTGATGAGCAGAAACGCGAAGGCAATCAGCAGGTATGGCCAGCGCGGGCGGAACAACATCCACTCGAAACCGAGCTTCAGCGGTACGCCCAGCCCTGCCGCACCACCGGTCACGTCATGCTGATTGATCGCCACCAGACGCACGACCTCCAGCACCGCAATGGTCGCCAAGGCAAAAAACGGCCCGCGCAATCTGAAGCACGGCCAACTGATCAGCACCGCGACAATCGACGACAGGATTGCGCCAGCGAACATGCCGATCCATGGACTGATGCCCAGTTTCATCATCAGCAGCGTCGTCGTGTAAGCGCCCACCCCATAGAACACGGCATGCCCCAACGACAGCTGGCCGGCAAACCCGCCGACGATGTTCCAGGCACTGGCCAGTGCCGCATAACTGCATATGAGGATGAACAGGTGGTAAACGAACGGCGAGCCAACGCTCAATGGAATGATCAGTAACAGCGCCAGGGCCAGTGCACTGACATAGACACGCGGGTGCAAAATATTCATGAACATCTTCCTCACTCAGACCCGCGACCGGCGCCGAAAAGACCTGTCGGACGAAACACCAGGATGCCCAGGAAAATCGTGAAGTAGACGACCTCCTTGAGGTCCGGCGCGATGTAGTAACCGGCGAGACTGTCGACGATGCCGATCAGCATTGAACCGATCAGTGCGCCGGACAGGCTGCCCAGGCCGCCCAGCACCACAATCACAAACGCCGTCAGCACGAAGAAAGTGCCAACGGTTGGAAAGACCGGATATTGCGGAGCGATCAGTCCCGAGGCGACGCCCAGGCAGGCGCAACCCAGGCCGAAGGCAAACACATAGATGTTTTTGACGTTGACACCCATCAGTTGCGCCGCGTTGCGATGCTGTGCAGTAGCGCGGACAGCCCGGCCGAGAAATGTGTTCTGCAAAAACCAGTGCAGCCCCGCGACCAGTGCGAGCGACGCGACAAACGTGATCAACTGACCGCTGCTGACGCGAAAGGCGCCGAAGCTGACGGTCGTGGTACCGACGCTGATGTTCTTCACCGTCATGACGTCGGCACCGAAGATCAGCAACGCGCCGTTCATCAGGGCAATCGAGACGCCCACGGTGGCGAAAATCTGGATATGTCCCTCGGCGCCAAGCAACGGCTGAATGATGAAACGCTGCATTGCCGCACCAGCGGCAAACAACAGGATCGTTGCAGGAATGATCGCCATATACGGGTGGATGCCGAAGTGCGAATTCAGCAAATACACGGCATACAGGCCGATCATCAGAAACTCGCCATGGGCGAAGTTGACCACACGCACGATGCCGAAAATCAACGTCAGGCCGATGCTGATGATGGCCAACGTGCCACCGAGCAATAAGCCGTTCAACAGGAGCTGGATGAAAATTTCCACGGTTGGCGCCCTCTTTGCGAGCGAACGAACCCGTGAAGCTCAATGATCAAGCTTCAGCAGATTGCGGGGTTCAGGTATCAGGGTTGGTCGGAAAAACGCGCTTGGGCAACGGCGGCTGCCTGGGGGTAAACGGTTTTCAGCAGTCCGTTCTGCCACTGCATGATTGCCGTATTGGCGCGCTGGTTCTGGCCGTTCTTGCCAAACCTGGCACCGATGCCGGCAGCCGTGCCGCCGAGAGGAATATCGATGGTTGCCACCGAGGCACGGATCGCATCGGCGTCCAGCGAAGTACTGTTTTCCATGGCATCAAGGAATATCTTCGCCCCGACATAGTTGATCAGGCTGTGGCCCGAGCGCGGTTCGCTGCCGTAGCGATCCTTGTATGCCTTGGCGAACGCCCCGATACCGGGAGCGCCGTTTTCATTGGTCTGGAACTGTGGGAAATCGACATCGAGCACGCCTTCCATATTGGCTGCGCCGACGACCTTGACCGTGTCCTGCATGGAATAGCCGCCGCCGGCGCCGATAACGGCTTTGGGCCTGAAACCGGCTTCGCGGATCTGGCGGAAAAACAGCGTCGTGTCGTTCTGATAACTGGTCTGCAATACCACATCCGCCTGGGCGCCCTTCAAACGCAGGATCAGCGATGAGAGATCAACCGCTTTGGCCGAATACGGCAGTACCTCGACCACATTCAGACCTTGCTCCTGAGCGATCTTTTTCTGAAACCCGGCGATGGTCGTACCGTACAGCGCATCCTCGTGGATGATCGCGACCTTCAATTGTTTCGGATCGACCTTGAGCGATGGGCTGACAATCTCCGTGATGGCGGTGATGGTGCCTTCGGCAAAATTCCTGGCGGTCGGGTTGCTGCGCATCACGTAGCTCAGATCACGCTCAGTGATGTGGTCGGACACCGCACCCAATTCGAAAAACGGCACCCCCGCCATCTCCGTCACCTGCGTGGCCGCAAATGACAGCGCCGAGGAATAGCTGCCAAATACAGCAGTGACGTTCTCAACAGAGGTGAGCCGGCGCGCGGCACCGACCGCTTGTCCCGCATCGACTGCGTCGGCCTTGAGCAACTTGATCGGCTCGCCCTTCAAACCGCCCGAGGCATTTCGTTCGGCGACGGCCAGTTCGAGGCCACGGAAGCTCTCGTCGCCCAGTAACGCCAGGGATCCACTCAGGGGATAAAGCGCGCCGATCCTGATGTCCGCGAGCGCGGCGACCGGGGTGGACAGGCAAAGCAGGATGCCGGCAGCTTTCAGCCAGCTTTTCGTGGTAGCCGCCACGGCCACGGCTTCCTCTTGAGCGAGTCTCATTGGATTCATCTCCCGCAGATATTGTTTTTATTGTTCCTTCAAATGATCCGTGCCGAGCACAGACATCGTCGGATTACAGTGGCGATGACACGCAAGTTTCTGCGCCACTGTTTGCAAGAGTACGGCTCGCCAAGATTGGCTGGATATAGCTGAAAAAGCACACCTGCTGTGAATTTGCGGCACAGCTCCTATGGCGGGCTGATCAGTCCCAAGGCGCCGGCGACCATGCTTCCACCAGCCTGTCGATGAACAGCCGAATCTTCGGCGACAGGTGTCGCTTGCTCGGATAAATCACCCGGATCGGCTCGGCAGCCTCGGCGTACTCTGCGAGCAACTGCACGAGCTTGCCACTACGCAGGTCATCGTTGACCACATAGGATGGCAACGTCGCGATACCGAGGCCTGCGGCAGTCGCCTGATGCAAGGCTTCAGCGCTGTCCATCTGCAGCCGTCCAGCATGAATGACCGGCACAGGCTGACCATTGACGCGAAAATTCCACGGCAGCAATCGGCCGCCGCTGACGAAGTGCAGGCACGCATGCCCGGCGAGATCTTCGGGTGTCTGCGGTGCCGGATGTTCTTTCAGATAATCGGGCGAGGCACAGGTGATCATTTGCTGGTAAGCCACCGTGCGCGTGAGTAGTCCGGAGTCTTCCTTGGGCGGACCGATGCGAATCGCCAGATCGAAACCCTCGTCGATCAGGTCGACCAGCCGATCGGAAAACGTCGCGTCGATGGCGAGCGACGGCCAGTCTCTCAAGCAGCGCTCGATGTGCTGCACAACGTGCAGCCGGCCCAGTGCGACCGGCAGGCTCATGCGCAAGCGGCCGCTGGGCGTCGAACGGCGGAACGCCAAAGCTTCTTCGACCTCGTCCAGATCCTGCAGGATGCCCACGCATCGCTCAAACAGCACCCGACCATCGTCGGTCAGGCTCAGGCTGCGGGTGGTGCGGTTGAGCAGACGGACCTGCAGACGCGATTCGAGCCGCACGATCGATTTACCGACGGCCGAGCGAGTCAGCCCGAGTTGCCTGGCCGCCGCCGTAAAACTTCCGGCATCCACCGAGGCGACGAAGGCGGCGATGTCGTTCAGGTTATGCAGTTCCACTAGGCCTCCGGGTTTGGCATTCAGGCGGGTTGGCACCGGTTATGGGGAACCCTATTCCCCAATCATGAGCATAACATCTCGATTAGTTAAGCCATCACTAACGTCTGATCGAGGTCATATGAACACTGAAGTAAAAGCAGCTGTACAAACCTGGGCCAACAGCCTCAGCGATTTGGTGCCCGTGCTGAAGGGTATCGATACCACCACTAAGATGAGCGACATCCGCGATGCCTACGCAAAAATGCTCGGGCAGAATCAACCACCGGCTGGCGTGAGGTTTGAAGCAGTCGACATGGGCGGCGTGCCCGCTACGCTGGTGACTCCGGATGAACTCAAGACCGACGCAGTGCTGATGTACATCCACGGCGGCGCCTACATCGTCGGTCGACCTGACGGCTACCACGGCATCGGCGGCAACTACGCAAAAATGCTCGGCGCGCGGGTGTACATGCCGGATTACCGTCTCGCACCCGAGCATCAGTTCCCCACCCCTATCAATGACACTTTGCGCGCCTATGAGTGGTTGCTTGAGCAGAACATCGCCGCCGGCAAGATTGCCTTCGCTGGCGAGTCGGCGGGTGGCGCGATGGTGGTCAGCGTGATGGTCGCGGCAAAATCCAAAGGTTTGCCATTGCCTGCGGTGGGCTCGTCAATTTCGCCATGGGCCAACCTCGAACACACCGGCGCTTCCATGAGCAATCGTGAAGGCCTTGACCCGCTAAACTCCAAGCCAGTGCTGGACATCCTCGCGCGAGCCTTTCTCGGCGACACCTTGGCCAACCATCCGCTAGCCTCGCCGGTGTTCGCCGACGTCACCGGACTGCCACCGATTCTGGTGCAGATCGGCGAAAACGAACTGATGCTCAGTGACGCGATGCGTCTGGCCAATCACCTGGCGGACAACCGCGTCCGGGTCAATCTTGAAGTGTGGCCCGGCATGTTTCACGCCTGGCATTTCTACGCGGGCATATTGGCCGAGGGGCAGCAGGCACTGGAGAGTTCGGTGCGGTTTATCGAGGCGGGATTGACTGAGGCTAATCGCTGACCAGACAGCATTAGCTGCTGATCGGGGACACTTGTCGCTGTATTGCTCGGCGCCTTGGCGGTATGGTGATTTGCCGACCGCCGAGGAACCCTGAATGCCGAAAAAACCACCAGCCCCTGAGAACAGCGCCAGTGCAGCCGACATCGAACGCGCCATTCTAGCCTTGAACAAAATGGCCGAGCGTCTGTGGGGTGACGGGCGTGAAGCCGAGGCCAACGCGTTGCTCGATGCACTGGATGCGTTGAATCGCGCCCTCGACCGGATCCGCATCGGGGAAAGTCGCAGGGCCGTCACCCTGCACTGAATCAGACCTGATAGAACTCGCGATACCACTGCACGAACGCTTGCACGCCCTGCTCGATCGGCACCTGCGGGCTGAAGTCGATCCAGCGTGCCAGCGCCGACACGTCGGCCCAGGTCTTCAATACATCGCCCTCCTGCATCGGCAGATAACGGCGCTGGGCCTTCATGCCCAATGCCTGCTCCAGGCATTCGACGAAGATCAATAGCGCTACTGGACTGCCGCGACCGATATTGAACAGCCGGTTAGTACCACGCTCGGCGCTGAGTGCGGGCGGTTTGTCGAGCAGTCGGAAAATCCCTTCGACGATGTCATCGATGTAGGTGAAATCCCGCGCCATTTCGCCTTGGTTGTAAAGGTCGATGGCGCGCCCCTGCAGCATCGCTTCGGTGAACTTGAACAGCGCCATGTCCGGTCGACCCCAGGGACCGTAGACGGTAAAAAAACGCAGGCCGGTGGCTTGCAAGCCGTAGAGATGGCAGTAACTGTGCGCGAGCAATTCGTTGGCACGCTTGGTCGCGGCGTACAACGAAACCGGTTGGTCGACCGGGTCGTCTTCTGCAAACGGCATCTTGGTATTGGCGCCATACACCGAGCTGCTCGATGCGTAGATAAAGTGCTCCGGCGGATGACGACGGCATGCCTGCAGAACGTTGAGAAACCCGACCAGATTCGATTGCGCATAGGCATCGGGATTGTCCAGCGAGTAGCGCACCCCGGCCTGGGCGGCCAAGTGAATGACCTGTTTGAAGTGGCCGTGCTGTAACAGCGCGTTCAACGCCGCCTGATCAACAATGTCCAGCCGATGGAAAGTGAAATTGGCCAGCGTCTGCAATCTGTGCAAACGCGCCTGTTTGAGTTTGACGTCGTAATAAGGATTGAGATTGTCGATACCCACAACCTCGAGCCCCTCGCGACACAAACGCATGACCGTGTGATAACCGATAAAACCTGCGGCACCTGTTACCAGAACACTCATGATCACCTCGGCTCACCGGTTGGACTTTAAGGAGATACACAGCACCGAACATTTACCGGCCAACAACGGCAACTATTGATAGACGACCCTAGTTACCCTGGCCAGCAGCATCCGACGCGAGGCATTTAAAAGTCGAACTGCCGATGAATCGAAAGATGTAAGATTGAAACTAATTTGCTATCACGGACGCCATCTAAGACCCGCGACTTCAATAACTTCGAAAAGTTTAAAAAATCCGACGAATAAATTTCACCTTTCATAAACAATGACTTACGGAACACGGCCATTATCAGCGGATGAAAGGCAGTCTTTTTGACTGTTATTAATTGACAGCTTGCAAAGACTGGTCGATAACTTAGCACTGCCCGAAGAGCTCGCGCCGCCGCGCACTTTTCTGCTCTCCGGCTACTTATGTAATTGGATCCTGAAGGTCGCAACTGCGAACCGTGCGGTAGCTTTGCCTGAATGAAAGCGCGCCGATTCGTTATAGCCAAGACGGCCACGGATATAACAATAACCAACCAAGTTGATTCATTTTTGAAACACTTCTTCTGCCAATAAACATTGATGCATCTGGCTCGGCACTTTGCCTTGATCAGCCTACTACCTACTAGCAAGCTTGGCGGCTAGTCCCACGTTATCGGCCGCCCTGCTTACACGATCGCTATGTATGGAGTACTCCAGCATGCTAACGGTTTGCCGCAACGGCTCTAACTGGTATTTATTGCAGTGCAAGCCCCGCCAGGATGAACGGGCACAACTCAATCTGCAGCAACAGAACTATTCGACCTTTCGGCCGCAGCTGATGAGCGAGCGAAGTATTCGTGGCAAACGCCAACGAACACTGGAATCGCTGTTCCCCGGCTACGTATTCATTGAACTGAGCCGCGACGATAACTGGGCACCGATTCGCTCGACCCGTGGTGTCAGCCGCATCGTCGAATTCAACCATGTGCCCGCCCGGGTCGATGAAGACGTGATCGCGCAATTGCGTGAGCGCAGTCAGGAGTCGATCGGCTTTCCTGCGGAACCGACACTCAAGCCCGGCGAACCTCTGCAAATCGTCCAGGGTCCACTGTCCCCGCTCGAAGGCGTGTTCCTGTCCATGCAGGGCGATGAGCGCGTGATGATGCTGCTCAATTTTCTCAACCGCCAACAGCACGTCAGCGTCCCGCTGAGTTACCTCGAACGCCAGCGACAATAGTCCGGATCCGCTTCGCCCTGACCCCGACCCCCTTAATCAGGAGCGTGATCCATGGCTCTGAAGCCTCGCTGTTCCCTGGTTTTAGTCGTCGCCTGCTGTGCCCCCGAAGCTGCCTGGAGCGTTGAGCCGCAAGCGATCAATGTGTACGGCTTCGATTTCACCCCGACCTTTGCCTTGTCGGAAAGCTACGACGACAACTTTCGTGAAGTCGAACACGATGTCGAATCGACCATGGTCACCCGCCTGGCGCCGGCCTTCGAGCTCAAAGCCGAGGACCGCAACAGCGCCACGCGGGTGATCTGGGAGCCGACCCGCTACATCTATCACAGCGCCTCGGACGCTTCGAACACCGCCCAGCGTCTGCGCGCCGACAGCATCATGGAGTTCACCGACCGGCATCGGCTGAAACTCGAAGCCGAGGCACGCAAGTACGAGCGCACCACCTCGACCGCCGTCGACGGCATCAACGACAAGATCGAGAGCCAGCGCGTCGGCGGCGTCTACACCTTCGGCGCGCGCAGTGCGCTGAACCAGATCGACCTCGGCGCCAGTTACGCACAACTGCGCTATGACAACTCCGACGGCATCAACGATGACAAGGAGCGCAACACCAGCAATCTGTCCAGCACTTGGTATCACCGCCTCGGCAGCAAGACCCGTGGCCTGCTCGAATACGACCACACCCGCTTCGATTACCTGCAATCGAACAGCCCGCGCAGCAGTCGCTCCGACGCGGTACTGGCCGGAGCCGAGTGGGACATGACGGCGAAAACCACCGGCAAATTGCGCGTCGGCTACGAGCGCAAGAACTTCGACCAGAGCGGCGCCGACGACCTGAGCAATCCGACCTGGCAAGTGGATCTGGCGTGGAAACCGCGCACCTACTCGACCTTCACCTTCCTCGCGCGCCAGGCCATGGCCGAAGGCGATGACGGCTCCGACGCGGTGAAAGCCACCTTCACCCAGATCGGTTGGCGTCACGGCTGGACCGAACGCATCACCACGATTGCTGAAGCCGGCATGGGTCATTACGTCTACGAAGGCCAGGACCGCAGCGACGATTTGCAGGACTACAAACTCGGCGTGAATTACGCAATGCGCCGCTGGCTGGACGTCGAAGTCGCCTATCGCCACCGCGACAACGACTCCGATGCCGACAACGAAAGCTTCACCCGCAATGTTTTCCAGATCACGTTCGACGTCAGTCTTTAGGAGGGTTGGGCCATGCACACGCGCCTGATTTTACTGTTGTTGCTGCTCTGGACAGTGCCCACGGTCGAGGCGGCGGACACCGACACCCATTACCGCCTGGCCGCTGGCGATGTCTTGCGCATCATCGTGTTCGGCGAGCCGGAACTGAGCTTCAAGAAGATTCGCCTCAATGATGCCGGCACGTTCTCCTACCCGTTTCTCGGCGAAATCGTCGCCAAGGGCCTGACGCCCAATCAGGTCGAACAGAAAATTGTCGATGGCCTCAAGCAAGGCTATCTGGTCGATCCGAAAGTCAGCCTCAGCCAGATCGAGTACCGCCCGTTCTACATCAACGGCGAGGTGCAGAAGCCCGGCAGCTATCCGTTTCAGCCCGGCCTGACCCTGGAAAAAGCCATCGCCCTGGGTGGCGGCCTGACCGAACGCGCCTCGATGAAACGCGTGACGATCCTGCGCGGCAGTGGCGGCCCGCCGGTCACTGAAAACGTCTCGCGCACCACTGTCATCGCCCCCGGCGACACCATTTCCATTGCACAAGGCTTTTTCTGATCATGGACAACAGCCCAAGCACCTACCTCGAACGTCCGCTCCAGGGCCACTCGCAAACGCAAGCGGCTGATGAGTCGGACACCCTTGATCTGCTGCACCTGTGGCGCGTGGTCTGGTCGGCGAAGTGGAACATCGCCTGGCTGGTGCTGCTCAGTTGCGCGC
This sequence comes from Pseudomonas siliginis, assembly GCF_024072275.1. Classification (NCBI taxonomy): domain Bacteria; kingdom Pseudomonadati; phylum Pseudomonadota; class Gammaproteobacteria; order Pseudomonadales; family Pseudomonadaceae; genus Pseudomonas; species Pseudomonas siliginis. The sequence goes on along the minus strand of NZ_CP099598.1, from coordinate 2,807,657 downwards.
TGGCCGTGGTGGCGCTGTCGTTCATCACGCCGCAATACGTCGGCAGTGCGACGTTGCTGATCAAGGACAAGACGCCACCGGTGTTGAGTTTTCAGCAGGCCGCCGAATCCGGCGGCGCCACCACCACTGACTACTTGCAGACCCAGCAAGCGCTGCTGCAATCGCGGGAGCTGGCCGAGCGCGCCGTACGCAAACTGGGCCTCACCACCCACCCGGTCACCGATCCACGCCAGCAGGCGCAGAGCTGGTTCACCCCGCGCCAATGGCTGGCGGAGCTCAATCGCGACCAGTGGCTGCCATGGCTGGACCTGTTGCCGCCGCCGAAGCCGCCAGCGACCGAAGAGCAAGTGTTCAATGACGTCACGCAAAACCTGATGCTGCACACCAGCGTCAAGTTTGTCGGCAAGAGTCAATTGCTGGAGATCGACGTCGAACTGCCCGACCCGGCACTCGCTGCGGCGGTGGCCAACGCCCTCGCCCAAGGCTTTATCGACAGCCAGCAGGACACCAGCCTGAAGTCCTCGCAAAACAACACCAGCTGGATGAACACCCGCCTGGTCGAGTTGCGCGACAACCTGCGCGTTGCCGAAAACAAGTTGCAGGCCTACCGCGAGGAACAGGGTCTGGTCGATGTCGACGGTGTCGCCACCATCAGTGCCAACGAGCTGCAGATGACCGGCAACCGCATGATCGATGCGCGCCGCGACCGTGCTGAAGCGGAGAGCCAGTTCCGTCAGGCGCAAGCCTTGAGCAACGGCGACATCAGTCGTTTGTCCAGCGTGCCGGCAGTGCTGAGCAATCCGCTGATTCAGCAGTTCCAGGCCGACCTGGCCAAGGCTCAGGCCAAAGTCGAAGAGTTGTCGGGCCGCTACGGGCCGAAACACCCGGCGCTGATCTCCGCCCGATCCGAACAGCGCACCGCCGCCAACAGTCTGCGCCTGCAAGTGCAGCAAGTGGTCGCCGGCATCGAGCGCCAGTATCAACTGGCAGTGGCCAGCGAAGACGCGCTGCGCAAATCCTTCAACAGCAACAAGGCGCAGATTCAGGACATTTCGCGCAAGGAATTCCAGCTGCGCGAATTCCAGCGTGAAGTCGACAGCACCCGCGCGCTCTATGAAACCTTCGTCACCCGCCTCAAGGAAACCGCCGCCACTTCGGACATGGATTCGGCCAAGGCGCGCATCGTCGACCCGGCGATCGCACCGCTGGAAGCGAGCAAACCGCGCAAGAATCTGATTCTCGCGATTGTCGCGCTGGTCGCAGCGATCGTCGGCGTTGCCCTCGCCTTCCTCTTCGATACGCTCAGCAATACCTTCAAGACCGACGACACCGTCGAGAGTCTGCTCAATGTGCCGTTGCTCAGCGTCGTGCCGCTGGTGATGAAGAAGAGCCGGCGACAGTTGGCGCGGCTGTTCGAAGACAACGACCACCCGCGCTTCTGTGAAACCATCCGTAATCTGCGCACCTGGCTGATGCTGCAGAACAACGAACGCCCGGCGCAGGTGGTGCTCGTCACTTCCTCGGTGTCCGGCGAAGGCAAAAGTACCATCGCCAACAACCTTGCCTCGTCACTCGCGCCACTGGAACGGGTGCTGCTGATCGATGCCGACATGCGGCAGCCGACGCTGTCGCTGAACTTCGATTTCCCGCCGCAGAGCCCCGGCCTCGCCAACCTCATGGCCGGCAGCGCGCGGCTGGAAGACTGCATTCGCAGTGTCGGTAATCTGGACATGCTCCCGGCCGGCTGCCTGACGCCCGCAGCGCTGGACCCGTTCGAGGCACCACGCTTGAAAGCCTCGAGCAGTTCGAGCAACGCCGTGGCCCCCGCGCAGGACTTGCTCAGCTCACCGCGCCTCGGTCGGCTGTTGCAGATTCTCAAGTCGCGCTACCGGCACATCATCATCGATTCGCCGCCAGCGGAAATCGTCAGTGACGCGCTGTTGCTGGCGCAGCATTCCGATGCGGTGATCTACGTGGTCAAGGCGCAGAGCACGCCGGTCGGCCAGGTGCGCAAGAGCATTGCCGTGTTGCAGCAGAGCCAAGCGCCGGTGTTCGGCGTGGTGCTCAATCAGGTCGATCTGCGCAAGGCGCGCAAGTACGGCCATGGCCATTCCCGTTCCTTCTACGACTACGACTTCGCCCCGCGCTGATCCTTCGGGCCGTGCCGCCCGGCCGCAGCCTGTCCTTCCCTGTTCGATGAATCGGAGATCGCGCCGATGACCTCGCAATATTCCGCGCAAATGGCACACCGTCGCGGCCTCACCTTCTGGGGGCAATGGTTGTGCGCAATGACCCTGGTCAATCTGTTGCTGATTGTTCTGGTGCACTGGCGCATCGGCGCCTTGCCCAGTGAATACCGGCTACTGATCATCCTCACGGTGCTCGGCTCGATGCCGGTCTACAGCCTCGTTCAGGTCTACCACAAACGTCATGGCCTGCTGGTCGGGCTCGGCCGTTTGCTGGCCGGCTGGCTGATTCTGCTCGGACTGCTGATGAGCATCGCCTTCGTCACCCAGACCAGCGCGTTGTTCTCGCGGCAGGTGGTGATTGTCTGGGCGGTGGTCGGTTTTCTCGCCCAGGCGGCGACGTTTCTGCCGCTGCATCTGTTCGTGCGCATGTACACCAAAATGATTTGCAACGAGCGCCGCGCGGTGATCATCGGCACCTGCCCGACCGCCCATGAACTGGCGCGCAAACTCCTCGACCCGGATCGCGCGCTGCTGCTCGGGTTTGTCGCGGCGAAAGCCGACAGCGGCCCGGCGCCGAGCATTCTGCCGCTGCTCGGTGAAGTCGAGGACATCCGCGAAATCATCACCCGTTTGCAGGCGCGGCGGGTGTACATCGTGCTGCCGATGGCCGAGGCGGCGACGATCGAAGCGTTGTACATCAATCTGCTCGACATGAACGTCGACGTGGTGTGGATTCCGGATCTGGGCAGCATGGTCTTGCTCAATCATTCGATCTCCGAGATCGAGCGGATGCCGGCGATTTACCTCAACGAAAGCCTGCTTACCTCGCACCCCGGCAGCCTGTTCTGCAAGGACCTGTTCGAACGCAGCGTCGCAGCGGTAGCGCTGATTCTGCTCAGTCCGCTGCTGCTCGGCGTGGCCATTGCGGTCAAGCTGACGTCGCCGGGGCCGGTGCTGTTCAAGCAGAACCGCCATGGCTGCGACGGCGAAGTGATTCGCGTGTGGAAGTTTCGCTCGATGCGCGTGCACAACGATCAGCAAGTGCGTCAGGCCACCCGCGACGACGACCGCGTCACACCGCTGGGACGCTTTCTGCGACGCAGCTCCATCGACGAATTGCCGCAACTGTTCAACGTGCTGTTCGGCCACATGGCGCTGGTCGGGCCGCGTCCGCACGCGGTCACCCACAACATCTATTACACCGGCAAGGTGCGCGCCTACATGGCACGGCATCGGCTCAAGCCTGGGATCACCGGACTGGCGCAGATCACCGGGCACCGCGGCGAAACCGAGACCGTGGAAAAGATGCAGCGCCGGGTCGCCCAGGACCTCAATTACATCAATCAATGGTCGCTGTGGCTGGACATCAAGATCCTGCTGAAGACGCCCTTCACCCTGTTCTCGAAAAACATCTACTGACAGCGGCCAGCGCTCTGGCCCACCCCGCCACGCATGAGGTTTTCCCATGAATGTGAGTGTATTCGGTATCGGTTATGTCGGACTGGTCCAGGGCGCCGCGCTGGCCGGGGTCGGCCACAACGTGCTGTGTGTGGATGTCGACGCGGCCAAGGTGCAGGCCTTGAATGACGGCACTCTGCCCATCTACGAGCCGGGTCTGAAAAGCCTGGTGCGGGACAATCATCACAGCGGCCGTCTGCAATTCGGCAGTGATCTGGTCGCTGCGGTAAAGCACGGCGATGTGTTGCTGATCGCGGTCGGCACGCCGCCGGACGAGGACGGCTCGGCGGATCTCAAACATGTCCTCAGCGTCGCCCGTACCATCGGCGAACACCTGCGCGGCGAGCAGATCATCGTCGACAAATCCACGGTGCCGGTGGGCACGGCGGACCGGGTACGCGAATGCATCAGTGCAATCCTCGCCGAGAGCGGCCGCGCTGCGCTGACCTTCGATGTGGTTTCCAACCCGGAATTTCTCAAGGAAGGTTGCGCGGTCGACGACTGCATGCGCCCCGACCGGATCATCATCGGCACCGACAGCCCGCGCGCCGAAGCGCTGATGCGCGAGCTCTACGAACCGTTCAATCGCAACCGCGAAAAAATCATCGTCATGGATGTGCGCAGCGCCGAACTGACCAAGTACGCCGCCAACTGCATGCTGGCAACCAAGATCAGCTTCATGAACGAGATGGCCGGGCTTGCCGAAAAGCTTGGCGCCGACATCGAAATGGTTCGCCATGGCATCGGCTCGGATCCGCGCATCGGCTACCAGTTCATTTATCCCGGCATCGGTTACGGCGGTTCGTGTTTTCCCAAGGATGTGCGTGCACTGATCCATGCTGCACACGGCGTCGATGTCGATGCACGCCTGCTGCGGGCGGTGGAGTCGCGCAACAACGAGCAGAAAAGCACGCTGTTCCACAAGATCGCCGAGCACTTCAACGGTGCGCTGGAAGGCAAGACCTTCGCGCTGTGGGGCCTCAGTTTCAAGCCCAACACCGATGACATGCGCGAAGCGCCCAGCCGCGTGTTGATGGAGGCGTTGTGGCGAGCCGGCGCCAATGTGCAGGCATTCGACCCGAAAGCCATGGAACAGGCGCAGCAGCTTTACGGCCCGCGCGATGACCTGACGCTGGCCGGCACCAAAGAGGCGGCGCTGAAAAATGCCGACGCGCTGGTGATCGTCACCGAGTGGCAAGCGTTTCGCGCGCCGGACTTCGAACTGCTCGCCCGCCAGCTTAAAAATCCGCTGATCTTCGATGGCCGCAATTTGTTCGATCCGCAACGCCTCAGCGCACGCGGTTTCACCTACATCAGCGTCGGCCGGCCAACCTGCGCCGCCCAAGCACAGGATCTCGCGTCATGATCCGCCTGGAATTGCTCGACCGTTATTCGCCGGCCCTGCTGGAATCCAACCGGGCCTTCTCCTTTCTCAACTTCGCCTCGATCGGCAGTTTCATCCGCCAGCCGCCGTCGTCGCTGGCGTATTTTTGCGACGGCATGCTGATGTCCGGGTTCATGTCGCGCATCACCGGGCGCGCGGTGCAGCGGGTCAGTTTCGATTTCACCTCGATTGCCGATCCGGTGTTGCGTGAATCCGAGCAGCGCGGCAAACGCGTCTATGTGGTCGGTGCGCGGCAGGCCGAGCTTGATCGTTTCGTGGAAAAGCTCGGCATGCAGTACCCGCGCCTGCAACTGGTCGGCGCGCACAACGGGTACTTCGATGCCGAGCAAGGCGCCGCGCTTCAGGCTGATATCCGTCGGCAGCGGACCAACCTGTTGCTGGTCGGCCTCGGCGCCGGTCTGCAGGAGCGCTTTGTCCTCGATGCGCTGCGTGGTGGCTTCAGCGGCGTGGCGTTCACCTGCGGCGGTTTCATTCGTCAGGAAGCCAATGCTGGCGAGCGTTACTACCCCGACGCCATCAACCGCCTGCACCTGCGCGCCTTCTACCGCATGTACCGCGAGCCGCACACGATCAAGCGTTACCTGCTCGACTACCCGAGCAATGCCCTGCGCCTGACCGAACTGATTCTGCGCCAGCAAGTGGCAATCAATGTCACTGCCCCATGAGGATTGTGCCGATGCATATTCTGTTCACGCTCAAGGATTACCAGACTGGCGGCGGCGTCGAGTGCGTGCAGCAACGCCTCGCCGAGCAGTTTCTGGCGGACGGCCGGCGGGTGAGTTTTTTCGTCATGAACGGCGACTCGCCCAACGTCGACGGCGCGCCGAGCATGGCCGGTGGCGGCAGTGGGCTCGCGGGCTGGCTGAAATCGATCGTGCTGCTGCGCCGGCTGATCCGCCGTGAGGGCGTGACGCATCTGATTGGCGCCAAGGAGCAAGCCAACCTCTGCACCTGGTTCGCCACCCTGGGCAGTCCCTGCAAAGTCATTTACACCCGCCACGCCGCGCTGGATTGCGCCGAACAGAACACCGGGCGCGCCAGCCTGCGTCTGTTGTACGCGCTGTACCTGTGCGGCAGCGGCAAGGTGGTCGCGGTGTCCCACGGTCTGCGCCAGTCGCTTGCCGGGTTGATGCCGTGGGGCCAGCCGCGCATCCGTTATTGCCCGAACGCGGTGATCAGCGAGCAACTGTTGCGCGCGGCACAGGCGCCGTTGCCCGGTGGCGTGCCCCATCATTTCTGGCTGGGGGTCGGCCGGCTAGTGGAAACCAAGGGCTTCGCGCTGCTGCTCGACGCCTACGCGCTGGCGGCGCAACAACGCCCGCTGCCGTATCTGGTGATTGCCGGCGACGGGCCGTTACGCGCAGCGCTTGAAGCGCAGACACAACGGCTGGGCATCGAACGCCTGGTGCATTTCACCGGGCATCTGCGCAATCCCTATCCGCTGATCCGCCATGCGCAACTGTTGGTGCTCAGTTCTTTGCACGAAGGTTTGCCGACGGTACTGGTCGAGGCGCTGGCGCTGGGTACGCCGGTGATCTCCACCGATTGCGGCAGCGGTCCGCGCGAGTTGCTCGACGATGGACGCCTCGGGCGTTTGGTCAAGGTCAATGATGTGCCGGCCCTGGCCGAGGCGCTGCTCGACAGTCTGGCCAGCCGCGAACCCGAGCCGCCGCCCCGACATTCAGTCAGCGACGCGATCCTGCCCTATACCAGCCAGTACGCCGCGCAGGCTTATTACCAGGTGTGGAACCGATGAAAAAGCTGCTGATCATCCTCCAGGACCTCGGCGCCGGCGGCGCGGAGAAAATGATGGTGCGCCTCGCCGGTGCCTTGGTTGAGGCCGGCAACGAAGTCACGCTGCTGATGCTCACCGGTGCCGGCATCAATCAGCCGGCGCTCGACCCACGAGTCAGACAAGTGCTGCTCGACAGTCCGCGCAGCGCGGCGGCTGTGCCGGCACTGACACGGTTTTTACGCAGCAATCAGTACGACGCGCAACTGGCCGCCCTCACCCACGTCAACGTCGTGGCGATTGCCGCCGCCGCGCTGTCCGGGACGCTGGCGCGGCTGCATGTCAGCGAGCGCAATGCCTTTTCGCGGGACAAACACGTCAACCCGGCATTGTCGGTCAAGCTCGCCTACTGGCTGGCGCCGTGGTTGTACCGGCTGATTCCCAACCCGGTGATCTGCGTGTCACAAGGCGTCGCCGAGGATCTGGTCGACACCACCATCGCCCGCGCGCGCGATGTGACGACCGCTGACAACCCGGTGCTCGACAACGATTTTCGTGACAAACCCGCCGCCGCGCCCAGCCATCCCTGGCTGAAGGACAAAACCACCCCGGTGATCGTCGCCGTGGGTCGACTGGCGCAACAAAAGGGCTTCGACACTCTGATCGACGCCTTCGCCCGTCTGCCGCAACGCGATGCGCGGCTGATCATCTTCGGCGAAGGCGCCCTGCGCGGCGAACTGCTGGCCCAAGCGACAGCGCTCGGCGTCGCAGAGCGTTGCGATCTACCGGGATACGCCAGTGACCCTATCGCCGAGATTGCCCGAGCGGACTGTTTCGTCCTGTCGTCGCGTTTCGAGGGCAGCCCCAACGCGTTGGTCGAAGCCCTGTCGACCGGCACGCCGGTCGTGGCGACCCGCTGCCCGTACGGCCCGCAGGAAATCCTCGGCGATGGCGCCGTCGCCCCCTTGGTCGATGTTGACGATCCGGCCGCGCTCGCCAGCGCAATCAGCGCACAAATGGCCGCACCACGAGCCCTGCATCGCCAGCGGCGGATTGATGCCGCCGCGCGCTTCGTCAGCGGCCGCGCGGTGCAGACCTACCTCAAGGCGTTACTCGGGAGGCGCTGAGATGAACCGCCTGCAAGTGCGTTATTCGACACTGGCCGATGCCTTCACCTTGTTTGGCGTGCTGTTCTATACGCAAGTGATCGGCTTCTTTCTGCGCCTGGGGAATGTGAGCACGCTGGACGATGCCCAGCAGGATCTGGAAGGCAATCTGGCCAATCAGGTCTGCGGCTTGCTGACGTTGCTGGTGCCGCTGTTCTTCTTCATTCGCCACAAAGTGTTCCTCAGCAAGAGTTTCTACCGGCAGAACCTGTTTTTGCTGTTGTTTCTCGGCTGCGTGGCGGCGTCGATCAGTTGGTCGAGCGAGCCGATGCTCAGTTTCAAGCGTTTCATTGCGCTGCTCAGCGTGGTGTTTTTTGCCGGTTTTATCGCTTGGCGCTACAGCATCGAGCGGATCGCTTTTCTGTTCGGCTGCGTGATCGGTGCAGCGGCGCTAGTCGGGTTGATCTTCGCCGTGATTCGCCCGGACATCGCCTTTATTTCCGGCGGCATCCGTGACGGGGCCTTTCGCGGGGTGTTCGCGGAAAAGAACGCTGGCGCACGCCTGAACGCGATTGCGATCCTGTTGCTGCTGCCGATGATCCGCCAGCGCAACCCGCTGGCCATGCTGTATGGGCTGTTCGCGCTGATCGCCATCGGTCTGGCGCAGTCAGCCACGGCGATTGCGCTGATCGTCGCCGGCACCGCCAGTTACGCCTACTTCATCACGCTGATCCGGCTGCGCATCAACCGCTCACTGCTGGCCTTCACCGCCGCCACGTTGGTGTTCTTCCTCTTGTGTGGGGTGCTTTACGCCAACTACGCCATGCTGCTGGAACTGGTCGGCCGCGACCCGTCACTCACTGACCGCACGTTGATCTGGGAGCTGTTGCAGCCGCTGATCGATGCGCAATTTCTCAAGGGCTATGGTTTCGGCGCGTTCTGGGCCAGTGCCGATGCAGATGCGTTCATTACGCGCTGGGGCTACATCGGCAACGCGCACAGCGGCTACGTCGAAACCCTGCTCAATGGCGGCCTGATTCAGTTGATCGCCCTGCTGCTGATGTTTGCCCAGACCCTGAGCAAGCGCTACCGGGCAATCACGGCGGATCAGTCGGTGCGCTATCAGGCCTGTGCGCTGGTGATCATCGGCCTGTTCGTCGTTACCAATTACGTCGCCTATGTGATTCCCAACTACCGCTCGGGTGAGTTCCTGATTTTCTGCGTGCTCAGCCTGACCTTCCGCCATCACCTCGTCGCCCGTCCGCAGCCGCTGCCAGCGGCGAATGCTCGGCCAATGCGCGGCACTTTCCGGGAGCAACGCCCATGCTGAATGATCCCTCGGCAGTCACCGTGTGCGTGGTGATTCCGCTGTACAACGCCGCCGCCAGCATTCAACGCACACTGGACTCGGTGTGCGCACAGACCCGCCTGCCGGACAAAGCCATTGTCGTTGATGACGGTTCCAGCGATGCCGGGCCAGAGATCGTCAGGCAGTACGCCGCGCCCTTCCCCATCGTGCTGTTGCAGCAGCCCAACCAAGGCCCGGCCAGTGCGCGCAATCGCGGCGTGTTCAGCGCCGAAGAAACCTTTATCGCTTTCCTTGATGCCGACGACCGCTGGCATCCGGAAAAACTGCAAAAACAACTGGCACTGCACGCGGAATTGACCCGACAGGGACGCAAAGTCGGTTTGATCGATTGCTTTCAGATGAGCGAATTCAGTGATGGCAAACGCCAATTGGAGGATCGCTGTAAACACGGCGAGCACTTTGCCGACTTCATGCGCGAGAACATCATCAACGGCACCTCCGGCGTACTCGCCCTGCGCGAGATCATCGTCGCCATTGGCGGCTTCGATCAGAGCCTGCGCTTCGCTGAAGATCGCCTGTTGTGGACGCGCATCGCGGAAATCAGCGAGATCCACAGCGTGCCGCAGATCCTCCACTGGCGCGCCGTCAATGCCGCCAACATCACCGCGCAACCGCACAAGTATTACCCGCACAAGCTGCGCTTCATCCAGCTGTACCTGGCGCGTTACGGCACCCGTTTGAACCAGCAACAGCGGATCTATTTCGTTCTCGCCAACCACGCGGAATTTCTCAATGCCTTCTCCCGGCGCGGCGATCATCGACGGGTTATCGAGGTGTTCCGGCAGATGCTCGGGCATTCGTGGCAGACGCTGTTGTTCTCCCGGGGCAAACCGACCCTGCGCTACCTCTACGCCTGCTTCAAAAGTCTGGGCAACAGCCGCTGAATTTCAGGGATCGCGCCATGGCCAACCGTCGCCTGATGACCCTCGCATGGATTTTCACCGAGAAGTTCGGCCTGATTTTCCTGTCGATGATTACCTTTGTCGTCTACGCGCATTTGCTGACGCCGACGGAGCTGGGCATCGGCACGTTGATCATCGCCGTGGTCGAAGTGGTCGGCATTCTGTTCTCGTCGATGCTGGAAGACCCGCTGGTGCGCCTGCAGCGGATGGAAGACAAACACATCAGCAGCGTGTTCTGGTTTGCCGTGCTGGTCAGCCTGCTATCGATTGCGTTGATCTCGTTGGCGGTGGTGCTGTATACGCCGTCCACCGCGTTGCGCTGGATGACCGCCGTGGCCTCGGTGAAAATCCTCTTCACCCTGATGGCCCGGGTGTATGTGGCACAGATGCGCCGCAGCGGCAATTTCAAGCTGCTGGCCTCGCGCACCTTGCTCGGCAAAGTGGCTGGCGGGGTTGGCGGCGTGGCTGTTGCGCTGCTGGGTTTCGGCCCGTGGGCGGTAGTCGCGCAGGCGCTGATCATGGACGGCGTTTCCACACTGGTACTGATGCGCAGCGAGCGTCGGCGCATTCCCTTGCTGATCGACCGCCAGGTGCTGGGCGAAGTGCTGCGCGCCGGTCTGCCGGTCTGCGTCAATGTCATGAGTTCGCAAACCCTGCAACGCGGCGTCAATCTGATTCTCGGCCTGACTGCCGGGGCGCACGCGGTGGGCATGTTCAATCTGGCCATGCGCATCATCGACCTGCCGCGCTCGGCGATCTGCAACGGCTTGATGAGTTACGCCCTGCCGGTGTTCGCCCGGCGCAGTGCCGAACCGGCGCGCCTGATCGGGGTTATAGGCGATTCCACGGCGATCAGCGGCTTCGTGCTCACGCCGCTGTTCTTCGGCATCGCCCTGACCGCCGAGGACATCATCCTGCTGATCTTCGGCGCGAAATGGGCCGATGCGATTCCTTTGCTGCAAGTGCTCGCCTGCACGGCGGCGCTGGGCAATCTGGCGCTGTATGCAACCACTGCGCTGGTGGCGGTCAATCGCACGCACTTGACCCTCAAGGCGGAAGTCGCCACCACCCTGCTCGCGCTGGCGCTGGTGTATCTGCTCGGAGCGACCTACGGCGGCATGGCGGCGGCGCTGGCATTGCTGCTGCGCACGCTGCTGATCACGCCGTTGCAGGTACGCGGCCTGCACGCCGCGATCGGTTACGACTGGCGCAGCTTCTTTCAGTCCAGTTACCGCAGCCTGCTTGCCTCTTTCGTGATGGTCGTCGTGGTGATGTGGCTGTCGCGGCAGACCGGCCTGTCCGGTTATGCGCACCTGGCCGGCGACATTGCCATCGGCACGCTGACCTATGCCTTGGCCTACAGCCTGCTGCACCCGCGCTGGCCGCAAGAATTCAAGTTGGTGTTCACCGCCCGCTGAGCTGCATTTCCTCGCAATGGAGAACGTCGTCATGCGCAAAACCACGTTGATCACGGGCGGTGCCGGCTACATCGGTTCGCACACGGCATTGCAACTGATCGAAGCCGGACACTCGGTGCTGATCCTCGACAATCTGTGCAACAGCAGCCGCGAAGCAGTCGCACGGCTGGAGCTGTTGAGTCATTCGCACGTCGATTTCATCGAGGGCGATATCCGCGACGCCGCACTGCTGGACGAGATTTTCAGCACCTACGCGATCGACGCCGTGCTGCATTTCGCCGGGCTCAAAGCCGTTGCGCAAAGCGTGCGCCGGCCGATGGATTACTACGCCAACAATGTGTTCGGCACGCTGAACCTGTGTCAGGCGATGGCCCGCGCCCACGTGTTCAATCTGGTGTTCAGTTCCTCGGCGACGGTGTACGGCGAGCCCTCCCGCATGCCCATCATCGAAGACCACGGCACCGGCAAACCGGCCAATCCCTACGGGCGCTCGAAGTTGATGATCGAAGAATTGCTCAGCGACCTTGCCCTCGCCGATTTACGCTGGAACATCGCTGTGCTGCGTTACTTCAACCCGATCGGCGCGCACCAGAGCGGGCTGATCGGCGAAGCACCCAGCGGTCGACCGAACAATCTGCTGCCGTGCCTGACCGAGGTTGCCAGCGGCCAGCGCGCGGCGTTGACCGTTTACGGCAACGACTATCCAACAGTCGACGGCACCTGTATTCGCGATTACATCCATGTGCTGGATCTGGCCGAAGGTCATCTCAAGGCGCTGCAGGTTTTGCAGGGCGACGAGCATGGCCTGCACGTGTGGAATCTCGGCAGCGGCACCGGCTACAGCGTATTGCAGATCATCAGCGCCTTCGAAGACGTCACCGGCCTGCGCATTCCCTACCGGTTCGCTGCCCGCCGCGCCGGTGATGTCGCCGAGTGCCGCGCCGATGCGAGCAAGGCCGGGCGCGAGCTGGGCTGGCGGGCGCAACGCGAGCTGACGCAGATGCTCATCGACAGCTGGCGCTGGCAGACCAGCAACCCGTGGGGCTACCGCCCGCAACCGGCGCCGCTGCTGGCGGTGGGTAGCTGAACCGGCGCACATCCATGTTAGGGACGACTCATGAACAGATCACCATGCTTGCTGTTGGTTTTGCTGCTGCTGAGTGCTGGCGTCAGCGCCAATATTCCACGACCGGTCACTGAAGGCCTGGTGTTGTGGCTGGACGGCAATGACCCGGCCGCGATGACACTGGAGGGGCAAAACCAGGTCGTACGCTGGCTGGATAAATCCGGCAAGGGCAATGACGTCACTGTCGACAACCGCGCGGCGACGACATTGCCCACGCGCGTCGACAACGCCCTCAACGGCCACGGCGTGGTGCGTTTCAACGGCACGGCAGCGTTCATGGGCCAGGCGATCCGCACAAGCAAAGGCCCGGTGACGGTCTTCGTCGTCTCGCGACGTCTGCCCGAGCAGGCCGGCGGCAAGGCCTGGCAGCGACTGTTCAGCTCGCGGCCGCAACTGGCGGACAACGATAACGTCGCACCGAATTTCGGCATCAGCGTGCAGCAGACCAGCGCCTACGAGCCAGCCCTGGCCTTGCTGGAAACCAGTGACGTGCCGATCGGCCCGTTCGCGGTGGCGCGCAATGTGGTGGGCACCTCGGAGATTCTGCGAGGCGACATCGCCGAGGTGCTGGTTTATGACCGCCCATTCAGCAGCCAGGACGAACGCCGCAATGTGTTCGAGTATCTGGCGCAGAAATGGGCGGTCGCCATGCCGCAACAGGTCGACGCGTGGACCCGCGTCGGTCCGCTAGGACCGACCCCGACGCACGTTACGCCCGATCTGCCGTTATCGGACCAGGCCAATGCCGGCGGTTGGACACGCGATACGCGGCTGTCAGACGAATTCAACGGCAGCGCCCTCGATGCCGAACGCTGGCACGTCAACAACGCCACCGGCACCGATTCCCTCGGGCGCAAACCGGCGCTGTTTTTGCCGGAGAACGCCAAGGTCGGCAGCGGTAATCTGAACATCACCTTCCGCAAACAGACCCTCCCGGAAAAATACGTCGCCCTGGGCTACAAGGACTACAGCTCGGCGATGGTGCGCACCAACGAACGGGGCATGTACGGCTATTACGAAGCCCGGGCGAAGCCGATGAACTCTGCCGGCTCCAGTGCGTTCTGGCTGGCGTGGACCGGGCTGCCGGACAACGCCACGGAAATCGACATATTCGAAATCGGCGGCAAAACCCGCGACGAAGCGTTCGACCGCCGGTACAACATGAACGCCCATGTCTGGGCCAGACCGCAGAATGATCAACACCTGAGTTCCGGCAGCACGTGGAATGCCCCTTGGCGGCTGGCCAGTACCTTTCATGTCTACGGTTTCGACTGGCAACCCGAGACCTTGCGCTGGTACGTCGACGGCGTACTCGTCCGGGAAGCAAAGAACAGCTACTGGCATTTCCCGATGCAAATCGTCTTCGACAGCGAAGCGATGTGGGACTGGTTCGGGGTGGTCGACGATGCTGACCTGCCGTCGGTGTTTCGCATCGATTACGTCAGGGTCTGGACCCGCTCGCCGCAGTAGTGCTGTGTTCAACGGGTTTGGACCTTCGCTTGCATCCGCCACAGCGTGCGGAAACCTCCCTGACGCTCGCGCAGTTCTTCCGGCGTGCCGTCCTGCACTAACTCGCCCCCCTCCAAGCGCCATCCCCCGCCCCTCGATACCCGCAAAAACCCCTCGATCCTGCTCGCAAAGGTTGACGTGCGCCAAGCCAACCGAGAGCTGCCCTCGCCCTTTGCTCTACCATCCATCGGCTGTGTTGGAAAATCATCAAACCCCAGTGCAAGTCCGTTATCAGAATCGGTAACCACTCCAGCAACAGACATCCTCAGGGACACTCATGGCTAATGATCCCTCCAACTCCGACCGCACCAGGTTCAGGCCGGAGCATGCGGTCGAGACAACCTTTCCTGCCAGCAATCCGATTTCACCGTGAGTCTTGACCGGCGCAGCCTCAATCTTGTCGCGGCAGCGTTCGCGCTGACGGCGTTGTCCTATGGCCTCGCGCGCTTCGCTTACGGATTGCTGCTGCCGCAGATTCGTCAGGATCTGACGCTCAGCGTGACCGCTGCGGGATGGATTGGTGGCAGTGCGTTCGCCGCTTACTGTGTGGGCATCGTTGCGACGTTTGTCTGCAATGGCAAAATCAGTCCGCGCGGGTTGACGGTGATGGCCGGTGCAGCGGCCACGCTGGGGATGGGCCTGGTGGTTGTGGCCTCGTCGGGGCTGACGTTGGGCTGTGGTGTGGCGCTGGCGGGATTGAGCACGGGTCTGACTTCGCCGCCATTGGCCAGCGCGGTGGCAGCGCGTCTTGATGATGCGGATCGCCCGCGGGCCAATGGTTTTATCAATGCCGGGACAGCGGCGGGAATCGTTTTTTCCGGTTTTGCGGCGATATTGGCGGCCGGGCAATGGCGCCAGCTGTATGCCCTGTTTGCCTTGACCGGCATCGGCGTCACGATCTGGCTCTGGTTTGCGGTACCGCGCCGGGTCGAGCGTGACGTCGCGCAGAGCTTCTCGCTGGCAATGCTGCGTCGACCCGGCGTACTGCCTTTGTGCGCCAGTGCTTTCCTGATGGGCCTGGCGAGCACGGCGATCTGGACATTCGGCGCCGATATTTTGCGCAGTGAGGCTGGTTTCTCCGATCAGGCCATTGCGTGGGCGTGGATGGTATTGGGCGCAGCGGGAATCAGCGGCTGCATGACCGGCGTGCTCACTGGCCGCTTCGGTGTCGCACGCATGCAGCACCTAGCGCTTGCCGGAATCGCCCTCGGGACATTGGGCCTTTCTGCCGCATCAGTTTCCGCCGGATCGGGCCTCGCCGCGATGTGCCTGTTTGGCGCGGCCTACATCGTTTCTTCAGGCGTTTATCTGCTGCAAGGCATTCGTTTGTTGCCGGACCGCCCGGACCTGGGACTGGGCATTCCGTTTCTGCTTCTGGCGCTCGGTCAGACCGCTGGCACGCCGGTTTTCGGCGCTGTGCTGGAGGCTGCCGGTGTGATCGTTGCCCTTTGTGTTTTCGCGGCGGCCGCTTGCGCCGCCATGGTGCTGTGCCCAAGAGATGGTGAAAGTCCGCGCAGACAGATGTGCCAATCCACCGAAGGCTTGGGTCGCTAATGATTTTTATCGTCAGGAGTACAAACCATGGCCGTAAACATCAGCAATCTCACCCTCTCCACCCCGGTACCCGTCTCGGCGACCAATCCGGTCGCACTTGAGCTCAGCGGCGCCGAGGCCATTGCGCAATTTCCCAGCATCGTCACCGTGCTGCCGGACGGATCGCTGCAACTGTCCGCGCCGACCAAAGGCGCCTCAAGCAAGAGCACCCACCGCACCCGCTGCGAATGGAAAGAATCCTTCTATTGGTCGCTGGCCAGCGCCGCTGACCACCTCAACTATCAGGAGATGACCGTGACCAAGGTCAACTCTGCGCAGAAAGTCGTTATTTCGCAGATGCATGTGAAAAACGACGACAGCCCCGCCATCAAGGTGTTCTGGCAGAAAGGCAACATCACCATGGGCTTCCGCCAGAGTTTCAACCAGCCCACCCCGGTCAACACCACGGTGCTCAAGGGCGTACCGCTGGGCGCGAAATTCAAGGTGACCATTCGCGCCAACTCTGCCGGCGTAGCTCGAGTCACCGTCGACTACAACGGCGTTGTCGGTACATCAGGTGATTTGCAGCTCGACTCAACCTGGAATTCGCAGGTGTTCAATTTCCACGGCGGGGTCTACAACCAGATCGACTACACCGACGCCACCCCGCCAGAGGATGGCTCGATCTGCATCATCAGTGATTTGTTGATTTCGCATACCTAGGCGCTGAAACGAGCAAGGGCCTGCGTCAGCTTTCGCTGGCAGGCCCTTGTGTAGGTCCAGACGCCAATTACGACGCGTCGATCCAGATGGTTTTCAGTTCAGTGTATTGGTCGTGCGCCCAAATCGACTTGTCGCGCCCGCCGAATCCCGACTCCTTGTAACCGCCGAATGGCGTCGAGGCATCGCCCTCGCCGAAGCAGTTGACCGTGACGATCCCCGCGCGAATGCCGCGTGACAGTTTCAGCGCATTGCGCAGGTTGCCGGTGTACGCCGAAGCGGCCAGTCCATAGGCAGTGTCGTTGGCCAGAGCGATGGCTTCATCGACCGTGTGAAAGGTGGTGACGCTCAGCACCGGGCCGAAGATCTCCTCTTGGAACAGGCGACTGTCGGGGTTTACGCCATCGACGATGGTCGGCTCGACGAAGATATCGTGGCGAGTCTGGCCGCCCACCAAAAAGCTGAGATGCTCGTCGCGGGCGATATCGAGATACAAACGCACCTTGTCGAAATGCGCCTTGCTGATCATCGAGCCCAAACGGTTCTCCGGGTCCAGCGGGTCACCCATTTTCCAGTCGCCGAGCTGCGCCTGAACGCGCTGCAAGAGTTCGTCCTTGATGTCGGCGTGGACGATCAGGCGCGATGAGGCTGAGCAGTTCTCGCCCATGTTCCAGAACGCGCCATTGACCACATGCTGCGCGACCACATCGATGTCTTCGACATCGTTCATGACCACCGCCGGATTCTTGCCGCCGCACTCGAGCACGATGCGTTTCAGGTTGGATTCGCTGGAGTATTTGAGGAACAGCCGGCCGGTGTCGGTCGAGCCGGTGAAGCTGACCATTGCCACATCGGGATGACGCCCCAGCGGCTCGCCCGCCTCCTTGCCGCCGCCGGGCACGACGTTGAACACACCGGCAGGAATACCCGCCTGATGCGCCAGTTCGGCGACACGCAAGGTGCTCAGGGTGGTTTCCTTGGCCGGTTTGACCACGATCGAACAGCCTGCGGCCAGTGACGGGCCGATCTTCCAGGCGAGCATCAGCAGCGGGAAATTCCATGGCAACACCAGCCCGACCACGCCGATCGGCTCGCGCACGACCATGGTCACCGCGCCGGAACCGACCGGCGCCGTGGCGTCGTAAATCTTGTCGATCAGCTCGGCGTGCCAGCGCAGGGTATGGATGGTTTCCGGCACGTCGATGGTCTGGCACTCACGAATTGGCTTGCCACTGTCCAGGCTTTCCAGCACCGCCAGTTCATGAGCGTTGTCTTCCAGCAATTGGGCAAAGCGCAGCAACACCGACTTGCGCGCCGACGGTGCGAGTGACTGCCAGCGGCCTTCATCAAACGCTGCTTTCGCTGCTGCAACGGCCTGATCGATATCGTCGGCATCACACGCGGCAATCTCGGTCAGCACCTGCTCGGTGGCGGGATTGGTCGTGGTGAACGTCTTGCCGGACTTTGCCGGACAAAAACGCCCATTGATAAAAGCCTGATGGCGAAATTCCAGCTGCCCCGCCAGTTCACGGTATTGCTCTTTACTCAGCAGATCAGCCATTTCAAGCCTCCTCGACAATGCGCGCGACGTTCTTCTGCAGGGTTTCGATGACGTTTTTCAGTTGCTCTTTCTCGGCGGGCTCCAGCGCTTGCAAAGGTGCGCGTACACCGCCGGCACGCAGGCCGCTGAGTTCGCTGCCATGCTTGATCGACTGCACGAACTTGCCGCTCTCGAGGACGTCCATCAGCGGCAACATCGCCGACATGATCCGCCGGCCCTTGTCGAAGTTCTTCTCCAGTACGCAGGCTTCGTACAGCGCAATGTGTTCACGCGGGATGAAGTTGGAACCAGCGCAGACCCAGCTGCGTGCGCCCCAGGCAAAGAACTCCAGCGCCTGATCATCCCAGCCGCAGGACAACTGGATCTGCGGGTGCGAGTGAGCCAGACGATGCAGCCGTGCGGTCTCGCCCGAACTTTCCTTGATCGCGGCGATGTTCTTGCAATCGGCAATGGCAGCGAAGAATTCATCGCCCATCGCTACGCCCATCCGCGACGGATAGTTGTAAAGCATGATCGGCAGACCGGCGGCCTTGTCCACTGCGAGCACATGGGCGGCAATCTCTTTCTGCGTCGGCAAGGCATACGGCGGCGAGCCGACCAGAATCGCGTCTGCTTGCAGTGCCTTGGCCTTCTCGGCGAAGTACACCGAATCTTCGGTACGAATGCCGCCAGTGCCAACCACCAGTGGCAAGCGCCCGCGAATCACCTCTTTCGCGCGCTGGGCCACGGCGACCCGCTCCTCTGCGGTGTGCGCGTAATACTCGCCGGTCGAACCGCCGATCACGATGCCGTGCACCCCGGACTCGATCAGGTATTCGATTACTTCGGAGAACGCCGCATAGTCGATCTGGCCATCGGCGGACAACGGGGTAATGGCCGGGGTAAAGATTCCATCAAAGTTCATCGCGTTTTCTCCAGGGTTCAATATTCAGGATTTCGGGCTTCAGGTAATTCAGCTTTCTCTGCCGGCGCGGTACTGCCCCCACTTGAGGTTCATGTTCACCCCCAGCGATAGGAACGGTTCTGGCGGGTTGCTGTTGGGACCGGGGGTTTGCAGGAGGAAATCGATCAGCCCGTCGCGTTGGCCTGCCAGCCAGTCGGCCAGCAACTTTCCAGTGACAGTGCCGCGAGTGACACCGAGGCCGTTGCAGCCCAGCGCGCCGTAGACGTTGGGCGCCAGCTCACCGAAAAAGCCGTTGTGATTGCGCGACATCGCCAGCGCGCCGCCCCAGGTGTAGTCGAACGTGACGTTGGGCAGCATCGGGAAACGCTGGTCGAACGACGCCTTGTGCCGGCGCACGAAACGCTCGTTGTATTTGCGGTTGCTGCGGCCATCGGGGTTAAAGGTGAAGCTGTTGCGGATCAGCAAGCGGTTGTCCGGCGTGCGGCGCACCGTGGTGCCGAACGGATCAGCGGGAATGGCGCCCCAGAACGGTTTGCCACCCAAGCGCGCCTGCTCTTCCTCGGTCAGCGGCCGGGTGATGCTGGCGTAGGTGTAGATCGGCAACATGCGCCCTTGGAGGAAACCGAAACGCATTCCGAAGGAATTGTTCGCCAGAATCAGTTTGTCGGCCGTGATGCTGCCGTGGGCATGTTTAAGAACCGTCCTGGCGCCGTACTCGACTTCGAGAATCGGCGTGCGCTCATACAGCGTGACGTTGGCAGGCAGATTGTCGGCCAGGCCTTTGACCAGCCCGGATGGCTGCAGCAACACCGCGCCCGGCGTGAACAATGCCTTGCGGTAGAAATGCGTGCCCAGATGTTCAGGCAACTCATCGGCGTCGATCATTTGAAACGGCTGATCGAGTTTCTCCAGACCGCGACGATAGGCATCGAGCACGGCGATACCGCGATTCTCCACGGCAGCCTGATATTTGCCGCACGCCTTCATCTGACAGTCGATGCGGTACTGATCGACCAGATCACGCAGGATCGACTGCCCGGCCAGATTGAGTTTCAGACTGGTGCGCGCCAGTGCAATGTCACCGATGTAATCATCGGCGCCGATATCGTGCGGCAGGTCAATGGCAAAACCGGCATTGCGCCCCGATGGCCCTAATCCAACTTCCTGTGCTTCGACCAGTACTACTTCGTCATCGGGAAAATTCAACGCCAGTTGCCGCGCACAGGCGAGTCCGGTGAAACCGGCGCCGATGATCACCCACCGCGCCGAGCGCTGCCCACGGTGCGCAGGCTCGGGGCTACGCGGTTTGCTCAGATGAAACCAGCCACAACTGTCATCATCGGCGGGTAATGAACTGACTTTCATAGTGTTGAACCGTTAATCGTTGAAGTTGCAAAACGCACGCGGCACAAAGCGAACGCACGCAGTGGCGTTGATCGGAAACTGGTAAAACCGTGACTGGCGCAAACCGTCAGTTCGCGCGGCTGATTCAGTAGCTGGCGGCTAAGGCATAGCGCCCGTGGCTGGCAGAGTCGCTAGCGTAGTGGTAATCCCTGAACGTCATCGGCGGTAAGCCGAACAGATCCTTGAAGCGCTTGTAGAAGTGCGGATAACTGACAAATCCGGTCGCCAGTGCCACGTCTGTCATCGAGCGATCACTTTGCACGATCAATTGCCGTGCGCGGGTCAGGCGCAACTCCAGGTAATAGCGATTGGGCGCAGCGTTCAAATAGCGCGCGAACCGGCGTTCCAATTGTCGGCGCGACACTCCGACGTGACTGGCGATGGCATCGATTTCCATCGGTTCCTCGATGTTGTTTTCCATCAGGTCGATGGCGATGTTCAGCGGCTTGGGAATCGCTGCAGGCCGAACACCGTCGGCAGCTCCCGCAGGTTTGCCCTGTGCCGGCTGATGGACCCGTCTGATTTCATCGAGCAGCGCCACATCGTTGTGCGAACCCAGTCCTTGCATGATCGCCAGGGTCATATCCAGTGCCGCATGAGCGTTGGCACAAGTGGCTCGGCGCTGAGCGACGATGAATTCACGGCTGGAGGCTTTCAACTGTGGGAAGTACTCGCTGAGCAAACCGCAGCTGTCGCGGTGACAGGCGAATTCCTCAGCGCCGAGCAATCCCGCATCAGCCAGGTAGAACGCTGCATTCCAGCACCCGGCGACAATGCCCTTGCCAGCGGTTTTCTTCAGCACTCGGCGCAGCAGCGGTTGCGGCGCCAAGCGGACGCGCTGACCGCCGATCACAATCAGCGCGTCATGGTTGAAGCCCTCTGCGACCAGTCGTTGCGAATCGACCGGCACGCCAATATCGCTTTCGACACGTCCGCCCTTGAGCGACCAGGTCGAGACGGTGTACAGCGTTTCGCCATTGATGAGGTTGCCGGTAACCAGCGCGTCCATCGCCGTGGACAGGGTCGTCAGGGAGAAATTCTCAAGTAATACGAAGGCCACTCGCACCACTCGGGCCTGTCCGGCCACCGACGCGGACTGGCGAAAGCCGATGTTCTGCTGCTTCAACGGACTCTGAAAGGTTTCCATCTTCGCCTCACTCACTCGCCGTTCACTGACACCTGCGATCGCAACGTTGGCGACGGGCTGAGCCGCCGCCAAGCGCGGTCGAACCGATTACTTCGCCGCCGCGCGTGCGTCGCTCAACCAACCGTCATAAGCCTGCTGATTGGCCTTGATCCATTCAGCGGCGTGACGCTTGATGTCGGCGAGGGATTTTTCACCCTTTTGCATGCGCAGGTTCTGTTCGCTTTCCGCGCTGGTCGGAATGCTGACCTCGGAGAGGAATTTGCGCGCCACCGGGTTCTTCTCGGCGAATTCCTTGTTCATCACGGCATTGACTGTGTCTACCGGGAAACCGAGGTTCTTGCCGTCATGGAAGGTGTCTTTGCTTTCCTTGCCGTCTGGCAGCGAGGTGAACGGCACTGGCAACCAGACCACATCGCGTCCTTCCACCAGCACGCCGGCAATCCACTGGGGTACCCAAGTGAAGAACAGCACTGGTTTACCCTGTTGAAAGCGCGCGATGGTGTCGGCCATCAAGGCGAAATACGAGCCGCGGTTATCCACCACGGTCGGACCGAGACCATAGGCCTTCATGTGATGTTCGATCATGATTTCGCAGCCCCAGCCCGGGTTGCAGCCGGTCAGGTCGGCCTTGCCATCGCCGTTGCTGTCGAACAGTTTGGCGATCTCCGGCTTTTTCAGATCGGACAGGTCCTTGATCTGGTAAGCCTCGGCTGTTTTCTTGTCGATCATGTAGCCCTGCAGCACGCCTTTCATGACCTGCCCGACCTTGACCATCACGTCATCGCCGCCCGCCTTTTCATAAAATGCCTGGTGCAGGATTTCCCATTCATGCACGGTGAAATCCGCATCGCCGTAGGACAGCGCGAGAAACATCGCCGGGTAGTCGACCTCTTTGGGCGCTTTCACTTCGTAGCCCAATTCCTTGAGGCCGGCGATCACCACTTCACCGCGAAAACGCTCTTCGGCGATGCTCGGGAAAATCGGCGTGATCGACACACCGGCGCCCGGTTTGTTGGCATCGGCTGCGTAGACTGCCGAGCACAACAGAGTGCCGAACAACGAAGCCATCAGGCCTTTCTTGAAAGTTGTCAGTTTCATGTTTCACCACGCTTGAAAGTGTTTATGGGTGAGCAGGCAAATTCAGTTGGTCACGGGAAGTGCAACGGTTTTCTTTTTTTTCAGTTTCATCAGCAGCCCTACCGGGCCGGTGTCGTACCAGCGCTGACCGGTAGCCAGATCGCTGCTGCGTTCGCCCATGGCTTGGGTCAATCGGTCGAGAAACACCGCCAGCAACACCAGACCGGCGCCGCCGACACTGGCCAGGCCCATGTCGAGGCGGCCGATGCCGCTCAACACCATCAGACCGAGACCACCCACCGAGATCATCGAGGCAACCACCACCATCGACAGCGACAACATCAAAGTCTGGTTGAGCCCGGCCATCATCGTTGGCGCCGCCAGCGGCAATTGCACCTTCAGCAGCATCTGCGTGGCCGTGCAGCCGAACGCCCGCGCCGCCTCGACCTTGTCGGCGGGCACCTGCCGGATGCCGAGGTTGGTCAGCCGCACCAGCGGCGCGACGGAAAAGATGATGGTGACGATCACCCCGGGTACGTTGCCAATGCCGAACAGCATGACCACCGGCACCAGGTACACGAATGCCGGCAGCGTCTGCATGGCGTCGAGAACCGGGCGGATGATCATTTCGGTGCGATCACTGCGCGCACAGAAGATGCCCAGCGGGATGCCGATGACCGCGCAGAACAATAGCGATGTCAGCACCAGAGCCAGGGTGACCATCGCGTCGTTCCACACGCCGATCAGGCCGAGGCCGGTGAGCGTGGCGACACTGAAAATGGCGATTCGTTTGCCGCCGATCTGCCAACTGATCAGTCCGGCAATGATGATGAAGACGGTGGGAGGTACCGACAGCAGGCTCCACTGCACGCCGTCCAGGACCTGGTCGACCGGCCAGCGAATCGAGCGGAACACTTCACGAAAGTTGCTGACCAGATATTTAAGCGCGGTTTCGACCCACGAACCCAAAGGAATGTTGATGCTCTGGAAAGGATCCAGAATATTGAAATCTGACATGGTGCTACCTCGCCCGCAGAAACTGCTTTATCAATTCTGACTGTTCGGAGTTCAGCTGTTACTTA
The DNA here is from genome assembly GCF_024072275.1 of Pseudomonas siliginis. NCBI lineage: Bacteria > Pseudomonadati > Pseudomonadota > Gammaproteobacteria > Pseudomonadales > Pseudomonadaceae > Pseudomonas > Pseudomonas siliginis. Next base: position 2,784,015 of record NZ_CP099598.1, on the reverse strand, counting down.
GGCAGCTCAGTAAGTGTCCTTGGGAAATCGAACCTTTATAAAGTCCAACTTCATCGACCACCGGCATTGGAGTTGCCGACGCGGCAACAATATGAAAGATGTCTCGCAACGAGGCCTCAGCCTTGATCGTTACTTGACTGCCCGGCAGATAAACAACATTCGAATCCTGCTGGGCGATATCCCCGGCCTTCAATATTCGACTGGTGTCGAAACCATTGAAGAAGTCGCGCACATATTTATTCACCGGGTTGCACAGCAGTTCACGCGGAGTGCCGATCTGCACCACGCGCCCGCCTTCCATGATCGCGATGCGATGGCCGATGCGCACCGCTTCTTCAATGTCGTGGGAGATGAAAATGATCGTGCGATCCTGCTCGGCCTGAAGTTTGATCAGCTCACCCTGCATCTCGCTGCGGATCATCGGGTCGAGCGCGGAGAAAGCTTCGTCCATCAGCAGAATGGCGGGGTCGTTGGCCAAGGCGCGGGCCAGGCCTACACGCTGCTGCATGCCGCCGGAGAGTTGATGGGGAAAGCTGAATTCCTGGCCGGACAGCCCGACCTGCTCGAGGGCGCCCATGGCCCGGCAGTAGCGTTCTTTCTCGCTGACACCGCTGATTTCCAGACCGAAACTGACGTTATCAATGACGCTCATGTGCGGCATCAGGGCGAATGACTGGAAGACCATGCCCATGTCCTTGCGCCGCACTTGCAGCAGATCCTTGTCGCCCAGGCCGGTAATTTCCTTGCCGTTGAGAAAGATCTTGCCGGAGGTCGGTTCGATCAACCGGTTGAACAAGCGGACCATGGTCGATTTGCCGGAGCCGGACAAACCCATGATCACAAAGATTTCGCCTCGGCGAACGGAAAAGTTGGCATCGAATACACCAATGGCCTGACCGGTCTTTTTGAATACTTCAGCTTTCGAGGCGCCCTCTTCAATCATCTTCATGGCCAGCACTGGCTGGCTGCCGAAGACTTTGAAAACATTCTTTACGCAGATGATCTCGTCGGAACTTGTCATACCATGCCTCCTTCGCGTCGCACTTCGATCACTTTAAACGGCAAGTAATCAAGCGAAACTGTGTTTAAACGGCAGAGGTAATGAATAAATGTCTTCACGACGGTTTCCTTTTATTATTTTTGGGTGCCCAGGAAAGAAGGGATGTTGCAAATCTATTAGCATCACCGCGCTTAATCCAACTACATTTACAGGGACAATTTGATAACGTCGGGTTATCGGTTGCGGGCTCGGGCATGGCTGTCCGTTCGGCTCCGCACCATGAGCGACCGGGTCTATTCCCAAAGCGACGCTGGCGTGGCCCTGCGAGGAGCGTTCCGTTACCCTCCACGCGCTTCGTTGGGGAGCTTTATCGTTAGGAGAGTGTACGAATGACCAAGCATGTCGACCCTGACACCATCCTGCTGAAAATGCCGTCCTTGAGGGCTGTGAAGGCATTTGTCGCCGCCGCCAAATACGAAAGCTTCACCCGTGCCGCCGAGGCGTTGTGCGTTTCGCAAGCGGCGATCAGCCGGCAGATCCGCGAGCTGGAAAGCTACCTGGGCGCGCAACTGTTTACCCGGGTGGGTCGTGCGGTAGAACTGACCGCTGCCGGTGCGGTGTTCTTTGATGCCGCGCAACTGTCGTTCGTCAACATCGCCCAGGCCGCCGAACGGATTCGCAACAGCCAGTCGAGCAAGAAAGTGCTGACCGTCTGCTGCTCCCCGGCCTTTTCCGCGCTGTGGTTATCAGATCACCTGCAGGAGTTCTTCGCTCAGTGTCCTGACATTGAACTGAACCTGATCACCACGCAGAACTTTCTGACGATGGAACCCGGCGTGCAGCCGGACATCTTCATCACCAAGATTTCGCGCATCCGCGAAGGCTATAGAAGCTATCCGCTTTGCCACGACGTGATCTACCCGGTGTGCACGCCGCAGTATCTGGAGCAGCATCCGGAGATTTCCACCATCGAGGGCGTGCGCGATTCGGCCCTGCTCAACCTCAGCCCTTACGGCCGTTCGCAAGTCGCCGAACACGTCGACTGGGGCGTGTGGCTGGCGTTTCAGGCAATCGATATCGACGACCGCCCGGCCAACAGTCCACAGATTTTCAACGCCAACGACTACAACCTGCTGATCAGCATGGTGCTGACTCATCAAGGCATCGCTCTGGGCTGGAATCACCTGGTCACGTCGCTGGTGCAGCGAGGCTTACTGGTGCGACCGATTGAGCAGCAGGTACAGCTGCGCAACAGTTGGCACTATTTGAGCTGCCGCGAAAATTCGGACAATGAAGACGAATTGCAGCGCTTCCGTGAATGGATTCTGGGGAAGTTTCCCCGCCGTTGATCTGCTCTGCGCCAGCGTCGGTCGTTTTGGTTATCAATAGCGCGACGAAAATGTCGCTGGAGCAGCCTGCCGTCCCTGACCCATTGTTGAGCGACGCCGACCAAGCACGGTCGCGCTCAACACACAGGAAGGGCTTGTTGCATGTCACTCTTCGAATTCACTCGCGATTTTGATTTTCTCGACGCTCCGCAGAAAACCCGCGCGATCGTACAAAACAGTCTGCTCGACATTATCGGAGTCATGGCCGGCGCGGCGAGCAACGACACCAGTGTCGCGATGCGCCGGTTTGCCGAACGGCACTATCCGGCCGGTCTCTACAGCAGTCGCCTGATTTTCTCCGGGCAGCGCGTCAACGTGCTCGGCGCAGCGTGGGCCGGCGGCTTCAGCGCCGACAGCCTCGACGCCCATGAGGGCCATTTCAAATCCAAGGGCCACGCAGGGGCGACCTTGGTACCCGCCCTGCTCGCCCTCGCCGATGCACTGCATCAGCAGGGCCAATCGATCAGCGGGCATGAGCTGCTGAGCGCTTTATGCATTGGTTACGAAACCGCGTTGCGCGCAGGTTCGGCATTGATGGCGACCTCACCTACGTATCACGCTTCCGGTGGCTTTTCAGCGCTGGGCGTGGTCTGCGCTGGCGCGCGATTGTTGCGTCTGGATGAGACAACGTTCCGCCACGCCTTGGGCATTGCCGAATACTTCAGCGCACGCTGCCCGATGATGCGCGTGGTGCAAGCGCCGACGATGCTGCGTGATGCTCATGGTGCGGGCGCATTCACCGGTCTGAACGCTTTGTTCATGGCCTTGGAAGGCATTACCGGTGCGCCAGCGGAAACAGTCGAAGACATCGCCGTTTCAGAGCATTGGCGCGACCTCGGTCAGCGTTGGGAAATCGACAGTCAGTACTTCAAACCCTGGCCCGTCTGCCGCTGGGCGCAACCGGCGCTGACCGCAATGCTTGAGCTGCAACGACAACATCCGTTGCTCGCTGCCGATTCGATCGAAACCATACGTGTGGAAACGTTCTATGAATCGATGTGCCTGCAGGGACATTCACCGAAGAACGCCGATCAAGCGCAATACGCCTTGGCGTTTCCACTCGCAGCGCTGGTTGTCAGGGGCAAGGTCGGGCCTGAGGAAGTCACCGGTCTGGCGATTACTGCGCCGGATATTCTGGCCCTCAGCGCCCGCATCGAAATCGTCGAAGCCGCCGATATCTCGGCCAGATTCCCCGAGGAAATCCTCTCCCGGTTGAGCATTACTCTGAAGAATGGCGAGGTGCTGGTGAGCCCGATCACCGCTGCGCGCGGCGATCCGCAGACGCCTTTGAGCGTTGAAGAGCTGGAGCAAAAGTTTGATCTGTTCGCTCAGGGGCTCGGCCTTGAACGCAGTACCGCTGTGAAGATGGCAATCAGAAACATCGCTAAAGCCGACTGCGCCGTCACTGCACTGCAAGCGGTTTTTCAAGCGGTGCCGACTTCACCCTGACTCTGTCACTCATAACCGCAAATCATTAATTGCCCGCAGCAAATGTCGGTTGTGACGTTTGTTCTGTGCCGGATAGGCTGAGGCTTATCGTTCGCTTATTTAGAAAGTCACGGTTAAAGGTGACCGCTCAAGATCGAAGTCCTGGGAGGATAACAATGAACAACAAGCAAAGCGTTTATGACCTGATCGCACAACGCAAACCGTGGCATTCGCTGCCGGGCGCGCTTTACCGCAGTGAGGACGTATACCGTCAGGATCTTGAGCAGATCTGGCACCGAGACTGGATCTTCGCCGGCCACACCTTTGAAATCACCAAACCGGGGCAGTATTTCACTTTGCAGATTGGCGACTATCCGGTGGCCGTCGTTCGCGGCAAGGATGGTGAGGTTCGGGCCTTCCACAATGCGTGCCGGCACCGTGGCGCGAAAATCTGCGAGGCTGACCATGGCAAAGTGGCGAAGATGGTCTGCCCGTATCACAAGTGGACTTACGAGCTGGACGGCAACCTGTTGTTCGCCGGCAACATGGGCCAGAACTTCGACAAAGCGCAGTACAACCTGAAAAGCGTGCACTGCGAAATCGTCGACACCTACATCTACGTCTGCGTTGCCGCCAAGGCACCCGACTTTGAAGGTTTCCGCAAAGCCGTCAGCCCTTTCATCGCGCCGCATTTCCTTGAAAACTGCAAAGTCGCGTTCGAGTCGAACATCGTCGAGAAAGGCAACTGGAAACTGGTCTTCGAAAACAATCGCGAGTGCTACCACTGCGACGGCTCACACCCAGAACTGCTGCATTCGTTTGTCGATAACCTTTCAGTCGGAGGCATCAGCGGCGAAGACGATCCCGAGCTGTCGGCATATTGGGCCAAGTGCGAAAAGGCCGGATTGCCAAGCCGTCTGGTCATGGACATCAATGGCCAGTTCCGCATGACGCGTATCCCGCTTTCATCAGGCGCCGTCAGCTACACCATGGATGGCAAGCCCGCCGTCAACGGCCGCCTCGACAAGACCTCCGAAGCCGACATCGGCGCGCTGCTGTACTTCCACTACCCGTCCACCTGGAACCACTTCCTCGGCGACCATGCGCTGAGTTTCCGCGTGCTGCCGATCAGCGCCACTGAAACATTGGTCACCACCAAATGGCTGGTGCCCGACACGGCGGTGGAAGGCGTTGACTACGATATCGAGCGCCTGACCAAAGTGTGGATTGCCACCAACGATCAGGATCGCACGCTGGTTGAAGGCACCCAACGCGGGGTGACCTCGCCCTCCTACGAACCCGGCCCGTATTCGGAAACCGCCGAGACTGGCGTTTGTCAGTTCGATGACTGGTACTGCGTGACGATGATGGATCGGCTCAAAGGACCGATTCCGTTGAAGTCGGTTGGTTGATCGGCGCTTATCGTCCATGAGCGGTTGCACATCATCCCTGGCAATACGCGAAAACTACGGCGAGCGCGCGTCCACGCGGATCGTTTTCCTGATCACCGGCATTGTCATGTCGGCCTGGGCGCCGCTGGTTCCTTTGGTAAAAGCGCGCACCGGGCTGGACGAAGGTGGCCTGGGCCTGTTGTTGCTGGGCTTTGGCATCGGCTCGATCGTGGCCATGCCGTTCGCCGGATACCTGACCGCGCGTTTTGGCTGTCGGCCGGTGATCATCGCCTCAACTCTGGCTCTGTGTGCGGTGCTGCCGATGCTGAGCCAGTTGACGTGGCTACCGGGGCTGGCGCTCACGGTGCTGTTGTTCGGCGCGAGCATGGGCATGCTCGACTGTGCGATCAATATCCAGTCGATCATCGTCGAAAAGAACAGCGGCGAAACCCTGCAATCGGGTTTTCACGGGCTCTATAGCGTGGGCGGTATCGCCGGTGCCGTGGCGATGACGGCGATGCTCAGTATTGGCCTGGATCCGCTGCCATCGGTGCTGTGCCTGGTGGCGATCATTCTCGCCTCGCTATATAAGGCTGCACCAAACCTGCTGCCTTACGGTACCGAGCGCGACGGCCCGATCTTCGCGGTTCCGCGCGCAATCGTCCTGTTGCTGGGTGTCCTCTGCTTCATCGTGTTCCTGACCGAAGGCGCAATGCTCGACTGGAGCGCGGTGTTTCTTGCCTCGCAACGCGATATGCCATCGAGCTACGCAGGATTGGGCTACGCCTGTTTCGCCGCAACCATGACGCTAGGACGGCTGACCGGCGACGCGATTGTCAGCCGACTGGGCGGCATTCGTGTAGTGACGCTCGGCGGTATCTGCGCGGCAGTCGGCATGCTGATTTCGCTGGTGTTCGATGGCTGGCCGGCGTCATTGCTGGGCTATGCGCTGGTCGGCGCCGGATGCTCGAACATCGTTCCGGTGTTGTTCAGCGCCGCAGGTCGACAACAGCGCATGCCGCAGCGCACCGCTATTCCGGCAATCATTTCCATGGGTTATGCGGGGATTCTGATGGGGCCGGCGTTCATTGGCCTGATCGCCCATTTCAGCTCGTTGACGATCGCCTTGGGTGGCGTGGCCGTGCTGTTGTTGTTTGTCAGCTGTGCCGCGAGGTTGCTCAAGGCCTGAACGCGGCGAACTCTGACGGGCCTGCGTCCTAACGTCGCAGCCGTCAGCTATTGGCAAATCCTGCGCAAGCCGTAGAATCCCGCGCTCTCGCATCGCGCGTCTGGTCACAGACGCGAACTTGCAGGGCTGGCCATGTCGTCCGACGTCACCACCCTGCCCGATCGGCAGACCCCCTGCACAACACCTGTTCCAGCCTGGCAACCGCACGCGCAGTGGCGCACGTTGCGCTGTTCGATTTTCTTGAGGTTTTTATGTCTCCGCGTTTGCTGGCCATGGCGCTGGCGCCCCTGCTCGGGCTGTTCATTATTGCTCTGGGCAATGGTTTTCTGTCTTCCCTGACCACCCTTCGCCTGGACGCCGCCGGTGCCTCGGCGACGATGATCGGAGTTGTTTCGTCGGCCTACTTCATCGGCCTGACGCTGGGTGCGGTGTTCAATGACCGGCTGATTCTGCGCATCGGCCATATTCGTGCCTACGGCAGCTTCGCGTCGCTGATCGCCGTGACGATCCTGTTGCAAGGTCTGTTCTACGAGACCTGGGGCTGGCTGGTCCTGCGCCTGATCAACGGCTGGGCCACGGTCGGTGTGTTTCTGGTGATCGAGAGCTGGCTGCTGCTGGCCGGTGACGAGAAGATTCGCGGGCGCTTGCTCGCGCTGTACATGATCGTCCTTTACGGCGCTGGCGTTTTGGGCCAAGCCACGCTGGGGACCATCACCGGCATGAGCGACAGCGCGCCGTTCATGGTCGCCGGCATGCTTGCTGCGCTGTCGGTGCTGCCGATCGTGATCCTGCCGCGCGTGTCGCCGCTGCTCGATCAGGTCGAGCCGCTCAAGCCCCGGCAACTGCTGGGCGTGACGCCGACCGGGCTGGTCGGCTGTTTCGGCTCGGGGGTGACCATCGCGGCGATCTACACCTTGTTGCCGCTGTATCTGCAACGCAGAGGTCTGGACGTCGGAGAAGTCGGCAGCATGATGGCCTGGACGATCCTCGGCGCGATGCTGCTGCAGTATCCGGTCGGACGCTGGTCCGACCGCACGGATCGCTTGCAGGTGCTGACGCTTCTGACGGTGGCATGCACGGCATTATCGCTGGTGATTGTGCTGCTGCCGCTGTCTTCGACAATGCTCGCGGCGATGCTGTTTCTGCTCGGTGGCGGCGTCTTCGCGCTGTACCCGGTGGCCGTCAGCCACGCGGCCGACCGCGCCCCGGCCGAAGCGCTGGTGCCGATGATTCAGGGTTTGCTGCTGATCAACTCGCTGGGCTCGGCCATCAGCCCGATGATGATCTCGCCGGTGATGAACTCGTTCGGCGCCAACGGCCTGTTCTGGGTATTTGCGGTGGTCAACCTGAGCATGGTCAGCTTTTTCTTTTGGCGCCGCGGCAAACGCCCGGTGCCGGCCAACCCCGCACCTTTCACGGCGGCAGCAACCTACTCGCCGACGGGTGCGGAGTTGCGGGTCACCGAGGATTTGCGTGTGGCCGCTGAGGAGCATCCGGCGATGATGGATGCGATCAGCGGAGAATTGGTGACGCAGCCGCGGTAACTGGTGATCAGCAACTGCCCGGCGGAATACCGTCCTTGTTGAAGTCCTTCAAGCGCTCGCGCTCTTCTTCGGTGGAATGCGCCGGGGTTGTTTGATCCGGTACTTCTTGCGGCACTTCGGGTTTTTCTTCAGTCATGGCTTTGCCCTCGTTGTCGATGCTATTTCGGCATCGGCGAGGGCCGGCAGTTCCGGATTTTCAACTCCACCGCAGCCATGCGCTTCAGTTACGGCGAGCATTACCTTCAGCGAACAGCGCCAGATGCTTGCCTCAAGAGCGGGCACGCTCAATCAACATCCTCTGCAACGTGTTGTCCTTCACCCAGTAATGGTGGAACAGCCCCGCCAACGCGTGCAGGCCGATCAGCCAGTAGCCGGCACTGCCAATCCATTCGTGCCAGTACTTGAGTTGTTTGGCCAGGTCCGGATCAATAGCCACCGGCGCCGGCACATGGAAGCCGAAGTAAGGAAACGGCTTATCGCCCGCCGCGAGCATCAACCACGCGAGGAGCGGTGTGACAATCATCAATCCATACAGCGCCAGGTGCGTCAGGTGCGCGATTGCGGTCTGCCACGCTGGCGGCTTGGGGATGATCGGCGGACGCGGGGTCAGGCGGCCGATCAGACGAATCCACACCAACGCGAAGATGCTTGCGCCAAACAGCCCATGCATACCCATCAGCAGGCCGCGTGCTTCGCTGCCTTTGGGCATATAGCCTTTGATTTCGACGCACGCATACACACCGACGAACAACGCCAGCATCAGCCAATGCAGGATGATTGAGAGTTTTCCATAACGGGTTACAGCGGTGTCGCGAATCATAGGAAACGCCTCGTGATTGTTGTGGAGCGACGATCATCTCGCTCGAAATTATCGATCCGGTTGCCCTGAATCAAGGCTAACCATGCTTGCCCAGCCTTAAGGGAGTCTGAAGATCGGCGCTGCGGTTAACGGTTTTTCATCTTCAGACTTCGTTAAGAAATGGCTTGGATACTGCGCTCAAACCCATTGAGGGAGGCGTTCTGCCCATGCCCGAATTCGACTGGAACATCCCGCTGCCCCTGCACTTCGGCCAGGCCGAATCGATGCCGATGACGCTGAGAAACGCGTTGCCGGAGGACGAACTGCGCGCGCCCTTCGAAGCCTTTATCCAGCAGCGTTTTCGCACGGCTCACGGTGCCGAAATCCGCCATTTCATGCCCGAGCTGTTCGGCATGCACAACAGCGATGGCCAGTTGTGCGCAGTGGCCGGGGTCCGTCGAGCGCATCTGGAGGCACTGTTTCTCGAGCGCTATCTGGATGAACCGATCGAGCCGTTGATCAGCGCCGCCGCCGGTCGTGCAGTGGATCGCAAGGTCATTGTCGAAGTCGGCAACCTCGCCGCCAGCGATACCGGCAGTGCGCGCCTGAGCATCATCGCCATCACCTATCTGCTGGCCATGGGCGGCCTGGAATGGGTGACCTTCACCGGCAACATCGGGCTGGTCAACAGCTTCCATCGCCTGGGTCTGAAGCCCGTGACATTGTGCGCCGCTGATCCACAGCGACTGGGTGACGAGCGTCAACACTGGGGCAGTTATTACGAAAGCAAACCCTGGGTGCACGTCGGCAACATTCGCGCGGGATTTGTTCATCTGCGCAATATTGGCCTGTTCACTCGCCTGGGTTTGCCGACTTCCGTTGAAGGAGCCTGCCATGTCGCTTGAATTGCAGCGCTTCCAGGAAACCCTGCGCGACCATGCCCGGCGCAATGACAACGCCTCAGCCCTGTGGGGCGACACGCTGAGAATAGATTACGCCACGCTGTATGCCGAGGTGTTGTATCGCCAGGAGCGCCTGCGCGATGAGCAGGTGCAGGTGATCGCGCTGGCGCTGGACAACGGCGTCGACGCGATGCTTTGGGATCTGGCTGTGTTGTTCGAAGGCTTGACCTGCGTAACGCTGCCACCGTTTTTCAGTGCCGCGCAGCGCGCCCATTGTCTGGAGCAGAGCCAGGCCGAACGGGTGATCGCCGAGCCGCAACTGCAAGCCGAGCTGCTGGCGGCGGGATATGAATTACGAGGCGAATTCTGGTGTCGCTCGTTCAATGGCCCGAGTCGCATGCCGGCGGGCACCGCGAAACTCACGTTTACCTCCGGGACCACCGGCACGCCGAAAGGGGTGTGCCTGAGCGCCGACAGCTTCCTGCGCGTTGCCCGGGAGCTTGATCAGGCAAGCGCAGCCACTGGACCGGAGCACCATCTGGCGCTGTTGCCTTTGGCGATCCTGCTGGAGAACCTGGGCTGTTATGCCGCGCTATACGCCGGTGCGGTGTTGAGCCTGCCAAGCCAGACAACCCTCGGCATTCAAGGTGCCAGCGGCATCGATGTTGCGCGCCTGCTCGGTTATCTGGCCAAGCGTGCGCCGGAGAGCCTGATACTCGTGCCACAGCTGCTGCAAGTTCTGGTCAGCGCCGCTGAACAGAAGGCTTTCGATCCGCAAACCCTGCTCTTCGCCGCGGTCGGTGGAGCGCGGGTGTCAGCGGATCTGCTGCACCGCGCGCAACGGGTCGGGTTAGCGGTTTACGAGGGATACGGCTTGTCCGAGTGCGCCTCGGTCGTATGCCTCAATCGCCCCGGCGCGCGCCGTCCGGGCAGCGTCGGGCGCCCTCTGCCTCATATCGAGGTGCGGTTGGCCGAGGACGGCGAAGTGCTGATCAAGGGTTCGGTGTTGCTCGGTTATCTGGGGGAGCCGGCGTATACCGATCAATGGTGGCCGAGTGGCGATCTGGGCGAGTTCGATCCGGAAGGTTTTCTCTATCTCAAGGGCCGCAAAAAACACCAATTCGTCACCAGCTACGGGCGAAACGTCAACCCGGAATGGGTCGAGTCGGAACTGACCCAGCGCCGCCACATCGCTCAAGCGTTCGTCTATGGCGAGGCGATGCCGCACAACCACGCCCTGCTCTGGCCGCATCGTCCGGACTGCACCGATGCCGAGCTGACCGCCGCCGTCGCCGAAGCGAACGAGGCGTTGCCCGATTACGCCCAGGTGCATCAGTGGACGCGCCTGGCGCACCCCTTCACCGCCGCCAACGGCCTGCTCACCGCCAATGGCCGGCCGCGCCGCGACGCCATCATCGCGCAGTACCACACGCAATTGACCGAATCCGCCACTTCCGAGGAATCCGCATAATGAGTTTTTTCGACACCCTGCAAGAAGCCACACAACGCGAACGCCACGAGCTGTTCAACCTGCCGATCATCGTCGATGCGTTGCAAGGCAAGGTCAGCCTCGACAGCTATCGGGCCTTTCTTGCCCAGGCTTACTACCACGTGCGCCACACCGTGCCGCTGATGATGGCCTGCGGTGCACGCCTGCCGACGCGCCTGGAATGGCTGCGCAAAGCGGTGTGCGAGTACATTGAGGATGAATACGGCCACGAACAATGGGTGCTCAACGACATTGCCGCCTGTGGTGGTGATCGCGACGCCGTGCGCGATGGCCAGCCGTCATTGTCAATCGAGCTGATGGTCAGTTTTCTCTACGACCTGATCGCCCGGGGCAATCCGGTGGGTCTGTTCGGCATGGTAAATGTGCTCGAAGGCACCAGCATTGCCCTGGCTACCCACGCGGCGGGGAGCATTCGCGATCGCCTGGCGCTGCCGGAAACGGCATTCAGCTATCTGAGCTCCCACGGCGCACTCGATATCGAGCACATGCAGACCTATCGGCGGTTGATGAATCAGCTGGAAGACCCTGACGATCAAGCGGCGGTCATTCATGCTTCGAAAGTCGTCTATCGGCTCTACACCGACATGTTCCGTGATCTGCCGCGCGACGCTGAGGCCCAAGATGCAGCTGCATGAAGCCCGCGTGGTGCTGACAGGTGCCAGTGGCGGCATCGGCCTGGCCATCGCCAGTGCCTTGTGCGCCGCCGGTGCCAGGGTATTGGCCGTGGCGCGGCATCAAGAGGCGCTGTTGCCGCTGCTTGAGCGGTATCCGCAGAACCTGTGCTGGGTCGCCGCCGATCTGACCTTCCTTAGCGATCGGCGCAAAGTGTTGGCCGCCGCCGACGCCATCGGCGGCATCAACCTGCTGATCAACGCCGCCGGGGTCAATCACTTCGCCATGCTCGAACAGCTCGATGACAGTGACATCAACGCGATGCTGGCGGTGAACATCAGCGCGCCAATCTGCCTGACCAAAATGCTGTTGCCGCTGCTCAAGCAGGCTGACAGTGCGATGGTGGTCAACGTCGGCTCGACCTATGGCTCGATCGGCTACCCCGGTTACGCCAGTTATTGCGCGAGCAAATTTGCCCTGCGCGGATTCTCCGAGGCGTTGCGCCGCGAGCTGGCCGACACGCGGGTCAGCGTGTTGTATGTCGCGCCCCGGGCCACCCGCACCTCGATGAACAGCGCCGCTGCGCAAGCCTTGAACGATGCCCTGAAGGCCAGCGTTGACGATCCGCAGACCGTGGCGTCGGCAGTGATGCATGCGATTGCCGGCGATCGTCGTGATCTGTATCTGGGCTGGCCCGAACGCTTCTTCATCAGACTCAACAACCTGCTGCCCCATCTGGTGGATCGCGGTCTGCGCAAGCAATTGCCACTGATCCGCCGTCTCAGTGAAAAACCTGACAACGAGGCTTCAAAGCCATGAAAAAACTCTCCACATGCCTGCTGTTTGCCGCCCTCAGTCAAAGTGTCTGGGCGCTTGAGCCGGCTGATCAGCAACGTCTCACCGGCATCCAGCAGAACTGGGCGCACATTCAATACGAGGTCGCGGAAAAGCAGCGCGCCGCGGCGTTCGAGCAATTGGCCAGCGAAGCCAACGCGTTCACCACGCAACGTCCGAATGTGGCCGAAGCCTGGATCTGGAAAGGCATCGTCACCAGCAGTTGGGCCGGTGCCGAGGGCGGGCTCGGTGCCCTGGGCAAAGCCAAGGACGCCAAAGCGGACCTGGAAAAATCCCTGACGCTTGACCCTAAAGCCCTGCAAGGCTCGGCATACACCAGCCTCGCTGCATTGTACGATCGGGTACCGGGCTGGCCGATCGGCTTTGGCGACAGCGACAAGGCCGAGCAATTGCTCAAACAAGCCCTGCAGCTCAACCCCGATGGCATCGACAGTCTGTACTTCTGGGGCGACCATCTCTACCGTCAGAAGCGCTACGCTGAAGCCAAGGCAGCGCTGATCAAGGCCAGACAAGCCGCACCCCGTGCGGGCCGCGAAAGTGCCGACGCCGGGCGTCGTAAAGAGATCGACGCCTTGCTGGTGGACGTGAACAAGAAACTCGACTGAAAGGAGTGCGCGTGCGTTTATTACTGATCGAGGATGACGTGGCGCTGGGTGAAGGCATCTATCAGGCGCTGGGCCGCGAGGGGTACACGGTCGACTGGCTCAAGGACGGCAGCAGCGCCTTGCATGCCCTGCTCAGCGAAACGTTTGATGTCGCCGTGCTGGACCTCGGTCTGCCGCGCATGGATGGCCTTGAAGTGTTGCGTCGTCTGCGTGACAGCGGTTCGAACCTGCCGGTATTGATTCTCACCGCGCGCGATGCCACCGAGGACCGCATTGCCGGACTCGACGCCGGTGCTGACGATTACCTGGTCAAGCCCTTCGACCTCGCCGAACTCAAAGCCCGCCTGCGCGCCTTGTTGCGCCGCAGTGCCGGGCGCGCCCAGGCGCTGATCGAACACGCCGGCATCAGCCTCAACCCCGGCACCCAGCAGGTCAGTTATCAAGGCCAACCGGTCGCGCTCACCCCCAAGGAATATCAGTTGCTGCACGAACTGCTGTCGCCGCCGGGGCGGGTGATGACTCGCGATCAATTGATCCAGTTGCTCTACGGCTGGAACGAAGAAGCGGAAAGCAACACCCTGGAAGTGCACATTCATCACCTGCGCAAGAAGTTCTCCACCGACCTGATCCGTACCATCCGCGGCGTGGGTTATCTGGTGGAGGAGCGTCGATGACCTCGATCCGCCGGCGCACGCTGACCCTGATCATCGGCCTGTTACTGGCCGGTCTGGCGATACTCAGCACCTTCAATGTGCATGACAGCAACCACGAAATCGCCGAGGTTTACGACGCGCAATTGGCGCAGAACGCACGCCTGTTGCAGGGCGTAATGCGTATGCCGATGGCGAGTACCGAGCACGCGCAGTTGTATCAGGCGTTCAATCAGGCTCTCGGGGAAGCCAAGCCACGGGTTGACGGACATCCTTACGAAAGCAAAATCGCCTTCCAGGTGTGGAACCCGCAAGGCGAGGTGCTGGTACATACCGCCAGTGCGCCCTCCTTCACTGCGCCGCCGACGAGAACGGGCTTCAGCGACGTCGTCGATCTGAAAGGTCGGCAATGGCGAGCGTTCATGCTGGAAGACAAGCAGAACGGCCTGCGCATCTGGGTCGGCGAGCGCGACGATGTGCGCACCGACCTGGTCGACCGCATCGTACGCCACACGCTGTGGCCGAACATGCTTGGCAGCCTGATCCTCGCCGCGATGATCTGGCTGGCCATAGGCTGGGGACTCAAGCCCCTGGCAGACATGGCGGCGACTCTGCGCGCCCGTCACAGTGGTTCACTTGAGCCGCTGCAACTGACGCCCCTGCCCAGTGAGCTGGAGCCCATGCAGGCAGCGCTCAATCGCATGCTCGCGCAGATTCAGGAAGTGCTCGGCCGGGAGCGTCGCTTTATCGCCGATGCCGCGCATGAAATGCGCACGCCGCTGGCGGTGCTGCGGGTGCATGCGCAAAATCTGCAGGAGGCCGGTACCGAAGACGAGCGTCGTGAGTCACTTGAGTTTCTGATCTCCGGAGTCGACCGCACGAGCCGACTGGTCAACCAGCTGCTGACCATGGCGCGTCTTGAACCCAAACCCAACCCGCCGCCACTGCAACGCATTGATCTCAGCGAAACCGTACGCAACAGCCTGGTGCAATTGACACCATGGTTGCTGAGCAAACACCTTGAATTGATCTTCGAGGTCAGCGACCAACCGTTTCATGTCCTCGCCGACCCCGCCGCCATCGACATCGCGCTGAATAACCTGATCACCAACGCGGCGAATTTCTCCCCCGAACACGGTGCGATCACCGTGCACCTGAGCAAGTCTGATGGCGTCTGTCATTTGACGGTCGACGATCAAGGGCCGGGAATTGATGAATCAGGCAGAGAGCGATTGTTCGAGCGTTTTTACAGCCGTGGCACGGCGCATGGAGCCGGGTTGGGGTTGACCATTGTCAACACCATCGCGATGCGACTGAACGGACGGATTGAACTGACAAACCGCGCAGAGGGAGGTTTGAGGGCGACGTTATCGATTCCGGCAGGGGAATAATCATCCGATTGATTCAGCTGTATGCCGCCGGCCCCAAATACCTGCTGCTCAGCGCTCTGCTCTACGCGCTTGGATCGTTGATTTACCTGGGCACGCTGAAAACACGTCAGGGTCAGCCGCTCAGCGGTCCGGAAACGGGTGTGTTGATCATCATCTGGGCCGCCGCGATTTACGCTGGCCGGATGTTGTGGGCCGGAACGCTGACTTTGTAAGGTGCACCAGCGTTTGCGCTAGACCGCCAGTACGCTGCAGGGGTCCTGGTACAGTGAAAAACCTGAATATCGAGGCTTGTCCACCACCCTTGCGAAAGCGCCTGGAAAACCGACAAAGCGGCGATGAAACTGGCGAGCGACATTGATCTGGATCAATCGCTGCGACGACAAACTGGATCGAAATAGATTCATGACTCGGCTGCGCCCGCATCTCGGATCAGGGACAGTCACAAGCTGCTCGAACGCGTGAAAGTTACAGATGCGGCCACAGGGTGGCAGGTCCGCAACCCACCCTCATTCTTGCTTTGCGAGGTTCACGATATGGTCATCAATGATTCAGCCATGACAACCGCCAATGTCCCCGACGCGATCGATGACAGTGGCGCACTGTTTCACGAAGCCGATCGGCTCAGCGAACGGGCCTATGCCGTCCTTGAAGAGCCGTTTTCTCCAGACACCATGCACAAGTTCACTGAAGCGAGGAAACGCGCCGATGAGAAATATCGGCACGCCTGGCAACAATGGCAATACGCACACGGCGGGCGCAGTCACTGATGGATTATCCTCAACCGATTACCATCAACTGCTGCGATGACCGGGCAGGCTGTGGCAGGCATTGCCTTGACCATCAACAAACTGCAAGAAGCCCGGTTCATCAGGCATTCGGCCGTGCCGCCGATGAAGCCGTCGAGCGCTTGATGGTGACAGATACCGAGCACCAGCAGGTCGAACGCGTGCTGCCGGGCGAAGTCTTCGATCACCCGGTACGAGACACCTGAGAGCAGGTGGCTATGCTCTTCATCGAGACCATAGCGCTCGGCCAGCGTATCGAAGGCTTCCTGCTGAGTGTCGTTGATCGCATCGCGCAAACTGTGATCCAGACTCAAGTTCGGCACACTCATCGCCGCATCACCCACCACTGACCAATTGGCGACGTTCAACAAGTGCAACGATGCATCGCATTTAGCTGCCAATGTCGATGCAACGCCAAGTATCCGGTCATTGAGCCCTTGGGTCAGATCCTCGAGATGCGACAGGTCAATGGCCGCCAGGATCTTCAAGGGTTTCGGATGTGCGGCCTCGGTGACCAGATGCACGCAGGCGGGACAATCTCGTACCAATAGCCAGTCCAATGGCGGATGAAACGTTTGATTGAGCGCTGAAACATGGTGAGCATCCTTGATCACCAGATCGACATGAATGTCATTGATGTACTCAAGCACATGCGCCGGGGTGGCCCTGGCCCAGACCACTTCGGTGCTGACTTGCACGCCGGCGCCACGTTGAAACCGGGCCTGCTGCTCCAGCCACTGGCGATGCATCTGCAAATAGCCTTCACGCGCTTGCGCCATGGCGTCGTGGTCGATCAGGCCGGCCAACGCCAGGGACTGGACATGATCGAACGCTACGATGTGCAGCAACGCGCCACTGGCCCTAGCAAGTGCCTGGGCGCGATCAAACGCCGGGGTGCGGGTCATTTCGGCAGGTGCGATCAACAGAATTCGTTTGAGCCTGAACATCACGAGTGTTTCCAGTCAGCGCCATCGGACGATTCTGCAACTCTGCCAACCGCCACGCTTGATATGCATCAAGTTTCCCCATTAACCCTGCAATACAAGAGCGGCGAAGAGCCCGACGCCTCTGTGAGTTCCCTCCCCGCCGTTCGTCCGTAATCACGCTGGCACGCCAAACGAAAAGTACGTGCGCTGCGAAGACTTCTATGCTTATCACACTCATTGGAGGCTGCTTATCCATGCTTGAAGCCCACTCGCCCCCGCCGATTCTCAAAACTGCCTGTTCCAACTGCAGCGTGATTGAGTTGTGCCTGCCGCTCGGTCTGACTGGCCCGGAGGTTGATCGACTCGATACGCTGATCGTGCAGCGATACAAGGTGAAGAAAGGTGTCGCTCTCTACCGGACCGGGGACCCGCTGCGCTCTCTGTACGCTGTGCGAATAGGTTCGTTCAAGACCAGCGTGGTCTCCGTCGATGGCCGCGAGCAAGTGACCGGTTTTCATATTCCCGGCGAAATGCTCGGGCTGGACGCCATCAGCATCGATCAACACGCGTGTACTGCGTATGCGCTGGAAGACAGCGAAGTCTGTCCGATTCACTTCGCACAGCTGGAAAAACTCGCGCAAAGCCTGCCATCCCTGCAGCACAATCTGAATAAACTGCTGAGCCGGGAAATTGTGCGCGATCACAGCATGTTGATGCTCATGGGCAACATGAACTCAGATGAGCGCCTCGCGGCTTTCCTGGTCAACCTTTCACAACGCCTCAGCTCCCGTGGCTATTCCTCGAAAGAGTTCGTGCTGAAAATGCGCCGTGAAGAAATCGGCTCCTACCTTGGGCTGCGTCTGGAAACCATTTGCCGCGGCATTGCCCACTTGCGCGATCAGGGTTTGGTGGAAATCACCGCACGCGACGTAAAAATCCGCAACATGGACGGCCTCAAGCAGATGGTGTCGGGCTGCAACCGCCAGCAGCATTGAGCCCGTCCATGAGTTCCTGCCATGCCTTCGCCATCCCTCGGGCAAGCCATATCGAAGCGATGGGCGCGCTGTTTCGATGCACTTGAAATCACCTGTCTTTCTAACCGTTGAACGTCGCTTGAAAAGCTGCGTACTGCCGATGCCGGCAAAACCTTGAGCGTTGGCTGAGCGGTGATGCGTTGCGCAAATCGAGGGAACTGCGATGGCCGACTCAAGCAAGAAAATGAGCCTCATGGGGCTCACCACACTGGTGACGGTGAACATGATGGGCTCAGGCATCATCATGTTGCCGACGAGCATGGCCCAACTCGGGGCTGTTTCATTGCTGTCATGGATAGTCACCGCTGTCGGCTCGATGGCCATCGCATATTGTTTTTCCCAGTGCGGCATCTTCTGCCTGCGCTCTGGCGGGCTATCCGCCTACACCGAAGAGGCGCATGCAAAGTCAGGCTTTTTTCTGTGCTCTTACCTGTACTTCCTGTCGCTGGCCATCGCCAACGTGGCGGTGGCCATTTCGGCAGTGGGCTACATGACGTCGTTCATGCCTTGGCTGGGAAGCGGCGCCATTCCTTTATTCGTTGGAACGGTCGGCCTGCTCTGGCTGACCACCGTGGCGAATTTCGGCGGCCCAGGCATCACCGGCAGGATTGGTGCGGTTACGGTGTGGGGGGTAATCATTCCTGTAGCGGGCTTGAGCATCATCGGTTGGTTCTGGTTCAAACCCGATCTGATCATCGCCGCCTGGAACCCGAATCAACTGCCGATATCCGAGGCCATCAGCAAAGCGATTCCCCTCACGCTCTGGGCGTTTCTCGGAATGGAGTCGGCAGCCCAGGCCTCAGATGCGGTGGAAAACCCCAAGCGCACCGTACCGCTGGCCTGTCTGTTCGGGACATTGGGCGCAGCGGTGATCTATGTGCTCTCGACGACGGTCATTCAGGGCATTATTCCCAACGCCGAACTGGCCAACTCATCTGCTCCTTTCGCGCTCGTTTATGCACACATGTTCAATCCCCTGGTCGGCAACATCATCATGGCGCTCGCGGTAATGGCCTGTGTTGGCTCGCTGCTGGGCTGGCAGTTCACGTTGGCGCAAACGGCCAAGGTGACCGCTGATCAGGGGATGTTTCCAAAACTGTTCTGCAAGGTCAGCGCACGCAACGCCCCCATCGTCGGGATGCTGGTCTGCGGCGTCCTGCAGACCTTGATGGCGCTGTCGACCATTTCGCCGAACGCGAGCGCGCAGTTTGGAAAACTCGTCAGCCTCGCGGCGGTGACCAACCTGATTCCCTACGTGACGGCAGCCACCGGGCTGCTGGTCATGATGTACAAAGCCAGAGTCAGCGCCGCCGTATACACGCGCAATACCCTGCTGTTAGTGGTTGCCGTGGCCTATTCGTTGTATGCGCTGTATGCCTGCGGCAAAGACGCGGTATTCGGCGGCATCCTGGTCCTGGTGTTCGGCTACCTGCTTTACGGTTTCCTCGCCAAACGTTTTGTCGCTGCCCCTGCGCCTGTCGGCCCCCGGCCTGATAACCCTTGATCGAAGTCTTCGGTACAGCACTGCCATCTGAATTCGAGGAACCGCGCGCATGAACGTGAAACTGATCAGAGCCCACCACCTGCTGCTCGTCTGCGTCCTTGCGCTGCTACCGGTAGTGACCCATGGCAATACGCTGGAGCGCATCCGTGCCAGTCAAGCGATCACCCTTGGCTACGTGCCTGACTTCATGCCTTTCAGTGATCAGGCCGCCGATAAAGCCAGCGGCTATGCCATCGATCTCTGCCTGAAAATAGCCGAGAAGGTCAGGATCGATCTGCATCTGCCGACGTTGAAAATCCAGTACCAACCGGTCTCGCTCAACGACGAGATGAGCGCCGTCAGTTCCGGCAAGATCGACATTCTTTGTACGCCGACCCCACCCACGCTGGCGCGGCGCAGGGTCGTAAGCTACTCGGTGCCGATTTACACCGCCGGGCTCTCGGCCGTGGTGCGCCAGGATGCTTCCGAAACCTTGCTCAATGTGCTGAATGGCAAAGTGGCCCATACCTGGCCAACGTGGCGAGCCACGGTGAACCGTGGTCTGGCCAATCAGACGTATGCCGCCATCGCCGGCGGGGTCACCGAAACGTGGATACAACAGCAGATGCGATTGCTGGGTGTAGTAGCCAAGCTGGTCACCGTAGAGAACGCAGAAGCCGGTCTGAATCTGGTTGCCAATGGCAAAGCCGATGCGTTTTTCGCTGAACGCATGCTGCTCAAGCATCTGCTGACCAGAAATTATCCATCGGGCAACCTGGTGCTGCTGGAGCGGATTTTCGAGTACGCACCGACGGCGATGGCAGTGGATCGAGAGGATGAGGATTTCCGTCTGCTGGTCGACACGGCGCTGAGTGAAATGTACCAATCCGGCGAAATTGAACAGGCATTCGACAAACATCTGGGCGGCGCCGGCGATGCGGCCAGGAAGCTGTTCAAGATCTATGCAATACCCTAGCGAGCCAGCGAACAGGCTGGCTCGCTACGCTGCGATCATGCTCAACGCACAGGCTCTTTCGTCACCGCCAGAATGCTCCCCGGCACCGAATACAAGGCGCGCTCGGTGGTGCTGCCGATCACGCGTTCGATGCCCACGCGATGAACCGTGCCCATCACCACCACGTCGGCCAGGTACTGCTCGACGAACTCATTGATGACCTGCACTGGATGGCCCATGACGAAGTGTCGACGCTCAGGTGGCACACCGTGACGATCGGCAAGGGCGACAAAAGCCTGATGCAGTGTCTGACGCAGCTCGTTCGCCAGATCTTCGTTCCAGCCACCGTTGATCATTGGTGCATCGCCGTTGAAAGCGGCGGACAAATCGTAGGCGCAGAGCAGGTGCAACGGCACGTCGCATTGCAACGCCAAAGCGTTCGCCGATCGTATGATGACGTCGTTCAAGCCATTGATTTGGGTATCTGGATCAAACGGATCAACGGCCGCGACGACACGATGCGGCAACGCATAGCGAATCTGATTGACCAGATGCACGGGGATCGGACACTCACGCAGCAGGTGACAATCGAGCGGCGTGATGAACACGCGCTTGAGCGCCGGTTCCAGTCGCACATCCTTGATCAACAGGTCGGGCTTGAGCACATGGACGGTCTTGAGGATGTCCAGCAGCGGATGGCTGGAGAAGACCACATCAACGGTGCCGTCCAGCCCCTGGTTGCTGAGCTGCTCGAGCTCATCGGCCACCCAGCGACGGTAGCGCCGCTGATAGCGCTGAGCATCCACGTCATCGATTTTTTCCTCCCACAGATGGGTGATCGGCACCGGCTCGACGAAGGCCCGCACATCCAGTGCCGCCCCGCTCGCCTTGGCCAGCGCGATGGCACGCAGCATCGCCGCCGATTGATGCAGCGTCTGGTCGGCGACCAGCAACAGACGTTCATATTGGCCCATCACACACCTCCGCTCGGCACCGGCGCGGTGGGCCGGCAGGCTTCAAGACTGCGCCCGCTCGCCCTGGCCGGGCGTTGATTTACATCAAACCCGGGTCAATCAACGAGGCGCATGGCAGCTGTCTGATGTAGATCAGATGTCGCCATGGGCAACCGCGTAGAAGGGAGGCAAGCGGACGGTTTTCCAACCGCCCGCCAGCCTCTCGAACCGGATGGAGAATGACCATGCTCACCGTCAAAGACCACAACGATCAGGCCGTGGCCGCTTACGCGGCGGTTTCCGGTCAATACTGGATTGAGGCGCTCAAGGACGGTCGCCATGTATTGATCCGGCCGCTCACGGAGAAGGATCGCCTGCGCGAATACGACTTCATCAAGCGCCTGTCCCCCGAATCCAGGCACATGCGTTTTCTCGCCCAGATCGGCGAACCCGGCACTGCTCTGCTCGACCAGTTGATGGACACCGATAACAAACAGCGCACCGCCTTCATTGCACTGGTTCACGAGAACGGCAAGTTGATCGAAATCGGCATCAGCCGCTATGCCGGCACAGGCAGACATCAATGCGAGTGCGCGGTGACGGTCGCCGATGAATGGCAGCACTTGGGCTTGGGCACGTTGCTGATGGAACACTTGATCAAGGCAGCCCGCCACAACGGATTTCGCCAGATGTACTCGGTCGATGCCGCCAGTAACGCGGCGATGCGCGATCTGGCCAAAAGCCTGGGCTTCGAAACCCACAATGATCCGGACGACGCACGCCAGGTCATTCATCGTCTTGACCTGTAAATGAATCGCCCCGAGGTGAGTCGGCCAACGATTCACCTCGGGGCGTTCGTGTTTCAGGATTGCAGTGTGGGTTGCGGCTTGATCGCCAGCACACTGCAAGGTGCCCGATGCAGCAGCTGTTCGGCGGTGCTGCCTAACAACTTGCTCAAGCCGTGGTGCTGCACTGTGCCCATGACAATGACGTCGATCTGCTTGTTGATGGCGAACTCGCAGATACTGCGCACCGGCGCGCCCTCGATGAAGTGCCGGCATGAGGCCGGCACGCCGTGGCGCTCGGCCAGGGCCGTAAATGCCTCATGCTGCGCAGTGCCCAGCGTTTCATGGATCCCGGTGGCCAATGGCAGTGCGCCGAACCCCATGTCCGTGGCGTAAGCCGCCGTCCAGTCGTAAACATGCACCACATCAAGACTGGCATCGCACTGCGCGGCCAGTTGGGTGGCGGCATCGATGATTTGATCGTTGAACAGGCAGTCCTGCTCTTCGCTGCGCAAGACATCGACGATGGCCAGCACACGGCGTGGGCGCGGATGAGTGTCGTCGGTCACCAAATGCACCGGCACCGGGCAATCGCGTAACAGTTGCCAGTCCAGCGGGGTGTAGAAAATACGCTCCAGCACGGACTCGTGCTGCACATCCTTGATGATCAATAGCAACGGCATCTCGTTGATGAACTGCAGGATCTCGGCGAAGGGATCCTGAACCCACATCACCTCGCTGGTGACCATGATCTGATGCCTCGCCAGCAATGAAGCCTGCTCTGTGAGCCACTGCCGGTGAGTGCGCAGATAACCATCGCGGGCGAGGCGGATCTGCTCGGGGGCAAACAGCCCTGCCACTGCCAGCGCCTGCAAGTAGTCGAAGGCCACGATGTGCAACGGCAACTGCATGGCCTGGGCCAGCGCAGCCGCGCGCTCGAACGCAGGCGTGTGCTCCATGGCGCAGGGAGCGATCAACAGTAAACGCGGAGTCTGTGACATGGGATACCTCGGCATGCGGCCAGCCAGAACAAACAGTCTTCAGGGTGAATGCTGTGGCCATTGGCAGCTTGATCTTTATCAGCAAGAGCACCGATTGCGCTCAAAACAGCACAGTGCCCGCCCACATGGCCAAGGTCAGCAACAACTGGCCCGGGATCACGCAGGCAGCGAAACGCCTGCCGCCGCTGACCCACGCCACCACGCATTTGCTCACCGAGTTACTGCTGACGGCAATCAGCGCTGGCACGACTATCGAGTCATAAGGCACCTGGCCCGCCTTGGCCAGGCTTGCGATGGACGCTGTGGCAGAGTGCGCATCGGCAAAGCCCGAAAGCATTGCGGTAAGCCACAAGCCTGCCTGACCAAAGTGGCTGAGCATGGCCGAGGAGACGAATGTGATGCCGGTAAGCGTCAATGTCACGATGACCGCGAGTTTCAGATTGAACGCCCCTGCCGTATCGACCGGTTTGCTGCGGCTCCCTCGCGTGGGGTCGGGAAACATCAGGCAGGCGCCGTACAACAACGTAGCGATCAGGCCGAAAAGCAGAGGCGTCCATATACTGTTCAGCAGATTCGGATCAACCATCATGAGGATCAGTCCGACCTGTATCACCGTTGCCAGATTGGAGAAAATCGCGGCCGCGCTGAGGATGCGGATATTGCCCGGCTCATGGGCAAGGCGTTGGCCCATGGTCGCGATCGTCACGGTACTGGAGGCGAAGCCGGATGCAATCGCGCTGATGACGTAGCCATAGCGCGAGCCCAAAGCGCGCACGGCAATGTGGCCGAACGCGCCGACCAGCATCAGCAACACCGTCACGGTACAAATGGTGCGCAGATTGATCGCGGCGTAGGGGCCGATATATCGGTCCGGTGCCAATGGCAGTATTACCAGCGCGGCGATCAGCAAGATCAGGCCATCACGCATTTCCGTGTCGGACAACTGGCTGTTGGCAAAGTGATGCAGCGTCTGGCGATACGCCAAAAGGCCCGCAATCACCACGCCAAGGGCAATGGCCAGCGCCGGCGCAGTTGCGCACAACGCGCCCAGGATCAGCACCGCGATCAACGCCACCTCGCTGGTCAGCCCAGGGTCGTCGCTTTGACTACGCCAGTACGCAACGCTGGTCAGCAACGTGACACAGCCGGCGACAATCCCCAGCAGCAGGCCACCGCCGACCTGTAGCGCGACATACCCCAACAGCGCGGTAATGGCGAACGTGCGCAAACCGGCGCAGTGTCGCGCATCGCCGGTGCCCTTGTGCCGTTCACGCTCAAGACCGATGAGCATGCCGATCCCCAGCGCCGCAGCGGCGCCGGACAGATCAAAAACCTCATTCATGATGGGTAGCGTCCCGCAGGGTTTGCGCACCCTGCTCTGCACTTGGCTTATGGCGAGCATTCAGCACTTGCGCTGATGCGGCGAGCCGTTGCCGGCCTCGCTGGCAACGGCTGGGCAAACGCATTCGGCCACTCATGAGGAGCGTTGATACGGGCCTCAAGCACCTCGACAAATTCCTGCGCAGCCTTAAGGCTCCTGAAGCCCACATCCCAGTCATCCATGTGCACGACCCAGCCATGGGGAGCGTGTTTTTCAGTGATCTTGATGTTCATGGAAACCCTCGCTTCAGCGGCCTGCCAATGGCTTTCAAGGAGTGATTGCGACTTTCATGACCCCGTCGCGTTGATGAGCGAACAACTCATACGCCTGCTCGATGTCGTCCAGTCTGAAACGGTGAGTCACCAGCGGTGACAGATCGACGGCGCCGCTCTGCACCACCGCCATCAGGCGCCGCATGCGCTCCTTGCCGCCGGGGCACAGGGTGGAAACGATGCTGTAATCGCCCAGTCCGGCGGCAAACGCGCCGAGCGGGATGTGCAGATCGCTGGAATACACCCCGAGGCTGGACAAGCGCCCACCCGGGCGCAGCACCCGCAATGCCGACTCGAACGTGCCTTGGGTGCCCAGCGCTTCGATGGACACATCCACGCCACGGCCATCGGTCAACGCCATGATCTGCTCCACCACATTGCCGTCCTTGAAATTGACGGTATGGGTCGCGCCCAGTTGGCGCGCCATGGCCATGCGTTCGGGCACCGCGTCGACACCGATAATCGTGGTGGCGCCCTTCAGGCGCGCTCCGGCCACGGCGCAGAGGCCGATGGGACCCAATGCAAATACTGCGACAGCGTCGCCGATGGCGATCTCGCCCCGCTCCGCCCCCGAGAACCCGGTGGACATGATGTCCGGGCACATCAGGACCTGTTCATCGCTCAACTCATCGGGGATCGGGCACAGGTTGGCCTGTGCATCCGGCACCAATACGTACTCGGCCTGGCAACCGTCGATCGTGTTGCCAAACTTCCAGCCGCCAATGGCCTTGAAGCCGTGCCGGGTGTCGGGGCCGTCCTGCGAGCCGCAGCCACACAGGCACGCGTAACTGTGCCCGCTTGGGGTGATGGCACCGGCGATCACCCGCTGCCCTTCGATAAAACCGCGTACTTGCGAGCCCAATCGCTCAATGATGCCGACCGGTTCGTGCCCGATGGTCAGCCCTTTGGCCACTGGATATTCGCCGCGCAGGATATGTACGTCGGTGCCGCAAATGGTGGTGGTGGTCACGCGGATCAACGCATCCAGCGGCCCGACCTCGGGAATCGGCTTGTCATCGAGCACGATGCGGTTTTTTTCAACGAATATTGCGGCTTTCATGGTGGCCATGATGGCTTTCCCTCCGCCGACAGGTGAGTGCAGAGCAGAGCTTGAGCCGCGGCGACAGGGTCGTAGTTGATAATGGTCAACTATCCGAGGATCAGTGGTCTTGCTCGACCGTACATCCGCTCACGACCACGCGCTGATGTCTGGTTGATAAATATCAACCCCGCCCTGCTGGCTCGCTCCAGGATAAGCGCATGCGCCACTACTCACTCCAGGCATGCAGCGCAATGCTTGGGTGACTACCTCGGGAGTTCTGTCATGTCTGAGCAATCGCGTTTCATGCTGGTCGTGTCGCCGCTGATGAAAAACAGTCCCGCATTCGACCGCGCCGCCGCACTGGCCAAAGCGTCGGATGCCGCACTGCATATTGTCGCGTTTGATTATCTGGAGGGCCTGGCGACCGCAGGAATGGTCAACGAGCAAGCCCTGGAGCAGATGCGTCTGGGCTATGTCGAACGCCATCATCAATGGCTCGAAGACCAGGCCCGGCCGCTGCGCAAGATCGGAGTGACCGTCACCACCGAGGTCGTCTGGGTGGACAATCCTTTGAAGGAGATCCTCATCCATTTGAAGGAACAGCCGATGGCCGCCCTTGTAAAGGCTCTGGAGCACGAATCAGTTCTGTCGCGACTGATGTTCACCCCGCTGGACATCCACCTGTTGCGCGAATGCCCGGTGCCGCTGCATTTTGTCAGCCACGCTCAAAACGCACTGCCACGCCGAATCGTCGCGGCGGTCGACCCCTTCCATCGTGATGGCCAATACCAGGGCCTCAACGACCGGATCCTGCGCGAAGCAGCAAGACTGGCCGGTATCTGCAATGGCAGCCTGGACGTAATTTATGCTCATGACCTGTCATCGATCAGCGCTGCCGAATTCGGCTTCAATAACGCGTCCGCGATCTTTTCTTCCAGCGCAGCCAAGAAACTGTTCGACGCCCAAGGCGAAGCTTTCCAGGCGCTGGCTGCACGCAACAACATTCCGGCAGAAAACCAGCACATGATTGTGGGCGATCCCGCCAAGGTGCTTTCCAGCTATGCCGATGCTTACGACATCGATGTGATCGTAATGGGCCGCGTCACTCATCGAGGAATAGGCAGACTGGTTGGCAGCACGGTCGAGCATCTGTTGTACAAAATGCCCTGTAGCGTATGGGTGGTAGCGCCGGAAACGCTTACTCGCTGATGGATGCAGTCGACGCTGAAGAAAGGAGTCGAACTTCAGGCACCAGACGGCGACGGAATGGCCAGTCAGGAGCGTGGAAAACATTTCCACGGCACAAAAAATAAGGGCTTGCATGACATATGTCATGCAAGCCCTTGATATTTATGGTGCCCGAAGCCGGAATCGAACCGGCACGCCCTTACGAGCGGGGGATTTTAAGTCCCGCGCCAGAATCAAGCGCCTTGATAGGCGCGATTTTGGTGACTCCGTCTAATGGAGGCGTAATTCCCTTCGTTTTCACAATGGTTACTTTGCTTTGCACGATCACCGTCTGGCTGGGATCATATCAAGGCGGATACTTATTCCCAGAAGGGAAAATCAGAAGTATCTTGGCATATGTCGGCGCGCGATCTTTTGCAATATATCTTGTTCACAACCCGTCATTTTGGCTGACCAGAGAAATCTGGTCGCGAATTGAAGGGGTAGGATTCGAGTTCAACTCTCATTACAACATTAGATTTTGCGTAACCGCTATTATCCTAATCGCAGTCTTCGCTGAGCTGAACTACCGGCTTATCGAAACGCCACTCCGGAAGCGAGGCATTGAGAAGTCCAAAAGATATCTAGCTTCCAAAGCCAGCACTCGGGAGCCTGTACTTGCTTAGTCCGTGAACGGTATCCCTTAAGGGGCGGCGGCAAGTATGCCGGCGCTCCGCAGGACCAGCATAAACTTCAGATGATTAATGAACAGCGTTTATTAACGCACCCAAATTCGCTCATTTCGTGTATCGGCATTCGATCCTTTTAGAGCTCATTCGACTCACTCAGCAGCGGCGCAGCAATGATTTCCGGGATGGGCGGTTCGATCGGCCATATCGGCGCCTGACACCAGGTCGGCTGCACAGTGACCTTGCCCAGTGCAAACTTATAGCTCTTCCACGCTTTCAGGTTCAGCGTCAGTGCGGCCTGCTCGGCCTCGTCTTCTGCAGCGGCTTCACCGATCTCAATGCCGAAATTGATCGTATCGATGCGGTCTTGTATTCGCGAGATCTGGGCGATCGCCTGTGCATTTCGTGAGGCGAGCAATGTCTTCGCGGCTGCCAGTTCAGCGGCCTGAATGGCGGCGTCCTTCATGGCCTTGGTGATCAGTTGAGTCCAGTCGATGTTCATGCTTGTTCTCCTGGCTCTGGCAGAGGCATGGGCAAGGGAATTACGCCGTCACGCACATCCTCAAGCGGTGACGGGAATGCCTGATCTGGGCTGTAATAGATCGGGAGCGGAAGGATCAGAGTAAGCTCAAGCTCCCCGTCGACGCGGCTGACATCGCCTGCAAACCATGACGATTTGATCGCGGCACTAGGCAAGGTGTCGCCTTCGCCCACGTTTTACAATTGAAGACTTCACCATTCACGGTTAGAACATCACCAGCACGCACGACCTCAAGACTGGCATCCATTCTGCTAGATGATAGCTTTATGCGCATCAGAACCACCTCCCGATGTGCGTTCTGTTCCATAGCGTCCTCGTTAAACTGGTAATTACAACGCACAGTTACAGATTTTAAATCGAAACTACAATTTATAATTGCAATGCTAGCTACAAGTTCGAGTTGTATTCTCGCTGCCATGACTATTACCTCCTCCCGAATCGCTGCGGCCCGCGAGGCTGCTGGGCTAAATCAGTCCGAGCTGGCGCGAAAGCTCGATGTGAGCCCGCAATCCGTCCAAGCCTGGGAATCCGGGCGAACTGTCCCGAGAAACCCGAAGATCAAAATGCTGAGCGACGTGCTTGGAGTTTCGGTCGCCTATCTGATGGGCGAGGCTGGCCCGCTCGAAAGTCAGAGCCGCACTGCCGACACTTCATTGGGCTCAATCGAAACGTGGGATGACGAGACGCCACCTGGCGACGACGAGGTCTACGTCCCCTTCCTCAAGGAAGTCGAACTGGCGGCGGGCACTGGGCGATTCGCGATAGAAGAAAGCGACAGTGCAAGGCTTCGCTTCTTCAAGAAGGATTTACGCAACAACGGCGTTCAATTCAGCAACGCCAAGTGCGTGACGGTGAGCGGCAACAGCATGATGCCGGTGCTGCGGGATGGCGCCACAGTGGGCGTCAACATGGGCAAAAACTCGCTCGGCGATATCGTCGATGGCGAGATGTATGCGGTGAACCATAAGGGTCAGCTTCGTGTGAAGCAGGTTTACCGGACTCCGACGGGCATCAAGCTTCGCAGCTTCAACCACGACGAACATCCGGACGAGAACTACACCTTCGAGCAAATCCAGGAGCAGCAGATAGCGATTCTTGGACATGTTTTTTGGTGGGCGATGTACTCCCGCGCGAATTGAATTCAGAGGCTTCAACATGGAAGAAGCGGTAAAAGCCTGCCCCTATTGCGCAGAAACGATCAAAGCCGAGGCCATCAAGTGTAAGCACTGCGGTGCTGATGTTCCTTCGCAGGCAGTGGAGGGTGGTGTTTGCCACTCGCGGCCCGACGAGAAACCTCTTCTGAAAATTTTAGGCACTCACTGGACAGTGATTCTGTGTGCCTTCCTGGTTTGCGTGACCCTTTGTGCATTCGTCTACCGCGAGACCTCCGCTAGCTCAGCGGTTCCTGTTCAGCAAAAATCTGTCGCCTATAAGCTGAAGGCGAAAGATCTAATTCATCTCGACATAGAGGCTTTCGGCTGCATCACTCCTGACGATTTTGATCGAGCGTATTCCAGCTACACACATGGCGATTATGCGTTGAGCGCTGTTATGGTCACGCGCGGATTATGCTTTGAGCAGATGGATATCAGCCAAAATACCTCGTGGACGGTTGTACAAATGCGCGATGACCGAATGGAGATCGAACTGAAGAACGGGGCCGAGTATTCGAAAGCGCCCGGCCTAAGCCGATCTACTTACTGGACACATACCCGATGGGCCTCTCGCGCAAAATAATCTAGTGCCCTACAAAGCCCGCCAAGCGCGGGCTTTTTTACGCCTGCAGGAAATCCTTCCATGCATAAATGCAAAACCAATTACAACTCACGCCTGCATATTACAATTTTTGTTGTAGCTTGCCTCAACGCCAAAGCAATCCGGCGCCAGGGTCGACAGACCCGCCGCTCTTTAAAAACCCGCGCCATGAACCACCACCCGGCCAGTCCGGTTAGGTCACTCCCGGCTCCATCGGTGGGAGGTCAGTAAACCGATGAACAAAACGGCACTTGCCTCTACCGGCGACCGGCGACCGGCGATCCGACAGGCCCGAAAGCCTGCCCACGCGCAGCCCACTGCGACGGCGGACGAGGTGTTGACCGAACTGAGTGAATGACCTGGTGAGCGGGTGCGGAGAAACACGGAATTTTTCAGTGATGCACCTGGTGACGGGGGCATTGGGAAAACAACCGAGGGCAAGACAATGAACAAAATCATCCACATCACCCTGCGCGGAGAGCAGCAGGACTTCGCCGACGCCGACTTGAACGCCTGCATCCGAGAGGCGAACAGGCTCAACGCTGAACGTGGACTCACCAGCGGCGTGCGCGTAGTTGAGTGCGAAGACGGCCATCGAATGACGGCGGCTGATTGCAAGGCTGCTGCCCGATCCTCTCTATGAGAGCGCATCGGGGTGTGATCTGAGGCTAAGTCTGGGGCAGCGGATGTGCCAACCGGTCGCCTTCAGGGCTACCCCTTCCGCCGAATGCCGGTTGAGCCCCGGCCAGATCACACCCCGATGCGGAAAGACAGCGGCCTGTAACCGCCGACATGCATCAGGCATCGCTCTCAGCAAAGTAAGAAAGCGAGGCAATTACTTAGCAGTAATCAATCCACCGCAGAGGCTTTCCAGCAAATCCTGGCCGCCTTTGGAATTGAAAAATTCAGTCGACTGCTTCACTTCCATTTCGTACCGAGGATTTGTAGCAACATCACGGATGTGTTGCGCCATCTCGTCAGTCATGCCCTCTTTCTGCTCCGTCAGGAATTTTTCTAGAGTGATACCTGCTTCTGGATGTTTCTTTGCGCACGCCTGGGTGGATGCGACAGCCATAACCGCAGTGTTGTGGTCTGCGA
This sequence comes from Pseudomonas siliginis, assembly GCF_024072275.1. Classification (NCBI taxonomy): domain Bacteria; kingdom Pseudomonadati; phylum Pseudomonadota; class Gammaproteobacteria; order Pseudomonadales; family Pseudomonadaceae; genus Pseudomonas; species Pseudomonas siliginis. The sequence goes on along the minus strand of NZ_CP099598.1, from coordinate 2,752,884 downwards.
CAACGTCGGTGGTAGCCGAAGCTGGGACAGCATAAGCGAGGGCAATCACCGCGATGGCTGTCGCGCTGCGAACTTTACTCAGAAACATTCAGATCTCCAGATCTCAATTATTTGGCATTGATGCCAAGACGTATCGGCCAAGCTCGCTGGTTCCTTTAGCGATTTAGTCATCCTCCCCCGACACCACCCGAATGCACTCCCCTCGGCGTCGAGGCCAAGATGCAGTTGAACGCCAAAGTTGCCGGCCAGATCCTGCCCTGTCGCGGCGACGACCTTTACGGGCGCGCCGGCCCAGATTATCGGCTGGTGATCGTGAGCAAAATCACCGATGCCAGCAAAGGCATCGTGAAGATGCTGGAACACCTCGGCGTCAGAGTGATGGTGCCGAGACAGAGCTGGACCCGACAAGGCAACTGCCTGACCTTCAGCCTCTACCATTCTCTGCTGGAGGTAAGCGGGCACAAGCCTTTCTACGACTGGTACATGTTCGACTGGAACCCGCCTGAGCGCTGCCAGGTGCCGGCTGGCGTGCCATCCCCTGTGCGCCTGACACCGTGGAAAGAGTCAGCGTTGAAGGTGCTGGCCCAGCTCCGGCGCCAAGGCTTCATCACCGCCAAACAGATCGCCAGCCACGGCATCGGCGTCAGCGCGTGGACGCAGGCACCGGGAAGCAAACCGGCATGGCCGGCAGAGGGCGCCGTGCGCGGTACCTGGATCGAAACTGAACATCTGCCGGCCTTCGACAAGCAGCCCCCGGACGTGTACGCCTTGACCGTCCAAACCCTGGCCGCAACAGCGCCAGCAGAATTGGAGCTGTCGCCATGATCACCAAGTGCGCAATCGGCTGCACCCTCTTCTTCTGGCTTCCATTGGTACTGACCATAAGGCTGAATCCAGTGGCGATATCTTGCAAGCCAGAGATCAACTTGGGCATACGACGGTGGTTATGACCGAGCAGTACATCCGCAATCGAAAAGGCAAAAAGGTCATGCCTACCAAGTGAATTGCGGACCAAGTTCAAAATAGCGGACCAGAAACAAACAAGGGTTTGCATCAGCTTTCGCCCGCAAACCCTTGATTTAAGATGGTGCCCGAAGCCGGAATCGAACCGGCACGCCCTTACGAGCGGGGGATTTTAAGTCCACAATTTTTTACCTTTAATTCAATAGCTTACGATCAGTTTTTTTCCGCATCACAGAAATTTTCTCTCCGTTCAAAGACAGCAAAACCAGCACCCTAAAAATAAATTGCGGAAAGAAATTGGGCTGCAGGGTCACGCATTTTAAGACAACTCAGATGCACGTCAGTAGCCAGACAGCAAAGGAATGACAGACCAGCATCGGGGTGACTGGTTGCCGTGGCCGCAACAAAGGCCCCCACGCCTGGTCCAGGTGTGGGGGCCGAGTGAACATAAGCTGAAATTCAACGTACCCGTCGTCAAGGCAGCGTTGACCAATCACTGGACTGGAAGTTGGTGCCTGTAGCCTTCTGAAAGCTAGCCTCATAATCGCGAATTGAATTGAATAACTCGTGATCACCGAATGCCATCGCTGAGAAGCCGCAGGCCATGAGGCCACGATACATATAATTCCAAAAGTCAGCACGATGCTCAGCTTGCCTCGTAGTCCCGTGCATGCCTCGCATAAAAAATCCGCGCGATGCTCCCCCATACATATCCATGATCTGGGGTGAAGCTGCGTGGATGTAACCCGAATAAGCTTTACTGAGCGTTCTGACAGTCTCCAAGTGCTTGCTGCAACCTTTTGGGCCACTCACGCACCGATCCACATACGCACGAATTTTTTTCCGGGGGACCATTCCCCTGTCTGTCGATGAAACAGACTCTGCGTCGGGATCAAATTCTTCTTGAAAGAAATTCTCCAGGTATTGCTCATGTATGGGAATAGACTCTCCGTTTATTACGGAGAGAGCCAAGAACGAAATGTCTTCGGTGATCTCATCGAGAATACGTTGTAGAGAAGCCTGTTCTTGAACAAACCCCGCGTCCAACAGCAACCTTGCGGCGTGGAGACTACTCACCAGCCGCGCAAGCTTCTGTACCAACGCCTGATGTACTGTTTTCTCTACATGGCGATAGACGAAGGACTTTTTAAAAGGTACAGATCTGGGCGCAGGAACTCGCAAGGAAAGCACATTGACGATGCGCTCCATGTAATTCAACGCTTGTTCGTAATGCATGCTTTCTGTCATAGGAAATGGAATCCCATCTAGAGTTGTCGAAGTCGCAGAATCGCGTCTGTAATCGCTTTCGCGTTTTCATCCAGTGTTTCCATGGCCCCGACCGCGTTCTCTGCAACTGTCCCTACGCCATTCTCCGAAAGCCACTTGGTGACCTCCTCTATCGCCGCCCCAAGCGCATGCTGGTTGTGCAGTAGTAACGTGAGTGCATCCGCAGTGGCAATGTTGGAATCTGAGTTATCTGGCATAGCAGCCTTCCTTGGAGTTCGGTTCGCAGAAGCCTAGTTCACCGGATCGCTGGCGAAGATTAGTCACCCGACATTTTTCGCACCAAAATGGCGACTCAGTCCCATCTCAGTCCCATATGGCCTTTTTTTCAGACGCCGAAAACCACACCCCCCCGACTTTCTCTAGGAGAATCAAGGATTTGTGATTTTTGGCGTCCCAAAAACAGCCCCATGGGACCGCCATGGGACTGGCGCTCCATTATGATCCGAAAAGCTGGAGTGAGGAGATGAGTAACCCAGATGTCTCGATCTACGCCCGTTGACGCTTAGAATCCGAAGCGAAGCGTCATTTCCGGCCAGATCTCCTATTCCGCACGTCAGTAGTTACTGCGTCTAATATCAGCATCTATTTCGCTACGTTCATGGAGGGGCAGTCATGGATTCGGGGAACGTTTCAGCAATTATTTCAGCAGTAGCAGGCATAAGCGGCGTGTTGCTTGGCAACCTATTCGTGCTGGTGAAAGAGTGGTGGGTCAAGCGGGGCACGGTTGGCCAAAATACGACGTACCTCGGGATTATTGTCGTTTCGCATTTGGACCGGTTTACAACGCAGTGCTTCGACGTTTGCATAGATGATGGTACCTATCATGGCCAGCCAGCGGGTCAAGATGGTCAGTATGAAACTACCACGGTGGCTCCTGTATTTAATCCATTGGAGCTTGATGTCGACTGGAAGCTGTTACCCAAGGAGTTGATGTACTCGATTCTTCGAATTCCCGATAAGCAAGACCAGCTCCATGGAAAGCTTCGAGGAATCCAGGAGTTCAATTATGACCCGCCAGATCATGCAGATTTTTTTTGGACAAGACGACGGGGGTATGCAGTCCTCGGATTAGAAGCGTCAGAACTAATAAAGAAACTGCGTATGCATGCAGGACTTCCTACTGATGTGCCTCTACCAGGTGAGTGGAATAGGGATCAAAACCTGAAGGATGTCATAGCTGATCTTGATAGGCTGGAAAGAGAAAGCCTTAGCAGGAACGCAACTGTGCATGAGCTTTAACAGCGTGTGAAAGGAACCCCCACCCCAGCGGCCGCTGTGCTTACAATGAGCCACCATCACAAGGAGTGTTACTTATGAGTGAGCAATACGACCCTCAAGGCCAATATGACCTGTATGACCCGGAAGGCATCAAGTTAGGGGAGATTCGCCAAGGCCGCTATTTCGAGGGCGATTGGGAGGCGGGAGCAATCGAAGGCGACGTATTCCATTATAACGGTGAGGCGGCTGGCAGGCTGGACGGCCTGACCCTGACGCGCAATGATCCGCCGGGCAAGCTGACCCAGTGCCAGTTGGTGCGCAAGGCGTAAGCTTTACGAATAACGCCGCTTATGTTCAAAAGGCCCCCACACCTGAGGCAGGTGTGGGGGCCTTTTGTTTACCGGCGGAAACCACAACCTCCTAGACCGGTATGCCGATGCCCCCTACAGTGGTTTTAAGCACTAAAACCCATTCAGAAAGGAATCGACCCATGGGCACCCCCACGACTACGCAATTGAAAGGTATCAATCTTCCTACGCAGGCTCGCCAATGCGTGGAGAAGCATTTGGGTTGTATTGAGCGCGCTGAGGACGACGCCACTGTGCGCGTCTTGCTCGACCGAGCGGAAAGTTTGATCGAAGGGCTGGAGGCATCCGGGGCATTCAACGACAGTACGATCGAGGCGCTGTATGTACACTTCGATCGGGTCGCGGTAGCGCGTATGGTGGTGCTGAAAGGATAATCGGCGAGGCTATCCAGTCAGAGACGCTGAAAGCCCTGGTCAGCCAACACTCCGTTCGGGATGCAATAGTGGGCCGCGTTGCCAGCGACGACGGAAAATGGACCCTGTCTATCCGCCTGGGCGGTCCCACCACGTGCCTAATACCGGTGCGTTCGAGGCGTGAGCCGTTGCGCACTTGGTCAAGCCTGACGGCCGTGGGCCGCTTTGCCGAGGCCATGGGGCTTTCGGGTTTCAGTGTAGAACTGTGACCGGCGAAAGCTTTAGAGCCAGCTGTAGCATTCCCACCACGACTGGCCCATCCTCATTGATCCACGTTCCATAATGCTGACGGATCATGTTGCCGTTGGTATGCCCCATCTGTTCAGCGATCCAAATCGATTGAGGCGATGCCCCTCGTCAGTAATTGGCTGGCGTAGGTGTACCGGCATCGGAGAAGCTATCGAGAAGGCAGCTTCGGGTCGTTCGCGGACTTTAATCAGCGTCTGCATTTTCCCGTAAGCGAACAGTCAGGATCGGCAGCTAACGGCCAGAAGCGGACGATCATAAACTCGCAGCTGGTGGAGCATGTTAGGGAGCTGGAGGGGCAGTAGGCTCAGAATCAAGGCAATGGGAAAGTGGGGAAGCTAAATCAGGTCGCTTCATGACCTTTGGCCTTGATGTGCTGCGCTACGCCGCTGCGTTAAACCGGCGAGCGGCTTAGCGGACGAGTGCCGGGCGAGCTGATATGGGAAAATATTCGTCCCATGATCGCTTAACTACTACTCGTCTAGACTGGACGGCTCGCCAAACAAGAATTTTCCGGTATACCAAATCGACCGCCCAACGTTGTGAATTAGCTGCTCCCCTTGCCGTAAGGGCGAGTTATCTTCATTGATGCCCGCGAGCTTGATCGCATCTATAACCTTCGAACCAGTAGGGTGCGCATCTCCCAATCGCATATCATAAGCACCGGCAATTTCAGCAAACACCTGCTGGGCTCCATCGATTCCAATACTCTGGGCCAGGATACTTTGTAGCAATTTATTCGAGCCAAGCTTATCTTTATCCGCGTGTGTAGAAAGCTTACGTAGTTCGCGCACGTTGAGTCTGTCCGAGAATACTCGAATAATGTCTTTGGCCAATCTGAGTAGGGTTGGTCTATCCTTGCTCGCAAATCTAGATATTTGCTGTCCTGCCTCAGCGTCATCAATGTCATGGGTGAATAAGGATATGTTGTATTTTTCCCGAAACCCATCTTCTAGAAGCCTCATACTTCCAAAGAATAGTTCTTCTACCGCATTTGTAGATGCTGGTTTTGCCTTCACCTGCGATTCTAGCAACTCACTTGAAACTTTCCCTTCTGGAGCAGTGTTATGTGCTGCCCAAACATGCTGTTCCCAGGAGGCCAAGCGTGCGACGTCATAGGCGTAGACAGTAATCAGGTCAGAGCTATTGATCCCGAAGTGAGTTTTATACCCTGATGTGGACTGAATTGCCCCAGTTTCGGCAGTGTACCAAGTCAACTTAAAGGCGCGATTATTCAGAAGCTCAGTGACAACGCTCGGCCGAAACCATAACCAACGACCGATGTCCTCGTTCCTGAGTGCCCGTGACGGCATTCGAGTTCCATCAGTTTCCACGATGAATTGAGGGAGGTTCTGATCAATATCTCCGCGAACGCGCTGGCTTTTTGATTGGTGGTCGACCCACTCCTCCCGCCAAAATTTACTCTCGACCCGAACACCTGCATAGCCTCCACGTTTACCATTGGAGCTTTCATGGTCTGTGTTGGTATCATTTTCAAGCCCCATCACCGGAGCGTCTTCATCCTCATCGACATCCGTCCTCCAAGCACGAAACATCGCCCAACTTCCCCCGAACACGTCATTGAGATCCCTAACGATTAGCTCGAACCTGCCTTCATCTCTTTCCTCGCTCCGTGTTTGAAAATTTGAATAAGGGCTATTCTGCAATGCGGCGACATTTTCCACCCTCTGTCGATAATACGACAGGCGGAGCGACAAATTTCTCGCTGCTAAATAATCAATTAGAAACTCCCTTTTTATTTCAATAAGACAATATTCGCCGTTCGCGTCGAAGGTTTCGCGAGCTACTACTACGAAGTTTTCTTCAGGTCTAACCCAGTTATCACCTTCTTTGATGAGGCGAAGCGCAACGATGAGATCCGGGCTCAATATCCATTTGTTGCCACCTATGACGGGTTGGGGCTGCACGTAAACCAGGTTAAAACCTATTGGCTCTTTGTCATTGTACTGATATTGATCGATTGAGGAATAATATCCATCTTCGTACGCATACGGGGCAACGGTGTGCCCTATTCCTATGTTGCTCCAACCAAGACGTTCTTCCACGAGGGCTCGATGTTCTGGTGGGAATGCAACAGAGCCACAACCGAAATACTCACTGACATGATCTACCTCTTTCACTTCACCTTTCTTGTCTTCTACAGAGGCTCTCAAAGGAACCCATGTCGCGTTATAAAATGCTCTGCGAGTTTCCTTGGTTTGGAGAATCCACTCTTCATTCATGGTTGAACTTCCGTTTTTCAAGATGGCGTTTGGCAATAAAGGAGTCGTCCTGTTTAGCATGTTGGCTCGCTACTGGTTTGCATCTGTGCGCATGCTACGCAGGATGCCAGAGCTTAAGGTAGAGTAGCACCGCGACTAGCCGTCGTGGAGCTAACGGCTGTATAAATCTGGTGGTGCTCCAACGGGGTAGGAGCTGCGTTCAACGGTACGCCGCTTTTGGCTGATTGCTGCTTCTCATGAAGTGCTGCAATCGACCAGATCGACTCATTAACAGGCCCGCCGCAAATGAGTAGCATCTAGCTGTCAAAGATGTTATATCGTCGAACAATCGTTCCTGTTTAAATAGCCTAAATGTTATTTGAGAAGAATTATGAATAGTTTTGACGACGACTCCTATACTGCACAGCGACTTCTGGATGCATGGAAGGCAATGAGAGAGGGGAAACTGAAGTTTCCGCCAGCGCTACAATCCCATGCAGATGAGCTATTAGCTGCACCACTGACGGCTATTGGATTGGTAGATACCAAAGGTATGTCCAGACAAACTGTACTCATGGCGACGAGCGCTGGTGAAGCGCTGTCGATACAGGGAGAAGAACAATCGAAGGAGAAAACCGATCAGCTATCAACTGCCATGAGTGAAACTCAAATTGAGTTATTTGTACATTTCAGCGCGCTATTTTCTGCATTGACAGGTCGTGCGGTCGATCTCGTGAGAAGCGTGGAGGAGATCAAACAACGGATAATGCGTCGTATTGAACTTCAGCCAGACGTGTTCGCCAATTCTGTAAATCAAGCAACAGATGAGTTAGGTGAATTTTATAATCGCCACTCGATAAATATTTACCAACGGGCAAAAAATCTAGGTGGTATGAGATTGGTTACTGGCGGCCAACGGCATTTTGGTCCATCCGCACTCAATGCTGTTCGCATAACTGGCCTTTACGCAGACACACAACTAATTCCAGACCCTATATATCCATTCATAAGCTCAGAACTAAACTTAAACGCTGCGCCTTTGCAACTTGCCATTGAGCTTTTTAATATACTGCAGCTGCGTCCATTAGTGGATGCACAGCTTCCCGTGCCAGCGGTTTTTATTTTCCCCAGCTTTGAGCAGCCATTGGAAGAGAATGATGCACATACCAAGTTGGGGCTTCAACAATTGGCGATTCGTCTGATCTCCCCGATTTGCGACGGAGAGATCCAATCACTGGAGGAGCTCTTCGATTATTCAAGTACACAAGAATCTGCATTTCTTGATGCGCTGATGCCGTCAGGCTTATTCGTCCCGCCAGGAGGGGAGCCCGGCATTCAACTTAGTGCAATCGAAGCGGCGAGCCAGTATCTCAAAGCGCTTGAGGGGAAACGCTCGTCCCGTTATTTAGATCAAATGAAACGCATGCCCACCGGCCCACTGCTTCTCAATGGCGTGTTGGAAAGATTACGACCTCAGTACCATTTGTTTGAAAACTCAAACGAACTCGGGGCGCAAGCACTTCTTTCGCAGCCTGTTCACTGGCACTATTTTGAGAAAATCGCCCAAGCAAATGCAAGAGATCTCCGCTCACAGAGTGTGATCTCTGATCAGGCACTTCAGACGCTCCATGCAGTCCAGGATGACAGCCTATCCTGGCTGGCTAATATCCCAGTAACAACTCTTGTCCAGCTAATCTCGAATAACGAACACCGGTGGCTCCGGGAAGAACTCAATAAATACACAAGCCAACTGGCGTCCACAGGCCCCATTGATACGAATGAGATGATCAGAGAGGTCAGCCACGGCCTCGCTTCGCTTGTACAACGACAACAAAAGAGTCTTAAGGATATTGAGTTAAAATACGCACCGAAGAAAGCAGCTGTCCTTACAGGTGGCGTCATAGGCGCGGGCTTGGTAGCATCGGCAGTCATGCTTCCCTTGCTCTCCCCTCTCCTTGCAGTAGGTGTTCCTACAGTTGCGCTAGCAGGCGCTGCTAGCGGTGCACTCATTGGTTTGGGAAAGGAAAAAATAGGTGAAGTCGTTGAAAAGCGCTACGCGGGTAAGTCCATGCTAGGCGTGCTCGCTACAACCAGACCCAATTAATATCCCGATGCTTGGTATATGTAACTAACAGTACGTCCGCTATTGTATCTAATTGTTTGATTAGATGCAAAGTGGGCAGATTGACCCGGTACAGGCCCCAATACTGCTCCCTTCAGCCTTAGAGTGTCGAGAGCTTAAGCTTCGGCGGGTATACTCCCCATTTAGCTATTCGCGAGGATCGTTTCTGTCAAATCTTTATCGGCGTTCTGAAATTAAGTTCTGATGACCTCAACCTTCTTCATTATCGTTCATCACCTTTAAGGCCCTCATTAGGCGACATTGGTCAGCATCCAAGAATTCTATTTTACTTGATCAGGCTAATTGCCAACAACTCGGCTACAATTTACCAATTCCACTCGGTCACGAAATCGAAAGACTGGGTCGTAAACGGACGTGGTCGAGCGTCCGCTTTTGGCCGAAAGCGGTGGCCTGGTACGGCAGGTTTCGGCTAGAAGCGCACTCGACAGTTAGCCGCTGATGTCTCTACGCTGATCGATCTGGTGAAAGCACACCACTAAAAGGAGCAGTCATGTTGGTAGTTGCCATTGATCGAGATAGCGTTCATGCGGGAGATGATCTGGAAAGTCATGCAATATCGATCTCACTCGATCAATCAGCAACACTGCGCATCTTGATCGAAGTGATACAAGATATGGACTACCTACCTCGTATCAGTGGAGGCAAGGCCACTTGGGTTGTTTATTCATCTGGCGAACCATTAGGTGTTTTAGCCCAGCAATGGCCAGATCCTAAATGGGTCGTGCGCCCCGAGAGCATCGTGGATCAATATTTCAGAAATATTGAGCCTCGCCTACTTTTCAGATATTGGTGTGAGGCAGATCCAGATGAGGTCTTTTCGGATGCCCTGGCCGGAAATGAACTGCCATCACGATTTTAGGATGGGCAGGAGGCATTGCTTTAGATCAATGCGGTTCAGATTACTGCTGTGGGTCGATAGCTGCCTCCCGTGAACGACTGCTTTTGGCCGTTAGCGGCCGTTCTGAGGAACATTGCAGGAAATCAAAGCGGAACACTACGGCTCATAACTCATTGAAATTAGTCGAATTATTAAAGGTCTTGAAAACCGTCGACTGTAACAGGTCCATGAGTTCGAATCCCATCGCCTCCGCCATCTTATGTACGACAAAGCCCTGATTATGCAGGGCTTTGTCGTTTCTGGCATTCAGGAAATTGGCTCCTCTGTCTACGGATCGTTTCCGCATCTTTTCGGGCATTTCCGCAACCCTACCCTTCTGACACCGTTAAGTGCTCAACAAAACTAAGCACAGCGCGACGGCAGCATTGAATGCTCAGTAGACCGCTTTCGGCCATAAGCAGCCGTTCAAGACGGCTCGTTTTTCAGGCGGCAGAGGCCCATCCCGTCGCCGCTACCTGGCGCTCACCCTCCACAACTGATCCAGCTTCGTCGTATAACTCTGGTAGGCTCCCTGATCAGCAAAGACTGAGGGGGGCAGGCAGCGCCTTTACGCTTTCCGGCTTCGAGTCTCCTAGCCCAATTGGCTCCCTGGCGCTTGCCGACCGATAATCAGCGTCTTCGATGCCGCTCGTTGTGAGGGCTATGCTTGGCATTACGCCCATTTAAATTGGGGAAATCTCATGATCAACGTACGCACAGCCCGCATGCTTGCCGATTACAAATGCTGGGCCGATCAGCGCCTCTTTGACAGCCTGGCCGCACTGCCTCCTGGCGAAGTCAGCAAAGAGCGAGTGTCGGTGTTCAAAAACGTAATCGGCACTTTGAATCACATTTACGTCGCGGACTGCATTTGGCAGGCTCACCTCGAAGGCCGGGGGCACGGCTTCGAAACTTCACATGATCTGCTGCATCCCGAACTCGCTGATTTGCGCTTGGCACAAAAGGAGATCGATCACTGGTACAGCGACTGGAGCGCCCGGCAGAGCGAGGCATCGCTGGATAGACTCGTCGAGTTCACGTTTGTGTCTGGGGAACGCGGCACCATGAGTGCCGGAGCAATGCTGATGCATGTGGTCAACCACGCCAGCTATCACCGTGGGTGGGTTATCCAGATGTATTTCGACATTCCGGCCATTCCGCCAATGACAGACATGCCGATATTCCTGCGCGAGACCGATCCAAATTTCAATTCGCTCAATACACCGGCAGAGGGGTCGCCATGTGTTGGGCAATTAATGAGCGCAACCAACGCTCTGCCGGATCGTTATCGTTGACCCCGCTCCAGACCATCGACAACTCCGACGGCACGATGTCAAAGGGCGGGTCATCAGCACGCAACTGGCTGCTGCCATCGATCAGCGCGCACGCCGCGTAGTCCGGCACTGCGGCTAGCATTTCCGTGCCCGCTAATAAGGCACGCAGTCCTGAGAACTGGGGTACCGCCAGCATCACTCGCCGCGAGCGGCCGATGCGTGCCAGGTCGGTATCGATGGCACCGGTCAAATCCCCGGAAAACGACACCAGGGCGTGAGGTCGTTCGCAATACTCATCCAAGGTCAGGGGGCCAGGACGATTATCGCCGCGCAGTATCTTGACGCGCAGATCCCGCAGCTTCTTGCGCTTGGCGTTGGCCGGCAACTCGGTGGTGTAACTGACTCCGACGGAAATCTCTCCGGAGGCAAGCATGGTCGACATCAGCAGAAAGTTAACCCGCCGTACCACTACGATAACCTTTTGCGCCTCTTCGCGAAGTTGATTGATCAATGGTGGAAATAGGCCGAATTCGGCATCGTCGGAAAGGCCGATTCGGAATACGTCCCGGCTGGTGGATGGGTCAAAATCCTTAGCTCGGCTGACAGCTCCGGAGATGGTGTCCATGGCTGGTCGCAACTCTTTAAGAATTGCCAGCGCTCGCTGGGTCGGCTCTAAGGTACGACCGTTGCGTACTAGCAAGGGATCGTCGAACAAGTCGCGCAACCGCGCTAAAGCGGCACTGACGGCGGGTTGGCCTAAGAACAGTTTCTCCCCAGCCCGAGTCAAGTTCCTTTCGAACATTAAGGTTTCGAAAATAACCAGAAGATTCATGTCCACGCGACGCAAGTCGTTTCGATTCATTCCTAGGCCCTCGCAGGCAGCATAATTTTCAAGTAAAGCAGCTACGCGGCAGAACACCGTGTTTCTGCTGCAACTAGACTTTGAATACGCCTTATTCAATCTCTTTACATTTGACCGGAAATGGATCGGGTGCGTGTAGCTCAAATTGGCGTGGGGAGTACGTCACGTATTTCCCTTAGCGAAGCATTAGGACTCAGAGAGCTCTCCCCTCCAAGCTATGTCCGATGTGCAAAGCGGCACGCCACTTCTTGTCGCTCTTTAACCTTCGCATCTAATGACAGGCTGAAGTCATCAGCAAAACGAGCTAAGTGCGATTCCCGTGCCCGCGAACCAAAATTTTTTGTTTCAATTTTGCAGCAAAATCCGAGGGGCAGTCTGTGTTAGACCAGTGCTCGCGACTTTATTGATAAAAACGAAATCCAGTGGTCCTTTTCCTCGCTTGTCCGCCTTCTCTCCCGAGTGGATCTTTGTACTAATCAACCCATGATCTGCGTTGCGGTGTTCCTAGGCAGGTAGAGCAATTTCGTAACAATTGCTGCCAACAAAATTACAAAAGGTCGGAGGACTTATGCGCCAAGATCAGCTTGATGGTCTTGGTTAAATTCTTAGAGGTAGCAAAGCAGCGCAGCTGCACTTGGGCATCCCACCATTGGGGGGGGGCTCCCCCTGCTGTAAGCTAGGTAGAGAGAAACCTCGAACGAAGGCTCGGTGTTGTATTGTTCAGACGTACTATCCGGAGTGTCAGTCTGACGTAAGCAGGTGGTCAGTGTCTCAGTAAGAGTCCAGTGAATGCTTCAACTTTGAAATGTCTGTGCGTAACCAGCGCACTTTGACTCGCTGCCGGCCTGCTTAATTTAATTAGGAGTGATGGCGGGGCGTACAACTGGCCGGCTAATGTGCAATTCAAATCATACTATTCAGCCATGCTGACAACCTGCGCGCTTATTGCCACTCAGCCCCTCGTGTCCATAGGAATGGGTAGAAAGACACGCATTGATCTCCGCCCACTCACTGAATGTCGTTGCGCCAGGATTACCAACGTAGGCCCTCTTAGTAGGCCGCCGTACGATTGCTCACAGCTCATTCCAAGAAGGCGGTATAATCGATGCCCAATGGCTCCCACTGCAGAATATCGGGCGCCTAGTAGTACACCGCTCCCACATCATCACCCAAGCCGCCGCCGTTGATGGAAAAGCATCCACCTGCTTCGTCATCTGCCACCAGCAGCTGCCCTTACGCCCGTCCCTCGCTCCATCCCGCCAGGCCCCGATCAATCAGTATCCCGCCAGTCTCAAATGCTATAGCCCCCAAAGTAGACTTGGTTGTTACCTGTAGCTGTAGAAGAACGCTGGTGTTTTGAGGTGAGGTGGAAGCAAGTCGTAGGGGCGGTCGGCATGCTCCAGCATCTCCCGTATGTAGATCATGGCGGGGTCATTAATTTCAAGCGACTTGGCTGCACCATGTGAAGTTTGAAACCAACTGAGGCGACTCATGATCAATTCCTCTCTGTAGGCGGTATTAAGAGGTGGACATGCGGCCCATGGCTGTCGACCCGGGCGAACAGCTCTCCCGAAAATCAAAAAGCTAGGCTCAGCTTCAGGCATCGCTGCCGACCTTTGTACTTCGGCCGTCTGGGGCACCGGCTTCAGGCAACTGTTTCATGAGTCCTAGTTTCGATTTCCTCATGAAAGAACGTATGCACATCGTCGTACCCTATTTTCTGCGCCGTTTTTAGCGCGTCCGTCCCTTTTGCTGTGCCTTCAACGGTGAAGTAATGCACCTGATTGAGACCGATGGTTTTCAGCACTGCGGATAGGTAGGGACGAAGAAAGTCGGGTTGCCGTGCCCTCTCACCGCTAATGTAGCCGCCGGTGGCTACGGCAACGTAGACGGGGCGATCCAATAACGTTCCAACCTTACCTTTTGATGTGCTGAGGAAAGTTTTTCCGACGCGTACGACGTGGTCAATCCAGGCCTTGAGCGGCGAGGGCACGCTGTAGTTGTGCATGGGAGTAGCGATAAGCAGCACATCGCAGGCATTCAACAGGATGATCATTTGGTCGGAGCGACTCAATGTACCTTTCTGATCCTCGGTAGCTATTTCGCTCGGATGGGCCAAGGCATGGGCATAAGTCGCATCGACTGGCGATAACGTGTTCAGGTCTATATCCGTCAGTTCAATCCCGCGTATGCCAGCGCGTACTGTCAGAGCGTGCAGAATCCGCTCAGACAGTTTCAAGCTTTCAGATGCATTACCGTTGGGACTGGCAATCAGGCGAAGGATTCGCAAAGGAGCGAGGGGCTTCTGAGACGGGTTCATGATATTGCCTCCTGTACGGGTGATGCGGTCATGGGGTATCGAACTGTTTTTGAAAACGCAGCGCGCCGGTATAAAGGCCTTCGCGGAAGTAGAAGCGTTGGGCGCGCGCGTTGGCCAAACCCGTGTCAAGCACAAGGCGAGCACAACCGCTGGCACGAGCCAGTCGTTCCAGAGCTCGCAATAACCGGGAGCCCCACTGGCCGCCGCGCTGGGCTTCATCGGTGATGAGGTCATCGACATACAAGAATGGGCCATAAATCAGATTCTCCTGAAGGCGGTAACCTGCAAGCGCCACGAGAGCCGATGACTCGAAGGCTCCAACCAGGCGATAGCCGCCGGCTCGCATTCGTTCGATACGACTCATAAAATCGGCCTCGCTTGTTAGGTGGGGGCGCAATTGCTGCATTACCGGGAAAGCGATTTTCAAGTCATGGCGGCTGTCTAGAGGACGCAGGGCAGTGTCGGCCAAGTCGAGCACGCTGGGCACGTAGTCTTGAAGATTGAACGTCATGGGAGAGGCCTTAGTGGGTTGTGATGGTCAAATCTTGAACTAACATTGCCTCAATTTATTGAACCAAGAAGTGAGATATGAACTAGGCCATGATGACTTCCTGTTCGCACCCTTTCGCCTCCTTGGATGGGCAACCCGGTTCGCCTCTGTACCGTCAGTTATATGACCGAGTACTCGCCGCCATCGCCGCTGGCACGCTTTCCCCTGGTGACCGATTGCCTTCGGTGCGAGCTCTCGCCAAGGATCTCGGCGTTGCTCGTGGCACCATCGAACTGGCCTATTCGCTGCTCACGAGCGAGGGCTACCTCTTGGCCCTGGGGCAGAAGGGCACCGTGGTCAATCCCGAATTGCAGAAGCCGCTACTGTCTGCCCCCGCTTTATCCGTCAGCAGCGAGGTGATTGAAAACTCCCCAGACGCACTATGGCGTCCACCGCAACTTTTGCCGTTTCAGATGGGAGTGCCTGCAATGGATGAGTTCCCACGCAAGATCTGGGCGCGCTTGGGTGCCCGTTATCTGCGAGGCATGCGTTCAGGCGATCTGGACTATCCGCCGCCGCACGGCCTGCCTGCCTTACGCAGCGCCATCGCCTCATATCTGCAGGTGTCTCGAGGTATCGATTGCGGCGCCCATCAGGTGTTTATCACCAGCGGCTGGCGCAGTAGCCTGTCGCTGATCGCACATACTTTGCTGCGCGCAGGGGAGCGAGCCTGGGTCGAAGATCCTGGCTACCCAACCACGCGCCAAGTGCTTCGTCAATTCGGTATTGAGCTTGAGGCAGTGCCAGTTGATGCCGAAGGTATGGATGTGGAGCAGGCCATTGCCAGGCATCAGGCTGCACAGGTCGTCATGGTGACGCCGGGGCATCAAAGCCCACTGTGTATGGCGCTGTCTTTGCCTCGGAGACAGTTGTTACTCGATTGGGTGGCCCGGAGCGATGCCTGGGTTGTCGAGGATGATTACGACGGCGAGTATCGCTATGTCAGTCGCCCCTTCCCGGCGTTGGCGAGCCTGGATCGCAACGGGCGCGTGCTGTACGCCGGGACTTTCAGCAAGGTGCTTTTCCCCGGTATCCGCCTTGCCTACCTAGTGGTGCCTCAGGGGCAAGTGGCAGCGTTTGAGCGTGTAAGTCGGGCGTTATTCTCCGCAGGCTCGCCAGCGATTACTCAAGCGCTGGTCGCAGAGTTCATTGTCGAGGGGCATTTCACTCGGCACATTCAGCGCATGCGAAGGCTCTACAGCGAACGACGCGCTTTGACTATTGAAGCGTTGGAGCGGAGTTTACCCAATGGACTGCTGGTGGAGCGCTCGCCAGGGGGGATGCACTTGGTACTCCGTTTGCCGGAGGGAGTAGTCGACACTGCCCTGACTGAGCAACTGCTGGCCAAAGGCATCGCCGTGCAACCCTTGTCGCGATGGAGTGTTTCGTCGCGGCGTCAATCTGGGCTGCTGCTGAGCTTCACCAACTGCGCCTGCGCTGCTCAGGGCGAGCAGCTTGGCGCGTTGATAAACCGTGCGCTCAGTTGAGGTTGGCTTTGGTCAGGCCGAACACCTCATCCGACGAACCAGGGACTGCCTGAAAGGCCACATTGAGGCGATTCCAACCGTTGATGGCGACAATCAGGAACGACAAATCCGACAGATCCTGTTCGGAAAACTGCTCACGCACATCCGCGTAGAGGCTTTCAGGTACACCATGGGATGGCAGTTGGGTCAGGGCTTCTGTCCAGGCGAGCGCCGCGCGCTCTATTGGCGAGAACAGTTGCGATTCACGCCAGACCGCAATGTGATGGAGGCGCAATTCGCGCTCGCCATGGATCTTGGCTTCCTTCACGTGCATATCCACGCAGAACGCGCAGCCATTCAATTGAGACGCCCGCAGCATTATGAGGTGGGCCAGGTCAGCCAGTAGCGGCTTCTTACTCAGTTGCATCGTCAGCTCCACCAGCTTATTGGAAGCCTGAGGCGACTGTTTGAAGTAATCAATACGGTTGTTCATGGCGGTCACTCGCAGCGGGTTTAGGGTTGTTGGAGCCCACTGTAGCCACGCGTGGTCTAGTCAGACAGGGCCAAGAAAAGACCTTTCAACTAAGCCATGCTGTTCTGATTCGCGATTTGCCGTTCGCCGATGTTGCCAAGCCGGTTGTCCGTGAACCCGGCGGAAGGCGACCCAAAGCCGGTGTATAAACTGGCACAGTAAGCGGCAACTGAGTTGCGATGCGCGATAGTTCTGGGGTGGATAACAGGTGCAGCGCCTTTGTGAAGACTGATTCCTCTCGCCGGTCGACAAAGCCGAAACAGATCGCAAGAGAGTGGGGCGGTGGGCGGTCAATCCGCAGTTCGCGGAGCAACTCGGGCGTGTTTACGAAGAGTGGAGTGGTATTTTCCTCTCAAAGAAATTCGATGCGACCGGATTTTCAGTCCTATAACGCACTTGAGAACACAGCCATTGGTGCGTGTCAAAAAAACCTATTTGTCGTCATTTCGACTAAAACGAATAATGGTCAAATTGACTCGGTATAGCTTCTGCACCCTGATTTTTATGACGTTTTAGGTTGGCATGAAATGTGTCAGTGATGGGTAAATGGTTTAATACCCAAGGAGCTGAAACATGAAAAGTGAGTTCGACAATCGTGTCGCTGTGGTAACCGGAGCAAGTTCAGGCATCGGACTGGCAGTCGTTCAACGATTACTAAGCTATGAAGCGACGGTAGTGGCGATGTCCCGTGGCCGGGGCGGCCTGGCTGCACTCAAAGACGTTCATGGTGATCGCCTCCATATTGTCAGTGGCGATGTTACGGTAAGTTCGGATCTTGAGAAGCTTGCACACTGCGTCTCCAGAATCGGGCCTGTAGATTTTCTAGTACCGAATGCAGGAGTCGCTGTACTTGAAGACAGCTTGGCGAGTAAGGGATTCGAGCGAAATTGGGCCATCAACGGAGCAGGTGCGCTTAACACGCTTTCAGCTTTGCGAGCCCAATTGGCGAGACCCGCTTCGGTAGTATTTGTGGGGACTTTTCTTTCCGCTTTGGCCTTCCCAGGCTTGGCTGGCTACATTGCGTCGAAAACAGCACTGACAGCGCATGCTCGAACCTTAGCCGTCGAACAGGCTGAGGCCGGAATTAGAGTGAACGTCGTATCGCCAGGGCCAACAGCTACGCCGATCTGGCGATCACTAGGGTTGGATAATGCGACGTTGTCCTCAGTCGCGGAAACGGTCAATCAGCGCTTACTAGAGGGTAAGTTCCTTGAGCCGGAAGCGGTGGCAGATGTGATTCTGTTCCTTCTATCAGAGCGAGCACGTGGCATTTACGGCCAAGATATTGTGGTAGATGGTGGGTATACCTTGCGGTAGGGCATAGAAACGCGAAGAGGTCGTGTAGACATGTATTCGGTGCGGATCGTGCGCTCGGCCTCTTATTTTTTCTTGCGCTAACTTTACCTCGATTGACGCGATCAACTCGGACCCTTGATTACGTACATTCCCCCCATGGTTGCCCACCTTGTATCTATGAATCCTCAGCTGGCCGGTGCCGACACGCCCAGCACGCCTTGAACGAAAGACCCACATGGGCAAGCCCGCAGCGGTGACCACCTTTGCTATATGCATGCCTCATTTATGTCCGCTTTTGGCCGAAAGCGGTCATTCATAAGCGTCTGCTTCCGGCCAAAAGCAGTCGTTGGCTATGGACTGCTTCCGGCCAGGATCAGAAATTGAAGTAAAAATAAAGCTGCCTGTTATTCCTGTACTTACGACAAAATGAGACCTTCCTTTGGACTCTTCGGGTCTGCACCCTATGGACGACTCTCTTTTCACTCCAGAGCAGGTGGCATTGCGATCTGGTTTTGATCAGGTAGATAAGCAGGTGAGGCGATGGTTAGTGGGTCTAATCGCTGAGAGACTCGACTTTCTAAAGCGAATGTGTCCACTAAACTACCGATACTCAATCAGACCGCCCTAGGCTGTACAGCTATCGAGGCAGGGTAACGAGCACATGTTTAGGATTCGCTGCCTGCTGGCCTTCACAGCGCGGGACAGGAACTCAACAGCGGTTACAGCCGATTCAGGGGGGGAAAGCTCCGTCGGATTGCGTCACAGGAGAAGCTTTTACCGACGATGCGCTAGTTCATGAGTTACTACGGCCGTGGGCGTCTGGATTCTCAACCCAAGGAAAAAATAAATCTTTAGTCTTCTCTAGGAGAATTGTTCCAATGGAAACAATAAACAAACCAGACGTAGCACAGCAGACTTGCTTTCCGGCCGTGGCCTCGCCAGTCACCACTCAGAAACTCGGTACGCATCTCGACTCAATAAACGCTAGTATTGCGTCGCCTAAGGCGAAAAGACGAACACCTGAGCAAGATTTAATCGACGAGTTCATAGGCCATCTAAACGTCCATGTGGATGATGACCTGAAAATTCACACACTCTTCAATACTGACTGCAAGTCCAAAACTCTCGCAGACATAGAGTTCAAATCCGTATCAAACATCCATTGGGTCATCGAGGCAAAAAGCAATGACTCCGCGGATAGGCACAATACCGTTCATAAAATATTTGGCGAGCTGTTGAAGGAAACAGGAAGAAAAGGCAGAGTAGATTTTCGCCATGCAATTCTTATCCCTCTGGAATCTGTGAAGTTCTATAGTCGTGCATTTCAATCGATCAAACGGGAAAAATACATTGGATTTGGCAATCTGATTCCGATTGATACAGTATTCATGAGTAGTATAGAAGGCATATCTCAGCTCAGTTGGGCAGCGCTGTACGACGCGTATAGAAAAAACTAAACTCCTTACCAGTCAAGCCAATAGCTTAATTAAGGAACTGTCGAATTCGCGCTAAGCAAACGACCATTCTCTTGAACTCGTATAGTGCCCCAAGCAAATGTAGCAACCGCTTGCATGCACCTTCATAACCTGCATGTCATCAGTTAACTCAGCGCACGTTTTACCTGGAAATACGCTCAAAGAGATTGTATTGAATAGTTTATTGAATGGCCAAGCTGGACGCGTCAATCACAGCAAACTTAGATAGTATTTAGAAAACCTAATGCGACCCAATCGACAGCGGAGACTCTCCTAAAATTACAGACGTATAAGGTCGTATCACAGTTTTCGATCAATCTACAGGCTGGTGCTAGTGGTGATCTAACACGTCCAGCCTAATGACAGTCTGACCTGCCCCCATATTTTCTTTACTTGTGACTCTGAATGCACAACATATGGGAAAAAGTACTTCCTCCTCCTCTGGAAACATCGACACCGCCGAGATATCCCGCGGTGCTCGCTTGCCATACTCTGACAGTGGACTTGTGGGTAGAAACTCGAACAAAACATTCCCTCCCAAGCAAGATTCTCTGGATTTAGATGCAGACGTAAAAGGTGCCCAGATAAACATTTCACCAGGATTGTAAAGCTTGATTTCTGCTCTAGTGAATTTTGCTCCTCGATACGAAACTTCCATATACTCATCTCGACGTCGTATCGCAGCATTGAGCTGGAGTATCCAAGGTGTCAATGAGTCCTTTCCTATATCTCGCCCACCATGACCATCCCTAAGAAGAAGATTTGCTTCACGATATAGGCTTTCACTCGAAGTGTACTGTTCGATAATCACATTATTTAGATCAAGCTCCGTTGTAGACATTTTAATTTGAAATGCTTGTGAACTATAACCGGCACTCTCTAGGGAGCGCTGGATGAGATCTTTCAACCTAAGAAAATCTTTGATGTCTGAACCTACAGAATAAGGATCCGGTTCGCGCATTATCTGCAATCTAAAGTGAATCAAATGAGCGACCCATTGCCTGTAAGAATTCATTTCAAGTGCTGATTCAAGAATGAAACTCTCACATTCAGCGAGTGATATATCATGAGAATAAGTTAGTTTTTTACCGACGGGCGATTCACTAAGCCTTGTGCGCATATGATATGTTTCTTCATTATTATAAGAAAATTTAAAGATTATTATGATATCAAATTTTTTACATCACCTTGTCAAATATTTTTCGTTCGCTCTGGACAGCTTGGCGCAGTGCCAGTGATTAGGAGGAAAGGATATAGAGGCTCGTCCATCAGGACCTGAGCACACCATTTCACAATAATCTGAATCGCCTCGAATTTTGTACACTGCTGACGGGCTGCATTAGGTCGACAGCAGCCGGTCGCTTATGACCGATATCGGCCAATTGCGGCTCATCAATTAAAGGCACTTTTGTCCGAAATACACCATTCAAAAATATCTGTAGCACGACGCGCAGGCACCGACCTCAAGGACGATGTAGCCCTGTCGCATCCCGCCAGTACATGGTTTGTTCGAACTGAAAGCTAACTAGAAAGAAGGCTGAACACGACTGAGATATTGATTGGGCGACTTTTTCCAAATCTTCCATAGCGGACTCTCCCTCTGGTTCGGGCCCTTTAATTCTGATGGTACAACGCACAGCGACAGGAAAATCGATACCCATTGTATTCTCAGCATAAATCGTGGGGTCACCGAAAGAGTCATCGGTACTTAATTTAAGTCCTGAGCTAAATTCAGCGTATAGCCCATCTTCTGTTACCTCGACTTTTCGAGCTCCAGCATTCTCAAGGGCATTGCTCAATGTCAAAATTGTGAGCGTACTATCAGCTTCCAAGCACAGATCAAGACTCATCAATCCTCCCTTTTAACCGATGAACACTTGCACCAAATTTGAATGCGATCGTCGCGACAGTGTATTTGAACTAGCGGTACGAATGTCCGCTTTTGGCCGAAAGCAGCCGTTCACGAACGACTACCTTCGGCCAAAAGTAGCCCTGATGGAGGGCTATAACTCTCTGATGCTCAGAATAAACGGGGGATGACAGCGGGGTAGAAAAATAGGCTGTAAGTCGACGCTGCCTCATAACACCACCCACGATAGAGAAGCCATCGGGCTTTCTATTTTAGGCGAACGAAAGACCATTCAACGCTACAGGTGAGAATTGGCGGTATGTGCTTCTCCCTTAATAATACTGGCCTACGGCGAGCAAGCTCTCGAGACACGTCTAATCATAACCCCTATCCTCCGAGCTTGACCGGTTGAGGAAGGAGCTCTCGGCTGAAGAGGGATTGCGACGGCGAAAAGTCCGTATCCCAGGCGAACGCAGTGGCGCTCGAACAATCTCGGTCGGTACCCAGGTGACGGTTAGCGGCGAAAGAGCCACTGCAATGGCGAACGCATTCAGTCCCCCTGTGCCGATAACATCAGAGCAGATAGCCCTTTTTTCGCCATTGAAGGTACATGCGGCAAGATTATCAAAGAGCATCCGAGTGCGAGCTTTATCTGACTGTTGTAAAGGTGGCCTGGACTGAGCCTGCAAGAGAGATTGGAAATCTGCTCCATCACTCGTTGCCCGCATCCTGGGTTCTGATGTTGGCCAGTCGGATGGTGCTGGCGGTACCGCAGAAATACCGGTCATCGGCATGCCTCATATCACGCTTGGTGTCATGAATCTCGCCAGTGTTCCTGGCGTGACAGTTCCGTTCTTTGCTTCATCAGATCCCGCTGAACCAGTTGTAGCCCTGGTCTTCCCAATACCCGCCCGGGTTGTCGTTGCTGACGAAAATCTCGACAACATGCTTGGGGTTTTTGAATCCCAGTTTGGTGGGGACCCGAACCCTCAGCGGATAGCCGTACTCGGGCGGCAGCGCCACGTCAGCGTAATCCAGTGCCAACAGCGTCTGCGGGTGCAAGGCAGTCGGCATGTCCAGACTGGAGTAGTAACGATCGGCACATTTGAAACCGACAAATTTCGCTGTGGTGTCGGCGCCGATGTGTTCCAGGAAGGTTTTCAGCGGTACACCTCCCCATTGACCGATCGCGCTCCAGCCCTCAACACAGATCAGCCGAGTGATATCGCTGCGTTGCGGCAGCTTGCGCAAGCTTTCGAGTGTCCACGGCGCCTTGTCCCTGATCCGGCCGGAGACGGCGAGCGAGTAACTGGTCAGGTCTACTTCAGGGATATCGTCCTGACCATAGAAAGCGTTGAACGGAAACGGCTTGGTGATCTGCGCGCGGGCGAAGGTCGGCGCCAGTTTCCGTCCACTGAACAGCCACGCCTGGACCCGGTCGTTCCAACGCGACATGGCCCAAAGCACTTTGTCGACCTGATCGCCGTCCTGCAGGTTGCAACCGGTCAGCATCGACATCGCGCCAACCGTCAGGCCGGCCCGAAGAAAATGCCGGCGCTGAATGTTTTCCAGTTCAAGCTGTTGCGCAGGTTCAATCCTGACGCGCTGACGCGTTGTTATTTTAAATTCAGTCATGACCCATTTTTCTCGTTATTAGGCGTCCGCACTCCACCCGTGATCATTGGCACCAGGGTTTTTGGTACCAGAATCACCAAGACCAGGTGAATCACTACAAACGCTGCAATCATCGCCATGGCCGCAAAATGTACGTAACGAGCAACGTCATAGCTGCCCAGTAACGCGACCAGCTCTTGAAGTTGAACCGGTTTCCAGATCGCTACACCCGAGATCACGATCAGTACACCTGCCGCCAGCACGATCCAGTACATCAGGCGCTGTACTGCGTTATAGACACCCTTTTCATGCACCAGCCGAAAGCGCAAGGCATCGGTCAGATCATGCTTCAATGCGGCAATGCCGATGGGCAGCAGCTCACGTTTGAAATGACGACTGGCCAACCCGTACAGCACATAGATTGCGCCGTTGATCAGCAGCAGCCACATGAACGCAAAATGCCAGGCAAGTGCCCCGCCCAGCCAACCGCCCACGGTCAATGACACCGGAAACCTGAAACTGAACAGTGGCGAGGCGTTGTAGATAGCCCAACCGCTCATGAACATGCAGACCATGCAGGCCGCATTGAGCCAATGGGTGAGGCGAACCGGCCAGGGATGCAGTTTCTTCTGTCTCACGTGGTTCCCCTTGCAAGCCTTCCGTGTAGCGGAGCGTTGCCAGACGGCAACGCTCAAGCTTTCTCAGATGATTACATCGGTGGCTGGAAGCCATCCTTGCCGACTGCAATGCCGCGTGCGGTGCCATCTGCAGCGGGGAACACGACGATTTTCGTTCCTTTGACCAGCTCATCGGCTTTGCCTGGCTCGACGTAGGCGATAGGCACGTCATCCGGCACGACGATTTGTTTCTCGCCGCCCTGGTAGTTGACGGTCAACGTGCGGCCGTCGGTTTTGGACAGTTTGCCAACGGTGCCGTTGGTCATGGTGCCAGTGCTGCCGTCTGCGTTCTGCCAACCGTAATGACCTTCGCCGCTGCCCTTGAGCCTGGCGTCGAATACCGTGACCTCAAGCGCCTTCAAGGTTCCGTTGGCCTGCGGGATGGCCGCCGAGCCGATGAAGCTGTCGGATTTGATCGAGTCGATATTGGCCTTCGATACCCGGCTGATACCGGTCTTGTCAGTCAGTCCGATCGTCTGCTGGGCGCCAGAGCGGACAGTGAAGGTCAGCGTGTTGTTGCTGACGCTTTCCACCGTACCGCGCAGTGGTTTGATGACCGGCATGTCGGCGGCGGTGGCAATGACGGCAGCGCTGAGCATCACCAAACCGAACGTGGTAGACAGGGCGTTTTTGAGTTGCATGGCGACGATTCCTCATGGGTTGATGTGTCGCCATCCTCGACCGCAGACCGGGACGTCACGATGACCGTCGAATGACATTTTTGTCATTCGCCAACCCTGACCATGTATGACAGAAATGTAACCGACTGCGCCCGCTCATCCCGTTACACTGCACAGCCGAGATACCGATGTCGCGGACTTAACCCCGTCATGAAGAAACCCGAGCGCGCCTGACGATGCATATCCTGCTGATCGAAGATGACACCAAAACAGGTGAGTACCTGAAAAAGGGGCTCGGTGAGTCCGGTTACAACGTCGACTGGACCCAGCATGGCGCTGACGGCCTGCACATGGCCTTGCATACGACCTATGACCTGATCGTGCTGGACGTGATGTTGCCCGGGATTGACGGGTTTCAGATCATCGAGCTGTTGCGCGCCAGACAAGACGTACCCGTGCTGTTCCTTACCGCGCGCGACCAGTTGCAAGACCGCATTCGCGGTCTGGAACTGGGCGCCGATGATTACCTGATCAAACCTTTTTCGTTTACCGAACTGCTGTTGCGCATCCGCACTATTCTGCGCCGCGGTGTCGTGCGCGAAGCCGACCATTTCCACCTTGCCGATCTCGAACTGGATCTGGTCCGGCGCCGCGTGACCCGCCAACAACAGGTGATCGTGCTGACCAACAAGGAGTTCGCCCTGCTCCATCTGTTTCTCCGTCGAGCCGGCGATGTGTTGTCCAGGACACAAATCGCTTCGGAAGTCTGGGACATGAATTTCGACAGCGATACCAACGTGGTGGACGTCGCTGTCAAGCGCCTGCGCAACAAGGTCGACCAGCCCTACCCGATCAAGCTGATCCATACCATTCGCGGTATCGGCTATGTCTGCGAGGTGAGGCCATGCGGTCCCGACGCCAACCCTCGCTGACGCTGCGATCGACCGTGGCGTTTGCCATGGTCGCGATGCTGGCCGTGGCCGGCGCGGGCTTCTATCTGTATCAGACGATGAAGGCCTCGGTATTGGTCTACAGCGATCACGCGGTGATGGGCCGTCTGGAGCATTTTCGCAAGCTCCTGCATTACGAACTCGCCATCGAAAAGCTGCGCGACAGCCCGCAGATTTTCAAGAACATGCTCGACAGCGAAGACGACATCTTCATCATTGAAGAGCCGGGGCAGCCACCGGTCATCCAGGTCAATCCACTCAACGTCACGTTGCCTGAACTGCCGGTGATCGGCCAGGACACAAAGCTGAGCGTCAGTGATCTGCGCAGCGGCGTGACCGACTCGGGAACAAGGCTGCGCGCCGCCTCCGTAGTCACGACGTCGGGTGGCCGTGTAGTCCGATTGACGGCCGCCCACCTTATGGGCAAGGAAATGGCGATGCTTGCAGCGTATCGCGAGCGCATCTACCTGGCCGTGGCCCTTGCCTTTCTGGCAACCGCGTTGCTGGGTTATCTGTTATTGCGTCGCGGGCTGCGTCCGCTGCGCAAAATGGCCGCCCATGCCGCAGCCATAACGCCTGAGCGTCTGCACAGCCGTATGGACAGCGCCGATACGCCGGTTGAATTGCAACAGCTGAGTGACGCCTATAACGCGATGCTTGATCGTCTTGCTCAGGGTTATCAGCGACTGACGCAATTTTCCGCCGACCTTGCCCATGAAATCCGCACGCCGGTCGGGTCGTTGATGGGACATTGTCAGGTTGCCCTTCGCCAACGCCGTAGCGAGGACGAATATCAGGCGCTGATCGCTTCGAACCTTGAAGAACTCGAACGGATCTCGCGCATCGTCGAAAGCATTCTATTTCTGGCGCGCGCCGATGAAGCGCAAGCCGTAGTGGAGCGCCAGCAACTGTCGCTGCATGACGAATCACAGCGCATCGCTGAGTATTTTGAGGGTTTGGCTGAAGAGCGGCGAATGAGCTTCCAAATAACGGGCGATGGTATCGTGCTCGCTGACCCCTTGCTGCTGCGCAGAGCGTTGAGCAACCTGGTGGCGAACGCTGTTCGCTACGCTTACGAGGGCACCGAGATTCTGATACGGGTATTGGAAACCCACGGAGGTGCCCGGATTGAGGTGGAGAACCAAGGGCCGGTGCTGGGCGACGAAACCCTGGGCAAACTCTTCGACCGCTTTTACCGTGGCGATGCGTCTCGGCACCAGAATTCCGACTCCTACGGGCTTGGCCTCGCCATTGTCGTGGCCATCATGCAACTGCATGACGGCCACGTGGGTGTCGAACAGCCAAGGGCCGGGACTATTCGTTTTTCGCTGTCGTTCCCTTGAGCTGCTCGAACGGTGCAAACTGTTCTTCGCCCGCTGCGGGTACCCAATCTTTTAACGGCGTCAGGAAATGCATTTCAAAACGACGTGACAGGAACGCCCACTTTCCGTCCCGACGTTCAAACCTGTCGTGGTAAAGACCGCTGACTTGCACCGGGCCTTTTTCAATGTCATGAAACAGGCAATCCGCAGCTACCGTGCCCACTGCGCTGTCACCCTCGATTTCAATCAGCGGGTTGGCCATCCAGTGGTGCATATGGGGCATCTGGCGCCAGCTGTTTTGCGCCATCGCCAGGATTTCGTCACGGTTTCCAGCCTGGCCAAAACCCGGTAGATCCAGTGTCGACTCTTCGTGCCAGATTGAGCTAAGAAGCGAGGCGTCGATGCGGTCGAAAGCATTGGCGTAGGCGCTGATCAGCGACTCGATGGCGGCGCGACTTTCCAGGGCGTCCAGTCGGGCTGTCAGTTGTTCATTGTTCATGATGAGGTTTCCTGCAGGGGCTGCGCATAAGCGAGGAAGGCAGCCCTGCGCGAGGGCTGCGCTAGGTTGAGCACGTGGTCAGATCTGCGACAGGCCGCCGTCGACCATCAACTCCACACCGTTGACATATTTCGCATCGGCAGACGCAAGAAACAGCGCCGACGAGGCGATTTCCTCAGGCTCGGCCATGTACCCCAATGGCGTGATCTGCTCGACGTGCTGACGCAGCGCGGCGACGTCGGTTTCGCTCATCTTCAAGCCGTTATCCATCAGCGGTGTGCGGGTGAAGCCAGGGCTCAGGACATTCGCTCTGATCTTGCGACCTTTGAGTTCGTTGGCCCACGTCCTGGCAAAGGAACGTACCGCGGCTTTGGAGGCGTTGTAGAGGCTCAGTCCTTCCATGCCATTGCTGGAACAGATAGAGGCCGTCAGCACGATCGAAGCGCCATTTTTCAACAATGGCATCAACGTCTGTACAGTAAAAAAGACTCCCTTTACGTTGATGTCGAACATGTTGAAATAGGCGGCCTCGGTGGTCTCGCCCAGCGGGTTCTTTTCACAAATACCCGCATTGGCAAACACTGAGTCCAGTTGATCGCCGTGCGCCTCAATCGTCGCCTTGAGCTCGTCCAGATCAACCTGGCGCGCGACATCGGAAATGACCGCGACCGCCCTGTCGCCAAGCTTGGCCACCGCAGCCTCCAGCGTGGCTGCAGAACGCCCGGTGATGTAAACGCGCCTGGCGCCCTCGGCAATCAAACCCTGTGCAATCGCAAATCCGATCCCGGTGGACGCGCCGGTGACGACTGCGACCTGATCAGCGAATTTACCTGACATAACTGACTCCTCGATTTCGGTTGTGTGGCTCGACTGGATCCACAGTGCGGCCATTTTGCGAGGAGGCAGGGGCGCAGCGGCACTGCCATAAATGAACATTGGCCGTTCATTTATGTGAGGCGTCAGCCAGGGTTTGATCGTTTAGATTGAAGTCAGCTTATTCAAAGCATGACTCGCAATCGAAAATATTCTGGAGCCGAAGGGTTTCAGAAAGGAGACCTTATGCCTGAGAAAATAGTAGCCCTTCCGGAACAGCGGCGCTGGCTGATGTTCGCCATCCTGTTGGTCGGTGCATTCTTGCCGCCGCTGGATTTCTTCATCGTGAACGTAGCGCTGCCTTCGATTCAGCAATCGCTGGGCACGGCCTCCTCTGCCGAACAGTTGATCATCTCTTCTTACGCGGCGCTGTATGCCGTGACACTGATCACCGGCGGAAGGCTTGGCGACATCTTTGGCCGCATGAGAATGTTCTTCGTTGGCCTGATTGGCTTTGCCGTCGCCTCACTGATCTGCGGTGTCGCCGAGTCACCCTGGGTGTTGATCGCCGGACGCTCGCTGCAAGGCGTGACGGCCGCTGTCATGGCGCCGCAGGCACTCGCTTCAGTGCAGGCGATATTCCCTGAGTCGGAAAAACCCTTGGCGTTGAGCCTGTACGGTGCGGTGTTTGGTTTGGCGTCGGTAGTCGGCCAGGCACTTGGCGGGATTCTGATCTCGCTCAACCTGATGAACCTGGGCTGGCGGTCGATATTTCTGGTGAATCTACCGATTGCGTTGCTGGTCATTCTGATCGCCATCCCCGTGGTCAAGGAAACCCGCGCACCCCAGACCAGCAAGCTGGATCTGGGTGGAACGCTGTTGTCGATGGTGACGCTTGCGGCGCTGATCGTTCCACTGATCGAGGGACGTGAAGCGGGCTGGCCGTGGTGGGCCTGGCTGTCGCTGGCGGCGGTGCCACTGCTGGCCTGGCTGTTCTGGCGCTACGAAGCCCGCTTGTATCAAGCGCAAGGCGCGCCGTTGCTGAACCCTGCTGCACTGCGTGCGCCCGGGCTGGGCCGGGCATTGCTGGTGGCGCTGACTTTTTACGCGATCGGCGTGTTCTTCCTGCTGTTTTCCATCTATTTACAGGGAGCGCTGCATACGAGCCCGCTCAGTGCAGGTCTGGTCTTTCTGCCATTCGGCGCTGGTTTCTTGCTGGGGCCGCTCGCCACCCATCTATTCCGGCGTTTGCTGGGGTCTTATGTGAATCCCTTCGGAATGGCACTCGAAGTGCTGGGGTTCGTGCTATTGGCCTGGCTCGTGGCGCACACGCCAACCGCCGTCACGCCCTCTGCGCTGTCCCTTGCCGTGATTCTCTTTCTGATCGGTTTCGGACAAGGACTGGCCCTTCCGACATTGATGCGCATGATCACTGGACGCGTGGCACCGGCGTATTCCGGCATGATTGCGGGCATCACCAGTTCCACACTGCAAATCAGCACGGCACTGAGCGTAGCGATCATCGGTGGCATTTTTTACACGCTTCTGGGCAAGGACACGGACGCGGCGGCCATCACCCACGCCTTCACCGTCGCCATACTGTGCATCGCTGCGTGTCTGGTGGTAGGCGCAGGACTGAGTCTGAGTCTGGCGCGCCAATCTGCTGCAGAGCTGCAAACGGCGGCCATGCAGCCGGCAGAGTGAATCAACCGCCTGCCTGAGTGCCAATCATGACGGAGGCCAGGTCGGCAAGCGCGCGCAGACTGTCCATCTGGCGCATGTCCTGGTGGTAGCCCATCCAAATGTCGCGGCCTGGTGGCGGTTCATCTGAATCGATCAGACGCAGCGCCGTCAACTGGTCGCCCAAAGCGCGGGGCAATACCGCGACGCCCTGCCCCTGCGCACACATTTGCGCCTGGACTGTGCGGCTGCTACTGGTAAACACGGTACGCGCCAGAGGGTAACGCTGCTGCAGCCACTGCACATCGGGATAATGAGACTGGGCAACACTCATGGTGATCAGACCCAGCCCGGCGCCCTGTGGCTCAGGGTCAGCAGATCCAACGGCTGCGTATAACCCGTAAGTCAGGGAGATCAGCTTGCGGTGCACGATATCGGGTTCGGTGAACGGAACGATTCGAAACGCGATGTCGGCGTCGCGGCGAGCCAGATCAAACAATCGATGCCCGGCAATGACCTCGGGCACGATCAATGGATAACGCCGGCCCAGTTCACTCAGCACCGGGGCCAGCACATAACAGGCGAACCAGTCAGCGCAGGAAATGCGCAGCACACCTTCGGGCTGTGCGCTGTCCCCCGCGAGGCGCCTTTCGATGGCCAACGCACTTTGCTCCATTTCCTGCGCGAGGCTGAGGAGCTTCTCGCCGCTGTCGGTCAACACGAGACCTTGGTTGGTACGCAGGAAAACGGGTTGGCCACTGAACTGTTCCAGCACCTGCAAGCGCCGCCCCACGGTCGGATGGCTGACCCCCAACAGCTTGGCGGCAGCCCCTAATGACCCGCTGCGGGCAATCGCGAGAAAGACCCGCACATCACTCCAGTCCATGCTCCGCCCCCGTACAAAAATGAACAGTGAGAGTGCAGCAATGGCAGTGCCGTAGCAATCCCGTGCCCGACATACTTGTCTGCATTCACCGTCGTCGAATACCAACCGGAGACTGCAAATGAAGATTGGTTTTATCGGAGTGGGATGCATGGGCAGAGCCATCATTCCACTGCTCGTCCGCGCTGGCCATCACGTCTCGGCATGGAACCGCAGTCAGGCGGCGATCAAGGATCTCGAAGGCATCAGCGTTATCGAAACGCCGGCCTCGGCGTTCCAGCAAGAGGTAGTCATCACTCTTCTGGCCGATGATGCCGCCGTCAGGCAAGTGCTTCTCTCCAGCGCTGTTCTGGAAACTGCAGACAAAGCTTGCGTGCATGTCGTGATGTCGACCTTGTCGCCTTCGCTGATGTTGGAGTTGCAGCGCGAACATGAAGCCGTCGGCATGCCATTGATCGCGGCGCCGGTCTTCGGCGTGCCCGCCGTGGCGGCCAAGGGCGAGTTGAATATCCTGGCGGCCGGATCGCAGGCCGCTGTCTCGACCGTCCAACCGCTGTTCGACCTGCTCGGGAAAAAAACCTGGTATCTGGGCGACCAACCTGAACAGGCCTGTATCGCGAAAATCGCCGGCAACATGATGATCACCCAAGCCATCCAGTCGCTGGGCGAAGCCAGCGGACTCGTTCAACGCCACGGACTGAGCCCTTCGATTTTCATCAAGCTCATGACCCAGACCCTGTTCGCCTGCCCCAGTTATCAACGTTATGGGCAGAACATCGTCAGCAGCAATTTTGAACCGGGATTCAAACTGTCGCTTGGCCTCAAGGATATGAATCTGGCGATCGATGCGGGTCGTCTCAAGGGGCTGGAGTTGCCAGCGGCGGATGCCGTGCGATTGAAAATGACGTCGGCGGTAGCCAGGGGAGATGGCGACAAGGACTGGTCGGTTTTTGCTCAGCAGACGAATCATTGAGAAGCTCTTTCGAACACCTGTCACGAGGTCATTCATGGAAAACTCCGACATCGCGCGTCAACTC
This sequence comes from Pseudomonas siliginis, assembly GCF_024072275.1. Taxonomy (NCBI): domain Bacteria; kingdom Pseudomonadati; phylum Pseudomonadota; class Gammaproteobacteria; order Pseudomonadales; family Pseudomonadaceae; genus Pseudomonas; species Pseudomonas siliginis. The sequence goes on along the minus strand of NZ_CP099598.1, from coordinate 2,721,428 downwards.
TCAACATTCAGGAAAACCATCGACAATATCGACGCCGCCCTCATCCACCTGCTCGCGGAACGGTTTCGCTGTACCGATGAGGTCGGATTGCTCAAGGCCCGATATCAGTTGCCTGCGGTAGACGAGGCCAGAGAGCAGCAGCAATACCAGCGTCTGGCAGCACTTGCTCAGGAGGCCGAGCTGGATACGGCCATCGTGCAGAGGCTGATGCAGTTGGTCATTGGCGAAGTGGTCGAGCGCCACAGGCAGATCGCCGCCAGGCATGCCCCGGCACCCGCCAATAACCCTGACCCTCGGGCCTGACCCCGGCGCCACTTATCGAAGCAATCAGACAAACGAGCAGAACCGCATGAAATGGCCAACGATCGAGCAAATTCGCAGCTTCACCGATTTACCCTATGGCTACAGTTGGGATTACCTGAAACGTGAGGAGATCAATGTCGCGACAGATTTTTTCCGGACATGGTTTCCCTCCATTTCGGTGGGGTTGGCAAGCCCGTTTCTGGACCAGCAGTTCTACGCAGACAACGTGGTGCTCGAAGACGATCCGGATCGAGGCATATTCGCTACCGTCGTCCGCCAGAACGATGAGATTGTCGCTATCGCCACGTGGGAAAAAATTGACGGTGCTGACGTTATTTTCGGGCGGGTCGGCGCGGTAGCCAAACCGCACAGACAAGCCAGACTGGCCGTTGCGGCCCAGGACCTGGGAGAAAAAATCGGCACGTTCATGGGCGCGGGGCTGATCTATGGCATGGCAACAACCCGCACGCCGTATATGCAACAAGCACTGGAGCAAGCCGGTTACAAAGCGGTAGGGATAATGCCTGGCTTGGACCGGGAAGAAACAGCACCTGGAATCGTGCGCAGGGTTTACGAAGTCATCTACGTAAAACGGCTCGCACCACACGCCGACTTTCTCATTCCTGCCGGTCATAACCTTACCCCTACAGTCGCGCGACTTTACGCAGATATATTTCAAGGTGATGACGACACGAACTGACGAGCCAGCCTAGCAGCGAACCAACCATCGAAATGCTTCTGATCAGTAACGCTACCGGCTCGCGCCTTTTGCATCGATCGAGGTAGCCACATTAGGTAATGAGTTCAAAAAGACTCAGCAGCGGCTAAAAGCACCTGTGGGGTTGATTAATAGATGAGAAGTGAACTGAGTGGACGCGGCTCTGGCCCCTGAGTTAGCTTTCGTAACCGTTCTAACTTGGGGCTCCGCAATCATGACTGACCGTCAGATCATTGTTCCAGATGGCATGAGATTGATCTACGAGCGCGCGGGTTATGCACCAGCAGTAAAGGTAGGAAAAACTCTCTACTGCGCGGGTCAGGTAGGCAGGACGCCGGAATTATCCGTCATTGAAGAACCTGAGCAGCAGTTTTTAGCTGCATGGGACAATCTCCGGATCGTCTTGGAGGCAGGTGGCTGTAAATTTGAAGATGTCGTAGAAATGACAACTTACCACGTCAACATGCACCGTCACATGCCAATTTTCAGACGCGTAAAGGATAAAGTCTTTCCGAGAAGCACTTGTGCATGGACCTGCATTGGTGTCAGTGAATTAGCTCGACCTGGCCTTCTCGTGGAGATCAAGTGCGTCGCAGTAGAGCGATAACCTTCTGACAAGCACCTGCATATCCAGATCTTAAAATGGGTGACTACGCATGCGGTGGTAGATTCAAAATTACACTCGCCTGCTGCATTGGTAGGCGCGTGATAACACTTTACGCCGACGGCTAATACTGACTGGAAGCAGGCGCCAATCAATTCCGATGCGAGCAGAAAAATGCCTATCAGCGGATATCCTTAGCACTCGCTCAACGCAAATCCAAAGTCATCGCTTGACACTTGTGCCGCTTCGTTAAGTCGTTGGCGCAGCGCAGCCGTTAGCTGCCTCTCCACCTCCCACGGATCCGACAGCGCGGCGAGTTTTGGCGCCAATTGCGGCGACAGGCTCATTAGCGAATGATTAAGCGATCGCGCCGTTTCAAAAGCGGCTTTCTGCACAAAGCTGATTTCCACCAGCTCCCCCTGCGCCTTGCGAAACTCCATCTCAGCCATCCGCGCCAAGTAGTGCTCGCGATGTGCACGCGCTTTCTGAAAGTCCGGGGACTGCCCTTGCGCGAGATCAACGGGCGGGGGCGCAGCCATGTTAGTCGACTCGGATTTTGCAGCGACGTGGCTGTACACATCACGTTGAAGCCGCTCCTTTTGGTGGCGAGCAGCGACGGAAGCCTTGCTCGGGTCAGCGGTATCGCGGATCAATGCTTCGGTGGCCAGAACGTCGACCTGCTTGCCATTGGGAGACAGGACCAGTCGACCGTTTTCCTTCAGCCAGGTGATGTAACTCGGCGACCGTCCGATGTGCGCAGCAAAGGCGCTCTTCGACAGGTACGTAGCTGTGCTCATAAGCCCTCCTTTTCAGCGGCTTTTCAATGAATCCTTTCAAGATTTCAGTGGATTGAAATTTCAGTAAGCTGGCGGGTCTCCCACTAACACGATCCCGCGGGTTTCCGACCCCGTGTCCTTTGAAAGTCCCCAGGGTCCCCGGCGGTTTTGTGCCCAGTCCGGTCGGTCGAGCCGGCATCCGAGTGCCATGCCCTGCCCCCATTCCCTTGGAAAGACGGACATCCCTGCGAAGGTTTCAGCTAGAGAGATTCCGCGAGTTCGATAACCCGTGTAGGGGGCGGCCCTTGGGGAGGACCCGTAAAATCGGAGCGCCACCCGGCCTGCCCAGCTCATGCCTTCGGTTCGGCCTCATTCAGGTCCAGCCGCTTGGCCACCCAGCGTTCGTACAAGCCGATGGCTACATCCGCGCCGGCCATTGCGGTCAGGCAACCCAGAGCGCCCGCCGTCCAGATCGATAAGCCCGCACCAAACAACAACATCATCGCTGACACGCCGCAAACGATGCAGGCACCGGAGCGAAGTGCGAGGCGGCGCAGTAAGGCCCAGCCTCGCGCCCCGTCCTTGTCGGCGCGCCACATCTCGCCAGACACACCGCCAACCAATGACAGGGCAATCACCAACCAGATCGGCATCTCTGCCAGTGCCTGTTGCTCGTTCGTCATTGCCCTGCCCCTTAAACAAAAAGACCCGGCGCTATGGCCGGGTCAGGTGGTGGGTGGCCTGCCGCGCTTTGCGGTCGCACCCATCGAAGATGGCCCCTTTTTACAGGTCGATTCTGGTGGCAGCAAGACCGTTTTAATGCCATCCGGTGAATGTGTGGGTGACGCCCGGTGAACGGCTGGCGAATGTCGGTGAATATCTATCCCGGCTGTCTTTTGCTTTTCTGGCGTCCCATGCGTCCCACCTCTCTAAATCAAGGTGGGACGTCTGAAAGCCCCGTAGATTGGGGCTTTGCCCCACCGTCCTACTTTTATCTCTCTTTTCTCGTGTATAGAGAGAATATTTAAAAACACGCGTGCGCGTGAACACGCGCATTGATGCCCGCTACGCACACACGGGCGGGTGGCATGAAAAAGGTGGGACGGTGGGACAGCCCAACAACGACGGGGCCTGCGCCCGTCCCACCACCGCAATAAGCGGTGGGACGGAGGCAGGCCGGTGGGACGGCGTGAGCCAGAGTAATGCCCACGATCAAGCCGCTTCCCCCATGAGGAAGTGCTCGACCACGATATGAGCGTCATGCAGGCGCTGGTAGTAGAGATTGCGGGTGCAACCACTCTCAGCCAGACGCGCAGTCAAGGGCGCATCAGGCTGGAAGTAATGCACCTGCACCACCGTCATCAACTCGGGATCAAGGCGTTTCTTGACGATGCGCTCGATGTCCAGGGAGGCCTCCAGCGGCACCCTGCTCCCGCGCCTTCCGCGCACAAGCTGACCACCACTCTCCATCATCATGGCGACCATGTTGCCGCCCGAGTAACCGGCAGCCACTTCATCGCTGTGCAGCTCCTGCGCCCATTGCTTGAGGGCCATATCGATTACCTTAATCATCGAAGCACGGCTCCTCGAACTCTGGTTGTTCCAGCGCAGGCGCCCTGCCCCAACCCTCAGGTTTCTTGTACGCCCAAGGCCGCTGACCGCTCTTGCTCAAGGCGCCCAAACGGAACCGTCGCCAGCCCAGACGATGCAAGATCGCACCCACGCGCATCTGCTCGGGTTTGCCCCAATGACCAGGATCGAGCTTGAGCGCCTGGCTCATCACCTCACTGCCGGTGGTAGTCTCACCAATCTGCGATTCTTCGAGCCAGGTCAGGATGGGCGTTTCCCATTCGTCCACCACGAAGCGTTCGTCCTGTTCCTCGCTGAACATTGGCGCTTCCTCTCGCGTCACCCACCAGAGGTCGCCGGCCTCAAAGCAGAACATCGCTTCGGCCCACAGCTGATCGCGGATCTCGCGCAGCAACGCCACGTCGACCTTGGTACAGGCCACCGGCCAATAGCGTCGGTTGCCGGTGGCGTCCTTGAGGTATTCGTCCTGGTTAGTCGTGCCGACGAAAACACACTGGCGTGGCACGTCCAGGGTTCTGCGGCCATAGCTTTCGCGGTAGGTGTCAGTCGATGCCGAGAAGAACTGCTTGGCCTTGGTGCTCTCGGCCTTGTTGAAGCTGTCCAACTCGCCGAGCTCGACGATCCACTTGCCGCGGATCGCCTGAAAGCCGTCCTTGTCACCGAGAGCAAACGGCGTATCCATGAACCAATCACCGCCGAGCACGCTCATGGCGGTCGACTTACCGGCGCCTTGTACGCCTTCGAGAATCATCACCGAGTCCGCCTTGCAGCCGGGCTTCATCACCCGTGCCACGGCCGAGATCATCCAGCGTTTGCCGACCTTGGACGTGTAATCGGTTGCCTTAACCCCCATGACATCCGTCAACCAGCGCTCTAGGCGCGGCACACGATCCCATTCGAGTTTCTTCAGGTACTCGCGCACCGGGTGAAACGCGTGGTCGTGTGCAACGACACTGACCGCCTCGATCACGTGCGACGACTTCACACGCAGGTTGTACTGCTGCGCGAGCCACTTCATCACGCGCACATCATCGATGTCGGCCCATTCGCCGGTACCGCCGCCATAAGGAGCGGCCCGCAGCTTGACGATCTTCGAGCTAAAGGCGCAGTAGCTGACCACCCCAGCCCAGCGTTCGTCGTGAGCGAGGATCAATTCGACGTTCTGCATGTGCGCGATCAGGGCGCCGCTTTCACTGCGGGCCAGCTGATCTTTCCAGCCACCGGCAGCGGGAGGACGTACCACCGCGAGCACTTGTCGACGAACCGCGTCCAAACCCTCAGCGACGTGCAGGTCGTTGAAGTCGGTCCACTTGTCGTGACGCTCGACAGAGAAGATCGGCGCAACGACCTGGGCACCGACGATCAGCGCGGCGTTGCTAGCCTTCTCTTCACCGGGGTTCCACGCATCGCCATTAGGCTTGGTGGTCTTCCAGTCGTCGTCGCGACAGATGATCAGCGGGCAACCGGCGAAGCGCTCGCGCATGACCTTGCACACAGCCAGCAGGTTGCCCGCATCGAAGGCCACGGCCACGGCAAGCGATGTCGCCATGTGCAGGCTGGCGCCGGTGGCGTAGCCCTCACACACCAGCACCGGTTCGCCCGGTACCGGGTGCGGACCGAGCAGGTGAAAAGTACCCTCCTTCGCCATCCCGTAAGGCCAGTAGGATTTGTCGCGGCCGGTGTCCTCTTGCTTGTTCGGGAAGATCACCTGCAGGCCCATGATCTGATCACGGGCATTGTTCATCGGCACCAGTACCGCACCGGTGCGCGGCGCGTAACGCACTTTGATACCAACGATCTGCTTACGGTCCAGGTAGTCGCTGCGGCCGGTGGTCGGCATGCGCTCGAACAAACCCTGTGCCCTTTTCGCGGCCCGCCGCGCAGCGTTACTCGCGATTTCGGCAGCGCGGCGCTTGGCTTCCTCCTGGCGGGCGCGCATCACTTCACGTTCTTCAGGCGACATGCGGCCGGCCTTGACCTTGATCTTCTGCGTCTCGCCCGAACGCCAGTCACCGAAGGCGCCAAAGATCAGGGTGTCGCCCTTCTCCGTGCGCTGCTCGTGCACCACGTACCAGCCGTTCTTTTCCTTGCCCTTGTCCTGCGATGTCTTACAGCGGGTCAGCTTGCCGAACACCAGCGGTTGCGCTGGCTCCAGACCGTAATCGGCGAATTGGCCCAATACCTCATCGAGCATGCTGAATCCCCCGCTCAGAGAGGGACTGACAGCTGATGCACTGCGAGCAACCCGGTGAGGCCAGGCGACGGGCTTCCGGAATCGGATCGTCACAGGCTTCACAGAACAGCAAAGAATGGGCAGCGCTTTCTGCTTTGGCAGCGCTGCGCGCGGCCATGGCCTGATCGATGCGTTCCTGCACCAGATCATTAGCGAAATCGGCGATGTCAGCCACGGTCAGCACCTCGCGTCGTCTGGTTGACGTAGGTGGCGCGGTTGAACAAACCCAGCAGACCTTGAATACCCCGGAACACCTGCAGACGAATCGCCGCGAGCTCCTGATCCGTCACCACACCGTCGCCGATGCTCTTGGCCCAGGTCTCGGCCAGATCCGCGACCTGGCGGAAGTATTCGGCGATACCCGTGGTCAAGGTTTCGGGCATGTCGTTGGTGTAGGTGTCCGCCAGCTCCTGCCAGATCGTGTCACCGACCAGCGCATGCACCGCATCGAGAATGCGGCGATCCTTAGTCAGTTCGAGGATCTCACCGAATTCCTGAATGTTGATGGAGTGACTCGGGTGAGTTGGCGATAGCTTGTGCTGCAGCGTGGTCGGGTTGCGGCCCGTAGTCGCGGCGATGGCAGCGGCGCCGCCCGGGTAATCGCGAGCGGCGTGGTACAGCGCTAAATCGAGCGGCAGGATTTCCCGCTGCGCCCGTTCCAAAGAACTAAGAGCGATACGGCTCATGGCATTAATCCTAAAAGTTGCCAGTGCCGCGCGACAGAAGTTGGTGATACATTTGCCGCGTGGTCTGGAGAGGCCCAAAGCCGGCTAGGTTCGTAAGACCAACACCGGCACCGTGCCGAGGCGAACAATCCGTTGTTCACCCCTGGCGCAACAGCTGCCAGCTCTGTGGTAAGAACGGCAGCAACACCAAGGCTTCCGAGCCTTGGAAACGCGATGAAAGTCGGCGGCATGTGGTGTGCTCGCCTTCCGCCATCGCGACCCGACTGCGTTGTGGTGATGCTGTCGGGAGAAACTGGGCGACCCTTGGGTCGCCTTTTTTCTATGCAGCTTTCTGTGGTGCAGATTTTCCGAGCAGCCAATCGGCGTCGAATGGGTTGCCTTTTTCTCGTGCAGCTGCAGCAAGCAATTTCGCGTACTCCGTCTCACCTGTGTAATCGGTGCGTGGTAACGAAGCTGCTAGCCTCCACTTGTTGAGTGCTTGATAACTGCGTCCACACACACGTGCTGCTGCTCCAATACCGCCTACAGCCTCAAAGGCGAAGGCAATGGCATTTGGGAAGCTCTGTGGGTTAAGCATGAATGCCTCCTTTCAACTGTCGGTTGATAATAATGTTCAACTGACAGATTAGCAATCATTATGTGACTATCAACCTATGATTGATAAAGAATCCGAAAGACTTATGTTTGCCGAGCGGCTTAATACTGCACTGGACGCCAATGGCGTACGTCAGCGTGGCCGAGGGGCAGACATCATCAAACAGCTCAGCTCCAAGGGAGTGGTTAAGACCGCTCAAGCCGTCAGTAAATGGCTAAACGGGGCGGCTATTCCAGAAATCGATAGTTTGACGGCGCTATCCGCCTGGCTAGGCGTGCGCAGGGAGTGGCTTGAGCATGGGGTCATGCCAGTTTTTCCTCATGAAACAGGTAATCAGCAAGTAGCGCAGGACGAGAACGTTATCGCCTTGACATCAAGCATGAACAAAGTGCCGCTGATTTCATGGGTTCAAGCTGGAGCTTGGTGCGAGATTGCGCCTACCGTCGAACTACTCCATGCCGAACAGTGGGTGCCCTGCCCTGTGAATATCAGCAGATCGGGGTATGCGCTTCGCGTTGTCGGAGACTCAATGACAAATACCGGCCCAGGTCGCAGCTATCCAGAGGGCTGCATCATTTTTGTCGATCCCGATCTCGCTGTGAACAACGGTGATCGAGTGATCGCTTCTTTGCCGAGCAGCAACGAAGCCACGTTCAAGGTGTTAGTGAAGGACGCCGGAAAGCACTACTTAAAACCTATCAACCCGCAATACCCCATCATTGAAATGACGGATGAAATGCAAATTTGCGGAAAAATCGTTGGTTCATTCACTCCCGAGTGAATAGTAAATCCCACATTTTCACCTGGTGGTTGTTGACTTAATTTAACCACTGGTTGATATTTGCCTCACTCTTTACCACAGAGCGAGGCAATACCTATGCGCACCACCGCAACCTTGCATGTCCATCCAGCATGCGTCAGCAATCGCAAACTGATTGAACAGCTGCAGCTCACCACGGGCTGCCTGGTCGTCATTCGTAACAGCAAACCCAAGCTTGTCGCCAAGTCCTGCCAGCCCTCTCCTATCGATCCGAACGGTGGAGGGCATGCGGCATGATCAAGTACAAGATCGACAACCGCACCCTGCAGTTGCTTAACGCCCAGGTCAGCCTAACCGAGACCTTCAACCACGTCCTGCGCACAGCACCGAAGCGTGAATGCCTGGCATTCCGTCTCAAGGCTGAGCGCGGCGCAGTGGAAAGCACTTTTGTCGTGGAGCTGGGCAGCGAACGCCACACGCTGACCCTGCCAAACGACAAGAAGATGCACCTCAAACTGGCCGACTTTATTGAAGAGATTGCCAACGGTCCGTTCGACGCGAGCAACTCCAGCGATCTGGTGCATCTCCCACATGCGGATCGTCAATACGGCCGTTTTGATATCCAGGACAAGCAGCGCGTGTTCGAACTGGTGCACACCGGCGGCGTGCTGAGCCTCGACATGGGTTTTGAACTTCCCCTGCATGTGGCGCTGCATCGCACTCATACACGCCGCGGGGTCACCGCCATCTTGAGCATCGGCAACAAGAGTCCGCATACGCGCTGCTTCACCTTGTACGACCCCGATGCCGAGATCTACGCAAGGCTCCTTGAGTCCATCAACCACCTTGCTGCAGCGGCCACTCCTGCTGCGCACGCGGCATGAGGAGGACGATATGGAACGCACCCTCGCCCAAGCAGCCGCACAACTCGGCCTCACTCGCCCCAAATTGATCGCTCTCATGCGGAAAAAAGGTTTGCTCAAGGGAAACCTGCCGGCGGACCCGAAGCGCGACAAAGCGTACCTGCGGATCAATGACAGCCCCTGGTATGACGAAAAATGCGGAATGCAGTACAGCCAGTCGACCCGCGTCATGCAAGCCGGCATCCGCTGGCTGGCCGAGCAGCTGGACATCGATCTTCCTGCCATCCCGGCAGATCGCCGTGACGTGGCCTAGGGAGTACGCCCGCCGGATCGTTGCCATGCGCACACGCGAGGAGCGCAACGCCGCGCTCCTCGAAGTGCCCGAACATCTGCGCGAGCTGACCAGACGCCACTGCCTGAATGCATGGGCTCACTCCAAAAGGAAAAGAACACATGAATAACCATCTGATGGATCAGTACCTCATTGACCTTTTACGCACGCCCGCAAAGCAGCGTAGCCGTCACAAGATTCACGAGGTGATCACTCAAATTGCCGCGATTGCACAATTGGAGGAGCGATTTGATATCAAGGCAGACTGGACGCATTACCAGCTAATGGAGCTGCAGCGTGAAGCAATGGAGCTAGAAACCATTGCTGAGTTACTCAATGCGACTCCGACGTTCGACCACGGGGATTTTGCATTCAACATTCGCAAGACGGAACTCGACTGGCGTGCCTCGCTCACGATGCTGCTGACCAACGCAGGGGCCCAGGCTGGCAATAAATACATATCGAGGCATGGAGGCACCGCCGAAGAGGCAGTGCTCAACCTCAGAACGACAGTCAGGACGTGGATAAGCTAATGAAAGCCGCTAACCAGAACCCACTTCGTCTGCACGCTGCACCGGAGTCAGCCACTGTTGAACTGCTCTACCGCATCTTCGGCGACGTCCTGGTCCCCCTGGAAAAAGTGCGCGAGCAGTACTTTCGCAACCTCAACGAACAGTCCTTCGTGGCGGAAATCCAGAGCGGCAGAATTCAGCTGCCGATCACTACGCTGGACACCAGTCGTAAAGCGTTGAAGTACGCGCACATCCGCCACGTTGCCTCGCTGATCGACATCCGCGCCTACAAGGCCGATGAACACATGCAGCGCCAACAGGACGGCCAACGCAATGTCGCCCCCACACCACTGACGGCTGTCACCACCAGCCAACAACAATCTCAGGAGCACACCACATGATGACCCCAATACAAGTCGGCGCACTCGTCATCCTGATAGTTCTAGCCGCCTTGCTTGTCTGGGGCGGTTACATCATGGGCCGCAGCGATGGACGAAAGACCGGCCTACGCGAGGGCGAAGACATCCAGCGCGCCGCAAGTGCCAAAACCATCCGAGAGCTTCAGTCCTCTCTGCAGTTCATCCGAGCCGATTACACGCGCCTGGCACAAGCCTGCAAACGACTTGAAGCAGATCCGCACTTCGGCCCGGCCGAGCACCAGACGCTGATCGCCATCGGCGAACTGCTGCGTATCGCGGCCGAGACGTTCAGCGCTTTTCGTACCGGGAAGAAACTTGAACGTGATGCTCGGTCCCTTCGTACACAAGCACTTGCGATGTCAGGAAGCTTGCCGCCGACCTCGAAGGACGAACACTCCAATCAGCAAGCACCTTTGAGAAACGCTTTAGGACCTAGCAAGGAGGCAGCATGACAATCCAGTTTTTAAGCCATGAGCAAGTATGCGAATTGACCGGCGCCAAAACTAAAGCAGGTCAGATCATCGTTTTAAAGAGAAATGGCATCCGCCATACGATAAAAAGGAATGGATGGCCCTGCGTCGTGACTTCAGCGCTAACAGGGTCAACCACCACCACATCGGAAACGCCGAAGTGGCAGCCACGCTTGGTGGGATAGATGGGACGAAGACCAACCAAACCGGGGAGCATTCCCCGCTTGCGTGAGAGAAAGCGCGGCAAAACAACCTACTACTTGTACGACACTGGTGGAAAACCGCGCAAAGAAATCCCCCTGGGTACTGACTATGGCCTTGCCATCTTAGAGTACGCAAAACTGGAGAAAAGCCGTGTATCTCAGGCTTTAATGCAAGAAGTATTAACTTTTGCATACGTTGCCGAGCTCTATACGAAGGAGGTCGTTCCAACCAAAGCCCATGCCACTCAAAAGGACAACGCGCGCGAACTTAAAAACCTTCTGCTGTTCTTCAACGATCCGCCTGCCCCGCTTGAAGCGATCGAACCGAAGCATGTCAGTCAGTACCTTCGTCACCGGGGCAAAACAGCACCAATTCGCGCGAATCGAGAAAAGGCCTTACTCAGCTCCATTTGGAACTTTGCTCGCGAGAATGGTTACACGTCTCTGGCAAACCCCTGCGCCGGGATAAAGGGCAATAAGGAATCTGGTCGCGATGTATATGTCGAAGACGACGTTCTTGCCAAAGCATATCTGTACGCCGATCAACCATTGAGAGATGCCCTGGACCTGTTCTATCTGACAGGACAAAGGGTGGCCGACACACTGAAGATGGATGAGCGAGATATCAAAGACGGAAAGCTTTCCGTCCAGCAGGGGAAGACTGGTGCGAAACGAAGGATCGAGATTATTGGAGAGCTCAAAATTGTGATAGATCGAATCATGGCTCGAAAGGCTGGCTACAAAATCAGATCAACACGCCTTGTGGTAATCGACTCTGGACAGCCGATGACGACGAGCATGCTCAGGAAAAGATTTGATGACGCTAGGGAGGCAGCCGGGATTCCGAAAGCAGAATTTCAGATGCGGGATTTACGAGCAAAAGCGGCAACGGACAAAGAGGAGTCGACGGGGAGCATTCGCGAAGCTCGAGACCAGTTAGGGCATACAACTGTCGGGATGACGGAGCAGTACATTCGGATGCGTAAGGGCATGAAGGTAACCCCTACGAAGTGACCAACGGTTTCGAATTGCGGAAAAGATTTTCTGATTGCGGAAAAAAGAACTAAGGGCTTGCACGAGGTATCTCATGCAAGCCCTTGATATTCATGGTGCCCGAAGCCGGAATCGAACCGGCACGCCCTTACGAGCGGGGGATTTTAAGTCCCATGCGTCTACCAGTTTCGCCATTCGGGCGGTAGCGCGGTATTGCTCTGCTCAGCCTTGCGGTTGGATCCTGACAGGATGACCGCTTGAAAAGCCGAGCGGGGAATATATACATCACGTCCCGGTGAAGCAAGTTTGGAGTGCGCGATTTGAGAACTAAATATCGCTGACCGCAGAAAATCAAAAAGCCTCAGAAATCAGGGAGCTACGGAGTTTGCTTGAAGTAGAGGCCGAGGTAACTGGCAAATCGCAGCAACCAGACTGGAAATTGTGGCGATAAACTCAAAAGATTCAGATGCTCACCATCACCTTGGCTGCACGGGTGACAGATGTTTCATCGATTGAGATTATGAGCAGGCAACCCAAGTCTGGACGGGATGTCTACGCTAAAGGTTGGCGCCGAAATCAATAATCAAAGGGTATCAGCACGCCCCCCTTCAACCACGATCACGCCTCACAGAACGTCACCAGAGCAGAGCTCAGGGATGTACAAGCAATCAGGAGATTTGATTCCATGCAAATGAGTGACACCGTTCTAAAAGCGTCTTTAAGCCAAGAGGAGCGCTCGGCGATCGCCGAGATCGAAGCGACCACCAATATCCTGCAGCTTGTCACCCGCCTGACCGGTACACGCTTTGCCGGAATCGCAAAATTCACGGAAACGGAATGGATCGTCTGTTCGGCATACGATCCGATTGAACTGGGAATAAACGTAGGCGATACGCTGGATCTGGAAACTACGCTCTGCAGTGAGTTTCGACGAAATCCTCAAGCCCTCTTCCTTCCACAAATCAGCAAGGATGGACGACTGTCGTCACGTCCTGTGGTGAAGCAGTATTCAATTGAAAGCTACGCAGGCGCGCCTGTTTTCCTGCCGGACGGAAGACTCTGGGGTGCCCTATGTGCTCTGGATTCAAGGGCCGTTCTGTTTGATAACCCGGATCTTGCGGACACACTGACGTTATTCGCACGCCTTATTGGCTGCATCTTTTTCTCGAATCTGACGGTGGAAGGTGCCAGCCATATCAAGACCGGGGCGTGTCTGACTGAGTGACCCTACTCAAACGATGCGGAACACCACACTTTTCCCACAAGCAACAAAAAACCCCGTAGATCATTGATCTACGGGGTTTTTGATAGTGGAGGCCGAGGTCGGAATCGAACCGGCGTAGGTGGATTTGCAATCCACTGCATAACCATTTTGCTACTCGGCCTCAAAGTATTTGCTGTCAGTAGCGCAACAACAAACACTGTACAAATTGGAGCGGGAAACGAGACTCGAACTCGCGACCCCGACCTTGGCAAGGTCGTGCTCTACCAACTGAGCTATTCCCGCTTGGTGTGGCGCATTCTATAGAATTAAGAAGCCCCGTCAACCCCTTGATTCAAAAAACTTTTATTTCTTTTCTACATCAGTCTTCAGGTGCGGCCAGGCGGCGCGAAGGTATTGAACCATCGACCACAGGGTCAGCCCTGCCGAGACGATCAGCAGCGTATAACCGAGCACGACCCAGAAGCTCAATGCCTTTGGATGAGCCAGCAGAATCACCAACGCGAGCATTTGCGCCGCTGTTTTCCATTTGCCGAGATTGGAAACGGCCACCTGTGCCCGGGCGCCGAGTTCGGCCATCCATTCGCGCAGCGCCGAAATCACGATCTCGCGACCGATGATGACTGCTGCGGGCAGCGTAAGCCAGAGATTGCCGTGTTCCTGCACCAGCAAGACCAGGGCAACAGCGACCATCAGCTTGTCGGCGACCGGATCGAGAAACGCCCCGAACGGTGTGCTTTGCTCCAGTCGGCGCGCCAGATAACCATCGAGCCAGTCGGTTGCAGCCGCAAAGGCAAAAACCGAAGCGGAGGCCATGTAACTCCATTGGTAAGGCAGATAGAACAGCAATATGAAGATCGGGATGAGCAGGACGCGTAGAACGGTAATCAGATTAGGGATATTCATCGGCACAACTGGCTACGAGGTGAAGGGGCATTCTACTCACTATGCAGGTTCGCATAAATCGACTCAGCGAGCTTTTTACTGATCCCCGGGGCTTTGGCGATCTCTTCGATGCTTGCACGAGACAGCTCCTGCAATCCACCAAAATGTTTCAATAGGTCACGGCGGCGCGTCGGCCCTACCCCTGCGACACCCTCAAGCGTCGAGGTTCGGCGGGTCTTGCCGCGACGGGCGCGATGCCCCGTAATTGCAAAGCGGTGTGCCTCATCGCGGATCTGCTGAATCAGGTGCAACGCGGGCGAATCGCCGCGCAAGGTGAACTCGTGCGCTGCATCATTCAGATACAACGTTTCGAAACCGGCCTTGCGCGTGGCGCCTTTGGCGACGCCCAACAGGATCAGATCCGGCACGGCCAGTTCGTTGAGCACATCGCGGGCCATCGACAATTGGCCCTTGCCACCGTCAACCAGCAGGATGTCCGGCAACTTGCCCTCTCCGTCCTTGAGTTTGCTGAACCTGCGGGTCAGCGCCTGGTGCATGGCCGCATAATCGTCGCCGGCAGTGACGCCTTCGATGTTGTAGCGGCGGTAATCCGACTTGATCGCGCCTTCCGGCCCGAACACCACGCAGGAGGCAACCGTCGCTTCGCCGCTGGAATGACTGATGTCGTAGCATTCCAAACGTTGCGGCGGCTCATCCAGATTCAGCACTTCGGCCAGCGCGTCGAATCGCGCGGCGGTGTGCTGACGGTTGGCCAGACGCGCGCCCAACGCTTGCTCAGCGTTGGTCACGGCCAGTTGCTGCCAGCGCGCACGGGTACCGCGCACCCGGTGACTGATGGCCAATTCGCGGCCGCGCAAGGTATGAATCCCTTCGATCAGCGCTGGAAAATCTTCGTGAACCACATTCACGATCAGTTCGCTCGGCAAATCGCGCTCGGGGCTGCTGATGTAGTACTGGCCGAGAAACGCCGCCATGACTTCGGAAACGTTTTCCTCGATGCCGACCTGCGGGAAAAAATTCTTGCTGCCCAGCACTCGCCCGCCGCGCACGCTGATCAGGTGAACACAGGCGCCGCCGGGGTTGACGAATGCGGCAATAACGTCGATATCGCCGGTTCCGCCTTCCATGCTCTGCTGGTCCTGTACCCGGCGCAGCAATCCGATCTGGTCACGCAATTCGGCCGCGCGCTCGAACTCGAGATTGATCGCTGCCTCTTCCATCGCCGTGGACAGCTCGTTGGTCAGCGCATGGCTGCGACCTTCGAGGAACATAACCGAGTGGCGTACGTCTTCGGCGTAGACGTCAGGCTCGACCAACCCCACGCACGGCGCCTTGCAGCGTTTGATCTGGTATTGCAGGCACGGACGGGTGCGGTTCCTGTAATAGCTGTCTTCGCACTGGCGAACGAAAAAGGTTTTTTGCAGGATGCTCAGGCTTTCGCGTATGGCACCGGCACTCGGATATGGGCCGAAATACTTGCCCTTGGCCTTTTTTGCCCCGCGATGGATGCTCAGGCGCGGAAACTGCCCGTCGGAGAGAAACACGTACGGATAGGATTTGTCGTCGCGCAGCAGGATGTTGTACGGCGGGCGCCACTCCTTGATCAGCGTCTGTTCCAGCAGCAGCGCTTCGGTTTCGTTGGCGGTGATGGTCGTCTCGACCTGAGCGATACGGCCGACCAGTGCGGCCGTCTTCGGCGCCAGCCCGGTCTTGCGAAAGTAGCTCGCCAGACGTTTCTTCAGGTTTTTCGCTTTGCCGACATAGAGCAGGCGCGCTTCGCTGTCGAACATGCGATAGACGCCGGGCCGACCGCTGACGGTCGACAGGAAAGCACTGGAATCAAATTTCTCGGTCATGGTCAGGCGCTGGCATCCACCATGCCGTGACGCACCGCGAGCAGTGTCAACTCGACGTCGCTGCTGATCGAAAGCTTCTCGAAAATGCGATAGCGGTAGGTATTCACGGTTTTCGGCGACAGGCACAACTTGTCGGAAATGATCTGGACCTTCTGGCAACCGACAATCATCAACGCAATCTGGATTTCCCGCTCGGACAACGCATCGAACGGCGAATCATTGGTGGGCTGGAATGATTTGATTGCCAACTGCTGAGCGATCTGCGGACTGATGTAACGCTGCCCGGCGAAGACCAGACGAATGGCCTGAACCATTTCCGGCAGACCCGCGCCCTTGGTCAGGTAACCAGCCGCCCCGGCCTGCAGCAAACGCGTCGGGAAAGGGTCTTCCTCGCACACCGTAACGGCAACCACCTTGATGTCCGGGTGGCTGCGCAGCAGCTTCCGCGTGGCTTCGAGGCCGCCAATGCCGGGCATCTTGACGTCCATGAGCACTACGTCAGGCTTCAATTCACGGGCCTTGATCAGGGACTCTTCACCTGACTCGGCCTGACCCACCACCTGCAGGCCATCGATATCGGCCAGCATTCGTGTAATGCCTGTGCGAACGAGATCATGGTCGTCGACCACTAGCACCCTAATCAAGCAGACACCTCGCGATATGGTCTTATTGGGATGCCGGACACCTTAGCAAAAAGTGCCAGACAGACCTAGCGGAAAGCCGCATTTAAAAAGTTTCAATTCATCATTCAGGGCTTGCCGGCTGTGGGTTTCAGAGCACAGCTGTACTCAAATCGAGCTGCATCCTGAGGAAACACTCATCCCTGCCCACGATGCGCAGTCCTTTGCGTGCATACAGTTCTTGCGCCCGGTTATTGTCAAACACTGTCAGTCGCAGTGCCGGTCGTCTTGCCTGACGAGCCATTTCGGTAACTTGACCAATGGCCCAGGAACCGGCGCCCTGCCCTTGCCAGAGATGATCAATCTGCAATTCGCGTATGTACAGCGCCCGCGCATCCTGGCTCAGACTGAAAAAACCGATCGCCAGTTCATCCTGGAGGATCATCCAGTTGTCACGATACTGCCAGCCTGCGTCGAACGCCTCGTCCTGCCACAACAGGTCGTGGTCAATGTAATAGCGCAGCATGTTGCGACAGGTCAGATCCCGCGCAAGAGCAAGATCATCACGGGTGGCATGCCGGATTCGATAACTCATTCAGCTTTCTCCATGACTGCAAAGTTGCCCTTCACCCGCATGGTTTGCCAGTGATAGGCGTTTCGAGCGGCGGGCAATAGCATTTTCTGATTGCTGATGCGTATCAGCGTCGAGTAAGCTCGGCGCATTCATCGGAGACAGCACATGTTCAACACCCTTCCACAGTCTTGCACCACCAGCGCCCTGCGCTCGGTCGCGGCTGCCCGGGTGAATCACACTTGCGCTCCTGACAATTTTTATTTTGGGTATTGGTTTAGCCACTGGCGCGCCTGATACCCAAACGGCGCCCATGATAACGGGTCGCCTACCAGAGATTTCTCAACCCCCGGTCGGCCTCCCGACCGGGGGTTTTGTTTTTTCAGGCCCATCACTTTCAGCGACACACCACATTTCGAGGATTACACCATGAACCACGCCACTTATTACCGTTACGACAGCTTTAGCGCCTGGCGATTTACCAGCCTCCGCTCGGGACAGCCTGCCGCCTCCGATCGGTCACCCACAGGTGGCAAACACACATGCCTAGCCAGTACGGCCATTTGTCGAACACCCCAGTAGGGCCGAGTGCGCGGGAAAAACCCGCCATCCGCCCAGGAAGACCGAACATGAACTCTTCAGTTTCCGCTTTGCCGCTGTCCACCCTCGATTCTGCCAACGAAGCACTGACCCTGCGTCTGCCCAGCTCGTTGCAGCTCAAACAGCAATTGCCGCTCAGCCATTCCCTGCATCAACAGGTCAACACTCATCGCCAGGCGGTGCGCGCCATCCTTGACGGTGAAGACCCACGCCTGCTGGTCATCGTTGGCCCCTGCTCTATCCATGATCCGCAATCAGCAATCGAATACGCCAGCAAACTCGCTCGCCTGGCCGAGGATGTCAGCAGTGAAATGCTGCTGGTGATGCGCGCCTACGTCGAAAAGCCGCGTACGACAGTTGGCTGGAAAGGTCTGGCCTACGATCCGCATCTGAACGGCACTGACGACATGGCTACCGGCCTGACGCTGTCGCGCGAACTGATGCTGGAAATGATCCAGCTCGGACTACCGGTCGCTACCGAACTCCTGCAACCCATGGCCGCCAGCTACTTTGATGACCTGCTGAGCTGGGTGGCCATTGGAGCCCGCACCACCGAGTCGCAGATCCACCGCGAAATGGCCAGTGGCTTGAACATGCCCGTGGGCTTCAAGAACGGCACCGACGGCGGCGCCGCCATTGCTGTCGACGCCATGCGCTCGGCAGGCCATCCGCATCGGCACTTCGGCGTGGACAGCCAAGGGCATCCAGCGATCGTGCAGACAGCCGGCAACGCTGACACCCACATTGTGCTGCGCGGTGGCCATCAAGGGCCAAACTACGACGCAACCAGCGTAGCCAACATCAGCGCCGAACTCAGCCGACTGAAGATTCCCAGCCGGATCATGGTCGATTGCAGCCATGCCAACAGCGGCAAGGATCCCCTGCGCCAGCCAGCCGTCTTCAACGAGGTGCTTGAACAACGCCTGCGTGGCAACCACTCGCTGATCGGCGCGATGCTGGAATCTCATCTGTTCGAAGGCTGCCAGCCGCTGAGCACCTCTCTACGCTACGGCGTATCGATCACTGATGGCTGCCTCGGCTTTGACGCAACGGAACATTTGCTGACCGACGCCGCACGGCGCCTCGCTAACGCCAGGGCCTGATCGCAGATCGCCCTCCCGTTCCATACGAAGCGCGGAGGGCCGACCTTCCCCGGGTTATGCCACTATGCTGATCCGCCTCACGGCAGATTGCTGACTGGTATCGTCCAGACGTTCGATGGTGTAGGCAATCTCCACCGTCGTGCCGTGGTGCTCGCGCCAGAACCGATGGGGAACAATGAAACTCACCGGTTGCCCGGCCGTCTCCCGAGTGATTTCAAGATCATCGCGATGACTGAAAAAATCACCATCGCACTTGAGATAGACCAACTCGTCTTCCTGCACCAGCGGGTCTTCAATCAGAATGGAAACCCCCTCTATCGAGTCCTTCACCGACAGCACATCATCGATCGCCCCAACAATATCCGGCGCGGCCAGTTCAGCACGCACTGCCGGCCCAATGAAAACCGTCGCAGGCTCCGAGGTTCGGATGGCTCCACAGCGCTGTTCAACACGGTAGGCGACCACCACCTCGCCACCACGATGCGCTTCGACGTAGCTGGCCGGCACCCAGAAGGACAGGCTTTGCGCGACGGCGCAGGCCTCGACCTTCAACGAGTCGGTGAATATTTCAGGCGAAGCATCTCCATGCCACGACAGCATGATCCGGTCGCCCGCTGACATCCGAGCGTAAGGCTGCAGGGTCACCAAGGTGCCTTCGACCACTCGCGACGGCTCCAGCGCTCCGTTTACAGCGCCTTCTATTTGCGGCGCCAACAGATGCGGTCCAACGTCCCCGACAGACAGTTGCAGGCGAGCAGATTCCACTGCCTTGGGTGCGGACGCACTTTGCAGTGTCCAGTAAACCTCCAGCGAGCCCCCGTCCAGCGCAGCGACATGCATCGCCTTGATGACGAAGATGACGTCTTTGCCAACCTGGACCTGGCTGATGAATCGAACACTCTCGTATTGATAGGCAAAGCCTTCGATATCCAGCCCCTCCCAAGACAGCACGATCTGATCGCCGCAGCTCATGTTGGCATAAGGGGAAATGCGAACGATGGCCTTGGCCAGCGAAGGATCCAACACGCTCCCTTGGAGCCCGTCAATCGTTGGCGCGACCAGAGGTTCCATAGACACTTCGGCATCCATCGGCTGGCGCATCCGCCAGCAAAACTCGATTTCATGGCTATTCATTTTCGCTTCCACTCCCTGGAAAACGTGCCGCCCCGAATGACGACACTGACATCTACATTGAGGACCTCTTTGAACATTCCGGATGTCAGCCGAATCCACCGCGACAACGGCGTAACCGCTACTCGCAAAGTAGGCAACAGCAGAGGTCACGCGGTTATGCCGACAAACGACCCACTGAACTTCCGATTCGGATTTCACAGCTCTCCGAAATTTCGTACGCCTCGTAGTCCATTTTCAAACGCAATGTGAAGCCTCTTCGTACTTCTTCAACGGGATGAGTGTTTTAGAGTGGCCCGGTGATTTCCCGATGAACTTCTACGAAAAAGGTAAGAACATGCAACGGAATGCTACAACTCGTTATCCCATCCTGTTGGTCCACGGTCTGTTCGGGTTCGAGCATATCGGTCATTTCGAGCTGTTCCATGACGTCAAGTCCGCGCTGAAAACCGCCGGATGTCGATTGTTTGTTCCACACCTTTCGGCCACCCACGACAATGAAAAGCGGGGTGAGCAATTGCTGTCACAGATTGCTTGCGTGCTACGAGGCACAGGCGCGAAGAAAGTCAACCTCATAGGACACAGTCAAGGCGCACTCGCTGCACGCTATGCGGCGGCGCTTGCACCAGACGTCGTCGCTTCGGTCACCTCCGTCAGTGGCCCGAACCATGGCTCGGAGCTCGCCGACTTCCTGCGCAGGGCACTGATTCCGGGCAAGCTTCCCGAAGCCGTCGCACAGAATGTCGCAACGCACTTCGCCGACTTACTGTCGCTACTGAGCGGCAGCGCGACATTGCCGCAGAATGCGTTAGCCGCACTCAACGCATTGACCACGGTCGGCGTCGGTCAATTCAATGACAAATTTCCCCAGGGACTGCCGCAAACCTGGGGCGGGCATGGTCCTGAGCAAGTCAACGGCGTGCGCTACTACTCGTGGAGCGGGGTTGTTGCGCAATCCACGTTGCCAGTGCTGGATCCGGTTCAAGCAACCTGCCGGGTCCTGTCGCAATATTTCACCACCGAACCCCAGCAGAATGATGGTTTCGTCGGACGCTTCAGTAGCCATCTCGGCCAAGTGATCCGTTCCGATTACCCAATGGATCATTTGGCCAGCCTGCGGCGGAGCGCGGGCACAAAAGCGCCCTCGCCGGATCCGATCGACCTGTACGTCGAACATGCCCAGCGTCTGCAAGCGGCGGATCTATGAATCGGGCAAGGAACGCAGAATGGAACTTTGCCGAGAATTCGCCGACTGATTCCGGTACGCTCCACCTTTTATTGAAACAGTTCGGAGAATTCCCCATGGCCAAAGCCACTGCCCGCCACATCCTGGTTTCCAGCGAAGACAAGTGCAACGAACTCAAGGCTCAGATCGAAGCCGGCGCCGATTTCGCTGAAGTCGCCAAAGCCAACTCCACCTGCCCGTCCAGCCGTCAGGGCGGCGATCTGGGCTCGTTCGGTCCAGGCCAGATGGTCAAGGAATTCGACACCGTGGTATTCAGCGCGCCGATCAACGTCGTGCAAGGCCCGGTAAAAACCCAGTTCGGTTATCACCTGCTGGAAGTCACCAGCCGTCAGGACTGATTCGTCGTCCGATTGCTGACAACGGCCCGCCTTCTGGTGGGCCGTTGTGTTTCAGTTACACATACGGCTGGCGAGTGGCGCGCGGCTCGCGTACAACTTGCGCTTATCGATTTTGCGTTCCAAGGCTGACGATGCGACTGGTTTTTCCCACACTGATGCTCACCGCCCTCGCCTTTCTCATTGGCGCCGCTGGCGTGAACGCTGCCCCGCAACACGCACTGACCGTTTACGGCGAACCGGCCAAATACCCCGCCGGTTTCAGCCATTTCGACTACACCAATCCGCAAGCGCCGAAGGGCGGGACGATGCGGCGCTCGGCCATCGAGATCGGCCACTTCGACCATTTGCTGCCTTATATAGACAAAGGCATCGGCGTGACGCAGATCGACGGCCTGCTGTACTCGCCGCTGGCCCAACGCTCGCTGGACGAGCCTTACACCGTCTATGGTCTGGTTGCGCAGAAGATGGAACGTTCGGACGACGGTCTTTCGCTACGTTTCTTCATCAACCCGAAGGCGCGCTTTGCCGATGGCAAACCGATTACCGCCGAAGACGTGCGCTACACCTACAACCTGCTGATGACCCAGGGCAGCCTGCGTTATCGCACCCAGTTTGCCGACGTCAAAGGCGTCGAAATCGAGGCACCGCTGACCGTGCGCTTCGACTTCAAAAGCAACGAAAACCGAACTTTGCCGCTGGACATCGCGACCTTGCCGGTATTCCCCGAACACTGGTGGAAGAGCCGCGATTTCGCCGGCGGCGGTGGTTATGAACCGCCGCTGGGCAGCGGGCCGTACCGGGTTGGCAAGGTCGACTCCGGGCGCAGTATCACGTTCGAACGCAATGGCGACTGGTGGGGCAAGGACCTGCCGGTCAGCCGCGGCCTGTACAACTTCGACCATTTCAGCATCGAGTATTTCGGCGACACCGATGTCGCCCGCCAGGTGCTGCGTGGTGGCGCCTATGACTACAACCGCGAGTTTTCCGCGACCGGCTATTCGATCGGCTACGACAGCCCTGCCCTCAGCGATGGCCGTTTGCAGAAAGCCCACCTCGCCACTGAAGCGCCGCAATCGGCCCAGGGTTTCGTGTTCAACCTGCAAAAGCCGATGTTCCAGGACCGCCGCGTGCGCCAGGCACTGGCGATGCTCTGGGATTTCGAATGGAGCAACCGGCAGATGATGCGTAACGTCTATATCCGCCAGCAGAGTTACTTCTCCAACACCGACCTCGCCGCCCGACAGTTGCCCGACGCACAGGAACTGAAAATCCTTGAACCACTGCGCGATCAGATTCCCGAAGAAGTGTTCACTGAAGTCTTCGAAGCGCCGAAGACCGATGGCAGCGGCATCATCCGTGACAAGCAGTTGCAAGCCCTGCAACTGCTCGAGCAGGCCGGCTGGAAACCGGATGGCGACCAGTTGGTCAATAGCGCCGGCGAACCGCTGAGCTTCACTTTTCTGGTCAGCCAGAATGGCATGGATCGCCTGCTGTTGCCTTACAAGCGCACGCTGAAACAGATCGGCATCGAGCTCAATATCCGCCGCATCGACGCCTCGCAATACGTCAATCGCCTGATGAGCCGCGACTACGACATGATCGTCACCGGCTATCCCGTTACCACTTCTCCGGGTGGGGAATTGCTCAACTACTTCGGCTCGGCAGCGGCCAACGATCCGGGCGCAAACAACTACATGGTGCTGAAAAATCCGGCAGTCGACACTTTGATCAACGGCCTGATCCGCGCCTCGACCCAATCAGACATGCTGCATTACGCCCATGCGCTGGACCGGGTGCTGCAATGGAACTATTACTGGATTCCCAACTATTACCCGCCGGGCACCTCGACCGTGTGGTGGAACCGCTTCGGCATTCCCACGGTGCAGGCGAGCAATGACGAAGCCATCGAGAGCTGGTGGGAAATCAGCCGCACGCCGCTGACCAATCAGCAAATGACCGCCGAGAAAATCAGTCGCAGCAGACCCGGAGGGCCGCACTGATGTGGGGTTACATACTGCGGCGCCTGCTGCTGATCATTCCGACGCTGGTGATCATCCTGCTGGTCAATTTCGTGATCATTCAGGCCGCGCCCGGCGGACCAGTGGAACAGGCCATCGCCCACCTGCAAGGCATTGGCGGCGCCAGTGTCGGCGGCGGTGCCAGCGAGACCTCGAGCACTGCCTCGCGCGCCAGCCGTGGCCTCGATCCGCAGCTGATCAAGGACATCGAAAAGCAGTATGGCTTCGACAAACCGGCCCACGAGCGTCTGTGGCTGATGCTGAAGAATTACGCGCAACTGGACTTCGGCAAGAGCTTCTTCCGTGGCGCGACAGTCACCGACCTGATTCTGGAAAAAATGCCGGTGACCATTTCGCTCGGGCTGTGGGCGACGCTGATCACCTATCTCGTGTCGATCCCGCTGGGCATCCGCAAGGCTGTGCACCACGGCAGCCATTTCGATATCTGGAGCAGCACGGCGATCATCATCGGTTACGCCATGCCGGCGTTTCTGTTCGCGATGTTCCTGATCGTCGTATTCGCCGGCGGCACTTCGCTGAACTGGTTTCCGGTGCGCGGGCTGGTGTCGGACAACTTCGAATCGCTGTCGACACTGGGCAAGATCGCCGATTACTTCTGGCATCTGGTGCTCCCGGTCACGGCGCTGGTGATCGGTGGATTCGCGACGCTGACGATCCTTACAAAAAACTCGTTCCTCAATGAAATCACCCGACAGTACGTAGTAACGGCCCGCGCCAAAGGCTTGAGCGAACGCCGCGTGCTGTACGGGCACGTGTTTCGCAATGCCATGCTGTTGGTGGTCTCGGGGATACCTCAGGCGTTCATCAGTGTGTTCTTCGCCGGCTCGCTGCTGATCGAGGTGATCTTCTCCCTCGATGGCCTTGGGCGCATGAGTTACGAAGCAGCGGTATCACGGGATTATCCGGTGGTGTTCGGTTCACTGTTCATCTTCACCCTGTTCGGCCTGCTGATAAAACTGATCGGCGACCTGTGCTACACCCTGGTCGACCCGCGTATCGACTTCGCCGCGAGGAATGCCTGATGTTCAAGCTCTCGCCTTTGGGTCGTCGCCGTTTCGAACGTTTCAAGAAAAACCGTCGTGGCTGGTGGTCGCTGTGGCTGTTCATCGGCCTGTTCATCCTGACGCTGGGTGGCGAGTTGATCGCCAACGACAAACCGTTGATGGTCAGTTATCAGGGCCAGTGGTACTTCCCGGTGTTCAAGCGCCATACCGAACAGGAGTTCGGCGGGCAACTGCCGTTTCAGGCCGATTATCGCAGCGAGTACGTGCAGAATCTGATTCGCAAGGACGGCGGCTGGTTGCTGTTCCCGCCGATTCCGTTCAGCGATGACACGCCCAACTATGACCTGAACAAACCGGCGCCGAGCCCACCAACTTCGGTGAACTGGCTGGGCACCGACGATCAGGCGCGCGATGTGCTGGCGCGGGTCATCTTTGGCGCTCGGGTGTCGATTCTGTTTGCCTTGATGCTGACATTTGTCAGTGCGCTGATCGGTATCGCCGCCGGCGCATTGCAGGGGTATTACGGTGGCTGGGTCGACCTGCTCGGACAACGCGTGCTGGAGGTATGGTCGGGGCTGCCGGTGTTGTATCTGCTGATCATCCTCTCCGGGTTCGTCGAGCCGAATTTCTGGTGGCTGCTGGGGATCATGGCGCTGTTTTCCTGGTTGGCGCTGGTGGACGTGGTGCGCGCCGAGTTCCTGCGCGGGCGCAATCTGGAGTACGTCAAAGCCGCACGTGCCCTGGGCCTGACTGACCGCAAGGTGATCTTCCGGCACATCCTGCCCAACGCAATGAATGCGACGCTCAGCTACCTGCCGTTCATTTTGACCGGGGCGATTTCGACGCTGACCGCGCTGGATTTCCTCGGCTTCGGCATGCCGGCCGGCAGCGCTTCGCTGGGCGAACTGATCGGTCAGGGCAAGCAGAACCTGCAAGCACCGTGGCTCGGGTTGACCGCGTTCTTTACCCTGGCGCTGATCCTCTCCTTGTTGGTATTCATCGGCGAAGCGTTACGTGACGCTTTTGACCCTCGATCCTGAAGCGTGACCATGACTGAAAACCTGATTGAAATCCGCAACCTCAATGTCGCCTTCCATGGTCAGACTGTGGTGCGTGACCTGTGCCTGGATATCCGCCCCGGTGAGTGCCTGGCTCTGGTCGGCGAATCGGGCTCGGGGAAATCGGTGACCGCGCATTCGATCCTGCAACTGCTGCCTGAGGGCGAGGCGCAAACCCGTGGCAGCATCCGCTATCGCGGGCAGGAACTGCTCGGTGCTGATCCGAAGGTCTTGCGAGAACTGCGCGGCAATCGCATCGCCATGATCTTTCAGGAGCCAATGACCTCGCTCAATCCATTGCACACCATTGAAAAGCAGATCGGCGAAACCCTGTTGCTGCACCGCGGCCTCGGCGGCAAGCAAGCGCAGCAGCGCATTCTCGAATTGCTCGGACTGGTCGGCATTCAAAAGCCCAAGGAACGGTTGAAAGCCTATCCGCATCAGCTCTCTGGCGGGCAACGGCAACGGGTGATGATCGCCATGGCCCTGGCCTGCGAACCGGAGTTGTTGATTGCCGACGAGCCGACCACGGCGCTGGATGTCACCGTGCAGCGCAAGATTCTCTTGCTGCTCAAGTCCCTGCAACAGCGGCTCGGCATGTCGCTGCTGCTGATCAGTCACGATCTCAACCTGGTGCGCAGCATCGCGCAGCGGGTGTGTGTGATGAAGGCTGGCGAGATCGTCGAGCAGGCACCCTGCGAAACCCTGTTCACCGAACCCAAACACCCTTACAGCTGCGTGCTGTTGAACGCTGAGCCGGAAGGTGAAGCCCTGCCCCGTGACGAACGTGAAAATGTGCTGGAAGTCGCTGACCTGCGCGTCGATTTCCAGGTCGGCGGCGGGCTGTTCAGGCGCAAGCAGTATCTGCGCGCAGTCGATGGCATCAGTCTGAATATTCAGCGCGGCAAGACCTTGGGCATTGTTGGCGAATCCGGTTCGGGCAAGTCGACGCTGGGTCAGGCGATCCTGCGCTTGCTGGATTCCGAGGGCAGCATTCGCTTTCAGGGCGAAGCGCTGGACGGCCTCAATCAAAAGCAGCTGCGGCCGTGGCGGCGGCAGATGCAGGTGGTGTTTCAGGACCCGTTTGGCAGCCTGAGCCCGCGCATGTCGGTGGCACAGATCATCAGCGAAGGTCTGGAAGTGCATTGCGAGTCGACCGCTAATGAATGTGATGAGCAAGTGATTCGCGTGCTCAAGGAAGTCGGCCTCGACCCGGAAAGCCGCCATCGCTACCCGCATGAATTTTCCGGCGGCCAACGCCAACGCATCGCCATCGCCCGGGCTCTGGTGCTCAAACCCGCGCTGATCCTGCTCGATGAGCCAACCTCCGCACTTGACCGCACCGTGCAGAAACAAGTGGTCGCCCTGCTCCGTGATCTCCAGGAGAAATACGGTTTGACCTACCTGTTTATCAGCCATGATCTGGCGGTGGTGCGCGCTTTGGCACACTACATGATCGTGATCAAGGACGGTCAGGTGGTCGAGCGTGGTGCCAGTCACGACGTATTTGACAACCCGCAGCATCCCTACACCAAAGAGCTGTTGGCGGCGGCGCATCCGGGGTAGGTTTTTTTCTGCTAATTCGCGGCGCGGCATTCGCGAGCAGGCTCGCTCCCACATTTGGAATGCAGGCCCCTGTGAGAGCGAGCCTGCTCGCGAAGGGATCGGTACCGGCAACAAACAATCAGGATCAGCCTCCATGAACACCACCGAAAGCCTCAAGGACTACCAACGGGTACGCACCCTGGCGATCCGTTCGCTGTTCGAGATCATCGAGCAATCCAGCGAAGGCACGGTGATTGTCGATCGCGATGCGAACATCGTCTGGATGAACGAACGCTATGCCCGGCGCTTTGGTCTCGAATCGGCGGCAGGCGCTATCGGCAAGCCCTGCGAAAGCGTGATCCCCGGCAGCCTGCTGCGCGAGGTGGTGCGCACCGGTCGGCCGATTCTGCTGGACATGCAGGACACGCCAAAGGAGCCGCTGGTGGTGATGCGCCTGCCGATCCACGACGATGCAGGCAGCGTGATCGGCGCCATCGGTTTTGCCCTGTTCGACGAGTTGCGCACGCTGTCGCCGATGCTCAAGCGTTACCTGAGCATGCAGGAGGAACTGGCCTCGACCCGCTCACTGCTGCGTGCGCGGCAGACCAAATACAACTTCGCCCACTTCATCGGTACCAGCGCTGCCAGCCTCGAAGTCAAACGACGTGCGCGACGAAGCGCCAGCGCTGATTCGCCCGTGTTGCTGCTGGGAGAAACCGGCACTGGCAAAGAGTTACTCGCACAAGCCATTCACAGCGCTTCGCCGCGCGCGCACAAAGCCTTCGTCAGTATCAACAGCGCGGCAATTCCAGAGGCGCTGCTGGAAGCCGAATTTTTCGGCACGGCACCCGGCGCCTTCACCGGCGCTGACCGCAAGGGCCGCACCGGTAAATTACAAATCGCTCAGGGTGGCACACTGTTTCTCGACGAGATCGGCGATATGCCGCTACCGCTGCAAAGCAAACTGTTGCGCGTGTTGCAGGAAAAGGAGTTCGAGCCGGTCGGCTCCAATGAAGTGATTCAGAGCGATGTGCGGGTAATCGCCGCGACGTCGACGGATTTGCAGGCAGCGATCAAGCGCGGCGAATTTCGCGCCGATTTGTACTACCGCCTCAATGTGCTGCCGATCCAGGTGCCGCCGCTGCGCGAACGTCTCGATGATCTGCCGGCGCTGAGCGAGGCGATTCTCGAAGAACTGCGCAGCCAGCATGAACTGCACCGCGATGCGCTGGCGTTGCTCGGCCAGCATGCCTGGCCGGGCAACATCCGTGAGTTGCGCAATGTGCTGGAGCGGGCGGCGTTGCTCAGTGATGATCTGATGCTGACTGAGCAGGATATTCGCGGCGCGATTGGCACGTTTACTCCGGTTGAGCGAACGTCCGAGCCGAGCACGCACGCATCGGCTCGGGATACATTCGCGCAGGCGCGGGCGCGCTTTGATCGGCAGTTGATCGAATCGACCCTGGCGCAATGCGCGGGGAAAGTGCCGGAGGCTGCGGCTCGGTTGGGGCTGGGCCGTTCGACGCTGTACAAGAAAATGGCTGCGCTGGGGATTGCCGAGTCTACATAAAGAGATATCGAATCTCTGTATGAAGACAAAACAAAAGCTTCGCGAGCAGGCTCGCTCCC
Source organism: Pseudomonas siliginis (assembly GCF_024072275.1). NCBI lineage: Bacteria > Pseudomonadati > Pseudomonadota > Gammaproteobacteria > Pseudomonadales > Pseudomonadaceae > Pseudomonas > Pseudomonas siliginis. The sequence goes on along the minus strand of NZ_CP099598.1, from coordinate 2,692,504 downwards.
ACAGGGGAATGCATGTCAAATGTGGGAGCGAGCCTGCTCGCGAAGGCTCCGGCCCATTCAAAGAAAATCTCAACTAAGAGACAAAAACAGCTTCGAGAACTCGACCGAGATCTAATTTCCTTATATTTCAAACAGTTAGAAGATTGGCACAAATCTCGCTAACCCACTCTCCACACCCGTTTCACCCACAAAAATAACAATCTGGAGAGACACACCATGAGTGTGATCATTGCCTTGGCAGCCCTGACGCTGCTGATGCTCGCCGCCTACCGTGGCTACAGCGTCATCCTCTTCGCCCCGATCGCTGCTCTCGGCGCGGTGCTGCTGACCGATCCGTCCGCCGTTGCCCCCGCGTTCACCGGGGTGTTCATGGACAAGATGGTCGGTTTCATCAAGCTCTACTTCCCGGTATTCCTGCTCGGCGCGGTGTTCGGCAAGCTGATCGAGCTGTCGGGTTTCTCACGCTCGATCGTGGCCGCTGCGATTCGACTGCTCGGCACCAGACAAGCAATGCTGGTGATCGTGCTCGTGTGCGCCCTGCTCACTTATGGCGGCGTGTCGTTGTTCGTCGTTGTCTTCGCCGTTTATCCGTTTGCAGCGGAGATGTTCCGCCAGAGCAATATCCCCAAGCGTTTGATTCCGGCGACCATTGCCCTCGGTGCATTCTCGTTCACCATGGACGCCCTGCCCGGCACGCCGCAGATCCAGAACATCATTCCCAGCACCTTCTTCAACACCACCGCATGGGCGGCGCCGTGGCTGGGTGTGATCGGCACGATTTTCGTGTTCTGCGCCGGCATGCTGTTTCTGCAGCGCCAACGCAACAAGGCGCAACGTGCCGGCGAAGGCTACGGCACTGAACTGCGCAACGAACCGGAAACTGCCGAAGACCTGAAGCTGCCCAACCCGTGGATTGCCCTGTCGCCATTGCTGGCCGTGGGCATCATGAACCTGCTGTTCACCCAGTGGATTCCGCAGTGGTATGGCAAGACCCACAGCCTCGCACTGCCGGGCATGGCCGCGCCGGTCACTACCGAAATCGCCAAGCTCACGGCGATCTGGGCGGTGCAGGCGGCGTTGCTGGTCGGCATCCTTATGGTGCTGGCGTTCGGCTTTAAGGCGATTAAAAGCAAGCTCGCCGAAGGCAGCAAAAGCGCGGTCAGCGGTGCGTTGCTCGCGGCCATGAATACGGCGTCGGAATACGGCTTTGGTGCGGTAATCGCTTCGCTGCCGGGCTTTTTGGTGCTGGCCGACTGGCTCAAGCAGATTCCCAATCCGTTGGTCAACGAAGCGATCACCGTGACGCTGCTCGCCGGCATCACCGGTTCGGCCTCGGGCGGCATGAGCATTGCGCTGGCGGCGATGTCCGAGCAGTTCATCAGCGCGGCGCACGCGGCGAATATCCCGCTGGAAGTGCTGCACCGCGTGGCCGCGATGGCCAGTGGCGGCATGGACACCCTGCCGCACAACGGCGCGGTGATCACCCTGCTGGCGGTGACCGGATTGACCCACCGCGAAGCCTACAAAGACATTTTCTGTATTACGCTGATCAAGACCCTCGCGGTTTTCGTGGTGATCGGCACTTTCTACGCCACTGGCATTGTGTGAGGTATTCATGACCACTCTTTCCGGCAAGACAGCTTTGGTGACCGGCTCCACCAGCGGTATCGGCCTGGGCATCGCGCTGACTCTCGCGAAAGCTGGCGCCAACCTGATTCTCAATGGCTTCGGCGATGCTTCGAAGGTGATCGCCGAAGTCGCTCAGTTCGGCGGCAAGGTCGGCCATCATCCCGCCGATGTCAGCGACCCGGCGCAGATTGCCGACATGGTCGCCTACGCCGAGCGCGAGTTTGGCGGCGTCGACATTCTGGTCAACAACGCTGGCATTCAACACGTTGCGGCGGTAGAAGAGTTTCCGGTTGAGCGCTGGGATTCGATCATTGCGATCAACCTGTCATCGGTGTTCCACAGCACCCGTTTGAGTCTGCCGGGCATGCGCCGCAAGAACTGGGGGCGCATCATCAATATCGCCTCGGTACATGGCCAGGTCGGCTCCACCGGCAAAGCCGCGTACGTCGCCGCCAAGCATGGCGTGATCGGCCTGACCAAAGTGGTCGGGCTGGAAACCGCGACCAGCAATGTCACCTGCAATGCGATCTGTCCGGGCTGGGTGTTGACGCCGCTGGTGCAGAAGCAGATCGACGATCGCGCGGCCAAGGGGGTCGATCCGCAGCAGGCGCAGCATGATCTGCTGGCGGAAAAACAGCCCTCGCTGGAGTTTGTCACACCGCAGCATCTGGGTGAGTTGGTGCTGTTCTTGTGCAGCGAAGCCGGCAGCCAGGTGCGCGGCGCGGCGTGGAACATTGATGGTGGCTGGCTGGCGCAATAAACACCTGGCCATTGTGGGAGCGAGCCTGCTCGCGAATGCGGTTTATCAGACACAGTTCGGGATACTGAGACAACGCTTTCGCGAGCAGGCTCGCTCCCACAGGGAATGATCTCCCTGGCCTGTACGAATCCGATAAGAAGAGGCAAGCCCATGTCCGACATTCTCTGGCAACCCGACACCCAGCGTATCGCCGGTTCGCGTATGGATGCCTTCCGGCGCGATATCAATCAGCGGCATTCGCTCAAGCTCGACGGCTACCCTGCCCTGCACCAATGGAGCATCGATCAGCGCCCGGCGTTCTGGCAGGCGATCGTCGATTTCTTCGACATCCGCTTCCACACTCAGCCCGACGCCGTCTTGCGTGAAGGTGCAGAAATGCCCAGCGCCGAGTGGTTCCCCGGCGCGACCCTGAACTTCGCCGAACACCTGTTGCGCCGACGCGACGATGCCGTGGCCGTGGTCGCAGTTGCAGAGAATGGTCAGCGCGAACAACTGACCTGGGCCGAGCTGGCCGAACAGGTCGCCGGGTTTCAGGCGAGCCTGCGCGCGGCGGGCGTTGGCCGGGGTGATCGCGTGGCGGCGTGCATGCCCAACACCTGGCAAACCCTGGTGGCGATGCTGGCCACTACCAGCCTCGGCGCGATCTGGTCCTGCTCGTCGCCCGACTTCGGCACCCACGGCGTGATCGATCGCTTTGGCCAGATCGAACCGAAAGTGCTGCTCACCTGTGCCGGTTATCAATACGCCGGAAAAACCCTGGATCAGACCGCCAAGCTCAACGAAATCCTTGCACAACTGCCGTCACTGCAGCAGTTGATCATCGTCCCGTACGCCCTTCCGCAAGCGCGCATCGAGGATTATCAAACCCACGCTGATGTCTGCTTGTGGGAAGACTTCTATCAACCCGGCGGCGAACCGGTTTTCACCCCGGTGCCGTTCAATCATCCGCTCTACGTGCTGTACTCCAGCGGCACCACTGGCGTGCCGAAATGCATCGTCCACAGCACCGGCGGCGTGCTGCTGCAACACGTCAAGGAACATGGTTTGCACTGCGACCTCGGTCCCGGTGATCGCTTGTTCTATTACACGACCTGCGGCTGGATGATGTGGAACTGGCTGGTTTCAGCGCTCGCGGTTGGCAGCGCCGTGGTGCTCTACGACGGCTCGCCGTTCCACCCGGATCACCAGCGCCTGCTCGACCTGATCGACGATGAACGCATCAGCGTGTTTGGCACCAGTCCGAAATTCCTCGCGACGCTGGAAAGCAGCGGCGCCAAGCCCCGCGAAAGTCATGACTTGAGTAGTTTGAAAACCCTGCTGTGCACAGGCTCGGCTTTGTCACCGCAAAGCTACGATTTCGTTTATCGCGACTTCAAAACCGAGGTGTGTCTGGCCTCGATGTCCGGTGGCACCGACATCGTTTCATGCTTCGTCAATGGCAATCCGCTGTCAGCGGTACGGCGCGGGGAAATCATGGGCAAGAGCTTGGGCATGGCCGTCGAGGTGTGGAACGACGCTGGCCAGCCGGTGATCGGTGAGAAAGGTGAACTGGTCTGCACGCGGCACTTCCCGGCGATGCCGATCGGCTTGTGGAATGACCCCGACGGCTCAAAACTGCACCAGTCTTATTTCAGCCAGTTCCCCGGTGTATGGGCGCAGGGTGATTACGCCGAGCAATTGTCCGGTGGCGCAATGATGATCCATGGCCGTTCGGATGCGGTGTTGAATCCGGGCGGCGTGCGCATCGGCACGGCGGAGATTTATCGGCAGGTCGAGAAAATCAGTGAAGTGCTGGACAGCGTCGCCATCGGTCAGCAATGGCAGGAGGATGTGCGCGTCGTGTTGTTCGTGCGTTTGCGCGACGGCGTCGAGCTGGATGAAGGGCTTGAACAGCGAATCCGCGAAGTGATCCGCGCCAATACCACACCCAGGCATGTTCCCGCACGCATCGTCGCAGTAACCGATATACCGCGCACCATCAGCGGCAAAGTCGTGGAGCTGGCGGTGCGCGATGTCGTGCATGGGAGGCCAGTGAAAAATACCGACGCACTGGCCAATCCCGAAGCGCTGGAGCAGTTTCGGGATCGGCGGGAACTGGCCGAGTGAAGCAGGCACTGGCGTTTCACCTGACAGGGTGACGCCAGTGCCTGGGGTCAGCGAGGTTTGTTCAAGGTGATGACGACCGGCTCGCCAATGGCTTTGCCAGCACTGGCCTCCAGTGCGCCGCGAAGTACCGACATGTTTTCATCGAAGGTGGCCTTGTCGGTGGCCAATTGACTCAGCAACGAGGTAGCCAGCGCGAGTGAATCAGCGTTTTCAAAGGCCCTCGACGGCGCATGACAGTCAGTGCCGGACTCCGATGCCGCCAGGCAACCGGCGCCCAGATTGATCAGTTCGCTCACGTCCAGCCGCTGCCCGCCATCACTGGCATGCACGGCGTCGCTGGCATAGCCGACATCGTCGGTCTGCGCGCTGGCGTGGAACAGCTCATGAATCAGGTCGTCGGCGACCACGTCGTGGTTGAAACCCATACTGACGAAATGCCTGTTGAGGTTTCGCGTGTAGATTTCGACGAAGGCGATTTCAGACTTGTCGCCCGCATCGGCATCTTTCCAGCGCTGGTAGTTGTCGGCATCGAACGAGGCGAGTGTGTCGTTGATTTTCAGGCCATCGAGAATCATGTTGCTCATCGAAAAGCCCGCAAAGTCGAAGCGGATCAAACGCAGATAGTTGACCAGGCGATCAGTGGAAACCTCTGAGGCATTGCCGAACACAATCTTCATCAGCGACTCGCGATCGCGCTTGAAGTCATGTCGCTGGAACACCTCGATGGCATTATCGATCTTGGTCCGCGCACGGGGCAGACTGTGTTCGACGAACTGGCGTGTATAGCTCGTCGGCAATGTTCGCGGTGAATACGGCAGTTGCACCGGCGCGTGAAAGGCGAAACCGTCCAGGGCTTTGCCCCAAAGATTGCCACGACGATTCAACGCATACCATTTGTCGCCAGTGCGGGCTGCCAATACATTGATGGCGTCGCCAGCGAACCCGCGTGGTCGCCAACTGCCCATCCCCAGTTGTGCAGAATTGGAGGCGTCGAGCAGATCATAGGATTGCCGGCGACCAGTGAGTTTGTGCAACTGGCTATTCGCCCTGGCAATCAGGTCGTGGCTGTTTTTGTTAAAACGCAACAAGCCCTTGTGTACCAGTTTCCCACCGCTCTGCAGGCCAGAGGGCACGCCGTCGAAGGGGTTAAAAAGCGAGATGGCTGAAGTAAACGCCAATCGGGTAAAGCTTGCAGCCTTGGCGGTAGTGGAAATGGCCTTGGCGGAAATACTCAACACTTTCGAGCTGGCGCCAGCGACAGTTCCCACTAGCCCGATGCCATCCATCAAACAACCGTAGAACCCGTCCACCATCTTGTTGTGTTCGCCCGAGACGATGTCCTCAATGCACTTCTTGAACGGCACGATCAGGTCGATGAAATAAGTCAGCAACCGTTCGCCTTCATCTTTGGAGAGTTCCAGCGGTGTCGGTATACGCACGAGTTCTCTGAGCTCACTCTTGTTCAGGAACGGTCGGTTATCGGCGAGAAATCCGGCGATGCGCGCGACGTTCGGCTCATTGAATTTTTGATAGAAGCCGCGCTGCGATTGTGAAGATCGCGTTGGTGCTTCCAGCGCACCGAAGTAATCGATGATCGCCATGCTGCTGGTAATTGAAGCGTCCTCGGCTGCGGCATGGGTATAGCGCTTGATGTTCAGCGGAACGCTCTGAGTTGCAGTATTGCTCAGGGGCAGCGTCATATTGGCACTGGCGCTCATTCTCGAGCGTTGCTGGAGCTTCCGCTCCCGCCTGATGAATGCACCGAGGGCATCATTCTTTCGGGATTCTGCGCGCGAGGTAAATAGCTCATAACAAAGATCCGCATCTCCATGGGATGTATACATCACAACCCCGAAACGTCCTGTGGCGGCATCTCTGCTTTGTTGTGTTTCTTGTTCGAGCCCCACATTCAGAGGGCCGCCGGCCCGACGGGTAGTGACATAGGACGCAGATCCGCGCACGGTGAAAAAATGTATGTCGGCATTCATGAACACCTGCAGATCTGCTTCCGGCATGTGCGCCAACGCCAGTTTGACGGCAGTCAGCATGCCGCTGTTCAGCTCTTTGAAATGCGCCGCCAGTTGACGCTCCATTTCCTCTTCACAGGATTCAAGCGTAAGCAGATGCGGATAACGCTGGTAAAGACTGACACCTGAAGGGTTGTAATTGATGGCCGGTTGCGGCAATCCGTTGACGATCAGTCGCACAGTGCGTCTGTCCCACTGGCCAGTGACCATGTCGCCCGATTGATGCAGATCGACCATGGACATGATCTGCTGCCCGCCTACCTCGGACAGCGCCTTTTCGTCCAGTGTGTCGCAGCCCGGCGCAGCCTTTCTCAATTGAGTGCGGGCAATTTCCGCACGGTTGGGCAAGGGGGTCGAAAAAGCGCGAGCTGTTTGGGCGAATTGCTCTGCGTGGTGCTCAAACGCCTCAATAGCCAGCCTTGTACAAGCCTCTTCCGCCTGCTCGAGCTCGGCTCTTGAAAAAATCCGGTTGAGCAGCGCCCACTCGACGATCGGGTCGATCAGCGCCAGATCGCGCATGTGTTTCTGCGCTTCGCTCACGGGCTGCAATTCGCCGTAAGCAATGATCTGCGCATAGGTCAGTTCCCGCGAAGCCCCGGTTTTTGCAGCCTCGACCAATACCACTGCACGACAGAAATTGATCCACGCAATCGACCCGAGTCTGACCTCAGCCGGAATTTTTCTGACCAGCAATTCAGGCGCGACGCGTGCCAGAAGAAGATGGGCCACCAGCGGCGCCAATACTGGATTTACCCAGTTTTTACTGCGCACAAACGCGGTGTACTCGTCGAGTATTTCTGTCGGATGACGTTCTATGTTGTCAGGCGAATAAAGGTCTCGTCGATTGATCAAGTGGCAATGACCGATCGATGGATCCAGATCAAGCAATATTGCGGTCATCAGCAATTGGCGAAGGATATTTTCGGAAACCGTTTGCCCTTCATTCACTCCGTACCAGTTCAGCTCTTTGATATAGCTTCTGGCAAGATTCAGCGAAATTGGATAGGCGACAAATTCAATCAGGCGCTGCGCTGCCGTCTCGTGAGCTATCTCAGCCTGGCCTGTAATGTTATACAAAGCCAACAGCAGCTTGGGCCTTGGCATCAACTTGGCGGTAGCGCCACGAATATCGGAAAATTGCTCTTCGGATAATGCATTCAGGCTCGTATCATTTGTCTGAAAATGCTCCCAATAGTTGACTGGCTCCTTGACCTGCGGTGAAAACCTGAACAAACCGACCAAGTTAGTGATCCTGGCCTTGGTATCAGGCAGATCGATTTCATGAAACTTGAACCACTGATCCAGGGTTATATCAAGATCAGGCCAGATATAACCGCCGGCTACCGCAGCGATATCCGCTATCAGACTTACCGTCGAGCGTGTTGGCTGACTGAATTGAAAGTGCTGCGCCGCAACCAGATCAACCCAACCTCTGACGGCACGGACTTCCATCTTGCCTTCCCGTGTTATCCGCACCAAACCGTTGTGATCGGTCGCATTTTCCCGAGCAAGCGCACCAATGACTGGCCCGGTACTCAGCAACTCGTCAAGCAGAAGTCTGCCGGGATTGTAGATTTCATACAGCGAGGATCCAGGCTCCAGCTCTATCTCATGCGCGTACCAGTTGATCTTCTCATTATCGTTGTACTTGGTTAACGCTTCTTCCAGATGCCGAAGAACCATGTCACGCTCGGCACCATCTGCTTCAGATCGAAACTTCCACTCAGCCAACGCAACTTTCGACGGCCTGAATACTTTATTTCTGTTTAGTTCACTCACGGTAAAACCTCATCAAAAAACCCGCTGACCATTCAGCTGCTGACGTTTTACCCAAGCATATATAAGCGCACCACGAGTTAATTATTAAGCGTTGTTGCAGCCGAGACACTCGATACATTCAAATACATTGACTCAGTCCATTAAACCCCACTCGCCGGCGCCTGAATTGTTAACACTCGCTTGATCGTGCTGAAGTTTAATTCGCAACTTCAGGTTATTCACCGAATCGGCATTCTTCAATGCTTCCTGCTCGCTGACAGCACCTTCTGCAACCAGCGCAAACAGTGCTGCGTCAAAGGTCTGCATACCGAGTTCGAATGATTTTTCCATCAGCGGTTTGAGTTCCTCGAACTGACCGCGGCGGACCAGATCAGCGATGGTCGGCGTGCCCAGAAGAATCTCGACCGCCGCGCGCCTTTGCCCGTCGACAGTGCGGACCAGACGCTGCGAGACACACGCTTTGAGGTTGTTGCCCAATGTCTGCAAAAGCTGTTCGCGCTTCTCCTCGGGAAACATATTGATGATGCGATCCAGCGCCTGATTGGCGTTGGTCGCATGTAATGTCGACAACACCAGATGCCCTGTATCGGCAAACGAGAGCGCGTGCTCCATGGTTTCGCGGTCACGGATCTCACCAATCAGGACGACGTCCGGTGCCTGGCGTAAAGTGTTCTTCAGTGCAGCATGAAAGCTGCGCGTATCGACGCCAACCTCACGCTGATTGATGATCGAGCGCTTGTGCCGATGGATATATTCGATCGGGTCTTCGATGGTAACAATGTGTCCGGCACTGTGACGGTTGCGATGATCGATGAGCGCCGCCAGGGAGGTCGACTTGCCCGAACTGGTAGCGCCGACAAAAAGAATCAGGCCACGTTTGAGCATCACCGTTTCCAGCAACACCGGCGGCAGTTTCAAGTCTTCGAACCGCGGGATGTCGAGCTTGACGTTGCGGATAACGATCGAAACGTCGTTGCGCTGCTTGAAAATGTTCACCCGGAACCGGCCGACGCCCGTTCGGGAGATTGCTAGGTTCATTTCAAGATCCCGGTCGAACTCCCGGCGCTGCTCGGCGTCCATCAGGGAGGTGGCGATGGCCGCGGTTTCGCCAGGTTTGAATGGCTGATCGCTGAGCGCCGTCAGCACACCATCAATGCGAGCGCTCGGTGGTGCGCCGGTGGAAAGGAAGAGATCCGAACCGTTTTTTTGCGACAATGTTGACAACAGTGCATCGATTTCCATGGCTGAAAGCACCCGCGAAGCATTGAATGAGCAGATTTGGCCTACGCTTGGCGCGGCTCCTGCAACAATGATAGACCCCGTCTCACCGAACCACGCTCAGGATTGAAACATGAATGCTGTACCCACCACCGATGACGCCCAGGCCCTGATCGCCCGCACCGACTGGAGCCGCAGTCCGCTGGGCGCCGCCGGCAGCTGGCCGCAGAGCCTGCGCACGGCGGTGGACATCGTGATTCATTCGCCGATGCCGATGCTGCTGTTGTGGGGGCCGCAACTCACGCAGATCTACAACAATGGCTTTGCCCTGCTCGCCGGCAGCAAGCATCCCGAAGCCTTCGGCCAGCCAACGCATGAGATCTGGCCGGAAGTGCGGGATTTTGCCGAGCCGATCTACCAAGCGGTGCTGCAGGGTCAGGTGCGCAGCTTCAGCGAGCAGCGTTTCAGCGTGCAGCGGGACGGCAAAAAAACCGATTTCTGGCTGGATCTGACCTACAGCCCGATTCGCGATGAAACCGCACAGGTGGCCGGGATTCTGATCACTGCCATCGAAACCAACGAGCGCCGACGCATTGCCCTGGAATTGCAGCGTCGTTCCGAAGAAAGCCTCAAGGCCCAGCGTCAGTCCGAGGAGCGTCTGCAACTGGCCCTCGCCGCCACCGACGCCGTCGGCACTTGGGATTGGGACATTGGCGAAGACCGTTTCATCGCCGATGCGCACTTCGCCGAACTGCACGGCGTCGATCCGACCAGGGCCGGGCAGTTGCCGATCAGCGAATATATGCACGGGGTGCACCCCGAAGACCGCGCAATGGTTGCGCGCGGCATCAAGCACTGCATCACCCACGGCACCGAGTACGCTGAGGAATATCGCTTGTTGCAGGCCGATGGCACGCTGCGCTGGGTGTTCGCGCGGGGGCGTTGCTACAAGGATCATCATGGTCGGCCGATGCGCTTTCTCGGCGCGGCGCTGGACCTGACCGAACGCAAACACACCGAACAAGCGCTGCGTCAGAGCCAGACCGAATTGCAGTTGATCATCAACGCCATGCCGATCCTGATCAGCTATGTCGACGCCGAAGAACGTTTTCGCTTGAACAACGCAGCGTATCTCGACTGGTACGGCCTTACACCGCAAGAGTTGTACGGGCGCAAGATTCGCGAAGTCATCGGCGAAGAGGCGTATTTCCTGCGTGCACCGTACATCGCCGAAGCGCTGGCCGGACGCGCCTGTTCCTTCAGTTTCTATACCCCCCACCGCGACGGCAGCACCCGTCATGCCCTCATGAATTATCTGCCGCGACATGGTGCGGACGGTGCAGTGAACGGCTTCTACATCTTTGTCATCGACGAGACCGAGCGCAAGAAAACCGAAGAAGCCCTGCGTAATCTCAACGAGACCCTCGAAGAGCGGGTCAGCGCGCGCACCGAGCAACTGGCTCAGGCCAACGAGCGTTTGCAGAACGAGATGTTCGAACGCGAGCGCGCCGAAGATGCCTTGCGCCACGCGCAGAAGATGGAAGCCGTCGGCCAGCTCACGGGTGGCATCGCCCACGACTTCAACAACATGCTCACCGGCATTATCGGCAGTCTGGACTTGATGCAGCGCTACATCGCCAATGGTCGTGCCGACGAGATCGGCCGTTTTACCGAAGCGGCCGTGTCATCGGCCAATCGCGCGGCGGCGCTCACGCATCGCTTGCTGGCGTTCTCGCGGCGCCAGTCGCTGGACCGCAAGCAACTGAACGTCAATGAGCTGGTGCACTCGCTGGAAGATCTGATCCGCCGCACCAAAGGCGATCCGATCGACCTGCAACTGCGCCTGCCCGAAGACGTTTGGCCGGTGAGCACCGACGTCAGCCAGCTGGAAAATGCCTTGCTCAATCTGGTGATCAACGCCCGCGACGCGATGCCCGAAGGCGGCACGTTGCTGATCCAGACTGCCAACGTCTACCTCGACAGCAGCGACATCACCATTCTCGAACCGGTCAAGGCCGGGGAATATGTGATGCTCGCGGTCAGCGATAACGGCACCGGCATGACTCCGTCAATTCGCTCCAAAGCGTTCGATCCGTTCTTCACCACCAAGCCGATCGGCCAGGGCACCGGGCTCGGGCTGTCGATGATCTACGGTTTCGCCCAGCAATCCGGTGGTCACGTCAGCCTCGACAGCGTGCCGGGGCAAGGTACTTGCGTGCGCCTGTACTTGCCGCGCTTGCTTGAGCCGACGCCGGAAACCTCATCTGTGAAGAAAGCCGAACCGATTGCTGCTTCATCTTCTGGCGAAACCGCAATCGTGGTCGAGGATGACGCGGCGGTGCGCATGCTGGTGCTCGATCTGCTGAGGGAGCTGGGCTATAAAACCTTCGAAGCGGCAAACGCCAAAATCGCCCTGCCCTTGTTCGAGTCCGCGCAACGTGTCGATCTGCTGGTCACCGATGTCGGGCTGCCCGGCATGAACGGTCGCCAGTTGGCGGAAATTGCGCGCCAGCATCGTCCCGGCCTTAAAGTGCTGTTCATGACCGGTTACGCGCAGATTGCTGCCGAGCGCCAGGGCTTTCTTGAAGAGGGCATGGACATGGTCGCCAAGCCTTTTGTCCTGGAAGTGTTGGCGAGCAAGATTCGCAAGTTGAGCAACCCGACCCCGTGACTTGAGGCATAATCGCGCGCCCCGCTGTCACCCCGTTATCAGGTATTGCACGATGAAAGCCCAAGCCCGCCACATTCTGGTGAAAACCGCCGAAGAGGCCGAACAACTCAAACAGCGCATCGCCAAGGGCGAAGCATTCGATGTGCTGGCGAAGAAGTTTTCCACCTGCCCGTCCGGCAAACGCGGCGGTGATCTGGGCGAAGTACGTCCAGGACAGATGGTCGGCGCGATTGATGCGGTGATTTTCAAGAAACCACTGCGCACCGTGCATGGACCGATCAAGAGCAAGTTTGGTTATCACCTGGTGCAGGTGTTTTATCGGGATTGATCGGCTGGCTGTCGAGCTTCTTCGCGAGCAGGCTCGCTCCCACATTTCGACCGGATTTTCATTGTGGGAGCGAGCCTGCTCGCGAACCGATTGCGCAGCAAGCGGCCATTCTCTGACTACCTGGGGATCAGCGCCCCTGGCACCTGTATCACCTGACTGGCCAATTCATGTCCCGCTTGGGCCGCCTCTGCCGGGCTGCCGCCGAGCAAGCGCCGGGCCAGATACGCCGCACTGAACGAATCCCCCGCCGCCGTGGTGTCGACAACCTTGTCGACCTTTTGCGCCGGCACCTCAAACGCCTCCCCCTGACAACGAATCAGGCACGCCTCCGCGCCACGCTTGAGCACCACTTCTGGCGTGCCAATCTGCGCATACGTCGCAAACACCTCAGCGCAATCGGCAAACCCGAACAACGCCTGTTCGTCATCCACGGTGAGCAACGCCAGATCGACATAAGGCAAGACGCTGCGATATGCCGCGCGGGCCTCTTCCACAGAAGCCCACAAGCGTGGGCGGTAGTTGTTGTCGAAAACGATGCGCGCATCGCGCTGCCGGGCTTCGCTCAACGTCTTGATCAGGCGGGCACGGCCTTGCATGCCAAGTACGGCGAGGGTGATCCCGCTGAAATACAGCACGTCGTAGTCCGGCAAGGCCGCGAGAATCGGCTCGGCCGCAGGGGTAGTGAAGCAATCGCGTACCGCCGCTTCGTTGCGCCAGTACAGAAAGCGCCGCTCGCCGTTGGCGTCGGTCTGTATGCAATACAAACCGGGAAGCCGACCGGGCAAGCGCTGCACCAGATCGAGGCCGATGCCTTCGCTGCGCCAGATCTGGCACATTGCGTCACTGAAACTGTCATCGCCCAGCGCGGTGACGTAGTCGACTTGCGCCTTGTCGCCCAGCGCGCGGGACAGGTACACGGCCGTATTGAGGGTATCGCCACCGAAGCTTTGCTGCAGACTGCCGTCGGCACGTTGTTGCAGTTCGATCATGCATTCGCCGATCAGGGCGATGCGTGGGGTGTTGCGGAGGATTTTCATCGGGTGGGATCTCGGGTGGTTCAGTGGTGGCTAAGCGGGCGTCTTCGCGAGCAGGCTCGCTCCCACATTCAAATGCGTCCTCTGTGGGAGCGAGCCTGCTCGCGAAATAGCCGCCGCAACGCAATCTCAAGCCTTAGAAACAAGTCTCCATGGTCTCGATGACCGCCAACTGCTCATCCACCAGCAACCCAACACGCCATTTGTCAAACGTCAGGCACGGATGCGAAGTACCAAAGGAAATGATGTCGCCGACCCGCAGTTCTACACCCGGCGCCACGGTCATGAACGCATGCTGATCCATCACCGCTGTGACCTTGCACGCACCGATATCATCACCTGTCGCCGGCACCACACCGGCCTTGTAGCGCAACAACGGCACCGGCAAACCGGCGTCGAAGGCGACGTCGCGCTTGCCCAGGGCGATCACCGCGAAACCCGGTTCCGGCAGCGACTGCACATGAGCCCAGACTTCCAGCGCCGGGCGCAGGCCTTCGTGCAGATCGCTGCGACGGTCGAGCACGCAGCACTGCGCCTCTTTGTAGATGCCGTGGTCGTGCGCGACATAACTGCCCGGGCGCAACACACTGAGGAAGCGGCCAGCGGCGTTCTGGGTTTCGAAGGATTCGGCGATCAGGTCATACCAGGCTGAACCCGATGCGGTGATGATCGGTTTGGCAATGGCGAAAGCGCCGCTGTCCTGCAGCTGCACCGCCAGGCGCACCAGCGACGCAGCGAACTGGCGAATGCCACTGACCGCATGATCGCCATGAATCACGCCTTCGTAACCTTCAATGCCGGTCAGTGCCAGCGCCGGTTGCGCATCGATGGCCTTGGCCAGCTCGATGACTTCCTGCTCGCTGCGGCACCCGCAGCGCCCGCCGACCACGCCATATTCGATCATCACGTTGAGCTTGACCCCACGTGAAGCGAAGTAAGCCCCGAGGTCGGCGACGTTGTCCGGGTGATCGACCATGCAATAGAAATCGAACGTCGGATCGGCGAGCAGATCGGCAATCAACGCCATGTTCGGCGTGCCGACCAATTGATTGGCCATCAACACCCGACGTACGCCGTGAGCATAAGCGGCGCGGGTCTGGGTAGCGCTGGCGAGGGTGATGCCCCAGGCGCCGGCGTCGAGCTGTCGCTTGAACAGTGCCGGGGTCATGCTGGTTTTGCCGTGGGGCGCGAGTTCGGCGCCGCTGTCGCTGACAAATTTCTGCATCCAGCGAATGTTGTGCTCGAGCGCCTCGCGGTGCAGCACCAGCGCTGGCAGGCTGACGTCGCGGGTCAATTGCGCGCCGAGGGTGGCGTCACCTTTTTCTACGGCAGAGTTGATGGCAGTGGTCATGGTCCAGTCCTCACAGTCGCGGCCGCAGGCAGCCGCGGTTATTCGTTGATCCGCCGGGCGAGGCTGTTGGCGCTCTCGATCAGCACCCGGCGATAGTCGTTGTAATTGTTTTTTGCATCGGCCCGTGGGGCGACGATGCACAACGTGCAAATGGCCACGCCTTGCGGGTCTTTCACCGGCGCGGCGAAGCAATGGGTGAACGTGTCGGCGACGCTGTCGAAGGAGAAGAAGCCATCGAGGCCAGCCTGACGAATCTCCGCCAGAAAGCGTTCCAGCGGCAGGCGTTCGCCGTCGGGCAGGATGTAGTCGTCCTCGTCGATCAGGTCGATGATCTGCTGATCGCTCAAGTGCGCGAGCAGCAGGCGCCCGGAGGCGGTCCACGGGATCGGCGCGTTTTCGCCAATATCGGAGGAAATGCGGAAATGCCGCTCGCCCTCCTTCATCAACGCCACCGTGTATTTGCGCCCGTTGAGCAGGCACATCTGCGCGGTTTCGCGGGTCTGGCTGACGATCTCCTGCAAGGCGTGATCGGCTTCGCGGCTGAGGTCGAAATGGCGCAGATGCGCTTGGCCGAGGAAGTACAACTGGCGGCCGAGATAGACGTGGCCGTCCTTGCCCACCGGCTCGAGAATCCGCCGCTCCAGCAAGGATGCGACCAGCTCGTAGACCGTGGATTTCGGGCCGCCGATGCCGTTGGCGATGTCATTGGGGCGAAGGGGCTGGCCGATTTCCTTGAGAAAATCGAGGATATCGAACGCCCGGTCCAGACCACGTGCCCGGCGCTTGATGGTGTCTTCGGTCATGTCAGTGGTTTCCATTCAAAGTCGCCGGGAGTTTACCGAGAGTCCAGTGTCGCCTGTTACATCGCTTTCGCGAGCAGGCTCGCTCCCACAGGAAAACGCATTCCAAATGTGGGAGCGAGCCTGCTCGCGAAGAGGGCTGCACTTGTTTCAGGCCTTCTTCTTGTAGGCAATGCAGTCGATCTCAACCTTGCAATCAACCATCATGCTCGCCTGCACGCAGGCCCGCGCCGGGGCGTGTTCGGGTTTGAAATACTCGGCGAAGACCTTGTTGAAACTGCTGAAATCCCGTGGATCGTCCAGCCAGACGCCAGCGCGGACCACATCTTCAAGGCCATAACCAGCCTCTTCGAGAATGGCGATCAGGTTCTTCATGGTCTGGTGGGTCTGTTCGACAATGCCGCCGACGATGATCTCGCCATCCACCGCCGGTACCTGGCCGGACACATGCAGCCAGCCATCCGCTTCGACTGCGCGGGCGAATGGACGAGGCTGGCCGCCGGCGGCGGTGCTGCCGGTGCCGTAACGCGTAATGCTCATGGGTGTTTCTCCTGATTGCAAAAGTGCAGATTCAAAACCGCGTGCTTTTGAGAAATTCCGCCAGACGCGGCGATTGCGGGCGTTCGAACAGTTCCTTGGGAGGCCCCTGCTCTTCGATTCGCCCTTGATTCATGAAAACGATCTTGTCCGAGACCTCGAAAGCGAAACGCATTTCGTGGGTCACCAACAACATGGTCATGCCGTCCTCGGCCAGCCCCTTGATCACGTTGAGCACCTCGCCAACCAGTTCCGGGTCGAGGGCTGAGGTGACTTCGTCAAAGAGCATCAGGCTCGGGTTCATCGCAATCGCTCGGGCAATCGCTACGCGCTGTTGCTGACCGCCGGACAACTGACCGGGAAAGTGATTGCGCCGCTCCAGCAGGCCGACACGCTCCAACCATTTTTCGGCAAGCACCACGGCTTCGTCCTTGTGCATCTTCTTCACCTTGAGCAGGCCCAAGGTGACGTTCTGCAAGGCGGTCAGGTGCGGAAACAGGTTGAATTGCTGGAACGCCATGCCGGTCATCGCGCGATGGCGAGCAATGACCTTTTCCGGGTGACGTACGCGTTTACCGTTGACCTCGTCATAGCCGATGGATTCGCCGTCGAGCAGAATCTGCCCGCCCTGAAACTCTTCGAGCATGTTCACGCAACGCAGCAGCGTGGTCTTGCCCGAGCCACTGGAGCCGATCAGCGTAACGACGTTGCCACGCTGCATGCTCAGGTCGACACCCTTGAGCACTTCCACCGCGCCGTACTGTTTGTGCAGACCGCGAATATCCAGCAGCGCCTGATTCTGTGAAGCAACTTGAGCTTGAGTCATGGCAAGGCCACCCGCTTTTCAATGTGCCGGCCGAGTAATTCGATGCCGTAGTTGATGACGAAGAACAGAAAACCGGCGAACAGGTAGAACTCCAGGGTCATGAAGTTTCGGGCGATGATCTGTTGTGTGCTGAGCAGCAATTCGGCGACGCCGATCACCGAGAGCAAGGTCGACGCCTTGACGATTTCGGTCGACGAATTGACCCAGGTCGGCAGGATCTGCCGCAGCGCCTGAGGCAACAGCACGTAGCCGAGGGATTGGTAGAACGTCAGGCCGATGGCTTTCCCCGCCTCCATCTGCCCGCGCGGCAAGGCTTGCAGGGCGCCACGCACGATCTCGGCGACGTGCGAGCCGCAGAACAGCGTCAGGCCCAGGGCTCCGGCCTGAAACGCGCTGATCTGCCAACCGAGCGCCGGCGCCATATAAAAGCAGGCCAGCACCAGCACAAACACCGGCGTGCCGCGAATCAGATCGACGTACAGCCGAAACGGCGCGCGCATCCAGAATCTGCCGTAAGTCAGGACCAGGCCGGCAACCACGCCGAGCATGGTGCCCAAGACGATGGCCAGCGCCGAGACCTGCACACTGGTCAGAAAGCCCTGCCACAAAGGCTCGCGCGCGAGCCACAATTCATGCAACCAACTGGGGGATTGGTACATCGCAGCCTCCTATCGGCGGATCGCCAGACGCTGCTCGAGGTAACGCAGCAGCATGGCAATGAGGTAACAGGCCGCGACATACAACGCCGTGGTCACCAGCCAGGTTTCGATCACCCGGTAGCTCTCGACGTTGATCTTGCGCGCGTAATAGGTCAGCTCCGGCACCGCAATCGCAGCCGCCAGCGAGGTGTCCTTGAACAGCGAAATGAAGTTGTTCGACAGCGCCGGCAGCACATTGCGCAGCATCACCGGCACGGTGACGTAAGCCTTGACCTGCCATTCACCGAGACCGATTGCCAGCCCGGCTTCACGCTGGCCTTTGGGAATGCTCAGCAAGCCGCCACGAAAGACTTCGGTCAGGTACGCGCCGGCATACAGCGACAGCGTGATGATGAACGAAGGAATCTTGTCCAGACGAATGCCAAGACTGGGCAGTGCGAAGTAGATCAACAGAATCAACACCAGGATTGGCGTGTTGCGCACCACCGTGACGTACACCGAGGCCAGCACCCGCAAGGCGCGATGTTTGGAGAGCAAGGCAAACGCCATCAGCAGGCCGATCACGCAGCCGATGGCGATCGACACCAGCGCCAGCTGCAAGCCCAGCCCGAGCCCTGCCAGCAAGGTGTCGAAATCGCGCCACACGGCGGCAAAGTTCAACTGATAATTCATGGTCAGCAGTACCTTGAGCGGGGCGACTGAAATCGCCCCACTCTCACGGGATCATTTGAATTCGACTGGGAAACCGATCGCGGGCGACGGCAGATCGACACCGAACCATTGCTTGAAGGAGGCGGCGTAGGTCGGGAACTCAACCCCGGTCATTGCTTCATGCAGCGCGGTGTTTACGAAGTTCAGCCAGTCCTGATCGCCACGTTTGACTGCGCAGGCGTAAGTCTGCGGGCTCCAGGCATAGCTCGGGCTGCGGTAGCGGCCCGGGTTCTGCACCATCAGGTATTTGACCGACGACTGATCGGTTGCGGCGGCATCGGCACGGCCGGAGTTCACTGCCTGATACATCAGGTCGACGCTGTCGTACTGATCGACCTTGGCCTTGGGCAATGCCTGATGCACCAATTCTTCGGCGTAGACGTTTTGCAGCACCGCAACGGTAACGTCATCGCCCGCTGCCTGCAGGTCTTCGATTTCCTTGTACTTGCTGTTGTTCGGCAACAGCAGGCCGACGCCTTCGCGGTAGTACGGCAGAGTGAATGCCACTTGCTGCGCGCGGCTCGCGGTGACGGTGATGAACTGGCAGCTCATGTCGACCTTGTCGGTCAGCAGGTTGGGGATACGCGCATCGGACGACTGCACCACGAACTCGACTTTACTCGGGTCGTTGAACAGTCCCTTGGCCACCATCCTGGCGATGTCGATATCAAAACCCTGCAACTTGCCGTCCGCGCCCTGAAAGTGCCACGGCGCGTTGGTGCTGCCGGTGCCCACGATCAACTTGCCACGGGCGAGAACACTGTCGAGCTTGCTGTCGGCCGCCTGGGCCAGACCCATGACCGAGGAAGAAGCCGCAAGGACAAAAACACACGCTTTGAACAACGAAGGATGGCGACGCATGGCAAGCACTCCAGAATTGTGTTTATTCCGCTATACCGGAACACGGTTTGTTACTACGGAATAGACAGCAGAAAGTGTGCCACAGGAATCTCGCGAAATCTGTAACTGCGTTGAACGCTTTTGGAATCAACAAGATATGTTTCGTGGACCAAAGGGTTTGGCCCGACCAGGAGCGAAGGAAACACCTGACAAAGCCAGGAAAGGGGTAATGCGTTCCCAACTTGGGTCAGATCGCGCCGTTGTGGTGCGAATCAGGGTGACAGTTGAGCAAAACCCGGTATCAGCGCTTTAGCGCCTGCCCGTAGACATCACCACCCTGCCGTCTCGCGACGGCTATCACCGTGACGACAGCACTTCTCGTGGTTACGCAGTCCACCTGTAATTTCTGACAGTAGACCCAGACGTGCCTACTCCTTTAACGTCAAGGAACCTATCCGCTCGTTGAAAAGGACCCTTCGATGAACGTCACCAACACAACTTCCGCGCTGGCCCCGGTTTACCGCAAAGCCCTGAAAACCTGGCGTCCGGTCATTCTTTATTTCGCCAATGAACATTGCCCCGCCTGCGAATGGTCCGGGCCGATCTTTCGGCAGATTGCCGAGCCTTACCGACTGCGCGCCAACATCTATATGCTCAACACCAGCCAATCGCCCAAGCACCCGAATGTCACGGGCACGCCAACCGTGCTGTTCTATAAAAACGGCAGGCTGATGAAAAAGCTCAAAGGTATCGGCACTGAAGAAACCCTCGCACGGGATTTCGCCGTGCACATCGGCAAGACCAAAGCCCCCTTTGCCGCGCGTAAACGGAAGCATGATCTGCCTTGGCTGCGTCAGACACTTCGTACTTTGCGTACCGTCCCACATGGGCGCCCACGGAGGATGTACTGAACGAGCCTCCTCAGAGGTATGGAGTGCCTGCCAAATTGCCTTCGCGAGCAGGCTAGCTGCCACATTGAACCGCATTGCAATGTGGCAGCGAGCCCGCTCGCAAAAAGGCCGGCACAGCTTTTAGAAAACGCAAGTATTACGCGGCAGCGCGCTCCAGCAACACCCGCGTCACCCTCCGCTCTTCCACCGCTTTGACAGTCAATTGCCAGCCCTCGTATTCCAGTTGATCGCCGGTCATCGGCAAGCGATCCAGCAGACTCATCACCAACCCGGCCATGGTCTGATAGTCCTCCGTCGGCTCGGCATCGAAGCCGGTACGCTGGCGAACGCGAGCCAAGGGCAGCGCGCCGCTGACCAGAAACCCGCCACGCTCTTCGACCACGTCCGGGCCTTCGATTTCGCTGGCATCGGGTAGTTCGCCAGCGATCGATTCGAGGATGTCGGTCATGGTCAATACGCCGACGAAATCGCCAAACTCGTTGACCACGAAAGCGATGTGGGTCGAGGCCGCGCGCATCTGCTCCAGGGCATTGAGGATTGAGTAACTGTCGAGCAGATTGACGGTCTTGCGAGCCAGATGCTCCAGGTTCGGCTCGTTGCCCGCCAGATATTCCTTGAGCAGTTCCTTCTTGTGTACGAAGCCCAGCGGCTCGTCCACCGCGCCATCGCGAATCAGCGGCAAGCGCGAGTAGGACGAATGCATCAACTTCGTGCGAATGGTTTCGGCGTCATCCGCAAGATCAATCAGGTCAACGTCGGCGCGCACCGTCATCAGGTTGCGAATCGGCCGTTCCGCCAGTTGCAGCACACCGCTGATCATCACCCGCTCACGACGGTCGAACAGCTCGGCCACCGGCGCTTCACCGTTGTCCAGCAAGTCGGAGATTTCCTCGCCAACCTCCTCCGCCGCCAGCTTGCGCCCGCCGAGCAGACGCATCACCGCATGTGCCGTGCGCTCACGCATCGGCCGCACGCCCTGCATCGAACGTTTGCGCCGAGCCCGGGCGATCTGGTTGAACACCTCAATCAGGATCGAGAAACCGATGGCCGCGTACAGGTAACCTTTCGGGATATGGAAGCCCAGACCTTCGGCGGTCAGGGCAAAACCGATCATCATCAGGAAGCCCAGGCACAGCATGATCACGGTCGGGTGCGCGTTGACGAAGCGGGTCAGCGGCTTGCTGGCGACGATCATCAGGCCGATGGAAATGATCACGGCGATCATCATCACCGCCAGTTCATCGACCATGCCCACGGCGGTAATCACCGCGTCGAGCGAGAACACCGCGTCAAGCACCACGATCTGCGCCACGATCGGCCAGAACAGCGCGTAGGTCGTGTTGGTCGAGCGCTCGCCGACGTGGCCTTCGAGGCGTTCATGCAACTCCATCGTCGCTTTGAACAGCAGGAACACGCCACCGAACAGCATGATCAGATCACGACCGGAGAAGCTCTTGTCGAACACCTCGAACAACGGCTGCGTGAGCGTAACCAGCCAGGAAATGCTCGCCAACAGGCCCAGACGCATGATCAACGCCAGCGACAAGCCGATGATGCGCGCACGATCACGCTGATGCGGCGGCAGTTTGTCGGCAAGAATTGCGATGAACACCAGGTTGTCGATACCCAGTACCAGTTCCAGCACGATCAGAGTCAACAGGCCTAACCAGGCCGTGGGATCCGCTAACCATTCCATAAAACGTCTCGATCTCTCTACAGTGAATTCAGGCGGCCGGACACGGCGAAGTGCAACGCGAAGGCTCAAGGGCCGCGTTATCAACCATAGTCGGGAGTCGGAAGACGGGATGCTGCGAATGGATCAAGACCGCGCAATATTGCGCTGGAGAATGCTGACTGGGAGGCTCCGAGAGGGTGTTCATGTAGATCCTGAATGAAAAATGGCCTTCGAGCGTACAGGGTCGACTGGTCCGCTCCACAGCGGTAAATCATTTCAAGATCTGTATGAATCAATGTAACCGAAGATTTTCAGCGTTGCCGAAAAAGCCTTCGCGAGCAGGCTCGCTCCCACAGGGTGCGAGCGGTGCGGCGGATTTCAGCGTGGACCCAGCTCATCGATATGCTGATACTGCGCTTGCAGCGCGGTCGCCAGATCCTTCGCCCGGCCCAGTCGAATCGGCCCGCGCTCGATGTCGATCAGCAATCCCGGACACGCCAGCACTGGCAACGCCGACAGTTCTTTCACGCGACCATCGGTCACGATCAGACAGCGTTGCTGTTCGGCGGGAAAGCGCTTGCGTCTAACCGTCAGCCATTGCTGCGCCTGCTCCAGCGCCGCGAGCAACGGCGTGCCGCCACCAGCGCCCAGGCCGGCGAGCCAGACGCTCAGGCCGCTTGAGGCCTTCAAGCCTTGCACCTGCCATTTCGGCGCAGAACCACTGGCGGTCAGCAACGCCAGCCGCGCCCGCTGGCGGTAAGCATCGTCGAACAACTGCGCGAGCAGGCCCTTGGCATCGCTCAAGGCCTGATGGCGACGGGTCGAAGCCGACGCGTCGACGATCACCAGCCAGACTTCATGGGGCGAACGGGTACGCTGTTGAAACAGCAAATCAGCGCGACGCTGAGGGAGGCCATTGAGCAGCGTGCCCGGCCAGTTCACCGAACCGCTGCTGGCAGCGTGCCGTTGGCCCTGGCGGCCATTGTCGAGTTGTCCGGCACGGGGTCTGGCATTCGCCCCCGCGTCTGATCGGGGGCGAATGCCTAGGGCTTTTTTGCCTGTGGCGGCCAGCTCGGAACTTCGCGGCGGGCACCGGTAGCTTGCGCCGTTGCCGGCATCTCGCCCCACTGGCCCTGGCCTTCGCCGGATTTGCTGTCTGTGCCTGACGGAGATTGCGCTTGTGATTGGGCGCTGGATGAAGGTTGTTCGCGACGGCGATGGCGCAGGGCAAATTCGGCCACCGCGTCGATATCCTCTTCAGCAATCGCATCGGCCCCACGCCACGCCGCATGGGCGCGAGCCGCGCGCAACCAGACCAGATCAGCGCGCAAGCCATCGACGCCGGCGGCGAAACAACGCTCGGTAATCAACGCCAATGCCGCATCATCCAGCGGGATGGCTGCCAAGCGCTCGCGGGCGCTTTCACAGCGCGAACGCAGGATGTGTTGCTCGCTCGCCCACTGCGCGCAGAACCCTTGCGGATTGCTGTCGAAATCCAGCCGCCGGCGAATGATCTGTCCACGTTCGGCGGGCGCAGTGTGGCCGCTGAGGGCAACGTTCAAGCCGAAGCGGTCAAGCAGTTGTGGCCGCAGTTCGCCCTCTTCCGGGTTCATGGTGCCGATCAGGACGAATTTCGCCGAATGTCGATGGGAGATGCCGTCACGCTCGATCAGGTTGGTACCGCTGGCGGCGACATCGAGCAGCAGGTCGACCAGATGATCGGGCAGCAGATTGACTTCATCGACGTACAGCACGCCACCGTCAGCCTTGGCCAGGACACCGGGCGAAAACTGCGCGCGAGCGCCGCTCAGGGCAGCGTCGAGATCGAGGGTGCCGACCAGGCGCTCTTCAGTTGCGCCCAATGGCAACGTGACAAATTGGCCGCTGGCGAGCAGGTCCGCCAGGCCCCGGGCCAGGGTCGACTTGGCCATGCCGCGCGGGCCTTCTATAAGTACGCCGCCGATTTTCGGGTCGATGGCGGTCAGGCACAGGGCGAGTTTCAAGTCATCGGCGCCGACCACGGCGGAGAGCGGGAAATGCGGGGTGTCGGTCATGGGTTTCTCTTTCGTGGTCGTGGATGGTCGTGACGTTGTGGTGTGTCAGTTGTTGCCCTCACCTAGCCCTCTCCCAGAGGGAGAGGGAACAGACCGTGATGGCCTCTCGAGTTCTGTCGACGTGATGCATCGGGTCGACGCAAACTTCGACAGCGCTAAAGATCGGCCCCCTCTCCCTCCGAGAGAGGGCTGGGGTGAGGGTAGCTTTTTAGCGGCTACATATCTTCCTCGATATCCAACAGCAAATTCTCCAGCGCTTCTTTATAAGCCCCCGGCTCCTGCCACATCCCGCGCTGCTGCGCTTCGAGCATGCGTTCGGTCATGTCGCGCAGCGCATGGGGATTATGCTCACGAACAAAATCCCGGGTCGCCGGATCGAGCAAATATGCCTCCGCAAGCAACGCATATTGATGGTCGTCGATCAATTGCGTAGTCGCATCGAAGGCGAACAGATTATCAACCGTCGCCGCCAGTTCGAACGCGCCTTTGTAGCCGTGACGCTTGACCCCGTCGATCCACTTCGGATTCGCCGCGCGCGAGCGCACCACGCGATTGAGCTCTTCCTTCAAGGTACGAATCTTCGGCAGATCCGGTTGGCTGTGATCGCCGTGATAGCTGGCCGCCGCTTCGCCACGCAGAGTCTCCACCGCCGCGAGCATGCCGCCCTGGAACTGGTAGTAATCGTTGGAATCGAGCAAGTCATGCTCGCGGTTGTCCTGGTTTTGCAGCACGGCTTGCACCTGGCTCAGGCGCTGGCTGAATTGCGCGCGGGCGGCCGTGCCCTCGTCGGCACCGCCGTAAGCATAGGCGCCCCAGTTCAGGTAGACCTCGGCGAGGTCTTCGCGCGACTGCCACAGACGTCCATCGATAGCGCCTTGCACCCCGGCGCCATACGCCCCCGGTTTCGCGCCGAAGATGCGCCACCCGGCTTGACGCCGCGCGGTATCTTCATCGACGCCCGACTGCAACAGCGCCTCGCGTTCGGCGCGCACCTTGGCGGCGAGTGGGTTCAAGTCATCCGGCTCGTCCAGTGCGGCCACCGCTTGCACGGCGGCGTCGAACAGGCGGATGAGATTGGCAAACGCATCACGGAAAAACCCCGAAACCCGCAGCGTCACGTCGACCCGCGGACGATCGAGCAGGCTCAGCGGCAGAATCTCGAAATCATCCACGCGCTGACTGCCCGTGGCCCAGACCGGACGCACGCCCATCAAAGCCATGGCCTGAGCGATGTCGTCGCCGCCGGTGCGCATGGTCGCGGTGCCCCAGACCGACAGGCCGAGCTGGCGCAAGTGATCGCCGTGGTCCTGCAGATGCCGTTCGAGAATCAGCGTTGCCGACTGGAATCCGATGCGCCACGCGGTGGTGGTCGGCAGATTGCGCACGTCCACCGAATAGAAGTTGCGCCCGGTCGGCAGCACGTCGAGGCGGCCACGGCTGGGCGCACCGCTGGGGCCGGCCGGGACGAAACGACCGCTGAGGGCGTCGAGCAGACCGCGCATTTCGGCGGGGCCGCACGCGTCGAGGCGCGGGGCGACGACTTCGCGCAGATGGTCGAGTATCGAATCAACCTCAGCCCAACCCGCCCCTTGTGGGAGCGAGCCTGCTCGCGAACTCGGTGTGTGATTCAACAATGATTTACCTGACTCACCGCTTTCGCGAGCAGGCTCGCTCCCACAGGGGACATTCAGTGCTTGGAAGATCAGGTCTGCGGCAAACAATTCGAGGCGTTCGCGGGTGTCGCCGGCGGTGCGCCATACTTCTTCGCTGATGGCCTGCAACTCGGTCGGACGCGGGCCGCTCCACGGCTCGGCCAACGCGCAATCCAGCGGATCAAAACCCAGTTCAAATGCTTTGGCCAGTGCTCGCAGCAGACTCGACTGCGCGCCCTTGCCGTCACCGCGCGGGATGCGCAGCAACGCCAGCAACGTGTCGATGCGCAAGCACCCGCTCGGTGATTCGCCGAAGATGTGCAACCCATCGCGAATCTGCGATTCCTTCAAATCGCACAGATATGTGTCCAGACGCGGCAACCAGATCGCCGCATCGGCATCGCTGTCCAGCGCGGCATCCAGTTGCAATTCGCGGTCGATTTGCGTGTCCCGCACCAATTGCAGAATGTCGCGCTGCAACTCGCGGGCACGGCGCGGATCGAGCAGTTGCGCCTCGTAATATTCGTCGGCCAGCAACTCCAGATTACGCAGCGGCCCATAGGTTTCGGCGCGGGTCAGCGGTGGCATCAGGTGGTCGATGATCACCGCCTGCGTGCGCCGCTTGGCCTGGGCGCCCTCGCCCGGATCGTTAACGATAAACGGATAGATATTCGGCAACGGCCCGAGCAATGCGTCGGGCCAGCAGTTTTCCGACAGCCCAACACCTTTGCCCGGCAGCCATTCGAGATTGCCGTGCTTGCCGACGTGGATCACGCCGTGGGCGCCGTAGGTGTTGCGCAACCAGAAATAGAACGCCAGATAGCCGTGCGGCGGGACCAGATCCGGGTCGTGATACACCGCGCTCGGATCGACCTGATAACCCCGGGCCGGCTGAATGCCGACAAAGGTCAGACCGAAACGCAGACCGGCGATCATCAGCCGGCCGTCGCGACACATCGGATCGTTGTGTGGCGATCCCCAGCGCTCGAGTACCGCCGCGCGATTCGCCTCCGGCAACGCGTTGAACATTGCCAGGTAATCGTCCATCGCCAGGCTTTGCTGGCACGGGCGCAGGTCGAGACTGTCGAGGTCGTTGCTGACACCACCGAGCAATTGCTGGATCAGCTCGGTGCCACTATCGGGCAACTCGGCCGTGACCGGATAACCCTCTTCGCGCAAAGCGCGCAGGATGTTCAGCGCCGCCGCTGGCGTATCGAGGCCGACACCGTTGCCGATGCGGCCGTCGCGGGTTGGGTAGTTGGCGAGGATCAGCGCGATGCGTTTTTCGCCATTGGGCACCCGCCCCAGAGCAATCCAGCGCCGCGCCAGTTCGGCGACGAAATCCATGCGTTCGGGCTGGGCGCGATAGCAGACCACATCGGACTGGCTGCGCTCGCTGCGCCAGGCCAGATCCTTGAAGCTGATGGGGCGGCTGATGATGCGCCCGTCGAGTTCCGGCAAAGCAATGTGCATCGCCAGATCACGGGGTCCGAGGCCCTGCTCGCTGTCGCGCCAGCCAGGCTCGTTGTCCTGGGCGCAGATCGCTTGAATCACCGGGATGTTGCGGCGAAACGGGCGCAGATGCGGCGCCTCGGGACTCGATTGGGCAAAACCGGTGGTGTTGAGAATCACCCCCGCCTCGACTTCATCCAGCCAGTCCTCGACCACCGACAAGCAACCGGGTTCTTTCAGACTGGCCACCGCGATCGGCAGCGGATTGAGTCCGGCTGCCTGCAAACGCTGACAGAACACATCGATGAACGCCGTGTTCGCCGCCTGCAAATGCGAGCGATAAAACAACAGCGCCGCCACCGGTTGACCGGGCAGCCATTCGGCTTGCCAGTCGCTCAGGGCAGCGCTGTTTTTCTGTGGGTGATAAATCGCCGTGCGCGGCAGGGTTTGCGGCTCGCTCCACGGGTAATCGCGGGCGAACCATTGGTTGCCCAGGCAACGGAAGAAATCCAGCGCGTTACCCATGCCGCCCTGACGCAGGAATTGCCAGAGTCGATCGCGCACGTCGGCGCTGACCGTGCTCAAGTCGCTGAGCTCGGGGTCCGGGCGGTCATCGCCGGGCACCAGAATCAGTTGCACGCCGCGTTCGGACAACTCGACCAGCCGCGCGACACCGTAGCGCCAATAGGCGATGCCGCCGTGCAGTGAGATCAGAATGACCTTGGCGTGGCGCAGCACTTCGTCGACATACAGATCGACAGAGGCATGATTCTGCACCTGCATCGGGTTGGCCAGACGCAGGCTCGGATAATCATCGGGCAGTTGCTGCGCAGCCTCGGCGAGCAGCGCCAGGCTGGAATCGCCGCTGCACAGGATCACCAGCTCGGCGGGGGTTTGTCCGAGGTCGGCAATGTTGTCGTCCGAGACGAATCCGCCGGGCTGGGTCCTGAGCAGGTGCATGGCTTAAACGCTGAGCGCAGCGCGCAATTGCGCTTCGAGTTGTGCCGCATCAAGCTCCTGACCGATCAGCACCAGACGCGTCACCCGCGCTTCGTCGGCACCCCACTGGCGGTCGAAATGCTTGTCGAAACGCGTGCCCACGCCCTGGATCAACAGGCGCATCGGCTTGTTCGGAATCGCCGCGAAGCCTTTGACCCGCAGGATGCCGTGCTGCACCACCAGTTGCGTGAGCGCGTCGAGCAGCAGGCTTTCGTCGGCTTGCGGCAATTCGATGGAGATCGAATCGAAGGCGTCGTGATCGTGGTCGTCGTCATCACCGTCATGGTGGTGATCGTGGTGGCTGTGGCGGCTGTCGATATGCTCTTCAGAGCCGGCACCGAGACCGATCAGCACGTCGAGCGGCAGGCGGCCATTGCTGGCTTCGACGATTTTTACCGCTGGCGGCAGCTCTTCGGCTACTTCAGCGCGTACGCGAGCCAGGTCTTGCGGGCTGGTCTGGTCGGCTTTGTTGAGGATCACCAGGTCAGCGCTGGCCAGTTGATCGGCGAACAGTTCATGCAGCGGCGACTCGTGATCAAGGTTCGGATCGAGTTTGCGCTGGGCATCGACCTGATCCGGGAACGCAGCGAATGTGCCTGCGGCGACCGCCGGGCTATCGACCACGGTGATGACTGCGTCGACGGTGCAGGCACTGCGAATTTCCGGCCACTGGAAGGCTTGCACCAGCGGTTTTGGCAGGGCTAGGCCCGAGGTTTCAATAAGGATGTGGTCGAGATCGCCGCGACGGGCAACCAGCTCGCGCATCACCGGGAAGAATTCTTCCTGCACGGTGCAGCACAGGCAGCCGTTGGCCAGCTCATAAACGCGGCCGCTGGCCTCTTCTTCGGTGCAGCCGATGGTGCATTGCTTGAGGATTTCACCGTCGATGCCCAGCTCGCCAAACTCGTTGACGATCACCGCGATGCGCCGGCCCTGAGCGTTATCGAGCATGTGCCGCAGCAGCGTGGTTTTGCCCGAACCGAGGAAACCGGTGACGATGGTGACGGGGAGTTTGGCCAGTGTTTTCATCGGTATGCCCTTTGGCAAGCGGCGGGCATACGGGACGAGAACCGGCAGCGCGCGTGCACGCCGGAAGCATTCGCCACCGGATCACCCCGCCCGGTTGTAGTGAGAATCTGTGACGAGGCAGGTCTCCTGGCTGACGGCGTTCAGGCGTTGGGCCTGGCGTCCATTGCGCCTTCCCGCTGGCTCATCGGTTGAGCTGGCAGTGGCGTGGCAACGAACATCACCGTTCACAGTTGCGGGGGCAGCCGCGGCTTTGACCGCGTTCCCTTCTTAGCTTCGGCGAGTGCCGAAGAACCTCGAAAGCGCAAGGCTACGCATGGGTCCGTCGTGGGTCAATGGTCGGTGAGTCTGAAACTGGGGGTATATCCGTTGCTGCGGTAACGGCTTCTTATGGTTTCGCTCTTACAGCGAGTCCCTTTTTCAAACGCCAAAAAGGAACCAAAAGGCTTTGCCCCGGCGTACGGCCCGCTCGCTGGGGCTCGGGGTACCTTCGTTACGGGACCGATCCGGGCGCAGCGGCTACGGTTTGCTTCGCTGCACCTCCTTCCGCTGTGTACGACTGCGTCGTACGGTCGCTGCGCTCCCACCCCCGGATCGATCCCGTAACGAAGCCTGCCGAAGGGGCAAAAGATCAAAAGCCAGAGCAAAAGCAAAGGCAAAGGCAAAAGCAAAAGATCGCAGCCTTCGGCAGCTCCTACAGTTGGATCGCGCACCAGCTCAAGAACAGGTCGGCTGTCAGGCCGCCTTCGCGAGCAGGCTCGCTCCCACAAAAGCAAAAGTAAAGCAGCGCAGCCGCCCCACTCAACAATGAGCGTTAGCTCGAGTGCTCTTGATCTTGATCCACCGGCGACGTCGGAAGGCTGAGTGGAGGGATTGATCCGGGCGTGGGAGCGCAGCGACCGTACGACGCAGTCGTACACAGCGAGTGTAGGTGCAGCGAAGCAAACCGGAGCCGCTGCGCCCGGATCAGTCCCGGAGCGAAGGAACCCGAGCCTGCGAGGGCCGAACGTAGGAGCAAGCCTTTTTGGGTACTTTTTCGGCGTTTGGAAAAAGTGCCTCGCCGTAAGGGCGAAACCGTAATCAGCAACACCCGCAGCAACGGATATACACACAAAAACATCAGAAAAATGCCCACACCGCAGTACCGAAAACTCCCGGAAATTGACTAAAAACCCAAACCCATGTTCTCCTGCACACCTTGTTACGGGTGCCCTTCACAGGGTGAAACGGGAAACCGGTGAATCATGTGCTTTACTCAAAGCCATGTCAGTCCGGTGCTGCCCCCGCAACGGTAAGCGAGCGAAGCGTCAGATCCACTGTGCCCCGGCATGGGAAGGTGATGCTTGCAGGTCGGCGACCAGCCAACCCCTCGCGAGCCCGGAGACCGGCCCGCAACACCCAGCGCGCGCAAGCGCCGCTGAACACAAACAAACCCGCGGTGGGCGGGCGCTGTTCGAAATCCCTGCGTGCCCGGCCCGCAGGGATTTTCATGCGCTCTGTTTACCCGCTGACATTTCAGAGGGAAGCGCTATGTCGATCATCAGTAACACCGTCAGCCACACTGACCACATCTCCAGCAGCACCACACTCGGCCAACGCGTGGCCGCCGCCCTCTTTGCCTCGATCCTCGGCGCCAGCCTGGTCTGGTTCGCCGGTTTCTCGCACATCGAAGCGGTGCACAACGCCGCCCACGATACCCGCCACAGCGCCGCGTTCCCGTGCCACTGAGGCCTGCCGAAATGATCAAACGTATCGCGCAAACCGCAGGCTTCACCGGCTTGCTGGCCGCCCTGCTCCTGACCCTGCTGCAGAGTTTCTGGGTATCGCCACTGATTCTGCAGGCCGAATCCTTCGAGAAATCCGAACCGGTCGCGCAAGTCCACGAACACGCCGCCGGCACCGCCGCCCACAGCCATGATGGCGAAGCCTGGGAGCCGGAAGACGGCTGGCAGCGCGTGGTCTCGACCACTGGCGGTAATCTGGTGGTGGCAGTGGGTTTCGCCCTGATGCTCGCCGGCCTGTACACCTTGCGCGCGCCGACCAAGACCTCGCAAGGGCTGCTCTGGGGTCTGGCCGGTTACGCCACGTTCGTTCTCGCGCCGACCCTGGGCCTGCCACCTGAGTTGCCGGGCACAGCCGCCGCCGATCTGGCTTCGCGGCAGATCTGGTGGATCGGCACTGCCGCTTCGACCGCCGTCGGCCTGGCACTGATCGCCTTCAGTCGTCACTGGCTGATGAAGCTTCTTGGTGTAGCGATTCTCGCCGTGCCGCATGTGATCGGCGCGCCGCAACCGCAGGTGCATTCGATGCTCGCTCCAGAGGCACTGGAAACCCAGTTCAAAATCGCTTCGCAGCTGACCAACGTGGCGTTCTGGCTGGCTCTGGGCCTGATCAGTGCCTGGTTGTTCCGCCGCAAGAGCGCAGGCCGATATCAGGCATGACCAATGACCGCGCAGCGCCGACCTTCGTGGTCGGCCTCGGCTGCCAGCGCGGCTGTCCCGCCAGTACGCTGCGCGCATTGCTCGACCAGGCTTTGCAGGCACACCGCATCGAACTGCGAGCGGTCAAGGCTCTGGCGAGTATCGATCTCAAGCGCGACGAACCGGGGTTGCTGGAACTGGCCACACAATTGAACCTGCCGCTGCAGTATTTCAACAGTGCCGAACTGGCGCCCTATCAGCAGCGCCTCAGCCATCAATCGCAGATCGCCTTTGAGCGCACCGGCTGCTACGGCGTGGCGGAAAGCGCCGCGCTGGCGCTCGCCGAGCAACTGATTCAGGCGCCGGCGAAACTGCTGATCCACCGGCAGAAATATGCGCAGGCCACGCTGGCATTGGCCGGCGCTGCATAAAATCCCGATAATCCCCGC
This sequence comes from Pseudomonas siliginis, assembly GCF_024072275.1. Taxonomy (NCBI): domain Bacteria; kingdom Pseudomonadati; phylum Pseudomonadota; class Gammaproteobacteria; order Pseudomonadales; family Pseudomonadaceae; genus Pseudomonas; species Pseudomonas siliginis. Next base: position 2,660,590 of record NZ_CP099598.1, on the reverse strand, counting down.
CATCGATCATGAGCACGCTTCATCTGCAGTGTGTCTGCGCCTCTTCACAAGGATTCAACGATGACCGTCTACTTCATCGGCGCCGGCCCCGGCGACCCGGAACTCATCACCGTCAAAGGCCAACGGCTGATTCGCAGCTGCCCGGTGATCATTTATGCCGGCTCGCTGGTACCCGCAGCGGTGCTGGAAGGTCATCAGGCCGAAATCGTGGCCAACAGCGCCGAACTGCATCTGGAACAAATCATCGATTTGATCAGGAGCGCCCATGCCAAAGGCCAGGATGTGGCCCGTGTGCATTCGGGGGATCCAGGTCTGTACGGCGCGATTGGTGAGCAGATCCGCCACTTGCGTGAGCTGAGCATTCCTTTCGAGATCATCCCTGGCGTGACCGCCACAGCGGCATGCGCAGCACTGCTGGGCGCAGAGCTCACTCTGCCGGACATTTCGCAAAGCGTGATCCTGACCCGTTACGCCGACAAGACCGCGATGCCCGCCGGCGAAGAACTGGCGAGCCTGGCGCAGCACGGCGCGACCATGGCGATCCACTTGGGGGTCAATCATCTGGAAAAAATACTGGTTGAACTGCTGCCGCATTACGGCGCGGACTGCCCGATTGCCGTTATTCACCGCGCGACATGGCCGGATCAGGACTGGGTGGTAGGTACATTGGCGGACATTGCCGCAAAGGTCGAGGCCAAAGGCTTTCGGCGTACGGCGCTGATCTTGGTTGGCAGGGTGCTGGGCAGCGAGGTGTTCAGCGAGTCTTCGTTGTATCGGGCCGGGCATGCGCATCTTTATCGCCCTTGAAGACGCTTTCGCGAGCAGGCTCGCTCCCACAGGTGATTGCATTTCAATGTGGGAGCGAGCCTGCTCGCGAATGGGGGCGGCAAAAGTTACCCATAAAAAAACGGCGCTCACGGGGCGCCGTTTTTCATGTTCGCAGCGAACACCTTAGTAGTAGGCGTTTTCTTTCTGCGTGTGGTCGGTCACGTCGCGAACGCCCTTGAGCTCAGGAATGCGCTCGAGCAAGGTGCGCTCAATGCCTTCCTTCAAGGTTACGTCGGCCTGGCCGCAGCCCTGGCAACCGCCACCAAACTGCAACACAGCGATGCCGTCCTCGACAACGTCGATCAGGCTGACCTGACCGCCGTGGCTGGCCAGCCCCGGGTTGATCTCGGTTTGCAGGTAGTAGTTGATGCGCTCGTTGACCGGGCTGTCGGCATTGACCATCGGCACTTTGGCATTCGGTGCCTTGATGGTCAGCTGGCCGCCCATGCGGTCGGTGGCGTAATCAACAACCGCGTCATCGAGAAACGCTTCGCTGAACGAATCGATGTAGGCGGTGAAGCTTTTCAGCCCCAGCGCGGTATCTTCAGGTTTCTCTTCGCCCGGCTTGCAGTAGGCAATGCAGGTTTCGGCGTACTGGGTACCAGGCTGGGTGATGAAGACACGGATGCCGATGCCCGGGGTGTTCTGCTTGGAGAGCAGATCGGCCAGGTAATCATGGGCGGCGTCGGTAATGGTAATAGCGGTCATAAAAACTCCTCGCAGGCGTGGGCGCAGTTTACGCCAATCGGCGCGGCTGACAAAGTCCTAGTATTTTTGTCGGGAAAGAATCCCGGGCACACGCCTGCGAATACTCAAAGATTCTCGTACCGGTTCATATCCAGCACGCCCTCTTCCACCGGGTCGGTTTCATGGATGTACTGGCTCAGATCGTGGAAATACAGCCAGAACTGCGGATGACTGCGGCGAATGCCCCAGCGCTCGACGATCTTTTCGAACCGATTGACATCCCTGGCGTTTTCCATGGCATCGACAAACGCCGGTACCTGCTCGGCCGGGACGTTGAACATGAAATTCGGGTAACTGCTGAGCACGCCCGGATAGATCGTCAAGGTGTCGAGCCCCGACTGATAGCGCAGCGATTCACCGAGCAGAAACGCCACGTTGCTGTGGGCGCGGTTGCGCAGCACGCTGTAGACCTCGCGCTTGCCGCTGGCGGTTTCGACACGCAGCAAGGTCGCTTCGGGCATCTGGTCGATGACTTTCAGTCCCGCTGCCGGGCGCGAGGCCAGACGGCTCAAAGCCTGCTCGGCATTCTGCAACGCCGGATCGATATTCGGTCGCGAGCAATAAGCGCCGTCGCAGCGATTGATCGGGTCTGGCCGCGCGTTCAGATCACCGTAGCGCGCCAGCAACTGCATGGCGAAATCATGTTTCGGGTCTTTTTCGTCGAGCTTTAATGCGGTCGGTTTGTCGTCATCGATGGCCTCGTAATCGAGCCACATCTTGAATTGGCCGCCGTCCTGGTACCAATCGTTGAGGTAATCCTCACGCGAGTCGGCGGGCATAAGGCGCAGGAAGTTCTGTTCCGCGCCGTTACGGATCAGGTCGAAATACAGACGGGTCTGCGCCTGATGGGAAACGTTGCCGAACACGTCGAAATTGACCGCGAGCTGGTAGTAGGTGCGTTCCAGCAGCGGATAGTCGAACAGCCACATGGTTTGCGGCACCTCTCCGATAAGCCCCTTGGTCACCGAAGCGCTGTCGAAGTGGCGGAAAATGCTCAGCAAGGCGTTGTCGTTGCCGGCCCACAGCGTCGACCAGCTCGGCGCCGGCAGATCGGCATAGCTGTCACGGCGCAGTGCCTCGTATTCGTTGCGCTTGTCGCGATAGTTGCGCCACAGACTCAGCACGCTGCCGACATCGTCGTTCTGCCCCGGCATCGCCAGCAGCGGCGTGGCCTGGCCGCGGTAGTTCGGGTCGGTGATATAGAGATCATGTTCCGGCGCCTGGAACAGCGCCCAGAAGTTGTCGCGGATCACGTCGGTCGCGATCTGCCCACGGCACACCGGGCCGCGAATGAAGGTGCGGACGAAGTATTCGGCGTTATCGAGCATGAACTGATAGCGCGCCTGCGCCGGAATCGCTTCGAAAGTGGCAAACGGATTGGCACGGCTTTGCGGGCCGTAACCCGGCAGCGCGTTGACCTGCCAGTTGCCGCTGTAGAACAGGCTTTTGATCCGGGCCATTTTCGCCGCGCTCAGCGGATAAGTGATGTGCGTCTTGTGCACGATCACCCCTTGCACCGGCCACATGCGGTAATACACCTGCGTGCCCGGGTCGTCGTTGGGGCGGCGAGTGGCGATCAGATCAATCGGCTGGCCGCTCGGCGTACGCGAACGCACCCACTGGAAATAATGCCCCGGCTCACCGTCCTTGAAATAGATGTGCGCCAGATACCAGTGCTCGAACAGCCAGCGCCCGACCAGACTTTGCCGAGCACCGGGAGCATTGAGCAGGTTCTCCCACTGCAGGATCTGCATGGCCTCTTTGGCAGTCGGCGCCAGGCTCTGCTCATCAATCGGCGCGCCAGACGCCAGCCAGCGCTGCAAGGTCTGGTATTGCTGGTCGGTCAGGCCAGTGACCGCCAGCGGCATGCCCTCTTTCGGGTGCGCGCCGGCATATCCGTCGAACTCCGCAGGCATTGCGCATAGATTGTTGCGATTGAGCCCAAGAACAATCTCTTCTGGCAGTTTGGCGTTCGGCGTCAGCGGCGTCTTGTGGCCGAGTTCAAGCATCCGTGCCATCAGCGCGGCCTGACTGCCCTGGGCGTCGAGCACCGAATAGAAGTCTTTCTGTTGCCAGGCGCGCTTGCCGAAGGCGTCGTAAAACAAGCGCGTGGTCGGTGCCGCCTGGGTGCGTTCGCCGTCATATACCGGCATCTTGCTCGCGCCACGGGCGGCGCCTTCGCCACTGCCGAGATTGAGCTGACAGGCCGAGTCATAGCACGCATGGCAGGCTACGCACTTCTCGGTGAAGATCGGTTGGATATCTCGGCTGTAGGAGATGGAAGAAGAAATGGCGGGATCTTGCGCCGCAACGCTCCCGCTCAGGACCAGCAACCATAAACTGATGAAACGGTGCGGCATGCTGCTGATCTCGATGGTAAAAAAAGGCTGCGATTCTACCGTTATGACGCTCGCACCAACATGAGCGATATTCATGCAAAAGCTGCACATGCTCCAAAAGCGCACAGGTTTGCTATGATCGCGCTCCTTCGTAATGGTCTTTCCGAGTAGTCCACATGTCCGATCGCAGCGTCCGCCTTCAAGCTCTCAAGCAAGCCCTCAAAGAGCGCATCCTGATTCTCGACGGCGGGATGGGCACGATGATCCAGAGCTACAAGCTCGAAGAACAGGATTATCGCGGCAAGCGCTTCGCGGACTGGCCGAGTGACGTCAAGGGCAACAACGACCTGCTGGTGATCACCCGTCCGGACGTGATCGGCGGTATCGAAAAAGCCTATCTGGACGCCGGCGCCGACATTCTCGAAACCAACACCTTCAACGCCACGCGCATTTCCATGGCCGATTACGGCATGGAAGAGCTGGCCTACGAGTTAAACGTAGAAGGCGCACGTCTGGCGCGCAAGATTGCCGACGCCAAGACCGCCGAAAACCCGGCCAAGCCGCGCTTCGTTGCCGGCGTGCTCGGCCCGACCAGCCGCACCTGCTCGCTGTCGCCCGACGTCAACAACCCCGGCTACCGCAACGTAACCTTCGATGAGTTGGTGGAAAACTACACCGAAGCCACCAAAGGCCTGATCGAGGGCGGCGCCGACCTGATCCTGATCGAAACCATTTTCGACACCCTCAACGCCAAAGCCGCGATCTTCGCCGTACAAGGTGTGTTCGAAGAGCTGCACCTCGAATTGCCGATCATGATTTCCGGGACCATCACCGACGCCTCCGGCCGAACCCTGTCGGGGCAGACCACCGAAGCGTTCTGGAACTCGGTAGCGCACGCCAAGCCGATTTCCGTAGGCCTGAACTGCGCCCTCGGCGCCAGCGAACTGCGCCCGTACCTGGAAGAGCTGTCGAACAAGGCCAGCACCCACGTATCCGCGCACCCCAACGCCGGCCTGCCGAACGAGTTCGGCGAGTACGATGAACTGCCCTCGCAAACCGCGAAAGTCATCGAAGAGTTCGCCCAGAGCGGTTTCCTCAACATCGTCGGCGGCTGCTGCGGCACCACGCCGGGCCACATCGAAGCCATCGCCAAAGCCGTGGCCGGTTACGCGCCACGTCAGATTCCGGACATTCCCAAGGCCTGCCGCCTCTCCGGTCTGGAGCCGTTCACCATCGATCGCAGCTCGCTGTTCGTCAACGTCGGCGAGCGCACCAACATCACCGGTTCGGCAAAATTCGCCCGCCTGATCCGTGAAGACAATTACACCGAAGCCCTCGAAGTCGCGCTGCAGCAGGTCGAGGCCGGCGCGCAGATCATCGACATCAACATGGACGAGGGCATGCTCGATTCGAAGAAGGCCATGGTGACCTTCCTCAATCTGATCGCCGGCGAACCGGATATCTCGCGCGTGCCGATCATGATCGACTCGTCGAAATGGGAAGTCATCGAAGCCGGCCTCAAGTGCATCCAGGGCAAGGGCATCGTCAACTCGATCAGCATGAAAGAAGGCGTCGAGCAGTTCATCCACCACGCCAAGCTGTGCAAGCGCTACGGCGCTGCGGTGGTGGTGATGGCCTTCGACGAAGCCGGCCAGGCCGACACCGAAGCGCGCAAAAAGGAAATCTGCAAACGCTCCTACGACATTCTGGTCAACGAAGTCGGCTTCCCGCCGGAAGACATCATCTTCGACCCGAACATCTTCGCCGTCGCTACAGGCATCGAAGAGCACAACAACTACGCCGTCGACTTCATCAATGCCTGCGCCTACATCCGCGACGAGCTGCCGTATGCGCTGAGCTCCGGCGGCGTGTCCAACGTGTCGTTCTCGTTCCGTGGCAACAACCCGGTGCGTGAGGCGATTCACTCGGTGTTCCTGCTCTACGCGATCCGCGCCGGGCTGACCATGGGCATCGTCAACGCCGGTCAACTGGAGATCTACGATCAGATCCCGGTCGAGCTGCGCGACGCGGTCGAAGACGTGATCCTCAATCGCACCCCGGACGGCACCGACGCCCTCCTCGCCATCGCTGACAAGTACAAGGGCGACGGTAGCGTCAAGGAAGCCGAGACCGAAGAGTGGCGTAACTGGGACGTCAACAAACGTCTGGAACATGCGCTGGTCAAGGGCATTACGACGCACATCGTCGAAGACACCGAAGAATCCCGCCAGTCGTTTGCGCGGCCGATCGAAGTGATCGAAGGCCCGCTGATGTCCGGCATGAACATCGTCGGCGACCTGTTCGGCGCCGGCAAAATGTTCCTCCCGCAAGTGGTGAAATCCGCCCGCGTGATGAAGCAGGCCGTGGCGCACTTGATCCCGTTCATCGAACTGGAGAAAGGCGACAAGCCGGAAGCCAAGGGCAAGATCCTCATGGCCACGGTCAAGGGCGACGTGCACGACATCGGCAAGAACATCGTTGGCGTGGTGCTTGGTTGCAACGGCTATGACATCGTCGACCTCGGCGTGATGGTCCCGGCCGAGAAGATTCTGCAGGTCGCCAAAGAAGAAAAGTGCGACATCATCGGCCTTTCCGGCCTGATCACCCCGTCGCTGGACGAGATGGTTCACGTTGCCCGCGAAATGCAGCGTCAGGATTTCCATCTGCCGCTGATGATCGGTGGCGCGACCACCTCCAAGGCGCACACTGCGGTGAAGATCGAGCCGAAGTACAGCAACGATGCCGTGGTCTACGTGACCGACGCCTCGCGCGCCGTCGGCGTGGCGACACAGTTGTTGTCCAAGGAGCTCAAGGCCGGTTTCGTCGAGAAGACCCGCCTGGAATACATCGACGTGCGCGAGCGCACGTCCAATCGCAGCGCCCGCACCGAACGCCTGAGCTATGCCGCCGCCATCGCGAAGAAGCCGCAATTCGACTGGGCCAATTATCAGCCAGTGGTACCGACCTTCACCGGCAGCAAGGTGCTCGACAATATCGATTTGAACGTGCTGGCCGAGTACATCGACTGGACGCCTTTCTTCATTTCCTGGGACCTGGCCGGCAAGTTCCCGCGCATCCTTGAAGATGAAGTGGTCGGTGAGGCCGCCACTGCGCTGTACAAGGACGCCCGGGAAATGCTCACCAAACTGATCGACGAAAAGCTGATCAGCGCCCGTGCGGTGTTCGGTTTCTGGCCAGCCAATCAGGTCAACGAAGACGACATCGAGCTGTACGACGATAACGGCAAGCCATTGGCCAAGCTGCATCACTTGCGCCAGCAGATCATCAAGACCGACGGCAAACCGAACTTCTGCCTCGCCGACTTCGTTGCGCCCAAAGACAGCGAAGTCACCGACTACGTCGGCGGCTTCATTACCACCGCCGGTATCGGCGCCGAAGAAGTGGCCAAGGCTTATCAGGACGCTGGCGACGACTACAACTCGATCATGGTCAAGGCCCTCGCCGACCGCTTGGCCGAGGCCTGCGCCGAATGGCTGCACCAGCAAGTGCGTAAAGAACATTGGGGTTACGCCAAGGATGAAACCCTCGACAACGATGCACTGATCAAAGAGCAATACCGTGGCATCCGCCCCGCTCCCGGCTACCCGGCCTGCCCGGATCACACCGAGAAAGCCGCGCTGTTCACCCTGCTCGATCCAGAGGCTGCGGAAATGCGCGCCGGGCGCAGTGGCGTGTTCCTCACCGAACACTACGCAATGTTCCCCGCCGCAGCGGTCAGCGGCTGGTACTTCGCCCATCCGCAAGCGCAATACTTTGCGGTGGGCAAGATCGACAAGGATCAGGTGCAAAGCTACACCGCACGCAAGGGACAGGATCTGAGCGTGACCGAGCGTTGGCTGGCGCCGAATCTGGGTTACGACAGCTGAGGCTTGTTGCAAAGCCGATCCGGGAGTTTGCGATTCCCGGATCGGGTCAGCTCCTCAGTCCCGACGCGAGGACGGCCCCGGTTGCGGTGACGCCGGGCGTGTCTGCGAATCCCCTGCAGCGACCCGCGCAAGGTTTACCAGTTCCTGGCGAGACAGCTCCTTGAGTTTGTCGGTGCGTGCCTGCGCCAGCTCGATTTCCAACTGGCTCATCGCTTCCACGTACAGTCTTCGCGAGTCCTCGTCGTTCCACTTGTCTGGATGCGCATCCTCGACTTCTTCCTGACGGTGTGTGGCGCTGCGTTCAAGCTCATCGAAGATGGCGGCGTGTCGGTCGCGCATGTAGCGAATCCAGTAATCGCGGGCAATCAAATCCTCGAGGAACAGGCCTGACGCTTCGTCGGCCAGCACAGAAGCGCGTGCCTCGCTCAGCAGTTGTCCCTCGATCGGTGTCCTGTACAACATGTGATCCGGTTGCGCAGGCAGCTCTAACCCGTCGGGCCAGCCGCGCGTCATGCCGATTCGGTACTGCAGACGGATTTCGGCCCGGTCCTGGAACCTGCCAGCTGCTTCCGCCAGCCTGTCGACCCTTTCCAGTCGGAACAGGCGCCGCGTCAGCTCGACCAACGCTATGCCGCGCTGATCAGGCAGATGGCGTGGGATGTCGCGCAATGCGGTGTATTCATAGACCCGCGTTTCCAGCTCACTGAACGACAGTATTCGGCCATCGGGGCAGGTGCCGTGAGTCGCGGAGTTGAAGAAGAGCAACTCGCGCAACTCCGTGTTTTCGCTTGCCGCTTCTATCACCCGCCATACCCGTTGCGTCAGATCAGCGCCCGACACACTGAAATCGGCAGTGTCGTGCAACATCGACAGCAGGTGAAAGAACGCCTCATGGTTGGGTTCGCGCGCCAATTGCAGCCATAGCGCTTGCCGCGTTTCGCGCGTCTGGGTCCGGGTGTAATTGAGCCAGGTGTTCATTGCCTGCTCATCTACGTCTTGCTGCGGATTGGCGATGATTTCGTCTGCTTCCACGGCTTCATGCCTGTCCACGCGTCCGGCACCGCCGGCATTACTGTCATCGCTATCGCTACTGTCGGAATCAAAAGGCGTATCGGGCTCGCTTTCGGACGTCGCTTCATACTCGGTAATTGCGCGCTCGAGAGATGCAAACGAATACCCCATGACGCCACGGTTCGCGTTAGCCGCACTGTAGTCCCTGAGCTGTTCCAGACTCTCGAGAGGCAGTCGGTTTCCGCGCAGGTCGGTGCCTGCCACCAGTCGCTCATGGTTGCCATCCAGCAGCGTGTCGGGAAATAGGGAAATACGGTTGCCAAGAAGATTGAGAGTTTGCAAATGCTCCAGTGCCTGTACCCCATCAGGCCAGTGGCTTATCGAATTGAGAGACAGATTCAGGCGCTCGATCCGGGTGAGTGCGCTGGCGTTGAATTGGCTCAGTTGGTTATGACTCAGATCCAGCGAACGCAGGCGATTGCCCATTTGCTGCAAAACGCCAGGCGCTTCAGCAAAATGGTTAATGCGTAGCTCCAGATGCTCCAGCCTCTGCAATGTACCGACAGCCTCCGGTAGCCCCTCCAGATTGTTGGAGTTAAGCACCAGCGTGGTCAGTTCAGGGAAAGCGCCGCAAAAATCATTCAGGCTCTGCAAGGAAAACCCTACCGAAGTCAGGTCGAGCGTTCGTACTTGCGTAAACGCGTTCGACAGAGGCGGCAACTCAACAATGTACAAGCCGCTGAGGTCGAGCTTGCGACCCGCTTCTTCGGTATGACGGGTCAGTCCATCGACCCAGCAATCACGGATTCTCATCGCCGTGAAGACTCTGTCTTGCGTCGAAACCCTCGCGGCCGCCGGCTTGAAGATCCAACCGTTCAACTGACGCGTCAGCGCCTCGTCACTCTCTCGCCAGTCCTTGATCCGGGCATCAATCTGCGCTTCATCCAACCCTGCGCCGCCCAACCGCGCAATACAGTGCTGGGCCTGTTCCTGGGAAAGGTCCGGATTCAATTCCCGCAACCGCCTGACCAGACCTGCGCTACCTTCAGCCGCAGATGACGCAGTACGCAGTGGTAACAGAAACTCGTGAATCCGGGAAAACGCGGTGCCTGGCACCGAGGTGTTCGCAGCGACCAGGTAGCCGGCCGGCTGACTTTCATAGCTTTTCAATGCACCTCGAGGCAAACCGTTGCTCGCCTCGATACGCCCGCGCGCCGTTGTCAGAGCTGCCTCTGCCTCAGCGCTGAACGGGTTCCCGGTCAGATGGCTCTTGAGCAATACGCTGTCTATGGCCAGAACGCGCTCGGGCAGCGAATCGAGGCTGTTGTCTCGCAGATCCAGCCACTTCAACCCGGACAGATTTTCCGCCCCCGCTGGCCACGTTTGAAGGCTATTGCCACTCAAATCCAGCACTTCGAGCTTCGGCATGGCCGTCACGTCCAGCGCCGTCAAACGGTTGCGCCGCAAGTTCAGAAACTCAAGCGCCTTGAGCTCGGCGAACTGGCTTTGAATTTCCCCCGTAGAGGTGATCTGGTTGCTGGACAGGTCCAGCCGCGTCAGCTGCGCAAAATCCGCCGGTTTCACCGGCAACTCGGTCAATCCGCAGCCAGTGATTTGCAGTGTCCGCACGCCGCTGAACGCTTGCAGAAAAGCCTGAATCTGTCCAGCCGGCACGTTCAACCGATCCAGACGTAAGGTCTGCACATGGGAAAATGTACCGGCCGGCAATGACACAAGCTCGCTGATGGCCGCGCCATGGTTCAAACCGTCTGTGTCAGACAGCTCGAATACCAGAGAATCGTCCCCCAGGTCGAGCAGGCGATAGCGTTTGCGTACGCTCGCGCGCCAGTTTTCCTCAAGCTCACGCACCACCGCGCTGTTCGGCGGCGACTGCCAGCGCGGCTCGCGTGCAGCGCCACGCAGGCCATCGGACGTCGTCGGTTGATAAAACCGACGGAAGATCCCGGCGTGTTCCAGGCGCAGCAGTTCGATCGCTTTCAACCGGGTTTCCGGGGTATTCCAGACAGTCATGATGTGCTCAGGCAACGGATCGAGAAAGCGGCCTTCACCCGTGAGGAATTTCAGTTCACCGAGGCAGTACTGGCGGACCATCAAGTTCAGGTCCATCAGATGCCCCATGGACCCCGAATAATTTTTGACGTACTCGAATGCTGGTTTGAATGCCTCATGGGAGAAGTTCGACCAATTCAGTGACAGGCCCGCCCACAGTTTTTCATGGCCGGTATAGAGCGCTGGAGGAATGGAAGCGATTGACGTCCGAAACAGATCCAGCCTCTGCAGCTCGGGAAGCGCTTGTACCGATGCTGGCCATTGCGTCATGCCGGGGGCTTCGATCTTGAGTCGTTTCAGGTGTTTGAGCGCGGCCAGTTCCAGTGCCGGCGGGTTCTCGTCAATGAATCCTTGAAAATCGAGTTCAAGGGCTTCGAGCGAGGTCAACATTTTCACCCGCTGAGGGAAATCTGTGGCCATTGCCGGGGCCGAGGTCCTCAGCTTGAGCGTTTTCAATGCAGGCATCCTGGCTAAGCTTGCGGGCAGAGAGGACAGCGACTGCTGGTGCATACCCAAATCAAAATAACTCTCGCGCTCACCCAGCGAGAGTTTTTCCAGGCCGGGAAACAGGGCAAGAAAAGCGTCGGCATTGCCATCAGTAATGCCATCTCCGCGAAGGGACAATTTACGCACGTGGGAAAAGTCTGCTGTCAGCGCGGGCAAAGCATCGTAAGTCACCAGGCGCAGTTGATCCGCATTGGGCACTTCATCGACCAAAAGGGCATTGCGCCAACTGGTTTTAAGCGCTTGCGCGACCAGCAGATTCTGAACAGTACCGGAAGGTTCCCAGGGAGCCATCGCGTTGGTCCCCGCCCACTCGTCCAGTGTTGCCTCAAGTTGTTGCCACTCTTCGCGTCGCGACTGCAACCACCGAAAAATCTCCCGGTTGTTTCTGCCCGCACGCACCTGCTCAAGGATCAATCCACTGGCCTGCTGATCGGTGAGGCCCGGGTAGAGGTCGCGCAGGTCGGCAACCAGATTGCGCTCCAGCCAACCCGCTCTTCCGCTGGCGGGATAGCCGATCAGCGCTTCGTTTACCCGTACAGGCGGTCTCATCCACTGCGCTGGCTGTTCCAGCAATGCGGCCGCCATGCCGTGGTGCTGGTCAGCGTGGGCGATGATTTTCTTTTGCAGTTCGGCCGACTGACTGACCTCGGGCACCCCCAGGGCGCGCCGCGCGTGATCCGGCAGAGCGTGCATGAGAGAGGCATAAAAGTTGTCGCCGTGGCGTGGCAGGCTGTTGAGCGTTTCGCCTCGGTCGTTGAATGCCTGAAATTGCTGGCCGCTTTTGATCAGGTACTTTCTCTCGAAGGCCGTCTGGCTGCCAATGCTCTCAAGCAACGGACCGCTGTCGCTGCCCTCGCGTATTTCAAGGCGCAAGTTGTCCGGCCAGCCGGGCAACCGTTCAAGCGTGTGCAACGCCAGGCATCGACTGTCCGCCGAGGCAATATTCTCGCTGCGCAGCCCCGCATATGCCCGCACCTGCCGGCTGCGGCGCGCATACCAGCGAGCTTCCTCCAGCATGCGCAGCGGTATGGGACGAGTTGAGCCGAGCCGTTGCAGTTCATCCGGCCGCGCCTGCGCCAGCACTTGCTGTGCAGCTGACTCACTGAGTCCCGGACAGGCGTTCTGCAATTGCCTGACCTGATCGGCGACAGGCTCGGTGCCCTGATAAATACTGTCGTAAATGGCCGATTGGCGGGTTTGGGCATAGGCCGCAATTTGCTTGGCGAGTTCTGCAGGTCTCGCTTCTCGAACCCGCGCACCTTCACCTCCGAGCAGGTGGACGATTTCCGATTCATCCAGTCCGCCCAGAACAAGCTGCGGCAGGTCGCCGCTGAGGACGTCCGCCCGGGAAATCCGGATCGGTGCCTTGCCCCCGACACCCCGCACCCGATATCCGCCGCCATACTTGACGGATCTGCCGGTCAGTTGCGTCCCCTCAAAGACTTCCAGTACGCGATTGGCCGGCCAGCGCGGCATGTCAGTGACCAGTGGCAGGGCATACAGATACTTGTCATCGACCGGCGCCCCACCCTCCAGTTGCTCAATGACTTGCGCGGCTTGTGCATCGGTTTTCAACAAGCGCATGGCCTGAATCAGCTCCGGTGGCGGCACCCCATGGTCGAGGTGCATCTTGCGCAACATATCGTCGCTGACGCCGCTGATATCCATCGCTTTGAGCAGCTCCGTATCGGATAGCGGCTCGCAGATGTGGCCCATGCGCCGCAACAGCGTCAGACGATCCCATTCCAGAGGACGCTCCAGGGTATGGCGCCACGCTCCATGGCCATTACTTTGCAGAACAGGTTGATAGGCTGCAGGATCGGTCGGGTGCTTGATGCGCCACTGGTTGATCGAGTCGTCGAAGACCTGCTCATACACCTTGTTGTCCTGACGGATCCAGGTTTTGCCATCCACCGCATACTGCCCGGAAGGATTCGGGGTCAGGTGTGCGTCAAGGACAACAGGGGCCTCGTAGCCGCTGAGATCAGGTTTCCACAGGCGGGTTTCGCCATTGGGTAACGTGACCGGACTCAGCTGTTCGATGACCGGTACAGTCCTGGCGGCCGAGAACTTCCTTACACCTGCTCCAACACCCGCCATCACGGCAACCTGAGCGAGATTCTCGGCCACGTCGACCAGGTGATCCCTGGCGGCCCTGCGATCACCTTCACTCCACTCGATAGCGCCTTCAAGGGTTTCATACAGCAGTTGTCCCGCCATCACGACCATCATTGTTTCGCCCAGCACAGGCACGAACATCGACACCAGATTCAAGCCCAGCATGCCGATCTGCATCAGATGGGCCAGTTTGGCATCTCGTGCGTTCGCATCGACATCGGCAGTGGGTACCGCGTGGCTTCGCGCGTCGGCCAACACCTTGGCGCGATTCTGCGCATAAAGGTATTGCCACAAGTCCTCGTTGGGCGCCCAAAGCCCCCTGCCCTTGCGTTCGACTGTCGAAGGCGCGATGTACGGATCAACCGCCGGCTCCCACTTGACTGTGCGTTCGGGCGGAACCTGTTCGATGGTGGTGAATGTAGAACCACCGGTAAAACCCTGTACGAAGGCCAGCCAAGGGGAACGCAGAACGTCCCAGGCATCGCCAGGTGAGTCGGCTGCCTTTTGCCTGAACTGGCTGAAATAGTACGGGCGCTGATCATAGGGCAGGAACTGACTGAAAAAACGCTGGTAGGCGGTGGGCTCTGCGCTGGTCTGTTGCGACGCATCACGTGCGGTGAGCAAGCGCTCGAGCTCTTCGCGCATTTGCTCGAACGTGTAGCGCTTGAGCGGATGTTCCGGGTCGTTGGGGATGTAAAGGATCAGTTCATCGGTGTAACGGTATTTTTCGCAGATGACGAAAGCCACGCACCCGGTCAGCCTTTTTTTCATCAGGCCGAGGTCCTGGAACCAGACTTGCTTGCGCCCCATCCACGGGTGCATTTCGCCGTCGATGACCGAGAGGATCATCGCGTGATCTGCCGCCTCGATGTGATTGCGCAATAGCGCCTGTTCGGCTGCGGCGCGCATCGCTGCCTTCTGGCTGGCGATGAAGCGTTCGCTGAGCACCGCCTCTGCCACCGCGTCCCCCGGATGGAAAAATCCCTGCAGGTATGTCTGGTATTGCTGGCCTATATCCAGATTGCGGCAAAGGTGCAAAAACTGGCTGACCGTGAGGCCTGTGTCGACGTGCTTGAATGTGTCCGCAGCAGGCGTCGCCACAAAAAAACCGGAGCTCGAATGATAAGTATCTTCACATTCGTCAGCTTCGAAGTTGTGCAGCGAGGCTTCCAGCAGCGTGATCTTGAGAACCTCGAACGAGGCCAATACGGTTCTCTGAATACCCATTTCGACCGGGCGCCGCAGACATAACAGGGTTTTGTCTACATCGATTTCCAGCGCGTATTGGTCCTTCAAGGCTTTGATCAATAACGGCCTGGCGAATGATTCGACATCGACGAATTTCGCCATGCTTTTGTCGAGACTGTTCTGGGCAATGACGCTGGCCTTGAAAGTCTCGTCGAGGGTTTTGCGCTGGGCCGGCGTCGCATGCTGATACCAGGACGGTAACGCGGTCGGAACCGCCTTGAGCGACTCGCGCCGATGCGGCAAAGCGCTGGTCAACCATTGCGGGATCGATGTCTCGAGAAACTCGCCGTGCAGACTTTGCGTTGCAATGAGCTTTACTGACCGACCGGGGTCTGCCGGCTGAGCGGTCGACGCAGGCAGCGCCGACACTGGTTTGGGCGGGATAACGTTCATGGTCACTCCTTTTTGATGGAGCGGTCAGCAAACCATGTCGCGTTAGTGCTTCTGCGTTATCCGGGTATCGCTCAAACTTGTCCGGGCTGCTTCGATGGCATCCCGGACCCAGCGGATTGGCTATGCTTCAGGAGGATGACTTTTCGCAGAGGGATTTATGGACGATCCAATCGACAATAAACCGCCGAGTTTCTGGCAGATGCTGCACAGCGTCATGGCGGCGGCGTTCGGGGTGCAGAGCGGCAAGAACCGGGAAAGGGATTTTACCCACGGCAAACCCAGTCACTTTGTGATTCTGGGAGTTTTGTTCACGGCGGTGTTCGGCCTGACGCTGTTTGCCATCGTCAAGCTGGTGCTGTATCTGGCCGGGGTGTGATGGCACTGAACAGGCATCTGCCACAGGTTATCCGGGCCTTGGGAGAACGGCCCGGAAGCGCGGATGTTACTGGTGACTGACCCAGAAGACCGCTGTTCCTACTACGAGAATGATCAGGAACAAAATGGCCCACGCGTCGACACTGCTGTCGCTTTTTCTGGCTTTGGTCGGGTTGCTCATTGCATCGCCTCTTGTCGGTTTTATCGGTGATTGCACAAAGACTCGATCACAGTTAAGACGATGATTGTCCGCACGACAAATGTGGATTAGATGACCGGCATTCGCGTTAGGCGATTTGGTTCTTTACATATACTCAAACATCACTTTTGCGCATAACTGCAAACGGGTATATTGCCCCGGCTCCGTGACGGAGTGCGCGGCCGTGCGCGCAGAATTGCAGAGGCAACATCGGACTCCAGCAAGCGAAAACGCAGCGTTTTCCGAGAAGCCCAAGCCTGAGAACAGGACTTATATGTACGTATACGACGAGTACGATCAGCGGATCATCGAGGACCGCGTCAAGCAGTTCCGTGATCAGACCCGACGCTATCTGGCAGGTGAGCTGAGCGAAGAAGAATTCCGCCCCCTGCGCCTGCAAAATGGCCTGTATATCCAGCGTTTCGCGCCGATGTTGCGCGTGGCCGTGCCTTACGGCCAGCTGACTTCGCGCCAGGTGCGCATGATGGCGAAGATCGCCCGCGACTACGACAAGGGCTATGCCCACATCAGTACGCGGCAGAACGTGCAGTTCAACTGGCCGGCGGTTGAAGACATCCCGGACATCCTTGCTGAACTCGCGACCGTGCAGATGCACGCCATCCAGACCAGCGGCAACTGCCTGCGCAACGTCACCACCGACCAGTTTGCCGGCGTCGCCGCCGATGAAGTGATCGACCCGCGTCCATGGTGCGAAATCGTCCGTCAGTGGACCACGTTCCACCCGGAATTCGCCTACCTGCCGCGCAAATTCAAGATCGCCGTCAACGGTTCGACCAGTGACCGCGCAGCCATTGAAGTCCACGATATCGGTCTGGAACCTGTCTATAACGCTGCCGGCGAGCTGGGCTTCCGAGTGCTGGTCGGCGGTGGCCTCGGTCGTACGCCGGTGGTTGGCGCATTCATCAATGAATTCCTGCCGTGGCAAGACCTGCTGAGCTATCTCGACGCCATCCTGCGGGTGTACAACCGCTACGGCCGTCGCGACAACAAATACAAGGCGCGGATCAAAATCCTCGTCAAGGCGCTCACGCCTGAGGTGTTCGCGCAGAAAGTCGACGCGGAAATGGAGCACCTGCGCGGTGGCCAGACCACGCTGACCGAGGCCGAACTGCATCGCGTCGCCAAGCACTTCGTCGATCCGGACTACAAGACCCTCGACAACCAGACCGCGCAACTGGCCGATCTGGACAAAGAGCATCCGGGTTTCGCCCGCTGGCGCAGCCGCAACACCCTGGCGCACAAAAAACCGGGCTATGTCGCTGTGACGCTGTCGTTGAAGCCGACCGGCGTTGCCCCGGGCGACATTACCGACAAGCAGCTCGACGCCGTCGCCGATCTGGCCGAGCGCTACAGCTTCGGTCAACTGCGCACCTCCCACGAGCAGAACATCATTCTCGCCGATGTCGAGCAGAGCCAGTTGTTCACCCTGTGGGGCGAGTTGCGTGAAGGCGGTTTCGCCACGCCGAACATCGGCCTGCTGACTGACATCATCTGCTGCCCCGGTGGTGACTTCTGCTCGCTGGCCAACGCCAAATCGATTCCGATTGCCGAATCGATCCAGCGCCGTTTCGATGACCTGGATTACCTGTTCGACATTGGCGAACTGGACCTGAACATCTCCGGCTGCATGAACGCCTGCGGTCACCACCACGTTGGCCACATCGGCATCCTCGGTGTGGACAAGAAAGGCGAAGAGTTCTACCAGGTTTCCCTCGGCGGCAGCGCCAGCCGTGATGCGAGCCTGGGCAAGATCCTCGGCCCGTCCTTCGCACAGGAAGCCATGCCTGACGTGATCTCGAAGCTGATCGACGTGTACGTTGAACAACGTACCGAAGACGAGCGCTTCATCGACACTTATCAGCGTATTGGCATCGACCTCTTCAAGGAACGCGTCTATGCAGCGAATCATTAAGAACAACGAAGTCGTCGACGAAACCTGGCACCTGTTGCCGAAGGATTTCAACATCGATGAGATCAGCAACTGCGACGATCTGATCGTTCCTCTGCAGTTGTGGCGCGAGCACAGCCGCATGCTCAAGGCCCGCGACGGCGGTCTGGGCGTGTGGCTGGATGCTGACGAGGAAGCCGAAGAAATCGGTGAAGACGTCGGTGAGTTCCAGGTAATCGCGCTGAATTTCCCGGCGTTCACCGATGGCCGCAGTTACTCCAATGCCCGTCTGCTGCGTGACCGTTATGGTTTCAAAGGCGAGCTTCGCGCGATTGGCGACGTGCTGCGGGACCAGCTGTTCTACATGCACCGCTGTGGCTTCGACGCTTTTGCCATTCGCGCGGATAAAGACCCGTACGAAGCACTGGAAGGTCTGAAGGACTTCTCGGTGACCTACCAGGCCGCCAGTGACGAACCGCTGCCGCTGTTCCGTCGGCGCTAAGCCAGCGGGTTTATTGCGGACACAAAAACGCCGGTCATTGACCGGCGCTTTTTTATGCCTGGTGTTTACCAGAAACGTTGCTGAGTGAGGCGACTCCACCAGCTCAACAGCACGCGGTCTACCGAACCGCTGGCGGCCATGCCGATGCGTTCCTGCAGGCTTTTACGCTCGGCGTAGTGCAGGTGGTAAACCTCAGCCTGTTTGGCTTTCTGCGCCAGGTATTCATCGCTGGTCTTGAGCTCATCCACCAGTTGGTTTTCCAGCGCAGCGATACCAAGCCACACCTCACCGGTCGCCACCTCATCGATCGCCAGTTGCGGGCGATACCGCGCCACGAAGTTTTTGAACAAACGATGGGTGATGTCGAGGTCTTCCTGGAACTTCTCGCGGCCCTTTTCGGTGTTTTCGCCAAACACGGTCAGTGTGCGTTTGTATTCACCTGCGGTCAGCACTTCAAAGTCGATGTCGTGCTTTTTCAGCAGGCGATTGACGTTAGGCAATTGCGCGACCACGCCGATCGAACCGAGGATGGCGAACGGTGCACTGATGATCTTGTCGCCGATGCAGGCCATCATGTAACCGCCACTGGCTGCGACCTTGTCGATACACACAGTCAGTGGCACGCCCGCATCACGGATTCGCGCAAGTTGAGACGACGCCAGACCGTAGCTGTGCACCATGCCGCCGCCACTTTCCAGACGCAGGACTACTTCGTCCTTCGGCGTGGCCAGGGTCAGCAGTGCGGTGATCTCGTGGCGCAGGCTCTCGGTGGCGGAAGCCTTGATATCGCCGTCGAAGTCGAGCACGAACACCCGGGATTTGGTCTCAGGCTTGTTCTTCTGTTTTTTCGCGCTTTTTTCCGTTTTCGCTTCGCCCTTGCGCAATGCCTTGAGCTGATCCTTGTCGAGCAAGGTCTGCTCAAGGCGTTCACGCAGCCCCTTGTAGAAATCGTTGAGCTTGCTGGCCTGCAACTGCCCTGCCGATTTGCGCCGGCCTTTGCTGCGCAACGCGGCGAAACTGGCGAGCACCACCAGAATGGCGATCACCAGTGTGACGGTCTTGGCCAGGAAGCTGGCGTATTCGGTGAAAAAATCCACAGAGACTCCTCAAAGCAATGCGTGACGGTGTATCACACGCGGAATGGCTCCAGCATACCCATGCGTCGGCTCGTCGGCCAGCCGTGAAACCTCTGGCAACACGCCTGTAACGGGCATTTCAAACAAGCGTATGTTTTTTCATTGACAGCCTTACGCCATCCTCATAACCTCGCCTGACCTTCAACGTACCGGGACGACGCGGACGTGGGCAGCATCTACTTGATACGACATGGCCAGGCCTCCTTTGGTGCAGACGATTACGACGTGCTGTCGCCGACCGGTGTGCGTCAGGCAGAAATTCTCGGCCAGCACCTCGCCGACCTTGATATCAGCTTCGATCGTTGCCTTGCCGGTGACCTGCGTCGCCAACAGCACACGGCCACCAGTGCACTGGAGCAATTCAGCGCCAGAGGCCTGCCGGTTCCAGTCCTCGAAACCGATTCCGCCTTCAACGAATTTGACGCCGACGCGGTGATCCGCGCCCTGCTCCCGGCCATGCTGCCGGCAGAGCCGGAAGCCCTCGACATCCTGCGCAACGCCGCGCAGAACCGCGGTGAATTCCAGCGCATCTTCGCCCTGATCGTCGAGCGCTGGCTTGCTGGCACCTACGACACACCCGGACTGGAAAGCTGGCTGGGCTTCGTCGAGAGGGTTCAGGCCGGTTTGCACCGCATCCTCGACCTGGCGGAAAAGAACCAGAAAATTGCCGTGTTCACCTCCGGCGGCACCATAACTGCCCTGCTCCATCTGATTACGCAAATGCCTGCCAGGCAGGCCTTTGAATTGAACTGGCAAATCGTCAACACCTCGCTCAACCAACTGAAGTTTCGTGGTCGCGAGGTGGCTCTGGCTTCCTTCAACAGTCACGCACACCTGCAACTGCTGAAGGCCCCGGAACTCATCACTTTTCGCTGAGTCCGGCTTACTGTGACCCTGGCTGTAACCACCCAGCTCCCATGACCAAGAAAGGATCGAACCATGACCTCCGTAGCTGATGCCGTAAAAGCAATGCAAGCCAAGTTCAACCCAGCCGCCGCTGCCGGTCTGGATCTGGTCTTCGGTTTCAACATCACCGACGAAGACAAGCAATACGCACTGATCGTCAAAGACGGCACCTGCAACATTCAGGAAGGCGAAAACCCGAACGCCAACTGCACGCTGGTGCTGGATAGCGAAACCCTGAAAGGTATCGTCAGTGGCGAGACAGACGGCATGCAGGCCTTCATGAGCGGCAAGCTGCGCGTTGAAGGCGACATGATGCTGTCGATGAAACTGTCCGAGCTGTTCCCTTCGTAAGAAGCTTCTTGGTAAAACACAAATCCCGCTTATTGGCGGGATTTGTCGTTTCAACCATTGAAGACATGGCAACGTGAGTTAACGCTTGGCTGAAGCCGTCCCATCAAGCTCTTTTTTTACCTGGAGGTATGCCGCCTCTTCATCACTTTTTTCGATCAGATTCGAAGCCATCGAGCGGGGCAGGAGTTTCTTTTCTGTCACGTCCCAATCGATCGTAACGACCACGGTCTTGTTTGCAAACGTGATGAAAAGCCAATAGGAATCCACCGGCCTGTCAGGCTCGGCAAATGAACTATAGGCATACCGTATCTGGCGGTGCAGGTCCGGCGTATTCAGAATGAGGTCTTCGGTGTCCAACTTCGGAAACTGTCGCCCTACAGCGAATAACGCTTCGGTCAAGAGAACATCATTCTCAATATGTCGCAAACTTTCAGGCTTATTGCGCAGCATGGTCACTGGGCTCTCTTCAGGCGGAGTACCCATGAGACGCGGGCGATACATACCTGAACTGAACCACTGGCTGGCATCGAAACGGTTTTCTTCCGGACTCCACGGGCCGTAATACATCATTGCTTTGGCTGGCATCTGGGCTTCCTTGGCGTAAATAAATAGTCCTGCAAAGCTGGCAGCAATCAACAAGACACAGAAGACGTGACGTTTGCCTATAAACTTCAGGAGCGTCATAGCGGTTTATAGGCAAGCAGGTGTTTGGGTACGCCGTCCGGTGTATCACCTGATCGAACGTCACGATGTGCGCCTAAGGCATCCAGCGGAAATCCAATCTTTCGTTCATACAATGCTCGGCTGTCATCGTGCGCCAGCAAATTGCGCTCTTCTTCAGAGACTGTTGGCGTCGGCGCCTGCGGCGCCTGTTCATCAGGTAATTGCGCCGTTGGGTCTTTGAGGGTCTTGCGATGTTCGACCAGCTTTCGTTCATAAGCGGTTTTTCGACTCAAATAATTCCGCATCGCTCGCCCATCAGCTGCTTCTCTTTCACGAATTCCCGGCACAGATCCCCGTTCCGCGGCAGTACCATAAGTCGTGTCGTAGTTGCTGCGTCTTGGAAATGCCCACACGGTGGTCCGGGTAGCATTAGCAAGAATCTGCGCCAGGCTGCGCTCGTAATGAGGATCTTCTGTTTCATTGACCTTGAAGTCGGCATCGATACCCAAACCTGTGCGACAAGCGTAGGAGTGAATTTTCGCACCATAGGCAAACGCTTCGGGCTTGAACATACTCGCTTGTGCATCACGCAGACGGTAGCTATCGTTTTTATCCAGCTCGTAGCCCAACTCGATACTGCCCACCACACCATGGGAAAAAAAGTCGAGCTGTTTGATCTCGCGCCCGCGGCGTTGCCGAGCTGCGATGAAATCCACAAGACCGGATATCGAGTCCATCTCCCGGTACTGTGCTCCGTGCTGATTTTCGACAACGTCCTTCAAAGCCGCCAGCAAGTTCTCCGGATAGTCATTTTTGAAAATCAGAAATACACGCTGGATTGTGAAGTTTGGAGTGCCGATTGGATACTTTGTGAGTTGGCGGATACCCTGATTGATAAAGCGCATCTTGTTGCCCTTCTGGCCACGAACCTTTTCATAAAGGGACATGTAAGACGCACCCACAACCGTTACGTAATCCTGTGCCAGCGTACCTTTCACTTGGGTCGTTGTATGTTGATCGCTTGTTCGAGCTTGATTCTTTTTGGGGGCTGCCACCTGCCACCTCCCTTAGTAATCTAGGCCGAGCGCATCGAGATGGGCGGCGGCTTCCTTACCCCACTGCACAACTATCGAAGTCGGGTTGGCCGTAAACACTCGCGCGGCGTTACCATGACTGTCGGTATGGCCGACGAGACGCTGCCCGTCACCCGTTTCGATGCAATAGAGCATGTCGGGAATAGCTTCGCCAGTGGCCTCATCAACCAGTTGGAAGCGCTCGCTGTGTTTAGGAACAGTGATAATCGGGGAGAAAGGTGCGGAACCGACCTGGGTGCCGACAAAAACGTCGCCAGAGCCCGTGATTATCATGCCTCCGTGGGCCGTTGCACTGCCCAAGAAAGCAATAGGCTTGCCATTGATCAAAATATTGCTGATGCCTTCGGTGACAGTGTCTCCGCACGCTGTGGTGTCTCCGACACGCAAAACTGGCATTCCATTGATGTTTACATCACCGGAACCGCTGTTACTGGGATTGGTGCCATGGCCTGTGATCGGGCATGCATTAAGATCGCTGAGTCGAGCGGCAGGCTTTGCCATCTTTAACTTCCTTGTAGTAAGCGTGGGCGCGAAATGTACCGGATCTTTATATTGGTTGAAAGCTTCAATCCAGACGTAGAATGCGAGCCGCCGCGAATGTAGCTGGCAGCGACTCATCGGCCCTTGATCGCTCCCGGAACCTGGAAATTGTCGTGTCGGATTCGCAGGCCCACACAAATCCGATCAACCCTCCTGCAACAACCGCGTATCCAGCCCAAACCGCTCTTGCGAAACCATCCTGAACTGACCTTCCGCCAGATCGCAACTCACCAGCAAATTCCACGAGTGTCGGGTGGCCACCGAAGGCACCAGAATAAATGGATGTTCAGCCAGCAGTGCGTCGGCAAACTTTCGCTGGTTGGGCGAGGTTTTTATCGGGGTGAGCCAATGCGGATTGGGCACGTCTTCCGGTTGCACGATTCTGACGCTGGCGTCGTGGGTGATTTCAAAACAGGTCAATACATAGGGCTCCTGATCAAGTGCATCGAAGCTGCCATGGGCGGCCACCTCCAGTATCGCCGTGGAAGGGTCGACCGACGCATAAACGACTCTGCGGCCAGGGGTATTCCAGCGACCGCCGTCCCGTTTCGACCCCAGGCCGCTGTCCCAGGTCTCGCTGTACACCTCGCGATCCAGCCGCCACGCGTACCAGCGATCATCCCAGGGCAAGGGATTCATTGATAAACCCCGTATTTGATCTGGTTCAGATACTCCTCCACCATCCTGAAGCCCAACGCATTTCCAACCAGATCGAGCGGCACATAACCGTAGAAGTAAGTGGCGCGTTGCTCCAGCCATGATTCGGCCTTGGCCTGTCGCCCGAACACCTTGATGGCCAGCTCCAGCGCTGCCGCATATTGGTAGGCGATGATGCTCTGCGGCGTGTCCAGGCGCACCGACGCGCCTTCCTTGAGCAGACGTCGCACGGTTCTCACAGATTTGCCGGTGATACGTTTGACCATCTCTCCCTGTTGGTACAGTTCGGAGGTTGCGATCATGTTGACCACATCGAGCAGCGCAAATCCTTCGGCTGTGCAGCGCAGAATGAGCATCGGATCGTCGCCGGTGTCCTGCCCTCGCAACAGCAATTCCAGAGGTTTGCCCTCAAGCTTCTTCAAGCCCGTGAGCCGGGGCACTTTGGCGCTCGGCATGGCAACGTCCTCCGAGGGGCATCTCGCGCGGTCGTCGCGCCAGTAATGGCGAGGCGAGTAAGCAGGCGTATGGCTTTCAATCAGTGGGATTCGCATAGTCCATCCTTTGTCCAGGTCCAGAGCGATCTGTGCGCTCGATGACTTCAATGTCAGGACTGATCCTATAGATCCGGCGTCCGACGACCAACCTGAAAAAGTCGTCAGAAATATCCCCTCATCTGATCAAAACGCTCCTGTTTCCGTAGGACTGAAACGCAATTTTCAGCGGTTCAGTCCATTGCTGCTTTCAAGTTGGGGAGAGGGACTTTTGACTTACAATGCGCCCCACCTTCAGATATCGGCCCTGCCCCATGGACATCGACCTCGCCCGCACTTTCCTCGAAATCGTCCGCCACGGCAGTCTTGCCGCCGCCGCGCAGAAGCTGTTCGTCACGCAAACGGCGATCACCGCACGGGTGCAGAAACTCGAGGGCCAGTTGGGCAGCACGCTGTTCGTGCGCAATCGCGCCGGGGCGAAGTTGACGGCCAATGGCGAAGCGTTCGTGGTCTACGCCAATCAACTGGTGCAGACCTGGGAAGCCGCGCGCCGCGACTTGCCGCTGCCCGAGGGTTATCACAACGTTCTGCACATTGGCGGTGAGGTCAGCCTGTGCAACCCGTTAATGCTCAGTTGGGCGGCGGAACTTCGGGAGAAAATCCCCGGCCACGCACTGCGCATGGAAATTCGCGACGGCGAAAATCTTTTGCGTCAGCTCGAACTCGGTGTGCTCGATGCGGCGCTGGTTTATCAACCGGAATACTGGCCGGGATTGCAGGTCGAGCAAGTGCTGGAGGAAAAACTGATTCTGGTGCGCGCGCCCGAGCGTCCGGAGCCTTACGTCTACATCGATTGGGGACCGGACTTTCGTCGTCAGCACGACGCCGCCCTGCCGGAAAAAGCCAAAGCCGCGCTGAGCTTCAACCTTGGCCCGCTGGCCCTGCAATACATCCTCGAACATGGTGGCAGCGGTTATTTCCGTACCCGGGTCGTGCGCACTTATCTGGAGACCGGCGCACTGGAAGCCGTCACCAAAGCCCCGGAATTCGGTTATCCGACCTATCTGGTGTATTCCCGCGATCGCGATTCGGCAGTGCTGCAACAGGCTTTCGATTTGTTGCGCGAGGTGATCCGCACCGATGACGACTGGTCGCAGCGCTGGAACCCGTTGAGCTGACGGGCAGCTTCAGTCCAGAGCATGGCGCTTAAGGCCGCGAGGTTCGCCCTGCACAAGTCAGCGGATCGGCTAATCTGCCGGGTATAACAACAATACCCGCAGGTGAAAGCGTTGAGGCAGACCACCGAGGCATTCCGCAGCCGCTACCGTGCGGCCATTCATCCTTTATACAATCCGTGGTTGCATGGCGCGTTCGTGTTGCTGTTCGGCATTTTCGCCGTCGCTGCGTTCTGGCGCACGGTGCATTCAGTGAGCTGGCTGGAATGGCTGACCGTGCCGCTGAGCCTGTTGTTGTTCAACTTCGGCGTGTACATGGTCCATCGTCATCTGGGCCATCACAAAAAAGCTTTCGCAAAGCTGTTCTACGCACGACATGCCGGCGACCATCACAGCTTTTTCACCCCCGGCCATATGACCTACGACAGCGCGCGGGACTGGCGAGTGATTCTGTTTCCAGCCTGGCTGATCGTCATTCATACGCTATTGATCACCCTGCCCCTCTGGTGGCTGCTCGCGCAGGTCAACGCCAATGTCGCCGGGCTGTTTGCCGGGTGCATGGTGCTCGGTTATCTGCTCTATGAGGTATTCCATGCCTGTGAACATCTGCCACCGCAGAATCCGTTGACTCGTTTGCCGTGGATTCGCCAGATGCGCCGTCTGCACGAACTGCATCACCGCCGCGAGCGTATGCAGGAGCGCAATTTCAACATCGTTCTGCCCTTGATGGACTACCTGTTCGGCACGCTGTACCGCGAGCCGGAACCCGCCCCTTTGAGTTATTCGAAAATGCCCATGACGCGCATGCAGCACCAGATCGATATCGCCGGCGAACCGGTCGCCGTGCTGGCTTATGCCGCCAGCGTCAGTCACTGGCCGGACTGGCATCCCTCCTCATTGAAGATTGACGGTGCGCAAGGTCCACTGCATGCCGGTGCACGTTTCGAAGAGGACATCCATGCCGGCGGACGTGCCGGTCACTTGCGTTGGGAGGTTACTGAATATCTGCCGGGCCGGCGCTGGTGCGCACGCGCGCAAAGTGATCAGGGCTTGTCCCTGCGGTTGACTTACGAGTGCTCAGCGGAGGCTGGCGGCACGCGTTTCGTGCGCACGCTGGAATATCGCTTTGACGGTTTGCTCATGCGTCTTGCCAATCGCCTGCTGCTCAAGCGGCGCATCGAGCGCGAATCTGCCGCATCCATGCTCGCCCTGCGCGACATGGCTGCGCAGTTTATCGGCGCGGCGAGGGCCAGCGCGTGAAATTACGTTATGTGCTGTGCCTGCTGATCGTTCTCGTCATCGCCTTCTTGTTGTTGCTGCCGACCAAGGTCGAACCGGTCGCCTGGACGCCGCCACCGGCGCCCTCGCTGAAAGACGGGATCTACGCGGACAACCAGCGCCTCAAAGCTGTGGCGAAGGTCGGGCCGAGCGACATCGAAGGGCCTGAGGCGTTGCTACTGGAAGACGAATTCCTCATCACCGGATTGCATGACGGCAGGCTCATCCGTAGCAGCCTCGACGGTACGCAGCGCAAGGTCCTGGCCGACACCGGTGGCCGTCCACTGGGCCTGGCCCGTCATCCGAATGGCATGCTGGTAGTTGCCGATGCGGTCAAAGGCTTGCTGTCGCTGGATGCGCAGGGCCGCGTGATTCCGTTGACCACCGAGGCCAACGGCGTGCCATTTGGATTTACCGATGATGTAGCGGTCGACAAGTCAGGCCACTACGCCTACTTCAGCGATGCCTCGAGCCGTTGGGGCTATGGTCATGACGGCGAGGCGATCATTGAGCACGGCGCCGACGGACGTCTGCTGCGCTACGACTTTCAAACCGGCAAGACCAGCGTCTTGCTCGACAAGTTGCAGTTTGCCAATGGCGTCACTCTTGGTCCGGACGAGGCCTATGTGCTGGTCAACGAGACCGGTGCTTACCGCATCAGTCGCTACTGGCTGAGCGGGCCGAAGGCCGGTACCCATGATGTGTTCATCGACAACTTGCCAGGGCTTCCGGACAACCTCTCGTTCAATGGCAGCAATCGCTTTTGGGTAGCGCTGTATGCGCCGCGCAATGCCTTGCTCGATGGCACCGCTGAACACCCGTTCGTGCGTAAGATGATCGTGCGGGCTTTGACGGTTTTACCCAAGCCTGTCGAAAAGCGTGGGTTTGTGCTGGGACTGGATCTGGACGGCAAGGTGATTGCCAATCTGCAGGACGCGAGCGAAGGCAATTATTCGCCGATTACCACGGTGCGCGAGTATGGGCAGTGGTTGTATTTCGGCTCGTTGAAGGCCATGCATATGGGGCGAATGGGGTTGGATGCGGCGCTTAAGTAAAACAGAAAAATTTTCACCGTATGGACCGACGATATCGCTGGCAAGCCAGCTCCCACAGTGTCCGTGTGAACTCCAAATATGTGTTCACCAGATGAACCTGTGGGAGCTGGCTTGCCAGCGATAGCGGTCTGTCAGTTGCCGGACCGGTCGAACTTCTCCGGATCTTCATCCTCCGGCAGTTCTTTCACGGTTTTTTCCGGATGCGCTGTGGTATGCGCCGGGCTGTTCGGTTCAGGACGGGTAGGAATCGGGTCGAAACCACCCTGCTCTTCACTGGGGAATTTGGGGTCGTTCATATGGCACCTCGCAACGAGTCGATGGTTTGCAGACTCTGCACATTGGAGGTGCCATTGGCCGTAGCCGTTCCCTTCAGAAAATGACCACGGGTCGGGCGACTACTGTCCCGTCAGCGGCTGCCCGGCGAGTTGAGCAACGATCTGTTCCTTGACGATCACGCGCTTCTCTTTGAGCTTTTTCAATTCGTCGTCAGTGGGGGCGTCTGACTGGGCGTTCTCGGCTTCGACCACGGCTTTATCCACGTCGAAATACTTGTTGAGCAGCGAATCCAGCTTCGGATCCTCGGAGCGTTTTTGCTCGATCTCTTCCTTCTTGCAGCCCAGGTCCTGATACAGATCATGTGAAACCGGCATGAAACACCTCCATCAATTTGATCGACAACCAGCGCGACCGATGCGCCGACTCATTATCAGCATGGCCTTGCCCGATGACTTCTGTCGACTCCCTGTCAGACCAGCGGTTGCCGTTCGTCGCCCTGTCGTAAATGCGATAAAACCTTTGGCGTCTGCGCTCGCTCCATTGGATAACGCTCACAAAAACCTGCGTGGAGATACCCAATGGACGGATTCAACCTGCGTCATCTCGCTCTGGCTGTTGCACTGTCTGCCGGCATGGGCAGCGCCTTTGCCGCAACCGACAACGACTTTGTCGACAATGCCGCCGCTGGTGGCATCGCCGAAATCGAAACCAGCAAGCTGGCACTGGAAAAAAGCCAGTCAGCCGACATCAAAGCCTTCGCTAACCAAATGATCGCTGATCACACCAAGGCCAATGAAGAGCTGAAGAAGATCGCGACCACCAATGACATCGAAGTCCCTGACGACACCACCCTGGTCAAGCAGGCCAAGGAAAAAATTCTCGACATGCGCGATGAATCCTTCGATGCGGCCTACGCCAACAACCAGGTCAAGGCTCACGAAGAGACCATCGAGCTGTTCAAGAAGCAGGCGAACACCGTGACCGATGACAAGGCCAAGGGCGCTACTGAGCTGAAAGCGTTCGCGCAGAAGATGCTGCCAGCGCTGGAAAAACACCTGGCCCACGCCAAAGAGCTGCAAGCCAAACATCCGAGCAAGTAACCGGCCGGCAATAAAAAGGCCGCATCCTTCGATGCGGCCTTTTTGCGTTTCAGCGATCAACCACCATCGGTGTCGATATCGGCGTCAGTGCTTTCGCCCGGTTCAGGACGGTCCGGGTCAGGCTTGAAGCCGGGGCTGAAATCGTTGCTGTTGTCGTTGTGATGCTGCTTTTGATCGACCTCGGCAGCCGCGCTGTCCGCCTGCCCTTCTTCAACCGGCGCGGGAGTATTTTGCCCCGGCGTTTGCGGGTCGATGGCCGGGTCGTTGCGGTTAATTGACTCTGAGGACTGATTTTGCTGTTGCGGCGCTTGCTCGTTCATATCCACCTCATTCATAGTCCTGCCTCCTTCTTCCAGCACGACTGGAAAACGTCGGGCATGCAGATTCGAAGCCTGACGCCGTAGATTCGTTCAAAAGATCGTTGCCTGCCGCCACGCCGACTAGAGTTAGCGGGGCGTTCGACGCGGCAGGCAGAAAAATTCATCGCTAGCTGAACAACTATTTCAAGCGGTAAATGTCAGTCAAATCGCGCCGGTCATTTCGCCGAGCCGGCCCATATACGTAACGGAGCGACACGCACATGGCAGCACTGCAGAACAGCACAGTTGAAGCAATCAAGAACAACCAGACTCAGCTGTTGAGCGAGTGGACCAAACGCCTCGAAGCCAGCGGCGCCACACGCAACCTCAAGGAACACGACCTCGCTCAGCAAACCCGCGACTTGCTGGGCCTGCTCCTGGCGGGTCTGGAAAACGGCAACGGCAGCAAGATTGCCGCTGCGGGCTGGGAGGATACCCGTCAGTTCCTTGAAAAGCTGTCGCAGAGCCGTGCCCTCCTCGGCCAGGATTCCCAGCAAACCGCAAACTTCATCTTCGCCTTGAAAGGCCCGTTGTTCGCCCTGCTGCAAAACCATTATCAGGACCAGCCGGCACTGCTTGCCGAGCAATTGCTGGAAGTCTCCGAATTGCTCGACACCGTCGGTATGCACACCATCGGCACCTTCCAGAAATCCCGTGAAGCGGTGATCAAGCGTCAACAGGAAGAGCTGCTGGAACTGTCGACTCCGGTGGTCAAGCTGTGGGATGGCGTCCTCGCCCTGCCAATGATCGGCACCCTCGATTCGCAGCGCACCCAAGTAGTCATGGAATCGCTGCTGCAACGCATCGTCGACACCGGTTCGGAAATCGCCATCATCGACATCACCGGCGTGCCAACCGTCGACACTCTGGTCGCCCAGCACTTGCTGAAAACCGTGACCGCGATCCGCCTGATGGGCGCTGACTGCATCATCAGCGGCGTGCGTCCACAGATTGCGCAAACCATCGTTCACCTGGGTCTGGATCTGCAAGGCGTAGTGACCAAGGCCAATCTGGCCGACGCATTGAAACTGGCCCTGACCCGCTTGGGTGTCAGCCTCGTCAAGACGGCTTGACCATGGAACGTATTCCGATTCTTCAAATGGGCGATATCTTGCTGGTGACCATTCAGGTCGACATGCATGACCAACTCGCCCTGACCCTGCAGGACGATCTGTCCGAGCGCATCAGCCGGACATCCGCCCGGGGCGTGCTGATCGACATCACGGCGCTGGACATGGTCGATTCGTTCATCGGGCGCATGATCGGCGACATTTCCGGGCTGTCGAAAATCATGGACGCCAAAACCGTGCTGGTCGGCATGCAGCCGGCAGTGGCGATCACGCTCGTTGAGCTGGGCATGACTTTGCCAGACGTGAGCACCGCCCTGAACGTCGAACGCGGGATGAAACTGCTGCGGGAACGAGTACTTGCACAATGACCGTGCGCAGTAGCGGTACGCAACCCATTCTCATTGAACAGGACGTAGTGCTGGCCCGCCAGACCACGCGCAAACTCGCCACCGAATGTGGCATGCGCCTGATCGACCTGACCAAACTGGTGACCGCTGTCAGTGAGCTGGCGCGTAACACCATGGTCTACGGCGGCGGCGGCGACATGGACTGGCAGATTCTCGAGGAAAACGGCCGGGTCGGTTTGCGCATCACCTTCCGCGACGAAGGCCCTGGCATCCCCGACATCAAACTGGCGATGACCGACGGCTGGACCTCCGGCAGCGGGTTGGGCCTTGGCCTGACTGGCGCCAAGCGCCTGGTCAATGAATTCGAACTCGACACTGAGCCCGGCAAAGGCACGCGCATTACGATCACACGATGGACATGAATATCACCGGGTCGTTGACCCAGGTTCTGCCGATCGAGGACAGCAGCCAGATCGGCCACGCCCGGCGCACCGCGCAGAAACTCGCCGAGCAGCATGGCTTCGACGAAAACGATGCCGGCCGCGTGGCGCTGGTCGCGACCGAACTGGCCAGCAACGTGCTCAAGCATGCCCAGCGTGGTGAATTTCACCTGCGTGTACTGGCTCGGCCGGATAGCGGCTTCGGCATCGAAATGCAGACCGTGGATCGGGCGCAGGGCTTTGATCTGGATGCCTGTCTGGCGGATGGCTTTTCCACTGGCGGCACACAAGGCATCGGCCTCGGCGCCGTATCGCGGCAGACCAGTGTCTTCGATGTCTACGCCGACCACCGTGGCGCGGTGTTGCTGGCGCGAATTTTTCCGCGCAGCGATCGTCAGGCCGATATCCGCTTCGGCGTCAGCCAGCATTCGCTGCATGCCGATCCAGCCTGCGGCGATGTCTGGCATCTGGCGTATGAAGGCTCGCGGATCAGCGCGCTGGTGGTCGATGGCCTCGGTCATGGCGAAGACGCCGAGCGCGCAGGCCTGGCCGGGGCGCAGGCATTCGCCCGGGCACCGTTTGCCGATCCAGTGGTATTGATGGAAGACCTGCATCAGGAAATGCTCGGCACCCGTGGCGGCGCCGTCGCTTTCGCGCAGTTTGACAGCCAGCGCGACGGCCTGACGTTCGCCGGTGTCGGTAACATCGGCGCCAGTCTGCTGGAGCCTGGCAAATCCCGCGGTCTGGCCTCACATCCCGGTATCGTTGGCGGCCAGTACCGTAAAGCCAAACCCTTTGACTATGCTCACGTGAACGGACATTTATTGATCATGTACAGCGACGGCCTACAGTCCCGTTGGAATCTTGCAGACTACCCCGGCCTGGTGCATCGCCATCCTGCCGTGATAGCCAGCGTCCTGCACCGCGACTTTTGTCGTGGCCGCGATGACGTGACGGTGCTGGTCGTGGCTCTGGAGGCCGCCCATGGCTGAATCGACAACCCTGAGCCCTGCTGAACAGGCGGCGCTCATCGCTCAGTTGCAGCGCGAAACCACTGCCCTGCGCGAAGAACTCGATGAAACCAACCAGGGTGTTCTGGCGCTGTACGCCGAGCTCGACAATCAGGCCGAAGAACTGCGTCAGGCATCGGATCTCAAGAGCCGTTTCCTGTCGTACATGAGCCATGAATTCCGCACGCCGCTGGGCTCGATACTGAGCATCAACAGTCTGCTCGCTGACGAACTCGACGGTCCGCTCAGCCCTGAACAGCACAAGCAGGTAGCCTTCGTCAGCACCGCTGCCCGCGAGCTCAGCGACATGGTTGATGACCTGCTCGATCTGGCGAAGATCGAAGCCGGGCGCATCAGCATTTCCCCGGCCTGGTTCGACATGTTCGACCTGTTCTCCGCCCTGCGCGGGATGTTCCGGCCAATCGTCGACGCCTCGGCGGTGGATCTGATCTTCGAAGAGCCACTGGGCCTGCCGCGCCTGTATACCGATGACAAGAAGCTCGGGCAGATCCTGCGCAACTTCATTTCCAACTCACTGAAATTCACCACCCGTGGCGAAGTGCGGGTATCGGCGCGAATGGAAGGTGAAGACAAAGTGCGCTTTGCCGTCAGCGACACCGGCATCGGCATCGCGGCCGAACTGCATGACACGCTGTTCGAAGACTTCTCCCAAGTCGATTCGCCATTGCAGAAACGTCTGCGCGGCACCGGTCTGGGTCTGTCACTGTGCAAGCGTTTCGCCGCCCTGCTCGGCGGTGAAGTCGGGGTAGACAGTACGCCGGGCGTCGGCTCGACGTTCTTTGTCATCATCCCGCTGGCGATCGCTCTGGAGAACGTCGATGAATCGTGACATCCGCCTGTTGATCGTCGATGACAACGTCGCCACCCGTTACGCCCTGCGCCGGCGCTTGGAGCGCCATGGCTACACGGTGCTCGAAGCCGGCACCGGCAGCGACGGCCTGGCCCTGATCGAGGGCGAAGCCCTCGATGCGTTGATCCTCGACGTCAACCTGCCGGACATGAGCGGTTTCGACATCGTCCGCCTGCTGCGCGCCGACCCGGGCACCGCGCTGCTGCCAGTGATTCATGTGTCAGCGGCGTCGATCCAGACCGGCGATATCATCACTGGTCTCAACGCGGGTGCCGATGCCTATCTGATTCACCCGGTCGACCCCGATGTGCTCTTGGCGACCCTGCGTACCCTGCTGCGGGTGCGCGACACGGAAAATGCCCTGCGCGAAAGCGAGGCGCGTTTCCGCGAGATTTTTGCCAACGTCTCGGCACCGATCGCCGTGCTCGATGCCAATCTGAAAGTGCATGAATGCAACCACGCCTTTGCCCAGTTGATCGTCGACAACCGCGACGCGCAGGCGCTGCGTGAATGCTTTGCCGAAGATCAATGCTCGATCCTCGATGAACTGCGTCTGCGTCTGGTCGACGGCGAGCGCTGGAAAGGCACGCTGAACATGCGTGTGCAGGGCGAGATTCGCGAGACGCAATGGCAGATTTCGCCTTATCGCACCCCGGAACTGAGTCTGGTGTTCGTCGAGGACGTCACCGAACACCGCCACCGCGAGCGCTCGCATCTGGCGCGGCTGGATGACACCACCACGCAACTGGCCAAGGAAGTCGCCGAGCGCGTGCACGCCGAAGCGCAATTGCTGCAAGTGCAGAAAATGGATGCGCTGGGCAAGCTCACCGGCGGTATCGCCCACGACTTCAACAACCTGCTGACCGGGATCATCACCAGCCTGGAACTAATCCAGAAACGCGTGGCCGATGAGCGTCTGGACAAGGTGCAGTTCTATACCGAAGCAGCGCTGAACTCAGCCATGAGCGCGGCCTCATTGACCCATCGTCTGCTGGCATTTGCCCGCCAGCAGCCGCTCGATACACGGCCGGTGGACATCAACGAGCATGTCCGCTCGCTGGAAGAATTGCTGGTGCGCACCATCGGCGAGCGCATCACCCTCAAGCTGGAACTGACCAACAAACCGGCGATTGCGCTGGTCGACCCGGTGCAGCTGGAAAGCGCGGTGCTCAACCTGGTGATCAACGCCCGTGATGCCCTGCCCTCGGGCGGCAATATCTGGGTCAATACTTACGCCGCTTATTCCCATGGCGATCCGAATCTGGCCGATGGCGCGTACGTGGCGCTGTCGGTACGCGACGACGGCACCGGCATCGAACACAACGTGATCGACAAGGTGTTCGAACCGTTTTTCACCACCAAGCCTTTGGGCCAGGGCACCGGGCTCGGTCTGTCGACGATCTACGGTTTTGCCCGTCAGTCGGGCGGTGACGCGCACATCCG
Source organism: Pseudomonas siliginis (assembly GCF_024072275.1). Classification (NCBI taxonomy): domain Bacteria; kingdom Pseudomonadati; phylum Pseudomonadota; class Gammaproteobacteria; order Pseudomonadales; family Pseudomonadaceae; genus Pseudomonas; species Pseudomonas siliginis. The sequence goes on along the minus strand of NZ_CP099598.1, from coordinate 2,626,195 downwards.
CAGCGTCGCCCGACGTGGCACCGAAGTGACCATCATGCTGCCCGGCACCAACGACCCGACCGGGGCCGATGCGCCTGTGCCCGTGCCTGACGCGAAAGGCAGTGGCGAGCATGTGCTGATCGTCGAGGACATGGCCACGGTGCGCTTGTTCGTCACCGAAGTGCTGGAGGATGCCGGCTATCGCTGCACGCAAGCGGCGGATATCGAATCGGCGCTGGAGCGCTTGCAGAACGACCCGTCGATCGACCTGCTGCTGACCGACGTCGGCCTGCCGCGCATGAGCGGGCGGGAGTTGGCGGATGTTGCCCGTGGCTGGCACGAAGGGCTGCCGATCCTGTTCATGACCGGCTACGCCGAAACCGCGCTCAACCGCCAGGTCTTCCTCGGTACAGGCATGGACATGCTGGTCAAACCGTTCCAGATCAGCGAACTGCTCGACAAGGTCCGCCGCACGCTGGATGGCGCCTGAACTGGCGCCATCGCTGGCAAGCCAGCTCCCACAGGGGCATCAGTGTGCGCAGATTTTCGGCAACAACTTGAATTTCTGTGGGAGCTGGCTTGCCAGCGATGGCGGCCAGCAAGGCGCTGCAGTTATCGGCTTAAAGCACGGGCAAGAAACGGCGCGGTCTTGCTCTTCTTGCTGGCGGCGACTTTCTGTGGTGTGCCGGCGGCGACGATCCTGCCGCCCTGATCACCGGCGCCGGGGCCGATGTCGATCACCCAGTCGCTCTGCGCGACGACACGCATTTCGTGTTCGACCACAATCACCGTGTGCCCCGCCGTTACCAGCGTATCGAGTTGTTCCAGCAAGCGATCGACATCTCTCGGGTGCAATCCCGTGGTCGGTTCATCCAGTACATACAAGGTCGCACCACGCTGGCTGCGCTGCAACTCGGTCGCCAGTTTGATCCGCTGCGCTTCACCACCGGACAGTTCCGTGGCCGGTTGCCCCAGGCGCAGATAACCCAGGCCGATATCGCGCAGCACTTCCAGCGAACGACGAATCCCCGCCTGTTCGGCAAACACCGCTACCGCTTCATCGACTGTCAGTTGCAGGACTTGGGCGATGCTCAAGCCCTGCCAGAGAATCGCCAATGTCTGCGGGTTATACCGCGCTCCGTGGCAAGTTGGGCACGGCGCATACACGCTGGGCATGAACAGCAATTCCACACTGACAAAACCTTCGCCCTCACACGTGGCGCAACGGCCCTTGGCGACGTTGAAAGAAAACTGCCCGGCATCATAGCCCGCCGCTTGTGCCTCAGGTGTCGCGGCAAACAGCTTGCGCACGTTGTCGAACAACCCCGTGTAAGTCGCCAGATTGGAGCGCGGCGTGCGTCCGATGGGTTTCTGATCAACCTGCACCAGCCGTTTGATCGACTCCAGGCCGGCGCTGATCTGCCCGGTGCTGGGCGGCGGAGTGTCATCTTCCAGGCTCGGCTCTTCTGACTCGGCCTCGGCCACCGGACGGCCCAACTGCGCGCCGACCAGTTCGAGCAAGGCCTGACTGACCAGACTCGATTTGCCAGATCCCGATACGCCGGTCACCGAGGTGAAACAGCCCAAAGGGAATTCGGCGCTAAGATTATTCAGGTTATTGCGCGTCACGCCGTCGAGCTTCAGCCAGCCGCTCGGCTTGCGCGCGGCGCGCTCAGGGCGTTGGTTTTCGGCAAACAGATAAGCGCGGGTCTGCGAATCTGCAATATCAGCAAGTCCCGCAGGCGGACCGCTGTACAGCACGCGCCCGCCCTTCTCGCCCGCCGCTGGGCCGACGTCGATCAGCCAGTCGGCACGGCGCATGGTTTCGACATCGTGTTCGACCACAAACAGCGTGTTGCCGTCGGCCTTCAAGCGCTGCAACGCTTCGAACAGCGCCTCACCATCCGCCGGATGCAGACCGGCAGACGGTTCGTCCAGGACATAAATCACCCCGAACAGCTGCGAACCCAATTGCGTGGCCAGGCGCAAACGCTGCAACTCGCCAGACGACAAGGTCGGCGTACTGCGTTCCAGCGCCAGATAACCCAGGCCGAGATCGGTCAGGGTGCTGACCCGCTCCAGCAAATCCTCAGCGATGCGCTGCGCCGCCAGACGCTTTTCCAGCGACAGGTTCGGCGTATGGCGCACGTCCGGCGCGCTGGCGTGACCGCTGGCCCCATGGGCGACCCGCTGCTGACGCGCCTCGCGGGTTTGCGCATGGCTGAGGGTGTCGCCGCTCTCCTCGGCCTGTTCCAGATAATTTGCCGCTGCTACAGGCCGCAGCACTTCGGCCACTTGCAGCAACGGCATCTGCGACAACTCGCCAATGTCGTAGCCGGCAAAGGTCACCGACAACGCCTCGCGCTTGAGCCGTTTGCCCTCGCACAATGGGCACGGGCTACCGCGCATGAACTGTGAAACACGCTTCTTCATCAGCGCACTTTGCGAGTGAGTGAAGGTGTGCAGGATGTAGCGCCGGGCGCCGGTGAAGGTGCCCTGATAACTCGGTTCCATCTTGCGCTTGAGGGCGACGCGGGTTTCCTCCGGCGTCAGCCCGGCGTACACCGGTACCGTCGGCGTTTCTTCAGTGAAGAGAATCCAGTCGCGTTGCTTTTTCGGCAGTTTCTTCCAGGGAATATCGACATCAATGCCCATGGTCACCAGGATGTCGCGCAGGTTCTGCCCTTGCCAGGCCAAGGGCCAGGACGCCACTGCACGCTGGCGGATGGTCAGGTTCGGGTCCGGCACCATCAGCGCTTCGGTGACTTCATAGACGCGACCAAGTCCATGACACTCCGGACAGGCGCCCTGCGGCGTGTTCGGTGAAAAATCCTCGGCATACAGCATAGGCTGCCCCGGCGGGTAACTCCCGGCCCGGGAATAGAGCATGCGGATCAGGCTCGACAGCGTCGTCACACTGCCCACCGAAGAACGCGCGCTTGGCGTGCCGCGCTGTTGTTGCAGAGCGACGGCAGGCGGCAGTCCTTCGATGGAATCGACATCCGGCACGCCGACCTGATCGATCAGCCGCCGCGCGTACGGCGCCACCGATTCGAAATACCGCCGCTGGGCCTCGGCATACAGAGTGGAAAACGCCAGCGACGACTTGCCCGAACCGGAGACACCGGTGAACACCACCAGCGCATCGCGCGGAATATCGACATCAACGTTCTTCAGGTTATGTTCGCGGGCGCCGCGCACACGAACCATGCCGGCGGGTGCTTTGGAATTGCGCTTGGAAATCATCGGCCTGCCTTGATTGAAAAACTGGGCAGCGCTCGGCATCAGGTGCCGAGCACCTCGCAAATCATCTGCAGTAAAGCTTGCGGGCTGTAGGGTTTGCCGAGCAGATGCGTATCGGGGCTGAGCTGGTGGTCGCGGGAAATGATGTCGCGGGTATGCCCGGAAGTGAACAGCACCGGCACTGGCGGCGTCTGCACCTTGGCCCACGCGGCCAGATCGGAACTCTTGATCAGGCCGGGCATGACCACGTCGGTGAAAATCAGATCGATCTCGATGCCTTCCAGCAGCATCTGCATGGCCACGTCGCCATTGCACGCGGTCATCACCCGATAGCCTTCTTCGCGCAGCAACTCCACCGCCGAAGCGCGCACCGCGTCATTGTCTTCCACCACCAGAATGGTTTCGTGGCCGCCGCTCTTGCGCTCGCCGACACTGGCGGTCTCTTCACGAACCGGACGCAGACTGCGCGGGAAATACAACTGCACCCGCGTGCCTTCGCCGAGCTTGCTGTCGATCTCGACGTGGCCGCCACTCTGTTTGACGAAGCCAAAGACCATGCTCAGACCGAGGCCAGTGCCCTGCCCGTCGGCCTTGGTGGTGAAGAACGGTTCGAAAACCTGTTCCAGCATTTGTGGGGCAATGCCCACGCCGGTGTCGGTGACCGCCACGCGCACATACTCACCGGACGCGATGCCCTTGCCGACGCAGTATTCGCTGTCCAGACAGACATTGGCGGCACTGAGGCCGATAACGCCCTCGCCCTTCATCGCGTCGCGGGCGTTGATGGCCAGGTTGAGAATCGCGTTTTCCAGTTGGTTGCGGTCGACGTTGATGTGCCAGGGCTGCGGCGGCAGTTGCACGTCGATCTGAATGGTTTCGCCCAATGCACGTTGGAGTAATTCGCCCACGCCTTCGAAAATTTGCTCTGGATTGCACACGGCCGGTGACAGCGGTTGCCGCCGGGCAAAGGCCAGCAGTTGCGAAGACAGTTTGGCACCGCGTTCGACCGCCGCCAGCGAAGCCACGACCCGGCGTTGTACGTTGGCATTGTTGGGCTCATGCCGGGCGAGCAGATGCAGGTTGCCAGCGATGACTTGCAGCAGATTGTTGAAGTCGTGGGCAACGCCACCGGTCAGGCCGCCGATGGCTTCGAGCTTCTGCGATTGGCGAAGTTGTTCCTCGGCCGCGAGCCGCGCATTCACTTCGGCCGCCACGCGCTGTTCGAGATTGCGGGTGAATTTGAGCAGTGATTCTTCGGCGTTTTTGCGCTCATGGATGTCGATCAGCACACCGGGAAAGCGAAACGGTTTGCCTTGCTCATCGAACTCGCAGGCACCACTGGCCAACACCCACAGGTACTGGCCGTCGGCCCGCTGCACGCGGTATTCAGCGTTGTACGGCTCGCCAGTGCGCACGCTATGGGCAACTCGCTCCTGCACCCACCGATGATCTTCGGGATGAATGCGCGATTCGGCGATCTCTTGTTGCAGATCGCTCAGGTCCTGATCCGGTGGATAGGAAAAGGTGCGGGCGAAACGTTCGTCAGCGGAGAAGCGATTGTTCTTGATGTCCCAGACAAACGAGCCAAGCAGTGCGCCGGCATTCAGCGCCAGACGCACGCGCTCGTTGTCGGCGCGATAGGCATCTTCGGCCGCCTGACGCAGGCGCTCGGAATGCACCAGTTCGGTGGTTTCGACCACCATCGCCATGACGCCGCCGGGCACGCCTTCGTCGTTGGCCACCGGGCTGTAATACAAGTCCATCCAGACGTCTTCGGGCACGCCGTCGCGAAGCAATACCAGCTCTTTGTTGCGATAGGACAAGGTGCCGCCGGCCAGGCAAGTGTCAACGACGTGGCGGTTGAATTCGGCGACTTCCGGCCAGCCCAGCTCTACCGGCACGCCAAGCAGATAGGGATGGCGGCCACCGGCGAATTCGGAGTAGGCGTCGTTGTAGATCATGTAGCCGGCATGGCCCCAGAGCATCACCATCGGCAGCGGCGAAGCCAGCATCAGCTGCACGGTGTTACACAGACTGGCCGGCCAGTCGGCGAGCGGACCCAGTTCGGTGAGGCTCCAGTCGAACGCACGGATGCGTCCGGCCATTTCGCCTTTCCAGCCCTCACAGCCGTGGCTTTCGGATAAAAACTGCATCGCCTGACTCAGTGTCCTTTTTTGCGGTTTTCCGATCTATCGCAACCCTACAACGACGCGACGCCCGTGTGTTTCGAGGCCCTGAAAACGCATTGGTTTCATTGGAGGTATAGCCGATTTGCGACACAGGGCCATTCAGACGCCAATCAAGTGTTTGAGTGGGTGATAGCCGGTTTTCATTTTTGCAGCAACGTCGAGAATCGCCTTCTCGATTCCGTTGAGGTGCGTGCAGGTCAGCTCGATCGCGGCGCTCTGATTACCGGCCTCGATGTACTCAAGCAAACGCAGGTGTTCATCGTCGCGGCAGGCTTGATGACTGTCGTCATCGAGCGCGGCGGCATACAGCGAAGCGCGCGAGATCAGCTTCTGGAACCAGTCGAGCAGCACCGGATTGTTGAGGCTGCGCGCCAGTTTGAGGTGGAATTCGCCGAGCAGATGGATCAGCCGTTCATGGTCGCCGGCCGCATGGGCGGCATCCTCCAGCAACAAGTGCTCACGCAGATCCTGCATGGCAACGGTGTCTTTGCGCCGGCACAGTTCGGTGACGATGCCGATTTCGATCAACCGCCGGGTTTCGAACAGCGAACGCAGCTCTGCGTCACTGGGCAGCGACACCGATGCACCTTTGTTGGGCTCAGTGGTGACCAGACCATCGGCTTCCAATTGCTTGAGCGCAGCACGCACCGACGTGCGGCTGACATTGAACAACTCGGCCAGCGAGGCCTCACCCAGCTTCATGCCTGGGCGCAACGAACGCTTGCTGATCGCCGCGTAAACCCCTTGGTAGACGCGGTCGACCGTGGTTTCCAGTTTCTTTTCGCTCATTCGAACACTCCTTTGGCGTCGGGCAATTCATCCTGGCAGTGGCTGGCCATGGAGTTGATCGGGTTCCCGTACCGGTGTGAAGCGCAGAATATCTGCCTTCGGCCCAAAGGTGCAGCCTTTTGATTTATCTCGATTTTGGATAAACAGCCAAAACCTGTGGGAGCGAGCCTGCTCGCGAAGGCGGAGGCACGTTCGACATCGTCATTGCCTGACAGTCCGCATTCGCGAGCAGGCTCGCTCCCACTCTGATACGAGGCAGATCGACCATCTTCATTGCAACCAAAATCCCTGTGGGAGTGAGCTTGCTCGCGAAGGCGGCGGCACGTTCGACATCGTCATTGCCTGACAGTCCGCTTTCGCGAGCAGGCTCGCTCCCACTCTGATACGAGGCAGATCGACCATCTTCATTGCAACCAAAATCCCTGTGGGAGCGAGCCTGCTCGCGAAGGCGGCGGCACAGTCAACATCGTCATTGCCTCAGACTGCGCTTTCGCGAGCAGGCTCGTTCCCACAAAGGTCAGTGGAAATCCCGGCTCTGCACGTGAATGCCGTTGAGCAGCGGGCTAAGGTCGCTCATGCGCCCGGCGATCAGGTGGCGCACATCGCCTTCGCGTTCCCAGCGGCCGTCGACCTTGAGCAATTGCGACCCCACCAGCACTTGGCGCTGCCGCTCGGCCAGGTCACGCCAGACCACCACGTTGACGTTGCCGAACTCGTCTTCCAGGGTCACGAACGTCACGCCGCTGGCCGTACCGGGGCGCTGTCGGCCGGTGACCAGACCGGCCACGCTGACCGGCCGGCCATGTTCGATATCCATCAATTCCCGCGAGCTGCGGCAACGCCGGGCCTGCAACTCGCCACGCAACAACGCCAGTGGATGCGGCCCCAGCGTCGTCCCCACGGTCGAGTAATCAGCATGCAGGTCTTCGCCAACGCTGGGTTTGGGCAGGACGATTTTGACTTCCTCTTCGTTGGGCAGGCCGGCGAACAGGCCGAGTTGTTTCTGCACCCCGGCTACTTCCCAACGCGCACGATGACGATGCCCGGCCAGACCGCGCAAGGCGCCGGAGTCTGCCAGCAAGGCCTGCGCACGACTGTCGAGGGCGGCGCGCTCACCCAGGTCAGCGACATCGGCAAACGCCCCGTGGCGGCGCGCGGCTTCGATGCGCCGGGCATCTTCTTCGCGAAACCCCTTGATCATGCGCAGGCCCATGCGAATCGCCGGTTGCCCGGCACTCAGCGGTTCGAGGCTGCAATCCCAGTCGCTGGCGCGCACGTCCACCGGACGGATCTGCAATTGGTGCCGCCGCGCGTCCTGCAGAATCTGGTCCGGACTGTAAAAGCCCATCGGCCAACTGTTGATCAATGCACAGGCGAACGCCGCCGGCTCGTGGCATTTCAGCCAGCAACTGGCGTAGGTCAGCAAGGCGAAACTGGCGGCGTGGGATTCGGGGAAGCCATAACTGCCGAAGCCTTTGATCTGCTCGAAGATCTGCGCAGCGAATTCCGGTGTGTAGCCGTTCTTTTTCATGCCGGCGGCGAGGCGCTCCTTGTGCGGCTCCAGTCCGCCATGGCGCTTCCACGCCGCCATCGAGCGGCGCAACTGATCGGCCTCGCCGGGGCTATAGTCGGCAGCGACGATGGCGATCTGCATGACCTGCTCCTGAAACAGCGGCACGCCCAGGGTTCTTTTGAGTACGACTTCGAGCGCCGGCGACGGATAGGTTTCCGCCTCTTCGTTATTACGTCGGCGCAGATACGGATGAACCATCCCGCCCTGAATCGGCCCGGGACGGACAATCGCCACTTCGATGACCAGATCGTAGAAAGTCTTTGGCTTCAGGCGCGGCAACATCGACATCTGCGCCCGCGACTCGATCTGGAACACGCCGACGGTATCGGCGCGACTGATCATTTCGTAGGTCGGTTTGTCTTCAGGTGGAATCGTCGCGAGTGTCAGGTTCAGATCACGATGCCGGCGCAGCAGATCGAAGCAGCGGCGAATCGCACTGAGCATACCCAAGGCGAGAATATCCACCTTGAGCAGGCCGACCGCATCGAGGTCGTCCTTGTCCCATTGGATGATGGTGCGGTCGGCCATTGCCGCGTTTTCTACCGGCACCAAGGTGTCCAGCGGTTGCTCGGAAATCACGAAACCACCGGGATGCTGCGACAGGTGCCTGGGGAAGCCGATCAGTTGCCCGGTCAGGCTCAGTACCCGACGCAGCACCGGACTGTCCGGGTCGAAGCCGCCTTCACGCAAACGTTCCAGCGGCGGCGTTTCATCGCTCCAGCGCCCGCAGCAATCGGCCAGCGCGTTGATCTGATCCGGTGGCAGGCCGAGGGCCTTGGCCACATCGCGCACGGCACCGGTGGCGTGATAGGTGCTGACCACCGCGGTCAGCGCCGCACGCCGCCGGCCATAACGGTTGAACACGTATTGCAGGACTTCCTCGCGGCGCTCGTGCTCGAAATCGACATCGATGTCCGGCGGCTCGTTGCGCTCTTTGGACATGAAGCGTTCGAACAGCAGCGTAGTGCGATCCGGATCGATCTCGGTGACGCCCAGGGCAAAACACACCGCCGAGTTGGCGGCCGAACCACGGCCCTGACAGAGGATGTTCTGCGTGCGGGCAAAGCGCACCACATCGTGCACGGTGAGGAAGTAGCTTTCGTAGCCGAGTTCAGCGATCAGTTGCAGCTCGTCATCGATCTGCTTGAGCACCTTGGCCTGAGGCCCTTTAGGCCAGCGCCAGGCAATGCCCTCCTCGGTCAGATGACGCAACCAGGAACTGGCATTGTGGCCCTCGGGCACCAGCTCTTTCGGATATTGATAGCGCAGCTCGCTCAGATCGAAGGTGCAGCGTCTGGCCAGTTTTAGCGACGCTTCGAGCAAGTCCGGCGGATACAGTGCGCGCAGCTCATCGAGGCAACGCAAATGCCGCTCGCCATTGGGATGCAGGCGCAAACCCGCTTCGGCCACGGGGACGTGATGACGGATCGCGGTCATGGTGTCCTGCAAGGCACGGCGCCCCCGGGCATGCATGTGCACATCGCCGCTGGCCACGGCTGGAATCCGCAGCTCAGCCGCCAGAGCCAACAATGCCGCGAGCCGCTGCTGATCGTTCTGCCCGCGATGCAGTTGCACCGTGAGCCACAGGCGGTCGCCGAAGGTTTGTTTCAGCCAGCGCCCTTCTTCCCGGTCATCCACTGAATCCGGCACCCACAACACCAGCAAACCCGGCAGCGCTTCGGCGAAGTCTTCGCGCAGCAGCTGATACTGGCCTTTCTGCGTACGCCGCCGGGCCTGGGTGATCAAGCCGCACAGGGCCTGATAACCAGCAAGGTTTTCCACCAGCAGTACCAGTTTCGGGCCGTTGTCGATGCGCACCTCGCTGCCGATGATCAGCGGCAACTCCACGGACTTCGCCGCTTGCCATGCACGAACGATCCCGGCGAGGGTGCACTCGTCGGTGATCGCCAGTGCCTGATAGCCGTGCTTTTTCGCCCGCTGAAACAGCTCCAGCGCGCTGGAGGCACCGCGCTGGAAACTGAAATTCGACAGGCAATGCAGTTCGGCGTAATCGGCACTCATGCGAACCAGCCTTGCAGCCACAGCGCGCCGCCCTCACCCACAGCGCGCCAGGCCCAGCCCTGCTGACCGGCGCGGTTCTGGATCAGGTAGTAATCACGCCGCACGTCGCCACCGTCCCACCAACCGGATTCGATGCGCTCCGGCCCCATGAGAATCCGCGCCGAACCTTCCGGCACGCTCTGCGGTTCGTTGAGCAGCCAGCCCGGGCGCTGGACGCTGGGCAAACCTGTGCAAGGCTGTTTGTCGACGCCATTCTGCCACGCGCACTCGGGGCGATGATCGGCCTGAAAGCGCAAGCCCTGCACCGCGTCATCACCCAGCCGTGCGCGCAGACGTTCGCGCAATTGCTCCCAGGGCAAGGTCTGCTGCGGGCGGTCGTCGAACAGTTCCTGATACTGCGGAACGAAACTCGGCAGGTCTTCGGCGCGCAAGCGAAAACCACGCACCGGGGCCTCGACCTGGACTTGCTCCAGCCGGCCACGGGCCAGTTCAAACAGCATCGCCGCGTCACGCTCCGCGCTGAGCAGGCCGACCTTGATCACCGTGTCCGGCAGCCCTGCGTGTTCCAGATGCAGGTCAAAACGCTGCACGCCACTGTCGCGCCCACAGAGGAACGCCGACAGGTCGCCGGTCAAGCGCCGTAACGGGAACAGCAATGCCTGATGAGATTGCACGTCGAAATTCAGTTCGATGCGGATATCGAAACGGTCTGGCGGCAGATAGAACGCCAGCGCCAGCGGGCGTGCGCCGAACAGCGTGTCGAGGTGCTTGAGCATCTGCGCTTCGAAACGCCGGGCCAGTGCCTGGCGTGGCAGGCTTTGCACCTGACTGAGATTGCGCAGGCCCATGCGCGACAACGCCGTGGCGACATTCGGCTCCAGCCCCACACGATCAACCGGCAATTGCCCGAGATGATGCTGCAAGGCTTCGCTGTCCGGCACCACCAGGCCATCGTAGGCATTGGCCAGCACTCGTGCCGCCACCGGGTTCGGCGCGGCGACGATGCGATGGCGAAAGCCCAGATCTTTCAATTCCTGGCGCAGGCGAGCTTCAAATTGCGGCCAGGTACCGAACAGTCCGAGGCTCGATTCGATCTCGAACACCACGGTACGCGGGTAATGCACGCTGACCTGCGCGCTGAAGCGATAGGCCCACGCGGCGAGAAACTGCTGCCAGTGCTCGACCTCGGCCACCTCGTAATCGGCGGTGGCAAAGCCTTTGCTCATGGCTTGCGCGGCGGTCATCGACATGCCGGGGCGCAGGCCGAGTTTGCGCGCCGCCGGATTTACCGCTTGCAGCACTCGGCGTTGGGCCGGACCGCTGAGCAGCACCAACGGCTCTTCAGGGTCGGGCCGCTGACGCAGCACAGCGTCGAGGGCCAGTTGCGGAAAGAGAATACATACCCAGCGCATGACGATCAGTGCCCCACGGCAAAGGCAATCGGCGCCGCACGCGCCAGCCCGCCACGGCATTTGAGTACGCGGAGTTGCGCCGGTTTGGCATCGATGGCTATGCGCAACGCTGCCGGTGACGGGTTGACCGCCTCGCTCAACGGGCGCCAGGCAAAGGCCAGGGTCTGGCCGGTTTCCGCCGCTACCTGCAAACGCCGCAAAGCCCGGTCGTCGGCCTTGTTCGGCCAGCACAGCACCGCGCCGCAACTGCCCGAGCGCAGACACTGCTCCGCCGCCCACAAGGCATCGCGTTCGCTGGCCTGAATCACCGACAACTGGCGCAAATCGACCCCGGCATTGGCCCAGGCCTGCGGGTACGGCACGAACGGCGGCGCCACCAGCACGATGCGCTCACCGGCCGCGGACAATCGCGCCAGGGTTGGCCAGACCAGTTGCAGCTCGCCGACACCAGGGCCGGCGAGAAGGATTTCGCTCAGCGCCGCTTCCGGCCAGCCGCCGCTGGGCAGAGCTGCGTCCAGTCCCGCATGCCCGGTCGGCTGCGGACTCGCCGCCGGTGGCGCAGGCCTGCCGCGCCAGACCTGGCCGCCATTGAACAGCGTATCCAACGCAACGACGGCGCCCATCAGCCTTGCCTCACCAGACCACAGAACACGCCTTCAATGGCCAGATCCTGATCATCACGCACGACAATCGGCTTGTACGCCGGGTTGCGCGGCAGCAGGCGCACTTCATCCCCGACCCGTTCGAAGCGTTTGATGGTGACTTCACCGTCCAGACGCGCAACGACGATCTGGCCGTTCAGCGCCTCGGGATTGCGCCGCACACCGACCAGATCGCCATCGAGAATGCCGTCTTCGATCATCGAGTCGCCCTGCACCCGCAGCATGTAATCCGGGGTGCGGGAGAACAGCGCCGGGTCGAGCAGCAAACGGTTATGGATATCGGCATCGGCGCCAATCGGCGCGCCGGCGGCCACACGACCGAGTACGGGGATCTCCAGCAGCTCCGGACGCGCCGGCTGACCGAGCAAACGAATGCCCCTGGCCTGATGCGGGTTGACCTCGATGAAACCGGCTTCGGTGAGCGCCAGCACATGCTTGCGCGCCACGCTGCGCGAGGCAAAACCAAAAGCCTCGCTGATTTCAGCGAGGCTTGGGGGCTGACCGTGCTCGGCGATGCGATCGCGGATAAAGGTCAGAATGGCGGTACGGCGGGGAGTCAGATTGGTCATGGAGTACATTTGTACTCCTGTGGGAATTTCCTGACAAGAACCGCCAGTCGGCGCATGCCGACGCAGGGAGCTGCAATCGGATCAATCTGTGAACACAGTCCCTGTGGGAGCGAGCCTGCTCGCGAAAGCGTAGTGTCAGGCGACGATGATGTGAATGTGCCGACGCCTTCGCGAGCAGGCTCGCTCCCACAGGGGGCCAGGAAAATTCAGGAATTCAGTTGCGCCAGGTACTCCCACGGATAAATCCCGCGTTGATGCCCGTCGCTGAATACCAGTTGCACACCATACCCCTGCGGGTTGAGTTCGATCAGACGCACGCGATCATCAACCAGCGGCGTGACGCCGCGCAGGCGAAATGCGCGGCATTGCGAGCAAGGGCATTGCCGGCGCAGATCGGCATGCTTGAGCAGCGATTCGCGCCCGTCCGGCCAGCTCAGGCGTAACGTGCGCTCACTCTGCGAGTTGCCCACCGACAGCGGATTCATTGCAGCTGACTCAACGCGATGCGCACGGCTTTGCGCACTTCCGGGTCGCCGTCGTCCTGCGCTGCCTGCAACGCGGCCACGGCGCCGCGATCGTTCAACTCTCCAAGCGCCAGAGCGGCCTCCTTGCGCAGGTTGCTGATGCGGTGGCCGAGGGTGTCGATCAGCGCGTCCAGCGCCGGGACGAAACGCAGACGACCGAGGCTGCGAGCGGCGCGCAGGCGCACTTGCCAGTAATCATCGCTCAGCGCTTCGAGCAAGGTGGGGCCGGCGTCGCTGTGGCCAACCTTGCCCAGTGTCGTCGCGGCTTCTTCGCGCACTTGCCAGGCGGGGTCGTGCAAGGCCTGGCTCAGCGCCGGCAACACTTCGGCGCCACTGGCCAGACCCAGCGCACCGGTCGCGGCGCGGCGCACTTCGGTGTCCGGGTCGTCGCTGGCCAGTTGCGCCAGGGCTGGCAGCGCGTCGAGCTGTTTGAGCCAGCCGAGCACACCGACCGCTTCGCGACGGACATTGGCATCGGTGTCCTCCAACGCGGCGACGGCAGCCGACGCGGCCTCGGCGAAGCGCAATTCGCGTAACGCCCGAAAGGCGGCGATGCGCACACTGACATCGGCATGTGCGGTCCACGGCAGAATGACCCGCCCCGCCGCCGCAGTCTTGAGCAGGCTCAGGCTTTGCGCCGCCGCCGATTGCACAGCGGGCGACGTATCCGTCAGCGCTTCGCACAAGGCTTGCACGACCGCATCGTCCTCCCACGCTTCAAGCAATCGCGCAGCTTCAGCGCGAACATCCTCGGCAGGATCCTGACGAAGTCGATCAACCAGCCAGAGCAAGCCATCCGGTTCTTCGAGATCGGCCAGATCGATCAAGGCAATGCGCCGCACGCCAGCGTCTTCAGCCGTCAGGCGCGGTTGCAGGGCGAGGATGTCTTCGTTGTCGGTCACAGCAAAAATAGAGGTCATAGGGCAAATCGCGGCAAAGGGTTTTCAGGAGGCAGGCCGAGCGGATTGAGGCGCGGCAGCGGTCGGTCGTTGTCGTGGCGCAGCAGGTCGAGGCAGTGGCGCTTGAGGCGAGCGAATTCCGGGCTGGTGACCAGTTCGCTGGTGCGCGGACGCGGAAAGTCCAGAGGCAAGTCTTCGATGATTCGCCCCGGTCGCGCGCTCATTACCAGCAAGCGGTCGGCGAGAAACAACGCCTCGTCGATGTCGTGAGTGACGAAAACCACCGTGGTGCGGATGCGCGTCCAGATGTCCAGCAGCAGTTCCTGCATGTTCAGACGGGTCAGCGCATCCAGCGCGCCGAACGGTTCGTCCATCAGCAACAGTCGCGGGCGATTGACCAGCACCCGGGCGATTTCTACCCGTTGCTGCATGCCCCCAGAGAGCTGATCGGGCCAGCGCTCGGCGAAGCCTTCGAGGCCGACCAGTGTGAGGATTTCATCAGCCGCGCGATGCCGCTCAGCCTTGTCGACGCCGCGCATCTTCAGGCCGAAGGCGACGTTGTCGCGCACCGTGCGCCACGGGAACAGCGTGTGGTGCTGAAACACCATGCCGCGTTGCGGAGACGGGCCGGTCACCGCGCTGCCGTCGACTTTCAGGCTGCCGGTACTGGCATTCAAGTGTCCGGCCAGGGCGCCGAGCAAGGTCGACTTGCCGCAACCGGACGGGCCGAGAATGCACACGAACTGGCCGGATTCGATCTGGCAATCGAGGCCCTGCACCGCTTCGAAGGCTTCGCGGCCCTGGCCGAGGACGATGGACAATTGGCGAATGTCGATCCGCCCTGCCGGGGTTTGCATCACGCTCATCAGGCTTTGCCTCGCGGTCGATGCCAAGGCGTGAACAAGCCGCCCAGGCGTTTGATCAGCCAACTGCTGCCCATGCCCAACACGCCGATCAGGAGCATGCCGACGACAATGTCGGCGTAGTTCTGAATGGTGTAGGACTCCCAGGTGTAGTAACCGATGCCGAACTGCCCGGAGATCATTTCCGCGGTCACCAGACAGAACCACGACGTGCCCATGCCGATCGCAAGGCCAGTGATGATGCTCGGCGCAGCGCCCGGCAGGATTACTTCCAGCAGAATCGCCCGACGCCCGGCCCCGAGGCTCTTTGCCGAGGCGATCAGGCGTGGATCAACGCCTTCGACGCCGTGCACGGTATTGAGCAGGATCGGGAACAGCGCGCCAGTGAAGGTGATGAAAACCATCGACAACTCCGAGGACGGAAACATCAGGATCGCCAGCGGAATCCACGCCACGGCGGGGATCGGGCGCAGGACTTCCAGCGGTGGCAGCAAAATGTCTTCAGCCCATTTCGACCGGCCGATGGCCAGGCCCAGGGCGATGCCGATGATCAGCGCCGCCAGATAGCCGGCGAAGACGCGGCCCAGGCTGCTGCTCAAGTGCTGCCAGAGTTTGCCCGAGTCGCCCAGGCCCAGTGCGGCTTCGATCACCGCCAGTGGCGTCGGCACGTTGGCAAAGGTGACCAGGCCGAGGTTCCAGTGATGGCTGGCGGCTAGTTGCCAGAAGAGCAGGCAGAGCAGCAGTGAGGCGGCTCTTGATGTCCAGCGCAACGGTGTTTTCATAGTCCGGTTTCCAGTTCGGGTTCTGTGTGATGGCTGAGATTTACCCCCTCACCCCAGCCCTCTCCCCCAGGGGGGCGAGGGGGAAAGGGAGCCGATTTGCGTGCTTTTCACGACCTGAGTTCGACTCGGTACTAAACGTCGGCGTATCTCACCAACAACTCGGTCAGTCCCCTCTCCCTCCGGGAGAGGGTTAGGGTGAGGGGCTTTTGATCTTCAGCGCTTGCAGACCTCAGTTCGACTCGGTAATTCACGTCGGCGTATCTCTCACCAACAACTCGGTCAGCCCCCTCTCCCTTTGGGAGAGGGTTAGGGTGAGGGGCTTTTGATCTTCAGCGCTTGCAGACCTGAGTTCGACTCGGTAATTCACGTCGGCGTATCTCTCACCAACAACTCGGTCAGTCCCCTCTCCCTCCGGGAGAGGGTTAGGGTGAGGGGCTTTTGATCTTCAGCGCGCAGCAACAACCTGCGCAGTCGCATCGCTAAAGTCGAACACCTTGCCACCCTGCGCCGCAGCGTATTGCTGGGCCTGGCCCTTGAGCAGAAATGCGCTGAGGTGGCCCTTGGCGTCGCTGGCAAACCACGCCTGTTCAGCGAGCAACTTGATCCCGCTGTCACTGGCCTGCGCATACACCGCACGAATGTTCTTGCCCTCCTGCTTCAACCCCGCCAGCGCGGTGAACGCCGCTTCAGCCGAGCCGTAACGGCGGACTTTTTCCTCACCGCGCACCCAGATTTCCGCGACATGGCTGACGTCGGTGATGGCATTGCCCGTCGCCGCATCCACGCCCGGCAATGGCGTCTGCGCGTAGTTGGCCAGTTGCGCGGTGTAATCGAGGTTCGCAGCCTTGAAGGCGGCGCGGATGTACTGGTCGTCGATGAAGTTGTTCAGGTCGAGCCCGCGATCGGCTTTCTTCAGCAGCTTCAAGGTATCGATGGCGGTACCGACAGCCTGGCGGTATTCAGGTTTCCAGCTCAGGTCGCGGGTCTGTACGCCGAGCGGGCCGTGAAACAGGTAGTTGACCTCGGCATCGACCCCGGTGACTTTGGCGATCAGTTCGCTGTACTTCTCCGGTTCGGCGGCAAGCAGTTGGTTGGCTTCGATGCTCGCGCGCAAATAGGCGACGACGATTTCCGGGTACTTCCTGGCGTAGGCCTGATCCACCAGTGCGCCATGGAAAGTCGGCGCGTTGGCCTGGGCGCCGTCGTAGATCTTGCGGGCGAAACCACGGCTCGGGAACAGCTCGGCGAACGGCACGAAATCGGCGTGGGCGTCGATCTTGCCGGCCTGCAATGCCGAGCCGGCGACTTCCGGTGGCTGGGCGATGATGTTGACATCCTTGAGCGGGTCCCAGCCCTGCTCTGCCACGGCGCGCAGCAACATGCCGTGAGCCGTCGAGGCGAACGGCACCGAAATGGTCTTGCCCTTGAGTTCACTCAAGCTCTGCACGGCCGAAGCGCTCGGCACGACGATGCCGTTGCCGCTGCCCTTGATGCTGCCTGACAGCACGCTGATGAACAGGCTGTGCTTGCCCGCCGTTTCGAACGCCACGCCGTTGAACGCACCGGGGAAATCGGCCATGGCACCGAAATCGAGTTTGCCGGCGACCATCTCATTGGTCAGCGGCGCGCCACTGGTGAAATTCTTCCACTGCACGTCATACTTCGCGTCTTTGTAGGCGCCATCGTGGGGCAGGTATTTTTCCAGCAGACCCAGTTCCCTGATCAACAACCCGCCAGCGGCGCAGTTGATGGTGGTGTCCTGAGTGCCGATGGCGATGCGGATGGTTTCGGCCGAGGCCGACAAGGTGAATGAAGCCAGTACCAGACCGGCAAGTGCTGCACGCAACATGAGTGTTTCCCCTCGAATCATTTGTTTGAAGTTCGTCTCCGCCGCGATCAGGGCGCGGTGGGAAACGAGGGGTGTTTTGCATTCAGCGTCCGGGGTTCACCGGATGGCTATTGGATAATCACAATTGCAATGTGGGAGCGAGCCTGCTCGCGAAGGCGGCGGGTCAGTCACCATCATTGTTGAACGAACGATTGCTTTCGCGAGCAGGCTCGCTCCCACAATGGATTTGGGGTCAACGCAACAAATAGGGGATGTCGACCTTCACCGCCCCCGTCGGGCAATCCTTCTCGCACGGCATGCAGTACCAGCATTCATCGAATGCCATGTACGCTTTTTGCGTGGCCGGGTTGATCGCCAGCAGGTCCATCGGGCAGACGTCGACGCACACGGTGCAGCCCTTTTCGGCGATGCATTTGTCCTCGTCCACGGTGACCGGCGCGTTGGAGCGGAAGAAGATTTCCTGAGCTTGATAAGCCATGGTTCGGACTCTCTTTCTAGTGATGCATCAAGCGGCGAAGGCGCCGACCCGCAGGCGGTCGTAGGCCTGCATTTCTTCGGCATCGAGCGGGATGATGTAAGGCTCGACGGCTTTCTTGAAACTGGTCATGCGCCCGTCCTCGCCCTTCTTCAGATGGCAATGGCAGAACCACTCGGCGTCGTTGCGTTGCGGGTGATCGACGCGATAGTGGTACAAGCCCCAGCGGCTTTCGGCGCGGAACAACGACGCGCGGGCGGCCATTTCGGCGCAGTCGCGGATCACGCTGGTTTCCATGGCGCGCATCAATTCGTGAGCATTGCTGGCCTTCATCTGCTCAAGATCGTGCTCGATGTCGCTGAAACGCTGCAGGCCGATCTGCATCTTCTTGGTCACTTTCGGCGGTTGCAGGTAGTCGTTGACGAAGCGGCGCAGCTTGTATTCCACCTGCGCCGGTGGCAGGCCGTGTTCGCGGTCGAGCGGCGCGTAGACCCGGGCTTTCTCCTTGGCGATCTGCTCGCTGTCCAGTGCGGAAAACTCGCGACCGGCGACAAACTCCGCCGCGTTGTGCCCGGCGAACCAGCCGTAAGTGAACGCGCCAAGCATGTAATTGTGCGGCACCGCAGCCATGTCGCCGGCCGAATACAAGCCTTTCACTGAAGTCTCGGCACGCTCATTGACCCACACGCCGGACGCCGAGTGGCCGCTGCAAAAGCCGATTTCCGAAATGTGCATTTCAACCATCTGCGTGCGGTAGTCGGTGCCACGGTTGGCGTGGAACTGGCCACGGCTCGGGCGCTCATTGCTGTGCAGGATTTCCTCGATGTTCTGGATGGTTTCCTCGGCCAGGTGATCGAGTTTGAGGAACACCGGACCGTTGCCGCTCTCCAGTTCCTGATGGAATTCCCACATCATCTGCCCGCTCCAGTAGTCGCACTCGATGAAGCGTTCGCCCTTGTTGTTGGCGGTGTAGCCACCCAGCGGGCCGGTGACGTAGGCACAGGCCGGGCCGTTGTAATCCTTGATCAACGGGTTGATCTGAAAGCACTCGAGATTGGCCAGTTCGGCGCCGGCGTGATAGGCCATCGCGTAGCCGTCGCCCGCATTGGTCGGGTTCTCGTAGGTGCCCATCAAGTAGCCAGACGATGGCAGACCCAGGCGTCCGGCCGCGCCGCAGGCGAGAATCACTGCTTTGGCCTTGATCACATGGAAGTCGGCGGTGCGGCAATCGAAGCCCATCACTCCGTTGATCGCGCCCTCCTCGTCGGTCAACAAACGCGTGCATACCAGGCGATTGGTGATGCTCACCCGCGCACGTTTCAACTGCCGATACAGGACTTTCTTGATGTCGTGCCCTTCCGGCATCGGCAGCACATAGGCGCCCATGTGGTGGACCTTTTTTACCGCGTAGTCACCGGTCTCGTCTTTCTCGAACTTAACGCCCCAGCGGTCGAGTTGTTCGATGGTTTCAAAACTGTGCGTCGCATAGGCGTAGACCGCCGCCTGATTGACGATGCCGTCGTTGGCGATGGTGATTTCCTTGGTGTACTGCTCCGGCGTCGAGTGGCCGGGGATGATCGCGTTGTTCAGGCCGTCCATGCCCATGCTGATCGCGCCGCTGCGCTTGACGTTGGCCTTGTCGACCAGCAAAACGCGCAAATCGCGGTTCTTCTCTTTGGCCTTGATCGCCGCCATCGGCCCGGCCGTACCGCCGCCAATCACGACGATGTCGTATTCCTGTTCTAGAACGTTGCGGGTCATGCCTGCTCCCCTTTTTGCCGGTCGATCCGCAGGCGGTACTGGAACGCATCGCCACGGTAATAAAGGTGTTCGAAGTCCAGCGGCTGGCCGTGGGCATCGTGGGTCAGGCGCTCGATGCGCATGATCGGCGAGCCCGCTTCGACGCTGAGTGCCTGGGTCAGGTCGCTGTCGGCCAGCACCGCATCGATGGCCAGATCGGCGTGGCCGAGGGCGATGCCGCAGTCGTTTTCCAGAATCAGAAAGATGTCGCGAGTGACCAGATCAGCCTTCTCCAGCCGTTCGCCGACGGCTTTGGGCAGGTAGGTAATTTCCAGCGAGATCGGCTCGCGGTTGATCAGGCGCACGCGTTTGATCTGCGCGACGATCTCACCTTCGGCGAGCTGCAGACGCTCGGCCACACGCTTGTCGGCCGGAATGAATTTGAAACTGCGCAGGCGGTTGATCACTTCATAACCGCGCCCGGTCATCGACTCGGCGAGGCCTTGCAGGCTGCTGACGTTCTGAAAGGTTTTCGGCTTGGCGACAAAGGTGCCCTTGCCGTGGATTTTGAAGATCAACCCTTCCTTTTGCAGATCACCCAGCGCCTGGCGCACGGTGATACGGCTGACTTTGAACAGCGCACCCAGCTCGCTTTCGGAAGGCATTTGACTGTCTTGCGGGTATTCACCGTCGAGAATCCGCGCACGCAGGACGTCGCGCAGTTGGGTGTGCAGCGGAACGCTACTGAGGGAGAGAACGTTATCGGTCATTGTCGGATCACTTGTTATAACGAGTTATGACGTGATCTTAGAGACGTTATGAAGAGGTTGAGAAATATTGTTTGGGCATAACCTTAGATGCGTGTTGCGCCGGAAGACCTGTGGGACATCTGTGGGAGCGAGCCTGCTCGCGAAGGCGGTGTGTCAGTCACCAAAATACTGACTGACAGGATGCTTTCGCGAGCAGGCTCGCTCCCACAGGGGATCGTGAGCTATTTAGCGTTTGAGGATCCAGTCCATTACCCAATCGGTCTTGACGGCTTGCTCGGCCACGGCGGGATGCTGTGAATCACCCCGAATATGCGCATTCATCCCCAGC
The DNA here is from genome assembly GCF_024072275.1 of Pseudomonas siliginis. Classification (NCBI taxonomy): domain Bacteria; kingdom Pseudomonadati; phylum Pseudomonadota; class Gammaproteobacteria; order Pseudomonadales; family Pseudomonadaceae; genus Pseudomonas; species Pseudomonas siliginis. Next base: position 2,605,527 of record NZ_CP099598.1, on the reverse strand, counting down.
ACGTGATGCCACTGAATATGCTCATGGTGGGCAATCTCCAGGCTGATCTGCTCGTCGGCAAACAGCTGCACCGGATGTTCATCAAACACCGAAAACCCGATCCGCCCTTTGCTGCCGATAATCTCGACGCGATCCTCACGGCGATCCGCAACAAAGTTCCAGCAGCCCGTGCCCAACGCCCCGGAGGCGAATCGCCAAGTGGCGCTGACCGCATCTTCAGCCGCGTACAAACCTGCCTGACGCGCGGTGAAACCGGCGACTTCAACGATGTCGCCAAGCAGATACTGGAACAGGTCCAGGCCATGGCTGGCCAGGTCGGCAAAGTAGCCGCCGCCAGCCACCGCAGGGTCGGTGCGCCAATTATCGCGACCCTCAAGATCAGCCGGCGACGGCGCTTTGGTCAGTGTCCAGCTCAGATGGCGGACATCGCCGATGCGCCCCTCCTCCAGCCATTGCCGCACCTGAGCGAAGCGCGGCAGCGAGCGGCGGTAATACGAGACGAACAAGTGCAGACCGGCAGCGGCAAACGCTTGCTGCATCTCGCGGCTTTGCCCGGCGTTGAGCGCCATGGGCTTTTCCACGCAGCAATGCTTGCCGGCGGCGGCGACTTTCAGGCTGTAGGCGTGGTGGCTGTCGGGCGGTGTGGCGATGTACACCGCGTCGACTTCGGGATCGTTGATCAGCGCATCGACATCGGTGTAGACGCGACTAATGCCGTGGCGCGCAGCGTAGTCGGTCACCGCTTCGAGGCGACGGCCCATTACCGCAATCAGCGCCGAACCGGGCGCCTTGTAGAAGGCCGGCCCGCTCTTGCGTTCAGCGACACTGCCGCAACCGATCATGCCCCAGCGCACCACGTTCATATGCAGTCCTCAGCCGATGCGCAACGCGCGCAGATCAAGGCGTCCGTCCTTGAGCGGCGGGCACCAGTAGTAGCCGCCGGTGATTGGCCGGCTGATCTGGTACAAGCCATCGGCAATACCGTCTTCCAGACCGCTCATACGGCGCAGCTGCGCTTCGAAGGCATCGAGGGAGAAACCGAAAGCGAGGAACATCAAACCGGCACGATCGCCTTCGATCCACGGCATCGAGCGGCGCACGACGAAGGCTTCCGGCGCAAAGCTTTCCTGCGCGGTGCGTTTGACGTGGGCGGAGATCGGCGCGTCGTCGATTTCTTCGTTATCGCTCAAGCGACGCCCCATGATGTCGTCCTTGGCCCCGGCAGACAGGCGATGAAAACCCTTGAGGTCGTGCTGCCACTGCTGGATCGCGGCGAAGCTGCCACCGACCAGCCCGTCCGCGCCACTGCTTAGCAGTGCGGCGGCGACAGCGGCGTCATCGTGGGGGTTTTCCGTGCCGTCCTCATAACCGGTGAGGTCGTGGCCCTCCATGTGGCGGAAGGCTTCCTGCATCTCGACCAGACGCAAGGCCGGAGCCAGCGCGGCTTCGATAGCGTTGCAGCGGTTGAGCAGCTCACCACGGTCAACACCGTGCAGCCAGATCCACAGGGCATGCTGGGTCGACGGGTTATTCACGCCAACGCCGGTCAGCGCCGGGAAGCTGCGCAGGCCAGCGATTTCGACATTCAGCGCCTTGGTCAACGACTCACCAAAGCCAACCACCGCCGACTTGCCATCCACCAGCATCAGCAGGCTGTCGATCGCTTGCGGCAAGGCTTCAACCGACGCCAGGGCGAAAAACAGATGACGTGCTTGCGCAGGAACAGGGGTAGCGAGAATGCCCGGCTGGTAGTAACTCATGTGAACTCCTTGAAAAAGTGCGCGGAGTTTACCTGTAGCCGGATCGTTTGTGTGGGTAACGAGAGCGTCGTCGTTCAGCGCTCACCGCCTTCGATCAACGCCTTCAAAGCCAGCGCATCGGCGGTGGCGGCACCGCTGGCGGTGTTGTCGAAGATGCACCAGATGTGTTTGCCCTCGGCACTGGCGCGCAGCAGGTTCCGGGCAAGCTGTTGCAGATAGGCCGCTTCATAAGCGCTGTGATAAATCCGAGGCGAGCCGTGCAGGCGCCAATACTGCAGGCCTTGCCAGCCACCCGGCGCGGTGTCGCTGCTGATCCGCGAGGGATCGACCACCGCTTGGGCGATTTGCAGATCGACCAGCATCGCTTCAGCGCCAGTCCACGATTCGTGTCGCGGTTCCAGCACCACACTGCCTTTGTACCGCTCGCGCAGGGCGTTAAAAAACGCCTCGGCCACCGGCGCATCGAAAGCAAGTTTCGGTGGCAGTTGCACTAGCAGGCAACCGAGTCGATCACCCAAGCCCTGGCCTTGCCCGAGAAACTCATCGAGCGCGGCCGCGCTGTCCGCCAGCCGCTGTTCATGGGTGATGAGCTTCGGCACTTTCACGGCGAAGCGAAAGTCCGGCGCCACCGAATCAGCCCAGCGCTCGTAGGTCTGACGCCGATGCGGGCGGTAGAACGAGCTGTTGATCTCCCCACAGTTGAAGCGCGCGGCGTAGCGTTGCAGGTGCGTGCCTTCGGCGGGGAATGCCGGCCAGTGCTCGCGAGCGAGACTCCAGCCGGCGCAACCGATAAAGATCGCTGGCTCGTTCAAGCGCCCACCGTCATTTTTTCCCGGGCAACACGGCGCCGAGCACCTGCTTGGCGGTCTGCACAATCACCCCGGCTTCGTCCGGATCGCCCTTGAGCAGGGTCGTGGCGAATTTCTTCGCTTGCTCAAGCTTGATGTGCGGTGGCAGCGGCGGCACGTTCGGGTCGGTCTTGAACTCGATCAGCACCGGCACTTCCGAGGCGAGCGCTTGCTCCCACGCAGCGGCGACCTCTTCTTCACGATCAACAAAAATGCCCTTGAGGCCAATGGAGATCGCGAACAGGTGATACGGCACGTCCGGGATGCTCTGCGACGCTTCGAACTTTGGATCGCCCTCCATCACCCGCTGCTCCCAGGTGACTTGATTGAGGTCTTCATTGTTGAACACCGCGCAGATCCATTTCGGGCTCTGCCATTGTCGCCAGTATTTGGCGACAGTGATCAGCTCGGCCATGTTGTTCATCTGCATCGCGCCATCGCCGACCAGGGCAATGACCGGGCGTTCCGGGTAGGCGAACTTGGCCGCGATCGCATAGGGCACCGCCGCGCCCATCGAGGCCAGGCCACCGGACAGTGAGCATTTCATGCCGCGACGGATTTTCAGGTCACGGGCGAACCAGTTGGCGCATGAGCCGGAATCGCTGGTGATGATTGCCTGCTCAGGCAAGCGCGGTGACAACTCGTAGACCACTCGTTGCGGGTTGACCGGATCGGCTTTGGCCATGGCACGTTTTTCCAGGGTTTTCTCCCAGCTGCTGCGCCAGCCTTCGATCTTCTTGCGCCATTTGTTCGAGGTTTTCTGTTCCAGCAAGGGCAGCAACGCGGCAAGGGTTTCCGCTGAATCGCCGACCAGATTGACCTCCATCGGATAGCGGAGGCTGAGCATGTCCGGCTGCAGATCGATTTGAACCCCGCGCGCCTGGCCTTCCTTGGGCAGAAACTCGGAATACGGGAAGCCCGAACCGATCATCAGCAAGGTGTCGCATTCGCTCATCAGCTTGTAGCTGGGCTCGGTACCGAGCAGGCCGATGCTGCCGGTGACCCACTGCAAATCATCTGGCAACGCTGCTTTGCCCAACAGCGCCTTGGCGACGCCCGCGCCGAGCTTTTCCGCCACGGCGATGACCAGATCGGTCGCCTCCAGCGCGCCGGCACCGACCAGAATCGCGACTTTCTCGCCGCTGTTCAGCACCTCGGCGGCGCGTTGCAGATCGGCGGCATAAGGAACGACTTTCGGCTTGCTGTAGCCGACGCCGGAATGCGCGGTGCCATGGGCACGCGCCGGTTGTTCGTAAGGCAGGTCCTGCAAGTCATTGGGCAGAATCAGCGCGGTGACGCGGCGCTCGCCGACCGCAGTGCGCACCGCACGATCAAGCAGATGGCGCACTTGCGACGGCGCCGAAGCCTGCTGCACAAACGCACCGGCGACATCCTTGAACATCGACACCAGATCCAGCTCCTGCTGGTAGTGGCTGCCCAGCGCCGTCCGCGCCTGCTGACCGACAATGGCCAGCACCGGCATGTGGTCCATGCGCGCGTCGTAGAGGCCGGTGATCAGGTGCGAAGCGCCGGGACCCGAGGTGGCGATGCACACGCCCAGCTCGCCGGTGAACTTGGCGTGGGCCGAGGCCATGAACGCAGCCATTTCCTCGTGCCGTGCCTGAACGAATTCGATCTTGCCTTTGGCCCGGCTCATGGCGCCGAACACGCCGTTGATGCCATCCCCCGGATAACCAAAAATCCGCGTGACGCCCCATTCGCTGAGCCGCTCAACCAGAAAATCACCTACTGTCATCGTCATCTTGACCCTCGCCATTTACCGCTGCATGGACATGTAAGGGTCTGGACAGCCCGCTGCACGATGAAGTTTCGCTGGATTGTCCGGGCATGAACTTCGGCGCCGTGTTTGCGCGGCAATGATTTTTTGAGGCGTGCGCCCTGCTCTGTGGTCGATTGAGAAATGATCGAAGGAGGATGGGCCATGACTGAAGTACAAACCCTGCTGCTTCAACGCAATGACTGGGTGCCGAACAATCCGCGTCTGCCAGTGCTGATCTACCGCAGCGCGGTTGCCGTTGAAGGCGACGATCCCGCGGCGCGCTTCGAGCAGACCTTCGGCGCCAATGGCTGGCCGGCGCAGTGGCGCTACGGCATTTATGACTATCACCACTACCACACTGAAGGCCACGAAGTGCTTGGCGTGGCGGCCGGTCAGGCGCGGTTGATGTTGGGCGGGCCTGACGGGCAAGCCGTCGACGTCAGCGCCGGGGATGTGCTGTTGCTGCCTGCCGGAACCGGGCACTGCAATCTGGGATCGAGTGAGGATTTTCTCGTGGTGGGTGCTTATCCGCCGGGGCAGCAGGCGGATATTTGCCGGGCCGCGCCGAGTGATGCGCAGTTGGCGCAGATCGCGGGGCTGGCGTTTCCTGAGACAGATCCGGTGCAGGGAGTCGGGGGTGCAGTTGGGCGGTATTGGAGCCATTAGGCGCGGCGACCCTGCCGACGCTTTCGCGAGCAGGCTCGCTCCCACAATGAATACGGGTGAACCCTGTTTCTCTGTCCAATACATACCCTGTGGGAGCGAGCCTGCTCGCGAGGGCGGCAGATCGGTTTACATCATTCAATATGAATAACCGCACTCACCGCTGGCACCCGCCGGAAATTTTCCCTACGGTGTCTACCTGTTCTCTCCCAGCATCGACGAGGTCCGTTTCATGAGCAATGCGTCTTACGTTCCGCCCAAGGTCTGGAAACACGAAGCCCCGTCCGGCGGCCACTTCGCCAGCATCAACCGGCCGATCGCCGGGCCGACCCATGACAAAGAGCTGCCGGTCGGCAAGCATCCGCTGCAACTGTATTCGCTGGCCACGCCCAACGGCGTCAAGGTCACCATCATGCTCGAAGAGTTGCTCGCACTCGGCCACAGCGAGGCCGAATACGACGCGTGGCTGATCCGCATTGGCGAGGGCGATCAGTTCTCCAGCGGCTTTGTCGAGGTCAACCCGAATTCGAAAATCCCGGCGCTGCTGGATCGCAGCGTCGAGCCGCCGATCCGGGTGTTCGAGTCCGGTTCGATCCTGCTGTATCTCGCGGAAAAGTTCGGCGCCTTGCTGCCCAAGGATCCGGCCGGTCGCACCGAAACCCTCAACTGGCTGTTCTGGCAAATGGGCTCGGCGCCGTACCTGGGCGGCGGTTTCGGGCACTTCTACGCGTATGCGCCGGAGAAGCTCGAATATCCGATCAACCGCTTCACCATGGAAGCCAAACGGCAGCTGGATGTGCTCAACCGCCGTCTCGCCGACAACGCCTATCTGGCCGGCGACGATTACACCATCGCCGACATTGCCGTGTGGCCCTGGTACGGGCAACTGGTGCGCAACAACGTTTACTCGGCGGCGGAATTTCTCGCCGCGCACGAGTACACCCATGTGCAGCGCTGGGCGGAAGAAATCGCCAAGCGGCCAGCGGTCATCCGTGGGCAGCGAGTGAATCGCACCTGGGGTGATGAAGACAGTCAGGTACCGGAGCGGCATGAGGCGAAGGATCTGGACTGATTTCAAAAAAACCGCATAACCCTGTGGGAGTGAGCCTGCTCGCGAAAGCGTCGTATCAGATAACGCATCTGTTGAATGACACACCGCCTTCGCGAGCAGGCCCGCTCCCACATTTGCCTGCGGAGGCCATCAAATCCAATTGTGAAAAAATCATTAACTAACTGACTCGTACGGGTTTATTCCCCCGGAAACTTCCGACATACTAATGCGAATAATTCTTACATTCACTCGCATTAGTTTCGTTTGGGTAAATCTTGGGGAAGCAGATAGATGTCGTTTCACACCATTCACCGCCGCTCGAACCTTTCACCTAACCTCCTCGCACTCGCCATCGGCATGGCCAGCATCGCTCCTGCGTTGGCTGAAGAAACCGCAGCCACTGCGCCAGCCAATGGCCCGCTGGAACTGCAAGCGACCGAAATCGGCGCTACGCAGATGAGCAGCACCACCGAAGACACGCAGTCCTACACCACCGGCCCGATGCAGACCGCGACCAAGCTGTCGCTGACCATGCGCGAAACGCCGCAGGCGGTGACGGTAATCACTCGTCAGCGCATGGACGACCAGAACATGACCAGCGTCAACGACGTGGTGCGCGGTACGCCGGGGCTGTTCCTCAGCGAGGCCAGCGGCCCGGGCCGGCAGACTTACAAGGCGCGCGGTTTCGACATCGACAACATCATGTACGACGGCCTGCCCAGCTCGTATTCGCCGTTCACCCTGGCGGTGCAGCCGAACCTGGCGATGTTCGACCGGGTGGAAATCGTCCGCGGTGCGACCGGTCTGGTCACCGGTGCCGGCAACCCGTCGGCGGCGATCAACATGGTGCGCAAGCGTCCAACCGCTGATCAGCGCGTGACCCTCACCGGCGCCGCCGGCAGCTGGGATGACTACCGTGGCGAAGTCGATGCCTCCAGCCCGCTGAACGAAAGCGGCACCCTGCGTGGCCGGGTAGTGACGTCGTATCAGGGCGCGGACAGCTTCCGCGACAAGGAAGAAAACGATCACGGCCTGTTCTACGCCATCGGTGAAGCCGACCTGAGTGACAGCACCACCGCGACCCTCGGTTTCTCCCGGCAGAACGATCAGACCAACTATTTCTGGGGCGGCCTGCCGATCGGCGAAAACGGCCACCACCTCGACCTGCCCCGCTCCACCTACCCGGGCACCGATTGGGAAAACCGCAAGCTGCAGGTCGACACCGTGTTCGGTGAAGTCGAACACCGTTTCGCCAATGACTGGAAACTGCACATCGGCGGCTCGACTTCGACAACCGAAGGCGAATTCTCCGGCACGTACCTGTCGCGTTACGACGGCCCGCTGGAAACCACCGCCTACCAATCGCACCACACCGACAAGCAACGCGCCTTCGACGGTTTCGCCAGCGGCCCGTTCGAAGCGTTCGGCCGCACTCACGAACTGGTGGTCGGCGCCAGCAACCGCGTGTACGACGCCACCACCAAGGAATACTCGCCCTACGACACCGGTCTGCCGATCGCCGCGCCCAAGCCTGACTTCGTCCGCAGTGGCAAGTCGCGTAACGTCACCACCCAGGACGCGGTTTACCTGACCACGCGCTTGAGCCTGGCCGACCCGCTGACGTTGATCCTCGGCAGCCGCCTGGACTGGTATGACTACGACGATCGCAGTGCCGACGGTGACTTCAAGGTCACGCGCAACCTGACCCGTTACGCCGGCCTGATCTACAAACTCGATGACCATCACTCGGTCTACGCCAGCTACACCGATATCTTCACCCCGCAAACCCAGAAGGACCTCGGCGGCAAAGTGCTCGAGCCGATCGTCGGTGAAAACTACGAAGTCGGAATCAAGGGCGAATATTTCGACGGCGCGCTGAACGGCAGCGTGGCGGTGTTCCAGATGGACCAGACCAACCGCGCCACCCAGGCGGCGACCCAGCTCGGCTGCCCGGAACTGACCTGCTACGAAACCTCCGGCAAGGTTCGCGCCCAAGGCGTGGACATGGAACTGCAAGGTGCGCTGACCGAGCAATGGCAAGTCGGCGCCGGCTACACCTACACCCGCGCCCACTACATCAAGGACGAAAACCCGGCCAACAATAACCAGAAATTCGACACCGACATGCCCGAGCACCTGTTCAAGGTCTCCACCGTGTATCGTTTCAAAGGCCCGCTGGAAAAACTGCGCGTGGGCGGCAACGTCTACTGGCAGAGCCGCATGTACAACGACATCGCTCTGGCCAATGGCGGCAGCTATCGTCTAGAACAGGGCGGCTACGCGGTCACCGACCTGATGGCCGGTTACGAGGTCAACAAGCACCTCGACCTGCAGGTCAACGCCAACAACATCTTTGACCGCAAGTACTATTCCTCCATCGGCACCGACGTGACCTGGGGCTCGACCGACAACTACGGCACCCCGCGCAGCTACATGATGACCGCCAAGTACAAGTTCTGAGGCGATAGCGCTCAGCAAGCACCGCACAGGGCGCCGGGACTTTTCCCGGCGCCCTTTTTTGCAGGTTCATTAGGCATGGCCGGCAATTACCGATAGTCTCTGGCGACACTTTCGCGAAGCGCCGGCCATGCCCCAGACAGATTTCTCCTCCGACCTCCAGGCCATCGGCAGCATCGACGCTGTGCCGGTGATCCTGAGCATGGTCAAGCATACGACCGGCATGCGCTTCGCCGCTGTAGCGCGGGTCACCGAGAGCAAGTGGATCGCTTGCGCCGTGGATGACTCGATAGACTTCGGCCTGTTGCCCGGCGGCGAACTGGTACTGGAATCGACGATTTGTCATGAGATCCGTCAGCACCATCAGCCGGTGATCTTCGGCCATGCCAGCCAGCACCCGGTTTTCTCCACGCACCACACGCCGAAAACCTATGGTCTGGAAAGCTACATTTCGATTCCGATCATCAAGGCCAATGGCGAGTTTTTCGGCACACTCTGCGCCATTGATTCGGTTCCGGCGAACCTCGACGACCCGGCCATCGAAAAGACCCTCACCCTCTTCGCCCAGCTGATTGCAATGAGCCTGGATACCCAGGGCCATTTGCACGCGACCAAAACCGCACTGGCCGATGCCAACGAATTGGGCCGTCTGCGCGAGCAGTTCATCGCCGTACTGGGCCATGACTTGCGCACGCCACTCAGTGCCATTCGCATGAGTGCCGACCTGCTGCAAAGCAAAGCCGAAGACAAGCGCTCGCGCACGCTGCTATCGGCGATCCGTACCAGTTCGGTGCGCATGGGCGTGCTGATCGAAAACATCCTCGACTTTGCCCGGGGTCGGCTCGGCAGCGGGATTCCGGTGCAACGCAAACTGGTCGATGACTTGCAGCAAACGCTGCGCCAGACCCTTGAAGAAATCCAGGTGGCGTACCCGCAGGCGAAGTTCATTGATTCGCTTGAGGTACCGACCGGGGTCTATTGCGACCCGTTGCGCATCAGCCAGTTGTTGTCGAATCTGCTGGGCAACGCGGTGACCCACGGTTCTACGGCCGAACCGATCGTGCTCAAGGCGTTTGCCGAGGGCGATGAGATGGTGATTTCGCTGACCAACCAGGGCGCGCCGATTCCACCCGCGCTGATGCCGCTGCTGTTTGAACCGTTCTCACGTTCCGAAGCCGGTCAGCGCAATGAAGGGCTGGGGCTGGGCTTGTACATTGCCGGGCAAATTGCCAATGCGCACAACGGCACCTTGACCGTGACGTCCGACAGCGAGGCAGGCACCTGTTTCGTGGCGCGCTTCCCTGCCCGCTTCAAATGGGTCTGAGCGCCGTTCTAAGTATTCAGTGGTGTCTGCGGCGTATCCGGATTGAGCTGGCGGCGACGAAACTGCCCCGGTGGCTGGCCATGAATCTGGCGAAAACGTCGAGAGAAATAGGCCTCATCAGCAAATCCACACAGCCGCGCGACCTCGCCCACCGAGCGCGTGCTGTTGAGCAGGAAATTGCGCGCCGCGTGCATGCGCCGCTCCAGCACCAGCTCGGTGAACGTCTTGCCGATCTCCTTGCGCAGCCAGTGCGTCAGGTAAGTCGGTGACAGATAGGTCGCAGCGGCGACTTTGATCAGGTTGAGATCAGGATCGGCGATGTTCTTCCGCAAGTACTCGAACATTCGGCTCAAGGCGTCGCGACGGCTGTTCTCGGCGGCATTCTCTTCCGCCAGGCGCTTGAGCGGCTCGGCGTAAAGAAAACACACGCTGCCGATCATCTGCAGCAACAAGCCCTTGAGCATTTCCCGTGTGCCGAACTGACGGTTCTCATCAAGGCTGCGCATCTGCTCGATCAGGCCGCAGACCTGAGCGAAATCCTCATCGCCCAAAATGAAATCCAGATGCTCCTGAAAGCGGAACGGCGACAGTTCAGGCGCGAGCAGGATTGACACCTCTTCCAGATCCATCGGGTCGCACTGTAGATGCGGCAAGAGGAACGTCTGGGAAAAATTGATGACGATGAAATTGCTGTCTGCGGGATGCGGAATCACATGCACGCGGTGCGGCAGGATGAACGCCAGAGTGTTGCGCGGGAACGGCCGTTGCACGCTGCCGATGTGCTGCACGGTGTCGCCACCGAGGTTGATCTGGATTTGAAAATACTCATGCCGGTGAGGCGCGGTTTCGGCGCGCCGACCCTTTTTGTCGCGAATGTAGAAATCGGTCAATTCGCTGCGTTGCTGCATGACGTAGGTCGGGATACGGCTGGGTGAAGACATGGGCGGGAGGTCCTCCGGGCAGTGAGGTGGCGCCCGTCATCTTGCAGGGTTGTGCGGTGGGCGGCAACGAGTCATACGATGACGTCGTCTTTTTTGAAAGAAGCCTCGCGATGAGCCTGTCCAAAAACCGCATTATCGTAAAAGTAGAGATAGTCGTTATTTTTCAGTTATTTATGCTTTAAACCTGATCTTTATTCTCAAGACAAATCGTATTTATCTTTTTGGACACGTTCGCCAAATCCACTTTTTTCAAGAAAAAACGTTCTAACCCATCGGTTGATTTAGAACCGTTGTACGACCACTGTAATGACCAACGCAGCCCAACCTCTTTCAAAAACAATCAAAGGTGCGCACGTCATGATCCTGCTATTTCCCCTCGCCGCCCCGCCCGACCTCCCCTTGAAATCAGTCGCAGAAAGACGTTCCTGAACGTCTGAAAACCGCGCTGCAACCCGTTCGATTGCCTTGCCCCACACGTTGCGGGCAACGGCATCGGCTGCTCGAAAAATCTCGACTCTTCTAACAATAACGAGGTCTCCGCATGTCCAACTCCCATTCTTCCAGTGCCACGGTGCCGCCGGTGATCGCCGGTGCACGCGATGCCGTTTCGGCGCAGCGTCTGCCTACCCGGCGGCGCTGGTTCATGCTGTCGCTGCTGCTGATCGCGACGATCATCAATTACATCGACCGGGTGAACATCTCGATCGCCGCGCCGTTCATGGCCAAGGACCTGGGTCTGGACAAGATCGAGATGGGCCTGATTTTTTCCGCATTCGCCTGGACCTATGCGCTGGCGCTGGTGCCGGCGGGGTTTATCGCTGACAGGTTTGGCTCGCGCTTCACCTACGGCGTATCGCTGATCAGCTGGTCGACCGTCACCGTTTGCCAGGGTTTCGCCACGGGGTTTGCCTCGCTGTTCGGCCTGCGCCTGGCGGTCGGCGCCATGGAAGCCCCGGCCTTTCCGGCCAACAGCCGCGCCGTGACGGTGTGGTTCCCGGCGCGGGAACGCGGGATGGCCAGTAGCATTTACGTGTGCGGCCAGTACCTCGGCACGGCGCTGTTCACCGGCGCCCTGTTATGGCTGGCGACCACTTTTGACTGGCGCCACGTGTTTTACAGCACCGGCGCACTCGGCATCGTCTTCGGTGTGCTGTGGCTGTACCTGTATCGCGATCCGCTGAACTGCAAAAAAGTCAGCCAGGAAGAATTGAAGTACATCGAAACCGGCGGCGGTCTGGTCAAGAGCAGCCAGGAGCGCACCCGTTTCAACTGGCGGCAGATTGCCGAGCTGTTCAGCTATCGGCAGATCTGGGCGATCTGCATCGGCAAGTTCGCCAGCACCTCTGCACTGTACTTCTTCCTCACCTGGTTCCCGACCTACCTGATCGAAGAACGCAAACTGACCATGATCAAGGCCGGGATCTTCGCCGTGCTGCCCTTCGTCGGTGCGACGGTGGGGATTCTGCTGGCCGGCATCGTTTCCGACTTGCTGATCCGTCGCGGCTACTCGATGTCGTTTGCGCGCAAGTTGCCGCTGGTGGTCGGTTCGATGCTGGGCATGTCGATCGTGCTGGTGAATTTCACCGACTCCAACCTGATCTGCATCGCCGTGTTGACCATCGCGTTCTTCGCCCAAGGCATCGCGTCCTCATCGTGGGCGGCGGTATCGGAAGTGGCGCCAAAAGAGCTGATCGGCCTCACCGGCGGCATTACCAGCCTGGCGGCGAATATCGGCGGCATTGTCACACCGATCGTGATCGGCGCCATCGTCCACGCCACCGGCACCTTCGCCTATGCCTTCTGGTTTATTGGCGGCGTCGCGCTGATCGGCACGCTCTCCTATTCGTTGTTGCTCGGACGTCTGTACCGCATCGAGCTGAAGGTGCGCTGAGGCGAAAAGCCCGGATTTGTCCAAACACAGGCGGCTTTCGTCCAACTTCGCCGACGCCAGCCGCCGTACGCTGCCCTTTCAAACAGGATGACCCGCAGGATGAACATGACCGAATACGTCTTTACCCCGGATCTGCCCGTGACCTTGCCGGTCCTCGGCACCGAGCAGCGCTTCCCCGTCGGCCGGGTGTTCTGTGTCGGCCGCAACTACCCATGGCCGGACTCTCAAGGCCAGTCGCGCCAGCCGCCGGTGTTTTTCATGAAACCGGCAAGCTGCGTGGTCGATGCCGTCGGCGACGTCGCCTTCCCCTCAGTGTGCGAGGACTTCGTTCACGAAATCGAACTGGTCGTTGCCATCGGTGAAGGCGGCGCCCATATCCCTGAAGATCAGGCTCTGGCCTACGTCTGGGGCTACGCTGCCGGCCTCGACCTGACCCGCCGCGATGTTCAACGCGCAGCCAAGAGCAACGGCTTGCCGTGGGAAGGCGCCAAGGTGTTCGACGGCGCCGCGCCGATGACTGCCGTTGTCCCGGTGAGCCGCTGCGGCCATCCCGAGGGCGAGTTGTGGCTTAACGTCAACGGCGAAGAACGCCAGCGCGACAACCTCGACAGCCAGATCTGGTCGGTCAGCGAAGTGATCGCGCGCATCTCGCAATCCGTGACCCTGCGCGCCGGCGACCTGATCATGACCGGCAGCCCCGCTGGCGTTGACAGCCTGCAACCGGGCGACGTGATCAGCGCCGGCATCGACGGCATCGGCCACCTGGAAATGCGCGTCGGCCCACGGCCCTGATCCTGCGGATTAAGAAAAAAGGAGAACAACACTATGACGACCCCCTTGAAAGTCGCGCTGGTGACCGGCGCCGGCAGTGGCATCGGCCGCGCCGTGGCGCTGGGCCTGATGGCCGACGGCTTCACCCTCGTGCTCGCCGGTCGCCGGCCCGAGCCCTTGCAAACGCTGGTCGAACTGGCGCAGAGCCAGGGTCATCAAGCCTTGGCGGTGCCCACCGACGTGCGTGATCCGGCCAGTGTCGACGTGCTGTTCGCGACCATTGCCGAGGTCTACGGCCGCCTCGATGTGGTCTTCAACAACGCCGGGGTCAACGCCCCCGCCGTGCCGCTGGACGAGCTGACCTTCGAGCAGTGGCGCAACGTGATCGACACCAACCTCAACGGTGTCTTTCTCTGCGCTCGCGGCGCGTTTGGGCTGATGCGCAAACAACAGCCGCAGGGCGGACGAATCATCAACAACGGCTCGATTTCCGCACACACGCCGCGCCCGTTCAGCAGCGCCTACACCGCGAGCAAACACGCCGTGCTCGGCCTGACCAAATCCCTGGCGCTGGACGGCCGCGAATTCAACATTGCCTGTAGCCAGATCGACATCGGCAATGCCCTGACCGAAATGTCGGTGCGCATGACCAAAGGCGTACGCCAGGCCAACGGCAGCATCGCCGTCGAGCCGATGGTCGACGTCAAACACGTCGCCGATGCAGTGTGCTACATCGCCGGCCTGCCGCTGTCAGCCAACGTCCTGAACATGACCGTCATGGCCAGCGCCATGCCGTTTGCCGGCCGCGGTTGAGCCGGCCTTTTTATTGCGTAACGAGGTAGCCATGAAGCCAGAAATCCTGCAACTGAGCCCGATCCTGATCCCTGAAATCAACGCGCGTCTGGACGAACTGTTCACCGTACGCCGCTACTTCCAGCAAACGGACAAACCCGCCTACATAAAGGAACACGGCGCCAACATTCGCGGCGTCATCACCGGCGGCCACACCGGCATCAGCCAGGCGCTGATGGCGCAACTGCCGAAACTGGAAGTCGTCGCGGTCAACGGCGTCGGCACCGATGCCGTCGATCTGGCCTACGCCCGCGACCGCGGCATCCGCGTCACCGCCACCATCGGCGCCCTCACCGAAGACGTCGCCGACCTCGCCATCGGCCTGCTCATCTCGGTCTGTCGCGGCCTGTGCACCAGCGACCGCTACGTGCGCTCCGGCCAATGGCCACAAAGCCCGACCCCACTCGCCCCGCTGCCCTTGGCCCGACAAGTCTCCGGCATGCGCATCGGCATCGTCGGCATGGGCCGCGTCGGCCGCGCCATCGCCACCCGCGCCGCCGCCTTCGGCTGCCCGATCAGCTACACCGATCTGCAACCGATGAGCGACGTCCCCCACACCTTCGTCGCCGACCTCAAACAACTCGCCCGCGACAGCGACGCCCTGATCCTCGCCGCCGCGGCGGACAAGGGCGAAGCGATCATCGACGCGCAAGTGCTGCAAGCGCTGGGCAAGGACGGTTATTTGATCAACGTCGCCCGGGGCAAACTGGTGAATGAGACGGCTCTGGTTGCCGCGCTTGCGGCTGGCGAGATTGCCGGGGCTGGGCTGGATGTGTTTGTCGATGAACCGAATGTGCCGGAAGCGTTGTTTGCTAATGAACAGGTGGTGCTGCAACCGCATCGGGCCAGCGCCACGCTTCAGACACGCACGCGGATGGGGGAAATGGTTGTGGCGAGTCTGGTAGATACGTTTGCGGGGAAAGTGCCGGTTGGGTGTGTGACGGGGTGAACGGGTTCCGGAGCGCTGTTCGTGATCGCGGCACACACCGCCTTCGCGAGCAGGCTCGCTCCCACAGGTTTGATTGCGTACATTCAGTGAGAAATGGGGCGTCTGTCAGGCCGCCTTCGCTGGCAAGCCAGCTCCCACAGTTTTTTGTGGCGTAGACAGGAACTGGTCAACACCCAAAGTCCAATGCAGGCTTGCTCTCAACGGAAAAGCAAAAGCGAAGGCCAGATCAAAAGATCGCAGCCTTCGGCAGCTCCTACAGTTGGATCGCGTTCCGCTCAAGAACAGGTCGGCTGTCAGGCCGCCTTCGCGAGCAGGCTCGCTCCCACAGGAAAGCAAAAGCAAACCAAGCAGGCCGTCCCGCCACCCAACACGATGAGCGCAAGCTCGAGTAGCTTTTGATCCTGGAGCCCGTCGGCAGGCTGAGTGGAGGGATTGATCCGGGTGTGGGAGCGCAGCGACCGTCTGGCGCAGCCAGACACAGCGGAAGGAGGTGCAGCGAAGCAAACCGGAGCCGCTGCGCCCGGATCGATCCCGGAGCGAAGGAACCCCGAGCCCCAGCGAGCGGGCCGAACGTCAGGGCGAAGACCTTTTGGTTCCTTTTGGGGCGTTTGCCAAAAGGGACTCGCCGTAAGGGCGAAACCGCCAGCCGCAACACCACCAAAAAAGGATATACACCCAAAAACCCCAAAGCATGGTCGGCCCAAAGGCCGCCAAGTCCAAAAAAAAGCCCCACAACCGAAAACCAGTGTGGGGCGAAAAAATTGGTTGGTTGCGGCCAACCAAAGGAGCTCTGTCAAAACCCTTCAAGCGCTCAGATCAAATACACTCCTGAGCCGCCCGCTCAAAACTCGAAGGCAACAAATTCGACGCCAGCAAATGCCGCTCATAAATGAACACCTTGCCGCCCTTCCCCGCCTTGTACGCCTCCAGCACGTTGTCGGCGGATACCTTGCTCGGCACCACAATCCGATAACTGCGCTGACTCTGCGAAACCGTCGGATTCAACGCACTGTCCTGCAATTTCGGCACCACGCAATCGGCGTACTGCGCCGGCGTCTTGCTGGTCTGCAACGTCAGAGTCGGATCGTTCGGCGCCGAAGCACAACCGCCGAGCAACAGGGAAACAAAAGCCATGGCTGGCACGAATAAAGGACGCATCGGGGTAATCCTGAAAATAAAGGTTCGGTTCAACCGGCAACGGTTCGACTTCACGGGATCGCCTCTGCCATTCAATTTTTTGGAGAATCAGCTCGACGCCACCAGGGCCTTGAGCGACACATCGAATTGCTTCAGCGCATTGAGTTGCAGATCACGCTGCTGATTGATCTGTGCCGCGATCTGCGGCGCCGCCCGGTCATGCACCCAGACCGAAGGCAGCTCCTGCTCGATTGCCCCCTCGGCCTTGCCGATGTATTGCAGGTCGGCGTCGTAGAACCGTGCAGAGAAGCGCGCCTCGACCAGACTGTTGCGCTGGGTCAGCAAGCGATTGAAGGTATCGAGCTTGACCACCACATCCGGATGGGCCTGAAGCAGCTCATCCAGATTGTCGTAAACGGTCACCGAGACGAACTGTTGCTGCAGCGAACTCATCAGCCAGTCGAGGGCCAGTTCCGGGTCGGAACTGCCAACAAAGGCGTCGCGAATTCGCGAATCCAGCGCATCTTTCGCGCCATTGAGCGCCATGTCGTGGTAGCGCTCCAGATATTGCAGGTTCTGCAACGTGTTTTCGCTCAACAACACACCCACGGTCTGCGTATGCTGCAACGCCGAGGCACTGGCGGCGATGGGTTGCAGGTGACACGACCGGGAGTCGTCTGCGTAAGCCGGTGCGGTAACTACCCCGCCCATCAGCAGGGCGATCATTGCCAGTCGAGTCAGAATGTTCATCGCGCAATTTCCTTGAGCTGCGTCTTCGATGGAGGCGATTTTCCGCCGATCGCCGGCAAAGCAGAACTTGCGTTTCTTGATGGTCACTATTACTTCCAGCAATAGTTGCGCGTCGCGCAGACTGATGCACACTGAGCACATTCAAGAAAAATGATGAGGGTCTCGCCTTGAGAACGTTTGATCTGATCCGTGACGCCGTGCTGCCCGAATATCGCGACCGCGTAGCCGAATACCTGGTGCAGTACGAAAGCGTCCTGCTGGACAAAAACACCCGCGATGCGCAATTGATCCGCGATACCGCCCAGCAACTGCGCGGTTATCTGCGCGGCCTCAATACCACGCGGGTGCTGGGCATGGCCTATTGGGAAGAGCTCGATCGCCGCGTGGTAGACACCTGGCTAAGCCCGCAAGAGTGACCGCTGGAGCGCCAGTGGTCTGCCCGGCAACACGCCCCCTGCGAAAAACCTGACCAAACGCTTACAATCGCAGGCCTATTGCCATACAGACAGGCCTGCCCGGAAATGCCGCTCGACCCGCCAACGATGCTGACCATCACGATCGCCCTCGCAGCCGCTGCCGCGCTGTATCTGGCGGTCGAGTGGCGCAGCATTCGTGAGCCTTCGCTACTGTTCTGGAGCGCCGGTTTCGCCACCATCACCATCGGTTCCACCCTCGCTCTGCTACGCAGCAGCGGTTTTCTGCTGCTGGGCATCTGGTTCGCCAACGGCCTGCTGGTGACCGCGCACTTCTTTTTCCTGCTCGGTGTGGCGCGCTTCACCCAGACCCGACTGTCGCCGGCGTGGTACCTGATTTTCGCAACCTGGCTGATCATGTTGATGTTGCCGGACGGCCCGCTGTGGTCCAAGGCCATGCTGGTGGCCAACTCAATGCTGGTGGCGATCCCGACGCTCAAGGCCAGTTCGCTGCTGCGCCCGCACGGCAAGTCGTTGAGCGTGGGCGCGGTGCAATTGCGTTATGTGCTGCTCGGCCATGGCATCTTTTATGTGGCCAAGGCCCTGACCGTGGTGATCCCCGGCACGCTGATCGATCTGGCGGCGTTTCGTGGCGAGATCATTCAGATCTCGCTGGTCGAAGGTGCGATGGCGATCATGTTGATCGCCCTGTCGATGACCGGCACCGAGCGTTATCGCCGGGAAAAGCAAATCGCCCGCCTCGCCGAGCGCGATCCGCTCACGGCCCTCTACAACCGCCGTGCCCTGGAAAAACGTACGCCACGTCTGCTGGCCGGCGTTTCCGCGCAAAAACCAGGGGCGCTGCTGTTGATCGATATCGACAACTTCAAACTGGTCAACGACCAGTACGGGCATATTGCCGGTGATCGCTTGCTGATTGCCTTGAGCGAAATGATCCGTGCCCAGCTTCCGGCCAATGCGTTGACGGCGCGGCTGGGTGGCGATGAGTTTTTGATGCTGCTCAACAACGCGTCAGCCGAAGCTATCCTTGAACTGGGCAACGCCTTGCGCGAACAGTTTCTGGCCCTGGCGTCGCACACCTATCCCACGTCCGCTGCGGTGACCTTGAGCATCGGCGCCACCCTGTTCGACAAACCGCCGGCCAGTCTGGCGGCGCTGATCGAACTTGGCGACGCCGCGCTCTACGAGTCCAAACGCGGCGGACGCAACCGCTTGCGCCTGTCCGGCCTCGCCACTCCAGGATGAAACCCGCCATGTCCAGCCACGACACCCCGCTGCAAGACCTCGCCGCCCCCGACGGCGTTTGTTACGGCTGCGGCGGCCGCAATCCGCAAGGCCTGCACGTGAAAAGTCGTTGGGATGAGGACGGCAAACACGTCATCGCCGAGCATCTGCCCGAAGCTCAATATTGCGGCTGGCCGGATCTGGTTTACGGCGGGCTGATTGCCATGCTTGTCGACTGTCATTCGAACTGGACCGCCATGGCCTGGCACTACCGCGCGGAAAACCGCGAAGCCGGCAGCCTGCCGCGCATCGACTGCGTGACTGGCAACCTCGGGATCAAATTCATCAAACCCACACCGATGGGCGTGCCGCTGCTCTTGCGCGCGCGAGTCGAAGGTGAAGTCGGGCGCAAGACCCGGGTGATTTGCGAGGTGTATGCCGGGGAAGTGCTCACGGCGGTGGGTGATTCGGTGTTTGTGCGGGTGGATACGGGGCAGTTGGCGGATGCAGCGCATGGCCGCAAAAGCCAAAGCCCCTCACCCTAGCCCTCTCCCAAAGGGAGAGGGAACTGACCGAGGTGCTTGGTGCAGATACGCCGACCTGGGAAACCGAGCCGAACTCAAATCTTGAAAAAACCCCCACCCTAGCCCTCTCCCAGAGGGAGAGAGAACTGACCGAGGTGCTTGGTGCAGATACGCCGACCTGGGAAACCGAGTCGAACTCAAATCTTGAAAAAACCCTCACCCTAACCCTCTCCCAGAGGGAGAGGGGATTGACCGAGGTGTTTGGTGGAAATAGGCCGACCTGGGAAACCGAGTCGAACTCAAATCTTGAAAAAACCCTCACCCTAGCCCTCTCCCAAAGGGAGAGGGAATTGACCGAGGTGTCTGGTGGAATAGGCCGACCTGGGAAACCGAGTCGAACACAAATTCTGAAAAGCTTGAAAATCGGCTCCCTCTCCCTCGGGAGAGGGCTGGGGTGAGGGGCTGCGGTTCAAGCCACGCAGCCACACTCAAGCCGAAAGCGAAACGTTCTGAGCCAGCTCTTCAACGCGACAAAGCCGCCACACCACCCCGCGCCGCGTGCAGCTTTTTATAGCTTTCGATTAAGCGCAAATGCCGATCCAGCCCTTCCAGCTTCATGCTCGTCGGCGTCAAACCGTAAAAACGCACACTGCCATTCACCGACCCAATCGCCGCATCCATACGCTCGTCACCAAACATCCGACGGAAGTTGGCCTCGTAGTCTTCCAGCTCGAGATCCTCGTCCAGCTCCATCTCCAGCACCACATTCACAGCCTGATAGAACAAGCCGCGCTCAACAGTGTTGTCGTTGTATTGCAGGAATGCCTCAACCAGATCCTTGGCCTCGTCAAACTTCTGCAGTGCGAGGTAGATCAGCAGGCGCAGTTCCAGAATCGTCAACTTGCCCCACGGTGTGTTGTCATCGAACTCAATGCCGATCAGCGTGGTGATATCGGTGTAGTCATCCTGCTCGCTGCGTTCCAGGCCCTGGACCAGATTGCGCAGGCCAACCTTGCTGAGGTTGTGCAGATTGAGGATGTCGGCACGGAATTGCAGGGCTTTGTTGGTGTTGTCCCAGATCAGGTCTTCGACCGGGTAGATCTCCGAGTAATCCGGAACGAGGATGCGGCAGGCCTTGGCGCCGATGTGCTCGTAGACCGCCATGTAAACTTCCTTGCCCATGTCTTCGAGGATGCCGAACAGGGTCGCGGCTTCTTCGGCGTTGGAGTTTTCGCCTTGGCCTGAGAAGTCCCATTCGACGAATTCGAAATCTGGTTTGGCGCTGAAGAAGCGCCACGACACCACACCGCTGGAATCGATGAAGTGCTCGACAAAGTTGTTCGGCTCGGTCACTGCCTGCCCGGAGAAAGTCGGCTGCGGCAAGTCATTGAGGCCTTCGAAGCTGCGGCCCTGGAGCAGCTCGGTCAGGCTGCGTTCCAGCGCGACTTCCAGGCTCGGGTGCGCGCCGAAGGAAGCGAAGACGCCGCCGGTGCGCGGATTCATCAGGGTCACGCACATCACCGGGAATTCACCGCCCAGCGAGGCGTCCTTGACCAGCACCGGGAAGCCCTGCTCTTCAAGGCCTTTGATGCCGGCGAGGATGCTCGGGTATTTTTCCAATACCTCTTGCGGTACATCCGGCAGGGCCATTTCGCCCTCGAGGATTTCGCGTTTGACCGCGCGCTCGAAAATTTCCGACAGGCACTGCACCTGCGCTTCGGCCAAGGTATTGCCGGCGCTCATGCCGTTGCTGAGGTAGAGGTTTTCGATCAGGTTCGACGGGAAGTACACCACTTCACCGTCCGACTGGCGCACGAACGGCAGCGAGCAGATGCCGCGCTGGGTGTTGCCGGAGTTGGTGTCGTACAGGTGCGAGCCACGCAGTTCGCCGTCGCGGTTGTAAATGCCGAGGGTGTAGTCGTCGAGAATCTCGCTGGGCAATTCGTCTTTCGGACCCGGCTTGAACCACTTCTCGTCCGGGTAATGGACGAATTCGGCATTGGCGATGTCTTCGCCCCAGAACTGGTCGTTATAGAAGAAATTGCAATTGAGGCGCTCGATGAACTCGCCCAGCGCCGACGCCAGTGCGCCTTCCTTGGTCGCGCCCTTGCCGTTGGTGAAGCACATCGGCGAATGCGCATCGCGAATGTGCAGCGACCAGACGTTGGGCACGATGTTGCGCCACGAAGCGATTTCGATCTTCATGCCGAGGTCGGCAAGGATCTTCGACATGTTGGCGATGGTCTGCTCCAGCGGCAGGTCCTTGCCGGCGATGTAGGTGCCTGCCTGGGAATCGGACTGCGGCATCAACAAGGCCTGGGCATCGGCGTCGAGGTTGTCGACTTCTTCGATGATGAACTCGGGGCCGGTCTGCACCACTTTCTTCACGGTGCAACGGTCGATGGAACGCAGGATGCCCTGGCGATCCTTGTCCGAAATATCGGCGGGCAATTCGACCTGGATCTTGAAGATCTGGTTGTAGCGGTTTTCCGGGTCGACGATGTTGTTCTGCGACAGGCGAATGTTCTCTGTCGGGATGTTGCGCGTGTCGCAGTACAGCTTGACGAAGTAAGCCGCGCACAAGGCCGACGACGCCAGGAAGTAGTCGAACGGCCCCGGTGCCGAGCCGTCGCCCTTGTAGCGGATGGGCTGATCGGCGATCACCGTGAAGTCGTCGAACTTGGCTTCAAGTCGAAGGTTGTCGAGAAAGTTGACCTTGATTTCCATGCGGGATTACCAGAATACGGCTAAACGAATGGCGGCCATTATCCGGTTTTTGTGCGGGAAGTCTCGCCCTTTCGGGATTCGCCGCTGGCCGGCGCTGCTGGAAATTCCGGCAGATTCGCTACACTTTGAAAAAATCCAGGCGATACCAATAACAACAATCTGAACATTGTGCGCTCGCCATTGTTCTAGATTCAGAAGACACCGGATCAAGGACGAGCACATGGCCGTTATTCTCCCTGCGCAGCCAATCCCCACCCCGCAACGCGCCGTCACCCGGCGCCTGGCCATCGCCGTTGGCGCACTGTTCGTCGCTGGCGTTATTGCCGCGATCAGCACCCTGCTTGGCATTGCCAATACCCTTGACGCGAAAGATCTGGAACAGAACCAGTTCTATTCCGTGCGCGCCGTGGAAAACCGCATCACCGCGTCGAAAAACTACATCACCAGTTATGCCTACTGGACCCGCGCCTATGAGGCCTTGAGCGGGCCGATCGACGTCAATTGGGCCTACACCGAACAGAACATGGGCAAGACCCTGTTCACCAGCGACGGCTACGACGGCGTGTTCGTCCTTGATCGCAATCGCACCAAGTACGCGGTGATTCGCGGGCAGATGGTTGAAACCGACGTATCCAGCGTACTGCAAGCGCCCGCCTCGGCGCTGGTCGAGCAGGTGCTGAGCCAGCCTGATCTGACCAAGCCGATCAGCAGTTATTCATTGTTCGAAGGCTGGCCGGCGCTGATCACCGCTGCCGCGATCATTCCCAATGACGAGCGCCCGCTGGATGAATTGAGAAACACCTCGGTGCTGGTGTTCGTCGACAAGCTGACCCCGACCAAACTGCGCAAGATCGGCAGCGGTTATGGCCTGACGAACCTGACCCTCGTCCCGGATGAAACCATTGAGAAAGGCCATCCAAGCGTACCCCTCGACAGCACCGGCTACAGTCTGGTCGCCGACCTGCAGCGACCCGGTCAGCAACTGCTGTGGACGCTGGTGCCGCCGCTCGGCGCGACGTTTCTGGTGCTGATGCTGCTCACCGCCTATTTTTTCCGCCATGCATTGCGCTCATCGCAATACGTCGACAACAGCATTCATGCCATGCAGGCCTCGAATCAGGCACTCGAGAAAGCCAATCATGCGCTCGAAGCCAGTGAAGAACGCTTTCGCGCCGTGGCCGAAGCGGCGTCGGACTGGATCTGGGAAGTTGATGATCAGTTGGCGCTGACCTATCTGTCGGCGCGCTTCAGCGAAGTCACCGGCTACCCGCAAGCCCTGTGGCTGGGCCAGGACATCGGCGAATTACTGACTTGCGACACCACGCCACTGGAGCTGTGGCTGCGCAAACTCAGCGAAGAAAACAGCGCCGGCGATTTGCGCTGCACTTATCGCGATCACTCCGGGCAGCCACGCCACTGCCGGCTCTCGGCGCGGCCGATTTTCGACAAGGACAGCGTCGTCGGCTATCGCGGCACTGCCAGCGATATCACCGACGAAGTCGCCGCCCATGCGCAGATCCAGCACCTGTCGATGCATGACGCCCTGACCGGTCTGCCCAACCGCAACAAACTGGCGCGTTATCTGGATGAAGTGCTGATATTGAAAGAACACTCGCCACCGCTGTCGCTGCTGATGATCGATCTGGACAACTTCAAACCGATCAACGATTCCCTCGGCCATCCTGCCGGTGACGCGGTACTCCAGGAAGTCGCCACGCGTCTGCGCGAATGCACCCGCGAGCACGACCTCGTCGCCCGCCTCGGTGGTGATGAATTCGTCGTGGTGCTCAATGGCATGGACAGCCATAACGAGATCGACAAATTCTGCACACGGCTGATCGGCAGCCTGCATCAGCCGATCCTCTACGAACAGCATCCACTGCATATCGGTGCCAGTGTCGGCATCGCCCTGAGTCGTCGGCACGGTTTCGTCGCCAGCGATCTGATCCGCTACGCCGACATCGCGCTGTATCAGGCCAAGTCCGACGGCAAGAACACCTGGTGCTATTTCGAAGCGCACATGAGCGACCAGATCCAGACGCGCCGGCAAATGGAAGATGACCTGCGCCATGCGCTCAAGCACAACGAATTCGTCCTGCACTATCAGCCGCGCTACAAGGTCGATGGCAAGCACATCGTTTCGGTGGAGGCGCTGGTGCGCTGGCAGCATCCGACCCAGGGCTTGCTCGGGCCGGACGTGTTCATTCCGCTGGCCGAACAGACCGACCTGATCGTACCGCTGGGCCGCTGGGTGCTGCGCGAAGCCTGCGAAACCGCGCTGGAATGGCCCCATGACATTCTGCTGTCGGTCAACCTCTCGCCTGCGCAGTTCGCCCTCAGCGATGTCGTCGAGGATGTTCGTGAAGTGCTGGTGGATACGCGTTTCCCGGCCAGCCGTCTGGAGTTGGAGATCACCGAGAACGTGATGCTCAACGACACCGATGGCGCGCTGACCACCATGAATCAGCTCAAGGAGCTCGGCGTACGCCTTAACATGGACGACTTCGGCACCGGTTATTCGTCGCTCGGTTACCTACGCGCCTATCCATTCGACGGGATCAAGATCGACAAACGCTTTATCGCCTCGATCAGCAGCGGCGCCAACGACCGTGCCGTGGTTCAGGCGATCATCGGTCTGGGCAAAGCCATGGGGCTGACGGTGACCGCCGAAGGCGTCGAGACCGAGGAGCAACTGGCGATTCTCGGCAAAGATCAATGCAACGAGGTGCAGGGTTATTTCATGAGTCGGCCAATCGACAAGGCGGCTTTTGCTGATCTGCTACGGGCTTCGCGACTGTCGCTGGTGAGCAAAAAAGGTCGGGTGACGTGAATATCAGCCATCGCTGGCAATGCGCACTTTGCCGCTGAACACGCGGAAACCGAAGGTGTTGTAGGCTAGGGTTATCGGTATGAGTACGGCGAATCCGACCAGCATGAAGATCTGGCTGTTCGGGCTTGAGGCTGCTTCGCCCAAAGTCAGATCCGGCGGAATGATGAAGGGAAATAGCGCGACCAGCATCACCGCGAAAGCCAGGACGAAGATGCCCAATGCGGCGAACAACGGCACGCAGTCAAAGCGCCCGTGAAAACCTTTGCTGAACCCCCATCCTAGAGTGCTGAGGATCAGCCCTGCCGCCAGCCACAGCCGAATATCGGCAAGCCGCTGGGCGTATTGCGGCTGCAACGTCGCCGTCCATGCAATCAGCACCAGCAATAACGCCACGACGACCAGCGCCAAGACGCGGGCCTGGCGGGCCGAGTGCTGCTGCAATTCATCCAGAGTCCGCCAGTACAACCAGCACGTCCCCAGCCAGACGTAACCGAGCACCAGCACCACACCGCAAAACACCGGGAACGGATTAAGCCAGTCGCGGCCATCGCCAATGTATTGACCGCCCCGATGCGCAACGCCTTGCACGAGAGTGCCGAGCACCATGCCCTGGACCAACCCGGTCAGCAGCGAAGCCAGGGCCAACACGCCGTCGACGATGCGCTTGCGTCGCTCGTTCGGTGCGTAATCGCGAAATTCCAGCGCCATGGCCCGCACAATCAAGGCGAGGAACATCACGATAAACGGCACATACAGGGCCGGCAGCAAGATCGCGTACGCCAGCGGAAACAGCGCCAGCAGCCCTCCGCCGCCGAGCACCAGCCAGGTTTCGTTGGCGTCCCATACCGGCAGAATCGTCACCGCCATCGTCCGCCGCTGCCGACTGCAACGCGCAAGCCCCATGAGCATGCCAACGCCCAGATCGGTGCCGTCGAGCATCACGTAGTTCATCACCGAGAACGCCAGTGCGGCGGCGCACAACAGGGTCAGCCAGTCCGTGTCCATGTCTGCGATTCCTCAGTGCCCGGTTTCGTCGGCAAGGGTGGGCTGCGGCCCGGGTTGATCCTGCTGCGGCGGCTCGCGCAACAGGCGCAGCAACACCCACAGACCGATGCCGAAGATCAGCAGATAAAACAGCAGAATCAGCCACGTCGACCCGACGACTTGAGCCCTGGACACCGATGACAGACTGTCCGCCGTGCGCATCAATCCGTAAACCGTAAACGGCTGTCGCCCCACTTCGGTGACGACCCAGCCGCTGAGCATCGCCAGAAACCCGGCCGGTGCCAGCAGCACGCACGCGCCCAGCCAGAGCCGCGCCGTGTACAGGCGATTACGTCGGCGCAGGATCAGGCTGACCACACCCTGCCCAAGCATCAACAGCCCCAACCCGACCATCAGCCGAAATGCGAAAAACACCGGCGCCACGGGCGGGATGTCCTCAGCCGGGAACTCATCAAGCGCAGCGATTGTGCTGGTCAGGTCATGCTGCAGGTAGAGGGAACCAATGCGCGGAATCGCCACCTCCCAGTGGTTGCGGCGCTCTTGCATATCCGGCCATGCGAACAGCCGCAGTGGCTCCCCTGCCCCTTGGGCCGGGCGCGTCCATGAGCCTTCGATGGCCGCCACTTTCTGCGGCTGGGCGTGCAAACTGTGCCGGCCATGCAGGTCCCCGACGACAATCTGCACCGGCATCAGCAGCGCAATCACCCATAGCCCCATGGAGAATTGCAGGCGAGCACGCGGGTTTTTCGGGGCCTTGCGCAATTGCCAGGCACTGATCCCGGCAATCAGCGTCGCGCTGCCGATGAACACGGCAAGCAGCATGTGCGCCAGGCGATAGGGAAACGAAGGGTTGAAGATGATTGCCCACCAGTCCTCGGCAAGGAACCGCCCGTCCGCGCCAGTCGCATAGCCAGCGGGGGTTTGCATCCAGGAGTTGGCAGACAGAATCCAGAACGCGCTGATCAGCGAGCCCACCGCCACCGCGCACGTGGCAAAAAAGTGCAGACGCGGGCCGACTTTCTTCAAGCCGAAGAGCATGATGCCAAGGAAACCCGCTTCGATGAAAAACGCCGCCATCACTTCATAGAACATCAGCGGACCGAGGACATCACCGGCCTGCACCGATAGCCGTGACCAGTTGAGGCCGAACTGATACTCCAGAATCAATCCCGACGCCGTGCCCACCGCAACGTTGAGGGCGAATACCTTGAGCCAGTAACGATAAACATCCAGATAAACCTGGCGCCCGGTTTTCAACCACAACGCTTCCAGCACCATGAGGAAATTCGCCAGACCGATGCTGAACGCCGCCAGCACGATGTGAAAGCTGATCGTGATCGCGAACTGGGCGCGGGCGGCCATCAGGGCCGAATCAACAGGCTCCATCCATCAGCCGCTGTAGAACACAGCCAGCTTGTTGCCTTCGGGGTCGCGCAGATAGGCCACGTAAAAGTCCGGCGTATAGGCCTCGCGAGTGCCAGGCGCGCCTTCGTCGCTGCCGCCATGGTCGAGCCCGGCCTTGTGCACCTGATCGACCTTATGCCGCGAGTCGGCGCGAAACGCCGGCATCATGCCGTTGCCGGGTGTCGCCGGCTCACCATTGAACGGTTGCGAGATGTGCACACTGCCGGGGCCGTTGGACTTGTCCGCGCAATCGGGCAGGTAAAAACAGTAGTGTTCTTCGCGATCATGCCGGTAGCCGAGCGGCGTCAGAATCGCCTTGTAGAAAGCTGCCGAACGCTCGACATCGTTGGCGCCGATAAACAGATAACTGAGCATGGGACGTCCTCCGATGACAGCTGTCAGCGCTGCGGCTGTTCTTGGTTCAAGGTGAAAACATTGCCGGCGTCACGCACCAACTGGCGCCATTCGGCACTGGTGATCAGGCCTTGCTCCTCCATCTGATCCGCAGCCTTGAGCAGCTCGTCATATTGCTGTTCCGGATCCAGATCGCCCTCGGCCTGCTCTGCCATCTTGCGCCATGCCGCCAGTGATGCCTGCTTTTGCTGATCGAACATACCGGTATCTCCTGAGGGACTTACCCGGTAGAAAAATCAGCGCGAGAGAGGTTCAGGGCAGACGACGGATGGACGGTTGATGCGCAAAACCTTGTCGGAGTGAGCCTGCTCGCGATAGCGATATATCTTTCAAAAAATTTGAATGTGCCTCCTTCATCGCGAGCAGGCTCACTCCCACAAAAGCAAAAGCAAAAGCAAAAGCAAAAGCAAAAGCAAAGCAGCGCAGCTGCCCGCGGCGAAGCCGCCCCACTCAACAATGAGCGCAAGCTCGAGTGCTTTTGATCTTGCTTTTGATCCACCGGCGACGTCGGAAGGCTGAGTGGAGGGATTGATCCGGGCGTGGGAGCGCAGCGACCGTTCGACGAAGTCGAACACAGCGGAAGGAGGTGCAGCGAAGCAAACCGTAGCCGCTGCGCCCGGATCGATCCCGCAGCGAAGGAACCCCGAGCCCGCGAGGGGCCGAACGTAGGAGCAAGCCTTTTCGGTTACCTTTTCGGCGTTTGGAAAAGGTGACTCGCCGTAAGGGCGAAACCGCCAGCCGCAACACCACAAAAAACGGATATCCACCCAAACCAACCAAAGCCTGGTCGGCCCAAAGGCCGCCAAGCCCCCAAAAACCCCGCAAATGTCAAAACCGCTCCGCCACCCGCTTATACGGATAGTCCGGCTCCCGATACTTGCCCGGCTTCTGCCGTTTCGGCAACTCGACCTTGTCGCGCTTCACCTCTTCATAAGGGATGCGACTGAGCAGATCAGTGATGATGTTCAGCCGCGCACGACGTTTGTCATTCGAGTCGGCAACCCTCCACGGCGCCCAATCGGTGTCGGTGTGCTTGAACATCTCGTCCCGCGCCCGTGAGTAGTCATACCAGCGGCTGTAGGACTTCAGATCCATGGGTGTCAGTTTCCAGATCTTGCGCCCGTCATTGATTCGCGCTTCGAGCCGGCGGGTCTGTTCCTCCGGATTGACCTCAAGCCAGTACTTGAGCAGGATCACCCCCGAATCAACGATGGCGTTCTCCACCCAAGGAATCGACTTGAGAAACTTGTCGGCCTGCTCCTCCGTACAAAAACCCATGACCCGTTCGACACCGGCGCGGTTGTACCAACTGCGGTCGAAAATCACCACCTCGCCGCCCGCCGGCAGATGCGGCAGATAGCGCTGTACATGCATCTGACTTTTTTCTCGATCGGTTGGCGCCGGTAATGCCATCACGCGGAACACCCGTGGGCTGACGCGCTCCGTGATCGCCTTGATCACCCCGCCCTTGCCCGCACCGTCGCGCCCTTCGAAAACAATACACACCTTGACACCTTTGGCGATGACCCACTCCTGCAGCTTGACCAGCTCAACGTGGAGCTTGCGCAGCTGTTCCAGATAGTCCTTGTTTTTCAAGCGTGGACGTTCGATTGCCTTTGCAGGTTTCTTCTTGTCTTTCGCCATGAACCTGTCCTCGCGCTTCAACAGCCCGCTGAATTTGTTTATTGACCCGAAGGGCCTGATCCGTGAGGTTAGTTCACGCCCGGTTGTTTGCCATTGCCGGGCAAAAAAGCCCTGTCGCCATGTGTTTCCTGAGATTGTTCCGACGTCGCACTGTTCATTGCCCGATCCCCTGTTTGCTGGAGTTTTTTCGATGCCGTCGTCCAAATCATTGCCCACTGCCCTGCTCGGTCTGGCCCTGGCCTGCCCGGCGATGGCCGAGACCCAAGGTCTGGAGCTGGGGCAAGTGCTGATTTCGGCAGATGAGCGCAGTGGCAGCGATGCAGCGGTCGAAGAAGCGCTGGAACGCCTTGAGCAGATTCCCGGCGGCACCAACGTGGTCGACATGCGCCAGCCGTTGCAGGGCCGCGTTGCCAGCAATCAGGATGTGCTGGCCTATCAGCCGGGGGTGTATGCACAGTCGGCGGGCAACGAAGGCGTGAAGATTTCCATCCGTGGTTCAGGCATCAACCGCGCACCCGGCGCCCACGCCTCGGGGCTCTACACGATGCTGGATGGCTTGCCGCTGACCGGCCCCGGCGGCACACCTTATGAATTGCTCGAGCCGTTGTGGGTCGACCATGTCGAAGTGCTGCGCGGCGCCAACGGCTTCGATCGCGGCGCGCTGGCACTGGGCGGCGCTATCGATTACGTCAGCCACACCGGTTACACCGCGCCGAAGCTGCAAGTGCGCTACGCCACCGGCAGCCATGGCTTTCAGCAGCGCCAGGTCAGCTCCGGGCAAGTGCTGGGGAATTTCGATTACTACGTGTCCCTGACCGATGCCAACGCCGACGGCTATCAGGACCATACCGCCAGCGAGAGCAAAGGCCTGATCGCCAACTTCGGCTATCGCTTCAACCCGAATCTGGAAACCCGCTTCTATTTCCGCTATCGCGAAACCGACAACGACCTCGCCGGTCGCGTGACCAAGCATTCCATCGAACACAGCCCACGGGCAGCCAACCCGGCGTATGTGGCGCGCGATGACAGCCGCAAGCAGCCCGGCAGTACGTTCATCGGCAACAAGACCACGTTCTACCTCGATGACGATTCGAGCATCCAGACCGGCCTCGCCTACCACGACTACCCGATGGATCTGCGCGAAGGCCCGAACCGGCTGAAGGTGGCTTATACCGACGTCAGCGGCACCTTCGACTACAAACGCCGCGACACTTTGTTCGGGATGGAAAGCAGTAGCAATGTCGGCCTGCGCGTGACCAAGCATCTGCCCAACGATGGCGCCAGCGAGTTCGTGCGCATCCCGAGTGGCAACACCGCCAGCTATGCCCCGGGCACGCGGATGCGCAACTTCACTTATCAGGGTTCGGACACCGTTCTGCATTTCGGCAATGACCTGGAAATTGCCGACGACCTCTGGCTGACCACCGGCCTCGCCGCGATCTACACCCGCCGCGAAAGCGCCGTGACCTATCCGCAGGGCGGCGGCAAGACCAGTCTCAGCGACTGGGACTATGCACCGCGCATCGGCCTGCGCTACCAGATCACCCCGGACGTGCAAGTGTTCGGCAACCTCAGCCGCTCCGTCGAAGCACCGCACCCGTGGTCGCTGATCTACAGCTCCAACGTGCGCTTCCCTGCCGGCAACGGCGCCGCCACCGGCACCCAGCGCGACCCGGTCGAACTGCAAAACCAGACCGCTACCACTCTGGAACTCGGTGGCCGTGGCGACAGCAAACTGGGCGAATGGAGCCTGGCCTGGTACTACGCGCAAGTTCGTCACGAACTGCTCTCGGTACTGCCGGACGCCAACGCCGTCACGCCCTACGAACTCAACGCCAGCCCGACCGTGCACCAAGGCATCGAGGCCAGCCTCAACAGCAAACTCTGGACCGCCGCCGACGGCCGTCAGTTGAGCTTGCGCCAGGCCTACACCTTCAGCGACTTCCACTACCGCGACGATGAACGCTTCGGCGACAACCGCTTGCCGGGCCTGCCGATGCATTATTACCAGGGCGAACTGCGTTACGACTGGCCGCAGGGCTTCTTCGCCGCCGTGAATACGCAACTGGTGTCCAAAGTTGCCGTGGACTACGCCAACAGCTACTACGCCGATCCGTACGCCCTGTTCGGCTCCACCCTGGGCTACAACGCCCCGAAGGGCGACTGGCAAGGCTGGGTGGACATGCGCAACCTGACCGGCAAACGCTACGCGGCAACGGTCACGCCGGGGTATGACGACAAGGGAGTGGACGCCGCGCGGTCGACGCCGGGTGAAGGGATGGGGGTTTATGTTGGGGTTTCGTGGAGTTTGCTATAAGACCCAACGCGAAATTCAAATGTGGGAGCGAGCCTGCTCGCGAAAGCGGTGTATCAGCCGTGAGTTATTTCAACTGACACGACGCCTTCGCGAGCAGGCTCGCTCCCACAGTTGGCTTTGTGGTGTTGGTTAGAACGACGCAGGATTCGAATCTCTGGACGAGTATCATCGTGACAGCACGTCTCCTCGGACCGACCAGATAATCATCGCTCTCCATTGAAAATAACGGACTGACCTCATGGATACTTCCCAAGAAAACCCACTGGAAACATCACTGCGACTGGCCGCGGACGAACCCGCGCATCGCCCTGAGTTCTATCGCACACTTCTGGATTCCACCGTCTACATCCTCGGTACCGCCGGTGGGGTGCAGGGTCATGTCAATCTCGAAGCCGGCAGCAACATCAGCATCGCCCATTGGCAGAAGCCCGATGGCACGCCTGTCATTCCGTTCTTCTCCTCGCTGCCAACGCTGCAACAATCCATCGACAGCGAACAGAGCTATGTGGAGATACCGGCACGATCATTGTTCGAAATCACTCTGGGCGCGCTGCTCTTTCTGAATCCGAAGTCGCCGTACGGCAAGGAATTTCTTCCGGCGGAAGTGCAACGCCTGCTCTCAGGCGAAATCGGCCGGCCCGCCACGCAGCGTACCGTGGAAAAAGAAACCAACGTCTTGCTTGGACAGCCTTCGGACTACCCATCGACGATGGTCCATTCGCTCTCGCAATTGCTGGCCAAACACGCCAATGTGACACGCGCATTCCTGGCGTTGATGCACGACCCATCGGTTGATGACAAACCGCACCTGATCGTCGGCATCGAAGCGGATGGCGATATCGAACAGGTCATGCGAGAAGCCGGCAATGTCGCCGGGGACACAGCCCCTGATGGCGGGCCAGTTGATTTTTGTCGCGTGCTGACGGGACAAGCCGGGCTGAGTGATTACTTCCTCAAGGAGACCAAACCGTTCTACGAGCGCAAGTCGCCAAGCAAGCTGCGTTCGTTCTTTGGCTTTGGTTGAATACGATCTGATGAAAATCGCAGTCGCCTGCATGTCGCTTGATCAGCAGGCCAGTGGTCGATTCTCATGAGCGTGACCTTGGATTCTCTCAACCCGCCCTCATAACAGTGGGTATCCCCCCATCGTCTCGAGAGGAAGCACACACCATGACCACTCAAACCGAAACTGCCATTCTCGCCGGCGGCTGCTTCTGGGGCATGCAGGATCTGTTGCGCCGCTATCCGGGTGTGCTGAAAACCCGCGTCGGCTATACCGGCGGCGATGTGCCGAATGCGACCTATCGCAACCACGGCAACCACGCCGAAGCCATCGAGATCGAGTTTGATCCGGCCGTGATCAGCTACCGGCAGATCCTTGAGTTCTTCTTCCAGATCCACGACCCGAGCACGCCTAACCGTCAGGGCAACGATCTTGGCCCGAGCTACCGCTCGGCGATCTACTACCTCAACGACGAGCAGCGTGCCGTCGCTGAAGACACCGCCGCCGATGTAGACGCATCGAAGTTGTGGCCGGGCCGAGTGGTTACGGAAATAGAACCGGCCGGCCCGTTCTGGGAAGCGGAACCCGAGCATCAGGATTACCTGGAGCGGATTCCGAACGGCTACACCTGCCATTTCATCCGGCCTAACTGGAAACTGCCGAAGCGCGGTTGAAGAAACTGCTGGCGGGGTTCAATGCCCCGCCACCACCGAAGCTTCTACAGAGCGCGGGCCCGACTTGAAACCGTGGGCCCGGGCACCCCAGGCAATGGCGAAGGCGATAGCGACCAGTGCCAGCATGGCCCACGGAAATGAGGTAACGCCCCACTGATCGAGCAGCACGCCGCCGACGACACCGCTGCCAGCGATCGCGCTGTTCCACGCCACTACGTTCAACGACAAGGCGACATCCGCTCCGTCGCCCGCCGCATCAGCCAGCGCCGTTTGCAACAGCGTCGCCGCGCCGCCAAAGGTTAAACCCCATGCCGCCACGCCGAGATAAATCACCTCTGGGCTGCCTCCGCCAAATCCCAGCGCCACGCAGACGGCGGCAAAGGTCGCCAAACTCAGCAGAACCGTCGAACGCAGCAGCGGCTCGACCAGCTTCGCCGTCAGCCATATCCCGACCAGAGCGGCGATGCCGAAGCTCAACAACACCACATCCACCCGCTCGGCCATGCCCGCCGGCGCCACGAACGGAGCGATATAGGTGTAGAGAATGTTGTGCGCCAGCATCCAACTGATCACCACTGCTAGCACAGGACGCACGCCCGGGGTAGTCAGGACTTTGCTCAGCGATAGGCGTTGATGGGCCGGCTGCGGCGGGTAGTCGGGCACTTTCACCAGTACCCAGACGATCAGTACCAAGGTCAGCGCCGACATCAGACCGAATGTAGTGCGCCAACCGACCAGCCCACCGAGCCACGTACCCAGAGGCACGCCCAGCGACAGCGCAATCGGTGTGCCGACCATCGCCAGCGCCAACGCCTTGCCCTGCTGTTCGGGCTCAACCATGCGTCGCGCATAGCCGGCCAGCAGACTCCATGCCAGACCCGCCGCAACCCCGGCGAAGAACCGCGCGACCAGCGTCACGCCGTAATGCGACGACAGCGCGGTAATCGAATTGAACAGCAGGAAACCGACAATCGTCAGCAGCAGCACGTTGCGGCGCCGCCAGCCCCGGGTGGCGATGGTCATCGGGATCACCGCCAGTACGGAACCCAATGCGTACGCGGTAACCATTTGCCCGGCCATGGACGGCGAAATCGCCAGGCCTTCACTGATCAACGGCAACAGGCCCGCCGGCAGGGTTTCGGTGACGATGCAGATGAAGCCAGTCATGGCCAGCGCCAGCAAAGCGCCGATGGGCAGACCTTTTGGCGTAGCCGTTAACGTGATTGAAGGTGTCACTGGAAGCTCCTCGAAAAAACCGACTCAGATTTAAATACCGATCGATCTAGATCCTGAGGGTGCATGCGCAGCGTTGTCAACAATTTCTGTATCGACTAGTCTTTATATTAAATCAATGAGGAGTCAGGTCATGGCGAGAACCGGTCGCCCCCGTCAGTTTGATCGCGACGACGCCGTCGATCAGGCTTTGCAACTGTTCTGGCAACACGGCTACGACGCGACATCGCTGGCCCAATTGAAGGCAGGCCTGGGTGGCGGTATCTCTGCACCTAGCTTCTACGCCGCGTTCGGTTCCAAGGAAGCGTTGTTCGATGAATGCGTGCAGCGTTATTTAACCACCTATGCGCAAGTCACCGAGTGCCTGTGGGACGACAGCCTGCCACCACGCCAGGCGATCGAGACCGCTTTGCGCCAGTCGGCACGCATGCAGTGCGACGACACACACCCCAAGGGCTGCATGGTTACCCTCGGCGTCATGAGCGCACCGAGCCCGGAAACCGCCCATGTGGCGCAAGCCCTGACCCACTCAAGGCAGCGCACCCGTGCCGGCATTCAAGCCTGCGTCGAACGCGCTGTGAATGCCGACGAGCTGGCCAGCGGCACAAGTGCGGCGGCGATGGCGACGGTATTCGACAGTTTCCTGCAGGGCATATCCATCCTCGCCAGAGACAACACCGCGCTGGATAACATTGATGCTGCCATCACTCAGGTCATGCAAACCTGGGACATTGCCGCCACGCGTAAGGCGGATTGATCAAATCACAAATGCACCGGTGCCACCGGCGCCGAACCCGGCTCCGGCACATCGACATTGACCTTCAGGGCAATCAGCAGCGCGGCCAGCAACATCAGAATTCCAGCTGCTACAAACACGCCATTGATGCCGCTGAAACTGAACACCGAACCGCCGGCGGCGGCGCCTGCGGCAATCGCCGACTGCACCGATGCGACGACCATGCCGCCTGCGCTTTCGGCCTGATCGGGTATCGATCGCGCCACCCAGTTCGACCATGCCACCGGCACGCCACCGAAGGCCATCCCCCACAGAGCCAGAAGCAACGCCTGCCCGGTGAGCGACGCCGGTAACCCGACCAACGCCAGAGCAGCAACGCCCACCAACACCGGCATCAGCACCAGTGTTGCGCGTGGATTGCGCTGCAACAGCCAGCCAGCGAACAGCGTGCCGGCAAAGTTCGCCACGCCGAAACCGAGCAGCATCAGCGCCAGCGTCTGCGGGCCGACTCCGGTGGTGCTTTCCAGAAATGGCCTGATATAGGTGAACAACGCGAAGTGGCCGGTGTGCACCAATACACAGCCGAACATGCCAATGGCAATGCCCGGTCGCAGCAAAACCTCAAGCACCGTACGCAGGCGTGACGGTCGATGCGGCGCCAGACTCGGTAACGTGAACATTTGAAAGACCAGCGTCACCACGCCAACCGCCGCAGCTGCGAAAAACGCACTGCGCCAGCCAAACTGGCCGCCGAGATAGCTGCCCAATGGCACCGCGACCACGGTCCCCACGGCGATCCCGCTGAAGATAATCGACAGCGCCCGTGGCAGCAGCGCCGCCGGCACCAGGCGCATCGCCACGGCCGCCGCCATGCTCCAGAATCCGCCCAAAGCTATGCCCAAAAGGATGCGCATGATCAGCAAAACTGCGAGGCTCGACGACAGCGCCACCAGCAGATTCGACGCGATCATCAGTACCGAGAAACCGAGCAAGACCAGCCGCCGATCAAGACTGCGCGTCAATCCAGGTACGAGCAATCCGGCAAAGAGCGCCACCACTGCGGTCACCGTCACTGCTTGCCCGGCCAGGGCTTCGCTGACGCCAAGGTCGAGCGCCATCGGCGTCAGCAGGCTGGCCGGCAGATATTCTGCGGTGAGTAAACCGAACACACCCATCGCCAGTGAGAAAACCGCCATCCACGCAGGAACCATCGGCTCCTCTTCAGCTCGCCCATCACCTACACGTTCATTCATTTCCAGACTCCCTCGGACATTTCGAGAGGGCAGTCTATTGACGGCAAACCGGATGATCTATGATGCGCAGTCTTGAACTTTTGATCGAAACCCCGAACATGAGCAGCACTGATTCCTTTTCACTGTCATCAGACCTGATCACAGAATTGCTGCGCAGCATGCGTCTGCGTGGCGTGCAGTATCGGCGGATCCACGCCGGTCCGCCGTATGGTCTGGGTTTCAGCGACAAATCGGGCCATGCGTATTTCCACTTCGTTGCCGCTGGATCGACGGTGTTGCGACTGGAGGACGGCAGCCTTTACGAGTTGGCGGCGGGCAATGCGGTATTCATTGCCCATGGTGCCGCGCACCAGTTGCTGTCACACCCAAACGCCGAAGTGCAGGACATTGACAGCGCCGTCGCCGCGCCACTCGGCGATACGGTCTGCGCGGTGCAGGTCGGTCACAGCGCCGTTTCGCCCGATAGCGCCCTGCTCTTCAGTGGCTGTATGGAGTTCGAGCTCGGCAGCCTGCAGGGCCTCGGTCGGCTGATGCCGGGACTGATGCTGATCGACGCCGGCGGCCAGCGTTATCCGGGGCTTATGCCGATTCTTGCGACCATGGAACGCGAAGTCAGCGCAGCGCGCATCGGCTTCGCCGGCATTCTCGCTCGCCTTGCCGACGTAGTGGCGGCAATGATTGTTCGTGGCTGGGTCGAATGCGCTTGCGGCAATGCCTCCGGTCTCGTCGCCGCCCTGCGCGACCCTCGCCTGGCGCAGGCCTTGCTGGCCCTACACCAACAACCGGGGCGCGACTGGAGCGTCGCCGAACTCGCAACGCTGTGCAACACCTCACGCTCGGTCTTCGCCGAACGCTTCCAGACCACCCTCGGCACCCCGCCGCTGCGCTACGCCACCGAACTGCGCATGCGCCTGGCCAGTCAGTGGCTGACACTGGAAAGACTGCCGATCGAAGAAGTGGCGCAGCGCTTGGGCTACACCTCCCAAGCGGCGTTCAGTCGTGCGTTCAAGCGGATAACGGGAAGCTCGCCGGGAGCGAGTCGGCGCCAGCGCGCACTGTAGAAAATTGCGTTAACAGGGCGGCAATGAATCCGAGCCGCCCTCACCGCTGGATTTTCCCCAGCCCCGCGCCCACCCGTTCAGCAGCCTGCAAATCCCCACGCGCCTCCAACTCCTGCGCCACTTGCCGCAGTTGCTCAACAGTCAATCCCACATTCAGACTGATCTTCAAATGTGACTCCAGCTGTGATTCCACCCCAGCCATCGCTGCCAGCGCACCAACAGTTGCCAGTTCCCGATCCGTCCATGCCAGGTTGTCGCGGGCGAAGATGTCGCCGAACAAGTGCACTTTCAGGAACTGATCGATCGCCGGGGCGAATTCGAAGAGCGGGCCGGACACTGGCGCGCCGACCAGACGGGTCTGATTGTCGGTGCCGAGTTCGGTAAGTGCATACCCCGACGGAACCGGGCCGGGCTCTCGTCCGGGCGCGTCTTCAATGCCCCGCGCGGCGCGCTCCTGCACAACCTTCATCAGCAATGACAAGGCGTTAAGGCTGCGTGGGAACCCGGCGTAGGCGTACAGCTGCACCAGAATTTCCTTGGTCTCGCTGATGCTCAGCCCGGCATCGAGACCACGATTGAGTGCATCGTGCAAACGCGGCATGTCGCCGATTGCAGCGTTGGCGGCAATCGGGGCGATCGCCAGTTGTTTAGGCGTCAGAGGCTGTTCTTTCATGATCGGTTTCTCCGGTGATCGGGAAGGATTGGCGCAGAGGGGATTCACGCAGGCTGCACTGGCAAGGACCGCGCAGCCGAGAGCCACAATGCGCAGAAGGCGCGGCTGATGCAGGTTTTTCAGCTTCATCAATGAATCTCCTCACTCATCCAGCGTGAACGTCACCCGCACATCGCCGCGCCCCAAGGTCTCGGCCAAGTCCTGCGGCCGGTCGATGCGACCAAGACGCGAATAGCGGTAAGACGAATCGAAGGTTTTATAGAAGACCACCAGCGTATCGTCGCCATACAAAAGGAAATCGCCGTTGTGGATCGTGCCCGGCCGATAGGGCTGGGTGGGCAAGGGCGGCTGCACGGTGGCGTATTTTTCGTTGCTGTGCAGGTCGCTCATGTTCAGGCTCAGCGGCAATCGCGTGAGCAATTGCCGAGTGCTCGGGTTGTCCTCAAGAGCAATGGCAAAACGGTGTTCTCCGACGGTCATCCACATCGTGGTCTCCTCCGGGTTAGCAGCAGACAGAGCAAAGGGCAGCCATGCCATCAGTACGAATCCCTTCCAGCCGTTGGCAAAAATCCGCATCGCTTTGCTCCGTCGCGTTGAAAGTTACTTCAGGTTGCTCTTGAAGAACTGCGTCAGCTTGGCAAAAGGAATCAGCTCGGCCCGGTCGTACAGATCGACATGACCGGCATTCGGCACAATCACCAGTTCTTTCGGCTGCCCCGCCAACCGAAACGCCTCTTCGCTGAACTCACGGGAGTGCGCGTCGGCACCGGCAATAAACAACATCGGGCGCGGCGAGATGCTCTCGATATCGACGAATGGATAGAAGTTCATGAACTTGGTGTTGCTGCTCAGCGTCGGACGCGTGGTCTGTTGCGGCGTCGAGCTGGCCGGGGTGAATTCGCCGCGCGGGGTGCGGTAGAAATCGAAGAATTCACGCTGGATCGGATGGGTGTCGGCCTTCAGTTCCAGCACCGTGCCGCCGGTGTATTCGACCTTGCCGCCAGTAAACTCGGCGTAACGCTGCTCGGCCGCTTGCGCAATGATCTGCTTGCGCTGCGCAAGGCTTTGCGAATGCTTTAGGCCGTCACGGTTGGCGGCGCCCATGTCGTACATGCTGACCGTGGCGATGGCTTTCATGCGCGGGTCGATTTTCGCCGCGCTGATCACGAAGCTGCCGCTACCGCAAATGCCCAACACGCCGATGCGCTCGCGGTCGATGAATGGCCGTGTGCCGAGGTAATCGACGGCCGCGCTGAAGTCTTCGGCGTACATATCCGGCAGCACGGCATTGCGCGGCGCGCCCTCGCTTTCGCCCCAGAACGACAGATCCAGCGACAGGGTGACAAAGCCCTGCTCCGCCAGTTTCTGTGCGTACAGATTGGCGCTCTGCTCCTTTACCGCGCCCATCGGATGACCAACGATAATCGCCGCGCTGCGGGCTGCCGGGTCGAGTCCTTTAGGGACAAACAGGTTGCCGACCACGGTGAGTTGATATTGATTTTTGAAGCTGACCTTCTGCGCGGTCACCTTGTCGCTTTTGAAGAAATTGTCGGCACCGTGGGACATGTCAGCTCCGAATGCAGTGAATGAACTCAGGAGAAACCCGAGCAGTATGAACAGTGGTTTCATGGGGGCGTCCTTGATCGAGAAGCCAGTCGTGGCCGGGATGAAGGTATTGTTGCGCACGCTCGAGACTTTGATTAGCTAATGAGTGCTTAATGCGGTTATAACTGCTGCTAATCAATAGAGCTGAACATTGCGCCATGGCCAAACCCAATTTCAACGACCTGCTCGCCTTCGTCACGGTTGCCCGCAGCGGCAGCTTCACCCGCGCGGCGGTGCAACTGGGCGTGACGCAATCGGCGGTGAGCCAGGTAGTCTCGGCGCTGGAGGCACGTCTGAAAATTCGCTTGCTGACCCGCACTACGCGCAGCGTGTCACTGACGGCGGCCGGCGAACGCCTGTTGCACACCGTCGGGCACCGTTTCGATGAAATTGAAGCCGAGCTGGACGCCCTGACCGAGTTGCGCGACAAGCCCGCCGGCACGGTGCGCATCACCTGCGGCGACAACATCATCAAGACCACTCTGCTGCCGAAGCTGACACCGCTGCTGCTGCAGTACCCGGACATCAAGCTTGAGTTCGATATCAACTACGGTTTCCGTGACATCGTTGCCGACCGCTTCGATGCCGGCGTGCGTTTCAGCGATACCGTCGCCCAGGACATGATCGCCGTACCGATCGGCCCGCCACTGCGCATGGCCGTGGTCGCTTCGCCCGGCTACTTCGCCCGGCACCCCGCCCCGCAACATCCGCGCGATCTGGCGGCGCACCGTTGCATCGACATCCGTTTTCCGACCTACGACGGCGTCGATGCATGGGAATTCGAGCGCGAGGGCAAAAAGTTGAAAGTGCGAGTCGACGGGCAACTGGTGTTCAACTCCACCGTGCACATCGCCGACGCGGCTGTGAACGGGTTAGGGATTGCCTACCTGCCTGAAGACGAGTTCGGTACGCATCTGGCTGAAGGGCGTTTGGTCAGAGTGCTGGAAGACTGGTGCGAACCGTTCGGTGGCTTCCACCTCTACTACCCCAGCCGCCGCCAACCGTCGCCGGCGTTTTCACTGGTGGTGGATGCGTTGCGCGTGGTGAGAGATCCAGCCCCGTTGTAGGAGCGAGCCTGCTCCGATAGCGTCGGCACATCCAACAGAGTAAGTGCCAGATCCAGCGCTTTCGCGAGCAGGCTCGCTCCCACAGGGGTTTGCGACAGATCCCGGAAATCAATCGATTCACAAATCCATTGTGGGAGCGAGCCTGCTCGCGAAGACGCCAGACCAGGCAAATCATCTCTGCATGCCACCCCGCGCGCGCCTCACAACTTCGACACATCCCCGGTAGCCTCGGCAATCGTCGCCAAGGTTTCCTCCATGCTGGCGATGTCTTCATGCAGCTTTTGAAACACCAGATCCAGCGACTCGGGAGCGTCCACGGTCTGATGGCCACGCAGCGACTCGACGCTAGCGCTCTCCACGTGTTGAAGAATGTCCACGCTTTCTCGCAGTGCCAACAGCTGGTCGAAGATCGCGGCAATCTGCGCCTGGCTGCGGGTGCTCATCGCTTCCCCGGCTTACAGATCAGTGATCCCCATACCAGACATGTGATGACCATAAATCAGCCCCTTCTAAAGAAACGATGAACACAGAAAACAACAGCCTGCTCAGCCTTTGGTTTTTCGCGGATCGGCAGCGCGCGGTAAAGTGCGTTCTTGCGTGAATGATCAAGACCGATAATGGATTGACCTTGAGCGGTTCAGAGAGTTTGAAAGAATTGATCCCCACTCAATACGCGAACTCGTGGCCCAATTCGCTCTCCATCCACGCCAGAAAACGCCTCACCCGTGGAAAGCTCGAATGCGCCTTGGGATACACCAAATGGTGCGCCGCCACCGCAGCACTCAGTGATTCAGGCGCTACTTCAACCAGCGTGCCCGCCGCCAGATACTTCTGCGCCAGCAATGTGCTTTCCAGCGCGAAACCCAAGCCATGACTCGCCGCTTCCAGCGACATGTAGGAACGATCGAAGCTCAATGCATAAGGCCGTTCCGGACGCGCCAGACCATGCTGAGCAAACCATTGCGGCCATTTGAGCAGAGTGGCTTCCGACAGAATCAGATCGCACTCCAGCAGATCCGCCGCGCCGCGTATCGGGCGTTGCGCGAGCAGTTTCGGTGAGGTCAGCACC
Source organism: Pseudomonas siliginis (assembly GCF_024072275.1). Taxonomy (NCBI): domain Bacteria; kingdom Pseudomonadati; phylum Pseudomonadota; class Gammaproteobacteria; order Pseudomonadales; family Pseudomonadaceae; genus Pseudomonas; species Pseudomonas siliginis. The sequence continues at coordinate 2,563,456 of NZ_CP099598.1, read as the reverse complement.
GCGAACGTCTCGTTCCTGACCGTGCGCACCTCATAGCTTGGCCAGTTCGGCAGACCATGGCGGATATCGACGTCGATCTTGTCGCGACTGAAGTGCAGCGATTCATAGGAGCACGACAGGTTGATCTGAATGTCCGGATGACTCGCACGAAACGCTTCCAGGCGCGGCATCAGCCAGAGCAGGCCGAAGCTTGGCGACGAGTGCAAGCGCAGGCAATCGAGGCTGACATCGCTGGCAGCACGTTCGGTGGCAACGGCGAGACTGTGCAAAATCCCGGAAACTTCCTTGAGGTACTGCTCGCCGACCGGCGTCAGCGAGACGCCACGGGCAGCACGGACGAATAATTGCCGGCCGATCATCCCTTCCAGTTTCGCCAGTTGATGGCTGACTGCCGAGGGTGTCAGGTCCAGCACTTCCGCCGCTCTGGCGACGTTGCCGAAGCGCGCGGTTTGTTCGAAGGCCTGAATTGCTTTCAGCGGTGGCAGGTTGATCGATGCCTCAGTGTCTGAGCGCATGGTGACTCCGTGGTGATTTCTTGTGATGTACGGACCGGTTTCATTCAAGCATTTGCGAAACGGCCTGACGAGTGCTGAATTTTTTTCAGCATTGAGTGACTTCCGCGTTATTGCTCACGCTCGCCCCGGAGGACAAGCTGAGTCATCGGTTACTTACACACCGACCCAATAAAAACAATTCGAGGGAATCCTCCATGCTTCTTCAAGGCAAAGTCGCAATCATTACCGGTGCCGCATCTGCCCGTGGCATTGGCCGCGCTACCGCCAGTACATTTGCGCAACACGGCGCTCGCGTGGTCATCCTCGATCTGGATGCATCCGCAGCACGTGACGCCGCCGCAGCACTGGGCGAAGGTCATCTGGGCCTGGCGGCCAACGTGGCCGACGAAGCGCAGGTTCAGCAAGCTGTCGCCGCCATCATCGAGCACTTCGGGCGCATCGATATCCTCGTCAACAACGCCGGCATTACCCAGCCACTGAAGACTCTGGATATTCGCCCTTCGGACTACGACAAGGTGCTGGACGTCAGCCTGCGCGGCACTTTGCTCATGTCCCAGGCGGTGATTCCGCTGATGCGCCAACAGTCTTCCGGCAGCATCGTCTGCATGTCGTCGGTGTCTGCCCAGCGCGGCGGCGGCATCTTCGGTGGCCCGCATTACAGCGCGGCCAAGGCCGGTGTGCTGGGGCTGGGCAAGGCCATGGCGCGGGAATTGGGGCCGGACAATATCCGCGTCAACTCCATCGCCCCGGGCCTGATTCACACCGACATCACCGGCGGCCTGATGCAGGATGACCGCCGCCACGCCATCATCGAAGGCATTCCGCTGGGGCGCCTGGGTCAAGCGCAGGACGTCGCCAACGCCGCGCTGTTTCTGGCCAGCGACCTGTCCGCTTATCTGACCGGCATCACCCTCGATGTGAACGGCGGCATGCTGATTCACTGAGTAACTCTGGGCGGGCCTGCGTGGCCCGTGCGGTTCTGGATCGATGACGCAGCCGGGCCTGATGGCCTGGCGGTCAATAAAAACAAGAGATCAGACCATCATGACTACCCTGTCGCTCGAAGCGGTTTCGACCGTGCGTTCTTCTGCCTATCGCAAAACGGCGTGGCGCCTGATGCCGTTCCTGATGCTGTGCTACCTGTGCGCCTATCTGGACCGGGTCAACGTCGGTTTCGCCAAGCTGCAAATGATGAACGATCTGGCCCTCAGCGAAACGGTCTACGGACTGGGCGCCGGGGTGTTTTTCATCGGCTATTTCCTTTGCGAAGTGCCCAGCAACATCATCCTGCACAAGGTCGGCGCACGGGTGTGGATTGCGCGGATCATGATCACCTGGGGCATCGTCTCGGCGCTGTTCGCCTTCGTCGAAACCGCCTGGCAGTTCTACGCGCTGCGCTTTCTGCTGGGGATTGCCGAAGCCGGTCTGGCGCCGGGCCTGCTGCTCTACCTCACCTACTGGTTTCCGTCCTATCGGCGGGCGCGCATGACGGTGTTGTGGTTTATCGCCATTCCGCTGTCAGGCATGGTCGGTGGCCCGCTTTCGGGCTGGATCATGAACCACTTTGCCGGTGTGCACGGCTGGGCCGGCTGGCAGTGGATGTTCGTTTTGGAAGCGGTGCCCACCGTGGTCGTCGGCCTGCTGGTACTGAGTTATCTGAAAGACGGCGTGCATCAGGCGACCTGGCTCAATGACGAGGAAAAAGCGCTGATCACTCGCGAACTGGCCGAAGACGACCAGCAAAAGGTCACCCATGCCTCGGTCGGCGAGTTCATCCGCGACCGGCGCTTGTGGCTGCTGGCGGCGATCTACTTCTGTGTGGTGATGGGCCAATACGCGATCACCTTTTGGCTGCCGACACTGGTGCGTAACGCAGGGGTTTCCGACCCGCTGCACATCGGGTTCCTGACCAGCCTGCCTTACCTGTGCGCCATCGCCGCCATGCTCCTGGTCGGCCGCAGTGGCGACAAACATCGCGAGCGCCGCTGGCACCTGATCGTGCCGATGATCGCCGGTGCGATCGGCTTGAGCCTGGCAGCGATGATGGGCGGCAATCCGACCTTGTCGATCCTCAGCCTGTGCCTGGCCGCCTCCGGCATTCTGTCCGCCACTTCGTTGTTCTGGATGCTGCCCACCACGCTGCTCGGCGGCGTGTCTGCGGCGGCCGGCATCGCCGCGGTCAACAGCTTCGCCAACCTCGCCGGATTCTGCTCGCCCTATCTGATCGGCTGGATCACCACCCTGACCGGTTCCAGCGCCATCGGCATGTACCTCATCACCGGCGTGCTGTTCCTCGGCGCCAGCCTGGTCCTGCGTATTCCTGCCGCTTTGGTCAATCGTTGAGTCAACGGAGTTTCATCATGACGACTAATCTTGCACACGCTGCATCGCTGAGCCTGACCCAGCGCGCGCACAACATTCGCCGCCATGCATTGCGCATGGGCCAGGTTCAGGGCCAGGGCTATGTGGGCCAGGCCCTCGGCGCGGCTGACCTGCTGGCGGTGTCTTACTTTCATGCGATGAATCATCGCCCCGCAGATCCCGAATGGGAGCAGCGCGATCGCTTCTATCTCTCCATCGGCCACTACGCCATCGCGCTGTACGCAGCGCTGATCGAAGCCGAGATCATTCCCCTCGACGAGCTGGAAACCTATGGTTCGGATGACAGCCGCCTGCCGATGTCGGGCATGGCCGCCTACACCCCGGGGATGGAAATCACCGGCGGTTCGCTGGGTCAGGGCCTGGGTATCGCGGTCGGTGCCTGCCTGGGCCTCAAGCGCAAAGGCTCGACCTCGTTCGTCTACAACCTGCTGTCCGATGGCGAACTCAATGAAGGCTCGACCTGGGAAGCGGTGATGTCGGCTTCGCACTGGAAGCTCGACAACCTGATCGCCATCGTCGACGTCAACAACCAGCAGGCCGACGGTTACTCCAGCGAGATTCTTTCGTTCGAACCCATTGTCGATCGCTGGCAAGCCTTCGGCTGGTTCACCCAGCGCGTCGACGGCAATGACCTCGACGCCCTGGTCGCTGCATTCGATGCCGCCCGCAATCATCCCGGCGGGCAACCGCGCGTGATCATCTGCGACACGAAAATGGGCAAAGGCGTGCCGTTTCTGGAGAACCGGGAAAAGAACCACTTCATTCGCGTCGAAGAGCACGAATGGGACCTGGCACTGAGCAACCTTGAAGAAGGAAAAGACCAATGAGCAACGCCGCCAACACTGCGCCTTCGACTGCTACTGGCGCGCCGGTGAAAAAGCGCCTGACCACCTCGGCGATGATTGCCTCGATTGCTTCCGAGGGCCAGGCGACCCGTTCGGCACCGTTCGGCCATGCGCTCGCAGCGCTGGCAGACCAGCGCGCGGACATCGTCGGTCTCTCGGCTGACCTGTCCAAGTACACCGACCTGCACATTTTCGCCAAGGCGCATCCGGAGCGTTTCTATCAAATGGGCATGGCCGAACAGTTGCTGATGAGCGCTGCGGCGGGCATGGCGCGTGAGGGTTTCGTGCCGTTCGCCACCACCTACGCGGTGTTCGCATCGCGGCGTGCTTACGACTTCATCTGCATGGCCATCGCCGAGGAAAACCTTAACGTCAAAATCGTCTGCGGCCTCCCCGGTCTCACCACGGGTTACGGGCCGAGCCACCAGGCCACCGATGACCTGGCTATTTTCCGCGCCATGCCCAATCTGATGATTATCGACCCGTGCGATGCGCTGGAAATCGAACAGGCCGTGCCGGCCATCGCCGCTCACCAAGGCCCGGTCTACATGCGTTTGCTGCGCGGCAATGTGCCGTTGGTGCTGGACGAGTACGGCTATCAATTCGAAATCGGCAAGGCCAAGACTCTGCGCACGGGCAACGACGTGCTGATCATCTCCACCGGGCTGATGACCATGCGCTCACTGGAAGCGGCCAAGCAATTGCAGGCCGACGGCATTGATGTGGCCGTGCTGCACGTGCCGACCATCAAGCCGCTGGATGAACAAACCATTCTCGCCGAAGCGCGTAAATCCGGGCGTCTGGTGGTCACAGCCGAGAACAGCTCGATCATCGGCGGTTTGGGTGAGGCGGTTGCCGGGTTGTTGTTGCGCAATGGCGTGACGCCCACCTTCAGACAGATCGCGTTGCCCGACGCCTTCCTCGACGCCGGCGCCCTGCCGACGCTGCATGATCGCTACGGCATTTCGACGCCGGCCGTTTGCGCGCAGATCAAAGCCTGGCTGTAACTCCACCGTGAGCGGCGCCTCCATCCGAGGCGCTCGTTCATTCGAAAACAGGAGGCAGAACGTGAAAGCACGTGAACTGCTGGATCCCGACTTCAAAAGCTTTTTAACCCCCGGCGCACAAGCCTGGACGTTAGAGACGCTGCCCGCGATCAGGGAGCGTGTCCATGCGACATTCAAATCCCGAGAACAAGCGCGCGGTGAAAGCCTATGGACCAAGGCCCACGACGGTGAGGATTTGCGCCTGTGTCTTTACCGGCCCGCCGCCGGGGCACCGGGCGGTAATTTTGCGGTGATCCTGTACATCCACGGTGGAGGCTTCGTCCTTGGTTGCCCCGAAATGGCCGATGACTATCTGGCTAACCTCGCCGAAGCACTTCAGGCGATCATCGTCGCTGTCGATTACCGTCTCGCGCCAGAGCACCCCTTCCCTATTCCCCTGGAAGATTGCTACACCGCCCTCGGCTGGGTTGTCGCCCACCGGCAAACGCTCAACATGGACGCCGACAACGTGATCGTCATGGGTCACAGTGCCGGTGCAGGTCTGGCAGCAGCGCTGGCAATTGTGGCGCGGGATCGCGGCGTATATTCCATCGCCAGCCAGGTGCTGGTGTATCCGATGCTCGATTACCGTTCGGGCAGCCCGGCCTCGCCTCACCAGAACAGCACGACCGGAGTGATTGGCTGGCCGGCGCAAGCCAACCAGTTCTGTTGGGATTGCCTGCGCGCTGACCAAGCGCTGGATGATCTGCCAATCGGCTGGTTTTCGCCGGCCCTGCAAGACGATCTGCGTGACTTGCCACCGACGTTTCTGGCCGTTGGGGCGCTGGATCTGTTTCTGGAAGAGGACGTTGCATTTGCCCTGAGTCTGTCGCGCGCCGGGGTTGCCGTCGAACTGCATGTCTACCCTGGGGCGCCACATATGTTTGATCAGTGCCCCGGCAGTGTTAGCGATCAGTCTGCGCAGGATATTGTCCGATCACTTCGGCGATCGATAGCTGGCGCATTAACTGCTGAGGGATAGAAAGAACAGCTGAAACGGTACGACTGGATTTCTTATACAAAGCCTTCCCCCCCTCCCACGCTTATTGATTAATACCTTCGCAGACCGGCAGCTGCGGAGGTTGGCCTGCGCTTTGAGAAATTCAATATCGCTTAGCCGTCGCTCTCCTCGATTCCGCCCGGATATTTTCCAGCGTCTCTTTGAATAATGTCGAAACCGACACATTTTGTTGCACCAAAAAACCGCTTGGATCCAACGTCCCGACAAACGGTAACGACCTGAATAGAACAGATTTTCAAAGAGATAAACGTGGGCAAATGGCCCATCCATACGCTCGTCAAAAATCAGGCAGCCCCATCTGACACTCCCTATCTATGGTTTTAAAACCATCCGTGGACGTCCGCCCCACCCATTTACAGGGAGTAGTAATGGACAACATCGTCATTGCCGACAAAGCCAATTCTCAGCTCACTGCCCAGAACTGGGGCAATGTTCAGCTCAATCAGCCTTCAGTTGTACAAATGCCGGTTCGGCCCGATCAATTGGCGTCGACCAGTCGCAGCGGTCAGGATTTGATTGTCAATCTGAAGTCTGGCGAGCAAATCAAAATCTCCAATTTCTTTGTCACCAGCCCTGACGGCGTGCCCAATGACATTGTCTTTCAGGGTGACGACGCGACGCTGTGGCAGGCGCGCTACAGCGCCGAACCGTTCAACGGCTTTACCTTTGACGAAATCAATTCGCTGGACGAGCTGATCGCTGGCGTCGGTGTGGTGGATGGCGCGACGCCGGCCTGGGCGATTGCCGGGCTCGGCCTGTTGGGCGCGGGTGGTGCGGCGGCCGCTGCGGGCGGAAGTGGCGGCGGCGGCGGAGGTGGTGGCGGTGGCGGTGGAGACGCGACGCCTCCTGCGCCCGCGACCGGATTAACCTTGTCGGCCGATGGCCGGGTGCTGAGTGGTTTTGGCGAAGCTGGCAGTGTCGTTCAGGTACGCGATGCAGCCGGCAACCTTTTGGGTTCCGGAACCGTTGGCGCCGATGGCAGTTTCCAGGTCGACCTGGGTACGCCGCAGAACAATGGCCAGCCGCTCGACGTCACGCTCACCGACCCTGCGGGCAACGTTTCGACGCCGGGTACGGTCACTGCGCCGGATACCTCCGCGCCCACTGCGCCTGGTAACCTCGCTGTGAGCGCCGATGGCACGCAACTCGGCGGGACCGGTGAAGCCGGCTCGACCATCCAGGTGCGCGCCGCCGATGGCACGCTACTCGGTAGCGCTGTGGTGGCGGCGGATGGCACTTTCAGCGTCGCCCTCAGCCCCGCGCAAACCGGCGGTCAGCCGCTGACAGTGAATGCCACCGATGCCGCAGGCAACACCTCGACCGGCGCAACGGTCAGCGCGCCGGAGATCGTCGAACCGACGACGCCAGGCAATCTCGATTTGAGCAGCGACGGCAGCCAACTGACCGGCACCGCCCGGGCCGGCACCACGATTGAAGTCCGTGCCGCCAACGGCGAACTGCTCGGGCGTGCGGCGGTGGCCGCTGATGGCACTTTCCTGCTGACGCTGGTTCGTGCGCAGGCCAACGGTGAAACCTTCAGTGTCGTGGCAGTCAACGGCGCCGGTGCGCAATCGCCGGCCGTGACCTTCAATGCGCCGGACATCACCGGCCCCGGCACTGCGACGGATCTGGCGGTGAGCAGCGATGGCCTATCGGTGACCGGCCGTGGCGAACCCGGCAGCACGGTCAGCGTCACCAATGCGCAAGGTACGCTGCTCGGCACAGCGCAGGTGGCAGCCGATGGCTCGTTCACCGTGCAACTTAACGCCGCGCAAATCGATGGTGAAGCGCTGAGCGTGCTGGTCACCGACGCCGCCGGCAACCCTTCGCCAGCAGTGACTATCATCGCGGTTGACCTCGACGGGCTGACCCAACCAAGTGACATCGCAGTGAGCATCGATGGCACGCAGTTGAGTGGACGCGGCCAGGTCGGTTCGACCGTAACGGTGCGCGACGCCAACGGCAATGTGCTCGGTTCGGCCGTGGTGGCGGCGGACGGCACGTTCAGCCTGCAACTGAGCAGTCCGCAGAACAATGGCGAAACACTGCAGATCAGTGCCAGCGACGCCGCTGGCAACACTTCCGCACCACTGAACTTCGTGACGCCTGACACCCAAGGGCCGACGGCCGTCTCCGATCTTGCGCTCGACGCTCAGGGGCAGACGCTCACCGGTAAGGGTGAGTTGGGTGCGTCGGTCACTGTCCGCGATCCGGCCGGCAACATCATCGGCACGGGCACGGTGGATGCCGATGGCAATTTTACCGTTCCACTTTCCACACCACAGAACGATGCGCAACAACTGCAAGTGATCCAGACCGACGCGGAAGGCAATCCCTCGGCGCCGGTCAACGTCACCGCACCCGATCTGACCACACCGGTAGCCGTGACCGATGTGAGCATTTCCGCCAATGGCGCCGTAGTCTCCGGCGCGGGTCAGATCGGCGCCACCGTTACTGTCACTGACACCAACGGGACCGTGCTGGGAACAGCTTTGGTCGGCAGCAACGGTCGGTTCGAAGTCACCCTGTCTTCACCACAAACCAATGGCCAGAACCTCAGCGTGGTGCAGAGCGATGGCTCGCCCACTGGCTCCCCGGCAGTTCCAGTTGAAGCGCCGGATATCCAGGCTCCCACTGCCCCTTCGGATCTGACGCTGAATGCAGGTGGCACTGAACTGAGCGGCACCGGCGAACCCGGTGCCACCGTGTCGGTCAAGGATTCGGCCGGCAATGTGTTGGGCACCGCGATCGTCGACGGCAGCGGCGCCTTTACAGTGCCACTGAACAGCCCGCAGATCGAAGGCCAGCAACTGCAAGTCAGCCAATCGGATGGCGTGAACGTTTCCCCCAGCACACCATTGACGGCGACGGACACCACCGCGCCGCTGGCGCCGGACAATGTCGTGCTCGCCAGTAACGGCGTGACCTTGACCGGCACCGGGCAAGCGGGCAGCACCGTAACCGTCAGCGCGCCCGACGGCACGGTGCTTGGCACTACGGTGGTCGCCAGCGACGGCAGTTTCAGCGTCAACCTGAGCCCGGCTCAGCTCGACGGTCAGGTGTTGAGTGTGATCCAGACCGATGCGAGCGCCCTGCCCTCGCCGGCCACGCCGGTCACCGCACCGGACATCACCGCCCCACCTGCACCGAGCGGTCTGCTCATCGATCCGGCGGGTGCCACGGTCACCGGCACCACGCAGCCCAATAACACGGTGCAGGTGCTGGATGCCGACGGTAACGTCATCGGCACCGCGACCGCTGACGGCACGGGCGCCTTCACGGTCAACCTCGATACTGCGCAGAACAATGGCGAAGCCTTGCAAGTCGTGGTGTCGGACGGCGCCAACAGTTCGCTTCCCGGCAGCGTCACCGCGCCGGACAGCACCCCGCCGGCGCCAGTCAGCGATCTCGCGCTCAATCCCGCCGGCACGCAGGTCTCTGGCCTTGCCGAACCGGGCACCACGGTCACCGTCAGCATTGCCGGCGGTGGCGCTGTGCTGGGCACCGCGACGGCCGATGCGGATGGCCGCTTTGTCGTGACCCTCAACCCACCGGCCGAGCCTGGCGGCAATCTGGAAGTCATCAGCACTGACGGCGGCGGCAATGATTCGCCCGTTGTGCCGCTGGCAGGACTGGACGGTACCCAGGTCGCGACCCCGACCGATCTGGCTTTGAGTGCCGATGGTTTCACCCTGACCGGCGCCGGTACGCCCGGTTGCACCGTGACGGTGACCAGCAGCAGCGGCACGGTGCTCGGCTCCGGGCTGATCAACAGCTTCGGCCGCTTCACCCTGTTGCTCAGTAGCAAACAGATCAATGCGCAAGTCCTCCAGGTGACGGCCACCAGTCCCGACGGTGACGTGTCGATTCCGGGCACGGTGACGGCGATCGATGGCACGGCGCCGGACGCGGTGACCAATCTGGCGCTGAATGCCAACGGCACGACACTCACAGGACGCGGAGAGGCCGGGGCGACGGTCACTGTCACCGACGCCACAGGTACCGTGCTCGGTACTGCACTGGTCGCCAGCAATGGCACGTTCAGCCTGACGCTGACGCCGGCACAACTTAATGGCCAGGCACTTACCGCGATCCAGAGCGATGCCGCCGGCAACCTGTCGCAACCCGCCGGCATCATCGCCACCGATCTGCAACCGCCAGCCGCAGCGACTGGCGTTACGATCAATGACGTCGGCACCGTGGTCAAAGGCCAGGGCGAAGCCGGCAGCACCGTGACCGTGCGCGATGCCGCCGGCAATGTTCTGGCCACCGGCGTAGTCGATCAGAGCGGCAACTTCCAGGTCACCTTGCCCAACGCGCAGAACACCGGCGAAACCCTGCAGGTCACCCTGACCGACGCCAACGGCAACGCCTCGATTTCCACTGGCGTGGTCACCGTCGACGGCACCCCGCCGGCCGCCGTGCAGAATCCACTGATCAGCGCCGATGGCAGCACCCTCAGCGGCACGGGTGAGGCTGGCGCAACCGTCAATGTCACCACCGCCAACGGCACCGTGCTAGGCAGCGCCGTAGTTGGCGCGGACGGCTCGTTCAGCGTGACCCTGGCGCCAGCGCCGACCAATGGTGAAGCGCTCGCGATCAGCCAGACCGACCCTGCCGGCAACGTCTCGCCATCGACCAGTGTCAACGCCCCCGACATCAGCCCGCCGGCGGCACTGACCCAGGTTGCGGTGAATGCTGACGGTGTCACCGTCACCGGCCACGGCGAGCCCGGCGCCACCGTGTCTGTGCGCAGCGCCGACGGCACCTTGCTCGGCACCGCACAGGTCGGCAGCGGCGGCGCGTTCACTGTCACCCTCAACGCAGCACAACTGAATGCTGAGGTGCTGACCGTCACTCAGGAGGATCCGCCGGGCAATGTGTCGACTGCGGTTGAAGTCACCGCCGTGGATTTGACTGCGCCGGCGATTCCGAGCGCATTGACCCTCAACGCTGCCGGCGTGCAACTGTCGGGTAACGCCGAGGCCGGCAGCACGGTGACCGTGCGTGACAGCCAGGGCAACCTCCTCGGCACCTCCACGGCGGCCGCGAACGGCACGTTCCAGATTACCCTCAACAGCCCGCAGACCAACGGCCAGTCGCTGAACGTGACGGCCACCGATGCGGCAGGCAATCCGTCAGCCCCGGCAATCCTCAATGCGGTCGATAGCACGGCGCCGTTGTTGGCGAGCGATCTGGCGGTCAGCGCCAATGGTGCCACCCTGACCGGCATCGGCGAGGTCGGCGCCAGCGTGGAAGTTCGCGATGCCGGAGGTGTTTTGCTGGGTACTGCGACCGTTGCCAGCAATGGCAATTTCAGCGTCACGTTGTCCCCGGCTGCGGTGGCTGGATCGAATCTTTCCGTGGTGCAGATCGATGCTGCCGGCAACACCGGACCGGCAGCGCCGGTGACTGCACCGGGCAATCTGGCGGAAAGCGCACCGACCAATCTGGCCCTCAGCGCTGACGGGCTGACCCTGACCGGCTCGGCCACCGCCGGCAGCACCGTGAGCATTCGCAATGCGTCGGGTGTGTTGCTCGGCAGTGCGCTGGTGGCGGCCAATGGCACTTTCAGCGTCACGCTAAATGCCGCACAACTCAACGGCGAACAACTGTCTGCCGTGGCGACGTCGAGCACCGGCATCAATTCCTCCCCGACCGATTACACCGCAGCCGATGTCGCCGCGCCAACGCCGCTCAGCGAACTGAGCCTGGCGCCGAACGGCACGGCCCTGACCGGGCGCGGTGAAGCCGGCGCCACGGTGACCGTGCTCGGCACGGGCGGAGTGGTTCTCGGCAGCGCCGTGGTGGCGGCCAACGGCACGTTCAGCGTCTCCCTCAGCCCGGCCCAGACCTCGGGCCAGACCCTGAGCCTGAGCCAGGCCGACACCGTCGGCAACGAATCCAACAGCGTCAACCTGATCGCGCCGGACCTGCTCGCGCCCAATCCACCGGCGGCGCTGGTGGCAAGCGCTGACGGCACCTTGCTGTCGGGCACGGGTGAGGCCGGCACCACGGTCAACGTGTACAACGCCGCCGGAGCGCTGGTCGGGACCGGTACCGTGAGCATCGACGGCACATTTGCAATCACCCTGACCACGCCGCAAGCCAACGGCCAGGCGCTGACCGTGTCGCTGACGGATGCGGCGGGCAACACCTCGACAGCCACGCCGTTCACTTCGGTCGACAGCACACCGCCAGCGGCCGTTTCGCAACTGAGCATCGGCGGCGACGGCGCAAGCCTGACCGGGCGCGGCGAACCGGGCGCGCAGGTGCGCGTCATCGACAGCGACGGCAACGTGCTTGGCACCGCCGTGGTCAGCGCGACCGGTACCTTCACCCTGCCACTGAACCCGGCGTTGACCAATGCCGAAGTGATCACCGTGGTGCAGGCCGACGCGGCGGGCAACGACTCGCCGGCAGTGAACCTGACGACACCGGACTTCACCCCGCCGGATCCACTGGACAACGTCGATATCAACTCGTCCGGCGCGTTGGTCATCGGTACTGGCGAACCCGGCGCGACCGTCACCGTGCGCGATGCCAACGGCACCTTGCTCGGCACCAGCGTGGTGCTCGGCGACGGCACCTTCAGCGTCACCTTGAATCCGCCGCAGATCAACGAACAGATCCTCAGCGTGCAGCAGGCCGATCCACCCGGCAACGTCAGCGCCCCGGTGTCCGTTACCGCACCGGATCTGACCCCGCCAGCGACACCGGCCGATCTGCAACTGAATGCCGATGGCGACACGCTCACTGGTACCGGCGAGGTCGGCGCTATTGTCCGCGTGACATCGGCCGATGGCACCGAACTGGGCACCGGTACGGTGGGCAGCGATGGGCGTTTCCAGATCACCGTGACCCCGGCGCAGACCGATGGCCAAGCGCTGTTCGTGGTGTTGGCGGATGCGGCCGGCAATGCCTCGCCTGCCGGCACCCTGACCGCGCCTGACAGCACGCCTCCTGCCGCGCTGACCGATGTCGATATCGACGCCAGCGGCAGCCTGATTACTGGTTCCGGCGCGGCTGGCTCGCAAGTGATCGTCACTAACGCGGTGGGCACCATCGTCGGCACCGGCACCGTCGCGGCCGATGGCAGCTTCAGCGTGACTCTGGATCAACCGCTGCTCAACGGTGAAGCCTTGTCGGTGATCCAGCGCGATGCGGCGGGCAATCCCTCGCCTATCGTGCCGGTCACTGCACCGGACACCACCGTGCCTGTCGCGCCTGCCAGTCTTGCCCTCACGCCCGATGGCGTGACGCTGACCGGTACCGGTGAAGCCGGCGCCACGGTGCGCGTGCTGAGCGCGACTGGCACGGTACTGGGCTCGGCAACCGTGGCCGCCAATGGCTCGTTCAGCGTGACTCTCAATCCGCCGCAAGTGAACGGCGAGCTGTTGAGCGTCAATCAGACTGATCCGGCTTCAAACATTTCACCCACAGCACCTCTGCAAGCGGGCGACAGTACTGATCCACTGGAAGTGGCCGATCTCAACGTCAGCCAGGACGGCTTGACCGTCACCGGTACTGGCGAGCCCGGCGCAACCGTCACCGTGCTTGACGGCGCGGTGGTGCTCGGCACGGCGACGGTGGCCACAGACGGCAGTTTCAGCGTCACGTTGTCGGCTGCGCAACTCGATGGTCGCGCGCTTTCGGTCATACAGGCCGACGCACAAAACAACGAGTCCCAGCCCGTTCTGGTCGACGCGCCGGACAGCACTGCACCTATCGCACCAACGGTGACATCGCTGACCGGCGCCGGCACCTTGCTCGCCGGAACCGCCGAAGCCGGCAGCACCGTGACTGTGCTGTCCGCCACCGGCACCGTGCTCGGCACAGCGGTGGCATTGGGCGACGGCACCTATACCGTTACGCTGAATCCGGCCCAGGCCAATGGTCAGTTGTTGTCAGTGATCGCGACGGATGAGGCGCAAAACGCATCGCCAGTGCTGCTCTACCCGGCGGCTGATACTACCGCTCCAGATGCCGTCACCGGTCTGACCATCAGCGGCGATCTGAGCCAACTCGCCGGTCGTGGCGAAGCGGGCGCGAGTGTCGAAGTGACCGATGCGCTGGGCAATATCGTCGGCACCGGCACAGTGGCCGCCAACGGTACGTTCCTGATCGATCTGGCGCCGGGCATCACTGCCGGCCAGGTGCTGACGGTGAATCAGATCGACGTGGCGACTAACATTTCGGCAGATGCCAGCCTGATCGTTCCGGCCGTTCCGGCCCCGGATGCTCCAGCCAATCTGGCGCTCACGGCCGATGGTCTGACGCTGACCGGCACTGCGGCCATTGGCACGATCATCAATGTCTACGCGCCGGACAACAGTCTGATCGGCACCGGCGTCACCGGCGCGGATGGCACGTTCAGCGTCGTGCTGACGCCCGCGCAAACCAACGGCGAAAGCCTCGAAGTCACCGCCAACACTGCGTTGGGTGGCGCCTCGCTGCCGACTGAAATCACCGCAGGTGACACCTCGGCGCCGGCGCCACTCAGCGATCTGGCGGTCAACGCCAACGGCACTTTGGTTACCGGTCGCGGCGAAGTCGGCGCGTCGGTGACCATCACCGGCGCTGGCGGCGTCGTGCTGGGCAATGCGACGGTTGGCGCCAATGGCACTTTCAGCGCACAGCTCAATACGCCGCAGGTCAATGGCCAGGTGCTCAATGCGACTCAGACCGATGCGTCCAACAACACCTCATCCGGCCTTAACGTAACCGCGCCCGACATCACTCCCCCGGCCGCTCCGACGGCGCTGGTCCTCAGCGGTGCCGGTCTGGTGCTCGGCGGGCTCGGTGAAGCCGGCGCCACCGTCACTGTTCGCGGTGCGGGTGGCGCGGTGCTGGGCACTGCGACGGTGGCGGGCAATGGCTCGTTCTCGGTGACCTTGTCCTCCGCGCAACTCAACGGCCAGCAACTCAGCGTCACGCAGAGTGATGCGGCGGGCAACGTTTCGCCGGTTACCAACCTCAGCGTCGCCGATACCACCGCGCCAGCGCCGCTGAGCAATGTCAGCTTGAACGGCACCGGCCTGGCGGTCAGCGGCACGGGTGAGGCCGGCGCGACCGTCAGCGTGACCAACGCAGCCGGTACCGTCCTCGGCACCGCTGTGGTCAATGCTGGCGGCACCTTCACCGTGCAACTGTCCAGCGCGCAATTGAATGGCCAACAGCTCAACGTCCAACAGGCCGACCCGACGGGCAATCTGTCGCAGGTCTTCAATCTGACGGCCCCTGACGTGCAGGCGCCGATTGCAGCCAGCGGTCTGACGCTCGCTGCCAACGGTCTGACTTTGAGCGGTACGGGCGAAGCCGGTGCGACGGTCAACGTCTACGGCCCGGGCGGCGCGCTGATTGGCACTACCACCGTGGGCAGTGGCGGCACGTTCAGCTTCAACCTGAACACCGCACAACTCGACGGGCAGCTGTTGACCGTGCGTCTGGTCGACCCGGCCGGCAATCTGTCGCCCAACGCCAGCCTGACAGCGCCGGACATTACCGCGCCCGGCGCGCCGACCGGCGTCAGCGTCAATGGCAGCGGCACCGTGCTCACTGGCGTCGGTGTGCCCGGTTCGACCATCAGCGTACGCGGCGTCGGCGGTGTGGTGCTCGGCACCGCGACCGTTGCCGCTAACGGCAGTTTCTCGGTGACACTGGCCTCGGCGCAGATCAACAGCCAAGTGCTCAGCGTTACCCAGGCCGATCCGAGTGGCAACGTATCGGCAGCGGCGACCGCGACGGCGCCAGACCTGACACCGCCCGCTGCGGCAACGGCGCTGCTGGTCGGTGCCGATGGCCTGACCGTCACCGGTACCGGTGAAGCCGGTGCAACCGTGACCATCAAGTCGGCCAGCGGCAGCGTTCTGGGCACTGGCACGGTCGACAACCTCGGCGTGTTTAACGTCACCCTGAGCAGTGCGCAGATCAACGGCGAAAACCTCACCGTCAATCTCAGCGACGCTCGCGGCAACGTTTCGGTGGCCGCCAACGTCATTGCGCCGGACGTCGACGTCAACGCGCCAGTGATCGCCAGCGATAACCTCGCCGTTGGCACCGTCACCCTGGCTCCGGTCACCGCGTCGCAGACCTTTAACGACTCGTTCACCACACTGCTGGCCGGGTTCTCGAAAACCTTCACCTTCACCGTGGCCGGCGGCACGCGTCTTGATCCGACCCTGACGCTGACCACCAGCAGTCTGATTTCGCTGATCGATGGCGTGGTCTACACCCTGCAAGTGAAAGATGCCAGCGGCAACTGGGTCACTCTGGATGTCAACGGCAGCGGCGGTCTGCTCGACCTGATCGCGCTCGCCGGCCAGGGCGTGCGGGTCGACATCGGTAACCTGCTGTCAGGCGATTATCGACTGACGGTTTCGAGCACCGGCATCGGCGTGCTGACCACGGTCAATACCCAGCTGCAACTGGATGTGAGCAGCCTGACCCAGTTCAACGGCATTGCCGGGCCAGCGGTGACCGGCAACGTCATCACCAACGTCGGCGTCGATGGCACGGCCGATCAGACCGGCCCGGACAACGGCGCGCAATTGCAGATCTTCAAGAACGGCGCCTGGGTCAACGCTGGGGCCGGCACCACGGTGCAAGGGTTGTACGGCACGCTGACCATCGACGCCAATGGCAACTACAGCTACAAACCGAACGGCAGTGTTGGCAGCGTCGGCAAAGTCGACGTGTTCAACTATCAACTGGTGCACCCGAACGGCTTGAGCGACACCGCCAATCTGTACGTGCGCATCGACAGCCCGCAAGCCAGCGAAGTGTGGAATGACGCCAACCTTGGCAGCCCGGCGCTGGTGGTGGATGCCACGCCAGACGTCGCCTCGACTGACGTCACCCTGATCAACCGCGAAGTCACCACCAACTCTGCCCTTGGCACGTTCAATGTGCTGCTGGGCGGCGGCAGCGGTAACTACAACACCGTGGTCGCGGCCGATACCGTCAGTGACCTGACCGTGGTGGTCAATTCGAGCAACCTGTTGGCGCTGCTCGGTTCGATGACGGTGGGCCTGTACAAGCTCAACACCGCCACCAACCAGTACGTGCTGGTCAAGAGTTACGGCGGCAACGCGCTGGTCAATCTCGGCGGCGGCAACTACGGGATCAAGTTCGACGACCAGACCGCCGGCAGTTATCAGGTGCGGGTGGCAGTGGGCGGCCTCGGCCTGCTGACCAGCGTCAACACCAGCCTGATCAACGTCGCGACCTACAACAATCAGTTCGTGGTCGGCAGCTACACGCCGGTATCGGGCAATCTGCTCACCGACACCGCTGGCGGCGGCGCCGATGTGTTGGGCTCGGTCTACACCTTGCTCAGCGTGCTGGTCGCTGGCAGTTACGTTGCGCCGGGTTACAACGGCGTCTCGCTGGTCGGCAACTACGGCACCCTGGTGGTCCAGGCCAACGGCAACTACACCTACACGCTCAAGGCCGGGCTGACCGATGCGGTGATCGGCCAGGAAGACACCTTCACCTACCAACTCACCCACCCCAACGGCACCGTGGATACCGCGACGCTGACCATCGACCTGAACAATGCCGGCGCATTCGCCAGCACCGCGTTCTCGGCACTGGCCAGCGATGACCTCGGTCTGGCCCATGTCGCTGGCAGCGAACTGATCCAGGGCACCGAAGGCAACGACACCCTCGACGGCTCGCACGGTGGCGCCGTCACGCTGCAAGGTGGCGGTGGCGACGACACGCTGATCATCGCCGATCAGCAGTTCACCTCGGTGGACGGCGGCAGCGGCACCGACACCCTGCTCTGGGCCGGTGGCGATGTGTCGATCAACCTCGGCGATCTGCAGAGCAAGATCCACAACGTCGAAATCCTCGACCTCAACCATTCCAGTGCGGTTGCGCTGACATTGAATCTCGGCGATCTGCTGGCGATTACCTCTTCGGACAACAACACCCTGCTGATCAAGGGTGACGACAGGGACAGCGTGCACATGACCGATGGCTGGGTCGCCGATGGCACGCAACAGGCCGACGGCATCGACTATGTTCAATACACGGCGCAGGAGGATCCGAGCCACCACTTGTGGGTACAGAACGGCATTCAAGTGGTTTGAAACAAGACATCGAACGTTGGTCTCTCAACAGTAAGGGAAGTCTGTGGAGTCAGTTTTTCGCCAGAAATGGCCGGTGGTCCTGTTGACCATCGGCCTCTACCCCGCTTTCACCGTCGGCGTTCGCGCCGACGACAATCTCGACAGCAGCTTGCGCAGCATCAGCCCGTCGCAACTGCAACAACCTGCAGGCAATGACAATCGTCAGCGCCCTGCCCCTGCTTCAAAAACGGCCGCCAACGCAGATACGTTGGGGCTGGAACAAGCGGTCAGGCTCGCCGTGGACTGGCACCCACGCATCGGCGAAGCCATCGGCACCCTGTTCCAGCAAGGCGAAGGGGTCAACGTCGCCGAGTCCGGCTATTACCCGCAGGTCACCGGCGGCATCAAGGGTGGCTACACCAGCGGTTACGGCAGCGATGCCGGCAGCCAGTCGGTGAACATTTCCCTCAAGCAGATGCTGTATGACTTCGGCAAGGTTTCCAGTTCGGTCGACGCCGCCCGCGCCCGGGTGGCGCGCAGTCAGGCCGGGATTCTGCTGGCGATCGACGACATCGCCCGCGACACCGCCAGAGCCTACATCGAAGTGCAGCGTTATCAGCGTCTGCTCGAGGTTGCCCGTGAACAGATTCAGGGCATCGGCGGCATCGTTGACCTGGCCAGACAGCGCAGCGACATGGGCGCCAGCACCCGTTCCGATATGGTCCAGGCGCAGTCCCGCGCAGAAGGCGCGACGGCGACGTTGCAGGAATTCAAGGCGCAATACGCACGGTGGCAAGCGACCCTGATCAGTCTGCTCGGACGACGCACGCCGCCAGCAGTCAGCGATGCCGCCGCGCCGACGCTGACCCAGGCCTGCGACGCGTCGCAGATTTCCGACACCCTGCCCGCCGTTCTCCAAGCCGCCGCGCAACGCACCCAGGCCCAGGCCGAGCTGGCCCAGGCCAAAGCCGAGGCCTACCCGACCCTGTCGCTGCAACCGTCGGTCAACCAATACCTGGACGATCATTACGACGATCAGAACTCGCGCGCCGATCGCACTCAGGTCGGGATCTTCCTCAACCTCGAAGTGCCGATCTACCAGGGCGGTGCGATCAGTGCGCGCAGCCGCGCCGCCGGGCATGCACTGACCGCAGCGGACTCGGCCGAAGACTTCGCCCGTCTGCAAGCGCGCCAGGGTCTGGCCGAAGCCCAGGCGCAAACCTCGGGTCTGAACCGGCGGCTGCGCTCGCTGGAATTTCGCCAGACCAGCATCACCGAGGCACGCATGTTGTATGGCCGCCAGTACCTGGAACTGGGCACGCGACCGCTGCTCGACCTGCTCAACGCCGAGCAGGAAATCCATCAGTCGCGCTTCGATCTGGTCAACACCCAGGCTGATCTGCAACGTCTGCAGATCGACTGCTTCTACAACAGCGGTGCGATTCGCCGGGTCTTCGGCATCGACCACAGCGCCATCCAGAATGTCGAGATCCTGCCATGACCGATGTCAGCATCACTGTCCCCGAACCCGCCGCTGCCGAAGCTCGCGAAGATTATTCGCCATGGCTGGAAGCGGTGCTCAAGGTCGCCCGCCACTATCGCCTCGACGTCTCGCCGGAAAGCGTGCGCCTGGCTTCGGTGCACAGCGAAGGCCGCGTCGAAGAAGTGGTTCGGCACATGGCGCGGCAGGCCGGTTTAAGCGTGAAGTTCGCGGTTTTCGACAACAAGAGCCTGAGCCGCTGGCGCACGCCGCTGGTGGTGCAACTGCGCGATGGTCAGGTCGGCGTGCTCGAAAGCATCGGCGAGACCGGCGAGCTGGGCATCTGCTTCAGTGGCGACCAGGGTTTGCAGAGCCGCATGGACGCCACCGCGCTCGCCGAGCAAGCCCTGCGCACGGTGATTCTGCGTCCGACGCAACCGGTGGCCGACGTGCGCACCAACGATTACATCAAGCCCTACGACGAGCACTGGTTCCGGCGCATCGTCCTCACCGATCTGCGGCCTTACAGCCAAGTGATGATCGCCTCACTGGTCGCCAACCTGCTGGGCATGGCCGGGGTGCTGTTTTCCATGCAGGTGTACGACCGGGTGATTCCGGCCGAGTCGCTGCCGACCCTGTACGTGTTGTTCGGCGGGGTGATGCTGGCGCTGCTGTTCGATTTCGTCATGCGCATCCTGCGTCTGCGCATCACCGATGTGCTGGGCAAACGCGCCGACTTGCGCGTCTCCGATCTGGTCTTTGGCCACGCTTTGCGTCTGCGTAATTCGGCGCGGCCGAAATCCACCGGTTCGTTCATATCGCAGTTGCGCGAGCTGGAGCAGATCCGCGACCTGATCACCTCCAGCACCGCCACGGCGCTGGCGGACATGCCGTTTTTTCTGCTGTTCCTGCTGGTGTTCTATTTGATCGGTGGGCCGCTGGTGTTGATTCCACTGGTGGCGTTGGTGTTCATGTTGCTCCCCGGGATCATCGCGCAACCGCGTCTGGCGCGACTCGCCAATGCGTCGATGCGTGAAGCGGCGCTGCGCAACGCCATGCTGGTGGAAAGTATTCAGGGCCTCGACGACATCAAGGCGCTGCAGGCCGAGCAGCGTTTCCAGCAACAGTGGAACCAGTACAACGCCGCCTCGGCGGACAGCAGCTTGCGCCTGCGCACCTTGACCAACAGCCTGGTGGCCTGGACGCAAAATGTGCAGGGCGGAGTGTTCGCGGTGGTCATTGTGTTCGGCGCGCCGATGGTGATTGCCGGCGACCTGACCACCGGCAGTCTGGTCGCCGCGTCGATTCTGTCGTCGCGGATGATGGGGCCGATGGCGCAACTGACTCACGTACTCACGCGATGGCAGCAGGCCAAGGTCGCGCTCGAAGGCTTGAACCGGATCATGCAGATGCCGGTGGATCATCCCGAAGGCAGCCAGCGCGTGCACTTGCCGGCGATTCGCGGCGACTACCGCCTGCGTCAGGCCAGTTTTCGCTACAGCGAAGAATCGTCCCCGGCGCTCAACAACATCGACCTGAGCATTCGCCCCGGCGAGCGCATCGCCCTGCTCGGCCGCAACGGTGCTGGCAAGTCGACGTTGCTGCAAGCACTGGGCGGCGCGATGGATCTGAGCAGCGGTGAAACCACTCTGGACGGCATCGCCCTGGCACATCTGGATCCGGCCGACCTGCGCCGCGATGTCGGCCTGCTCTCGCAACAGGCGCGACTGTTTCACGGCACCTTGCGCGACAACATCACCCTCGGCGCCGGTCAGGCCAGCGATCAGGAAATCATCGCCGCGCTGACTGTCACCGGTGCGCTGGACTTCGTTCGGCAGCTGCCCAAAGGCATGGATCATCTGGTACTCGAGGGCGGGTTAGGTTTGTCTGGAGGTCAGCGCCAAAGCCTGTTGCTGTCGCGCTTATTGATCCGCCAGCCACAAGTGCTGCTGCTCGACGAACCGACCGCCGCGCTCGATGACGTCACCGAGCGTTTGCTGCTGGAAAAACTCGCGACCTGGACCCAGGGCCGAACGCTGGTGGTTGCCACGCATCGGGTCAGTGTGTTGCAACTGGTCGAGCGGATCATCGTTCTCGACAACGGCCGCATCGTCATTGACGACCATCGCGACGCGGCATTGGCGCGGCTGCGCGCACCGGGTAAAGGAGTGGCGGTATGAAGCCGATGATGACCGACGTGCCGGATCCGATGTCCTACCTCGATGGCCGCGATGAGCGCGCACTTGCCGGTGGCGCAAAGGTGATCTGGGGTTGCGCGCTGATGCTCGCCTGCTTCATTGCCTGGGCCGCGTGGTTCGAGATCGTCGAAGTCTCGACCGGCACCGGCAAAGTGGTGCCCAGCTCGCGCGAGCAGGTGATTCAGTCGATGGAGGGCGGCATTCTCGAGCAGCTCAATGTCAGCGAAGGTGCTTTGGTCGAGCGCGGCCAGATCCTCGCCCAACTGGACCCAGTGAAGAACCAGTCCAACGTCGGCGAAAGCGCGGCCAAGTACCGCGCGGCGCTGGCCAGCGTCAACCGCTTGCAGGCCGAGGTCAGCGAAAAGCCGCTGACCTTTGACGCATCGCTGCAGGAATTTCCCGATCTGATCCGCGCCGAAACCGAGCTCTACCAGACCCGGCGCAAAGGTCTGGCGGAAACCCTCGACGGCATTCAGAGCTCGCTGAAACTGGTACGTAGCGAACTGGCGATCACCGAGAATCTGGCGAAGATCGGTGCCTCGAGTCGGGTTGAAGTGCTGCGCCTGACCCGTCAGCGTTCGGAGCTGGAATTGAAGGCCACCGAAGCCCGCTCCGATTACATGGTCCGCGCCCGCGAAGACCTGGCCAAGGCCAACGCCGAAGCGCAGATGCTCGAAGCGGTGATCCGTGGGCGCACCGATTCACTGTCGCGCCTGACCCTGCGCTCGCCGGTGCGCGGCATCGTCAAGGACATCGAGGTCAGCACGATTGGCGGCGTCATTGCGCCCAACGGCCAGGTCATGCAGATCGTGCCGCTCGATGAACAACTGCTGATCGAGACGCGCATCTCGCCGCGCGACATCGCCTTCATTCACCCGGGCCAGGCGGCGAAAGTGAAAATCACCGCCTATGACTATTCGATCTACGGCAGCCTCGACGGCGAGGTGGTGACGATCTCGCCGGACACCATCCAGGACGAAGCCAAGCCGGAAATCTTCTACTATCGCGTGTTCATCCGCACTGCGTCGGATGAACTGCGCAACAAGGCCGGCAAACGCTTCGCCATCGTGCCCGGGATGATCGCCACGGTGGACATCCGTACCGGCGAAAAAACCGTGCTCGACTACCTGATCAAACCACTCAACCGCGCCCGCGAAGCGTTGCGCGAACGCTGATCAGCGGCTGGCCAGTTTGGTCGCTGGTGGCGCTGTGGGGGTGATGCTGGCCTGATAGCGCGACCACTCGCGATTGATCTCCGCGTACGGCAAAAAGATGCTTACGCGCGGTTGATCGAGCAAGTCCTTGCGCTTGAGGCGGCTGACATCATCGCGGGTGAGAAACGCCACGTTGATGCCAACCACTTTGCCATCGGCAGAAAACACCGGCCCGCCGGACATGCCTTTGGCCAGCGCGCCATTGTGGGTGCCGTAAAGCACATTGCCCTCTTTGACGTCGAGGCGAACCATCGCCGGCAACGCCTGGCCGGTGCCCTTGACCGACATGTACAGCGAATTGAAGCCAACCGAAGTCAGCTCTTCGCCCGGCTTGTAGCCGCGCCACGCCGGCACGCTATTGGCCTTGTGGCGGAAGAACTGTACGTCTGCCTGCCCTTGGAAAACCGTGCCCGACAAGTAAGGAATGTGCTTCACCGTCACGGCGAAGTCTTCGTTCCATTGCACAGCCGAACCCATCAGCAGGTAAGGCAAAGGCGCGCCGGAGTGGACGACAAAGGCTTGGTCTAAAACAGGATCCTGAACAAAAGCGACTGGCATTCCATTGCACCCGCTGAGCAGCAACGACGCTGCAACAAGTGACTTGAGGGGGCGCATTTTCGGTACATCTTGAGGTGAGGAAAGGTGCTGCAATATGTCATTGCGCCATCACTTTTAGCAATAGGCTCAGCCTACCGCTTGTCGGCGTGCGATATAGTGAGTTAATTATTGGATCCAAGCAATTTCCAGGCAATACGCGCAATTAACAGCGAATGAACGCAAATGATCGCGATTGTCTTCAACCAGGTCGAGTGATCCCATGCTGACGAAGCTTGCGGTACAGGGTATTGCGGCTAATCCCCAGACGACGGGCAACTCGCGCGACATGCCAGTGTTCAGCTTCGATCATGCTGAGCAGAGTTTGCCGTTCGGATACGCCCAGTGGATCGTCAACAGGTTGTTCGTCACTTGCGGGCAGTAACTCGTGCACGTCCTCCAGCGTGACCCGGCCTTCCACTGCCAACGCCACCAACGTCCGCAAACAGGTGCGCAGTTGCCGGACATTGCCCGGCCAGGGCTGCGCCAGCAAGCGCTCTCGAACTCCCGCTTGCAGCCGCACAGTGGCGCCCGCCGCTTCTTCGCGCAGCAGCAGGTCGAGCAGACGGCCCTTGTCGGAACGCTCGCGCAGCGGCGGCAGTTCCACGGCGAAACCGCCAATGCGATAGAACAGGTCCTCGCGCAGGCGTCCGTCGGCCACGCAGGCTGGCAGATTCTGGTGACTGGCGCTGATCAGGCGTACATCAAGCGGTCGCGGCGTTGCGCTGCCCAGCGGCACAACCTGGCGCTCTTCGAGTACGCGCAGCAGACGGGTCTGTAGCGCGAGGGGCATGTCGCCGATTTCGTCGAGAAACAGAATGCCGCCATGGGCCTGCTCAAGCTTGCCGACCATGCCGTCCTTGCGCGCGCCAGTGAAGCTGCCGCCGCGATAGCCGAACAGCTCGCTTTCAATCAGCGTCTCGGGGATCGCCGCGCAGTTGATCGCGACAAACGGCTGGCCGGCGCGGGAGCTGGCGCGATGCAGCGCTGCCGCAAAGGCCTCCTTGCCGGTGCCGGTTTCACCCTGCAGAAACACCGGCACGTCACGCTCCAGTACACGCAACGCGCGAGCGAATCCGCGTTGCAGGCGCGGGTCTTCCAGGCACACGCGCTCATCCTTGATTGGCGGGACAGGCGCAAGGGTCAACGGCGCGGAGCGGATCGGTTCGCGCAACTGGCCGTAGAACAAGCGCCCGTCGGCCAGGCGCATCGGCCAGCAGACGTGCGCCTGAGCACTGGCCTGATCGAGCAACTGCTCCATCGGCGTTTCCAGCAACATGGTCAACGACTGCCCGACCATCTGCTCGCGGCTCAGGCCCAACAGATTCAGCGCCGCCGCATTCACCGAACAGATCCGCGCACTCTCGTCGAAGCTGAGCAGGCCTTCACCCAGCAGCCCGACAAACCCGGCGTCGGGATGAAACCGCAGCAAATAGCGCTGCGGATCGTGGCCAAGGAAAAAACAGCTCTCGATCAACCTGGCCGACAGATTGGTCAGGGCCATGGCCTTGAAGCGTTGCTCAAGGCTGCTTTCCTCGCGCACGGAGGACAGGTTGAGCACGGCGAGCAACTCACCGCTGGCGTCGAATATCGGGCTGGCCGAACAGGTCAGGCCGACGTGCTGGCCACGGAAATGCTCGTCGCGGCGAATGGTCACGTGCTGGCGCTCGACCAGGCAGGTGCCGACGCCGTTGGTGCCCTCGTGCTCCTCGCTCCAGACCGAGCCGAGCCACAGCCCGGAGCGCTGGAACTCGCCGCGTTCGGCTTCGTTGAACACGCTGTCGATCGCCACGCCGCGCGCATCGGTGAGCAGCACGACATGGCCGTCACGTCCCAGTTGCTGGTGCAGGCTGTTCATCTGCCAGTGCGCAACGGAAATGATGTGTTCCAGCGGCGCACGGTGTTCGCGCAAACGCGCCTGTTCGAGCACATCCGGCGCGCGGCGGCTGGCCGGATCGAGCTGGTATTGATCCAGGCAACGCCGCCACGAACGGGTGATCGCCAGGTCCGCCGCCGCGCTGTGGCTGGCAACAGAGCCCTGCACGGCTTGCAGTACCTGGCGCGCGTGGGCGTTGATCGAGGCCGGTTTCATTGTTGTTGTTCTCCGCTTCGGTGAAGACACGGGTGTGTCCGCAGCTTAGATGAAAAGCTCGTTGCGGGGGAATTTCGCGCCGAGTGACACAGTGTCATCCGCGATTCTCGAATTTGTGACATGTCGCCTGCGCCAAGCCTTGTCGGCCTTTGCATCAAACGCTCTGGCCCGCGTCTTTCAAGGAGATGGCCCAAGCCTTGCTCTGATGCCATGGCTTACCAAAACAACAAGATCGGGAGTGGCCCCATGAACATCGCTATTGAAACCTCTTTGCAATCGCCAACAGCGCAACTCGCCGCTTGGGTCGAACGCCTCGGCGGACGTCTGGCGCAACGAGATGTGGACGGCACGCTGGAGCTGTTTGCCGAAGAATGCCACTGGCGTGACTTGCTGCTGTTCAGCTGGAACCTCGTCACCCTGGAAGGCAAACCGGCGATTCGCGACATGCTCGAAACACGCCTTGAGCAGACCCGGCCCGAACGCTGGCAACTCGAAGGTGAAGCCACGCTTAGCGATGGCGTGCTTGAAGGCTGGATGAGCCTGGAAACCGACTCGGCGCGCGGCAAAGGCTACGTGCGCCTGAAGGACGGTCTGTGCTGGACGCTGCTGACCACCATGCGCGAACTCAAAGGCTTCGAAGAACCCAGCGGCCGCCGCCGGCCGATGGGCGCGAGCCACGGCCATGCCCACGCTGACAAGCGCAACTGGCTGGAGCGCCGCCGCGATGAAGAAGCGGCGCTGGGCATCACCACGCAACCGTACTGCCTGATCGTCGGCGGCGGTCAGGGCGGGCTCGGCCTCGGCGCAAGGCTCAAACGCATGGGCGTACCGACGCTGATCATCGACAAAGCCGAACGCCCCGGCGATCAATGGCGCGGCCGCTACAAGTCGCTGTGCCTGCACGACCCGGTCTGGTACGACCACATGCCCTACCTGCCCTTCCCCGACCACTGGCCGGTGTTCACCCCGAAAGACCAGATCGGCGACTGGCTGGAGATGTACACCAAGGTCATGGAACTCAACTACTGGCCGCGCACTGAATGCCTCGGCGCTACGTTTGACGAAGAGACTGGCCGCTGGACCGTGGAGGTCCTGCGCAACGGCGAGCCCGTCACCCTGCAACCGACGCAACTGATCCTCGCCACCGGCATGTCTGGCGTACCGAATGTGCCGGTGTATCCAGGCGCTGAAAACTTCCAGGGCCAGCAACATCACTCCAGCCGTCACCCCGGCGGCGATGCGTGGAAAGGCAAGCGCGCAGTGGTCATCGGCGCGAACAATTCAGCCCACGACATCTGCGCCGATCTGGTGGAAAACGGCACCGAGGTGACCATGGTGCAACGTTCGAGCACGCACATCGTGCGTTCGGACAGCCTGATGGAACTGGTTTTCGGCGGGCTTTATTCCGAAGAGGCGCTCGAGTCGGGGCTGACCACGGACAAGGCCGACCTGCTGTTCGCCTCGATTCCGTACAAGGTCATGCCACAGTTTCATCGGCCGATCTTCGACGCGATCAAGGAGCGCGACAAGGACTTCTATGAACGCCTGAGCCGGGCGGGTTTCATGCTCGATTTCGGCGATGACGAATCCGGTTTGTTCATGAAATACGTACGCCGTGGCTCGGGTTACTACATCGACGTCGGCGCCTCGGAACTGATCGCCAACGGCACGATCAAGCTCAAGAGCACGCCGGGCCTCGGTGTCGAACGCATCGAAGCGGATGCGGTGGTGCTCACCGATGGCAGCCGCTTGCCGGCCGATCTCATCGTTTATGCGACAGGTTATGGCTCGATGAACGGCTGGGCCGCGAAGCTGATTTCCCAGCAAGTCGCCGACAAGGTGGGGCGCTGCTGGGGCCTGGGTTCCGGCACCACCAACGACCCCGGCCCGTATGAAGGTGAACTGCGCAACATGTGGAAGCCGACCCAGCAGCAAAACCTCTGGTTCCACGGCGGCAACCTGCATCAGTCACGGCACTATTCGCTGTATCTGGCGTTGCAGTTGAAAGCCCGTTTCGAAGGCCTCGACACCGATGTTTATCGCCTTGCAGAGCGCCATCATCTGGGCTGATTCCTCAAGTGGTCGTTCGTCGGTGCGCAGACCAAGCGCACCGGCGAACTGGAAAGTGCGTGCTAGGGTGTCTAGCCCAAGCACGTTTCAATCCAGGAAAAATGAGGAGGATTCATGCCACTTCATCCCATTCTGTTCATGGGCGGGTCCGGCGCCATCGGCCATCAGACGGCCCGCGCATTGCGCGCGGCGCATCCCGACGTCCCCTTGCTGATCGGCGGACGCGACCTCGCCAAGGCTGAGCAAACCGCCGAGCAAATCGGCAATGCGCAGGGTGTGGTCATCGATGCTCGCGCAGAAAATCTGGGACTGGGTGATCGCCCGATCAGCGCCATCGCCCTGTTCTACATGGACCACGCCCTCGCCGGGCTGCGCTTTGCGCAAAAGCGCAAGGTGCCGCACCTGAGCATCTCTTCCGGCGTGTTCGAAATCGCCCCGCAGATCGCCAGTTTCATCCACTCGCCCGACGCGTCTCCCATTGTCCTCGGCTACGAATGGATGGTCGGCGCCACCACCGTGGCAACGCTGCACATCGCCAAGGCATTCGCCCGCGTGCACGACATCCGGATCCATGCGCTGGTCGACGAACAGGACGGCGGCGGCCCGACGGTAGCCGTCGATTTCGAGCACCTGAACAAAATGCTGCCCGCCGCGCTGACCCGCCGCGACGGCAAATTCATCTGGCGCGAAGGCGACGGCGCCAAGGTCAGCTTCCGCGCCGTCGACGGCACAATCATGCAGGGCGCCGGTTTTTCCTCCATCGACGTCACCGGCCTGGCCGCCGCCACCGACGCCCCGAACGTCGAGTTCAACCTCGCCAGCGGCGTCAGCTCGACCCGGCGTCAGGGCCAGCCGATGTCGACGGAAATACACATCGAACTTGAAGGCACGGATCACGATGGCCAGCCATTGCGCACCCGCCACGCCGTGGTTCACCGATCAGGCGCAGCAGCGTTGACCGGGCTCAGTGTGGCCATGTTGCTGGAGCGACTGGTTGGGCTGGATGGGCAAGTGCCGGTCAGGCCGGGGCTGTATTTTCCGTATCAGTTGCTGGAGGCACAGGTGTTTTTGCAGCGATTGAAAGAGGACGGTGGGGAGTTGATCGAACTGCTTGAGTGAGACCGCGCACAGGTCGCTCGACACTTGAACTGCTCGTTTGAGAGAGTACCGGTCCTGCCCGCCACTGCTCGCAAGGATTGATTGCCATGGATTGCATCCCCACGCTTTACACCCGCCGCTTGATCCTCACGCCGCTGCAACTGAGCGATGCAGCGGCGGTGCAACAATTGTTTCCGCAATGGGAGGTCGTGCGCTATCTCGACAGCCGCGTTCCGTGGCCGTATCCGGACGACGGCGCGCTTGTTTACGTCCGCGATGTCGCGCTCCCCGCGATGGCTGCCGCAAAGGAATGGCACTGGATGATCCGCACCCGCGTTCAGCCCGAGAGCTGCATCGGCAGTATCAGCCTGTTTGATCAACCGGGTAACCATCGAGGCTTCTGGCTCGCCCCTCAGTTTCAGGGCAACGGCTACATGCGCGAGGCCTGCAAGGTGATCAATGCCTTCTGGTTCGACACCTTGATGCGCCCATTGATGCAGGTGCCCAAGGCCGCCGCCAACCACGCTTCGCGCAAGATTTCCGAAGATGAAGGCATGCGGATGGTTGACAGACGGGACGGCCAGTTTGTGTCGGGGCCGATGCCTGTGGAGGTGTGGGAGATCACGCGCAGCGAATGGCTTGCCGAAGAAACAAACCGGTCAATTGATTGTTAGAGCCGATCAAGTGCTCAATCTTGCGTATATGCTGCTGTCTGCAAAATCAGGACAAGTACTCCCCAAACGTTCGAGACAGTAGAAATGATCTCCGATCCAGGAACACCAACGCTTGATCAACTGAAAGTATTTCTGACGGTTGTAGAAGTGGGCAGTTTTGCCGCTGCGGCCAGAAAACTGCATCGCGCGACATCGGTGGTGAGTTACTCCATTTCCAATCTGGAGATGCAGCTCGGGGTTTCACTGTTTGACCGCAAAACCACGCGCAAACCGCAACTGACGGAGGCAGGTCGAACCGTCCTGGCTGAAGCACGCACTATTACCAACGGCGTAAATGGGCTGCGCGCAAAAGTCTCCGGTTTGCTGCATGGGCTTGAAGCAGAAGTTCACCTCGCGCTCGATGTAATGCTCCCTGCCGAGCGAGTAGTCGATGCGTTGAGGACCTTCAGGGAAGAATTTCCCACAGTCACTCTGCACTTGCACATGGAAGCCTTGGGGGCAGTGACCCAACTGGTGATGGAGAAGAAAGCTGGAGTCGGCATCAGCGGTCCGCTGGACATTGGCCTGGACGGCATCGAGCGCATCGGCGTGGGCAGTGTTCAATTGATACCGGTCGCCGCGCCTGCACACCCGCTTGCAACCGAGTGTTCCAAATCCCCTGGCGCTGCCAGAGAGTTTGTTCAATTGGTGCTATCGGATCGTTCAACGCTTACGGGTGACAAGGACTTTGCCGTCGTGAGCACTCGCACTTGGCGACTGGCGGATCTGGGCGCCAAACACATGCTTCTCAAAGAGGGCATCGGATGGGGGAATATGCCGGTGCCCATGGTTCAGTCTGACCTGGACGAAGGACGCCTGGTCGAGCTTGATATGCCCGACTGTAAAGGCGGCACCTATGCCTTCGATGCGATTTATCGAACCGACTCGCCGCCCGGTCCGGCTGGGCAGTGGCTGATCAAGCGGTTCGGCGAACAGCTCTTGCCGACGTAAGCAATTCAGGGAAAAGAGCAAAAATCCGACAGCCTGAGCAAGGCTGCCGGAGAGATGCATGTCAAAAAGCAGGAAAGTTGAATTGTCGAAAGCGACTGACAACAACTGTTTATCCTCTTTTGATCCCCGGAGGCGCCATGACCGCATTTCGAAAATCCGACTTCCCTTTGAGCGAGGTTCGCCAGCATCTGGAAACCGGCCCCATCGTCCTGGTGACCTCCGCCTGGCAAGGTGAAACCAACATAATGACCATGGGTTGGCACATGATGATGCAGTTCTCCCCCGCCCTGTTTGGCTGCTACATCTGGAGTGCAAACCACAGCTACGAGCTGATCCACAACAGCCAGCAGTGCGTCATCAACGTGCCCACCGTCGAATTGGTGGACCAGGTTGTTGCCGTCGGCAACAGCAGCGGTGGCGCCATCGACAAGTTTGCCCAATTTGACCTCACAGCCGCCCCCGCAGAACGGGTAAAGGCCCCGTTGATCAAAGAGTGCTACGCCAATTTCGAGTGCAAGCTGTTCGACTCCAATCTTATCGGCGAGTACGGTCTGTTCGTGTGGGAAGTGGTCAAGGCGCATGTGGCTACGTCGGTGAAAAACCCCAAAACCCTGCATTACCGCGGGCAGGGGAAATTTATGGTGGCGGGCGAAACCCTGGATTTGCGCGATCAATTCCGCCCACAGAATCTGTAATACGACACTAATAAAAAAGCCGGAATGTTCATTCCGGCTTATGCGTCAGCGCTCGGGATATAACACCATGCCCGCGTGGTACAGCACGTTATCTCGAAACTCTCCGTCTGCGGTAAAGCCAGTATCGTCCACATACTCGATGTGGTCGCCTTCCAGCCAGTAGCGCCCTTGATAAGCGCTTTTTTGCCGACCGCGAGCCTCGTCATATCGCCCTCCTGGCAGCAACTCATGGCGAATATGACCGTCGGCTGTCACCCACATGCCAACGTA
Source organism: Pseudomonas siliginis (assembly GCF_024072275.1). Classification (NCBI taxonomy): domain Bacteria; kingdom Pseudomonadati; phylum Pseudomonadota; class Gammaproteobacteria; order Pseudomonadales; family Pseudomonadaceae; genus Pseudomonas; species Pseudomonas siliginis. Next base: position 2,532,198 of record NZ_CP099598.1, on the reverse strand, counting down.
CTTGCCCTGATCGCCGGCTGGATTTGCCGTGGCGTTTTCTTGCGCATCAGGGGTTACGCGAATTTCGACATCGGACATTTTAGAACTCCTGTTTTCAGATCATAGTTTCCTGCCGTTCAGCAGGATTTGAAGCAAGAGTAAAAAGTCGCGGCGCGGTGCCGTTATGCAATTCCTGCGCAGGTTTTGCCCAATGCTCCAGGCGCTCGCAGAACGTCTAAGCGAAGGACTACGCGAACTTCTGCAAAGGAGAGAAGGCCCGCGCATCTTTCAGCGCCCGTGCCCACCAGGCCAGCTGGATCAACAACTGCGCCATCGAAACCCGTGCTTGCGCAAAGTGCTCCAGTCCGAGGCCTTGTTCGAGACGCTCGGCAATCTCAGCGAACTTCACATAGCCACCAACAGGCATGGCCTGCAGCTTCAACAACTCGCATCCAAGCTCGTCGACCTCATCCTCCCCGCCGGTCGTGGTGCCATAACCAACAAATGAACAAGGTCGTCCCTGGAGGTGTTCAGGCCAGCGCGCCATCAAGACTTTCAATCCATGCTGGTAACCAAGGTGACGTGCGGGCACCAAGACGATATAGGCATCTGCTGCCGCTAGCGCTCTCAAGCACACTCGACGACCGGGTTGTTCCGAAAAATCGTCTATAAATCTCAGGTCAAACGGCTCTACCACGCTCAACGCAAATTCGCTGCGGTCTTGCACCACGGCGGTAATCCATTGCACCAACGCCGTGTCTACGCCGTTGGACTGGTTGCTGTTATGGATCAGTACTAATTGCAGTGTGTGAGTCATTTCAGCCTCCGAGCAGCTATCAACTTGGCAATGTTCTACGGTTAGAGAAAACAACGTGACAGCAAGAGCGCGATGGTTGGAAGTGGCCACTTCTTTGCTTGCAAAGTCGGCAACCGTTCCATATCGCGTTGGCAAAATATTAGGCGCGCGAAATGGTAGATAAACAGCCCGTGCCCAGGCACACGATTTATGACGTGAGTTCACATGCGACGACTGGATATCAATTGCTTCGCCGAGATGAGCGTGTTCGTTAAAGTGGTGGAACGCGGAGGTTATTCAGCGGCCGCAAGAGCTTGCGCGATAACCCCCTCTGCCGTGAGCAAGCTCATGACGCGCCTGGAAAGCCGTCTTGGCGCACGTTTGCTGAACAGGTCCACGCGCAAGCAACTGCTGACGCCAGAAGGAATGGCTTTTTACGAACGCAGCGTTGCCATACTGGCCGATCTTGACGAAGCGGAACGCGAAGCATCTGCCAGTTCTGCACCGCAGGGCGTGGTCAGAATCAGCTGTAATGTGGGTATCGGCCGCCAGCTTTTTCTTCCCATCATCAACTTGTTCATGAATCAACATCCTGGGGTCAGCGTCGAACTTTTCCTCACCGATGAGGTGGTCGATCTCATCGAAGCACGTGCGGATATCGCCATACGCACCGGAGCGCTCAAGAACTCCAACCTTGTGGCGAAACGACTCGGGCAATCCAGAGGGCTGATCGTAGGATCTCCTGACTACCTGGCGGCCAAGGGCACTCCGCTGGTGCCTCAAGACCTTGCCGATCACAACTGTCTGGGTTTCACCTTTTCGCCTCCCGCCATGGAGTGGGCCTTGCTCGACGAGAGCGGCGAGCAACGTATGTACCCGGTAAAAGGCAATCTGCGCGTCAGCGATGGCGACGCCTTGCGTGAATTGACGGTGCTGGGCGCAGGGCTAGCCAGGCTGGGGTTCTGCCAGGTTGCAGATGACCTGGCTGCCGGAAGGTTGGTTTGCGTCCTGCAACCATTCGTGCCTGCAAGCGTCACGGAGATTCATGCGATTTACGTCGGCCAAGGCGGACATCTGCCCGCACGCGTAAGAGCCCTGATGGATTTCCTCGCCGCCCATTTGCATGTTCATTGAACCGCAACGCGGGCAAAGGGCCGTTCCTTCAATGCATAGGCCAGCACAAGAGCCGCGGGCAAAGCAGCGCCCAGTAGGCACAGCCCTTCCCAGCCGACATACCGAATACCGAAACTTGCAACTGCGGAGCCAATAGCGCCGCCAACAAAGTTGATACTGATAAACACCGCGGTAATCCGTGAGTTGGCTGCGGGGGCCAGTTTGTAGATGACCGATTGATGGGTGATCTGCAAGCCCATTACGCCAACGTTCAAGGCCATTGCGGCAGCGATAATTATCCAGAGCCCTGTCGCCGCAAAGCTCAGCACTGCCCAGGCCAGTATCATCAACGAGGCCAACCCGAATGCCAGCGCGTGCCGGTAGCCATGATCACAGAGCCGGCCAACCACACCGGGAATCAACGCGCCAGTCACTCCCGTGAGCCCGATCAGTCCGATGCTCGAAGTCGAAAAATTGAACGGCGGTTGCGACAACAGTATTGGTAATCCAGTCCACAACATGCTGAAGCTGGCCATTCCCAGCGCACCGTAAAGCGCCCGGCGAGCAAGCGCTGGGTACTCGAGGATGAGTTGCCACAACGAGCGCATCAACTGCTCATAACGCACGGGCTGGCCTCGGCGCTCGGGCTCGGTTGGCAAGGTGATTCTGAGCAGCATGAGCAGGATCAGCGCCGCGCACCCGGCGCTGGCGTACACCAAGCGCCAACCTGCCGCGTTGCCGATACCGCCGGAGACCAGCCACGACAGCGGTATCGCGAGCAAGGCCCCGGTCATCACCACGCCGATCACTTGACCGCGCCGATGCTCGGCTGCGATGGACGCTACATACGGCACAATCAACATGGCAGCGGATGCCGTGACTCCACTGATCAACACTGCGGCGCAGAACAGCAAGAAATTCGGGCTGGCCGCAGCCACAAACAGCGCTAATGCGTTGATGGTAAACATCCGGCTCAGAAGCGCTCTTCTTTCGAGGACGTCACCGAGCGGGACGACCGGCACAATGCCCAGCGTGTAGCCAAGTTGAGCGCAACTCACCAGCAGGCCGGACGTGGCAAGCGGAATACCAAATGCCCCCGTTACCAACGACAGGATCGGCTGCAGATAATAGAGATTAGCGATCATGGCCCCCGCTGCGAATGCGCAGAGCCACATGAAAGGTCGGGACGGGGACGACGAATTCATACAAATACTCCTCGGTAAATGCCGTTCAAAATTGGGCGAGTCAACTCACTCGCCCAGTTTTTCCCGCACCGCGTCGTCCCCGTTAACTCACTCCTCTCAGGTGTTTGCCTGATTCTGTAGCGTCCATGCCATCAGTGCGGGCTTCGCCTGTCAGGCCGTCGGGAAGTCCGCGCCACGGGCGGTAGACTCCCATGCGCTGAACTCGCGGCCCATGGCGGCAAGCTTCGCCTGCGCTGCCTCATAGGCTTCATTGCCCAACAGCAGGCGCGCCGGCGGCGCTGCGCAGGTAACCGCGGCGTAGATCGCCGCTGCCGCCCTGTCTGGGTCGCCAGCTTGATTGCCAACAGATTGCTGGTACGCGCGCATCGCAGCGCCGGCGGTTGCCTGATAATCCTCGGCCACCGTTTGCGCAGCGCCCGAAGACCCCGCCCATTGGGTTCTGAAGGCGCTGGGCTGAACGGTCATCACGCCGATACCCAGTGGCGCAACTTCGGCGCGCAGACTTTCCGACAGGCCCTCAACGGCGAACTTCGTCGCGCAGTAGTGGCCGACCGCTTCGAACCCGACCAGACCGCCTACCGATGTGAGGTTGACGATCATGCCGGTGCGCCGCTTGCGCATGCCAGGCAGTACCGCGCGAATCATATGGGCCGTGCCGAAGTAGTTGACCTCGAACATCCGCCGAACAGCCCCATCGTCGCTGTCTTCTATCGATGAGAAATAGCCGACGCCGGCGTTATTGATCAGCACGTCCACTCGCCCGAAGCGATGCTCGGCCGCCTGTACGACCTGCATCGCCTGCGCCGGATCGGTCACGTCCAGAGGCAGAATCAAAGCGTCGCCGAGGGCGGCCAGATCCTCGATCTGCTGTGTGTTGCGCGCCGTGACCACCACACGCTCACCCTCATTCAGCAGCGCCGTGGCGATGTGGCGACCGAACCCGGTGGAACAGCCTGTAACCAACCAAACCTTAGTCTCGTTCATTGCAGTACTCCTCTAGATAGCGGCGGTTCAGGATTCGGCTGAACCGCGTTCGAGACCAACGTACCGAATCCGCCCCGCCACTGTTATCCGATTAATCCGCGACATTTGCCTGATCCTGCTCCCCAACACACGTCGCTGACCACAGTGGAAGGTCCACTTCGATTTCTGCTGCATTTCTAGTTTTTCGAACCTGATCATCGAAACTTGTCGGCTATTGCGCAAAGCCTCGCGATGACATCATCTGCTCCACAACGGCGCTTCATGGTGAAGCGCTGAAATCAGCGGAATCCACGTCATGTCCCACGCAGCCACAATTTCCAGCGTCACTGCCTCAACGTCTTCCAACCTCAACAGCACCGTTTCCTTGATCGGGCGGATTCTTCTGAGCGCGATCTTCATTCTTTCGGGCCTGTCGAAAATCGCGGCACCGGCCATGATGATTGGCTACATCGGCTCTGTCGGGTTGCCTTTTCCCGAACTGGCGTTGGGCGTGGCGATTGCTGTCGAGGTTCTCGGCGGCGTAGCGTTGATCGCCGGTTATCGCACACGTACCACCGCAGCGCTGTTGGCGATTTTCAGCGTACTGACCGCACTGATTTTCCATAACGCCCTGGCGGACCAGAATCAGTTCATTCACTTCTTCAAGAATATCGCCATGGCCGGTGGGCTCTTGCAGATCGTTTCTTTCGGCGCAGGGCGTTTCAGCCTCGACGCACGTCGCCACTAATCGAATCGCCGGCACGTCCATTCCTTCCGACGAGCCTTGACCATCACAACGGAGAGAATCATGAAAGCGATCCAAGTCGCGCAGTACGGCCAGGCAGAAGCGCTGGAGCTCAAAGAACTTGCGGATCTGAAACCCAATGACGATCAGGTGTTAATCAATGTTGCCGGTAGTGGGATCAATCCAATCGATTGGAAAATCCTCTCCGGTGCCATGCAGCAATTCATTCCTCTGCCACTGCCCTACACGCCTGGCGTGGAAGTCTCAGGCACAGTCGCCGCGGTGGGCAGGAATGTCAGAGACTTTGTCGTTGGCGACAAGGTGTTCGGGTTTATCGGGATTACCGGCGGATATGCGACCCAGGCCCTCTCAACGCCAGATCGTCTGGCCCACACGCCGACAACACTATCGTTGCAAGAAGCCGGCGGCGTGCCGGCGGCAGCGCTGACCGCTTGGCAAGCTCTGCATGAACACGCCGGAATTCAGGCAGGTCAAAAAGTCCTCATTCACGGCGGCTCAGGTGGCGTGGGCAGCTTCGCAATCCAGCTCGCCCGCCTTGCCGGTGCTTATGTGATCGCGACCAGCTCTGCGAAGAACCACGACTATCTGCGTTCACTTGGCGCCGATGAGGTGATTGACTACACCACGGCTAAATTCGAAGACAGCGTTGCTGACCTCGATGCGGTCATTGATCTGGTCGGCGGCGAAACTCAGAACCGTTCATGGAGTGTGATCAAGCGCGGGGGCGTTCTGGTTTCCCCCGTAAGCGCACCCTCTGCACAGAAGGCAAGCGAGCACCGTGTGAGTGGCAAAAATTTCGCCACCCGCTCCGATGGCAGCCAATTGGCCGAGATTGCCGCGCTGTTCACATCCGGCAAGCTCAGCCTTGAGGCTCAAGTGGTACCGCTGACAGAAGTTGTCGACGCGGTTAAACAAAGCTGGGCCGGACACACCCGGGGAAAAATCGTGCTCGATGTCAGCGCTCAGGCCGAATCCTGAACCAGATCGCATACATCGCCGGCAGAAACACCAGCGTGATGATGGTGCCAACAAACGTGCCACCGATCAGCGTGTACGCGAGCGTGCCCCAGAACACCGAGTGGGTCAGCGGAATGAACGCGAGAATCGCCGCCAGCGCGGTCAACAACACCGGCCGCGCCCGTTGCACTGTCGCTTCGACAACGGCATGGAACGGCGCCAGCCCTTCCTGCTCGTTGTGATGTATCTGCCCGATCAGAATCAGCGTGTTGCGCATCAGAATCCCCGACAGCGCAATCAACCCGACCAGCGCATTGATGCCGAACGGCTGGTTGAAGATCAGCAGCGTCGGCACCACACCGATCAAGCCTAACGGCGAGGTAAGGAAGACCATGATCATCGCTGAGATCGAGCGTACCTGGACGATGATGATGAGCAGCGTCATGGCGATCATGATCGGCAGCAACGGCAGAATCGCTTTGCCGGCCTTGCCGGATTCTTCGATGGCGCCCGCCTGTTCAATCCGGTAGCCGGAAGGCAGGTTTTCGATGATCGGCTGCAACTGCTGGATGATCGCGCCGGAAACGTCCGGCGGCTGCAAACCTTCGGCGATGTCGCCACGGACGGTGATGGTCGGCGTGCGATCGCGGCGCCGCAGGATCGGGTCTTCCATGCGCACTTCGACCTCGCCGATCTGCGACAACGGGATGCGCTGCCCCGCCGCACCAACCAGGGTGAAGCCTTCGATCTGCGCCGGGTCCAGGCGGATATTGCCCGCCGCACGACCGACGACCTGCACGGAACGGATGTCTTCGCGCACCGCCGTGATCGGCACGCCGCTGAGCAGAAATTGCAACTGCTGGGCCACCGCGCTGGACGTCAGCCCCACCGCCTGCAAGCGATCCTGATTCAGGTTGAAGTGCAGCGTCGGCGTCAGTGACCCCCAGTCGGTGTTGACGGTTCTCATCATCGGGCTGTCCTGCATCACCGCCCTGACCTGCTCGGCGATGTCGCGCAGCTTTGCCGGATCCGGCCCCATCACCCGGTAGGCCACCGGGAATGGTGAATACGGACCGAAGACGATTTGCGTTGCGCGCACACGGGCCTCCGGGGCAAGCCCTGCGGCGACCGCTTCGCGCAAACGCAACTTCAGAGTTTCACGGGCTTCCTGGCTCTCGGTCAGCACGACAATTTTGGCGAACGATGGATCCGGCAACTCCGGCGCCATCGCCAGGAAAAACCGTGGCGCACCCTGGCCGATATAGGCCGTGACGATTTTGGCCTCTTCCTGCTTTTGCAGCCAGGCTTCGACTTTGGCCGCAGCGGCGCTGGTCTGCTCGATGGACGTGCCGTAAGGCATCTGCACTTCGATCATCACTTCGGGGCGGTCCGAGGTTGGAAAGAACTGCTTCTTCACCAGCCCCATTCCTGGGATCGCAACAGCAAACAGCGCGACCACCGCACCGGCCACCAGCCATTTCCGGGTAATCACCCACGTCAAAATCCGCCGGAAGCGGTTATAGCGCGGCGTGTCGTAGATTGCCCCATGCCCGCCTTCGACTTTCTTGATGTCCGGCAACAGCTTCACGCCCAAGTACGGCGTGAAAGCCACGGCGACGACCCACGAAGCAATGAGCGCGATGCCGACAATCCAGAACATGTTGCTGGTGTATTCGCCCGCCGTTGATTGCGCAAAACCGTTGGGCAGAAAGCCAATCGCCGTGACCAGCGTGCCGGCCAGCATCGGCGCTGCCGTATGACTCCAGGCATAGGCCGAAGCCTTGATGCGGTCGTAGCCCTCCTCCATCTTCACCACCATCATTTCAATGGCGATGATCGCGTCATCGACCAGCAAGCCGAGCGCCAGAATCAGCGAACCGAGGGTGATCCGGTCAAAGTTCTTGCCGGTGGCCGCCATCACCACAAACACGATCGCCAGGGTCAATGGCACCGCCGCTGCGACGACCACGCCGACACGCCAGCCCATGCTGAGAAAGCACACCAGCATGACCACCAGCAGCGCGACAAAGAACTTGACCATGAACTCACCGACGGCCGAGTCGATATTCACCGCCTGATCGGTGACTTTGGAGAGGGTCATGCCCAAGGGCATTTCCTCGTTGATCCTGGCCGTTTCGGCGTCCAGCGCCTTGCCCAGATCGAGACCGTTCCAGCCCTCGCGCATGATCACGCCGAGCAATAAGGCTTCTTCGCCGTTGTTGCGCACGAGGAAGGTCGCCGGGTCTTCGTAGCCGCGTTCGACCGTGGCCACGTCAGACAGTTTGAGTGTTCGTCCCTGCGCCACCACAGGCGTGTCACGGATTTTCTGTAACGTGTCGAACGCGCCATCGACGCGCAAAAATACCTCCGGCCCTTTGGTTTCGACCGATCCGGCGGGCGTCAATACGTTCTGATTGTTCAGCGCGGCGAAGATGTCCTGTGGCGCCAAGCCCAGCGTCGCCAGCCGATCATGGGAAAACGAGACGAATATCCGCTCGGCCTGCTCGCCGATGATGTTGACCTTTTTCACCCCCGGCACGTGCAACAGGCGCTGGCGTAACGTCTCCGCATCGCGTACCAGCAAGCGCTGCGGCTCGCCTTTGGCTTTCAAGGCGAACAGCGCGAAGGTCACGTCGGAGAACTCGTCGTTGACCATCGGCCCGATGACACCCGCCGGCAGCCTGATCGCTTCATCGTCGAGCTTCTTGCGTGCCTGGTAGAACTCTTCCTGCACCTGCGATGGCGGTGTGCTGTCGAGCAACGAGACCACGGTGAATGCCAGTCCCGGACGCGTGTAGGTTTCCGAGCGGTCGTACCACTTCAGTTCCTGCAAGCGTTTTTCGAGGGGTTCGGCGACCTGATCCTGCATCTCTTGCGCGGTCGCTCCTGGCCACGCGGTGATGACGGTCAGCTGCTTGACCGTGAACGGTGGGTCTTCCGCCCGGCCCAATTTGAAGAACGACAGAACGCCGGCAACGGCGATGAGAAAAATAAGAAACACCGTGATTGCGCGCTGGCGCACGGCGATGGCGGAAAGGTTGAACCGGCCCTCGCTCATGGACGACTCCCGGCAATCTGGCCATCGTCGCGGGCAAGCAAGCGCACTTCTTCGCCATCACGCAGCAGATGCGCGCCCAGCGCGACAATCGGCTCACCGACGTTGAGCTGGCCAGCGACACGGGCCGAGTCATCGCTCAAGCCCAGCACCTCGACCGGGCGCCAGCTCACTTTCGCCGGTGTGCCGGCGATGACCCACAAGCCGGGGCCTTTGCCCGGGTCGTAGATCGCGGCGACCGGCACTTTCAGCGCCTGATCTGGCGAAGAACCCTGAGCAATTTCGACGGTGACCGTCGAGCCGATTGGCGCATTGGCCAAACTGCCTTCGAGCACATAGCGCGCCTCGAAAGTACGAGTTGTGCTGTCGGCCGAATCGGAAAGCAGACGCAGTTTTGCGCTCACGGCAGCCGACGTATCGCCATACAGTTTTGCCTGAGCGGTTGAGCCCGGCGCGGGGCGCAAGGTCTCGGGCAGATGGACGATGGCCTCCCGCTGACCGGCCCGCGCCAGCCGCACCACCGGTTGTCCCGGGCTGACGACTTGCCCCGGCTCGGCGAGGGTTTCCACCACCACGCCATCAGCGTCCGCCACCAGAACCGCGTAACCCGAGGCGTTGCGCGCTACGTCCGCTTGCGCCACAGCGGCATTGAGCTGCGCCCTGGCGGTGTCAGCGGCGGCTTTGAACTGATCGTAGGCCGATGCCGAAATAGCGCCGGCGGCGACAAGTTTGCGATTGCGCGCTTCGTCACCGGCAGTCTGTATGGCTCGGGCGCGAGCGGCGCTCACCGCTTCTTGCTGGGCTCGCGCCTGCAGGCCGAGGTCGATCGGGTCGAGGCGCATCAGCGGCTGGCCGCGCTTGACCGTCTGCCCGGTATCGACCAGACGCTCGAGCACCTTGCCCGAAACGCGAAAGCCCAGATCGCCCTGGGTGCGCGCGGCGACGACTCCGGTGAATGATCGAGATCCATTTTCTGCCGGTTGCACCGCCGCCGATCTGACAATCGGCGCCAAGGTACGTGGATCTTTTGCGCTGGAGGAATCCCCGCACGCGGTCAGGGCCAAGGGCAACAAACATACCGCGAGGGGGAAAGGTCGGAGCCGGCGCATGGAATTCCTTCACTGAAAATAGGATGATCATCATATTCTCAGTCTTGTGACTAATATCGTCAATAGTCACTGAGTCATCGGCCCGATGTTCAGCGCTGAATCAGAAGCGATAGCTGACAGAAGTACCGAGCCCGCTGGCGCTGTTCTTGTATTTCGCGCTGTACGAACCCTTGCCAGCCGAGGTGTCGTTGATCTCCACGCTCTCTTCCCAGAGATAGGAATAGGCGACGTCGATGGTGACATTTTCCGCAGGCGTCCAACCGGCGCCGAGGCTGAACACCTTGCGATCGCCCGTTGGAATACGCGGTCCACGATTGGTGTTGTTCGCCGGCGATTGATCAACCGAGAACCCGGTGCGCAGCACAAATTGGTTGTTCAACCGGTACGCCGCGCCGATGGCGTGAGCCCAGGTGTCATGCCAGTTCTGTTCTTCGCTGATCGTGCCCAACTGACCGGCAAGCAGTGGCGGCAATCCGCTGTTTTCGATGGTCAGCTCTTTAAAACGGCTCCAGCGCGTCCAGGTGCTGCCGGCATACAGCGTCCAGTTGTTGTTCAGTTGATGGGTGACCGAGAAGTCCACCGATTCCGGGGTGTCGACGTCCAGCGACGCGTCAAAGCTGCGGCCGCTGACGCCGAGCACGTTGAAGATGCCATCGCTGAGTTTACTTTTCGCGTCGAGGTGGTAACTGACTTTTGAGTGATAGGTCAGGCCCAGGCGGATCTGCTCGGTCGCCTGCACCATGACCCCGGCGTTGAAGCCCAGCGCGGTATCGTCGCCCGTGCTTTTGACTTTGCCGTCATTGCGCCCGGGGCTCAGCGGATTGGCGACCATCCCCGACAGCTCGCCGCTGATGCGGTTGATAGTCGGGCCGAAGCCGATCGACACCTTGTCATTGAAGGCATAACTGATGGTCGGCTGGAACGTCAGCGTGGTGACTTCGCTTTTGTTGGCGTAATAGCGGCCAGCGAAACCACTGCCGTAGTCGGTGATCAGGCCAAACGGCACGTAGAACCCCACGCCGAACGCCCACTGCTCGTCGATCGGTTTGACGTAATAACCCATCGGTACCGTGGTGGTCGGCACCATGTCGCCGTCTTCCTTGCCGCCGAACGTGCTGCGGGTCTGGCTGATATCGGACTTCGCAAACAGCGTCGCCTGCCCCACGCTCGCCTGCTCGCGCTTGAGCCGCGCCATGCCCGCCGGGTTGCCAAAAACGGTGCTGGCGTCTTCCGCCGAGGAAGAGCGACCGGCAAAGCCCGATCCCATGCCGCTGACGCTTTGCTCATTGAGCGCAAAACCACCCGCAAGAACATTCGACGAGGCAAGAACGACAGCCAGCCCCACCGGGCGCTTGAGCATTGTTTTTTTCATTGTGTGGACTCTATGGGTGACTCGGAATTGGATGAACTGCGGCGGCCATGTTATCCGAGTGACCATATCAGTCAACAGTCACGCTTTGGGCAATTATTCATCGTCCGCCCTGTACAGGCGAGGCGAGATCAGGCGGCGACTGATCCGAGTATTCGGATCAGCAGAGGGTCAAGGCATCAAGCTGCGCAGGATGAGGTTCGAAGTCAGCGTCGGCGCCACTTCGATAAAGTCGAGGTTGTGTTGCAGCATCAGTGGATTGACGAAGGGTCGCAACGCCAGGTGGATCGATTCGACCGTCTCGTCCAGCGGCGTCCTGCGCTCGAACTCACCGGCCTCGCGCCCTTCACGGACAATGTCGGTGATGAAACGCTTGATCTGCGCATCGTAACGCTGCGCACTCGGCCAGTTCTCACCCGCTGCAAACGCAGCAATGTCGTAGAGCTTGCGGTCGTTGAAAAACAGGTTCACGCCCGTGGCGATCACGGTTTTCACCAAACGGCGGAAACGCTCGGTAGGCGTCAGGTCTTCCTCGTTGATCGCCTGCTCGACCGCCGCAACGATCTGCCCCAGACAGTTCGCGCAGATGGCTTCGCCAATCGCCTGCTTGGAATCGAAGAATTTGTAGATGTACGCCTTGGAGAAACCGATGGCCTTGGCCAGATCGGACACCGTGGTCTTGGCGTAGCCGTACTGGCTGAAATGCTCGTTGGCAGCCGCGACAATCTGATCACGAATGTCGTGATCGACTGGCCCACGCGGGCCGGGGAAAGATGGGGAAACTGAGGACTGATTCATGTCGGCAGCTTACTCACCCGCCCGCCGACTGACAACGTGTGACACATTTTGAATACCACCACCCATCCACTGTGGGAGCGAGCCTGCTCGCGATGACACCTGCCCAAACGACACCAATCCCCCAAACCCGCGCACTACCCGGCCTTACTGATCGCGGAAAATCTGATGCGAGAACAGCCATGCAGCAACATCCCGACAATGATCAGCGCCCCCGCCCGCAACCACGTTTCCCACCCCTGCTGACTGAGCAGCACCAGACACGAAACGATCGCAAGCACCGGAACGAAGGTCGGCACGCGAAAGTGGTCCTCCTCCACCCTGTCGCGACGAAGAACCAGCACCGCCACATTGGTACTCAGAAAAACGAACAGCAACAGCAAAACCACCGTCTCTGCCAACGTTGCCAGCGTGCCTGTGAGTGTCAGGGCAATAGCGACCACGGTAGTTGCAACAATGGCAGCCCATGGAGTTTTTCGTTCAGGCAGCACCGCACCCAAAACACCCGGCAACAGCCCCAGATTCGCCATGCCATAGGTCAATCGGCTGGCCATGATCATGGTTAACAGCGCACCGTTGGCCACAGCAATCAGCGCAATGAAAGAGAACAGTGCCGGCGGGATTGCGAGGGTCGATGCGCGGACAACTTCGAGCAAAGGCGCCGACGTGGCCACCAACTTCTCGGTAGGCAACACCGAAGAAGCCGCCACACCCACCGCCATGTAAACCACGCCAGCGGTGAGCAAAGCGGCGAACAAGGCACGCGGGTAAACCTTGCGCACGTCTTTGATTTCCTCGGCCAGATTGGCCGAAGTTTCGAAACCGACGAAAGAATAGAACGCGAGCAACGCCGCCCCCAACACCGCCAGCATGGGACTGACGCCCGGTTTGAACGTGAGCGTCCGCCCCAGATCCGCCTCACCTGTGCGGAAATACCAGACCGCAGCCACGATCACCAGAATCAGCCCGGACAGTTCAATCACGGTCATCACCAGATTTGCCCCAAGCGACTCCTTGATCCCCCGCGCGTTGAGCAGGCCGATAGCCAGAAGAAACACCAGGGCTGCAATCTGCGGCGATACGTCGACGAAGGCGTTGAGGTAATCACCGGCAAACGCCAGCGACAAACCCGCAGCGCTGGTGACCGCAGCCGCCAGCATGCAGAAACCGACGAGGAAGGAAATGAGCGGTGACTTGAACGCCTTTTCCGCGAACACCGAAGCCGCGCCGGCGTGGGGATATTTGGTCACCAACTCCGCGTAGGAACCTGCCGTCAACATGGCGAAGAACAATGCGATCAGCAGCGGCACCCAAATCGCGCCGCCCACTTCCCCCGCGATCGTTCCGGCGAGTGCGTAAACACCCGCGCCGAGTACATCGCCGAGAATAAACAGAAACAGCATCGGGAAAGTGATAGCCCGGCGCAGAGAAGTTTTATCAGTGGGAGCCGTCACGGTCATTCCTTGGTTCAGGTGTGGAGGAGCTGGAGGGTTGTCACCTCAAACAATGGAAATGGCGCCGGAAGCAAAGTTCAAAATGTGTGATGGGGCTTATCGCCACGGCGCTATAAACATTGCCAACTCGACACCTGTGGGAGCGAGCTTGCTCGCGAAGACCCCAGCCCGATCAACACAAAACCTCAGCCAAAACCAATTCCCTAAACACCTCGTTTAAAACTGACATTCAGACTGTTCCAGCAAGCTACAACGCCTTGCGCCATTGCCTACGACTACGCCAGAATCCGCCGGCTTGTGCGCCTCGGGCCGTGGTTCTATCGTTGGTCGGTCACTGAAAAACAGTGATCGGGTTTGGTAGCCCGCTTTCCACATGGCGCATAACGTCATCCTATGCAGATGCTTTCGCATCGGTTTTATGGTGGCCATGCGCAGGGCGTTTTCGAGCGCGCCGGTTTTTCCATGTGGGCCGGTCTACCAACCTTCGTATGGCCACCACCCTTCGTTTGGTAGCGAGAGTGATGGCTCCCTTGGTCACATATGGAGCTTCACCATGTTCAAAGTAACGCCCAACCCGCCACAGTCGGACGCAACATCACCCTACGAATCCCTCGACTCAAAAAAACTCCACGAAGCTGCCGACCGCGCCCTCGACCACTACCTCAAACCCAGCGACACCATCAAAACCACGCCCTACCAGACCAGCAGCATGTTCCTCGCCAACCCGAAAACCGCGACTGAAGAATTGCTGGTCAACGCCAGCGAATCGCTAGGCTCCGCCTCGGTAATGCTGAGTGATGTGATCGGGATGGTTGAAGGATCTGCTCGCAAGACACTGCAAGGTATCGCGCAGGTAGTGATGCTCGGCGAGCTCGCGGTTAATCAGGCGTTGGATAACGTCGTGCCGGTCGAGTAATTCTGCGGATGCAGGCGTTCGCTAATGCCTCGCGCTCATCGCGCGCGCCTCGATAGCCCAGCCTTGCGCTGGGCTTTTTGCTCGTCAGTGGCAGTGGTAGTCGTTGGCTTTATGGTTGCGATGGCAACCCTTTGCATCAGTGCCACCGCTGTGCGCAAAGGGTCTTATGCGCTCAGGCCGATCCAGCCATGGAAGCCGACATACAGGCCAACGCCAATGATCAGCACGCTGGACAGATAAGGAGCGCGGCGCGCCACGGTTCCCAGCCACGGCCAGCGATTGGAAGCCTGTCTGGCGCCAATGGCTGCTGCGGCACCGACGGTGACCAAAGTCAGCGCCAGGCCGATGCTGAAACACAGAACGAGCATGCCGCCGAGCGCGACTTCTTTGACTTGCAGGCACAGCAACAGGACAGTGATGGCAGCCGGACAGGGAATCAGGCCGCCAGTCAGCCCGAAAATGACGATCTGACCCGTGGTCACTTCGCGGTTGGTGAAGCGCTTACGGATGTCGTTGGCATGAGCACGTTCGTGCGCATCCTGATAGCCATCAATCGACAGCTCCAGGCCTTCGAGTTCGGAATGCGCATGCCCGTGATCATGCTCCTGGAACGTCAGGTCGTAATCATGCGAATGCCCGGCATGTCCAAGGCTCAAGCGAGCGCTGAACTCGTGCGGTTCCGGAATATCCACCGTCGACTGCAGAAAGCCTTCACGCTCGACGAACGCGAACGATTGGCTGCTGCCGTCCGGACGCGTCGTGGTCAGGCGAACATCCGAGGCTGCCCAGGCGTGTCCGCTCAAGGTCTTCAAGCGCCAGTGCGGTGGCAGGCCTTCCTCGAAGATCGACAGTTCAACACGGCCATGGCCGGTATCTATTCGGTGCGTTTCATCATGATGACCATGGTCGTGTTCGCCGTGATGGTGATCATCGCTTTGCTCGAACTTGAACATCTGCTCACCGCGCCAGGTACGCCACAGCATCCACAGGGCGATCGCGATGATCAGTGCAGCAGACGCAAGCTGGAAATACGGCTCAGTGGTTTCAGCATCCAGGCCTTTGCCCAGGTACATGCCGCCGATGGCGACCAGCCACACCACGGCGGTGTGCGAAAGCGTTGCGGCCAACCCCAACAAAACAGCCTGTTTGACCGAGCCACGGATGGCCACGATGAAGGCCGCCATCATGGTTTTCGAATGACCTGGCTCCAGGCCATGCAAGGCGCCGAGCAGAATCGCGCTCGGGAAATACAGCCAGGCGTGAGCCCCGCCTTGCTGCAACAGTTCAGCGAAATCGGGCATGTCAGACCTAAAGGTACTTGGTGATTTGTTTGAAGGCTTCCAGCGGTGCGCGCTCGCCATTGCCTAGCGCCGAAACGGTATCTTCGAGGCAGTGGTCGATGTGATCCTGGATGAGCGTGCGTTTGGCCTGGCAGATCGCTTTCTCAACCGCATGAAGCTGCTGGGCGATATCCACGCACTGACGCCCTTCTTCGATCATGGTGATGATGCCGCGCAAATGCCCGTCCGCCCGTTTGAGGCGTTTGATGATCGCCTCATGACTTTGGTGGGTGTGGGGATGGCTGTGGTCGTGTTCGTGTTCACTCATGAGTTGAGTCTCAGGGCTCGATGAATTACGCTGGCATCGCATCCCCCCAGGGGGGATTAGGCAAATCGCTTGAGCGCCCTGTCGACGAGTTGAAACCTTTAACACCATGTACAGCAAAACACTGACAACGACGGCAGTAATCGCGCTTGCTCTCGCCATGTTCATGGCCTGGGCCGGGCATACCTATTCGTTGCCAGTCACCTCGGGGCAGCCAGCCTGGGAGATCGCTCAGGACGTCCATCATGCTCACGGCGAAGAGTCGTCATCCAGCCACGACCGGCGATTACCTGAGCGTCAAACAGTAGTCCGGAACACATTGAAAACGAGGCCGCAAATGCGGCCTCGTTTTTTTCTGCGCGACGAAAAGCGCTGGATTCAAATTCCACAAATGTCCGTGCGCAACCGCCAGGCGTCTTTCGCTGGTGGCATGCCGAACAGACGGGCGTAGTCCCGACTGAACTGCGAGGGACTTTCATAACCGACTGCATATCCCGCCTCTGCGGCATCGACCGCTTCGGTGACCATCAGCCGGCGTGCTTCCTGTAGCCGCAACTGGTTGCGAAACTCCAGCGGGCTCATCGAGGTGATCGCCTTGAAATGCGTGTGAAACGAAGAACGGCTCATGCCGGCGATTTCGACGAGTTCATCTATTCGACACGCTTCGTTGTAGTGGCTGCGCAGCCAGGCAATAGCCTTGGCGATCTGGTTCAAGCGGCTGTCTGCTTGTGCCATCTGCCTGATGATGCTGTTGCCGTTTTCGGTTAGAAGGCGATAAAGCATTTCGCGAATCACCAGCGGAGCGAGCGCTTCGATATCCCGTGGCCTGTCGAGCAGCCCGGCCAGCCGAACCGCAGCATCCAGCAGTTCTGGAGTCGTATCGTTGAGCGCAATGCCTGCCGGCGGTGCACTGACGCTCTCTTCTCTTAGCGGATGGCGCAGCGCAAGTTCACTCAACACAGCGGTATCGAGATCCAGCGCCAGGCACAGATAGGGAACAGCCTCACTCGCCTCGATGACCGAGCCCATCACCGGAAGGTCTACCGATGCAATCAGGTACTTGGCCGGATCGTAAACATAGACGGTAGTACCCAGCATCGCTTGTTTACGTCCCTGGGCGACAAGGCAGAGTGTCGGCTCGTACACCACCGGCATAGGCATCGTGGGCGAAGCGGAGCGAATCAGGCTGACACCCGGAATCGCGGTGCTGTGGATGCCGTCATTCCGGGCGTGACGACCAACGATATCGACAAGCTTGGAAAGGGAATTCAAACACAACTCCATCACGTGGGGATTCGGCGGTTAAACATCTGGCCTATCGGATGATCAAGCAAGAAATCAGGACGATCCTGCAACAGCCCTCCTCCGCTCGTAAGTCACACTTCAGATGAGGCCCAGAGATACTGCTGGCCAAACCCGCGCCGGTTCTTGCCAATGCCTCATATAGAACAACGGCGTGTGGGAACGCAACTAGCGGCTCTCAGATAACAACAACGGCCCATCCAACTCGACGGGGCTCATCGGACAGATTAAGGAGCACAGGAAATGACGCTTGTTCAACGCCTCTCTACAGCGCTAGCACTGGTCTTCACCACACTCATTGCAGGGCCGGCGCCCGCCGTGGCCAGCGAACCAACTACGGAACGCAATCGCCAATTCATTGCGCAAGCGTTCAACCAGTGGGCTCAAGGCGACCGGACGTTCTTCACAGATGTCCTGGCCCCCGATGTGATCTGGACAATCAAGGGAACGAGCCCTTCGGCGGGTACTTATCGGGGCCGAGATGACTTCCTGAAACGCGCAGTCCAACCCTTCGCAAAACGGCTCGCCTCGCCCGTTCGCCCGACGGTGGCGGATATCTGGGCTGAAGGCGATGACGTCGTTGTGCACTGGAACGGCACCGCCACCGCAGCCGACGGCGCGCCTTATCGCAACAGCTACGTATGGATCATGCGCATGCGAAATCTGCAGGCAGTTGAAGTCGTTGCCTTTCTCGATCTGGTGCCTTATGACGACGTAATCAGGCGAATTCCGCTTGAAGCTGGCGATGTTGAATAGATAAGTCCGCCAGGATCGACTGGAGGATCTGCTCGCGAGACGCTGCGAGATCTTACGTAGGTGGGCATGTCGTCGAATGTCGGCTTTCGGCCAAAATCGAACGTTTGATTTAACGTGGATCTGGCGCGCTTTCTGAAAGTTGTTGAACCTTAAGTCCCTTCATGTCCGCCGCTGGTAGGCTTGAGACGCGAATTTCTACTTCGTCCCTCCCTCAATACCGCTTTTGCCTCCTCTCTGTTTCCTGATTTACAGTGATGAATGTAGTGCTGAAGCGTCTCCTGGCTCTCGTAGTCGATGCTCAGACAGTCCAATTCCGTACCAACGTACCGAATAATTTCTTCGAGTTTCGCGCTAAACCACTCACCGTTTGTGCGGTACGCGGCAAAATGCTCATGACACTGCATTTCAGCCGCAAGGCAGTCTGCAACTTTGACATTTACGACATTGACGATAGGGCTTCCATGGCCGCCCATCTGTGCACGCTGACGACGGCCAGCCGTCTTGGTGTGCCCGATTTTGCTCAGCCCCGTCATCCCATCGAATAAAACATAGACATAGCCGGTCAGCCGATCAGGAGGGATCGTTGGAGTGCCAGGCACTCGCGATGCTAGATGAGGTAGGAATTCTTTCGCAGCTTGTACTAGATGCGCCCAGGTCGGATGCACGTCGCATCTTACTCTCTCCTTGTTTTGCTTCCGCAGTTCCGTCATCCGGTCAAACTCGTCCACGTGCGCCAAACGGATCGCTTCATCGAGAATCATCCCCCAGCCAAATTTGGCCAGTTCTTCCTGGAAGCGCTTTGCAGGTAAACTGAAAGTGGCCGCGAGGTCGGCAAGTTCGACATTTATGAATTGTTCGGCTGATCCGTTTTTATCCGCTTCAGTTTTGGTGTCTTTAGCCAATTGAATAATTTCCTGTTGCCTCAGTCGTATCGCAGAACATGAGTTAGCAGAATTGCGGCGGTGCATTTGAGCTTTTAAACTTATGATCTGTATATCTCAATAGCCAATTAATTTTTTCTTGAACAGCACCGGCGTCGCTTTTGGTTTTCTCTCTAATCACCGAGACTGCGGCTACGATCGCATCCGCCGATGCGGACTCATCAATTGTTAAAAAATCAACGAAAGCAGCACCATCATCCTGATGCGTTAATGGCAATTCGTCCAAAGAAATTGAAGTCTTAGCAAGCTGCAAAAGATCTTCCGATATTATGATGCGGGGGTATCGAGCCTTTAAGCTTTCGAGATGGTATGCATCAATCATTGCCTTACTAAACAAAAACTTCTCTTTAGAAAAATGCTTGCCAAATGTAATTCCACCTCGACATAGCAAACCATCTAACAAAAGCATCCTTTGCCATTTTGCAATGGTTTCTAAAAAGTCTTTAAGTTTCGACATGTCGAAGGGCCGACTCAAGACGATGGAGTCTGAGAACTGGATAAGTGTTGCATCCAAATCTTTCGCAAATAAAGCGTTAGCTCTTACATGGGCACTATACAGTAGTTCCAAGTATTTAGGCGCATCGAAGGATTCGCAGTCTGACTGAACCATGGCAGAAAAGCCTAGAATGTCGATAAATGCGACGAAATGAGTATCTAATTTTAACGCCACTACTTAACCTCCGCCAATCGGTCGGCAAGCAGTTTAAATGAAGCTCTAAAGCTTTCCATTCGTCGCTCAGCATCAGTCCAGGTCTTGCCACCCCACTGTCCACCAGCTTCTGTTACAAGGGCGGTATCAGCTTGACTAATTGAGAACACTGCCTTGCCGACCTCCTGCATGAGCGGGGCTAATGTTCCAAAGTCTGGTATTTGCGCTGCAATGTACTCCTCTGGCTTCCACGGGCACATCACGTGTTCAGCACCTGAATGCCGCGTCAGAGCCGGTACAAGACAGGTTGTAATTTGTTCCGGGATTCGTTTCATCCATACTTCAAACCCAGGTTTCGGACGACCTTTGTAAAGTTTAAAAAACTGAGAAATGGCACCCAGAAAAATGGGAGCGCCGTGCCGAACGGGCAAACCGTAACTTTCGTATGTCTGTTTAATTTGGGAGTGTTCGTCTAGCCATCTCCCGACGATTGCGGACAGTGTCGCTATTGCTTGCACATTAAACCGGTCAGGAGCCACAGGGACAAAAAAAGCATCACAGGCCAGAAAAAAAGAGCGAGTAAGCGCACCAGCACTTGGGCCCAAATCAATAAATACGTAATCATACTTTCTGGAGGTAGATAACCTTTCCAACATATCGCCTATAGCTACATAGGTTCGCATCAAGTTTGTTCGCGCCGCAAAACGCTGAGAATGAGCTTCAGAAATATCATCTTCAATAGAGTTTAAATCAACACTCCCCCGAATGAGTTCTAATCCCGGCTTCAGCTCTACCGTGCGAATACTATCAACATCAACAATGGGTACTTCGCCATCAATTCGTGGCTTTAGGGCGTCTAATATGCTTGATCCCGGTAACTCTTGAATAATTCCGGTCTTTTCAGCTAGCGCATCTAACTCTGCTATGACTGCACCCATACATAACTCTGTTAAGTTGCATTGAGAGTCTGCATCAACAAGTAAAACTCTTTTTCCTTCATCAACAAGATAGTGAGCTAAATTGAATGTGGTAGTGGTCTTAGACACGCCACCCTTATGGTTGTATAGAGTAACGATGGCCATCTTTCCATCCTTGGTTTGGTTTGATGGTGCTTCGATTGTGCACCTGGGGTGATCGCCACGTTACCCTTTCACTACCATGGCGTCTAGACAGACGCATCTAGCTAAAGCACAAGACTCGCGACCATCCACCTTTTGGCCGTTACGGTCGCTTCCAAGCGTCCGCTTATGGCCGGTAGCGGTCGGCTTCTCAATGGCCGCTTCTGGCCGCTTCTGGCCGATTGCTGCCAGTCGCCATCGACGCCCTGCTGGCAGACCCATTAGCCTCACGAAACAGCGCCGAAAACACCTGCACTCTACGCAATCTCCCCTTCCCCCCGCAAAAAATCCACAAACGCCCTCAGCGGCGAAGGCATGTGACGGCGGCCGTGGTAGTAGAGAAACGGGCCGTCGAAGGCCTGCCACCAGTCCTCGAGAATCGGCACCAGTCGACCATCGGAGAGTGGCTCGCGCAGGAAGTCCTCGAAGGTATAGACGATGCCCAATCCGTTGATGGCCGAGCGAATTTTCAGATCGTGCGACGACGTCAGCAGTTGCCCCTGAGGCGGGATACGTACGATACGGCCGTCTCGATGGAACTCGAATACGCCGACTTTGCCACTCTCGAACCGATGGCCAAGCAGGTCATGGCCCGGCAGTTCTTCGGGGTGAGTGGGCGTACCGCGTTCAGCCAGATAGCCCGGGGCGGCCGCTGCAACGAAGCGTTGGCGACGCGGGCCGATGGGCACGGCGATCATGTCTTTGGCCAGGCTCTCTTCATAGCGCACGCCGGCGTCATACCCGCCAGCGTTGACGTCGACAAAGGTGTTGTCCATGACGACTTCGACACTGACCCCTGGATAAAGGCGCAGAAAACGCGCCAGCAGGTCGGGCAACAGAAAGCGTGCCACCGGCACTGGCACATTGAGCTTGAGCGTGCCGACCGGGCGCTGAGCGTCGTCGTCGAGATCGTTGAAAGCGGCGTCGATTTCTTGCAAGGCCGGGCGCAGGCGCTCGAGCAATCGTTCGCCGGCCGCCGTCGGCGTGACGCTGCGCGTGGTTCGATTGAGCAGGCGCACGCCCAGGTCGCTTTCCAGCCGACGCATGCAATCGCTCAGCGACGAGGCGGACAAACCGCGTTTTTGCGCGGCAGCACGAAATCCCCCCGCCTCGACCACCGCAGCAAATATCGACACATCGGTAAGGTTTGGTTTACGCATGGACGCTTCCTCCGCAAGCGACTGACTGTACGCCATAGCGTACGGGCCATCCACCAATGCCCGACTTATCCTCGGGCATTCGTACACCGATACTGCTCACTCGCCCCGCCAACCGGGAACCTGTCACGCGAATGAGAATCCTCCGATGAGCCATTCCCCCGCTACGCCGAGCAATACCGCGACCCAA
Source organism: Pseudomonas siliginis (assembly GCF_024072275.1). Lineage (NCBI taxonomy): Bacteria > Pseudomonadati > Pseudomonadota > Gammaproteobacteria > Pseudomonadales > Pseudomonadaceae > Pseudomonas > Pseudomonas siliginis. The sequence goes on along the minus strand of NZ_CP099598.1, from coordinate 2,510,003 downwards.
CGCCTCCTCAAGGCCGCCCGAATGCTGTTCGCCATTTCCGCGATGGCCGGCACACTGGCTGCGCAGGCGACTCCCCGAACGGAGCCGAAGCCGGACTGGTCAACCCACGATATGCCCAGCCAGAAAGGCCGCATCGTGCTGGTCACCGGAGGAACCAGCGGCATGGGCTATGAAGACGCGCTGGCCCTGACCCGAGCCGGTGCCGAGGTGATCATCGCCGCACGCAACGCCGAGCGCGGCCGCGAAGCGATCGCAAACATCAAGCAAGCCGTGCCCGAGGCGCGCGTGCAATTCGAAACGCTGGACCTTGCCAATCTGCAATCGGTGCGCGACCTCGCCAACCGTCTGCAAGGTCGCCTGCCGAGGCTCGACGTGCTGATCAACAATGCCGCGATCATGTCGCCGCCTGTTCGAGGCGTTTCCGCCAATGGCTACGAGATGCAATTGGCGACCAATTACCTGGGGCATTTCGCCTTGACCGGCCTGCTGATGCCCCTGCTACGCAAAAGCGACGATGGTCGGGTGGTCAGCCTGTCGAGCATCGCCGCCGGGCGCGCAATCCTGAACTTCGATGACCTGCAGGCTGAGCGCGCTTACGACCCTTTCGCCAGCTACAGCCAATCGAAACTGGCGATACTCAAGTGGAGTATCGAGCTGCAGCAGCGCAGCGATGCCGCCGGTTGGGGAATACGCAGCATCGCCGCTCACCCCGGCGTTGCCGTGACCGAACTGATCGCCCGTGGGCCTGGCCTGGACAGTGAATTCGGCAAACAATGGGCAGTAGAGCGGGACAGGTATCATTCCGCAGCGCAGGGCGCGCTGCCCACCTTATATGCGGCGACGGCGCTGGAGGCGGTTGGCGGTGCCTACTACGGGCCTACCGGTGATAACGAGAAGCGCGGGCCGCTGGGCTTCGCCAAGATGCCGCCGGCCGCTGCCGATCGCTCGAATTCGGCCACACTGTGGCAACTTTCCGAGCGACTGACCGGCGTCACCTACCGCTGAGCCCGCTGGCACGGGGAGGCTCCGTGCCATTGCCCCGCCACTCCCACAGGAGCGCAACATGGATACGTCTCTTCTCGCCCACCGCGCCGGCGCCATCATCAATGCCGAGGCTGACGAGCTGCGCCCTGCGCTCAATGGCTTTCTGCTGTTCGTCTGCCTGTTCGCCGGCTATTTCATGCTCCGCCCGATCCGCGAATCGATGGGCATCACTGCCGGCGTCGAGAACTTGCAGTGGCTGTTCACCGCGACCTTCCTGGTCATGCTGACGGCCGTTCCGCTGTTCGCCTGGCTCAGCGCACGCGTGCCGCGCCTGCATTTCGTGGACTGGGTGTACGGATTCTTCTGCACCAACCTGCTGTTGTTCGCCGCCTTGTTCCTCGGCGAAGAAAGCGCTTGGCTGGCGCGCGTGTTTTACGTGTGGATATCGGTCTACAACCTGTTTGTCGTATCGGTCGCCTGGAGCCTGATGGCCGATGTATTCGACAGTGCCCAGGCCAAACGCCTGTTCGCGTTCATCGCGGCGGGCGCCAGCGTCGGCGGCCTGAGTGGCCCTGCGCTGAGCGCCTTGCTGATCGGTGCGCTGGGGGAGTCCGGCCTGATGCTGCTGGCCGCTGTTCTGCTCGGCGCTGCGATGTGGTTCAAGCGCCAGCTGATGCGCTGGCGTGAACGGGGTGGCGCAGGACGCCCCGATGCCGCGCCGAGCGAAAGCCCTCGCAGGCCGTTGCCCGGCAATCCGTTCAGCGGTATGACGGCCGTTCTGAAATCACCCTATCTGCTCGGCATCTGCGGTTTTGTGGTGCTGCTGGCGACAGTCTCCACCTTCCTTTACTTCGAGCAGGCACGCGTCGTCGCCGAACACTTCCCGGACCGCGAGGCGCAGGTGCGCGTGTTCGGCATCATCGACTTTGTCGTGCAGGCGGGCGCCCTGCTCTGTCAGCTGTTCATCACTGGACGCCTCGCGCAAAGGCTCGGCGTCGGCGTGCTGTTGGCCATGGTGCCGCTGGTCATGTGTGCCGGGTTTATCGGACTGATCTTCGCCCCCGGCTTTGGCCTGATCGCCGCGCTGATGATCGTGCGCCGCATCGGTGAATACGCCTTCGTGCGCCCAGGCCGAGAGATGCTGTTTGCCCCGCTCGATGCCGAAAGCAAGTACAAGGCGAAGAACTTCATCGACACCGTGGTCTACCGCGCCGGCGACGCCATCAGTGCCTGGGCGAAAAGCGCGCTGGACGCCCTCAGCCAAGGTGCAGGCATGGCAGCGCTGGTCGGCGCGCTGTGTGCACTGCTCTGGGGTCTGCTGGGATGGCGGCTCGGCGAACGGGCGGACCGCCGAGCCAGGGTGGCGGGAGCGCGGCAAAACCCAGCGTAGCGCTCAAGAGTCATTGACGGAGACAGGCATTGCCGTAGAATCGCCCGCCCCAAAAAACAGCTTGCAGAGCGAGAAGGAGCTTCGATGCAACGGGTGATGATTGTTGGTCAGCCTGGGTCTGGCAAAAGTACGTTGGCGCGCAAGCTGGGTAAGCGCACGGGGTTGCCGGTCGTGCATATCGACACGATCCACTGGCAGCCAGGCTGGATCGAGCGAAGCCCGGATGAGAAGACCCGACTCTGCCTGGAGGTCGAGGCGCGTGATCGCTGGATATTCGAAGGTGGCCATTCGACAACTTGGGAAAATCGCGTCGCCCGTGCAGATCTGCTGATCTGGATCGATCGTTCGCCACCGCTTCGATTCTTGCGCGTCCTGCGTAGAACGCTGCTCAACCACGGTCAGTCTCGGCCCGACTTGCCGGAAAACTGCCCCGAACAGCTGGCGAACCTGCCGGAGTTTCTAAAGTTCATGTGGCGGACGAGAAAAACCTCGCGAGCCAAAATGCGCCAATTCGTGTCAACGGCGCCATCGGCTTGCCGGGTGGTTCATCTGCGGTCGAATCGAGAGACGAGGATTTTTCTTGAAAGCATTCGCCATGCACAGGGCCAGACTTTACAGACTGACGGCTGACCGCTCCACCAGGGAACTGCCGGTGCCATCCATCGTCCGAGCTTAAGCGTTTAAGCAAACAGCTCGCCACGAGGTTTCCGTTTGAAAGCTGCCATCGTCAAAAAATACCGTCTGATCATCAAGACCCTGGGTTACGTGGGCTGGTCTTTGTTCTGGTTGCTGCTCTGGGACATCGCCGTCACCGTCGACTTCATGCTATTTCTCAACGCCAAGCTGAACCTGCCGTTGATGCCGCTGACCTTGCTCGGTTCGGCGTTGATCGTGTTGATCAGTTTTCGCAACAGCAGCGCTTACAACCGCTGGTGGGAAGCGCGGACGCTGTGGGGGTCGATGATCAACAATTCCCGCAGCTTCGCCCGGCAGGTGCTGACGCTGCTGGACGACGCTGGTGGCGAGGTTAACCCGGTCAAATCCACGCTGTTGCGCCGCCATGTTGCTTATGTGAATTGTCTTGCCGCGCACCTGCAAGGTCAGCCGTGTCCCGACGAGGTACGGGCGTTTATTCCCGCCGAAGAATTCGCCCGCAGTGGCACAACCAATAACTTTGCCAACGATATCCTCACCGGCTCGGCGACTCTGCTCGCTCGCGAATACAAGGCCGGGCATCTGGACAGTATTCGCCTGGCGCGGCTCGAGTCGACCCTGGTGGATCTGTCCAACAGCCAAGGCGGCATGGAGCGGATCGCCAATACCCCGCTGCCCTACCCTTATGTGTATTTTCCGCGGTTGTTCATTTCGCTGTTCTGCTTGATCGTCCCGATAGGACTGGTCGAATCCCTCGGCTGGTTCACGCCGCTGGCGTCGACTGTGGTCGGGTTCATGCTGCTGGCCATCGAGCGCATCGGCACCGATCTGCAGAGTCCGTTCCGCCACAGCGAACACCAGATTCAAATGGAAGCGCTGTGCGAAACCATCGAAAAGAATTTGCAGTCAATGCAGCGTGATTCGTTGGGGGATGTGCGCAGGGTTGAGGAGCCCGCTTGAGGCGCTGCTGTAGCAGCAGCGCTTTTCATCAGATAGCGGAGCGGCTATTGACGAGTGTCCGCCTCCTCGGCCGGGTAAAACTCGCCCTGCTTGCCCATTTCTTCCAGTCGTTCGCGCGCTACCGCCTCAACACGGGCCACTGCATCTCGATCGTCAGGGTCAACCAACTGCAAGCACAGGCGTCGGACATTCTGATCATGGGTTCCCTCGCTGAGCATTTCGTGGGTGAAGACTTGTTCAGCACGCCATAGGCATAACTGGGTATGGGTCCCGCCGAGCCATATCTCGTTGATTGAGCCAAGATCAGTGGTTGCCAGTTGATCCACGGTGATTGTCTTATCCATTGCGCCGTACCTTGAAAATGCTTGTACAGGTACGACTGGCAGGCATAGCGAGTCGTTCAAGTCGTCGACAGTCCACCCACGCCCCACTCTCACTTGTGCGGAAGATTCTTATGAAATCGCCAAAAATCGAAGATTACATCGCTCAATGGCCATTACTGGGCGTGGACTCCGCTGCCCCTTGGTCAGTGGTTCAGGGTTGCGAGAGCCGGATTCTGAAATTGCTTGAAACGCTCGGCCCGGGATACCGGCGCCACGACTATTGTGCGATTCATGAAACCGCCATCGTTGAGCAAGGCGCCGTTCTCAAAGGCGCAATCATCATCGGCGCGGGCTGTTTCGTAGCAGCGGGCGCTTACCTCCGTGGAGGCGTTTACCTGGGCAGAAACTGCATCGTTGGCCCCAGCTGTGAGCTGAAAAGCACCTTCATGCTCGATGGCAGCAAGCTTGCCCACTTCAACTTCGTCGGCGACTCATTGATTGGCGAAGCGGTCAATATTGAAGCCGGCGCGATCATCGCCAACTACCGTAACGAACTGGACGGAGCCGATATCAAGATCCGCCACGAAAATCGGGTGATCGAAACAGGCGTCAGCAAATTCGGAGCGCTAGTGGGTGATGGCTGCAAGATTGGCGCAAACGCTGTGATTGCTCCTGGCGCTTTGTTGCGGCCCGATACGCGTGTTCCTCGCTTGGGATTGATTGATCAGTTTGCTTACGATTAAAACGAAATGTGTACTCCGGAATCGAATCGCCGTCGCGCAGGGCTGCCCAACTCAGCAAATCTCCCATACGAAAAAGCCCGCAAAGCGGGCTTCTTCAGGCATCGACCAAGCATGCCGCTTACTTGTTCCTCAACAACACATAAGTCTCACCGCCCTTGCGGTCATGCTGAAGAATGAAGTTGTTGTCCTGAATACGCACCTTCGACGGCACACGATCAGCGACCGGCGTTTGCGAGTGAATCTGCGCGGCACTCAGCAATTGACGGGTCAGGCTGTCATCCGACTGACTGGCAGTGGCGACGACGCATTCCTTTTCGGAGAGTTGCACGGAAAGATTTTTGTCTGCGGTGAAGCCGATGCGCGTGAAGCCCATGTCCACAAGCTCGGTAATGCCGTTCCTCTTGGCCGCTTCAGCCGAGCCGGCGAACGACGGGGCGGTTTTCAGACAAATGTCGATAAAAGCTTCAATGGCTTTGGAGGTGACAGGTGTCGGTGCGGATGGCGTTGCGGTGGTGCAGCTGGCGAGCACGAACAGGCTGGACAAAGCCAGTGTGCGGAACAACGTATTGGACATGACGCGGGAATCCTTCCATTTGAAATTCGCAATGCAGCCGTCTGGCTGAAACCGCCGGGCCGGGCGGCGTGCATGATAAATGAAAAACGCGATACTAGGCCCACCCCTGCAGCTTACTGTTCGCTTGTCAGATCACCTTTGAGTCCCATGAGACCCGGCGGGCTTGAATAGAGGTTCTCCAGAGCCGATATCTCAGCCAGTTGCTGCGGCGAAAGTGTTTTCTCTTCTTTCTCAAGCTGCTCGCGCATGGGGTCTGCAATATCGCTCGGCAGCGACTGTTTAAGCGCCACACGCAACAATCCGCAAGCCTTGAGCTTGTTACGCTGGACGCCCTGCCCATTATCCAGATGAACGGCGAGGGCAATCTGCGCCATAGCGTTTCCTTGAATGGCCGCCTGCAACAGCCAGTGATTGGCAAGTGGATAGTTCACGGGTACATCACCGCCACTGCTGTAGAGATAGCCGAGGACATACTGGGCGTTGACCCGGCCCTGATCGGCGGCACGGGTATACCAACGCAATGCGGTGGGTACGTCTTTCGGGATACCGGTGCCTTCTAAAGTGACCGCTCCCAATAATTCAAATGCAAGGCTATCGCCAGCATTGGCCGCTTGGGTGAACAATGTCACGGCGTGTTGAGGGTCGGCTGGAATTCCTTTACCGGAAAAATAGAGTGTGCCTAATAGAGTCAGAGCCTCGGCATCTCCATGATCGGCTGCCTTGCTAGCCCATTTGAACGCCTGTTGGTCGTTTGCCTCAACGCCGTAACCTTTGTCATAAAAGATAGCGAGTTGTCGTTGAGCTTTGGTATGACCTTGTTCTGCTGCCTTGCTGAACCATTGCGTGCCTTGGACAAAATCACTGGCCACCTCTCCACCCGCGACGCTTGCAACCCCCATGTAATATTGTGCGTCGGCGTATCCCTGATCGGCCGACTCAGTTATCCAATGCATACCTTTGGGTCGATCAACTTCGACGCCTCGACCGTAGTATTGAATGATGCCAATCTTGTATTGCGCGACAGGGTCGCCTTTTTCTGCAGCGCTCAAGTACCAGTCTGCGGCTTTGCCAGGGTTGCGGCTGACTATCAGCCCCTCCTCATAAGCTGAGGCGATCAAGACAGGAAGGCTATAAGGGCTCCGCCATAGTGCGATCACGAAGGTAACAAGAAGAAAGGCCAAGAGGCTGAGGCATAGAGGAATCGAGAACTTGCGCAATTTTGAATCCGTTCATGAATGGGAGGACAACGCTTGGGGCCGAGTCGCCCGACAGGTTATCGCCAGGTTTCATGCTCGCTGAAGGGCAAATCTACAAAAGAGCTCGTGCACACAGTGGGTTACCGCAGGTTCGCAGATTCGCAGATTCGCCTGCCAAGGCTCACTCATAGAATTTGCCAGCTAACAGAATGGATGCACACCGCTGCCATATATTTGTTTCTGAAATGCTCGGAGAATTCCGAGCACTGTCGGTTGCCCAAGCAGCTGCTGCTTCGAGAAAAGTATCAACAGAACCATTTTCCCACTGCGAAACGCCCAACTCATCGCGCTTTAATAGCGTCACATTATCTAGCAAGGGTTGACTGGCAAAATCCGAACCCAGAGCATCGATGAATGCGATGAACGATTGCTCGTCGTTCACACGCTCCAGTAGCTCATCGAGATCAATCGACATATAAAGACATTCCGCTGCGGCATAATCGAATGAGAGATTCGCCGCGATTTTGTTCCGCGAAAGGAAAAAGAGTCAACTTCTATAACGGGGCACGTCGGGGCTGAAGTGGTTTGCGAGCGACAGCTTCCGGCCGAAAGCTGCCCTTCACGGATGGCAGATTTCGGCCAGTAGCGGACGCCTATGTCGAGCGCTAAGCTGACGTTGCTCTCTTCGGAATGGAGGTCACCCGTTGCGCTAAACTAGCGCGGTTGATTGCAAGTTCGCCGCTTACATCAGGGCCGCGATAGACCATGGAAGTTTCATGGTGCACATAGTCGCCATAGCGCTGCGCACTCAGCCAATTGAACGAGCCGATACACAGTAACTCCTCATCGGCCATAACTATCTTGCTGTGCACCTTGTTAACCACGCACACCTGAACATCCCGCATTCTCAGCGCTGCAATCGCGCCTTCGAATTCGACGACTTTCTCAGGATCGCCCTCCGGCTTGGCGCGCTTGATGCCAGTGTTGAACCCAAGGTCGGTATACACCACCACTTGGACGCCGCGCTGAACGGCGTTACCCATGATTTCCATCGCGCCGCTTTCCAGCATCCATCGCAGTCTGACCCAAGGCGTTACGATCTGAACCTGCTGGCGAGCCGCTTCAAGCGTCTGCATCAGAAACCGATCATGCTCTTCAACTTCATGCAGGTGGCTCAATCCTGTACGCGCTGTTTGTAAGTCATCTCTGGGTTGATACTCGAAAATCAGCTCGTTCGTCGAATCTGTAAACAGAAACTTGGTTAAAAGTCCGCGCGGCTTGCTTATCGGCACCTGGCTGAACAGGTCCATGTCGCCAAACACCAGGAAACTGTCCTTGGCCCGAGAAACGGCAACGTTCAGCATGCTGTCCTTGCGATCGATAAATTCGCCATCGGCATGTTTGGAATAGACCGCAGAGAAAATCACCACCGGCCGCTCCGCGCCCTGAAAGGAATGAACCGTACCGACAGTCATCTCGCCATCGCCTTTACCGGTCTTGATGCCCAGTGCTGTGCAGGCCTTGACGATCGCCTGCGTCTGCGCGCCGAACGGCGTGATCACGCCGAGAATTTCCCACAGTTCCTTCTTGTAGCGCTTTGTCAGCTCGGCTCCATTCGCTTGAATCCACGCAGCGATCGTCTGCGCTTCCAAGAGGTTATGACGGCTACCGCCATTGCTCTTCTGGCACACTCCATCAATATGCAGGTAGCCCAGCCCCGGCAAACCATCTTCCAGTTTTCGCCCGCGCCGCGGCTGTAGCTTGCCCTTGTAGCAAAGGGCATTGCAGTATTCGATTATCGAGTCGTAGCAGCGACGGTGCTCATACAGATACATGCCTCGGGCGAGGTCGTGATCGTAGTGGTACCGACTGGTCGCCTGGGCGATAGCCATGACGCTGCCGTTGGCCGCGCTACGGCCGCTATCGCAAAAGGCGGCATAGTCATCATCGACCTTGTCGCGCGATAGCAGACCGGCGCCCATCAGGTTGCCGATATCGACCGCGGCCGGAATCGACCAGATCGGTTCGATCTGCTGAGTATCGCCGATTACCAACGCTTGCTTGGCGAGCGCGAACGACGGCGCGGCGACTTCGGGAAGGACTTGGCCAGCTTCGTCGACGATCAGTAGATCAATGAAGTTCAGCGCGTAGTCGTCGACGAAGCCGTTACCATCGTGCCGCTTGCAGTGCAGCTCCTTGGGCAGCCTGAAAAAGGTGGCCACAACGCAGGGCGTGAGCTTCATCCACCGCCGCCAGTTTTTCTCCAGGGTCTTGCGGCCGTTTTTGCCGCGGCTCTTGAGGATCTCTGGCAGGCTTTCGGCGACTTCCATAAGCCAACGACCTTCCCAATAATGGGTAGTCAGCAGGAAGATTTCGAAACGCAGGGAAGTGTCCGCCCACCTGTCGCAGTCGTTGAGAGTCACTTGGGCAGCAGGCCTGTCGGTAAGGGTAGGCAGAACAGCAATCACGGCCTGCCAATTCAATACGTGACGTTGCTCCGCTTGCAGCAATTGCCGGGCCTGCTGCAATCGGGCCACGACGACTTCCTGGGCCTTGCTGGCTTGAGCCACGGAGGCCGTCAACCGGGTCTCGATTTCGCTGATACTGGCGGCGTTTTGCAGCTCGGTGCTAGCCTCATCGAAATGTAATTTCGCCAAACGCAGACGTTTGCCAGCGACCGGGCCAAACCAGCCGAACAGTGTGTAGATCCACGGCTCATGGGCCAGGTAGTGTTTGAAAACCTTCAGACGTGCTTGCGCGTTCGCAAGCTCTTCGGCGTGGTTGAGGCGTTGTGCCTCAAGACGCGCAATGCCTGCATGTGGATCATCGCCCAGCAGTGTCCGGATGGCTTCGCGGGCGCCGACCAGTTCGGCCCAGGCGTACTCGATATCGGTGAGTTGCTGCTGGCGCGAACGGATCGCGACCTGGAGCTGCTTGACCGCGCCCTGGACGCTCAGGCTCCGATCATGGGGGAAGGCGATGGTGGCGCGGGCCAGGTAGGCCTGTTGCGCCTTGTCCAGATAGGACTGCGACTCAAGCTCGGTAAAAAAGCTTTTGGTCTGGTAGGTGCGGGCCATTTCCGCCTCGGCCGAAGACTTGGGAAAGTAAGCGCCGAAGCTGTTGATATCGGGCAGCCAGCGCCCCGCAAAAGGACCGCTCCCCTCTGAGAAGTCCTTGCCGAACGCTTTGATGATGTTGGTCACGGCTTGGTTGTTGGTGGAACTTGCCACAATCACCGGAGGCTCGCCACCGGCCAATGCGGCCTTGGCCCAGAGCGAGGCGACGACCGAAAGCAGCAAGGTGGTTTTACCGGTACCCGGCGGCCCGTTGACGGCCAGCACATCCCCCACATCCGCGACGAGAACATGAGCCAAGCCATCACGTTGGGCGGGCGTCAGGGCATATTCGTCTCCAGCATGGCCCAATCGCACGGCAAACTGGCTGTTGGCGGGCAAGCAAACTTCGTCAGGGCTGGAATCGCGCTGAGCGAAGCGGTCGAATAATGGTGCGTCGGGCTTGCTGTCGCGCAAGTGGTCGTAGAGGCCGACGATATTGCGACTGAAGCCGTCAGCTTTCTCTTCCTTGAACAAATAGCAGAAGTTCACCAGGTCGAAGCCATCCTCTGCCCCCTCCCAACCGCTGGTGACCTTGCGGAACATTTCCATGCAGAAATGGACATAGGCATTCCACTTGTCCCGGTGCTGGTCTGCGGTCAGCTCTTCACCCTCGGCGGATGGAGCGAACAGCGGCACATCTTCGGTGGACAAAAACGCATCCACGTCGACTTGGGCACCGATGACGAAATTATCGCGGTCCAGCGGTTCGAGAATATCGCGGGGCATCAGGGTTTGCGATGTCGGATAAAGACGACCATCGCGGGCGACCAACACTCGACATACAACTGGAGTGATGAACGCCGGAAGTCCGTTTCGGGCTTTGCGGTGCTCCAGGCGAGACTTGTAAACCAAGGGCCGCAGGGTGATCTCTACACAGGCTGATTCAGCGGTTTCGTTGGCGAATAAGAGACTCACCTGCTCTGCCGGCACACACCCTGAGAATAAGGCCTCGATGGGTAAAGCGGTGAGCTTTCGGGCTTGGCTGGTGGACAAGGCGCCGTTGCCATTTTCGGCGTCGGCCAGGCAATTTCGCCAGTAGTTCGCGAGTTTGAAGGAGTTGTCGTTCATCGTCCTGATTCAATGCGGACCGTGACTCACTGTGACGGTCGATGGATGGGTAATTAGGGCGAGGGTAGCGTGTTGGGTGAGGAATGGCCAACCAGGACATGCTGCGCACCGCGATGCTCCAGAACTGACATCGGCGTAAATGTGGAGGACCAACCAGAATACTCACGCCACACAAGTCCAATTCCATCGAGGATCGCATCTTGAGACTGCCTGTTAGTTCATGAATTAGACCCAAGTGCGGTAGACCGGCCCGTAATGACCGCGACATTAGACGTCAGGTTAGTATCGATGAATGGCGCCTCCCCTTCGTATCCGCCTCTCAAAACGTCAATTTTTCCGAGCCCAACTCCCAAACATCACATCACCGACGTAGATACCCGAAGAAGCTGAACGCTCCTGATCCAGACGCGCCTGCAACGTTTCAATGTCCACCTCTTCTGCATTGGCTACTCCTAATGCAATGATTCGTGGCAAGCATGCTCGAACGATGGCGCCAAGGCTGTACGGCGCATCAGGCGTTTGTATCAGGCACTCAGCGCGCACGCTTTCAACGGTCAAGCCGGCCTGAGTGAAAATGCCGTGCAGGTTGAACCCGATGTGCAAATCCGCTCCTTCGTGAGCAAGCATTTGCTGTAACCAACGTTGCGCTTTTTCATGCAAAGGGAAAGGCTCGACGCTGGCGGGCGCCATCGTCGTATCGTGTTCCTGGAAGATCATGATCCCACCGGGACGCAGACACTGCGACAGCGCTCGGATTGTCGCCACCGCATCCGGTTGATACATCAGGACGCGCCTGCCGACGATGGCGTCAAAAGTGCCGATAGAGTCTGGCAACTCCTGCAGGTCTCCCTCGAGAAAGGTCAGCGCATGTCCTGCGGTGCGCTGGCGTGCAAAGGCAATGGCAGCGGCATCGTGATCAACGCCGATGATCTCCCCGTCTCTTCCCACGAGATCACACAGCAAAAACGAAACATCACCCGAACCGCAACCTACGTCCAGGATTCGCATCCCTTCTCCAATGCCCGCATCGATCAGCAAGCGTGTGGTGAAGTCGAGTCGGTTGAGCGGCATTATCAAATTCCCTGAGTTTTCCAAAAAAAATCATTTATGGACTGCTGTCTCTTGCCGCATAGGATGACCGCTTTTGGCCAAAAAGAGACAGTGGACATTATCTACGCCAAGAAGCTAGCGTCAGACCCTTTCAATTCGAGGACGACACCATGAATGCTATCGCCGACTACTAAAATGAAAACCATCGCCGCTACGTCGTGGAGCTCTGGGAAACAGTGTTCGGTTACGAAACCCCGCATAACACCCCCAGCCTGGCTATCGATAAAAAACTGGCCGCAGCCGATGGCCTTTTCTATGTGGCCCTGTCAGGACAAGAAGTCGTTGGCACCGTTCTCGCCGGATATGACGGCCATCGCGGATGGTTGTACTCGGTGACGGTGCACCCTTCGCACCGCAGAAAAGGCATAGGGATGAATCTGGTCCGTCATGCAGAGGGCGCGCTGACCGCGCGCGGCTGTATGAAAATCAACCTGCAAATCTTCAGCTCAAATGAAAATGTCAAAACCTTCTACGAGTCTCTGGGCTACTTGATCGAGCCGCGAATCAGTATGGGCAAAAAGATCGAGTCAAATATCGAGATTCCGGGAGAGCAGGTTTGATCAACGTCCGTTTCGGGTAGGAAGCGACCATTGATGAAGGTGTGCTTTTGGCCGAAAGCGGAAGATGCTCCAAAGCCCTGTCACCAGAAAGTCATGCCAATTTCCTAATCTTCATCCCTCCCGTCGCCCCAAGAGCCCGCATTCCAAAATGCCGCCCATCACCGCCACCTCCCCACCCCGCCAAAAAATCATCCTGCGCTCCGACAACCTCACCTCTTCCGACTTCGGCGCCCTGTTCTCCAGGCTCTTCGGCAACCGCTACGCCGATACTCCGCCGCCACCTTCCAACATCATCATCGGCGGGGTCTACGGGCGGCACGACGGGGTGAGTTTTCGGCGTATGCATTACCACGGCGATTTCAGCGTCGCCCTCCCCGACCCGCAGAACGAAATCACCTTCGTCATCCCCACCGCCGGCAAGATAGTTTTCAACCACGCCACCGAGTCCATCGGCATGGAGCATGTCGGTCTGGCAATCGACAAGGCGGATATCCGTTCGATGCGCTTTGTTGATGATCACGCGCACCACGGGATTTCGATCAATCGTCAGCAGCTCACCGAGCGGTTGTCGGCGCTGCTGGAGAAACCGGTCGTGCAGAAGATCGTGTTTGAGCCAAGCGTGGATCTGAATACCCCGGCATTTCAGGGCCTCAAGGCGTTGATTGATCTGGCCACGGGCACTGAGTTCGATGCCTTGATCAACAGCGGCACGCTGATGCCGTCGCGCTTACGCGAGATGTTGATCGATGCGGTGCTGGAGGCGTGGCCGCACAACTTCACCGAGGCATTACGGGGGCCGGCGCCGTGTGTGGCGCCGCGACATGTGAAGGTGGCGATGGAGTTTATTCAGGCGCATCCGCAGCAGCTGGTCAGTGGCGTGGATCTGGCGCGGTTGAGCCATGTCAGCCAGCGCGCGTTGCAGGAAGGTTTTCGGCGTTTTGTCGGGATGTCGATCGTCGCTTATCAGCGGCAGGTGCGTTTGCAGCGCGCCTATGAGGCGTTGGTGCGCGGGCATGCAGGCTCTGTGACGGAGGTGGCGTTGCGTTTTGGCTTCAGCAATGTCGGGCGCTTTTGTCAGTATTTTCAGAGTGCTTACGGCGTAAGCCCAGCGGAGTTGAAGGCCAGGCGTTGACCATTCAGTCCGGCGAAACCTGCATTTGATTGAACAGCAGGAATCTCAGGGCGACTAACCCAGACAGGTCGTTTGACGGCACCGCCGATTCAAGCGGCGTTTACCTGGCTGCGACCGACGGTGCGTTTCTGCGCGCGTCGGTGCAGGCTTCGCAAGGGGGTTTCCATGACCGAGGATTTCATCGGCTTTTTCACGGCTCACACGATTTTAGGAATTTCACTGGCGAACTGGGTGCTGGCATTTCTCGCCGCGACACTCAGTTATCTGCTGACCACCACGGCGATCCGTTTCGTGTTCCGCAAAGTGCAGGCGCGGGCCAGCGCCGGCAATGGGCATCTGACTTATATGGCCAGCGAAGTGCTGGCGGCGACCAGCACCACGTTGCTGCTGTTGGCGTCGATTCTGGTCGGCATCGGCTTGCTGGATTTGCCGGAGCGCTGGCTCGGGCGGGTCAGCAGTTTGTGGTTCGTGGTGGCGGCGTTGCAGGTTGGCCTGTGGACCAACCGCGCGCTGGCACTGGGGCTGCATCGCTATTTCTCGCGGCATAACGCGACCGGCACTTTTCAGGCGAGCGCCCTGGCGACCCTGAGCCTGTGGGGCGTCAAGGTGTTGCTGTGGGCGGTGATTCTGCTGGCGATGCTGTCGAACCTGGGCGTGAACATCACTGCATTCGTCGCCAGCCTGGGTGTCGGCGGTATCGCGGTGGCGCTGGCGGTGCAGAACATTCTCGGCGACGTGTTCGCCTCGCTGTCGATTGCCGTCGACAAGCCGTTTGAGGCGGGCGATTTCATCGTCGTCGGCACGCTGGCCGGTACGGTCGAGCACGTCGGCCTGAAGACCACGCGCATCCGCAGTCTCGGCGGTGAGCAGATTGTCATGGCCAACGCCGACATGATCGGCAGCACCATTCAGAACTACAAGCGCTTGCAGGAGCGTCGAGTGGTGTTCGAATTTCGTCTGACTTACGAGTGCACCAGCGAACAGATCCGCCAGATCACTCAACGCGTTGAAAGCATCATCAAGAACGAAAAACAGGCACGCTTCGACCGCTGCCATTTCCGCAGTTTTGGTGAAAGCGCGCTGGAATTCGAGACGGTATATATCGTTCTGGACGCCAGCTACAACGTCTACATGGACGTGCAGCAACGCATCAATCTGGCAATCATGGAAGCGGTGGCCGACCTGGACGCGACGTTCGCCTTCCCGGCGCGCACCGTGCATGTCGCCTCGCTGCCCGAACCCACCGCGCAACCGGCACGCACACAGCAACCTTCGCGTGCGCAGCATGCTTGAGCGCAAGAGCCCGGCAATTTGCCGGGCTCGCTGTGTTCAAAACGCGTAACTGGCCTTCAGCCCGCCATTGATACCGTGGCTGTCACCGCCACCGTTGGCCCCGACCTCAGCGCCTACACTCAGGGCGCCGAGGTTAGCCATCAGATTAACGCCGCCGCTGAACTGGTCGCGATTGTCGAACGCCGCGCGCTGCTCGATATCCAGCCCCAGCAGGTGGCCTTCGCTGTCGACTTGCTGATCGCCGAGCGCACGTTCATAGCCCACGCGAACGCCCGGGACCAACTGCCACGCACCCATTGCCACCGGCGCGAATGACACGTCGAGATTAGCCACCGCGCTGCGGCGGGTTTGCTTGATGCCGTCGACGTCGAGCGCCAGTTCACTGCCCTTCTCTTTGAAACCTTGCAAGTCGAGATGACTGACGCGAAAGCCCAGGCTCGGCTCGAGAATCACGCCGTTGAGCGGTGCGCGATAACCCAGCGTCAGGGTCGCGCCGCTGAGATTGCCGTGGCTGTCGCCTTTGGCTGTACCGAGGCCGCCGCCAAGCTCGCGTTTGCTGTCGTAGTCGAAGTAACCGGCGCTGGCGTTGGCATCGACAAACATGCCGCGCTCAAGGCTGGTGAGGCCGTAACGCGCACCGAGGTTGAGGAAGGTGAAGTCAGTATCGGCCTCGCCACCCGCGCCGCCCACGCTGCCCTTGCTGTAGCCAAAGCCGCCGCGTGCGCTGAGTTGTTCGTTGAAGCGCTGGGTAATACCCAGCATCAGGCCCTGGCTGTGCTCGTTGCTGCTGTCGGCGTGGGCTGAGCCGTCGGTGCCGACGTAGCTGGCGAGCGCGGTACTCCAGAGGCGGTATTGGCCGACCTTCAAATCGCTGCCGCTGGCGAACGGTGCGGCGGCTTGTTCGATCATCGCGTTCTGCCGCAGCAGGTAGCTGGCCGTATCAGCGTGAACCTGACCGCCGACTTGAGATTCGACACCGCCCAGACTGCCGGCGTCGATTGCCGATTGCAGGTAGTAGTTGTAGGCGCTGTAGGTGCCGGACAGCTCGGAGTTCTGCAGCTGGCGCAGCAACTCGGCACCAGCGGCGGCATTGCCGATCAGCCCGGTCTGCCCCGGCAAGCTGTTGTACTCGACCAGTTTGCCGCGCAGCACGTAAATGGTTTCCTGGGACAGACCGAGGCCCTGCTTGAGGTAGTTGTCCATGCTGCCGTACTCGGCGGCGACCTGGTCGAGACCCGCCTGCAAATAACTGGCCTGCACCCCGAGCAGCGGCTCGTAGACAGCGGCCATGCTCGGCGGCAAGGCTTTCAAGGTAGCGGCGACTCGGGCGGCGGTGTAGTCGTTGGTCGCCAGATAGTTGGCCATGATCGTCGCCTCATCGACGCCAGCGATGCTCTGCAACACGGCGGCGGTCCAGCCGGTACGGTCCTTGCCGGCGGTGCAGTGGAACAGCTGCGCGGCGTCGACACTGGCCAACTCATTGAACAACTGGCCGAACTGCCCGCGCATGCCGGCATCGCTGACGAAAGCGCGGTTGGTGTCCTCCATCATCGCCACCGCCTCGGCGGCGCTGTGGAACGAGATATTGGTGATGTTCGCACCCGAGGTGGTGCTGCCGATGATGTCGATGTTGCGATAGACCGCGCCCGTGATCATCGTGTCAGGCGTGGCGGCAATTTCGCTGGGCGTGCGCAAGTCGTAAATGGCTTTGATGCCGAGACCATTGAGCGTCGCCAGATCCGTCGCCGACGGCGTCAATGCGTTGGAGCGGTAGAACACGCCGCTGCGCATAACGCCGTCGTGGGCGGTGGAGTACGCGGTGGTGATGCCGGCGATGTCGCGAAAGTTGTCGATGCCGGACAAGCGCGGCGTGTCGAGGGCGACAGGCTCGGCCGCGTGGGCAGCGGCGATGGACAGGCTCAGAACGGACAGCGAACACAGAAGACGTTGGAACACAGTGCAGCCTCATGAAATCAGCGTTGGGCTGGTCACTATGGGCAGACGAGCGGGAGGGAATATGACAGTTTCGGCTGGCTACAAAATGCCTGCGCGAATGGGCCGTGGAGTGCGTGATCGGTCCATCATCCTGCTTGGATGTGTTGAAGATCCCTGTGGCAGCGAGCCTGCTCATGAAAGCGGCGTGTCAGCCGATTATATTCAAACTGAAAAAAAGCTTTCGCGAGCAGGCTCGCTCCCACAGGGTTTGGGGAAGTATCCGTTTTTTCAATTTGTCGCGCGCAGCGACAACCCCTTATAAGACTGCCATCACTTTCAAGAACAAGAGACCGCCCTCATGAGCAACGCCTGGAACGAAGGTTATTTCACCGACGAAGGCTACACCTACAGCTATAGCCGGGAGATCAATCCGGTATTCCTGCGTTACTGCCTGTTGTTGCGCGGGTTCGCCACGCTTGAAAGCAACGACGGCGTGCACTGCGAACTGGGCTTCGGTCAGGGCGTGTCGATCAACATCCACGCCACCGCCAACCCGGGTTCGTTTGTCGGCACGGACTTTCACCCGGGTATGGCGGCCCATGCCATCGAACTCGCGACTGCCGCCAACAACGGCGCCCTCCTGTATGACGACAGCTTCGAACAGCTGCTGGCGCGCAATGATCTGCCGCAGTTCGACAGCATCAGCCTGCATGGCATCTGGACCTGGGTCAGCCGCGACAATCAAAAACTGATCGTCGAATTCGCCCGCCGTCACCTGAAGCCGGGCGGCATGCTTTACGTCAGCTACAACTGCTTCCCCGGCTGGTCGCCGTCAGCGCCGCTGCGCAATCTGTTCAGCCTGCACGATCGTTTCGCCAATGCCTCGTCGCGCTCCGATCAGCGCATCGACGCCGCACTGCAATTTTCCGAAGCACTGCTCGCGGCCAACCCGAAATACGCCGCGGCGGCGCCGAGTCTCGGCGCGCGGCTGCAGAGCATCAAGGGTCAGGATCGTCACTACGTCGCCCACGAGTATTTCAACCGTGACTGGAATTGCATGTACTTCGCCGACATGGTCGACGCGCTGGCCCCGGCCAAACTCGACTACGCCACCACGGCAGTGCCGCTGGACTCGGTCGCCCCGCTCAACCTGAGCGCTGAAGGCATGGACTTTCTGGAAACCATCGAACATCCGATCATGCGCGAGCAAGCGCGGGACTACTTCGTCAACCAGCACTTCCGCCGCGACCTGTACGTGCGTGGCGCGACGCGTCTGTCCGCTGCCGAACGCCGCGCGAGGATGCTGCACAGCCGTTTCGTGCTGCTGCAACCCTGGGAAACCGTGGCGGGCTCGGTCAGTGGTCCCGCCGGCGAAGCGACGCTGCAACCGGAGATTTACGGCCCGGTTCTCGATGCACTGGCGGCACAGAACTATGCGGCCAAATCGATGCGCCAATTGCTGTCCGAGGCTGCGCTGGCTTACGACGACCTCGAACAAGCCCTGGCCGTGCTGATCGGTATGGGCGCTGTCGCTCCGTGCCAGAGCGAGGCCGCCGAGTCTCAGGTCAGCGGTCGCTGCGCCGCGCTCAATCTGCAACTGTGCAAACGCTCGCTGTACGGCGCCAACATCCAGACCCTGGCCAGCCCGGTCACTGGCGGTGGCGTGACGGTCAGCCGCTTCCAGCAGCTGTTCCTGATCTCGATCAAGCAAGGCAAACAGCAGCCAGCCGAGTGGGCGCAATTGGCGTGGAGTGTGATCAGCGAACAAGGTGAAGTGCTGGTAGAGAACGGCCAGCCGCTGCTCACTGCCGAAGCCAATATCGCCGCGCTGACCGCACAGGCGCAGGTATTCGCCGAGCAGACGCTGGTGGTGCTGAGGGCGTTGAAGATAGCTTGATTGCCAACGAACCATTGTGGGAGCGAGCCTGCTCGCGAAAGCGCTGGATCAGCCGCCAAATCGGTGACTGACGTACCGCATTCGCGAGCAGGCTCGCTCCCACATTGGTCGTGGAACAGGGTCAAGCCAACCGTCCTGTTTCCGGAACTTTCCGCCCTCTGCCGTCCGTCCAGCCGGCCTGCAATAAACGAAATTTCCGCTCCACCCACTCCTCACAACTATGCATGCGCTAACGCCCATCAGGGCAAAAGCGCGATAGCCTGGTCTGAGGAAAATTTGAATGTTCATACATAACAAGCGACTTCAGTACACCGTTCGCGTGGCCGAGCCCAACCCTGGTCTGGCCAATCTGCTGTTGGAACAATTCGGGGGCGCCAATGGCGAACTGGCCGCAGCAGCGCGCTATTTCACCCAAGCCTTGGCCGAGGAAGACCCGGGACGCAAAGACCTTCTGCTGGACATTGCCACCGAGGAATTGAGTCATCTGGAGGTGGTCGGCTCGATCATCGTCATGCTCAACAGAGGTGCCAAGGGTCAACTTGCCGAGGGCGTTCAAGAGGAAGGCGAGCTGTACCGCGCGCTGAATGGCGCCGGTAATGACTCGCACATCACCAGCCTGCTTTACGGCGCAGGCGCGCCTCTGGTCAATTCCGCTGGCGTACCGTGGACAGCGGCGTATGTGGATTCGATCACCGAGCCTACTGCCGACTTTCGTTCGAACATCGCAGCCGAAGCGCGGGCGAAAATCCTCTACGAACGATTGATCAACATCACCGATGATCCGGGCGTCAAAGAGGCGCTTGGCTTTTTGATGACGCGGGAAATCGCCCATCAACAGTCCTTCGAAAAAGCCCTGCATTCGATCCAGCCGAACTTTCCGCAGGGCAAGCTGCCGGGGATGCCGGAGTTCACCAACAAGTACTTCAATATGTCTGGCGAGCCCAACGTGCGCGGTCCGTGGAACGAGGGCGGCGCGTGGGAGTACGTGGAAAACCCAGAGCCGGCAGTCGACGGCGGCGATGGTCTGGCGACCGTCAGCCTTCCGGCTGAAGACGAACAGGTGCTGGAAGCGATGAAGACCCGTACAGCCTCTGACCCACTCAGCGAGCCGGTGACCGGTGCTGATCTGGGCTCCGGTTATGTGCAAGGCAAAGATGTCTGAACCCGTCCGGCGGCCCCGGACCGGGGTCGCCACTTGCTCAAGGAAAACCACATGAAAAGCAAAGTCCTGGCACTGACCTCTGAACATTTTCAACGTTTGATGGAACAGGCATCTGC
This sequence comes from Pseudomonas siliginis, assembly GCF_024072275.1. Taxonomy (NCBI): domain Bacteria; kingdom Pseudomonadati; phylum Pseudomonadota; class Gammaproteobacteria; order Pseudomonadales; family Pseudomonadaceae; genus Pseudomonas; species Pseudomonas siliginis. The sequence goes on along the minus strand of NZ_CP099598.1, from coordinate 2,489,790 downwards.
GGGTTTCGAGCTCGACTGCAAACAGGCCTGTCGAGGATTGAAAGTCAGCATGGCGGTGAATGTATTCGGCTTGGGCACCCTGCTGCCGAATAATTTTGCCGATGAAGCCACAGTCCAGCAATCGGAGGTGGCAGCCATCCATTGACCGCGAACTGGCGGGAAGACTTGCTGCTCTGTGAGCCGAGTGTTGCCACCGTCTTCAATGCAGAACCGGGCGTTCAGAAAAGTACCGCCGCCGCTTCCCTCATGAAGATCTCGACGGTCTTCGGCCCTATTCCTTCAAACTCAGACAGGCGCTTCTCCAGCGCCTTACGGTCCGCGCTCGCGGCCACGATGTTACTGACCTTACCGGCGTACTCGGCATTGAGCTTGTTGGCCAGCGCGAGTAATCGCGACGCCGTGCTTTCATCGTAGCGAACGTACCGCGCCTGCCCAAGCATCGACACCAACTGACGGTGGGTGCACTGCGCGAGCTTTTGCGGGGTGTCTTGGTGATGCTGCTCTACTATGACTTGATACGCCTTGGCGGCGATGGCGCCCTGAATCCTTTTGCCCATCAGAAAACTCGCCAGCAGCCATTTGAACAGGCCGGTTTCGTTGGCATTGTGCAGGTCAATGTTCAAGTCACCGGCCGTGATGATATCGCTCACAAGTCTCACCTCAAGGCGCGCTTCAATTACAGATGTTGACCCGGCACGGCTTTGAACGATCCAATCGCGACCGCCTGGCCAAGGCAGTAAATTGAATTCCAGGTGGAAAAGGATGGTCATCTTTCAAGAGATGAGAGATGACAAGCATAAGGACCCTCAGATGCTCGGTCGTAAGATGCCCAAAACCAAGGGGCATGACGCCGCAGAAACCGCTCCCATCAAAGCTGCCAGCGAGATAGCCGCTTTCCGCCTGACAGTCATCTTCATGCTGACGGTCATTCTGGCGTTTCTCGGCGTGGAGGGATGGCGAACCTGGCGTGACTATCATGCAGCCTTCTCGTCGGCGCGTGATTCGGTCACCAACCTCGCGCGGGCAACCGCGCAACATGCCGAAGACGCCATCCGCCAGGTCGATGTGTTGACCGCCGCCCTGGGCGAGCGCGTCGAAGGCGACGGTCTGCAGAACATCAACGTACCGCGCATCCACAACTTGCTGGTGCAGCAGGCCAAATTGATGCCGCAGTTGCATGGACTGTTTATCTACGGCCCGGACGGCAAATGGATCGTCACCGACAAGGAAATGATTCCGGACCCGGCGAACAATGCCGATCGCGACTACTTTCAATATCACCGCGCCAACACCGATCGAAACGTGCGTATCGGTGATGTCGTCAAAAGCAAATCCACAGACGACCTGATCATTCCGATTTCCCGCCGCTTGAATAACCCGGACGGCTCCTTCGCCGGCGTGCTGCTTGGCACCATCAAAGTCAGTTACTTCGTCGACTATTACGGCGATTTCAAGATCGACGACAAGGGTGCCCTAGTGCTGGCGCTGCGCAACGGCACCATTCTCGTGCGTCGCCCCTTCATCGCTTCGGTAATCGGTCAGAGCCTCGCCGACAGTGAGGTGTTCAAGAACTACCTGCCGTTTTCCAATCAAGGGATCGCCGAGGTCCGAGCCGTCGTCGACGGCACCCAGCGTCTGTACGGTTACAGAGCTTTGAGCACCTATCCGTTGGTAGTCGAAACCGGACTGTCCCGCGAATCGATCATTGCGCCGTGGCGCTGGGACCTGATCAAAACCGGCTTTGTGTTGATGTCGGTGATCACCGCGTTCACGGTCTTCGGACTGATCGTCTTGAGACAATTGCGCCAGAGAGTGGTGATGGAAAAGGATCTGCGCCGGGCACACCAGGCCATGAAGGACATGGCCTTGACCGACAGCCTGACCGGGCTGGCCAACCGTCGGCGACTGGACACTGCCTTGATTGACGAAATTCGTCTGGCCAGACGCCAGGGTTCGTCGATCTCACTGATCATGATCGACGTCGATCACTTCAAACTCTACAACGACAGCTATGGGCACGCGGCAGGTGATGATTGCCTGAGCGCCGTCGGCCAGGCCATTGCGCAGGCGGTAAAACGGCCGGGTGATCTCGCCGTGCGCTATGGCGGCGAGGAGTTTTCCGTGTTGCTGCCCAACACCGATATTCGCGGCGCGGCGCTTGTGGCGCAGGAAATTCTTGAGGCCATTCGATCCTTGCGGATGGAGCACAAAGCCCATCCGCTGGGTCACGTCACCGCCAGTGCAGGTATTGCGGTTGGCAAACCGGCCGAACATGAAGTGAGCCCTGCCACTCTTATCGAGTCGGCTGACAAAATGCTTTATGCCGCGAAGCAGAAAGGCAGGGATCGCTACTGTATCGGCGAGTAAGTGCTCGGCGCCTAGCCACCCCTCTTCAACGGGAGCGCAGCATCACGGCTGCGCGAACCCGCTGTACGCCAAACACCGTCATGCGCAGGAATTCCTGGTGACTGACCGGCAAGTGCTGGCAGTCCAGGCCGCGCTTGAGTTTGCTGTGGTCGACATCAGGATCATGCAAGTAGACGAAGTCCTCGTCACACCCGGTGATGATGACCCAATGCGGCGCTTTCAAGCGGGTGAATCGGTAGCTGCTGATCAGCACCAGCGGTTTGTATCCGGCCGCCAACGCCTCGCCGATCTGCAGATACTCACCCAGCACCTGCTCGACTTGCGTGGCAGCCAGGTCTTGGGCAAAGCCGTCCTCGACCAGTTTCATGATCGACTTCTTCTCCGTGCTGCGTACGCCGTGAAGAAAAAGCGAGCCCGCGTGACTGACCTCAAGGCGCACATCGAAACCGCGCCGCCAGGCCGCCAATGCCAGACCCTGAGGACTACAGCCACCGTGCCCCGCCGTCATGAAAATGGTGGTCGCCTCGCGCCATAGCTGGATTTCCTCCGCTCGGGTCATGGCGCGGCTCGAATCGATGGCAGACATGGCCATCAGCAAGCACGCGGCGCCGCAGGTGAACTCGGTGGTTTGCTGGTAGTAAGGCACTTGGCGCGCGGGCGCTGGTGTTTCGCGCAGGATGCGTTTCTCGTAGCGCAACGCCTCGCAGTGGTCCTCGTAGTAATCCTCGACACTGGCAAAGCGCTGATAGCCGTTGGCTTCGTAGAGGCGGATGGCAGCGGTATTGTCAGCGCGCACCTCCAACCGCAGCCATGCGCAGTTGCGCGCCAATGCGCAGGCCTGGGCCTGTTCCAGCAAACGCTGGCCAAGTTGATGTCCGCGCCACGCAGGGCTGACCGCAATCGAATACAGGCGTCCAAGTGAGGTGCCACGGTGAAAAAGCACCAGTGCGTAACCGCAAAGGATTGCGCCTGAGGTAACGACAATCAACGCGGCATTGGCTCTACTGAGCATCCAGCTGAAGTTGCGCTGGTTCAACCGGTCGAGGGTAAAACACATCCGCTCCAATTCGACCAGATCGTCGATATCGTCAGTGGATGCAAAGCGAAAATCAAAAGACATGACCGCACCGTAAAGTTTGAGTAACGAACCGGGACAGACCGAAAGGCCCGTGATTTATTGAAGCGGCGTCTTCTTCAACAGGGATTCATTACTCATGTCAGCGGTGCAAGCCAACGTGAACGAAGTATTAGACAAAACCGAGCATTCGACAATCTCCCTCAGCGAGGAACCTCCCAGTATCAAGCCCTCGGGAAGTCGATTGCTCATACTGGTCGAACGCAAGGATGACTGGGCTGATTACCTGCCCAGCGAGAGCCTGATGCTGGCTCAGGATTACCTTGAACACAGCGATGATTTTCCTCATCGCACCCAGGTCATAAACCTCTGCCGCAATTACAAATACCTCGGTCAGGGCTATTACTGCTCATTGCTGGCCGAAGCGCGCGGACACAAGGTTTTCCCCTCGGTACGCACCGTCAGCGAGCTGGCGCGCAAAGCGCTTTACGGGGTCGGGCTGAATGATCTGGAGCGCACCCTGGAGCGGGCGCTGGCGAACCACCCGTACGGCGAAACCGAGGCTTTCACGCTGTCGTTGTACTTCGGCAAGGCCTCGATCGAGCCGCTGCAAGAGATCGGCCGTCAGCTGTTCGAGGCGTTCCCCTGCCCTATCCTGCTGGTGGAATTCCGCCGTGGTGAGAGCTGGCAGATCGCAGGCATCAAGGCCGGTGCACTGCACAAACTTCGCGATGAACAGCAGCATGTTTTCGCTGATGCACTTGACGCGTTCAATCGCAGAACGTGGCGTCAGCCCGCCTCCAAACGTGTGGCCCGCTACGACCTGGCCATCCTGCATGATCCTGACGAAGCCCTGCCGCCTTCTAATCCCGAGGCATTGCAGCGTTTCATCGCTGCGGGCGAACAGCTGGGTATCGATGTCGAACTGATCGAGAAAAAGGACTACGCACGTCTCGCCGAATTCGACGCGCTGTTCATCCGCGAAACAACGCGAGTGGATGATCACACCTATCGGTTCGCGAAAAAGGCTGAAAGCGAAGGCCTTGTGGTGATTGACGATCCGTCGTCCATCCTGCGCTGCACCAACAAGGTTTATCTGGCCGATTTGCTGAAGCGTCGCGGGCTGGGCATGCCGGCAACGGAAATACTCTACAAGGATCGTCCGCAGGAACTCGAAAACGCAGGGCGTCGCCTCGGTTTTCCCTTGGTATTGAAAATCCCCGATGGCTGTTTTTCACGGGGTGTGATCAAGGTCGCCGATGCACAAGCGCTGGCCACGGCCGCGCAGGAGTTATTCGAACACTCGGTGCTGCTGCTGGCGCAGGAGTATTGCTACACCGAATACGATTGGCGCGTCGGGGTGCTCAATGGCGAAGCGCTGTATGCCTGCAGGTATTTCATGTCCAAGGGGCATTGGCAGATTTACAACCACAAGGCGCTGCCCGGCGAGATCAACGGAATGTGCGAAGCGGTGCCCGTCGAGCAAGCCCCGCCCGCAGTCGTGCAGCTCGCCGTACAGACGGCGCGGCTGATCGGCGACGGCCTCTACGGCGTCGACCTCAAGCAGGCGGGCGATCGGGTCCTGGTCATCGAAGTGAACGACAATCCCAACCTCGATGCGGGCATCGAAGACGCGGTGCTGGGCGACGAATTGTACCGGCGCGTATTACAGGCTTTTACCCAAAGGCTTGAGCTCAAACACCGTGGCCAAGCGTGGTGAGCAATGATTGAAGGCTATTGCATTGATTGCGGCGCCCTGCACAGGACATCGGAGGACCAGGCGACTGTCTGGCTGTGTGTCGCCCCGGACGCAGCCGAGCAACTGGATTTGCACAGACGCCTGGGCATTGGCGCACAAGCGATAGAGTCGTCGCTGGACCCTGATGAAGTGGCCCGCATTGAGGTCAAGCCAGATCACCTGTTCCTGATCTGGAAGCGCCCGGAAAGCTTCGACGGGCGCGCATTCAACGTTTCGTCCTTCGGAGCGGTGCTGAGCGAGAAACGCCTGGTGGTCATCTGCGCGAGCAACTCGCTGCTTTCGGGTCTTGAGCACGATGCGCAAATGACCGGGCCGCTGGACGTGCTGATGGCGTTACTCGCTGAAAGCGTTCATCACTATCTCGGGCATTTGCGGGTGGTCAAACAGATCGCCCGGGAGATTCAACAGCAATTCACGCGGGCAATGGACAATCAGCAATTGGCGCAGATGTACAACCTGAGCGAAAGCCTCGTGTACTACGTCAATGCGATTCAAAGTAACGGAGCAGTGCTGACGCTGCTGCGCAACCACGGCCAGCGTCAGGGCTTCAGCGACAGTCAACTGGCTGCGCTGAACGATCTGATCGTGGAAAACGAACAAAGCTTCCAGCAGGCCAGAATTCACGCCAAGGTGTTCGCCAACCTCATCGAATCCCATGGCAACCTTGCCAACAACAGCATGAACCGCGCGCTGCGAAAGCTGACGCTGATCAACGTCGTATTCCTTCCCTTGAACCTGATCGCCGGCATCGGTGGCATGTCGGAGTTCAGCATGATGACGTCCGGCGTTCCATGGTGGATGTCCTTTCCCGTGCTGATCGCCTGCATGGGCCTCGTGGGCGCGGGGATGGTGCTGGTATTGCGGCGCATGGCCTGAATTCAGAGCACATTCTGCTAACGCCTGCGCCGCATGCGGGCGTCAATTGGTCCGGCTGACCACCCGGATATGCGTAATCCCTACCCGCTCAGCCTGCTCGAGAATCTGCTCTGGCGTCGAATCCGCCGTGGGCATGACCAGGCTGTTTTCGGCATCGCCCAGATGCAGTTCGAGCAGATGCATCGCCGCGTCGTGCTCGGCCAGTTGCGCTTCCTTGAGTTCGAGCAGATAAGTACGAGGCTCGCCGTTGAAACGGTATTCGATGTGATAGGTGTACATGTTGTCGTCCGCGTCGGTGGGAAAAGGCACTGTTTATCCTGACGCAGCGGTCAGCTTTTAGTTCAACCTGACTGCCAAATTGCATTTGCGAACAAACTTTTTGCGCAGCGAAGCGTCCTCTTCTTAACTCTCCATAACAGCTGATCACAGCTAAGGACTGGCAATGACCTTTTTCATCTTCCTCTTGGCCTGCGCGGCGGCGGCAACCACTGGCGTGATGTTCAAACCCGGCCCGTGGTACGAATCGCTGACCAAACCCTCCTTCACCCCGCCCAACTGGGCCTTTCCCGTAGCGTGGACGATCATCTACCTGCTGCTGGCCTGGGCCGGTTATCGCCTGAGCCTGATTCCCGGCAGCCAAACGGTGCTGGCCTTGTGGGCCGCGCAAATCGCCCTGAACACGCTGTGGACGCCGGTGTTCTTCGGCGCGCATCAGGTGCTGGCGGCGCTGGTGATTCTGGCGGTGCTGTGGGTGGTGGTCGCGGTGATGGTCGTGCTCGCCCTGCAACTGGACGTGGTCACCGGACTGATTCTGTTCCCGTACCTGGCGTGGCTGTGCGTTGCGGCGGCGCTGAACTGCTCGATCCTGATGAAGAATCGCCTGTGAGCGACTTCCCATGGCCGCACGGCGAGCGCGAACTGGCACAGGTTCGCGCGTTCAACAAAAAGCTCGCCTGGCTGCCGCGTTTCAAGATCCGCAATCGCCTCACCCCACGGCTGATTCAGGCGTTGCTGCGGGCGGGTCAGCTCGGCGGCGACGGCAAGCTGCGCCAGCATGGGCTGACCGCCGAACGGAAGATCATCGACACGGTGCCCGTGCGCATCATCCGCCCCAAGGGCAAAGCCAGAGGCGTGGTGCTGGATTTCCATGGTGGCGGTTGGGTGATCGGCAATGCGCAGATGAACGACAACTTCAACATCGCCATCGTCAACACTTGCGACGTGGCGGTGCTGTCGGTGGATTATCGGCTGGCGGTGTCGACGCCAATCGAGGGCTTGCTGGAAGACTGTCTGCGCGCCACTCGCGGCATCTTGAACGATGGCGAATTTGCCGGACTGCCCGTGGTCGTCGTCGGTGAATCGGCCGGTGGGCATCTGGCGGCGGCCACCCTGCTCGCCCTCAAATCTTCGCCGCAACTGCTGCAACGGATCTGCGGCGCGCTGCTGTATTACGGCGTCTACGACCTGACCGGCACGCCCAGCGTGCGCGCCGCGCCAGCCGATACCTTGGTGCTCGACGGCCCCGGCATGGTCGAAGCGTTGCGCCTGCTCACGCCGGATATCAGCGACGAACAACGACGCCAGCCACCGCTGTCGCCGCTGTACGGCGATTTCAGCGGACTGCCACCAGCACTGCTGTTTGCCGGCGACCTCGATCCGCTGCTGGATGACTCGCGACTCATCGCTGAGCGCTGGCAGCAAGCGGCGCCGGTGGAGATGTACGTGCTGCCAGAGTGTCCGCATGGCTTCATTCACTTCCCGACCGCCACTGCTGACCATGTGCTGGCTTACAGCCGCAAGTGGATCTCGGCGCGAGTGGCAAGCTACTCAGTGAAATCCGCCGAGATCAGCCCGGCGCTTTCGTAGCTGCCGATCAACTCATCAAACAACGCAATATCCCCTCGGCTGCGTGCAATCAACTGCGCACCGGCCACCGCCGCGTAAATCGCCCGCGCCCGCGCCTCGCAGCTGTCTTCGTCGGCAGCTCCTGCAGCGATCAACACCTGGGTCAGCCACTCGATGTTGACCTCTGCGAACTTCTTCACCTGGTCCTTCACCGGGTCTGGCAGATCCTGGTATTCGGCAGCCATGAAGCTGACCAGGCACAGCCGATTACCGTTCTCCAGCGAAGTGCGGAATATCGACGGGTACAGCTTCAGGGATTGATGCGGCTCGGGATTGGCCTCACGAATACCGTCCAGCGCCTTGGCCGCGTCTTGCCAGTAACGCTCGGCAACTGCCGCGCCGAGGTCGGCCTTGCTGGGAAAGTGATAGTAGATGCTGGCGTTCTTGATACCCACCACTTCACCGATGCTACGGAAGTTGATGCCGTTGTAGCCGTGGGTCTGCGCCGCTGTTTTGGCGGCGTCCAGAATAGCTTCGCGTGCGTTCACGCTCATGTCTGTGTCCTCGCTGACTATCGGTCAATGGGGCGGAGTGTACCCGCGAAAGATTTACCTGCCAATTGGCAGGTAGGGGATTGACAGGAATAAATTCTGGTCGCAGTCTTTGCCTACCAACTGACAGGCAGGGCAACTGAAATGACCGCTAACTCGACTCAAAACGACGCTCACTCCATTTCCGCATTGAAAATCTACGACTGGTACAACGGCCCCTACCCGGCGCGCGTGCGCATCGCCCTGGCGGAAAAATCGCTATTGGCCCGCACCGAATTCGTCTCGGTAAATCTGTGGAAAGGCGAACACAAGAACCCCGAGTTCTTGCGCTTGAACTACTCCGGAACGCTGCCAGTGCTGGAGCTGGAAGACGGCACGCTGCTCGCCGAATGCACGGCCATCACGCAATACCTGGACGTTCTCGATGGCAACCCTGTCCTCACCGGCCGCACACCGATTGAGCAAGGACGAATACACATGCTGACCAAACGTGCCGAGATCGAATTTCTCGATGCCGTCAGCGTGTATTTCCACCATGCAACCCCGGGACTCGGCCCGAAAGTGGAGCTGTACCAGAACGCTGAATGGGGCATGCGCATGCGGGACAAGGCTGTGCGCGGCATGCGCTATTTCGACAACTTGCTGCGTCAGCAGCCGTTCGTGGCCGGCACCAGTTTTTCCATGGCGGACATCGCCGTGTTGGGCGGGATGATCTTCTCGGCGCTGGTTGAGCTGGAAGTCCCGGAAGACTGCACGGCACTGCGCGAATGGCACGCGCGCATGCAGCAACGTCCGAGTGTGCAGCAATGGCGCGCGATGGTTGAGCGAGGCGAGCCGTAAAAAACCAGACCAGCAAAAAAGGCGCCTTGATCGGCGCCTTTTTCGTTGTCAGCCTACCTTGATCACAACCTTGCCAAACGCCCCCTTCGCCAGATGCTCATAGGCATCGCGCGCCTTTTCGAATGGATACACATGGTCGATCACCGGCCGAATATCGTGCTCGGCGAGGAACACGTTCATCCGGTCGAACGATGAACGCGGTGCCACCGCGATGCCGCGAATGGTGGTCTGGCGGAAGATCAGCGGCATCAGGTTCAGCTCGACAGTCTGCCCTGTCAGAAAGCCGATCTGCGCTATCCGCCCCGAAGCCTTGGTCGCTGCTACCGACTGATTGATGCCATTGCCTCCCGCCACATCAAGCAGCAGGTCCACACCCTTGCCCTCGGTGAGTTTCAGCACCTCGTCCGCCCAGTTCGGCGTGCTGCGGTAGTTGATACCGGCGATCGCGCCCAGACGTTTTACCGCGTGCAGATTGTCATCGCTGCTTGAGGTTGCGATGACTTTGGCGCCCAGCGCGGTGGCGATCTGCACGGCGAAAATCGATACGCCGCCGGTGCCCTGTACCAACACGGTCTGGCCCGGTTGAATAGCGCCGAAATCCACCAGTGCGTACCACGCGGTGAGTGCGGCGATTGGCAGCGTCGCCGCCTCTTCATCGCTCATGTTGGCCGGCGCGCCGACGGCGCTGTCCTGATGAATGATCATGTACTCGGCGAGGCCACCGGGCAGCGGCGAACCGAAGCAATAATCCGGCTCGTTCGGCCCCGGCTCTCCGTCAAGCCAGCGCGAGTACAGATGCGAATTGACTCGGTCGCCGACCTTGAAGCGTGTCACGCCGTCGCCGATCGCAACCACCGTGCCGACGGCATCGCTGACCGGAATCAACGGTTTTGGCACCATGTGCGGCTCATAGATGCCGTCAACGATGGCCTTGTCGCGAAAATTCAGCGACACCGCGCCGACCTTGACCAGCAGCTCGCCAGCCTTGGGCTGCGGGGTTTGCGTCTCGCCCAGTTGCAGATTGTCGAGCCCGAAATCTTTCAGTAACCACGCTTTCATGATGTGTCTCCAAATGCATTATTGGCCGCAAACCCTCAGCGGGCTTGCCTTGGGGCCATGATTGGCTTTTACATCAGCGCAATAAATGCTTGGAAACAGACATGATTGTTCTATTCTCAGGCAACAAATCCAGATACTGAAGCTCACCGGAAAAGTCATGGAATTACTGCAATCGATGCGCCTGTTCGCCCGACTGGCGGAGCTGGGCAGTTTCACCAAAGCCGCTGAGTCGCTGGACATCGGCCGGCCGCAGGTCACTCGCTATATTCAGGAACTGGAAACATCGCTGGGCGTGCGCCTCTTCCAGCGCACTACGAGGAAAGTCGCACTCACCGCCGAGGGTGAACTTTTCTATCAGCGGGTCCAGGAAATTCTGGCCGAGATCACCGCCGCCACCACAATGTTCGATCGCACCGGAGCCACGCTGTCCGGCCGCCTGCGCATCGACATTCCCACGGCGTTCGCGCAGCTGGAATTCATCAAAAGCCTGCGCGAATTCACCGACACCTACCCCGGCATCGATATGGTGCTGGGCGTCACCGATCGTGCGGTTGATCTGGTCGGCGAAGGCATCGACTGCGCGCTGCGCATCGGCGAGCTGCCCGACTCAACCCTGATCGCCCGCCCTATCGCCTTGGCGACCATGGTCACCTGCGCCGCGCCCGAATACCTGCGCGAGCACGGCACACCGGAAACGCTTGGAGATCTGGCGAACCATCAAGGCGTGAACTTTCTCTCGGGCCAGAACAACCGCACCTTGCCCTGGCAGTTTTCAGTTGAGGGCAAACAGAAATCCTACGTCAGCCGCCAAGGTATTACCGTCACCGAGTCGAACGCCTACGTGCAGTGTGGCGTGTCGGGCTTCGGCATTATTCAGGCACCGGGTATCGCGGTGGCAGAGCATCTGGCTAACGGTGCTCTGGTGGAAATTCTGCAACCGCTGCGCCCGCTGCCTCGGCCAGTGACGCTTTTGTACCCGAGCCGCACGCATTTGCCGGCGCAGGTGCAGGTGTTTATCGAATGGCTGCAGGTGCGGTTTGTGCAGTTGCATGGGGGGTGGGTGGTAGGTTGAATCTGGCTTTATCCCGCAGTTTCTGCAGCGTGCGCACCTAGGATTTAACACTGATCCCGCGAGCAGCAAAGACTTCACGCGCAGCCGTTATACCGTTCAAGGCGCTGGGAAATCCTGCGTATACGGTCATTTGCAAGATCACATCGACCACCGCCTCCGGTGTGCACCCGACGTTCAGGGCGCCGCCGATATGCACTTTCAGTTGTGGCTGTGCATTGCCCAGTGCGGTCAGTGCCGCAACGGTTGCCAGCTCACGAGTGCAGTGATCGAGCCCGGGGCGGGCGAAGACATCGCCGTAGGCAAAACTCAGAATCCAGTCCGCAAGCTCTGGAGCAGTATCCTTCAATGAATCAACCACTGCCTGACCAGGTCCGCCAGTAATCTGCGTCAGAGCGGCTTCTCCGCGCGCTCGACGATCAGTCATGTCCACGGGCGCTGCCACACTGGTCACGCTTGCGCCAATCAATGTGGCGGACAGCAAGCGGTTGAAACCGGGAAGTTTACGGATCATGGTGATGCTCCTTTTGCTCGAGTTGGTGATAGATCTGAATCTTGTTATCCAGAACCTCCAGGGACTGGCTCAACTGGCTGATCTGCGCTTGCACGTCCCGGCGATGCTGCTCGAGAAGCTCGCGGCGTTCTGCCAGGGTCGAGTCGCCTGATCGGCGCAGTTCGGCATACCGCAGCATTTGCTGGATCGGCATTCCGGTCGCCTTCAACCGGAGCAGAAACTCGGCCCACAGCACATCCTTCTCGGCGTACACCCGGTGGCCATTGCCACCGCGCCCAACCGGGTCGAACAGCCCGATGCGCTCGTAATAGCGGATCGTGTGAGCGCTCAAATCAAGGCGCTTGGCCAACTGTGAAATTGTCAGTTCTGGATTCATGTCATCACCGTAAAGGTTTGAGCGTGCTCTAAGTCAATGGCTATTTTCAATCAGTTGGAATCAGACAAATCGCGGGCACTATCCGCGCGGTCCGTCGCTATCAGTCTCGACGGTTCAACCCCTGTTATATTCGCTTTACCAGATATATGAGAATACGTATATTCGGCCATCCATATTCACTGATCAGCAATCATTCCCTCGCCTTTTCAGCCTGAGCGTCAAGCTCATCGTTTTGGTCAAGACACAAGCTTCTGGAGGATGTATGACAGAACCCATGACCCCCACCACTTTGTTCAAGTGTCTGGCCGATGACACCCGGGCCAAAATTTCCCTGCTTGTCGTGCGCGAAGGCGAGTTGTGTGTATGCGAGCTGACGGCAGCACTCGACCTCAGTCAGCCGAAGATTTCTCGCCACTTGGCGCTGCTGCGCTCCGCCGGTTTGCTGCTGGATCGTCGCCAGGGTCAATGGGTGTACTACCGGCTGAATCCTGATGTGCCCGCGTGGGTGGCAGCAGTTTTGAAGGCAGTGGCAGACGCCAATCAGCCATGGCTGGAAACCGAGGCCAAGCGCCTGTGCTGCATGAGCGACCGACCGATCAATCAGGCCATGTGCAGCTGATTCATGCCCACCGGATCAACCACCCTGGCACTGCGCCTCAGTTTCTGAATGAAGGAATCGTCTGATGAAAATCTTGTTCATGTGCACCCACAACAGCTGCCGCAGCATTCTGTCCGAGGCGCTTTTCAACCATTTGGCGCCCGAGGGCGTAGACGCTGTCAGCTCAGGCAGCTTTCCCAGTGGCCGGGTGAATCAACGGGCACTGCAAACGCTGGAGGCGGCGGGTATTTCCACAGTGGGCTTGAGCAGCAAGGCTTCGGATGCTTTTGAGGGCTCGCCTCCGGACATCGTGATCACAGTCTGTGATCGGGCTGCGGGAGAAGCATGCCCGATCTTTTTCGGCCCAGCCCTGAAGGCGCATTGGGGGCTGGCCGACCCGTCTGAGGCTAGCGGGTCGGAAGCCGAGATCACCGCAGCGTTTGCAACCACACTGGCCAAAATCCAGGAACGCGTGAGTGCGTTTCTCGCACTGCCGCTCAAGACCATGAGCCCTGACCAACTGCAAGCTGAACTGAACCGCATCGGTTCGCTTTGAAGATCAACCGAGGCGCCCCCCCTCCAGGTGCCGCCGCAGGAGTTCATATGCAAGAGACATTGCCAAACGTACACGCCGACCTGATCGACATTCCTACGCTGGAGCAGCTGTCTCCGCGTAATCCTTCGCCCCACAAACCTCGCATTTTGCTGCTATACGGATCGACGCGAGAGCGCTCGTTCAGTCGTCTGGTCACGCAAGAAGCGGCACGCCTGCTGAATGAGTTTGGCGCCGAAACCAGGATTTTTGACCCTGCGGGTCTGCCGCTGCCTGATGACGCCCCCGACACACATCCCAAAGTCGCGGAGTTGCGCGAGCTGATGCAATGGTCAGAGGGTCAGGTGTGGTGCTCTCCTGAGCGTCACGGCTCCATGAGTGCCGTGTTCAAAGCGCAGATCGACTGGGTTCCGCTGGCGCTGGGCGCTGTACGACCTACGCAAGGCAAAACCCTCGCTGTGATGCAGGTCTGCGGCGGCTCGCAGTCCTTCAACGTGGTCAATCAGTTGCGGGTACTTGGCCGCTGGATGCGGATGTTCACCATCCCGAACCAGTCTTCCGTGGCCAAGGCGTTCACCGAGTTCGATGAAGCGGGTCGCATGAAGCCTTCTTCGTACTACGACCGCTTGGTGGACGTGATGGAAGAATTGATGAAGTTCACGCTGCTCTTGCGCGATCGTCAGGATTACCTGGTCGACCGTTATTCCGAGCGCAAGGAATCCGCCGAAGAGCTGTCCAGACGAGTCAACCAGCGTTCAATTTGATACCTGTGTGCGGAAACGGTATGAGCGCACCACGATCTTTCACACGTTGAGGCCTTTGCGCCGGGAGGATGCTGGTGAGTCAGAATTCGACACTTGATGTTGTGGTCATTGGTGGTGGTCAATCCGCGCTGACAGTCGCCTATTTTTTGAAGCGCACAGGCTTGTCTTACGTGCTGCTCGATGCCGAGCCGGGACCGGGAGGCGCCTGGCGGCATGGCTGGGATTCGCTGCGACTCTTCTCGCCGTCGGCATGGAGCTCGATTGCAGGCTGGCCGATGCCGGCCATAACCGAGGGGACGCCCGGGCGGGACGATGTTGTCGAATACCTGACTCAGTACGAGCGCCGGTATGACTTCCCCATCATCCGTTCCACGCGGGTGACCGGTGTCGAGAAGATCGAAGGCGGGTTGCGCGTTATCTCAAAGGACAATTACTGGGACGCCAAAGCGGTTATCAGTGCAACAGGCACCTGGAGCCGCCCGTTCGTACCGGACTATCCCGGCCAGGCGTTGTTTGCAGGCAGGCAGCTTCATTCCGCTCATTACGTCGGGCCGAACGGGTTTGCGGGTAAAAACGTCCTTGTCGTCGGTGGCGGCAACTCCGGCGCCCAGATTTACGCCGAGGTCTCCAAAGTGGCTCAGGCAACCTGGGTCACGCAACAGGCCCCAACGTTCTTACCTGATGAGGTGGATGGACGAGTCCTGTTCGAACGCGCTACTGCTCGACTGAAGGCGCAGCAGGATGGCGTGGAGCCTCAACAGCCCGTTGGAGGGCTGGGCGACATCGTCATGGTGCCGCCGGTGAAGGAAGCTCGCGAACGCGGTGTACTGAACGCAGTACGGCCGTTCACGCGTTTTACTTCGACGGGGGTTGTGTGGTCATCGGGCATCGAGACAAAGGTGGACGCTGTCATCTGGTGCACGGGTTTTGCTCCGGCGCTCGACCACCTGAACAGCCTGGGCGTTGTAGGCCGGGATGGCAAAGTGATTGTGGACGAAAGCCGAAGCGTTGCGATGCCCGAACTGTGGCTGGTGGGTTATGGCGACTGGACGGGGCTCGCTTCTGCCACATTGATCGGCGTAACCCGCACCGCCCGGGATGTAGTCAAGCAAGTGCAAAGCTATCTCACTGGCGGAACCTGATTGCTCGCGGCGCCGTGAAGCCATAAGGTCGCTAGCCTGTAAATCATCTTCAGCGAGCAGAATCAGGCAAGTCGCCAACAGTATCCGCCTAACGCCGACACCGCCCTGCCCCCTAATCTGAACCCATGCAGAACACACCACTGCAACGGGTTAACCAGATACGGATCTGAACGACCCGGACCTCAATCTCAACTTGACCGGAGTCACCGCCATGAAAACTGTAAGCCAACTGATCGCCGTCGCCACTTTCGCCCTCAGCGCCAGCGCATTCGCCGTACCGAGCAATCAGGAAGATCGTTTCTTCACCCAGGTCAACGAACCACAGCAGACTGTTGCTGCCGATGGCTCGGAACGTACGCCGCAGGGTCAGGCCATCGCTGCCGACGGCTCAGACCGCACCCCACTGGGCGAGGCGCTCGCCGCTGATGGATCAGACCGGACCCCAGGTCGTCGCGCAGCTTAAGCGCATGATGCTGAGACAAGAAAAGTCCTGCAGGTTTGAAACCTGCAGGGCTTTTCCGTTTTTTGAGGCAAGACCTGATCGAAAACCCTACTGATAGGAACAGGCAATACTCCGATCCGATTCGGCATCGTCCGCCAGCGTTATCCGCCCTAGCATGGCCTCTCCAATTGCCTGCTGGAGTACAGATCCATGAAGACCCTTTTCATCACCGGTGTCAGCAGCGGCTTTGGCCAAGCGCTGGCCAAGGAAGCACTTGCCCAGGGCCATAAGATCATCGGCACAGTGCGCAGCGAATCAGCGCTGGCAGCCTTCGAAGCGCTGTCGCCCGAACGCGCTCATGGGGTGGTGCTGGACGTTACCGATTTCGATGCCATCGATGGGGTGGTTGCGGCAGTGGAGGATCGCCACGGCCCGGTGGACGTGCTGGTCAACAACGCAGGTTATGGCCACGAGGGGATTTTTGAAGAGTCGTCGCTGCAGGAAATGCGCCGCCAGTTCGACGTCAACGTGTTCGGCGCGGTGGCGGTGGCCAAGGCGTTCGTCCCGTATTTTCGCCAGCGCCGCGCGGGGCATGTTCTTAATATCACGTCGATGGGGGGCCATATCACCATGCCCGGGATCGCGTATTACTGCGGCAGCAAGTTTGCGCTTGAGGGCATCTCCGACACCTTGAGCAAGGAGCTTGCGCCCTTCAATATTTTTGTCACCGCTGTGGCGCCGGGGTCATTTCGCACCGACTGGGCAGGCCGCTCGATGCAACGCACGCCGCGTAGCATCAGTGACTACGACGCAAGCTTCGATCCGGTGCGCAAGGCCCGGGAGGAGAAAAGCGGCCAGCAGCTGGGCGATCCGCTGAAAGCTGCACGGGCCATGCTGACCATCATCGACAGTCCAGATCCGCCGGCTCACCTGCTATTGGGCAGTGATGCGCTGGCGCTGGTGCGTGACAAGTTGCAGCAGACGGCGGAGAGTATTGAGCAATGGGCAGCGCTTAGTCGTTCGACGGATGGCTGAAAGATCAAAAGCACCCTCACCCCAGCCCTCTCCCGGAGGGAGAGGGAGCCGATCCGGGTGGATTCAACCCCCGCGTTCGGCACAATATTACAGGTCGGCGTAGTACCAGAAAGCACCACGGTCAGTCCCCTCTCCCTCTGGGAGAGGGCTAGGGTGAGGGCTCTGTCTGACACCCCGCCAATCAGCCAGACAGGTTCAAACGCGCCTTTTCACAAGGAAACCCACAGCCCATGCCGAAACCGAAAGACCCAATCACAGCGCGCATGGTCCAGCTAATGAGCCAGCTCGCCCCGCTGGAAGGTTACAACCTGAGCCCGCTGGACGATGTACGTTTCCTGCGTTCCAACCGACCGCTGACCCGCACGCCGGTGCTGTATGAACCGGGCATCGTCATCCTCTGTCAGGGGCGTAAACGCGGTTACCTCGGCAATGAAATCTACGTCTACGACGCTCAGCACTATCTGGTGGTGTCGGTGCCGGTACCCTTCACCATGGAAACCGACGCCAGCGAAGCGGAGCCGATGCTGGCGGTGTACGTGCGCCTGGATTTCGCCCTGGCCGGCGAGCTGATTCAGCAAGTGGATGAGCGGTGGGAATTTCCCACAGCGCAACCGATGGGCATGTACGCCTCGCCTCTCGACGAACCGCTACGCCAATCGACCCTGCGCTTTCTTGAAGTGATGAGCAACGATGCCGACGCGCAAATCCTCGGCCCGGCGATGCTGCGCGAGCTCTACTACCGTATCCTCACCGGCGAACAAGGTGGCACCCTGCGCGCCGCCATCGCCCAACAAGGCCAGTTCGGCAAAGTGACCCGCGCCATCCACAAGATCCACAGTTGCTATAACCAACATCTAGACGTAGAAGCCCTGGCCGAAGAAGCGCAGATGAGCGTGCCGAATTTTCACCTGCACTTTCGCAAGGTTACCGATTCCTCGCCGATGCAGTATCTGAAGTCGACGCGGCTGCACCAGGCGCGATTGCTGATGCTACGTAACGACCTGACCGCGGCAAAATCTGCGTTTCTGGTCGGTTACGAAAGCGCCTCGCAATTCAGCCGCGACTTCAAACGCCTCTTCGGCCGCACACCGCTGGCGGAAGTTGCGTGGATGAAACAGGCCTATGCGCTGCCGGCACCGACGAGTGCTTCGCCGTTTGTGTCGTCGCACTGATTTTCAGTGCCACGCTCCGCGCACTTATCGGAGCAAATTCCCCGTTCGCATAGTGCTTGCCCCCTCCTGCGACTCCCCGCTCAATCGCACAGGTCAGTCGCCTGCATCAGGATGGGAACATGAACACCACGGCCATTCCCGAAGGTTTCACTCCATTGACCCGCAGCAGTCCGTTGCTGGATCTGCTCGGCCCGATCTACGCCAGGGGTCAGGGGCTGCACTTGGAATTGGGTTTACTGACCGACTCCCGCCACGCCAATGGCCGTGGCACTTTGCATGGCGGTGTATTGGCGACACTGGCGGACGTGGGCATGGGTTACGCCATGGCCTTTTCCAGCGATCCGCCGCAGCCGTTGATCACCGCGAGCATGACCCTGGATTATCTCGGCGCGGTGCAAATCAACGAGTGGCTCGAAGTGCGTCTTGAGCACTCCAGAAAGGGCCGCCAATTGGCGTTTGCTGGCGTCAGTCTGCACGTCGGTGAGCGAACGGTTGCGCGCGCCAGTGCCGTGTTCGCCGTGCCGATGAATTGAATCGACTGACTCGACTCATCGTCCCACCCTGGACGGCAGGCCGGGATTTGCCGCCCCGCCCGCACGGCCATTACCTTCAAGGCATGGTGTTCGCCATCGTCACCCCATACGCAGCCAGAAGCATATCCGCCGCCCGCTCACCAATAACGACACACGGCGCCATCGTGTTGCCAACGGTAATGCGCGGCATGATCGAGGCATCTGCAACGCGCAGCCCGTCGATCCCGTACACGCGTAATTGGTGGTCAACCACCGACAGCGCATCGCGGCCCATTTTTGCCGTGCACGACAGGTGCCAGTAGGTCACGGCCGAATTGCGGATGAACTGTTCCATAGCGCGACGCTCTCTGGGACCGGGCACGACTTCGCGCTTGATCAGCGCATTGAAGGCCTGGCTGTTGCCGAGTGCGCGGCACAGTTCGATCGACGCATGGGCTGCGGCCATGTCCTCGGGCTCGCTCAGGGAGTTCGGCTCAATGATCGGTGCATCCAGCGGCCCAGCACCCGACAACCGCAAGCGTCCGCGACTGGCAGGTCTGGCAAGCCCGGCGAACATGGTCCAGCCATGCTCCGGCGGCTCGATGGCGACCTCAGGCGGAGACGGTACCGCGAATGCCAACTGGCACTGCAACAGGTCCGGGGCTTCCAGGCGGCTGTCGCTTTTCCAGTACAAGGTGGTTTCGCATCCGCTGCCAGCGACGGCCTGGGGTTGTCGATACTCCCACGTGCAAGCGAACGCCAGATGATCCTGCAAATTCTCGCCCACACCGGGTAGATGAACGACCGGTGCGATGCCGTGTTTTCGCAGTTCATCCGCCGGGCCGATGCCCGACTGCATGAGCACTTTCGGTGATTGCACCGCGCCCATGGACAGGATGACTTCAGCTGCGGCATGAAAGCAGCGCCGCTCGCCGGCGATCAACACTTCGACACCGACGGCCCGGGTGCCGACCAGCAACACGCGGGTCACTAAGGCTCCGGTCAGCACCGTCAGATTTGGACATTGCAAGCGTGGCTGGATGTAGGCGTCGTAAACCGATTCGCGCTTGCCCTGTTTGATGCGCAGGTCGGTGACAGCGATCCCACCTGCGCCTTCCATCATCTCGCCATTGGGACTGTCGAATCGGGGGATGCCCAGATCGCTGGCCGCCTCCAGCGTTGCCCACGCAAGGGGTTGAGGCGTGGCCGGCTGTTCGACATGTACCGGCCCACCTGAACCACGCCGAGTGGCGTCCGGGCTGCCTTGCCAGTTTTCGATCCTGCGGTAGTAATCGAGAACCGATGCGTAGCCCCAGGCCGGGTCGCCAGACTCGGCAGCAAAATGCTCCCAATCGGCGCGATGGCCGCGCGACCAGACCATCACGTTGATGCTCGAACCTCCACCGAGCCCCTTGCCCATGCTCAGCGGGAGCCGTCGACCGTTGAGGCGTGGATCGGATTGCCCCTCGAATGCCCAGTCGCGCGCGGAGCCGAGGTTCAGCGGCCATTGCGCCGGTTCGGTCACCTCGGGGCCTGAGTAACCTTCGCCGGCTTCAATCAGCAGAACCCGTGCGCCTGACTGATCGGCAAGCCGCGCAGCGACCACGCAGCCCGACGTGCCGGCACCACAGACAATGAAATCATAGTCGTGAGCGCTTCGAGGGTTCATACGCCCACTCTCCTTCGATGCCGCGATCACTGCTCAGCAACGCCGTGCACGGCCTTGAGAATCACCGCCGCGACTTGCGCCGGCTGCGACTGCTGCGGGACATGGCTGGACTTCACCTCGGCGAGGGTCGCACTGATGCGCTTGGCGGCAGACCGCTGGACGTCGGGATGAATCATCCGGTCTTCGGTAGCGAGCAGGTACCAGGACGGCTTGGTTTTCCAGGCCGAAACGGTGGTTTTATCTTCGAAAGCCGAGGCCTTGATCGGCCCCTGTGTGGCGGTCATGACGGCGGTCTGCGCGGCCGGCAGATCCTGAGCGAAATCCTTGGCCATGCCTTCAGCGGTCAGATAGAGGAAGCCGTTACCGTCGGCCTTGATCTGACTGATGCCCGGCGGCGTCGGCGCGCCTTTACCCTGCTCGCCGCTGGTTTGCCCGGCCTTTGGCGCGAAGGCGGCGACGTACACCAGAGCGCTCACTTTCTGGTCGTTGCCGGCTTCGGTGATCACCGTGCCGCCCCAGGAGTGACCGACCAGCACCACCTTGCCCTGCTGGTTGTTCAGCGCGCGGCGCGTGGCGGCAACATCATCGGCCAGCGAGGTGAGCGGATTTTGCACAACGGTAACGGCCACGCCTTTGGCTTGCAGCAGTGGCACCACTTTGGCCCAGTCGGAACCGTCGGCGAAGGCGCCGTGTACGATCACCACCGAAGGCGTTGTATCCTGCGCGTGGCTGGCGCCGGCCATGAAGGTACTGGCCAGGGCAAAGGCGACGGTGGCGAATTTCGATTTGATTGTTTTCATTGGATGAGCTCCTGTTCGGGAGTTCAGAGTGTGCTGGCCGGCCTGCGATGTGGGCATCGGTCAATTATCCGACCCCGGGGCATTTTTCATGGATAGTGGCTTGCAACTGGACATCTCACTGGACGGCGCACTGGCAACCATCGCCCAGGTCGGTGACCTCAGCATGGGGCAACCGCTCGGTCACTCCCGGCGCGTTGCCGCTTTGGCGCGGATGCTCGCGCAGGCATGCCACGGCGACGGTGAGCATCTGCAGGTTGCAGAGCAGATTGCCTTGCTGCGCTGGTCTGGGTGCACGGCCAACGCCGAAGGCTTTGCCGACCTGCTGGGTGACGACGTCGATGGTCGCCGCGCAATGCTCGATCTGACCCTGGGCAATGAGCAGATGAACGCGGTGCATCAGGCAACCCCGCTGGCCGTGGTGCACTGTGAAGTGTCCGGTGCAATCGCCAAAACCCTCCAGCTCGGAACCGCCGTCGAAGCGGGCCTGTGTCGGGTGTTCGAAACCTACGACGGCACTGGCCGACCGCTCGGCGTGGCGCATGAACATATCCCGGAGGTGGCCTATCAGGTGGTCATGGCCGGTGATCTGGATATTCTCACTCGCGCTCACGGCCTGGACGCGGCGTTGCGCTGGATCAACGAGCAGTCGGATCGGCGCTATCCAGCGTCGCTGGTGTCGTTGCTGGTGGCCAATGCCAAGGCCTGGCTGGCGGATCTGGAAACGCTTTGCACAAAAGTTGAACCCGCGCCTGAGCAGCGTCGTGTCTCGCTGACTTTGGTCGGAGACGTCATTGACTTGAAGCTGCCATGGCTGGCCGGGCATTCGCGTCAGGTCGCGCATGTTGCCGTGGAAGCTGCGCGCCTGTGGGGGCTGGGTGAGCCGGCTTTGGCAAACATTGGCAAGTCCGCGCTGATTTACGGTCTCGGCCGCGCAGCCGTTTCCAATCACCTATGGAATAGCCCGGGGTCGCTGCCCTACGGTGCGGCAGAGCGAGTGCGGCTGGTGCCTTACTGGACGCAACAGGCGCTCCGACCGGTTCCTGAACTGGCCGCGCCCGCCGAAATAGCCACCCACGCGTATGAACGGCTCGATGGCAGCGGCTATTTTCGCGGCGTGGCCGGTGATGCACTGAATGCCGAACATCGGCTGTTCGCCACCTCGGTCGCCTGGGTAGCGTTGAGGCAAGCCCGGCCATGGCGAACAGCCCACGACGAAGCCGCAGCAGCCACGCTACTCAAACAGGATGCTGGCCGTGGTCTGTTCGACAACGATGTCTGCGAAGCGGTCATTGCCGCCGCCAGTGGCGAGCGTCGCCTGCGGCAACCCAAGCCTTCGCTGCTGACAGCGCGTGAGTGCCGCATTCTTCTGGAGATCAGCCGTGGCGCCAGCAACAAGCAAGTCGCGCAACTGTTGGCTATCAGTCCGAGCACGGTACGCACGCACATGGAAAGCATCTTTCGCAAATTGCAATGCTCGACCCGTGCAGCCGCCACTCTGAAGGGGCTGACACTGGGCTTGATCGCCTGAGCCCTGCGCCGGGTCAAGCCTGATCAGCCTGCCTGGCGCGAGCAAGTTCGATGAATGCCCTGGCGGCCGCAGAGGGATTGCGGCGGTTCGGGTAGTACAGGCACAACCTGTCTCGGGGCGGGGTCCAGTCCTTGAGTACCTGCACGAACTCGCCGCTGCGGATTTCGTCACGAACGTCCTGCTCCATGAAAAAGCCCAGCCCCATATCCGCCTGCACCGCCACCTTGACCACGCTCGATTCATCCAGGGTCAGCGGCCCGTTCACATCCAGACGAATGACTTCGCCGTCGCGCTCGAAATACCAAGGGAAAATCGCCCCGTTCGGCAGTCGCACACGGATGCATCGATGCCCGGGCAGATCGGACGGCGTGCGCGGTTTGCCGTGTTGTGCAAAATACCCCGGCGAACCGACCACCGCGTACCGTTGCGGCGGGCCGACTGGCACCACAATCACATCGTTGGGCACAAGGCCTGCCGAGCGCACGCCGAAATCGAAGCCGTCAGCCACGATATCCACCAGCCGGCCTTCGGTCACAAGGTCAATGTGGACTTTCGGATGCTGCTGCAAAAACTCGATCACCAGTGGCAGCAACGCCGAACGAGCAGCGCTGGCGAATGCGTTGATGCGCAGCGTTCCCGAGGGTCCGGCATTCTGCGATCGCACTGCATCCAGTGCGGCGCGCAAGTCGTGCAAGGCTGGCCCCACTTGCTCGAGAAACACCCTGCCCGCTTCGGTGATGGCGACGCTGCGGGTGGTGCGGTTGAACAGGCGCGATTCGAGGCGCGCTTCGAGTTGCGCAATGGTGTTGCTCAGCGCGGTGGTCGAAACGTCGAGATCAATGGCAGCCTGGCGGAACGACCCCCTGCGTGCCACCGCTATAACGGCATCCAGTTCATTAAGGGCTAAGCGATCCTGGGCCATGGATTGTCCTGTTTTCCGGGATGGGTCATTACGATTTGTCCCAGTTGAACAAACTATCTGCAGCGCAGCAAGATGACTCCGGACCATCAATCAGGAGTCAGGCAATGAACCTTCAACTTTCCAACGTCGTGCAAACGTATCTCACGGTCACCGACGAGAAAAAAATCTCCGACGCAATCCATCAATTCGTCGCGCTGGAGATTTCGCCATGCTGAATTCAGGATTGACTGGCAAGCGGGTCCTCGTCACCGGCGGCACCAAGGGAATCGGCAAAGCAGTGGTCGAGTGGTTTCTGGCCGAGGACGCAAAGGTCATCACCTCGGCTCGCCAAGTGGACGTCGAAATGCCAAGCGCACTGCTGGTTGCGGCTGATCTTTCGACACGGGAAGGTTGTGACGCACTCATCGCTGCGGTCGAACAGCAACTGGGCGGCGTCGACATAGTGATCCATGTCCTGGGTGGCTCGTCGGCCCCCGGTGGTGGTTTTGCGGCGCTGGACGAGGAACAGTGGCAACGCGAGCTCAACCTGAATCTGCTGCCGGCGGTGCGCCTTGATCGCGCCCTGCTCCCGGACATGCTCGAGCGTCGTAATGGCGTGGTGATCCATGTCACATCCATCCAGAGTCGGCTGCCACTGCCGGAATCAACGACGGCGTACGCGGCGGCCAAGGCTGCGCTGTCGACCTACAGCAAAAGCCTGTCGAAAGAAGTGTCACCCAAGGGGGTTCGCGTCGTGCGGGTATCGCCGGGCTGGGTTGAAACCGAAGCGTCGGTGGCATTCGCCGAGCGACTCGCGCAGGAGGCAGGCACTGACTATCAAGGTGGCAAAGACATCATCATGCAGGCCCTGGGCGGTATCCCGCTCGGCCGCCCGTCGACGCCAGTTGAAGTGGCTGAGCTGATCGGGTTCCTGGCATCGCCGCGAGCAGCGTCGATCACCGGGAGTGAATTTGTGATCGACGGCGGCACCATCCCGACCATTTAGCCGCCAGTCTGCGGGTCATGGACGACCCGCAGAATCCGCACAGCACGTCTACATCCGATGCTGCTCCAGCAAAAAATCCACAAACAAGCGCACCCGCACCGGCATCGCCGCGCCGCCCACGAACACCGCATGAATCGGTTCCTCATCGCCCGGGTTAAACGCTTGCAGCAGCGGGATCAGCGCGCCGCGCTGCAAGTCTTCCCTGACGGTGAACTCGCCAATCCGCGCAATTCCGGCGCCGAGTCTGGCGAACTGGGCCAGTGCTTCGCCGCTGCTACATTCGATGTTGCCGCTGACTTTCAGCGAGAACTCCTTGCCGTCGCGGATAAACGGCCAGTTGGCTTCGGCGCGGCGGAAGTTGAAGCGCAGGCAGTTGTGCTTGAGCAGGTCTTCGGGTTGCTGAGGCGTGCCATGACGTTCCAGATAGTCGGGCGATGCCACGACCACCTGGCCGGTGTGGCCGAGCCGGCGGGCGGTCAACGGGCTGTCGGGCAGATGGCCGAAGCGGATGGCGACGTCCGCCTGGCCGGCGAGGATGTCAACGACTTCGTCGCCAAGGCTGAGGTCGACCACGATGTTCGGGTAACGGGCGGTGAAGGCTGCGACCAGCGGCACAATGGTCAGCCGTCCATGGCCAAGGGCGGCACTGACGCGCAAGCGGCCCTTGGGTACGCCTTGATCGGTGATGGCCCCTTCCACTTCATCCATGTCGGCGAGAATCCGCCGGGCACCGCGCAGAAAGGCTTCGCCCTCGGCGGTAAACGTCAGCGCGCGGGTGGTGCGCAGCAACAGACGAGTGCCGAGTCGCTGTTCGGCGCGGGCGATGATCCGACTGACCGCCGAAGGCGTCAGCCCCAGCGCACGCGCAGCAGCTGAGAGGCTGCCCTCCTGCGCCACGGTGACGAACACGCTCATTTCCCCTGACCTGCCGTTGAAGTCCATTCGTGCCTCTTGCGCAAAGGTGATTGCCAAAATCGCCATCTACCGCCTGGAAACCATGGATCGTAGCATTGGCGGCATAGATGAGGAGACTTTCCATGCGTATCAATCCACCACTTGTTGCACTCGCTGTCGGCGCCTTTGGCATCGGCGTCACCGAGTTCGCGCCGATGGGCATGTTGCCCGGCATCGCCGCCGATCTCGGCGTTTCCATTCCCGCTGCGGGGTTGCTGGTCAGTGCCTACGCTTTGGGCGTGCTGCTCGGAGCGCCGCTGATGACCCTGACCACTGGCAAGATCCCCCGGCGCTATCTGCTGATCGGGCTGATGGCGATTTTCACCCTGGGTAACCTGATGTCGGCGCTTGCCACCGATTACTCCAGCCTGATGGTCGCCCGGGTGATCACCTCGCTCAATCACGGCGCATTCTTCGGAGTTGGCTCTGTGGTCGCCGCCAGCGTGGTCGCGCCGGAAAAACGTGCCGGCGCAGTCGCGGCGATGTTCATGGGCCTGACCCTGGCGACCATTGGCGGTGTGCCGCTGGCAGCGTGGTTTGGTGAGCTGTTTGGCTGGCGCACGGCGTTCTGGGGCATTACCGGCCTCGGTGTGCTGACCATGATCGCCTTGTGGTTCGCCCTGCCCAATCTGAAAGCAGAGCAAGGCGCGGGTGCGCTGGCAGAAATACGGGTATTGGGCAGAGGTCCGGTGTTGGCCGCGCTGGCCCTGACCGTGGTCGGCTCAAGTGCGATGTTCACCGTATTCACCTACATCGCGCCGATCCTCAGCAGCGAGACCCACGCCTCCGCCGCGTTCATCACCGCCATGCTGGTGTTGTTCGGAATCGGTTTGACGCTGGGCAACATGTGGGGTGGCAAGGCTGCCGACCGTTCGATTGACCGCACCCTGATCGTGTCACTGAGCGCATTGATTGTGGTGTTGCTGGCGCTCACGGTGCTGATGCGCTGGCCGCTGCCGGCCGCCGTGGCCATTCTGATCTGGGGTATCGCCAGTTTCGCCCTGGTGCCACCGCTGCAAATGCGCGTGATGGAAGCGGCCAAGGACGCGCCGAATCTGGCTTCGGCGGTGAACATCGGTGCCTTCAATTTCGGCAACGCGATCGGCGCGGCGCTGGGTGGCGCGGTGATCAATGCCGGGCTGGGTTATCCGGCGATTTCCCTGGCCGGCGCGGCGATGGCCGGTCTGGGTTTGCTGATGGTACTGACGTTTGCCTGGCGTTCCAGAGCCAATGCCGCTGCGCTGGCGTAAGTCTTCGCAGCGCTACGCCCCGCCCTGCTGATACTCGCGGGGCGTGCAGCCGAACTCGCGACGGAACACCGTGTGCAGATATTGCGCAGACTTGAAGCCGCAGGCCTGGGCAATATCGGCAATCGCCGCATCGGTGTTCTTCAAACCGCTGGTAGCCGCCGCCAGTTTGAAACGCAGAATCTCGTCATGCACGCTGCAACCGCGCTCGGCGCGGAAATGCGCTTCCAGCGATGAGCGCGACACGCCGACATACGCCGCCACTTGCGCGGTCTTGATGCCCTGGCAGGCATATTGGCGGATGAACAGCAGCGCTTGCATGACGTACGGATTGCCCAGCGGTTGGTGCAGGCTCGACACCTGCACATTGACCGCATCAGGCGGAATCAGGATTTGCGTGCCAGTGGACGGCATGCCGTGGAGCATCTGGTGCAGCAATTGCGCAGCGGTGCGGCCCATGGTTTCGGTGCCCTGAATCACCGAACTCAGGGGCACGCGGGTCAGGCTGCGGGTCAGCGGGTCGTTGTCGATGCCGATCAGCGCGACCTGCTCGGGCACGGCAATGCCGGCGGTCAGGCAGGCTTGCAGCAACTGCCGGGCGCGGGCGTCGCTGACGGCGATGATGCCGATCGGTTTGGGCAGGCTGTGCAGCCAGGCGATCAGTTGCTCGACGGCACTGTCCCACAACGGTGCGCTGGTGCCCATGCCGCGATAGATCTCGGCGTGCAGGCCGTCGCGCTGCATCAGTTTGCGAAAAGCTTTTTCCCGCTCCTGCGCCCAGCGATTGGCCTGCGCTTCCGGCAGGCTGAAACAGGCAAAGCGCTGCAACCCCGCCTCGACCAGATGCGAATAAGCCAGAGTGATCAGTGCGTTGTTATCAGTGGCAACGTAGGGGATCGCTTTCGGATAGGCGCGCGCATCCTCGTAAGAACCGCCGACCGCCACCACCGGCAAATGAATGTCGGCCAGCGCCTCGCCGATCAGCGGATCGTCGAAGTCAGCAATGATGCCGTCACCCTGCCAACGCTCGATGCCCTTCAACCGGCAAAGAAAGTCCTCTTCCAGAAACAGGTCCCAGGAAGCGCGGGTGCTGCTCAGGTAGTTGCCAATGCCGCTGATGATTCCACGGTCGTAGATCTTGCTGCCGTTGAACAACAGGGCGATGCGGTGCACGGGCGGTAGGCTTTTCATTCAGTATCCGGATTTTGCGTCAAGCCATTCGCGAGCAGGCTCGCTCCCACACGGTTTTGTGAACGACACGAATCAAATGTGGGAGCGAGCCTGCTCGCGAAAGCGGCCTCAAATTGTTTTGTTCCGGGCGCCATGTCACGGCGACGATGGACACAGACTAGGCCTGCGCGCGCTGAAGCTCAATACGCAAAATCGCACTCACGGTTGAGGCTTTTCATAATCAGCGGGCACGGGGGCGTTGCTAGTATCGAGACACCGCCAAGAACAACAAGGACAAGGTCCATGCAGTATTTCCCCAATATCGAGCCGGTTCGCTACGAAGGCCCGAACAGTGATTCGCCCCTCGCTTTCCGCCACTACGACGCCGACAAACTGATCCTCGGCAAACCCATGCGCGAACACCTGCGCATGGCCGCCTGCTACTGGCACACCTTTGTCTGGCCGGGCTCCGATGTGTTCGGTGCCGGCACCTTCAAACGCCCCTGGCAACGCAGTGGCGAACCGATGGAACTGGCCATCGGCAAGGCTCAAGCCGCATTCGAGTTCTTCAGCAAACTGGGCATCGATTACTACTGCTTTCACGACACGGACGTCGCCCCCGAAGGCAATTCGCTGAAGGAGTACCGCGAACACTTCGCACAAATGGTCGATCGCCTCGAACAACATCAGGAACAAAGCGGCATCAAGCTGCTCTGGGGCACCGCCAACTGCTTCAGCAATCCACGTTTTGCCGCCGGTGCCGCGAGTAATCCCGATCCGGAAGTGTTCGCCTGCGCCGCCGCGCAAGTGTTCAGCGCGATGAACGCAACCCATCGCCTCAAGGGCTCCAACTACGTGCTGTGGGGCGGTCGCGAAGGCTACGAAACCCTGCTCAATACCGACCTGAAACGTGAGCGCGAACAACTCGGGCGCTTCATGCGCATGGTGGTCGAGCACAAGCACAAGATCGGTTTCACCGGCGACCTGCTGATCGAACCCAAGCCGCAGGAGCCGACCAAGCACCAATACGATTATGACAGCGCCACGGTGTTCGGCTTTCTCCAGCAGTACGGCCTGGAAAAGGAAATCAAGGTCAACATCGAGGCCAACCACGCGACCCTGGCCGGCCACAGCTTTCATCACGAAATTGCCACGGCTGCCTCGCTGGGGATTTTCGGCAGCATCGACGCCAACCGTGGCGATCCGCAGAACGGCTGGGACACCGACCAATTCCCCAACAGCGTCGAAGAAATGACCCTGGCGACCTATGAAATCCTCAAGGCCGGCGGCTTCAAGAATGGCGGCTTCAATTTCGACTCCAAGGTGCGCCGGCAGAGCCTCGACGAGATCGACCTGTTCCACGGTCATGTTGGCGCCATGGACGTTCTGGCCCTGTCGCTGGAACGCGCCGCTGCGATGGTTGAGAACGATCAATTGCAAACCCTCAAGGACCAACGCTACGCCGGCTGGCGTCAGCCGTTCGGGCAAGCGGTGATGGCGGGCGACTTCAATCTTGAGTCGCTGGCCGAGCACGCGTTCAGCAACGAACTGAACCCGCAAGCCGTCAGTGGCCGTCAGGAAATGCTCGAAAACATCGTCAACCGCTATCTCTATCGCTGATCGCCGAGACCCTCTGCCGACGCAACGACGCTGTGACAATTGCACGACAATTCTGTACCTGCTGCGTCGGCAGATTCTCTACAGTTCTACCCAGCCCGATTCATCGTCAGGCCGTGTCTTTCCAACAAAAATAAAAGGACGCACCACCATGAAGAACTTGAAACGTACGCTGTTGGCCAGTGCCCTGGCGTTGTTGGCCCTGCCGGTAATGGCCGACGCCACCCACCCGAAAATCGGTTTCTCCATCGACGATTTGCGTCTGGAACGCTGGTCGCGCGATCGCGATTACTTCGTCGCGGCGGCAGAAAAAATGGACGCCAAAGTCTTCGTGCAATCGGCCGACGCCAACGAGCAGAAGCAGATTTCGCAGATCGAAAACCTCATCTCTCGCGGCGTCGATGTGATCGTCATCGTGCCGTTCAACGCGACAGTGCTGACCAACGCCGTGGCCGAGGCGAAGAAAGCCGGAATCAAAGTGGTGTCTTACGACCGGCTGATTCTCAACGCCGATGTCGACGCCTATATCTCCTTCGATAACGAAAAGGTCGGCGAGATGCAGGCCGGCGGCGTGCTGAAAGCGGCTCCCAAGGGCAATTACTTCTTGCTGGGTGGCGCGCCCACCGACAACAACGCCAAGATCCTCCGTGAAGGCCAGATGAAAGTGCTGCAACCGGCCATCGACAAGGGCGATATCAAGATCGTCGGCCAGCAGTGGGTCAAGGAATGGAACCCGACCGAAGCGCTGAGCATCGTCGAAAATGCCCTGACCCGTAACAACAACAAAATCGACGGCATCGTCGCCTCCAACGACGCCACCGCTGGCGGCGCCATCCAGGCACTGGCCGCGCAGCAGCTGGCCGGCAAGGTGCCGATTTCCGGCCAGGACGCTGACCTCGCAGCGGTCAAACGCGTAATCGCCGGCACGCAAACCATGACCGTGTACAAACCGCTGAAACTCATTGCGTCCGAAGCGGCGAAGCTCTCGGTGCAACTGGCACGCAACGAAAAACCGGCCTACACCTCGCAGTACGACAACGGCAGCAAAAAGGTCGACACCATCCTGCTCACGCCAACGCCGTTGACCAAGGACAACATCGACTTGCTCGAACAGGACGGCTTCTACACCAAGGCGCAGATTGCCGGGCAGTGATCCGGTCGTAAATCTTGATCAGACCTGTGGGAGCGAGCCTGCTCGCGAAAGCGGAGTGTCAGTCAGTAAAGCTCTGTCTGAAAAGGCCCCTTCGCGAGCAGGCTCGCTCCCACACAGGTTCAGTGGTGTTTGAGTCCCTGGTATACGAGCCTTTTCCATGTCCGACTATCTGCTGCAAATGAACGGCATCGTCAAAACCTTCGGCGGTGTCAAAGCGCTCAACGGCATCGACATCAAGGTCCGGCCCGGTGAATGCGTGGGCCTGTGCGGCGAGAATGGCGCCGGCAAGTCGACGCTGATGAAGATCCTTTCTGCGGTCTATCCCCATGGCACCTGGGACGGTGAAATCCTCTGGGACGGGCAACCGCTCCGGGCGCAATCGATCAGCGAAACCGAAGCCGCCGGCATCGTCATCATCCATCAGGAACTGACGTTGGTTCCCGACCTGTCGGTCGCCGATAACATCTTCATGGGCCATGAGCTGACGCTGCCCGGCGGGCGCATGAACTACCCGGCGATGATCCATCGTGCCGAAGCCTTGATGCGGGAATTGAAAGTGCCGGACATGAACGTGTCGCTGCCGGTTTCGCAGTATGGCGGCGGTTATCAGCAACTGGTGGAAATCGCCAAGGCCCTGAACAAACAGGCGCGCCTGCTGATTCTCGACGAACCCTCCTCAGCCCTGAGCCGCTCGGAAATCGAAGTGCTGCTGGACATCATCCGCGACCTCAAAGCCAAGGGCGTCGCCTGCGTCTACATCTCGCACAAGCTCGATGAAGTCGCCGCCGTGTGCGACACGATTTCAGTGATCCGCGACGGCAAACACATCGCCACCACCGCCATGGCCGACATGGACATTCCACAGATCATCACGCAGATGGTCGGCCGCGAAATGAGCAACCTCTACCCCAGCGAGCCGCACGAGATTGGCGAGGTGATTTTCGAGGCGCGCCACATCACTTGCTACGACGTCGACAACCCCAAGCGTAAACGGGTCGACGACATCTCCTTCAGCCTCAAGCGCGGCGAGATTCTTGGCATTGCCGGGCTGGTCGGGGCCGGCCGCACCGAACTGGTCACCGCACTGTTCGGCGCCTACCCCGGCCGCCACGAGGGCGAAGTCTGGCTGGACGGCCAGCCAATCGACACGCGCACGCCGCTGAAAGCGATCCGCGCCGGCCTGTGCCTGGTGCCCGAAGATCGCAAGCGCCAGGGCATCATTCCGGATCTCGGTGTCGGTCAGAACATCACCCTCGCCGTGCTCGAGAGCTATTCGAAAATGACCCGCATCGATGCCGAAGCCGAGCTGGGCTGCATCGACCGGGAAATCTCCCGTCTGCATCTGAAGACCGCAAGTCCATCCCTGCCGATCACCAGCCTGTCGGGCGGCAATCAGCAGAAAGCCGTGCTGGCGAAAATGCTGCTGGCCAAACCGCGCGTACTGATTCTCGACGAGCCGACCCGAGGCGTGGACGTCGGTGCCAAGTACGAGATCTACAAATTGATGGGCGCGCTGGCCGCCGAAGGCGTGTCGATCATCATGGTTTCGTCGGAACTGGCCGAAGTGCTCGGCGTCTCCGACCGCGTGCTGGTGATCGGCGAAGGCCAGTTGCGCGGCGATTTCGTCAACCATGAGCTGACCCAGGAACAGGTACTCGCCGCCGCCCTCAGCCAGCCGGGCAGCCATAACAATAATGATCGGAAAACCGCGTAAATGAATCAGGTCAAACAACTGTTCACCCGCTACAAGATGCTCGCGCTGGTATTTGCCGTGGTGCTGATCTGGCTGTTCTTCAGCTGGCAGACCGAGGGCGGCTTCCTCACCCCGCGCAACCTTTCCAACCTGCTGCGGCAGATGTCGATTACCGGAATTCTGGCCTGCGGCATGGTGCTGGTGATCATCAGCGGCGAGATCGATTTGTCGGTGGGTTCATTGCTCGGCCTGCTCGGCGGCCTCGCGGCGATACTCGACGTGGTCTATCACATTCCGCTGCTGGCGAATCTGAGTCTGGTCGCCCTGTGCGGCCTGATGATCGGCCTCGCCAACGGCTACATGGCGGCGTACTTGCGCATCCCGTCCTTTATCGTCGGCCTGGGCGGCATGTTGGCGTTTCGCGGCATTTTGCTGGGGATCACCGGCGGCACCACCATCGCCCCGGTTTCGCCGGAGCTGGTCTACGTCGGCCAGGGTTATCTGCCCCACGCGATCGGCACTGGCCTGGGTGTGCTGCTGTTTGTACTGACGGTGTTCCTGACCTGGAAACAACGACGCAATCGCGCCCTGCATGGCCTGGCGGCGCATTCGCTGGTGCGTGATGTTGTGCGCGTGCTGGTGATCGGCGCGGTGCTGGCCGGTTTCGTCCAGACCCTCAACAGCTATGACGGCATTCCCGTGCCGGTGCTGCTGTTGCTGATTCTGCTCGGCGTGTTCAGCTACGTCACCAGCCAGACTGTGTTCGGCCGCCGGGTCTATTCGGTCGGCAGCAACATGGAAGCGACGCGCCTGTCGGGCATTAATGTGCAGGCGGTCAAGCTGTGGATCTTCGGCATCATGGGCGTGATGTGCGCCCTCGCCGGCGTGGTCAACACCGCACGCCTCGCCGCCGGCTCACCCTCCGCCGGCAGCATGGGCGAACTCGACGCCATCGCCGCCTGCTTCATCGGCGGCACCTCCATGCGCGGCGGCTCCGGCACCGTCTACGGCGCCCTCCTCGGCGCACTGGTGATCACCAGCCTGGATAACGGCATGTCGATGCTCGACGTCGACAGTTACTGGCAGATGATCGTCAAGGGCAGCATTCTGGTGCTGGCGGTCTGGGTGGATGTGAGTACGCGTACGGCGCGGCGTTGAAACGTTGCAGGTGAGTTGGTAAAACGCAAATGAGGCCTGATCACAGGCCTCACTTTTTCCTATCAACGGCGTGAACCGTCTCTTGCGACTGGCTTAAGCGTGCTTTTCCGGGTTCTGGCCAGCCCGTCAGGGCATCCACTGCCACGGCGGCTGGCACCGACGCTACATTCAAACGCCATCCACCGCCGGATAATCCCCATACCCTTCCCAACCCTGGCTGAACCAAGTGCTCATTTCGCTTTCCGCCAATGGCAACTGCCGAGCGAATCTCAGCGGCAGATCCGGATTGGCTATAAACGGCCGTCCAAACGCAATCGCATCGGCGAGCCCGGCATCCAGTTGCGCTTGTGCCCTGGCGAAACCGTAGTCCGAATTGAGGATCAGCACGCCTTTGAACACGTCGCGAATCATCCCGGCCAGTGGCGGGCGTTCGGACTTGCCGAAGGTGCCGTCCAGCGGTGGTTCGCGGACTTCCAGATGAGCGATGCCAATCGCTGACAGCACTTCGGCGGCGCGGATGAACAGCGCTTCGGGATCGCTGTCGCGGATGCCCTGCTCGTAGCTGCTTGGAGTCAAGCGCACGCCAGTGCGGTCGGCGCCGATGACTTCGGCCACCGCCTCGGTCACTTCCTTGAGCAAGCGGATACGGTTGTTGATCGAGCCGCCGTACGCATCGGTGCGAAAATTGTCGCTGTCGCGCAGGAACTGGTCGAGCAGATAGCCGTTGGCGGCGTGGATCTGCACGCCATCGAAACCCGCCTCGATTGCGTTGCGAGTGGCCTGACGAAAGTCTTCCAGCAGTGCGGGAATTTCTTCCAGCGGCAACGCACGCGCCGGTGTATACGGCTGCTTGCCGGCGTACGTATGCGCCTGTCCCGGCGCGGTGGTGACCGATGCGGAAACCGGCTGGCCGCCGCCAAGGAAACTCGGGTGCACGACCCGGCCCATGTGCCAGAGCTGCGCGATGATCCGGCCGCCAGCGCCATGCACGGCATCGGTGACCTTGCGCCAGCCGGCGACCTGTTCGGCCGACCAAATGCCTGTCGCATACGGCCAGCCCAGACCTTGCTGGCTGATGCCGATCGCTTCGGAAATGATCAGGCCGGCACTGGCGCGCTGGCGGTAATACTCGACCATCATCTCGGTCGGGACGTGCTCGCGAGTGCCGCGCGCGCGGGTCATCGGTGCCATCAGGATGCGGTTGGGCAAATCGAGCGCGCCGAGGCGCACGGAATCAAATAACGATGCCATGTTCAGGCTCTCAAAAAGGTGGGCAGGATCAAACCAGGCGTGCGCCGCCGTCGATGTTGAGCACGGCGCCGTTCATGAAGGTGTTGCTCATCAGGAAAACCACTGCCGCGCCCGCTTCTGCAGCTGTGCCGAGGCGATGCAGGGGCAGCACCTGCTCAAGAGAAGCGACAAATGCATCCCGCCCCTCGCCCAGTGCCTTGCCCAGAATCGGGGTGTTGATCGGGCCGGGCGAAAGCGTGTTGACTCGCACCGGTGCCAACTCAAGGGCCAGACCGCGAGCCAGTGCTTCCATGGCTGCCGAGGCGGCGGCGAGTACGGCGGTGCCGTAGGCATTCGGGCGATCAGCGAGAGAACCGGAGATAAACGTGATCGAGCCGTCTTTTGCCAGCCTGTCGCCAAGGACCCGAATCGCATTGATCGATGCCCAGATGCGTTCGTCGAACGCGCGGTGCAGATAATCGAGATCAGCCGCGCGCGCGGTGCCAGCGACAAACGTGCCGGCGAGCAGAACGAGGTGATCGACCTGAAGGATATCGGCCAGTGCAGTATCGAGAGCCTGGCTATCGGTCACGTCGGCCGCGCGCCAGCCATCGAGCCCGTGCTCGCTGGCGGCCTGCTCGGCACGTGCAGCGTTCGAGCCGATGACGATGACCTTGGCGCCAGCGGCTTTCGCTTGCACCGCAGCGGCCAGGCCGATGCCGGAGGTGCCGCCGAAAATGACCACGGTTTTGTCGGTGAGTGTGGAAGGCAGGGTTTGGCTGATGTTCATGCTGAGTCTCCGTCTGGAACACCTGAATGGCGTTCGATGGGCAAAGACTACGTTTTGGAAGCCACATTGATAATTGGGCCAGAAGTCGCTTTACTAGTGCCATGAAGGCACAAATTGGATTGGATCGTTTAACCGGGCTCATCGCCTTTGCACGAGCGGCTTCGCTGGGCAGCTACACGGCTGCCGCTCGGGCACTGTCGGTGTCGCCCTCGGCCATCAGCAAAAGCGTGCAACGGCTCGAAGAGCATTTCGGCCTGATGCTGTTTACTCGCACCACGCGCTCGCTGGTACTCACCCCGGAGGGCCGTGATCTATACGAACGGGCGCTGCGGATTCTGCGCGAAGTCGAAGACATCGATCAGGCCGCCGTTGCTTCACGCGCTGAGCCATCGGGCGTATTGAAGGTCACCGCGCCGTTGCCGATTGGACTGAATATCCTCGCGCCGGCCCTGCCGAGATTTCGCGAGCAATATCCAAAGGTGACGATCGATCTACGACTCGGCGATCAGTATGCCGACCTCATCGAACAAGGCATCGACGTCGCGGTTCGGGTTGGCAATCTTGCGGATTCGCGACTGATTTCTCGCCCGCTGGGCCCGCATCGAATCGGTGCGTTCGCATCACCGGACTATCTGCAGCGCAAGGGTACTCCGCTTACGGCCGAGGATCTCGCCGAGCATGAGTGCGTGAATTTCCGCTATCAAAGCACCGGGCAGAGTTTGCGCTGGCCGTATCTAGCCGGTGACAGACAGTTGGAACTGGCACCCGACGCGGCCTTCACCGTTGATGCCAGCGATGCGGTCGCGGCGGTGCTGGCTGCCGGCGGCGGCATCGGTATTTCGCCGCACTACGTAGCGGCGGCTTATGTTCGTCGGGGCGAACTGGTCCCGGTGCTGCCACAGTTCACCGTCGAACGCTTCGCCATTACCGCGTTGTGGCCGGAGAGCCGTCGCGGTAGCCCGAATGTCAAAGCGTTCACGGCGTTTTTGCTTGAGTTGTTCCCTGCAACGCCGCCTTGGGATGAGGTCATCCAGACGTACGTAGAGGGTTCAGGTCCGGCCTGACGGTTCATAGCGAACGTTTTGCAATCCACTGCTTGTACTGTCCGGTGCGAAAGAACATCGCCAACTGTTGTGACAGCAATCGCGCAACCTACTGTGGAAACGGGCTTGCTCGCGAAAGCGCTCTGCCGGTCGCCATCCGTGTTGACCGTTCTGGCCCCTTCGCGAGCAAGCTCGCTCCCACAGGTTTTTTGGCATGGCTGGGGATTGGTGGCGTGCCAGCACCGACTGGTTTTCGTCAGTGCGCCAATTCTCATCGTCCCGCCCCCAGTCCATAACCTTTGAACTGACTTGAAACCTGTACGCGTCGGCAGGCCAATCAAGCGCTCACGTTGCCCGAATCACTTATGCACAAGCAGCGACTTGCGCGCTGCCTTGTCCTGCTTCATGGCGGCGATTTCCCGCTCGCACGCTTCGACATCGAACGACTTGTCCCATTTGGCAATGGCGATGGTGCCAATGCCGTTGCCGATCAGGTTGGTCACCGCTCGCGCCTCGTTGAGGAAGCGGTCGATGCCCAACAGCAACACCAGGCCCACCAGAGGTATGGAGTGAATGGTGGTGAGCGTGGCCGCGAGTGTCACGAACCCTGCTCCCGCCACCCCGGCCGAGCCCTTGGACGTGAGTAGAAATACGCCGAGCAGAATCATCTGATCCATGAAGGTCAGCGGCGTGTTGGTCGCTTGGGCGATGAAGATTGCTGCCATGGTCAGGTAGATGCAGGTGCCGTCCGCGTTGAACGTGTAGCCCGTCGGCAGGACCATGCCGACCACGGATTTCTTGCAGCCGAGCTTTTCCAGTTTGACCATCATTCGCGGCAGTACCGCTTCGGTCGAACAGGTGCCTAGGGTGATCAGGATTTCATCTTTGAAATAACGCAGAAACTGCATCAGCGGCATGCCCGACCATCGCGCCACCGCGCCCAATACAACGACGATGAAAATCAGCGTGGTGATGTACAACGCGACCAGCAACTGCCCCAGCGACAGCAACGTGCCGAT
This sequence comes from Pseudomonas siliginis, assembly GCF_024072275.1. Classification (NCBI taxonomy): domain Bacteria; kingdom Pseudomonadati; phylum Pseudomonadota; class Gammaproteobacteria; order Pseudomonadales; family Pseudomonadaceae; genus Pseudomonas; species Pseudomonas siliginis. The sequence continues at coordinate 2,452,263 of NZ_CP099598.1, read as the reverse complement.
GCCGTATTTGCCGATAGTGAACGCCATGCCAGCGCCCGCTCCCAACGGCGCCAGACGCATGACCATCGCGACGATTTTGAACAGACCTTGCAGGAACAGATCGATGGTGTTGATCAGCGGTTTGCTGGTTTCGCCCATTTGCACCAAGGCGACGCCCATCAGCACCGACAACAGAATCACTTGCAGCATGACGCCATTGGAGAAAGCGCCGAGGAAGGTGTGCGGAATGATATTGAGGAAGAATTCGACCAGACCGCCCTGCTCGCTCGCCGCCTGGCTGTATTTGTTGACAGCGCTGCCATCGAGGGTGCCGGCGTTGATGTTCATGCCGGCGCCGGGCTTGACCACGTTGACTACGATCAGGCCTACCACCAGTGCGATGGTGGAAAGAATCTCGAAGTAGATCAGCGCTTTCACACCGATGCGGCCGACCTCCTTGATGCTGCCCATCTTGGCGATACCGACCACTACCGTGCCGAAAATGATCGGCGCCAGGAGCATCTTGATCAGTTTGATGAAACCGTCGGCAAACGGCTGCAGCTTGGCGCCGATGTCCGGCACGAAGTATCCGATGGCAGCGCCGATGACGATGCCGATCAGCACTTGCACATAGAGCTGGCTGTACCAGCGTGATTTTGAAGTTTCCACGGAAGCACCTCATTTTATTGTTGTGGTGGGCATGTGGCTTTGGCGTCGAGGATGACGCCTGAAGGTGCGGCCTCGGAAATCGAGGCCGCAGATGAAACCGAATCAGCCCTCGCCCAGTTCGCGCATGACGGCATACAGCGCAGATTTGGCTTCGAAGCCTACCCCCGGAATATCCGGCAGCCCGACGTAGCCGTTTTCCACGCGGATGCCATCGGCAAACCCGCCGAACGGCTGGAACACGTCCGGGTACGATTCGTTGCCGCCCAGGTGCAGACCAGCGGCGATGTTCAGCGACATCTGGTGACCGCCATGTGGCACCACGCGGCGCGAAGACCAACCCAGCTCTTCCATCACTTTTAGGGTCCGCATGTACTCGACGAGACCGTAGGACAGCGCACAGTCGAATTGCAGGTAATCGCGGTCAGGGCGCATGCCGCCGTGGCGCAACAGGTTGCGGGCGTCCTGGTGAGAGAACAGGTTTTCCCCAGTGGCCATCGGCAGTTCGTAGTGATTGGCCAGCTCGGCCTGGAGCGCATAATCCAGCGGGTCGCCGACTTCTTCGTACCAGAACAGGTTGTACTTCTTGATCGCTTCGGCGTAGGCGATACCGGTCTGCAGATCGAAGCGGCCGTTGGCATCGACCGCCAGGCGCTGGCCGTCGCCCACCACTTCGAGCACCGCCTCAATGCGGCGGATATCTTCGTCCAGCGGCACCGCGCCAATCTTCATCTTGACCACGTCGTAGCCACGGTCCAGGTAGCTCTGCATTTCGGCCTTGAGCTTGGTCTGGTCCTTGCCCGGGTAGTAATAACCACCCGCCGCATACACCCAGACCTTGTCATCGGCAACGCCATTGCGATAACGATCGGCAAGCAGGCGATACAGCGGCTTGCCTTCGATCTTCGCCACCGCGTCCCACACCGCCATATCGATGGTGCCGACCGCTACCGAACGCTCGCCATGCCCGCCCGGTTTTTCGTTGGTCATCAGGGTTTTCCAGATGGCGAACGGATCGAGGTTATTGTTCTCGTGATCGATCAGGGTTTCCGGATCGGCCTCGGTGATCCGCGCCAGAAAACGATCGCGCATCAACGCGCCCTGACCGTAGCGACCGTTAGAGTTGAAACCGTAACCGATGACCGGCTTACCATCGCGAATCACGTCGGTAATGACCGCGACGACCGAGCAGGTCATCTTCGAAAAGTCGATGTAGGCATTGGCGATCGGGGAAGCAATGGAGACGGTTTTTTCACGGATATCGACGATACGCATGACGGGTTCCTCTTGTTGTGGTGGGCCAACGTTATGCGTTGCGACGACACCCGCCCAATGCTATTAATGCCGCGCCCTATGCACAGGAGGCATTGCCCTTGGAACTGGTTTGGCTTGAGGATTTTTCAGCGCTGGCCGAGTACGGCAGCTTTGTCCGGGCCGCCGAAGCGCGCCATGTGACGCAGCCGGCGTTCAGTCGCCGAGTGCGCTCGCTGGAGAACTGGATGGGTGCGGAATTGTTCGTGCGCACTCCGCAGGGTGCGACGCTGACCGAGGCCGGCAGGCAGATTTTGCCCAGCGCTCAGGAAGCGGCCAGACGCCTTTACCGCATGCGCTCCGAGGCCCAGGAAGTGGCTGGCATGGCGGCGAAAACCTTGCAGTTTGCTGCCACTCACTCGCTGTCATTCACCTTCTTCCCACGCTGGTTGCGCAGCGCCGAAAGTGGCGCGCCGATCGACGCGGTTCGCCTGCATTCCGACAGCATGGCCGTGTGCGAACAGATGCTGATTCATGGTCAGGTGCAATTTCTGTTGTGTCATCGCCACCCCGACGTTCCGCCATTACTGGCGCCTGATCAGTTCATTGGCAAGAAGGTCGGCGAGGACGTACTTGTGCCGCTGGCGAGTGCTTCAGCCCAGTTCGACACATCGCCTGAAACCCTGCCCTATCTGGCCTACACCCACGAATCCGGCCTGGGCCGAATCGTCGCCCACAGGCTACACGGCAAGGCCGATTATCTGCATTTGAAACCGCTGTTCAGCAGCCATCTGGCGGCAGTGCTGATGTCGATGGCGCTGGAAAGCAAAGGCGTCGCCTGGCTGCCGAAAAGCCTGACCGAACAGGAAATGGCCGACGGGCGCCTGGTCAGGGCGCTGGATGACAGTTGGGACATTCCACTGGAAATACACCTGACTCGCCCGACCGCACCGATCAGCCCTTCGGCGGAGGAATTCTGGGCGAAGCTGGGAGAGTAACTCTATCGAGCAGCCCCTCACCCCAGCCCTCTCCCGAGGGAGAGGGAGCCGATTTGGGTGCTGTTCAAGAACTGAGTTCGACCCGGTATTTCAGGTCGGCGAATTTCTACTAAACACCTCGGTCAGTCCCCTCTCCCTTCGGGAGAGGGTTAGGGTGAGGGGCTTTTGTCCTTTGACTCGATTTATGCCACCGTGAGCCCCGTCCATTGCTCCGAAACCGCCCAAAGTCGCTCAGCCAGCTCAGCATCCGCCGCCCATTGCGCAACGCCCTTGCGGCCCGCTTCAGGTTGATTGATCGGCGCAACATTGCAGTCTTCGCAATACACGCCACCCAAATCCGCAAGCAATGCACTGGTCGCACACCACAATCCCGTCGCGGCGCCCTGCTCCAGCGTTTTCAGACCGTTGTGGGCATCCAGCCGTGGCCGGCCCTGCTCATCCAGCGCATCGAATGCGGCAAGTTCCGCTGTGCTGAGGTGCCGTGCCAGATCCGTCAGAATCTGCCCCGGATGCAATGAGAACGCACGAACGCCATGACTGCGCCCGCGACGATCGAGCGCCATGGCGAACAAGGCATTGGCCGTTTTCGACTGACCATACGCGACCCATTTGTCATACGGCCGTTGCAGGAAATCGATGTCGGCAAAGTCCACCCCGGCAATCTGATGCCCGCGCGATGACACTGACAACACCCGCGCCTGTCCAGCTTTGACCAGCGCCGGCCAAAGGCCGCAGGTCAGGCGATAGTGGCCCAAGTGATTGGTCGCGAACTGGCTTTCATGGCCATCGGCATCGCGCAGCAACGGCGCGGCCATGACTCCGGCGCAGTTGATCAGCAATGACACTGGCTGACCCGCGCTGACCACGCTTTGGCTGAACGCCGCCACCGATTCAGCCTGCAACAGGTCCATGGGCGTCACGCGGACACCTTCAACACCCGCCAATGCCACCTCTGCCCGCTCCGTATCTCTGGCCGGCACAATGACCTGCGCTCCTGCCGCCGCGAGGCTTTTCACCGTCAGCAGACCCAGGCCGGAATAGCCGCCGGTGACCACCGCGAGCTGCCCGCGCAGATCGATGCCGGCCATGACTTCAGCCGCTGTGCTCGCGGCGTTGAACGGTGATTGCACAGGTTGTTGGAGTGTAGCCATGAGCGTTAATCCTGAGTGAGCTACCGAAGGCCTTCATTCTTGGCTAAGCTCTACGGACGAACCAGTCTGATAAATCCAGGTTTCTGTCGTGATCATCCAAAATCCTGCTGGCGATCCGCTTTCTGCCGTATTGGCACTCTCCGAGTTGCAAGCAGCCTGCTCGGTTCGCTTGCAAGCGGGAGGCGTCTGGGCGCTGCGATTTCAACCCATCGAACTGAAATTCAACGTGGTGCGACGAGGCGAATGCTGGTTGCGCATGCAGGGCTTGCCGGCGCAGTTGCTGCGGGCCGGCGACTGTTTTGTGGTGTCGCGCACGCCGTTCATTCTGGCCAGCGGCGCCGACGTCGAGGCGGTGAATGCCGTGGATGTTTTTGCCCATGACGGCGCCTCGGCGACCTTTGGCGTCGGCGAGGAAGTCGAGCTGCTGGGCGGCAGCGTGTCGCTATCGGGACCCGGCGCTACCGAACTGCTCGACGTGCTGCCGACCTCGCTGATCATTCGCGCCGAGGCCACAGGTGCCTCGTCGTTCGGTTGGCTGCTGGATGAACTGGAGCGCGAGTGGCCATCACACCAGGCCGGCTCGCAGGCGATGTGCAACGACCTGCTGCGGCTGATCTTCATCCATGCGCTGCGCCATCACATCAACAGCGCGGATGCCGAACAATTGTCCTGGCTGGGCGGACTACGGGAACCGGCAATTGCCGGCGTCTTGCGCGCCGTTCACGGTGCCCCGGAAAAACCTTGGCGCCTGACGCAAATGGCCGAGATTGCTTGCATGTCGCGATCAGGTTTCGCCGCGTTATTCAAAACTTGCATGGGTGTAGCGCCGGTCGAATATGCCACGCGCTGGCGGATGCGCGTGGCCGCGTTTCGCTTGCGCAATGGCCGGGACACTGTGGCGACCATTGCTGCTTCACTGGGCTATCTGTCCGACGCGGCGTTTGGCGCTGCCTTCCGCCGCGTGCACGGCATATCGCCGGGCCAATACCGCCGCGATCCACTCCTGTAGGCCAATGATCGAGGTTATGATCGCGACAACCGCCGAAGGACATCCGCCGATGCCTGCCATGAAAACCCGCCCCACCCCCGCGCCATTGCTCAAGCCAGGCGAAACCGTGGTGCTGTTCGACGGCGTGTGCAAACTGTGCAACGGCTGGGCGCGCTTCCTGATTCGCCATGACCATCAGCGCCATGTGCGTCTGGCGACCGTGCAATCGCCCGAAGGCCAGGCCTTGCTGGCGTGGGCCGGTTTGCCCCTGGATGAGTTCGACACCATGGCGGTGATCCGCGACCGGCAGTTCTGGGAACGCTCGGATGCGTTTCTCGAAGTGGTCGGGCAACTGCCAGGGCGCTGGCAGCCGCTGAAACTGCTGCGGATTTTCCCGCGCCGCCTGCGTGACTGGGCTTACGATCGAATCGCGCTGAACCGCTATCGGCTGTTCGGCAGGTACGACACTTGTCTGCTGCCAACAGCGGATCATGAAGGCCGCTTTCTAAAAGCCCACGGTTAACCCGACCAGTTGCACCGGCGTCATCTTCGTCACCATCATCAGCACGATGACAAACATCCCGGCGAACCCGGCAATGCCCATCCAGAACCACCAGCGGTAAGTGCTTGCAAAGCGATCATCCAGAGGCAGGCCGCCCTCGCCCGCGCTCAGCGCCATCTTCTGCAGACGCTTTTGCAATACCAGTACAGGCAGCCACAGTGCGCCTACGCAGAAGAAAATGATCAGCGACGTCAGCAGCCACTCACTGCTCATCGAAAGCCCGGAAAGCCGCATCAGCAGATAGCCGGTGATGACCTGAACAATCCCTGCCGGCGTGGTGATCCACGTATCGAAACGCACCACCATCCTTGCGACATGGGCGATCACTTGCGGGTTGCCGCTGCGGCTGGCGGCGATCAGGTAGAGGTAGGAACCCATGCCGAAACCGAAGAGGAAAATCGCCGCGATTACATGCAGGTACTTCAGGCAGAGATAGAGCATCTCAACGCTGCCCATCGGAGAATTGAACCGACAGGCTCAAGTTGGCCGGATCGTTGATCGCCGCCAGATATTCCTCAACGCTGATTTCGCCAACACACGGCCGCGCACCAGGTTGCGGTGCATAACCCCGCGCCATTTTGATTGCCAGGGCGACGGCGGCGCAGCTGGGGATTTCCGGGCCTTTGTCATTCAGTGCGGTGAGTTGCGCGGTCATGCTCAGCGGCTGGCCTTCGACACCGATGCCGCGAACATCGATGTACATCGCGCTTTTGCCATCACCGAAACGTTCGAACCACGTACCCAGGCGATGCAGGCGCGCCGCCCAGCGCACATGATCGCGCACCAGCCCGAAGCGCAAGGCCTGCGCCAGCAAGGCGTTGGCAACGCCGCCGAGCTTCAGGCCGGCGCCAGCCTTGAAGCGCAGCGTCTGTGCGCCATAGCGGCGAGCGAAAATATCCATGTCCGGCACATCGACATTGGCCAGCACACGCGTGCCCAGTTGCGGCATCGTGCGCAAAGTCAGATCGAGCCAGCCCAGCACTTCGTGTACCTGGCCGTGCTTCAATTGTTTGATCGGCTTACCGGCATAGGCGAGTACGCCTTCGACCGTGGACAGCCCCGGCATCTTCGCCGAGGAGGAAATGCCATGCTCGATCGAATCGATTCGCGCAAAACGTGAGCGCTGCTGATCGATGATCGCCGAAGACAAGGTCGGCACCGAACTGCAACCGCTGAGCACGGCCACACCAGCCTCCCTGGCGCGGGCGTCGAGCACATCAATGCCGTTGACGAAGGTGCGGCAGTCAGCCAGATCGCAATAATTCACACCGGCGCCGATGCAGCTTTCAGCAACTGCGTAGGATTGCCCCTGAAACGGCCCGCCGGTGTGCACCACCAACTGAACATTCAACTCTCGCAACGCCGCTTGAAAACCTGCGCCCATTGCATCGCCGCACCACCCTTCGCACGGACGGCCTGATTGCGCTTGCAGCTCAGCGACCTTGCCCTGCAACTTGCGCGCATCGCGGCCCGACAACAGCAGTTCAATCTCTGGCATGAGCGCCAGATGCCGACAAACGATACTGCCGAAATTGCCGTAGCCACCGACGACCATCACCCTGAATGCCATTGCCCTGTCCCTGTTTCAGCCCAAACGTGGCGCAGAGGATATAGGCCGCAGCGGCGATCAGACATTTATTTTGCAACCGGGTATCACCCCGCCCGCTTGTCCAAGGCAAAAAGAATGAACCCAACGCCCCTCTCGTCGCCTAACGCACAGACCATCAGGAGCTAAGCCTATGCAAATCGAAACCGTGTGGATCGTATTGGCGGTCATTCTTGTGCTGATCGAGCTTTGGGCCATTAACCGGGTGCGTAAAAGCGAGGGGAAATCCAGTAGTAAAGGCGTGTGGATCGTGCTGATCGTGTTCGTGCCGCTGTTCGGCCTGATCGCCTGGGCGTTGGCGGGACCCAAGCATGTCGGTCGCATTTCGCCTTCCCAGGCTAACCGGTGACCCACGGGTGCAGGCCCGTCTGAAGTATCACCACAGCCCGGCTTTTGCTGGGCTTGTTATATGCAATGCCCGCCGCGCGGATTTCTTGCAGGCTGCACGAAAGCATTGTGCCTGCTTCGATGCCAGCCCTTGATTTACAAGGGTTGCGCTTGATCGGCGAGTTGGCATGAGTCCTGCGATAGCCTCTTCCTGAATACACAGCAGCGCGAAAAAAAGAACGCTGTGTTCAATCCGTGAAAAGCAGAGGCCTCAAAAAATGAATGCCATCGACCTTCTCAAAGCCGACCATGAAAAAGTAAAAGCCATCCTCAGCCAACTGAGTGAATCCACCGACCGCGCGCTGAAAAAACGCGTCGAGTTGCTGGGCAAACTGGAAATGGAAATCACCATCCACACCCGCCTCGAAGAAGAGATTCTCTACCCTGCGTTCAAGGAAGCCGGCAGCAAGGAAGAAGACATCATGTATTACGAAGCCAAGGAAGAGCACCGCACCGTGGATTCGCTGGTACTGCCTGATCTGAAAGAAACCGATCCAGGCAGCCCGGAATTTGCCGGTCGGGTCAAAGTGGTCAAGGAACTGCTGGAGCACCACATCGAAGAGGAAGAAGAGGAAATGTTCCCGAAAGCGCAGAAGCTTCTGGGCAAGGCCAAGCTCGAGGAACTGGGCGCGCAAATGGAAGCCATGAAGGCGAGCCACAAAAAGGAAATGGCGGCCAACAAGATCGCCGCTTGAAGTGTTGAAGACACCGAAGCCCGGCGGCAATGCCGGGCTTTTTTTGTGCGCCCAAACTGGCCCTCGCTCCCACATTGGATATACGTATGTTCGGCAATTCCTGAACAAGCCACGAAACCTGTGAGAGCGAGCCTGCTCGCGAAGGCGTCAGGTCAGCCACATCATCTATGACTGACACTGCGCTTTCGCGAGCAGGCTCGCTCCCACAGGGTCAGTGTCGGTCTTGATGCAGGTTGTGATCAAACCGCCCAAGGTGGCGCCGGATCGAATTTGGATTCAATCCACTCCTTGAACGCCACCACCGCCGCCGCTGGAAACCGCGATGACGGCCTGACCAGATAAACGCCGCCCGCCGAATCCAGATGCCAGTCGGGCAGAACGTGAATCAACCGACCTGCCGCCAGATCGCGGCTCATCAGCCAGTCGCCAGCACCGAGTATGCCGGCGTCGGCGCGGGCGGCGGCGAGCAGGGATTCGCTGTCGCTGGCAGTCAGGTTGCCGTGGGGCGTGATGGTCTGCACCTCGTTGCCGCGATGCAGGCGCCACAGCGGGAACGACGCCAGCCCACTGAAGCGCAGGCAATTGTGCTGCAGCAGATCCTGTGGTGTCTGCGGCATGCCATGGGCCTCGATGTAGGCCGGCGATGCGCAGAGAATCCGTCGATGGTCGCTGAGCTTTTTCGCGATCAGCCGATTATCGTCCAGCTCGCCGATGCGAATAGCCGCGTCGAAGCCCTGCTCGATGATGTCGACCAGACCTTCGCTGTAATCGGCCACCAGCGAAACCTGCGGATGGGCCTTGAGAAATTCGGGCAGCAGCGGCCCCAGCCACAAGCGCCCCATCGCCGCCGGCAACGCCAGGCGCAAGGTGCCGCGTACTTCGCTGGCGCCCTGCACCGTTTGTTGCTGCGCTTCGTTCATCAACTCGACGGCCGCGCGCAAGCGTTGTTCAAGTTGCAGGCCGGCCTCGGTGATACGCACGTGTCGCGTCGAGCGTTCCACCAACCGCACGCCCAGTCGCTTCTCCATCGCCGCGAGGCGCTTGGAAACGATGGTCGGATGACGCTGCAACAAACGCCCCGCCGCGACAAACGAGCCTTGCGCGGCGACGGCCAGGAAAGCAGCGATTTCATCGCTGTGCGGGTTGCTCAGAACATCCAGATTCATGGTTTTAAAATGATCGCCCCTGATGATCGGCCTGCCTCGAGATCGGCATGCGCTTGTGCCGCGTCGGCCAATGAATACCGCGCGCGAATTTGCGGCGTGATGATACCGGCGGACACCGCAGCCAGCACGTCTTGCGCGCGCTCCTGATATTCGGCTGTCGTGGTGGTGTGCGCGGCCAGCGACGGACGGGTCAGGAACAGCGAGCCCTTGGCGTTCAGCGTGGCCATTTCCACCGCCGCCGGCGCGCCGGTCTGCGCGCCGAACGAGACCATCAATCCGCGTGGGCGCAAGCTGTCCAGCGAGGCCTGAAAAGACACCCGACCAATCGGGTCATACACCACGTCGACCTTGCGCCCCTCGGTGATACGCAACACATCGGCGGCGAGGGTTTCGGCATCGAACACCAACACTTCGTCACAACCGGACGCGCGAGCCTTGTCGACACTGGCCTGCTTCGACACCACACCGATCACCGTTGCGCCAAGGTGTTTGGCCCATGGCACCATGATTTCCCCCAGACCTCCCGCGACGCCGTAAACCAGCATTGTCGTGCCCGGCCCGACCGGATAAGTCGCCTTCAGCAGATACTGCGCGGTGATGCCTTTGAACAACACCGCCGCCGCATCTTCGAACGACAACTCATTGGGGATCTTCACCAGACGCTCCGCCGGAAACAGCCGCGCCGAGGCGTAACCACCCAAGGGGCCAGTGGCATAAGCAACTCGATCGCCGACGCGGACATTGCTCACACCGGCACCGACCGCTGCCACCCGACCCGCGCCTTCCAGACCCAACCCCGAAGGCAACGCCACCGGCACTGCACCTTTGCGCTGGCTGACATCGAGGTAATTGACGCCCACCGCCGCTTGCTCCAGCCAGACCTCGCCGGCCCCGGGGGTCTGTTCGCTGACAGTGTGCAATTGCAGGACATCCGGTGCGCCCGTTGCGGTGAAGCGGATTGCATTGGCCATGGTCATCTCCATTCATTCGTTAGCCGTTGAGCTCAGTCTGAAAGCTCAGCATTCAACGAACAACCCAGCCTGAATGCAGTTCATTGCTGCATATGATGCAGCTATGCATGAATAAAAAAGGAGCGGCAGGTGCTGCCACTCCTCTTTGCAGAATCAATCGAACGCGCCATTGAGAATTTCGTAAACCAGCCCGGTAGCCAGCACGACGAGGATAAGGTCAGTACCTACCTGCCGCCATTCGTAGCCGTCGTAATGAGGCAAATGGCCGAGCAGACGTCCGTCCAGCTTCTTGGCGATGCCTGGTGGCAGCGGTTTGCCCCGCGCCAGATTCTTCTGAACGCCAGGCGGCAGCGCTGGCCCCGGATTCCAGTATTCGCCGCGATAGCCGTCGACGATGCCGAGAATATTGCCGCGATCAATGCTCGGAGCACCGCCGCCATTGCCAGAGTGTTGCTGGCCTTTATTGCCATTGCCCTGACCGCCCCCACCCTGTTTACCATGATCCTGCATGTTCTGCGGTTTGCCCTTGCCGTTGCCCTGGCCGCCCTGGCCCTTGCCATTGCCGGGGTCGGCCAGTGCCGTCGTGCTGCCGACTACAAGCGCGAGGCAAGACAGCGCGACAATCAATCTGCGAGCTTTTCTCATGTGCGATTCCTTCGGTTTGGGGGGGCTTGAGTTGGGGGGAATGTGCTCAGCTTAGTGGATTTCTCCTTGCTGACCACTCGGCCTTGCGTCAGGATTCCCACCCTCTCCACCCGCGATCGAAAAAACATGAATCGTCAAAAGAAGCTGCAGCAGTTGTTCAAGGAAAAAGCCAAAAAGGCCAACGCCAAACTGGCGCCGAAAAAGCCCAAATACATCTGCAAGGCTGATCGCCTGAAGCTGGAAGCCGAAGCCGCGCAGGCTTCAGTGGAAAATACCGAGAGCTGAGTCAGGCTTTCTGCCGCGACGTCAGCCACGTCATCAGCGCCGCCAGCACCAGCAATGCCGCGCTGGCGAAGAAGGTCAGCCGATAGCCACTGCCGTCGAACAGCAGACCACCGACGGTCGACCCCGAAGCGATCGACAACTGCACCACCGCCACCATCAGCCCACCGCCGGTTTCGGCATCGTCAGGCAGCGTGCGCGCCAGCCAAGACCACCAGCCTACCGGCGCCGCCGTGGCGATCAATCCCCACACGCCCAGCAACACGAACGTCGCGACCACTGAACTGCCCATCCCAATGAGCGCCACTGCGATCATCGCCATCAACAGCGGGATGGCGATCACCACGCGATACAGCCCCTTCTTCAACACGGAACCGATGACCACGGTGCCGATAAACCCGGCCACACCAATGACCAGCAGAATCATCGACAGCACCGAAACATCGACCCGGGTCACGGTTTCCAGAAACGGTCGCAGGTAAGTGAACAGCACAAACTGGCCCATGAAGAACAGGCCGGCGCCGAGCATGCCGAATGCCACCCGGCGGCTTTTGAACAACGCAAAGACATTGCCTGCGCTGGACTTGCGCGGCGCGGCCGGCAGCGCGGGCAAGCTGATCCACTGCCAGAGCAGCGCAATCAACGCCACCGGTATCAGGCAGAAAAACGCCCCGCGCCAGCCAATCACGCTGCCGAGATAACTGCCCAACGGCGCAGCCACGACGGTCGCCAGTGCATTGCCGCCGTTAAAAATTGCCAATGCCTTGGGCACGCTGGCGGAGGGCACCAGACGCATGGCCAACGCTGCCGACATCGACCAGAAGCCGCCGATTACCACGCCGATCAATGCGCGACCGATCATGTAAACCGTGTAGTTGGGCGCCAGGCCCACGACTAGCCCAGACGCACACATCAGCGCCGTCAACAGCACCAACAGGCGCTTGCGATCCATCGAACCGGCAAGCCTGGTGATCGTCAGGCTGGTCAGCACCGCGAACGCGCCGGAGATGGCGATGCCGTAGCCGGCCAGGCCTTCGCTGATGCGCAAGTCCGTGGCCATGGGCGTGAGTAGACTGACCGGCATGAATTCGGAGGCGATCAGCGCGAAGACACACAAGGTCATGGCGAACACGCCGCTCCAGTACGCCGGTTGCTCGCCGGCAGTGGACACGCCCATGGGCTGGTTTGTCGGGTTGTCGATTGCTTGGGCCGTCATGCAAAAACCTGTTTGGAAGAACAAATGGTCGAGGCACTTCTGCCCCGCTACTCAGGCTGCAAAGCTTGACGGATCGGGCTTAACTTGATTAGTAGCGGTAATCTTCATGTGCTTTTGAGAAAAATTCAGCAATGAGCAACGCCAAAGTCAATGACCTGCAGGCCTTTCTGGCGGTGGCCCAGGATCAAAGCTTCACCAAAGCCGCTGCTCGCCTCGGCGTCACGCCTTCTGCGTTGAGTCATACGGTCCGCGCGCTGGAGCAGCGTCTGGGTATCCGCTTGCTGGCTCGCACGACGCGCAATGTCTCGCCGACCGAGGCTGGCGAGCGCTTGATGCATTCGATTGCGCCGCTGTTCGAGCAGATCAGCGCCGAGCTCGAAGCCCTTGGCGAATTGCGCGACAAGCCCAGCGGCACCATTCGGATTTCCTGCACGGACGATCAGATTGAGTTGTGCATTCGGCCGATGCTTGCAAAGTTTTTGCAGGACTATCCGGACATCACCTTGGAGTTTTACGTCGATTATGGTTTCACCAATGTGGTCAAGGAGCGCTTCGATGCTGGTATCCGTCTCGGTGAGTCAATCAGCAAAGACATGATCGCCGTGCGCATCGGCCCGGACTGGCGCCTGGCCGTGGTCGCCTCGCCCGATTACTTCGCTCGTCACCCGGCACCCGCCACGCCGCATCAGTTGACGGAGCACACCTGCATCAACATCCGCCATCAACCGGCCGGCGCGATATACGCCTGGGAGTTTGCGCACAAGGGTCAGGATTTCAGCGTGAAGGTCGACGGGCAGTTGGTGTTCAACAGCATCATGCACGTGCTCAATGCCGCCGTGGATGGCATCGGCGTCGCGTACGTGCCCGAGCAATTGGTCGCGCCGTATCTGGCGGACGGACGACTGGTGGAAGTCCTGGAAGAGTGGTGCCCGACGTTTCAGGGCTATCACCTGTACTACCCGAACCGGCGCCAAGGCTCGGCAGCGTTTGCAGCGTTTGTCGAAGCACTGAAGCTGAACACCGCGCCCCTGTAAGAGTGAGCCTGCTCGCGAAGGCGCCAGATCAGATACATCCACGTTGAATGACACACCGCTTCGCGAGCAGGCTCGCTCCCACAATGGTCCGGGGCAAGGCCAAAATCTTCAGCGCAACCAAAATCCCTGTGGGAGCGAGCCTGCTCGCGAAGGCGCCAGATCAGATACATCCACATTGAATGACACACCGCTTTCGCGAGCAGGCTCGCTCCCACAATGGTCCGGGGCAAGGCCAAAATCTTCAGCGCAACCAAAATCCCCGTGGGAGCGAGCCTGCTCGCGAAGGCGCCAGATCAGATACATCCACATTGAATGACACACCGCTTTCGCGAGCAGGCTCGCTCTCACAATGATCCGGGTCAAGGCTACGATCCGGGTCAAGGCTACGTTTTCACAGGCTGGCTCACCACAGCGGCGCACCGAATCACCGCCGTACAACGACGAAGGGAGGCCCATTGCAGACCTCCCTCGTTTCTCCCCGTCAGGATGTACCCAGACCCTGCGACAGATCCGAAGAAGACGGCCGCGCCGGATCCGGTTTGGTCTCGACTTCGGTTTGTTCAGTGGTTCGGGTCACCGTGTCACGCACGGCTTCATAACCTTCCTGAGCTTTTTGCTTGGCTTTGTCGACCATGCCAGCGCTGGTGCGGCCCATGTAGCGCTGTTCAGTGGAGGTGGTCGGTAACGCCGCGCCGAGCAAGGCACCCAAAGCGACCCCTGCGGCAGCCACCATCAGCGGTTGCTCCTTGAGCAGGTGACTGAACTGCTGGCCGAGCACCTGCGAATTGCGCGACAACCGGTCACTGGCGTCATGCATCGCATGGCTCAGGTTTTCCTTCGCCGCACCGACGTTTTCACCGAGGTGGCTGGCCTTGCCTTTGAGTGACTGGTAACCCTCCTTCAGCGAATCCGAGGTCGAGTGCAAATGCGCGCGCGCACTGTCGATGCCGTCGGCCAAACCATCGGCCCATTCGCCGGCCTTGTCCTGATCCGGCCCGCTGCGATACGTCGGCTGCGGCACGGGTGGGCGATTCTGGCTGATCATCAGCCAGAGCAGGCCCACAGAAGTCAGCACCGCTGGCACCGGATTATTACGCACGCTGGTGCCGAGATTGGTGAAGAATGTCGAGCCGTTGCTCTGCATCATCCCCCAGGCCTGATCGATCATCTGCCCGGGGGTGAACTTGCTCTCCAGTTGATCGACGATGTTGCCGATGCTGGCGCGCTGCGCATCGATTTCGCGCTCGATTTGCTCCGGGCTTTTTTCCGCTTCGATATCCAGTTCGCTTTTCATGAGACTTTCCTCCGCAGCGCTTCCTGATCCTTGTTCAAGGCGTCGAGGGTGCGATCAGGTTTGAAGTGAGATGGCTCGAATTGCTTTTTCCCGGATTGCAGCATGGCGAAGCCGAGGATCATCACCACCACGCCGACGATCAGCGCGGCCAGCCATGGCGCCATGAACATGCTCAGGCCGTACACAGCCGACATCAACAGAATGATGAAGCCGGCGAGGAACACGATCGCGCCGCCGGCCACCGCAGCGATGCCCGCTTTCAGCGTGCTGAGGCTGTTGTGCAGTTCGGCTTTTGCCAGTGCCAGTTCCTTGGTGAACAAGGCCGGTACCTCGCGCGACAGTTGTCGCAACAGGCCGACCACCGAAGCGTCATCTGTTTGGCCGAGGGGCCTTGCCCTGCTCAGATCAGATTCATCTCTGTTCATCACAGTTCTCCTTTGGCGTCGGGTGCGTGCGGTACGGAAGCCGCGGCAAAATCAGCGGGGTGATCGCTGTCACTGGGCGAGTTAGGGGTAATGCCGGTAGCCAATCCCGGATTGGCGTGGGTCGACGACGGCATCGACGATTCATAGGGTCGCTGCGCGCCGTAATCGGCTGGCGGTGGCGTCGAGGTGGAGCCCGCCGCCGGATCGTGTTCGGCACTGACCGTCGCTGCTGCAGAGGTGCCTGCTTTGAGAAACCGCGACAGGCCGAAACCGATGGCAATGCTGCCGGCGATGAACAATCCCGGATTGCTGCGCGCCAGATCCGCCGCATCATGCAGCAACTGCTCGGCACTCTTGCCGCGCAGATTGCCTGCCAGCCCGGTCATGGAATCCGCCATGTCGGTCAGGTAGTCGGACATACCCAGCGTGTCCTTGTCCTGCAGTTCCGAGACAAAGCTTTTCGCCCCTTGCGCCAAGGCTTCGATCTGCTCGGCCGCCGTGTCGCGATACTGGCCGAATTGCGCATCGGCCTGCTGCCGCGCACCGCCCAGTGCTTCGCTGACGTTGTCCTTCAAATGATCAAAATTTTGCTCAGGCTTGCCGTTGGGATCACCTGATTCATACCCTGACCTGCTGTCTGAAGTATTCATGTCGCCCCTCGCCTTCTCACTGAAAACGCAAAAACGGAGCTACACGGCAACATTGCCTCGAGCCCCCACATAGGAGATGACGGAGCAGCTTGCGCGAGAGTTCAAAGAGGTTGATGAGCGTGCGACATCAGGTCTGGATCAGTGACGAAAGGTTGCGCTTGGCAGGATTGTGTTGAGCTTCTGCGCCGGTCTGCGGTCAAGACAAGGCACGGGGGTTCATCCAGATGATGGCAGTGAAACCCTCAACGCCGCCGATAGATGGCAGAATCCCCACACCCTGATCACTTCGGAGACCGCAATGCTTCGCCTGTTTGAAGAAAGGCTCGACCCCTTCCCGCCCGACGAGGCGCCGCCACCGCCAGTCGGTCTGATGCGCTTCTTGTGGGCCTGCACCCGGGGGGCGCGCGGCTACATCCTGGCATTCGCCCTGCTCAGCGCCAGCGTGTCGATCTACGAGGCATGGCTGTTTTCGTTCCTCGGGCAAGTGGTGGATCTGCTCTCGACCTGGCAATCCGGCGGCGCTGCTGGTGATGAGGAAAGCCGCGTGTTGTGGGGCATCGGCATTGTGCTGGTGGTCAGCATCGGGCTGGTGGCGCTGCGCACGATGGTCCAGCACCAGATCCTCGCGATCAATCTGCCGCTGCGTCTGCGCTGGGACTTCCATCGGTTGATGCTGCGGCAAAGCTTGTCGTTTTTCTCCGACGAGTTCTCCGGCCGGGTCACGACCAAGGTCATGCAAACCGCGCTGTCAGTGCGCGAGGTGCTGTTCACCCTGATCGAAATCCTCCCCGGCATTGGCGTGTACTTCATCGCGATCATTGCGCTGGCCGGTGGCTTTGCGCTGAAACTGATGCTGCCGTTCCTGGCGTGGATCGTTTTGTTCGGGCTGGCGATGGTGTATTTCGTCCCGCGTCTGGGCAAGGTCGGCCAGGAACAGGCCGATGCGCGCTCGTCGATGACCGGGCGGATTGCCGACGCCTACACCAACATCACCACGGTCAAACTGTTCTCTCACTCCAAGCGTGAAGCGCATTTTGCCCGTGCGGCGATGGAAGATTTCAAGCTCACCGGGTTCCGCCAGATGCGTCTGGTCAGCCAGTTCGAGATCGTCAATCAGGCGCTGGTGGTCGCGTTGATTATCGGTGCCGGCGGTTACGCGCTGTGGCTGTGGCATCAGGGCGAAGTCGGCACCGGCGCTGTTGCGGCGATCACCGCCATGGCGTTGCGCATCAACGGCATGTCGCACTGGATCATGTGGCAAATGACTTCGCTGTTCGAAAACATCGGTACCGTGCAGGACGGCATGGCCACCCTGACCAGCGGCCCGAAAGTCCAGGACGCGCCGGATGCCAAAGTGCTGGAGCCGGCCGGCGGCGAAGTGGTTTTCGACAATGTCAGCTTCAACTACAACGGCGAACGCCAGGTGCTCGACGGCTTGACTCTGCACATTCGCCCCGGCGAAAAAATCGGCCTGGTCGGCCGCTCCGGTGCAGGTAAATCGACGCTGATCAACCTGCTGCTGCGCTTCTATGACGTTGATCGCGGCGAGATCCGCATCGATGGGCAGAACATCGCCGAGGTCACCCAGGACAGCTTGCGCAGCGTGATCGGCATGGTCACCCAGGACACGTCGCTGTTGCACCGTTCGATCCGCGACAACATCGCCTACGGACGCCCGGACGCCACCGACGAAGACATCCACCGCGCTGCGGTGAACGCCCAGGCCGATGGTTTCATCAGCCAGTTGAGCGACAAGCAGGGCCACAGCGGTTACGACACGCTGGTCGGCGAACGCGGTATCAAGCTCTCCGGCGGCCAGCGCCAACGCATCGCCATCGCCCGGGTGATGCTGAAGAACGCACCGATCCTGTTGCTCGACGAAGCCACCAGCGCACTGGACTCGGAAGTCGAAGTGGCGATCCAGGAAAGCCTCGATGAAATGATGCAGGGCAAAACCGTGATCGCCATCGCCCACCGCTTGTCGACCATTGCAGCGATGGACCGGCTGATCGTCATGGACGAAGGCCGCATCATCGAACAAGGCACCCACGCGCAACTGCTGGAGAAGAACGGCACCTATGCGCGGCTGTGGCAGCACCAGAGCGGCGGCTTCCTCGGTGAGGATCGGGGTTTGGTTGAGGTGATGGAGGAGTGATCAGGCTGGAGGGCCGGGGCCGGCCCTCCATCGATTGGCCTAGATGGTGACGGGGCTTTCTGCATTAACCGGAAGCTTTACGCGAAACACGGTTCCGCCTTCCAGGTCAGAGCTGACCTCGATCGAGCCGGCATGCGAGGCGACGATTTCCGAAGCGATAAACAGGCCTAGACCGAGCCCGGCAACCGGCCCGTGATCAACCACGGAGCGCTGCGAGAACCGCCCCATCGGGTTGAAGATGAACGGCAATACATCCCCCGGGATCGGTTCACCGCCGTTATGTACGGTGAACACCGCGCAATCCTCGCGGACCTGCAACTGGACCGAGACCGGAAACTTATTGTCGCCGTGGGTCACCGCATTGCTGATGATGTTGGAAAAGACCTGTTCCATCCTCGCGCCATCGAACGCTCCCATCACCGCTTCCTTTGCATCGAACCGCACGTTGGCCTGCGGATGAAAGGCGCGGATTTCCTCGATCACCCGTTCGCACACAGGGCTGAGATCGATCAGGGATTTTTTCACCGGAATACCCGGCCCCATCTGGCAGCGCGTCAGATCCAGCAGGTCGCCGACGATCTGGCTGGCGCGCTGCACGCTGGCGTAGATCTGCCTGGCCACTTTTCTGGTGCGCGGGTCGATGGCTTCGGTACGACGCAACATATCCGCACCAAGCAGAATCGCCCCCAGTGGCGTGCGCAAGTCATGGCCGAGAATCCCCAGAAACACGGTGCGCGACGCCTCGACGGCGCGCGAGTAGCTGGCAATCGACTCGGCCAGCGCCTGGTCGATGGCTTCGTGAAAACGCGTCATGTCGTCGACATTAACCGATTTGCCATCCTTGACCTGACGCAGCCACTGGCTCAGCACACTGGTGCGCAGCGCGCGGTATTCGGAAACCATCTGATCGATGGTGAAACCGGCCATCAGCCGCGTCACCGCGTGGGTTTCCGCAGCTGTTTCTTCATCGTCGCGCGGCGCATGACCCTGGGCCTTGGCAATTTGCTCGCTGATGGTCTGCTTGCTCCGCAGATCGATAACGATGGCGTGCAACATCTGCTCGGCGTGATCGCGCAGCGCAGCGTTATCGAGTTCCGCACCTGGTGTCTCGATGGTGCGGGCGAAATCTTCCCAGGCCTGCAGGATCGGCTCTAGGTTTTCGAGAATGAAATCTGGCAGGCGCATGGCTGTGGTCCTAAAGGCAATCCATCAACGCTATGAGGCGAACCGGCGCAGACAGCTAAAAAAGCAAACTCAGGAGTACAGAAGGTACGGCTGACGTTATGCAGCCTACCATCAAAGCGCTGGGCTAACGCGGAAGGAAAATCCAGGGCTGAAGTGTCGCGGACCTCACCTACTCCGCGGCCCAGACCGGCCGCTCACCTAATCGCTCAACCAGCCTGACGAGATAACCGTCCGGATCCTGCACAATGAATTCCCGCTGCCCTGTTTCAACACTTTCTGCGCGATACCAGGTGTCCTGGCAGTTTCGAAAGAGTGGAAAACCAGCTTGTTCGAGTCGTTCGAGGACAGGTGCGACCGCGACTACATCTATTTGCAGGTTGATGCCGCGCCCAAAAGGCTTGCTCAGAGGCGCGGTGAGCCACTGGCCGGCCTGCGGATCGAATTGCTCCAGCATCACTTGCGCGCCGTTCAGATCGAGGTAGGCGAAACCGTCTTCAAGGCGTTGATAGGCGACTTTGAAGCCCAGACAGTTCACCCAGAACGCCAAGCTCTTCGACAGCTCGGTGACCATCAGTTCAGGAACCAGTTTGTTTCGTTCAAGCATGGCGATAAATCCGTTTCAGAAGCTTATGCAGCGAGGGTTGTTTCACTCCAGGCATCGTTTGGGCGTGAGTCGAGGTTGCTCGGCATTCTGCACCTCAGCACTCACATCCGTCTGTTTACGGCTGCTGAACTCGATCGGATAAGGCCCGGTCTGCGCCAGAGCTGCCTGCACACGGCTGACAAAGGCCGCGTCGTCCAAGGTGTAGAAAACCCACACCTGACGCTTTCCGCCGGTGACCGTGCACCCCCACTTTGCGAACCCATCCGCCGTTACGGCCGCCTTAATCAGGCGGTCTACCTGCATCATCCGCGCGGATTCCTTTGAACTCGGCAGGAAGCGATCCGACACGTATTTCCAGCTGATGCGAGCCTTGTAAGGAAATGCCCGGGTATCCTTGAGATTCAGGTCGGAAGGCATGCGAAAACTCGCTGGCATTGGGTCGTCAGGAAAATCAGACGGTTGGAAATCGCTGTCGCCTGGCACGGCCACTTGCCGTTGCGGATTGTCAGCAGGATCATCACTGAGCAGTATTCTGAGCGCTTCAGCTTGGCGCTCTTTCCGCTCGCTCATGCATTTGGCGTAGGCCGTTGTATGCGCTGGACCGGCATCCAGACAAGGATCGCGTTCCACCGGTCTTGGAGAATGGGAGCGCGTGCAGCCGGTCGTGATCAGGCTTGCCTGCAGCAATAGAACAACGGCTGGCCAGATTTCAGGGCGCAGGGAAGCGTGGGGAGTGACTTTCAAGTGGCCTTCCTTGGATGAGCAGCAATACGAGACATATGGAAAACGGCGCATTTTGCCTGCCACCCCTGCCCCATGAACAGGCCAGAGAGGAATTAAAGTGGCAATTCATCACAAGCAGTGCTCGACCAGCCACAGCCGCTTGTGACGAACAGCCACATACTCCCTCAGATGCCTACGCTGGAACCGTTGCCCGGTACGCCAAAATCGCCACCCGGAAAAGCACCACCCTCAATGTGATACACGCTCGGCTCTGCGGAAAAATAATCCTCCAACCCCAGCATGAACCGCTGGTGGTCTTCACTCTGCTCAAACCCCGGCGAGTGGTCCTCAAGTGACTGCCAGCGCACGATCAGATTGAACTGCTCGGGGGTTTCAATACCTTGCGCCAGCAAGTGGCCGCCATATCCCTTGGCGCGAGTGAGCAACGGTTCGACTTCGGCAAATGCGCGTCGGAAGGCTTCAGTCTGATGCGGGTGAACGGGCAGCACAGCGATCTCGTAAACCATGATGTTTCTCCAAAATCAGTGAGCGGATTCAGACAATGAGCGAAGGCTCGACGGCGATGGCAATTTTTCCCAGCAGACCGTTGTTGGCACTCTCCAGTCGGGCATGGGCGAGCGAGATGTCGGCGAGGGAATAGACCGCGCCAACATGGGGCCGCAACTGGCCGCGCTCGACCAACGCGCTCAGTTCATCGAGCTTGCCGCGATTCTGCCGGGTGAAGACGAAGTGGTAGCTGGCGTTCTTGCCCCAGGCCTGAACGAGGTTTTGTGGCTGCGCGATGTCGACGATCGAGACCACGCGGCCAAGCTGGGCGAGCGCGTCGGCACTGCGAGACAGGGTATCGCCACCGATGGTGTCGAACACCACATCAACGCCATGCCCGGCGGTTTCGCGCATGATTGCTTCGACGTAATCCTCTTGGGTGTAATCGATCACCACGTCAGCGCCCAGACTGCGGACGAACTCGGCGTTGGCCTCGCGCACGGTGGTGAACACTCTGGCGCCCATGGCTTTGGCCACCTGAATCGCCACATGGCCGACCCCGCCGGCGCCGCCGTGGATCAGAATGCTTTCGCCAACGCGGAGCATGGCGCGCACGGTCAGCGCTTCCCAAACCGTACCGCCGACCAGACTCAGACTGGCCGCCTCAAGGTGGCTCAGTGAGGCAGGCTTTCTGGCGATGATGCTTTCGGCTGCGACGTGGTACTCGGCATAACTGCCCTGCCCGTCGAATATCTGCGGGGTGTACCAGACTTCGTCGCCCGGCGCGAAAGCGCTGACGCCCGGCCCGATGGCTTCAACCACGCCCGACACGTCGTGACCGGTAATGGCTGGCAGCGGCACCAGGTCGGGATAGTCACCGCGGCGAACCTGGTAATCCAGTGGATTGATAGAAGTGGCGTGCACTCGGACCAGCACTTGGCCGGCTTGCGGAACCGGTTTGGGCACGTCGCTGAGTTCGAACGAATCAGGACCGCCGAAGGATTTCAGAATCATCGCTTTCATGGCAAAACCTCGTATCGATAAAGAGGGATATCGAGAATTCTCGATATCCTAGAGTAAAAAAATTTACAGCTCTTTCCCTATGATCTCTACAAGCGCGCTGATTGCTGCCTCATTGCGTTTGTAGTAGGTCCATTGACCGATGCGCCGCACTTCCACCAGCCCCACCCGCTGCAACGTGGCCAGGTAACTCGACACCGTCGACTGCGACAAGCCGATACCTTCCTGGATGCTGCTCACGCAGACACCCTCGACGAGAACGTCACCCTCATCCTGCGGGGGGAAGTTCTTGACGGGATCCTTCAGGCCTTCAAGGATCTTGAGGCGCGTCGGGTTCGAGAGGGCTTTGAAGATTTCGATCAGTTCCATGCGCCGAGGATATCGAGATTTTTCGATATGTCAATGCGCGATATTAATCTGATCGGCAGTCGGCGACAGGCGGCAACGGGATCCGATTTGCCACCCTGCCGTGCGGCTCAGCCTTGGGGCGCATCCAGCAACACCCACAGTCGCACGATTTTCCCTTCGCTGATTTCTGCCACATCGACGCCGCTGACGATGACCGGCCCATCGCCCGGGCCTGCGTGCCAGCGCAGATAACCCAAGCCGTGATGCCCAACTGCAGTGCCCTCCGCAACAAAAGCGAAGTCCGGCCCGAACTGATCCAGCAACGCACCGGCCACTGCCGAAATCGCCGCTTGCCCGGTGACGATGCCAGCCGGTTCATACATCGTCGGTGCGTCTGCAAAAAGCTCCTGCACCGCCGCCAAGCGCCTTTGTGCATCGCGTTGGTTGAACACCCGCTGCAGATTGGCCCGTAGCAAGGCGTCGTAGTTTTCAACTTCATCAGTATTTCGCGAATCTGAGCCAGCCATTTTTGATTCCTCGATTTGTGTGTGAAGCCCGGTTGCCCGGGCTCAGCGGTTAACCATGTTTGACCAGGTTCAAGGCTGGCAGCGGTCCGCCCGGAAACTGCGCAAGCATTCCTTGCTGCACACCGCCCAGATCGATGCCGTAAAAACCCAGTTGAGTAATCAGCTCTGCAACCTTGGTTTTGCTCGTGGCATCTTCACCGGAATAAAACAGCACCCGCTTGCCGCCCTCGGCGGAGGGATCGCTCAGCAGAGCCGCGAGCAAATGGTTGAAGGCCTTGACCACGTGCGCACCGGGCAGCATCTGCGCCACCACTTGCGAAGACGGCTGGCCGCCCAGATCGAACGGTTTGAACAGTGGCGCCTCGATCGGGTTGTTGGCGTCGATCACGATACGTCCATCCCAAGGCCCGAGATCGCGTACCGCGTCGGGGATCTTCGACCAGTTCACCGCCAGAAAAACAATGTCCGCCTGACTGGCTTGCTGAGCCGTCACCGCTTGTGCGAGTGGACCCAATTCGTCGACCAAACCGGCAAGGCTCTGCGGCCCACGGCTGTTGGCCAGACTGACCGGCAGGCCTGCGTTGACGAGCAACCGAGCGATGGCGGTGCCGATGGAGCCTGTACCAATGATGCTGATAGTCATGATGCTCTCCTTACGCTGTGAAGCCGCCGTCGACGATTAATTCTGCACCGGTGACAAACCCGGCGTCCGCACTGGCCAGGTACGCCACCGCACTGGCGACATCCTTGCCCTCTCCGTACCGCCCCATGGCGATGTTCGGGCGTAGGAAGTCCGCAATAGGCCCGTCGGCCGGGTTCATGTCGCTGTCGGTCGGGCCAGGATGGACTGTGTTCACAGTGATGCCGCGCGGCCCCAGATCGCGCACCAGTCCACGACTGAAACCGGTCAGCGCACCTTTGCTCAGGGTGTAGACGGAGGCGGTAGCGAACGCAGCGTATTGCACCATCGAGCTGCCGATGTGAATGATGCGGCCGCCCTGCCCCATGTGTTTGAGCGCTTGCTGAGTGGCGACGAAGACGCCGGTCACGTTCACCGCAAGGATGCGTTGAAAGTCCTCAAAGGCGATGTCCTCGGGGGCACCGAGCAGGCTGATACCAGCGTTGTTCACCAGAATGTCGATCTTGCCAAAACGCTGTGCAACCTCGGCAATCGCTGCACGTACAGCCTCGGGATTGCCCGCATCGGCCGCCAGCGCCACAGCCTGGCCGCCCGCCGCAACGATTTCCTGCACGACCGCTGCGGCGCGATCTGGCGATGCGTTGTAGGTGATAGCGACGGTTGCGCCATCTGCCGCGAGCCGTTTGGCGATGGCTGCGCCGATGCTGCGTGAGCCACCGGTAACGATGGCGATTTTGCCGGTCAGTGGAAGCGTGGATGTGTTCATGGTCGAGCCTCTGGGTGGTTGAAGTTGATGAGGCTATGAGACGCTTTTTGATCTTCCACCAGTAGTGGAAGACAACTAGAATCACTTTCAATCATTAGTTGAAGGTGCGCGGATGGAAACGTTGGGTAATTTGCTCTCATTCGTGCGCAGCGCCGAGGCAGGAAGCTTCTCTGCGGCGGGGCGCCGCCTGGGCCTGACACCCGCGGCGGTCAGCCGCAATGTCGCGCAATTGGAGGCTAACCTCGGCGTACGCTTGTTTCAGCGCAGCACGCGCAAACTCACGCTGACCGAAGCGGGAGAACGCTTTCTGGCCAATGTCGGTTCAGGACTGGAAAGTGTTCAAGCGGCGATCGCCGATGTGGCCGGCAATGCCGGAGAGCCTTCCGGCACCCTGCGTCTAAGTGCGGCACCGGGTTTTGCCAGGGATTTCCTGCTGCCGCTGATGCCGGAATTTCTCAATCGATATCCCGCCGTGATCCCCGAATGGCATGTCGACAATCGCCAGGTCGATCTCATCGCGGACGGCTTTGATGCGGCTATCGGCGGCGGCATCGAACTCGCGCAAGGTGTGGTCGCCAGAGCCATCGCCCCGGCGCATCTGATTCTGGTGGCCTCGCGGGAGTATCTGTCGGGGCGCCCGCGCGTCCAGCGCATTGAAGAGCTGTCGACGCTGAATCACCTGGCCATGCGCTCGGTGCAGACCGGCAAGGTGCGTAGCTGGATGCTGCAAGGCCCCGACGGGCAACGAGCGCCCCTCGAGTTGACGCCGCGCCTGTTGGTCAACGATCCGCAAGCGCTGTGTCAGTGCGCCCGACTGGGGTTGGGGGTTGCGCTGTTGGCAGTTCCGGATGTTTTGCCTTATCTGCAGGACGGTACGCTGGAAAGGGTTTTGCCCGATTGGTATGTCGATGCAGGGCAAATCTATTTGTACTTTTCCAGCCAGAAACTATTGCCAGCAAAAACCCGGGCTTTTGTGGATTTTCTGGTCGGTCAGGCTCGTGAGGATGGGTGGGCAACTCGACTTGATGCTCGTGCCTAGCAAGCAAGTTATACGATCTCTGAAACTCAAACAGCATCACGCCTAAGCGGCTTTTCAAGCCTTTCGAGCTTGCCGCGCCTGCTCGATTACGGTACAAATCGGGCAGTTGTACGACAACATAATAAAAACCTGAGCCACCCCGAGTGGCTATCATTTTTGAGATCTGCCATGTCCCGTCCTGAGTTTGCGCCAACCGTACCGCCGCCCTTCCCCCGTTATCTCGCCGTGATCATTCTGTTGTGCATGGGTTGTGCGTTCGCCGGCAACCACGTCGCGGCACGGGTGGCTTTTGATGATGGCGCGGGCGTGTTGCTGGCGATCCTGATGCGCTCCGGCGGGACCCTGCTGGTTCTGGCCATTCTCGTCCTGTGGCAGCGGCAAAGTCTGCGTCTGCCGGCGGGCGCCTGGCGTTGGCAATTACTGTTGGGGCTGTTGATCACCGCGCAGAGCCTATGTCTGTACTCCGCTGTCGCGCGGGTCCCGGTCGCTTTGGCGCTGCTGGTGGCCAACGTGTTTCCGATCCTGCTGGCCTTGCTGACCTGGGCGCTGGGCGGCCCACGACCAAGCGCGCGCACCGCGATGTTGATGGGCTTGATTCTCGTGGGATTGGTGTTCGTACTGGACGTCCCCGGACGTCTGTCAGACAGCGCCAGCGTCGGCCCGGAATGGCTACTGGGCGTTGCACTCGCCTTCTGCGCCGCCAGCGTATTCGCCTGCGCGCTGTGGATCACCGACCACAAACTGTCGCAAGTGCGCGGCTCGGTGCGCAGCCTGCTGACCATCTTCATCGTCTTCAGCAGCGTCAACCTGGCCGGCCTGACCGGCGCCCTCCCCGGCGGACTCAACGTCCCCGCCACCTCAACCGGCTGGCTGGCCCTTGCCACGCTCGTCGTGCTCTATGGGACCGGCTTCATTGTGTTGTTCATTTCCGTGCCCCGACTGGACATGCCACGCAACGCCCCGGTGATGAATATCGAACCACTGGCGACGTTGTTGATGGGCTGGATTGTGCTGGATCAAATGCTCAGCAGAGGGCAGATCGTGGGTGGAGTAATTGTAGTGAGCGGGATTGTTTTGCTGACGTATCGCAAAGCGCCGGTGAAGGTTGGGGTGAAGGCTGAGGTTTGAGGGGGTGTGGTGGCGGGACTCTTGGTTGGCGAGTCCTGCTTATCGCCCCCGGCTCGATACCGGATCAGCAGAATTGCAGGCTCTCGAGGTCTACCTGGACATAGCTTCCTATTTCACCCTTGTAGAGATAAATAGCAGTTGCCTCCAGCTCTGTTTGTAAGAATCCCACCAAGGTTCTGAGCCTGGTGCTTGCGGCCATATCAGTGGGGTGCAAAACCATCGCACCACCGGGTTGATCATCGTAAGTTCTTACGAGAAACTCATCGACACCATCCAGAATCAGGTAATTGAAACCTCGATACTCATAGCCTGCGTCGTAGTCGACATCATCGAAACGGTCGACCTTTTCTATTCTCAAGACGCCGCCCCGCTAATTCGACCCAGCGAAATTGAAACGGTCTGGCGCCTGAAAAGTAGATGCTGCTCCATCCACGTCATTTACCAGCTACCGTACGGGATGCCGAACTTATCAATGTATCGCTTGGCCTTTTCGCTCACGGGATAGGCATAGCGCCCGCCATGCTTGCCCTGCTCCGGGCCGAGAGGTTCGAGTTCGCCTTGAGCATGGGAGACTTTTATCGGGCGGTGGCAGGAGTCCCTGACCCACGCTTGAAGCACTCCCCCCGGGGCGAGCCCCACAAGCAGCGTTGCGGAGTAACGTGCGGTTCTTTCGGGAGTCTTCGGGCACCGCTGATGTGTGGACTGCACCATCAGTTGCCTCGCTTCTTCTGGAATCTCTATGAAGCCTTTATAGGTTTTCTGCTCCGATATCGACTGCCAACGGACAAAAATCATTCGAGGAAGGTCAGCACCGGTAACCAAAACTCCAGAACCACCGACTGTTCCCCAACCTCGGGCAGACTCCGTCCCATCTTCTGGTTCGCCTCCGGGAGCGGATTTTCCACCGACTCTGAAAAACATTCTGTTATTGATATCCAGCACCGAGCTGTCCTCAACCCAGATCTTCATGTAATTCGGCTCAACGAATCCTATTTGCCACCAAGCAGACTTGGGGTCATTTTCTCCACTTTCGAAACCTCCTTTCTGGCAGCCCATTAACAATAAGGCGACAAGCAGAGCGATTACAGACTTCATTACCAGAGCTTCCAATCAGCTACGTGAGGATGTTGTACACGGATCGCGTCTTCCGTCGGGGCGTTGATGTAAACAGCATCAATACCGCTCCCGTCTCTTCTTCCAAGGGGATGATTCCAGTTTGCAGAGGTATGAATGTACTTCAGCTTGAGCAAAGCCTCTTCTTCTGCAGTTGTTCTATAGTTTCCGGTGAGAAATCGGTCACAAAGAGGTTGCAGCTCTGCCGGCACGGAGTATTCGTCATCTTCCGGTATATCAATGAATTGAACACCCTTTTCTTTTGCCAGCTGATACATGACTCTTAAATAAACTCTCGAAAGTTTTCCACTCACCGGACGTTTCAATTGTAGAGCGGCATATACGCGCTTCTGCCCCGGTGAAAGCCTGTCTTGATGCTCCTGCGGAATTTCGAAGGCAGCCGGGGTAACAATATCCAGCAGATGCGCAGGCCATCCTTTAGCAAGCCACTCGCTTTTTACGCGCGCGGCGTCGTGATAAATCGACGTCGTTGAAACGTCTACGTACCGAGGTACATCGAGAGTTTGCATCGGACTGACAAGCACGCGTTCCTCTACTTCATCAAGATAGCTGCCGCCAATATCCGAATGAACCCCGGGAAGAGTGTACTCAGGGTGCGCGGGCTTCACCCGGCTGAGCGCAAAATTAGCGCGACACTCATCGCGCGCTACGAGATGTACGACATCCGTGAAGTATCGACGGTCCAAGTAAAGCCTCACACCGGGAGCTATAGGACTTTTCACCCGGCCAAGATTGGTGAAGCCAGCAATTGAGGGCACCGTGTCAAAGAGCCCGATGAAACCCATTTTGATGCCGTTTCCGTATTTATTATCAAAGGTGCGACTGAAATCTGCGGCGTTCCGGTTTAGGAGATCTCCTAAAGCTCCTTGCTTACCCCGCACCACTTCATTTGCGAAGTGCCGTGCAGCAGCAGCCCCACGACTGAAGCCAAATGTATCGAACGTCAGGGACGCAATTTCACTGTCGGGGTTCTCTTGCAGTGCCTCTTCGATAGCTTGTTTTATCTGCATGAAGGACGCTTGTACGCGACTCGTAACACCAGTCTCACCTCGCCCCGTTCCAGCACCTACAGCGCTATCCATCTGATCGCTTTCAGTGCCTATACCTTCGACATATATTGGGCTTGAGACGAACTTAAGAAAGCCATCGCCTTCGGCTTTCTGGGTCTTTTTATACAGAGAAAACAATTTCTTGATATTCGTAGGCCCGGCGCCATAACTACTATCCGGGTCACTCATATAAGGCATGCAGCTAGCTGGTATATCCTCAGGCGCAATCGGATGCTGAGCACCACACAACAACCCCGCAGCAGAGTTGTTCGCATTGTTGCCAGTGCCATCAAAGAAAACCCCGATCCTCAACGCAATGCCTATCTTCTCAGGCTCGCGCGCGGGCTCTTTCCCGTGCTTCTCATATTCGGCCCAGTGCTGGGCGTGCAGGTCGACGGGTTTGGCTTGTTCGTAGCGGTAGTTTTTCGGCGGGTTTGGAACGTAACCACTCAATCCTTGATTCCCTGTTCTGATCCTTGAAGAACGGCCCGAAGGGTGACAGTCGAGACCGGGTGGTGCAAGCCGTGGCCGTGTGCCAGCCATCGTGCGCCCGGGGGATGCGACGAGGTTTTGCGCTCGTCGCGTTGCGGGTTATTTGGCTATTTCGACTTTATCCAACGCCTGATTGACCGCGATTTCGCCGAGCATGACGACCTGGGCGATGCCTAGAAGGGTTTTGCGGCGCGGGTTGTCGAGCAGCGCGGCGAAGTCGTAGAGCATGGTGGTGGCCGAGCCGAGGGATTCGCTGGCGTTGGCCAGCAGGGATTCGGTGTCGTATTTCGGGTTGGCGAGGAACATCTGTTCCGGGGTGTTGGTGCTGGCCAGGATGTCTGCCGGGCCGAGGTAGTGATCGAGGGCGCGTTCGGCGGCTTCGTGTAGTTTTTTCGATGCACCGGATTCGTAGGGTGATGCGGGGTCGGTGGTTGGGGGATTGGGTGTGACCTTGAACATGGTGAAACTCCTGATTATTCGTCTGGAGCTGCCAACATCACTTGCAGATGATGGGTGGCAGCTGTGCGCGGGTCTGCAAGACCGGGAAATCAGGAACCCGGCAGACCCGAAGGTCTCCCGCACAAAGCCGCCATTGAGCGGACACGAACGAATGTCCTTTGGCAGGGGTATGCGACTGATTTCCGACGGGCTTGCAGACCCGATCACTGATGAGCAGTGACAGGAATCAAGTTACGGAGGGAACGGCAGACGCACAAGCCGGCGGATTCTGGCGTAGTCGTAGGGAATGGCGCAAGGCGTTGTAGCCGTTTGCTTAATGCTTGATTTACTGTTTAAACGGGCTAAGGGTTTTCTGTTTATGTGGCGGTGAATGGGCTGGCGTCATCGCGAGCAGGCTCACTCCTACAAGGGGATCAGGCGATGGGCAGTCACAGCATTCTGCTCCTGCACATTCAACTGTCGCTTCTTAAGCAGCGGGTCAATCTCCATTTTGCTCCTTGGTCGTGTGCCGCTAGTTGTCCCTGGTACTTCAAAGCCTCAATCAAAAACCCGAGCGCTCTACGAAAGGTCGGGATGCATAAAGATTTCCTTATCGGTTTAAACGATCAATCGGGGCGGCATCAACCCTGCGTTACGAGCGTCAATTTCGGCCAGATCTCGAGCCATCTCTTCGACTGCAGGCGCTCCAGAAACACCACGTATTTATCACTTTCAAATCGGGCGGTTGGCCGCACTTTCAGCGCAAACAAATCCTCCAGCCCCAATGGCGCCGAAACCTCTATCGCACCATGCCGATCAAGCCTGACACCTACTGCCGTAGCAGTTTCCGGCCAGAACGTCATTGCATCCGCAGCCGCCCCATAAGGCGCATCGGCGTTCCGCTGGTGCATGCGTGCCTGGTTTTTCACCGACCACTTCAAGTCACTGCACAGTGCTGCAAGCTCGACCTCCAAGGCCAAATCCGTTTGATCACCGGGACGTGTTCTGTCAAACCATATGACATCAATGTCCTCGGGCAACGGCGAAGGTTGGCGCTGATGCAGATGATCCCAAACCAGGCTGCGCACAAAACCTGCGGCAACCCAGCAGTCCGGCAAGTTGAGAACCCTGACTATGCGCAAGATGTGCATGCGGACGGGATCTTCAGCAATCAGATCCCGCAGTTGCGCTTCCAGATTCATTTATTTCAATCCAATGACCATGGTTGCGAGAGCCTATCAGTGATCTCTGTAAGCGCTCGGTCCCTTGTGCTGAATGACGAGTGCAGGCGAACTTTGCAGGATAGGGCCAACTGCCGACCACTTCTCAAACCTTGAACTCTTCCTTAAGCAAATCGGCAAACTTGTCTTTTGCGCGATTAGATTCAACGTGCCTGTTCCAGATAAAATAATTCTGCACAGGCTTTAAGTCATTGAAGAAGAATCCTTGAATACCGCCGAGCTGGCGGAACTGTTCAAACATGCCTCTGGGCACCAACGATATCCCGGCGCCTGAACTTACGCAGCCAAGGATGGTGCCATAACTGGCTATGCTTGTTATCGGATTGAAAACTTTGTACCGTTCCAGCCAGGTTACCAAAGCCTTTCTGTAGGGACATCCTTCAGGCCACATGAATAAATCCACACCGCGCAGGTCCTCTGGCTGGTTTATCACCCCCGCGGACGGCGAGGCAATCACCACTAGATCCTCTTCATAGATCTCCAGACTCTCGATGTCCGGATGTTCTGGCCTGACGGCAATTATTGCCCCGTCCAACGTGTAGTTGACCACTTCTGCGGATAATTGTGACCAATCGCCAGTGCTGAATTGCATTTGTACAGCCGGATAAAGTTGATGAAACCTGGATAGCACTTTGGGTAACCGGCCGGTAGCGGATGATTCTATGGCACCAATCCTGAGTTCTCCCGAAGGAGCTGACGACGGATCAAGCGCTCGTTGCGATTCTTCGCACAAAGACAGGATTTTGTTGGTATAGCCGAGAAAAAGCCGACCTGAAGGGCTGATGATCAATCCTCTGCCTTTCCTTATAAACAGGTCAACTCCAAGCTCACGTTCCAGAAGCTTGATGCGGTTGGTGATGTTGGACGGCACGCAGTGCAATCGCTCCGAGGCACGGACGATACTGCCCAGATCGGCTACTGCCTTGAACATGACCAGTTGCGAAAACTCCATGTAAACGCTCATTAAAAATGAATGATTTGGTCAGTATAAGTCACTTGTCGCAGGCCAACAAATCGGGCTAATTTCGCCGCTGCAAGGCAAGAAAGTGCGTTAAAACCAAACATTTCATAGGTCTTTAGGGAGAAGGACACATCATGAGCTCAGCATCGCCACAGAGTCGTTTGGAACCGCTTGAACATAAATCCATGCAAGAATTTGGCGAGACATTTATCCAGGCCCTGCCCAAGCACATACGCAACTTGAAAATTCCCGGACGTACCTTAGAAGAAAACCAACGGCGTCAACCGTTGCTGGCCTGCGTCGGCAACGTTGCTGAGATACAGGACGCCATGCTTGAGGTACTCAATCATTCCATCACGCAAGACGCGCAACTGGCGGCTGAAAGCGCATTCAGGGCGTTCCTCGAAAAGCCAGTAATAGACTCGTCGGTATTGAGCTTTTTCAATGGGTGGAATGAAACCCATAAAACCACCAGCGTTGTCTCGGCAAAAATCATCATGCGCCTGTCGGCGGATGCGATATCGGTATCTGCCGACAGACGTGAGGGTTACCACAATGTCATGGCGCATATGCATGAAGTGGCGAAAGATGATTTCGGTCTTGGACATCAGGGCCATGACGGAATGTACAACTACATGACTGCAGCTTTTGGTGCGTCAGCCTGGGTTGAAGAACAATTCAAAATTGCTGAATGCAATGACTTCGCGGACTTCCTATACAACACCGGGGTCGCCAAGCATAAAACGGCACTAAACTCGCAGGAACACAAATCTTCAATTATGGATGCGATGATGGTTTCAATCTCATCTGAACTGTGGAACGGTCGTGAATACAATTTCATCGCTCAATATATTGAAGCAAAACTCCTCGCGGCCAATCCGTTCTTGAGGACAAACACGCAAAACCTGCGTAACGCCAAAGGCTACGTAATGGGGCACTCCGGAGAAGTTGAGAACAAACACGGATTGCATGCCTTGGCGGCCGCGCAAGCTTACGGTCAGACGGTAGGTCTGGAATTCAAGCCTGCGCGACTGAAGGGCATCATGCTCAATTACAATGAAAGAGTCGGCAATGCATTCTCCGCCATGCATCGGATTATGACCTGTTGATCTCTATGGATTAACGAAGCATGCCGATGAACTCTCATAATGTGAGCTTGGAGAATGATCGGCATGTTTTGACGATATTTAAACCAAACCACGAGCGACTCATGAACCTTCCGGCCAAATGACGTTCCGCAGGGATCTATCGCATGGATGTTGAACACGCTGTTCTTGCATTGGGTTTCTTCGCGTTTTGTGGTGGCCTGATAGACGCTGCGGTCGGTGGCGGGGGCCTGGTACAGGTGCCGGCACTTCTGCATGCTCTACCCCAGTACAGCCTTGCCACCATTTTCGGCACCAACAAACTGGCCGTTCTGGCAGGCAATATTTCATCAATATCGGGTTACCTGAAGCGCATAAAAATTCGCTGGAATTTAATGCTTCCGACCATGCTCGCCGCTTTTTTATTTTCTTTTCTCGGAGCTCTCTCGGTATCCCTTGTTCCTAAAAGATTGATGGAGATCGTTGTCTTTTTCATATTGATAGTCATGGCTATCTACACGTTTATGGAAAAAAAACTTGGTTTGGCAGGCAAAGACCGCCACTTCGGAACGAAAGACATTTGCCTTGGAGTTTTCTTTGGCAGCCTGATCGGTTTCTACGATGGTGTCTTCGGCCCGGGCAGTGGCAGCCTGCTGCTGTTTATCTTCGTCAAGGTCTTTGGCTTTGATTTCCTCAATGCATCAGCCTCTGCAAAACTGGTCAACCTGGGGACGTTCAGCGCTGCGCTCATATTTTTTATCCCCTCCGGTAATGTCTTGTGGGCGATTGGCGGCATAGTTGCTTTATGCAATATGGCCGGTGCACTGACCGGTGTCTTTCTGGCATTACGTTATGGAAGCAGTTTCATCAGAGTTTTTTTCCTGATCCTGCTCGTATTCCTGATCGGCAGAATGGGGGTCAACATTTTTTCGTAGACCCTGGTCACGTCATACCATCCGCCGCGAATCCCGCCGTACCGCCTGCGGCGGCACGCCAAAGCCGCGCATGAACACCTCGCGCATGTGCCGACGGTCACGAAACCCGGTTTCTCTGGCGACCACATCCAGACTGTGACTGCTTTGCTCGATCAGCAAACGCGCTGCTTCCAGCCTTAGGCTCTCTATCGCCTTGGCCGGAGACTGGCCGGTTTCGGCGGTGAACACCCGGGTGAATTGCCGCGGACTCAGGTGCACCACTTCGGCCAGTTCTTCGACACTCAGCGGGCGATTGAGGTGTTTGCGCGCGTAATCCAGCGCACTCTGAATGCGATCGGATTTGGGTGACAGCGACAGCAATTCCGAATGCTGCGACTGCCCGCCCGAGCGGCGCTGATGCATCACCAGCCGGTGGGCCACCGAGCGCGCAATGTCGCTGCCCAGATCTTTTTCGACCATGCCCAACGCCATGTCGACCCCAGCGGTCATGCCCGCCGATGTCCACACCGGGCCGTCGATAATAAAGATCCGGTCGTCCTCGACATTCACCGACGGATGCATCCTGCGCAGCGCCGGGGCGAACGCCCAGTGCGTGGTCACGCGGCGGTTGTCCAGCACGCCCGCCTGCGCCAGTACGAACGAGCCGGTGCAGATACCGGCCACTCGGCGCGCGCCGTCGGTGAACCCGCGCACGCTGTGCAGCACGTCAGCATCGGGCGGCGTCAGCGGTGTCAGCGTGCCCGCCACCATCCAGCTGTCGGCCAGCCCGACCGCCGTCAATGGCAACGTATCGACGTGCAAGCCCAGCGAGGAGCTGACGATGCCGCCGGCCTGGGAAAAGTTCTGCACCTTGTACACGGCTTTGCCGGTGACGATGTTGGCGAACTCGAACACCGACTGGGTCGCCAGCGCCATGACCTGAAAACCTTCCGTGAGCAGATAGCCGACTCGATGCATGGTCGTGCTCCGTTTGTTGAATGTCCTGAAACACTACCACATACGTCATTCAGGTCGGCGCAGGTTTTCTCCATCATGGCTCACATACCAACCAATCCACTTGCGGGACGCAGCTCATGAAACTTGAAGCCAACACGATCTTCATCACCGGCGGCACTTCCGGCATCGGCCGCGCACTGGCCGAGGCCCTGCATCAGCGCGGCAACAAGGTCATCATCGCTGGCCGTCGCCAGGCCCTGCTGGCAGAGATTGCCCAGGCCAACCCGGGCATCGATACCGTGCAGCTGGACATCAACGATGCGCAGCAGATCAACGACGTCGCCGCCGAAGTCATCCGCCGCCATCCGTCGTTGAACGTAATCATCAACAACGCCGGGATCATGCCCTTCGACAACGCGGGTTCCGGCGACTACGACGATGAACAGGCCGTCGGTCTGTTGCAGACCAACCTGCTCGGCCCGGTGCGCGTCAGCGCGGCGTTCGTCGAACACCTCAAGCGCCAGCCCGAGGCCTACATCATCAACAACAGCTCGGTGCTGGCCTACCTGCCGCTGGCGACCACGGCGCTGTATTCGGCGACCAAAGCGGCGATCCATTCCTACTCGCTGTCGCAACGTTTCATGCTGCGCGACACCAGCGTCAAGGTCCTGGAAATCGCGCCACCTTGGGTCGATACCGACCTGATCCACAAGAGCGGCGACGAGCGCGCCATGCCGCTGGACGAGTTCATCGAGGAAACCCTGATCAAGCTGGAAACCGCCACCACCGAAGTGCTGGTCGACCGAGTGCTGCCGCTGCGAGCCAACCAGGGCGCGAACGAGCACGGGTTGATCGAGCAGTTCAACCTGTCGCTGCTGGAAAATCCTATTCCGGTGGCCTGAACTCACCGACAGAAACATCCGGGCTCAATGCCCGGGTAGCCTGGCTGTTGATCATGTTCATTCACAACGCGGCAAGCCAAACACCACCCGCGCCCCCCTCGGCTCATTGCGCTCGGCCCACAATTTGCCGCCATGTCCTTCAATGATCGTGCGGCAAATCGACAGGCCCATGCCCAGCCCGGTGGATTTGGTTGTGAAGAACGCCGTGAACACTTGCTCCGCCCGCTCGCAGGCAAAGCCCGGCCCCGAATCGCTGACGCTGATGTGCACGTTATCGCCCAGCGCCTCACTGCGAATCAGCAGACGTCGCTGCCCCTCTGCCATGATCGTCATGGCTTCGAGGCTGTTGATGATCAGGTTGAGCAACACCTGTTGCAGTTCGACCCGGTCCGCCACTACGAAAGGCAAATCTGCCGCCAGCTCAACGCTGACTTCGGCGCCGTGCTTGAGCGCTTCGCCCCGGCTGAAACCGACCATTTCTTCAATCAGCAGATTGAGGCTGACAGGCTGACGCTGCGGTGGCGTTTTGTGAATCAGCGCGCGGATGCGCCCGAGTACGTCGGCGGCGCGGTTGCCGTCGAGAATGATATGCCGCAGGCCCTGCTCGACCTCGTTGATATTTGGTGGCTTTGCACCGAGCCAGCGCAACGCGGCATTAGCATGGGTCACCGTGGCGGCGATCGGCTGATTGACTTCGTGGGCAATCGATGCGGCCAACTGACCCATGGTTGCCACACGATTGGCGTGGGCCAGTTCCGTTTGCACCTGACGATAACGACGCTCGCCTTCGCGCACTTGCTCTTCAGCCAGCTTGCGTTCGCTGATATCCAGCACAAAGGCCAGGCCCTGTTGCTGACTCGCTTCGAAGGCAGCCAGACCGACAATCACCGGCAGCCGACTGCCGTCCTTGCGGATGTACTCCTTTTCGAATGGCTGGGCCCGGCCAGTGTGGATCGCCGTTGCCAGTGCAATATCGCTGTTAGCGCGCATCGCCGGCGGGGTCATGTCACGCCAATGGACACTGCCCGAAAGCAACTCATCACGGGTGTAACCGACCATGCGCAGGAACGCGTCATTGGCCTCGATGATTTCCCCTTCCACGCCCCAGACGATGATGCCGATGATGTTGGCGTCGACCAGCCGACGGATCTTCGCTTCTCGCTCGGCGAGGTCGCGGTACAGGCGCGCGTTGTCCAGCGAGATCGCTGCCTGCGACGCCACCAGGCGCAACACGGCGAGACGCGTCGGGCTGAACACCCCGGCGGACAGGTTGTTTTCCAGATACAGCGCCCCGGCGACCCGCGCCTGATTCATCAATGCCAGGCACAGGATCGAGCGCGCGCCTCGTTGCTGAACGTATGGATCAGCGGCGAACAGCGGATCGGCAACCGCGTCGTCCAGGCACAGGTTTTCGCCGGTGCGCAGCGTCTGGTAGAGCACTGACTCTGCCAGCGCCACCGTGTGCAGCGGCGCGTTGCACAGCTGCGTGGCACCGTCGCCGATACGGGTTCGCGCAGCGACATAGGGAATGTCGGCGTTCAACAAAATGAGCAGGCCATGCTCGGCCCCGGCCTGTTCGATCGCGGTGCGCATCACCGTTTCGATCAAACGGTCCAGGACGATCTCGCCGGAGACTGCTTGAGAGACCTTGAGCACCGTTGCCAGGTCGAGATGTTCAACTGGCGTAATGAGCGTGGTGACCGGATTCGGTTGCGCCTCTTCGGCACGCAGAAAACGATGACGTCGCTCCAGCTCCCGCACCTTGCCAGCAGCCCCCCAACGCAGATAGGCGTAGCGTGCGTCGCGCAGGTAAACCCGGGATATCCTGACCAGCCCGCGCGCGCCGTAGAACCGTGCGGCCAGTTCGTTGGCCAGCGCTTCGATATGGAGCAAACCATTGTCCTGAGCCAATTGAATGGCTTGCTCGTACTGCAATTCGGCTTCGAGCAACTGTCCGGTGACGCGCGCCATTTCCGCGCCGACCAGCGCCACCTGACTGGCGAAGGTCTCTGCACACAAGCGCGCCCACGTCTGCAACTGTTCATGATGTTGACCCAGACGCTGCAAAGCACCGGCGTCAGTTTCGCCGTGGGCCGCCAAGGTCAACGCCGCGTAGAAATGGTATTCGGCCTCCTCGAAAAACGCCGAAACCACCCACAAAAGTCCCTGCGCCTGGGCCGCGCACTCAGCGGCCGCCGCGTAATCCCCGGCCAGATAGCGCGCCTGCAACTTGCGTACCCAGTACTTGCCGCGCGCCAGCGCCAGATCCGCCGAACCGGCCAGATGCGCCTCGACAGCTGTTTCATCGAACCCGTCATCGTCGAAACAGCCGAACGTCGGCGTCTGCCCGCGCAGCATGCGGATCAGCGTCAACTGGCAGCGCATGAAATCCGCCACCAGACCGAAACCGACCTTTTGTGCATAGACCAGCCCTGATTCCGCTTGCGCCTGCACCTCGGCCAGCGGCTCGCCGATAAACAACAGATCGGAAATCAGGCTGTTTCCGGCGAACGCGGCATACGGCAGATCGCCGCTGCGATGGGCCGCGTTGAGCGCACGGCGCAACAGTTCGCGGCACTCGCGCACTGGCCGCATCCAGCGCACCACGAAGATCGAGAAGCACAACCAGGTGCTCGCCTCATAACGCGTGAGCCCGCGCCGATCAACCAGATCGCAGCCCAGACGGCCAAATCGATAACCAGCGGCATAGTCGCCAAAACGCGGCCCCGACACGCGCCCGAAGTTGGCATAGAGCAGGCAGGAGGCGTCGCAGTTGCCATATTGCAGGCTCAGGCTGATCGCTTTGCAAATGGTCAGGCTGGCGAGGTTCAGATCCGACTGCACCGCCGGCGCGAAGAGTTTGCCCAGCGCATCGAGGGTGGCCCGCGCGGCAGGATCCTCCATCAGCGGCAAGTCGATCATCTGCTCGATACTGCGCCCGCGCAGGCTGGTCCAGACCTGCTGATATTCGTCGCGCACCTGAATATCGTCCGGACGCGCTGGCCAATCGATGCCGACCTGACGCAGAAAGGCCAGACACACCGTCACCGCCCGGTCACTGCGATCAAGCAGCAAGTAGACATCCATCTGCAGGCACGCCACCGCCGCGCGCTCGACGGTGGTCACGGCGCGCTCGGCCAATGTCGCCAGGCGCGAGTCGGCAAGCTGCAGTTGGCCGGTGAGAAATTCGCACTCGGCACGGTTCAGCTCCAGAGCGAAACCCAGTTCATGCCGACTGTCATAACCCTGCTCGCCCAACAGTTCTGCGCCGGCGCCCAGATAGGTCAGTGCTGAGGTATAAGCGGTCGAGGCCTTCGCTCGCTGGCCGGCGAGCAGGTTGAACTCGGCCAGTTGCTCGCGCTCGGCACGCAGGCTGATCAGATGCGCACCGCGATTGAGCTGGCCGACAATCTCGAAGATCGCCTCCTCGCGCCGCTCACCCTGGGTTTGCAGTGCCAGCAGCCGGCCGATGCGCAGGTGCATTTGCGCCCGTTCGGTTTCAGCGATCAGCGAATACGCCGCCTCATGGATGCGATCATGCACAAACCTGTAGGCACCGTCCTGACGCTCGACCAACTCAAGCCGCACCGCCGGCCACAATGCGGAGTGAACGTGAGGCACCGGCACATCAAGGACTGTGGCCAGCGTGTCGAGACGCGCGACGTTGCCCAGGCAGGCCAGTTGTTGCAGCGCCTGGCGGGTTTCCTGGGGCAGCCGCGCCAGTTTGCCGACCATCAAATCGACGACATTGTCGGTGTAGCCCTTGCCGTTGATCAGGTGCACATCCCACCGCCAGCGCTGGCACGCAGGCTCGTATGTCAGCAGCTTCTCCTCGGCCAGGGCGTGCAGAAACTGGATGACGAAGAACGGATTGCCAGCGGTCTTGTCCAGCACCAGCCGCGCCAGCGCGACAATGCTCGCCGGCGGGCAGCGCAGTGACTCGCTGATCAGTTGTTCGATGTGCGCGCCAGCCAGTGGCGCCAGACGAATTTCGTCAATGTGTACGCCGGCGTGATGCAGGGTCTTGAGTGTGCGGCTGAGTGGGTGATCGCCATCTACCTCGTTGTCGCGATAAGCACCGACCAGCAGCAGATGAGGGGTCTCTGCGCGACTGAGCAAATCTTCGAGCAGATCAAGGGTGGCCGCGTCGAGCCATTGCAGGTCGTCAAGGAACAGCGCCAACGGATGCTCGGACTGAGCGAACACGCCGATAAAACGCTGCAAGACCTGAAGGAACCGCTGCTGCGC
Source organism: Pseudomonas siliginis (assembly GCF_024072275.1). Taxonomy (NCBI): domain Bacteria; kingdom Pseudomonadati; phylum Pseudomonadota; class Gammaproteobacteria; order Pseudomonadales; family Pseudomonadaceae; genus Pseudomonas; species Pseudomonas siliginis. The sequence continues at coordinate 2,412,234 of NZ_CP099598.1, read as the reverse complement.
CTGTTGCGGCTCCAACTCAGGCACGGGCGGCGGCTCGCCGATGATCAGCTTGAGTTCGGGGATCAGATCGGTGATCAACCGCGCATTCGCTTCCAGTGCCCGCAACAGTGCTTCGCGCCAGCCCGCCAGTACGTCGGTGCGCTTGCCCAACAGCGTCCGCACCAGCCCCTGAAAGGCCTGAACCAGAGTCGAATAAGGCACGTCGCGCTGGTACTGGTCGAACTTGCCGGCGGCGAACAAGCCACGCGACGGCACCAGCACCTTGTGCAGTTCACTGACCACCGACGATTTGCCGATGCCGGAATAGCCGGATACCAGCACCAGTGTCGGCGCGCCTGTCTGCACCACATTGGCGAAGGCATCGATCAACGTTTGCACTTCGTGTTCGCGGCCGTAGAGTTTTTCCGGAATCAGCAAGCGCTCGCAGGCGCCCTGCTCGTCCAACGTGAACGTCTCGATCTGCCGCATACGGCGCCAGTCATCGAGGCAACGGCGCAAGTCATGCTCGACACCGACTGCGCTCTGATAGCGCTCCTCGGCAGTTTTCGCCAGCAGTTTCATGACCACTCGCGAGAACATCGGCGGCACCGTCGCCACCCGTTCACACACGGGCATTGGCAGCCGCGCGATATGGCAATGCACCCACTCCATCGGTTCACTGGCACTGAACGGCAGCGAGCCGGTGAGCATCTGGTACAGCGTCACGCCAAAGGCATACAGATCACTACGCGAATCGATCGAACGATTCATCCGCCCGGTTTGCTCCGGCGCCATGTAAGCCAGCGTGCCGGCGATAGATTCCGGTGGCGTGGGCGCTTGCCGTTCCCGTGGCAAGCGCGTGGCCAGGCCGAAGCCGGTCAGCCGCGCCTGCCCGTCATGGCAATGGACAAAGACATGCTGCGGTTTCAGGTCTTTGTGCACCAGACCACACTGATGCATAAGGCCCAGTGCCTTGGCGATGTTCGTGGCCAATTCCAGACAGGTTTCGATATCCAGCGGAGCGACCAGCAATCGCGACAACGGCTCGCCACCCGGATCGTCGAACAGCAGACGAACTCGGGTGCCCGTACGCTCGAAAGCTGTCGGCTGCAACGCCCAGGCAGGATTGAGGTCGTCCCTGAGGCTGTATTCATGCGCCAGACGCTCCAGGGTGCTCGGCAATGGCTGGCCCATCGCCGGACGCACCGCCAGTAGGCTGCCATCATTCGAACCGCGCTCACGGGACAGCACCCGCTCGCCGTCGTCCCACAAAATCTGTTTTCTGCTGGCCATCTGCGTCAACACTGCTCAGGTTTTTTGCCGCACGGTGAGTTGCACGTCGCCAGCGCTCAGGGGTTGCGCTGGACAGGCTCGATGCCCAGCGCTTCTGCGATACGCACCAGATCGGCCACTGAACGTGCGGCCATTTTGCGCATGACCTGGCCACGGTGGACCTTGACCGTGACCTCGCTGAGGTTGAGCTGTCCGGCAATCTGTTTGTTCATCAGCCCGGCAATGACGAAGCCGAGCACTTCGCGCTCACGTGCGGTCAGGGTTTGGTAAGCCCGACACAAAACGGCGCCGGAGTGTTCGGCTGCTAGCCGCGCACGGTCGCGAGCCAACGCACTGGCCACGGCGTCGAGCATGTCCTGATCACGGAACGGCTTGGCCAGAAAATCCACCGCGCCGGCCTTCATCGCCTTGACGCTCATGGCGATGTCGCCGTGGCCGGTCATGAACACCACAGGGATGCGCAAGCCATTTTTTTCCATCTGTTCCTGAAACGTCAGGCCACTTTCGCCGCGCAGGCGCACGTCGAGCACCAGGCAACCGGGTACCTCACGTTGCGCTTGCGCGAGAAAATCTCCGGCGCTGTCGAAGGTTCGCACCTGCAAGCCGATCGAGCGCAGCAAGCTGTCGAGCGCCTGGCGCATCGAGGCATCGTCATCGACCACGTACACCACTGGTTCGCCGAGCACATCGGGACTTTGCGCAGGGCTGGAATGCGACCACAAGGTCATTGTGTCTCCTCGGCGAGATCGCAGCACGCATTGGGCTGGTCAATAAATCTAGTTCAGGATGGCCACCGCAGCCAGACACCGGCCGGACGGTCAGCAATCAGGCTAACAGTCAGCACCATTGCCGGCCGGCCAGAAACCCCTGAAAATCGGCCAGGCTGAGGCAGTCCCGCCTCTAGCGCTGCAAACAGGCAGGCCCGCGATGTCCACTCATCCCGCTTTTACAACGGCCCCGCGCGACGTGGTGTTTATCGCCTACCCACGGCTGAGCCTGCTCGATCTCAGCGGTGCGCAGACCGTGTTCTGGGCGGCGAGCAAAGCCTTGGTCGAGCGCGGGCAGCCCGGTTATCAACTGCACACCGCCAGCCTCAGCGGCGGCTTGATCCCGACCGTCGAAGGGCTGGCCATCGACACCCAAGCGTTAACCACGCTCGACACCACCGCGCTGGACACGCTGGTCGTGCCCGGCGCCCCTGACATCTGCCAGACCCTTGAGGAGCACCGCGAACTGAGCGACTGGCTGCAGGACCATGCTCACCTCGCCCGCCGCGTGGTCTCGGTGTGCAGTGGTGCGTTTCTGCTGGCTCAGGCCGGATTGCTCGACGCCCGCCGCGCTGCCACTCACTGGGCGATGTGCGACGCTTTGCGCGATCGCTTTCCAGCGGTCGAGGTAGATGCCGACGCGATCTTCATTCAGCAAGGCAAGGTCTGGACCTCGGCCGGAGTCACCGCCGGGATCGATCTGGCGCTGGCGCTGGTAGAGGCCGATTACGGCCGTGAAGTGACGTTGCAAGTCGCGCGGGAATTGGTGGTGTACATCAAACGCCCCGGCGGCCAGGCGCAATACAGCACGCTGCTGCAATCGCAGGCGCAGGACGCTGCGATGTTCGATGATCTGCACCTTTGGCTCATGGAGCGCCTCGGCGACCCGAATCTGACGGTGGAGCGCCTCGCCGAGCAAGCCGCAATGAGCCTGCGCAACTTCACGCGGGTCTATAAAGCGCGCACCGGGCGCACACCGTCGAAAGCGCTCGAGCTGTTCCGGCTCGAAGCGGCCAAACGCCTGCTGGAAAACTCCCCGCACAAAATCGAACGAATCGCCCGCCTCTGCGGCTTCAACGATGAAGAACGCCTGCGCGCCTGCTTCCAGCGCCACCTGTCGATCTCCCCGCGCGACTACCGCAGTCGCTTCAGCCGCGATGGCTGAACCGCTATACCTACGTATAGTTTTGCCCGCTGGCCATCAGCGTATGGTGCAAGAACGACAGGAGTCACCAGCTCGGCCGCCCGGCCCGGGAGCTTTATGTACAAGACGCATGTCATTGCGGTAGTGGACGACGACGAGGCAATGCGCACATCGCTGAGCAGCCTGCTGCGAGCGTCGGGGTATCAGGTGTTCTGCTATGCGGCGCCAGCGGACTACCTTGACTCGGACGGGCCGGCGCAGACTGATTGTTTGATTTCCGATATTCAGATGCCGGGCATGGGTGGTTTGCAGATGCTGGATGCACTGCGGGCGCAAGGCTGGCGGATGCCGGTGATTTTTGTGTCGGCGCATGCGGGCAAAATGCCCAACAGCGTACCCGGGGTCATCGCGTGTCTGGCCAAGCCATTTCAGGCTGAACGTTTGCTCGCCTGCCTGGAAAAAGCGCTGGGTTGATCCTTTTTCCCCATACCTTCGTATACCCCCCTTCCACCCATGCGTACCCCACGCACACCGATGGACAACTGCGCTCGTAGCCTCCCCGCCCTAGCATGGCTCTACACAGCGGGCGATTGAGCGCCAGGCAGTACGGCAAGCAGTTACGGCGGCCAGTGATCGTCACGCCAGAGTCCGCATCGGACTCGGGTGTCATCCATCCATCAGCGTCAGGGAGCACATTATGAAACAGCAATTATTGGTGATCGGTGCAGGGTTCGGCGGGCTGTGGAGTGCGCTGAGCGCTGCGCGTTTGCTGGATATGCATGCCCGTCAGGATGTCGAGATCACGCTGCTCGCCCCGCAAGCGGAATTGCGTATTCGCCCGCGCTTCTACGAGCCGGACGTGCACAGCATGTACGCGCCGCTCGACGCGCTGTTCGATGCGGTGGGTGTGCGCTTCGTCAAAGGCACCGCTGAAAGCATCGATGCCCGGGCGCGCCGAATCGGTTACCGCGACGAGGCCGGGCGTCCGGGTGAACTGGCCTACGATCGGCTGGTTCTCGCCAGCGGCAGCCAGCTCGCTCGGCCTCCGGTGGTTGGCCTCAAGGAGCATGCGTTCGATGTCGATCAGATCGAATCCTCGGCGCGTCTGGAACGCCATCTCATCGCCCTCGGCAACCAACCGCCCAGCGTTGCGCGCAACACCGTGGTGGTCGCCGGTGGCGGTTTCACCGGGATTGAAACTGCGACGGAAATGCCGGCGCGCCTGCGCGCGATTCTCGGTGAGGATCAAGACCTGCGCGTGATCATTGTCGATCGCAGCAAGGACATCGCTGCGACCATGGGCGATGGCATTCGCCCGTCGATCATCGAGGCGTCCAATGACCTGGGTATCGAATGGATCGTCGATGCCAGCGTTGCCGCTGTGGATGCCAATGGCGTCACCCTCGCCGATGGCCGCCACATCGAAAGCCACACCGTGATCTGGACCGTAGGTTTCCGCGCCAGCCCGCTCACCGAACAACTCGACGCCGAACGCGATGGCCAGGGCCGCTTGCATGTCGATGGCAACCTCAAGGTGCACGGCATCGATCACGTCTTTGCCGCCGGTGATGTCGCTCGCGCCGCCACTGACGACCTCGGCAACTATGCCGCGATGTCTTGCCAGCATGCGATCAGCCTGGGTCGCTACGCCGGCAACAACGCCGCCGCCGATATCCTCGGCGTCGCTCCGACAATGTATCGCCAGCCCAAGTACGTGACTTGCCTGGATCTGGGCGCCTGGGGCGCGGTGTACACCGAAGGCTGGGATCGTCAGCTGAAACTGGTGAAGGCCGAAGCCAAAGAGCTGAAGACGCAGATCAACACGGTGTGGATCTACCCGCCCGCCGCCGAACGTCGCGCCGCCCTCGCGGCCGCCGATCCGCTGATCCCTGTAGCCTGATTTCACCCTCCGCTTTAGCCCTGAGAACAAGGAGAACACCATGACCCTGCATCTGGATTCCTTCACCGCCAACCGCGCGGTGGCCCTGCAAACGCAAAGCGAAGAACTGGTGCCGTCGCGCTACGCCCTGCGCCTGGGCGACATTGACGTGATGGTGATCAGCGACGGCGTGTTGCCGTTGCCGACCCAGACCATGTCAACCAATGCCGCCCCCGCCGACCGTGCCGCCTGGTTCAAGGAAATGTATCTGGGCCCTGACGCCTTCGACTGGGCGCTCAACGTGCTGGTGGTGCGTAGCGGCGAACAAGTCATCCTCGTCGACGCCGGCCTCGGTGGCCAATTCCCCGGTTTCCCGCGCGCCGGGCAGTTCCCCAAGCGCCTGGCCGCTGCCGGGGTGGACCTCGCCGACATCACTGATATCGTCATCACGCACATGCACATGGACCATATCGGCGGCCTACTGGTCGACTCGGTGAAGAGCCGTCTGCGCCACGACGTGCGCATCCACGTCACCGCTGCCGAAGTGAATTTCTGGTCCACGCCAGACTTCACCAGCACCGACATGCCCGCACCAGTACCAGACGTCCTGCGCAGCACCGCCAACGCGTTCATCAACCACTATGAAAGCAAGTTGCACATATTCGAAGACGAATGTCAGGTTGCACCGGGCGTAGTTGCAAAACTCACCGGTGGTCATACGCCAGGGCACTGCGTGGTCTACGTCAACTCCGGTGGCGAGCGCCTGACCTTTGCCGGTGACGCGTTGTTCCCGGTGGCGTTCGATCACCCTGACTGGCACAACGGTTTCGAACACGATCCGACCAAATCGGTGGAAGTGCGCGTGCGCATGCTCAAGGAAGCCGCCGCCAGCGGCGAGCTGTTTGTCGCCACGCATCTGGCCTTCCCTTCGGTGGGTAGGGTCGCGATCAATGGTGCTGCTTTCCGTTGGATACCTGCGATTTGGGATTACTGATTGCGCGCCTGAAATCTTCGCCCGGCTTCTGCCGGGCGAAACCTTTTTCACCGCCATTGCTACGCAGAACCGTGCGGGCGGTGACCATACTTCGGTTGCTGTGTACCCTTTCTGCATCAAGCAAATCTGAGCAGAGGATGGAGTGTTGGCATATCTGGATTGGGTGCAATGGCCGGCGATGCTGGTCACCGTTCTGGCCGCCTGGCTGATCGGTTCGCAACGACCGCAACGGCGCATGAGCGGCTTCGTTTGTTTCAGTCTGAGCAATTTGCTGTGGGTGATCTGGGGCGTCCATGCCGGGGCTTACGCGCTGATCGTTCTGCAGCTTTGCCTGTTCCTGATGAACCTGCGCGGCTTCATGAAGAACCGCGTTTCAGAGCGCTGAGTGACGATGATCATCTGGCCAGAAAATCCTTTGAATTTTTCTTGTCGGACAAAATCATTTACGTATGAGCGTAAGGAGGAACTCATGCGTAGCACCGATATTTTCGTCATCGAATACAAACATCACGACCAGCCAAAATCATTCGTCATCCGCGCCAAGAGTATGCGCAACGCCGACGCTTGGCATTGGGCGAGCTGTGACGCCGGTATTGCGCCGATTCCGAAACCGGGTAAACCACCGTTGAAAGTGGTTTCCAAACCCCAGGCCGAGCGCTATGGGATTACGGAGGTGAAGTGGCGCGAGACGGCAGCGCTGGACTGGACGGAGGCTTAGGCAAATCGGGTCGCCTGGCTGAGCTTGCAAGTCAGCCAGGCGCCCCACAACAGACCATGGGGGGCATTCCGCTGGGGAATGTGCGGTTATCGTCCCGGTGAAGTGACCAGTACCTGACCGCGCGAAACTGATCGTTCCTCACGCTCCGCGTGGGAACGATCCATATCAACTAAGACCAGAACCCTTTATGCGGCTCAGCCGCCTCTTCCTCCAGCATCGGCCCGAAAACGCTCACCGTGCGCTGCCCTCTGGCAAACACTTCGCGACACGGCAACGAGAACGTCGGGTTCTCGGGATGATCGCCGGTCAGCCCGAGCAAAGCATGTTCCGATAACGCGTACACCACTCGCCCGACACCGGTCCAATACACCGCGCCCGCGCACATGCAGCAAGGTTCGGCGCTGGTGTACAGCGTGCACGCCTCCAGCTCCGTGGGTGACAAACGCTTCGCCGCCGCAGCCACCGCGACCAGTTCGGCGTGCTGGGTGGGATCACCTTCCGGCGGCATCGAATTGTTGCCCGCTTCGGCAATGACGTTGCCGTCGCGGTCCGCCACCAGCGCCGCAAACGGGTGCCGGCCACGTTGTTTCGACGCCTGCGACAGGGCGATGGTCTGGCGCAGCAATGCCAGGTCCAGATCGCTGACGCCGGCCGGGACAAGCTGAGTGAATTGATTCATGGGTAACTCCTGGGCAGTGAGAAAAGACAAAAGTCAGTCGGCCAGTTCGGCCGTGGAAGCGCCGACGGCGTCCGTCGATGGTTTTTGTTTGTTGAGCAAGAGGTTGAGCAGAATGGCGGTGATCGCACCGAGGAAAATGCCGCTGTCGAGCACCAGTTTCAGCGTCGGGCCGACATGTTCGAACAGGGCCGGAAACGACATCGGCAGGACGCCGACGCTGACCGACACCGCAACAATAATGGCGTTGCGTGTGCCCTCGAACTGCACCCGTGACAGTTCCTGAATGCCCGCCACCGTGGTCATGCCGAACATGACGATCGCGCAGCCGCCCAGCACCGGCGTCGGCACCGCCGCAATCAGCGCGCCGAGCTTTGGAAACAAGCCCATCAACACCATGATCGCGCCAGCGGCCGCAACGACGAAGCGGCTCTTGATGCTGGAAAGCGCAATCAGGCCGGTGTTTTGCGTGAAGGCGTTATAGGGAAAGCTGTTGAACAGACCACCGAGCATGGTCGACAAGCCGTCGGCGCGGAAGGCGTTACCGAGGGTCTGCTGCGTAGTCGGTTTGCCGACCAGTTTGCCGATGGCCAGGCAGTTGCCAGTGGTCTCGGCCATGATCACCAGCATCGCCAGGGTCATGATCAGAATCGGTACCAGAGAAAATTCCGGCGCACCGAACGCCATTGGCGCGCTCAACTCGAACCACGCCGCCTCGCTGACCCGATTGAAGTGCGTCATGCCGCAGGCGGCAGCGATCAGGCTGCCGACAAACAAGCCGATGAGCACACTGAGGTTACCGATGAAGCCGCTGAATTTCGCATAAATCACCAGCGTCACACTGACCGTGGCCAGACCCAGCAGCAGATTGGCCGGGCGACCGAAGTCAGGCGAATCGGGATTGCCGCCACCCAGCCAGATTGCCGCCGCCGGCATCAGTGAAATACCGATGATGGTGATCAGGCTGCCAATCACCACGGGCGGAAAGAATCGCAGCAAGCGGCTGAACACCGGCGCCAGTGCGATGGTCAGGAAGCCGGCGGCGATCACCGCCCCAAAGATCTGGCTGAGGCCGAACTCCTTGCCGATCATGATCATCGGCGCCAGCGCAATGAACGAGCAGCCCTGAATCAACGGTAAACGCGCGCCAAACTTCCAGAAGCCGAGGGTCTGAATCAACGTCGCCACACCGGACGTCAGCAGGTTGGCGTTGATCAGTAAAACCACCTGAGCCGACGTCAGCCCCATCGCACTGCCGAGAATCAGCGGCACCGCCACCGCTCCCGCATACATCACCAGAACATGCTGCAGACCGAAGGTGAAAAGCTGCCGCAGGGGCAACACCTCGTCGACCGGGTGAACGCGTTGTGTAGTCATGGCACAAGCTCCTGAAGGGGCAGCGTTGGTTGTAATCGCGGGCGCTCAGGGACAGACGCACAAACAGAATCGGCCCCGGCGTTCGAAGACGCGGGGTCATCCTTGAATGTTTTTAACGATGAAACAAATTGGCAACCATCGCTTTTTTCGATGGCAAAGACGCGGCACAATCGCCGTCTCGCTCAAGCTCGGAGTACACCGCGTGCGCTTCTCACTCGATCAGTTGCTGATGTTCGTCCAAGTGGTGAAAAGCGGCTCGTTCTCCGCCGCCGGGCGCAAGCTGGGCAAGACGCAATCGACCATCAGCGCAGCGATCGCCAATCTGGAAACCGACCTTGGCGTCGAGCTGTTCGGCCGCAGCAACCGCAGCCCTGCCCTCACCGCCAGCGGGCATAAATTGCTGGTCCAGGCAGAGGCGGTACTGGAGCGCTGCATGACCTTCGAGGCCCACGCCGATTGCCTTTCCGATAGCGTCGAACCGAGCCTGACCCTGGCGATTGAAACGCCGTACGGCCCGATCATGCCGGTGCTGCAAGCGTTCGAGCAGGCCTTCCCGTTTGTCGATCTGATCATTCGTCACCCGGTCTACGGCGATGTCAGCGAACTGGTCAGCAGTGGCGAGGCGGTGCTGGGCGTGGCGTTTTCGCAGCCGGGCTATCCCCGGGAACTGGCGTTCCAGCAACTGGGCAAACTGATCATGCTGCACGTCTGTCATCCCGATCATCCGCTGGCGCAACTGGACATCGTCACGTTCGACGATTTGCACGTGCATCGGCGCCTGGCGTTCAGTGCGCACGCCAGCAAACTGCCGAGCAGTGAATACCTGCGTTCGACGCAGCTGTGGCAAGCGGAAAGCTATCTGGCCCTGCTCGAAATGGTCCGCGCCGGCCTCGGCTGGGCGACCCTGCCGCGCCAGCTGATCCAGCGTGAACTGGGCAATGGCGAACTGGTCGAGTTGCAGCTGTCGGCGTACCCGCATACAGACTGGCAAATCGGCGTCGACCTGTTATGGGCACGCCAACGGCCACTAGGGACGGCCGAGCGCTGGCTTAAGGAAAAGCTCCAGGCCAACAAGGTTTATGAACGCGATCGCAACGGTCAGACCACTACGCTGTGATTACTTGGCGAACACCTGGCCCATGTCCTTGAACGCCTTGAATTCCAGCGCATTATCGCAGGGGTCGAGCAGAAACATGGTCGCCTGTTCGCCGACCTGACCCTTGAATCGAATGTAGGGCTCGATCACGAATTGCGTGCCGAATGACTTCAGTCGCTCGGCCAGTGCTTCCCATTGCTGCCACTCTAAAATGATGCCGAAGTGCGGGACCGGTACGTCGTGACCGTCGACCGGGTTGCTGTGAACGCTTTCCTGGGCAGCTGTCTGCGGCTGTTCATGGATGACCAATTGGTGGCCGTAAAAATTGAAATCGACCCACTGCGCGCTGGATCGGCCCTCGTCCAGACCGAACACTTCACCGTAAAAACGGCGGCAAGCGGCAAGATCGTAGACCGGGATGGCGAGGTGGAAAGGTGAAAGACTCATCAGGCACTCCGGCAATCGCGTTGGTTAAACCAATCTGGCAACGGCGCACCGCTGTTGCTCGAGGTTGGAAACAGCCTAGATCAGAAACTCGCCAGATGCCGACCCGACGTTCCATGCCCTGAGATAGCGCGTCTGTGAATACGCGCCACGACTATCTGCTCGGCTTCTTTACCGGCGCGTCACCACTTTTCGGTGACAGTCTGCCGGGGCCAGCACCGCGCCGGCGCTGGAGCGCACGACGATAGTTTCGACGGGCTCGGCCCGTTCGTTGTCGAGCAGGATCGAGTGCTCCTCCCCCTCGACAAACAGAAAACGCTCGCCCCACTGCCGCAGGCTGACGACGATGGGGAACACCGCCCGGCCCATGTCGGTGAGCACGTATTCCTTGTAGGCGCTGCCATCGGACGCGGGCTGAATCTGCAACACGCCGAGCTCGACGAGCATTTTCAGTTTGACCGTGAGGATGTTCTTGGCCAAGCCCAGACGTTTCTGGAATTCACTGAAACGGCGCACGTCATCGAACGCATCGCGAATGATCATCAAGGCCCAGCGATCGCCAATGGCTTCGAGTGTTCGGGCCACCGGGCATTCGCTCTGCGCCAATGTTTGTTGTCGGGCCATGTGATTCCTGATGGATCGGCTATTGAATGTGGTTGCATTTAACAACCCGAATGAATAAAGATCAACGTATCGGTTTCAATTCAAAACCACACTACGAGGAAGCAAGGATGCCGTGTCAGACGCAAACCCTGATCAATGCGCAAGCCGCAGCTGACAGCGCAACGACCGGGCTGAGTCGTTTGCAGACTTTTCTCTTTGCAATCACCTGCGCGATAGCAGTGGCCAATGTTTATTTCGCACAGCCATTGTTGGAATCGATGGCCGCCAGCCTCGGGGTTTCACCCGGTGCAATCGGCGTTGTGGTCACGGCCACGCAAGCCGGGTATGCGGTCGGGCTGCTGTTCATTGTGCCGCTGGGTGATCTGCTCGATCGAAAGAAACTCATCGTCAGCCAACTGCTTTTGTCTGCAACGGCGCTGTGTGCCGTGGGCCTGTCCGAGAGCTGGGGAGTGTTGCTCGGCGCCATGATGCTGGTGGGATTGCTGGCGGTGGTGGTGCAAGTGGTGGTCGCCTGCACCGCCAGCCTTGCTCGTCCGGAACAGCGCGGCGCCGCCGTAGGCACCGTCACCAGTGGCGTGGTGCTGGGCATTTTGCTGGCGCGTTTCGTTTCCGGCGTAGTGGCTGATCTGGCCGGTTGGCGCGGCGTGTATTTTGTCTCGGCAGTCATGATGATCGGCATGGCTCTGCTGTTATGGCGCACCCTGCCCGCCTCGGCAAAACCGCCCGCACAGGGCAGCTATCGGCAATTGCTGCGCTCGATGTTCCAACTTTTTTTGACTGAGCGGGTATTGCGCATCAGAGGTATCTTCGCCCTGCTGATCTTCGCCGCGTTCAGTGTGTTGTGGACGTCGATGGTGCTGCCGCTCAGCGCCCCGCCCCTGTCGTTGTCCCACACGCAGATCGGCCTGTTCGGACTGGCCGGAGTGGCGGGCGCGCTCGCCGCCGCACGGGCTGGGCGCCTGGCCGATCGCGGCTTGGGCAATCGCACCACCGGCATCACCCTAGCGCTGTTGACGCTGTCCTGGCTACCCATCGCATTTGTCGACAGTTCGCTGCTGGCGATGGCCGTCGGAGTGATCCTCCTCGACTTCGCCGTGCAAGCGGTGCACGTCACCAACCAAAGCCTGATCTTCGCCGCACGGCCCGATGCGCAGAGCCGACTGGTCGGTGCGTATATGTGTTTTTACTCGGTGGGCAGTGGTTTGGGCGCCATCGCGGCGACGTATACCTATGCGCACTCTGGCTGGGTGGCGGTGTGTTTTCTCGGAGGAGGGATCAGTGCTGTGGCGCTGATGTATTGGGTGTGGCTGGAGTACGTTTATTCACACGACTGAACCAATGTGGGAGCGAGCCTGCTCGCGAAGACGGAGCATCAGTCAGCACAGAGTTGTCTGACCTGACGCCTTCGCGAGCAGGCTCGCTCCCACAGGGATTACTCGCCAGCAGCTACTTGCCGTCCTCGGGCTTCTCGGTCTGCATCTGCACCGACGGTTTGCTTTTGTCACCGTCCTTGTTGGGTGCATCGTTGGAATCGAAGCAGCCGCTCAACAGAAACATTGAGCAGAACCCCAGACATACGCAGATTTTCTTCATGACAATCTCCTTTCAGCAGTGGTATTGCTACCCGGTTCAAGCTTGACCTAGCATCGTTTACCTTCTTCCGGGATGTGCGCAAATTCATTGCAGGACTGCATCGGGCTCTCAGCCCTTACTGTGCTCCGGCGACGAAGGCCCTTCCTTGACGCCGCGCGGGCCGGCGATGCCCCACACGATCAGGCCGAGCACCGGGAACACGATCAAGCCGATCGCCCAGGCGGCTTTGACGCCGACGCTCTTGTTGCTGCGAAACACGCTGACAATCGCCCACAGGTCGACCAGCAGAATGATCACCGCCACGGCGATGGAGAAGTAACTCGCTGCCTCGTTCATTTCGCAATCCTCCGATGACTTGTAAGCATTGGGCTGCGGGGCTTTTTCAGCGTTCAAAAAAATTGCGCGTGCGCGGCGCCAAAGCCTCAGCCACCTTCCGGATCCTGGCGGATCACGGAAATCTTGCCGTTGCGCTCGATGATCGCGAACTTGATCTGGTCGATGGTTTCAATGCCCTGACTGGAGCGCGCCGCCTCCATGACATCCGCCTCGACCAGCCGCGCATGGCGCAGACGCCGCTGCAACAGCTTGCCGTTCTCGACAATGATCGTTGGTTCACCATCGATCAGCCGCGAGATCCAGCTGGAACGCTGCTTGAGCAAAGAGAACCCAACGTCGATGGCGATCAGGGTGATGATCACCAGAAACGCATTGGTCAGGGAAAAATCATCACCAAGCAGCGCTTGCTGGGTGGCTTCACCGATGATCATCAGCAAGACGAAATCAAACGTCGTCAGCTCGGCCAACGAACGCCGACCGGCAATTTTGAACAGCACCATCAGTGCCAGATACATCGCGAGTGCGCGCAACACCGAGTCCATGGGTCACCTATGGATAAATGAATTGAATGAGCTTCACTTCGCTCGAGCCCGGCGCGCCGATATGGCTGCGAAACAGGCCCAGTCCGTCACCGCGCAGGGTCAGATAAAGCGTTGCCTGGCCCTGCGCATCCGCCTGCAACCACAAACGCATGCCCTGCGCTGAACTGCGCATACGCACTGGCGCCGGTTGCATGGTTTCGATGCTGAAGCCATCGAGCATCTCGCCGCCGATGTCCAATTCGACGATAGCTTCAGGTGTCGCGTGCACGCTGAGTTTCAGCGGGTTGGTCGAGCCGTTGCGGTGGAACATCTCGTACTCGACCTGGACTTTGCCATCGTCGCTGCGGGCGTCCTGCGAACTGAGCACGCCCCGGGAAAACAGCCCCAACAGACCCAGCAGCATGCACAGCACCAGCAGATACCAACCGATGCGCTCGAAGCGCCAGACCTTCAGTTGATAGGCCATGTCCTCCTGCACCGGGAACTGCCGACTGCGCAGATCGGGATGCTCAGCGTCAGGCTTCATCGGCGCCACCCTCCTTCGCCGCGCAAGGCGCGACGGTGATAGGCCGGCAACTGCTGCAAGGCGAACTCACAGGCCAGGGTCTGCACTTCACTGCGCGATCCGGGAAACCATTGCCGGGTGCTGAACAGAAAATGTTGGTCATCGAACTGGAATGCCCAGGCGAAACACACCGTACCGGCCTTGATGCCGTCCATATCATCGGGTCCGAGAATGCCGGTGGTGGCGACCGCGACGTTGGCCGTGCTGTCGCGCAACGCACCAATGGCCATTTCACTGGCAACTTCCACGCTGGTCAGATTGAAGGTTTCCATGGTCGCCGGGCTCACGTGGAGCAAGCGCTGCTTGGCTTGCGGCGAATAGACCACGTAGCCGCATTCGATCAGCTCGCCGCTGCCGGGCACTTCCGACAGCAACATGACGATTTCCCCGGCCGTGCAGGATTCGGCGGTGGTGATGATCAGCGAATGTTGGCGCAGGTATTCAATCGTTTCCTTGGCGATGGACATGGCACGCTCTCGAAGCTGTTATTGCCGGTTGACCGCTCGCTGTGCGGATCATTCCGCTGGACTGGATGAGCGTATACCCGCCTCTTCCAGTGAAAGTTTTCCGCCCTGTTCGGCACGATCACCTACCCTCATAGACTGTGTGATCCACTCGAGCCCGCCGCCCCCATGCGCTGTTCATTCAAGTCGTTGTTTTTGGTTCTGTTGCTGCTGCTGATGCCGGGCAGCGCTGCGCCGTGGGCAGCGGACCTTGCCGCGCCGGCGAACTCAGGCGCAGCGCCGCTACCTGTGATTTCGCAAAGCGATCTGCAAGCCCTGCAACAACGCCTCGACGGGCTCAAGCAGCAGATCTCGGCAGCGAACAATTACAACCAGCTCGAAGGCCCGCAGGATCGGGTGCAGGCGTTCATTCTCGATGTCGATCGGTTGTCGGCAGCGCTGTTGCCGCAACAGGCGCAACTGGCGGTGCAACTGGGCGTGCTCGGCACCGCTCCAGACGCTGAGGTGGCTGCCGAGCAAGCCGATATCGTCGCGCAACGGGCTGCGCTGGCGGAACAGAAAAGCAAGGTCGACGGCACCCTGAAAAGCCTCGCCGCACTGAAACAGAATGCCGCCGACCTGATCACGCAAATCGCCGGCATCCGCCGCACGCTACTGGAAAGCGAACTGACCCTGAGCACGCGCAGTGTGTTGAGTCCGCAGTTCTGGGCGCCACTGATCAATCCAAGCGAGGACGACCGCCAGCGCCTGCGACTGTTCGTCGAGCAGGTGGCTGACGTATGGGCCACGGTCTGGGCGCCGGGCGAGCGGTTTTACACCTGCGTACTGGTGCTGCTGGCGCTGCTGATCTGGACCTTCGGCCGACGTCTGGCTGAGCGCGGGCTGACCTGGTTCTGCATTCATCGCGTGGCGGAGGGCCGACTGCGCCGCAGTGCCTTGGCCTTCGCCTCAGCCATAGCGACCTTCATCACCACCGCCATCGCCCTGAAGCTGCTGTTCTACGCCTGCACCCGCCACGACGCCCTGCCGCCGGTGCTGGAAACCTTCTCCGAAGAGTTCGAAAAAGTCGTCTATGCCTGCGTGCTGATCACCGGGCTCAGCCGTGCATTGCTGTCCACCGAGCACCCGTCGTGGCGCCTGCCGGCAATTGCTGATCCAGTGGCGCTGGCCCTCAAGCCTTATCCGCGAATCCTCGCCTGCGCGTTGCTGGTGTTGGTGACGCTGGTGCAAGTCGCCAATGCCACAGGCATGAGCAGCCACATCGTGATGGCCGGGCGCGGCGTGATTTCCATGGTGGTGCTGGCGATCATCGGCACGATGCTGGTGCGCGTGGGCAAAGTGCGCAAGGCCTTGGTCGCCGCCAACGACGCTTCGGCGACGAACAGCGTGTTCGCCGGGCTGATCTACAGCGTCGCCAGCGTCTCGATGTTTGTCACGGCCATTGCCCTGCTTGCCGGCTATGTTTCGCTGGCGCGGTTCATCAGTTATGAACTGGTGTGGAGCTACGTCGTGCTGTCGGGTTTCTATTTGCTCATTCAGTTGGTCAAGGACGCCTGTGAACACCTGTTTTCACCGAAACACGCGAGCGGCCAGGCGCTCAAGCAATTGCTCGGGGTCAGCGATCGACGCCTTGAGCAAACGTCGATCCTGTTGTCCGGCGTCAGCCGCGCCGGCCTGATGCTGATGGCGCTGATTTCGTTGTTTGTCGGCGGCATCGGCACCACGCTCGGCCAACTGGTCACCAACATCATGTCGATTCTTGGCGGCGCCGGTTTGCGCAAGCTGAATATCGTCCCCGGGCACCTGCTCAATGCGCTGTTGGCGCTGCTGATCGGCATCTGGCTGATCCGTACATTGAGCCGCTGGCTCGACAACGAATTCCTGCCCAAGACCGACATGGACCCGGGCATGTGCGCGTCGCTGAGCACGCTGTTTTCCAATATCGGCTACGCCTTCGTGATTCTGCTGACGCTGTCGTCGCTGGGCGTGCAGTGGACCAATCTGGCGTGGATCGTCAGTGCGCTGTCAGTGGGTATCGGCTTCGGCTTGCAGGAGATCGTCAAGAACTTCGTCTCCGGCCTGATTCTGCTCACCGAGCGCCCGGTCAAGGTCGGCGACCTGATCAGCATCAGCGGCGTCGAGGGCGACATCCGCCGGATCAACGTGCGCGCCACGGAGATCCAGCTCAGCGACCGCTCGATCGTGATCGTGCCCAACTCGCAGCTGATCTCGCAGAACCTGCGCAACGTTACCCTCGGCGGCAGCGCTCAGGGCGTGGCATCGCTGGAGCTGGTGTTTCCGTTGGATATCGATCCTGAGCAGGTCAAACAACTGCTGCTGGATGCGTATCACGAGAACGAAACCATCCTCGATAAACCGGCGCCATTCGTGCGTTTCAGCAAGTTGTCCCCGGACGGCATAACCCTCACGGTCACCGGCTATGTGGGCAGCCCGAGGATTGTCGGGCTGACCAAGAGCGATTTGTTGTTTGAAGTGTTGAAGCGGTTGGGCGCGGCGGGGATCGCGCTGGCGAAGCCGCCAGCGGCGTGATCCGGTTAGCGCTTGCCCGAGTTGTCGATGCGGGCCGTGCTGCTGCGTGGCGTCAGCTCGAACGGCAGGACGACATGCCTTTCTGCCAGCGGCCGCTTTTCGATCAGGGCAATCAACATCTCGACCGCCTTGGCCCCGAAGGCCTCAGCCGGTTGCGAGATGGTGGTCAGCGGCGGATCGCAGAACGCAGCCATGGGAATGTCATCGAAACCCACCACTGAAATATCCTCGGGCACACGCAGCCCAGCCTGCCGGATGCGCTTGAGTGCACCAATGGCCATTTCATCGTTTTCACAGAACAGCGCACTCGGTCGCTCGGCCAATGCGAGCATCTTTTGCGCGCCGGCAAAACCGGCCTCAAGGCTGAAATTGCCATGGCAGATCAGTGCTTCATCGATGGCAATCCCGGCTTCGCGCAATGCCGCTTCGTAACCCGCCAGTCGATCCAGAGTCAGCGGGCTGTTTTTCGAGCCCTTGATCAGGCCGATGCGTCGGTGTCCCAATGCGATCAGGTGGTTGGTCATGGCTTTGGCGGCGGCGACGTTGTCCAGGCTGATGGTTGGATAACGCCCGGCCTTGAGCACTTCGCAGGCGTTCACGATCGGCGGCACATCGGCGTCGGCCGGAGCGTTTTCGAAAGGATCGTAGGCGCGCAACTGAATCACCCCGTCGGCCTGATAGGCGTACACCAGCTCGGCGAATTGTCGCTCCAGTTCTTCCCGGCCCTGAGTGTCGCAGAGCAGCAAGCGATAGCCAGCCGCCTGCGCCGCTTGCTGCGCGCCGCTGATGACCCGGGCAAAGAAGGTATTGGCGATGGTCGGCACCAGAATCACCAGATTGCCGGTGCGCCGCGAACGAAACTGCACGGCCATCAGGTTCGGCCGATAGCCGGCCTGCTCCACGGCCGCCATGACGCGCTCACGGGTTGGCGCGAGCACACGCTCGGGCGATTTCAAAGTCCTCGAAACCGTCGCCACGGAAACCCCGGCCAGTCGAGCCACTTCGCGAATATTGGACAAAAACACCTCGTTGATTCATGCCGATCAGACGCGGAGCTTACCGCAGGCAACGAGCGATCGAAACGCTGTCGATCATCCGCTGGCATTTGACACTCGGCTATTTCACGCCTAGATTTCGCCCACGATGTAACCGGTTACATCACTCATCAGCATTGCATCCAGCTACCGAGAGGACCGCCATGTACGCTGCCGCAAAAAAAACAAGAATGGGTTTTGTCGGAGGCGGTGAAGGTTCATTCATTGCCCGTGCCCACCGGCAAGCCGCCGGCCTCGATGGACGCTTCGAACTGGTCTGTGGCGCGTTCAGCCGCGACTCGGAGAATAATCAGCGCACCGCTGCGACCCTGGGAGTGTCCGCCGAACGTTGTTACGGCGACTGGCAAACCCTGCTCGCTCGCGAGGCCGCCCTGCCCGCCGAGCAACGCATGCAACTGCTGGTCATTGTCACCCCCAATCATCTGCACGCACCGATTGCCCGTGAGGCATTGAGCGCCGGTTTTCACGTGTTCAGCGAGAAACCCGCGGCGCTGAATCTCGCCGAGGTGCAGGCGCTGCATTCGGTGGTGATCAACAGCCAGCGAATTTACGGGCTGGCGCACACCTACCTCGGTTACGCGATGGTCTGGCAGGCCCGCGAAATGGTCGCCAGCGGCGTGCTCGGGCACGTGCGCAAAGTCATCGTCGAGTACCCGCAAGGCTGGCTCAGCACCGATGTCGCCGGGCAAGGCAACAAGCAGGCCGGCTGGCGCGACGATCCGGCGCAATCCGGGATCGGCGGCTGCATTGGCGACATCGGCACCCATGCGTTTTCCCTCGCCGAGTTCGTTGCCGGCCAGTCGATCCAGTTCATCAGCGCAATGCTCGGTTCGCATGTCGAGGGTCGGCAACTGGATGACGATGTGGCGATGCTGTTCAAAATGAGCGACGGCGCCAGTGGTGTATTGCTCGCCAGCCAGGTCTGCGCCGGTGAGGAAAACCCGCTGAAGATCCGCGTCTACGGTGACAAGGGTGGGCTGGAATGGCGTCAGGAAGAGCCGGCCAGTCTGATTCATCGACCGTTGAATGAACCGATGCGTATTCTGCGATCCGGAGTCGGTCAGCCGTGGTTGTGTGACGCTGCCAGTCAGCGCATGCGCCTGCCCGCCGGGCATCCCGAGGGTTATCTGGAAGCGATGGCCAACCTGTACGGCGATCTCGCCGAGGCGATTGTTCAAGGCGTCGAAGGCCATCAGGCCCCGGGCATACCGGGCATCGAGACCGGCCTGCGCGGCATGGCCTTCATTGAAACCGCCATCGCCAATCACCTTGGCAATGAAAAGTGGAGCGAGATACCCGGCCCACTGACAGGAGCCCAGCACAATGAACAGTGATCAGCAAAATTTGACTGGCCTGAAAGGTCCGGGGATTTTCCTCGCGCAATTCATCGCCGACGAAGCGCCTTTCGACTCCCTCGCCAACATCGCCGAGTGGGCAGCCTCGCAAGGCTATAAAGCCATTCAGGTACCGACCCTCGGCACGCGTTTCATCGATTTGCAGCGCGCCGCTGAGAGCCAGGATTACTGCGACGAACTCATCGCCGTCTGCGCCCGCGCGGGTGTAGTGATCAGCGAGTTGTCGACGCACCTGCAAGGACAATTGGTCGCTGTGCATCCGGCGTTCGACAGTCTGTTCGACGACTTCGCCCCGCCAGCGCTGCGCGGCAAGCCGCAGGAGCGCACCGAGTGGGCCATCGAGCAGTTGAAACTGGCGGCCCGTGCCAGCCAGCGTCTCGGACTCAAGGCCCATGCGACCTTCTCCGGCGCCCTGCTCTGGCCCTACGTCTATCCATGGCCGCAACGTCCGGCCGGTTTGGTCGAGCAAGGTTTCGCCGAACTGGGCAAGCGCTGGCTGCCGATCCTCGATTGCTTCGAAGAGGCCGGCGTTGATCTGTGCTACGAAATCCATCCCGGCGAAGACTTGCATGACGGCGCGTCGTTCGAGCAGTTTCTTGAGGCGGTGAATCATCACCCCCGCGCCGCAATTCTCTATGACCCGAGCCACCTGCTGCTGCAGCAAATGGATTACCTCGGCTTCATCGACCGTTACCACCAACGCATCCGCATGTTCCACGTCAAGGATGCCGAGTTCCGCCCCGATGCGCGCTCCGGCGTCTACGGCGGCTATCAGGGCTGGGTCGAGCGTCCCGGGCGCTTCCGCTCGCTGGGCGACGGCCAGATCGATTTCAAATCGATCTTCAGCAAATTGTGCCAATACGACTTCAACGGCTGGGCCGTGCTCGAGTGGGAATGCTGCCTGAAAGACTCTGCACAGGGCGCGGCGGAAGGCGCGGCGTTCATCGAGCGACACATGATCCGCAAGACCGCCAAGGCCTTCGACGACTTCGCCGGGGTCAGCGCCGATGCCGCTTCCAACCGGCGCCTGCTCGGCCTGACCGACGACTGATTCATCCGCGTTACCGACATAAAAACAATACGGTGATCTGAAATGAACGTAATGAATGCGCGACTGAGCGTGATGATGTTTTTGCAGTTCTTTATCTGGGGCGGCTGGTTCGTCACCCTCGGCACTTTTCTGGCCACCACGCTCGCTGCCAGCGGCGGCCAGGTCGGCATGGCCTTCGCCACGCAATCATGGGGTGCGATTCTGGCGCCGTTTGTCATTGGCTTGATTGCCGACCGGTTTTTCAATGCCGAACGCATTCTGGCGGCGCTCCATCTGCTGGGCGCGGTGCTGCTCTATCAGCTCTATCGCGCGGCAGACTTCAGCGCGTTTTATCCCTATGTGCTCGCCTACATGATGGTCTACATGCCGACATTGGCGCTGGTGAACGCCGTGGCGTTCCGCCAGATCAAAGACCCGGCGCTGGAGTTCTCGCGCATTCGCGTATGGGGCACAGTGGGCTGGATTGTCGCCGGCGTGGTGATCAGCTTCGTGTTCGCCTGGGACTCGCAGCAAAGCATCGCGGCGGGAGGCTTGCGCAATACGTTTCTGATGTCCGCCGTCGCATCACTGCTGTTGGGGCTTTACAGCTTCAGTCTGCCGAACACCGCGCCGCTGAAAACCGCAGCCGGCTCATCAAGCCTGAAGCAGATGCTCGGCGTCGATGCGTGGGGTTTGCTCAAGGATCGCAGCTATCTGGTGTTCTTTCTCGCCTCGATCCTGATCTGCATTCCGCTGGCCTTCTATTACCAGAACGCCAACCCGTTTCTCGCGGAGATCGGCGTGACCAACCCGACAGCGAAGATGGCCATCGGTCAGGTCTCGGAAGTGCTGTTCATGTTGCTGTTGCCGCTGTTCATCCATCGTTTCGGCATCAAGATCGCCCTGCTGGTCGGCATGGCTGCCTGGGCGTTGCGTTACGTGCTGTTTGCCTTCGGCAATAACGACGATCAGGCATTCATGCTGCTGATCGGCATTGCCCTGCACGGCGCGTGCTATGACTTCTTCTTCGTGTCCGGGCAGATCTACACCGATGCAAAAGCACCGGAACGCTTCCGCAGTTCGGCGCAAGGTCTGATCACTTTGGCCACGTACGGGTTGGGCATGTTGATTGGCTTCTGGATTGCGGGACGGATTACTGACCACTTCACTTCGAGTGCGGGCCATGACTGGAGAAGTATCTGGCTATTTCCAGCCGGTTTTTCCGTGGCGGTGCTGCTGTGTTTCTGGGCGACGTTCAAGGGCCGCGATCGGGACAAGGCTGTGTTGCCGACTGCGGTTTAGAGCAGAGTTCTAATGCATGAACAGAACGAATGCCGCCTGTGGTTTAGGCGGCATTCGCTATCGATGCTCATGGTTGCGCTCAAGCGGTGCGACGTTCGAGCAGACGGTCTGCGCCACCTTCGGCAACCCGATTGCCTTGCAGATGATCGGAGCCATCAGAGGCTACTGCATCGCTGAACAGTGGATCGGTTTCGGTGGCGGCAACTGCGTCGCTGAATAGCGGGTCGGTTTCGGTGGCGGCTACTGCGTCGCTGAACAGACGATCAGTTTGAGTAGCGGCCACCGCGTCGCTGAACAGTGGGTCGGTTTCGGTGGCGGCGAAGGCGTTCAGTGCAAAAACCGAGAAAGCGATACCGAGGATAGTCTGGCGTTTCATGATGATGTGCTCCGAGGTGCAGTGATTGGGTATGGAGTCGATCTTACGCCGCGCTATGGATATGAGAACTTCATTGACTTAATGGTCGTTATTGACGCAATCAATGATCGAGCTAAGCAAAAGTAGCTGCTTATCTAACCTTTAAGCTGTTACTTACGGGTCCAAACGAAACGCCCTACAACGTCCAAGGCACAAAACTGACCAATCGTATTATTGACAGCTTTACGCAAGCAAAAAAAAGACCCGAATCGATAAAAACCGAAACGGGTCTTTCCCACTCAGACGACCCTTATTTCAAGTCGTCAAAGTGATCTCGCAGGAACTCGTAAAAGCGCAAAGCTTTCAACAATCTCCATACAAGGCTCAGCGTACGCAGCAAAAGCTTCATACGTTTTGGCCTCCAGGGCTGGCGGCCAAACCTCCAGCAAACTTACCGGACCATGCGTGCCTTCAGCCTACATGCTGGTGTGGCTAGTGAGGCGGCCGGTTGAAATCCCTCCGAGACAACATTCCGGCGCGGGTGCGAATCCGCGTCAGAGGGCGTGAAACCTTTTGCGCCCCCCAGCCAAACCTCACTGCTCTACCAACAAGATGAGCGCAGGCATCTTAACGCAGAAATCAGAAGAGAAAACCCGAGTACCCAAGGTTATCCTGCGGCTACGCCTGAACCTTTGTAAAATCTTATTTCTGACAATGTTTATTGACAGACCTGAATTCAGCTACATGCGTTGGACGTTCCGAAAAAACCTCGCACATCACGCTAAACCTACGTTGCACTGACGGGAGAAACTCAATACCATGCGCGGACATGTTGGTGTGGCTAGTGAAGCACATGGCCTCGGCTCCAAACCGAGGATTGAAAAACCGCCCCGCGAAGGCGGTTTTTTTTCGTCTGCGTTTTCTGGTCCCACCCCATCCAGGACACATTGCCTGACTCGATCCCCCTGCACAAATCTTCTAAACACTCTCCTCCCCCACGCGGTATTTTAAAAACGCCCAAGCTCAACCGCCCTATGGAGTCCTCCCATGGACACACGCAACTGGATCTCCCTGTCCCAGGATGTCGATACCGGGATCGAGTCGATTCGTGCGCATTTCCGTGGGCATGCCTACGATCCGCACTGGCATGACAGTTTCCTCGTGGGCGTTACCGAGCAGGGCGTGCAGCAGTTCAATTGCCGTCGTATACGTCATCGCAGTACCCCGGGGCATGTGTTCCTGCTTGAACCAGGAGAGATCCACGATGGCCATGCGCCGACCGAGGATGGCTTCACCTACTCGATGCTGTACCTCGATCCGCACTGGCTGGAGCGCGAACTGCACGCGCTGTTCGAAGAGGCGCCCGCCGACAGTCAGCCAGGATTTGCCGACACCCTGAGCCACGATCCGCGCCTGTCGACGGCGATCGTGCAAGCCTTCCATGCTTTGCATGACGGCGATCTGCGCATCGTCCGGCAGACTGCGCTGGATGGCCTGCTGGCGTCCCTCACCCGCCACCTCGACTGGCGCAAGCGTCAGGACTTCGATCCGCGCCTGCCACTGGTTGCGCAGGTTGCGCGCGACTATCTGCATGCCCACACCTACGAAGACATCGGCCTCGACGACCTAGCGCAAGCCTGTGGCGTTGATCGCTTTCGCCTGACCCGCGCGTTCAAGGCCGCTTTCGGTCTGGCACCCCACGCTTACCTGATCCAGTTGCGCCTGGCCAAGGCGCGGCAATTGCTCGCGCGCGGCGAGACGCCAGCGCAGGTGGCCAGCGTGCTCGGTTTTGCCGATCAGAGTCATCTCGGTCGCTGGTTCCGACGCGCCTATCAACTGACCCCGGCGGACTACCGCAAACGCTGCTCAAATCTTCCAGACTGACGCCCTCCGTCTGACGATCATGGTGTCCTGTTTCGACTTTCAGGAGTTTGCACCATGGCTTCTTTACTGCCCTTTCTACTGTTTGCTTTCGTTGCCTCGATCACGCCGGGGCCGACCAATATTCTGGTGTTGAGCCACAGCTCGCGGCGCGGATTGATTGCCACGCTGCCGATCATTTTTGGCGCGTGTGCGGCGGCCGCGTTGATCGTGCTGGTGGTCGGGCTCGGTGCTGGTGAAACCCTGCTGCGCTTTCCGCGCGTGCAGCAAGCCATGGCTTGGGCTGGCGTGCTCTGGTTGAGCTGGCTGGCGTGGCAGATCTTTCGCAGCCCGCCGCCATCCCTGGACCCGAAATCGCAGGAACAAAGCTTGAGCGTATTCGGCGCGGCGCTGCTGCAATTGGTCAACCCGAAGGTGTGGATGATGGCTGTGGCGGTGGTCAGCGTATTCGTCGGCGGCGGCGACAAGACGCTGCGCCTGTTGGTGTTGTCGCTGGCGTTTCTGCTGGTGTCGTTGCCGTGCATGACGCTCTGGGCATTGCTCGGCGTTGGCAGCGCGCGCTTGCTCAGCTCACCGCAGGCGTTCAAGCGCATGAACGCGGCACTGGCCCTTCTTCTGCTGCTCTCGGCCTGGCTGGCCGTGTTGGTCTAATGCCCGGTGGCTTGCCGGTATTCGCGTGGTGTAAACCCGGTCGAGGCCTTGAACTGACGGGTGAAAGCGCTGTGATCGGTGTAGCCGCATTGCAGCGCCACCTCGGTGATCGGCAGGTCGCTGTGCAGCAATCGATGGGCGTGTTCAAGACGGACTTTCTGAATCATCTGCCGTGGTGTCAGGTGGAAAACGCGTTTGCAATAGCGCTCCAGTTGCGCCACGGAAATCCCGGCGATCCGCGTCAGTTCACTCAGCGTCACCCGCCGGTTGAAGTTGCCGCGAATGTATTCATCGACAGCCGCCAGGCGCTCGAACGCCGGGTGGGTTTCACTGGCTGACTGCAGATCCACCGAGATCCCCACCAGACCGATGATCGTCCCGTCACGGTTGTAGATCGGCCTCTTGTGGGTCAGGCACCAGCCCGGTTCGCGACTGCCATACAGATGCAGTTCGAGCTGATCCTCCAACACGAAACCTTCCTCCAGCACCTTGCGATCCTGCTCGGTATAACCCGGCCCCAACTGCGCCGGGAACACCTGCGCACTGGTTTTGCCGAGCAACGGGCGCAGGTCCTTCAAGCCACAACGCTGCACCAGCGTACGGTTGGCCAGCACATAACGCGCTTGCAGATCCTTGATGAAGATCGCCGCATTGGGGATCACATCGAGTATCGGCAACAGCTGCGCGGCCCCGGCGACCATCTCTTCGAGGGTCTGCGCACGCAAGCCGTCAGTGCCTTGGCACAGGATCGAAAACGCTGACTGCATCAAAGACTTCCCCTCGAATTGAACCACCGCAAATGTCACTCGCCAGCAGATTGCAGCAACGTCGCGACCCTGTCGAGGCCGCGCATTCATCGGTGCCATTGTGCTGAATTCGTCATCGATCCCGGCATAAAACATCAATCGCCGCCACTGCCGGGCGGTGCAAAGTCTGCTCGTCCCCGTGACACAACTGCCTATCCAATAACTCACAAGAAGGCGATGCCATGTCAGGCCAAGGCAAGTTCAAAAAACAGCTTTCATTGATCGACCTCACCTTTATCGGACTCGGCGCGATCTTCGGCTCCGGCTGGTTGTTCGCCGCCAGCCATGTCTCGGCGATTGCCGGGCCGGCGGGGATTTTCTCCTGGTTACTGGGCGGTTTCGCCGTGTTGCTGCTGGGTATCGTCTACTGCGAACTGGGCGCCGCATTGCCCCGTGCCGGCGGCGTGGTGCGCTACCCGGTTTATTCCCACGGTCCGCTGCTCGGCTACCTGATGGGTTTCATTACGCTGATTGCGTTTTCCAGTCTGGTGGCGATCGAAGTGGTCGCCTCGCGCCAATACGCGGCGGCATGGTTTCCCGGTCTGACCAAGGCTGGCAGTGGCGATCCGACGATCCTCGGCTGGCTGGTGCAGTTCGGCCTGCTCTGCGTGTTTTTCCTGCTCAACTACCGCAGCGTGAAGACCTTCGCCAAGGCCAACAATCTGGTCAGCGTGTTCAAATTCATCGTGCCGCTGCTGGTGATCGGCGTGCTGTTCACCTTCTTCAAACCGGAGAACTTCCAGGTTCAGGGATTTGCCCCGTTCGGCTTGTCGGGCGTCGAGATGGCGGTCTCCGCCGGCGGAATCATCTTTGCCTATCTGGGCCTGACGCCGATTATTTCCGTGGCCAGCGAAGTGAAAAATCCACAGCGCACCATTCCCATCGCGCTGATTCTCTCGGTACTGCTGTCGACCCTGATCTACGTGCTGCTGCAAATGGCCTTTCTCGGCAGCATTCCGACGGAAATGCTCGCCCACGGCTGGGCTGGCATCAGCAAGGAATTCGCCCTGCCCTATCGCGACATCGCCCTGGCGCTCGGTGTGGGCTGGCTGGCGTATCTGGTGGTCGCCGATGCGGTGATCTCGCCGAGCGGCTGCGGCAACATCTACATGAACGCCACGCCGCGAGTGATCTACGGCTGGGCGCAGACCGGCACCTTTTTCAAGGTCTTCACCCACATCGATGAAAAGTCCGGCATCCCGCGTCCGGCGCTGTGGCTGACTTTCGCCCTGTCGGTGTTCTGGACCCTGCCATTCCCGTCGTGGGAAGCGCTGATCAACGTGGTCTCCGCCGCGCTGGTGTTGAGCTATGCGGTGGCGCCGGTGTCGGTTGCGGCGTTGCGGCGCAATGCGCCGGACATGCCGCGCCCGTTTCGGGTCAGGAGCATGGGCCTGCTTGGGCCGGTGTCGTTCATCATCGCCGCGCTGATCGTCTACTGGTCGGGCTGGAACACCGTGTCGTGGCTGCTCGGCCTGCAAATCCTGATGTTTGTCATCTACCTGTTCTGCGGTCGCTTTGTGCCCACTGCGCACCTGAGTCTGGCGCGTCAGGTGCGCTCATCGGCGTGGCTGATCGCCTTCTACGCGGTGACCATCGTGCTGTCGAAACTCGGCACCTTCGGTGGCCTGGGCATCCTCGCCCATCCGTTCGACACGATCGTCGTCGCCGCTTGCGCCACCGGCATTTACTACTGGGGTGCAGCAACCGGCGTGCCTGCGCATCTGCTGCGCCTGGACGACGAGGACGAAGAAAGCGAAAGCCCTGCGCCCTCGTCCACCGTCACCGCCCGCCCTGCCGGCGCCTACTGAAATCATCCAACGGGATCTCTCCATGAAACGAGTACACGTCATTGATTCCCACACCGGCGGCGAACCGACACGGCTGGTGATGAGCGGCTTCCCCGAGTTGTCCGGCAACAGCATGGCCGAGAAACGCGATGCCTTGCGCAACCAGCATGACCAGTGGCGGCGCGCCTGTCTGCTCGAGCCACGCGGCAACGATGTGCTGGTCGGCGCGCTCTATTGCCCACCGGTATCGGCGGACGCCACTTGCGGGGTGATCTTCTTCAACAACGCCGGCTACCTGGGCATGTGCGGCCACGGCACCATTGGCCTGATCAATTCGTTGCAGCATCTGGGGAAAATCCAGCCGGGCGTGCACAAGATCGACACACCGGTGGGGCAAGTCAGCGCGACGCTGCACGACGATGGCTCGGTCACTCTGGGCAACGTGCCCGCTTACCGTTATCGCAAACAGGTACCAGTGGACGTGCCCGGTTTTGGTCGCGTAGTCGGTGATATCGCCTACGGCGGCAACTGGTTTTTTCTGGTTTCCGAGCATGGCCAGACCCTGACCATGGACAACGTCGAACACCTGACCGCGTGCACCTGGGCCATGCTCAAGGCGCTGGAAGATCAGGGCATCTTCGGCGAAGACAGTGCGGTCATCGACCACATCGAATTGTTCGCCGATGACGATCAGGCCGACAGCCGCAACTTCGTCATGTGTCCCGGCAAAGCCTACGACCGCTCACCGTGCGGCACCGGCACCAGCGCCAAACTTGCCTGCCTGGCAGCCGACGACAAGCTGCAACCGGGCGCACCGTGGATCCAGGCGAGCATCACCGGCAGCCAGTTCGAAGGCCGCTTCGAATGGGAAGGTGAACGCATTCGCCCGTTCATCACCGGCCGCGCCTACATGACCGCCGACAGCACCTTGCTGATCGACGACAGCGACCCGTTCGCGTGGGGCATCTGAGCCGCCACGCCGATTTTTTCCCTCGAATAAAACGAAATGCCAAGGAGTTAAACCATGAGCGACAACATCTTCACCGGTTGCATGCCGGCCCTGATGACCCCGTGCACCGCCCAGCGCAAACCGGACTTCGATGCGCTGGTGAGCAAGGGACGCGAGCTGATTGATATCGGCATGAGCGCCGTGGTCTATTGCGGCTCGATGGGCGACTGGCCGCTGCTGACTGAAGCCGAGCGTCAGGAAGGTGTGGCGCGCCTGGTCGCCGCCGGGGTGCCGACCATCGTCGGCACTGGTGCAGTGAATACCCGTGAAGCGGTTTCCCACGCAGCGCATGCGGCGAAAGTCGGCGCGCAAGGCTTGATGGTCATTCCGCGCGTGCTGTCCCGTGGTGCTTCGGCGACGGCGCAAAAGGCCCACTTCGCTGCCATCCTGCAAGCCGCACCGAACTTGCCGGCGGTGATTTACAACAGCCCTTACTACGGCTTCGCCACCCGCGCCGATCTGTTTTTCGAACTGCGCCGTGAATACCCGAACCTGATCGGCTTCAAGGAATTTGGTGGGGGCGCGGACCTGCGCTACGCGGCCGAGAACATCACCTCCAAGGATGACGACGTGACGCTGATGGTCGGTGTCGACACGCAAGTGGTGCACGGTTTCGTCAACTGCAACGCTACCGGCGCCATCACCGGTATCGGCAACGCCCTTCCTCGCGAAGTGCTGCAACTGGTCGCGCTGAGCAAGCAGGCCGCGCAAGGCGATGCCAAGGCCCGGCGTCAGGCACGGGAGCTGGAATCGGCATTGGCAGTGCTGTCATCGTTCGACGAAGGCTGTGATCTGGTGCTGTATTACAAGCACTTGATGGTGCTCAACGGCGACAAGGAATACACCCTGCACTTCAACGAAACCGATGCGCTGAGCGACTCGCAACGGCGCTATGCCGAGAAGCAGTATTCGCTGTTCCGTCACTGGTACGAGAACTGGTCTGCCGAACAGAACTTCGCCTGACCACCACCTGCCGCGAGTCATCACGATTCGCGGCAGGCCTCGCTCATTTCACAGGAAGACACCATGACTCTGACGGGCAACATGCTGATCGGCCAGCAAGCCGTGACCGGTAATCGTCCAGCCTTTCGCGCGATTGATCCGGCGACCAACCAGGCACTTGAACCGCAGTACGCCGGGGCATCAGCCGAACAGGTGGAACAGGCCTGCGCCCTGGCCTGGGCGGCGCAAGACGCGTATCGCGAAACCAGCCTGAGCAGCCGTGCGGCATTTCTCGAAAGTATTGCCGAGCACATCGAAAGCCTTGGCGATGAACTGATCGAACGCGCCCACGCCGAAACCGGTTTGCCGCGTGCACGCCTTCAGGGCGAACGCGGCCGCACCTGCTCGCAATTGCGCCTGTTCGCCCGTACGGTGCGCGCGGGTGAGTGGCTGGACGTGCGCGTCGACAGTGCGCAACCGCAACGCCAACCGCTGCCGCGCTCCGACCTGCGGCAACGACAGATTGCCTTGGGGCCGGTCGCGGTGTTTGGTGCGAGCAACTTTCCCCTGGCATTTTCCGTGGCCGGTGGCGACACCGCTGCGGCATTGGCGGCTGGTTGCCCGGTGATCGTCAAGGCGCACAGCGCGCATCCCGGCACCAGCGAACTGGTCGGCCGCGCAGTGGCGCAAGCGGTCAGGGCCTGCGCTCTGCCCGAAGGCGTGTTTTCCTTGTTGTTCGATTCGGGGTACGAAGTCGGCATCGCATTGGTCAGTGATTGGCGCATCAAAGCCGCTGGTTTCACCGGCTCGCGCGCTGGCGGTCTGGCCTTGATGAAAGCCGCGCAAGTGCGGCCGGAGCCGATTCCGGTGTATGCGGAAATGAGCTCGATCAACCCGGTAGTGCTGTTTCCTGCCGCGCTGGAAAATCGGACGCAGGCGTTGGCCGAAGGGTTTGTCGCGTCGCTGACACTGGGCGCCGGGCAGTTCTGCACCAACCCGGGATTGCTGATTGCCCGCAAAGGCCCGGCGCTCGACGGGTTCCTCGGCGCGATAGCGGAACTGATCCCGCGCAGCGCGGCGCAAACCATGCTCACGCCCGGCATCTTCGGCGCCTATCAAGCAGGCGCGACGGCTTTGCAAGACAATCCCCGTGCACGCGCGGTAGCGGTTGGCCAAGTCGGCGGCGGCCCGAATCAGTGTCAGACGCATGTCTTCAGCACCGATGCAGCGGATTTTCTTGCCGATCAAAGCTTGCAAGCCGAGGTGTTCGGCGCGACATCGCTGGTGGTGCAATGCAGCAGTGACGAGGAAATTCGTCAGGTCTGCGAACATCTGGAAGGTCAACTGACCGCGACCTTGCACATGGACGACGCCGACCTTGCACTGGCGCGTACGTTGCTGCCAACCCTGGAACGCAAGGCCGGGCGCTTGCTGGTCAATGGCTGGCCGACCGGCGTGGAAGTCTGCGATGCGATGGTGCATGGCGGGCCTTACCCGGCAACCTCGGATGCGCGCAGCACCTCGGTGGGCACTGCGGCGATCCTGCGTTTCCTGCGGCCGGTGTGCTATCAGGATTTCCCCGACAGCCTGCTGCCGACGGCGCTGCAACAGACCAATCCGCTAAACCTTCGGCGCTTGCTCGATGGCCAACGGGAAGCAACACACCATGGCGAATAACCCTTCGCACGACATCGCGGTGGTCGGCGCCGGGATCATCGGCGTCGCTTGCGCACTGCGTCTGGCGCGCCAGGGCCTGCGGGTGGTGGTCATCGATCAGCAGGAACCGGGCCATGGCGCTTCGTTCGGCAACGCCGGGCATCTGGCCACCGAGCAAGTCTTTCCTATCGCTGACGTGTCGATCCTCAAGCGCCTGCCGGCCATGTTGATGGACCCGATGGGGCCGCTGCGTCTGGACTGGAAGTACCTGCCGCGCGCCCTGCCGTGGTTCACCCGCTTGCTGCTGAATCTGCGGCCTGAACCTTTTCAGAAAACCGTCGCCGGCTTGCGCGCGCTCAACGAAAGCAGCCTCGACGCGTGGCAGCGCTTGCTCAGCGATATCCAGCGCACTGATCTGCTCAAGGTTGACGGCTCGTTACTGGTCTTCGAAAAACCTGAATCCCGGCAGGCCATCGAAGCCTTGCAGGCGCGACTGCATCAGCAGCAGGTGCCGGTGGACTATTGGCAGGCGGGGCCGATTCGCGAAACGGCGCCGCAGCTCAGCGAACAGATTCAGGGCGGACTGTTTTTCCCGCGAACCGGGCATTTCCTTGACCCCTATCGGGTGGTTCGTGCACTGGTCGAGGCGGCGCGCAGCAGCGGCGTGAGTTTTCTCAAACAGCAGGTTCAGGGCGGCTACGTGCAGGAAAACGGTGTCTTGTTGATGACCGGCAACGGCGGTGTGACGGCCAGCCGCGTGTTACTGGCCTGCGGTGCGCATTCGGCGAAACTCACCGCCGCTCTGACCGGCAAGCAAGTACCACTGGACACCGAACGTGGCTATCACCTGATGCTGCCGCACGAGCATGATCGCCTGCCCTTCCCTGTCACCTCGCTGGAACGCAAATTCATCATGACGCCGATGCGCGAAGGCCTGCGCCTGGCCGGCACGGTCGAATTCGCCGGGCTGGAGCGGCCGGCGAACATGGCGCGCGCCTGGCAGTTGCAGCGCCTGAGCCAAGGCCTGTTTCGCAAGGACCTGAACGCTGATGGCGCCACACCGTGGATGGGCTTTCGCCCGTCGCTGCCGGATTCGCTGCCAGTGATTGATCAGGTTTGCGCCGGCAAGGTCTTGCTTGCCTTCGGTCATCAGCATCTGGGCCTTACGCAGGCGGCGGTGACGGCGGAACTGATCGGGCAGATGGTCTCAGGCGCCGCTCTCGCGTTGCCAAATGTCGATGCCTACCGACTGGCACGTTTCTAAGCGTGCTTCAGCGCGTCGCCGTGATGCATGGCCAGGTGGCCGGTCTTGTCGCTCTTGACCTCGTATTGCGGCGCGTCTTTCGAGGCTGGCCGGTGGCGGCCCATGAACTCGGTGTCGCGGGTGTGCACCTTGACCACTTTGCCGTGGATCTCGCCGGCCTCGGAATTCCAGCGCACCGCATCGCCGACTTTGAATGAGCTGCTCATCATTGCGTCCTCGCCTCTGGCTGTTGGTTTATGGAGCGGCGCGCGTCGGAGAAATTCCGCTTTTTTGCGAGGCGACCGAAGGCAGGCAAAAAAATCGAACGGCGAAAATCGCCCGCACCTCCAATCTGCACAAGCCGTAGAAAACGGCCATGACGAGGTGTGAGATGAATAACGATCAAGGCAAGCAAGGTGACGATCCGCTCCCAACCACGCCCGACCCGCTGAGTCCGGGGCGTACCGAGGTCGATCCGATGAAGGAACGCGGCATCGACGAACTGCCCGACAACGAAGGCGAAATCCCGCTGGATGATGACAGTACCGGCCTGGATCCGGAGCGCGTACGTCAGGAAACCGATAACGCCGAGATGGACGACCAGCCCAATCCACGTTGAGCCTGAAACGGCAGCCATACGGCTGCCTTTCGGTTGCGCAATCGACAGCAGAATCAGGCAAGCATTTCACAGAAATGCACTACCTCGCGCTCCGACCCAGGCGCAACAATGGGCGTCCTACAACCCCATGGAGGATGCTCACATGCTCGTACAAGCCTACGGCGCCCACGCTGGCGACAAACCCCTTGAGCCGATGCAGATCAACCGCCGTGCCCCGGCGGCGCACGACGTACAGATCGATATCGCCTTCTGTGGCATCTGCCATTCCGACCTGCATCAGGTGCGCGCCGAATGGGCTGGCACGCAATTCCCCTGCGTGCCCGGCCATGAAATCGTCGGCCGCGTCTCGGCGGTTGGCGATCACGTCAAAAACTACAAGGTCGGCGATCTGGTCGGTGTCGGCTGCATCGTCGACAGCTGCCAGCACTGCGATGACTGCGAATCCGGTCTGGAAAATTACTGCGACGGCATGATCGGCACCTACAATTTCCCGACCCCGGACGCACCGGGCTGGACCCTCGGCGGCTATTCGCAAAACATCGTCGTGCACGAGCGCTATGTGTTGCGCATCCGTCATCCCGAGGCGCAATTGGCCGCCGTCGCGCCGCTGCTCTGCGCCGGCATTACCACCTACTCGCCGCTGCGCCACTGGAACGCTGGCCCCGGCAAGAAAGTCGGTGTGGTCGGCATCGGTGGCCTGGGCCACATGGGCATCAAACTGGCCCACGCCATGGGCGCCCATGTCGTCGCCTTCACCACCTCCGAATCCAAGCGCGAAGCGGCCAAGGCGCTGGGTGCGGACGAAGTGGTGGTGTCGCGCAATGCCGAAGAAATGGCGGCACACACCAAGAGTTTCGACTTCATCCTCAATACCGTCGCAGCGCCGCACGATCTCGACGCCTTCCTCGTCCTGCTCAAGCGCGATGGCGCGTTGACCCTGGTGGGAGCGCCCGCATCGCCGCATCCGTCGCCGAACGTGTTCAACCTGATCACCAAGCGCCGCACCATTGCCGGTTCAATGATCGGCGGCATTCCCGAGACTCAGGAAATGCTGGATTTCTGCGCCGAGCACGGCATCGTTTCCGACATCGAGTTGATCCGCGCCGACCAGAT
Source organism: Pseudomonas siliginis (assembly GCF_024072275.1). NCBI lineage: Bacteria > Pseudomonadati > Pseudomonadota > Gammaproteobacteria > Pseudomonadales > Pseudomonadaceae > Pseudomonas > Pseudomonas siliginis. Next base: position 2,378,389 of record NZ_CP099598.1, on the reverse strand, counting down.
CAACGAGTCCTATGAGCGCATGCTCAAGGGCGATGTGAAATACCGCTTCGTCATCGACAACGCAACGCTCGCCGGCTAAGCGCAAGCGCCCATTGGCAGCGCAATGCTGCCGATGGTTCGGGGATTTCACCTGCACAATTGACAGCGTCAGCGTTGCTCGCCAGAGTCGCACCCCTTTTTCCACCGCTGGGTGAACGGGGTCGCCATTGAACCAACAGACATTGTCCATGCGCCTGGAGCGCGTCGCTGCCCACGTGCCGGTCGGCGCGCGGCTGGCGGATATCGGCTCGGATCACGCCTATTTGCCGGTTGCCCTGATGCGCCGAGGGCTGATTACAGCGGCGGTGGCTGGCGAGGTCGCGCGCACGCCATTTCACGCGGCGCAACGCACCGTCAATGACAGCGACCTGCACGGCCAGATCAGCGTGCGCCTGGCCGATGGTCTGACGGCAATCAAACCTGGCGACGCCATCAGCGCCATCACCCTGTGCGGCATGGGCGGCGAAACCATTCGCGATATTTTCGACAGTGGTAAAGCCCATCTCAGCGGCCACGAACGCTTGATCCTGCAACCCAACGGCGGCGAGCAAGCGCTGCGCCAGTGGTTGATGGATAACAGTTACCGGATCGTTTGCGAAGAAGTGCTGCACGAAAACCGTTTCGACTATGAAATCATCGTTGCCGAGCCAGCCATTGAACCGCTGACTTACAACGCCAGGGAACTGTTTTTCGGACCGCTGCATCTGCAGGTGCGCGGCTCGGCATTTCTGCACAAATGGCAACGCAGACTGAAGCAGCGGCAAAAGACGTTGGGGCAGTTTACGAGAGCGCAACAGACGTTGCCGGAGGACAAAATTCTTGCGCTGAAGCAAGAGATGCAGTGGATCAGTGAATTGCTCGGGTGACTGTGCCGCCGTCTTCGCGAGCAGGCTCGCTCCCACAGGAAATTGCATTTCTCCTGAGGGAACACGGTCCACTGTGGGAGCGAGCCTGCTCGCGAAAGCGGTGGGTCAAGCTACAGAGCAACCAAGTTGGCCGCAGCCGTCGGAAAAACAAAAAGCCTGCTGTTAAAAGCAGGCTTTTTCGTGGGTGGTGAACTTACTTCTGCTGCGTCAGCGCCGAGTAGCTGTTCATCAGGTTGCGGTAGTTGGGGATGCGCTGCGACAGCAGATTGCCCAAGCCTTCGATGTCGTTGCGCCAGTCGCGGTGCAGCTCACAGGCCACCGAGAACCAGTTCATCATCTGCGCGCCAGCCTGAGTCATGCGGCTCCACGCGGCTTGCTGCACGGTGGTGTTGAAGGTGCCGGACGCATCGGTGACTACGAACACATCGAAACCTTCAGCCAATGCTGACAGGGTCGGGAACGCTACGCAGACATCCGTTACCACACCGGCGATGATGATCTGCTTGCGCCCGGTGGCTTTGATCGCCTTTACGAAATCTTCATTGTCCCAAGCGTTGATCTGACCAGGACGAGCGATGTATGGCGCGTCCGGGAACATTTCTTTCAGCTCCGGTACCAGCGGGCCGTTCGGGCCTTGTTCGAAGCTGGTGGTGAGGATGGTTGGCAGGTCGAAGAACTTGGCCAGATCCGCCAGCGCCAGCACGTTGTTCTTGAACTCGTTCGGCGAGAAGTCCTGCACCAGCGAGATCAGACCGGTCTGGTGGTCAACCAGCAGCACGATAGCGTCGTCTTTGTTCAGGCGGTTGTAGGTTGGAGTGGTCATGGTGTGCGTCCCTTTTCAAGTTTGAAGTTTTGTTGTTGCGTTCAAGTTGGGTACAGATTACTGACGCACAGCAAAGGGATAAATCGGCTGAAAAGCGTTTCACCGTCCACTCAAACGGGACAAACGAAAGCTGCCTCCTACAAAAACGCGTGCAGGCCGTTCTGATTAGATACACCGAAGTACAAATGATGTACCTCAGCCCCCATTTATCAACTCGGCGCAACTTCCTAAAGTCTCCTCCAACAGCCACCCGCCATCCTGACGGGCCAGCGACAGAGGAAATCATCATGAGCACATCGAAAAAAGTAGTTGTCATCACCGGCGCCTCGCAAGGCATTGGTGCAGGTCTGGTCGAAGGCTTTCGCGCCCTTGGCCATCAAGTGGTCGCAACCTCGCGCTCGATCAAAGAGTCGAGTGACCCGGATGTCCTGACCGTTGCCGGCGACATTGCCGATCCGCAAACCGCCGAGCGCGTGATTCGCGCCGCCGTCGCCCGCTTCGGTCGCGTCGATACGCTGGTCAACAATGCCGGGATCTTTCTGGCCAAGCCGTTCACCGCTTACAGCCAGGCGGACTATGCCCAGGTCGTGGCGACCAACATGAGCGGCTTCTTCTACATCTCGCAACTGGCCATCGCCGAGATGGAAAAACACGGCAACGGCCACGTCGTCAGCGTGACCACCAGCCTGGTCGATCATGCAATCGACGGCGTGCCTTCGGTATTGGCGTCGCTGACCAAAGGTGGCATCAACGCCGCGACCAAATCCCTGGCGATCGAGTACGCCAAGCGTGGCATTCGGGTCAACGCGGTATCGCCGGGCATCATCAAAACGCCGATGCACGCCGAGGAAACCCATCAGGCGCTGGGCAGCCTGCACCCGGTCGGCCACATGGGGGAAATCGACGACATCGTGCAAGCGATCCTCTACCTCGACGGGGCGAATTTCGTCACTGGCGAGATCCTGCATGTCGACGGTGGCCAGAGCGCCGGCCATTGATCGAAACCCTGCAACGCCGCCGGTGGATACCGGCGGCGTCGTTGGTTGTGGTACACAGAGGATGAACGTCCGTCGATCCTCGGTGCGAGCCACAATGAAACGCCATTTTGAAGATTTGCAGTTAGGCAGTATCGAACTGTTCTGCCTGGCCGCCGAAGCCGGCAGCTTCACCGCCGCTGCGCAACTGGCCGGGGTCACGCCCGCTGCGGTGAGCCGGTCGATTCTGCGTCTGGAGCAACGCCTGGGTTCGCGACTGTTCGCGCGCACCACGCGCAGCATTCGCCTCACCGACGCCGGACGGAGCTTCTTCGAACAATGCAGCCAGGCGCTGACGCAACTGGTCGAAGCGCAGCAGGAAGTCATGGGCGCGCAGACATCGCCGTCGGGGCGACTGCGCATCAGCCTGCCAACCACCTACGGGCATCACCGCATCCTGCCGCTGCTGCCGAAATTTCGCGCGTTGTACCCCGAGGTCACGGTCGACGTGCACTTGGGCAATCGCAATATCGACTTCGTTGAAGAAGGCTACGACCTGGCGATACGCGTACGCGCGCAACCGGACTCGACCCTGATCGCGCGCCTGCTGGAAGACGCCGCCCTGGTGGTGGTCGCCGCCCCCGAATATCTGCATAGAGCCGGCACGCCGCAGACGCTGGACGATCTCATCGCGCATGAGTGCATCCAGTTCGAATTGCCCAGCAGCGGGCGGCGGATTTCCTGGCTGTTTCAGGAAAACGGCCGAGACCTGGAAGTGATTTCCGACGGTGGCTATTCCTGCTCCGACGATGTGCTCGGCGGTGTGACGCTGGCCAAGCACGGCGCCGGGCTGTTTCAGACTTACCGGTTCATCGTCGAGCAGGAACTCGCCGATGGCCGCCTGATTGAAGTGCTGCAGCCGTACGCCGGACGTTCGCGCCCCTACACCCTGCTCTACCCGCACGGCCGCTACGTGCCGCAGCGGGTGCGGGCGTTTGTGGATTTTCTGCTGGGGTTTCGTGAGGAATGGGCGGGACTCCCGAGGTAATCAGCCGGTCTGACGCAGGCGGCTGAGCTCCTTGGATGGCGGGCAGCCGAACTGGCGGTTGTACTCGCGACTGAACTGCGAGGCGCTTTCGTAGCCGACGCGGTAGCAGGCGCTCGAGACGTCCAGCCCTTCATTGATGATCAGCCGCCGCGCCTCTTGCAGGCGCAGCTGTTTTTGATATTGCAGCGGGCTCATGGCGGTGACGGCTTTGAAGCGGTGATGCAGCGCCGAATTGCTCAGATTGGCCACCTGCGCCAGCGCGTCGATGCGCAGTGGCTCGGTGAAGTTCTTGTTCAGCCAGTCGATGGCCCGCGTGACCCGATGGGTCTGCGAATCGCTGACGGCGATTTCATACAGCAGATGCCCGTGCTGGCCGCGCAGCAGGCGGTAATACAGCTCACGCAACACCATCGGTGCGAGCATGCCGATGTCGCGCGGGTTATCCAGCAGGCGCACCAGACGCAGCATGGTGTCGAGCAATGTCACGTCGATCTTGTCGAGAAACATCCCGCGTCCGGTTTCCTGCGGCATGCCGGTCAGCGGCGACTCGGCAATCAGTTGCGTCAGTTGCGCCGGATCGAAATCCAGCCGTACGCAAAAATACGGCGCCTCGGGCGAGGCTTCGATCACCCTTCCCGACACCGGCAACGTCACTGACACCACCAGATAATTCAGCGGGTCGTAGAGGAAGCGTTCGTCACCCAGCCCGACTTCCTTGCGCCCCTGCACGATCAGGCACAGCGCCGGGCGGTGCACGACATGGATCAGCTCGGACGGCCCATCGAGACGGATCACGTGCAGTGGCGCAATCGCGGTTTCGTAGGTGCCCGGCGCATCAAAGCGCTGGGTCAGCAAGCGCACCAGCTCGGCGCGATACACCGCCGTGTCGTGGAGGATGGAAGCGTCGTGGTTATCCATGCAAAGGGCCTCGAAAGCAGACGAAGGTGGGTCAACTGCGGAGGAAGATTAGCCAGTTTTACCCAGCGGCGACTAGATCAAAGATGCTGCAGATTTGCCTGATTCTGCGTCGGTCAGATCGGGGTAAACCATGGGCACATCTTCTTACGTGCCCATGGTTTGCCGCACTGCTATCAGCCTGCCGTTACCGTCATGCCGCCATCGGCCATGACTACCGAGCCGACCATGAAACTGGCGCGGTCGGAGGCCAGAAAGGTCACGATCTCGGCGATCTCTTCCGGCTGCGCCGCCCGACCGATTGGCGCTGCTTCGCCGTGCTGTGCGAGGAAGCCAGGGCCGTCCTCGACCACATCATTAAGGATATTGGTCACCACATCGCCGACGCCGATGGCGTTGACGCGAATGCCGTGCTCGATGACTTCCAGGGCCAGCGTACGGGTCAGTTGCGCCAGCGCACCTTTCGAGGCGGTGTAAGCGGCAATGGTCGGAAACGCAAAGTACGACGCATAGGAAGCGATATTGACGATCGCACCGGATTTGTTCGGGATCATCGCTTTCACCGCTTCGCGGCAGTGCAGGAAGGCGGCCGTGGCATTCACTGCCTGGATTTTTTCCCAATCGTCGCGGCTCATGTCGATCACGGCTTTGTTGATGATGATCCCGGCGTTGTTGACCAGAATATCCAGACGCCCGAACTGCTCGACGGCAAGGCCGACAGCACGTTCGGCGGCGCCGTCCTCGGTGATGTCCGCCACCAGCGGCACCAGATCGGGACGAGCCAGTGCTTCGACAGCCGGGTTGAGGTCTTCGGCAATCACCTTGGCGCCGCGAGCGTGCAGCATCAGCGCAATCGCCTTGCCGATGCCACTGGCCGCGCCAGTGACCAGTGCAACTTTACCGGCGACTTCTTGGGGCAGGGTGTGGTTGAAATCAGTCATGGTTGTAACTCCTCGATAGCGAATCGGTGTTGCGCCTGATGGCGCGGTCGTAAACACGGCTTCACTGTCGCGCACTGTCCGCCGCCGGGCTTTCGGGCGATTGCCGGGACTGTCGGAGTTTTGCGCTGGAATTTCTCATTCGCCCGCCCTAACCTTCAAAATCATTCGCAGCCGAAGCTTTTGATGGAGTGTCCTGTGCCCTCTGCCAGCCCTGCTACACCGACAATCAGCCAGCCCGCGCGCATCGCCGCCGAAGCCATGCCAGAGCATTTGCCCGGTGTTGCAGAAACGAAGGCACCCCAGCCGCAGATCAAGGATGCAGTGGTGCAGCTGTTCCGCCATCAAACCCTGCTTGAGCCGATCCGCGTGCCGTGCGTGGCCGAACCACTGCTGGTGCTGGTACTGGCCGGCACTGCCCGGGTCGAAGAACGTTCGTTGGGCGGAGAGTGGCAGGCGAGCCAGGTCACGGCGGGCGATTTTTTCCTGACCAACACCCGCGAACCCTACGAAATGCGCTGGCAGACCGAAGGTTGCGAGGTCTTCGAAGTCATGCACCTCTACCTCGGTCTGGGCCTGATCGAACAAGCGGCGCGCGAAGCCTTCGGCGAACAGGCCGGTGCAGTGACGTTTGTCGATGTGTCGGGTGCGCGTGACGAGCAGGTCAGCTTCATTCTTGAGCAACTGCGCATCGAACTGACCGGACAGCGCCAACCCAGTGCACTGCTGGTGCACAGCCTGGCTCAGGCGTTGGCGATCCATCTGCTGCGTCATTACCTCGACCCCGACAGCAACCCGCGCCGCGACAACGCCCTGCCCGCCTACAAACTGCGCCGGGTGATCGAAGCCATGAATGCGAATCTGGCGGAGGATTTCAGTCTCAGTCATCTGGCCGCCATCGCCGGGCTGAGCGACTACCACTTCAGCCGCACCTTCAAACGCGCCACCGGTTTATCGCCCTCGCAATACTTCATCCGCCTGCGCATGAGCCGCGCGCGTCATCTGTTGCTGGAGACCGCACGCAGCGTGATCGACATTGGCCTGGAAGTCGGCTACTCCAGCCCCAGCCACTTTTCCCAGGTGTTCCGCCGTGAAGTCGGGGTCACTCCGAGTGCCTACCGGGACGCGCCACGCGGGGCCTGAAAACCTGTCGAAAAGCGATGCAGCAGAATTGGGCAAATCCCGAGGAGGAATCGATTAATAGCCCATGAGCCGCCGCACTTAATCTTCTTCCAAGCCCACTCACGGGCACACAGAAGAGGACGACATCATGCTGAACATTCAAGACAAAGTGATCGTGATTACCGGCGCCAGCAGCGGCATCGGCGAAGCCACCGCACGCCTGCTCGCCGAACGTGGCGCCAAAGTGGTGTTGGGTGCACGGCGCACCGAGCGTCTGGCCGTGATTGCCGAAGAGATCAACGGCGCCGGTGGCCACGCGCAGTTCCGCGCACTGGACGTCACCGATCAGCAGGATGTGCAGCGCTTCGTCGATTTTGCCGTCGAGCATTACGGCCGCGTCGATGTGCTGGTCAACAACGCCGGGGTCATGCCGTTGTCACGGCTGGATGCGCTGAAGGTCGATGAGTGGAACCGCATGATCGACGTCAACATCCGTGGCGTACTCCACGGCATCGCCGCCAGCCTGCCGTTGATGCAGCGCCAGCGCGCCGGGCAGATCATCAACATCGCCTCGATCGGCGCTTACGCGGTCAGCCCTACTGCGGCGGTGTACTGCGCAACCAAATACGCCGTACGGGCGATTTCCGAAGGCTTGCGCCAGGAGGTGGGCGGGGATATCCGCGTCACCGTCATCGCACCGGGCGTGACCGAATCGGAACTGGCCGAGAGCATTTCCGATGAAGGCGGTCGCGAAGAGATGAAGTCATTCCGCAAGATCGCCATCCCCGCCGAAGCCATCGCCCGCGCGATTGCGTATGCCGTCGAACAACCGGCGGATGTCGACGTCAGCGAACTGATCGTGCGCCCGACCGCGAGCCCTTACTGAGACCAGATGAATCACAATCAACTGTAGGAGTGAGCCTGCTCGCGATAGCGGTAGACCAGTCAATGAAAATGCTGAATGTGCCGCCGCCTTCGCGAGCAGGCTCGCTCCCACCGGGGATTTGTGGCACCACCAAATCATTGGTCAACACGGAACATTGTGGGAGAGAGCCTGCTCGCGAAAGCGCTGGGTCAGTCGGCGAAGATGCTGGATGTGCCGCCGCCTTCGCGGGCAAGCCCGCTCCCACAGGGTTTTGTGGCGCAATCAAATCAATGGTCAACACGGAACATTGTGGGAGCGAGCCTGCTCGCGAATGCGCTGGGTCAGTCGGAAGATGTTGAATGTGCCGCCGTCTTCGCGAGCAGGCTCGCTCCCACCGGGGATTTAGCGCACGGATATTCCAATCCTGGGCGGTTGAAACTGGTTTTCACGATGTCGGTGACTGAACTGCATCAGGGTCCGCGGGAGAGCCTCTCACTCTAATTCCAGAGTGGGAGGCATCGATTAAATCGCTCGATCAGCGTGACGGCGGATGTTCGGTTGACACCGAGTTGGCCGCATCCACATCTGACATATCTTCCTCGACCGGTGCCTCATCGTCCGGCGGCAAAGGCACCTCGGGATTTTCCCGCTTGGGATCGTGCCCGGTCTCGTTGTCGGTGGTGCGCGTCACGGCTTGTTGCGACTGGTTGCCCGGTGCGTTTTCATCAATGTCCATGTCGTTCTCCGAGGTGTTCAGCGATAGGTACCTGAACGTGTGAAATGCCCTTGCGTGACAAGTGCCCGACAATGGACGAACGGCGTTCTGTAGAAAACGCAAAAGCCTGCTTTCGAAGCAGGCTTTCGCTTTGGATTTAACGCTTACTTCTGCTGCGTCAGCGCCGAGTAGCTGTTCATCAGATTGCGGTAGTTGGGGATGCGCTGCGACAGCAGGTTACCCAGGCCTTCAATATCGTTGCGCCAGTCGCGGTGCAGCTCACAGGCCACCGAGAACCAGTTCATCATCTGCGCGCCAGCCTGAGTCATGCGGCTCCACGCGGCTTGCTGAACAGTGGTGTTGAAGGTGCCGGACGCATCAGTCACCACAAACACATCAAAACCTTCCGCCAGCGCCGACAGGGTCGGGAACGCTACACAGACATCCGTTACGACACCGGCAATGATGATCTGCTTGCGCCCGGTGGCCTTGATTGCCTTGACGAAGTCTTCGTTGTCCCAAGCGTTGATCTGACCTGGGCGAGCGATGTACGGCGCGTCCGGGAACATCTCTTTCAACTCCGGTACCAGCGGGCCGTTCGGGCCTTGTTCGAAGCTGGTGGTGAGGATGGTTGGCAGGTCAAAGAACTTGGCCAGATCCGCCAGCGCCAGCACGTTGTTCTTGAACTCGTTCGGCGAGAAGTCCTGCACCAGCGAGATCAGACCGGTCTGGTGGTCAACCAGCAGCACGATAGCGTCGTCTTTGTTCAGGCGGTTGTAGGTTGGAGTGGTCATGGTGTGCGTCCCTTTTCAAGTTTTGAGTTTTGTTGTTGCGTTCAAGTTAGGTACAGATTACTGACGCACAGCAAAGGGATAAATCGGCTGAAAAGCGTTTCACCGTCCACTCAAACCGGACAATGGCAAACGTTGAAATGCTCGACGGTTAATCCGCCAGAACGGCGCCATGCTATGCTCCGACAGAGAAAACGAGGGGTTAACAATGAGCGAATCAGCCACTGATAGCGTCGCGAGCGAAGTTCGCAAGCTCGCGGAAAAACACAGGGTAGGCGCCGAGCGTGACGGCCTGAGTCGCATGGCGGTGACGATAACGCGGCTGGCCGGTGATGCCGTTGAACTGGACAGTGTTGAGCAACTGCTGGTCAACCTGAAGCGAAAGGGTGTCTTGAACAAGTCTGAAATCATGGCCTTACAAGGGCGTTACCTTCAGGAAAAAAGGCATTCGAAGAAGCAGCTCAGCGCATGACGTTCGATCCCTTCGGCGATTTCGAAACTGAAGGCTACCTTCGCAATTCGCTCAAGCTGAAAGACCCGGCTGAAGTAAAGGAATCGGAACATCTCTCTTTCGAAGCCAGTATCGAAGAGGCCCTTGCTCATCTGGCAAAAAAAAGATCCATCGACTATCAAGCGGTACTCAGGACTCATGAAATCCTGTTTGCCGGTTTCTACCCATGGTCAGGCAAAGACAGGAATGAGCTGGTTCCCCACCTCGCGGTTTTCAAAGGATCAAAAAACGATCCGCATCACACACCTTTCGAGCGACCTGAGCTGATCAAAAGATCCGTCGAATATGCGCTGGAGCTCGCTGCAAACAAAAAACGCTTCCACGAGCGCCCTGGCGAGGTGATGGGCCAATTGGCTTTCGCTCATCCGTTTCTGGATGGTAATGGGCGGACTATCCTGCTTGTGCACATGGAACTGTGCTACCGGGCCAAGTTTGCCATCGATTGGTCGAAGACCAACAAAGATGCGTATTTACGGGCGCTCAGCGACGAGATCCGCGATCCTTCCAGAGGCCACCTGGACGATTATCTGAAGCCTCACGTCGTAGACATCTCAAGCCGTGAGGAATGGCCCGGAGTGATTGGCGATATCAAAGGGTTGGACGGTTTGGACAAGGAAGGAATCATCTACGCGAATCTCAACAATCCCGACATTCAGCAGCTGTATAAAACCTACAGAACGCAGCCAATAAAGTGACTAACGAGGCCTGCTGTTAAAGCAGGCTTTATTTGTCTGGCAGCCAGCGTCTCTTGACCTTGCGGTCTGCGCGACGCAGACCTGCTTACGCGCCCTGACGACTCAAGCTGAAATTCACTCAATCGTAAAACGGCTCAACCAACGCCCGACTACCGACAAAGAAACTGTCCGCCACCAGGCGCAACGGTTGCAGATCCAGGTCGCTGGCCTTGTCGCTGATCAATTGCTGGAAGTGGCGGTAGACCGCTGCGTACTCGCCCTCCTCCGACACGCTTTGCTTCACGCCGTCGATGCTTAGCACCGCGCCGCCATTGTCCAGACGCAGGACGCCTTCGACGCAGCGAATTTCGATGCTCCACAGTTCATCGTGGCCATGGTCGAAATCGAACTCGGCACGCACGTCGAGCCGACGCGCATCGGACATTTTGATAGAGGCGGCAATCGGCGACTGGCAGTTGCTCGGCACGCGCAGTTCGGCGGCTTCGACAAACAGCGGCAGCGCCAGCAAGTGGGTGATGATCGACAAAGCGTTGATGCCCGGATCGAACACGCCGAGGCCGCCCGGTTGCCAGATCCATGCCTGACCCGGATGCCACTTGCGTACGTCTTCCTTCCAGTCGATCTGCACGCTTTGCAGGGTGCGGCTGGCCAGCCAGTCGCGGGCGGCGGCGATGCCCGGTGCGTAGCGCGAGTGCCAGGCGAACAAAGCGCTGACGCCTTGGTCGGCGACTTGATCGACCAGGGCCATGGCCTCGCCCAATGTCGCACAGGGCGGTTTTTCCACCAGCACGTGCTTGCCGGCGGCCAACGCCTGTTGCACCAGTGCGAAGCGCCCTTGTGGCGGCGTGCAGAAAGCAATCGCATCGACGGTCGGGCCGTTCTCGAGCAGCTCGCCCAGCGACTGGAAGTTTTCCACCCCGGCGCAAGGTTTGCCTTGGGTAGCGACCGCCACCAACTGGAACGCCGGGTTGGCGAGGATGGCGGGGACGTGTTGATCCTGGGCGATCTTGCCGTAGCCCACCAGGCCGAGACGAATCGGTTGCATTACAGACTCCTGTTGTTGTTTTGGTCTTTGCAGCGCAGCGGCAAGAGTACGTGTTTCTGCGCTCGCCTCCAATCGTCATACTATTTAAATCAAGTTTGGTCGCGGCGAACGCATGGCTTATTCGTCATTTCTTCTTACACCTTTTGTCGTCCGATCCCGCACCGCGCGGCGATCGGCAGCCGGCGATCAGCCTCAGTTTGCTATCATGCGGCGCTTTTACGGTTAACCCCTCGCCAGTCCTGCCGACTGGCGGGCTGCAAAAGGCGGTATTAGATGACGGCTTTGTTGACTCGCCGCAAGGTACTTGCGGGAATGGGCGTGCTCGGGCTCGGCCTGCTCGCCGGTTGCGACACCCGTGGCCAACTGTCGTACAAGTACGGCAAGGATCTGAGCGACAAGATCCTCGGACGCACCTTCAAGCTGAAGAACCCCGAAGGCGAAACCATGTCGCTGTCGAGCTTTCGCGGGATGATGCCGATGATCTTCTTCGGCTTCACCCAGTGCCCGGCCGTTTGCCCCACCACCCTGGCCCGCGCCGCGCAGATCAAGAAACTCATGGGCCGCGACGGCGACCGCCTGCAAGTGGTGTTCATCACCCTTGACCCTGAGCGCGACACGCCGCAGATCCTCGACGCCTACGTCAAAGCCTTCGATCCGAGCTTCGTCGCGCTGTACGGCACACTTGAGGAAACCAAGGCCACCGCCAAGGAATTCGACGTGTTCTACGAGAAAGTCCCCGCCGGCGACACCTACACCATCTCCCATACGTCCACCAGCTACGTCTACGACTCGCGTGGTGAGTTGCGCCTGGGCCTGTCCACTTCGCTGACAGCCCAAGAGTGCACGGAAGATTTGCTTACTGTTATGGAGGTCTGCTGATGCATCCCGTTCTGAATCACCTCAAACGCACCGTATGTGCACTGTCCCTGCTCGGCCTGGCCTTCCAGGTGTCGGCGCAGACCAAAGTCGACGATGCCTGGGTCCGTGCCACCGTGCCGACCCAGTCCGCCAGCGGCGCGTTCATGACCGTCACTGCCGACACCGACAGCAAGCTGCTCAGCGTTGCCTCGCCAGTGGCCAAGGACGTTCAGATTCATGAAATGAGCATGAAGAACGATGTGATGACCATGGGCCCGGTGAAGTCCGTTGAGCTGCCTGCCGGCAAAGCCGTGAGCTTCGACCCGAACGGCTACCACGTCATGCTGATGGGCCTGAGCGGTCAGTTGAAGGAAGGCGACAGCGTGCCGCTGACACTGACCGTAGAAAACGCCGAGGGCGAGGAAGAAACCATCGAAGTCAAAGCACCGGTTCGCGCGCTGACCAACATGGGCGGCCACGATCACAGCAAGATGCATTGATCGCTGACGGAAAGACTGTTCGCCTGACAGAAAAACGGGGCGGCCTGATCGATGATCGGGCCGCCCCGTTTTTTATTGGCCGGAAGAAGGCTTACGCCGCTAAACCTGTGGGAGCGAGCCTGCTCGCGAAGGCGTCAGGTCAGTCAACTCGTCTGTGGCTGAAACTCCGCTTTCGCGAGCAAGCTCACTCCTACAGTAGTTCCGAGTGATGCCCAATCCCTCAACTCCCCGCACCACCATGCGCCTCTTCAAAGAAGTAATCCTTCCAGCTCGCCGCCTTGTTTTTCAACACACCCAGTTCCTGCAATTTTTCGGCATAGATAAACGTGCGTTGCGGCACGACGGTGAAGTCGATTTCCGGGTCTTTGACGATTTGCTCGACCAGGGCCAGCGGCAGTTTCGATTGTTCTACGCGGATGTAGGCCTGGGCAGCGGCGGGTTTGTCGGCCTTGATGATTTTCTCGGCTTCAGCCAGTGCGTCGTAGAACGCCTTGTAGGTTTTCGGGTTTTCGTCGTGAAATTTTTCTGTGGTGTAGAGCACGTTGAACGTCGCCGGGCCGCCGAGGATGTCGTAGGAGCTCAGCACTTTATGCACGTTGGGGTTTTGCAGAGCCTGGTACTGAAACGGTGGGCTGGAGAAATGCGAATTGATTTCCGAGCCGCCGGCGATCAGCGCGGCGGTGGCGTCCGGGTGCGGCAGGCTGACTGAGATGTTGTCGAATTTCTTGAACTGGTCGTCACCGAATTGCCTGGCGGTTTCTATCTGCAGGGTGCGCGACTGAAAACCCACGCCTGCGGCTGGCACGGCGATGCGGTCCTTGTCGCTGAAGTCCTTGAGGGTTTTGATGTTCGGGTTGTTGGTCAGCAGGTAATTGGGCATCGAGCCCAGCGCGGCGATGGCTTTGACGTTCTGCTTGCCCTTGGTGCGGTCCCACACTGTGAGCATCGGCGGCACGCCGGCCGAGACCACATCCAGCGCTCCGGTCAGCAGCGCCTCGTTCATCGCCGTGGCGCCGGAAATGCTGTTCCAGTCGACCTTGATGTCCAGACCCTGAGCCTTGCCGTGCTTCTCGATCAGTTGTTGATCGCGCACGACATCGAGGATTAGATAACCAATGCCGAATTGCTGGGCGATGCTGATCTTGCCCTCGGCTTGGGCGCCGCTACTGAACAGCGCACCCGCTGCCAGAGTAGCGGCCAACAGAGTCAGCGCAGAACGTTTGAACGGTGTGGCCATGACAACCTCGCAGCATGGGGGTGGGCTGAAAGGCCTGACTTTATAGCTATAAAAAATAGAAATTAAATACCCTTATCGCATATCGATAGCACTGAGCGATTTGACGTCTGCTGCTGGAATTCAGGAGCAGTGGATGAACCTACAACAGTCTGAAACAAAAAACTGCCCTCGGGAAAAATGGCACTGCGCCCCACAACCCACGCCCGCTATGGGCACGCGCCGTTTCGGGGATCGCCGGCCGCAGGTTTTTAAAAGCCGATCAGCCTTCCTGCCCTTGGTATCATCACCCACACTTTTTTGACCCTTTGATGACAAGCAGGCCTTTTTTGTGAGCGCTCTTTTCAACTGGCTGCGGCGGCCGAATGCCCGCCTTCTTTCTCTAATCGTTTTGGTAATGATCGTGCCGGTGTGCCTGCGTGCAGCGTTGGGCTGGTCGACACCGCTGGGCTTTTTGTCGGATCTGGCCGTCGGCAGTCTGCTGGTAGTAGCACTGCATCGTCGCGCAGGGTGGCTGGCCTTGCCGGTGCTGGTGTTCTGGGCGCTGCTGGCGGTCGCCACGGCAGAATTAGTCAGCGCCGTGGGTCGTCTGCCGACGCCTTCGGATATTCACTATCTGATCGACCCGCAGTTCGTCGAGAACTCCACTGGCGGCGGACTTGCGCACCCTGCCCTGGCCATTGCTTTGCTGGGTGCGTTGGTTTTCTGGCTGCTGGCCCAATTTATAGGGCGCGGTCTGGCTCGGCCGGCATTGCCGCGCGCGGCCTGGGCAGCGCCGATCGTTTTGTTCGCCGCGCACTGGGGCGCGCTAAACCTGTGGCCGAATGACGGCGACGCCTGGCGTCTGTACAACCTGCCGCATCAATTGCTCGCCAGCGAAGTGGCCGACTTGCAGATCCAGGCCGAGGAGTGGCTGGACGGCGACGTCGAAGAACCGACACCGGCGATGGCCGGGCTCACCGACGTCGACCTCAATGGCCAGAAGCTGCTGGCCGCGCCGGGTCAGGCGCGCAATGTGTTGATCATTGCCCTGGAAGGCATTCCCGGCGCCTACATCCGCGCCAACCGCGAGGCGATCGGCAGTCATTATCAGGAAGACCTGATGCCCAACCTCAGCCGCTGGGCCGAGCGCGGCATGAACACTCCGGATTACGTGCTGCACACCCATCAGACCATTCGCGGTCTGTACGCCATGCTGTGCGGTGACTACGACAAGCTCAACAACGGCACGCCCAAAGGCGTGGAAATGCTCACCCTCAACGAGCGCAATCAGGCCTGCCTGCCGGCGCAGCTGCGCGAACACGGCTTCAGCACTCATTACTTGCAGGGCGCCGGCCTGCGCTTCATGGCCAAAGACAAGATCATGCCGCACATCGGTTTCGATGCGACCCACGGCCTGGAATGGTTCAGCAACAGCAACTATCTGGAGTTCCCGTGGGGCAAGGATGACAGGGCATTTTTCGAAGGTGCGCTGGATTACGTCGGCCAGTTGAAAAAGCAAAAGCAGCCGTGGATGTTGACTCTGCTGACGGTCGGCACCCATCAGCCCTACTCCGCACCGGAGGATTATCTGCAGCGTTATGAGACGCCCAAGCAGGCTGCCGTCGGTTATCTCGACGATGCGCTGGATCAGTTTCTTTCAGGGCTGGAGCGCCAGGGCGTTCTCAAGGACACACTGGTGGTGATCACCTCGGATGAATCCCATGGCATCGACGGCGTGCGGCTGGCCTCCTCGTGGGGTTTCAACCTGACGCTGGCACCGGAGCAGGCGCAACTGCCGCGTCTGAATGCCGGGGTTTATGGTCACGTCGATCTGAGCACCTCGATCCTCGACTATTTCGACCTGCCGGTGCCGACCGCGCTGAGCGGGCGGTCGCTGTTTCGCGACTACGATTCAGGGCGCGAAATCATGTCGTTCACCAACGGCAAACTGCGTTACCACAACGGTCAGGGCATCTTCTCCGAATGCGACCTGCCGCGCCGCTGCCGCTATTACCAAAGCACCGGTTTCATCGCCGAAAGTGCCACATACAAAGGCACCTACAGCGGCCACCCGGCCCGGCAGATCGCCGCGCGCGCCGATGCGCTGGACCTGTCCTTGCTGCGCACACCGCTCAATCATCGCTACCAGTTCGGCAGCAACAACATCATCCCTCTGCAAGCGCAGATCAAGGATGACTGGGCCGACAACCTGATCGGCGCGCAATACCTGGAAATGCCCAAAGGCTCGCACACCCGCGTGCGCCTGACCGTGCGCTCGGTCGATCCGCAGCAGGCGGCGTACATTCAGCTCAAGGCCAAGGAATTTGAACAGGACGTGCAACTGGGCCTGCCAGCAGAAATGGTCGCCACGGCGGATCAGCCGCTGGAGATGGATTTCAGCTTTGAAAACCCGCAGCCGCGCAAAGCCTTCTCGTTTCATTTGCTGGGCTATGGCAATGGCGCGGTTGAAGTATCGGACTTCAGCGTGATCACTGAACTGCCTGGGCAGGATGACATTCTTGATGACGTGCCCGAGGACGACACCGCGCAATCGAGTTGACGTCTTTATTTATAAAGGCTGCACTCGCCTGTCACTTTGCTTCGGGGTAACGAGTGTAAGATCGAAATTGCCTGTCACTTTCCCGGCTTGTCCCAGATCCAGAGCAAAAGTGCCTGTTACGGTTTTGCGAAAATTGGCAAAGGTGACGATGAGTTCACCCTCAATAATAGGTTGGTCAAAATGATTGATCACAACCTTCCAATACCGTCCCATGGTTGGAAAAATCACTGTGTGAGGACCATCGCCCTCCAACGCATTCGGCACAGACAAATCGACCGTGTTTATAAAATCTTCAGTTCCGATGATGATAAATTCCTTCTCGGTCTCTGCATAAACACATAACTTGCTCTCCAGAAATTTATCGTCATCGAGAAACGCGACGAAGCTACCGGTAGCATTTCGTTTGTTCATAAGGTCACTTGTTTTGTCCTGAGACATGTCGATATTCCCTTGAGGTAAAGGTGACGTTGCGTTGACTCCAACGTATTGGGATTGCGTGGTATCAACCACTGTCAAAGCTGACAGTTTTTAAGATCGCTTCGAAATAACGCTGCTTTTTCTTCACGATATCGAGGTAGCAAGAGAGCCTGCCTATCGCCTGCCAAGACTGCGGCTATTAGCCGACTTGCCAACTCGGGTCTAGCCTTACCAGTCCGAAGTCGGCACGAGCCGGCCGCAGACCTGATAGGGATCCGAACATGGCAAACGAATCGAAATGCCCGTTCAACCACGCCGCCGGCGGCGGTACGACGAACCGTGACTGGTGGCCGAATCAACTCAATCTGAAAATCCTCAGCCAGCATTCCCCCAAGTCCGATCCGCTGGGCCAGGACTTCGACTACGCCAAAGCCTTCAAAAGCCTCGATTTTCAGGCGCTGAAACAAGACATCAGAGCGCTGATGACTGACTCCCAGGACTGGTGGCCGGCCGACTTTGGCCACTACGGCCCGCTGTTCGTGCGTATGGCCTGGCACAGCGCCGGGACCTATCGCACCGCCGACGGCCGTGGCGGCGCCGGCTCCGGTCAGCAACGCTTCGCCCCGCTCAACAGCTGGCCGGACAACGTCAGCCTCGACAAGGCCCGCCGCCTGCTGTGGCCGATAAAGCAGAAATACGGCCGCAACATTTCCTGGGCCGACCTGATCGTGCTCACCGGCAACGTCGCGCTGGAATCCATGGGCTTCAAGACCTTCGGTTTTTCCGGGGGCCGCGCCGATGTCTGGGAACCGGATGAAGATGTTTACTGGGGCTCGGAAACCGAGTGGCTGGGCGGCGACAACCGTTACGGCAAGAGCAATGGCCCGGTGCAAGAGCCCGGTGACGGCACGCTGGTGGCTGAGCCCGATTTGCATGGCCGTGAAGAAAGCCGCACCGATCAGGGCGAACGCAATCTGGAAAATCCCCTCGCCGCCGTGCAGATGGGCCTGATCTACGTCAACCCTGAAGGCCCGGAAGGCAACCCGGATCCGGTGGCCTCGGCCAAGGACATTCGCGAAACCTTCGGCCGCATGGCCATGAACGACGAAGAAACCGTGGCGCTGATCGCCGGCGGCCACGCGTTCGGCAAGACCCATGGCGCCGGCCCGGCTGACAATGTCGGCCCAGAGCCGGAAGCGGCTGGCCTTGAGCAACAGGGTCTGGGCTGGAAAAACGCCTTCGGCACCGGTAAAGGCGCCGACACCATTACCAGTGGTCTGGAAGTGACCTGGACCACCACACCAACGCAGTGGAGCAACAACTATCTGGAAAACCTGTTCGGCTTCGAGTGGGAGCTGACCAAAAGCCCGGCGGGCGCCAATCAGTGGCAACCGAAAAACGGCGCGGGTGCAGGCACCGTTCCCCACGCTCACGATCCGAACAAGAAGCTCTCGCCGACCATGCTCACCTCCGACCTGGCGTTGCGCTTCGATCCTGCTTATGAACAGATCTCGCGGCGTTTCCTGGCCAATCCCGATCAGCTCGCCGACGCATTCGCCCGCGCCTGGTACAAGTTGATCCATCGTGACATGGGTCCGCTCTCTCGCTACCTCGGCCCGGAAATGCCACAAGAGGAATTGCTCTGGCAAGACCCGCTGCCCGACGTGACGCACCCGCTGATTGACGACAGCGACGCTGCGGCGCTGAAAAACAAGGTGCTGGCTTCAGGGTTGTCAGTGTCGCAACTGGTCTCGACCGCGTGGGCGGCGGCGTCGACGTTTCGCGGCTCGGACAAACGCGGCGGCGCCAATGGCGGGCGCTTGCGTCTGGCCCCGCAGAAGTTCTGGCACGCCAACCAGCCCGAACAACTGGACAAAGTGCTGAGCACGCTGGAAAGCATTCAGAACGAGTTCAACGGTTCTGCTGCCAATGGCAAGAAGATCTCGTTGGCGGACCTGATCGTCCTGGCCGGTAATGCCGGGGTGGAAAAAGCCGCGCAGAACGCCGGGCATTCGGTGTCGGTGCCGTTTTCACCGGGCCGCGTCGATGCTTCGCAGGAGCAGACCGATGTCGAATCGTTCGGCTTCCTCGAACCGATCGCCGATGGCTTCCGCAATTACAGCAAAGGCAAATACACGGTTGCGGCAGAAACCCTGCTGATCGACAAGGCGCAGTTGCTGACTCTCACGGCACCAGAAATGACCGTGCTACTGGGTGGTTTGCGGGTATTGAACACCAATGTCGGCCAGACGCGGCATGGCGTGTTCACCGATAAAACCGAAACGCTGAGCAATGACTTCTTCACCCACCTGCTGGACATGGGCGTGGAGTGGACCCCAACGTCACGGGATGCCGATGAGTTTGAAGGCCGTGACCGCAAGACCGGGGCGCCAAAGTGGACGGCGACGCGGGTGGATCTGGTGTTCGGCTCCAATGCGCAATTGCGCGCATTGGCCGAGGTCTATGCCAGTTCCGACGCGAAGGCGCAGTTCGTCAACGATTTCGTCAAGGCCTGGACGAAGGTGATGAATCTGGATCGGTTTGATCTGCGTAAATAGCTGTTTGTTGTGCCAATAAAAATGCCGCTCGTTGAGCGGCATTTTTTTGTTGATCGTTCCCACGCGCAGCAAAGGAATGCAGCAAGGGACGCTCTGCGTCCCAAAGCCGATGCAGAGCGTGGAGAGAGGCATTCCCACGCAGAACATGGGAACGATCAATTAAACGCCCCAAACATTTAATCGGCGTTACGCCAGGCTTTTGCTCACCACTTCATACACATCACTGGACAGCGACCCGGACGCCAGAATTCGCTCCAGCTCAGCCTTCATCAACGCCTGACGCGCGCTGTCGTATTTGCGCCAGCGGGTCAGCGGGGCCAGTTGGCGCGAGGCGATCTGCGGGTTGAAGCCGTTCAGTTCGATCACCAGATCGGCAAGGAAGCGATAACCGGAACCGTCCGCCGCGTGGAAGTTGATCAGGTTCTGCCCGGCGAACGCGCCGATCAGTGCCCGCACCTTGTTCGGGTTCTTGATGTTGAACGCCGGGTGCTGCATCAACGCCTTGACGCGCGCCAAACCGCCCGGCAAGGTGCTGCCGGCCTGCACGCTGAACCACTGGTCCATGACCAGCGGATTGTCCTTGAAGTGCTCGGCGAAGCTGGCCAAAGCCAGGGCCTTCTGCTCTTCGAAAGGCGAGTTGACCAGCACCGCCAGCGCGGTCAGGCGCTCGGTCATGTTGTCGGCAGCCTCGAATTGCTCCAGCGCCGCTGCCAGCACTTCCGGCTTGCCGCTGAGCATCAGGTACGACAGGGCGATATTCTGCAAGGCGCGACGGGCGAAGTGCTCGGCCTCAGCCACGTATGGAGTCTTTTTCGACAGATCGCGGTTGGCCTGATAACGCAGCCACAGCGCTTCGAACAAGCCTTCGGCGAGTTGCTTGCGGGCAAATTCGCGCGCGACATGAATCGCCTCGACGTCGGCCACTTCGCTGATCTCGGTGAGATAAGCCTCACCCGGCAGCGAGAGCATTTCGGCAACCATCGCCTGATCCAGCGACTCGTCGGACAGCACCGTGCGCAGCGCCGACACCAGACGCGGATCGAGCTTCAGGCTCTCGCCTTTCTGATGCTGGCCGATCAACTCTTGAAGCACTTGCACCGACAATTGCTGACCGGCATCCCAGCGATTGAAACCGTCGCTGTCGTGCTGCATCAGGAACATCAGTTGATCGCGGTTGTACGGGAAGCTCAGTTTCACCGGCGCCGAGAAGCCACGCAGCAGCGATGGCAGCGGCTGTTCGTTGATGTCGACGAAGGTGAAGGTCTGCTCGGCTTCGGTCACCGAAATCACCCGAGTGGTGCCTTGTGCCGAGGCTTCACCAGCCAGACGCAGGGCGATTTCGTTGCCCTGGCTATCAAGCAGCCCGAGCTCGACCGGAATCACGAACGGCAGTTTTTCTACCTTGTCCGGGGTCGGCGGGCAGCTCTGGCGGAAGGTCAGGCTGTAGGTTTTCGCCGCAGCGTCGTAGGACTCGCTGACGGCCAGACGCGGTGTGCCGGCCTGGCTGTACCAGCGTTTGAACTGGCTGAGATCAACGCCATTGGCATCTTCCATGGCCTTGACGAAGTCGTCGCAGGTCACGGCCTGACCGTCGTGGCGTTCGAAATACAGATCGCTGCCCTTACGGAAGCCTTCGGCGCCCAGCAGGGTGTGGATCATGCCGACCACTTCCGAACCCTTTTCGTACACGGTCAGGGTGTAGAAGTTGGAAATCTCGATGAAGCTGTCCGGACGCACGGCGTGGGCCATCGGCCCGGCATCTTCGGCGAACTGGTGAGTACGCAGGTACGCCACGTCCTGAATGCGCTTGACCGTCGCCGAGTTCATGTCCGAGGAGAAACCGGCATCGCGGAACACCGTGAAGCCTTCCTTGAGCGACAACTGGAACCAGTCGCGGCAGGTCACGCGGTTGCCCGACCAGTTGTGGAAATATTCGTGGGCGACGATCGCCTCGACCCGCTGATGCGCGGCGTCGGTGGCAGTTTCGGCGCGGGCCAGCACGGCGCTGGAGTTGAAGATGTTGAGGCCCTTGTTCTCCATCGCGCCCATGTTGAAATCGTTGACCGCGACGATCATGAAGATGTCCAGATCGTACTCGCGACCGTACACCTCTTCGTCCCAGCGCATGGATTTCTTCAGGCTGTTCATCGCGTGCTGGCACTTGTCGATGTTTTCCGGCTCGACATAAATGCGCAGCGCGACGTTGCGCTGGCTCATGGTTGTGAAAGTGTCTTCGACGCACCACAGATCACCGGCGACCAGCGCAAACAGGTACGCCGGTTTCTTGAACGGATCTTCCCAGGTCGCCCAGTGCCGGCCGTCTTCGCCGGGGCCGGAAGCGATCGGGTTACCGTTGGAGAGCAGCACCGGGTAGCTGTGCTGTTCGGCCACGACGGTGGTGGTGAACTTGCTCATCACGTCCGGGCGATCGAGGTAATAGGTGATCTTGCGAAAGCCTTCGGCCTCGCACTGGGTGCAGAACATCGTGCCGGACTTGTACAGGCCTTCCAGCGCGGTATTGGTTTCCGGATGGATGCGCACGCTGGTGTCGAGGGTGAAGGTTTCACTGGTCGGTTGCAGGGTCAGGTGGCTGTCGGAGACTTGATAGTCAGCGGCGCTCAGCTCCTGATCCGCCAGCGTTACCGACAGCAGCTCCAGTTGCTGGCCGTCGAGCACCAGCGGCGGCAGGCCGGCGCCGCGTTCCGGGTTGCGGCGCATCACCAGTTGCGCGTGAACCAGGCTGTGGTCCTCGAACAACTCGAAGGTCAGGTGCGTTTCGTCGATCAGGTACTCGGGCGCCTGATAGTCCTTGAGATAGATCATCTTCGGTTGTTCGGTGCGCATGCTGGAATCCTTATTGATGCACGGCGAGCTGGTACGCCGTGTATTTACGAATGTTGATCACGCCGGTGTCGAAGATCAGGTACTGGCCCTTGATCCCCAGCAGCGTGCCTTCGGCAATCGGGTTCTTGTCCAGGTTGAAGCTGACGATTTTCGCCGGGTATTGCTCGACGGGATAGCGGATTTCCAGCGGTTCGACATCGGCAATCGTCTGAATCGCCTGTAGGCCGAATCGCTCCTGCAACCCTTGCAGGCCTTCGGCGCAGCTTTCGAACAACTGATCGCGCACCTGCGCCAGATCCACCGCCGCCGCATCACCTTTGAGCAGCGCGCGCCAATTGGTCTTGTCCGCCACCTGGCTGCGGAACAGGTCCTCGACAAACCCCGATTGCTGGCGTGTCGATACACGCATGATTGGCAAGGCTTGACTCGCACCCTGGTCGAGCCAGCGGGTCGGCAACTGCGTAGCACGGGTGATGCCAACCTTGATCCCCGACGAGTTGGCCAAATAAACCACATGATCGGTCATGCAGAACTGCTGGCCCCACACCGGATCGCGGCAGGTGCCGGCGTCGAAGTGGCAACGCTCCGGACTCATGATGCACAGGTCGCACTGCGCCAGTTTGGTCATGCACGGGTAGCAATAACCCTGACTGAAACTGGTTTTGGTCTTGCGCCCGCAATGGGTGCAGTGGATTGCCCCCAAAAATTCCAGACGCAGCGTGCTGCCGATCAACGGATTGACCGGCACCTCGACGTCATCCAGACGAAACGCGTACTGCACGTTCGACCCGTCCAGACGCGCCGACATTTTGCTGATTGCACCGCGGCCAATCTCGATCAATGGATGGCATCCGACTTGAACAGGATATTCGGCACTTCGATCGACTTCGACGCACACTCTTGCGGGCCCATGTAGCCAGTGCGCTGGTCTTCCGGCAGGTTCTGGATTTCCCAGGCAATCATCGCCTGCAACGACAGCTCGCGCTGTTCGGCAGTGAGTTTGTTGCCGTCGGACCATTTGCCGATTTCCACGGCCAGCTTCAGGCTTTCGTAGATGTCCGGGGTGATGTTGTTGATCATGTCGTTGAAAGAGGACATCAGGGTCTCCGTGCTCTTTGCTGAAACAAAAATGTTAGACGGCCAGTTTACGGCGGTTATACAAACCGCCCAACAAACCGGTAAAGCATCCGATGAGTAACCCGCTCAGGTGCGCGGCGTTGGCGATCTGGCCGAAACCTATCAGCGAGATCAGCCCGGACATGCACACCACCAGCCACACCAGCATCATCACCAGCACGCCGCGCGGCAAACGATAGGCCGGGTTCGGCGCCAGCAACTGGAAGATCCAGCAATGCCCGAGCAAGCCGTAAAGCACACCAGACAGACCGCCGAACAGGCTCGGGCCGCTCCAGACGAACTGGGCGTAGTTGGACACCAGACTGAACAACAGCGTCAGGCCGATCAGGTTGATGCTGCCCTGGCGCGACTCGATGCGCCGCCCCAGCTCCCAGTACCACATGCCGTTCATGGCCAGATGGAGGATGCCGAAGTGGATCAGCATCGGCGTCACCAGCCGCCACCACTGCCCCGCCGCGAGGCTGTCGGCCAGCGGCGTGAAGTGGATGTACTCACCGATCACGCGGAAATCGAGGAAGGTCAGCCAGCGCAGCGTTTCCAGGTTTTCGCCGAGGAAGGTCAGACCGCCGACGATCAGGCTCAACAGCAGAATGAACCCGGTGGCTTTGGCGTGTTTCAGCTGTTCGGCGAAACTCGGGCGCTTGAAGGTCTGGCCCATGGGTACGTCCAGTTGCTGATCCGGGTCGCCGGCCGGGAAGCGCTCGTACAAGGAACGCACGTCCTCGCTGATTTCCTCTGGCGCCCACAGCACCTGTTCGCCCGCCTCTTCGCTGACGCGATGGGGCACTTGCATGCGTTGCAGCAGTTTGACAAAACCGCTCAGATCCACCGCCAACGGCAGGCGCAATACCGCTACCGCACTCATTGCAGCACCTCCGGCCGCTCGACATCGACCCAGACGAATTTTTGCGGATCCAGGCGCGTTTCCTGGTCCAGACGATAGGCCACCAGTTTGCCGTAGAGCACGGCGCTGTAATCCAGGCACGCGAGGTTCGGGCGGATCGGCGCCGGTTTGCCGCTGCGCCAGTAGTGGCCGACGAACAGCAACGGCTCGTCGACGCCGTAGCGCAGCAGGGAATTCTTTTCAGTGGACGTCAGCGGCGTCTGCGCGACAGGTTCGGGCAGTGCGTCGGGCTGGAACACGATGTCGCCATAGGTTTTCGGGTCGTCCTCCCAGAACTTGGTGCGGAAGAACGAACGCACCAGACCGTCGCCACTGGTCATGGTCAGGCCGCCCGGCAGACGCATGTCGGTACCGCGCAGCAAGCGGTCGAACACAGTGCAGGCGAAGCTGCCTGGCACCGCCGAGGCCTGGAGGAAATGCTCATCGACGCAGCCATTGGGGAACAGCGCCCGCAGCGGCTCGATCAGCCCGGCATCCCAGCATGCATGGACGACGCGAAACCGCCCGGCATCGACGAACAGCGGCAGCTCGTAGAACCACTGCTGGAAGTCATGCCAGTCACCGGGATGGTCCTCGAATTGGCTCAGGGTTTCCTGCAACAGCCGCGCATGGCGCTTGGTGTGTTCGCGCACGAACTGCTTGCCGCTGCCCGGTGGCGCCGGGGTGACCCAGCCGAGCGCATTGAATTCATGGTTGCCCATGATGCACAGCGCCTGCCCCGCCTCGACCATGTCGTGGACGATGTGCAGCGCCTCGCGAATGCGCGGGCCGCGGTCGATGATGTCGCCAACGAACACCGCCATGCGTGAAGGATGCCGCCAAACCCCGCCCTGCTTGTGATAACCGAGACGGTCCAGCAAGTGTTCGAGGGTCATGGCGCATCCGTGCACGTCACCGATCAGGTCGTAACTGCGCGCGGGATCGAGCATCAGTCGCCTCCGCCCCCCAGCTTGCTGCCCCAGCCAAGCTTGGTGCGGCACACCTCGTAGTAATTGTGATCGAGCGGATGAATCAGGCGCAGCTTTTGCGCTTTCTTGCTCACGGTAATGGTGTCGCCCGGTGCGCAGGTGAAGTGGTTCTGGCCGTCGCAGGACACCTGCGGGTAGATCTGCATATCTTTGGACACGACGATTTTCAGCTCACTGTTGCCATCGACCACGATCGGCCGTCCCGACAAGGTATGGGGGTACATCGGCACAATCACAATAGCGTCGAGCTTGGGATGCATGATCGGCCCGCCGGCAGACAACGCGTAGGCAGTGGAGCCGGTGGGCGTGGCGACGATCAGGCCGTCGGCCTTCTGGCTGCAGACGAACTGGCCGTCGATGTACAGCTCGAATTCGATCATCCGCGTCGATTTGCCCGGGTGCAGCACCACATCGTTGAGCGCATCGCCCTGGCCGATGGCCTCGCCATGGCGACGCACTTCGGCTTGCAGCAGGAAACGGTTTTCTACCAGATAGTGGCCGTCGAGCACTTCGGCGACCTTGATTTCCAGCTCGTCGGGGCGAATATCGGTGAGGAAGCCAAGGCTCCCGCGGTTGATGCCCAGCACCGGAATATTGTGCCTGGCCAGCGCCCGCGCGGCGCCGAGCAGGCTGCCGTCGCCGCCGACGACGATGACCATGTCACAAACTTCGCCGAGCATCTTGCGCGACGAGGTTTGCAGGCCATGGCCGGGCAGGACTTCAGCGATGGTGTCTTCGAGGATCACATGCAGGTGACGGTCGAGCAGAAAGCGTTTCAGTCGGCGGACGGTATCCAGCACCTGGGAACTGCCCAGGCGACCGATGATGCCGATATTACGAAATTGCTCCATGGGACCTCTGCGGACAATCGAAAACGCGAAAACCCGATTATGGGCGAAAGCGCCAGATAGACAAAATCCTTTCAGCCTCAAGGGTGCACTCAGGTTTAAGGCTATGCTCGCAAGATGATCCTGTTCCCCGACTTGTTGCAATTGCCCCATCGATTACGCCATCCCGAAGTGCGGGACCTGGCGTGGGTGATCCTCGCGCCGCCGATGCTCGCCGCCACGCCGTGGCCCCAGCGCCATCCGCTTGCCGGCAGCGACTGGGTAAACGACCCGCAGCGCCTCGAATATTGGCTGCACCAGCTCGACCGCGACAGTTACGGCCTGCTGCAATGGCTGTCGCAGGCGCGCACCCGGCGTCTGGGTCTGTATTACGAGCGTCTTTGGCAGTTCGCCGTCTCGCATGCGCCGGGCATAGAATTGATCGCCGCCAACCTGCCGATTCGCCGCGCCGGGCACACCCTCGGCGAACTCGACATGCTGCTGCGTGACCGCGACGGCGTGCATCATCTGGAACTGGCGATCAAGCTCTACCTTGGCCCGCAGGATGGCGATGGCCGCGATCCCGCGCAGTGGCTGGGGCCGGGTTGTCATGACCGGCTGGATCGCAAACTGGCACATCTGGCCGAGCATCAATTGCCGATCTCGGCGCGCCCGGAAAGCCGCGAGGTGCTCGCGGCGCTGGATATCGAAACCTTCAGCGCGCAGTTGTGGCTGGGCGGTTATCTGCTGTATCCGTGGCCGGGGCAGGCCGACTCACCGAACGGCGCGCATCCACAACATCTGCGTGGCAGTTGGCTGCATCAGAAGGACTGGCCGGCGTTTGTCGCGCAGCGCCCGCCGGGCCGCTGGCAACCCCTGCCCCGCCATGCGTGGCTGGCGCCGGCGCATTACCCGGCGGATCAGGTCTGGACAGATGAGCACCTGCGTTTGTGGCTGGAAGACCTGCCAGCACTGGCCCCGGCGCAGTTGATGGTACGCCTGACCGAGAATGCCCAGGGCGAATGGGAAGAGGCGGAGCGGTTGTTTCTGGTGGCGGATCTTTGGCCGAATGTCCCCGGCCAAACCTGAGATTTGTAGTGTCCGACCCAATTCGCGAGCAGGCTCGCTCCCACAGAGAATGCATTTCAAATGTGGAATGCGATCCCTGTGGGAGCGAGCCTGCTCGCGAAAAGAGCAACTCGGTCTATAGGGATAACCGCACCGCCAATGCCGCCAACGTCACCAGCAACACCGGCACCGTCAGCACAACCCCGACACGGAAGTAATAGCCCCAGCCAATATGGATGCCTTTGCGCTCCAGCACGTGCAGCCACAGCAAGGTCGCCAGACTGCCGATAGGGGTGATTTTCGGCCCCAGGTCGCTGCCGATCACGTTGGCGTAGATCATCGCTTCCTTGATCACCCCGCTGGCCTGACTGGCGTCGATCGACAGCAAGCCGATCAAGACCGTCGGCAAGTTGTTCATGATCGACGACAGCAGCGCCGTCAGCACCCCGGTGCCCATGGCTGCGCCCCACACGCCGTGGCCGGCGAATACGTCCAGCCACCCGGCGAGGTAAGTGGTGAGTCCGGCATTGCGCAGGCCGTACACCACCAGGTACATGCCCAACGAGAAAATCACGATTTGCCACGGCGCTTCTTTCATCACTTTGCGCGTGGAGATTTTGTGGCCGCGCGCGGCGATACCCAGCAGCAGCGCGGCGCACACCGCCGAAATTGCGCTGATCGGAATGCCCAGCGGTTCGAGGGCAAAGCAGCCGATCAACAGGATCACCAGCACCGCCCAACCGGCATAGAAAGTCGCTTTGTCGTGGATCGCGGTGTGCGGGTTTTCCAGTTGTTCCGGATCGTAAGCCGCCGGGATGTCGCGACGGAAAAACCACAGCAACATGCCCAGCGTCGCCGCCACGCTGACGAAGTTCACCGGCACCATGACCGCTGCATAACGGTTGAAGCCGATATTGAAGAAGTCCGCAGAAACAATGTTGACCAGGTTCGACACCACCAGCGGCAGGCTCGCCGTATCGGCGATAAACCCGGCGCCCATGACGAAGGCCAGCGTCGCCGCTGGCGAAAAGCGCAGCGCCAACAGCATTGAAATCACGATCGGCGTGAGAATCAGCGCCGCACCGTCATTGGCGAACAGCGCCGAGACCAGCGCGCCGAGCAGCACCATGAAGGCAAACAATTTGCGCCCACTGCCCCGCCCCCAACGCGCCACGTGCAGCGCCGCCCAATTGAAAAAGCCAGCCTCGTCGAGCAACAGGCTGATGATGATCAGCGCGACGAAGGTGCCGGTGGCGTTCCAGATGATCTGCCAGACCAGCGGGATGTCCGTGAGGTGAACGACGCCAAAAATCAACGCCAGCACGGCGCCCAACGTTGCACTCCAGCCGACGCCGAGCCCCTTGGGTTGCCAGATAACGAGGGTGATGGTCAGCAGGAAAATCAGTGACGCAGCGAGCATTCGCAGAAGCCTTCAAATAGCGAAACGGGTGAAAATCGAACAAATGTGGGAGCGAGCCTGCTCGCGAAAGCGGTGTGTCAGACGTGAAATTGTTATCTGACAGTCCGCCTTCGCGAGCAGGCTCGCTCCCACAGTGAGTTTCGGTAAGTTTATTTCTTGTGTTGCTCGACGAACTGGCCGTACGCATCGATGAATTTCTGCAGGAACGGTTTCACCGAGTCGCTCAGTTTGCCCGCTTCGTCGAACGCGTTACCGGCGCCGCCCAGGTAGGCTTCCGGCTGTTGCAGGCAATGGATATCAAGGAAAACAAAGGTCTGGCGCAGGTGCTGGTTGGCGCCGAAGCCGCCGATGGCGCCTGGCGATACGCTGATCACCGCGCCGGGTTTGCCGCTCCAAGCGCTCTGGCCATAAGGACGGGAACCGACGTCGATGGCGTTCTTCAACGGTGCCGGGATCGAGCGGTTGTACTCGGGGGTGACAAACAGCACCGCGTCGGATGACGCCACTTTCTGACGGAAAGTGCTGTAGGCTGCCGGCGGAGAATCGCCGTCGATGTCTTCGTTGTACAGCGGCAGTTCACCGATTTCGACAATCTCGAGCTTGAGATTAGCCGGTGCCAGTTCGGCGAGGGCCAGTGCGACTTTGCGATTGATCGATGCCTTGCGCAGGCTACCGACCACTACAGCGACGTTGTAGACATTGCTCATGGATGACTCTCGATGGTCCGTGGGAAGAGTCGCTAGTTATAGATGATCCAGTGACATTTTCACCAGTAGTCATTGGTTTTTCCTGCGCGAGGAATATTTTTTTCCCGTAGGAAAACTTACCGAGCTTGCTGACGGTCTACAAAGCCGCAAATCAAGCGTTTTATCTCCAGAGGTTCTAAGCAGATGGCAGCAGTACTCGTCGGTCAGTTTCATGCAAGAGATGCGGAAGGCCGCGTTTATTCCGTGCATGAATTCCAGGAATCGAACCCGTCTGCAGACGGATCCACTGGCTCGGAGCCCATTTACAAACTCGCCATTGGCGATCGGGTCAACAAGGTCAGTGACAGCGAGTTTCTCCTGGTTCAATCAGGCATTACCCTGATCCGCGAACCTGAGCCAACCGTCGCTCAATAACCTAGCGTTATGAGCAGAAGTCATGCGAGCGGACTTGGGGTAGGATTCAGCGTCTGACCCCACCTGCTGAACATGGACTTCACGCATGCGATTACGCCACATCGAAGTGATTCAGGCGCTCTTGCAGACCGGTCACCTGGGCACCGCCGCCGAATGGCTGCAACTGCCGGTGACCGAGGTCGAAGAGCGTTTGCGCGAAGCCGAGAGTCAGTTGGGGTTCATGCTGTTCGCCAGCGTTCGCGGTCGCCTGCAATCGACCCCCGAAGCGCGCGCCTTGCAAGTGGAAATCGCACACGTTTATGAGGCGCTTGAGCCGGTGCAGCGTCTGGCCAGCAGCCTCAAGCAGTACCTCGCCCCGCCCTTGCGCATCATCGGCACCCCGCCGCTGGCCCAACAATTACTGCCACAAAGCCTTGGGACCCTGCGTCGACGCCTGCCCGACGCACCGTGCAGCCTGCTCAGCGCGCCGACTCGCGACATCGTCCGCAGCCTGTTATTGCGCGAAAGCGATCTGGGCCTGAGCCTGCACGATCCCGAACACCCCGATATCCACTGCCAGCCGCTGGCCCAGGGCAAGCTGCAATTGCTCGCTCCGCACGGCTGGCTGCAGCCGAAACAGAAATACATTTCCCTAGTGGATCTGGCCGGTCAGGCCATGGTCGGTCTCGAAGGTCAGGATCCGCTGAGCCCGGCGCTGGAAAACAAACTTCAGGCCCTGCGCCCGGCGCCAAGCATTCAGACCCGCGTGCAGACCCATCAGATGATGCGCAGCATGGTCGAGGCCGGCGAAGGTCTGGCCATCGTCGATCCGTTCACCGCTCTGGGCGCCCGCGCCGGTGGCCTGGACGTCTGCCCATTGTCACCGGCGGTGCCGATCAGCCTCTACGCCCTGACCTTCAAACATGCCGCGCCGTCGGCGGCGATTCAGACCTTGCTGGCGATCGTCACGGAACAAGCCGAGGCGATGTTGTCGAGCTGAGTGGTTTTTCCAGCGGATTATCGAACAGGCGATACCAGAACAACGCGACTTCAGCGGTATGCGGATCGATGCCGCGATAGCGTAACTGGTCGATGCCGCCGATCACATAACCGCAACGCTCATACAGACGACAGGCGCCGAGATTGTTGTTCTGGGTTTCGAGCATGATGCCCGGCAGCTTCTTCTTGCGACTCCAGAACTGCGCGACATCGAGCAACGCCTTGGCCACACCGTGGCGGCGGGCCGGGGCGTGCACCGCCAGTTCATCGATGTGGGCAAAGCCGTTCCAGTTGGTGCTGATCACCAGGTGACCGACCGGCTCGTCGTCCAGGTACGCCATGAAAATCGCACTGTCGGGCGCGTTGTGAAAGGCGCTGAATTCTTCGGGATCGATGCCGTAGCACTTGCGGTACGGCACGATTGGCGTCACCGGCCACTGCTCGACCGGCTTGCCGATCACGGCAGCGCCGTAGGCAGCGACCTCGAAACTGAAGTCGCTGCCCCAGATATACGGCGCAAAACCTTCGTCGGCTACACGCACCGACAACCCTGGGTATTTCGGATTCATGACCGGTTGCATACTGGGAAAAGTCCTCATTCCTTGACGCAGCCGACGGTGTCGACCTTACCGTCGCGATGGATGATTGCCAGCGCAAATTTCAACTCTTTGTACATGAGGCTCAGTGTCCTGAGGCGGCAGATTTGCACCTGACCAGTGCACTCAGGGTAGAGGGTTGCGACGAATGTGGCGAGGGTGGCAACTTGGCTTCATGTCGCCAAATGCAAAAAATCGCTGCCTTCCTGGTCCCCACTATGGAATGCATTCCCCGTAGGAGCTGCCGAAGGCTGCGATCTTTTGATCTTCTGATCTTTTGATTTTTCGATCTTTCAGACCTGCGCATCAGCCTCGGCAATCTGCGTCCACAACGCCGGCGCTCCCGCCGATTTGGCGATGATTTCCAGCCGCACCAGATGCGCCGCCAGTTCTTCTTCGGTCGCCCGGATGATGCGTGCTGGCTGGCGATCGACCGGCAGGCGGCGGATTTCGGTAGCCGAGTTGTCGGCGCCCTCGCCCGTGCCATTGCCGTCAGACGCGTTGCCAGCCAGCGACAGGCTGGTCTGGCCGCCGGTCATGGTCAGGTAGACGTCGGCGAGAATCTCCGAGTCGAGCAAGGCGCCGTGCAGTTCACGGCCGGAGTTGTCGACGCCGTAACGTTTGCACAACGCGTCGAGGCTGTTGCGCTGCCCCGGGTGACGTTCCCGGGCCATCATCAGGGTATCGAGGATGGTGCAATGCTGGGTGATATCGGCGCGATCGTGCTGGCCCATCAAGGCAAATTCGTTGTTGATGAAGCCAACGTCGAACGCCGCGTTGTGGATGATCAGCTGCGCGCCCTGGATGAACTCGAAGAACTCATCGGCAACTTCGGCAAAGCGCGGCTTGCCGACGAGGAATTCGTTGGTGATGCCGTGCACACCGATCGCGCCTTCGTCGCTCTCGCGATCCGGTTGCAGATAAACGTGAAAGTGCCGGCCCGTCAGGCGCCGACCGATCAGTTCGACGCAACCGATTTCAATGATCCGGTGACCATCGGTCACCGGCATGCCGGTGGTTTCGGTATCGAGTACAACGGATCTGGTGGCCATCAGTGCTCAGCTCTCAACGGGTCAATCATGCAAAAGCGCGGATGTTAACACGCTCGGCGGGGTGTTTCAGTCGGACCGTGGCGCAGACCGTGGCGGGTCCTTCGCGAGCAGGCTCGCTCCCACATTGAATGCATTCCAATTCAAGGCCTGGAATACATTTCCCTGTGGGAGCGAGCCTGCTCGCGAATGGCAGCGCCACGGTTTATAAGCGAAATCAGCTCTGCTTGTAACCACGCACTTCGTCAACGCCACGATTGGCCAGTTGGTCAGCCCGCTCGTTACCGTGATGGCCAATGTGCCCGCGCACCCATTTCCAGGTGACTTTGTGGCGGTTGACCTGCTCGTCCAGCTCTTTCCACAGGTCGGCATTCTTTACCGGCTCTTTCGCAGCCGTTTTCCAGCCGCGCTTCTTCCAGTTGGCCATCCACTCGTTGATGCCTTTCATCACGTATTGCGAGTCGGTGACCAGCAGCACTTCGCAGGGGCGCTTGAGCGCTTCCAGGCCACGAATCGCGCCGAGCAGCTCCATGCGATTGTTGGTGGTGTTGGCCTCGCCGCCCCACAGTTCCTTTTCGACGCCCTTGCACACCAGCAGCGCGCCCCAGCCGCCGGGGCCGGGGTTGCCCTTGCAGGCGCCGTCGGTGAACAGTTCTACGGTGTCGACGCTTTCCACGCTTTCGCTCATGCCAGTCTTTCCAGAAAAATGCCTGTCCTGCCAATCACGGATCGACAATGACCGCGACCGGGACAAGCCCGGCCACAAATAAAAGAAGATTTACGGTTCGATGCGGCGGCGGTTGACCTTGGCCATCGGCAGCGGAATCAGCTTGCCCATCGGCTCGCGGCGTTCCTGGCGCAACGGCCTGAGCCCCACCACGATCTTGCGCGCCACCAGCAGATAGAAGCCGCCGCCGGACAATTGCCAGTCACCGGCCTTGCGTTCCCAGCCGGCCAGACGGTTCTGCCACTTGGGTGATGCGAGCGGCGGACGATAGCACCCGAAGCGGCGTTTCTCCAGCGCGAAGCCCAGCAGATTGAGCCAGTCGGCGACCCGCGACGGCGAGATGCAGCGCGCCTTGCGCAGGGCATCATTGGCGAAGAAATGCCGCAGCCCCCAAGTGCTCCAGGGGTTGATGCCGATGATCAGCAGATGCCCGCCGGGGCGCACGCTGCTCGCTGCTTCACGCAGCAAACCGTGGGGCGACAGGCAGAAATCCAGGCCATGCTGCATCACCACCACGTCGGCAGCGTGCTCGCTCAACGGCCAGGCCTGCTCTTCGCAAACGATCTCGACACCGGGCAACGGCGCGCCAAGACGCACGTTGCGCTGCACTTGCGGCGCGGCCGGCGGGGTTTCGGCGGACGGCCCGTAATGCACCAGATAACCGCCGAAGAAGCGGCCGAGCTCGTCATCGAGCATGCGCCGCTCTTCATCCAGCAGAAATTGCCCGAGCGGCCCCGACAGCCATTCGCGGGCGGCGCTGATCAATGCCAGCCAGTCGGGATCGGCCTGAGCGAACGCTTTATCGGTCATGTCATTCTCCAACGCGCCAGGAACTACTAAGATGCGCCAATGTTTTCTGCTTGGCGAATTCCGACGATGATACAGATCAGTGCCCTGCCCGCGTTCACCGACAACTACATCTGGTTGTTACAGGATCATCAGACCCAGCGCTGCGCGGTGGTCGATCCGGGCGACGCCACCCCGGTGCAGGCGTGGCTTGACGCGCATCCGGGCTGGGTGCTCAGCGATATTCTGATCACTCACCATCACCATGACCATGTCGGCGGCGTCGAGCGCCTGAAAGCCGCGACCGGCGCCAAGGTCTACGGCCCGGCCAGCGAAAGCATCCCGGCGCGCGACGTAGCGCTCAAGGACAACGACAGCGTCAGCGTGCTCGGCTGGGACTTCGACGTCTATGCGGTGCCCGGTCACACCCTGGGGCACATCGCCTATTACCACCATGGCCTGCTGTTCTGCGGCGACACCCTGTTCGCCGCCGGTTGCGGCCGGTTGTTCGAAGGCACACCCGAGCAGATGTACCGCTCGCTCAGCCGTCTTGCGGCCCTGCCGGAAGATACGCTGGTCTACTGCACCCATGAATACACCTTGAGCAATCTGAAATTTGCCGCCGCCGTCGAGCCGGGCAACCCGGAAGTCGCCGCCCGTCTGGAAAAGGTCACGCAGCAACGGCAGAACGGCGTGATGACGTTGCCGTCGACTCTGGCTCTGGAAAAGCTTACCAATCCGTTTTTACGCACTTCTGAAACATTGGTTACACAAAAAGTGGACGAACGGGAAGGCGCTCAAAACCGGGCGCCGAGCGAGGTATTTGCGGCTCTGCGGGCATGGAAAGACAAGTTCTGACAAGCGCGCCGGCCGGGACAAAAATTCTCAATGGTTGACCGCAGGGGGTGCGCTTTCTAGAATCGCCCGACATTTTTGCCCGGAACTTACTTCCAGCCAATGTCGTCATCCATACGTAAGTCCGTCAATTCAGATGCTTTGACCCGCCTGGCGCAAGCCATCGCGGTGGCTGTGTCCGCCACGCTGGCGGGTTGCTCCAGCCACGCTCCGCAGACTGAAGCGACGCATACGCCGAACATTGCTGCGCGAGCCAAGCAGAAGCCGATCTGGCTGACCGAGAAGCCCACTCCCGTGGCGCCCCAGGACATCTGGGAACGCATGCGTCAGGGCTTCCAGTTGCAGGAAGGCCTTGGCGTCAATCCGCGCATCGAGCAACAACGCCTGTGGTTCGCCAGTAACCCCTCCTTCCTCGAGAATGCCGGTGAACGCGGCAGCCTCTACATTCATTACATTGTCGAACGCCTCGAAGAGCGCAACATGCCGCTGGAACTGGCCCTGCTGCCGGTGATCGAGAGCGCGTACAACCCGATGGCCTATTCCCGCGCCGATGCGGTGGGCCTGTGGCAGTTCATTCCGTCCACCGGGCGTTATTTCAACCTGCGCCAGACGCGTTTTTATGATGGTCGTCGCGACATTACCGCCTCGACCACGGCCGCGATGGATTACCTGACCCGCCTGCACGACATGTTCAACGGCGACTGGCTGCTGGCGCTGGCAGCCTACAACGCTGGTGAAGGCACCGTAAGCCGGGCGATCGAGCGCAACGAAAAACTCGGCCTGCCCACCGACTACTGGAACCTGCCACTGCCGGCGGAAACCCAGGCCTATGTGCCGAAGTTGCTGGCACTGTCGCAAGTGGTACTGGCGCCTGAAGCCTACGGCGTCAACCTCAACCCGATCGCCAACGAACCGTACTTCCAGGTCGTCGAAATCAACCAGCGCATGGACCTGTCC
Organism: Pseudomonas siliginis; assembly: GCF_024072275.1. Lineage (NCBI taxonomy): Bacteria > Pseudomonadati > Pseudomonadota > Gammaproteobacteria > Pseudomonadales > Pseudomonadaceae > Pseudomonas > Pseudomonas siliginis. The sequence continues at coordinate 2,342,696 of NZ_CP099598.1, read as the reverse complement.
AAGGTCGCTGCGGTGGCGAACATCGATGAAGACGAACTGTTCCAGCTCAACCCCGCGTTCAAACAGCGCACCACCATCGACGGTCCGCAGCACTTGCTGGTGCCGACGTCCAAGGCGCAACTGCTGACCGCCAGTCTGCAGACCATGCGCCCGGACGAACTGATCAGCCCGCGCTCGCTGAAACCGGTGTTCGAAGGCGCCGATCCGTCGGAAGTGGCGCAGCTCAAACGTGCTTATCGGGTCAAGCGTGGCGACAACCTCGGCTCCATCGCCAAGGCCAACAAGGTCGAAGTCAAGGATCTGCAGCGCTGGAACAAGCTGACCGGCAAGAATCTCAAGGTCGGCCAGACCCTGGTCATGCAGGACAACACCAAGCGTGCCCCGGCGCGCAAGTCCGGCCGGGTCAACACCGTGGTCGCGGCGAATACCAAGACCAAAGGCAAGGACGAGAGCAAGCAGCAGACCCAGTACAAGGTCAAGCGCGGCGACACCCTGTATGTGGTGGCCAAGCGGTTCAACGTCGAGATGCAACATCTCAAGCGTTGGAACCCGGGTGCGGGCAAGGCGTTGAAGCCGGGGCAGATGCTTACGGTTTATCAGCCGCACTGATTGAAGAGCCCCTGATATTTCAGGGGCTTTTTTTGGATGAAGTTTTTGTGGTGTGCTTTAGATCCATCCCCCTCACCCCAGCCCTCTCCCCCAGGGGGGAGAGGGGGAAAGGGAGCCGATCGGGGGCTTTTCAGAAACTGACTTCGACTCGGTATCGCACGTCGGTGCAATTCGCCCAGACACCACGATCAGTCCCCTCTCCCTCCGGGAGAGGGTTAGGGTGAGGGGCTCTTCGCGCAAACGATTAACCCGCCATTAACCCGCATCTTTTTCCTGTCCAGACAAGCTGTTACTGTACGGCCCACAAAGCCCAAGCCGCTGGATCGGATCTGACTTGAAGCGTGCCCTCTCCCTGCTCCTGATCAGCCTGGCCTTGAGCTCACCCGCAAGCGCGACGATTACCGAAAGTCATGGTTATGCGCAGTTCGGCACGCTCAAGTACCCGGCCAGATTTACCCACTTCGACTGGGTCAACCCGCAAGCGCCCAAGGGCGGTACGTTGCGGGTGATGGCGTTCGGCACCTTCGATACGGTCAATCCGTACACCTTCAAGGGCACCAGCCCGGTTACCACCGCCAATTTTCTCCAGTACGGCATCAACGAGCTCAACGAGCCGCTGATGGTCGGTACCGGACAGTATTCGCCGTCCGGCGACGAGCCGGCGTCGAGTTACGGGTTGATCGCACAATCGGTGGAGTACAGCGAAGATCGCAGCTGGGTCGTCTTCAATTTGCGCCCCGAAGCGCGCTTTCACGACGGAGCGCCGATCACCGCCTACGACGTGGCGTTCTCCTATCGAACGCTGCTCAAGGACGGTCATCCGCTGTATCGCACGGCCCTGCAGGAAGTGCTGCGAGTCGACATCCTCAACAAGCAGCGCATTCGCTTTGTGTTCAAGCGCTCGGGCAATCCGCTGCTGATCCTGCGCCTGGGCGAGTTGCCGGTGCTGCCGCAGCATTACTGGAAAGACCGCGACTTCAAAGCCACCACGTTCGAACCACCGCTGGGCAGCGGGCCGTACCGCATCACGTCGGTCACGCCAGGCCGACAGCTGATTTTCGAGCGGGTCAAGGATTACTGGGGCAAGGATCTGCCGGTCAATCGCGGCAAGTACAATTTCGATCGCATGGAAGTCGAGTTCTACCGCGACAGCGATGTCGCCTTCGAAGCGTTCAAGGCCGGTGAGTTCGACATCTACATCGAGCATCAGGCAAAGAACTGGGTCAACGGTTACAACTTCCCTGCTGTACGTCGTGGCGAAGTGATCAAGGTGCAGATCCCGCATCAGATCCCGACCCAGACTCAGGGCCTGTTCATGAACAGCCGCCGCGCGACCTTCGCCGATGTCAGGACGCGCGAAGCGTTGGGTCTGATGTTCGATTTCGAATGGACCAACCGCGCGCTGTTCAGCGATGCCTATAAACGCACCAGCAGCTACTACCCCAACAGCGAATTCACTGCGTCCGGCCTGCCGGTCGGCCATGAATGGCTGATGCTCAAACCCTACAAGGAGCAACTGCCGGCCAGGCTGTTTACCGAGCCGTTCACCCTGCCGAAAACCGACGGCCGTGGCATTCCGCGCGAGACTATGCGCAAAGCCCTCGCCCTGCTCGCCGAGGCCGGTTGGAAGCTCCACGGCCAGCGCCTGCAAGACAAAGACGGCCAACCGCTGCGCTTCGAACTGCTGCTGGTCAACCCGAGCCTGGAGCGGCTCTATCAGCCGTACATCGAAAACCTCAACAGCATCGGCATCGACGCGCGCCTGCGTACCGTCGATCGCGCCCAGTACAAACAGCGCCTCGACCAATTCGATTTCGACATGATCTCGATGACCCTCGGCCAGACCCTGAGCCCGGGCCTTGAGCAGTGGCAGTACTTCCACTCCAGCCAGGTGAACGTCAAGGGCAGCAAGAATTACGCGGGCATCGCCAATCCGGTGGTCGATCACCTGCTCGAACAATTGCTCGCCGCCCGCACTCGCGACGAGCAGGTGGCCGCCGGCAAGGCGCTCGACCGCGTGCTGCTCTGGCAGCACTACAGCATTCCCAACTGGTACCTCAATTATCACCGTCTGGCCTACCGCAACCGGTTGGCCTTTGTCACCACGCCGCCCTACACCCTGGGCCTGAGCGCATGGTGGCTGAAGTCTTCGGAGAAAGATCGATGAACGCTGTTCGCACCCTGCTCGTGCAGGCCGGCGGCTTGCTGTTCGCCGGGCTGGCCTGGGCCGCCCCGCAACACGCCGTGACCCTGTACAACGAGCCGCCGAAATACCCGGCCGATTTCAAGCATTTCGACTACGTGAACCCTGATGCGCCCAAGGGCGGCGTGTTCCGCCAAGCCGGTTTCGGCGGCTTCGATAGCCTCAACCCGTTCATCAACAAAGGCGTGCCGGCCGATGACATCGGCCAGATCTACGACACCCTGACCAAACACAGCCTCGACGAGCCGTTCACCGAGTACGGCCTGATTGCCAGCAAGATCGAGAAAGCCGACGACAACAGTTGGGTGCGCTTCTACCTGCGCCCGCAAGCACGTTTCCACGACGGCCACCCGGTGCGCGCCGAAGACGTGGTGTTCAGCTTCGAGACGTTGACCAAGGAAGGCTCGCCGATGTTTCGCGGCTACTACAACGACGTCGCCGAAGCCATCGCCGAAGACCCGTTGAAAGTCTTGTTCAAGTTCAAGCACAGCAACAACCGCGAGCTCCCGCTGATCCTCGGCCAGTTGCCGGTCCTGCCGAAACACTGGTGGGCCAGTCGCGACTTCAACAAGGGCAATCTGGAAATCCCGCTGGGCAGCGGCCCGTACAAGGTCACCCAAGTGAAGGCCGGCCGTTCGGTACGTTACGAGCGGGTCAAGGATTACTGGGGCAAGGACTTGCCGGTCAACCGTGGCTTCTACAACTTCGACACGATGACCACCGACTATTACCGCGACAACACCGTCGCCCTCGAAGCACTGAAGGCCGGGCAGTTCGATTACTGGCTGGAGATGACCGCGAAGAACTGGGCCAGCGCCTATAACGTTCCGGCGGTCACCGAGGGGCGTTTGATCAAGGAACTGATCCCCAACAGCAACCCGACCGGCATGCAGGGCTTCGTCTTCAACCTGCGCCGCCCGGTGTTCCAGGATGTGCGCGTGCGTCAGGCGCTGGGGCTGCTGTTCGACTTCGAATGGACCAACAAGCAATTGTTCAACGGCGCCTACGTGCGCACCCGCAGTTACTTCGAGAACTCGGAAATGGCCGCCACCGGCCTGCCCGACGCCGAGCAACGGACGATCCTCGAACCGTTTCGCAGCAAACTGCCGGCCCAGGTGTTCAGCGAAGCCTTCGAAAATCCCAAGACCGACGCCAGCGGCATGATCCGCACCCAGCAGCGTGAGGCGTATCAACTGCTGCAAGAGGCCGGCTGGAAAATCGTCGATGACAAAATGGTCGACGCCACTGGCAAACCGGTGGTGATCGAATTCCTCCTCGCCCAGACCGAGTTCGAACGGGTGCTGCTGCCGTTCAAGCGCAACCTCAGCGACCTCGGTATCGATCTGGTGATCCGCCGCGTCGACGTCTCGCAGTACATCAACCGCGTGCGCTCGCGGGACTTCGACATGATGGTCGGCAGCTTTCCGCAGTCCAACTCACCGGGCAACGAGCAGCGCGAGTACTGGATGAGCGCCGCCGCCGACAAACCGAGCAGCCGCAACAGCATGGGCCTCAAGGATCCTACCGTCGATCAACTGGTGGAAAGCCTGATCAACGCCGACTCGCGCAAAAGTCTGGTGGCCCACGCTCGCGCGCTGGATCGCGTACTGCAATGGGGCTACTACGTGGTGCCCAACTGGCACATCAAGAGCTGGCGCGTGGCCTACTGGAATCATATAGGCCACCCGAAAACCTCGCCCAAGTACGACATCGGCATCAATACCTGGTGGGTCAAGCCTGACGCCAAGCCTGCCGTAGAAGTCGAAACCCAACTGCAAGCCGACCCTGCGGGCACGGAGTAATCAGATGCTGGCGTATATCTTTCGGCGACTGCTGCTGATCATCCCGACCCTGTTCGGCATTCTGCTGATCAACTTCGTGATCATCCAGGCCGCGCCCGGCGGGCCGGTCGAGCAGATGATCGCCAAGCTCGAAGGTTTCGAAGGCGCCACCAGCCGGATTGCCGGCGGCGGTGCCGAAGTGGCGGTGGCCGGCTCGTCCTACCGTGGCGCGCAGGGGCTGGATCCGGCGCTGATCAAGGAAATCGAGCACATGTACGGGTTCGACAAATCGGCCCCGGAACGTCTGTGGATCATGGTCAAGAACTATGCGCAGCTGGATTTCGGCGACAGTTTCTTCCGCGACGCCAAGGTCATCGACCTGATCAAGGAAAAGATGCCGGTGTCGATCTCGCTGGGGCTGTGGAGCACGCTGATCATGTATCTGGTGTCGATCCCGCTGGGCATCGCCAAGGCCACGCGGCACGGCAGTCACTTCGACGTATGGACCAGTTCGGCGATCATCGTCGGCTATGCGATCCCGGCGTTTCTGTTTGCGATCCTGCTGATCGTGGTATTTGCCGGCGGCAGTTATCTGGACTGGTTCCCCCTGCGCGGGCTGACTTCGAACAACTTCGATGAGCTGAGCCTGGGCGGCAAGATCCTCGATTACTTCTGGCACCTGGCATTGCCGGTCACCGCACTGGTGATCGGCAACTTCGCGACCATGACCCTGTTGACCAAGAACAGCTTTCTCGACGAAATCAACAAGCAGTATGTGGTCACCGCCAAGGCCAAGGGCCTGACCCGCCATCGCGTGCTCTACGGCCACGTGTTCCGCAACGCCATGCTGCTGGTGATTGCCGGTTTTCCGTCGGCATTCATCGGTATCTTCTTCACCGGTTCGTTGCTGGTGGAAGTGATTTTCTCCCTCGACGGCCTCGGCCTGATGAGTTTCGAAGCGGCGATCAATCGCGATTACCCGGTGGTGTTCGGCACCCTGTTCATCTTCACCCTGCTCGGGCTGGTGGTGAAACTGATCGGCGATCTGACCTACACCTTTGTCGATCCGCGTATCGACTTCGCCAGCCGGGAGCATTGAGATGAACCTGTCCCCTCTCAACCGCCGGCGCTTCGAACTGTTCAAGGCCAACAAGCGTGGCTGGTGGTCGCTGTGGCTGTTTCTGATCCTGTTCGGCCTGAGTCTGGGCGCCGAGCTGATTGCCAACGACAAGCCGCTGGTCGTGCATTACGACAACAACTGGTATTTCCCGGCGATCAAGCGCTATCCGGAAACCGCGTTCGGCGGCGAATTCCCGCTGGAAGCCAACTACAAGAGTCCGTACATTCGCGAACTGCTCAAGGCCAAGGACGCGTGGATTCTGTGGGCGCCGATCCCCTACAGCTACCAGAGCATCAACTACGACCTGAAAGTCCCGGCCCCGGCGCCACCCTCGGCGGACAACCTGCTGGGCACCGACGATCAGGGCCGCGACGTGTTGGCGCGGGTGATCTACGGTTTCCGCATTTCCGTGTTGTTTGCGCTGACGCTGACCGTGCTGAGTTCGATCATCGGCGTGATTGCCGGGGCGCTACAGGGCTTTTATGGCGGCTGGGTCGATCTCGCCGGGCAGCGTTTTCTCGAGATCTGGTCGGGGCTGCCGGTGCTGTATCTGCTGATCATCCTTGCCAGTTTCGTCCAGCCGAATTTCTGGTGGTTGCTGGGCATCATGCTGCTGTTCTCGTGGATGAGCCTGGTCGATGTGGTGCGCGCCGAGTTCCTGCGCGGGCGCAATCTGGAATACGTGCGCGCCGCCCGCGCGCTGGGCATGCAGAACGGCGCGATCATGTTCCGCCACATCCTGCCCAACGCCATGGTCTCGACCATGACCTTCATGCCGTTCATTCTCACCGGCGCCATCGGCACCCTGACCGCGCTGGACTTCCTCGGCTTCGGCTTGCCGGCCGGCAGTCCGTCGCTGGGCGAACTGGTTGCCCAAGGCAAATCCAACCTGCAGGCGCCGTGGCTGGGCATGAGCGCGTTTGCCGTACTGGCACTGATGTTGAGCCTGCTGGTGTTTATCGGCGAGTCCGCTCGCGATGCCTTCGACCCGAGGAAGTGAAATGAATCAGGACAATCTGATCGAAGTGCGCGACCTCGCCGTCGAATTCGGTTTCGGCGAGCGCGTGCACCGCGTGGTCGAGGGCGTGAGCTTTGACATCAAGCGCGGCGAGACCCTGGCACTGGTCGGCGAATCGGGCTCGGGCAAATCGGTAACGGCGCATTCGATCCTGCGCCTGCTGCCCTACCCCATGGCGCGGCATCCGGCCGGCAGCATCAATTACGCCGGGCAGAACCTGCTGGATTTGAGCGAGAAGACCATCCGCCATATTCGTGGCAACCGCATCGCCATGATCTTTCAGGAGCCGATGACCTCGCTCAATCCGCTGCATTCGATTGAGAAGCAGATCAACGAAGTGCTCGGCATCCACAAGGGCCTGAGTGGCAAAGTGGCGACCAAACGCACGCTGGAGCTGCTGGAAATGGTCGGCATTCCCGAGCCGCACAAGCGGCTCAAGGCGCTGCCCCATGAATTGTCCGGCGGCCAGCGGCAGCGGGTGATGATCGCCATGGCCCTGGCCAACGAGCCGGAATTGCTGATCGCCGACGAACCGACCACGGCGCTGGACGTGACCGTTCAGCTGAAAATCCTCGATTTGCTCAAGGATCTTCAGGCCCGATTGGGCATGTCGCTGCTACTGATCAGTCACGATTTGAACCTGGTGCGAAGAATTGCGCATCGCGTATGTGTCATGCAGCGCGGTTGCATCGTCGAACAGGCATCGTGCGCAGAGCTGTTCCGTTCGCCGCAGCATCCGTACACTCGGGAATTGCTCGGCGCGGAGCCCAGCGGCGGCCCGGCGAGCAATGAAATCGGCGCGCCGCTGCTTGAAGTCGAGGACCTCAAAGTCTGGTTCCCGATCAAGAAAGGCCTGCTCAAACGCACGGTGGATTACGTCAAGGCAGTGGACGGCATCAATTTCAGCCTGCCTCAGGGGCAGACTTTGGGGATCGTCGGCGAAAGCGGTTCTGGCAAATCCACCCTCGGTCTGGCGATTTTGCGGCTGATCGGCAGCAAAGGCACGATCCGCTTTGAAGGCAAGCAGCTAGACTGCCTGACGCAGAACGAGATTCGGCCGCTGCGGCGGGAGATGCAGGTGGTGTTTCAGGACCCGTTCGGCAGCCTGAGCCCGCGCATGTGCGTCAATGACATCGTTGGCGAAGGCCTGCGGATACACAGAATGGGCACCGCAGCCGAACAGGAAGCGGCGATCATTGCGGCATTGAAGGAGGTAGGTCTGGATCCGGAAACCCGGCACCGCTACCCCCACGAATTTTCCGGTGGGCAACGGCAGCGAATCGCCATTGCCCGGGCCTTGGTGCTGAAACCGGCGCTGATCCTGCTGGACGAGCCGACTTCGGCGCTCGACCGGACGGTGCAGCGGCAAGTGGTGGAGCTGTTGCGTTCACTGCAAGCCAAGTACAACCTGACGTATTTGTTCATCAGCCATGACCTGGCTGTCGTCAAAGCGCTGAGCCACCAGCTGATGGTGGTCAAGCATGGCCAAGTGGTCGAACAGGGAGACGCGCAAAGTATCTTTGCCGCCCCCCAACATCCGTATACACAGCAGTTGCTGGAAGCCGCTTTTCTGGCACCAGCCACTGCGCAATAACCTGAAAGAGGAGCAACACATGGGTTTTCTCGCCGGTAAGCGCGTACTGATCGTCGGTGTCGCCAGCAAGCTGTCCATCGCATCCGGCATCGCTGCCGCCATGCATCGCGAGGGCGCTGAGCTTGCCTTCACTTATCAGAACGACAAACTCAAGGGTCGCGTCGAAGAGTTCGCACAAGGCTGGGGTTCGAGCCCTGAGCTGTGCTTCCCGTGCGACGTGGCCAGCGATGAAGAAATCGCCAAGGTCTTCGAAGAGCTGAGCAAGAAGTGGGACGGCCTGGACTGCATCGTGCACTCCGTCGGCTTCGCCCCGGGCGACCAACTGGACGGCGACTTCACCGAAGCCACCACCCGTGAAGGTTTCCGCATTGCTCACGACATCAGCGCCTACAGCTTCGTGGCCCTGGCCAAGGCCGGTCGCGAAATGATGAAAGGCCGCAACGGCAGCCTGCTGACCCTGTCGTACCTGGGCGCCGAGCGCACCATGCCGAACTACAACGTGATGGGCATGGCCAAGGCCTCGCTGGAAGCCGGCGTCCGTTACCTGGCCGGTTCCCTCGGTCCGGACGGCACCCGCGTCAACTGCGTATCGGCTGGCCCGATCCGCACCCTGGCCGCTTCCGGCATCAAGAACTTCCGCAAGATGCTGGCCGCCAACGAAGCGCAGACTCCGCTGCGCCGCAACGTCACCATCGAAGAAGTCGGCAACGCCGGCGCCTTCCTGTGCTCCGACCTGGCGTCGGGCATCAGCGGTGAAATCATGTACGTCGACGGCGGCTTCAACACCACCGCGATGGGCAACATCGAAGAGTGATCTTCCTGTAGCCGATAGAAAAACCCGCCGGATCCGGCGGGTTTTTTTATGCCTGCAGGAAAGCTCGCCCAACTACATATGTACCGCCAACCACCCTGCCCTGCCTTTGATACTCGGCGCTCGATGCTTATCAGCCGCCAGGGAGGCGCAGATGGACGACACACCGGTACACGAACAGACGCTGATTCACAATCTCATCGCAGAATTGACCGCCGTACCGGTGGTCAGCGCCGCCACATCGGCGCGCACGCTGGAGGTTCCCCGTGCATGCCGGCTGCGCGAATGGATGGAGCTTTACTGGAGCGCCCTCGAACGCCCCGAATTTCTGGACTGGGCCAGTGGCTTTAACATCGATCTGGACACCCTGCAGATCAAGGGCGATACCCTGCAAGCGCAAACACCCTCGAACGGCTCCAACGGCGTTCGCACGTTCACGCTGGAAGATGATTCAGGCTGGTGGCAGATGGCGCCGATGCTGCTGTCGATTTCCCAGCGTATCGATCCTGCGGGGCTGGGCCTGCCCTACATCGGCGGTAAATCCGCCAACCCGCTGTATCGGTTTCCACGGCAAGTGGTGCTGGCGTTCTACGGTTACCCGGAACCGCAAAACCAGATTCAGGCCCGAGTCATCCTCGCCGAGCTGAAGAAAACCGGGCTGGCGGCCATCGATGAAAACGGCCAGAGCACGTCGGCGCTAGTGAAGGAACGCAACGCGCAACTGCAAGATTTTCGGGCGATCGCCGATCGAATCGATGAAGTGTTGCTGGCGAGCGACCCTTTCGAGCAGCGAGGCTTTCTCGACACGCCGGTAACCCTCACTTCGGCCTCTGTTTCTGCACCGGCCAGAGGGCCGCGCCTCAAACTGGGCGAGCTTCTGGGCCGCTATGAGTTTGCGTTGCCGCAAGATGCTCGCGAAGCCAGGGCACTTGCGCAACGCCTGCGCCAGCAAAGCTGGCCGGCGCTGCCCTACGTCAGCGATTACGTGCAAAGCAACGACCCCATCCGCAGTTATCGTGAAGAGTTTGGCGCTCTGGAAGATAACCGGCACATCGTGCGACGCCTTGAAGCGCTGAGCTGGAACAAAGCGCCCAAGGCCAAGATCGATTACGAGGAAATCAGCGAGCCCCATCCGGATTCCGCGCTGGCGGGACGGATGAAGTATGGCCAGCGTCAATTGCAGACACTCAGCGCCGATGAGGATTTTCAAGCCATCCTGCAGCAGCACGGACTGCCCGCCGACAGTCAATTGCTCGTCACCGAATCCGGTCATGTCGGTACTGCCAGCGTAAAAGGCTGGGTCACCCTGACGGCGCAGGTGGAAAAACAGGCTGATCTGAAACTCTTTCGCGACCAGCTCAAGGCCAAGGCAAGCAAAGCCGGCGGCGCCCTGCGCTCAAGCGGTAAAGTCACCCTTGGGCAAATGCTGCGCTTCTACAATCTGCTTTTGCCGAACACTGTCGAGCAAGCCCTCGCGCTGGTGAAATGGTTCAGGATCAATCTGCACACCCGCCCCGGGCATATGAATCACTGGTATCTGCTCGGCCAGCCGTGGACACAAACCGAACGGTTCACGGCGCAACAGCGTCAGAGCATCATCGACACCACACAGGCGTTTTTACCCGTAGACTCGCCGCCGTTGATCGACTACCTCAGTGAGGGTGTCGATACCGATCTGCCGCTCAAAACGCTCCAGGCAAAAGCCGACTACCTGATCAGCCGTATTCTGATCACACCGCGCGCGCAAACGCTGGGCAATCTGCTGGTGAAGACTCTGGGCGCTCCGGCGCAGGAGAAACGCCTGCTGGCCACCAACCGCGATCGCCTGTTGCTCGCTGCATTGATTCTCAGCCTGGAGCCGAACGCGGGTGAAGATTTGAACCGTATTGTCGAGCAACGTCTGGAGGGGCGTGATTTCTGGGGCGACAGCTATGACGAGGTACGCCGCTTCATTGATCGGCAGCCCGCTCTTGCATCGGTCAAAAACAAGACGTTGGCCACCCATCTGTTGTTGTCCGGTATAGCGCCGGAGTTTCTGACCCGGCATATTCCGCCATCACTCTGTTACATGAGTTGTTCGCGTTGGGTCAGGCTGAAGCAGGTCGTGCTGTATATCGAAAGCCAAATGCCGGGTGTGGCACGCCTGATGAGCTATGAGCAACTGAGCCAACTGACCAAAGGCCCGGCCCCCACGCACTTCTACAAATTCCTGCGCGAGGATTCCTGTGCCTCACTGGTCGTTGACTGGGCGGTTGCCAGAGGGCTGATCCAGCGCAACGCCGAATTTCCGGTGACTGTTTATGACGCCACGACTCTGAAGCAGGCCGATGTCCTGTTCCGCAACCACAATCGCCTGTTGAACGATCTTTATCGGCGGGCGTTCCTCTCGGCACCGCCCACTCCCGTCACGGTTGCCCTGGCCGATCTGCGCAAGGTGTTCAGCGATTCCCCCTACCTCACGGAGAAGGCGCTGTTTGCTCCCGACTCCAACACGCAGACCTCTGCAGCGCACTATTCGCTGAGCGAACTGCATGTCGCCGGCAAGCTGACAGGTGACCTGCAAGGATGGCAATCGAGCAATGCACAGTTGCAACTGGCCCCCATGCTTGCCTCGTTGCCCAGACTGCACAATGTGGCGACCTACTTCCATGCGGCACTGAGCGCACGCCTGAGGCAAATGAAGGACGCACATATCGCATTTCTCAAGGAAGCGTTCTGTCGCTTGCCGTTCGCGCAGCGAATCGACATCGAAGATCACGAGCTGGAACTGCTCGCCCTGCGGCCAGTATCGGCAGCCACGGACAAGCTGGCTGACGCCAGCACTGCGCCATTCGGCATCTTGGCGCTGCTGCGTGGGAGTCCAGCCAGAGTCTTCGAGATTTTCACTGGCAGGAATGAAGTGGTGCTGCGTCGCGATATCGACCTTGCATTACTCAAACCATCGGGGGCAAATGATGCGGCGAAATCGCTGCCCGTCGACGCCGAAGCCTACAGGCACGGCTCCCAGCCTCGCTTGAATGCCACTTGTAACGCGTTCATTACTCGCCTCGATATTCAGGGCGCACCCCTGGCGCAACAGGAGCGCGCCGCCGTGCCCGATACCTTCGTCTCCAACACAGTTAACGCCATCGCCAGCACTGCCGTCAGGCATCTGTTCGATGCTTTCAAAGCGCAAGCCTTGCAAGACGCATTGCGCGTGCCCGAACTCGAGGATGCCGCTGCGAGTCACGAGAAATGGCTGGCGTTTTACCAGAAGCTGAGCCCGCCCAAGCGCTGAGCACTGGCGAATCCGGCGATAGATCGACTGACGCCTTCGCGAGCAGGCTCGCTCCCACATAGATGGTGCTGAACTGAAAAATCCTCCGCGCCATCGAGACCTGTGGGAGCGAGCCTGCTCGCAAAGACATTCCATCAGCCAGCATCAAATTGCCTGACCCACCGCCATCGCGGGCAAGCCCGCTCCCACGGGATTCAAGGGAGTCTGTGGGAGCTGGCTCGCCAGCGATGGTGCCGGTGCTAGCAGCCTTTCAGAGCTTGCTTGTGCGCATACATTGCGCCATCCGCATCGGCCAGCAGTCGATCAACGCTTTCGTGGCGTTTGGGGTCGTATTCGATCTGGCCGACGCTGAAGCGAATCGCGTAACCACGGTGCAGCGTGGCGTTGCGCTCTTCGAGGATTTCCTTGAGCCGCGCCATGATCCGCGTGGTTTCAACGTGGCTCGAGCCGGTCAGCAACGCGACGAACTCATCACCACCCAAGCGCCCGACCACATCGCTCTCGCGAAAGGCAATGCGCAACACATCGGCGAAGGTCTTCAGCGCACTGTCACCTTCGGCATGCCCGTACAGATCGTTGATCTGCTTGAAGTCGTTGAGATCGAAAAACAACAGCGTCGCCGGTCGGTTCAAACGTGCGCAGGCATCCAGCGCGTGCTGGGCCAGTTGCTTGAAACCACGGCGATTGGACAGCAGCGTCAGTTCATCCATGCTTGCCATCTGCACCGCCGTCAGCTCTTGCTCGGCCATCTCCGCGAGGTCGCGCAACAAGGCACGCTCTTCGTCGTCGAGATGGCGGGGTTTGGTATCGATCAGGCACAAGGTGCCCATTTTGTTACCGTCCGGCACGGTCAGCGGATAACCGGCGTAAAAGCGAATATTCGGTGCGCCGGTGACCAACGGGTTGTCATGAAAGCGCAAATCTTCCAGCGCATCGGGCACCAGCATCAGCTCGTTTTGCAAAATCGCATGGCCGCAGAACGAGACATCGCGGGATGTCTCGCTGACATCCAGACCCACACAGGACTTGAACCACTGGCGATCCTTGTCGACCAGCGTGACCAGGGCGATCGGCACGTTGAACAGGCGCTTGGCCAGGCGTGTCAGACGATCAAAGCGCTCCTCCGGCGCCGAGTCGAGGTTGAGGCCGTGCAAGGCGTCGATTCGTGCAGCTTCATTGGCAGGTTTTCCGGGCACCAGCATGCGCACACTCCGTAGACAGTCATGCGTTCAGCGTAGCGCTTAATCGTCGGGGCATCACATTTGCGCCACCGGACACGGCCCGCCGGCATCGGCCCAGAGTTTGAACTGCGCGACGAAAATATCGTGCGGCACCGGCACCGGTGCGCGCCCTGCCCCGGGATTCCAGCCCCAGAGCACCAGTTTGTCTTCGCTGACGTGTTTTAACAGCGCGGCGAAATCCCGATCGCCGTTGCTCGCACGGTCCTTGATCATCGCGCAGAGCTTGTCCGAGGGCAGGCCGATCCAGGCCATTTTGTGTGCCGCTGGCGGCAGGCTCCAGTGCGGCGCACCCGGCGGCGCATGGGGGCCATAACTGGCCGGCGGATTGCTTTCAGCGTGACAGGTGGCGCAGGGCAAACCGGCGGCGCCCTTGCCATCCATGCCGCGCACTACATTCATCGCGTGAGGGATGCCGGCGTCGAACTGCAACGGCGAATCGCCGGGAATGTGGCAGTTCTGGCAGCGCGGGCTCTGGAACACTTTCTGCACCGTGCCGAAGGCCTTCAACGCTTCCTGATCCTCGGCAAACAGGTCCGAGGCATAGCCACCGAGGCCCAGCAACACGACGGTGCCCAACACAAGATGTCGTTTCATCTCACACCCCCGACAATTGCAGTGGCAGTTCGCGCAGGCGCTGCCCGGTCAAGGCGAACACTGCGTTGGCTACCGCCGGCGCAGTCGGTGGCACGCCGGGCTCGCCGATGCCGCCGGGTTTTTCGCTGCTGGGGACGATGTGCACTTCCACCGCCGGCATTTCATTGAGCCGCAGCACTTGATAATCGTGATAGTTGGACTGCACGACGCCGCCGTCCTTGACGGTGAGCTTGCTGTGCAGGGCCATGCCGAGGCCGAAAGTGATGCACGATTCCATCTGCGCGGCGATGCTCTGCGGGTTTACCGCAATGCCGCAGTCCACGGCGCAGACCACCCGATGCACGCGGATCGCCAGATTGTCCTGCGACACCTCCGCCACTTGCGCCACGTAGCTGCCGAACGACTCGTGCACCGCCACGCCCAGAGCATGCCCGTCCGGCAACGGCGCGCCCCAGTTGGCCTTCTCCACCGCCAGATTGAGCACGCCGAGGTGGCGCGGGTGCGCCTTGAGCAGCGTTCGTCGGTACTCCACCGGATCCTTGCCCGCCGCCGTCGCCAGTTCATCGATCAGCGATTCCATGACAAACCCCGTGTGGGTGTGGCCCACCGAACGCAGCCACAACACATTGATGCCGGTCTGCGGCGAATGCAGATCGACCTGATGATGAGGCAGATCCTTGATGTACGGACTGTCGGCCACGCCCTCGACCGAGGTGGCATCGATGCCGTTCTTGACCATCGCTGCCTCGAGCATCGTCCCGGCCATGATCGACTGGCCGACCAGCACATGCTGCCAGCTCATCGGCAAACCATCAGCGCCCAGCCCGACCTGCGCCTTGTGCAGGTACATCGAACGATAGTAGCCGCCGCGAATGTCATCTTCGCGCGCCCACACGGTTTTCACCGGCAGGTCCGCCGCTTTCGCCACTTGCACCGCTTCGGCGACGAAATCCGAAGTCGGATTGGCACGGCGACCGAAGCCACCACCAAGAAATTCCGTGTGAATTTCGACCTGCTCGGGCTTGAGCCCGGTGATCTTGCTGGCGACCATTTGGTCGAGGGTCTGAAACTGCGTGCCAGTCCAGATTTCGCATTTGCCGGCGCTGATTTTCACCGTGCAATTGAGCGGTTCCATCGGCGCGTGGGCTAGGTAAGGCACGCTGTATTCGACCTCGATTTTTTTCGCGGCTTTGCCGAAATTGGCCTTGGCATCTCCAGCCTGCGTGGCCGAGGTGCCCGGCGTCGCTGCCAGTTTGCGGAAACTCTCCAGCAGCTTTTCACTGCTCATGTCGGCCAACGGCCCCAGGTCCCAATCGACCTTCAGCGCATCACGGCCCAGCTTCGCCGCCCAGAAATGCTCGGCCACCACCGCTACGCCGCTGGGCACCTGCACAACCTTGTGTACGCCGGGAATGGCCAGCGCTGCGGCGCCTTCGAAGGATTTCACCGTGGCACCGAACACCGGGGCGCGGGCGACCATCGCGGTCATCAGGCCTTCAAACTGCACGTCCATGCCGAACTTGGCGCGGCCGGTGATCTTCTCCGGGGTATCGAGGCGCTTGGTCGGTTTGCCGATGACTTTCCAGTCCTTGGCTTCCTTGAAAGTGATGGTTTTCTGGTCCGGCACCGGCAGTTGCCCGGCGGCATCGGCCAGTTCGCCGTAGGTCGCGCGTTGGTCCCCGGCGATGACCACGCCGGACTCCGTGCGAATCGTCGACGGGGCGACGTCGAAGCGTTTCGCCGCCGCTTCCACCAGCATCTGCCGCGCCGTCGCCCCGGCGAGTCGATAGCGGTCGAATTCCATCCAGGTCGACGTCGAGCCACCGGTGATCTGCATGCCGCCAAATGCCGGCAACCCGTAATCCGCCGCCGAGGCTGGCGAGTGCTCGACGCGGATTTTCGACCAGTCGGCGTCCAGTTCTTCGGCGATCAGCATGGTCAGGCCGGTCCAGATGCCCTGGCCCATTTCCGAATGACCGAGCAGCACGGTGACGCTGTTGTCCGCCGCGATGCGCAGAAACGCGTTGGGTGCGAAGGTCTTGTTCTGATTTTCTGCCGCCCGGGCAAAGCGGTTGGCCCCGGGCACCACAAACGCCACCATCAGGCCGCCGCTTAACAGTGCGCTGCCCTTGAGAAACCCGCGACGCGATACAGGACTGTTCATCGTTCCTCTCCCAGAGAATGACTCAGCCGATTTCGGCGGCGCGTTTGACCGCAGCGCGAATGCGCGGATAGGTGCCGCAGCGGCAGATATTGCCGGAGAGCGCCTGATCGATATCGCTGTCGGTGGGCTTGGGAATTTTCGCCAGCAATGCGGCGGCGGACATGATCTGCCCGGACTGGCAATAACCGCACTGCACCACGTCCAGCTCGGCCCAGGCCTGCTGCACCGGGTGCGAGCCATCGGTGGACAAGCCCTCGATGGTGAGGATTTTCTGCCCATGGGCGACGGCAGTCGCCGGGGTGATACAGGAGCGTAATGGCGCGCCGTCGACGTGCACGGTGCAGGCGCCGCACTGGGCCATGCCGCAACCGAACTTGGTCCCGGTCAGGTGCGCGATATCGCGCAGAACCCAGAGCAGCGGCATGTCGGCGGGGACATCGAGCTCTTGGTCCTTGCCATTGATATTCAGGGTCAGCATCGGGTGATTTCCTCAGACTCACGTATTGCAAAGGGGCGTCGCTGTGGTCGCAAAAACCTACGGACGCCCGCGCTTATCCCTTTCAGCAAAGCCTAATTTGCGCAGCAAGCCACACGTTGTGACCAGCGGTCATGCAGACCCCGGCTTTGCTCCTACAGTTGATAACGGCTCGCACTGAGTCGTCGTATCTCTGCGCAACCGGCCCGCGAACCTCGCGGTTGTCCATCACAGGTCAGGAGTAACGAATATGGGCTTTGTCACCACTCGAGACGGCGTCGACATCTTCTACAAGGACTGGGGGCCGCGCGACGCGCCGGTGATCCACTTCCACCACGGCTGGCCGCTCAGCTCGGATGACTGGGACGCGCAGATGCTGTTTTTCCTGGCACAGGGCTTTCGGGTGATTGCTCATGATCGACGCGGGCATGGCCGCTCCAGCCAGGTCTGGGACGGCCACGACATGGATCACTACGCCGACGATGTGCTGGCAGTGGTCAATCATCTGGGTACGCGCGACGTTGTCCACGTCGGCCATTCCACCGGCGGCGGCGAAGTGATCCATTACATCGCCCGACATGGTCAGGACAAGGTCAGCAAAGCGGTATTGATAAGCGCCGTACCACCGCTGATGGTGCAGACCGAAAGCAACCCGGGCGGTTTGCCGAAATCGGTGTTCGATGGCTTTCAAGAGCAGTTGGCGGCGAATCGCGCGCAGTTTTATCGCGATGTGCCGAGTGGACCTTTCTACGGCTACAACCGCCTTGGCGCCGAGCCGTCGGAAGGGACCATCGCCAACTGGTGGCGCCAGGGCATGATCGGTGGCGCCAAGGCGCACCACGACGGCATCGTCGCGTTCTCGCAGACTGACTTCACCGAAGACCTGAAAAAAGTCACCGTGCCGGTGCTGGTCATGCACGGCGAGGATGACCAGATCGTGCCCTACGCCAACTCCGCACCGTTATCGGCGAAACTGCTGCCCAACGGCACACTGAAGTCGTACCCGGGATTTCCGCATGGCATGCCGACGACGCAGGCTGAAACCATCAATGCGGATTTGTTGGCGTTTATTCGCGGGTAACCGCCTCAATCAGGCTTACTGCAATTGGCAAACACTGATCCCTGTGGGAGCGGGCTTGCCCGCGAGGCGTCTCTCCAGTCCAATTATCTGCGAATGACACTCCGCTTTCGCGAGCAGGCTCGCTCCCACAGTTGGGATTGGGTATATCCGTCAGAGACTGGTCGGCTGGAAGGCCGCCATCGCTGGCAAGCCAGCTCCCACAGTTGGAATTGGGTATATCCGCCAGAGACTGGTCGGCTATAAGGCCGCCATCGCTGGCAAGCCAGCTCCCACAGTTGGGATTGGGTATATCCGTCAGAGACTGGTCGGCTATAAGGCCGCCATCGCTGGCAAGCCAGCTCCCACAGTTGGGATTGGGTATATCCGTCAGAGACTGGTCGGCTATAAGGCCGCCATCGCTGGCAAGCCAGCTCCCACAGGGATCAGGGTAGATCTGCTGTTCATTCGTATCTTTGAGATAGCTATCGCGAGCAGGCTCACTCCTACAAGAGCAAGAGCAAGAGCAAAAGATCGCAGCCTTCGGCAGCTCCTACAGTCTCCGCGTTCGCCTTAGGCCGAGTGTCAGCTCGCCTGCTTTTGATCTTGATCCACCGGCGACGTCGGAAGGCTGAGCGGAGGGATTGATCCGGGCGTGGGAGCGCAGCGACCGTCTGGCGCAGCCAGACACAGCGGAAGGAGGTGCAGCGAAGCAAACCGGAGCCGCTGCGCCCGGATCGATCCCGCAGCGAAGGAACCCGAGCCTGCGAGGGCCGAACGCAGGAGCAAGCGTTTTTTTGCTTACTTTTTTTAGGCGTTTGTAAAAAAAGTGAGTCGCCGTAAGGGCGAAACCCTAAGCAGCCGTTACCGCAGCAACGGATATGTACTCGGTCAACCAGAACAAATCATCGCTCGACAACAAGCCTTCGCGAGCAGACTCGCCCCCACAGAAATCGCAAGCGTGCTGAAGGCTGAATCAATCCCCTACCCCTCTGCCCGCCCTTCGCCTTCACGATCACCACGGTAATGCCTGGCCAGCGGAAAATCCGGCAGCCACGATTCACGCCGCACAATCCAGCTCTCATAGGTCGGCTTCAACTGATCCGGCGCATCCAGCGCGCCGAGGTTCACCTCGACCTCATCACCACTGCGATTGAACACCGACGAACCACAGCGCGGGCAAAAGTGCCGCCCTTGATACTCATGGGTTTCACCGCTGATGGTCACCGCGTCCTCAGGAAAAATCGCCGAGGCATGAAACAGCGCACCGTGGATCTTGCGACAGTCCAGGCAATGGCACAGCCCGACCCGGTAAGGCTCGCCAGAGGCTTCAAAACGCACATCGCCGCACAGGCATCCGCCGGTAAATGCAGTCATGGTTCAGCTCCATCGCGCTCGTGGTGTCACGCCCCCAGAGCCTATAACAGTCGGCGCTGCAATGCAGACGATGTTTCAGATGAAAGAACTCAATGTTGCCGCACTGCAACGGGCATTCGCCGGCCAGAGCTAATACACTCGGACGCTGACCTGCCGGGACGATCACGATGAAACACGCCACAGCGAAAAACCCCGAGAAAGCCCCGCGCTTCTGGCGCGACGACGCCCTGCCCTTCATCGAAGCGCGGGCCATCGCGGATGGTCGTGAAGTCTGTTATGCGCGGCATTCCCATGCGCACTTTTCCATCGGCGCAATCACCGCCGGGCGCAGCACCTATGTGCATGAGCAGGCGCAGTATGAAGTGGCAGCAGGCACCGTGGTGCTGATGAATCCCGGCGATGTACACGCCTGCAATCCGATCGATGATCAGCCTTGGTCGTACGTGATGTTGTATGTCGAAACGCCGTGGCTGACGGATTTGCAGCATCAATTGGGGTTTGCCGGGGAGCTGGAATTCCGGCGATTTTCCGACACCCATCTGGCTGATGCCGAGCTGTTCGGCAAATTGATGGGGTTGTATGAGGTTTTGCTCGACGACCAAATGGAGGCGCTGGCGAAACACAGCGCGGCGGTAGAGTTTTTCAGTGATTTGCAGGTCCGCCTGAATCCGGCGGATGAGCCCGTCGATGAGCCGAATTTCAAGCTGGAACGCGCCGCTGATTTCATCCGTGGACATTGCACCGAAGTGCTCAGCCTCGAGGCGATTTGCGCGGCGGCGCAGCTGTCGCCGTCATACCTGATTCGCGCGTTCAAGCAGCGCTACGGGATGACGCCCCATGCGTTCGTGGTCAACCAGCGCATCCAGTTCGCCCGCGAGCGCTTGCGCAGCGGCCAGTTGATTGCCGATGTCGCGCTCCAGGCCGGGTTTGCCGATCAGGCGCATTTTCAGCGAGCGTTCAAACAACATCTGGCGGCAACGCCGGGGCAGTATCGCGGCTGACTTCATACTCAAAGTTGAACACTGCCCCCCTTGTGGGAGCGAGCCTGCTCGCGAATGCGGTGTGTCATTCAACACTTCACTGACTGATCCACCGCATTCGCGAGCAGGCTCGCTCCCACAGGGGGTTGTGGTGGGCCTGTCAATCAAGTGAACAGCAAATAAAGCGCACTCACCGCCAGCAACAACGCCATCAACCGATTGAACCAGCGCATCCCGGCGGCATTGCTCAGATACCCGCGCAAGAACGTCCCGGCATACGCCCAGCAGCCCACCGACAGATAGCAGATCACCAGATACACCGCCGCAAACTGCCAGACCAGCCGCGCCTCGCCGTCGGCGACAAATGCGCCCATGCCGGCCACGCATGCCAGCCAGGCCTTGGGGTTGAGCCATTGCATCACCGCGCCATAGAGCATCGACGGCGCACGGCCGGACTCGCTGGTGTTCAGTTGGCCGTCATCGCTGGCCAGTTTCCAGGCCATGAACAACAGGAACGCCACCCCGGCCCATTGCACCACGCGGGTCATGAACGGCCACAATTGCAGCACCTCATGCAGGCCCAGGCCCATCAGCACCAGCAACAGCACAAACCCCAACGTCGCCCCGGCCACGTGCCGTTGGCTGGCGCGGAAACCGTACTGCGCGCCGGTGCTCAAGGCGACGATATTGACCGGCCCGGGGGTGATGGATGCGGCGAGGGCAAACGCCGCCATGGAAAGAATCAGACTCATTGCACACCTGCTTCAATCGAGGAACGAGGTGGCTACGGTAGCGGGCGGGGGATTTGCGGTATTGAACAAAATGACCCTGAGGCTGCGAATCTGATCTGATCGTTCCCACGCTCTGCGTGGGAATGCAGCCCGGGACGCTCTGCGTCCCATTCAGAGCCGAACGCAGAGCGTCCGTAGAGGCATCCCACGCAGAGCATGGGAACGATCAAAACCTACAGGGGGCACTCAGGCGAGGCGCGGCACGGTGAAGCGGAATTCGCTGCCCTGCCCCGGCTCGCTCTCGGCGACGATCTGGCCGCCATGGGCTTCGACGATGCCTTGGGTGATGTACAAACCCAGGCCAGTGCCGGTCGGGTTGCCTTCCTTTATCGTCCAGTAGCGGTCGAACACATGCGGCAAGTGCTCCTTGGGAATGCCTTCGCCACTGTCACGCACGATAAACACGATCTCGTCGCCCACCGATTTCGCGTGCACGCCGACGGTGCCCATGCGCGGGGTGAATTTGATGGCGTTGCCCACCAAGTTCGACAGCACCTGAAACAGCCGCTCGGGGTCGGCGTGGATGCGCAGGTCAGGATCGGCCTGGAAGGAAATGCTGATGTCCTTGTCATGGGCCAGAGGCGACAGCAACGCTTGTGCCTCTTCAAAGATGTGCCCGACCTCCAGCGCCTGCGGGGTGATCGAGTAACGCCCGGCATCGATTTTCGAGGTATCGAGCAGGTCTTCCAGCAGCGTGTTCATCCGCGCCGTGGCCTGCTGCATGGTGTCGATTGCAGTGGAGATACGCCGCGAAGTGTGCGCGCCTTCCGAGCTGAAGGCTTTCTGCATCATGCCGCAGAGCATCGAAATCACCGTCATCGGGTTGCGCAGGTCGTGGGAAACCACCGCCACCAGATCATCGCGCGCCTGCACAGCCGCCTGCTCGCGACGTACCTGACGGGCCAGATCGTTTTCCAGCGCTGAACGGCGCAGATCATTGGCGGCGAACCGGTCACCGTGGCTCCACTTGGTGGAGATCCCGGCCATCTCGACCTTCCAGATCTCGAACGAAGTACGCGGACGCAGGCGCATCCCGGCGTCGGAGGTTTCCAGATCCAGCGGCTTGCGCGGGTCACCGCTCCAGTTGATGTTTTCCTTCACTTCCGGACGGAACCACAGCACGCCGTTGTCCACCGGTTTGGGCAGGCTCATGGCGAGCACACCGCTGGCCACAGACTGATACTGCGCCGCCGGCGGGTAAACGCTGGACAGGTGATGGCTGGCGAACACCGGCTCGCCGCGCGCCTGCAACCACTTGTGCAGCGCGCGAATTTCTTCCGGCGCCGGGCAGTTGCCGTAACGGTGCAACTGCTTGTCTTCGATGATCGCGATGCCGCCGGCATTGACCAGCGCCATCAGCGTCGCTGGCTGCTGGGCGAGGCCGTCGAAAACATTTTGCGGCGAATCGACCATCGCCTGATTGAGCCGCGCCAGCGCTTCGACCTTCTCTTCACGCTGGCGGGTCAGTTCAAGGGTTTCCATGGCACTGATCTGCAACGACAGGACCTGGCCGATGGTCTGGCAAGCCATGCGCAATTCATGCGGCACGTGCAGCGGCTGGCGATTGCCGCAGCTGATCAGGCCCCAGAGCTTGTCGCCCTTGAGCAGGGAAATGCTCATCGACGACAGCACGCCCATGTTCTTCATGTACTGACAGTGAATCGGCGAGACGCTGCGCAGCGTGGCGAAACTGAGGTCCAGCGGCGTTTGCGTGTCCGGGCGCAGCTTCGGCACCAGTGGCACTGGCTGATAATCGGCGTTGGGGATGATCCGCAGCCAATTGGTGCGGTACAGCTCGCGCGCCTGCTCGGGAATGTCCGAAGCCGGGAAGAACAGGCCGTTGAACACTTCCATCGACGGATCGGACGCTTCGGCGATGACCTGACCGTGGCCCTCTTCCTCGAAGCGATAGATCAGCACCCGGTCGTAACCGGTCATCGCCTGGATTTCCTTGACGCTGATGTCGTACAGGGCCTGCAGCGTGGTCGCCGCTTGCAGGCGCTGGAGCATGCGGCCCAGGTGGGTATTGACCCCGGCGACGTTGCGCGGCTGGAAATTCTTCACATGGATTTCCAGCTCGAGAATCAGCACGCCCTGATGGCGGTGCAGCAAACCTTCGAATTCAGTGCCGTTGAGCTCGAATCGTAGCGGCGCCGCCTCGGAAAACGCTGTCTGCTGCAAGGCTTCGAGCACGTGCGCGGTGTGTTCGGCGCCGATCAGGCTGTGCAGCGGCTGGCCGATCAGCGATTCGGGCGCGCGGGCCAGCAGGGTTTCGACGTTGGCGCTGACCTGAATGATCTGCAGCGCAGGCTCGGTCAGGGTCAGCAGCAAACCATGGGGCTGGATCGCGCCAGGAAAGCGGATCGGCTCGTCGGCACAGTTGGCCAGCAGTTCTTCAAAGGCTTGTGGGTCTTGCGGGTTCATGCCAGTACCTCCTGGCGCTCGAGCCACTGCTCGAAACAGCTGAATGTGGTTTGTGCTGCGCTGACCACGGCCGCGCGTTCGCTGGCCGCCATGGGCCGGTTGCTCAGGTATTCGATGAACTCACGCCAGCGCCGCCCGGTGGCCGCGCCGTAGACGTCGAGGAAGGCAGCGCCATTGTCGGCGTCCAGATTCAGCCGCGCGGCGATCTCCCGACGCAGGATCTGCCCGCCGAGAGTGGCGCCTTCGAGCACGTACAAAACACCGAGACTGGCGGCGCTGGAGTCGATCACCGGCAAGTCCTCGCACAGCGGCAAATCATTGGTCGTCGCGCCCAGCGCGCGCAGGTCGGCGTGCAAGGTCTCGGCCTTCAAACGAGGCGTCAGATCGAAATCATCCGGGACAGCGCCACTGGCGAGCAACGCCCGTTCCAGCGGCTGATAAAAACCGTAATAGGCCGCCATCAAGCGCTCGAATGCGGGGGTATCGAGGGTATCGGTAAAAAAAGGAAGGCGTTTTTCCAGTGCGATGTGCAGTTCGGCTGTGCCGGCCCGCAGATCTTGCAGCACCGGTGGCACATAAACCTCACGGGCCTTTGCTTGCATGTAGATCGCTCTTAGTGGGACCCGGCAGGGGCCATTCTGGGTGGGCTCGACGTGGGGGGAATTTATCACGCCACGCAGCTTTTTCTGACTGCCGAAGCGTTTTTTCTGTCGAACTGCGACCCTATGACAGGTTCAGAGTGGCGCCGGATCAGAAAAGTTCGACCGACGCCATTATCCTGCCACTGCTGACCACCTCAATCAGCGCCGTCGTTCTGCACCGATGGGTCGCCGTTGGCCGGTACGCTGCTGTCGGCAACGGGTTTCGAAGGATTGTTTTTTTCGGCCCCGGGATAACCGGGCAGACCGCGAGTATCGTCCGGCGTCATGACATCCTCGTTATCTCGACTAACGTCCCAGTCGGTGGTGGCGTTGGGGTCTTCATCGCGCCCGGCCGTGCCGATGGCGAAGCCGTCGTCGTTGGGATTGACGGTTTGCTTAAGCGCTTTGTCGTTGCTGGATGGGTTGCTCATGTCTGCCTCCAGAACACGTTGATCGGACTTGTTTGGAAACGCCTTGGCCGCTCAAGTGCAATGGACAAGACCAACGGTGCATTCGCGGGGCACTGGTCGCCTGGCGTGAACCACCGCAACGGCGCACGGTTCTCAAGAGAACCACTTGCTCGAGCACCGTCATGAGCCACCCGCGATTCGGCATTGAGGAAGAGTACTTTCTCACTGACCTGCAGAGCCTGCGCATGGTCGGCAGCCCGCCCCCACAGGCCATCGAGGCTTGCCGGGCGGCGCTGGGCGCGTGGTTTGCCACGGAGATGTTTCAGGGGCAGATCGAAGTGGCCTCGCCGGTGTTCAGCGACTTTGTGCACGCTGGCGATTTTCTCCGTGGCAGCCGTCAGGCCTTGGGTGCAGCCCTTGAACCGTTTGCTCTGGGCGTGCTCAGCGCCGGCAGTCATCCGCTGGCCGACTGGCGCGAGCAGGTTCCGACCGACGAGGAACATTTCCATCATCTGTTCGAGCGCTACGGCCATGTTGCCCGCCGCAGCGTGTTGTCGGGACTGCATGTGCACGTCGAGGTCGAGCCGCTGGATCGCATTGCGGTGATGAACGAAGTCCTGCCGTGGACGCCGCTGCTGTTGGCACTGAGCTGTTCGTCGCCGATCTGGGATGGCGCCGCCAGCGGCTTCATGAGCTATCGGCAGACCGCGTGTGACGAGTGGCCACGCATGGGCATCCCGCCGCTGTTTGCCGATCAGCGCCATTACGACGAACACTTGGCGTTGCTCATGCGTATCGGCGCGATCAGCCAGCCCGGCGAGTGTTGGTGGGGCGTGCGCCCGGCCGCGCGTTTTCCGACCCTGGAACTGCGTATGACCGACGCTTGCCCTCGCGTCGACGATGCGCTGACCCTGGCGGCGTTTTTCCGCGTATTGGTGGCTCACGCCAGTGCGCAGCGGCGGCCAGGATTGCTCTATGACCAGACCGCACGTTCGATGCTGGAGGAAAATCGCTGGCGGGCCAAACATCAGGGGATTCATGCGCGCTTTTTGGTCGAAGGCATCGACGGCGACTGTTCGCTCGCGCAATGGCTGGAACTGGCCGAGCAGCGTTTTGCCGAAACGGCACAGGTATTGGGCGCGGCGCAGTTGTTCGAGCGTGCCCGGGCGATCATCGACAGCGGCACCAGCGCCGATCGGCAACTGGCGCTGTTCAATCTGGCGTCTGAACAACCGCAAAACGGCCGTTCGGCCCTCGGGCAAGTGGCCGAGCTGCTGCTTCAGGAAACCGCTGGCTGATCGCTCTCGGACGGGCCTTTGAGTTCGACCTGATTGCCGTCCGGGTCGAAACAGTAAAGCGACAAGCCGTAACCCTCGGCGCCAAAACGCCTGGCGGCTTGTTCAACGGTCAGCCCGAAGGATTGCAGGTGAGCGATGAGCGCGGCTTCGTCGAACGGTTCTATGCGCAGACAGAAGTGATCGACGTTGCGCTTGTGCGCATCAGCGGCGCCGCCGCCCTTGCGCCCGAGTTCGCCCGCCAGGTCGACGAGATCGATCATCGACGTACCGGCCCGCAGGTGCACCAGCCCCAGCGGCTGGTTATGCCTGACCACTTCGGCGCCGAACACCCTAGCGTAGAAATCGATGCTGCGTTGCAGGTCGGCGACGCGCAGGACGATATGATCGATGCGCTGAATGGAAAACGGCTGCATGGTTTGGCTTCCTCGAAAGCGGCAACCTGCTCATTGTGCTGCACAAGGGAAAAAATTCACTGTCGATTTTTCGGTGGAGCCATCGACAAAGCGGATTTATTCTCTGGCCATGAACATACCAGCCGCTGTCCTGCCGCCCCACGCCGAAATGGTTCGCGCCATGCTCGAGCGCGACACTGCCTATGAAGGCGTGTTCTTCACCGCCGTGAAAACCACCGGGATCTTTTGCCGTCCCAGTTGCACGGCGCGTAAGCCGAAACCGGAGAACGTCGAATTCTTCGCCCACGCCGACGAATGCCTGTGCGCCGGTTATCGCGCCTGCCTGCGCTGCAAACCGCTGGACGCAGCGGCCATCGCCCCGGCCTGGGTGCAGCGCCTGCTCAATGCGGTGGACGCCGATCCCGAACGGCGCTGGAGCGATGCGCAATTGCTCGCCGAGGGCATCGAACCGCTGAAACTGCGACGCTGGTTCAAGCAGCACTTTGGCATGACCTTCCACGCCTGGCTGCGCACACGTCGCCTCGGCATGGCCCTGGGCGGGATCAGGCAAGGCACCTCGATCGATCACGCGGCGTTCGACTCCGGCTACGAGTCGCTCAGCGGTTTTCGCGATGCGTTTCAGAAGTCCTTCCACATCACCCCGGGCCGTGCGGCCAATAGTGAACCGTTGCTGTTCACCCGCCTGACCACGCCGCTGGGGCCGATGATCGCCATGGCTGAGCAGCGTGGGCTGGTGTTGTTGGAGTTTCTCGATCGACCGGCGCTGACCCGCGAAGTCGAAGCGCTGCAAAACCGTCACGGCTACGCGATTGCACCGGGGCATAACGCCCACTTGCAGCAGATCGAGGTGCAACTGGCGGATTATTTCGCCGGCAAACTCACTCAGTTCAGCGTGCCGCTGCACCTGCCCGGCAGCGCTTTTGCACGCGAGGTGTGGGCGGCGCTGCTGCAAATCCCCTATGGCCGCACGAGCACGTACGGCGCCATCGCCGCGAGCTTGGGCAAACCCGGCGCCAGCCGTGCCGTCGGCCTGGCCAACGGGCACAATCGGCTGTCGATCGTGGTCCCGTGCCACCGAGTGATCGGCGCAGACGGATCGCTGACCGGTTATGGTGGCGGACAACCGCGCAAGGCGTTCCTGCTCAGGCTGGAAAACGCTGCGCTGCAAATGACTCAACAATTGGCTTTTTGAGCCTTGCGATCCAACACGCAAACAGGGATTTCGATGAGTACGTTCGAATCACCGCAACATGGCTGACATGTATGAGATGGCCAGCGCTTTTCTGGCCGCGATAGACACTGACTGGCAGCGCCATGTCAGCGCCGTCGGGCCATGTCTGCATCAGCCACATCCGGCGCGCGACCCGTATGAATCGCTGGTACGGGCGATTGCCTATCAGCAACTGCACGCCAAGGCCGGCGATGCGATCCTTGGGCGTTTGGTGGAGTTGTTCCCCGGCCAGTCGTTTCCGCATCCGCAGCAGATTTTGGCTACCGAGGTCGAGCGACTGCGTGCTTGTGGTTTTTCGGCGAGCAAGATTGCGACGATTCAAGGGATCGCCCAGGCTTCGCTGGACGGCGTGGTGCCGGATTACCCGACTGCGCGGGCGATGGACGATGAAACCCTGATCGAACGCCTGACCAGTTTGCGCGGTGTCGGCCGCTGGACCGTGGAGATGCTGTTGATCTACAGCCTCGAACGCATGGACATCCTGCCGGCGGATGATTTTGGCGTGCGTGAGGGATATCGGCGCTTGAAGGGACTGGAGGTGCAGCCGACGCGCAAACAGATGATCGAGATTGGCCAGGCGTGGAAGCCTTATCGGACGGTTGCAGCCTGGTATCTGTGGCGCGTGGCCAAGGTTTAGACCGCGTTATCGTTCTTCGCGAGCAGGCTCGCTCCCACACTGAATCAGCGTTCGGCGCTCTGTTTCCGCGCTCCCAGGGTGAGGGGAAAATCGAACTGTCGCTGCAAATCCTCAGCCTTGAGAATCTCGAATAACGCCTGCGCCGCCGCCGACAGGTCATTGCCCGGCTCGGTCAACACACCAATCGCCCGCTCCACAGAATCATTCAAGGTCAGGCAATGCGCACCGAGCTCGCACATTTGCCCCGCGCACAATGCCGGCACCGCGCTGACCCCAAGCCCGCTGGCAACCATTCGCCCGACCGTTGCCAATTGATGACTCTCGAACTCCACCGGCAACTTCATTCCGCGCGCCTGCAAATGCTCTTCCAGCATCACCCGCACCGTTGATGGCCGCTGCAGGGTGATGAACGGTTGCTCCAGCAAGGTCTGCCAATCGATGTCGGCGCGACCGGCCAGCGCTGAATCGGCCGGCACCACGGCGACAAAGCGATCGACATACAAAGGCGTGAATGTCATCGACGTGCTCTGCATCGGCGCGAACGCCACACCGAGTTCAACCTGACGATCGCGGACCATTTCCAGCACTTGCTCGTTGATCACGTCGTTGACCGTCACGTTGACGTTCGGATAACGCGCGCGAAAGCTTTTGAGGATCGGCGGCAGCAGATTGCCGGCAAATGACGGCATCGCCGCCAGCGTCACGCGTCCGCGCTGCAGGCTGAAACGCTGGCGCATTTCGTCTTCGGCATTGTCCCAGTCGGCGAGCAAGCGGCGCGCCAGCGGCAGCAGGGACTCGCCTTCCGGGGTCAACGCCACGTTACGCGTGTTACGGCTGAACAGACGCCCTCCCAGGCCCTCTTCCAGCGCCTTGATGGTCAGGCTGAGCGCCGATTGCGACAAATGCAGACGCTCGCAGGCCACAGCAAAACTGAGGCTGTGGGCCACGGCGAGAAAGGCCCGGATCTGTTTGATGGTCATGGTCGCTTTGCTCCAGTTGCAAGCTGCAAGCGTCAAGCTGCAAGCCGTGATGCGATGGCCCTGATCGTTCCCACGCTCCTGCGTGGGAACGATCATCGCCGAACGCGTATTGGTGAGATTTATCAATCAATCCACCTTAAAAATCAACTTAACAAATATATCCAGCAGAGAGACACTCCAGTCATTCGGCTAGCCAGCCGCCCGCAAATAATAAAAGAGGTGCCTATGGCAGGTTTCGACAAGCGTGTGTATTCCTACGAGGAAGCGATGGCCGGGCTGGAAGACGGCATGACCGTTATCGCCGGCGGCTTTGGTCTGTGCGGCATTCCGGAAAACCTGATCGCCGAGATCAAGCGCAAGGGCACCCGTGACCTCACCGTGGTTTCCAACAACTGCGGCGTTGATGGTTTCGGCCTTGGCGTGCTGCTCACCGACCGCCAGATCAGCAAAGTCATCGCCTCCTACGTCGGCGAGAACAAACTGTTTGAAGAGCAACTGCTCAAGGGCGAGATCGAAGTCATCCTTACCCCGCAAGGCACCCTCGCCGAGAAGATGCGCGCAGGCGGCGCCGGCATTCCGGCGTTCTTCACCGCCACTGGCGTTGGCACCCCGGTTGCTGAAGGCAAGGAAGTGCGCGAGTTCAAGGGGCGCAAATACCTGATGGAAGAATCCATCACCGGCGATTTCGCCATCGTCAAAGGCTGGAAGGCGGACCATTTCGGTAACGTCGTTTACCGTCACACCGCGCAGAATTTCAACCCGCTGGCCGCTACCGCCGGCAAGATCACCGTGGTCGAAGTCGAAGAAATCGTCGAGCCCGGCGAACTCGACCCGACGCAGATCCACACCCCGGGCATCTACGTCGATCGAGTGATTTGCGGCACGTTCGAAAAACGCATCGAACAGCGCACCATCCGCAAATAATTCAGGCCTACGGAGAACAACAACATGGCACTTACCCGCGAACAAATGGCTCAGCGCGTCGCCCGCGAAATGCAGGACGGCTACTACGTCAACCTCGGCATCGGCATTCCGACCCTGGTCGCCAACTACATCCCCGATGGCATGGAAGTCATGCTGCAATCGGAAAACGGTCTGCTCGGCATGGGTCCGTTCCCGACCGAAGAAACCATCGATGCCGACATGATCAACGCCGGCAAACAAACGGTGACTGCAAGGATCGGCGCGTCGATCTTCAATTCCGCCGAATCCTTCGCGATGATCCGCGGCGGCCATGTCGACCTGACCGTGCTCGGCGCGTTCGAGGTCGACGTCGAAGGCAACATCGCTTCGTGGATGATCCCCGGCAAACTGGTCAAGGGCATGGGCGGCGCGATGGATCTGGTGGCCGGCGCCGACAACATCATTGTCATCATGACCCACGCGTCCAAGGACGGTGAGTCCAAGCTGCTGGCCAAGTGCAGCCTGCCGCTGACCGGTGCCGGCTGCATCAAGCGCGTGCTGACCGACCTCGCCTATCTGGAAATCGAAAATGGCGCTTTTGTCCTCAAGGAACGCGCACCTGGCGTCAGTGTTGAGGAAATCGTCGCCAAAACCGCTGGTAAACTGATCGTCCCGGATCACGTACCGGAAATGCAGTTCGCTGCCCAGTGAGGAATTCGAAAATGCAAGACGTCGTCATTGTTGCCGCCACGCGTACTGCGATCGGCAGTTTTCAGGGCTCCCTGGCCAATGTATCCGCAGTAGACCTGGGCGCGGCAGTGATCCGCCAGTTGCTCGAGCAGACCGGCCTCGACGGTGCGCAGGTCGATGAAGTGATCATGGGCCAGGTGCTCACCGCTGGCGCTGGCCAGAACCCGGCACGTCAAGCCGCAATCAAGGCTGGCCTGCCCCACGCCGTACCGGCCATGACCCTGAACAAGGTTTGCGGTTCCGGCCTCAAGGCTCTGCACCTGGGCGCGCAAGCGATCCGTTGCGGCGACGCCGAGGTGATCATCGCCGGCGGTCAGGAAAACATGAGCCTGTCCAACTACATCATGCCGGGTGCGCGCACCGGCCTGCGCATGGGCCACGCGCAAATCGTCGACACCATGATCAGCGATGGCCTGTGGGATGCGTTCAACGATTACCACATGGGCATCACTGCCGAGAATCTGGTCGACAAATACCAGATCAGCCGCGAACAGCAGGACGCCTTCGCTGCCGCCTCCCAGCAGAAAGCTGCCGCTGCGATCGAGGCCGGGCGCTTCGTTGATGAAATCACGCCGATCCTGATCCCCCAGCGCAAAGGCGATCCGGTGGCGTTCAAGGTCGACGAGCAGCCACGCGGCGATACCACCGCACAATCTCTGGCGAAACTGCGTCCGGCGTTCAAAAAGGACGGCAGCGTCACCGCTGGCAACGCCTCGTCGCTGAACGACGGTGCCGCCGCCGTGATTCTGATGAGTGCCGAGAAAGCCAAAGCGCTGGGCCTGCCGGTTCTGGCCAGGATTGCCGCCTACGCCAACGCTGGCGTCGACCCGGCGATCATGGGTATCGGCCCGGTATCGGCGACCCGCCGCTGCCTGGACAAGGCCGGCTGGAGCATCGATCAGCTCGACCTGATCGAAGCCAACGAAGCGTTCGCTGCGCAATCGCTGGCCGTGGCCAAAGACCTGCAATGGGATCTGGACAAGGTCAACGTCAACGGTGGCGCCATCGCCCTCGGTCACCCGATCGGCGCATCAGGTTGCCGCGTGCTGGTGACATTGCTGCACGAAATGCTCAAGCGCGATGCGAAAAAAGGTCTGGCGACCTTGTGCATCGGCGGCGGTCAGGGCGTGGCTTTGGCGCTGGAACGCGGCTGATACGGAGTTCTAGGTTGACGGCGGATCCACGACATCCGCTGTTGGCTGGCAACAAAAAACCCGGTGCGATTTGCGTTGCACCGGGTTTCTTTTTGCCTGTCTACAATCGGTGGTGAATGTTCTGCCCCCTTCGCGGGCAGGCTCGCTCCCACATTCTGCAACGCATTTCCCTGTGGGAGCGAGCCTGCTCGCGAAAGCGCTTGTTCAGGCGCCAACCACTCAAGGCTTGCGCAACAGATAGGTATCCATGATCCAGCCATGCTCCGCTCGCGCCGCCTTGCGCACCCGTTCGATCTCATCGGCCACTTCCGCCAGCCGGCCGCTGAGGAGAATCTCGTCCGGTGTGCCCAGGTAAGCGCCCCAGAAAATCTCGGTCTGCCGATCCGCCACCCGCTGGTACGAATCCTCGGCATCGAGCATTACCACCAGACTGTCCGCTTCACTCACCTGCCCCGCCGCCAATCGCCGGCCTGTGGTGATTTCTACTGAGCGACCAATCGTGTTCAAAGGTATTTTGTGCTGCGCAGCCAGGGCTTGAACACTGGTAATCCCGGGGATGACTTCATAGTCGAATTCACAGCGGCCTGATGCCTGAATCGCCTGAAGGATCCGCAGTGTGCTGTCGTACAACGCCGGATCGCCCCAGATCAGGAATCCGCCGCACTGGCCGTCGGACAATTCTTCATTGATCAGCCGTTCGAAGGTCTGCTGCTTGGCGAGGTTCAGTGCATCGACGCTCGCTGTGTAGTCGACATCGCCGCGCTCCCGCTCCGGGCTGCTGGCTTCGACAAAGCGATAAGCGTGGTCAGTGATGTAGCGCTCGCAGATCTCCCGGCGCAGGTCGATCAGCGTCTGCTTGCTCTGGCCTTTATCCAGCAGAAAGAACACATCGACCCGATTCAGCGCTTTCACCGCCTGCATGGTGATGTAGTCCGGATTGCCGGCGCCAATGCCGATGACCAGCAGCTGTTTCATCAGAATTCCTCGTCAAGGGCCATGCCCGGCAAGCGTAGCCGCCAGATGCCATTGAAGCGAAAGTCGATCATCGCCAGTGGCTCGACGTCGATTGCGTGGAACGCCGCGCCCTGCAGCACCTGCATCAGCGCCGCGCGAATGACGAACGGATGGGTGACTGCCACTACATGTCCAGGGGTTTCGGCGATGGAGTCCAGCCACATTGAGACCCGCTGCGTCAGTTGCCTGACCGATTCGCCGCCGTGGGGTGCGGCTTCAGGATCGGCCAGCCAGGCTTGCAAAGCCTGGTTTTCATTGGCTTGCAGATCCTTGATCGATTGCCCGTGCCAGCGTCCCCAATCGCAATCGCGCAGAGCTTGATCAATCTGCGCATCGACGCCAAACCATGCTGCCGTTTGCTGAGTTCTCAACTCCGGGGCACACACCAGCCGCCGTGTTACCGCCAATCGCGCCCTGAACGCGTCGGACGGAACAGCCAGATTTTCAACAGGCTCGTCCGTAGGAAAACGCGCCAGTTTCTGTGCGATGGTTCGCGCATGGCAAATCAGTGTCAAACGGCTACTTGGCACAAGCAGGTTCTCGGTCGAAAGATAAAACAAACAATGGCACACAGCCGATACGCGTCGCATTGTGCCGTAAAACCTCGGCGTTCAGGGTTGTCACCGGCCAGTCGCTGAGCTTGGGATAGGCAATGTCTGACACAGCAATCGGCAAAGGACTACAACAGCGCGTTACTTCGACGTAGCCCTTATTACACGGGCACCTTGCACACTTTTGGTGCTCGAAAAACCTGTACAAAAATTCGCTAGACATGTAGCACCCATTACATAAATACTCGTTTAACGGATTGTGAAACGAATTCGACACCCCATCCAGCAGGAGCCAGGATGCCCCCTCTCAGAGACCTGATCACCGACCCCGGCCTGGACCTGACGCCGTCGGAGCGCAAAGTCGTTCGCGCCCTGCTCGATCAGTATCCACGCAACGGTCTCGGGCCTATGGCGCGACTGGCCGAACATGCCGGTGTCAGCGATCCGACCATCGTGCGTCTGGTGAAAAAGCTCGGTTTCGGCGGTTATGCCGAATTCCAGGAAGCCCTGCTCAGCGACATGGACCATCGCCTGCGTTCACCGCGCACCTTGTTGCAGCCGCGCTCGCAGCAGAACAACGACGATGCCTGGGCGCATTATCTGGCCGACAGCCAGCGTTTGCTGGTCGACACCCAAGCCCTGACCCAGCCTGAGGACGTGCGCATCCTCGTGGAATGGCTGCTCGACAGCCGCCATCAGGTCTACTGTTTTGGTGGCCGCTTCAGCATTCTGCTCGCCAACTACCTGCTCAACCACCTGCGTCTGCTGCGTCCCGGCTGTTTCGCCATGGAAGATAACGCGCTGCTGCCTGACCGCTTGTTCGACCTGCAACGTCAGGACGTGGTGCTGGTGTTCGACTACCGGCGCTACCAGACCCAAGCTTTGCGCGTTGCGCAGGCGGCGAAAAACAACAACGCGCGAGTGGTGTTGTTCACCGATGTCTACGCCTCGCCGCTGCGCGAATTGGCCGACCTGATCATCAGCGCGCCGGTGGAATCGGCGTCGCCGTTCGACACCATGGTGCCGGCGCTGGCGCAGGTCGAGGCGTTGATTGCCTGCCTGACCTTGCGCGTGCCGGACCCGGCCGATCGCCTGGAAGGCATCGATGCCCTGCGCAACGATTTTGCGACTCACCTGCTGGAGGACAAATAAGGATGTTCAGCCTTCCCCACCGCTCGCCACGGGACCTGCCGTTTGCGACCGACCACACCGCTTTGTTGCTGGTGGACATGCAGCGCGCCTGGCTCGAACCGCAATTCGACCCGCACCTGAGCGGCGCGGATGCCGAGTATTTTCTCCAGCGCACGCGCAGCCAGGTGGTGCCCAACCAACAGCGCCTGCTTGGCGCCTTTCGTCAGGCGCAGCAGAACGTGCTGCACACGATTATCGAAAGCCTGACCGCCGACGGTCGCGACCGCTCGCTGGATCACAAACTGTCTGACATGCACTTGCCCAAGGGCAGCGTGCAGGCTCAGGTCATCGCTGAACTGACCCCGACCGAAAACGAAATCGTGCTGCCGAAGACCTCCTCCGGGGTGTTCAACTCGACCAACATCGATTACGTGCTGCGCAATCTGCAAACCCGGCATCTGATCATCGCCGGCATCGTCACCGACCAATGTGTGGACATGGCCGTGCGCGACGCCGCCGACCGTGGTTATCTGGTGACGCTGGTAGAAGACGCCTGCGCCACTTACAGCGCCGAACGCCATCACGCCTGCCTCAACGCGATCAAGGGTTACTGCTGGATCACCGACACCGACACCGTGCTCGGTCGTCTGCGGGAGATGCAGCCATGAGCCCGCGCCTGACCCCGTTGCCGATGACCACACTGGTCACCACCGACCTGATCGGCATCACCCGGGGCCGCTCGTTTCCTAGCGATGAGCTGGAGCATTACCAGGCGGCGGGTTGCGGCTGGGTCCCCGCCAACAGCGCGTTGACGCCGCAGGACATCATCGCCTCGAGCAGTCCGTGGGGCGCGTACGGCGATCTGCGGCTGATTCCGGATCTGAGCAGCCGCGTCACTGTCGGCAGCGGCCCGGACGCCAATGCACCGGTGCTGGATTTCATCCACGCCGATATTCGCGAGACCGACGGCCAGGCCTGGGGCGCCTGCCCACGCACATTGCTGCGCGATGAAATCGAGCGCTATCACGATGAGCTGGGGTTGCAGGTCAACGCCGCCTTCGAACATGAATTCAACCTGCACGCAGGCATTGCCGAACACGCGGCGTTCTCTCTCGAAGCGCAGCGCCAGGGCGCCGAATTCGGCGGCTGGCTGCTCAGTGCCCTGCGCGCCGGCGGCGTCGAGCCGGAAATGTTTCTGCCGGAATACGGCAAGCACCAATACGAAATCACCTGCCGCCCGACTCTCGGCGTAGCGGCGGCGGATCGTGCGGTCAACGTGCGCGAAATCACCCGGGAAATCGCCCGGCAAATGGGCCTCGACCTGAGTTTTGCGCCGAAGACTGCCGCCGAAGCGGTGTGCAACGGTGTGCACCTGCACGTCAGCCTGCTCGACCTGGCCGGCCAGCCGATGTTGTACGACGCCGGCACCAGCAACGGCCTGTCGAGCATCGGTCAGCATTGGGCTGCCGGAGTCCTGCATTTTCTACCGGCGCTGTGCGCGTTCACCGCGCCGACGCCGCTGTCCTACCAGCGTTTGCAGCCGCACCACTGGAGCGCCTCCTATGCGTGTCTGGGGCAGCAGAACCGTGAAGCGGCGCTGCGCATCTGCCCGACTGTGACCCTGGGCGGCAAGTCCGCCGCGCAGCAGTTCAACCTGGAATTCCGCGCCATGGACGCCACCGCCTCGCCGCATCTGGCCATGGCCGCGCTGCTGATTGCCGGGCGGCTGGGCATCGAACAGCGTCTGGCGCTGAACGCGATCACGGATGAAATTCCCGATTCACTCAACGACGAGCAACGCAA
The DNA here is from genome assembly GCF_024072275.1 of Pseudomonas siliginis. Lineage (NCBI taxonomy): Bacteria > Pseudomonadati > Pseudomonadota > Gammaproteobacteria > Pseudomonadales > Pseudomonadaceae > Pseudomonas > Pseudomonas siliginis. The sequence goes on along the minus strand of NZ_CP099598.1, from coordinate 2,306,264 downwards.
GGCCCGGGGCATCGTCGCCCTGCCCGCCTCGCTGGCCCAGGCGCTGGATTGCCTGCGCGACAGTGCAGCGTTCAATGAATGGCTGCCCAAGCCGTTGCTCGACACGTATTACGCCCTGAAAACCGAGGAACTGGCGCTGACGGAACAGCTCTCGCCCGCTGACCTGTGTGAGCACTATGCACGCCTGTACTGAATCCGCTGAGCTGGGGTTGTATACCCGCCCGGTCTACACCCTGAGCCGCGAGGACTCGACGAATCCGTTGATCCTCGTGTGCGAACACGCCAGTCGATACATCCCCGACGCCCTGAACAATCTGGGCCTGGACGAGGCGGCCGCGCGCGAACATATCGCCTGGGACATCGGCGCGCTGCAACTGGCCGAACAGTTGTCGGAACAGCTTGGCGCTACGTTGCTCAGCGCCAATTATTCACGGCTGCTGATCGACCTCAACCGCCCGCGCCATGCTCCGGACAGCATCCCGCTGCAGAGCGAGATCTACCCGATACCCGGCAACCGCGAGCTGGATGAGGCGACCCGCGAATACCGCCGGCAGACCCTGTTCAAGCCGTTTCATGCGCGCTTGCAGACGCTGATCGATGAACGCATTGCCAAAGGCCGGCCGGTGCGTGTGGTCGGCATTCACAGTTTTACCCCGGTGTATTACGGCCAGCCGCGACCACTGGAAGTCGGCGTGTTGTTCGGCCAGGCCCGGGACTATGCCCTGCGTTTGCTCGACGGGCTGCAAGTGCATCCGCTGAAGGTGGCGGGCAACCAGCCGTACAGAATTGATCCCTTGGGCGACATGACCGTGCCGGTGCACGGCGATGCCCGGGGCCTTGAGGCGGTGCTGATCGAGGTGCGCAATGATCTGCTGCGCAGCCCCGAAGCGGTCTCGCGCTGGGCAGGTTACCTCGCACCTTTGCTGTAAACGATGGACCGATAAAACATAAACCGACCGATGGCTGACAAGGAGTTGCGCTTCATGGAAATTGAAGAATTCGGCTACAAGCAAGAGTTGAAACGTAGCCTGACGCTGACCGATCTGGTGGTGTACGGGATGATCTTCATGATCCCCATCGCCCCGTTCGGTGTGTATGGCTACGTCAACGCCGAAGCACCGGGGATGGTGCCGCTGGCGTACATCATCGGCATGGTGGCGATGCTGTTCACCGCCCTGAGTTACGGCAGCATGGCCAAGGCCTTTCCGGTTGCCGGCTCTGTATATTCCTACGCGCAACGCGGCCTTAATCAACACGTCGGCTTCATCGCTGGCTGGCTGATGCTGCTCGATTACCTGCTGATTCCGCCGCTGCTGTACCTGTATTCGGCGATGGCGCTCAACCATTTGTACCCGGACATTCCCAAGGTCGGCTTCATCCTGGCGTTTCTGGTCAGCGCAACATTCGTCAACCTGCGCGGCATCACCTTCACCGCGCGGATGAACATGCTGTTCCTGCTGGCACAACTGGTGGTGCTGGGGATCTTCCTGTTCTACGCCTGGAACGCCCTGCACAACGGTGGCGGTAACGGTGAGCTGACGCTGGCGCCGCTGTATCACCCGGAAACCTTCAACTTCGCTCTGCTGATGCAAGCGGTGTCGATCGCCGTGCTGTCGTTCCTCGGCTTCGACGCGATCTCCACCCTCGCCGAAGAAATCAAGGAAGATCCGGGCCGCAGCGTCGGCAAGGCAGCGCTGATCACCCTGGCGGTGATGGGCACGATTTTCGTCGTACAGACGTGGATTGCCACCGATCTGGCGGCGGGCATGGGCTTCAAATCCGCCGACACCGCGTTTTATGAAATTGCCGAAATCGCCGCTGGCAGCTGGCTGGCGACCCTGACCGCCGTCGCCACGGCGCTGGCCTGGGGCGTTGCTGTAGCGATCACCTCGCAGGCCGCCGTCTCGCGTCTGCTGTTCGGCATGGCCCGCGACGGCAAGCTGCCGAAGGTGCTGGCCAAGGTCCACCCGAAACACAACACGCCGTACCTGAGCATTTATCTGGTGGCGGTGTTGTCGCTGCTGATCTGCTACCTGTTCATCGACGCGGTCGACATCCTCACCTCGCTGATCAACTTCGGCGCCCTCAGCGGTTTCATGCTCCTGCACCTGACGGTGATCAACCACTACTGGCGTCGGCAGAAGTCGGGACAGTTTGTGCGCCATCTGCTCTGCCCGGTGATCGGCTTCATCATCGTCGCCGCCATCATGTACAACATGGGCGTCGATGCGCAGAAACTCGGCCTGATCTGGATTGCCCTGGGCCTGGTGTACCTGTTCTTCCTCAACAAGCTCGGCGCCAGCACAGCGCTGCCCGATCCGAGCAAAGGCTGACAAGAAAAAGAGCGGCGTCTGACAACAAATCAGGCGACCGCCGATTCAACGCGTGGACACCGACAGTGATAGTCAGGTTCGGCGAATCGGCCGAATCTTTTGATACAGGAGTACATCCATGCTGGTCTTACGCCCAGTCGAGCAGAATGATCTGCCCCAGCTACAGCGCCTGGCCCGCGAGAGCCTGATCGGCGTGACTTCGCTGCCGGATGACAGCGAACACCTGCGCGAAAAAATCGCCGCGTCGTGCGCGTCTTTCGACAGCGCCGCCACAGCCCAGGGGCCGGAAAACTATTTCTTTGTACTGGAAGATCTCGAACGCCAGCAATTGGTCGGCTGCTCGGAAATCCTTGCCACCGCCGGTTTCAAGGAGCCGTTCTACAGCTTGCGCAATCGCCACTTCACCAGTGCTTCGCGGGAATTGAACATCGAGCATGGCGTGCCGGCGCTGTCGCTGTGCCATGACCTCAGCGGGCATACCTTGCTGCGCGGTTTCCACATTGACGCCGCGCTGGTGCGTACGCCGTTTTCCGAACTGTTGTCGCGAGCGCGCCTGCTGTTCATTGCTGCGCATGCACAGCGGTTCTCCGAGGCGGTGATCACCGAGATCGTCGGCTACAGCGACGAGCAGGGTCACTCGCCGTTCTGGGATGCGCTGGGCAAGCATTTCTTCGACCTGCCGTACGCGGAAGCCGAGCGCCTCTGCGGGTTGCAGAGCCGCACGTTTCTCGCCGAACTGATGCCGCAATACCCGATCTACGTGCCGATGCTGCCGCAAGCGGCGCAGGATTGCATCGGCCGCGTGCACCCGGACGGCCAGGAAGCGTTCGACATCCTCGCGCGTGAAGGCTTCGAAACCAACAGCTACATCGACTTGTTCGACGCCGGTCCGACGCTGTATGCGCGCACCGCGAACATTCGTTCGATCGCTGGCAGCCAGACCGCTATTGTCCGCCAACAAGTATCGACCGACGCCCGTGGCCGTTACCTGCTCAGCAACGACGCCCTGCATGACTACCGCGCGATTGTCACCGAACTCGACTATCACCCTGATCAACCGCTGCCCCTGACACCCGCCATCTGCGCGGCACTGAAAGTCAGCGAAGGCAGCTCGATACGGCTGGTCGCTCTGTGAGCCGCGTTAGCCATCCGCGCCTGAATCGGTACGCCAAAGGAGTTGGAGCATGATTGTCCGTCCGGTAAAAGTCAGCGACCTGCCTGCCTTGATGACCCTCGTCGAACAGGCCGGGCCAGGTTTCACCACCCTTCCGGCCAACGAGGACCGACTTGCGCACCGGGTGCGCTGGGCGCAACGGGCGTTCGCCGAACAGGTCGAACGGGCCGATGCCGATTACCTGTTTGTCCTCGAGGATGATGAGCAGCGCGTGGTCGGTGTCAGCGCGATGGCCGGCGCCGTTGGCCTGCGCGAGCCCTGGTACAACTACCGGCTCGGGGTGACCGTCAGTTCGGCACCGGACCTGGGCATTCAGCGGCAGATCCCAACGTTGTTCCTCAACAACGAACTGACCGGGCAATCGGAGCTGTGCTCGCTGTTCCTGCGCCATGACCAGCGCAACGGCAGCAATGGCCGCCTGTTGTCGCTGGGTCGTCTGCTGTTCGTCGCCGAATTTCCGCACCTGTTTGGCGAGAAGATGATCGCCGAGTTGCGCGGCAGTGCCGATGAAAACGGTTGCTCGCCATTTTGGGACAGCCTTGGCCGGCACTTCTTCCAGATGGATTTCACCCACGCCGATCACTTGTCCGGTCTGGGCAACAAAGCCTTTATCGCCGAACTGATGCCGCGCCAGCCACTATATACCTGCCTGCTCACCGAACAGGCGCAGGCGGCGATAGGCCAGACTCACCCGAACACCCAGCCGGCGTTGAAGATTCTTCAGGCCGAGGGCTTCACGCACAAAGGCTATATCGACATTTTCGACGGTGGCCCGGTCATCGAAGCGCCGATCCGCAGCATCCGCACGGTGCGCGACAGCCTCGAACTGACCTTGAGCCTCGGCACCCCGGACGAGCAGGCGCCGCTATGGCTGATTCACAACCGCCGGCTGGAAAACTGCCGTATCACCGTGGCCCCCGGGCGACTGGTGGGCAATAGCCTGGTTGTCGATCGTCTCACTGCCAAACGCCTGCAACTTCAGCCAGGCAATTCAGTGCGCGCAGTGCTCCTGCCCCATCAACAGCAACATGCCGTGGCGGCCTGATATTTCCGGCACGGGAGATTAAACCTTTCAGCCGCCAGTCCTGCCGCGCAAATTCGTCATGATTCTTGACCCATTCGCGTGATAGCCTTTTCACTCTTCGGCGTTGACACCTTTGCTCAAGCCTTTCCATTCCTTATGTATTGGTGGAACTCGTATGACCAGGCTTTCCCATCAAGATTTGCGCCATAACTTCCGTCAGCTGCTGGCCTCCGACACCTGCTACCACACGGCTTCGGTATTCGACCCGATGTCCGCCCGCATCGCCGCTGACCTTGGTTTTGAAGTGGGTATCCTCGGCGGTTCCGTGGCCTCCCTGCAGGTGCTTGGCGCGCCGGACTTCGCCCTGATCACCCTCAGCGAATTCGCCGAACAGGCCACGCGCATTGGCCGCGTCGCCCAATTGCCAGTGATCGCCGACGCCGACCACGGCTACGGTAACGCTCTTAACGTGATGCGCACCATCGTCGAACTGGAACGCGCTGGCGTCGCTGCACTGACCATCGAAGATACCTTGCTGCCCGCGCAATTCGGGCGCAAATCCACCGACCTGATCACCGTGGCCGAAGGCGTCGGCAAGATCCGCGCGGCGCTGGAAGCCCGGGTCGACACCGAGATGGCCATCATCGCCCGCACCAACGCTGGCATTCTGCCGAATCAGGAAATCATCAGCCGCACCCGCCAATATCAGGCGGCGGGCGCTGACGGTATCTGCATGGTCGGCGTGCAGGACTTCGATCAGCTGGAACAGATCGCCGAGCATCTGACCGTGCCGCTGATGTTGGTCACCTACGGCAACCCGGCCCTGCGCGACGACAAACGCCTGGCCGAACTCGGCGTACGCGTGACCATCGACGGCCACGGCGCCTACTTCGCCGCGATCAAGGCAACCTACGACAGCCTGCGCGAACAGCGGCAGATCTTCACCCAGGCCGCCGACCTGAGCGCGACCGAGTTGACCCACACCTATACCCAGCCGGAGGAATACATTCTCTGGGCCAAGGAGTACATGAGCGTCAAGGAGTGATGCACACGCTGCACCGGCCCCTTCGCGAGCAGGCTCGCTCCCACAGTTGAAATGCGGTCCCCTGTGGGAGCAAGCCTGCTCGCGAAAGCGTCTATTGCGGCACCGCTAAACCGGCGTCTTATACCCCTCCTCCCGCTGCGCCGCCCGCGCCTGAATCACATTCAGAATCGCGCAGCCCTCGCGCATCAGCAGATGAACCGCGCTGGTCACCCGCGTCAGATCACAATCGGAGATGCCCTTGAGGTTGAGGCTGGCGAAAGTGTCGGCCAGATCGCGCACGACCAAAAACCGGTGCATCGCACAGGCGGCCATGTCGCTGAGTTCAGTGTGGGTATTGATGAAGAGCACCGGGGATTCGGCGTCGTAGGTGTCGATGGGGAGATAGCGCGGCATTACTTGGTCGGTCATAGAGTTCACTCCAGAAAGGTCAGGTTCTGTATTCGACCGGCCAAGATCGTCGCAGGGTTATCTGCGAACCGAGACTATAAGAGCCGCGCCCGACGGCCGCAACGAGAGCTTCTGTCGGACTTTTCGGTATTTTTTGTGCGCCGTCCTCGACTGCCACTTTTCCCACAAAAGCCCCTCACCCTAGCCCTCTCCCAGAGGGAGAGGGGACTGATTGGGGAATGCTCTGGATCTGCGCCGACGTGGTGGACCGTGTTGAATGCGAAATTGAATTCAGCAGAAAATCTTAAGCTTGCCGCATTGACTATAAACAACACGGTCAGTCCCCTCTCCTGGGGGAGAGGGCTAGGGTGAGGGGTGAGTCAACTGACACCCCATCCCAAGCATTCACACCACCAACCCCATCACCGCGGCTTGGCCAACTCCATGATCATCCGCGACAACAGGTAAATCCGCGGCGCCACGCTCGCCACTTCGGCATATTCCTCCGGCGTATGAATATTGCCGCCGACAATGCCGAAGCCATCCAGCGTCGGCGTCCCTACGCCTGCGGACAGACTGGCATCCGCCGCGCCACCACTGCCCTCCTCGGTCAGCTTGCGGCCAATTTCGCCGTAAATGCCTTGAGCCATGGCCATCAAGCGATCGGACTCAGCGGTCTGCGGCATCGGCGGCAAACCGCGCTGCAAGGACGTTTTCACTTCGGTATCGGCAATCAACTTGTCCTGCGAGACCCGCGCCAGATCCTTCTCGATGCGATCAAATTCCTCCGGCACTGCCGCGCGCACATCCGCCTTGGCCGTGGCCTGATCAGGAATCACGTTGGTGCGATCGCCGGCCTTGAGCACGGTGAAGTTGATGGTGGTCTTCTTCGCCTCGTCACCGAGCTTGCCCAGTTGCAGAATCTGATGCGCCGCTTCCATCGCCGCGTTCCGTCCCAACTCTGGCGCGACGCCGGCGTGGGCGGCCTTGCCTTTGACTTCGACCAGCGCCGTCGCACTGCCCTTGCGCCACACCACCAGGCCATCGGCCGGGCGCCCCGGTTCGAGGTTGAGGGTGACGTCGTGCTGTTTGGCGGTTTTCTTGATCAGGTCGGTGGCGACGTCCGAGCCGGTTTCTTCGCTGGCATCCAGCAGGAAGGTGATCTGCGCGTAATCCTTGAAGTCGAGGTTCTTCAGCACTTTCAATGCGTAGATGCCGGCGACGATGCCGCCCTTGTCGTCCATCACACCCGGCCCGTAGGCGCGGCCGTCCTTGATGTGGAAAGGCCGCTCGGCGGCGGAGCCTTCCTTGAACACCGTGTCCATGTGCGCCATCAGCAGGATTTTCGCCTTGCCGGTGCCTTTGAGCGTGGCTAGCACGTGGTTGGATTTCTCCGGGGTGTTCGGCACCAGTTCGATAGTTGCGCCGAGCTTTTTCAGCTCATCGATGGCGATGTCGCTGACCTGTTTCAGGCCCGGCTCATAACCTGAGCCGGAGTCGATATTGACCAGTCGCTCCAACATTTTCAGGGCTTCGGGCTGATACTGCTCGGCATCGGCGAGCACTTGTTTGTGCGGTTCGGCAGCGTTTGCGGCCGAGAATGCGAGGGACAGACCGAGGCTGGCGGCCAGCAGAGAGCGGGGAAAGGAGAACGTCATGAAGCAGTCCTTGTTTCGTGTCGGAGGGATTCAACCGTAACCGACATCGGCACGAGGCTCTATAGCGGATGCGACACTGATCTAACCGACAACACATACCCCGGTGGGAGCGAGCCTGCTCGCGAAGGCGTCGTGGCAAACGATATTGATACCGCCTGACCCAGCGCTTTCGCGAGCAGGCTCGCTCCCACAGGTATCAGCTCGCCCGTCAGACCGAATCCAGCAGCGCCTGCCTCGGCTTGTTGTCGCTGTTGCAGATCACCCGATTGCGCCCACTGGCCTTGGCTTCGTACAACGCCTGATCGGCCTCATCCAGCCAACGCGTGGCGTCGGCATGGCTCGGGTCGTACGCGGCCAGGCCAATGCTCAGACTGACCTTCAACGCGGGGTTCTGCTCGTAGCCCATCACCGCAAAACGCTCGCGCAAGGCTTCCATGGCCTGAGCCGCGTTGAACAGTGGCAGCTCCGGCAGAATCACGCAGAACTCGTCCCCGCCATAGCGCCCCGCCACATCCGTGGCGCGCAGATTCTGTTTGAGCAGTTTGCTCAACTGGCGCAGGACGATATCGCCAGCGACATGCCCATAGGTGTCATTGATCGCTTTGAAGTGGTCGATGTCGATCAGCGCAATCGCCGCGCCCTGCTGCTGGCGTTTGCAGCGCTGGAACGCGAGGTTCAGCTGATCCTTCCACGCGCCGTGATTGAGCAGGCCGGTCAGGCTATCCGTGCGACTCAACGCCAATAGCTCGCGCTTGTGCCGACCGAGGGTAGAGGCCTGGCGAAAGCAGATCCAGCCCAGCGCCAGCGGATACAGCAACAGCAACGGCAAACAGGCGTACAGCTGCAGCGGCGATGTCGGTGGAATGAACGCCGGAGCAAACACCACCAGCCCCACGCCCATACCGAATAGCTGTGCCGCCGTGCCCGCCAGCAAAAAACGCCCGCCACCGATGGCGACGTTGTTCATCGCCATCATCGAAATCGTGGTAGCGCTGGGCAAGGGATTAAACTGCATGGCGGCGACCCAGAAGCCGCCCATGAATGCATCGATCAGCAAATTGCGGTGTTCGGCGCGAAACGGCACGCTCGAGCTTCGCGCCCATTGAAAGGCCAGATGCGGCCAGACCAGGCCGTTGAACAGCATCAGGCCCCACACCCACAGCGGCGGATCGAGCGCATGCATCGCCACGCTGACACACATCAGCCCGAGCAGCAGCCCGAACACCCGCGACCTGTACAGCCTCCTGGCCAGTGAAAGTCCCTTTCCTCGCGTATTTCCCATAAGGGCCTCGACCGCGCGATGCATGGTTACATCCCGACAAGGATGTGTCCGGAGTCTATCAGGGCGCCGCTAAATAGCCATCACCGGCCAGCGGCCTGAATAGAGCGCTATCAGCGCCGCACGCGCGGCCCAGAGTTGGCTATAAATGAAAGAGGGGAAATAGAAAAACAACTATAAAAAGGGGGCACATGCATACCTACGCTGTGTTGATCATCGGCAGCGGTTTCGGCGGCCAGTGCGCGGCGGTCAACCTGCTCAAGGCCGGAATCGACGATTTTCGCATTCTTGAGCGACGCGACTTCTTCGGCGGCACCTGGTGCCAGAACACCTACCCCGGCGCAGCGGTGGACGTCCCGTCGCCGCTGTATTCGCTGTCATTCGCGCCCTACCGCTGGTCGCAGATGTTCGCCGAACAGGCGGAATTGCGTCGCTACACCGAACAGCTGATCGAGCAGTTCGGTTTGCGCGAGCGCGTGGAGCTGGGGGCGGATGTCGAGCGCGTCGAGTGGGACGAGGCGGAAAAACACTGGACGGTGCACACCCGCGCCAAAGGCATCTTTCACACGCAGTTTTTGATCAACGCTTCCGGGCCATTGAGTCAGCCGGTCATCCCGCACTTTGCTGGGATGGATCGCTTTCAAGGCAAGACTTTTCACACAAACAATTGGGATCACAGCTACGACTATCGCGGTAAACGCGTGGCGATCGTCGGCAGTGGTGCCAGCGCCGCGCAGGTGATCCCGGCGATTGCGCCACAAGTCGAACACCTGCATGTATTCCAGCGCACGCCGCATTGGGTGCTGCCGCGTGCCGATCGCAAATTCGGCCGTTTCCAACGCTGGCTGCTCGGTCTGAAGCCGGCGTACAAGCTGCTGCGCTGGCTGATCTACTGGCAATTCGAAACCCGGGTGATCGCCTTCAAATACTCGAGACCGGCGATTCATCTGGTCCAACAACATGCGCTGCGTTTTCTCAAGCGCCAGGTTCCGGACCCGCTGCTGCGGCAAAAACTCACTCCGGACTTCACCATCGGCTGCAAACGCGTTTTGGTGTCCAGCACGTACTACCCGGCGCTGAGCCGCGCCAACGTCACGTTGCACAGTCGCGAGCACGGCATCGCTTCGATCGACGAAAGCGGGATCAACACCGTGGACGGTGAGCATCTCGATGTTGATCTGATCGTCTGGTCGACCGGTTACGACGCCACCGACGGGGTGATTTCCTACCCGGTCAGCGGCAAAAACGCGGTGCAACTCAGAGATGTCTGGGCCGAATACCCGCGCGCGTACCTCGGCACCAGCCTGCCGGATTTCCCCAACCTGTTTATCGTCACCGGGCCGAACACCGGCATTGGCCACACCTCGGCACTGTTCATCATCGAATCGCAGATGAACTACATCCTCGACTGCATCCGCACCGTACGGGCCAAAGGCCTGAGCAGCATCGAAGTGCGCCGTGACGCAGAACGTACCTACACTGCAATGATCCACCGGGAAATGCAGCGCACGGTGTGGAAGTCCGGTGGTTGCCACAGTTGGTACCAGAGCAAGAGCGGTCATGTGATCGCGATGTTTCCCGGCTTCAGTTTCAGCTATCACCTGCTGACCCGGGCGCTGAAACCGGCCGACCATATTTTGTCCTGAACACGTATAAGGAAGACGTCGATGCTTTTGCTGTTTGTCGCACTCGCGGTTTTCGTGGCCTGGAGCTGGTTGAGTTACCCGGCGGTCGGCCATTGGCTGTACGACCTGGCGATGGCAAGCGAGGCCAGGTTGTACAAACTGCACAAGATCGAAGTGCCGATCGCCGAGATGACCGTGTCGACCTGGCAAGGCGGGCCGTACGAGGCGTCCAGCGCGATCCTGATGCTGCACGGCTTCAGCGCCGACAAAAACCTCTGGCTGCGCTGCGCCCGGCATTTCGTCCGTCAGTATCGGGTGATCATTCCGGATCTGGCCGGCCACGGTGAGACTGGCTTCAAGGCTGGCGGCGGTTACGACATTGCGGTTCAGGCCAAACGCATGATTCAACTGCTCGACGTCTGCGGCGTGGAGAAAGTCCATGTCATTGGCAACTCCATGGGCGGCTACATCGCCGCGTGGCTGGCGGCGACCTATCCGGAGCGGATCGCATCGCTGGCGCTGATCGACCCGGCCGGCGTCACCGCACCGGAGCCGAGCGACATGGAGCGCCATCTGGCGCGCGGGCACAATCCGTTTCTGATCAATTCCCGCGAAGAATTTCAGCGCTTCTACGCGATGACCATGGAGTCGCCGCCGTGGGTACCGAAACTGGTGCTGGACGCCGTCGCCCAGCGCTATGAGCAACAACGTGACGAGCTCGAAGAAATCTTCCGCGACTTCCGCGCCAGCCCGCCGATGGAGCCGAAACTGGCCGAGATCAAATGCCCGGCGCTGTTGCTGTGGGGGCGCAAGGATCGCCTGATCGACGTCAGCAGCGTGCCGGTGTGGAGCAAAGGCATCGCCAATCTCGAAGTGGATGTGTGGGATCACGTCGGGCACATGCCGATGGTCGAACAGCCGGGAAATACCGCGCGCCTGTACGGGGAGTTTCTGGAACGACAGCGATGAAGATGGATACTCGCAATGCCCCAGGTTGCGCACCTGATCGTTCCCATGCTCTGCGTGGGAACGATCAGCGGAGACAGAAGGTTGGCGTTCCCATGAACATCCTTTACGACGAACGCCTCGACGGTCCGTTGCCCGAGGTGAACAAGGGCGAATTGCTCAAGGCCCTGCAACAAGCCCTGCCGGACCTGGACATCCTCTGGCGCGAAGATGAACTCAAACCCTACGAATGCGACGGTCTCTCCGCCTACCGCACCACGCCGATGCTGGTCGCCCTGCCCCGGCGCCTGGAGCAAGTGCAAACCCTGCTGAAACTCTGCCATCAGAACAACGTGCCCGTGGTCGCGCGGGGTGCCGGCACTGGGTTGTCCGGCGGCGCCCTGCCACTGGAAAAGGGCCTGCTGCTGGTGATGGCGCGATTCAACAACATTCTGCACATCGACCCCGCTGCACGTATCGCGCGGGTTCAGCCGGGGGTGCGCAATCTTGCTATCTCCCAGGCGGCGGCCCCATTTGGCTTGTATTACGCACCGGATCCGTCGTCGCAGATCGCCTGTTCGATCGGCGGCAACGTCGCGGAAAACGCTGGTGGCGTGCATTGCCTCAAGTACGGCCTGACCGTGCACAACGTGTTGAAAATCGAAGTACTGACCATCGAGGGCGAACGTCTGACGCTGGGCTCCGAGGCGCTCGATTCAGCCGGTTTTGACCTGCTCGCCTTGTTCACCGGCTCCGAAGGCCTGCTGGGGATCATCACCGAAGTCACGGTGAAACTGCTGCCCAAACCGCAAGTCGCCAAGGTCCTGCTCGGCAGTTTCGATTCAGTGGAAAAGGCCGGCCGCGCGGTTGCCGAAATCATCGCTGCCGGGATCATTCCGGGTGGTCTGGAAATGATGGACAACCTGGCCATTCGCGCCGCCGAAGACTTTATCCACGCCGGTTACCCGGTCGACGCCGAGGCGATTCTGTTGTGCGAACTCGACGGCGTCGAAGCCGACGTGCACGACGATTGCCAGCGCGTACGGGAAGTCATGACAGCGGCCGGCGCCACTGAAGTGCGCCAGGCCCAGGACGAGGCCGAGCGTGTGCGTTTCTGGGCCGGGCGCAAAAACGCGTTTCCGGCGATCGGCCGGTTGTCGCCGGATTATTACTGCATGGACGGCACCATCCCGCGCCGCGAATTGCCCGCTGTGCTGCAAGGTATCGCTAGCCTCGGCGAGGAATATGGCTTGCGCGTGGCCAACGTGTTCCATGCCGGCGACGGCAACATGCATCCGCTGATTCTGTTCGACGCCAACCAGCCAGGGGAGCTGCATCGGGCCGAGGCGTTGGGCGGCAAGATCCTCGAACTGTGCGTCAAGGTAGGCGGCAGCATCACCGGCGAGCACGGCGTCGGCCGCGAAAAAATCAATCAGATGTGCGCGCAGTTCAACAGCGACGAGTTACTGCTGTTTCATGCGGTGAAAGCCGCGTTCGATCCGCAGGGCCTGCTCAATCCCGGCAAGAACATTCCGACCCTGCACCGCTGCGCCGAATTCGGCGCGATGCACATTCACGCCGGGCAACTGCCCTTCCCCGAGCTGGAGCGATTCTGATGGCTGATTTCGATGCCGCCAACGCCCTGCTCGATCAGGTCAACGCCGCGCGGGCCAATGCCACGCCACTGAAGATTCAGGGCGGCAACAGCAAGGCGTTTCTCGGTCGCGAGGTGGCCGGCGAAGTGCTCGACACCCGTGCTCATCGCGGCATCGTTCAATACGATCCGACCGAACTGGTGGTCACCGCACGTGCCGGCACGCCGTTGTCCGAGCTGCTCGCGGCGCTGGATGAGGCCGGGCAAATGTTGCCCTGCGAACCGCCATCCTTTGCCGACAGCGCCACGGTCGGCGGCATGGTCGCTACGGGACTGTCCGGACCACGCCGGCCGTGGTCCGGCTCGGTGCGCGACTTCGTTCTCGGCACGCGGGTGATCACCGGCCTCGGTCAGCATCTGCGCTTCGGTGGCGAAGTGATGAAAAACGTCGCCGGTTATGACCTGTCGCGACTGATGGCCGGCAGTTTCGGTTGCCTCGGCGTACTCACCGAAGTGTCGCTGAAAGTCCTGCCGAAACCGCGCCAGTGCCTGAGCATTCGCCTCGATATCGACTGCGCTCGGGCCTTGAGCAAACTTGCCGAATGGGGCCAGCAACCGCTGCCGATCAGCGCGGCATGTCACGATGGCCAGAGTCTGTATCTGCGTCTGGAAGGCGGCGAAGGTTCGGTAACGGCGGCGCATCAACGGCTCGGTGGTGAGCCGTTGGACTCGGTTTTCTGGCGCGACCTCAACGAACAGCGCCTGAGTTTTTTCGACGAAGGTTTGCCGCTGTGGCGCCTGTCATTGCCGAACAATCTCGGCCCTCTCGAGTTGCCCGGCGAGCAACTGATCGACTGGGCCGGCGCGCAACGCTGGGTGAAATCCGAAAGCTCTGAGATTCACGCACTCGCCCATTCCTTGGGCGGCCATGCAACGTGCTTTACCCACGGTGCCACCGACTCGCCGTTTCAACCCTTGGCGCCAACCCTGTTGCGCTACCACCGGCAACTCAAGGCACAACTCGACCCGCAAGGGCTGTTCAACCCCGGACGCATGTACGCGGAGGTCTAGCCATGCAAACCACCCTCAGCGAGCAATCGCGGCAACTGCCCCGGGCTGGCGAAGCGGAAAAGATCCTGCGCACCTGTGTGCACTGCGGCTTTTGCAACGCGACGTGCCCGACGTATCAATTGCTCGGCGATGAACTCGATGGGCCGCGCGGGCGCATATACCTGATCAAGCAAGTGCTGGAAGGCGCACCGGCCACCGAGCAGACGCAGCTGCATCTGGATCGCTGCCTGTCGTGTCGCAACTGCGAAACCACCTGCCCGTCCGGCGTCGATTATCACAACCTGCTCGACATCGGCCGTGCGGTGGTCGACAGCGCGGTGCCGCGCCCGGCCGCCCAGCGCTTGCTGCGCGAAGGCTTGCGTGCGTTGGCGCCCAATCCCGGTTTGTTCAAAGGCTTGCTGCGCATGGGCGCGACCTTTCGACCGCTGCTGCCGCGCCTGCTGGAAAGCAAACTGCCGCAACACTTGGGTGTTATGGGGTCGCGCCCCGCTCCTCGGCATGCGCGCCGGGTGTTGTTGCTCGAAGGCTGCGTGCAACCGGGTCTGTCGCCGAACACCAATGACGCGACCGCGCGGGTGCTCGATCGTCTGGGCATCAGCGTCACTCCGGTGAGCGAGGCGGGTTGCTGCGGCGCGCTCGACTATCACCTCGACGCCCAGGCCAAAGGTCTCGACCGCGCTCGACAGAACATCGACGCCTGGTGGCCGCACTTGCAGAATGGCGCCGAAGCCATCGTGCAAACGGCCAGCGGTTGTGGCGCGTTCATCAAGGATTACGGGCATTTGCTTGCGGACGATCCGATCTACGCGTTGAAAGCCCGGCAGATCAGCGAAATGACTCGGGACCTGGTGCAAGTCATCGCGCAGGAACCGCTGGAACAGGTCTGCGCCGCCAGCGAACGGCGCATCGCCGTGCATTGCCCGTGCACTTTGCAGCACGCACTGAAACTCGGCGGCGCCGTGGAAACAGTGCTGACCCGACTCGGCTTCAACCTCACGCCGGTACCGGATGGCCATTTGTGCTGCGGCTCGGCGGGCACTTACTCGCTGACCCAACCGGTGCTGGCGCGGCAACTGCGTGACCAGCGACTCAACGCTCTGGAAAGCGGCCGGCCCGAGTTGATCGTCACTTCCAATGTGGGCTGTCAGAGCCATCTGGCGAGCGCCGGGCGCACGCCGGTCAGACACTGGATCGAGCTGGTGGATCAGTCGTTGGCAGAATGAAGTTCGTAGGATTCTTCGTTTGCCCGCGTGGGCGAAGGCTGCGATCTTTTCGGGCATCCATTTCGTCACCGTGGCAGGAATTTTTTTCATGACCGTGCAGCCGTTCGTCAGCCCCGACCTGATCCGCCAACGCTTCTCCCGAGCGATGTCCGACATGTACCGCGAAGAGGTGCCGCTGTACGGCGCGCTGATGGAACTGGTGGAGAAAACCAATCGCGAAGTGCTGGCACGTCAGCCTGACATCGCCGGACAGCTCAAGCGCACCGGCGAAATCGAACGCCTGGACATGGAACGCCACGGCGCTATCCGCGTCGGCACCGCGACCGAACTGGCCACCCTCGCCCGCCTGTTCGCGGTGATGGGCATGCAACCGGTGGGTTATTACGACCTGACCCCAGCGGGTGTGCCGGTGCATTCAACGGCGTTTCGCGCGGTGCATGAAGAAGCGCTGCAGGTCAGCCCGTTTCGCGTGTTTACCTCGTTGCTGCGCCTGGAGCTGATTGAAGACGCTGAATTGCGTTCGTTTGCCGAGTCGGTACTGGCCCGTCGTTCGATTTTTACTGAAGAGGCGTTGCGCCTGATTGAACAGGCGGAAACGGCAGGCGGACTGAATGACGACGAAGCCGCAGAATTCGTCCGACAGGCACTGGAGACTTTTCGCTGGCACCACAGCGCCACCGTCAGTGCCGCGCAATACCAAAAACTCAGCGCTCAGCACCGCTTGATCGCCGATGTCGTTGCGTTCAAAGGCCCGCACATCAACCACCTGACCCCACGCACGCTGGACATCGACACCGTGCAGGAGCAGATGCCTGCCCATGGCATCACACCCAAAGCGGTGATCGAAGGTCCACCACGCCGCAACTGCCCTATCCTGCTGCGCCAGACCAGTTTCAAGGCGCTGGACGAGCCGATCGCCTTCACCGATCAGCCCGAAACCCGTGGCAGCCACAGCGCGCGCTTCGGCGAAATCGAACAACGCGGCGCAGCTCTGACACCCAAGGGTCGCGCGCTGTATGACCGCTTGTTGAATGCCGCTCGCGATGAACTGGGCGACGTCCCCAATGAAGCCAATGCCGCACGCTACGACGCGCTGATGACGCAGCACTTTGCCGAATTTCCTGACAGCATCGAGGGCATGCGCGAACAGGGGCTGGCGTACTTTCGTTATTTCGCTACGGAAAAGGGCATCGCGCCGCACGGACTTGGCGAATCGTCACTGGAGGATTTATTGCGCGAAGGCTATGTGAAAGCGGAGCCGCTGGTGTACGAAGATTTCCTGCCGGTGAGCGCAGCGGGGATTTTTCAGTCGAACCTGGGGGATGCCGCACAGGCGCATTACGCCGAACACTCCAATCGACATGCTTTCGAACAGGCGCTGGGGCGTTCGACCATTGATGAGTTGGGGTTGTACGCCGAGACGCAACGGCGGTCGATTGAGGAATGTGCCGAAGTGCTGCGGATCAAACTCACCTGAATTTTGCACCGCTCTACTGTAGGAGTGAGCCTGCTCGCGATAGCGGTGTAACAGTCGCCGATGATGTGACTGGAAAGACGCCTTCGCGAGCAGGCTCGCTCCCACAGGTTTTGCGGATGGACCGCCGTTCAGGACAAGCGACAAAACCAAATGGTCGCTGCATCTATTGGAAAACAATGTCGGATCTGAATTATCCCGCTTGTTTTCACAAACCAATCAGATCGGCAAATTAAGCTTCACCTAAGCTTCCCCCGCTAGCATCCCGGCTCATCAACCTGTCGTCTTGAGCCGTGATGAGTCCCTCCGACATGAAAGCCTTCGATCTGCCTACCCAGCCGCATCCCGACTTCAGTCTTGTTCTGGTCAATTACAAAACCCCGGACATCACCCGCATGTGTCTGGAACTGTTGCGCGAGCATGTTCAGGCGCAGGGCATTCCAGTGTGGGTGGTGGATAACGATTCGGCGGATGCCAGCCTCGATTATTTGCGTTCGCTGGACTGGATCAATCTGATCGAGCGGCCGTCGCCCGGTAAGGAAATGGGGCATATTGCCCATGGCAAGGCGCTGGATCTGGCCTTGGCGAAAGTTGAGACCGATTATTTGTTTCTGCTGCACACCGATACCTTTGTCTACGACATGGAAGTGTTCGCGATGATGATGCGCGAATGCACGAAAAGTGCGGACATGGCGGCGGTGGGTTGTGTTGAGCAACTTGATCGTGGGTTACTGCGTGATACCTGGCGGTTAACTTCGCGGTTCTGCAAACATCATGTTCGTCGGCTAAAAGTTCATTTCGGCCTGCGTTCGAAACCACCACGCCCGTATAAAGAAACGCATCTGAAAAGTTTCTGTACGCTGTGGAATGCACGTTTGATGAAGTCGCTCGGGCTGCACTTCTGCATGGATGAGGAGGTGCCTGGTTACACGCTTCAGGATCGAATGGTCGGGTTGGGCTATGGCGTCAGGTTTCTCTCGCCGCGGAAGATCTTCCGCTACCTTGATCACATCCAGGCCGGCACCGTCGCGGCGGCAGGCACATATGGCAAGGATCATCGCCGTACAAAAATGTACCAGCAGACACTCAAGCGCTTGCAGGGGCAGCATGGCAAAACCGGTATGCAAGCTTCGACTTGATCGAAAACAATAAAAAAGGGCGACTGCAAAGTCGCCCTTTTTGTTTGCAGATTCTGTATACAACTTTCGTCAGTAGTGGAGTTCGCCCAGTGTTACGGCCTGGCAATCCTTGCACCGGTAAAGAGCCCTGACACTGGGCGAACGCCGAGGATTTTAATTCAAACAAGTGGACCTGTCGTCCTGGGCAAACATGAAATTTTTGCACTGAAAAGTTAAAAACTGTGTTTTGCCGATTTATCCCGGGAATTGTCTTACAAAAACCTTTATATGATTGCTCTCATACATAAAGTTGTACAAGAGCAATAAACTTGTAGAGTTAATACTCAACTATCGTGCTGACTGGTCACTTTCAGGATATCGGTATAAGTGACAATAACGCTCTGCCCTACTTTCAGATCTTTCAACTTGGCCTGAATCTCCGGCTTCTTCACATCGAGCGTCTTCGATTGTCCGGACGGATCTTGGAGGGTGACCTGATTGGTCTTCAAATCGATTTTGCTGATTTTCAGCTGCACCTGAACCTGACGATAGCCCTCGCCGCCCGGGTTATCGCTGCCCGGGGCCTTGCGCAGTTCGCCGGTACGTTCGGTGGTGCCTGGCAGACCTTTATCCACGTCTGTATCGAGATAAGCGGCGACAGATCGCTGCACCTCGATCTTCACCAGGTCCCCTACTTTGAGATTGGCAAGATTTTTCGCTTTGTCGCTGAGCTGAACGTGGACCTGACGTCCCTCGGGGCCTTCCAGCACGACCTGGTGATTGGCCGGGTCGACAGCGAGCACTTTGGTGGTAACGGAATCGGCCTCAACGACGGCGGATAACGGAATGTCGGCAGCCAGAGCGCCGAAACTCGTGACAGAAAGCAGCGTTGCGAGAGTGATGGCCTTGGCCAGAGCGTCGAGCTTCATATGCATTACTTTCCCTGTGATGAAATGGCGACACCCGCCACCAGAACGACTTCAGCGACGGGCGTGCCAGTGAGCATAGACGCTGTTCAGGGCTTGACTTGGGTTTGTGGCCCTCGGGTGTGTGGCTTGGCGGTCTCTTGGGCGGTGGATTCGCCACTCGGCGTGCCCTTGCCGCTGTCCTGCCGCTGCTTGGGATCGGTCGGGCGCAAGGCATCATTGTCGCGCTCGGTTTCACCGGCCGGGCGTGGTTCGTCGGGGTTGTCGTTCTGGTTGCTGGTGGTATTCATGGCAGGAGTCCTCAGGCTTCGGGATCTTCGAGTTCGCGGGCGACGTTGACCTCGGGTGACTGCTTGTGCAGATCGTCGGCTTTGGCGCGCATCAACTGCCATTGCTCAAGATCGATTGCGCCTTGGCCGAGCAGGTCATCGGCGATGCGTTGCAGATCGAGGTAGTGAGCGTCAGGGGAGTTCTGCCAGTAGGCTTGATCGTCGAACAGGCGCTGCCAGGTGTCGAGGTCTGGGGGTTGCAGGTCGTCGCTCATGGGTGAGTCCGAAAATGGCGGGTTTCTGGGTAGAGCGGAGAGCGCTGGCGAGAGTTCCAGTCAGTTAACTCAGCGGTCACAGCGCTGACGCTTTCGCGAGCAGGCTCGCTCCCACAGGGAAGAAAGCGGTGCCGCCGTTAATACCCGGTCATTTCCAGATAGCCTTGGCCAGGATGGCTGCCATCGACCTTCACCGGCCCTTCCCAATAGGGAATACGCAAATCCATCCACGCATTGCGGTTGATCGCGTCAACGCTGATATCGAGTTTCTTGTCAGGAATGCGGATCGACCATTTCACCGGCATCGGCCGATCAGCAACCTTGGCCGTATCCTGCGGCACAAGGCTGATCTGCTCGCTGCGCAACGTCTGAATCTGCCCGTCAGCGGCGATCCAGGTGCCGGTCAGATAAGGCGCGCCGGTCTTCTGCCGCATGCGATAAAGCATCACGTGTTCGCCGCTGTCCAGATGCAGCGAGAACCAGTCCCAGCCAGTTTGATTGGCGGTGAGTGGCTGACTGCTCCACTCGCGATCGAGCCACGCCGGGCCGCTGACGGTGTAGGTCTGGCCGTCGATCTGCAGCGTGCCGCTGGCCTGGAAAAATGGCTGGCTGTAGTAATACGACGCCTGGCCTTCTTCGGATTTTTGGCTGAAACCGTTGTCGCCCTGCAGCACCAGCGGTCGGCTGGAGGTAAGGCGCAGTTGATAAGCGAAATTCTTGTCACGAGCACTGAGTTGCATATCGCTCAACGGATCCTGCGCCTGACTGGCAAACATCCAGTCATCGATCCACGCCTCGAACGGCGCCAAGCGCACGCCGGCCTGGCCTACTCCGCCCCGGGCGTAGCGCTCGGCGGCATGATGCACCGAGCGCGAAGTGACTGCCGCATGGCCCAGCCAGATCGTTTGGTTGCCCCAACCGGCCTGCTCGGCGACGGGTTTCAGGGCGCTGCGAAACAGCGTCCATTGCACGCCGAAGTCATTGCCCTGCTGATCCTTGAGGTTGGCGGTGACGTACCACCACTCAATGCGAAAACCATCATGCGCGCCATGATCGGCCGGAAAGCTGAATACCCGACCGGGCACCACCGGGGTGAAGGATTGCGCCTGATCGCCCATGCCGGCAAAACCCTTTTCCTCGGGTGCAGGCTGATCGCAGCCAGCGAGCAGCAGCGCAATCATCAGCACGAGCCATTTAGTCCTCATGGGCAAATGTCCTCAGCAAGTCCGCCGGTTGTGTGCGGTACAGCGAATACAGCGGCCATGCCGAAGCCAGTAAAGTCGCGAGCAAGGCCAGGCCCATCAGTTGCAACAACTGCAACGGGAACACCCGCAGCGGCAGTCGCCAGCCGAACGCCTGCACGTTGATCACCGCATCGAGGCACCACGCCAGGGCGATTCCCAACGGCAGCGCCAACAGCAACGTCAATACGGCAAGCAGCCAGGTCTGACCGAGGTTGAGCAGCATCAATTGTTTGCGTGTAACGCCCAGCGCCCACAGCGGTGCGAGCTGACTGAGGCGACTCTGGCTCTGAGTGAGCAGACTGATGAACAGCGCCACACCCGCCACGGCCAGGGTCAGGCTGTTCAAAGCTGCTGTCGCAGCAAATGTGCGTTCAAAGACTTGCACCGACCAGCCCTTGAGCCGCGCCTGATCGACGATGCGGTTGTCATCCAGCGCAAAACGCGCCTGCAAGGCGTTGAGCAGCGCCGGAATCTGCGCTGGGTCGATACGCAGATTGAAGCGGTTCGGCGTGAGTTGCGGCCATCCGCGCAGCAGGTGCTCACTGCTGATCAGCACGTGCCCCTTCGGATTGCCGTAGTCGGCGTAGATGCCGACGATGCGCGGCGACCATGTGCCGTTCGGCGTGGGAATGTTCAGATGCTCGCCCGGCTTCACTTTCAGGCGTCGCGCCAGTTGTTCGCTGAGCATCACCGCATCGTCCGTGGCCAGTTTGCCCCACGGATCGCTGCCACTGCTGTCGAGCAACGGCCAATGCTGGCGATAGTACGAGTGGTCGATGATGCCGTAGACATCGGCCGGCCAGCCTTGCAGCGTCACCGAAACCTGCCAGTTGGGCAGCACAGCGGTCACGTCGGGCTGCTGCTTGAGCCAACTGTGCATCTCGCGGGCCTGCGCCGGATTGGCCGGGTTGATGTACAACTCGGCGCTCAGGCGTTGTTCGAGCCAGTCGTTGAAGGTCTGGCGAAAACCGGCGGTCATGCTACCGGCGCCGATATTGGCGGCGAGCGCCAACAGCAGCGCCATCAGCGCCAGACTCAGGGCTGGCAGTTGCTGGCGGCAGTCGGCGAGAAACCACTGGCCGAGCACCGAACGACTGCGCCCGAGCAACGGGTTCAACAACGCGCTGAGCAACACCGGCAAGGCCAGCGCGGCACCGAGCAACAGCCCGGCCATGAGCACGAAACCGCTGCTCAGGGTGTCGCCCCAGATCAGCGCCGCCAGCGCAATTGTCAGCAGCGCTGTCGCCAGCCAACCCTGTCGGCGCAACCAGCGCGAATACTGTTGATGCCACGCCTGCGGATCGGCCACCGCCAGCAACGGCAGGCGCGCCGCCCGCAGCAGACTGTTGGCCCCGGCCAGCAACGCGCCGAGCAGGCTCAGCCCTATGCCGCTGAACCACCACCAGGGACTCAGGCGCAACTGCCCCGCCACTTCCGCGCCATATAAACCGCGCAGGCTGGCGGCGACGTCCGGCAGCAGCACGCTGGCCAGCCAATAGCCGCTGATCACACCGAATAATCCGCCGATCAGCGCCAGCACACCCAGTTCAACCACCAGACATGCGATCAGCATTCGTGCACTGACGCCACAGGCGCGCAAGGTGCGCAGCAAACCTCGGCGCTGTTCCAGAGCGAGGCCGATGGCGGCGTGGACGATGAACAGGCCGACCAGAAATGACAAAAATCCAAGGGCATCAAGATTGAGGTGAAAGCTCTCGGTCAGCCGCGCGAGGTTGTTTTCTTCGCCGCTGCTCTTGAGCTGCAAGCGATCATTGAAACTGGCCGGTAATTCCTGATGAAAATCTTTGGGCAGCAGCAGTCGCGACAATTGCTCGGGTTGTTCGAGCAGGCGCTGCGCTACGCCGATGTCGACCAGCAACAGGCCCGGCGCCATGTCCTTCTGCGCGAGCAGTGGCGGCAGGGTCTGGCCGTTCACGGTTTGCGGTGTATCGCCTTCGCGCAAGCCGAGCATTTGCATCGTGTCCGGGGAAATCCAGGTGCTGCCCGGCGGGCTGAAAAATTCGACGATGCGCTCGATCGGCATCGCCTGCCCGGCCACTGCCGAATCCGTCGGCAGCGATACCGGCTCGATGCCCATCACCTGAATCCGCTGGTCTTCCTGGCCCTTGAGCGTCAGCCGGCCCTGCAACACCGGTGACACCGGCCAGCCCTGACGGCGCAATTCGATAAACCAACGCTGTGGAAACAGCGACCCATTCGGCGTGCTCAGGCTGGCCTGTGGTTCGCCGCCGATCATCTGGCTGGCCCGCGCGTAGCTGTCACGTGCCTGACTGTTCAGCGCCTCGACGCCAGTGAGCAGACTGGTGGCCAGCCACAACCCGGTCAGCACGCTGAAAAACTGCACGGGATGGCGCCGCCAGTGGCTGAGCAGCGCGCGCAGGGTTTGCCGCCAGATCATCAGGCGACCCGCCCGTTCGACAACACCACACGCTGGGCCAATCGCGCCGCGACGCGCTGACTGTGGGTGACCATCAGCAGGGTCGTCGGCGTGTCATCGAGCAATTCCAGCAACAGCCGCAGCACTTCATCGCTGGTCGCTTCATCGAGGCTGCCGGTGGGTTCATCGGCCAACAGCAATTTCGGCTGCGAAGCCAATGCCCGGCCCAAAGCGACTCGTTGCTGCTGACCGCCGGAGAGTTGCTCGGGATACCGCGAGAGCAGATCGCCCAGACCCAGACGCTGCACCAGATGCGCTTGCCAGCGCGGCTCATGGCGCCCGGCGAGGCGCGCCTGAAAGGCCAGATTGTCTTCCACGCGCAGACTGCCGATCAGGTTGAACTGCTGAAACACCAGACCGATTTCCGTACGTCGCCAGTTGGCCAGTTGCGCTTCGCTCATGGCTTCCAGACGATGTTCACCGCTGCGGATGCTGCCGCTGTCGACCTTGTCCAGCCCCGCCACCAGATGCAGCAGCGTGCTTTTGCCACTGCCCGATTCGCCCATCAGCGCCAGGCTGCCACCGGCCTCCAGCGTCAGGTCGACGCCTTGCAGCACCGGCAACAATCCCTGTGGCGTGGCATAGCTTTTGAAAACGTCGCGAACCTCAAGCATGGGCAAACCCGATCAGTGAACCTGGGCCTAGGATAGCGGCCCTGAATGGTTTTTGTCCGCTGATGATCATCGTCAACCCAGCGCCGCGCCTTAAGCTGCTGGCTGTTCGGCCATAACGATAATAAAACCGGAGACACCCATGCCCCGTTTCATCCTGAGCCCGCGTGGCCTGCTGACCTGCCTGATCACCACTTGCCTGAGCCAGCCGTTGCTCGCTGCTGACGGTCCGGTGGCGCCGAGCGTGCAAACCGCCGCAAGCAACGCTGCCGTGCTGCAAACCCTGCCTTTCAGCGACCGCACCGATTTCGAATCCGTCAGCAAAGGCTTGATCGCACCGTTCAAGGGTCAGATCAAGGATGCCGCCGGCAAAGTCATCTGGAACGTCAATGCCTATGATTTCCTCGCCAAAGACAAGGCGCCGGAATCGGTCAATCCGAGCCTGTGGCGGCTGGCCCAGCTCAATGCCCACGCCGGTCTGTTCGAGGTCAGCCCCAAGCTGTATCAGGTGCGCGGCCTCGACCTGGCCAACATGACCATCATCGAAGGTGACGACGGGCTGATCATCATCGATCCGCTGACCATGGCCGAAACCGCCAGGACGGCGCTGGATCTGTACTACGTCAATCGCCCGCGCAAACCGGTCGTCGCGGTGATCTACAGCCACACCCATGTCGATCATTTCGGCGGCGTGCGCGGGGTGATCGACGAGGCCGATGTCAAGTCCGGCAAGGTCAAGGTCTACGCGCCGGTCGGCTTCATGGAACACGTCATGAGCGAAAACGTCATGGCCGGCAACGCCATGAGCCGCCGCGCGCAGTACCAGTTCGGCAGCCTGTTGCCGCGCAGTGAAAAAGGCCAGGTCGACGCTGGCCTCGGCAAGAGCGCGCCCAGCGGTGGCACGGTCACACTGATCGCGCCAACCGATCTGATTGCCGAGCCGTTGGAAACCCGCATCATCGCTGGCCTGCAAGTCGAATTCCAGCTGACCCCAGGCACCGAAGCGCCAGCGGAAATGAACCTTTATCTACCGCAGCTGAAAGCCTTGTGCATGGCCGAAAACGCCACGCAGATGATGCACAACATCCTCACCCCGCGCGGCGCGCAAGTACGCGATGCCAAAGCCTGGTCGCAATACCTCGATGACAGCCTGGCGCGCTATGGTGACAAGGCCGACGTGCTGTTCGCCCAACACAACTGGCCGACCTGGGGTGGCGAGCGGATTCGTACTTTGCTCGCCGATCA
This sequence comes from Pseudomonas siliginis, assembly GCF_024072275.1. Taxonomy (NCBI): domain Bacteria; kingdom Pseudomonadati; phylum Pseudomonadota; class Gammaproteobacteria; order Pseudomonadales; family Pseudomonadaceae; genus Pseudomonas; species Pseudomonas siliginis. The sequence continues at coordinate 2,281,286 of NZ_CP099598.1, read as the reverse complement.
GCGTGACATGTACGCCTTCATCAACGACCGCACCCTGCACTTGCTCAACCAGGGTCTGACGCCGCTGGAAATTGCCGAAGCAATCAAGAAACTGCCCGGCTCGCTCGATCAGAAGTGGTACACCCGTGGTTATTACGGCTCGCTGAGTTTCAATACGCGCGCGGTGTATCAGCGTTACATGGGTTTCTACGACGGCAACCCGGCCAACCTCAACCCGCTGCCGCCGGTCGATGCGGCTAAACGCTCGGTCGAGGCCATGGGCGGTGCCGCGTCGGTGCTGGAAAAAATGCGCAGTGCGATGGCCAGTGCTGACTACCGATGGGCCGCGCAGTTGGGCAACCAGTTGCTGTTCGCCGATCCGGACAACGCGGATGCCCGCAACGCTCAAGCCGAGACGCTGGAGCAGTTGGGTTATCAAAGCGAGAACGCCACCTGGCGCAACATGTACCTGACCGGTGCGATGGAACTGCGCAACGGCGTACCACCGCAGTCTGCCAATACCGTATCGGTGGACATGGTCCGGGCGATGAGTCCGGAAATGTTCTTCGACTACCTCGCGGTACGCCTGGACAGCGACAAAGCCGTGGCCCATGACCTGACGCTGAACTGGACGTTCGACGATGTGCAAAGGGATTTCACCCTGACCCTGCGCAATGGCGTGCTGACTCACCGCGCCGGCTTGAATCCGGCGGCGGATGCGAGCGTCAGCCTGAGCCGCGATACGCTGGAGAAGATCAGCCTGAAGCAATTGGACTTCCCGACGGCGATGCAAACAGGGCTGGTGAAGTTGCAGGGCAATGGTCAGAAATTCGGATTATTGATGGGCAGCCTGGATACGTTCGGGCCGCAGTTCAATATCGTCACGCCGTAAGTCAAAAGCCCCTCACCCTAGCCCTCTACCAAAGGGAGAGGGGACTGACCGTGTTGGATGTACGAGATACGCCGAGGCGGGATACCGAGTAGAACTCAGATTCCGAACGCCATGAAGATCGGCTTCCTTTCCCCCTCGCCCCCTTGGGGGAGAGGGCTGGGGTGAGGGGGGAAATCTTGCTGGCACCCTCAATAACGATCAATCACCTCAATCCGCTTTCAACAAACCTGCCCCGGATTCAACCGGAACTGCTTCGGCGTAATCCCGAACTGTTTGCGAAACGCGCGGATAAAGTTGCTCGGCTGGCGATAACCCAGCCGCTCAGCGATCCGCTCGATCGGTTGATCGCCCGCCGTCAGCCAGTGCCGCGCCATCGTCAGATTGTCCTCACGCGCAGGCGCGCAAGTTGCAGCGTGCCAGTGACGCAGCATGCACTGGTACAGAAACGGGTTGGCGCCCAGCAAGGCCTGATCGAGCCTGGAGCGCGGCAAGGTCAGGCACAGATGCTCGCCCTGCTCCACCGCGATACCCACTCCACGCAGCCAGCCACCGGCCATTTGCGCCGGGCGCAGGCTGACACTCACAAACAAATCTCCAGGCGCCCCGCCGAGTCGACGGGCAATGTTGCGCACCAGCGTTATCGCCGCCGCATCCAGAGCGAAATGATGGAGCTGCCCCTGCAGCGAACGCAGGCGCAAACGAGCCACGTCGCCTGCCTCGACCAACTCCACCGCAACGTAATTGATCACCCTTGGCAAGCAGTCAATGAAGCACTTCAGACTGGCCCGCAGGGTCGCGGCCGAGTCGAGCAGAATATTCAGTCCTTGCAGGCAATCGGTCGCCATCCCGTCGGCCAGTTCGCAGCCAAACGTCGGCGCTACCCCGGCCCATTCACACTCACGCCACAACCGTTCAACCGCTTGTGCGGCGATCAATTGATGCTGTCCGGCAAGCACAGACGGGCAGATCCCGACGCGCGCCATCAAGCGTTGCGGGCACAGCCCGGACTGGCGAGCATGCGCGAGAATCGTGCGGGTGAACGCGCTGGAGGCGAACAGAGGCTGAGACATGATGGCGGCCATCGAAGAACAGTCGTGTACTTATGCCAGCGGACGTGCTATCGATCCAATGCATTAAAAGTATTCACAAAATGCAGGAGACGCATGATGGATCTTCGCCAGCTTCGCCACTTGGTCGCCCTCGCTGATTACCGCAACTTCGGTCGCGCCGCCGAGGCGATCAACCTCAGCCAACCAGCGTTCAGCCGCAGCATCCAGACTCTGGAGCGTGACCTTGACTGCGAGCTGGTCGAGCGCAGCAGCCGTGAGTTTCGCCTGACCGGGCAAGGCCAACTGGTGCTGCAACATGCGCGGCGCCTGCTCGCTGGCAGTCAGGCGCTGCACAACGAATTGACGCAATACAACGGTCTCACCGGCGGCGAACTGCAATTCGGTTGCGGCCCGTATCCGGCGCAAGTGCTGGTGCCGGAAGCGCTGGCCGATTTCATTCAGGCGCATCCGGCAATTCGTACGCGCTTTCATCAGGGCGACTGGCAGCAATTGACGCTGTGGTTGCGCGAGCAGCAGATCGAGTTTTTCGTCGCGGACGCGCGGCACTTTGTCAGCGATCCGCAGTATCAGGTGCACCTGCTGCGCACGCGGCCGGGACGGTTTTTCTGTCGCGCCGGCCATCCGCTCCTCGCGCAACGAGACCTGCGCTTGCGCGCCCTGCTCGATTACCCGATCGTCGGCACGCGCATTCCTCCGATGATCCGCAAGGTACTCGCCGATATCCTCGGTGAGCAGGACTTCACCCCGAGCGTCGAGTGCGCACAATTTGACGCGATCCAGCGCGTAGTGCTGCGTTCAGACGCGGTGGGGCTTGCCACGCTTGAGGCCTTGCGTGAACAACTTGATCGAGGCCTGATCGAGCTGCTCGACTTTGTCGACGTCCCCCATGACGAGCCTGCGCTGCAACTGGGTTACGGCATCGTCAGCCGCGCCGGTTTTACCCTGACGCCAGCAGCGCGGGCGATGATCGAGGCGATCCTCAGCGTCGATCAGCGTTTGCTGGCGGCTAACGGAGCTACGGGAGACGCGCGCACAACATGAGCAAAATCGATCCGCAACCCGTCAACGCTTTTTACGCGCCGACCCTGCTGCCGGCCATTGAAGAATTGCTCGCGCGCGGCGTTACCCAAGGCGCAATCGAAGCGCAGCTGCGCCGCAGCCTGTTCGATCTGCGCACGCCGTTCACGCGCATGCCGCTGCTGATGTCACGGCGCTTCTGGGCGTTTGCCGTGGAACAGAGCGGGGATCCACTGATCGGTCTGGCGGCGGGTGAACGTTTCGTTTCGACGGCCACCAACGGGCTGACCTATCTGTTCGATGTCGCCGTGTCGCTGGAACGTGCCTGTGCGTTTTTCGCCGAGTACTTTGCGTTTTTCAACGGACATTTCCGTGTGCAAATCCTGCGTAAAGATGACGGCGTAACACTGCGTCTGGTCGAAGCCGGCAGTCTGGGTGCTCCGGCGGCGCTGACCGATTACATCCTTGTCAGCCTGTGCAGCCTGGTACGACGCAAATTGCTCGCCAGCGGCGTGAATCGTGATCCGGTGCTAGGTGTGGCATTGGCATCGGCAAGCCGCGAGCAGCATCAATCGGCATTGCGCGCCCCGGTGAGCGCAGAGCAATCATGCGCGGCGATTTATCTGGATCCTCAGCTGTTCGTGATGCCGTTGACACCGGGCAATCCGGCATTGGAAACAACGCTTGTCGATCTGCTGGAACAGACCCGACGTCTCAGTGAATCGACCTTGCTCGGACAGCTCAGCGATTATCTGATCGAAGATCTGGCTTCAGCGGATTGGCAGCAGTTCTGTGTTACACAGCATTTGCTTGAGCGCACGGCGGCAAGGCGTTTGAAGGCGTTGGGCTGGACTTTCAGCGAACTGCTTGATGAGCATCGGCGCTATCGTGCCGAGGACCTGTTGCAATCCGGGGCGCTGGAGCTGGTCGAAGTGGCTGATCGGTTGGGTTACAGCGATGTGCAGGGATTCAACCGGGCTTTCGCGCGCTGGCTGGGGTGCGCGCCCGGGGAGTATCGGGCGCGGTGGCTGAAGCTTTGAATTGGCTGGTGTCAGTGCTGGCCCCATCGCTGGCAAGCCAGCTCCCACAGAGGCCAGTGCTGACACAGGATTTGTGAACAACCTCGAACCCTGTGGGAGCTGGCTTGCCAGCGAAGAGGCCCGCCCGAGCAATCAAAAACTCACTGCCCCGCAGCCACACTCGCCGGTGCCCGCTCAGGCGTCACGATGCTGCCCAGATCGATATGCTTCCACTCAGGCTTGGCCCCCAACCGCGCATTGAAGCGGTAGTTGAAAGTGAACTCATCCGCCGTCGGCACGCTCAGCGGTTTGCCATATACCGCTTCAATCCCCGCAAGGTCATAACCCATCACCTGCAACAGCGTCGGGAAGATGTTGTAGTGGCTGGAGCGGTCCTTGTTTGCCGGCAGATTCGCCGCCCAGTCCGGCGCCTGCAATCCACGGCCCTGAATCACCACCAGCGGCACCAGCCCCTCCTCTTCCACCGGGTCGCCGCCGCAATGGGTATTCAAGCCCGGGTTGCCGCGCTCATGCAGATCCTGGCCATGATCGGAGGTGTAGATCAGCAGCGCATTGTCCAGGTTGGCTTGGGCAAACACCCTCGCGAAGAACTCGCCGACGTTCCACAACAGCGTGTTCTTGTAGGCGTTGCGATACAGCACCCAGTCATCCGGCTGGCCATTGAAACCGGGGCGTTCGCCAGTGTCGGCGACTTCGGTGAACTGCCCGCGCGGCAGCGTCGGCCGGTAGGCCATGAACGCGTCCGGGTATTTGTCATGCACCGGAAAATGCGCGCCGACCTTATTGATCACGATCAGCTCGGGGCGATCGTCATTGAGCAATTCGATCAGCTTCGCCGCTGCCGCCATGTCGCGGTCGCGCACGCTGGTCTGGTCGAATTGCACGAAACTGTCGATGTCGTTTTTCTCGGCGGCGGTCATCAGGTTCTGCAGGTTGCCGGCCGTGCGTTGGGCGTCGATGTACACCGTGCCGAGCCCGGCCTTCTTCGCGTACTGCCAGATCGACGGCAACGTGCTGTTGATGCGCCTGTAATCGGCGCGGGTGCCGCCGTAGCGCAAGGTGACGTTGGTGTCGGCGCTGCAGTTGGCAATGGACGCGGCATAACCGAAGTTGAAGACATCGACCCCGGCCGGCGCTTGCTTGAGGTTGCTGTGCACGCCGAACGGCGCGTTGATGTCGAGGTAATTGCCGGAAATGCTTTCGTCGATGATCAGCACGATATCGTGGCTGATGGCAGGCGCGGCGCGCGCGAGCGTCACCGCTTCACGGGGGCCGACAGTATCGTGCAACGCTTCATAGGCAAACAGGTTCAGGTAGGCCAGCGGCGTGTACATGATCGGCAGACCACGTGCGCCCTCACCCGCACGTAAAAACAGCAAAGCGCTGAGCATCAACACGCCGATGACCGGAGCCGCTACCCGCAACGTGTTGGGTATGAACAGCGCATGACGCGGCTTGAGTCCGATGCCGAATAACAGCAGCAAGCCACTGAGCAGCGCGCGCAGGATCGCGTCGCGGTACTGATAGGCCGCTTCCTGAATGAAGCCGCCGGAGTACACCAGCGAGACAAAATCGCTGTACCTCAGGTAATCCGCCGTGACCCGGGTATAGACATCGAAAAAAACCGCCGCAACAAACAGCGTTAATGCGAACGCATGTCGAACAAGAGCCTGACGTATATAGGCAGTTAGATATAACGCGAAAGTAAGCGCCAAAAACATCGCGCCAAAAACAAGTACATTAAAAACCCACCCGATAGCATTTAACCGGTCCAGATAGTAGTCGGAAAAGAGCAATAAGTAGGCAACTAAAAGCAGTTCCTTGGCGTATTTGAACATGGCGATACCGGCCGTCCGAAATGGGAGGTTGTCAAAGCTTTGTCGGTCAGAACCTGACACTAGCACCCGGCCATCAAAGCGCAAGAAATGACTGATAGCCGGGTAAAGCGTCAAAAAAACGGTGACTCAAATCTGACACACCCGGGGGGGTGAAAGCCTTTAATTTCGGGGACTTAGACCGTCTGTCGGTTAAATTGAATCTGAACAAATCTGCAAAGAAAGAACAAATTCAATCGCAGCAATGACTTGATGGCCAATCGCCAAAAACGCCTCAAGTGTTATACCCGTGCAACATGTCATTTTGCTGACACGCTTTTCAAACCCTGCGCTATACCCCTTTAACAATCTCATTCCGTAGTTAACTTTTCTGGTTTTATTGAGGTGCGCAGATGGACGTGAGCGTATTTGGCACTGGCTATGTCGGACTTATACAAGCCGCTGCACTTGCCGATGTCGGTCATCGGGTTTTATGCATTGATATTGATCCGAACAAGATCAAACAACTGCAACAAGCGGGACCGCCCATCAGTGAACCAGGCCTGTCCGCAACACTTGAAGAAAACATCAAGGCCGGGCGCTTGTTGTTCAGCACCCAGGCCAGTGATGCGGTGACTCACGCCGAGCTGATTTTCATCGCCGTCGGCACCCCGGCGGACGAAGACGGCTCAGCCGACCTCAGCCATGTACTCAACGTCGCCCGGCAGATCGCCGGCCTGATGGAGGCCGATCGCACGCTGATCATCAAATCCACGGTGCCGGTCGGGACTGCCGATCAGGTTCTGGCCACGGCCACCAGCGAATTGCTGCAGCGCGGAAAAACCGAGCTGCAGGTGCGTGTGGTTTCCAACCCGGAATTTCTCAAGGAAGGCAGTGCCCTCGCCGACTGCATGCGCCCGGACCGGATCATCATCGGCACCCGCGACGACGCTGCCCGCGAGCAGATGAGCGAGCTGTACGCGCCGTTCTGCCGCAACCACGAAAAACTGATGTTCATGGACAACCGCAGCGCCGAGCTGACCAAATACGCGGCCAACGCGATGCTCGCCACCCGCATCAGTTTCATGAACGAACTGGCCAATCTCACCGAGCTGCTCGGCGCCGACATCGAAGCGGTGCGCAAAGGCATCGGCTCCGACCCGCGCATCGGCTACCACTTCATCTATCCGGGCTGCGGCTTCGGTGGCTCGTGCTTTCCCAAGGATCTGCGGGCCTTGCTGCACACCGCCGAACACAACGGCATGCCGCTGAAACTGCTGCGCAGCGTCACCGACGTCAATGACAGCCAACGGCACATCCTGTTCAGCAAACTGCGCGCGCAGTTTCCGCAAGGCCTGGCCGGCAAATCCATCGCGGTCTGGGGCCTGGCGTTCAAACCGAACACCGACGACATGCGCGAAGCCCCCAGCCGTTACCTGATGGACGCGTTGTGGGCCGAAGGCGCCAGCGTGCAGGCTTATGATCCGGAAGCCATGTCCGAGTGCCGGCGCATCTACGGCTATCGCAACGACCTGCACCTGTGCGCGACCCGCGACGACACCCTTGAAGACGCCGACGCGCTGGTGATCTGCACCGAGTGGAAAAACTTCCGCGTGGTCGATTTCGAGCTGCTCGCCGAGAAGCTGCGTTCGAAGGTGATCATCGATGGGCGCAATCTCTACAACCCGGAACAAGTAGCCGCCGCCGGCCTGCATTACAGCGGCATCGGCCTGCGCCACATCGCCCCTGAAGGGCTGCGGCCATGAAGATTCTGGTGACCGGTGCCGCCGGTTTCATTGGTGCCCATTGCGTCCTGCGCTTGCTGCGCGACGGGCATTCGGTGGTCGGCCTGGACAATTTCAACCACTACTACGACCCGCAGCTCAAGCACGACCGCGTGCAGTGGGTGCGCGAGCAGGTCGGCGATTTTCCGCTGGCCACGGTGGATCTGGCCCACGCTTCGGCGATCGATGCGCTGTTTGCCCGCGAGCAGCCACAAGTGGTGATCCATCTGGCTGCGCAGGCCGGGGTGCGTTATTCGCTGGACAATCCACGGGCGTATCTGGACAGCAACCTCAACGGTTTCCTGAACATTCTCGAGAGCTGCCGCCACCACCCGGTCGAACACCTGATCTACGCCTCGTCGAGTTCGGTGTACGGCGCCAATCAACACACGCCTTACTCGGTCAAGGATGGCGTCAACCATCCGCTGTCGCTGTACGCCGCGACCAAGAAAGCCAATGAACTGATGGCGCACAGCTACAGCCATCTGTTCGGCATTCCCTGCACCGGCCTGCGCTTTTTCACTGTGTACGGGCCTTGGGGTCGGCCGGACATGTCGCCGATCCAGTTCGCCCGGGCGATCAGCGAAGGCGAGCCGCTGAAGCTGTTCAATTACGGCGAGCACCAGCGCGATTTCACCTACATCGACGACATCATCGAAAGCATCGCACGCCTCATCGATCAGCCACCGCAAGCCAATCCGCAGTGGGATCGCGAGCAGCCCGACCCGGCCAGCAGCATGGCGCCGTGGCGTCTGTTCAACATTGGCGGGCAGCAGCCGGTTGCACTGAAAACCTACCTCGCGCTGATGGAAAAACATCTCGATCGGCAAGCCATTGTCGAGCTGCTGCCGCTGCAACCGGGCGACGTGCTCAACACCTGCGCCGAGGCCAGCGATCTGGCCCAGGCCACCGGATTCCAGCCCCGGATAGAACTGGATGAAGGACTGGGCCGCTTCATCGCCTGGTTCCGCGACTACTACCCCACTGCCCGTGCGCCGCTTGCGGCTGATTGAATGCGGAGGACGCCATGACTGGACATGAAAGAAGTGTGTCGATTGCACAGATGCGCCCTGACAAGCGCGTCGACCCGGAACATCGCATGCGCCTCGACGCGGCGATCCACCGTCAGGGTCGCGGCTGGCTCAGCGGCCGCGATGGCGGCCGCCCATGGCAGCTGTCGCGGACCAACCGGGTGGTCGCCTGCCTCGGCGCGCTGACGATTCTCGTGCTGATCTCGCCAGTGCTGCTGGGCCTGGCCCTGGCCATCAAGCTCACCAGCCCGGGGCCGGTGCTGTTCGTGCAGAAACGCACCGGTTATCGCGGGCGCAAGTTCGGCATGTTCAAGTTCCGCACCATGGTCAGCAACGCCGAAGAACTCAAAGAGTCGCTGCGCCACCTGAACAAACACGGGGCTGACGCCATCGACTTCAAGATCGACAAGGACCCGCGTGTCACCGGCATCGGCAGTTTTCTGCGGCGCACCAGCCTCGACGAACTGCCCAATCTGATCAACGTAGTGACCGGCGACATGCGCCTGGTCGGCCCTCGCCCGACCTCGTTCAACGCTTACCGCTACAAGGACAATCACCTCGCGCGTCTGGCGATCTACCCCGGTATGACCGGTCTGTGGCAGATCTCCGGACGCAGCAACATCGACTTCGACCAGCGCGTTGAGTTGGACCTCAGCTACATCGCCGAGCAGAGCCTTCTGCTTGATCTGAAGATTCTGTTGAAAACCCCCTTCAAAGTATTCAGCGGCCACGGAGCAAGCTAATGGACGGTTCAACCAATAAAAGCCTGAGCATCGCCAGCCCCAGCGAATCGAATCTGACTTCGACCGTGCTGGATCTCGATCTGCGCATTCTGTTCCTGACCGCCGCCAACCCCGGCGCCGGCACCACCACCAGCGCTCTGGCACTGGCCAGTCAGCTGGCGCAGATGAGCAGCGGCCAGGTGCTGCTGGTCGACGCCAGCCAGTCGGCGAACAACCTCACCCAGCAGATGAACCTCGGCAAGGAGCGCGGCCTGCGCGACCTGCTGTTCAACCCGGGCAACCCGCCGCTGTTGCAGGACTGCGTGGTGCAGGTCTCGAGCCTGCCCTTCCATGTGCTGCCCAACGGCCGGCCGATCCGCACGCTGGAACACCTGACCGCCGAGCGCCTGAGCCCGTTGCTCGACCAGTTGGGCAGCCAGTACCGCTTTGTGGTGATCGACGGCGACGCGGTGTATTCCGCCGCCGACACCCTGGTCATCAGTACTCAGGTCGACGGCGTGGTGTTTGTCGTGCGCGCCGAAGACACCCGCTGGGAAGTCGCCCAGGCCGCTGTGCAACGCCTGACTCAGGCCGGGGCGAAAGTGGTCGGCAGCGTGTTCAACCGGCGTAAGTACTACATGCCCAAATGGCTTTACAAAAACCTGTAAGCGAACGCAAAGGATGACGCCATGAACGCCAGAATGCTTGTCCTGCTGTTGCTGCCGCTTGCGGGCTGCTCCAGCACTTCCGACACCCAGAACATGCCGGTGAATATTCTCACCGCCTCCCCGGCCAACGCCCAGGCGACCGATATGCCGAAGATCGAGCAGACCCTGCGCCCGCAGGATGTGCTGGACGTGATCTTCCATATCAGCACCAGCGGTTCGGACGCCTACCGCGTGCAATCGGGCGACCAGATCGGCCTGAATTTCACCGCCGCCAGCCAGCTCAACGGCAATCAACTGGTGCTGCCCGACGGCACCATCGAACTGCCGGGCGCCAACACCTCGGTGAAAATCGCCGGGCTGACCAGCGAAGAAGCGCGTCAGGAAATCCAGCGCGTGTATCAGCGCAAACAGCTGTTCCAGCCCAACCGCAACCAGCTCACCGTGCAGATCATCAGCCCGCTGAGCAACGAGCAGAACCTGAAAAGCGCCCTCAATCACCCGGCCACCGGCATGAGCCGCGAGATCACCGTCGGCACTGACGGCTACGCGAGTTTTCCGGAAATCGGCGCCGTGCCGCTGCAAGGCATGACCGTCAATCAACTGGAATCGTTCCTCAACAAAAAGTACGCGCAACTGCCGGGCCGCATGACCGTGGACGTGCTGCTCAAGTCTACCGCAGGCAACGAGATCTACGTGCTCGGCGAGGTCGCACAACCGGGCTCGTATCCGATCCGCCGGCCGGTGTCGGTGCTCGAGGCGCTGACCCTGGCGCGCGGTACCAACGTCAAGGCGCGGCTGGATTCGGTGGTGATCATGCGGCGCAACGGCAATCAGGTGAAAGCGGTGCGCTACGACGTCGAAAAAGCGCTGTCCGGCGACGCCCCGCAAATCGCTTACCTGCAACCGGACGACATGCTCTACGTGCCAAAAACCAAACTGGCCAGCGCCGGCGAACTCGCCCGCCAACTGGCTGATGTGGTGCTGTTCCAGGGCGTCGGTTTCAGCTTCGGCTACCGCGTCGACAACAAAGACAGTGACAACTAACTCACAGGTGACCGACATGAACCCAAAGGAAAACTACCTGCATGAGTTCTTCAGGATTTTCTTCGCCAACAAGCAGCTGGTGAAGCGCGTCTTCCTGACCTTTGCAGTCATCGCCCTGCTCCTGCCGTTGCTGCTCAAACAGAGCTTCGATATCACCGCGCAGGTCATCGTGCAGTCGAAAAAACTCTCTCAGGGCGACGCCACCACGTCGCTCACGGTGGACAACGCCACGTTCATTCCGCCGTCGCTGGCGGACATGGAAACCGAGAGCAACATCCTCCGCTCGCCAGCACTGATCCGTCAGACCATCAGCGAACTGCGCGACAACGGTGAATACAGCCCGCCACCCGGGGTGTTCGCCAAGTTGCTCGGCGAACCATTCAAGCACTACGTCTCGACGCCGCTGCGCGAGTACGTGATCAATCCGCTTCGCGACGGGCTCGGGATGGAAACCGATCCGGTACGTGACACCACCCTCGACGCCCTTACCCAGCAAGCCGTCGACAGCCTGAAAATCGAAACCCTGCCCGGTTCCAACGTGATCTCGATCACCTACAGCTTCCCGGATCCGCAGCAAGGCACGACGTTTGTCAGCGCCCTGCTGCAGAACTATCTGGTCAGCCGTCAGGCCCTGCAATCGATCGACTTGCCGCAGTCGTTCTACGAGACCAAAAAGCACCAGTATCAAGTGCGTCTCGATGGCCTGGAAGGTAATCGTCAAGCACTGCTGGAAAATGTCGGCGCAGCGGATCCGAAGGAGGAAATCACCTTCCGCCTCAACGCCATCAACACTGAAGAACAGGCGCTGAACCTGTATCAGGACCGCCTGCTGCAAAGCCAACGCTGGCTCGAATATCTGAAAACCGCGCTCGCCGCCGCCAGCAGTAGCAAGCTCAACGACTACACCTTCCCCTACACCTTCACCACCACCGTCGACAACGTGGCGTTCGAGGACCGGGAAATCAAACAGATGGGCGAGCAACTGACCAGCCAGGTCAGCCGTTACATGAACGATCTGGCGGTGTTCCAGCCCGGCAGCGAACCGATGCTGTTGACCCGCGAGCAGATCGCCCGCACCCGTCAGCAGTTTCTCAAAGTGGTGAGCAACCGCATCCAGGAACGCACCGCCGATCTGGCCGTGGTCAAGCAGGTGATCGAGCAGAAAACCGCGCGCATCGCCGAGTTCAAGAACCGCATCCGCGACCTGCAACAGACCCAGAGCAAACTGCGCCAGATGGACACCGAGATCGATGCGCTGCACGCAGCGTTCTCGACCTATGCCCAGCGTTTTGCCGAAAGCAGCACCACGCGCTCGCTCAACGATGACCTGTCCAACGCCCGGGTACTCAGCCCGCCGTTCGAACCGACCGAGGCAGCGTTCCCGAAACCGCTGCTGATCATCCCGTTCGGGCTGTTCACCGGTCTGCTGCTGGCAATCGCGTTCGTCTACGTGCGTGAGTTCTTCGATCACCGCTTCAAGCATCCGGCGCAAATCAGCCATGAGCTGGGCCTGCCGGTGCTGTTGGTGCTCAACGAAGAAACGTCGCAGCCGGGCAATCCGCACAAGAACTGGACCATGCCGAGCCTGGTTCACTGGGTGCGCAATTGAACGCGGTGTCCACCCCAATCGTCGCCCTGCCGATCATTCATTTGCTCAGCAGCGGCGGCTTCTACGGGGCCGAGCGGATGTTGCTGGATCATTGCCTGGCCACGCCGGGGCAGCATCAGGTGCTGTTCCTCGACGCACCGCCTGAGCTGATCTCGCGCTTTCGCGAGGCTGGGGTGGACGCTCGCGCTTGTTCAGGGCCGGGCGAGCTGTTGCGGCACTTGCGTCAGCGCCGTGGCGACAAACCGTTGCTCAACACCCACAACTTCAAAGGCCTGTTGTTCGGCTGGGTCGGCGCCACGCTGTTGCGCCTGCCGCTGGTGATCACTCAGCACGGCTTCACCCCACGCAGTCGCAAGCAGAAGTTCTACACCTGGCTCAGCCTGCAACTGTGCCGCACGGCGTCGGTGAAACGGGTGGTCTGCGTGGCGGAAAGTATCGCCGTGCTGCACCGTCAGGCCAACGTACGGACGGAGAAGTTGCAGGTGATTCCCAACGGTTTACCAGCGGCGCCAGCGATGCCGTCGCTGGCAGAGCGGCAACGCTGGCTGGCCGGTTACGTCGGGCGGTTGAGCAGCGAGAAAGGCCCGGACCTGTTCCTCGATGCGCTGATCGCATTGTGTCACCAGCATCCGCAACTGGACGCGGTGATGCTCGGTGACGGCCCGGAACGCGAGGCCTTGCAGGCGCGTATCGATGCTGCCGGGTTGCAGCAGCGGATTCGCCTGCCGGGCTACCAGACGGCGATGCAAGGCTGGTGGCAGCAACTCGATGCGTTGGTGATCAGCTCGCGCACCGAGGGCACGCCAATGATTCTGCTCGAAGCGATGCAGGCCGGCGTGCCGGTGGTGGCGTTCGCGGTCGGCGGTATTCCCGATGTCCTGCAGGACCGTCACAACGGCCTGCTCGCGGCGCCGACGGATACCGCCGCCCTCGCCCGCCAGCTCGACACACTGCTGGCCGAACCGAAGCTGGCCGCGCAGTTGCGTGAAAACGCCAGACGCACCCAACAGGAACGCTACGACCTCAAGGCTTTGGCCGAACGCTGGTCGCAGCTGTACATCCAAACGGCACGGGAGACACGCGCATGATTTTCCCGCTCTCGATCGTCAGTCTGTTCGCCCTGGTCAGCCTCGGTCTGCTGGCCAGTCCTTGGCCGTATCTGGCGCCGGGGGCGGTGATTGGCCTGGTCGGTTTCACCGTCCTGTACCGCAAGCCGACATGGGGCCTGCTCGGCATTGCCGCGCTGGTGCCGTTCGAAGGGTTCTTCAAGGACAGTTCAGTGTCGGGAAGCAAGTTGCTCGGCGCCTCCCTGGCGGTGATCGTGATGCTGCAACTGACGCTGCACCAGATTCCGTCGCAACGCCTGCGCAGCAACCTGTGGCACTGCCTGATCGGCTTCATGATTCTGTATTTTCTCAGCCTGCTCAATACCGATGACATGGGCATGTCGCTGGGGCATCTGCGCGAACTCAGCGTTGGTCTGGTGCTGTTTGTCATTACCTTGTTGATCGGCCGCGAACTGAACCTCGACCTGTTCGCCCGGCTGGTGACCCTCGCCGTCACCGCGACCTGCGCCATGGCAATGTTCTCGGCGAAGTTTCAGGATCAGGGCCGCGCCGCCGGCCTGCTCGAAGACCCCAACGCCTTCGCTATGCTCATCGCCTTCGCCATTCCTCTGGGCCTGCTGCTGGTGATCCGCAGCCCGAACCTGCTGCACCGCTTGTTCTGGGGCGCCTGCTGCCTGCTGTTGCTGGGCGGCATGACCAAGACCGAATCGCGCTCAGGTCTGGTGGTATTGGCGTTGAGCCTGCTCATCGGCATTTGGCACTACCGCGCGCAACTGACCCACATCCGCCCACGGCATCTGGGTTTCGTCATGCTCGGTGCGGCCATCGTGATTCCGCTGGCGATCTACGCCATGCCGGCCGGTTACATGGCGCGGATCCAGTCATTGAGCATCCTCAGCGCCGGCTCCAAGGCGCAGGACGAATCCCTCGGCCGCCGTGCTTCCTACATCGTCGTCGGCGGCCAGATGATCCGCGAACATCCGGTGCTCGGCTCCGGTCCCGGCACCTTCCCACTGCATTACGCGACCACCGGTTACGCCAAGGCGTTTTCCGCCAACCGCAAGATCGGCGATCTGTACCGCCGCGCCCACAACACCTATTTGGAAATCTTCAGCGAACTGGGCGTGCCTGCCGGGCTGTTCTTCGTCGGCATGCTCGGGCTCGGTCTGTACAACCTGATTCGCGCGCGGGCGGCGTGGATGCTGCGCGGTGATGGACATCGGGCGGACATGATGACCCACCTGGGGGTGAGCTTTCTGTCGCTGACCCTGTTCCTGATGTTCCTCAGCGCGCCGAACCAGAAATACGTGTGGATCATGCTGGCGCTGACCAGCGTCCTGCGCATCAAGGCCGAGCAGGCGCCACTGACCCCGGAGACGCAGGCATGAAGCGGATCAGCATCGTCATCCCGATGTACAACGAGGCGCGGCACATTGGCCGTACCCTGCTCGCCGCGCAGAAAGCCGCACACGCGGCCAACGTCGAGTGCGAGCTGATCGTGGTCGACAACGGCTCGACCGATCAGGGTCCGCAGATTGCCCGGCAGTTCGGCGCAACCGTGCTGAGCTTGCCGGGGCTGTTGATCGGCGCTCTACGCAATCGCGGCACGGCGATCGCCAGCGGGGAATGGCTGGCCTTCATCGACGCCGACGTGGAAATGCCTGAAACCTGGTTGCAGCCCTTGTTCGACATCCAAGCCAGTGGCCAAGCCGATGTGTTCGGCCTGGATCTGCATACGCCGGCCGAGGCGCCATGGTTCGCCACGGCCTGGCAGCGGCGCACTTCGCAGCCGTCGCACCGCGTCAGCCACAGTGTCGATTGGCTGCCCAGTTCCAACCTGCTGATGCGTCGCGACTGGTTCGACAAGGTCGGCGGTTTCAACGAGGCCCTGCGCACTGGCGAAGACAAGGAATTCACCCTGCGCCTGCACGAACAGGGCGCGCGTCTGCTGTCGGTCAATGACAAGGTCGCGCTGCACTGGGGTTACGAGATGAACTGGCGCGAATGGATGGGCAAGGAAATGTGGCGTCAGGGCAGCCATCTGCAACTGCTGCGCACCCATGGCATGAGCCTGCGCCTGCTGCGCTTTCCAATATTGTCGTTGTTGGTGTGGATCCTCGATTTCCTGGCGATTTCCGCACTGCTAGACGGCTTTCCCCATCACGCGGCGGTGATGGTCACCCTGACCGTGATCCCCGGTCTGGTCCTGAGCGTTCGCCAGAGCATCAAGCACCGCGATCCGATTCTGCTCCTGCAACTGTGGGGCCTGCACTGGCTGCGCCTGCACCTGGCCGGCGCGGCGTTCATTTTGAGTCTGTGTCAATGGAACGCAAGGAGGCCTGCCCGTGGCTGAGTTCATTTTCTGGATGTGCCTGTTGCTGCCCGTCTACGCCTACGTCGGCTACCCGCTGTTGCTGACGATCCTCGCGCCGCTGTTTCCAGCGTGGCGACACACGCCGGCGCCGCCGCTGAACGTCAGCATCGTCATCGCCGCGCACAACGAGGCGCGGCATATCGAGCACAAGTTGCGCACGCTGCTGGCCCAGGATTATCAACCGGCAACGCTGCAGATCATTCTCGCCAGCGACGGCTCTACCGATGACACCGTGGCCTGCGCGCACAAAGTGATTGATCCGCGCATCACCGTGCTTGACCTGCCGCGTCAGGGCAAAGCCGCCACGCTGAATGCCGGCGCGGCCCTGAGCAGCGGCGACATTCTGGTGTTCACCGATGCCGACAACCAATGGTCACGCGACACCCTCGGTCACTTGCTCGCGCCGCTGAGCGATCCACAGGTCGGCGCTTGCGCCGGGCACATGGTGATCCCGGTCACCGGTGGCGGTCTGAGTGTCGGCGACAGCCTCTATCGGCATTACGAAGGCTGGTTGCGCCGGGTCGAGAACCGCACCGGTTGCATGGTCTCGGCCGACGGCGCCCTGCTCGCCCTGCGCCGCGAGTTGTTCCAGAACGTACCGGCCGAGGTCAACGACGACTTCTTTATCAGCACCTGCGCGCCGGTAGCCGGCAAGCGCATCGTCTACGTGCCCGAAGCGCAAGTGATCGACCATGGCGTCGACGAGGCGGACAAACAGTTTCGCCGCCGTCAGCGCGTCACCGTCGGCGGCCTGCAAAGCCTGGCCCAGCGCCGCGAACTGCTCAATCCGCTCAAGCACGGCCTGTATTCCCTGGCGTTGATCAGCCACAAATTGATCCGCCGCCTGGCGCCGGTACTCCTGCTGCCATTGCTGCTGAGCAATTGCTGGCTGTGGGACGAGCACGCTTTCTATCGCCTGAGCCTGATCGCGCAACTGTTCGGCTACAGCGTGGCAATTGCCGGGCTGCTGGATGCGCAACACCGCTTGCCGAAACCGTTCCGCCTCGCCGCGTTTCTGCTGGTCACCCTCGCCGGGATGAGTCTCGGCCTGTGGCAGTTCCTGCGCGGTCAGCGGTATGCCCAGTGGAATCCGGAACAGAACCGTTAAGAGGACCGAAGCCATGGCGATCAAACAACTGATAAAAAGCACCAGTGGCTGGCTCTATCTCAACTCGCCGGTGGGCCGTCAGCAGTTGCAGGGCGCGGGGGTGATTCTGATGCTGCACCGCGTGCTGTCGAATGACCGCGCCGCCGACCTGCCGCACCGCAATGAACTGTGCGTCGGACCGAAAGCGTTCGAGCATTTGCTGGTGTGGCTGCGCAAGCATTTCGACTGCGTGCCGCTGATGGAAATTCTCCAGCCCAACGCCCTGCGCAGTGAACGCCCAAGGGTGGCGCTGACCTTTGACGATGGCTGGCGTGACAACGCCGTCAACGCCTTCCCGTTGCTGCAGAAACACCAGGTGCCGGCGAGCATTTTCCTCTCCACCGATTTCATCGGCAGCCGCCAGCGCTTCTGGTGGGAAAGCCTTGGCGAAACCCTATGGGGCAGCCATGGCGATAAAGCACGCATGCACCTGATCGAATGCCTGCATGCGCGCAAACATCCGCTGCCGGTGCTGCTTGATGACATCGATGTCGAGCGCCGCAGCCTGGCGCTGCTGCATTACCTGCAAGGGCTCAAAAGCCTGGCCCCGCAGGAGCTGGAAGAACTCACCGACGAATGCCCGAAGGACTCGCTGCCACAGGCACTGGACTGGCATCAGGTGCGGGCAATGGAAGCCTCCGGTCTGGTGCGGTTCGGCCCGCACGGCGCCAGCCACGCAATCCTCACCGGTCTCGATGATGCGCGCCTGAGCGAAGAAATCCGCCGCAGCCGCGACGCATTGAACAACGGCTGCAACCGACCTCTACCGGTCTATTGCTACCCCAACGGCGACAACGATGATCGCGTTCGCCAGCAGGTCGCGGACCACGATTACCCGTTTGCGCTGGGCACCGGCACCGGGATCTATCGCGGCGACGGCGATCCGCTGAACCTGCCGCGTTTCGGCGTCAGCCAGCGCACCGCGCGCCATCCGCAATTGCTGTCGTGGCGGATCTACCGGGGAGCGCGGCCATGAGCCGAGGCAACTACCTCAAGCACCTCGCGTTGAGCATGGGCACCAAGCTGGCGATGATCGCCTTGCGTTTGCTGCGCAACGTCCTGCTCGCGCGGATTCTCGGCCCCAGCGAACGCGGCCTGTTCGCCCTGCTCAGCACCCTGCCTGACCTGATCAGCGCGGCCACCAGCGGCGGTCTGAACTCGGCGGTCGGTTATCAGGCGGCCAAGCAGCGGCCGATGGGTTTGCTGCTCAGTCAGGTGCTGGTGTTCGGCTGTCTGCTGGCTGGTTTGCTGACTTTGCTGGTGGTGGCGTTGGTGCGCGAATTTGGCACGCAACTGGACGTGACCACGCAACTGGGCCTGCTCGCCTGGCTGTTGCTGCTGGCGGTGCCGTTGACCGTACTGAAAAGCGGCCTGCTGACCCTGCACAACGCCTCGGGTGGCGTGGTCGCATTCAACGTCTTGCGCCTGATCGAATCGCTGGCGCCGCTGTTGCTGTTCGTCGCACTGTTCTGGATGTGGCAGAGCGCGGCGTTGGAGGCAGCGCTGATCAGTTGGCTGGCCGGTATCAGTCTGGTGGTGCTCGCCGGTTGGGTCTGGCTGAAGCGGGCGCAGCCATTGCAGCTGCAATGGGATCGCGCCAGCCAGAAGGAGCTGCTGCGCTACAGCGCGCGCAGCCATCCCGATCTGCTGTTCCAGCAAGTGATTTTGCGCTCCGATTACCTGTTCATCGGCGCCCTGCTCGGCAGCACCGCGCTGGGCCATTACGCCATGGCCAGCGCTGCTGCCGAATTGCTGTTGATCGTCCCCGAAGCCGTGACCACACCGCTGATGAAACGCCTGCTGCAACAGGATGAAGGCATGGACAAGGTCACTCCGCTGGCGCTGCGCCTGACCGCGACGGTGATGCTCGGCGCCTGTTTGAGCATGGCCGTGATCGGCGAGTGGTTGATCGTCACCCTGTTTGGCGCTGCCTACCAACCGGCGTACCCGGCGCTGCTGGCGTTGCTGCCGGGGCTGTTGGGTCTGTGCTACGCGAGCATTCTGCGCCTGGACTTGCTGGGCAAGAATCGCCCCGGCACGGTGTCGTTGTTGATGGGCCTCGGCGCGCTGCTCAATCTGGCGCTGAACCTGGTGCTGATTCCGGCCTACGGCATCGTCGGCGCCGCCGCCGCATCATCGATCGCCTATCTGGCGGTGACCGTGGCCATGCTCGTGCTGTATTGCCGTTTGAGCGCTGTGCCGTTCTGGCAAACCCTGATCATCCTGCCCCGCGACGTGCTGCCGATGTGGTCGATGCTGCAGAGGAAACCCGCATGAAAGGCTGGTACCTGCTGTTCGGTCTCGGCCTGTCGCTGGACGCTTTGGCGGCGTCGATGCGCTGGGGCGAGATTCGTGACGGCAGTCTGTTTCTGCAAACCGATCAGCCTGACAGCGTGACCGTGCGCTGGACCCCGGCGTGGCAAGCGGATGCCAACGAAGAGCAACTGTACCTGCTCGACGGTCGCGGCAAATTGCTCGGCGAACGCTTGATCAAGGCCAGCGAAACCCGTGGCAGCCAGACCTGGCCGCTGCTGCCCGGCGCGGCGAGTTATCGACTGGAAATTCCCGGCTACAGCTTCCGCCACTACCGCATCGAACACGATGAACGCACCGTTGCCCTGTTTGCCCCGGCCAAAGTGCACTTCAGTGCCGAAAGCAAAAATGGCGACGTGCTGTATTTCAAAGTCGCGGCCGGTGAGCATGCAGTGCTCGCCGGCAAGTTTCACGGCGGCGTCACCGCGCTACAGGCGCAGCGGATCGGCGACCACCAGGCGCTGACTCTCGCACTAAAGCCCTATCGCGCCTATTGGCAGTTCGATCAGGTCGCGTTGCCAGTCAGCCCCCGCGAGCAGGTCTGGCGCCTGCAACTGCAGGGCAGCGGCAAAGCGGCGTTCTGGCTTGATGGCACGACTAATCTGTTTGCGCAGAATCCGCAGCAACTGCAACCGCTGCGCGAAGAGGTCGGAGATGTCCGGCTGGTGCTGCATGACAAAGTCCTCGGGCGCACGCCGGATCTCGGTATCGCCCTGCCCTATGTGATGCCGCCCGCAGCCAGCCACGCGCTGCTCGATGCGCTGAAGCCGACGGCGGCGAGCTATTACAGTTTCGTCGACGTCACGGCGCAGAATCCGCAATTCGAAGACGCATTCCGCCGGGTCTATCAGCAGCGCTTCGGCATTCGCAACGACATCACCCTGCTGGCCGGAAGTCAGCGCCAGGCCGATCTGCGCGCCGACGTGCAGAGCAACAGCGGCCTCGACGCCTGGCTGGCGAGCACCCGCGCGCTGGGCGGCAACGGCATGCACTACATCGGCTTTGCCGACGAACCCAATCTCAACTATTCCAGCTACGGGCAATATCAGGCGATTTTCACCAGCATGGCCCGTCAGGTGCGCAGCGACCCGGCGAATGCCCGCGCCGGTGTGCGCATCGCAATGCCGGCCAGTTCGCGACTGGTCAACGGCCCGTTCGCCGATAACGCGGCGGACAAGCGCGGAATCGATTGGGCACGGCGCCTGCTCAGCGAGTCAGCCGATCAGGTCGATGCACTGGCCTGGCATGAATGGATGATTCGCGATCTGCTCGCCACCCGCGTCTACCGCGACAGCGTACGCCGTGCCGCCGAACTGGTCGGCCTCGACGCCAATGGTCAGCCGCGCAAGGCCTTGCTTCTCGATCAGACCAACCTGTCCAGCGGCTCCAGCCTCAGCCCCTACGATCAGGAAACCCACTACACCTCGCTGTGGTGGGCCTCGGTGGTGATCAACGCTTCGCAGGACGGTTTGCTGAGCATGCTCAACTGGTTTCAGGCCGCTGACGAACCGCATTACCCCAAAGGCATGTTGCGCGTGTTGGGCGACGATCGCTTCGAGCTGAAACCGGTCGGCCTGGCCCAGCAATTCATCGCCCTCCACTGGCTGCACCAGGTGCTGCAACTGGACAACGATGCCTTTGAGGTGGATGTGCTGGCGATGGCCGGCGACGAGCAGCGCACGTTGCTCGGAGTGAACAAAGGTACGCGCCTGCAACGCGTCGATCTGAGCGGCGCCCGATGCCCGCTCAACCATGGCGCCCTGCGTTACTTCGGCGCCGACAATCGCAGCCGCGACGCACCGTTTGCCTGCGACAACGGGCGCGTGCGTTTCGAACTGCCGGGACAAACCCTGTTTGCCCTGAGCTGGAGCGCTTCATGAGCCGCCCTTCGATGCTCTGCCGCGTGGGCTTGATGCCGCGCATGGCACCCTCATCAGGAGAAGAGACCATGGATGTTTTGCAAAAACTCAGCGGACATATTCGTCGTAAAGGCCTGCGAGCGACCTTGGGCAAGATCCGCAAACTGTACATTTTTTCCCATCAGCAACTGCTGTGGATGGAGCGCGACCTGGTCAGCCCGGTGCCGCCGCACAAGCTCAAACCCTATCCGCCGCTGCGCGTGGTCAGGATCACCGCGGACAACGCCAGCGCTTTCGCGCGTTACTTTGGCGACCGTGTCGGCACGATGGCCGAGCTGGCCAAAGAAGGCCACACCGGGCACATGCATGTCGACGAGCAAGGCGATGCCGTGGCGTTTATCTGGGGCACGCCGCGCAGTTATTTCGATCGGCACTACTACGGCTGCCGATTCCCGGTGAAGCCCGGCGAGTTCTTCGAGTTCGGTGGCGAACTGGCCCGGGCCTACTGGGGGACAGAGCTGTCGGTGGACCTGCAATTGCGCCTGTGGGAAGCCATGGCCGCCCAGGGCTGCCGAAAAGTGGTCGATGTCTGTGAGTCGACCAACATCCCGGCACTCAAGCTGCATCTGCGCATGAGCTATACCGAACAACGGCGGATCATGAATATCTACACGCTGTTCGGCCGCTGGCGCTTCTATCGCGAAACCCGCTACAGCGGTTCGCGCCTGGCGGCGCTGGGTAAAACTTCCCGTCCACCTGTCAACGCAACGGCGGCCTGAACCTATGGTGATGCGATTCGAATGGCGCACGTCCCTGTGCGCCGCCGACTTCCCGGCAACCGCGTATGAAACGCTGCGCCTGGGCGTGACCGACCATACGCCGTTCAACAATCTCGGCTGGTTATGTGCGGCGGAACAGGCTCTGGGTGAGGATCAGCGCCTGCACATTCTGCTCGGTTGGGAAGCCGCAGAACTACGCCTGTGCCTGCCGCTGGTAGCCAGCCGCGAGCGCTTCGCCGGCGTGCCGTTTCGGGTCTTGCATCACTTGGGTTATCCACTGGCTGATCGTCTTGCCCTGCTGTCGTTGCTCGGCGGCGAGGACATGCACGAGGCGCTGGTGTTGATTCGCCAGCGCCTGCCCCATGCGCTGCTGCAACTCAATGAATTGTCGGAGCCTGCGGGTGAAGAAAGTGCCGTCACCGCATGGATGGCGCGCAGTTCCACGGCCGAGCGACGCCTGAGCTGCCGGGTGCCAGTGCATCTGATCAGCGAAGCCGACCATCAGGAAGTCTCCGGCGACCCGCGCTACAAACTGCGCCGGGCACGCAAACGGATTGCCGCGTGCGGTGCGCAGATCCGCCGGATTACCCCGGATGCGCTGAGCATGGCTGCCTTGTTGCAGACCATCAGCGAAGTCGAGGCGGTGAGCTGGAAAGGCGATGAAGGCGTCGGGATTTTCGCCACACCGCGCAGTCGCCAATGGATCGAACGCGCCTTCACCGCCCTCGCTGGCCAAGGCCTGGTACGCGTGGTGATGCTCGAGCTGAACGGCCGCTGCATCAGCTATCGCCTCGGCCTGCTCGAACAGGGCCGGCTCTACGATTACAACCTCGCCTTCCTGCCGCAGTACGCCGACCTGGGCAGTGGCCGGGTGTTGCTGGAGGAATGGATTCGCTGGGGCCTGGACGAGCACTGGCGCTGGATTGATGCCTCGCGGGTCAGCCTGGAAAACTCCAGCCATCAACTGCACGAACGCATGACCGGGCAATTGGAACACTGGCGCTGGAGTTTCTATTCGTGGCGCCCAAGTGGGCTGGCATTGGGTCTGGCGCTGCGCATCTGGTATCGCTGCAAGCCCGCCGTGCAGCAGTGGCGCACCAGGCGCGCCAACAAAAAATCTGCAGCACTGGTGCAACCTGTCGCAATCACTCCGGAGGGCGGCCATGCCTCGCCAAGTCATAGTCAACGCTGATGACTTCGGTCTCAGCGCCAACGAAAACGCAGTGATCTTCGCTGCCTTCCAGGCCGGCCTGATCAGCTCGGCCACGGCCATGGCCAACATGCCGGCGTTTGAAGCCGCCTGCACCATGGCCCGCCATCCGACGCTGCAAGGTCGGATCGGTCTGCACTTCAACCTGACCTACGGGCGCCCGCTGAGCCAGGCGATCCTGGGGCGGCGGACCTTTTGCGATGGCAACGGCGTGTTCGACCTCAACCTGCCCCGCCACAGCCTGTGGCTGAGTCGCGCAGACCGTGACGCGGTGCGCGCCGAGTTACAGGCGCAGTGGCAACGCTGCGTCGATCACGGCATGCGCCCGAGCCATATCGACTCGCACCAGCACGTACACAACATCTGGCCGATCGGCGAAGTCGTCGCGAAGTTTGCCGCCGAGCAAGGCGTACCGATTCGGCTGGCGCGCAACCTCGGGCACAACCTCACGTTGCCCAAGCGCCTATTCAAGGGTTTGCTCAATGGCCGTTTGCAGAGTCTGGCGCGGGTCACCGCCGATTACGTCTGCACCCCGGTGGACCTGCGCAATGCCAGCGTCCCCAGCGACGGCGTGCTGGAAATCGTCGCCCACCCGACCCGCCTCGGCGTCGATTTCGGTGATGCCTATCTCGACTCCGGCGAGTCTTTGAGCGAGGTAATCGAACAGGGTTTGAGAGGCGTCGCGCGAGTCTCGTATGCCGACCTCAATCGAGAGGAAACGCAGGGCGCTACGGCGCTCGAATGAATCACCGCTGTAACGACACTCACCACAACATCCGGGCAAAGACCCTGGAGGGGCATCATGAGCATCATCACCAAAGTGCAAGATCGCATCAGACAGAAAGGCCTGGGCCGCACCGTCGGCACGTTGTGGAAACGCTACGTGTTCTTCCACTGGGAACTGCTGTGGATGGAGCGCGACCTGGTCAGCCCGGTGCCGCCACACAAACTGCGCCCGTATGAAGGCCTGCGCAAAGTCGACATCACCCCGGAGAACGCCGTGGCGTTCAGCAAACACTTCGGCGACCGTGTCGGCACCATGGCCGAACTGGCTGCCGAGGGCCACACCGGGCACATGTACCTGGACGCCGATGGCCACGCCGTGGGCTTTATCTGGGGCAGCATTCGCGACTACCACGACCGCCACTATTACGGCTGCACCTTCCCGGTCAAACCCGGCGAGTTCTTCGAATTCGGCGGCGAAATGATCCGCGCCTACTTCGGCAGCAGCCTGTCGGTGGACGTGCAGGTCGCGCTGTGGCAAGCGATGGCGGCGCAGGGTTGCACCAAGGTGGTCGACGTCTGTGAAACCCACAACATCCCGGCGCTTAAACTGCATATCCGCATGGGTTATCAGGAACAAGGTCGGGTGACCCACGTTTACTGCCTGTTCGGCCGCTGGAAATTCTTCCGCGAAACCCGCTATGAAGGCTCACGCCTGGATCCGCTGCGCAAACCGGGCCGGCCGGTGGTAAGTGCCGCGGCGCAGGCTTGATCCGGCCTTGTGAAATGTGGCGGTCGCAAGGCCGCCATCGCGAGCAGGCTCGCTGCCACACTGGAATGCGTTTCCCTGTGGGAGCGAGCCTGCTCGCGAAGAGGCCAGCCGTCGCAAAAAAAGTTCTCAGGCCTTGCTCGCCACCAGGCTAAAGCACATCGGCAGCTGCGCCTGCTGGTTCAGGTAGCAGTCATACACCTCTTCCCGGTTCGAATGCGCATATTCCTTAAAATCCACAATGCTCAGCCCCGCTCCAATGGCGCCGCTGAAGATCGCGCCCAGCGTATGCACGAACCAGTACGACTTTGCCGCCGGCTGCTCGACTTTACCTACGTAAACGATCGGCTCTTGCTGCACAAACGGCTCGGCACGGAAGTACGAGCTGGCGAGGCGGTAGGGATCTTCAGCCCGTGGATCAACCATTTCCAGAAACGGATGGGTTTCGTAGATCACCAGCTTGCCGCCCGGCTTCAGCACCTGCGCGACATGACGGAAGAATTCGCCGATGTCAGGCATCCAGTTGAGTACGCCAATGGTAATCAGGGCAACGTCAAAGCGATCATGCAGTGACGCGGGGAGACGGTGGATATCGCTTTCGATGAACTCAGCATCGTGCGGCGAGCGGGTGTTCAGCTCGCGGGCCTGCTCAAGAAACGCTGCGGATTGATCGACGCCGACGACACTGCGCGCACCCAGCGCAAACAGCGACAGGCTCTCCCGACCGTTATTGCAGCCCAGTTGAATCACGTCTTTGCCGTCGACGTCCAGCAAGCCACGCAAGGTGTCATCGAGGCAGCAAAACTCCCCCTGCGCGACATCGCTGAGCAATGCCTGCCAGTCCGGTGAATCCTGATGATGGCGAGCGGAATCGTTCCACGCCTGTCGATTGCTTTCGATGGCGGTTTTGGGGTTGGGCACTTCCATGGCGATACTCCGGGTGAGGCTCGTGATTGAGCGGCGTGAGTGTAGAACAGACGCGGGGTGGCGGTTGTTCCAATGTTGTAATCACACTGCGCAGTCCTCTTCAGCGAGTCCTACAGAAAAAGGAAGGAACTCGAGAAACCCCAACCGTTTTCCTACATCTTCCGTCGGTTGGCCGTCGGAAGCGCTCAGTCTAGGATTTGTCGAACTACAAGTACTCATGGAGCTCGACCAAGATGCAGTTCATCCAGACAACGACGACAGCAATCCCTGTACCGAATAGACTGCCAGGCATTGATCCCGGAGGCACTATGGACGGCAAAATCTTTCCCGACGATTCAGGGTTTAAAAACAACGAGCAGGCTGCCAGTCATGATCGCTGGTTGCGAGCCAAGGTGCAGGCGTCCAGAGATGATCCCCATCCGAGTCTCCCCCATGAGGACGTGATGGCGGACATGCATGCCTTGATCGAATCCATGCGAAAAAAGGTCGATGCAGATTGAGTGGCGTCCCGAAGCCAAGGCCGATCTTTCGAACATCCTCAGATACATTGGCGAGAGAAACTTTGCAGCCGCAGTGAGTCTCTCGAAATCCATCGAAGAATCCACAACCTCACTCTCCGTTCATCCCCATCTCTACCGTAAAGGTCGATCTCCCGGCACCCGGGAAATCGTTGTACATCCTAACTACGTAGTGATTTATGAGGTGACGGATCGAATCGAGATACTTAGCGTTTTGCATACCCGACAGGAATATCCATAAAGACATCGCAGGAAAAAACGGTAGGACGTTCGCCCGATCGATAACACGCCGTTTGCCCAGCAGGCCCCACTATCAAAGATTCACATGACTCTGGTTAAGCCGCTCACGCAAAAACTCCACCAGCGCCTGTACCGGCCGCGAAGCCTGGCGATGCTGCGGATAAACCGCCGACAGGGTCAACGGCTCCGGGCGCAAATCATCCAGCACTGGCACCAGCCGCCCGTCCTTCAGCGCCGCGCCGACGATAAAGGTCGGCAGATAGGTAATGCCCATCCCCTGCACCGCGGCGTCTCGCAGCAGTTCGCCGTTGTTGACGCGCATGCGGCCGGCGACGTTGATCAGCAGCGGTTTGCCCGGCGCTTCGTTGAAACGCCATTGCACCGAGCGCCCGTGGCCGTAAGGCAGGCAGTCGTGGCTGTGCAGGTCTTCGGGTTTGAGTGGTGTGCCGCGTTCGGCGAGGTAGGCCGGGCTGGCGCAGTAGACCCGTTCGATGCTGGCGATACGTCGGGCGATCAATGTCGAGTCCTCCAGCACGCCGATGCGCAGGGCCAGGTCGTAGCCTTCGCCGAGCAGATCGACCGGGCGATCGCTCAGATCCACTTCGACGGTGACTTCGCGATAACGCTGCAGGAATAGCGGTAGCAGACAACCCAGATGCGCCACGGCAAACGACAACGGCGCGCTGAGGCGAATCGTGCCGCGCGGCTCGGCGGTTTCGCCGGCGATGCCCTGCTCGACCTGCTCTACCTCGCCGAGCAAACGCAACGCCGATTCGTAATAGCTCTGCCCCAGGGGGGTGACGTCGAGGCGGCGGGTCGAGCGATTCAACAAGCGCACACCGAGGCGCTCTTCCAGTTGCATCAAACGGCGGCTGACGAATTGCTTGGACAGCCCCAACTGATCGGCCGCAGCGGTGAAGCTGCCGGAGTCCATGACCTGGCAAAAAATACGCATGTCTTCGAACGGGTTCATTGTCACTCTCTGGTGGACAGTTAAACGCTTTATAGCCGCTTTTTCGCTTTTCAGCAGCCCATTAATCTGTGCTCACGGTGTTGCTGAGGCCGCAAACCCAGTGCCACAGCAGCCCGCAACTCAGGCAAAAAAATCAAAATCATTCAAAAGGATTTCCACCATGAACATCGTCAAGAAAACCCTCGCCGCGTCGCTCCTCGCCCTCTCCGTCAGCAGCGCTTTCGCCGCTGGCAGCCCTGGCGTCGAACACAATACCCAAGCATTCCTCGATGCCCTCGCCGCTGGCGGTGGTCGTCCGCTGGAGCAACTGAGCCCGAAAGACGCCCGTGCGGTGCTGACCGGTGCGCAGGCTTCGGTGAAGGTTGATCTGTCCGGTGTGGAAGTCAGCGACAAGGCGATCAAGGTCGATGGCCAGACCCTCAACCTGAAAGTGGTGCGCCCGGCCAAGGTCAAAGGCGAGTTGCCGGTGTTCATGTTCTTCCACGGTGGCGGCTGGGTGCTAGGTGACTTCCCGACGCACCAGCGCCTGATCCGTGATCTGGTGGTCGGCTCTGGCGCTGTTGCGGTGTATGTCGATTACACGCCATCGCCGGAAGCGCAGTACCCGACCGCGATCAATCAGGCGTACGCCGCGACGAAATGGGTGGCCGAGCACGGCAAGGACATCGGTGTCGATGGCAAACGTCTGGCGGTGGCCGGCAACAGCGTCGGCGGCAACATGGCGGCGGTCGTGGCGTTGATGGCCAAGGAGCAGAAAGCCCCTGCCCTGCGCTTCCAGCTGTTGATGTGGCCGGTGACCAATGCGCAATTCGACGACGGTTCTTACCAGCAATTTGCCGAGGGCCATTTCCTCACCAAGGGCATGATGCAGTGGTTCTGGGACAACTACACCACCAACCCGGCCGAGCGTGCGCAGATCCATGCCTCGCCGCTCAAAGCCAGCGCCGAACAGCTCAAGGGCCTGCCCGCTGCGCTGGTGCAGACCGCCGAGTTCGACGTGCTGCGTGACGAAGGCGAAGGCTATGCGCGGCATCTGGATGCAGCCGGCGTGCCGGTGACTTCGGTGCGCTACAACGGCATGATTCATGACTTCGGCCTGCTCAATCCGCTGAGCCAGATTCCGGAAGTCAAAGCGGCGGTGCGTCAGGCGGCGGCCGAGCTGAAGACTCATCTGAATCCATAAAAGCAAAAGATCGCAGCCTGCGGCAGCGCCTACCCTGGAATACGATTCCCTGTAGGAGCCGCCGCAGGCTGCGATCTTTTTTCTCACCAGCGTCGCGGAGTACCGGTCATGACCCTTTTCTACGCCCACCTGCTGTCCTGGAGCGCTGTGCTGTTGCTGCTCGACGCCGCGCTCTGGCATTTCTCGCCCTTCAGCCATCGCGCGCCGCGAGTCGGCGTGCGTCTGGCACTGTTTCTGGCGTTCAGCGCGCTGGTGATCAATGCCGGTGTCAGCCCCTTGCAGGCGCCGCTGTTCGCCGATGATCGTGTGGCGCAGCTGGGTGCGACGGCGCTGGGGATTCTCTGGTGGTTGTACGCAGCACGGGTGCTGACCGAAGTGATCGGCCTGGCGCTGATGCGCCGCATCGGTCACAGCGGGCGCTTGCTGCAGGATGTCATCGGTGCGCTGGTGTTTCTGGTAGCGATTGTCGCGGCGGCCGGTTACGTGCTGGAACTGCCGGTCAAAGGTCTGCTGGCCACTTCCGGGGTGGTCGCCATCGTGGTCGGTCTGGCGCTGCAAAGCACCCTCGCCGATGTGTTTTCCGGCATCGTCCTCAACACCACCAAGCCGTATCAGGTGGACGATCTGGTGATGATCGACGGCGTCGAAGGCAAGGTCTTCGATATCGACTGGCGCGCCACGCACCTGCTGACCAGCGCCGGCACCATGGCCGTAGTACCGAACTCGGTGGCGGCCAAGGCGAAAATCGTCAATCTCAGCCGGCCGAGCAACATGCACGGCGTCTCGATCAGTATCAAAGTGCCGAACCACATTCGCCCGCGTCGGGTATTGGATGCCCTTGATCGCACTCTGCAGGGCAGCAGTTCTCTGTTGCTCAGCCCGGCGCCGAAAGCCGTACTCAAAGAAGCCGGCGAAACCATGTCGGAATACGTTGCCAGCGGTTTCATCGCTGAGCTGGGCAAGAAGAGCGAAGTGCGCAATCAACTGTTCGACCTCGCCCACCGCCATCTCGAAGCGGCAGGTATTTCGCGCCATCCCGACGGCGTGATCGAACCGTCGAGCCGCGCCCGTGCGTTGCTGGACGAGGTGAAGATTTTCCGTTCGCTGACCAGTGAAGAGCGCGATCGCCTCGCTGAATCGATGGTCGCGCAGCAGTACACGGCCGGTCAGGTGGTGCTGGATCTGGACGAGGTGCCGGACAGTCTGTTCGTGATCGCCACGGGCGTGGTCAGCGCGACGGTGCCGGACGGCAATGGCCAGACCGAGGCCGGGCGCATGGGGCCGAGCGAAGTCATGGGCGAACAGAGCATTCTTGCCGATACACCGTCGCAGGCGACGTTCACAGCACTGACGTCGAGCATCATTTATCGTCTCGACAAACAGTTGACCCGTGAGTGCATGGACAAGCGCAGCGAAGTCGGCCGGGCCTTGAACAAGTTGCAGGCGGTGCGTCAGCAGAACAGTCGCCTCGCGTTGATGGCCAAACCGGTGGCGGTGAAAAAAGGTGGTTTTTTGGGGTGGTTGCAAAAACGCTGATCTGAAACTTTGAAGATCAAAAGCTCACCCCCTCATCGGAACGCCGCCCGCCCAGCCCTCTCCCCCTAAGGGGGCGAGGGGGGAAAGGGAGCCGATCTCCATGCGTTTCAAGAGCGGAGCTCGGCTCGGTATTGCAGGTCGATGCAACTCTAGCAAACAACGCGGTCAGTCCCCTCTCCCTCCGGGAGAGGGCTAGGGTGAGGGGCTTTTGACTTTCGACCAGATTACTTGGCAGTGAACTTGGTATAGCTGTTGATCAGGTTGCGATAGTTAGGCAGACGCTCGGACAGCAGATGCGCCAGGCCTTCCATGTCGTTGCGCCAGTCGCCTTGCAGCTCGCAAGCCACAGCGAACCAGTTCATCAGGTGTGCACCGGCGGCCGACATCCGCGCCCACGCCGCTTGTTGCACGGTGGTGTTGAAGGTACCCGACGAGTCGGTGACGACGAACACTTCGAAGCCTTCAGCAATCGCCGACAGGGTCGGGAAAGCTACGCAAACGTCGGTCACTACACCGGCGATGATCAGTTGCTTGCGGCCGGTGGCCTTGATCGCTTTGACGAAGTCTTCGTTGTCCCAGGCGTTGATCTGGCCTGGACGCTGAATGAACGGCGCGTCGGGGAATTGCTCAAGCAGCTCGGGCACGATCGGGCCGTTGGGACCCGCGTCGAAGCTGGTGGTCAGAATGGTCGGCAGCTTGAAGAACTTGGCGATGTCGCCCAGTGCCAGCACGTTGTTCTTGA
This sequence comes from Pseudomonas siliginis, assembly GCF_024072275.1. Lineage (NCBI taxonomy): Bacteria > Pseudomonadati > Pseudomonadota > Gammaproteobacteria > Pseudomonadales > Pseudomonadaceae > Pseudomonas > Pseudomonas siliginis. The sequence continues at coordinate 2,250,256 of NZ_CP099598.1, read as the reverse complement.
ACTCGTTCGGCGAGAAATCCTGCACCAGCGAGATCAGACCGGTCTGGTGATCGACCAGCAGGACGACGGCATCATCTTTGTTCAGACGCTTGTAAGGAACGCTCATGGCAAAACTCCTGGATGGATGGTTGTTGCGGGAAGCGCCGGCCCTGATGACCGGCGCTTTTTTCAAACTCAGAACGCGAAGCAGGAACAGCCGAACGCGCCCCAGAAACCGGCGAAATCGCTGACCGGCGCATTCGACATCCGCGCTTTTTCATGGCTGTGGGTGTGCACGGCGCACGGCCCGCTGCACTGGTGAACCTGCGCCTGCAGTGGCGAGTTCGGGCGCCAGTGGCCCGGGACTTTGACTACCGGCGACCAGTCCGGCAGCACCGGAATCGAACGCGGGCCGAGGTCTTCGAAGTCGCCGGCGGCGTAGACAATCTTGCCGCCGACCACGGTCATCACCGACTCGATCCACTTGATCGCTTCCTCTTCAACGCTGAAGAAGTCCGCGCTCAGTGCCGCCAGGTCTGCCAGTTGGCCGACGCGGATCTGGCCCTTCTTGCCCTGCTCCGAGGAGAACCAGGCGCTGCCATGGGTGAACAGCTCCAGTGCAGTGCTGCGTGGCAAACCTTCTTCGTAAAGCGCCAGACCGCCAACGGTACGGCCGCTGACCATCCAGTACAGCGAGGTCCACGGGTTGTAACTGGACACTCGGGTGGCGTCGGTGCCAGCGCCAACCGGTACGCCCTCGGCGAGCATGCGCTTGATCGGCGGCGTGGCTTCGGCCGCTTGCTTGCCGTAGCGATCGACAAAGTATTCGCCCTGGAACGCCATGCGATCCTGAATCGCAATGCCGCCGCCTAGCGCCTTCACGCGCTCGATGTTTTGCGGGGTGATGGTTTCAGCGTGGTCGAAGAACCACGGCAGACCGTTGAACGGAATGTCGCGGTTGACCTTCTCGAACACATCGAGCATACGGCTGATCGATTCGTTGTACGTGGCGTGCAGACGGAACGGCCAGCGCTGCTCAACGAGGTGGCGTACCACCGGCTCCAGCTCCTGTTCCATGGTCTGCGGCAGGTCTGGACGCGGCTCGAGGAAATCCTCGAAGTCGGCGGCGGAGAACACCAGCATTTCGCCAGCACCGTTGTGGCGCAGGTAGTCGTCGCCCTGATGTAACTTGACGCTGCCGGTCCAGTTCTGGAAATCGGTCAGCTCTTCTTTCGGCTTCTGGGTGAACAGGTTGTAGGCGATGCGCACGGTCAACTGGTCGTCTTTGGCCAGTTGCTCGATCACTTGGTAATCGTCCGGGTAATTCTGGAAACCACCCCCGGCGTCGATTGCACTGGTCAGGCCCAGGCGATTGAGCTCGCGCATGAACTGACGGGTCGAGTTGACCTGATATTCCAGCGGCAGCTTCGGTCCCTTGGCCAGTGTCGAGTAGAGGATCATCGCGTTCGGCCGCGCGACCAGCATGCCGGTCGGGTTGCCGTTGCTGTCGCGGACTATTTCGCCACCCGGCGGGTTTGGCGTGTCGCGGGTGTAGCCGGCCACACGCAGGGCAGCGCGGTTGAGCAGCGCACGGTCGTAGAGGTGCAGGATGAACACCGGAGTATCCGGCGCGGCCTGGTTGATTTCTTCAAGGGTCGGCATGCGTTTTTCGGCGAACTGGAACTCGTTCCAGCCACCGACCACACGCACCCACTGCGGGGTGGGCGTGCGATCGGCCTGATCCTTGAGCATGCGCAGCGCGTCGGCGAGCGATGGCACGCCTTCCCAGCGCAGTTCGAGGTTGTAGTTCAGACCGCCGCGAATCAGGTGCAAGTGCGAGTCGTTGAGGCCAGGGATGACGCAGCGGCCCTTCATGTCGACCACTTGTGTGGCGCTGCCCTTGAGGGCCATGGCCTCGGCATCGTTACCGACGGCGACGAAACGGCCATCCTTGATCGCCACCGCACTGGCCAGTGGTTTTTCCCGGTCTACGGTATGAAATTGGCCATTGAATAAAATCAGATCGGCGCTCATCGCAGTTCCTCAAGCGAAAGTGAAAAGAAGCAAACCCCGCTCAACGCGGCGAGGTTTCTTGGGAATCGAGGTGTTCGTGGGCCTGACTGGCTTCCAGCCACGGGGTAAACAAACGGGTGACCGGCGGCATCACCACGTAGACCACCGAGAGGACGATGGTCAGGGTGATCAGGAACGTGGCGACCACGTAGTTGGACAGAAGCGGATGCAGCGCCAGCAGCGGGCCCCAGATCAGCGGCACCAGCAGGGTGTGCGGCAGAATCACCAACAGTGTGACGACAGCCTGCTTCCAGCGCGGCGGCGGCGAGCCGGCCTCGGCCAGCGGTGTGAACCAGAATTCATTGACCGGCGCGACTTCGGTCTGATCACCGTCAGCCAGCATCGGTGCGGCTTCAGCCACCAGCGCCTGACGCTCGGAGGATTCCAGCCAGCCCTGCATCGCTTCGGTGGAGCTAAAGCGCAATACGCAAGTGTAGAAATCCAGACGCCCGCGCTTGCCGCGCACCACGTCGACACCCAAATGCCCTTCGCGCTGCCCGGCGACGCGCACGATATTGCGCAGCCATGCTTCATACGCCGATTCGAAACCGGTTTTGACCGAGTGTTTGATGATCAACGTGACGGTCTCATCGGCCCCCGGTGCTTGTGAATTGAGGACTTCAGGCATAACGCAGCACTCCGGGCAAACGAACAGGGATCGCCAGCCGTCCCGGCCCGGCAATCAATACGGTGGTGAAAAGAATCAACAGCAACCAGCCAAACTGCCCTTCAGCCACACTCCATTGCGGATGCACGACCAGCAGCGCCACGAGCAGTACAAAGAGAATAGGCAAACAAGCCAATCGCGCCAGCACACCGGCGACGATCAGCAACGGGCAGAGGACTTCGGCGAAAATCGCCAGGATCAGGGTCAGGTGAGCGCCGAGGTGGAACGGGTCTTCGATCAGTTGCAGCTGCGCGGTGAAGTCCAGCAACTTCGGCAAGCCGTGCACCCACAACAGAAACAACCCGCCGCTGACTCGCAGAAACAGCAACCCGATGTCGCGCGCCTGTTCATCCCTCGTAGCAATCATGACCCGACCCTTTGAATGTCATTGACGGGAATCATGCCAAGGCCGGCGCGGGAGAAATTGGATGGGTGTGCTTAGTTGCTTTTCAGGTCTTTGATGTTCTGCCGCCAGCCACAAAACAATGTGGGAGTGAGCCTGCTTGCGAAGGCGTCAGGTCAGTCACATCCACACTAACTGACACACCGCTTTCGCGAGCAGGCTCGCGCCTACAGGTTTTTGTGGTGACCAACAATGTTCATTCCACCCCGAATCCCTGTGGGAGCTGGCTTGCCAGCGATTGGTCGGCACATCCACCACCTTCTTTGACGGACCCACCGCAATCGCTGGCAAGCCAGCTCCCACAAGTCTATGTGCCGAATCACAAAGCCCGGTCAGCCCCGAATTTCTCTGTGGGAGTGAGCCTGCTCGCGAAGGCGTCAGGCCAGTCACATCCACACTAACTGACCCACCGCTTTCGCGAGCAGGCTCGCTCCCACAGGGATTGGCGGCGTGCATTCAATTTGCAGACCGCCACAAAAACAATGTGGGAGTGAGCCTGCTCGCGATTGCGTCAGGCCAGTCACATCCACACTAACTGACACACCGCTTTCGCGAGCAGGCTCGCTGCCACAGGAGAACTGCTTGTGTAATCGAGGGCGGTTAAAGCGCCGGAATATCCAGCGGCGCCGCCATGAACTGGCTAATGCGCGAGCGCAGCCATTTCTCTGCCGGGTCGTTGTCATGCACCCCGCTCCAGGCCATGGACAATTGCGCGGCATCGATCGGGAATGGCGGATCTTCGGCACGCAGGGCGCAGCCTTCAACCAAGGCACAGGCGGCGTAGTCCGGCACCGTCGCGATCATCTCGGTACCGGCGAGCAAGGCGCGCAAACCGCTGAACTGCGGTACGCCGAGAACGACTCGGCGGCAACGGCCGATCTTGGCCAGATCCAGATCGATATTGCCGCTCAGGTCACCGGAGAACGACACCATTGCATGCGGACGTTCGCAATATTCGTCCAGGGTCAACGGCCCCGGACGGTCGTCGCCGCGCAGCACTTTGCAGGGAATATCACGCAGCTTCTTGCGCTTGGCGTTGGCAGGCAGATCCGTGGTGTAGCTGACGCCCACGGAAATTTCTCCAGAGGCCAACAACGCCGGCATCAACAGATAGTTGGCGCGGCGCACCACCACGACGATCCCCGGCGCCTCCTGCTGAAGCTGGCGCAACAGCGGTGGAAACAGACCGAACTCGGCGTCGTCCGACAGACCGATGCGAAATACGTCGCAACTGCTGGCCGGTTCGAACTCCTTGGCGCGGCTGACTGCGCCGGAAATCACGTCCATTGCCGGTTGCAATTCCTTGAGGATCGCCAGCGCCCGCGCTGTCGGCTCCATGCCGCGACCGTTGCGCAGCAGCAACGGATCGTCGAACAGATCACGCAAGCGCCCCAGGGCAGCACTGACCGCCGGCTGGCCCATGAACAGTTTTTCCGCCACACGGGTCAGATTCTTTTCGAACATCAGCGCTTCGAAAATCACCAGCAGGTTCATGTCGACGCGGCGCAGATCGTTACGGTTCATGGGTGTGGTTTCCTTATCGGTGTCAGACGCTTTTTGCCACAGGCGTTGGGCACTTTACTCGATCAATGGCACTTTCGCCGCGCGTTTGTAGGGGCCGTACTCCACCGGCACCCATTGGAAATGTTTGCCCTCGGCGGTGATGTGGCCGATGCCCGGGAACGGCAGATGCGCTGCCGTCACCCAGGTCTTGCTCGCTGCCGCAGCACTGAACACTGCCTGACGACTGCTGATCGCTTGCTGACTGTTGACGTCGAAACCGATCGACACTTCCGGGTGCAAAAACTGCACCGCCAGGTTATGCACCAGATCGCCCATGAACACGATGCTCTGCTGCTGCGAATTGAAGCGATATGTGGTGCTGCCCGGCGTGTGGCCGGCTTCCAGGGTTGCTTCGACCAGTCCCGGCAGTGGCGACTGCCCGGCGGCAAACGTCTTGAAGCGACCGGCGGCAACATAGGGCGCCGTAGAGTCCCGGGCTATCTTGAAAAACTCTTTTGCGCCCGCCGGGGCCTTGGCCAGCGCTGCCGGATCGAGCCAGTAGTCGGCCTCGGCTTTGGCTGCAAACACGGTGGCGTTGGCGAACACCGGTTTCTTTTCGGCGTCGACCAGACCGCAGACGTGATCGAGGTGCAGGTGCGTCAGCAGAATCGTGTCGACCTGTTCAGGCTTGTAACCGGCGGCCTGCATGTTGGCCGAGAGTTGGCCTGCGGTGGCGCCGATGCACTGCCCTGCGCCCGTGTCGACCAAAATCAGTTGTTTGCCAGTGTTGACCAGAAAGGCATTGAACGCCGTCTGCACGCCAGGGGTTTCAATCGAACGGCGCGCAAGCAGCGCGCGAATCTGACTCTGGCTCATGCCCTGCAACAACTTCGGCGACAAATCGTTGTAACCGTCGAACAACGCGGTGACTTCGTAATCGCCGACAGCCAGCCGGAAATAACCCGGCGCCTGAGTGCCAACCTGCGGTGCCTGCGCCATGGCGCCGGACATTGCCAGCACGACCGCCAGCGTCGTTGCCGCTTTCACCAAGCTTTTCATTGCATTCCCCTTTGAACCTGGCCAACGGCGGCCGTGCTTTGTCGACATCGTCGCGCAAAGCGCCGGGCGCTGACTTGCAAGGATGTGCTGAGTTCCAGCCTGAGCGAGGAAATTAACAACGATTAACTCGTCAGTCTCAAGGCATCGCCCAACAATGAAGCCCTCTGCGCAGCGTTGCTTTTTTGACCTGAGGGAATGCGCCGACCGTGCCTTCCCCACCGACACGGACCTTGGCCATGGCTTATCTACAGCAATCCGTCGCCCTCGCCCCTGCCAGCGAACCGCGTAAAAACACGACTGGCGGACTCAGTCCGCAGCGCGAACGCCAGATCAAACAGTTGATCCTGGATCGCTTGGGCGAAAGCCTCGAAGTGGCTGAACTGGCCCGGGCATGTGCACTGTCACGCAGTCATTTCTCCCGCGCATTCAAGTGCAGCACCGGCCTGTCGCCACAGGACTGGATCCGCGCCCAGCGCCTGGCCCGGGCCAAGTTGCTGATCCAGCACACCGACTTGAGCCTGACGCAAATCAGCCTCGAATGCGGCTTCTGCGATCAGGCGCACTTCTGCCACATGTTCACCCGCAGCGAGGGCATCAATCCCTTCGCCTGGCGCTGTCGAGTCATGGATAAACCGAAAAACACCGCAGCGCAGCCTGCGGTGTTTTGACTGCTGCCGTTACGCCACCCGTTGCACTGATGCTCAAACCTGAGGATTATGCCCGGACACCCCGGATCAGACGGCCTGCGCTTGCGCCAGGGACTGATTCGCCCTGTCCGCCGCATCACCGCAGGAGCGCGCTGTTGAGTTTTTCCCCGAATCAGGCCATTGCGTTTGGCCCCTATCGGATTCATCCCGGGCAACGATTGCTACTTGAAGGCCAACAGCCTTTGCGCCTGGGACGGCGGGCGATGGACATCCTCCTGATTTTGCTGGCCCATGCCGGTGAAGTGGTGAGCAAACAGCAATTGATGGCCGGGGTCTGGCCAGACAGCGTCGTTGAAGACATCAACCTGCGCGTGCACATGGCGGCGCTGCGCAAAGCACTTGGCGACGGGCAGAACGGCCAGCGCTACATTGTCACCGTGGCGCAGCGCGGCTACAGCTTTGTCGCACCGTTCGTGCTCGACAGCATCGAAGCAACGCCTGCGGTCGCCGCGCCCCGGCACAACCTGCCGCTGCGTCGTACGCGGATGATTGGTCGCCAACCCCTGATCGATCACTTGATTACGCAACTGCCGCGCCGACGCTGCATCACTCTGGTCGGCCCCGGCGGCATTGGCAAGACCACCGTCGCCCTGCGCGTCGCCGAACAATTGCTCGACCAGTATCGCGACGGCATCCGCCTGGTGGATCTGGCGCCCATCGCCGATCCCGCGCTGATCGGCTCGCATCTGGCGACGCTGCTTGATCTGTCCGCAGCTGAAGGCGATGCGCAGGCTGGTCTGGTCGACGGCCTGCGAGAACAGCAAATGTTGTTGGTGATCGACAACTGCGAGCACTTGATTGATGCGGTCGCCGCGCTCAGCGAGCAGATTCTGCGGGGGGCACCAAAGGTGCATATCCTGGCGACCAGCCGCGAGAGCCTGCGCGCTGAGGGTGAGTTCGTGCAGCGTCTGGAATCGCTCGAATGCCCGTCCATGTCGACCCCGATGGAGCCGGCCCAGGCACTGGGCTTTGCTGCGATGCAGTTGTTTGTCGAGCGCGCCACCGCAGCCAGGGAAAACTTCCGACTGAGCCACGCCGAGCTGCCGCAAGCGATCGAAATCTGCCAGCGCCTGGACGGCATTCCGCTGGCACTGGAACTGGCCGCCGCGCAGGTCAGCGAATTGGGCATGGACGGATTGCTCAAGCAATTGCGCGAGGGTTTGCCGCCATTGTCGGCCGGACACCACAGCAGCGCCGAACGCCACCTGACCCTGCGCGCGACGATGGACTGGAGTTTCAACCTGCTCAACGTCTGCGAGCAAACCTGTCTGCGGCGACTGGGGATTTTCCGCGGCAGCTTCACCCTCGCCTCGGCGGCAGCGGTGATCATCGGCCAACAGATTGATCCCGGCGCGGTGTTCACCGCAGTCACGCAATTGGTGGCCAAATCCCTGCTGAGCGTCGAAGTGGGCGACGAAGATGTTTTCTATCGCTTGCTCGACACTACCCGCCACTACGCACTGGAAAAACTCGAGCAGGCCGACGAGCTCAGCGCAACCCGCCAACGCCACGCCGAGCGCTGCCTGACACTGATGCAGCAGGCGCAGGCGGATTGGGACAATACTCCGACTGTATTGTGGATGGAGCGCTATGCCCGGGGCCTGGAGGATTTGCGCGCGGCGCTGGACTGGAGCCTCAACGGCCCGGGACCGGATGAGCTGGGGGTGCAACTGGCAGCCGCGTCGGCGCCTTTGTGGCAGGAGCTGTCGTTGCTGCGCGATTACAGCCGCTATGTACGCCGGGCACTGAGTCTGCTGGAGGCTTCGCCAGCAGACTCGCTGCTACCGCCCTGCCCTCGCCTGCAAATCGCCTTGAAACTGGCGCTCGGTAGCACCAGCTATCACACCTGGGGCGGCACGCCACAAACTATTCAGGCCTTCGTCGACGCCTGCCAATTGGCCGAGGAACACGGCGATCTGGCCGGGCAACTGCGTGCGATATCGGGGCACATGGCGGTCAATCTGAGTTGCGGGCATTACCGCATGGCTTTGGCCCAGAGTGAGCAATTCGACCGCATCGGCCTGCACGGCGAACCGCTGCTGTCACTGAGCACACATCGCTTGCGCGTGCTGGCCCTGCATTATGCCGGCGACCAGCCGCAGGCACGCGTACATGCCGAGCAGGTGCTGCAACGCATGGCCCACAGCGGCCATCTCAATCGTTTCACCCATGGTTTTGGCGTGCAATACGACCAGAGCGTCGCTTCGCTGACAGTACTGGCCCGAGTGCTGTGGTTGCAGGGTCTGCCCGAGCAAGCCTGGCGCGCCGCACGGCAGGCGCTGGACATCGCCGTGCAGATCAATCACGGCACATCGATCTGTTACACCCTGGCGCTGGCCAGTTGTCTGATCGCTCATTACAACGGCGACCATGTAAACGCCCGCGCGCTGCTGCAGTTGCTGCTGGAACAATCGCAGAAGCACTCGGTGCTGCTGTTCAATAACTGGGGCCGGCAGTATGCGCAGGTGATCGATCCGGATAATGCCATGCCCGTACCAGCACAGAGCAGCGGTCTGATTCGGGAAGTGATGGTTACGCTGGATGAGCGTTTTGTCGATGATGCACTGGTGGAGCGCGCGCGCAATGGCGATGCGGGATGGAGTGCAGCGGAGATATTGCGGGCGCGGGCGGCGGCATTGTTGAAGGGTTCATCCTGTGGGAGCGAGCCTGCTCGCGAATCGGCCCGCTCAGACACCGCTGAAACCCGAGAAGCCGAACAAACCCTGCAACAAACTCTGGCCATCGCCAGAAGCCAGGGCGCCCTCGCTTGGGAACTGCGCAGCGCCACGGACCTCGCCCGATTATGGCAGCGCCAGTCCCGCCATCGCGAAGCATGGGATTTGCTCAGCCCCATTTACCAGCGCTTCACCGAAGGCTACGCCACACCGGACTTGCGCAAGGTCCGCCTGCTACTCGACAGCCTCCACGAGCAGTGCCCGGCCTGAAGCGTTGCGCGTTCTGCTGAGATAGCGCGCATGGCGCTGTTTCAGTTCGAACTTGTCGTCACTGCGCTCGAACTGATCACGAGCATAGCGGCGCACGGTGTTGAGCATCCAATAGCGGGCCGTCGCACGGTTGGGTTCTCGAACAAGCAACGATTTGCGCGCCAACCCTTCGATTATCGCGGACAGTCTGGAACCCGCCAGATCCGCGCTGCTGATCACACTCAGTGCGGCCTCCAGGGTAAAGCCCGCGCTGAATACCGACAGACGCAGCAGCACACGCTGTTCCATCTCCGTCAGGTACTGGAAGCTCCAATCGATCGCAGCGGCCATCGACTGATGGCGCGGTTCCGCGGTGCGCCGGCCTTGGCCAAGCAACTGCAGGCCGTTTTCAACCTGTGCCTGCAAGCCGATCAAGCCCAGCGCGTCGATCTGCGCAGCGGCGAGCTCGATCGCCAGCGGCAGACCGTCCAGTTGACGGCAGATCTCGCGCACACCTGGCAAATCCTGCTCACGCAAACAGAAGCCATGCTGCCGTGCCCGCGCGCGATTGACGAACAACTGCACCGCCGGATAGCCCATGGCTTCTTCGACGGTGTTCAATGTCGAGCGCTTGGGAATCGCCAACAGCGGCACGTAATGAACGGTCTCCTGCGCGACTTGCAAGGCTTCGCGGCCGGTGACCAGAATCGACAGGCGAGGCGCAGCATGCAACAGCGTTTCCACCAGTGCCGCACAGCTGTCGCGCTGGTGGTCGCAGTTATCCAGGATCAACAAGGCGTGCCGGCCGGTCAGTGCGAAAAAGTCTGTCTTCAGGGTGTGCAACAGGCGCTCGAGCAATGGAATGTCATCTTCGAGGCTGGCAAGGTCGACCCACCAGGCGCCATCGCGAAAGTATTGCAGGAGCAATTCCGCCACGCGCAATGCCACTGTGGTCTTGCCAACACCCGGCGCACCGGTAATCGTCATCAAGCGGCATACCGGCATTTGTCGAACCAGACCACCAATCAGGGCGTCGCGCCCACTGACTGGCGTCAGTCGTGCCGGAAGATTGTGCAGAGGGATGAGCGCGGCAGCGGGCATGGTCAGCGCATCACTGGTGCCCTGCTCCACCGGGGCGACAAAACTGTAGCCGCAGTGCGCCACGTGAATGATGAAACGCTGCCCGTTTACGCCGTCACCCAGTGCGCGGCGCAACGCCGCAATGTGCACCCGCAGGTTGATCTCTTCGACGACCGAGGTCGGCCATACCCGAGCAATCAACTGCTCTTTGCTGACCACCTCACCCGCGTGTTCGAGCAGCGCCTGAAGGATGTCCATGGCGCGCCCGCCCATGCGCAACGGCTGCTCTCCTTCAAGGACCAGACGTTGGCGCACATGAAAGGCGTAGGGGCCGAAACGCAGCACTGAACCGTGGCTTGTGTCGTTGTGATTATTCATGCCAAACATCTTGGCACTCTCGCGTGACGATACAACCGCCAGAGCCGACGCAGCACGGACATCCGACTGCGTCAGACGGACAGAACCGCTCTAGCTGAACTGTTCGCGGTATTGTAACGGTGTAAGACCGAGCTTTTCGGCGAACAACGAGCGCATGTGCCGGACACTGCCAAAGCCGCTTTTGTAGGCGATGGTCTTGAGCGGCAGATCGCCGGTTTCCAACAGGTTTCGCGCGCAGTCAATGCGGGCATTCTGCAAAAACTCCATCGGCGTCATATTGACGTCACGGGCGAACAGGCGAGCAAAGTGCCGTGCGCTCATGTTCGCCAATCCAGCCATGCGCTCGACGGTGAACGCTTCATCCAGATGTTCAAGGACGTAATTCTGTGCGCGGGTGATGGGCGTTTCTTGCGGTGAGACTGCCGCCATCAACGGGCTGAACTGCGCTTGCCCGCCCTGGCGCTTCATGACCACCAACAAGACCTTGGCGACGTCCTGGGCGATTTTCTTGCCGTGATCTTTGGCCACCACCGCCAGCGCCAGGTCGATGCCGGCCGTAACGCCACCGGAGGTGATGAGATTACGATCCTCGACGTAGATCTGATCGGTGGTCACCGTGGTTTTCGGGAAAGCCTTGATCAGCCGTTCGGTGTAGTTCCAGTGCGTGGTGACGCGATAACCATCAAGGAGGCAAGCGTGGCCGAGGATGAATGCGCCAGTGCAAATCGAACCGTAACGCTCCGCGCGCGGCACGGCTTTTTTCAACCAGCCAAACAGCTCGGGAAATCTCTGGTTATAGGCGCCGGGTCCGCCCGGCACCAATAGCAGGTCATAGCGCTCGGCCGCTTCGTCGATGTGCAAGTCAGCCTGAACCTTCACGCCGTTGGACGCCCTCAGCAAGCCGCGCTCTGTCCCGAGAGTCGTCAATTGATAGTGCAGATCAGGTTTCAGATAACGGTTGGCGACTGAAAACACCTCCAGCGGCCCCGCCATGTCGAGCATCAGAAAGTCAGGGAACAGCACCATTGCCACGGTTTTCATGGGAGGTTTCACACATATTCAAGGGTCAATACGCACGCTTCAGCCAAGGCATTATGGCGGACCGAGTGTTCAGGAGCGTGATCGAATGGGTGAACCATAACGCAAAACTGTCAACCTGAGCCGGACAGTCTTTCAATTTCCATCTACTTATTGCCTCACCGGGTAACCAGTAACCTTCTCCTCACTCGGACGAATTCACGTCCCGCCAGGAGATTTCATCATGCTGACTCTTCGCAAAGCCTCCGATCGCGGCCTCGCCAATCACGGCTGGTTGAAGTCGTTTCACACCTTTTCTTTCGCCAGCTACCGCAACCCGCGTGAACAGGGTTTCTCCGATCTGCTGGTGATCAACGATGACCGGGTCGCCGCCGGCAAAGGCTTTGGCCAGCACCCGCACCGCGACATGGAGATCTTTTCCTATGTGCTCGAAGGCGCGCTGGAACACAAGGACACCCTCGGTACTGGCTCGGTGATCCGCCCCGGGGACGTGCAATTGATGAGTGCCGGCAGCGGCGTGGCGCACAGTGAGTTCAACCACTCGGCCACCAAGCCCGTGCACTTTCTGCAAATCTGGATCGTGCCGGATGTCAGTGGCGCCAAGCCGCGCTATCAACAGGAACACTTCAGCGCGCAGAAAAAACGTGGTCGCCTGCAACTGATCATCTCGCCGGACGGTAGCAATGGCTCCCTGAAAGTCCGTCAGGATGCGCGGGTCTACGCCGGGTTATTTGACGGCGAGGAAAGTGCCACGCTGAAATTGCCGGCCAATCGTTACGCTTACGTGCACGTTGCGCGTGGCAGCGTCGAACTCAATGGCCAAGCCTTGCAGGAAGGCGACGGCGTGCGGGTTCGTGAAGAACAGCTGCTCACCTTGAGCAACGGGGTCGATGCCGAAGTGCTGGTGTTCGACTTGCGGCCTCAGGAGTTGCCGGAAATGCCATGATCTGGCGCGATGCAGAACGGCCTTCCACTGAAGGCCGTTTCTTATTGCGGCGGCACTGCTGAGGGTTGTACGACAGGTTTGGGTGACGATACCTCTTTGCCAATCTGAATCGCTGCCAGCGTGGTTTGTATCGTGGTCAACACCGCCGCCTGATTGGCAAAATGTGCGCCAACCAGCAAGGAAGCCACGCCGAGGAAATGCACAGTGGTGGCAGCCCAGTAATTGGCCTTTACCGTCGATGCCTGTCTGATCGCTTCCCGCGATTCGTCGGCGATTTTCTGCACGCCCATCCACATCAGGTCATAACGCTTGTCCCGTTCCTGCAGGGCCTTGTCCCGTTCAAGATAGACCTTGTCCCGCTCTGCCTGAGCAGCCAGGAACCCGCGAATGTCGGCGCGCATTTCTGCCACGCGGCCATCCATCCTCGTCTCGATGGTTTCTATCCTGGCATCGAATTCTTCGCGACTTATGCTGCTCATGATTTGCCTGTCCCGCCCCGCGTCCGATCTGTCCGTGACTGCATATTGATTCACTTCCCTGATTTTCAATTCGACACCTTTCTGCGGCTACGCGGCCTTCCCTGGCTCTTCGTTTCGATGCGTCACTGAGGTCTGCATCGAGCTGCAGTGACAATAGAACTCATCACGGACTACAACAAGCCGGCCCATTCTGTCTCGGACGTAGGCTGTTTCGTCAGCAGTTGTAGCCTCGGCAAAACCCTGAACCACTTATTCGTTTTCCAGCGCAAAAGCCTCAACGATCTGCTCGATGACCGCCCGTACCCGCGCGGTGTGACGCAGGTCGGCGTGGGTGACCAGCCACACTTCATACGGCAGCGGCCGGGTCCGCTCCGGCCAAAGTCTGACGAGGCCATCGCGTTCGCCCATGTATACCGGTATCTCGCCTATCCCGAGGCCTGCGGCAAGGGCTCGACGCACCAAAAGGCTGGAGCTGAGCGTGGCGACGATGCGTCCGCGGGTCAACGGTTCAGAGACCAGCGTCAGGTCTTTTTTGCTCTGTAAGTACGGCTGATACACCACCAGATCATGGCCCTCGAAAGCGTTGCCGGGCTGCGGTTCTCCATGGCGCTCGACATAGGCCTGTGCTGCGAAAAGTCCTACAGGCCAACGGGCGATTCGCCGAGCGATGAGATCCGGGTTATCCGGCCGAGTATTGCGCACCGCGATATCGGCTTCGCGCTTGGCCAGACTGAGAATCTGCGTCGATGCATCCAGCTGAATCTGCACGTCGGGGTGCTGGTCATGCAGGCGCGCCATCGCCGGGATGATGAAGTCGATGGCCATCGAGTCGGTGGTGCTGACCCGTACGTTACCGGTCAGACGATCGTCCAGCCCGTGGATGTGCCGCTCCAGTTCCAGTGCCGAATGTTCCATTTTTTCCACACTTTTACGCGCCGCTTCACCAACACTGGTCAGCGCGTAGCCATCGGAGGTACGCAGGAACAGCGTCGCGCTCAAAGACTTTTCCAGCGCGGTAATACGCCGCCCGACAGTGGCCTGGTCCACGCCCAGAACTCGTGCAGCTCCGCGCAAGGTGGACTCGCGACAGACCGCCAGAAAAACCCGCGCATCATCCCAATTCATGCTGATCCTCATCGAAGCATTTTTGCATCACTCTGCCGCTTAATCGCTGCATATGCGCAGCCAAGATAGCCGATAAGCTGAGCGCCATACACCTCTTGTGAGATCGCTATCATGCGTACTGCAAATTCCTCCGGCATCTGGCTGCCGATCTTCGCCGGGCTTTGCGCCAGCCTGGTCAGCATTGGCCTGGCGCGTTTCGCCTACACGCCGCTGATCCCTTCGCTGATTCAGGCACAGTGGTTTTCCGCCAATGATGTCGTCTATCTCGGCGCGGCCAATCTGGTCGGCTACTTGATCGGCGCCCTGCTCGGTCGGCCCATGGCCCATCGACTAGGTAACCGCAACGCCTTGCGCCTGATGATGCTGGCGGTCACGGGAGCATTTTTTGCCTGTGCTTATCCGCTCTCGGTGAGCTGGTTCTTCGGCTGGCGTTTGCTGTCCGGCATTGCCGGTGGCGCGATCATGGTGCTGGTGGCGGCAACCGTGCTGCCTCACGTTCCGGTGGCGCGCAGAGGTCTGGCCAGTGGCGCAATCTTCCTGGGCATCGGCCTCGGAATCGCCGGTTCCGGGACCATCGTGCCGCCGCTGCTGAGCCTCGGCTTGCAAGCGACCTGGCTGGGACTGGGCGCGCTGGCGTTGTTGCTGACCGCGGTGAGCTGGTTCGGCTGGCCTGCGGATACCGCGCACCCTGTGGCTGCGCACGCAACGTCGGCTGATGAGCCGACACCGCCGGGCGTCTACCTGTTGTTTGCTCAATACGCGTTCATGGCCGCCGGGCTGGTGCCTGCCATGGTGTTTCTGGTGGATTACGTGGCTCGCGGACTGGGCGCCGGGGCGCATATCGGCGCAATGGTCTGGGTGATGTATGGCCTGGGAGCGATTGTCGGGCCGGTGACGTACGGTTTTCTGGCCGACCAGCTTGGTGCACGCACTGGCATTCGCGTGGTGCTGGTAGTTCAAGCCATTGCCCTCGGTTTGCTCGCCGTCTCCCATGCGTTTCTGGCGCTGGCTTTACTGGCGGTGATTCTCGGCTCGTTCCCGCCGGGCATCGTGCCTCTGGCTTTGGCCCGCGTGCATGAGCTGGTGCCGTCGCATCACCGTCAGCAGATCGCCTGGAGCCGTGCCACTGTGTCATTCGCAACCTTTCAGGCGCTGGCCGGGTTTGCCTATTCGGCATTGTTCAATGCCTCGGGCGGCCAGCACACGCTGCTGTTTGTGATCGCCGCTGGCGCAATCGTCGTGGCTCTACTGCTGGAGCTAGCCATGCGCTGGCTGCCCTCTGCTAATGAAACGCGCTGCGCGGCGAACTGAGGGGAATCATTGCGCGCTGCCAGCGTTCCCATCTACACGACCTTTTTCACAGGAATCGACAATGTCACTGCCCAACGAAATGACCCGTATTGAAATCACCGAACCCGGCGGCCCTGAAGTATTGCAAGCCAGGCGTGTGCCTCTGCCGACCGTTGGCGAAGGCCAAGTGCTTATCCGCGTTCACGCTGCCGGCATCAATCGTCCGGATGCCTTGCAGCGCGCCGGCAAATATCCGATGAAACCCGGGATGGACCCGATTCCCGGCCTGGAAGTGGCTGGCGAAGTGGTCGCGGTTGGCGCCGGAGTAACGCGTTTCGCGGTCGGCGATCGGGTATGCGCGCTGACCAATGGCGGTGGCTACGCCGAGTATTGCGCGGTTCCGGCCGGCCAGACTTTGCCTGTGCCGGATGGAGTCGATTGGGTCCAGGCCGCCGCGATTCCGGAAACGTTTTTCACCGTCTGGGCCAACCTGTTCGGCCTCGGCGGTGCCAAGGCCGGCCAGCGCGTGCTGATTCACGGTGGCACCAGCGGTATCGGTACCACCGCGCTGATGCTCTGTCGTGAATTTGGCATCGAGGCGTTTGCTACCGCAGGCAGTGCTGAAAAATGCGCCGCAATCAGCAAACTTGGCGGGCAACCGATCAACTATCGTGAGGAAGATTTCGCCAAGGTCATTGCCGAGAAGACCGCAGATCAAGGCGTGAACGTGATTCTCGACATCATGGGTGGCTCGTATCTGAACGGCAACATCAGCGCACTGGCAATGGATGGCCGACTGGTGATGCTCGGCTTTCTCGGCGGCGCCCGCGCCAACGACATCGATCTGCTGGCGATCCTCGGCAAACGCGCAGTGGTCACCGGCTCGCTGCTGCGCGCGCGTACGGCTACGGAAAAAGCCGCCATCGCCGATCAACTGCAAGAACACGTTTGGCCTGCCCTCAGCGCCGGGCGCTGCCTGCCGATCATCGACAAGGTTTACCCGCTGGCTGACGCGGCTCAGGCCCATGCCCGCATGGAGGGCGGCGATCATATCGGCAAGATTGTGCTGCAGGTGGCGTGATCGATTGCAGCATCTTGTAATCGTTGGGCGTGCACGGTGGTCGAAAAACAGTCACGCGCAGACCGAGGCATCTGGTAAAAAGCGTTCTTTGTCTGCGCTGTGGTGAAACGATCAATGTTCCTGTCCTTCCTGACCCGCCTGCGACGCCGCCGCTTGGCATTCGCCATGATGGCCGCGCTGATCATTGGCGTGCCGACGAGTTGTGGGGTGCTGGAACACACCGAGCGCAAACTGTTGTTTCGCATCGAGCCGGGCACCGCCGGCTGGTATCGCGGTCTGCCCGGCAGCGTTCAGGAACTCGATCTGCAACCGAAGAGCTTCAAGGCCGGGCAGAACATCCATGCCTGGTGGTGGCCGGCGGAACGTGCCAATGCCCCGGCAATCCTTTATTTGCATGGCGTGCGCTGGAACCTCACCGGACAGTTGTTCCGCATAGAACAACTACGCGCGGCGGGCTATTCGGTGCTGGCCATCGATTATCGCGGGTTCGGCCAAAGCAAGGGTGATCTTCCATCCGAAAGCAGCGTTTATGAAGATGCCCGCGTGGCCTGGGAGCGCTTCCAGCTGCTGCAACCGGACCCGAACAAGCGCCTGATCTACGGCCACTCTCTCGGCGGTGCGGTGGCGATTGATCTGGCGGCCGAGCTCGGACAGAACGCGGCGCGCAACAACACACCTCTGCCGGTTCGCGGTCTGGTCATCGAATCTACCTTCACTTCTCTCGCCGACGTAGCTGCCGCCGTGGCCAACACCTCGCTTCCTGTGCGTTGGCTCCTGTCGCAGAAATTCGATTCCATCGACAAGATCGCCGACATTCACATGCCACTGCTGGTGGTGCATGGCCTGGCTGATGCCTTCGTGCCGCCGCGCTTCAGCGAGCAGCTATTCAATGCCGCAGAGCAGCCCAAACGCCTGCTGCTCGTGCCCGGCGCGACGCACAACAACAGCATGGCGCTTGGCGGCCAGGGCTATCGCAAGGCTCTGGATGCACTGATGCAGACCAAAGCGGCGCCGCGGGTTGCCGGGCCGGCAGTCGCCAAGGGCTCTCGCGATTCCTGAGCTGTGTAAATCAGTCCTGAGAAACCGGCATCAGCGCCGAGCCAACTCATGGCGTACGCATTGTTCGTAATAGGTCTGCTTGACCGCTGCCGGTTTGAGCTTCGAACTGCTGTTGTAGGTCTGCTCGGTAATCCCCATCGCTGTCATGCGCATCCAGGGTTGCTGGAATCGGCGAACCTGCAATTGCTTGCGCGCGCCATACAGCGAAACCCCGGACAGTTTTGATCGCTGCGCACCGGCAGCAATATCCGAGCCCCAGGTGCAGGCAAAGCGATGGCCCTTGCTCAACTCTTTTGCCTGCACTCCCGAGGCGATCAAAGCCAGGGAAAGCGTCACAACGGTGATGACAATCGTGCGCATGTAGCCAACCTAACCTTTTGAAAAAAGGCGATTTTGCCGGTGCGAAACACCTATGGGGGCCAGCAATTTGCCTGCTGTCGCGAGATTTTTGATCCGGCTGAATACAATCAGGCTTCGCCGCTCGTCCAGTACTGCGCACCTTTGGCAGACAGGCTTATCCAAAGCAGTACATCCCACCGCGTAGAAGGCCCACGTGATGAACAAGAAAATCTTCGCAATTTCGTTTTTCAGTCTGTGCTTGATTGGCCCGCTCCACGCTTGGGCAGCCGAAACGACAGCGGGCGCTGCCACCCCCGCCACCGCCCTGCCCGGTGTCAATCATGCACAAAGCTCTAGTGACCATGATGAGAAGGCCAACAAGAAAGGTGAAGAGTCTTCAGGCGCCAACGCGGGCTCAGAACCGCACGAGACGGAGAAGGATGCGGCGACGTCGAGCGACTCCGAAGATCTTGAGAAAAAACCCGTTCAGTAACCACGGACTTTGCTATTCATAACGAAATACCGACGCCGAACTAGCGCAATCCAGGGTGATATCAATATGATGCGCGCACTGGCCACCATAGAAGGTGGCCAGAGGAAAATACATCCAAGGAATGCAAATGAAAGATTTCGTCATCGGCGTCAACAACATCGTTCTCTACATCGCACTGGCGGTCATCCTGATCGTTTCCCTCTTCATGATGAGCCAGAGCTTTCTTTCAGGTCTCGGCATGTTCGTAGGCGGCACCCTGGGCTGGTGCATCGTCTCCGGCTTCTGGTTCGTGCAATCGGCGACCTACGAAGAACTGCGCAAGCTGAACTCGAAAACCAACTGATCTGCGCCGAGTATTGGTTAAAGAAAAAGGCCAATGTCATCGACATTGGCCTTTTTATTTCAGCTTCGAAAAGATTGATTAGTCATTGCTTGGTGCACTGAGCGCCCAGTCCCATGCCCATGGAACCCAGAGCAACCATCGGGCCGCTCGGCAGTTCGCACGTATATTCGCCACTTTCGGTTTGAGCGGTGTAGAAGGTTGTATTGAAGTCGCTGCGGATATTTGAAACCTTGATTACGGGTTTGCCGATGGTGGTCTGTGCGCGATTCTTGAGATCACTCTCTCCCGGTTTGACGGTCTGGCATCCAGTAACTGCGAGCGCCATTGTTGCGAATAAAGCGAGAACCGGGATAGTCCTTGATGAGTTCATTGCAGATCGACCTTTTTGATTTTCATACCGGAGAAATACTGGCAATAACCTGCCAAGCGAAAGGACTTTAAGGTCGAGCCAGACCGGGGGCAATTAGGTCGGATGTGCTAATGGCTGAAGGCTAGCCTCACCTGCGATGAGGTTGTGCAACTGCTTTCCGGTTGCCGGCCGCTGTTAATCGGTTTGGAAAACGTCTACCCGCAAGCGATCGCCGCCCTCCTCTCGGCAATCGATACGGACCGGCAAAAACAGGTGAATGACTTCGATGTTGCTGCGCAGATGATCAGTCATGCGCGGCGTGGTGAACGATCCGCCACCGGCCAGCGCCATCGGCAACAGCAACTGATCGGCCAGATGCTCAGCGACAGCAGCATTACTGCACAACCAGTCGACGGCCTGATTGATTGCGGCATCGGCCACCTTCTCGGCGCGTAACGACACTTGGCCAAATGCGCTGAACACCTCAGTGACATGCTCGAAAACATACTCCAGCAATAACACATTGCCCGGACCGCGTGCCGGGTCAAGCGCCATAGGTTGCAGCGCCTCCACTGGCCAGTTCAAACGCTTGGCCACCTGACTCAGCTCTCGCTGAGCGACAGTGGGTGCGAGACCTGCGGTCAGCGCCAATGCGCGTCGTGAGACTGCCTCGCCGCGCTCACACAGGTCCAGGCGCGTGAGGCGCGAGGGCTGCACCTTCACCGCAATTTCGCCACCGCCAGCCGGTACGAAACCATGACGCAGCAACTCCAACTCGACATCGCCGCCCATGCGCCGCAGCAGCGGCAACCAACTGCGCGACAGGAAATCCGTCGGCGGCGCCAGCGGATTATGCGTGCCACCGGAGATCGTCACCCGACTGGCCTTCGATGCCCGCAACAAGGCTGGCAACAGCGTCTGTAGCACCAGCGTGCAACTGCCCGCCGTGCCGATAGCGAACTGAAAGTCGCCGCCGCGAATTTCGCCCGGTTCGAAGCTCAGGCCTTGCGACCCCAGATGCGCACCAGATATCTGTGCACCACAAATCTCGCCCGCCGCCATCACGGCTGTCAGGTGCTGACGCAGCAATCCCGGACGACTGCGTCTGGCGCGAATCTGTTTAATGCGAAACGCCCGGCCTGTCACCATCGACAGGCTCAGCGCACTGCGCAACACCTGGCCGCCACCGATGGCGCCGTCCAGTTCGATTATCTCTTTCATTGCAAATCCTTACGCGTATAGCCCGACGGTGTCTCTGAGGTACCGTTAAACCGTCGTGGGTCTTCCTGAGTTACGATCAATATTGATAATTCGCGCTTCAGCTCAGCCGCGATGAACCAGCGCACTGCCGACGCAGAATTCTCGCCAGCGCGGTAGTTCCTTAGCCTTTGACGCACACCACCTGACGCAGGGTGTGCAGCACTTCCACCAGCTCACGCTGGGCGTGCATGACTTTGTCGATGTCCTTGTAGGCCATCGGAATTTCGTCAATCACCGCTTCGTCCTTGCGGCACTCCACATGGGCAGTGGCGCGGATCTGATCGGCGACGGTGAAGGTATTCTTCGCCTTCGTGCGGCTCATGGTGCGCCCGGCGCCATGACTGCAGGAACTGAATGACTCTTCATTGCCCAGACCGCGCACAATGAAACTCTTGGCGCCCATCGAGCCCGGAATAATCCCCAGCTCGCCCTTCTTCGCTGACACCGCGCCTTTGCGGGTAATCAGCACGTCTTCACCGAAATGCCGTTCCTTCTGCACGTAATTGTGGTGGCAGTTGACCGCCTCCAGCGCCACTTCGAACGGCTTGCGGATGATCTGCCGCGTGGCCTGAACCACCGCACGCATCATCAGTTCACGGTTCTGTCTGGCGAAGTCCTGCGCCCAGCCAACCGCCTCCACGTAATCATCAAAATGCTGGCTGCCCTCTTCGAAATAGGCCAGGTCACGGTCCGGCAGGTTGGCAATGTGCTGACGCATATCGGCTTGGGCCATCTGGATGAACAGGTTGCCGATAGCGTTGCCGACGCCACGCGAACCGCTGTGCAGCATGAACCACACCCGATTGGCCTCGTCCAGGCACACTTCGATGAAATGGTTGCCACTGCCGAGCGTCCCCAAGTGCCCACGGTTGTTGGTGTTGGCCAGTTTCGGATACTTGTCGGTGATCAGTTTGAAGCGCGGCTGCAACCCCGCCCAGGCCTGATCGGCTTGCTGAGGAATCTCGTCCCAGGCGCCTTTGTCTCGCCGCAAACGATTCGAACTGCGGCCATGTGGCACCGCTTGCTCGATGGCGCTACGCAGTCCCTGGAGGTTGTCCGGCAGATCCGAAGCCATCAGCGATGTACGCGCAGCGATCATTCCACAACCGATGTCGACGCCCACCGCCGCCGGAATGATCGCGCCGACCGTTGGAATAACGCTGCCGATGGTTGACCCCTTGCCCAGGTGCACATCCGGCATCACCGCCAGATGCTTGAAGATGAAGGGCATTTTCGCAGTGTTCATCAACTGTGCGCGGGCTTCGTTTTCAACCGGGACGCCTTCGGTCCAGAGTTTGATGGGCTTGCCGTTGGCGACTTCGAGAAGCTGGTAGGTTTGGTCTTTCATATCTTGGTGTCCATGTTCGTTTCCATCAGCATTGCAGCCGCTGTGCCAGCTTTGGATGCGGCCATGGTTGTTTCTGCTATGTTTTTGATTTTAATAACTTTTATCTCTGATTGGACGAGGCTCGATAATCTATGGAAGACAAATCCGACCAGCAAAATTATCATTGCATATCGTCATTTATCTTATGAGATAAGCATGCCCAACAAACGCACGGTCGCCATCGGATTTATCGGAGCCACCCTGGATCGTGTCGGCAAAGGTGCCAGCCGATGGAATTATTGGCGACCAAGCGTAGGCCTGTGCCAACAAACAGACCTCCCTATCCACCGACTTGAATTGATTCATGGCCTCGACGCGCGCGACGTCAGCCTCGCCGAGCGTGTCCGAGCGGACATCCAGCAGATTTCTCCGAGCACCGAAGTGCGCCTGCATCCAATGTCGCTGCGCAACCCTTGGGATTTCGAGGAGGTGTACGGCGCCCTGCACGACTTCACCACTGCGTACAATTTTGACACCGAGCACGAGGATTACCTCGTCCACATCACCACCGGCACCCACGTCGCACAGATCTGCTGGTTTCTGCTCACCGAGGCGCGCTATCTGCCGGCCCGATTGATCCAAACCTCCCCCGCCAAGCGCAAGAACGAGAACGAGCCCGCCTGCGGCACTCATGCGCTGATCGATCTCGATCTGTCGCGCTATGATCGGATTGCCTCACGCTTCGCCAGCAAACGTCTTGAAGGCCTGGAATTTCTCAAGTCCGGCATCGCCACGCGCAACCCGGCCTTCAACCGCTCCATTGAACAGATAGAGCGCGTAGCCCTGCGCTCAAAAGCCCCCATGCTGCTGATCGGCCCGACCGGCGCCGGCAAATCCTTCCTGGCGCGACGCATCTACGAACTCAAACGTAACCGTCATCAAATGCAGGGACGCTTTGTCGAAGTCAACTGTGCAACCTTGCGTGGCGACGGCGCGATGTCGGCCTTGTTCGGCCACGTCAAAGGCGCCTTCACCGGCGCGCAAAACGCTCGCGATGGCCTGCTGCGCGCCGCAAACGGCGGCATGCTGTTTCTCGATGAAATCGGCGAGCTCGGCGCAGACGAACAAGCGATGCTGTTAAAGGCAATCGAAGAGAAACGCTTCTTCCCGCTGGGCTCGGACAAGGAAGTCGAGAGTGATTTTCTGATAATCGCCGGCACCCACCGCGACCTGCGCAGCCGCGTCGCCGAAGGCCTTTTTCGCGAGGACCTGTACGCAAGGATCAACCTCTGGACATTCGACCTGCCCGGCCTCGCCGGCCGCCGCGAGGACATCGAGCCAAACATCGATTTCGAACTGGAACGCCACGCGCGCGAACATGGGCAACGCGCGCGTTTCAATCTCGAAGCACGCCGACGCTACCTGGCCTTCGCCAGCTCACGTGAAGCAGCGTGGCTGGGCAACTTTCGCGAACTGTCCGCGTCGATTACACGGATGGCAACTCTGGCCGAAAGCGGACGCATCGATGAAGCGCAGGTAGACGATGAGATCGATCGATTGCGATATGCATGGGGCTTGGCGCAACCCACTGCGGTATCAACTGAGTTGCCGGGAGATAGCGAGAGCATGGACTTGTTCGATCGCTTACAGCTGAAGGCGGTTATTGAGGTATGCCGGCAGGCGGACAGCCTGTCGGATGCCGGTCGACAGCTGTTCGGCATTTCCCGGCAGGCCAAGGCGCAGCCTAATGATGCCGATCGCTTGAGGAAGTACCTGGCGCGGTTCGGACTTGAATGGGGCAAGTTAGTGGACACGAAGTGAAGCACAGCGCTCTTGATCGCACTACTTCAATGATGACTGTAGAAAAAATGAATTAGCCGCCTGATCTCTCGGTCAAGAATTATGAACGCAGTAAATCTGACGAGGTGACAGCAATGACTATCCAGGCAGAGACACTCGTACAACTGACCGAAGCGCTCCAAGAGCGAGGCATGAAAATGGTCTCAGACGTCCATTTCACACGCGCACCCTATCGATACAACCATCGCTGGATCTGCATCGTAGAGTGAACATGCTTGTTGCCGGCGCCTGGATCGAAGCGTCCAGCCGCCGGCGCCGCTCGGCTTCGCCCTCCCAAGCCCAAATAACCGTCTGCGCCCGGTGATGTCGATAGAGGGTTGGGCGGCAATAAAAACCCGGCGCGATGGCCGGGTCTCGTGAACTATTACATTGATCGGGCTTACGTAGCGCCGCCATTATCTCGGCCCGTCTGAGCGTCCTGATCAGAGCCAGGATTGCCGGGAGGCGGATTCCAGTCCTCTGGTCGTTCGTCGGTGCCCTGCTTCGGCTCAGAATCAGCCTGCTCCAGGCCGGAATCATGACCCTCGCCAGAATCAGGGGTTTGTTCGTCTGGTCCCGGATATGGCGCTTCAGGGCCGTTGTTGTCGTCGATCATCATTCTCTCCCGTCAGTGGCGCAGGGGCTGCGCTTAATAAGTAAGAGAAGATCGGCGCACAGAGAGTGCTATTTGCTCGACGAGCGGACTTTCTTACTAATCCAAACACTTGGTGATGCGAGTCGCAGGCGTGATCGAGTAGCCCCGCAAATCTCACACACATGAAAAAGGCCAATGCTGTGAACATTGGCCTAGATCATTGAAAAATATGGTCGGGACGGAGTGATTCGAACACTCGACCCCTAGCACCCCATGCTAGTGCGCTACCGGACTGCGCTACGCCCCGACTGATGTTGCATCCCGTTCTTCACCTCGAAGAACGCTCAAGAATATATCGCAAGCTTTTGAAAACTGGAAGTATTCAAGCGCAGCTTTTTATTTCTTGAGTACCACCAGAACATCTTCCAATTCGGCAATCATCTGCCGAATCATCTGTTTGTACTGTGTGGTGTCATCTTTGGCTTCGTCGCCGGACAGACGCAGACGTGCGCCGCCGATGGTGAAACCCTGATCGTAAAGGAGCGCGCGGATCTGCCGGATCATCAGCACGTCCTGGCGCTGATAATACCGGCGGTTCCCGCGGCGTTTGACGGGGTTGAGCTGAGGAAACTCCTGCTCCCAGTAGCGCAGCACGTGTGGCTTTACGGCACACAGCTCGCTGACTTCACCAATGGTGAAGTAGCGTTTGCCCGGGATGACGGGTAGTTCGTCGTTATGACTTGGTTCCAGCATAAGCCTCAACTCGGGCCTTCAACTTCTGCCCTGGACGAAAGGTGACCACACGGCGAGCCGTGATCGGGATTTCTTCCCCCGTTTTCGGGTTGCGGCCAGGCCGCTGGCGTTTGTCCCGAAGGTCGAAATTGCCGAAACCGGACAATTTGACCTGCTCGTTGTCTTCAAGAGCGTGCCTGATTTCCTCGAAAAACAGTTCGACCAATTCCTTGGCTTCCCGCTTGTTCAGGCCCAGCTCTTCATACAGACGTTCCGCCATCTCAGCTTTCGTCAAAGCCCCCATACGTCACTTCCTTAACGTGGCGTTCAACCTTTGTTCGAGCGAGGTGAGGATATTTTGCGTCGTCGAATTCACCTCATCGTCATTAAGAGTGCGCGATGGATGCTGCCAGGTCAAGCCGACTGCAAGGCTTTTTCTATCAGGATCAATACCTTTACCCTGATACACGTCAAACAGCCTGAGCTCTGTGAGCCATTCGCCTGCATTTTCACGGATTACGTCCAGTACAGCCGAGGCCGCGACGTCTTTGTGCGCGATCAGTGCAAGGTCACGACGCACTTCAGGAAAGCGCGACAACTCGTAGAATTTCGGCATTTTACCGAGCGCCACTTCCGCCAGAACCAGCTCAAAGACGAACACCGGACGATCCAGCCCCAGTGCCTTCGACAGCTCAGGGTGAATTGCACCGATATAGCCTACCTCGCGACCTTCACGCTCGATGCGCGCGGTCTGACCCGGATGCAGCGCCGGGTGCTTGCCCGGAGCAAAGGTGAACGAATCCAGGGCACCGGCGAAACCCAGTACCGCTTCCACGTCAGCCTTTACGTCGAAGAAGTCGACGGTATCCCGACCCTGCGCCCAGCCTTCCGGCAAGCGACTCCCGCACACAACCCCGGACAGCATCGGCTCTTGCTTCAAGCCTTCAAGCTGACCAACGAAGCGCAGGCCGCTCTCGAACAGACGCACGCGATCCTGCTGACGGTTGAGGTTGTGCTGCAATGCCTTGACCAGACCTGGCCACAACGACGAGCGCATGGCGGCCATATCGTTGGAGATCGGATTGGCCAGCAACAGCGGCTCGACGCCAGGACTGAACAGTTCGAACTGACGCGGATCGATGAAGCTGTAAGTGATCGCTTCCTGATAACCACGAGCAACCAGCAGACGACGCAGCTCAGGCAGATCACTACGCGCTTCGGCCTTGGCTTGCGGCGCCAGACGCGCTTGCGGGTAGCGAACCGGCAAACGGTTGTAACCGTAAAGACGCGCCAGCTCTTCGATCAGGTCGACTTCCAGGCTGATATCGAAGCGGTGGCTTGGCACTTCAACTCGCCATTGACCTTCGCCGTCAGCGGCAATGCTCAGGCCCAAGGCACTGAGCAGGCGCTCGACCTGTGCCGAATCCATCTCCATGCCGAGCATCTGAGTGATGCGCTGAGCGCGCAGAGTAATCGGTGCAATCGATGGCAGATGTTGTTCGCTGACGGTCTCGATGATCGGACCAGCTTCGCCGCCAGTGATTTCCAGCAGCAGGCCAGTGGCGCGCTCCATGGCTTCACGAGCGAGTTGCCAGTCAACGCCACGCTCGTAGCGATGCGAAGCGTCGGTATGCAAGCCGTAAGAACGTGCCTTGCCGGCAACCGCAATCTGATCAAAGAACGCAGATTCGAGGAACACATCACGGGTGGTCGCGGAAACACCGCTGTGCTCGCCACCCATGACGCCGGCGATCGCCAGTGCACGAGTGTGGTCAGCGATGACCAGCGTATCGCTACGCAGGCTGACTTCCTGACCATCAAGCAGAACCAGCTTTTCGCCCTCTTCAGCCATGCGCACACGAATGCCGCCATTGATTTCGGCGAGATCGAAAGCGTGCAGCGGTTGGCCGAGCTCGAGCATGACGTAGTTGGTGATGTCGACGGCAGCGTCGATGCTGCGCACGTCGGCGCGACGCAGACGCTCAACCATCCACAGCGGGGTTGGCTTGGACAGGTCGACGTTACGGATGACCCGACCCAGGTAACGTGGGCAGGCAGCTGGGGCCAGCACCTCGACCGAGCGGACTTCGTCGTGTACCGCTGCAACCGCAGCCACCACAGGACGGGTTACCGGCACGGCGTACAGCGCGCCGACTTCACGAGCCAGACCGGCCAGGGACAGGCAGTCGCCACGGTTCGGGGTCAGGTCGACCTCGATGCTGGCGTCTTCCAGATCCAGATACACTCGGAAATCTTCGCCCACCGGCGCATCGGCCGGCAGCTCCATCAGACCGTCGTTGCCCTCACCGACCTGCAGCTCTGCCTGCGAGCACAGCATGCCGTTGGACTCGACGCCACGCAGCTTGGCCTTCTTGATCTTGAAGTCGCCCGGCAGCTCTGCGCCAATCATCGCGAACGGAATCTTCAGGCCCGGGCGCACGTTTGGCGCTCCGCACACGACCTGGAAGGTTTCCGCGCCATTGCTGACCTGGCATACGCGCAACTTGTCGGCGTCCGGATGCTGCTCGGTGCTCAGCACCTCACCCACCACCACACCACTGAATACGCCGGCGGCCGGAGTAACGCTATCGACCTCAAGACCGGCCATCGACAGACGAGCAACCAGCTCATCGCGATCTACCTGCGGGCTGACCCAGCCACGCAGCCATTGTTCACTGAATTTCATCCTGCTCTCCTAAGAATTCGTTACGACTAGCGAAATTGCGCGAGGAACCGCAAGTCGTTGTCGAAGAACAGACGCAAGTCGTTCACGCCGTAACGGAGCATGGCCAGACGCTCGACACCCATGCCGAAGGCAAATCCGGAGAACTCTTCCGGATCGATGCCGGACATGCGCAGCACGTTCGGGTGAACCATGCCGCAGCCCATCACTTCCAGCCAGCCGGTCTGCTTGCAGACGCGGCAGCCTTTGCCGCTGCACATCACGCATTCCATATCGACTTCAGCGGATGGCTCGGTGAAGGGGAAATACGAAGGACGGAAACGCACGGCCAGTTCTTTCTCGAAGAACACCCGCAGGAATTCTTCGATGGTGCCTTTGAGATCGGCAAAATTGATATCGCGATCGACCAGCAGGCCTTCGACCTGGTGGAACATCGGCGAATGGGTGATATCGGAGTCGCTGCGATAGACGCGGCCCGGACAGACGATGCGGATCGGCGGCTGCTTGGATTCCATGGTGCGGACCTGTACCGGCGAGGTATGGGTGCGCAGCAACATGTTGGCATTGAAATAGAAGGTGTCATGCATCGACCGGGCCGGGTGATGGCCTGGGATGTTGAGCGCTTCAAAGTTGTGGTAGTCGTCTTCGACCTCAGGGCCTTCGGCGATGCCGTAGCCAATGCGGGTGAAGAACTGCTCGACGCGCTCCAGAGTCCGGGTGACCGGATGCAGACCGCCAGAGGTCTGGCCACGGCCCGGCAATGTCACGTCGATGGATTCGGCAGACAGTTTGGCAGCCAGCTCGGCTTCTTCAAACAATGCCATGCGCGCATTGAGAACGCCTGTAACACGTTCCTTGGCAACGTTGATCAGCGCACCGACTTGCGGACGCTCTTCGGCCGGCAGATTCCCCAGGGTCTTCATCACCTGAGTCAATTCGCCCTTCTTGCCAAGGTATTGAACCCGGATTTGCTCCAGGGCATTGATATCTTCAGCGCTTTGCACAGCCTCTAGTGCTTGAGAGACCAGCGCATCCAGGTTTTCCATGTACAGACTCCAGATACAAAATAGGGGAAGAGCTTGAAGGCTCTTCCCCTATTTATGACGTTTAACACCTGGCCCCACAGAGGTGAGGCCGGGTGACTGTCGGGGGTACTTAAGCCAAGGTGGCTTTAGCTTTCTCGACAATCGCAGCAAACGCCGCTTTTTCGTTCACTGCCAGATCAGCCAGAACCTTACGGTCGATCTCGATGGACGCTTTTTTCAGGCCAGCGATGAAACGGCTGTAGGACAGACCGTTAACACGAGCGCCAGCGTTGATACGAGCGATCCACAGAGCGCGGAACTGACGTTTTTTCTGACGACGGTCACGGTAGGCGTATTGGCCTGCCTTGATTACCGCTTGCTTGGCAACACGGAATACGCGGGAGCGTGCGCCGTAGTAGCCTTTAGCAAGTTTCAGAATTTTTTTGTGACGCTTACGGGCAATGACGCCACGCTTTACACGAGCCATGAGTTACTTCCTCTATTCTTGACTAAATTAACGAAGGCGCAGCATGCGCTCGACTTTTGCCACGTCAGACGGATGCAGCAAGCTGCTACCGCGCAGTTGACGCTTACGCTTGGTCGACATTTTAGTCAGGATGTGGCTCTTGAAAGCGTGCTTGTGCTTGATGCCGTTAGCAGTTTTCAGAAACCGCTTGGCAGCACCACTTTTGGTTTTCATTTTTGGCATGTTCGGATACTCCGCATTCAGTTGATAAACATAATCAGAAGGCCTGCCGTGCCCTGTTGATTACTTCTTCTTTTTCGGGGCGATGACCATGATCAGCTGGCGTCCTTCCATCTTAGGATGCTGTTCGACCGAACCGTACTCGAGCAGGTCTTGTTCAACCCGCTTGAGGAGTTCCATCCCCAGCTCCTGGTGGGCCATCTCACGGCCGCGGAATCGCAAGGATACCTTGGCCCTGTCCCCGTCACTCAGGAAACGTACCAGGTTGCGCAGTTTTACCTGGTAATCCCCTTCCTCCGTCCCTGGACGAAACTTGATTTCTTTAACCTGAATCTGCTTCTGGTTTTTCTTCGCCGCGGCAATCTGCTTCTTCTTCTCGAAGATCGATTTGCCGTAGTCCATCACCCGGCAAACAGGCGGGACTGCATCTGCGGAAATTTCCACCAGATCAAGCTTTGCTTCTTCAGCGATACGAAGCGCTTCATCAATCGAGACGATGCCAATCTGCTCGCCATCAGCGCCAATTAACCGAACCTCGCGTGCCGAGATATTCTCGTTGATCGGGGCTTTCGGTGCAGCTCGTTTATCTTGTCTCATTTCACGCTTAATAATAATTACTCCGAATCTGGGCGACCACGCCGGGAAACCGCTTGCGCGAGAAACTCAGCGAACTGGGCGACGGGCATCGAGCCCAGGTCAGCACCTTCACGAGTACGCACAGCGACAGTCTGCATCTCGACTTCCTTATCTCCGATAACCAAAAGATAGGGAACCTTGAGCAAAGTATGCTCGCGGATTTTAAAGCCGATCTTTTCATTTCTCAAGTCGGACTTGGCACGAAATCCGCTTTCGTTGAGAGTTTTTTCAACCTCTGCAACAAAATCTGCCTGTTTATCAGTGATATTCATGATCACCGCCTGGGTCGGCGCGAGCCACGCAGGGAAAGCACCTTCGTAGTGCTCGATCAGAATCCCGACGA
Source organism: Pseudomonas siliginis (assembly GCF_024072275.1). Classification (NCBI taxonomy): domain Bacteria; kingdom Pseudomonadati; phylum Pseudomonadota; class Gammaproteobacteria; order Pseudomonadales; family Pseudomonadaceae; genus Pseudomonas; species Pseudomonas siliginis. The sequence goes on along the minus strand of NZ_CP099598.1, from coordinate 2,219,795 downwards.
AACGCTCGAACGAACCGAGGATCGCGCGGTGCAACATCACCGGGTGTTTGCGGCTGTTGTCTTCGGAGACGTATTCAGCGCCCAAACGGACAGGCAGGTTAAAATCGAGCTGCAAGGTACCACACTGCCAGACTCGACCGAGACAATCTTTCAGCGAGAACTCGATCTTCGGCCCGTAGAAAGCACCCTCGCCCGGCTGCAGATCGTACGGCAGGCCAGCAGAATCAAGGGCTGCAGCCAATGCAGCTTCAGCGCGATCCCACAGCTCATCGGAGCCGACGCGTTTTTCCGGACGAGTGGACAGTTTCATCTCGACTTCGGTAAAGCCGAAATCGCGATAGACATCCATGGTCAGCTTGATGAACGCAGCGGACTCGGCCTGCATCTGCTCTTCGGTGCAGAAGATATGCGCGTCGTCCTGAGTAAACGCTCGCACGCGCATGATGCCATGCAACGCACCCGACGGCTCGTTACGGTGGCAAGCACCGAACTCGGCCAGACGCATCGGCAACTCGCGGTAGCTTTTCAGGCCCTGATTGAACACCTGCACGTGGCATGGGCAGTTCATCGGCTTGATGGCGTAGTCGCGGTTTTCCGACTGAGTGGTGAACATGTTGTCGGCGTAGTTGGCCCAGTGCCCGGATTTTTCCCACAGGCTGCGGTCGACGACTTGAGGAGTCTTGATCTCAAGGTAGCCGTTGTCGCGCTGGATCTTGCGCATGTACTGCTCGAGCACCTGGTATAGAGTCCATCCATTCGGGTGCCAGAACACCATGCCCGGCGACTCTTCCTGAGTGTGGAACAGGCCCAGACGCTTGCCGATCTTGCGGTGATCGCGCTTCTCGGCTTCTTCGATGCGCTGAATGTAAGCCGCCAGCTGTTTCTTGTCCGCCCAAGCGGTGCCGTAGACGCGCTGCAATTGCTCGTTCTTGGCGTCGCCACGCCAGTAGGCGCCCGACAGCTTGGTCAGCTTGAAGGATTTCAGGAAACGCGTGTTCGGCACGTGCGGACCGCGGCACATGTCGACGTATTCTTCGTGATAGTACAGACCCATGGCCTGCTCGTTCGGCATGTCTTCGACCAGACGCAGCTTGTAATCTTCGCCGCGGGCCTTGAACACTTCGATCACTTCCGCGCGCGGAGTGACTTTCTTGATGACGTCATAATCCTTCTCGATCAGCTGCTGCATGCGCTGCTCGATGGCCGCCATGTCTTCCGGCGTGAAAGGACGCTCGTAGGCGATGTCGTAATAGAAGCCTTCGTCGATGACCGGGCCGATGACCATCTTCGCGGTCGGGTACAGCTGCTTGACCGCGTGGCCAACCAGGTGCGCGCAAGAGTGGCGAATGATCTCCAGCCCCTCTTCATCCTTTGGCGTAATGATTTGCAGGGTCGCGTCGCTGCTGATGATGTCGCTGGCGTCGACCAGTTGGCCATTGACCTTGCCCGCGAGCGTGGCTTTGGCCAGACCTGCTCCAATGGATGCGGCGACCTCGGCTACGGAAACCGGGTGATCGAATGAACGTTGACTGCCGTCGGGAAGAGTAATAGTTGGCATGGCGCCTCCTCTCCTAGTGGTGACCCCTACCAAAGGTCACGTGGGTTGGGATGAGCCAGTACAAGATCCGATCCAGGCCATTCAATGACGAACGCCTGCCTTACAGCGGCAGGAGCCTTGCGGCCAACCGGAAAACCGAACCAGAGTGACTGGGATTCAAATCGGAAAAATTCGCACGCCGACCGCTTCGGGACTGAAGGTCATCCGAAGCCTGAGAACGCTTGAGCCCGGCATGCTAGCACAGATGAGCGGTCGCTTACGTCCTGATTTGGCAGAAGGCCAAATGTCCGTTTTTATGCCAGAGTGCTGAACTTGATCGGCCCTTGCGCCCTCAGATAACAAGACATTGACCCACAAGGAGCATCCTCGCATGCGTCTGAAAAGCTTATTCGCCCTCGTCGCCCCCGTCGTTCTGCTGCTGCCACTGAGCGCCCATGCCGACTGGCCAAAAGGCGAGCGCGAGAAGTACATGGCCCAGTGCACTGAGGCTGCAACCCAGCAAATCGGTGCTGCCGCGGCGAAATCCCACTGCGCTTGCGGAGCTGACGCCATCAAGTCCTATCCGGCCAGCGACATTCAGGCGCTGATGGACAACAAGGCGACGCCTGAATTGCAAAAGAAAGCCCTTGGCCAGATCACCAAATGCAAGGCAAATACCGCCCCGAAAAAATAAGAAAACCGGTCATTAACATCGGCTGAAAGGCGGAAAAAAGTGCTGGAAATGAGGCTTTTCAGACGATTTATGCAGGTTTTACAGGTTTTTTTATCGTCTTTACGTTTCGCTGAAAGCCTTTCAAACCGGGGCTTTCAGCGCAACAAGGTGGTAAAGAAAACACGACTGATTGGCAAACAGCACGTCCGGGGGGCTACCAAAGCGAACATTTCGACTATGATACCCGGGTGTGCCCAGTTGGCCTGAGCAGCACAGCACTACTGAAAATATATGTTTCTTGGAGATACACCATGTCTAATCGCCAAACCGGCACCGTTAAATGGTTCAACGATGAAAAAGGCTTCGGCTTCATCACTCCTCAAGGTGGCGGTGACGACCTGTTCGTACACTTCAAAGCTATCGAATCCGACGGTTTCAAAAGCCTGAAAGAAGGCCAGACCGTCTCTTTCGTGGCTGAGAAAGGCCAAAAGGGTATGCAAGCTGCACAGGTTCGCCCAGAGTAATTTCTCGGCGCACTAAAAAAACCCCGTCCTGGTGACGGGGTTTTTTATGCCTGAGACAAAAGGACTCAGCCGCAGTTGACGCGGGTGACTATCAGGTTGTTGTCGGTGTTCAGGTTCAGGCGATCGGAGCGGTATTCCAGGGTGATCATGTCGTTCGGCTTGAGGAAACGCGCATTTTGCGCTCCAGCCTTGGCACGCGCCTGATCCAGCAGCTCAGGGGATGCCTTCTTGCCGATGGCAAATTGCGCTGCCGATGCTTCGCAGCGGCTATTTCCTGATTCAGCCGCCACGGGCTCCTTTGCCGACTCGCTGGAGGTTGTGCTGCAACCAGCCAACAGAGCAGCGGCCATAAGTGCACCCAGTGTCGCGAACTTCAAAGGCATGAAGCCTCCTTGTTTTCAAATGTTTAAGCAGAGATCGTGCGACCGCCAATGCGGCGTTTGGTTTCAAGGCTCAAGCCATGCCCTGCCCCACGAGCGGAAAAATGCCGAGTGTGCCTGAGCCGCCCTGTCCGGCTCATCAAACATTCGTGACTGAATATTAACGACCTCAATAAACGTCGATGTAGTCGTAGGGCGGATTCGGCCAGTTGTCTTTGAGTGCGTTGAAAATCTGCATCACCCAGACTTCATCGCTGGCTGCGACGTTACCCACATAGCCCGACCCCTTCGCCCAGGTTTCCAGGCGAAACAGCAGACCCTCGATATCCTGCCCACCGGTCACCGTAGACAGATAGGCAATGCCATCTTTGGTCACGCGCAATTGGTTGTGCACGTCGTCACTGCCCGAGGCAAGCAATTGGCGCACTGCTTCGAGTGTGAGGCCGTCAGGGGTATTCAAATCAATCTGCACAGCGGGGTCCTTTGCAAGCCGGAAAAGACCAAGTGTCGCATAGCGCTCCGCTCATGCCTAAGTCGCAGTGCCAAATGCCGCACAAAATGGTTAACTCGAAAACAGACATCCTGACCTTTCGAGCCTCCCATGACCAGTGTAAGCATCGACGCCGCCATCAACGCCAAATGGGCCGAAGGACACAGCTCTTACAGCCCCGGCACGACGGAAGAATTGGCGCTGATCGGCATTGATTTACTGGTCAAGGAGTTGGGGATAGAAGCGGCGCAGCATTTTATCAATCAGGTATTCGAACGCTATCCGATCGGTCAGGCCGAACAGCCGCAGTGAAAACCCGCAGGCAACCGCCTGCGGGTTGACGACTTATTTCAGGCGTTTCAGGCGCTCGGTCAGCAGATCAAAGAATCCCTGGGCGTCGCCATTTTCGACCCAGAATGCATTCTTCGGCGCTTTCAAGCCGTCGTACCAGTCGACAATGGTCTGGCCGAATGTCGGTCCTTCACGGCTATCCACCACGACGTTGACGGCCCGACCGGTAAACAACTCAGGCTTGAGCAGATACGCCACAACCGTCGCGTCATGCACCGGGCCACCTGGAATGCCGTAGTGCTCCATGTCGCCCTTGATGTACTCGTTGAGAATGTCGCCGACGATCTTGCTCGCATTGTTGTTCAGCGCGGCGATCTGCTTCAGGCGTGCATCGCTGGTCAGGATCTTGTGGGTCACGTCCAGCGGCAGATAGGTGAGTTTCACCCCGCTCTTGAGCACCACCTCGGCAGCCTGCGGATCGGCGAACAAGTTGAATTCAGCCACAGGGGTGATGTTGCCACCGTTGAAATGCGCCCCGCCCATGATCACCACTTCCTTGATGCCCTGAACGATTTCCGGCTCCTGGATCAATGCCAGAGCCAGGTTGGTCTGCGGACCGAGCATGGCAATGGTGATGCTGTGCGGTTTGGCCGATTTAAGAGTGTCGATCAGGTAATTGACCGCATTGCCTTTCGCCAGGCCTTTCTTCGGTTCGTGAACCGTGACGCCTGACAAACCTTCCTTGCCATGAATGTTCTCGGCGTAGATCGGCGTGCGCATCAGCGGCTTCGGTGCGCCAGCGTAAACCGGCACGTCTTCGCGCCCTGCCCATTCGCGAGCGAGTCGCGCGTTACGCGAAGTCTTGTCCAGGCGCACGTTGCCGGCGACAGTCGTTAACGCGCGGATATTCAATTCATCCGGCGACGCCAGCGCGAAGAGCAAAGCGACAACGTCGTCAGCGCCTGGATCGGTGTCGATGATCAAATCGATTTTTTCAGCGGCCTGAACGCCGGTCGCAGTTATCACAGACAAAAGCAGCAGGCTCCGGACCAGTTGATGAAGTTTTGCAGCATAGCGTTGCATAGCGCATTCCTTGTGCAGGTGATATCGGAAATCAGAATGTAACCCCGGCGACCAGAACGATGTTGCAGTACGGCTGACATTCTCCTGTACGAATGATCGCCCTGGCTTGTCGGCTAAGCACCTTGAACTGCTCGTGGGTGAGCAGATCCCTACGGCCCAGCGCGCCCTCTTCGTTCAACGCGTCCAGATCGGCCAGCGCCGTGGGTTGTTTGTCGAAGATCTCTTTGGCCAGCACATGGCTCTCTACCTGCATCTCGCTGAGTACAACTTTCAGCGTGCTGACGAAATCAGGGATGCCATGGGTCAGTGCCAGATCAATCAACTCGACACCCGGTGGCACGGGCAAACCGGCATCGCCAATCACGACCATGTCACCGTGGCCAAGAGAAGCGATCAGTCGCGACAGCGCGACGTTAAGCAGAGGAGTCTTTTTCATGCGGGTTTGAACGCCTGTACTTCGGACATGGTTGGAATCGACGGTTGCGCACCGGCGCGGGTAACCGACAGTGCAGCGGCGATCTGCCCGTAGCGAATCGCCTCGGCCTCAGTCTTGCCATCGGCCAGCGCTGCGGCAAAACCGCCGACGAAAGTGTCGCCCGCCGCCGTGGTATCGACCGCCTTCACGGTCGGCGCGGGGAAATGTTCGAAACCGTTGCCGTTGGCGAACAATGAGCCTTGCGCGCCTAACGTGACGATGACTTTGCCCGCGCCCATGGCAATCAACTGAGTGGCAGCCGTTTCTGCCGACTGCAGCGAGTCGACAGCGAGCCCGCTCAATGCGGCGGCTTCGCTTTCGTTGGGAATCAGATAGTCGATGGCGGCAAACCAGTCTGCCGGCAAAGGACGGCTGGCCGGCGCCGGGTTGAGGATGACGGTTTTGCCCAGTTCACGCGCACGCTTGAGCGCATGCCCGACCGTCGCGTCGGGAATCTCGAGCTGACAGATCACTACATCGGCGGCCTGTAAAACCGCATCAAAGCGGTCGATCACTGCCGGCGTCATCGCGCCGTTGGCACCGGCGACAATCACGATGGCGTTCTGGCTGTTGTCGTCCACCACAATCAGCGCTACGCCACTGGAATCCTCTACGACACTGACAGCCTCGCAGTCGATGTGCTCGGCGAGCAAGGCATCGCGCAATCGCACACCGTAGTCGTCATTTCCGACGCAACCGATCATTGCCACCTTAGCGCCCAAGCGCGCAGCAGCAACCGCCTGATTGGCGCCCTTGCCGCCAGACACCGTGACAAAGGAATGACCAATCAGCGTTTCACCGCCGCGTGGCAGCCGTGGCGCCCGGGTGACCAGGTCCATGTTCAGGCTGCCTATTACCACTACATTTGCTGGCATACATCACTACTCATCAATTCGGTTTCAGCGATATTCGGTGAACACGCCGGACAGCGGCGCGGTCGATTCGCGCAGGACAATGCTCGGGGTCACGATGCGTTGATCGGTGCCCGAATCCGGCGCAGCAATTCTGCGCAACAGCACTTCGGCGGCCATCTCGCCCAGTTGCAGGATCGACTGGCCGACCGTGGTCAGCGCCGGATAGACATAACGGCTCATCTGAATGTCATCGAAGCCGATCACCGACAGCTCGGCCGGTACCCGGACATTACGTTCAGCCGCCGCACGCAGCACACCGATGCCAATCATGTCGTTACCGGCAAAAATTGCGCTCGGCGGATTGCTCTCGAGCAGCCGGGCTGCGGCGTTGTAACCGCCGGTGCTGGTGAAGTCGCTTTCGAGCATACGCTCCTCGCGCACCTCGATTCCCGCTTCTCGCAGCGCTCGGCAATAACCGGCCTGACGCATTTGCGCCACGCTGGTACTGGCCGGACCGCCGATGGTGGCGATGTCGCGATGCCCCAACTCGAGCAGGTGACGGGTTGCCAGATAAGCGCCGTATTCGTGGTCGATGCGCACCAGATCGGCATTTACACCTTCCAGGCCCCGGTCAACGATAACCATCGGCGTCTTCACGCCTGCCAGCCCTTGCGCCAGACCAGTGTCACCGCCGGCGGAGGCGACGATCAAACCGTCGATGCGTTTTTCCAGCAACACACGCAGATAACTGCGCTGCTTGTCCGGATTGTCGTCGGAGTTACAGAGGATCACGCAGTAACCGTTGCGCTCGCAGTAATCCTCGATTCCGCGCGCCAATTCAGCGAAGTACGGGTTGAGGCTGTTAGGCACCAGCAGGCCGATGGTCGCGGTGGTCTTGGCTTTCAGCGAGCGCGCCACGGCACTGGGAACGTAGTCGAGGCTCTTGATCGCCGCCTCGACTTTGCGCCGCACTTCTTGACTCACCGGGCGGGTGTTGTTCACCACGTGCGACACGGTCGTGTAGGAAATACCCGCAAGCGCCGCTACATCCTTGATCGTTGCCATGGTTCAGCCCCGGCGACTGGCGCGTTGACTGCGATAGGTGTCGAGCACCACGGCGATAACAATTACCGCACCGGTGATGATGCGCTTGGTCGGCTCCGTCGCACCAATCTGCGCGAGACCGGCCGCGAGCACGGAAATGATCAGCACGCCAAAGAAAGTACTGATCACCGAACCGCGCCCACCCATCAGGCTGGTACCACCGATAACCACCGCCGCGATCACTTGCAGTTCCAGGCCCGAACCTGCGTTCGGGTCAGCCGCCTCCAGACGCGAAATCTGAAACAGAGCGGCAATGCCCGCCAGCAGGCCCATAAGGCTGAACACCAGAATCTTGTAGGGCTTGGGATTGATCCCGGCCAGCCGCACGGCTTCTTCGTTGGTGCCGATGCCGATCAGGTAGCGGCCGAAAACAGTGCGGGTCAAAACTGCCTGCGCGATGAAGATCACCAGCAACGCGATGATGAACGAGGGTGAAATACCGAACGCGATCGGATTCGACAGCCAGGCGAACGCATCGCCGATGTACGCAGTCCGCGACCCGGTCATCTGATACGCCACACCGCGGGCCATTTCCAGCACGCCGAGGGAGACGATGAACGACGGAATCCGCCAGGCCACGGTGATCGAGCCAGTGATGGTCCCGGCTAGCGCCGCCACCGCCATGCCGAGCAGCGCCGCTGGCAAAACGCTCCAGCCCCAGCCGAGAATCGCAACGCTGACCGTCGATGCGGCCAACGCCAGCACCGAGCCGACGGACAAATCGATGCCGCCGATGATCAGCACAAAGGTCATGCCCACGGCCAGCACCATCAGGTCGGGAATCTGGTTGGCCAGGGTACTGAAAGTGTTGTACGAAAGGAAATGGCTGCTCAGAACCGAGAACAGCGCAATCATCGCCAGCAAGGCACCGGCCAGGCCCAGATATGTGCCCAGGCCGAAGAAATTGCCACTACGTTTACTGGCAGAAGATGCAGTTTTCATGGGAGATCCCTAGGCGCTGCCTCATTGAGCAACGCATCACGTTTTTGGTAGCCGGCGAATGCGGCGGCAAGCAAATCATCCTGGGTCCAGCTGTCGCGCTCGAAGGTGTCGATCAGACGCCCCGCCGAAAGCACGCCGATCCGGTCGCAGATCAGCATCAACTCGCGCAAGTCACTGGACACCACCACCAACGCCTTGCCCTGACGGGTCAACTCGCCGAGCAAACCGTAAATGTCGAACTTGGCACCGACATCGATTCCGCGAGTGGGCTCGTCGAACAGCAGCACCGAACAGTCGCGCTCCAGCCAGCGACCGATCACGACCTTCTGCTGATTGCCGCCGGACAGCTCCGAAACCAACTGCGTCGGGCTCGAACTACGGATACGCATGGCCTCGATCTGACGCTGCGCCAGGGAAATTTCGTCGCCGTTGTTGACGAAACCGCCACTGGAGATTTCCGGCATGTTGCCCAGAGCGATGTTGGCGCTGATCGACTGACTGAGCAGCAGCCCTTCGCCCTTGCGATCCTCGGTGATCAACGCGATGCCATTGCGTACGGCATCGACTGGCGAGCGAACACTCACGACCTTGGCCGGGGAGCCGAGCGCGATGGTGCCGCTGTCGGCAGCATCGGCACCGAATATCAGCCGCAGCAATTCCGTGCGCCCAGCTCCGATCAATCCGGAAATGCCGAAGATCTCCCCGGCACGCACCTCAAAAGAGACGTCGCGGACTTTGTCAGAGCGGGTCAGGCCTTTTACCGTCAACGCCGGAGCGCCGATCTTGCGCGGCCCCATGTCGATGTGTTCACCCAGTTCGCGACCGACCATCAAGGTGACCAGTTGCTCGCTGTTGTAGTTGGCCATCGGCTCGACGCAGACCAGGTTGCCGTCACGCAGCACGGCAATACGCTGCGCCACCCGCGCCAGTTCTTCGAGACGGTGAGAGATATAGATGATGGAAACGCCGCGGGCCTGCAATCGGCTGATCTGCTCGAAGAGCATTTCGACTTCGCGCGCCGTGAGCATCGCGGTCGGCTCGTCAAGGATCAGCACATGGCAGTCGCCGATCAGGTTGCGCGCGATTTCAACCATCTGCTGATGGCCGATACCGAGTTCGCCGACCAGCGTGTCCGGATCGATCGCATCGAGGCCGACTTGCGCCATGGCTTCGATCGCGGCCTTGCGCAACTGCTTGCGGCTGATCCAGCCAGCGCTGCTCGGCAGATTATCCAGAAAGAGGTTTTCCGCCACCGACAGCGTCGGCAACAGATTGAGTTCTTGCATGACCATCCGCACGCCAAGCTCTTCGGCCTGGGTACGGCTGCCCGGACGATAATCCTTGCCGTGGAATTGCATCTGGCCGGTAGTGGGTGTGACCAGACCACCAATGATCTTCGACAGGGTACTTTTGCCGGCACCATTTTCGCCGGTCAGCGCCAGTACTTCACCGCGCATCAGCGTCAGATCGATGCCGGTGAGCACCGGTTGCGCATAGGTCTTGCCGATACCGCTGACCGAGAGGACAGCGTTCGGGGCGGAAACTGACATAGAAATCTCCATGCGCTCGCCCGGACGGACGAGCGCCGTTGTGTCGCCAGATGACTTACTGGGTGACCAGCTCGACCGGTGTTTCGATCACGCCGTTGGCACCGCTGTCGACTTTCTCGCCCTTGATGATCTTCAGCGCGGTTTCGATGCCGAACACGGCCTGCTTGGCTGCAAACTGGTCAGCCGTCGCCAGCACGCGGCCGTCCTTGAGCATTGGCTTGATGGCATTGATATTGTCGTAACCGACGACTTTCACCTGCCCTGCCTTGCCAGCGGCACGGACTGCGGAAACGGCACCGACCGCCATGCTGTCGTTACCGGCCAGCAGCGCTTTGACATCCGGGTATTCACTGAGGATCGAAGCGGCAACCTTGTTGCCCTTGTCGATTTCCCAGTCACCGGACTGCAGCGAGACCACTTTGATCTGCGCGGCTTCCATCGCGTCCTTGAAACCGGCCGTGCGCGCCTGTGCGTTGGTGGTGGTGGACACGCCTTCGATGATGCCGACCTCGTCGCCCGCCTTCAGTTGCTTGGCCAGGTATTCGCCAACCAGACGTGCACCTTTGCGGTTGTCCGGGCCTACGAAAGGCACGTTGATGTTTTTGCTTTTGACTACGGCGGGATCGAGCTGGTTATCGATGTTGATGACGGTGATACCGGCGTCTACGGCCTTCTTGATCACCGGTACCATGGCCTTGGAGTCAGAAGGCGCGATCACCAGTGCATTCACCTTGGCCAGGATCATCTGTTCGACGATGCGAGTCTGGCCGGCGGTGTCGGTTTCGTCTTTGATACCGTTGGAGATCAGATCGAAATCGGCGGAGTGTTCTTTCTGGTAGGCCTTGGCGCCGTCTTCCATGGTCAGGAAGAATTCGTTGGCCAAAGATTTCATGACCAGCGCGACTTTGGGCTTTTCTGCAGATTCGGCGAACGCCGAGGAGACAGGTAGTGCGGCGGCTGTGGCAGCCAGCATAGCGACAGCAAGAAGACGTGCGGCGAATGGCAGCTTCATGGGTTCACTCCGATCTTATGATTATTGTGAGCAACGTTTGCGCTGACGTAAGCTACGTCACGGCTCCGAGAGCAGATGCCCTTCCAAGTCGCGCAAACGTTTGCGTAGACCGAACTATGAGAATCCCGCCGACATTTGTCAACAATCAGAAATCGTCTTTTGTTGTAGGCCGAATCGCTGAGTCGGCCATCTGACGCTTCAGGCGGTCGTGTTGACCAGGCCACCGCTGGTAGCGCTTTTCGACATCTCCTTGACCAACGCACCCGCCACTTCTGCCAGTGCGGCGCTGGTTTGCGCGATCTGGCCCTGAATCGACATCACTGCCTGGGACTTCGCTTCGGGAGTCGGATAGCTTGCAGCCTGAGCCGCAGCCAGTTGCTGTTGCTGCTCCTGAAGTTGCTTCTGCAATTCCTTCATCCGCTTGAGCAACGTCTTGACGGTGATGCTGAGATTGCTGTCAGCCTCGGTTTCACTGTTTTCCTGCACAGGCCCGCCACCGGTTCTGACCTGATTCTTCTCAGTCTTTTCGGTACCCAGCGCCTGCGCCGAAGTCTCATTGGTCGCATCGTTCAGGCTGTTGATCGTCGCTGCAGTTTTACCGCCAATGGTGACTGCAGCGGGATTGGCAAAACCGACCGTCAGTGACATGTGAACTCCTAAGATTTGGTTTCCTTGAGGACGCATCGGCCTGAGAGCACATTTCTTTAGCGAGGATTTGTCACCCGCCTGGCTTTTCAGAGATTGCTTATCGGCGAGCCGAACGCGAATCCGCCTATCGTTCGGAATCCCGGATGGATGGATCCTCAACGATGCTCCAGCCCTCGACAAATATTGATTTAAATCATTGGGTTAAACATTTTCCGCCAGCACATTACGCATGGTATGAATCCTGCTCCCGTCCTTGCACCTCGAGCATTCAGATCGGCTTGGGGCGCATCTAGATGAACCTGCATCAGCACCGTCTCACGACTAGAGAGAAAAATAATGAAATCTGCTTTCAATACTTTGATTCCGGGCGCATTGGCCCTCCTCCTGCTCCTGCCTGCTGCCCTTCAGGCAAAAGAAGCCGAAACCCAGACGAAACTGGCCAACGTCGTCGTCCTCGCCACAGGCGGCACCATCGCTGGCGCCGGCGCCAGTGCTGCCAACAGCGCCACTTATCAGGCAGCGAAAGTCGGTATCGAACAACTGATTGCCGGCATTCCCGAGTTGAGCAAACTGGCTAACGTGCGTGGCGAACAAGTCATGCAGATCGCTTCGGAAAGCATCACCAACGACAACCTGCTGCAATTGGGTCGTCGCGTTTCCGAACTGGCTGACAGCAAGGACGTGGACGGCATCGTTATCACCCACGGCACCGACACCCTCGAAGAAACCGCTTACTTCCTGAACCTTGTCGAGAAGACCGACAAGCCGATCATCGTCGTAGGTTCGATGCGTCCGGGCACTGCCATGTCGGCAGACGGCATGCTTAACCTGTACAACGCCGTCGCCGTGGCGAGCAGCAAAGAAGCACGCGGCAAAGGTGTGCTGGTGACCATGAACGACGAGATCCAGTCCGGTCGCGACGTCAGCAAAATGATCAACATCAAGACCGAAGCATTCAAAAGCGCCTGGGGTCCGCTGGGCATGGTGGTCGAAGGCAAATCCTACTGGTTCCGCCTGCCGGCCAAGCGTCACACCATGGATTCGGAATTCGACATCAAGGACATCAAGAGCCTGCCTGACGTAGAAATTGCCTACTCCTACGGCAACGTCAGCGATACCGCCTACAAGGCACTGGCTCAAGCCGGCGCCAAAGCCATCATCCACGCCGGCACTGGCAACGGTTCGGTATCCTCTCGCGTGGTTCCATCCCTGCAAGCCCTGCGCAAGGATGGCGTGCAGATCATTCGCTCGTCCCACGTCAACGCCGGCGGCTTTGTCCTGCGTAACGCCGAACAGCCCGACGACAAATACGACTGGGTTGTCGCTCACGACCTGAACCCTCAGAAAGCCCGCATCCTGGCGATGGTTGCACTGACCAAGACCAACGACAGCAAAGAGCTGCAACGGATGTTCTGGGAATACTGATTGAACATCGCCTGATCACTTCTCGATCGGGCAATTGCGCATCACCTGTCAGCTTGACAGGTGGTGCCCCGCTTACACCCTTCCAATACTTTTCCCACAAAAATCTCGACAAGTCCTACACCAAAATCGGAAACCCGCTGTCAGAGGATTTTCTTGAATTTTAAGCAGTTGCGAAATCGCTTACAGTTAAATACTGTATGCACGTACAGCTTAATAAGGATAACCTCGTGGCCACCTCTCCTGCTGCTCCTGACGCTTATGAACGCATGGGTATGCGCGTTCAGAAAATCATCAACTCCCCCACCGCACAAAAAGCCAAAGCCGCACTGATTTTCCGTCTGCCGGATGAGCCGATGGACGACTGGGAGCGCTTGCTCGAGGAAATCGACGAGAACGACAACGTCACCCTCGCCTATCGCGATGACGGTGGCGTGCAGATTTTTTGGGTTGTGCCGAAGGAAGATTGATTCAATGAGTGTCCGCTGTGTTGCTTTGCTGTTGTTGTTTTTCGCCGTGGGCGCCCAGGCTGGCGCCCCACGTACATTTTCCGAAGCCAAGAAAGCCGCATGGAAACTTTATGCGCCGCAGTCCACGGAGTTTTACTGCGGCTGCAAGTACACCGGCAACCGCGTCGATCTCAAGGCTTGCGGCTATGTGCCGCGCAAGAACGCCAAGCGTGCATCGAGGATCGAGTGGGAGCACATCGTGCCAGCGTGGCAGATCGGGCATCAGCGGCAGTGCTGGCAGCAAGGCGGACGCAAGAATTGCACGCGTTACGATCCGGTTTATCAAAAGGCCGAAGCTGACCTGCACAACCTGGTACCGAGCATCGGTGAGGTCAACGGTGATCGCAGCAACTTCAGCTACGGCTGGTTGCCGGTGCAGTCCGGTCAGTATGGATCCTGCCTGACCCAGGTCGACTTCAAAGCGAAGAAAGTCATGCCCCGCCCTTCGATTCGCGGCATGATCGCCCGCACGTATTTTTATATGAGCAAACAATACGGACTGCGCCTGTCGAAGCAGGATCGGCAGTTGTACGAGGCGTGGGACAAGACCTATCCAGTGCAGGACTGGGAACGTCAGCGCAACCAGAGCGTGGCGTGCGTGATGGGGCGTGGCAACGAGTTTGTCGGCTCGGTAAATCTGAAAGCCTGCGGCTGATCGCAGCACAAATAAAAAGGCCTCGAGCGTTATGCTCGAGGCCTTTTTCATGTCTGGCGTTCAATCTGTTTGAAGGCGCTACGCTTATGGCGTGAGCGGATGCTCAATCACCACCGATTCGATATTTTGTTTCTTGGCTTTAACCAGCGCTGCATCGACCTGCACCTTTCGCGCCTCGGCGTCAGCCTGGGAATTGAACGGACCGATCAGAATTCGTGTTTTACCGCTGCCGTCCTTGACGACCGTCGGAACGAAAGCGTGCTCGATCAACCAGCCGCTCAGGTCACTGACGGCCTGAGGGGTCTCGCCACGCACTTCCAGATCCCACTGTGGCGCGGCGGCCGCCGGCGCTGCCGCGACCTTTGTCTCAGGCTTGGGCGCATCTACACTCTTGCCTTCACCGCAGCCTGCCAATGCCAGTGCCGCTACCAGCCAAACCAATTTGCGCACAACGCTTTCCTCGGAATTCACAAAGCGGCGATCTTATCATTCATAAATACTTCGCGAGCCCCGCAAAATGGGCACAAAACAACGAGAATGATGATTGCAGCCTCTGTATAGTTACGCCCTGGGAATTAATGCCGCATCTGCGCGTCAGAAAGAGGCACCCAAACCGTGAGACTTCGCACTAATCTATAGATACCACCGACCTCTGCACTGTCTGAATCAGGTGCCCTACAAAGCAATCAAGGAGAAGACCATGCTGATACTCACCCGCAAAGTCGGTGAAAGCATAAACATTGGTGATGACATCACGATCACCATCCTCGGAGTCAGCGGCCAACAGGTTCGCATCGGCATCAACGCTCCGAAAAACGTGGCAGTGCACCGTGAAGAAATTTACCAACGCATTCAGGCCGGCCTGACCGCTCCGGACAAGCCGCAAACGCCCTGAGCCACTTTGCATTACGTAGCCAGTCCCTTTGCCCCCGCGCAAGACTGGCTAAAGATTCACGCGCCGTTTAGCCATCCGCATTTCACCCCGCTGGGCACGGCGCCTGAAGCATGCTGACTCCTTTCACTTGCCCCTCCCTCCTTTCTTACGCCGATATTACCTTTCACTCCTGGAGCTGGCTGTCGGACGTTTCCGATAGAGCACGGCGAATTTCGCCTTCTAAGCGAATATCACGCCACGCGCCATGCCTGTCGCCGCGACCATCATCAGGATCAGCAGCAGCGCTTCAACATGACTGATTCGCGCGTACAACTTCGCACGCCCGGCTTCAGGCGCTACCCCGCGCGACGATGCGATGCGCCATTTGATCAGCGTGATCATCGGTGCAAGCTCCATCAGTAGTATCAGCAAGAACAGCGTCATCTTCAGATGAAACAGCGGCTGATGCAGGTAATAGTCGGAGGCTTTCTCGTAACCACCAAATGCGCGCATCGCTCCGGTAATAAGCAGCGTCAAAGCTGAAAGCCCCCAGAGGTTATCCGCGAGCAGCACGCGCTTGAGCTCTCCCGTGCCCGCCGAGAGCTGGCTGAACGCTGTGCCGCGCGTCAGTACCGCCCAGAAAGCCAAGGCAAACGCGAATAGATGAACAGCCGCAAGGATCCACTGACTCAGCATCGACGCACCCCCTTACAAAGAGTTGAAAATCGGCCAGTCAGTAGTAGACGAAAAAGCGGGGCCTCGCTTGGAGCTGACGGCGAGACAGATGCCAAACGCCAAAACGCAGGCAAAAAAAATCCCAAGCAGCTGATGGAAGCTTGGGATTTAAAAATGCATAAACCGTGGTGGTGAACGCGGAACGGATGTTACTTAAATTCCCAATATGCAACAAGGCTTTTTCGATAACCGGTTGGAGAAAAATAGCTGTAAGCCTTTGGATATTCAGGTGTTTTCAACAACAAAATGGTAGAAAACGCACCAAAATGGCGCTTGATCACTTTGCCCAAATAGTAATGAATGGAGAGCTGATCAGAGCGAAGCGGAAATGACCGGGAACAAGCGTTGCGCAAATCGCAGACAACAAAAAAGGGCTCACCTTTCGGTGAGCCCTTCCAGACCGCCCAGCAGAGCGGATTTTGTTTGGTAGGCGCGATTGGACTCGAACCAACGACCCCCACCATGTCAAGGTGGTGCTCTAACCAACTGAGCTACGTGCCTGCTGTGAGGCGGCATTCTACGGAATTCCGGAGGGGTGTCAACACCTTTTTTTCACCTAACCCTATGAATATGCAAAATATTTAATTTCGCCTCAGCGACGAAGATTTTTCGGTAGCTGGCGGAGGTTTTTCAACTCGGGTAGGATCGACGCACTCGTAAAATATATTAAACAGAGGCGGCAGGATGGCGAACAACCAATACCCAGAGTCTTATTACGCTGCGTCGGCCAATGCCGTACCACCACGCCCTGTGCTGCAGGATGATGTGGAGACGGACGTCTGTGTGATCGGCGCCGGGTATACCGGGCTGTCGTCCGCCCTGTTCCTGTTGGAGAACGGTTTTCGCGTAACCGTGCTGGAAGCGGCGAAAGTCGGTTTTGGCGCCTCTGGCCGAAACGGTGGGCAGATCGTCAACAGCTATAGCCGCGACATTGATGTCATCGAACGCACGGTCGGCCCCAAGCAGGCGCAACTGCTCGGCGAAATGGCCTTTGAAGGCGGCCGGATCATTCGCGAGCGCGTGGCCAGATACAACATCCAGTGCGACCTGAAAGACGGTGGTGTATTCGCCGCCCTTTCCGCCAAACAAATGGGCCACCTTGAATCGCAGAAACGGTTGTGGGAACGCTTTGGTCACACTCAGCTGGAACTGATGGACCAACGCCGCATCCGTGAAGTGGTGGGTTGCGATCAATACGTCGGTGGCATGCTCGATATGAGCGGCGGCCACATCCATCCGCTGAATCTGGCGCTCGGTGAAGCGGCGGCAGTCGAGTCTCTCGGCGGCACCATCTATGAGCAATCACCTGCCGTGCGCATCGAGCGCGGGGCCAATCCGGTTGTGCATACACCGCAAGGCAAGGTCAGGGCCAGGTTCATCATCGTCGCCGGCAACGCCTATCTTGGTAATCTGGTGCCCGAGCTGGCGGCCAAATCGATGCCGTGCGGCACTCAGGTGATCACCACCGAGCCCTTGGGTGATGAGCTGGCGAAAGCATTGCTGCCGCAGGATTACTGCGTGGAGGATTGCAACTATCTACTCGACTACTATCGCCTGACCGCCGACAAACGCCTGATCTTCGGCGGCGGTGTAGTCTATGGCGCTCGCGATCCGGCGAACATCGAAGCGATCATCCGCCCGAAGATACTCAAGGCTTTCCCGCAACTCAAGGACGTGAAGATCGACTACGCCTGGACCGGCAACTTCCTGCTGACCCTTTCGCGCTTACCGCAGGTCGGGCGCCTGGGCGACAACATCTATTACTCGCAGGGCTGCAGCGGCCACGGCGTCACCTACACGCACCTGGCTGGCAAAGTCCTCGCCGAAGCGTTGCGCGGTCAGGCCGAGCGTTTCGATGCCTTTGCCGACCTGCCCCACTACCCCTTCCCCGGCGGGCAACTGCTACGCACACCGTTTGCCGCGCTGGGCGCCTGGTATTACGGGCTGCGCGATAAGTACGGCCTATAAACACCATTGTGGCGAGGGGATTTATCCCCGCTGGGGGTGCGAAGCGCCCCCTCTTGAGCAGGAGGGGACTGCTGCGCAGTCCAACCGGGGATAAATCCCCTCGCCACAGTAAATTCAGCAAGGCTTAGGATCAGAGCTGATCCCGAGCGATCCCGCTGCGAATCCGCAGGATATCCGCCAGCACCGCCAGCGCAATTTCCGCCGGTGTCTTGCTGCCGAGGTTGAGGCCGATCGGCGCATGAATCCGCGCCAGCTCCGCCTCGCTCAAACCACCAATGCGACGCAAGCGCTCAAAGCGTTTTTGCGATGTCTGCAGCGACCCCATCACACCGATGTAAAACGCCTCGGTGCGCACCGCCTCCATCATCGCCAGATCATCGATACGCGGATCGTGGGTCAACGCCACTACCGCCGTATCGCGATGACAACCACCGTCGGCAATAAACATCGAAGGCAACTGTCGACGGATTTCCACGCCATTGAGCAACACACCTTCCAGCACCTCCTCGCGCGGATCGCAGAGAATCACTTCGAAGCCAAGCCCTACCGCGAATTCGGCACAGGCCTGCGCCACACTGGAGTAGCCGGCGAGCAACAAGCGCTGTGCTGCACCGATACGGATGCGCACCCGATCAATCTCACGCTCGATCCGTGCACCCTGCTCGCGGTCAGCGAAAAGAGTGCGCGCACCGCTGGCCAGATCGACTTCGCGAAGCAGACGACGCTGACCCAGCAGCGCTGATTCCAGTTCACGCAGATGCGCCTGCACCTCGCAGCCGGCGTCAAGTTTCTCCACCAACACATCGAGAATGCCACCGCAAGGCAGACTGACCCGCGAGCGCGGATCATCGCCTTCGCCGTAACGCACGACGCTGACTGCTTCGAGAAACGCACCTTCGGCAACGCGCTCAAGAAAATCCTCCTCAACGCAACCGCCCGACAGCGAACCGATCCACTGCCCGCTTTCGTTCACCGCGAGCAGCGAACCCGGCGCGCGCGGAGCCGAGCCGTAAGTGGTCAGCACCGTGCACAGCCAGATTCGCTGCCCGGCCACCGACCATTCCAGCGCCCGACGCACCACTTGCAGATCGAGATGCTGCATATCAGTGGGCCTTGTGCTCGACGCTCGGCGCGTCGGCTTGCAGCTTCTGCACTTCGCTCACCGCCAGTTCAGCCCTCTGGCCGCCCCAACCCTGACGCAGGTAGTTGAGCAGATCAGTCAATTGCTCAGGACTGAACTTTTCAGCAAACCCCGGCATCGGCTGCATGCGCTCGAACCCGGAGAACTTCTGTTCGCCGATGCCGTCCTCGATCACTCGCAACAGGTTGCGCGGATCTTCCAGACGCAACGTGGTGTTGCCGCGCATGGCCACTGCGATGTGCGGTTTGCCTTCACCGCCAGCCGCGTGACAACCGGCGCAGACGTTCAGATATTCCTGACGGCCGCGCTGAGCACTCGCGCTGAGCTTGTCCAGCGGTACTTCGACGAGCTCTTTGGCTGGTGGCGGTTGCTCGCCAAGCAGGAACGTCGCCATTGCCGCCAGATCAGCATCGCTCAGACCTTGAGTGCTGTTGTGAAACACCGGGAACATTTCGTTGAACATCGTTCCTTGCGCGCTCATGCCATGCTTCAGAAACGTGCTCAGATCCTGCTGATTCCAGCCGCGCGCGGCCAGGTCGGTGGCCAGCAGGCTCGGCGCGAGATAACCATTGAGAATGCCGCCGGTCATGCGCTTGTCCATTTGCATCGCGCCCGGCAGGCCACGTGGCGTGTGGCATTCACCGCAGTGGCCGAGCACATCGACCATATACTGGCCGCGCTTCCACGCCGCACTTTTGCCTTCGGCCGGCTCCAGCTTGACGTCTTTACCGTAGAGCATGTTCCAGCCGGTCAGGCCCAGACGCACGTTGAACGGAAAGCTCAGGCTGGTTACCGGCGCGGCGCGTTCGATCGGCTCGATGGTTTTCAGATACGCGTGAATCGCATCGGAATCGGCGCGCGGCATCAGGTGATACGAAGTGTACGGCATCGCCGGATACAGATTCGCACCGTCGCGCCGTTTGCCTTCGGTCAGCGCAGCGAAGAACTCGTCATCGTTGTACAGACCGATGCCGTGCTCTTTGCTCGGGGTGATGTTGGTGCCGTAGATCGTGCCGAACGGCGACACGATCGGCAGGCCGCCGGCATAGGGCGCGCCACCCGGTGCGGTGTGGCAGGCCATGCAGTCAGCGGCGCGGGCGAGGTATTCGCCGCGCTTTACCTGTTCATCGGCGTGGACCGCCAAAAACGGCGCAGCCAGTCCGACCGCAAAAGTCAGGCGGGTCAGTAAACGCTTCATGCTCAACCCTCCTTGACCAGACCAAGATCGGTCAGCACGTTGCGCGTGGCGTTGTAATAACGCACGTACCCGGTGCAGCGGCAGACGTGATGGCCGAGGCTGTCCTCGATCACCTGTTCCAGCTGACTTTTGACAATCGGCTGGCGCTGCAGCTTCTCGACCAACACCGTCGCGGCGTTGACGAAGCCTGGCGCGCAGTAGCTGCACTGGAAGGCGAACTCGTCGACAAAGCGCTGCTGAATCGGATTGAGCTCGGTGACCTGGCCCTGCTCGTCGCGAGTGGCGTGGCCTTCGATGGTGCGGACTTTCTTGCCCTCGAAGTAGTGCGCGCCGGTGATGCAGGTGCGCACTTCTTCGCTGGTACCGTCGGGGTTATCGACGATCACCACGCAGGCGTGGCAGATCCCCTGACCGCAGCCCAGCCGCGAGCCGGTGAGGTTTTTGTATTCGTGCAGGTAGTCGATCATCGGCAGGTCATCAGGGATGTCCACCGGGCCGACGGATTGACCATTGAGGGTCAGTTGAAGCGGACGGTTAGCCATTGAGGGCCTCCTTGATGCGCGCAGCAGTGATGGGCAGGTCGCGAACACGTTTGCCGATGGCATGCGCCACGGCGTTACCGATGGCACCGACAATCGGGATCATCACCACTTCGGCGATGCCCTTGGACGGATCGCTCGGCGACAGCGGCGGCAGGATCTCCGCAGTCTGCTTCCACACCGCAACGTGACGCGCCATCGGCAGACGGTAACGGTTGAAGTTCCAGTCACCCTCCCCCGGCCCGCCTTCGTACAACGGCATCTCTTCCATCAGCGCATGACCAATACCCATGGCGATACCGCCTTCGAGCTGGCCCTTGACCAACTCTTCAACCAACACGCGCCCGCACTCGATCCAAGAATGGTGGTTGAGCACCTGAACCTCCGCCGAGCCTTTGTTGACCTTCAGCTCGACCAGCGTCGCGACCGGGCTGTAATAGGTCACGGCAGCGTTGTTCAACTGGACCACCGGGTAGTTGACGTTCTGCCGATCAAGCAAGTGGAAGCCGGCGCTGTTCATCTGCGCTTTCTTCGCTTGCGGCGCGCCATCGCCGTATTTCACCGCCAGACCGTCGAGCGGCAGGCGCTCGCGCACGCCGTCGATGCTGTATTCAGCCTCGGCCCAGCTCCAACGGTTGAAACCGTGCACCGTGGCGCCCGTCACCAGCCCGCGTTCGTGGGCGCGCTTGGCCAGCTCTTCGAAACTCAGCGGCTGCATGCCGTTGGCGGTCAGCTTGCCGTCGATCCAATGCGCATCTTCGCGACGCACCACATAAGGGTTGGCCTGGCCGCCGTACGGACCCTGACGCCAGATCTCCAGCGCCGCCGGCCACAAGCCGTGGTTGAACAGCACACGCGCCGCTTCACGGGTCGCATGACTGAAGTAATAGGCGGAGTTGGTCGCCGAAGACGCCGACGCCAGCTTGCCGACCCAGCGCGGATTGCGCAGCAGATTGTCCTGCTCGGCCTGACTCATGATGTAAGGGTTGCCGCTGGTGATCAGCTGCATTTCCTGCCATTCGGTTTCGCCGGTCTTCACCTCGTGCGCCGGGCTGCCGAGGAAATCGGCGACGACCAAGGCTTGCGAAGTGGACATGCCGGTGCCGATTTCGATACCGATGTGGCGCAGAGTAATGCGCCCGTCTGCAGTGAATTCGATGCTGGCCATCGGCGCTTCGGAGCCGGTGCCGAAGTCTTTCTGGCAGATGGCGAAACCGACGCCGTACCAGTTATCCGGGTCTGCCGCTTCACGTTGCTGCTTGATCGTGTCGCGATTTTTCCAGACTTCGTGCACCGAGGCCTTGTCGAGGATTTCATGCAGGCGCAGTGCACCGGCCGGGATTGCGCCCTGGGTGTTTTTCATGCCGGAACGCAGGGCATTCCTGCGGCGCAAATCGATGGCGTCGACACCCAGGCGATTGGCGATCTCGTCGACCATCATTTCGGTCGCCGCCATGCTTTGCAGAGTGCCGTAACCGCGCATCGAACCCGCCTCGACCGCGCGCGAGTGATACGCGGTGACCTGCAGATCGTTCTGCGGCATGTAGTAGATCGACTGCGCTGCGGTGGCGCCAACCGCCGCCACCGATGGGCTGTAGTTGACCCGACCGCCGCCATCGACGCTCATTTCCGCGCGGAAAATCTTGAAGGTGTAGTCGTTCTTGTCCACGGCCAACTGGTAGCGGATGTCGAACGGGTGACGCTTGATGCCGCTCTGGAACTGCTCGTAGCGGTCGTTGGCCAGACGCACCGGCACACCGGCGCCGTACAGCGCGGCCAGGGCTGCGTAGTAGACGAAAATGTTGTGGTCTTTGGAGCCATACCCGACGGTGTAGCCCGGGTGCATGTTCAGGTTGGCCAGGCCGAAACGCGACGGCCCGATCATCTTCGCGGTCTCGGTCGCGACTTCCAGCGGGCACTGCGTCGCCACGACGAAATGCAGGGTTTTGGTTTTCGGGTCGTACCAGCCGTTGCCGTTGTCCGGCTCGAGGGCGGCCGGCTCGATCGACGGCGTCTTGTAGCGCTCATCGAACACCAGCCAGTTGTCTGGCGGCGTGTCGATTTCCTGCTTCATGCGATCGGCGTAGAACAGACCGCGCTCGGTGAGGTTGCCATGCAGGTTCGGCGATGCATTCCACACTGGACGGCGGTTCTTCAGCATCGGGAACAGGATCGAATCCTTGAGGCTGGCGAACTCGTCTTCGTCCGCCGAGGTCGCGCCACCGACGCGCACATAGCGGAAGCTGCCGTAGGGATCGCCTTCGTAGAACGGCACCTTGGCGCCGTAACGAATCGCTTTGTCATTGAATTTGAGTTGATTCTTGGCCTGACGGAAACGCTCGAAGTCGTTCCAGATCAGGATCGCCACCGGATGACCGATGAACATCGGCACTTTACCTTCCGGCAGCAATGGATCAGGCGCGTGCTCTTCGGGGAAGACAATACCGTCCTTGTCCAGATCGGCAGCGGTAACGATGCGGTCCGGCTGCAGATCAGCGCCGAGCCACGACAGGTCGTAACCTGCGTAGATATGGTCGGCCTTGATGGTTTTCAGCAGCATCGCGTGGCCCTGTTGCTCGGGCCAGCCAGGCATGTCCTTGGCGCGGATGTCGCGGGCAAACACCTTGCTGCCGCAGACCTTGGACAAGGCATCGTTGCGTTGACGGGCCTTGCCGTTATTGCCGAGCCATTTCTCGGACGGCACGGTGACGCTGTTTTCCATCAAGGCAGCCAGCGCCTGACTGCTGAGCGGCGTAAGCGTAACGCTCACACCCGCCACCAGCCCGCCCTGGAGGAACGAGCGCCGGGATATTTCACGGTTGGACATGGATCATCCTCTGGGCGGTTATAGGTCCGCCCTTGTGGTTATCTACTGGGGATCTCGAGTCGTGCAGAAGCTCTTTCTGGCGAAGCAAAGAGCTGTGTTGACAGTGCAAAGCTGACCGAAAGGTTAACTTTAAAGGTTTCTGCGCCCACAGCAAACAACCAGTTACAAAAACCTGACTAAATAATCAAAAAATCAATGCGACGTAGCACCGCATCCGATCTGCCGAGATAACAGAGCGTGCCTATGTGGGAGCGAGCCTGCTCGCGAAAACGTTTTTCCAGGCAATACAGATTTTGAACGTGCCGGCGCTTTCGCGAGCAGGCTCGCTCCCACAGGGATTCGCATGGACTTAAGGAGAGAGGAATGAGGAATAACCAAATTTCAGACACAAAAAACCCCGGTCTTTCGACCAGGGTCTTTGCTATCGATCCGATTCAGCCAATGGCTTATCTCGGCGCTTCAAGGCGTTCAGTGGTCCTTGAAACAGATATGGCGCAGCGGACGGGACTCGAACCCGCGACCCCCGGCGTGACAGGCCGGTATTCTAACCGACTGAACTACCGCTGCGTATCGCTTTGAGCTTGCGCTCAAGTAACTCGTTTTGATTGCCGGCTTCGGTGCCTTGCAATCGCGAATCAGATGAATCTGACTCGTAAAATATGGCGCAGCGGACGGGACTCGAACCCGCGACCCCCGGCGTGACAGGCCGGTATTCTAACCGACTGAACTACCGCTGCGCGTCGGTGCAGGCACTTTCAGCCTACTCTCTTGCTTGCGCAAGCTTCTCGGGAGTGGTGGGTGATGACGGGATCGAACCGCCGACATTCTGCTTGTAAGGCAGACGCTCTCCCAGCTGAGCTAATCACCCGTTTGCATCTCCGAGGCCGCGAAATTTACGCAGGTGGCGAAGCTAAGTCAATAGCAGGATTGGAGTTTTTCTGAAAAAGACGAAATTGCTTCATTCCTGAAGAAGCCATCGACCGATGGACCGCATTCGCGAGCAGGCTCGCTCCCACAGGACGCGGCTTCGCTTGTTATTCCGTGTAGATCATCTTCTTGGTCATGCCGCCATCGACGACGAATTCCTGCCCGGTGACAAATCCCGCATTGCGCGACAGCAACCACGCCACCATCGCCGCCACGTCTTCGACCGTCCCCACCCTGCCCGCCGGATGCTGGGCGTGATCGGCATCGGCCAACGGTTCGGCGCGACGCACAGAGGGATCACGAGTATCGATCCAGCCCGGACTGACCGCATTCACGCGGATTTCCGGCCCAAGGCTGATTGCCAGCGCATGGGTCAGCGCCAACAGCCCCCCCTTGCTCGCCGCATACGCCTCGGAGTCCGCCTCCGACTGTCGCGCACGGGTCGAGGCCAGATTGACGATCGAACCGTTGTGCGCACGCAGATAAGGCGCACAGTGCTTGGCCAGCAACATCGGCCCGCTCAGATTCACCGCCAGCACCCGATTCCAGTACGCCAGATCGAGGCTTTCCAGAGTGATGTTGTGCGGATCTGCCACCGCCGCGTTGCAGACAAGCGCATCAAGGCGACCAAACTGCCCCAGCACTTCGGCCACGCCCAGTGCGACCTGATTTTCCTCGGCGACGTCCATGGCGATGAACCAGGCATTCTCGCCGAGCACCTTCGCCACTTTCGAACCACGCACCCGATCAAGATCGGTCAGCACCACTTGCCAGCCTTCGCTGATCAGCCAGGCGGCAATTCCGAGGCCGATACCGCGTGCAGCGCCAGTGACCAGCGCCACGCGGCCATGGGTATTGGCCGCCGGTGTGGACAACTCGATCACAATGCCGCCAGACCGCGCGCCAGGTCAGCCTGCAGGTCAGCCACATCTTCCAGACCAACCGCGACGCGAATAAGGCTGTCGCGAATCCCCGCCGCTTCACGCTCCTGCGGCGCCAGACGGCCGTGGGAGGTGGTGCTTGGATGGGTGATCGTGGTTTTGCTGTCGCCGAGGTTGGCGGTGATCGAAATCAACCGAGTAGCATCGATAAAGCGCCAGGCGCCTTCTTTGCCGCCCTTGACCTCGAAGCTGACCACCGCACCAAAACCCTTCTGCTGGCGCTGGGCCAACTCGTGCTGCGGATGGCTCTTCAGACCGGCGTAATGGACCTTCTCGATGCCGTCCTGCTGCTCCAGCCATTCGGCCAGCGCCTGAGCGTTGGCGCAATGCGCTTTCATGCGCAGGTTGAGGGTCTCGAGGCCTTTGAGGAAGATCCACGCGTTGAACGGGCTGAGGGTCGGCCCAGCGGTCCGCAGGAAACCCACCACTTCTTTCATCTGTTCACCGCGACCGGCGACAACGCCGCCCATGCAGCGACCCTGACCGTCGATGAACTTGGTCGCCGAGTGCACGACAATGTCCGCGCCGAGCTTCAGCGGCTGCTGCAACGCCGGGGTGCAGAAGCAGTTGTCGACCACCAGCTGCGCGCCCTTGGCATGCGCGATTTCTGCCAGTGCGGCGATATCCACCAGTTCGGCCAACGGATTGGACGGCGACTCGACAAAAAGCAGCTTGGTATTGGACTTGATCGCCGCGTCCCAGGCCGACAGATCGGCCAGCGGGACGTAATCGACTTCGACACCGAAGCGTTTGAAGTATTTCTCGAAGAGGCTGATGGTCGAGCCGAACACGCTGCGCGACACCAGCACATGATCGCCAGCACTGCACAGGCTCATCACCACCGCCATGATCGCGGCCATGCCGGTTGCCGTGGCGACGGCTTGCTCGGCGCCCTCCAGCGCGGCAATGCGTTCTTCGAACGCGCGCACGGTCGGGTTGGTGTAGCGCGAATAGACGTTGCCAGGCACTTCGCCGGCAAAGCGCGCCGCTGCATCGGCAGCGGTGCGGAACACGTAACTGGAGGTGAAGAACATCGGGTCACCGTGTTCGCCTTCCGGCGTGCGGTGCTGACCGGCACGGACGGCCAGGGTATCGAACGCTACGCCTTCGAGGTCGCTGTCCAGCCGACCGGCATCCCATTCCTGACTCATGCTGTCTCTCCTTGCTGTTCTCGAACAATAAATATCAGATACAAAACCGGCCCCTCAGGGCCGGTGGAAACTCAGTTGTTGTACAGATCGATGATCGCACTGACTGCCTGGGTCTTGACCTTCGAGGCATCGTTGCGCGCCTGTTCGATCTTGTTCAGGTAAGCCTCGTCGACGTCACCGGTCACGTACTTGCCGTCAAACACTGCGCAATCGAAGTGCTCGATCTTGATCTTGCCGCCGCCGACCGCTTCGATCAAGTCAGGCAGATCCTGATAGATCAGCCAGTCTGCACCGATCAGGTCGGCCACGTCCTGAGTCGAACGGTTGTGCGCGATCAGTTCGTGGGCGCTCGGCATGTCGATACCGTACACGTTCGGGAAGCGCACCGCAGGTGCCGCCGAGCAGAAGTAGACGTTTTTCGCGCCGGCTTCGCGGGCCATCTGAATGATCTGCTTGCAGGTGGTGCCGCGCACGATCGAGTCATCGACCAGCATGACGTTCTTGCCACGGAATTCCAGCTCGATGGCATTGAGCTTCTGGCGTACCGACTTCTTGCGCGCAGCCTGGCCCGGCATGATGAAGGTGCGACCGATGTAACGGTTCTTGACGAAACCTTCGCGGAATTTCACGCCCAGGTGATTGGCCAGCTCCAGCGCTGCGGTACGGCTGGTGTCCGGAATCGGGATGACCACGTCGATATCGTGTTCAGGGCGCTCGCGCAGGATCTTCTCGGCAAGCTTCTCGCCCATGCGCAGACGCGCCTTGTAAACCGACACGCCGTCGATGATCGAGTCCGGACGCGCCAGGTAGACGTGTTCGAAAATGCACGGGGTCAGCGACGGGTTGGTTGCGCACTGACGGGTGTGCAGCTTGCCGTCTTCAGTGATGTACACCGCTTCACCCGGCGCGAGGTCGCGAATCAGGGTAAAACCGAGCACGTCCAGAGAAACGCTTTCCGAGGCGATCATGTACTCGACGCCTTCGTCGGTGTGACGCTGGCCAAACACGATCGGGCGGATGCCGTGCGGATCGCGGAAACCGACGATGCCGTAACCGGTGACCATCGCCACAACGGCGTAACCACCAACGCAACGGTTGTGCACGTCGGTCACGGCGGCGAACACGTCTTCTTCGGTCGGCTGCAGCTTGCCGCGCTGGGCCAGCTCGTGGGCGAATACGTTGAGCAGCACTTCCGAATCGGAACTGGTGTTGACGTGACGCAGATCGGATTCGTAAATCTCTTTGGCCAACTGTTCAACGTTGGTCAGGTTACCGTTATGCGCCAGTGTGATGCCGTACGGCGAGTTGACGTAGAACGGCTGGGCTTCGGCCGACGTCGAGCTGCCGGCAGTCGGGTAACGGACGTGGCCGATACCCATGTGGCCGACCAGACGCTGCATGTGACGCTGCTGGAACACGTCACGCACCAGGCCATTATCCTTGCGCAGGAACAACCGGCCATCATGGCTGGTCACGATACCGGCAGCGTCCTGGCCGCGGTGCTGGAGCACGGTTAGCGCGTCATACAGCGCCTGATTGACGTTCGACTTACCGACGATACCGACGATGCCACACATGCGACGCAACCCCTACTTAATGGATCTGAACTGAACAGCACTCACTGAGGCGTTTTCGCCGTCGGCAAGAGCTGCTCCTTGAACGGAATCTCAGCGGGTACGCTGATTCCGCTGGCAAGCCACTGACTGCTCCACCCGAGTATCAGGTTTTTGGACCAGTCGGCGACCAATAGAAACTTGGGCACGAGCTGTGATTCTTTCCACCACCCGTCCTGCTGTACCGGCCCCAGGCTCAACAGCCCGACCGCCACGACCACCAGCAACACGCCACGCGCTGCGCCGAAGGCCATGCCGAGGAATCGATCGGTCCCGGACAACCCGGTGACGCGAACCAACTCGCCGATAAGATAATTGATCATTGCGCCCACGATCAGTGTGGCGACAAACATGATGGCACAGCCCGCGATCACGCGAGCCGATGGGGTTTCGATGTATCCGGCGAGGTACTCGGACAGTGAGCCACCAAACATCCAGGCAACCGCTCCTGCGATGATCCAGGTCAGCAGCGATAAAGCTTCCTTTACGAAGCCGCGGCTCAGACTGATCAAAGCGGAGATGGCGATGATTGCAACGATCGCCCAGTCAACCCAGGTAAATGGCACAGTGCAGCCTACAGACGGATAAGGCGGCGCATTTTAGCAGAGCGCATGGCTGTCGGTAAGCTGCGATTGTCAGTGCTTTTCAATCGAGGTGATAGATTTCAGCCACGTTCAGGCTGAAAACGGACAACGAAGCCCTTGAGGTTCTGCTGACGACTCAGCAGATCACGCAGACGATCGGCTTCGGCACGCTCGATCAGCGGACCGACGAACACCCGATTCTTGCCATCGGCAGAACGAATGTAGGCGTTATAACCCTGGCTGCGCAGGTTCTTCTGCAGGCTCTCGGCGCTGGCGCGGCTCGACAGACTGGCCAGTTGCACCGACCAGCTCACCGACAGACCGTTGGCATCGACGCGGCTCTGCGTGGTGTCAGGCTTGCTGGTTGCGGATGTGATCGGCTGAGCCGGCGCCGGAATCGGCTTGGCCACCGGTGGCGGCGTTGCCGGACGAGCTATCTGCGCAGGGATGGTCGGCGCTGGCGCAGCCGGTGCAGCCGGGGCCGCAGGCACCGCTTCTTCAGCGACTTCTTCGTCAGTCGGCACAGGCTCTTGCGGCAAGGCTTGCGGCTCGGGCACAGCCACCGGGTCAATTTGCACCTGCGGCATGGCCGAAGGCTGAGGCGCAGCCGGGGCCTCGACGGTCACCTGACGCTGCTCGTCCTGACGGGAAAACAGCATCGGCAGGAAGATCACCGCCAGCGCCACCAGCACCAGCGCGCCAACCATGCGCTGCTTGTACGCTTTATCCAGCAAAGCCATTTGCCGCTTCCTCCGTGGAGCGCCGGGCCAGCCATTCAAGGGCCTCGGCGACACAATAAAATGATCCGAACAACAGAATCTCGTCGTCACTGGTTGCTATAGCGCACTGCCCTTCCAGAGCGGCCGCCACGCGGGCGTAAGACGTAACCGAAGCACCAAGGTTCTGCAGCGCTGCCTCAAGTTCAGCCACCGGACGCGCGCGCGGCGAATCCAGCGGCGCGACAGCCCAATGCGCGACACTAGCATTCAATTCGCCAACAACACCATCCAGATCCTTGTCCGCCAGCAGGCCGAATACCGCCAGGCGCTTGCCCGCCGGGGGCCGCGCGGCCAGACGACGGGCGAGATATTCAGCGGCATGCGGATTGTGACCAACATCAAGCAACAGGTTCAGGCGCTTGCCATTCCATTCGAATGACCGACGATCGAGGCGCCCAACCACGCGCGTCGCCTGCAACGCCGCGACAATCTGTTCGGCATTCCACGGCAAACCTGTCAGCAGATAGGCTTGCAGCGCCAGCGCGGCGTTTTCCATCGGCAGATCGAGCAGCGGCAAGTCGCGCAACTCGACCACTTGGCCCAGGGCATCGGTGCCGCGCCATTGCCAGTGCTGATCAGTGATGCCGAGATCGAAATCGCGTCCACGCAGAAAGAATGGGCAAGCCAGTTCGTGCGCCTTGTCGAGCAGTGGTTGCGGAGGATTCAGGTCGCCACACAGAGCTGGCTTGCCCTGGCGGAAAATTCCGGCCTTCTCGAAGGCCACGGATTCGCGGGTATCGCCCAGATAATCGGCGTGATCGACGCCAATGCTGGTGACCAGCGCAATATCGGCATCCACCACATTGACGGTATCCAGACGCCCGCCCAACCCGACCTCAAGCACCACAGCGTCAAGCGCCGCCTGCTGGAACAGCCAGAACGCTGCCAGAGTGCCCATTTCGAAGTAAGTCAGGGAAGTCTCGCCGCGGCCCGCCTCGACCGCAGCAAAGGCTTCGCAGAGCTGCGCGTCAGTGGCTTCGACGCCATTGAGCTGCACCCGCTCGTTGTAACGCAGCAGGTGCGGAGAATTGTAGACACCAACGCTCAGGCCCTGCGCACGCAGCAATGAAGCCACGAACGCGCAGGTCGAACCCTTGCCGTTGGTGCCGGTGACCGTGATCACCCGAGGCGCCGGCTGGCCCAGCCCCATGCGGGACGCTACCTGTTGCGAACGCTCCAGGCCCATGTCGATGGCCGACGGATGCAACTGCTCAAGGTAGGCGAGCCATTCACCAAGGGTGCGCTGGGTCATACGTTGGCAGGCACCGGCGGCACCACGATCGGTTCGATCGGCGCGGCGACGAACTTCGGCGTCGGCTTGCCGGTCATCTGTGCCAGCAGGTTACCCAGACGCGGACGCAATTCCTGACGGTGAATGATCATGTCGATCGCGCCGTGCTCGAGCAGGAACTCGCTGCGCTGGAAGCCTTCCGGCAGTTTCTCGCGCACGGTCTGCTCGATTACCCGCGGACCGGCGAAGCCGATCAGGGCTTTCGGCTCGCCGACGATGACGTCGCCAAGCATCGCCAGACTGGCGGAAACGCCGCCGTAGACCGGGTCGGTCAGTACGGAGATGAACGGAATGCCTTCTTCACGCAGACGCGCCAGTACGGCCGAAGTCTTGGCCATCTGCATCAGCGAGATCAGCGCTTCCTGCATGCGTGCACCACCGGAGGCGGCGAAGCAGATCATCGGGCAGCGGTTTTCCAGTGCGTAGTTGGCAGCGCGAACGAAGCGCTCACCGACGATGGCGCCCATGGAACCGCCCATGAAGTTGAATTCGAACGCCGAAACCACTACCGGCATGCCCAGCAAGGTACCGCTGACCGAGATCAGCGCGTCTTTTTCGCCGGTCTGCTTTTGCGCGGCAACCAGGCGGTCCTTGTACTTCTTGCCGTCGCGGAATTTCAGACGGTCAACCGGCTCCAGGTCAGCGCCCAGTTCGTTGCGGCCTTCCGGATCGAGGAAGATGTCGATGCGCGCACGTGCGCCGATGCGCATGTGGTGGTTGCACTTGGGGCAAACGTCCAGGGTCTTTTCCAGCTCCGGACGGTACAACACAGCCTCGCAGGATGGGCATTTGTGCCACAGACCTTCAGGCACCGAGCTCTTCTTGACCTCCGAGCGCATGATCGAAGGGATCAGTTTGTCTACTAACCAGTTGCTCATGCTTTCTTTCTCCAGTACCGGCGGCCCGAACGCTCTGGTTCGCAGCCCCGCGTATGCCCTTGAGCTAAATTCATGTGTGTGGCGATGGTTGCCGAACAGTGGCGGTCAGCGCGGAACATGACCTGCGACGATTCAGCAACCCTCAGCCGCGCCTGCTTTGTGCAAGTGCATTGATGGACGGCGGCAGACTGCCAGCCGTCACATCGACGATGTATTGCCGCGCACCGCGTTGATGAATGCGCGAATCTTGTGGTGATCCTTGATGCCTTTGCTCGCTTCTACCCCGCCGCTGACATCCACCGCGTAGGGCTTGACCCGTGCTACCGCGTCGGCAACGTTCTCCGGCGTCAGGCCGCCGGCCAGAATCAGCGGTTTGCTCAAGTGTTGCGGAATCAGTGACCAGTCAAACGCCTCGCCGGTTCCACCGGGCACCCCTTCGACATAGGTGTCGAGCAGTACGCCACTGGCGCCGGGAAAGGCATCGCAAGCAGCGGCAATATCATCGCCGGCCTTGACCCGCAGCGCTTTGATGTACGGACGATGCCAGCCTTCACACTCCTCCGCACCTTCGTCGCCATGGAACTGCAAAAGATCCAGCGGCACCGCATCAAGGATTTCTCCCAGCTCGCAACGGCTGGCATTGACGAACAGCCCCACGGTGGTAACGAACGGCGACAGCGCCTTGATGATCGCCCGCGCCTGCTGCACGTTCACCGCTCGCGGACTCTTGGCGTAAAACACCAGGCCGATCGCGTCGGCACCGGCTTCGACGGCGGCCAGCGCATCTTCGATGCGGGTAATGCCGCAGATCTTGCTGCGAACGGCTGACATGTCAGGAAAACCTCAAGGCAAAATCCGAAAACGTCCCGGATGGTAACAAAAGCGTTCGAGGGCGTCAGCCGTCAAGTTCGGAGAAACCCGTAAGGAAATGTGGCCCGATAAAGCGCTCGGGCAACGGAAATTCGTCGTGGTACTCGACCTGCACCAGATACAACCCGTAGGGATGCGCCGTGACCCCGCCGGAGCGACGCTCGCGACTTTCCAGCACTTCCTTCATCCACTCCACCGGACGCTCACCGGCACCGATGGTCATCAGCACACCAGCGATATTGCGCACCATGTGATGCAGGAAGGCATTGGCCCGAATGTCGAGCACGATCATCTTGCCGTGACGGGTCACGCGCAGGTGATGCATCTTCTTGATCGGCGACTTTGCCTGGCACTGACCGGCCCGGAACGCGCTGAAATCGTGGGTACCAATCAGGTACTGCGCGGCCTCGGCCATGCGCTCGGCGTCGAGCGGACGGTGATTCCAGGTGATTTCTTCATTGAGGTGCGCCGGGCGGATCTGATCGTTGTAGATCACATAGCGATAACGCCGGGCAATGGCTTTGAAGCGCGCATGAAAATGCGCCGGCATGACCCTGGCCCAACTGACGCTGATGTCGTGGGGCAGATTGATATTGGCGCCCATGACCCAGGCTTTCAGCGAGCGATCAACCTGGGTGTCAAAGTGCACCACTTGGCCGCAGGCATGCACGCCGGCATCGGTACGCCCGGCGCATTGCAGGGAAACCGGCGAATTGGCGACTTTCGACAGGGCTTTTTCAAGCTCTTCCTGCACAGTCGCCACTCCGGTCAGCTGCCGTTGCCAGCCGCTGTAGCGCGAGCCTTTGTACTCAACGCCCAGCGCGACGCGGTAAAAGCCGTCGGGCGCCATTTCGGCGACCGGGTTATCTATGTTTGCCAAGGTGGGACAGCCTGCTGATTTGCAAAGGCGGGCATTATAAGGCGGTGGGCTGGGGATGCCAGAGTTCTCTATCGGCAGTACCGCCCCCTTCGCGAGCAGGCTCGCTCCCACATTTGCAATGCGCCCCCCTGTGGGAGCGAGCCTGCTCGCGAAAGCAATCGATCAAACACCGCCGAATCCGGCACAAACAAAAACGGCAGCCCCACCGGGCTGCCGCTTGTTGTTTACCGCTGAACTTACGCCAGGTTGGAAAGCATTTCCTTGGCCTCGCCCCGCTGCTTCTCGTCACCCTCGGTCAACACTTCGTTGAGGATGTCACGCGCACCGTCAGCGTCGCCCATGTCGATGTAAGCCTGGGCCAGATCGAGTTTGGTCGCTGCTTCGTCTGTGCCGGCGAGAAAGTCGAAATCGTCTTCGCCCAGATCATCGCCCAACGCAGCGTCCGCTTCGGTGAAGCTCGGCTCGGCCATGCTTTGCGACAGGCGATCCAGCTCGGCATTGACGTCGTCGAGCTCGGCCGCGAAAGCATCCGGCTCGGCGGCTGGGTTAGTGTCCATTTCGTCGGCCAGCGACAGGTCGAAATCGGCTGGGAGTTCCAGATCGTCCTGCGGCACGTCAGCAACTACCGGCGTCTCGACCGGCGGCAAGTCCTTCACGCCGTCGTCAAGATCCAGCAGGAAGTCATCTTCAGCCAACGTGGCCGGCGATGGTTCGGCGCCCAGATCCATGTCCAGATCGAAGTCCGACAGATCGTCGAGATTGTCTTTCATCTCGGTCTGCTCTTGCAGCACCGAAGCGAAGCTCAGATCGTCTTCGGCCGGAAACGCGTCGAGCTCGACAGGCGCTTCTGGCTCGACCGCTGGCGCAGGATCGACCGGGGTGATGTTGTCGAGGTCGTCCAGGCTCAAATCGAACGCGATGTCGAGATCGTCAGCGGCAGCCTCGGGCGCTTGCGGCTCGTCTTGCAGCAATTCCTTGACGTACTGCGCGTCCAGTTCGGCAGCGACGGCGGCAGCTGCCAGCCCACCGGCAGCGACCACAGCCATGGCTGGGAAGCGGCTTTTCAGCGCTTCGACCTTGGCGAAGTTATCGCCATTGGCCACCAGTTGACGCTCTTGCGCAACGAACGCATCGCGGTCGCCCTGCTGACCGTAGACTTCCATCAGCTTCAGGCGCAGATCGCTGCGTTCCGGCTCAAGGCTGACGCCCTCTTCCAGCAGCGCGGCGGCCTGATTAAGGCGGCCGGCATTGATGTGCGATTGCGCTTTGTCGAGCACATCATCAGAGCGTTCGCCGGCCGGGGCCACCAGTGGTGCGGCAATCGGCGCAGCCATCACCACCGGAGTGACGACCGGTGCAGGGGCTGGCGCAGGTGCCGGAGCTGGCGTGTTGAGCTTGACGCTGGCTGCCGGGGTTTCCAGGCCGGAGAAGCTGCTTTCCGGCAGATCCTGCTCAGCGGAGAACTCTTGCTCTTCAGCCAGAGCGCGGGCCATGCGCAGGTGCTTTTCGGCTTCCTGCTGGGCTTTGCGACGACGTGCCAGCAGCAACAGCAGAAGCAGCAGAACCACCGCACCGCCGCCGATCAGGCCGAGCAGGATCGGATTGGTCAGCAGTTCATCGAAGGCTTTGTCGTCATCGGCGGCAGCAGGCGTGGTTTCGACCACCGGCTCGACGACCGGCTCAACCGGGGTTTCCGCTGGCGGCGCGATGGCCGACTCTGGAGTCGGTGAAGCCGCTGCGGCGTCGGCCGGGGTGGCTGGCGGTGTTGCGGCCAGTTCGGCAGTGATCGCCGGCACCGGCGGCACAGCAGCAGTGGCGCCAGGCGCAGCGCCGGCGCCGTCGGCCTGCATCTTCGCCAGTTGATTGTTCTTCAGCTCGATCAGCTTTTGCAGCTTGTCCAGCTGGCTCTGCAGATCAGCCATGCGGCTTTTCAGTTCCTCGTTGTCACGACGGGTCGTGTCGAGGTTTTCCTGAGTAATTGCCAGTTTGTTGCTCAGCGCCTTGGCGTCGCCGGCCGGGCCTTTCGCACCGGGCTTGGCGCTTTCCGCCGAGACCAGGCTCAGATTGTCCTGGGTGTTGGCCGCTGCACCGGTATTGCCACGGCCACGATTGGTCGCATCCAGCTGCTGCTGACCGGTGCCAGGCTTGCCCACATAACGACGGCCCTGACGCCAGGCTTCGTTCTGCGCCGCCACTTCAGCGATGGCAGCCGACTGCGGCAGCGCTGTGCTTTGTACCGGGTCAGGCAGACGCAGCACCTGGCCGGTTTTCAGACGGTTTATGTTGCCGTCGATAAAGGCATTCGGATTGAGCGCCTGAATCGCCAGCATGGTCTGCTGCACCGAGCCGCCGTTGCGCGCCTTCGCGGCGATTTCCCACAGGGTATCGCGCGGCGTGGTGGTGTATTGATTGCGATGGGTGGCGCCAGTGGTGGGCGCAGTGATGGTCTGCGACGGCGCCGGTTGCGCGGCGGCGTCTGCGGTCTGCGGCGAGAACTTCGACGGATCGAGCAGCACGCTGTAATCACGCAACAAGCGGCCATTGGGCCACATCACCTGCACAAGGAACTTCACCATCGGTTCCGACAGCGGTTGGCTCGAGGTCACGCGCAACACGCTTTTGCCGTTGGCGTTGAGTACCGGGGTGAACGTCAGGTCATTGAGAAAAGCCTGACGGTCGACGCCGGCCTTGGCGAAATCTTCAGGGGAAGCCAGGCTCGGCACCACTTCGGCAGCGGTGAGATCCTTGACGTCGAGCAGCTCGATTTCAGCCACCAACGGCTGGTTCAGGGTCGACTTCAGGGTCAGCTCCCCGAGCCCGAGGGCATGCGCCATACCGGAGGACAGCGCCGAGGCGGCCGCTATTGCTAACACCAGTTTGCGAACTTGAACCATAGCCTCATCCTTTGTTTGAACGTTCCTCGGCCAGCGAGAAGCTTTTGAATACCGCTGCCGTAAGGCATTGCGCGCGACGACGGGGGTCGCCGCGCGCGATCATTTCGGTGCTGCCCCGGAAAGTCCCGGAGGGTGACTCGTCATCGACGCGCTTCGGGCAAGCATAGCGCTCACCTAGAATCAGTCGACAAATTGTTGCCAAGTATCTTTTACAGCAGGTCTTTTATCAACAACTCAGCCAGTTGCACGGCGTTGAGCGCCGCGCCTTTGCGTACGTTATCTGACGTCAGCCAAAGATTTAGTTCCGCCGGGTCGTCGACGCCCGTCCGCACGCGGCCTACGTAGACCACGTCCTGCCCCACCGCATCGCCGACCGCGGTCGGATAATCACCGGCCTCGACCAGCTCGATGCCCGGTGCAGCCTCAAGCGCTGCGTTGACCTTTTCCAGGTCAACAGCGCTGCCTGACTGCAAGGTCACGCTAAAGCTATCGCCAAAAAACACCGGGGCTTGAACGCAAGTGGCAGAAATCTTCAATAAAGGTTTCGCCAGGACCTGGCGCAGCTCTCGAACCAATCGTTTTTCCAGCAGCGTGTGGCCCTGCGCATCAGGCGTACCGACTTGTGCCAGCAGGTTGAAGGCCATCTGCCGGTCGAAGAACGTCGGTTCCAGCGGACGCATGTTGAGCAGCTCGGCGGTCTGCCGCGCGAGCTCGGTGACCGCCTCGCGGCCTTGCGCCGAAACGGCCAGATTGGCGGTGACGTTGACGTATTGCAGATCGAGCAGATCGAGCAGCGGCGCCAGCACCACCGCAAGCGTCGTAGCAGACGGGCTTGGGCTGCTGACCTGGAATGGGCTTTTCAGACTGGCGAGAATATCGGCATTGGCCTCGGGCACCACTTGTGGCGCCTGATCGGTGGGCAAGGCGCCGGACAAGTCGATCAACGAGCAACCGGCAGCATGGGCGCGAGCGGCGTAGCTCAGCGACACAGCAGCGCCGGCGGCGAAGAACACCAGTCTGACCTTGCTGAAATCGAACTCGTCGACCTCGCGCACGCGTACGTTTTTGTTGCGGAAAAGCACCGAGCTGCCGGCCGATTCACTGCTGGCCAGCAGGTGCAGGTTGCCGACCGGGAAGTCGCGTTCTTCGAGAATCTGTACGAGGGTTTCGCCGACAGTACCGGTGGCGCCGATAACGGCGATATCGAAAGTCTGGGTCATGGAGCTACCTCTGGCAAAACGGGGGGAGCGGCACTTTACCGGGTGGGTGGCGCGCAGGCAATTTCTGCAGGATTTGCGGCGGCTGGACCGGCCCTTTCGCGAGCAGGCTCGCTCCCACAGGGACCGCATTTCAATGTGGGAGCGAGCCTGCTCGCGAAAAAGGCAGTACAGACACCGGAGAAATCCTTGGCATAAAAAAACCCGCACCTCTCACAAGGCACGGGCTTCTTCAATGCTTCAAGCGATCAACGCTCCAGCAGGATCCGCAGCATGCGGCGCAGCGGTTCGGCCGCGCCCCACAGCAGTTGGTCGCCGACGGTGAAGGCGCCGACGAATTGCGAACCCATGTTCAGCTTGCGCAGACGACCGACCGGTACATTCAGGGTGCCGGTGACCTTGGTCGGGCTCAGCTCCTGCATGCTGATCTCGCGGTTGTTCGGTACCAGCTTGACCCAAGGGTTGTGCTGGCTGATCAGCCCTTCGATATCGGCGATCGGTACGTCTTTGTTCAGCTTGATGGTCAGCGCCTGGCTGTGGCAGCGCATGGCGCCGATGCGCACGCAGATGCCGTCGACCGGGATCGGGCTCTTGAAGCGACCGAGGATCTTGTTGGTCTCGGCCTGGGCCTTCCACTCTTCGCGGCTCTGGCCGTTCGGCAGTTCCTTGTCGATCCACGGGATCAGGCTGCCGGCCAGCGGTACGCCGAAGTTTTCGGTCGGGTACGCGTCGCTGCGCATGGCTTCGGCCACGCGACGGTCGATGTCGAGGATCGCGCTGGCCGGATCGGCCAGTTGATCGGCGACAGCGGCGTGGGTCGCGCCCATCTGCTTGATCAGTTCACGCATGTTCTGCGCGCCGGCACCGGAGGCCGCCTGATAGGTCATGGCGCTCATCCACTCGACCAGACCGGCCTCGAACAGACCGCCCAGACCCATCAGCATCAGGCTGACGGTGCAGTTGCCGCCAATGTAGTTCTTGGTGCCCGCGTCCAGTTGCTGGTCGATGACCTTGCGGTTGACCGGATCGAGAATGATCACCGCGTCATCGTTCATGCGCAGGCTCGACGCCGCGTCGATCCAGTAACCCTGCCAGCCGGCTTCACGCAGCTTCGGGAATACTTCGCTGGTGTAGTCGCCGCCTTGGCAGGTCAGGATCACGTCGAGGGTCTTCAGCTCGTCAATGCTGTAAGCGTCCTTGAGAGGAGCAATGTCCTTGCCCACGGACGGGCCTTGGCCACCGACATTGGACGTGGTGAAAAACACCGGCTCGATAAGATCGAAATCCTGCTCTTCCAGCATCCGCTGCATGAGCACGGAACCGACCATCCCGCGCCAACCGATCAGACCTACACGTTTCATCGCAACTACACCTTCTTGAAAAGTGGGCCGCTGCTTTGTATTGAATTTCGCAGCGGGCCCGAGAGATTACAGATTCCGCAGCGCGGCGACTACTGCGTCGCCCATTTCCTGCGTACCGACTTTGGTACAACCGGCCGAGTGGATGTCGCCGGTGCGCAAGCCCTGATCGAGCACGACGCTGACAGCTTTTTCGATGGCATCGGCAGCGTCGTGCAGATTGAAGCTGTAACGCAGCATCATCGATACCGACAGGATCGTCGCCAGCGGGTTGGCAATGCCTTTACCGGCAATGTCCGGGGCCGAACCGTGGCAAGGCTCGTACATGCCCTTGTTGTTGGAATCCAGCGAGGCCGACGGCAGCATGCCGATCGAGCCGGTGAGCATCGACGCTTCGTCGGAGAGGATGTCGCCGAACATGTTGTCGGTGACGATCACGTCGAACTGCTTGGGTGCGCGCACCAACTGCATGGCGGCGTTGTCGACGTACATGTGGCTCAGTTCGACTTCCGGGTAATCCTTGGCCACTTGCTCGACCACTTCGCGCCACAACTGGCTGGATGCCAGGACGTTGGCCTTGTCCACCGAGCAGAGCTTCTTGCCACGAACCATGGCCATGTCGAAACCGACACGGGCGATGCGGCGGATTTCGCTTTCGCTGTACGGCAGCGTGTCGTAGGACTGACGCTCGCCGTTGTCCAGCGTACGGGTGCCACGCGGCGCGCCGAAGTAAATGCCGCCGGTCAGCTCACGGACAATGAGGATGTCCAGACCGGCAACGATTTCCGGTTTCAGGCTCGACGCGTCGGCCAGTTGCGGATAGAGGATCGCCGGGCGCAGGTTGCCGAACAGGCCCAGTTGCGCGCGGATTTTCAGCAGACCGCGCTCAGGGCGGATGTCACGCTCGATGGTGTCCCATTTCGGGCCACCGACCGCGCCCAGCAGCACGGCGTCGGCAGCGCGGGCGCGATCAAGGGTTTCGTCGGCCAGCGGCACGCCATGCTTGTCGATGGCCGCGCCGCCGATCACGTCGTGGCTCAGCTCGAAGCCCAGGCTGTACTTGTCATTGGCCAATTCCAGCACCTTGACCGCTTCGGCCATGATTTCCGGACCAATACCGTCACCCGGGAGAATCAGAATCTGCTTGCTCATGCTTTCCTCGTGTCTTCAAGCGGTGCGCCAGTGAACGGCGCGCCGGGAAAAATTCCTATCGCTCGGCCATCAGTACGATCACATCGGTACTGAACGAGCCGTCGGCATCTATCTCAAAATACTCACGCACTTCGTTGCCCATCGACTGCTGCAACTGGCGGATCGCCGCGCGCATCACGTCAGGTGTGCGCATGCGCTCGACCCAGCTGCTGTACTCCAGACGCAGGCGCTGCCGGGTGGTACTGCGCACATGCAGACCAGCCTCGCTGACCTGGCGCAGCCACTCGGCGGCGGAGTAGTCGCGGACATGGCTGGTGTCGCGCAGCACTTCGACGCTTTGCAGGTAAGTGTCGAACAACGCACTGCCCGGTGACAACACGTCAACGAAAGCCGCCACCCCGCCCGGCTTCAGCACCCGGCGCACTTCGCGCAAGGCCAGACCGAGGTCGCTCCAGTGATGCGCCGAGTACCGGCTAAACACAAAATCGAACTCGCCATCAACGAACGGCAAGCGCTCGGCAGCGCCGTTGACGGTAATGATGTTGTTCAAGCCGCGATCAACGGCAGCGCCGGCAACCACATCAAGCATTTGCTGCGACAGGTCGTAAGCCACCACTTCCTTGACCAATGGAGCGACGTGGAAACTGACATGGCCTGCGCCGCAACCCAAGTCCAGCAAACGAGCCTCGCCCTGCCCGGCCAGCTCAGCCTGTAGCAATGCGAATTCGGTGCCTTGAGCGTGAACGGCGCTGCTCAGGTAGGCGGCGGCCTGTTCACCGAATTGCTTTTGTACGACCTGAGTGTGTTGGGCGGTGCTGGTCATGGGCACATCCTGGTATCTATGTTGTTTGCGCTGCCGTCTTCGCGAGCAGGCTCGCTCCCACAGGGGAATGCATTCCAAGGTGGGAGCGAGCCTGCTCGCGAAGGGGCCAGCCCCGACTACATCAATTTCGAATCACACGTCGCGAAACAACCACGGCTGGCTAACCCGATGTTTCGCCTCGAACGTCGCAATCGCATCGCCGTCCTGCAAGGTCAGGCCGATATCGTCCAGACCGTTGAGCAGGCAGTGCTTGCGGAACGCATCGATCTCGAAGCTGTACACCTTGCCATCCGGGCGGGTCACGGTCTGCGCCTGCAAGTCGATCTGCAATTGATAACCCGGCTCGGCTTCAACTTGCTTAAACAGTTCATCAACTTCTGCATCGCTGAGAATGATCGGCAGCAGGCCGTTCTTGAAACTGTTGTTGAAGAAGATGTCGGCGTAACTCGGCGCGATGATGCTGCGGAAACCGTACTCTTCCAGCGCCCACGGCGCGTGTTCACGGCTCGAGCCGCAGCCGAAGTTCTCGCGGGCGAGCAATACGCTGGCACCCTGATAACGCTCGGCGTTGAGGACGAAATCCTTGTTCAACGGGCGCTTGGAGTTGTCCTGATACGGCTGGCCGACATCCAGATAACGCCACTCGTCGAACAGGTTCGGACCGAAACCGGTGCGCTTGATCGACTTCAAGAACTGCTTGGGAATGATCTGATCGGTGTCGACGTTGGCACGATCCAGAGGCGCGACAAGACCAGTGTGCTGAGTAAATGCCTTCATCTTTACTGTGCTCCTTGGATCAATTCACGAACGTCGATGAAACGGCCGTTCACCGCTGCCGCCGCCGCCATGGCCGGGCTGACCAGGTGGGTACGGCCACCGGCGCCCTGACGGCCTTCGAAATTACGGTTGGAAGTCGAGGCGCAATGCTCGCCGGACTCCAAACGGTCCGGGTTCATCGCCAGGCACATGGAGCAACCCGGCTCGCGCCATTCGAAACCGGCCTCGAGGAAAATCTTGTCCAGCCCTTCGGCTTCAGCCTGCGCCTTGACCAGACCCGAGCCCGGCACGACGATCGCCTGCTTGATGGTCGAGGCCACCTTGCGGCCCTTGGCGATCACCGCAGCAGCGCGCAAGTCTTCGATGCGCGAGTTGGTGCAGGAACCGATGAATACGCGATCAAGCTGAATGTCGGTGATCGCCTGATTGGCGGTCAGACCCATGTATTTCAAGGCGCGAACGATCGAGTCACGCTTGACCAGATCCATTTCCTTGGCCGGGTCCGGCACGTTCTGATCCACGGCCAAAACCATCTCAGGCGAAGTGCCCCAGCTGACTTGCGGCTTGATCTGCGCGGCGTCCAACTCGACCACGGTGTCGAATTTGGCATCGGCGTCGGAGACCAGGTCTTTCCAGGCTTCGACGGCCATGTCCCACTGCTCGCCCTTCGGCGCGAATGGACGACCTTTGACGTAGTCGATGGTCTTCTGATCTGCCGCCACCAGGCCGACGCGGGCGCCGGCTTCGATGGACATGTTGCAGATGGTCATGCGGCCTTCGACGGACAGATCGCGGATCGCGCTGCCGGCAAACTCGATGGCATGGCCGTTACCGCCGGCGGTGCCGATCTTGCCGATCACCGCAAGGACGATGTCCTTGGCGGTCACGCCGAACGGCAATTGGCCTTCGACGCGCACCAGCATGTTTTTCATTTTTTTGGCGACCAGGCACTGGGTGGCGAGCACGTGCTCGACCTCAGATGTACCGATACCGTGGGCCAATGCCCCGAATGCGCCGTGGGTCGAAGTGTGCGAGTCACCGCAGACCACGGTCATGCCCGGCAAGGTCGCGCCCTGCTCCGGGCTGATCACGTGAACGATGCCCTGACGCACGTCGTTCATCTTGAATTCGACGATGCCGTATTCATCGCAGTTGTCGTCGAGGGTCTGCACCTGCAAACGCGAGACCTGGTCGGCAATGGCTTCGATCCCGCCCTTGCGCTCCGGAGTGGTCGGTACGTTGTGGTCCGGGGTCGCGATGTTGGCATCGATGCGCCAAGGCTTGCGCCCGGCCAGACGCAAGCCTTCGAAAGCTTGCGGCGAAGTCACTTCGTGGATGATGTGACGATCGATGTAGATCAGCGCCGAGCCATCGTCGCGCTGCTTGACCAAATGCGAATCCCAGAGCTTGTCGTAGAGCGTTTTGCCGGCCATCAGACGGTTCCTCATCAGCTTGTTTCTATGCCCTGGGCTTATCAATAACCCTTTGGCTTGTGAGGCCGATCCTATGGGGTTAGATTAAATAACTCAAATTCATATTTTTTATGCTTTGGATAACCAACTGGAATGCGACATGGATCTGGCTAACCTGAATGCTTTTATTGCCATCGCCGAGACCGGCAGCTTCTCCGGCGCCGGCGAACGCCTTCATCTGACACAACCGGCGATCAGCAAGCGCATCGCCGGGCTTGAGCAGCAATTGAAAGTGCGCCTGTTTGATCGACTAGGTCGCGAAGTCGGTCTGACCGAGGCGGGTCGCGCCCTGCTGCCAAGGGCCTATCAGATTCTCAATGTGCTCGACGACACCCGCCGCGCCCTGACCAACCTGACCGGCGAGGTCAGCGGCCGCCTGACCCTGGCCACCAGTCACCACATCGGCCTGCATCGCTTGCCGCCTCTATTAAGGGAGTTCACCCGCCGCTACCCACAGGTTGCGCTGGATATTCAGTTCCTTGATTCGGAAGTGGCCTACGAGGAAATTCTCCACGGCCGCGCAGAACTGGCGGTCATCACCCTCGCGCCAGAGCCGCATACCCTGGTCAAAGCTACGCCGGTATGGGACGACCCGCTGGATTTCGTCGTCGCCCCGGAACACTCACTGATCAACAACGGCGCCGTCAGTCTGGCGGACATCGCCGGCCATCCGGCGGTTTTCCCCGGCGGCAACACGTTTACCCACCACATCGTCCAGCGTTTGTTCGAAGCTCAGGGCCTGACGCCGAACATCGCCATGAGCACCAACTATCTGGAAACCATCAAGATGATGGTCTCCATCGGCCTGGCCTGGAGCGTGCTGCCGCGCACGATGCTCGACGAACAAGTGGCAAGCATCGCATTGCCGGGCATACAGCTCACTCGCCAGCTAGGCTATATCTTGCACACCGAACGGACGCTATCGAATGCAGCACGCGCCTTCATGGCCCTGCTGGATGCACAAATCGATCGGCCAGGGATCCCGGCCTGACTTGTGCTACTCCTATAGAGCCGCTCCTGTGCCTCACGCCACTCAGCTCAAGGCCCGCTGACAATGCCGAAATCTGTTGACCGAATTCCGCCGATGCCGCGAATCCAGGCTGTTGATCCGCGCCATTCCGAGCAGAGCTGGGAAAGCGCGCCGCAATTGCTCGCCGCGCTCAACGGCGCGCGGCTCGG
This sequence comes from Pseudomonas siliginis, assembly GCF_024072275.1. Taxonomy (NCBI): domain Bacteria; kingdom Pseudomonadati; phylum Pseudomonadota; class Gammaproteobacteria; order Pseudomonadales; family Pseudomonadaceae; genus Pseudomonas; species Pseudomonas siliginis. The sequence continues at coordinate 2,175,578 of NZ_CP099598.1, read as the reverse complement.
TGCCTGGTATTGGGACATCGAGCGCGGCCAGATCAGCTGGTCGCGGGGCACTCAGGCATTGTTCGGTTTCGATCCACGGCAGCCATTACCCGCCGATTTGGAATACCTCGACCTGTTGCCGCCGGAAGACCGTGCGAAAACCGTGCGTGCTTTCCATGCGGTGATCGCCGGTGCCCCGTTGGAGCAGGCGATGCATCACCGCATTCGCTGGCCCGACGGCAGCCTGCACTGGCTGGAGATCAGCGGCAGCCTGCTGCCGGACAAGAACGGCCGGCCCCGAATGATCGGGGTGATTCGCGAAATCACCCACCAACGCCAGCGCGAGCAGGCCCTGAGCAGCTCGGAGAAACGTTTCGCGACACTTTTCCACCTGTGCCCGAACATGGTTCTGCTGACCCGTCAGGATGACGGTCTGATCAGCGAGGCCAACCAGTATTTCGAAAGCCTGTTCGGCTGGCCGGTGCAAAGCGCAATCGGCCGCACCACCCTGGAACTGGGCTTGTGGGTGCATCCCGAGCAACGCGCCGAACTGGTGAAGAAAACCAAAGCCAAGGGCGAGCTGATCAGCATGGAAGTGCAGTTTCGCGCTAGCAATGGCCAGGTGCACGACGGCATCCTCAGCGCGCAGAAGGTCGAGCTCGAAGGCCAGCCCTATCTGCTCAGCACCTTCCTCGACACCACCGAACGCAAAGCCGCCGAACTGGCCTTGAAGGACAGCCAGGAACGCCTCGACCTGGCGCTGGATTCGGCGCAACTCGGCACCTGGGACTGGCACATCCCCAGCGGCATGCTCTACGGCTCGGCGCGCGCTGCGCAATTGCACGGGCTGGAGCCGATTCCATTTCATGAATCATTCGAGGAGTTTTTCGAAGGCGTGCCGGGCGAGGAGCGCGACAGCATGCGCGACGCCTACCGCAGCCTGCGCGAAGGCCCCGCCGGCAATTATCAACTGACCTATCGGGTGCAATTGCCCGACGGCAGCTCGCGCTATCTGGAAAGCCGCGCGCGTCTCTATCGCGACGACAACGGCGCACCGCTGCGCATGGCCGGCACGTTGCTGGACATCACCGATCAGGTCGAGCGCGAGCAGCGGCTGGTAGCCTCGGAAGAGAAATTCGCCACGCTGTTTCAGGTCAGCCCCGATCCGATCTGCGTGACGCGCCAGGAAACCGGGGAATTCATCGAAATCAATTCGAGCTTCAGCCAGACCTTTGGCTGGAGCGCCGCCGATGTGATTGGCCACACCGCCGAAGAAATCGGCCTGTGGGACGCCTCGGCAAAGAGCCTGCAACGCATCGAACGAGTGATTCGCGAACAAGGCCTGAGCAACGTGGCCATTCTCGTCCAGCACAAGGACGGCCAGTCGCTGACCTGCGTGATTTCCAGCCGGCAGATCAGCGTCGGCGACCAGCCGTGCATCGTCACCACCCTGCGCGACATCACCCAGCAACAGCGCTCGGAAGCGGCTCTGAAGGCCAGCGAAGAAAAATTCGCCAAGGCGTTTCACTCAAGTCCAGACGCGATCACCATCACCGAGCGCGACACCGGGCGTTATCTGGAGGTCAACGACGGTTTCTGTCGCCTTACCGGCTACCGCGCCGACGAAGTGGTGGGCAAAACCGTTTATCAGGTGGGGATCTGGGCCGAAGAGAAACAGCGCTCGACCTTACTCGCCGAGTTGCAGATCAAGGGCCGCGTGCATCATCAGGAAATGCTCGGGCGCAACAAGCGCGGCGAGTTGCTCACGGTGGAAGTTTCGGTCGAGCCGATCACCCTCAATGAAACCGCCTGCCTGCTGCTGACCGCGCGCGACGTTAGCCTGTTGAAGAACGCCGAAGCGCAGATTCGTCACCTGGCCTATCACGACCCGCTGACCAACCTCCCCAACCGCGCCCTGCTGATGGATCGCCTGAGCCAGCAGATCGCCCTGCTCAAGCGCCACAATCTGCGTGGCGCCTTGCTGTTTCTCGACCTCGATCACTTCAAGCACATCAACGATTCCCTCGGTCACCCGGTCGGCGACACCGTGCTGAAAATCATCACCGCGCGGCTCGAAGCCAGTGTGCGCATGGAAGACACCGTGGCGCGCCTCGGTGGCGATGAGTTTGTGGTGTTGCTCAGCGGCCTCGAAGGATCGCGCAGTGAAGTCAGCGAGCAAGTGCGCGCGCTGGCTGACACCATTCGCGAACTGCTCTCGGAGCCGATGTTCCTCGATGGCCAGCGCCTGCAAGTGACGCCGAGCATTGGCGTCGCGCTGATCCCCGATCACGGCTCGACCCCGACCGACCTGCTCAAACGCGCCGACATCGCCCTGTACCGGGCCAAGGATTCCGGGCGCAACACCACGCAGATGTATCACAACACCATGCAGAAAGCGGCCAGCGAACGCCTGCGCATGGAGACCGACCTGCGCCTGGCGCTGTCGCGCGGCGAGTTCAACGTGCACTTTCAGCCACAGGTCGATGCCCGCGACAACCGCATCATTGGCGCCGAAGCCCTGGTGCGCTGGAATCATCCCGAACTCGGCGCGCAATCGCCCACCGAGTTCATCAAGGTACTGGAAGACAGCGGCCTGATTCTCGAAGTCGGCACGTGGATCCTCGATGAAGCCTGCAACGCCTTCAAACAACTGATCGCACTGAAACTGGTCGACCCGCTCAACTTCAGCCTGTGCGTGAACATCAGTCCCCGGCAGTTCCGCCAGAACGATTTCGTCGAACGCATCGAACACAGCATGACCAGCCACGGCCTGCCCTGCTCTCTGCTGAAACTGGAAATCACCGAAGGCATCGTCATTCAGAATCTGGAAGACACCATCAGCAAAATGCGTCGTCTGAAAAAGCTCGGCGTGAGCTTCGCCATGGACGATTTCGGCACCGGTTATTCGTCGCTGACTTATTTGAAGCGTCTGCCGGTAGACACCCTGAAGATCGACCAGTCGTTCATCCGCGATGCGACCACTGACTCCAATGTTGCCGAGATCATTCGCGCGATTGTCGCGATGGCGCGCAGCTTGGAATTGGAAGTGATTGCCGAAGGAGTGGAGACGCCAGCACAGCTGGCGTTTTTGCAGGGGCTGGAATGCCATTTGTATCAGGGCTATCTGCACAGCCGACCGGTGGGGTTGGAGGATCTGAAAAAACTGCTGCCCTGAATCGGCGGTCGCACAGACTGGCAACAGAGCAACAATTGCCACGGTTTGCGTCAGCCTGTAGGGTCGCGTTTTTTGCGCCGCTTCGAGATCAACCATGCAGGATGCATCCCTTCCCCGCCCGGCCCTGCTGGGCATCGACCTTGGCACCACCAACAGCCTGATCGCCGTCTGGCGTGAAGGCCGCGCCGAACTGATCCGCAACGCCCTCGGCGATGTGCTGACACCGTCGGTGGTCAGCCTTGATGAAGACGACACGATTCTGGTCGGCAAAGCCGCCCGCGCCCGCCTGACCACGCACCCGGAACGCACTGCCGCCGCGTTCAAGCGTTTCATGGGCAGCGACAGGCAAATCCAGCTCGGCTCTCGCCAGTTCAGCCCGGAAGAGTTGTCGGCGCTGGTACTTGGCTCACTCAAGCAGGACGCGGAGGCCTTTCTCGGCCAAGCGGTCACAGAAGCGGTCATTTCGGTACCGGCATATTTCAGTGACGAGCAGCGCAAGCGCACCTTGTTCGCCGCCGAACTGGCCGGGCTGTCCGTGACGCGCCTGATCAATGAACCGACCGCGGCCGCCATGGCGTACGGCCTGCACGAACAGAAGTTCGAACGCACGCTGATTTTCGATCTCGGCGGCGGCACATTCGACGTCACCGTGCTCGAATACGCATTGCCGCTGATTGAAGTGCATGCCTCCACTGGCGACAACTTTCTCGGCGGCGAAGACTTCACCGCCGCCCTGTTGCAGGCCTGCCTGAAACACTGGCAACTCGCCCCCTCAACGATCGATGCACAAGCCATGGCCAGCCTCGGTGATGCCCTCGAACAGGTGAAATGCAAACTCGGCGAAGGCGCACAGCAGTTGAGCTGGCGGTATGCCGAGCAGACATTCGAATGGGAACTGGATGAAGCCGCTGCAGTAAAAATATGGGAGCCGTTGCTGGCCCGCTTGCGCGCGCCAATCGAACAGGCTCTGCGCGATGCCCGACTGAAACCGCGCGACCTCGACAGCCTGGTGCTGGTCGGTGGCGCCACGCGCATGCCGGCGGTACAGCAAATGGTCGCCACGTTGTTTGGACGCCTGCCTTATCGGCATCTTGATCCAGACACTATCGTGGCGCTGGGGGCGGCGACGCAGGCGGCATGCAAGGCGCGGGATGGTGCGGTCGAGGAATTGATTCTGACGGATGTCTGTCCGTATACGCTGGGGATTTCGACTAATCGTGGCGAAGGCGTCAGTGGCGCGTTCTCGCCGATCATCGAGCGCAACACGGTGATTCCAACGTCACGGGTGCAGCGTTACTCGACGACGTTTGCGCAACAGACTGAAATCCGTATCGCGGTGTATCAAGGGGAACGCCCGTGGGTACGCGACAATATTTTCATCGATTCTTTCGACATCCAGTTCACCCCTAGTGAGCAACTGCAGAGTCTCGATGTGCGTTTCAGCTATGACATCAACGGCCTGCTGGAAGTAGACGTCACGCTTCTGGAAACCGGCGAACGTTACGGCCACAGCATCGACCGCAGCCCGACCGGACTGGATGAACAGGCGCGCAGAGACAGCCATGCCCGGCTCGCGACGCTCAAAGTCCACCCTCGCGACGCCCTGCCCAACCGCACCCTGCTCGCACGTCTGGAGCGAGCATGGATGCAAAGTCTGGGCGACGAGCGTGCGCGCATTGCCGAGTGGATGGATACCTTCAACACCGTGCTTGCCGGCCAGCAACCCAGCGCAATCGCCAGCCACCGCTCAGCGCTGAATGATGCGCTGGATCAGATGCGTCTTTAGCCGTTCAGTCGCCGCAGAGCGGCCTGCAATCCGCCGGACAACATATCTGCCCCACCGTCCGGCGGCACGCCGTAGCGATTGGGCAGTTTGTCTCCTGGAAAACCGAAGAGCACCAGCGGCAGGAATGGCAGAAACGGCGACAATCCAAGAAATATCAGCAGTGTCGGTATGCCCCGGCCCATATCGTGCAACCGCCGTAGCACTGCCGCGAACAACAGCAGTACGCCAAGCAAAAAGATGACCATCCCGCCAATCGTCGTGCCCGTTATCAGCCCGGCTATCGGTGTGACCACTACGCATCCCAGGACCTGAGCGATAAAAGCCTTGCGCCCCAGCCGTGATCCGAGGCGCCAAAAAGCTTTCGCTGGTACTGGCTGGACATCACTGTTGGCTAACAGCAACCGCTCCGACCACGACAGCAACGCGCAAAGTGCCAAGCGCAAACCGACGCTGTTCTGCACGTCATCCTTACCCTGCTGCAGTTGCCGCAATACTCGCGTTTTCGGCACACCGGCAGCGCCGTAGCGAATCAAGCTTTTGAGCGCATCCAGCGCCTCATAGGCCAATAGTTTGTCGACACCGAAATCCGTCAACACCTTGCGCGGTGGCCACACCGGTTCGCCCTTGATCAGACCGTCGCGAAAGCCTTCGAACCAGTCATCCTCGCAACTGACCGCTTCAATCGACTGCAACAACGCCCGGTGCTGCTCGGCGCTCAGGCTTGGATCGTGGTAGAGCACGCCCCAGAACATCAACAAGCCCAGCAGGTCATCACCGCACGCCGCACGGTCACTTTCGACGCAGGTGTAAAGCAGGGCATTGGCGGGCAGCCTGGCGCTGTCGAGGGCCTGCTCGACACTGAACAACTGTTGCACCAGCAAACCGTGTACGGGATCGTCACCCTGCAGCCAGCCGAGCAAACCGGCGCCATCGCCCTGCTCACGCAGCAAGCGCCGCAACAGTGGCTGCAGGCGACTCAAAGGATGCGCAGGATTGAACGGCAAACGCTCCAGACACTGCGCATCAATCAATTGCAACCAGCGCTCGGGTTGTTCCAGCAATGCCAGCAAAAACACGGTTTGAGCGTGCCAATCCCAGATCGCCGTTCCCAACCCGATCGGCGGCAAACCTGTCGCGCGCCGATTCAACTGGAGCATGAGATCAAGCTCCGAGAGGTCATTGCCGTCTTTGACCGCACTCAGCTCGAACGCGTCGGCAATGCGTGCAAGCGCCGTGTCGCTATAGGGCCGCAAGCGCTGCAACCACAGACGACAAACCTTGTGCAGCGTACCTTCGGACAACGCGAGCGGCAATTGCGGTGAAAGTGTTTGCGAGTCAGTGAAAGCGCTCATGGCCTGCGCAACAGGCGCCTTGGCCAGCCAATGCAGATGTTGCCTGGCCTGATACTTCAGGCCGCTCAAAACCAGGCATTCCAGCGCATCCACCGGCAGCGGTTCGTCGACAATCTGCTGCAACAAGGCCGAATCACCACGATGCAGCGCCCAGGCGTGCCGGTACAGACGCAGCAAACGGCTGTCGTGGTTTTCGCCGATCAACTGCGCGAGCAATGGCAGCTCGTCGCCCGCCATGCGCCAATCAACAAAGCTTTGCGCCAGTGCATCAAGCTTGAGCCGTCCGACACCCAACCAACGCGTCAAGGTCTCGGGCCGCTGTGACGGACTGCCATACACCTGGCACTCAGCACCCAGCTCGTCCGGCCAAACGGCGCAGTCCTCCAGACGATCGAACGCCTGAATCAGCAACGGCAGAAAGGTCGGCTGACGCTTGGCACACAGCTCCAGCAAGCGACTCTCTGCCGCGGGATGGCGATGTTCGCTCCAGAGCCGAATCCAGCATGGAAACGCTTGATCGTCGTGCCCCAACAGACTGTACTGACACGCCAGCAGGTACAGCCAGTCGACGTTATCCGGCGCGGCATCGTGCTGTTCGGCACAGCACTGCAGGAACGTCGGCGCGCCCATCCCCGCTTGGGTGAACTGCACCAGCAACCGCTTGAGGTACGCGGCATCGTTGGGCAACGGCAAGCACGTGTGCCGACTGGCGAACTCGGCGAACTCGTGAAGCGGACGCTGAGTAAAGATGAAATCGAGGCTAAGGGCATACCACAGCGACTCGGTCTGTGCCGGCTCTGACCAGGCGCTCATCAGATCCGTGTCGAACGGGTCGGGCGCCTTGATGCGCTGCAAAAAGCCTTCTACCGCTTGCGCATCGTCGAATGCCAAATCCAACAGTTGCTGGTCCCAGGCCATGCGTTGCGCCAACAGATTCGCACAACGGTAGGACAACGGACCGGCGCCGGACAGTCGGTGGTACAAGCCCCAGTTGAGGTCATCGAAAACCTCCAGTGACAAGTCATCCAGCGTCCGGACGAATGCCTGCCACGCCGCGTGATTGAAGCGTCGCGCGGGATCATCCAGCAGCGCACAGAAATCCAAGAAAGCTTGAGGCGCCCGAACGACATTGGCTTGTGCAGCGTCAATCTCGTCTTCAGCCTCTTCCTGCTGCTCTTCACGGGCCAGACGCAGGGCACTCTCGTAGGCCATGCGCAGCGCCTGAAAACCTTCCGGGTCGGTTTCCGGATGGTGCGCCGGCAAACGGGCGCGATAGGCGCTGCGAATCAGGGTTTCGTCAGTAGTCGGTTCAATGCCCAGTCGAATCCAGCAACTCATGACCAGTCGAACTCCCCAAGCGATGCCGGACGAGACGGCGGATCAATATCCATGTGCCAAGGCAGATCGGCGAGAAAGTGTGGAATGTTTTGCGCAAGGCCTCGGGCAATCCTGGTGTTGAAAGCGCTGGTGCCCTCACGACTCATCTCGACCGCCAGTTCATCATCGCTTTTGCTCATGCAGCACCAAAAAGTTCGTCCCACCAGAAAGCCGTTGAAATAAGCCATCCAGCTGCCGTAATGAAACTGCGCCCTCAACGCCAGACGACTGTGCAACCAGTTGCTCTCGGCCAGATCGATCCATTGATTACGCACGGCGCAGCGCAACAGAAAGCCCATCCGGCCGTAATCCCAGGACAGAATGCCGCCGGGACCACAGCTGCCGAAGGTACGGCTGGCAAATTCATGCAGGACGCGCTCGCGCGGGCTCAGATCATTGAGCAACGACTGCCATTCACTCGGCAGGCATCGCTGCCACGCCAGATAGGCCCCGCTGAGGTGCTTGGCATGGCCGTCGTCGGTCATCCATCCGAGCATGTCGAACAACTGTCGGCGATCATCGATACCCCAACTTTCCTTGAGGTTGATGTAACGATCGTTGCAGAACGCCGGGTCGTCATACCCGGCGCCGGTGTTGAGCGCGGCCATTGGTGCGGACAACGCGCACAGCCAGCGCTGTTGAATCTCGTCCATGAAAAAAGGCTCCAGGCCGACCGCTGGGAAATGGGGGTCGGCAAAACTGCGCAGATTGTAAAGAGCCCCGACAACACCGGCAAACCCTGCATCGCTTTGATTGCGCGCACAAAAAAGGCCCCGACGTATCGGGGCCTTTCGTTCAGCGGCTTATCGCCGATTCGGGCGATTGTGTGTCAGCACATGAATCAATGCTGCAACGCCGGCTGCTGCGCTCCATTGATCGGGATGCGCTTGGCTTTCGCTTCTTCCGGGATCACACGGAGCAGGTCGATGCTCAGCAGGCCGTTGCGCAGCGCAGCGTCCTTGATCTCGATGTGATCGGCCAGACGGAACGACAGCTTGAAGGCTCGCTGGGCGATGCCTTGATGCAAGAACGTGACGCTTTCGTCAGTGTCACGCTTGCCGCCACTGATGGTCAGCACACCCTTCTCGACCTGCAGGTCCAGGTCTTCTTCCTGGAAACCGGCGGCCGCGACGACGATACGGTATTGATCATCACCGTGTTTTTCGACGTTGTAGGGTGGATAGCTGCTGCCAGGCTCGTTACGCAGGGCGGTTTCGAACAGGTCGTTGAAACGGTCGAAACCTACCGAGGAACGGAACAGTGGCGCGAGAGAAAATGCAGTACTCATGATTCAAATCTCCTGAAAACAATCAGCAAGGTTTTGTGTCTCCGCGACCCGAATTCGGCATCGCGTAACCCTTAGATAGGGACCGCTGTTTTGATTTCAAGAGAATATTTTGAGATTTTTTATGCGGCTTCGACGAGCGGCAATCCGAGCAAGCGCGAGACTTGATCCGGCTCGGTTTCGCGACGCAGAACAGTGAAAAGCTCGGCGGCTTCCGGGTAGTTGCGCGTCAACATGGCCAGCCATTGCTTGAGGCGACCGGGCGATTGGCGTGCGGTCATCTGCGCCTTGGCCTGCAGCCAGAAGTCCTGAATCAGCGGCATCAGCTCGGCCCAGGTCATCTCGACGACCTCGTCGCCAGTGCGCGCCGCAGCGATCTGCCGAGCGAGATCCGGGCGGGAGACCAGCCCCCGACCGAGCATGATGTCTTCGACGCCGCTGATTTCGCGGCAACGGCGCCAGTCTTCGACGCTCCAGATGTCTCCGTTGGCGAAGACCGGGACCTTGACCACATCCTGCACACGCGGGATCCACTCCCAATGCGCCGGCGGTTTGTAGCCGTCCAGTTTCGTCCGCGCATGTACGACGATGTGCTCTGCCCCGCCTTCGGCCAGTGCCGTGGCGCAGACCAGCGAGCCGTCAGGACTGTCGAAACCCAGGCGCATTTTCGCGGTGACCGGGATGTGCGCCGGTACGGCGCGACGGACATGCTCGACGATCTGGTTGAGCAGCTCCGGCTCCTTGAGCAGCACGGCGCCGCCACGGGATTTGTTGACGGTCTTGGCCGGGCAGCCGAAGTTGAGGTCGATCACTTCCGAGCCAAGCTCGCAGGCCAACGCGGCGTTCTCCGCCAGGCACACCGGATCGGACCCGAGCAATTGCACGCGCAGCGGCACGCCGGACGCGGTGCGAGCGCCGTTGAGCAGCTCGGGGCCGAACTTGTGGAAATAGGCCGGCGTGAGCAACTGGTCGTTGACCCGAATGAACTCGGTCACGCACCAATCGATGCCGCCAACGCGGGTCAACACGTCGCGCAGGATGTCGTCGACCAACCCTTCCATGGGCGCCAGAGCAATTTGCATGGGGAAACACTACTTGAAGAAAAAACGTGCGGCAGTTTACTGGATATCGCACAAATCCGCAGAACTACACATATCTCTGTGGGAGCGAGCCTGCTCGCGAAGACGGTCTGTCAGTTGACGCATGCGTAACTCACGCGATGCTTTCGCGAGCAGGCTCGCTCCCACAGGGTGAGATTCACATGGCTTCTGCAATCTGGATCGCCGGGCCATAGCCTTCGATAAATTCCGCCGGCATACGCTTGGGCTTGCCGGTCGACAGTTCGATGCAGACAAATGTGGTCTGCGCGCGCAACAGGGTGGCGTTGTCGCTGGGGCGTTTGAGCTGGAAATGCCGGGTCATTTTCAGGCGCTGATCCCAATCGACGATCCAGGTCGCCAGTTGCAGTTCATCGCCTTCATAGGCGGCGGCCAGATAATCGATTTCATGGCGGACAACGGCCATCGCCCGATCCAGCCGCCGGTATTCGACCAGGTCCAGGCCGAGGCGCTGCGAATGGCGCCAGGCGCAGCGCTCGAGCCAGGTGACGTACACCGCGTTATTGGCGTGCCCGAGCCCGTCGATGTCTTCGGCGCCTACTTGCAGATCAATGGTAAACGGCGTTGCCCGATCCCAGCCCATGCCCCACTCCCGGTCAAAGTATTCAACCGGGGCAGTGTAACGGAGCTCAGGCCGATTGGCGCGCCTGAAGGCTGCGACCGGCGAGCAGTGATAACACGCCATCAATCACTCGAGGGTCGGCCAGCACGCGTTGATGGCCGCCGCTTTCGAGGCGCAGCAGGCGGCTGTCGAACCAGGCTTCGTGAATCAATTGCGATTCTTTGACCGAGACAAAATTGTCGTCCTCGGCATGCACGATCAGGCCGGGCATATCCAGTTGATAGTGGGCCACGTCCAGCGTCGCGGCGCGCATGCCGACGTCCTGCTCGACCTGACGAATGAACGCCGAACGCGCGCGCGGCGGCATGCCGACCATTCGCGCGAAACCGCGCAGCACGCCGAGAATCCGCGACGGTGCGGCGATGCTGACCAGGGTTTCGGTGCGCAGCCCCAATTGCACGGCGAGCATCGCGCTGGCGCCGCCCATGGAATGCCCGATAACCGCTTGCAGCGGCGGCAATTCGGCAGCGGCTTCAAGCATGGCGCGGGCGAACAGCACTACATTGGCTTCTCGCCCAGGGGAGCGACCGTGGGCCGGGCCATCGAGCGCGACGACGGTATAGCCAGCATCAACCAAAGCGTTTATCAGCGAAGCGAATTGCGTTGGCCGCCCTTCCCAACCATGCATCAGCAACACTGCAGGACCTTGGCCCCAACGCAGCGCCGACAGACCGAAGCGCAATGTGATGCGTTCGGAGCTGGCCAACAGCGGCAGCTCCCAATCGCGCAGCGGTAGAGCGCGGGGCGTCATGAACGCCAGACGCATTTTGCTTGCCACCAGTCTGGGTGCAAACCAGCCCAAGGTACCGTTAACGCCACGAACCCACTTCAACGCGTTCATCGCACTCTCCTCAGGCTTGTTGCCTTCAGGTCAACGCACCGCCGACTTGGCAGCGCGCAGCAATCGATCGGATAAATCTCCCGGACCCAGCGCTCTGGCCAAGGCCAGACCACCGACCATCAACGCGACATCGGCCAAAGCCTTGTCGGTGTCTTCAGGGCTGGCCGCCAGTTGCGCGACCATCAATTCCAAATGCTCGTTCAGCGCAATGCGGAACGACTCCGGCAAACGCCCCAGCTCCCCAATCGAGGCCGGGATCGGGCATGCGGCCTCGCTGGAATCCCGGTGTTTGCGTGACAGGTAGAACGCAGCCACCAAAGCGCGACGCTCTTCGCCGGTCAGATCGGCGTCCATGTCGGCAATCAGGTCGCGACGGCGGCCCAGCAGCTGCTTGAACGCCTCGAGCATCATCGCGTCCTTGCTTTCGAAGTGCGCATAGAAGCCGCCGACAGTCAGCCCGGCGGCGCCCATCACTTCACCCACGCTCGGGTCTGCCGGGCCGCGTTGAATCAATGCGGCGCTGGCAGCCTTGAGGATGCGTTCGCGGGTTTGAGCTTTTTTATCGTTCATCGTTGCCTCCGAATATTACGACTAGAATATTATTCGCATAATAATATTCCGCAAGTCATGAATATGACCGCTGGTCTGAAGCACAGTGTAAGGAAAAAGGAGAGTTGGCCAAACGCCAGACAAACAAAAGGGCCATTCAATAATTGAATGACCCTTATAAAATCCCGCAGAGCGGGTAATCGTGGCGTCCCCTAGGGGACTCGAACCCCTGTTACCGCCGTGAAAGGGCGGTGTCCTAGGCCACTAGACGAAGGGGACACAAACCCTTCTATACAACTGATCAGTGCTGAGAGCTGATCGATTCAAGGCCGGTGTGGCCAGACCTTGAACTGTAAAATTGGTGGAGCTAAGCGGGATCGAACCGCTGACCTCCTGCATGCCATGCAGGCGCTCTCCCAGCTGAGCTATAGCCCCGGATTTTTCGCCTCGCGGCGGAGTGATCTCTTGCAACATCACTTCTGTAAAACTGGCGTCCCCTAGGGGACTCGAACCCCTGTTACCGCCGTGAAAGGGCGGTGTCCTAGGCCACTAGACGAAGGGGACGCAAACCCTTCTATACAACTGATCAACGCTGAGTGTTGATCGCTTCAAGGCCGGTGTGGCCAGACCTCGAAGTGTAAATTGGTGGAGCTAGACGGGATCGAACCGTCGACCTCTTGCATGCCATGCAAGCGCTCTCCCAGCTGAGCTATAGCCCCTCATCGCTGAGGACGGGGCGAATCTTAAGGGCGTATCGAAAGCCTGTCAAACTTATTTTTGAAAAATTTCAAAATTTTTTGCCGGGATAACAATCACTTACCGCCCTCCCCCGTAAATTCGGGAGAAACGCCGAAGGCAGGATCAAAAGATCACAGCCTTCGGCAGTCCTGCAGAGAAGCAAAAGCAATCAGGCGATGGCGCCCAAGAGCTTTTCCCATTCCTTGTTTTCTTTCTTCGACACGCCGCCCAGCAGGTCAATCGCCTGGCGCAGACGGAAACGGGTCAGGTCCGGGCCGAGGATTTCCATCGCATCGAGCACCGACACCGAACTGGCCTGCCCGGTGATCGCAGCAAACATCAACGGCATCGCATCGCGCAGTTTCAGCTCGAGGGACTCGACCACCGCCTGGATCGTCGCGGTGATGCTGTCCTTCTCCCACTGCCGCAGGCTTTCCAGTTTCCACAGGATCAATTGCATCAACTGGCGAACCTGATCGCCGGAGAGCTTTTTCGACTCAAACAGCTTGGCATCCGGATTCACGCCGCCAGCAAAGAAGAATCCCGCCAGCGGTGCGACCTGGCTGAACGTTTCAACACGGCCCTGTACGTGCGGCGCGATCTTCATCATGTATTCGGAATTGAACGCCCACTTCTGCACGCGGGCGGCAAATTCTTCCACCGGCAGATCGCGCAGCCACTGGCCGTTGAGCCACGACAGCTTCTCAATATCGAAGATCGGCCCGCCGAGGGATACGCGCTTGAGGTCGAAGTTGTCGACCATTTCCTGCAGCGAGAACTTCTCGCGCTCGTCCGGCATCGACCAGCCCATGCGGCCGAGGTAGTTGAGCATCGCTTCCGGCATGAAGCCCATGCGCTCGTAGAACGTCACCGAGGTCGGGTTCTTGCGCTTGGACAGCTTGCTCTTGTCCGGGTTACGCAGCAGCGGCATGTAGCACAGCTCCGGCTGTTCCCAGCCGAAGTATTCGTACAGCAAAATCAGTTTCGGTGCCGATGGCAGCCATTCTTCGCCACGCAGCACGTGGGTGATGCCCATCAGGTGATCGTCGACGACGTTGGCGAGGAAGTACGTCGGCAGGCCGTCGGTCTTCATCAGCACTTGCATGTCCATGCGATCCCACGGGATCTCGACGTCGCCACGCAGCATGTCCGGCACCACGCAGACGCCTTCGCTCGGCACCTTCATGCGAATCACGTGCGGTTCGCCAGCGGCCAGGCGCGCCGCGACTTCTTCCTTCGACAGCAGCAGCGCGCGGCCGTCGTAGCGCGGAGTTTCGCCACGAGCCATTTGCTCGGCGCGCATCTGATCGAGTTCTTCAGCGGTGCAGAAGCACGGGAACGCATGCCCCATGTCGACCAGTTGCTGGCAGTACTTCTGGTAGATGTCGCCGCGCTCGCTCTGCCGATACGGGCCGTGCGGGCCGCCGACGTCCGGGCCTTCGCTCCAGTCGATACCGAGCCAGCGCAGGGCGTCGAAGATCTGCTGTTCGGACTCGCGGGTCGAACGCAACTGATCGGTGTCTTCGATGCGCAGGATGAACTCACCGCCGTGCTGCTTGGCAAAGCAGTAGTTGAACAATGCGATGTAAGCGGTACCTACGTGGGGATCCCCGGTAGGCGATGGCGCGATGCGAGTGCGGACGGTGGTCATGGCTTGTCTCGAAAAAATGAAGAGCAGAACAATCAAGCGGCGAATGGTAACAGGCGACACCCGCCCCGCTCCAGCGGGCAGGGTATTTAAGCCAGATGCCCTAAGCCCTAAGCCCTTCGGATGGTGTGAAGGCCATTCGCGAGCAGGCTCGCTCCCACAGGGATACACAATGATCGTTCCCACGCTCTGCGTGGGAAAGCATCCTGTGACGCTCTGCGTCACGCGAGCGATGGGACGCAGAGCGTCCCGGGCGGCATTCCCACGCAGAGCGTGGGAACGATCCCTTATACCGTAAGCAATCGTTCGCGCAGTTTGGCAATCTCGTCACGCATCTGCGCCGCCGCTTCAAACTCCAGATCCCGCGCCAATTGGTACATCTTCTCTTCCAGCGCGCGGATGCGTTTGGTGATTTCGCTTGGCGAGCGCAGTTCGGCTTCGTACTTGGCGTTCTCTTCGGCGGCCTTGGCCATGCCTTTGCGCTTCTTGCTGCGCGAGCCCGGTACGGTGGCGCCTTCCATGATGTCGGCGACGTCCTTGATCACACCTTTCGGGGTGATGCCGTTCTCAAGGTTGAAAGCGATCTGCTTCTCGCGACGGCGCTCGGTCTCACCAATCGCCCGCTCCATCGAACCGGTCATGCGATCGGCGTAGAGAATCGCCCGGCCATTGAGGTTACGCGCCGCGCGGCCGATGGTCTGGATCAGCGAGCGCTCGGAACGCAGGAAGCCTTCCTTGTCAGCATCGAGAATCGCCACCAGCGACACTTCCGGCATGTCGAGGCCTTCACGCAGCAGGTTGATCCCGACCAGCACATCGAACACGCCGAGGCGCAAATCGCGGATGATCTCGACGCGCTCGACGGTATCGATGTCCGAGTGCAGATAACGCACGCGCACGCCGTGGTCGGCGAGGTAATCGGTCAGGTCTTCGGCCATGCGCTTGGTCAGCGTGGTGACCAGCACACGTTCTTCGATCGCCACGCGCTTGGTGATTTCCGAGAGCAAGTCATCGACCTGAGTCAGTGCCGGCCGCACTTCAACCTGCGGGTCGACCAGGCCGGTCGGCCGCACCACTTGTTCGACCACGCGCCCGGCGTGCTCGGCTTCATAGTTGCCGGGGGTCGCCGAAACGAAAATGGTCTGCGGGCTGACCCCTTCCCACTCGTCGAAACGCATTGGCCGGTTGTCCAGCGCCGAAGGCAGGCGGAAGCCGTACTCAACGAGGGTTTCCTTGCGCGAACGGTCGCCCTTATACATCGCGCCGACCTGCGGCACGCTGACGTGGGATTCGTCGATCACCAGCAAGGCGTCGGCAGGCAGATAGTCGTAAAGCGTGGGTGGCGCCGCGCCGGATGGACGCCCGGAAAGGTAGCGCGAGTAGTTTTCGATGCCGTTGCAGTAACCCAGTTCGAGGATCATCTCCAGGTCGAAACGGGTGCGCTGCTCCAGGCGCTGGGCCTCCACCAGTTTGTTGTTACTGCGCAGGTATTCGAGGCGCTCCTGCAATTCGACCTTGATGCCTTCGATGGCGTCGAGCAGGGTTTCCCGAGGCGTCACGTAGTGGCTCTTCGGATAGAAAGTGAAGCGCGGCATCTTGCGGATGACTTCGCCGGTCAGCGGATCAAACGCGGAAATGCTCTCGACCTCGTCGTCGAAAAGCTCAATGCGGATCGCTTCCAGATCGGATTCCGCCGGGAAGATATCGATCACATCACCGCGCACGCGGAACGTCGCCCGGGCAAAATCCATGTCGTTGCGGGTGTATTGCAGGTCAGCCAGGCGCCGCAGGAGCGCGCGCTGATCGAGCTTGTCGCCGCGATCAACGTGCAAGACCATTTTCAGATAGGTTTCCGGGCTGCCCAGACCATAGATGCACGACACCGTGGTGACGATGATCGCGTCCTTGCGCTCCAGCAACGCTTTGGTCGCGGACAGTCGCATCTGCTCGATGTGGTCGTTGATCGACGCGTCCTTCTCGATGAAGGTGTCGGACGACGGCACATAGGCTTCGGGCTGGTAGTAGTCGTAATAGGAAACGAAGTATTCAACGGCGTTGTTGGGGAAGAACGCCTTGAACTCACCGTACAACTGCGCGGCCAGGGTCTTGTTCGGCGCCAGCACCAGCGTTGGCCGCTGTACCTGCGAGATGACGTTGGCAATGCTGAAGGTCTTGCCCGAGCCGGTCACACCGAGCAATGTCTGGTGCGCCAGCCCGGCGTCAATGCCCTCAACCAATTGGCGAATGGCTTCCGGCTGATCGCCGGCGGGCTCGAAGCGGGTGACTAGCTGGAATTCCGACATACACACCTCTGGAATCGCGGCGTTCCGCGTCAGGCGGAGCACCACGAGGACGACCGCAAACGACCGATGTCGCGCAAGAAAAAACCTGGATTGTGCTGAATGTGGTGGCGATTGCCTGACCTTTCAAGGCAAACGTCCTACATCCGGTAAAGAGTCTGACAAAGTCAATCGACTAACGGTCCAGAAATAATCGGAAAAACTTACCCCAAAAGCCGATTCGCCTGTCGCCATTGCGCGGTGATGGCCTCTATACTAGCTCCCCGTTTGTGCACCGCTCTAGTGCATTCGGCTGGAGCGCTACACGTCCCTCCACTCTCCATTCAGAGCCGCCGTAATAATGAGCCTGTTCTCCGCTGTCGAAATGGCACCCCGCGATCCAATCCTGGGCCTCAACGAAGCATTCAACGCCGATACCCGGACCACCAAGGTCAACCTGGGCGTAGGCGTGTACTGCAACGAAGAGGGGCGAATTCCACTGCTGCGCGCGGTGATCGAAGCCGAGACGATTCGCGTCGCGCAACACGCTTCGCGCGGTTACCTGCCGATCGATGGCATCGCTGCCTACGACCAGGCCGTGCAAAAACTGCTGTTCGGCAACGACTCGCCGCTGATCAGCGCCGGTCGCGTCATCACCACTCAGGCCGTCGGCGGGACCGGCGCGCTGAAGATCGGTGCCGACTTCCTCAAGCAACTGCTGCCGAACGCCGTCGTGGCGATCAGCGACCCGAGCTGGGAAAACCACCGCGCGCTGTTCGAGACCGCTGGTTTCCCGGTGCAGAACTATCGTTACTACGACGCTGCCACCCACGACGTGAACCGTGCCGGCATGCTCGACGACCTCAACACCCTGCCGAACGGCTCGATCGTTGTCCTGCATGCTTGCTGCCACAACCCGACCGGCGTCGACCTGACCCCGGCGGACTGGAACAAGGTGCTGGAAGTGGTCAAGGCCAAAGGTCACGTGCCGTTCCTCGACATGGCTTACCAGGGTTTCGGCGACGGCATCGATGAAGACGCCGCCGCTGTGCGCCTGTTCGCCGAATCCGGCCTGACCTTCTTCGTCTCGAGCTCGTTCTCCAAATCGTTCTCGCTGTACGGCGAACGCGTTGGCGCACTGTCGATCATCAGCGAATCGAAAGAAGAAAGCGCGCGCGTGCTGTCGCAGGTCAAGCGCGTGATCCGCACCAACTACTCCAACCCGCCGACCCATGGCGCCAGCATTGTTGCTGCGGTGCTGAACAGCCCGGAACTGCGCGCACAGTGGGAAGCCGAGCTGGCCGAGATGCGCCTGCGCATTCGCGGCATGCGCGAGCAGATGGTTGCCCTGCTGGCGGAAAAAGCCCCGGGCCGCGATTTCAGCTTCGTTGGTCGTCAGCGCGGCATGTTCTCCTACTCCGGCCTGACCACTGAACAAGTGCATCGCCTGCGCAACGAGTTCGGCATCTACGCCCTGGACACCGGCCGCATCTGCGTGGCTGCGCTGAACCAGAGCAACATCAAGGCTGTGACGGACGCGATCGTTCAGGTCATCTGATTTCGCCGCGCGATGAAAAACGGGAAGCCTTTGGGCTTCCCGTTTTTATTTGTCCCTGGAACCGCCGTGCAACCTCTAGACTGCACACAATTCAAAGCGCAGGAGCTGACGAGTGCAACGAGGCTGCGATCTTTTGATCTTGTTTCCAAGATCAAGATCAAAAGATCGCAGCGTTCCGCAGCTCCTACCGGTTTTGTGTACACCCGAGATTTTTGAAGAGAACCCACATGAAAAACGACAACCTGCGCGCCGACCGTGACGACCTGGATGATTTCGTCCCGCGCGCTCCGGCCAAGCGTGAAAAGAGCCTGGTGCTGCAAGTCGCCACCGGGGTATTCCTCGGTGGCCTGGCCCTGTGGCTGGTGCAACTGGCGGCGACAGCGGTCTATGCCAAGCTGATGCTCGGCACGATTACTTTCGGCAGTTAAGCCAGTTCAGCCGAGCGCTGGGTGGCGGCATCGTCGTAAATCACATACAGCGATTCGGCGACCTGGCTTTTGATGGCCTTGCTGCTTTCGAGACCGAGGACGAAACCTTCGGCCTTGCCGCCGGCGCGGTTCAATTCTTCGGCGGTACTTGCCCCGGTGATTGCATCGAAAAGTTTTTCGGCGTGCGGGCCGATCCCTTTGGGCAGGCTGATCTGTGCGGTGCTCATGCGAGCACCTCGGTGTTGCGGGTGATTTGAATCATGGCGCGTACCTTTGCGGCTAATGGCCGGCAGCGCGTGTGACCACTTCCGGGCTGCCATGGTAGACCTCTGAGGCCTTCCTGGTAACCGCCAATCGCTGACAAAATGCCGTCCGTCCCCATGAATCGCAAAAGTTGCCAGGCGATGCTTGACTTCTCTTTTTGAATCAGTAACATACGCACCAATTCCGCAATAGCTCAGTTGGTAGAGCAAGTGACTGTTAATCACTGGGTCCCTGGTTCGAGTCCAGGTTGTGGAGCCAAATAGCAAAGCCCCTGAATCGCAAGGTTCAGGGGCTTTTTTGTGGGCGCATTAAAAATACCAAAAGGCCGATCTGTTTGGGCAGATCGGCCTTTCCTGTTTCAGACGCAGCGGTCAGACATGTTCGCTGCTTTTCACCTGCACCTTTGGCGCGCCGTGGCCATGATCATGGTCATCCGGCTCGATCACCGGCACTTCCTTGCCATCGCAATCATGCAGCTTGCCGTCGCTGAAGTAATCGCCTTCACGCAGCGCGGCGAGATCGCGATAACGCAGCGTGCGCTCTTCGGCTGCGGCGAACACCGACTGTTGATCCGAGTTGCCGGTCGTGAAGTGGTTGAAGGCCAGATTGAGCAGGATCGCCATGATTGCCGATGAACTGATGCCCGAATGGAAAATCGTCGCGAACCAGCTCGGGAAGTGATCGTAGAAGTTCGGCGCTGCGATCGGGATCATGCCGAAACCGATCGAAGTGGCGACGATGATCAGGTTGACGTTATTGCGGTAGTCCACCTTCGACAACGTGCGAATGCCACTCGCCGCCACGGTGCCGAACAGCACGATCCCTGCGCCGCCGAGGACAGAAGTCGGCACGGCGGCAATCACCCGGCCCATGAACGGCAGCAGCCCGAGGACGACGAGAAACAGACCGCCGGTGGCCACCACGAATCGGCTCTTGATCCCGGTCACCGCCACCAGGCCGACGTTTTGCGCGAAAGCACTTTGCGTAAACGAACCGAAGATCGGCGCAAACATGCTCGACAGCATGTCGGCGCGCAGGCCGTTGCCCAAGCGTTTGGAATCTACCTTGGTGTCAATGATTTCGCCCACGGCAAGGATGTCTGCCGAGGTTTCCACCAGCGTCACCATGACCACAATGCACATCGACAGGATCGCGGCGAAATGGAAGGTCGGCATGCCGAAGTGGAACGGTGTCGGGAAGCCGAACATGGGACCGGTGGTGACACTGGAGAAATCCGCCATGCCGAGGAACACCGCCAGCACCGTGCCGATGACCATGGCCAGCAGAATCGACAGCCGAGAAATGGTCGCGCTGCCAACCTTGCTCAGCAGCAACACCAGCACCAGCGTCACCGCCGCCAGACCGATGTTCTGCATGCTGCCGAAGTCCGGCGCGTGGCTGTTGCCGCCCATCGCCCAGCGTGCGGCCACTGGCATCAGCGTCAGGCCGATAGTGGTGATCACAATGCCGGTGACCAACGGCGGAAAGAACTTGGTGATGCGCGAAAACACTGGCGTGATCAGCAAGCCGATCAACGAGGCGGCAATCACCGCGCCCAGCACCGATTGGAAACCGCCCTCCCCGCCACTGCTGACGATCGCGACCATGGTCGCCACACCAGAGAACGATACGCCCTGGACCAGCGGCAGCTGACAGCCAAAAAACGGCAGACCCAGGGTTTGCAGCAACGTCGCCAGCCCCCCCGCAAACAATGAAGCAGCAATCAACAGACCAATGTCCGCCGGCGACAGACCGGCCGCCTGGCCAATGATCAGTGGCACCGCAACGATACCGCCGTACATGGTCAGAACATGTTGCAGGCCGTAAGCCATATTCGCGCCGACCCCGAGGTTTTCGTCCTCGGGCCGTTGGTGTGAAACATGGGGCGTTTTCATGGTGGGAGGTTCCCTGGTTTTTGTTATGCGCACACTGTATTCAATACTCAGGACAAATGTCCATAGAGTTGTATACAACTTGTCAGTCACATAATGGTTAGGTAGCCATCCAACCTTCTAGTCTGCGCTTCTTGCCCCAACAAATTCGGCAACACATCCCCGTTGCGCTCGCGCCAGTGCCCACTAGGCTGAAGTGTCTACGGCGACCGACGGTGTAGTTGCGCTCTTTTTTATGCATATAAAGTATGCATAATGAAATTGAGGAGATTCAGTTACGACCGGAGTTAAGGAGGCTTGACCGATGAAAGACGAATATGACTTTTCCGCAGGTAAACGCGGCGCAGTAGTGCCGAACAAGGGCAAGACCCGCATCACCATCATGCTTGATGACGCGGTGATCGAAGCGGCGCGTAGCGCCGCAGAAACCGAGGGCTTTGGCTACCAGACTGTGATCAACAACACCCTGCGCCATGCGCTGCTTGATGGCGCACGCCAGCAGGAAAGCGCTGACGATTCAGGGTTGACGGGGCAATTCAAGAAAGGCATCACCGCCACCGATCTCAAGAGTCTCGAAAGAAAGCTGTCAGCGGCAATCGGCGAAATCCGTCGCGTATTGGAGCCTGATGTAAAGCCTTAGATGGAGGCTGGCGCGATGACCCGAGCCAGCGCTTGCCGCACACGCGGTGAATCAGGCACTTGAAGATCAAACTCACGCCGCAGCAATTTCATCAGCTCGTCGACGTCCGCGACTTCGCGCCGCTCACTGTCCGCGCCCATGTGATGAATGGCAAAACTGCCGTTGTTCAGGGTTTTGCGCCAACCAGCACCGGTGCGCGCCAGCATCAGGCGCTGGGCAAAAGGTGACTCGGGATGCGTCGAGACGTACCAGTTGCCGACGGTGTAATCGATGTCTTCCTGGCGTTGCAAATCGAACAGGTACATCGGCCGCCATTCACCTGCGACCTTGGCGCGCAGCAGGTAGCCATCGGTTTGCTTGTCGATGCAATAGGGTTCGTGTGGGGTGGGTTGTTCATGTTCGCTGTCGAGCAAAAGCGGCGCGGTGGGCACCATGCCGCCAAAGCCGACGTCGGTGATGTAACGCACTGTGTCGATGGTCACCAGACTCAAACGATGGGTGCGCGCCGTCCAGCTGCCTTCCGGTTGATTCATCACCACGCGCCCGCTGATCGCCCGCGCGTCGAAGCCCAATTCAAGCAGCAGCGCATAAAACAAATGGTTGAGTTCGTAGCAGTAGCCGCCCCGCCCTTGCTGCAGCACCTTGCTTTCGATGGAGTCCAGGTCGATCGACACCGGTTCACCCATGATCGTAGCCAGATTTTCGAAAACAAATTCGGCGGTATGGCGCAGTTGCAACTGACGCAACGTATCCAGTGTCGGTGGCGGCGGCGCATCGAAACCCAAACATTGCAGATACAGATTGGTATTGCTCAGCCGTAGCGCACTCATTGCTCGATCCTTATGCATGGGCCGCAGAACACTGCGTGGATGTTGCCCTGTATACGGGATCAAGCACGGCTTCCGACAATTGATTTCGCCAATCGCCCGCTCAGCGCTTTTTCCGCGAAGCGATGCGAATCCATGTCGGTGCATGGTCGCTGGCGTGCGGTTCGTTGCGCACCCAGGCGTCGACGCCGGCATCGTGCAGATACGGGCTCAATGCCGGGTTGAGCAGCAGGTGGTCGATGCGCAGGCCGGAGTTGGTTTGCCAATGGTTACGGAAATAATCCCAGAAGGTGTAGATGCGTTCTTCGGGATACACGTGGCGCAGGGAATCGGTCCAGCCCTGGCCCAGCAGGCGCTGATAGCACTCGCGGCTTTCGGGTTGCAACAAAGCATCCTTGAGCCAGGATCGCGTGTTGTAGATGTCCATGTCGGTGGGCACGACATTGAAGTCACCGGCGAGCACCACCGGGTGATCGCTGCCTTGCAGGTCTTTGGCGTAATTGATCAGACGCTCGAACCAGGCCAGTTTGTAATCGAATTTCGGCCCCGGCTGCGGGTTGCCGTTGGGCAGATACAGGCAACCGACCAGCACACCGTGCACCGCCGCTTCGATATAGCGGCTGTGCGTGTCATCGGGATCGCCGGGCAAACCGCGTCGACTCTCCAGCGGCTGCGCATCACGCGCCAGAATCGCCACGCCATTCCATGACGCCTGGCCCTGCCAGATCGCGCCGTAACCGGCGGCCTCCAGTTCGGCGGCGGGAAACGCGCTGTCGACTGACTTGAGCTCTTGCAGGCAGGCGATGTCCGGCTGCTCGCGCTTGAGCCACTCCAGCAGATTCGGCAGCCGCGCGCGCATGCCGTTGACGTTGAAGGTGGCGATCCGCAGGTTTTTCATCGTCTGCAACTCCTGCCCGGTGGGATTGCAAATTGTGACCCTGAGAACGCCGCGCAGGTTGCATCGAATGACAATGCGACAGCTCAGACGCGATTACGCAGCCATTGCAGGAAGCCTCTTTTCGGCGCGACCACGGGCGCGTCCTCGGTCAGCGACTGCGCCTTGTGCAGACGAAAATCGAGCAACGCCTGCATCGCATCATGGATGTCATGGCGCGCGTCCAGGCACGGTTTCAGGTAGGACTTCTCGATGCGATACAGGGCGCAGAAAGTCTTCGCGGAAAAATCCGCCGGCAACGCGGTGTCGGAAAGAATCCCGGCCTCGCCGATCACCTCGCCCGGCCCCATGCGCCCGGATTCCAGGGGTGCACCATGGCGCTTGAGCGTCACCGAAACCACGCCGGATTCAATGATGAACAAATGATCGCTGACCTCCCCGCCCGCCAGAATCGTTTCGCCGGCGCGGAAGGTTTGCAGGGTCATGTTCTGGCTGAAGGTGTCTTTTTCTTCCTCGCGTAGGGTCGAGAAGATCGGTGAGCTTTCCAGCAGCGCCCGTGGCCGCGACAACTGCGGCGCGGCGCTGGTCTCGTTGCTCGACAGCAGATTGACCCCGGAGGCCTGCAAATGCCGGTAAGCGAGGTCGAACAACTGATTGCGCACCACGCGCTTCTCGCCCATCGAGGCGACAAATCCACTGATTTCGTATTCCGCGCCGCCGCTGGCAGAACTCTTCAACGATACGCTCGGCGCCGGCGTGTCGAGCAATTGCCGGCAACCCTGCATTGCCCGCTCCAGCGCCTCGATCACTGAGCTGGGCCGGGCATGGGGGCTGACAGGCACGCTGACGGAAACGCCGAACATATTGCTCGGTCGGCTGAAGTTGATGATTTTGGCTTTCGCCGCCAGCGAGTTGGGTATCACGGCCATGCTGCCCTGGCTGGTTTGCAGACGCGTGGCGCGCCAGTCGATGTCGGTGACGCGGCCCTCGGTGCCGTCGATGGAGATCCAGTCATCGAGTTGATAGGGCTTGGTGGTGTTGAGGACGATGCCGGAGAACACGTCGCTCAACGTGCTCTGCAAGGCCAGACCGACGATGATCGCCAACGCGCCGGACGTCGCCAGCACGCCTTTGACCGGCAGATCGAGCACGTACGCCAGCGCCGCAATGATCGCGATGAGGAAAATCACCGCGCCGAGCAAGTCCTGCAACAGCCGGCCGGTGTGGCCGACCCGCTGCATCATCACCGCGCCGATCAGCACCGTCAGGGTCCGCGCACCAAACAGCCACCAGCCGATCTGCAACCCGGTCGCCGCCAGATGCAGCGGCACGTTGTCGGCCCACGGCGCCGGCTCCATCGGGTTGAGGCCTTCGTTGAACAGCACAATGCTGAACAGGGCGAAAATCAGTACCCGCACCAACAGCTTCCATCCGCTGCCGCGAGAGCTGATCAGCCGCCACAGGCCAAGATCGAGCAGGATCAGGATCAACGCGCTAAACAAAGGGTGTTCGGTCAGCAGAGACAGCATCAAACAACTCCGACAAAGGCCAATCGCGAGAAGATCGCACAGATTGGCACAGTGTAGGAGCAATTGATTTCGGCGGATGAACCGCCGCTTGAAAACACTGCGAAACCCTGTAGGAGCTGACGAAGGCTGCGATCTTGAGGCTGTGGGACGCGGAGCGTCCCCGGCTGCATTCCCACGCAGAGTGTGGGAACGATCAGACGCTGAAAAACCTGTGGGAGCGAGCCTGCTCGCGAAGGCGTCCTGTCAGTCACTACCTCTTCGACTGAATCAGAGCATTCGCGAGCAGGCTCGCTCCCACAGGGGAGTTTCAGTTGCCAGTAAAGCTCGGGGTCAGGCGTGCATCCGGCCAAAACGCCCGGACTGGAAGTCGGCGAAGGCCTGATGAATTTCCTGCTCGGTGTTCATCACAAACGGGCCATGGCCGACGATCGGTTCGTCGATCGGCTCGCCGCTGAGCAGCAATACCACCGCGTCTTCGCTGGCCTGGAGAGTGAGTCGATCACCGTCGCGTTCGAACAGCGCCAACTGCCCGCCCCCTACCGATTCCGCACCGTTGACCTGCACCGAACCTTTCAGCACCACCAGTGCGGTATTGCGTCCTTCGTGCAGATCAAGCGTCAGCAACTTGCCGGCATTGAGGCGCAGATCCCAGACGTCGATCGGCGTGAAGGTGCGCGAAGGTCCGGTGTGCCCGTCGAATTCACCGGCGATCAGTCGCAGGCTGCCGGCGTTGTCCTTGAGCGCGATGCTGGGAATGTCGCGGTCGAGAATGGTCTGGTAACCCGGCGCGGCCATTTTGTCCTTGGCCGGCAGGTTGACCCACAGCTGGACCATTTCCAGCTTGCCGCCGGTTCTGGCGAAATTCTCCGAATGAAACTCTTCATGGAGGATGCCGGACGCTGCGGTCATCCACTGCACATCACCCGGGCCGATGGTGCCGCCGCTGCCGGTGGAGTCGCGGTGTTGCACTTCGCCGTCGTAAACGATGGTCACGGTTTCGAAACCACGGTGCGGGTGCTGGCCGACGCCACGCTGTTCGGTGGTCGGGGTGAATTCGGCGGGACCGGCGTGATCGAGCAGCAAAAACGGGCTGATGTGCTTGCCCAGGTTGTCGTAAGAGAAAAGTGTGCGCACCGGGAAACCATCGCCGACCCAATGGCCGCGCGGGCTGGTGTAAATGCCGATGATGTTTTTCATGGGGTCTCCAATGTGTAAATGCATTGGATTAAGCCTAAAGGCATATCGAATATTCGACTAGACGGTGAAAACCGGCTTGAGTGTTCCATGTGCAGAACAATTGGGTCAGCAGCGCGCATTTCGCGAGCAGGCTCGCTCCCACAGGAGACTGCGTTGGCTCAGAGACAGCGCGCGAGGCCGTGCATGGCGTCGCGCAGCTTGCCGATGGCACGCTCGATAAACGCGTTATCACCGTCTCGGCACGCCGTGTCCAGATCTGCACACGCCGCAACAACCCGCGCAGCGCCGACCATTTGCGCGCCGCCCCTGATGCGATGGGCCAGCTCAAGCAGGCCGTTGCGGTCGCCGACGTGGATATGATCCAGAGCCTGGAGATCATCACGCAGGCTGTTGCCGACTTCGTTGCGCAAATGCTCGATCAACGAGTGATCGGTCCCGGCCATCTGCTCCAGGGCACTCAGGTCAATCTCGACCGACTCGGCGCCAGGCGGTTCATCTTCGTGAAGCTCGCAACGGCGGGCGCCGTTCATGGCTTCAGCCAGATCGTGCAAGCGAATCGGTTTGAACAGGCAGCCGTCCATACCGGCATCCAGACAACGCAGGCGCTCTTCGATTTGCGCGTTGGCCGTAAAACCGAGGATCAGACAGGGCCTGCGGCCGCTGGCGGCTTCTTCGTTGCGAATCGCCTGTGCCAGTTCATAGCCATTGCGTCGCGGCATGTTGCAGTCGGTGATCACCACATCGAAGGCCTGGGTTCGCCAGCGGTCCAGCCCCTGTTCTCCGTCGCCCACGTCTACCGTGCGATGCCCCAATTCACTCAGTTGCCAGCACATCAGCAAGCGATTGACCGGGTGATCGTCGACTACCAACACGCTTAATACACAGGTCGCGGCCGCCGCCTCGGGCGTTGCCAGTGTGGTCGTCACCGACGTCAGCAGCGGCAACTGGATATTGATTTTTACTCGCGTGCCTTGCCCGAGATCACTATCGAGACCCAGCGTGCCGCCCATCATTTCGCAGAGGTTACGGCTGATCACCAACCCCAGGCCGGAACCGCTGCGCGCCGCTTGAAGGCTATTGCTCGCTTGAACGAACGGGCTGAACAGGCGCTTTTGATCTTCAGCACTTATACCGATGCCGCTGTCTTCGATCAGCACTTGCACACTCACTTGCTCGTGCGATATCGCAACGATCTGCAGTCGCAGGCTGACGTCACCTGACTGGGTGAATTTGATCGCATTGCTCAACAGGTTGGACAGCACTTGTTTGAAGCGCGTCGGATCGACCAGCACATCCACGTCGGCGCGCGGATCAAGTTCGATGCGCCACAAGAGCCGTTTCTGCCGCGCCAGCCCTTCGAACACCCGACATACCGACGACACCGTCTCCCGCAGGTTGGCCCGCTCGGGCGCGAGGGACAAATGCCCCGATTCGATACGAGCGATATCGAGAATGTCGCCAATCAACGCCAATAATTGCTGGCCGGCATTCGACGCCACCTGAATTGCGAGTCGATCGGTCACGCCCTCCTCTGCGCGCTTGAGGGCCAGTTCGAGCATGCCGATCAGGGCGTTCATCGGCGTGCGGATCTCGTGGCTCATGGTCGCCAGAAAAGTGCTCTTGGCCCGACTGGCTTCGTCCGCCGCGTCCTTGGCCTGTTGCAGTTGCAGCAACCATTGCTGACGCTGGTGGATCTGCCGGCGCTGCCAGCCAATCCACAGCAGTGCCAACAGAAGCAAGGCAGCTGCGCTGGCGAAACCAAGCAGAATCTCCTGACGGTGGCGCAGCCAGTAGCTGTTCTCGACCACTACATCGTGGCTCCAGCGCTCCACCAGTTCATCCATTTGCTGCGGCGCAATGCTCAGTAACGCCTTGTTCAGGATCGAGTGCAGCAATGCCGATTGCGGCGCCGTGGCCAATGCGATGCGCGCCGGCTGATCGCCAACGGTGCCGGTAATTCGCAGGCGATCGCGGTACTGCCGGGCAATCAGAAAACGCGCCACCAGCAACGAGCTCACCGTTACGTCGACCTGTCCTCGGGCAATCAGCGCCATGCCTTCGGCGGGGCTTTTCACTTCGACCAGACGTAGTCCGGGCACGCGTTGCAGCAGGTATTCGCGCAACGGGTGGCCGCGATAGATGGCCAGGCGTTTGCCCGCCAGGTCGTCGAGTGGCAATGGATGTTGGCCGTTCGCCGCACTGACCAGCACGAACGGATTGTTCAGATAGGCGCGGGTGAATTGCAGCTGCGCTTCCCGCTCGGTGCTCGGCGTCACTACCGGCAGGACATCAAGTTCACCCGCCTGGAGCTGCTCGAACTGATCGTTCAACGAGGTGCCACGCACGATCTCGAAATTCAGCCCGCTGCGCTGGGCGATGAGGCTCAACAACTGCGCTGCCAGGCCGTTGAAGCGTCCCTCGGCATCGAAAAACGCCAACGGCGCGAAGTCTTCGACCGCGCCCACTCGCACCACCGGGTGCTGATCAAGCCACTGCTGTTCAGCGGCGCTGAGCTGTACCCGCGACTGCTCGGCCATCTCGGCAAGGCCGACACTCCAGCGCTGTTCGATCAGATGCCGACGCTCCATGGGTACCGCCAGCAAGGCCTTGTCGACGATGCGTTTGAGCACCACATCGCTGCGCAATAACGCAAAGGCGAACGGATTGGCATCAAGCCCCGACGGCCCGGCCAATTGCAGGTCGTTGCGATAGTTGGTGTTGATCAGATAATTGGCGCTGATGAAGTCGCCCAGGTACACGTCGTCGGCACCGAAGGCGACCGCGCCGAGTGCATCCATGGCCGAAGCATAAAGCTGCACGTGGGCGCCGGGGTAGAACGCCTGAACATGGGCCAGTGGCAGGTAATCCTCGACCATGGCGATGCGTTTGGCCGTCAGGTCGGCGGTCAGCTTCTCGTCGTGACGCGTGACCAGCATAGGCTGATCTTCAGCATACGGCCGCGACAGAACAAAGGCCGGATCCGCCGCTTCGAAACTGTTCGAGGTGCCCAAAAGATCAACGTCGGCGCGCTTGAGTGCGGCCATCAGTGCCGGCCGATCGGCGAAACGCCGCACTTCGATCCTGATGCCGAGCAGTTGCGCCAGCAGATCGGCGTAATCGGCGGTCAGCCCTTCCAGCTCATGCTGTTGGCGGGTGATTTCGAAGGGCGGGTAATCCGGGCCGGAGATGCCCATGCGCAAGACTGGATGCTCACGCAGCCACTGGCGCTCCCGATCATCGAGGCGGACCTGGATACCCCCAGGTTCGAGGCGGGCCAGCACCTCCAGTGTCTGCGGCTGATCATTCGCCCAGACCAAGGTGGCAAGCCCCAGCCAAATCCCTAAAACCCGCAGTCCCTGCGTCATGTCGAGGTACTCAGATCAAGTGATTGCGCTTGGCGAACTCACGCAGAAGCACCAGCGAACCCAGGCCAAGTTTCGCCATCATGCGGGTCTTGTAGGTGCTGACGGTCTTGTGACTCAGGTGCATCTCCTGGGCGATGGCTTTGTTTGGTTTGCCCAACGCCAGGTTCACGAAAATGCATAACTCTCGATCGGACAGCTGAGCGATCAGCTCCTGTTCAGTGCGTTGCACCGCGTTGTACAGACCGCTGGTATTGGGCAACGCGGAGAAATAGGTGTGGCCGGACATCAGCGCCTTGATAGCGTCGTGCAGCAGCGTCAGATGATTGCTCTTGGTCACGTAACCCCGCGCGCCCGCGCGCAAACAGCGCTCCTGGTAATGCGTGGGCTCATGCATGCTGAACACCAGGATCCGGCAGCGTGCCGTCGGCGCTTTGATCTGGATTCGCGTCAGCACTTCCAGCCCGTCCATGGACCCCAAGCCGAGATCGAGCACGACCAGGTGTGGATCATGCGCGCAAATCAACGGCACGACTTCATTGCCATTGGACGCTTCATGAATCTGCGTGAAGCCTTGAGCCTGCAGGACAATTCGAATGGCCGCGCGCACGACTGGGTGATCATCGACGATCAGCGCTGACTTCATTGGTACTCCTGCAAAATCGAAGACACCGCAACAGTCTGTCCCGGAGTCGGTGGCCGCGCCGGCACTGTTACATGGATGAGCAAGAGAATCACCTGTCAGGTCTGACAGTTGTGCAGAGTGGTTTTTTATGCATTGGCATGGCGCAACGACGCGTGAGAGTCGGGCGGTGCCTGGCGTTCGTCGCAAGCTTCGACTCTCGCCATCACCTGCCCGATGAGCTGTGAATTGGGCAATGGCGTCGGGCTGATCTGCGCGTTTTCCTGAGCAAACCCCGCAACCGCCAGCAAGGGCGCCGACGGTTCGTTGTAGATCAGAGCGTGGCGAACCTGTGGGTGATCGAGCAGAAAGCCCGACAGATCGAGGGAGCCTGCCGCCAGCTCGGCATTGATCACCAATACATCGAACGGCTCGCAGCCGTAGTCGACCAGCGTCAACAGTTCGCCGAGATTCTGCACCGGGGCGACGCGGTAGTAGCCGAGCGAGTTGAACAGGCGCTCGATTTTCATGCGATGAAAATGCTGCGGGTCGGCGATCAGGATGCGCAACGCTTTGTTGCTCATGGTCATTCTCCCGGTGAGGTTTGGGGAGGGCAAGACTACGCAAGCGTCGGGGATAGCTCTGTAGGACTTTTCCTAAAAATCCGCTCATTCATCCGGCGGCCCCGACGCACCAATATCCCCTGTGGGAGCGAGCCTGCTCGCGAAGGCGGTACACCTGTCAGAAATTTATTGACTGACACGGCGCCTTCGCGAGCAGGCTCACTCCCACAGGGGAGAGCATTCCATGGCTGCTATTGCCAGCCGAATCGACGGATGTAGAAGCCTTTCACCGCTTGGGTCAAAGCCATGTACGCGAGCAGAATCATTGGCAGAAACGCGAAATACAGCGACGGCAATGCCTGCAACTTGAAGTAATGCGCCAGCGGGCCCATGGGCAGGAAGATGCCGACTGCCATGATAATCGCCGTCATCACCATCAGCGGCATGGCTGCACGGCTTTGCAGGAACGGAATCTTCGGCGTACGGATCATGTGCACGATCAGCGTCTGGGTCAGCAACCCGACCACGAACCAGCCGGACTGGAACAGCGTCTGGTGATCCGGGGTATTGGCGTCGAACACGTACCACATCAAGGCGAAGGTGGTGATGTCGAAGATCGAGCTGATCGGGCCAAAGAACAGCATGAAGCGCCCGACGTCAGCCGGCTGCCAGCGCTGCGGCTGTTTCAGCATCTCGTCGTCGACGTTATCGAACGGAATGGCAATCTGCGAAATGTCGTACAGCAGGTTTTGCACCAGCAGGTGCATCGGCAGCATCGGCAGGAACGGGATGAATGCACTGGCCACCAGCACCGAGAACACATTGCCGAAGTTGGAGCTGGCAGTCATCTTGATGTACTTGAGCATGTTGGCGAAGGTACGCCGCCCTTCGAGCACGCCCTCCTCCAGCACCATGAGGCTTTTTTCCAACAGGATGATGTCCGCCGCCTCCTTGGCGATGTCCACCGCGCTGTCCACGGAAATGCCGATGTCGGCGCTGCGCAGCGCCGGCGCGTCGTTGATACCGTCGCCCATGAACCCGACCACATGGCCGTTGCCCTTGAGCACACGGACGATGCGCTCTTTGTGCGACGGCGTGAGTCTGGCGAAGACGTTGGTCGTCTCGACCGTTACGGCCAGTTCGCTGTCGCTCATGCGCTCAATGTCATTGCCCAGCAGCAAACCCTGTTGCGCGAGGCCGACCTCGCGGCAGATCTTTGCTGTGACCAGTTCGTTGTCACCGGTCAACACCTTCACCGCCACGCCATGCTCGGCCAAGGCCTTGAGCGCTGGCGCGGTGCTTTCCTTCGGCGGATCGAGGAACGCCACGTAACCGATCAGCGTCAGTTCCTGCTCATCGGCCAGGCTGTAAATCTCGCGGCCTGCTGGCATTGAGCGAGCCGCGACCGCCACCACGCGCAGACCTTCGGCATTGAAAGCGCCGGTGACCTGGCGAATCCGTGCCAGCAATTCATCGCTCAAAGCCTCATCAACTTCGCCGTGACGCACCCGGCTGCACACCGCCAGCACTTCTTCCACCGCGCCTTTGCAGATCAATTGGTGGGGCTGAGCGCGGCCCTCCACGACCACCGACATGCGCCGGCGATTGAAATCAAACGGGATTTCATCGACCTTGCGAAAGGCACTGCCGACTTTCAATTCGCGATGGATTTCCACGTGTTCCAGCACCGCCACATCCAGCAGGTTTTTCAGGCCGGTCTGGTAGTAGCTGTTGAGGTAGGCCAGTTCCAGCACAGCGTCAGAATCCTCACCCCAGACATCGACATTACGCGCCAGAAAGATCTTGTCCTGAGTCAGGGTGCCGGTCTTGTCGGTACACAGCACGTCCATGGCGCCGAAGTTCTGGATCGCGTCGAGGCGTTTGACGATGACTTTTTTGCGCGACAGGAACACGGCCCCTTTGGCCAGGGTCGAGGTGACGATCATCGGCAGCATTTCCGGAGTCAGGCCGACGGCAATCGACAGCGCGAAGAGCAGCGCTTCGCTCCAGTCGCCCTTGGTGAAACCGTTGATGAACAGCACCAGCGGGGCCATGACGAACATGAAGCGGATCAGCAGCCAGCTGACCTTGTTGACCCCCTGCTGAAACGAGGTCACCGCCCGGTCCGTCGCGCCGACCCGTTGCGCCAACGCACCGAAATAGGTGCTGTTGCCGGTGGTGAGAATCAGCGCAATCGCGCTGCCGGAGACAACGTTGGTGCCCATGAACAGAATGTTGTCCAGCTCCAGCGGGTTACGCGTGTCGCGATCGGTCTGCCGGGTGAATTTCTCCACCGGCATCGATTCACCGGTCATCGCTGCCTGGCTGACGAACAGGTCCTTGGCGCTGAGCACGCGGCAATCGGCGGGAATCATGTCGCCGGCCGAGAGCACGATCAGATCGCCGGGTACCAGTTGCTTGATCGGCAGCTCCCGGCGTGGGCCATCGCGGCGCAGCACCGTGGCGGTGTTGCTGACCATGGCTTTGAGCGCATCGGCGGCCTGATTGGATTTGCTCTCCTGCCAGAAGCGCAGCAGTGTCGACAGCACCACCATGGAGAAAATCACCACGGCCGCCTTGAGGTCTTCGGTCAGCCAGGAGATCACCGCGAGCAAGGTCAGCAGCAGGTTGAATGGATTTTTGTAGCAGTGCCACAGATGGGTCCACCACGGCAGCGGCTGCTCGTGTTCGACTTCGTTGAGGCCGTGTTGCGCACGCAGTGCATCGGCTTCGACCTCGGTGAGCCCCTCGCCGTGCGTGCCCAACGACGACAGCAACGCGGCGCTGTCGGCATGGGCGGCAGCAACCAGCGTACTGGCCAGCGTCGGCGGCACTTCACGGCTGACCCTGGTGTCGTTGATCGAATCCAGCAACGCGAGGCGACGGAAGTGCCGGGCGATGTGACGGCTGCGCAGAAAGCCTGCGAAAAATTCCTTGAGTGTAAGTTTCATGGCTGTGTCCCCTGTGGTCAGCCGGGAAACCGTCGAGCAGGTACCGCCGCGCCCTGGCACCGGGACAACCGGCACGGCAAGGCGTAGCGCGCCCGTCGGGAATGACAGGCGTGTCGATAGGCTGCGATGACGACTGAGGTCGTCAGCACGCTTGGTTCAGCGTCGATGAGAAGGACGTCGAGACACGATCCGGAACGGGTCGTGCACGGGATGCCGCTGCTCGCTGTTACGGCGAGACAACGGCAGGGAAAGGCTGCGCGTTATCTTGCCGAGAATCTGCCGGTGATCGAGACCGGCCGACAACTGTCACTCGAACAAGTACCCACTGTGGGTCTCCGCAATTGATGAAAACGCGCGCAGCTTACGCCCGCAGCGAAACGGCTGGAAGAGGTGTTTGCCGGGAATGTGGGGGGGTGTTCAGGAAGGGTTCAGAATTTCCCCGCGATCGTTCCTACGCTCAGCGTAGGAACGCCTCATCGGACGCTCCGCGTTCGGCTTCTGAAAGGGACGCGGAGCGTCCCGGGCTGCATTCCCACGCAGAGCGTGGGAACGATCATATGTGGGGCCATCCATGGCCCCTTCGCGAGCAGGCTCGCTCCCACATTTTGCCCTGCGTTCACAGATCCATTGTGGGAGCGAGCCTGCTCGCGAAAGCGGTGTGACAGGCGCCGCATACTTCAGCTGGCAGTCGCCAACAACAGCTCCGCCACCGAGCGACTGTGCCCGCGCTGCTTGCCATGCTCGTACAACGAGCCAGCGATTTCATCGGCGCGAATCGGCAGCACCGACAGCAGCGTATCGCTCAGGCCATGGCTGGCCTGGCAGAAGCCCTGCATATATATGCCGGCCTTGCAGCGCTCGTCGGTGATCAGTTTGTAGTTGCGATCGACTTCGAATTCGCCGAGATATTCCTCCAGCGGCGCGAGCAACTTGCGGTGCATCTGGCGCTCGTAACCGGTGGCCAGCACCACGGCGTCGTAAATCCGCACTGTGACTTCGCCAGTGGCATTGTTGCGCACCGCCAGTTCGATGCCATTTGCCGTCGCATTGGCGCTTTCGACGGTGGTCAGGGTGCGGAAGGCATGGCGGGCAATCCCGGAAACCTTCTGTCGATAGAAGATGCCGTAGATGCGTTCGATCAGGTCGATGTCGACCACCGAATAGTTGGTGTTGTGGTACTCGTTGACCAGACGCTCGCGCTCGACGCTGTTCTGCTGGAACACCAGATCAGTGAATTCCGGCGAGAACACTTCGTTGACGAACGGGCTGTCGTCCGCAGGCTTCAAGGCCGAGCCGCGCAGGATCATGTCGACCTGCACCGACGGGAATGAATCGTTCAGATCGATAAAGGCTTCCGCCGCGCTCTGTCCGCCTCCGATGATGGCGATGCTCATCGGTTGATTGTTCACGCAAGGCTGTCTGGCCATTTGCGACAGATACTGCGAATGGTGGAACACGCGATGATCGCCCTTCAACGCCTTGAACGCCTCTGGAATGCGCGGCGTGCCGCCAGCGCTGACCACCACCGAACGCGTGGTACGCACGAATTGCTGGCCGTCGCTGCCCCGGGAAATCACCCGCAACGCTTCAACCTGCTGGTTGTGCAACACCGGTTCGATAAACTGCACTTCTTCACCATAACGGCTCTGCTCGGTGAACTGCCCGGCCACCCAGCGCAGGTAGTCGTTGTACTCCATGCGGCATGGATAAAAAGTGCCGAGGTTGATGAAGTCGACCAGACGCCCGTGGTGCTTGAGGTAATTGACGAAAGAATACGGGCTGGTCGGATTGCGCAGGGTCACCAGGTCCTTGAGGAAGGAAATCTGCAACTCGCTCTGCGTCGACAATGTATTGCCGTGCCAGCTGTAGGTGGCCTGCTTGTCGAGGAACAGCACATCCAGTTCGCCCTGGATCCGGCCGCGCTCTTGCAGGGCGATGGCCAGTGCCAGGTTCGAAGGGCCGAAACCGACGCCGATCAGGTCGTGAACGATGGGCGATGCAATTGCCTGTGTCATTTCCAGTGTCCTCTGGATGAACCCCTCAACGCGGGGAAATAAAGCCTGGGTGGCCTGACCGGCCTGAATCAGGTCAGCAGGTCGTCTGTTGAGTAGGAACGAGGACGATGAAAGGAAATTTAACCGGCGCGGATCACTGGCCATCCCATTGCTGGATGCGCAGGCGGCAATGTTTCATGGCGTTGACGATGTGTTTTTCCACCAGCGCCCGGGAGATGCCGAGGGTCTGGGCGATTTCCGGATGGGACATTCCTTCGATCTTGCGCAGCAGAAAACTGTCGCGGCACAGCGGCGGCAGCTCGGCCAGTGCGCGCTGGAGCATTTCCAGACGCTGGCCGTGATCGAGGGTGCCGTGGGGGGACGGGGTGAAATAGCGCTCTTCGTTGTCGAGCACGTCCAGCGATTCGACCTGACGCAGCGCGTTACGGCGGTGATCGTCGATGACCAGGTTCAACGCGGTGCGATAAAGGAAGGCCCGGGGTTGTTCGATCGGCACCTCGCTGGAGCGCTCCAGCACGCGTACATAGGCGTCATGCACCACATCCTCGGCGACCTGACGGTTGCCCAGTCTGGCGTTGAGGAAACACACCAGCTCACGATAGTAGTTTTCCAACATGACTCCCGACCGCATCGATGCCGTTTCTGTCCTTGAGCGCACTGATCAGACCTGCGGATCACGCAGTAGCAAGATAGTGGCAACTTGAGGTGCGTAATTTATAGTAATTCTCATATAGATTTAAAGAGTTGATTCCATATCCCGGACAAATAGTCGTCGCCCGGCGTGCGGTAACTCGATGTGTCTGCGGCTAAATTCCGTCGCCCATGCCTCGTTTACAGGACAGCCCCTGTGTCTGTCGTGCCTTGCGACGGGCCGCAACCACTGGCCGGAACCCTGCATGAATCGTCCCCGCCCCGCCCGTCGCGCGCTGTTTGCCGCCCTCTGTCTGATTCCCGTGATCGCCGTTGCTGCCTGGCAGGTTTTGCCACCCGGTCGCGACGCCGTTGCCACTGTGCAGGTCAGCCGGGGCGATATCGAAAACAGCGTGACGGCGCTCGGCACCTTGCAGCCGCGCCGCTACGTGGATGTCGGCGCACAGGCTTCGGGGCAGATTCAGAAGATTCACGTCGAGGCTGGCGATACGGTCAAGGAAGGCCAGTTGCTGGTGGAAATCGACCCGTCGACACAGAAAGCCAAGCTCGATGCCGGGCGCTTTTCCATCGAAAACCTCAAGGCGCAGCTGCAGGAGCAACGCGCCCAGCACGATCTGGCGCAGCAGAAATACCAGCGCCAGCAGAAACTCGCCGCCGGTGGCGCCACCCGCGAGGAAGACGTGCAGACCGCGCGCGCCGAGGTTCGCGCAACCCAGGCGCGCATCGACATGTTCCAGGCGCAGATCCGCCAAGCCCAGGCCAGCCTGCGCAGCGACGAAGCGGAGCTCGGTTACACGCGCATCTACGCGCCGATGAGCGGCACCGTGGTCGCCGTCGGTGCGCGCGAAGGCCAGACCCTCAACGCGCAGCAACAGACCCCGCTGATCCTGCGCATCGCCCGACTGTCGCCGATGACGGTATGGGCCGAAGTTTCGGAGGCCGACATTGGCCACGTCAAACCGGGCATGACCGCTTACTTCATCACCCTCAGCGGTGGCACTCGGCGCTGGAGCAGCACGGTGCGGCAGATCCTGCCGGTGCCACCACGTCCGCTTGAACAGAATCAGGGCGGCAGCCCTACCAGTGGTCGCAGCGGCAGCGAACGCGTGGTTCTTTATACCGTGCTGCTCGACGTCGACAACGCCGATCACAGCCTGATGACCGACATGACCGCCCAGGTGTTCTTCGTCGCCGAACAGGCGCAAGACACCCTGACCGTGCCGACTGCTGCCCTGCAACCGGGCTCGCGTCCGCAGTGGCAGCGGGCGCAGATCGTCGCTGCCAACGGTGATATTCAAACGCGGGAAGTGCGCACCGGCATCAACGATCGCCTGCGCACCCAGGTGCTGGAAGGTCTGGCCGAGGGCGAGCATGTTCTCAGCGCGCCGGCCGCTGGTCATGGAGGCTGAATGCACACGCCTCTGATCGACCTGCGGCAGATCCGCAAAGCCTACGGCGGTGATGACAGCCCGCGGGTGGAAGTGCTGCGCGGGATCGATCTGTCGATCCACGCCGGCGAATTCGTTGCGATTGTCGGCGCCTCCGGTTCAGGCAAATCGACGCTGATGAACATCCTCGGCTGCCTCGACCGCCCCACCAGCGGCGAGTATCTGTTCGCCGGGGAAAATGTCGCGCAGCTGGACAGCGATGAACTGGCCTGGCTGCGCCGCGAAGCGTTCGGGTTTGTCTTTCAGGGCTATCACCTGATCCCGTCCGGCTCGGCGCAGGAAAACGTCGAGATGCCAGCGATCTATGCCGGCACCCCGGCCGCCGAGCGCCATGCCCGAGCTCACGCGCTGCTGCAACGTCTCGGTCTCGGCACTCGCACCGGCAACCGTCCGCATCAGCTTTCCGGCGGTCAGCAACAGCGGGTGTCGATTGCCCGTGCGCTGATGAACGGCGGCCACATCATCCTCGCCGACGAGCCGACCGGCGCCCTCGACAGCCACAGCGGCGCTGAAGTGATGACCCTGCTCGACGAACTCGCCGATCAGGGCCATGTGGTGATCCTTATCACCCACGACCGCGAAGTGGCGCAACGGGCCAAACGCATCATCGAAATCCGCGACGGCCTGATCATCAGCGACAGCGCCGAGCACGCGTGCGCGCCGCCTGCGGCCAATCCGGGCGCGTTGCAAGCGGTCGACCTGCGCCAGCGCCTGAGCAGCGGCAGCAACCAGACCGGCGCCTGGAAAGGTGAACTGGTGGACGCTGTACAAGCGGCCTGGCGAGTGATGTGGATCAACCGCTTTCGCACCGCGCTGACCCTGCTGGGCATCGTCATTGGTGTGGCCTCGGTGGTGGTCATGCTCGCCGTCGGCGAAGGCAGCAAGCGTCAGGTCATGGCGCAAATGGGCGCGTTCGGCTCCAACATCATTTACCTCAGCGGCTCGGCGCCGAACCCGCGTACGCCGGAGGGCATCATCACCCTCGACGACGTCGCCGAACTGTCCGCCCTGCCCCAGGTGGAACGGATCATGCCGGTCAACGGCTCGACCGCCGGGGTGCGCTTTGGCAACGCCGACCACAGCAGCTACGTCGGCGGCAATGACACCAACTTTCCGCAGATTTTCAACTGGCCGGTGATTCAGGGCAGCTACTTCACCCAAGCCGACGAGGACAGCGCCGCCGCCGTCGCGGTGATCGGCACCAAGGTCCGCGACAAGTTGCTCAAGGATGTCGCCGACCCCATCGGCCAATACATCCTCATCGAAAACGTGCCGTTCCAGATCCTCGGCGTGCTTGCGGAAAAAGGCGCCAGCTCCGGCGACTCCGATAGCGACAACCGCATCGCCGTGCCCTATTCGGCGGCGAGCACGCGCCTGTTCGGCAGCCGCAATCCGCAATACGTGGTGATCGCGGCCAAGGATGCGCGCAAGGTCAAGGACGCCGAACAGGCCATCGAACAGGCGATGTTGCGTCGGCACCACGGCAAGAAGGATTTCGAGCTGACCAACAATGCCGCGATGATCCAGGCCGAAGCGCGCACGCAAGGCACGCTGTCACTGATGCTGGGGGCGATTGCGGCGATTTCCCTGCTGGTCGGCGGTATCGGCGTGATGAACATCATGCTCATGACCGTGCGCGAACGTACCCGCGAGATCGGTATTCGCATGGCCACCGGCGCCCGTCAGCGCGACATCCTCCGTCAGTTTCTCACTGAAGCCTTGATGCTCTCGGTGGTCGGCGGAATTGCCGGAATCGGCCTGGCGCTGCTGGTCGGCGGCGTGTTGTTGCTCAGTGGCGTGGCGATCGCCTTTCAAGCGCTGGCGGTGATCGGTGCGTTTGCCTGTGCGCTGGTCACCGGCGTCATCTTCGGCTTTATGCCGGCCCGCAAAGCTGCCCGGCTCGACCCGGTCACGGCCCTTACCAGTGAATGATCGACCTATGAAAGTGCGACTGACGTTCCTCGCCGCCAGCCTGTTGCTGGCGGCCTGCAGCAGCCCGGTGCCGCGCCTGGACAGCGGCGTGCAGCCACCGAGCGCGTGGCAGTCCGTCGACAGCCATGGCGCGCTGCAGAGCAATCGACAATGGTGGACGCAGTTCGGCAGCCCCGAGCTGGCGCGACTGGTCGAACAGGCGCGGCTGGGCAGCTACGACCTCGCCGCCGCCGTGGCACGGGTCAGACAGGCCGAGGCCAGCGCAACCATTGCCGGCGCCCCGCTGCTGCCCGAACTCAAGGCCGGGCTGAACGCCAACCGGCAGAAACTGATCCACGGCAAGGGCTACAGCCAATTGGATGTCAGTCCCGAGAATCGCTCGCTGGATTATTACGACGCCGAGCTCAGCGCCAGTTACGAGATCGATTTCTGGGGCGGCAAGCGTGCCGCGCGCGACAGTGCCGTGTTCGGTGTGCAGGCCAGCGAGTTTGACCGCGCCACCGTCGAACTGACCTTGCTCAGCGGCGTCGCCAACAGTTACACCCAGGCCCTGGCCCTGCGTGAGCAGGCGCGCATTGCCGAACTCAATCTGAAAAATGCGCAGAATGTGCTGCATCTGGTGCAGACCCGTTTTGACGCCGGCAGCGCCACTGCGCTGGAACTGGCCCAGCAGAAAAGCCTGGTGGCGGAACAACAGCGTCGCCTGCCGCTGGTGCAACAACAGGCCCGCGAAGCACTGATCAGCCTCGCCGCCCTGCTCGGCCAACCGGTGCAAGCGTTGCCGTTGCCCGAGCAATCCTTCGCCCAATTGCACTGGCCGGACATCGCCAGTGGCGTGCCGAGCGACTTGCTCAGTCGCCGCCCGGACATTGCCAGCGCCGAGGCCAGACTGGCGGCGGCGCAGGCTGATGTCACCGTCGCCCGCGCCGCGATGCTGCCGAAAATCACCCTGACCGCCAGCCTCGGCAGCGGCGCCGACCTTGCCGCCGACCTGCTGCGCACGACGTTCTACAACCTGTCCTCGGGGCTGACCGCGCCGATCTTCAACAACGGCCGCCTCAGCGCCGAACGCGACAAGGCCAAGGCGCGGCAGGATGAACTGCTGGAGACCTATCGCGGGGCAATCATCAACGGCTTCGCCGACGTCGAAAAAGCCCTCAGCAGCATTCGCGGCCTCGACGAACAACGGCAATGGCAAAGCGAAGAACTGAACCAGGCACAGACCGCTTTCGACATCGCCCAGAGCCGCTACCAGGCCGGCGCCGAAGACCTGCTCACCGTCCTGCAAACCCAGCGCACGCTATATGCGGCGCAGGACATGAACGTGCAACTGCGCCTGTCGCGGTTGCAGGCGAGCATTGCCTTGTACAAAGCGCTGGGGGGTGGTTGGGAAGTGATCTAAGGGCGATGCGTCGACTGAACTGACGCCTTCGCTGGCAAGCCAGCTCCCACAGGGATCAGGGTAAATCTGCTGTTCATTCGTATCTTTGAGATAGCTATCGCGAGCAGGCTCGCTCCCACAGAAAAGCAAAGCAGCGCAGCTGCCCGCGGCGAAGCCGCCCCACTCAACAATGAGCGTTAGCTCGAGTGCTTTTGATCTTGATCTACCGGCGACGTCGGAAGGCTGAGCGGAGGGATTGATCCGGGCGTTGGAGCGCAGCGACCGTCTGGCGCAGCCAGACACAGCGGAAGGAGGTGCAGCGAAGCAAACCGTAGCCGCTGCGCCCGGATCGATCCCGCAGCGAAGGAACCCGAGCCTGCGAGGGCCGAACGCAGGAGCAAGCGTTTTTTTGCTTACTTTTTTTAGGCGTTTGTAAAAAAAGTGAGTCGCCGTAAGGGCGAAACCTTAGGTAGTCGTTACCGCAGCGATGGATATGTACGCCACCATAAATACCCCCTGTAGGAGTGAGCCTGCTCGCGAAGGCGGTGGGTCATCCGGCATAGCAGCTGATTGACACAACGCCATCGCGAGCAGGCTCGCTCCTACAAAAGATTGCGACCAATTCAGAGTATGTGTTGAACCAATCTAAAGCTGTCGGCCCTTGACCTTCAGGTGCCGCGCATACCAAGGGCGCTGCGGGACTTTGCGGAACAGTTCG
The DNA here is from genome assembly GCF_024072275.1 of Pseudomonas siliginis. NCBI lineage: Bacteria > Pseudomonadati > Pseudomonadota > Gammaproteobacteria > Pseudomonadales > Pseudomonadaceae > Pseudomonas > Pseudomonas siliginis. The sequence continues at coordinate 2,133,956 of NZ_CP099598.1, read as the reverse complement.
GTCATGTTGTCTTCGTCGCCAAAAGTGATACGCAGCGCCAGCTTCATGGTCTCCGGGTCCATCTCCACTGAGCGTCCGACTTGCAGCCCGGGTACGGTGCTGCAGCCGTGGGTGTCGGGGCCGAGCCAGGGGTCGGCGACTTCCACCCAGCGTCCCGGTGCAAACCACGGCACGCCGTTGACTTCCAGACGGCTCACTTCGCCCGGGTGAAAACGTTCATGGGCGCGGAACCAGTCTTCCAGGCGGTCATCAATCCAGCCGTGGAAACGCCAGAACACCGGATTCACATGGGAGGAAAACGGATCACCGAGAAAGTCGTTTTCCGGCGCATACCAGCGCGCAGCGAAGTCCGCCTGATCGCGCGCCATCGGCACTGGAATGTCGTTGGATGGGTCACGCGCCACCGAAGCCCAGCGCATGTGCAGCCAGTCGTGCAGGCCCAGTTCGACTTCCGAACCGAACTGGCCAAGGGTCAATTTCGACAAATAACGCGGGTCACGGTACTGCGATTCCCAGACCAGGAAATTGCTCTGGAAAGTCTCCGCCGCTTTGATGTCGCTGACCCACTTGGTGTACTCGTCATCGCCCTCGGCCAGCCAGGTCGGCGGCAGGGAATTGCCGTCGTGATTGTCGAAATAGCGGGCGAATCCCTGTCGGTCCCGCTCCAGCTCAGGCTGCGGCTGCGGGAACGCCGGCCAGGAAGGCAAATCCTGCATCGAGCGGGCGATGCCAAGCATGTGCCGGTGCATAAAGAAAAAATCCACGCCCGAGCCATTGCGATCCTTGCTTGGCCCACGGGCGTCGCGCTCCTTGTCACGCGGCCCGGGCTGCCAGCCGATGCCGCGTAGCGCTTCGCGTTTTTTCTCCGAGAGCTTGTGCCACTTGTCGCGGGTGGCGTGCCAGAGCTGGTGGAACAACCGATGCTCGGGAGCCACCAGCCAAGCCAACAGTTGCGGATTAAGCCCGGTGCGTTCACGGGCCTCGGGAAAACGCCGCTTGATAGCGATGAATTGATTGTCCAGCTCGGGCAACGCCAACGGCCGATTCAGACGCAGCACTTGCCCGGTGAACGTGGCGCTGCCGGCATTGCCGAACGCCGCCCAGACCTCATCCAGTCTGACTTTGAATTCATACACCGGCGGTGCAAGTGGCGCATCGGTGCGCAGCAGGCGCCAATACATCTCGGCGCCGTTGCCCGGTGCCAGATCGCCAATCACTTGATAACGCACAGGCCCTTCGGCACGCAGATTCGCTCCGGTGTCGAGATAACCGCGCAGGCCGCGACCACGGTGGGCGATGTCGAGAAACAGTTCCAGGCCTTGCGCCGGCAAACCATCAAGCCCGGCCGCCGCACCGGTAAAGCGAATGTCCCAGACCCCACGCAAATTGTCCGCCAGCTGTTGCCCGGCGGTGTCCGCCAGATCGACCGTGGCCTCGCCCGGGGTGATCGGAAACTCCTCGCGAGTCAGTTCACGATGTGCATAAAAAGCGGCAGGCAGCGCGGCGCCCGTGAGTGCCATGCCCGCCATGAACCAGCGTCGAGAGATCGTCATTGCCCTACCTGTGTCAGCCATGAAGCAGGCTTTATCCAAGCTAGAACGTTTGCTCGGCGGGGAAATTTACGCCGCCGGCAAAACATCCCTGCGCCGCTGCCGGGCATTTGTAACGCACACCTAAATTAGCCGTGCAGCCACTCGTTCTTCCCAGATAGCAAAGGCCCCTGCGCCTGTACCTCGACGGCGAACCTGAATGAGATGGCAATGACAAAACCGCGTTGGAAAAAGGCTCTATTCATCGGCCTGCCGCTGGCCCTGGCGATCAGTGCCGGCGCAGGATTTCTGGCCTGGGATTACTGGAACAACCCCGGCTATCCGGTGAAGGTGATGAAACAGGCGACGGAGTTGCAGGATCGCCTGCTGTCGTTCGACAGCCACATCACCGTGCCGCTGAGTTTCGGCAGCCACGACCATGAAGCTGACAAGGATGGCTCGGGCCAGTTCGACCTCATCAAGGCCAATCGCGGACGCCTGTCCGGCGCGGCGCTGACGGTGTTCGGCTGGCCGGAAATGTGGAACGGCCCGAATGCCCCGCACCGTCCGACCGAGGGTTTTGTCGAAGAAGCGCGCAATCAGCAGGAGGTGCGCTACAAGATCATTTCCGGGATCGTCCGCGACTTCCCCAATCAGGCCGGCATCGCCTACACGCCAGATGATTTCCGCCGTCTGCACGGCGAAGGCAAGTTTGCGATCTTCATCAGCATGCTCAACGCCTATCCGCTGGGCAATGATCTGAGAAAGCTCGACCTGTGGGCCGGGCGCGGCATGCGCATGTTCGGTTTCAGTTACATCGGCAACAACAGCTGGGCCGACTCGTCGCGGCCGCTGCCGTTTTTCAATGATTCGCCCGACGCCCTCGATGGTCTGTCGGACATCGGTAAACAAGCGGTGCAGCGCTTGAATGATCTGGGCGTGATCATCGATGTTTCGCAGATGTCGACCAAGGCCCTCGAGCAAGTCGCCGAACTGAGCCGTACACCGCTGGTGGCCTCGCACTCGGCGCCACGGGCGGCAGTGGATATCCCGCGCAACCTCAGCGACAAAGAACTGCAACTGATCAAGAACAGTGGCGGCGTGGTGCAGGTCGTCGCCTTCTCGCAGTACCTGAAACCGCTGACCCAGGGCACGCAGGACAAACTCAATGCGTTGCGTGCGCGCTTCGATCTGCCGCCACTGCCCAACCTGGCGATGGCACTGATGCCGGGCGATCCGATCATCACCGCCTGGTCGGAACAGAAGCTCGGCCAATACGCCAGCGGCCTCTACGCGATCCTCGAAGAAGAACCGAAAGCCACCCTCAAGGACTTCGGCGACGCCATCGATTACACAGTGCGCAAGATCGGTATCGACCACGTCGGTATCGCCTCGGACTTCAACGACGGCGGCGGCATCAAGGGCTGGGAAAACGTCGGCGAGATTCGCAACGTCACCGCCGAACTGCTGCAGCGCGGCTACTCCGAAGCGGATATCGCCAAGCTCTGGGGCGGCAACTTCATGCGCGTCTGGGATCAGGTGCAAAAAGCCGCGAAACCAGCGCTGGCGTCGCGCCAGGAGGTGGCGCGGCCATGACCGATCGTCGCACTTTTCTCAAGCAGGCCGGCCTGCTCGCCGCCGCCCTGCCCCTGGGCGCCAGCCTGACTGCACCGGCGGCCGTCGCTGCCGTGCCGACTGCCTCGCGGGACAAATGGGCGCAGTTGCGTCAGTTGTTCGAGCAGGATCCTCAGGCGATTCACTTCGCCAATTTCCTCGTCACCTCGCACCCCAAACCGGTGCGCGAAGCGATCGAACGCCATCGCGCGGCGCTGGATCTGAATCCCGGTCTGGCGATGGATTGGGATCTGGGCGTCACCGAGAAGCGCGAAGAAAACGTGCGCCACTGGGCCGGCCAGTATCTGCAAGCCAAACCGGCGCAAATCGCCCTGACCGGCAGCACCACCGAAGGCCTGGCGATGATCTACGGCAGCGTACAGGTGCGCGCGGACCAGGAAATTCTTACCACGGTTCACGAGCATTATTCGACGCGCAACATTCTCGATTTCCGCAGCCGTCGTGACGGCACGCGCGTGCGCAAACTCAAGCTGTTCGAAACCCCGCAGAGCATTTCTCTGGATCAGGTGCTCGACACGATCAATCGCAACATCCGCCCCGAAACCCGTGTGCTGGGCATGACCTGGGTGCATTCGGGCAGCGGCGTGAAGCTGCCGATCAGCGACATCTCGCGGCTGGTCGACGAGCACAACCGCCAGCGCGACGACAAGGATCGGCTGATTTACGTGGTCGATGGTGTGCACGGTTTCGGTGTCGACGACTTGAGTTTCCCGCAGATGAACTGCGACTTTTTCATCGCCGGCACGCACAAGTGGATGTTCGGCCCGCGCGGCACCGGCATCGTCTGCAGCCGCACCGAAGAACTGAAATACGTCAGCCCCAGCGTGCCGACCTTCTCCGAGGCCACGGCCTTCTCGACCATCATGACCCCGGGCGGCTACCACGCCTTCGAGCATCGCTGGGCGCTGGACGAAGCCTTCAAGTTGCACCTGCAGCTGGGCAAAGCCGAGGTGCAGACGCGCATTCATCAGCTCAACAGCTACCTCAAGCAACGCTTGCAGGAGCACCGCAACATCGAATTGGTCACCCCGCTCGCCTCGCAGTTCTCCGCCGGTTTCACCTTCTTCCGGATCAAGGGCCAGGACAGCGATGAAGTAGCTGCCTGGCTGATGCAGAACCGGGTGATCTGCGACGCGGTCAGCCGCGACGTCGGGCCGGTGATTCGCACCGCACCGGGCTTGCTCAACAACGAAGCCGAAGTGGATCGCTTCATGGACATCCTCGGCACCAAGCTGCGTGCCTGATCCTCGATTGCCGTTTTCCTTTCAAAGAGACGACCCATGAAAAAGCCTCACGCGTCACTCCTCTCCAAAGCCCTGCCCGCACTGGCGCTCAGCGCCCTCTGCGGCGCACTGATGCCCGGCACCGCGCACGCGGCGACAGCCCCCGCTGCGGGCAAAGTGTTCAAGGATTGCAAGGACTGCCCGGAAATGGTCGTGCTTCCGACTGGCAGCTACACCATGGGCACGCCGGACGATGAAGTCGGCCGCCAACCCGACGAAGGCCCGCTGCACACGGTGACGTTCAGCAAACCATTCGCTATCAGCCGCTCGCAGGTGCTGGTGGGTGAATGGGACGCCTATGTGCGCGAAACCGGCAACAAGCCCTACGACTTCGATGACCGCCCCGGCCGCCGCTGCACCGCCGGCAAGCCCGAATTCAAACAGACGCCCCGCGACCCGGCGGTGTGCATGAACGTCGCAGAAGCCCAGGGCTACATCGACTGGCTGTCGAAAAAGACCGGCCACGCCTATCGCCTGCAAAGCGAATCGATCCGCGAATACGCCGCCCGGGGCGGCAGCACCGGGCCTTTCCCCTTTCCGTTCGATGAGGGCAAGGATTACCAGATCTCCAAACACGCCAACACCTATGGCGCAGCCGACGGCTACAACTTCACCTCGCCGGCCGGCACCTTCCCGGCCAATGCGTTTGGCGTGTTCGACGCCCACGGCAACGTCTACGAATGGACCGCCGATTGCTATCACCCGGACTACTCCGGAGTGCCCGCCGACGGTCGCCCATGGACCCAGGAAAACTGCGAACGCCAGGTCATGCGCGGCAACGATTGGGGCGAAGCGCCGATCTTCTCCCGCTCGGGCAACCGCAACAGCAGCTGGCCGACCAGCAAGGGCGACTGGCTGGGCTTTCGCGTAGTACGCGACCTCTGATCCCGCCCTCGACGAGCGCAGCCACGCCTGCGCTCGGTTAAAGAAACTCCGCGACCATTCGTTTTCCTTAAGTACCGGCACTCCCTCCGCATCGAAGCAGGAATCCTCCATGACCAAGCCTACGCGTGGGGCGATCAACGAATTGTTCGCCCTGCTCAAGCCCTTCCGCCTGATCGTCTCGGCGTCCATCGTGCTCGGCATGCTCGGCGGCCTGAGCGTCACCGTGCTGCTGGCGACCATCAACAACGCCCTGCATTCCGATGACGGCCTGACCCGCACCGTGGTGATGATCTTTGCCGGCCTCTGTGCCCTGGCCCTGCTGACCACGATCCTGTCGGACATCGGCACCAACTACGTCGGCCAGCACATCATCGCCAAACTGCGCAAAGAGCTGGGGGAGAAAGTCCTGTCGGCGCCGATCGACCAGATCGAACGCTATCGCAGCCATCGCCTGATTCCGGTGCTGACCCACGACGTCGACACCATCAGCGACTTCGCCTTCGCCTTTGCGCCCCTGGCGATCTCCATGACCGTAACCCTTGGTTGTCTCGGCTATCTGGCCATGCTGTCGTGGCCAATGTTCCTGATGATGCTGGTGGCCATCGCCATCGGCACCACCATCCAGGCGATTGCGCGCGCCAAGGGCATGCGCGGTTTCTACGCCGCCCGCGATTCCGAAGACGAACTGCAGAAGCACTACAACGCAATTGCCGAAGGCGCCAAGGAACTGCGCATTCACCGCCCGCGTCGCCAGCGCATGTTCGTCGCCGGCATTCAAAAAACCGCCGAGAAAATCTGCGATACCCAGATCAGATCGATCAACACCTTCGTCATCGCCAAGTCATTTGGCTCGATGCTGTTTTTCGTGGTCATCGGCATGGCCCTGGCCCTGCAATCGCTGTGGCCGAGTGCCGACAAAGCGGTGATGAGCGGTTTCGTTCTGGTGCTGCTGTACATGAAGGGGCCGCTGGAACACCTGATCAGCACCCTGCCGATCATCAGCCGCGCGCAGATTGCCTTCCGCCGCATTGCCGAACTGAGTGAACAGTTCTCTTCACCTGAGCCGCACCTGTTGCTGCAGGATCAGGGCAGCAAGCCAGCCGCCGTCAACAGCCTGGAACTGCGCAACGTGCGCTACGCCTTCCCTCCCGTGGAAGGCAGCGAGCCGTTCCGCCTCGGCCCGGTGAACCTGCGCATCGAACAGGGCGACATTGTGTTTATCGTCGGTGAGAACGGCTGCGGCAAGACCACGCTGATCAAATTGCTCCTGGGTCTGTACGCGCCGACCGAGGGCGAAATTCGCGTTAACGACAAGCCAATCACTGCGGTCAATCGCGATGATTACCGGCAGAACTTCACGACGATCTTCGCCGACTACTACCTGTTCGATGATCTGATTCAGGGCGATCGTGAAGTGCCGCAGGATGCCACCCGCTACCTGGAACGTCTGGAGATCGCGCACAAGGTCAGCGTGCGCGACGGCGCCTTCAGCACTACCGACCTGTCCACCGGTCAGCGCAAACGCCTGGCACTGGTCAACGCCTGGCTCGAAGAGCGCCCGGTGCTGGTGTTCGATGAATGGGCGGCGGATCAGGACCCGACATTCCGGCGGATCTTCTATACCGAGCTGCTGCCCGACCTCAAGCGTCTGGGCAAGACCATCATCGTGATTTCCCACGACGACCGTTACTTCGACGTCGCCGATCAACTGGTGCGCATGGAGGCTGGCAAGGTCAAAAGCGAACTGCAACCCGCCTGATCGAAGCAGCCGCGACCGGGCCGGAGAAAAAACTTTTCCGGTTTGCCGCGGCTTCCTCGTCTTAATGAGATGAATAAGAACCATTAACAACTATACCTGCCAAGGTCTTAACCTCATGTCCGCATCCCGTTTCATGCTTCGCCCTCTGACTCGAGCCCTGCTGATGCACGGCGCGACCCGCACACGCCTGGCCGGTAGCGGCCTGGGTCTGGCACTGACCCTCGCGGCAGCGCCGTATGTCCAGGCCCAGGAATGGACCCTGAATATCCCGGCCCAACCGCTGGCCCAGGCCCTGCAAACCCTCGGTCAGCAGACCAGCCTGCAAATCATCTACAGCCCGGAAAGCCTGCAAGGCCTGCGCTCCAGCGCCCTCAATGGCCGCTATCAGGATGACGAGTCGCTCAAGGCCATGCTCAGCGGCACCGGCATCCGCTATCAGCGTGACGGCAACACCGTCACCGTGCTCGGCGCGGCCACCAGCGGCAGCGCGATGGAACTGGCGCCGACCAACGTCAACGCCAACCGCCTCGGCGCCACCACCGAAGGCAGCAACTCCTACACCACCGGCGGCGTGACCATCGGCAAAGGCGTGCACTCGCTGAAGGAAACGCCGCAGTCGGTCACGGTGATGACCCGCAAGATGCTCGACGACCAGAACCTCAACACCATCGAACAGGTGATGGAGAAGACCCCGGGCATCACCGTCTACGACTCGCCAATGGGCGGCAAATATTTCTACTCGCGCGGTTTCCGCATGACCGGCCAGTACCAGTACGACGGCGTGCCGCTGGACATCGGCAGCAGCTACGTGCAGGCGGACAGCTTCAACAGCGACATGGCCATCTACGACCGCGTGGAAATCCTCCGCGGCGCGGCCGGCATGATGAAGGGCGCGGGCGGCACCGCCGGCGGCGTCAACTTCGTGCGCAAGCGCGGCCAGGACACCCCGCACACGCAACTGTCGCTATCGGCCGGCACCTGGGACAACTACCGCGGCCAGGTCGACACAGGCGGTCCGCTGAACGACGCCGGCACTGTCCGTGGCCGCGCCGTGGTGACGCAGCAGACCCGTAAGTATTTCTACGACGTGGCCGAACGCCGTGATCAGATCTACTACGGCGCCCTGGACTTCGACCTCAGCCCCGACACCACCCTCGGTCTGGGCATGGCCTATGAAGACGTCGACGCCACCCCGTGCTGGGGCGGCCTGCCGCGCTACGCCGACGGCTCCGACCTGCACCTGAAACGCTCCACCTGCCTGAACACCTCGTGGAACAACCAGCGCAGCAAACGCGCCACCTACTTCGCCGACGTCAAACACCAGTTCAACGATGACTGGTCGCTGAAAGTCGCCGGTGTCTACTCGCGCAACACTCAGGACATGGAATATTCCTTCCCGAGCGGCACAGTGCCCTTGGGCGCCACCGCCACCAACACGCTGATGCTCGGCAGTACCTATGATTACGATCAGCGCGACTACGGTTTCGATGCTTACGTCGACGGCAAATTCGACGCATTCGGCCAGCAGCACGAACTGATCGTCGGCGCCAACGCCAGCCGTTCGCACAAGGACGACTTCTACGCGGTGGCGGCATTGCCACAGCGCCAGAACGTGTTCAACCCGAACCACAACATCCCGCAGCCGGATGAAAGCTATTACCTGGCCAACGCCTCCCGTGGCGGCCCGGTGGACATGCACATCAAGCAATACGGCGCCTACTCGATCGCCCGCCTGAAACTCGCCGACCCGATGACGCTGGTACTTGGCAGTCGGGTCAGCTGGTACAAATCCGACACTGACTCGGTGCAGTACTTCCGTGGCGAAGGCACCGAGGTCAACACCCAGTCCACCGAAACCGGCCAGGTCACGCCGTTCGCCGGCCTGCTCTACGACCTCAACGACAACCTGACCGCCTACGCCAGCTACACCGACATCTTCACCCCGCAAGGCTCGTACAAAACCATCGACGGCAGCACGCTCAAGCCGCTGATTGGCCAGAGCTACGAGCTGGGGATCAAGGGTGAGTGGTACGACGGTCGTCTGAACACCACGTTCAACCTGTTCCGCACCATCCAGAAAGATGCGGCCCAGGATGACCTGCGGTGCGAAGACAGTTCGTGCCAGATCAACTCCGGCAAGGTCCGCGCCCAGGGCTTTGAAGCTGAAGTCAGCGGTGAAGTGATCGACCGCCTGCAACTGTTGGCCGGTTATACCTACACCCAGACCAAGGTGCTGGAAGATGCCGATGCCACTCAGGATGGCGCGGTCTACAACTCCTACGTGCCGCGTCACCTGTTGCGCGTCTGGGGTGATTACGCCCTGAGCGGGCCGCTGGACCGTGTGACGATTGGTGCGGGGGTCAATGCGCAGACGGGCACCTACCGGGTTTCGCCTCTGGGCGGGGACAATGTCGATGGCGCGGGTTATGCGGTCTGGAACGGTCGCATTGGTTATCGGATTGATGACACCTGGTCGGTGGCGTTGAACGGCAACAACCTGTTCGACAAGCGTTATTACGCGACCATTGGTACCGAGGGGTTCGGTAACTTCTACGGTGATCCGCGCAATTTTGTGATGTCGGTGAAGGCTGATTTCTGATTGCTCTTAGTTGTGTGGAAGCCCCGCTTTGGCGGGGCTTTTTGGTTTTTGGGATTGGGGGGCATATCCGTTGCTGCGGTGAAGGCTACTTAGGGTTCCGCCCTTACGGCGGGTCACTTTTTCCAAACGCCGGAATGCCGGCCCAGCGAAAAGTAACCAAAAAGGCTTTGCCCCGGCGTACGGCCCGCTCGCTGGGGCTCGGGGTACCTTCGTTACGGGACCGATCCGGGCGCAGCGGCTCCGGTTGGCTTCGCTGCACCTACACTCGCTGTGTACGACTGCGTCGTACGGTCGCTGCGCTCCCACACCCGGATCGATCCCGTAACGAAGCCTGCCGAAGGGGCAAAAGATCAAGAGCCAGAGCAAAAGCCCCTCACCCTAGCCCTCTCCCGGAGGGAGAGGGGACTGACCGAGGTGTTCAGGCGAAATACGCCGACTTGCGATATCGAGTCGAATGCAGATTCTGAAAAGCCCGCAAATCGGCTCCCTCTCCCTCGGGAGAGGGCTGGGCGGGCGGCGTTCCGATGAGGGGCGAATCCAACACAGATCCAAAGCAGACCACACGCTTTTCACCACTCAACAATGAGCGCTAGCTCGAGTGCTTTTGATCCACCGGCGACGTCGGAAGGCTGAGTGGAGGGATTGATCCGGGGGTGGGAGCGCAGCGACCGTTCGACGAAGTCGAACACAGCGAGTGTAGGTGCAGCGAAGCAAACCGGAGCCGCTGCGCCCGGATCGATCCCGCAGCGAAGGAACCCGAGCCTGCGAGGGCCGAACGCAGGAGCTAGCGTTTTTTGCTTACTTTTTTTGGCGCTTGTAAAAAAGTAAGTCGCCGTAAGGGCGAAACCGCCAGCAGCAACACCAAAAAAACGGATATTCACCCCATCCAAAAAACCCGCGCAAGCGCCCCACCAACCCTCGAATAAACCTCCAGAACCCCAGGCACCACCGTCCCCAACCGCAACAAATCATGAGTCAACCCGGCACAAACCTCGACCTCGACCTCAACCCCCTGCCCACGCAGCCTGTCGACATAAGCCTGCCCCTCATCCAGCAACGGATCAAACCCGGCAAGCAGCACAATAGCCGGCGCAACCCCGCGCAGATCCTCCGCCAGCAACGGCGAAAAACGCCAATCCAGATAATCCTCCGGCCCTCGCGCATAGTGCTGATAAAACCACTCCAGCGTGTCGTTCTCGAGCAAATACCCCTCACCAAACAACAGCCGCGAATCATGCACCCGCGAAGCATCGGTCACCGGATAACACAACAACTGCGCCTTGGGCGCGATAGCCACCGTGTGCGGCTGCACCACTGCCTGAATCGCCAGCACCGTCGCCAACGTGGCACCCGCGCTGTCGCCACCAAACGCAACGCGCGAACCATCCAGGCCGAGGCTCGCAGCCTCTTCGGCCAGCCAGGCCAAAGCGTCCTCGCCATCCTCCAGCGCTGTCGGAAAGCGATGCTCCGGCGCCAGTCGATAACCGACCGAGAGCACCGCACACGGCGTGCGCTGGCAAAACTCGCGGCAGACGCCGTCGTGGGAATCCAGACTGCCGACCACAAACCCGCCACCGTGGAAATACACCAGCACCGGCAGCGGCGATTCAATACCGTTGGGCCGATACAAACGCAACGCCAGCGCCGCACCATCGCGGGCCAGTGTCTCAATCTCGCTGACTTCAAGATCCTGCGGCGCCGGCCAGCGCAGTTGCGCGGTGGTCTGCTCGAAGGTGGCGCGGGCCTCGCTCGGGGTCAGTTGGTGCATGGCCGGCAGGCCGGCGTCCTGGCTGTCTTGAGCGAGGTCGAGGAAAGCTTCCAGATCAGGGTGTAACGACATCGATAAAAATCCTTGTATCCGCAATAGGACGGGCGCGCCTGGGCAGCGCCCGCGCAAAAGACCGGGCGATCAACCCACCCGCGCCATGCAATGCTCGATCAACGCTTCAAGCTCGCGCTGGTAATCGCTCATCAGCGCATCCATGGTGCCGGCGCGGTAACGCTGGCTGCTGTAGATGCAGCGCAAGGCCAGTTGCCCGTCATAGACCTGGCCGACGATTTCAAGCCAGTTGCCCAGATTCGCCTTGAGGCTGTAGTTGTCGCCGGTCTCCTCCAGTGCCGGCACCAGCAACGCCTGTTCATCGAAGCTCTGGTCGAACTGCCCGAGGTAGTTGAACGTCACCCGTGCCTGCGGCAATGCAGCCAGTTGCGCCGAGATTTCCGGCCCGGCCAGATGACGCAGCACGCCATAGCCGATGCCCTTCTGCGGTACGCCCGCCAGTTGCGCCTGCACATCGATGATCGACTGGCCGATGTCATCGCTGTCCGGGCGCAAACGCACCGGGAACATGCTGGTGAACCAGCCGAGGCTGCGGCTCAGGTCGATCGATTCGAAGAGGTCTTCGCGCCCGTGCCCTTCGAGCAGAATCAACGCCGACGCTTGCTGGCTCCAGCGGCACAGGGCGCGGCTGAGCGCTGACAACAGCAAGTCGTTGATCTGCGTGCCGTACACCGCCGGGGCCTGTTTGAGCAGTTGTTCGGTGTGCTCGCGGGACAGCTTGAGCCGTGCCTGCGCCTGTTGCCGCACGAGGTTCTTGCCGCGCGGGTTGTCGCACGGCAGATCAACGCCGGGCTGATCCAGTTGCTCCAGCCAATAGCTCAATTCCTGCTCGGCAATCACCGGCGCCTGCGCCTGCAATGCCTCGGCAAACGAACGATAACTGCTGGTGCGAATCGGCAGTTGCGGCGCCAGCCCCTGCACGCACGCCTCATAAGCGACTTTCAGATCGTCGAGCAGAATCCGCCACGACACGGTGTCGACCACCAGGTGATGAATCACCACCAGCAAGCGCGCCTGGCCATCCGGCAATGCCACATGCATGACCCGCCAGACCGGCCCGTCATTGAGTTTGAGGCTGCGCTGCGCGAGGTTGGCCAAGGCTTCGACCTCTTCGCTGCTTTGCGCTTCACGGCGCCACAGCACAGCCTCGTCGGACGCGCTGCTGCTATAGCGCTGCAACCAGCGCCCGCCGTCGTTGGAAAAACGCAGACGCAACGAATCGTGATGCTGTTCGATCAAGCCCAGGGCCTGCTCCAGTGCATCCAGATCCAGCGGCTGACGTGCGCTGAGCAGCAACGACTGGTTGTAGTGATGCGCCTCGGCCATGCCTTCGGCGAAGAACCATTGCTGGATCGGCAGCAAATTGAACGCGCCCTCTGCGGCAACCTGTGTCAGGTCCGGCAGCGCTTGCCCAGCGCCCTCCTTCGCCACCTGCTGCTCGACGATGCCGGCGATGGTTTGATAGCGCATCAGATCACGCAGCTTCAGCTCCATCTGCAGGGTCGGGTGGTTTCGCACCCGCGAGATCACTTGCAGGCTGAGGATCGAATCGCCGCCCAGTTCAAAGAAGTTATCGCTGATACCGACCTGCTCGACCTGCAACACCTGCGCCCAGATTTCCGCCAGCAGGCGTTCCTGCTCGGTGCGCGGGGCAACATATTCGTCGCTTTTGAACTCCGGCTCCGGCAAGGCCTTGCGATCGAGTTTGCCGTTGGGCGTGACCGGGAATGCGCTGAGGCAGACGACCTGCGCCGGCACCATGTATTCCGGCAGCGAAGCGCGCAGCCCGGCCTTGAGTTCATCGCCGATGTCTTCACCGCTGGCGGTGACCACGTAGCCGATCAGTTGCTTGCCGGAGGCATTGTCGCGGGCAATCACCAGCGCATCGCTGACCGCCGGCAACTGACGCAGGCTGGCCTCGACTTCGCCTAGCTCGATGCGGAAGCCACGGACCTTGACCTGATGGTCGATGCGCCCGACGTAATCGACCACCCCGTCCGGGCGACGACGCACCAGATCGCCGCTGCGGTACAGGCGCTCGCCAGGGGCAAACGGGTTGGGCACGAAGCGCTCGCCGGTCAGATCGGGGCGGCCGTAGTAACCGCGAGCGACGCCGTAACCGCCGATGTACAACTCACCGGCGAAACCCGGCGGCAGCGGATTCAGATCGTCGTCGAGCACGTACAGCGAACGCGCACCGACCGCGCGGCCGATCGGCGCGTATGCCGCTTCGCACTGCTGGCTGATGGCGACTTTCCAGAGCATCGGCGTGACCACGGTTTCGGTCGGGCCGTAGCCGTTGGTGAAGAACTGCGGACGCAACGCGGCTTTCACCTGTTCGAAAGTCTGTTCCGGCACCGCGTCGCCACCGAAGCAGTAGATGCGTACCGGTGGCGGCGCGATGCCGCTGGCGGCTGCGTACTCGGCCAGTTGCTTGAGATAGGCCGGCGGGAAACAAGCGATGGTCACGCCGTAATCGTGCAGGGCCTGATAGGTCTGCTCCGGCGTCCACAAACAACCGTCGCGGATCACCAGACGACCGCCGCTGTACAGCGTACTCAGCCAGCGTTCGTGAGCGCCGTCGAAAGCGAAGGACATGAAGTGCAGCTCGCAACTGCTCGCGTCCATTTCGTACAACTCGGCGATCGCCTGGCAGTGCATGCTCAGCGGTCCCTGGGTCACGGCCACGCCTTTCGGCCGTCCGGTGGAGCCGGAGGTGTAAACCAGATAGGCCAGGCTCTGCTCATGAACATCGCAGACCGGGACCGCGTCACTGTAAAGACTGCGATCGAGCTGATCGATTTCCAGACGCCGCACGCCGTTAGGCGCCGGCAACGTCGCACGCAGGCTGGTTTGCGTCAGCAGCAGCGCCATGCGCGAATCTTCGATCATGTACGCCAAGCGCTCGGGCGGATAATCGATGTCCAGCGGCACGTACGCCGCACCGCTCTTGAGCACGGCGAGGAAGCTCACCAGCATTTCCAGCGAGCGCGGCAACGCCACGCCGATCACCACTTCCGGCCCGGCGCCGTGCGCGATCAGGCACTGCGCGAGTCGATTGGCCTGCCGCTCCAGTTCGGCGTAGCTCAGGCTTTCGCCGGCGCACTGCACTGCGATCGCATCCGGTTGCTGTTGCGCATGACGGCTGATCAGCTCCGGCAGCAACTGCGGCGCGTGGCGGTGGGAAGGCTCGGCGCTCCAGGCCTGCGCCGCTTGCCATTGTTCGGCGGACAGACGCTGCAAGTTGCCCAGCCGCTCATACGGCGCGGCCATCATCGCCGCGAGGGTGTTTTCCAGGGTCAGGCGAATGCCTTCTACCGCCTCGGCGCTGAAGTGGCTGCGCAGGTACAGGTACTCGATCGACAATTCATCGCCGAGCATCACCGCAAGGTCCATCGGCACGTTGGTCACGCCGTGGCCGATGGATTTGCCGAAGGTCAGCTCTGTGTCGGTTTCTTCCTGCAAGCGCTCGTCGATCGGGAAGTTCTCGAACACCACGATGCTGTCGAACAGCGCCTGACCACCGAGGTTCGACCAGCGCTGCACATCGGCCAGCGGTGCCTGGGAGTAATCGCGAATGTCGAGGTTGTACGCCTGCACTTCGCCCAGCCAGTCGGCCAGGCGCTGATCGGCCTGCGGCGTCTGAATGATCGGCAAGGTGTTGATGAACAGGCCGAGCATGTTGCCGACTTTCGGCAGACTTTCCGGACGCCCCGATACGGTGGCGCCGAAGGTCACCGTCTGCTGGCCGGTGTAGCGTTGCAACAGCAGCAGCCACGCGCCCTGAATCAGCGTGTTGGGGGTGATGCGCAAATCGCGGCAGAACTCCAGCAGGCGCGCGGTTTGCGCCTTGTCCCAATTCGAATAGAGCGCATCGTGACCGGTAACGTCGGCACTGTGGCGCGGGTGCATCGCCTGACTCAGCGCAGTCGGTTCGTTGACCACCGCCAGACGCGCCTTCCAGAACAGCTCTTGGGCATCCTGATCCTGCGCCTGCAACCAGGCAATAAAGTCGCGATAGCGGCCGTTTTCGCCAGTCACCTGGCCCGTGGAATAGAACTGCAAGACCTCGCCGAACAACCGCGAACTGCTCCAGCCATCCATCAGAATGTGGTGGCTGGTCCAGATCATCTGGTACTGCTCGTCGCCCAGCTGCAGCAGGGTCACCCGCTGCAAACGCGCCTCGGACAAGTCGAAGCCCAGCGCGCGGTCGGCACTGGCAAATTCGGCAATCGCCGCCTCGCTGCAGTCCTGCCCACGCCAATCGAGCACCTGCATCTGCAACGGCGCTTGGCGATGCACTACCTGCAGCGGCTTGGCCAGCCCATCCTGCCAATGGAAACTGGTGCGCAGGATCGCCTGACGGACAATGATGAATTCCCAGGCCTTGCGGAAACGCTCCACGTCGAGGCCCTTGATCGGCAGGCTGACCTGTTGCACGTAGAGGCTGCTGCCGTTATCCGACAGCGTATGGAACAGCATGCCTTCCTGCATCGGCGACAGCGGGTAGACGTCTTCGATCAGCTCCGTCGGCACCGGCAAGGCATCGAGTTGCGCCTGATCCAATTGCGCCAACGGGTAGTCGGCGGCGCTGGCGGATTGCGCGTCTGCATGCGAAACCACTGCGGCCAGTTTCTGCACCGTCTGCTGCTGGAACAGGTCCTTGGGCGTGAAGCAAATGCCCTGCTGCCGCGCGCGGCTGACCAGTTGAATCGAGATGATCGAATCGCCGCCGAGGGCGAAGAAGTTGTCGGTCACGCCGACCCGCTCGATCTTCAGAATGTCCTGCCAGACCTCGGCCAGTTGCTGCTCCAGCGGCGTCGAAGGCGCGACGTAATCGCGTTGCGCCTGATTGGCATCCGGCGTCGGCAAGGCCTTGCGATCAAGTTTGCCGTTGGGTGTCAGCGGCAACTGTTCGAGGAACAGCCACTGCGCCGGCACCATGTAATCCGGCAGATGCGCCTTGAGCGCGGCTTGCAGCGCAGCGCTCAGCGCGTCCAGTTGCGCAAGACTCTGATCAGCCTCCGCCGGCACCACATAAGCCACCAGTTGCTGGCCGCCAACGCCGTCCACCGCCAGCACCACGCCTTCGCGCACGCTGGCCTGGGCCAGCAGACGCGCTTCGATTTCCCCCAGTTCGATACGGAAGCCGCGCACCTTGACCTGATGGTCGATGCGGCCGACGTATTCGATACGGCCGTCGTCCATGAAACGCGTCAGGTCGCCGGTGCGGTACATGCGCTCGCCGTTGCTCGCCAACGGGTTAGGCACGAAGCGCTCGGCGGTCAGGCCCGGGCGCAACAGATAGCCACGGGTGATGCCCTCACCGGCCAGATACAGCTCCGCTGCGATGCCGAGCGGAGCTGCCTGCAATTGCCCGTCGAGCAGGTACGCGGTGGTGTTGCGCAGTGGCCGGCCGATATTGGCCGGGCCGCCGAGTTCGCGACGGGTCCAGGTCGAATACGTGGTGTCTTCGGACGGCCCGTACAGATCGTAAACGTGGGCAACCGAAGTCTCGCGGTACAAGGTGTCGACCAGCGCCTGCTTGAGCGGCTCGCCGGCCAGATTGATGATCCGCACACCCGGCGGGATCTGGCCGATGCGTTGTAGCGCGGCAATCGCCGATGGCACGGTGTTGATCAGGCGCACCTGATCACGCTCGGGCAAGTCCGCCAGCTCCAGGGCATTGCGTGCCATGACCATGGATCCGCCGCGCGCCAGGGTGACGAAAATCTCCCACACCGACAGGTCGAAGCACACCGACGTCGAGGCCAGCACGCCTTGCAGATCGTCCTCGCTGTAGACCTCGGCGGACCACTGGATCAGCGCCTGCACGTTGCGATGGGCGATGGCCACGCCTTTCGGTTTGCCGGTGGAACCGGAGGTGTAGATCACGTAGGCAAGATTGGCCGAGTCGGCGCGCGCCGGCAGGTTGTCCGGCGCTTGCGCGGCGAACGCCTCGCCGCCGGCCTCGACCAGCACCACGTGGGCTTCGCTGGGCGGCAGTTGCGCCAGCAAGGCTTGCTGGGTCAGCAGGACTTTCGCCTGGCTGTCGTCGAGCATGTAGGCCACGCGGTCGGCCGGGTAG
Organism: Pseudomonas siliginis; assembly: GCF_024072275.1. Lineage (NCBI taxonomy): Bacteria > Pseudomonadati > Pseudomonadota > Gammaproteobacteria > Pseudomonadales > Pseudomonadaceae > Pseudomonas > Pseudomonas siliginis. The sequence continues at coordinate 2,116,338 of NZ_CP099598.1, read as the reverse complement.
TCCGGGTCCAGCGGCACGTAGGTGCCCCCGGCCTTGAGCACCGCCATCAGGGCGATCACCAGTTCCGCCGAACGCGGCAGCGCCACGCCGACGCACACTTCGGCGCTGACACCCAGCGTCACCAAATGCCGCGCCAGCTGATTCGCCCGCAGGTTCAGTTCGCCATAGCTGAGGGCCACGCCGGCATGACTCAACGCCAGTGCCTGCGGATGTGCTGCGACCCTTGCTTCAAAGCTCTGCGAGATCAGCCGCTCGGCCGGATAAGCGGCGTGATTGTCGTTCCACTGCGCCAGCGTCTGCCGTTCGGCCTGCGGCAGCAGACCGATCTCGCCAAGTGCCCGCTGCGGCGCTGCAATAAATTGCTCCAGCACTTCACGCAAATGCGCCGCCAGACCAAGCACGCTGCGCTCGGCGAAGTGCTCGGTGAGGTAGTTGAAATCGAGGTTGAGCACTTGGCTGACGCCGGCGATCAGGGTCAGACCGTAGTTGGTCTGCTCGCGGTGCTCCAGACCGGAAAAACGCAGCCCGCCCGGATTGGCCTCCAGCGCTTCGGACACCGGGTAGTTCTCGAACACCAGCAAAGTGTCGAACAGCGCTTCGCCACTCAATGCGGCCAGACGCTGAATGTCCTGCAACGGCGTCTGTTCGTAGTCGCGCAACAGCAGGTTCTTGTCCTGCACGCTGCGCACCCAGTCGCCCACACTGAGGGTGGCCTGCGGACTGGCGATCACCGGCAAGGTGTTGATGAATAGCCCCAGCTGTTCTTCGATGCCCGGCAAATCCACCGGACGCCCGGATACCGTGGCGCCAAACGCCACGGTGGCCTGGCCGGTGTAGCGCTGCAACACCAGCAGCCATGCCGCCTGCACCAGGCTGTTGAGGGTCACCTGTTGCTGACGGGAGAAGCTGTTCAGACGCTGGGTCAACGCTTCATCGAAATGCAGACGATGCATCTGTTTGCCCGGCCCCGGCACGGTGCGTCCGTGGCAGGCGGAGGCCAGTCGGGTCGGCTCGTCGAGTTCGGCCAGTTGCCCGCGCCAGAATTCCTGCGCGGCCGCCTTGTCCTGGCCCTGTAGCCACACCAGAAAATCCCGATAGCGACCCTGCGCGCTCGGCACCGGCTGGCCGGCGTAATCCTGCAGCACCTCGCCGAACATCCGCGAGTTGCTCCAACCATCCATGAGGATGTGATGGCAGGTGAAAATCAGCCGATGGCGATCGTCGGCAGTGCGCAGCAGGCACAGACGCAACAGCGGCGGATTCTGCAGATCGAAGCCGCGCTCGCGGTCGGCCTGCGCCCGCGCCTCAAGCACCGCCGGCAGATCAGCGGCATCGCGTACATCAACTTCCGGCATTTCCAGGGTCAGTTGGCGATTGATCACCTGCAACGGTGCATCGAGGCCATCGCGGCCCCAGATGAAACCGGCGCGCAGCACTTCATGGCGGTCGACCACGCGCTGCCAGGCTTGCTGGAACCGCGCGACGTCGAGGCCGTCGATGTCCAGCAGCATCTGATAGACGTAGGCGCTGGCGTCCGCGTCGTACAGGCTGTGGAACAGAATGCCCTGCTGCATCGGCGCCAGCGGATAAATGTCCTCGATGCGCTGGGCGGCGATCGGCAGGCTGTCCAGATGCGCCTGGGACAAACCGGCCAGCGGCACGTCGGACGGAGTCAGCCCCCCGGAATGACTAAGGCAGTGGTCGATCAATTCGCTCAGCGCCACTTCGTAGGCGCGGGCCAAACCGACAATGGTCGCCTCCTCGAAGACGTCGCTGCTGTAGGTCCAGGTCAGGCTCAACTGGCCCTGATAAACCCGGCCATCGATGGTCAGCCAATTGGCCATCGGCGCGTTTGCGTCCTGACCGGCGCCCTTGTCTTCGGTGGCCGGCCGCCACAAGGCGTCTTCGTCGAAGTTGTTATCGAACTGGCCGAGGTAGTTGAACGTTACCTGCGGTTGCGCCAGTTCATGGAGTGCCGCTTGTGCTTCGGCGGTGCCGAGATAACGCAACAAGCCATAGCCGATGCCCTTGTTCGGGATCGCGCGCAGTTGCTCCTTGATGCCTTTGATCGAGGTTTGCAGACTGGCGTTTGGCGTCAGGCGCACCGGGAACATGCTGGTGAACCAGCCCACGGTGCGGCTCAGGTCGATGTCATCGAAGAGGTCTTCGCGGCCATGGCCTTCGAGCTGGACCAACGCACTGTCGCTGGCGGTCCACTCACACAACACCCGCGCCAGTGCGGTCAGCAGCAGGTCGTTGACCTGAGTGCGGTAGGCCGCCGGGGCCTGTTGCAGCAGCTGGCGAGTGCGTTCGGCGTCCAGCCGCGTGTCGACGCTGCGTTCGAAGCGGTTGTACAACTGGCCCTGCGGATTATCCAGCGGCAAACCGAGCGGAACGTCGCGCAACTGTTCGCGCCAGTAGCTCAGTTCGCTGCCCAGCGCCGCGCTGCGCGCATGTTCTTGCAGGCGCAGACCCCAGTCTTTGAACGCGCTGGTCTTGGCCGGCAGATGCACGCTCTGTCCGCTGCTGATCTGCTGATAGGCGCTTTGCAGATCTTCGAGCAGGATTCGCCACGACACGCCATCGACCACCAGGTGATGAATCACCAGCAACAGACGCTGACTGGCGTCCGGCAAATCGATCAGCGCCGCGCGGATCAGCGGGCCGTTGTGCAGGTCGAGGCTGCGTTGCAGCTCCAGGCACAGCGCTGGCAATGCCGCGCTGTCGTCCAGCGTGAAAGTGCGCAACAACGCTTGTGGCTGATCCGCCGCGCCGTGACTTTGCTGCCAGCTTTGCTCGGTTTGGCGATAACGCAGACGCAAGGCGTCATGCTGTTTTTGCACCTGCGCCAGGGCCTGTTGCAGCGCAGTGGCTTGCAGGGTTTTCGCCGGGGTCAGCAGGATCGACTGGTTCCAGTGATGCCGCGCCGGGATGTCGCTGTGGAAAAAATACTGCTGGATCGGCGTCAGTGGTGCGTCGCCAAGCACCTCGCCCTGCTCCGTCTGCACCGCGTCGCTTTGTTGCGCGACGGTGGCCAGACGCTGCACGGTCTGGTGCTGAAAAATGTCCTTGGGCGTAAAGCGAATGCCGGCCTGCCGCGCGCGGCTGACCACTTGAATCGAAATGATCGAATCGCCGCCCAGCTCGAAGAAATTATCGTGAAGCCCGACCCGCTCGACCTTGAGCACGTCCTGCCAGATCTCCGCCAGACGCTGTTCCAGTTCGCTGCGCGGCGCGGAGTAGGCCTCTTGCACCTGCGCAACGTCCGGCTGCGGCAGCTGCTTGCGGTCGAGCTTGCCGTTGGCGGTCAGCGGCAGCCGGTCAAGGAACGCCCAACTGACCGGGACCATGTAATCCGGCAGGGTTTCGCGCAGGTGCGCCTTGATCGAATCACGCAGCGCGCCCTGCTCGTCCGCGTTCAATGTCTCAACCGGCACGACCCAGGTCGCCAGTTGCTGACCGCTGAGACCGTCCACCGCCAGCACCACCGCTTCGCGCACCTGTGGATGCTTGAGCAGTTGCGCTTCGATTTCGCCGAGCTCGATGCGGAAACCACGGATCTTCACTTGGTGGTCGATACGACCGATGTACTCGATCACCCCGTCGCCGCGCAGGCGTGCGAGGTCGCCGGTACGGTACAGACGCTGGCCGGCCTTGCGGTTGAACGGGTCGGGCACGAAGCGGGTAGCGCTCATGCCAGCCTGATTCAGATAACCACGGGCGAGACCGGCGCCAGCGATGTACAACTCACCGATGCAGCCTTGCGGCACCAGGTTGAGCGAGCTGTCGAGCAAGTACCACGACAGGTCGACAATCGGCGCGCCAATCGGGCTGCTGTGATTGCTGTGCAGATCCGCCAGCGACAATGGCCGGTAGGTCACGTGCACGGTGGTTTCGGTGATGCCGTACATGTTGGTCAGCGTCGGCGCGCGGTCGCCAAAACGCTCGAACCACGGACGCAGAGTCTGCACTTCCAAAGCCTCGCCGCCGAACACCACGTAACGCAGGGCATTGCTGCGCGCAGATTCACAGGCAACCTGCATCAACGGCTTGAATGCCGAAGGCGTCTGGTTCAACACCGTGACGTTTTCATCGCAGAGCAGCGTGTAGAAATCCTCCGGCGAACGGCTGACATCGTGGGGCACCACCACCAGTTTGCCGCCGTACAGCAGCGCGCCGAAAATCTCCCACACCGAAAAGTCGAACGCGTAGGAATGGAACAGCGTCCAGCTGTCCTGCGCGCCGAAATCGAACCAGTGCGCGGTGGCGCTGAACAGGCGCATGACGTTGCCGTGCGGCAGCAACGCGCCCTTGGGTTTGCCGGTGGAACCGGAGGTGTAGATGACGTAGGCCAGATTGTCCGGCGTGGTCAGGCATGGCGGGTTACTCGAGATGCCGTGTTCCGGCGCCTGATCCAGATCGAGGCAGACCAGCCCCGGCGGCAGCGGCAATTGCCCGAGCAAATGGCCCTGGGTCAACAGCAATCGAATACCGCTGTCGTCGATCATGTAGCCCAAGCGGTCATCCGGGTAGCTCGGGTCCAGCGGCACATAGGCGCCGCCCGCTTTCAGCACCGCGAGAATGGCGACGATCATGTCCAGCGAACGCTCCACCGCCACGCCGACGCGCACGTCCGGGCCGACGCCCTGCTCGAGCAGCGTATGCGCCCACTGGTTGGCGCGGCGATTGAGTTCAGCGTAGGTCAGGCGTTGTCCTGCGAAGGTCACGGCCACCGCATCGGCATGCCGCTCGGCCTGGGCCTCGATGGCTTGCTGGATGCACTGGGTCAGCGGTTGTTCGATCAGCGACGGATTCCATTGCGCCAACAGCTGTTGCTGCTGGCCGGCGTCGAGCATCGGCAATTGGCCGATGCACCGGGTCGGCTCGGCGACGATCGCCTGCAACAGCGCGGTCCAGTGTTGCGCCAGTCGCTCGATGGTCGCTGCGTCGAACAGGTCGGTGGCGTACTTGAGTACCGCTTCGATGCCGTGCGCCTGTTCGGTAGTGTTGAGGGTCAGGTCGAATTGCGCGGTCTGGCTCTGCCATTCCAGCGGTTCGATGTTCAGGCCGTTAAGGCGCGTCGCAACGCTCGCACGGCGCTCGGCCTGGTGGTTGAACATCACCTGGAACAGCGGACTGTGGCTGAGGCTGCGGCCCGGCTCCAGCGCTTCGACCAGTTGCTCAAACGGCAAGTCCTGATGCGCCTGCGCCTCCTGCGCCGTCTGATTGACCTGACGCAGCAGCTCGACAAACGGCAGCTCTGCGTCGACATCCGCCTTGAGCACCTGGGTGTTGACGAAGAAGCCGATCAGCCGCTCGATTTCCACTCGGCCACGGTTGGCCACCGGCACGCCGACACGGATGTCGCTTTGCCCGCTGTAGCGATGCAGCAAGGCCTGAAACGAAGCCAGCAGCAACACGAACAGGGTGACGTTTTCCTGCCGGGCAAACGCTTTGAGGGCATGGCTCAGCGCCGGGTCGAGAATCAGGTTGTGGCTGGCGCCGGCGAAGCTCTGCTCCACCGCGCGCGGGCGATCCAGCGGCAGTTCCAGTACCGGTTGTTCGCCGCCGAGCTTGGCCTGCCAGTAGGCCAGTTGTCGCTCCTGCTCACCGGCCTCCATCCACTGGCGCTGCCACAACGCGTAATCGGCGTATTGAATCGGCAGGGCCGGCAGACCGGCGTCGTGACCGAGGTTGAAACCGGCATAGAGCTGCACCAGTTCCTCGATCATCACTTGCAGCGACCAGCCATCGGAAACGATGTGATGCAGGGTCAGCACCAGCACATGCTCAGCGGGGTTGACCTGTAGCAGCGCGGCTCGCAGCAACGGGCCGTGCTGCAGGTCGAAAGTCTTCTGGCTCTGGGTCTGGACGAAAGCCTGGATCGAACGCTCCGGGTCATTCGCCAGATCAGCGCTCAGGTGATGAATATCGAGGGTAAAAGGTCCTGCGGGCAGGACCACTTGCAAGGGTTGCGCGCTGTCTTGAGAGAACACCGTGCGCAAGGTTTCGTGGCGCTCGATCAGCGCCGCAATGCTGCGTTCCAGTGCCGGCACATCCAGCGGCCCCTGCAAGCGCAGGGCCGTCGGAATGTTGTAGGCCGCGCTGTGCGGTGCCCACTGCCACAGGAACCACTGGCGCTGCTGAGCGTAGGACAGCAGCAGCGGCTCTTCAGCCGCGCGCTTGAAAACCGGGGCAATGTCAAAGAGGTTGACGCCTTTCTGCTTGAGCAGAACCGCCAGAGCCTTTCTTTGCTTAGCCGAAAGTTGTCCTACCGACTCGATTAACTCTTGCACGCGTTTTTCCCTCTCAAGAAATCAGTTTTTCCAGATCATCGAGGGATAGACGTTTGAGGGCCTCCAGTGATTTAGCCAATTCATCCTGAACGGGCGACATTTCGACGCGCAGCGCTTCGATCCGCGCGCAGAAATCCTTGAGCGTGTCGGTTTCGAACAGCGCCTTGAGCGGCACCTTGTCGCCCAGACGTTCCTGCACCCGGGTCACCACCAGCGTCGCCAGTAACGAATGGCCGCCGAGCTGGAAGAAGTTGTCCGCCAGCCCTACCCGCTCGACTTCCAGCACTTGCTGCCAGATCGTCGCGACCTCCCACTGCAAGTCGCTTTGCGGTGCCTGGTATTGCTCCTGCGTCGGGCTCTCGCCCAACGCCATCAGCGCCTTGCGATCGAGCTTGCCGTTGGGCGTCAGCGGGATCGCGTCGATCAGGTGCAGATGCCCCGGCACCATGTGCGCCGGCAAGCGACTGGCCAAGGCATTGCGTACCCGCTCGGTCAGCGTCGACCGCTCGCTGTCCGGCGCGGCGACGAGGTAGGCATGCAGGTGTTTGCCAGCGGCGCCGTCCTGCGCCAGTACCACCGCTTCGCCGATATCGTCGAGTTCCAGCAGGCGCGCTTCGATCTCGCTGAGTTCGATGCGGAAGCCGCGAATCTTCACCTGATGGTCGGCGCGACCGATGTACTCGATGTTGCCCTCATCGCCCTGGCGCACCAGATCGCCGGTGCGGTACAGGCGCTCGCCATTGCTCGCGTAAGGATTCGGCACAAAGCGTTCGGCGGTCAGCGCGGCGCGGCGCAGATAGCCGCGAGTCACCCCGGCACCCGCCAGATACAGCTCGGCCGCCACGCCCTCGGGCAGCGCCTGCAACTGACTGTCGAGCAGGTAGACCACGGTGTTGTCCAGCGGCCGGCCAATGTTCGCCCGGCCCTGCGGTGTGCGCAGGGTGAAGGTCGAATAAGTGGTGTCCTCCGACGGCCCGTAGAGGTCGTAGACCTGCTGCACCTGAGTGCTGGCGTAGAGGCTGTCGACCAGACTCTGCTTGAGCGGCTCGCCGGCCAGATTGATGGTGCCGACCGAAGTCGGGATCTGCCCGGCCCGTTGCAACGCGGCAATCGCCGACGGCACGCTGTTGATCAGCGTGACCTGATCGCGCGCCGGCAAATCCGCCAGCGCCAGAGCGTTGTCGGCCAGCACCAGGCAGCCACCGCAGGCCAGCGTGACGAAGATTTCCCACACCGACAGGTCGAAGCAGATCGAAGTCGAAGCCAGCACACCGCGTAATTGCTCTTCGCGATAGACCCCCGCCGACCATTGAATCAGCGCCGACAGATTGCCGTGGCTGATGGCTACGCCTTTCGGTTTGCCGGTGGAGCCGGAGGTGTAGATCACGTACGCCAGATTTTCAGCCGCGAGGTTAACCAGCGGCGCAGTGGCCGGGCATTCGCTGGCGACGTTCTCGTCCACCAGCAGCACCTGCGCACTCAAGGTTTCGGGCAGCATCGCCAATGCCGCTGGCTCAGTGAGCAGCACCGCCGCGCGGCTGTCGTCGAGCATGTGCAGCAAGCGTTCCTGCGGGTAATCCGGATCGAGCGGCACGTAGGCGCCACCGGCCTTGAGGATCGCCAGCAAGCCGACCAGCATGTCCGGCGTGCGGCGCATGCACACGCCGACGCGCACTTCCGGCCCGACGCCCATGCCTTGCAGCTTGTGCGCCAGACGATTGGCTCGGGCATCGAGGTTTTGGTAAGCGATGGATTGCTCAGCGAACAGCACCGCGTTCGCCTGCGGTTGACGTTGCACTTGCGCGGCAATGTACGCCAGCACCGTGCGTTGATCCGGCGTGGTAACCGGCGCCTTGCCCCACTCGATCGCTTGTTGCCGTTGTGGCTCGGCGAGCAGTTGCAGCGCGCCCAGCGGCTGCGTGGCGTCGGCGAGGAACTGCTCGAGCAGGCCTTGCAACTGCGCACTCAACGCATTGATCGCTTGAGCGTCGAAACTGGCCTGATCGTAACTCACGCCCAGACTCAGCTCACGGCCGGTGATCGCCACCAGGGTCAGCGGATAATTGGTCTGCTCCTGACGGCGGATCGCCGAGAATTTCAGGCCGGTCTGCGGACCCTGAGCCAAGGCCTCGGCCATCGGGTAGTTTTCGAACACCAGAATGCTGTCGAACAACGCCCCGGCGCCCATACCGGCCCAGCGCTGAATGTCATACAGCGGCGTGTGTTCGTGCTCGCGCAAGGCCAGGTTGAGGTCTTGCACCTGTTGCAGCCATTGGCTGACGCCGATCTCCGGCGATGGCGCCGCCACCACCGGCAAGGTGTTGATGAACAGGCCGATCTGCTGCTCGACACCCGGCAAATCCGTCGGCCGCCCGGCGACAGTCGCGCCGAACGTCACGTGATCCTGGCCCGTATAACGCTGCAACAGCAGCAGCCACGCCGCTTGCACCAGCGTGTTGAGCGTGACTTTCTGCTCGCGGGCGAAGCGGTTCAGTTCTGCGGTCAGCGGTTCGCTGAACACATGCTGGTGATCGGCATAGCCGCTGGCCGCGTGCCTGACCGGCATGGCACTGGCCAGTCGCGTCGGCTCTTCGAGATCCGCCAGCGCCGTGCTCCAGAACTGCCGACTGGCTTGCTGATCGCGCTGGCCGAGCCATTCGATGTAATCGCGATAACGCCCCTGCCCTGTGCTCGGCACGATGCCGGCGTAACGTTGCAGCACTTCGCCGAACAACTGCGAAGTGCTCCAGCCGTCCATGAGGATGTGATGGCAGGTGTAGATCAGGTGATGAGTGTGCTCATCGGTGCGCACCAACGTCACGCGCAACAGCGGTGCGTCGAGCAGATCGAAACCGTTGTGCAGGTCTTCAGCGGCGAGATGATCAAGTGCTGAATCAAGGCCGGCGCGACCGCGCCAGTCCTGCACCTGCCACGGCATCTGCACACGGCTGCGGACCACCTGCACCGGCGCGGCGGCATCCTGCGGCCAGACGAACGCCGTACGCAGAATATCGTGGGCTTCAAGGGTCTGCTGCCAGGCCTGGCGGAAGCGCTCGGCGTCGAGCTGCTCGACATCGACGCGCAGCTGATTTGTGTAGGCCGGGCTATCCGGCTCGTTGCGGCTGTGGAACAGAATGCCTTGCTGCATCGGCGACAGCGGGTACAGATCGACGATGTCACGCGGCGCAATCGGCAATGCCGACAGCTGCGCCTGGGTCAGGTTGGCGAGGTTGAAATCCGAAGGAGTCACGCCACCTGCGCCGCTCGCGCAGCAATGTTCGATCAGGCGTTCCAGTTCGCGGCGATAAGCCTCGGCCAACGCCTCGATGGTCTCGGCGCGGTACATGCCGGTGCCGAAGGTCCAGGTCAGTTCCAGCTCACCGCCGAGAACCTGTCCGTCGACGCTCAGCCAATTGCCCAGCGGCGCTTGCCCATCCTGATTGGCGCCAGTGCCGTCGCTGCTTGGCAAGAACAACGCGCCCTGCTCAGCGCTGAACGCGCCGTCGAACTGACCGAGGTAATTGAAGGTCACCCGTGGTTGCGCCAGCGTCTGCAACTCGGCAGCACGCGTGAGGTAACGCAGCACGCCATAACCGATGCCTTTGCCCGGCACGGCGCGCAGTTGCTCCTTGATCGCGCACAGCGACGCAGCGGGATTGGCCTGCGGGGTCAGGCGCACCGGGAACAGGCTGCTGAACCAGCCGACCGTGCGGCTCAGGTCGATGTCTTCGAACAGGTCTTCACGACCATGGCCTTCGAGCTGGATCAACACCGAAGGCTGCTCGCTCCAGTCACACAACACCCGCGCCAATGCGGTCAGCAACAGGTCGTTGATTTGCGTGCGGTAGGCCGCCGGGGCGACTTTCAGCAGTTTGTCGGTCAATGTCTGGCTCAGGCGCGTACTGGCGCGGGCGGCCTGGGCGCGGGTCTGGCTGTCCTCGGCGAAATCCCGTGGCAGTGCCGCGTCAGCCGCCGCCAGGGTCTGGCGCCAATAAGCGCTTTCGGCCGCCAACGTTTCGCTCTCTGCATAACGATGCAACTGCTCGGCCCAGTTGTGCAACGAACTGCTCTGGCTTGGCAACACTGGCGCCGTCCCCGCCGCCCATGCGTGGTAAGCCTGCTGCAAGTCGTCCAGCAGAATGCGCCACGACACGCCGTCGACCACCAGGTGATGAATCACCAGCAACAAGCGCTGCTCGGCGTTCGGCAGGTTGACCAGCACCGCGCGCAGCAAGTGCCCGCGTTGCAAATCCAGGCTGCGCTGCGCTGCGTCGGCCACGGCCGGCAAGGCATCGAGGCTGTCCAGCTCGCGAACCCAGAGCAATTCGGCATCGCGCTGAGTCTGCGGCAACGCCTGCCAGCTATCGCCCGACTGCACGAAACTCAGGGCCAAGGCCTCGTGCTGTTCTACCAACGCTGCCAGCGCCGTACGCAGATGCGCGGCGTCCAGCGCCAGGGTCGGTTGCAACATCACCGACTGATTCCAGTGCTGACGCTGGGCAATCGGCGTCTCGAAGAAGCGCACCTGGATCGGCAGCAACGGCAACGGCCCGCGAGCCACTGGTGCCGCGACGGCAGCCGGTTTGGCTTCGATCAGTCTGGCCACAGCAGCCAGTTGGCCGATGGTCTGTTTTTCGAACAACTGCTTGGGGCTGAGCTTGATGCCCTGGCGCTTGGCCCGGGCGATGATCTGCAAGCTGAGGATCGAGTCGCCGCCCAGTTCAAAGAAGTTATCGCTGCTGCCGACCCGCTCAAGCTTGAGCACCTCAGCCCAGATCGCGGCCAGTTTCTCTTCGATCTCACCGACCGGCGCGACGAACTGCTGGCTGACCACGCCGGGCACTGGCAAGGCACGCTTGTCGAGTTTGCCGTTGGCAGTCAGCGGCAGCTTTTCCAGCAACAGCAACTGTGCCGGCACCATGTAATCCGGCAGCCGCGCCTGCAATTGCTCGCGCAGATCCTGCGCCTGCACCTTCGCGCCCACTGCCGGCACGCACCACGCCAGCAGTTGCAGGCGCGCCGGATCGTCATCCAGTGGCAGCGCGAGCACAGCGGCTTCGCTGACGCCGTCGAGACTGAGCAACAGCCGCGCGACTTCCGCAGGCTCCACACGGTAGCCGCGCACTTTGACCTGATCGTCGGCACGACCGATGAACTCAAGCGCCTGCTCGCGATTGCGCCGGACCCGGTCGCCGCTGCGGTAGACCCGCGCGCCCGCTGCGCCGAACGGTTCGGGCAGGAAGCGTTCGGCGGTCAGCGCCGGCTGATTCAGGTAACCAAGGGCAACGCTGTCGCCGCCGATGTACAGCTCACCGGCGACCTGATCGGCTACCGGGTTGAGCACATCGTCGAGCACATAGACATGGGCACCGGCCAACGCCGTGCCGACCGGAACACTGCGTGCTTGCGCGGCAAGCACTTCGACCTCGTGGGTCAGCACGCCCACGGTGGTTTCGCTCGGCCCGTAGTGGTTGATCAGGCGGCAGCCCGGCTTAAGTTGCTGCACACGCTCGACCAGCGCCGGCGAACAGGCTTCGCCGCCGACGATCAGTGCGTGTTCCGGCAGCACATCGGCAGGCTTGGCCGCCTGCAAAAGCGCGGCGAGATGCCCGGGGACGATCTTCAGCACGCCAACGCGATGGCAGGCCATGTATTCGGCAAAGCGATCCGGGTCGAAGCCGAGTTCTTCCGGCAACACATGCAGCAGTCGGCCCGAGCACAACGCACCGAACAGCACGGTGAAGCCAAGGTCGGCGGCGATGGTCGAGACCAGCGCCATGCTGGCCTCGGGCGCCGGCGCCAGACGCTCGAGTACACCGCGCACATAACTGCCCAGCGCGCCGTGGCTGACCAGCACGCCCTTGGGTTGCCCGGTGGAACCGGAGGTGTGAATCACGTAGGCCGGCGACTGCGCATACAGCGTCAGCTCAGGCGCGGACGTCGGCAGCGAGTGCCACTGCCCTGGCGCAAACTCCAGACCCTGACAGCCCTCAGCCGCCAGTTCGCTGAGCCGTGCGTCGCCTTCAGCACCGATCAGCGCCCGCGCCTGGGCAGCGCCGAGCATCTGCTTCAGGCGCGCGCTTGGCGCCTTGACGTCGAGCGGCATGTACACCGCGCCAGCCTTGAAAATCGCCAGCAGGCAAGTCAGCCAGTCCAGCGAACGCTCCAGCAGCACCGCCACCGGTTCGCCAACGTTGACGCCCTGCGCACGCAAATAATGGGCGAGACGGTTGGCTTGTTCATCCAGCGCCTGGAAAGTCACCGTTTGCTTGAGATCCCGAGCGGCCAGCGCCTGCGGCTGCCGGGCCACTTCACCCGCCCAGTGTTGCAACACCGTCAACGCCGGTTCGCGTTGGATGGCATGCGCAGCAGGCCGTGGTGTGGCAACCGTATGTAATGGCGCCTGCGGCGAGTCGAGCAACTGTGTAAACAGATCCAGCAACATCGGCACAAAACCGGCGACCGTTTCCGCCCGATAGAGATCGCTGGCGTAGGTCATCTGACCGTGGATCAGTGCGCCGTCGTCGGTGATGTCCAGGGCCAGATCGAAATGCGTGCCGTCCTTGGCCAGCGGGTATTCGCTGACGGTCAGGCCGGGCAAGGCCATCGAGCGTTGTTTCTGCATGCCGACGTTCTGGTTGAATTTGGCCTGGAACAGCGGGTTGTGGCCCAGGGTGCGTTCGGCGACCAATTCGTCGACGAGTTGCTCGAACGGCAATTCCTGATGCGCCTGCGCGCCGAATGCCGCTTCACGCACCTGCGCCAGCAAATCGGCGAAGCTGGCGCACTCATCGACCTGGCAGCGCAGCACCTGAGAGTTAACGAAGAAACCGATCAGCCCTTCGACTTCGGCGCGGCCACGGTTGGCATTCGGCACGCCGACACGAATGTCGCGCTCGCCGGCCAGACGCGAAAGGAACAACGAGAACCCGGCCAGCACCAGCATGAACAGGCTGATGCCCTGGCTGCGGGCGAAGACGTTGAGCTGTTGCGACAGGTCGGTGCCGAAATCAAAGCCCAGGGTCTGCCCGGCGAAGCTCTGGGTCGGTGGTCGGGCAAAGTCCGCTGCCACTTCCAGCAGCGGATGCTCGTCGCCCAGTTGCTGACGCCAGTAGTCGAGCTGGCGTTCGCCCTCGCCGGCCTCCAGCCAGCGCCGCTGCCAGATCGCATAGTCGGCGTACTGCAATGGCAACGCCGGCAATTGCGGCTCGCGCTGCAGGCTGAACGCCTGATAGCACTGCACGAACTCCTTGACCATGACGTCCATCGACCAGCCATCGGAGACGATGTGATGCATGCTCACCACCAGCACGAACTCATCGTCGGCCAAAGCAAACAGGCTGGCGCGCAATAACGGGCCGTGGCGCAGATCGAACGGTTGCGCGGTGACGTCTTGCACGTGTTGCGCGAGCACTTTTTCGCGCTCTTGCACGGCGGTGCCGGTCAGATCAAGGCGGTCCAGGGCAATTTTCTGCTGCTCGAGAATCACCTGATGCGCTTGATCGCCATCGGTGTGAAACACCGTGCGCAACACTTCATGGCGCGCCAGCAGATGATCGAACGAGCGGCTCAAGGCAGACTCGTCCAGCCGGCCTTTCAGACGCAAGCCAGCGGCCATGTTGTACGCGGCGCTGTGCGGCTCCAGTTGCCAGAGAAACAGCAGGCGCTGCTGGGCGAACGACAGGGGAATCTGCGCACAGTCGTGGCGGCTGACCGGCAGCGGCAACAGGCTGAAATCCTTGCCCTCCTCGCGCAATTTGGCCAGAAACAGCCGACGCTGTTCCAGCGGCAGGCCGACGAACCTTTTTGCAATACGTTCCGCCATCGTGCCGCTCATACTTCTTCTCCTTGCAAAGCATTCATGAACTGATCCAGGTCGGACCAGTCGTCGTCGCCGCTCGCCTCGGCCAGTTGCCCGAGCACCTCGGCGAGATCCGCCAGCAGCGGTTTTTCGAACAGGCTGCGCAGCGGCAGCACCACGCCCATCTGCTCCTTGACCCGGGCAATCACTTGCGCGGCCAACAACGAATGGCCGCCCAGTTCAAAAAAGTGATCGTCCAGGCCCACACGCGGCACGTGCAGCACCTCGGCCCAGACCTGCGCCAGACATTGTTCGGCCGGTGATTGCGGGGCGCGGTAATCGCCCTGCAACTGCGCCGGATCCGGCGTCGGCAAAGCCTTGCGGTCGAGCTTGCCGCTCGGCGTCAGCGGCAGGTTCGCCAGCAACAGCAGATGCCCCGGCACCATGTAATCCGGCAGGCTGGCTTGCAGCGCGGCGCGGGTCTGCTGACGGAATGCCGCTTGCGTCGCCGCGCTGGCGAGCACCGCAGGTTCTGTCACAACGTAGGCGACCAGTTGCGCACCGCCCGCGAACGGCACCGCCAGCACCACTGCTTCGCGAACGCCCGGACATTGCTGCAGGCGCGATTCGATCTCGCCCAGTTCGATGCGAAAGCCACGAATCTTCACTTGATGATCGACCCGGCCGACATACTCCAGCGCGCCATCGCCGCGCAGCCGCACACGGTCGCCGGTGCGATACAGGCGCTGGCCGTCGGCAAACGGATCGACAATGAACCGCTCAGCGCTGAGGCTCGGCTGACGGTGATAACCGCGCGCCAGCCCCGGCCCACCGATGTACAACTCGCCCACCGCGCCTTGCGGCAGCAGGTTCAGATCATCGTCGAGCACGTACAGGCGCCGCGCTGCCAGTCCGTGGCCGATCGGCATGCCGCGCCACGACACGTCTTGGGCGGTCAGCGCGGTGCAGTCATGAATCGTCGAGACCACCGTGGCCTCGGTCGGGCCGTAGGTGTTGAGCAGGCGCACATGGCCGAGCCCGGCCTGTTGCCACAAGCGCAAACCGTCCACCGCCATGGCTTCACCGCCGACGTGAACCTGCCGCAGCGCGCCGAAACTTGCCCGCGGTTTCGCCGCATATTCCTGCACCAGCCAATACCAATAAGCCGCTGGCAGATCAGCCAGGGTAATGCCCTGATCGATGATCACCTGATGCAGCGTCGCGCTGTCCCACAGCGGTGCATCGCGCATGACCACGCTGGCGCCATGGCACAGCGGCGGGAAAAACTGCTCGACGAAACCGTCGAAACTGCTGGTGGCGAATTGCAGAACCCGGTCGCCTTCGCGCAGATCGCTGTAATCGATGGCGCGGGCAATGAACTCGCTCAGCGCGCCATGACTGACCGCCACCCCTTTCGGCCGTCCGGTGGAGCCAGAGGTGTAGATCACGTAAGCGAGGTTGTCGGCTTCGACCGTGACCGGCAGGTTGTCGCTCTGCTCGCTGTCGGGCAACTGCTCCAGACACAGGCATTCGATGCCGTCGAGCGGCGGCAGGCTGGCGAGGCTTTGCTGGTCGCCGAGCAACAGTTTCAGGCCGCTGTCAGCGAGCACGTGGCGCAGGCGTTCGGCCGGGGTCTGTGGGTCCAGCGGCACATAGGCACCACCGGCCTTGAGCACGGCCAGCAGCGCTACCGCCAATTCCAGAGAGCGCCCCAGCGCAACACCGACCAGCACGTCCGGGCCGACACCCTGTGCGCGCAACTGACGGGCCAAGCGATTGCTGCAGCTGTTGAGTTCGTCGTAGCTGAATGCCGGCGCAGGCGCTGTGGCCAACCGCACCGCCGGCGCTTGCCCAGTGCGTGCTACTTGCGCTTCGAACAGGCTTTGCACGCTAATGAAACGAGGCGCTGGCGCGGTGGCCTGGATCAAGGCGTGGCGTTCGTCTTCGGCAAGCATCGCCACATCGCCGATCAACTGCTGCGGATCGCGGCACACCGACTGGAGAATCTTGCGCCAATGCCCGGCCAGCGCGGCGATGGTCGCGGCGTCGAAAATATCCGTGGCGTAAGTGAAGGCAGCAAACAGTTGCTCGCCCTCCTCGCGAGTGTCGAGCATCAGGTCACTGGTGGCCGCATGTTGCCGGCCGCTGCCGGCCAGTTGCTCCTCGCTCAAATAGCCCACGCGCAAACCCGAGGCCAGTTGCGCCTGGTGCAGATCGGTGACCAGCGGCTGGTGGTTGAACATCACTTGGAACAGCGGATTGTGGCTCTGGCTGCGCGCCGGTTGCAGGGCTTCGATCAGGGCGTCGAACGGCAGATCCTGATGGGCCTGGGCGCCGAGGGCGGCCTGGCGCAGGTTCTGCAGCAACTCGGTGAACGGCGTTTGTGCGGTGACCACGCTGCGCAGGATCTGGGTGTTGACGAAGAAGCCGATCAACCCTTCGGTTTCACTGCGGGTGCGGTTGGCGATCAGCCCGCCGACACGAATATCGGTCTGGCCGCTGTAGCGATGCAACAGGGTCTTGAACGCTGCCAGCAACACCACGAACAAGGTTACGCCCTGACGCTGGGCAAGGTTTTTCAGCTCTTCGCGCAGGGCTGCGTCGATCACCGTTTCCAGGCGTGCGCCCTGATGGCTGGACTGCGCCGGATAGGCGCGATCGGTGGGCAATTCCAGCACTGGATGTTCGTCGCCCAGTTGCGTGCGCCAGTAGTCCAATTGCCGCTCGCGCTCACCGGCCTCCAGCCAGCTGCGCTGCCACAGCGCATAGTCGCGGTAATGCACGGTCAAGGGCGCCAGCGTCGGTTCACGCCCGGCGGCCAACGCGTCGTAGGTGCGCATGAATTCGTCGATCAGAATGTTCATCGACCAGCCGTCAGCGATGATGTGATGCAGGGTCAGCAGCAACACATGTTCCTGCTCGGCCAGGCGTAACAGACGCAGACTCAGCAGCGGGCCGTTCTGCAGGTCGAAGGCCTGGGTCGCCTCGGCCATCATGTGCTGCTGCGCCAGCGGCCAGCGCTGCGCTTCGGGCACCGTGCTCAGGTCAGTGACGGGCAGTTTTAGTGGCTTTGGTTCGGCCACACGCTGGAAGGCACACTCGCCGTCCTGGCCGAAGGTGGTGCGCAAACATTCGTGGCGCGCCGCCAGACGGCTGAAGGCCTGCTCCAGTGCCTCGACTTGCAACTCACCATCCAGACGCACCGCCATCGGCAGGTTGTAGGCGGCGCTGGTCGGCTCCAGCTGCCAGAGAAACCACATGCGCTGCTGCGCGTAAGACAGGCCGTCACGCTCGGCGATGCCGTCGCAGGCGGTCATGGGAAGCTGCGCAAAATCGATGCCTTCGCGGGCCATGCCGGCGAGGAACAGACGGCGTTTGTCCTGGGGCAATTCGATAAAGCGGCGGGCTAGTTTCTGTGCGTCTGCGGCATTCATGCGTGGAGTCCTTGCTGATCGGCGGCGTGACCTGGAGACCCGGTCGTATCAACAAGAACGAATGGCCCGCGCGATGATTTAGCGCGCCAGCGGCAATCACGGCCCGACAGTTCAAAGGCCAGACAGACAAATGCCGAAGCCGGTACAGGCCCGGATTCGGCATTTGAGTTGAAGGGTTGCGAACAGGTCAGCGCACGTCCTGCGAATGCCCCTCGGCCATGGCCACGATGACTTTGCGCGGCCCTTCGAACGGTGAGCGCGCGTGAGCCGAGAGCATGTTGTCGAGCATCAGCACATCGCCCTCCTGCCAGGGGAAACTGATCGCACAGTCGTCGAGCACCGCGCGAATCTGCGCCAGCACTTCGTCTTCGATCGGCGAGCCGTCGCCGTAGTAGACATTACGTGGCAGGTCTTCTTCGTCGACGATGTCGAGCAAGCTTTCGCGCACGTCCGCTGGCAGGTTGGAGATGTGAAACAGGTGCGCCTGATTGAACCAGACGTGGTCGCCGGTCACCGGATGCACCGCCACCGCCTGACAGATCTGGCGCGTGCGCAGCTCACCGTCGTCCTTCCACTCGCAGACAATGCCGTGAGCCTTGCAGTAGGCCTCGACGACTTCACGGTCTTCGGTGTTGAACACGTCTTCCCAGGCCACATCGAGGCCATTGCCGAAGTTGCGCACGTACATCAGGCCTTTGCTGACGAAACGCTCGCGGATCGCCACCGGGATGCGCCGGTACACTTCGCGGCTGTCGGCAATCGGCGTCTCACCGCCGGACCTGGCGGCGATCATGCTGTAGAACCAGATCTTCATCGGCCAGTCGCGGGAATAAGCCTGTTCGTTGTGCAGCGGAATGCTTTGGTGCGCCGGGTATTCGGTGGAGGTGTACACGCCTTGGGTGACGTTGGTACGCGGCGTCGAGCCGAACTCGTAGTTGAGCAATGGATGGCCGAAACTCGCGGCAAACTGGCGAAACTGCTCGGCGCCGTCGAGGCGGAAGCCGCGAAACAGCACGCCACCGTCGCGCAGCAGGTGCTCGTCGACCAAGGCCTTCAATTCATCGAATACCGCCAACAGATCGGTGTCGGCATCGCTTGCTTCGACCAACAGCGGCAAACGTCCGCGCTGCGGCAGCAACGGCCGCACGGAAAACCCCAGAGCAACAGCCATGACTGGCCTCCTGAAAATGATAGATGAGGCGGTCTCAAAACGCCGGTTGCGCGGCCTGCGCATGGCGCCGGTGATGCACTTCCAGATGCGTCTTGATCGTGCGAATGACCCGCGCTTCATGTTCATGAATGAAGAAATGCCCGCCGGTCATCATGTCCACCGAGAAACTGCCCAGGGTCTCTTTGCTCCAGCCGATCAGTTGTTCGGTGGTGGCGCGGTCTTCCTTGCCACCGAGCACGTGCACCGGGCAATTGAGCAAGGGCCGCTCGGCAGGCGTGAAGCGCCCGCACATCATGAAATCGGCGCGCAGCACCGGCAGGGTCAGGCTCATCAGCTCTTTATTGGCGAGGACTTCTTCGCTGGTGCCCTGAAAAGTGCGCAACTGTTCGATGAGTTCTGCATCGCTGCGCGGTTCGGCAAAGCCTCGGTCGTAATCGCTGCGCATGGACGGTGCGGCGGTGCCGGAGGCGAACAGCGCCAGCGGCTCCGGCACACCCAATTCGCGAAAGGCATGGGCCATTTCGCAGGCGAGCAACGCACCGAGGCTATGCCCGAACAACGCATACGGGCCTTGCAGCCCCGGCTTGTGCTCGCGCGCCAGTTGCCGCGCCAGTGCGCGCATGTCGGTTTGCAGCGGTTCATCGAACCGCGCGCCACGTCCCGGCAGTTCCACCGGTTGCAATTGCAGCCACGTCGGCAGTTGACGCCGCCAGCGGCTGTAAACCATGGCGCTGGCGCCCGAATAGGGCAGGCACAGCAATGTCAGCTTGGTCACCGGGCTTTCCTTGAAAAATGTGTCTGCAAGAAAGACGGATCACTCGCCGGACAAATTAGTCGCCCGGTCGCTAAATTCCCCCGCCAGCCGCTCGTTGCCTGTTCAGGAAAAAAACAACAATCGCGAGGGAATCACCGTGGACCTGCAGAGCATTCTGGGCAAGTTGTTCGCCAACGCCGGCGCGGTCGGCATCGAGGGCGTTTTCCAGTTCATCTTCAGCGCGCAACAGGCGTACTGGTACGACATCAAGACCAGCCAGCGCACGGAAATCGGGCGCCATCCAAGCCCGGACGTGACCATCGAAGTGGCGCAAAAGGAATTTCTCGGGATCATGGCCGGCGTGGTCAATGTCGAGGAACTGTTCGCCAGCGGGCGCCTGAAGATCGGCGGCAACATGGGCCTGGCGACGATGTTGCCGCAGATCATCGACCACGCTCGCCAGGGTGGCGGCACGGTGGAAAAGGTTGACATGAACAAGCGCTACCCGACGCCACCGCGCTTCAGCGAAAAGCTCACTGCCGCGCTGCCTCGGCAGACCAGCATCGAACGCCGTGCGCGCGAAGGGTTGAGCCGGCACGAATTCGAAACCCGGTATCTGCCCAACGGCATTCCATTGGTGATCAGCAATGCCCTGCACGACTGGCCATTGTTCAGCCTGAGCCGCGAGGAATCGCTGGTGCATTTCGCTGAACTGCAGGGCATCACCCGCCATGGCGATTATGTGAAGAAGACCTTTTCCACCGAGCGTGATTTCCGCTCGACCTCGATGGCCGAATTCATCGCCTCGCTGGACAGCCCGGCAGTCAAAGGCGCCGACGGCGAGCCGCCGGCGTACATGGGCAACAACATCCTCCCCGCGCAATTGCTGCAGCAGATCCAGTACCCGCCCTACTTCGACACGTCGTTGTTCATTCCGCCACGTATCTGGATCGGCCCCAAGGGCACGCTGACGCCGTTGCACCGCGATGACACCGACAACCTCTTCGCCCAGGTCTGGGGGCAGAAAAAATTCACCCTTGCCGCACCTCATCACCGCGAGGCACTGGGCACTTGGTCGACCGCGCCCAAGGGAGGTCTGGATGGCTGCGATTTCAACCCGGACGCGCCGGACTATGAACGCTTCCCGGCAGCGCGGGAGGTGACGTTTTTGCGGGTGACGCTGGAGGCTGGGGATCTGCTGTTCCTGCCCGAGGGCTGGTTCCATCAGGTGGAGTCGGTGTCGACGTCGCTGTCAGTCAACTTCTGGATCAACTCAGGACGCGGCTGGTAACCCCATTTCCTGTAGGAGCGTAGGAGCTGACGAGTGCAACAGGACTGTTATTTCAAGTGACGGAAACTTTGAAACGCTGAAACCAGCACCACCGCCCCCGCCGCAATCGCCAGCCAGAATCCGCTGCGCGCGCCAAACGCATCGACCAGCGCGCCGGAACCGGCGGCGCCGATCGCCACGCCGATGCTCAGCCCGGTCACCAGCCAGGTCAGGCCTTCGGTCAGTTTGGCCGGCGGCACGATGCGTTCGATCAACGCCATCGCCACAATCAACGTCGGCGAAAAGAACAGCCCGGCGATAAATACCGCGATCGACAAGCCGAGGATGTTGCTCGCCAAGAGCAGCGGCAGCGTGGTCACTGCCGTCGCCACGCCGCCGTAGAGAAACAGGCGCGGCAGCGGCAGTTTCGAACGCATCGCACCGAAGGCGATGCCGGCCAGGCATGAGCCGATCGCGTATACCGACAAAACAATACTCGCCGCTGCCGGCTGGCCCTGATGTTGAGCGAAAGCGACGCTGACCACATCGATGACTCCGACGATCACGCCCATCGCCAGCATCAACGCCAGCAGCCATTGCACGTCGGTCGAGCGAATGATCGAGCCCTGATCCTGCGACTCCTGCGCGTGCACCGGTGGCTCGGTGCTGCGCTGGGCGACAAACGCCGTTACCCCTATGGCCAGGGCCAACAACGCCGCCAGTGGCCCGGCCTCGGGAAACACCGCGACCGACAAGCCCACCGACAGCGGCGGCCCGACGATAAAACACACTTCGTCGAGCACCGACTCCAGGGCATACGCCGTCTGCAATTGCGGCTGGCCACGGTAGATTTCAGTCCAGCGCGCCCGCACCATCGCCGACATGCTCGGCATGCACCCGGCCAGCGCGGCAAAGACGAACAAAGTCCAGTCCGGCGCCTGCAAACGCGTGCACAGCAGCAAACTCAATAACCCGCCGCCACCGGTCAGCGCTGCGATCGGCAGCACCCGCCCCTGACCATAACGGTCCACCAACCGCGATACCTGCGGCGCGCAAAACGCCGTGGCCAAGGCAAACGTCGCCGCCACCGCCCCCGCCAGCGCATAACCGCCGTTCAACTGCGCAAGCATGGTGATGAGGCCGATGCCGGTCATGGAAATG
The DNA here is from genome assembly GCF_024072275.1 of Pseudomonas siliginis. Lineage (NCBI taxonomy): Bacteria > Pseudomonadati > Pseudomonadota > Gammaproteobacteria > Pseudomonadales > Pseudomonadaceae > Pseudomonas > Pseudomonas siliginis. Next base: position 2,094,451 of record NZ_CP099598.1, on the reverse strand, counting down.
GGCATGCGCGCCAGCATCCCGGCCAGCACAAACGCACGGGCGCCGGGGGCGGTGAACAATTCGCGGTAGGGATTTGCCATCGATTGCAGCCTCATCAGGGGCGGCCAAGTTGCCATAGCCTTGAATGCCGTGGAAGCGCGCAATTGTTAGCGGTCTGTGAAGGCCCCTTCGCTCGCACATTCGAAATGCCGTCCCCCGGTGGGAGCGAGCCTGCTCGCGAAGGGGCCGGCGCAATCACCGCATCCAGCAAATGAACTCTCAGCGTCTGCCATCAGTCAGCTACTTAAGTCTCTGGAACCAAGGCGCGAATCGTCATGCAGATTTCCCTCGCTCATCAGGTGGCGCTGGTCACGGGTGCCAGCTCCGGCATCGGCCATGCCGCCGCCAAAGCACTCGCTGCGGCCGGTGCTGCGGTCGTGATCAACTACAACAGCAGCGCTGAACCTGCGGAAGAACTGGCCGCGCAAATCAACGCCAAGGGCGGCAAGGCCCTCGCTATCGGCGCCGATGTTTCGAAAGAGGACGAGGTCGAGCGGCTGTTCGCCGAGACCGTCGAAGCCTTCGGCTCGCTGGACATTCTGGTGGCCAACTCCGGTCTGCAAAAAGACGCTGCCGCCGTGGACATGACCCTCGACGACTGGAACACGGTGATCGGCGTCAACCTCACCGGGCAGTTCCTCTGCGCACGGGCGGCGTTGCGGATTTTCCAGCGTCAGGGCGTGCGCGAAGGCGTGTCGCGCGCGGCGGGCAAGATCATTCACATGAGTTCGGTGCACCAGCGGATTCCATGGGCCGGGCATGTCAATTACGCGGCGTCCAAGGGCGGCGTCGATCAGTTGATGCAAAGCCTTGCCCAGGAAGTCAGCCACCAGCGCATCCGCATCAACAGCATCGCGCCCGGTGCGATCAGCACGGCTATCAACACAGAAGCCACTGAAGGCGCGGCCGGCGACAAACTTCTTGAGCTGATTCCGTACGGGCGCATCGGCGATGTCGAGGATGTCGCCAACGCAGTGGTTTTCCTCGCTTGCGACCTGTCCGATTACATCGTCGGCACCACCCTGTTCATCGATGGCGGGATGAGCCTCTATCCGGAGTTTCGCGGCAATGGCTGAGCCTAAAGTGGAACAACAAAGTCCCATCGGTGCCCACGGCATCATCGGCGACATGCGCAGCGCCGCACTGGTCAATGACAAGGGCAGCGTGGATTTTTTCTGCTGGCCGGAGTTCGACAGCCCGACGATCTTCTGCTCGCTGCTCGACACCCCGCAAGCAGGGATTTTCCAGCTCGCGCCAGACTTGCCGGACGCGCGCCGAGAACAGATTTATCTGCCCGACACCAACGTCTTGCAGACCCGTTGGCTGAGCGAACACGCGGTGGTGGAAATCACCGATCTGTTGCCCATCGGTGACGATGTCGACGCACTGCCGCTACTGATGCGCCGGGTGCGCGTGGTCAGCGGCTCGGCGACGTTCAATCTGCGTTGCGCGGTGCGCCACGACTACGGCCGCGCCGACACCCGGGCAGAAATGGACGAAAAAGACGTAACGTTTCACGCCGCTGGCCAGCCGTCGATACGCCTGGCTTCAGATCAGGCACTGCAAATCGATGCACAAGCGGCCGTCGCGCAGTTCACCCTCAAGCACAATGAAACCGCCGCGTTCATGCTCGGCGGCAGCGACGATCCGCGTTTTGCCAAAGGCGCCGGCGAGTTGTGCATGGAGCGCACCCTCAAATACTGGCGCGGCTGGATCGGCCAATCCAACTATCGCGGGCGCTGGCGGGAAATCGTCAATCGCTCCGCCCTCGCCCTGAAACTGCTGACCTCGCGTCGCCACGGTGCGATCCTCGCCGCCGCCACCTTCGGCCTGCCGGAAACCCCCGGCGGCGAGCGCAATTGGGATTACCGCTACACGTGGATCCGAGATGCCTCGTTCACCGTTTACGCGTTCATGCGCCTTGGCTTTGTCGATGAAGCCAACCACTACATGCAATGGCTGCGCGGACGGGTCAGCGATTGCTGTGGCAAACCGATGAAACTCAACATCCTCTATGCCATCGATGGCCAGCAGGAATTGCCGGAAACCGAGCTGACGCATCTGGCCGGCCACGGCGGCGCGCAACCGGTGCGCATCGGCAATGGTGCCTACGATCAGGTCCAACTGGACATCTTCGGCGAGCTGATGGACGCGGTGTATCTGGTAAACAAGTACGGTGATGCGATCTCCCACGAAGGCTGGCGGCATGTCGGCGAAGTGGTCGATCAGGTCTGCGAAAACTGGCAGAGCGAAGATGTCGGCATCTGGGAGATGCGCGGCGAGACTCATCATTTCCTGCACTCGCGGCTGATGTGCTGGGTGGCGCTGGACCGGGCGATCCGTCTGGCTTCCAAGCGTTCGCTGCCGGCGCCGTTCGCCCGTTGGGATGACACCCGGCAAGCGATCTACACCGATATCTGGGAAAACTTCTGGGACGAAGAACGCGGGCATTTCGTTCAGTACAAGGGCGGTACCGCACTGGATGGCTCGATGCTGCTGATGCCGCTGGTGCGCTTCGTCAGCGCCAAGGATCCGCGCTGGCTGTCGACTCTGGAAGCAATCGAAAAAACCTTGGTGCGTGACGGCATGGTCTATCGCTATCGCAACGAAGACGCCAACATCGATGGCCTCAGCGGCACCGAAGGCGCGTTCGCCGCGTGTTCGTTCTGGTACGTCGAATGCCTGGCCCGCGCCGGCCAGGTGGAAAAAGCCCACCTGGAGTTCGAGCAATTGCTGCGATATGCCAATCCGCTTGGGCTGTACGCCGAAGAGTTCGACAGCCATGGGCGGCACCTGGGCAACACGCCGCAAGCGCTGACGCATCTGGCGTTGATCAGTGCGGCGAGTTTTCTTGACCGCAAGCTGAGTGGCGAGAAGAGTTCCTGGCAGCCGTAGCGTTGAGCGCTTTTTCGCCAGCGCTTGTCAGACCGATCTCTGATCGACAGGTATGTTTCCACAACGGGCCTGCATGCCAGACAACTGGCTCAGGCCCATATTCATGGTGAAACCTGCGCAGCGGTGACCCGCATTCCGTTCGCAGATCCAGAGTGTCTGAATACGATTCAAACGGAGTGGTTCGTCATGATCGAGAGCGTTCTTACCCCAACCCTGACCATTGCCTACGAACAGCACGGTCAGAACAACGGCGCCCCGGTAATTCTGCTCCACGGCTTCCCCTATTCCCCGCGCACCTTCGACGAAGTCGCCCCGGCGCTGGCCGCGCGAGGCTACCGCGTCATCGTGCCGTACTTGCGCGGTTACGGGCCGACCCGGTTCAACAGTGCGCAAACCCTGCGCTCCGGCCAGCAAGCTGCGATGGCGCAGGACTTGCTCGATCTGATGGATGCGCTGGGCATCGAACAGGCCACGCTTTGCGGTTATGACTGGGGCGGTCGGGCAGCGTGTATTGTCGCGGCGTTGTTTCCGGCGCGAGTGCGCGGGCTGGTCAGCGGCGACGGCTACCTCGTGCAGGACATCGCCCATGCGAACCAGCCGTTGGACCCGGAAGACGAGCATCGGCTCTGGTATCAGTACTATTTCCACACGCCGCGTGGCGCCGAGGGCCTTAAGCAGAATCGCCGGGAGTTGTGTCAGTTGCTCTGGCGGCTGTGGTCGCCGACATGGGCGCGAAAGGACGAACGCTACCCGCTGACCGCTGGCGCTTTTGATAATCCTGACTTTGTCGACGTGGTGATTCATTCCTATCGGCATCGCTTCGGCTACGGCCCGGGCGATCCAGCCCTGGAGTGGATGGAAGAAGCGCTGGCCACAAAGCCGGTGATCAGCGTGCCGAGTATTTCGCTGTGCGGTGGCGATGATGGCGTCGGCCCGCCTTCGCTGATTGATGAAGATGCCGAGCATTTCAGCGGCTTTTATGAGCGGCGCGTGCTCGCGGGTGTCGGCCACAACATTCCCGAAGAAGCGCCGCAGGAAACCCTCAAGGCAATACTGGATCTGCTGCAACGCTGACCGAAAACCGCTCCCGATAAGCCTGCGGCGTCACGCCAATCGCTCGCAAAAAACTGCGCCGCAGCGTCTCTTCGCTGCCAAACCCGCAATTGGCGGCGATGCGTTTCACCGGCAAACCGGTATCGCTGAGCAGTCGCCGCGCGGTTTCGACGCGGATCAATTCGATCGCCCGCGCCGGGGTCTGGCCGGTGTCGGCGCGGTAGTGGCGGATGAAGCTGCGTTCGCTCATGCCAGCCTGTTCGGCGAGGGTCGGGATGCCGAGGTCGCAGGTCAGGTTCTCGGCGATCCAGGCGTGCAGTTCATCGAAGCGGTTGCCCTGTTGTTGCAGCGACAGCGTCACGCTGAACTGCGACTGTCCGCCCGGGCGTTTCAGGAAGACGACCAAGTGCCGGGCGACGTCGAGGGCGATGTCGCGGCCGAGGTCTTCTTCGACCATGGCCAGCGCCAGATCGATGCCTGCCGTGACCCCGGCGGACGTCCACACCGGGCCGTCGTTGATGAAAATCGGATTGGCTTCCACGTGCAGATTCGGATGCTTCGCGGCCAGTTGCTCGCAGCGCGTCCAGTGGGTGACCACGCGGCGACCATCGAGCCAGCCGCTGGCCGCGAGTAGAAAGGCCCCGGTGCATACCGAAGCCACGCGCCGGCAGCCGCGCGCATGTTCGCGTACCCAGTCGACCAGTTGCAGATCTTCCGATGCCGCATAAATGCCCCAGCCACCCGAGATGATCAATGTGTCGCTGGGCGTTTGCGGCAACGGTTCTGCGAGCACCGCCAACCCCGCCGATGACAGCACCGCCCCGCCACCGCTGGCGATCACGCTCGGCGCATAGGGTGTGGGCAAACCGCGCTGGCGGGCCAGATCGTTGGCCGAGGCGAACACCTGCAACGGCCCGGTGACATCAAGAATCTGCATATTGGCAAACGCGAGGACGTGAATGGCTTTAGGCATTTGGCGTAATTCGTGGGGTTATTGGCGTATGCGCCAGAACCTACGCGCCTACAGTGAAGTCGTCCACTTCTTTCAACGGAGCAAGAACGATGACGCTGCAGATCGGTTTTCTGTTATTCCCGCAGGTCCAGCAACTCGACCTCACCGGCCCTTACGACGTGCTCGCCTCGTTGCCCGGCGTGCAGGTCCACCTGATCTGGAAGGATCTGATGCCAGTGACATCCAGCACCGGGCTGCTGCTGAAACCGACTACGACTTTCGAGGATTGCCCGGATCTGGACGTAATCTGCGTGCCCGGCGGCAGTGGCGTCGGGCCGTTGATGGAAGATCAGCAGACGCTGGACTTCATTAAACATCAGGCCGCCCAGGCACGTTACGTGACCTCGGTGTGCACCGGCTCGCTGGTGCTCGGCGCGGCGGGCCTGCTGCAGGGCAAACGTGCGACCACGCATTGGGCGTATCACCAGTTGCTGCCGACGCTGGGCGCGGTTGCGGTGAAGGATCGGGTGGTACGCGACGGCAATCTGTTTACCGGTGGCGGAATCACTGCCGGGATCGATTTTGCCTTGGTGCTGGCGGCGGAACTGGTCGATGCCGACACGGCGCAACTGGTGCAGTTGCAACTGGAATATGCCCCGGCACCGCCGTTCAATGCCGGGAGCCCGGACGTGGCGCCGAGCGCGGTTGTCGATGAGGCGCGGTTGCGCGCGGCGCCTTCGTTGAAGCTGCGTACCGAGATTACCGAACGCGCAGCGGCCAAACTGGGCCTGCGCTGATATCCAGCCGAATGCAAAACCTGTGGGAGCGAGCCTGCTCGCGAAAGCGGAGTGTCAGTCGCCAGTGACGTCATCTGGAAGACCGCTTTCGCGAGCAGGCTCGCTCCCACATTTGATTTGTGTCTGGCATGACTGCCACACCTTCACTTGTCCCACCTCCCTCGCCCGTGTAGAAAGCCCCTTCCAGAAATCTCGCACAAGGACTTTCGATGAATGCGCTGCCCTGGCTCTATCTCGCGCTGCTCGGCCTCGGTTACGGATTGGCCCTGAGCTACGGCCAGCTCGGTTGGCTGGCATTGATCTCCGTGGGGCTTTTGCTGTTCGCCGCATTCGCCGTGCGCCAGCAACAAGTGGCAGTCGCGCGTTGGCTCGGCCATGGCCTGTTCATCGTTCTGGCCGTGGCACTGGCGCTGCACTGGCTGCCGGGCTTCGCCAACGGCCGCGTGATCAATCCGCAACGTTTCACTGACAACGCGGTGCCGTTCGCGATGTACTTCAATCTCGACAAACCGCTGGTGGGCTTCTGGTTGCTGCTGGTTTGTCCGTGGATCGTCGCGCGGCGATCGTTGCGCCTGACGGTCTATGCCACCGCCCTCGCCCTGACGCTATGTGCGATTCTCGCCCTCGGCGGCGCGCTTTTACTTGGCGTGATCGCCTGGGCACCGAAATGGCCGGATCAGGCCTGGCTGTGGGTGCTGAACAATCTGCTGCTGGTGACGCTGGTCGAGGAAGCGCTGTTTCGCGGCTATATACAGGGCGGGCTGAGCCGTCGCTTCAAGCACCTGCCCTACGGCGACAATCTCGCGCTGCTGTTGGCCTCGCTGTTGTTTGGTCTGGTGCATGCCGGCGCTGGCTGGACCTGGGTGTTGCTGGCGGGACTGGCCGGGGTCGGCTATGGTCTGGCCTACCGTTTCGGCGGACTGGGCGCGGCGATCGCCACCCATTTCGGCCTGAACCTGTTGCACTTCGGCCTGTTCACCTATCCGATGCTGGCCAGTTGACGCAAGCGCGGTTTTGCGACGCCGTACTTAAATCTGAAAAAAAACTTCAATAAAAACCTGTCGGCGCCGACAACCATTCAAAGCCTTGCGGATTGAAAAACCATGCGTAACAACCAGCCCATTACACAACGCGAGCGGACCTTTCCAGCTCAGCAACGGTTGATTTCCACCACCGATGCCAAGGGCATGATCACCTACTGTAACGACGATTTTGTCGAGATCAGCGGGTTTTCGCGGGAGGAACTGATCCGTGCGCCGCACAATCTGGTCCGCCACCCTGACGTGCCATCGGCGGTGTTCTCGCACATGTGGGGCACACTGAAACAAGGCTTGCCATGGATGGGCATCGTCAAGAATCGCTGCAAATCCGGTGACCACTATTGGGTTAACGCCTATGTCACACCGGTGTTCGATGGCAGCCAGGTGATCGGTTACGAGTCCGTGCGCGTCAAGCCCACCGCCGAACAGATCCGCCGCGCCGAAGCGCTCTACCAACGCATCAACCAGGGCAAGTCGGCGATTCCATCGACGGACAAATGGCTGCCGCTCCTGCAGGACTGGCTGCCGTTCATTCTGGTAAGCCAGCTGAGCTTCATGATCGGCGCGACGCTGAACTCGCAGTGGGGCTTCGCCCTCGCCGCCGGTCTTTCGGTGCCGTTGGGCCTGATGGGCCTGCAATGGCAGCAACGCGGGCTCAAGCGCCTGCTGCGCCTGGCCGAACAGACCACCTCCGACCCGCTGATCGCGCAGATGTACACCGACAGCCGTGGCGCCCAGGCGCGTCTGGAAATGTCGATCCTCAGCCAGGAAGCGCGCCTGAAAACCTGCCTGACCCGCCTGCAGGACACCGCCGAGCACTTGACCGAACAGGCCAAGCAGTCCGACGCCCTGGCACACAACAGCTCAACCGGCCTGGAACGCCAGCGCGTGGAAACCGAACAGGTCGCCACCGCCGTCAACCAGATGGCCGCCACCACCCAGGAAGTCGCCAGCCACGTACAGCGCACCGCTGACGCCACCCAGGAAGCCAACCGCCTGACCGGGCGTGGCCGCGACATTGCCGGGGAAACCCGCGAAGCGATTCAGCGCCTGTCGGTAGTCGTCGGCGAAACCGGCCTGACCGTGACGCAACTGGCCAAGGACAGCGACGAAATCGGCGGCGTGGTCGACGTGATCAAAGGCATCGCCGACCAGACCAACCTGCTCGCCCTCAACGCTGCAATTGAAGCAGCGCGTGCCGGTGAAATGGGCCGTGGTTTTGCGGTCGTGGCTGACGAAGTCCGCCAACTGGCGCAACGCACCAGCGAATCCACCGGGCAGATTCACGCCCTGATCGCCAAGTTGCAGCAGACTGCCTCCAGCGCCGTGCAAACCATGGAAGCCGGCCATCGCCAAGCCGAAGAAGGCGTGGCACGGGTCCTGGAAGCGGATCAGGCACTGGTCGGCATCAGCGAAGCGGTGGCCAACATCACCGACATGACCACCCAGATCGCCGCCGCGACCGAAGAGCAAAGTGCCGTGGCTGAAGAGATCAGCCGTAACATCAGCAATATCTCGGAGTTGGCGGATCAGACCTCGGAACAAGCGCATAACTCGGCGTTGTTGAGTGAAGAGCTGACGAAGACGGCCAACACCCAGTATTCGTTGGTGGCGCGGTTTAACCGCTGATTGGAAGGCTGGAATGAAAAAACCCGGATGGCGTGAGCTTTCCGGGTTTTTTGTTGTGTCAATGAACTACTCAATAGGACTTGAGTAGTTCAGTCGTGCATTGCGCCGCCTGCCAAACCGAGACATCTAATATTGAACTTCATCAGAAAGTTTTGCGCTGCACATTCGGAAATCCTGGCGAAAATCCACAGAATACAGCGCATGTCTACTGTCAGGTCTTACAGTAGACATTCAAGTTTCAGGGGCATATCTATAAATCGTTGAACAGATGGTTTTCATTATCACGATATGACCAAGGAGCTAAAAAATGAGCAAACATAGCATCCTCATCCCAAAACCAGGTGCCATTGCAAAACAGTCTAATGTCTTCACTTGGCAATTCGGCACCAACCCTGAAACCACGGCCACTATAATTTCTTTTGAGCTACGTCATTTTATTCCGACGGGCGAAAAGAGCTGGTCAATCTCAGGGTCCACAGGAACGCTGGAGGAGAAGAATATCTTTCTCTACTCTTTCTCGATCCCCTATACCAGTGACGCCCCGTTCCATAAAACTTATACGTTGGAAGACGGGCTGACATTCCAGCACGGCCACTCGTCACCTGGACCCTCTGGGTTTTATGGATTTACTTATGTTGATGCTGATGAAGCCACGGTCACTATCGACATCCATCCCACCAAGGGGATTGCTAAAGGTACATTTGAAGCAAAGTTCAAAAGCCATGGATACCGAACGCAGCCTATAGGTACTTTCAACTTGCTTAGGGATGATTTGTGATTTTTCGCGACAACGTTTCGATCAGATTGCATCCCCGCCCTTTCAGCCGTATGGCGCTTCGCGAGCAGGCTCACTCCAACATTGGATCTGCGCTGATCACAGACTAGGTGCCAGACACCAATCCCCTGTGGGAGCGAGCCTGCTCGCGAAGAGGCCATAACAGCCAGCGAAATTATTGAGGCAACTTGAGCTTATCCAGCAGTCGATTGACCAACAGTTCGTTGAGCATGATCACCTGTTGCAGCGCCAGCAGTGGTTTGCGTTCCGGGCCGCCTATCGAGTTGGCGATGTTACCGGCCATGGCATGCGCGTATGAAAGCGACTCGCAGGCCTCGACCAACAGGGTTTCGTCATCCAGCGTGGGGTCCACGACATAGACCGGGCGATATTTTGGAGAGCTTGGTGGAGCGGCCAGATCTTCGGGTTTGAGGTAGTAATCGAGGGCGCGGTCGGTGGCTTCCTGGATTTTTTGCGGATCGAGAGCGCGGTCGTGGGGGGGTGGCGGGTTGGGGGTGACTTTGAACATGATGAAACTCCTATCGCAGACTGAAGGAGCCATCACCTTCGCTACCAAACGAGGGTGGCGGCCATACGCGGGTTGGTAGACCGGCTGCAATAGGAACCCGGCGCTCGCGAACGAGCCCCACGCATGACCACCATATAACCATGCCCCCAAAAAAAGGACGGTCTGAAGGCGTAGACATACGGCCATTACAGACGGGCTACCAAACCCGATCACTGCTTTCTGTCAGTGACCGAGAAACGATATAGCCAACCTCATGGCGCGTAAGCCGGCGGATTCTGGCGTAGGCGTAGGCAATGGCGCAAGGAGTTGTAGCCGGGATGGCGTAACGGGTCGTGTAGTTTAAACATTGGTATTTGATGATGTTTAAGTTCAGAGATTGCCTCTGACAGGCAGGTGGTTTGATGTCGTCTGGAAGGGAGCTTTCGCGAGCAGGCTCGCTCCCACAGAAAAGCAAGGCAGCGCGGCTGCCCGCGGCGAAGCCGCACCACTCAACAATGAGCGCAAGCTCGAGTGCTTTTGATCTTGATCCACCGGCGACGTCGGAAGGCTGAGTGGAGGGATTGATCCGGGGGTGGGAGCGCAGCGACCGTCTGGCGCAGCCAGACACAGCGGAAGGAGGTGCAGCGAAGCAAACCGGAGCCGCTGCGCCCGGATCAGTCCCGGAGCGAAGGGACCCGAGCTTGCGAGGGCCGAACGCAGGAGCTAGCGTTTTTTGCTTACTTTTTTTGGCGCTTGTAAAAAAGTAAGTCGCCGTCAGGCGAAACCGCCAGCCGCAGCTCCCGAAGCAACGGATATGCCCCCAAGAGCAAGATCAAAAGCTAGCCCCCTCACCCCAACCCTCTCCCCCAAGGGGGCGAAGGGGAAAGGGAGCAGGTCTTCATGCAACGCAAAATCCCGGCCCGGCTCAAAATCAGTCACCGAGAAATTCAGCCACCTTCTGCGCAGCACCCGCCAAATGATCGGAATGCGCAAAGCCAGAAGCCTTGAGCGGCTTCAAATCATGATCCCCCGCCACCAACCAAAACACCTCAATCCCCGGCGCTAACGAATAGCCCTCAACCGCCTCGCGATTCCCCAGAGCGTCCCGCTCTCCCTGCACAATCAACGCCCGCGTGCGCAACGAAGCCAAATGCTCAACCCGCGGTTTCTCCGGCTTCCCCACCGCATAAAACGGATACCCCAGACATACCAACGCATCCACCCCCAACTCATCCGCCACCAGACTCGCCATCCGCCCACCCATGGACTTGCCGCCAATCGCCAACGGCCCAGCGACATGACGCCGCACAAGCGCAAACACCTCCCGCCAACATTCCTGCAACTTGCCAGCAGGATTCGGCGGCCGCTTCACCCCATCCACCCGCCGCTGCGCCATATAGGGAAACTCAAACCGCAACACGTTGACCCCAAGCCCGGCAAGGCGCCCAGCCATGTCGTTCATCCACTCGCTATCCATCGGCGCCCCCGCCCCGTGGGCCAGAATCAGCGTTGCTGAAGCCTCACCAACAGCGGCATCCCACAACCATCCATGATCGAGCACACACTGCGCCCATTGATCCCCGTCAATACTGGCCTTGTGCTGTTTGTCCATGCTTGCCTCGCTTTTAGTCTGCCTATAACTCCAGGCGAAGGATTCGCGTCGTTTGCGCGCGCTCACTTCGGCTGAACCGTGGATGGGGAACCATGAACACTTCTATCAGTACCGCCTACAACTACAAGGTGGTCCGCCAATTCGCCATTATGACGGTGGTGTGGGGCATCGTCGGCATGGGCCTCGGGGTTTTTCTCGCGGCGCAATTGGTCTGGCCGGAACTCAACTTCAATTTGCCCTGGACCAGTTTCGGCCGTCTGCGCCCGCTGCACACCAACGCGGTGATCTTCGCCTTCGGTGGCTGCGCGCTGTTCGCCAGCTCTTTCTATTCGGTGCAACGCACCTGCCAGACGCAATTGTTCGCGCCGCAAATCGCCGCGTTCTGCTTCTGGGGCTGGCAACTGGTGATCCTGCTGGCGGCGATCAGCCTGCCGCTGGGTTACACCAGCTCCAAGGAATACGCCGAACTGGAATGGCCGATCGACATCCTGATCACCATCGTCTGGGTCGCCTACGCGATCGTGTTCTTCGGCACGATCATGCAGCGCAAGACCAAGCACATCTATGTGGGCAACTGGTTCTTCGGCGCGTTCATCATCACCGTGGCGATCCTGCACATCGTCAACAACCTTGAGTTGCCGGTGAGTTTCACCAAGTCCTACTCGGTGTACGCAGGTGCAACCGACGCCATGGTGCAGTGGTGGTACGGCCACAACGCTGTGGGCTTTTTCCTCACCGCCGGTTTCCTCGGCATGATGTATTACTTCGTGCCGAAACAGGCCGAGCGTCCGGTGTACTCGTATCGCCTGTCGATCGTGCACTTCTGGGCCTTGATCACCCTGTACATCTGGGCCGGCCCGCACCACTTGCACTACACCGCGCTGCCGGACTGGGCACAGTCACTGGGCATGGTGATGTCGCTGATCCTGCTGGCACCGAGCTGGGGCGGCATGATCAACGGCATGATGACCCTCTCCGGCGCCTGGCATAAGTTGCGCAGCGACCCGATTCTGCGCTTCCTCGTGGTGTCGCTGGCGTTCTACGGCATGTCGACCTTCGAAGGTCCGATGATGGCCATCAAGACTGTCAACGCCCTCTCCCACTACACCGACTGGACCATCGGCCACGTACACGCCGGCGCACTCGGCTGGGTGGCGATGATCTCGATCGGCGCGCTGTACCACATGATCCCGAAAATCTTCGGCAAAGCGCAGATGCACAGCGTCGGCCTGATCAATGCGCACTTCTGGCTCGCGACCATCGGCACCGTGCTCTACATCGCCTCGATGTGGGTCAACGGCATCGCCCAGGGCCTGATGTGGCGCGCGGTCAACGAGGACGGCACGCTGACGTATTCCTTCGTCGAAACCCTGGTGGCCAGCCATCCGGGCTTTGTCGTGCGGCTGATCGGCGGGGCGATTTTCCTCAGCGGCATGTTCCTGATGGCTTACAACACCTGGCGCACCGTGCGGGCCTCGCAGCCTGCCGACGTCGTCGCTGCCGCGCAGATGGCTTGAGGAGTCCGCCATGAAACACGAAACGATTGAAAAGAACGTCGGCCTGCTGATGCTGTTGATGGTGTTCGCCGTGAGCATCGGCGGCCTGACCCAGATCGTCCCGCTGTTCTTCCAGGACGTCACCAACAAACCGGTGGAAGGCATGAAGCCCTATACCGCGCTGCAACTGGAAGGTCGCGATATCTACATCCGCGAAGGCTGCGTCGGTTGCCACTCGCAGATGATCCGTCCGTTCCGCGCCGAAACCGAACGCTACGGGCACTACTCGGTTGCGGGCGAAAGCGTTTGGGATCACCCGTTCCTGTGGGGCTCGAAACGTACCGGTCCGGACCTCGCCCGGGTCGGCGCGCGTTACTCGGATGACTGGCACCGCGCGCACTTGTACAACCCGCGTAACGTCGTGCCGGAGTCGAAGATGCCAGCCTACCCGTGGCTGGTCACGCAAGCGGTCGACAGCAGCCACACCGAAACCAAGCTGAAAACCATGCGTACCCTCGGCGTGCCGTATACCGATGACGACATCAGCGGCGCGGTCGCCAGCCTCAAGGGCAAGACTGAAATGGACGCCCTCGTTTCCTACCTGCAAGTGCTCGGCACTGCAATCAAGAGCAAGAGGTGAGTCATGGTCATTGAAATGAGTGCAGGCCTGATTCGCGGTCTCGGCACGGTCGTGGTGTTCGTCGCGTTCGTCGGCCTGACCTTGTGGGTGTTCAACCGCAAGCGCACCCCGGAATTCGCCGAAGCACGCCTGCTGCCGTTCGCCGACGAGCCACTACCCGAAACAATTTCAGCCCCTGAAACAAGGAGTACCCGGCCATGACCACCTTCTGGAGTACGTGGATCTGCGTACTGACCATTGGCAGCCTGATCGGCCTGACCTGGCTGCTGATCGGCACCCGCCGGGGCGAGACCAAGGGCAGTGTCGACCAGACCATGGGCCACAGCTTCGACGGCATCGAGGAGTACGACAACCCGCTGCCGCAGTGGTGGTTCATGCTGTTCGCCGGCACGTTGGTGTTCTCGGTGGGTTATCTGATTCTCTATCCGGGCCTGGGCAACTGGAAAGGCATCCTGCCCGGCTATGAGGATGGCTGGACCGGCGTGCACGAATGGGAAAAGGAAATGAACAAGGCGGACGCCCGGTTCGGGCCGATCTTCGCCAAATTCGCCGCGATGCCGCTGGAAGAAGTGGCCAAGGATCCGCAGGCGCTGAAAATGGGCGGTCGTCTGTTCGCCTCCAATTGCTCGGTGTGCCACGGCTCGGATGCCAAGGGTGCGTTCGGCTTCCCTAACCTCGCCGACAGCGACTGGCGCTGGGGCGGCGATGCCGAGACGATCAAGACCACCATCATGGGCGGCCGCATGGCGGCCATGCCGGCCTGGGGCGAAGTGCTCGGTGAGTCCGGGGTAAAAAACGTTGCCGCCTACGTGCGCCACGAACTGGCCGGCCTGCCGCTACCCGCCGACAGCAAAGCAGACCTGCAAGCCGGACAGCAGGCGTTCAGCACCACGTGCGTGGCTTGCCACGGCGCAACTGGCCAAGGCACCCCTGCCATGGGCGCACCGAATCTTACCCACCCGGCCGGCTTCATTTATGGCACCAGCCTGACCCAACTGGAACAGACCATCCGCCATGGTCGTCAGGGGCATATGCCAGCGCAGAACGAATTGCTGGGCAACGATAAAGTGCAATTGCTCGCCGCTTATGTGTACAGCCTGAGCCACGGATTGAACACAGAAAAACTGATAACTGAAGACAACAAGAAATAGCAATTGCGTACACCACTGCCGCAGCTTTCTCGCTGCGGCAGTTTCCCGTCCCTTTGCGACGCATTGTCGCACCCCTTGGATCCTCTCCTTTCGGAACCCCGGATTCGGGTCTACGCTTCATCGAAGCGGACCGGCTGAAGTCGGTTTCCAGATCAATCCCGAACGATGCGCGCCGTGAACCGGTTGATGGATTCGCCGCAAACGCAGGTAGATAACGGCTGTTGCGCCGATTGCCCGCAATTTCCCGATCACGACCTGTGAACGGGCACCGTTGACGGCGATCAGGATTGCGAGCTTTTTACGCGCACTGCGACATTTTGTCAGAGGCCATTTTTGACCCTACGCGGCGCATGGAAAGGCCGCAGAATCAGCGTTGGAAAGCATTGACCCAGGTCATGGCGCGTTGCAATGACCCCCTGCTTTATACATACTTGCGGCCGATTTTATCCCTATAAAAATACCCAAACCGTGGAACCTTAGAATGAGCACAGCAATCAGTCCGACTGCTTATAACTATAAGGTAGTCCGCCAGTTCGCCATCATGACGGTGGTCTGGGGGATCCTTGGCATGGGGCTCGGTGTCTTCATCGCCTCGCAACTGGTCTGGCCGGAACTGAACTTCGGTCTGCCGTGGACGAGCTTTGGACGCTTGCGCCCGTTGCACACAAACCTGGTGATTTTCGCCTTCGGCGGTTGTGCACTGTTTGCCACTTCCTACTATGTCGTGCAGCGAACCTGCCAGACGCGACTGATTTCCGACAGCCTCGCTGCCTTCACCTTCTGGGGCTGGCAAGCGGTGATCGTCGGCGCAATCATTACCTTGCCGCTGGGTTACACCACCACCAAGGAATACGCCGAGCTGGAATGGCCGATCGCGATTCTGCTGGCAATTGTCTGGGTCACTTACGGTCTGGTGTTCTTCGGCACCATCACCAAGCGCAAAACCAAGCACATCTACGTCGGCAACTGGTTCTACGGCGCGTTCATCGTTGTCACCGCGATGCTGCACATCGTCAACCACATGTCGCTGCCGGTCAGCCTGTTCAAGTCGTATTCGGCTTACTCCGGTGCCACTGACGCGATGATCCAGTGGTGGTATGGCCACAACGCGGTGGGCTTCTTCCTGACCACCGGTTTCCTCGGGATGATGTACTACTTCGTGCCGAAACAGGCCGAACGCCCGATCTATTCCTATCGTCTGTCGATCGTGCACTTCTGGGCGCTGATCACCCTGTACATCTGGGCCGGCCCGCACCACCTGCACTACACCGCCCTGCCGGACTGGGCACAATCGCTGGGCATGGCGATGTCGATAATTCTGCTGGCGCCAAGCTGGGGCGGCATGATCAACGGCATGATGACCCTGTCGGGCGCCTGGCATAAGTTGCGCACCGACCCGATCCTGCGCTTCCTCGTGGTGTCGCTGGCGTTCTACGGCATGTCGACCTTCGAAGGGCCGATGATGGCGATCAAGACCGTCAACTCGCTCTCGCACTACACCGACTGGACCATCGGCCACGTACACGCCGGCGCCCTCGGTTGGGTAGCGATGATCTCGATCGGCGCGATCTACCACATGATCCCGAAACTGTTCGGCCGCGCGCAGATGCACAGCACCGGGCTGATCAATGCGCACTTCTGGCTTGCCACTATCGGCACCGTGCTCTACATCGCGTCGATGTGGGTCAACGGCATCACCCAAGGCCTGATGTGGCGTGCAATCAACGATGACGGCACCCTCACCTACTCGTTCGTCGAAGCGCTGCAGGCCAGCCACCCGGGCTTCATCGTCCGCGCGCTGGGCGGTGCTTTCTTTGCCAGCGGCATGCTGCTGATGGCTTACAACGTGTACCGCACTGTCCGTGCGTCGGATCCGGTTGAAGCCGAAGCCGCCGCCAAGATTGCCGTCGTTGGAGCTCACTGATGAAGCATGAAGCTGTCGAGAAGAATATTGGCCTGCTGGCCTTCTTCATGGTCATCGCCGTCAGCGTCGGTGGCCTGACCCAAATTGTTCCGCTGTTCTTCCAGGACGTCACCAACAAGCCGGTCGAGGGCATGAAGCCACGTTCGGCGCTGGAACTGGAAGGCAGCGACGTCTACATCGCCAACGGTTGTGTCGGCTGCCACTCGCAGATGATCCGCCCGTTCCGCGCTGAAACTGAACGCTATGGCCACTATTCGGTCGCCGGTGAAAGCGTCTGGGACCACCCGTTCCTGTGGGGCTCCAAACGTACCGGCCCGGATCTGGCCCGTGTGGGCGGTCGTTACTCCGATGACTGGCAGCGTGCGCACTTGTACAACCCGCGCAACGTGGTCCCCGAGTCGAAAATGCCGGCTTACCCGTTCCTCGTGGAAAACAAGCTCGACGGCAAGGAAACCGCGAAAAAAATGGAAGTCTTGCGCACCCTCGGCGTGCCGTACACCGACGAAGACATCGCCGGTGCACAGGATGCCGTGAAGGGCAAAACCGAAATGGACGCGCTGGTGGCCTATCTGCAAGGCCTGGGCACCATCATCAAAAGCAAACGGTGAATCTGATGGATATCGGGATGATTCGAGGCCTGGGCACCGTGGTCGTGATGGTGGCCTTCATCGGTCTGGCCTTGTGGGTGTTCAGCCCCAAGCGCAAGTCGGAGTTTGACGACGCGACCATGCTGCCTTTTGCGGATGATCCCGAAGCCATCAAGCACGTCGAGCAAGCTTCTAGGAGTAACAAAGAATGACTACATTCTGGAGTCTGTACGTCACAGTCCTCAGTCTCGGTACGATCTTCGCCCTGACCTGGCTGCTGCTGTCGACCCGCAAGGGCCAACGCAGCGAACAGACGGACGAGACGGTCGGCCACTCCTTCGACGGGATCGAGGAGTACGACAACCCGCTGCCGAAATGGTGGTTCATGCTGTTCGTCGGCACTATCGTGTTCGCTCTGGGCTACCTGGTGCTGTACCCGGGTCTGGGCAACTGGAAAGGTCTGCTGCCGGGCTACAACTATCTGGATACCGAGAAACAGACCGCGTTCGCCAACGGCCAGACTGGCTGGACCGGCGTCCACGAGTGGGAAAAGGAAATGGCCCGTTCGGACGCGCGCTTCGGTCCGATTTTCGCCAAGTTCGCGGCGATGCCGATCGAGGAAGTCGCCAAGGATCCGCAAGCACTGAAGATGGGCGGCCGTCTGTTCGCGTCCAACTGCTCGGTGTGCCACGGTTCCGACGCCAAGGGCGCCTATGGCTTCCCCAACCTGACCGACGCCGACTGGCGCTGGGGCGGTGAGCCGGAAACCATCAAGACCACCATCATGGGCGGCCGCCACGCGGTGATGCCGGCGTGGGCGGAAGTGATCGGTGAGCAAGGCGTGGCCGATGTGGCTGCTTACGTGGTGACCAATCTCGACGGCCGTAAATTGCCGGAAGGCACCAAGGCCGACCCGGCCAACGGCCAGAAACTCTTCGCCGCCAACTGCGTGGCTTGCCACGGCCCTGCCGGCAAAGGCACGCCGGCCATGGGTGCGCCCGACCTGACCCATCCGGGCGCATTCATCTACGGCTCGAGCTTCGCGCAACTGCAGCAGACCATCCGTTACGGTCGTCAGGGCCAGATGCCTGCGCAGGAACAACTGCAGGGCAATGACAAGGTGCACCTGCTGGCGGCGTATGTTTACAGCCTGTCTCACGGTGAAAAAGCACCGGAGGCGAAGGCTGAGTAAGGCCAACGCTTGAAGCAAAAAAGGCCCCGCCAATGGGAATTGGCGGGGCCTTTTTTCATGCTGGCATTCATGATTCGAAACGCTTGCTCAATGGACCTGAGCTGCGATGCACGGTAGGTTTTTTTCGCCCCGATAATCCATATCGGGTCCACTTCAAGGATGAAGCCCAATGTCGAAAGATCACCAAAGCGCACTGCAAAATCAGCCTCAACCCGGCTCTACCCATAGGGCAGGGTTCGAACGAACATCTGTGAAACCGTTACTCGAGGTATCGCAGCAAACCATGAACAGCCCCGGCGACGGTGGCGGACTCGACGGCCTCGGCGGCGGTAGATTGCTCTGACAAGGGCAGCAAAAACACCGAATTTACGCCCTGTATCCAGTGCCTCACGCCTTGGCGGGAGGCGCCTTCGCCGGTGCCCTTATGAAATTGACAAACCGATCGTCCCCGACCTGCCTTTTCGATTGCGGTGAAAACCTCAAAATAGTAACGTTCCTACATCAGAATTTCTGGAGGCCAAACATGATGGCCATCACCACCATTTCCAGCCGCGAGTTCAATCAGGACACCAGTGCAGCCAAAAAAGCCACGCGTCAAGGTCCAGTAATCATTACTGACCGAGGCAGGCCTGCCCACGTATTGCTCAGCATTGAGGAGTACCAGAAACTGACCGGTTGCGAGACCAGCATCGTTGAGCTGCTGGCGATGCCGAATGCGCTTGAAATCGAATTCGAACCCGAGCGCGCTGTAATCACTCCTCGCAGCGTGGACCTTTCCTGATGTTCCTACTGGATACCAATGTAGTTTCCGAGCTGCGGAAAAAACAAGCCGACAGGCATGTGGTGAAATGGGCAAACAGCGTTTCCCCAGCCAGCCTGTATCTATCTGCAATCACTGTGCTGGAACTGGAAACGGGCGCCCTGCGTATCGAACGTCGTGACCCTTCACAAGGCCAGCTGCTGCGCAACTGGCTGGAACATCACGTCAAACCGGCGTTCTCTGGAAGAATCCTGCCTGTCGATACCAGCGTCGCCACCCGGTGCGCACGATTGCATGTTCCCGACCGCAGCAGTGAATGCGACGCCTTGATCGCCGCCACCGCGCTTGTGCACGGGCTTACGCTGGTAACTCGCAACATTGCGGACTTTCAACTCAGCGGCGTCAATCTGATCAACCCATGGATCGCTGCCAATAACTGACTGCTGAACACCCCGCCCTATCACCGGCGGGGCTTTTTTCATGGGCGTTGGGCAAAGATTGAATGCACAACCGTGGTATCGATCAGCGTCCGCTCACGCCACTGGTTGTTCTTCACCAGATAGATCTGCAAATGCTTGCGATCCTCGGTGAAATTCGCAGTCAGGTAGGTTTGCTGAGAGGTGCTTCCGCTGAGATACATGGGGACGCTGCCTTCCCAGTAGGAACTTCCTCCCTCGGTATGCAGGTGGCCGGCGAAAATGGCCGTCACCTGGTACTTGTTGACCATGTCATGGAAACGCTTCTTCTGCTCGGGGCTGCCCTGGTGCCGCAAGGGTTTATGCATATTGATAATGATGGCGTAGCCCGACGCTCGCGCCAGTCGCAGATCGGTCTCGAGCCAGTCCAGTGCGTCGTTGATTTCGAACGTTGTCGGGTTCAACGGATGAGCAATCCGGGTGGTGTAGGTCGGCTCGTTATTAAGCTGAACCATATGCACTTCGCCGATATTTTTCGAATAGGCGAGACTACCGGCATACGTCCTGCTCAGAAAACCGTCAGTGATTTTCAGATCAAAGTTATCGACTTTACCTTCATGATGTTCTTTGAACTCGACAATACTTCCTGCAGCACAGTTATTGGTAAAGCAATCATCAACATTGTTTTCATAGTCGTGATTACCCAAGCCGTAAAGATATTCACCCTTGAAGTGCCTGTTCAGCGAATCCTTCATGAACGAGCGCTGCCAGCCATGACCAAAAGCGGTTATATCGCCATTGATCATCAAAGGAACCTGCGCTTGGGAGCCGTGTAGATTTCTGAATTCGGCAATGCTTGCAAGTTGGGTTTCAATCAGCCATTTCGAGCGCGCCGTGAATTCTGAATCCGATTCGGGCTCGCGGATATCAGTCTTGTCTGTCCACGGATATTGAGTATCCGAAGCAAAGACCATATGTTTCGGCATGCCAGTTGTAGCCTGAGCGGTAATAGCCGAAGCTACCAGACAAGCACCCATAAAGGTGCTCATGAATTTATTCAAAGCCATGCTTGAAATTCCATTTCAATTAATTTTCGGTACGCAAAAGAAGTTTCGCGCGAACAGAACTTATTCGAATACCGCGAAAACTTCAAAGCCTTCACCTACAACAATCGAGTGAATATATTTCAGACCCAACAACTTACAACATACCAATCAATAGAAACCCGTAGCGTCCGGCCTGAGTTGTCGCCTGGACGAAAACAATCACGGGTGTTATTCAACTTGCGAAATCAACGGCAGTGGCGTGAACAAACAATTGAAAGGATGAACTAGCCACTTCGGCAAAAGCGTCCATACTCAACAAGTCAATTGATCTGCGTCAGGCTTTTGCGCAATCGCTACACCATCCGCATTTTTTACCCAACGCGACCAAAGGTCGCACCCTTGAGCCAGAGCGGCAGGCGTATCATCGCGCTACTGCAACAGCCTTTTTGACCTCGGTTGGCACGTATCGACCGAGGCATTTTTCCACTGCCGTGGGATGCAATGATGAGCAATCAGATTCCGGTACACGACGTCACGCCACCGAGCAAGAACGCGAACAACAGCGTCGATCTTTATGCCTCACGAGAAAAAATCTACACCCGTGCCTTCACAGGCCTGTTCCGCAATCTGCGGATGCTTGGCGGTGCGGCGTTGTTTCTGCTGTATTTCGGCACGGTGTGGCTGAACTGGGGCGGTCATCAGGCGGTGTGGTGGAACCTGCCGGAGCGCAAGTTCTTCATCTTCGGCGCGACTTTCTGGCCACAGGATTTCATCCTGCTCTCGGGCCTGTTGATCATTGCCGCGTTCGGCCTGTTCTTCATCACTGTCTATGCCGGGCGTGTCTGGTGCGGTTATACCTGCCCCCAGAGCGTGTGGACGTGGATTTTCATGTGGTGCGAAAAGGTCACCGAAGGCGACCGCAACCAGCGCATCAAGCTCGACAAGGCGCCGATGAGCGCCAACAAATTCCTGCGCAAGCTGGCCAAGCACTCGCTGTGGCTGCTGATCGGTTTCGTCACCGGCATGACCTTTGTCGGCTACTTCTCGCCGATCCGCGAACTGGTTATCGAGTTCTTCACCGGCCAGGCTGATGGCTGGTCGTATTTCTGGGTCGGTTTTTTCACCCTCGCCACGTACGGCAATGCCGGTTGGTTGCGTGAGCAGGTGTGCATCTACATGTGCCCGTATGCGCGCTTCCAGAGCGTGATGTTCGACAAGGACACGCTGATCGTTTCCTACGACCCGCGCCGTGGCGAAAGCCGTGGGCCGCGCAAGAAAGGCATCGACTACAAGGCGCTGGGGCTGGGCGATTGCATCGACTGCACGATGTGCGTGCAGGTCTGCCCGACCGGCATCGACATCCGCGATGGCCTGCAGATCGAATGCATCGGCTGCGCGGCGTGCATCGACGCTTGCGACAGCATCATGGACAAGATGGATTACCCGCGCGGCCTGATCAGTTACACCACCGAACACAACCTCTCCGGGCAGAAAACCCATAAACTGCGACCGCGCCTGATCGGTTACGCCGTGGTGCTGCTGGCGATGATCAGCCTGTTGGTCGCCGCGTTCTTCATGCGTTCACTGGTCGGCTTCGACGTCAGCAAAGACCGCGTGCTGTACCGCGAAAACGCTGAAGGCCGGATCGAAAACGTCTACAGCCTGAAGATCATGAACAAGGATCAGCGCGACCACACTTACCTGCTGCAAGCCGAGGGGCTGCCGGACCTGCGCCTGCAAGGCAAGCGCGAGATCAAGGTTGCCGCCGGCGATATCGTCAGCATGCCGGTCGAGTTGTCGAGCGCACCGGAACAACTGCCATCGAGCACCAACGAGGTGAAATTCATCCTCAAGGATGCC
The DNA here is from genome assembly GCF_024072275.1 of Pseudomonas siliginis. Taxonomy (NCBI): domain Bacteria; kingdom Pseudomonadati; phylum Pseudomonadota; class Gammaproteobacteria; order Pseudomonadales; family Pseudomonadaceae; genus Pseudomonas; species Pseudomonas siliginis. The sequence goes on along the minus strand of NZ_CP099598.1, from coordinate 2,072,079 downwards.
GATGACGAAAGCGTCCACGTTGAAGCCAAGAGCCGATTCATCGGCCCACAAATCCGTTGAGAGAATTTTGAACATGCCCGCTGCAAACGCCGCAAGTCCCTGGTACAAGCACCTCTGGCCGTGGATCATCATCGCGATTCTGGCCTGCTCGGTGGCCTTGACCCTGTCGATGGTGACCATCGCGGTGAACAACCCGGACAACTTGGTCAACGACAACTACTACGAGGCGGGCAAAGGCATCAACCGTTCACTGGATCGCGAGCTGCTGGCGCAAACCCTGAAGCTGCGTGCGGCGGTGCATCTGGATGATGTGACCGGTGAAGTCGATCTGCGCTTGAACGGTGACAGCCAGCCGCAAACCCTGGAACTGAACCTGATCTCGCCGACCCAGCCGGAAAAGGATCGCAAGATCGTTCTGACCCGCAGTGGCAGCGAGAGCGGGCGCTACATCGGCCAGCTAAGCGACAAGGTCGAAGGGCGGCGCTTTGTCGAGTTGCTCGGCAGCCAGGACGAGCACGTGTGGCGCATGTTTGAAGAAGAGCTGGTCAGCCATGACAAGGAACTGCTGCTGGGGGATGAGCCACTGCAGGGTGCGGAAGACCTGAAGAAGTGAATCAAAATCAAGAGCCCCTCACCCTAGCCCTCTCCCGGAGGGCGAGGGGACTGATCTCGGTTGCTTGGAAGCGGGGCGTATGACAGTGACAATGTCAGCGACTGAAGCCGCTCTTCAGGCTTACACCGATCGGCTCCCTCTCCCTCCGGGAGAGGGCTGGGGTGAGGGCAAGCGAACACCCCCAATGCAAGGGCTCATACCCTCATCAATGCCATGACCACCCCAGTTCCCTGCTACCACTGCGCCCTGCCCGTCCCGTCCGGCAGCCGCTTCACCGCCGTCGTCCTCGGGCAGGCCCGCGAGTTCTGCTGCCCGGGCTGTCAGGCGGTGGCCGAAGCCATTGTCGCCGGTGGTCTGCAAAGCTATTACCAGCATCGCAGCGAAGCCTCGGCCAATCCCGAAGCGCTGCCGGTGCAACTGAGCGATGAACTGGCGCTGTACGACCGCGCCGACGTGCAGCAACCATTCGTGCGCCACGAAGGCGATCTGGCCGAAACCACCTTGTTGATGGAAGGCATCAGTTGCGCCGCCTGCGGCTGGCTGATCGAGAAACACCTGCGCACCCTGCCCGCCATCGCCGAAGCGCGGTTGAACCTGTCCAACCATCGCTTGCACGTACGTTGGGCCGACGCGCAATTGCCGCTGAGCCAGATCCTCGCCGAACTGCGCCACATCGGTTACGCCGCCCACCCGTACCAGGCCGACCGCGCCAGCGAACAACTGGCCAGTGAGAATCGCCTGGCCCTGCGCCAACTCGGCGTCGCCGGACTGCTGTGGTTTCAGGCGATGATGGCGACCATGGCCACCTGGCCGGAATTCAACATCGACCTCAGTCCCGAGCTGCACACGATCCTGCGCTGGGTCGCGCTGTTTCTGACCACACCGATCGTGTTCTACAGCTGCGCGCCGTTCTTCAAAGGCGCAATGCGCGATTTGCGTACCCGCCACCTGACCATGGACGTTTCAGTTTCACTGGCGATCGGCAGCGCTTACATCGCCGGGATCTGGACGTCGATTACCGGGGTCGGCGAGCTGTACTTCGATGCGGTCGGCATGTTCGCGCTGTTTCTGCTCGCCGGGCGTTATCTGGAACGCCGCGCCCGCGAACGCACCGCTGCTGCCACCGCGCAACTGGTCAACCTGTTGCCCGCCTCGTGCCTGCGCCTGGATAACAACGGTCAGAGCGAACGCATCCTGCTCAGCGAGTTGCGCGTGGGCGAGCGGATTCTGGTGCAGCCGGGCTCGATTCTGCCGGCTGACGGCAAGATCATCGACGGTCAGTCGAGCATCGACGAATCGCTGCTGACTGGCGAATACCTGCCGCAGCCACGCACGCTCGGCGATGCTGTTACTGCGGGCACGCTCAATGTCGAAGGCGCATTGACCGTGCAAGTGCAGGCGCTGGGACAGGACACGCGTCTCTCCGCGATCGTGCGCCTGCTTGATCGCGCTCAGGCGGAGAAACCGCGTCTGGCAGAAATCGCCGACCGCGCCGCGCAATGGTTCCTGCTGCTTTCGCTGATTGCGGCGGCAGTGATCGGCGTGCTGTGGTGGCAACTGGATTCCTCACGGGCGTTCTGGATCGTCCTTGCCATGCTGGTGGCGACCTGCCCGTGCGCGCTGTCACTGGCGACGCCGACCGCCCTCACCGCCGCCACCGGCACCCTGCACAAACTCGGCCTGCTGCTGACACGCGGCCATGTGCTGGAAGGCTTGAACCAGATCGACACGGTGATTTTCGACAAGACCGGTACGCTCACCGAAGGCCGCTTGGTGCTGCGCTCGATTCGCCCGCTCGGCGCGCTCGACAGCGAGCAATGCCTGAGCCTTGCCGCTGCGCTGGAAAACCGTTCGGAACACCCGATCGCCCGCGCTTTCGGTCGCGCGCCGCTGGCCGCCGAGGACGTTCACAGTACACCGGGGCTGGGCCTGGAAGGCGTGGTCGGTGAGCAACGCTTGCGCATCGGTCAGGCGCCGTTCGCCTGTGCCCTGAGCGGCGCGGCACTGCCGTCAATGCCTGATGAGGCCGGACAATGGTTGCTGCTCGCCGACACTCAGGGGCCGCTGGCATGGTTCGTCCTCGACGATCGCCTGCGTGACGATGCCCCCGCCCTGCTCGCGGCCTGCAAAGCGCGGGGCTGGCGCACCTTGCTGTTGTCCGGCGACAGTTCGCCGATGGTCGCCAGTGTCGCCGCCGAACTGGGCATCGACGAGGCCCGTGGCGGCTTGCGCCCCGATGACAAACTGCAAGTGCTGCAACAACTGCACAAGGAAGGGCGCAAGGTGCTGATGCTCGGCGACGGCGTCAACGACGTGCCGGTGCTGGCTGCGGCCGATATCAGCGTGGCCATGGGCTCGGCCACCGATCTGGCGAAAACCAGCGCCGATGCAGTGTTGCTGTCCAATCGCCTCGACGCTCTGGTGCAAGCTTTCACGCTGGCGCGACGCACGCGCCGGGTAATCATCGAAAACCTGCTGTGGGCAGCGCTGTACAATGGCCTCATGTTGCCGTTCGCCGCCCTCGGCTGGATCACTCCGGTGTGGGCGGCGGTCGGCATGTCGATCAGTTCGCTGACCGTGGTGCTCAACGCCCTGCGCCTGACTCGTCTGCCGAGCGCGCCGGCCGCCAGCAGCCCGACCCAAACCCGCCCGCTGCCGGCCTGAGCCGCGCGGGCCTGGAGTTACCGATGCCAGCTCTCTATGTGATGATTCCCGCTGCCTTGCTCATCGTCGCCATCGCCGTGTACATCTTCTTCTGGGCGGTGGACAGCGGTCAGTACGACGACCTCGACGGCCCGGCACACAGCATCCTTTTTGACGATCAGGACCCCAACCACACCGCTGCGGTGGACGAAGCCAACGCCGGCAAACCGGACGACAAGGCGCCACCCCATGCTTGAACTGGCGCCGCTGCTGGTCTCGGCGCTGATCCTCGGCCTGCTCGGTGGCGGCCACTGTCTGGGTATGTGCGGCGGTCTGATGGGCGCGCTGACCCTGGCGATCCCCAAGGAGCAGCGCAGCCGGCGCTTTCGCCTGTTACTGGCGTACAACCTCGGGCGGATTCTCAGTTATGCCACGGCGGGGTTGCTCATCGGTCTGGCCGGCTGGGCAGTCGCCAACAGCCCGGCGGCGCTGTTCATGCGCGTGCTGGCCGGTTTGCTGCTGATCGCCATGGGTTTGTACCTCGCCGGCTGGTGGAGCGGGTTGACGCGCATCGAAGCGCTCGGGCGTGGCTTGTGGCGTTTTATTCAACCCGTGGCGAATCGCTTGCTGCCGGTTTCCAGCCTGCCGCGTGCCTTGCTGCTCGGTGCGCTGTGGGGGTGGCTGCCGTGCGGGCTGGTTTACAGCACCTTGCTGTGGAGCGCGAGTCAGGGCAATGCGCTGGACAGTGCGTTGCTGATGCTCGCTTTCGGCCTCGGCACCTGGCCGGTGCTGCTGGCCACCGGGCTGGCGGCTGAACGGGTGACCGCGATCTTGCGCAAACGCAGCGTGCGCATGGCGGGTGGCTTGCTGGTGATCCTGTTTGGCCTGTGGACCCTTCCCGGCCCGCATCAGCATTGGCTTATGGGCCATTAAATGTGTGGCGCGGCCTTCGCGAGCAGGCTCGCTCCCACAGGTCTTGAGTACGCTGCAAATCCAATGTGGGAGCGAGCCTGCTCGCGAAGACGCCCGCACGAACAACACAAATCCTCGCCGTTGATGCAAATCAAGATGCCCTGTAACGCACTCCCCTAGACTCGCCACACTGCCAGCCTATCCGGGGGAATGCCCGCATGCTCGACGCCATTCGTTGGGACTCTGATCTGATCCGCCGCTACGATCTGGCGGGGCCACGCTACACCTCGTACCCGACTGCCGTGCAATTTCACGGGCAGGTCGGCACTTTCGACCTGTTCCATGCCCTGCGCGACAGCCGTAAGGCCCAGCGGCCGTTGTCGCTGTACGTGCATGTGCCGTTCTGCGCGAACATTTGTTACTACTGCGCTTGCAACAAGGTCATCACCAAGGATCGCGGCCGTGCGCAGCCGTATCTGCAACGGCTCGAGCAGGAAATCCAGTTGATTGCCTGCCACCTCGACCCGGCGCAAACCGTCGAGCAGCTGCATTTCGGTGGCGGCACGCCGACTTTTCTCAGCCACGACGAATTGCGCCAGCTGATGGCGCACCTGCGCAAGCATTTCAATTTGCTCAACGATGACTCGGGCGATTACGGCATTGAAATCGACCCGCGCGAGGCTGACTGGTCGACCATGGGCCTGCTGCGCGAACTGGGTTTCAACCGGGTCAGCATTGGCCTGCAGGATCTTGACCCGGCGGTGCAGCGCGCGGTCAATCGCCTGCAAAGCCTGGAAGAAACCCGCGCGGTGATCGATGCGGCGCGAACCCTGCAATTTCGCTCGATCAACATCGATCTGATTTATGGCCTGCCCAAGCAGACGCCCGACAATTTCGCCCGCACCGTCGAGGAAGTGATCAGCCTGCAACCGGATCGCCTCTCGGTATTCAATTACGCGCACCTGCCGGAACGCTTCATGCCGCAACGGCGAATCAACAGCAGCGAACTGCCGAGCCCGGCGCACAAGCTGGAAATGCTCCAGCGCACCATCGAGCAACTGACCGCTGCCGGCTACCGTTACATCGGCATGGACCACTTCGCCCTGCCCGATGACGAACTGGCGATTGCCCAGGAAGAGCACACCCTGCAACGCAACTTCCAGGGTTACACCACCCACGGCCATTGCGACCTGATTGGCTTGGGCGTGTCGGCGATCAGCCAGATCGGCGATCTGTACTGCCAGAACAGCAGCGACCTCACTGCCTATCAGAACAGCCTGGCCAGCGCGCAGCTGGCGACCAGTCGCGGCCTGGTGTGCAACGCCGACGACCGCTTGCGCCGCGCAGTGATTCAGCAGCTGATCTGCAATTTCAAACTCGAGTTCGCCGAGATCGAGCAGCAGTTCAACATCGATTTTCAAGGCTACTTCGGCGCGCTCTGGCCGCAGTTGCAAGGTATGGCCGAGGATGGCCTGATCAGGCTCGAGCGCGAGCGCATCGAGGTGTTGCCAGCGGGCCGATTGCTGGTGCGCTCGGTGTGCATGGTCTTTGATGCGTACCTGGAGCAGCAGAACCGCCAGCGTTTCTCGCGGGTGATTTAAGGCTTGGTCAGCAACGAGCCGACTTTGAGGTTCTGGTCAGGATTGAGCGCCGACTGGTTCATGACTTTCGACAGGGCGAGGTTGGCGGTGATCAGGCCACTGTTGAGGGCGGCGATGGCGCCCCGCAGTGCGGCGAGCTTGTTGATCTTTTCCTCGTTGGAGAGGGTTCTGTCTGACATGACCGCCGCCATGCGCGCTTTTTTCTCGATGATTTCTTTTTGAATCTTGCGAATCATCTTCAGCAACTGTTGGATGTTCTCCGGTAAGCCACTGTTGTCGATGTCGCTGTTCTCGCCACCGACAGCGGCGGATTTGGCGATGGCCGCGCCGGACAGCGACACTTTGACGCCCTCGACCAAGGTCGGGGTTGCCGTGTGCGACAAGTCTTCATCGCGATCGATTGCAGCGTCGGTGCTGGTCATCTCCGGCGAAGCGGCAACGCCGCTGCTGCCGGGGCTTAGCGTACCAATGGCGGTCATCGGGGCCTTCCTTGGTTGAGTGCTGATAGCGGGTTATCGGCCGCCGGTGCTGCGGCTTTATGTCTGTAGGACAACGCCGCCACGTGCTGGCCTGAATGTCCTCCCGTGGGTTACCCTTACGGCTTATGTGTGTTTTCCCACAAGGATTGAAGAAATGTCCGAGCCAGTCAAACTGCGCGCTCACAACCAGGCCCACTGCAAGGATTGCAGCCTGGCCCCGCTCTGCCTGCCACTTTCTCTGAATCTGGAAGACATGGATGCGCTCGACGAAATCGTTAAACGCGGCCGCCCGCTGAAGAAAGGCGAATTCCTGTTCCGCCAGGGCGACACCTTTGATTCCGTTTATGCAGTCCGCTCTGGTGCGCTGAAAACTTTCAGCCTGAGCGATGCCGGCGAAGAACAGCTGACCGGTTTCCACCTGCCGAGCGAACTGGTCGGACTGTCGGGCATGGACACCGAAAAACACCCGGTCTCGGCCCAGGCGCTGGAAACCACTTCGGTCTGCGAAATCCCCTTCGAACGCCTCGACGAACTCGCGCTGCAATTGCCGCAACTGCGCCGCCAGTTGATGCGGGTGATGAGCCGCGAGATTCGTGACGACCAGCAAATGATGCTGCTGCTGTCGAAGAAAACCGCTGACGAGCGCATCGCTACTTTCCTGGTCAACCTGTCGGCACGCTTCCGCGCTCGCGGCTTCTCGGCCAACCAGTTCCGCCTGAGCATGTCGCGCAATGAAATCGGTAACTACCTGGGCCTGGCGGTGGAAACCGTGTCGCGGGTGTTCACCCGTTTTCAGCAGAACGAGCTGATTGCCGCCGAGGGCAAGGAGATCCATATCCTCGACCCGATTCAGCTGTGCGCGCTGGCCGGCGGTTCGATCGAAGGCTGATCACGACCCGCGGTTGAGCGAATCGTTTCAGCCGCGGGTATACTGCGCCGTTTGCAGCCCTGCCAGGACACCCCGATGGTCTTCGACTCCTTCGACATCAAATCTCTGATCCGCCCCGTGATCGACTTCCCGAAACCGGGCGTGATCTTTCGCGACATCACCCCGCTGTTCCAGTCGCCGACGGCCCTGCGCCTGGTGATGGACAGCTTCGCCCATCGCTACGTCGAAGCCGACTTTACCCACATCGGCGCCATGGATGCCCGTGGTTTTCTGATCGGTTCGGTACTGGCCTATCAGTTGAACAAGCCGCTGGTGCTGTTCCGCAAGCAAGGCAAACTGCCGGCGGACGTACTGGCCGAAGGTTATGCGACCGAGTACGGCGAAGCGTTTCTGGAAGTGCACGCCGACAGCCTGTGTGAAGGCGATTCGGTGGTGATGTTCGATGACCTGATCGCTACCGGCGGCACGCTGATCGCAGCAGCCAACCTGATTCGCCGCATGGGCGCGCGGGTACATGAAGCGGCGGCGATCATTGATCTGCCAGAGCTGCAAGGCTCGCAGCGCTTGCAGGACATGGGCATTCCTACCTTTTGCCTGACGCAGTTTGCTTTGACCGATAAATAAGCAGCGTCTGACAGGCCGCTTTCGCGAGCAGGCTCGCTCCCACAGGGGAATGCATTTCAACTGTGGGAGCGAGCCTGCTCGCGAAGGGGCCGGCAGCTACACCGCAGGACTTAGAGCCCCATCTGCTTGCTGATGATTTCGTTCATCACTTCCCGCGTTCCGCCGCCAATCGACAGAATGCGATTATCCCGATACAGCCGCTCCACCAGGCTTTCACGCATGTAACCGAGCCCGCCAAGGATCTGCACGGCTTCGGTGGTGATCCGGTCCGAGGTGTCGGTGGCGAAGTTCTTCGCCATGGAAATCTCCTTGATCACGCTCTGCCCCGCCGCCATTTTCGCTGCTTGCCGGTAAGTGAACTCCCGCGACACTTCCAGCGCCGTGGCCATTTCGGCGAGGCGATGTTTGATCACCTGAAACTTGCCGATGGGTTTGCCGAACGCCTCACGCTCGCGCGCCCACTTCAGGCTCTCCTCCAGCGCCAATTGCGCCGTCATGTTGGCCATCAGCGCCAGCGCCAGGCGTTCGCTCTGGAAATTGCCCATGATGCAGGCGAAGCCCATGTTCTCGGCGCCGATGAGGTTTCCTACAGGCACGCGGCAATCGTCGAAGAACAATTCAGCCGTGTCCGACGCCCACCAGCCCATTTTCTTCAACTGCCTACCGACACTGAACCCCGGCGCGCCCTTCTCGATCAGCAACAAACTGATGCCGCCAAACCCCGGCGCACCGGTGCGCACCGCGACGGTGTAGAAATCCGCGCGAACGCCGCTGGTGATAAAGGTCTTGCTGCCGCTGACCCGGTAGAAGTCGCCGTCACGCACGGCGCGGGTTTGCAGGTTGGCGACGTCGGAACCGCCACCGGGTTCGGTAACCGCCAAGGCGCTGATCTTTTCGCCGCTGAGCACTTGGGGGACGACCCGCTCTCGCACTTCAGGCCGCGCCCATTTGACGATCGGCGGCAGGCCGATATCCAGCGAACCCAGCCCCGCCACCAGCCCGCCTGAGCCACAGCGCATCAGCTCCTCACTGGCGGCGACCTTGGCGAACAGATCGCCTTCATGGCTGCCGCCAAGCGCCTCGGGATAGCCGATACCGAGAATGCCCGCCGCACCGGCCTTGAGGTACAGCTCACGGGGAAAGCTTTCGGCTTCTTCCCACTGATCGATGTCCGGCAGGATCTCGCGTTCGACAAAACGTCTGACGCTGTCACGGACCAATTGGTGGCTGGGGTCGAAGTATTCCTGAAAGGCAGGCATGGGCGAGCTCCACGGAGGGGTTCGCCGACGTTAACCGAGCGCTTGCTTGGTTATCAATGAAATTGTGTGAATCAGATCGACCGCAGCGCGGCCATCGCTGGCTTGCCAGCGATGTGGCCCGAAAGGGCGATAGAGACTTACAGGGAGATAGGTTTACGCCCGGCAAACGAATGCGCCAGCGTGCCGCCGTCGACCAGCTCCAGCTCACCGCCCAGCGGCACGCCGTGGGCAATCCGCGAGGCGACCAGGCCTTTGTTGTTGAGCAACTGCGCGATGTAGTGCGCCGTCGCTTCGCCTTCCACCGTCGGGTTGGTGGCGAGGATGACTTCAGTAAAGGTCCCCGCCTCTTCAATCCGCGCCATCAGTTGCGGAATGCCGATCGCTTCCGGCCCCAGGCCATCCAGCGGCGACAAGTGCCCCTTGAGCACGAAATAGCGGCCACGGAAGCCGGTCTGCTCCACCGCATAAACGTCCATCGGCCCTTCGACCACGCAGAGCAGCGTGTCATCGCGGCGCGGGTCGGCGCATTGCGGGCAGAGGTCGTCTTCGGTCAGCGTGCGGCACTGGCGGCAATGGCCAACGCCTTCCATGGCCTGGCTCAAGGCCTGGGCCAGACGGGTGCCACCGCTGCGATCACGTTCGAGCAACTGCAACGCCATGCGCTGAGCGGTTTTCTGACCCACGCCCGGCAAGGTGCGCAGAGCGTCGATCAGTTGGCGAATCAAAGGGCTGAAGCTCATGGGTAAACAGTCCGACTAAACAACGAGACGCGGTTTATACCCGCGCCTCTGGCCAGCGTCAAATCCTCAGTCCTGGGCGACCCGGACCACCAGTTTGCCGAAGTTGCGCCCTTCCAGCAGACCGATGAACGCCTCGGGCGCCTGCTCCAGGCCTTCGACCACGTCCTCACGGAATTTCACTTTGCCGTCGCGTACCCACGGCACCATGTGGCTGATGAATTCCGGCTGACGATCACCGTAATCGTCAAAGACGATGAAGCCCTGAATCCGCACACGCTTGGTGAGCAAAGTGCGTTGCAGCATCGGCAAACGATCCGGGCCGGTCGGCGCCTCGGCGGCGTTGTAGCCGGCGATCAGGCCGCACAACGGGATGCGCGCCTTGGGATTGAGCAACGGCACGACGGCATCGAAGACATGGCCGCCGACGTTCTCGTAATAGATGTCGATGCCGTTGGGACAGGCCTTGGCCAGTTGCTCGGCGAAGTCATCGGCCTTGTGGTCGATGCAGGCATCAAAACCCAGCTCCTCGACCACGTATTTGCACTTCTCGGCACCACCAGCCACGCCGACCGCGCGCAGACCTTTGATCTTCGCCACTTGCCCGACCACCGAGCCGACGGCACCGGACGCTGCAGCCACTACCAGGGTTTCGCCCTCTTTCGGCTGGCCGATGTCCATCAGGCCCATGTACGCGGTCATGCCCGGCATACCCAGCACCCCGAGGGCCATCGACGGGCTCGGCAGGCCGGCCGGGATCGGCATGATGTTGCGACCGTCGCTGATGCTGTGGCTCTGCCAACCGGTGGCGCCAACCACCAGATCACCTACGTGGAATTTCGGATGATTGGACTGCTCGACCCGACTGACCGCACCACCGGTCATGACTTCGCCGATTTGCACTGGCGCAGCGTAGGACGGAGCGTCGCTCATGCGCCCGCGCATGTACGGGTCGAGAGAGAGGTACAGGGTTTTCAGCAGGACTTGACCGTCCTGCAGATCGGGCAATGCCTCGCGCTCCAGACGGAAGTTCTCCGGGGTCGGCGCGCCGCTCGGGCGCGAGGCGAGGACGAAGCGTTGATTGAGGGTGAGAGGGTCGGACATGTCAGCGTCTCCTGTGAATGGGGAATTCGGTGTATAGGGAGCAGACCTTGGTAGCGGTGGTGTGTTCGATGTTTCTTCAGTTGTGCCGAGGTGACTTCATTCGCGAGCAGGCTCGCTCCCACACTTGGAAATGCAATCCCTGTGGGAGCGAGCCTGCTCGCGAAAGCGTCAGTCTGCGGCACATGCCCATCAGGCAGAAACAAAAATGCCAGGCACAATGCCTGGCATTTTGTGTAGCTCATCTGCCGCGCAATGGCGAATCAGAACGGCAGTTTCATACCCGCCGGCAGGTTCATGCCGGCGGTCATGCTGCCCATTTTTTCCTGGCTGTTGGCTTCGATCTTGCGCACGGCGTCGTTGACGGCGGCAGCGACCACGGCTTCCAGCATTTCCTTGTCGTCTTCGCTCAGGCCTTCGACCAGGCTTGGGTCGATGCTCACGCTTTTAACGTCGTGACGACCGGTCATCACCACGGTGACCATATCGCCGCCGGCCTTGCCGGTGACTTCGGCGTTGGCCAGTTCTTCCTGCATCTTGGCCATTTTTTCCTGCATCTGCTGCGCCTGCTTCATCAGGCCGGCCATGCCACCTTTCATCATGGGAATCACCTCAAACGTACTTGGATAAAACAGCGCCCGGCCATCTTGGCCGAGCACCTTCAGTTATTAGCCTTGGGTGACCAAGGCGTCGACAGGTTCAATAGTATCGCTTCGCACCACCGCGCCGAACTGCTGAACCATCTGCTGGATGAACGGATCACCATGGATCGATTCCTCCGCCTCACGCTGGCGATTGGCGCGGCGGCGGGAGGCGGCCTGGGCCGGGGTTTCCTGCTCGGGCTTGATCAGCTCGATGGTCAGCGTCAGCGTGCGCCCGTGGAACTGGTTCAACGCGTCGTTGAGACGACGCTGTTGCGTGGCATTGAACAGTGCGCTGTGGGCCGGATCGAGGTGCATCAGCCAGTGATCGCCATCGACCGCAATCAATGTGCAGTTGGCGGCGATGCTGCCGGTCATGCCGGAAATCGGCAGCTTAGGGAACAGCTCCAGCCATTGCAGGGCCAGGCCGGTGGCCGGCGCGGCGGCAGGTTCCGGCTCGGGCTCAGGCTCGGGATCGGCGGCGTGTTCGCTGGCCAGTTCGTCGAGGTAGCTGTATGCCGAATCCATGTCCGGCTCGATGTAGTCTTCATCCAGCGGCGGTTCGTCGTCCATGTCCATGCCCGGCGTAGCGGCATCGACCTCGGCGACGGACGGCTCGGGAATTGGCGCAGCGGCCCACTCCGGCGCATCCGGCACCACGCTGTCCGGGGTCGGCAGCGGCATCGGCGGCAGCTCGGGCTGCTCGCCAGCGGTTTCCAATACCGGCTCGACGGCGGGTTGCTGAACTGGCGCCGGCTCGGCCTCGGCTTCCACCGGGTCGTTCCATGGCAGATCGACCACGGTTTCGACGGCGACTGGCTCAGGCTCCGGTTGCGCTTCGACAACCGGCACAACCGGTTCTGGCTCGGCAGCGGGCGCGGGTGCTGGCGCAGCAGCCGCAGCCGCAGCGACCACCGGCGCAGGCTTCGGCGCGGCAGCCACTGAGTTTGCGGAATCAACTGTGGCCTGGCTGATCCCCACTGGCTTTAGCGGTTGCCTCGGCGCGTCCGCCGTATCCGCCGGGCGGAACGCGAGCATGCGCAGCAAGACCATCTCGAAACCGCCACGCGGGTCCGGCGCCAGCGGCAAGTCGCGGCGACCGATCAGGCCCATCTGGTAATAGAACTGCACGTCTTCGGCCGGCAACGCCTGGGCCAGGGCCAATACGCGATCACGGTCGCCGTGGCCATTGTCGACGCCTTCCGGCAACGCCTGAGCGATGGCCACCCGGTGCAGCACGTTGAGAATTTCCGAGAGCACGCCGTTCCAGTCCGGGCCTTGCTCGGCCAGATGCCGCACGGCTTCGAGCAGCGCCTTGGCATCGCCTTCGATCAGCGCATGCAGCACGTCATAGACCTGACCGTGATCCAGCGTGCCGAGCATCGCGCGCACGTCGGTCGCGAGGACCTTGCCTTCACCGAACGCGATGGCCTGATCGGTCAGGCTCATGGCGTCGCGCATCGAGCCGTCAGCAGCGCGGCCGAGCAGCCACAGTGCGTCGTCTTCGAAAGGTACGTTTTCTGCGGTCAGGACGTGGGTCAAATGCTCGACCACACGCTCGGGCGTCATGTTCTTCAGGGAGAACTGCAGGCAGCGCGAAAGAATCGTTGCCGGAAGTTTCTGCGGATCGGTGGTCGCCAGGATGAACTTGACGTAGGGCGGCGGCTCTTCGAGGGTTTTCAACAGCGCATTGAAGGAATGGCTGGAAAGCATGTGCACTTCGTCGATCAGGTAGACCTTGAAGCGCCCACGGCTTGGCGCGTACTGCACGTTATCGAGCAGTTCGCGGGTGTCTTCGACCTTGGTGCGGCTGGCGGCGTCGATCTCGATCAGGTCGACAAAACGCCCCTCATCGATCTCGCGGCACACCGAGCACTCGCCGCAGGGGCTGGAAGTGATACCTGTCTCGCAGTTCAGGCACTTGGCAATGATCCGCGCGATGGTGGTCTTGCCGACCCCGCGCGTCCCGGTGAACAGGTAGGCGTGGTGCAGCCGTTGGCTGTCCAAGGCATTGATCAGAGCCTTGAGCACATGGGTCTGGCCGACCATTTCGCGGAACGAGCGTGGACGCCATTTACGTGCAAGAACCTGATAACTCATCGAAAACCGTCGCAGCGAAGGAAGCAGAAGCGGCTAATGCTAGCGGAGCAAGGGCAAAATTGCATCCGGTGTCCTCGTCTAATATGGCTAAGCTGCATCAGCAGAGGCTTTTATCAGCTCGGGATGGGGAATTACCGGAGCGTCTATGCGGTGGGCCGTGGCGGCATTGCTGGGTATCAGCCTCAACGCGATGGCAGCGCAAGCGCCGTTGCGCTTCGCCGTGCCGGACAGTTGGGCGATGCCGATGATGCAACTGCAAGGCGGCAGACCGACCCAGGGCATCCTGCACGACGCCCTGCTCAGCCTGGCGACCCAGGTCGGCGCGCCGGCGCAATTCGTCGTCCTGCCGCGCGCGCGGGTACAGAGCGCCATGGAACACGGCGACATCGATGTGCGCTGCTATGCCGCACAGTCGTGGTTGCCGAATCAGTCCGGCGATTACATCTGGAGCGTGCCGTTGTGGTTTCAGCGCGACCTGCTGGTCAGCCGCAAGGAGCAACCGGCGCAGATCGATCCCGCCCGGCTGCCGCGCCAGGCCATCGGCACCGTCCTCGGTTACAGCTACCCTACCCTGCAACCGCTGTTCGACGCCGACCAGTTGCAACGCGAAGACGCGCGCAATCAGGAACAGGTACTGGAAAAGCTGCTGGCCGGGCGATACCGCTATGCGGTGAGCAATCAGTGGACACTGGACTGGATCAATCAACGCCTGCTGCCGGAGCAGCAGTTGCAGGGGGTCGCGGTGCTGCAGGAACAGAATATCGGCTGCTATGTGAGGAACGACCCGAACGTGCCGGTGCAGCGGATCCTGCGCACGCTGCTGCGAATGAAAATGTCCGGCGAGATCGACGACATTATCCGGTTGTACACCGGCGCCTCTTCAACCACACCCTAGCTCCCACAGGGTTGGCCTGGTCAATAACCGTGCGACTCGCGGAATTTCGGCTCGCGGCTGTGGTGATAATCGATCCACTCGACCACGTCGTAAGGCAGATAAAGCTGCTGCCGGGCACGGGACACGGCGATGTACACGGCACAGATGCGCTGATCGAACTCGTAGGCATCCTTGAATTTCTCGTTGCTGAGCAACGTCCGGGTCAACAGCACGCGCTTGAACTCCATGCCGCCAGCCCGCTCGGCCATCATCAACAGACAGGCTTTGCCTGGCTCGATGATCTTTTGGCTCAGGCGAGTCAGGTCGGCAATCATGAAGCCGTTTTGCAACTGCGCCTCGATCCACAAGAAAGCTTCATCGAACTGGTTGGCGGCGCGCACCTGCTGCCAATCAGCCATGTCGCTGAAATACGGGTGCGGTCCTTTCTCGCTGGACCCGGCGTTGTAGAAATCGCGGCGGAACAGCTCGATGGCGGTGGTCATGAAATGCTTGATGTCGTCCTGCGCTTCCCGGTCGGGAAAACTGAAGGCGCAACTGGAGTCGTGCAGATGGATGGCCCACATCATCGTGTCCCAGGGTGACGCGGTCAGCACCACGCAACCTTCGGGCGGCACGAAGGCTTGCGGGTAGTACTCGATATCGACGTCGGCGTGACGAGCGCCTTCGAACGGCACCTTGCTCTTGTGCGTGTGGCGCGAGATCAGCGGATTGACCAGGCGCTCGACATTGCGCCCCGAACGCACCGAATAGCAGATATCGCTCTGACGAACTTCACGCTTGCGCTTGGGCGCCTCGCCCGTGGCCTGCTGATATTCATCGCCGAGGGTGATCAGCACCTGCTGCCCGCGCTCGATGATTTGCAGCAGCGACGCCGGCACGTCCTGGCTTTCGTCGATGATCACATGGGTATAGCGCGGCGGGACGCGGCAACCGGCCAGACTGGCGCGCTTGATCATGAGCAACGTCGGAAAGCCGCTCTGGCTGGCCCAGGCCGGATTGGCTTCCAGATACACCCACAGGCGACTGGAATATTCCAGCAGCGCCTGTGAGTCTGCACCGCTCAAGGGCTGCTGAAAATGCGGCAGGTGCCTGGCGGATAGCGTGTGATCTCTTGAGGCGCAATACAGCTCCAGCACGCGCAGACAAACCTCCAGAGTGCCCTGCCCATCGTGGTGGCGAAAGCCGAAGATATTCAGTTCCTGCGCCAGCGCCTGCCTGCTCGGGATCCGCGCTGGCGTCCTGGCCATGTGCGATCGGGGGCCGAGCAACTGGGCCTGGGCAAAATCGTAGAAGGTCTGGCCAATTTCCGTGTCGTGCACTTGCACGATGTGCTTGCGCAACGTCGCCAGTTTCGCCGGGGTGCGCGCCAGCACCAGGGTGCGTTTCGAGCGCAGGCATTCGATCAGCGCGCTGAGCATGTAACTCTTGCCGATGCCCGCATAACCCTGCACGTGCAGGTCTTCGTCGAGGTTGGCACGGAAGGTTCGCAGCAGTTTGTCCTGCGCCGCGCTTAACCAGTGCTCGCGCTCGCGTGGCGTGACCATTTGCTGGCTGAACGGATTGTTCTGTTGCTGATGGCGAATTTTGTAGTCCACATCCCACTGCCCGCCGGGCAACAGATATTCCTGTGCGGCGACTTCATCGGCCATGAGAAACCGCAGGTTCAGGCCTTTGAGCGCATTGAGGCCGAAATACAATTTGCGCGAATCGAAAAGACGCCGCGCCTCTGCAAGCAGTCCCGCCGATCCGGAGCGCCGGGAGGTGACAGACCAGTCAATGAGTCTGGCGAGAATTTTCTCCGCTGCGCTGGCACTCAGGTCCTTTTCCGTGGCCTGGGCAAGGTTCTGGATGACCAGCACCGCCGCCAGTTCCGGGTCGCTCAGGTTGGCCAGTGCCGCGTCACCCTCGGGCTGCAACAGCGCCGTACACACATCATGGGTGATGGGCAGAAATACCGGGGTGGCCAAATCAAAATGTTCCGGGTGCATACAACCTCGCCGCCTGGGCTTTAATACAACACCAGATCAGTCCTGGTCATTCTCGTCGTGCATTTCATGAGACTGCGGCAAGTTTCCTTCACTGCCGGCCTCGGGGCTGATGCGCAGCTCGAAGGAGTAGCCGCCGAGCGTGCCGGACATGCCGCGTCGTTCAGTGCCGCTGGCCACCGCCGCCGCATCGATCTGCGCCTGCACTTCGTAGAGCGCCATTTCGAGCAGTCTGCGCAGGTGTTCAGGGTTTTGCGCGGTGGCTTGCAGCTGCAGGTCGTACTTTGCGGTCAGCGAGTCTGATGCGTGCTCGACGATCGCCGATTGTGCCTCCACCGGGACCGACTGTTCAGGCTCTTCTGCCGCGTTGAAAACAGCAGATGCCGCCAGAATCGCAGCGTGTTCTTCATCCATCAGGTCGAGCACTCGCGACAGTTCCAGCGTGCGCTCGGGCTGATCCTGCATCTGCGTTTTGACTTCCAGACGCCGCATCTGCCATTCGCGCAGTTTTTCACGAGTCAGATCGTCAATTTCACCCACTTGCCTTACCTCTCAATGCCAGGCGAGGGAGTATGCCACTGTTCGCCTTCAACAGCCGCACGGGTACCGGGGCGCTGTGCTGCTGATCCGCGCGTTTCTGATGGCGGAGCAACGCCACTAGCCAAATCGCAGGCATAAAAAAACCGCAGTGGGCGAAACCCATGCAGTTCTGTCTGAAGCCTTGGCTGGTTCGTTAAGGTGGTGCCCCCACCAGCCACACCCCGGCACACAATGTTCCCGCTGTGGCTGCTTCCTTCCGGATCTGACCAGGTTCACGGGTAATCGTTGCGGGGGGACCGATGGGGTCACCATAACGACGCTTGCCTGTCGGCGAGCCGCGCCATTGTACCTGTCTGAGATGAAGTTACAACCGTTGGTTGCAGATAAAAAATACCAACAGGTTCAAGGACATGCGGTGACGCCAAAAGATCGCAGCCTGCGGCAGCTTCTACAGGGCCAGGACTTCGTCTGCGCGACCGCCCGCATCCTGGATCACCAGATGAATGAAGTGCAGCTTGGCGATCGCCGCTGCCGGCAGTACGAACGGATAAAAATCCGGCTGGCCCATGCTGCGCGACAGTTCGTTGAGCATCCCCGCCAGCTCGATCCACGCATTGACGAATGACAGGAAAGCGCCACCGCCGGGGTGCTCCGGGTCGTACAGGGTGCTGGGCGGAAACGGCTGATAGTCAAAGTCCATTTCCCGCGCGCTCATGCCGAAGCCCAGCGCAGTATCCACGGCGTCCATCATGTGCAGGTAGTGCGCCCAGGTTTCCGCCCAGTCTTCCCACGGGTGCATGGTCGCGTAGGCACTGACGTAGTGCTGCGGCCAGTCCAGCGGTGCGCCTTGCTGGTAATGCCGGTCCAGCGCCTCGGCGTAACTGGCGCGCTCGTCGCCGAACAGGTTACGGAACGCCTCCAGCCAAGGGCCGTTGGCGATGAGGCGATCCCAGTAGTAGTGGCCGACCTCATGGCGAAAATGCCCGAGCAGCGTGCGGTAAGGTTCGTGCATCGCGGCCCTGACCTGTTCACGGTGAGCGTCGTCGGCCTCTTTGATATCGAGGGTGATCAGGCCATTGGCGTGGCCGGTCATCGGCGCGTTGCCTTCCAGGTCAACACCGATGAAGTCGAACGCCAGCCCGGTTTCTTCATCCGTGGTTTTCGGGATGACCGGCAAGCCGAGGGTGATCAGTTGCGCGACCAGTCGACGCTTGGCGACTTCGACCTTGCGCCAGCGTTCGGGATTTTCCGCGACGGAGAGATCAGGGATGGTGCGGTTAAGGCTGCAAGCGATGCACAAGGTGTCGTGATCGTTGGCCGGCAGCAGCCAGTTGCACGCGGCGGGCATGTCGAGGTTGGCGCAGCGGCGGAACAGTCCGGCGTCGGGATCGGCGTCGAGCGTCCAGGTGCCCTCTTCCGGCCCCGGCTGCAGCGAGGTCAGGCGACTTTGTTCAGGTTGATAACCGAGCAAGGCGTTACAGGCCAGGCACTGACTGTTGCGAAAGAACAGCGACTGCCCGCAACGGCACGGCCAGACTTTGCTGTTGCGCGAGGATCCGGCCACGAACGGCGCGATGATGCGGGAACTGAGCTGCTCGAAAAAGCGGTGCATGGCGATCTCTCCCTGGGACTGGCCAAGACTAGATCATTCTGAAGACAACATCGTTCCCACCATAACCGCGCAGCCGGGTGATAGCACCATTGTGGTGAGGGGATTTATCCCCGCTCGACTGCGCAGCAGTCGCAAAACACCGTACACGCGATACAGATGAAATGATCGGTCGCAGGGTTTTGGGGTCGCTGCGCAACCCAGCGGGGATAAATCCCCTCGCCACAGGGGTTCATCCGGACAGGGATAAATCCCCTCGCCACAGGTGTCCATCCGGACAGGGATAAATCCCCTCACCACAGGGGTTCATCCGGTCAGACGGCGACGCCGTGGGTTTTGAGGAAGGCGATAAACGCTTCCTCGTCCATGACCTTCACACCCAGCTCGTTGGCCTTGGTCAGTTTCGAGCCGGCACCCGGGCCTGCGACCACGCAATGGGTTTTCGCCGACACCGAACCGGCGACCTTGGCACCCAGGCTTTCCAGATGATCCTTGGCCACATCCCGGCTCATCAGTTCGACCTTGCCGGTCAGCACCCAGGTTTCCCCGGACAGCGGCAGACCTTCGACGACTTTCTTCTCGCTCTGCCAATGCATGCCGAAATCGCGCAACTGCTGCTCGGCCCGCTCGGCCAGTTGCCGATGGTCAGGCGAGGCGAAGAACTCGCGCACCGAGTTGGCCTGCTTCTCTGGCAATGCCTGGCGCATATCCAGCCAGTCAGCGTTCATCACCGCTTCCAGCGAGCCAAAGCGGTCGGCGAGTTTTTGCGCACCACCGGGGCCGACGAAAGGAATGTGCAGTTTGTCGAGCAAGCCGCCCAGCGTGGTACTGGCGGCGAATTCGGCGCCCAACTCGCCTTGATCCTGAATCTGCAAACCATGGCCGAGCAATTCGCTGATGACCTGCTGGTTGTGCGCATCCTCAAAGAAACTGTGAATCTCGTGCGCCACTTCCAGGCCGACGTCCGGCAGATAGGTCAGCACATGCGGCAAGGCCTGTTGCACGCGCTCCAGCGAACCCAGCGAGCGCGCCAGCACCTTCGCCGTTTCTTCGCCGACATCGGGAATGCCGAGGGCATAGATGAAACGTGCCAGGCTCGGTTGCTTGCTGTCTTCGATGGCTTTGAGAAGCTTGTTGCTCGATACCTCGGCGAAGCCTTCCAGATCGACGATGTCGTCGAACTTCAACGCATACAGATCGGCCGGCGAACTGACCAGACCTTCGTCGACCAGTTGCTCGACGCTCTTGTCGCCCAAACCTTCGATGTCCATGGCCCGGCGCGAGACGAAGTGGATGATCGCCTGCTTCAATTGCGCACCACAGGCCAGTCGGCCGACGCAGCGATAGACCGCACCTTCGCTGAAGGTTTCCTTGCCCTTGCTGCGCTTGACCAGTTGCGTGCGTTCAACGTGGGAGCCGCACACCGGGCAACTTTCAGGAATGGCCACCGGGCGCGCGTCATCGGGGCGACGCTCGGTAACTACCTGCACCACTTGCGGAATCACATCGCCGGCGCGGCGAATGATCACCGTATCGCCGATCATCAGGCCCAGACGCGCGACTTCGTCCATGTTGTGCAACGTGGCGTTGGCCACGGTGACGCCGGCGACTTTCACCGGTTTCAGGCGCGCCACGGGAGTTACCGCACCGGTGCGGCCGACCTGGAATTCCACGTCGAGCAGCTCGGTGAGTTCTTCCATCGCCGGGAATTTGTGCGCGATCGCCCAGCGCGGCTCGCGCGCACGAAAGCCCAGTTCACGCTGGTCGGCAATGCTGTTGACCTTGAACACCACGCCATCGATTTCATAGGCCAGCGAGTTACGGCGCGCGCCGATGTCGCGGTAATACTCCAGGCACTCGTCGATGCCCTTGGCCAGCTTCAGTTCGTGACTGATCGGCATGCCCCACTTCTGCAACTGCTTGAGGTTACCGATGTGGGTGTCGGCGATATCGTGAGACACCTGGCCAATGCCGTAGCAACAGAATTCCAGCGGACGATTGGCGGTGATCTTCGAATCGAGCTGGCGCAGGCTGCCTGCTGCCGCGTTGCGCGGGTTGGCAAAGGTCTTGCCGCCGATTTCCAGCTGCGAAGCATTGAGGCGCTCGAAACCGGCCTTGGACATGAACACTTCACCGCGCACTTCCAGCGTCGCCGGCCAGCCTTCGCCATGCAGCTTCAGCGGAATATTGCGCACAGTGCGCACGTTGACGCTGATGTCTTCGCCGGTGGTGCCATCGCCACGGGTGGCGCCGCGCACCAGCAGACCATCCTGATACAGCAGGCTGACCGCCAGGCCATCGAGCTTCGGCTCGCAGCTGTATTCCACCGCCGCGCCGCCACCAAACAGATCGCCGGCCGGCACGTCGAGGCCTTCGTTGACGCGGCGATCGAACTCGCGCATGTCGGATTCTTCGAAGGCGTTGCCGAGACTGAGCATCGGGATTTCGTGACGCACCTGAGTGAACGCGGTCAACGCCATGCTACCGACGCGCTGGGTCGGCGAATCGCTGGTGATGAGTTCCGGGTTGGCCGCTTCCAGTGCCTTGAGCTCGTGAAACAAGCGGTCGTATTCGGCATCGGGAATGCTCGGCTCGTCGAGAACGTGATAGCGATAGTTGTGCTGATCCAGCTCAGCGCGCAGCTCTAGAATGCGGGTTTTGGCGGCGGTCATGGGTGTTCTCTCATAAAGCAAAAGAGCAGCCGAGGCTGCTCCAGTTTTATTCCATTATCGGCGGCGGGGCCAGAAGATCGCAGCCTCGTTGCACTCGTCAGCTCCTACAGTATCGCGATCCTCTGTAGGAGCTGCCGAAGGCTGCGATCTTTTGATCTGGCCTTAGCGCTTCTGGGTCAATGCGCGGCGTTCGAATTCGACGATGCGCTGACGGTAATGCTCAATCGTCTGCGCGGTCAGTACGCTGCGCTGATCGTCTTTCAATTCGCCGTTCAATTCCTGGGACAGCTTGCGGGCTGCCGCGACCATCACGTCGAAGGCCTGCTTCGGATGACGCGGGCCTGGCAGACCGAGGAAGAAGCTCACCGCCGGAGTGCTGAAGTGGTCAATGTCGTCCAGATCGAAGATACCCGGCTTGACCGCGTTGGCCATGGAGAACAGCACTTCGCCGTTGCCGGCCATGCTTTCGTGGCGGTGAAAAATGTCCATCTCGCCGAAACGCAGGCCGCTTTCGAGAATGTTCTGCAACAGCGCCGGGCCTTTGAAGCCGGCCGGGTCGCGGCAGATCACGCTGATCACCAGGACTTCTTCGGCTTGCGGCTGATCTTTTTCCGCCACGGCCGCTGCAGGCTTACTGTCTTCGGCGAAATCGTCGTCACGGCTGCTGAAGCTCGGGCCGCCGTCCAGATCGAGGTCGAGGTTCAAGTCGCCCTGCGCCGGGCCGTTGCTGCCGCGCTTGCCACGTTTCGAACCGGATTCACGCGGCTCGCGGGCTTCGCGGTTGGGCATGCTCACCGACGGCAGATCGTGCTCGTCCAGTTGTGGCTCTTTGTGCGTGTCCAGCACGCGGGCCGGGCCCAACAGCTCGGCGCTGGTGTCCTCGTCCGGCAGATTGGACAGGCTCCGGTCGAGACGGAATTTCAGCTTTCCCTTGCCGCCGCGCATACGGCGCCAGCCATCGAAAAGAATACCGGCTATCACAATGATGCCGATGACGATCAGCCACTCGCGCAGACCGATTTCCATGTAATCCCGTGCCTCTATAAAAAATGCTGAAAAATAAGGGGTTTACACTGCGTAAACCGCTTTAAAACGTGGCGCCAACTCTATGTTCTGACAGGCGTTTTGCCCACGTATACGAAAAATTGACATTAAACTAGCACGACCAAAGACAACTTTACACCGTCTGTCTCATTTGGCTTGCGCGAATATGTCGATTGGCCATCCGGCCGATGTCAGTAAAAAGTCCTACAGACCTCCAAAACTATTCCGACACCACACCGACTCAGGCGTCCACCATCGCCATCGCCTCCTCGACATCCACCGCCACCAGTCGCGAGCAGCCCGGTTCATGCATCGTCACACCCATCAACTGCTCGGCCATTTCCATGGCGATCTTGTTGTGGGTGATGTAGATGAACTGCACGGTCTGCGACATCTCTTTGACCAGGCGTGCGTAGCGTCCAACGTTAGCGTCATCCAGTGGCGCGTCAACCTCATCGAGCATGCAGAACGGCGCCGGGTTCAACTTGAAGATGGCAAAAACCAGGGCCAGTGCAGTCAAGGCTTTTTCGCCGCCGGAAAGCAAATGGATGGTGCTGTTCTTCTTCCCGGGCGGCTGCGCCATGATCGTCACCCCTGTATCGAGTAGATCTTCGCCCGTCAGTTCCAAATACGCGCGCCCGCCACCGAAAACTTTCGGGAAAAGTGCCTGCAAACCGCCGTTGATCTGATCAAAGGTATCTTTGAAACGGTTGCGGGTTTCCTTGTCGATCTTGCGGATGACGTTTTCCAGGGTCTCCAGCGCCTCGACCAGATCGGCGTCCTGCGCATCCAGATAACGTTTACGCTCCGATTGTTGCGTGTATTCGTCGATGGCCGCGAGGTTGATCGCACCCAGGCGCTGAATCCGCGCGTTGATGCGTTCGAGTTCTTCTTCGGCTTCGCGTTCACTGGCTTGTGCGGTCAATGTGGCGAGCACGCCGTTGAGATCGTAGCCATCTTCGAGCAATTGATCCTGCAAAGCCTTGCGCCGTACGGTCAGCGCCTGCCATTCCATGCGTTGCTGTTCGAGCTGGCCGCGAATCAACTGCGATTGCTGCTCGGCCTGGGTGCGGCGTTTTTCCGCGTCGCGCAATTCACGATCGGCGTCTTCCAGGGCGATCTGCGCGGTCTTGAGTTCTTCATCGACGGTCATGCGCTTGTCGAGCAGTTCTTCAAGTTTCAGACGCAGCTCTTCCAGCGGCGCCTCACCCTCCTCCAGATTCAGACTCAACTGTTCGCGCTTTTCAGTCAGGCGCTCGGCCTGCATCTCCAGACGCTCCAGCGCCTGTCGCGTGGAGTCATGCTGGGCGCGCAACGAGCCGAGACGCACGGCCAGTTGATGGGCGTGATCCTTGTGCTGCCGGGCTTCCTGACGCACGCGATCAAGGCGCTCGCGCAGGCTGTCGCGCTGGGCCAGCAGCAACTCGCGCTGCTCGGTGTCGAGCGCCATGGCGTCCAGCGCTTCCTGCAATTGCATGCGCGCTTCGCCGACCTGTTCGTGCTCAAGCTCGCGCTGTTCGGCGAGTTCGACCAGTTCTTCATCGAGACGGGTGCGGCGCAATGTCAGCTGTTCGGCTTTGGCCTTACCGGCGGACAACTGCGCTTTCAGTTCGCCTTGCTGGCGCGCTTCGTCCTGCAGCAAGCGGCGCAGATGTTCGCGGCCGTTTTCCTGCTGGCGCTGTTGCGCGCGCAAGGTTTGCAGGCGGGTTTCCATGGCCTCGACGGTGGCTTCGCGCTCTTCGCGTTCAAGCTGCAAGTCTTCGATTTCCTGGCCACGGGCGAGCATGCCGCTTTCCGCTTCGCTGGCGCGACGTACGCGTAAAAAGTGTCGACCCACCCAATAGCCATCGCGGCTGATCAGGCTCTGCCCGGCGCTCAACTGACCGCGCAACGCCAGCGCCTGTTCAAGGCTGTCGACCGGTTTGACCTGGCCGAGCCACGGCGACAGATCGATCTGCGCCTCGACCTTGTCCAGCAGGCTGCCAGCCACCCGCACGCCATCACTGGCCGGGCTGAGCAGGCGCAAATCGCCTTGGGTGAAACCGGACAGATCGAAGCCGCTGAAATCGTCGACCAGTACCGCTTGCAGATCGGCGCCGAGCACGGTTTCCACCGCCAGCTCCCAACCGGCCTCGACCTTCAGGCCTTCGGCCAGACGCGGACGCTCGGCGAGGTTGTGTTCCTTCAACCACTCAGCAGTGCCGGTGCCGGGATCGAGCGCGGCCTGCTGCAAGGCTTCCAGCGACGCCAAACGCCCGTTGAGCCGCTGCAGATCGCCCTGCGCCTGCTGCTGGGCGGTCAACGCCTGCTGCAATTCCTGACGCAGTTGTTCGAGCTTTTCGACCTGCGCTTCTTCGCTGGTCTGCAAATCTTCGAGAGTCGCTTCGGACTCGGCGAGCTGCTCGTTGAGCGCCATGATCGCCGCGTCTTCCGGGTCGGCGGACAGTAACGCACGTTCTTCGGCGAGGCGCTTCTGCCGGTCGGCCAGGCGCTCCATGCTGCTTTCCAGCTGCTGGATCCGCGATTGCTGGACTTCAGCCTGACGGCGCGGTTCGGCAGCGGTCAGGTTGAAAGCGTCCCACTGCTCCTGCCAGCCGTGCATGGTGGTTTCGGCTTCTTCGAGGGCCGCAGCGGCTTCCTCGGCGGCGGCGCTGGTGACTTCCTGCTCGGGGGTGAGCATGTCCAGTTCTTCGCCGAGGGTCAGCAGCAACGTGCGGTCGTGGCCCAGGTGCGATTCGGTTTCCAGACGCGCGCGCTCGGCTTCTTTCAGATCGTCCTGCAACTGACGCAAACGCTGCTGGCCGTGCTGGATGCTCTGCTCGACCCGGGCGATGTCGCCGCCGACCGAATAGAAGCGGCCCTGCACCAGATTGAAGCGTTCGGACAGGTCGTGGTGACCGTCGCGCAGGCGTTCGATGGCGGCGTCAGCGTTACGCTGTTCAGCGACCAGCGCTTCGAAGCTGACTTCCTGGTTGCCGATGATCGACTCGCGCTGGCCGACCTGCTCGTTGAGGTCCTGCCAGCGCAGCGCCGACAGTTGCGCCTTGAGCTGACGCTCTTCGGCCTTGAGTTCCTGATACTTTTTCGCCGCCTCGGCCTGACGGTGCAGTCGTTCGAGCTGGCGCTCCAGTTCTTCGCGCAGGTCGGTGAGGCGGGCGAGGTTTTCGTGGGTGCGGCGGATGCGGTTCTCGGTCTCGCGGCGGCGCTCTTTATATTTCGAGATGCCGGCGGCTTCCTCGATGAAGTTACGCAGGTCTTCGGGCTTGGATTCGATCAGCTTGGAGATCATCCCCTGTTCGATGATCGAGTAGCTGCGGGGACCGAGGCCGGTGCCGAGGAAAATATCGGTGATGTCGCGCCGACGGCATTTGGTGCCGTTGAGGTAATACGTGGTCTGGCTGTCGCGGGTGACTTTGCGGCGGATGGAAATTTCCGCGTAGGCGGCGTATTCGCCGAGCAGCGTGCCGTCGGAGTTGTCGAACACCAGTTCGATGCTGGCCTGGCTCACCGGTTTGCGGCTGGTCGAGCCGTTGAAGATGACATCGGTCATCGACTCGCCACGGAGGTTCTTCGCCGAACTTTCGCCCATCACCCAGCGCACGGCGTCGATGATGTTCGACTTGCCGCAACCGTTCGGCCCGACGACCGCCGCCATGTTACTGGGGAAGTTCACCGTGGTCGGGTCGACGAAGGATTTGAACCCCGCCAGTTTGATGCACTTCAGCCGCACGCTCAGGCAACCGTCAGCGCAGACACCACCAGATCGCAGCTGCGCTGGGCATACGCCGTGAGCACGATGCGGATCTGCGGCAAATCACGGGCGAGTACGGCGGCGAGCAAGCGTTCGAACAGTTCGAGGAATTCGCTCATTTCCGCCTTGCGCTGTTCGAGGGCGAGGAAATACGCGCGGCTCATCGCCGGCTGGAGGTTCTCGACGGTTTCTTGCAGGTACGGATTGTTGGCAAACGGATAGGCGGCGCGCATCACCGCGAAGCTGTCATCGACGAAGCTGCGGATATCGCCGCGTTCGTAATTGGCGGTCAGGCGCTGCTGGATCTGCACGAACGGCGCCATGTCCGACTGCACTTGCCAGCCATTGGCCACGGAATTGCCGAGCAGGATGTACAACTCGCTCATCAGCGTGCACAGGCTCTGCACCTTGTGCGGCGTCAGCTCGGTAACGTGGGCGCCACGACGCGGCAGGATCGCGATCAGGTGACGGCGCTCGAGGATCAGCAAGGCTTCGCGGACCGAACCGCGGCTGACGTTGAGCGCCAGCGTGACCTTCTGTTCCTGGATGCGCTCTCCCGGCTTCATTTCGCCACGAATGATGCGTTCGGCGAGGTGGTGAGCGATTTGCTCGGCGAGGCTGTCCGGCGCCTTGAACGTCATGGTTGTCCTTCAAACTCTATCGATCTGCACAAGCGGCGCAGTGTAGCGCAAATGCGCGGTCATGGCGGAGTGCCCACTCAGCGGTTTTTGGCACGAATCCCGCAAAAAAGCGCGGTGACCGATGAAGGTCAATACTGAATAGACACGCTGTTGATCGACGAAACGGATTTTCCTGACCTTTAAGTCAGAAAACCATTGACCGAAAAGTCAGACCTGCTAAATTCGGTTCACGTCGGTTAACAACAATAATGAGTCTGCGAGGCCTTCCGTGATCCAGTTTTTACTTAACCAGGAACTCCGTAGCGAGCACGCCCTGGACCCGAATCTGACTGTGCTCAATTACCTGCGTGAACACGTGGGCAAGCCCGGCACCAAAGAAGGTTGTGCCAGTGGCGACTGCGGCGCCTGCACCGTGGTGGTTGGCGAGTTGCAGACCGATGACACCGGGCGTGAACATATTCGCTATCGCAGCCTCAACTCGTGCCTGACCTTCGTTTCGTCGTTGCACGGCAAACAACTGATCAGCGTCGAAGACCTCAAGCACAAGGGCGAACTGCACAGCGTGCAGAAAGCCATGGTCGAGTGCCACGGTTCGCAGTGCGGTTTCTGCACCCCCGGTTTTGTGATGTCGTTGTTCGCCCTGCAAAAGAACAGCGATGCGCCGGATCAGGCCAAGGCCCACGAAGCGCTGGCCGGCAACCTCTGCCGCTGCACCGGCTACCGGCCGATTCTCGCCGCTGCCGAACAATCCTGCTGCGGCAAACCAGCGGATCAGTTCGACGCCCGCGAAGCCGAAACCATTGCCCGCCTCAAGGCCATCGCGCCGAACGATATCGGTGAACTCAACAGCGGTGACAAACGCTGCCTGGTGCCGCTGACCGTCGCTGACCTGGCCGACCTCTACGACGCTTATCCGCAAGCGCGGCTGCTCGCCGGCGGCACCGATCTGGCGCTGGAAGTCACCCAGTTCCACCGCACCCTGCCGGTGATGATCTACGTCGGCAACGTCGCCGAAATGAAGCGCATCGAAACCTTCGATGACCGCATCGAAATCGGCGCCGCCACTGCCCTCTCCGACTGCTACGAGGCGTTGAATGCCGAGTACCCGGACTTCGGCGAACTGCTGCACCGCTTCGCCTCATTGCAGATCCGCAATCAGGGCACCCTCGGCGGCAACATCGGCAACGCCTCGCCGATCGGTGACTCGCCACCGCTGCTGATCGCCCTCGGCGCGCAGATCGTGCTGTGCAAAGGCGAAACCCGCCGGACCTTGAACCTGGAAGATTACTTCATCGACTACCGCGTCACCGCGCGCCAGGAAAGCGAATTCATCGAAAAAATCATCGTCCCGCGCGCCAGCGCCGAGCAGTTATTCCGCGCCTATAAAGTGTCGAAGCGTCTGGACGACGACATCTCCGCCGTCTGTGCTGCGTTCAATCTGCGCGTGGAAAATGGCGTGATCAGCGCCGCCCGGGTGGCCTTCGGCGGCATGGCGGCAATCCCCAAACGCGCTGCGCACTGCGAAGCCGTGCTGCGAGGCGCGCCGCTCAACAACGCGGTGATCGAACGCGCCTGCGCCGCGCTGGCCGAGGATTTCACGCCGCTCTCGGACTTCCGCGCCAGCAAGGAATATCGCCTGCTCAGCGCGCAGAATCTGCTGCGCAAATACTTCATCGAACTGCAAACACCGCACATCGAGACTCGGGTGACCGCTTATGTCTAACCATCACGCCGTAGAGAAGACCCAGGCTGAACTGGCCGAACTGTTCGCCCAGGACCTGACCACCGGTGTCGGCCGCAGCGTCAAGCACGACAGCGCCGCCAAGCATGTGTCCGGTGAAGCGCAGTACATCGATGATCGCCTGGAATTCCCCAACCAGTTGCATTTGTATGCACGCCTGTCGGACCGCGCCCACGCGAAAATCCTCAGCATCGACACGTCACCGTGCTACGCCTTCGAAGGCGTGCGCATTGTCATTACCCACGAAGACGTGCCGGGCCTGAAGGACATCGGCCCGCTGATGCCGGGCGACCCGCTGCTGGCCATCGATGACGTGCAGTTTGTCGGCCAACCGGTGCTGGCGGTCGCGGCGAAAGATCTGGAAACCGCGCGCAAGGCAGCGATGGCGGCGATCATCGAATACGAAGATCTGGAACCGGTGCTCGACGTCGTCGAAGCCCTGCGCAAGCGCCATTTCGTGCTCGACAGCCACACCCATCAGCGCGGCGACTCGGCTTCGGCGCTGGCCACGGCTGAACACCGTATTCAGGGCACGCTGCACATCGGCGGCCAGGAGCACTTCTATCTGGAGACACAGATCTCCTCGGTGATGCCCACCGAAGACGGCGGCATGATCGTCTACTGCTCGACGCAGAACCCGACCGAAGTGCAAAAACTGGTCGCCGAAGTGCTCGACGTGTCGATGAACAAAATCGTCGTCGACATGCGCCGCATGGGCGGTGGTTTCGGTGGCAAGGAAACCCAGGCCGCGAGCCCGGCGTGCCTGTGCGCGGTGGTCGCGCACCTCACCGGCCAACCGACCAAGATGCGCCTGCCGCGTGTCGAAGACATGCTGATGACCGGCAAGCGCCACCCGTTCTACGTTGAATACGACGTCGGCTTCGACAGCAGCGGCCGTCTGCACGGGATCAACATGGAGCTGGCCGGCAACTGCGGCTGCTCGCCGGACTTGTCCGCCTCGATCGTTGACCGCGCGATGTTCCACTCGGACAACTCTTACTATCTCGGCGATGCAACCATCAACGGTCACCGTTGCAAAACCAACACAGCGTCGAACACCGCTTATCGCGGCTTCGGCGGCCCGCAAGGCATGGTCGCCATCGAAGAAGTGATGGACGCGATTGCCCGGCATCTGAAGCTCGACCCGCTGGCGGTGCGCAAGGCCAACTACTACGGCAAGACCGAGCGCAACGTCACCCACTACTACCAGACCGTCGAGCACAACATGCTCGAAGAGATGACCGCCGAACTGGAAGAAAGCAGCCAGTACGCCGAGCGCCGCGAAGCGATCCGTCGCTACAACGCCAACAGCCCGATCCTGAAAAAAGGCCTCGCGCTGACTCCGGTGAAATTCGGCATTTCCTTCACCGCGAGCTTCTTGAACCAGGCCGGTGCGCTGATCCACATCTACACCGACGGCAGCATCCACCTGAACCACGGCGGTACGGAAATGGGCCAGGGCCTGAACACCAAAGTCGCTCAGGTCGTGGCGGAAGTGTTCCAGGTCGAAATCGATCGTGTGCAGATCACTGCGACCAACACCGACAAAGTGCCGAACACTTCGCCGACCGCTGCTTCCAGCGGTGCTGACCTGAACGGCAAAGCCGCGCAGAACGCAGCACAGACCATCAAGCAACGCCTGGTCGAATTCGCCGCGCGGCACTACAAGGTCAGCGAAGAAGACGTCGAATTCCGCAACGGCCACGTGCGGGTGCGCGAGCAGATCCTGACGTTCGAAGCGCTGATCCAGCAGGCGTATTTCAATCAGGTTTCGCTGTCCAGCACCGGCTTCTACAAGACCCCGAAAATCTACTACGACCGCAGTCAGGCGCGGGGCCGTCCGTTCTATTACTTCGCCTTTGGCGCAGCCTGCTGCGAAGTGATCGTCGACACCCTGACCGGCGAGTACAAGATGCTGCGCACCGACATCCTGCATGACGTCGGCGCCTCGCTGAACCCGTCGATCGACATCGGTCAGGTCGAGGGTGGTTTCGTGCAAGGCATGGGCTGGCTGACCATGGAAGAGCTGGTATGGAACAACAAGGGCAAGCTGATGACCAACGGCCCGGCCAGCTACAAGATCCCGGCGGTGGCCGACATGCCGCTGGATCTGCGAGTGAAGCTGGTGGAAAACCGCAAGAACCCGGAAGACACGGTGTTCCATTCCAAAGCTGTCGGTGAACCGCCGTTCATGCTCGGGATCGCCGCGTGGTGCGCGATCAAGGACGCGGTGGCGAGTCTCGGTGATTATCAGCATCAGCCGAAAATCGACGCGCCAGCCACGCCGGAGCGGGTGTTGTGGGGTTGCGAGCAGATGCGTCAGCTCAAAGCGGTGAAGGCTGTCGAAGCTAAAACCGAGCTGGCTCCGCTCTAGGACCGAGGCGCGGCCATTCGCGAGCAGGCTCGCTCCCACATTTGGAATGCATTGCCAATGTGGGAGCGAGCCTGCTCGCGAAGAGGCCGGCACAGACAACGAAGATGTCGAGGTGAACATGTACAACTGGATCGACGCCCTCGCCGACCTGCAGAATCAGGGCGAGCCCTGTGTGCTGGTGACGATCATCGAAGAACTCGGTTCGACGCCACGCAACGCGGGCTCGAAAATGGTCGTCAGTGCCGACCGCCTGTTCGACACCATTGGTGGCGGGCATCTGGAATTCAAAGCCATGCAGATCGCCCGCGAGATGCTCGCCAGCGGCAAGCAGGACACCCATCTGGAGCGCTTCAGCCTCGGCGCCAGCCTCGGCCAATGCTGCGGTGGCGCTACGGTGTTGCTGTTCGAACCGATGGGCCAGGTGCAGGCACAGATTGCCGTATTCGGTGCCGGCCATGTCGGGCGCGCCCTCGTGCCGCTGCTGGCCAGCCTGCCCTGCCGGGTGCGCTGGATCGATTCGCGCGAGGCGGAGTTCCCCGAACACATTCCCCACGGCGTGCGTAAAATCGTCAGCGAAGAGCCGGTGGACGAAGTCGATGATCTGCCCGCCGGCAGCTACTGCATCGTCATGACCCACAACCATCAGCTCGATCTGGAGCTGACCGCGGCGATTCTCAAGCGTAACGATTTCACTTGGTTCGGCCTGATCGGCTCGAAAACCAAACGCGCCAAATTCGAACACCGTCTGCGTGATCGTGGTTTCGACCCGAGCGTGGTGCAGCGCATGCGCTGCCCGATGGGCATCGGCGAAGTCAAAGGCAAACTGCCTGTGGAAATCGCCATCTCCATCGCCGGCGAAATAATCGCCACCTACAACGCCAATTTCGGCCAGCACAGCGCCCGCGCCGAACCGATTGCCCGACTGCTGCCCGCCTCGCGCCGCAGCCAGTCCGCCAAACTCAAAGCCTCAAACTGATTAGAGAAACCTCATGCCTCTGACTCGCAAAGCCTACCGCGCCGCCATCCTGCACAGCATTGCCGACCCTGCCGAAGTCGGCATCGAAGCCTCTTATGAATATTTCGAGGACGGCCTGCTGGTGGTCGACGACGGCAAGATCAGTGCCCTCGGCCACGCCAGCGAACTGCTGCCAACCCTGCCGGCAGATATCGAGATCAACCATTATCAGGATGCGCTGATCACACCGGGCTTTATCGACACACACATTCACCTGCCGCAGACCGGCATGGTCGGCTCCTACGGCGAGCAACTGCTCGACTGGCTGAACACCTACACCTTTCCCTGCGAAAGCCAGTTTGGTGATAAGGCTCACGCCGACGAAGTGGCCGATATTTTCATCAAGGAACTGCTGCGCAACGGCACCACCACGGCGCTGGTGTTCGGCAGCGTGCATCCGCAATCGGTGAATTCGTTTTTCGAGGCCGCCGAGAAGCTTGATCTGCGCATGATCGCCGGCAAGGTGATGATGGACCGCAATGCCCCGGACTATCTGGTCGATACCGCCGAATCCAGCTACGTCGACAGCAAGGCGCTGATCGAGCGCTGGCACGGCAAGGGTCGCTTGCACTATGCGGTGACGCCGCGTTTCGCACCGACCAGCACCCCGGAACAACTGACCCTTGCCGGGCAATTGCTGACGGAATATCCGGATCTGTACATGCAGACCCACATCAGCGAAAACCTCAAGGAAATCGAGTGGGTCAAAGAGCTGTTCCCGGAGCGCAAGGGTTACCTCGACGTCTACGATCACTACCAGTTGCTTGGCGAACGCTCGGTATTCGCCCACGGCGTGCACCTGTGTGACGAAGAATGCGCGCGACTGGCGGAAACCGGCTCGGCGATCTCGTTCTGCCCGACCTCGAACCTGTTCCTCGGCAGCGGCCTGTTCAACCTGCCGATGGCCGAGAAGCACAAGCTCAATGTCGGCCTCGGCACCGACGTCGGCGGCGGTACCAGTTTCTCCCTGCTGCAAACCCTCAACGAAGCCTACAAGGTCATGCAACTGCAGGGCGCGCGGTTGAGCCCGTTCAAGTCGCTGTATCTGGCGACCCTGGGTGGTGCGCGGGCGCTGCGTCTGGAAGACAGGATCGGCAATCTGCAACCGGGCTCCGATGCCGACTTCCTGGTACTGGATTACAACGCCACGCCGCTGCTGAGTTATCGCTTAAAGCAGTCGAATAACATTGCCGAGACATTGTTTGTGTTGATGACCTTGGGCGATGACCGGACGGTGCAGCAGACTTACGCTGCGGGGGCGCTGGTGCATCAGCGCTAACCTCTTCGCACTGATCGTTCCCACGCTCTGCGTGGGAATGCAGCCCGTGACGCTCCGCGTCACTGGACGCGGAGCGTCCCTAGAGGCGTTCCCACGCAGAGCGTGGGAACGATCATCCCGGTGGTGTTTACCCCTGGGGATTTTTGATGCCGGTCAGGTTGTCTTCGCGAGCAGGCTCGCTCCCACCTTTGAAATGCATTCCCCTGTGGGAGCGAGCCTGCTCGCGAAAGCCGCGACTCTGTTTCAGCTTAGAGCTTGGCCGCTGGACGCCCCGGCTTCTTGGTCTGCAACAAATGCGAGAACACCGCATGCAGATCATCCGACGCGCCTTCCTCGTCGAGGTTGAGCTTGCTGTCGATGTGATCCATATGATGCATCATCAGGTTCACCGCCAGTTCGCCGTCGCGCTTTTCGATGGCATCGATCAGCTGCGTGTGTTCGTCGTACGAGCAGTGCGAGCGGTTGCCGCTTTCATACTGGGCAATGATCAGCGAGGTCTGCGAAACCAGGCTGCGCTGGAAGCTGATCAACGGTGCGTTCATCGCCGCTTCCGCCAGTTTCAGGTGGAATTCGCCCGACAGACGAATACCGGCACCGCGATCGCCGCGCGAGAAACTGTCGCGCTCATCGTTGACCATCTGCCGCAATTCGGCGATCTGCTCGGCCGTGGCGTGCTGCACGGCCAATTCAGTGATCGCACGCTCGACCAGACGGCGGGCGAGGAACACTTGACGCGCTTCTTCAACACTCGGGCTGGCTACGACGGCGCCACGATTCGGCCGCAACAGCACCACGCCTTCATGGGCCAGACGCGACAGCGCGCGGCGAATGATGGTGCGGCTGACCCCGAAGATTTCCCCCAGCGCCTCTTCGCTCAACTTGGTACCGGGCGCCAGACGCTGTTCGAGGATGGCCTCGAAGATATGCGCGTAGACAATATCGTCCTGGGTTCCGCTGCGGCCGGCTTTGCCTGCTCGCGGTTGTTTCTTGAGGGGTTGCAACTGTTCGTTCATGGGCACTCGAGTCGGGAAAACTGCGGCGAATAGACCGTGACTGTAATACGGCACAGTAGGTCGCTGGCAAGTATCGCGTAAAAAACAGCGCGATTGTACACAATGAATGGTGGCAACACGACTGTACGGCTGTTTGCGCCTGCGGCTGTATTGCAACGGTTTGTCAGGTTTGAGTTTAGGCTTGATCGCAGAATCCGCTGCATGACCGCAATCCCCCGTGGGAGCGAGCCTGCTCGCGAAAGCCATTTCACATTCACTATGAATGTTGACTGACATAGCGCTTTCGCGAGCAGGCTCGCTCCCACAGAGGTTCTGTGTTGTGGCGGACATCTCCATTGGTATAAGGAACACCGCCGTCATGACCGACGCTACCCACGCCCGCCTGCGCCCTCTTGCCGACACCTCGCCTTCCGCCATCGTCGCCGGTTTCATCGCGATGATGACCGGCTACACCAGTTCGCTGGTGCTGATGTTCCAGGCCGGGCAAGCGGCCGGCCTGAGCAGCGGGCAGATTTCCTCGTGGATCTGGGCGATTTCGATCGGCATGGCGGTGTGTTCGATTGGCCTGTCGCTGCGCTATCGCACACCGATCACCATCGCCTGGTCGACACCCGGCGCGGCGTTGCTGATCACCAGCCTGGGCGGAGTCAGTTACGGCGAGGCGATCGGCGCCTACATCACGTGCGCGGTACTGGTGACGATCTGCGGCCTGACCGGCAGCTTCGAACGGCTGGTGAAAAAGATCCCGGCCTCTTTGGCGGCAGCTCTGCTGGCAGGGATTCTGTTCAAGATCGGCAGCGAAATCTTCGTCGCCGCGCAACACCGTACCGGGCTGGTGCTGGGAATGTTCTTCACTTATCTACTGGTCAAGCGCCTGTCGCCACGCTATGCGGTGCTCGCAGCGCTGCTGATTGGCACTGCGCTGTCGGGCTTCATGGGGCTGCTGGATTTCAGCGGCTTTCACCTGGAAGTGGCCACCCCGGTGTGGACCACGCCGCACTTCTCCCTGGCCGCTACCATCAGCATCGGCATTCCGCTGTTCGTGGTGGCGATGACCTCGCAGAACATGCCCGGCATCGCCGTGCTGCGCGCCGATGGCTATAACGTCCCGGCCTCGCCACTGATCACCACCACCGGCATCGCCTCGCTGTTGCTGGCGCCGTTCGGCTCCCACGGCATCAACCTCGCGGCCATCAGCGCGGCGATCTGCACCGGTCCGCATGCTCATGAAGATCGCAACAAGCGTTACACCGCAGCGGTGTGGTGCGGGGTGTTCTACGGGATTGCCGGGGTGTTCGGTGCCACGTTGGCGGCGTTGTTTGCCGCGTTGCCGAAAGAACTGGTGCTGTCGATTGCGGCGCTGGCGCTGTTCGGCTCGATCATCAATGGCTTGAGCATTGCCATGAGCGAGGTGAAAGAACGGGAAGCGGCGTTGATCACCTTCATGGTCACGGCGTCCGGGCTGACGCTGTTTTCCATTGGTTCGGCGTTTTGGGGGATCGTGGCGGGGGTTTTGACGCTGGTGATTTTGAATTGGCGCAGAGCTTAAGATCAAAAGCCCCTCACCCTAACCCTCTCCCAAAGGGAGAGGGGACTGACCAAGGTGCTCGGAAGATATACGCCGACGAGGGATATCAAGTCGAACTCACATCCCGAAAAGCCCACAGATCGGCTCCCTCTCCCTCGGGAGAGGGCTGGGGTGAGGGGCGAGTCCACCATCAAATCCAAGCCGTATCACCTAAACACCAGACGAAAAAAAACGGCGACCCTCAGGTCGCCGTTTTTTCAGTATCACTTAGCCGCGTTGATCGGCTTTTCCGGATACCACACATCCAGCAGCGGGCTGACTTCGTACTTGGTCAGCTCGGAGCGGTTTTTCAGCCAGGCTTCAACGGCAGCGCGCTGCTCTTCGTTGACCGAGCCACGCTTCTGCAGGCACACCAGACCGAAGTCGTCGCCGCCAACATAACCCAGACCGTTGGCTTCCATGGCTTCTTTGATGAATGCTTCGAGGAAAGCGTCAATGGCTTCTTCGGACAAGTCTTCTTTGAAGTCCAGGTTCAGTTCGAAACCCAGCTCTTGAAATTCATCAACGCACAGTTTTTTGCGCAGACGCTGGGAACGGTTAGTCGCCATTGGAACAATCCTCTTAAGTAATAACGGCCGGCACTTTACCAGTTTAAGCCAGCGATTGCCCGACTCTCTGGCCGCTGCGGCCGACCGCCCGTAAAAAAATAAGCGATTGCCCGGGCCTGACACGGCACAAGCTGTTACAGCTTGGGGCATAATGCCGACACTTTCATGACCACTGAGGGCCTTTTCATCCATGTCCTCCTCTTTTTTCCCCTCTTTTGCAGGGTTTTATTGCATATGATCAAATCGTTGCGTCCACTGTTTCTCGCCGGCCTTCTTCTGCCTCTGGCCTTGCCTGTCTCCGCTGCCACCATCAACACTTCCCTAACCCCGAACGTCGAAAAAGCCCTCAAGGCCAGCAAGCTGCAGCCCACCGCGCTGTCGCTGGTGATGGTGCCGCTCGACGGTCCGGGCACGCCGACCGTGTTCAACGCCGACGTCTCGGTCAACCCGGCCTCGACGATGAAACTGGTCACCACTTACGCGGCGCTGGAAATGCTCGGCCCCAACCATCAGTGGAAAACCGAGTTCTACACCGACGGCGACCTGAGCGGCGGCATTCTCAACGGCAACCTCTACCTCAAGGGTGGCGGTGACCCGAAGCTGAACATGGAGAAACTCTGGCTGTTGATGCGCGACCTGCGCGCCAACGGCGTGACGCAGATCACCGGCGACCTGATCCTCGACCGCAACTTCTTCGTGCAGCCGCAATTGCCGGAATTCAACGATGACGGCAACGACGACAACAAGCCGTTCCTGGTCAAGCCCGACTCGCTGCTGGTCAACCTCAAGGCCCTGCGCTTTGTTGCGCGCAATGACGGTGGCCGCGTGTTGATTTCCGTGGAGCCGCCGATCGCGAACATCCGCATCGAAAACACCGTCAAAGCCCTGCCGTCCAAGCAATGCACCGGCGGCGTGCGCTACAACCCGGTGCCGCAGGCCGATGGCAGCGTGACCGTGACCGTTGGCGGCCAGTTGGGCGAAGGCTGCAGCTCGCAGACTTACCTGTCGCTGCTCGACCACGCGACCTACACCGCCGGCGCCGTGCGGGCGATCTGGAAGGAACTGGGTGGCAGCATTCAGGGCAAGGATCGTCTGGCGCCGACGCCGAGCAGCGCCAAACTGCTTGCCCGTGCGTACTCGCCGGATCTGGCCGAGATCATCCGCGACATCAACAAATACAGTAACAACACCATGGCCCAGCAGCTGTTCCTCAGCCTTGGCCAGCGTTTCCGCAACGATGCCGACGGTGACGACGCCCGGGCAGCGCAGCGCGTGGTACGTCAGTGGCTGGCGAAGAAAGGCATCACCGCGCCGCATCTGGTGATGGAGAATGGTTCTGGTCTGTCGCGGGCCGAGCGGGTCAGTGCGCGGGAAATGGCCAACATGCTGCAGGCCGCCTGGCACAGCCCGTACGCCGCCGAATACATCAGCTCGCTGCCGATCGCCGGCACCGACGGCACCATGCGCAAACGTCTGAAAACCACGGCGATGCGCGGTGAGGCGCACGTCAAGACCGGCACCCTGAACACCGTGCGCGCGATTGCCGGTTTCAGCCGTGATGTGAATGGCAATACCTGGGCGGTGGTAGCGATCCTCAACGACAAGGCCCCGTTTGGTGCATCGTCGGTGCTCGATCAGGTGCTGCTGGATCTGTACAAACAGCCGAAACTGCCGCAGACCGCTTCGGTGCTGTAGGCGCAGCAGATGCAATTGAGGGAGCGAGCCTGCTCGCGAAGGCGTCGGTTCAGTCAGCATGTTCAGTGACTGTCACACCGCTTTCGCGAGCAGGCTCGCTCCCACAGAAAATCAGCGCCAGATCCCCTCTGCCCCACAGGGTCAGGTGTCAGGTTCGAATCAGCTCATCTCCCGCTCAACCCGATCCCGGCCATTCTGCTTCGCTGCGTAAACCCCTGAGTCAGCGCGCAGCAACAACGCATCCGCGCCCTCCCCCGGCCGCCAGCTGGCGATGCCGAAACTGGCGGTGACCACGCCAACCACATCCACCGGCGCGCTGCGCAGGCCTTCCCACAACTCCATCGCCAGCATGTACGCGTGCTCGCCGTCGATGTCCGGGCACAGCACCATGAACTCTTCGCCGCCCAAACGGCAGAACACATCGGTGCGACGCAGACGATGGCCAATTCGCTCGCAGACTGCTTGCAGCACACGGTCGCCGACGGCGTGGCCGTAATGGTCGTTGATGCGTTTGAAGTGGTCGATGTCGAGCATGATTACCGACAACTCGCCGCCGCCCCGCTCGACCCGGGCCATCTCCGTGGTCAGGCGTTCCTGGAAATAGCGACGGTTGTGAATGCCGGTCAGCGAATCGGTGATCGACAACGCGCGCAATTCTTCTTCCACGCGCTTGAGATCGGAGATATCCGAGATATAACCGTGCCACAGCACCCCGCCGCCCGGCAGTTCTTCAGGCGTCGCCTCGCCGCGCACCCAGCGCAGGCCGCGCTCGGGCAGTTGCACGCGGTATTCCTCGCGCCACGGGCTGAGATTTTCCGCCGATTCGCGGATTGATGAGCGCACGCGAATCGCGTCCTGCGGGTGAATGCGGCTGAAAATCGCCTCGGAGTCGAGCAGCAGCACATCCGGCTCCAGCTCGTAGATTTCGCGGATGCCATCGCTGGCGTAGATCACGCTGAAGCGTCCGTCGAATTCCATTTTGAATTGGTAAATGCCGCCCGGAACATGGGCGCTGAGCTTCTTCAGCAACGTGTCGCGTGCTGCCAGCACTTCGTGCACGCGTTTGCGCTCGGTGATGTCGATGCAGATCGCCAGATGACCGACCCACAGGCCTTGCTCGTCAAGCACCGGCGTGGCGAGCATGTTCACCGGCAGATGACTGCCATCGCTGCGCACCATGGTCCATTCGCGTGCTTCATGGCCGCCGACTTCGCCGCCCTCGACCAGCATCGCGTGGCAAGTCGGGATGCTTTTGCCGTAGCGCGCACTCAACTCGGCCGAACGCGTCGCCAGTTCCCTGGGTAAATGCAGGTTCTCCAGGGTCATGCGCCCGACCACTTCGGCGCTGCTGTAGCCGAGCATTTGCTCGGCACCGGGATTGAAAGTGTTGATCACGCCGCGCAGGTCGGTGGCAATGATCGCGACCTGAGTGGCGGCATTCAGCACGCCGCGCAACTGACCGTGGGTGCCGCGCAGTTCCTGCTCGCGCTCGTGCAATTCCTGGGTGCGCACCTCGACCAGCCGCACCGCGCGCTGGCGCTGGCTGACCAGCACGTAAAGCAAGGCGCTGAGCAATGCGCTGAGCAAGCCGCCAAGAATGATCACGCTGCCCACCGACGAATGGTTGGCCTGCATGAACGCCTCGCTCGGAAGGATATCGACCTGATAGTCGTGGTCGGCCATGCGCAGCAAGCGCGTCGCCGCCAGATCGCCGGGCACCGCCTCGTTGCTCGATTCGAACAGCGCCTCGTGCTGATCTTGGGTCGACAGGTCGAGAATGCGCACCGACAGGTAATCGTGCAGGGCATCGGGCAAACCATCGGCGAGCAACTGGCGCATGCTGATCACCGCCATCACATAGCCGAACGGCTGCGATTCTCCGGCGCGACTGACCGGCGCCAGTAGCAACACCCCACGCGCGTAGGACGGCTCAATCCCGACCAGGTGCATCGGTTGCGACACCGCCATGCTGCCGAGCTGGTCGGCGCGTTGCAGGGTTTCGCGGCGCAAGGGTTGGGCGAGCAAGTCATAACCCAGTGGTGGCGCCAATCGGCTTTGGGTCTGGGTGTACAGCACCGGCACATATGCGTCGCGCGCTGCCGCCAGTTGCAGCTCGCCATTGGCGTCGAGCTCGCGAATGGTGAAGTTGCTCAGGCCTTCGTCACGCACCTGCTGTTCGAACGCGGCGCGTTCGGCACCACTGACTCTCGGGGCATAGGTATAGGCTTGGGTGCGCAGCAATAAAGGGCGGGAGTAGCCGTCGAATTCGGCGCGGGACACCGATTCGGAGTTGGCGAAGAACCGGCGCAGACTATCGAGACGTTGCTCCTGGTCCTGAAAACGTTCGGCGATACGGCTGTAGCGTTCGTTGGCCAGCAGTTGAAAGCGCTGACGCGATTGTTGCTGAAACTGGTTGAAGGTGCCCCACGCGAGCAGCCCGGTGAGAATCCCGCCGGCAAGCAACACCAGCAAAGCGACCAGCCAGGCTGAGACGTCTTCACTGATGAAACCGAGGATTTTCGGGCGCACGGGGTGCAACGGCATAAGCACGACTCACTCCGCCAGATTCACGGGAAAACCCCATTGGCGGTGTGTGAGTTATAGCTATTAGCCACTAATTTAGCCAGCACCGCTGGATCCACCGAGCCGTTAAAAATCAAGGCTCTGTGGATCCAACCAGTGAAAGCGTCAACGAGCCGTGATTTTCCAGGCGCGGTGGATCTTGGTATTGCGGGCGAAATCCGGATCAATGGTCTGCGCACTGATTTCCTCGACCGCATAACGCTCGGCGAGGTTTTCCTCCAACTGGAACTTGCGGAAGTTGTTGGAGAAATACAGCACGCCACCCGGTGCCAGCCGCGCCATCGCCAAGTCGATCAACTGCACCTGATCGCGCTGTACGTCGAAGATGCCTTCCATGCGCTTGGAGTTGGAGAACGTCGGCGGGTCGATGAAGATCAGGTCGTATTCGTCGCGGCTGCTTTCCAGCCACGCCATCACATCACCCTGCTCCAGACGGTTCTTGTCCGAGAAGCCGTTCAGCGACAGGTTGCGTCGCGCCCAGTCCAGATAGGTTTTCGACAGGTCGACGCTGGTGGTGCTGCGCGCGCCGCCCTTGGCCGCGTGCACGCTGGCGGTCGCGGTGTAGCAAAACAGATTGAGGAAGCGTTTGCCGGCCGCCTCTTTCTGAATGCGCATGCGCATCGGCCGGTGATCGAGGAACAGGCCGGTGTCGAGGTAATCGGTGAGGTTGACCAGCAGCTTCACGCCACCTTCATTGACTTCGACGAACTTGCCCTGCGCAGCCTGACGCTCGTACTGCTTGGTGCCGCTCTGCCGCTCGCGGCGCTTGACCACCACGCGGTTCTTGTCGACGTTCAACGCCTGCGGTATGGCCGCCAGCGCATCGAACATGCGCGCCGAGGCTTTTTCCGGGTCGATGGATTTCGGCGCGGCGTATTCCTGAACGTGCACCCAGTCGTGGTACAGGTCGATGGCCATTGCGTATTCGGGCATGTCGGCATCATAGACGCGGTAGCAATCGATGCCTTCGCGCTTGACCCACTTGCCCATCGCCTTGAGATTTTTCTGCAAGCGATTGGCAAACATCTGCCCGCCTTCGCTCAGGCGCGGCTGTTCGATCACTGGCGCCGGGGCTGGCGTCGGCTTGATCGGGTTGCCGTTCTTGTTGAACTTGCGCTCTTGCGGCTCGTCCGGGGTCTGGTCGTAAGCCGCTTGCTCGCGCTCGGCCTGGCGCTGTTCCGGAGTGCGGCGTTCGCCAGTGACGAACTGATCCGGCAGAACCTTGATCAGCAGCAGTTTGCACGGCAGCGCGCCGTTCCAGAACGAATACTGCTTATGGCTGCGGATACCCATGCGCTTGCCCAGATCCGGGGCGCCGGTGAACACCGCCGCTTCCCAGTTCAGGCAGGCCTGACGCAGACGCTCGCCGAGGTTCTGGTAGAGATACAGCAGGCTGGCTTCGTCACCGAGACGCTCGCCGTACGGCGGGTTGCAGATGACCAGACCTTTCTGGTTCTGATCCGGGCGCGGCTCGAAGGTCGCCACTTCGCCCTGGTAGATCTTGATCCACTCGCTGAGGCCGGCGCGCTCAACGTTATTGCGGCCTGGCTGAATCAGTCGTGGATCGGCTTCGTAACCGCGAATCCACAGCGGCGGTTTGGCCAGACCGGCGGCGGCACGCTCGACGGCTTCTTCGTGGAGTTTTTTCCACAGTGCCGGCACATGACCGAGCCACGCGGTAAAGCCCCACTGCTCGCGACGCAGGTTCGGCGCCATGTCGGCGGCAATCATCCCCGCTTCGACGAGAAACGTACCGACACCGCACATCGGGTCAGCCAGTGCGCCACCTTCGGCGGCAATTCGCGGCCAGCCGGAACGAATGAGGATTGCCGCCGCGAGGTTTTCCTTCAGCGGCGCGGCGCCCTGCTGCAAGCGATAGCCGCGCTGGTGCAGGCTGTGGCCGGACAGGTCGAGGGACAGAATCGCTTCGCCGCGATCCAGACGCAGGTGAATGCGCAGGTCCGGGTTGAGTTTGTCGATGGATGGACGATCGCCCTGCGGCGTGCGCAGTTTGTCGACGATGGCGTCTTTGACTTTCAGCGCGCCGAAGTGGGTGTTGTCGATGCCCGAGCCGTGGCCGCTGAATTCGACGGCCAGGGTGCCGTCGCTGAGCATGTGATCCTGCCAGTCGATGTCGAGCACGCCGTGGTAGAGGTCTTCGGCGTCCTTCATCGGGAAACGCTTGAGCACCAGCAACACACGGTTGGCCAGACGCGACCAGAGGCACAGGCGATAAGCGGTTTCCATGGTCGCCATGCCACGCACGGCGGAGGTGTGCTCGCGCGCTTCTTCAAGGCCAAGCCCGACGGCTTCCTCGATGAGCAGGCCTTCAAGGCCTTTGGGGCAAGTGAGGAAGAGTTCGAAACGATCGGACATGGTAATTCCAGAGCCTTTGGCTAGTGGGCCGGCAACGCATTGCCGACCCGGTTTTCAATCAGGCGCTTTTCTGAAAGAGCGCCCGCGTGGCACGAAGGTGTGCCGTTCCATCCCCGCTGCTCGGGTTAAAAGAGCTTAGATGCCGGGACAGATAAAAAAGTTGGTGAAACAAAAAGACTGAAAGCGACCCTTCGTCGAATATTACCCAAGCGCAAACGTGGGTCATTCTCACTAAAGGATTAACCCCCTGAGTCAGCGGGGCGCCGATCATACCGGGGTTTGCGCAATGAACGTTGAATAAATACGCGGTTACTTATCGCCATAGCATCCTTTACGTTACGTGCTTATGACAAAACGATCATTCCCTCGGTGTGACTCATTGGTTAGAACTGAGCACAGGTTGACGTCGCAACGGCGTCAACACCTTGGCTCGCCACGCCGGCAGCGAGCCGCACGATGGCAGGTTTTTTCTGCCAGACCTCAATTGAGGTCAACGCGACACTACAGTCAACAAGTGAGGGAAACACCCTATGAGAAGACTTAAGCGTGATCCGTTGGAAAGAGCATTTTTGCGCGGATATCAATATGGCGTTGGTGGCAAATCCCGTGAGCTTTGCCCATTTACTCTACCGTCGGTACGTCAAGCCTGGATCAACGGCTGGCGAGAAGGACGCGGCGACAACTGGGACGGTATGACCGGCACTGCGGGAATCCACAGACTCAACGAACTTCACGCCGTCGGCTGACACAGGGCATTTATTCCGACACGACAATCTGAATCTGCACTGAATTAACCACGCACGTCCCTCCCGGACGGCGGGCTACGGCCCAGGGGCTCCTTCGAGGAGCCCTTTTTTATGCCTGCAAAAAGGGTTAACCGGGATCCACGTGGCGAGGGGATTTTATCCCCGCTCGGCTGCGCAGCAGTCGCGAAGTCCAAACTTCAATCTACCTGGCATATCACTGTGGAAGGTTTGGGGCTGCTGAGCAGCCCAGCGGGGATAAATCCCCTCGCCAC
This sequence comes from Pseudomonas siliginis, assembly GCF_024072275.1. Lineage (NCBI taxonomy): Bacteria > Pseudomonadati > Pseudomonadota > Gammaproteobacteria > Pseudomonadales > Pseudomonadaceae > Pseudomonas > Pseudomonas siliginis. Next base: position 2,028,113 of record NZ_CP099598.1, on the reverse strand, counting down.
AAAGGCTCCCCAAGGCCTCGGCAATCCTCAGCGCAACGCGGCGATGGCGTCTACCGATTCACGAATCAGCGCCGGGCCTTTGTAGATGAAGCCCGAATAGATCTGCACCAGGCTTGCACCGGCGGTGATTTTCTCCGCCGCGTGCTTGCCTTCGGTAATCCCGCCCGCAGCAATGATCGGCAAACGCCCGGCCAATTCGCCCGCCAGCACCTTCACGGTATGGGTGCTCTTTTCACGCACCGGCGCACCCGACAGACCGCCCGCCTCGTCGCCATGCTCCATGCCTTCGACGCCGACACGACTCAAAGTCGTATTGGTGGCGATCACCGCATCCATGCCGGTTTCGATCAAGGCTTGGGCGACCTGCGCAGTTTCTTCGTCGGTCATGTCCGGCGCGATCTTGATCGCCAGCGGCACATGCTTGCCGTGACGCAGAGCCAGTTCGGCGCGGCGCGTGGCCAGGTCCGCGAGCAATTGCTTGAGCGAGTCGCCGAACTGCAGGCTGCGCAGGCCCGGGGTGTTTGGCGAGCTGACGTTGACGGTGACGTAGCTGGCGTGGGCGTAAACCTTGTCCAGGCAGATCAGGTAATCGTCGACCGCGCGCTCGACCGGGGTGTCGAAGTTCTTGCCGATATTGATGCCCAGCACGCCCTGGTATTTCGCCGCAGCGACCCGCGCCAGCAGGTTATCCACGCCAAGGTTGTTGAAGCCCATGCGGTTGATGATCGCCTCGGCTTCCGGCAGGCGGAAGATCCGTGGTTTCGGGTTACCCGGCTGCGGACGCGGGGTCACGGTGCCGATTTCGACAAAGCCGAAACCCAGTTGCGCAAAGCCGTCGATGGCCGCGCCGTTTTTGTCCAGACCTGCCGCCAGCCCTACCGGGTTCGGGAACTCCAGCCCCATGACGGTCACCGGCATTTTCGCCGGAGCCTTGCACAGCAAGCCGTTGAGGCCCAAACGTCCACCCGCGCCGATCAGATCCAGCGACAGATCGTGGGAGGTTTCCGGGGAAAGTTTGAACAACAGCTGACGGGCCAGGGTGTACATGGGCGGCAATGACTCGGGCGGCGAAAAGAGGCGGCGATTATAGCCGGGCATCGTCCCCCGGCGCGAGGCGCCTGCGCGAATCAGGCGACTGGCATATGCCTTGCACCACCCCGCTCATCAGTCTGCCGACCAATGACGGCGCGCAGGCCAGGACAATGGCGTCGTCCCCGGGTTTTGCCTGCGCAGAATCCGGGACGACGTTTTTTTTGAGGTAGCGTATGAACGAAACGTCCTTGGGGCCTTTGGCCTGGGTCAATGGCAGCGATGCGCCGGAGAAGAGCGCGATCAATCTCGGCTTCATGGCGCTGAGCGACTGCGCCTCGGTGGTGGTCGCCGCCACCCAGGGCTTCGCCCAGCCCTACGGCCTGACGCTGAACCTCAAACGTCAGGCCTCATGGGCCAACCTGCGCGACAAACTGGTCAGCGGCGAACTGGATGCCGCGCACAGCCTGTACGGACTGATTTACGCGGTGCACCTGGGCATCGGCGGCGTCGCCCCGACCGACATGGCAGTGCTGATGGGCCTGAACCAGAATGGCCAGAGCCTGAACCTGTCCCATGGTTTGCAACAGGCTGACGTGAACAGTCCTGAAGCGCTCGATCGGCATGTGCACCAAAGCCGCGCAAAACTGACCTTCGCCCAGACCTTCCCCACCGGCACCCATGCGATGTGGCTTTATTACTGGCTGGCGAGCCAGGGCATTCATCCGTTGCAGGACGTCGACAGCGTGGTAGTGCCGCCGCCGCAAATGGTCGCGCACCTGCAAGCCGGGCGCATCGACGGCTTTTGCGTCGGCGAACCGTGGGCGGCCAGCGCCGTGCAGCAGAATCTCGGTTTCACCCTGGCGACCAGCCAGAGCATCTGGCCCGACCACCCGGAAAAAGTCCTCGGCTGCACCCGGGAATTTGTCGAGCAATACCCCAACACCGCGCGGGCGCTGGTCATGGCCATTCTTGAGGCCAGCCGCTTCATAGAAGAAAGCCCGGAGAACCGCCGCAGCACCGCGCAATTGCTCAGCGCCGCCGAATACCTCGACACCCCCGCCGCCTGCATCGAGCCGCGTTTCATGGGGGATTACGCCGACGGCCTCGGCAATCGCTGGCAGGATCCGCATGCGCTGCGTTTTCATGGCGATGGCGAGGTCAATCTGCCGTACCTCTCCGACGGCATGTGGTTCATGACCCAGTTTCGTCGCTGGGGTCTGTTGCGCGAGGATCCGGATTATCTGGCCGTCGCCCGTCAGGTTCAGCGTCTGGATCTGTATCGCGAGGCCGCCAGCGCGGTCGGTGTTGCGACTTCGTACGCAGACCTGCGCAGCAGCCAGTTGCTCGACGGCAAGGTCTGGGACGGCAGCGACCCGGCGGGCTATGCGCGCAGTTTCAAACTGCACGCCCTGAACGACACCGCCCCCCTTCTCGCCCAGCGCTGACAGGAGACCGCGAACATGTTGCGCATTCTGCTGATCAACGACACCGCGAAAAAAGTCGGACGCCTGAAAGCGGCGCTGACCGAGGCCGGCTTCGAGGTAATCGACGAGTCCGGCCTGACCATCGACCTGCCGGCGCGCGTCGAAACGGTGCGCCCGGACGTGATCCTGATCGATACCGAGTCACCGAGCCGCGATGTCATGGAGCAAGTGGTGCTGGTCAGCCGCGACCAGCCCCGGCCGATCGTGATGTTTACCGACGAACATGACCCGGGGGTGATGCGTCAGGCGATCAAGTCCGGGGTCAGTGCCTACATCGTCGAAGGCATTCACGCACAACGGTTGCAGCCGATTCTCGACGTGGCGATGGCGCGCTTCGAGAGTGACCAGGCTTTGCGCGCGCAATTGCAGGCGCGCGATCAGCAACTGGCCGAGCGCAAGCGCATCGAACTGGCCAAGGGGTTGCTGATGAAGATGAAGGATTGCAACGAGGAACAGGCCTACACGCTGATGCGCCGCCAGGCGATGAGCCGCCAGCAGAAGCTGATTCAGGTGGCGGAGCAGATCATTGCCATGAGTGAGTTGCTGGGCTGAAATTTTCGCTGCAAATCAAGAGCCCCTCACCCTAGCCCTCTCCCGGAGGGAGAGGGGACCGACCGCGTTGTCTTGCGCTGTCCGCCGACCTGAACGACCGAGTCGATTATGGATTCACTCGAAATCGTTCAGATCGGCAAATGATTCGGCCATCCCCCGCTCGGTTCCCTCTCCCTCTGGGAGAGGGCTAGGGTGAGGGGCTTTTGCTTTTCAGCTGTTGGCACAAATCTCGCTAAGTAAACCGCACAGGTAACCAACGGCGGTTGCCCCACCTACGACAAAGACGTCGCTCACCCCGTTCGCCCCCCGGCGAATCAGGTAGCGGCGTTTTTGCGTTTTGGCCCCACAGAACGGGGCCGGTGGTGCGGCCGTGAGGCGCTCCACCTGCTGTGCATGACTCCTTTCGAGACTCTTTTCAGCCGAGGTGCGCGATGAATTCAAGCTTCTGGAAATCCGGCCATACCCCGACCCTGTTCGCGGCCTTTCTGTATTTCGACCTGAGCTTCATGGTCTGGTACCTGCTCGGCCCGCTGGCGGTGCAGATTGCCGCCGACCTGCACCTGACCACCCAGCAACGCGGCCTTGTGGTCGCCACGCCGATTCTGGCCGGCGCGGTGTTGCGCTTCGCCATGGGCATGCTCGCTGATCGCTTGTCGCCGAAGACCGCCGGGCTGATCGGCCAGGTCATCGTCATCTGCGCGCTGTTCGGCGCCTGGAAACTGGGCATCCACAGTTATGAACAGGCGCTGATCCTCGGCCTGTTCCTCGGCATGGCCGGCGCGTCGTTCGCCGTGGCCCTGCCGCTGGCCTCGCAATGGTATCCGCCAGAGCACCAAGGCAAAGCCATGGGCATCGCCGGTGCGGGCAACTCCGGCACCGTGTTCGCCGCGCTGCTGGCGCCAGTGATTGCCGCCGCGTTCGGCTGGAGCAATGTCTTCGGGTTTGCCCTGATCCCGCTGGTCCTGACTTTGGTGCTATTCGCCTGGTTGGCAAAAAACGCTCCCCAGCGGCCAAAACCGAAAGCCATGGCCGATTACTTCAAGGCCCTCGGTGATCGCGACAGCTGGTGGTTCATGTTTTTCTACAGCGTCACCTTCGGCGGCTTCATCGGCCTGGCCAGCGCCCTGCCCGGTTACTTCAACGATCAATACGGTCTGAGCCCGGTGACCGCCGGCTACTACACCGCTGCCTGCGTGTTCGGCGGCAGCCTGATGCGGCCATTGGGTGGCGCGCTGGCCGACCGCTTCGGCGGCATTCGTACCTTGCTGGCGATGTACACCGTCGCTGCCATCTGCATCGCAGCGGTGGGCTTCAATCTGCCAAGTTCCTACGCGGCGCTGGCGCTTTTCGTCTGCACCATGCTCGGCTTGGGCGCCGGCAACGGTGCGGTTTTCCAACTGGTGCCACAGCGTTTTCGTCTGGAGATCGGCGTGATGACCGGGCTGATCGGCATGGCCGGCGGAATTGGCGGCTTCGCCCTCGCCGCCGGTATGGGCGCGATCAAGCAAAGCACCGGCAGTTATCAATTGGCGCTGTGGTTGTTCGCCAGCCTCGGCGTGCTGGCATGGTTTGGCCTGCACGGCGTCAAGCGTCGCTGGAGAACCACCTGGGGCTCGGCGGCGGTGACGGCGGCGCGGGTCTGAGGCCCCAATGGCCCTGCAACTGAGCTTCGCCGAAGCCAGCGCCACCGGCCCGCGCGCGGAGAATCAGGACGCCCTGCGTTCAGTGACACCGGCGCCGGCACTGGCGGTGAGCAAGGGTTATCTTTTCGCCATCGCCGACGGCGTCAGCCAGTGCGCCGATGGCGGCCTCGCCGCGCGTTCGACCTTGCAGGCCCTGGCGCTGGACTACTTTGCCACGCCGGAAACCTGGAGCGTGGCCCAGGCGCTGGATCGCCTGCTGCTCGCGCAAAATCGCTGGCTGCAGGCCAACGGCGGCGGGCAACCGCTGCTGACCACGGTCAGCGCGCTGGTGATGCGCGGTCGGCGATTCACCCTCGCCCACGTCGGCGATTGCCGGGTCTATCGCTGGCACGCCGAGCGCTTGCAGCGCATCAGCGAGGATCACGTCTGGGAGCAACCGGGCATGCAACACGTGCTCAAACGTGCGCTCGGGCTCGATCAGCATCTGGTCCTGGATTTCCTCGACGGCGAACTGCGAGAGGGCGAAAGCTTCGTGCTGCTCAGCGACGGCGTCTGGTCGACCTTGGGCGATACCGCGATCGCGGCGATTCTGCGTGATCAAGCGGATCTGCACAGCGCGGCGCAAACCTTGGTCAACGCCGCGCATCTGGCCGGCAGTCAGGACAACGCCAGTGCCCTGCTGGTGCGCGTCGATGCGCTGGGCGAAGCGAGCATCGGCGATGCGCTGGTGCAATTGCAGCAATGGCCACTGCCGCCAACGCTGAAACCCGGGCAAGCGTTTGAAGGCTGGCAGGTGCAAGGCATCATCGGCCAGAGCCAGCAATCATTGCTGTATCGCGTGCTCGATAGTCAGGGCCAGCCTTGGCTGTTGAAGACCTTGCCGACGCGCTTGGCCGACGACCCGCAAGCCGGGCAGGCGCTGCTGTCCGAGGAATGGTTTCTCAAGCGCGTGGCCGGCCGGCATTTTCCGCAAATCCATGCCTGCACTCAGCGTCAGCATCTGTATTACGTCATGCGTGAATATGCCGGGACGACGCTGGCCGAAATTTTTCAACACAGCGGCCCGCTACCACTGGCGCAGTGGCAGGACATCGCCGAGCGGCTGTTGCGCGCGGTCGGGCTGCTGCATCGACGGCAGATTCTGCACCGCGACATCAAACCGGAAAACCTGCTGCGGGGTGACGATGGCGAGCTGCGCCTGCTGGATTTCGGCTTGGCTTACTGCCCTGGGCTGTCGGAAGACGCGCCGGCGACGCTGCCGGGAACGCCTAGTTTCATCGCCCCGGAAGCGTTTCGCGGCGAGTCGCCAAGTGCGCAGCAGGATTTGTATTCGGTGGGCGTCACCCTGTATTTCCTCCTCACCGGGCATTTCCCCTACGGCGAAATCGAAGCGTTCCAACGGCCCCGATTTGGCGTGCCGGTGAGTGCCAGTCGCTATCGCCCGGACTTGCCGGAATGGCTGGCGCAAAGTCTGGAACGCGGCGTCGCCGCCGATCCGCAGCAACGCTTCGAAACCGCTGAAGAGTGGCTGCTGGTGCTGGAACAGGGTGAGCGGCAAAGTTTGAGTGTGCGGCCCCGGCCTTTGTTGGAGCGGGAGCCGTTGAAGGTCTGGCGGACGATGGCGCTTCTGGCATTGATGGGGAATGTGGTGCTGCTGGTTTTGTTGTTTCATGGCTGAGATTGAGTTGCGCCATTCGCGAGCAGGCTCGCTCCCACAGGGAATTTGTGTCGTTCGCAGACACCTTGTGGGAGCGAGCCTGCTCGCGAAGGCATTCGGCTTCACACCGCATAACCCCAAGAATTAACGCGCCACGAACGAGCAACACGCCTCGATTCGGTGCAAAAAAAGCTCCTGTCACAACCCCAATCCCCAATAAATCCGCGTCCCCCCGAGTTGGCACAACCACTGCATTACCCTTTTCACCATACATAAAGCCCAACCTTCAACGACGAAGGCTGCGCTTCCCGAGAGAACGGGACCAGGACAAAGGCGTCCTCGCTAGGCAACTAGCGGGACGCCTTTTTTTGTTTGCGCGAAATTTGTCGAGCAAGGCCCGACGGCCCACCAGAGGCCAGCCGCAGCTCCCGGAGAACCTGATGAAAAAACTCAAACTAGTGATGATCGGCAATGGCATGGCCGGGGTCCGAACCCTGGAAGAACTGCTCAAGCTGAGCGACGAGCTCTACGACATCACCGTCTTCGGCGCCGAACCGCACACCAACTACAACCGCATCCTGCTGTCGCCGGTGCTAGCCGGTGAGCAGACCTTCGAAGAGATCGTGCTGAACGACCTCGACTGGTACCTGGAAAACAACATCAAGTTGCTGCTCAACCGCAAAGTGGTGGAGATCGACCGGGTCAAACGCCGAGTGATCGCCGAGGACGGCACCGAAGCCGAGTACGACCGTCTGCTGATCGCCACCGGCTCGACTCCGTTCATCCTGCCAATCCCCGGCAACACTTTGCAGGGCGTGATCGGTTATCGCGACATCGCCGACACCCAGGCCATGATCGACACCGCCAGGACCCACAAGCACGCCGTGGTCATCGGCGGCGGTCTGCTCGGCCTCGAAGCGGCCAACGGCCTGATGCTGCGCGGCATGCACGTGACCGTGGTGCACCTCGGCGAATGGCTGCTGGAGCGGCAACTGGACAAGACCAGCGGCCAGCTTCTGCAATCGGCGCTGGAATCCCGTGGCCTGCATTTTCGCCTATGCGAACAGACCCAAGCCCTGCACGACGCCGGCAATGGCCGGGTCGGCTCGGTGCAGTTCAAGAACGGCGACATCATCCCTGCCGATCTGGTGGTGATGGCCGCCGGCATCCGTCCCAACACTGAACTGGCAGAAAAGGCCGGCATTCCGTGCAATCGCGGGATTCTGGTCAACGACACCCTGCAAACCTACGACCCGCGCATCTACGCAATCGGCGAATGCGCCAGCCATCGCGGCATTGCCTACGGTCTGGTTGCACCGCTGTTCGAACAGGCCAAGGTCTGCGCCAATCACCTCGCGCAACTGGGTTTCGCTCGCTATCAGGGCTCGGTGACTTCGACGAAATTGAAAGTCACCGGCATCGACCTGTTCTCCGCCGGCGACTTCATGGGCGGCGAAGGCACCGAGACCATCACCCTCTCCGACCCGATCGGCGGCGTGTACAAAAAACTGGTGATCAAGGATGACGTGCTGGTCGGCGCCTGTCTGTACGGCGATACGGCAGATGGCGGTTGGTATTTCCGGCAGATTCGTGAGAATCACGCCATCGGCGAAATCCGCGATCACCTCATGTTCGGCGAAAACGCCTTGGGCGACGTAGGACATCAGGGCCAGGACAAAGCCATGGTCATGGCCGACAGCGCCGAAGTGTGTGGCTGCAACGGTGTGTGCAAGGGCACCATCGTCAAGGCGATTCAGGAACACGGCCTGTTCAGCGTCGATGAAGTGAAGAAACACACCAAGGCTGCCAGCTCCTGCGGTTCCTGCGCCGGTCTGGTCGAGCAAATTCTGATCAATACCGTGGGCGGCGCGGCGGACGTCAAACCGAAAAGCGAAAAAGCCATCTGCGGTTGCAGCGACCTCAACCACGGGCAGATTCGTCAGGCGATCCGTCAGGAACACCTGCTGACCATCGCCGAGACCATGAGCTACCTGAACTGGCGCACGCCCAATGGCTGCGCGACCTGTCGCCCGGCGCTCAACTACTACCTGATTTCCACCTGGCCGGGCGAAGCCAAGGACGACCCGCAATCGCGTCTGATCAACGAACGCGCCCACGCCAACATCCAGAAGGACGGCACCTATTCGGTGGTGCCGCGCATGTGGGGCGGCGTGACCAACCCATCGGAACTGCGGCGGATCGCCGATGTGGCCGACAAGTACAACGTGCCGATGGTCAAGGTCACCGGCGGTCAGCGCATCGACTTGCTGGGGATCAAGAAGCAGGATCTGCCCGGCGTCTGGAGAGACCTCGACATGCCGTCCGGCCACGCCTACGGCAAATCCATCCGCACGGTGAAAACCTGCGTTGGCAGCGAGTTCTGCCGTTTCGGCACGCAGAACTCGACGCAACTGGGCATCGAGCTCGAGCACGACCTGTTCAACATGTGGTCGCCGCACAAGGTGAAGCTGGCGGTGTCCGGTTGCCCACGCAACTGCTCGGAAGCGGGCATCAAGGACGTAGGAATTATCGGCGTCGACTCCGGCTGGGAGATGTACATCGGTGGCAACGGCGGGATCAAGACCGAAGTCGCCGAGTTCTTCGTCAAACTGAAAACTGCCGAGGAAGTCCGCGAATACAACGGCGCGTTCCTGCAGCTCTACCGCGAGGAAGCCTTCTACCTCGAACGCACCGTGCATTACCTGCAACGGGTCGGCATGGAGCACATCAAGAAGAACGTGCTCGAAGACGCCGAGCGGCGCAAGGCCCTCAACGAGCGGCTGCAATTCTCCCTGTCGTTCGAACAGGACCCATGGAAAGAGCGCCTGGCGCAGCCGCAACTGAAGAAAGAATTCGACGTGATCCCCGTGAAAAACCTGGAGGTGCCGGCATGAACTGGCTCGATATCTGTGCGCTGGAAGAGATCAACGCCCTCGGTTCGCGGATCATTGCCGGGCCGAAAGGTGACATCGCGATTTTTCGTACAAGCGACGACGAGGTTTTCGCACTCGATGACCGCTGCCCGCACAAGGGCGGGCCGCTGTCGCAGGGCCTGATCTATGGCAAGCGCGTGGCCTGCCCGCTGCATAACTGGCAGATCGACCTCGAAACCGGCGAAGCCCAGGCGCCGGACATCGGCTGTGCGCACCATCATCCGGCGCGAGTCGAGAATGGCCGGGTGCAACTGGCCCTGCGGGACGCCATCTGATGAACCGCCAGACGACCGCCTCGACCTGCTGTTACTGCGGGGTCGGCTGCGGCGTACTGATCGAGCATGACGGCGAGCGCATCCTCGGCGTCAGCGGCGATCCGGCGCACCCGGCCAACTTCGGCAAACTGTGCAGCAAAGGCTCGACGCTGCACCTGACCGGCGACCTCGCCGCCCGCGCCTTGTACCCGGAACTGCGCCTGGGCAAAGGCCTGGCGCGCAGCCGTACTGACTGGGATACCGCCCTCGACCACGCGACCAACGTGTTCGCCGAAACCATCGCCGAGCACGGCCCGGACAGCGTGGCGTTCTACATCTCCGGGCAGTTGCTCACCGAGGACTACTACGCCTTCAACAAACTGGCGCGGGCGCTGGTCGGCACCAACAACATCGACAGCAATTCGCGGCTGTGCATGTCCTCGGCGGTGGTCGGCTACAAACGCAGCCTCGGCGCCGATGCGCCGCCGTGCAGTTACGAAGACCTGGAGCTCAGCGACTGCGTGATGATCGTCGGCAGTAACATGGCCTACGCCCATCCGGTACTTTTCCGTCGGCTGGAGGAAGCCAAATCCCGTCGCCCGCAGATGAAAGTCATCGTTATCGACCCACGTCGCACCGACACCTGCGATTTGGCTGACCTGCATCTGGCGATTCTTCCGGGTACCGATGTCGCCTTGTTCCATGGGATTTTGCATCTGCTGCTGTGGGAAGACTGGGTCGATCGCGATTTCATCAAGGCGCACACCGAAGGCCTCGCCGAACTCAAAACCCTGGTCCGCGATTACACCCCGCAAATGGTTTCGCAGCTGTGCGGCATCAGCATTGAGCAGCTGCAGCAATGCGCAGAATGGGTCGGCACTGCGCCGAGCTTCCTGTCGCTGTGGTGCATGGGCCTGAATCAGTCCACCGCCGGCAGCGCAAAAAACAGTGCGCTGATCAATCTGCACCTGGCCACCGGGCAAATTGGCCGGCCCGGTGCTGGACCTTTCTCCCTGACGGGTCAGCCAAATGCCATGGGCGGGCGGGAAACCGGCAGTCTGTCCAATCTGCTACCGGGCCATCGCGATGCCGGCAATGCGGAACATCGCGCCGAGGTGGCGGCGTACTGGGGCGTCGAGAGCTTGCCCGAGGCGCCGGGCCTGAGCGCCATCGAGCTGTTCGAAAGCCTGCGCAGCGGCAAGATCAAAGCGCTGTGGATCGCTTGTACCAACCCGGCGCAATCGATGCCTGATCAGAGCGCAGTACGCGCAGCGCTTGAGGCCTGCCCTTTTGTAGTGTTGCAGGAAGCCTTTCGCACCACCGAAACCGCTGCGTTTGCCGACCTGCTGTTACCCGCCGCCAGTTGGGGCGAGAAAGAAGGTTCGGTGACCAACTCCGAACGGCGCATTTCCCACGTGCGCAAAGCGGTTGTCGCACCGGGCGAAGCGCGGCCGGACTGGGCAATCACGGTGGATTTCGCACAGCGTCTGGAGAAACGTCTGCGCCCCAGGCAGCCGAGCCTGTTCGCTTTCGATCAACCTTCGCAGTTGTTTGATGAATTCAAAGCGCTGACCCGTGGGCGAGACCTGGATCTGTGCGGAATCAGTCACGCCTTGATCGACGAAATCGGTCCGCAGCAATGGCCCTTCCCTGCCGGCGCCCGCCAAGGCACGCCACGCTTGTACGGCGACGGCATTTTCCCTACAGCCAATGGTCGCGCGCAATTCATTGCCGATCCGTACCGCGCCGCCAAGGAACAACGCGACGCGCGCTTCCCGCTGACTTTGATCACCGGTCGCCTGCGTGACCAGTGGCACGGCATGAGCCGCACCGGCACCGCCGCGCAATTGTTCGGCCACGTCAGCGAAGCCGTGCTGAGCCTGCACCCTGACGAAATGCGTCGGCACCGCTTGCAGCCCGGTGATCTGGTCAATCTGAAAAGCCGCCGTGGCGCGGTGATTGTTGCGGTCGGCAGCGACGACAGCGTGCGTCCGGGCCAGGCGTTTCTGCCGATGCACTGGGGCGATCGCTATCTTAAGGGCGGTGTTAACAAGCTGACCTTGCCGGCGTTTGATCCGCTGTCCAGGCAACCGGAGCTCAAGCACAGCGGCGTGCGTCTGGAGGCAGTCAACCTGCCGTGGCAATTGTTCGCCTTGATCGAGGGTGATGTTCAGCGGCATTTCGAGACGCTACGACCGCTGTGCGAGGCGTTTTCCTACGTCAGCCTCAGCCTTGTCGGGCGTGAGCGGCCAGCGTTGCTGATACGCGCTGCACACGCTGAGGCGCCCGATCCACAGTTGCTGGGCGAGATCGACCAGTGCCTGTCCTTGCTGGATGGCCCGGTTCTGGCCTACGACGACCCTCGCCGAGCCATCGGCAAGCGGGTGCGTATCGAAAACGGCCGTATCACTGCGATTCGCCTCGCCGGCGAAACCCTTGCGCAACACTGGCTGCAAAGCCTGTGGCTGGAGGGCCGTGCCGACCAACAACTGCGGCGCTGGCTGCTCGCGCCGATGAGCGCGCCGCCGGGCGCTGTCGGCGCCATTGCGAGCGACAAGACCTTGTGCAATTGCGAAAACGTCAGTCTCAACGCAGTCTGCGCCGGCATTCGCCAGGGACTGGATCTGCAAGGCCTGAAAAACAATCTCCGATGCGGTACGCAATGCGGTTCCTGCGTGCCGGAAATCAAGCGTCTGCTGGCTGCCGAAGCGCGGCCGGTCGCGGTCATTTAACGAGGACAACACCATGAATGCGAAAGTCTGGCTGGTGGGCGCAGGCCCTGGCGATCCGGAGTTGCTGACGCTCAAAGCGGTGCGCGCGTTGCGCGAGGCCGATGTGGTGATGATCGATGATCTGGTCAACGACGCGGTGCTGGAGCACTGCCCGGCTGCGCGGGTGATCCCGGTGGGCAAACGCGGCGGCTGCCGTTCGACCCCGCAGGCGTTTATCCATCGGCTGATGCTGCGTTATGCGCGTCAGGGCAAATGCGTGGTGCGCCTCAAGGGCGGCGATCCGTGCATTTTCGGCCGCGGTGGCGAAGAAGCGCAGTGGTTGCGCGAGCGTGGCGTTGAAGTGGAACTGGTCAATGGCATTACCGCCGGGCTGGCCGGGGCGACGCAGTGCGATATTCCGCTGACGTTGCGGGGCGTGGCGCGCGGAGTAACGTTGGTGACTGCGCACACCCAGGATGACAGCCAGTTGAACTGGCAGGCGCTGGCGCAAGGCGGGACGACGCTGGTGGTTTACATGGGCGTGGCCAAGCTGGGCGAGATTCGTGATCAGCTGCTGGCGGGAGGGATGGCGGCGGATACGCCGGTGGCGATGATCGAAAACGCTTCTTTGGCGCATCAGCGTGAATGTCGCAGTGATCTGACTGCGATGGCTGAGGATGCCTCGGCGTTTGAGTTGAAAAGTCCGGCGATTCTGGTGATTGGTGCGGTGGCTGGTGTCGTGCAAGAGCAAAAGATCGCAGCCTTCGGCAGCTCCTGCACGGCGTAACGCGCGCACGCGCTTTTAAGCGGCGAAGCCAAATCGCAGACAAAGAAAAGCCCGGCCTGAGCCGGGCTTTTCCATCAGCGGCAGCTAATTACTTAGCTTGAGCTTCAACCTGCGCTTCTACGCGACGGTTTACAGCGCGGCCAGCTTCAGTTTTGTTGTCAGCAACTGGGCGGGATTCGCCGTAGCCAACAGACTGAACGCGGGACGATTCAACACCGTACTGGTTGGTCAGAACTTGCTTAACGGCGTTTGCACGACGCTCGGACAGTTTCTGGTTGTAAGCGTCAGGACCGACGGAGTCAGTGTGACCTTCAACAGTAGTGGTGGTGGATGGGTACTGCTTCATGAAGTCAGCCAGGTTTTTGATGTCGCCGTAGCTGTTAGGCTTGACTACCGACTTGTCGAAGTCGAATTTCACGTCCAGCTCAACACGAACAACTTCAGCAACTGCTGGGCAGCCATCAGCGTCAACGGTTACGTTGGCTGGGGTGTCCGGGCACTTGTCAACGTTGTCGCAAACGCCATCGTTGTCGCTGTCGGAGCAGACTTCAGCAGGTGCTGGAACTGGAGCAGCAGCTGGCTTGGAGCCGCCACCGAAGTTCACACCGATACCGACGCTAGGAGCCCACTCGGTGTCGCCCTGGTCGATGTTGTACTGAGCTTCAACGCCGGCACGGGCGTAGAAGTTCTCGGTGAAGTACAGCTTGGCACCGCCGCCAACGTTGGCGAAGGTGGAACGGTTACGACCGTTCGAACCGTTCTGGTCGATGCTCTGGTCAGAGAAACCGGCCGAAACGTATGGACGAATCATGTCGCCTGGGTTGTTGAAGTGGTACAGAGCGTCCAGAGCGGTGTTAGCGCCTTTGACGTTCTTGCCATCGTCGGCACGTACGTTGTGCACTTCGTCGTAGCCCAGACGCAGTTCAACGTCGTCGGTCAGGAAGTAACCGATCGAACCGCCGAACAGGTTGCCGTTGTTCTTGAAGTTACGAGCGCTGTCGAATTGTTCTTTCTTAGCGAAGCCTTCGATTTCAACTGCGCCTTGGCCTTGTGCCAGAGCGCCGAACGAAGTGGCGGCAATCAGAGAACCAATGGCCAAGCCCAAGGTGTTTTTCAGTTTCATCCGTTAAATCCCCATCTGGTGATTGTGAAGCAGTCCCGCAAACCGGGGGACAACTCGGCGGCAAGTCTATCAGAACTTGCCTACACGTAAGAGATATTTGCGCTGAACTAAGTTTCAGCAATGCCTGCAAATTTCTCACGCAATTTATCTAGAGCGCGTTTGTAACGCATTTTTGTCGCACTCAAACCCATGTGCATGATGTCTGCGATCTCCTGAAACTCCAGCTCTGCGACAAATCGTAGCACCAGAATTTCGCGGTCAATCGGATTCACATACACCAGCCAGCGATCAAGCCCACCCTTCTCCTCCGGCTTCGGCGCCTTTTCTTCAGACGCTTCTTCAAGAGGGTCCAGACTGAGAGCGTCCATCAAGCGACGCTTACGCCGTTCCTTCCGATACTGCGTGATGCATTCGTTGTAAGTGATGCTGTAAAGCCAGGTTTTGAACTTCGATTTCCCCTCGAAGTTCTTCAGGCCGTACAGCACCTTCAGCATCACTTCCTGACAGACATCGTCTGCGTCGCGATCGTTCCCAAGATATCTCGCGCAGACGTTAAATAATGTTCGCTGGTAACGCCGCATCAACTCTTCGTAGGCGCGCGTTACGTGAAACAGCTCGGTATGCGAGCGCGCGACCAACTCCTCATCAGAGAGCTCGCGGGGGTCGTAGCGCGTGGATAGCGGTTGGGCTTTATTCAAAACAAGTCGTGCCGACAGTCAGGTCAATGTCCGCCACAACCAGCCTTGGCTGGCATTTTGCGGCGGCATACATTAGCAGGGTTTGCCGGTTTAGCGGCTACTCACATGCTGTTCCAGCAGGATCCGATTGGAGAGAGAGACTAGCTCACCCTCATCGGTCAGCAATGTGGTTTTAACCGTGCCGATCTCTTCGATCTGGCCTTCGACCTCGCCAACACGCACTTGTTGCCCAACCTCGTACAGCTCACGCACATAGATTCCCGCAAGAATCTGACCAGCGATTTCCCGGCTTCCCAAACCCATGGCCAGCGCAACTGCCAGACCAACGGTAATCAATACGATGACAATCACATGGTTCAGCAGGTCGGTCTTGACCTCGAGCTGGCTGATCGCCACCGAGATGCTGATGATGATCACCAGCCCCTGCGCGATCCGTCCCAACCCGGAAGCGTAGTCCAGGCCTACGCCTTCTGCTGCGCCGCGCACCAGCCCGTTAGCCAGTTGCGCCAGCAGGACACCGACCAGCAACACCAGCGCGGCGCCGAATACTTTCGGCAGATACAACGCCAGCATGTCCAGCGTAGCTGAAACTCGCTCAAGGCCAAGGGATTCTGCTGCGGAAACCAGAAAAATCAGCAGAACGAACCAGTAGACGATTTTACCGATCAGCGTCGAGATCGGCACTTGCAGCCCGGCCCGCGACATCAGTTTGGTCAGCCCGGTACCGCCCATCAGGCGATCAAGGCCCAGTTTTGCGAGCAATTTGGAGAGCAAGGTGTCGAGCAGCTTGGCCACGACGAAACCCAACAGCAGCACAACCAGTGCGCCGAACAGGTTCGGAATGAAGTTAGCAACTTTGGTCCACAACGCAGTCATTGCAGTGACGAGGCTCTGAGTCCAGAGATCAAGTTCCATATTCAATCAGCCTTATCAGCAGTGCGAGCAGTGGTTTTACGAAGACGGGAAACCGGCGAGACATGCGCCGAGCCATTGTTCAGGGCGATCATCAGCGCGGGCAGCCAGCGGCCCAGCAGGCTGAACAGATCACCGGCGCCGACCTGGCGGTTGGCGGTTTTGAGTACGCGGCCCAGGCAGGCATCGTCGTCGCGGCTGGACGGCGAAGCGTTGAGCATGTCGCGCAAAGACTGTTCAAACGGATCGTGCATACGCACCTCTCGTGATGTCTGTGAAAGACGCGGGCAGTTTTACTCGGGTCACATACGCCATGTTCACACCCAGCGCAATCGACGGAACAACCACCACTGACCGAACGCCAGGGCGAGTACCGTCAGGCAGGCAATCAGGAAACCATACGGGCTTTCGGCAAACGGAATACCGCCGACATTGATGCCCAGCAGACCGGTGATGAAACTCATCGGCAAAAAGATGCAGGTAATGATGCCGAAGCGGTACATGGTGCGATTCATGTGCACGCTCAAACGCCGGTCTTCGGCCTCCAGCACAAGCCCCACACGCTCTCGAGTCAATTCGAGCTCTTCCAGATAACGGGTCAGGCTGTTGTTCAATTCGTTCCAGTAGTCGGCGTCGTCTTCGACGAACCACGGCAATTTTATCCGCGTCAGCTGTCCGAAAATATCCCGCTGTGGCGCAAGAAAACGCTTCAGCCCGGCCGCTCTACGGCGGATGTGCAAAATCGCCCCGTGCTCGGGCGTATACCGTTCGTCGGCGTCGAGTTTTT
Organism: Pseudomonas siliginis; assembly: GCF_024072275.1. Lineage (NCBI taxonomy): Bacteria > Pseudomonadati > Pseudomonadota > Gammaproteobacteria > Pseudomonadales > Pseudomonadaceae > Pseudomonas > Pseudomonas siliginis. The sequence continues at coordinate 2,011,540 of NZ_CP099598.1, read as the reverse complement.
CTTCCTCTTCATCGACCACTTCCGACAGGCACGTGACCAGATCCTGCACTTTATTGGTGAGGAACTGCGCCAGATACAGCATCAATTCAGAAGACGTTTTCGGACCTTTGCCCTCCCCCAGCAGCGCCAGCAACTCATCTGTAGCGCGCAACGGACGCAAGCGCAGGGAAATCACGCGCTGAGCGGAGGCAAAAATCCGCACCGAGACCATGTCTTCCGGTTCGGCCCCGGGGTTGAGATTGACCCCGCGCAGAAACAGCAGCAGCTCGGAGTCGGGCAATGGCAACAGACGCGGGCGGGTGTTCTCTTCCAGCAGCAGATCGCAGGTGAATTCGTTGAGCCCGCTGGATTTGCGCAGCCAGGTTTGGGTCTGCGGATGGCTGCGATCCCAGTGCAGCCACAGGCTTTCATGGGCCTGCAGCTGCAAATCGTCGAGCTCAGTCCGGGCTATCGAACGCGCACCGCCCTTGCCGTCCAGTACCAGGGCATGTACCAGCCCCCATTGCGCGTTTTCTTCCTCGAACATCCGCATCCCTTGTCGAAAACCTTATTCAGGCATTTTCAGCGGAGTCGGCGAAACGATCACGCCGTTGTTGTCCGCATAAATGTACTGGCCCGGGTGAAACGTCACACCGGCGAAAGTCACCGGGACGTTGAGGTCGCCAATGCCGCGCTTGTCGGTTTTCATCGGGTGACTGGCCAGCGCCTGCACGCCGAGATCGGTCTGGGCGATGACGTCGACGTCACGGATGCAACCGTAGATCACCAGCCCTTCCCAGCCGTTCTGCGCGGCCTTGGCGGCGATCATGTCGCCCAGCAGGGCGCGGCGCAGCGAACCGCCGCCATCAACCACCAGTACTTTGCCTTTGCCGTTGAGTTCGGCCTGCTCCTTGACCAGCGAATTGTCTTCGAAGCATTTGATGGTCACGATTTCGCCGCCGAAAGAATCCCGGCCACCGAAATTGCTGAACATCGGTTCCAGCACCTGCACCAGCTCCGGGTAGGCGTCGCACAGATCAGGCGTAAGGTAATGTTCCATCGAAAAACTCCTGTAACAAGGAAGACGATCAAGGATGCCGCATTCTGATGAGACGAGTTCCGGCGGTCGCTGTTTACCTTAGTCCATGCCATGGTCGCTGACGCAACCTGAACAAACCCTGAAACGTAATAGCTAAACAGTCACGAAATATGACCAGAACCGCACAATGCGTCATATCTTAGCCGCAAGCCAGGCTGAACGGAACGCCCCTCACACTGCGGCGGCCAGATTCGCTGGCTGCGCAAGCAACGGTGTCTGCTGATCCTTCAACCAGCGCGCCACCAGCGGCCACACTTCAGCCTGCGCTGCTTTGCTCACCAGCATTTCGACATGGCCGAAATTATCCGAGAAGCCCTGCTCGCGGCCCAGGTTGATGAACTGCTTGTGCTCGGCGCCGATCTGCTCGAACAGCTTGCGGCAAGCCCACGCCGGATCCTGATGATCGCCCGCTGCCGTCACCGCCAGCACCGGTACCTGAACCTCGGCAAGTCCGGCCCACCAGTCCTTGTCCTTGTCGCCGAAGCGACCGAACAAGCCGTACCAGCGCATGCTTTCGATGGCCAGGCCGATCGGTTCGTCTTCCGGGCCGCGTTTGAGGCGTGAGCCGGACAACTGCGCGAAACGCTTGAGAATAAAGCGCCCGCCCCACTCCACCGGTGGGATTTTCAAAGGCCAATAGGTGCGGCTGACCTGGGTGCCGAAAAACGCCGCCGAGGCCACGGCCGGTTCGCCGAGATACTCGCCGCCGAGCGCTGCTGCCAGGGTGATGCCGCCCAGCGAATGGCCGATCCAGTGCGGGATCTGTCCGCTCTGCTCACGCACGAACGCGGCAATCGCCGGCAGATCGTAACGGGCGTAATCGGCCACGCGGTTGCGCCGATAGTCCTCGTTGCGCTGGGACAGGCCGTGACCGCGCATTTCCGGAATCCACACGTCGAAGCCCAGCCGCGTCAGATACGCGCCGAGCCCGAGGCCTTTGGGGGAAAACCAGAAGCGCCGATTGGAAAAGCTGCCGTGCAACAGAATCACCGGCACGCCGCGTGGCGCCGTGTCATCGGCCATGCCCAGGCGGGTGACGGCGATCTCCACGGACCAGTCCGGGCTGTTGCCGGGTTTCAATCGATAGACGTCTTCGCTCAGATCGCCGCGCCGCTCGGCGCTGATCAGCGCGACAGGAAACAGGTTGCTGCTGCTTTGCATAATGCTCTTGCACAAAAAAGGGCGGCATCCGATGGAGCCCGCCCTACTTCAATCTCAAGGCCCGGCCCATGTGGGAGCGAGCCTGCTCGCGAAAGCGGTGTATCAATCAACATCCATGGTGAATGTTGCTCCGTCTTCGCGAGCAGGCTCGCTCCTACAGGGGGCGCGGCCCGTTCACATGTTGATCAAGCCTGCGCCTGACCTTCGGCGAGGAAGAACCAGGTTTCCAGCACGGTGTCCGGGTTCAGCGACACGCTCTCGATGCCCTGTTCCATCAGCCACTTGGCCAGATCCGGGTGGTCCGAAGGACCCTGACCGCAGATGCCGATGTACTTGCCAGCCTTGTTGCAGGCCTGAATGGCGTTGGCCAACAGCTTCTTGACCGCTGGATTACGTTCGTCGAACAGGTGCGCGATGATCCCCGAGTCGCGGTCCAGACCCAAAGTGAGCTGGGTCAGGTCGTTGGAGCCGATCGAGAAACCGTCGAAGAATTCGAGGAATTCCTCAGCCAGAATCGCGTTGGATGGCAGCTCGCACATCATGATCACGCGCAGACCGTTCTCGCCACGCTTCAAGCCGTTCTCGGCGAGCAGATCGACCACCTGGCTGGCTTCGCCGAGAGTACGGACGAACGGCACCATGATTTCCACGTTGGTCAGGCCCATCTCGTTGCGCACGCGTTTCAGCGCGCGGCATTCGAGTTCGAAGCAGTCGCGGAACGATTCGCTGATGTAACGCGAAGCACCACGGAAACCCAGCATCGGGTTTTCTTCTTCCGGCTCGTAGAGCTTGCCGCCGATCAGGTTGGCGTATTCGTTGGACTTGAAGTCCGACAGACGCACGATGACTTTTTTCGGCGTGAACGCTGCAGCCAGGGTGCTGATGCCTTCCACCAGTTTGTCGACGTAGAAGTCGACAGGGTCGCTGTAACCGGCAATACGCTTGTCGACGCTGTCCTTGATTTCCTGCGGCAGGCCGTCGTAGTTCAACAGCGCTTTCGGGTGCACGCCGATCATGCGGTTGATAATGAATTCCAGACGCGCCAGACCAACGCCGGCGTTCGGCAATTGGGCGAAGTCGAAGGCGCGGTCCGGGTTGCCGACGTTCATCATGATCTTGAACGGCAGCTCCGGCATGGCATCGACGGAGTTCTTCTTGATGTCGAAGCCCAGTTCGCCTTCGAAGATGTAACCGGTGTCGCCTTCGGCGCAGGACACGGTCACGCCCTGGCCATCCTTCAGCAACTGGGTGGCGTTGCCGCAACCGACCACCGCCGGAATGCCCAGCTCACGGGCGATGATCGCCGCGTGGCAGGTACGCCCGCCACGGTTGGTGACGATGGCGCTGGCGCGCTTCATCACCGGTTCCCAGTCCGGGTCGGTCATGTCGGACACCAGAACGTCGCCCGGCTGGACCTTGTCCATTTCCGAGACGTCTTTGATGATGCGTACTTTGCCGGCGCCGATGCGCTGGCCGATCGCCCGACCTTCCACCAGCACGGTGCCGGTTTCTTTCAGCAGGTAACGCTCCATGACGTTGGCCTGGGTGCGGCTTTTCACGGTTTCCGGACGCGCTTGCACGATGTACAGCTTGCCGTCGTCACCGTCCTTGGCCCACTCGATGTCCATCGGGCAGCCGTAGTGCTTCTCGATGATCATCGCCTGCTTGGCCAGCTCGCTGACTTCGGCGTCGGTCAGGCAGAAACGCGCGCGTTCGGCCTTGTCGACATCGACGGTCTTGACCGAACGACCGGCCTTGGCCTCGTCGCCGTAGATCATCTTGATGGCTTTGCTGCCCAGATTGCGACGCAGGATCGCCGGACGACCGGCCTCCAGCGTGCCTTTGTGTACGTAGAACTCATCCGGGTTGACCGCGCCTTGTACGACGGTTTCGCCCAGGCCGTAAGCGCCGGTGATGAACACCACGTCACGGAAACCGGATTCGGTATCGAGGGTGAACATCACGCCGGCGGTGCCGGTTTCCGAGCGCACCATGCGCTGCACGCCAGCCGACAGGGCGACCAGTTTGTGGTCGAAGCCCTGGTGCACGCGGTAGGAAATCGCACGGTCGTTGAACAGCGAAGCGAACACCTCTTTGGCGGCGCGGATTACGTTTTCCACACCACGGATGTTCAGGAAGGTTTCCTGCTGACCGGCGAACGAGGCGTCCGGCAGGTCTTCGGCGGTAGCAGAAGAACGCACGGCCACGGCTACGTCAGGGTTGCCCGCCGACAGCGCGGCGAACGCGGTGCGGATCTCGGTGTTAAGTTTTTCCGGGAATTCGGCGTCCATGATCCATTGGCGGATCTGCGCGCCGGTCTTGGCCAGGGCATTGACGTCGTCGACGTCAAGCGCGTCGAGGGCCTTGTGGATCTGCTCGTTCAGGCCGCTCAGTTCGAGGAAGTCACGATAGGCCTGAGCCGTCGTGGCGAAGCCGCCGGGGACCGAAACACCGGCGCCTGCCAGGTTACTGATCATCTCGCCCAGGGATGCGTTCTTGCCCCCCACATGCTCAACATCGTGTTTGCCGAGCTTATCGAGGGAAACTACGTACTCTACCAAGGTGATCTCTCCACTAACTGTGTTGGAAAAGCTCAGAAACCGGCGGCCCGGGGGAGCCTTGGCCGGTTGTATGGCCTGGACCTGGAAAATAAGTGAGAATGCGGGCCAATGGCGGCCGGCAAATCGCGCCTATCATATCCAAGATTCGTTACTAGCTTAAGGCCCAAGGTGCAAATGAAACGATCTGCTTTCTTCATCTCCGATGGCACCGGCATTACCGCCGAAACCCTGGGTCAAAGCCTGCTGGCGCAGTTCGAAAACATTACCTTCAGCAAATTCACGCGGCCCTACATCGACAGCGTGGAAAAAGCGCGGGCCATGGTACAACAAATCAACAAAGCCGCTGAAACCGACGGCTTTCGGCCGATCATCTTCGACACCATCGTCAATCAGGACATTCGTGAGATTCTCGCAACGTCCAATGGTTTCATGATCGACATTTTCTCGACCTTCCTCGCGCCGCTCGAACAGGAGCTTACCGAGCACTCTTCCTACACCGTCGGCAAGTCCCATTCCATCGGGCACAACTCCAATTACATGGAGCGCATCGAGGCGGTGAACTTCGCTCTCGACAACGATGACGGCGCGCGCACCCACTATTACGACAAAGCCGATCTGATACTAGTGGGCGTGTCGCGATGCGGCAAAACGCCGACGTGTCTGTACATGGCCATGCAGTTCGGTATCCGCGCGGCCAACTATCCGCTGACCGAAGACGACATGGAGCGCCTGACCCTGCCGACGGCCCTGCGCGCCCATCAGCACAAGCTGTTCGGCCTGACCATCGACCCGGACCGCTTGACCGCGATCCGCAACGAGCGCAAGCCCAACAGCCGTTATTCGAGCTACGCCCAGTGCGAATTCGAAGTGCGCGAAGTGGAGAACCTGTTCCGCCGCGAGAACATTCCGCACATCAATTCCACGCATTTCTCGGTGGAAGAGATTTCGGCGAAGATTCTGGTGGAGAAAGGGGTTGAGCGGCGGTTCAAGTAGGTTTGCGGTGCCTGATCTGACGCTATCGCGGGCAAGCCCGCTCCCACAGGTTCTGAAGGTGTTCACAATTTCTGTGTTCATCACCATTCCCTGTGGGAGCGGGCTTGCCCGCGAAGAACGATAACGCGGTCCGTCAGATCACAAACAGGTCGATGAATCGATTCACCGCTGTGGCTTCCAGCCGCGCCTGATCCTCACAGAGCGCAAATATCTCAGCGCAACGCTGCCCGGCAAACCGCGTGGCCAGGTTGGCCTTGAACTTGTCCTCCAGCAACGGAATACCTTCGGCGCGGCGGCGGCGATGGCCGATCGGGTACTCCACCACGACGTTCTCGGTGCTGCTGCCGTCCTTGAAAAACACCTGCACGGCATTGGCAATCGAGCGTTTGTCGGGCTCAAGGTATTCGCGGGTGAAGCGCGGTTCTTCAACGATGAGCATTTTTTCGCGCAGCACATCGATGATCGGATGCGCCTTGTGGAAGTCGTCTTCGTAGTGCTCCGCCACCAGATTGCCGAATGCCAGCGGCACGGCGGTCATATATTGCAGGCAGTGGTCGCGGTCGGCTGCGTTGGCCAGCGGGCCGACCTTGGAAATGATGCGGATCGCCGATTCATGGGTGGTGATGACAATGCGGTCGATCTCGTGCAGGCGATTGCGCACCTGCGGATGCAGGGTCACCGCCGCCTCGCACGCCGTCTGCGCATGGAATTCGGCGGGGAAACTGATCTTGAACAGCACGTTTTCCATCACGTAACTGCCGAACGGCCGGGAAAAGCTGAAAGCGCGTTTGTCCGAGGGTTTCAGCGCCAGATCGTTGTTGGTGTGGCTGAACGAAACGTCATAGAAGCCCCACTGCTTCGCGCTCAAAACTCCGGGAATGCCCATCTCGCCGCGCATGGCGATGTCGGCCAGCCTTACGCCGCGACTCGCCGCATCCCCCGCCGCCCAGGATTTGCGCGAGCCAGCGTTCGGCGCGTGACGATAGGTGCGCAGCGCCTGACCGTCGGCGAAGGCATGGGACAGCGCCGACAGCATCTGCTCGCGATTGGCACCCATCAGTCTGGCGCTGACGGCGGTCGAGGCGACTTTCACCAGAATGACGTGGTCGAGTCCAACCCGGTTGAAGGAGTTTTCCAGAGCGATCACGCCTTGAATCTCGTGGGCCATGATCATCGCTTCCAGCACATCACGAACCGTCAGCGGCGCCTCACCGTGGGCGACGCGTTTCTGCGACAGGTGATCGGCTACGGCGAGGATGGCACCGAGGTTGTCCGATGGATGCCCCCATTCGGCGGCAAGCCAGGTGTCGTTGTAATCGAGCCAACGGACGATGCAGCCGATGTCCCACGCGGCCTTGACCGGATCGAGGCGATAACTGGTGCCCGGCACTCGTGCGCCGAACGGTACAACCGTGCCTTCGACGATCGGGCCGAGATGTTTCGTGCATTCGGGGAAACGCAGGGCCAGCAGACCGCAGCCCAGCGTGTCGATCAGGCAGTTGCGCGCGGTGTTCAGCGCTTCGGCGGATTCGGGCTTGAAGGTGAGGACGTAGTCGGCGATGTCCTGCAGGACTGCGTCGTAATCGGGACGGTTGTTCAGGTCGACGTTGGCGCTCATGTTCGATTCACTCGTAAAGTGGTTCGTTGATGGGACCTCGGTTCAGGGCTAACGATTTCTTATGATTGAAATGCAATCCACTGTGGGAGCGAGCCTGCTCGCGAAGGCTGAGTGTCAGTCAACCTTTGCATGTCTGATGCATCGCTTTCGCGAGCAGGCTCGCTCCCACAAGGATATTGCTGTCGCTTAAAAGGAATCTCCGGGCACGCGGACGTAACCTTCCATGAGAACGCGTGCACTGCGGCTCATGATGGCTTTCTTCACCACCCACTCGCCATTCTCCAGCGTCGCCTCAGCGCCCACGCGCAATGTCCCCGACGGATGCCCGAAACGCACCGCGTTGCGTTCAATGCCACCCGCCGCAAGATTGACCAACGTGCCGGAAATCGCCGCCGCCGTGCCGATCGCCACCGCTGCCGTGCCCATCATCGCGTGGTGCAGCTTGCCCATCGACAACGCGCGCACCAGCAGGTCCACATCACCAGCAGCGATCGCTTTACCACTCGACGCTACGTAATCCGCAGGCTTGGCGACGAACGCAACTTTCGGCGTGTGTTGCCGCTTGGCGGCTTCTTCCAGATTGGCGATCAGGCCCATGCGCAACGCACCGTAGGCGCGAATGGTCTCGAACATCAGCAGCGCTTGCGGATCGCCGTTGATCGCGCCTTGCAGCTCGGTGCCGGTGTAGCCGATGTCCTCGGCGTTGACGAATATCGTCGGGATCCCGGCATTGATCATGGTCGCCTTGAACGTGCCGACACCCGGGACCTCAAGCTCATCGACCAGATTGCCGGTGGGGAACATCGAGCCACCGCCGCCCTCTTCTTCCGCCGCCGGATCCATGAATTCAACCTGCACTTCCGCCGCCGGAAAGGTCACGCCGTCGAGTTCGAAATCACCGGTTTCCTGCACTTCGCCGTTGGTGATCGGGACGTGGGCAATGATGGTCTTGCCGATGTTGGCCTGCCACACGCGCACCACCGCCACACCGTTGTGCGGAATGCGGCTGGCGTCGACCAGACCGTTGCTGATGGCGAACGAACCGACCGCCGCCGAAAGGTTGCCGCAGTTGCCGCTCCAGTCGACGAACGGCTTGTCGATCGACACCTGGCCGAACAGGTAATCGACGTCGTGATCGGCGCGGGTGCTTTTCGACAGGATCACGGTTTTGCTGGTGCTCGACGTCGCGCCGCCCATGCCGTCGATTTGCTTGTCGTACGGGTCGGGACTGCCGATCACCCGCAGCAGCAGCGCATCGCGTGCCGGGCCAGGAACCTGCGCGGCTTCGGGCAGATCGGTCAGGCTGAAGAACACGCCTTTGCTGGTGCCGCCGCGCATGTAGGTGGCAGCGATTCTGATTTGTGGTGCGTGAGCCATGGTGCTCCTTACCGAAGGCATGGGACTTGAAAATCCCATGCCCACAAGTTGATTTAAACGGCGACCGCCGAGCCTTCGAGGAAGTCCTGCGCGAAGCGCTGCAACACGCCGCCGGCCTCGTAGATCGACACTTCTTCAGCGGTATCGAGACGGCAGGTCACCGGCACTTCGACGCGCTCGCCGTTCTTGCGATTGATCACCAGCGTCAGATCCGCGCGGGGTTTGCGCTCGCCGATCACGTCATAGGTTTCGCTGCCATCAATGGCCAGGGTGTGGCGGTTGGTGCCGGGTTTGAATTCCAGCGGCAACACGCCCATGCCCACCAGGTTGGTGCGGTGAATGCGCTCGAAACCTTCAGCGGCAATCGCCTCGACACCGGCCAGGCGCACGCCTTTCGCCGCCCAGTCGCGGGACGAACCCTGACCGTAGTCGGCACCAGCGATGATGATCAGCGGCTGCTTGCGCTGCATGTAGGTTTCGATGGCTTCCCACATGCGCATGACCTGGCCTTCCGGCTCGACACGCGCCAGCGAACCCTGCTTGACCTTGCCGTTTTCCACGACCATTTCGTTGAACAGCTTCGGATTGGCGAACGTCGCGCGCTGTGCGGTCAGGTGGTCGCCACGGTGGGTGGCGTAGGAGTTGAAGTCCTCTTCCGGCAGGCCCATTTTCGCCAGGTATTCGCCGGCGGCGCTGTCGAGCATGATCGCGTTCGATGGCGACAGGTGATCAGTGGTGATGTTGTCCGGCAGCACCGCCAGCGGGCGCATGCCCTTCAACGGACGGGCGCCGGCCAGTGCGCCTTCCCAGTACGGCGGACGGCGGATGTAGGTGCTCATCTCGCGCCAGTCGTACAGCGGCGCGACTTTCGGCCCGGTGTCTTCATGCACGGCGAACATCGGAATGTAGACCTGACGGAACTGCTCAGGCTTGACCGAAGACTTCACCACCGCATCGATTTCTTCATCGCTCGGCCAGATGTCTTTCAGGCGAATTTCCCGGCCATCGACCACGCCCAGCACATCCTTCTCGATATCGAAACGGATGGTCCCGGCGATCGCGTAGGCAACCACCAGCGGCGGCGAAGCAAGGAATGCCTGTTTGGCGTACGGGTGAATGCGGCCGTCGAAGTTGCGGTTGCCGGAAAGCACCGCGGTCGCGTACAGATCGCGGTCGATGATCTCTTGCTGGATCAGCGGATCGAGGGCGCCGGACATGCCATTACACGTGGTGCAGGCAAATGCCACAACGCCGAAACCGAGCTGTTCCAGCTCAGTGGTCAGCCCCGCTTCATCGAGGTACAGCGCTACGGTTTTCGAACCGGGCGCCAGCGAGGATTTGACCCATGGCTTGCGGGTCAGGCCGAGCTTGTTGGCATTGCGCGCCAACAGGCCAGCGGCAATGACGTTGCGTGGGTTGCTGGTGTTGGTGCAGCTGGTGATGGCGGCGATGATCACCGCGCCGTCGGGCATTTGCCCCGGCACGTCATCCCACTGGCCGGAGATGCCTTTGGCCGCCAGATCGGACACCGCGACGCGGGCGTGCGGGTTGCTCGGGCCGGCCATGTTGCGCACCACCGAGGACAGATCAAAAGTCAGGCCGCGCTCGTATTGCGCGCCTTTCAGGCTGTCAGCCCACAGGCCGGTCAACTTGGCGTATTGCTCGACCAGTTGCACTTGCTGGTCTTCACGACCGGTCAGCTTCAGGTAATCGATGGTCTGCTGATCGATGTAGAACATCGCTGCCGTGGCGCCGTATTCCGGGGCCATGTTGGAAATGGTCGCGCGGTCGCCGAGGGTCAGCGCTGCCGCGCCTTCACCGAAGAATTCCAGCCATGCGCCGACGACTTTCTGTTTGCGCAGGTATTCGGTCAAAGCCAGGACCATGTCGGTGGCGGTGATGCCCGGTTGCAACTTGCCGGTCAGTTCGACGCCAACGCTTTCCGGCAGACGCATCCACGACGCGCGACCGAGCATCACGCTCTCGGCTTCGAGGCCGCCGACGCCGATGGCAATCACACCCAGCGCATCGACGTGCGGCGTGTGGCTGTCGGTGCCGACGCAAGTGTCGGGGAACGCCACGCCTTCGCGCACCTGAATCACCGGCGACATTTTCTCCAGGTTGATCTGGTGCATGATGCCGTTGCCCGGCGGGATCACATCGACGTTCTTGAAGGCCTTTTTGGTCCAGTTGATGAAGTGGAAACGGTCTTCGTTGCGGCGATCTTCGATGGCGCGGTTCTTCTCGAAGGCCTGGGCATCGAAACCGCCCGCCTCGACGGCCAGCGAGTGGTCGACGATCAGTTGCGTCGGCACCACCGGGTTGACCTGCGCCGGGTCACCACCCTGCAAAGCGATGGCGTCACGCAGACCGGCGAGGTCGACCAGCGCGGTCTGGCCGAGGATGTCATGGCAGACCACCCGCGCCGGGAACCACGGGAAATCGAGATCGCGCTTGCGTTCGATCAGTTGCTTGAGCGAATCGGTAAGCGTGGCCGGGTCGCAGCGACGCACGAGGTTTTCCGCCAGCACGCGGGAGGTGTACGGCAGGGTGTCGTAGCTGCCAGGCGCAATCGCCTCGACCGCCGCGCGGGTGTCGAAGTAATCCAGCGGCGTGCCGGGCAGGTTCTTGCGGAATTCTGTGTTCATCGGGTCAGGACTCGGGTCACGGTGGTTTCAAAGGGTGGGCCAGAAACCTGAGTTACACACCGTCCACTGTGGGAGCGAGCCTGCTCGCGAAAGCGGTATATCAGTCGACATCAATGTTGAATGTCAGTCCGTCTTCGCGAGCAGGCTCGCTCCCCCAGGGTCTAGCGGTGTTCTCTGGTTCCGGGTCAGCCCACCATTTCAGCGACGTTCGATTGGCACGAACTTGCGCTGTTCGACGCCGGTGTACTCGGCGCTCGGGCGGATGATGCGGTTGTTGGCGCGTTGTTCGAACACGTGCGCGGCCCAGCCGGTCAGGCGCGAGCAGACGAAGATCGGCGTGAACAGCTTGGTCGGGATGCCCATGAAGCGGTAAGCCGAGGCATGGTAGAAGTCGGCATTCGGGAACAGTTTCTTCTGCTCCCACATGGTCTTGTCGATGGCCTCGGAAACCGGGAACAGCACCTTGTCGCCGACCTCGTCCGCGAGTTTTTTCGCCCAGCCCTTGATCACCTCGTTGCGCGGGTCGCTGTCCTTATAGATCGCGTGGCCGAAGCCCATGATCTTGTCCTTGCGCTCGAGCATGCCGAGGGTGCCTTTGATCGCCTCTTCCGGCGACGAGAAGCGCTCGATCATTTCCATCGCCGCTTCGTTGGCGCCGCCGTGCAATGGACCGCGCAGCGAACCGATTGCCGCTGTTACGCAGGAATACAGATCGGAAAGGGTCGAGGCGCAAACCCGTGCGGTGAAGGTCGAGGCATTGAATTCGTGCTCGGCGTAGAGGATCAGCGACACGTTCATGACTTTGACGTGCAGTTCGCTCGGTTTCTCGCCGTGCAGCAAATGCAGGAAGTGGCCGCCAATGGTCGGCTCGTCGCTGACGCAGTCGATGCGCTTGCCGTCGTGGCTGAAGCGATACCAGTAGCACATGATCGCCGGGAAAGCGGCGAGCAGGCGGTCGGTCTTGTCGCGCTGTTCGGCGAAGTCCTTCTCCGGTTCGATGTTGCCGAGGAATGAGCAACCGGTACGCATGACGTCCATCGGATGCGCGTCAGCCGGAATGCGCTCAAGCACTTCCTTGAGCGCCTGCGGCAGGTCGCGCAGCTTGCTAAGTTTGCTTTGATAGTCGGCCAGTTGCGCTTTGGTCGGCAGTTCGCCGTACAGCAGCAGATACGCGACTTCTTCAAATTGCGCGTCGGCGGCCAGTTCACGCACGTCGTAGCCGCGATAGGTCAGCCCGGCTCCGGCCTGGCCCACGGTGGACAGTGCGGTTTGCCCGGCAACCTGGCCACGGAGCCCGGCGCCACTGAGTACTTTTGCTTCGGCCATTGTGTTCTCCAATCTTCTTGAATTTGTATGGGGAAAACTTGTGGGAGCGAGCCTGCTCGCGAAAGCGCTGGATCAGTCGACATCAATGTTGGATGTCAGTCCGTCTTCGCGAGCAGGCTCGCTCCCACAGGGTTTTGTTCAGCCTTTCTTCTGTGCAAACAACGCATCGAGCTTCTGCTCGAACGTGTGGTAATCGATACGATCGTAGAGCTCCATGCGAGTCTGCATGGTGTCGATTACATTCTGTTGCGTGCCATCGCGGCGGATCGCCGTGTAGACATTTTCCGCCGCCTTGTTCATCGCGCGGAATGCCGACAGCGGATACAGCACCAGAGAAACGTCGGCGCCGGCCAGTTGTTCGGTGGTGTACAGCGGCGTTGCGCCGAACTCGGTGATATTGGCCAGGATCGGCGCTTTCACGCGGTTGGCGAACAGCTTGTACATCTCCAGTTCAGTAATCGCTTCCGGGAAGATCATGTCAGCGCCGGCCTCAATGCACGCCGCCGCACGATCGAGTGCCGATTCCAGACCTTCCACCGCCAATGCATCGGTGCGCGCCATGATCACGAAGCTGTCGTCGGTGCGCGCATCGACGGCGGCTTTGATGCGATCGACCATTTCCTGCTGGCTGACAATTTCTTTATTGGGGCGATGGCCGCAGCGCTTGGCGCCAACCTGGTCCTCGATGTGAATCGCCGCCGCGCCGAACTTGATCATCGACTTGACCGTGCGCGCGACGTTGAACGCCGACGAGCCAAAACCGGTGTCGACATCCACCAGCAGCGGCAGGTCGCAGACATCGGTGATGCGGCGCACGTCGGTCAGCACGTCGTCCAATCCAGTGATGCCCAGGTCCGGCACGCCCAGAGAACCTGCGGCTACACCGCCACCGGACAGGTAGATCGCCTTGAAACCGGCGCGTTTGGCCAGCAGCGCGTGGTTGGCGTTGATCGCGCCGACCACTTGCAAAGGATGCTCGCTGGCGACCGCATCGCGGAAGCGCTGGCCCGGCGTGTTCAGGTTGGAAGTCATGCATCACCTCGTTCAGTGGCTGTCTTGTTGTGGGCGCCGTCCTCGTAGTGACGGGCGATGTTGCGTTTCGAGGCGCCGATGTGGCGGCGCATCAACAATTCCGCGAGTTCGCCGTCACGGTCGGCGATGGCATCGAGAATGCGGTGGTGTTCGGCGAAGGCCTGGTGCGGGCGATTCGGCGTGGTGGAAAACTGGATGCGGTACATGCGCACCAATTGATACAGCTCGCCGCAGAGCATCTGCGTCAGCGTGCGATTGCCGCTGCCCTGGATGATCCGGTAATGAAAGTCGAAATCGCCTTCCTGCTGGTAATAACCGACGCCGGCCTGAAACGCCGCATCGCGCTCGTGGGTTTCCAGGACCCGGCGCAGTTCGTCGATTTCCTCGACGCTCATGCGCTCGGCGGCGAGGCGGCAGGCCATACCTTCGAGGGATTCACGGATTTCGTAGAGTTCGATCAATTCGGCATGGCTGAGCGAGACCACCCGCGCACCGACGTGCGGCACGCGCACCAGCAGGCGCTGGCCTTCCAGACGATGGATCGCCTCACGCAGCGGGCCTCGGCTGATGCCATAGGTGCGCGCCAGCTCCGGCTCGGAGATCTTGCTGCCCGGGGCGATTTCGCCTTTGACGATCGCGGCCTGGATACGCCGGAAGACGTTTTCCGACAGCGTCTCGGAATCGTCGCCACTGATGACCGGGGGATCGAGTTGATCCAGCATGATTGTCGACACCTTTAAATCCAATGCGGCAAAAACTAGCCAATCTGGCCCGATGAGTCAAAGGATAAATAGGTATTGTCGACAATCGTCTAATAACCGCAGCCAATCGATCATCTATTACTGTGGGAGCGTGCCTGCTCGCGAAGGCGGCACATCAGCCGGCTTCTGCATCGAATGACACAGCGCTTTCGCGAGCAGGCTCGCTCCCACAAGAGTGGCATCCCTTGCAGCTCATGGGTCGGCGCAAGCGCTGGCGCCATAAAACCACCGTGCTAGAATGCCGCCCGCATTTGCGGGTCTTTTGTACGGCTTGCCATAAAAAGCTGCCAGGCACACGCGGGGGCTTGCGCACGGTTGTGCGGGCACCTGAACCGATAACGGAACGCTGCGCACCAGGATTTATGAGACTCAAGCCTTTCCCCACCTTTTTTGCTCTGTTTTGCCTGCCCGGCCTCGCCGCCGCGGGGGAAAAAACCGTGTACGGCCTCAACGAATACGCTTCGCTTGACGGCATCAATCTCGAAGTTGCGGCCAAACTCGACACCGGGGCGAAAACCGCCTCGCTGAGTGCCCGCGACATCAAACGCTTCAAACGCAACGGTGAATCCTGGGTACGTTTCTACCTGGCGATCGACACCGCGCATTCGCACCCCATCGAACGGCCGCTGGCGCGGGTCAGCAAGATCAAGCGCCGCGCCGGCGACTACGATCCGGAAGAAGGCAAGCAGTACACCGCCCGTCCGGTGATCGAGCTGGATATCTGCATGGGTTCGGCAATGCGCAGCATCGAAGTGAACCTCACCGACCGAAGTGCGTTCCAATACCCGCTTTTGATCGGCTCCGAGGCGCTGAAACGCTTCGACGCGCTGGTCGACCCCAGTCTTAAATACGCTGCCGGCAAACCTGCCTGCACCATCGCCGCTCACACCGCCGAGTAATTTCCATGCGTTCTCTAACCTTCCACCTGAAAATCCTGATCGCCGTGCTGGTGCTGCTGGGCGTTTCGGTTACGGCCTATCAGATTTTCGTGCTCGGCATCCCGGTGACCGAAGACGCCACCGACGACCTGTGGAACATCGACGCCAAGGTCGAGTTCGTCGCCAGCACCAAAGATCCGGTGAAGATCCAGATGTTCGTGCCGCCGTTGAGCCGCGATTACGTGAGCCTCAACGAAAGCTTCATCTCCAATAACTACGGCGTCGCGGTCAACCGCATCGACGGCAACCGCAAGGTGACCTGGTCGGCCCGTCGCGCCAAGGGCAATCAGACGCTGTATTACCGTCTGGTGCTGACCAAGCGCTACACCGCGGAAAAATCCAAGGTCAAAGGCCCGACCTTCCGTGACAGCATGGTCATCGAAGGCCCGGAAAAAATCGCCGCCGAAGCCCTGCTCGCGCCGATCCGCCAACATTCGGCCGACGTCGAAACCTTTATTGGCGAGGCGATCAAGCGCGTCAACAACGTCAACGACGACAACGTCAAATTGCTGCTGGCCGGCGATCCGTCGACTTCGCACAAAGCCAAGATCGTCGAACTGCTGCTGTCGATTGCCCACGTTCCGGTAGAAAAAGTCCACACCATCCGCCTCGTCGCCGATCAGCCTCAGACTCCCGAACTGTGGCTGCGCAGCTTCAACGGCAACGACTGGTTGTACTTCAACCCGGAAACCGGTGAGCAAGGCCTGCCGACCGATCGCCTGCTGTGGTGGACCGGCGACGAAAACCTGATCACCGTCGACGGTGGCAAGAAAGCCAACGTGACCTTCAGCTTGAACAACAGCGAGATGAACGCGATTCGTCTGGCCAAGCTGACCGACGAAAACACTGACGCCAACTTCCTCGATTACTCGCTGTACGGCTTGCCGCTGCAGACCCAGCAGACCTTCATGATCATGGTGATGATCCCGATCGGCGTGCTGGTGATCCTGATCCTGCGTAACCTGGTCGGCCTGCAGACCCTCGGCACATTCACCCCGGTGCTGATCGCCCTCGCCTTCCGCGAAACGCAGCTGGGCTTCGGCATCCTGCTGTTCACAGTGATCACGGCGCTGGGCCTGTCATTGCGCTCGTATCTCGAACATCTGAAGCTGCAAATGCTGCCGCGCCTGTCGGTGGTGCTGACGTTCGTGGTGGTGTTGATTGCGGCGATCAGTCTGTTCAGCCACAAGCTGGGGCTTGAGCGTGGCTTGTCGGTGGCGCTGTTCCCGATGGTGATTCTGACCATGACCATCGAACGTCTGTCGATCACCTGGGAAGAACGCGGCGCCAACCATGCGCTGAAAGTCGCCATCGGCACGCTGTTCGCCGCCTCCCTGGCGCACCTGATCATGACCGTGCCGGAGCTGGTGTACTTCGTGTTTACCTTCCCGGCGATCCTGCTGATTCTGGTCGGTTTCATGCTGGCGATGGGTCGCTATCGCGGCTACCGCCTGACCGAACTGGTACGTTTCAAGGCCTTCCTGAAGAAGGCTGACGCCTGATGTTCGGTTTCTGGAAGACCTGGAAGGCCCTCGAGGCGCGCGGCATCATGGGCATCAACCGCCGAAACGCGGACTACGTGCTCAAGTACAACAAGCGCAGCCTGTACCCGATCGTCGATGACAAGATCCTCACCAAGGAACGCGCCATCGCCGCCGGCATTCATGTGCCGGAGCTGTACGGGGTGATCTCCACCGAAAAGGAAATCGACAAGCTCGACGAGATCATCGGCGGGCGCAGCGACTTCGTGATCAAACCGGCGCAGGGCGCGGGTGGCGACGGCATCATCGTCATCGCCGACCGCTTCGAAGGCCGCTATCGCACGGTGTCGGGCAAGATCCTCGCCCACGAGGAGCTGGAACATCACATCTCCAGCATCCTCACCGGCCTGTACTCGCTGGGCGGCCACCGCGACCGCGCGCTGATCGAATACCGTGTGACCCCGGACCAGATCTTCAAAAGCATCAGCTACGAAGGCGTGCCGGACATCCGCATCATCGTGCTGATGGGTTACCCGGTCATGGCGATGTTGCGTCTGCCGACCCGCCAGTCCGGCGGCAAGGCCAACCTGCACCAGGGCGCCATTGGCGTCGGCGTCGATCTGGCCACCGGCCTTACTCTGCGCGGCACCTGGCTGAACAACATCATCACCAAACACCCCGACACCACCAACGCGGTGGATGGCGTGCAACTGCCCTACTGGGACGGTTTCATGAAACTCGCCGCCGGCTGCTATGAGCTGTGCGGGCTGGGTTATATCGGCGTGGACATGGTGCTTGATCAGGAAAAAGGCCCGCTGATCCTCGAGCTGAATGCGCGGCCGGGGCTGAACATTCAGATCGCCAACGATTGCGGCCTGACCTTGCGTACCCACGCGGTTGAAGCGCGGCTGGAAGAGCTGAAGGCGCGGGGCGTGACGGAGTCGGTTGAAGAGCGGGTGGCGTTTACCCAGGAGATGTTTGGGCATATTCCAGCTGTCGAAGGCTAAAAGCTCAAGAGCCCCTCACCCTAACCCTCTCCCAAAGGGAGAGGGGACTGACCGAGGTGGATGTTGGAGGTACGCCGACCTGAACGTCTTGAGTCGAACTCAAGCTTTGAAAAGCATGAAGATCGGCTCCCTCCCCCAAGATATCGAGCCGAACCCAAGTTTTGAAAAGCCCCCGATCTGCTCCCTTTCCCCCTCGCCCCCTTGGGTGAGAGGGTTGGGGTGAGGGGGAGGCTTTTGACTTTGATCTGGCAGCGCAGAGGACTACAATCCCCACCCCGCCTCAACGGCCGATCTGCCCCGCCCATGCTGACCTGCTCCGTACACCCACTGCCCTACCGCGCCAATCCGGCCGACTATTTCGCGGCCATTCGCAACGCACCCGGCGCCGTGCTGCTCGACAGCGGCCGGCCGAGCGCTGAACGCGGCCGTTATGACTTGTTGAGCGCCTGGCCGCTGGAACAACTGGCGGTGTTGCCGGAGGAAAGCGGTGCGCATTTCCTCCAGCGCCTGCGTGACCATCTCAGCCGCTTGGGCGAAGCGCAGTTGCCTGCCGGGTATGAATTACCATTCGCCGGTGGATTGATCGGCTATTTGAGCTACGACTTCGGCCGGCATCTGGAAAACCTGCCGAGTCAGGCGCTGGATGACCTGCAACTGCCCGATGCGCGTTTTGGCCTGTACGACTGGGCGCTGATCAGTGATCACCACGCGCAAACCAGCCAACTGGTCTTTCATCCTTCGCTTGTCGACAGTGAACGGCAGCGATTGGTCGCGCTGTTCACTCAGCCTCAATTTGACGCGCTGGCGCCATTCAAACTGAACGCCCCCATGGCCGCTGATATTTCGGCCGACGATTACCGTCAGGCGTTCGAACGCATTCAGGACTATATCCAGGCCGGCGACTGCTATCAGGTCAACTTTGCGCAACGCTTCCGTGCCGAATGTCTGGGCGATCCATGGCTGGCCTATTGCGCATTGCGCCAGGCCTGCCCGACGCCGTTCTCCGGTTTCCAGAGCCTGCCCGACGGCGGCGCGGTGCTGAGTCTGTCACCGGAACGTTTCGTCAGAGTCAGCCAGCGTCAGGTCGAAACCCGACCGATCAAGGGGACTCGCCCTCGCGGCGTGACTCCAGCCAAAGACGCCGCCAACGCCGCCGAACTGCTGGCCAGCCCCAAGGATCGCGCGGAAAACCTGATGATCGTCGACCTGCTGCGCAACGACCTCGGGCGCACTTGCCGCATCGGCTCGGTGCGGGTGCCGGAGTTGTTCAGTCTGGAGAGCTATCCGAATGTGCATCATCTGGTCAGCAGCGTGACCGGTGAACTGGCGGCGGATCGTGATGCGCTCGACCTGATCGCCGGCAGCTTCCCCGGCGGCTCAATCACCGGCGCACCGAAGATTCGGGCGATGCAGATCATCGACGAGCTGGAGCCGACCCGGCGCGGTTTGTATTGCGGATCGTTGCTGTACCTGGACGTGCGCGGTGAGATGGACAGCTCCATCGCTATTCGCAGTCTGTTGGTCAAAGATGGCCAGGTGTGCTGCTGGGGCGGCGGCGGGATCGTCGCCGATTCGGACTGGCAGGCGGAGTATCAGGAGTCGATGACCAAAGTGCGGATCCTGCTCGATACCCTGCAAAACCTCTAAAAACTTAAAAGCTTCGCGAGCAGGCTCGCTCCCACAGGGAAATGTATTCCAAATGTGGGAGCGAGCCTGCTCGCGAAGACGTCCTTCCAGACAACTACAAACTCAACTCTCTATTAGAGGCCTTGAGAAATTCCTGCTTCAGCTCTTCAAACGTATGCACCGCCGGGAACTGCGGAAACTCGCGAATCACGTTGTCCGGCGCATGAAACAGAATCCCCGCGTCCGCCTCGCCGAGCATGGTCGTGTCGTTGTATGAATCCCCCGCCGCGATCACCCGGTAGTACAGGCTCTTGAACGCCAGCACCGACTGACGCTTGGGATCTTTCTGACGCAGTTGATAGCTGGTCACCCGCCCGCTGTCGTCAGTGATCAAGCGATGGCAAAGCAAGGTCGGGAAGCCCAGTTGGCGCATCAGTGGCTGTGAAAACTCATAAAAGGTGTCCGAGAGAATCACCACCTGGAAACGCTCGCGCAGCCAGTTGACGAACTCCACCGCGCCGTCCAGCGGTTTCAGTGTCGCGATCACTTCCTGAATGTCCGCAAGCTTGAGGCCGTGCTCATCGAGGATGCGCAGGCGCTGCTTCATCAATACGTCGTAATCGGGAATGTCCCGGGTGGTAGCCTTGAGGGCGTCGATTCCGGTTTTTTCGGCGAAGGCGATCCAGATTTCCGGTACCAGTACCCCTTCAAGATCCAGGCAAGCAATTTCCACAAGACACTCCCGTTTGTAGTGATTATTGAGTCGAGCGAGGCCGAACTCTAGCGTCTGCACCAGACGCGCGCAACGCAGAGGACGCCCCGGCCGCGGCAGCTTTTTGTTACCATCGGCCCCCTATAGAGCGCCCGAGCGCCATTGACCTGTAGGAAGCCGCCCTGATGAGCCCAACGTTCGACGTCGTGGAACTCGCCACGACCTATGCCAACAAATCCGCCCAGGACATCCTCAAGCTCGCCTTCGCCGAGTTCGGCGATGACTTGTGGATATCTTTCAGCGGCGCCGAGGACGTGGTGCTGGTGGACATGGCGTGGAAGCTGAACAAGAACGTCAAAGTCTTCAGCCTCGACACCGGCCGCCTGCATCCGGAGACCTACCGCTTCATCGAGCAGGTGCGCGAGCATTACAAGATCGATATTGAAATCGTCTCGCCGGACTACACGAAACTCGAACCGTTCGTGAAGGAAAAAGGCCTGTTCAGTTTCTACAGGGACGGCCACGGCGAATGCTGCGGCATCCGCAAGATCGAGCCGCTTCGCCGTAAGCTGTCCGACGTCAAAGCCTGGGCCACCGGCCAGCGCCGCGACCAGAGCCCGGGCACCCGCAGCGCTGTGGCGGTGCTGGAAATCGACACGGCGTTCTCGACACCGGAACGCACTCTGTACAAGTTCAACCCGTTGGCGCAGATGACCAGCGAAGAGATCTGGGGTTACATCCGCATGCTCGAACTGCCGTACAACAGCCTGCACGAGCGCGGCTTCATCAGCATCGGCTGCGAACCCTGCACCCGCCCGGTGCTGCCGAACCAGCACGAGCGTGAAGGCCGCTGGTGGTGGGAAGAAGCCACGCAGAAAGAATGCGGGTTGCATGCGGGGAATATCATCAGCAAGAGCAAGGTCTGATCCCCCATTTATAGAAAGACCTGTGGGAGCGAGCCTGCTCGCGAAAGCGCAGTTCCAGTCAACGTTTCAGTTGCCTGATACACCGCATTCGCGAGCAGGCTCGCTCCCACATTGATATGTGCCGGGCACGCAAAAGGTGTACACAAGGTTGTCACCATCGGTGCCATTTATGTGTGCACTTTCTGTTTTTACGCCCTGAAAAGTTACATCCCCCAGCAGAATCCCGTCTGCGTGCGCCCCCTGCAAAATCCCTCCTCCAAAAAAAATACCTGTCCAATCGATCAATTTATATCGCCGGTTTTTCAGTCACTTACCCCGCATTGATAACTATTCGAAATGAGCCCTGGCGCTTATAGATTGGCAACTGGCACAAATCTGGCTTTATCGCATACATGTTTTGTATACAAAACTGCAAAACATGCACACTTTCGATCCGCAAGCCTGAAGCGCCCTATCCCGTACAGGCTGCAGATGCCCCGTAACCATTGATGCCTTCACCGTCGCGACGAAGATTTGTCGAGCCTGAGCGCTCATGCACAGTCATCGCGGGAGTGAACGTCAGGAGCCTGCCGGAATGCGTACAAGTCTTTCGAATAACATCGCGCTGAATCTGCCCTCCTCCACGCTTGATCAACCGTTGCCCGATGACGGACTGAGCGAGCCGCTGCAACTGAGCCCGCGTCTGCACAACAGCGATCTGGCGCCGACCAAAGCCGAAGGGCGGCGCTGGGGCCAGTACAGCATCTTCGCCCTGTGGACGAATGATGTGCACAACATCGCCAACTACTCGTTCGCCATCGGCTTGTATGCACTGGGTCTGGGCGGCTGGCAAATCCTCTTGTCACTGGGGATCGGCGCGGCGCTGGTGTACTTCTTCATGAACCTGTCCGGGTACATGGGGCAGAAAACCGGGGTGCCGTTTCCGGTGATCAGCCGGATCAGTTTTGGCATCCACGGTGCGCAAATTCCTGCATTGATCAGGCCGGTTATCGCCATCGCCTGGTTCGGTATTCAGACGTACCTCGCCTCGGTGGTATTCCGCGTCCTGCTGACCGCCGTGCATCCCGGCTTTGCCGAATACGATCACGACTCAATTCTGGGCCTGTCGAGTCTGGGCTGGGTGTGCTTTGTAGCAATCTGGCTGGTGCAACTGGCGATCCTCGCCTACGGCATGGAGATGGTGCGCCGTTACGAGGCATTTGCCGGGCCGGTGATTCTGCTGACCGTTGCTGCGCTCGCCGGGTGGATGTACTTCCAGGCCAACGCGACCATTGCCTGGTCGATCCGCGAGCCGCTGACCGGTGGCGAGATGTGGCGCAACATCTTTGCCGGCGGCGCGTCGTGGCTGGCGATCTACGGCACGCTGATCCTCAATTTCTGCGACTTCGCCCGTTCTTCGCCGTGCCGCAAAACCATCAAGGTGGGAAATTTCTGGGGCTTGCCGGTGAACATTCTGGTATTCGCCGCGATTACCGTGTTGCTGTGTGGCGCGCAGTTCCAGATCAACGGGCGAATCATCGAAAGCCCGACCGAAATCATCGCTTCAATCCCCAACACGTTCTTTCTGGTGCTCGGCTGCCTGGCTTTTCTGATCGTCACCGTTGCGGTGAACATCATGGCCAACTTCGTCGCCCCGGCGTTCGTCCTCAGCAACCTGGCGCCGAAGTACCTGACCTTCCGCCGCGCCGGGTTGATCAGCGCGACCATCGCCGTGCTGATCCTGCCGTGGAACCTCTACAACAGCCCGCTGGTGATCGTGTATTTCCTGTCGGGCCTCGGCGCCCTGCTCGGCCCGTTGTACGGGGTGATCATGGTCGACTACTGGCTGATCCGCAAAGGCCGGATCAACGTGCCGCAGCTCTACAGCGAAGATCCCAACGGCGCTTATTACTACAGCCGTGGCATCAATTTCCGCGCGGTGGCGGCGTTTATTCCTGCAGCGCTGATCGCCATCATCCTGGCGCTGGTGCCCGGTTTCCACAGCGTCTCACCGTTCTCCTGGCTGATCGGTGCCGGCATCGCCGGCATGCTTTACCTGATCGTCGCCAAACGCCACACCCATTACGCCGACGTCAGCGGCGAGTGCATCGCTGTGGATAACGTCAGCCACTGATCCCTTCGCGGCCCGGTTTTCGGGCCGCACCACTGCCCGCAATAAGGATTTTCCATGCGTATTCTCGTGGTCAACGTCAACACCACCGAATCCATCACCGACGCCATCGCCCGCTCGGCGCAGGCCGTCGCTTCGCCCGGTACCGAAATCGTCGGCCTGACGCCGTACTTCGGCGCCGAATCGATTGAAGGCAATTTCGAAAGTTACCTGGCCGCCATCGCCGTGATGGATCGAGTGATGTCTTACGATCAACCCTTCGATGCGGTGATCCAGGCCGGCTACGGCGAACATGGCCGCGAAGGCTTGCAGGAACTGCTCAACGTGCCAGTGGTGGATATCACTGACGCGGCGGCCAGCACCGCGATGTTTCTCGGCCATGCCTACTCGGTGGTGACCACACTGGATCGCACCGTGCCGCTAATCGAGGATCGGCTGAAATTGTCCGGTCTGTGGGATCGCTGTGCCTCGGTGCGCGCCAGTGGTCTGGCGGTTTTGGAGCTTGAACACGAACCGCAGCGCGCGCTGGAAGCGATCGTGCAGCAGGCCGAACTGGCGGTGACCCATGACAAGGCCGAGGTGATTTGCCTGGGCTGCGGCGGCATGGCCGGACTGGACGAGCAGATCCGCCGGCGCACCGGCGTGCCGGTGGTGGATGGCGTGACAGCCGCCGTGATGATTGCCGAGTCGCTGGTGCGTTTGAAGTTGTCGACGTCCAAGGTGCGGACTTATGCGACGCCACGGCCGAAGAATATTGTTGGTTGGGCGCAGCGCTTTGCTCGATAGACCGCGTTATCGTTCATCGCGGGCAGGCTCACTCCTACATTTGGAATGCGTTCCCCTGTGGGAGCGAGCCTGCTCGCGAATGCAAACGACTCGGTCCCAAGCCTTACTTAGATGGCACTAAACCGCCGCCCCAGTCCCTGCTCATCAAACTGTTCAATCACGAAATCCACAAACGCCCGGGTCTTGCCCGGCAACAATTTGTGCTCGGCGTAATAGATCGAAATGTTGCCGTCATCGACAAACCATTCCGGCAGCACCCGCTGTAACGTCCCTGCCTGAAGATACGCGACCGCAAACGGCATGCTCACCAGCGCAATGCCCAAACCTTGCATCGCCGTTGCACAGGCAGCCTCGGAATCACTCATGGTCATCCGCGTCCGCAATGTCAGCGGACTGTGTTGCTGATCGCGGTGAGTCAGTTGCCAGGAACGCACGCGCCCGGTCTGCGGTGAGCGAATCAGAATGCCGTCGTGTTGCCTGAGGTCATCGGGATGCCTGATCGGCGCATGTTTTTGCAGATAGTCCTCCGATGCCACCAACACCCGATGCGCCGGTGTCAGCCTGCGCGCAACCACGCCTTGTGGCAGTTCAAAGCCGCCGCCAATCGCCGCGTCGAAGCCCTGCCCGATCAGGTCGACCTGGCGGTTATCGAAATGCCAGTCCGGGTTGATCGCCGGATAACGCCGCAGAAACTCACCGAGTAGTGGCACGATATACAGACGACCAAACACCGTACCCATGCTGACTTTCAGCGTGCCGGCCGGTTGCCCGCCGGCACTGGCCAGATTGGCTACGGCATTCTGGATGGTGGTCAGGCTGGCGCTGACTTCACTCAAAAACAGCTGCCCCGCTTCGGTCAACGTCAGGCTGCGTGTACTACGCTGGAACAGCCGCACGCCAAGCCGCGCTTCCAGTTTCGCCACGCTCTTGCCGACCGCCGCCGGGGTCAGGCTCAAGCGTCGCGCGGCTTCGGCAAAGCTGCCGACTTCGGCGCTGCGCACAAAGCATTCGATACTGCTGAATGTTTCCATGATCGCCACTATAAACTTCTGGTTTACACAGACTATAGCAATCATGGTCTACCCGGTTGTCGATACCAGGCCGATACTCGGCACCAACACCAAGGCATTCCGCCTTGAACACTTGGAGATCGAACATGACCACTCAACACCTCAGCGGCAAGGTCGCTCTGATTCAAGGCGGTTCGCGCGGCATCGGCGCGGCCATCGTCAAACGTCTGGCCGCTGAAGGCGCCGCTGTCGCTTTCACCTACGTCAGCTCCGCCGCCAAAGCTGAAGAACTGCAGAACAGCATCACTGGCAACGGCGGCAAAGCCTTGGCGATCAAGGCAGACAGCGCCGATGCCAGCGCGATTCGCCACGCCGTCAGCGCCACCGTCGAAGCGTTTGGACGCCTGGACATTCTGGTCAACAACGCCGGCGTACTGGCCATCGCGCCGCTGGAAGACTTCAAACTCGAAGACTTCGATCAGACCCTGGCCATCAACGTGCGCAGCGTGTTCATTGCGTCCCAGGAAGCGGCGAAACACATGGGCGAAGGCTCGCGGATCATCAACATCGGCAGCACCAACGCCGACCGCATGCCCTTCGGCGGTGGCGGTGTCTACGCGATGAGCAAATCGGCACTGGTCGGCCTGACCAAAGGCCTAGCCCGCGACCTCGGCCCTCGCGGCATCACCATCAACAACGTGCAACCTGGCCCGGTCGACACCGACATGAACCCGGCCCATGGCGAATTCGCCGACAGCCTGATCCCGCTGATGGCCGTCGGTCGTTACGGCACCGCCGATGAAATCGCCAGCTTCGTCGCCTACCTGGCCGGGCCGGAAGCCGGTTACATCACCGGTGCCAGCCTGACCATCGACGGTGGTTTCGGCGCCTGACAGACCGGCAAGAAAAAACGCCGCCCTTTTTTACAGGAAGGACGGCGTTTTTGTGCGGACGGTCAAGCCAGCTCCAGCATCGGTAAGCCAAAGGCGCTGGGCCTGAAGTCTTTCAGCGAACGAATAATGCCGTCAGCGTGAGCATATTTCTCATCAGCCATCGCTGCGTCGGGGATGGCGATTGCGGTCATGCCTGCCGCTTTCGCGGCGGTGACGCCGAACGGCGAATCCTCGAACACCAGACAATCCCCGGGCGCGACGCCCAGACGCCTGGCAGCGGTGAGGAAAATATCCGGCGCCGGTTTGGCCGCGCCGACTTCCGGATCGTCCGCCGTGACGATGAAATCGAACAGCGCAAACCACTCACGGTGCAAGGTGGTTTTCTGCCCGAACGACTGGCGCGACGAACTGGTGCCGACCGCGATCGGGATGTTGTGCGCCTTGAGGTGACGCACCAGCGCTTCGGCCCCCGGCATCGCCTGCGCCTTGGGAAAACGCTCGCGCATCAGCGGCTCGCGAATCTGCAGGAATTCTTCCGGGCTGATCGGTAGTTCCAGCGCCTGCACCACGTAATTGGCCAGATCATTGGCACCGCGACCAATGATGTTTTGTTTGACGCTCCAGTCGAAGGTTTTCCCGTAGCGCCCGGCAATCAGCGAGGTGACCTCGGTGTAAATGCCCTCGGTGTCGAGCAGCAAACCGTCCATATCGAAAATCACGGCCTTGATCGGGCCGAACGTCTTCAGCGGTGCATTCATCATCGGATCCGTTAACAAAGACATCCCGGGCGACAGGCAGCGTGCCGCAACGCGGATCTGATTAATGGGTTCAGCAGCATAGCGAGGCCGATGGACATTGAGCAACGGGCAATGCCATCGACGCCCTTTCGCATTTAGCGAAAACTCCTACAGACACTGCCTACTTCCCCGACTTCTTTCCTTTTTGATCCCCCGCAAAGTCCGCGCTCCCGTTTCTTCATATGCGCGAGCGACTGCGAATGTTTCAACCCGATCAGCTCCTGGCCCTGAACAACAGCATCGGACTGCTGGTGGTGGCCGCCCTGAATCCGAAGCAGCCAGATTTTGAAGCGCTGATCGACGAGTTCCGCCTGTGCCTGAACAACTACGACGCCTGGGCCGAGCAATTCTGGACGGGGACGGCGCTGGACATCGAGCAGGTGTTCAAGGTTGGCAATGACGTACAACTGAGCGCGCCGATCACTTCGCGCGCACCTGTCAGTTCATCGGTGGTCATGTGTTCGGCCAGCGGACCGCTGACCCTGGTGCATCTGTTTGAAGCAGCGCGCTTCGTACCGATCGGCGACACCCCGGTGACCCTCGAACCGCTGCTCAGCGACGTCGACGGCGTGCTGACCTTCGGCGAACCAAAGCGCTACACCATTGGCCCGAGCGGGATCCTCGAGGTGACCGATTGCATGCGCGGCCAGCGCTATCGCGTCACCTTCTTTCCCAACGTTTCCTCCGCCCATGTCCGCGCCCTGTATGCCTCATATGAAGGGGTCATTGCCGGCCTTGAAGGCTGGCTGCGCAGCGAATGGACAGGCTTCCAGCCGCAGTGGACGGAGTTTTCCAGCGCCGGTTTTCTTGATCGTTACGGGCAGTTGCAGCGGGCCGATTGGCGCGGCCTGGAAAAAGCCCTGAATGGCGTCTGGGATGACATTCAACAGCTGTTCGCCCTACTTGCCGATCTGCAGGAGCACAGCGCAAAGCTCCTCGAATACCTGAGTGAAGTCGAACTCGAGGCGCTGCTTGCCGCTTCAAACGAAGCGATCGCCAACGCCTTGTTGATGCTCAGCGACGAGCCGTTGTTGTTCATTCATCTGGCCGCGTTCACCAGTTGGCTAAAAATGCTGCCGCCGCAATACCTCGCCGAGGTGGTGGCCGAAGTTCGCACCGAGTTGCTGATCAGCTTCCTGTTGATGCGCGTGGCGGGCGGTGCCGGCGTATCGCTGCGTTTGAGCAGCAAGGTCCTGGCGAAGATCAAATCGCCAAGGGCGCGGGAGTGGCTGGCCGCCTCAGCCTTGCGTCTGGCTGAGCTGACTTCGACACCGGAACTCAAACAGCACGCGAGCACGCTGAAGCCGCTGATGTTCCATGCCCGCGAAGTGGAGCTGAAGCCGACGCCATCGATTCCGCTGAACATTCGTCAGGCCGACGCGGTGGTGCTCCGCGTGCCGAATCCGGCGCCGCTCGCGCGGGAAAAATCCCAGGGCATGGCGCGCCTTGAGCGCCACGAGCCCCACGACGACGCCCCCGACCAGGCGAAAAACCCCAACGGCGACGCCGCCGACTGCGTCCCCAATACCTGCAAAAACGGCTGCCCGGTGTCGATGGTCACCGGCGAAGAACTGCTGACCCTGACCGACGCGGTGCTCGATGGCGTGCTGCCCTTCGAGTTCACCCGCTTGTACC
Source organism: Pseudomonas siliginis (assembly GCF_024072275.1). Classification (NCBI taxonomy): domain Bacteria; kingdom Pseudomonadati; phylum Pseudomonadota; class Gammaproteobacteria; order Pseudomonadales; family Pseudomonadaceae; genus Pseudomonas; species Pseudomonas siliginis. Next base: position 1,983,064 of record NZ_CP099598.1, on the reverse strand, counting down.
GCAGCAGCGCGGTCGAGATCGATATGGGCCTGGGTTTCGGCTGGAGCCACACGCTGGCCCATCGCCTGTCCTTCGACGGCGATGGCGTGATCTGGATCGACCACGAAAACCGCCGCACTCGGTTTCCCCTGCCCAACGTCGCGCGTCCGGCGATTCACAACAGCCTGTCGCGGGCGGCGATCTTTCTCGGTGATGAACCGGAAGAACTGATCCTCGCCCTGGCCGGGGAAAACGCGCGCTTCTACCACTTTCGCGCCGGCCGGCTGACCGCAATCAGCGATGTCTACGGCAATCGTCTGACCCTGCAACGCGATCGCTCCGACCGCATTCAGCGTCTGGACAACGGCGCCGGCCGCTCATTGCTGTTGCGTTATGACCGCGCGCAGCTGGTGGCGATTGATTATCAGGTGTTCGTCCAGGGCGAGTGGATCACCGAGGAAAACCTCGCCACCTACAGCTTCGATGCCCGGCAACGCCTGCTGACCGCGACCAACGCGGTCGGCGACAGCGAGCGCTACGACTACGACGACCACCACGTCATCCTCCAGCGCCAGTTGACTGGCGGCGCGAGCTTCTTCTGGGAGTGGCAGCGCGAGGGCAAAGCCGCCCGCTGCGTGAGGCACTGGGCGTCGTTCTCGCAGATGAACACCCGTTACGTCTGGAACGATGACGACGCCAGCGTGACAGTGCATTACGTCGACGGTACCGAAGAAGTCTACGTCCACGACGAGCGCGCGCGGCTGGTGCGGCAGGTCACGGCCGATGGAGGTGAGCAGCTCAAGGCCTATGACCAGCAGGGCCGGTTGATCGCCGAGCAGGATGCGTTGGGCGCGGTTACCGAATACCGCTACGACGAGGTCGGACGGCTGATCGCGCTGATTCCGCCGGACGATGCACCAACGTCCTACGAGTACCGCAACGGTTTTCTCTACAAGCGTTGCCGTGGTGATGCGGTGTGGATCTATCGGCGCAACGCTGAAGGCGCCGTCACCGAAGCGGTCGATCCCGACGGCCAGGTCACCCATTACTACTACAACCTGCGCGGCCAATTGCTGTCGCTGCGCTATCCGGACAGCAGCCGCCACCGCTGGGTGTGGAACGAGCTCGGCCAGCTCATCGAAGAAACCCTGCCGGACGGCGGCGTGCGGCGTTTTTCCTACGATGCGCTGGGCCGGCGGATTACCACCCAGGACGAATTTGGTGTTGTCAGTCGTCAGCAGTGGGACGCGGCCGGCCGACTGATCCTGACGACTTCTCCTACGGGCAGCACGCGCGCCTACAGCTACGGCGCCTACGGCCAGATCACCGCTGAGCGCGATGAACTCGGGCGCATTACCCGCTACGAATATGACGATGATTTGCACCTGGTCTCGCGACGGATCAATCCCGACGGCACCCGCGTGCAGTACCGCTACGACCATGCGCGGTTGCTGCTGACCGAAATTGAAAACGAGTCAGGGGAAAAATACTGCCTGGATTACACGCCGACCGGATTGATCCGACAGGAAACCGGGTTTGATGGGCGGCGCACGGCGTATGCCTACGACCTCAACGGGCACCTGCTGGAGAAGACCGAGTTTGGCGAGCAGGGTTTATCGCTGGTCACCCACTACCAGCGCGATAAGGCCGGGCGCTTGCGGGTCAAAACCCTGCCCGATGGCGCCAAGATCCGCTACGACTACGACCGCCTCGGGCGCTTGGTTGCCGTTGATGACGGGCAAAACCATCCGCTGGCCTTCGAGTATGACCGTCAGGACCGGCTGATCACCGAGCATCAGGGCTGGGGCACCTTGCGCTACGCCTATGACGCCTGCGGTCAGCTCAAACGCCTGCGCCTGCCGGACAACAGCAAGCTCGACTATCACTATGCCAAGGGCGGTGCGCTGAGCGCCATCGACCTCAACGGCACGCCGCTCACGCGCCACGTCTACCAGTCCGGTCGTGAACAGCAACGCCAGCAAGGCTTGCTGCTCAGCGAATACTCCTACGACGATCAGGGCCGCTTGCTCGCCCACGCTGTAGGCCATCGCCACGCCTCGCTGTACCGCCGCGATTATGCCTACAGCGCCAACGGCAATCTCGAGCACATCGCCGACAGCCGCCACGGCCAGCGCACCTACGGCTACGACGCCCTCGACCGGTTGATCCGCGTCCGTCACTCGCGCGACGAACTGCCCGAATCCTTCGCCCACGACCCGGCCGGCAACCTGCTGATGCAGGACCGCCCCGGCCCTGCGCAGATCAAGGGCAATCGCCTACTGATGCAGGGCGACCGTCATTACGACTACGACGCCTTCGGCAACCTGATCCGCGAACGCCGTGGCCACGGCCAGACCCTGGTCACCGAATACCGCTACGACTGCCAGCACCGCCTGATCGGCCTGACCCGCCCCGACGGCCAGACCGCCACTTATCACTACGACGCCTTCGGCCGGCGCATCCGCAAAACAATCGACGGCGCCGTCACCGAATTTTTCTGGCAAGGCGAACACCTCGTCGCCGAAAGCAGCGCCACGCAATACCGCAGCTTCCTCTACGAACCCGGCACCTTCCGCCCACTGGCGATGCTCGACGGCAAAGGCCCGAAAAAAGCCTGCCCGTTCTACTACCAACTCGACCACCTCGGCACCCCGCAGGAACTCACCGACTACAGCGGCGAAATCGTCTGGTCCGCGCAATACGACGCCTACGGCAAAGTCGCCGCTGTGACCTTGGCCGGCGAAGACTACCTCGACCAACCGCTGCGTTTTCAGGGGCAGTATTTCGATGTTGAAAGTGGGCTGCATTACAACCGGCATCGGTATTACGACCCGAGATTGGGGCGGTATTTGACGCCGGACCCGGTGAAGCTCGCGGGTGGGTTGAATCAGTACCAGTACGTGCCGAATCCGACGGGGTGGGTGGATCCGTTGGGGTTGACGTCCAATTGCCCACCGCCGAAGAAGCCTGGGTGTGAGGTTCCGGGGGCGAGTGATGGGGTTAAGGTTGATGAGGGGGAGCCTGATGCACCAGCGCCTAAGAAAAAGCAGGAATATCTGTACCGAGGAGATTCAAGAGACCCGTCCGATGTTTTTGTGAACGGATTCAAAAGCAAGGGAGACAGCGAGGACTTATTCCTCCACTCCATTGATAGCGATTTTCCTCCAAGCGGCTTTATCAGCACCTCCCCCTCTCGAGACGTGGGAAAAGAGTTTGCTACCAGCTTTTTTACAAAAACCGGGTTTCTTTATACTTTGAAGAGAGTCAATGGCTATGATTTGAAGCAAGAATTAGGAAACCGATACAAATTTTCCCGAGAACAGGAATTCGCCGTCCCAAAAATCATCAAAAACGAAGATATTCTAGGCGCCACGATAATTATTGATGATGGGCGTGACTTTGGTTACTCCATCCCGAATCCATATAGGAAAATTGACAAATGATTTCGGAATTCACAATTATCGTAGAAAAAGAATATGCAATCAAAGATGTAGTTCTGATTTGCGATAGCGAGAAAATAAGCATAACTCTAAACCTGGACGGTTTATCGCCAAAAACATATGCCGGCAAAAATTTTTATCATTGTTTCGGTTTGATCCGAAAGGACAACCCTCTAGTAACTTTTTTTTGCAAAGGCTCAAAGCTAAATGTTCACCCCTCGAGCTTATCATCACAAATGTCTCTTGGATTAAAAGCTTATGAATTGACAAATGGAGCAGAACCATCACTAAAAGACGTAGTGTCGATATTTGACTACGAAAATGAAAACCTAACAAACTCGCCAGAATTACAGAGGGAATTTTTCTTACAGTGGATAGGGACTTAGGGGAAGAACGACATATCTCGTGACGACAGAATGGACAAATGGCGCCCATGTGAATATTTAGAAAAACGCAGGCCGAGCATTAACCAACACTACATGAAGGCGCTTTCTAGAAATAGATCGACAGAGTAAAAGAAACACATGAAATACTGGAATGAGATAAATGGCAGCAAATTCTTCAATATGGTCTTCAGCCGAAATATACCTATCGGAGAGATTAAGCTCTTCACTCTAAACATAGACAATAATCTTTCAACACTGACTCTGGCATTTGACATCAGAGAAATTCCAGACACGCCTCCGAAGACGTGGGAATCCATAGAATACAATGCTTGCCGCATAGGGATGACGTGCAGTGAAGTTACAAGCTTGACGACATCCAATCTCCCCACACGGGAAAAATTTCAATTATCCATTCAAACTATTGAGAGCAGGCACTTAGTTTGCGTTGCATCAGAGACTTCCGAGATAAAATTCATTACATCATCATTGAGATTAAGAGAACCTAGCGTCTACTTAACAGAGTCACTTTTCTAAACATCACGCATCAAACACTCCTCGCGCATCGCCTGCAAGACCAAAAGCAATATCACCAAGGCTGAAAATCACTACCACCCCAAAGAGCACTCAGCAATTTTTAAACAATAAAAATGCAATCCAGCCAGCCAAATCATTGGACTAGATATTTCGCAAAACCGGAGAAAAAAATGAGTGACCAAGATCAAACTTTGGATACCCTGATACATGACTTTACTTCTATGGTAGAGACAAGCACGCTTATATTTGAAAAAAAATTTGGCACTCGGGACATTCGAAGGCTTTGGCATACCAGGGCGATAAAGCGTCGCGGGAGAGTCACTCGAGGCGTTAAATATGAACTGCACGGCATTGGCTGCCGCATTAATCTATCGACAGGAACTGTAGATTTTGACTATGGGCCTAATGGTGAAATCAATGGGTTTGACATTCGCCGCTTATACTTCTTTGCTTGTGAAAGACCATCTAAATATAGAAAATACTGCGACAAAAAAATAATCGAAAAAGAATTCGCCGAATACATAGATCTAAAAAAAATCAAGAAAATTTCCTTAATTAGCAACTTGTATATATGGACCAACTGAAAAAAAGAAGGAACAACGCTATTACAAGAAAAATTTGGTACTCGAAACATCCTAAGACTTTGGGGAGCGGCAAAATAGAAAGTTGCGGAGAAGTCATCGATGGTATTGAATATGAACTACACGGCATAGGCTGTGCTATTCATTTTCCCACTGAATCAGTGGATTTCGATTACGGTTCGAATAACAGGATCGATGGTTTTGATGAGTGGCGCCTTTAAATGTGCGCCACCGACAGACCTGAAGAGTACAAAAAATACACTGACATAAATTTTCTTGAGAGCGAGTTCAAGTCTTATATAGACTCAGGCAGAATCAAAAAATATCGCCCTCCGATGACCTCTTTGAATTAATCGACCCGCCGGAAAACCTCTGAAAACGAGACTTAAGCGCCTGCTGACTCAGGCCATTATGGCAAAGTCCAACTCATAAAAAACTTCACTGATCACCTCAATCCTCTGAAAGAAAACGAGAGCATGGCTCGCAGATGACTAAGAAATATCCCGCGCATATGGTAGAGATCGACCCAATCATCGAAGAAATGGTCCTACTCAGCATCAACGGTGTGACTGTGAGATGTTTCGCAGGCCGCTGCCCGTCAGTAATCGAAGTAGGTGAGACCTACTCAGCCGAGTTCGAAATGGTGCTGCCGGACGAGATAGACATTTCAAAATGTGATGGCAGCGAAACACGTGTCGAGATGCTTGACAATGGTTTCTCATGCGATATCTACGGGCGCTTAGAAGGCGATACGCTCAAGTCGTTCGTCGAATTTGCGGATCAAGATATCCACTTCGATTTTCCGCACCTCAATGGTCAGTTTGTAAAAATCAGAGCACAAAGAATCGACGTCTCGTTCTGAGGAACAGATTTTCTGTAGGGCCTGCGGAGTCAGGCCCTTAAACCATCATTCAAAACCTCAACCCCACCTCACTGCTCATCCCCATCCTCCTCATACTCCATATCCGCCTCATCCGCATCATTCAACGGCACCGTAGCATCGTCCATCAGCGACCCGGGATCTTCATTCCCCGGATCATTGATAAATGGCAATCCACTCGGGCCTTTCTCTTCTTTGCCTTCAGTTTCAGGAGTCATGGCGCACCTCTTGAGCGTGTGGGATGTATCACTTTCGAAAAGCCCTATCGCCAATCGTTCCTCCGCCTGACGGCCAGACACGAAAAACCCGGCGCCAGGCCGGGTTTTCGTTGATCAATCAGCGATGTTTATTTTTGTGTTTGTTCTTGTGCTTGTGGCCACCGGAATGAGATCCACCGTCGTCGTCGCCAAGATTGTTACCTACCGCGCCGCCTGCTGCGCCGCCCAGGCCCGCGCCAATGGCGGAGCCGGTGGAGCCGCCGAGGCTGTTGCCGACGACCGAGCCGCCTGCTGCTCCGAGACCGCCGCCAATCGCGGCTTCGGTGCGGTTGCGTTTGTTCGCGCCGACGGCACTGCCGGCCGCGCCGCCAACACCTGCGCCGACCGCTGCGCCCGTACTGCCGCCAAGTTGTCCGCCAACCACATTACCCAGCGCACCGCCGAGACCACCGCCTACGGCAGCGGTGCCGTCTCCGGCCGCCATCGCGCCCTGCGCCACGACCAAGCCAAAAAACAGTGCAGATAATGACAATCGCATATGAACCTCGCAGTTCCCGAATCGGGACAGTCCGCCCAAGCGGGGCGTATGCAGATTGGAGATGATTTCTGACGAAACGTTCAGCCATGAAAAAGCCCGACATCGAGTCGGGCTTTTTCTGACAGGCCATCAGTCTCAGTGGCGCTTGTGACCTTTGCCCAGGTTGCTGCCGACTGCGCCGCCGGCCGCGCCGCCCAGACCTGCACCGATGGTGGCGCCGTTGCGGCCGCCCAGGCTGTTGCCGATCACCGAACCGCCGGCTGCACCGACACCGCCGCCGATCGCCGCTTTGGTGCGGCTGCCCTTGCGTGCGGCGACGGCACTGCCTGCTGCGCCCGCGACGCCAGCGCCAATGGCGGCACCGGTGCTGCCGCCCATTTTCTGACCGACCACGTTACCCAGCGCGCCACCCAGGCCACCGCCCAGCGCAGCGGTGCCATCACCGGCAGCCATCGCACCTTGAGCAACCAGAAGGCCAAGAACCAGAGCAGGCAGTGTTAAACGCATGACGAAAACCTCAAATAAACGGGATGACGAAAAGGAGCGGGATTTAATGCGCTCGGCCCAGGAAAGTCCAGACGCAGGCGACAGCGTCGTTTGGACCGCGATCAGGGAAAAGGTTTTATGCCGGGCAAAAAAAAGCCCGCTGGGGAGACGGGCTGGAGACTTGCTTTCTAACGGATGGCTTCACACTACGTTGGCCAACGTGAAAAGTTTGTGAAAAAAAACCGACATTAATGTCAATGCTTGCCAGAGATTTCAAACCCCTATTCTTGCGCACATAAAAAACCCCGTTCAGTGACGGGGTGCAGGATGAAATCACTTTCTGGTCCTTGCCGTGACCTTGGGTAGGAATTTCGCTTTCGGCCCTTTGGGGGCTGTGGATTTGATTTTGCCGATGCTCACCGGATCCTCGCCAAACCCCGACTGATACTCCGACTGACCGCAGCGCACACAATTGTTGAATGAAAACTCTGCGCCATCATCTTCGATAAATGGACCTGACATAGACTCTCCCCTACGCAACTGGGTCGACACCGACAAAACAGTTTTGCCTGGAAAATATCGCCCCTCAGCGCTTTTGAGACTAGCTGGTCACTACTGGACTTGCCGTTCAGAAAGACTGATCACCGACGAATGGAAAAAAGCGTCGTGAACGATCATTCGCTAAAGATTTCCATCGAACGGCCGCTGCCCTTACTCCTACAAATGAATCTCAAGGAGAGATCATGCAGATCAATGGATTCCCGAACATGCCAGTCGTAAAACTCACGGACGAGCAGATCGCTGCCGGCAAGGCCGGTGCGGAAAAACTCAAGGAAAAGATCGCCTCGGGTGAAATCACCATCAAATACCCAGACAAACCGCTTCTGCAACCGGGCGTCGTCTACCATCCCAGCGAGCCCGCACCATCGGCGCAGCCTGACGGGACGCCGCCCCTCGTTGCCATCGATACACCGCTGACCTATGACTCAAGAGGCGCTGTGTTGCTCAAGCAAAAAGGATGATTGACGCGAAAAAGCCCATTCGTTGTGCGAGTGGACTTTGCCTTGAACACAATGATCAGCGCAGCTTGACCGCAGTTCCGGTGACGAACACCACGACCATGCCGCCCTTGCCTGCCGGCATGCTGATCTCGAAGTCCACGCCGACCACCGCGTCAGCCTGCAATGCCCGCGCTCGATCTTTCAGTTCGTCGGTGGCCTGAATGCGTGCTTCTTTAAGAGCCCGCTCCAACGTCTGCGAGCGCCCGCCAAAGAAGTCGCGCATGCCGGCGAACATATCGCGGATCACGTTGACGCCCTGCACAGACTCGGCGCTGACGATGTCCAGATAGGCCGTGATCTGCCGCCCCTCGACGGAATGAGTGGTGGAAATGATCATGAAAGTCGTCCCTTTACTGCATAAGTGAAGGCAGCGATTGTAACGCGGCACCAGATCTGGCCCGTGCCTCAATTGGATTTAACGACCCACAATTGATCCAGCTTCGTCGTAAAACTCGAACTCATCATCTCCCGCCGCATGCCCCAGGCCGGATCCGCCGGCACACTCCCCGCTCGCAACGTTCCATGCGCCCAGCGCTGATTGATCTGGTCCAGCACGCCCATTACCCTCTCCGCCGCTTGAGGTTGGGACTGTGCAAACAGGTCTTCGGTAAATTCTCCGGGCTGTCGCAGATCCATCAACAGCACCTCAGCCTTGCTGTACTTGAACCCCGGCCGGAACAATCGATCGATCGCTTCGCTCGCCACCTTGCTCAGCAATCGCACATCATTGGTCGGATAAGGCAACTCGATCAGCGCGCCATTGGCGTACTTCGCCTCTTCCGGATTGAACATGCCGGTGCGGATACTCACGCGGATCTTTTTGCACAGCGAACTCTGCGCACGCAGCTTTTCCGCCGCTCGATGCACATAAGTAGCAACGGCTTCCTTGATCGGCTCGATGGTAGTCAAACGGTTGCCAAACATGCGGCTGCTGCAAATTTCCTGCTTCGGCGGTTCTGTTTCCGACAGTTCCAGACAGGATGTGCCGCCCAATTCGCGCGCGGTCTTCTCGATCACCACGCTGAACTTGCGCCGCAGTGTCCACGGATCGGCCTTCGCCAGGTCCATCGCACTTCTGATTTGCATGCTTTCCAGATGAGCTTTCATCCGCCGTCCGACGCCCCACACTTCACCGACATCGGTATTGCGCAGCACCCAGTCGCGTTTGGACGGATCGCAGATGTCGACCACGCCGCCGGTATGCGCTTGCAGGCGCTTCGCAGTGTGGTTGGCGAGCTTGGCCAGCGTTTTCGTGGGGGCGATGCCGACGCCGACCGGGATGCCGGTGCGCTTATAAACAGCAGAGCGAATGGTTCGGCCAAAACCTGTCAGGTCCCCAGGAATGCCGCTGAGATCGGCGAACGCCTCATCAATGCTGTAAACCTCGACCGCCGGCACCATGGACTCGATGATCGTCATCACCCGTTCGCTCATGTCGCCGTACAACGCGTAATTACTGCTGAACACCTGAATGCCGTGGCGGCGCAGATCATCACAAATCTGAAAGTACGGCGCGCCCATTTTCACAAAAGGTTTGGCATCGTAGCTGCGCGCGATCACGCAGCCATCGTTGTTGCTCAGCACGACAATCGGCGTCTTCGCCAGATCGGGCCGGAACACTCGCTCACAGCTGGCATAGAAGCTGTTGCAATCGATCAGCGCGAAAACCTGCTCACGATTTGCCATGGTCGCGCACGCTGTAAGTGACCACACCCCAGATCACCAGCTCATCCCCTTCCATCACGTAGCGTGGCGGGTATTTGCTGTTGGCCGAAAGAAGGATGATGGTGTTGTCGCGCATGTGCAGGCGCTTGCAGACAGGTTCGGAGTTGAGACCGGCGATGACGATATCGCCGTGCTCGGCAGTCAGGCTGCGGTCGACGATCACCAGATCACCGCAAAATATCCCGGCGTCCTGCATGCTCTCGCCTTCGATCTTCGCCAGATAAACGTGCGGCGCACGAATATCAAAAACCTCGTCCAGAGAGATGTGCTTTTCAATGTGATCAGCCGCCGGCGAAGGAAAACCGGCGGGAATCCGAAACGAATACAGCGCAAGCTGTTCGCCCGCGCCTGACAAAGGGCCGAGGATGGTGACGCTCATGATACGAACCTGATAGTGAGTTTACTGTATGCGCATACAGTAAACTCGGGACGGTTCGGGGGGTCAACGAGGCGTGTAGGAGATTTCGACGGGTGACAGGGTTTTGTATAGCTTTGGAGAGAGAATGATCACCAAAACACATTTCATGGATGCCGAGCACCAACGGTCCCATATGACCATTTTCCAGACACCAAAAACCACAAACCCCCGACTTTCTCTAGGAAAATCAGGGGTTTGTGTTTACTGAATGTGGCGGTGAAGGAGAGATTCGAACTCTCGATACAGTTTCCTGTATACACACTTTCCAGGCGTGCTCCTTAAGCCACTCGGACACTTCACCGTATCTCTGCAGACATGTTCTGTCTGTCGAGGCGCGCTAATGTAGTCGAAAGCTTTTCCGATGGCAAACTTTTTTTCAGAATTTTCATGCGCTTAAGAGAGGCCGCTGCGTTCAGCCAGAGCGGACGATGGCAAACCCGCCAATCTCGGGTAAGCCGTGCGCTTCCTTTATAGAAGGCAACACGCGCGCAGCGCTGGCCAAAGCGCAAAACAGTGACTGGCAGGTCAGTCACGGCGCTTTACCTGGCTTGCGGCGGTGGGTAACGTCTGCCCATCTTTCTAATAAGGAATAGCGTCATGAGCGAGTTGATTGCCTACCACCTCGAAGACGGTATCGCGACCCTGACCCTGAACAATGGCAAGGTCAACGCGATTTCTCCGGATGTGATTGCGGCGTTTAACGCGGCGCTGGATCAGGCGGTGGCGGATCGCGCGGTGGTGATCATTACCGGGCAGCCGGGGATTCTTTCGGGTGGTTATGACCTGAAGGTGATGACGGCCGGCCCGAAAGAGGCCGTTGCGCTGGTGACGGCCGGTTCGACCCTGGCGCGCCGCCTGCTCTCTCACCCGTTCCCGGTGATCGTTGCTTGCCCGGGGCACGCCGTGGCCAAGGGTGCTTTCCTGCTGTTGTCCGCCGATTACCGCATCGGTGTGGACGGCCCGTTCAGCATCGGTCTCAATGAAGTGCAAATCGGCATGACCATGCACCACGCCGGTATTGAGCTGGCACGCGACCGCTTGCGGCGTTCGGCTTTCCATCGTTCGGTGATCAATGGCGAGATGTTCGATCCGCAAAGTGCCGTTGATGCGGGCTTCCTCGACAAAGTCGTCACTGCCGAAGAATTGCAGGGCGCCGCGCTGGCTGCCGCGCGTCAGTTGAAGAAGATCAACATGCTGGCGCACAAGAACACCAAGCTCAAAGTGCGCAAGCAACTGCTGGACACTCTCGACGACGCGATCCTGCAGGATCAGCAACATCTGGGCTGACTCGTCCAAAATCTGCCGGTAAGAGAATAGCCCGACCTTGGTCGGGCTTTTTCTTACGTTCAGCGTTGAAGATTCGCTGAAAGCTCTAGGACGCGCCTGACAGGCAATGCTGAAACATGCGCTTAAACATCGGCCATCTCCGGACTCTATAGCGGCAATTGCCGAAAACAGTGCACATCCGTACACTGCGCCACCTTTTGTCCCGGTGGGCCTGCAAAAATGCTGTTTGTGTTTCGTATGTTGTTGATGGGCCTGCACTTTATTCTGGCCGGCGTGCTGGGCGTGATCCTTGGATTGTGCCGCCCGTTCAACCCGGACAACAGCCGACTCTGCGCCCGCCTCTACGCTTTGCCGGCGATGTGTATCTTGCGTTTGCGGGTCAGGTCCGAGGTCAACGGCTTGATGAACAAGCCCGACAGTTGCGTGATCATTGCCAACCATCAGTCCAACTACGATCTGTTCGTGTTCGGCAATGTCGTCCCCCGCCGCACCGTGTGTATCGGCAAGAAAAGCCTGAAGTGGGTGCCGTTGTTCGGCCAGTTGTTCTGGCTGGCCGGCAATGTGTTGATCGACCGTGGCAATGCGCACAAGGCGCGGCAGTCGATGCTGACGACGACCCACACCTTGCAGAACGAAGACACCTCGATCTGGGTATTCCCGGAGGGCACCCGCAACCTCGGTGAAGATTTGTTGCCGTTCAAGAAAGGTGCGTTCCAGATGGCGATTGCCGCTGGCGTGCCGATCGTTCCGGTGTGCGTGAGCAGCTATATAAAGCACATGCGCCTGAATCGCTGGCGCAGTGGCAACGTTCTCATACGTTCCTTGCCGGCGATTCCTACAGTCGGATTGACCATGGACGACATGCCCATGCTCATCGAGCGATGCCGCGAGCAGATGCGCGAGTGCATCGAATCGATGGATCGGCAACTGCAAGCCGCGTGAAACCAAACCCGCCCCGTGCGGGTTTTCTTTTGCCGGGTGAACTGTAGAAGTTTCACTGACTCTCAAGCAGCGACACGGCTAAGCTGAAGCCTAGTTTCCCTGCCATCTGCCAAGAAGAAGTGAATCACCACCATGGGTCGAGTTGTTGCTGCTGCGGTGTACAGCGAGGGTAAGAAAGTCACCAATATTGCGCTGGACGAAGGTGCTGCCTGGGCCGCCAAACCCGGCCACTTCGTCTGGATCGGTCTGGAAGAACCGGACGCACAGGAATTATCCAACCTGCAACGACAGTTCAACCTGCATGAACTGGCCATCGAAGACGCGCTGGAAAAACACAGCCGACCAAAACTGGAAACCTTTGGCGACGCTCTGTTTATCGTCACCTACTCACCGGTTCGCGAAAACGGCGTTTTGCAATTCATCGAAACGCATATCTTCGCCGGCAGGGGTTACATCATTACCGCACGCAACGGCCATTCCGCGTCGTACGCCTATGTGCGTCAACGCTGTGAAGCGCGTCCGCTGTTGCTCGAGCACGGAGAGGATTTCGTCCTCTATGCGCTGCTCGATTTCGTCATCGAGAACTATCAGCCGGTGGGCGAAACGATCCACGCCGAGATCGATGAGCTGGAGCGCAACGTCTTGTGTAGCGCCCTCAACGAGCGCGACATTCAAAAGCTGCACGGTCTGCGCCGCGATGTGGTGCGCTTGCGTCGGTACGCGGCACCGATGGTGGAGATCGGCGAGGAGCTGCAAAAGCTCAGTTTCCCGTTCATCGACAAGAACATGCGCCCGTACTTTCGCGATGTGCAGATTCATGTAACGCGGCAGATGGAAGACCTGACCACGCTGGCGGACATTGCCAGCCAGACCATCGAGATTGGCGTGTTGCTTGAGGCATCACGGCAGAGCGTGGTGCAACGCAAGTTTGCAGCGTGGGCGGCGATTCTGGCGTTCCCGACAGCGGTGGCGGGGATCTACGGAATGAATTTCCAGAACATGCCGGAATTGACCTGGCACTACGGTTATTTTGCAGTGCTGGGGTTTATTGCGGTGGGGTGTGTGAGTTTGTGGGCGAGCTTCAAGCGGTCCGGGTGGCTGTAGCCGGGACCGCGTTGCCCCGGAGATTCGCGAGCAGGCTCGCTCCCACAGGGATTGTGGGAGCAGGCCCTTTTAGCGTTGAGCCGTTTCTGGTTTGTGCGCCACGAACCGCATCATCCACTCCGCAACCGTAGCGCCATGATGTTCCTGCTCTAGGCTCGCAACCCCCTTGCTGTAGATCTGCGAGCCCAGCGCTTCCTGGCGCAGGTCGAGCAGCGCGCGCGAGTAATCGTGAATGAATTCCGGGTGACCCTGGAAGCACAGCACTTGATCGTTGATGTGATACGCCGCGAACGGGCAGAAATCGCTGGACGCGATGACCGTGGCGTTTTCCGGTAGCTCGGTTACCTGATCCTGGTGACTGATCAGCAGTGTCAGCTCTTCGCGTACCGGGCTCATCCACGGCGCCTTGGCTGCCAGCTTGTAATTGTGAGTACCGACGCCCCAACCCTGAGAGGCCCGCTCGCTCTTGCCGCCAAGCAGCAGCGCCAGCAATTGATGACCGAAACACACGCCGAGCAATTTGTCGCCGCGTTCGTAGCGATTCAGAAGATAGGTCTTGAGGGTCTGAATCCACGGATCCGTGCCGAACGAATCTGCCTTGCTGCCAGTGACCAGATACGCATCGAAAGCCTCGTCGTCGCTTGGGTAATTCCCCTTCACCACGTTATAGACAGTGAAATCAGCGGCGATCGGTTGTTGCGAGAACAGCCGCTGAAACATGTGCCCATAGCCCTGATATTGGTCAATCAATTCGGGCCGCAGGATGTCGGTTTCGAGAATGCAGATGCGCAGCGACATAAAAAATACCTGACACGTGATGGGAATAATGAACACCCAGAGCCTGCCCTGAAACACCCGGCCAAGGCAAGCCCCGAAATGCTCGCTCGCCCTAGAACATTTCACCTTTCGCCGCTTTGTCCAGCAGCAGCGCTGGCGGGGTAAAACGTTCGCCGTATTGCTCGGCCAGATACTGCGCGCGGGCGATGAAGTCCTTCAGGCCATACTGGTTGATGAACTGCAGCGCCCCGCCGGTCCACGCGGCGAAACCGATGCCGAAGATAGAACCGACGTTGGCATCCGCCGTCGAGGTCAGCACGCCCTCCTCCACACAGCGCACGGTTTCGATGGCCTGCACAAACAACAGCCGATCACGCACATCCTTCGCAGAGATCTGTCCGTCGGCCTTCTCGAAGCGCGTTTTCAGCTCCGGCCACAAATGCTTCTGCGCGCCCGCTGGATACTCATAAAAACCGCCTCCGGCAGCTTTGCCCGGTCGCTTGAATTCATTGAGCATCAAGTCAATCACGGCGAAGGCCGGGTGCTCAATCAGCGGTTTGCCTTCTGCCTGCAAGTCCTTGGCCGTCTGCTGACGGATATGGCTCATCAGGCTGAGGGAAACTTCATCGGAGATGGCCAGCGGCCCGACCGGCATCCCGGCCTTGCGCGCTTCGGTCTCGATCATCGGCGCACTGACACCCTCGCCGAGCATGGCGATGCCCTCGTTGGTGAATGTGCCGAAAACCCGCGAGGTAAAGAAGCCGCGACTGTCATTGACCACGATCGGAGTTTTCTTGATTTGCAGAACGAAGTCGAAACCGCGAGCGAGAGTTTCGTCGCTGGTCTGCGCGCCCTTGATGATTTCCACCAGCGGCATTTTTTCCACCGGACTGAAGAAATGCAGGCCGATGAATTTGCTTTGATCGGGCACGGCCGTCGCCAGGCCGGTGATCGGCAGGGTCGATGTGTTGGAGGCGATGACAGCGTCGCCACCCACCACCTGTTGCGCGGCGGCAGATACCTTGGCTTTGAGCTGGCGATCCTCGAACACCGCTTCGATGATCAGATCGCAACCGGCCAGATCGGCATCGCTTTCGCTCGCAACGATGCGCGCCAGCACCGCCTCGCGCTGCTCGACAGTCAGCTGGCCACGGGCAACTTTTTTATCCAGCAGCGAAGCTGAATGCGCCTTACCTTTCTCGGCAGCAGCGAGATTGATGTCCTTGAGGACGACTTCGATACCGGCCGAAGCGCTGACAAACGCGATGCCCGCGCCCATCATTCCGGCGCCGAGCACACCGACTTTCCGGGTTTTATAGGGCGCAAAACCTTGCGGCCTGGAACCGCCGGCGTTGATTTCGTTCAACTGGAACCAGAACGTGCCGATCAGGTTTTTCGAAATCTGCCCGGTCGTCAGCTCGGTGAAGTAGCGGGTTTCGATCAGGTGCGCGGTGTCGAAATCGACCTGAGCGCCCTCCACCGCCGCGCATAGAATCTTCTCCGGCGCCGGCAGGGTGCCTTGAGTTTTCGCGCGCAGGATCGACGGCGCAATCGCCAGCATCTGCGCCACTTTCGGGCTCGATGGCGTGCCGCCAGGAATCTGGTAGCCCTTCACGTCCCAGCGCTGCACTGCCGCCGGATTGGCGAGAATCCACGCGCGCGCCTTGGCCAGCAGCTCATCGCGATTCGCTGCCAGTTCATCAATCAGCCCGGCCTGCAACGCCTGTTGCGGGCGCACCTTCTTGCCTTCAAGCAAGTACGGCAGGGCTTTTTCGATACCGAGCATGCGCACCATGCGCACCACCCCGCCGCCGCCCGGCAACAGGCCCAGCGTCACCTCCGGCAAACCGAGTTGCACCGAGGCATCATCCACAGCGATGCGATGGTGGCAGGCCAGACAGATCTCCCAGCCGCCGCCCAACGCAGCGCCGTTGATCGCCGCGACCACCGGTTTGCCGAGGGTTTCCAGGCTGCGCAATTGCGCCTTGAGGGTCAGCACCATGTCGTAGAAGGCTTTGGCTTCGGGCTTGCCAACCTTGATCAATTCATTGAGGTCGCCGCCGGCAAAAAAGGTTTTCTTCGCCGAGGTGATGATCACTCCGGCGATGCTGTCCTTCTCCGCTGACAAACGAGCAACGCAAGCGGCCATGGCCTCGCGATTCACGGCGTTCATGGTGTTGGCGCTCTGGCCCGGCATGTCCATGGTCAGCACGACGATAGCGTCCTGGCCTTTTTCGTAACGAATGGCTTCGCTCATAACAGGGTTCCTTGAAGTCGGGGCTCAGAGGCGTTCGATGATGGTGGCAATGCCCATGCCTCCGCCGACACACAGCGTCGCCAGGCCGTAGCGCAAGTTGCGCGCTTCCAGTTCATCAAGCAGGGTGCCGAGGATCGCGCAACCGGTGGCGCCCAGCGGGTGGCCCATGGCGATCGAGCCGCCGTTGACGTTGACCATGCCCGGGTCGACGGCCATGTCCTTGATGAATTTCAACACCACCGAAGCAAACGCTTCGTTGACCTCGAACAGATCGATGTCCTCCACGCGCAGTCCGGCCTTGGCCAAGGCTTTGCGGGTCGCCGGCGCTGGGCCGGTGAGCATGATGGTCGGATCTGTGCTGGTGACGGCCGTGGCGACGATACGCGCGCGTGGCTGCAGCCCCAGCGCGCGGCCCTTGGCTTCGGAGCCGATGAGCATCAGCGCCGCACCGTCGACAATTCCGGAACTGTTGCCCGGCGTGTGCACGTGGTTGATCCGCTCGACATGGCTGTAGACCCGCAACGCCGTGGCGTCGAAGCCCATTTGCCCGATCATTTCGAAACTCGGCTTGAGCTTGCCCAGGCCCTCGAGGGTAGACTCGGCGCGGATGAACTCATCGTGGTCAAGCAGGATGATGCCGTTCTGATCCTGCACCGGCACCAGCGACTTGTTGAACGAGCCGTCGGCCCGCGCTCGTGCGGCTTTTTGCTGGGAGTGCAGTGCGTAGGCATCGACATCCTGCCGGCTGAAGCCTTCGAGGGTGGCGATCAGATCGGCGCCGACGCCTTGCGGAGTGAAATGGCTGTGCAGGTTGGTCTGCGGGTCCAGTGCCCAGGCGCCGCCATCGCTGCCCATTGGCACCCGCGACATCGACTCGACGCCGCCAACCACCACCAGATCCTCGAAACCCGAGCGCACTTTCATCGCGCCAAGATTCACCGCTTCCAGACCCGAAGCGCAGAAACGGTTGATCTGCACACCGGCGACGCTGACGTCCCAGTCGGCCACTTGCACCGCCGTCTTGGCGATGTCCGAACCTTGATCGCCGATCGGCGTGACGCAGCCAAGGACGACGTCATCGACCTGACTGGTATCCAGCGCGGTGCGCGCCTGCAAAGCGCTCAGCAAACCGGCCACCAGGTTGACCGGCTTCACGCTGTGCAGCGCGCCATCGGCCTTGCCTTTGCCACGCGGAGTGCGTAACGCATCGAAAATCAAAGCTTCAGTCATGACGTCCTCGAACCTGATTCATTGTCGCTTCACTTTCGCCCTGCGCAGCCTGGCAAGCAATGACCACATTGCTCAAAGCGCTTGACGCACGCGCTCAGACGGACGGTCATCGGACCTCAGGTGAACCGGTTCAGGTCGTCGAGTTGTCTAGCCAGCGGGCGGCAAAGAAGCTGGCAATACGCCTCATGCCGTTTTAAAAGCTTTTTTCAAGATCCCCATATGAAATGGATCTAAGCGAAGGGTGACGCGGGCTCTAAGGTGAACATGTACGCCATCGTCGTCGGGTTTTGCCGAGACGGGCGTGCTTCAACAGGAAGTGCAACGCGTGCCGTCAGGGAAATGCAGTCAGGCACGCATCAGGAAATAACAATAAAGGCGGTCAAGCCATGTTCAAACAACCGAAAGTACGTCAAGCAGGACTCATTCTTTTCGCCACGACGCTGTTGTTGATCTTGCCGAATCTGACCAAGGTCATCGGCTGATTCAAACGTCGCGTGCTGTATGTCGCCATTGAAAATGTGACTGGCCCGCTACCCGGGCCAGCGCGGTTGTGCCAACCTTTGCGCACTACCACGACATGGACGGCGATCATTTGAAAACCCTCATTGCGCTCGGTGCCTTGCTACTGAGCTTGCCCTTGGCTGCCGCACAACTGGATCTGCAGTTGGGCGCAAACAGCCGCACCTGGCAGACCGAAGAGCTGCTCAAACATCCTCAGCTGCAAACTCTCACGATCAACAATGATGTTTCCTACAAGAAGGACATGACTTATCAGGCTGTGCCTCTGGCCGCATTGCTGAAGGGGGTCAAGCCGGAGGATCACTTGCAAGCGGTGGCGCTGGACGGCTTTGCCGCAGAGCTGGCCGCTGCGCCCTTGCTGAACAAGGACGGCGCGCGGGCATGGCTGGCGATCGAGGATCCGGCGCAGCCGTGGCCACCGCTGTCAGCCGGCAAGCACAGCGCCGGGCCGTTCTATCTGGTCTGGACCGATCCGCAGGCGGGCAATATAAGCCCCGAGCAGTGGCCGTTCGAAGTCGCCAGTATCAAGCTGATGGCGCCGGTGGCCCAACGCTTTCCTGCCCTGCTGCCCGATCCTGCCTTGAAGGCCGATGATCCGGTGAACCAGGGTTTTGCCCTGTTTCAAAAAAACTGCCTGGCCTGTCACCGGTTGAATGGTGCCGGAGACGCGCAGTTCGGTCCGGATCTGAATATTCCGTATAGCCCGACCGAGTATTTCGGGGCGGATTTCTTGAAGCGCTACATCCGCGATCCGCAGAGTTTGCGTCAGTGGCCGCAGGCGAAGATGCCGGGGTTTTCTGCTGAGGTATTGCCGGATACAGATCTTGAAATGCTGGTGGGCTATCTCAAGCACATGGCCGGGCGCAAAGTTAAGCCGTAAGCCTTAGGGTGTTATTACTGGCCTCTTCGCTGGCAAGCCAGCTCCCACAGGGTATGCGCAGAGTTCGAATCAGCGGTCATCCTGTGGGAGCTGGCTTGCCAGCGATAGCGGTATCCCGAATCTATTGTTGCTGCACGGAAATAACCGGTGTCGGCGAGACGAACACCTTCGCATGCATCTGCTCGCAGCCACCGCCCCGGCGCATGCCACGGACCGGGCAGGCATCGAGATAATCCAGGCCCACCGCCAGCTTCAGGTGTCGCTCCGGGCGCGCCAGCTGGTTGGTCACGTCGAAGCTGTACCAAGCGTCATCCAGCCACGCTTCCGCCCAGGCATGACTGGCGAGATGCTCGCAATCTTCGCTGTACAGATAACCCGACACGTAACGCGACGGCACGCCGAGACTGCGCGCGCAGGCTAGAAAGGCGTGGGCATGATCCTGACAGACCCCGGCCCGACCGGCGAAAGCTTCGGCGGCGCTGGTGTCGACTTCGGTGGAGCCCGGCGTGTAGCTCATGTGCTGATTCAGACCGTGCATCAAGTCGATCAGCGCGGTGCGATCACGCCGTTGCTTGCAGTTCTTCGCGGCAAACTCGCGCAAGGCTTCGTCGGCTTCGGTCAGGCGCGTGAAGCGCAGGAACGGCAGCGCCGACTGGCTCTCATGTTCGGCCTCGCGCAATTCGTCGATATCGACCTGACCCCGGGCGCCAATGATGATCGCTTCGTGGGGCTCGTCCATGGTCAGCACATGCAGGATGTTGCCAAACGGATCGAGCTGCGCACGCACCGGACGCGGCAGGTCGAGTTGCCAACTGAGGACATGCTGACGCTCGCTGTCGTGGGGTGTCAGGCGCAGGTACTGGATGCTCGCGCGCACCTGATCTTCGTAGTGATAGGTGGTCTCGTGGCTTATGGAAAGTCTCATGCAGCCTCCAGATAGGAACTGTGAATGGCGTTGCCCAACTGGCGCACCAGCGGGATGAATTCGGTCAGCCAGGCGTGCAGGCCTTCTTCGAGAATTTCGTTGATGCCGGTGTAACGCAGGCGCGCGTCCATTTCCGCCGCCAGGCGTTGTGCCGGGCGGCCGTTGGCGCCGGGCAGTTGCGCGAGGATCTGGTCAATCTCTTCTGTACAGGCACGCAGCGAACGCGGCACATCGGCGCGCAACAGCAGCAATTCGGCGACATGCCGGGCGCCGGGCGCGTCGCGGTAGATTTCGGTGTAGGCCTCGAATGAGGACAAGGCGCGCAGCAGCGCACTCCATTGGTAATAGGCGTGCGCCGTGCCGTCGCTGACTGCTTCGGCCTGATCGCCGGCCATTTCGTAACGGGCATCAAGCAGGCGCAGCGTGTTGTCCGCGCGCTCGATAAACGTGCCCAGACGAATAAAGCGAAACGCGTCGTTGCGCATGATCGTGCCGTATGAGGCGCCACGAAACAGGTGCGAACGTTCCTTGATCCATTCGCAAAACCGGCTCATGCCATAACGACTCAGGCCCTGCTCGGCGATGCCACGAATTTCCAGCCAGGTCGCATTGATGTTTTCCCACATGTCGGCAGTGATTCGCCCGCGCACGGCATGGGCACTGGCCCGCGCAGCGCCGAGGCAGCTGTAGATGCTCGCCGGGTTGGCCGCGTCCAGTGCGAAGAAATGCAGCAGGCGCTCTGCGTGCAGGTCGCCGTGGCGTTCAAGGTAATCGTCCAGGGTGCCGGTGATCAGCAACGGCATGGCGAGTTCATGCAGACCATCGCCGCGCCCGTCCTGCGGCATCAGCGACAGCGAATAACTGATGTCGAGCATGCGCGCGAGATTCTCCGCACGCTCCAGGTAACGCGACATCCAGTACAGATCCGAGGCAGTTCTACTTAACATGGCAAGCTTCCTTCAATCCTCGACTACCCAGGTGTCCTTGGTCCCGCCGCCCTGGGAGGAGTTCACCACCAGGGAGCCTTCACGCAACGCGACACGGGTCAAACCGCCAGGCACCACACGGGTTTCGCGGCCGGACAGCACGAACGGACGCAAGTCGATATGGCGCGGCGCGATGCCGTTTTCGACAAAGGTCGGACAGGTCGACAGCGATAGTGTCGGTTGCGCAATGTAGGCATGGGGTTTGGCTTTGATGCGCTCGCGAAAGGCATCGATTTCCGCCGTCGTCGCGGCCGGTCCGACCAGCATCCCGTAACCGCCGGAGCCCTGGGTTTCCTTGACGACCAAATCCGCAAGATTGGCCAGTACGTGGGACAGCTCGGACGGGTTGCGGCATTGCCAAGTCGGCACGTTTTTCAGGATCGGCTCTTCGTCGAGGTAAAAACGGATCATGTCGGTGACAAACGGGTAAACCGATTTATCGTCCGCGACCCCGGTGCCGATGGCATTGGCCAGCACCACGTTGCCGGAGCGATAGGACGACAGCAGCCCCGGCACACCGAGCATCGAGTCCGGGTTGAACGCCAGCGGATCAAGGAATGCGTCGTCGAGGCGGCGATAGATCACGTCGACCGCTTTCGGGCCATCGGTGGTGCGCATGAACACCTTGTCGTCACGCACGAACAGATCTGCGCCTTCCACCAGTTCAACGCCCATTTCCCGCGCCAGAAACGCATGTTCGAAGAACGCGCTATTGAAGCGTCCCGGCGTCAACACCACCACGCTCGGGTTGTCGATCGGACTTGAGCTTTTCAGGGTATCAAGCAGCAGATTGGGATAGTGATCGATCGGGGCAATGCGCTGGGCGGAGAACAGTTCAGGGAACAGACGCATCATCATCTTGCGGTCTTCGAGCATGTAGCTGACGCCACTGGGTGTGCGCAGGTTGTCTTCGAGAACGTAATAAGTGCCATCGCCATCGCGCACCAGATCGACGCCGGAGATGTGCGAATAGATATCGCGGTGCAGATCCAGACCTTGCATCGCCAATTGGTATTGCTCGTTGGCCAGCACCTGTTCGGCGGGAATAATCCCGGCCTTGATGATGCGCTGCTCGTGGTAGAGGTCGGCGAGAAACATGTTCAACGCCTTGACCCGCTGGATGCAGCCGCGCTCGACAATCCGCCATTCACTGGCGGGGATGCTACGGGGAATGGTATCGAACGGAATCAGGCGCTCGGTGCCCTGCTCGTCGCCATAGAGCGTGAAGGTGATCCCGGCACGGTGAAACAACAGATCGGCCTCGCGGCGACGCTGCGCGAGCAGCTCGTCGGGCGTCTCGGCCAGCCAGCGGGCAAATTCCCGGTAATGCGGGCGGACCAGGCCGCCGGCATCGTACATCTCGTCAAAATAGGTGCGGATCATGCCGTACTCCTTGTCACTCCGGACATACAGGCCTTCGCAAGGCCCGTGCCATCGGCATAAACGCTTTGATTTCAATCGGTTGTAGATCCACGCCGAACGCTGCGCACCATTCCTGTGCGGCAAATGCCCCGGCCCGATTGCCCCCGCTTCATTGCGACGCACTGCATCGCCTATCACCAGCATAGTCAGAGTTGATTTCACTGCCCGGCCACGACTGCGGATAATCCGCGCATTCGCTGCAAAACTTCCCCGGCACGCCGCCGCGAAGGAGACAGCTCAACTGATCTGAACTGCCTTGGCAGCCCCGTCCCGACAGGACTTTATTGCATACCCGTCTTCCCTTTTAGCCACCCTCTCCGGTGGCTTTTTTTTGCCCGGGATTCTTGTTTCAGGGTTTTGCCACTGCGATATGCAGAAGCCAGAAACGACAACGGCCGACCCGAAGGTCAGCCGTTGCCCGACAAACAATGCGCAATATCAATTCAACCGGTAACGATTGCGCACCTCCTGCTTCACGCCCCAACCCTCGATAATGCCGCCCAGCGGTTCGACCACGGCAGAAAAGCCTTGCTCGAAATCGCCGATGTCGTCATAGGTTGCGTACATCACTTTGCTCAATTCCAGCGACCAGGCGCCGTCGTCGCGCGCACTGACCTGGGCATTGATGGATTCACCGCGAAATTTGCCTGCTGCCCTGCGCGCCCGCTCCTCGTCCGGGAAAATCGCGTAGAACTCGATGGGATGGAACCGGGAAAAATCGAAGCCGCCTTCTTTCATGCGGCGCAGAACGTTGCTGCTGATGTCTTCTTGATAGGCTGTGCTCATGAATCGTCCCCCTCGATTGATGGATAGACTTTCCGTATTCCCGCCCCGGGCCTTTTGGCCTAAGTACTACGGCAACGTGGTTGCGCGCGGGAAACAAGCATGTAGCTGACAAGACCAGACCTTAGCGATCCATTCGCTGATCTCGCTTGCAGAGTAGCCCCAAGAGAGCGCCGCTGCCAAGGCCTGGTTTACGAGATGACAGGAAGTGTTCAGACAGGGGTGATGCTGAGGATTTCGATGCCGTTCTGGGTCTTGAGGTTTTTCACCCCGGCATCGGCGGTGCGCCCTTCCAGATCGTTGAGATCCAGCTGGGCGGCGACCGGAAGAAGCCGCTCCTTGATCAGCCGCGCGGCTTCATCATCGGACGGGCATTCCTCACGTTCGAAGACTTCATCAACAATTTCGCCGTGATCATCCACGAAAGTGACTTTCCACTTTTGCATCAGTGCCTCCTCGATCAACCCGTAAATGGGCTTACCTCTATCTCGACTTTTTTCCGCGATAGTTGGTTCAAAAGGATTACAGCCGCCAACGGTGAAAATAACCATCCGATCGATAGGGCGGACTCTGTGGCGAGGGGATTTATCCCCGTTCGGCTGCGCAGCAGTCGTAATGCCGTCCATTGCGGTTTAACGGAGACACCGCGCAGGCCGGTTCACGGATGCTGCGCATCCCAACGGGGATAGATCCCCTCGCCACAAAAGCTCCCTTGCAGAGCGACTTCAGAGTGATCAGTCGTTGCTTGGCTTGTTGACCGCTTGCAGCACGTATTGCGGCAAGGCGAACGCGCCGATGTGGATTTCCGGATTGTAGTAACGGGTGACGATGCCGCTGCCGATGAAGCGCTGTTGCAGGGTTTCACGGCTGAGCTTGCGGTAGGCCGGGTTGGTCGAGCCCCAGGCGAAGGTCATCGAGCCGCCGATGTAGGTCGGCACGGCGGCCTGGTAGAAGTGCCAGTCCGGGAACAGGCTGCGCAGGCGACCGGCGGTGGTTTTGACTTCGTCGATTTGCATGAACGGCGTGCCGTTCTGAGTCACGAGGATGCCGCCTTCGTTCAGGCAGCGGTGGCACGCCTGGTAGAAGTTCTCCGAGAACAGCACTTCGCCCGGGCCGATCGGGTCGGTGGAGTCGGAGATGATCACGTCGAATTTTTCAGTGGTGGTGGCGACGAAACGCATGCCGTCATCGATCACCAGGTTCAGGCGCGGATCGTCGTAGGCTCCGGCGGAATGGTTCGGCAGGAATTCCTTGCACATGTCGACCACAGTGCCGTCGATTTCGACCATGGTGATGTGCTCGACGCCGGCGTGTTTGGTCACTTCGCGCAACATGCCGCCGTCACCGCCGCCAATGATCAGCACGCGCTTGGCGGTGCCGTGGGCAAGGATCGGCACGTGGGTGAGCATTTCGTGGTAGATGAATTCGTCGGCTTCGGTGGTCTGGATCACGCCGTCCAGCGCCATCACCCGGCCCATGCGCGGGTTCTGGAAGATCACCAGATGCTGGTGTTCGGTGCGCACTTCGTGCAGCAGTTTTTCCATGCGAAAACGCTGGCCGTAGCCTTCGTAGAGGGTTTCCAGGTACTCGCTGGTCTTGGTGACGGTCATGGTCAAGTGCTCCGATAAATGCGCGGGCGCCATCGTGGGGACGATTGCCCGGGAAAGGCGCGCATTCTACGTTGCCGAAGATGACAGGTCGAACCTCCAGTTGTTTTTTACCAGCGCAAACCACTGTGGGAGCGAGCCTGCTCGCGAAAGCGGAGTATCAGTTGCCGGTGATGGCGACTGACACAACGTCTTCGCGAGCAGGCTCGCTCCCACAGGGATGACCGTGTGATCGAAAATCAGCTCAGATCCGGACGTTACCCCGTGGCCCGGCAATAGCCCAGATGATCAGGCCCAGCACCGGCAGGAGGATGATCAGCAACACCCAGACGATTTTCATTCCGGTGGAGGCGCCGCTTTTCAGCACGTTGATGATGGCCCAGATATCGAGGGCAAGGATGATCAGGCCAATCAGACCGTTGAACGTGGAACCCATGGTGTCGCTCCAGAATAGTGGCATGCACTTTTAGGATAGACGGTCGCGCGCAGGGTTCCCTTTTATTGCGTTCAGACGTGAACAGCGACCTTCAAGGCTTCCAGTGCCGGCGCAGCGGCGATGCCGACCTCGGCGCACAACTCCAGCACGCGGGGCACGTCGTTGCCGTAGACCAGGACCATTTGCAATTCATCGTCGAGCAACTGGCTGAAGTTCATCAACGTGTAACCGCCGTTTTCCTTGTTCAGGCTGCTCATCTGCACCTGGATGCGGTTGAGTGCGGTCAGTGCTTCGGTCTTGGCCAGTTGTTTGGGCTTGAGGTTGAAATCCACGCCGGGGCCAAACGAAGCAACGATTTGTGCGAACAGATCGACATAGGTATCGGCCTGGAACAGCACAGTTTCCGGCAGGCTGCCGACCACTACCCACTCACCCAGCGGGATCGGGAATGTGTCGTCGTAGTTGATGTCCGGATTGGCGGCCAGAAAAGCATTGGCATCGGCGTAGGCCTGAGCGGCTTCGTCGGCCACTTTCAGGATCTCGTCCTCGCCCATGCAGCCGGAGCTGATTTTGCTGATGAGTTCGACGAGTGCGGCTTTCATGAGGGCGGATCCTGTAGTGACAGTAGAATTTCGGGCGCGAAGAATAGCGCAGAAAAGCAAAAGATCGCAGCCTTCGGCAGCTCCTACAGGTCCTGCGTTCACTTGGCGAACGCATCAAGTGTAGGAGCTGCCGCAGGCTGCGATCTTTTGATCGTTTATCAGGCCAACAACTTTTCCAGCTGCGCAGTGGTATCGACTGCACCCATGGTCCGCGCCGCATCCAGCGCGGTCACGCCATTGGCGTCCTTGGCTCTCGGGTCAGCACCCTGGCCGATCAGGTAATCGACGATTTCAACGCGGTTGAACATCGCCGCCATCATCAGCGCCGTGCGGCCGTCGAAGGAAGAACCTTCAATTTCGGCGCCCGCCTCGACCAGCGCCTTGACCACCGCCAGATCGCCTTTGAACGCAGCGCCGGCAATCGGGCTCTGGCCGTTGCCATTGCGCATTTCCGGATCGGCTTTGTGTTTAAGCAGAACCTTCACCGCATCAACATGGCCGTAGTAGCTGGCGAGCATCAACAGGGTGTCGCCCTTGCTGTTTTTCAGGTTCACCGGCAGTCCGGCGGAGACAAGGCGATCAAGCATCTCGGCATCACCGTCGCGCGCCTTGTTGAAAACCTGCTCGGTGAATTCGGCAGCTTCCTCAGGGGTCATCTGGCGGCTTTGGTCAGACATGTGGCACTCCATTTCGGTCTATCGGAAGCCGACAGTTTCCCGAGCGCGACGGTGC
Source organism: Pseudomonas siliginis (assembly GCF_024072275.1). Classification (NCBI taxonomy): domain Bacteria; kingdom Pseudomonadati; phylum Pseudomonadota; class Gammaproteobacteria; order Pseudomonadales; family Pseudomonadaceae; genus Pseudomonas; species Pseudomonas siliginis. The sequence continues at coordinate 1,956,329 of NZ_CP099598.1, read as the reverse complement.
CTGTCACTCGGTTTTTTCCGAGCGTCCCGATAGCCACGCTCAATACCGATGTTTGCCTTGTTGAATTTCAGCGAGGATTTGCTCACTGACATGCACATAAGTTTCGCTGCCCGGCAGCCAGGCAAAGATCGGGTCATCGCCCGTGAGGCCGGGATCGAAGCCTTCTGTTTTCAGGCGAGTCTTCTGGTACTTGAACGTGCCGGTGGTTTCCATTTTCACTTTCACCCGCAGGAACAACGGCACGGCATAAGCCGGCATACGTTGCCGGACGAAACTCAGCAATTCAGCGAAATCCAGCGTGGCCAAGGATTCCGCAGGAGTGATGGCGGCCATTCCGGCGCGCCCGTTGGTGTTGGGGATTTCGACACCGTAGGCCACAGCTTCAGCAATCAATGGATGTTGCAGCAAGAGGTTTTCGACTTCGGTGGTCGACACGTTTTCACCCTTCCAGCGATACGTATCGCCGAGGCGATCAACAAATTGCGCGTGGCCGAAACCGATGTTGCGCAGCAGGTCGCCGGTGTTGAAAAAGCGATCGCCCTTGTTGAACACATCGTGCAATACGACGCGGGCGGTTTTCTGCGGATCGGTGTAACCGTCCAGCGGCGCTTTTTCGTCGATACGCGCCAGCAGCAGGCCTTGCTCGCCCTTGCCGACCTTGCGCATGAAACCATCTTCGCCGCGCAACGGCTCGCCACTGTCATGGTCGTAAGCGACCAGTTCCCAGGCCATCAGGGAAAACCCGACGGTGTTGTCGAAATTGAGGATGTTGGTGAAACCGATGTTGCCGTCGCTGGCCGCGTACAGCTCACAGATATGCTCCACCGCAAAACGTGATTTGAACTCGGCCCAAGCACCAGGACGCAGGCCATTGCCGATCATCTTGCGCACATCGTGACGGCTGTCATCGACGCTGACCGGTTGCTCGACCAGGTAGCGGCACAATTCGCCAACATAGCCGATGGTGGTCGCGCGATAGCGGCGCACGTCATTCCAGAACTGGCTGGCGCTGAATTTGCGGCGGATGGCGAAACCCGAGGCGCCGTTGATCGCCGATCCCCAACACACGCACAGACCTGTGGCGTGATACAGCGGCAAGGTGCAGTAAACGACATCATCCGGGCGCATATCGAGGGCGATCATGCCGAAGCTCGCCGAACTGCGCATCCACCGTCCGTGCTTGAAAACCCCGGCCTTGGGCAGACCGGTGGTGCCGGAGGTGTAGATGTAGAAACACGGATCGTCGAAGAATACTTGCGCGCTGCTCGGCGGGTTATCGCTGCTGGCGTCAGCACTGGCGCTGATCAGATTGACGTAATCCTCGGGCGCGATGCCCGGGTGGCTGTATGTGTCCTGATCAGCGACAAACCAGGTGCGGGGCGCTGCGATCGCTACCTGATCACGCACGCCGGCATAGGCAGCGGTCAGTTCTTCGCCGACCACGATGGCCACAGGCGCAACCAGATTGATGCTGTGAACAAGCGTGTCGCGCATCAATGAGGTGTTGAGCAGCGCACTGACCGCGCCGAGCTTGGCCAGCGCCAGGATTGTCACCAGTAATTCCGCACGGTTCTCGATGAACACCGCGACCACATCGCCCTTGCCGATGCCCTGCTCGCTCAGGTAATGCGCGATGCGATTGGCCCACTGATTGACCTGTGTATAGGTCAAGGCAACGTCGCCCTGCAACAACGCCGCACCATCGGGATTGCGCAGCGTCGCCTGCTCGAACGTCCAACCCAGGCCGCACGTTTGGGTCGGATCCGTGACGTTGGCCACCTTCATGCCTTTGACCACCCGGGGGATGGCCTTGGCGATCATCGGCAGTTTGCGGAGCATCATGCCCCAGGTAATCGTGTCGCTTGGTGCGTGACGCATGAAAGCTCCCCGTTCGATCTTGACGTGCAGACCGCTGTTCTTGTTATCGGGTAATGACTGCGACCGACGCGTTTACTCCGTGGGTCGAGAAGGAAAGTACGTCAGTGCTCGCGGGGCTGTACACGCGGTTTTTGCAATGATTTGTATCCCGTCGCGCCTACGGGGAACAGCGGATTCTGGTACGGACGTTTGGTTCCGTTGCATGGAGAAAAATCACGCAAAATGCAGGATGCACGATGGCCATTCATGCAGATTGCACGACGCCGGCAAAATGCACTACTTTCAACTTGTTGATTTTAAAGGGAATTTATTCGCATCAATACTGGCACAAACGCTGCAACTACCTCCGCATGCTTGCCATTCAAGTACATACGGAGCTGATGACATGAGCCTGATTCAAGAAAAATTTACATCGCTGTTCTCCAACTACGAAGTCAGCACTGCCCCACGTCCTGACGGTGGCATCCTGCTCACTCTGCGTAGCAGCGACGGCAAAGTCTTCAAACGCGCACTCTCGTATCAGCAACTGCATGCCGGCGACCAACTGTCGTGGGCGATCAGCGCGATCCGCCGTGACTTGGCCGAACAAGCCAGCGAGCTGCCGCAAATTGCGATGCTGCAGAGCCAGCAGCGTTTTGCTCTGCCGACCTATCACTCGCTGTAATTGGCTTAAAACAAAAACAGGCCGTGGAGCATGCGCTTCACGGCCTGTTTTTTGTGCGCATGATTTTTGTAGGAGCTGCGGTACGCTGCGATCTTTTGATCTTGATTTCATGCGTAAATCGAAAGATCGCAGCCTCGTTTCACTCGACAGCTCCTACAGGGATGCGTGCAATGGTCAGAACGCTTCCGGTTCGATCCCGGTAAAGCTGTCCACCGTCACGTGTCCTGCCAACTCCCCGCCTTCACGCGCCAGGCCACAGGTTTTCATGCCGGCTGACTGGGCAGCGTCGAGCTCTTCGACGATATCCGACAGGAACAGGATTTCATCGGCTTCAACACCCACCGCCTGCTGAATGTTGCGGTAGGACTGCGCCTCACGCTTCGGCCCCGATGTGGTGTCGAAATAGCCGCTGAACAGCGGTGTCAGATCCCCCGCTTCCGAGCAACCGAAAATCAGTTTCTGTGCCTGGATCGAGCCGGACGAGTAAACAAACAGTTGATAACCGGCCGCATGCCAACGTTGCAGCGCTTCAACGGCATCCGGATAAACATGCCCTTTCAACTGCCCGGCCTGATAGCCCTGCGCCCAGACCATGCCCTGCAACGCCTTGAGCGGCGTGGCTTTGCGGTCTTCAGCGATCCAGCTCAAGAGGATTTCAACAACCCGCTCGACATCGGCCTGCGGCTCATTGCTGTCTCGGCGCACGGCGTCGAGCTGTTCGGCGACATCGGCACGCGAAGCGGTCTGGCGCACAAAGTCGGGCAAATGTTCGGCGGCGTAGGGAAACAGCACGTCGAAGACGAAACTCACCGCGCTGGTGGTGCCTTCGATGTCGGTGAGGATGGCTTTGATCGACACGGTTTCAGTCCTCCAGACGCGGGAAACGACCGGCGATGTCTTCGCCGGTGAAATTGGCAACCCAGCCTTCCGGGTTGTTGAACAGACGAATCGCCACGAAATGCGGATGTTCGCCCATGTCGAACCAGTGCTTGGTGCCGGCCGGAACCGAGATCAGGTCGTTCTTTTCACAGAGCACGGCGTAGACGTAATCGTCGATATGCAGGGTAAACAAGCCACGACCGGCGACGAAAAATCGCACTTCGTCTTCGCCATGGCGGTGCTCTTCGAGGAACTTGGCGCGCAGCTCGGCTTTTTGCGGATGATCACTGTTGAGGCTGATCACATCGACCGTAATGTAACCGCGCTCGGTCATCAGTTTGTCGATCTGCTCTTTATAAGCGCTGATGACCTCTTCCTGACTGGCGCCGGGCTGAATCTTCGCGGCGGCCTGCCAGCGGTCGAAACGCACGCCCTGCTCGGCCAGCGTCGAGGCGATATCTTCGAAATGGGTCAGCACCTTATTGGGAATCTCAGGGCTGGAAACGTGATAAACGGACAGGCTGCTCATGGGCAATTCCTCGGTAGCGGCGGCGCCGTCCGGCTCTTGAAGACCGGTCGGGCGCCGCATGGCATCAGGCAAACAGGCTGTTTCAGATGAACTCAGCCTTGGCGGTTCATGACGCTGCGGGTTTTCAACTCGCATTCAAACAGGAATTCAAAAGCCTCGATCTGCCGCAGCGCGTCGCTCATCTGCGCGCCCCAGGTGTAGAGGCCATGACCACGAATCAGATAACCGACGCAATCAGGATGGGCGTCGAGCCAAGGCTGCACCTTGGCAGCGAGGCGCGCAATGTCCTGATCGTTGTCGAAAATCGGCACACGCACCCGTGATTCATGGGTGGAAATACCGCTGAAGGCTTTTTGCAGTTCGTAGTCTTCGAACTCGATGAAATCTTCCGGGGTCAGCCGCGACAGCACCGTGGCGTTCACCGAGTGGGTGTGCAACACCGCGCCGATTTCCGCGCGCCAGCGGTAGAGCTGGGTGTGCAACAAGGTTTCGGCGGAGGGTTTCTTGCCCGGCTCCAGGCTGTTGCCGGACAGATCGGTAGCGAGCACGTCATCCACACCCAACTGGCCCTTGTGCTTGCCCGATACGGTCAACAGCGCTTCGCTCGGCGACAGGCGTGTCGAATAGTTGCTGCTGGTGGCTGGCGACCAGCCACGGCCATATAGAAAACGCCCGGCGTCAACGATCTGCTGGGCGAGCTGTTCACGGCTAAGGCTCATGGCCTGTCCTCTTGCATACATGTGGCAATGATAACGGCAGCGGCAAGCGCTGCGAGACTGGCAATACTAAAGGTCAATGTTGCGCCGAGGGCATTCCAGCTGTAGCCGGAATACAGCGCGCCGAGCGCCCCGCCGGTGCCGGCCAGTGCCGCATACAGCGCCTGGCCCTGGCCTTGCTGGCGGGCGCCGAAACTACGTTGCACGAAAGCGATGGCAGCCGCATGAAAGCTGCCGAATGTCGCTGCATGCAACACCTGGGCGAACAACAACACCCAGAGAAACTCCGCAAACGAACCGAGCAGCACCCAACGCAACGCCGCCAGAAGGAAGCTCGCCAGCAGCACCCGGCGCAGGGAAAAGCGCGCCAGAATGCGGCTCATGGCCATGAACATCAGCACTTCCGCCACCACGCCCACGGCCCAGAGCATGCCGATGACGCCACGGCTGTAACCGAGGCGTTCAAGGTGCAAAGTCAGAAAGGTGTAATACGGCCCGTGGCTGACCTGCATCAGCGCGACGCAAGCATAAAACGCCAGCACGCCGGGATGACACAATTGCTTGAGGAAGCCCTCACCCGTCGGCCGATTGCCTTGCGCCGGCTGTGCATTCGGCACCCACAGGCTGCTGAGAACGATACCGGCCATGATCAGCACCAACGCCGCTGGGTAGATGTCCAGACTCAGCCATTCGAACAGCCGTCCCAGCACCACCACAGTGATGATGAAGCCGATCGAGCCCCACAGGCGAATCTGGCTGTAACGCGACGTTTGCCCCTGCAGATGCGCGAGGGTGATCACTTCGAACTGCGGCAGCACCGCGTGCCAGAAGAACGCATGCAGGGCCATGACCATCGCCAGCCAGGCGTAGGTCTGGCTGACGAAAATCAGCGAAAAGGTCAGCAACGTGCACACCGCACCAAAGCGCACGATGGCCAGACGCCTGCCGGTGTAATCGCCGAGCCAGCCCCAGATGTTCGGCGCCACGCAGCGCATCAGCATCGGAATCGCCACCAGCTCGCCGATGCGTGCGGCGCTGAAGCCGAGGTGATCGAAGTACAGCGCCAGAAATGGCGCTGTCGATCCGAGCAAGGCGAAATAGAACAGATAGAAACTGGACAGCCGCCAGTAAGGAAGCGCCGCCACGCCGGTTATGCCGCGACGGCTTTGAGCGCGGCCATCAGAGCTGGCCCAGCACCGGCGTGCTCACGCGCACATCGGCGTTCTGCCCACGGTGGCGCAGCAGGTGATCCATCAGCACGATGGCCATCATCGCCTCGGCGATCGGCGTCGCGCGGATGCCGACGCATGGGTCGTGACGACCCTTGGTGATCACGTCGACCGGGTTGCCATTCACGTCGATCGAGCGGCCTGGGGTGGTGATGCTCGAGGTCGGTTTCAATGCCAGATGCGCAACGATTGGCTGGCCGGACGAGATGCCACCGAGGATGCCGCCGGCGTTGTTGCTGAGGAATCCTTCCGGCGTCAGTTCATCGCGGTGTTCGGTACCACGCTGGGCGACACAGGCGAACCCGGCGCCGATCTCGACGCCCTTGACCGCGTTGATGCTCATCAGCGCGTGGGCCAGTTCGGCGTCGAGGCGATCGAAGATCGGCTCGCCAAGACCCGGCATCACGCCTTCGGCGACCACGGTGATCTTCGCTCCGACCGAGTCCTGATCGCGGCGCAACTGGTCCATGTACGCTTCCAGCTCCGGGACCTTGTCCGGGTCAGGACTGAAAAAGGCGTTTTCTTCGACCGAATCCCAGGTCTTGAACGGAATTTCGATCGGGCCGAGCTGGCTCATGTAACCGCGAATCACGATGCCCTGACTGGCCAGATACTTCTTGGCGATCGCACCGGCCGCCACGCGCATGGCGGTTTCCCGCGCGGAACTGCGGCCACCGCCGCGATAATCGCGTTCGCCGTATTTATGGTGATAGGTGTAGTCGGCGTGAGCCGGGCGGAACAGGTCCTTGATCGCCGAGTAGTCCTTGGACTTCTGGTCGGTGTTGCGAATCAGCAGGCCGATCGAGCAACCGGTGGTGCGACCCTCGAACACGCCGGAGAGGATTTCGACTTCATCGGCTTCCTGGCGCTGAGTGGTGTGGCGGCTGGTGCCGGGCTTGCGGCGATCGAGGTCGCGCTGCAGATCTTCCAGGGAAATCTCCAGGCCCGGCGGGCAGCCGTCGACAATGGCGACCAACGCCGGACCATGGCTTTCGCCAGCGGTGGTGACAGTGAACAACTTGCCGTAGGTATTGCCGGACATGCAGGACGCTCCGTGAAATCAAACCCGAATTCTTGATGCGCGCCAGTATACGCAGGCTAACCGAGTAGTTCATCCTCGAACCTTAGTGGTGCCGGCGAGTCCAACCGGCACCTTGACCAATGATGGCGTGATGATGCTGCGAGTTCTGATCTTGAGTCTTACCCTCTTTACCGGCTTTGCCCAAGCGACAGTCCTACAGCGCCCGGTCACTCTGGACACCGGCAGCGGCGAACTTTTCGGTTCGCTGTTGCTGCCCAAGTCCGACAGCCCGGTGCCGATTGTTCTGATGATTTCTGGCTCAGGTCCTACAGATCGCGACGGAAACAACCCCGACGGCGGACGCAATGACAGCCTCAAGCGCTTGGCCTGGGTGCTGGCCAAACACAACATCGCCAGCGTGCGCTATGACAAGCGCGGCGTCGCCGCGAGCCTGGCGGCCGCTCCCGATGAACGTGATTTGTCTGTAGAAGGCTATGCGGCGGACGCAGTGGCATGGGGGCAGAAGCTCAAGGCCGATCCGCGTTTCGGCAAACTGATTCTGCTCGGCCACAGCGAAGGCGCGCTGATTGCCAGCCTCGCCGCGCCGAAGCTGGACGCAGCGGCGGTGATCTCGCTGTCCGGCAGCGCGCGCCCGGTCGACCAGGTCATCCGCGAACAGTTGGCGCGCAGCCTGCCGCCGCCACTGATGCTGCGCAGCAACGAACTGCTCGACAGCCTCAAGGCCGGCCATACCGATGACAACGTGCCGCAGCCGTTGCAGGTGATCTTTCGCCCGAGCGTGCAGCCGTACCTGATTTCGCTGTTCCGTCAGGACCCGGCGCAGGCCTTTGCCCAGTTGAAAATGCCGGCGCTGATTGTCCAGGGCAGCAACGACATTCAGGTCGGCACCGAGGACGCGAAGCTGCTCAAGGCGGCGAAACCGGACGCGCAACTGACGGTGATCGACGGTATGAATCACGTGCTGCGCATCGTCCACAACGACATGAAGCGGCAATTGGCCTCCTACAAGGACCCGAATTTGCCCCTGGCCGCCGAACTGGGCGCCGCCGTCATCGAATTTATTGACGGAATTCGTGCAAGTTAACTGCGTTTTACCCTCCAGCCTCACAGAAAACGGCCGATAAGCCTTTGTCGCCAGCGCAACGTCTGGCGGCAAGCAGGGCTTGGACAGGATCTCGCCGTTATGACTGAAACCCAGACTTCACCCGACACCAGCGCTGAAAAAGACGCACCGCCAGCGGTCGAACTGCCGTGGGCGGACGTTCAGGCCGAGCACCACAAGATGCTCCGCCTGGCGCCGCTGCAGACCGACCGCAATACCGGCGGCCGGCCGTTGCGCTTTGTCGAATTCGGTTACGCCGAGCGCAACAGCAAAGAGCGCAGCCTGATGCGCATGGCGATCAAGCTGCCCAACCAGCGCGTGCGCAAAGAGCAGAATCATCTTGATGTGTGGGTCGACCACGCGAGCAAACGGGTGAGCTTCGGTCCCGATAGCGGCTTGCAGATTGAACCGCTGAATCGCGGTATCGGCCGCTTCATGGCTGCGCAAGGCATCAATTGGGCGAAAAAGCGCTGGCCCGGCTACACCGTCGACGGCATGGACCTGAACAACAAGGACGCGCTCAACGAAGACACTCGCTTGCGTCGCGACCATTTCCTGCGCGTGCACGGTTTCGATGTGGCTTACGCCGATGCCCAGCATTTGAAAGGCAGCATCAAGGCCGTGCAGGTCGGTGATCTGCTGGGTGACTGGAACAGCGAAAAGCTGCAGATCGTCGAAATTCTTGAAGCCGCGCAGATGCTCCAGCAGGCCGAACAGAACCTGGCCGAGCAGGAAGTGAAACTGAAGAAGCAGGAAGAAAAAGTCAGCAAGTTCAAGCGTGAAGACGCCGGGCTGCGTTTCACCATTACGTGTCTGGTGGCATTTGCGGTGTTTCAGGCGGGGTTGTTGATCTGGATTGCTACGCACCGCTGAGGGCTTGAGCGCGTACTGATCGTTCCCATGCTCTGCGTGGGAACGATCTGTCACAACCTTAGACGCGGGACGCGAACAGGGCCTGATGCGCGCGGCACTGCTCGGCTGTCAGCATGAACACGCCATGCCCACCACGCTGGAACTCCAGCCAGGCGAAATCGACTTCCGGGTACAACGCCTCGACGTGCACCTGGCTGTTGCCCACCTCGACAATCAACAAACCTTTCTCGGTCAGGTGATCCGCCGCTTCGGCGAGCATGCGCCGGACCAGATTCAGACCATCATCACCGCAGGCCAGACCGAGTTCAGGCTCGTGCTGATACTCGTCCGGCATGTCGGCGAAATCTTCCGCATCGACGTAGGGCGGGTTCGACACGATCAGGTCGAAACGCTGACCCGGCAAGCCATCGAAGCCATCACCCTGCACCGTGTAGACGCGCTCATCGACGCCATGGCGCTCGATGTTCTGATTGGCCACTTCCAGCGCCTCGAACGACAGGTCCGCGAGCACTACCTCGGCATTCTGGAATTCGTAAGCGCAAGCAATGCCGATGCAGCCGGAGCCAGTGCACAGGTCGAGAATCCGCGTCGGTTCGTTGCCGATCCATGGCGCAAAGCGGTTTTCGATCAGTTCACCAATCGGCGAACGCGGGATCAACACGCGCGGGTCGACGATGAACGACATGCCGCAGAACCAAGCTTCACCGAGCAGATAGGCGGTGGGAACGCGATCCTCGATGCGGCGCTTGAGCAAGCGCTGCAGATTGACCAGTTCGTCATCTTCCAGCGCGCAATCAAGATAGCTGTCGGCGATTTCCCAAGGCAGGTGCAAAGCGCCCAGCACCAGCTGACGCGCCTCGTCCCAGGCGTTGTCGGTGCCATGACCGAAAAACAGATCCTCCCCATGGAAGCGGCTGACGGCCCAACGGATGTGGTCGCGCAGGGTACGAAGTCGGGAAGTGATCACGGCGTAGAACTCCAGAAAAAACGACTGGCGATTCTAGCAGCCAAAACGCGCGACGACGACGCAGGAAAAACCACGCGGTTCCGGTAGGAGTTTTCTTTTTTTTGCATCAGGCATTGAACGGAACGTGTAACTTGACAAGGCTGCAGGCCAAGAACGACGGCGCCTACGATGGTAGCGATTCACAGAACCGCTCAGCCAGAGGACAATGTCGCAAAAGCCCCACCCCGAGGAGCCCCAGAATGTCCGTTCCAAAAACGATGTTTCAACTCAGCGGCCGCGGTTACGCAGCGGCCACACTGAGCCATGCCACCGTGGTCATCATCGATGCCCAGAAGGAATACCTCAGTGGCCCGCTGGCCCTGAGCGGCATGGACGCGGCCGTCGCGAACATCAAACAAGTGGTTGCCGCAGCCCGTGCCGCCGGTCGGCCGATCGTGCACGTGCGTCATCTCGGCACCGTGGGTGGCCTGTTCGACCCGCAGGGCGAACGTGGCGAGTTCATCCCTGGTCTGGAACCACAGGGTGATGAAACCATTATCGGCAAACTGCTGCCGAGCGCGTTCCATGGCACCGAACTGCTCGAGCGCCTGCAGAACCTCGGCTCGCTGGACCTGATCGTTTGCGGTTTCATGAGTCACTCCAGCGTCAGCACCACCGTGCGCGCGGCGAAAAACCTCGGTTTCCGCTGCACCTTGGTCGAAGACGCCTGCGCGACCCGCGATCTGCCGTTCAAGGGCGGCGTGCTCAGCGCCGAACGCGTGCAGGAAGCGGAAATGGCGATCATGGCCGACAACTTCGCCACGCTGGCCAAGACTCAGGACCTGATCTGATCCTGCCCTTGCGAGCGGTGCGTTGGCGCCGCTCATCCGCTATATCCGCTGATTTGCCGCAAATGCCATAGCCTCAGGAACAACCCGGTCAACTCCCGGTCGAAGGGCCGATACCATTGAGGAAGGTCGGAATGAAGTTATCCGATGGATTTGACGCACGCCGTTTGCGGCCCAAAGGCCAAAGCAACTGGCGTTTTCGATTTGGCGCGGCGATCTCGGCCATTCTGGCGACGTTCGGCGTGCTGCTGGCGATGGCCGGGGCAGCCAGCCTGCTCGGCCGCCCGCCGGCGCTGGGTGACCTGAACGCATCACCGCTGGGCTCGGCAATCATGCTCGCCGTCGGCTTGCTGTTTCTGTATTTCGGCGTTGCCCTGTGGCGCCGCTGCCGCCGTCGCGCACGGCAATCGCGGGAACTGAACATGGCCCCGCATCTGATGAAAAAACACGACTGACCCAACGGCCTGGCTTTTTGCCGGGCCGTTTTCTGTCGACTTGGGTAAACTGGCCGCCCTTCGCGGAGGCTGACATGCAAGACGACGATTTTTCTCTGTTCAAAAGTGCGATCCAGGGCGTCAAGCCGATCAAGCACGACCGCGCCGACACCGGCAAACCCAAGGCTGACCGCGCGCAGATCGCCAAGCTGCGTCAGTCCGCCACCGTGCGCAGCGACACCACTATCATTGATGGCTTGTCCGACCAGTTCGTGATCGACGTCGGCCCGGAAGACGAACTGATGTGGTCCCGCGACGGCGTGCAGGAAAGCCAGATGCGCAAGCTCAAGGTCGGGCAGATCCCGTTCGAAGGCAGCCTCGACCTGCACGGCATGAGTGTCGAGAAGGCCCGCGAAACCCTTTGGGCGTTTCTCGCTGAGGCGACCAAATTCGAAATCCGCTGCGTGCGCGTGACTCACGGCAAGGCCGTGCGCCTCGATGGCAAGCGGCCAATGATCAAAAGCCATGTCAACACCTGGCTGCGCCAGCACGCCCAAGTCCTCGGCTTTTGCTCCTGCCAGGCCCGTCACGGCGGCGCCGGCGCGGTTTATGTGATGCTGAAACGGACGATGATGGAAGGTCGCGACGAATAATTGCGTTACACCAAATTTGCGGGCTGCGAAAACTTCCACAGATAGTTCGATAGATCTAGAACAGAATCATACCCCGGTTCTAGAAAGCCAAGGCAATAGTAAAAAGCCCGCATATCTGCGGGCCCGGCTAAAAAAGTACTAACTATTTATCTTCTGCGATATCTTTCATTATCAACGGAACCAACGTCGTCTGCGCAGCATAAACAGAAGCAACTGGAGATAGATGGCTATTATCAAATGTAGTCATTCCAGTTTTTCGATCAGAACCTAAATAAGTTCTGCATCCTTTATCAGTACACAACAGGTCAATCATCGAAACATACTGAAATCCACCCTGCCCATCGCCATACTTGCTTTTGAGCACAGCTTCGGAATCAAGAACATGCTGGACGACGCCATCTTTTAAGTAAGTCGGCGTGGACTCCCAATGTCTCTGTAATATGATCTGATTAAGCCTCCCGTCCCACAACGGGACTGGGCCCATAACAATTACATGCTTGACGCCGTAGGAGGTCAATGCAGTCGCGAGTTGAGGGAGACTGGCGGAGACATCGTGCCAGAGTACCTGACCTATAATTACCACATTAGGCCTTTGATCCTTTATCGTCTGAATCGCAAACTTATTGGATTTTTTGCAATATTCAGTAGTTGAAGCGTCGATTTCCGGAAGGTTAGGCAAACAACCGGAAGTAGCCACACTGAGAACCCCAATCTCTTTAGGTAACTCGTGTGTCACTCCGTAAATATATTGTTGCGCGTGTGAATCCCCCCAAAAAACAAGCTTCTTGGATTTGTCTGACTTGAAACATTTTTCTGCAATATTGGAAACTGGAATATTTGTGGCTGAACCTTTGAGAAAAGCATCCATATTGTACCAGTCACAATCGTACCTGAACTTACCAGGAATGTCCTGTTTCATAAAATATTGCCAATCAGGTTTTACATTTGCAAAGTACTCCGCGAACTGCTCTCTTTCGTCTTGACGAGATGGAAACCCATTTTTAGAAATGGTCGCCGCACCAATACTTATAAACACCAGAGCCCCGCAGATCAGAAGTCTGAACGCTGTGCGACCGGATATTTTTTGGCGCATAGGTATTTCGATAAACCTATAGGTCAACCATGCGAGAACTACAGATAAAACTACCATAGCACTGCGCAGTGGGAAGTCGGGTGTGCCTGAGAAAAAAATGTAAGTAAAAGAGAATATCGGCCAATGCCACAAGTAGAGCGGATAGCTGATCAAGCCAATAAAGACCAAGAAGCGTGACGACAATACTTTTTTATTAATCCAAGCGTCAGGCCCTGAAAATATTAATAGTGCTGAGCCTATGACGGGAAGCAGCGCCCAATAACCAGGAAATTGTTTATTTTTATCAATAATAGATACTGCTGTAACGACGAATGTTATACCCACAAACGAGGCCGCATTACGAAGAACCTGAGATCGAATTTTACACGAATGGGGCGATCCGAACACCGTATTGTAAGCTAACAAGCTACCAAACAGTAACTCCCAAACCCGGTATTGAGGTAGAAAAAAAACGCCCGCTGGTGTGTCGGAGATATAAAGCAAGCCGAATCCAAATGAACATAGGCCAACGAATGTTACCGCTATTGCATACGCCAACCTAGATGCGACTTTGGAAAGAACGATTATAGAAATTGGGAAAAAGAGATAGAATTGCTCTTCGACGCCCAATGACCACAAATGCATGAGAGGTTTAGTCTCAACGGTTGCGTCAAAATAACCCGACTCGGAATACATCATTAAATTCTGAACAAAACTTAAACCAGCGATCATATGCTTGCAGAGAACTTTAAACTCTGCCCCCATCATGATCACCCAGGCTGCGATAAACGACGAAAGCAGAACTATCAGGAGCGCTGGGAATATACGCCTCACACGCCGCACGTAGAAATCATAGACACTGAAACTATTTGTCGATACACCCTTGAATATAATATTGGATATCAGATACCCGGAAATCACAAAAAATATATCTACACCTACAAACCCACCCGCAAGCACGGTCGGGAACGCGTGATATATAACTACAGCAAGAATTGCGAGCGCTCGCAGCCCATCGATATCGGGACGATAACTTAAAGGTCGAACATAAAGATTATTCTCCCTCTCCGACAAAGCCTCCTTTGAACTCAAATTTTGCGCAGCACTAGAACCCATTAAATTATTTCCTTGTCAAATAATTAGCAGCACATCGCGCTGTAAAACGAAGGCTAAAAAATTGGCGAATTGTACTTTCCGAACGAAATAAATTCCAATAAAATTCAAGATAAACCAATTCCGAACGGCGCCCAACCGCCCTGCACATGATTGCAGACGCTTGAAGCACTAACTTCCAACACCCGCGTGAGCTTCACTTTGCTTTTGATAGTCGGCCGATTATTAGACACCTGTCCATCGATCACCTCGCATCTGCGGCGAAATATGATCACAGGAGCGGCTTGCACGAGCAAAATTCATAGTGCTGTTCCTCCACCCACTGAGCGCGCTCGGTTTCGAGCACAGACCTGCGGACATTCAGCTCCCCGAGCGGCTTTCTCTGGATGCGCTGATCTATTTTGACAAAAATGAGGACAAACCACCAACTCTTCTCTCAGGCCAGTTTTTGGCCACCTGCATCGGATCCTGCGTACGGAGAGAAACATTTCATGCACTGCTAAGCGACGATTCGTCCTCCCTCAGAAAGAAAAGCTCCAGGCAAAACTTATGGTAGGTCGATAAATCCGAAATTTATGCTGTAGAATTTACCAGCACATGCCCAACACCTAAAAGCTCGAGCACGTTACAGAGTTTAAAATTAAAACATCCGGAAATTAAGAATGGACACTGGCAGTTACAAGAAACCACATACTTCTAAAATCAAAACCATGCTTAAAGCCTTTAAGCACCATGAAGAGCTTTCTGCATTTTTTTTAACTTTACTTATTATTTTCACCACCCAATTCTGCATAGGCGCTATTAAATTCGTTGGCGATGCTAACGCCTACTGGCATTACAGCTCTTTCATTCTAGACTTGGATTTTCCAAAAACCATGCGAGGATATTTTTATCCTCTGGTGCTCGCCATTCCAAGATTTATAGCGAATTCGTGGCCCTCGTCCGGCTACATTGGATTTTATGTCATACAAGCGCTACTGTTCTCCTACATTTTTTCCACATTGTTACCCTATGTATTCACACGACTTATCGGAGGGAAACTCTCGATCTCCCGCCGAATACTTCCACCACTTCTCGTTGCGATATTTTTTCCAGGTCTAATGGCCTATCCGCTAAGTGATCTCCCGGCGCTATGCATGATCGTGACGAGCCTTTACCTAGCCTTAAGAGCGTCTAAACAGAAAAACCTGGCCTCATCGTTTCTATTTTTGTTTTTAGCAGGCATCACCGCTTATGGCGCCTACAACATTAGAACAATATATTTGTTCCCATTACTAATTTTAATCCCAATCATCCCGGCATTATTACTGAAGAAAAACAGTCACATCGAAAAACTTCTGCTAACAGCTTCTTTTATTGCCGGAGCGACTTTTGCTTCGTTGCCACAGATAATAATCAACTTTAAACACCTGAACTCGCCGTCACCATTTGTCATAACGGATAACAAAAATACTTCGCTGTACGCCAATCAGTTAAAGTGGGGAGTTACCATACAAAGGTATGAGACTGGATACAACTCAGAAACCGGGGGTATATATCCGATTTATTACATAGACCCTTTGGGCGAGCGTTTATTTGAAAATGCAAATCTTGGCGAAGGCGTTATTACTGTTCCAAAAATCCTTACTGCCATTGTCAATCACCCGCTTTCGTTTTTGCAAATTTATACCAAGCATTTCATCAATGGTATGGATGTCAGAGATCCGGACCCGTACACATCAACATCATCAAAGGATAGAAATTTCCGTTCTTTTACGAGCTTGTCATTGTCTGTACTAGGTGCATTTTTCTTAGTACTCGTGGTTGCCAGATCTGAAACGGGCCGAAATCCTTGGCCTCAAATACTGTCAAAAGTCACTTGGCTCGTTTTATTGTTGCTACCTGTTTTGGCGATCACACCAGGCGCGATAGAAACCAGATTTTTCCTACCATTTCACTTGATAGGCTATTGCGCCATTTCTTACGGTTTCTCAAAAAATCTGAAGAATAAATTTAGCACTAAGGAAGCATTGCTCGCTGTAGTAATATATTTGACATTAGTCTTGTCTTTTTATAACAGCGCTAGAGAGTCAGTGCAACATCCGAATTCAGCTATCAAAAAGGAATATTTTGAATAACGTATTTCTTTAGCCTCTATGTTCAATTGAAGCGCCGATCACATCAGTTGACTGATTCCGTTAAAGGAAAATCGTGGGAACTGAACAACGAGCCGGGCGCACGCTCGCGAGCGCGGTCCTTTTACCGAGAGCCGCAATCCCGTCGTAAGACTTCCCAGACCTCAAGAGGGCTGCCTCAATGATTGTCAGCGGAACGTGGCACAGTTCTAGACAAGGCCAACCTTTATTCAGGGGCTTAGCTTCGTCAGAATTCATCGCTTCGAATACTCCGCCGTCGGTATCCTGGTGCGTCTCCCTGCCCTGAAAGGTGACACTCACGAATCGGCTAAAGCTCCGCAGGGATTGCAATTTCGACCGAGGGCGCAACGCAATGCGCCCCTGGCAGACCTAGTGCCCCCCATGTGCAACAGCCACCTCTTCCACAAGGGGTCGCGGGAACCTCACACGGATGTCCGCCCCCGGCTTGCGCCGCTCCAGTCAGGTGCATGACGACACGCTTCTCCGACAAGCCGATCGTGGTCATTGAGGCGCAAATATCCAATGTCCCACCTATAAGCGCTGAGTGATTACCGTGTTCGGGCTGCCAATCAAGATTTTTGAGTTTGTCTAACACGCAAGAATGACTGGCAACAGCAGCCAAGCGGCCCCTGCTGCACTCAATATCAGGGCCAACTGGCAATACAACTACGTGCATACTTACGCTACCATAAGCCCCATGACATGCATGAACCTCGATTTCATCCCGAATCAGTTTGGCCGTAGCGTGCAAATGCCGCTTCGACTTATGCCCGTTGGATCAATCACATTCATGACTGAAGCGAAGCCGGGGCGCTTGACCAAATCCTGATTGGTACTGACAGGAACCGTCCCTCCTCTAGAACCCATACGGAATAAAGCTCTGTGACACTGGAACAGAATTACACCGCCATGTTTAGGGGTATTCAGTAGGTTCTCAGGGTCAATGAAATCAGGGAGTTAGCACCGAGGAAAACCCAGAATTTCACGCTGATACCGAGTCATTGGTACAGAGATTGGTACGGGATTCATATCCGGCATACGTCGAAAAAGCCCCGCATTGTTTGACATGATGCGGGGCTTTTTCATTGTTGAATCATCGCTTGACCGTAAATCGAATGGCGGCTATCGGCCAGAAGCGGACGTAATGGCGTTTGTGTAGTATCTGCCTCTCTTCCTACCTATATGAGATGCCGATGTCTAGCCGACACTCCCCATCCCCTACAAGAGCTGTCCTAGACCTGCAGAACGCACGTTCGCTTTTGGGAAAACGGCTGAGCGTGCTGCTGCACGACCAGTATTATTTCAACGACGAGAAAGGTCTGGGAGACATAGGTTCTCTAGAGTGGCGTTTTGGCGAAGGAGAAGTTCTATCCATGTATCTCTTGAGTGATGGCGAGAGAGTAGGTGCGGACTTGTTTCCTTCTGATACGCCGGCTCCCTTCGAGATAGAGCCAAACGTGACCTGCTCCTGGAAGAGGGAAAACCTGCTTGCGGATCTGTCAGCAACCCACCTTGAGAACACAAAAATTTGCGCAGTTGAGGGAATTCTTGACTCTTTCAACGGACAAGAGCCTTGGCTGGCCGGATTCAGAGTTACGTTCGAGACCGGTGACTCGTTGATCTACCTTAACCAGGGCGACGATGCCGTCGTATTGATTAATGCGCTACCGCCAGTAAGTGTAGGCCTAGAAACCCGCTTCGTTACCTCAATTTAATGACAGCTATGGGTCGATCTCTCTCCTTCACGAAGGGCAGCTTTTGGCCGAAAGCGGCCGCTGGCTGGCTCCGATGATGGATTGGGCGTAGCCCCTCGTTTGCCCCGCGGCCACGCTGGCTCATCCCTCGAAACCACAATGCTTTGTAGCAATTTCTAAGCATGCATCGTTTACCGCCCACAAAGCGCAGTACCGGTACTATGCTCTTTCTTTTTCGACAGGAGTCGATGCTATGGCAGACGAATATTCGTTATCGGACGTGCTGGAGAGGATGTACCAGAATCAGCTCGGTCTGGAAGCAGCCTTGATGGAGCTCACGCTTCATGCTGAACAGCAAGGTTTGGCCGAGGTCGGCGACAACGTCCGGGGGGCCTTGTGGGCGATTGGAGAGAATGCCGGACACATAAAGCAGGGCTTGGCAAAGCTCCGAAGCAAACGTCTCTAAACCGCCACACTCCGATTGTGCTGGAGTGTGGCCGTGTATCTGTGTGGAATGCCTGCAGCAATTGGCTTTAACGGGCGCTAACGACCACTTGCATAAGTGCATACTTGGCATTGAACGGCATAGTTTGGCCTATGGTTTGCCCCATTTTTGCCCAAACTCTATCGACCACTACAGAGAGGCCAAAGCCTGCCCTCACCAGCACAAGGATCTACAAGCACCATGTACGACGTTTCTGCAATGGAGTCGGAACTCCAGGATTCGATGGCTGTTGTTAAGAAGAAAATAAGAACCACATTTGCTGCCGCATTCAAAAATGTTTACTGCAGCGATTTAGTGCCCGACCAGTTTTCAGACCAATCCCCCCCTATTGACTTGGTCTCCCTCGTCAGTATTGCAGATCTTAAACATGTGTTTAGGGGCGCGGGCTTCTACGTCATCCTTTCAGATCGTGCCGTAGACGGAAACATCTGCAGCCTACAACGAGGGACACTTCGTGCGATCTACCGCGGCGAATGCGGAGGAGTACGAAGGCGTGTTCAAAGCCACTTATTCAACGCGCAGTACAACGCGGACTACAAAGAGCGCTCCTCCAATTACCTTGCCAAGCCGAAGAACGAAGGAAAGTCTTTCTATGAGCCTCACTGGCCTCATTGCTTGAAGCTCGATAAAGGTGGGCCGAGCGGGGTCAACATTGATGAGGCACCTCACAGCGGCCACAGGTGGTTTGTACTTGTGCATCGAATGGAGGGCAGCTCCCAACCGTTACGGCAGATTGCGGAGCTCGCATTCGACGACGCTTTCGGGCATCCGGCTGGAAGTCGCGACGTGCGGTAACTGGGATGATGTAACGAGTGATATAGATAGGGATTCGAACCCGACCTGCTCACTCCATAGCCCGCTAGAGGCCGCAATTACCGGCAGTTTCGAGGCGACTGCAAGGCCAGAAACGGCCCATAGCGGGCTACGACTTGCCCTAAATTTGCCCTAAACCTTGCAGCCGATCTCGGAGTACATTCATGGCGCAAATTAAAGCAGCGTAGTAGCCTGAGGCCACCCTTACCCGAAGAGAGCTACGATGACGACACCTATCAAGCTTGGCGAGTCCCCCCTTTTCAGGGCAGCCCTTCTTGTGCCAATTATGTCTGGCGCGCTGCTATTTGTTGCGTCATCTATTTCAAACAATAATTTTACCATGTGCTTTTCATCAGGCTGCATTAACAATTTCTTCGAATTATATAAATTCCCTTTATCAATCCTAGGCCTTTCTGTTCCACTAACAGCAATCGTAGCAGCACTTCATCGGTCAGAGGAGGCGCATCTACAAATTGAAGAAACACTCAAACAGAACACATTCAACAACCACATAAAACACCAAGAAGAATTTTTCAAACTATTAGAAAAAATCGAATCAAAATGCTCTTGCCGATTTACCGACCCACTAACCTTATATCGACGCATATTCCCAAAAAACAACTATTCATATTTCACGTTCACTGCACATTCTAAAAAAGAAACCGTCGACCCCAACACCAATAATTTTCTCGAATCATTACGAATACAGACATTCGACTTCAAGACAGTCTTGTATAATCCTGCCACGGATGAAAGTGCGTTGATCGCCCTCTTAATCGATATTCAAGAACTGGTACAAACCTTACACATTCAACCATCGGCTGAAACACTAGAGCAGTTCAAAAATACCAAATACGTATGGCCTGAAGACGCCGCACGAAAAGCCACCGACAACTTAAAAACCATACAAAGAGAACTCTACGCATTTGGATTTTATAAATCTAACGCTCGCAACGATAGAGAGGCGCTAGCGACGTACATTCGACTACCAAACTCTCACAATACGTATATGAACAATACTAAACACGCAGCTCAACTCGCCCTAGAAATTGAAAAAGATATTTAGGCACTTGTACAAGCATCGAAATCAGAACATTCCCCCTAAAGCGGAAGGCCCTCAGTTCATAATCACCAACTCGCCACGCACCTCGGCCTTACCCTGGCGCTGATTGGAGTAGCAATAGCAGATGCCCATCGTCTCGAAACGGAAGCCATCGAACAAACGAAGACTGCCCGGATGATCATTGGTGCTGACCATTACCTTGCCTCTGCTGCGCCGCATGAAGTCGGCCATACTCCGATTGTGTTGGAGTAATTCAGCTTTTAGGCCCCTGCCCCTCGTCTTTACTGGGTTAGGACGCCAATTTGGTTCGCATGCATTTATGCATGATTGGCACTGAGTGGCATTGTTTGGCGTACGATTTGCCCCATTTTTTCCCCATTTCAGCCGGACGATGATTGGGCGTCAGAGCACTACCCATCGACGGACCTCCCGCACTATTGCAGAACACACGTTCAGGAATTAGCATCCACCCCATTCCAAGGTGCAAGCCCGCCAAGCCCCACAAGGGTGATTCTGGGCAGATCTTCATCTTCTCCAGATCGATCTCTGGGTTGCTTTGAATCAACCGGGAACTCAACTTCAAAAACTGATTTGGGTACCTACTAATGTTGAAGCACCTCGCCGATTGCTTAAAAATTATTGCTACATCGCCTCAGCTACGACTGCTTTTGTTCCCAATATCATTCTCCGTTCCAGTCTTAACCTTCGCTTTGCTGATCTGGGTGTGCCACCAGGCGTAGTCACAAGCAAAACGCTATTTCATCAATTGATGAGCTTCCCCATCCTGCAGCTGTTACAGCGGGGGTTATTGACTCTGATTCAAAAATTTCCAGATCGCTGTGAAATTTCGCAGCCTGGGTCAACCAGCTAGGGTAGGATTGGATCAGGGCGATTCTCGCTAAGCGAGTACGTCCTAGGGGGGTGACTCTCCTGACTGCGACTCCGTCAAGTCGCTTAAGGTGATTGTGTGCGAGCCCGTTCCCGGCTGGGCCGATCGGATACCTCTAACACTCGAGCCGATGCTTGCGGCCATTCGCGGTAAGCCAAAAGCAAGCGCCCGGCAAGGCGCTTTATAAATAACCAACCCTTAAAAGTTGGCAGCGCTGTCAGCACTTCGCAGGGCTATTGCCATGTTTAAGTTGCAGACTAAAGCAGTACGGGTGGAAGTCAGTCTTTGGGCGCTAGCTTTTATAGTTGGCGGCCTTTTAGACAGATTTGTTTCCTAGGCTGACGGGGGGAGGGATACCTCCCCCCTGATCCTGGCAATCTAGTCTAGAAGCTCTTTCGCAGTTGCGACACATCGGTCCCTGCATCTGCGCAGGTCATACTCAAAAAGCGATTTGAGCCCCCTCAACCGGTAACAGCCATTCACAAACGATCTACATTTGCCTACGCAGCGGACTCGGTAGCCAAAAATTCGGAATCCTTACAATTCCCTAGGAATTGCTTCCATTCGAAATTCGTGTTGAACCAAGCGCATCTTGAATACTGGAATACCAGCTACTGCGGCTTCTTGTATTATGAGACTCTCGTCGCTTTCGCTTATTTTTGATCCTAGATATACAGCCTTTAGAGGCGCTCTATAATTTCTTGGTGGCTCCGAAGCGCTATCGGCTAAGACAAGCCGCCATTCCTCTTCATAGGACCAATCTGGTGATTTATGAAGTGCCGCGATTACTCCGAACAAATTATTGAAAGCACTTTTCGTTTTGACTCCAACCAATAAATCCGAAGCTCTAAAAACACCACTGTACCTTACCGGCCAAAGTGCCAGCCCCAGCAAACTTTCCAATGGTAGGCTTTGGAAGTCATATTCCATTGCGAAACCAGAATGGTTATTTGCATAATGAGCCCATAAAGGTAGCGAGTCTAAGCGCTCAGTTAGAGAGCAAATTTTATAAGAATTTTGAAGTTTAATGTTTAGCTCATTAACAGTTTTAGCCACAAAACCTGCATGACTTTCCTTAAACACAGCAGCAATAGCCAGCAATTCCTTTCCATCTACTTCTGCCAATTCATCCGATCTACTTAGAAGAAGTCTCACCACTTCAAGAACCGGGTCTGCAGCGTCCAAGATAGCGGAGCGTTCACTTTGGGAAATATCTTCAATTCCGTCCAATAACAGCTCAGCGTGGGTTGATCCGAAATGAGGATCAAAGTCCACAGCGGAGTCATAAGGGTCATTAAAATTGCTAGCAAATGTGAGATGAAGGGTAGCGTCCCTTAGATTATCAAGTGAATACTTATTCACCTCGCGAAACTTGTATAGCCTCGTTGGAAACTTTGAGTATTTCATTTCCTGAGCCGCACGTATATTTTCTAACGGAAGCTGTGGCACACACATGAGCCGCATCAAATCTTCGATCCAATCCTTCGACATTACGTCCTTCCAAATCAAAGTCAGTTAAATTTTCTAACGGGCGATTATTATCTTAATCACAATGGCTATATCATGCTGTCTAGCTCATCATGGTGTATTCACATCGTTTCCGCTATCCGCAAGTGACAATCCATAACTGATCGAGCCTAGTTGTGTAACTTTGACTCATCATCTCCCGCCGCATGCCCCAATCTGGGTTGCTCGGCACACTCGCGGACCGGAGCGTACCCCTACCCCACCGTCCATTGATCTCGTCCAACACCGCCATCACCCTTGTTGCCTCAGTGGGTTGAGAAATGGCAAACAGATCATCCGTGTATTCACCCGGCTGGCATAGACTCAGCAATAGGACTTCCGCCTTGCTGTAACTGAATCCAGGACGGAACACGCGATCAAGTGCATCGACCGCTGCCGTCGTTAAGAGCCGAACGTCATCCGTTGGGTACGGTAGATCGATCACCACACCGTTTGCGTATTTAGCCTCATCGGGATTGAACATGCCGGTGCGAATGCTGACGCGGATCTTCTTGCACAGCGACTTCTGTGCCCGGAGCTTCTCCGATGCCCGCATCATGTAGGTTGCCACGGCTTCCTTGATCGGCGGCAACTCCTTCAGTCTTTTGCCGAACATCCGGCTGCAGCAGATCTCCTGCTTTGGCGGATCCGGCTCGTCCAGCTCCAGGCACGGCGTGCCGGCCAGCTCCCGCGCGGTTTTCTCTATCACCACGCTAAAGTTTTTTCTCAACGTCCACGGGTCGGCCTTGGCCAGATCCATGGCGGTCTTGATCCCCATGCCATCCAGGTGCATTTTCATGCGCCGGCCTACTCCCCAGACCTCAGCGACATCCGTGTTGCGAAGCACCCAGTCGCGCTTGACCGGATCGCAAATATTCACGACACCACCGGTTTGCGCCTGCAGGCGCTTGGCGGTGTGGTTGGCCAGCTTGGCCAAGGTTTTGGTGTGAGCGATGCCGACACCGACCGGGATGCCCGTGCAGCGCAGCACCTGGCTGCGGATCTTGCGGCCGAGGGCGTCTAGGCCATTAATGCCGGTAAGGTCGACGAAGGCTTCGTCGATGCTGTAGACCTCAACGGCCGGCACCATCGATTCGATCAGCGTCATGACACGCTCACTCATGTCGCCGTATAGCGCATAGTTCGAGGAGAACGGGACGATGCCATGCTGCTTGAGCTTGTGCTTGATCTGGAAGTACGGCTCGCCCATTTTCACGTAGGGCTTGGCATCGTAGCTCCGCGCGATGACGCAGCCGTCGTTGTTCGACAGCACCACGATAGGCACCTTCGCCAGGTCAGGACGAAACACGCGTTCGCAACTGGCGTAGAAGCTGTTGCAATCGATCAGGCCGAATACCGGCAGCGTCTTAGACATGGCTGCGCACGCTGCTGGTGATCACACCCCAAATTGCCAGCTCATCACCCTCAAGGACATACCGTGGCGGATACTTGGGGTTTTCCGACATCAGTATTACGTCGCTACCGCGAAGGCACAGACGCTTGCACACGGGTTCGTTATTCAACAACGCAATAACTATGTGGCCGTGAGCTGGCTCGATTGATCGATCGACAATGGCCAGGTCCCCTTCGTAGATCCCGGCACCCTGCATGCTTTCACCGGTGAGCGACACCAGATAGACATGCGGCGCACGAATGTTCATCACCTCATCCAACGATATCTGCGCTTCGATGTGATCCGCTGCCGGCGAAGGAAAGCCGGCCGGGACTCGGAAGAGACACAGCGGCACCTTCAAGCCGCCCTGACTGATGGGACCTAGAATTGAGTAACTCATGACGCACGACTTCCAGAACTGTACGAATATACAGTTAACTTTCTGAATGGCTTGCGGTCAATTTTTGTAGGAAATATCAGATAGGCGGGCGGGCAATGTGCGGACGACTTTCGCAGTACAGCGGCATCCACGACTTCGTTGCCGCATTGAGCATGCCCAACGCGCTCGTCAACCACATCGGGGATTTGCCGCTCGAACGCTACAATGCAGCTCCCACAACACAGCTTGCGCTCTTTCACCAGGAGGAAGGATTTCTGCATGCAGACATGGTCCACTGGGGATGGCGGCCCCATTGGGCGAAAGATCGTGCAGCCCCCATCAATGCTCGGGTAGAGAAAGTCGCGCACGGCCCATTCTTTCGTGCCATCTGGCCGCATCGAGCTATCGTCGCGATCAATAACTGGTTCGAGTGGGTGGATGAAGGAGGACCTAAAAAGCAGCCGTACTTGATTCGCCGCCGGGACCGGTCGCCCATTCTGTGTGCTGCGATTGGACAATATCCAAGCGCCGGGCGGGAACCTACCGAGCATGACGGCTTCGTAATCATCACCGCTGACAGTGCCGGTGGGATGGTAGATATCCATGACCGGCGTCCGGTAGCGCTCTCACCCGAGCTAGCGCGTGAATGGCTGGATCCAGCCACACCCAAGGAGCGCGCCGAAGAAATGGTGCTCCACCAAGGTGAACCGACAGATGTATTTGAATGGTTCAAGGTGGATCGAGCGATTGGCAATGTTCGCAACCAAGGGGCTGCGCTCATCGCTGCAGTGACTCCAACGCCGGGCTAACCTACTCTGCGCACGTTGACTGCTAGCAACACGATTTACAACTTTCGTGTAAATAACAGATTAACTGTTTAGACGTGGCGATTACTTGCGAAGCCAGTAATAACAAGCACTTCGCTTTACCACGACCGGAAAAAGACCACGCCTTACTTACATACGTATGTACGTAATTTCCACTTTGCGTGTAATAAACAGATGTAGGACCAACTCGAAAAATAGGTCAGATCATTGATATACACCCATTGCCCGACACCAGCTTGCGATATACACCCATTGCCCTAATCCCCGACCGCCATATACACCCTTAGCCCTAGCACCATGAAGGTGATGGGGGGTCCATACACATTCAGCCCTACTACAACTTCCCCGAGTGAATTCGCAGCAGCAGACGTAATTAATCTCGATCAACCATTGACGAATACCGCTATAAACATCTAGTTTAAAAACAGATCGACCTACTCCTTTCCGCTACCGCGCCCATAAGCGCGGCACGTTTCTTTGCGAGAATAAAAAATGAATGTTCTGATTCTTCTGATGGCGACTGTCGAGTTCCTTATAAAACTCACCGAGCTGTTGCAGCTGTGGGGTATTGGATGCCCCGTATTCGCACCCTGGTGATCAGAACAGCCCACCCAACGCTGCCGGCTCAAAATTCATGATCACCAGCTCGCCACTGACTTCGGCCTTCCCCTGTCGCTGGTTGGTCGTGGTGTAGCGAATGTCCAAAGTCTCGAAGTGGAATCCTTTGAACACGCGGCGGATATCGGGATGGTCGTTGATACTGACCATCACTTTGCCTTTGCAGCGGCGCATGAAGTCGGCCATCCGCTCGTAGTTCTCGAATGGAAAGTCCACGCCATATCCGGCGGTCTGCCAATAAGGCGGATCCATGTAGTGGAAGGTGTGGGCACGGTCGTAGCGTTCGGCGCATTCAAGCCATGGGAGGTTTTCGACATAGGTGCCGGACAGGCGCTGCCACGCGGCCGAGAGGTTTTCTTCGATCCGTAGCAGATTGATGGCCGGCGCGGTGGTCGCCGTGCCGAATGTCTGACCGGAGACCTTGCCGGCAAAGGCATGGTGCTGCAGGTAGAAGAATCGGGCGGCGCGCTGGATGTCGGTGAGGGTTTCGGGGCGGGTCATTTTCTGCCATTCGAACACCTGACGGGAGCTGAGCGCCCATTTGAATTGGCGCACAAACTCTTCGAGGTGGTTCTGCACGACGCGGTAAAGCGTGACCAGGTCGCCGTTGATGTCGTTGAGGACTTCGACCGGCGATGGCTGGGGCTTCATGAAGTAGAGCGCGGCACCGCCGGCAAAGACTTCAACGTAGCATTCATGTGGCGGAAAAAGCGGAATGAGGCGATCAGCCAGGCGGCGTTTGCCGCCCATCCAAGGGATGATGGGTGTAGACATTGAGAGCAAGACCTTTACTGTATGAATAAACAGGTGCTAGGCTCGCCGCGCTTTGTGCACGGAGCAAGAGCCTTGGCTGGACTTGCAGGGACAATCTGCAGGGACGGCGGTCGGACTGGATGTTGACGCATCCAGCACGACCGCTCTTTTCACTTCGGTGATTTCAACGGTTGCTAGCTCGTTCTTGCTAATTCTCATGAGTGTCCTAGCCTTTTACGGCCATCACTCAGGAGCATCAGAAATGTCGAACGGAATATTTGCAGTGGAATTCAGATCCAACCTGCCAGACAACGGAACTGGCGTAATCGTCATCAAGGACGGATCTGTTAACGGAGGGGATGAAAACTTTCTGTATCGTGGTCACGTACCCACAACTTCAGGAAGGTTCTCGGGTCAATTTCAGGTTTCCAAATGGAAGGATGGAACGACCAGTGTCACAGGGTTCGACAACTACACCCTTGAGGCCACTGGGGAAATTAACTATGAGAGTGGCGAGGTTTCTCTTAACGGGAGCGTTGCCGGCCACCCAGGCAGCCGCTTGGAACTGACTGGGCGAAAAATCGCTGACGCGTTTTAACATTTCTATGAGAGCTGTAGCTCATTGCATATGGGCTTGCAGTCAGCTCTCATCTCATTCGCGAAACTTCATTTGCGTATGCCTGACAGGCCGCGAGGGCAATCAGCCCCCGGTCGCCGTCATCGGTGACGCCGATAATTCGTTGAGCATGCGCTGGGTCAAGTTCGGCTCTTGTGGGGCCATGAACCACGCCGCCGGTGGCGGTGGAGGCTGACACCGATCCGTTGCCGGCGCCGGCGGTGGCATCGAGTAGGACTGACAGGCGCAGATCAGCAGTGGCAAGGCGGTCGCGCAGGCGACCTTGATCACGTTGGGCATCGCTCAAGGCTCGGTAATGGGTTTGTTCGCTGGTGGCCAGGCGCTGCTCGAGCGCAAGGCGTTTGTCCCGCTCGGCACGCTGCTGCGCAACCGTGGCCAGAGCCAACTGATTAAGTGTTTCGGTGTGGAGTCGGGCCTGCTCTGCGAGCTGTTTGCCGTAGCGCCAATCCTGTACTTGCCAGGTAATGGACGCAGAACTACCGACTAAGACGACCAGCAGCACGCCTTTTGCCAGCAGCCGATACGGCACAGGGATCAGTTCGCCGAGACGCATAGCACCGCCCTCGCCCGCCCCCACAACTCCAGCCGATCCTGCAGGCCATTGAGGCCGCCGTTGATCCTGCGGGTGATCGTGTTGAATTCGTTTTGATCGGCCAGCGCGTTCAGCCCATTCACTGACCAGAACCATGCGGCCGACTCGGCGGCCCACTGCGGCAGCTCCAACAGTTCAGGCGTGCGCAGCAATCGCTCATCACTGAAAAGCGCCAAGCTGCAGCGCAAGTAGTTGTCGTGACCGGTGACCTGGATCAGGCCTCGACCGCGATAGCGCTGGCCATCACCATCCGCTGCCGGCGTGTTGCCGAGTTTTGCAGCCAGGTTGCCGGTGTCGTACTTGCTCAGGTACAGATCGCCGCCCAGTTCCCGAACGTACTGCAGCTGACCCGACTCGTGACCGACTTGCGCCAGGAACGCGGCTTGGCGTTTCGGCGTGTTGATCTGCCGATTGGCCATGGCTGCGTTAAGGGCGGATACAAAAACGCCCGCTTGGCGGCGGGCGTTGGGCATGATGCTTTGCAGCTGTTGTTCAGTGATGCACATATAAACTCCAGACATAAAAAAACCGCACTCAGGCGGCGATGGGGTGCGGCTATTGCTTCTCGATGTTCACCACCTTGAGCGGTGGTTTTGGCCCTTTCTTTTTCTTGCCCTTGGATTTACCGGCTTTGCCGGCATTGCATTCGACCGTGGTCGACCAGCCGGACTGGGTGAACACCTGCTCGACCGAATCCGCCAGGTATTCACCATCAAGCCCTACCTTGAACCCTTGAGCGATGATGGGACGCTCGGCGAAGATGTCCGTGCGACCGGGCATCTCAAACCGCACATCGGCGGTCGAGCGGTTGAACGCTGAGAGACGGGCCTTGGCGGCCGCTTCAGCAGCCGTCTTGTTTGGATAGATATGGCGGTCGGTATGCACTGCCGGCAGCCCGTCCGGAGCATCGTCGTTGTCGATGGTGACCACCGCCAATTTGCCGTTCTTTTTGTCCTGATGCTTAGTCGCCACCGCCTTGTGTGAGTTGCGATCACCGAGACTGAATTGCCAGCGGCTAAGGTCACTGCGGGTCAGCGCGATAGCGCCAAATGCTTTGCCGCTGGCAGTCTGACCACCTTGGCGCGGCATCACCAAAAGCTTGCCGTCAGCGACCTTGGCCGTGCAGTCGTACTGCTTGGCCAGACGCGTGATGAAATTGAAATCGGACTCATTGAGCTGGTCGACCCGAGCGACCTTGGTCGATACCGGACACACCGGCGTCCAGCCATTGCGCGCGGCGACGTCAGCCACGATCTTCGACAGCGGCACGTCTTCCCAGCTTCCGCTACGGATGGTTTTGCCGCTGCCACGCATGTCGCTGGCCTTGCCCTTGATCACGATGGTATCCGGCGGCCCTGACACCTCGACCGTGTCGACGGTGTAACTGCCCATACGCCTCAAGGCCGTTTCGGCATAACCCAGGTAGATCTCGATGGTGCTGCCACGCCGTGGCAGTTGCACCTGCCCGTCACGGTCGTCGATACGCAACTCAAACTCATCGGACTCCATGCCCGGCTTGTCAGAGGTACGCAGCTGCAACAACCGATCATTGATCTTGGCCGTGACGTCGGCCCCATCGGCGACGATTCGAAACATCGGAGTCATGGATTTTTTCCAATAAAAAACCCGCACAAGGCGGGCAAGAAAAACAAGGTGTCGTTACGCGTAACGCGACGCGGCCCCGGCGAAGGCATCTCCCCGGGTCAATCCCACAAGCTGACGCCTTCATTGGTCGGGCTGGGCAGATCCGGCAGGACGATAATCACGCCCGACCGGAACGGCTGAGGTTCATCGGCCAGCCCTTGATTGGCATCGAGCACGGCTTCGACGCTGCCGTTCAGATGGCCGTAAACGTTGTTGCAAATGACATCGAGCATGTCGCCGTCAGACGTCCTGCATGTCGTCGCCATATCGCTCAAACTCCAAAGTGAACCCCTGTTTGCGAGCAATCCCGCCGTGCAGCAGTGCGGACTGTTCCTCGTTGATGTTTTTCAGGCACCACGTCCCGATCACCTCGCCATAGCCGGTGGTCAGGGTCAGCGGTTGCAGCCTGGCCCCAATGGAACGCAGCGTGTCGAGCTGCTTTAAACCGCCTTTGAAGCCCGGATAGATCGTGCCCTTGAGCGTCAACTTTTCATCGCCCATACCGATGGCCTGCTTCGCCGGCCGGCGCGTCAGCCGCTCCTGCGAAGCCCAGCGGAATTCGGTCGAACGGCTCAGCTCGTCGAAAGCCGCCGTGTCCAGGTTGAAGTAATACGGCTCAATCTTCGGATCGCGCGGCTGAATGATCATCAGATGCGGGAATGGCTTGACCGCCTCCGGCGCCGGCGTGGCCTCCACGGCAAAGGAACTGGTGGGCACGATGTTGGCCAGCGACGGACTGACCTTGCCGGCGACATTGTTGATCGCCGTGGCCGCCTTGCTCGCCTGCTCCTTCAAAGTACCCAGCCGATCCTGCACTTCAGCCGCCGCGCGGGTGGCGCGGCCGTACACCGCTACCACCTGACCGACCTTGGCCTGAGCCGCGTCGACGCCGCGCATCACTCGCTGAAGTTTGGCGCCGATTGCCGGGCCAACAAACGGGATGTTTTCCAGCTCGGATGCGGCGCCGGTCAGTTCGCGGATCGCGCCGTTGACCGGGGTCAGCATGCCGTCAGCACTGCGCCGCCCGGTTTCCGCTGCCTCGACCAAATACTTCAGGCTCGATTGCATTTGCTCCATGTAAGCCATGAAACCTCCTTACAGGTGGGGTTCGTCGTACAGTTTGGCGGCGTTACTCTTCGCCGCATCCGCCATCATTCGCTGCATGTGCGGCATCAGATCCTGCGCCAAGGCTTGTGGGTCCTTGACGTCGCCCTGCACTGTGACCGGCATGTTCAGCGAGTACTGAAACTGCTGATCCACCTTGGCCGGAACCGGTTTTTCTGGCTCCTTGGGTTGAATGGCGAGCGCCGCCGACTTGAGCGGCGCCGTCACCGCCATCGAGCGCGCGACATCCCCCAATACCGGACCTTGCTGGCCCGCCGACGCCATCATGAGCGGCGTGACTGGCACCGGCGCCTTTGCCGTTTGTTCGGGCTTTTCATCCTCACCACCGAACAACGACTTGCCCAACGACCCGCCCAGCGCCGCACCGCCCTGACTGCCCAGGTAAGCACCGATCATGCCGCCGATAGCCGTGCCGATGATCGGCACAACCGAACCGATGGCGGCGCCTGCTGCTGCACCGGCCATGGTGCCGGCCAGGTTGCCCGCGGCCGAACCGTAACCTTCGGCTTTTTCGTCCTTGGTTTTGGCGTTTTGAAAGGTTTCAAAAGCCATCGCGCCGGACTCCAGCAGCGTGCCGCCAGGAATGACTTTGGCCGCCTTGCCGAACTTACCGACCTTACCGACGGTTCCTGCGACGACGCCGAGCTTGGACAATGCCCCACTTTGAACGGAAGGGACTGATGGCGATGGGAGCGAAACAGGGGAACGAGGCACAGACGGGCGAGGACCTCTCGAACTCGGCAACGTCCGGCGCCGAGCGCTGCGGCTTGACCCACGTCCACGTCGGCGTGATTCGCCCGGCGCTTCCACACCGCCACCCATAGCGCCCGTATTGACGACGTAAACCTTTTGCACGCCGTCGTAACCTGCATCACTTGCAGTACCAAGGCCACCGCCTGTTGCCGCTTCCTTCACCCGAGAAACAACATCCAGGCCAGTCCCGCCACCGCGCGACCCACGCGCAAGGTTGAGCAGCCCCTTACTGATCTTGATCGCGTTGAAGATACCTTTTAAGGCGATCAGCCCCGCCCCGACCGTGGCGATACCGGCAACCACCCCGGGCGCGCTATCCGTAAGCGACGTGATGCCTTTAGTAACCTTGGTCAACGACTCGGCCACGGTGTCCGTCACCGGGCGCAGGGCATCGCCGATGCTGCGCATGGCGTCATCCATCGACTGGGCCATTTCCGCCCATTTCTGCGATGACGACTCGCGCCGCTCGGCGAGATTCTTGTCGAGGATCCCGGTCGCGTCACGCGAATCGTTTTTGAGCTGGCTGTACAGCGCCTTGTTCTGCATGTAGGCCGACAGTGCAGCCTTGACCTGCATGTCGGCGAACAGGTCGCCGGTGCGCAAGGATTCTTCCAGCGAGGCCATCATGGCCTTGGCCTTATCGGGATTGGCTTCCTTGCTGATTTTTGACGTCGCCTCGGCCATGGCCGCCGCACGCTTAGGATCGGTCGCCTGAATGTATTTCTGAGCCAGCGCCATACTGGTCTCAAGCGTCGACATACCGTTTTGCAAACCGGTCTGCATCGATCCCTTGTAATCGATCCCGGCTTTTTCGTAGGCCTTGACCGTATCGGTCGAACCGATTTTGCCCATCCAGTTTTTCAGGTTGTTGGCCGCTTCATCCGAACTGCCGGCCTGCTTCATCTGCACCTGCAACATGGCACCCAGTTGCGTCACCGCATCCAAGCCGGTGATGCCGTTGCTGGCCATGTTGGCCAACAGCTCCGGAAACCACTTGGCCATGTCGGCCGCTTCAAAGCTGCCCGCCTGCCCTTGGTAGGCGATCGCCTCCAGCGCCTGCTGCATCTGCTTGGGGTCGGTAATCTTGGCGTTCTGCCCCAAGGCGTTAATCATCTTCGCCGTGTCGACACCGCTGGATCCCTGCCCCACGACAAACTTGGCCGCGACAGGCGCGTATTCCAGCGCCTTGCTCAAGTCCATGCCGGCGCCGACCAACTGATTGACCACGTCGGCCACATCGTTGCGCGCCATGCCGGTGTCGCGTGAAGTGTCGATGATCTTGCGCGACATCTCCTGTTCTTGCGGCTTGTTGGCAATGCCGGCCTTGATCGCGATGTCACGCACAATCGCGCCAAAATCCGCGCTGACCTTGGTCGGTACCGCCATGGCACCGACACCGACCACCGCTGCACCGACGGCGCCTTTCATGCCCTTTACGCCAGAATCAATCTGCTGATGCCCCTTGGCTTTCAGCTCGGCTTTGTTGGCCGTCTGCCCCATCGAGCGATAGGCTTTTTCCAACCGGCCGACCTCGACCCCCTGCTTTTTCAAGCTGTCGAGGTTCGAGTTCAAACGGTTGAGTAATTTGGACGCGCCGGCAGCGCCGGTGTCGTGAGCCTTTTTCCATTCTTCGCGCAGGCGGATGGTGTCGCCAATAGTGCGCTGCAGCACGCGCGCTTTATTGCCTTCTGCCTCGAGGCGCTTGATGCGCCCGGTCACGTCCTTGAACGCGGCGCCGACCGTGGAACTGACGGCGCCGCCGATCACCAGCCCGAGGGCGAGTTTGTTTGCCATGTCATGGCCCCCATGTGCCCAGCACTACCAAAGGTGGCTCAATCCGTGAGCCACCACACCATATCCGCGAACGGCATCGACTGGATCTCAGCGGCGGAAAATCCGGTTTCCGCCGCCAGACGTTTCGCCGCCGACTTGATTACGCTGGGGTTAAAGCCTGTCTTCGTTGTCCATGCGAAAATAGCCGGCCTGCAAGCGGTTAAAATCCACCAGCTTCAGCCCCTCCAGATCAGCGACAGGCGCACCGGACAACGCAGCAAACAACACCAGCTCGCGCTGCTCATCGTCGCCACCCACCTCACGGTTGGCCGCCCGCACGTCGCCCACGGTCGGCGAACGCAAGGCCAGCTTGTCGACGGTCACGCCGTTGATTTCACTCGGACACGACAGCGTTACCAGCACTTGATCGGTGGTCAGCGACAACCATGCCGGCATCGAGTCCGAATAATCGGTTTTCGGTACCAGGTGCGAATACGCCGTCTGCACGCGGCGATAATCCGTCAGCTTGAGGCCTTCCAGATCCTTCAGTCCGACCTCGGCGAGACCTGCGAACAGCATCAGTTCGCGCTGTTCATCATCGCCGTTGGCAGCACGATCAGCCGCGCGCACTTCACGCACGGTCGGGTTACGCAGGTTCAACGTCTCGACGTCGATGCTATTGGCTTGGCTTGGGCGGGTCAGCGTTACGACGGCACCGACTGCACTGAGCGAAAGCCAGGCCGGCAGGTTTTTAGCAATTGCTTGAGTCATCTGGATCTATTCCTTACAGGCCAAGTGCCTGGCGCACTTCAAGCAGTTGGTCTTTGCCGTCGATCACCTGAATACCGGCGACCATGTCGATCTCGTACATCAGGCGCCCGTCGATTTCGAGCTTGTAGTACGTGACCGCAACGGCGTGTTTGATCTCGGCCGCATCGCCGGCTTTCCAGTCACCCAGATCGACCTCTTTGAGCCGACCGCGCAGGGTGGCAACGACTGCCGTTACCGCTCCCTTCTGGCCCTTGAAGGCACCACGGAACGTGGCGTTGAACGCGGTGCCGTCAGCCAGGCCGAAGTATTTGAGCGACTCGCGGCGCACGCCCTTGGTGACAAACGAGGCTTCCATTTTTTCCAGTCCCTGATCCATCTCGATGGGACCGGCCATGCCGCCCCCACGGTACTCGTCGGTCTTGGTGGTCAGCTTGGGCAGCGTCAGGCTCGGCACGTCGCCGGAGAAGTTCACGCCGTCGACGAACAGGTTGGTGTTGTACAAAGTCTGAGGAATCATTGGTTACGCCCCCTTAGGCTGCTTCAAGCACTTCAGTCATCCACTGATCGGTGACTTCAAAAAGGAAATTCGGGTTTTCTGCAGGCGGCACGTCGGTGAAACGGATGCGCCAATACACCTTGCCCTGGGCGATCTGGCTGGCCGTGTTCCGTTCGGTGTCGGGGAACACTTCAAAGTTGATGATCGCGCCCTGCGCTTTTAGGTCGCGCATGAATGCATCCAGACCGTTGGTGACATCCGTCACGTATGTCTTGGTGATCGAGCGGTCAACCGCCCACTTGTGCCCGGCCTGCACCGCGTCCATGAGGATGAACAGCGTGCGAACGCGGGTAACGAACGCCCACTTCGGATCGCTCGACAGCGTGCGGTTACCCCACAGGCGATAACCGTCGTCGCGAATGATCGTGGTGATATTGGCGTTGTTGAGCAGGTTGGCCCGGCAGGTTTCGTCGCCGTCCAGGTACTCGACCGCGCGGCCGGTGCCGGTGATGCCGGTCAACTCCTTGTTCGAAGGCGAAGCCCAGAAACCGTATTCAGCATCCGTCCACGCAAACAGGCCTGCCGCCCAAGCCGAGCCGGGTGCATCGACCGTCGAGCTGGTGACGGTGTCCCAGTACTTCACACCCGGGTCGACCATGAACAGGTTGCGACTGCCGAAGTTCTCGGCGTAGGCAATAGCAGCCTCGTCGGTCGTACCCGGCCCGTCGATGATGCCGATGGCACGCAGCTTCTGCGCCACGCTGTCGATGGCCGTGGCCACCGCCTGAGTCGCGGTGTGGCCCGGGGCGATCAGCAATCGCGGCTGGGCGTTGAACAAGCTTTTGCCGTCGAGCAGCGCCTGTAGGCCAGTACGCTGCCCCGACTCCAGCACGCCGCCGATGATCGCCGAGGTTTGCAGCGCAGGGTCTTCCAGCTTGGCTACACCGATGGCGACGATCACCGCCTTGGCTTTGACGTAGATGGCCTGACAGGCCTTGGTGATCGCCGAGTCGGCGCCGAAGGCGGCAATGGCTTCGCGCTCGGTGGTGATCAACTTCAGCTCGCCCGCCTTGGCCGTACCGCCGCCGAGGACACCCGGGGTGAAGGTGTCACACAGACCGATAATCGACGACGACGGCAGCGAGATGGTGCGCGCGCCAGTGTCGACCGAGGTGGTCGTGACGCCGTGGAAAAAACTCATAAGGGTCAGTCTCCAGAAACGAAAAAGCCCCGCATAAGCGAGGCTGTGAGGGTGTTGGTGTTACGCGATACGGAAACGAAACGCCCCGTCAGTGCGGGGCGTTTATTGGGTTTGCTCTATGAGCCAAGGCGGCGCGATCGGGCGATGGTCGACTAGCGGGAACTCCCCCGCCTCCGGCCAATTGCGCAAGGCGCGGCGGTACACCTGAAGTTCGGTGTATTGATCGGGAAATAAAGTCGTTTCCACGCTCGCCTCCAGCTCGTCCCGGTGGCGAGCGACAACGCCGTCAGTAGCGGCCAGCTGCACGTCGCGCCATGACCGTTCAACTTCCGCGAAATACTCAGAAGATGGCACGGGCGGATCGATGAGCAAAGGATAGCCATCGTCACCCCAGCCGATGACTTTTCCCTGACCCTGCCCGGCCATAAGCGCGGCATGCGCTTCGGCGGTGATTTCCACCACATCCCCGGGCATTGATACGTGAATAGCTGAGTCGTAAAACCCGCCTGTAGATTTCGAAGCAAACATAAGGCCTCCCTAGTAGCCGACGGCGATCCAAGTAAATTGATCAGGGTACGTTGCCGCGGCGTTTCGATACTTGAACCCGGTTGCCGTCAGGTAGTTGTTATGGAAGCTGACACTTCCCTCATTCTGCCCAAAGACCAGCGACATCGGCCCAACCGGGAAGGCGATCGGAAAGGTGACCAAGTAATCAGCCGCCGCTGCCATCGCGGAACCCCATTGAATAATCAGACCGCCCGGCAGCTTCTGATAGCCGTTAGCCGCAAGAGCTGACAGGCCTGTGCCACCGACTGCGATCCAACCTGTTCCCGAAGAAACGAACTCTGACGCAACACCCTCGCTAAGCACGAGAGTGGAAAACCCAGCCGGGGCGCCATTAGGCCCGGAAAAGTTGCCGTTGACGGACGCCACCGTAATCTTCCAGCTGCCCGCTGATGCCTGAATATAAAACTTTGTCCCAGCAGGCAGTAACGTCAGATCGGGCAGCGTAAGGGTAATGTTCACCCCGTTTGCATAGATGTACTTACCCGCATCCGCAGCCGTCAAAATCGTGCTTGCCGAGTAAGCAACGTATCCGGCCAGACTGCCCGACGCCCGACGCACAAACTCGGTCGTAGCGAGCTTCAGGGAGCTATCAAACTGGGCCGGCGTATTCGCCGTAGGATTAATCAGCGCCGGCGAATTGATGGGCGCAAAGCCTTGCGTGACGTTCTGAAACACTAGCGCCGTGGTGCCCAGCACAATCGCCCCGTCGGTGATC
This sequence comes from Pseudomonas siliginis, assembly GCF_024072275.1. Lineage (NCBI taxonomy): Bacteria > Pseudomonadati > Pseudomonadota > Gammaproteobacteria > Pseudomonadales > Pseudomonadaceae > Pseudomonas > Pseudomonas siliginis. The sequence goes on along the minus strand of NZ_CP099598.1, from coordinate 1,919,502 downwards.
AACTGCCAGCGCGTGTCGGCCAATGTTGCGCCCTGCTCGACCGATACCAACAGCGCCGAGGTTACCTCTGTATTCGAGTCTGCATCTGCCGCACGCGACCAACCGGCCGCCGCCGCCACCCAAATGCCATTGTCCTTGGCGGCGTTCTGGTTTTTCACCAGTACCCGGTCACCGACAGCCAGTGCCACACCGTCAATGGACTGAAGCCCGGTCAGCGCAATGTTGGCCGTTGTCGCGACACGCACCGACTGCTTGCTGTCGAGTTTGTACAGCTCTTCCAGAATCTTTGCGTCGACATACTCACGCGTCGCCAGAACCACCGACGGGTCAATCTTGAGCTGAATGTTGCCGGTGCTGGTGACAATGAAGTTCATCCGCACGATTTGCGTGCGGCCCGAGCCTTGCGACAGCAGCGGCTTGAAGCTTGGCGCACAGTTGGCCACCGCCACCAGATCGCCGTCCGCATCATAGAGGCCGATTTCGCGGATCCACTTACCACCCTCATCGGCCGGGATGATCTGCTCGGCGATGATCACCGCTGGGTTGACCGGGTCGATCTTCAGCTGGTTAAGCGGCTTGCGACGCCACTCGTTGATCAGTTTGGTTTGGCTGGCCGATGGGACCGGATTGGGCGGATCTGCCAGCCCGTTCGGGTTGGCATCACCCACGCCCATTTGTGTAATCAACCAGGGAATGCCGAGCGCGTCGGCGTTCGCCTGCTTGGCCATCCCCACATTCGTGAGGATCGCGAAAAACTGCGAATTCGCATCAATCATAATAAACGTCCAGGGTATCAATGGTGTGTTCGCGGCCGACCACGCCAAAGCTGCCAGTGACCTCGATGTCACGCATAACGGGCGGGTAAACGTCGATTTCGTCGCCTTCGTAAAGGGCCACGGCGATATTCAAATCGCCTTGAGTTTCCAGGCTGATCGCCAGCCCGGTCAGTTGCCGGGTGACGGGTTTGGCATCGTCGATCAGGCGCTCAAGCTCCTGATACATTTCTTCCGTGATGCCGGTATCCAGCACCCCGACCTTCAGCGCGAAGGTGCCCGGCACGCCTTCCGGCACGGTCTGGAACCACTCGACAATCTCGATCAGGTAGCCAAGCGGCTCGACTACCCGGCGCAAAGCGCCGATGGTGCCCTTGTGTTTGTGGATGTAGAAAGACGCCTTGATGGCCGCGCGCTTGGTCGCCTCAGACCATCGGTAGTCCCAGCGATCGACCGACCACGCCCACGCCAGATGCGGCAGCAGGTGCACCGGGCAGGTGTCGGAGTTGTAGAGGTCGCGCAGTGGGACAATCGTCTTTTCGAAAAACGCGGCCTCCATGGCCCGTTCCAGTTGCGTGCTGTTGAGCGGCAGTAGACTTTTCATATCAGCCCGCCAGCCTCACGCTGTAGCGCGTACAGAACGCCGCTTGCGCCTTGGTCGGGGCCAAGTCCTGCCAACCGACCAACTCAACCCGGGCAACGCCGGCAACGTGCAACTGAGCGTCAACAGCAGAGCGTGCGACCTCGACGCCCAGCCGCTTGCGTGGATTGATCCAACTGGCCAATCGGCTTTTCGCTTCGGCCAAACTGGCATCCGCTTCCGGGCCGGCGCCGGCCATGTGCAAGATGGCAACAATCTCGTAGCGGATCACCTGCGCGCTCTGCACGGTCACCCGATCACCAACCGGGCGCACGTCATCGTCATTCAGCGCAGCGGCCACCGTCGCCAGCAGCTCCGGCGGCGCTTCACCCTCCCCATCAAACCCCAGCACCGTTACCGTAACGTAGCAAGGCGCCGGGCTTTCAGCCGTGGCATCTGCCACCAACCCCGAGGCATTACGCGCGTGCAGGATGTAGCTGTTACGCGGGCCGGCCGTGGTCAAGCCCTCATAGGCCAACTGGATGCGCTCGCGAAACGGGTCGTCGTCTTCCATGACCTTGGGCACCGGCGGCACCGCCAGCAGATCCTCGGCCTGAATGACTAGGCGCTGCAGATTGACGTTGGCCCCCAAGTGATCGAGGTCGCCGCGAATGGCGTGCGCCAGCAATAGCGCCTTGCCGGCGTCATTGACCCGAGCGCGGTTGCCGACCTTGTTGTAAGCCCCGACCTCAAGCACTTTGACCACTGGATCGCTTTCCAGCGCGGCCGTCCAGTTGCCACCCATGTACCCGCGAAACACGCTCAATCCGTCCTGATAAACCTCTTCAAAGTCCAAAGGCTCCAACACGGTCGGCGCCGGCAACGACGACAGATCAACGGTACTCATGCGGCCACCTCCAACGTGACGCCGTCGCCCAGGTACTTCCCGACGATTTGCAGATTGATTTGCCCACCAATGACGGAGAGGACACGCACCTGGTCGAGTTTCAAACGTGGCTCCCAGCGCCCCAAAGCGCGGGCGACCTCAGCCTGTACGGCGCTTTTCCAGCCCTCGTTAACGGGCAAATCGACAAACCGCCGTAGCTTGCTGCCGTATTCCATACGGTGCCGGCGACTGCCCAGCGGCGTGCTCAAGATGTCGGCAATGGATTGCCGCAGATGCTCGATGCCGGATATGGGTAGGCCGGTGTGGCGATCCATTCCGATCATCGATGTCACTCCTTGAACGGCTCGTATTCTTCGCTGGCTTTCAGGAACTTGACCGCCTCGATGTCGGAGGCCGGCACCACGACCGTCGCCTTCTCCACCGGATAGGATCGGTCGGTACCGGGCACGATCACCAGTCGCGACGTGTAGAGCTTGTCGCGGAATTTCAAGGACTCAGGCGATGAGTAAGTTGAGGATGAAAATGCCGGTTCCGAGGACGTTTGCGCCTCGGTTGAGGTCGTATCGATCTTGGCCATGTGGTTCTCCAGGCATGAAAAAGCCCGCACTGGGCGGGCTTTGGTGAGTTGAAATTAATGAGTGTGGTGATTGCTGTTGCCGGTGGCATCAATGATTGCGCCGGCGCTGGTGATGCCCTTGGTGACATGCAAAGCGCCATCGATCACCACCGCCGCTTTCAGATTGATGTTGCCGGTGGTCACGTTCACGGCGCTATCGGTTACAACCGCTTCCGTGCTGGCCACCTTGATGGTGACTGTGCCGCTCGGGAGCGTGATGCTGTAGCTCTTGGCCTGCCAGTCGTAGATCAGCGAGCCGCCATCATCAAAACGCCAGACCTCGACATGGTCGCGATTATCCGGCGGCGGTCCGGCATTGCCATACAGGCCCGGGACAAACGTGCCTTGTGACACGTCACCGCTGGGACTGATCAAACTGCCCTGCTCCCCCAAAGACGGCGCCCGCCAGTGCCTGGCTTTGCCCGCTGCGATGCTGTGCCACCGCACCCAAGCGCTGACCCATTCACTGCCATCCGACACGCGACATACCGGCGGCGAAGCGGAGAGATCCACCGCGACCACGTAGCAAGCCTTTACCGTCCCCGCGATCATCCGGTCATGCTGGGCGCTGGCATAACTCATGGCAGATCCTCGGGCTTGAATGGCCCGTCACCCGGATCAACGTCCAACACCAACGTCCCCGGCGGTTCGTCCCGCCACGGCCATTCCTCAAGGCCGAGATAAACCTGCTGAGTCCACTCCACCAGCCACACCGTGTATCCATCCAGGTGCGGCTGGGTCCAGTCCTGCAGCGATTGCACAAACTCGGCGGGCTCAACTGCCAACCCCCACGTCTGCGAACGCAGCAGCACCGCCAACTGCGTCGCCAAGTGCACGGCCTGTTGATGATGGTGCGGCTTGATCGGGTCAACAATGATCCGAGCCTCGAACTTACAGACCAGCGAGGTTTCGCCGGTGCCGATATCGGTACCCGGCTCGATCTCGGCCACCTCCAGAAACACCGCTGGCAGCAACACGCGATCCTTAATGTCTGGCCAGGCTGTGACGGTTTGCACGCCAGGCAAGTGGGTACGCAGATACTGTTCTACCGCCCGATAAAACTGGTCCAGACTGAACGGTTCTTCAGACATTGCCGATCCTCTTAAGGTATTTCTGCAGCTCAAAGTTGAGTTCTTGATTGAGAATCTCCAGCAGACGCTCATCTGCCTTTTTGACCCAGCTGTCGAAATGCGGTCGGGCTTGCTCCAGCGACACCTTGGCCTTGGCCAGCGGAAAACGACTGCCGTTTTCGGCGACCCAACCCGAACTCGGCCCGCGACCAGGTGACACGGTGCTGTCGGGGTAGTCGTCCGCGTTGAAATGCTTGGAGGCTGTGCGAATCCAGATGTCGGGCTTGTTGCCGTAGACCTTCTTGAGGAAAGCCCCTTGGTAACGCCGCCCCGCTACTGACACGCCGCTGCCGCTTTGCCGCGCCCGGCCGATCCGGCTGGACTCGATGGCATTCAAACCGAACCACAATTTGCCGCTCGCAGCCCCGCCGGAAACTGGATAGCTGCGCAACCGCTGACGCACCGCCGCAACAGCGATGCGTTCTGAACGACTGACCGCTCGGGCGATGTGCGTGCGCAACCAGCCCAACGTCTTGTTGATCGCGCGCCGATGGGCTGCCGCAGCCGCTTTCGGTACCACCTTCGCAAAGTCCTGGAATGCCTGAAAGTCTGCGGCCGAGGACTGGATGGAGATCATCCCGCCCCCCGCCGAGGGTTTGAAATAGCTGCCGACACTCATGGGCGCAACCTCAGAATCAGAGCGACCAGGCCGTCACCGCTCGGTTCGAGCTGAATCAGGTCGTAGTCACCTCCACCATCCAAGGCAGGCAAATCGACGCTGACCAGCATGCCCTGCTCCAGACCTTGCGAATCGCTGACACGGATCTCGAAGCGTGGCTCGCGCAACCCGGTGTTGAGCTTGCCGAACTTGGGTTGCAGCCAGGGTGCAGCGAACATGCCGAACACCGGCTCTTCGCGACCTTCGATCCGCGCGGTATCGCCCAGCGTTTCGAACACCACCGCGTCGACCTCGGCGATCAGATCGCGAAAGCCCACGATCAGAGTTCCAGCAGGACTTGTGCACGCGGTCGCGTGCACAGATGCAGCGGGTTGGACTGGGCTTCACCGGCCATGCCTTTGTTGAAGGGCAGCGGTTCAATCATGCTGTAGTACGGGATGCCCTGGGTGTTGACCGTTTCCATGTAGTCGGCCGGTGCAAACACGGAGATGTACAGATCGGGCACGCCTTCCGGAACCAGAAGCGCCTTATCGTCATGGACAAAAGACACGCCGGCGACCTTGCCACGGTAACGCTCCCAGATGATGCCGCCGAACTCGAAGCTTTCCCGGGCGTCACCACGCAGTGCTGCCGCTTGCTGACTGTTGAGGTAGGTCTCTTTGACCGACTTGTGAACAATCAGCTTGTTCCAGAAGTTCTTGCCGCAGAAAGCGCGCGAGCCGGTACTGGTCACGCTGCCCAGCGCATCCTCCTGCATGTCCAGCGCCTCGCCGCACTTGACCCGCAGCTCGGTACCGGCATCAGCCAGCCCCATGGGCAACTTCTGACGCTGCACACCGAAGCGCTCATACAAATCCAGCAGAACCGTCGAGCCATCAGCGTCGAGGATCTGGCCGTTGAGTGCGCCCATGCGCTGGAACTCATGCGTGGCGTCCAACTGTCGACGCGCCTTAGCCAGACGCGCATTGACCACGTCCTGCACCGCCTGCAGCTCGGTGCGAGTGCCGAAGGCGCGGATGCCTTGGATCTCATCCGCCTTGATGGTGAAACGCTCCGGCAGGTGCACGGTGTTGAACGGGATCAGGTTGCGCTTGCTGGCCGCAACTACCAAGCCTGAACCACCGCGCTCACCGGCCGGCACCAGTGCCAGGGTGTCACCGTCCTTTTCAATCTGCACGGTCAGGGTGGTAATGCCTTCCTCGCGGAACAGGCCCAGGGCGCTGATGCGGCCCGGCAGGTAGGGTTGATCATTGAGTGCAGCGGTCAGCGAGGTAACGGTAAACGCTTCGTCTTCAAAAATGGCGATATCGGCCATGGGTACTCTCCAGAAACGAAAAATCCCGCACGCGGCGGGATGCAAATTAAAGAGGGAAATGTTTTAGCGGACGATCAGCGAATGTGCGGCCAAGGCTTTCTCAGCGGCTAGATCGAGGCCGGTCAAGTGCGCTTCGCTGACCTCGGCCAGCCGCACCACGGCGCGACCGCGACGCACCACGTCGGATTCACCGAGCGGACCGTACAGAATGGCGACAGCGTTTTCGGTGCCGTCCTCTGCCGTCGGTTCGTACGGTGCGAATTCGCCGGTGGCGGTCACCAGCCCGAGAATTTGGCCCGGCCACAATGCTGGACCCGCCGCGACATTGATCGCTTCGCGCGAGATGGTGCCGGCGCCCTCGGACAGCAGGAATTCACCTGCGTGCATCGGTTCCTGTTTGATGGTCATGCTCGTGCTCCTTTCGCGCCTCGCGCGGTTCCTGTTTGGGCCGCTTGCCGAGCAGCCCAAATCGAGTTGGGGTCAGGTTGTTTGGCCAGCACCTTGGGCGCTGGGTCATCCGTCAGCGGCAGACTGTTGTCGATTTCAAAGCCTTTGCCGCTGGTGACAATCTTGTCGAACAGACGCGCCCGAACCGCCGCCGCATCCAGACCGGCCGCGACATACTCGGCGCTGAATTCCGGCAGACGCGCGGCGACGCAGAGGTCGTTCACCGCCTTGGCGCGAGCCAAGCCGGCGAGCACGATTTCCTCGCTTTCGAGCTGGGTAGAATTGAGCAGTGGCTCGACCAGATTGCTGATGCCCGCCGCCGTGCAGCGCTGAGTAATCATCAGTGCCAACTTTGCCGAGTCGACTACAGGCGGTACCAGGGGAGGATCGACAGGTTCAAGTTCGGGATCCGGTTCAGGTGGCTCGTCGAGCTGCGCCACCAACTCAACCGGAGCGTGCTGGAACCGTTGCAACACCGCGCCTTGACCGAGGCATGCTTTGACCTTGATGCCGTCGCCGACTTCGTCTGCAAGACCAAGAGCCACCGCTTCGTTGGCAGTCAGCCAGGTTTCAGCATCAACCATTCGCCGCAGCTCGGCGTCATCGATGTCCGGCGCCTTGGCCTTATAGGCCGCGATGATCGCCTCCAAGGTTTGATCCAGTACATCAGCGACCCGGCGGAAGTCCTCAGCGCCACCGCCTGCATAGGTGTATGGGTTGTGAATCATCAACATGGCGTTCGCCGCGATGACTACGCGGTGTGCACCGCACACGGCGACACTCGCGGCACTGGCAGCAAGCGCATCGATACGTCCGGTGCAACGCTCGCCCAGACGCGACAGCGCGTTGTGCATGGCCAGTCCGTCGAACAGGTCGCCACCGATACTGTTGAACGCGGCCACCACCGGCGACACACCATCATCCATGGCGCGCAGATCCTGCACGAACTGATTGGCAGTGATGCCCCACGCGCCGATCTCGCCATAGACGAAAACCTCGATCACTCGCTCGGTGGCCTCTCCGCTGGCCTGCAGGGCGTACCAGGTCTTGTCCTGAACCTCGACACGCTTGCCCGCGCGGTTGTAAATGCGCGGTCGCGCTTGTTTGCTCATGGTTGCTCCTTGTCGTCGGTGTCTTCGACGGCATCAAGGGTGTTGTAGTTGAGGCCCAGTTTTGAGGCCCGTGCCAGATCGGCGGCGTTTTCCAGATCGACCGTTTCGGCGTCGTAACCGGTGCGCAGGACCATCTCGCTGCGGGAAGAAAATCCGGCTTGTACTTCCATACGGCGTGCCTGCACGTCCTGCACTGGCTGGATATAGGCCCAGCCCTGAGGCACCCAGCGAGTGCGCAGGTACTGGCGGCGTTTCTGTGCGTAATCGTCCAGCACCAGAACGCCAGAAAGCACCGCCATGTCCATCCACGCCGCCCGTACAGGACGGCAAAGTTGATGGACGTACACGCTGAATTGCAGTTGTTCCAGACGGCGCCTAAATTCGTTGAGCACCACCCGAAGTGCTCGGTCGTTAATCCCCCGCATGTCGCCGGTGAGGATCTCGTAAGGCGTACCCGACCCCGCTGCAGCAGCCATCAGTTGCTGCCGCATGAAGTCCGGGTAGTTGTTGCCGGCGTCTGGCGGTTTAGAAAACTCAACCTCCTCACCTGCCCCCAGTTCCTGCATGGTGCCGGGTTCGAGCGCAACCATCGGCGTGAAGCCATCGCGGTCCAGATCGAGCGGCTGACCGGTCACCGGATCCCTGGGAAGTGGTCCCGAGTCCTGCGCCGGGCGCTTGATGAAACCGGCGAACAGGTTGGCCACTTCCTGACGAAACAGCACCGCGTCGTCGTAGTTGTCCAGACTTCGCAGGCGCTTGAGCACCGGCGACAATCGCGGCACGCCGCGCAACTGGCCAGGCTCGACCGGTTCGAAGATGTGCAGCACCTGAGTAGCCGGCACGCGGACCAGCTGGTTGTAGCCGGCGTTCAGCGAGGCTGCATCGCGCGGATGCGACAGGTACATCCAGTACGCCACCCGCTTGCCGCCGGGGGTGAATTCGATGCCAGCGCGGATGACGTTGCCGTTTTTGGTGGTCTCGAATTTGTCGTGCGGTACGAATTCCGGTGCGAGGATCTGCAGCTGCAGCGGAACTGCTAAGCCTTCATCCAGACCGCGTGGACGCAACCGGACAAAGCATTCGCCCGATGTTTCCACAGTGCGCGCCACCAGCGCCTGCTGGCCGTAGAAGTCGGTGCGATCATCCGCATCCGACTCATCGACCCAATCCCCCCACAGCTCCTGCAAAAGCTTGCGCAAAGCATCGTCGTCGGTTGTGGGTCGAGGGGTGATGCCCGTGCCGATCAGGTTGCTGACGCGCTTGTCGATGACATTGAAGGCATACGGGTCATTGCGAACCGCCGCCCGCGAGCGCGACCGCAGATTGCGCAGGGCAGGAGTGTTGATGCTGTTGATCCCGTTGTCGGGAGCGTCCCAGCCGGTGGAGCGGCGCCCTTCCCCAGCGCCTTCGTAGCTGGCCTTGATGTTGGACGGCAGGACAAATCCGTTTCGGGTCAACGTTGGAAAATGTCGGGCCATCAGACCCCCTTCCCTGCATGGTAAAGCCGGACCACGCGCGAACGTGGCCCGGCAGCGCTGGCAAGTGACGAGCGTATTTCTTCACGCGCCTTGAGCAGTTCATCGACCGTGCGGTATTCCACGGTGCGGTCGGTGTAGCGCACAGTTTTCTCACCGCGAGCAATGGCCGCCTCAACCGCGTCGAGGTGCTTTTTTGTAAAGGACATATCAGCGTCTCTTCAGATAGCCGCTGGCAGAGCTGCGGCGTTGAGGGGGGGCTGCCGGTCGTGATTGTGTAACCGGTGCAGCGGGTGGGGGTGCGGGTTGGGCTTGGCGTACAGCAGCGGGCGCCGGTGTTTGCTCAGCATCAAGTCGCTCGCCCTGAACTGGCTTGATGTTCAAGGCATCATCGAACAATCCGGACTGGGCCAGGGCTTGTCGCACCCTGTCCCAATCGTGTTCCTGATAGCGGTTGATACCGAGGTAATGCGCCATCGCAAGGCAGTACACCATCAGGTCGAGCGCTTCGTTACGCTCAGCCTTGCCTTTCACCCATTCGATGCGCTTGTGTCCGCGCACGTAGCGGACGACTTTGCGTTCGGCGACGCACTGGGCGAAGAATTCGTCCGGCAGGTCGTTTGCAAAGTGCAGCGATCCCGGACCCTCCGGAAATGGATAGCGGTTGTAGATCCAGTCTTTTGCGGTGTCGGTACCGACGAACCACAGCTCGGCGCCGTTACGTTCGGTCTGGCCCTTCCACGTCACGTCGACCATGGACGGGCGCTGTGCAATCACCGGTCGGCCCGGCTTGCTCGCGCCCTTGATGGCGAAGATGTTGCGCCAGCGACGAACGCGACAGAACTGGTAGACCTCATCGGTGTGGTGACCACCGGAGTCGACACCCACGGCGAGAATCGCCAGACCCACACCACAAGGATGCCGGTAACGAGCTTTGAGTTTCTCGTCCAGCACCGCCCAGGTGCGTTCGTCTGCTGGGTCACCCCAGATGATCTGATGGTCAACAACCCACCGTTCCATGCCGACACCGAAGCCCATCACCATCATTTCCAGGCGGTTGGCCTGGACGTCGACAGAGCCGGCCAGCATCAGTACACCGGCCGGCATCGTACCGAGGGTGTAATTCTCCAGCCGCGCCCGAGCGATCAGCACCTCGGCCTTGGTCTGTTCGAGTGCACTGTCCCAGACCTTCGCGAGACGCGTGTTGTAGAACACCTGCATCAGGCTGGTGTCGCCTTGAGCCTGAGCTTTCTTGGCGTCTTCAAACTCCTCGGCAAGGCCGGCCCAATCCATCCAGCCGGTCGGCGAATACAGCGCGTTGAGATGAAAGCCAACAGTTTTGCCGTCGCCACCAGCGTGAGCGCGCCACTCGCCTCGGGCGAGCATGTCGCTCTTGTGGTGTTCCTCAATCAGAACGTCGCATTCAGGTGCTGCGCACTCGTAATGCACAGTGCTGAGGTCCTTGCTGTAGTGCAGCCGCTCCCATTCCAATACCTGCATATGACCGCAGCTAGGGCATGGCACGTAGTAGTAGCGCTGGTCGCTGGACTCAAACAGGTCGGCGATCCGCGAGGCGCCTTTGATCGTCGGCGAGCTGGAGAAGTAGATCTTGGCGTTGCGACCGAAGTTGGTCGCCCGCGTCTCCGCCAGCTTGATGGGATCACCCTCCTGGCCAACGTCATTCTCCCAGCGGTCGACTTCGTCGCCGTAGATATAGCGCGCCGATAGCTCCGAAAGGTTGGCCGCAGAACCGGCGGTGGTGACGTACAGCGAGCCACCCTCGAATTCCTTGGTGTCCATCGTGTTGCGTGCGTCCCGCGAGCGGGTGGCCGCGACCCGCTCGCGCAGAACGGGCGTGGCCTTGATGGTCTTGCTGATCCGCCCGGATACCCGCTTGGACAGACCAAGGCTGGGGAGCAGCGCCAGGATGTTTGACGGCGCCATGTGGATCAGGCCACCCATCCAGTTCAGGGCGATCTGGGTTTTCATCAACTGCGAGGCCACCATGGTGATCACGCGTCTGCAAGGGTGAGCCGGCGACAGGCAGCGCATTGGCTCGCGGGCATAAGGTGTCCGTGAGGTGCGGTATTGGCCGGGCTCAGGGGCACCGGTGTCACGCGGGATTCGCATGTACTCGTCGGCCCATTCGTCGATCCAGAGATCGGGGTCTGGGCGCAGTCCACGGAAATAAGCCTCACGATACACCTCTGCACCGTCAGGAAATTCCGTGTGCATGGGTTCAGTCCGTTGTCATGGCGTGTTCAAGGTCTGCTGAAGAGACGCGCTCGGCTTCCTCCAGCGTTCGACGGAAGGTGGCGATCAGGTGTTTTTCGATCAGCCAGGGATCGGTCATGGCTGCAAGGTCGTGGGACAGCTGCGGTAGCGGACCGAAAAGCTGATCGCGCAGCAAGCGGCCGGCGTTGTAGGCGCCGACTTCGACCGCTTCCTTGGCAACCAGTGAGCCCTGCGCTTTGCCCAGCTCAATCTCGGCCAGCTTGGCCATGTTGTGCTCACGCAGGGCGCGGGCCTTTTGGAAGTCGGGCTGCTTGCCATCGCCAGTGAGAACCTGCGGCGGCGCAGCCGTGGAAGTCGGCTCGGTCTGGGTGGACAGTTGGCTGTAAACGTCACGCTGAATCCGGTCCTGCTGGTGTCGTTCAGCGACGGCGACCTTGCTTGGGTCTGCGGTGTCGCGAATCAGCGCTTCGGTGGCATGTACATCAACCTGTTTACCGTTGGGCGAAAGTACCAAACGGTTGTTATCTTTCAGCCAGGTGATGTAACTCGGCGACCTGCCGAGCCGGGCCGCGAAGGCGCTCTTCGACAGGTAGGTTGGTTCTGTCATGAGCCCTCCTTTTTCAACGTATTTCAATGAATCCTTTCAAGATTTCAATGATTGAAATTTCAGTAAGCTGGCAACCCTGCCGCTAACAGTTTCCCGCGGGTTTCCGACCCCGTACCCTCCGAATAACCCCAGGGTCCCCGGCGGTTTCAGGCTGGCCCGCCGCCATTCGACGGGACGTCGCACACGCCAAGCCGCTTCGCAGCCCAGCGTTCGTACAAGCCGATGGCAACATCCGCGCCCGCCATCGCGGTGAGGCAGCCCAACGCCCCCGCCGTCCACAGCGACATGCCGGCCGCGATCATCAACATCATCGCCGTCACCCCGCAAACAATGCAGGCACCCGACCGAAGCGCGAGTCTGCGCAACAACGCCCAGCCCCGCGCCCCATCCTTGTCTGCTCGCCACATCTCCCCCGATACGCCACCGACCAGAGCCAGGACGATCACTAACCAGATCGGCATTTCTGCCAGTGCTTGTTGCTCGCTTGTCATCGCCTACCCCATGAACGCAAAAACCCGGCGCAATGGCCGGGTTTGGTGGTGTGGTGCCTGCCGCTCTCTGCGGTCGCACCTATCGAAGATGACTACTTTTTACAGGTCGATTCCGGTGGCAGCAACCCTGTTTTAATGCCACCCGGTGAATAAGTGGGTAACGCAGGGTGAACGCCTAGCGAATGTCGGCGAATACACCACCCCGGCATTCTGTTGTTGCTGTGGTGTCCCATACGTCCCACTTTTCGGAATCGAAGTGGGACGCCTGAGAGCGCCTAAATTCGGGGCCTCGCCCCACTGTCCTACTTATCTTTCTACTTTCTCGTGTAAAGGAAGAAATTTAAAGAACACGCGTTCGCGCGTAAGCGCGCACTGCTTGTCCACTACGCTCACACGGGCGGGAGGCACGACTAGGCGGGACGGTGGGACAACCCAACAACGACAAGGCCCGCACCTGTCCCACTGCAACAAAACGCAGCGAGACAAGACGTGCCAGTGGGACAACAACAGCCGGACGAATGCCTGGGGTCACGCAGCCAGCCCCATCATCACGCCGAAGATCTGCAGATGCGCATCATGCAAACGCTGGTAGTACGTGTCCCGACCACAACCGCAATGGGCATACCGCAAACGCATATCCACATCGAGCGTGCAGTAATGTTCCCGCACCACCGTCACCAGCTCCGGCGCTAGATGCTTGTTCACGATCAGCTCAATATCCAATGAGCTTTCCATAGGCGCACGGAACGCACGTCGCCCCCGGATCAGTTGCCCATTACTCTCCATCATCATGGCAACCATATTCCCCCCAGCCAGCCCCCCTTTCGAATGTTCCGAATGCAGCTCCTGTGCCCACAACCTCAGCAGCGAATCGATCTCCTTAATCAAAGCAAGGCTCCTCGAACGCTTCCCGTTGCAACGCCGAAGCACCGCCCCACCCTGTCGGTTTCTTGTAAGCCCAAGGCCGCTGACCGCTTTTCGCCAGCGCAGGCAACCGCACCCGCCGCCAACCCAACCGATGCATGATCGCACCCACCCGCATCTGCTCAGGCTTGCCCCAATGCCCGAAGTCCAACTTCAACGCACTGGTCAGCACATCACTGCCGGTGGTGGTCTCGCCGATCTGCGACTCTTCCAGCCAGCTTAGAATCGGCCCTTCCCACTCATCCACCACAAAGCGCTCGTCCTGCTCCTCGCAGAACATAGCCGCCTCATCCAGCGTCACCCACCAGAGATCGCCTGCGTCGTAACAGAACACCGCCTCGGCCCACAGCTGATCGCGCATCGAGCGCAACAACTCCAGATCCACTTTGGTACACGCGACGGGCCAGTAGCGCCGGTTGCCAGTGGCATCCTTCAGGTACTCGTCTTGGTTGGTCGTACCCACGAAAACACACTGGCGTGGCACGTCCATCGTTCTGCGGCCGTAGCTCTCGCGGTAAGTGTCGGTGGACGCCGAAAAGAACTGCTTGGCCTTCGTACTCTCGGCCTTGTTGAAACTGTCCAGCTCCCCCAGTTCAACGATCCACTTGCCCCGGATCGCCTGAAAGCCGTCCTTGTCGCCCAGCGCAAAAGGCGTGTCCATGAACCACTCGCCGCCGAGAATGCTCATCGCCGTCGACTTACCCGCTCCCTGCGCACCTTCCAAAATCATCACCGAGTCAGCCTTGCAGCCGGGCTTCATCACCCGCGCCACGGCCGACAACATCCAGCGCTTGCCGACCTTCGACGAGTAGTCGGTCGCCGTCACGCCCATCACTTCCGTAAGCCAATTGTCGAGGCGCGGCACGCGATCCCAGTCCAGCTTGCGAAGGTACTGCCGCACCGGATGAAACGCATGGTCATGCGCAACCACACTTACCGCCTCGATCACATGTGAAGCCTTTACCCGTAAGTTGTACTGCTGCGCGAGCCACTTCATCACCCGCATATCGTCAATGTCCGCCCAATCGCCAGTGCCGCCGCCATAGGGCGCCGCACGGAGCTTCACAATCTTCGAACTGAAGGCGCTGTAGCTGATCACACCAGCCCAACGCTCATCGTTAGCCAGGATCAACTCGACGTTCTGCATATGCGCGATCAACGCACCGCTTTCGCTACGGGCGAGCATGTCCTTCCAGCCGCCAGCGGCCGGCGGCTTGACCACCGCCAACACCTGCCGGCGCACCGTCTCCAAACCTTCCGCGACATGCAGATCGTTGAAGTCGGTCCACTTGACTTCCCGCTCACCGGAAAAGATCGGCGCAACCACCTGGCCACCGACAATCAGCGCCGCGTTGTTGGCTTTCTCTTCACCGGGATTCCACGCATCGCCATTCGGCTTAGTGGTCTTCCAGTCATCGTCCCGGCAGATGATCAGCGGGCAACCGGCGAAACGCTCGCGCATGGCCTTGCAAACCACCAACAAGTTGCCCGCATCAAACGCAACGGCCACGGTCAGTGACGTGGCCATATGCAGACTTGCGCCGGTGGCGTATCCCTCACATACCAGCACCGGCTCCCCGGGATCCGGATGCGGACCGATCAAGTGAAAGGCGCCCTCCTTCGACATGCCGTAAGGCCAATAGGACTTGTCCCGGCCGGTGTCTTCTTGGTTGCTCGGAAACACCACCTGCAGGCCGACAATCTCGTCGCGCACATTGCTCATCGGCACCAAGAAAGCGCCGGTGCGCGGCGCATAACGAACGCCAAAGCCGACAATCTGCTTTCGGTCCAGATAGTCGCTACGGCCCTTCTCCGGCATGCGTTTAAACATACCCGCTGCACGCTTCGCCGCACGACGTGCCGCGTTGGCCGAGATCTCTGCCGCGCGGCGTTTGGCCTCTTCCTGTCGAGTGCGCATGACCTCCCGCTCCTCCGGCGACATCCGCCCGGCCTTGACCTTGATCTTCTGCGACTCGCCAGAACGCCAGTCACCGAAAGCACCGAAGATCAGCGTCTCGCCTTTCTCGGTGCGTTGCTCGTGAACGACATACCAACCGTTCTTTTCCTTGCCCTTGTCTTGCGTCGTTTTGCAGCGGGTCAGCTTGCCGAACACCAATGGCTGCGCAGGCTCTAGACCGTAATCTGCGAATTGCCCCATTACCTCATCGAGCATGGCGTGCCCCTTTCAATTCCGCGAGCGAAAGGCAGTCCACGCATTGCGTACAGCCGGGCTGCGCCAAACGGCGGGCCTCCGGGATCGGGCCATCACAGGACTCACAGAACAGAAACGAATGCGCCGCCAAAGCGGGCTTGGCGGCGAGGAGACGAGCAGCCAGCGCCTGATCAATGCGCTCCTGCACCAAGTCATTAGCAAAGTCCACGATATCAACCACGATCAGTACCCCGCGTCGTTTGATTGACGTAGGTAGCGCGGTTGAACAAACCCAACAGCCCCTGAATCCCACGGAACACCTGCAGGCGAATCGCGGCCAGTTCCTCATCGGACACAACCCCGTCGCCAATGCTCTTGGCCCAGGTATCCGCCAGATCCGCCACTTGCCGGAAGTACTCGGCAATCCCGGTGGTCAGCGTCTCGGGCATGTCATTGGTGTACGCCTCAGCCAACTCCTGCCAAGTCGTGTCGCCGACCAAGGCATGCACGGCATCCAGAATGCGGCGATCCTTGGTCAGCTCCAGAATCTCGCCGAACTCTTGAATATTCACAGTGTGGCTGGGGTGGGTTGGGGACAGCTTGTGCTGCAGCGTGGTCGCATTTCGGCCGGTGGTGACGGCAATGGCGGCGGCGCCGCCGGGGTAGTCCCGAGCGGCATGGTAAAGCGCGAGATCGAGCGGCAAAACTTCCCGCTGCGCCCGCTCAACAGAACTCAGAGCGATACGACTCATGGCATTAATCCTTGTAAGTTGCCAGTGCCGCGCGACATGCAGTGGTGATACATTTGCCGCGTGGCTTGAAAGGGCCCAAACGCCGGCTAGATCTTAGGGATCGACACCGGCACCGTGCCGGGGCGAGCAATCCGTTACTCACCCCTAGCGCAACAGCTGCCTAATCTGTGGTGGAAAAGGCAGCAACACCAAGGCTTCCGAGCCTTGGAAAAGCGCGATAAAGAGCGGTGGTTGCATGTGGTGTGCCCGCCTATCTCTATCGCGGCCCGACAGCGCTGTGGTGGTGCGTGCCGGGAGGAACTGGGCGACCTTTGGGTCGCCTTTTTTCTTACTACGCTGCAGCTTTTTGAGGAGCCGAAGCGTTCAGCAGCCAAGCTACTTGGAACGCGTTTCCTTTCTGCTTTGCAGCTGTCGCCAGCAGCTCGGCGTATTTGGTTTCACCTGTGTAATCCGTTCGCGGCAGGCATGCAGCCTGACGCCATTTGTTCAACGCCTGATAGCTTCTATTGCATACCTTCGCGGCGGCCCCGATGCCGCCTACGGCTTCAAACGCGAATGCAATAGCGCTCGGAAAATCTGCGGGGTCCAGCATGACAATCTCCACTTATCAACTTCCAGTTGATGTTATAGATCAACTGACTATTGCGCAACCTTTGTGAGACTCTCAACTCATGGTTGATAAAAATTCTCTCCGCGCAGCTTTTAGCGAGCGACTACACGAAGCACTCGACGATGCCGGCGTACGCAGCCGAGGTCGCGGAGTGGATATCCATCGAAAGTTGAAAACATTGGGGATCGTTAGGACAACGCAGGCAATCAGCAAGTGGCTTAATGGCGAAGCAATGGCTGAAGCCGACACCATGGCTGCGCTTTGTTCTTGGTTGAACGTGAGAAGGGAATGGTTGGAATATGGGGTATTGCCTAAAGAACGAGCGGGAGAGTATACCCCTCGAATTTTCAGTGCCGGTGATGGGAGCAATGTCACTAACATTACTGAGCGCTTTGGAAAAGTACCTCTTATCTCTTGGGTTCAAGCTGGTGCCTGGTGTGAAGCTATCTTAAATTTTGAGTCTTACGATGCAGACTCATGGCTTTCCTGCCCCGTCGCAATCAGTAGCCACGGTTACGCGCTGAGAGTACTGGGCGACTCAATGACAAATCCCGGACCTGGCCGCAGCTATCCTGCAGGATGCATTATTTTCGTTGATCCAGAGGCGGAAACTAAAACTGGGGATCGTGTTATTGCTCGCCTACCAAGAACAAATGAGGCGACTTTTAAGGTCTTGGTTGAAGACGCCGGCCGCCAGTTTTTACGGCCAATCAATCCTCAGTATCCGATTATTGAAATCTCCGAAGAAACACATATCTGCGGAAAAGTTGTCGGGGCATTCATGCCTGAATGACCCGCACACCGAGGTTATTCTACACCATAAAGATCCTTAACCCTTTTGGCGTTCAGAGCGCTCTCACCGGCAACTTTCCTTAAGGCTTCATACACAGTCCCAAGAAAATCGTCATACTCTTGCTTCTGGGCACCTGTACCGTTGTAATTTTTAAAAAGAAAGAGACCATTTTGTATCTTCCTGTACAGATCCTCAGGATTAGTCTTCATCCAACTATAAAAGTCTTCAACCGTGCGTTTCTTCAGAAATGAATAATCCTCATCATCCCAAAATCTTTTAGATGCCATACGGTAAGTAACTTCGTCAATATCCTTAACCCGCACTTCAATAGCTACAGTCTGGAACGCCTCTTTCAACCTTTCATTTCGAATATCAAAAGAACTACCGTACCACCCTGACTTTATATCCTCTGCATGTTCAGCTATGAATCTCTCTACAACATCATCAACATCCTGACCAACATCCTCTAAAAAATCTAAGGCCGTAAGAAAATCTCCAAATCGATTTTTTGGAGAACCTTGTTCCAGAAAAGTTTTCAGAGCTCCAGTGATTACATTCAAATCATCCCCGAATGAGTTCTTGTATAAATCCCAAGTACTATTCCATTCAGAAGATAAGCGACGCACGTGATGATCTGCTTCGAGCTTTTTTATACATTCAAGAAGCTTTGATTTATCAGGATAACCCTGCTCCAGGTATTTTATTATTGGCCCTATGAATATTGAATCAACTAGCCTTAAATCGCTAGCCGTCGCAACAAAATCCCTGAATTCTTGAGTATCGCCCTCAGATTTCGACTGTAGTAATGAGGCCCATGACCCACCTGCCATACGCGCCTTGATTTCGTGGCAAGACGGATGAGTTCCTACTGAAAAATAAGCCCACGCTAATACTGCAGCATGAACATTAAATTCGTGAACTACTGTAGAGCTCGCAGCATTAAAAAAATCTGAGTGATGCGCATATAACTGTTTTATTTTTTTTATGACTCTTACGTTGACAATATCAAAAGCTCTTACAACCTCTCTAGCCGCCTCCCAACCAAAATCTCTTTCACTAAAAACATGATCTAAATTATTCTGCCACGTCGGCCTGTAAAGAAGTTCAACGTCTACTACTTTCTCACGATAAGACTCAAACTGCTTTAAGTCGTCAGCCTCATCGAAAGACTTTTCATTAAAGATGAGCACCACTTTGCAATTTTTTCTTTTGGCCAATTCATCAACTAGCCCCATAAGGTCTTTTATCTTTAGACCCTTCCCCTTTCTTTCAATATCATCAAAACAGACAATATATTTCGATATAAATGCATTTCCGAACTTATCAATCAAACTAGATATCTTATTAAGATAAGGTAAATCCTTCGCCATTCCCAGATTCTTCCGAGCCCAACCAGCGCCTTTCTTAACAGCTTCCTTGACTTTTGAGGACTGGGAACCAGCCAAATCCATTAGATAAGAGGATACACTATTATTCTGGAGCGCAACCGCATCAGCATATTCATCAATTTCTTCATCAGAAGCTAACTTTACGGCGCAAGAAAAAATTTCACTTTGTATTTGTTCAATAGAATTCTTGCCAAAAAGGGATACATAGCTATATGCAATTTGGGTGAACAGCTTAGCCTCTTTTCTATCTTTGAAATATGAGTCCCAAAAATGCGTCTTACCTACCCCCCATTCTCCCTTTATGACAACGACGTTTGAATCATTTAAAAAAAAATGATCTAGCGACTGATTCAAGTGTTCCATACTTATCTCTCAACGTTAGGTTTAAGAAAGATACTGAAACGCCACTACAAAGTCTATGTGTCATCATCGTACAAAATCAACCAACAGTTGACAATTGACAACCATCGATTGATATTTACCTCCTCTTCCACCACAGAGCGAGGCAAAACCATGCACACCACAGCAACCCTGCACGTCCACCCCGCCGCTGCCAACCCCTTGCAAATCTTTGAGATCCGGCGCCTAGCCCGCGAGTACGGATGCGCGTTCGCCATCAGCAAACCGAAGCTGACAGTGCGCACCACTCCTGCCCCAGTCAATCCGAATGGCGGAGGGCATGCAGTATGATCAAATACAAAATCGACAACCGCACCCTCCAGCTGCTCAATGCCCAGGTCAACCTGACCGAAACCTTCAACCACGTACTTCGGACAGCGCCCAAGCGTGAGTGCCTTGCGTTTCGCCTCAAGGTTGAACGTGGCATCTCAGAAAGCACCTTCGTCGTGGAGCTGGGCAGCGAACGCCACACGCTGACCCTGTCGAACGATAAGAAGATGCATCTCAAGCTGGCAGACTTCATCGAAGAGATCGCCAACGGCCCGTTCGATGCGAGTAATACCAGCGACCTGCTGCATCAACCACACGCCAGCCGCGAATATGGCCGCTTTGAGGTATCGGATAAGCAGCGGGTTTTCGAGCTGGTGCGCACCGGCGGCGTGCTTAACCTCGACATGGGTTTCGACTACCCGCTAATTGTCGCGCTGCACCGCACTCAATCTCGATCAGGTGTCACCACCATCCTGAGCATCGGTAACAAAAGCCCGCACACCCGTTGCTTCACCGTGTACGGCAGCGAAGTCGAGATCTTCGGCAAAGTCAGCGAGTCCATCAACCACCTTGCAGCAGTGGCAACACCAGCTGCGCACGCGGCATGAGGGGCACACCATGGAACGCACCCTCGCCCAAGCCGCAACCCACCTCGGTCTGACTCGGCCGAAGCTCATCGCACGCATGCGTGAAAAAGGTCTGCTTAACGAGCGGAACCTACCGGCCTATCCCAACCGTGATCGCGACTTCCTGCGAATCAAGGACGGCCAGTGGTACCACGATCAGCTCGGCATGCAGTACAGCCAGTCGACCAAGGTGAAACAACCTGGCATCCGCTGGCTAGCGGAACAGTTGGGTATCGATCTGCCTGCAATCCCGGCAGACAACCGTGACGTGGCCTAGGGAATACGCCCGCCAGATCATTGCCATGCGGACACTAGAGGAGCGCAACGCCGCGCTCCTCGAAGTGCCCGAACATCTGCGCGAGCTCACCCAACGGCACTGCCTGAATGCCTGGAACCACCCATCCAGAAAACAACGCAAGGAGGCCCAACAAAGCCATGAGTAACACAGCACAAAACCCGCTGCGCCTGCACCCGGCACCGGAGTCAGCCACCGTCGAATTGCTTTACCGCATCTTCGGCGACGTCCTAATCCCGCTTGACAAAGTGCGCGAGCAGTACTTCCGAAATCTCAACGAGCAATCGTTCGTGGCCGAGATCAGCAGCGGCCGCATCCAGCTCCCCATCACAACGCTGGACACCAGCCGAAAGGCACCGAAGTACGCACACATCCGACACGTCGCCTCACTGATAGACATCCGCGCCTACAAGGCCGACGAAGACATGCAGCGACGTCAGGACGACACCAACGAGTAACAACCACAAACAGAGCGGCTGCCACCACCGGCCGATGATCACCAGGAGCACACCACATGACCGCAATTCAGATCTGCGCACTCATCTTCCTGATCGCCTTCGCCGCCCTCCTCGTCTGGGCCGGCTACAAAATGGGCCACAGCGACGGCAAGTCCGTCGGCATTAAAGAAGGCGACGAAATCCAACGCGCCGAAAGTGCCAAGACCATCCGCGAATTGAGAGCGTCCCTCGATTTCATCAAGGCTGACCACACGCGTTTGACGCAATTCAGCAAACGTCTCCAGCAAGCATCGGCATTCGGCGAACTCGAACGCCAGACCCTACTCGATATCGCCGAGAAGCTCCGCATCGCCGCCGAGACCTTCGCCGCCTTCCGCACAGGCAAAAAACTCGAACGCGAAACCCGCGCAATGCATGACCAGGCCCTCGCCCTCGCCGCCCTTTTGGAACCAGCGAAACAGGGGGACGCAGCATGACCACGATCGACACCCAACCGAACAGCCACCACAACCCGGCTCACGCCTCATCGACGCCGGAAGCACCAACGCGTTATCGAACCTCAGAGGAAAGCGGCATGCAAAAGGCCCAGCACAGCACCCGACCTGCGACCGCTTTGCTCTGCACAGAAGCAAGCGTCGACACACTGGAAACAAACAGTCTCTGCTGCGCAGCAGCAGGCATTATTTATCCTTCCAGCAGCACCACCGAAGCCCTTATACCCCACGAAAAGCTGCGCGAGGCAGAAACTCCCAATGCCACGCTAAACGCTCAACATCGCCCGCCCGCGCAGCCTGCTGTGGGGTATACGCACCCCGACAGCAACTTTGAAAGCCCATCACAAGCAGCCGTCGAAGAGACGCAGATCGACGCGCGCGCTGAGTTCGAGAAAGAGTTCCCAGTCCCCGAAGGCCTGCAGTACTGCGCCCAGCGAGGCACGTACATCACCGCACCTGGTGCGAAGACATCCGACTCGTTCGCCCGTGAGCATTACGCATACCGGGCTGGATTCGCGGCGTGGAAGCGTAGAGCGTGGAAGCACGCTGTACTCGTTGGTCAGCAAACCAAAGGAGTCCACCCGTGATCGAGCGGACATTCCAACACTTCCACATGTGCTGCGGCCACGGGAGTGGCGCCGATCCAACGCTGACTGCTCAGAAACAACTGTCCGTGCAGCTCGGTAAAAACCACTCCCATTTTGTAGATGCTACTGAGGCATCGCTCCCCACCTATCACCTGGACAAAATTCCAGAAGACAAGATGGCCGAACTCGTCGGGACTAGTCGCCGGGCGTTACAAGGAAAACGCGCAAGAGGCGTCATCCCCAAAGGTGTCTGGAACACCATCGATAGCCGCATTTACTACAGCCTAAGGAGATATGAAGCATGGCTCGAGAGCCAATGGGATTGCCCACCGGAGTTGAATTTGCTGGACAGTCCGTCCGCATTCGCTTCACCTGGAACGGGCAACGCCGTTGCGAAACCCTCCCCTATCCCCAAACGCCGAAGGGGATTAAGGCTGCCGCCGACCTACGCGCTAACGTAACCAGCCTGATCAAGCACGGCGTGCTGGATGATCAGCGCTACGCCGAACTGTTCCCAAACTCCACCTATGCCAACTACTCGGCGACTCCCCGTTTCGGGGAGTACGCCCAAGAGTGGCTCAACAGTCGCGAGATCGTGGCCGGGACACGCAAGAACTACCTTGGCTCGCTCAATCTGTACTGGATGCCCTATCTGGCGATGCTACCCATGGACAGCATCACGTCGGTGATGCTGCGCAAGGTAGTAGCCAATACAGAATGGCCGACGCCGGGTGTAAAGCGCGCGGCGATTCAGCGCCTGACCACGGTGTTCGGTTCCGCAGTAAAAGATGGCCTGATCAACCGTAACCCGGTGGAGTCCATCGAACTGCCGGTAAAGGCCAAAAAGCCCATCGATCCATTCACGGTTGGCGAGGCCAACCAGATCATTGATCACCTATATAAAACGCTGACCCATTCGATGCGGATCTACGCAGCCTACTTCGAGTTCGCCTTCTACACCGGCATGCGCCCCAGCGAAATCGCGGCGCTGCGCTGGGAAGAAGTCGACAAGGAAAAGCGACTGGTGAACGTGTGTCGGATAGTCGCGGATTACAAGATCGAGGAGCGAACCAAAACCCGCAACGGACGCCAGGTCATGCTCAACAGCCGAGCACTGCACGCCATCGAGCAGGCCGAACTGTTGGCGAAGCAACGTGCTTTGCCAAGCCGGCGCAAACGCACCGAATCGACCTATGTGTTCCCGCCCACCAAGAACTTCGAGTTCATACAACAATCGAGCGTGACCGACAAACACTTCCAGGCTGCGCTGACTGAATTGGCCATTCGCGCCCGCCGGCAATACAACTGCCGACACACATACGCTACCATGTGCCTCATGGCGGGTATGAACCCTGCGTTTATTGCCACTCAGCTCGGTCATAGCGTTCAGATGTTGCTATCGACATACGCCCGATGGATTAACTCCAGCACCGACTGGGGTGAGCTCGGGAAGCTTGAAAACAGCTTGATTGGTACAAAATTGGTACAGGCAGAAACAGTACCCCTCTGAAACCCTTATGGAATCAGCCCCTGTGACACTGGAACAGAACTACACCGCGATTCTCGGCCAACTGGGCGAGGACGTGTCCCGCGAGGGCCTGCTCGACACGCCAAAGCGTGCCGCCAAAGCCATGCAGTACCTCTGCCGCGGTTATGCACAGACGCTCGAAGAGGTCACCAATGGTGCCCTGTTCAGCTCCGACAACAGCGAAATGGTGCTGGTCAAGGACATCGAGCTGTATTCGTTGTGCGAACACCACTTGCTGCCGTTCATCGGCAAGGCGCATGTCGCCTATATCCCGAGCGGCAAAGTGCTGGGCCTGTCGAAGGTTGCGCGGATCGTCGATATGTACGCGCGCCGCCTGCAGATTCAGGAAAACCTCAGCCGCCAGATCGCCGATGCGGTGCAGCAAGTCACCGGCGCGCTGGGCGTGGCCGTGGTGATCGAAGCCAAGCACATGTGCATGATGATGCGCGGCGTCGAAAAGCAGAATTCGTCGATGATCACTTCGGTGATGCTCGGTGAATTCCGTGAAAACGCGGCAACCCGTAGCGAATTCCTCAGCCTCATCAAGTAATTCGCAACAGAAAAGAGCCGGCGTTGATCGCCGGTTTTTTTTCGCCCGTGAAAAATCGGGTAAGCTGCGCGCCTTCTTCATTTGCACCGTGAGGCTTTCAACGTGTTCGTCAAAGCGCTTCGTGTCGGCCTCGGCCAACTGGTTATCTTCATCGACTTCATCACCCGCCCGGGCAAGACAAAACGCCCCGCTGCTGCTCAGGCGCAAGTCGACGCTGCCGCGAAGGACCTGACGCTGTATCAATTTCACGCCTGCCCGTTCTGCGTGAAAACCCGCCGCGCTCTGCATCGCCTGAATGTGCCGGTGGCGCTGAAAGACGCGAAGAACAACGAGCAGGATCGCCAGACCCTGCTGGAACAGGGTGGCCGAATCAAAGTGCCTTGCCTGCGAATTGAAGAGAACGGGCAGACAACCTGGATGTATGAATCCAAGGTGATTATTGATTATTTGGATAAGCGGTTTGCTGCAGTCTGACATTGATGTGCTGTGGCTGATGGCGCCATCGCTGGCAAGCCAGCTCCCACATTGATCTCAGGTTGTAGACAAGAATTGTGGGAGCTGGCTTGCCAGCGATGAGGCCCGTCAAATCATCACAAAACTCAGACAATGATAAACCGGCCCTCCAGCCGGTTTATTGCTTATCAGGCCGCCCTCTCCATCTGCGCCCGCCGCACCACCGCCGCCAACCGCTTCAACCCCTCATCCAGCCGCGCCGGATCGATGTGGCTGAAATTCAGGCGCAAATGCCCATGATGCTTGTCCGGCTCGGGAAAGTACGGCTCACCGGGCATGAATGCCACATCATTGGCCAACGCCTCATTGAGCAAGGTGCGCGTATCCAGCGGTTGCTTCAGCGTCAGCCAGAAGAACAGTCCGCCTTGCGGCATGTCCCAGTCAGCCAGATCGGCAAAATGGCTTTCCAGCCCCAATTGAAACGCATCTCGCCGCAGCCGATAGAAATCCCGCAACTCACTTAAATGCTGTTGATACTTTTCCGAGCCGATCCATTGCAGCGCCTGCCACTGACCGATGCGATTGGTGTGTAGATCCGCCGATTGCTTGAGCTTGAGCAGGTGCGGGAACAGATCCGCACTGGCAATCAGGTAACCGACACGTAAACCCGGAAGCAGGGTTTTCGAGACGGTGCCGGTGTAGATCCAGCTGGCTTTTTTCAGGCGCGCCGCAATCGGTTTTGCGCTGCCACCATCGAAAGTCAGTTCGCGGTATGGCTCGTCTTCGATGAGAGTGACGCCGAATTCATCGAGCAATGCCGCGACCGCTGCGCGCTTGGCCTCGCTGTAGCGCACGGCGGAAGGATTCTGGAAAGTCGGGATCAGGTAGATAAACGCAGGGCGATGCTGCTCTAAACGATTACGCAATTGCGCCAGATTTGGACCGTCGGCTTCCTGCGCCACAGTCAGGCAATCGGCGCCGAACAGCTGGAAGATTTGCAGCGCGGCCAGATAAGTCGGCGCCTCCAACAGAATTTCCGTGCCCTTGTCGATATACAGTTTTGCCGCCAGATCCAGAGTTTGCTGGGAACCACTGACCACCAGCACCTGACTCGCCTCGCACGCAAGGCCCAGCGCCCTCGCCTGTGCCGCCAGCGCCTCGCGCAAGGCCGGCTCGCCTTCGCTCATGCCGTACTGCCCCAGCGACAGCGGCATCTCGTCCCACTCCACCTTCGGCAACATCGCCTCAGCGGGCAAGCCGCCGGCGAACGACATGACCTCCGGACGCTGGGCGGCGGCGAGGATTTCTCGGATCAAAGAACTTTTAAGGCGCGAGACACGTTCGGAAAAAGCCATGGAGGTCACCGTAGCAAGGCATGCAGGAAATGAGTCAAACTTGTTGACTGAAATTACGACAGCTTGAGCGAGTACGTCAACATGCTTGACCTTAAGAACCCCTCCACTCAGCAACAGGCCATGGAAGCGTTTTTCTTCGGCTATCAGGCGTTCACTGCCAAGGCTGATGAAATGCTCGAGCGTCGCGGCCTCTCGCGGGTGCATCAGCGCATCGTGTTTTTCATCGCGCGCTATCCGAACCTCAGCGTAAAAGAGTTGCTGGCCCTGCTGGGCGTGAGCAAACAAGCGTTGAACATGCCCCTGCGCCAGTTGCAGGAAATGCACCTGGTCGACAGCGTCGCTTCGCAGACGGACAAGCGTAAGCGCCTGCTTGAGCTGACGGCGGAAGGCGCGAAGTTCGAGCAAGCGCTGCGCCGTGAGCAGGTGAAATTGCTCGAGCGGGTATTTGCCGAGGCTGGGGAAGCGGCGGTGAATGGGTGGTTGGCGGTGAATCTGGCGCTTGGGGGGAATCAGCTGCAACTCGATTGACAGGACCGCCCTCTTCGCGAGCAGGCTCGCTCCCACATTGGAACGCATTCTCCTGTGTGAGCGAGCCTGCTCGCGTAGCCATCCTGATAGCCATATATCCCTATCGGCAAAAAAATCGCCGACAAAACAAAAAACAATATTTGCTTTATTTGTACACAAAAGCATAATCCACTGCGTGCGAGTTCCTGACTATACGGTCAACAAATTCGCGTATGCCTCAAAGGGCCGCTGCCACCCCTCATGGGTCCGGCCCTGGAAATAACAATAAAACTCTTGAGGAGTACTCGCTGTGGAAAGCCGCAAATCCGAAGCACCGCCGCTCGAGCTCACGCCGCCATTACGCAATGGCCTGCTGGAGCGTCTGTTCAAACTCAGCTTGCATGGCACCACGGTGAAGACCGAGCTGATTGCCGGTCTGACAACCTTCATCACCATGGCTTACATCATTTTCGTCAACCCGAACATCATGGCCGACGCAGGCATCGATCACGGTGCGGCCTTCGTCGCCACCTGCATCGCCGCTGCGCTCGGTTGCCTGTTGATGGGGCTCTATGCCAATTGGCCGGTCGGCCTGGCGCCGGGCATGGGCCTCAATGCTTTCTTCACCTACACCGTGGTCGGCACCATGGGCTACAACTGGGAAACCGCCCTCGGCGCGGTGTTCGTCTCGGGCGTGCTGTTCATGTTCCTGACCTTTTCGCGGATCCGCGAGTGGCTGCTCAACAGTATCCCGGTCAGCCTGCGGTTCGCGATGGGCGCCGGTGTCGGTCTGTTTCTGGGCCTGATCGGTCTGAATACGGCCGGTATCGTCGTCGACAGCCCGGCGACGCTGATCAAGCTGGGTTCGCTGCGTGAACCTGGCCCGCTGCTCGCTGCGATCTGCTTCCTGATGATCGCGATCCTCAGTTACCACCGCGTGTTCGGTGCGATCCTGATCAGCATCATCACCGTCACCCTCGCCGGCTGGGGCCTGGGTCTGGTGCACTACGAGGGCATCATGTCCGCGCCGCCGAGCCTGGCACCGACCTGGATGGCAATGAACGTCGCCGGCGTGTTCAACGTCAGCATGATCAGCGTGGTGCTCGCGTTCCTCTTCGTGCACATGTTCGACACCGCCGGTACGCTGATGGGCGTGGCCCAGCGCGCCAACCTTGTCGCCGCTGACGGTCGCATCGAGAATCTTTCCCGAGCCATGAAGGCTGACAGCGCATCCAGCGTATTTGGCGCCGTGGTGGGGGTTCCACCCGTGACAAGTTACGTGGAAAGTGCCGCTGGCGTAGCCGCTGGTGGTCGGACTGGTCTTACCGCCGTCACCGTGGGTGTGCTATTTATAGCGGCCATGTTTTTCGCACCGCTGGCTGGCATGATTCCCGCTTATGCCACGGCAGGTGCACTGATCTACGTGGCGATGCTGATGATGGGCGGTATGGCCCACATCGAATGGGACGAAGCGACCGACGCCATTCCGGCGATCGTCACGGCGATCATGATGCCGCTGACCTTTTCGGTCGCCGACGGCATCGCCCTGGGCTTCATCACTTACGTCGCGTTGAAGGCCGGCACCGGCAAGTACAAGGAAATTTCCGTCAGCCTGTGGGTGCTCTGCGCGATCTTCATCGCCAAGTTCATCTTCCTGTAAACGCTGCGCGGTTCAGGCTTCAAACCAGCCTCACCCTCACCGGTGGGGCTTTTGCACATCCCGATAACAACAAAGGAGCAATACGATGAGTCTGGAAACCTGGCTGCTGTTCAGTGGCGCTGCGCTGGTGGTGATCCTGATCCCGGGACCGCTGTCATTGCTGATGATCAGCAACAGTCTGAATTACGGTTTGCGCCGGTCGTACCCCGCATTCCTGGGTGGCGTGATCGCCTCGATCTGCCTGCTCAGCGCGTCGGCACTTGGCCTCGGCGCATTGCTAATGGCTTCGGAGCAGTTGTTCAGCGCACTGAAAATAGTCGGTGCGCTGTACCTGTTCTACCTCGCCTGGCAGAGCTGGCAGCAGTCGCGGCAGCCATCGACGGGCGCCGAAGTACCTGAGGCTGCACCGGTGCCGCGCTTTCGCACATTGTTCGGACGCGCCTTTGTACTGGGTGCGAGCAATCCGAAGGACATCCTGTTTTTCGCCGCGTTTCTGCCGCAGTTCCTCCGCGCTGAGCAACCTTTTCTGCCGCAATTGCTGATCATGATCGCGACCTGGGTAGTGCTCGATCTGTGCTGCAAGCTGGCCTATGGCCTGGGCGCCCATGGCGCCGCACGTTATCTGCGCAGCGGCAAGGGCCAGAGTTGGTTCAATCGGGTCAGTGCCGGACTATTTGGTGGTGCTGGCGCCGCGTCGTTGCTTGGCAGCCACTGAAAAGCGCCACTATTGATCATCCTGCCGGAACGGACCTCGGGCGGGATGATGTGTTGTTTTGAATCAATTCAACTCGAACAACATTCAATCTTTGATATGCAATAGATAGCAACAACCCCCCGATATACAGCTCTGGAAAAGCCAACGTAATATTCTTCGCCTTAACGACAATTGCCGGAACAAGGAAGTTCTAATGGCCACACTGATAAGCGAAGCAACAGCACAAACCGACCCTTCAATACATGCGGACCTGCAACCTGTTTCCGATACCGTAATAATCATGGATCTGGGCTATGAAGCCAACGAATACAAGCCCTCAACCATCGATCAGAGCCGAACTAACGAAAAATCGAGTCAGTTGCAAATGGTGGACGAAGTTTTCGGCCCTTTCGAAATTGGCGACATTTCGATTACCCGTACTGCACTCGACGGATTAGGCGCGACCATTGATGGTCATCCGTTGAATGGCGAGAACAGTTTCTTTCGCCGCCCCAAACGCTCTTTTATCAATAGCCTGCAGTTCGACGCCAATAAAGTTGAACACTACCTGAAAACTTCAACGGGCAGCGATAGCTACTTGTTGCCCACGCTCCTGTTTGAAATGGCCAGCCAGCGCCCGCTCACCGCTCCCCGGCTCTTGAGGGAGAGTGCTGCAGATACTGTATCCGGCAATTACCGCGACAAACTTGTCAAACTTCTGAGTGCCGCACAGTCGCTTGATCTGCAACACGTGCACGTCCCCAAACATCATCCCCGCTGGGCCGCATTGACCAAAAGTTACGCGACGCTGGGCTCCAGCGTGGGCATCCAGGGCTTCGGCATCTTTATGGGAATTCGCGGCGTTGTCGATGCGATCAAAGCCGAAAACACTGCTGAAATAGCGATAAACAGCGCAGGCATTGTATCGGAGCTGGGCTCCATCGCGGCCGATGTCGCGGTGAGCAAGATAGCCACGCAGATGCTCACAGCCGGGCAAAGTGCTTATCGGGACTTCGCCAAAACCCGCTTTGCACTCAGATTGGGTCGATCGGGAGGGTTGGTCGGCGGCATGCTGACGCTGCCCTTCGACATCTTTACCGCCGTGAGGTCGATGAACGCCGCTCAGAATGCCACCGGCAAAGAAGCGATGGATCATTACGTCAGCGCTGGCCTGAGCATTACCAGTGCAGCCATGACTGTCATCCTCGGGTCCGCCGCGATGGCCGGGTTCTCGTTTGCCGGCCCTGTCGGACTTGCAGCCGGCGCGATCCTCGCCATTGGCTCACAGGTCTACGGTGCGGTGCGTATCGTTGACGATATAGATGACTACATTGAATTGACTGTCGATGAACGGTGGCGTAGCGGTTGGTTTTCGTTCTGCATGATGGAGGTCGATCAAAGCGTTCAAAACCGCTATATCAAGGCAAAGACGCTGTTGCAGCACTCTCTGCAACTGAAAAAGTCCGCCAGAACGCTGCTCGATGGCCCCTTGAAAGAGACCACCGAAGCCATCGTCAACGGCAAGTTCGATGTGCGTCTGAAACCAACGCGGGTCTGGAAACGAAACTGGTGGACCAAACAGGATGCGTGGGAATCGGTCAATGTCCCTGAAGTGGTAGGCACCGATGACATCATTGATGCACGCGCAGGGGTTACAAAAGATACACCCGGCGCGGAGTTGGGGGTCGCCGCAGAGGGCAAGAACGTTCTCTGGTTCATCAGCGAGGGCAACGACTCGATCAAAGGGGTAGAAAAAAAACCCAACACCTTCCATTACAAGTCAGGAAAAAAACAACTTTCGGGCGGCGAAGAAAATGACCAGTTCCTGTTTGAGAACGCAGCGGACTTCCTTGAAAGGGGTCGCCATGTCGCAGATCATTCGACGCTGAGCGGCGGCGCAGGAAATGACACACTGGTACTCGGCGGCAGCTACTCCTCCCGTAATACCAACAGAACTGGCTATGACGTAGATCTGCTGGCTGGAACATTGCAGATCATCACGAGCGATGTCGATGCCGACAATAACCGGATATTTATCCTGCACAGTTTGCTGGACAGCATCGAAAACGTTGAGACAGTCCATCGCGCGGCAAGCGTGGTAACGGGCTCCGCGCAAAACAACATCATCAAATCCCGGGGCTGCGACAGCATTGAAGCTGGCGCTGGGGACGACCAGATATTTCTCTCCCACGAAAAAGCAAAAGCGTCGGGAGGCGCCGGCACCGATCAATATTACATTGCGCATGTGGCTGGCCGTTTTTCCATTGTCGATGATGGTGAACAGACCAGCTACATCGTCATGAACTGGCGCAAGGAGTTGATTGAATCCTTTGATATCGAGGGTAACGACCTGGTCATCCGCTCAGGTTTCGAAACGTCTGACCACCTCAAAAACGTGTTGACCATTCATGACGCTTATACGAACACCGAACACACTAGAAAGTTGAGCAACAAAAACCTGGTTTTCGTAACCAGCGATGATTTCCATTTCAGACTTGATCTGCCAGACACAATCCCGGACGGCAGCACCGTAGAAATATCGGAAATCTTCCTCAAACGTGGCAAACCAGTAAACCCGATCATTATTTATGCAGCGGAATGCTGGATCCGCCACCGTAAACCCGCTGCCTATTACGTCCCGAGAACCGGCAAGACAACCACTTTTTACGCAGTTTTACGTTCTGATGTCATTACCCGGATATATCTGGATTTCCGCAGCGATGAGCTGACAAAAGCGGAGGCGCATTTTTTCTCGGACAAACCCAAGCCATATCACCTGACTGTTGGTTGCCATCTCGTCTATCACTTCGGCGCGAAAAGCATCAAGCTCAATTATTACTCCGCTGCGCGTAACGAAGACGATCACGACAATATTACGAAGATCCTGCGCACCATGGCTGTTCGTCCGTTCAGCCGTTACGTATTGATTTTCAAGGACGGTGTCGTTGCAGATGCCGAGCTTACAGCGCAAACCGAAATCGCACCTGCCTTTACGGATTTCACGGTATCGCGGGATTGGGTGACCCAGATGAAACTGCCGCTCGAGGTCCGCTCTCAGCGTTACTTTCACAATCTGGCTGAAAAAGCAGCTGAACCGATGGGCCGTACAAGAGTTTGCGCAACGCCGATTCGACTGGCCGTGCAAACCGACATGGACAACTACGAAGGAGAGGGTTCGAGTTATCTCATCCACGTACTCCCGGACATGACCATCAAACTCTCGACTCCCGGCGCACTTGCCGATGCCAAAGTTCGCCTGCCCTATTCATCCACTTGGGAACTTGATGCAACGCAGCTCGGCAAGGTCGAAATAAGGCTGGAAGAAAACCGGCTCTCCATCGGCACCACCACTTTTTATCTGCCGGTCTATGGAAGCGAAGATCTGATAGATCAAATCCGCGTTATTACCACCGGTGGAGTTGTGCACACGGTCGATCTGGTCTTTGATCGCATTTATCTGGATGGGCTTGATGCACGTTTTTTCGAAGAGCCAGACGCCTCAAAAGCGCTCCCGCCATATCTTGCCGCATTGGCCAACGACGAAGTCAAAGTCTGGAACGTTATCTGCGTCAACGACGAAACCGCACGCGTGGGCTACAACCTGGCCGCCCATGGCTGGGTATTGCGTGCCGACAAATCCCGCATCGAAAAGTCTGCGTTAAGAGTAGTGAATCGCTGCAGTCACCAGACCAACATTTTCCGCCCTGTTTCGCTGATGAAAGTGCCTCCCGCGTAATTCGCGGTAACCCGTCAACAAACACCCTTTTTTATCAGCGTACTGTCTACGCGGCACCCGCACGCGTCTGCGCGCTCCTTTTCCGAGTATTTCCCATGGCCAAATCACCCAAAAAAATCCCGACCATAAAATCGCCCGATTCGCCCGATGCCACACATCCCGGATCACCGCCCCTCGTCAAAAATGTGGGCCTGGACATGCCTGACGCCCTGCTCCTGGGCATCGATTCGCCGGCGATCAGCCAAGCGCCAGCCACCTCTGCCGCAGCCAACGCAGTGCCCACGGTCAGCCTTCATGCCTTGCCAGATGCAGCGCATGATTTCAGCGCCACTCGGAACGCAATCGCCTGGCCGCAAGAGCGTTTCCACGAATTAGTGCCGGTGACGCAAAACGATGGCTTGTTCACTGGACCGGATCAGCGCACCTACGCTCAAATCGCCAATGAAGGCCAGTTTGTCGTCGAGCAGGACGGGCAAGGCAACTACCATGTGCCACTGACCTTCGCGCCCGGCGTGCCCGGCCTGCCTCTGACGCGAACCGAGGGTCAGGCGATCTGGCAAATCCAGCGGCCCGCGAGGCCCTCCAACCGGCCTGCGTCCTCCACGCCACACTTGCCCTCATACATCTCGCCGGCCGACGCCATGACGTTGACCAAGCCGGAAATGGCGACAGAAGGCCTTCGTTACAACAGACTCAGGCAGACCTTCGTAACCACGGTAGACGGCACCGTCATGGTGCGCAAAAACCAGGACGGTGAATATCAACAAGCGTTTGCCTCAACGACCAATGCACCCGACGTTTTCTTCGAGCAAATCCCCGGCACCGTGTTCTGGCGGCGAAAAACACCCGGGACGAAGCCATCAGGTACCAAGCCCGAAGCCAGCCAGTCCGACAACGCAGTACCCGGCCCGAGCAAGCGTCCACGACTTGCCGAGGCCACAGAAACGCTAACCGCGTCGAAAGCCACGACTCCGCCTGAGGAGCTGACCCCGTATTTCTGGCTTCCGTGGGGGCACCTGAACAAACCTGTGCACATCGAATCGGTACAGCTTGGCTGGCTGCATTATCCAATCGTCCCTGTCGGCTCGAACACGACACCCAAAGTGTATTTCGTATGTCATCCCGAGTTTGTCCCGACAGATTTCAATACTTTCGAAAGCATGCTGATAAACATGCCCGAGCGACAGCCGGTAGCGACTTTTCGCATCGGCAGTGATCCGGGTGAGGTCCATCCGGGCAAACGCTTTTTTGAAGAGCCGATATCAACGTCCGTCGCTCGCGCGTTCCCCGATTTCTCTGAAGCAACAGCAAGGGCCGTCGCCCGCAGGTTGTTCGAACTCGCTGATCACTCCGAGACGATTACCGGCACCGGATTGATCAATGTCCAGGCCGTTCTGCATCAGTGGAAACAACTGCCGTTTTCCACAGCTCCCGATTTTGCCGACCCGCTGAACATGCTGGCCGTTGCGCCGGACATCGACCTGGGAAGCAAACGGCTTATTCCGATGCCTTCCCAGACCGACAGCGAATTGCAACGCCTGAGCTTCGATCCGCAGCATTTCCCCTCTGCCTGGAATCATTACAAGACCTATCCCTCGGATCTGAATCTGCGGCGATTGCTCGGCGCGTTGCTGGTCGGCTGTGGTTACGAGCTGTTTCCACTGACTTATGAGCACAGAATGCCGACGCTGGTCTTCAAACGAGCCGGTCACGATCAGATCTTCTTTTTGAAACTGGGAGCGATCAGTCAGGCCGGCCTGACTCATGTGCCTGGCAACGAACTGGCGGAACCGGGCTTGCCCGCCAGAATCGGTCAGGACGCCTTCAAGGCACTGACCGATGCAGCCGCGCAGAACAAAGTGGTATGGCTGATCGGGGGCGTATTGAAGGTCGCGTCCACGCCAGATTCGGTATTCATTATCCGCGAGCGCTGAGCCGCTACCCGCCTGCACCGGCAGATGAGCTGTAAACAGGCATAAAAAAAGCCCGCAGTGTGAGCGGGCGAAAGACCAAAGAAGCTATATGCGCAGTCGCTTCCCGGTGGGCAGCTGCTTGGGGGTCAGCTGCCCCGATACGTGGAATAGCTGTAAGGCGAAATCAGCAGGGGCACGTGATAGTGCTCCTGCTCGGCGGAGATGCCGAAACGCAGCACCACCACGTCCAGGAAGGCCGGCTCGGGCAGTTGCACGCCCCGGGCGCGGTAGTAATCGCCGGCATGGAACTGCACCTGATAAACCCCGGTGCGGTAATCATCGCCTTGCAGCAACGGCGCATCGACCCGGCCATCGCTGTTGGTTGTCGCACTGGCGACCAATTCCAGGTGCGAACCTTCAACGCGGTACAGCTCGACCTTGATCGAACTGCCCGGGCAACCGTGTGCAGCGTCCAAAACGTGTGTTGTCAAACGTCCCATTGATTCTGCGCGCCCGGCCGCAACAAGCGGTCAGACCTCGCGCCTCCCGAAGTCAGTTGAAAAGGAGACCGCACCGATTCGGAGCACGAAACGCTGCGGCGAGCGATTGATTAAGACACTTTTCAAAAAAATTGTACACAATAAAAACGACATTTTTCACATCACCCCCGCCATTCGGGGGTTTCCTCGTGTTCTGCCAGCAACACGCCTATTCATTGAACCTCCTATCCATTAGCTGACTGGTCAGGCAGGTTTCTTGCAGGCTTACGCCAATAGCAGCAAAAGATGACAGTCGGTGAAAAATGCGAAAATTCAGGCTTACAAATTGCGAATAAAGTTGTATACAATCAGCCCATCGCTGTGACGCCAGCCTGCCAGGCCGCCACACCAATCTGTCAACGAACAAGAAGGAAGACTGCAGTGAGCGCTGACTACCCACGCGACCTGATCGGTTACGGCAGTAACCCTCCTCACCCACACTGGCCGGGTAATGCCCGCATCGCCCTGTCGTTCGTGCTCAATTACGAAGAAGGCGGCGAGCGCAATATTCTGCACGGCGACAAAGAATCCGAAGCCTTCCTGTCTGAAATGGTTGCCGCTCAGCCGCTGCAAGGCGCGCGCAACATGAGCATGGAATCGCTTTACGAGTATGGCAGCCGTGCCGGCGTCTGGCGGATCCTGAAACTGTTCAAGGAATTCGACATTCCGTTGACCATCTTCGCCGTCGCCATGGCCGCCCAGCGCCATCCGGACGTGATCCGTGCGATGGTCGATGCCGGCCACGAAATCTGCAGCCACGGCTATCGCTGGATCGACTACCAGTACATGGACGAAGCGCAGGAACGCGAGCACATGCTCGAAGCGATCCGCGTTCTCACCGAAATCACCGGCGAGCGCCCGCTGGGCTGGTACACCGGCCGCACCGGGCCGAACACCCGTCGTCTGGTCATGGAAGAAGGTGGTTTCCTCTACGACTGCGACACCTACGACGATGACCTGCCCTACTGGGAACCGAACAACCCGACCGGCAAGCCGCATCTGGTGATCCCGTACACCCTCGACACCAACGACATGCGCTTCACGCAAGTGCAGGGTTTCAACAAGGGTGACGATTTCTTCGAATACCTCAAAGACGCGTTCGACGTGCTCTACGCCGAAGGTGCCGAGGCGCCGAAAATGCTCTCGATCGGTCTGCACTGCCGCCTGATCGGCCGTCCTGGTCGCCTCGCTTCGCTAAAGCGCTTTATCGAATACGCCAAAAGTCATGAACAGGTGTGGTTCAGCCGTCGCGTCGACATCGCGCGTCACTGGCAAGAAACCCACCCGTACCAAGGGACTGCAAAATGAGCCGCTTTCAAACCCTGCAACCGTCGACCCTGAGCCGCGACGCTTTCGTCAAAGCCTTCGCCGACATCTACGAACATTCGCCATGGGTGGCCGAAAAGGCCTACGACCTCGGTGCGGACGCTTCGATCGACGAGATCGAAACCCTGCACCAGCGCATGAGCGATATCCTGTTGAGCGCCGATCATGCCAGCCAGCTGGCCCTGATCAACGCTCACCCGGACCTGGCCGGCAAAGCTGCCGTCCAGGGCCAACTGACCGAAGCCAGCACCAATGAACAGGCTGGCGCCGGTATTCACCAATGCACGGCCGAAGAGTTCCAGCGCTTCACCGAGCTGAACGACGCCTACAAAGCCAAGTTCAAGTTTCCCTTCATCATGGCGGTAAAAGGCAGCAACCGGCATCAGATCCTCGCGGCGTTCGAAACGCGCATCAACAATTCGGTGGAAGCCGAGTTCAAATGCGCGCTGGCGGAGATCAACAAGATTGCCCTGTTCCGTTTACTGACTCTTTAGCAAGCCTGGCCCGAGCGTGAATGAACGCGCAAACGCCCAGGGCCCTGCGAGCATCCCCAGCCAACTTATCAAAGGCAGACAAGAAGAATGAAAGCTTACGCCGTACCTTTCGAAAAATACGTCAACCTGGCCGACGCCCGTCTGGGCACCAAAATCATCTCGGTCACCGATGACTGGTTCGCAGACGCCAATCGTCTGTTCCAACCGACCCCGGCCGTATGGAAGGAGGGCGTGTTCGATGACAACGGCAAGTGGATGGACGGCTGGGAGTCGCGCCGCAAGCGCTTCGAAGGTTTCGACAGCGCGGTGATCCGTCTGGGCGTACCGGGCTCGATCAAAGGCGTGGACATCGACACTTCATTCTTCACCGGCAACTACCCGCCATCGGCCTCGCTGGAAGCGTGCTTCCTGGCCTCGGGCGAGCCGGATGAAAACACCCAGTGGACCGAAGTGCTGTCGGCCGTCGAGTTGCAGGGCAACAGCCACCACTACCATGAAATCAGCAACGACAAAGCGTTCAGCCACCTGCGCTTCAACATCTACCCGGACGGCGGTGTTGCCCGTCTGCGCGTGTACGGCATTCCGTTCCGCGACTGGTCCGCTGTGGGCGACAACGAGCAGGTCGATCTGGCCGCAGCCCTTAACGGTGGCCGCGCCCTCGCCTGCTCCGACGAACACTTCGGCCGCATGAGCAACATCCTCAACCCGGGCCGCGGCATCAACATGGGCGACGGCTGGGAAACCGCACGTCGTCGCACGCCGGGCAATGACTGGGTGATCGTCGCCCTGGGTCATCCGGGCGAGATCGAGAAGATCGTCGTCGACACCCTGCACTTCAAAGGCAACTACCCGGACACCTGCTCGATCCAGGGCGCCTTCGTCAAGGGCGGCACCGACGGCCAGATCGAAACCCAGTCGCTGTTCTGGCGCGAACTGCTGCCAAGCCAGAAGCTGGAAATGCACGCCGAACACACCTTCGTCGAGCAGATCAAGGCACTCGGCCCGATCACCCACATCCGCCTGAACGTGTTCCCGGATGGTGGCGTGAGTCGCCTGCGTGTATTGGGCAAGGTCGCTAAACAAGGTTGAACCCAATCGCTGGCAAGCCAGCTCCCACAGGTTTTGTGAACGCCACAGTCCACTGTGGGAGCGGGCTTGCCCGCGATGGCGATAGATCTAACAACACAGAATCCGGATAAGAAGAACAGCATGCGCACACTGACGATTGAACCGCTGACCAAAGAAGCCTTCGCCCCTTTCGGTGACGTGATCGAAACCGACGGCAGCGATCACTTCATGATCAACAACGGTTCGACCATGCGCTTCCACAAACTGGCGACGGTCGAAACCGCTACGCCTGAGGACAACGCGATCATCAGCATTTTCCGCGCCGACGCGCAGGACATGCCGCTGACCGTTTGCATGCTGGAACGCCATCCGCTGGGCAGCCAGGCTTTCATACCGCTGCTCGGCAACCCCTTTCTGATCGTGGTCGCGCCAGTTGGCGATGAACCTGTATCAGGCTTGGTCCGCGCCTTCGTCACCAACGGCAGGCAGGGCATTAATTACCATCGCGGCGTTTGGCACCACCCGGTGCTGACGATCGAAAAGCGGGATGACTTCCTGGTGGTTGATCGCAGTGGCACAGGCAATAACTGCGATGAGCATTTTTTCAAAGAGGATGAGCGGTTGATCCTCGCCCCCCACCAATAAGAGAAGGTCTGATCACTCGACAACAAGAGTGACAGGCGAGAGGTAAAGACTGTGGAAGCACATCTGTTGGAATGGCTGAACCTGAGCGTGCGCTGGGTTCACATGATCACTGGCGTGGCCTGGATCGGCGCGTCGTTCTACTTCGTCTGGCTGGAGAACAACCTCAACCGCGTCAACCCGAAAACCGGTCTGGCCGGTGATCTGTGGGCGATCCACGGCGGCGGCATCTACCACCTGGAAAAATACAAACTGGCCCCACCGTCCATGCCGGACAACCTGCACTGGTTCAAGTGGGAAGCCTACTTCACCTGGATGTCGGGGATCGCGCTGCTGTGCGTGGTGTTCTACTCCAATCCGGTGCTCTACCTCGTGGCACCCGGCAGTGGCCTCAGCGGTCCTGAAGGCGTGGCCATCGGTATCGGCTCGCTGATCGTCGGCTGGTTTGTCTACGACTTCCTCTGCGATTCGGCCCTGGGCAAGAAACCCGCCCTGCTCGGCTTCATCCTGTTCGTGCTGATCATTGCCGCCGCCTATGGCTTCAGCAAAGTGTTCAGTGGTCGGGGTGCGTACCTGCACGTCGGCGCGATCATCGGCACCATCATGGTCGGTAACGTGTTCCGCATCATCATGCCGGCGCAACGGGCACTGGTCGCGGCGATCGCCGAGAACCGCACGCCGGATCCGGCACTGCCGGCCAAAGGCTTGCTGCGTTCGCGACACAACAACTACTTCACCCTGCCAGTGCTGTTCATCATGATCAGCAACCACTTCCCGAGCACTTACGGCAGCCAGTACAACTGGTTGATCCTCGCCGGGATCGCGGTGTTGGCGGTGTTGGTGCGTCACTACTTCAACACCCGTCACGACAGCCACAAGTTTGCCTGGACCCTGCCGGTGGCAGCGGTGGGCATGATCTGCCTGGCCTACGTCACTGGCCCGGCGCCGATGTCGACTGCACCTGAAGTGGCCAAGGCGCCAGCGAAAATCGAGTACCAACCGCTGCCGGAAACGGCACTGGGCGGTGGCGCGAAACCGGCCGAAGCGGCGCAACCTGCGGCACCCGCAGCTCCTGCGGCGGCACCCGCGCAAGCCTCGAATGCCGGCCCCGGTTTCGACAAGGTGCACAACGTGATTCAAGAGCGTTGCACGGTGTGCCATTCGTCCAAGCCGACCAGCCCGTTGTTCAGCGCAGCCCCGGCCGGTGTGATGTTCGACACCCCCGAGCAGATCCGCCAGAACGCCGCGCGCATTCAGGCGCAAGCCATCACCACGCAGATCATGCCACTGGGCAACATCACCCAGATGACCCAGCAGGAACGTGACCTGATCGGTGCCTGGATTGCCCAGGGAGCGCAAACCAATTAATCGTTAAAAGCATCGCTGGCAAGCCAGCTCCCACAGGGTTTTGCATAGCCTGTGTGGGAGCGGGCTTGCCCGCGAATGGCCGCTCCGCGGTCTGCCTGATGCAAAGAAACAGCTGCAAGCAACCCGGCAGCTGTTAATCACAAGAATAAAAAAGATCCGAGGTGTTGCATGTCCGAGCTGTCCAAAGCGCGCATCCCCGACGCACCCGCCATTCAGCGTTTGCCCCTTTTGCAACTGATCCTGGTCGGTCTGCAACATGTTCTGCTGATGTACGGCGGTGCCATCGCGGTGCCGCTGATCATCGGACAGGCCGCTGGCCTGAGTCGTGAAGAAATCGCCTTCCTGATCAACGCCGACCTGCTGGTCGCCGGCATCGCCACCATCGTGCAGTCGCTCGGCATCGGCCCGATGGGCATTCGCATGCCGGTGATGATGGGCGCCAGTTTCGCTGCGGTCGGCAGCATGGTGGCCATGGCCGGCATGCCCGGCATCGGTCTGCAAGGGATCTTCGGTGCGACGATAGCTGCCGGTTTCTTCGGCATGCTGATCGCGCCGTTCATGTCCAAGGTCGTGCGTTTCTTCCCGCCACTGGTGACCGGCACGGTCATCACCTCGATCGGTTTATCGCTGTTCCCCGTGGCCGTGAACTGGGCCGGTGGCGGTGTCGACGCCGCGCAATTCGGTTCGCCGATTTATCTGGCCATCGCTGCGCTGGTGCTGGCGACCATTCTGTTGGTTCACCGCTTCATGCGCGGATTCTGGGTCAATATTTCGGTACTGATCGGCATGTGCCTGGGCTATGTATTGTGCGGCGTGATCGGCATGGTCGACCTCAGCGGCATGGCCAGCGCACCGTGGATTCAGTTCGTCACCCCGTTGCATTTCGGCATGCCCAAGTTCGAGCTGGCGCCGATTCTGTCGATGTGTCTGGTGGTGGTGATCATCTTCGTCGAGTCCACCGGGATGTTTCTCGCGCTGGGCAAGATCACCGGCCAGGAAGTCTGCCCGCGCATGCTCCGTCGTGGCTTGTTGTGCGATGCCGGCGCGTCGTTCTTCGCCGGTTTCTTCAACACCTTCACCCACTCCTCGTTCGCGCAGAATATCGGCCTGGTGCAGATGACCGGTGTGCGCTGCCGTTCGGTGACCATCGTTGCCGGCGGCCTGCTGATCGTCCTCAGCCTGTTGCCGAAAGCGGCGTTTCTGGTGGCATCGATTCCACCGGCAGTGCTGGGCGGCGCGGCGATTGCGATGTTCGGCATGGTCGCGGCCACTGGCATCAAGATCCTCCAAGAGGCCGACATCGGTGACCGCCGCAATCAGTTGCTGGTCGCGGTAAGCATCGGCATGGGCCTGATCCCGGTGGTACGTCCGGAATTCTTCGCCCACTTGCCCATGTGGATGAGCCCGATCACCCACAGCGGCATCGCCATGGCCACCCTCAGCGCGCTGACGCTGAACCTGCTGTTCAACATCCTCGGCGGCGAGGAGCGTGCGGCGATCAACGATTGCCATGCGCACTGATTGAAACCACCACGCCACCTGTGGGAGCGAGCCTGCTCGCGAAAGCGCTGTGTCATTCAACATTGATGGCGACTGACACAACCGCTTCGCGAGCAGGCTCGCTCCCACAGGGACTACGCAACTGCTTGTGCCTCAAACAATAAAAACAACAGGAAGCAACAGATGATCCGCACGCAAAGCAACGTTCTGTTGAGTGGCGGCCTGCTGGCCGCGAGTCAGGCCATGGCCGGCGATCTGCTGCTGTGGCAGAGCAACAGCCTCAGCTATCTGTACGGCAAGAATTTCGCGATCAACCCGTCGTATCAGCAGACGGTCACCTTCGAGCACGCCGACAAGTGGAAGTACGGTGACAACTTTCTGTTCGTCGACAAGATCTTCTACAACGGCAAGGAAGACCCGAACAAAGGGCCGCATACCTTCTACGGCGAGTTCACCCCGCGTCTGTCCTTCGGCAAGATCCTCGACCGCAAGATCGAGTTCGGCCCGATCAAGGATGTGCTGTTGGCGATGACCTACGAGTACGGCGAAGGCGAAACGGAGGCCTATCTGATCGGCCCCGGCTTCGACCTGAAAGTGCCCGGCTTCAACTACGTCACCCTGAACATTTTCCGCCGCCAGACCGAAGGCCCGCGGCCCGGCGATGGTGTCTGGCAGATCACCCCCGCGTGGTCCTACAGCTTTGCGCTGGGCAATTCCGATGTGCTGATCGACGGCTACCTCGACTGGGTCGTCGACAACGACGAAAACTCGCGCGGCACCTACCATGCCAACCTGCACATCAATCCGCAGATCAAATACGACCTCGGCAAAGCCATGGGCTGGAGCCAGAAACAGCTGTACGTCGGCACCGAGTACAGCTACTGGAAGAACAAATACGGCATCGAAAACAGCCACGCGTTCGATACCAACCAGAACACCGCCAGCCTGCTGCTGAAGGTGCACTTCTGAGATGGCCCGCAACCGTGCGCCATGCCTGCCGTCGGTGCTCTGTTGCGGGGCACTTGAGCGTTGGCCGAGGAGTCAGTATTCTCCGCGGCCTTCCGAATTCGCTCTAAAAAAAAGCCTGAATTCAATTTCTGACCGAAAAGCCAACTTATCCCGGCTGCGGTCAGTCCTGAGGCATCCCGAAAACACGCTCGTCGACTGTTTTTCAGCAGCCGAACGGGCGTTTTTTGGTTTTTCAAAAGCCTTGGCGCAGCTTTTGCTACCAGCATTCAAAGCTGACCGATCGGATGAAATTTGCGGTACGAAAAAAGGCGCCACATCAGAGCGCCGATCTTAAAAAAATAACGTGGAACACCTACTTTGGGAGCAACCGAATGAAACGTATGTGCACCAGCCTGATGCTGGCCGGATCGATGTTCGCCGGCGGCCAGGCGATGGCCGAAGGCCTGCTGCAGTGGCAGAACAACAGCCTGACCTACCTGTATGGCAAGGACTTCCAGGTCAACCCGCGCATTCAGCAGACCGTGACCTTCGAGCACGCCGATGCCTGGAAGTATGGGGACAACTTCCTGTTCATCGACAAGATCTTCTACAACGGCAAGGATGATGGCGGCGTCGGCTCCAACACCTACTACGGCGAGCTCAGCCCGCGCCTGTCGTTCGGCAAGATCCTCGATCAGAAACTGGCCTTTGGTCCGGTG
Source organism: Pseudomonas siliginis (assembly GCF_024072275.1). Classification (NCBI taxonomy): domain Bacteria; kingdom Pseudomonadati; phylum Pseudomonadota; class Gammaproteobacteria; order Pseudomonadales; family Pseudomonadaceae; genus Pseudomonas; species Pseudomonas siliginis. The sequence continues at coordinate 1,876,447 of NZ_CP099598.1, read as the reverse complement.
ACTGACGTGTTGCTGGCCATGACCTACGAGTTCGGTGAAGGCGATACCGAGTCGTACCTGATCGGTCCGGGCTTCGACCTGGCGATTCCAGGCTTCGATTACTTCCAGCTGAACTTCTACCAGCGTCACACCCAGGGCGCACGCGCCGGTGACAATGTCTGGCAGATCACCCCGGTGTGGTCCTACACCATCCCGGTGGGCAAATCGAACATCCTCATCGACGGCTTCATGGACTGGGTGGTCGACAACGACTCCAATTCCAAGGGCGACTACCACGCCAACCTGCACTTCAACCCGCAGGTCAAATACGACTTGGGCAAGGCGCTGAATTTCGGCGAGAAGCAGTTGTATGTCGGTGTCGAGTACGACTACTGGTCGGACAAGTACGGGATCAAGGACAGCCAGTACTTCAAGACCGATCAGAGCACCACAAGCTTCCTGGTCAAGTTCCACTTCTGACCCTGAAAGCTTCGCGAGCAGGCTCGCTCCCACATTCAGACCGAGTTCCAATGTGGGAGCGAGCCTGCTCGCGAAGGCCTCACCGCAGATTTCAGGCAGGAGCCACCGCTTCAGATATCCGCAAAAACCGGCACAGCTCCTCGCGCTTGGCCAACGCATCGCGCCGCCCCAACTCGATCAACTCGCTGCAATACCCCGCCTCGAACAGCAGGTAACTGAGCACCCCCGCCCCGCTCGTCTTCGTCGCCCCCGGCCCGCGCAGAAACAGGCGCAACGCCGCCGGTAACTCCTGGCGATGCCGCGCGGCGATTTCGTCGATCGGCTGACTCGGCGCAATCACCAGCACTTCCACGGGCGCCACACCCAGCGCGCGAGTGGGTGTGCCGGCCGGGAGCAAATGACTGAACTGATTCAGACGCTGCAGCAACTCGATATCGCTCTCCAGACTGTCGATGAACGTGCTGTTGAGCATGTGCCCGCCAATCTGCGCCAGAGTCGGTTGCTGGCCGCTGTAGGCGCGCTCCAGCGGCTGCTGCGGATCGACGCCGCGCGGGTTGCCGCTGACGCCCACCACCAGCACGCGACTGGCCCCCAGATGCAGCGCCGGGCTGATCGGCGCCGACTGGCGCACTGCGCCGTCACCGAAATATTCCTCGCCGATTTTCACTGGCGCGAACAACAGCGGAATCGCCGAACTGGCCAACAGGTGATCGACCGACAATTGCGTCGGCACGCCAATACGACGGTGCCGCAGCCAGGCGTCGATGGTGCCGCCGCCCTGATAGAACGTCACCGCTTGCCCCGATTCGTAGCCAAACGCGGTCACCGCTACCGCGTGCAATTGCTTGCGCGCGATGGATTCGGCGATGCCAGGCAGGTGCAGTTTTTCCTCGAGCAGCTCGCGCAGCGGCGAACTGTTGAGCAACGCCACCGGCATCTGCCGACCGAGGCCGAGCAGGCTGTGGCTGACGAAACGGCTGGCCTGATGGATCACGCCCGGCCAGTCGCTGCGCAACACGCGGTGGCTGCGAAAGCCCTGCCAGAACTGGGTCAGGCGTTCGATGGCAGCGCGAAAATCCATGGCACCACTGGCCAGGCTGACCGCATTGATCGCCCCGGCCGAGGTGCCGACGATCACCGGAAACGGATTGTCCGCGCCGACCGGCAGCAACTCGGCAATCGCCGCCAGCACCCCGACCTGATAAGCCGCCCGAGCCCCGCCGCCGGAAAGAATCAAACCTGTGACCGGTTCAGCAGGACTCATCGCAACACTCCACAGTGCTTGTCAGTACGGGTGAATCAACGACGCTTGGGATAAAGCTTCGGCTCGCCCGGTGGGCGACTCTTGAAGCGCCGATGCGCCCACAGATACTGCTCGGGGCAGGCACGCAAAGCACTCTCGACCCACTGATTGATGCGGATGCAATCGGCCTCCTCGCTCTCGCCGGGGAAATCTTCCAGCGGCGGATGAATCACCAGACGATAACCACTGCCGTCGGCCAGACGTTCCTGAGTGAACGGCACCACCAGCGCTTTGCCCAGCCGTGCAAACTTGGTCGTCGCAGTGACGGTGGCGGCCTGAATGCCGAACAGCGGCACGAAGATGCTCTGCTTGGCGCCGTAATCCTGATCCGGCGCATACCAGATCGCCCGTCCCGAGCGCAGCAGTTTGAGCATGCCGCGCACGTCATCGCGCTCCACCGCCAGCGAATCGAGATTGTGCCGCTCGCGGCCACGGCGCTGGACGAAGTCGAACAAGGGGTTTTTGTGTTCGCGGTACATGCCGTCGATGGTGTGCTGCTGGCCGAGCAGTGCCGCGCCGATTTCCAGGGTGGTGAAATGCGCGGCCATGAGAATCACGCCTTTGCCTTCGCGCTGGGCCTTCTGCAGATGTTCAAGGCCTTCGACGTGGGCCAGTTTCGCCAGACGTTCGCGCGACCACCACCAGCTCATCGCCATTTCAAAAAAGGCGATGCCGGTGGAGGCGAAGTTTTCCTTGAGCAGGCGTTTGCGTTCGGCGGCGGATTTTTCCGGGAAGCACAATTCCAGATTGCGCCGGGCGATGGTTCGCCGGTCGCTGGCGACGCGATACATCAACGCGCCCAAAACTCGACCGATGGTCAGCAGCGCCGGATACGGCAACTGCACGATCAGCCACAAAAGCCCCAGGCCGCACCAGAGCGGCCAGAAGCGCGGAGCAAGATATGCTTTTCGAAAACGCGGGCGATCCATTAAAGCTTCCGTAAATACAGTGGCCGCGCATTCTACATCGTTCGACCCGGCTTGCGGCTCGCGGGCGTTCTCGTTATAAGTCTCGGCACTTTTAGTGACAAGCCGTTGTATGCCGACATGAGCCAAACCGACCCGTTAGACCAAGATCCCGTATTCCAGCTCAAGGGCAGCATGCTGGCCATCACTGTGCTGGAACTGGCCCGTAACGACCTCGAAAGCCTCGATCGGCAATTGGCCGCCAAAGTCGCCCAGGCGCCGAATTTTTTCAGCAATGCACCGCTGGTTCTGGCGCTGGACAAACTACCGCCGAATCAGGGCGCGGTTGACCTGCCGGGGCTGATGCGCGTCTGCCGTCAGCACGGTCTGCGTACCCTGGCCATTCGTGCCAGCCGCATCGAAGACATCGCCGCCGCCATCGCCATCGACATCCCCGTGCTACCGCCCTCCGGCGCCCGCGAGCGTCCGCTGGAGACGCCGGAAGCCGAAGTCAAAAAGAAGCCGGAAAAGCCGCCTGAGCCGACCGTCAAACCGACCCGCGTAATCACCACGCCAGTACGTGGTGGCCAGCAGATATATGCCCAGGGTGGCGATCTGGTCGTGGTCTCATCGGTCAGTCCGGGGGCGGAACTTCTCGCCGATGGCAACATCCATGTATACGGCCCGATGCGCGGCCGTGCGCTGGCCGGCGTCAAAGGTGACACCAAGGCACGGATTTTCTGTCAGCAATTGAGCGCTGAACTGATCTCCATCGCCGGTCATTACAAGGTCTCCGAGGATTTGCGTCGTGATCCGATGTGGGGCTCGGGCGTCCAGGTCAGCCTGTCAGGCGACGTGTTGAACATCATTCGGCTTTAACGGATACTGCCGCATTTTCCAAGCATCTCTAAAACGTAGCGAAAACGGCTCAAACGAAGTAGGAAAAAGGCTCAAAGCCAAATTCCAGCCAAGGCTGTCCGACTGCAGTAGTTTTCAAGAGATGTTTTTCAGGGGCTGAACAGTCCTTCTTCCTTAGGGGTGAAACACCTTGGCCAAGATTCTCGTGGTTACATCCGGCAAGGGTGGTGTGGGTAAGACCACCACCAGCGCCGCTATCGGTACCGGTCTCGCTCTGCGCGGCCACAAAACAGTGATCGTCGACTTCGACGTGGGCTTGCGTAACCTCGACCTGATCATGGGTTGCGAGCGCCGCGTGGTGTATGACTTCGTCAACGTGGTAAACGGCGAAGCCAACCTGCAACAGGCACTGATCAAAGACAAGCGCCTGGAAAACCTGTACGTACTGGCGGCCAGCCAGACCCGCGACAAAGACGCGCTGACCGTCGAAGGCGTGGAAAAAGTCCTGATGGAGCTCAAGGAACAATTCGAGTTCGTCGTCTGCGACTCCCCGGCGGGCATCGAGAAAGGTGCGCACCTGGCCATGTATTTCGCCGATGAAGCGATCGTCGTGACCAACCCGGAAGTCTCCTCGGTACGTGACTCGGACCGCATGCTCGGCCTGCTGGCGAGCAAATCGCGCCGCGCCGAACGTGGCGAAGAGCCGATCAAGGAACACCTGCTGATCACCCGCTACCACCCGGAGCGTGTCGAGAAGGGCGAGATGCTTGGCGTTGAAGACGTCAAGGAGATCCTCTCGGTGACCCTGCTCGGCGTCATCCCGGAATCCCAGGCGGTACTCAAGGCTTCCAACCAGGGCGTGCCAGTGATTCTCGACGACCAGAGCGATGCCGGTCAGGCTTACAGCGATACCGTCGACCGCCTGCTGGGCAAAGAAAAAGCCCACCGATTCCTCGATGTCGAGAAGAAGGGATTCTTCGAGCGCCTGTTTGGAGGTAGGTAATGAACCTTTTTGACTTCTTTCGTGCCAACAAAAAGCCAAGTACCGCCTCGGTAGCGAAAGAGCGTCTACAGATCATCGTGGCGCATGAGCGCGGCCAGCGCAGCACGCCGGATTACCTGCCAGCCTTGCAGAAGGAACTGGTCGACGTGATCCGCAAGTACGTCAACATCGGCAACGACGACGTACATGTTGCACTGGAAAGCCAGGGCAGTTGCTCGATTCTGGAACTCAACATCACCCTGCCCGATCGCTGAGTCGATTTGGCAGTCGCTACGGCGGCTCGGGCTGTTGATGCTCGTGTAGGAGCTGCCGAAGGCTGCGATCTTTTGATCTTCAAAGTCAAAAGATCGCAGCCTTCGGCAGCTCCTACAGAGTTATCAGCAGTCCCGAGCCGCCGTTGGCATTTGTTACGAGGCTGTTTTAATGCCGCTGTCCAACATCCGCATCATCCACGAGGACGCCGCCGTTCTTGTGGTCGACAAACCGACCTTGCTGCTCTCGGTGCCCGGTCGCGCTGACGACAACAAGGACTGCCTGATTACCCGCTTGCAGGAAAACGGCTACCCGGAAGCGCGCATCGTTCATCGCCTGGACTGGGAAACCTCCGGGATCATCCTGCTGGCCCGTGACGCCGACACTCATCGCGAACTGTCGCGGCAGTTTCACGATCGCGAAACCGAAAAGGCCTACACCGCTTTGGCCTGGGGTCAGCCGGAGCTGGACAGCGGCAGCATCGATCTGCCCCTGCGCTACGACCCACCGACCAAGCCACGGCATGTGGTCGATCACGAATTCGGCAAGCATGCGCTGACCTTCTGGAAGGTGCTGGAACGTTGCGGCGACTGGTGCCGTGTCGAACTGACACCGATTACCGGTCGCTCCCATCAACTGCGCGTACACATGTTGTCGATCGGCCATCCGTTGCTGGGTGACGGGCTCTACGCCCACGAGCAGGCGCTGACCGCCTGGCCACGTTTGTGCCTGCACGCGAGCATGCTCAGCTTCACCCACCCGCAGACCGGGGAGCGCCTGCGCTTCGAGTGCCCGGCTCCGTTCTGAATTGCGTGAATACTTTTAAAGCCCTTCCTGGTGAAGGGCTTTTTTTGTCCTGCCAGAATTCCACCGGCAATAGATTGACGTAAAGAACTGTCATAAAATTGTAATCAAATATAAAATCATGGCACTTCGATATCAGGCAGGAGGCCTTTCCCGTGTTCTGCAGCAAAACACTTCAATCCGAATACCCGATCATCTACGCATTCGGTAACACGACCCTGCACTTGAGCGAAGCACCCAGCATCCAGGCACGCCAGGCCCTGGAGCAGCTCATTAAAAAACGCCGCGCGCACAAACTGACCCGAGCCAGCGCACCGTTATCGTCCTGTGAAACACCACTATTTGCCAAGGTCCAGCCATTGGACACGTTCAAGGCAAAGGTGCGGGTGAGCCTGAACAAACCGCAACGCAACGGGCGCTTCGACTGGCCTCTTGAAGAACTGATGAATTCCCTCGAAGCTCAGCGCCGGGGCGTGGAGATGCCTCCACTGAAGGGCTATGGCTATACCCGCAGCAGACTAGGCCTGACCGAGGAGTTCTTCCTGCTGACTCACCTGCTCGAAGGCCATATGGATGGGGCCGAGTGCATCAGACGCAATCCCGAAAACATCGAAGCCTTTATCCTCGACGCGTTTCAACTGCTCAGCTCGCTCGCCAGCAAGAACATCACCCACATGGATTTCTGGGTGGGCAACATCATGGTGCCCGAGCAAACGCAAAGGCCACTCAAAGCCATCGACTTTGAAAACTGCTTCGCAGGCCCGACCGCGCACGCAAGTGAAACACTCGGTTTTCAACTCGGCTTCTTCTATCGTCGGGATATCTACAAATTCATCACCGAAGCCGCCTACGATCGCCTGGTAGATCAATACCTCAGTGCACTGCCTGGCTTATCGAGAGACAGGTTCGAGGCTGTCTATCAGTTGAGCAAACATGAATACGTCGGTCGCAAGCAACGCCGTGAAGTCTTCCTCTCTGGCAGATTGATCACCGGTTGACGCCCTCCCTGGCAACACTTTGAAGCAAGTGCCCGGCCTGCAAATCAGCGGAGCAATACGGTAAACTCGCGCCCCCCGCCGTATGGAGCCGCTTATGCGCGAAGCCTTCCCCCCCCTGGAAAAAGTACCGCACCAGCTGCTCTACCTGATCTATGGCGACAAAGACGTTTATCGGCGCGAGGCAAAATTCAGCATCCTCACCGCCCTGGCACAACTGCAGCCAGGTGAATCATTGTGCATCCGAGTCCTGACCGATCGTCCGCAGGACTATGCCGGCTGGCCGGTCGATACCGTCCCTTTGAGCGAGCAGACCCTGATCCAGTGGCAGGGCGAGAACGGCTACCACCACCGCCGCAAAGCGTGCGCCATTGCGCTGGGCCTGACACTCGCCGAAAAAACCCTGTTTGTCGACACCGATACGCTGTTTCTCGGTTCGCCGCACCGGCTGTTCAGCATGATCACGCCCGGCCGTTACGTGATGGACCGCTTCGAATATGACTGGAGTTACGTCTGTAACCGGGCGGACTACGAAAAACTCGCGCGCTGCCTGCAAGTCCACGGCATCTCGTCGACGAACAGCTTCAAGCTCTACAACAGCGGCTTGTGCGGCGTCACCGATGGCGATGCAGCGCTGCTGGAGAAATCGGTCCGGCTGATCGATGAGTGGACGCAGGACCCGTTCGACATCCATACGATCGAACAGATTGCACTGTCGTTTGCCATGCGCGACCAGCCGATCCAGGAAGCGAAGAAATTCATCTATCACTACTTCGCCGACAAAAACTTCTTCCACGCCATGCAGAAACATTTTTTCGCCCGTTACGGCGAGGCCTTCCACCACGAACTGCCAGAGCTGTGCTCCGAGGTTCCGCGCAGCAAACCCGTTCCCTCAACCTGGGAGCGCCTGCGCATCAAGTGGAAGCTGCGCAAAAAGCGCGGCGGCATGAAGAAAGTCGGCCGGGCGTTGCTGTTCGGCAGTGCTGCACCTGCCCACCCGTATTACGAGATCTGCCGTCACGAATGGTGGGAATCGGCGTCGCGGGAAATCCTGCGTTGGGACAGCGTCACGCAAAAGGCCTTCTTCGGCAGCGGCAAGGGCTGGCCGAAGCACCTGCCGAAACCCGCCAGAAAGGATGATCAACAAGCCATCATTGCCTACCTGCGCAAGCGCATCGATCAGCACTCCTGAGCGTGCTTGCGCAAACCACTTGCCCAATGGCGCTGAGTGATGCGTTAAACTGCCGCCCATTGCTGTCTGGAGTTTCTTATGCGCGCAGAGTTGAACCAGGGCCTGATCGACTTTCTCAAGGCCTCCCCTACCCCGTTCCACGCCACCGCCAGCCTCGTGCAGCGTCTGGAGGCCGCCGGCTATGTGCGCCTCGACGAGCGCGAGCCATGGTCCACCGAGGCCAACGGCCGCTATTACGTCACCCGTAACGACTCCTCGATCGTCGCGATCAAAATGGGCCGCAACTCGCCACTGCACGACGGTATTCGTCTGGTCGGCGCGCACACCGACAGCCCGTGTCTGCGGGTCAAGCCGCAACCGGAACTGCAACGTCAGGGCTTCTGGCAACTGGGCGTCGAAGTCTACGGCGGCGCGCTGCTGGCGCCATGGTTCGACCGCGATCTGTCGCTGGCCGGCCGCGTGACCTTCCGCCGTGACGGCAAGGTCGAGAGTCAGTTGATCGACTTCAAGGCACCCATCGCGATCATTCCCAACCTGGCCATTCACCTCAACCGTGAAGCCAACCAGGGCTGGGCGATCAACGCGCAGACCGAACTACCGCCGATCCTGGCGCAATTCGCCGGTGACGAGCGCGTCGATTTCCGCGCCGTGCTCACCGACCAACTGGCCCGCGAACACGGTTTGAACGCCGATGTAGTGCTGGATTACGAGCTGAGTTTTTACGACACGCAAAGCGCTGCGGTGATCGGCCTGAACGGTGATTTCATTGCCGGTGCGCGTCTGGATAACCTGCTGTCGTGCTACGCCGGCCTGCAAGCGTTGCTCACCGCCGAGACCGACGAAACCTGCGTGCTGGTCTGTAATGACCACGAAGAAGTCGGCTCCTGCTCGGCATGCGGTGCCGACGGCCCGATGCTCGAACAGACCCTGCGCCGCCTGCTGCCGGAAGGTGACGAGTTCGTCCGCACCATTCAGAAATCCCTGCTCGTGTCGGCCGATAACGCCCACGGCGTGCATCCCAACTACGCAGACAAGCACGACGCCAACCACGGCCCGAAACTCAACGCCGGCCCGGTGATCAAGGTCAACAGCAACCAGCGCTACGCCACCAATAGCGAAACTGCCGGTTTCTTCCGCCATCTGTGCATGGCCGAAGAAGTCCCGGTGCAAAGCTTCGTGGTGCGCAGCGACATGGGCTGCGGCTCGACGATTGGCCCGATCACCGCCAGCCATCTGGGCGTGCGCACCGTCGACATCGGCCTGCCGACCTTCGCCATGCATTCGATTCGCGAACTGTGCGGCAGCCATGACCTGGCGCATCTGGTGAAAGTGCTCAGTGCGTTCTATGCCAGCCGTGAATTGCCGTAACGGCTGACAAGCTTCGCGAGCAGGCTCGCTCCCACAATGGAATGCCATTCACCTGTGGGAGCGAGCCTGCTCGCGAAATCGCCTGTGCAGACAGCAGAATCCTCCCGGCCTGATGCATTCCTGAGCCACATCACACCCCGCCTCGAAAACCCGCCTAGACTGCAAACATCCCCCACAGACAAGGCAGTCTTCATGATCTCGATGTCCTCCTTCCACGCCATGCTCATTCCCATCCTCAGCGGAATGATCCTGCTGGCCATCGGCTTCAACTTCCGCGACAAGAACGCCGGGGTGTTCGCCATGTGGATCGGTATGCTGATGATCCTCGCCACGGTGGTCTACAAGATCCTCGCCAAACTCAACGAATGACCGCGCCCGGCTCGCATTGAGCCAAAGGGCCTCGTACACTCCAGCGCATCCGCCTATCGCGAGGTTGTCTTCTGGTGTTCGCTCGTCTTTTTGCTTTGCCCGGTCTGCTGCTTGTCTGCCTGATGACGCTGCTGCCGCTGGCGCCCGCCCAAGCGGTCGGTCTGCCCGGCCTGCTCAACACTTCCAAACCGCAGCCTGAAGCCGTAGAACCTCTTGGCCAGTCACTGGACGAAGTGATCAAGTCGCTGGAAAACGACAAGCAACGCGCGCAGTTGCTCAGCGATCTGAAGAAGCTGCGCGACGCTACGAAGAAAGCTCAAGCCACCCCGGAAGAAGGCGTGCTGGGCCTGATCGGCGGCACCCTCGCCAGCTTCGAAAAACAGTTTTCCGGCGCCGACAGCCCGCTCACCCGCTGGTCCAACGAATTCGATCTGGCCAAGGACGAACTGACCAGCAAGCTGCTGCCGGCCAATGAATGGCTGCCGATCATCTTCGGTTTCGCAGTGATCCTGATGGTCTGGAGCCTGCTCGCCGCCGCGCTGATCTGGCTCAGCCACCGCGTGCGTCTGCGCTTCGGCCTCACCGAAGAACTGCCGCAACACCCCAAGGCCCTCGACATGCTGCGCTTTGCCCTGCGCAAGCTCGGGCCGTGGCTGATCGCGTTGGTAATGACGGTGTACATGAGCTACGTGCTGCCGTCTTCCCTGGGCAAAAGCCTGGCGATGGTGCTGGCCTATGCCTTGGTGGTCGGCACCTGTTTCTCGGCGATCTGCGTGATCGCCTTCTCCCTGCTCGACGGCCCGCACCGCCATCGCGCGCTGTACATCCTGCGTCATCAGGCGTTTCGGCCGCTGTGGCTGATCGGCAGCTTCGCCGCGTTTGGTGAAGCGCTGAGCGATCCGCGTCTGGTCGAGAGCCTGGGCGTACATCTGGCGCACACCGCCGCGACCACCGCCAATGTCCTCGCTGCGCTGTCGACCGGCCTGTTCATCCTGCGATTCCGCCGACCGATCGCGCACCTGATCCGCAACCAACCGCTGTCACGCCGCCTGACCCGCCGCGCCCTCAGCGACACCATCGAGATCCTCGGCACCTTCTGGTACGTGCCGGCACTGGTGCTGGTCGGCATCTCACTGTTCGCCACGTTTGTCTCCGCCGGCGACACCAGCACCGCGCTGCGCCAGTCGCTGATCTGCACGGTGCTGCTGGTGTTGTGCATGGTTATCAACGGCCTCGTGCGCCGCCATTCGCTGAAACCGCAACGCGGGCCGAAACGCCATGCGCTGTATTCGGAGCGACTGAAAAACTTCTTCTACACCCTGACGCATTTGCTGGTGTGGCTGATCTTCATCGAACTGGGCCTGCGCGTCTGGGGCCATTCGCTGATCGCGTTCGCCGAAGGCGATGGCCATGACATCAGCGTCAAACTGTTCAGCCTGATCGGCACGCTGATTTTCTCCTGGCTGATCTGGATCCTCGCCGACACCGCCGTGCACCACGCCCTCACCCGCTCGCGCAAAGGCCTGGCGAATGCACGGGCGCAGACGATGATGCCGTTGATCCGCAACGTGCTGTTCGTGGCGATTTTCATCATCGCGCTGATCGTCGCGTTGGCGAACATGGGCATGAACGTCACACCGCTGCTGGCCGGTGCCGGCGTGATCGGTCTGGCCATCGGCTTCGGCGCGCAGTCGCTCGTCGCTGACCTGATCACCGGCCTGTTCATCATCATCGAAGACTCGCTGGCCATCGACGACTACGTCGACGTTGGCGGCCACCTCGGCACCGTCGAAGGCCTGACCATCCGCACCGTACGCCTGCGCGATATCGACGGCATCGTCCACACCATCCCGTTCAGCGAAATCAAAAGCATCAAGAACTACTCGCGGGAATTCGGCTACGCGATCTTCCGCGTCGCCGTGCCATACAACATGGAAATCGACGACGCGATCAAACTGATGCGCGACGTCGGCCAGAAGATGCGCAGCGATCCGTTGCAGCGCCGCAATATTTGGTCGCCGCTGGAGATTCAGGGTGTGGAAAGTTTCGAGTCCGGCAGCGCGATTTTGCGCGCACGGTTCAAGACTGCGCCGATCAAGCAGTGGGAAGTTTCCCGGGCGTTCAATTTGTCGCTGAAAAGGCAACTGGATGAGGCGGGGCTGGATCTGGCGACACCAAGGATGAGTGTGCAGGTGATTACGCCTGGGGTGGAAATCAAAAAGGAAAGCTGAACAGAGATGGCCCCCTATTGGCAGGTAATACCAATAGGGGGCTAGTTTTATCTGGCTTTGAAACCAGGTTTTCCTTCGGCGGCCCGCCACCTTTTGACTTCCGCCACAATATTTTCCGGACCGCTTTTTCCCGATTCTGGGTAGTAGATTAAATCGGAACCCGCTGGATGTTCGCTCAGTCGTTCAAACTCCATTACAGCTGAGGTTTGCCCCTTCTCAGTCGCGTAATCCGATTGGTATATCTTTTGTACGAAATGCAAGAATTGCTCTTCGGACATTTCATTGATCATTAATTTTTTCATTACTCGCCTCCCTTATGAACTGCCAAATGCTGTTTCGGAGTTAGCAACCGCAGGTTGTCAATATCGTACAACTGCCCACCATCCGATAACGATGAGACGTGGTGCAACTCAAACTTCACTCGTTTACCAACCCGATCGCCCGCTTTCACATACGGTGATCGGCCTTTGCTCATTGCACTGAGACTACCTGGATCAAACGACATCGCCAGTTCCGCATCAGCGGCCACCGCTTTCCAGAAAGTCTCCCTGAATGCCCTGAAATCCTTGAAATTCTTGCCTCGCAATTGATCTGCAATTTTTGAGGGAATTGCCGCCCCCTCACCTTGCGTAGCCGCCTCCAGCCATCCACCCGCAACCGGCGCTCCATGACCACTCGCCACCCCTGGATCATTGCGTCGATCCCGGAACATGACGTACTGCGGTGGCAGGCCCGATTCCGACGGGAAGACCAGAATGAAGTCGTCGAAACGAATGCTGCCCCGCCCTGGGTGAGCGTCGATCCGTCCTTCAATCGGCACGAGGTTGCCGCCGATATATCGAGGTGGGGACGGATTCTCGATGGGGAACAGCGTTGAACTGTCTGCCGGCGTTACTGCGGGAGTCCAGACCGCGGTTGTCGGCGGGATGTCAGTGAGCGTCGCGCTGTAAGTGTTGTTCCCCGCGTTGAAATCAGCTGCAACCACGCGAACGCCGGAAGGCCGTTTTGTCCCCGCTACCGGAACGACAAGCAGTTCGGCGAGAGAGCCCGTCAGCGGCCGGGCGCTCAAACGTACCGGCAGATTCAGTCGTGCTCTTTCGCTTGCCAGCCTGTCCAGATCAGGCAGTTGACCGGGCAGCAGATCTGCCAGTGGGAGGCTGAGCAGAAAGCGTTCAGGCAATTCCCCATTACCCAACACCGGGGAGTAGACAAACGCACTTACCCCCACCATCAGACCGGACGCCGTGCCGGCAGCCAGCCCCGATAAACCGGCCACCGCCGCGCGAATCGAAGCGGTAAAACCCGCCATCAGGTTGTCGGCAATCGCGACCGCACCAGCGGACGTCGCAAATACCAGTTGGGCGTGGCTGGTATTGCCCTGAAAGCGCAACAGGCTACTGTGCCCACCGGAGGTGTCCTGCCGGCGCTTTTCCTCAGCAACCCTGCGTGCTTCGGCCTCAGCCTCAAGCGCTGCCTGTTCCTCGGCACGCTTGCGCTCTAGTGCCTCAGCCGCCAAACGGGCCTGTTCCTCTTCGAGCCGCCTGATTTCATCGGCCGCGGCCTGCCGCGCCAACTCCTCCGCCTGCCGCCGCGCCTGCTCCTGAGCGACGCGGGCCTGTTCCTGTGCAACCTGCCTGGCGTATTCCGCCGCCAACCGCGCCTGCTCCTGAGCGATCCGCTCGGCTTCCTGCGCTTGCACCACGGCAATCATGCCCTTGACCGTGGCCGACTGGCTGTTCAACACGCCAATGCCTTCAACCAGTAACTTGGCGTTGAACAGAGCGCTATAAGCCTGCCGTACGCTGACGCTGGCGCTTCGCCGATTGACTTGCGGTAAGCGGCCTCCGTTGAAAAAGGTTTCAACCTGGGCGTGGCCGAAACGTTCGATGGCCACGTCCTTGGCCACCAAAAGCGCACCAAACTTCCTGGCGATCAGGGAATCCCTGAATTGCATCTCCCGCGCCAGCGCATCCAAAGGCGGCAAGACACTTTGATCACCTGCCGCCCGCGCTTCTGCAAGTTCATTTTCAATGACCTGAGCAATATTCCTGGAAGTATCTTTATAGATACTTTCCATATCGAGTATTTCACCCAACGGCGCAAAGTTAATGCCTGGTCCCGAGCCGTCCCCTGCACCTAAATAATGTAAATATTCATCTTGTTTATCCGGACGCACAACAATCGGCGGAAGCGTTATTCCATTACGCTGCATTTATAAGTCCTCCATGGACAATAGTTTTGTCGCACTGACGCGTTACCCTCAAACAGCCAATAACGTGACCGGCACCTGGAGAAATTTATGGAAATAGATGTTGTGCGGTGCGGTACATGGTTATCGCCCGCGTTTTATCTGTCACGCCGGACGAAACTGATAAAGCGGTAGGAGTTTTCGCTGATAACTTATGCTCAAACGTAAATCTGTCGGAGCGCATAGCGCTTTCCGGACCCGATCGCACTTGCGTGCAAAGCCTTTGTCACAGGCAAGGAAGCCAACAACAATAATCAAGGAGAAGCCCATGCAACTGACGCGCATTGCCCAGACCCTTTTGCTCACCCTGGTCGCCAGCCACGCCAGCGCCGCGACGATGGACAGCGCCCGCACACGCATCGCCGAGCAGGCGCAGAAGCTCGAACCGGAGCTGCTGGAAACCCGCCGCGACCTTCACGCTCATCCGGAGCTCGGCAACACCGAAAAACGCACCGCTGAACTGGTCGCCAAACAGCTGCAAGCCATGGGTCTGGAAGTGAAAACCGGCGTCGCCCGCACCGGCGTGGTCGCCATTCTCAAAGGCGCCCTGCCCGGACCGACCGTGGCCCTGCGCGCCGACATGGACGCGCTGCCGGTCAAGGAAGTCTCCGACTTGCCGTTCGCTTCGAAAGCCAAAGGCACGTATCTCGACAAGGAAGTCGACGTCATGCACGCCTGCGGCCACGACGCCCACACCGCAATCCTGCTCAGCGCAGCGAAAATTCTGACGGGCATGCGCGACACCCTGCCCGGCACCGTGGTGTTCTACTTCCAACCCGCCGAAGAAGGCCCGAGCGACTTCATTCCCGACGGCAAAAACACCTGGGGCGCGAAGATGATGGTCGAGGAAGGCGTAATGAAATCGCCGAAACCAGACGCAGTGTTCGGGCTGCACGTCTGGGCCGGCGTCCCCGCCGGCCAGATCGCCTACCGCCCCGGCCCGACCCTGGCCAGCTCCGACGACCTGCGCATCAAGATCCACGGCAAACAAACCCACGCCGGCCGCCCCTGGGATGGCATCGACCCAATCACCGTCGGCGCACAAACCATCGTCGGCCTGCAAACCGTGGTCAGCCGCCGCACCGACATTTCCTCTTACCCGTCGGTGGTCAGCATCGGCACCATCAACGGCGGCACCCGCTACAACATCATCCCCGAATCACTCGACATGACCGGCACCATCCGCTCCTACGACTACGGCATCCGCCAGAAACTGCACAGCGACGTACGCCAGACCATCGAGAAAATCGCCGAAAGCGGCGGCGCCAAAGCCGACGTCACCATCATCGAAAAATACGACCCGACGATTAACAACCCGGCACTGACCGAGAAAATGCTGCCGACATTGAAGTGGGCGGCCAAGGATGATGTGGTGCAGGGACCGCTGGTGGGTGGGGCGGAAGATTTCTCGTTCTTCGCCAAGGAAGCACCGGGACTGTTTGTGTTTCTTGGAGTGACCCCGCGGGACCAGGACATGAGCAAAGCCGCGCCGAATCACAATCCGGGGTTCTTTGTGGATGAGTCGGCGCTGGTGGTTGGGGTGAGAACATTGGCGTCGTTGGCGACGGATTATCTGTATGGGAATGCGGCGGTGGGCAAGTAGGAAGGGGTGACTGTGGGGGCGCTTTCGCGAGCAGACTCGCTCCCACAGGGATTAAGTACATCCGACAGAGATTGGTCGGCTGACAGGCCGCCTTCGCGAGCAGGCTCGCTTCCCACAGAAAAGCGAAAGCAAAAACAAAAGATCGCAGCCTTCGGCAGCTCCTACACACGATGAGCGTTAGCTCGAGCACCGCTTTTGATCTTGATCTCGGAGCCCGTCGGCAGGCTGAGTGGAGGGATTGATCCGGGCGTGGGAGCGCAGCGACCGTACGACGCAGTCGTACACAGCGAGTGTAGGTGCAGCGAAGCAAACCGGAGCCGCTGCGCCAGGATCGATCCCGCAGCGAAGGAACCCCGAGCCCCAGCGAGCGGGCCGAACGTCAGGGCGCAGCCTTTTGGTTACTTTTTGGCGTTTGAAAAAGTGACCCGCCGTAAGGGCGGAACCATAAGAAGCCGTTACCGCAGCAACGGATATTCACCCAAACCCCCAAAACCTGGTCGGCCCAAAGGCCGCCAAGGTCAAAAAAGATCAAACCACATCAACCCCTACGTGAATCGCATCATGCCGCCAAAACTCCAGATCACAATCAATCAGCCGCCCATGCTGATCATAATTGACCCGAGCAATCCTCAATCCCGGACTCCCCACCGACACCCGCAAAGCCGCCGCCGCATCGACAGATAAAGACGTAGGCACAATCTCAAACCGCACCCGCCCATAGTGCAAATCGAAATGCCGCGCATACAACTCAGTGATCGACTGATTCAAATCAAACTCAAGAATCCCCGGAAAAAACTGCGGATTCAGGTAGTGCTCGACATACAACACCAGTCGGCCATCAATCCGCCGCGAGCGGCAAATCTGGATCACGCTCGACAACGCCGGCAGCTGCAACCACGCACACACCGCCGCCGACGCCGGCTGCAACCGCGCCGAAATCACCTCGGTCGACGGCTCACGCCCCTGCGCACTGACCATCGCGTGAAAATGACTGCGCTGCATCAGGTTGTACGCCAGACGCGGCGGCGACACGAACCAGCCGCGCCGCTCCTCACGATAAATCTGCCCTTGCGCCTCCAATTGCAACAGCGCTTCACGCACAGTGATCCGCGTCGTCCCGAACAACTCGCTGAGCTTGCGTTCAGCGGGCAACTTGCTCCCGGCCCCCAACAAACCATGATCGATCTGCTCCTGCAGCACCTGGCCAATCGCTGTCACCGCTTTCGTTGCCTCATCGCGCATCAACGTTACCTATCTGGACTAGACCAGCACTGTTTCGGGGCAAATCCGGGCGCTGCTCAGAGCGCTTTCGTGTGTTGCAAGCCTAGGCAGTGCAGATGACCGACAGATGACAAAACTACCCAACGGTCGTTTTCACGGCTTGCAATACATCGGCCAAGTCCCTTGCTTATCGGGCCTGCGTCATGGTCTACGCTTGTTTGGCAACGGCCAATCCCGGGCGGAGAAAAGATCAGCCATAAGGCCATCGACATCAAAATGTCATCCAGCCCGCCTAAATTGGCTCAGGTATTGCTGACCTAGACCAACACAACCGCAATCGCAGCGTTGAACACGACCAAGGAGCTTCGGAATGAAACAGCTTTTCCTGGCAACACTGTTAGGCTCGACCATTGCAATGTGCAGCGCCGCCATGGCGGCCGACACCGATCTGAAAACCCTAGAAGCCGCTGCGAAAGCGGAAGGCGCCGTCAACAGCGTCGGCATGCCCGATGACTGGGCCAACTGGAAAGGCACCTGGGAAGACCTGGCCAAGAAATACGGCCTGAAACATATCGACACCGACATGAGCTCGGCCCAGGAAATCGCCAAATTCGCAGCTGAAAAAGACAACGCCACCGCCGACATCGGTGACGTCGGCGCCGCCTTCGGCCCGATCGCGGTCAAGCAAGGTGTGGTGCAACCGTACAAGCCAAGCACCTGGGATCAGATTCCGGACTGGGCCAAGGACAAGGACGGCAACTGGGCACTGGCCTACACCGGCACCATCGCCTTCATCGTCAACAAGAAGCTGCTGAACGGCTCCGACGTGCCGACCAAATGGGCTGACCTGAAAACCGGTAAATACAAAGTCTCCATCGGCGACGTGAGCACGGCTGCCCAGGCCGCCAACGGTGTCCTCGCTGCCGCACTGGCCAATGGCGGTGACGAGAAAAACATCAAGCCTGCCTTGCTGCTGTTCGCCGACCTCGCCAAACAGGGTCGTCTGTCGATGGCCAACCCGACCATCGCCACCATGGAAAAAGGCGAGATTGAAGTCGGCGTGGTCTGGGACTTCAATGGCCTGAGCTACAAAGCCAAGATGGCCAACCCGGATGATTACGTAGTGCTGATTCCATCCGACGGCTCGGTGATTTCCGGCTACACCACGATCATCAACAAGTACGCGAAAAACCCCAATGCCGCCAAGCTGACGCGCGAATACATCTTCAGCGACGCCGGCCAGACCAACCTCGCCCGCGGCAACGCCCGGCCGATCCGCGCCGAACACCTGCAACTGCCGGAAGACGTGAAAGCCAAACTGCTGCCGAACGAGCAGTACAAAAACGTTACGCCAGTCAAGGACGCCGACGCGTGGGAAAAGACCTCCAAAGCCCTGCCGCAGCAGTGGAACGAAGAAGTCATCGTAGAGATGAAGTAATCCTGTGATCCCCCTGTTCGGGATCCGCTGAAGATCCGAATGTGGGAGCGAGCCTGCTCGCGAAGGCGGCGCGTCAGTCGACATCACTGTTGAATGATGTATTGCATTCGCGAGCGGGTTCGCTCCCACAGGGGATCGGGTTGATTTCGGAATATCTGAATTTCGCGGAGTTCTCGCCCCTATGAAGCACAACGTCATCCTTGTCGTGCTCGACGGCCTCAACTACGAGGTTGCGTGTCACGCCATGGGGCATCTGCAGGCTTATGTTGGCGCAGGACGCGCGGCGCTCTATCAACTGGAGTGCGAATTGCCCGCCCTGTCCCGACCGCTTTACGAATGTATCCTCACCGGCGTGCCGCCGATCGACAGCGGCATCGTCCACAACAATGTCTCGCGCTTGTCCAACCAGCGCAGCATCTATCACTACGCCCGTGATGCCGGATTGAAAACCGCCGCTGCGGCGTATCACTGGGTCAGCGAGTTGTATAACCGCTCACCGTTCGTGGCTGCGCGCGACCGCCACACCGACGATCCGACATTGCCGATCCAGCACGGCCATTTCTACTGGAACGACCATTATCCGGATTCGCACCTGTTCGCCGACGCGGAGAACCTGCGCCTGCGTCATGCGCCGGATTTCCTCCTGATCCACCCGATGAACATCGACGACGCCGGGCACAAGCACGGCCTCGACAGCGCGCAATACCGCAACAGCGCGCGCTCGGCTGACGTCATCCTCGCCGACTATCTGCAGACCTGGCTCGACGCTGGTTATCAGGTGCTGGTGACCGCCGACCACGGCATGAACAACGATCGCTCGCACAACGGCCTGCTGGCGGAAGAACGTCAGGTGCCGCTGTTCGTCCTCGGCGAGGCGTTCAGCCTCAACCCTGATGTCACACCGAAGCAGACCGAGCTCTGTGGCACGGTTTGCGAGCTGCTCGGCGTGCCCCACGACAAACCTGTGTGCCGGGAGCTGCTCAAGTGAATGCCATGACTCGCGGCAAATGGCTCGCGGCGCTGTGTCTGGTGCCTTTCGCGCTGTTCTTTATCGTCTTCGAAATCGCCCCGCTGGTCTGGGTGATGATCAACAGCCTGCAATCGGAAGAGTCCGGGTGGGGCCTGGCCAATTTCAGCAAGATCTTCGGTTCGAAGTTCTATCGGCAGGCAATCCAGTACAGCCTGGAGATCAGTTTCTGGTCGAGCGTATTCGGCATCATCATCGCCGTGCTTGGTGCGTATTCGCTACGCCGCGTCGATTCGAAGCTGCGCAACTTCGTGAATGCCTTCGCCAACATGACCAGCAATTTTGCCGGCGTGCCGCTGGCGTTCGCCTTCATCATCCTGCTCGGGTTCAACGGCAGCATCACCATCATGCTCAAGCAGTCGGGGATCATCCAGGACTTCAACCTGTATTCGAAAACCGGCCTGATCATCCTCTACACCTATTTCCAGATTCCCCTCGGCGTGCTGCTGCTCTATCCGGCTTTCGACGCTCTGCGTGAAGACTGGCGCGAGTCCGCCGCACTGCTCGGCGCCAA
Source organism: Pseudomonas siliginis (assembly GCF_024072275.1). Classification (NCBI taxonomy): domain Bacteria; kingdom Pseudomonadati; phylum Pseudomonadota; class Gammaproteobacteria; order Pseudomonadales; family Pseudomonadaceae; genus Pseudomonas; species Pseudomonas siliginis. The sequence goes on along the minus strand of NZ_CP099598.1, from coordinate 1,856,657 downwards.
CGGCTGGCAGTTCTGGCGGCACATCGGCCTGCCGGTGTTGACCCCGGCGTTGCTCGGCACGTTCGTGATCCTGCTGGCCAACGCCCTCGGCGCCTACGCCACGGTTTATGCGCTGACCACCGGCAACTTCAACGTTCTGCCGATCCGTATTGCGGCAATGGTCTCCGGCGACATTTCCCTTGACCCGAACCTGGCCAGCGCCCTGGCCGTGGTGCTCGTGGCGCTGATGACCATCGTCACCGTCGTGCATCAATTGCTGTTGAAGAGGAGCTACCATGTCTCGCGCTGAATCCGGCCCGGCCGGCCTCTACCACCGCGTCGTGGTCTATCTGCTGTTCGCCATCCTGTTGTTGCCGCTGCTGGGCACGCTGGTCTACTCGATCGCCAGCAGCTGGTCGGCGACCATTCTGCCGAGCGGCTTCACCTTCAAGTGGTACATCCAGCTATGGAGCGATCCGCGCTTTCTCCACGCATTCGGGCAGTCGCTGATCGTCTGTGTCGGCGCGCTGGTGTTATCGGTGGTGCTGATCCTGCCGCTGCTGTTTGTCGTGCATTACTACTTTCCGAAACTCGATGCGCTGATGAACATCCTCATCCTGCTGCCCTTCGCGGTGCCGCCGGTGGTGTCCTCGGTGGGGCTGCTGCAGCTCTACGGTTCCGGGCCGATGGCGATGGTCGGCACACCGTGGATTCTGATCGGCTGCTACTTCACCGTAGCGCTGCCGTTCATGTACCGCGCGATCACCAACAACCTGCAAGCGATCAACCTGCGCGACCTGATGGACGCCGCGCAACTGCTCGGCGCCAGCACCTTTCAAGCGGCGTTTCTGGTGGTGCTGCCGAACTTGCGCAAAGGCCTGATGGTGGCGCTGCTACTGTCTTTCTCGTTCCTCTTCGGTGAGTTCGTGTTCGCCAACATTCTCGTCGGCACCCGCTACGAAACCTTGCAGGTGTACCTGAACAACATGCGCAACAGCAGCGGTCACTTCACCAGTGCGCTGGTCATTTCGTATTTCTTTTTCGTGCTGGTCCTGACCTGGATCGCCAACATCTTGAACAAGGACAAAAGCGAATGAGCTACGTCAGCGTCCAACACCTGCAGAAAAGTTATGCCGGCACCACGGTGTTCAGCGACATCGATTGCGAAATCAACAAAGGCGAGTTCGTCACCCTGCTCGGCCCGTCCGGTTGCGGCAAGTCGACTTTGCTGCGTTGCATCGCCGGCCTGACCCCGGTGGATGGCGGCAAGATCCTCCTCGACGGTGTCGACCTCGTGCCGTTGAGCCCACAGAAACGTGGCATCGGTATGGTCTTTCAAAGCTACGCGCTATTCCCCAACATGACCGTCGAACAGAACGTCGCCTTCGGCCTGCGCATGCAAAAGGTCAACGCCGATGACAGCCACAAGCGCGTCTCTGAAGTGTTGAAACTGGTTGAACTGCACGACTTCGCCAGCCGCTATCCGCATCAACTGTCAGGTGGGCAGTGCCAGCGTGTCGCCCTCGCCCGGTCGCTGGTGACCCGCCCGCGCTTGTTGCTGCTGGATGAGCCGCTGTCGGCGCTCGACGCACGGATTCGCAAACACCTGCGCGAACAGATTCGTCAGATCCAGCGCGAACTCGGCCTGACCACGATCTTCGTCACCCACGATCAGGAAGAAGCGCTGACCATGTCGGACCGGATTTTCCTGATGAACCAGGGAAAGATCGTCCAGAGCGGCGACGCCGAAACCCTCTACACCGCTCCGGTCGATGTATTCGCCGCCGGCTTCATCGGCAACTACAACCTGCTCGACGCAGATGCCGCCTCGAAGCTGTTGCAACGGCCGGTCAACCATCGCATCGCCATCCGCCCGGAAGCCATCGAACTGAGCCTTGACGGCGAACTCGACGCGCAGATCCGCAGCCACAGCCTGCTCGGCAACGTCATTCGCTATCGCGTCGAAGCGCGCGGGGTGGAACTGGTGGTCGACGTACTCAACCGCTCCGCCGCCGATCTGCATCCCGACGGACAACGCCTGGCACTTTCCATCGATCCGACGGCCCTGTGTGAGGTAGCCTGATGACTTTGCTGACGTTGAAGAGAGAACTGCACTGATGGCCCTGGCAATTTTTGATCTGGACGAAACGTTGATCCACGGCGACTGCGCCACCCTCTGGAGCGAGCAGATGGGGCGCCTGGGCTGGGTCGATCCCGAGTCGTTCATGCGCAAGAACAACGAACTGATGGACGCCTACAGCCATGGCAAATTACGCATGGAAGATTACATGGCGTTCAGCCTCGAACCGCTGATCGGCCGTACGCCAGAAGAAGTCGAGCACCTGGTCGGGCCGTGGGTTGAAGACTTTATCGAACCGATCATCTTCAGCGACGCGACCAAAACCATCGCCGCGCACCGCAAGGCCGGCGACCGGATTCTGGTGATCTCGGCGTCGGGCACGCACCTGGTCAGACCGATTGCCGATCGACTCGGCATCGACGAGATTCTAGGGATTGAACTGGAAGTCGCGCACGGCGTTTACAGCGGCCATACCGTGGGCACGTTGACCTACCGCGAAGGCAAGATCACTCGCCTGCTGGAATGGCTGGACGCCGAAGAAGAAAACCTCGAGGGCGCGAGTTTCTATTCCGATTCGCGCAATGACTTGCCGCTGCTGTTGAAAGTGGATTTTCCACACGTGGTCAATCCGGATCCGGTGCTACTCGAGCACGCGGAAAAATCCGGCTGGCCGATCCACCTCTGGAAATAAAAGCAAAAGATCGCAGCCTTCGGCAGCTCCTACTTTTGGAATGCGTGCCTCTGTAGGAGCTGCCGAAGGCTGCGATCTTTTGACCTTGCTTTGCTGTCAGCTCAAACCCTCATTGATCACCAACACCAACTTGCCCGCCACCGTATTGCTCGCCAGTTGGGCAAACGCTGCTTCGGCATCCTTCACCGCAAAGGCTCTGGCCAATTGCGGACGCAAGCGGCCCTCGGCAAACAGCGGCCACACATGCTGGCCCAGATCACTGAGAAGATCGGCCTTGAATTGATCGCTACGGCTGCGCAACGTCGAGCCGAGCAGTTGCACACGCTTGGCCAACACCTGCGCCAGATCCAGTTTCGCCTCGCGCCCGCCCATCAAACCGATCAGCACCCAACGTCCGTCCAGCGCCATCAGCTTGAGGTTCAGCGCCGCATAATTGCCGCCCACCGGGTCGAGAATCACATCGAACGGCCCGAAGTCGCGCAGGCTTTCAATTTCATCGGTGCGCACCACGCCGCCCTGCGCACCCAACGCTTCGCAGTAAGCCAGGCGTTCGGCGGAACCGACGCTGACCCAGCACGGGTTGCCGAAGGCTTTGCACAGCTGAATGGCGGCTGAACCGATTCCACTTGCGCCGGCGTGCAGGAGAATTTTCTCACCGGGTTTCAGCGCTGCAAGTTGAAACACATTCAGCCAGACGGTGGCGTACACCTCGGGCAATGCCGCCGCCTCGATCAGCGAAATACCTTCGGGCACCGGCAGCACATGCCGTCCGTCGACGACCACCTCTTCAGCCATGCCGCCCCCGGCCAGCAAGGCGCAGACCCGGTCACCGACTTGCCAGGACGAGCCCGCGCCGACCTCGCTGATCACCCCGGAGCACTCAAGACCAAGCACTTGGCTGGCCCCGGCTGGCGGCGGATAAAGCCCTGCTTTCTGTAATAAATCGGCGCGATTGAGGCCGGCTGCCGCCACCCGGATGCGGACTTGTCCTACATCGCACGTCGGACTCGGCTCTTCAACCCATGCCACTTGACCTTCAACGCCTTGCAATGCCTTCACACTGCCTCCATAGTGAGTCTGGACTGAGCCCGAAGCTGTAGCGCCGGGCTTTTTGCATTATGCGACCGGCTCTCAAAGAACCGGCGACTTCAAAGACGGCCTAATATGCGTTATCAATTGTCCCCGCGTCGAATCAGCATGAAGCATCTGCTCCCCAGCACCGCCCTCGCTCTTTTCATCGGTATCGGCCTGTTGCCGGTGTCGGGCACCACATTCGCAGCCAACAGCTGGGACAAGTTGCAGCCTGATCGCGATGAAGTCATCGCCAGCCTGAACGTCGTCGAGTTGCTCAAGCGTCACCACTACAGCAAGCCGCCGCTCGACGATGCGCGCTCGGTGATCATCTACGACAGCTACATCAAGCTGCTCGACCCGTCGCGCAGCTATTTCATGGCCAGCGACATCGCCGAATTCGACAAGTGGAAGACCCAGTTCGACGACTTCCTCAAAAGCGGCGACCTCAACGCCGGGTTCACCATCTACAAGCGCTACCTGGACCGCGTCAAAGCGCGTCTGGACTTCGCCCTTGCCGAGCTGAACAAAGGCGTCGACAAGATGGACTTCAACACCAAGGAGACCTTGCTGATCGATCGCAAGGACGCGCCTTGGCTCAAGTCCACCGCGGAACTCGACGACCTCTGGCGCAAACGCGTCAAGGACGAAGTGCTGCGCCAGAAGATCGCCGGCAAAGACCCGAAGCAGATCCAGGAAACCCTGACCAAGCGCTACAAGAATCAGCTGGCGCGCCTCGACCAGACCCGTGCCGAGGACATTTTCCAGGCGTACATCAACACCTTCGCCATGTCCTACGACCCGCACACCAACTATCTGTCGCCGGATAACGCGGAAAACTTCGACATCAACATGAGTCTGTCCCTTGAGGGCATCGGTGCCGTGTTGCAGAGCGACAATGATCAAGTGAAGGTCGTGCGTCTGGTGCCGGCTGGCCCGGCGGACAAGACCAAGCAGGTCGCTCCGGCCGACAAGATCATCGGCGTTGCCCAGGGCAACAAGGAAATGGTCGACGTGGTCGGCTGGCGTCTGGACGAAGTGGTCAAATTGATTCGCGGTCCTAAAGGCACCGTGGTGCGTCTGGAAGTCATTCCGGCGAGCAATGCGCCGAACGACCAGACCACCAAGATCGTGCCGATCACCCGTGAAGCGGTGAAGCTCGAAGATCAGGCCGTGAAGAAGTCGATTCTCAGCCTGAAACAGGACGGCAAGGACTACAAACTTGGCGTGATCGAGATCCCGGCCTTCTACCTCGACTTCAAGGCATTCCGTGCCGGCGATCCGGACTACAAGAGCACCACTCGCGACGTCAAGAAGCTGCTGACCGAGCTGCAGAAGGACAAAGTCGACGGCGTGGTCATCGACCTGCGCAACAACGGCGGCGGCTCCCTGCAGGAAGCCACCGAGCTGACCAGCCTGTTCATCGACAAAGGTCCGACCGTACTCGTGCGTAACGCCGACGGCCGTGTCGACGTGCTCGAAGATGAAAACCCGGGCGCGTTCTACAAAGGCCCGATGGCGCTGTTGGTCAACCGCCTGTCCGCCTCGGCCTCGGAGATCTTCGCCGGCGCCATGCAGGACTACCATCGCGCATTGATCATCGGCGGGCAGACTTTCGGTAAAGGCACTGTGCAAACCATTCAGCCGCTGAACCACGGCGAACTGAAACTGACCCTGGCCAAGTTCTACCGTGTCTCCGGGCAGAGCACCCAGCATCAGGGTGTACTGCCGGACATCGACTACCCGTCGCTGATCGACACCAAGGAAATCGGCGAAAGTGCCCTGCCGGAAGCCATGCCGTGGGACACCATTCGCGCGGCGATCAAGCCGGCGGCCGATCCGTTCAAGCCGTTCCTCGCCCAGTTGAAGTCCGAACATGACTCGCGCACCAACAAGGATGCCGAGTTCGTGTTCATCCGCGACAAGCTGGCCCTGGCGCAGAAACTGATGGAAGAAAAAACCGTCAGCCTCAACGAAGCCGATCGTCGTGCCCAGCACGCCGACATCGACGCCAAGCAACTGGCGATGGAGAACATCCGTCGCAAGGCCAAAGGCGAAGAACCGCTCAAAGAGCTGAAGAAAGAAGACGAAGACGCACTGGCCGCTGCCGAGCCGGACAAGGTCAAACCGGAAGACGATGCCTACCTGAGCGAAACCGGGCGCGTACTGCTGGATTACCTGAAACTGAGCAATCAGGTGGCCAAGAAGTAAGTGATGGCAATTTAGTGCTGGCGATCCACGGATCGTCATCAAACAGTCATCATTCTGTCGTGCAATAAAGGACCGGGAGCAAGCGCTCCCGGTCCTTTTTTTTATCGCCAGAGACTGCCATGACCACGACCGAACAGCTGAGCGCCTTGAGCTCGATCCTGACTCAAAGCGGTTTGCACAGTCTGTTCCAGCCGATCATCTGTCTCTCCGAACGCCGCATTCTCGGTTACGAAGCCCTCACCCGTGGGCCGTCCAACAGCCCTCTTCACTCGCCGATTGCCCTGTTCGCCGTTGCACGACAGGCTGGTCGATTGAGTGAACTGGAAATCGCCTGCCGACAAAGCGCCTGCCGCCGCTTCAACGAACAGCAACTGCCGGGCAAGCTGTTCCTCAATGTCTCACCCGAGTCTTTGCTCGAAGCCGCGCACCAACCGGGCCGCACATTGCAGCTGCTGCAAGACTTGGGGATTGCGCCGAGCCAAGTGGTGATCGAACTCACCGAACAGACGCCGATTGACGACTTTCAGTTACTGCAAACCGCCCTGCACCACTACCGGGCGATGGGCTTTTCCATTGCTCTGGACGATCTCGGTGCCGGCTATTCAAGCCTGCGTTTATGGTCAGAATTGCGTCCGGACTACGTGAAGATCGACCGACACTTCATTGATGGCATTCATCAGGACGCCTTGAAAAGAGAGTTTGTCGGTTCGATTCTGCAAATCGCCAAAGCGTCCCGCGCGCAGGTCATTGCTGAAGGCATCGAGCTACCGGAAGAACTCGCGGTGCTGACTGAAATGGGCGTCGACCTGGTGCAGGGCTACCTGCTCGGCCGCCCTCAGGAACATCCGTCCCGCGACGCTCGCGCGATGATGCCCAAACACGACAGCAGCGCCGTCGCGCTGAATGACGAAGGCAGCGACCTCAGCGCCCTGCTCAACGACCAGCCCGCCGTGCAACGCGATACGCCCACCGCGACGGTACTGGAAGCCTTTCGCCGCCAGGCCAACCTCAATTCGCTCGCGGTGCTCGACGAACAAGGCCAGCCCTGCGGCATCGTCCATCGCCACTCGCTGTCGGACGCACTGCTCAAACCGTTTGCCACCGATCTTTTCGCGCGCAAACCGATCAGCCGCCTGATGAACGATGATTTCCTCGCCGTGGAAATCAGCCAGTCGCTGCAGCAAGTCAGCCGCCTGATCACCAGCCGCGCACGCCAGCGCATCGAAGAAGACTTCATCATCACCCTCAACGGCGGTTATCTAGGCCTCGGCCGAGTGATCGACGTGCTGAAACTGATCACCGAACTGAAAATCCAGCAGGCGCGCTACGCCAATCCCCTCACCCTGCTGCCGGGCAACGTACCGATCCAGCAGTGCCTCACCCGCCTGCTGCAACAGGCCCGCGAATCGATCATCTGCTACGTCGACATTGACAGCTTCAAACCCTTCAACGACATCTACGGCTACGGTCGCGGCGACGAAGTCCTGCTCTGCCTCGCGCAATGCCTCAACGAACGCATCGACCCCACCCGCGACTTTGTCGGTCACATCGGCGGCGACGACTTCCTCCTCGTCCTCGGCCCCGAAGACTGGCGCAAACGCCTCAACCAACTGCTCGACGATTTCCGAAGCCAATGCCGCCGCTTCTATCGGCCTGAACACCTTGAGGCGGGATGTTTTATTGCGCCGAATCGCCAGGGTGTGCGGCAGGAGTTTGCGTTGTTGTCGTTATCGATTGGGGTGGTGCATTTGCGACCTGAAGCTTGTGCAACGCTTGATGCCAGCCAGCTTGCGGAGATGGCTTCGCAGGCTAAGCATCATGCGAAGGGGGTTGTGGGGTTTAGTGTGTATTTGCTCGATCCTACTGCGTCTCCAAAGGCATCACAGTTAGTCGGTTAAACTCGACGTAGTAGAGTGCGTGCTTACTTGCCAGGCGCCACTCCAGAATGCAGATTTTTAGCCACAGCCCGTTTCATCCCGATACCTTGTTAAGCACTCCAATAGAAGTCTCATAAAACTAGACCTATCGGTAATTTCTTCGTCAAAATAAGTTGTCATTCGGTTAAATACACGGTCGAAATTGTCGTTTCTCTCCAAAAAATGTTCGACAGTATTTATTAGCGATTCTTGTTCTGCATCTGTGTATTCACAAAATTCAGGCCTTAACACAGTATCGAAAAGCTCTTTTAACTGACGCGAATCGTTTACATTTTTTTCAACTATTAATCGCTCCCTCTCGACATCAGTAGTATTTTCTATATCAAAAACAAACAATAAGTTTTTTATATCTACAATTTCATACGTTTTTTTCATCATTCAAAATCCGCATATGAAGTCACGGTATCGCCATTAGCTCTCAGAATAACCACGGCTTTCCTCTGCTGCCCATAAATGCCGTCTCTGGTATAACCTTCCCCAATTATCTTTCCCATGTCCATAGGCCTTCTAGATGTTTGAAGATTAGTCTGACGGAATATAAGTTTTGCTCTATAGATAGCGTTCAGCTGATCTCTATGGCTGAAAAAATGAGTAGCCGCGCTTGGAATTTTAGGTTCTCCATGGTGTGATCCACCGGTGTAGGTCTCTATAACGCCAGTCGTTGGATTTTTTCCTGTCATGATCCTTTCAAATTGCGACCGTAGTGTTGTTTGGGCGCCGTGCTTTTCCAGAAAATGCTCTCCATTTTGTGGATTCTCCATTTCATGCAAACGTCGGTATGCGTTTTCTTCAGCTAATTCATCAATCCTCGCCCGACGCTCCTGAGCCGTCATCTTCGGCAGCGCAGGTTCACCATCATCCACTTTAGCCCCACCAATCCCACCCGGAACCTCACACCCAGGCTTCTTCGGCGGCGGGCAATTGGACGTCAACCCCAACGGATCCACCCACCCCGTCGGATTCGGCACGTACTGGTACTGATTCAACCCACCCGCGAGCTTCACCGGATCCGGTGTCAGATACCGCCCCAATCTCGGGTCGTAATACCGATGGCGGTTGTAATGCAGGCCACTTTCAACATCGAAGTACTGCCCCTGAAAACGCAGCGGTTGGTCGAGGTAGTCTTCGCCGGCCAAGGTCACAGCGGCGACTTTGCCGTAGGCGTCGTATTGCGCGGACCAGACGATTTCGCCGCTGTAGTCGGTGAGTTCCTGCGGGGTGCCGAGGTGGTCGAGTTGGTAGTAGAACGGGCAGGCTTTTTTCGGGCCTTTGCCGTCGAGCATCGCCAACGGGCGGAAGGTGCCGGGTTCGTAGAGGAAGCTGCGGTATTGGCTGGCGCTGCTTTCGGCGACGAGGTGTTCGCCTTGCCAGAAGAACTCGGTGACGGCGCCGTCTACGCTTTTGCGGATGCGCCGGCCGAAGGCGTCGTAGTGATAAGTGGCGGTCTGGCCGTCGGGGCGGGTCAGGCCGATCAGGCGGTGCTGGCAGTCGTAGCGGTATTCGGTGACCAGGGTCTGGCCGTGGCCTCGGCGTTCGCGGATCAGGTTGCCGAAGGCGTCGTAGTCGTAATGACGGTCGCCCTGCATCAGCAGGCGATTGCCCTTGATCTGCGCAGGGCCGGGACGATCCTGCATCAGCAGGTTGCCGGCCGGGTCGTGGGCGAAGGATTCGGGCAGCTCGTCGCGTGAGTGACGTACGCGGATCAACCGGTCGAGGGCGTCGTAGCCATAAGTGCGCTGGCCGTGGCGGCTGTCGACAATGTGCTCGAGATTGCCGTTGGCGCTGTAGGCATAATCGCGGCGGTACAGCGAAGCGTGGCGATGACCTACAGCGTGGGCAAGCAAGCGGCCCTGATCGTCGTAAGAATATTCGCTGAGCAGCAAACCTTGCTGGCGTTGCTGTTCGCGACCGGACTGGTAGACGTGGCGCGTGAGCGGCGTGCCATTAAGGTCGATGGCCGACAGCGCACCGCCCTTGGCGTAGTGGTAATCGAGCTTGCTGTTGTCCGGCAGGCGCAGGCGCTTGAGCTGACCGCAGGCGTCATAGGCGTAGCGCAAGGTGCCCCAGCCCTGATGCTCGGTGATCAGCCGGTCCTGACGGTCGTACTCGAAGGCCAGCGGATGGTTTTGCCCGTCATCGACGCCGATCAACCGACCGAGGCGATCGTAGTCGTAGCGGACTTTGAGCCCATCGGGCAGGGTTTTGACCAGCAAACGCCCGGCCTTGTCGCGCTCATAGTGGGTGACCAGACTGGGGCCGAAATCACCAAACTCGGTCTTCTCCAGCAAATGACCATTAAGGTCGTAGGCATAAGCCGTGCGCCGCCCATCAAACCCGGTTTCCTGTCGGATCAATCCGGTCGGCGTGTAATCCAGTCGGTACTTTTCTCCGGACTCGTTTTCAATCTCGGTCAGCAACAGCCGCGCATGGTCATAGCGGTACTGCACGCGGGTGCCGTCAGGATTGATCCGCCGCGAGACCAGGTGCAGGTCGTCGTCATATTCGTAGCGGGTGATGCGCCCGAGCTCGTCGCGCTCAGCGGTGATCTGGCCGTAGGCGCCGTAGCTGTAGGCGCGCGTGCTGCCCGTAGGAGAAGTCGTCAGGATCAGTCGGCCGGCCGCGTCCCACTGCTGACGACTGACAACACCAAATTCGTCCTGGGTGGTAATCCGCCGTCCCAGCGCATCGTAGGAAAAGCGCCGCACGCCGCCATCGGGCAGGGTTTCTTCGATGAGCTGACCGAGCTCGTTCCACACCCAGCGGTGGCGGCTGCTGTCCGGATAACGCAGCGACAGCAATTGCCCGCGCAGGTTGTAGTAGTAATGGGTGACCTGGCCGTGGGGATCGACCGCTTCGGTGACGGCGCCTTCAGCGTTGCGCCGGTAGATCCACACCGCATCACCACGGCAACGCTTGTAGAGAAAACCGTTGCGGTACTCGTAGGACGTTGGTGCATCGTCCGGCGGAATCAGCGCGATCAGCCGTCCGAGTTCGTCGTAGCGATATTCGGTGACCGCGCCCAACGCATCCTGCTCGGCGATCAATCGCCCCTGCTGGTCATAGGCCTTGAGCTGCTCGCCGCCATCGGCCGCAACCTGGCGCACCAGTCGCGCGCGCTCGTCGTGGACGTAGACTTCTTCGGTACCGTCGACGTAATGCACGGTCACGCTGGCGTCGTCATCGTTCCAGACGTAACGGGTGTTCATCTGCGAGAACGAAGCCCAGTGCCTCACGCAGCGCGCCGCTTTGCCCTCGCGCTGCCACTCCCAGAAGAAGCTCGCGCCGCCGGTCAGCTGGCGCTGGAGGATGACGTGATGGTCGTCGTAGTCGTAGCGTTCGCTGTCGCCGACCGCGTTGGTCGCGGTCAGCAGGCGTTGCCGGGCATCGAAGCTGTAGGTGGCGAGGGTTTGCTCGGTGGTCCACTCGCCTTGGACGAACACCTGATAATCGATCGCCACCAGTTGCGCGCGGTCATAACGCAACAGCAGGGCGCGGCCGGCGCCGTTGTCCAGACGCTGAATGCGGTCGGAGCGATCGCGTTGCAGGGTCAGACGATTGCCGTAGACGTCGCTGATCGCCGTCAGCCGGCCGGCGCGAAAGTGATAAAAGCGCGCGCTGTCGCCGGCCAAAACCAGAATCAGTTCTTCCGGCTCATCGCCGAGAAAGATCGCCGCCCGCGACAGGCTGTTGTGAATCGCTGGGCGCGCGACGTTGGGCAGGGGAAAACGAGTGCGGCGGTTTTCGTGGTCGATCCAGATCACGCCATCGCCGTCGAAGGACAGGCGATGGGCCAGCGTGTGGCTCCAGCCAAAACCCAGGCCGATGTCGATCTCGACCGCGCTGCTGCGGTACAAGCGGGTGAACTCGAAGGGCAGCACGCCATCGAGCACCGCGTCGGTCAGGGTCAGCAGTTCCTCGCCGGTGACCATCGACACCGGACAGCCGTTTTTGCAGGTATTGGGGACGCAATCGGCGGCGTCGCCGTTGGGGTTTTTTGCCTGGTCGGGGACGTCGTCGTGCTGTTCGTCTTTCTTCAACATGGCGTTGCGCTGGGCATCCCAGCGCAATTGCATCCGGCCCTTTTTCACCCCGGCGGCGATGCCGCGCGCGGCAACGGCTTTGTAGCGGTCGACGTATTCAATGAAGGCGCTGACGATGCTGAACAGCGCCTTGACCAGACGCTTGGCGACGTTGAACAGCTGCGTTGCACGGTCAGCCAGACGCAGCGTCAGATAAGCGATCCCCGCCCCCGCTCCGACAAACGTCAGCACCACGCTGATCAACACATCGATGATCAGTTGCACGATCATCATCGACGCCACTTCAGCAGATTTGCCGGCAATCTCGCTGGGCGGCAGCATGTCCAGCCACAGGCTTGCCGACCGCAGCAGCAAGCACATCGCCGCTTCGTCACTGACCAGCAACTGCAGCTTTTCCATGAGATTTGGCGCGGTCTGTGCCAGCTCGATCAGCTCAGCCGCGCCACTGCCCAAACGCTCGGCAAACTTGCCGGGGTCCTGGAGAATTTCCGAGAGCAGTCCGAGGCTGTCCCATACCCCCTCGATGGCCGCCCAACTGCCGGCGAGCATGCCGTTGCTGGCTGCGGTCGCCACCGACTGTGACCACTGCGGCTTGAAACCCTGCCACTCGCTACGCAGCCAGCGTTTCAGTTCGCCGGTCAAACCGTTGTAGGATTTGAACAGCTCGTCGACTTGACTGGAGGTGACAGCGCTGTGGACCAGAACGCGGTAGAACTTGCCCTCTTCGCCTCTGAATTCAGCCTTGCCCTGCTGATCAAGGGTGACCGGGCTGGTTTTGCCGCTATCCACGTCGACCACATCGACGGAAATGTTGCCCAGCGGGATGTCGTAGACCGATTCGAACTTGCTCTCGATCTGCATGAGCCCGCCCTGCGGGCACTGGACAACGCTGGAAGAAAACTCCTCGTCGCTGCTACTGACCGCCGTGCGGCTATCGCCGAAGCGGATGATCCGCTCCATGCCCACCAGCGATGGCAGGTCTGCTGCCTCGCTGATCTGGTCCACCCTGCGACTGAGCCAGTGATCGAGCTGTTTGCGGTAGAGGCTGAGCGTTTGCGGGAAACTGTCGAGTTCCTGCTCGATGCGAGCGATGGCTTCCATCAACACACGCAGGCAGACAAGGTGGGCTGAAAAACGGGCTGAAGCATGAGCGGTCCCTCGCGCAAGAAATTAGTCGCGGGAACTGTGCGGGGGATCAGAAAGGAAAGAAGTCAGGCGAGTAGGCAAAGGATGTAGGACTAATCTGCAATCCAGCATCAAGCGAAAAACGTGCAGGCAGAAACGTAAACGCGCCGTGAGGAAAACCTCACGCCGCGTTTACTTAGAAGACATACATGGAATTACTGCATTGAATCATCAGCCATCAGCTGTTGCAGCTTAAGCTCGGCCAACGGGTGGCCGGCTTTGGCGGCCATGCTCCACCAACGAGCGGCCTCAGCGGGATCCGGCGCCTTGCTCGGGGTACCGGCGAGGCTGATCACGCCGACTTGATACGCCGCTTTACCATCACCAGCCAACGCCGCCAGACGCAGTAAGCGCACGCCTTCTTCACGCGCGCCTAACCCGACGCCGCGAAAAGTCAGAATGTGCCCATAAAAGCTTTGCGCACCGACATCGCCGAGGTTGGCCATGCGTGCAAACTGGCCTTCGAGCCAGCGCCAGCCACGCGGCTGGCGAACGAACCACGACCAATGAAACAGCCTGCGGGCCAGCCAGTAACCGGCCCGCGCCTTGAGGCGCAGAAACACTCAGGCCTCCGCCGACTCCGGGTATTCGTATTCGAAGACGCGCACCACTTCCGACGCATGCCAGGACGCCGCTGCAACGCCATCCGAAGGCCCGGAAAAGCGCCCCAGACGCTCGACACATTCAAAAAAACCGGTACGCGGCAAACGACTGGCGCCCTGACTGATGACCAGCGAACTGCGCAACGGCTGCTCGGCTTTGGCGTCCAGTGCGGCCAGATGCTCCAGCGCAGCCGTCAGTGTCTGCATCGCCGGCGTCGGCAGCTGCAAACGCTCAAGCAAGGCTCGATAAGTGAGAAGATGGCGCTGACGACGCGCCTGGTCCAGTTCCCCCAGCAATCCGTCCCAATGTTGACGGCTGATTCGTACGCTCACGATTCGTCCCTCCAACCCGGCACCGTCAGTTCCCAGGCCAGGCTGCGGCGAATCGCGGCGTCGGGCTGACGCTCACCACTTTCGATCATGGCCAGATAAGACGGGCTGATACCTACCGTGCGGGCCAGCGCCTCGATGGCGATGCCCTTCCCTTCGCGCAAACTGCGTAATTGATCCAGACCCGGAAGAATCGGCTCCGGCGAGGCGGCGAGCGGCGCTGCTGGCTGCTGCACCGGTGTTGCGTTGATCCCTGCTGCTTTCAGTAAAGCCTGATATTGAGCCCACGGCAGAACCGCGTATTCGGGTTCGCCATCGCGTGCAATTATCTGAATATCCATGACTACCCCGTAGGACAACACCACTTAGCGAGTCGGCACTTTTCCCTAGAAGTGTAATCCTAACAGCGGCCAAGGTCGCGAGTGGTATCTATCTGTAGGCAGTCTTCGTCAGTCAGGGCTTTTTCGGGCCTTGCAGCTGCAATTGTTCAGGGGTATCAGGAAGGCGCTCAACCACCGCCAGCTTCTCCGGTTGCTGGCGCTTGCGCCACAGGCGGAAGGCGTTGAGCTCGTCATCGAGGGTTTTCATCAGCCAGGCGAGGACAGCGATGTCATCGAGCATGCCGAACATGGGAATGAAATCCGGAATGGCATCGACCGGGCTGAGGAAATACATCAGGCCGGCCACCACCGAAATCAGCGACTTGGCACTGATCGCGCGATACTCGCCACGCCAGTAGGCCAGGCACAGCGACTGCAGCAAGCGCAGATCATCCTTGAGTTTGCCCAGGCGATTGCCTTGCGCGGCGCCTTTGCTGGCCACGGCAAACAACAGGGTCGGCAAGCGTCCACGGGCCAGCAGGCGACCGGCCAACGGCAGGAATCGAGCGAAATTCCACGGAGCTTTCATCTATTCTTCCCGTTGAAATGTTATCCACACAAATTGTGGATAACCTTGTGAACAGAGCTGCATTTCAGCGCTGAGAGCCCCGTTTCATAAGGGCTGCGCTCAGATCGGGCGTTTTTTACTCACATAAAAAAGCCCAATATTTCATTGACTTGGCAGCTCAGGGCGTCTAGCGCGGGCAGCCTCAAAGCTATGACTGTGCTGATCGCTGTCAGTTCGCTCTGTTTACCTTCCCTGACCTGCAGATGCAACAACGCCCCGCATGTGCGAGGCGTTGTTTTCGAGCCGTTGCGTGTTACTTGGCAGCGGCGTCTTCTTTGGCTGGATCCTTGATGGCCAGCAGTTCCAGGTCGAAAACCAGAACCGAGTTGGCCGGGATTGCCGGGCTTGGCGACTGAGCGCCGTAAGCCAGATCGCTAGGGATGTACAGTTTGTACTTCTCGCCAACGTGCATCAGTTGCAGACCTTCAACCCAACCCGGGATCACGCCACTGACTGGCAGATCGATCGGGCTGCCGCGCTCTACGGAGCTGTCGAACACGGTGCCGTTGGTCAGCTTGCCGGTGTAGTGAACAGTTACGACGTCGGTCGGCTTAGGCTGTGGGCCGTCGGCTTTCTTCACTACTTCGTACTGCAGGCCGGAAGCGGTGGTGGTCACACCGGCTTTCTTGCCGTTCTCTTCGAGGAATTTCTTGCCGGCGGCTGCCGACTCTTCACTCATCTTGGCCATACGCTCTTCAGCACGTTTTTGCAGCGAGGCGAAGGCTTCGACCAGTTCTTCATCTTTCAGCTTCTGTTCTTTCTTGCCAACGGCATCTTCGATGCCCTGGGCTACCGCTTTGGAGTCCAGATCATCCATGCCTTCCTGGGCAAGGCTTTTGCCCATGTTCAGGCCGATGCCGTAGGAAGCTTTTTGCGCCGGGGTTTTCAGCTCTACGCTGGTCTGCGAGTCACAACCCGCGAGTACCAGGCTAACCAGGGCTACCGCCGCCGCCAACCGATGCTGTTTCATGCTATTTCCTTGTTCATGCGCCGAATGGGCAATCGAGTAAAGCCGCGAGCTTATCAGGCCGCCACGACCAATGGCTACCGGCATGAGAGCAGGAATCTTCCGATAAGTTCAGGGATTAAAACGCATTTGGGCAACGGCTGGATGAAGCTTCTGTCATCCACGGACGACAAGCGTCATCGGAGCTTGCCTCAGCGTCTGGCGTAATGGCCACTTGCCCAGCAGTCATGGCTCAGGCATAACAGCGCAACAATTCGACAAGGATGTTTAACTTGCGCCTTCTATTCCGCGCTCTCACTCTGGTGATCGTGCTGGCGATAATCGCCCTCGCGGTGATCGTCTATTACGTCGCCAGCCCGAAATTGCCCTTCTACACCCCTCCGCAACAGGTACGTTACCTGGATCAATGGAGCGAAGAGCAACGGCAGACCTACTACTTCACGCCCCAAGGTACGCAAGTCAAAGGCCTGCGTTACGAGTGGTTCCAGGCATTGGAATTGCCCTTCTCCGAGCAGCGCTTCGCCTCCCCTGAATATCTCGCCCGTTTCGGCTTCCTGGTCGACCCGCAGCAGAAAGCGAGCGCGAACAACCCCGGCAACCTTCCCGTCGGTTTTGCCCGGCACCAGAATCCCGGCAACGCCTCGGAGCATTATCTGGACATCACCTGCGCCGCTTGCCACACCGGCGAGTTGCGCGTCAAAGGCCAGGCCGTACGTATCGATGGCGGCAGCGCACAGCACGTGCTGCCTTCCAGCGTTCCTACGTTGCGCGGTGGCAGTTTCGGACAGGCCCTGGTCGCCAGTCTCGCCTCGACTTACTACAACCCGTGGAAGTTCGAGCGCTTCGCCCGCCAGGTGCTCGGAGATGATTACGAAGCGCGCCGCGAACAATTGCGCAGCGAGTTCAAGACCTCGCTGAACACCTTCGTCAAAGTGGCGTGGAACGACACCCATCGCGGCCTGTACCCGACCGAGGAAGGCCCGGGGCGCACCGATGCGTTCGGCCGGATTGCCAACGCGACGTTTGGCGATGCGATTTCCCCTGCCAACTACCGCGTAGCCGATGCCCCGGTGGATTATCCGCAGCTGTGGGACATGTGGACGTTCGATTGGGTGCAGTGGAATGGCTCGGCCCAGCAACCGATGGCGCGCAATATCGGCGAAGCGCTCGGCGTCGGAGCCACATTGAATTTCTTCGACGGCAACGGCCAGCCGCTGCAAGGTGCTGAGCGCTACCCCTCCAGCGTGCGCGTGCGCGATCTGCACGCCATCGAAGAAACCTTGCAGCAGTTGAAGCCGCCGACCTGGCCGGAAGATCTGTTCGGTGCGATCGACAAGCCGCTGGCCGCCAAAGGCCGCGCGCTGTTCGCGGAAAACTGCGTCGGCTGCCATGTCCCGCGCCAATCGCAGGAAGGCGAACGCTGGGTGCAGCACTTGCACATGCTGCCCGTAGACGTGATCGGTACCGATCCCAATGCGGCCAACAACGTTGCCAGCCATCGTTTCGACCTGAGCGCGCTGCAATGGGATGTCAAAGAGTTGGAAAAAATGGACGTCAGACTGCACCCCGAACCTAAAGCGCCGCTTGATCTGAGCCAATTGTCGGTGGCCAAGGGCCTGGCTTACGTCACCGCGTTCGTGGAAAACCGTGCCTATCGCGACGCGCAGATCACGCCGGAAGAAAAACCGCGCATGGACGGTTTCGGCCTGCCGATCGGCGTGCGCGAGAAGGTCGCTTACAAGGCTCGACCGCTGGCTGGCGTGTGGGCGACTGCGCCGTTTCTGCACAACGGTTCGGTGCCAAGCATCTATCAGTTGCTGTCACCGCAGGATGAGCGCGCCACCACCTTCTATAAAGGCACGCTCGAATACGACCCGCGCCACCTCGGCTATCGCACCGAGCCTTTCACCAACGGTTTTCTGTTCGACACGCGCATCAGCGGCAACCACAACAGCGGCCACGAATTCCGCGCTGGCGCTCGCGGCAACGGGGTGATCGGCCGCCTCCTGCAACCAGAGGAGCGCTGGGCGCTGCTCGAATACCTGAAAGTGCTGGGCGGATCACTGGAGGCGCAGTTGCCATGATCATGCCGACATTCAAAAAAGAACTGCCGCCACTGGCTCGCTTCTGGCTCTGGTTGGGGCGTTTGCTTGGCAAGACGCTGCTGATCCTGCTGATCATCGGCCTGCTCGGCTGGGCCATCGCCGCCGCGTGGTTCGCTTGGCAGCATCGTGGGCCGGTGTCGGCGCAGGAACAGATTCCACCAGGCGAAGCGGCGATGACCCAGGACATCATTCAAACCGCTGTGCGCATCGTCGACCAGCATCGCGAAAGCACGCGTTATCTGCGCGATGCCCACGCCAAAGCGCATGGCTGCGTGAAGGCGCAAGTGCAGGTTTTACCGGAACTGGCGCAATCGCTGCGACAGGGTGTGTTCAGCGAGCCGGGCAAGACCTGGCAGGCGCTGATCCGGTTGTCCAACGGCAATGCCTACCCGCAATTCGACAGCATTCGCGACGCGCGCGGAATGGCGATCAAGTTGCTTGAGGTTCCTGGCACGCAACTGCTAGGCAACCGCCAGGACCAGCATGAACAGGATTTCGTGATGTTCAGCCATCCGAATTTCTTTGTCAGCGATGTCGCCGAGTATCGTCAGAATGTGGCGGCGCAGGCTGACGGCAAGAAGGTAATGGCGTTTTTTCCGACATGGGATCCGCGCACCTGGCAAGTCCGTCATCTGTCTATCGCGCTGGCTACGCTGTCAGCGCCGCCGGACAGTCCGACCGAGACTACATATTTCTCGGTATCGCCCTACAAGTTCGGTGAGGCCAATGCGAAATTCCGCGTCGTGCCGGATCCGGAGCGTTGCCCGGCGTATACCTTGCCCAAACAGAATCACGACTTGCCGAATTTTCTGCGCAGTGCACTGAATCAACAGTTATCCACGGATCGGGTGCCGGCGTGTTTTGCCCTGCAGATCCAGCGCCAGGACGCGAACAAGTACATGCCGATCGAGGACACCAGCATTGAGTGGCGTGAGCAAGATGCACCGTTTGAAACCGTGGCGCGGATCACTCTGCCCGCGCAGGACTTCGATACGCCGGCGCTGAATCTGCAATGCGACAACCTGTCGTTCAACCCGTGGTTCGGCATCGAGGCGCATCGGCCGATTGGCGGGATCAATCGCTTGCGCAAGGCAGTGTACGAGGCGGTGAGCGATTATCGGCATGCCCGCAATGCGGCGCAGTAGCGCGGCGATTTCATAAATCGCAGACAGCAAAAAGCCCGCACAAGGCGGGCTTTTTGTGGTGTCTGGCGTTCAGTTCCAGATACCGAATATGGCGCAGCGGACGGGACTCGAACCCGCGACCCCCGGCGTGACAGGCCGGTATTCTAACCGACTGAACTACCGCTGCGCGAAACGCTTGAAACGAATGGTGGGTGATGACGGGATCGAACCGCCGACATTCTGCTTGTAAGGCAGACGCTCTCCCAGCTGAGCTAATCACCCTTCGCTTCGTTACGGGGCGCATTATGCCACAAGTTTTCGTAAAGTGTTGATTTAATTGAATATTTTTCAAAAAAATCTGAAAACCGGTGAAACGATACATCCCGCGGGTACAACCTTGAGACAGAAAAAAACCCGCCTCAGCGGGTTTTTCCGTGGTGACCTGGCGTTCAGTGGTCCAGGTTACCGAATATGGCGCAGCGGACGGGACTCGAACCCGCGACCCCCGGCGTGACAGGCCGGTATTCTAACCGACTGAACTACCGCTGCGCTAAACACTTGAAACGAATGGTGGGTGATGACGGGATCGAACCGCCGACATTCTGCTTGTAAGGCAGACGCTCTCCCAGCTGAGCTAATCACCCTTCGCTTCGGTGTGGCGCGCATTCTACGGAGCACCCCAACCTCTGGCAAGCACTTTTTTAAATAATTTTCCGAGGCCTTCCAAAGGCTTAGAGAAGGGTTGGCCTACGCCCCGGCGAAGACAATAATGCCCCCCTTTGTATAAAGGAGTGACTCGCCCCATGTGGTTCAAGAACCTGCTGATCTATCGCCTGACCCAAGACCTGCCTGTCGATGCCGAGGCGCTGGAAACTGCACTGGCGACCAAACTGGCGCGGCCGTGTGCAAGCCAGGAGCTGACCACTTACGGTTTCGTCGCACCATTCGGCAAGGGCGAAGATGCGCCGCTGGTGCATGTCAGCGGCGATTTCCTGCTGATCTCTGCGCGCAAGGAAGAACGTATTCTGCCGGGCAGCGTTGTGCGTGACGCGGTCAAGGAAAAGGTCGAAGAGATCGAAGCCGAGCAGATGCGCAAGGTCTATAAGAAGGAACGCGACCAGATCAAGGATGAAATTATCCAGGCGTTTCTGCCGCGCGCGTTCATCCGTCGTTCGTCGACCTTCGCCGCGATCGCGCCGAAACAGGGCTTGATCCTGGTCAACTCGGCCAGCCCGAAACGCGCCGAAGACCTGCTGTCGACGCTGCGCGAAGTGATCGGCACCCTGCCCGTGCGTCCGCTGACCGTGAAAATGGCACCGACTGCGGTGATGACCGAGTGGGTCACCACACAGAAAGCCGCCGACGATTTCTATGTACTGGACGAGTGCGAACTGCGCGACACCCACGAAGACGGCGGCATCGTCCGTTGCAAGCGTCAGGA
Source organism: Pseudomonas siliginis (assembly GCF_024072275.1). Taxonomy (NCBI): domain Bacteria; kingdom Pseudomonadati; phylum Pseudomonadota; class Gammaproteobacteria; order Pseudomonadales; family Pseudomonadaceae; genus Pseudomonas; species Pseudomonas siliginis. The sequence goes on along the minus strand of NZ_CP099598.1, from coordinate 1,835,946 downwards.
CCTGACCAGCGAAGAAATCCAACTGCACCTGAGCACCGGCAAAGTCGTCACTCAGCTGTCGCTGGCCTGGCAGGACAAACTGTCGTTCATGCTCGACGACAAGATGACCGTCAAGCGCCTGAAATTCGAAGATCTGCTGCAGGATCAGGCGGAACAGGACGGTGGCGACGAAGCCCTGGGCCAACTGGATGCCAGCTTCACCCTGATGATGCTGACCTTCGGCGACTTCCTGCCGGCGCTGGTTGAAGCGTTGGGTGGGGAAGAGATGCCGCAGGGGATCTGACTCTGACGAGCATCTAACCTGTGGGAGCGAGCCTGCTCGCGAATGCGGTGCGCCAGCAACATTAATGTATCTGGCTCACCGCTTTCGCGAGCAGGCTCGCTCCCACAATGTTTTGTGGTGTAACCAATAATAAGGATCAAGCCATGCGCGCACTGGCTGCACTCAGCCGCTTTGTCGGCAATACCTTCGCTTACTGGGTTCTGATATTCGCCGTCGTGGCCTTCCTGCAACCGGCGTGGTTCATCGGCCTGAAAAGCGCGATCGTACCGCTGCTGGGTCTGGTGATGTTCGGCATGGGCCTGACCCTCAAACTCGACGACTTCGCTGCCGTTGCTCGCCATCCATGGCGGGTGGCGCTGGGCGTGGTTGCGCATTTCGTGATCATGCCCGGTGTGGCGTGGTTGCTCTGCCAGGTGTTTCACCTGCCGCCGGAAATCGCCGTCGGGGTGATTCTGGTCGGCTGCTGCCCGAGCGGCACCTCTTCGAACGTGATGACCTGGCTGGCACGCGGTGATCTGGCGCTTTCAGTGGCGATTGCCGCGGTCACTACCCTCCTCGCCCCACTGTTGACCCCGGCACTGATCTGGCTGCTGGCCTCGGCGTGGCTGCCGGTATCGTTCATGGAGCTGTTCTGGTCAATCCTGCAAGTGGTGCTGTTGCCGATCGTTCTCGGCGTGGTCGCGCAGCGTTTACTCGGCGACAAGGTGCGGCATGCGGTGGATGTGTTACCGCTGGTGTCGGTGGTCAGCATCGTGATTATCGTCACCGCCGTGGTCGCGGCGAGTCAGGCGAAAATCGCCGAGTCCGGCCTGCTGATCATGGCGGTGGTGATGCTGCACAACAGCTTCGGCTATCTGCTCGGCTACTTCACCGGGCGCCTGTTCGGCTTGCCGCTGGCTCAGCGCAAGTCGCTGGCACTGGAGGTCGGCATGCAGAATTCGGGACTGGGCGCGGCATTGGCCAGTGCGCACTTCTCGCCACTGGCGGCGGTGCCGAGCGCGCTGTTCAGCGTCTGGCACAATATTTCCGGGGCGCTGCTGTCGACGTACTTCCGGCGCATGAGCGAAAAAGAAGATCGCGACAACCTCGCGCAAAGGGCTGCCGACTGAGCTGAAAACTTGATCCCCGGGTTAATGCTCGTCAGTATATTGCGCAACGCGGGGACGACCCTGCGGCTCGATCGAGTCATTCATCTGGGGACGACCCCGTCAATCGATGGAGGTCCTGCATGTCCTGGATCATTCTGTTTTGCGCCGGCCTGTTCGAAGTCGGCTGGGCCGTCGGCCTGAAATACACCGACGGCTTCACCCGCCCGCTTCCCACCGCCCTGACCGTTGCCGCCATGGCCATCAGTCTGGGTCTATTGGGCTTGGCGATGAAGGAATTGCCATTGGGTACGGCGTATGCGATCTGGACCGGCGTAGGTGCGGTGGGTACGGTGATCGCCGGGATCATTCTGTTCGGTGAGTCGATGGCATTGATTCGGCTGGCCAGTGTGGCGTTGATCGTTACCGGGTTGATCGGGCTCAAGGTCAGCGCTTAAGCCACCGGCCCCATCGCTGGCAAGCCAGCTCCCACAAGATTGGTGTACACCATCGAACCTGTGGGAGCTGGCTTGCCAGCGATGAGGGCCGTCCAGTCAACAACTATCTGACGGATCCGCGCAATTCCCCCACCAACACCTGCAACTTCGCCGGCTCGGTCCCTTCGGTAATCGCCGGCCCCGCCACCAGCGTCACCCGCGACCACAAGCGATGGAACAAGCCCTTGTTCGGATCGCGACTGAAGAAACTCCCCCACAATCCTTGCAGCGCCAGCGGAATCACCGGCACCGGGGTCTCTTCGAGAATCCGCGTCACGCCGCCGCGAAACTCGTTGATCTCGCCATCGGCGGTCAATTTGCCTTCCGGGAAAATGCACACCAGCTCACCGTCCTTCAGATACTGAGCGATGCGTGTGAAGGCTTTTTCGTAGATCTGGATATCTTCCTGGCGTCCGGCAATCGGAATCGCGCCCGCCGTGCGGAAAATAAAGTTCAGCACCGGCAAGTTGTAGATCTTGTAGTACATGACAAAGCGAATCGGCCTACGCACCGCCCCGCCGATGAGCAAGGCGTCAACGAACGACACGTGGTTGCACACCAACAGCGCCGCGCCCTCGTCCGGGATCGCTTCAAGGTTGCGATGTTCGACGCGGTACATGGAATGGCTGAGCAGCCAGATCATGAAGCGCATGCTGAATTCCGGAACGATCTTGAAGATGTAGGCGTTGACGCCGATGTTCAGCAGCGACACCACCAGGAACAGTTGCGGGATCGACAGCTTGACGACGCTCAACAACGCGATCGAAACAATCGCCGACACCACCATAAACAGCGCGTTGAGAATGTTGTTGGCGGCAATCACCCGCGCGCGTTCGTTTTCAGCCGTGCGCGACTGGATCAGTGCGTACAGCGGGACAATATAGAAGCCACCGAAAATGCCGAGGCCAAGGATGTCGATCAACACCGCCCAGGTGTGCACGAAGCCCAGCACGGCAATCCAGCTATGGCCGCTGACGCTGTCCGGGATCCCACCGGAATGCCACCACAGCAACAGGCCGAACACGGTCAGGCCAAACGAGCCAAACGGCACCAGACCGATCTCGACTTTGCGCCCGGAGAGCTTCTCGCAGAGCATCGAACCCAGCGCGATCCCTACCGAGAACACCGTCAAAATCAACGTGACCACGGTTTCGTCACCGTGCATCCATTCCTTGGCGTAGGCCGGGATCTGCGTCAGGTAAATCGCCCCGACAAACCAGAACCACGAGTTACCGACAATCGAGCGTGACACCGCAGGCGTCTGGCCCAGACCGAGTTTCAACGTCGCCCAGGACTGACTGAAGATATTCCAGTTCAGGCGCATTTCCGGCGACGAGGCCGCCGCGCGCGGAATGCTGCGGCTGGCCAGATAACCCAGCACGGCAATGCCGACGATTGCTGCGGAGACTACCGGCGCGTAGTGCTCGGACGACATCATGATCCCGGCGCCGATGGTGCCAGCGAGAATCGCCAGAAACGTGCCCATTTCCACCAGACCGTTGCCACCGACCAGTTCATCGTCGCGCAAGGCCTGCGGCAGGATCGAATACTTCACCGGGCCGAACAGCGCCGAATGCGTGCCCATGGCGAACAGCGCCACCAGCATCAACGACAGATGATCGAAGAGAAAGCCGATCGATCCTACGGCCATGATGGCGATTTCCGCGAGCTTGATCAGACGGATCAGCGCGTCCTTGGCGAATTTTTCCCCGAACTGCCCGGCCAGCGCCGAGAACAGGAAAAACGGCAGGATAAACAGCAGCGCGCAGAGGTTGACCCAGATTGAGCGATCGCCCTCGATGGTCAGCCGATAGAGGATGGCGAGGATCAACGACTGCTTGAACACGTTGTCGTTGAACGCGCCGAGCGACTGCGTAATAAAGAAGGGCAAAAAGCGCCGGGTGCGCAACAGGTTGAACTGTGAGGGGTGACTCATCTTCCGTGTTTCCTGATGTTAGGTAGTGAGGCCTGGGTGCTTGTTATTGGAATCCCGCACCACGATCCAGGCCACACCTTACCTAAACTTTTCGGATTATTTCTTCAAACCTGCAATACACGGCGAGACAAACAGCTCGCCACGCCACGCGCCCTGCACGGTGCGCTTGCCGACGATCAGCCACATTGCCGCCAACAAAATCACCAGCGCCGTACCGAACACACTGAAAAACGTGAGGCTGAGGACGCTTGCCAGTTTCAGCGTTGCCAGCGAATACACGCCCAATGGGAAGGTGAAGCCCCACCAGCCGAGGTTGAACGGAATGCCGTCACGCAGATAACGCACGGTGATCAGCAGCGCCATCAACATCCACCACAGACCAAACCCCCACAGCGTAATCCCCGCCACCAGGCCCAGGCCCGAAGCGATTTCACCGACGCCAGCCAGGCCATTGGCGGCAAAAATCGCTGGCGCCTCACCGCCCAACAGCAACATGCCCAGCGCACCGGTGCCGATCGGACCGAGGGCGAGCCAGCTCGACGCGGCCATGTTTTCGTGGGGCAGTTTGTGCAAGGCCATACGCAACAACAGGATGGTCAGAATGCTGAACGCCACCGGCAGGGAGAAAGCCCAGAGCACATAGCTGGTGGTCAGTACGACGAGTTGCGCATGGGCGTCGGTCAGATGCGGGGCGAGCAAACCGCCGCTGGCCGCTGCCACTTCCGCCGCCACCACCGGCAGCAACCAGACCGCAGTCATCTGATCGATGCTGTGTTCCTGACGGGTAAACATCATGTACGGAATCAACACACCGCAGGCCAGCGACATCGCTACATCGATCCACCACAACACTTCAACGAGCTGAATGACACCGTCGCCGCAGCGCGGCAGCCCGAACAACAGAAAGCCGTTGATGATCGTCGCCAGGCCCATGGGAATGGTGCCGAAGAACATCGATACAGTCGAATGACCGAAAATCCGCTGCGCCTCGTCAAAGAACAAAATCCAGCGCGCGGCGTAGGCAGCAGTAAACAAGCTGAACAATAGAATGTTGAACAGCCACAGCCCTTCGGCCACAGCGCGCAATCCGGGAATGGCCAGCGGCAACTGGGCCAGCGCCAATGCCAGCACACCGGTGCCCATGGTCGCGGCGAACCAGTTCGGCGTGAACTGGCGGATCACTTCGCGCGGATGCTGAAGCTGGCTGAAAGGTTTGTAGCCGGGCGTGACACTATTAGGGCAAATCATCATGAACTCCTGTCCTCTGGTGAGGTGGAGTCCATGGTAGATCCGAATCGAATATCGATATAACGGGTAATATCTCTAACTGTTATCTGTTTTGCAGATAAGTGCCTACACGCGCTCAAGGAGCGCTGCAAACTCTGCCTGTCTGCGGACGCAGACTGAGCAGCAGCGCAGCCACGGCCAGCACGATCAATACAACGCCGTAACCATCAGTGGTCGCCAGCAACCCGAAACTGCGAGCGAGATGCCCGGCCAGCAGCGCCGGCAGACAGAACGCCAGATAACTGAGCACGTAATAAGCCGACATCAACCCGGCTCGTTCATGCGGCAAAGCCAGCGACACCAGACTGCGCACCGCACCGAGGAAACCGGAACCGAAGCCGCAACCGGCGACCAGGGTGCCGAAGAAAAACAACGACAGACTGGCGCCATGCACACCGAGCAGCATCAGGACCAGCCCGATTGGCAGCAAGCTCGCACCCAGCCGCAACGCCTGAGCGGCCGGACGATTGCGCATCATGAAAATCATCAACGCACCGGTCACGGTGAGCGCCGCGACCGTAGCGCCGCCGATCAGATTGGAGGAAGAGCCAGTGGCCGTGCGCACCAACGACGGTGCCAGCGAGGCATAAAAACCTCCGAGCGCCCAGGTTGCGGTGTTCAGCGGCAGCACTCGCCACAACGTTGAACGCGCTTGCACCGGCACGTGCAGGGTCGGCCGCAACGACGCCAGCGCCCCACCTTGCCGCGAGACACTTTCCGGCAGGCGCCAGACATACACGCCTTGCAACACAAACAGTGCCAACAGTAACCAATAGGTCAGCTGCAACGGCGCCGGTGCGAATTCTGCCAGCAAGCCACAGCCCAAACCGCCCAGAGCCATCCCGAGTAACGGCGCAACACTGTTGATCAGCGGCCCCTGCTGACGGTCGGTGTCGAGCAGCGTTGCACTCAATACGGCAGTGGCCATGCCGGTGGCGAAACCTTGCAGCACCCGTGCGCTGATCAACCACGACACACTGTCGGCATAAATGAACAGCAGCATCGCCAGCGCATTGAGCAGCACGGCACTGAAGATCACCGGTTTGCGTCCGAGATGGTCGGAAAGCGAACCAACCGTCAGCAACGCCGCCAACAGACTGAAAGCGTAAACGGCGAAGATCAGCGTCAACATCGCTGCCGAGAAATGCAGCTGATCCTGATACAAGTGATACAACGGCGTCGGCGCGGTGGAAGCGGCGAGAAAACTGAGTAAGGTGATCGCCAGAAACCACAAGCTGGACCGGTGGGAAGCGACACTATTCAAGGGGCTGGTCATGGGCATACTCCGCAAAAGCTAATTTTTTGCTTTTGCGCAGTGTGCTACCGCCCAGCGCTTAAAGCAAATTCTTTGTGTTAAGGTCTGCCGCATGGCTATTAAAGAAGGTTTACGCCCCGGTGGCCGCAGTGCCCGGGTGCAGGAGTCGATTCATTCGGCGGTCAATGCGCTGCTGCAAGAGCAGGAACGCTCCACCGTGACCGTCCCGCAGATTGCCGCCCGCGCGGGGGTTACGCCGTCGACGATCTACCGCCGCTGGGGTGATCTTGCGGCGCTGCTGGCGGACGTCGCCCTCGCCCGCATGCGCCCGGACAGCGAGCCGGCGAACACTGGCAGCCTGCGCGGCGATATCCGCGCCTGGGCCGAGCAATATCTCGACGAGATGAGCTCGGAGGTCGGGCGCAACATGATGCGCGACGTGCAGGCCAGCGCTACGCCGGGCTATTGCGTGGCGATCATTGGTGCGCAGTTGCAGACCATTGTCGATCGCTATCCGCATGAGAAGGCGCCGAGTGTCGATCGCTTGATCAATCTGATGGTGGCGCCGGTTGTGTTCCGGATTCTGTTTTCGGCCACGGCGCTGGAGGTGGATGAGTTGCATCGGTTGATCGATATTGCATTGCGGCAGGACTGACGCCTTCGCGAGCAGGCTCGCTCCCACAAGGGAATGCATTCCAGAAAGTGGGAGCGAGCCTGCTCGCGAAGAGGCACGCCCGGGCACCACAAAAACCACCCGGTACCCCGCCTGCGACACCCCGCCACGCCACGACCTTGGTCGACACTGACTAACCGCCGCGCGCGTGCGAGACTGTCCGCCCGGGCAGGAGTGCCGGGGAGTCTTTTGTCGGGAGTGCTGCATGTCGTTGTCCACCGGGCTGATCGCCGTCGTTGCCCTGGCCTACATGGCCATCATGTTCGCCATCGCCTTCTACGGCGACCGTCGCAGCACGCCGTTGCCGCCACGGGTGCGCGCTTGGGTGTACAGCCTGTCGCTGGCGGTTTACTGCACCAGTTGGACGTTCTTCGGCGCGGTCGGTCAGGCGGCGGAACAACTGTGGTCATTCCTGCCGATCTACCTCGGGCCGATCCTGCTGCTGGTCGGCGCGCCGTGGGTCCTGCAGAAAATGGTGATGATCAGCAAACAGGAGAACATCACCTCCATCGCCGACTTCATCGCCGCGCGCTACGGCAAATCACAATCGCTGGCGGTGGTTGTGGCGCTGATCTGTCTGGTCGGCGTGTTGCCCTATATTGCCCTGCAACTCAAAGGCATTGTCCTTGGCGTGAACCTGCTGATCGGCGCCGGCGCCGATGCCATGGGCACCCGCGCTCAAGACACGGCGCTGATCGTGTCGCTGGTGCTGGCGTTGTTCACCATCGTTTTCGGCACGCGCAACCTCGACGCCACCGAACACCACCGTGGCATGGTGCTGGCGATTGCCTTCGAATCACTGGTCAAGCTGTTCGCCTTTCTCGCCGTCGGCGCCTTCGTCACGTACGGCCTGTATGACGGTTTCGACGACCTGTTCAATCAGGCGATGCTCGCCCCGCGCCTTGAGGCGTACTGGAAGGAAACGATTAATTGGCCGTCGATGGTGGTGCAGACCGGCGTGGCGATGATGGCGATCATCTGCCTGCCCCGGCAATTTCACGTGACCGTGGTGGAGAACATCGACCCGCAGGATCTGCGACTGGCGAAATGGGTCTTCCCCGCCTATCTGGCTTTGGCCGCACTGTTTGTAGTCCCGATCGCCCTTGCCGGTCAGATGATGCTGCCCAGCCACGTGCTGCCCGACTCGTTCGTGATCAGCCTGCCGCTGGCCCAGGCCCATCCGGCGCTGGCGATGCTGGCGTTTATCGGTGGCGCATCGGCAGCGACCGGCATGGTGATTGTCGCCAGCGTCGCACTGTCGACCATGGTCTCCAACGACATGCTGCTGCCGTGGCTGTTGCGCCGCAACAACGCCGAGCGCCCGTTCGAGGTGTTCCGCCAGTGGATGCTCTCGGTGCGCCGCGTGAGCATCGTGGTGATTCTGCTGCTGGCCTACGTCAGTTATCGCTTGCTCGGCTCGACCGCGAGCCTGGCGACCATCGGCCAGATCGCCTTCGCGGCGGTGACGCAACTGGCGCCGGCCATGCTTGGCGCGCTGTACTGGAAACAGGCCAACCGCCGTGGCGTGTTCGCCGGGCTCGCTACCGGGACGTTTCTGTGGTTTTACACGCTGGTGCTGCCGATTGCCGCGCACAGTCTCGGCTGGTCACTGGCGAGCTTCCCCGGCTTGGCGTGGCTGCACAGCAATCCGCTGAACCTGCCGATCACCCCGTTGACCCAAGGCGTGGTGCTGTCGCTGGCCGGTAATTTCACCCTGTTCGCCTGGGTCTCGGTGCTGTCGCGCACGCGGGTTTCCGAGCACTGGCAGGCCGGGCGTTTCATCGGTCAGGAAATCAGCGCGCGGCCTAATGCTCGTTCAATGCTGGCGGTGCAGATCGACGATCTGCTGCAACTGGCGGCGCGTTTTGTCGGCGAAGAACGCGCGCGGCAGAGCTTCATTCGCTTCGCCTACCGTCAGGGCAAGGGCTTCAACCCCAACCAGAACGCCGACAGTGAATGGATCGCCCATACCGAACGTTTGCTCGCCGGTGTCCTCGGCGCTTCTTCGACGCGCGCTGTAGTAAAAGCCGCCATCGAAGGTCGGGAAATGCAGCTGGAGGACGTAGTCCGAATCGCTGACGAAGCCTCGGAAGTGCTGCAGTTCAACCGAGCGCTGCTGCAAGGCGCGATCGAGAACATCACCCAGGGCATCAGCGTGGTCGACCAGTCGCTGAAACTGGTGGCGTGGAACCGGCGTTATCTGGAGCTGTTCAACTACCCCGACGGCCTGATCAGCGTCGGCCGGCCGATTGCCGACATCATTCGCTACAACGCCGAACGCGGCTTGTGCGGCCCCGGCGAAGCGGAAGTGCACGTCGCGCGACGCTTGCACTGGATGCGTCAAGGCCGCGCGCACACTTCCGAACGGCTGTTCCCCAATGGCCGGGTGATCGAGCTGATCGGCAACCCGATGCCCGGCGGCGGATTTGTCATGAGCTTCACCGACATTACCGCGTTCCGCGAAGCCGAACAGGCGCTGACCGAGGCCAACGAAGGGCTGGAACAACGGGTCAGCGAGCGTACCCAGGAACTGTCGCAACTCAACGTCGCGCTCACCGAAGCCAAGGGCAATGCCGAGGCGGCCAACCAGTCGAAAACCCGCTTCCTCGCCGCTGTCAGCCATGACTTGATGCAACCGCTGAACGCCGCACGGCTGTTCTCCGCCGCCCTCTCCCACCAGAACGAAGGCTTGAGCGCAGAGGCGCAGCAGCTGGTGCAACACCTCGACAGCTCGCTGCGCTCGGCGGAAGACCTGATCAGCGATCTGCTGGACATCTCCCGCCTGGAAAACGGCAAGATCAACCCGGATCGCAAAGCCTTCGCCGTCAACGAACTGTTCGACACCCTCGGCGCGGAATTCAAGGCACTGGCCCAAGAGCAAAAACTCACGTTCCGGGTGCGTGGCAGTCAATTGCGCATCGACAGCGACATCAAACTGCTGCGGCGGATTCTGCAAAACTTCCTCACCAACGCGTTCCGCTACGCCAAAGGCCCGGTGCTGCTGGGCGTGCGTCGGCGCGGTGGTGAGTTATGTCTGGAAGTCTGGGATCGCGGCCCGGGCATTCCGGAAGACAAGCAGCAGGTAATTTTTGAAGAATTCAAACGCCTCGACAGCCACCAGACCCGCGCCGAAAAAGGCCTGGGCCTGGGTCTGGCGATCGCTGACGGCTTGTGCCGCGTGCTCGGGCATACCTTGCGCGTTCGTTCCTGGCCGGGGCGCGGCAGTGTATTCAGCGTGACGGTACCGCTGGCGCGCACGCAAACACCTGCGGCGAGCGCCTCGGTCGAACCGAACAGCAAAATGCTCAGCGGCGCGCAGGTGCTGTGCATCGATAACGAAGACAGCATCCTGATCGGCATGAACAGCCTGTTGAGCCGCTGGGGCTGCCAAGTGTGGACGGCGCGCAATCGCGAAGAATGCGCAGCGATATTGAATGAAGGTGTGCGGCCGCAACTGGCGCTGGTCGACTATCACCTCGACCACGGCGATACCGGCACAGAGCTGATGGCGTGGTTGCGCACGCGCCTGGGTGAACCCGTGCCCGGCGTGGTCATCAGCGCGGATGGACGCCCGGAGACCGTAGCGCAAGTGCATGCGGCGGGCCTGGATTATCTGGCCAAACCGGTGAAGCCGGCGGCGTTGCGGGCACTGCTGAGTCGGTATTTGCCGTTGTAGAAGGTAACCTTGCAGACGCCTTCGCGAGCAGGCTCGCTCCCACAGAACAGCAAAAGCAAGAGCAAGAGCAAGAGCAAGAGCAAGAGCAAGAGCAAGAGCAAGAGCAAGAGCAAAAGATCGCAGCCTTCGGCAGCTCCTACAGTTGGACCGTCGATATCTGAGTGAAATGGTTGGTCGGCAGATTGCCTTCGCGAGCAGGCTCGCTCCCACAAAAGCAAAAGCAAGGCAGCGCAGCTGCCCGCGGCGAAGCCGCCCCACTCAACAATGAGCGCAAGCTCGAGTGCTTTTGATCTTGATCCACCGGCGACGTCGGAAGGCTGAGTGGAGGGATTGATCCGGGCGTGGGAGCGCAGCGACCGTCTGGCGCAGCCAGACACAGCGGAAGGAGGTGCAGCGAAGCAAACCGTAGCCGCTGCGCCCGGATCGATCCCGGAGCGAAGGGACCCGAGCCTGCGAGGGCCGAACGTAGGAGCAAGCCTTTTGGGTTACCTTTTTGGCGTTTGAAAAAGGTGACTCGCCGTAAGGGCGAAACCGCCAGCCGCCACGCCCGCAGCAACGGATATGCCCCCAATCAGCCCAAAAACGACGCCTACTCAGGCAACTCAACCAACCCATCAACATCCGTCATCGCCCGCTCCAGCAAATCCGCCGGCAAGCTCTTGCTCGCCCGCGCCCCAAGCAACTTCAACTGCTCACTGCGGCTGACCAGATTACCGCGCCCCTCTGTCAGCTTGTTGCGCGCTGAGCTGTAAGCCTTGTCCAGTTGCTGCAGACGATTGCCCACTTCGTCCAGATCCTGAATAAACAACACGAACTTGTCGTACAGCCAACCCGCCCGCTCAGCGATTTCCCGGGCATTCTGGGTCTGCCGTTCCTGCTTCCACAGACTGTCAATCACCCGCAGCGTAGCCAACAGCGTAGTCGGACTGACAATCACGATATTGCGGTCGAAAGCATCCTGAAACAGCGAAGGCTCAGCCTGCAACGCAGCGGAAAATGCCGCTTCGATCGGTACGAACAACAAAACGAAATCGAGGCTGTGCAGGCCTTCCAGACGCTTGTAATCCTTGCCGGCCAAACCTTTGACATGATTGCGCAGCGACAATACATGCTGCTTGATCGCGATCTGTCCGAGGGTGTCGTCATCGGCCGCAACATATTGTTGATAGGCCGTGAGGCTGACTTTCGAGTCGACCACGACTTGCTTGTCGCCGGGCAGATAAATGATCACATCGGGCTGGAAGCGTTCACCGTCCGGGCCTTTGAGATTGACCTGGGTCTGGTACTCGCGGCCCTTCTCCAGACCTGCATGCTCAAGAACGCGCTCGAGGATCAGTTCGCCCCAATTGCCTTGGGTTTTCTGGCCCTTGAGCGCGCGAGTCAGGTTGGTCGCTTCGTCGCTCAGGCGCAGGTTCAATGCCTGCAAACGCTCCAGCTCCTTGGCCAGCGAGAAGCGCTCGCGGGCTTCGGCCTGATAGCTTTCTTCCACGCGTTTTTCAAAGGACTGGATGCGTTCTTTCAACGGATCGAGTAACTGCCCGAGCCGCTGCTGGCTGGTTTCGGCAAAGCGCTGCTCACGCTCATCGAAGATCTTGCCGGCCAGCTCGGCGAATTGCGCACGCAACTCATCGCGCGAGCCTTGCAGGTCGTTGAGACGTTGTTGATGGCTTTCCTGTTGCTCTCGCAGTTCGGCACTCAGCGAGGCAGCGTGGGCGTCGAGGCGGCGCAACTCAGCGTCCTTGTTGGCGCGTTCGAGGTTCCAGGCGTGGGAGGCATCGCGGGCGTCATCGCGCTCGATCTGCAGCAATTCAACTTCGCGGCGCAGGGCGGCGAGGTCTGCCTGTTTGGCAGCGTTGGCCTGGCCGAGGTCGGCGATCTCGTCGCGGCTCGCTTCAAGCTGCGCGGTGAGGCCGTCCTGGGCCAGTTGCGCCATGGCCAGGCGCTCTTCGAGCAAGGCCAGATCGGCTTGGGCATTGCTGGCCCGGCGTTGCAGTTGCCAAGCCAGCGCCAGCAGCGGCACCCCTGCTGCCGCAAGACCAAGCAATATGCTGGTCAAGTCCATAGCCATAGCGACTCCTGCCAATCGGATAAAGCCTGAAGGTTAACCAAGGTGTCTGGGCTTGGACAGCTCAGTCTTCGATCAGACCGAGTTCCTGCTGTGCGCGACGGTCGCCGGCGCGGGCGGCCTGACGCAGCAGCTCCTGGCCGATACGCCGGTCACGGGCATTGCCGCACTCACGGCAGATCAATTGGCCGAGACGGCTTTGCGCAGCGACTACACCTTCACGGGCCGGTTGCTTGAGCAGGCGGCCCGCGAGGTGTTTGGCGCTGGGGCTGTCGCTCAGGCGCGGCGCATCTAGCAGCCACTCAGCCACACGTACGGAAAAACGCTTGGGAGCGGTAACAGAGGTCGGATTGGAGGTAACAGAGTCTGATACTGAGCGAAACTTCATAAAGCACTGCGGGACAGATCGGAAGGCGCGCCACTTTACTCTCTTTTTCTTACAGGTAAAGTCGAAAAAAACCCGGCACGCCCGTCCTAGAGCAAGCGCTAGGGACAATCCACAGAAGCTGTGGATAAGTCAGTGGACAACCGCTCTGTGATCCTCGCAAAGCCTTATGGAATGGGGCTCGCAGTCAAACTGACGATTTTTTCACCAACAAAAAAAGACGATATTTTTCATTGACTTAAACTTTTGATACAGGCAGCGACTGGAGTCAGGATCGATGTGACAGTTGCGTTACGCTCTGCGCAACTAATGTGTACAAGTACCTGTGCGCCGGTTATATACGTGCGCTTTTTCGGGTCATTTTGCGCAGCTGCGAACGACCGAAAGGCTCTGCGAAAAGCATGCACGCCGACGGACGGTGTGACACGACCATTCCGTGCGAAGCTTTTTTCGTCATGGGGTTTGCTTCGCCCGAACGAATCCGTTACTATCCGCAGCGTTAGTACCAAGCTGAAAGTCAATTCCGGTCGAACATCTCCCACGGTCAACTTCCAACAGGAAGACACTGCCGAAAAAAGCGGGAACGACCCCTCGATGGTTTCCAGGTAACTCTTGCGACGACGCTGCCTTTGAACGAAAGCAAAGGGCGTTGCGAAGAACACTTACTCTGACCGAACCAACCTGCAAATTGATCAGGATCTTCACCCCGGGCCCAGAACCTTTGCCCTCGCTGTGATGCCTGTCCTCCTAAGTACCTACCTGCCAGCCCAAGCGCGCTCACTTATCAGCGCTTCAAACTGGCTGCTTTGTTCCAGTCGGGTTCTTCGTTCGATCAATGGTGATCAACGTTACTGGAACGTTTTAACGTTGCACGGTTCTTATCCGTGTCATTTGTAGGAACACCTAATAACTATGTCTACTCAAATCCAGACTCAGGATGCCATTCGCACCCTAACCAACGCTTTTGCTCCAATGAACTGCCTGATCATGGCCGCTCGTAAAGGCTGCTTCAGCTTCACCGTGGTCAATGAACACGGCATCGCTCGTCACAGCGAGCGTCTGTACCCCGATCAATACTCCAGCGCCGAACCGCTGCAGGCCGTGATTGAGCGTACCCGTCAGGCACTGGTTGCCTGAAAGCCGGACAGGCTGCAAAAGCAAAGCCCTGCTGAAAAGCGGGGCTTTTTATTGCCTGATATTTCACTTTTAGCGCTGCGCTTCTAAGCATGTTCCGATCTAACGCCTGGGATGCGATGGCGGAAATATTTTAAAAACAGACCTTTACACGCTGAATATGACACTACACTTCAACTCAAGCGGCTTGACCCGCTTGCGGCGAGCCTGAGTCGATCCACTGCTGCCAAGGCCCCTTCAGGACTCGCCCTCAACAACAAGAACCGAGGGTGTTATGGGTATCGCTGCCAGCGAACTGTGCCGCTATGTGATCCGTCCCACGCTGATTTATCTGGGACGCCACTGCGCAACTGCCGAATCCCTGCTGCTGGGTATCGCCGCCAGCCAGTCCGCCCTCGGGTCTGCCCTGCATGACCGCCGTGGCCATGGCCTCTACCGGATTGCCGAGCATCGGCATCAGGCCCTCTGGGATGATTATCTGGCGCTCGATCCGGAGCGCGCCAGCCTGGTGCGCGGCCTTGCCAGTCAGCATGCGTTCCTCAGCGGCCCGCATCTGGAACTGACCGTCAACCTGCGTTACGCCACGGCCATCGCCTGGCTGCTGGTAGAAGAACAAAACCCCACCCTCCCCGCTCCGACCGACCTGCTCGGCATGGCGCGCATCTGGCGCCAGACCTTTCAACCGCAAGGCCGTTTGCGCGACTTCACCTGCGCTTGGCAAACCTGTGTTTCACCGCTGAATCAGGTCGCTTGCTGACCGGGCGGTTTCACAAGTTCTCGCAACAAGTCGCCATTTTGGTCGGATTGTCCTACAAAACCGCTCTAACTCAAGGCATACAGGCTATAGCGCTGGGACGAAAATGTTGGTAATTTTCGCCCCGGTGATCACCAGGAGTTCTAATAATGAAAAAAGTCATGCTCAAAACCACCCTTAGCCTCGCCGTTACCCTTGCCTCCACACAAATCTTCGCGGCAGGTTTTGCCCTCAACGAACAAAGCATCAGTGGGATGGGGACTGGTTTTGCCGGGCGATCTTCTTCTGCCGACGACGCAAGCACTGTTTATGGCAACCCGGCCGGCATGGCGCGCATCAAGCGCGAACAAGTCACCGGCGGCGTCGCCCTGGTCGACGCGCATACCGATATCAGCGATACCAGCTCCAGCCCGAACGGCGGCAGCAACAAAGGCGACATGGTGCCCCTCACTGCCGTACCGATGGGCTTCTATGTAAAACCGATCGATGATCACTGGGCATTCGGCCTCGGTGTGTACGTACCGTTCGGCCTGATCACGGATTACGAAAACGGCTTCGCCGGTCGTTACTTCGGCAGCAAGTCCGAAGTGCAAGTCATCACTTTCCAGCCAACCGTCAGCTACGCCTTCAACGACAAGGTGTCGATCGGTTTCGGCCCGACCATCAACCGCATCGACGGCTCGCTGGAATCCAACCTGTCGATCACCCAGGCACTGCCGGACGGCAAGGTCAAGATCAAGGGTGACGACACCGCGCTGGGCTACAACGTCGGCTTGCTGGTCCAGGCCACCGACACCACCCGTGTCGGCCTGACCTATCACTCCAAGGTCGACTACAAGCTCGAAGGCGACACCAAGGTCAACTACAACGCTCTGGCGCTGGTGGGCGTTGGCGCCAACCAGAAGTACGACGCTTCGTTGAAGATCACCACGCCGGAATCCGTGGACCTGTCGGTCACCCAGGCGATCAACGATCGCTGGAACGTCTACGCCGGCACCACCTGGACCCGCTGGAGCCAGCTGGACAAGATCACCGTGAAGAACTCCGGCGTGCAGCCTCTGCTGGCCGGTCAGTTCGGTTCGATCAACGAAGACCAGAACTGGCATGACTCCTGGGCCTATGCCGTGGGTACCTCGTACCAGTTGAACAAGGAATGGGTCCTGCGTACCGGTCTGACCTTCGACCAGTCGCCAACCAATAACGAAGACCGCTCGCCGCGTATCCCGACTGGCGACCGCACCATCTTCAGTATCGGTGCCGGCTGGAGCCCGACCGACGACCTGACCATCGACGTCGCGTACTCGTACCTGAAAGAAGAGTCGGTCAACATCCGCAACGAAAACGCGCGTGGCCAGACTTACGATGCCAAGTATGAAAACTCGGCAAACGGCTTCGGTGTCGGCGCGACATACCGCTTCTGATGCACCGTGGCGAGGCTAACCCCTCGCCCAAGAAAAAGCCCCGCTCTCTTTACAGAGGCGGGGCTTTTTCATGCCTGGGCATCGAACAAACCTGTAGGAGCTGACGAGTGCAACGAGGCTGCGATCTTTTGATCCTGGAATTTCAAGAACAAAAGATCGCAGCCTCGTTGCACTCGTCAGCTCCTACAGGACCATCACAAGGCTTCAGGGCTTCAGCGGTTTGGAGGCAATCGCCTTTTCGATCGCGGCAATAAACTCGGGGTCATCCGGTTTGGTCAAGCTGGAAAAACTCGCCACGACCTTGCCCTGCCGGTCGACCACATACTTGTAGAAGTTCCACTTCGGCGCATTGCTCTGCGCGGCCAGCACCTGAAACAGATGCGTGGCGTCATCGCCGCGGACCTTCTGCGGCTCGGTCATGTTGAAGGTCACGCCATAATTGGCGTAGCAGACCTTGGCGGTTTCCGCGCTGTCCTTGGACTCCTGCTTGAAGTCATTCGACGGCACACCGAGCATTTCCAGCCCCTGATCCTTATAGCGCTTGTTCAGCGCCTCGAGGCCTTCGAACTGCGGCGCGAAACCGCAGAAGCTGGCGGTATTGACCACCACCAGCGGCTTGTCGGCGTACTGCTTGCACAGATCGATGGATTCCTTGGCGCGCAGCTTGGGCAGCGAGCCTTGCAGCAGCTCAGGACAGTCGGCGGCCTGGGCCAGACCAGTCAACGCCATCAGCAACGCGGGAACAGCACACCAGCGCATCAACATGTCGAATTTCCTTGGGCAGTCATCAGGCTTCGACGTTACTCGCCACGCTGCGATCTAGCAAATGCTCATGCCCAACTGCATCAGCGCCAGACCGCCGCGTTGCCAGCCCCACCACACCAGCGCCAACAGCGCTGCAGCCAGTGCGGTCAGCGCGAATCGCGCGCAGATCCGGCTCATGCTGCGCTCGCCGCAGCTTGCAGGCGCGCCACCGGACGCTCGCGCACCGGCCAGTTCAACGCCGCCGCGAGCAGGCTCAAGAGAACCGCCACTTGCCAGATCAAGTCATAACTCCCGGTTCGGTCGTACACCACCCCGCCCAGCCAGCCACCAAGGAATGAGCCGAGCTGATGGAACAGAAAGACGATGCCACCGAGCATGGACAAATTGCGCACGCCGAACAAGGTCGCCACCGTACCGTTGGTCAACGGCACTGTCGACAGCCACAGGAAGCCCATGGCCATGCCGAACAGATACGCTGTGGTGGTGGTCACCGGCAACCACAGGAACAGCACGATCACCACCGCGCGCAGCAGATACAGCGCAGTCAACAGACGCGGTTTGGACATGCGTCCGCCAAGCCAACCAGCGGTGTAAGTGCCGAAGATATTGAACAGCCCGATCAATGCCAGCACCGTGGTGCCGACGCTCGCTGGCAGATGCTGATCGACCAGATACGCCGGCAAGTGCACGCCAATGAACACCACTTGAAACCCGCAGACAAAAAAGCCGAACGCCAGCAGCCAGAATCCCGAATGCGAGCAGGCCTCACGCAGCGCTTCGGAGAGGGTTTGTTCGTGGCCGAGAACCGGCAGTGGCTTGTCTTTTAACATGCTCACCAGCGGCACAATCATCGCCACCAGCAGGCCCAGCACCAATAGCGCGGCCGACCAGCCGAGCCAGCCGATCAACCCGAGCGTGCCCGGCAACATCGCAAACTGGCCGAAAGAACCGGCGGCGCTGGCGATACCCATGCCCATGCTGCGTTTCTCTGGCGGCACAGCGCGACCCACAACACCAAGAATGACCGAAAACGAAGTGCCCGAAAGACCGATACCGATCAGCAGACCGGCACTGAGTGACAGAGTCACTGCCGAATCAGACAGGCCCATGCACACCAGGCCCGCCGCGTAGAGGATCCCACCGACCAGCACCACTTTCGCCGCGCCGAAGCGGTCAGCCAGCGCGCCGGTGAACGGCTGCGCCAGGCCCCAGATCAGGTTTTGCAGGGCTATGGCGAAGGCAAACACTTCGCGACCCCAGCCGAACTGCGCGCTCATTGGCGACAGGAACAAGCCGAACCCGTGACGCACGCCCAATGACAACGCCAGGATCAGCGCACTCCCCAGCAACACCCAACCGCACGTACGCCACATCGATGTCATTGTTATTCTCCAGTCGCGGGTATATACCCGCTTGAGCGCGAAGAAACCGGCGTCAGGCCAGTTCGTCGAGCAATTTGAGCAAGGTTTCGCGCTTCTCGGCACCGAGCCGGTCGATCAGCCGCTGTTGCGCCGCCTCCCACGCCGGCAATGCCGCTGCCAGCCGCTGCACGCCGGTTTCAGTGAGGCGCACGATGCGGTTGCGCATGTCCTCGCCTTCGGCCAGCGCCACCAGACCTTCGCCCTCCAGCACACGTAGATTGCGTCCGAGCGTGCTGCGATCCAGGCCCATGGCCTCAGCCAGTTCGGAAATGCTCGGTTGCTCCAGCCGCTGCAGATTGCACAGCAGAGAATACTGGGCAACGTTGATCCCGAAGCCATCGAGAGCGCCGTCGTAATGCCTGCTGACGCCACGCGCGGCGCGACGCAGGTTGGTGCACAAACACTTAGAAGGAAGCATGATGCGTGTATATACCCGCGAGTGTGTTAAATCAAGTTACAGATGAGGTTACTCTGAACATCATTGTTGCCGGTGAGGCCGCCTTCGCGAGCAGGCTCGCTCCCACAGAGGATTGCATTTCGAAGGTGGGAGCGAGCCTGCTCGCGAAGGGGCCGGCATCATCTACGCAAATCCTTCAGACCAAAGCGAGCCCCACCAACACCCCCATCTCCAGCAATTCCAGCAACGCCCCTGCCGTATCCCCGGTAGCCCCGCCCAACCGCCGCATCATCAATCGCCGCAGCCAGACAAACCCAACCAGCGAAATCAGCACCGCGCCGATACCCGCGATCAACACGCAGCCCAGCGCACTCAACCCCAGCACCCACCACCCCGCTTTGCGCGGCAGATGATCGGCCAGCGCCTGACCCAAGCCACCCGCACGCACATACGGCGTAGTCAGAAACAACCCCAACAGCGCCGCTCGCCCGAGCACCGGGACGATGATCAGCGCCAGGGTATGCCCTTGCTCGATCAGCGCCAGCAGCGCGGCGAATTTCAGCAACAACACCAGCACCAGCGTGACCACCGCGATCGGCCCGCTGCGCGGATCTTTCATGATCGTCAGCGTGCGCTCGCGATCACCGAAGCCGCCGAGCCAGGCATCAGCGCTGTCGGCCAGGCCATCGAGATGCAGCGCGCCGCTGAGCAATACCCACACGGTCAACAACAGCGCCGCATGCAGCAACATCGGCGCGCCGACCAATAACAGATTCAACGCATAGAGGATCAACCCGAACAGCAATCCCACCAGCGGATAAAACAGCAGCGAACGGCCGAGCTGTTGCGGCTCGGGCATGCCCGGCAGGCGAATCGGCAGGCTGCTGAGAAACTGCAAGGCGATCCACAGCGGCAACATCTCAGTGACCTTCCTTGAGCGCGCCATCAGCCTCGACCGTCAGCGCAAACAGCGCGCCGTGGCCGACTTCGACATTGAGCAACTGTTCGCGCGGCAGACCACGTGCCTGCGCGAGCAACAAGCGCATCACGCCGCCGTGGCTGACCAGCAGAATCCGTTCGCCGGCGTAAGCCGCCTGCAACCGCGCGACCGCCGCCAACACCCGCGCGGAAAACGCGCTGACCGGCTCCCCCTGCGGTGGCGTGAAGCCATAGGGATCAGCCCAGAACAGCCCCAGCGCTTCGGCGTCCGTTTCCATCAACGCCGCCGCGCTCTGCCCTTCCCACGCGCCGAAATGCAGCTCTTGCAGATCCTTGTCCAGATGCACGGACAGGTTCAATTGCTCACCGAGTTCGGCGGCGAAGCGCGCACAGCGCTGCAATGGCGAACTGACGATACGATCCCACGGCCCGCCGCCGACCACCGCAGCACGCATCTGCGTCCAGCCGTTTGCGGTCAGCGCATCGTCGAGGCTGCCGCGCAAGCCGCCGCCGAGTTCCGTTTCGCCGTGGCGCAGCAGATCCAGACGCAGACTCATGCCGGGCGATCCGCGACAGCCGCTTCGGCGAACGTCGCCATTTGCCCGTGCAGGTCACAGGCCAGACGCAACAACGGCACCGCCAACGCTGCGCCACTGCCCTCGCCCAAGCGCAGGTCGAGTTCCAGCAACGGTTCGGCGTTCAAGGTTTCCAGCACATGACGATGGCCCGGCTCGGCACCGCGATGGCCGAACAACAGCCACTGGCGACAGGCCGGATTCAAGCGCACTGCGACCAGCGCGGCGACCGTGCAGATAAAGCCGTCAACCAGCACCGCGATGCCTTCCTGCGCGCACGCCAGATAGGCACCAATCAACGCGGCAATCTCGAACCCGCCGAGATTGAACAGTGTCTGCAAGGCATCGCCACGCTGTGCGGCATGCAGCGCCAGCGCGCGTTCGATGACGTGCGCCTTGTGGCTGACGCCAGCGGCATTCAGCCCGGTGCCGGGACCGGTCAGGTGCGCCACCGGGCAATCGAGCAAGGCACAGGCCAGCGCACTGGCCGCCGTGGTATTGCCGATGCCCATCTCGCCGCCGATGAATAACTGGGTGCCGGCGGCTTTCGCGCGCAAGACGCTGTCGCGACCGGCCTGCAAGGCCGATTCGCCCTGCGCCTGAGTCATCGCTGCGCCCTGAGCGAAGTTCGCCGTTCCCGCGCCGATGTTCAGATGGCGCACGCCGGGCAGATTCAGCGTCGGATTCACCGTGCCCAGATCGACCACTTCCAGCTGCGCACCGAGCTGACGCGCCAGCACGCTGATCGCCGCGCCGCCGCTGACAAAGTTGAGCAGCATCTGCCCGGTAACTTCCTGCGGATAAGCCGATACGCCTTCGGCTACCACACCATGGTCGCCAGCGAAAATCGCGATCCAGACTTGATCCAGCGTGGGCTTGAGCTGACCTTGCAGACCGGCCAGTTGCACGGCCACCGATTCAAGGCGCCCCAGCGAACCGGCCGGTTTGGTCAGTTGCTGCTGGCGCTCGGTCGCTTGCGCGATGATGTCCGAGTTGACGGTTTTGCACGGGTTCAGCCACCAGGTCGGGCTCATAACGCAGGTCCTTTCAAAGTCAGGGGCAGGCCGGCGACGGTCAGGACAACTCGCTGACAACGCTCGGCCAGAGCTTGATGCAGCCAACCGGCTTCATCGACATAGCGGCGAGTCAATTCGCCCAGCGGCACGACACCCATTCCGGTCTCGTTGCTGACAAAAATGATTTCACCCGGCAACGACGCCAGGCAGTCGAGCAGCGCTTCACGCTCGGCGGCGAGACGTTCGGCGTCGTCGAGCATGAGCAGATTGGTCAGCCACAGGGTCAGGCAATCGACCAGCAGGCAGCGCTCGGCGCCGGCGGATTCGCGCAGCACGCGGGCCAGTTCCAGTGGCTCTTCGATCAACGCCCATTCGACCGGGCGGCGCGCGCGGTGATGGGCGACGCGCTGGTTCATTTCGCCGTCGAGCGGTTGGCTGGTGGCGATGTAGGTGACCGCCAGATGGCTGTCGCTGGCGAGTTTTTCCGCCAGACGACTCTTGCCGGAGCGGGCGCCGCCGAGGATCAGTTGGAGCATGGGTTCATCCAAAAAAGTGTGGTAAGGCAGCCGGCCCCTTCGCGAGCAGGCTCGCTCCCACCGTTGATCGCAGTTCCCTGTGGGAGCGAGCCTGCTCGCGAAGAGGCCAGTCCAGACAACTCAAATCCCGCAGAGCTGCCGCAACAGCCCGGTATCCAGATGCTTCTCCACCAGATCCGCCAGCCGCTCGATGTCGCGTTCGCGCAAGCCGTGGTAATCGACTTCCTGCACATCACTCAACCCGGCCCAGCGCAGCAACGCCGCGCTCGCCTCGGGGGATTCGAACAAGCCATGCAGATAGGTGCCGAACACCTGACCATCGGCACTTTGCGCACCATCGCAACGACCGTCGTCCAAATGTACCGCCGGGTTTTCCAGTGCCGGTCCGCTGGTTACGCCAGCATGAATTTCGTAACCGCTGACTGCGGCGCTTTCCAACGCCAGCCGCCCGCGCACGTTGCGCAATTGCTTCTCGGCTTCGAGTTGCGTTTCGAACGCCAGCAGCCCCAGACCGGCGCTGGAGCCGGCAGCGCCTTCCAGCCCAAGCGGATCGTGTACTTGCTCACCGAGCATCTGCAGACCGCCGCAAATCCCCAGCACCTTGCCGCCGTAGCGCAGATGCCGATTGATCGCAGCGTCCCAGCCGTTGGCGCGTAGATAAGTCAAATCACTGCGCACGCTCTTCGAGCCCGGCAGGATGATCAGATCGGCGGCGGGAATTGCCTGGCCCGGGCCGACAAATTGCAGATCCACCTGCGGATGCAGACGCAGCGGGTCGAAGTCGGTGTGATTGCTGATGCGCGGCAGCACCGGCACCACCACTTTCAATACCTGCTCGGCCTTGTCGGCCTGGCGTTGGTCGATGCCGTCCTCGGCCTCAAGGTGCAGGTCCATCACGTAGGGCAAGACGCCGACCACCGGTTTGCCAGTGCGCTGCTCCAGCCAGTCGAGGCCCGGTTGCAACAAGGCGATATCGCCGCGAAAGCGGTTGATGATGAAGCCTTTGACCCGCGCCTGTTCACTCGGTGAAAGCAATTCCAGCGTGCCGACCAAATGCGCAAACACGCCGCCGCGATTGATGTCGGCGATCAGCAAAACCGGGCAATCCACCGCCTCGGCAAAGCCCATGTTGGCAATGTCGCCGGCGCGCAGATTGATCTCCGCCGGCGAACCGGCGCCTTCGACCATTACCAACGAGTACGCAGCGCTGAGTCGCTCGTGCGAGGCGAGCACCGCTTGCATCGCGATGGCCTTGTAATCGTGATAGGCGACGGCGTTCATCGTCGTCACCGCGCGGCCATGAATGATCACTTGCGCGCCGGTGTCGCTGTTGGGTTTGAGCAGCACCGGGTTCATGTCTGTGTGCGGTTCAAGACCGGCCGCTTGCGCCTGCACTGCCTGCGCGCGGCCGATCTCGCCGCCGTCAGCGGTGACTGCGCTGTTGAGCGCCATGTTCTGCGGTTTGAACGGCACCACCGCCACGCCCTGGCGAGTGGCCCAGCGGCACAACGCCGTCACCAACGTGCTTTTGCCGGCATCAGACGTGGTGCCTTGCACCATCAGAGTGGTCATGGGTGGTCCTTGGCGAATGCTTGCAAAGCCTGTTCGAGACGCAGCGCTTGCGCGGCATCCGCTGGCAGGCCGAAACGCACACTGCTGTTGTGGCTGAACAGGCGCAGGAGGATGCCGCGCCGGGCGAGGAATTCGTGCAGCGCTTCGGCGTGCTCGGTGATCAACCACTGAAACAGCGCGCAGCCGCCCTGCGGTGCAAAACCGCAACGGGTCAGCAACGCCGCCAGCCGTTCGCTCGCTTCATCGCTGCGAATCCGCTGACGGGTATGGCCCTCGGTGTCTTGCAGGCACGCCGTACCGAGTACCCGCGTCGGCCCGCTCACCGCCCACGGCCCGACCTGTTCGGCGAGCAGTTTGAGCAACTTGCGCTCGGCCAGAACGAAACCGAGGCGCACCCCGGCCAGACCGAAAAACTTGCCGAACGAACGCAACACCACCAGCCCGACCTGATGCGCATAGGGCGCCAGGCTCAGCTGCGGCGTGTTGTCCATAAACGCCTCGTCGACCACCAGCCAGCCACCGCGTTGCGCCAGCCGCGCATGCCAGTCGAGCAGGCGTGCCGGGGTCAGGCTGAGGCCGGTCGGATTGTTCGGATTGACCACCACCAATACATCGAGGCTGTCGAGAAAGAACTCGACTTCCTGCTCGAGCACTTCACGGACGATGTAACCGCTGCGCCGCCAGGCTTCGGCATGCTCGGCATAGCACGGCGACAACACGCCGACCTTGCCGGCCCGGCGCAGACGCGGCAGCAACTGGATGGCCATTTGCGAGCCGGCCACCGGCAACACCTGCGCGGCGCCGTAGTAATCGCAGGCGGCCTGTTCCAGACCGTCGTCGGTTTCCGGCAAGCGCGCCCAGGCGCGCAGCGGGATTTCCGGGATCGGGAATGGCCATGGCGCGAGGCCGCTGGACAGGTCGAGCCAGTCGGCTTCGGCAATCCCGTAATCGAGTGCAGCCTTGCGCAACCGGCCACCGTGCTCAAGCATAAAATTCCGCCCCCAGGCAAAGCATCAGCAGCCATAACCATACGCCGCGCTGGACCAATTGCCAGCCACGGTCAATGGAATCGGCATCCGCCGGCGCACCTTCGCCCAGTTGTGGGCGCTCATGCAGTTCGCCGTGATAGATCGCCGGTCCACCCAACTCGACGCCGAGCGCACCGGCACCGGCCGCCATCACCGGGCCGGCGTTAGGGCTGTCCCACTGCGGCGCCTGGGTGCGCCAGCACTTCAGCGCGAGGCGGGTCTTGCCGAGCAGCGCGTAGGTCAATGCCACCAGACGCGCAGGAATGTAGTTCAACACGTCGTCGATTTTCGCCGCCGCCCAGCCGAAACGTTCGAAGCGTTCGTTGCGATAACCCCACATCGCATCGAGGGTATTGCTCAAGCGATACAGGACCACGCCCGGCGCGCCGGCGACGGCAAACCAGAACAGCGCAGCGAACACTGCATCGCTGCCGTTCTCCAGCACCGATTCAGTGGCGGCACGGGCCACGGCAGTGCTATCGAGTTCATCGGTCTGGCGGCTGACCAGATAACCGACACGCTTGCGCGCCTCGTCCAGATCATCGGCGCGCAACGCAGCCGCGACCGGCGCGACATGTTCGCCGAGGCTGCGCATGCCGAGTGCGCAATACAGCGCGAGAATCTCGACAATCCAGCCGACATAGGGCGCCCAGGAAAATGCGGTGGCGAGCAGAGTCAGCGGCAGCACCGCGAGCACCCACGCGGTCACGCCATGGCTGCGCCAGCCACGACCGCCGGCGTTGAAGCGTTGCTCGATGCGCCCGGCAAAATTGCCGAACGCCACCAGCGGATGCCAGCGTTTCGGTTCACCGAGCAGCGCATCCAGCGCTACCGCGGCGACACTCAGCAACGCCACACTCATTGACTCACTCCCCAATAATTTTCGTACAGCAACTCGTTGAGCGGCCGCGCCTGCGCCCAGCCTTCAAGTACCAGCATCGGCGCCGGATAGAATTCCTTGACCGGGCCGAGACACAACACCGCCAGCGGCTTGGCACCGGCCGGCAACTTGAGCAAATCCGCCAAGGCTTGCGGTTCGAACAGCGAGACCCAGCCCATGCCCAGGCCTTCAGCGCGGGAGGCCAGCCACAAATTCTGGATCGCGCAGGACAACGAGGCCATGTCCATTTCCGGCAACGTGCGCCGACCGAAAATGTGTTTTTCGCGATCGTCCATCAGCGCTGCGACCAGCACTTCGGCGCAGTCGTTGATGCCTTCGACCTTGAGTTGCATGAACTCATCGCTGCGCTCGCCAAGGGCTTCGGCGGTGCGGATGCGCTCTTCTTCCACCAGATCGCGGATCTGCCCGCGCAGAGCACGATCGCTGATACGAATGAAGCGCCAGGGCTGCATCAGGCCGACGCTCGGCGCTTGATGAGCGGCTTCAAGCAGACGACGCAGCAACTGCGGCTCGACGCTGCCGCCGGTGAAGTGGCGCATGTCGCGGCGCTCGGCGATGGCCTTGTAGACCGCTGCGCGCTCGGCTTCGGAGAATGTGTTGTCGGTCATGGCCCTTTCGCGAGCAGGCTCGCTCCCACAGGGTTCAGGTCATCCATTGTGGGAGCGAGCCTGCTCGCGAAGGCGGCCTCACGATCTGGCGCAAACAATGCCGCAATCGCAGTCGGATTCGACGGGAAATAAAAGTGCACATATGACGCCGTCATCCGCCCCTCGCGATAAACCGCCTCAGCGCCGCGCCCGCCATTGGGACTCAGCCCACGGGCAATCGGCGTCAGCTCGGTTGTAGTCAGCGAATGGTGATACGTATGCCCCCGCAAGGAACCTTCCGGCAGCTCAACCGCCTGCAACGCCAGCGCCGCCAGACGCTTCTGCATCACCGCCTCGCCCTTGAGCAAACCGACCAGCTCAGCACGGGTGCCTTCCACGTCGGTCAGCGAATCAAGCAGATAAAGCATGCCGCCACACTCGGCGAGCAACGGCTTGCCCGCCGCATGGTGCGCGCGGATCGCCGCCAGCATTGAGGCGTTTTGCGCCAGCGCGACGTGATGCAACTCTGGATAGCCGCCCGGCAGATACAGGCTGTCCGCCTCGGGCAATTGCGTGTCGCGAATCGGCGAGAAGAAGCGCAATTCGGCGCCCATCGCCCGCAGCAGATCGAGACTGGCGCCATAGGTGAAGGCAAAGGCTTCATCGCGGGCAACGGCGATGCGCACACCTTTTAATAGAGGCTCGGCGGCGATGACGTCAGGCCCGGCGAATTCAACGGCCGGTGGCAGCGCGACCTCGCAACTGCTGGCCAGCGCATCGGCGGCCGCGTCGAGGCGCAGATCCAGATCATTCAATTCGCTGGCCTGAACCAGGCCGAGGTGGCGGCTCGGCAATTCGATACCGGTTTCGCGGGACAGCGCACCGTACCAGCGCAGACCTTCGGTGAGGCTGCCTTCGAGTAATTGCGCATGGCGCAAGGTGCCGACGCGGTTGGCCAGCACGCCAGCGAACGGCAAGTCCGGCTGATACTTGGCCAGGCCCAGCGCCAAGGCGCCAAAGGTCTGCGCCATGGCGGTGCCATCGATCACGCCGAGCACCGGCACACCGAAGTGGCGCGCCAGATCAGCGCTGGATGGCGTGCCGTCGAAAAGGCCCATCACGCCCTCGATCAGAATCAGGTCAGCCTCGGCGGCGGCTTCCCACAACAGCCGGCGACTTTCCTGCTCGCCGACCATCCACATGTCCAGTTGATACACCGGCGCACCGCTCGCGCGCTCGAGGATCATCGGGTCGAGAAAGTCCGGACCGCATTTGAACACGCGCACCTTGCGCCCTTGGTTGCGATGCAAACGGGCGAGTGCGGCGGTGACGGTGGTCTTGCCCTGACCGGAGGCCGGCGCGGCGATCAACACCGCCGGGCAGTGACGTGGTTGCTTCAAAGTTCGACGCCTTTCTGCGCTTTGATCCCGGCCTGAAAGGCGTGCTTGAGCATGCCCATCTCGGTGACCGTGTCGCCCATCTCGATCATTTCCGGCTTGGCGCCGCGCCCGGTGACCACCACGTGCTGCATCGGCGGGCGCGCTTGCAGATCGCTGAGCACCTGATCGAGATCGAGGTAGCCGTGCTTGAGGGCGATGTTCAATTCATCGAGCACCACCAGACCGATCGAAGGGTCGCGCAACAATTCGCGCGAGACTTCCCAAGCGGCGGTCGCAGCGGCGATGTCGCGCTGACGATCCTGGGTTTCCCAGGTGAAGCCTTCGCCCATGACGTGGAAACGCACCTGCTCGGGGAAGCGGCGGAAAAACAATTCCTCGCCAGTGCTGTTGCGGCCCTTGATGAACTGCACCACGCCGCACTGCATGCCGTGGCCCATCGCGCGGGCGAGCATGCCGAACGCCGAGCTGCTCTTGCCTTTGCCATTGCCGGTCAGCACCAGCACCAGGCCACATTCGTCGGGCGAGCTGGCGATGCGTTCGTCGATCACGGCCTTCTTGCGCTGCATGCGCGCCAGATGGCGTTCGTCACGCTCGGGGGAATCAGTCATGGGGGGAGCTCTCCGTTGAGGCTGGATAACGGCGGGCAGGCACAAGAATAGACGGCAAAAAGCCTGGCATCGCCCACCGTGATGCCGCTGAGATGGATCAGGCCGGTCTCCGGGCTCATGAGCGGCGTTTCGCCGGACTGCGCGCCTTCCCGCTTCTTTCGAGGCAGTGGCTCAAGGCGCAGTTTTCACTCATTTACCGTTGCGGGGGCAGCGCCGGGATCGTCGTGGCTTCGCTTGAAGACCACCCTCACCGGCTTCCCTGTTTCACTCTGTCGACGCGGGGCCACAGAGCACCTGAAACAAGCGGCGAAGGTTAGAGGGTTGGGGGTGGAGCGTCAATTGAAGAGGCGCTTTGCGCGCGAATAACTGCCGCTGATCCATTGTGCAGCGGCAATCTTGTGCCAGACTGCGACAAGTGATATCAAAGAGCCATGCTTTTTTCGAAAGCCCACTACAACAATAAGGATGACGACGATGCAAGGCATGATCATCAGCAACCCGCGCCTGGAATTTCTGCGCCCGGTGCTGGAACGCTGGTTTGACTGTATCGATCGCTACAACACTGTACGCGGCGACAACGACACGCCGTACTGGCACGACGAGAAAGCCAATCTCGGCCTGCTCGCGGCAGCGGCGTGGATGGCTGAAATGGTCACGCTGAACGACACGGCCACGCGCAAACAGAACGAAGAAGGCGAACGCAATGCTCGCGCCGACCTGCTGATTGCCGGCGCCGAAGACCGCGCGTTCATTCAGGCCACGCAACGCTGGCCACGGGTCAACAACCTCAACCTGACCCAGGCCCTGCTCGACATCACCGTTGATGCCAAGCGCATCAGCTACGCCAGCGATCTCAAGCTCGGCTGCCTCTTTGTTGCTCCGCAAAAACCTCAGCACAGCGCCAGCCCCGAAGAATTGCAGGACATGGTCGACGACCTGCAAAAGGAACACACCTGCGCCGTGGCCTGGTATTTCCCCTACGCCTATCGCAAATTGCACAGCGACGCGGGCAACTATCATCCGGGCATCGCCGTGCTGTTAAAGGAAGCCCGCGGTTGAGCAGTTGAACCATCGGGCCTGCGCCCTCCTCTATGTTTAGGAATGCATTCATAGGGAAGATCAGCAATGCGCAAGGCCCAACTCGCTCTTATCATCGCCGTCGCTGGCGGGCTCGCCGCCTGCGGTGAAACCTCCAGCCTGCAAGTCTCCGACGGCACCGGCCCGTCACCGAAACTGCCCGAACCGAACAAGACGCTGATCCCGACAGTCAACATCGCCCCGGCGGTGGGCTGGCCGGACGGCGCGAAACCGACCGCAGCGGCCGGCACCCAGGTCGCCGCGTTTGCCGAAGGCCTCGATCACCCGCGCTGGCTCTACGTGCTGCCCAACGGCGATGTGCTGGTGGCGGAGACCAATGCGCCGCCCAAGCCCGATGACAGCAAAGGCATTCGTGGCTGGGTGATGAAGAAAGTCATGGGCAAGGCCGGTGCCGGCGTGCCCAGCCCGAACCGCATCACCCTGTTGCGTGATGCCGACCACGATGGCGTCGCAGAAACCCGCACGGTATTTCTGCAGAACCTCAATTCGCCGTTTGGCATGACGCTGGTCGGCAACGATTTGTACGTAGCCGACACCGACCGCCTGCTGCGCTTCAACTACGAGCCGGGCGCCACCGAGATCAAGACCCAACCGATCAAAGTCGTCGACTTGCCTGGCGGCACGCTGAATCACCACTGGACCAAAAACGTCATCGCCAGCAAGGACGGCAACAAGCTCTACGTCACCGTCGGCTCGAACAGTAACGTCGGCGAAAACGGTCTGGATCAGGAAGAAGGCCGCGCGGCGATCTGGGAAGTCGATCGTGCGACCGGCAACCACCGCATCTTCGCCTCGGGCATTCGCAACCCCAACGGCCTCGCCTGGGAACCTACCAGCGGCGCCTTGTGGACAGCGGTCAACGAGCGTGACGAAATCGGCAGCGATCTGGTGCCGGACTACATCACCTCGGTCAAGGACGGCGGCTTCTATGGCTGGCCGTTCAGCTACTACGGCCAGCACGTCGATGTGCGGGTCAAACCGCAGAATCCTGATCTGGTGGCCAAGGCCATCGCTCCGGATTACGCGGTCGGTCCGCACACCGCTTCGCTGGGCCTGACCTTCGCCGAGGGCAACCGCTTGCCGGCGCAATTCAAGGAAGGCGCATTCATTGGCCAACACGGCTCGTGGAACCGCAAACCGCACAGTGGCTACAAGGTGATTTTCGTGCCGTTCAGTGGTGGCAAACCGACCGGGCAGCCGGTGGATGTGCTGACCGGCTTCCTCGACAAGGACGAGAACGCGCTGGGCCGCCCAGTTGGCGTGGTCATCGATCAGCAAGGCGGCTTGCTGGTGGCGGATGATGTCGGGAACAAAGTGTGGCGCGTGTCGGCAAGCAAATAAGCTAAGCGCAACGCAAAAAAAGTGGGAGCGAGCCTGCTCGCGAAAGCGGTTTATCAGTCAAATCATTGTCGACTGACACTCCGCCTTCGCGAGCAGGCTCGCTCCCACATTTAGTTATGCATACGCACTAGGGGTTATGCGCCAGCTGCCCCGGCTGCAACACCCGCTTGGCGCTCAGATACGCCTTCTGCCAATACGCCTTCGACAGGCTATCGAGCTTGACCGTGCCGCCCGTGGCCGGCGCATGCACGAAGCGCCCCTCGCCGACGTAAATCCCCGCATGACTGACCTGCGAGCCGCCATTGGTGGCGAAGAAAATCAGGTCGCCGGTCTGCAAGCCTTCCTTGCCGACATTCGGCGCCTGCATGACGATCATTTCGCGGGTCGAGCGTGGCAGCGAAATTCCCGCCGCGTCGCGGTAGACAAACCCGATCAGACCACTGCAATCAAAACCCGAATCCGGCGTATTGCCGCCCCAACGATACGGCGTACCGACCAGGCCGAGGGCACGGAACAGCACGTCTTCAGCAACGGGGGAAAAAGCCTGGGAGGGAGCGAACACGATCGGCGCGCGAACCACGGGGGCTGGCGGCGGTGTGCGGCTGGCGCAGGCGCTGAGCAGCGCGGCGCAAAGGATCAAGGTGAGGCGGGCCGACATCGTCATAAGCAGAACATCCTGATCTGGCTGCGGCTTTCTCTGCCGAATGGACAGAAACAAAACCGCCTGCGTCATCACGCAGGCGGTTTGCCATCAATATAGATTCAGGATTCTAGCGGCTACGCGGCAAACTTCAAGTAAGACTTTAACTTCACCTTGTAAAGTTTAGGTCTACTCCGTTGCCGTGCCGTTTTGTCGCCGCGAACGCAGCGACATCGCGCTTACTTGCGAGCGGTGACCACGGTCGGCGCCATGGCGAGTGCACGCTTGGCTTCGATGAAGGTCTTGCTCCAGTAGCTGTCACCCAGGCTGTCGATGCGAACACCGCCGCTGCGACGACTGCTGGAGTGAATGAACTGGTTGTCACCCAGGTAGATGCCGGCGTGACTGACACGACCGCGACGACCATTGGTGGCGAAGAACAGCAGATCACCCGGCTCAAGGTTGCTGCGCGAAACCAGCGGCGCATCAACGTTGATCATTTCGCGAGTGGAGCGCGGCAGGTTCATGCCCGCCTCTTCGCGGAACAGGTAACCGATGAAACCGCTGCAATCGAAACCGGCTTCAGAGGTACCGCCGAAACGGTAACGAGTACCGATCAGGGACATGCCGCGTTCGAGGATGCTGTCAGCCAGTACAGGAAGCTGATAAGGCTTGCTGCCGTTGAACTGGTTGAGTTCTTTTTCGGTGTCCAGCTCTTCCTGGTAAATAACGGAAGACTGGGCGGTAGCAGAATTCTTGACCTGTTGCGGCGGCTCTTGAACCGGAGAATGAGCAGCACAACCGAATAACAGGGTAACGAGTGCGAGAGGCACGAGGGGTGCGAAGCGCTTTAGCATGGGCACGACCGTGGCTGATAGTTGTAAAGAAGCCGAGACTATGCCCGCTATCGTCCTCATTTGCAAATTCAATCGAACTTTATGTGACTTCCCGGTTTCGCGTTTACATCTAAGCGCTTAATCCGCCAGGCCGCTCAATCGCCGCAGGCACGGAGGTTTTCTGGCGCCTGAAAGCTGGCAAAAGCCCACTACTACCAGCCCAGAGTTTCCTTGAGGAAGGGAATGGTCAGCTTGCGTTGCGCTTGCAGGGACGCCTGATCAAGCTGCTCGAGGAGATCGAACAGCGCGCTCATGCTCCGCGTGCCGCGAGTGAGAATGAAGTGCCCGACTTCATCGGTCAGGTGCAGACCGCGACGGGATGCGCGCAATTGCAGCGCACGCAATTTGTCTTCATCGGAGAGTGGGCGCATCTGGAAGATCAGCGCCAGGGTCAGGCGCGATTTCAGGTCGGCCAGCTTCACTGGCAATTCGCGCGGCGAAGTGGACGCGGCGATCAGCAGGCGCCGGCCGCTGTCACGCAGACGATTGAACAGATGAAACATCGCCTCTTCCCAGTCGGCCTTGCCGGCAATCACCTGCAAGTCATCCAGACAGACCAGTTCGTACTGCTCAAGGTTGTCGAGGATTTCCACGCCACGATCCATCAACTCGGCCAGCGGCAGATACACCGCCGGTTCGCCCATCTGCTCGAAGCGCAGGCACGCGGCCTGCAACAGATGCGTGCGCCCGACGCCGTGTTTGCCCCACAGGTAGATCAGGCTCTCCGTCCACCCGGCGTCGGCTTCGCAAAGACGCTCGACATAGCCGAGTGCAGCGGCATTGGCGCCTGGGTAGTAGTTGATGAAGGTGGCGTCGTCACGCAGACGCACACCTAGGGGCAGCTGAATCGGTTTCATGCTGACTGAACAGTTCTCAAAGGAACCGTTAGTGGCCTCTGTGTAAAGTTGGCGAAGTTTATACCCGTGAGGCTGAGCGCACAATGCGACAGACCCCAAGCAAAATCAAAGGTTTGCGTTGACGCAGCGGTTTGATGACAGATTCTCTGGCGCCCTCGCTCGAACGAAACGGGCCAGCCCGGCCAAGCGCCGGGCGGCCCGCGCCATCACAACTCAGGTTCGTCAACGCCGCTGTAGATCCCGGAATCCTTATACAAGTCGTGGACATGACGCACCAGCACCATGATCACCGCCGCCACTGGCAACGCCAGCAGCACGCCGGTAAAACCGAACAGCTCGCCACCCGCGAGAATCGCGAAGATCACCGCCACCGGGTGCAGGCCGATCCGATCCCCGACCAGCAGCGGCGTCAGCACCATGCCTTCCAGTGCCTGACCGACCATGAACACTGCGACGATCCCGACCATCGGGTACAGATCGCCCCCGAACTGGAACAATCCGGCGATCAATGCCGCACCGATGCCGATGACAAAACCCATGTACGGCACAATCGCCGCGAGCCCGGCAATCAGGCCGATCAACAGCCCCAGTTCCAGACCGACGATCATCAGGCCGGCGGCATAAATCACCCCCAACGCAACCATCACCAGCAACTGCCCGCGCACGAACGCGCCGAGCACTTCGTGGCACTCGCCCGCCAGCGCAACCACGCGCTCTTCGCGATCACGTGGGAGCAGGCTGCGGATCTTGCCCATCATCACGTCCCAGTCGCGCAGCAGATAGAAGCTCACCACCGGAATCAGCACCAGGTTTGCCAGCCAGCCGATCAGCGCCAGGCTCGAGGCCGTCGCCTGACTCAGCACCACACCGACGATGTCGGTGGTCTGGCCCATGTGCTCGCTGATCGCGGCTTTGACTTTATCGAACTTCCAGAAGCCGTCCGACAAACCAAGCTTCGCTTGCGCCCACGGCACAGCGGTGTGCTGCAACCAGTCGAGCATCTGCGGCGCCAGCTCGTACAGACGCAGCAACTGCTTGGCGAGCATCGGTACCAGCACCAGCATCAACGCCGTGACGATCAAGGTGAACAAGGCAAACACGGCAATCACGCCCCAGGTTCGCGACAGCCCGAGCCGCTCCAGACGATCCACCAGCGGATCGAACAGATAAGCCAGCAACAACGCGACCAGAAACGGCGTGAGGATCGGATGCAGCAACCATACAAACGCGCAAAGCAGGACTACCCCACCGAGCCAGAACCAACGCCGCGTATCGGCCATTTACCACTCCTGATGCTTCTATATAAGGAAAGACTTACCAGCGAAACCGCAACGACGGCGCCGCCGCTGCCGGGGCTGGCGCTGCAACCGCAGGCGTACCATCCGCCGCTGGCTGGGCAGGCGCCACCGGGGCCGGCGCTTCGGCCGGCAGCTCCTGCAACTTCGCCAGCGACAATTGCGCGCGCAATTGATCGGCGCTGCCATTGACCCGATAGACGATCCGATCGCCCTGCACGCTTTGCAGACGCACGCCGAACGGTTCGAGTAACCGCAGCAGCGCCGCGTAATGTTCCAGATTCATGCCCTGCACTTCCAGGGTCTGCTGACCCGACGCGCCGGGCTTGGCGACAAATCGCGGCGCCAGACGCTCGGCCACCGCCAGCATCACCGCATCGGCGACAGCTGCCTGATCGGCGCCCTGCACGCTGCCGGCCTCTTTCTGATCACCGAGCCACAAGCGCCATTTTGCCTGCCACTGCCCGCCCTCTTCGCGCGCATGCACCGCCAGCAAGGCGTCGGCGTTGTAGCGCTCCGAAGCACTGCGCAAGGGCGCGGGGTCAGCGCTTTCCAGCGCGGGTGCGGTGGCAACCAATTGCTCGCTGAGATCAGCCAGCGGCAAGCGCAGTGGCAAACCGCGATGTTGTGCGGCCGTGCGCAATGCTGAGGCTGCGGTTTGACCGTCACCGACCAGGCTCGCACCTTCAGTTGAATCGTTCAGCCACCAGCCGAGGATCGACGGCCGACTGGTGCCCCACACCGGCAACCCGGCCCGGCGCAAGGCCTGCTCGGTGGTTGCCGGATCGAAATCGACTTTCAGCACTTCCGGTGGCCCGGCATCGAAACCGAACTGGCTGATGAT
The DNA here is from genome assembly GCF_024072275.1 of Pseudomonas siliginis. Lineage (NCBI taxonomy): Bacteria > Pseudomonadati > Pseudomonadota > Gammaproteobacteria > Pseudomonadales > Pseudomonadaceae > Pseudomonas > Pseudomonas siliginis. Next base: position 1,800,779 of record NZ_CP099598.1, on the reverse strand, counting down.
CTGCTGCGGGTCCTTGCGGATCGGCGCCAGCCCCGGGTTCTGCGCGGCTTTCGGGTCGCCGGTCAGGCGCAGCACCAGGGTATCGAGCGCCGCCTGCGTGGCGCGATCGCGCTCTTCCGGCGCCTGGCCGTTGACCGGCTGACGCACCTGATACAGACCTTTGAGGTTTTCGGCATGGCTCGCCAGGCTGACCAGCGTCAGGCAGCCTACAAATAACAATTTACAAAAACGCATGGAAAATTCCCGTCGACAGGAGCGGCTGGAACACGCCGCGTGAACCGGTTGAGCAAGGCTGTGACCCCCACCTCTTGCAAAACATTCACACGGTGGCGGTAAGTTTTTGCACAGTCCTAACGATAGACGGTTAATCGCCACACCTTATACAGGCAGTCATACCCTGCGATTGCAAAAAATTTCCGCCGATATGGCCCTGCCCGTCGGTGCGAGGATGGCCGCTGCCCCTCAAGCCTGATAAAATCGCGCGCCTTCGCAGACCGGCAACAGCCGGGCCCCTCGAAACTCGCGTGAGGCGATCGCCCATCGAGTTCGATGTTCCCGCTGAACTCGGTCGTTACCCCCTGAATCCCCTCCCCTAAAGGCCTGGATCATGAGCAAGCAACCCTCCCTGAGCTACAAGGACGCCGGTGTAGACATCGACGCCGGTGAAGCATTGGTCGAACGCATCAAGAGCGTCGCCAAGCGCACTGCGCGCCCGGAAGTCATGGGCGGCCTGGGCGGTTTCGGCGCCCTCTGCGAAATCCCGGCCGGCTACAAGCAGCCAGTGCTGGTCTCCGGCACCGACGGCGTCGGCACCAAGCTGCGTCTGGCGCTGAACCTGAACAAGCACGACAGCATCGGCATCGACCTGGTCGCCATGTGCGTCAACGATCTGGTGGTGTGCGGCGCCGAGCCGCTGTTCTTCCTCGACTACTACGCCACCGGCAAACTGAACGTCGACACCGCTGCCCAGGTTGTCACCGGCATCGGCGCTGGTTGCGAACTGTCGGGTTGCTCGCTGGTCGGCGGCGAAACCGCTGAAATGCCAGGCATGTACGAAGGCGAAGACTACGACCTGGCCGGCTTCTGCGTCGGCGTCGTGGAAAAAGCGGAAATCATCGACGGCTCGAAAGTCGCCACCGGTGACGCCCTGATCGCCCTGCCATCGTCCGGCCCGCACTCCAACGGCTACTCGCTGATCCGCAAGATCATCGAAGTCTCCGGTGCCGACATCGAGAACACCCAGCTCGACGGCAAACCGCTGACCGACCTGCTGATGGCCCCGACCCGCATCTACGTCAAGCCACTGCTCAAGCTGATCAAGGACACTGGCGCTGTGAAGGCCATGGCCCACATCACCGGTGGCGGCCTGCTCGACAACATTCCGCGCGTACTGCCAAAAGGCGCGCAAGCAGTGGTTGACGTGGCCAGCTGGACTCGCCCGGCCGTATTCGACTGGCTGCAGGAGAAAGGCAACGTTGATGAAACCGAGATGCACCGCGTATTGAACTGCGGCGTCGGCATGGTCATCTGCGTGGCTCAGGAGCACGTCGAAGTGGCCCTGAACACCCTGCGTGACGCCGGCGAGCAGCCTTGGGTCATCGGTCAGATCGCCGTGGCCGCCGAAGGCGCTGCGCAGGTCGAGCTGAAGAACCTCAAGGCTCACTGATGCCAAAGCCCTGTGATGTCGTGGTGCTGTTGTCCGGCACCGGCAGTAACTTGCAGGCTCTGATCGACAGCACGCGGACCGGCGACAGCCCGGTCCGCATCGCTGCGGTGATTTCCAACCGCGCCGACGCCTACGGCCTGCAACGCGCCCGCGACGCGGGTATCGCCACCCGCTCGCTGGATCACAAGGCATTCGAGGGCCGCGAGGCCTTCGATGCCGCGCTGATCGAACTGATCGACCAATTCAACCCCGAACTCGTGGTGCTGGCCGGCTTCATGCGCATTCTCAGCGCTGATTTCGTGCGTCATTACCAGGGTCGCCTGCTCAACATCCACCCGTCGCTGCTGCCCAAATACAAAGGGTTACACACTCATCAGCGCGCGCTGGAGGCCGGCGATACGGAACATGGCTGCTCCGTGCACTTCGTCACCGAGGAACTCGATGGCGGACCACTGGTCGTACAAGCAGTATTACCGGTAGAGTTGCACGACACGCCGCAGAGTCTGGCGCAACGAGTCCACGCCCAGGAACACCTGATCTATCCGATGGCAGTACGCTGGTTTGCCGAAGGCAGGCTGACACTCGGTGACCAGGGTGCTTTACTCGACGGTCAGCCACTCGCCGCCAGCGGCCACTTGATTCGACACTAGGAGATATTATGCGTCGCGCCCTGCTCTTCGCTTGCGCTCTGCTCGCCCTGCCCTTCGCGCAGGCAGCGGACCTTCAACCGTTCTCCGCCAGCTACACCGCCGACTGGAAGCAGCTGCCCATGAGCGGCACCGCCGAACGCAGCCTGACCAAGGAAGCCGACGGCGTCTGGAAGCTCAGCTTCAAGGCCTCGATGATGATCGCCAGCCTGACTGAAGAAAGCACCCTGAAGCTGGACAAGGACACGCTGCTGCCGCAGTCCTACCACTTTGAACGTGGTGGTCTGGGCAAAGCGAAAAAAGCTGATCTGGACTTCGACTGGGCCAATAAACTGGTGACCGGCACCGACCGTGGCGACGCGGTGAAGATCCCGCTGAACCGCGGCATGGTCGACAAGTCGACCTATCAACTGGCGCTGCAGCACGACGTTGCCGCCGGCAAGAAAAGCATGAGCTATCAGGTGGTTGATGATGGCGAAGTCGATACCTACGACTTCCGCGTGCTGGGTTCGGAAAAGGTCGACACCAAGGCCGGCCAGATCGATGCGATCAAGGTCGAGCGCGTGCGCGATCCGACACAAAGCAAACGCATCACCGTGCTGTGGTTCGCCAAGGATTGGGATTACCTGCTGGTGCGCCTGCAACAGGTCGAGACTGACGGCAAGGAGTACAACATCATGCTCCAGGACGGTACTGTCAACGGCAAGACTGTCAAAGGCAGCTGATCCGTCGCAAGAACAGAGAGCCCCGCGAATGCGGGGCTTTTGTTTATCTGTTCGATGATACTGCGCGGCGGCCCTACCCCTCACCCCAGCCCTCTCCCGAGGGAGAGGGAGCCGACCGAGGTGTCTGCCGCTAACCATCGACCTGAGAAACCGAGTCGAATATGGATTCCAAAGCATCGCACGATTAGTCCCCTCTCCCTCCGGGAGAGGGTTAGGTTGAGGGGCTTTTGAAGGTCAAACTCACACCGAAAACCGCGCCACCATCCCGTTCAGATCCACCGCCAACTTCGACAACTCCTGACTCGCCGCACTGGTCTGATTGGCCCCAGCCGATGTCTGCATTGCCAGATCACGAATATTCATCAGATTGCGATCCACCTCCCGCGCCACCGCTGCCTGCTCTTCCGAGGCACTGGCGATGACCAGATTGCGCTCGTTGATCAAGGTAAACGCCGAGGCAATTTCCTCCAGGGCCGAGCCTGCGCTCTTCGCCAGCTCGAGGGTCGAGCGCGCCCTTGAGTTGCTTTGCTGCATCGAACTGACCGCTGAATCGGTGCCCTGCTGGATCCCGCCGATCATTTGCTCGATTTCCTGGGTCGACTGCTGGGTGCGATGCGCCAGCGCCCGCACTTCATCTGCCACTACTGCAAAGCCACGCCCGGCATCACCGGCGCGCGCGGCTTCGATCGCGGCGTTGAGGGCGAGCAGATTGGTTTGTTCAGCGATCGAGCGAATCACGTCCAGCACTTTGCTGATGCCATGAACCTTTTGCGCCAGCGCCTCGACCTGCGCGGCATTATTGGTGACATCGCCAGCGAGAAACTCGATCGACGTCACCGTCTGCTGCACTTGCTCGCGCCCTTGCCGGGCGATGCGGTCGGACTCGCGGGAGGCTTCGGACGTGGCCACGGCGTTGTTCGCCACCTCTTCCACCGCTGCTGTCATCTGGTTGACCGCAGTGGCGGCCTGTTCGATTTCCTGGCTCTGCTGATGCAGGCCGCGAGTGGCGTCTTCGGTGACACTGCTAAGTTCTTCGGCTGCCGAGGCCAACTGCGTTGACGACTCGGAGATGCGCCGGATCGTGTCGCGCAGATTGTGCTGCATGCTTTTCAACGCTTGCAGCAGACGCGCCGGCTCGTCTTTGCCAGTGATGTGAATGTCACCGGTCAAATCCCCACCGGCCACCACCTCGGCCACGCTGAGCGATTGCGACAATGGCACGACAATGCTGCGCGTCAGCAGCAACGCCAGGCCGACGGTAATCAGCGCAGCCATGGCGATCATTACTGCGACCCATAGCCGCGATTGCTTGAACACCAGCCGCGCGGCCTCAGTGGCCAGACCGGCATTCTGTTTATTCAACTCGACCAGCTCACGCAAAGTGGCGGCGATTTCATCGGCCAGCGGGCTCATCTGATCATTGAGAATCGTCGCAGCCTCAGCGACCCGATTCTGCGCCGACAGCTGTAGGACTTGTGCCTGAAGCTCAAGGTATTTGTGCTCGGTGCCCTTGAAGCGTTCGAACAATACGCGCTCTTCAGGCAGCACGATCAGACCGTCATAACGCTGCTGCGCTTCGCTCAAGCCACTGCGCAGCTCGTCGAGCTTGGCGACATTCTGCTCCAGTGCCTTGGGGTCACGGTTGAGCAACAGGCGCATGGTCAGCGCACGCAGGCGCAGCATGTCCTGACTCATTTCACCGACCGCCATCACGCTTGGCAGCCAGTTGTTGTCGACTTCATCGGACTGCGCACGCATGTTCGACATTTGCAGCAAGGCGAACGCGCCGAGGGCAAACACCATCAGGGCCAGCAGGCCGAAACCGAGACCGGCGCGCGGGGCAATATTGAGACTACGGATATTCATCACTCTGGCTCCTTCCAAAAGCGCTGCATCAGCCTGCAGCGGGTTGCTTTAGAAGGTATCGGCATTGCCGTGAAATTGCGTAAGACGAAAAAGCGATAGGCAGACGAGCGGCTAGTCCGAACTCATGGCTTTGACGTTTCAGCGCGGACCGGCGGGTTTACCAGTGTTGCGCGGCAATATCGCCAGGAAGTTATCCCGTGCGACTTTGTTCGCCACCGTCTCCGGAAGCGCATCGAGAAACGGCTTGTAGCTGTGCATTTCCTGACCGAGCTTGTTGAACCGTCCTACCACGTCAGAGCCGAGCATGAAGCGCTCGGGATACTTTTCCACCAGCGCCAGCCATTCGGCGCGCGGCTTGCCCTGCTCGTCGAGCAGATACGGCGTGAGCATGCTCCACGACAGGTCGATAAACAGATTCGGATAAGCCTCAAGCATGCGCGTCAGGGTTGGCAGGAGAAACGGCAACTGGATCTGATGCCGATGGATCTCGGCGCTGGTGCCGGCATGCGCCCAGATGAATCGCGTATGCGGATGATTGCGCAGCGGCTCTTCGACTTCCTTCAGGTACAGCGGATTTTTCTCACGCTTGGAAGTGATGTTGGAATGCAGCATCACCGGCAGATCGTTTTCCGCAGCGAGGTGATAGATCTTGGTCATTGCCTCGTTGTTCGCTCGAGGCGTGTCGCCGGAGGTCAGCGCGGTCAGGTCATCGTGTCGGGTGAACACCTCGCCGATGCCCTGCCACAACCCCGGATACAGATCGAGCATGCGCTGGATGTGCGCGGCGGAATTCTTGTCATTGGGATTGAAGCCGGACAGGAACGGATGAAAGTACTGGCGCTGCTCCGGCGCAAGTTTTTCCACCGCATCGGCAATGATCACATCGGTGGCGCTGTACCAATAGGCATCGGCGTCATCACCGGCGTAATAACGCGGGCGCTTGGGTTCGTCTTCGTGCCATTTCTTCGCCACGGGAATGCCGGAAATCATGACGTGCTCGATGGAATTGTCCTTCATGGCCGTGAGCAATTTCTGCATGCCGGCGCTTTCCTGGAAAAAATCCACGTAATGCAGGTGCGCATCGCTGTAGGTGTATTCGCGGGCACTGGCGCTGCCAGCGAACAGCAGCAGACAGGCAAGACTCAGACGAGACAAGGACACAAGTAATCTCCGGCAGATGGGCATAGCCTAGACCGCGCCCGAACGACAAGGGTTCATCCCTGCCGAAAAGCGGAACGCCCACTGCCGCGAATGCTCTATAACTGCAAGGTCTGTTTTGATCGAACTATTTTTCCTGCCGCCTGTGAGGTTTCCATGACTGTTACCGTCAATACCGTCTCTGCCGAAGGTTTTCGTCACACCGTCCAGATCGACGACCACGAATTGTTTGCCGATGTACCGAAATCCGCCGGAGGTGAAGGCACCGCGCCAGAGCCACACGATTACTTCGACGCTGCGCTGGGCGCCTGCAAAGCGCTGACCGTGAAAATGTATGCTAAGAAAAAAGACATCCCGCTGACCGGCGTGGGAGTCGAAGTGAAGCGCGACAACAGCCAGGAACAGAAAGGCAAATACGCCCTGCATGTCACCCTGACGCTCAAAGGCGTGCTGACTGACGCCCAGCGCGAGGAACTGCTGCGTGTGGCCGATCGCTGCCCGATTCACAAATTGATGACCACCAGCGAAGTCAGCATCGAAACCCACGCACCACAAGGCTTCGACAGCCAATAACCCTCCTGATGCCAGCGGCGGGTTATGCTTCTGGCGTCACCCGCTCAGCCTGGAATGCACCATGGACACGCCACTCCTGATCATCCGCCCGCGCGCCGAAGACGTCGAAGGCCAGCCGATTCTGCGCCCGCTGCCGTCAGCCAAATGCCGCAACGTCGGGCCTTTCGTGTTTTTCGACCACATGCTCGAAACGATTTATCCGACGGGCAAAGGTATGGACATCCGACAGCATCCGCACATTGGTCTGTCGACGCTTACCTATCTGTTCGAAGGGCAATTGCAGCACAAGGACAGCCTGGGCTCCGATCAGGTGGTCGGTGCCGGCGATGTCAGCTGGATGACCGCTGGCAGCGCCATCGCCCACGTCGAGCGTACGCCTGCGCCACTGCTTGCCGAGACCTTCACCCTGCACGGCCTGCAAGTCTGGCTGGCCTCGCCCAAGGCACACGAAGAAGGCCCGGGGCATTACAGTCATCACCCGGCAGCGACGTTGCCGGTCAGCGATAACCTCGGCGTGCAGATTCGCATGATTGCCGGGTCAGGCTTTTGCCTGGAATCGCCGGTCCCGGTGCTTTCTCCTACGTTGTATGCGGAAGTGAAGATGCAGACCGCGACCACATTGCTGATTCCGGCCGAGCATGAAGAACGCGCGGTGTATGTGTTGAGCGGGGATGCGCAGTTGAATGGCGAGGCGATCGAGCCGCATGCGCTGGTGGTGTTGCCGGTTGGCGAAGAGATGAGCCTGTTTGCCGAAACCGATGTACACGCCGTGGTGTTCGGCGGCGCGGCGCTGGACGGGCCGAGACGGATCAACTGGAATTTTGTTGCCAGTGATCCGGCGGCCATCGATGAGGCGCGGCGCAAGTGGGCGGCCGGGGATTGGCCGACGGTGCCGGGGGAAGTCGAGCGGATCGAACTGCCGCGCTAGGCCGCTTACCCTCACCCCAGCCCTCTCCCAGAGGGAGAGGGAGCCGACCGAGGCGTCTTGCGTTATACATCGACCTGAAAAGTCTCGGCGATTATGGATTCGCCTATTCACGTTCAGGTCGACGCCACTCCCGAGCAACCCCCAATCAGTCCCCTCTCCCAGAGGGATAGGGAGCCGACCGAGGCGCCTTGCTTTATACATCGACCTGAAAAATCCCGGCGATTATGGATTCGCCTATTCAAGTTCAGGTCGACGTCACTCCCGAGCAACCCTCAATCAGTCGCCTATCCCAGAGGGATAGGGAGCCGACCGAGGCGTCTTGCGTTATACATCGACCTGAAAAGTCTCGGCGATTATGGATTCGCCTATTCACGTTCAGGTCGACGCCACTCCCCAGCAACCCCCAATCAGTCCCCTCTCCCTCCGGGAGAGGGCTAGGGTGAGGGGCTTTTCGCTTTTAGCCGTTGAACACTTCATCCAGCAAATCATGCATCGACTTGAACGCGCGCTTGGCGGTCTTTTCGTCGTACATCATCTTGCCCGGCACATTGGCGTGCGGATCGGTAAACGAGTGCACCGCGCCGCCGTAGCTCAGCAGTTGCCAGTCGACTTTCGCCGCGTTCATTTCATCTTCGAACGCTGGCAGTTGCTCTTTCGGCACCAATGGATCGGACGCGCCATGCAGCACCAGCACCGAGCCCTTGATGTTCTGCGCATCCGCCGGGTTCGGCGAATCCAGCGTGCCGTGGAACGACACCGCCGCTTTTACCGGCGCGCCGGTGCGGGCCAGATCCAGCGCACAGCAACCACCGAAGCAGAAACCGAACACCGCCAGTTTCGAGGTATCCACTGCCGCTTCGCCCTGGCTCTGCAATTGCTCAAATGCCACTTGCAGACGTTTGCGCAACAGCGCGCGGTCGTCCTTGAGCGGCATCATCGCTGCCAGCGCCTCATCAGCGTTCTGCGGACGCACGCTCTGGCCGTAGACATCCGCGATCAGCACCACGTAGCCCTCGGCCGCCACCGTTTTGGCAATGTCTTCAGCACCGGCGCTGACGCCCATCCAGTTCGGCGCCATCAGCAAACCCGGGCGCGCGCCCTTGTGCTCGGCGTCGAACGCCAGGCGACCTTCGTAGGTCTGGCCGTCAATCTGATAGACCACGGAACGTACAGTGACTTGGCTCATTTCTGACTCCTGATTGTGTAAACACCAGAATGAAAAAACCCGCCGAAGCGGGTTTTTCCTACAACGTGATCAAACCGACAGTTCAACCAGCAGCTTGTTCAGACGGCGCACATAAGCGGCCGGATCCTTCAAGCTGTCGCCCGCCGCCAGGGCGGCCTGATCGAAGAGGATGTGCGACAGATCGCCAAAACGCTCTTCGCTCTGCTCGCCATCGAGTTTCTCGATCAGCGGGTGGCTCGGGTTGAACTCGAAGATCGGCTTCGAATCCGGGACTTTCTGCCCGCTGGCTTCGAGAATCTGGCGCATTTGCAGACCCAGGTCCTGTTCGCCGATAGCCAGAATGGCCGGCGAGTCGGTCAGACGATGGGATACGCGAACTTCAGCCACGGAATCACCCAGCGCAGTTTTCAGGCGCTCGACCAGACCCTCTTTGGACTTGGCGACTTCTTCAGCGGCTTTCTTGTCCTCTTCCGAGTCCAGATTGCCCAGATCGAGGTCACCGCGCGCCACGTCGACAAAAGTCTTGCCGTCGAATTCGCTGAGGTAGCTCATCAGCCACTCGTCGATGCGATCGGTGAGCAGCAGCACTTCGATGCCTTTCTTGCGGAAGACTTCCAGGTGCGGGCTGTTCTTGACCTGCGCGTAGGTTTCGCCGGTGAGGTAGTAGATCTTGTCCTGACCTTCCTTGGCGCGGGCCAGGTAGTCAGCCAGACCGACAATCTGCTCGCCGTCGTCGCCCTGGGTCGATGCAAAACGCAGCAGACCGGCAATTTTCTCTTTGTTGGCGAAATCTTCTGCCGGGCCTTCTTTCATGACCTGACCGAAGTTTTTCCAGAAGCCCTTGTATTGCTCAGGTTCGTTCTTCGCCAGTTTTTCCAGCATGTCGAGCACACGCTTGGTCAGCGCGGTTTTCATCGAATCGATGATCGGGTCTTTCTGCAGGATCTCACGCGACACGTTCAGCGACAGGTCGTTGGAATCGACCACGCCTTTGATGAAGCGCAGGTACAGCGGCAGGAACGACTCGGCCTGATCCATTACAAACACACGCTGCACGTACAGCTTCAGGCCCTTCGGCGCTTCACGCTGGTACAGGTCGAACGGCGCGCGGGCCGGCACGTACAGCAGCGAGCTGTACTCAAGCTTGCCTTCAACCTTGTTGTGGCTCCACGACAGCGGATTCTCGAAGTCGTGAGCGATGTGTTTGTAGAACTCCTGGTATTCCTCGTCTTTGACTTCAGTGCGCGGACGGGTCCACAGGGCGCTGGCACGGTTGACGGTTTCCCATTCAACGGCTGGAGCCTCTTCGCCTTCGGCCGGAGTGACTTCCTTCGGCAGTTCGATCGGCAAAGCGATGTGGTCGGAGTACTTCTTGATGATGTTGCGCAGACGCCAGCCATCCGCGAATTCGTCTTCACCGGATTTCAGGTGCAGGACGATGCGGGTACCGCGCTCTGGCTTGTCAATGGTGGCGACTTCGAACTCGCCCTCGCCTTTCGACGACCAGTGCACGCCTTCGCTGGCATCGGTGCCGGCGCGACGGCTGTATACATCAACCTTGTCGGCGACGATAAAGGCCGAATAGAAGCCGACACCGAACTGGCCGATCAGGTGCGAATCTTTCTTCTGATCGCCGGACAGGTTTTTCATGAAATCGGCGGTGCCGGATTTGGCGATGGTACCCAGGTGGGTGATCACATCGTCACGGTTCATACCGATACCGTTGTCTTCGAGGGTGACGGTCTTGGCGTCCTTGTCGAAGCTCACACGGATTTTCAGGTCAGCGCCACCTTCGAGCAACTCAGGCTTGGCCAGGGCTTCGAAGCGCAGCTTGTCGACAGCGTCAGAGGCGTTCGAGATCAATTCGCGAAGGAAAATTTCCTTATTCGAATACAGCGAATGGATCATGAGGTGCAGCAGCTGCTTTACCTCGGTCTGGAAGCCCAGGGTTTCCTTTTGAGTTTCCACACTCATGGTCATCAAACTCCAATCAGATGGCAGTGGCCGCGACCCGAAATGGTCTGCGGCGGGTTGTCATCTGAGTTGGGGGCGCTGTTCAGGATTTCAAGGGCTCATCAATTTTGAAGTGCGCGCGGGCGGTGGCGATCGGTTCGCCCTCGGTACTCTGCCACGCCGTGACCGCAACGTTGGCCACGCGACGCCCCTGACGGCAGACCTGACACCTGGCCCACGTGTCGCGAAACTGCCCGGCGCGCAGGTAATCGAGGGAAAAATCGATGATCTTCGGCACGCCCGGCGTGCCGGTAAAAATCAGCAGATGCAGGGCCGCGGCCAGCTCCATGAAGCCGGCAATCACCCCGCCATGGATCGCCGGCAATAAAGGGTTACCAATGTTGTCCTTGTTCGCCGGCAGCTTGAACAGCAACTCATCGCCGACTCGCGAGCACTCGATACCGATCAGCCCGGCATAAGGAATCAGTGCCAGCAGCGGCGTGTAATCGCCGTGCGCGTGGGCCTGCTGCAGCTGCTCCCTGAGATCGTTGCTCATTGGCTCGCTCCCTTGATCGCGCCCGCGAAGCCTTTGCTGCCCTTCAGACCAATGCCCATGCGCATGAATGTGCCGACGACGTGGGCAATCGGTTGCTCGGGATCGTCCTGGTAGGCAAAACCACGGGCAAAGATCACGTCGGTGGTGACGCGGTAGCACTGGGCAAAGCCGTACACCGCTTTGTTCGGTTCAGCGGCGTGCATGTAGTCGATGCGCAGATCGAGGGTCGGACAGACTTCGAACTCCGGCAGCACGCACAGGGTCGACATGCCGCATGCAGTGTCCATCAGTGAAGTGATGGCACCGCCGTGGATGACTCCGGTTTCGGGATTGCCGACGATTTTTTCGCTGTACGGCAGGATCACCGTCAGCCCTTCGCTGGAGGCACTGTGCACCTGCAGACCGAGGACCTGACAGTGCCGCAATGCCGATAAAAAGCGCGTCGCGCGCTCAAAAACGGGGTTTTCGGCCATGTGATAATTACTCGCGTTTGGGCCTTGTGCCAGTATTGAGAAAAGCGGCAAAAGTTCCGTGATAAAACAAACTTATATATCTGAAACAATTGAGGAACTTAACCCGTAGCGCCGAGTTCTTAAGGCCAGTAGTTATTTTCCATAAGGAGATACACCCCATGCGTAAGACTTTAGCTATTGCCTTGATGTTGACCGCTTCCCTCGGTCTCGCTGCCTGCGATAAAAAATCCGAGGACAAAGCTCAAGATGCAAACCAACATGCTGAGCAAGCTCAGCAAGACATGAACAAAGCTCAGGATAAAGTGAACGACGCAGCAAAAGAAAACGCCGAAGCTGCCAAAGCTCAGGCTGAATCGAACGCCGCTGCTCAAGAAGAAGCCGCCAAAAAGCAATAAGCTTTGTGGTGTGAAAGGAAAACCCGCCAAGTGCGGGTTTTCTTTTGCCTGCGATTTACCGGTTAGAGCAACACGGTTCTAAAAGTCGGACTAATCATCAGCAACAGCGAACAGATGAAGCCAACTAGCCACATCAGGCTGCGCAACTTCGCCAGATCGGCCAGATAGAACCACAGATAGAAAATCCGCGAGATCACGAAGATGATCGCCAGCGCATCGATCAGCCAACCCGCGGTTTGCGTGGTATGCGCCATCAGCACGCCGACGGCGAAGAGGATGAAGGCTTCGATGCTGTTCTGATGGGCCGCCAGCGCCCTCGCACCGAAGCCAGTCAACTGCGCCTGCTGCTGCCGCGGCAAGTGATTGTCATACCCGCCCTGCTCTTTCATGGCCTTGGCCACCGGCATACGCGCCACATAGATCAATAAAGCACTGATAAACACACACCAGAACGGAATACTCATCAAACAGCCTCTTTGTTCGCCTCAGGGACGGGCGCCTCTGTAGGGGTATAGACCATGACATCGAGAACGTCGGAATGAAACTCGCGGCGATACAAAACCACCACGACTCCCGCGCTCATGATCATGAACAGCCACGGGCTGACGAACCACGCCAGCATACTCATGCCGAAGTAATAAGAACGCAGGCCGAAGTTGAACTGGTTGGCCGCCATCGAAATCACCCGCGCCGCCCGCGAAGCGAACGCCTTGCGTTCTTGCTCAGTCACTTGGCGCTCACCGATCATCGGCGCTGAACCGACCAGAATCGCAGCGAAGTTGTATTGGCGCATGCACCAGCTGAAAGTAAAGAACGCATAGACGAACACCAGTGCCAGACACAGCAACTTGATCTCCGACATGCCCTGCGACGCCTGCTGCACCATCGGAATATCCGCCAACAACGACACGGCTCGGTCGGACGCACCGAGCACGGTGAGGATACCGGCGAGGATGATCAGCGTGCTGGACGCGAAGAACGACGCGTTGCGTTCCAGATTGCCGATCACGCTGGCATCGGCGATGCGGTTGTCACGCAGCAGCATGCGGCGCATCCAGTCTTCGCGGTACAGGTGCAACACGCTGGCCAGACATGCCGTATCACGGGCCTTCCAGGTGGCATAACGGGTGTAACCGCCCCAGCAGACGACGAACCAGACGGCGGCGAGCAAGTGGATCAGATTGGCTTGGATGAACGACATTCGTTGTCCTGAGCAAGAGGAATGATGGAGGGAACCCTTCGTTTCGACGTGTTGGCTCGTAAAAAGACACGCTCATTGAAGAGTCAAATTTATTCAAAATAGACCGCAGCTATCAGTTTTTAGAGGCTTATACCTGTCAACTCTGACAGTAGCGCCGAGGGTATGGCGAGGCATAAGGTCGTTTTCTCAAACGGGAACACTGACCGCTCCCCTATCAGACAAGGATTTGAGCATGAGACCTTTGAACGCTGCGCTGCCCATTGACACAACGTTTGGCAACCGGGGGTACGCCGAGTCATTTGCTACGGGAAGCCAGGCTTTGAAAATCGCAGGCTTGCGCCCGGATGGAAAGATCCTTCTCGTGGGACAAACTGTTGTAGAGGGCAAAGTCAGTTTTCATTTGGCGCAATTACTCGCGGACGGTACTAACGATACTGGCTTCAACGAAAACGGTTTGATCGTAGGTACGTTTACAGGTTCGGGACAAGCCAGCGGAACTGGCGCCTGTCTTTATAAAGACGGCAAGGCGCTGCTTTTTGGGTATCAATATGATGAGGACCAAGGAACCCGATTTGCGCTTGCCAGATTCTTCGCTGATGGTGAAAGAGATCGCGATTTCGGTCCCGATGGGACGGTTTACGTCCCTTTCCTGCCACAGTCCGAATCGCAATTGCCAAAACCGGAAGCTTCCATCAAGTCGCAATCCAGAACCAGGTTAGTACTGACTGCTGATGAAAAAATACTCGTCGGTCAAAGCGACCGACTGTTCAGACTTGATCAGAATGGAGATTTCGATACCGCTTTCAACAACAAAGGCTGGCTGGATCTTGCAATGAGCATTGCTTCGATTTCAGTAGCAGAGGATGGAGTAATCACAGTTGCAGGTTCGAGCGCTGGAGAAGGAAAGATTGTGCGCCTGAACGTCGATGGAACGCCCCATAAAGACTTCGGCGATGATGGCACCGGGACCGTCTACATTCCATCGGATTACCCGGTCAGCGTACGAAGCCTGATGTTACGTGCTGACGGCAGCTTCTTTGTTGCTGGCCAGGTCGACACATCTCCCAACGACGTTTGGGGGAAAGGACGCAAAGCAATGATGGCCGCGTACAACCCGAACGGTAGACCAAATCTCGCATTCAATCAGGGTCAGCCTGTTGTCACTGATCTTGGATTAACCGACGGTTGCACTTTGTTCGATCTAAGTGGGGAGCCTGAGGATGGTTTGGTTGTGGTGGGGAGTACAGGGCAAATAACCAGGGAGCAAATGCTTGCCTGCCGCTATCTGGCAACGGGTGAACTGGACACAACCTTTGGGGACGGCAAGGGATACGTTACTCACTCTATGGGGCCCGGTATGCAATGGATCTCGGTGGCAGTGCAGCCCGACAAGCGAATACTCCTGAGCCGTGACAGCGACAACGTCAATGTGGGAGCTCTGGTCGTACGTTATCTGGGTTGAGGATTATCAGCTCTGATAAAAAATGCCCCGTATCGATTGATACGGGCCATTTCTGTTTAACCGTGCCTGACCCGCTTGTGGCGGGTCACATCACGTCAGGCAGTGACTTCGCTGCGCTTGCCCAGCAGGCGATCACAGACCACGGCGACCACCAGGGTCATCACGCATGGCACCAGCCATGCCAGCCCTTGCTCGCTCAGCGGCAGATGGGTCAGCTGAGTTGGCATCCAGTCGGCCAGACCAGCGCCTTTCAGGGCGTCGATGGTGCCGAAAACGAAGGAAACCAGCATCACCGGGCCAAGAATGCGCCCGTGCTCATGCCAGAAATCCTTGCAGAAGCTCAGTGCGACCAGAACGATGCACGGCGGGTAGATCGCGGTGAGTACCGGAATCGAGAAAGCAATGAGCTTGGTCAGACCGAGGTTGGAGACCAGCAGCGAGAACGCCGCGAGGATAATCACCAGCGTCTTGTAGGACAGTGGCAGCACACGGCTGAAGTATTCAGCACAGGCACAGGTCAGACCGACCGCCGTGACCAGACACGCCAGCGAGATCAGCACCGCAAGGAAACCGCTACCCAGCGAACCGAAGGTGTGTTGCACGTAGGCATGCAACACCGCCGCGCCGTTGGTGGCGCCGACCGCGACTTCATGGCTGCCGGAACCGAGACGGAACAGGCTGACGTAGACCAGTGCCAGCCCCACGCCAGCAATCAGCCCGGCGATGATCGCATAACGGGTGATCAGCGCCGGCGACTCGACGCCACGGGAGCGGATCGCGTTGACGATAACGATGCCGAATACCAGTGCGCCGAGGGTATCCATGGTCAGGTAACCATTGATGAAGCCCTGAGAGAACGGTGCCGCCACATATTCCGGTGTGCCGTGACCGATGTCACCCGCCGGCAAGGCGAACGCGGCGATGCCCAGTACTGCCAGCGCAATGATTTTCAGCGGTGCGAGGAAGCGGCCAACGGTATCCAGCAACCGCCCAGGATAGAGCGAAATGAAGAACACCAGCAGGAAGTACACCGAGCTGTAGAGGAACAACGCCAGCGGGCTTTCGCCGGTCAACGGCGCCAGACCTACCTCGAAGGATACGGTCGCGGTACGCGGGGTGGCGAACAGCGGACCCACGGCCAGGTAGCATGCCGCCGCGAGGATACCGCCAGCGATCTTGCCGATAGGGCTGCTCAACGCATCCATCGCACCGCCGACCTTGGCCAGCGCCACCACGGTGACCACCGGCAAACCAACGGCGGTAATCAGGAAACCCAGTGCGGCCATCCAGACGTGAGGTCCGGCCTGCAAGCCGACGATCGGCGGGAAAATGATGTTACCGGCCCCGACAAACAGGGCAAACGTCATAAAACCAAGTGCCAGGATGTCCTGACCTTTCAAAACTTTCATTAAGGTAATACCACACTACTGAAATCGGAATTTAGAGGGGGATTGCCCTGTTGGATTAGGGAAATGCTGTCGATCCGTATGGGACTGACCCTTAAAGCGCGTAGCTGCCTTGTGGGCGGCGGACGCAAAAATGGCGGCCAGCCTAACGAATTTGGCTGACAAACGCACTGTTAGAGGGCGAACTATCCGATACGCGACGTTTCCGTGTCGCGTTTACATATCTATTTTTCATACAGAGAACCTGTATTCATCACAACGAACCTGTGGCGAGGGGATTTATCCCCGTTGGACTGCGCAGCAGTCCCAAAGAATCCGAGCTGGAACTGCCTGACTGATCATGGTCGCTAGCATGGGGGCCGCTTCGCAGCCCAGCGGGGATAAATCCCCTCGCCACTACAGCTCTCAAAATTCTCATACGCCAGGAACGACAAAGGCCACCCGAAGGTGGCCTTTGTTGCTGGAGCTAAAAAGTCAGCCGAAGCTTACTTCTTCACTTCCCAGCCAGTCAGCTCGGCCAGGGCCTTGCCGATGTCTGCCAGCGAACGCACGGTTTTTACGCCTGCGTCTTGCAGCGCAGCGAATTTCTCGTCTGCAGTGCCTTTGCCGCCAGAGATGATTGCGCCAGCATGGCCCATGCGCTTGCCCGGAGGAGCAGTCACACCAGCGATGTAGGAAACAACCGGCTTGGTCACGTTAGCCTTGATGTAGGCAGCCGCTTCTTCTTCAGCCGAACCGCCGATCTCGCCGATCATCACGATCGCTTCGGTCTTCGGGTCTTCCTGGAACAGTTTCAGGATGTCGATGAAGTTCGAACCCGGGATCGGGTCACCGCCGATGCCGACGCAAGTCGACTGACCGAAACCGGCGTCAGTGGTCTGCTTCACAGCTTCGTAGGTCAGGGTGCCGGAACGCGAAACGATACCGACCTTGCCTGGCAAGTGAATGTGACCTGGCATGATGCCGATCTTGCATTCGCCTGGGGTGATCACGCCTGGGCAGTTAGGGCCGATCAGGACTACGCCCAGTTCGTCGCACTTAACTTTGGCGTCCAGCATGTCCAGGGTAGGAATGCCTTCGGTGATGCAGACGATCAGCTTGATGCCGCCGAATGCCGCTTCCAGGATCGAGTCCTTGCAGAACGGAGCAGGAACGTAGATCACGCTGGCGGTAGCGCCGGTGGCAGCTACTGCGTCTTTGACGGTGTTGAACACTGGCAGACCCAGGTGCTCGGTGCCGCCTTTGCCAGGAGTTACGCCACCAACCATCTTGGTGCCGTATTCGATGGCTTGCTGGGTGTGGAAACTACCTTGCGAACCGGTAATACCCTGGCAGATAACTTTGGTGTCTTTATTGATCAGGACGCTCATTACTTGCCCTCCGCAGCTTTGACAACTTGTTGAGCAGCGTCGGTCAGGCTGGTAGCAGCGATGATGTTCAAACCGCTTTCTGCCAGTACTTTAGCGCCCAGCTCAGCGTTGTTGCCTTCAAGGCGAACAACAACCGGGATTTTCACGCCGACTTCTTTCACGGCGCCGATGATGCCTTCGGCAATCATGTCGCAGCGAACGATGCCGCCGAAGATGTTGACCAGTACTGCCGCGACGTTCTGGTCGGACAGGATGATCTTGAACGCTTCAGTAACGCGTTCCTTGGTAGCGCCACCACCTACGTCGAGGAAGTTGGCTGGCTTGCCGCCATGCAGGTTGACGATGTCCATGGTGCCCATGGCCAGACCGGCACCGTTGACCATGCAACCGATGTTGCCTTCCAGCGCTACGTAGTTCAGTTCGAACTTGGCAGCGTGCGCTTCGCGCGGATCGT
Source organism: Pseudomonas siliginis (assembly GCF_024072275.1). Lineage (NCBI taxonomy): Bacteria > Pseudomonadati > Pseudomonadota > Gammaproteobacteria > Pseudomonadales > Pseudomonadaceae > Pseudomonas > Pseudomonas siliginis. The sequence goes on along the minus strand of NZ_CP099598.1, from coordinate 1,782,760 downwards.
CCTGCGACGGATCGTGGAAAGCCTTCAGCTTAGGCTGACGGTACATGGCGTTGGCGTCGATGTTGATCTTCGCGTCGAGGCAGTGCAGATCGCCGTCAGCCTTGATCACCAGCGGGTTTACTTCCAGCAGAGCCAGGTCGTGGTCTTTGAACAGCTTGGCCAGACCTACGAAGATCTTGGCGAACTGAGTGACCTGCTTGCCTTCCAGACCCAGCTGGAATGCCAGCTCGCGACCCTGGGATGGCTGAGCGCCAACCAGTGGATCGATAGTGGCCTTGAGAATTTTTTCTGGAGTGTCGTGAGCGATTTTCTCGATGTCCACGCCACCTTCGGTGGAAGCCATGAACACGATGCGACGGCTCGAACGGTCAACGACAGCGCCCAGGTACAGCTCTTTAGCGATATCAGTGCACGATTCAACCAGGATCTTGGTGACTGGCTGGCCATTGGCGTCAGTCTGGTAAGTCACCAGACGCTTGCCCAGCCACTGCTGTGCGAAGGCTTTGGCGTCTTCTTTGCTGCGAACCAGCTTTACGCCGCCCGCTTTACCGCGACCACCGGCGTGAACCTGGGCTTTGACGACCCACTCGTTGCCGCCGATTTTGTCGCAAGCTTCTGCTGCTGCTTCCGGGGTGTCTACTGCGTAACCAGTGGAAACTGGCAGGCCGTATTCAGCGAACAGCTGCTTACCCTGATACTCGTGAAGATTCATGCTTTTTACCGTCTTCGTTAGGTACTGCGCATTCGGCGCTGCGCTCGTTTGAGTGCCGCGCCACCTGTGACTGCTGCTTGCGTAGCTGGGCTACGCAAGACTGCGTCCGGCGGACATTCCGCGGTGAGTCTTGCTCGCAAGGCTCACGACGGGCCGTTGCCGCCGTGGTTTCTTATTATGTCTTAACGCTTCTTGCGGTTGGCAATGTGAATGGCGCCGCCATTCACTGCCAGAGCAGCTTCGTGCAAGGCTTCGGACAGGGTCGGATGGGAGAAAACCATCATGCCCAGGTCTTCAGCGCTGGTGCCGAACTCCATACCGATCGCGCCCTGCTGAACCAGTTCTGCAGCGCTCGGGCCAATCACGTGCACGCCCAATACGCGGTCGGTCTTGGCATCGGCGATGACCTTGACGAAACCACCGGTATCGTTGGCAGCCATGGCACGGCCGGAAGCGGCGAACGGGAAGGTGCCGACGTTGACTTCAACGCCTTCGGCCTTCAGCGCCTGCTCGGTTTTGCCAACCCACGCGATTTCCGGGTGAGTATAAATAACCGAAGGGATCAAATCATAGTTCATCTGAGCCTTGTGGCCCTTGATGCGCTCGACAACCATGATGCCTTCTTCCGAAGCCTTGTGGGCCAGCATCATGCCGCGAACCACGTCACCGATGGCGAAGACGCCCGGTACAGCTGTGACGCAATGGTCATCGACCGCGATGAAACCGCGCTCGTCGATTTCCACGCCGCAGTCGGCAGACAGCAGATCAGTGGTCACCGGACGGCGACCAACGGCTACGATCAGCTTGTCGAAAGTGATGGTCTGTTCGCCGTTGGCATCGGTGTAGTTGACGACGACTTCTTCGCCGTTGACTTTCGAACCGGTAACGCGAGCGCCCAGCTTGATGTCCAGACCCTGTTTGGTCAGGGTTTTCAGCGCTTCCTTGGAAACAGCGGTGTCCGCTGCCATCAGGAAAGTGTCCAGTGCTTCGAGCACAGTCACTTCTGCACCCAGACGCGACCATACCGAACCCAGTTCCAGACCGATCACGCCAGCGCCGATCACGCCCAGACGTTTAGGTACGGACTGGAATTCCAGAGCGCCAGTCGAATCGACGATGACTTTCTGGTCAACCGGAGCCGGTGGAATGTCGATCGGACGCGAACCTGGCGCGAGAATGACGTTTTCCGCTTCGATGACTTCAACCGAACCGTCCGGCTTGGTGACTTCGACTTTCTTGCCGGCCAGCAGCTTGCCGTGGCCCTGGATCGAAGTAACGCCGTTGGCCTTGAACAGGGTGGCAACGCCGCCGGTCAGGTTCTTGACGATGCCAGCCTTGCGGCCAACCATCGCAGCGACGTCCATTTTGACTTCGCCGGTCGAGATACCGTGAACGTTGAAGCTCTCTTTGGCTTCCTTGTATTTCCACGAGCTGTCGAGCAGCGCCTTGGAAGGAATGCAACCTACGTTCAGGCAGGTACCGCCCAGGGCTTGCTTGCCCTCTGCGTCGGTGTACTTCTCGATGCAGGCAGTGGTCAGGCCCAACTGAGCAGCCTTGATGGCCGCTACATAGCCACCAGGGCCGGCACCGATCACTACTACGTCAAATTTCTGCGACATTCAAAAAATCCTCTTTAGCAATAAAGCTACAAGCCGCAAGCTTCAAGCTGCAAGCCCACCCGCTCGCCTTGAGCTTGAGGCTTGTAGCTGAAAGCTTGCAGCTGCTTTTTAGATATCCAGCAACAGACGAGCCGGATCTTCCAGCAGGTTCTTGATGGTCACCAGGAAGGTCACAGCTTCTTTGCCATCGATCAGGCGGTGATCGTAGGACAGAGCCAGGTACATCATCGGACGGATCACGACCTGACCGTTGATGGCCATCGGACGCTGGATGATGTTGTGCATGCCCAGAATCGCTGCCTGCGGCGGGTTGACGATCGGCGTCGACATCATCGAACCGAAGGTACCACCGTTGGTGATGGTGAAGGTACCACCGGTCATCTCGTCCATCGACAGTTTGCCGTCACGGGCTTTCTTGCCAAATGTTGCGATGCCGCCTTCGATTTCAGCCAGGCTCATCAGCTCGGCGTTACGCAGAACCGGTACCACCAGGCCACGGTCGCTGGAAACGGCAACGCCGATGTCCGCATAGCCGTGGTAAACGATGTCGCCGCCGTCGATCGACGCGTTGACAGCCGGGAAGCGTTTCAGTGCTTCGGTGGCCGCTTTCACGAAGAACGACATGAAGCCCAGGCGTACGCCGTTGTGGGACTTCTCGAACAGGTCCTTGTACTTCGAACGCAGCGCCATGACTTCGGTCATGTCGACTTCGTTGAACGTGGTCAGCATCGCCATGTTCGACTGGGCTTCAACCAGACGCTTGGCCACGGTGGCACGTACGCGAGTCATCGGTACGCGCTTCTCGATGCGGTCGCCGGCAGCGAACACAGGCGCAGCAGCCGAAGGAGCAGCAGCCTTGGCAGGCGCGGCAGCCGGAGCGGCTTTCTTGGCAGCAACCGCTGCTACCACGTCTTCCTTGGTCACACGATCGCCCTTGCCGGTGCCGGCAACGGAAGCGATGTTGATGCCGTTTTCTTCAGCCAGCTTGCGCGCGGCAGGAGCGGCGATCGGGTCATCTTCGCCATCGGCAGCAGCCGGTGCGGCAGCGGCAGTAGCAGCCGGAGCAGCAGCGGCGGCAGGAGCGGCAGCAGCAGCGCCGCCCTCTTCGATCGAGCCCAGGACCTGGTTCGACAGAACGGTAGCGCCCTCTTCGGCAACGATTGCGCCCAGCACGCCGTCTGCTTCAGCCAACACTTCGAGCACGACTTTGTCGGTTTCGATGTCGACGATCAGGTCGTCACGCTTGACGGCCTCACCTGGTTTCTTGTGCCAGGTGGCAACGGTGCCATCGGCAACCGATTCCGGGAATGACGGGGCTTTGATTTCGATAGCCATTATCTGTGGGTCCTTAAAATTCGGTTTCAGTCAGCGCGAAGGCGTTAAACAGTGAAAGCATCTTGCAGCAGTTTTTCCTGCTGCTCGGCGTGCATCGATGCGTAACCACAAGCTGGCGCAGCCGAAGCCTCACGGCCCGCGTACTCAAGTACGAGAGTCTTGTCGAGGTTGGCGATGCTGCGACGCAAGTGATGCTGGCTGCAGTACCAGGCACCCTGGTTCATCGGCTCTTCCTGACACCAAACGGCGTGTTTGACGTTGGTGTATGGAGCCAGGACTTCTTTCAAGTCGTCCTCAGGGAACGGATACAGCTGCTCGATACGCACGATGGCGATATCTTCGCGGCCTTCGGCACGGCGTTTTTCCAGCAGGTCGTAGTAGACCTTGCCGCTGCACAGAACCACGCGCTCGACCTTTTTCGGGTCCAGTGCATCGATTTCCGGGATCACGGTCTGGAACGAACCTTCGGCCAGATCTTCCAGCGTCGAGATGGCCAGCTTGTGGCGCAGCAGCGACTTCGGCGTCAGCACGACCAGCGGCTTGCGCAGCGGACGGATCACCTGACGACGCAGCAAGTGGTAGATCTGCGCTGGCGTGGTCGGCATACACACCTGAATGTTGTGCTCGGCGCACAGCTGCAGGTAACGCTCAAGACGAGCCGAGCTGTGCTCAGGGCCTTGGCCTTCGTAACCGTGTGGCAGCAGCATGGTCAGACCGCAGAGACGGCCCCACTTGTGCTCGCCGCTGGTGATGAACTGGTCGATCACGACCTGAGCACCGTTGGCGAAGTCGCCGAACTGGGCTTCCCAGATCACCAGCGCGTTTGGCGTGGTGGTCGAGTAACCGTATTCGAATGCCAGTACCGCTTCTTCCGAGAGGAACGAGTCGTACAGGTCGAAACGTGGCTGACCGTCGTACAGGTTCTGCAGCGGAATGTAGGTGCCCGCGTCTTTCTGGTTGTGCAACACAGCGTGACGGTGCGAGAACGTACCGCGGCCGATGTCCTGACCGGTCATGCGGATCGGGTGACCTTCGAACGCGAGGGTCGCGTACGCCATGGTTTCAGCGTAACCCCAGTTGATCGGCAGGCCGCCGGCTTGCATCTTCTGACGGTCTTCGTAGATCTTCGCGACCTGGCGCTGAACGACGAAGCCTTCCGGAATTTCCAGCAGCTTGGCGGACAGCTCTTGCAGGGTCTTCAGATCGAAACGCGTGTCGTGACGCGCAGTCCAGGCGTGGCCCAGGTACGGACGCCAGTCGACGAACAGCTCTTTGTTCGGCTCTTTGACCAGCGATTTCACTACGTGCAGACCGTTGTCCAGCGCGTTGCGGTATTCGTCGACCTTGGCCTGAACGCGTTCAGCGTCAAGCACACCGGCCTGAGTCAGGCGATCAGCGTACAGCTCACGGGTGGTGCGCTGCTTGGTGATCTGCTGATACATCAGTGGCTGGGTGCCGCTTGGCTCGTCGGCCTCGTTGTGGCCGCGACGACGGTAGCAGACCAGATCGATCACCACGTCACGCTTGAACTGCATGCGGTAGTCGATGGCCAGTTGGGTCACGAACAGCACGGCTTCCGGATCATCGCCATTCACATGGAGGATCGGCGCCTGGATCATCTTGGCGACGTCGGTGGCGTACTCGGTGGAACGCGAGTCCAGCGGGTTGCTGATGGTGAAACCGACCTGGTTGTTGATCACGATGTGCACGGTACCGCCGGTCTTGAAACCGCGGGTCTGCGACATCTGGAAGGTTTCCATGACCACGCCCTGACCGGCAAATGCCGCGTCACCGTGGATGGAGATCGGCAGTACCTTCTCACCGGTCAGGTCGTTGCGACGGTCCTGACGGGCGCGCACCGAACCTTCGACAACCGGGGAAACGATTTCCAGGTGGGACGGGTTGAACGCCATGGCGAGGTGAACTTCACCGCCGGTGGTCATCACGTTGGACGAGAAGCCCTGGTGGTATTTGACGTCACCGGAACCGAGCTCGACCTTCTTCTTGCCTTCGAACTCGTCGAACAGCTCGCGCGGGTTCTTGCCGAAGGTATTGACCAGAACGTTCAGACGGCCACGGTGGGCCATGCCGATGACGACTTCCTTGGTGCCGTACGAGCCGGAACGCTGGATCAGTTCGTCGAGCATCGGAATCAGGCTTTCGCCGCCTTCCAGACCGAAACGCTTGGTGCCCGGGTATTTGGTACCGAGGTATTTTTCCAGGCCTTCACCGGCAGTCACGCGCTCAAGCAGGTGGCTCTTGATGTCGGCGGAGTACGTCGGACGGCCACGCACGCTTTCCAGACGCTGCTGGAACCACTGGCGCTGCTCGGAATCGGTGATGTGCGTGAATTCAGCGCCGATGGTGCGGCAATATGTCTGCTGCAACGCTTCGTGAATTTCGCGTAGGCTCGCTTCCTCTTTGCCGATGAACAGGTCGCCGGCACGGAAGGTCGTATCAAGATCGGCATTGGTCAAGCCGTAATGATTGATCGACAGGTCTGCAGGTGCAGGACGCTGCCACAGCCCCAGCGGGTCAAGCTGGGCTGCCTGGTGGCCACGCATACGGTAGGCCTGGATCAATCGCAGCACTTCAACTTGCTTCTTCTCGTGCTCACTGCTCACGCTGCCGGCGGAAACCGGTTGGGCGCGGCGCTGGTTCTTTGCCAGCAGCACGAAATGATCGCGAATCGTCGAGTGCGAAACATCAGTGGCAGAGTTGCCGTCGGCTGGCAACTTCTGAAAGTAGGTGCGCCACTCTTCTGGCACAGCGTTAGGGTCGTGCAGGTAGAGCTCATAAAGCTCTTCCACATAGGCAGCGTTTCCACCTGAAAGGTAGGCGCTGTTCCACATGCGCTGCATCACGCTTTCTTGCATGCTTGGTCACCCTCGGTTAGGGGAACACCATCGGTGTCGACACCGAGCAAACTTGCAGAAGTCCGAATGCAGCGACTAAAACAAGCCACCTAGGATCACACTGATAGTCCGGGTACCAGCCCGGATGCCCCTGCTTGTCTCATTTCTTCAAAAGAAGAGCTGCAGCTTATGGCTACTGCTCTGGTTATAGCCATGACGCGGGTTGAAGCCCGCGCCACAGCCTCTACGGTGCAACGGTTACAGCAGCTGAATCACACGCCGCTCGAAAGCAGCATGTTACGGATGTGACCGATGGCCTTAGTCGGGTTCAGGCCTTTCGGACATACGTTGACGCAGTTCATGATGCCCCGGCAGCGGAAAACGCTGAACGGGTCGTCAAGTGAAGCCAGACGCTCGCTGGTCTTGGTGTCGCGGCTGTCTGCCAGGAAGCGGTAGGCTTGCAGCAGCGCAGCAGGACCCAGGAACTTGTCCGGGTTCCACCAGAAGGACGGGCAAGAGGTCGAGCAGCAGGCGCACAGGATGCACTCGTACAGACCGTCGAGCTTTTCGCGCTCTTCTGGCGACTGCAGACGCTCGATGGCCGGAGCCGGCGTGTCGTTCTGCAGGTAAGGCTTCACCTTCTCGTATTGCTTGTAGAAGATGCTCATATCGACGACCAGGTCACGGATAACCGGCAAACCTGGCAGCGGACGAACGATCAGCTTGTTGCCTTTTACAACGGCAGACAGCGGCGTGATGCAGGCCAGACCGTTCTTGCCGTTGATGTTCATGCCGTCGGAGCCGCAGACGCCTTCACGGCAGGAGCGACGATAGGAGAAACCTTCGTCCTGCTCTTTGATCAGGGCCAGCACGTCCAGCACCATCAGGTCTTTACCACCGGTATCGACCTGGAAATCCTGCATGAACGGCGCGGCGTCCTGATCAGGGTTGTAGCGATAAACACTGACTTGCAACATGGCGGTCACCCTTAATAAGTCCGGACTTTAGGTTCGAAAGTCGGAACAGTCTTCGGCGAGAAGTTCACGGCACGCTTGGTGACGCGCTTGTCACCCGGGAAGTACAGGGTGTGGCACAGCCAGTTTTCGTCATCACGGTCTTCGAAGTCTTCACGGGCGTGAGCGCCGCGGGACTCTTTACGTACTTCGGCCGCGATGGCGGTAGCTTCAGCCACTTCCAGCAGGTTCTGCAGTTCCAGCGCTTCGATACGTGCAGTGTTGAACGCTTGCGACTTGTCGTTGATCTTCACGTTGGCGATACGCTTGCGCAGATCGGCCAGCTGAGCGATGCCCTTCTGCATGTATTCGCCAGTACGGAATACACCGAAGTAGTTCTGCATGCAGCTTTGCAGCTCGCGACGCAGGGTGGCAACGTCTTCACCGTCGGTACGGTTGTTCAGCGCGTTCAGACGCGACAGTGCAGCTTCGATGTCGGACTCGGTAGCGTCGTCGTATTCGATGCCATCGGTCAACGCCTTTTCCAGGTGCAGGCCGGCAGCGCGACCGAAGACCACCAGGTCGAGCAGCGAGTTGCCGCCCAGACGGTTCGCACCGTGTACCGATACGCAAGCCACTTCGCCTACCGCGAACAGGCCAGGGATGATCTGGTCCTGACCTTCGGCGTTCTGGGTGATCGCCTGGCCATGAATGTTGGTGGCAACGCCGCCCATCATGTAGTGGCAGGTCGGCACAACCGGAACCGGAGCAACGACCGGGTCAACGTGGGCGAAGGTCTTCGACAGTTCGCAGATGCCTGGCAGACGGCTGTGCAGCACTTCCTCGCCCAGGTGGTCGAGTTTGAGCATTACGTGGTCGCCATTCGGACCGCAACCGTTGCCGGCGATGATTTCCTTAACCATCGAACGGGCAACCACGTCACGACCTGCAAGGTCTTTCGCGTTCGGAGCATAACGCTCCATGAAACGCTCACCGTGCTTGTTGATCAGGTAACCACCTTCACCACGGCAACCTTCGGTAACCAGTACACCGGCGCCGGCAATGCCGGTCGGGTGGAACTGCCACATTTCGATGTCTTGTACCGGCACGCCAGCACGCAGAGCCATGCCGACGCCGTCACCGGTGTTGATCAGGGCGTTGGTGGTGGACGCGTAGATACGGCCTGCACCGCCAGTGGCCAGAACGGTGGCCTTGGCACGGATGTAGGAGGTTTCGCCGGTTTCGATGCAGATCGCGATCACACCAACGAATTCGCCTTCCTGGTTTTTCACCAGATCAACAGCGTAGTACTCGTTGAGGAACGTGGTACCGGCTTTCAGGTTGCCCTGATAAAGGGTGTGCAGCAGCGCGTGACCGGTACGGTCGGATGCAGCGCAGGTACGTGCAGCCTGACCGCCCTTGCCGTAATCCTTGGACTGGCCACCGAACGGACGCTGGTAGATGCGGCCTTGCTCGGTACGCGAGAACGGCAGACCCATGTGGTCCAGCTCGAACACGGCAGCCGGGCCTTCCTGACACATGTATTCGATAGCGTCCTGGTCACCGATGTAGTCGGAACCCTTGACGGTATCGTACATGTGCCAGCGCCAGTCATCGTTCGGGTCGGCGGAAGCGATGGCGCACGTGATGCCGCCCTGTGCGGACACAGTGTGCGAACGGGTCGGGAAAACCTTGGTGATCACCGCAGTCTTGTGGCCGCCCTGTGCCAGCTGCAGCGCAGCGCGCATGCCGGCACCGCCACCACCAATAATGATGGCGTCGAAAGAAATCGTTGGAATGTTAGCCATGAATCAGATACCCCAGAGAATCTGCACACCCCAGACGAAGTAAGCGAACATCGCAACGCCGCATACTGCCTGGAAAAGGAAACGTATCGCCGTTGCGGACTTGCCGAACGCCATTGGCGTCAGGTAGTCGGTCGCGATGGTCCACATGCCGACCCAGGCGTGAGCGCCCAGAGCAACAAGGGCCAGCAGGCTGAAAATACGCATTCCGTTGTGAGCGAACAGTTCATGCCACTGGGCATACTCGAGGCCAGGGTTGGCGACGATGTATCCGATCAGAAAGATGAAGTAAGCCGCGAGAACGACCGCAGACACACGCTGTGCCATCCAGTCATAGAGGCCCGAACGCGACAGGTTAGTGACGTTAGTTACCATATCCAGACTCCTGCCAGAACGATTACCACCACGGAAACGGCGATAACGATTTTCGAGCCCAGTTTGCCGCCTTCCAGCGTCTCACCGATGCCCATGTCCATGATCAAGTGGCGCACACCGGCTACCAGGTGATACAGCAGAGCGGACAGGATGCCCCAAATCACTAGCTTGGCTAGCGGACTGGTCAGACACGCTTTCACCTGACCGAAGCCTTCCTCGGAGCTCAGCGACTTGTCCAATGCGTAAAGCATGATGGCAAGGCACACGAAGAGGATGACACCGGAGATACGGTGAAGAATGGACGTGTAAGCAGTGACTGGGAGTTTGATGGTCCTTAGGTCTAGGTTTACAGGTCGTTGGCTTTTCACGGCTTTTTTTTCACACTGAAGAGCCCCTAACAATCAGGGCAAAGTTGTTGGGGAGTGCACTGGTCAGGTAACCACCACCCAGGGATGCGACCCCCAATGAAAGCAAGCCCAAAAGCCCTTGGCGGTCGGTGGCCGAGTATAGACAGTTAGGCTACTAATGACAACGCGTTCACCTACCCCCAATAGCGGATTGCACAAGTTGCATAAAAGGCGTAAATGGCAGGCAATTTCGAGGAAAAAGTCGGCTTAAAGCCTTCTGGAGCAAGACTTTAGGCAAATTGACATTCGAATTTATCTCACTATAGTGGTGCGGGCCCTGCGTGGGGGGTCTGTCTGATGGTTCAAGCATAAATAGGAGGCCACATGGCTGACAAAAAAGCGCAGTTGATCATCGAGGGCGCAGCCCCCGTCGAGCTGCCCATTTTAACCGGCACCGTTGGTCCCGATGTAATCGATGTTCGGGGCCTGACGGCCACGGGCCGCTTCACTTTCGACCCGGGTTTCATGTCGACCGCTTCGTGCGAATCGAAAATTACCTATATCGACGGCGACAACGGCATTTTGTTGCACCGCGGCTACCCGATCGAACAGCTGGCTGAAAAGTCGGACTACCTGGAAACCTGCTACCTGCTGCTCAACGGCGAATTGCCGACCGCAGAACAGAAGGCCCAGTTCGTCAGCACCGTGAAGAACCACACCATGGTTCACGAGCAGCTGAAAACCTTCTTCAACGGTTTCCGTCGCGACGCCCACCCGATGGCCGTCATGTGCGGTGTAGTCGGCGCCCTCTCGGCCTTCTACCACGACTCCCTGGACATCAATAACCCGCAGCATCGCGAAATTTCCGCGATCCGTCTGGTTGCGAAGATGCCGACCCTGGCAGCGATGGTTTACAAGTACTCCATGGGCCAACCCATGATGTACCCGCGCAACGATCTGACTTACGCGGAAAACTTCCTGCACATGATGTTCAACACCCCGTGCGAGATCAAACCGATCAGCCCGGTACTCGCCAAGGCCATGGACCGGATCTTCATCCTCCACGCCGACCACGAGCAGAACGCTTCGACCTCCACCGTGCGTCTGGCCGGCTCTTCGGGTGCCAACCCGTTCGCCTGCATCGCCGCCGGTATCGCCGCACTGTGGGGTCCTGCCCACGGCGGTGCGAACGAAGCCGTGCTGACCATGCTCGACGAGATTGGCGATGTGTCGAACATCGACAAGTTCATCGCCAAAGCCAAGGACAAGAACGATCCGTTCAAGTTGATGGGCTTCGGTCACCGCGTCTACAAGAACCGCGACCCTCGCGCGACTGTCATGAAGCAGACCTGCGACGAAGTGCTGAAGGAACTGGGCATCAACAACGATCCGCAACTCGAACTGGCCATGCGCCTGGAAGAGATCGCGTTGACCGACCCGTACTTCATCGAGCGCTCGCTGTACCCGAACGTCGACTTCTACTCGGGGATCATCCTCAAGGCGATCGGCATTCCAACCAGCATGTTCACGGTGATTTTCGCCCTGGCGCGTACTGTGGGCTGGATTTCGCACTGGAAAGAAATGCTTTCGAGCCCGTACAAGATTGGCCGTCCGCGCCAGCTGTACACCGGTTACGAGTCGCGTGACATTACCAAGCTGGAAGATCGCAAATAAGGTTTTTTCTTTTTTGTGATGGTTTAGTGGTGTGTCAGGAACGGCCTCTTATATAGAGGCCGTTTTTGTTTGTGGTTTCAGCGGCCTTCGGGCCGACTGGTTCTTGGATTTTGGGGGCATATCCGTTGCTGCGGGTGCTGCCGCTGGCGGTTTCGCTCTTACAGCGAGTCACCTTTTCCAAACGCCGAAAAGGTAACCCAAAAGGCTTTGCCCCGGCGTACGGCCCGCTCGCTAGGGCTCGGGGTACCTTCGTTACGGGACCGATCCGGTAACGAAGCCTGCCGAAAGGGCAAAAGATCAAAAGCAAAGGCCAAAGCCAGATCAAGAGCCCCTCACCCTAGCCCTCTCCCAGAGGGAGAGGGGACTGACCGAGGTGTTCAGGCGAAACACGCCGACTTGCGATACCGAGTCGAATGCAGGTTTTGAACACCACACAAATCGGCTCCCTCTCCCTCGGGAGAGGGCTGGGGTGAGGGGCGAATCCACCGAAAATCTCAAGCCATGCGACGCTTCTAACCACTCAACAATGAGCGTTAGCTCGAGTGCTTTTGATCTTGATCCACGGGCGACGTCGGAAGGCTGAGTGGAGGGATTGATCCGGGCGTGGGAGCGCAGCGACCGTCTGGCGCAGCCAGACACAGCGGAAGGAGGTGCAGCGAAGCAAACCGGAGCCGCTGCGCCAGGATCAGTCCCGGAGCGAAGGAACCCCGAGCCCCAGCGAGCGGGCCGAACGTAGGAGCTAGCGTTTTTTGCTTACTTTTTTAGGCGCTTGTAAAAAAGTAAGTCGCCGTAAGGGCGAAACCGCCAGCCGCAGCACTGCAAAAAACGGATATACACACCAAACCAACCAATAACCACCCACAAAAAAAACGCCCCAATCTCTCAATCAGGGCGTTTTCTTGAAGCTTGAAGTTTGCAGCTTACAACTGATCTCTTAGTGCGAAACCGCCCCACTCGCCCCCAACCCGGTCTGCGAACGCACAAACTGCGGGAAGAACAGCGCCCGCTCGTTATCCGCAGCCGCCGACTTGTCGGTAATCGAGAAGAACCAGATCCCGATGAACGCAATCATCATCGAGAACAGCGCCGGATATTCGTAAGGGAAGATCGCCTTCTCGTGATGCAGAATCTGCACCCAGATGGTTGGGCCGAGGATCATCAGACCAACAGCACTGACCAGACCCAGCCAGCCACCAATCATCGCGCCGCGAGTGGTCAGCTTCTTCCAGTACATCGAAAGCAGCAGCACAGGGAAGTTGCAGCTCGCCGCGATGGAGAACGCCAGGCCGACCATGAACGCAATATTCTGGCTTTCGAACAGAATGCCCAGACCAATCGCCAGCACCGCCAGGGCGATGGTGGTGATCTTCGACACGCGAATCTCATCTTTCTCGTTGGCCTTGCCCTTCTTGATCACACTGGCGTACAGGTCGTGAGAAACCGCCGAAGCACCCGCCAGCGTCAGACCGGCTACCACAGCCAGAATGGTTGCAAACGCCACTGCCGAGATGAAGCCAAGGAAGATGCTGCCGCCCACCGCGTTGGCCAGGTGCACCGCCGCCATGTTGTTGCCGCCGAGCAAAGCGCCCGCTGCATCTTTGAAGGCCGGGTTGGTGCTGACCAGCAGGATCGCGCCGAAGCCGATGATGAAGGTCAGGATGTAGAAGTAGCCAATGAAACCGGTAGCGTACAGCACGCTCTTGCGCGCTTCTTTTGCGTCACTCACGGTGAAGAAGCGCATCAGAATGTGCGGCAGGCCAGCGGTGCCGAACATCAGCGCCAGACCCAGCGAGAATGCCGAGATCGGATCCTTCACCAGACCGCCGGGGCTCATGATCGCTTCGCCCTTGGCGTGAACCTTGATCGCTTCGGAGAACAGCGTATTGAAGTCGAAGCCCACGTGCTTCATCACCATCAGCGCCATGAACGAGGCACCGGACAGCAGCAGCACTGCCTTGATGATCTGCACCCAAGTGGTCGCGAGCATGCCGCCGAACAGCACGTACATGCACATCAGCACGCCGACCAGGATCACCGCAACGTGGTAATCGAGGCCGAACAGCAGCTGGATCAGCTTGCCGGCACCGACCATTTGCGCGATCAGGTAGAACGCCACCACCACCAGCGAGCCGCAGGCGGACAGGGTGCGGATCTGGGTTTGCCCGAGGCGGTACGACGCCACGTCGGCAAAGGTGTATTTACCCAGGTTGCGCAGGCGTTCGGCGATCAGGAACAGAATGATCGGCCAGCCCACCAGGAAGCCGATCGAGTAGATCAGGCCGTCATAACCGGAGGTGAACACCAGCGCGGAAATCCCCAGGAAAGACGCCGCCGACATGTAGTCGCCGGCAATCGCCAGGCCGTTCTGGAAACCGGTGATCTTGCCGCCCGCCGCATAGTAGTCGGCGGCCGAGTTGTTTTTCTTTGAAGCCCAGTAGGTGATGTATAAAGTCGCGCCGACGAAGGCCACGAACATCAGGATCGCCGGGATGTTCAGCGGCTGTTTGGCCACCTCCCCCGTCAATGCGTCAGCCGCCCAGACACTCGGCGCGAAAGCCGCAACACTCAATAAAGCCAGTAGACGCCGGATCATTGCTGAGCCTCCTTGAGAATCGCATTGTTCAGGTCGTCGAACTCGCCATTGGCGCGGCGCACGTAGATGCCGGTCAGGACGAAGGCTGAAATGATCAGACCGACACCGATCGGGATGCCCCAGGTGATCGAGGATTCAGGACTGAGTTTCGCCCCGAGCACGTGCGGCCCGTATGCGATCAGCAGGATGAATGCGGAGTAGAGCCCAAGCATGATTGCCGAGAGAATCCAGGCGAATCGTTCCCGTTTCTGAACCAGCTCCTTGAATCGGGGACTGTTTTGAATCGAGAGGTAAATGCTGTCGTTCATTGTTTTTATCCTCGCAGCACAAATTATTGTTGGAACGTAGCTAATGTATGCGGCTGCGAGAGAGGTTCCAGACGACCTTAGTAGTAGATGGCCATGATGTTTTAGCCATTTTCCGGTACACAGAAAAAAACTGTGGGAGCGAGCCTGCTCGCGAAGGCGTCGTATCAGTCGATATTGCATCAACTGACAGATTGCATTCGCGAGCAGGCTCGCTCCCACAGGGGTGTGGCGGTGTTTAAATTATTTGGTCCAGTCAGCTACACGATCCGGGTGTTTGGCCACCCAGTCCTTGGCCGCTGCATCAGGCTTGGCACCGTCCTGAATCGCCAGCATGACCTCGCCGATTTCGTCTTTCGAGGCCCACTGGAAGTTTTTCAGGAACTTGGCCACTTCCGGCGCCTTGGCGTCCAGGCCTTTGCTGCCGATGCTGTTCACGGTTTCAGCCTGGCCATACACGCCTTTCGGGTCGTCGAGGAAGCGCAGTTTCCACTTGGCGAACATCCAGTGCGGCACCCAACCGGTGACGGCGATGGATTCGTTCTTCTTCTCGGCGCGGGTCAGCTCGGCAATCATGCCGGCGCCGGAACTGGCCTTGAGGCTGTATTTGTCCAGGCCGTAATCCTTGATCGCCTGATCGGTCTTGAGCATTACGCCTGAACCGGCGTCGATGCCAACAATGCGGTTTTTGAAGGTATCGTCGGTTTTCAGGTCTTCGATCGATTTGGCTTTGACGTACTCCGGCACGATCAGGCCGATCTTCGCGTCCTTGAAGTTCGGGCCGTAATCGACGACCTGATCCTTGTTTTTCGTCCAATAGTCACCGTGGGTCACGGGTAGCCAGGCCGAGAGCATCGCATCGAGTTTGCCGGTGGCCACGCCCTGCCACATGATCCCGGTGGCGACGGCTTGCAGCTTCACGTCATAACCGAGCTTCTGTTTGATCACTTCGGCCGCCACGTGGGTGGTCGCGACGCTGTCGGACCAGCCGTCAACGTAACCGATGTTCAGGGTCTGTTTTTCAGCGTTGGCGAAAGTGGAACTCATCGCAAGCACCAAAGCGGCACCTGCGCCTAAAAGTCGTCGCATCTTCATCGTTTACTTCCCCGAAATGCTGCGCCCGACGGATGCCGGGCATCGTCAACGTATTGTTATGGTGCACAGCGCCCCCATCACGCCGGACCTCACACACCGAACATCAGCCGATTTTTCAAAAAGGGTACTGATGGTTTGATCATCAACCTCAAGCGGCCGGCGACCTGCTCTGTCAGCGACCTCAAGGCAGCGAGAAACGACATCAGAAAGCCATTAATCAAGCGAGATTAATTGACGCCAGACAATCCGCCCGAACTTTGCATGTACATCGCCTGCGAGCCACCAGCCCTTCTATAAATGCAGGTAACATGCGTCGCTTTGCAGCCACTCGGCCTGACCATGTCCGCAACGTACCGATTTCCTTTTCTGCCTTATCTGTTCGCCTGCCTGCTCGGGCTCCTGGCCCTGGGCAGTTTCTGGTATGGCCTCGGCCAACCGGTGATCCTGCCGGACGCCGCGACGCCGACGCACAAGTTGCAATGCGCCTCCTACACACCGTTCGACAAAGACCAATCGCCGTTCGACGTGCCGTTCAAATTGCGCCCCGAGCGCATGGATGCCGACCTCGCGCTGCTGGCGACGCGCTTTGAATGCATCCGCACCTACTCGATGACCGGCCTCGACGCCCTGCCCGATCTGGCGCGCAAACACGGTCTGAAGTTGATGATCGGCGCCTGGGTCAACAGCAACCCGGTCGACACCGAGCAGGAAGTCGAGCTGCTGATCAAATCGGCCAATGCCAACCCCGACGTGGTCACAGCCGTAATCGTCGGCAACGAGGCACTGTTGCGCAAAGAAGTCACCGGCGCGCAACTGGCCCGGCTGATCAACAAGGTAAAAAGCCAGGTCAAGCAACCGGTGACTTACGCCGATGTTTGGGAATTCTGGCTCAAGCACCCGGAAGTCGCCCCGGCCGTGGATTTTCTGACCATCCACTTGCTGCCGTACTGGGAAGACGATCCGTCGAATATCGACGTGGCGCTGCGGCATGTGGCGGATGTGCGTCAGGTGTTCGGCAACAAGTTCGCGCCCAAGGACGTGATGATCGGCGAAACCGGTTGGCCCAGCGAAGGCCGCCAGCGCGAAACCGCCGTGCCGAGCCGGGTCAATGAGGCGAAATTCATTCGTGGATTCGTGGCGATGGCCGAGCAGGAAGGCTGGCGCTACAACCTGATCGAAGCCTTTGATCAACCGTGGAAGCGCGGCAGTGAAGGCGCGGTCGGCGGCTACTGGGGGCTGTTCGATGCGGATCGGCAGGACAAAGGCGTGCTCGCCGGACCGGTGAGCAATGTGCCGTACTGGAAAGAATGGCTGGCAGTCGGTGCTTTGATTTTCCTCGGCACGCTGATCCTTGGTGGACGCGTGCGCACCACTCGTTCGGCGTTGCTGCTACCGCTGCTGGGCGCGGTCGCAGCGTGCTCGATTGGCGCCTGGGGCGATCTGGCTCGATTGACCACACGGTTTGCCGGTGAATGGCTGTGGGTCGGCTTGCTGACCGGGTTGAATCTGTTGGTGCTCGCGCATGCCGCGCTGACGTTGAGCGCACGCAGCGGTTGGCGCGCGCGAGCATTCGATTTGCTCGAGCGTCGCGCCGGCTGGCTGGTCGCGGTGGCCGGTTTTGCCGCGGCGGTGATGATGCTGGAAATGGTCTTCGACCCGCGCTATCGCAGTTTCGCCAGCATGGCGTTCGTCCTCCCGGCGCTGGTCTACCTGTGCCGCCCGGTAAGCGTGCCGCGTCGGGAGGTTGCTCTGCTGACCTTTATCGTTGGCGCGGGGATTGCACCGCAGTTGTATCAGGAAGGGATGCTGAATCAGCAGGCGTGGGGCTGGGCGCTGGTCAGTGGATTGATGGTGGTGGCGTTGTGGCGCTGTCTGCGGGTTCGCAAGGCCTGATTTCAGCGCTTTCGAAATCGCCATCGCTGGCAAGCCAGCTCCCACAGGATTTCTGCTGCACACAAATGTTGTGTTCACCTCAATCCCTGTGGGAGCGGGCTTGCCCGCGATGACTGACTGTCAGGCGCTGCGGGACTCGCGGACCAGGCGCAATCCGGCAATCACCACCGCAAATACCGCTAATGTGGTGTTGTACAACGCCAGCGCCGGCAGGCCGAACACCAGCGCCAGCACCCCCAGCCACCACCCTGTCCGTCCCGGCAATACAAACGCCAATACCGCCGCGCCCACCGCCGCCCAGCCCAGCACCTTGAAATGAATCATCAGCCCGAGGTTCGACCGCACCACGCATTCCCAACGGCCGGTCTCGTCGACACAGATGCCCACCCACTGCCCGTCTTCCATGAAGCCATAGCGCGCGGCATAACTGCCGGCCAGCCACAGCGGCAACAAAACGAGCAGCACAATAACGGGCAAGCGGCGGGACATGGAGCACTCCAATCTGCGGAAATCGGCGGCCAGCTTAATCTGCCGACCGGCATTCGCAAGCACTAACAACTGTTAACTGTTCAGCGAGCCCTTGCAACGTGTATCGTCCAGCTACTATTACCCCGAATTCCGCCTGTTTGGTGCCGCAGCATGGCACTTTGGCGCACGGCCGGTGGTCATAGCCTGCGAACTTCAATCGGCACCTTCCTCTAAGGGATCTAGTCATGCTCCGTTCCTTGCGCTTCGCCGCGCTGTTCAGCGGCCTTATCTTGAGTGCGTCCGCGCTGGCGGTGGATATCGACGCCGCCAGCTATGGCTACCCGCTGACCAACCCGTTCGAGGCGACGATCGCCACGACACCACCGGATCTGCGTCCGGAGTTGCCGCTGGACGACGACATCAATCAAACGGACCGCAGCCTCACCCTGCGCCCGGAGCGTGAATTCCAACTGCCGGACAATTTCTGGGCAGTGAAGAAACTCACTTACCGCATCGCCACGCAGGACAAACCGGCGCCGCTGATCTTCCTGATTGCCGGCACCGGCGCGCGCTTTGACAGCACGCTCAACGAATACCTGAAAAAGCTGTATTACAAGGCCGGCTACCACGTCGTGCAGTTGTCCTCGCCGACCAGCTTCGACTTCATCAGCGCTGCCTCGCGTTTCGCCACGCCGGGCGTGACCAAGGAAGACGCCGAAGACATGTATCGGGTGATGCAGGCCGTGCGGGCGCAGAACCCGAAGCTGCCGGTCACCGAGTATTACCTGACCGGCTACAGCCTCGGCGCCCTTGATGCCGCGTTCGTCGCGCATCTGGACGAAACGCGCCGTAGCTTCAACTTCAAAAAAGTCCTGCTGCTGAACCCGCCGGTCAACCTCTACACCTCGGTGACCAACCTCGACAAGCTGGTGCAGACCGAGGTCAAGGGCATCAACAACAGCACCACGTTCTATGAACTGGTACTGACCAAGCTGACCCGTTACTTCCAGCAGAAAGGCTACATCGATCTCAACGATGCGCTGCTGTACGACTTCCAGCAGTCCAAGCAGCACCTGACCAACGAACAGATGGCCATGCTCATCGGCACGTCGTTCCGCTTTTCGGCAGCCGACATTGCCTACACCTCGGACCTGGTCAACCGTCGCGGCCTGATCACCCCGCCGAAATTCCCGATCACCGAAGGCACCAGCCTCACGCCGTTCCTCAAGCGTGCGCTGCAATGCGATTTCGACTGCTACATCACCGAGCAGGTTATTCCGATGTGGCGCGCACGCACCGACGGCGGCAGCCTGCTGCAACTGATCGATCAGGTCAGCCTGTATGCGCTCAAGGACTACCTGCACGACAGCCCGAAAATCGCCGTCATGCACAACGCCGACGACGTCATCCTCGGCCCTGGCGACCTGGGCTTCCTGCGGAAAACCTTCGGTGATCGCCTGACCGTTTATCCACTGGGCGGCCACTGCGGCAACCTTAACTATCGCGTCAACAGCGACGCCATGCTGGAGTTCTTCCGTGGCTAAATATCTCCTGCTGATTGCAGCGTTCCTCTGTGCAGGCGTGGCCCAGGCCGACAACAGTAAAGCCGATGCACCGGTGGTGGTCGACAGCGATGGCTTCAAGCAGCCGCTGACCAAACTCAAGTTCAACCCGGGCCTGGATCAGCGCGAATTCGAACGCTCCACGCTCAATGCGCTGAACGTCTATGACCCGCTGGAATCGTGGAACCGCCGGGTCTACCACTTCAACTACCGCTTCGACCAGTGGGTGTTCCTGCCAGTGGTCGATGGCTATCGCTACATCACGCCAAGCTTCGTGCGTACCGGGGTGAGCAACTTCTTCAACAACATTGGCGACGTGCCGAACCTGGTCAACAGCCTGCTGCAGTTCAAGGGCCAGCGCTCGATGGAAACCACTGCGCGCCTGCTGCTCAACACCACGATCGGCATCGCCGGCCTGTGGGACCCGGCGACCGCCATGGGCCTGCCGCGCCAGAACGAGGACTTCGGGCAGACTCTGGGCTTCTACGGCGTACCGGGCGGCGCCTACTTCGTACTGCCGATCTTCGGCCCGTCGAACATCCGCGACACCGCAGGTCTGGCCGTGGATTACACCGCCGATACCGCGATCAACTTCCTCAATGTCGCGGAAGTCAGCTCCAACCACCCGGAAGTCTGGGCCTTGCGTGCAATCGACAAGCGCTATCAGACCAGCTTCCGCTACGGCCAGATGAACTCGCCGTTCGAGTACGAGAAAGTGCGGTACGTGTATACCGAGGCGCGCAAGTTGCAGATCGCCGAGTAAATCGGCTGGCGCAAAACACTGTGGGAGCGAGCCTGCTCGCGAACGCGGAGTTTCAGTCAACATCGATGTTGACTGAACTACCGCATTCGCGAGCAGGCTCGCTCCCACATTTGTTATGTGTTGCTGATTAACCCTTCAGCGCTTTCCAGAGCTTGCCTACGACCGAAACCACCGCCAACACCACCGCCCCGGCAATTATTCCCGCAACACCATTGAGCAACATCGGCACGGCGAACCCGGCACTGCCCGCTGCCGCGCCGATGCCTTCAATCCAGTGATGCAGCACCGGTACACCATGGGTCAGGATGCCGCCGCCGACCAGGAACATCGCCGCCGTGCCGACTACCGACAGGGTTTTCATCATGTACGGCGCGGCACTGAGAATGCCGCCGCCGATCTTTTTCGCCATCTGCCCGGGCTTCTGCGTCAGCCACAGCCCCAGGTCGTCGAGCTTGACGATGCCCGCCACCAAACCGTAAACGCCCACGGTCATGACAATGGCTATGCCGGACATGACAACCACTTGCTGGGTCAGCGAGGCATCTGCCACGGTGCCGAGGGTGATCGCAATGATTTCTGCCGAGAGAATGAAGTCAGTGCGGATCGCGCCTTTGATCTTGTCCTTTTCGTACGCCACCAGATCGGTCGCCGGATCGGCCACTGCTTCGGTCAACTGTGCGTGTTCTGCCTCGTCTTCCTCTTTGCTGTGCAGAAACTTGTGCGCGAGCTTTTCAAAACCCTCGAAACACAGGTACGCGCCGCCGACCATCAACAGCGGCGTCACCAGCCAAGGCACAAAGGCGCTGATTGCCAGCGCCGACGGCACGAGGATCAGTTTGTTGACGAACGAGCCCTTGGCCACCGCCCACACCACGGGAATTTCCCGCTCGGCGCGCACGCCCGAAACCTGCTGGGCATTGAGCGCCAGATCATCACCGAGCACCCCGGCGGTCTTCTTCGCGGCCATCTTGGTCATCAACGCAACGTCATCCAGAACGGTGGCGATGTCATCGATCAGCACCAGCAAACTGCTTCCTGCCATGAATCCTGTTTCCTTCTGTGTATGAATGTTGCCAAGCATAACGCGACCGCCGGCCACAGGCTGCATTGTTGAGCGCCGCTCAAGGCCGGTGCTACCATGCGCCACCGCCAGAACAGGCAAGGAACCACCGGGTTTATGAGCACAATCCGCGAGCGTAACAAAGAACTGATCCTGCGCGCCGCCAGCGAAGAGTTTGCCGACAAGGGCTTCGCGGCGACCAAAACCAGCGACATCGCCGCCAAGGCGGGATTGCCCAAGCCCAACGTCTACTACTACTTCAAATCCAAGGAAAACCTCTATCGCGAGGTGCTGGAAAGCATCATCGAGCCGATTCTGCAGGCCTCGACCCCGTTCAACCCGGACGGCGTGCCGAGCGAAGTGCTGAGCGGCTACATCCGCTCGAAGATCCGCATCTCCCGCGACCTGCCCTACGCCTCCAAGGTGTTCGCCAGCGAAATCATGCACGGCGCCCCGCACCTGAGCGCTGACCTGGTAGAGCAGCTCAACGCCCAGGCCAAACACAACATCGCCTGCATCCAGAGCTGGATCGACCGCGGCCAGATCGCCCCGATCGACCCCAACCACCTGATGTTCAGCATCTGGGCCGCGACCCAGACCTACGCCGACTTCGACTGGCAGATTTCCGCGGTGACCGGGAAAGACAAGCTTGATGAAGCCGATTATGAAGCGGCTGCGCAGACGATTATCCGGTTGGTGTTGAAGGGGTGTGAGCCGGATCGGTGAGATCGGGGGAACCGCTTCGCGAGCAGGCTCGCTCCCACAGGGGTTGTGGTGTCCAGACATTTTGTGTCCAATCCAAATCCACTGTGGGAGCGAGCCTGCTCGCGAATGGCCGCACCGCAGATCTCAACTCATAACCAGATCGAATCCCACAACGGATAGTCGCCAAGGCTTTTGACCAGCCCTGCCCGCAATGGGTTGGCAATGACATACCTAGCCATCTTCACCAGATTCTCCTCTTTACGCAGTGCCCGGTCATGGAAGCCAGGTTGCCAAAGGCTGGACTTTCTACCGGTCGAAAGCTTTACCGCTTTGGTGCTGAGGGATTTAGTTCGCTGCATCAATTCGCCGAGCGAGCCACTCTTCAATTCAATCAGCCAGTGAAAATGATCTGGCATTACGACCCAAGCCAGAGAATTGGCCAATCCCGTTTCCTCAGCTGCCCGAAATTGGCTTACAAGCAATCTGCCCAGGAAGAAATCGCTGAATACGGGTTCTCTCCCGGCGGTATTGGCGGTCAGAAGGTAAATGCGGTTGTGTTCTGAATAGCGTCCGATGCGCAAGCGATGTGAAGCAGATAAACCCGGCATTCCGTTGCCTTCTCATATGTTGATCATGAGAAGGCTAGCCGTGGAGATGGCAAAGGGAGCGTCAGACTTTTAGCAAGATGTGTAGCGCAGATCGTATTCGCGAGCAGGCTCGCTCCCACAGTGGGCTTCAGGTGTTCAGACATTTTGTGTCCAACCCTGATCCCATGGGGGAGCGAGCCTGCTCGCGAAAGCGGTTATTCAGACACTGACATTCAACCAACCACCCCGCCATCCGCCCTCAAATCCAGCGCCTCCACCGCTCTGATCGCCACCTGCTCATCGACATCCGACAAATCCCCACTGATCCCGATCGCGCCCAGCACTTCACCCGCCTGATTTCGAATCAACACGCCACCCGGGGCCGGCACAACGCTGCCCTGCCCCATGCTGTTCAACGAAGAAAAAAACGCCGGGCGTTGCTGGGCGTCCTGGGCGAGCAGGCGTGAGCCTTTGCCCAGGGCGATGGCGCCCCAGGCTTTGCCGATGGCGATGTCCGGGCGCAGCAGGCTGGCGCCGTCTTCGCGTTGCAGGGCGATCAGGTGGCCGCCGTTATCGAGTACCGCGATGGTCAGAGGTGCGGCGTTGATGCCGCGTCCTGCGTTGATGGCTTCGCTGACCAGGTTGACTGCGACTTTCAAGGTTAAAGCGCTCATGGTGCCGTCCTCATTTTGTTATAGGGAAAGTCGTGGGACCGCGCGTTTGTGCCGCAGTCCGATGCCACAAATAGAACACAATGAATTATTTTTTTGTATACAATAATTCTCGAAAAGCGCCACATGCGACGAAAAGCCACAGCACATCGGGCTTCCGACGAATGAAACAGCCGCTTGAGAAAATGGATTGACCTGCGCCGTCCGCCGTGAATACACTCTGCGCAAAGCCACTTGTATACAATTACAAAACGTAAAGAGGCACAAAACCATGAGCAAAATGAGAGCAATCGAAGCCGCCGTTCTGGTGATGCGCCGTGAAGGGGTTGATACCGCTTTTGGCATCCCGGGCGCAGCGATCAACCCGCTGTACTCCGCCTTGCAGAAGGTCGGTGGCATCGATCACGTCCTTGCTCGCCACGTTGAAGGCGCCTCGCACATGGCCGAGGGCTACACCCGCACCAAGGCCGGCAATATCGGCGTGTGCATCGGCACGTCCGGCCCGGCCGGCACCGATATGGTCACCGGGCTCTACAGCGCCTCGGCTGACTCGATTCCAATCCTCTGCATTACCGGTCAGGCACCCCGCGCCCGTATGCACAAGGAAGATTTCCAGGCTGTCGACATCACCAGCATCGTCAAGCCAGTCACCAAGTGGGCGACCACGGTTCTCGAACCGGGCCAGGTGCCTTATGCGTTTCAGAAAGCCTTCTATGAAATGCGCTCCGGCCGTCCAGGCCCTGTACTGATCGACCTGCCGTTCGACGTGCAGATGGCCGAGATCGAATTCGACATCGACGCTTATCAACCGCTGCCATTGGCCAAACCGACCGCAACCCGCGTACAGGTCGAGAAGGCTCTGGCGCTGCTGGATCAGGCCGAGCGTCCATTGCTGGTCGCCGGCGGCGGCATCATCAACGCCGACGCCAGCGACCTGCTGGTCGAGTTCGCCGAGCTGACCGGCATCCCGGTTATTCCAACCCTGATGGGCTGGGGCACCATCCCTGACGATCACCCGCTGATGGTCGGCATGGTCGGTTTGCAGACGTCGCACCGTTACGGCAACGCCACCATGCTCAAATCCGACGTGGTGCTGGGCATTGGTAACCGTTGGGCCAACCGTCACACCGGTTCGGTGGATGTCTACACCGAAGGCCGCAAGTTCATTCACGTCGACATCGAAGGCACGCAGATCGGCCGCGTGTTCACCCCTGATCTGGGCATCGTTTCCGACGCCGCTGCCGCGCTGACCGTGTTCATCGAAGTCGCCCGTGAATGGCAAGCCGCCGGCAAGCTGAAGAACCGCAGCGCCTGGCTGCAGGATTGCCAGCAGCGCAAGGCCAGCCTGCATCGCAAGACCCACTTCGACAACGTGCCGGTCAAGCCGCAGCGCGTTTACGAAGAAATGAACCAGGTGTTCGGCAAGGACACCTGCTACGTCAGCACCATTGGTCTGTCGCAGATTGCCGGCGCGCAGTTCCTGCACGTCTACAAGCCGCGTCACTGGATCAACTGCGGTCAGGCCGGCCCGTTGGGCTGGACCATTCCGGCGGCGCTGGGCGTGGTCAAGGCCGATCCGAACCGCAAAGTCGTGGCCCTGTCGGGGGACTATGATTTCCAGTTCATGATCGAAGAACTGGCGGTCGGCGCTCAGTTCAAACTGCCGTACATCCACGTCGTGGTGAACAACTCGTACCTGGGCCTGATCCGTCAGGCCCAGCGCGGGTTCGAAATGGACTACTGCGTGCAGCTGTCCTTCGATAACCTGAATGCGCCGGAACTCAACGGTTACGGGGTTGACCACATCGCAGTCGCCGAAGGCCTCGGCTGCAAGGCACTGCGTGTGTTCGAACCGTCGGAAATCGCCCCTGCCCTGCGCAAGGCCGAACAGATGATCGAAGAGTTCAAGGTGCCGGTGATCGTCGAGATCATTCTGGAGCGTGTGACCAACATCTCCATGGGTACCGAGATCAACGCGGTCAACGAGTTCGAAGACCTGGCACTGGTCGGCAACGATGCGCCGACGGCGATTTCGTTGCTCGATTGATTGCTTTTAGCCCCCTCTCTCTCTGGGAGAGGGCTGGGGTGAGGGAAAGGTTTTGCGGTGTTCGCACAATCGGGATCAGACTCAGGATTCCCCCTCACCCTAACCCTCTCCCCCAGGAGAGGGGACTTGACCGCGCTCAGTCTGACCTACCGTGCCTCATCAGTTTTTAGGAGACCACCATGCCGCGTTTCGCAGCCAACCTGTCCATGCTGTTCACCGAACAGGATTTCCTTGCCCGTTTCGACGCCGCCGCCAAGGCCGGTTTCACTGGCGTGGAATACCTGTTCCCGTACGACTTCAGCTCGGCTGAAATCAAGGCAAAACTCGAGGCCAACGGGCTGACCCAAGTGCTGTTCAACCTGCCGGCCGGTGACTGGGCCAAGGGCGAGCGTGGCATCGCCTGCCTGCCGGATCGGGTCGAAGAGTTCCGCGCCGGGGTCGATCTGGCGATCGCCTACGCACAAGTGCTGGGCAACACCCAGGTCAACTGCCTGGCCGGTATCCGCCCGCAAGGCGTTGACGATGCCACTGTGGAAAAGACCTTTGTCGCCAACCTCAAATACGCCGCCGACAAGCTGCAAGCGGCGGGCATCAAACTGGTAATGGAAGCGATCAACACCCGCGACATTCCCGGTTTCTACCTGAACAACACGGCGCAAGCCCTGTCGATTCGCGAGCAGGTCGGCAGCGCCAATCTGTTCCTGCAATACGACATCTATCACATGCAAATCATGGAAGGCGATCTGGCCCGCACCCTGCAATCGCACCTGGGCGAGATCAACCACGTGCAACTCGCGGACAACCCGGGGCGCAACGAGCCGGGCACCGGTGAGATCAACTACCGCTTCCTGTTCGAACACCTTGATCGCATCGGTTATCAGGGTTGGGTCGGTTGCGAATACAAACCGCTGACCACCACCGAAGCGGGCCTGGGTTGGTTGAAATCACACAACGCAATCTGACGAACACATGACCCTGTAGGAGCTGCCGAAGGCTGCGATCTTTTGATCTTGACCTTCAAAAGCAAAGTCAAAAGATCGCAGCCTGCGGCAGCTCCTACGGCTGTTTATAAAAACAAGAGGATTTTCTCATGGCTAAAATCGGATTCATCGGCACCGGCATCATGGGCCACCCAATGGCGGCGAACCTGCAGAAAGCCGGTCACAGCCTGTTCCTGTCGCAACACCACGACGCGGCCCCGGCCGACCTCGTCGCCGCTGGCGCCGTCGCCCTGGCCAACCCGCGCGAAGTGGCGCAGGAAGCCGAATTCATCATCGTCATGGTTCCGGACACCCCGCAGGTCGACGACGTGCTGTTCCGCGCCGACGGCGTCGCGGCCGGTATCGGCAAGGGCAAAGTCGTGATCGACATGAGCTCGATTTCGCCGACCGCCACCAAAGCCTTCGCGGCGAAGATCAACGAAAAAGGCGCGCAGTACCTCGACGCGCCAGTGTCCGGCGGTGAAGTCGGCGCCAAGGCCGCAACCCTGAGCATCATGGTCGGTGGCGACGCCGATGCCTTCGAACGCGCCCTGCCGCTGTTCCAGGCCATGGGCAAGAACATCACCCTGGTTGGTGGCAATGGCGACGGCCAGACCGCCAAAGTGGCGAACCAGATCATCGTCGCGCTGAACATCCAGGCCGTAGCCGAAGCCCTGCTGTTCGCCTCGAAAAACGGTGCCGATCCGGCCAAGGTGCGTGAAGCGCTGATGGGCGGTTTCGCTTCTTCGAAGATCCTCGAAGTGCACGGCGAGCGCATGATCAAGGGAACCTTCGACCCGGGCTTCCGCATCAGCCTGCACCAGAAGGACCTGAACCTGGCCCTGCAAGGCGCCAAGGAGCTGAACATCAACCTGCCGAACACCGCCAATGCCCAGCAGGTATTCAGCACCTGCGCGGCCATCGGCGGCAGCAACTGGGACCACTCGGCGCTGATCAAGGGCCTGGAACACATGGCCAATTTCTCGATTCGCGACAATAAATAAACCCTGCACAAAACCCTGTGGGAGCGAGCCTGCTCGCGAAAGCGGCTTCACATCCAACATCCATGTTGGCTGACATGCCGCGTTCGCGAGCAGGCTCGCTCCCACAAGGGTTCCGAGTTGCCCTTTCGAATAACAAGAATTCCGGGAGCCCGCCATGTCGGTCGATCCGCAACAACTGCTGCGCGAGCTGTTTGCCACAGCCATCGACGCGGCCCATCCGAACCAAGTCCTCGAAGCCCATTTGCCTGCCGATCGCACCGGTCGGTTGATCGTCATCGGCGCCGGCAAAGCCGCTGCCGCCATGGCGCAAGTGGTCGAGCGCTGCTGGGAGGGTGAAGTCACCGGCCTGGTGGTGACCCGCTACGGCCACGGCGCTCCGTGCGAAAAAATCGAAGTGGTCGAAGCCGCGCACCCGGTGCCGGATGCGGCCGGGCTGGCCGTGGCCAAACGCGTGCTGGAGCTGGTCAGCAACCTCACTGAAGACGACCGCGTGATCTTTCTGCTTTCCGGCGGCGGCTCTGCCCTGCTCGCCTTGCCCGCCGACGGCATTACCCTCGCTGACAAGCAGGCGATCAACAAAGCCCTGCTCAAATCCGGCGCGACCATCGGCGAGATGAACTGCGTGCGCAAGCACCTCTCGGCGATCAAGGGCGGCCGCCTCGGCAAGGCCTGCTGGCCGGCGACGGTTTACACCTACGCGATTTCCGATGTGCCGGGCGACCTCGCCACCGTCATTGCCTCCGGCCCGACCGTGGCCGACCCGAGCACTTCCGCCGAAGCACTGGCGATCATCAAACGCTACGGCATCGACATTCCCGCCTCCGTGCGTACCTGGCTGCAAAGCCCGGAATCGGAAACCGTCAAACCCGGCGATCCGAGTCTGGCGCGCAGTCATTTCCAGTTGATCGCCCGCCCGCAGCAGTCGCTGGACGCGGCGGCGGTGAAGTGCCGTCAGGCCGGTTTCAGCACCTTGATTCTCGGCGACCTCGAAGGCGAATCCCGCGAAGTGGCGAAAGTCCACGCCGGCATCGCCCGACAGATCATCAATCACGGCCAGCCACTGGCGACGCCGTGCGTGATTCTTTCTGGCGGTGAGACCACGGTAACCGTGCGCGGCAATGGCCGTGGCGGGCGTAACGCCGAATTCCTCCTCAGCCTGACCGACAGCCTCAAGGGCCAGCCCGGCGTCTACGCGCTGGCCGGCGACACCGATGGCATCGACGGCTCGGAAGACAACGCCGGCGCAATCATGACTCCGGACAGCTACGCCCGCGCCGCCGCACTGGGTCTGAGCGCCAGCGACGAGCTGGATAACAACAACGGCTATGGCTACTTCCAGGCGCTCGATGCGCTGATCGTCACCGAGCCGACCCGCACTAACGTCAACGACTTCCGCGCCATTCTGATCCTTGAGAACTGCAAATCATGACGCCTGATAAAAAGGTCAAAATCCTCGCCACCCTCGGCCCTGCGGTCGACGGTATCGACGACATCCGCGAGCTGGTCGAGGCCGGGGTCAACATCTTCCGGCTGAATTTCAGCCATGGCGATCACGCCGACCACGCCAAGCGCTATCAATGGATCCGCGAAGTCGAGCGCCAGCTCAACTATCCGCTGGGCATTCTGATGGACCTGCAAGGGCCGAAACTGCGTGTGGGCAAGTTCGCTGACGGCAAGGTGCAGTTGCATCGCGGTCAGGCGTTCCGCTTGGATCTCGATGCGACACCGGGCGATGAGCGCCGGGTCAACCTGCCGCATCCGGAAATCATTGCCGCGCTGGAAGCGGGCATGGACCTGCTGCTCGACGACGGCAAGCTGCGCCTGCGCGTGGTCACCAAGTACGCCGATGCGATCGACACCAGCGTGCTCAACGGCGGCGAACTGTCCGATCGCAAAGGCGTGAATGTGCCGCAAGCGGTGCTCGACCTCAGCCCGCTGACCGCCAAGGATCGCCGCGATTTGAGCTTCGGCCTGGAATTGGGTGTGGACTGGGTCGCGCTGTCGTTCGTACAGCGCCCGCAGGACATTGTCGAAGCCCGCGCATTGATCGGCGACAAGGCGTTTCTGATGGCGAAAATCGAGAAGCCTTCGGCGGTCGAGCAACTACGTGAGATTGCTGAGTTGAGCGACGCGATCATGGTCGCGCGCGGCGATCTTGGTGTGGAAGTGCCGGCGGAAAGCGTGCCGCAGATTCAGAAAAACATCATCACCACCTGCCGCGCGCTGGGCAAACCGGTGGTGGTGGCGACGCAAATGCTCGAGTCGATGCGCTTCTCCCCTGCCCCAACCCGTGCCGAGGTGACTGACGTCGCCAACGCCGTGGCCGAAGGCGCCGATGCGGTGATGCTCTCGGCGGAAACCGCGTCCGGCGAATACCCGCTGGAAGCCGTGCAGATGATGAGCAAGATCATCCGTCAAGTTGAGAACGGCCCGGATTATCAGACCCAGCTTGACGTCAGCCGACCGAAAGCCGAGGCGACGGTTTCCGATGCAATCAGCTGTGCGATCCGCCGGATCAGCAACGTGCTGCCGGTGGCGGTGCTGGTCAATTACAGCGAGTCCGGCGCCTCGACGTTGCGCGCATCGCGGGAACGGCCGAAAGCACCGATCCTCAATCTGACGCCGAACCTGCAAACGGCGCGGCGCTTGAGCGTGGCGTGGGGCATTCATTCGGTAGTCAACGATCGCCTGCGTCAGGTCGACGAAGTCTGCTCGACCGCACTGGAGATTGCTCAGGCGCAAGGCATGGCCGAGCGTGGCGATACGCTGCTGATCACCGCTGGCGTGCCGTTTGGGCAGCCGGGATCGACCAATTCGCTGCGCATTGAGACGTTGATCTGACCCACCATAAAAGTGGGTGCATAAACTTGTGGCGAGGGGATTTATCCCCGTTGGGCTGCGAAGCGGCCCCCAATCGGAGAATGCGGTTTCTCTGTGGAAACCGTCACACCCTTAAAAGCGACGACTGCTGCGCAGCCGAACGGGGCGGTGCGACGTTTCGCTAAATCCCCTCGCCACAGTGACTTGCAAGACCTTTTGATGTTCCAACTGCCCAGATTTTCTCAACATGCCTGCCAATCACTTCAACACCCACTGCCCCGACTGGGCCGAGGCTTTGCTCAACGGTTTCAGTCAGATTTTCTTCCAGCGCCATCCGCTGTGCGGCCTGCTGTGTCTGTTGGCGATCCTGCTGACCGCGCCGGTGCTGTTCGCCGGGGCGCTGCTCGGTGGCGTTGCCGGTCTGCTCACCGCGCAGCGGCGCAACTACGCCAAGGCCGATCGCCAGGCCGGGTTGTTCAGCTACAACGGCGTGCTGCTCGGCCTGCTGCTGAGCCTGTATTTCCCTTGGTCGCCACTGCTGCCGCCGTTGATTCTTGCAGCCGGTGGCTTGAGCGCGATGCTTACTCAGCAATGGCTCAAACACGTGTACCGCAGTCGCGCCATACCGGCGTATACCTCGCCGTTCGTGGCGCTCAGTTGGGTGCTGCTGATGTTCGCCGAGCCGTCCGCGCCGGCGGCATCGGTCGACCTGAACACGACAAATCTGCTGGCCGCTGAACTGCGCGGATTCGGCCAGGTGATGTTTCTCGACCATCCATTGGCCGGGGCGTTGATCGCCAGCGGTTTGCTGCTCGCCGATCGCCGCGCTTTCTGCTGGGCGCTGCTGGCGTCGGCGATCGGCCTGGGCTCGAGTCTGCTGCACCACGAAACGTCCGCCGCACTGCTCGGCCTCGGTGGCTACAACGCCGTACTCGCCGCCCTCGCCTTCAGCGCGCAACGGCAACATCCGTGGCTGCCGCTGCTCGCCATTGTCCTGGCGCTGCTGGTGACGCCGCTGTTTGCTGCCCTTGGATTGGCGACGCTGACCGCGCCGTTCATCCTCGCCTGCTGGTTGATCCGGGCTGGCATTCAAATGCTTGGCAAAGCTTCGCTCGCGCATGAGTCTTGCGCTCACGAGGAGAATCACCCTAGGCTGCGCTGATCTTCGATTCAGGCGTTATCCATGGACAGCAGCAACAATTGGCGCGAACGGCTCTACGTCATGATTTTCCAGAGCGACACCCCGGCCGGGCGTCGCTTCGACGGCATTCTGCTGTTGATCATCCTCGCCAGTCTGGTGATCGTGATGCTCGACAGTATCGACAGCATCCACCGTAATTACGCCGACGTTCTGGCCTATATAGAGTGGGGCTTCACGGCGATCTTCCTCGGCGAATACATCCTGCGTCTGTACTGCTCGCCCAAGCCGCTGCGCTATGCCTTCAGCTTTTACGGCCTGGTGGATCTGCTGGCGATCGTGCCGGGCATCCTCGCGCTGTATTACAGCGATGCGCAGTATCTGCTGATCATCCGCATCATTCGGATGCTGCGGATTTTCCGCGTGCTCAAGCTCAGCCCGTATCTCAAGCAAGCCAACTATCTGATGTCGGCGCTGCGCGGCAGCAAGCAGAAAATCGTCGTGTTTCTGGTCAGCGTGTGCACGCTGGTGACGGTGTTCGGCACGCTGATGTACGTGATCGAAGGCCCGGAACATGGCTTCACCAGCATTCCCAAAGGCATCTATTGGGCCATCGTGACCTTGACCACTGTGGGCTTCGGCGACATCGTGCCGAAGACGCCGCTGGGCCAGGTGATTTCCTCGCTGGTGATGATCACCGGTTACTCGATCATCGCCGTGCCCACGGGGATTTTTACCGCAGAGCTGGCCAACGCCATGCGCGGCGAACAGCTGCAACATGACTGCCCGGGCTGTCAGAAAAAGAGCCATGAACAGAGCGCAGCGTTCTGTTCGCGCTGCGGCAGTCAGCTGTTCAAGAAAGTGGAATAAGCACAGAGCTTTTTAATCTTTAAGCGACTATGCGAGGCCCGCTATAGTCGCTGGCAAATGGCTTCATTTTTGACAAGACACCCCACAGAACAAGGAATGCGCAGTGAAAAAACTCTTTGGCGCCTCACTTCTCGCCGCCGGCCTGGCCTTGGCCAACATCGCTCAGGCAGCACCGACGCTGCTCAACGTTTCCTACGACGTGATGCGCGATTTCTACAAGGACTACAACACTGCGTTCCAGAAGCACTGGCAAGCCGAGCACAAGGAGAACATCACCGTGCAGATGTCCTTCGGCGGCTCGAGCAAGCAGGCGCGTTCGGTGATCGACGGCCTGCCGGCTGACGTCATTACCATGAACATGGCCACCGACATCAACGCCCTCGCCGACAACGGCAAACTGGTGCCGGACAACTGGGTCACGCGCCTGCCGAACAACAGCGCACCGTTCACCTCGGCGACAGTGTTCATAGTTCGCAAGGGCAATCCAAAAGCGCTGAAAGACTGGCCGGACCTGCTCAAGGACGGCGTACAGGTGATCGTGCCGAACCCGAAAACTTCGGGTAACGGCCGCTACACCTACCTGTCGGCCTGGGGCTATGTGCTGAAAAACGGTGGCGACGAGAACAAGGCCAAGGACTTCGTCGGCAAGCTGTTCAAGCAGGCGCCGGTGCTCGATACCGGTGGCCGCGCCGCCACCACCACGTTCATGACCAACCAGATCGGCGACGTGCTGGTGACCTTTGAAAACGAAGCGGAAATGATCGCCCGCGAGTTCGGTCGCGATCAGTTCGAAGTCATCTACCCGACCGTCTCCGCGGAAGCCGAGCCACCGGTTTCGGTGGTCGATAAAGTCGTCGACAAGAAAGGCTCGCGCGCTGCGGCTGACGAGTATCTGAAATACCTGTGGTCGCCGGAAGGACAGGAAATTGCGGCGGCCAACTACCTGCGCCCGCGTGACCCGGCGGTGCTGGCGAAGTACACCGACCGTTTCCCGAAAGTCGACTTCCTTTCGGTGGAGAAGACGTTTGGTGACTGGCGCACGGTGCAGAAAACCCACTTCAATGATGGTGGCGTGTTCGATCAGATTTACAGCGGGCAGTAAGTCTTGATCTGAAAAAATCAAAAGGCGACCCACCGGGTCGCCTTTTTGTTGCGCGGCAATACCGCTCATTACACTGCGTAATAACAGTTATCATCCGAAAACGTCTTCTGCCAGTCCACGTTGTCCATTAGCCTCAGCCCTTTCCTGTGCCTGACCCGAGATCCCCTATGACCACCACTCCTCACGCAATGACCCGAGGCATGGTCCTGCTGTTCGCGTTCTGCTGCGGCGCCATCGTTGCCAACATCTACTACGCACAGCCGATCATCGGCCTGATCGCGCCGGACATCGGCCTCTCCGACACCATGGCCAGTTTCATCGTCTCGCTGACGCAGATCGGTTACGCGTTGGGCCTGTTCTTTCTGGTGCCGCTGGGGGATCTGCTGGAGAACCGTCGGCTGATGATCATCACCACGGTCGTGGCGATCGCCAGTCTGCTTGGCGCCGCGTTCACTGAACAGCCGAACGTATTTCTGCTGATCTCACTGCTGGTCGGGTTCAGCTCGGTGTCGGTGCAGATCCTGATTCCGCTGGCCGCGCATCTGGCGCCGGAAGAGTCCCGTGGTCGCGTGGTGGGCGGGATCATGGGCGGTTTGCTGCTGGGTATTCTGTTGGCGCGACCGGTATCGAGTGTGGTCGCCGATCACCTCGGCTGGCGCGCCATGTTCATGATCGCCGCAGCGTTGATGGCGGCAATCAGCGTGGTGCTGGCGCTGACCGTGCCCAAGCGCCAGCCGGATCACAGCGCTACTTATGGCCAGTTGATCGGTTCGCTATGGACACTGCTGCGCCAGCAACCGGTGCTGCGTCAGCGGGCGTTTTACCAGGGCTGCATGTTTGCCACGTTCAGCCTGTTCTGGACCGCCGTGCCGCTGGAG
Organism: Pseudomonas siliginis; assembly: GCF_024072275.1. Classification (NCBI taxonomy): domain Bacteria; kingdom Pseudomonadati; phylum Pseudomonadota; class Gammaproteobacteria; order Pseudomonadales; family Pseudomonadaceae; genus Pseudomonas; species Pseudomonas siliginis. The sequence goes on along the minus strand of NZ_CP099598.1, from coordinate 1,748,544 downwards.
CTGGCACGCAACCATGGCCTGTCGCAAAGCGAAATCGCGATCTTCGCCCTGGTCGGCGCCATCGGTGCCATCGCCGCGCCAATCAGCGGCCGCCTCGCTGATGCCGGTCACACACGCATCGCCTCGCTGCTGGCCATGCTCTTCGCCAGCCTGAGCTTCCTGCCCGCCTTCATTCACCCGGCCTACAGCGTCATCGGCCTGGCCGTGACCGGCGTGGTGCTGGACTTCTGCGTGCAGATGAACATGGTCCTCGGCCAACGCGCGGTGTACTCGCTGGACGCGAAAAGTCGTGGCCGTTTGAACGCGCTGTACATGACCAGCATCTTCATCGGCGGCGCGTTCGGCTCGTCGGTGGCCAGCGCGGTGTACGAGCATGGCGGCTGGTTGTGGATCGTGATTGTCGGCAGCGTGTTTCCGTTGTTGGCGTTGGTGCGGTTTTTGAGTGCATCGCAAAACGCTGCGCTGGCGCAGCGAAAAGTCGCGTCCTGACGCGATGTCATAGTGGGAGCGAGCCTGCTCGCGAAGGCCGGTGTGTCAGCCATAGATCAGTGCCTGACCTGACGCCTTCGCGAGCAGGCTCGCTCCCACAATTGCGCAGACCCTCAATACCGAACCAGTTTCTCCATCGCCGCATCCGCCAGAAACGAGGAGCGGCTTTTGACGTTGTGCTCGCGTACATAGCGATCAATACGCTGAATCACATAGCCGGGCAGCGTAACGTTGACCTTTTCGGTCTTGCCAAGGTACGGCGAGATATCCAGCTCCAGCATGCCCCAGCCCATCTCGGCAAAATCCGGATGATTGCGATGCGCCGCTGCCGAGGTCGGCATCGGAATCGCCTGACCGGCCGCCGCGATCTCCTGCAGCATGAGGTGAGCCACTTCCACGGCCGCGTTGTAGGCCTCCTCAAAGCTGTCACCGGCCGTGACTGCGCCGGGAATATCGGGGATCTGAATACCGATGGCAGTGTTCTCGTCACCCCACTCGATGCAGATGGGATATTGCATTACGGATCTCCTTCATGACGGGTTGGCGGGCTGAATAACCCCGCGCGCCGCCGAATGCTTTTGACTGTCCCCAGCGGTAAATCCTTTTTCGGATGCGGGACGGCAATCGTGTTCGGGTTGTAACGATGAGTGAAGATGTAATGACTGCCCGCAACCCGATCCAGCGTCCAGCCCGCCTCCTCCAGCTCCTTCATCAATAGCCTGCTCTGCACCAACCGCCTCCTTGGCCTGGCCCATTAAAAGTAACTCTAGAGTTATCTTTACTCAAGCACAGAATGGGACGGGGTGATGGTTGGTAGTTTTACAAAGTATTCCTGCACCAGTTTCGTTTATTGCGAATTCGTTTAATTCGAATAACGTCGACACATCCTTCCATAGAATGCTGGAACAGTCTTATGACCACCGCTACTCCATCTGCCATCAATCTGCCTGTCGAACGAGAGGTCAAAGCCGCGATTGCAGGCCAGCGCGCCCTGAGCGCCTTCCTCACAACCGCTTTTGAAACTCAGCGAATCCAGATTTTTGATGAACAGAACGAAGCCCACAGCGTCGAGCTGCCAACATCGGCGTTGCGCTTGCTGAGCGATATCCTCGCGGCGCTGGCGCAGGGCAACGCTGTGAAGGTGGTACCGATCCACGCGGAGCTGACCACGCAGGAAGCTGCCGATCTGCTCAACGTCTCACGTCCGCACATGATCAAACTGCTGGAGAGCGGTGAGGTTTCCTACCACAAAACAGGCAAGCACCGACGTGTGCGTTTTGCTGATCTGATGGAATATAAAACCCGGCGAGACACCGCCAGCGAGCAGGCAATGATGCTTCTCGCGGAGCAGGCACAGGCGCTAAGGACAGGATACGAGTGAGGCATTCCTCTTTCACTGCTGTATACGATGCATGCGTTTTATATCCGGCGCCTTTAAGAGATTTCCTGATGTGGCTCGCGTTGTGAGGGCTGTATCGGGCTCGCTGGACTCAGGAAGTACACCACGAATGGAAGCGTAACTTATTGAAGAACAGGTCCGACCTGACCCGCGAACAACTCGATCGCACATCGCAATTGATGGACCTGGCCCTTCCAGATGCGTGTATCGATGGCTATGAAGACTTGGTGTCAGGCCTGACACTGCCTGATGAGAACGACCGCCATGTTCTAGCGGCCGCAATCCGATGCGGTGCCGATGTAATAGTGACGTTCAACCTGAAAGATTTCCCCACCCGTCACCTCGCGCCATACGGCATTGAAGCTCAGCACCCGGATGAGTTTGTGGAAAACCTTTTCCATCTTGATTCGGCTGCCGTCGTCGCTGCGGCTCAAAGCCAGCGACGGCAATTGAAAACGCCCAATGTGGAGGTGGACAAATATCTTGGCTTTCTCCAACGGCAAGGATTGGTCGAGTCGGTAAAGGCGTTAGGTAACTATCGTGCGATTCTCTGAGAATCAGACGCAAAAAAAACGGCGATCCCAGGATCGCCGTTTCTCTTACTGCCCGAACTTCTTGCCCAACCCCGGCGGGACGCCGTGGATGTTGGTGTCTTCCCACGGGCCGTTGGGGCTGACCGAGCGGCTCCAGCCGTTGTTCCAGCGGTAGTAGGTGCGCTGGCGGTAGAAGGTGTTGGTCTGGTCGTCGAGCACGTAGACGCCGAGCTTCTGGTCCCAGTGGCTGTTGCCGCCCGGTGGCGGGGCGAAGCTGGCCGAGGTGCGTGGCACGGGCTTGGCGGGTTTGGCCGGGATGCTCTTGCCGGGGCTCGGCGAGGTCGACGGGGTCGGGCTTGGCTGCGAGGGCGGGATTGGCGGCAGGCTGGTGGTCGGTTCCGGGCGTTGTACCGCACATGCACTCAAGCCCAGGGCCAGTGTGAGGACTGTGATGCGGGCGATGGTGTGCATGGCGGTGCTTTCCTGTTGGGTCCGGTTACTTGTCCGGGCTGTCGATAGTCAGTTTTTGTGGCGCGGTGGTGTTGCTGGCCACTGGGCCGCTGCGACCGATCCACTCACCGGCAGTCGGTTGACCGGCTCGTGAGATGCGCGCAACCAGTTGGACTTCAGGGAAGTTGGACAGTTTCAACTGCGGCATCATCGCGTCGGCATCGCCCAGTTCGACGGTTACCGGCAGGTCGGCGACGGTCAGGCGTTTGGCCGCCAGCGGCGCCGGTGGGCCAGAAGTGGCGCGGGCGAAGATGAACACGCTGTCGCCCGGTTGCACCTTGCTCTTGAGTTCGCTGGCCAGATCAACGCTGACTGTCAGCAATGCCGCTTTCGGCGCCGGTGCCTGGGCAACTTTGCCGCCGCTGGCTTTCAAGCGTTCGGCGGCACGCTCGATGCCGCCTTGCAGCGCAGCGCGAGAGTTGTCATCCGGCGGCAGTTGCGCGAGCAGGCGATTCCAGTAGTCGATGGCCTCCTGATAACGCTCGCCTTCGAACGCGGCGATGCCGAGCAGGCCGAGGCTGGTAACTTCCTTCGGATCGGCCTTCAGCGCTTCGTCGGTCAATTTCTGAATCTGCTCCGACCACTTTTTACCGTCAGCAAAATACTGCGCCTGCGCCCACTGGCCGAGCAGTTCCGGCTGGCGACCGGCGAGGTTGGCGGCGCGTTCGAACATCTTCGCCGCGTCTGCCGGACGGTCTTGAGCCATGTAGGTACGGCCGAGGAAATACAGGCCTTCAGCGGAATCCGGTTGCGCGGCAACCGCACGCTCCAGACGCTGGGTCATCTCTTCCATCGACTGTGGTGCCTGAGCGAATTCGCGGGTCAGTTCGACCTTGTCGGCGGCGCCGAAATGCAGGTACAGACCGAGACCCAGCACCGGTACCAACACGGCGGCCAGCAGCGGCAACGGCTTGCCCAGGCGGGAGACACGCGGTGCGGTGACGCCTTCGGTGTCCGCGAGCAATTCACGCGCGGCTTCTGCGCGGCCGCTGTCCAGTTGCGCGGCGTCGAGCACGCCTTCGGCCTGCTGCGCTTGCAGCTCGGCAACCCGTTCCTGGTACAGCGCGACGTTCAACGCGGTGCGATCTTCTTCCCGCTGAGCGCGGCGTTCGCGCAGTACCGGGATCAGCAGAAAACTCAGGGCGACCAGAAGCAACAGCCCTGCGGCAAGCCAGAAATCAATCATTCTTGGTTTTTATCCAACAGTTGGTCGAGGCGCTGACGTTCTTCGGCAGACAGCGATGACGGCGTTTCGGCGCGTTGCCCGCGACGCCTGCGCACGATCAGCGCGATCACCACGAAACCACCGAGCAGCAGAGCGGCCGGGCCGAACCACAGCAGCGCAGTCTTGGCATTGAGCGCCGGTTTGTAGCGGACGAAATCACCGTAGCGATCGACCATGAAGTCGATGATCTGCTGATTGTCCTTGCCCTCGCCGAGCATGCGGAAAATCTCTTTGCGCAGGTCGGCGGCAATCGGTGCGTTGGAGTCGGCGATGTCCTGGTTCTGGCATTTGGGGCAGCGCAGTTCCTTGGTCAGCTCGCGGAAACGCTCGCGGTCGCCCTCTTTGGCAAATTCGTAGGTGTCGATGGCCGCATGGGCGACACCGGCCAGGCTCAAACCCAACACGACCGCAGCGAGAAAACGCTTCATGGCTTGGCCTCATCGACCAGCGCCTGATACTTGGCCGCGAGTTTTTCGCGCCAGACCTGCTCGTCGATCACCCCGACGAACTTGTCGCGGATGATGCCTTTGGCGTCGATAAAGAAGGTTTCCGGCGCGCCGTAGACACCGAGGTTGAGGCCCAGCGAACCCTCGTCGTCACGAATATCCAGCGCATACGGATTGTGGAACTCGGCCAGCCATTTCAAGGCGTCGGCATTGGTGTCCTTGTAGTTGATGCCGTAGATCACCACGCCGCGCTCGGCAAGTTTGTTCAGCACCGGATGCTCGACCCGGCAGGAAATGCACCAGGTGCCCCAGACATTGACCAGCGCCGGTTTGCCGAGGATGTCGGCCTTGGTCAGCGTCTTGTCACCCTGCACACTCGGCAGGGAAAACTCCGGGAACGGCTTGTCGATCATCGCCGACGGCAGCTCCGCCGGATCCAGGTACAAGCCGCGATAGAGAAACACCGCCACCAGCAGAAAAATCGCCAACGGCAACAACATCAACCAACGCCTCATGCCGCCGCTCCCGTCATGCCCAGCGCTTCGCGCACTTTGCTTTTCACCTTGACCCGATAACGCCGATCCAGCGCCGCCAGCAAACCACCCAATCCGGTGAGCAAGCCGCCGAACCAGATCCAGCGCACGAACGGTTTGACGTGTACGCGCACGGCCCAGGCGCCGTTATCCAGCGGCTCGCCGAGGGCGACGTAGAGATCGCGAGTGAAACCGGCATCGATCCCGGCTTCGGTCATCACCGAGTTCTGCACGGTGTACAGACGTTTTTCCGGGTGCAGCACGCTGATTTCCTCGCCGTCACGAATGACGCGGATGGTGCCTTTGTCGGAGGTAAAATTCGGCCCCTCGAAATGCTTGGCGCCCTCGAAGACGAATTGATAGCCGGCCAGATCCATCGACTCGCCCGGTGCCAGACGCAGGTCGCGTTCGGCACTGTTCTGACTCGACAACACCACGCCCAGCGCGCACACGGCGATGCCGAGGTGGGCGATCTGCATGCCCCAATAGCTGCGGGTCAGCGTCGGCAAACCTTTGATCAGGCCTTTGTGCCGAGTCTTGTCGAACAGATCGCGCACACCGGCAAGCAACACCCACGCCGCCAGCAGGAACGTCGCGATCACTGCCCAGTTGAAATCGCCATAAGCCACGCCGGCCACCACGGCCAATGCGACGCTGCCGAGCAGCACCGGAGTGAGCATGCTCGCCAGCCATTTCACTGGCGTGTCCTTCCAGCGCACGATCACGCCGATCGCCATGACCAGCATCAGCAACGCCATCAACGGAATGAACAACGCATTGAAGTAAGGCGGGCCGACCGACAGCTTGGCGCCACTGATGGCATCAAGAATCAGCGGATACAAGGTCCCAAGGAGGATCATCGATGCAGCGACAACCAACACCAGGTTGTTGCCCAGCAGCAAGGTTTCCCGTGACCAAAGATTGAACCCGACCTGACTTTTCACCACTGGCGCGCGCAGGGCGAAAAGGGTCAGCGAACCGCCCACCACGAACAGCAGGAAAATCAGGATGAACACGCCGCGCTCGGGATCCGAAGCGAAGGCATGCACCGAAGTCAGCACGCCTGAACGTACGAGGAAAGTGCCGAGCAGGCTCAACGAGAACGCGGCGATCGCCAGCAACACCGTCCAGCTCTTGAACACGCCGCGTTTCTCGGTGACCGCCAGCGAGTGAATCAACGCGGTGCCGACCAGCCATGGCATGAACGAGGCGTTTTCCACCGGGTCCCAGAACCACCAGCCGCCCCAGCCGAGTTCGTAATACGCCCACCACGAACCGAGGGTGATGCCGATGCCGAGGAAGGCCCAGGCGACGATGGTCCATGGCCGCGACCAGCGCGCCCATGCCGCATCGAGACGGCCGCCGAGCAGCGCGGCGATGGCAAATGCGAAGGCCACCGAGAAACCGACGTAACCCATGTACAGCATCGGCGGATGCACGATCAGGCCAATGTCCTGCAGCAAAGGATTGAGGTCGCGACCGTCGGCGGGAATCTGCGGCAGGATCCGCGAAAACGGGTTCGAGGTAAGAATCAGGAACAGCAGGAAACCGGTGCTGATCATGCCCATCACCGCCAGTACCCGGGCGAGCATGACTTGTGGCAACTGCCGGGAGAACACCGACACGGCGAAGGTCCAGCCGCCGAGGATCAACGCCCACAGCAGCAGCGAACCTTCGTGGGCACCCCACACTGCGCTGAATTTGTAGTACCACGGCAGCGCGCTGTTGGAGTTCATCGCAACGTAGCCGACCGAGAAATCGTCGGTCATGAACGCGTAGGTCAGGCAGCCAAAGGCAAACAGCAGAAAGGCAAACTGGCCCCACGCCGCCGGTTGCGCCAGGCTCATCCACAAGCGGTCACCGCGCCACGCGCCGAGCATCGGCACCAGCGCTTGGACCAGTGCAAAACACAGGGCGAGGATCATCGCCAGATGGCCCAGCTCGGGAATAAACAGTGCAGCAGCCATCGATCAACCCTCCTTCACAGGCGTCGGTGCGGATTGACCGCTGTCCTTGAGCGCTTTGGTCACTTCCGGCGGCATGTACTTCTCGTCGTGCTTGGCCAGCACTTCATCGGCGACCACCACGCCATCGGCGTTGAGCTTGCCGAGGGCGACGATGCCCTGCCCTTCGCGGAACAGATCCGGGAGGATGCCGCGATAGGCGATGGTCACGGATTTGTTGAAATCGGTGACGACGAATTTGACGTCCAGCGAATCCTTGGAGCGTTGCAGCGAACCGGCCTCGACCATGCCGCCGGCGCGGATGCGCGTGTCCTGCGGCGCATCGCCGTTGGCGATCTGCGTCGGCGTGTAAAACAGATTGATGTTTTCCTGCAACGCGCTCAGGGCCAGGCCGACAGCAGCGCCCACTCCGACCAGAATCGCCAGAATGATGATCAGACGTTTTTTGCGCAGCGCATTCACTTGCCGTTCTCCCGGCGCAGACGACGCGCCTCTTGTTGCAGATAACGCTTACGCGCCGCAATCGGCGCCACTACGTTGAGGGCCAGCACCGCCAGGCAGATGCCGTAGGCCGACCAGACATACAGGCCGTGATGGCCCATGGCGAGAAAATCGCCGAATGAAGCAAAACTCATCGCACCGCCTCCAGACTCTGCTGCACTTCGGCCTTCACCCAACTGGCGCGGGCCTCGCGCTTGAGCACTTCCAGCCGCATGCGCAGCAACAGCACGGCGCCGAAGAAGCAGTAGAAACCCAGCACTGTCAGCAGCAGCGGCAGCCACATTTCCGCGGGCATCGCCGGTTTTTCCGTGAGGGTGAACGTCGCGCCCTGGTGCAGGGTGTTCCACCACTCCACCGAGTATTTGATGATCGGAATGTTGATCACGCCAACGATCGCCAGCACCGCGCAGGCCTTGGCGGCGCTGTCGCGGTTGCTGATGGCATTGCCCAGCGCGATCACACCGAAATACAGAAACAGCAGAATCAGCATCGAGGTCAGGCGCGCATCCCACACCCACCACGAGCCCCAGGTCGGCTTGCCCCAGATGGCCCCGGTGACCAGCGCCACGGCGGTCATCCACGCACCGATTGGTGCGGCGCATTGCAGGGCGACGTCGGCCAGTTTCATCTTCCACACCAGCCCGACTACGCCGCACACCGCGAGCATTACGTAGATCGACTGGGCGAGCATCGCCGCTGGCACGTGGATATAGATGATGCGAAAGCTGTTGCCTTGCTGGTAATCCGGCGGCGCGAAGGCCAGGCCCCAGACCACGCCAACGCCGATCAGCAGCAACGCTGCAATGCTCAACCACGGCAGGAACTTGCCGCTGATGCCGTAGAACCACTTGGGCGAGCCGAGCTTGTGAAACCAGGTCCAGTTCATACTGTTTCCATCACGGTTGCCGCTCATCATCGCGAGCTGGCAGAGGGTCATGCCTTTCTTCTTGAAGAAGTGGTCAATTTTTGACCAGGCCTCATTATTATTCGCCGACGCTGATCTTCAGGCCAGCGGCTATTGCAAAGGGTGTCAGGGTGATCGCCAGCGCTGTGAGGCTGGCCATCCACAACAGGTAGCCGGTCGCCGGCATGCCTTGCAGCGCCGCTTGCAACGCGCCGCTGCCAAGGATCAACACCGGGATGTACAACGGCAGAATCAGCAGCGCCAGCAACAGCCCGCCGCGCTTCAGGCCGACCGTCAGCGCCGCACCGACTGCGCCGAGCAGGCTCAACACCGGCGTGCCCAACAGCAACGACAGCAGCAGCACCGGCAGGCACGCAGCCGGCAAACCGAGCATCAGCGCCAGCAACGGCGATAGCAGCACCAGTGCCAGACCGGAGAACAGCCAGTGTGCCAGCACCTTGGCCAGGACCAGAAGCGGCAGCGGGTGCGACGAAAGGACCCACTGTTCCAGCGAGCCGTCTTCGAAGTCACTGCGAAACAATCCGTCCAGCGAAAGCAGGACCGACAACAACGCCGCCACCCAGACTAACCCCGGGGACAGGTTTTGCAAGACTTGAGTTTCCGGGCCGACGGCCAGCGGGAAAAGGGCAATGACGATGGCAAAGAAAATCAGCGGATTGGCCAGCTCCGCCGGGCGGCGGAACAGCAGGCGCGATTCGCGGGCAAGCAGCAGGCCGAAGACACTCATACCGCCCATTTCCCCAGATCGATGTCGCGATAACCGGCCGGCATTCGGCTCAGGGTGTGGTGGGTGGTCAGCACCACCAGACCGCCGCGTTCGCAGTGGCCGGCCAGATGCTCTTCCAACTGAGCGACACCCTGCTTGTCCAGCGCGGTGAACGGTTCGTCGAGAATCCACAACGGCGGGCTGTCCAGATACAACCGCGCCAGCGCCACGCGGCGCTGTTGGCCGGCGGAAAGACTGTGGCAGGGAACGTCTTCGAAACCGCGCAATCCTACCGCTGCCAACGCCTGCCAGATCGCCTCGCGTTCGGCGGGATGATGCAGGGCGCACAGCCACGACAGGTTTTCTTCGGGAGTGAGCAGATCCTTGATCCCGGCGGCGTGGCCGATCCACAACAGGTTTCGCGCCAGTTCGCTGCGTTGCTCGGCCAGCGGCTGACCGTTGAGCAGCACCTGGCCGTCGGTGGGTTGCATCAAACCGGCGAGCAGACGTAAAAGACTGGTCTTGCCGCTGCCGTTGGGGCCGCTGATCTGCACCATGTCGCCACTGGCCAGGCGCAATTCGAGGTTTTCGAAAAGCAGCCTGAGATCGCGTTCACACGCCAGGGCAACGGTTTGCAGGACAGGACTGGTCAAGGGATCACGGGCCTTATACGGTTCAAGTCGGCTCTAGAGCGGCCGTTAAAGAGATGCAGCATAGATGCTTTGATCGCTCGATCTGGCGAGCTGGATCAAACAATTGCCAGGTTTTTTGAACGAAGCGCACGACGCGCGGCATTATACATGCCGTGCCTTACTCTCAAGAGCGCAATTTCCTCAGGTTGTGTCCGCGTATGACAGGCGAAATGAACATCCTCCCGCTGCCGCCCACCGTGCCGGCGAGCGCTCGCCCGCAGACGGGTGAACTGCTCAAGCTGCTGACACCGGTCGAAGGCTTGATCGGCGCGGGACAAAGCGCCAAGGCCGAGGTGTTGTCGCTCAAGCAGGCCGATCAGACCTTTGAATTGCTGTTGAAAGTGACCCTCGACAGCGGCCGTCAGACCACCGTTCAGGCCAGCAGCAACCTGCCGTTGCCACAGGGCACCAACCTGGCGATCACTCAGCCATCGGCCGGTAATCTGGCGATCACCGTACAGCAAGCGATCGCCAGCAGCGTCGCCACCCTCACCCGCATCGATACCGCGCAATTGCCCGCCGGCACCTTGCTGCAAGGCAAAGTCGTGACCTCGCAGGCCCTGCCGCAGACGCCGGGGCAAGCGGCGGTGTTTCGCTCGATGGTCACCCTGCTCAACACCGCATTGAGCGGCAGCACTTTGACCGTCGACAGCCCGCAACCGCTGCGCATCGGCACCTTGTTGTCGGCGCAGGTGCAGGATGCGCAAACCCTCAAATTCGTGCCGCTGAGCAGCCGTCAGGAGCAACTGGCGGTCAGTCAGCAATTGCTCGGTCAGCAAAGTCGTCAGGGCTCGCTCGATGGCCTGCTGAAGATGTTGCAGAACCTGCCGCCATCCAGCGATCAGACTTCGGCCGATCTGCGCGCGGTGGTCGACAAGCTGCTTGCCAGCCTGCCGGACCTGCAGCAAATGAGCACCGCCAAGGGCGTGGCGCTGGCATTGGCCAACAGCGGCGCATTCCTCGAAGCGAAATTGCTCGGCGGACAAAACCCGACTCTCGCCCCGGACATGAAAGCCGACCTGCTCAAACTGATCGCGCAACTGACCCCGGGCCTGCCGAGCAACACCAATTTTAATGCGATCATTGCCGCCAATACCCTGGCGCAAGCGCTGCCGAGTTTCGTCCGGAACGCCCTCGGCACCCTCGGCCAGGTCAGCGCCAAACCGGTGCCCAGCAGCTTCCCGTTGCCCGAACGACTGCTGGCGAAACTCGAAGGCGAAGGTGATCTCGAACAACTGCTGCGCCTCGCCGCCGCTGCGGTGTCGCGTCTGCAGAGCCACCAGCTGTCGAGCCTGGAGCAGACAGGCGTCACCGACGATGGCCGCCTGCTCAGCACCTGGCAACTGGAAATCCCCATGCGCAATTTGCAAGACATCGTGCCGTTGCAGGTCAAGTTTCAGCGTGAAGAAGCGCCGGAGCGCGAACCGCAGCCGCACGAACGCCGCGATGAACGCGAAGCCAAACAGCAATTGTGGCGCGTCGATCTGGCCTTCGATCTGGAACCGCTCGGGCCGATGCAGATTCAGGCGCAACTGATCGCCGGCAGCCTGTCCAGCCAGCTGTGGGCTGAGCGGCCGTACACCGCCGACCTGATCGAAAACAATCTGTTTGCCTTGCGCCAGCGCTTTCTCGATTCCGGGCTCAACGTCGGCGACCTCGACTGCCACCACGGCACCCCGCCGCAAGGCAACCAAACCCGCCTCGAACACCGCTGGGTCGACGAAACCGCATGAACGATTCCACTGCTCCACGCCAGGCTATCGCCCTCAAATACGACGGCAACCACGCCCCGACGCTCACCGCCAAGGGCGACGAGGAACTGGCCGAAGAAATCCTGCGCATCGCCCGCGATTACGAAGTGCCGATCTACGAGAACGCCGAGCTGGTGCGCCTGCTGGCGCGGATGGAACTGGGCGACAGCATTCCCGAAGAGCTCTATCGCACCATCGCCGAGATCATCGCGTTTGCCTGGAACCTGAAGGGCAAATTCCCCGAAGGACAAGACCCGAACGCGCCGATGGTCGAGAAGGACATCACCGCGCGCGGGGATGACTACTGAGCCGCAGTCGCAGTCTCTTCTGCGCCCTGCCATATACCGTTTGTCGCTACTGTCAGGTCTGACAGTAGCGCATGCCCGATCCCGCAGCGCTTGATTACGGACCAGACCTGACCAGGTTGCCCGCAGGTCCACAATCTTGAGGGATTGATTCCATGCCAAACGAGAAAGATGAATTGCCCCTGAAGATAAACGCTGAAGGCGGACTGCTGGTCATGGGCGCACGCGGCAATCGGGGTGGTCTTGGCAACTTCTACACGCGCAGCTGGCGACTTGTAGCGCTGGACGCCTCAACGCTCAAACCGTTGAACGTCATGTGGCAGTATGTTGGAGACAAGCAGTCAGCCACTGGTAGCGAATTTTTCGATGTCCGGCCTTATGAGGAACTGGTCGTCTGGTCGGGCAAGAAACGGATAACCCTGAACCCGTCAAACATTATCGGTACATCATTCGCCCTGTGCGCTGTTTTGGACAGCCGGGCAGTCCATGCATGGGGTCACGTCGATGGCGGCGGCACTTTGCCGGAACCGGTAAGAGAAGCGCACGACGTCGTAGAGTTGTCGGCGGGGATGAGAGCCTTTGCGATTCGGCGCGCGCAAGGCAATGTCCTCGCTTGGGGACTTCAGCCCAGCGGGACCGTCCCCGAAGATATCGCACAGCTGAATACGGTTGTCGCGGTGTCGGGAAGCACTTATGTTTTCGTAGCCCTTCTTGAATCGCGCAAGCTTGTCGCATGGGGCATGCCCGAGATGGGAGGCGCACTTCCGCCCGAAATCGCCGATTTGACCGATATCATGCAAGCGTCGGGTGGCCAGTATGGTTTCGCCGCGCTGCGCAGCACTGGCAACGTCGTCTGTTGGGGCTATCATGACCATTCAGCGCAGTTGCCGGACGATATCGCGTTGCTCACCGACATAACCAGACTGGCTTGCTCGACTCATGCTTTCGCAGTACTGAGCGGCAATGGCCAAGTGCGCGCATGGGGGCATGAATCGCTTGGAGGCCAAGTGCCGTCGGACATCGCAGCGCTTAGAGATATCGTCGACCTGGCCAGTAACAGCTCAGCCTTTGCAGCACGCAGAAGCAATGGCGCACTGGTCGTATGGGGACATATGCCGGCCATGCCAGAAGAGATTGCCAGTCGCAACGACATCGTCCACGTCATAGGCTCCGGATCCGGATTTGTCGTGCTGTGCGGGGATGGCTCAGTGCACGCTTGGGCTACCCTCCCCAGCGATATCGTTAACATTCCGCCACACATTCGCCAGTTGAGAGACATTGTCGCCATTAATGCCAACCAAGACGCGGTCGTAGCATTGCGCAGCAACGGCGTGGCAGTTGCGTGGGGAAGAGAGAACGGCGGCGGCGATACCAGCGCAGTTGCCCATTTGCTCACTGACGTTCGTGCTGTGTACGGAGGAGGCGATACCTTCGTGGCACTCAGGGCAGATCGTCGGGTAGTGGCTTGGGGCAACGCCGACTTCGGCGGTAACGGTGAGCAGAAAGCCCTGTATCAACTGATCAGTTACACAAAAACTCCGGCGAGCTGATCCGGACAACTGCGGATCGCTATGCCTGCGATGCAATCGAGAAAAAAGATCGCAGCCTTCGACAGCGCTTACACGGGATTTATGCAGGCGCTGCCTCCGATGCGATCTTTTGATCTTGCTTGAAGCTTGAAGCTTGAAGCTTGAAGCCCCTAGCTGCCCTTGTGCAACTTGCGCATCAACTCCGCCTCAGCCTGGGTCAACCCGCACGACTGAGTCAGTTCATCGACGCTGGCGCCCATGCCCACCAGTTTCGCCGCCTGGGCGAATGACAGGCTCGATGGGTCGCGTTGTTCCAGTGCAACGATCTTGTCCGGCAACGGGCTTACCACCGCGCGCAACTCGTGCAGGGCTTCGCCCATGCGCACGTTGCCGTTCTGGTAGTCGTCGACGCGTTTGGCCAGTTCCTTGATGCGCTGATCACGCAGCGCATCGCCTTGGGCCTGCTGCGCAGCGATCACTCGCTGCGCCTTGATGTACGAGACGAACATCGCCAGCGTGCCGGCCCAGAACAGGAACAGAACAATTACCGCAACCTCGAGAATCAAATCAGATGCTCTCCAGTTCCGACCATTCTTCTTCGCTCATCATCTTGTCCAGCTCGACCAGAATCAGCAGTTCGTTGTTCTTGTTGCACACGCCCTGAATGAACTTGGCCGATTCTTCGTTACCGACGTTCGGCGCGGTTTCGATTTCCGACTGACGCAGGTAAACCACTTCGGCCACGCTGTCGACCATGATGCCGACGACTTGCTTGTCGGCTTCGATGATGACGATACGGGTGTTGTCGCTGATCTCGCCGCTGTGCAGGCCGAAGCGCTGACGGGTGTCGATCACGGTGACCACGTTACCGCGCAGGTTGATGATGCCCAGCACGTAGCTCGGTGCACCCGGCACCGGCGCGATCTCGGTGTAGCGCAGCACTTCCTGCACGCGCATCACGTTGATGCCGTAGGTTTCGTTATCCAGTTTGAAGGTCACCCATTGCAGGATCGGATCTTCAGAACCTTTTGCATTCGACGCCTGATTACTCATACCCTGACCCCTCGAAAAAACCGCCCCGGGCGGTGTGTGTTCTGTGTGGTGGCATTGGAAAATGCCATCGCCTGATTGTTATGTCGGCTGCTATGTCGGTTTATGTAGCGGCTTGTTGCCACTCAAGTGCTTTGCCCCGCCGCTGGCGATCAACTCGGCCAGTGCGGATACGTCAAGCAATGCACACATGTGCTCGATCACGGTGCCGGCGAGCCATGGCCGCTGACCCCGGTGACTTCTCCATTTGATTTCATTCGGGTCAAGGCGCAACGAGCGGCTGACCTGATGCACCGCCAGCCCCCACTCGTAACCTTGTACCGAAATCACGTATTGCAGGCCCTGCCGGAAGTCATCGCGGTAACGGTCCGGCATGACCCAGCGCGCGGTGTCCAAAACTTTCAGGTTGCCAGCCTGGCTCGGCAGAATGCCGAGGAACCACTCCGGCTGACCAAACAGCGGCGTCAGCTCGTGGCCGGCCAGCGAATAGATCGAGCCGAGGCACACCAGCGGCACCGCCAGGGTCAGCCCGGCAACGTCGAACAGCAAGCATTCGAAAGCATCGGCAGCCCAGGCCGGACGGCCATCGGGCTCGACCGGTGGCGGCGGGTTGTTCGGTGGCAGATGCACTTCGACCAGCGGCGAGACCAGCACCTTCGGCTCCACAATCTGCGGCGCGGGTTCTGGCTCCGGCTCGGGTTCCGGCACGGTCAATAATTGCGTTTGCAGCAGCGGCGCCAAGGTCGACAGCGGCGCACGCGGTTCGTCGATCAGCGCGACTGGCGCTTTGGCCACGGGGGCAGCAGCGGGCGCGGTAATCGGAGCGACGGATTTCTGCGCGTCGCGGGCCTGTTCTTCCAGCACCGCGGCCTGGAACTCGTCCATGGCCTCGGTGCTTTCCACCACTTCAGGCTGCGCCTGTTCGGCGACTGGCGGCGGCGCTTCGACCGGCGCAGGCAAGTCCTCGGGCAGGTCGAGCAACAGGTCTTCCAGATAGGACTGCAAGGCCTGTTGCGGACGAGAAGTCAGCTTCACCGGCCGGTTCATGCGCGACTCCCTGTAGGAGCTGCCGAAGGCTGCGATCTTTTGATCTTTTCAGGAGCACTGACAGGCCAGATCAAAAGATCGCAGCCTTCGGCAGCTCCTACACGAATAAAGATCATGCTCAGGCCACCTGCGGAACAAGTTGCTGCGCGAGCAGGTGCTTGAGCAGTGCGCGGTAGGCCAGCACGCCACGGCTCTTGCCGTCGAATTGCGAAGGCGTGACGCCGGCCCGGCTGGCGTCGCGCAGACGGGTATCGACCGGGATGTAGCCGTGCCAGATGTCGTCGGGGAATTTGTCACGCAGCACGCGCAAGGTGCCCATCGACGCCTGCGTGCGGCGGTCAAACAGGGTCGGCACGATGCTGAACGGCAGCGGTTGTTTGCGCGAACGGTTAATCATCGCCAGGGTGTTGACCATGCGCTCCAGACCTTTCACGGCCAAGTGCTCGGTCTGCACCGGGATCACCAGTTGCTGGCTCGCCGCGAGGGCGTTGACCATCAGCACACCGAGCAACGGCGGGCTGTCGATGATCGCGTAATCGAAGTCCTGCCACAATTGCGCCAGACTCTTGGCGATCACCAGGCCCAAGCCACTCTGCCCCGGCGACTGTCGTTCAAGGGTGGCCAGTGCGGTGCTCGATGGCAGCAGGGAAATGCGTTCGTCGCTGGTCGACAACAGCAACTGCCCCGGCAGGCCTTGCGGCACGCTGCCCTTGTGCAGAAACAGGTCGTAGTTGCTGTGCTCCAGGCTGTCGGGGTCGTAACCGAAATAGCTGGTCATCGAGCCGTGCGGGTCGAGATCGACCACAACCACGCGCTTGCCCGCCTCGGCCAGCAACCCGGCTAAAGCGATGGAGGATGTGGTTTTACCGACACCACCCTTTTGATTGGCGACTGCCCAGACTCTCATTCAGTTCGTTCCTCCCGGCCAGGTTGATTGGCCGAGACATGCTTCAGCGTGTTAATGCGGGCGACGGAGAATTGACGGCACTCTCGCGTCCCGGCGTCTTGACCGGGGTCGGTGCAGTTTGTGTGCCAGCGCGCTTCAACGCCGCATCCGGTTGCGCATTGGCGGTTCCGGTGCCGGTGAGGCTGCGGCGCACATCGAGATTGCGCGACACCACCAGCACCACACGACGGTTCTTCGCCCGGCCTTCGACCGTGGCGTTGTTGGCCACTGGCTGGAATTCGCCGTAGCCTACCGATGCCAGTCGCCCAGGGTTCACACCCTGCATGGCGAGCATGCGCACGATGCTCGCCGAACGCGCCGAGGACAGTTCCCAGTTGGTCGGGTACTGCGCGGTGCGGATCGGTTGATCGTCGGTGAAGCCTTCGACGTGGATCGGGTTATCGAACGGTTTGAGGATCGCCGCGACCTTGTCGATGATGTTGAACGCGATGTCGCTCGGCATGGCATCGCCGCTGCCAAACAACAGGCTGGAATTGAGCTCGATCTCGACCCACAACTCGTTGCCGCGCACGGTCATCTGGTTGGAGCTGATCAAGTCACCGAAGGCGGCACTGATGTCATCGGCGATGCTTTTCAGCGGATCGCTGGCCCCGGAAATACCGGCGTCGACCTGTTCGGCATCCTTGACCAGCGGCTTGGCCGGGGTCACGGTTTTCGGTCGTTCGTCGCCGATCGGAATCGGCTTGAGCGAGCGATCGGAGTCGGTAAACACGCCGATCAGCGCTTCGGAAATGACTTTGTATTTGCCTTCGTTGATCGACGAGATCGAGTACATCACCACGAAAAACGCGAACAGCAAAGTGATGAAATCCGCGTAGGACACGAGCCAGCGCTCGTGATTGACGTGTTCTTCCTGGTGGCGACGACGAGCCATGAGGTTATTCCCTTAGTCCATGAAGCCTTGCAGCTTCAACTCAATGGAACGAGGGTTTTCACCTTCGGCGATCGACAGAATTCCTTCCAGCAACATTTCGCGATAACGCGACTGCCGCAACGCGATGGACTTGAGCTTGGCCGCGACCGGCAAGAGGATCAGGTTGGCACTGGCCACGCCGTAGATGGTCGCGACGAACGCCACGGCAATGCCGTTACCCAGTTGCGACGGATCGGCGAGGTTGCCCATCACGTGGATCAGGCCCATCACCGCACCGATGATGCCGATGGTCGGCGCGTAGCCGCCCATGCTCTCAAAGACCTTGGCCGCTTCGATATCGCGGGATTCCTGAGTGTAGAAATCCACTTCGAGAATGCTGCGAATGGCTTCCGGCTCGGCGCCGTCGACCAGCAGTTGCAGACCCTTGCGCGAATAGCTGTCAGGTTCGGCGTCAGCCACGCCTTCGAGGCCGAGCAAGCCTTCCTTGCGCGCCGTCAGGCTCCAATTGACCACGCGGTCGATGCCACCAGCCAGATCGACACGCGGCGGAAAGAAGATCCAGCCGAGAATCTGCATGGCGCGCTTGAACGCACTCATCGGCGATTGCAGCAGCGCAGCACCGACCGTGCCGCCCAGTACAATCAGCGCCGCCGGGCCGTTGGCCAGCGCGCCGAGGTGACCGCCTTCAAGGTAGTTGCCGCCGATGATGGCGACGAACGCCATGATGAGGCCGATTAGGCTGAGAACATCCATCAGATACACGCCTCGACGATGTGCTTGCCGATGTCGTCCAGACCATACACCGCGTCAGCCAGATCGGCTTTGACGATGGCCATCGGCATGCCGTAGATCACGCAGCTAGCTTCGTCCTGCGCCCACACCGAACTGCCGCCCTGCTTGAGCAGACGCGCGCCTTCGCGGCCGTCGGCGCCCATGCCGGTCAGCACCACTGCCAGAACTTTGTCGCCGTAAGACTTGGCTGCAGAACCGAAGGTAATGTCCACGCACGGCTTGTAATTCAGACGTTCGTCACCCGGCAAAATCTTCACCGCGCCACGGCCGTCGATCATCATCTGCTTGCCACCCGGCGCCAGCAGCGCCAGGCCCGGACGCAGGATGTCGCCATCCTCGGCTTCCTTGACGCTGATGCGGCAGAGCTTGTCGAGACGCTCGGCAAACGCCTTGGTGAACGCCGCCGGCATGTGCTGGATCAGCACGATCGGCGCCGGGAAGTTCGCCGGCAACTGCGTCAGTACACGTTGCAGCGCGACCGGGCCGCCAGTCGAGGTGCCGATGGCAACCAGTTTGTAGGCTTTGCGTTTCGGTGCCGGCGACGAAGCACTGGCAGCGGATGCACGGGCAGGCGCAGGCGCAGGCGCAGGTGCCGGACGTGCCGGGACAGGGCTGCTGTGGCTCGTGTGGCTGCCGTAGCTCGACGCTGCCTGAGCAGGCGTCGGCGCTGGCGCAGCGGCGGGAGCCGGCGCGCTGTAGGCACTGAAACGACGGTTACTGCGCGAGATGCTGTGGACTTTCTCGCACAGCAACTGCTTGACCTTTTCGGGGTTGCGCGAGATGTCTTCGAAATTCTTCGGCAGGAAATCCACCGCACCGGCGTCCAGCGCATCGAGGGTTACCCGCGCGCCTTCGTGGGTCAGCGAGGAGAACATCAACACCGGGGTCGGGCAGCGCTGCATGATGTGCCGCACTGCCGTGATGCCGTCCATCATTGGCATCTCGTAGTCCATGGTGATCACGTCAGGCTTGAGGGCCATGGCCTGATCGATCGCCTCTTTACCGTTGGTGGCCGTGCCGACCACCTGGATGCTCGGATCCGCCGAAAGAATTTCCGAGACGCGGCGGCGGAAAAAACCCGAATCGTCCACCACCAGGACTTTGACTGCCATAAACACTCCATTAGGTGCAGCGGCGCGTCATCGCGCCGCCGCCCCGGATTCAAATACGCTTTGTGGCGTAACGCTTGAGCATGCTTGGAACATCGAGAATCAGCGCAATGCGGCCGTCACCGGTGATGGTGGCGCCGGACATGCCCGGAGTTCCCTGGAGCATTTTGCCCAATGGCTTGATGACCACTTCTTCCTGGCCGACCAGTTGATCGACGACGAAGCCGATCCGCTGAGTGCCCACCGAAAGAATCACCACATGGCCTTCGCGCTGCTCTTCGTGAGCGGCGGAGCTGACCAGCCAGCGCTTGAGGTAGAACAATGGCAGCGCCTTGTCGCGCACGATCACCACTTCCTGACCGTCGACGACGTTGGTGGTCGACAGGTCGAGGTGGAAGATTTCGTTGACGTTGACCAGCGGGAACGCAAACGCCTGATTGCCCAGCATGACCATCAGCGTCGGCATGATCGCCAGGGTCAGCGGCACCTTGATGACGATCTTCGAGCCTTGGCCCTTGGTCGAGTAGATGTTGATCGAACCGTTGAGCTGGGAAATCTTGGTCTTCACCACGTCCATGCCGACACCACGGCCGGACACGTCGGAGATCTCGGTCTTGGTCGAGAAACCCGGAGCGAAAATCAGGTTGTAGCACTCGGTATCGCTCAGGCGATCGGCGGCGTCCTTGTCCATCACACCGCGTTTTACCGCGATCGAACGCAGGACGTTCGGGTCCATGCCTTTGCCGTCGTCGGAGATCGACAGCAGGATATGGTCGCCTTCCTGCTCGGCCGCCAGCACCACGCGACCGCCACGGGCCTTGCCCGATGCTTCGCGTTCTTCCGGCGACTCGATGCCGTGGTCGACAGCGTTGCGCACCAAGTGGACCAGCGGGTCGGCCAGAGCCTCGACAAGGTTTTTGTCGAGGTCGGTTTCTTCGCCCACCAGTTCCAGGTTGATCTCTTTCTTGAGCTGACGTGCGAGGTCGCGAACCAGACGCGGGAAGCGCCCGAAGACCTTCTTGATCGGCTGCATCCGCGTTTTCATCACGGCGGTCTGCAGGTCAGCGGTGACCACGTCGAGGTTCGACACGGCCTTGGACATGGCTTCGTCGCCGCTGTTGAGGCCCAGACGCACCAGACGGTTACGCACCAGCACCAGCTCACCGACCATGTTCATGATCTCGTCGAGCCGCGCGGTGTCGACGCGCACGGTGGTTTCCGCTTCGCTGGCCGGCTTTTCTGCCGGGGCAGCAGCTGGCGCGCGGGCCGGAGCCGGTGCAGCAGCGGCGGCCGGTTTCGGCGCCTCGGCTTTCGGTTCAGGCTTGGCGGCAGGCTTCGGCGCAGCAGCGGCAGCCGGAGCTTTCGCCGCTGGCGTGGCGACGCTCGACACGGAGCCGGCAGTCGCAGCGCTGGCGTCAAACTTGCCTTTGCCGTGCAGTTCGTCGAGCAGCGATTCGAATTCGTGATCGCTGATCAGGTCACTGCCGGCCGCAGCGGCTGCCGGTGCAGCAGGTGCTGACGGGGCCGAAGCGATGGCCGATTCCAGCGCGTCAACGGCGAAGTTGCCCTTGCCGTGCAACTGATCGAGCAAGGCTTCGAATTCGTCGTCGGTGATGTCCGAGCTGTCGCCCGCAGCAGGCGCGGCCGGAGCAGCCGGCGCTGCTGGTGCCGCCGGAGCGACCGCATCGACAGCAAACTGGCCTTTGCCATGCAGTTGATCGAGCAGCGATTCAAATTCGGCGTCGGTGATTTCATCGCTGGCCGCCGTGTCGGCAACCGGCGCGGGCGCCACAGCAGCGGCCGGAGCCTCGGCCTGGGCCTTGACGGCATTCAGCGAGTCCAGCAGTTGTTCGAATTCGTTATCGGTGATGTCGTCCGAGGAGTCGCTTTCAACGACCAGTTCTTCGATCATCTCGGCAACCGGCGAAGCCGGGGCTTCATCCGCCGATTGCGGTTCGGCCAGACGCGCCAGCGCGGCCAACAGTTCCGGCGTGGCAGCGGTGATCGGTGCACGCTCACGGACTTCGCTGAACATGCTGTTCACCGCGTCCAGTGCTTCGAGCACCACGTCCATCAGTTCTGCATCAACGCGACGCTCACCCTTGCGCAGGATGTCGAACACGTTTTCGGCGATGTGACAGCACTCCACCAGCTCATTGAGCTGAAGGAAGCCGGCGCCCCCTTTTACAGTGTGGAAACCGCGAAAAATTGCATTGAGCAGATCTGCATCATCCGGACGGCTTTCCAGCTCGACCAATTGTTCGGACAGTTGCTCAAGAATCTCGCCGGCCTCAACCAGGAAATCCTGAAGGATCTCTTCATCGGCGCCGAAGCTCATTAATGGGGTGCTCCTACAGGTCTAAAAACCCAAAAAACCCGAATTCCGAAACTCTAGAATCCAAGGCTGGATAACAAATCGTCCACATCGTCCTGACCGGACACAACGTCTTCTCGTTTATCGGCATGAATCTGCGGACCTTCACCCTGCGAGAGATGTTTTTGTGGATCTTTTTCAGCAAGCATTGCGGCGCGGTCATGTTCGATGCCCGCAAAGCGGTCGACCTGACTGGCCATGAGCACGAGTTTGAGCAGATTGCTTTCGACTTCGGTGACCAGTTGGGTCACACGCTTGATCACTTGACCTGTGAGGTCCTGGTAATCCTGAGCCAGCAGGATGTCGTTGAGGTTGCTCGACACCGCACGGTTGTCCGTGCTGCTGCGTGACAGAAAACCGTCGACCCGGCGCGCCAGTTCACGGAACTCTTCAGCCCCGACCTCGCGACGCATGAAGCGGCCCCAATCGGCGCTCAACGTCTGCGCTTCATCAGCGAGACTGTTGACCACCGGCGTGGCGCTTTCCACCAGATCCATGGTGCGGTTGGCCGCGGCTTCCGTCAGCTTGACCACATAGCCCAGGCGTTCGGTGGCGTCGGTGATTTGCGACACTTCCTCGGCCTGCGGCATGTGCGGATCGATCTGGAAATTGACGATCGCACTGTGCAGTTCACGTGTGAGCTTGCCCACTTCCTGATACAGGCCGCGGTCACGGGTCTGATTGAGCTCATGGATCAGTTGCACCGCGTCGCCGAACTTGCCTTTTTCAAGGCTCTCGACCAGTTCGACCGCGTGTTTTTTCAGGGTCGATTCGAAATCGCCCTGTGATGATTCGTTATGCTCCATAGCTCCCCCGCGCATTCATCAGCCGATGCGTTCGAAAATCTTCTCGATTTTGTCTTTCAACGCTTGAGCCGTGAAAGGTTTGACTACGTAACCGTTCACACCGGCCTGAGCGGCCTCGATGATCTGCTCGCGCTTGGCTTCAGCAGTCACCATCAACACCGGGAGGTGCTTGAGTTTTTCATCGGCGCGCACGTGACGCAGCAGGTCGATACCGGTCATGCCCGGCATGTTCCAGTCCGTTACCAGAAAGTCGATGCTGCCGCTGTTGAGCACCGGAATGGCAGTGGTGCCATCGTCGGCCTCGACGGTGTTGGTGAACCCAAGATCGCGCAGCAGGTTCTTGATGATCCGCCGCATCGTTGAGAAGTCATCAACGATGAGGATTTTCATGTCTTTGTTCAATTCGACCTCCAAGCAGTCTTAAACGCGCCCAGCACCTGGACGCGCCACTTCAATCAATCGGCGCAGCACTTAAAGTTTGTCTGGAGCACAACGGATCGAGACCGGCGCCGTTCATCACCGCACCAGCCTCGTTTCGCAGTGTCCCCACACTGCCTTCAGCGCGCTCGCCACTCCCCCAAACGCCCCCGCAGACGGGCCGCGCACTGGCTGTGTAACTGGCTGACCCGCGATTCACTGACGCCAAGGACTTCACCGATCTCCTTGAGGTTCAGCTCTTCGTCGTAGTACAGCGCCAACACCAGTCGCTCACGCTCCGGCAAATTGGCAATCGCGTCCGCCAGCGCCGCCTGAAAGCGTTCATCTTCCAGATCGCGTGACGGCTCCATATGAGCACTGGCGCCATCCTCGTGCAGCCCTTCGTGTTCGCCGTCCTGCAACAGGTCGTCGAAACTGAACAGGCGACTGCCCAAGGTGTCATTCAGAATCCCGTAGTAATCGTCGAGACTCAATTGGAGTTCGGCCGCAACCTCGTGATCTTTAGCGTCACGGCCGGTTTTAGCTTCAATCGAGCGAATCGCGTCGCTGACCATCCTGGTATTACGGTGAACCGAGCGTGGCGCCCAATCCCCTTTGCGCACTTCATCGAGCATCGCGCCGCGGATTCGAATGCCCGCGTACGTTTCGAAACTGGCGCCTTTGCTGGCGTCGTATTTGGTCGAGACTTCCAGCAAACCGATCATCCCGGCCTGGATCAGGTCTTCGACCTGCACGCTGGCCGGCAGGCGCGCCAGCAAGTGATAGGCAATGCGCTTGACCAGCGGCGCGTAGCGCTCGATCAATTCGTATTGCGCGTCACGCGCCGACTTTTTGTAAAGATTCATGCCACTGGCGGTCATATCACAGGCCCTGCGGTTTGCTGCACGAGACGCTCGACGAAAAATTCCAGATGCCCGCGCGGGTTGGCGGGCAGCGGCCAGGTATCGACCTTCTGGGCGATGGCCTTGAAGGCCAGTGCGCACTTGGAACGGGGAAAGGCTTCGTAGACGGCGCGCTGCTTCTGCACTGCCTTGCGCACGCTTTCGTCGTATGGCACGGCGCCGACGTATTGTAGGGCGACGTCGAGGAAGCGATCCGTGACCTTGGTCAACTTGGCGAACAGGTTGCGCCCTTCCTGCGGGCTCTGCGCCATGTTGGCCAGCACGCGGAAGCGGTTCATGCCGTAATCGCGGTTGAGCAACTTGATCAGCGCGTAAGCGTCGGTGATCGAAGTCGGCTCGTCGCAGACCACCAGCAACACTTCCTGGGCGGCGCGTACGAAACTGACTACCGAGTCACCAATACCCGCAGCGGTATCGATCACCAGCACGTCGAGATTGTCGCCGATGTCGCTGAACGCCTGGATCAGGCCGGCGTGTTGCGCCGGGCTCAAGTGCACCATGCTCTGCGTGCCGGAGGCCGCCGGCACGATGCGAATCCCGCCCGGGCCTTGCAACAGCACGTCGCGCAATTCGCAACGGCCTTCGATGACGTCGGCCAGTGTGCGCTTGGGTGTCAGCCCCAGCAGAACGTCGACGTTCGCCAGGCCCAGGTCGGCGTCCAGCAGCATGACCCGACGGCCAAGCTCTGCCAGCGCCAGCGACAAGTTCACTGACACGTTAGTCTTGCCGACGCCACCTTTGCCGCCGGTCACCGCGATCACCTGTACGGGATGCATGCTGCCCATGTTATTTCTTTACCTTGTCTTGCATAGACGGAGGCCACATTACTGGCTGCGCGTTCCTGATCGGAACAATGCGTGGCAGACCATCGATGTAGGTACAAAAACTGTTCATGATTACCTCAGCCAACCTGCTTGGTCGGGCTGTGATAGATATCAGCGAACATGTCAGCCATGGCTTCTTCGCTGGGTTCT
Organism: Pseudomonas siliginis; assembly: GCF_024072275.1. Classification (NCBI taxonomy): domain Bacteria; kingdom Pseudomonadati; phylum Pseudomonadota; class Gammaproteobacteria; order Pseudomonadales; family Pseudomonadaceae; genus Pseudomonas; species Pseudomonas siliginis. The sequence goes on along the minus strand of NZ_CP099598.1, from coordinate 1,723,703 downwards.
TCCTGCATTTGCACGCTGACGGCGCGGCTGACCAATTGATGACGACGCGGCAGATGCAGATCATCCGGAATCCGTGGGCCATCGGTCAGATACGCGACCGGCAATTCATGACTGATCGCCAGGCTCAACACTTCGCCGAGACTGGCCGTTTCATCCAGTTTAGTCAGGATGCAGCCGGCCAGCCCGCAACGCTTGTAACTGTGATAAGCGGCAGTTAGAACCTGTTTCTGGCTGGTGGTTGCCAGGACCAGATAATTTTTTGAGCGAATGCCACGCCCGGCCAGGCTCTCAAGCTGCATGCGCAACGCCGGATCACTGGCTTGCAGGCCGGCAGTATCGATCAAAACTACGCGTTTGCGTAGCAGTGGATCCAATGCCTGCACCAGCGACTGACCCGGATCGACGTGCGTTACCGGCACGTTGAGGATGCGCCCGAGGGTTTTCAATTGTTCCTGAGCGCCGATGCGGAAGCTGTCCATGCTTACCAGTGCAACGTTCTGCGCGCCGTACTTGAGCACATAACGCGCGGCGAGCTTGGCCAGCGTGGTGGTCTTGCCCATGCCGGCGGGGCCGACCATGGCAATCACACCGCCCTCTTCCAGCGGCTCGACTTCCGGCACGGCAATCATCCGCGCCAGGTGGGCCAACAGCATGCGCCAGGCCTGACGGGGTTCTTCGATATCGGTGATCATCGCCAACAGATCGCGCGACAGCGGGCCGGACAGGCCGATGCGCTGCAGACGGCGATACAGATTGGCCTGGGCCGGACGGCTGCCTTGCAGCTGATTCCAGGCCAGGGTGCCGAGCTGCACTTCCATCAGCTCGCGCAAGCTGTTCAATTCAAAACGCATCGAATCCAGTGCACGCGGATCGACACCCGCCGAGGCCTGCGCAGGCGCTGCGGCCGGGCGCGGCGGGGCAGCGTAGGTTGGCTCGCTCAGCGGCTCGGCAGCGGTCAGCGGCAGGCCTGCGGTCAACGGCAGCCCGGCGAACAACTGCTGATTGGTGTTGCCGTCGGCTTCGCCACGCAGGCTCAGCTCGGCCTGGGCGGTGACGATGCGCGACTGGGTCTTGCGCAGCTCGTCTTCGAGTTCCATGTTCGGAACCCGTGGCGCCAGCGCCGACAATTTGTAATCCAGAGCCGCCGTCAACTCGACGCCGCCGGCAATGCGGCGGTTGCCGATGATGGCGGCATCAGCGCCCAGCTCATCGCGAACCAGCTTCATGGCCTGACGCATATCGGCGGCGAAAAAACGCTTAACTTGCATAAACCACTACCTCAGCCGTTGGGCCCTACTGTCGCAACGATGGTCACTTGCTTGTTGTCCGGTACTTCCTGGTAGGCCAGTACATGCAGCCCTGGCACTGCGAGGCGGCCGAAACGCGAGAGCATCGCGCGAATCGGGCCTGCTACCAGCAGGATCACCGGTTGGCCTTGCATTTCCTGACGCTGGGCCGCTTCGATCAACGAACGTTGCAGCTTCTCGGCCATGCTCGGCTCCAGCAGAACGCCCTCTTCCGAGCCTTGTCCTGCCTTCTGCAGACTATTGAGCAATATCTGTTCCAACCTTGGTTCCAATGTGATTACAGGCAGCTCGGACTCAGTGCCTACAATGCTTTGGACGATTGCACGGGATACGCCGACCCGCACAGCGGCGACCAGCGCGGCGGTATCTTGACTCTTGGCAGCGTTGTTCGCGATCGCTTCGGCGATGCTGCGAATGTCGCGCACCGGCACGTGCTCGGCGAGCAGCGCTTGCAGGACCTTGAGCAACTGCGACAGCGAAACCACGCCCGGCACCAGCTCTTCCGCCAGTTTCGGCGAGCTCTTGGCCAGCAATTGCATGAGTTGCTGCACTTCCTCGTGGCCAATCAGCTCACTGGAGTGCTTGTACAGAATCTGGTTCAAGTGCGTGGCGACCACGGTGCTCGCATCGACCACGGTGTAGCCGAGCGATTGCGCCTGGGCGCGCTGGCTGATTTCGATCCACACCGCCTCCAGGCCGAAAGCCGGATCTTTGGCGTTGATACCGTTGAGCGAGCCGTAGACCTGACCCGGGTTGATCGCCAGTTCGCGATCCGGGTAGATCTCGGCCTCGGCGAGAATCACGCCCATCAGCGTCAGCCGATACGCGCTCGGCGCCAGATCGAGGTTGTCGCGGATATGCACGGTCGGCATCAGAAAGCCCAGATCCTGCGAGAGCTTCTTGCGCACACCCTTGATCCGCGCGAGCAATTGCCCACCCTGATTGCGGTCCACCAGCGGAATCAGGCGATAGCCGACTTCCAGGCCGATCATGTCGATCGGCGTCACGTCGTCCCAGCCCAGCTCTTTGGTTTCCATGGCGCGGGCCGGTGACGGCAGCAGTTCCTGCTGACGCTTGACCTCTTCCAGCGCCACGACCTTGGCAACGTTCTGCTTCTTCCAGAACAGGTAAGCGCCGCCCGCAGCCAGCGCCGCCATACTCAGGAAGGAGAAGTGCGGCATGCCCGGCACAAGGCCCATCACCGCCATCAAACCAGCGGCCACGGCCAGTGCTTTCGGCGAGGCGAACATCTGGCGATTGATCTGCTTGCCCATGTCTTCCGAGCCGGAAGCGCGGGTCACCATGATCGCCGCTGCTGTAGATAACAACAGTGATGGCAATTGCGCCACTAAACCGTCACCGATGGTCAGCAAGGCGTAAACCTTGCCCGCATCGCCGAAGCTCATGCCGTGCTGGAAGATACCCACGGCCATGCCGCCGATGAGGTTGATGAACAGAATCAGCAGGCCGGCGATGGCGTCACCACGGACAAACTTGCTGGCACCGTCCATCGAACCGTAGAACTCCGCCTCCTGGGCGACTTCCTGACGGCGCGATTTGGCCTGGTTCTGGTCAATCAAACCGGCGTTGAGGTCGGCGTCGATCGCCATTTGTTTGCCGGGCATCGCATCGAGGGTGAAGCGCGCGCTCACCTCGGAAATCCGCCCGGCACCCTTGGTCACCACGACGAAGTTGATGATCATGAGGATCGCGAAGACCACGATACCGACCACGTAGTTACCGCCGATCACCACCTCACCGAACGCCTGAATCACCTTACCAGCCGCGGCATGGCCGTCCTGACCGTGGAGCATTACCACCCGCGTCGAGGCCACGTTCAGCGCCAGTCGCAGCAACGTCGCCACCAGCAGAATCGTCGGGAACACGGCGAAATCCAGCGGCCGCAGCGCATACACGCAGACCAGCAGGACGACGATGGACAGGGCAATGTTGAAGGTAAAGAAGACGTCGAGCAGGAACGGCGGTACTGGCAACATCATCATCGCCAGCATGACCAGCAGCAACAACGGCACGCCCAGATTGCCTCGACTGAGGTCGGCAACGTTGGTGCGTGCTGTATTGAATAACTGAGTGCGATCCACCGGTTTTCCCCGTTCCTTTAAAGCAAACTTTTGACGCCCCGAACGGGCGCAGGGCGGCTATTGCAAGAAGCTTTCCAACTTTTGCCGGGGAATGAAATAGAGCGGTTTTACTTGGGATTTATCGGCTGATTGGGCTGGCCCCTTCGCGAGCAGGCTCGCTCCCACAGTTTGACATGCATTCCCAATCGGACATTTGGAATACGGCCCCTGTGGGAGCGAGCCTGCTCGCGAAGAGGCCTTCGAATGCGGCGCATTTTTTTCGATTTAAACGAAGCTGTTTACAAGACACCAGCAGACACGGTCTCAAGGCTACAAATCCTTGCGCCATTGCCTACAGCCAAGCCAGAATCCGCCGGCTTGTGCACCTGGGGGTCGGATTCTATTGTGGTCCGGTCGCTGACGAATCAGCGATCGGGTTTAGCGACCCGGATCTTGAATAGGTGCATCAGCGTTCCATGCTTTGTCGCGGGTTCAGTATCTGCGACTGCGCCATGGTGGCTGTATGTGGGAGACCTTCGGGTCTGCCGGGTGCCTATAACCGGTTCGCTAACCTGCGTACAGCCGCCACCTTACTGTTTAGCGACAGTGCCTGACGGCTCCACTTATATAGGAGCTTCACCATGATCAAACCCACACCCAACCCGCCCGAATCCGCCCCCACCTCCCCCTACGAATCCCTCGATTCAAAAAAACTCCACCAAGCCGCCGACCGCGCCCTCGACCACTACCTCTGCCCACCCGGCTCGACCCCACCACCGTTCAGCCCCCGCGCCATGTACGCCGTCACCGCCGACACCAAAAACGAAGACCTCCTGGCCAACGCCTGCGAAACCCTCGCCTCGGCCAAAACCATCGCCCAGGAATTCGCCGGGCTGGTCAAACCATCGCAGCGCCGAACGCTGATGGGGATTGCGCAGCTGATCATGCTCGGGGAACTGGCGGTAAATCGGGTGCTGGATAATCTGGAGTTGCCTGGATGATGCGGTTCGGCTGAGTGATTCGAGTGAGAGAGCCGGCCTTTTGGCGAGCAAGCTCGCTCCCACATTTTGATCTTCTTGGATGCAAATCTTGCAGCGGCTGAAGATCCTGTCGAGTGCAGCTTGCGCGAGCTAGGCCTCTCGGCGGCGCATGAGCGCCCACCCCTTCAGCGATACCATTGGTCGGAAAACCGTCCCCACCTGTCAGATCTGACAGGTGACGGACGCCTCGTTCTGCGTTGTGATGAACCTTGCCTGCCATTGTTCATCACCAGTGTTCGAGGAGAACGGAATGAGCGTTCAAGTCTATTCAACCGAAGCCAACGCAGCCCTGGCCTTGTATCCCGTGTACCCCCCGCAATGGATAACACCGGTGCTGCCTCCAGGTACTGCTGATGGTGGCCTTCCTCTCTCGGCATTCACTCCATCTGGGGTAGAACTTGTCATCGACCCCTTAACCGGCTTGCGGAATTGGGTCATGGCGGCTTATGACGTCGTGACTATTTTTGTCAACGGAGTCAACACCGGCATCAGCAAAACCATCTATCCCGGTGAAGAGCAGGAACGCATTCTTTTGCGCGTGCCGGCGAGTTGGTTCACAAACGGTGTCAACGATGTCCACTACAGAGTGACCCGATCCAGCGGTAACGACGCCGACTCACCCACACTCAAGCTGCTCTACAACAACCCGGCGCCTACCGTCACCGTCAGCCATCCACCCAGCGTCGTACCGGGGCAGACGGCGGTCATCACGATCACCGTCGGTTACCCACGGCCTCACGACACGGTGACGCTCACCATAGGCACTTGGAGCATCACATTTGCCAACCCCACAAGCCCGATCAACCACACCCTGACGGCTGCAGAATTGCAGTTGATAGGCGACGGCACCCATTCGGTCTTCGCCAGGGTGCGCGATCAATTGACCAACAACAATGAGTCGGCGACGACCCCGATCACTATCACCGCCAATCAGAAGGTGTACAACTCGCCGATAATCGCTGAGGCCGTGGACGGCATGCTCGACGTGGCCGCACTGAGGGGCCAGGACGCTACGCTACGAGCACGCAACTGGACGGGAATCCAGGTCGGTCAGCAGGTGTGGCTGAAGGTCACTGGCCAGAAACCCGACGGCTCGGCGCACGTCCTGCAATTCTGGAATGGTGACACCCACAAGGTGAATGCGACCTGGGTCAGTCAGGGGTTCTGGGATAAACCGCTGCTCATAGCTTTTCTGAAAGAATTGAAAGAAGGATCGCTGTTGAAACTGGAATTCTGGGTATCGGAGGACAAGAGCAATGACTTCGCCAGCGCCACGCGGTTTCCGGATCAGGTGTATACCGTCATTGGCCTGCAACTTGACCTGCCACCCCCGACCTTGAACCCGCCCACAGTGCCGATTGACGTTTTGGCTAATCCGGATGGAGTGAAGCTTCAGATAACAGCTTTCGCAGCAGAGAAAGACGATAAGGCTCAATTCGTCCAGGTGAACGCGCCGGCCGGTGCGCCGCCGTTTCCGGTGGTGGATTTTGTTGGTGGGATTGCAGAGATTTCATTGAGCGCTGCGTTTCTGGCGGCTTGGCATGGCAAGGCGATTGAGTTCCGGTGGGATTTGATTCGTACCGGAGTTCCGGCTGGAGAATCACCAACAGTCAGGTTTGATGTCATGACAATCGCTGATGGAGACCCGCGTTTGCCGACACCCGTAATTCTCCAAGCAATTGGGCCGGACGGAGGAAAAGTACTTGATTTATCGACTTTTGATGGCGATGCGACTGTGACAGTCGATACCTGGACAGCCATGGCAAAGGGACAAAAGTTCTGGCTGCTTTGCGTAGGAAAAAAAGATGATGGATCGGACTACGAAATTTCGTTGGCTAATGGAATTGAAATTGAAATACCAGGTAAATTGAGCAGAACGCTTTTGCGTTCAGAACTAGACCGCCTTGTTGATGGATCTCTTCGCGTGGACATTAGTGTTGGATTCAGCACCAACGGGGACAAAAACGACGCTACTCTGTTCCCTAGTCTAAATGTAGGCCTCAAGGTACGTGCAAAACTCATCATAGATGATTCACCTTTAGAGTTGTCAGGCAGGACAGTGTCAATCGTGAATACCAGTGGTCAGTACATCGATAGATGGCGCCTTACGGGTGCTCATCCGTCTGGAGCCTCAGCAAATCGTCAAGCGTCAGGAGGAGTGGGCCAAATTACTTATCAATCGGATAATCCAAAAATCGCAAACGTCAATGACGTCGGGTTAATCTGGAGTGAAGGTAATGGCAGCACCACCATCAATGTAAGAGATAGCTCAGGCCAACATGCCTCAATTTCTGTTTCTGTAAGCAACGTCGAACAATGCATTGTCTCACCATCACTTATAGCTGATTCAAAGATTGATCAGTGGGTCAATGCGAATGGCCGTGCTGTAAAAACGTCAGACCTGGTTTTGTTCCGGACTAAATTTTTTGTGACTCAGTTCGCTGGCTATGGAATTCGCTCAGACGTTAGTTTGTATTGGGGGTTGTACAACGAAGGACAAGGGTGGAGAGAGCATGCTTATCATTCTAGCCCTGGACACACTGTCTTGTGTTTGCGGTAGTGAGTCGACGCTTCGCCTCATCAGAATTGAGAGAAAAGGGGACAGGAGTAAAGGGAACGGATTTATTTAACCAGTGATCTAGAACAGCGGGGCTTGAACTTGGTTGTTTTCCTGACCGGGATGACCCCTTAGCAAGCAGGCTCACTTTCGACGGTTGATCGCATTACAAGTGGAATCAAGTTTGCTCGCGAAGGCTGACTGGCAGGCAATAATCGCCCAAAAAAACCGCCGCTGCGCATCAATCGGGACGGCGGTTTTCTTTTCAGGTGTTTGGCGATGAGGGCAAACTGCCGGTCAATACCGAAGGATTTTCACTTTCCCATTTTTGGTCCTGGGCAATTCGAACTCGACTTCGCCGCCCACTTTGATCTTCGCCTGCAAGGCCTCAGCCAATGGAACGCTGAATCGGTACTCTTTGGCAGTCAGAAAAAAACCCGTGGCTTCGGCAAAGGACAGGCATCGTCCCGAGGGCTTCGGCGTGATGGTGCCTTTGCCGGTTTTTTCATCGTAGCTGCTGAAAATACCTTTCATTGCCTTGCTCCCTTGCACTCGCCCGCCCGCCCGGCCGCGCGAGCGCGCGGCAGCATCTTGCATCAAACTGCAAAATCACGGCGACTGCACCTGTCAGAGTTGACAGTAAAGGGGAATCTCAGACAAAAGGCTGCGCAGCAACGTCAGGAATCCCGACGCAAGTCCGGCGGAATCGGCAGATCATCCTTGAGCGGGTCCGGCCGCTTGCCCTTGCCCGCCTGGTGTTGGCGAATCTGATAGACGTAGGCCAACACCTGCGCCACTGCCAAATACAGCCCGCCAGGAATCTCCTGCTCAAGCTCAGTTGAGTAATAGATCGAGCGCGCCAGCGCAGGCGACTCGAGCAGCATGACGTTGTTGGCCACTGCGATTTCGCGGATTTTCAGGGCGATGAAGTCGCTGCCCTTGGCCAGCAGCACCGGTGCGCCGCCCTTCTCCGAGTCGTACTTGAGCGCGACCGCGTAGTGGGTCGGGTTGGTGATGACCACGTCGGCTTCGGGAATCGCCGCCATCATCCGTCGCTGGGACATTTCGCGCTGGGTCTGGCGAATGCGTTGCTTGACCTCGGGGCGGCCTTCCTGGTCCTTGTGTTCGTCGCGCACTTCCTGCTTGGTCATCTTGAGCTTCTTCATGCTCTCCCAGATCTGCACCGGCACGTCGACGGCGGCGATGATGATCAGACCGCAGGCCAGCCACAGCGTGCTCCAGCCCACCAGCAAGACGCTGTGAATGATCGCCATATCCAGTGGTTCGTGGGCGATGCGCAGCAAGTCGTCGACGTCGGCGGACAACACCAACAGCGCCACCCCCAAGGTAATCAGAAACTTGGCCAGGGCCTTGAGCAGTTCAACCACAGCCTTGAACGAGAACATCCGTTTGAGGCCGGCGGCCGGGTTCATCCGGCTGAATTTGGGTGCCAGCGAACTTGCCGCGAACAGCCAGCCACCCAGGGAGATTGGCCCGATGATGGCGGCGAGCAACAGGGTTATCATCACCGGCTGAATCGCCAGCAAGGCGATCAACCCTGACTCCAACAGAAAACGGCCCATGGCGCCCTGATCCATGACCACTTCGCGGGACAGGGTGAAGTTCAGGCGCATCACGTCCATCATTTCTTGCGCGAGCATGCCGCCGAAAATCAGCAGCGCAGAGGCGCCGGCCATCATCACGGCCAGGGTGTTGAGCTCTTTGGAACGGGCGATTTCACCCTTCTCACGGGAGTCCTTTTTGCGTTTCTCCGTGGGGTCTTCCGTTTTGTCCTGACCGCTCTCGCTCTCTGCCATGACTCAGCGCGCCCGTGCCAGTTCGCGTAGCAACTGCAAGGCCTCGCTGGCCAGCGGTTGATACTGGTTGAGAATGTCCGCAAGCCCCACCCAGACGATGAACAGGCCGAGCACCAGGGTCAGCGGAAAACCGATCGAGAAGATGTTCAGTTGCGGCGCGGCGCGGGTCATCACGCCGAAGGCGATGTTGACCACCAACAGTGCGGTGACGGCCGGCAACACCAGCAGCAATGCGGCGCCGAGGACCCAGCCGAGTTTGCCGGCCAGTTCCCAGTAATGCGCGACCATCAAACCGCCGCCGACCGGCAGCGTGGTGAAGCTTTCAGTGAGGACTTCGAATACCACCAGATGGCCGTTCATTGACAGGAACAGCAGCGTCACCAGCATGGTGAAAAACTGCCCGATCACCGCCACCGAAACGCCGTTGGTAGGGTCGATCATCGAGGCGAAGCCCATGCCCATCTGCACCGCGACAATCTGCCCGGCGACGGCGAAGGCTTGGAAGAACAATTGCAGGGAAAAGCCGAGCACGGCGCCGACCAGAATCTGCTCGCCGATCAGCAGCAGGCCGCTGAGATCCAGCGGGCTGACGGCGGGCATCGGCGGCAGCGCCGGGGTGATGACCACGGTGATCGCCACGGCGAAATACAGGCGCACGCGGCGCGGAATCAGGGTGGTGCCGAACACCGGCATGACCATCAGCATCGACGCCACGCGAAACAGCGGCAACATGAACGACGCCACCCAGGTGCTGATCTGGGTGTCGGTCAGCTGAAGCAGCGATTGCATGGCTTAGCCGATGACCATCGGAATGTTTTTGTACAGCTGGATGATGTATTCCATGAACGTCTGCACGATCCACGGACCGCCGATGATCAGGGTCACCAGCATCACCAGCAGACGCGGCAGGAAGCTCAGGGTCTGTTCGTTGATCTGCGTGGCGGCCTGGAACATGGACACCAGCAGGCCGACCAAAAGGCTCGGCACCACCAGGATGGCGACCATCATGGTGGTCAGCCACAGGGCTTCACGAAAGATATCGACCGCGACTTCCGGCGTCATGGCGAAACACCTCCAAAACTGCTGGCCAGAGTACCGATGATCAGCGCCCAGCCATCGACCAGCACGAACAGCATGATCTTGAACGGCAGCGAGATGATCAGCGGCGAGAGCATCATCATACCCATGGCCATCAGCACGCTCGCCACGACGAGGTCGATGATCAGGAACGGAATGAAGATCATGAAGCCGATCTGGAAGGCGGTTTTAAGCTCGGAAGTCACGAACGCCGGCACCAGAATGGTCAACGGCGCCTGATCCGGGCTGGCAATGTCGGTGCGCTTGGACAGGCGCATGAACAGCTCCAGATCGCTGGTGCGGGTCTGCGCGAGCATGAAGTCCTTGATCGGCACCTGAGCCTTTTCCACCGCTTGCTGGGCGGTGAGGGTTTCCGCCAGATACGGTTGCAGCGCGTCGTTGTTCACCCGGTCGAACACCGGCGCCATGATGAACAGCGTCAGGAACAGCGCCATGCCGGTGAGGATCTGGTTCGACGGCGTCTGTTGCAGGCCGAGGGCCTGACGCAGGATCGAGAAGACGATGATGATCCGCGTGAAGCTGGTCATCAGGATGACCGCCGCTGGAATAAAGCTCAGCGCGGTCATGATCAGCAGGATCTGCAGACTGACCGAATATTCCTGCGCGCCGTCGGCATTAGTGCCCAGCGTGATCGCCGGGATAGACAACGGATCGGCGGCGAACGCCAGCGGCGCGGCCAGCAACAAGACCAGCGTCAAGACGATGCGGAGCGCACCCATTACTTCGTATCCTTTTGATCCTTGCCAAGAATCTTCAGCAGATGCTGAGCAAATTCCGGCGTCGCTTTTTCACTGGCGGTGGGGACTTCGACCGGCTCTTTGAGCACGTGCAGCGCGGTGATGGTGCCGGGGCTGAGGCCGAGCAGAATCTGCTCGTTGCCGACCTGCACCAGCATCAAGCGGTCACGCGGACCGAGCGCGCGTGAGCCGATCAGCTCGATCACCTGGCCCTTGCCGGCCGGCCCCGCCTGCTGCACGCGGCGCAGCAGCCAGGCGAGGAAGAAAATCAAACCCAGCACCAGCAGCAAACCGAACACCAGTTGTGTCAACTGACCGGCCACGCCGCTATTGACCATTGGCGCGGTGGCGGCAGGCGCGGCAGTGGTTGCGCCCGGCTCGGCAGCCAGCACGCTCAACGGCCATGCCAGCAGCACCCAGAGAAACCTTTTCACTCAGCGCAGCTTCTTGATGCGTTCGCTTGGGCTGATCACGTCGGTCAGGCGGATGCCGAACTTCTCGTTGACCACCACTACTTCGCCGTGGGCGATCAAGGTGCCGTTGACCAGCACGTCGAGCGGCTCACCGGCCAGACGATCAAGCTCGATCACCGAACCCTGGTTGAGTTGCAGCAGGTTGCGGATGTTGATGTCGGTACTGCCGACTTCCATCGAGATCGACACCGGGATGTCGAGGATCACGTCCAGGTTCGGACCGTCGAGGGTCACCGGATCATTGTTCTTCGGCACGCTGCCGAACTCTTCCATCGGCAGACGGTTGGAGCTGGAAGTGCCGGCGTCGGCGGCCAGCAGTGCATCGATGTCAGCCTGGCCGGCGTCACCGGTTTCTTCCAGGGCCGCAGCCCATTCATCGGCCAGTGCCTGGTCGTCCTGCGCGTTCATATCGTCGTTCATCATGTGTCCTCGGCGGGCAACAATTCGGTTAAATACGGGGGTGAAAAGCGCCGCCTCAGCGACGCTCGATCGGCTCGATCACCTGCAACGCGAGGTTGCCTTTGTGCGAGCCCATCTTGACCTTGAAGGCCGGCACGCCGTTGGCGCGCATGATCATGTCTTCCGGCATCTCGACCGGGATCACATCCCCCGGTTGCATGTGCAGGATGTCGCGCAGCTTCAACTGGCGGCGGGCCACGGTGGCGCCGATCGGCACGTCGACATCGAGCACGTCCTGGCGCAGGGCGTTGACCCAGCGCTCGTCCTGATCGTCGAGGTCGGACTGGAAACCGGCGTCGAGCATCTCGCGCACTGGCTCGATCATCGAGTACGGCATGGTCACGTGCAGATCGCCGCCACCGCCATCGAGTTCGATGTGGAAGGTGGAGACCACAATTGCTTCGCTCGGGCCGACGATGTTGGCCATGGCCGGGTTCACTTCCGAGTTGATGTACTCGAAATTGACTTCCATGATCGCCTGCCAGGCTTCTTTCAGATCGACGAAAGCCTGCTCGAGCACCATGCGCACTACGCGCAACTCGGTCGGGGTGAACTCACGCCCTTCGATCTTGGCGTGACGGCCGTCACCACCGAAGAAGTTGTCCACCAGCTTGAACACCAGTTTGGCGTCGAGGATGAACAGCGCGGTGCCGCGCAGCGGTTTGATCTTGACCAGGTTGAGGCTGGTCGGCACGTACAGCGAGTGCACGTATTCGCCGAACTTCATCACCTGCACGCCACCGACAGCCACGTCCGCCGAGCGGCGCAGCATGTTGAACATGCTGATGCGGGTGTAGCGGGCAAAGCGCTCGTTGATCATTTCCAGCGTCGGCATGCGTCCACGGACGATGCGATCCTGGCTGGTCAGGTCGTAGCTTTTGACACTGCCGGGTTCGGCAGCATTATCGGTCTGTACCAGACCATCATCGACGCCATGCAGCAGCGCATCGATTTCATCCTGGGACAGCAGATCCTGCACGGCCATGTCGTGTTCCTACTGCAGTACGAAATTAGTGAAAAGCAACTGTTCGATGACCACTTTGCCCAGTTCTTTCTGCGCCACTTCCTGGACGCTGGCGGTGGCCTTCTGGCGCAACATCTCCTGGCCGACCGGGGTCGCCAGTGTGGCGAAATCCTGACCGGAGAAGAGCATTACCAGGTTGTTGCGGATAACCGGCATGTGCACTTTGAGCGCGTCCAGATCGGCCTGATTCCGCGCCAGCATGGTGATGCTCACCTGCATGTAGCGCTGACGGCCGTTCTGGTTGTAGTTGGCCACGAAGGCCGGCGCCATCGGCTCGAAAATCGCCGCCTGCTTGCCGACCGGCGCTGCTTCAGCGGCCTCGGCAGGCTTGCTTTGCGCGCCGTGCATGAAGAACCAGGTCGCCCCGACGGATGCACCAATGGCCACCAGCAACGCCAGCACGATCACGATGATCAGCTTGAGTTTGCCTTTGGTTGCGGGGTCTTTTACTGCTGCAGCTTCGCTCTTCGCCATGCCAATAATCCGTCACTAATCGGGGGTTTCACAGTCGCACGGCAAGGCAAGAGCAAGTGTTATGCCAGAAGTGTCGGAGGTCGAGAACGACGCTAAAGTCAAAAGCACCCTCACCCCAGCCCTCTCCCGGAGGGAGAGGGGGCCGACCGAGATGTAATGGGGCTGGACATCGACCTGCACAACCGAGGTGATTGCAAGTTCAGGGCGGGAATCAACAGGTCGCCGAATGTCGAACGGATTCAGCGATGCTCGTTCAGGTCGGCGTAGTTCTTCAAGATTCCCCAATCGGTCCCCTCTCCCTCTGGGAGAGGGCTAGGGTGAGGGGGCTCTTGATTTGCTCAGGCGTAATAGTCGACCGCGCTGCTGCCAATTACGCTGGTAGTCTGCGCCGCCACTTCAGCGACAGTAGCCGGTGCCAATTCCTCATCCGCCGAATCCAAGCGGCCACCCGCAGCGCTGGTCCGGCCACTCTGCCCCTGCGGCGCCTGTTCCTGACCTTGCTGACCCTGCCAGCCACGGTTCTGGTCGGCGACATTGACATCCACCTGGCCCATGCCCTGCTGGTTGAACATGTCGCGCAGGCGGTGCATCTGGCTGTCGAGCGCTTCACGCACGCTCGGGTGCGCGCTCATGAAGGTGACCTGGGTCTGCTGATCGGGAACCATGTTCACGCGGATATCCAGACGCCCCAGCTCCGCCGGTTGCAACTGAATGTCGGCGGCCTTCAGGTTGACGCTGGACAGGTACATGACGCGGTTGACCACTTCTTCGGTCCAGCCGCTCTGGTGCATGGCGATCGGCTGATTCACCGGCAGCGCATTGGCGGTTTTCGGCGTAGCGGCCTGGGTCAGTGCCGCCAGACGGTTGGCGAAGTCATCGACGCGGGTGTCGCTGGTAGCCGATTTCAGATCCTTCAGACCATCGTCGATCAGCCCGCTGAAAGCTTGTTCGCCGCCCTGACTGGTGCTGTCCTTGTCGGCCTGCACGTCGAGCATGCTGGCCATGCCGGCGGCAAAGTTCTGCGCGGCGGTCAATTCACCGTCAGCCTGAGCTTGAGCAGGCGTGGCTTTCGGTTGCGCCTGACTGGCGGCGGAAATATGCCCGCCCTGCTCCATCGCCATGCGCACGGCCGGCATCGAGTCGAGCGGGTCGGCCGATGGATCGAAATCGCTGTCGGTTGCCGCCGGATCTTTGACCATGCCCGACACGACCGCCAATGCAGGCGTCTCGGTTTCCGGCTGGGCTGGCGTGGCGACTGTTGGCGTTTGCACCACAGGCGCTGCCACCAACGGCTGAACGACTTGCGCCAAGGCCGGATCAAGGGCCGGGTCTACAGGCGCGGCATCGGCCACAGGGGTTTGTATGGTTTCAGCGGTGTCATCGGCAGTGGCAGTCGCGTCGTCGCTCGCCGCCGCTTTGTCGGCAGGCAACGCTTTGCCGCTATCGGCAACTGCTGGCTGGGGCGCGGCAGACTGCTCTTTGCCGATATCCTTTTTGCCGCTGCTGTCCGCGACCTTATCGCGTGCCGGCTTGACTGAATTGTCAGCGCTCACGGCGGGCTTGACCGGCGCCTGATCGGCGAACACTTTGGCGAAGCTGGAGGCCTTGTCCCCGGCGTCTGCGGCCATTGCCGACGATTTGGCAGAGGCGGCTTGGGCCTTGGCCTGAGCGGCGGTCTGAAGAAGAATGTTGGGGGTCGCAGGCATGACACGGTCTCCGCTGCACTGGGATCGTAGGTACAGTTGAGCAAGTTGACTGCAAGTGCCGGGCCAGTTTGGCCAGACACTTGCGAAAAGCGCCGGACGGCAGCTTCAGTGGATGTGGGCGTGGTGCTTTTCGCTTTCGTACACCGGACGTACTTCGGCGAATTCAGAATGGATATCGGCGACTAGCTGAGCGAGCGCTTCCGGGCTTTTGTCCTTCGCATTCGACTCCAGGTCCTGGCACAACTCGGCCAGTCGAACCGCGCCCATGTTGCTGGCGCTGCCCTTGAAGCTATGCGCTACATCGGAAAGCGCTTTGGCGCTGGTGCTGTCCTGCAACTCGTGCAGGCGGCTTTGCGAATCTGCCAGAAAAGTCTCCAGCAATTCCGTATAGCCGTCCTCCATCACCTCGCGCAAAGTATCGAGGACTTCGCGATTTACATGTGCGTCTGTCACTTGCTCACTCCTTGATCAAGAATGGGCGGATTATGCCTCAATCTCCCAGAAAAACTCCACGCTGGCACTACGACCTTGGTCCGACCAACTGGCGTTGCGCCCCAGTTGCCGGACCAGACCGATGCCGCGTCCCGACAAGCGGACGTTATCCACGGGCCTTTCCATGACCCGCGCCACATCAAACCCCTTGCCACTGTCATCGACACGAATGACCAGCCGCCCACCCTCGCCTTGCGGTTGCACCTGCAGATGCACGCGCACGAAACCGTCTTGCAGCGCCTCCAACCGCGCCGCGCGCATTTCATAGTAGCGGGCGAAACCTGCCGCATCGCGTTTGAGGCTCGAGTCCAGCCCGAGCACGCCATGCTCCAGCCCATTGGAATACAACTCGGCGAGCACGCTGTACAGCGCCCCGCTTTGCGCGCGCAGGCCATGCACCTCAAGCAGCAACTGCAAGAGGAACGGCAATGGATTGAAGCGCCTGAGTGTGGCGCCGCGAAACTCGAAACTGGCCGACCAGTCCAGCGGGCACGACTGGCCGCTGTCGGAATACACCGGCGCTGCGCCGTGGGCCTGCGCCGACTCGAGCAGACTGACTTCGACCATGCTCACATCATCACGGGCCTGCCCACGAAAATCGCGCAACGCTTGCTCGATATCCTCGAATAACCGATCCGGCTCACGGTTCGCCGCAAACACCTGCTGCAAGCGTTCGACGCCGAACAACTGGTCATTGGCATCGCAGGTATCGATCACGCCGTCCGATAACAGAAACACTCGATCATCGACGGCCATCGGATACACATCCGTACGGTCATCGAAGGCTTGCGCGCTGAGAATCCCAAGGGGCAAATGCCGCGCCGGCAAGGGCACACGCTCGCCGCTGGCCATGCGGTGCAGGTAACCGTCGGGCATGCCACCATTCCACACCTCCACCGAACGGCTCTGGAAACTCAGACTGAGCAAGGTGGCACAGCAGAACATGTCCACCGGCAGGATGCGCTTGAGCTTGGCGTTCATCTCGCGCAGGGTTTCGGCCAGGCCATAGCCCTTGGCGGTCATCCCATAAAACACTTCGGCCAGCGGCATCGCCCCCACCGCTGCCGGCAAGCCATGCCCGGTGAAATCGCCGAGCATGACGTGCATGTCACCGGCAGGCGTGTACGCCGCCAGCAACAAGTCACCGTTGAACAGCGCATACGGCGATTGCAGGTAACGGATGTTCGGCGCACTCAGGCAACCGGAATGTGCGACCTTGTCGAACACCGCTTTGGCCACGCGTTGTTCGTTGAGTAGATAGTCATGATGTTTTGCGATCAGATCACGCTGCTGCAGGACCGTTGCCTGAAGGCGCCGCAAGCGATCCATCGCCTTGATTTTGGCGGCAAGGATCACCTGGTTGTACGGCTTCGCCAGAAAATCGTCGCCGCCAGCCTCCAGACACCGAGCCAGCGCTTCACTCTCGGTCAGCGACGTGAGGAAAATGATCGGCACCAACGCTTCACCCGCCAGCGCCTTGATCTGCCGCGCCGCTTCGAAGCCGTCCATCACCGGCATCAGCGCGTCCATCAACACCAGATCGGGTTGTTGCTGCTGGAAGCATTCGACCGCCTCCGCACCATTGACCGCTGTCAGCACCTGATGACCTTGACGGCGGACAATGGTCGACAGCAGCAGCCGGTCGGCGGCGCTGTCTTCGGCGATAAGAATGGTCAGCGGCTCTTGCGCCTGCATGGGCGTCAACTGATGTCGAAGAGTTTGTCGAAGTTGGAAATCGCGAGGATTTTCTTCACATCGGAGCTGCTGTTGACGACGCGGATATCCGAATTGTCGCCACCGGCGTGATCACGCAGCAGAAGCAGCATGCCCAGCGCAGAGCTGTCGAGGTAAGTGGCCTCTTTGAGATCGACCACGATGGATTCGGGTTTGTGTGGGAGCCGTTCATACGACTCGCGAAATTCCTGATGGCGACCGAAATCGAACCGGCCTTTGACGGCGATCGTGAGCTTTTTCTGGTCTGGAGAGACTTCTGTAACGACTGACATTGACTGGCTTCCTTGTCATTGACGAACCTGTACAAGGTTTAGCACCTGGATAGGCTTGGGGCAAGGCGCAACAGTGGAACAAGTGTGGGAGCGAGCCTGCTCGCGAAGGCATTCTGTCAGTTGACTACAGGATTGACTGACACGGCGCTTTCGCGAGCAGGCTCGCTCCCACAGGGTTTGGCGGTGAGGTTTAGAAGGCATCACGCCTTGGCAACCGCTGCGACAGTTCATCGAGCAGCTTCTGCTCCCGCTTGTCTTCCAAGCGTTGCGCTTCATCACGATAGCGCTGCACCAGTTTGCGCAAGCCCTCGACGCGGGCGAATGCCTGTTGCCACTCTTCACGCGCCTTGTCGAGCTTGTTCTGGTGCCAGACCAGGCTCTGCCGTTGCTGGTCGACGGCGGTGTCGAGTTGCGCCAGGAAACCCTGAAAACCCAGCAGCCATTGCCCGGTCACGCCGGTGCTGCCGCGCACGATCCATTGCTGCGAGTAATCCAGACGAAAGGCATTGAGGTCGGCCAGTTTGCTTTCGGCAACTTTGACCTGGCCCTGAAAGTAGGCGAGGCGCTGCACGGCGGCTTTCTCGGCCTTCTCGGCCATGTCCACCACCGGTGCCAGGCGCGCAGCGCGGCTGACGGCCATGGCCGGTTACCCGCCCGCCGCAGGGGCGAACAGGGTTTCCAGATAGGCCTGGCTTTCACCCAGATTGATTTTGTCGTTGAGGCCCTGGCGCTGATACCTGACCAACTGCGGTTGCAGGGAAATCGCCAGATCGGTCTCGCGATCGCCACCGGCCACATAGGCACCGACGCTGATCAGATCGCGGCTCTGCTGATAGCGTGACCAGAGCTGTTTGAAATACTGCGCGCGCTGCATGTGATCCGGCGAAACCACCGCCGGCATCACCCGGCTGATCGACGCTTCGATGTCGATCGCCGGATAGTGGCCTTCCTCGGCGAGGCGCCGCGACAGGACGATGTGGCCGTCGAGCACGCCCCGCGCCGAGTCGGCAATCGGGTCCTGCTGGTCATCGCCTTCGGACAGTACGGTGTAGAACGCCGTGATCGAGCCACCGCCCTTCTCCGCGTTACCGGCGCGCTCCACCAGTTTCGGCAGCTTGGCGAACACCGAAGGCGGATAGCCCTTGGTTGCTGGCGGTTCGCCGATGGCCAGAGCGATTTCGCGCTGGGCCTGGGCGAAACGGGTCAGCGAGTCCATCAGCAGCAGAACGTTCTTGCCCTTGTCGCGGAAATACTCGGCGATGCGCGTGCAATACATCGCGGCACGCATACGCATCAGCGGTGCATCGTCCGCTGGCGAGGCAACCACCACAGAACGCTTGAGGCCTTCTTCACCGAGAATGTGTTCGATGAATTCCTTAACTTCGCGACCACGCTCACCGATCAGGCCGACGACGATGATGTCGGCCTCGGTGAAGCGGGTCATCATGCCCAACAGCACCGATTTACCGACACCGGTACCGGCGAACAGACCCAGACGCTGGCCACGGCCGACCGTCAGCAAACCGTTGATGCAACGGATGCCGACGTCCAGCGGTACGCTGATCGGGTCACGGTTGAGCGGGTTGATGGTCGGGCCGTCCATCGGCACCCAATCTTCGGCCTTCATCCCACCCTTGCCGTCCAGCGCGCGGCCGGCACCGTCAAGAACACGGCCGAGCATGCTCATGCCCATCGGCAAACGACCGGTGTCGGCCAGCGGCACCACGCGCGCGCCCGGGGCAATCCCGGCGACGCTGCCGACCGGCATCAGAAAGACTTTGCTGCCGGAAAAACCCATGACTTCCGCTTCCACCTGAGACGGATGGTAGCTGTCGTCATTGATCACCATGCAGCGGGTGCCCATGGCGGCGCGCAGGCCTTCGGCTTCGAGGGTCAGGCCAACCATGCGCAGCAGCCGACCTTCAAGGATCGGCGCGCCGGCAATCTCGGTGGCCTCGGCGTAGGTGCTCAGGCGCTTGGCGAAACTGGTGCGTTCAAGGCGCATCGCTGGCGTCCGCGCGCGGCTCGTCAGAGTCGACAGCCGCTGGGGTGTCTTCGGGAATGTCCAGACTCAAGTCAGGCGCTGCCGGATGCAGAGCCTGCTCGTGCAACTGGTCGAACAGCTTGGCCATGACCTGGGTCACCCGCGATTCGACGCTGGCGTCGATGCGGCTGTGCTCGGTTTCAACCCGGCAGCCGCCCGGCAACAGCGACTCGTCTTCGACGATGCGCCAGGTTTCTTCGTGGCGTTCGCGCAGGGCTTTGACCTGGGCGAAATCCTGCGGATTAACGTACAGGCGCACGTTTTCCACGCCCAGCGGCAACAGCTTGAGGGCATCGCGCATGACGTGTTCGATCTGTGTCGAGTCGATGGCCAGTTCGCGCTTGATCACCTGCTTGGTGATGTGTTGCACGAGGTCAACCAGCGACTTTTCAATCTGGGTGTCTTGCTCGGCGATCGGTTCGAACAGGTTGGCCATCAGCAGCTCAAGGCTGGCGATTTTCGCCGCCAGCGCCGTTTCTGCTTCCTGACGCACCTTCAGCGTGGTGCTGTGAAAACCTTCCTTTTCACCAATGGCGAAGCCCTCGTTGTAAGCCTCCTGACGGATGCTTTCGAGTTCTTCCAGGGTCAGTGGCTGGACTTCTTCCAGCGGCACTTCTTCCATTTCCGGCGGTTCGGGTTCCGGCTCCGGCTCGGGTTCCGGTTTCGGCGGGTCGAAGCTGGGCAGCGCCCAGGATTCGAAACCACGAACATCACGGGCGCGGATCAGATCCGTCACAGACTCGTCAGGCTTATCCATGGGCTTAGATCATTTCCTCGCCGCCCTTGCCACCGAGCACGATCTCGCCGGCTTCGGCCATACGACGGGCAATAGTGAGGATCTCCTTCTGCGCGGTTTCGACGTCGCTGACGCGCACCGGGCCTTTCGCCTCGAGGTCGTCGCGCAACAGTTCGGCGGCACGCTTGGACATGTTCTTGAAGATCTTTTCCTTGACGCCCTCGTCCGAGCCTTTGAGGGCCAGCACCAGCACATCGGAAGAGACTTCGCGCAACAGCGCCTGAATGCCACGGTCGTCGACGTCGGCAAGGTTGTTGAACACGAACATGAGGTCTTCGATCTGACCGGACAGGTCTTCGTCGACTTCGCGGATCGAGTCCATGAGCTGGCCTTCGATCGAGCTGTCGAGGAAGTTCATGATGTCGGCCGCACGCTTGATGCCACCCAGGGTGGTGCGCGAGGCGTTCGAGTTGCCGGAGAACTGTTTCTCGAGAATCTGGTTGAGTTCTTTCAAGGCGGCCGGTTGCACGGTGTTCAACGACGAGACGCGCAGGATGATGTCCAGACGCACTTTGTGGTCGAAGTTGCCGAGCACTTCACCGGCCTGATCCGGGTCGAGGTACGCGACCACGATCGCCTGAATCTGCGGGTGTTCGTAACGGATGACGTCGGCGACTGCGCGCGGCTCCATCCATTTCAGGCTGTCGAGGCCACTGGTGTTGCCACCGAGCAGGATGCGGTCGATCAGGCCGTTGGCCTTGTCTTCGCCCAGGGCCTGGGTAAGCATCTTGCGTACGTAGTCGTCGGATCCGACGCCGAGACTGGTCTGATCGCCGACGATGTCGACGAACTCGCTCATCACCTGCTCGACCTGTTCGCGATGGACGTTGCCCATCTGCGCCATGGCCACGCCGACGCGCTGAACCTCTTTGGGCCCCATGTGGCGCAGCACTTGCGCAGCATCGGTCGAACCCAGGGACAGCAGCAGAATCGCGGCTTTGTCGACCTTGGTCAGTTTGACGGTGGCGGCTCGGTTATCACTCATCTGCGTTAATCCACTCTTTCACGACCTGGGCCACGCGACCCGGGTCTTCAGCTACCAGACTCTTGATTGCATTCAGCTGCGCGTCATAACCCTCGCTCGGGCTCGGCAACAGAATGCTCTGCGGACCACCGAGGCTCACGCGGTCGTTGGCCAGTTCGCCGTCCAGGCCGCCCATGCCACCGAGTTCCACGTCGCTGCCCAGACCGGCCAGCTCCTTGCCTTTGCCACCGCCGGTGATGTTGTTGAGCACCGGACGCAGCACACCAAACACCAGTACGAGGATGAACAGCACACCCAGCACTTGTTTGACGATGTCCCAGAACCATGGCTGGGAGTAGAACGGAATATCGGCAATCACTTCGCCGCGCTCGGCGGAGAACGGCATGTTGATCACGCTGACGCTGTCGCCACGGCTGGCGTCGAAACCGACCGCGTCCTGCACCAGACGGGTGAAGCGCGCCAATTCGTCGGCGCTCCACGGCGCACGGCTGGTTTCGCCGTTGGCCGGGTTGATCTTGACCTGATCGTCGACCACCACCGACACCGACAGGCGATTGAGACGGCCCTGCTGCTGCTTGGTGTGGCTGATCGAACGGTCGAGTTCGAAGTTCTTGGTCGATTGTTGACGCTTGTCGGCCGGGTACGGCGCGAGCATCGGCTGGCCGGTGGCCGGGTCCATGATCTGCTGGCCGTTGGCATCAACCAAAGGCTGACCTGGCTGAATCATTCCGGCCGGTGCGGCGGTGCCACCGGTGGTCTGCGGCGCCGAGGCAGGCGACGGCGGCTGGTTGCTCAGGGCACCCGGCACACCTTGCGGGCCATTGCTGGCGGTGCGTTGTTCGTTGACCGACTGCTCGCTGCGCAACGCCGGTTGGTCCGGGTTGAACTGCTCGGCGGTCGATTCGACGGCACTGAAATCGACGTCGGCGGAGACTTCAGCCTTGTAACGATCGTTGCCCAGTACCGGTTGCAGAATGTTGTGCACGCGCTGGGTGAGCATGCTTTCCATGCGGCGGCTGTAATCGAACTGCTTGCCGGCCATGGTCATTTCCGAGTTCTCCGCCTGATCGGAGAGCAGGTTGCCCTTTTGATCGACGACGGTGATCTGCGATTTGCTCAACTCGGGCACGGAAGTCGCGACCAGGTTGATGATCGCCACCACCTGACCCGGCTCCAGCGAACGCCCGCTGTACAGCTCGACCAGTACCGAAGCGCTCGGCTTGCGCTCGTCACGGACGAACACCGAACTCTTCGGAATGGCCAGATGCACGCGGGCACCCTTGACGTTGTTCAGGCTGGAGATGGTCCGCGCCAGTTCGCCTTCGAGGCCGCGACGATAACGGGTCGCTTCCATGAACTGGCTGGTGCCCAGACCCTGTTCCTTGTCGAGGATTTCGAAACCGATGTTGCCGTCGCTGGGAGTGACACCAGCGGCAGCGAGTTTCATCCGCGCACGGGACAGGTCGTCGGCCTTGACCAGCAAGGCGCCGGAATTGGGTTCTACGTTATAGGGAATGTCAGCGGCGGCCAGGGTTTCCATGACCTGCTTGGCGTCCATGCCGGCAAGGCTGCCGTACAGTGGACGGTAATCCGGCTGCTGCGACCACAGCACCACGGCAAAGCCAATCGCCACGCTCGCCGCCAGACCGACCAACAGGCCGACCTGACGCAGCACGGTCATCTGGGAAAGGTTTTCCAGAAAGGACAGGCCGAACAGCGGCGGTTTGCCGTCGATCGGGGTGGCCTTGGCCGGAACGTTATCAGCGACTGCTTCTGCCATGACTTATTTCGCCCTTAAACCGGCATCTGCATGATGTCTTGGTAAGCCTGGACCAGCTTGTTGCGCACCTGGGTCAGAGCCTGGAACGACACGCTGGCTTTTTGCGACGCAATCATGACGTCAGTCAGGTCGACACCGCTCTTGCCGATCTCGAACGCGTTGGCCAGTTGAGTCGACGCCTGCTGGGTATCGCTGACTTTATTGATCGCCTGACCGAGCATGTCGGAAAAGCTGCTGCCCGCGATTTCAGGGACAGCGGCAGTCGATTTACGCGCAGACATGGCATCCACTTTCATGGCCTGCATGTCCATCATCAACCGATTAAATTCAATACCTTGGCTCATGGTCTACTCTCTTGGGCGGCCCGCAATTTTTTGACACTCACTCGGCGGGTACACAGGTATTAGCAACAAGGGTGCCAGCTAGTGGGCACCCTTCTGAGAAAAGCATCTGGAATGTTTTGCAGCATCGATCAGGTGGCGAACAGATAACCTTCGACATCCATCCCGGCATCGCGCATTTGCGCCAGTTTGTAGCGCAGGGTGCGCGGGCTGATGCCGAGCTTTTCGGCAGCTTCCTTGCGTCGGCCACGCTCGGCGCGCAGGGTGTCGATGATCATCTGAAACTCCCGGCGGCGCAGGTCATCGCCCAGCGCGCCGGAAGAATCCGCCTCGATTTCCACCTCGCGGATCACCGGTGCCGTGATCGGCAACGGCGCAAATGTCACCGCACCGCTCAGGCAGAAATCCTGCGGCTGAATCAAACCGCCCTGCTGCAGAATCAACGCGCGCTGAATGGCGTTGTCCAGTTCACGTACATTGCCTGGCCACGGATACGCGGTCAGGCAAGCTTGAGCTTCGGCGGACAGCTTCGCTGCTGCGTGCTTCATTTTATTGACGTGTTTGGCCAGCAACTTTTCCGCCAGCGGCAGGATATCGGCAGTGCGTTCGCGAAGTGGACGCCAAGCCAGAGGGAAAACCGACAAGCGGTAAAACAGGTCTTCGCGAAAACGCCCCGCCGCCACTTCACCGGCCAGATCGCGGTTGGTCGTGGCGACCACGCGAATATCCAGACTGATCGGCTTGCGCGCGCCCACTCGCTCCACTTCACGCTCTTGCAGAACGCGCAGCAACTTGGCTTGCAGGGCCAGGGGCATTTCGGAAATTTCGTCGAGCAGAATGGTGCCGCCGTCCGCCTGCTCGAACTTGCCGGCCTGCGAAGCGATGGCGCCGGTGAACGAGCCCTTCTCATGGCCGAACAGTGTTGCTTCGAGCATGTTGTCGGGAATCGCCGCGCAGTTGATCGCAATAAACGGCTGGCTCGCCCGTCGCGATTGCTGGTGAATGTAGCGCGCCAGCACTTCTTTACCGGTGCCGGACTCGCCGGAGATCAACACAGTCGAGTCACTGCGCGCGACCCGTGCCGCCAGCTCAAGCAACTGCGCACTGGCCGGTTCAACGGCGACGGGGCCTTCCGCTTCGCCAGCATCAATGCAGCCCAGCGCATGCCGCGCCACCAGATCGAGCAATGCCTTGGGCTCAAACGGCTTGACCAGATAATCCGCCGCGCCTTGGCGCATCGCATCGACCGCACGCTCGACGGCGCCGTGGGCGGTCATCAATAGCACCGGCAATTGCGGCTGGCGTGCGCGCAGCAACGCAAGCAATTGATGACCGTCCATGCCCGGCATGTTGACGTCGCTGACCACCAGGCTGAAAGCTTGCTGCGCGACGGCCGTCAGCGCTTCTTCGGCGCTGCCGACGGCGTGATAGTCGTGGCCGGCGAGCAGCAGCGTATCGGCCAGCGCCTCGCGCAACGAACGGTCATCCTCGACCAGCAACACCTTGATGCCCATGACGTTTATTCAACTCCTTGTGCAGCGGAAAACAGCGGCAGACTGACCTGCGCGCAAGTGCCGCGCCCGACTCGCGAACGCAGGGTCAATTCTCCCTGATGCGCACGGGCCACCGCTTTGACCACGGTCAGGCCGAGGCCGGTGCCGGTGACCTTGGTAGTAAAAAAAGGCTCGCCGAGGCGCGCCAAAACTGTCGGCTCAATGCCGCTGCCGCTGTCGCTGACACACAGACGCAGGGTGTTGCCTCTGGTGTAGCAATGCACTTTCAGGCGCGCTTCGCCAGCGCTGGCCTGAATGGCGTTTTCAATCAGATTCAGTAATGCGCCGACCAGTGTGTCGCGGTTGCACAGCAACTCACCGGCATGGCTGTCGCACTGCCAGCGGATCGGCAGGTCCTGCACATGGGTCAGCGCCGCAGCCTGCAGCGACTGCATCAAGGCACCGGGCGTGAGGCGGTCGGTCAGCGGCAATTCACCGCGAGCGAACACCAGCATGTCGCGCACTTGATGTTCGAGCTCGTGCAGACGCTCTTTCAGGCGGCCGGCAAAGCGTTGTTGGGTTTCCACTGGCAGTTGCTGTTCAGTCAAATGACTGGCGTAGAGCAAAGCGGCGGACAGCGGTGTGCGAATCTGGTGGGCCAAGGACGCGACCATCCGACCCAGCGAGGACAAACGCTCGTGCCGTGCCAGTTGATCCTGCAAGTGCCGGGTTTCTGTCAAGTCGTTGAGCAGCACCAACTGCCCCGGCTCGGCATCCAGCGAGCGGGTGGAAATCGACAGGCGTCGACCGTTTTTCAAGGAGATTTCATGACCGTCGTCTTCACGGGGAGCGAAGCAGCGCGCGATCACATGGCGCCAGAGTTCGCCCTCGAGTGGCGAGCCGAGCAGATCGATCGCGGCCGGATTGGCTTCGCGCACCAGACCGTGGCCGTCGATGACGATGACGCCGCCGGGCAACAGGTCGAGGAGGTTTTGCAGGCGATTGGCCAGGCGTTCTTTTTCCGCCAGTTCCTGCATGCGCTGGGCGCTGACCACGGCCAGCTCACCCTTGAGTTCGGTGACCCGCGCTTCGAGCAGGCTGTAGGAGTCGGTCAGCTGGCTCGACATCTGGTTGAACAGCTGGAAGGCCTGCTCAAGTCCCTGACGACTTGCCTGCTCTACGGACGAGGGTTGCCCCACGATATTGGAGGCAGAAGAGATCTGGGAGGCTTGGGGCATTGGGCTCTCTCGCTTGGCTGACCGTCAGTGAAACGGAACGTTGCGAGGGCTGTAGCAATACCCGTGCCTAAAAAAAACCGCTTATAAATGAAGCGCTTGAAAAACAGGCGTCAATCATCCGCCTGTTCATCTCCTCCGGCCCGGCTCATGCCGTACTTGCGCATCTTCTCGACCAAGGTTGTGCGACGGATGCGCAGACGCTCAGCGGCGCGTGCAACAATGCCATTGGCGTCGTCCAGCGCTTGCTGAATCAGGCCCTGCTCCAGGCCCCCGAGGTAATCCTTGAGGTCCAGACCTTCAGGCGGCAGCAGTGCATTGGCGCTGAAGTCCGGCGTATGGCCGTTGATGGCCACGCGTTCTTCCAGATCGCTGCGCAGGCTGTCGACCATCTGCTCGTCTTCGTCGTCGACGTAGCGGAATTTCTTCGGCAACTCGACCACGCCAATCACCCCGTACGGGTGCATGATCGCCATGCGCTCGACCAGGTTGGCCAGCTCGCGGACGTTGCCCGGCCAGCCGTGACGGCACAGCGACATGATCGCCGCCGAGTTGAAACGGATCGAACCGCGCTTCTCGTGCTCCATGCGCGAGATCAGTTCGTTCATCAGCAGCGGGATGTCTTCGACGCGCTCACGCAGTGGCGCCATCTCGATCGGGAACACGTTCAGGCGATAGTAGAGGTCTTCACGGAACGAGCCGATCTCGATCATGCTTTCGAGATTCTTGTGCGTTGCGGCAATGATGCGCACGTCGACGCTCTGGGTCTTGTTGCTGCCCACGCGTTCGAAGGTGCGCTCTTGCAATACGCGCAGCAGCTTGACCTGCATCGGCAGCGGCATGTCGCCGATTTCGTCGAGAAACAGCGTGCCGCCGTTGGCCAGCTCAAAGCGCCCGGCACGGCTGGTGATCGCGCCAGTGAAGGCGCCCTTCTCGTGGCCGAACAGTTCGCTTTCCAGCAGCTCTGCCGGGATCGCCCCGCAGTTGACCGGCACGAATGGCGCGTCGCGGCGTTTGGAGTGGTAGTGCAGGTTGCGCGCGACCACTTCCTTGCCGGTGCCGGACTCGCCGAGGATCAGCACGCTGGCGTCGGTGTCGGCCACTTGCTGCATCATCTGCCGGACGTGCTGAATCGCACGGCTGGTGCCGACAAGACTGCGGAAAAGATTGGGTTCGCGATGACGGCCGCGTTCGCGGGCCTGGTCGTACATTTCGCGATAGACCTGGGCGCGATGCAGCGAATCGAGCAATTTGCTGTAGCTGGGCGGCATTTCCAGGGTCGACAGCACGCGGCGACGCTGGTCTTCAGGCAGGTCAACGGAAGAATTATCGCCCATTAACAAAACCGGAAGGAACTCATCCCAGGTTGCGAGTGTCTTTAGCAAGCCCAAAAGCGCGCCAGGAGCATTAACGGTCCCGATCAGTACGCAAATGACTTCACGACTAGACGACAAAGAGCCGACTGCCTGCTGCCAGTCATGGCTGCCGCAGGGTAAATTTTCTTCGCCAAGAAAATTTAGAATCACCGCCAGGTCGCGGCGGCGGACGCTATCGTCATCGATCAGCAGAATTTTGGTTTCACGCCACATGCAATAGCAACTTCCCTAGTCAACTCAATGCCCGAAAAATGGGGCAAGCGAGACGCTTGCAGGACACCTTGTGCCTGTAGACGCCCTAAACCTGATAATAGCCACTAGTTAAGTCAAAAAACCGTGCACAGTCAAATTTATGGCGCACATCTCTGGTTCAACTGACGGTTAATCAACCAAACAGATGGTAAACCTTTGCAGCCTTTTGCGCTTGGGTGATCTGCGACATCTCGTTGGCTATCGCCTGCCGCTCGCCCATTGCCACCTCGAGAAGCTCTTTGTAGACGAATAGCAGCTCTTCAAGGTTATCGCGTAACGCAACTTCGTCCAGCGAAGCTTCCGCCATGACGTCTTCCATGCAGGAACGGCAAGCCAGATCCAGCTCGCCAATGGCTTCCCAGTTTCGCTCGGCCAATGCTCCGACCAACGCTTCACGGGTATCGGCAATTCGCTGCAATACAAGACTCATGGTGATCTCCTTCAGAACTGCGGAGCCGGCACGGGCGCGATGGCGTCCCAACCTTCTTTGACCGTGGTCAGCAGGCCGGCGACTTCGTCGAGTACACGGGGATCGCTGCTGATGTTCGCCTCGGCGAGGCGCTTCATCATGTAGATGTACAGGCCATCCAGATCGGCCAGTGCCTCTGCATTGTTTTCAAGGTCGAGACCTTCACGCAGGCCACTGACAATGCCAATGGCCTTGCTGATCGCCGTGCACTTGCCGGGAATATCCTTGCGCTCAATGGCGCCCTTGGCCTGCGCAATCCGGGCCAGGCCACCTTCCATCAACATTTGCACCAGGCGGTGCGGGCTCGCTTCGGACGTCTGCGCATGGGCGCCGACTTTCTGGTACTGCCGAAGGGCTAACATCGGGTTCATGTTCTACCTCATTGCCACGTTGACTCGTATAACCAGTGTATCGCCAACCGGCCCGAAAACTTTAGATCTAAAGACAAAAACCCGGCGCACGCCGATAAAGCGTAGCCGGGTTTTTGTCGTTACTGACTGTTACTTCGCCGACTGCTGAGCGTTCAGCGAGCTGAAGAACGACGTGATGTTGCTCGCCGTTGCCTTCATCTGCCCTACCAGCAAGTCCATGGCGTTGTACTTGGCGGTCAATGTCGACGTCAGGTTGGCAACCCGCAGATCCAGCGCCGCCTGCTGCTTCTGCAAGCCGCTCGTCAGACTCGCCAAGTTGGAGCTGCGCTGATCCAGCAGCCCACCGGTCTTGACGTACGGATCAACCGCCGCAGTCATACGCGCCAACAGACCATTCTTGGCGTCGGTGCCGCTGAAGAGCTGCTGAACCTGGCCAGCCATGCCTGGGATTTCCATACGCTTGTTGAACACTGCAGTATCGAGCGTCAGCAAACCGGTTTTACTGTCAGTCAACACACCCATCTGTGAAAGCACGGACAATTGGCCTGCTCCGCCCGCCCCTGGATCTGTCAACTGAGCGCGCACGTCCGCCATCAACGAACGCGGCAGAGCGTCACCAGTGAACGCCGCCGAAACGGTCAGATTGCCATCGGCATCCGGCGTTGCCTTGGACAAGGTGTCGATGGTTTTCTTCAGGGTGTTATAGGAATCGATGAACGATTGCAGCGATGTCTGGATGCCGGCGGTATTGGTCGCAACCGATACAGTAGCCGGCGTTGGCACGCCGCCCACGACGGGACTCGCAGTGACCAGATTCAGCGTCATGCCGCTGATCGCACCGGTGACGGTGTTGGTCTTGCTGGTAACGGCCAGTCCGTCGATGGTCAGGCTCGCGTCCTTGGCCACATCACCGACCGCACCGGATGCCCCTGCCGCAGGACTGTCACCCATCTTCTGGGTGCCATCGATCTCGAGACCGGCGATACCGCTGACCTGCAGGTCCATGCCGGCGCCCGTCTTGTTGGAGCTCAGTACCAGACGCGAGGCGCCGGTACTGTCAGTCACGATGTTCGCGGAAATGCCATTGCTGGACTGCGCGGTGTTGATCGCATCGCGCGTGGACTGCAAGGTGGCATTGGCCGGAATCGCGACATTGTAATCAATGCCATTCTGACTGATTTTCAGAGTACCACTCGGAATGGCACTGGCGGCCCCGCCGGCAAAGGCGGCACTGGCAACTTTGGAGCCGGTGGCCAGGTTTTTCACGACTACGCTGTAAGTACCCGGCACGGCGGTTTTATCCGAAGTGGCACCGACGACAGTTGGCGTATCCGAGGTTGCAGTAAAACCGGCAAACGCCGGGCTTGTTGCCTTGTTCAGATCACCCATCGCTTTCTGATAGGCCGCCAGTGCACTTTTCAGCGAACCAACGCCGGAAATCTTCAGGCTGTTGCTTTTGGTCGCGGTATCGATCTGCGTCTGCTTGGCAGACTTGTCGGCGTTGACCAGCGCGGTCACGATCGCGCCGATGTCCAGGCCGGAACCCAGTCCGGAACCCGGTAAAATTGGACTTGCCATGTGCATCTCCCTTCAGATTGCTGCCATTCTTTTGACCGTTACACGCGTCCTGAGAACGAACAAACACTATTCATGCCATTTATCAGACCTTGGCGTCGAACAATACATGACTTGCATTGGCGAGGCTGTCGGCCAGTTTGAGGGCTTCGGCGGAAGGAATCTGTCGAACGACTTCACCCGTCTCGCTCGCGATCACCTTGACGATGACCTTGCCGGAATGCTCGTCAATCGAGAACTCCAGATTACGCTTGATCGACTGGACGAACTTTTCGATCTCTTGCACCGCCAGCTTCAACTTGGCGCCGTCCGAATCCTGATCCTTGGCAGCGACCGGTGCTTCAGTCTTTTGGACTTTAGGCAGCTCTGACGGTTTGTCAGCAACCGGTGTCACTGGCTTGGGAGCCGGATAAGACACGTTAAGCTTTACGCTCATGTCCATGCCCATCACCTCTTAACGTAAAAAAGCGAGAGAGCACGACAAGCGCACTCCCCCGCCTAAACTTGTTCCGGATTACTGAAGCAGCTTCAGTACAGCGGAAGGCAGTTGGTTGGCTTGAGCCAGTACGGAGGTCGAAGCTTGCTGCAGAGTCTGCTGCTTGGTCAGGTTAGCAGTTTCTGCGGCGAAGTCGGTGTCCTGTACACGACCCTGAGCAGCGGTGGTGTTTTCAGTGATGTTCTGCAGGTTGGAGATGGTGCTGGTCAGACGGTTTTGCGAAGCACCCAGGCTGGCACGGGTTGCACCGATTGCAGCGATAGCGGCGTCGATTGCAGTGATCGCGTTGTCGATGTTCTGCGAAGCAGAACCAGCACCAGTACCCGAAGTACCGGTCAGAACTACAGTACCGCTACCTACCGACAGGCTGACGGCGTCGAACTTGGAGCTCAGTACCAGGTCGATGTGGTTAGCCGAACCGGTGTTTGCGCCAACTTGCAGGGTCACAGTACCAGCCGAACCGTCCAGCAGGTTTTTGCCGTTCAGGTTGGTAGCAGCCGAGATACGGGTGATTTCGTCAGACATCTGAGCGAATTCAGCGTTGGTAGCGGTCTGGTCAGCGGTGCCGTTGGTACCGTTACGAGCTTTAACAGCCAGTTCACGCATACGCTGCAGGATGTCGGTCGAAGCTTGCAGAGCGCCTTCAGCGGTCTGGGCAACGGAGATACCGTCGTTGGCGTTCTGGATGGCCTGGGTGTTACCGCGGATCTGCGAGGACATACGGTTGGAGATCTGCAGGCCAGCGGCGTCGTCTTTGGCGCTGTTGATTTTCAGGCCGGAAGACAGGCGCTGCATCGAGGTGGACAGAGCGTCGGAAGCGCGGTTCAGGTTTTTCTGAACGTTCAACGATGTGGTGTTGGTGTTTACTGTTAAAGCCATGACGAATTCCTCGTTGGTTGGGTACTGCGGCTTCCGGCCCTGGCAACCGCCGGGTATGGCCTAGAGAACCTTCGTAATAGTTATCGTCGGGTTTGCAGGTTGCTTGAGGGCTTTTTGAAAAAATTTTGCCATCACCACGCCACCCCCGATAAAACAATGACTTAGCTGTACTTCAACCGCATAAAAATGACGCCATAAAACTGCCTGTCACGCAAAGCCGCGGGCCAGTGCTGCGCAGCAGTTCAGCGCCTGGCACTTTCCAGCAATTCAACCAGTTCGTATTCCATATAGTCGGCCAGTCCCAACCAGTCCTGGCGCTCCTGGCAATCGAGCATTTGCATGAGCACCTGTGCCCACGCCTGCTGGATATCCACTGAGGCAGACGACAGAGATTGATGGGCCTGTTCGAACACATCGACCATGGTCAACGCCGCCTCGACATCACGCCCCAAGCGAAACAAAGCCGCGCACTGGCGGCACTGATGCTGACTCTGGTTCAGCGCACTCATTGCACGAACTCCGGATTGAAAGCGGTCCCGGCAATCGATGCACCGGCGCGGCTGCTGTTGAGAAACTCGACCTGCGGATGCGCAGCGATATAACGCTCAAGCACACATAGATAGCCGCGAAAATTCAGCTGAGTGCTGACGCGCTGACCATGACCATCGCGCACCCAGTGCCGCGCCTGGGCCAGCGGCGGGCCTAAATCGCCGTCGTCCCAACCGGCGTGGGTCTTGTTCATCGGGAAGGCGAAGTCGGCGCCGAACAGAGTGATTCGACTCGCGCCCATTTTTACCGCGAGATCCACCGCCGGATGGATCACGCTACCGCCGACGTGCAGCTCACCGCGTGGATACTGTTCTCGCAGGTCGCTGTAGATCGGGCTGGCCGAATAGCCGCCATAACGCTTGCCCTTCCATGCCTTCAATACCTGCGGATCGCTCATCGGCAAGTACACCAGCGCAATGTTCTCGGACGCCTCGCACGGCAGATGCCGAAAGCCGATGCGCTGATCGATGCTCACCACCAGATCAGGCTCGATGCCGTGCTCACGCAATGGCCGATAGGCCGTATCAACGCAGATGAACAACGGCCGCTCAGCAAGCTGACGGATCGCCGCCAGACGTTCGAAATGCTGCTCCAGTGTCGGCCCGGTGGCGATCACGTAGATTTCACGTCCAGCGCAACTGCCGAACAGCTGCGCGACATCGTTATCGCCAAGCAGCACCGGCAGACATTCCTGCAAGCGTTGCTGGATTTCTGGCGACTGCGGATCGAAATCGCGATTGTTGAATGTCAGGTGTACTTCATTGATCAGCCGGTCGCGGATCTTCGCGTTGAAGTCATCGGCCAATAACATCTCGGCCGGCAGGGCAAAGAACGGGGTGAAAAAGTCCGGGTGATCACCCGCGTAAAACAGTTCGACCCGGGGATCCTGCAGCCACTGGCGCTGATCGAGCAGTTGCAGTACCAGCGCGAACAGCGCGCCGTTGAGAATGTGCACGTACAGACGCTCCAGCCCTGCGCGCTCAAGCAGCACACCGGGCAAATCGCCGAGGCCAGTGCCATAGACGTGAACATGCGGTTTTTCCGGCAGGCTCGCCGCCTGGATTTGCGCCTCATGCAGACGATCATGGCGACTGGTGAGCTGAATGCCATCGACGCTCAGCGTCGAGCCCAGCCCTTGCACGAGTTCGGCCTGTACGGACGCGCTGTCTTCGGCCATCAATCGCTCGAACAGCGCCGGCCAGCGCCGTTGCAACACCTCGGCATTGGCTTGGAAAAACTCGCTCATGGCGCCTCGCGCTCCTTCTCGGGCAAAAAAATAGCGTTCAAGGTTAACCTTGAACGCTATTTTTGTATCAGAGGTTTTTGCTGCGGCTTACGGACGATAGATGATCGCCGAGCCCCACGACAGACCGACACCAAAACCGCTCAGCGCAACGCGCTGCCAGTCGGAATCGAGCACGTGTTTTTCCAGCAGTAGCGGAATGCTCGACGACACGGTGTTGCCGGTTTCGACCATGTCCTTGATGAACTTCTCCGGTTCGCCTTCAAAGCGTCGCGCCACGGCGTCGACAATCGCCGCGCTGCCCTGGTGAATGCAGAATGCGTCGATGTCATCGGCCTTGAGATTGGAATCGTCGAGCAACTCGTGCAAGTGCGCCGGCACTTTCAGCAGAGCGAAGTTGAACACCTGACGACCATTCATGAAGAACACGCCGTTGCTGACTTTCAAATGCGGTGCGCCGGAACCGTCGGTGCCGAACTTGGCCTTGCCCAGCGCCCAGGTCGGGTTTTCGCCCATCCAGGTGGCGGTGGCGGCATCGCCAAACAGCATGGTGGTGTTGCGGTCTTCCGGGTCAACGATTTTCGAATACGGGTCAGCGGTGATCAGCAGGCCGTTCTTCAGACCGGCGGCTTCCATGAAGCCCTTGATCGCGTAGATGCCGTATACATAACCGGAGCAGCCCAACGAGATATCGAACGCTGCGACATTGGTCGGCAGGCCGAGCTTGTCCTGGACGATTGCTGCTGTGTGCGGCAGGCCTTCTTCATCACCGTTCTGGGTGACGACAATCAACGCGTCGATCGATTCACGCTTCAGTTCAGGATTGCTGGCAAACAGCGCATTGGCCGCTTCCACGCACAGGTCAGAAGTTTCCTGCTCAGCGTCTTTGCGCGGCAGGAACGCCGAACCGATCTTGCCCAGGATGAATTCTTCATCCTTCTCGAATTTTGCACCTTGTGCGTAATTGTCCACGCCGGCTACAGGAACGTAGCTCGCAATGCTTTTTATGCCAATCATTACGGCTTCCCAATAAAAAACAGCCCAAAACCACCGCTCGCAAGCATTCGAGGGGCGCCGACAAACAGAAAACGGCCGCCACAATGGGCAGCCACGGGAAGCGCAAAGGGCTATCACTGGAACCGCAAAACGGGCCAGGCGCCATCTCCCCGGTCAATACAATACAGTGAAGATGCGCGTTATGACTCGCAGGTCACGCTATTTTGCCGAATCGATGGCAGATTGGCCTATTCGACCAGCGACCAGTCCAGCGGCGTACCGCGCTTGATCGCGGTGCGCGCGCGGCGTCCGAGGACGGCATCGGTGTGCTTGGGCGGCAGGCCGAGGCCGGGACGAATGGCGCGCAGATTGTCCCCGGTAAAGGCTTCACCGGCAGCCATGTCAGCGGTGACATACAGCGAGCGGCGATAGACCAGCGACTTGCGCTCGGCCTCGGTCACGCCGTAATGCACCTGGCCCATGGCTTGCCAGGCGCGCTCTGTTTCAACGACCAGACTGGCCAGCTCCGCAGGCTCAAGGGAAAAACTTGCGTCGACACCACCGGCCGAACGATCCAGGGTGAAGTGTTTCTCCACCACCGTCGCGCCCAGCGCCACCGCCGCCACCGATACGCCAACGCCCATCGAGTGGTCCGACAGCCCCACCTCGCAACCAAACAGCTCGCGCAGATGCGGGATCGTGCGCACATTGCTGTTGAGTGGCGTGGCCGGATAGGTGCTGGTGCACTTGAGCAACACCAGATCCTTGCAGCCGGCCTCGCGCGCGGCACGCACGGTTTCATCCAGTTCGGCGATGCTGGCCATGCCGGTGGAGATGATCAGCGGTTTGCCGGTCGCTGCCACTCGACGGATCAACGGCAGATCGGTGTTTTCAAAACTGGCAATCTTGTACGCCGGCACCTCGAGGCCTTCGAGAAAATCCACCGCGCTGTCATCGAACGGCGTCGAGAACGCGAGCATTCCCAACTCTTTGGCCCGAGCAAAAATCGGCGCGTGCCACTCCCACGGTGTATGGGCTTTTTCGTAGAGATCGTAGAGCGACGTGCCGGCCCACAGACTGCCCGGATCCTTGATGAAGAATTCGCCTTCAGCCAAATCCAGGGTCATGGTTTCGGCGGTGTAGGTTTGCAGCTTCAAGGCATGCGCCCCGGCCTTGGCTGCCGCCTCGACGATTTGCAAAGCGACGTCGAGAGACTGGTTATGGTTGCCGCTCATCTCGGCAATGATGAACGGCGGCGCATCGGCACCGATGGTGTGGTGGCCAATCTTGAAACTAGACATGCGGGTGATCCTTCAAAACACGGCTGAACGCGCAGGTTTCCTGGATGAACCCGGCGTCGCGAAAAACTTTCAATGAGGACTGATTGGCGGGCATGACCCGGGCAGTGATGCGTGTCAGTTGCGGCCAGTGCGCAGCGACAAACGCTTCGCCACGGCTGAGCACTGCCCTGCCCCAACCGAGGCCGAAGCGCCCCTCCAGCAGATAAATCGAGACTTCGGCTTCAAACCCGCGCAAGTCGTAACGCAGCACCCCGACCGGGCCGTCGTCCGCCTCGGCAATCAGTAGCAGTCGCTGCGGATTGCGCAGACTCGCCGTCAGCCAGTGCAGATGCTGCACCCAATCGATAACGCCGGTTTCCAGCGACCAGCGCCGCACTGCTTCGGCATTGCGTCCATCGAACAGCAACTGCGCATCGTCCTGGGTTGCCGGGCGCAGTTTCAGCACCGCACCGGCCAGCGCCGCCGCCACGCGTTCGGCACCGCGTCCGTCGACCAGTTGCCGCGAGCGCTCGGCGAGGCTGCGGCGTAGAAAATGATTGTTTACGACGAAGCCGACCGCATCACGCAACTGCTCGACGCTGACCTGTTCCCGAGCACCCATGAACACATGCGCACCGGCAGCGGCCATGACTTCGCCGTTGGCCTGCTGATTGTTCGCCACGGCGATGCAGATCGTCGGCAAACCCAACGCCGCGCGCTCCCAACTGGTGCCACCGCCGGCGCCGATAAACAGATCGGCCTCAGTCATGCGCTGATGGAAATCGCTGACGAAACTGTGCAGGCGCCAGTTCGGTCGCGTCTCGGCCAACGCTTGCATCTGCGTCCACGCCGGGTTGTCGGCGCCAGCGACGAAGTCCACCTGCAACTCAGTGAAATCAGCCAGCGCCAGCATCGCATGATGAGTCTGCCTCGCCGCGTCGAAACCGCCGAAATTCACCAGCACGCGCCGGGCCTTCGGTTTGATCTCGATGGCATCGCAGTTGAATTCTTCGCGCAGCATGGCGTAGCGCGGGCCGAGCAAGGTGCGACAGCCTGGCGGCAGCAGCGCCGCGTAGTTTTCACTCAAGCCCGAGAGGTTCTGATTGAGCAGCAGATCGACGCTGTAACGCCGCGTGGCCAGATCATCCACGGCGGCGATTCGATGCGCCCAGCGCCGGGCAGCGGTTTGCCAGTGATGATCGAGGCCGTAATGGTCGACGATGATCCAGTCGAACGGTGCCTGTCCATCCAGCAGCAGGCCCAGTGCATCAATATCGAACTGCCACGGCAACATCGATTCGATGGCCTGCAGCGGGTCTTCGTCGCGATAGCGCTCGGGCAGTGCAAAGGTCTCGAAGCCTTCGGCATTCAAGGCTTCGAGTCGATGCCCCGGCAAACGCCGACAGGCAAACGCAACATGACTGCCCTGCCCGCGCAGCATCCGCGCCAGGGTCAGGCAGCGGGCAATGTGGCCGCTGCCGATGGTTGGCGAGGCGTCGGCGCGGATCAGCACTCTCATTGCAGTTCTCCGCCGGCTCTGAGTGCGGCGTACAGATATTCGGCGCGTTGCCAGTCTTCGGGCGTGTCGATGTCCTGGACCAAATGACGCGGCAGGATCACCGGCAGGCTCGCTGGCGAGAACAGCGTCTCGCCACGCAGCCACGCTTCGCTGCGCCCCCAGTAAAATTGCCCGGCATCCTGAAACGCTTCGGGCAGATCCTGCGAACGGGTGGTACGAAATTCGGGGTACATGGACATCAAAGCGCCCTCCTCGTCGAGGGTCAGTGCGCGCTGCACCGGGAAACCGAAACCGCACACCGAAAAGGCAAACGACTTGTGCGGATGCTGCTTGAGCAAATCCAGACCCTGACGCAGATAACGCGCCTGCAACAACGGCGCGGTCGCGTACACGCAGCAGGCGTAATCGAACGTCGGCAATTGCTGCAAGGCATGCACGATCACCGCAGCGGTACCGGTGAAATCATCGGCCAGATCGGCCGGTCGCATGAACGGCACTTCAGCGTCATGTGCTCGTGCGACGTCGGCGATTTCGTCATCGTCGGTGCTGACCACAACGCTCTCGAACAGCCCTGACTCCAGCGCCGTGCGAATCGAGCGGACGATCATCGGTACGCCGTCGAACGGTTTGAGATTCTTGCGCGGAATGCGCTTGCTGCCACCACGGGCGGGGATGATCGCGACGCAGCTCACGGTGCCTTACTCCTCAAGCAGCAGCCGACGCAGTTGCTCGACCACCTGATCTTGTTGTGTCTCACTGAGCAAAGGGAACAGCGGCAAACTGATCGCTTCGGCGTAATAGCGCTCGGCCTCGGGGAAATCGCCCTCGGCAAAGCCCAGCTCGCGATAGTAAGGCTGCAAGTGCACGGGAATGTAGTGCAGATTGACGCCGATGCCAGCGCTGCGCAAACCTTCGAACACCTGACGATGACTGAGGTTGCAGCGCTCGGTCTGCACGCGCACCACATACAGGTGCCACGCCGAATCGGCTTCCGGCTGCGCGCTCGGCAAGGTCAGCGGCAGGTAAGCAAGCAACTGATCGTACCGTGCGGCCAGTTCGCGCCGACGTGCGACAAACTCATCCAGCTTGCGCAGCTGCGACAGACCCAGCGCCGCCTGCAGATCGGTGATCCGATAATTGAAACCCAGCTCGACTTGCTGGTAATACCACGGCCCGTGGCTCGGCTCGGTCATGTGCTCGGGATCGCGGGTCATGCCGTGGCTGCGCAGGCGTCGCAGACGTTCGGCCAGCGCCGGGCGATTGGTCAGGACCATGCCGCCCTCGGCGCTGGTAATGATTTTCACCGGGTGAAAACTGAACACCGTCATCGCCGCGAAGTCGCCACAACCGACTGGACGCCCGGCGTAGCTGGCGCCCACCGCGTGCGAGGCGTCTTCGATCACGGTGAAGTTGTAGCGCACCGCCAGGTCGGCAATCTTGCGCATATCGCAGCTCTGCCCGGAGAACGCGACGGCGACCAGGACTTTGGGCAGCGTGCCGTCGCGTTCGGCCTGTTCGAGCTTTGCTTCAAGGGCGAAGGCATCGAGGTTCCAGGTCAGCGGATCGATGTCGACGAAATCAACGTCAGCGCCGCAATAACGCCCGCAATTGGCCGAGGCAAGAAAGGTGTTTGGCGAAGTCCACAAGCGATCGCCCGGCCCCAGGTCGGCGGCCAGACAGGCGATGTGCAGCGCCGCCGTGGCGTTGCACACCGCCACGGCGAAATCGGCCTGACAGCGCTCAGCCATGGCCTGCTCGAAGCGTTCGATGGTCGGACCCTGGGTCAGCCAGTCCGATTGCAGCACCTCGACTACCGCGTCGATGTCCGCCTGATCAAGGCTCTGCCGACCGTAAGGAATCATACCGACAGCTTCGCGTGCAGATCGGCGATCTGCCCCACTGAAAGGAAATGCGGGTTGGTGTCCGAGCGATACTCGAAATCCTCGCCCACCGCACGCCCACGTTCGCCAAGTTTATCGACGGCAAAATCGACGTCGACGCTGGTAAAACGAATCGACGGCTGAATCGTGTAGTGATCCTCGAACTCCAGGGTCATGCGCGCATCGTCCAGCGGCACCATCAACTCATGCAGCTTCTCGCCGGGACGGATGCCGACGTTCTTGTGCGGCAGATGTTCAGCCATGCCGCGCGCCAGATCGACGATGCGGATCGACGGAATCTTCGGCACGAACACTTCGCCGCCGTGCATCCGCGCAAAGCTGTCGAGCACGAACTGTACGCCGTGGTCGAGGGTGATCCAGAACCGCGTCATGCGCTCGTCGGTGATCGGCAATTCTTGCGCGCCGTCAGCGATCAGCTTGCTGAAGAACGGCACTACCGAGCCGCGCGAACCGGCGACGTTGCCGTAGCGCACCACGGCGAAACGGGTCTGCTGCTCGCCGGCAATGTTGTTGGCGGCGACGAACAATTTGTCCGAGAGCAACTTGGTCGCGCCGTACAGATTGATCGGGCTGGCCGCCTTGTCGGTGGACAGCGCGACGACTTTCTTTACGCCGTTATCGATCGCAGCGGCGATGATGTTTTCCGCGCCGTTGACGTTGGTGCGGATGCATTCGGTCGGGTTGTATTCCGCCGCCGGCACCTGCTTTAGCGCGGCGGCATGCACCACGTAATCGATGCCGCGCATGGCCTGACGCAAGCGGTCGGCGTCACGCACGTCACCGATGAAATAACGCATGCACGGCGCATTGAAGGTCTGCTGCATCTCGTACTGTTTCAGCTCGTCGCGGGAGAACACCACCACACGCTTGGGCTGGTATTGCTCCAGCAAGCGACGGATGAAGTTGCGCCCGAACGAGCCGGTGCCGCCGGAGATGAAGATCGATTTACCGTTGAACATTTTTTCAATTCCGTCCCTGTCGCCAGGCTTAAGCGAGCAACTGTGCCCAGTCCAGTGAAGCATTGTCATCGAGCACGAAGCCTTTGCCCTTCAGGCTCAGGTTCGCGTTGTAGGCCTGATCCTGAACGAATGCCGCCGGCCATTTTTCGCGCAGGGCCAGCAGCGCTTGCGGGGCGTCAGGCATACCGCCCTGATGGATGACTTGCACCGCCGGAGTCCATACCGTCAGATAACCGGCTTGCCCGGCGCTCAGGCACAGATCGACATCGCTGAAGCCTTCGGCAAATGTGCTTTCGTCCAGACCGCCGAGCGCCTCGTACAACTCTTTGCGGACCATCAGGCACACGCTCGATACCGCCGAGTAGTTCTGTTCCACCGCCAAGCGGTGCAGGTAACCGTCGGCATCGTGATCTTCACCGACGAAGGGCGAATCGACCCCGCCATTCATGCCCAGGATCAATCCCGCCTGGCTGATCTTGCGATCACGGTCGATCAGTTTTGGCCCGACCACGCCGACCTCCGGACGCAGAGCATGGTTGAGCAAAGAGTCGAGCCAGTTCGGATTGACCACTTCCGCATCGGCGGCGAGCAGCACCAGGTACTCGCCACGCGCCTGACGACTGCCCGCGTTGAATAATCCTGCTGCGCTCAACGTCCGATCAGTACGCAGCACCTGCACTCTGGAGTGCTTGTAAGTCCCGAGCCAGTCATTGATCTCAGCCGTCTGATCCGCAGTGGCGGCGATCAGCACTTCATAGTGATGGTAACGGGTACGCAGCAACACACCTTCAAGGCAACGTTGCAGCACCGCCAGATCGCTGCCCG
This sequence comes from Pseudomonas siliginis, assembly GCF_024072275.1. Taxonomy (NCBI): domain Bacteria; kingdom Pseudomonadati; phylum Pseudomonadota; class Gammaproteobacteria; order Pseudomonadales; family Pseudomonadaceae; genus Pseudomonas; species Pseudomonas siliginis. Next base: position 1,683,068 of record NZ_CP099598.1, on the reverse strand, counting down.
CCGGAATAATGATCGACACCAGCGGACGATCACTGTGGTGGTAGTCGATCTGGTAAACCCCCGGAACCGCTGACGTCACTTTGCCCTTGTAACCGCGATTGCCCAAATGGCGCAGCAGCGCCAGGCGCTCGTCAGCATTCTCGACCAGCTCTGGTGCCTGGCTGATCAATAGCGGCTCGTCGAGGTGAGCCAGGCTGTTGAGGCCGTGTTCTTCGATAAGACGCAGCAGCACATCGAGCTCCAGTGCCTGACTGAAATCAGCGCGATAGCCGCCGATTTCGACCAGCGCATCGCGCCGTACCAGCCAGTGCCGCGCCATCAGCGTTGGCAGGCTCAGCAGCAGATCAAGGTTGAAGCCCGGCCGGAACACGTCGGTCAGGGCACCGTTTTCCTGACGATGGATTTCGTCGGTGGATACCGCGCGGCAATCGCCGGCGTTCATCAACTCCAGGCTGGCGCGCAACAATCCGCTGGCAGTGAACTCATCACCGGCTTCAGCCAACAGCAGCCAGTCACACGGCGATTGACGAGCGCTTTGATTGAGCTTGTCGATCAGATTGCCCGCGGTCACTCGGACAAAATGCAGGGTGTTCTGCGCCGTGGTCGCGGCGGGCGCTTCGCCGGTGGTGAACACGACAATGCGGAAGGCCTTGCACTGCCCTTCCAGCAAGCTGTCGAGAGACACCTGAAGCTTGTCGATGTCGTCGTCCAGATCCAGCAGAAAAATGCCGAACTGCGGCCCGCCGCCATTCACCGCCAGATGTTGGCCGATTGCCTCGAGGTGAGCGCCGGGCGCACGTGCGGCCAGCCAGTTGAGCAGGCGACCGGACTGCATCTTGTCCATGACCGCATGATGGTCATCGACGGTCAACGCTTCGAGACGCTCGATCCAGGCCTGCATCGCTTGCGCCTCTTCGGCTTGGCCCATCGATGTCAGTTGAGCCGCCAGCCGCTTGACCACGGTGCGATTGAACGCATTGAGATCGTGAGCCTGCCACAAACGGTCGAGAACGCTTTCCGGCGTGTCGTTGTTGCGTGCTTGCAGCAAGTGCGCCTGACGGGTCCAGACGCCCTCCAGGCCTTCAAGTTGGATGCGCCCCGCCGGCATGGCGTGCAGCATGAATTCGAACTGCGCCAGGCGGTCGAAAAATGCCTCGTTGTAGAACGGCATTTCCACGTACTGCAAAGGCCCGAAACGACGATCCGGGTACTTGAGCTCCTGATTCCAGGTGGACTGGATGATCAGTTCCGCGGTCAGCGCTCGATTCGATTGCAGGCTGTCGACCATTGCCTCGAAGCTTTGCAGGGCAAGCGCTTTGCCCTGCTCGGCGTCCAGCCCTTTGATCTGGGTTGGCAGCGCGGCAAGGAACTCGGCAAAGGCTTCACGCTCGGCCACCGATTTGGCATCGACGTAGGTCAGCGAGTGATACACCTCGGTGCTGTGCTCGGAGGCACCGTAGTTGATCTCCCGAACCACATAAGGGATCGGCAGAATCCGTGCTTTGGCACTGGCCAGCAGGAAATAGACATGGCCGATTTCCTGCCACTGGAAGCTGGTGCCAGGTGGCAATGCCGAGTGCCAGGTCTTCATCAGATCAGTACGGGTCACCGCATAGAACGGCGGGATGTACTGGCTCATGTAATCGATGACCCGCTCCTGAGCCTGTTCGGAGCAGTAGTCTTCCTGGACTTTTTTGTCGCGGCGGTAGTAGCTGACGCCACCGGCCAGCGTCAGGTACATCAGGCAGTAGCCGTGGCACATGCCGTAATCCGGATTGGCCTGCAGGAAACCCACGGATTCGGCCAATGAATCATGCAGGATGAAGTCGTCATCGGCCGCCAGCACCATGTACGGCGTGGTCAGTTGCTCGACACCATAGGCCAGTTTGGCCTGCATCCCCCAGTACGCGAATTGCGGCACATGATGGTAATCGACGGCGGAAAAATCGCCTTCCGGACGCTCCGGCGAGGAGTCCAGCACCATGATCTTGCAGGGCAAGTCGCTGTAATACTTCACAGCCCGACGCAGGAACGCCGGTCGGTTGTGGGTAATCAGCACCACCGTCAACAGCTCATCTAGCGGTAGCGTCAGTTCAGAACTGTACTTGCCTTGCATAACTTCTCTCCACAACCGGCGACTCGCCGAAACAACTCTGGGTAAATGTTGCGAATTAACGAACGCGACGCAGGTAGCCGTCCGGCGCCACGGTGATCAGCAGTTTGTTCTGCAATTGCTGGTCGATTTCGAAGTCCTGGTTTTCTTCCAGGTACTTCCACACGGCGGTTTTCGGGTTGTCGCCCGGGCCCCATGGACGATCCGGGAAGAAATCGGCTGGCATGTCTTCAACCACGGTGTCCATGACCACGCAATAGCTGTCGACCGATACCAGCGGCGCGTAGAGACGCAGTTCTTCGAGCACGTGATCGTGAGTGTGATTGGAGTCGAGGACCAGAATGACTTTCTTGCCTTTGGCGGCGGCCTGCACCTGAGCGGCAATGGCCGGGTCGATGCTCGAACCTTCGATCATTTTGATGCGCTTGGCCATCGGATGGCTTTCGATGGCTTCACGGTTGTGCGGACGAATGTCGAGGTCGATGCCGAGCACTTCGCCGTGGCCTTGCAGCTCAAGCAGCGAGGCGTAGTAGATGATCGAACCGCCGTGGGCAATGCCGCACTCGATAACCAGGTCCGGCTTGACCTGCCAGATGATCTCCTGCATGGCCATCATGTCTTGCGGCAGCTGGATGATCGGGCGGCCCATCCACGAGAAGTGGTAGCTGTATTTGTGCTTGGCCGATTCGTTGAAGAAATCCCGGGCCAGGCCGGTCAGTTTCGGGTCGTCACCTTGCTGGGCGATCTGCTCGCGGCACTCGGCTTCGAAGGCTTGGTTGATGCTGTTGTCGGTCATGTTGGTCATCTCAAGGGTCACTGAAACGAAGCGCTGTCGACGGCGTGATAGACGTAGCGTCCACCGGTCATCCGCTTGATCTCTTCGAGGTAATTGGAATTCATCACAAACAGGTGCGCGCCTTCCGGCAGCGCATCCATGGCCTCTTGCGGCGAGGACACGCGCGCGCCGCTCAGCGGCAGATAACGCCCCTGCTTGGCCGGGTTGATATCGACTACGCGATCGACCGCAACGCCGGCGCGTTGCAGGTACAGCGAATAGATCACGCCTTTGGACGAAGCGCCCCAGATCGCTGAACCCTGCGCAGGCGCCGAGCGGATGATCTGCACGGCACGGTCGAGACTGGCGCTGAAATCTTCCGGCAGAGTCAGGCGCGGCACCGGTTGTTCGGGTATCAGGCGCAACGTCGACAGATCAGCGACGATGTACAGATATTGACCGCCGAACAGATGCCCGGCCTCGTGCACCGTGCCGAACATCCGGCGCAGGTCATCGAGGCGGAAATAATTGACGTGTTCGTAGAACAGGTCGAACCAGGCCTTGTGCTCGAGGATCCAGTCCAGGCACGGCACTTCGATATAGATCTGCCCGCCCTGATTGGCCTCGGCGATCACGGCCAGAAAGCTCACCGGGTCTTCGATGTGCTCCAGCACATGACGTAGCACAATGGCATCTGCCGCCAGGCCGAGGCCGCGCGTAAACGGCGCCTTGATCACCTCGGGGTTTTCGCCTTCATAAGCCGGGTCGATGCCGGTAATCGAATAGCCAAGGCTTTTGAGCAGCTCGAGAAAGTAGCCCTTGCCGCAGCCGACCTCGATCAGCTCCTGGCCCTTGAAGTGCTTGCCGATGATGCCTTCGACATCGCGCAGGTGTTGCTGGAACTGGCCGGAGTGCGCCTGCTCGTTCTGATAGTCGGCGTCATAACTGAGCTTGTCGGCATCGAACGCGGCGTTGAAAACCAGACCGCTGCGCTCGTCCTGAACCAGCAGCATGTCGGCGCTGGCCGAGGCACGCGCCGATTCGGCATCGGCGAAAGTGCGGTTCTGCAATACCGGCAGGCCGGTGGCCCGGTACAACTCGTGCCTCATGGCGACTCTCCCAATAACTGTTGCAAGCGCTCGGTGACGGCCCAGAACGCCAGCGGTTCGTGGGTCGGATACGGGTAATGGCCGAGGTTCAGATCCAGGGTTGCGCCACGCTCACGCAAGCGCTGTTCGACCAGCGCACGCACCGACACCGGATGGCCGCTGGCGCAGTTGATCACGCCACCAAAGTCGCGCTGATGGAGGATCGCGGCGAGATGACTCGCGGCGGTTTCAATCGCGAGGAAATCGCGCAACTGCTCACCGGCCGACATGTTGAACGACGCCTCGCCGCTATCGATGGCCCGGTCCAGCGCGGCCAACAGGCTGTTGGGGTTCTGCCCTTCGCCGTGCAAATAGAACAACCGCGCCCACTGCAATGTGAACGGTTGCTCCTGCTGCAGATTCTGCAGAAACAGGTGCAGCGTATGTTTGGCCAGACCGTAGGGATTGCTCGGCCGTGGCTCGGTTGACTCGCTGAGCGGACCGCTCTGCATGCCGTATTCGAAGCAAGTGCCGGTCACCAGCACCTGCGACACGCCCGCCTCTATCGCGCTTTTGATAAAGCGGTAATCGGCCATCAGGTTGTGCTCGAAATGGAACAGCGCCCGATAGTTCGGCAGCCCCGGCCAGGCCAGATGCACGAGTGCGTCGATGCCTTCGGTCAGCGCGACGACATTCAGGTCGGCAGCGTGAATGTCTGCCGCGACGAATTCGACGTGGTTGATCCATGGCATGCCCTGCGCGGTTTCTGCGTTGCGCGCCACCGCGCGGACTTCACAGCCGCGCTCAAGCAATGCAGCAACCAGATGCCGACCGACAAAGCCCGTGGCGCCAGTGACCAGAACTTTCACAGCACTTTCAACTCAGGCACGGCGATGACGAAGCGCCCGTCCCACTGACGCACCTGCGCCAGTTGCTGACTGACTTCGTGCAGCAGGTTCCAGGGCAGCACCAGCACGTAGTCCGGTTGCTCAATGTCGATCTGCGCTGGCGCAACAATCGGGATGCGACTGCCCGGCAAGACCTTGCCCTGTTTGTGCGGGTTGGCATCGGCCACCCAGGACAGCAGATCCGCTTTGACTCCGGCGTAGTTGAGCAAGGTATTGCCCTTGGCCGCCGCGCCGTAACCGACCACACGTTTGCCGTCGGCTTTGGCCTGCAACAAGAAGCGCAGCAGGTCATGTTTGATGCGTTCGGCAGCAGGCGCGAGGGTCGCGTAGTAATCAGGGGTTTTTATCCCGGCAGCGAGTTCGGCCTGCAGTTGTTGCTGAACTGCCGGGAGAACAGCGCGGCGCTGGCCGTCCTTGCGCTGCACGAATACGCGCAGCGAGCCGCCGTGAGTGCTCAACTGGCTGACGTCGAACACTTCCAGGCCATTGCGCTCGCACAGGGTCTGCACGGCGGTCAGCGACAGGTAGGAATAATGTTCGTGATACAGCGTGTCGAACTGCGCGCCAGCCATCAGCGTCAGCAGTTGCGGAAACTCGAAAGTGGCGACGCCGGTCGGCTTGAGCAGCGTCGCGAAGCCGGCGAGGAAATCGTTGATGTCCGGCACATGGGCGAGCACGTTGTTGGCCGCCATCAGGTCGGCGCTCCAGCCTTCGTTGCGCAATTGCGTGGCGGTGTCGCGGCCGAAGAACAGCTCGCGAATTTCCAGGCCTTTCTCGCGTGCAGCCTGTGCGGTGCTGCGAGTCGGCTCGACGCCCAGGCACGGGATCCCGCGCGCGGCGACGTATTGCAGCAGGTAACCATCGTTGGCGGCGACTTCGACCACACGACTGTCGGCGTTAAGTCCGAAGCGCTCGCTCATCTCGGCGACATAGCGCTCGGCGTGATTGAGCCAAGTGCTGGAGAACGAACTGAAGTAGGCGTACTCGGCATCGAACAGGCTATCGGCACTGGTGTAGTCCTCGGTCTGCACCAGCCAGCATTGCTGGCACACCGCGACTTTGAGCGGGACCCATTGCTCGGCCTGCTCCAGGCGATCGGCGTGCACGTAGGCGTTGGACGGCGGCGAAGTGCCGAGGTCGATCAGCGGCAGATTCAGCGGTGCGGCGCACCCACGGCAATTCATAGACGCACTCCAGCAAAGTGTTGATCGAGCGCAGGATGGCTGGAATCGCGCGCTGACAAATTATTGACAGGCAACGGCCAGGCAATCGCCAGCCGAGGATCGTTCACCGACAAGCCGCCCTCGTGCTCCGGCGCGTAATCGGCGCTGTGCAGATAGAGCAATTCGGCGTCTGCGGTAAGCGTCTGAAAGCCATGAGCGAAACCGGCCGGAATCAACAGGCTGCGGCCATCGCCCGTCTTCAAGTGCTCGGCGTGCCAGTGCAAAAACGTCTCCGAGTCCGGCCGCAGATCCACCGCCACATCCCAGACCTCACCGCGCAGGCACGTGATCAGTTTGGCTTCCGGGGCGTTGGCATTCTGATAATGCAGGCCACGCACACTCCCCTTCTCGCGGGTGCAGGAGTGGTTGATCTGGCGGATATGAAATTCATTGCCGAACGCAATCAGGCTGCCCTCGCAGAACAACCGGGCGAAGTGCCCGCGCTGATCTTCGAAACGTTTGTGCTGAATGCTGAACAGACCGGCCAATGGCAACGCTTTCAGGGAAAACTCGCTCACAGCGCGCCTCGGTACAGATTCAACTGGCCCAGAGTTACAGCGCGCATGTCATCGCCGTTCTGCCAGGCCAGATGCCAGTCGAGGGTCTGGGCCAGGCATTGCTGCAAGGTCCAGCGCGCTTGCCAACCCAGCAATTGCCGCGCACGGCTGCTGTCCAGGCGCAGCAGGCCGGCTTCATGCAGTTCGCTTTTTTCGATACGCAAACCAGGTGCCTGCGGCCAGCGGCTGGCGAGCAATTCGACGACTTCGCCGACGCTGCACATGTCCGCCTCACCGGGGCCGAAGTTCCACGCGCCGGCATACTCCGGACCTCGCTCATAAAGGCCTGCGGCCAATTGCAGGTAACCCGCCAGCGGTTCAAGGGCGTGCTGCCATGGGCGCACGGCTTGCGGGTAACGCAGGGTCACCGGCTCGTCGGCACTCCAGGCTTTGAGCACGTCGGGAATCAGTCGCTCCGGGGCAAAGTCACCGCCGCCCAGCACATTGCCGGCGCGTGCGGTCGCCAGGGCCAAACCATGCTCGGCATGTTTGTCCGCCGGGAAGAACGACGCGGCGTAGGACTGCGCGAGCAACTCGCAGCAGGCCTTGCTGCTGCTGTAAGGATCGTGTCCACCAAGGGCTTCGTCTTCGCGGTACGGCCACAGCCATTCCTTGTTGGCGTAGACCTTGTCGGTAGTCACCAGCACGCAGGCGCGCACGCCGCCGACCTGACGAATCGCTTCGAGCAGGTTCAGCGTGCCCATGACATTGCTTGAATAGGTGCCGAGCGGATCGCGATAGCCCTCGCGCACCAAGGGCTGGGCGGCCAGATGCAGGACGATCTCCGGTTCGGTCTCGGCGATGATTTCCAGCAAGGCGCCGAGGTCACGCAAATCGCCGCGCTGGTCGTTGATGCCTTCGTGTACGCGCGCCAGTTCGAACAGGCTCGGTTCAGTCGACGGATCCAGGGAAAAACCGCTGACCTGCGCGCCGAGGCTTTGCAGCCAAAGGGTCAGCCAACTGCCTTTGAAACCGGTGTGTCCGGTGACGAGAACACGCTTGCCACGCCAGAACTCCGCACTCAGGCCCATTGCTTCCATGGGGCCTCCCCGCTCTGCCACAGCGCTTCGAGATGGTTCTTGTCGCGCAGGGTGTCCATCGGATGCCAGAAACCTTCGTGCTCGAAGGCTTTCAGTTGTTCGTCCTGAGCCAGACGGGCCAACGGCTCGGCTTCCCAGGTGGTGCTGTCATCGCTGATGTAGGGCAGCACTTTTGGCGACAGCACGAAGAAACCGCCATTGATCCAGCCACCGTCCCCACGGGGTTTTTCAGTGAAACCCAGCACCTGGTCACCTTGCCGTTCAAGCGCGCCGTAACGACCTGGCGGCTGCACCGCAGTGACGGTCGCCAGGCGGCCGTGAGCCTTGTGATAGTCGACCAGCTCAGCAATATTGATGTCGGAAACGCCATCGCCATAGGTGAAGCAGAACGCCTCTTCATCCTTGAGATAACGCGCGGCACGCAACAGGCGGCCACCGGTCATGGTTTCCTCGCCGGTATCGATGAGGGTCACACTCCACGGCTCGCTGTAGTTCTGATGGACGTCCATGCGGTTGTTGCGCATGTCGAAAGTGACGTCGGATGTATGCAGGAAGTAGTTGGCGAAGAAGTCCTTGATCGCGTAGCCCTTGTAGCCCAGGCAAATGACGAAGTCGTGGATCCCGTGGGCGGAATACTGCTTCATGATGTGCCAGAGAATTGGCTTGCCGCCAATCTCGATCATCGGCTTGGGCTTGAGGTGCGACTCTTCACTGATGCGCGTGCCGAGGCCACCCGCCAAAATTACTGCCTTCATCGTCTCCCCTCTCGTACGTCACCGGGCTGCGCACTGCTTTTTTGAGCGTCGCAGGCCTTCTGGCCAAACCTTCTGCCGCTACGGGCGCAGGAGGAAACACCGCGAGCGCTCGTTTTATGGCGATTTGCGGGGCACTTGCAGGAAACGCGCCAGCTCAGACTCGGGTTTTCGGAGATGGCTGATAGAGGCGTCGGTGGAAGTGGCAACAGAATGACGGACGGGCTGAGGGCGTGGAGGGGCAAGAGATCAAAAGCCAAAGCAAAAGATCGTCCGATCGCAGCCCGAGCCTTCGGCAGCTCCAGTTGGATCGCGTGCATCCAGCAAGATATGGGCCGGCGGTCAGGCCGCCTTCGCGAGCAGGCTCGCTCCCACAAAAGCAAGTGCAAAAGCAAGTGCAAAAGCAAGTGCAAAAGCAAAGCAAAGCAAAGCAAAGCAAAGCAAATCAAATCAAAGCAGCGCAGCTGCCCGCGGCAAAGCCGCCCCACTCAACAATGAGCGCAAGCTCGAGTGCTCTTGATCTTGATCCACCGGCGACGTCGGAAGGCTGAGTGGAGGGATTGATCCGGGCGTGGGAGCGCAGCGACCGTTCGACGAAGTCGAACACAGCGGAAGGAGGTGCAGCGAAGCAAACCGGAGCCGCTGCGCCCGGATCAGTCCCGCAGCGAAGGAACCCGAGCCTGCGAGGGCCGAACGTAGGAGCAAGCCTTTTGGGTTACCTTTTTGGCGTTTGAAAAAGGTGACCCGCCGTAAGGGCGGAACCGTAATCAGCAACACCCGCAGAAACGGATCTACACCCAAAACCCCCAACAGCCTGGTCGGCCCAAAGGCCGCCAAGGCCGCCAAGGCCCCAAAAAAAAGGCAACCCCAAAAAGCCGCCTATATAAACGATCAATCCGCCAGCCAGCCATTCTCCCAATACCGCAGATTGTCACCACGCAACACATAATCGCGCATGACCACCTCGTGCAGCTCGTCACCCATGCGATAACTGGCGTCAGGGTCGGCCAGATGCATGCGAATCGCCTGCAGCCACTCATCAGTGCTGTTGGTCTTCACCCGCGTGCACGGCAGATAGCCCTGATAGGCTTCGGTATCAGTGCAGATGACCGGGTAACCGCAGGCGCCGTATTCCAGCAAACGCAGATTGCTCTTGCAGTCATTGAAAATGTGAAACTCCAGCGGTGCCAGGGCCAGGTCGAGGTTCAGACTGGCCAGCTTGGCCGGATAGACGTCCAGAGGAATCACACCGTGGAACTCGTGCATGTACGGACGCAGGTCATCCGGGCACATGCCAAAGAATACCCAGTCGACTTCGTTGGCCAGCTCACGCACGACATCGGCAATCACCGCCAGATCGCCATGGTGGCTGGTGCCTCCGCCCCAACCCACGCGAGGTTTTTTCGAGGTGCGGCGCTGACCCCGCAAACCGGTCCAGAGGTTTTGCGCGAGCATGTTGGGGACTACGCGAATGTCGTGGTGCATGTCCGACAGCGCATTGGCCAGTGGTTGAGTCGACACCACCACGCGGTCGCACAGGCTGATCGCCTGGCGCACCATCCGTTCCATTTCCTGCTTGCTGGGCATGTTGCGGATATGCGCATTGCGATGCGGAACATCAATCACATAGTCATCCAGCTCGAAGATGCGCCGGGCATGGCAGAATTTTTTCAGCGGCGGGATTTCATCGATCGCGCCCTGGGAATAGCGCCCTTGCAGGACGATGACATCCGGCGACTGACGCTCGATTTCAATGATCGACGGCAAGCCGTAACGAATACACCCTTCGGCCCGGTTCGCCGCTTCCAGCTCTATCAGCGGCTGACTCATGCGGTAATGGCCAATCGCTGAGGCATTGATCGGCACGGCGAGTACGTTGGGCAATTGCGGCCTGGAAAAAGCAGTCCACCCCGTACGCAGGCCCGGCTCAAGGCTGAAACTCGTCGCGCCGACGCCCTGCAAGGACAGGTTGACATTGAAGGCCGGATCGCGGGCAATGCGCGGCAGCCAGCGCTTGTAGAAGATTTCCTGCTCGTGCAAATGTTGCTCGCCTTGCTCAGCTGTCGACTCGACAGTCGGGCGCACGCCCTGAGCCAGCAAGGCATAAGGCGTCCACACTACCAGGTAGCCTTCCTGGCCGATGCGCAGGCACAGATCCACCACGTTCAGCGCCTGCTTCAAATCCTCTTCATCAAGCCCTGCCACCGCCTCGAAAACCGCCTTGCGCACCATCAGGCAATCACCGCCGACTGCACTCAGATCGTGGGCGGCCTGCAGCCGGAACATATAACCGTCCGACTGCAGCGACTGTCCATAAAATGGCAGCCCGACCGCGCCCTGCATCCCCAGAATCATGCCGGCATGCAGCACATAACCATCCGGGTTGAACAACTTGGCGCCAACCACGCCGACTTCCGGGCGCTGCGCATGATTGAGCAGTTCGTCCAGCCAGTCGGCGTGGGTAATCACCGCGAAGGTATTGAGCAGCAGCACATATTCGCCACGAGCCTTGGTCACGGCAAAATTGTGCAGGGCAGCCATGTTGTCCGGCTGCGGGTACGTCAGCACGCGGATTCGGTCACCACCCAATTGCGCGATGCCGTCCAGCCATGCTCTGGCCTCAGCAGTTTCGCTGCCGTTGTCGACCAGCAGCAGTTCGTATTCGGCGTAGGCGGTTTTTTCCAGCACGGTCTCGACACACCGCTGCAAGGCAGCGGTCTGATCCCGGGTCACGATGATGATCGACACAAGCGGACGGCGCGCGTGCCGATAGTCGACACGATTGAGCAAGTGGCAACTGCCACGGCGGATTTCATGGGCAACGCCAATGCGTTGCAGATGCGCTTCGAGCACACGAGGGTTCTGTTCGATGACGCCTGGCTCGGCCAACCACCGCGACAGATCGAATGGCGACTCCAGCAGAACTTCGGCGACATGCCCGATCACTTGGGTGCCGTCGCTTTCGACCATGCGCCACAGCATGTCGTGAGGAGCCAGTTCGGTGAACGTCGTGTCAAAACCACCCAGCGCCAGAAAGCGTTCGCGCTTGAACGCCAAGGCGCGCCCGACATACGGGTAGCTGCGCATCAGATCAAGGTTGAAATCGGGTTTGAAGGCGGGTTCCACGGACTCACCATCGCGCAGACCGCCTTCATCGCTGTACACGCAACCGAGCGACGGCGAGTGCGCAATCCGGTCAGCCATGACCAGCAAGGCTGGCACCATCAGCCGGTCACCGGCCTGCAACAGGTAAAACCAGTCGGCGCCCTCCAGTTGGGGCAACAACGCGTTGATCTGACCCAGCCCGTCACCTTCCAGTGGCATGTGGAACACGCGGCCATCCAGCGTCGCCTCGTTACAGGAAGAGGACAGCACCAGAATCAGTTCAGGGGCATAGTCCTGCCGAGCAAGCGCCTCAAGCGTGCGCTCGACTCCATCGCGACTGCTCTGGGCATCAATGACGATCGGCACTATTCGCGGCTGTTGTGGCCAGGCGGCCAGAGTTTCCGGCAGTAACTTGCGCTGCCCTTCAGTGAGACTGCGGCACTGCAGCCAGTGCGCGTAGAGTTCGGCGAAGCTCCAGCTATCGATGCCGACGCACCACTCCTGGCGACTCTGCTTGGTACCCAGCGTACGGCTCAGGGGCAGCTCTTCCCAGACGCGCGGCATTACGTCAGCCTTGGTCAGCGGGACATAGCGCACCCAACCCGGCGCTGGCGCCGACTCGCCGCTGCGCGCCTTGAGCATTTGCAGAATCCACTCGCGCTCGACCTCGACCGCGTCTTTCATCGGCTGCTGAGCACTCAAGCGCTCCGGATACAGCCGCTCGGCACTGAGCACGGTGTTCGACATCGCCAGATTGCCGCGCCGCAGCAGGCATACGTACAAGGCGAAATCCAGGGTGGCGACAAAGCAGTGGCCGTCCTGAGTCAGCGCCGGCAACAAGTCGACGAGGTCCGAACGACGAAACAAGGCGCTGGAGAAACCGCCCAGCACATTGACCGGAAATTTTTCGAAGATGCCCAGCAGGTCGTCACCCTTGAACAGACCGCTGGCCGGTGACAACGAAGTGTTTTCCAGGCGCGCCGGCAGAATGATGTCGTCGGCGTCCCAGAATAGCCGCTGAGCCAGCACCAGGCTGACTTCCTCACGCAACATCTCGTGCGCCTGCTGCTCGATGCAGGCGGCATAGAGATGGTCGTCGTCACACATGAACTTGACGAATTCACCCTGCGCCTGATCAAGGCACGCCTTGAGATTGCCGACCATGCCCAATGTGCGCGGGTTGCGCACATAGCGCACGGCAACACCCGAGCGCTCGGCCACAGCGCTGACAATCCCTTCGATCTCATGACCACGACTGTCGTCGCAGACAATGATCTCAAGAGGCGCATATGTCTGGCTGACGGCGCTGTTCAATGCCCGCTCGAAAAAGCGCGGATTGAACGCAGGGATGGCAATGCTGACGAGAGGAAGTGAATTCACGGCGGGCTCACAGGCGGTACGAGCCCGCTCGCAAAAACGAGCCCTTGATACCGCAAAAAATCATTAACAGAGGGACAACGTCAGCGGGCGCGCACGCGCCCGCCAACCATCAGATCTTGTTGAACAGACCCAACTGACTGATCTTGCTGAACGCCAGTTGCGCGGCTTGCAGCATGGTCTGTTGCAGGGTCAGACGGGTCATGACTTCAGCCGGATCGGAATCACGAATCGAACCCTGGGTCGTGCTGTTCGCCGTGGTCAGGCTGTCGTTGGTAATGGTCTGCATGTCCAGCGCCTGGCCGCGGGCACCAATGGTGGTCACCGCCGTGCCGATCTGGTTGGAAGCGGCATCGATATTGCCGAGGCCCGCCTCCATCGCGCCCTGCAATTTCTGCTTGGCAACCGGGTCACCGTCGACTGGCGTATTCAGCGCGGTGATCATCTGGCCCAGGGTGTCGAGCACGTTCTGGGTCTGATGATTGTTCGGCTGGATCGAGAACTGATCACCAGCGGCCGGCGCGCTGCCCAGGGCGAAAGTCACACCGGCAGCGGTGGCGTTACCGCCGGCAACCGTGCCCGAGGAAACCGGCTTGCTGTCGGCCGTCACCGGCGCGGCATACAGATCGAAATCGGTGGCGCTGGTGAACTTGAGCACCGCGCCGCCCTGCGGGAACGCTGCGGTGTAGGCTGCCTGATCGGTGATGGTCGAACCGGTGATCACGCTGGTCGACGGGTTACCCGGATTACGCGTGGTGGTGAACGAGTCCGGCGAGGCCGACAGCTGAAAACTGTGCCCTGCGATAACGGCGTCCGGATTGGTATCGCCTGCCTTCAGGTTGACGTTCAGTTTAAGGTCGACACCACGGAAGCTGACGGTCTGGTTGGCGCCGCTGCTGTTGCTGATCAAGCCGTTCTGGCTGGCCTCGGCGGTCACATCGTTGCCCAAGGCATCGGTGATTTTCAGCTGGGTGCTGCTGACGAAATCGATGGTATACGGCTGCCCGGCGGTGAACTTGGCGTCGTAAGTGGCGGCGGTGCCGACGGTGCCGTTGGACAGCACGACACGGCCGTCATCGACGGCTGGCGCAGTCATTTTGGTGTTGGTGCGGCCGGTGTTGATGGTCTGCTGGAACGCGTCCCAACCGGTGGTGTTGGTACCCACGGTCATGCCGTCGCCGATGCCCAGATCGATGGTGGTCTGGTCGCCGTTGTAGCTGAACGTGCCGTCAGAATTCTTCGAATACGGCGCGGTATCGGTTTTCGAACCGGAGAACAGGTAGTTGCCGTTGGCATCCTTGGCGTTCATCAGGCCCAGCACTTGCTGTTGGATCTCACCCAGTTCCGAGGCGTATGCCTGGCGGTCCTTGTCGGTGATGGTGCCGTTGTTCGCGGCCAGGGCCAGCTCTTTGGCTCGCGCAAGCGCCGTGGTAATCGAATCCAGAGTGGACTCCTGCACGGTCAAGGCGCTTTTGGTGGTGTTGACGTTGGTCTTGTACTGATCGAGCATCGCCGCCTGCTGGCCCAGCTGCAGCAAGCGCCCGGCACCGATCGGATCATCGGCGGCGGTGTTGATACGCTGCAGGCTGCTCGCCTCGCTCGCGGTAGCGACAGCCTTGTTGAAGTTACGCTGATAATCCGAAGCTTGCGTTCCGTAATACTGGGCGGTGGAAATGCGCATGAATTACGACTCCTTAAAGGCTGTTGATCAGCGTGGCGAAAGTTTCCTGCGCAGCTTTGATGATCTGCGAAGACGCTGTGTAGTACTGCTGGTACTTGACCAGGTTGCCGGTTTCTTCGTCCAGGTTGACCCCGGACAACGAATCGCGGGCACCCTTGGCGTTCTCCAGAATCGCCGTGGTCGCGGCGCTGTCGGACTTGCCTTGGGCGGTCTTGGTACCGACGTTGGTCACCAGGGTGTTGTAGGCGTCGGTCAGGCTGATGCCCTTGCTCGCCGAACCGGTGTCCACGGTCTGTTTGGTTTGCAACGCGACCAGTGCCTGGGCGTTGCGGTTGTCCGAAGACGCCGCACCGGTCAGGTTCATGGTGAAGGTCTCGCCGGTTTTCGGCGTGCCGCCCACGGTGGTCTGCACGGTGAAGGTCTTCTGCACGTTCGGCGTGACGGTAGTGTCCATCACCGGGTTGCCGCTGGCATCGACGATGCCGACTTTCAAATTCAGCGTGTTCGACTGGCCAGGCACGATGGTGCCGGTGCCGATGGTCGCGCCCTTGGCGTCGACCAGGTTGTACGACTGGCTGCCACCGCTGGCTGCGCCGAATACCAGTTTGACCGGCGTTGAATTCTTCAGCGCCGCCTGCATGTCAGCCTGGGCGGTCGGGTTGTAGATGTCGATCTTATTGCTGAGCGTCGGCTGGGTGTACGTGCCCAGACCGTTGGCGCTGGCGACGCCGGTCAGCGGACCTGCCGCAGCGATTTTCTTCGGATCACTGAGCACGGTCTGAATGCTCGCCGCCGCGTTGCGGGTCGGCGTGATCTTGAACGAGTCACCCGCGCTCAGCGCGCCGCCGTTCAAGGCCAGGGTGAAACCGTCGATCACTGGCGGCGGATTGGTCGTGGTGCTGAATGCGCCCAGATCGGTGCCGTCGGAACGTTTGACGGTGTAATCGGTAGCGCTGGTGAAGGTCACCTGATAATCGCTGGTGGTCAGCTTGCCGGTGTCCTTGATGGTCACATCGAGGTTGCCCGAACCGGCGCTGTTGCCATCCTTCGCAATGCTGCGCTGACTGATCAGGGCGGCACTGTTGATGTTGTTGAAAATCGCCGCGCCGAAGTCACCGTTCTTGTCGATGCCCTGGGCTTGCTGGCTGTTGATCTGATCGGCAATCACCAGGGCCACGCGACCGAGCTCGTTGAGCGATGGGTCGAGGACTTCCTTGCGATAGGTCAGCAGACCGCCGATTTCGCCACCGCTGATCACCGAAGTGATGTCGATGGTGCTCGAACCGCGATCCATCTGGATCGACATGCGCGACGGGTCGGTCTTGCTCGCGACCATGCTCAGGCTGTTGGTGGTGTTGCCGATGACCAGCGGCTGGCCGCTGCCGACATAAATGTCGAAGCTGGTGCCGCGCTCGACGACTTGCGCACCGGTAAGCTCGGAGAGTTGACGCACGGCTTCGTTACGGCTGTCGAGCAGGTCGTTCGGCGCCCCGCCGCTGGTGGAGATTTCGCCGATCTTCTGATTGAGATTGGCAATCGCCGTGGCGAGCTTGTTCACCTGGGCAGTCATGTCGCCGAGGCTGCCGTTGATCGTGGTGTTCTGATCGTTGAGCTGCTTGGCCAGGGTATTGAAACGGCTGGTCAGCGCCTGTGCACCGGTCAGCACCGACTGACGCGAAGTGTCATCGGTGGCCGACGTCGATACGCCCTGCATCGAGGTGAAGAATTTCTGCAGTACACCGGTCAGGCCAGTGTTGGTGTCCGACAGCATCGCGTCCAGCGGCGTCGCCTGCTTGAGGAAGGCAGCCGATTCGCTGTCCAGCGACGTCGCGGTGTGCAGCTGCGATTCCAGATACGAGTTGTACACCCGGCGCACGTCGGCCAGGGTCGTGCCCGTGCCGATGAAAACGCTGCCGTACTGCTGCGAGGACTTGGTGCCCTGCACGGTTTGCTGACGTGAATAACCGGCGGTGTCGACGTTGGCAATGTTGTTGCCTGTCGTAGCCAGAGAGGACTGGCTGGCCGACAGTCCCGACATCCCGATATTGAGCAAACTCATGGTTCAGACCTTATTACCTGGTGCCTTATAAAGGCGTGGTGGAGACACCCGCCGCAGCGTAGTTTTCAAAACTGTTCATCTGCTTGGCAATTTGCGAAATCTTCGTCGCGTAGTTCGGGTCGGTGGCGTAACCGGCCTTCTGCAACTCGCGTACAAACTGTTCTGGGTTATCGGCCGACTTCAGCACTTCTTGATAGCGATTGTTGCTCTGCAGCAACGTCACCAGATCGTGGAAGCTGTCCTTGTACGAGGCGTAGGAACGGAACTCGGCCGTCTCCTTGACCATCGCGCCATTGCGGAACTCGCTGGTGATCGCGCGGGCCGAATCGCCCTTCCAGTTGCTGCTCGCCTTGATGCCGAACAGGTTGTGGCTGCTGCTGCCATCCTGAGCGCGCATGACCGATTTGCCCCAGCCGGTTTCCAGTGCCGCTTGCGCCACCAGATAACGCGGATCGACGCCGATGCGGTCAGCGGCTTCCTTGGCCATCGGCAACATGGTGTTGACGAATTCGTCGGCGGAACTGAAGGCCTTCTTCGCCGGTGCCAGCGGAATCTGCGCCATGGCGCGGCCGTAGACCTGCATCTGCCCGCCAGCGGCTTTCTGCTCTTCAGCACGGGCCAGCCAGTCACCGTTGTACAACGCGCCGGAGCCTGTGACGGCGGTAGTCGTGGCCCGTTGCGGCAAGGCGTTGGTCGCTGCCGCCGCAGTGCTGGCAGTGGCCGCGCTCGGTGCCGACGGCACCAGACCGGCGAGCAAGCGATCGGCCAGTTTCGGCGGCAGCGCCAGACGCCGCTGGTTGATCAGCGCCATGTCGTTGCGATGGGAAATATCGGTGTTGTTCGGCGCATGCACCGAGCGCGATGCCCACAACGGACGCTCGCCGTTGACGCGGGACAGCGGACCGGTGGCGACGGTGCCGGCGGCAATCGGCGTCGGTACGGCGGCGGCCTTGGCCAGCGCTTCCTGCTGCTTGGCGGCGGACGCGGCTGCAGCCTCGCCCGGCGCCATCGGTTTGTTCTTCGACATCTGCCGGATCAGCACATCGGCCAGACCGATACCACCGCCCTCGCGGGACATGGAAACCGCCAGTTGCTGGTCGTACATTTCCTGATACTGCTTGGCCGCCGGCGTGTTCAGCGGGTTGTCCTGACCAAGCGCTTCGGTGGCCGAGCGCATCGACTTGAGCATTTCGCCGAGGAACAGCGACTCGAATTCCTGCGCCACCTTGCGCATGTTTTCGTCGCTGTTCTTGTCGCCGACCTTGAGCTGGTTCAGACGATTGAGGTCGGAGTAGGAACCCGAATCGCTGCTGCTGACCAGACCGCTTTTGCGCATATCCATGGTGGCCGGCCTCAGATCACGATCAGGTCGGCTTGCAATGCGCCGGCCTGCTTCAGAGCTTCGAGAATCGCCATCAGGTCACCCGGTGCTGCGCCGACCTGGTTCACCGCACGGACGATCTCGTCGAGGGTGGTGCCCGGGCCGAACTTGAACATCGGTTTGGCTTCCTGTTCGGCATTCACCCGCGAGCGCGGCACCACGGCAGTCTGGCCGTTGGACAGCGGGCCAGGCTGGCTGACGATCGGGTCTTCGGTGATGGTCACGGTCAGGCTGCCGTGGGTCACGGCGGCTGGCGACACTTTCACGTTCTGGCCGATGACGATGGTGCCGGTACGCGAGTTGATGATGACTTTTGCCACCGCTTGCCCCGGATCGATTTCGAGGTTCTCCAGGATCGACAGGTAGTCGACGCGCTGGCTCGGATCCAGTGGCGCAGTGACCCGCACCGAACCGCCGTCGATGGCTTGGGCGACGCCAGGGCCGAGCATGTCGTTGACCTTGTCGACGATGCGCTTGGCGGTGGTGAAGTCGGAGCGGTTGAGGTTCAGCGTCAGGCTGTTGCCCTGGTTGAAACCGCTCGGCACCGCACGTTCCACCGACGCACCGCCAGGGATGCGACCGGCCGACGGAACGTTGACGGTGATCTTCGAACCATCGCGGCCTTCAGCGTCGAAACCGCCAACCACGAGGTTGCCCTGAGCGATCGCATAGACGTTGCCGTCGATACCCTTGAGCGGCGTCAGCAGCAAGGTGCCGCCACGCAGGCTCTTGGAGTTACCGATCGAAGACACGGTGATGTCGACCTGCTGACCTGGCTTGGCAAACGCTGGCAGATCGGCACTCACCGACACCGCCGCGACGTTCTTCAACTGCACGTTGCCCGATCCCGGCGGCACCTTGATGCCGAACTGCGAGAGCATGTTGTTGAAGGTCTGCAGGGTGAACGGGGTCTGCGTCGTCTGGTCACCGGTGCCGTTAAGCCCGACCACCAGGCCGTAACCGATCAACTGGTTGGAGCGCACGCCGGAAATGCTGGCGATGTCTTTCAGCCGCTCGGCGTGTGCGGTGAACGCCGCAGACATCAACAACGCGGCCACCATAAGACTTTTCAGATTCAACGTAGCCACCTAGAAAGGGAACAGCGGGCTGAGGAAGAAACGGTCGAACCAGCCTGGCTGACTCGTATCGGCAAACGCGCCGGTACCCGAGTAGGTGATGCGTGCATCGGCGACACGGGTCGACGACACGGTGTTGTCGGTCGCGATGTCATCGGCGCGGACCATGCCGGCGATGCGCACCAGTTCATCACCGGTATTGAGCGTCAGCCACTTCTCGCCACGCACGGCGATGATGCCGTTGGGCAGCACGTCGGCCACGGTCACGGTGATCGAACCGGTCAGGCTGTTGCTCTGCCCGGACTTGGCGTCGCCCTTGGTCGAACGGTCGGCGCTGTAGCCAGCGTTCAGGCTCAGGTCACCGCCACCAATCGGGTTGTTGGTGGTCAGGCTGGAGCCGAACAACGAGGTCAGACCGATCGAGTTATCGCTGTTCTTGTCCATCTGCGAGTTGGCGTTCTTGCTCGCCTGGGTGCGCTCGTTCAGGGTGATGGTGATGATGTCACCGACCCGGAACGCCTTGCGGTCGCTGTACAGGTTCTGCTCGAAGCCGGCCTGATAGATCGAGCCGTTATTGGCAGCCGCCGGCAACGGTGTGCGCGGCAACACCGGGGCGTAGTAAGGGTCATTGGGCTTGGGCGTCGGGGCGACGCAGCCCGCGAGCGAGACGACCCCACTCAATGCCAGAACAGATACAAAGCGCTTCATGACCCTACCTCACGGTGTTGCTGGCGACCTCAGGCCACCCCAAAGACTGGATTACAGATTCTGCGTTACGAACGAGAGCATCTGGTCGGCGGTGGAGATCACCTTGGAGTTCATCTCGTAGGCGCGTTGAGTGGTGATCATGTTGACCATCTCTTCAACGGTGCTGACGTTCGAGGTTTCCAGGGTGTTCTGCAGCGTGGTACCGAAACCGTTCAGGCCCGGGGTGCCGATCTGTGGCGCGCCGGAAGCAGCGGTTTCCAGGAACAGGTTGTTGCCCACTGCTTGCAGACCGGCCGGGTTGATGAAGTCGGCGGTCTGCAGGTTGCCGATCACTTGCGAGGCCGGGTTGCCGGCGATGGTGATCGACACGGTGCCGTCACGGCCAACAGTGAAGGTCTGCGCATCGTTCGGGATGATGATCGCCGGTTCCAGGGCGAAACCGCTGGCGTTGACGATCTGGCCATTGGAGTCGAGGTGGAAAGTACCGTCACGGGTGTAGGACGTGGTGCCGTCCGGCTGCAGGATCTGGAAGAAACCGCGACCGTCGATGGCCATGTCCAGCGGCTGCTCGGTGGTTTGCAGGCTGCCGGCGGTGAAGTTTTTCTGGGTGCCCACAATGCGCACACCGGTACCCACTTGCAGACCCGACGGCAGTTCGCTGTCCTGGGTCGACTGAGCGCCTGGCTGACGCTTGATCTGATAGAGCAAGTCCTGGAACTCGGCACGGTCACGTTTGAAACCCGTGGTCGAAACGTTCGCCAGGTTGTTGGAAATGGTGGTCAGGTTGGTGTCCTGGGCGGACAGACCGGTTTTGGCAACCCATAGAGCCGGAAGCATTCGATTCTCCTCGTGCGCCTGTTTTACGGCGCGACGTTCTGATAATTAGCTGATCTGCAAGACCCGAGCCATGGCCTGGTCGTCGTCTTTGGCGGTGTTCATCATCTTGACGTGCAACTCGAATTGCTTGGCCAGGGCCAGCACCGAAGTCATTTCTTCCACGGCATTGACGTTGCTCGACTCAAGGAAACCCGAGACCAGTTTGACGTTGGCGTCGGCTTGCGCCGGCTGGCCGTCCTTGGTGTAAATCGAACCGTCGAGGCCTTTGTTCATGTTCTTGATGTCCGGGTTGACCAGCTTGATCCGGTCGACTTCGGCCATGACGCGCGGACCTTCGCCCATTGCGCGAATGCTGATGGTGCCGTCTTCACCGACTTCGACCTGCTGCTCGGGCGGCACGGCGATCGGGCCGCCGTTACCGATCACCGGCATGCCGTTGCCGGCGCGCAGTACGCCGAGGGCGTCGATGTTGAGGCTGCCGGTACGCACGTAGCTTTCACCACCGCTGGGGTTTTGCACGGCGATGAAACCGTTGCCGGATACCGCGACGTCGAGTTCACGACCGGTCTGCACCAGCGATCCCGGCGTGAAGTCGGTGGCAGGACGTTCGCTCATGGCAAACGCGCGCGCCGGAAAGCTGTCGCCGAATACCGGCATCGAACGCGCCTGCTCGAGGTCGCGCTGGAAGCCGTTGGTGGAAATGTTCGCCAGGTTGTTGGCATGCGCCCGCTGCGCCAGTGCGTTCTGGCTGGCGCCGGTCATTGCCACATAAAGGTACTTGTCCACAGTGTTTCCTCTGCATGCCGGACGTTTGCCGCCCACCGCTGTACTGCTCAGCCATAAGCAATTTGCAGACCAACTTTTTATTGGCGGGCGAAGGCCCGGTAAACAGGGGACTTGAGGGGATCGGAGGGCGAATCTGAAATGGGTCGAAGACGAAAAACCGGCGGTGTCATGCCGGTTAGTGGCAATCCTGAGTTCGGCGGGGGATGGAGATCCTGTGGCGAGGGGATTTATCCCCGTTCGGCTGCGCAGCAGTCGCCAAGCCTGCAAATGAGGTCGCTGGGAAGAAAAAGCGGGGCGGCTTCGCCGCCCATCGGGGATAAATCCCCTCGCCACAAAGGCTCTATTTAGCTTTCGGAGGTTTTGCCAACCTCATACTCACGCAACTTGTTGGCAATGGTGGTGTGCGAAACACCGAGTCGCTTGCCCAACTGCCGACTGCTTGGATGCTCGGAATACAGCCGTTCCAGCACCGCTTTCTCGAAGCGCCCGACGATCTCGTCCAGACTGCCGTCGAGGGAAAAATCGCCAAGCGGCTGACGCACGCCATAATCCGGCAGGCGAATATGTTCGGCCTTGACCGTGCCGCCGTCGCACAGGGAAACCGCCTGGAACAGCACGTTCTCCAGTTGCCGCACATTGCCCGGCCAGTGGTAATGGCTGAGGCGATCCATCGCCGCCGGGGCCAGTTTCGGCAGCGGACAGCCGATCTGCCGACTGGCCTGGTCGAGAAAGTGTTCAACCAGCGGCGTCAGACCGTCGAGGCACTCGCGCAGCGGCGGGATGTGCAGCGACAGCACGTTCAAGCGGTGATAGAGATCCTGGCGAAACTCGCCGCGCGCGCACAATTCGGACAAGTCCACCTGCGTCGCGCAGATCACCCGCACGTCCAGATACACCTCTTCATCACTGCCGACGCGACGGAAGCAACCGTCCTGAAGAAAGCGCAGCAATTTGACCTGCAAACGCGGACTCATCTCGCCGACGCCATCGAGAAACAGTGTGCCGCCAGCGGTCAATTCGAGCAGGCCAAGCTTGCCTTCGGCCCGCGCACCTTCGAAGGCGCCGGGGCCGTAGCCGAACAACTCGGTCTCGGCCATCGACTCCGGCAGTCCGGCGCAGTTGAGCGCCATCAACGGTGACTGTCCGCGCGGGCTGGCGAGGTGGCAGGCGCGCGCCAGCAATTCCTTGCCGGTACCGGTTTCGCCTTCTATTAATAGCGGCGCATCCAGCGGCGCCATGCGCCGCGCTTCGCGGACCACGGCGGCCATGACTTTCGAACTTTGAAAGATGCTGTCGAACCCGCGCAGCTCTTGCTTGCGCACATTGTAGATTCGCTCGCCGACCCGATCGGCGCGGTGCAGGGTCAGTACGGCGCCGGCCATGGCCTCGCTGTCGTCGTGTTCCGATTGCAGCGGCGCGATGTCGGCGAGAAAGATGTCGCCCTTGACCTTGACCCGCATGCCGTTGATCCGCGATTTGTTGGCGCGCACCAATTCCGGCAAATCGAAATCCTCGGCGTAGCGCGACAGCGGAATCCCCGGCACCTCATCGACGCGCACCCCGAGCAACTGCGCCGCCGCGCGATTGGCCGCAACGATCGAACCGCCCATGTCGATCGACAGCACCGGAAATTCCAGCGCGCCGAGCAACGCATTCAGTTCCATGTGCCGGCGCTCGCTGGGCATCAGCCCGACGCGTTTGACCCCGAACACCCCGCCGATCGCCTCGAACTTCGGCCGCAACGCCTGGAACTGGATGTTGATCAGATTCGGGCAGTGCAGGTAGATCGCATTGCCATGCTCACCACCCACCTCGCCGCGTGCGACGTTGATCCCGTACGCCACCAGCAGATTGAGGATGTCACGCAGGATGCCGATGCGATTCTGGCAGTGGACTTTGATGCGCATAGAAAAAGGTCCGACAGGTTTGAAAGATAAACACATGTCCTTGTGGGAGCGAGCCTGCTCGCGAAGGCGCCAGCACATCCAGTATCGATGTGTCAGACAGACCGCTTTCGCGAGCAGGCTCGCTCCCACAGGGTTCTGTGGCGCGCCCGGGGCAGATGTTTCTGTCGGGGCACGCAGATAGTTGTCAAGATTATGTGACAGCCCCGACCCTTTTCAAACCCGCCAATCACCGTAAATGCGCATTACCCGACAAAGCGTAACGATAACTTTACGAAATACGCAGAATTTTCCTACGCACACACCGGTCAACATGCTGCACGCCCTGTCACTCTCGGGTATTCCTTTAGCCATCGCTGGACATAACAAAAACGAATTTCCTAGCAGGAGAGCAGCATGAAGCAGACGCAATACGTGGCTCGCGAGCCCGATGCGCAAGGTTTTATCGACTACCCCGCCGAAGAACATGCGGTGTGGAACACGCTGATCACTCGCCAGTTGAAGGTGATTGAAGGTCGTGCGTGCCAGGAATATCTGGACGGTATCGAAAAACTCGGTCTGCCCCACGACCGCATCCCGCAACTGGCCGAGATCAACAAAGTCCTCGGCGAGACCACCGGCTGGCAGGTTGCCCGGGTGCCGGCGCTGATTCCTTTCCAGACGTTTTTCGAGTTGCTTGCCAGCAAGCAATTCCCCGTCGCCACCTTCATACGTACCCGCGAAGAACTCGACTATCTGCAAGAGCCCGACA
Organism: Pseudomonas siliginis; assembly: GCF_024072275.1. Taxonomy (NCBI): domain Bacteria; kingdom Pseudomonadati; phylum Pseudomonadota; class Gammaproteobacteria; order Pseudomonadales; family Pseudomonadaceae; genus Pseudomonas; species Pseudomonas siliginis. The sequence continues at coordinate 1,658,947 of NZ_CP099598.1, read as the reverse complement.
TCTTTCACGAGATCTTCGGCCACTGCCCGCTACTGACCAACCCCTACTTCGCTGAGTTCACCCACACCTACGGCAAGCTCGGCCTGCAGGCGACCAAGGAAGAGCGCGTGTATCTGGCCCGGTTGTACTGGATGACCATCGAATTCGGTCTGGTCGACACCCCGCACGGCAAGCGCATCTACGGCGGCGGGATTCTGTCCTCGCCGAAAGAAACCGTTTATTGCCTGTCGGACGAGCCCGAGCATCAGATTTTCGATCCGCTGGAAGCCATGCGCACGCCGTATCGCATCGACATCCTGCAACCACTGTACTTCGTCCTGCCCAATCTCAAGCGCCTGTTCGATGTGGCCCATGAAGACATCATGGCCATGGTCCGTCAGGGCATGCAGCTGGGCTTGCACGCGCCGAAATTTCCGCCGAAACCCAAAGCCGCCTGAACCGCGACTTTTGCTGACAATTGCGTCTGTCCGTCGCCGCCACTTTGCTTTAGCGTGACGGCATTGACGGCCCACGCGCTTTAATAAAAAACACACTCGTTTTCAGGAATCCACCATGTCGACTTTGAACCAAGCCCACTGCGAAGCCTGCCGCGCCGATGCGCCACAAGTCAGCGACGAAGAACTGCCGATCCTGATCAAGCAGATCCCTGACTGGAACATCGAAGTACGCGACGGCATCATGCAGCTGGAAAAAGTTTTCCTGTTCAAGAACTTCAAACACGCACTGGCGTTCACCAACGCCGTCGGCGAAATCTCCGAGGCCGAAGGTCACCACCCGGGCCTGCTGACCGAGTGGGGCAAAGTCACCGTGACCTGGTGGAGCCATTCGATCAAAGGCCTGCACCGCAACGACTTCATCATGGCTGCGCGCACTGACGAAGTCGCGAAGACCGCAGAAGGACGCAAGTGATGCACTTCGACGCCATCGGCCGGGTTCCCGGCGACCCGATTCTCGGTTTGATGGAGGCCTATGCGCAGGATGCCAATCCGCGCAAGTTCGACCTCGGCGTTGGCGTCTACAAGGATGCCCAGGGCCTGACGCCGATTCCCGAAGCGGTGAAAATCGCCGAAGCGCGACTGGTCGAAAGCCAGGACACCAAAACTTACATCGGTGGCCACGGCAACCCGCTGTTCGGCAAGGTCATCAATGAGCTGGTGCTCGGTGCCGACTCACAACTGATCACCGAACAACGCGCCGGCGCCACCCAGACCCCGGGCGGCACCGGCGCCCTGCGTCTGGCTGCCGACTTCATCGCCCAATGCCTGCCGGGCAAAGGCGTGTGGTTGAGCAACCCGACCTGGCCGATTCACGAAACCATTTTCGCCGCCGCCAAGGTCAAGGTTAGCCACTACCCCTATGTGGGCAGTGACAATCGCCTCGACGTCGAAGCGATGCTCGCCGTGCTCAAGGAAGTGCCGAAGGGCGACGTGGTGCTGCTGCATGCGTGCTGCCACAACCCGACCGGTTTCGACCTGAGCCATGACGACTGGCAGCGCGTGCTTGAAGTGGTGCGCAGCCGCGATCTGCTGCCGCTTATCGACTTCGCTTATCAGGGTTTTGGCGATGGCCTGGAGCAGGACGCGTGGTCGACCCGGTTGTTCGCGGCGCAAGTGCCGGAGCTGCTGATCACCAGTTCCTGCTCGAAGAACTTCGGCCTGTATCGCGACCGCACCGGGGCACTGATCGTCTGCGCGACCAGCGCCGACAAGCTCATCGACATCCGCAGCCAACTGGCCAACATCGCCCGCAATCTGTGGTCGACGCCGCCGGATCACGGCGCGGCGGTGGTCGCGACCATCCTCGCCGATCCAGAGCTGAAAGCGCGCTGGGCCGATGAAGTGGAAGCGATGCGTCTGCGGATCGCCCAGCTGCGCAGCGGTCTGGTCGAAGCGCTGGAACCCCACGGTTTGCGCGAGCGCTTCGCGCACATCGGTGTGCAACGCGGGATGTTCTCCTACACCGGCCTGTCGCCGGAACAGGTGAAAACCCTGCGCGAGCGGCACAGCGTGTACATGGTCAGCTCCGGCCGCGCGAACGTCGCCGGCATCGACGCCACCCGCCTCGCATCGCTCGCCGACGCCATCGCCGACGCCTGCAAATAGTTTTTGCAGTACACAACCCGGTCGGAGCGGGCCCTTGTGGCGAGGGGATTTATCCCCGCCCGGCTGCGCAGCAGTCGTACACTGTTGCTCGCGGAGTGTCAGACATTCCGCGTATGCAGGGTCTGGGGCCGCTTCGCAGCCCAGCGGGGATAAATCCCCTCACCACAGGGCCCGTTCCCACATTTAGTTTTCGGTTGATCTCGCGCCCTGCGGCCATCTGTCGCATTAATTTGAATTAAAAGTCTGATTGTCATTTTTCCTGCTGTATCCTGCGCAGGCTTTGTAAAGCGCGGAGCACCTGATCTATCAACAGACTTAGCGAGGAGCGCACCCATGCACGAGATTCCCAATCTCCCCTTCCCAAGCCTGCACGTACCTGAGCAGACGACCCCGCAACACGCCGGTGCTGAAAAGCCCGAGCCGCAAGAAGCCGCTGACAGCCGCAAAGCCGACAGCGAAGAGTAAGACCCGCCGTACAGACCGTGTGGAAAGCGCTAACATGCGCTTTCCACACTGCCTGAAACCCGAGCCCGCCATGACCGACGAATTCTCCGAAAGCCAAGCTGCCGTGCTGATCGGCGCCACCGAGAAGATGATCGAGATCTGGAATCGCCTCTCGCCCGAGAAGCAAGCTGCCCTGCTCGAACGTTTCGGCAGCGAAGAAAACGCCCTCGCCGCCCTCGTCACCACGCAACTGGTCGCCCCGGCGAAATCCTGAAAGCGCCACCCGGCAAATAGTTTTACTTTTCCCCGCCCTTGAGCGGTTCACGCCGGTATCATGAGCAGCCTATCTAATCTGCTGCTCCCGTGGATCGTTACCCATGTCGTCTATACCCGAGCCCCAGCGTCCGCTGACGGTTACGCTGCAAGTAGTCTCCATCGTCCTTTTCACCTTCATCGGTTACCTGAACATCGGCATCCCGCTCGCCGTGTTGCCGGGCTACGTCCACAGTGACCTTGGTTTCGGCGCCGTGATCGCCGGGCTGGTGATCAGCGTGCAATACCTCGCCACCCTGCTCAGCCGCCCGTACGCTGGCAAGATCATCGACAACCAGGGCAGCAAACGCGCAGTGATGATTGGCCTCGCTGGCTGTGGCTTGAGCGGTGTGTTCATGCTGATTTCCGCGTGGACACCGAACCTGCCACTGCTGAGCCTGATCAGCCTGTTGATCGGCCGTCTGGTGCTGGGCAGTGCGGAAAGCCTGGTCGGCTCGGGCTCGATTGGCTGGGGCATCGGCCGGGTCGGCGCGGCGAATACGGCGAAAGTGATTTCCTGGAACGGCATCGCCAGTTACGGCGCCCTGGCGATCGGCGCGCCGTTCGGTGTATGGCTGGTAAGCAGTTTGGGGCTGTGGAGCATGGGCGTGAGCATCATCCTCCTCGCCCTGCTCGGCCTGGCGCTGGCATGGCCGAAGACCGCCGCGCCGATCGTCGCCGGTGAGCGCTTGCCGTTCATGCATGTGCTGGGCAAAGTCTTCCCTCACGGCTGCGGACTGGCGCTGGGCTCGATCGGTTTTGGCACCATCGCCACTTTCATCACCCTGTACTACGCGACCCAGCACTGGGACAACGCGGTGCTGTGCCTGAGCCTGTTCGGCGCCAGCTTCATCGGCGCGCGGCTGCTGTTCGGCAACCTGATCAACCGCCTCGGCGGATTTCGCGTGGCGATTGCCTGCCTGTCGGTGGAAACGTTGGGCTTGTTGTTGCTGTGGATTGCGCCGGATGCGCATTGGGCATTGGCCGGTGCGGCGCTGAGCGGTTTCGGCTTCTCGCTGGTATTCCCGGCGCTGGGCGTGGAGGCGGTGAATCTGGTGCCGGCCTCGAGCCGTGGCGCGGCGGTCGGTGCCTATTCACTGTTCATTGATTTGTCGCTGGGGATCACCGGGCCGCTGGCCGGGGCGATCGCAGCAGGATTCGGTTTTGCTTCGATCTTCCTGTTCGCAGCCTTCGCTGCGTTGAGCGGACTTGGCTTGAGTGTCTATCTGTATAGGCACACGGCAAAATACCGCGAGGCTTAAAAATCCACTTTGCCGCGCCCGGCCTTGATACTGCCGCGCTTGGTTTTCGACTCCAGCCGACGCTTCTTCGAGCCGAGGGTCGGCTTGGTCGGGCGGCGTTTCTTTTCCACTTTGGTGGCGCTGAGAATCAGCTCGACCAGCCGCTCCAGCGCATCGGCTCGATTGGCTTCCTGGGTTCGGTATTGCTGCGCCTTGATGATCAGCACGCCATCGCTGGTGATACGGCTGTCACGCAGTGCCAGCAGGCGTTCCTTGTAGAACTCCGGCAACGACGAGTTGGGAATGTCGAAGCGCAAGTGCATGGCGCTGGAGACCTTGTTGACATTCTGCCCACCGGCGCCTTGCGCGCGGATGGCGGTCAATTCGATCTCGGCATCCGGCAGATGCACGTTGTTGGAAATCACCAGCATGGAAAAGCGTCCGTAATCAGAGCGTGCAGGATAACCCGATTCACTCAACCTCTGTGGGAGCGAGCCTGCTCGCGAAGGCGGTGTGTCAGTCGATGCAGATGTTTCTGATGGACCGCTTTCGCGAGCAGGCTCGCTCCCACAGGGTTCGGTGTGATGCCAGATTTTCCATTTCAAAACAACAAACCCGGCACTTGGCCGGGTTTGCTGTTTCTGCTTGAGCGGTTACTTGGCGATCACTGGCAGCGCCTGCTGGGCACTGCGCTTGTTCTTGATCAGGTAGCAGACCCACATGAACACCACCCACACCGGAATCGCGTACACCGAGATCTGAATCCCCGGGATCAGCAGCATCACGCCGAGGATGAACACCACGAATGCCAGGCAGACGAAGTTGCCGTACGGGTACCACAGCGCCTTGAACAGCGGCGTCTGTTTGGTCTGGTTCATGTGCTGGCGGAACTTGAAGTGCGAGTAGCTGATCATCGCCCAGTTGATCACCAGCGTCGCAACCACCAGCGACATCAGCAGTTCCAGCGCGTGCTGCGGGATCAGGTAGTTGAGCAGCACGGCAACCAGCGTCACTGCTGCCGACGCCAGAATCGAACGCACCGGCACGCCGCGCTTGTCGATCTTCGCCAGAGCTTTCGGCGCGTCACCCTGCTCGGCCATGCCCAGCAGCATACGGCTGTTGCAGTAGGTGCCGCTGTTGTACACCGACAGCGCGGCGGTCAGCACGACGAAATTGAGGATGTGCGCGGCGGTGTTGCTGCCGAGCATCGAGAACACTTGCACGAACGGGCTGCCGCTGTACGAATCGCCCGACGCATTGAGAGTTTCCAGCAGGCTGTCCCACGGGGTCAGCGACAGCAGGATCACCAGTGCGCCAATGTAGAAAATCAGGATGCGGTAGATCACCTGGTTGATCGCTTTCGGGATCACGGTTTTCGGCTTGTCGGCTTCAGCGGCGGTGAAACCGAGCATTTCCAGACCGCCGAAAGAGAACATGATGATCGCCATGGCCATCACCAGACCGCTTACCCCATTGGGGAAGAAACCGCCGTGGGACCACAGGTTGGAGACCGAGGCTTGCGGGCCGCCATGGCCGCTGACCAGCAGGTAGCTGCCCAGCGCGATCATGCCGACAATCGCCACAACCTTGATGATCGCAAACCAGAATTCGGCTTCACCGAAGACTTTGACGTTGGCCAGGTTGATCGCGTTGATCAGCACAAAGAATGCGGCAGCGGAGACCCAGGTCGGGATGTCCGGCGCCCAGTAATGGATGTACTTGCCTACCGCCGTCAGCTCGGACATGCCCACCAGAATGTACAGAATCCAGCAGTTCCAGCCCGAGAGGAAACCGGCGAAACCGCCCCAGTATTTGTGCGCGAAATGGCTGAAGGAGCCGGCCACCGGCTCTTCGACGATCATTTCGCCGAGCTGGCGCATGATCATGAAGGCGATGAAGCCGCAAATGGCGTAGCCGAGGATCATCGACGGGCCGGCGGATTTCAGTACCCCGGCAGAACCGAGGAACAATCCGGTACCGATCGCGCCACCGAGGGCGATCAGTTGAATATGGCGATTTTTCAGGCCGCGCTTAAGCTCGCCTGATTGCGAGGGTTGTCCACTCATGAAAAGGTCTCACGCAAGGTTTGATGATGTTCAGTAGACGTTGCTGCAAGGTTGCGATTTCAGGCAGCCCCGATCAAACCCCAGCGCAGGCACCAGGAGTTCAGCTCATTTACAACGGTCATGCGTCACCTGTTTGTTTTTATCTGTGACGAAATCGAACCCGGCACGCTTGTGGCGCGGCGGAGTGAACAAGGCGGATAGCCTCGAGATTTTTGCGATTACGCAGAGGGTCACAGTTAAAACGCGGCGCATTGTACACCGCTAACCCCCTGCTGCCAGACCCGCCTGATCAGCGTGTCGGTTGCCGGGATTGCGCGTGTCCGCCTCGACAGTGCCGAGCGGCTGCAAAATATGAGTCAGGCCTATGCAGGCCATCGACGGGGACGAGGAAAAAACCGTCCCACGGGGAGAAGTGGAAATCAGTCGCGGCGTTCATTGCGCCTCCTTCTTGTTATTCGCCTGCACGACAGGCATGGGGCGCATCACACCCTGCCTGAAGGCTGGAAACAAGCGCGCCAGAGCCCTGCGCGGCAGCTGTTCTCCCGGCTTACGGAAGCTTTTCCTTACAACCGATGCGGAGGCGGGAAATCACCGCTCCGGCGGGGTCTATTCGTCACGTTTTGTTTACAACGCGTAACGAATATTTTCCGAATCAGAAATTTCCGAAGGATGTCTGCATATTGACGGTAGCTAGCTTGCTATCAATTTCGCCTGCCTAGTTTTTTGTTTTCAAAAAAGAAAATCGATCCTGAAAAACAGAACAAAAAGTCTATTTAAAAATTAAATGGATAAAATTTTGCATTCGCAAAAAGCCTCAACTAGGTTTTTCACGTCTCACCGGCCACCTCGACCGGTCAGTCATAAACCGTGAAATTCTCTAGGAGATCGACCATGCAAGCACTGGAAAAAGACTTGGATACCGAACTGCAACTGGACGAATGGTTTGAAGCGCCAACCCATGAGGCCGCTGTGGAAATGATGCAAGCCGACGCGGTGGTTCCGTTCGGCACGGCGATGTGGCCTCTGTAAGACATCCCGGGCAGGCACGGTCCGGCCGGTCGTGCCTGCCGCTTCATTCCCCGGTCAGTCAGGGAGGATTCATGGACAAGCCCCGCGCCATCTCGCATTTCCTTTACTACCTCGAACATCACCCTGCCCTCGCCGGCCTCGACTCGGCGAAGGTCATGCTGGGCCACACCGCCGATTACGAAGCCCTGACCGGCGCCATTGCCGAACAGGCCGGCGAGCATCCGCGCTTTGAGTTCAGCGCCCGGCGCCTGGACCTGGAAAGCACCGCAGCGCTGTCCGAGGCAATTGCCGACAGCGATCTGTACATTTTCTTCTACGACTCTTCCACCCTGCCCAACCCGCGCCCCGACGGCCCGGAGTTCGTCCGCGCACTGCAAGCGGTGATGGCGGAAAACTGGAAGAAGTCGCTGCTGTTCAAGGATTACGGCGACTATTTCTACGACACCTTCAGCATCACCCCGCAACGCATCGCCGGACTCAACAGTCACTTGATCCAGCGCATGTCCCAGGCGACCACGCTGAGTTTCAAGGATGACCACGGCTCATGGTTCGAAACGCCGATGAGCAGCATCAAGAAGTGGACCGACATCAACGGCGTCGGCAACTTTGACCTCGCCCCCGGCGAAATCGCCACCCATAGCGAAGCCATCAATGGCCACGTGAAGTTCAAGGGCACCTTCCTCAGCACCATCCCCTTCGCGCGCAAGTACGGCGTGCTGGAATCGCCGCTGGAGCTGTGGATCGAGAACTCGACCATCAGCCGCATCGCCACCGACGTGCCGGGGCTGGAGCAGGATTTCAACAAGTACCTGGATGCCAACCCGTCGAACCGGCGGATTGAGGAGTTGGGGATTGGCACCAACGAAGGCGTGAAGGATCTGTATGCGCGCAATGCCGGGTTTGAGGAGCGGCATTGTGGGTTGCATCTTGGATTAGGCGGTGGCGCCAAGGGCAGTCATCACCTGGACCTGATCTTTTCTGGCGGGGTGTTGGCGCTGGATGACAAGCCGGTTTTCGATGGCCGATTTGTGTTTTAGGCGACTGACGCCTTCGCGAGCAGGCTCGCTCCCACAGGGATTTATGTTCGACGCAACTCCAATGTGGGAGCGAGCCTGCTCGCGAAGAGGCCCAATCAGACGCTACATGAGTTTCGCCAGACGAAAAAAAACGCCAACCCTAAGGTTGGCGTTTTTGCTTCAACTTGCAGCTTGCAGCTAGTAACTCACAGCTGCCTTATTCCGGCTTTTTGCGACCGAAACCCGGGCGCTGACCGGAACCAGCCGGTGCGCCGCGACGCTTGCCCGAGGGCTTGTCGCCGTCGACCAGTTTGATCCCCGGACGCTTCGGCGCCGGTTTGGCCGGGCGCTTGTTGGTGGTGTCGGCTGGACGATCCGCCACTGGCGTACCGCGACCGGCCGGTGCACGACCTTCGCCACGCTCAGTGCGACCGCTGGCCGGACGCGGTGCGCGCTCGCCGTCACGGGCGACTGGCTTGCGACCTGGACGCTCGCCTTCGATCTGCGGCTCACGGCTCGGGCGCGGCGCGGTCGGTGCGCCGGCGGCTGGACGCAGGGTGCGTACGCGCTCGGTCTTGGCCATCGGCCGCGACGATTTGCGCTGCATGCGTTCGAGCTTGTCCTTGCTCTTGGCGTTCAGCTGCGGCATTGCCACCGGCGTCAGGCCGACTTCGGCGCTGAGGACGTCGACTTCGTACTGGCTCATTTCGCGCCAGCGGCCCATCGGCAGGTCGGAGTTGAGGAACACCGGACCGAAACGCACGCGCTTCAGACGGCTGACCACCAGACCCTGCGATTCCCACAGACGACGCACTTCACGGTTGCGCCCTTCCATGACCACGCAGTGGTACCAATGGTTGAAGCCTTCACCGCCCGGCGCCTGTTGAATGTCGGTGAAACGCGCCGGGCCGTCTTCCAGCACCACGCCGGCCTTCAGGCGTTCGATCATCTCGTCGTCGACTTCACCGCGTACACGCACGGCGTACTCGCGGTCCATCTCGTAGGACGGGTGCATCAGACGGTTGGCCAGCTCACCGTCAGTGGTGAACATCAGCAGACCGGTGGTGTTGATGTCGAGACGGCCGATGTTGATCCAGCGGCCTTCTTTGGGGCGCGGCAGCTTGTCGAACACGGTCGGACGGCCTTCCGGGTCATCACGGGTGCAGATTTCGCCGTCGGGCTTGTTGTACATGATCACGCGGCGCACCGATTCGGCGGCCTCTTCGCGTTTGATCACTTTGCCATCGATGGTGATGGCGTCGTGCATGTCGACGCGCAGGCCGAGGGTGGCGTCTTTGCCATTGACCTTGATCCGGCCCTGGCTGATCCAGGATTCCACGTCACGGCGCGAGCCGACGCCGATACGGGCGAGGACCTTCTGCAGCTTTTCGCCTGCTGGGCCGATTTCCTGGTCGTCTTTCTGACTGATGTCACTCATCTGGGCACCTCCCGGTGTGGTCTGTTCAGGCGGCGCCTGAAGTATTGAAAACTGGGTCCAGGCCGAAGGGATCGGCGAAGGGTCGCGAATCATACGCGGATGTGCGCCATCGCGCATCAGAGACTAGCTGATCGATTGCCGGTTATTTCTTTTTCCGCCGACCGGCACCGCCGAGTTTGATCAGGCGCAGCGCGGCTTCGGCCAGCACCGTGCGTTTGTCGTCCTTGTCGAGCTTCTTCCAGGCCTTGATCTCGCGCTTGCTGCGACCGCAACCCAGGCAGATGTCGTCGGAGAATTTGCAGAGGCTGATGCAGGGGTCTTTGGTTGAGCTCATCATCCTCTCCAGAAACACATCAAACCCTGTGGGAGCGGGCTTGCCCGCGATAGCGGAGTGTCAGTCAACATCATTGGATCTGACCCACGGCAATCGCGGGCAAGCCCGCTCCCACAAGGATCCGGATCAATCGTCGAACTCGCGCCGTTCGGCTTCGATCGCCTCGGCCAGTGCGCGGGCTTCGGCTTCCTCTTCGCTGAGTTCCGGTTCAGGCTGTTCGAGGGCGGCAACGGCGGCCAGGAGCTTCTCGCGGGCCTCGGCGACACCGAGAATGTCTTCTTCCGGTTCGGCGTCAGGCGCCGCTTCAAGTTCAACTTCAGCTTCAACAACCGGCTCGATGATCTCAGGCTCAGCCACCGGCGCTTCGCCATCCACCGCATCGCGCAGCAAATCGTCGAAATCGGTTTTGATGCCCTCTTCCATGCTGTCCAGCTCCAGCAGCAGGGAATGGAAACTGGTTTCTTCCTTCTCCTCCTCCGGTTCGGCGCTGGCGTCGGCCAGTTCCTGCAGGCTCTGCGGCACCGGCGCGTCGTCGAAATCGAGCACCGGCTCGGCTTCCATCTCGCGCAGCTCGGCCAGCGGCGGCAGATCTTCAAGGTTTTTCAGGTTGAAGTGATCGAGAAACGCCTTGGTCGTGGCGAACATCGCCGGTTTGCCCGGCACGTCCCGATAGCCGACGACGCGGATCCACTCACGCTCGAGCAAGGTCTTGACGATGTTGCTGTTGACCGCCACGCCACGCACGTCTTCGATCTCGCCACGGGTGATCGGCTGGCGATAGGCGATCAGCGCGATGGTCTCCAGCAACGCACGGGAATAGCGCTGCGGGCGCTCTTCCCAGAGACGGCCGACCCACGGTGAAAACTTCTCGCGGATCTGCAAGCGATAGCCCGACGAGACTTCCTTGAGTTCAAAGGCGCGGCCCTCGCAGGACTTGCCGAGCAGGGTCAGGGCTTTCTTGAAGACCGCCGGCTCCGGCCGCTCGCCTTCTTCGAACAGTTCATACAGGCGCTCAAGGGACTGCGGCTTTCCCGAGGCCAACAGAAAGGCTTCAAGCAGGGACGCCAGCTCGCGGGGTTCAGTCAGGTTCATACAGGGACTCGTTATTCGGCTCGGGCTCGCACGTGGATCGCGGCGAACGGCTCATTCTGCACCAGCTCGACCAAGGATTCCTTGACCAGTTCAAGGATCGCCATGAAGGTCACCACCACACCCAGGCGGCCTTCTTCAGCGGTGAACAGCTCGACAAACGGCACGAAGCCGCCGCCCTTGAGCCGTTCCAGCACATCGCTCATGCGTTCGCGGGTGGACAGCGCTTCGCGACTGACCTGGTGGCTTTCGAACATGTCGCCACGGCGCAGCACCTCGGCCATGCACATCAGAATCTCTTCCAGCGCGACGTCGGGCAACAGCTTGCGCGCCCGCGCTTCCGGGGCGTCGAGCTTGGGCACGATCACATCGCGACCGACCCGGCTCAGACCATCAATACCTTCGGCAGCGGCCTTGAAGCGCTCGTATTCCTGCAAGCGGCGGATCAGTTCGGCGCGTGGATCGTCTTCTTCATCTTCGACGGTTTCGGCGCGCGGCAGAAGCATGCGCGATTTGATCTCGGCGAGCATCGCCGCCATCACCAGGTATTCGGCGGCCAGCTCCAGACGCACCGATTGCATCAACTCGACGTAGCCCATGTACTGGCGGGTGATTTCCGCCACCGGAATGTCGAGGATGTTGATGTTCTGTTTGCGGATCAGGTACAGCAGCAGGTCGAGCGGGCCTTCGAAGGCTTCAAGAAAAACTTCCAGCGCATCCGGCGGGATGTACAGGTCCAGCGGCATTTCCATGACCGCCTGACCATAGACCATCGCGAACGGCAGTTCCTGCTGGGCGCCGGCCTGGGGGTCGACCACGGTTTCCACTGCGGACATTCAGGCCTCGACCATGAACGGCGTCGGATCGCCGCAACCGACGCGGACCACTTCCGGGTCGTCGCCAGTCAGGTCAATCACCGTCGAGGCTTTGATGCCGCCGAAGCCGCCGTCGATGATCAGATCGACCTGGTGCTCGAGCAACTGGCGCATTTCGTAGGGATCGGTAAGTGGGTCTTCATCGCCGGGCATGATCAGCGTCACGCTCATCAGCGGCTCGCCGAGTTCGGCCAGCAGCGCCAGCGCAATCGGATGGCTCGGCACGCGCAGGCCGATCGTGCGTTTCTTCGGATGCAGCAACAGGCGCGGCACTTCGCGGGTGGCGTTGAGAATGAAAGTGTAAGGGCCGGGTAGATGCGCCTTGAGAATGCGGAAGGTGCCGGTGTCGATCTTGGCGTAATTGCCCAGTTGCGACAGGTCGCTGCAGATCAGCGCGAAGTTGTGCTTTTCATCGAGCTGACGCAGACGTCGCACACGCTCGATGGCGGTCTTGTCGCCGATCTGGCAACCAATGGCGTAGGACGAGTCCGTGGGATAAATCACCACCCCGCCTTTGCGGATGATCTCGACCGCCTGTTTGATCAGGCGCGCTTGCGGGTTTTCCGGATGTATCTGGAAAAATTGACTCACATTCTCTACCTGTTCAGACGGCGGCAATATCTGTGTCATGTTTGAACCGACACCACAGGGGTGGAAGGTCCTCGGGAACCGGCCGGTACTGGCCGATTTCGGACCAGCCGCCAGGGCCATGGAAGTCACTGCCGGCGCTGACCAGCAGACCGAACTCACGGGCAAGGATCGCCAGGCTGCCCACCTGTTCTGCGGGCTGATGGCCATTGACCACCTCGATAGCATGCCCGCCTGCTTGAATATAGTCGGCAATCAGCTTTCGGCGCTTGCTACGGGTGAAATCGTAGTGCCATGGATGCGCCAGGCTGACCCAGGCACCGGCGGCGCGCAGGGTGCCGACAGTGTCTTCCAGCGTCGGCCAGTGCAGTTTGACGTCGCCGAGTTTGCCGGCGCCGAGCCATTTGCGGAACGCCTCGGCGCGATCCTTTACATAACCTTCACGCACCATCCAGTCAGCGAAATGCGGCCGGGCCGGCGCGTTGCCGCTGTCGCCCAGTTCCTGCTGGATCTGCCGGGCGCCGTCGAGGGCACCGGGCATCCCCTTGAGTGCGAGCTTGCGGCTTATTTCTTCCGACCGCAGCCAGCGGCCATCGTGCAATTTGGCGATCGCTTCCACTAACGGCGCAGCGTTGACGTCGAAGCCGTAACCCAGCACGTGAATAGTCGCCCCGCCCCAAGTGCAGGACAATTCGACGCCGTTGACCAGTTGCATGCCCAACTCGGTGGCCGCCGTACGCGCCTCGGCGAGCCCCTCAAGAGTGTCGTGGTCGGTCAACGCCAGGACTCGCACGCCGTTTTCGAACGCACGCGCAACCAGAACCGCAGGCGCCAGGGCGCCATCGGAGGCCGTGCTGTGGCAGTGCAAATCAACATTCACGGGGAGTTGTAACCTCAAATCAGCTGGCGCTATCGCGCGCCCATATGTTTGTTATTATGCCGCCACATCCAGCTTCTGGCTCTCACTGTGAAACAATTCATCGATTTCATCCCGCTTCTGCTGTTCTTCATCGTTTACAAACTTGATCCACGGGTCGTCGACATTGCCGGCCAGCAAGTGACCGTAGGCGGTATCTACAGCGCCACGGCGATGCTGATCATCAGTTCCCTGGTGGTGTACGGCGCGCTGTTCATCAAGCAGCGCAAGCTGGAAAAGAGCCAGTGGCTGACGCTGATCGCCTGTCTGGTATTCGGCAGCCTGACGCTGGCCTTCCACAGCGAAACCTTCCTGAAATGGAAAGCGCCGGTGGTCAACTGGCTGTTCGCTGCGGCGTTCATCGGTAGTCACTTCATCGGCGATCGCTTGCTGATCAAACGCATCATGGGTCACGCGCTGACCCTGCCCGACCCGGTCTGGACCCGCCTGAACATCGCCTGGATCGCGTTCTTCCTGTTCTGCGGCGCCGCCAACCTGTTCGTCGCTTTCACCTTTCAGAGCATCTGGGTCGACTTCAAGGTGTTCGGCAGCCTGGGCATGACCGTGCTGTTCCTGGTCGCACAGGGCGTTTACCTGTCGCGCCATCTGCATGACACCGATACCACAACGCCAAAAACCGAGGACTGACATGCTCTACGCCATCATTGCCACCGACGTTGCCAACTCGCTCGAAGCTCGCCTGTCCGCGCGCCCGGCGCATCTGGAACGCCTGCAAGCGCTCAAGGGCGAAGGCCGCATCGTGCTGGCCGGCCCGCACCCGGCGGTCGACAGCAATGATCCGGGCGCAGCGGGGTTCACCGGCAGCCTGATCGTCGCCGAGTTCGACTCCCTCAGCGCCGCACAGGCCTGGGCCGATGCCGATCCGTACATCGCCGCTGGCGTTTACGCCAATGTGATCGTCAAGCCGTTCAAGCAAGTCCTGCCTTAAGTCCTTCCACGCGATGAACCTTCTCGGTTCATCGCGCTCTCAATCGCTCATTATTCTCGTTTGCCTGCCGACAACCTGCCCAATATCCATTTGGAAACAGGTGTCGCGATGCGCAAGGGTCCGTTGTGTCTGATGTTGCTCACGTTGTCGATCATGGCCCCCGCCCATGGTGAGGAAACCACCGAAAGCGGCAGCTCAACGCCATTGTCATTGAGCGCCGGCAGCCAGATCACCGAGCTGCAACAGCGGCTCAAGGCCAGTGAACAGCAGCGCGAAGAACTGAACAAACAACTGCAAAATGCCGACAACACTCGCGAAAGCGCCCAGCTCGCCCGGCTGCGCCAGGAGAACCAGCGTCTGAAGCTGCAACTCAAGGAAGCCCAGGCCAGCCCGCTGCCGCGTTTGCTGACCGATCAACAGCAGTGGTTCGTCACTGGCGCCGGAGTAGCGCTATTGGCGCTGCTCTGCGGTATCTTTGCCAGCGGTGCAAGCCGAAAACGTCGGCAATGGCTAAATTGAGTGAGTCATGAGCGAGCTGTTATTGATTGATGATGACCAGGAGTTGTGCGAACTCCTGAGTAGCTGGTTGAGCCAGGAAGGCTTCCAGGTGCGCGCCTGCCACGACGGCCAGAGCGCCCGCAAGGCGTTGGCCGAAACCGCCCCGGCGGCGGTGGTGCTGGACGTGATGCTGCCCGACGGCAGCGGTCTGGAACTGCTCAAGCAATTGCGCAACGACCACGCCGACCTGCCGGTGCTGATGCTGTCAGCGCGTGGCGAACCGCTGGACCGCATCCTCGGCCTCGAACTGGGTGCCGACGATTATCTGGCCAAACCCTGCGACCCCCGCGAACTGACCGCGCGCCTGCGTGCCGTGTTGCGCCGCAGCCACCCGGCAGCCGTTTCGACGCAGCTCGAGCTGGGCGACCTGAGTTTCAGCCCGGTGCGCGGCGTGGTCAGCATCGACGAAAAAGAACTGACCCTGACCGTCTCCGAAAGCCGCCTGCTCGAAGCCCTGCTCAAACAGCCGGGCGAGCCGCTGGACAAACAGGAACTGGCGCAACTGGCCCTCGGCCGCAAGCTGACCCTGTACGACCGCAGCCTCGACATGCACGTCAGCAACCTGCGCAAAAAAATCGGCCCCCACCCCGACGGCCGCCCGCGCATCGTCGCGCTGCGTAGCCGTGGTTACTACTACAGCCTGTAAAACCATCTTGTTCCGTGTACGAGCTGCCCAAGGCGGCGATCTTCAGGCTGCAGGACGCAGAGCGTCCTCGGCTGCATTCCTACGCAGAGCGTGGGAACGATCAGATCGCAGCCTTCAGCACCTCCTGCACTGGATATGTGTAAGGCCGGGCACGAAACGTCTTTACCGAAGCTTTACGCTGCGCTGACCGCCGCTGACCTTGATCTGCGTAATCTGCACTCATCCGGAACGTACCGGGAACGAGACAAGGAGATACACCATGCGCAAGACTCTTATCGCTCTGATGTTCGCTGCCGCTCTGCCAACCGTGGCCATGGCCATGCCGCAGGATGGCGGTCCGCTGGGTGGTCCGCTGGATGGCCCGCGCCACGGCGGTCAGATGCACGGTGGCATGCACGGCAAAGGCCCGTATAGCCAGCTCGACCTGACCCGCGAACAGCGCGAGCAGATTCGCAAGATCATGGGCGAGCAGATGCATGAGCGTAAGCAGGTGGTCGACAAGTACCTGGAAAAACTCTCGCCGGCCGACCAGAAAGCCATGAAGGACGAGATCGCGGCCAACCACAAGAAAGCCGAGTCCGATGTCCGCGCACTGCTTAAGCCCGAGCAACAGAAGCAGTTCGACGAAATCCAGAAGAAACGCGCCGAACGCCGCGCCGAGTGGGCCGAGTTCAAGGCCTGGAAAGCGCAGCAGGCACAAAAGGCGCAATAATGGCTTGACCCTGGGCCCGACGACTCACCTCGTCGGGCCTGTTCCATTCAAATCGAATGTGGGAGCGAGCCTGCTCGCGAAGGCGGTGTATCAGCCAGCGATGGATTGACTGACACTACGCCTTCGCGAGCAGGCTCGCTCCCACATTTGAACGGTGTGATTTTCGAGGAGTTTCTGTGCGTTCACTGTTCTGGCGGATTCTTGCGAGCTTCTGGCTGGCCATCGCTCTGGTAGCCGGGCTGTCGATTCTGCTCGGGCACATGCTCAATCAGGACGCGTGGATTCTCAGCCGCCATCCCGGCCTCAACACGCTGGCCGCAGAATGGACGCAGACCTACGAAGCCCAGGGCGAAGAAGCCGCGCAGGATATCCTCGAACAACGTAAACGCCAGTATCACATCGACGTTCAGGTGCTCAACGAAACCGGCGATCCGGTGGTGCGTGGCACCTTTCCGCGCCGCGCCGCAGCATTCGAGGCGCGGCAGAACAACGACGATCGCCGTCTGCCGTGGCGGCGCCTGACCGACGAAATCACCAGCGAAAAAACCGGTGACACCTACCTGTTCATCTACCGCATCCCGCACCCGGAACTCGACGCCTGGCACCGCGAAAGTCTGCTCTGGCCACTGAGTGCGCTGGGTATTGCGCTGGTGGTGCTGACCCTGTTCAGTTTGCTCGTGACTTTCTCCATCACCCGCCCGCTCAGTCGCTTGCGCGGCGCGGTGCATGATCTGGGGCAGACGACTTATCAGCAGAACAGTCTGGCGAAACTCGCCAACCGCCGCGACGAATTCGGCGTGCTGGCCACCGATTTCAACCGCATGGGCGCGCGCCTGCAAAGCCTCATCGGCAGTCAGCGCCAGTTGCTGCGCGATGTCTCCCACGAACTGCGCTCACCACTGGCGCGCCTGCGCATCGCGTTGGCTTTGGCCGAGCGTGCCAACCCTGAAGAGCGCGAGAAACTGTGGCCACGCCTGACCCGCGAATGCGATCGGCTGGAGGCGTTGATCAGTGAAATTCTGGTGCTGGCGCGAGTCGATGCCGACAACGCCAGCGCTGAAGAAGTGGACCTGAATGCGTTGCTCGCCACGCTGCAAAAGGATGCGCAGCTCGGCTCCCCCGAGCAGACCGTACGCCTGCAAGCTGAGTCACAACTGAATCTCAAAGGCTGGCCGACGATGATCGAGCGCGCCGTGGATAATCTGCTGCGCAACGCCCAGCGCTTCAACCCGAGCGATCAGCCGATCGACTTGCAGGCAGCGCGGCAGGGTGAGCGGATTGTCATCAGCGTGCGCGACCATGGGCCGGGGGTACAGGCGGAACATCTGAGCCAGTTGGCTGAACCGTTTTATCGCGCGCCGGGGCAGACCGCTGCCGGGCATGGCCTGGGGCTGGCGATCGCCAAACGCGCGGCAGAACGGCATGGCGGCACGCTGACGCTGGCCAATCATCCGCAGGGCGGCTTTGTGGCGAGTCTGGAATTGCCGCAGATACCGGGAGTCGTGGTCCAGCCCTGAAAAAGCCCCTCACCCCAACCCTCTCCCGGAGGGAGAGGGGGCCGAGCGAGTTGTCTGCCGTTGTGCATCGACCTTATGGATTCGCAGAAACCAGACGTCCGGTATCCCGACGCTGGATTCAGCGAAGGACGCTCAGGTCGGTGTAATTCCAAAGCATCCCCCAATCAGTCCCCTCTTCCTCTGGGAGAGGGTTAGGGTGAGGGGCTTTTGATCTTCAGACCTTACCTGGCCAGGCGCTGACGAACTCAGCCAGATCAACCTTCTCCGCCACGCGCGGCTCTTTCTGCGGCGTGCCGAGATAGAGGAACGCGATCACCTCCTCGCCTTCCACCAGCCCCAAACCTTCGGCCACATGCTTGGAGTACGCCAGATCCCCGGTGCGCCACACCGCGCCAATCCCCTGCGCATACGCCGCGAGCAAAATCCCGTGGGCCGCACAGCCGGCCGTGAGCAGTTGCTCGGCCTTCGGGTATTTCACGTGTTCCTGCAATTTCGCGATCACCACGACCACCAGCGGTGCCCGCAACGGGCCGTTGCGCGCCTTGTCGATCATCGCGTCGGTGACTTCACCGCCCTGCTGTCGGGCCGCCTCGGCCAGCAACTCGCCCATTTGCTCACGCGCCGCGCCTTCGACGGTCAAAAAGCGGTAAGGCTGCAAATGCCCGTGATCCGGGGCACGCAAGGCCGCGCCGAACAGGGCTTCGCGCTGCTCGGCAGTAGGGGCCGGTTCGACCAGGCGGGGAACGGAAACACGGTTGAGCAACGCGTCGAGAGCCTGCATCGGCCACCTCCTTTGAAAAATGTGCAGCTATTCTAGCTGCAACTGCGCAGCGCCTGCCGGTTTACATGCCTTGCCCCGCAGGTAGAATGGCGCCCTTGTTCAATCAGCCCGAGCGGATTTCATGGCGTTGCCGACCTTACGGATCATTGGTTTTATCATCGGCATCTTCCTGATAACCCTGGCTGTGGCCATGGTCGTGCCGATGGCCACGCTGGTGATTTTCGAGCGCACCAGCGATCTGCCGTCGTTCCTCTGGGCGAGCATGATCACCTTTGTCGCCGGCCTCGCTCTGGTGATACCCGGCAGACCGGAACACATTCACCTGCGCCCGCGCGACATGTACCTGCTGACGGTCAGCAGCTGGCTGGTAGTGTGCATTTTCGCCGCGCTGCCGTTTCTGCTGACCCAGCACATCAGCTACACCGACTCGTTCTTCGAAAGCATGTCCGGCATCACCGCCACCGGTTCCACGGTGCTCAACGGCCTGGACAACATGTCGCCGGGGATTCTGATGTGGCGGTCGCTGCTGCACTGGATCGGCGGCATCGGCTTTATAGGCATGGCGGTGGCGATTCTGCCGCTGCTGCGCATCGGTGGCATGCGCCTGTTCCAGACCGAATCCTCCGACCGCTCGGAGAAGGTCATGCCGCGTTCGCACATGGTGGCGCGGTTGATTGTGGCGGCCTACGTCGGTATCACCATTCTCGGCAGTCTGGCGTTCTGGTGGGCCGGAATGAGCCCGTTCGATGCGATCAACCACGCGATGTCGGCGATTTCCACCGGTGGTTTCTCGACCTCTGACCAGTCGCTGGCGAAGTGGACACAACCGGCAGTGCACTGGGTGGCGATCGTCATCATGATCCTCGGCAGCCTGCCGTTCACCCTGTACGTGGCGACGCTGCGCGGCAACCGCCGTGCGTTGATCAGGGATCAACAGGTGCAGGGTTTGCTGGCGATGTTGCTGGTGACCTGGCTGGTGCTCGGCACCTGGTATTGGTGGACCACCAAGCTGCATTGGCTGGAAGCGCTGCGGCATGTGGCGCTGAACGTGACCTCGGTGGTCACCACCACAGGTTTTGCCCTCGGTGATTACAGCCTGTGGGGCAACTTCTCGCTGATGCTGTTTTTCTATCTTGGCTTTGTCGGCGGCTGCTCAGGTTCGACGGCGGGCGGGATCAAGATTTTCCGTTTTCAGGTCGCCTACATCCTGCTCAAGGCCAACCTTAATCAGCTGATCCACCCGCGCGCGGTGATCAAACAGAAGTACAACGGTCACCGCCTCGACGAAGAGATCGTCCGTTCGATCCTGACTTTCTCGTTCTTCTTCGCCATCACCATCTGCGTGATCGCGCTGCTGCTGTCGCTGCTCGGAGTCGACTGGATGACCGCGCTGACCGGCGCCGCCAGCACCGTGTCCGGCGTCGGCCCGGGTCTGGGCGAAACCATCGGCCCGGCCGGCAACTTCGCGACCCTGCCGGATGCGGCGAAGTGGATTCTGTCGTTCGGCATGCTGCTCGGCCGACTGGAGATCATTACGGTGTTTGTGCTGTGTATTCCGGCGTTCTGGCGTCATTGACCGCGTCCGGCACCTGCGTCAGGCGCAAGCGGTACTCGCCGGGCGTGGTGTCGAACCAGCGGCGGAACGCGCGGAAGAAGTTGCTCGGGTCGGCAAAGCCCAACAGGTAGGCGATTTCCAGCAAGGTCATGCTCGGTTGCGCCAGATATTGTTCGGCCAATTCACGCCGGGTGTCGTCGAGCAATTGCTGGAAACTGGTGCCCTCCTCCTGCAAGCGCCGCTGCAAAGTGCGCTGCGACAGGTGCAGCGTCTGCGCCACGGTGTCACGCTTGGGCTCGCCCTGCGGCAACAAACGACACAGCACCTGGCGTGCCCGGTGTGTCACGCGACTTTCGGAAAACCGCGCCAGATATTCCCCGGCAAAGCGATCATGCAACAGCGCCATGGCTTCGTTGGCGGTCGGCAGCGGCGCCTCCATATCGGCCCGTTCGAAGATCAACGCGTCGTATGGCGCGTTGAACACCAGCGGTGCGTGAAAGGCTTCTTTATAAGGTTGCAGGTTTGTCGGCTGATCGCCCTGAACCAACACTTTGACCGGGTGCAGCGGGCGCCCGGTCAGCCAGCCGCACAGCGCCAACGCGCAGGCCAGTGACGCTTCGGCACTCTGCCGGGTCGGCGGCAAATGATCGCCGTGCACGGTGAGAATAAGCGCGTAACCTTCGTCGAGCAGGCGAAAACTCAGGTCAGCGCTTTCGGCAATGATGCGTTGATAGCGCACCAGACGCTGGAAGCCTTCAGCCAGGGTATTGCTCGACATCAGCGCGTAGCCGGCGACATGAAACGAGGCCGGGCGCACCACTTTGCCCATGTTCAGGCCGATCGCCGGGTTGCCGGACACCTCGACCGCGCGCTGCCAGAGCCGGGTCATGGAGTCTTGCGGGAAGCGTGCATCCGGATCTTCAAGGGCGCTGAAATCCAGCCCCAGTTGCCTGAACAGAACCCGGCAATCCAGGCCGTCCATCTCCAGTGCTTTGACAATCCCCATCGCCCAGCTTGCAGAAGTCGTTCGTTCGCTCATGGTTGTTATTCTTTTACATGACGGGCTGCAGATAACCGCCCTATTTGCGAAGGATACTAAAGTGGCGCCGATTGTCACTGGCCCACGCCAATGATCACTCTAGACTCAAATAAGCTCCCCGCCGAACAACTTGTCGCCAGAACAATCACCACAGAGAGCGCGGTCGTGGAAAACATCAAGCGGTTCAACAGCTTCGCCGAGTTCTACCCCTATTACCTCGCCGAGCACAGCAACAGCACCTGCCGTCGTCTGCATTTCATCGGCACCTCTCTGGTCATCTTCATTCTCGCCCTGAGCATCGCCAAAGGCGCCTGGCTGCTGTTGCTCGCGCTACCTCTGGCCGGTTACAGCTTTGCTTGGATCGGCCACTTCTTTTTTGAAAAAAACCGCCCGGCGACGTTTCAGCATCCGTTGTACAGCCTGCTCGGCGATTTCGTCATGTACCGCGACATGATTCTCGGTCGCGTGGCGTTCTGAATGAGGGTCCACCCATGAATGCCCATGCTCGCTTCACCCATATGAAGGATGGCACCGAGGAAGACTGGGCGATCATCGCCGCCGACTTCAGTGCCTATGCCAGACAACTGCCGTCGCGGATCCTCGCGCATCTGAAGCTGCTTGAGGGCGACTTCGGCGGTTTCCCGGTGGATCGCCTGACCCACTCGTTGCAAACTGCGACCCGCGCCTTTCGCGACGGGCGTGACGAGGAATACGTGGTCTGCGCGCTGTTGCACGACATCGGCGACACCCTCGGTTCGTACAACCATCCGGACATCGCCGCAGCGATTCTCAAGCCGTTCGTGAATGCGGAAAACCTGTGGATGGTGGAAAAGCACGGCATTTTTCAGGGCTATTACTTCTTTCATCACCTGGGCATGGATCGGCACTTGCGCGAGCAGTTCAAGGACCATCCGCAGTTCCAGGCCACGGCCGAATTCTGCGCCAAATACGACGCCGCGGCTTTTGACCCGGCGTATGACACGCTGCCGCTGAGTTTCTTCGAGCCGATGATGGAAAGGCTGTTTGCGCAGCCGAAGAACTCGATCTACCAGGCTGCGATGCAAGAACACAGCCCGGCCTGAGAACACATGTGGGAGCGAGCCTGCTCGCGAAAGCGCTGTATCAGGCACATAAGCTTTGTCTGACACTACGCCTTCGCGAGCAGGCTCGCTCCCACAGGGTGATCTTTCGCTCAGGCGAGCTCGGCAACTTTGGCAGCTTTCAATTGCGCCTCCCGCGCCTGGGCATCCGCCAGCCGATACAACTCGATCGTGCCGTCCCAATGCTCGATCAGCGCCGTGCACGACTCGACCCAATCGCCGCAGTTGAGATAGTCCACCCCGCCGACCTTACGAATCTCGGCATGGTGTATATGCCCGCAAACCACGCCATGCAGTTCGCGCTTCACGCACTCGTGGGCGATGGCTTCTTCAAAGTCGCTGATGAAACTGACGGCGGTCTTGACCTTGTGTTTCAGGTACGCCGACAGCGACCAGTAACCGTAGCCATAGCGGGCGCGCCAGTGATTGAGCCAGCGGTTGAGGGTCAGGGTGAATTCGTAGGCGGAGTCGCCGAGAAACGCCAGCCAGCGGTGATAGCGGGTGATCACGTCGAACTGATCGCCGTGAATCACCAGCAAATGCCGGCCATCGGCGGTGACATGCACCACTTCGTCGACCAACTGGATATTGCCCAGAATCAGTTTCGAATAGCGCCGCAGGAATTCGTCATGGTTGCCGGTGACATAGATCACCTCGGTGCCGCGCTTGCTCATGGTCAGCAGGCGGCGGATGACGTTGGTGTGGGCTTGCGGCCAGTACATGCCGCTGCGCAGTTTCCAGCCGTCGATGATGTCACCGACCAGATAGACCTTGTCGGCGTGGTAGCCCTTGAGAAATTGCGACAAGTGCTCGGCCTGGCAATCCCGGGTGCCCAGGTGCACATCGGAGATCCACAGGGTTCGCACCCGTTGTTTGCGACTGGGTCGGGCGAGCTCGGCGCTGGTCATGGGCAACCCTCTGCGATGTTTTCGCCAGCTTGCGCGCGCCGGGTTAATCGACCGTGACAAGCGTGAGTCAGTCGTGTGACAACGCATCCGGCGTACGGCGGTGTAGACTGAGGGCCACTTCGGAGACAACCTGCCATGCGACCGATCCTCACCTTGCGTCAGTACACCCACGACTTGATTGTGCACAGCCACGAGCACCCGCAGTTGGTGTTCGGGCTGTCCGGTGCGCTGGATTTCGAGGTCGAGGGCTGTGGCAGCCAAGTGCGTCAGCAGAGTGTCGTGGTGGTTCCGTCCGGCGCTCATCATGCCTGCGACAGTCCCCAAGGCAGCAGCTGCCTGGTGCTCGACATCCCTGAAGGGCAATGGGTGCAGGATTCGCTGGGCGCGCATGCCGAGGCCAGTCGCCGCTTGCTCGATCATCCGGGGCGGCTGTCGCTGGACTCGGGGCAGAGCCAATTGGTCAGCTGGCTGGCGAACAGTCCGGTCAGCGATCCGTTGATCGCGCAGCAAGGCGCGGTGTTGCTGTTGGCCAGTCTCAATCACGCGCAACCTGCCGAACTCCGCGCGCGTCGCTTGCCCTACGCCGCGCTGGATGCGCACATCGAGCAATACGCCGCCTATCCGCTGCAAGTGGCCGACCTGGCGCGCGTGGCCGGGTTGTCCAGCGCGCGCCTGCACGCTCGGTTCATGGCCGAATGCGGACAGACGCCGATGGATTACATCCGCAGTCGACGCCTGCATCTCGCGGTGCAACTGCTGCGCGACACTGCATTGCCGATTGGTGAAGTAGCCAGTCGCGTCGGTTACAGCTCGCAAAGTGCGTTCTCGGCCGCAGTCCTACGTGAGTTCGGCTCGTCGCCCGGACATCTCCGGCGCGATTCCTACGACAAAAGACGATAGCCTGCCGACAGACTTGCAGGCCGAGACGCGGTTCAATGGCCCCATGAAGTTGAACCTGAAAAAAGGAATGCAATGACTCCGCGTACCGCCCTCGGCGCTCTGCATATCGGCGCTTTGATGTTTGGCCTGACCGGTGTGTTCGGCAAACTCGCTGCCGCATCCCCTGCTGTGATCGTATTTGGACGTGCAGCTTTCGCCGTGCTCGCCCTGGCATTTTTTGCCCGTTTCGCCAGCCAGCATGGTTGGCAGAAACTTCAGGCCGTGGACTGGCGGCGCCTCGCCCTCAGCGGCGTGTTGCTGGCCGGGCACTGGGTGAGTTTTTTCGTATCGGTGAAGATCGCCGGGGTGGCCATCGCCACGTTGGGCTTTGCCAGTTTCCCGGCGTTCACGGTGATTCTCGAAGGACTGATCTTCCGCGAACGCATCCGTGCCAATGAAATCGTCCTGGTGGTATTGGTCAGCATCGGTCTGGTGCTGGTGACGCCCGCATTTGATCTGGGCAGCGGCGCCACCGTCGGCTTGCTTTGGGCAGTGTTGTCCGGCCTGCTGTTTTCCCTGCTGTCGCTGACCAACCGCGCCAGTTCCGGGCGCATCCCGGCGGTGCAGGCAGCGTTGTGCCAGAACGTCGTCGTGGCGTTGTGTCTGTTGCCGGTCGCGGCGCCGCAGTTGAGTCAGGTCCGAGCGCTGGACTGGTTGTGGATCGCGCTGCTCGGAGTGTTCTGCACGGGCGTGGCGCACAGCCTGTTCGTCGCCAGTCTGGCGGTGATCAAGGCACGCACGGCGGCAGTGGTGTTCGCCATGGAGCCGGTCTACGGCATCACCCTCGCCTGGCTGCTGTTCAGTGAAACCCCGACCCTGCGGATGCTCATCGGTGGCGCGTTGATCATCGTCGCGATTGTGGTGTCGGCGCGGATGTCAGGCGGCAGCGACAAGACAACCGTCGCCGCCGAGGCCGCCTCTCACTGAGTGCGGTCGTTGTGGCCGAGGTCGCGGTCAGGATCGATCTGATCGCGCACTCGCTGCTTCAATACCTTGGCCTCAGGGAAACCACCGTCGGTCTTGCGCTCCCAGATCTGCACACCCGCACAAGTGATATGAAACACCCCACCGGTGCCCGGCACCAACGACACTTTGCCCAAGTCGTCAGCGAAGGTGCTGAGCAGTTCCTGAGCCAGCCACGCCGCGCGCAGCAGCCACTGGCATTGAGTGCAATAAGTGATGACAACTTCGGCTTTGGCGACGGTCATGATCGCTGAAACTCCTGAGACAGAGGGCGCCGCTATAATAGCCGGCTTTACCGCTTGCCCCGAGACTCACAATGCGCCGTTTGCTGTTTTGCCTGCTGCTTGGTTTCCTTCCCCTGCTGGTTCACGCCAGTGAAGCGCCACGACCGAAAGTCGGCCTGGTGCTGTCCGGCGGCGCTGCGCGCGGGCTGGCGCACATCGGCGTGCTCAAGGCGCTGGAAGAACAAGGCATCAGGATCGACGCGATTGCTGGCACCAGCATGGGCGCGGTAGTCGGCGGCCTGTACGCCTCGGGCTATAAGATCGACGAGCTGGAAAAACTCGCCCTGAGCATCGACTGGCAAGCGGCGCTGTCCGACGCGCCGCCGCGTGAGGACGTGCCATTTCGACGCAAGCAGGACGACCGCGATTTTCTGGTGAAGCAGAAACTCAGCTTCCGCGACGACGGCAGTCTCGGCCTGCCATTGGGGGTGATTCAGGGCCAGAACCTCGCGCTGCTGCTGGAAAGCCTGTTGGCGCACACCAGCGACACCCGCGACTTCGACAAACTGCCGATCCCGTTTCGCGCCGTGACCACCGACATCGCCAATGGCGAAAAAGTGGTGTTTCGCAAAGGCCACCTGCCGCAAGTGATCCGCGCGAGCATGTCGATCCCGGCGGTGTTCGCCCCGGTTGAGCTCGATGGGCGCCTGCTGGTGGACGGTGGCATGACCGACAACATCCCGCTGGATGTCGCGCGGGAAATGGGCGTCGACATCGCCATCGTCGTCGACATCGGCACGCCGCTGCGCAATCGCAAGCAACTGACCACGGTGGTCGATGTGCTCAATCAGTCGATCACCTTGATGACCCGGCGCAACTCCGAAGAACAACTGGCGACTCTGCATGCCAATGACGTGTTGATCCAGCCTGCGCTGGCCGCATTCGGCGTGACCGATTTCGGCAAGGCTCAGGAGATGATCGATGCTGGTTACCGCGCCACGCGGATCCTCGATGCGCGGCTGGCGCAGCTGAAGCCGACTGAAACCCAGGACGCGGAATTGAACGCCGCCCGTCAGCCGGGCCAGCGCACGCCGATCATCACCGCGATCCGCGTCGAAAATGACTCGAAGGTCGACGATGACGTGATTCGCTATTACATCCGCCAACCGATCGGCGCGCCGCTGGACCTGGGCCGCCTGCATTCGGACATGGGCACGCTGTACGGCCTCGATTACTTCGATCAAGTGCGTTACCGCGTGGTGCACAAAGGCCAGGATCACACCTTGGTCATCAGTGCCAGCGGCAAGCGCAGCGGCACCGATTACTTGCGGGTCGGCCTGAATCTGTCGGACGACATGCGCGGCGACAGTGCTTTCAACCTTGGTGCCAGTTATCGCGTCAACGGCATCAACCGCCTCGGTGCGGAATGGCTGACCCGGGCGCAGATCGGCGACAAGCAGGAGCTGTACAGCGAGTTCTATCAGCCGCTGGACGTCGGCTCGCGTTACTTCGTCGCGCCCTACGGGTCGTTCGAGGCGCAGAACGTTGACTCGGTGCTGGATAACGATCCGATCGCGCAGTATCGGGTCGAGCGTTACGGCTTCGGCCTCAACCTCGGCCGGCAGATCGGCAACAACGGTGAAGTGCGACTCGGCGTCGGCCAGGCCTGGGGCAAGGCTGACGTACGCATCGGCGATCAGGATCTGCCGAGTGAAAGCTTCAACGAAGGCTTCTATACCGTGAAGTATTCCTACGACTCGCTGGACAACGTCTACTTTCCGCACGAGGGCAAGGACGTCAGCCTGACGTTTGCCCAGTTCGAACCGGGCCTGGGTTCAGACAATCGCTATCGCCAGTGGGAATTGAATTTCGACAAGGCCATGAGCCACGGGCCGGATACGCTGATACTCGGCGGGCGCTACGGCCGGACGCTGGACGATGCCAATGTGGTGACCTCAAGCTTCCTGCTCGGCGGCGCGCGGCAGTTGTCAGGATTCCGTGAGGATGCGCTGTCCGGGCAGAATGTCAGCCTGATGCGCGCCGTGTACTACCGCCGCCTGACGCCGCGCTCGTACCTGCCGCTGGACTTCCCGCTGTACGCCGGCGCCTCGCTGGAGCGCGGTCGGGCGTGGAACAATGACAATGAGTTCGACAGCGGCTACATCAACGCCGCGAGTGTGTTTATCGGCTTCGACACGCCGCTGGGGCCGTTGAACTTCACGTATGGGTTGAATGATGCGGATGAGCAGGCGGTTTATCTGAATCTGGGGCAGACGTTCTGACCTGAGACGGTGTTGGCCGATCTGACGCCTTCGCGAGCAGGCTCGCTCCCACAGGGAGAGCGCATTCCATTGTGGGAGCGAGCCTGCTCGCGAAAGCGGTCTCGGATGAACGCGAAATCCGTTGGCGCTCAGCGAATCCCCGCCAGCAACGTCCTTGCCGTCTGCTTCAACGGCTCATCTCCTTCCCTGAGCAATTCATTGAGCAGCGCGATCGCGCTGTCGATGTCGCCATCGTCGATGCAGGTTTGTGCCTGTTCGAGCTTGCCGGAGGACTCGATGTCGGTGGACTCGGGTGGTTGCAGATCCAAAGGTTCCAGCACCAGCGACGGCTCGGGATCGCCGAACTCATTGAGAAAGTCATCGTCGAGCGGCTGGGCGTCGGGTTCGGGTATCCATTCAAGTTCGGCTTCTTCAGCAGATGCAGCCTGTGGCAGGTCAAAATCGACAGGCAGCACTGACAAGCTAGTGCCCAGCTCTGGATCATCGATTGGCGGTGCGGCGGAATCGGTGCGGCTGTCGTTCAGATCCCAATTTGAATCCATCGACAGCTCGCCCAGATTCAATTCGAAATCATCCTCGAGAGCGCCGGGCGACGATGCAAGCGGCGCAGCTGCGGTCGCTGCCGTGGCCACGGGCAGCTCAGGCGCGATTGGCGTTGCTGCAAATGCCGCCGGTGCGGCGCCTGCCAGTTTGGGATGGCGAGCGCGGGTTTCAATCAGTTCGCGCTCATCGACGCCAAGCGCACGCAGGCGGTTTTCCTGCTGTTCGTAAGCGGCGCTGTCACCCTGGCGCCCAAGAACCTCCAGCAACTGCAAACCGAGATCGGTGCGTTCAGGCTCCTTGTGCAAGGCATCGCGCAGCAGCCCGGCGGCTTCGCTGAGCCGGCCGTAGGCCAGATAGATGCCCACAGCCTCCAGCACGTCGCCGGCACCGGGTTCGTCGCGATGATCGGCGGCCGCGTGCGCACCGACAGATTGTTGAAGTTCAGGCTCATCAACGTTGTCTTCGGCGCTCACAGGCAATAGCGGCATCGGCGTGCCATCTGCGGTCGAACCTTGCTGACGGCGACGTATGAGCAACGCAGCCAGCACGCCCAGCAGCAATAGAAGTCCGCCGAGCAGCGGCCAGTTCACGCCATCGTCTGCCGCCTCGACCGGGGCTGAAACAGCGGCCGGAACCGGAGCGACCACGGGCGGTGGCGGTGCTTTCTGCACTTCGGCCAAGCGGGTTTGCAAATCTTCAATCTGCTTCTTGCCGTCGGCTATTTGCACTTGCTGCTCTTGCAGCCTGAGGTTCTGTTCGTCGAGGGTCTTTTGCAGTTGCTGGGTGAGCAGCACGCTGGCGGCCAGTTGCTCGGCCTGCGCATCATTGGCAGGCGGCGCCGGCGTTGGCGGCACAGGCGTCGCAGGGCGTTTGCCTTGGGCAGCCTGGGGCGGTGCGGTAACCGGTTCGACGGTTGGAAACTCAGAAGATTGCGGGCGCGGATCCGGCTCGTCGGTGGCGGGCACGATGCCCGGCGAACCCGGCGGATCGATCAACACCGTGTACTCGCGCAACAGACGTCCGTTGGGTTGATCCAGCTGCACGAGAAAATTCAGGAAAGGTTCGTTGACCGGTTTACCCGAGGTCACCCGGATCATCTGGCGGCTGCCGCGCAGGATCGGAGTGAACTTGAGGTCATTGAGAAAGAACACCCGCTCGACGCCCGCCCGGCCGAATTCATCCGCCGAAGCCAGGCTGGCCGAGAGATCGTTTTGCGTCAACGTACCGACATCAACCAGCGCGATGTCGGCCTTGAACGGCTGATTGAGGGCTGAGTGAACAGTGATTTCGCCCAACCCCAACGCCATCGACCAGGTCGAATAGCTGAATACGCCCGCGAGCAGCAGCCATTTGGCGCCCCCGCGCAGCATGTGCCGACTTGCGAGCATGAGCATCCCTTAAATAAGCAAAACCGGTTTCTATGCGTTCGCACATCCGGTACGAACACGATATTGCCCAGTAGTTCTTATAGTCGGCTCAGCGCGATCTCTCAAAAAATCACTGGCGGGATGTGCCTCAAGATTTTTCCAGGTTGGCCAGAATGTGCCCGTGTACGCGCATGCACACCTTCAAATCCGCCTCATCGACGCCCTCGAACAATTCGTGGCGCAGCTGCGTGGCAATGGTCTCGATCTGTTCGATCAGGGGCAGCGCAGGTGCGCAGAGCACGATTTTTTTCGCCCGACGGTCTTCCATCACTGACTGGCGTTGCACCAGTCCCTGGTTCTCCAGACTATCGAGCAAGCGCGCCAGGGTCGGGCCTTCGACGCCGACACTCTGCGCCAGTTCGCGTTGGGTCGGCGCCTCTTCAAAACGCGCCAGATGCAGCAGCACCAGCCAGCGCGCCTGCGACAGGCCCAGCCCGGCGAGGCGACGATCCAGTTCGGCACGCCAGCCACGGGACATCTGGGCCAGTTGCATACCAAAGCGATGTTGATCGGTTAACGGCATAAAACACTCACGGTTAGACTGAAAATACGGAAAATCTAATTATTAGTCAGCTAAGCATGGGCGGCAGTTATAGGCAAGAGTGGCTCTGTATTGAATCGTTACAACTGCGCGAAGATCAAAAGCCCCTCACCCTAGCCCTCTCCCAGAGGGAGAGGGAACTGAGCGGGGGATGCTTTGAAAATTCGCCGACCCGACAGCGCTCGCTGAATCCATAATCGACTCGGTTTTGCAGGTCGAGTCTGCCGCCAGACACCGCGGTCGGCTCCCTCTCCCTGTGGGAGAGAGTTGGGGTTAGGGAACGGCCAGATTACATCTCGAATTCAGACTGCAACGCCGCCCGCACACAATAAAGCACGCCTTCAGGAACACGTCCGGCGAACAACTCGGCGACTTCGGCGACGGACGGCAACTCGCCCTCGCCATCGAGAAACGCGTCCTGCACTTCGCCCATCAATTCCTCAGGCAAATCCAGCGCCTGCTCCAGCGACAACTGCTGCTTGCCGATAGCTTCGGCGAGCATGGCGTAGACGTTCTTCTCCGAGCACTGCAACTGCCCGGCGATCTGCAGCGGGGTCATGCCGGCGCGGGCCAGGGTGATCAGCTCGTGACGGACATCGGCGACCACCTTCGGCGCCTCCGCCTCGTCGCCGAGCACTTCGAGGAAGGCTTCGCCATAGCGCTCCAGCTTGCGTGCGCCGACGCCGCTGACCCGGGCCATTTCCGCCAGAGACGTCGGCTGGCTGCGGAGCATTTCCAACAACGTCGAGTCGGGGAAGATGACGTACGGCGGCACGCCGTGTTCTTCGGCCAATTTGCGCCGTAGTGCGCGCAAGGCTTCCCACTGTTCGCGTTCTTCGCCGCGCACCAGTTGGCTGGCCTGGCTCTTGCTACCCGTTTTGGCAGTGACTTGCGGTTTCAGGTCACGGCGCAGTTCCAGTTTCACTTCGCCTTTGAGCAGCGGCCGGCAACTGTCATTAAGACGCAGACCGCCATAACCCTCGTGATCGACATCGGCCAACCCACGCGCCACCAACTGGCGGAACAGCGAGCGCCACTCGCTCTCGCTTAATGCCTTGCCAACACCGAACACCGACAAATGCTGATGGCCGAAGCTGCGCACCTTTTCGTTGTCCTTGCCCAGCAACACGTCGACCAGATGACCGACGCCATAGCGCTGGCCGGTGCGGAAAATCGCCGACAAGGCCTGACGAGCAGGTTCGGTGGCGTCCCAGGTCTGCACGCCGTCGACACAGTTGTCGCAGTGCCCGCACGGCTCAGGCATGTCTTCATCGAAATAGGCCAGCAACGCCTGCCGGCGGCAGCGGGTTTCTTCGCACAGCGAGAGCATCGCGTCGAGCTTGTGCTGCTCCAGACGCTTGTGCCGCTCGTCGCCTTCGGAGTTCTGCAGCATCTGCTTGAGCATCACCACGTCTTGCAGACCGTAGGCCATCCACGCATCCGCCGGCAGCCCGTCACGGCCGCCGCGTCCGGTTTCCTGGTAATACGCCTCAAGGGATTTCGGCAGATCGAGGTGCGCGACAAAACGTACGTTGGGCTTGTCGATGCCCATGCCGAACGCCACGGTGGCGACCATGATCAGGCCTTCCTCGTTGAGGAAGCGCTTCTGGTGATAGGCGCGCAGATCGTTGGGCAGACCGGCGTGATACGGCAGCGCCGGGAAGCCCTGCTCGCTGAGGAACGCCGCAACTTCTTCGACCTTCTTGCGCGACAGGCAGTAAACGATGCCGGCGTCGCTGCGCCGTTCGGCGAGGAACGCCAGCAACTGTTTGCGCGGCTGCTCCTTGGGCACGATGCGATAGAAGATGTTCGGGCGGTCGAAACTCGACAGAAAGCGCTCGGCGTTCTGCAGGTGCAGGCGATCGACAATTTCTTCGCGGGTGCGCTTGTCGGCGGTCGCGGTGAGGGCAATGCGCGGAACGTTGGGGAACAGCTCGGCCAATTGACCCAGTTGCAGGTATTCGCGGCGGAAATCGTGACCCCATTGCGACACGCAATGCGCTTCGTCGATGGCGAACAGGGCGATTTCCAGGCTTTGCAGGAACGCCAGCATGCGTGGCTGCACCAGACGCTCGGGCGCGAGATAGAGCATTTTCACTTCGCCGCGCTTGATCCGCAGGGCGAGATCACGCTGCTGCTCGGCACTCAGCGTGGAGTTCAGCGCAGCGGCGGCGACGCCCAGTTCTTCAAGGGTGGCGACCTGATCGTCCATCAGCGCGATCAACGGCGAAACGACCACCGCCAGGCCCTCGCGCAACAGTGCCGGCACCTGGAAGCACAACGACTTGCCGCCACCGGTAGGCATCAGCACCAGCGCATCACCGCCGCTGGCCACGCGCTCAATGATCGCACCCTGACGGCCACGGAAACTGTCGTAGCCGAAGATGTCCTTGAGGACGCGTTGAGCCTGTTCGAGCATAAAAACTCCAAAAATCTACCGATACATCCCTGCTCAGGCTGGTTCAGAGCAGCCTCGGCTGCTTAAACAAAACGTAAGAACACATTGCATGACCAGCGCAGCGCCGGCAGGGATCGCAAAACGCGGCAGTATACCCGAGGCCTTCGCCGCACAGGGTGCCGCTGAGAAGACACCGCCCGACCGACACACAAAAAGCCCTTGTGGGAGCGAGCCTGTTCGCGAAAGCAATCGGTCAGTCAATGCAACAGTGCCTGACATGCCGCCTTCGCGAGCAGGCTCGCTCCCACAGCGTTATTGAACTTTCCAGTAAGCCCGGTAATTCGGGCAAATCTGCCAAGCGGCTGGCTAGAGCGCGCAAGAAAGCCTAGAATTCCCGCATTGTTTATTCCCCAAGGTAGCCCCGTAATGTCCTTCGCTGAGCAACTGACCCGCCTGCAAGTCTTCCTCGATGCCGACGAGCTGCACGACGAGGCGCTGGATTACGTCGCCGCCCACGGTTACCTGACCGCGCTGTCTATCTGCTCCGAAGACGTTCCGGAGCGCGAGTGGATCGACGCGCTGTTCGCCGAAGAGCCACATTACGCCGACGAAGCCCAGCGTGCCGAAATCGAAGCCACACTGATCGGCCTCAAAGCACACATCGCTCGCCAACTGGCCTCGGATGAAGAATTCGAATTGCCGTGCGAACTGGATCTGGGCGAAGAGCCGGACGATTCCGAACTGCGCGGCTGGTGCATCGGTTTCATGGAAGGCGTGTTCCTGCGTGAAGCGGCCTGGTTCGAAACCGCCGAAGAAGAAGTCAGCGAAATGCTCCTGCCGATCATGGTCGGTTCCGGCCTGTTCGACGAGCAGCCTGAGTTCGAAGACATCGCCAAGGACGCCAACCTGATGGACGACATGATCGTTCAGATCCCGGAAGCCCTGACCGCGCTGTATCTGCTGTGCCAGGCCCCCGACGAAAAACCGGCGATCCTCAAGCCTCGTCATCACTAAGAACCGGCCTATGGACAACCCCATAGGCAACCGCCCCCTGATGTTGCGCTACGTCCTGCTGGCCATCGGCTGGCTCAGCGTCGCATTGGGGGTGATCGGCATCTTCCTGCCGGTCCTGCCCACCACCCCCTTCCTCCTGCTCGCCGCGGCCTGCTTCGCGCGCAGCTCTCCGCGCTTCTATCGCTGGCTGGTCGAACATCCACGGCTGGGGCCATGGATTCGCGACTACCTCGAAGGCAACGGCATCCCGCTCAAAGGCAAGGTCTACGCGATCGGCCTGATGTGGGTGAGCATTCTGTTCTCGTGTTATCTGGTGCCGTTGGTTTGGGCGCGTGGGTTCATGCTGACCAGTGCGGTGTTGGTGACGGTTTATATTGTGCGGCAGAAGACCTTGAAAAAACGCTGATTGCTCCACCGTCGGCGGCACAACCGTTCATCCGATATCAGTCCGCACCTGTCAGAGTTGACAGGT
The DNA here is from genome assembly GCF_024072275.1 of Pseudomonas siliginis. Classification (NCBI taxonomy): domain Bacteria; kingdom Pseudomonadati; phylum Pseudomonadota; class Gammaproteobacteria; order Pseudomonadales; family Pseudomonadaceae; genus Pseudomonas; species Pseudomonas siliginis. The sequence goes on along the minus strand of NZ_CP099598.1, from coordinate 1,624,929 downwards.
GCGCGCTTTAACGTCGCATGCTTAATTCTTCCGTATCGGCGCTGACAGCCCAGGTAAGCGCCCCGTATGGAAGGCGAAAATTCATGACCAGCTCACAATACCTGATATTCCCTCCTGCGCCGCGTTCCGGTATCGGTGTGCTGGCCCTCTATCCGCCGCAACCACTCCTGTACAAGCTGCAAACTGACCAGAGCTACGGTATCAACATCGCCATGATTGCTCAGAACATTAACGGATTGGGCTTCAGTCTCCCGGCATATCTGTCTCAAGCCCTCGGTGACCGTATCGAAGTCTTCCTCGATAGACCCGATGTCACCACCCCTTCGTCCGTGATTGATTTCGCCCTTACAGAGGACGATTTTGAGGCCGATGGAAAGACCCCTAAAACCGTACTTTTTGACATTACAGCTGAAACCCTCGAGGAGAAATTCCTGCCGTTTACCGACGTCAGGCTGGATTGCTGGATTAAAGTCACGAGACTGAGCGGCAACCCGGGGGAATCGCCACACTCACAACTCTGGTTCAAACATCCCGCTCCGGGCGAAGCGGACATTGACGGCGGCAAGCCTTCCAATCAGGGCCTCAAGCTGCCAATCGCATCGGAAAGTATCGTCGATCAGAACGTCATCAAAGAGGGCATGGAAGTCACGGTCAAGCATTACTTCAATCAGCAGATCGGCGATACGGTCGTGCTGACATTTGGTTCGCTGCGGCTGGACTTCGTCGTGACCGACGACTCGGCCGACATCGTTTTCAAGCTGACGCCTGACTTGCTCGGCAAATTGCAACAAACCAGCAATCTGGTGGTGCGCTGGAGCGTTTATGACATTGTCGAGAACTCCAGTGGTTTTTCGGAACCGCTCATTCTGCCGTTCAAGCCCGTAATAACTCTGCTGACCGCGCCGATTTTCGAGCAGTCCGATGCCAACGACGTAATACACCATGACTGGCTTGCAGGCGGCCCGACGAACATTCTCCTGACGGGCAGTTTTGCGATCAACGATGTGATCGCCCTGACACTGGAAGGATTCACCCGAAACAACGTGCCAGTCACTCATACCTATTCTTTAACGGTGACCGTAGACAGCAAGACACTGAACTTTCCCGTGGAAAATTTCCGCATTCAAAATGTGATAGGTGGAAGTTTACGGGCAACTTATATTCTGACCAGAGCAGGTCAGTCCAAACTTTCCAAACCTGCTGACGTCACCGTTGCGGGTAAATCCTTGCCACTGGGAGCACCGGAGGTCACCCCACTGGTGGAAGGTGAGCTGGCAGTCGACACTGCCAAAGCCTTTATAAATGTCGCCAGTTTCTGGCCCTTGAAACAAGGGGCAGAGGTCAAGCTGCATTGGCAGACCACAGACATCAACGGCAAGTTGGTACGGTTTACTTGGGGACAGCTTGTAACGGATCCTTCAAAGCCCATCGTTTTCGAGGCTGAGAACGAGTACATCAAGCCCTACGCCAGCGCGAGACTGGCCGTGCAGGCCACCATCACCAATCCCGGCGAAAGTGAAGTCTTTTCCGATATCGCGCAGTTGAAGATCGGCGATCCCAAGGAGCTTGTCCTCACGCCGCCCTCACTGGTATCGCCTTTCACTAATCCGCTTGATCCCTTGGCAGCGCTGCCGAGCATGCTCGTGGAGTATCTCGATGCCACGACCGAAAAAGTCCGTCTGGTATGCACACCACTGCCTCTGGGATTTGATCGCTTCCCGCTGGTAGAGCTTGATTCGGCCAAACAAGCCCGCTTTCCGTTCGACAGGCGCCTGATCGTGGCGCTTCACGGTGAAACCGTGCGATTCAAATTCAACCTGAATCAGGACGGCAAGAAAATCGGATCTTCTCCGGAAACTGAGATTTCTTTCAAACTGATCGCTGATCAGGATCCCAGGTTTCCGAGACCGCGAATCATTGGCATTGATAACGCAATCCTGGACGTAAAAAAACTGACCAGCGCAGACAAATTGGCGGTCAACCTCTGGCACGGACAACGGCCGGGCCAGAGCATGACGCTGGTGCTGATCGGCATCGACAGCAAAGACAACCCTGTTCGCCACGTCATCATGAACGCGGAGGCGAGCGTCACCAGCGCCGGGCTGATACGGGAACTGTCAACGCCGACGCTGGAAGTGTTGAAAAATCTCAAAAGCGGCAGTACGGCGACATTGATATTTTCCGTGCGCCTGGGGTTGCGCGGCAATCCAGTGGAATTTCCCCACCAGACCTATCAGATCGAATCTCTGGTTGAGTTGCAGCCGGTCATCACACTGATTAAGGACTCGCAGAACAGGGAGATTCCGCATAGCGACCTGACGGTTGATCCGAATGTCACGATCGAGGGAACTGCGAGCGTAGAACAGCAGGTTGAAGTTCTGGTGAATGGCGAGTCGATAGAGACATTGACCACAGACAAGGACGGGAAATTTTCGACGCTATTGAAGGGGCTCGTTGTCGATGTACTGACAGTCGTGCAGATTCGAGCACTCTATGGCGACGGTCTTCTCTCTCCTTTACGCTCGTTCACGCTGCGCAAAGCGCTGCAAGTCAACAACAGCGCCATGGCCCTGTCAGGACTGAGAGTTTATGCATGGCGCCACACTCACAGTGCAGATTTTCCAAACAATACCCAAATCCGCGCCGCCGTCCCGTCTACAGGCGTCCACCCGATCACCTACAGAAGCAGTAATCCTAACGTGGCTTATGTCGACGGCAACGGGAAAGTCACGGGCATACGTAACGGCAATACGTACATTACCGTACAGGACCGATTCAGCTCATTTTCCTATTACGTCAGTGTGACGAATGTTTATCAGTTGGCTATCGGCGGCTACGGCATGACACACCAAGAGGCGCTCAACTGGCGATACAGCATTCCGGGCGCAGAAGCCATGGGTGGTGCACTGCACACAATGCAAGTGGTATATGGACCCGATCCTTATTGGCCAATAGCCGCTGGGGGCATATACCGGATGTGCGATGAAGGAGGTTGCCCGAGCAACTCGCGGTCGATATATGCGCATGCCAATGGCGGAATTGTTTGCCATCCGGACCTGAATGCCCGATGGGCTCCATGGTGTATCTATCCCATTTACGGATAAACCGGCCTCTTCGCGAGCAGGCTCGCTCCCACAGTTTCACCGCTCTCCCCTGTGGGAGCGAGCCTGCTCGCGAAGGCTGACTTAAAGACAACACGTCTCTACAGACAGACAAAACCCACCGTCCCGAATCAACCGGGGCGGCGGGTTTTGTTATTTCAGACCTCAGCTCAAACCGTATCCACCTTCAACGAATGATCATTGAGCATGCCGCTGATGATCGTCGCTGTGTCGTGACCGCTGGCAATCATGCCGCCCGCCCCCGGTGTCACGCCGTAATGGCTGGCGAGGTTGACTCCGGCGAGGTCGATGGTCTGATTCGGCGTGCCTCCGGCCATCGCGCTGACGTCGATGCTGGTCATCACCGAGGCGCCGCTGCCGCTGACGGTGAAGTGCAGATAGTCGTCCAGCGACGCGGTGCTGGCGTTTTCGCCTTGCAGCAGTTGCGACAGATCGAGCCTGTCGGTACCGGGGGTGAAATCGGTAATCAGGTCATGGCCGCTGTTGCCCTTGAGCCACTGGAAGGTGTCGGCCCCTGCCCCGCCCGTCAGCGTATTGTTGCCCATGCCACCGATCAGCAAGTCATCGCCAGCGCCGCCATTGAGGAAGTCGTTGCCGAGGCCACCGTTGATCACGTTGTTGTTGCCGTCGCCGGTGAGGCTGTCGTTGAAGTTCGAGCCGAGCAGGTTTTCGATGCCGGTCAACGTGTCAGTACCGGCGCCGAGGGTGTTCTGCGCACCGAGCAGGCCGAGATTGACGGTGACGGCGGCTGTGGCGTGGGCGTAGCTGGCGGTGTCGCTGCCAGTGCCGCCGTCGAGCAGATCGTTGCCCGCGCCGCTGTAGAGCAAGTCGTTGCCAGCGTCGCCGTGCATTTCGTTATTGCCGGAGCCTGCCGTGAGTACGTCGTTGCCGTCGCCGGCATTGATCACGTTGTTGCCGCTGCCCGCCACCAACACATCGTCGCCAGCAGTGCCGGTCAGGGTGTGGCCGTCCTGATAGCTGATGCTGACGTTGGCCGTGTCGCTGCCGCCGTGGTTGTCGTTGGCGGCGTAAGTGCCGTGGTAGTCCGGCGTGATGTCGTGGGCCGCGGCGTAGTTGAGGGTCATGGTCAGCTGGTAGTTCTCCGCCGCATTCGGGTTGCCGCCACCATTACCAATGTTGGTGATGTGAATCTGGTAGACGCCGTCCGCCGAGGCGCTGAGGGTCTGGCCATCCGCCAGCGCCATCCAGGCACCGCCATTGAGCGAATACTCCATGCTGATCTTACCGGCACCCAGATTGTGATCCAGATTGAGGGTTTCGCCCTGACGCAGATTGACGGTAATGCGGTCTTCATCGTTGGCATTGCTGTTGCTCACCATGCCCAGATAACCGCTGACCACCAGCACGGCGGTCATGGTCGCGGCATTGGCGCTGAAGGCGCTGCGCACATTGGCCAGATTCTGGTTGGCTGCGTTATTGGTCTGCCCAGTGAAGCCGATCAGGCCGCTGCCGGTGAAGTCCGCCGCTTTCGACACCCAACCGGTATTGAAACTGGTGGGTGTGGCGTTGAGGGTGTCGCCGTTCGGATCGGTGTCATTGGCCAGCAACAGCTCGCCCGGCACCACGATATTGCCCGACAGCACGTTGGTGATGACGTGATCGTCCATCGCCACCGGTGGCGCGTTGGGGATCACTTTCACCGTCAGGGTGGAGCTGGCCAGATCGCCGTCGTTGTCGCTGACGGTGAAGCCGATGTTTTCGGTGATCACCACTGCGGTGGTTTTCTGCGAGGTGTAGCTGTATTCGCCGGTATCAAGATTGACCACCAGCGTGCCGCTGTTGTTGGTGGCAATGCTGACGCTGTTGTTGGCGGTATTGAAGGTGCCGTGATTGGCGCCGCCGCTCGCGGTCAACGAACCCTGGCCACTGAGGGCTTTCGGATCGTAGGTGTAGGTGGTGCCGTCGACCACGATCGACTTGATGAAACCGCCATCGGCGCCGAACGAACCGCCCTCGCCCAGCAGCGAACCGGTGACCGGCGCGCCCTGCACGGTGCCGGACAATACCGAGTTGAGCTGATTGAGATCGGTGACCACCACCGCATTGGTATTGGTGTGGTTGATGCCATCGTAGGCCAGCGGATCGAGGTTGGCGTTGCTCACGCCACTGCCCAGACCAATGGCGTAGTTCTTGATGTTGTTGGCGTCGAGGAAGTTTTTCAGCGCGGCTTCGTCAGCCGTGCCGATGTCGCCCTCGTTGGGCTTGCCGTCAGAGAAGAAGTAGCCGACGTTCTGTGCCCCGGTGAGTTTGCCGGAGGTGTTGAACGCGGTCTGCATCACTGCTACGGCAGCATCGTAGTTGGTGCCGCCGCCAGCGTTGAGACCGGCGAGGAGTGTCTTGGCGGTGGCGACATCCACCCACACGGTGGTGCGGTCGGCGGCATTGCTGCTGAACGTCACCAGCTGCACTTTCACATCGCCCAGATCATCGTACTTGTCGAGCAAGGCACCAATGGCCTGCTTGGCCAGTGCCAGCCGCGACAGGCCCGGCACGCCAGAGGCATCAGCCATACTGCCGGAGATGTCGAGGACGATGAGAATGTTCGAATCGATCTCCACTGCGGTTACCGAGCGATCCGAGGCAACGGCTTTCGGTATGTCGTCGACGATGTTGACCACGAGGGTGCTGGTGGTGCTGTTGCCCAGTGCATCGGTGGCTTTGTAGGTGAACGTTTCGCTGAGAGTGTTCGGCCCGTCGTTGGCGTTCGGCGCGGTTTTCGGCGCCGAGGTCAGCGTGTAGGTGTAGGTGCCGTCAGCGTTGAGCAGCAGTTGCCCGTAGCTACCGGTGGCGTTGCCGACCAGGGTGTAAGTGATCGCGCCGCTGCCGCCACTGACCGAACCGACCAGCGTGCCGCTGGCGGTTTCACCGGTGTTGCCCGGTTCGCTGCCGGTGACTGTGCCGGGGGCGAGATCCTGGCCATCCTTGTTCAGGTCGAGGGCTTTTTCATAGACCGTGACATCCTGATCCACCGCGGCGACCAGTTTGCTGTCGGCGACGTTGATGGTTAGCGTCGTGGTGCTTTCATCGCCGTCGCTGTCACGGATGGTGTAAGTGAACGTGTCGGTCGCGCCCGGCGGGCTCACCGAGTTCGGGTTGCTGTGGTAAACCGCATTGCCCGCCGCGTCGAGGGTCAGGTAGCCGTAGTTGCCGTTGATGTTGCTGTTGAGCCCGCCGCTGGCTGATGTCGCGGTGTTGCTGCCGGCGCGCACGCCGACCACCGTGGCGGCACCATCGGCGCCGCTGCTGTCATTGCCGAGCACACTGACATTGACCGTGCCGCCCTCCGCCACCGAGCCGGTATCGGCGTTGGCAGTCGGCAAATCGTCGACGATATTGACGTTGATCTGACCGCTAGCCGAACTGCCATCGGTATCAGTGGCGACCACGTCAAAGCTCTCGCTGAGGCTGTTGGCGCCATTGGCGTTCGGATGAGCTTCGTTGTCGACCAGGGTGTAGCTGTAACTGACCACGCCGGTGGCCGGATCATAACCGGTGACGGTGAAGGTGCTGCCCAGTGGCGAGACCACCGATTGCGGCAAACCGGCGGCGACGCCATTGCTGATCACCGCAATGCCGCCGACCGTGAGGGTTTGCAGGCCATCAAGGGCGGTCACGGTGAAGCTGCCGCTCCGGGTCAGCGCCGAGGTGTCGGGGTTGCTGCCGTCGCTGAGATTTTTCTCGTAAACAGTGATTTCGCCGCCCTTCACGTTGAGGCCGTCGAGGCACACCGGATCGTCATTGTTGTGGATGTTCAGCACCAGGTTGGCGGTGCTGGTGTCGCCGTCGGCATCGGTGATGGTGTAGGCGAAGTTTTCCGTGCCGTTGCCGCCGCCATGGAGGTTTTTGAAGTCGGCGTCGTTGGCGTCAAGCGTGTAGGTATAAGTGCCGTTGGCATTGAGCACCAGGGTGCCGTAAGTGCCGGTGAAAGTACCGGCGGTTACCGGGCCGCTGGCGACGCGGTCGGCGCCCTGCACGTCGTTGTCGAGGACGTTGCCGGTCAGGGTCAACTGGGCTTCGGTCGCGTTGTCGGCATTGCTGTCATTCAGCGCCTTCGGCACGTCATCGACGATGCTCACAACGATCGTGCTGGTGACGACATTGCCCAGCGAATCGGTGGCCTGATAGGTGAATGTTTCGCTCAGGCTGTTGGCGCCATCGTCGGCGTGCGGCGTGGTGGTCGCAGGCGAAGTCAGGGTGTAGGTGTAAGTGCCATTGGCATTGAGGACGATCTGCCCGTAATTACCGGTGGCGCTGCCGACCAGTGCATAGCTGATCGCTCCGACCGCACCAGTGACCGAGCCGACCAGGGTGCCGGAAGCGGTTTCGCCAGTGCTGTTCGGATCGCTGCCGACCACACTGCCCGCCGCCAGATCCTGGCCATCCTTGTTCAGGTCGAGGGCTTTTTCGTAGACGGTGACGTCAGTGTCGCTGACCGCTTTCAGGCAGCTGTTATAGACGTCGATCGTGATCGTCGTGGTGCTTTCATCACCATCGGAATCGCGCACGGTGTAGGTGAACACATCCACGGCACCCGGACCGTTCACCGCGTTGGGATTGCTGTGATAAACGGCGTTACCGTTGGCATCAAGCGTGAGGTAGCCGTAGGTGCCGTTGATCTGCGAATTGAGCCCGCCGATGGCCGAAGTCGAGGTGTCGGCACCGACACGCACGCCGACCACTGCGCCGGTAATCGCCGGGCCATCCGCGCCGCCGATATCGTTATCCAGCACATTGCCGCTGACGGTGCCGCCCTCCGCCACCGAAGCCGCGTCCGCATGCGCGGTCGGCAAATCATCAACGATGTTGACGTTGATCTGGCCGCTGGCGGTGCTGCCATCGGTGTCCGTCGCGACGACGTCGAAGTTCTCGGTGAGGCTGTTGGCGCCGTTGGCGGTTGGATGGGCTTCGTTGTCGGCCAGGGTGTAGCTGTAACTGACTACGCCGGTCGCCGGGTCATAACCGGTGATGGTCAAGGTGCTGCCCAGGGGTGTGATCACCGATTGCGGGAAACCTGCGGCCACGCCGTTGGTGATCACCGCGATGCCGCCAACCGTGAGGGTCTGCAGACCATCGAGAGCGCTGACGGTAAAAGTGCCGTTCTGGGTCAGCGCTGGGGTGTTGGGGCTGGTGCCGTCGCTGAGATTTTTTTCGTAGACGGTGAGTTCGCCACCGTTGACGTCGAGGCCGTTGAGCAGCACCGGATCGTCATTGTTGTGGATATTCAGTACGAGATTGGCAGTGCTGCTATCGCCGTCGGCATCAGTGATGGTGTAGGCGAAGGTCTCTGTACCGTTACCGCCGCCGGTCAAGGCTTTGAAATCGGCATCGCTGGTGTTCAGGGTGTAGGTGTAAGTGCCGTCGGCGTTCAGAACCAAGGTGCCGTAAGTACCGGTGAACGTGCCGGGCGTAACCGGGCCTGTCGGTACGCGGTCGGCACCTTGCACGTCGTTGGTCAGGACGTTGCCGGTCAGGGTCAGTTGGCTTTCCGAGGCGGTACCATTGCTGTCATCGTTGGCTTTCGGCAGGTCGTCGACGATGTTCACATCCAGCGTGCCGTTGGCTGTCGTGCCGTTGTCATCGACTACCGTAACCGCGAACTGCTCAGGCAAATTATTCGCGCCGTTGGCGTTCGGATGCGCTTCATTGTCGGCCAGGGAATAGCTGTAACTGACCACGCCGGTTGCAGCGTTGAAACCGGTGATGGTCAGCGTGCTGCCCAATGGCGTGGTGATCGATTGCGGGAAGCCTGCGGCGACGCCGCTGGTCACCACGGCGATGCCGCCGACAGTCAGCGTGGTGACGCCGTCCAGTGCAGTGATGGTGAACGTGCCGTTCTGCGTCAGCGCACCAGCATCCGGGGCGCTGCCGTCGCCAAGGTTCTTCTCGTAAACCGTCAGCTCGCCGCCGGCGACGTTCAGGCCATCGATGGTGACTGGGTCGTCGTTGTTGTGGATCTGCAGAACCAGATTGGCAGTGCTGGAATCGCCGTCGGCATCAGTGATGGTGTAGGCGAAGGTCTCTGTGCCGTTGCCGCCACCGGTCAAGGCTTTGAAATCGGCATCGCTGGTGTTCAGAGTGTAGGTGTAAGTGCCGTCGGCGTTCAGAACCAATGTACCGAAAGTACCATTGAAAGTGCCCGGCGTGACTGGACCGGTGGGTACGCGGTCGGCACCTTGCACGTCGTTGGTCAGGACGTTGCCGGTCAGGGTCAGTTGGCTTTCCGAGGCGGTACCGTTGCTGTCGTCGTTGGCTTTCGGCAGGTCGTCGACGATGTTGACGTCGAGGGTGCCGGTGGCGGTAGTGCCGTTGTCATCAACGACCGTGACCGCGAACTGCTCAGGCAGATTATTCGCGCCGTTGGCGTTCGGATGCGCTTCGTTGTCGGCCAGGGTGTAGCTGTAACTGACTACGCCGGTTGCAGCGTTGAAACCGGTGATGGTCAGCGTGCTGCCCAGTGGTGTGGTGATCGATTGCGGGAAGCCTGCGGCGACGCCATTGGTGACCACGGCGATGCCGCCGACGGTCAGCGTGGTGACGCCGTCCAGTGCAGTGATGGTGAACGTGCCGTTTTGCGTCAGTGCGCCAGCGTCAGGGGCGCTGCCGTCGCTGAGGTTTTTTTCGTAGATCGTCAGCTCGCCACCGGCGACGTTCAGGCCGTCGATGGTGACTGGATCGTCGTTGTTGTGGATCTGCAGAACCAGATTGGCAGTGCTGGAATCGCCGTCGGCATCAGTGATGGTGTAGGCGAAGGTCTCTGTGCCGTTACCGCCGCCGGTCAAGGCTTTGAAATCGGCATCGCTGGTATTGAGCGTGTAGGTGTAGGTGCCGTCGGCGTTCAGAACCAAGGTGCCGTAGGTACCGGTGAATGTACCGGGCGTGACTGGACCGGTGGGTACGCGGTCGGCGCCTTGTATGTCATTGGTGAGGACATTGCCGGTCAGGGTCAGCAAGGTTTCCGAGGCAATGCCGTTGGCGTCGTCAAACGCTTTGGGCACGTCGTCGGTGATGTTCACGTCGAGGGTGCCGGTGGCGCTGTCGCCATTGCTGTCGGTGGCGATTACGGTGAACTGTTCGCTGAGATTGTTCACGCCGTCGCCGGCCGCGTGGGTTTCGTTGCCGTTGAGGGTGTAGCTGTAGCTGACCGTGCCAGTGGCCGCGTTATAACCGGTGATGGTCAGGGTATTGCCCAGTTGCGTGGTGATCGACTGGGGAAAGCCGATCGGCACGCCGCCAACGATCACGTTGATGCCGCCGATGCTCAGGCTGTTCAAACCATCCGCTGCCGAGACCGTGAAGCTGCCACTTTGCGTCAGCGCGCCTGGATTGGCCGCTGTACCGTCAGGCAGATTGGCTTCATTGAGGTTCAGCTCGCCGCCCGCCGCGTCGAGGCCGTTGAGGATGACCGGGTTGTTCACCGGTGGCGGTGGCACCACGACCGGCGCTGGCGTGTCGTCGCCATTGTCGATGTCCGCGTCGCGACGATACTCGGGAAATTCGGGAATGCCGTTGAAGCCGGCGGTGGGGAAACCGATGATCGGATCGACCCGGCCACCGACTTCGGTCAGCAGAACGAAGCTATGCCCGCCGCCCAGTTCACCGGTATTGCCGGTGGGCGCGTTGGGGCCGGCCGCAGTGGCTTCGGCAGTTTTGCTTGGGTCTTCACCGGCGGCGATGGCTTGCTGGATTTGCTCGACATCGGTCAGTTGCGCCTGGCTTGGGGTCTGCGCTTCGTCGACGTTCACCGGCACAGCCTGGTCGGCCAGCAATTGCCCGGTCATGGTGATGCTGCTGCCCCGACCGAGGGTCAATTCCTCGCCGTTTTGCAGTTTCACTGCCACCGCGCCTTCCGCGCCGGTGATCAGTTGATCGCCGGCGTACAAACGATCGCCTTCGAACAACGGACGCTTGATGCCGTCGCTCGCTTGAGCGAACACCTGACCAATGACTTTTGTGACCGTACCGATGAGCGCTGCCATGTGAAATCCTCCGCTGCCGACCACCGTCGGCACAGGTTCGCGAAGCAGCCCATGGCTCAATCGGGTTGCCGGGGGCGACGCTCGCACCCTCGACAGTTCGTTTCGCAGGCCCGGTTTGAGGTGAATTGTCAGCGCTATCAAGCACTTGCCAACCCTGTTCAATCCGCCGACCCACTAGCGCTACGTAACGGTGGTGAATCACCCGAGTGACAAAAATCTGTCGCTCATTCGCCGTTACGCGTCCCTCCCCTTCAGCAGTACTTCGCAGTGTCTCGCAAAGTGAATGGAACTTTCCTCAAGCCTTTTCGAGCTCCCTAAAGCGCATAAAACAAAGGCTTTCGAGCTGAACAATGTGCTGCTTTTGAAAAACCGCATAAGTTTTTTTTGGAATAAACCTTATGAAAATTTTTTCTTAGCTACGCTCTAGGATGTTCTTAGCTCTGTTGTTACAAGAGTGAAACGCTTATACCCAAAATTTACGTCAAATATTTGGCGACGGTAACACAACATTGAGATCCAGGGAGATGCACCCATGCGCGTTTTAACCCCCCTCTGCAGCGCGGTTTTGCTGGCCATGGCTTGCACTTCCCAAGCCCAGGCGATGAACCTCACCGAGGCGATTCAAAGCACCATCGCCACTCACCCGGAACTGGCGTCGCGCGTGGACGCCCGCTTGTCAGCGGATGAACAGGTGAAAGTGGCCAAGGGCGGGTTTTATCCGTCGGTCGATCTGAACGCTGCCTACGGTCGCGGTTACAGCGACAACACCAATACCCGCGCTTTCGGTAACCACAACACCGAAATCCTCAATTACACCCAGTCCGAGCTGCGCTTGCGGCAGATGATCTTTGACGGTTTCAACACCGCCAACGAGGTCGAGCGCACCAAGGGCGTGTCCAACTCGCGCGCCTACTACGCGCAAGGCACCGCGCAGGATCTGGCCCTGCGCACGATCGAGGTCTACCTCGAAGTGCTCAAGCGTCGGGAACTGGTGACGCTGGCGAAGAACAATTTGCAGGCGCACTTGCGCGTCAACGATCAGATCGGCCTGCGCACCGAGCGCGGCATCGGCAGCACTGCAGACTCGGATCAATCGGTTGCCCGTCGTGCACTGGCGCAGAACAACCTCGACACCGCCGAAGTCGATCTGGCTGACGCCGAATCGAATTTCTACAGCGTGGTCGGACGCATGCCCGATGAGCTGGAAACCCCGGCCTCGACTCGCGGTGAGATGCCACCGGACCTGCGTGAAGCGCAGCAAAGCATGGTCGACAACAACCCGTACCTGAAATCGGCCCAGGCTGACGTGCAGTCCGCCGAGAGCCAGTACGAAGTGGCCAAGTCGCCGTTCTACCCGCGCTTCGACGCGGAAGCGGCAGTGGGCGCGAACAACAACGTGCAGGGCGACGAAGGCCACGACAACGAATGGCGTGTCGGTGTGGTGATGAACTACAACCTGTTCCGTGGCGGCAGCGACAAGGCACGTCTGGCCGCGAATGCCCACGACATCAATCAGGCGATGGACATCCGCAACAACGCCCTGCGTCAGCTCAACGAGAACATTCGCCTGGCCTGGAACGCCATGGAGAACGCCAAGAAGCAGACGCCGACGGCCCGCGAATACGCCGAAACCACCAAACGCGTGCGCGCCGCTTATCAGGACCAGTTCGGCCTCGGCCAACGCACCCTGCTCGACCTGCTCGACAGCGAAAACGAGCTGTACAACGCCAACCGTCGCTACACCGAAATCCGCTACACCGAGGAATACTCGATGTACCGCGTGCTGGCGAACATGGGCCAGTTGCTGAGCAAGCAACGCGTGGTGCTGCCGGCTGATGCGATTGCCACGACCGAAGTGAAAAACCAGGCGCGCCTGCCCGAGTTGAAATAGCCCCTCCGGGACGCGCCGACGGCTGCGATCTCTGATCGTTCCCACGCTCTGCGTGGGAATGCAGCCCGTGACGCTCCGCGTCACTGGACGCAGAGCGTCCCTAGAGGCATTCCCACGCAGAGCGTGGGAACGATCCGATAACCGAGCCCGTTCAACAGAGGCAATCACTATGACCAGCATGGAACCCGGCGCCACCGGGGTCGATCCGCGCCTGAGCTTCGACGACCCGTTACTCGACGGCCTGCTGATCCTCTGCAAACTGCATGGCGCCACGGTCAGTCGTGCCAGCCTGAGCGCCGGGCTGCCCCTGAACAAACAACGCCTGAGCCTCGATCTGCTGCCCCGTGCAGCAGCGCGGGCCGGATTACAGGCGCGCTTGTTGCGCCGTGAATTGAAAGACATTTCACCGCTGAACCTGCCGATCCTGCTGCTGCTCAACGACGGCCGCACCGCTGTGCTGCGGCGGTTTGGCGAGGATGGCAAAGCCCTGCTGCTGCCCAGCGAAGCCGACGGCGGCGAGCAATGGGTGAGTCGCGAAGAGCTTGGCGAACACTACAGCGGCCAGGCCTTGTTCGCCCGCCCGCGCCACGAACTCGAAGACCTGCGCGCGCCGCTGGTGCCACGGGTAAATGCGTGGTTTCGCGACACTCTTAAACTGTCGAAATGGCTGTACAGCGATGCGATTCTCGCCAGTTTTCTGATCAATTTGCTCGGCCTGATGGTGCCGCTGTTCGTCATGCAGACCTACGATCGCGTGGTGCCCAATCAGGCGACCTCGACGCTGTGGGTGCTGTCGATCGGTTTGCTGATCGGCACCGGTTTTGAACTGGTGCTGCGCGTGGTCCGTGCGCACCTGCTCGACACCGCCGGCAAGAAAACCGACGTGATCCTCTCGGCGACGTTGTTCGAGCGCATCACCGGCATGTCGATGAAAGCGCGGCCGGCGACCATTGGCGGCTTTGCCCAGAGCATTCACGACTTCCAGGGCCTGCGTGAATTTCTCACTGCCGTGACCCTGACCAGCCTGATCGACTTGCCCTTTGTGGTGTTGATGCTGGTGGTGATCGGCCTGCTCGGCGGCTGGCTGGTGGTGATTCCACTGTTGGCGTTTCCGATCACGATCATTTTCGCCATGGTGATTCAGGTGCGCCTGCGTGACACCGTGCAAAAAAGCCTGAGCCTCGGCGCGGAGCGTCAGGCGGTGCTGATCGAAACCCTCGGAGGCCTGGAAACCCTCAAGGCCTGCGGCGCCGAAAGCGAGCGTCAGCACAAATGGGAAAGCACCCACGGCGCCCTCACCCGCCTCGACAGTCATGCGCGCAACCTGTCGGCGCTGGCCACCAACGGCACGCTGTTCATCCAGCAGTTTTCCGGGATGGCGACGATTGTTGCCGGGGTCTACAGCATCATTGCCGGCAACCTCAGCGTCGGCGCGCTGGTTGCCACTTACATGCTCGGCAGCCGCGTGCTCGCCCCGCTCGGCCAGATCGCCGGGCTGATCACCCGCTACCAGCAAGCGCAACTGACGATGAAAAGCACCGATGCGCTGATGGCCCTGCCGCAGGAACGCGACGGCAAACAACGGCCACTGGAACGCACGCAGCTGCAAGGCGCACTGGACGTCAGCGGCGTGACGTTTCACTACAACGGCCAGAATGCGCCGGCGCTGAGCGAAGTCAGCTTCAGCCTGAAAGCCGGCGAGCGGGTCGGCATCATCGGCCGCAGCGGTTCGGGCAAAAGCACGTTGGCGCGGCTGGTCATGGGCTTTTATGAAGCGGAGGAAGGCCAACTGCTGCTCGACGGCCTCGACCTGCGCCAACTGGACGTGGCTGACCTGCGCCAGCAGATAGGTTATGTCGCCCACGACCTGCCGCTGCTGGCTGGCAGCCTGCGCGACAACCTGACCCTGGGCGCGCGTTACATCAGCGACTCACGCATGCTCGAAGTCGCCGAACTCACCGGCGTCACTGAACTGGCCCGGCAACACCCGCAAGGTTTCGACCGACCGGTGGGCGAACGCGGGCAATTGCTTTCCGGCGGCCAGCGCCAGGCGGTGTTGCTGGCGCGCGCGTTACTGCTCGATCCACCGATCATGCTGCTCGACGAACCCACCAGCGCCATGGACAACAGCAGCGAAGATGCGCTGCGGCAGAAACTGCATGGCTGGGTGCAAGGCAAAACCCTGCTGCTGGTCACCCACCGCACCTCAATGCTGAGCCTGGTGGACCGGTTGCTGGTGCTGGACAACGGCCGGGTCGTCGCTGACGGCCCGAAAGAAGCAGTCATCGAAGCGCTGCGCAAGGGCCGTGTCGGCTCGGCGGCGGTCTAGGAGTTACGCCATGCCTGCTTCTTCCGATAGCAACAAGCGCGGCTACTTCGACAGCTTCGGCAAAAGTGCCGAAGCCGAGTTCATGCCGGAAACCGCCGGCGCGGCGTTGCAGGATTCGCCGCGCAAATCGCGGATCACCGTATGGCTGGCGGCAGCGCTGCTGATCGCCGCCCTGGTCTGGGCCAAATTCGCCGTGCTCGAAGAAGTGACCATGGGCGAAGGCAAAGCGATTCCGTCGAGCAAAGTCCAGGTGATCCAGAATCTCGAGGGCGGCATCGTCACCGAGATTTTCGTT
Organism: Pseudomonas siliginis; assembly: GCF_024072275.1. Classification (NCBI taxonomy): domain Bacteria; kingdom Pseudomonadati; phylum Pseudomonadota; class Gammaproteobacteria; order Pseudomonadales; family Pseudomonadaceae; genus Pseudomonas; species Pseudomonas siliginis. The sequence continues at coordinate 1,609,295 of NZ_CP099598.1, read as the reverse complement.
CGCGAAGGCCAGATGGTCGGCAAGGGCGACACCCTGCTGCGTCTGGATGACACGCGCTTTCGCTCGAACAAGGGCGAGAGCGAGGCCGACCGTTACGCGCTGACCGCACAGGTTGAACGGCTGTCAGCCGAGGCCGAGGGACGCCCCTTCAAACTCTCCGCTGAAGTCATCGCCAAGGCGCCGCAAGTCGCCGAGGACGAGCGCTCGCTGTACGAGCAACGCCAACGCCGCTTGGCCAGCGAACAGCGCACCCTCAGCGAACAATTGCGGCAGAAAACCCAGGAACTGGCCGAGTTTCGTTCCAAGCAAGGCCAGTTCAGCTCGAGCCTGGCGCTGCTGCAACAAGAGATGAACATGTCCGAACCGCTGGTAAAAACCGGCGCCGTCTCACCAGTGGAAATCCTCCGGCTCAGGCGCAGCGCTGTGGAGATCCGTGGTTCGCTGAACGCCACCACGCTGGCGATTCCCCGGGCCGAATCGGCGATCGCCGAGATCCGCAGCAAGATCGACGAATCCGAGCAAACCTTCCGTTCCGAGGCTGCCAAAGAGCTGAATGAGAAACGCACCGACCTGTCGAAAATCACCGCCTCGAGCATCGCCATCGACGATCGCGTCAGCCGTACCACGGTGACGTCGCCGGTGCGTGGCGTGATCAAGCAGATGAAGGTCAACACCATCGGCGGCGTAGTTCAGCCGGGCAGCGACATGGTCGAAATCGTGCCGCTGGAAGACAACCTGCTGATCGAAGCCAAGGTCCGCCCGCAAGACGTCGCGTTCCTGCATCCGGGCCAGAAAGCCATGGTCAAGTTCAGCGCTTACGACTACACGATTTACGGCGGGCTGAGCGCCAAACTCGAGCTGATCGGCGCCGATACGATCACCGATGACAAGGGCAACAGCTTCTATCTAATTCAGGTGCGCACCGACAAGAATCACCTGGGCGGCGATGTCAAACCGCTGCTGATCATCCCGGGGATGGTGGCGACGGTGGACATCATTACCGGCGAGAAAAGCGTTTTGGATTACCTGCTCAAACCCGTGCTGAAAGCGCGGACCGAGGCGATGCGTGAGCGCTAGTGATCTTTGAATTGCGGTGATTGATCTGGCGCTTTCGCGAGCAGGCTCGCTCCCACAATTGGTATGCATTCCCCTGTGGGAGCGAGCCTGCTCGCGAAGAGGCCCGCACAGACAATGATCATTTGTCGCCATGGTTACGCTGAAAGGTCTCCTCCCCCATCGCCGCAATCTGCCCTTCGATCAGCGCTTCAAACGGTTTCAGTAACGGCGCAAACGTCGTCGGTGCTTCGAGGGTTTCCAGCGCCTGGACGATCGCCTCGATAGTCGATAACGCCCCCGGCCCCGGTGCCTTGCGCAGGCGATAGCGCGACACGCCGCCCTCGGCCAGGGTCACCCGTGGCAGTGCTGCCAGCAGCGGATTGAGGTGAAGCATCTTGCGCGCTTTGCGCCAGGTGCCGTCCGGGACGACCAGCAACATTGGCTGATCATTTGGCGCGTAAACCTGCAACGACTGCGCATCGTCAGCCGGGAACAGCAAACGCGCCTGATAACCCGGCTGGTTCAACAGTTTCGGCAAATCTTCGAATACCTCGCCGACAATCAGCTCGGCATTGCTCAGCCCCAGCGCCGCGAGCCGCGCGGTATTGAGCGCGTGGCTGACCTCGCTCGGATGCTGCAGCACTAACACGCGCGTGCGGCTGTCGAGGTGCGGAATCAACGGGCACAGGCAGTGGGTCTGGGGGCGCATGCAGCGCGGGCATTGGGCTCGGGACATGATGGGTTACGCCTGATTCAATTGCGCTTTGAGCAAATCGCGGAAAGTCTGGATCAGCGGCTCGCGGCTGCGGCCCCTGCGCATGATCATCGAAAACGGCGCCTGATAACCGAAGGTCGCCGGCAGTAATACACGCAGATCGCCCTTGTCGGCCCAGGCCTGCGCGTAGTGCTCCGGCAGGTAACCGATGTAGGCGCCGGAGAGCACCAGAATCAGCTGCGCTTCCATGCTTTCCACAGTCGCGGCACTGTGTTTGAAACCGTGGCGGGCCAGTTCCGCCTGACTCCAGTAACCGCGCCCGACCATTCGTTGCTGAGTGATGACCTGCTCGGGGATGCGCCGCTCGTTGAACAACGGGTGACGACTGCTGCAATACAGCCAGTGCTGCTCGCGGTACAGCGGCATGTAGACCAGACCGCTCATGCGCGTGGAAAACGCACCGATGGCCAGATCGAGGCGATTGTCCTGCACGCCGAGCTGCAACTCATAAGGACTCATCACCGACAGGTGCAAATGCACCGCCGGGTGTTCCTGGCTGTAGGCGCCGATGGCTTCGGCGAACGGTAAGGCCTTGTCGCTGACCGTGGAATCGATCACCCCAAGGTTGAGCGTGCCGCGCAGTTCGCCCTTCAGCGCGGCGGCGTATTGCTCGAAGCCTTCGAGCTCGGCGAGCAGGCGCAGGGTTTCCTGATGGAACAGCTCGCCCTTGCTGGTCAGGCTGAAGCCACCGCGCCCGCGATGGCACAGCACCAGACCGAGCGCGGTTTCGAGCTGGCTCATGTAGGTGCTGATCGCCGAGGTCGACAGGTTGAGTTCCTGCTGCGCATTGGCAAAACCCTGATGACGCACGACGCTGACGAAGATGCGCAGGAGTTTCAGGTCGGGTAAAGCGTTGGCCATGTCTACTCCGGGCTTTGCAACTGTGTGTATGTGGGAAAAGCCCCTCACCCCAGCCCTCTCCCCGAGGGAGAGGGAGCCGATCTCCATGGCTTTCAAATCCTGAGTTCGACTCGATTTTTCAGGTCGATGCAGATTCCGCCAACAACTCGGTCGGCCCCCTCTCCCTCTGGGAGAGGGATGGGGTGAGGGCAACAATCTTCAGCCCTACACTTCATTCGAACCCACCAAAGTCTAATCCCACCTCTCCCATTAGTTTAGAAAAATCTGAACTAAGTTTTTGCCCGTAGCGATTCTTCCCCATCACTACATTTCGCATGATCGGCCCCACAGCGGCGTCCGAACCTGTGCTCAACGGCGCGCCGGCATAAATAAAACAAAGACGATGAGGCCCTACCCGTGGACAAGATTCTTCACCAACCACTGGGCGGCAATGAAATGCCGCGCTTCGGCGGCATCGCCACCATGCTCCGACTTCCCCATGTACCGACCGCAGCAGGCCTCGACGCTGCCTTCGTTGGCGTGCCGCTGGACATCGGCACTTCGCTGCGCCCCGGCACGCGCTTCGGGCCGCGCGACATCCGCACCGAATCGGTGATGATCCGACCGTACAACATGGCCACCGGCGCCGCGCCGTTCGACTCGCTGTCGGTTGCCGACATCGGTGACGTGGCGATCAACACCTTCAACCTGCTCGACGCCGTGCGCATCATCGAAGAAGCCTACGACAACATCCTCGAGCACAACGTTATCCCGATGACCCTGGGTGGCGACCACACCATCACCCTGCCGATCCTGCGCGCGATTCATAAAAAGCACGGCAAGGTTGGCCTGGTACACATCGATGCCCACGCTGACGTTAACGATCACATGTTCGGCGAGAAGATCGCCCATGGCACCACGTTCCGTCGTGCCGTCGAAGAAGGTCTGCTCGATTGCGATCGCGTGGTGCAGATCGGTTTGCGTGCCCAGGGTTACACCGCCGACGACTTCAACTGGAGCCGCGATCAGGGCTTCCGCGTCGTTCAAGCCGAAGAGTGCTGGCACAAGTCGCTGGCGCCGTTGATGGCCGAAGTGCGCGAGAAGGTCGGTGGCGGTCCGGTGTATCTGAGTTTCGACATCGACGGCATCGACCCGGCCTGGGCGCCCGGCACCGGCACCCCGGAAATCGGCGGCCTGACCACCATTCAAGCGATTGAAATCGTCCGTGGCTGTCAGGGCCTCGACCTGATCGGCTGCGATCTGGTAGAAGTCTCGCCCGCTTACGACACCACCGGCAACACCTCGCTGCTGGCCGCCAACCTGCTGTACGAAATGCTCTGCGTACTGCCTGGCGTGGTTCATCGCTGAGGGTCGGTCATGCACGCACGTGATCAGGTTTTGCACGCGGCCGCCGAGTTGGTCGCCGCGTTTGCGCGTAACGATCGCGAAGCTTACTTCGGGGCGTTCAGCGCCGATGCCAGCTTCGTCTTCTACACCCTCGACCAGCCATTGCTGTCGCGCGATGCCTATCAGGCGTTGTGGGACCGCTGGCGTGCCGAGGATGGTTTCGAGGTGCTGTCGTGCACCTCGAGCAACGCCTTTGTCAGCCTGCAGGGTGACGTGGCGGTTTTCATCCATGACGTGGCCACCGAGCTGCGCATGCAAGGGGAGCAACATTTCAGCCAGGAGCGCGAGACGATTGTTTTCAGAAGACAAGCGTCGAGCCTAGAACAACAAGGCCTATGGCTGGCCTGTCACGAACATTTGTCCGCAATGCCGGAAGGGCTGCCACCCCCTTAGCCAATGGTGACGCTCACGCACGATGAGCGCGCCTGATGATCGGAGCAGATCATGAATAACAACAACAACGAAAAAAGCCTTAGCAGCATCGAAACAAACGGGGTCGAACAGATCCCGGATCATGAGCGCGACGCCCGGCCCAGCGACCTGTTTCGCTTGATCTTCGGCGGCGCCAATACGTTTGCCACCGCTGTGCTCGGCAGTTTCCCGGTGCTCTTCGGCCTGTCGTTTCAGGCCGGTGTCTGGGCGATTGTCCTGGGTGTGGTGGTCGGTGCGCTGATCCTCGCGCCGATGGGCCTGTTCGGCCCGCTCAACGGTACCAACAACGCCGTGTCTTCCGGTGCGCACTTCGGCGTGCACGGGCGGATTGTCGGTTCGTTCCTGTCGTTGCTGACGGCGATCGCGTTCTTCTCGCTGTCAGTGTGGAGCTCGGGTGATGCGCTGGTCGGCGGCGCCAAACGCCTCGTCGATTTGCCGGAAACCGACCTGACCCTGGGCCTGGCCTACGGTCTGTTCGCGCTGCTGGTGCTGACCGTGTGCATCTACGGTTTCCGCATCATGCTGTGGGTCAACCGCATCGCCGTGTGGGCCGCGAGCCTGTTGTTCCTGCTCGGCATCTTCGCCTTCGCCCCCGCTTTCGACAGCCAGTACGCCGGCAGCGTGGCGCTGGGTCAGGCCGGGTTCTGGGCGGCATTCATCGGCGCGGCGCTGGTGGCGATGAGCAACCCGATTTCCTTCGGTGCGTTCCTCGGCGACTGGTCGCGCTATATCCCGCGTGAGACGCCGAAGGGCCGGATCATGCTGGCGGTGATCGCCGCGCAACTGGCAACGTTGATCCCATTCCTGTTCGGCCTCGCCACCGCCACCATCGTCGCGATCAAGGCACCGGACTACATCGCCGCGAACAACTATGTCGGCGGCTTGCTGGCCGTGTCGCCGAGCTGGTTCTTCCTGCCGGTGTGCCTGATTGCGGTGATTGGCGGCATGTCCACCGGCACCACGTCGCTGTATGGCACCGGGCTGGACATGTCCAGCGTGTTCCCGCGCGTGCTCTCCCGGGTCAAGGCGACCTTGCTGATTGGCGTGCTGTCGATCGCCTTCATCTTCATCGGCCGGTTTGCGGCGAACCTGGTGCAAAGCGTGTCGACCTTCGCCGTGCTGATCATCACCTGCACCACCCCATGGATGGTGATCATGATCATCGGCCTGCTGGTACGGCGCGGCTTCTACTGCCCGGATGACCTGCAAGTGTTCACCCGCGGTGAACAGGGCGGACGCTACTGGTTCAACCACGGCTGGAACTGGCGCGGCCTCGGCGCGTGGATCCCCAGCGCACTGGTCGGCCTGTGCTTCGTCAACCTGCCGGGGCAGTTCGTTGGCCCGCTGGGCGAACTGGCCGGTGGCATCGACATCAGCTTACCGGTGACATTGGGCCTGGCGTCGGTGGTGTATCTGACGCTGCTCAAGCTGTTCCCGGAACCTCGGGAGGTGTTCGGGCCAACGGATGTGCGCAGTGAAGCCGCCATAAAACCCGAACTACGTCACGCCGCCTGACACGAATCCCCTGTGGGAGCGAGCCTGCTCGCGAAGACTTCAGCACATCCAACATTGGTGTGACTGACAGACCGCCTTCGCGAGCAGGCTCGCTCCCACAGGAAGCCTTGCAGACCCCATTTGCTTGACCATAAAAAAGACAATCGGAGACACGCCATCATGGCTTTGGATTTATTCGTCGTACTCATTTATGCCGCTGCGATGCTGATTCTCGGCTACTACGGCATGCGCAAGGCCAAGACCCACGAAGACTATCTGGTTGCCGGGCGTAACCTGGGGCCGTCGCTGTACATGGGCACCATGGCAGCAACCGTACTCGGCGGCGCGTCCACCGTCGGCACGGTCCGTCTGGGCTACGTGCATGGCATTTCCGGTTTCTGGCTGTGCGCGGCACTGGGCTGCGGCATCGTCGCGCTGAACCTGTTCCTCGCCAAACCCTTACTGAAACTCAAGGTATTCACCGTCACCCAGGTCCTGGAGAAGCGCTACAACCCGATGGCGCGCACCGCCAGTGCGACGATCATGCTCGCTTACGCGCTGATGATCGGCGTGACCTCGATTCTGGCGATCGGCACCGTGCTGCAAGTGTTGTTCGGTCTGCCCTTCTGGATTTCCGTACTGCTGGGCGGCGGTATCGTGGTGATTTACTCAACAATTGGCGGCATGTGGTCGCTGACCTTGACGGACATCGTCCAGTTCGGCATCCAGACGGTGGGCCTGATGTTCCTGCTGCTGCCGATCTGCCTGTACCGCGTAGGCGGCTGGGATCAACTGGTCGCGCAACTGCCGGCGGCCAGCTTCAACTTCACCAGCATCGGCTGGGACACGATCATCACCTACTTCATGATCTACTTCTTCGGCATCCTGATCGGCCAGGACATCTGGCAGCGGGTGTTCACCGCCAAAAGCGAAAAGGTCGCCAAGTACGCAGGCACCTCGGCCGGGATCTACTGCATCATTTACGGTCTGGTCTGCGCCTTGATCGGCATGGCTGCGCATGTGCTGATTCCGGATCTGGACAACGTCAACAACGCGTTCGCCGCCATCGTCAAAGTCTCGCTGCCCGACGGCATCCGTGGCCTGGTGATCGCTGCCGCACTGGCGGCGATGATGTCCACCGCCAGCGCCGGCCTGCTCGCCGCGTCCACCACGCTTACCGAAGACCTGCTGCCGAAACTGCGCGGTGGCAAACAGTCCAATATCGCGGTCAGCCGCCTGTTTACGCTGCTGACAGGGATCGCGGTGTTGGGCATTGCTCTGGTCGTCAATGACGTGATCAGTGCGCTGACCCTGGCTTACAACCTTTTGGTCGGTGGCATGCTGATTCCGCTGATGGGGGCGATTTTCTGGAAGCGTGCGACTACTGCCGGGGCGATCAGCGCCATGACGCTGGGCTTTGTCACTGCGCTGGTGTTCATGGTCAAGGACGGCATGGACGCGAACACGCCGATCTATTACAGCCTGGGTGTCAGCCTGGTGAGCTTCGTACTGGTCAGCCTGTTCTCGCCGCGCCCGGCGACCGTGGCCACTGCGGTGTGAATCGACTGTAACGAGGTGATGTTTTCTTCAGCGGGTGTGGCGTCGGTAGCCACACCCGTTTTTTTCGCTTGGCGAAAAGCAAAAGATCGCAGCCTTCGGCAGCTCCTACCATTTGTAGAAACTGCCGACGGCTGCGATCCTGAAATCTCTGATCGGAGGTATTAACGGCGACGTGGCTGGCGCCGACGCTGTTCGTCGTCCGTGCGAATCGGTACCGGTTGCAGAGGCGGTTCGATCAAACCGAGGGCAACTCCCAAATCGTGCAGCCAGTTCTGGATTTTCTCTTTCATCGTCATGCCCCCTTCAGGGTGGTGCTGAGCGGCCGGAATTCTGAGGCCGCTTCGCACTGATAATAGTCCGAAGTCCTACGCAATGCTCGGCCAAATCCGCAATGATCTGTTACTGAATTGAACAGAATCTGTTGCGATTGGTTCACGCGGTTTCCCGCACTTCATGCAAAGCCACGGGATAGACCGCTTGCTGCACGTCGATCCAGGCATTCAGGTTGGCCCCGGCCATACCCTTGCGCCACATGAGCCACGTTGTCGCACCCGCGAACGGCTCGGCCAACGGATGCACGGCGACGCTTTCGCGACCCGGCAGGCTGGCCAACATCGACTCGGCCATCAACGCCACACCACTGCCGGCAATCACACAGGCGAGCATGCCCTGATACGACTCGATCTCCATCGCCCGGCCCATCGCCGCATGGTAGTGAGAGAACCATGCCTCCAGGCGCATGCGATATGAACAACCCTGGCGAAAAGTGAACACCGAGCGCCCTTCCACGTCCCGCGCGGTGCGTACTGGCGGATGGTCGATTTCAGTGATCAGCACCAGCCGTTCCTCGCACAACGGCACGCCATCGAGCCCGGCCAGTTGCAGCGGTCCGTCGACCAATGCCGCGTCAAGGCGACCGGTGAGCAAACCTTCGAGCAGTTCGCCGGTCGGCGCCGATTGCACCTGCAAATTCACTGTCGGGTATTGCTTGTGATAACGCGCCAGCAACGCCGGCAGATGAATCGCCGCCGTGCTGTACATGGTGCCCAGCACGAAGTCGCCGGCCGGTTGCCCGCCCATCACCGCCGCACTGGCCTGATCGCGCAGAGCGAAGAGTTTGCCGGTGTAGTCGAGCAGCACCTTGCCCGCCGGCGACAACTGCAAACGCTGCCGTTCGCGCACGAACAGCTCAACGCCGAGCTGCTCTTCGAGCTGTTTCAGGCGCGTCGACAGATTCGACGGCACACGATGCAGGCGCTCGGCGGCGCGGGTGATCGAGCCTTCCTCGGCGACCGCCTGAAATATCCGCAGTTGGCTGAATTCCACTGCTTTCTCCTGAACAGAACAAGTTACTCACTATTATTCAATTTTAAAGAAAGTCAATCGATCCTAGCCTGACGGTCATCGCTCCCTTGAAGGAAGCCCGACCATGTCGCCGCTGATACGTTTATCCGCCTGTTTCGTTGCCCTGATGATGGCCATGGGCATCGGCCGTTTCGCCCTGACGCCACAGATGCCGCACCTGCTCAGCGAAGGGCAGATCGACCTCACCGCCGCCGGGCTGATCGCGGCGGCCAACTACCTCGGCTATCTGCTTGGTGCTGTGGATGCGATGTTCGCGCAGCGGCCGCAGCAGGTGCAGCGACGGCTGCATGGCGGGCTGTGGCTGTGCGTGCTGCTGACACTGGCGTCGTTCTGGGCCAGCGGTTTCTGGTCGCACCTGCTGTTGCGCTTTGGCACCGGGGTGGCGAGTGCCTGGGTGCTGGTGATGATTACTTCGCTCAGCCAGCCGCTGGCGGCGGCAGCGGGTCGCCCGCGCTGGGGTGCTCTGGTTTTTGCCGGGCCGGGTCTGGGGATTTTTCTCACAGGCTTGCTGGCGCTGGTCTCGCATCGATTGCAGCAGACATCGGCAACCCTGTGGCTGATTTACGCGGCGGCTGCGCTGCTGATGATGCTCGGCGTCTGGCGGTTGTTACCGCAGCCCACGGCGGCAGCGAGGCCAGCGACAATGCATGTGAAAACAGCGAATCGAGGCATTGGCCGACTGGCGCTGGTGTATGCGCTGTACGGCATCGGCTACATCATTCCGGCGACGTTTCTGGCGCAAATGGCCAACGCGCAGTTTCATGGCCAGTGGCAGGCAGATCTGTTCTGGCCGTGTTTTGGCCTCGGCGCGGCGATCGGTGTGTGGCTGGTGAGCTTGCGTCGGCATGATCCCGAGACCACGCGGCACTGGCTGATGGCGACGCTGTGGATGCAAGCGGCCGGAGTGTTCGCCTGTCTGCTGGGCAGCGGCCTCGGCCTGGCGTTGGGGGTGATCCTCTGCGGCACGCCGTTTCTGGCGTGCATGCAACTGGTCATGCAGCGTTCGCGAGAGCTGGCGCCCCACGCCACTCAGCGCAACGCCGGGATGCTCACGGCGTGCTTCGCCGTCGGCCAGCTCAGCGGCCCGCTGCTGGCGGCGCTGAGCAGCCATTTCAGCGGCGGTTTGCAGCCGGCGCTGCTGATCGCCGGCGCCGGCCTGTTGCTGGCCGGCGCGCTGGCGATGCAGGCCAAGGCTACTGGCCCAGCGCCTTGCGCAAACGCCGACGCAGCCACTGCTCGGCGCTGACGAAAGTGATGCCGAGCAACACCAGCACGGCGCCGATGACGAAGTTCAGGCTCAACTGGTCGCCGAGCAGCAGCACGCCGAAGGTCACGCCGAACAACGGCGTCATGAACGAAAACACCGCAAGGTTGGCCGCCAGATAACGGCGCAACAGCCAGAACCACACCAGGTAACTGAAGAACGACACCACCAGGCCCTGGAACAGCACACTGGCCACCGCCACGGTGGTCAGGCTGACGTGGGTGATCTGGCCGCTGAACAACGCGATCAACAGCAGACCGATAAAACCGACCAGCAACTGATAGAACAGGGTCAATGTCACCGGCGCTTCCGACAGTCGCGAGGCCCGCACCACCACGGTGGTCGCGCCCCAACAAGCGCCGGCCAATACGCCGAAGGCATCGCCCAGCAGCATGCGCCGATCAAGGTTGTCCCACGACACACCGCCGGCGAAGGCAATCGCAATGCCGATGAACGCCAGCAGAATCCCCAGCCATTGCAACGGGCGCAACCTCTCGCTGGCGAGCAGGAAATGCACGCCGAGTGCGGTGAAGATCGGCGCGGTGTAGAGGAACACCGACATGTGCGCGGCGGTGGTCAGTTGCAGGCCTTCGGCGATGAACAGGAATTCCAGACCAAACAGCGCACCGGCCAGCAAACCGCCGCGCCAGGTGCTGCCGACCTGATCCCAGCCACCCTTCCAGCAGATCAGCAAACCGACCAGCAACGCAGAAATTCCCGAGCGCCCCGCCGCTTGCATCACCGGCGCGATGTCAGTCGCCGCCCATTTGATCAGGACTTGCTGCACACCCCAGATCAGGCACAGGCCGATCATCACTTGCAGGGCAAAACCGTCGGCATTGCGCCGCTCGGCACTCACCGCAACACCTCGAACACACACAACATGGCAGGCCATCCATTGGTCAGGAAACAGTGTCGGGGATTATCAATCAGATGCGCGGAAAAAGCCGTCTGGAAAAGACCTTTATTTGGTCAGTGGCGTCAGCGCTGAATGGTTGACGGCTGCGCCGTCATTCGCGGGCAAGCCCGCTCCCACAGAGGGTTCGGTGAACATGTGGGAGCGAGCCTGCTCGCGAAGAGGCAGCATTGCCAACACAACTGCCGGAGCAGCTCAGGCAAACCGCTTCGCCACCAAATAACCCACCGTGCAAGCAACGGCCGTCGCCACTGTCCCCCACGCCCAATCCATCAAACTCACCTGCACCGACCAGTCGCGCAATGTCGCCCAATTGGTCAGGTCATAAGTGCCGTACGCCACCAGCCCCAACAGCGCACCAAGCTTCGCCGCTCGCTGCCAGCTCAGCGCCGGCAAGACCACGAATACCACGCAGCCAATAACGTACAGGCAATAAAAAACCGCTGCGGGCAACAGCAGCGGTTTATCCAGCATCAGCGAACCGAGCAGTTCGCGATAGGTCGGCGCCATCAGCAGCCCGAGCCAGATCCCATCGAGCAGCAGAAACGTCAGTAGCGTCGAGACGTATGCGATCAGCGCCTTTTTCATTGGCTCACCCCTTTTAGATGTGGGAGCCGCCGATTTTCAAGATCAAGATCAAAAGATCGCAGCCTTCGGCAGCTCCTACCATGGGCCTGCGGTGAGTCAGGTTAGTTCAATACGATCGGCGTGGATCACGATCTTGCCTTCCTTGTACAGCGAGCCGATGGCTTTCTTGAAGTTGCCCTTGCTGACGCCGAACAGGCTGCTGATCAACGCCGGATCACTCTTGTCACTGACCGCCAGGGTGCCGTCGTTTTCGCGCAACTTGCCGAGGATCTTCGAACTCAGGCTGCTGGCCGCTTCCTGGCCAACCGGTTGCAGGCTCAGGCTGATCTTGCCGTCGGCGCGCACTTCCTTGATGAAGCCTTTCTCGCGCATGCCCGAACGCATGAACTTGAAGATTTCGTTCTTGTGGATCAAGCCCCAGTGCTTGTTGTTGATGATCGCCTTGAAGCCCATGTCGGTGGCTTCGGCAACCAGCAGATCAACTTCCTGGCCCGGGCTGTAGGTGGCCGGGGTCTTGTCCAGGTAACGATCGAGGCGCGCGGTGGCGGTGATGCGGCGCGTGTGTTTGTCGAGGTAGACGTGCACCACGCAGTATTCGCCAGCGGTCATCTGGCGCTTTTCTTCCGAGTACGGCAGCAACAGATCTTTCGGCAGGCCCCAGTCGAGGAACACGCCGATGCTGTTAACTTCAACCACTTTCAGGCTGGCAAATTCGCCGACCTGAACTTTGGGTTTTTCCGTAGTGGCGAGAAGTTTGTCTTCGCTGTCCAGATAGATGAATACGTTGAGCCAGTCTTCATCTTCGCTGGGAATATCTTTGGGGATATAACGGTTGGGCAAAAGAATTTCGCCGTCGGCACCGCCGTCCAGATATAAACCGAAGTTAGTGTGTTTAACCACTTGCAAACTGTTGTAACGCCCGACTAAAGCCATTTCCGAAACCCTCAATACGTGGGCGGCATTCTACCCGTTTTTGCCGCAAACGTCGGGCGACAGATCCTCGCAGCGGAAAATCTGCGTCAACCTGTTGATTTTGCTTGATCACTGCCCGGTGAGGTGCCGCTCGTCAGTCCGGCCCAGCGGCTTACGGCTGCGCACAATTGCCTCACGCCGATTCGATGTTCTTATTTAAAACAGGGAGTTAGCTAAAAATTAACAGTGTCGATCAGGCAATAATACAGCGCTGGGCTTGGTTATTCCGGGGGATATTTACCAAGCTATTGTCAAGTTATTCCTGTACGATGCCTGGCCGAGTTACTTTTCTAAAGGTTAATGGCCGCCATGCGTGTAAAAGCATCCACCAGCAAAGCAAAGCCAGCTCCAGCCGTTGAAACCAGCGAATCGATCAACGATCAGATCGCAGCATTCCTCAAGTCCGGCGGCGAGATCCAGCAAATTGCCAAAGGCGTCAGTGGCCAGACATTCGGCCCGTCCAAGCAGATCAGCCTGGGCAAGAAGTAACACCGGTTTTACCCCGTCCAGAGGCGCTTTGAGCTTCGAAGCGCCTGGACTGGCACCGCGCAACACCCCTTCGCTTTAAACAAAAATCCTCAAAAATCGACGAACGGCCATCAATGCCGGGCATTCGCCGGTATCCTTGCACGCGTCTAGATCAAGCGTTTCAGCAGGCCTTCGCCCTGCGCTCGCGGTTCATGGAGTGACGCATGCGCCCATTTCCCTGTTTATTGTTCGTCAGCCTGCTGTCAGGCGCGAGCGCGCACGCGCAGGTTTTTCAGGGTGAACTGGGTGATTTCGATCTCAAGCTCGGCACCACGCCCAGCCGCAGCATGGCCCAGGGACTGGTCAAACCGGCGGCGGTCGGCTCGTTCCACGGTGGCCTTGATCTGAGCCACGACAGCGGCGTGTATTTCGGCCAGTACGCGCCGAGCATGGGCATCACCCCCGGCAAAAACCTCGAGATCGATTCCTACGTCGGCTTCAAGCAGCCTTTCGATCAGGTGCTCGGCTACGAAGTCGGGATGATCCATTACAGCTACCCCCGCGTGGACACCCTCGACAGCCAGGAGCTGTTCGGCGGTCTGACTCTGCTCGGCAGTCGCTTCGGCATCGCATTGAGCAACGACCCGGATAAACAGAACAACACCTTGTTTGCCGACCTCACTGGCAATCAGCCGTTCGGCATCGGCGTGAGCATGAAATACACCACCCATCAACTGAACACACCGGTGGCGGTGGACGGTGGTTATGTCAGCAGTTTCACCGATTGGTCGGTGAAGCTGTCGCGACCATTCATGGGTGTCGATCTCGATCTGATCTACAGCAATTCCAGCCTCAGCGGCAGCGATTGCTCGGCCTATTCCGGGCACAACAGCGAGTGCGACGGCCTCGTCACCCTCAAGGCTGTACGCACGTTCTATTGATCGGCTGAACTGCCGCGTGCATCCTGCATCACATAAGAATCAGATTTCCGACGCCAGGCTCTCGCAAGGATTTGCCCATGTCTCGCTGGTTCAAACAGATTGCCGCCCTGCTCATCTTCACCCTCGCCCTCGGCGCTTGCAGCCGCGTGGGCCTGGCCTACCGCAACCTCGACGTGATTATTCCATGGTCGCTGAGTGACTACGTGGACATGAACGGCGAGCAGAAAGACTGGTTCAACGACCGGCTCAAAGAACACCTGAGCTGGCACTGCACCACGCAGTTACCGGGTTACCTCGACTGGCTGGACCGATTGCAGGCCATGGTCGAGAGCAATCAGGTCAGCGACGCCGCCCTGCAGGAGCGCACCGCCGAAGCCAAGCAGGCCATTGCCGAAACCGCCCGGGAAATCACCCCTTCGGCCATCGAGTTGCTACAAGGTCTGGACGATAGACAGGTGGCAGAAATGAATGATGCGTTTGCCAAGGATCTGCGCAAACGCCAGCAGGAATACGTCAAACCGCCGCTGGCCCAGCAGATACAGGAACGCGGCGAGCGCATGGAAAAACGCCTGAACGACTGGCTGGGTCCGCTCAGCGACACACAGAAACAACGCGTCGCGGCCTGGACCAACGCCTTGGGCGACCAGAACACTCAATGGATCGCCAACCGCGCGCACTGGCAGCAACAGTTCAGTGCCGCCGTTGCGCAACGCCAAAGCCCGGAATTCCCACAACGCATCGAGACACTTCTAGTCAACCGCGAGCGGTTGTGGACAGCGGACTACCGCGAGGCCTACGCCAACACTGAAGCCCAGGCACGCTCGCTGTTTGTCGATCTGATGGCGCAGAGCACGCCGCAACAGCGTGAGCGGTTGTTGAAGAAAATCGAGAAAGTGCGTAAGGACTTCAATGACCTGAAATGCCTGAAGGCCGCGCAGAAACCTTGAGATTACTGGAATCCAATGTGGGAGCGAGCCTGCTCGCGAAAGCGGTGTATCAGACAGTTCAATGTCACTGACAAACCGTATTCGCGAGCAGGCTCGCTCCCACAGGGGGATTTCGCTGGCTCAGGCGATTTGAGCCTTTGAAGCGACTTCATCAAATGTCACCTCATCCAGCGCATCCTCCTGCTCATCCAGCACCTGACGCGGGTGGTCGTTGCCGGGGATGCTGCTGTCGATCAGGCTCAGCAGGCTGGAACCGCGCTGCGTCAGAATGAAATTGTTGCCGGTACTGCCTTCATGATCCGGACGCGGCTCGATATAACCACGGTCAAGCAGCAGACTTTCATACTCACAGGCCAACGTTTTCAAATGGTCGAGATTCTCGATCGGCTCGCCAGCGCTGGCTTTCTCGGCCGCGTAGGCTTCGGCATAAGCGCGGGGAGCGAAGCTCTGTCCAGCGCTGTTCTGCACTTCATGCAGCAAACGTTCAATCAAATCCCAGTTATAAGTTGTCATCCTGGTTCAACCTCCGGTGCGGGTGATTTGTGCCGCTTTCAAAGGTTGTGACCCAAGCGCTGCGCAGCCGTTCAGCCGCATATCTTCGCGGCGACCGACCGGCGGTCTGTCGATTCTCTCGCTGGTTAAACGACTAGTCTGAAACAGCCGGTTCAACCCGCAGGAGACATGGTCATGAACGTTGCAAACCATCCGGTGGTATCACGCGAAGAATGGCTCGCTGCCCGCCAGCAGCATCTGGCCCACGAAAAAGCCTTCACCCGGGAACGCGATCGCCTCAGCGCCGAGCGCCGCGCCCTGCCGTGGGTAAAAGTCGACAAGGACTATCACTTCCAAGGTCCGAACGGCGAACTGAAGCTCAATGACCTGTTCGGCAACAACAGCCAGTTGGTCATCTATCACTTCATGTTTGCCAAAGACTGGGAGCAAGGCTGCCAGGGCTGCTCGTTCCTCAGTGACCACATTGATGGCGCCAACCAGCACCTGGCCCACCACGACGTCGCGGTGGTTGCAGTTTCCCACGCGCCGTTCAACGAGTTTCAGGCGTTCAAACAACGCATGGGCTGGAAATTCGACTGGGTTTCGTCAGAAGGTTGCGATTTCAATTACGACTTCGGCGTCTGCGCCCGGGCTGAAGATGTCGCCGAGGGCAAGGCTACCTACAATTACGAAAAAACCGACAGCGCCGAGGAAGAAATGCCGGGGCTGAGCGTGTTTTATCGCAATGACGAAGGCGAGATTTTTCACACCTATTCAACGTACGCACGCGGTCTGGACATGCTGGTCGGCGCTTACCACTACCTTGATCTGACGCCCAAGGGCAGGAATGAAGACGAGATCATGGAATGGGTGCGACATCATGATCGGTATGACGGTGTGCCGAAGTCGGGTTGCTGTCATGGTGAGCAGCGATCTTGAGTTCACTGTGGAGAAAACACACGAGGACCTGTGGGAGCGAGCCTGCTCGCGAAAAACGATTACACGACAAGGCGGTGCTAACGTGTCGCCTGTTTCGCGAGCAGGCTCGCTCCCAAGGAGAACAATGTCTGGTTGGGAATTTGGCACGCACGTCGAAATGTTGTTCAACGCTGTATCGTTTGTGCCGTATTAAGCCGACAGGGCTCTGCGGATGTGCGTCCGCTATAATACGAGGTTCTGACATGGACAGGCGCCAATGCAAAAGCTCAGTTTAGAAACCAAAAAAATCTGGTTTGCCAAGCATCGCAAAGCCAACTTCGCAGCGAGTTTGCGTCTTGAAGGTTTCGTTCCGTCTGCTTGTGAAGGCGAGATCAAGCTGCCGACGCGAGAGGCCGCGTTGAAAGCTATCTTGCAATTAGCTGAAACGTAGCTGTGGACTTTGATCCGCATTCCTCCTGCGAAGCTTACTGAACTTTTGCCACGCTTCAGCCCTCAACCGGTTAACCCGCCTTAACCGGAACTGAGGCCTGCCCATGAAAATCCTGATCAAGCTCTCCCTCGCCGCCACTCTCGCCTGCGCCCTGCCCGTCTGGGCTTGCACGCCGGAAGAGGCGACGATCAAACGCGAACAACTGGCCAAGGAAGTCTCAAAGCTCACCGAGCAGAATCCGGAAAAAGCCAAGGAGATTAACGCCGAGTTGCAGAAAATGGATCTGGGCACGGCCAGCGCCGATCTGCCGGACAAGTGCCAGTTGATCGATCAGCGTCTGAAGGAACTGGGATCGGCGGAGAAAAAAGCCGACAGTTGAGGACGAAAAAAAAAACCGGACATTGTCCGGTTTTTTTATGCGCGTTCTAAAGCTTACTCAGCCGCAGGTTCTGCTGGCTTGCGACGCTTGAGCGGGGCCATGCCGTCGCTGCTCACCAGAGAATCCGGCTTTGGACGGTTGACGCTCTTGCGCTTGGTCGGCGTCTTGGCGGCGGTTTTCTTCTTGTCGCCCTTGGCGTCGGTCTTTTTCTTCTTCACGCCGACGGCTTTGCCCGAGGCCTTGACCTTTTTCGGCCCGCCGTAGGTGCCTTTGACTTCCTTGATCGTGCGGCGCTCGAAGCTTTGCTTCAGGTAGCGCTCGATGCTCGACATCAGGTTCCAGTCGCCGTGGCAGATCAGCGAGATCGCCAGGCCATCGTTGCCGGCACGGCCGGTACGACCGATGCGGTGCACGTACTCGTCGCCGCTGCGTGGCATGTCGAAGTTGATCACCAGATCCAGACCGTCGACGTCCAGACCACGGGCCGCAACGTCAGTGGCGACGAGGATCTTCACACCGCCCTGCTTCAGACGATCGATCGCCAGTTTGCGATCCTTCTGGTCTTTCTCGCCGTGCAGCACAAACGCTTTGTATTCCTGGGCCACGAGGCGGCCGTAGATGCGGTCGGCCATGGCGCGGGTATTGGTGAAGACGATGGCCTTCTGGTAGGTCTCGTTGGCCAGCAGCCAGTTCACAATCTGCTCTTTGTGCTGATTGTGGTCGGCGGTGATGATTTGCTGGCGAGTCGTCGAGTTGAGCTGGCTGACCGCGTTGAGCTGCAGGTGCTCAGGGTTGTTCAGGACCTTGGCGATCATTTCGCGCAGGCCGGAACCGCCGGTGGTCGCGGAGAACAGCATGGTCTGCTGACGGTTCGGGCACTCATCGACCAGACGCTGCACGTCTTCGGCGAAGCCCATGTCGAGCATGCGGTCGGCTTCGTCGAGGACCAGCACTTCGACTTCTTTCAGGTCGAGGTTGCCGGCATTGAGTTGCTCGATCATCCGCCCCGGGGTGCCGATGAGGATGTCCGGCACTTTGCGCAGCATTGCCGCCTGCACCTTGAAGTCTTCGCCGCCGGTGATCAGGCCGGACTTGATGAAGGTGAACTGCGAGAAGCGTTCGACTTCCTTCAAAGTCTGCTGGGCCAGCTCACGGGTTGGCAGCAGGATCAGCGTCTTGATGCTGACGCGGATCTTCGCCGGGCCGATCAGGCGATTGAGGATCGGCAAGACGAAAGCGGCGGTTTTGCCGCTACCGGTTTGCGCCGTCACCCGCAGATCACGCCCCTGGAGCGCCAGCGGGATGGCCGCGGCTTGCACTGGCGTTGGCTCGACAAATTTCAGCTCGGCCACGGCTTTGAGCAGGCGTTCGTGCAGGGCGAATTGGGAAAACACGGGTGCTACCTCGAAGATATGCAAAAAAACAGCTGCATAGGTTACCGGTTTCGAGCGCTCAGGCCGAGTTTCTTTGTGCAAACGCCGACAATCAGTGGTTTTTTTGTTGCCCGATTTGTCACTCGCTGCAATACACAGCGTCTTAAATGCTCTAATCGGCCCTCGCGTCTTACAGAAGAAACGTTTCGCTCATGGATATCAAACAGCTCTGGCTCAAAGCCCAGGACCTATGGGGCACGCTCGAAGAGCACCCACTTCTGCAATCGGGACTGGCGCTGCTGGTGTTGCTGGTCATCGCGCTGGTGCTCGGACGGGTGGCGCGTTACCTGATCCTGCACGCCAGCCGCATGCTCGGCCGCCAGCCGGCGCTGCACTGGATCAACGACTTTCGCCACAACAAAGTGTTTCAACGACTGGCGCAGATGACGCCGTCGCTGGTGATCCAGTTCGGCCTGCACCTGGTGCCGGAGCTGAGCAAAACCGCGATGAATTTCCTCGGCAACGTCGCGCTGGCCTTCACCATTCTGTTCCTGCTGCTGGCGGTCAGCGCCCTGCTCAACGCCCTGCTCGACATCTACGCGCGCACCGAGCATGCGCGTACACGCTCGATCAAAGGCTACGTGCAACTGGCGAAAATGGTTTTGTACGTGTTCGGCGCGATCATCATCGTCGCCACTCTGATCGACCGCTCGCCGCTGTTGCTATTGTCCGGTCTGGGTGCGATGTCGGCAGTGATTCTGTTGGTCTACAAGGACACCCTGCTGTCGTTCGTTGCCAGCGTGCAACTGACCAGCAACGACATGCTGCGCGTCGGCGACTGGATCGAGATGCCGCAAGTCGGCGCCGATGGCGACGTGGTCGACATCACGTTGCACACGGTCAAAGTGCAGAACTTCGACAAGACGATCGTCTCGATCCCGACCTGGCGGCTGATGTCCGAGTCATTCAAGAACTGGCGCGGCATGCAGCAGTCCGGCGGTCGGCGGATCAAACGCAGCCTGTTCATCGATGCCAGCGGCGTGCGCTTCATCCGCGACGACGAGGAAGAAAAGCTCTCGCAGGTGCACCTGCTGACCGACTACATGGGCCGCAAGAAAGCCGAGCTCAAGGCTTGGAACGAAGCGCAGGGCAATGTCGCAGCCATGTCAGCCAACCGCCGCCGCATGACCAATATCGGCACCTTCCGCGCGTATGCGCTGGCGTATCTGAAGAGTCATCCGGAGATTCAGCCGAACATGACCTGCATGGTCCGGCAGATGCAGACCACCGCGCAGGGCATTCCGCTGGAAATCTACTGCTTCACCCGCACCACGGTGTGGGCCGATTACGAGCGGATTCAGGGGGATATTTTCGATTACCTGCTGGCGGTGTTGCCGGAGTTTGGCTTGAGCCTGTATCAACAGCCGAGTGGCGGGGATTTGCGCGCCGGATTGCTGCCGGCGGTGTTGGGCTCGGCGAGTATTCCCGAGCCGGAAAAACACCTGATGTAACCCAAAGATCAAATGTAGGAGCGAGCCTGCTCGCGAATGCAATGTGTCAGTCGACCCATACTTATCTGACCCAACGCCTTCGCGAGCAGGCTCGCTCCCACAGGGGTTATGCGGCGGCCGGGGATTTGCGGATGCCCACCCGACTGATCCACACAGCCGCTAGAATCACACCCCCGCCAAGGAACAACCGCCCCAGTTCCTCATGCTGATTCCAGATCAGCAGATTCAACAGCAACCCCACCGGCACGTGCAGGTTGTTCATCACCGCCAGTGTTCCGCCGTTGACCATGCACGCGCCCTTGTTCCACCAGTACAGACCCAATGCAGTCGAGACCAGTCCGAGAAACAGCAACACCGCCCATTGCAGCGGCGCTTCCGGCAGGAAGTTCGACTTGCCGAACAACAGGAACGCTGGCAGCACAACCGCCAATGCACCGAGGTAGAAATAACCGAAACGGCGGTAATGCGGCAGGTCACTCGGATGCTTCGCCACCAGATGCTTGTACAGGACCTGCCCGGCGGCATAAGTGAAGTTGGCCAGTTGCAGCAGCAGGAAGCCCATGAAGAAGTCGGGACTGATGCTGTCGAAGCGAATCACCGCCGCACCCCCGACTGCTACCAGCGCAGCAATCAACGCCCACGGGTTGAAGCGGCGGTTCAGCGCGTCTTCGATCAACGTCACGTGCAGCGGCGTGAGAATCGTGAACAGCAACACCTCCGGCACCGTCAGCACACGGAAGCTCAGGTACAGGCAGACGTAAGTCACCCCGAACTGCAACGCGCCGATCAGCAACATGCCACGCATGAACGCCGGCTCCACCGAACGCCAGCGCGTCAACGGAATAAACACCAGCCCGGCCAGCAACACACGCACCAGCACCGCAAAGTAACTGTCGACATGCCCAGCCAGGTATTCGCCGATCAGACTGAAGGAAAACGCCTGGATCAGCGTGACAAAAAGTAGATAGCCCATGCTCGCCTCGAAAATCGAATGGCGGCGACGATAGCGGTTTTTCGGATGGGCTCCAACAGCAAACGGCGCCGGAATCAAAAGCCCCTCACCCTGGCCCTCTCCCGGAGGGAGAGGGGACTGACCGAGGTGGTTGGGCAAGCTACGCCGACATGAAATACCGCATCGAATCCAAAGAAGCCAAAAACCGGCCCTCCACCGCTCAACACAATGAGCGCAAGCTCGAGTACCGCTCTTGATCTTGATCCACCCGCCCCGTCGGCAGGCTGAGCGGAGGGATCGATCCCGCAGCGAAGGAACCCCGAGCCCCATCGAGCGGGCCGAACGTTGGGGCACAGACCTTTGGTTACTTTGGAGCGTTTGCCAAAGTGACCCGCTGTAAGAGCGGAACCGCCAGCCGCAACACCGCAGTAACGGATATTCACCCAAAACCCCAAGAGCCTGGTCGGCCCAAAGGCCGCCAAGAAAACCCAGACAAAAAAAAGCCCGATCTCGCTAAAGCGTTCAATCGGGCTACAGCACTCAGGAGCAAAAGTGCAAAGGGAGGTTCGATGCGCGTGGAACCTTGAAGGGGTTGCGCCAGGTCACTTAAACAATCGGCGATTATCTGGCGATTAACCGATCAAGCGACCTGAGACAATTTGGCGTTGGCCTGATTCAGGCCCTTCTCCTGGAAGTCACCGCCCAGGTTCATGCCCTCAGCATGGATAAAGGTCACGTCGTTGATCCCGATGAAACCCATCACCTGCCGCAAGTACGGTTCCTGATGATCCGCCGGGCCACCGGCATACACGCCACCGCGAGCGGTCAGGACAAAGGCGCGCTTGCCGCTGAGCAGACCTTGCGGGCCGGTTTCGGTGTACTTGAAGGTCACCCCCGCACGCAGCACATGGTCAAGCCAGGCCTTGAGCGTGCTCGGGATCGCAAAGTTGTACATCGGTGCAGCCATCACCAGCACGTCGGCGGCGAGCAGCTCATCAGTCAATTGGTTGGAGCGGTCCAGCGACGCCTGTTCGCTGTCGTTGCGCTGCTCGGTGGGCTTCATCCAGCCGCCCAGCAAGTTGGCGTCCAGGTGCGGCACCGGGTTCGCGGCGAGGTCATGCACGGTGATCTGATCGGCAGGGTGCGCGGCTTTCCACTGAGCGATGAAGGTCTGGGTCAGTTGACGGGAAACCGAATCTTGCTGGCGGGCACTGCTTTCGATGATCAGAACGCGGGACATGGTGTGTAGCCTCCATCCGAGAATGTTGTAAGTCGATGGAGTGAAGGTTAAACAGAGTCGAATCGATGAAAAAGCGCAAATATCCGCTGTAATCCATCGATAAATTCGTTTATAAGCTAAACCCATATCCCCTGTGGGAGCGAGCCTGCTCGCGAAAGCGGAATGTCAGTCACATCATCTCTGGATGACGCTCCGTCTTCGCGAGCAGGCTCGCTCCCACAGGGTATTAGCGTTATTTCGGGGTGCAGGTCAGTTTGATGCGCAGCTTGATGATCTCGCGGGTGAACTTGGCCGTGGCGTTTTTATGCTTGCCGGCCGGGACATCGATGCTGCGCGTGCGCGGTGCTTCCGGGCCGTTGCTGAACACCGCACGGCAGGTCGCGTCGACATCACCGTAGTTGGCCACACGGATCGAGCCGATGTCGTTGTCCGTGTCGTAAGTCTCGTAGTCGATCTTCATGCCGTTGAGATCCTTTTGCACATCGATCGGATAGGCAAACGCGGTCAACGGCAGCAGCGCCAGCACCACACAACAGAATTTTTTCATTCGGCAGTCTCCATGAGGGACGGCCAGCTTAGGACAAGAGGAGCTATTGATGAAAGCGCCCCGCGTGACCCTTGATCAATGGCGAACGTTGCAGGCCGTGGTCGACCACGGCGGATTCGCCCAGGCCGCCGAGGCCCTGCACCGTTCGCAATCGTCGGTGAGCTACACCGTCGCCCGCATGCAGGATCAGCTCGGCGTGCCGTTGCTGCGCATCGACGGGCGCAAAGCTGTGCTCACCGAGGCCGGCGGCGTGTTGTTGCGCCGTTCGCGGCAATTGGTCAAACAGGCCAGCCAACTCGAAGACCTCGCCCATCACATGGAGCAAGGCTGGGAAGCGGAAGTGCGGCTGGTGGTCGACGCCGCCTACCCGAGCGCGCGGATCGTCCGCGCGCTGACCGCGTTCATGCCGCAGAGTCGCGGCTGCCGCGTTCGTCTGCGCGAAGAAGTATTGTCGGGCGTTGAGGAAGTGCTGCTCGAAGGCGTGGCGGACCTGGCGATCACCGGCCTGAGCATTCCGGGCTACCTGGGTGCGGAGTTGAGCGATGTCGAGTTCGTCGCCGTTGCCCACCCTGATCATCCGCTGCATCGGCTCAACCGCGAGCTGAGCTTTCAGGATCTGGAAACCCAGATGCAAGTGGTGATCCGCGACTCCGGCCGCCAGCAGCCGCGCGATGTCGGCTGGCTCGGCGCCGAGCAGCGCTGGACCGTCGGCAGCCTTGCCACCGCCGCGACCTTTGTCAGCAGCGGCCTGGGTTTTGCCTGGCTACCGCGACACATGATCGACCGCGAATTGAAGGATGGTTCGCTCAAGCTGCTACCGTTGGATCGAGGCGGCAGCCGCAATTCGAGCTTCTATCTGTATTCGAACAAGGACAAACCCCTGGGCCCGGCCACGCAGATCCTCATCGAACTGCTGCGCACCTTCGACACCTTGCCGCTGGACGCACCGTTCGCCGCACCTGAACAAGCCTGACACGGAGTTCACCGATGGCGTATTTCGAGCACGAAGGTTGCAACCTGCACTACGAGGAATATGGCCACGGTGCGCCGCTGCTGCTGGTTCACGGGCTCGGCTCGAGCACCCTGGACTGGGAAATGCAGATCCCGGCGCTGGCCGCGCACTACCGGGTGATCGTCCCGGACATTCGCGGCCACGGGCGCTCGGACAAACCCCGCGAGCGCTACAGCATTGCCGGGTTCAGCGCCGACCTGCTGGCCTTGATCGAGCACCTGCGCCTCGGCCCGGTGCACTACGTCGGGCTGTCGATGGGCGGGATGATCGGTTTTCAGCTGGCCGTCGATCAGCCGCAGGTGCTCAAGAGCCTGACCATCGTCAACAGCGCGCCACAAGTCAAATTGCGCACCCGCGACGACTACTGGCAGTGGTTCAAACGCTGGAGCCTGATGCGCCTGCTCAGCCTGGAAACCATCGGCAAAGCCCTCGGCAGCAAACTTTTCCCCAAGCCGGAACAGGCCGATCTGCGACGGAAAATGGCCGAACGCTGGGCAAAAAACGACAAACGTGCTTATCTCGCCAGCTTCGATGCGATCGTGGGCTGGGGCGTTCAGGAACGACTTTCCCGGGTGTCCTGTCCAACGCTCGTCATCAGCGCCGACCGTGATTACACACCGGTGGCGTTAAAAGAAACCTATGTAAAACTGCTGCCGGATGCGCGGCTGGTGGTCATTGACGACTCGCGCCATGCCACCCCGCTCGATCAACCCGAACGCTTCAATCACACGCTGCTGGATTTTCTCGCCACAGCCGACCTTCACTCTCAGGATCACTGACCCATGCTGAAAAAACTCGCCCTCGCCGCCAGCTCCGTACTGTTTGCCGCCAACCTGATGGCTGCTACCCCGGCCAAGGCGCCCCACGTGCTGCTGGACACCACCAACGGCCAGATCGAAATCGAACTGGACCCGGTCAAGGCACCGATCAGCACGAAGAACTTCCTTGAATACGTCGACAGCGGTTTCTACAACAACACCATTTTCCACCGCGTGATCCCGGGCTTCATGGCTCAGGGCGGCGGCTTCACCCAGCAGATGCAACAGAAAGAAACCAAGGCGCCGATCAAGAACGAAGCCAGCAATGGCCTGCACAACGTTCGTGGCACCCTGTCGATGGCGCGTACTTCCATTCCTGACTCGGCGACCAGCCAGTTCTTTATCAACGTTGCCGACAACGCATTCCTCGATCCGGGCCGTGACGCCGGTTACGCGGTGTTCGCCAAAGTGGTCAAGGGCATGGATGTCGTGGACATCATCGTCAACTCGCAGACCACCACCAAAAGCGGCATGCAAAACGTGCCTGTCGACCCTGTGATCATCAAGTCGGCCAAGCGCATCGACTGAGTTTCGCCGGGCATATCGAGCGGCGTGGGGCTGAGCCTGCGCCGCTCGCACTGATAAAAGGAGAGCCCGGATTCCGGGCGGTTATCTGATGCTCTATCGCCGTTTCGAACAACTGATCGATATCTTCCGCGACGCCCCGACGGCGTCCCCGCCGGACCGCGTCTGGCCCTTCTATACCTATTACCTGAAGCAGGTCTGGCCGAGCTTCGCCGCCCTGCTCGTGGTTGGCCTGTTCGCCGCGTTGATCGAAGTGGCGCTGTTCAGTTACCTGAGCCGCATCATCGATCTGGCCCAAGGCACGCCCAACCCGAATTTCTTCAGCGACCACGCCCTCGAATTGACCTGGATGCTGGTGGTCGCCCTGGTGTTGCGACCGATTTTCTTCGGCCTGCACGACCTGCTGGTGCATCAGACCCTGAGCCCGGGCATGACCAGCATGATCCGCTGGCAGAACCACAGTTACGTGCTCAAGCAGAGCCTGAATTTCTTCCAGAACGACTTCGCCGGGCGCATCGCCCAGCGCATCATGCAGACCGGCAACTCGCTGCGCGATTCCGCCGTGCAAGCGGTGGACGCGCTGTGGCACGTGGTGATCTATGCGATCAGCTCGCTGGTGCTGTTCGCCGAGGCCGACTGGCGCCTGATGATCCCTTTGCTGACCTGGATCGTCGCCTACATCGGCGCGCTGTATTACTTCGTGCCGCGCGTGAAAGAGCGTTCGGTGGAAGCCTCTGACGCGCGCTCGAAATTGATGGGCCGTATCGTCGACGGCTACACCAACATCGCCACGCTGAAACTGTTCGCTCACACCAACTTCGAACAGCACTACGCCAAGGAAGCGATCGAGGAACAGACCGTCAAAGCGCAGATGGCCGGTCGCGTGGTGACCAGCATGGACGTGGCGATTACCACCATGAACGGCCTGCTGATCGTCGGCACCACCGCGCTGGCATTGTGGCTGTGGACGCAGTCGCTGATCACCGTCGGCGCGATTGCCCTGGCCACCGGCCTGGTGATTCGCATCGTCAACATGTCCGGCTGGATCATGTGGGTGGTCACCGGCATTTTCGAAAACATCGGCATGGTCCAGGACGGTCTGCGCACCATTTCGCAACCGGTCAGCGTCACCGACCGCGAGCAGGCCAAACCGCTGGCCGTGGCCTCGGGCGAAGTGCGTTTCGAGCACGTGGATTTTCACTACGGCAAGAAGAAAGGCATCATCGGCGACCTCAATCTGACGATAAAACCGGGGGAGAAAATCGGCTTGATCGGCCCGTCCGGCGCCGGCAAATCAACCTTGGTCAACCTGTTGCTGCGCCTGTACGACGTCGAGGGCGGGCGCATCCTGATCGATGGGCAGAACATTGCCGAAGTCGGCCAGGAAAGCCTGCGTGCGCGGATCGGCATGATCACTCAGGACACCTCGCTGTTGCACCGCTCGATCCGCGACAACTTGCTTTACGGCAAACCCGACGCCACCGACGCTGAACTGTGGGAGGCGGTGCACAAGGCTCGCGCCGATGAGTTCATTCCACTGCTGTCCGACGCTGAAGGCCGCACCGGTTTCGACGCGCATGTCGGTGAGCGCGGGGTGAAACTGTCGGGTGGTCAGCGCCAGCGCATCGCGATCGCGCGGGTGCTGCTCAAGGACGCGCCGATCCTGATCATGGACGAAGCCACCTCTGCACTGGATTCGGAAGTCGAAGCGGCGATCCAGGAAAGCCTCGAGACCTTGATGCAGGGCAAAACCGTGATCGCCATCGCCCACCGTCTCTCGACCATCGCGCGCATGGATCGCCTCGTGGTGCTGGAAAACGGCAAGATCGCCGAGAGCGGCACCCACGCCGAACTGCTCGCCCATCGCGGCTTGTATGCGCGCTTGTGGGCACACCAGACCGGAGGCTTTGTCGGCATCGACTGATGCCTGGCGGTGCGGTGAAAAAACTGTGGGAGCGAGCCTGCTCGCGAATGCGGTGGATCAGCGACAAATTCGTCAACTGACCCGACGCTTTCGCGAGCAGGCTCGCTCCCACAGGGATCTATGCTTGGCGATAGGGCAAGGCGGTTTTCGCTTCTTCGGCATAGGCGAGGATGCCGGCGCGTTCCTGTTGCAGGAAATCTTTTACCGCTGCCTTCAACCCCGGATGGCGCAGGTAATGCCAGGAATGGGTGATCACCGGTTCGAAGCCGCGAATCAACTTGTGCTCGCCCTGCGCCCCGGCATCGAAACGCTGGATGCCATGGGCAATCGCGTAATCCATGCCCTGATAAAAACACGTCTCGAAATGCAGCCGATCAAACTCGGCCAGGCAGCCCCAATAACGCCCGTAGAAACTGTCACCACCGACCAGGCTGAACGCCATCGCCACCGGCCGTGAGCCCTGTTTGGCCAAGACCACGCGAATCGCTTCGGGCATACGTTCGGCCAGCAGGCTGAAGAACTCCCGCGTCAGATACGGCGCCTGACGCCGCACCGCGTAGGTGTTGGCATAGCAGGCGTAAACAAAATCCCACTGTGCCTCGCCCAGCTCTCGCCCCTCCAACCACTCGAACTCGAAGCCCTGCCCCGCCACCTGCTCGCGTTCCTTGCGCATCTGCTTGCGCTTGCGCGAACTGAGGGCGTCGAGGAAGTCCTGAAAGTCGCGGTAACCACGGTTCTGCCAGTGATATTGACAGCCGATGCGCTGCAGCCAGCCCGGTTGCTCGGCCATCGCCGCATCGGTAAACGGATCGGTGAAATTGATGTGCGCGCTGGACAGTTCTTCGATCTGCAGATAGCCCGGCAGGCTGTTCAGCAGTTCGAAACCGTCCTCGACCTTCGCCGCCAGCAAGCGCGGACCGCTGACCGGGCTGAAGGGCACGGCAGTCAGGAGTTTGGGGTAGTAATCAATGCCGGCACGCGCGCAGGCGTCAGCCCAACCGTGATCGAAGACGTACTCGCCGTAGGAGTGCCACTTGCGATAACTGGGCAGTGCGGCGATCAGTCGATCATCTTCGATGTGCAGTAAATGTTCGGGCTGCCAGCCCGAATGCGGGCCGACACTGCCGCTGTCTTCCAGCGCGCTGAGAAAGGCGTGACGCAGGAACGGCTGGTTGTCCGGCACCAGCGCATCCCAGCTTGCCGGGGCGATTTCTGACAGGTCTTGCAGGCGTTGCAACGGCATTCACTGGCACTCCACAGCTTGGCGACAAAGCCCGGCGAGTATCGCTGATCGCGACCCGGTTGCACACGCTCAATCGGCCGACAGCGCTCTAACTCGATAGTTCACGCCTGATACGCATCGTCATCAACCTGCCATCACTGTGCCACCGCTCTGTCATAAACCATCGCGATACTGGCGCCTGTTTTTAGAGCGCCGGGTTCTAACCCGGACACAGTTTTCCGGCCTTCAGCCGGTTGTGCCCAGGATGGTTCAGCCATCCCCTTCATCTTCGGAGATTGCTATGCGTCTTGCTTCCACGAAAACTGCAGCGGCCCTGTGCGGCGGCTTGTTGCTGGCCATGAGCGTTCCGGCCAGTGCTGCAGTCGACGCCAAACTGCTCGACATGCTCAAGGCCAACGGGTCGATTTCCCAGGCGCAGTACATCGAGCTGCAAACAGAACTGGCCAAGGATCAGAAGGCTCAGCAAATCGCCCAACAGGCGCAGCAGGAAACCAACGAACAAGTGGCGGCGGTCGCGAAGAAGACCAACGAACAGAGCCTGTTCGACCAGAAACTGGCCTGGGCGGCCAAGACTCAGTTCAAGGGCGACGTACGTATCCGCCAGGAAACCATCAAGATCGACGGCGAGCCGAACAACGGCGGCCGCGACAAGGATCGCCAGCGCATCCGTGCGCGTCTGGGCGCCTACACCGAGATCAACCCGCAAGTCGACACCGGTATCCGCATCGCCACTGGCGGCGGTGACGACGCGCGCTCGACCAACCAGGATCAGGACAACTACTTCGACAAGAAGCAGATCTGGCTCGACCTCGGCTACATCGACTATCACCCTGATCAGATCAAGAACCTGCACGTGATCGGCGGCAAGATGCTGCAACCGTGGGTGAGCATGGGCGACGTGATCTGGGACAGCGATATCAACCCGGAAGGTCTGGCCATTACCTACAAGTATCCATTGGGCGGCAGCGCCGAATTGTTCGGCAGCCTGGGTAACTACAACCTCAAGGACAACGTTGACGGCGACGGCGTGCAATTCCGCCACGACCTGCGCCTGACCGCTGGCCAGTTGGGCAGCCGCTTCAACATCACCGACAACCTGAAAATGACCGTCGGCGGCAGCGTCTACGCCTACCAGAACGACGAAGACAGCCGCTGCACCGGCACCTCGACGCCGTGCGCCCTGGCAGTCAACGGCAACTCGGCGAACAACGAATTCCGTCTGTATGAAGGGTTCAGCCAGATCGACATCGGCGGCCTGCCAATGCCGCTGTCGTTCTACGGCCAGTACGTGAAGAACAACGATGCCGTGACCGATCAGGACACCGCATGGTTGCTCGGCGCCAAGTCGAAAGTCTTCGGCTTCAACCTCGACTACAACTATCGCGACGTGCAGCGCAACGCCGTGGTCGGCGCCTTCACCGACTCCGACTTCGCCAACGGCACCACCGGTTCGCGCGGGCACAAGTTCAAGGTCGGTTACGACATCGACAAGAACTTCGCCGTCGGCGCTACGTACTTCCTGACCAAGGCCGACTTCGCCAGCCGCAGCCAGCGCGATGCAGACGCCAACACCCTGCAGCTGGATGCTGAAGCGAAGTTCTAAAACGGTAGCTACAAGCTACAAGCTACAAGCCAAGAGCTGCGAGTGAATGCCTTTACTTGCAGCTTGAGGCTTGAAGCTTGAAGCTGCCTCACTCCGGAGCGGGCGGGACGATCCCCATCATCCGTTCGTTTCACCCGCACCGGGTTATTTCTGCAGGATGCAAAAACCCCTTTAGGAGCTGCCGAAGGCTGCGATCTTTTGATCTTGATACTGAAAACAAGATCAAAAGATCGCAGCCTCGTTTCACTCGACAGCTCCTACAGGGGGTTGTCTTTTCGTCGTTGCTCGGCCAGGCGTTCGGCCAAGGCATCGACGTTCTCGTCCGGTTTGTCCGGCAGCGCCTTCAGGGTTGCCTGCATCACGCGCATCTGCCGCATGAAGCGCCGGCAGTTCGGGCAGAACAACAGGTGATGACGCACCATCAGCGTCTCGCGAAAGCTCAGTTGGCCGTCGAGATAATCGCTGGATCGTGCCACTTGCTCCTT
The DNA here is from genome assembly GCF_024072275.1 of Pseudomonas siliginis. Taxonomy (NCBI): domain Bacteria; kingdom Pseudomonadati; phylum Pseudomonadota; class Gammaproteobacteria; order Pseudomonadales; family Pseudomonadaceae; genus Pseudomonas; species Pseudomonas siliginis. The sequence goes on along the minus strand of NZ_CP099598.1, from coordinate 1,578,797 downwards.
GCAGGTCAACATTCTCCTGTCTCCTCAAAATGTTCCACGGTCGCAAAGACCTTCAAGCGTGCCCGGTGCAGCAGCACGCGGACATTGGAGAGCGAAATCTCCAGAAGATTACAGATCTCTTCCAGCTCCAGGCCCTGGCGTTCGCGCAACAGCAGGACACTGCTCTGCAACTCGGACAGACTCAGCAAGGTGTGCTCGAGGCATTCGCGCAGTTCGTTTTCGGTGAGTAGCGCTTCGGGGGTGTCCTGATGCCAGGCAAATGGCGCGACCAGCCAATGACCGTCGCTCGAGGAAAATCGATCATCACCGATGGTGCCGTGGGGCGATGGCAGGTCGTCGAGCAGGACCTCCCGGCGATTGAGCTTGTAGCGACTCTTGGCCGAATTGGCGGTGATGGTCAGCAACCAGGTCTTGAGGCTGGAGCGGCCTTCGAAGCTGGCCAGATGACGCACCACCGACAGCCAGGCATCCTGCACCACTTCCTCGACATGACGCTGGCCGACAATCGCGTAAGCCACAGCGCGCATGGCGCTCTGATACGTGGTGACCAGTTCCTTGAAAGCCTTTTGCTCCCCCGCCAGCAGGCGCGTGAGCAGTTGGGTGTCGTCAGCCGCCATCCATCAATCCCCTTGTCCGGACTTCGAAAATGAACGCGGCAGGTGTGCACCTGCCGCGACGTCCGAAAAATTACAGCGTTTCAATCGCTTCGGATGTAGGAAAGATCGACGCGATTAAGGGGAAATTAACCTGTTTCAGCGCTTGCGCAGCAACACGCTACCGATCGAATAACCGGCACCGAAGGAGCTGAGCACCGCCAGCGAACCCGAGGCCAGATCATCCTGATATTTATGGAAAGCAATGACAGAACCGGCCGAGCTGGTGTTGGCGTAGCTGTCGAGAATCACCGGGGCTTCTTCTTCGGTAGCTTCGCGGCCGAGCAGCTTGCGCACGATCAAGTGGTTCATACTCAGGTTGGCCTGGTGCAGCCAGAAACGCTTCACGTCGCCAACGTTGAGCTGGTTCTCTTCCAGGTGCTCGCCAATCAGCTCGGCGACCATCGGGCAGACATCCTTGAACACCTTGCGGCCTTCCTGCACGAACAGCTTGTCGCGGGCACCGATGCCCTCTTCCGCCGCGCGGTTGAGGAAGCCGAAGTTATTGCGGATGTTGTTGGAGAACTTGGTCAGCAATTTGGTGCTGACCACGTCGAACTGGTACGCGGAGGTCGCCAGATCCGCGCGTTCGATGATCACCGCAGTCGCGGCATCGCCGAAGATGAAATGGCTGTCGCGATCACGGAAGTTCAGGTGCCCGGTGCAGACCTCCGGGTTGACCATCAGGATCGCCCGCGCCTGGCCCAGTTGCACGCTGTTGGCGGCGGCCTGGATGCCGAAGGTGGCGGAAGAACACGCCACGTTCATGTCGAAACCAAAACCTTCGATGCCCAACGCTTCCTGGACTTCGATGGCGATGGCCGGGTAAGCGCGTTGCAGGTTGGAGCAGGCGACGATCACGCCGTCGATGTCGGCTGCGGTTTTGCCGGCTCGCTGCAAGGCTTGCTCGGCTGCGCCAACGGCCATCTGGCAGAGCACCGACCATTCGTCGTTGGAGCGCTCGGGCAAGCGCGGGGCCATGCGTTGCGGATCGAGGATGCCGTCCTTGTCCATGACAAAGCGGCTCTTGATGCCAGAGGCTTTTTCGATGAACGCAGCGCTGGATTCTGTCAGGGCCTGGACTTCACCGCTGGCAATGGCCTCGGCGTTATCGGCGTTGAACTGGGCGACGTAGGTATTGAAAGACTGCACCAGCTCTTCGTTGGAGATGCTGTTGGCCGGTGTGTACAGGCCGGTGCCGCTGATGACGACGTTATGCATGGTCGTTTCTCTAATCTGTTCAGGCAGAAAGTGCTGGAACCGTCGTACCAACACGCAAAGGGTCTATTCCCATCCGGGGGACGCAAACCTGGCATCGTTTTATTCCGCAGCGCGACACGGCCGAAGGCTCTGGGTCGCGAAACGGCGGGTTATGGTGGCGAAGTTTGCCATAAACCCGAGGTTTTGGCGCCGTTCTCAAGCACAACTGCCATTCACCATATGAACTCAACTCTGTGGCGAGGGGATTTATCCCCGTTCGACTGCGAAGCAGTCGCCAACCCACCACGCTCGGTATAGCTGATGAACCGAGGTTGCAGTTTTTGGGGCGGCTTCGCCACCCAACGGGGATAAATCCCCTCGCCACAAAGCCCGCTTTCACAGGGGGATTGTGTATGGCTGCAGGTCAGGGCTCGACCTGACTCCACTGTTTGCTCAGGCGCTTGTCGGAGATCGGCACTTTCGTCCCCAACTGCTGAGCAAACAACGACACGCGGTATTCCTCCAGCCACCAGCGGTACAACTCCAGCTGCGGATCACGCTTGCCTTCCTGCGCATGCTTGGCCGCGCGGGTCTGGTATTGCGCCCACAGGCCAGCGAGTTCGCCACTCCAGACGCGATCCTTCTGCACCTGTGCGCCGAGTTTCTCGAAACGCTGCTCGACCGCTTTCAGGTAACGCGGCAACTCCTTGAGCCACTGCATCGGCGTCTCGCGGACGAAGCCTGGATAAACCAGATTGCCGATCTGCTGCTTGATGTCGTTCAACGCCACCGCTTGCGCCAGATCGATCTTGCCCTTGAAGCGTTTTTGCAGACCGTGCCAGATCTTGAGGATTTCCAGCGTCAGCCGCGCGACGCGCTCGGCGTGCTCGGTCCAGTTGCCGCGTTTGCGTTCGGCCAATGCCGCCAATCCGGCGCCATCGCGGGGCAACGGGTCTTCACCTTCGAGAATGCAGCTGTCGAGGCTGGCCAGCAGAATGTCTTCGACCAGCGCATCGACGCGGCCCAGTTCGCGATACAGCAGGCCCAGTTCAGTCTGCCCCGGCAACTTGCCCCGGAGGAATTTCGCCGGCTCGGCCAGTTGCTGCATCAACAAACGCTGCAAGGCCCGACGATGCTGGAACTCGGCTTCGGCCGGGGTCGAGAAGCGCCCTTCCTTGACCGCGCCGCCCTCTTCCACCAGCGCCGGGTACACCGTCATCGACAGCCCGGCGATCTTCTGCTGGGTCTTTTCTGCTACCGGCGCAAAGACTTTCGCCTCCACCGGCTGCTGACTTTTCGCACTCTGCGGCACCGCCAGCGCGGCCTGGCTGGCTTCGGCGAAGCGTGCGGTCAGCTCAGCCAGATCGCGGCCTTCGCCAAGGAACTTGCCCTCGCCATCGACAATTTCCAGGTTCATGCGCAGATGGCTTTCAACCTGCTGCGCCGCTTCCGCCCACGCCTCATCACTGACCCGCGCGCCGGTCATGCGCAGCAGCTCGCGACCGAGCGCTTGCGGCAGCGAACCTTCGGCGAAAGTCATGCGCTGCAACGCGGCCTTGATGAAGTCCGGCACTGGCACGAAGTTCTTGCGCAGGGCTTTCGGCAGGTTGCGCACCAGAGCAATGCACTTGGCCTCAATCAGCCCCGGCACCAGCCATTCCAGACGCTCCGGCGGCAACATCGGCAGCAACGGCGCCGGCACGCGCAAGGTCACGCCGTCGCGCGGGTGATTGGGTTCGAAATGGTAGGTCAGCGCCAGTTCCAGATCGCCGATGTGCAGGGTGTCCGGGTAATCACGGGCGGTGACTTCACTGGCCTCGCGGGCCAGCACGTCTTCTTCGCGCATGATCAGCAGCTGCGGGTCTTTCTGGCTGTTGACCTTGTACCAACTGTCGAAGGTCGCGGTCTGGTGGATCTCCGCCGGCAGACGTGCATCGTAGAAGGCGTACAAGGTTTCTTCGTCGGCGAGAATGTCGCGACGGCGAGCCTTGGCTTCCAGTTCGTCGAGCTGTTCGAGCAGTTTCTGATTGGCGCTCAGGCACTTGGCCCGCGACTGAATCTCGCCGCGCACCAGGCCTTCGCGGATAAACAGCTCACGCGACACCACCGGATCGACCGGGCCGTAATGCACCGGGCGGCGACCGACCACGATCAGGCCGAACAGGGTGATCTGCTCATAGGCTACGACCTGACCGCGCTTCTTCTCCCAATGCGGCTCGAAGTGATTCTTCTTGATCAGGTGCCCGGCCAGCGGCTCGATCCAGTCGGCATCGATCTTGGCGACCATGCGCGCGTAGAGTTTGGTGGTTTCGACCAGCTCAGCAGTCATCAGCCACTGCGGACGCTTCTTGCCGATGCCCGACGACGGATGAATCCAGAAGCGCCGTTGCCGCGCGCCGAGGTAATCGCCGTCTTCGGTTTTCTGGCCAATCTGGCTGAGCAAGCCGACCAGCACCGCTTTGTGCAGCTTCGGATAATCCGCCGGCTCTTTGTTCAGGCTCAGCTGCATGTCGCGGCAGATCAGGCTCAACTGACGATGAGAATCACGCCACTCGCGCAAGCGCAGGTAATTGAGGAAATTCTTCCGGCACCAGTTGCGCAGCGGATTGGCGGTCAGCGCCTGACGTTGCTCTTCGAAACCACGCCACAGATTGACCAGCCCGGCGAAGTCCGAATCCGGGTCCTTCCATTGTGCATGGGCCTGATCCGCCGCTTGCTGACGCTCCGGTGGACGTTCGCGCGGGTCCTGAATCGACATGGCGCTGGCGACGATCAGCACTTCCTGCAAGCTGCCGAGCCTGGCCGCTTCCAGGAGCATGCGGCCCATGCGCGGGTCGACCGGCAAGCGCGCCAACTGGCGACCGAGCGGCGTCAGCTGACTGTTGCGATCTACTGCCGAAAGCTCTTGCAGCAGGTTGAAACCGTCGCTGATCGCCTTGCCGTCCGGCGGTTCGATAAAGGGGAACGCGGTGATTTCGCCGAGGCGCAGATGGAGCATCTGCAAAATAACGGCGGCGAGGTTGGTGCGCAGAATTTCCGGATCGGTAAATTCCGGGCGGCCGAGGAAATCCTCTTCGCTGTACAAACGCACGCAGATACCCGGCTCGACCCGCCCGCAGCGACCTTTACGCTGATTGGCGCTGGCCTGGGAAATCGCTTCGATCGGCAAGCGCTGCACCTTGGCCCGATAGCTGTAGCGACTGATGCGCGCGGTGCCGCTGTCGATCACGTAACGAATGCCCGGCACGGTCAGCGAGGTTTCGGCGACGTTGGTCGCCAGCACTACACGGCGGCCCGGGTGCGACTGGAAAATCCGCTGCTGTTCAGCCGGCGACAGGCGCGCGTACAGCGGCAGGATTTCAGTGTGCTTGAGCTGGGCCTTGCGCAGCATGTCGGCAGCATCGCGAATCTCGCGCTCGCCGGGCAGGAACACCAGCACATCGCCGGGGCTGCGCCGTTCGCTGCGCTCGTAGGCGGCGATTTCGTCGAGGGTGGCGAGAATCGCCTGATCGACGGTCAGGTCATCCTCGACCCGGTTGCCCTCCTCGTCCTGCTCAAGCGTCAGCGGCCGGTACCAGGTTTCCACCGGGAAAGTACGCCCCGACACTTCGACGATCGGCGCGTCATCGAAGTGCTTGGAGAAGCGCTCCAGATCGATGGTCGCCGACGTGATGATGACCTTCAGGTCGGGACGGCGTGGCAGCAGGGTTTTAAGGTAACCGAGGAGGAAATCGATGTTGAGGCTGCGTTCGTGGGCTTCGTCGACGATGATCGTGTCGTAGCGTTCCAGATAACGGTCGTTCTGGGTTTCCGCCAGCAGAATACCGTCGGTCATCAGCTTGATCAGGGTGTTGGCATCGCTCTGATCCTCGAAGCGCACCTGATAGCCGACCAGCGCTCCGAGTGGCGTGCCGAGTTCTTCGGCGACACGGCTGGCGACGCTGCGCGCGGCAATCCGACGCGGCTGGGTATGGCCGATCAGACCGTGCTGGCCGCGACCGATTTCCAGGCAGATTTTCGGCAACTGGGTGGTTTTACCCGAACCGGTTTCGCCAGCGATGATCAGCACCTGATGTTGCTCCAGGGCCTTTTTGATTTCGTCGCGCTTGGCCGCGATCGGCAAACTGTCGTCGTAACGAATCACCGGCAGGCTCGCGCGACGCGCCAGTACCTGATCACAGGACGCCTGCATGCGCGTCACCCACTGGGCCAGTTTGGCCTCGTCGGGTTTCTTGCGCAGTTCAAGCAACTGCCGCCGCAGCCGGTGACGGTCGGCGAGCATGGCGTGATCGAGGTTTTTCAGCAGTTTGTCGATGGAGGGCGATTCGTCGGTCATCGGGTAGGCAATTCGGTCGTCTATTTATGCAGGAGCGGATTGTCGCAGATTTGGGGGGGTTGTGGCGTGTCAGGGGGATTGCGACCCTCACCCTAGCCCTCTCCCAAAGGGAGAGGGGACCGATTGGGGGATGCTTCAAAGGTACATCGACCTGAAAGAGCTTTGCCGAATCCATAATCGCCGAGCTCTTTCAGGTCGGCGTTTGACCCAAGACACCTCGGTCAGCTCCCTCTCCCTCTGGGAGAGGGCTTGGGGTGAGGGGCTTTTAAAAGAGCTACTCGTTGTCGAGGCCCTTGCGCCGATATGGGAAGACGTCTATCACCTTCCCCGCCCGAATCGCCTCCTGCAAGCCCTTCCAGTAATCGGCGTTGTACAACTCGCCATGCAACTGGTCGAATAGCTTGCGCTGCCCGGCATCGGCAAACAGGAACGGTGGAAACTCTTCGGGAAAAACGTCCAGCGGGCCGATGGAGTACCACGGCTCAGAGGCCATTTCATCCTCCGGCGTGCGCGGTGCCGGGATGTGGCGGAAGTTGGCTTCGGTCAGGAAGCAGATTTCGTCGTAGTCGTAGAACACCACCCGGCCGTGTCGAGTGACGCCGAAGTTCTTCAGCAGCATATCCCCGGGAAAAATATTCGCCGCCGCCAGCTGCTTGATCGCCAGGCCGTAATCCTCAAGCGCTTCACGTACCTGGGCGTCGTTGGCATTTTCCAGATACAGGTTGAGCGGCGTCATCCGGCGTTCGGTCCAGCAGTGGCGGATCAGCACGGTTTCGCCTTCGACCGAAACCGTCGACGGCGCCACCTCTAGCAATTCTTCCAGACACGCCGGATCGAACTTGCTCAGCGGAAAGCGAAAATCGGCAAACTCCTGGGTATCGGCCATACGCCCGACCCGATCGACGCTTTTCACCAGCCGATACTTTTCGATCACCGTGGCGCGATCGACGTTCTTCGACGGTGAGAAACGGTCCTTGATTATTTTGAATACGGTGTTGAAACCCGGCAGGGTAAACACGCTCATGACCATGCCGCGCACGCCCGGGGCCATGATGAACTGGTCGTCAGTGTTGGCCAGGTGATTGATCAGCGCGCGGTAAAACTCCGACTTGCCGTGCTTGTAGAAGCCGATCGAGGTGTACAGCTCGGCGATGTGCTTGCCCGGCAGGATGCGCCGCAGAAATCCGATGAACTCCGCCGGCACCGGGACATCGACCATGAAATACGAACGGGTGAAAGAGAAGATGATCGACACATCGGCTTCGTCGGTGATCAACGCATCGATCTGAATGCCCCGACCTTCGCGGTGCAACAACGGAATCACCAGCGGCCATTGCTCGTCGCGGGTGTAGATGCGCCCGACCAGATACGCGCCCTTGTTGCGGTAAAGCACCGAGGAAAACAGCTCGACGCTTAGCTCCGGGTCCTTGCACACCCAGTCCGGCAGGTTCTCGCGCAATTGCGCTTCGAGCCGCAGCAAGTCGCCGGGCAAATCAGCGTAATCCTCGCTGAAGCGGTAATCGGCGAAGATGCTGGCGAGCATCCCGGACAACTGGCCCTGCGGCTTGTACGTACGGGTTTGCGCGGCGCGGGCACGGCGCAGGCTTGGGCGCGTGGTGTGGATGAACATGCAGCCGTCGCTGATCAGGTCGTGGCTGAACAGCCCGCAGAAAATCGAGTTGTACCAGGTTTCGGACAGCTCATCGTCGAAGCGCAGGTCGATGACACTGATATAGGCGCTTTTCACCAGCGGCCAGCAGCTGACGTTCATCAGGGTCTCTTCGTCGAAATACTCGCGCAGGCGAGCGACGGTTTCGCCGACCTTTTCCTCATACAGACTGATCCGCGCCGCCGACGCGGCCTGCGCCTCCTGCCAGCGCGCCTGTTCGAAGCGCTCCCGCGCGCCATCGGTGATGCGGCGGAAATGCTCGCGGTAATCGTCGAAGCCGGCGAGGATCATCCGGGCGATCTCGGTGGCTGGCCATTGCTGCGACATAAATGAAACCTCGGCGGGAATTCGGTTGGTCTGAGCTTAGTCACGGAAGCGCTCGCAGGAAAAGCGCAATTTCTGCCAAAACCGATACAGCGCTGACCGTTGACGGTGTTTCTCGCGCAGGTTAATCCCAAGGCAGAATTAAAAGCCCGAATAGCGGTTGCCATGATCCGGACGCTCGGCAACACTCTCGTCCCGATCAAGCAAGGAGCCCGCCGTGAGCCCTGTCGATATTTTCCGCATGTTGTCGCTGGCCGCTATCTGGGGCGCGAGTTTTCTGTTCATGCGCATCATTGCCCCGGTGATCGGCACGATCCCGACCGGGTTCTTTCGCGTGTCGATCGCGGCTGCCGGGCTGCTGGTGATCCTTGGGCTGATGCGCATCAGTTGGGACTTCAAGGGCAAGCTGAAGACCGTGATGCTACTGGGCGTGATCAACTCGGGGATTCCGGCGACGCTGTATTCGGTTGCCGCCCAGGTATTGCCGGCCGGCTATTCGGCGATCTTCAACGCCACGACGCCGCTGATGGGCGTGTTGATTGGCGGTTTGTTCTTCAGCGAGAAACTGACGATCGCCAAGCTGGGCGGTGTGTTCCTCGGCCTGTTCGGCGTCGGCGTGCTGACACGCGCCGGTCCCGTGGCCTTCGACCTGCAACTGCTGATGGGCGCGGTCGCGTGCCTGCTGGCGACCACTTGTTATGGCTTTGCCGGTTTCCTCGCGCGGCGCTGGCTGGATCAGGCCGGTGGGCTGGACAGCCGTTTGTCGGCACTGGGCAGCATGCTCGGAGCGACGTTGTTTCTGCTGCCGCTGTTCGCCTACAGCGTGATCACTGCGCCGCCGGTCAGCTGGGGTGGCTGGCATGTCTGGCTGTCGCTGCTCGGCCTGGGCCTGGGTTGCACGGCGTTTGCCTACATCATCTATTTCCGCCTGCTCAGCTCGATCGGCCCGGTAAAATCGATGACCGTGACCTTCATGATCCCGCCGTTCGGCGTGTTGTGGGGGGCGTTGTTGCTGGATGAGCCGTTGTCGATGGCGCACATTTATGGCGGGGTGCTGATTGCGGCGGCGTTGTGGCTGGTGTTGAAGCCGGCGGTGGTGAACCCTGCAAACGCGTCAGTCCGTTAGATTTTCTGCCGCAGATATTCGCGAGCAGGCTCGCTCCCACAGAAAAATACATTCCAATGTGGGAGCGAGCCTGCTCGCGAAAGGCGGCGCAACAAGCGCCACCTGCCTATCGGCTATCCGGTTTTACGGAACACAAATACCAATCCGACAACAATCAGCAGCATCCCCAGCACACTCAACGCCGCCAGCCGATTACCGAAAATCAGGTAATCCATCACTGCCGTCACCGCCGGCACCAGATAGAACAGGCTGGTGACATTCACCAGATTGCCCCGCGCGATCAATCGATACAGCAACAGCGTCGCCAGCACTGAAACCACCAGGCCCATCCATAACACCGGGACAATAAAGCCTGCGCTGTGCTCGAAGTGAAACGGCTGGAACGGTACGAACACCGCGCACAGCAACAGGCCGGCCAGGTACTGCACTGGCAGCGTACCGAGCGGATTGTCGGTGATGCGTTTTTGCATGATCGAGCCGAGCGTCATGCTCGCCAGCGCCAGCAAACCGAACAACATGCCGGCCCAGGACATTCCGGCCAGACCGATGCCCTGATAAACCACCATGACCAGCCCGGCCAGGCCCAGCGCCAGGCCGAACAGGCGGCTCGCCGAACGCTGGCGCTCCATCAGCACCACGGTGAGAATCGGCTGAACGCCCATCAGAGTGGCCATCACCCCCGGCGTGACTTTGCAGTCCAGCGCCAGCAGATAAAAGATCTGATAGGCGCCCAACAGCACCACGCCGGTGGCGATCGCAAACAGCATCGGTTTGCCACCCTTGGGCAGCTTCAATTTCAGCAGCGGCGCCAGCAAGACCAGCCCGCACAGGGCGATGGCAAAGCGAATCAGCAGGAAGGCAAAGGGCGAAGCATGGGCCAGGCCCCATTTGGAGAAAATCGCCCCGCTGCTCCACAGCAGAACGAACAGGCTCGTGGACGTCGCCGCGAGCGCGGATTGTTTCGAAAGGACAAACATGAATACCACCTGTAGTCAGGCAAGAAGCCAACTCAGCCGAAGCTGAAATTCAGTAGGTTTTTCTGGCGGGCGCGGGGGTCAGCAGAAACTGCCGATCAGCCCCGAACACCAACGCCCGGCGGCGAAACGACTGCGCACACCGGCGTGCTACTGACAGGTGGAGGGTAATGACTGATCTGCACAGACTGCCGATTCCCGCACGGCACGACGCCAGCGTTGACCGCTGAATCGACTACCGCGTTGATGAGGGATGCAGGCATGGATGCTGATCTTTATTGAGGAAATGAAGGCGTGAGCATGGCGCTCAAGCGGGCTGACTATAACCAGCCCGGGACACAGATTGCAATGACTTGGGCAATGGGCCGGTAGCGACAGTGCGGCGCCGGGTGGGTAGGGTTATTGGCGTGGCAACGGATTGTCAGGAGACATGGAATGCAAGAGATCATATGCCAAGGAAACGGACGTATTTGCGGTATCAGGTTTATCGGTCGGAGGCGAGGAAGCGGGCGGCAGTTACATTTGCGAAGCTACACAGCGAACTCGAGGCGCGCGCAATTGTTGACGTTGATTATTCCAAGGTTCGCTTCGAGGCTATTGATGCGTCCGCCATGAAAGCTTATGAGCAATGGCTCGATCCGCATTTCTGCTGGGAGGAAATTGTCCGATGGAAAGCCAAAGAACCAATGAGCTTCGATCTGGCAATCTGGTTTGATCGTGAACTGTGCGGACTTTGTTTCGCCAATCCGAACCAAAGCCGACTGAGAGTCAAAATTGTGCGTCTTGAGGGGCACCCAAACGAACACCCGCTCAAGGGCCGAATAGCGACCTTCGCCCTGACTGCCGTCACTCATTTCGCACGTATCATCGGCAGCCAGCAAATCGAAATTCAGGAGCCTCTTTCGGGAGCTATACCTCTATACCGTCAACTGGGTTTCGAATTCGACTCTGAGGGCCGTCTTGTGAAGCGTATTGACCAAGTCTAGTATCTGAGCACCTGCTCATTTAGTGATCAACGTGGGAGATCCCATGAAAGCTGTCGTTGAAAAGAAAGCATCAAACTTCAAATCCAGAAAGATGGAGAAAAAGCAGCCATCTGTTGAATTATCTGAAACCGAGATGCATCGCATCAGGAATGCACTGGTCAATCCAGCCGTTGAAGAGCCAAGCGGCGCATTAGCCGGGTCGTCCTTTTCCTTCCGCTAATGAAAAACCGCTCCCAAAGAGCGGTTTTCTATTGTCTTATCCAGCCTCAACCAAACAACCAATACCCCAGCAACGTCAGCACCAACACCGCCAGCACCGGGCGCATTACCCTGTAGGCTTTGGGATGGCGACGTTTCCACTGCTTGACCACGCCGCTGAAACGGTCGCTGAAGTTCTTGCTCCAGGCATAAGCCTGGTTGATGCCGCCAACGCGCTCGTCATCAAGATTCTGCGGCGCGGTGGCGCGGCCGAGCCAGCCGCTGATGAAGCGGTTGATCCGGGTCATCAGGCGGTTGCTCAGCGGACGTTCGATGTCACAGAACAGAATCACTCGAGTCTGAGCGGTTTCATTCTTGACCCAGTGCACGTAGGTCTCGTCGAACATCACGTCATCGCCGTCGCGCCAGGCATAGACCTGACCGTCGACGAAGATCCGGCAATCATCGGAGTTGGGCGTCGACAAACCGAGGTGATAGCGCAGCGAGCCGGCGAACGGATCGCGGTGCGGGTTGAGGTGACTGCCGCCCGGCAGCAGCGCAAACATCGCGCCCTTGACGTTGGGAATGGCGCTGACCAGCGCCACGGTTTTCGGGCACAGGGCTTCGGCCGATGGCAACGGTTTGTCGTACCACTTCAGATAGAAACGCTTCCAGCCTTTCTTGAAAAACGAACCGAAACCGGCATCGTTATTCTTTTCGGCAGCGCGAATGTAGCCTTCGTCGAACAGGTGCATGGCTTCGTCGCGGATGGTTTCCCAGTTGTCGCGCAGAACATCCAGTTCCGGAAACTTGCTGCGATCCAGATACGGTCTGGATGGCACTGCGGAAAACAGGTACATCAACGCGTTGTAGGGCGCGAACAGCGCGGAGTGGTTGACGAACTGGCGCAATACCGGCAAACGCGCCTTGCCGCGCAAATGCACATAGAGCGTGCTGCCCAGAAACAGCAACAGCACAAACGCCTTGGCGGCAAACGAAACGGTCATCAACAACTCCTTGAATAAAGACAACGCTGCGCAATGCCCTTTACCCGGCATGGCAGCCGGCCATGATAAACACTACCGGCCTGCGGAAAAACCCGCCTGACACAAGATTCAGTGTTAAGCATTACGCAACAAAGCCTTTATTAGCATGCAGCACCTGAACCTCGGCTGACCTGAATCAACAGGCTTACTGCTGGTTCTCCTGCTCGGTAAACAGGTCACTGAACAGCATGCTCGACAGGTAACGCTCACCCGAATCCGGCAGCACCACGACGATGGTTTTACCCTGCATCTCTGGTTTCTCCGCCAGACGCACCGCCACCGCCATGGCAGCACCGCAGGAAATGCCGCACAAAATCCCCTCTTCCTGCATCAGGCGCAGAGCCATGGCCTTGGATTCTTCATCGGTCACCTGTTCGACACGATCGACCATCGACAGATCAAGGTTCTTCGGCACAAAACCGGCACCGATGCCTTGAATCTTGTGCGGGCTCGGCTTGATCTCGGCGCCGGCCAGAGCCTGGGTGATGACGGGCGAAGACGCCGGCTCGACAGCCACCGACAGAATCGGTTTACCGGCGGTGTTCTTGATATACCGCGAGACACCGGTAATGGTTCCGCCGGTGCCGACGCCAGCCACCAGCACATCCACGGCGCCGTCGGTGTCGTTCCAGATTTCCGGGCCGGTGGTCTTTTCGTGAATCGCCGGGTTGGCCGGATTATCGAATTGCGCCGGCATGAAATATTTATCGGTATCGCTGGCGACGATTTCCGCAGCTTTCTCGATGGCGCCTTTCATGCCCTTGGCCGGCTCGGTCAACACCAGTTCCGCGCCCAAGGCTTTAAGAACCTTGCGGCGCTCGATGCTCATCGATGCCGGCATGGTCAGCATCAACTTGTAGCCCCGCGCAGCGGCGACAAAGGCCAGACCGATACCGGTGTTACCGGAAGTCGGCTCGACAATGGTCATGCCCGGCTTGAGTTTGCCGCTGCCTTCGGCGTCCCAGATCATGTTGGCGCCGATTCGGCATTTGACCGAGTAACCGGGATTGCGCCCCTCGATCTTGGCCAGAATCGTAACCCCGCGCGGCGCGATGCGGTTGATCTGGACCAGCGGCGTATTACCGATGGAATGGGCGTTGTCAGCGTAAATACGGCTCATGGCTGGGTCCTTATGCAGCGTTGAATTCAGCCTTCCAAGGTAAGCCCGTTGCCGATCACAGTCCAGTCGGGTCGAACGTCTGCAAACGCGCGGAGTCAATCGCTTTGAATCGTCAAGCCACACTCTTGAAGGAACAATGGCATGAAACGTCGTTACAGCTGGCCGCTCTGGACCCTGGCGGGTGTCGTGGTGCTGCTGGTCGCCCTGCATTTCGCCCTGCCCTATCTGGTACGCGACTACCTCAATGACAAGCTCGCGGACATGGGCGATTACCGTGGCCAGATCACCGACGTCGACCTCGCGCTGTGGCGTGGTGCGTACAAAATCAACGGCCTGAAAATCGTCAAGGTCGACGGCAAGGTCCCGGTGCCGTTCGTCGATGCGCCGTTGATCGACCTGTCGGTGAGCTGGCATTCGCTGTGGTACGACCATGCCGTGGTCGCGCAGGTGCAATTCCTCAATCCCGAAATCAACTTCGTCGACGGTGGCCCCAACAAGCAGAACTCGCAAACCGGTCAGGGCACCGACTGGCGTGAACAATTGGGCAAGCTGCTGCCGATCACCCTCGATGAAGTGCAGATCAACGACGGCCGCATCACCTTCCGCAACTTCAATTCCAAGCCGCCGGTGAACATGAATGCCAGCAACGTCAACGCCAGCATCTACAACCTGACCAATGTGGTCGACAAGGAAGGCAAACGCGACGCCCGCTTTGAAGGCAAGGCCTTGCTGCTGGGCCACGCGCCATTGGAAACCACCGCCACCTTCGATCCGCTGAGCAACTTCGAAGACTTTGAATTCCGTCTGCGCGCTCGCGACATCGAGCTCAAACGCATGAACGACTTCGCCGCCGCCTACGGCAAGTTCGACTTCAACGCCGGCCACGGCGACGTGGTTATCGAAGCGAAAGCGGAGAAAGCCCGACTCACCGGCTACATCAAACCCCTGCTGCGCGACGTCGACGTTTTCAACTGGCAGCAGGACGTCGAGAACAAGAACAAAGGCCTGTTCCGCTCAATCTGGGAAGCGCTGGTCGGCGGCACCGAGACCGTGCTGAAAAACCAGAACAAAAACCAGTTCGCCACTCGCGTCGAACTCAGCGGCAATGTTCACCAGCAGAACGTCAACGCCTTCGAAGCGTTTTTGCAGATTTTGCGCAATGGCTTCATCCAGGCATTCAATGCGCGATATGAGCGGCCGAAGCCGGATGAGGGTTAATTTTTGCGGTTGACGACATATCGACCTGTGTCTTCGGCCGCTATCGATGAACGCTGTTGCAGCGAATCCCAGCCCAGACAGGCCAACGCCAAAGAACGTGGCACTGCTTCACGCCCATTGCTGTAACGGCTGATGCTGCGAGCGCTCACACCGAGCGCTTCGGCCGCATCATTGAGAGAAAGTCCGGTACGGGCGCGCCAATCGATAAAAATGCGCGTGTTCTCATCCTGGGCATTTTGCGCTAGCGCATCCATATACAACGTGTCTGCACCGATCTGTACGTCGGGATCAACCCATTCAACGATCCACCCCTCGTCCCCGACTACGGCAGTCGCAAAGACTTCGCGATCAAGCAGTGGCCGCAGACCTGGATAAGTATGAATATCCATCCCCAAATCAACTGTCAGTTCCTGACCATTGATAAATGTCAGCGCCAACCTGAAATCCGACAGGACGTGCGCAGATCGCAGACGCGGCCGTTTCATGGGTAACATCGATTTTCTGCCCTTTTTACTAACCAAGTAAGAAAGGCTATCGCCAAATCGGCGATACCGAAATACTGGCCATCCGCCGAGACTGAGTCAACATGTGACGCTCCATTCAGAGACTGAATAAGCCGTCTGCGTTCACAGTCGACCGGCGTGCGCGTTATAGTCGGGCATCCGATTATTCGCCCCGCCCTGCCCGCAAGGTCAGCGTTACCGTTCGAGGATTTGCAGATGAAGTTCGAAGGCACCCAGGCCTACGTCGCCACCGATGACCTGAAGCTGGCGGTCAACGCCGCCATCACCCTGGAACGGCCGCTGCTGGTCAAGGGTGAGCCGGGCACCGGCAAGACCATGCTCGCCGAGCAACTGGCCGAGTCGTTCGGGGCCAAGCTGATCACCTGGCACATCAAGTCCACCACCAAGGCCCATCAGGGTCTGTACGAGTACGACGCGGTCAGCCGTTTGCGCGACTCGCAGCTGGGCAATGAAAAAGTCCACGACGTGCGCAACTACTTGAAGAAAGGCAAGCTCTGGGAAGCCTTCGAGTCCGAAGAGCGGGTGATTCTGCTGATCGACGAAATCGACAAGGCCGACATCGAGTTCCCCAACGACCTGTTGCAAGAACTCGACAAGATGGAGTTCTACGTTTACGAGATCGACGAGACCATCAAGGCCAAGAAGCGCCCGATCATCATCATTACTTCCAACAACGAGAAAGAGCTGCCGGACGCCTTCCTGCGCCGCTGCTTCTTCCACTACATCGCTTTCCCCGACCGCACTACCCTGCAGAAAATCGTCGACGTGCACTACCCGGACATCAAAAAGGACCTGGTCAGCGAAGCGCTCGACGTGTTCTTCGACGTGCGCAAGGTACCGGGCCTGAAGAAAAAGCCTTCGACGTCCGAGCTGGTCGACTGGCTGAAACTGCTGATGGCCGACAACATCGGCGAAGCGGTGCTGCGCGAGCGCGATCCGACCAAAGCCATTCCGCCGCTGGCAGGCGCACTGGTGAAAAACGAACAGGACGTGCAACTGCTTGAGCGCCTGGCGTTCATGAGCCGGCGCGGCACCCGCTAAGAGGCTGCTGCCATGTTGCTCAACCTGTTCAACGAAATGCGTGCAGCCAAGGTGCCGGTGTCGGTACGCGAGCTGCTCGACCTGATCAACGCGCTGAAACAGCGCGTGACCTTCGCCGACATGGACGAGTTCTACTACTTGTCGCGGGCGATTCTGGTGAAGGACGAGCGCCATTTCGACAAGTTCGACCGCGCGTTCGGTGCCTACTTCAATGGCCTGGAGAAACTCGACGATCACTTGCAGGCGCTGATTCCCGAAGACTGGCTGCGCAAGGAATTCGAGCGTTCGCTGAGCGACGAAGAACGCGCGCAGATCCAGTCCCTTGGCGGGCTGGACAAGCTCATCGAGGAATTCAAGAAGCGTCTGGAAGAACAGAAGGAACGTCACGCCGGCGGCAACAAATGGATCGGCACCGGCGGCACCAGCCCGTTCGGTTCCGGCGGTTTCAACCCGGAAGGCATCCGCGTTGGCGATGCCGGCAAGCGTCAGGGCAAAGCGGTCAAGGTCTGGGATCAGCGCGAGTACAAGAACCTCGACGATTCGGTGGAACTGGGCACGCGCAACATCAAGGTCGCCCTGCGTCGTCTGCGCAAGTTCGCCCGTCAGGGTGCGGCGGAAGAGCTCGACATCGACGGCACCATCGACCACACCGCCAAGGATGCCGGCCTGCTGAACATCCAGATGCGCCCCGAACGGCGCAACACGGTGAAGCTGCTGCTGTTGTTCGACATCGGCGGTTCGATGGATGCGCACGTGAAGATCTGCGAGGAATTGTTCTCGGCCTGCAAGACCGAGTTCAAGCATCTTGAGTATTTCTACTTCCACAACTTCATTTATGAATCAGTGTGGAAGAACAACATGCGCCGCACTTCCGAACGCACCTCGACCCAGGATCTGCTGCATAAATACGGCGCCGACTACAAAGTGATCTTCATCGGTGACGCCGCCATGGCGCCGTACGAAATCACCCAGGCCGGTGGCAGCGTCGAGCACTGGAACGAAGAGCCGGGTTACGTGTGGATGCAGCGCTTCATGGAGAAATACAAGAAGCTCATCTGGATCAATCCGTATCCGAAAGATACCTGGGGCTATACCTCGTCGACCAACATCGTCCGCGATCTGATCGAGGATCAGATGTATCCGCTGACGCTGCGCGGGCTTGAAGAAGGGATGCGGTTTCTTTCCAAATAATCGTTAACTCGACGAACGCCTTCGCGAGCAGGCTCGCTCCCACATTGGAATGCTTTTACCTGTGGGAGCGAGCCTGCTCGCGAAGCTTTTAGCGATCTTTAAAGCGCTGCAAATACTCGACATGCTCGCGGTGCGCGACGTCCTGCACTACCGGCCTCAATTTCACCTTCGCTCCCGGCAGGCATTGCGCCAATCGCGCCAACGCCAGCGGCGTCAACGCGCCCAGGCGCGGATAGCCGCCAATGGTCTGGCGATCGTTGAGCAACACGATCGGTTGGCCATCGGGCGGCACCTGCACCGCGCCCAACGGAATCCCCTCGGAGATCATCGGCGCGCCCTGATATTGCAACGCCGAGCCGAGCAGGCGGATGCCCATGCGGTCGGCGCGACTGTCGAGTGTCCAGGTGCTGTTGAACACATCGAACAGGCTCTGCCCGCTGAACTGGCCGATCTGTGCGCCGAGCACCAAATCCAAAGGCGCGTGCATTTTGAAATCCGGCCGCAGCGCCGAAGGCATTTCCCGTACTGCCAACGCTTCGCCGCTGTAACCGAGCACCGCCCCTTTGGCGAGCGGAAGGCCCATGCCATCAAGCCCGCCCAATTCTTCGCGCACCACCGTGGCACTGCTGCCCAGTACCTTGGGCGCAGTAAACCCAAAGGGCGCGGCCAGATACGCCCGGGCGCCGAGCAAAGGCTGCGTGAACCGCAATGTCTGGCCTTTCGCCAATTTGAAACTGCGCCACGGCGCCAGCGGCTGGCCGTCGATCTGCGCGCCGAGATCCGCTCCCGCCAGCGCCAGCAGGCAATCCTCTTCAGCCACAACAGCAAACCCGCCGAGGGTGATTTCAACCACTGCTGCATCCAGCTCATTGCCGAGCAGCCAATTGGCCCAGCTCATCGAACACCAATCCGCCGCGCCGCCCTGGGTCACGCCCAGATGCCGCACGCCAAACCGCCCGGCATCCTGCAACAGGCACAGCGGTGTGCTGGCTTCGATCGTCAATCGACTCATGCCAACGCCTCCAGTGGTGTGTCATCGCCGCCCAAGCGTATGAATTCGGCGTGATCGACGGCTTCGAAGCGCACCGTGTCGCCCGGTTGCATCAGGCTGTAGCCGTCGCGATGGCGATCAAACAGTTGCGCCGGGGTGCGCCCGATCAGGTTCCAGCCACCAGGTGAAACTACCGGATAAGCCGCCGTCTGCCGCTCAGCGATGCCCACGCTGCCGGCGGCAACTTTCTTGCGCGGCGTGCTCAAGCGCGGCGCGGCGAGCATTTCTTCGACCAGACCCATGAAGGCAAAACCCGGCGCAAAGCCCAGCGCGAACACCTGATATTCCCGTGCGCTGTGCCGACGAATCACTTCCGCCACTGGCAGCCCGCTGCGTTCGGCCAACAGGCTCAATTCCGGGCCGACACTCAAGTCGTACCAGACCGGCAAGACGTGACACTGCCCGGCACGGCGCGCATTCGGCGCCAGATCGACCAGCGCTTCGGCGATCAATTCACGCGCCTGCGCCGGACTCAACAGCGTCAGGTCGTAATGCACCATCAACGTCGTATAGGACGGCACCAGATCGATCAACTGTGCACCAAACGCCGTGCGCAAACGCTCGCTCGCGGCGAGCAGCCACGGCATGTTGGCTTCGGCGATTTCATCGAACAGACGCAACATCAGGCAGTCGAGCGCCACCACTTCAATCCGTGGGTTCATGACGCACTCGACTGCTGCAAGGCCTGGCGAATGCGCTGCACGGCGGCCACGGAACTGGCGTTGTCGCCGTGGACGCACAAGGTATTGGCGCGCAGGTTCAAAGCGCTGCCATCGCTGGCGGTGAGCGCGCCGCCATTGGCGATGGTCAGCGCTTGCTCGACGATTTTTTCGGGATCGTGATGCACGGCGCCCGGCAGTTGCCGGGAGACCAGCCGGCCGGCGCTGTCGTAGGCACGGTCGGCGAATGCTTCAAACCACAGCGTTACGCCGTATTCATCGCCAATTTGCTGCCCCGCAGCGTTGTCTCGGGTCGCCATCAACATCAGCGGCAGATTGCGATCATAAGCGGCCACGGCCTGCACCACCGCGCGCAACTGCGCAGGGTTGGCCATCATGTCGTTGTACATCGCGCCGTGGGGTTTGACGTAGCTCACGCGCCCGCCCTGCGCCTTGCAGATGCCGTCGAGGGCACCGATCTGGTAATGCAGGATGTCTTGCAGCTCTTGCGCGGAATACGCCATGGAGCGTCGGCCGAATCCGACCAGATCCTGATAGGCCGGGTGCGCGCCAATCTGCACGCCGTGCTCGAGCGCCAGCGCCACGGTTTTGCGCATGATGCTCGGGTCGCCAGCATGGAAACCACAGGCAACGTTGGCGCAATCGATAAAGGGCATGACTTCGGTGTCCAGACCCATGGTCCAGCTGCCGAAGCTCTCGCCAATGTCGCAATTCAATAGCAGGCGGCTCACGGTGAACACTCCTGTAGCTGCTGGTCTTTTTATCTGTAGGAGACTTCTGCGCAGGGTATCAGTTACTGCGCGTCGAGTTGCTTGCCACGGGTTTCCGGCAGGCTCAGCGCCGCCAGAATCACCACGCCATAGGAGACCGCCGCGAAGGCGCCGATGCCCATGCTCAATGGCACTTTCTGGCTGAGCAGGCCGATCAACAGCGGGAACAACGCCGCCAGCGCGCGGCCGATGTTGTAGCAGAAACCCTGGCCCGAGCCGCGAATCCGCGTGGGGAACAGTTCGGTGAGAAACGCACCCATGCCGCTGAAAATTCCCGAGGCGAAGAAGCCCAGCGGAAAGCCCAGCCAGAGCATCACGCCATTGCTGACCGGCATCTGCGTGTAGAGCAGAACGATAGTGAACGAGCCGACGGCAAACAAAATGAAGTTCTTTTTCCGCCCCAGCAGGTCGGTCAGATAAGCGCTGGTCACATAGCCGACGTAAGAACCGACGATCACCATCGCCAGATAACCACCGGTGCCAAGCACGCTCAAACCGCGCTCGTTCTTGAGGAAAGTCGGCAGCCAGGAGGTAATCGCGTAGTAGCCGCCCAGCGCACCGGTGGTCAGCAACGAAGCGCGAAATGTGGTGAAGAGCATGCCCGGTGCGAAGATCTCGTAGAACTTCGCCGGGTTTTCCGGAGTTTGCGCGGCTTTGGCTTCGCGATAGATCTCCGGATCTTTCACCAGTCGACGGACAAAAATCACGAATATCGCCGGCACGATGCCGAGGATGAACAGCGCGCGCCAGGCATCTTCCGCTGGCAACACCGAAAACAGCAGCGCGTACAGAATCGCCGTCAGGCCCCAACCCAGCGCCCAGCCGGATTGCACCATGCCCACCGCTTTGCCGCGATCCTTGGCGCGGATCACTTCACCGATCAACACTGCGCCAGCGGTCCATTCACCGCCGAAACCGAAGCCCATCAGGGTGCGGGCGATCAACAATTGTTCGTAGTTTTGCGCGAAGCCGCAGAGGAAGGTGAAGAAGGCGAACCACAGCACCGTCAGTTGCAGGGTGCGCACACGGCCGATGCGGTCGGAGAGAATCCCGGCGACCCAACCGCCGATGGCCGAGGCGATCAGGGTGCTGGTGTGAATCAGTCCCGCTTCGCCCGTAGTGATGCCCCACATCGCGATCAGCGTCGGCACGACGAAGCTGAGCATCTGCGTGTCCATACCGTCCAGACCGTAGCCGATCTTGCAGCTCCAGAACGTGCGGCGCTCCTGCTGGTTGATGTTGCGATACCAGTCGAATGGCCCCGGACGCGCCGCAGGCTTGGATAAAGGAAGGGTGTCGGGAGCACTCATGGCAAATCTCCGCAGGGCTTTTATTGGTCTTGTTCGAAGCTCCGACGACGCCTATCGTGGGAACCGGATGCGCCGATTTTTCGTCGCCCTGCCCTGCGCCGTCCAACGAATAAAAACCCGCCTTAGGCATAAGAAAAATTTGTCACTCGAGCCTTGTCCATGAATCTGAAGTTTCTCGAGACCTTTGTCTGGGTCGCGCGTCTGAAGAGTTTTCGCCTGACCGCTGACAAGCTGTTCACCACCCAGGCATCGATTTCCAGCCGCATTGCAGTGCTCGAAGGCGAGCTGGGCGTAAAGCTGTTTTTGCGCGACTCACGCGGCGTCAGCCTGACCCCGGAAGGCCTGAAAGTGCTGGACTATGCCGAGCAGATGCTCGACACCATGGCGGCGCTGAAGCAGTCGATCGAGACCCGTTCGAGCAAGGTCGGGCGGGTGCGTATCGGCGTGATGGACACAGTGATCCATACCTGGCTGAGCCCGCTGGTGGCGCAGATGACCGATCTGTACCCACGGGTGGAAATCGAATTGATCGCGGATACCGCGCTGAACCTCTGCGATCAACTGCAAAAAGGCTTCCTTGATCTGGTTCTGCAAACCGATCTGGTCCGTCACGAAAGCGTGCGCAGCCTCGAGCTGGCAAGCCATCCGCTGGGCTGGATTGTCGCGAGCAATTCGATCCACAACCGTGACTACGCCGACCTCGCCGAACTGGCACAGGAGCGGATCATCACCTATTCGAAAAACTCACGACCGCATCAGGATATCGTCGCGCTGATGCAGGCCAGCGGCGTCATGGCGCCACGCTTGAATTGCGTGAACTCGGTGTCGGCGATCACCCGGTTGTTGCGCGATGGCTTCGGTATCGGCGCGCTGCCGCCGGTGCTGGTGACCGAGGAGCTGGCGCGTGGCGAATTGATCGTGCTCGACATCGAGCAGCGGCCGGCGAATCTGCCGGTGGTGGTGTCGTGGCGGGTCGGGGTTGAGTGGGTCGAGGAGATCGTGACGTTGTGTCAGCAGGTCCTGGCGGGGTATGCGCACAAGGTCGGCAAGGACTACATCACCCTTACTGAATGATTACGTGGCGAGGGGATTTATCCCCGCTCGGCTGCGCAGCAGTCGTGATTGCGGCCAACGCGGTCTTTCAGTGCAGGTTTTGGGGCTGCTGCGCAGCCCAACGGGGATAAATCCCCTCGCCACAGAACTCATTCACCACAGAACCCACTCGCCACAGAACTCATTCACCACAGAACCCACTCACCCCAGAGCCCACTCACCACAGAATCCCCCATGCCATAAGGCCTCTCTTGCCAGAGGGGATTGTGCAAGTCTTACAAACCGCGCACATCGCGATCTTCGATCGGTCGGCTCTGGCGCAGGCGGCGGCCGCCGAGGACGACCCAGTCGATCAGGCGGAACAGGCATTCGATGCCGAACGACAGCAGCAATGCGCCGCTCATGCCCCAGATCATCGCCTCTGGCGTCAGCAAAATCTGGTAGCTGTAGCCGTTCCAGGTTTCCTTGCGAATATCCGGATCGGCGGCCAGCACCACTTGCAGGAAGCGCACATACCACGGGCCTTGCATCGCCTGGAATTGCTTGTCCAGCGCGACCTGGCGGGTGAGCAAAGTATTCAGGCTGTCGGCATCGCTGCGAAAAATCGGGTCTTCGCTGGCACGGTAATGTGCGACCAGCGCCTGCATATCGCCTTTGAAAAACTGATCCGCCGTGCCCTGGAAACCACGCAGGCCGGTCTGCGCTTCGATCAGGTGCGCTTCGACACGTTGCGCGTAATCGTTGATGAACCCCGGCACCTGGACACCGATCAACAGGCCCGCCGCAAACAACACCAGCCGTAGATAACTGAGCAACATGGGTGCAAATCCTTATTCGGTCTTGCCCTGGCTGACGCATTCGCCGCGTCGCCACAGGCTCCATTGGCCCGGTTCGTAACGGGTCCAGGTTTCGTTTTCGGTCAAAGGCTCGGTGGCAATCACCGTGACCACGTCGTTGGGCGTGGTTTCGGCCTGGAAGTCGACGATCACATCGACATCCTTGAGCCGCGCCGGGCCGAACGGTGCGCGGCGGGTGATCTGGGCGAGTTTGGTCGAGCAGTAACAGAACAGCCAGTCACCGTCGCTGAGCAGGCAATTGAACACGCCTTTGCTGCGATATTCGGCGCACGCTGCGACCAGATCCGGCAGCAGCGTTTCGATATCGACCGGCTCGGGGAAGGCTGCGCGTACCCGGTTGAGCAAATCGCAGAACGCCGCTTCGCTGTCGGTATCGCCGACCGGTCGGTAGAAACTCTTGATCGCAGTGAAGTCGGCGAGCTGGCCGTTGTGCGCGAAACACCAGTTGCGCCCCCACAGTTCGCGGACGAACGGGTGGGTGTTGGACAGGCAGACCTTGCCGACGTTGGCCTGGCGGATGTGGCCGATGACCACTTCGCTCTTGATCGGATAACGCTGCACCAGGTTGGCCACTTCCGACTCGCTGCTCGCTGCCGGATCCTGAAACAGCCGCAGGCCCCGCCCTTCATAGAAGGCGATGCCCCAGCCGTCGCGGTGCGGGCCGGTGCGGCCGCCGCGCTGCATCAGGCCGGTGAAGCTGAACACGATGTCGGTCGGCACGTTGGCACTCATGCCCAGTAATTCACACATGTGCGGACTCTCGGGTTACAGACGCGGCTCGACCCGCATGCGCTGCGGATTGTTCGGTACTGGCGGGCGACCGTAGCGGTCGTCACCGGCGCCGCCGAACGGTTGATCATCGTCGCGCTCTTCGGCACGGGCCGCAGCCTTGGCGGCCTCGGCGCGTTCACGCCGTGCTGCCGAGGCACGCTCGATCGGCAGGCGGATCAAAACGAAAACCAGATACACCCCGAAGGCGATCATGCCGTACATGAACAGATCGGAAACCGCGCGCCAGGCGTTGTTGCCGACCTTGAACAGCATGTCCAGGGCGGTGATGGCGATGGCCGGTGCAACTTTGGCTTTCACCGGATCGACGATGGTCGGGCTGAACAGCAACACCGCCATCAGCACACGCAGCGGCTCGCGCAGCCAACGCCACATCCAGGTGGTCAGGCGCATCCATACCAGCAGGCAGCCCACGGCGGCAAAGGCGTAAAGGCCCCAGGCGATCAGATAGTCGTTCTCGGTCATGGTGTCCATGGCAAGGCAGGCAAATAGGCGCTTATAGTAACGACTTTTCGCCCATGCGGCTTGTCCCAATACCAGACGGCCAGCAGCCGCCCCTGTGGGAGCGAGCCTGCTCGCGAATACGGACTGTCAGTTGCAACAGCGTTGCCTGACACACCGCTTTCGCGAGCAGGCTCGCTCCCACACGGGCTGCGGCGCTT
This sequence comes from Pseudomonas siliginis, assembly GCF_024072275.1. NCBI lineage: Bacteria > Pseudomonadati > Pseudomonadota > Gammaproteobacteria > Pseudomonadales > Pseudomonadaceae > Pseudomonas > Pseudomonas siliginis. The sequence goes on along the minus strand of NZ_CP099598.1, from coordinate 1,554,019 downwards.
TCAAGACCTGCGAACAACCCAATTCCGAATATTGTCCGAGAGCCTTCCATGCCCCAATCCGCCAATGTCATGACTGCCCCGATTGCCCACCGGGCGCCCGGCGCCGACCCGTATGCCTGGCTGCAGGAACGCGATACCGACGCGGTGCTCGACTACCTCAAGGCTGAAAACGCTTATCAGGAAGCGCAAACCGCCGATCAGGCCGAGCTGCGTGAAAGCCTGTTCAACGAGATCAAGGGGCGGATTCTCGAGACTGATCTGTCCCTGCCCTCGCCCTGGGGCCCCTACCTTTATTACACGCGCACCACCGCCGGTGACGAATATGCCCGGCACTACCGCTGCCCGCGCCCGGCGGACGACAGCCTGACCCTCGATGAAAGCCGCGAACAATTGCTGCTCGACCCGAATGCGCTGGCCAATGGCGGCTTCTTCTCCCTCGGAGCTTTCAGCATCAGCCCCGATCACCAGCGCCTGGCCTACAGCGTTGATGCCTCGGGCGATGAGATCTACACGCTGTTCGTCAAGGAGCTGTCCAACGACAAGGTCAGCGAACTGGAATTCGAGGACTGCGACGGCAGCATGACCTGGGCCAACGACAGCCTGACCCTGTTTTTCGGTGTGCTCGACGACACCCATCGCCCGCATAAACTGTTCCGCTATCGTCTCGATGGCACCGCCGCTGAAGAAGTCTTCCACGAGCCGGACGGTCGGTTCTTCCTGCATTGCTACCGCGCCAGCTCCGAACAGCAATTGCTGCTGTCGCTGGGCAGCAAGACCACCAGTGAAGTCTGGGCGCTGGACGCCAACCAACCGCACCTGCCGTTCAGCTGCCTGGCGCCACGGGTCGAAGATCACGAATACGACGTCGACCACGGCCTGCTCGATGGCGTCTGGACATGGTTTATCCGTACCAACCGCGACGGCATCAACTTCGCCCTGTATCAGGCCCCGGACACTGGCGTGCCGCCGAGCGAGGCCGACTGGCAGAACCTGATCCCGCACAACGAAGAAGTGATGCTCGACGGTGTCAGCCTCAACACCGAGGCGATGACTTTGAGTCTGCGCGAAGGTGGCCTGCCGATCATCGAGGTTCACCCGCAGGGCTCGGCGCCGTATCGCGTGCAATTGCCCGATGCGGCCTACAGCCTCCACGTGCAAAACAGCCTGGAATTCGAGAGCGACCGCATTCGCCTGCGCTACGAAGCGTTGAATCGCCCGGCCCAGGTGCGCCAGTTGATTCTTGCCAGCGGCGAACAAACGGTGCTCAAGGAAACCCCGGTACTCGGCCAATTTGATGCCGACGCCTATGTCAGCCAACGCCTGTGGGCGACCGCCCCGGACGGTACGCAGGTGCCGATCAGTCTGGTGATGAAACGCGAGATGGTCGGTAAACCGGTGCCGCTGTATCTGTATGGTTATGGCGCTTACGGCTCCAGCCTCGATCCGTGGTTTTCTCACGCCCGCCTGAGCCTGCTCGATCGCGGCATGGCCTTCGCCATTGCCCACGTACGCGGCGGCGGCGAGCTGGGCGAAGCCTGGTATCGCGCCGGCAAGCAGGAACACAAACACAACACCTTCAGCGACTTCATCGCCTGCGCCGAATTCCTGATTCTCAACGGCATCACCACGGCGGAGAAACTGGCGATCAGCGGCGGCAGCGCCGGTGGCCTGCTGATCGGCGCGGTACTCAATCAGCGCCCGGACCTGTTCGGCGTGGCGATTGCCGAAGTGCCGTTCGTCGACGTGCTCAACACCATGCTCGACCCCGATCTGCCGCTGACCGTCACCGAATACGACGAATGGGGCAACCCGGAAGAACCGGACGTCTATGATCGGATCAAGGCTTACGCACCGTACGAAAACGTCACCGCGCAAGCTTATCCGCCACTGCTGGTGATCGCCGGCTACAACGACAGCCGCGTGCAGTACTGGGAAGCGGCCAAGTGGGTAGCAAAATTGCGCGCAACCAAGACCGACGACAATGTGCTGCTGCTCAAGACCGAACTGGGCGCCGGGCATGGCGGTATGAGCGGGCGCTATCAGGGATTACGTGACGTAGCGCTCGAATATGCATTTGTGTTCAAGGTTTTGCAGATTGCCTGAGGAACTCTGTGGGTGGCTTGGGTCTTACAGCAGACCCTTGTGGCGAGGGGATTTATCCCCGTTGGGCTGCGAAGCGGCCCCAAACCCTGCAAACTCAGTATTCCTGAAGCACCGAGTTGGCAGGATTTGCGACTGCTGCGCAGCCGAGCGGGGATAAATCCCCTCGCCACAAAAGCCCATTCCTACGGGATCCGTGTATAGCCTTGAAATGTGATAACAAAAAGACCGCATCGACATGTCTGAACCGACCTTTCTGAACAACGAAATCCGCGACTGGCTGATGGACTGTGGCCTGTTCGATCAATTGCAGCTGGCCGACTTCGCGGCCGCTTCCGGCTATTTCAGCATCAGCACCGTGGCTGAAGGCGAGGCGATTTTTCGCGAGGGCGATGCCGGCAGTTTCATGTGCATCATTCACACCGGCCAGGTCGCCGTGCAGAAAACCGGCGCTGACGGCCAGGTCATCACCATGGCCACCCTGCGCAGCGGCCGGGCCTTCGGTGAAATGGCCGTGCTCGATGGCGAGCGCCGCTCGGCTACCTGCATCGCGGCGAGCAATTGTCAGTTGCTCAATCTGGGCAAGGACTCGCTGGAGAAAATGCTCAACGACGCACCGAAAATCGCCGCAAAAATCATCCGCGCCCTCGCCGTCTCGCTGTCCAAACGCCTGCGCATGGCCGATGGCCAGCTCGCCGCGCAACAGGTTTAGCCGCCCGGGGATTTGACCTTGTTGCCGTTCGGCTCGATGCCCGGCACAGGTTGATCCTTGCTCGGCGGGCTGGGCATTTCAATCGGCACCAGTGGCGGGCTGCCGCTACCGGCGCCCGACTTGGGCAGGGTGATCGGGGTGATCTGCGGATACGGTGTCGGCGTCGCGGTGCCGGGCGAGCCGGGCTGCGGCGTCGGGCTGACCGGAACGCTCTGCTGGGCCTGCACTGCAGTAATCGCGAGCGCGGCCAGGGTAATGACCGTTAGAATGGTGCGCTTCATCAAGGGCTCCGTTTGGCCTTTAGTCTGTGCTCAGGCTACTCCCAACGCGCCTGCTTGCCTTCCCCCCTTTAGAGATTTCCATGAAACGTTTCGTTCTGCTCGACACCACCCCGATCCCTGAAAACGGCGGTGCCCTGTGCCTGTTCGAGTATGGCGAGGATTTCGTCATCAAGATCCAGGGCGGCGACGGCGGACAGTTGATGAACACGCGCATGCACGGTTCCGAGGACGCACTGGCAGAAATTCCCTGCCGCAAGGTCGCCGGCCGGTCGAATTCGCGGGTGTTGATCGGTGGCCTGGGTATGGGTTTCACCCTCGCCTCGGCACTCAAGCACCTGGGCAAGTCCGCCGAAGTGGTGGTCGCTGAGCTGGTGCCCGGCGTAGTCGAGTGGAATCGCGGCCCGCTCGGGGAGAAGTCCGGTCGGCCATTGCTTGACCCGCGCACGGTGATCCGTCAGGAAGATGTGGCCAACGTGCTGCAAAGCGAGCCGAACGGTTTCGATGCGATCATGCTTGACGTCGACAACGGCCCCGAAGGCCTGACTCAAAAGGCCAACAGCTGGCTGTATTCCGCCGCAGGTCTGAATGCCTGCGCCAAGGCGCTGCGCCCCAAAGGTGTTCTCGCGGTATGGTCGGCCAGCGCCGACCGACAGTTTTCCGACAAATTGAAGAAGGCCGGTTTCAAGGCCGAAGAAGTCCAGGTCTTCGCCCACGGCAACAAGGGCACCCGTCACACGATCTGGATTGCCGAGAAGCTCAAGGGCTGAGCTAAACTCTGCGCATAACCGTCATCAGTCTTTCTGCAAAGGTGAACCCATGAGTTCGTCCACCCCCACCAACACGTCGAAGCTGGACCGCATCCTCGCCGACAACCAGCGCGACAAGGAAATGGGCTACCGCGACAAAGCCCTGAAGATGTACCCACACGTCTGCGGCCGCTGCGCCCGTGAGTTTTCCGGCAAGCGCCTGAGCGAACTGACTGTGCATCACCGTGACCACAACCACGACAACAACCCGCAGGACGGCTCGAACTGGGAGCTGTTGTGCCTGTATTGCCACGACAACGAGCACTCGCGTTACACCGATCAGCAGTATTTCGGCGACGGCTCGCTGAGCACACCGAAGATCGCCAAGGCCACGCATAACCCGTTTGCGGCCCTGGCTGGCTTGATGAAAAAAGAAGATTGAAGATCTTCATCGCCTGAGCTGGCCCTTTCGCGAGCAGGCTCGCTCCCACAGTTGAAATGCGTTCCCCTGTGGGAGCGAGCCTGCTCGCGAAGGCGGCCGGCCAGGCACCACAAATCTCGAATCTGCCCGCCCTCCCCCAATCCCCGTATAATCGCCCTCTTTTTCCCGAAGGCACCCCGCTCGTGGCAGACAAACGGTACAGCTGCATTGGTTTGTATAACCCCAAATCACCGGAGAACGTCGGTTCGGTGATGCGCGCCGCAGGCTGTTACGGCGTGGCGTCGGTGTTCTACACCGGCAAGCGTTATGAACGCGCGGCCGATTTCGTCACCGACACCAAGCGCGTGCACTACGACATCCCGTTGATCGGCATCGACGACCTGAAAAAAATCCTTCCGCTCAACTGCGTGCCCGTCGCGGTAGAGCTGGTCGAAGGCGCACGGCCGCTGCCGGAATACACCCACCCCGACCGCGCCCTCTACATCTTCGGCCCGGAAGACGGCTCGCTGGATAAAGAGATTCGCGACTGGTGCGAAGACGTCGTGTACATCCCCACCACCGGCTGCATGAATCTCGCCGCCACGGTCAACGTCGTGCTCTACGACCGCATGGCCAAGGGCCTGAACACGCGCTCCGGGCCGAAATTCCGCTGAAGCGTCGCACATTCGATGGAACAAGCTGACCGCCATGGCAGTCAGCTTATCTATCAATCGCACCCTGCCTGGAGATAGATCATGAGCGAGCTCAAACGCGTAGAACGCATCGAATCCACCCCGTTCCAGTCGCCTTCGCACAAGAATGTGCATGGCTGGGAGCGCATCGGCTCGTTGACCGGCGGCGTGCTGATGGTCGGCAAGGGCCTGCGCCGTGGCGGCGTATTCGGCCTGCTGCAAGTGGCACTCGGCGGCATGGCCGTAGCCCGTGGCATCACCGGGCACTGCTCGGCGAAAAGCCTGTTGGAAAAAGGCCGTCAGGACATGAACAACGTGCGGGCGAAGATCGAACGCGCCGGGGAAGAACTGAGCAAGTTGAAGACCAATGCCGAAGTAGCCACCGAAACGGCAACCGTTACCGGCAATGATTCGCTGACCTCGCCGAAAGCCGGCGTCTGAGGCTTTAAAGCAAAAGATCGCAGCCTGCGGCAGCTCCTAAACGGAGTCACGTTTTCCATTGTAGGAGCTGCCGAAGGCTGCGATCTTTTGATCTTTACGGGTTCAACAACTCACCATCTCATCAGCCCGCGCGAAAAATCAGATGATCTTCCCAGTCATCCTCCGGCACGCTGCCTTCGGCGAGCATGCGCCCGGACTGGGAAATCCGCTCATGGTGCACCGCGTCGCGGTCGCCACACACCAGGTGATGCCATAACGGCAGATCCTTGCCCTCGCTGACCAGACGATAACCACAGGTCGGCGGCAGCCACTTGAATTCCTCCGCCTGACCCGGCGTGAGCTGAATGCAGTCAGGGACAAACTTGATCCGGTTCGGATAATCGCTGCACTGGCAGGTTTTCAGATCCAGCAGTTTGCAGGCGATGCGCGTGTAATAGACGCTGTTGTCTTCTTCGTCCTCGAGCTTTTGCAGGCAGCACAGACCGCAGCCGTCGCACAGCGATTCCCATTCCTCGTGATCGAGTTGATCGAGGGTTTTGCGTTTCCAGAACGGTTCGACTATGGCGGCCATGGCTCAAGCATCAACATCAAGGTGGTGAAATGGTCGCCAGTCTAGTGCCAGCGGGCGTGGGGGCCAAGCGCTGGCGACTGCCGGTAAATCCGCTTGTCCGCACCAGCGCCGCCCGCTGAGCAAACTGGTGGCTACACTTTGAAACCAAAGTGGGAGCGAGCCTGCTCGCGAAAGCGCTGTGTCAGACACGCTGTTGTCGACTGACACGCCCTCTTCGCGAGCAGGCTCGCTCCCACAGTGAAATCGGTGGAGAGTCAGTAACCGCGGGTGAAATCCACCTCGCCACGCAACGCCTCACCCGCCTCGTACGCTTTCAAGTTCTGCACAAACAAATCCACCATCAGCGCCGGCGAGGTCGGTGCCGAACTGTGCCCGGTCAGCAACAAGCCCCACGCGGTCCAGAACGGGTGACGTTGCGGCAATGGCTCCTGACGGCAAACGTCGATCACCGCGCCGGCCAGATGCCCTTCTTTCAAGGCTTCTACCAGATCGGCATCGACCACTGCGACACCACGCCCGGCGTTGATGAACAATCCGGTCGGCTTGAATTGCTTGAACAGCGCCGCGTCGTAGATATCGTGGGTGTGTTCGGTGTTCGGCAGCAGATTGACCACGTAATCCACTTCGCCCACCAATCGCGGAAGATCGGCCAGCGCGCCGACTTCGACAAATGGCGCCTGTTCGCGGGCACTGCTGGCGATACCGTACAGCTCGACGCCGAACGGCCGCAGAAACTGCGCAACGCTCTGGCCGATGTCACCGGTGCCGACGATCAGCACCTTGCGCCCTACCAGACTCTGGCCGCTGCGGTTGTCCCACTTGCGCTCGACCTGGCTGACCAGCCGCGCCAGCACTTCGCGTTCGTGGCCGAGGATGTAGGTCAGCACGTATTCAGCCATGACCTGACCGAAAATCCCCACGGCGCGGGTCAGACGATAGTCGCGGCGCAGGCCGTCGGCGAGCAGCGGCGTGATGCCGGCCCAGGTCGATTGCAGCCATTGCGGTTGATGGCCCTGGCGCAGCAAGGTCGCCAGCAGATCCGGCTGGCCCAGCCACACCGGGCAATCGGCGGCCTGACGCGCCAGTTCGGCGGAGTCGCCGCTGGTCAGGATTTCAAGCTCGGGCAGCGCCTGACGCAGCAGGCGGGCGTATATCGCGTAGTCGTGTTCGGCAATCAGAACGCGCATCTTCAAACCTTTCGCAAACCGTGCAGACAGCCGCCGGGTTCGGGCCGGCCATCGCGGTAAAAACAGTTCCAGGGTTAACCGAGGCCCAGAACAGGGCCTCGCGGGTCAGACCGGGTCGTTGCGTCGCAGCAACTCTTCGGGCAAGTGCTCGATGTACTCGTCCTCGGCCGGTGGCATTTGCAGGTGATAGCCCTGCTTGTCGAGGTTTTCCAGAACCACGGTGATGTCTTCGCTGGCCAGCTTGCGCTCGGGCGACAGCACCAGATCGAAGGAATGCTTCGCTTTGCCAAAAGCCGTCATCAGCGCTTCCGGCACGCGCTCGAGCGCATCGCTCTTGAGCACGTAGAGATACATGCCGCTGCGCTTGGAGCTTTGGTAGATGGAGCAAATACGTTTCAAGGCTGTTCTCCGGCGGTGGCCAGGCTGTCGAGCAGCTTCTGGCCGAGCAATTCGCGGCGCCAGCCACGCAGCGAATCGGGCAATTGGTAAGGCCCCTCGGGGAAGCCGCTTTTGACCAGGGCTTCGAGGGTTTTCTTGCGCAGCATCAGTTCCGGGGCAATACCCAGGCGTTCGGCCTCGGCCTGACCCAGCGCGCGCAGTTGCTTGATCAGCGCAGCGGCTTCGATCGGCAACGGCTCCGGCACTGCCGGCGGCCATTGATCTGGCCCCACACTGCCAGAGCGCTTGATCAGATCAAGCAGAAACTGACCGTCCTGACGTACGGTACGCGGGTGCATGTCTTCAATCTTGCCCAGCGCCGCGAGGTTATCCGGCTGCGTGCGGGCCAAGGGCCACAGCGAGTGTTCACGGACGATGCGGTTGCGCGGCAGGTCGCGGGCGCGGGCTTCTTTTTCGCGCCAGGCGCACAGCTCACGCAGCACGGCGAGTTGTGCACGGGACAACTTCCATGCCAGTTTCGCCTCGCGATACACCTCGTAAGGATCGGTTTCGCGGCGCAGGTTGGCGACCAGTTCGGCGCCATCCTCCAGCACCCAGGCGAACTTGTCGTCGGACAGCTTGGGCCGCAACTCGACGAACACCTCGGCCAGATGCACGGCATCTTCGGCGGCATAGCTGATCTGGGTTTCGGACAGCGGGCGCTGCAACCAGTCGGAACGGGTTTCGCCCTTTGGCAGGTCGATGCCGAGCACCTCCTGCACCAGACGCGAGTAGCCCATCGAAAAGCCGAGGTTCAGGTAAGCGGCGGCCAGTTGCGTGTCGAACAGAGGCGCCGGCAGGCTGCCGGTCAGGCGCAACAGTACTTCGAGGTCTTCGCTGCAGGCGTGCAGGACTTTCAGCACCGCCGGGTTTTCCAGCAACTCGGCCAGCGGTTGCCAGGCGTTGATGGTCAGCGGGTCGATCAGGTAGGCGCGTTTGCCGTCGCCGATCTGCAACAGGCCGGCAATCGGATAGAAGGTGTCGACCCGCATGAATTCGGTGTCGAGGGCAACGAACGGCAGCTGCTGCCACTCGGCGCAAAACTGCGCGAGGCTTTCGTTGTCGCGAATCCAGTGAATATCGATAGCCACACGGCTCTCCCTTGAAGAATGGCGCGCAGTATATATCGCCACCGACGATTTACGCGCCTTTGAAGGGCAAGAGCTGTAAGGAAATGTCTTGCCTGTCAGCAAGAATAGTCTGACAGCAGAAACAGAAAGGCCCGTCGCATTGGCGCGACGGGCAGGAAACGCTTCACTGCTTGGCCAACACGCCGTCGATCACCGCGCCACGACAGCCGGCAAACATGTCCAAGGCAGGTTGATAGACGCTGCTGCGTACTTCCAGCAGGCCGAGCATCGAGTGGAACAGATTGTCCTGGCTAAGCGGCTTGTCCCGGCTCAGTTGCAGGCAATGGGTGTCGACCGAATAGGCCTTCTGATAGCTGTCAGAGAACCACGCCAGCATCGCTACATGCTTCTGTTGCTCGGGCGCCAGCATATAAGGCGTGCCGTGCAGAAACAGGTTGTACTCGCCCAGCGATTCGCCGTGGTCCGACAGATAGAGCATGGCGGTGTCGACTTTGTCCTGATTGCTGCGCAGCACATCGATCAGGCTCGCCAGCACATGGTCGGTGTAGACCAAGGTGTTGTCGTAACCGTTTACGATACTTTCGCGGCTGCAATTGTTCAGCGCGTTACTTTCACAGACCGGAGTGAAGTGTTCGTACTCCTTGGGATACCGCTTGAAGTAGTCCGGGCCGTGACTGCCCATCTGGTGCAGAACCAGGACGGTGTCCTTGTCCAAGTGATCGATAAAACTTTGCAGCCCTTGCAGGAGGATTTCATCGCGACATTCGCTGTTGGCGCACAACGCCGGGTCTTGCAACTTGCTGACATCCTGCACCGTGACGCGGTCGCAAGTGCCTTTGCAGCCGGACTGGTTATCGCGCCAGATCACATCAATGCCGGCGCGCTTGAGCACATCGAGCAAGCCTTCTTCGTTCTTGGCCTTGCTGGCGTTGTAATCCTTGCGGCCCATGTTGGAGAACATGCACGGTACCGAGACTGCGGTTTCCGTGCCGCAGGAATGCACGTCAGTGAAGGCGATCAGGCCAGCCTCTTTGTCCAGTTGCGGGGTGGTGTCTCGGTCGTAACCGAGAATGCCGAAGTTCTGCGCTCGCGCACTTTCCCCCACTACCAGCACGGTGAGGGATTTGCGTGGCTGTAGCTGCAAGTCGGGGTTGCGCAGGGCATCTTCGCCGATCTTGATGAACGGCTGCTGCGCCGAGACAACTTGCTCTTGCAGATAACCAATGGATGCGCCGATGTAATTGCTCGGCACCAGCATCAGGCGAATTTCGTGGTGATTGCGAAACAGCGACGACAACCCTTGATAGTTGGCCAATGCCACAACACCGATTACCGCCGCCGAGGCAACACTGACAATAACTTTGCTGAACAACTCGCGATGCCAGCGCCGATAATTGACCGGTACCTTCCACAACAACAAACACGGCAAAACACCCAGCAAGAGAATATAAGCGAACAACTTCAACGAAAGCAGATCACGCACTTCCGTCGCGTTGGTCTCGGCAAAGTTGCGCAACATGCCCGCATCAATCATGACGCCATATTGGCTCATGAAATAAGCCACGCCGGCGCTGACTAAAAACAAAAGAGTCAAAAGTGGTTTAAGCAGTGGCCGGAACGCGAATATCGTCAGCACGATATTGAACGCGGCAAGGATCATCACGCCGAACGCCACGCGCATGGCGATGCCCTTGCCATCGGCGGCGGTGATCTCGAACAGGTGTTGCCAAAGCACCAGATTGAAACCGAGCAACAAAAAGGCGCTGGCAGACAACGTCACCCATTCCGGGCGCACGGCTTTTAACTTCAGCATGATGAGTGACTGTTCCTGAAAGAAGAGCCTCGTCAAGTGTGAAAACTTCATTCACCGAGGCATGCCAAACTTTAGGCAGGCATGGATCAATTTTTCGTGAAAAAGATGCTAATGATTAGTTGCCTCGGAGTACGAACGTGAAAGTTTGCGAGTATTTGAGAATGGTTCAGGGTTTATTCAGTTTCAGGCACTTCACAATGTCCTCTGTGGGAGCGAGCCTGCTCGCGAAAGCGCAATGTCAGCAAATGAATGTCTGTCTGGAGGAACGCATTCGCGAGCAGGCTCGCTCCCACATCGGGACAGGGGTGTTATCGAGTTTTTAGGTCTGGCCCGGGGTTTTCTGATTTGCCGATGCGCGCGCCGCGACGCCTAATCATCAGCCTCCCCACTCAAAGGCCTGCTGATGAATCACTCCCGCCCCGCCGCTTGGCTGATACTCGCGATCATTCTTGTTGCACTTAATCTGCGCCCCTCAATGGCAGCCATCGGGCCGCTGCTGTCGGCGATCCGTAGCGATATACCGTTGAGCTTCACGCTTGCCTCTTTGCTGACGATGCTGCCGGTCATGGCCATGGGGCTGGCGATGTTCTTCGGCCTGCGCATCAGCCAGCGTCTGGGCGAACAACGCACGGTGCTGCTGTCGCTGCTTGTCATCGGGCTGGCGAGCCTGTCACGGCTGTTTATCGATTCTGCGGGCGAGCTGATCGTCAGCGCGATACTGGCCGGTATTGGCATAGCCCTGATTCAGGCATTGATGCCGGCGCTGATCAAGACGCGCTTTGCTGACAACGTGGCGTTGTGCATGGGCATCTACGTGACTTCGATCATGGGCGGCGCCGCGATTGCCGCATCGTTCGCGCCGCTGGTGATGGTGCAGACCGGCAGTTGGCGCGTCGGGCTGGCCATCTGGGCGGCGTTGGCATTGGTCGCGTTGCTGGTCTGGTGCTTGCAGCCAGCGCAAGCCCTATCAAGGGTGACCCAGCGGGAGTCTTTCATCACGCGCCGTCGCGCCTGGTTGCTGGCGATTTTCTTTGGCCTCGGTACGGCGTCCTACACCTGCGTCCTCGCCTGGCTGGCCCCGTACTACGTGGAAAAAGGCTGGAGTGAACAAAACGCCGGGTTGATGTTGGGTTTTCTTACAGCGATGGAGGTCATTTCCGGGCTGGTAGTGCCGGCGATCGCCAATCGCAGTCGTGATAGGCGTGGGATATTGGCGGTTCTGCTGTTGCTGATCATCGGCGGTTTCTGCGGGCTGATTCTCGCCCCGCTAACTCTGGCCCTGTTATGGCCTTGTCTGTTGGGGTTGGGGATTGGCGGTCTGTTTCCGATGAGCCTGATCGCCGCGCTGGATCACTGCGACGAGCCGCAGCGCGCCGGTGGCCTGACCGCGTTTGTACAGGGGATCGGTTATCTGATCGCAGGACTGTCGCCGCTGTTGGCAGGGATCATTCGCGATCGGCTGGGCAGTTTCGAAGGTGCGTGGTGGGCGCTGACTGCGGTAATGGTGCTCATGCTGCTGATGGTTGTGCGCTTCAACCCTCGCGACTACACACGTCGCTTGCCCTGCCCGGGCTAGAGGCCTCTGGCCATCTTTTGCGCACGAGATTGGCAACGTCGTGTTGCTAAAAGTTTCTGTCCCACATGTGTCCGTGAAATGTCCTACAAAGGTTTCTCCTGGCACCATCGTTCCGTTAGGATCGTACGCACACGTTTGCGCGAATTCTGCGCAAGGGGCACAGCGAGACGGAACTCATGCTGAACAGTAATTTGCTTCGCAAGCTCGATATGCAGGACTTGATGGTATTCGTCGCCGTGTACGAGCAGAGCAGTGTCACCGATGTCTCGGAAACCCTGTTCGTCAGCCAGTCCACCGTCAGTTATTGCCTGAAGAAACTGCGCACCAGTTTCGAAGACGAACTGTTCATCAACACCCGCACCGGCATGCGCCCGACCTACAAGGCCTGCAGCATGTACGGCCATGTGCAGAAAATCCTCGAAAGCATCAACCTCTGCCACGCCGGTGCCCCGGCCTTCGACCCGAGCCGGCAGGCGGTGACTTTCAACATCTGCGCCCCGGAATACTTCGAGCAATTGATTCTGCCGCGACTGTTGAAGCGCTTCGATTTCGACGACTTGCCAGTGATGGTCAACATGCACAAGTTTGAAACCGACGTTCCGGCCGAAGAGTTGCGCGACGGCAGCCTCGATCTGGTGATCAGTTTCGGCCCGCACTTTCACCGCCAGCATGCGGATCTGAAATCCCGGATGTTGCTGGAAGATGACCTGGTCTGCGTCTTCGACAAACGCGCCACACCACTCGAACCGCGCCTGAGCCTGCAAGCATTCACCGAACGTCGGCATGTGTTTCCAACGCCGTGGACTTCAAGCACCAACATGGTCGACGGCTGGCTGGCGCGGCAAGCGCAAAAGCGCCAGATAGTGGCCCGATCGAACAGCTACAGCGCCGCGTTGAAGATGATCACCGGCACCGATTTCATCCTCACCCTGCCCCGGCGTATCCAGCGTCTGCTGACCAACGACGCAGTGTTCAACCACTGCGAAGCGCCCAACGGCCTGCCGGGTTTCACCCTCGACATGCAGTGGAGCCAGAGCGCCGATCAGGACAGCGCCAACGTCTGGCTGCGCGAGCAGGTGATTCAGGTGTGCAGCGAGCTGGAAAACGCCTGAACGTCAGATGCCGATGGCGGCTTTGCTGTAGGACTCGCGATCGATGTCGAGCAGTTCCACGCACAGTTGCACTTCGAGCCCGGCCGGCCATTCGCAGAGTTCCTGCAACACTGCCAGCAGACTTTGCGAGAGCTGCTTCTTGATCTCCGCCGAGCGCCCGCTGAGCAAGGCCAGTTTCACATGGACGAAGGCACGCTCGCCCTGCGCCGTGCCGACCTTGAAGTTGTCGATCTTGATCGCGCGGCTCTTGATATCGAACTCCGCGCCGAACTGACCGGAACCGACCAGCGTGTTGTTGAGCCGGATCAGGGCGATGTCAGCGTTCAACTGCGTCAGGTTGGCGGTGTATTCCATGTGCAGGTGTGGCATTGCGGATCTCCAGTCGGCGGATGCGGGGCGTACATATACCACAATCACACAGCGTCATTTGTGGGAGCGAGCCTGCTCGCGAAAGCGTCCTTTCAGTTTGCACACCCGCGCCTGCTGAACCGCTTCGCGAGCAGGCTCGCTCCCACAGGGATACGTGGCATCTGTTAGATCTGAATAAGCGGCCGTTCACTCATGAATGCTTCCAGCCGCGAGCGCAGCCAGCGTTCGGCAGGGTCGCTGTCGACGTGGCTGAGCCAGACCATCGACAGGTCCAGTGTTGGCGTCTTGAACGGGAACGGTTCCTGGAACAGCGCCCCGGACGCCGCCATCGCCGCTGCGGTGTAATCCGGCAGGCTGGCGATCAGGTCGGTGCCGGCCAGCAAAGCCGGCAGTGCGCTGTATTGCGGCACCGACAACACCACCTGCCGCGTGCGGCCCAGTTCCGCCAGCCACTCATCGGCGTAGCCACTGACATTGGCCGTGTGTGACACCAGCACATGCGGGCGGGCGCAATATTCGTCGAGGGTCAGCGGCGTATCAGAGGCATCGGCGCGCAGGATGCTTGGCTGGATATGCCGCAGCAGTTTGCGTTTGGCGTTGGCCGGCAGGCCACGGGTCTGGCTGATGCCGACGGTGATATCGCCGGCAGCGAGCAGGTCGGGAATGCGCCAGTAATCGACATGCTGCACCACGAACACCACGCTCGGCGCCTCTTGGCGCAACGCGCGCAACAGCGGCGGCAGCAGGCCGAATTCGACGTCGTCGGACAGGCCGATGCGAAAGGTCATGGTGCTCGTCGCGGGATCGAAATCGCGGGTCAGGCTCAGCGCCGCCGACAGTGAATCCAGTGCCGGTTTGAGATGGCGGTAAATATCTTCAGCGCGGGCCGTCGGCTCCATGCGATGGCCGACGCGGATGAACAGCGGATCGTTGAGCATCGTGCGCAAACGGTTGAGCGCCGAGCTGATGGTCGGCTGGCCGAGGAACAGTTTCTCCGCCGCGCGGGTCACGTTGCGTTCGAGCATCAGGGTCTCGAACACCACCATCAGGTTGATGTCGGCCTTGCGTAGTTCATTGCGGTTCATCCTTTGCCCCTGCTCCCCGGAATAGCGGCAGTGTAGAAAGGCCCAAGAACCGCGTCTATGGGCCGCTGCGCCGAACAGTCACTGAAGGGTCAATGAAGCGTCAACGCCAGAATGCCAATGGCCAGTTTGCGCGGATCGAGTCCCATGCCCAGCGCTCTCGGGCTGACGGCATCGGCGTGCTGGAAACGAATCACCAGCACGCCTTCACGCTCAATGCGCTGCTGGACTTCCGCTGGCAGATCAACGCTGACAACGTTCGCTTCGGCCTTGAGCAAGCGGGTGGAGAGCACCGGCACATCGTTGACGCTAATCTCCAGCCCCTGTTCGGTATGCGACGGCGCAATCAAAGCGTTGGCTTCCAGCACAAATGATCTCACCGGGGCCTCGGGCCGCAGAATGATTTGCGATTCACTGCCCTCGGACCACGTACCCCACGGTTCGCTTTTCGACCATCCGCTGCCGAGGAAAAACGTCGCCAGGCTGGTAACGTTGAAGGTCACGCGCTCGTTCGACTTCATTGGCGAAATCAGCGTAAGGGGATCCGCGGCCACGATGGGCGGGCAATCGGCGCAACGCTTCCAGCCGGGCGCCAGCACGTTCAAACCGTCGATTCTGGCGAGTACGTCAGTCTCGCGATTGAGAGTCAGCGCGGCCGGCAGCACAGTGCGGCTATCGAGTACATACAGCGTATCGGTGGCGTATTGACCAGAGCTGACCATCTGGTCGGCCACAGCTTGGGCCGCCTCGGTGGCCTTGGTACTCATGCGGCCGAGGTAGACCGCATTGGTCGGCAGATGATGGCGTCCCGCATACTCGGCCAGCGTTCGCCACTGCTCCGGATAATTCTCCGGGCGCAGCCAGCGCACCGCCTGATAATGGCGGGCTGCCTGATCCCAGAACGGATCAACCAGTGGCGTCGGCCATTGTGGCGCCGGCGTGGTCATGAACAGGTTGCGCGACTCTCCCCAGCCGGACCGCGTATCCGCCACTTGCAGCACCAGGGCAATGCCCAGCAGAACCCGCGCAGTGCGCGCAGCGTGCCCGCGAATCACCACGTACAGGATGGCGAAAATCGCCATGTACATGACAGGCCAGATCATCCGCCCCGAACCGCGAAAAATCGTCGCCACCGCCACCACCGCATCCGGCAGCGGGATGTGCAACTCGAATGGGCCGACCCCGATGTTGTTGGAAAACGCAAACAGCGCCAGGCCGGCGAGCGCGAGCAACAGCAACGGGTAGCGACGTGGCTTGAGGTGAACATCCGTGCCGCGTTGCAGCCATGCCGCGAAGGCGCAGATGAACAGGAACACCACACCCAAACCAAGGAAAGCAAAACCGTCACCATCGCCCAACACACCGGGCATGTCGCGCAGGGCAAACGACCAGGTTCCCGGGTCGAAAAAGCTCAGCACATTGGCGCGGAACAGACCGTAGCCCATCAGTGCCAGACCGTCATCGCCGACGCTGAAGTAGCCCGCCTGCCAGCAACACAGACTCACCAGCAAAAACAGACCGATCAGTTCGGCCACAGCTTTGCGCGGCGCCAGATGTCGCCGCAGGGTGTGCGCTGCGAGATCGGCGAGCCAGATCAGCGCAATCATCGCCAGCAGATAGGCGTGAATCAGCGCGGACGCCGCCAGCAACGTTCCCCAGGCCAGAGAGCGTTTTGGCGTGAATGGCCGCAGCGCCAGGTACAGCGCGGCCAGCAACATGAAATGCCCGCCCAGGGACAGGTGCACGCTCATGCGGATCAGCATGGCCGGAACGAATAAAAACAGCCCGGTGCCGAGCAACCGCAGAACCGCGTCGCGGGTCACCAGGCCGAGCAGTTTCCAGGCAAACCAGCTCTGCAGAATGAAGCAGGTCAGCAACCACAGTCCGAAATACTGAAACGGCTCCGGCAACAGCGCCGAAAACGGCTTGAACAGAAAGGCAAACAGCGGATTGGAATCGGAAAAGATCAAGCCATTGCTCAATTCAAGTCCATAAGACGGATTGAGCCCCAGCGGAAAGCTCCATGGCGAGTGCCGGAAAAACACCCAACCCTGGTAATGGGTGGCTGGGTCGCCGTCGCCCAGCCAGGCAATGTTCATCGGGTTCAACGCCCGTGGGCCGACCACGATAAAAAAGGCCAGAATGCCTAGCAGCACAGGCAACAGCGCAGCCGCCCGAGAGGTTGAGCAAAGCTTCATCGATACGTCCAGAAATTATGCAAAACGAATGTGAACGCCGGCACCGTCATGGCCACGGCACCGATCCCGAGCAGATAATGCAACCCCGCCACTTGCGCCGCCCAGGCAACCAGCATCGCCAATAGAAAACCGCCCGCCGAGACCGACACAAAGCGCAGTAACGTGCGCCCGTGCAGGCGAGCTGAAAAGCTCCAGGTGGTATTGATCACATAAGACACAACGGTCGCCACGGCAAAGGCGAAACCATTGGCCAGCGGCGGTTCGGGCGCGATGAAGCGGATGAACATCACGGCCACCAGCGCATGCAGCGCAGTGACGAACAGCCCGGTCAGGGCAAAGCGCAGACCACGGCGAACCAACGCTGAACGATCACTGTCGATCACGGTTTCTGCGCCAGCACAAAGACGCTCAAACCGGCCAGCCGGTTGCTGCCCATCAACGGCAACTCCAGTCGGCAAAGAGTCTTGAGCACGCTGTTGACCCACGGGTGATGACGCTTGAGTTGCGACTGCGGCCGTGCGGTTTGCGAACCTTGAGGTATCAGGCGCAACGCTGCGGCGATAGGAAACACCGCACCGAAATAGTAGGCGCCGCGCTGCACGGTCAAACCGGCATCGCCCGCCAGGGTTTCGAATTGCGTGAGGGTGTAGCGGCGCTTGTGCTCAAGAAAATCATCATGACCGCTCCAGAGAAACTGAAACGCCGGCACCGTCATCAGAAAACGACTGCCCGAAGGCACTTTATCGACATAGTTTTTGAGCAGGCCGAGGTCGTCGTCGACATGCTCGAGCACGTCCATCAGTAACACCAGATCGGCATCGATGCTGTCGATGCCGCGGCGGTAATGCACCGGTTTGCCCGCGGTGGTGGCGCTTGAATCGGCGGGGTAACTGATGTCGACGCACCACGCCTCATGCGCGTCGGTGTGGGTCAGCAGATGATGCGAGAAAAACCCCGAGCCGGCACCGACATCGAGTATTCGTCGGATCGGCATGTTACCCAGCAATCGCCGGGTCGCCGCCGCTTTGCAGCAGTAATACCAATGCTCATCGATGCTGTCGCCGAGGATGTCGGTTTCCTTGAGATCCATCTGTCAGTCCTTGGGGTCGTAAACGCGACGCACCAGAAAAACCGGCCGGCGTTTGGATTCGATATAGGTGCGGCCAAGGTATTCGCCGAGTACGCCAATGCCGATCAATTGCAGACCGCCAAGGAACGTGACTGCGACCATCAGCGAGGCATAACCAGGCAAGTCGACACCGTGGATCAGTGTGCGCAGGACAATGAACATGGCGAACGCAAACGACACCAGCGAAACCGTTGCCCCCAGGTAAGTCCAGACCCGCAGCGGCTCGGTGCTGAAACTGGTGATGCCTTCGAGGGCGAAGTTCCACAGCCGCCAGCCATTGAATTTGCTTTGCCCGGCCACGCGCTCGGGGCGCTCGTAGTCGACATGAGTGGTGCGGAAACCGACCCAGGCGAACAGACCTTTCATGAAGCGTCGCGACTCAGGCAGGGTCAGCAAGGCATCGACCACGCAGCGGTCCATCAAGCGGAAGTCGCCAACGTTCTCCGGCAACGGCTGTTCGGCGATGCGGTTGTGCAGGCGATAGAACCAGTGGGCCGAGGTCGATTTGGCCCACGTGTCGCTGCGGCGGCTGACACGATGCCCCAGCACCACTTCGTAACCTTCGCGCCAGCGCTCGATCATCTGCAAAATGACTTCCGGCGGGTCCTGCAGATCGGCGTCGATCGGAACCACGATCTGCCCGGTGGCCATTTGCAGACCGGCCGACAACGCCGCTTCCTTGCCGAAGTTGCGGCTTAGATCGACGATGCGCAGACGCGAGTCTTGCCGCTGCCGCTCAAGCAAGCGCTCAAGGGTGGTGTCGGTGCTGCCATCGTTGATGAAGACCAGTTCAAGATCGATCAGTGCCTGCGTCTGAAAGACGTCGTCGATGCGCGAAAGAAAGCTGTCGAGGCTGTCGGCCTCGTTGAAAACGGGGATCACCAGCGACAACGTCACCTGCCCGGCCTGTTGCGTTCCGTGCTCAGTCAAAGGAGTGCTCTTTTTATAGTTTGTCGGTCATCGAAAGTCTTTCGAGGCCATGAGCCGTGCCGTATTAAGCAGCAGCCGGCACGCACGTGCAAGCAGGACACGGCGTCATATCGGCCAATTCGCCGGGCAGTCGCGGCGCTCTGGCCAGCGTCTTTCAGAAACATCCGCGAACGATTGGAAACAAATCCGCGATAGCCAAAAAAACCCGCTGCGCTAGGCTTGCGTCGATGCGCCACACAGGTTGGCGCGCCTTTCTATCGCAGGGAGCGAACCCCATGTATTTCGAAATCTACCGACAAACCCGAGGCACCCCCAGCACTGGCAAAGGCCAGTGGCGCTGGCGTCTGCGTGCGCGCAACCACGAGACGGTGGCCAGTGGCGAATCGTATGTGAACAAGGCTGATTGCCTGCACGTGATCAATCTGATCAAAGCCGTTCAAGGCGAGACGCCGATCAAGGAGATTTAAGCGAAACCACATTCATCAAAGGTGCATGTGCTGCATTTGTTGCTTCCATGCACCCCAGCGCCTCTAGCAGCGGGCGCAGAGATGCGTCGACAGTGGAGCGAACCAGGAAAGCATCAGAGCTGTAACAGAACCACGCCGACCAATATGGCAATCACTGCCGATATCGCCAGCACTTGTGTCGAGGTCAAGGCCAGCGCCGCGTCCCTGGAACGGCCGACGAAGCGGCCGCGAATCTGATGCCGATCCGACTGCGCTTCGAACAGGTTGTCCGGGTGCTCGTTGTCTTCAGGCTCATTGGTCTGCTGACCGGACCATGCACTTCGCGCCATCAAACGGTCGAGCAGACCGGGCATGACCGACTGCCCAATAATAGCTTTGATCGTCGACCACCCCAGCCACAACTCTCGCGGAGGATGCTTTACCACACTGAAAATCGCCCGTGCCGCTACGTCGGGGTCGTGAATCGGTGGCACCGGTTGGGGACGCTTGGGCAATTTGTTGCGCGCCCAGTCGAACTGCGGGGTATTGATCGCGGGCAATTGCACCATGCACACGCGAATATGGCTGCGCTCATGCAGCAACTCACAGCGCAACGAATCGGTAAAACCGCGCACGGCAAATTTTGCCCCGCAGTAAGCGGCCTGCAACGGAATGGCCCGATAGGCCAGCGCCGAGCCGGCCTGAATGATCAATCCTTTGTTACGCGGACGCATCAACGACAGCGCTGCCAACGTGCCATGAACCGTGCCGAGATAGGTCACCTGAGTGACGCGCTCGATCTCGGCGGCGGACAATTGTTCTATCGGCGAGAGCACCGTGACCATCGCTGCATTGACCCACACCGCCAGCGGCCCGAGCGTGGCTTCCAGTTGCTGCGCGGCCTCTTGCACGGCGAGCGCATCGGCGACATCGACGCTGACTGTTTCAACCTGAACGCCATACGCTTGCAGTTCCTCTTGCGTGGCGGCCAGGCCCGCCGGATCACGCGCCAACAGTCCGATGCGGTAGCCGCCAGCGGCAAACCGATGGGCCACCGCGCGCCCTACGCCAGCACTGGCGCCGCTAATCACCACCAAAGATTGCTCCTGCATGAACCGTCCTCGTCGACGCTCAGTCGATCGGCCCGTTATTGATCATCAAGTCATCGCTCACTGCCAACATCTCCTCAGGGATCGGGTCCCTCACTGGTTGTTCAATGCAGTCTTTAGGATGGACGCCGAACGTGCGCCGTCAGTTCGTTTTTTCAGCCGAGCATCAAGCGCAGCTTGCGCAAAAGGTCCACCGGCGCGTAGGGCTTGGCGATCAATTCGAACTCATTGTCAGCCAGCTCATTGGGCGTCGACTCGTCCGCGCAGTACCCGGTCGTCAGCAGGATCTTCATGGCCGAATAGCGCTGGCTGATTTCCCGCGCCAGTGCCAGCCCGTTCATCTCGCCCGGCATGACCAAATCGGTGAATACCAGGTCGTATTCGCTACTCTGCAGCACGGCCAGTGCCTCGCTCGCATCTGCAGCGAGGTCGGTGTGGTAACCCTGTTCGGACAATACAAAGCGCGCCAGTTCAGCGACTTCGGCGCGATCCTCGACGATCAGGATGCGCTCCGTGCCCTTGAGATTTTCTGCGGCTTCAGCGGAGCCAGATGCCGATAGCTGACTGTCATCCGCCGGGAAGAACAGGCGCACCGTGGTGCCGAGTCCCGGCGTCGATTCGATTTTGACCACACCGCCGGATTGCTTGACGAAGCCGTAAACCATCGACAAACCGAGGCCGGCACCGTTGCCTTCCTCTTTGGTGGTGAAAAACGGCTCCATCACTTTGTCGAGATCGTCAGCGGCAATGCCCACGCCGTTATCGGCAACCGCGATGCAGACGTAACGCCCCGCCGCCAGTCCGCCTTGGTGAGGATCCGTCGAGTCCGGTACATCGACGTTGCGGGTCTGCACGGTGATCGCAGGTTGCTGCTGGTCAACCAGCGCATCGCAGGCGTTGGAGAGCAAATGGTTCAGCGCCATCTCCGCCTGCGCCGGGTCGAGCCGGCAGTTCCACAAGTCCTCGGCCAGTTCGAATCGCGGTTCCAGATCGGCGGATTCATGCGTCGGCAGCGTAGAGCGCTCAAGTAAGGCATTGAGATTGATCACCCGGCCTTCGAGCCGTTGTCGGCGGGAGAATGCCAGCAGATGCTGGGTCAGCAAACGTGCTTTTTCCGCCGCCGCGCGAGCGTGGCCGGCGCCGACCACGATGCGTTGCGGATCGATGCTCGGCCGCTTGGCGGTGTGCTGGATCAGCTCGATGTAGCCGATCATCACTTGCAACAGATTGTTGAAATCGTGGGCAATGCCTCCGGTCAACTGCCCGAGTGCTTCCATGTTTTCGCTGTATCGCAAACCGTCCTCGGCGTCACGGCGGCGGCTGACGTCCATTTGCGAAGCGAAGAAATACACCAGTTGTCCGCGCTCGTTGAATAGCGGCGCGATGAACAGCTCGTTCCAGAACGACGAGCCGTCCTTGCGATAGTTGAGCACCTCCACGCAGGTTTCGTGGTGATGTTTCAGCGCTTGCTTGACCCGTTGCAACACCGCGCGATCAGTCTGCTCGCCTTGCAGAAACCTGCAGTTGCGCCCGAGCACTTCTTCCAGCTCGTAGCCGCTGAGTTCAAGAAACGCATTGTTGGCAAAAATGATGGGATCGTCGGGCTGCGCTGGATCGGTGACAATCATGGCCATGCGGCTGACCTGCACCGCCGCGAAAAACACATCTTTGCGTTCTTGCGAAAGGGTCGCCGCATCGGCGCGGTCGACGATCGGCCTGGATTTTCTTGGCAAGTTGACCTCCGCTAAGTGACTCCGTTTCGCTGTGACCATCATCAGCGAGCGAAGTGCCAAGGCCAGAAGCCGACAGCGCGGGTGTCCGATGAATTGTCGCAGTCCATCGATGGATCCGAATCGCCTCGCTGATTGTCGAAAGCTCACCGAGAACTGCACGCAATATCTGAAATCCGATCCGCCAGGGAGAACCACCGTGGATTTGTTGTTTCTGGGCACGTCTGCCGGCGTGCCGACCCGCCAGCGCAACGTCAGCGCGACGGCACTGATCGCGTCTGCCGGCAAGGGCTGGTACCTGATCGATTGTGGTGAAGGCACCCAGCATCAGGTGCTGCGCACGCCGCTGTCGCTGAGCGAGTTGCGGGCGATTTTCATCACTCATGTGCATGCCGATCACTGCCTGGGCTTGCCGGGCCTGCTGGCTAGCACCGGCATGTCCGGACGCACGCGACCACTGGACATTATCCTGCCGACAGCGCTGCATCCCTGGCTGAAAATGAGTCTGGAGGTGACGCAATCGTATCTGCCGTTCGAGATCAACCTGCATGCTGTGGAAACGCTTACAGAGTGGCGCAGCGTCAACGTTCAGGTGCAGACCGTCGAGTTGTCGCACCGTGTGCCGTGTCATGGTTATGTGTTCACCGAGTCCGACCCGGAACCGCGTCTGGACGTGCAGCGCCTGGATGCCGAGGGTATCGAACGCGGCCCGCTCTGGGGTCAGTTGGCCCATGGTCAGGACGTGGAGGTTGACGGGCGGATGCTGCACGCTCGCGACTATCTGCTGAGTTCACGACCTGATCGACGCATCATTGTCTGCGGCGATAACGATCGGCCGGCACTGCTGGCCGAAGTGGCGCAATCGGCGGATGTGCTCGTGCATGAAGCGACATTCGTGCAGGCAGCAATCGACCGCGCTCGTGCCAGTTACGGCCACAGCAGCGCCGCCGCTGTCGCTGGATTTGCCGAATCAGCCGGGGTGCGCAATCTGGTGTTGACGCATTTCAGCGCGCGCTATCAGGCCAATCCGGCGGTGAGCCCGTCGATCGAGGATGTGCGCAACGAAGCGGCAGCGCTGTATCACGGCCAACTGATTCTGGCGCGGGATCTGCAGCGCTATCACCTCGACCGTTTGGGGCATTTGCAGCCCGTAGCGATCGAGCGCAAATCTTTGCAAGTCACGAACATTTCCCAGTGATCAACCGGGGCGCGCCGCCTGATGTCAGGCGCGCGCCTCATCAAGCGCTCATAGACGATCTTCGCCCGTGCTTCAGCTGCGATGTTGGAGCGCATGTCGGCGCCCTTGTTGAGCATGACGATGATCGAGCCAATGATCTCCAGGTGACTGAGTTCTTCAGGCCTCCAGCGCGCGATTCGATTTCCGGCGCCGCGACCACTAACGCAGCAAATGCACCACCAACCCAACCAACGCACAGCCCAGCAACACCTGAATCACTCCGCGTTTGAAGCGAAACAGCGCAATGGCCGCCGCAAGCGCAATCAACGCCGACGGCCAGTCCAGGCTGCCGCTGAAACCCGGCGGCCAGAGCACGTGGTAGCCGAAGAAACACGCCAGGTTGAGAATCACCCCTACCACCGCGGCGGTGATGGCGGTCAGCGGCGCGGTGAATTTGAGTTCGTCATGCGTAGACTCCACCAGCGGGCCGCCGGCGAGGATGAACAGGAATGAGGGCAGAAAGGTAAACCACGTCACCAGCGCGGCGGCGACCGCTCCGGCGAGGAACACCTGATCGGCGCCGAACACCTGCGACACATAAGCCCCGACAAAACCGACAAACGCCACCACCATGATCAGCGGCCCCGGTGTGGTTTCGCCCAGCGCCAGGCCGTCGATCATCTGGGTCGGGGTCAGCCAGCCGTAGTGACCGACCGCACCTTGATAGACATAGGGCAGCACCGCATAAGCTCCACCGAAGGTGAGCAGCGCTGCCTTGGTGAAGAACCAGCTCATTTGCGTCAACGTGCCCTGCCAGCCGAATAGCGCGGTCAATACACCCATCGGCAATGCCCACAGCGCGGCACCGATCACGGCGATCAAGGTCAGTTTCTTCCAGCTGAAACGGGCATGGGCCGGGGTTGGCGTGTCGTCATCGATCAACGCCGCGCCGAAAGACTTCTTCGCCGCGCTCTGCCCACCGGCCCTGAATTTCTCCGGCGCCATTCGACCGCCGAAATAGCCAATCACCGCCGCGCCCAGCACGATCAGCGGAAACGGCACATTGAACGCAAAGATCGCCGTAAACGACGCCGCAGCAATCGCCCACAGCCAGTTGTTCTTCAGCGCCCGCGAACCGATCCGATGGGCCGCCTGCACGACGATGGCCGTCACCGCAGGCTTGATCCCGTAAAACAGCCCGGCCACCACCGGCACTTCACCGAAGGCGATATAAAGCCACGACAGGAAAATCAGGATGAACAGCGAAGGCAGCACAAACAACGCCCCGGCCACAATCCCGCCCCAGCTTCGATGCATCAGCCAGCCAATGTAGGTCGCCAGCTGCTGCGCCTCCGGCCCGGGCAGCAACATGCAATAGTTCAAGGCATGCAGAAAACGACGCTCGGAAATCCAGCGCCGGCGCTCGACCAACTCCTGGTGCATGATCGAAATCTGCCCGGCCGGCCCGCCGAAACTGATAAAGCCCAGCTTCAACCAGAACCAGAACGCCTCGCGCAGACTCACGCTCTGCGGCCTAACGTCATCATCACCCGCCAACGGCTGAACTTCACTCATCGAGCTGTTCCTTTTATGCAGTCGGCAGGTTGTACCCGAAAAGCATTGCGAACAAAACGCCAGAAACGAAAAAGCCCCCGTAATCAGCAATGATTACGGGGGCTTCGTCTTGTTCAATAATGGCGGAGAGATAGGGATTCGAACCCTAGGTACCGGTGAAGGTACAACGGATTTCGAATCCGTCCCATTCGGCCACTCTGGCATCTCTCCAACGGCGCGCATCATAACAACACTTTCGTCGGTTGCGAACCCCCCAAACGAAATTTTTTCCGTGCTATCAGATGCTTGCGTCGATTAAAGCGGTACGCCCAGACGAGCGGCGACTTCTTCGTAGGCTTCGATGACGTCACCGAGGCCTTGGCGGAAGCGGTCCTTGTCCATCTTCTTCTTGGTGTCCTTGTCCCACAGACGGCAGCCGTCCGGGCTGAACTCGTCGCCGAGGACGATGGAGCCGTCGCTGAACACGCCGAATTCAAGCTTGAAGTCGACCAGCAGCAGGCCGGCGTCGTCGAACAGTTTGCTCAGGACTTCGTTAACCTTGAGCGACAGTTCCTTCATGCGCGCCAGTTGCTCGGCGGTGCCCCAACCGAATGCCACAACGTGGGATTCGTTGATGAACGGGTCGCCCTTGGCGTCGTCCTTCAAGAACAGTTCGAAGGTGTACGGGTTGAGCTTCATGCCCTCTTCGACGCCGAGACGCTTGACCAGGCTGCCGGCGGCGTAGTTACGCACGACGCATTCCACCGGGATCATGTCGAGCTTCTTCACCAGGCACTCGTTGTCGCCCAGCAGTTTGTCGAATTGGGTCGGCACGCCGGCAGCTTCGAGTTTCTGCATGATGAAGGCGTTGAACTTGTTGTTCACCATACCTTTGCGATCGAGCTGTTCGATGCGCTTGCCGTCGAACGCCGAAGTGTCGTTGCGAAACAGCAGGATCAAGCGGTCAGCGTCGTCGGTCTTGTAAACCGATTTGGCTTTGCCGCGGTAGAGTTCTTCACGTTTTTCCATGATGGGCTCCGCTTGCTAAGTAGGTGGGCTAGGCGATGTGGCGCCAGTCGAGCCCTGAATCTTGATCGGCCAGTTGCAGCCAGTCCGGGTCGCACCCGAGAGTGTCGACAAAACATTGCCGGGCCAGCTGCGGCAGGTTGTTCTTGCTGCTCAGATGGGCCAGGACCAGGTGTTGCAAGCCCTGCCAGCCCAACTCGGCCACCAGGAATGCCGCCTGATGGTTGTTCAGATGTCCGCGTTCGCCGCCCACCCGCTGCTTGAGAAAGTACGGGTAGTGACCACGGGCCAGCATGTCGCGGCAATGGTTGGACTCGATCATCAATGCATCGAGGTCCCGATAGCCATCCAGCACCCGCTCGCAGAACGATCCCAGGTCGGTCAGCAGGCCGAAGCGCCGCTGTTCCTGATCGCTGAAGACGTACTGGGTCGGCTCCTGCGCGTCATGGGCCACGGCAATGACCCCGACGTTCAGTGCGCCGATCTGCAGTTGCTCGCCGCCGGCGAGAAAGCCTGCCGGTTCCAGCGGTTTGCGCATCCCGCGCAGTGTGCCGCGACTGAGGTAGACCGGCAGATTGTAGCGCCGAGACAGCAAACCCACGCCATGCACGTGGTCGGCATGTTCGTGGGTCACGAGTATCGCGCTCAGTTGCGCCGGGTGCACACCCAGGCGCAACAGACGTCTTTCGGTTTCCCGCAGGGAAAAACCACAATCCACCAGCACGTACGTATCAGCACTGGCGATCAGCGTGCCGTTCCCTTGGCTACCGCTGCCGAGAACGGCAAAACGCATATCGGATCAGCCCAGGTTGTCCTGAATCACGCTCAACACTTTACGCGCGACATCGGCCGGCGCGACGGTGTTGATGTTCTTTTCGACGGTGACCTGGATGTTCTCGCCCACCTTGCTCAGGCGAACCTGATAACGCTCGGCGCGGGCTTCGACTTCTTCCTTGCTCGGCGCACTGCCGAACAGGCTGCTGAAGAAGCCAGGCTTGTCGTCTTTCTTCTCGGCTTTTTCGGCCAGGTTGATGTAGTAAAGGCCCAGGCTGCGGTTGATGTCTTCAACGCGCCATTCGCCCTGTTCCAGCGCACGGCCGACGCTCGACCAGGCGCGGTCCAGATCGGTACCGACGTTCAACACCGGGTTGCCGCTGCCGTCTTCGTTCAGGCTGACACGGCTCGGCGCGTCGAAATCACGCGAGGCCAGCATCGACACCGAGCCGCCCTTCTCGGAGGTGCGACTCATGCTCGCGAGCATGTCGTCGACCAGCGCAGCGTCCAGGCCAGTGTTGACCGAACGGTTGGTGAAGGCCACGTCGGCCGTGCTGCCGGCAGGACGCTCGGCGCTGACTACGTAGATTTCACTGGTGTTGCGCTGCACGCCCGGCTCGATACGTACGCGCACACGGGTTTCGCTGTCGCTGGCGATACCGGCCGCACTCAGGCGCTTGGCCATCGAAGCGGACAGCTCGTCGGAGTGCTGCCAGGTAGTGGTGAACTCGCCGGTCTGCGGACGTTGTTCATCCAGACGGAAACCGTTGTCCTGGAAGAACTGCAGCGCCACTGGCCAGACTTCGGCCGGTGGGTGCTGGGCCACGACCCAACGCGTATCACCGCTCTTCTGCAGCGAGTAATCCGTGGCATCGGCAACCGCCGACAGCGGCTGAGGACGCGGCACGACGTATTCGCCCGTCGCGGTGTCATCGGCCACATTGCGCGGGATCGGCAACAGCGGATCGAGACGCTTGGCAGTGCTCACATCCGGTGGCAATTGCATCGGTGCAGTCTGTTGCGCTTGCAGGTAATCGCTTCCACGGTCGCGGAAATAACCTTCCGGCCCCCAGACCCATCCGCAGCCACTGGTGCTGGAGATAATCAAGGCAAGTGCGGAAAGTCCGGCCATTCGCTTCATGCGTTGTACTTCCTCAATTAAACCAGGACGTTGCACTGGCGCAGGGCCGAGCGCAGCGTTTCATGACAAGGGGTGCTCAGCCAGGTCAGTGGCAGGCGGATGCCTTCGTGCATCAGGCCCATTTCGACCAAAGCCCACTTCACCGGAATCGGGTTGGCTTCGATGAACAGGTCCTTGTGCAGCGGCATCAGTTTTTCGTTGATTGCGCGTGCGGTATCGGCGTCGCCCTTCAGCGCGGCCTCGCACAGGTCAGCCATTTCGCGCGGGGCGACGTTGGCGGTGACCGAGATGTTGCCTTTGCCGCCCAGCAGGATCAGCTCGACAGCAGTCGGATCATCGCCGGACAGCACGATGAAATCCTTGCTCACGCCATCGATGATCGCTTTGGCGCGCTTGAGGTCGCCGGTGGCTTCCTTGATGCCGATGATGTTCGGCACGGTGGACAGGCGAATCACCGTCTCGGCCTGCATGTCGCAGGAGGTGCGGCCGGGAACGTTGTAGAGAATCTGCGGAATGTCGACCGCTTCAGCGATGTGCTTGAAGTGCTGGTACAGGCCTTCCTGGGTCGGCTTGTTGTAATAAGGAACCACCAGCAGGCAGGCATCGGCGCCGGCGGCTTTGGCGTTGCGGGTCAGCTCGACGGCTTCGCGGGTCGAATTGGCGCCGGTGCCGGCGATGACCGGAATGCGCCCGGCAACCTGTTTGACCACGGCTTTGATGACGGCGATGTGCTCTTCTACATCAAGGGTGGCCGACTCGCCGGTAGTACCGACGGCGACGATGGCATGGGTGCCGTTCTTGAGGTGGAAGTCCACGAGTTTGCTGAGGCTGTCCCAGTCAAGACGCCCTTGTGCATCCATGGGAGTGACCAGTGCCACCATACTGCCCGCAATCATGAAACCGCTCCTGCCGGAAAAAGAGAGCGGTAATGGTACTGGCGCCAAGATGCTTGCACAAGCGAAGTACTGCGCCGCTGCCATTCCCCTTGGCGCCGCTTTTCGCTACCCTTCAGACTTTGATCGGTACAGATCAGCTTGTACGCCGGGTTTCAGCTTCCCCTTTCGGCCTCCCAGGCCCCGTTCCTGCGTCGCATCGACGCGCTCCCGCACAGAGGAGCGAGCCGCGAACGCTGGCCGGGGCTCTTTATACGGACCGCCAGAACAGGCACGCCCGGCCACCAATGCCCGTCAACCTACCGACCGCTCATCGCTTTAGGAATGCTGCATGTCCACCCCCACAGTTCGCGAACAATTCCTTGTCATCAGTGCCCTCGGCGCCAACCCCATGGAGCTGACCAACGTCCTGTGCCGCGCCAGCCATGAAAACCGCTGCGCTGTCGTCACCTCTCGCCTGACCCGCCACGGCGAGTGCAGCGCTCTGGTGCTGGAAGTTTCCGGTAGCTGGGACGCCCTCGCGCGCCTCGAAGGCAGCCTGCCATTGCTGGCCAAGCGTCACGCTTTCACCGTCAACGTGGTGCGCAGCGCTGCTCTGGAAAATCGTCCGCAAGCGCTGCCTTACGTGGCTTACGTCAGCTCGGCGTATCGCCCGGACATTATCAATGAGCTGTGCCAGTTCTTCATGGACCATAACGTCGAACTGGAAAACCTCACCTGCGACACTTACCAGGCTCCCCAGACCGGCGGCACCATGCTCAACGCCACGTTCACCGTGACCCTGCCGGCCAACACGCAGATCAGTTGGCTGCGCGATCAGTTCCTCGATTTCGCCGACGCGATGAACCTGGATGCCCTGATCGAGCCTTGGCGCCCACAAAACCCAATGTAAGGAAGCTTTCATGGCCGTTGTCATCGACCAACCGGTTGCGGATTTCACCGCGCCTGCGACCAGTGGGCAGACCGTCAGCCTGTCCGAACTCAAGGGCAAGCAAGTGGTGATCTACTTCTACCCAAAGGACAGCACCCCGGGCTGCACCACTCAAGGCCAGGGCTTTCGCGATCAATATGCGGCATTCAAGGCTGCCAACACCGAAGTCTTCGGCATTTCCCGCGACAGCTTGAAGTCGCACGAAAACTTCAAAGGCAAACAGGAATTCCCGTTCGAGCTGATCAGCGATAAGGACGAGGCGGTTTGCCAGCTGTTCGACGTGATCAAGCTGAAAAAGCTGTATGGCAAGGAATACCTGGGCGTTGATCGCAGCACTTTCCTGATTGATAAGGACGGTGTGCTGCGTCAGGAATGGCGTGGTGTGAAGGTGCCGGGGCATGTTGATGCCGTGCTGGCGGCGGCTGAGGCTCTGAATAAAGCCTGATGCTTTTGCTGCGTCGTCACCGACGCCATCGCTGGCAAGCCAGCTCCCACAGGGTTCAGCACATACAAAACCTGTGGGAGCTGGCTTGCCAGCGATGAGGCCAAAAGCCTCACCCCGATTTAAAGCAACGGCGCCACCACCGGCTCCTTGCGCGGCCACGCATCGAGCACAGCCTTGAACAGCGTCGCCAGCGGGATCGCAAAGAACACACCCCAGAATCCCCACAACCCGCCAAACAACAGCACCGCGCAGATGATTGCCACCGGATGCAGATTCACTGCTTCCGAGAACAACAGCGGCACCAGCACGTTGCCGTCCAGCGTCTGAATGATTCCGTAGACCGCCATCAGGTAGATGAACTGATCGCTCCAGCCCCACTGGAACAGCGCAATCAGCAGCACCGGCACGGTCACCACTACCGCACCGACATACGGCACCACCACCGACAAACCTACCAGCAACGCCAACAACGCCGCGTAGTTCAGGCCCAGCGCGATGAAGGCGATGTAGGTCACGCCGCCGCAAATCACGATCTCGATACCTTTGCCCCGAATGTAATTGGCGATCTGCCGGTTCATTTCCTGGGCGACACGGGTGATCAGGGCGCGCTCGCGAGGCAGATAGCCGCGCACCCACTCACCGATCATCGCCCGATCCTTGAGGAAAAAGAACACCAGAATCGGCACCAGCACAAGGTAGATCATGATGTTCACCAGCAGCGGCAAACTCGACAACGAGAAAGTCAGTGCCCACTGACCGAACTTGCCAATCTCGCCCCGCGCCGCCTCGATGGCTTGCAAGACTTGCTCGTCGGACACCAGATGCGGATAGCGCTCGGGCAATAGAAGCAGCAGCGATTGCCACTTGGCGAGCATGCCCGGCAACTCGTTGAACAGCGTGATCAATTGATGCCATAGCAGCGGCAGGACCACGACGATGAACAGCATCAGCGCGCCCATGAACAGCGCAAACACCAGCCCCACCGCCACGCCGCCCGGCACGCGCAGCCGCTCGAGCGTCACCACCAGGCCCTGCATCAGATACGCCAGCACCATGCCCGCCAAGACCGGCGCAAGCATGCCGCCGAGGGTGAGCACGGCGGTGAAGGCGAGAACCAGCAGCACCGCCAGCACCACGGCTTCTTCATCGGAGAAGTAGCGCTGAATCCAGTCGCGTAACACTTTGAACATCAATAATCCCTTCGATCGTTAACGCGCTCGCGTCAGGCTTTTTTCAACCAGTAACGGTAGACGCCAGCCTCGTCTTCTTCGCGCAACAGCGCATGACCGGCCAGTTTGGCAAAGGTACGGAAGTCGCGTTGCGAGCCGGCATCGGTAGCGATCACCTTGAGCACAGCGCCGCTGTGCAGTTTGTTGAGTTCCATTTTTGCCTTGAGCAACGGCAACGGACAGTTCAGGCCACTGGCGTCCAGTTCCACGTCATGGGCTACAGCGTCAGTCATTGCGTCACTCCGGTTCGTTGTCGAGCTGCCTAGAATATCTGGTCGCGGCTTCGGTGTCCGGCTACAGTAAGGTCTTTGTCCTCCAAGGCTTTGTGCATGACTTTTCTGCGCCCTACCCTGCTGACGCTCGCTTGCCTGCTCGCCTCACCAGGCTTTGCCGACGATCTGCCGTCACTCGGCGACGCCAGCTCTGCCATTGTCTCGCCGCAACAGGAATACCAGCTCGGCCGCGCATGGCTGGCCATGCTGCGCAGTCAGGTTTCCCAGCTCAACGATCCGCAGCTCAAGGACTACGTCGAATCCAGCGTGTACAAGCTGGTCGAGACCAGTCAGGTTTCCGACCGACGTCTGGAATTCATCCTGATCAACAGCCCGCAACTCAACGCCTTTGCAGCGCCGGGCGGCGTGGTCGGGGTCAACGGCGGCCTGTTCCTCAACGCCCAGACCGAAGGTGAATACGCCTCGGTGCTCGCTCACGAATTGGCGCACTTGTCGCAACGCCACTTTGCTCGCGGGGTGGAAGCTTCACAAAGAATGCAGGTGCCGATGATGGCCGCGTTGCTGGCCGGCATTGTCATTGCGGCGGCCGGCGGCGGTGATGCCGGCATCGCCACCATCGCTGGCACCCAGGCTGCGGCGTTGCAGGAACAACGGCGCTTCTCGCGACAAAACGAACAGGAGGCAGATCGCATCGGCATCCTCAACCTGGAAAAGGCCGGTTACGATCCGCGCTCGATGCCGACCATGTTCGAACGCCTGATGCGCCAGTACCGCTTTGACGCCAAACCGCCGGAATTCCTCCTGACTCACCCGGTCACCGAATCGCGTATCGCCGATACCCGCAACCGCGCCGAGCAGGCGAAACCGGGCGGCATCGAAGACAGCATGCGCTACCAGTTGATCCGCGCGCGGGTGCAGTTGATCTACGAAGAAACCCCGGGACTGGGCGCCAAGCGTTTCCGCGCCCTGCTCGATGAGAACTCGAAAAACGATGTGGCACGTTACGGCCTCGCCATCGCCCAGATCAAGGGCGGCCAGCTCAACGAAGCGCGAGAGAACCTCAAGCAATTGTTGGCCAAGTCGCCAAACGAGATCATCTACAACCTCGCTCAGGTCGATCTGGACATCACCAACAATCGCCTGCCCGATGCGCAGTCACGGGTCGACCGCATGCTCACGCAGTTCCCGGGCAACTATCCGCTGAATCAGGTGCGTGTCGATCTGCTGTTGAAACAGAATCGCGCCGCCGATGCCGAGAAGGCGCTGGACAGCCTGCTCAAGTCCCGCCCGGATGATCCGGACGTCTGGTATCAGGTTGCTGAAACCCGTGGCTTGTCGGGCAACATCATCGGCCTGCACCAGGCGCGAGCCGAGTATTTTGCGCTGGTCGGCGATTACCGCCAGGCCATTCAGCAGTTGGACTTCGCCAAGCGCAAGGCTGGCAACAACTTCCCGCTGTCCTCGCGCATCGATGCCCGCCAGCGTGAGCTGATGGAACAGGAGCGTATGGTCAAGGACATGATGGGCTGAGTCTTTCCAGACAAGACAAAAACTTCAGACACAAAAAAACCGCCTCTTTCGAGGCGGTTTCTTTTTTACCTTGTTGCAGGCTTATTCAGCCAGTTTGAAGGTGATGAAGCTGGCACGGCCCTGACGCAGCACACGCATCGACACCGAACGGTTCTTCGGCAACGCCTTGGCGATGTCGGTGAACTCCTTGGCCGAGCCGATGGCCTGGTTGTTCAGGTGAGTGATCACGTCACCCGGTTGCAGACCGATCAGGGCCGCAGGACCGTCCTGCACTTCCTTGATCACCACACCACCTTTGAGGTCGTAGGCTTTCTTCTGCTCGGCGGTCAATTCGCCGACCGCAACACCCAAGCGGTTGCTGCTGCTTTCCGCGCCGGATTTCGGCAGTGCGTCCAGCTCTTTGTCTTCGTCCGGAATCGCGCCGACAGTCAACTCGACATTCTTGCGCTTGCCTTCACGAATCACTTCCAGATTGGCTTTTGCGCCAGCCTTCAGCGCGCCGACCAGATGCGGCAGATCGGCGGACATGACGATCGGCTGACCGTTCATGCTCAGGATCACGTCGCCAACTTGCAGGCCGCCCTTGGCCGCAGGGCCGTCATCCTGGATCTGTGCAACGAGCGCGCCAGCTGGCTTGTCCAGACCGAACGACTCGGCCAGATCCTTGTTCACTTCCTGAATGACCACGCCCAGCCAGCCGCGGCTGACTTTGCCACCGCTTTTGAGCTGATTGGAAACGTCCATCGCCACGTCGATCGGAATGGCAAACGACACGCCCATGAAGCCACCGGAGCGGGTGTAGATCTGCGAGTTGATGCCGACCACTTCACCGTTCAGGTTGAACAGCGGGCCACCGGAGTTGCCCGGGTTGATCGGCACGTCGGTCTGAATGAACGGCACATAGTTTTCGTTCGGCAGGCTGCGGCCGACAGCGCTGACGATGCCTTGGGTCACGGTGTGGTCAAAGCCGAATGGCGAACCGATCGCGACGACCCACTGGCCAGCCTTCAGATCCTGGGATTTGCCGAGCTTGAGCACCGGCAGATCCTTGCCTTCGATTTTCAGCAACGCCACGTCGGAACGTGGATCGGTGCCGACCAGCTTGGCTT
The DNA here is from genome assembly GCF_024072275.1 of Pseudomonas siliginis. Classification (NCBI taxonomy): domain Bacteria; kingdom Pseudomonadati; phylum Pseudomonadota; class Gammaproteobacteria; order Pseudomonadales; family Pseudomonadaceae; genus Pseudomonas; species Pseudomonas siliginis. Next base: position 1,519,803 of record NZ_CP099598.1, on the reverse strand, counting down.
TCATCTCACTGCGGTCAGCCAGACGGACGAGGATTTCGTCAGCATCGGCGATCACGTGGTTGTTGGTGAGGATGTAGCCATCCGGCGAAATGATGAACCCCGAACCCAGCGATTGCGCTTCACGCTGACGCCCGTCGCCACGCGGCGAGCGCTGCTGAGGCGGCATGCCGCGCTCGAAGAATTCGCGCAGCATCGGTGGCAGACCTTCCAGATCCGGCATCTGCTGATTCACGCGACGGTCCGGCAGTTTCTGCGTGGTACTGATATTCACTACCGCTGGCGACGCTTGTTCGACCAACTGGGTGAAATCAGGCAGATCGGCCGCTTGCGCAGCAGGGACCGCCTGACCGAGCAACAGCACGGTGGCGAAGATGGAAAGATAAGACTTCAAACTAGGTATCGACATACAGCTCCCGTTACGACGAGCAGGGTTAAGCGATATGGAGCAAAGGAACACCGGAAACCACAGACCGGTATTTTTGTTCCGGGAACAACAAACAAGGCCAGAGCCGTGAGGCTCTGACCTATAAAAAATTTTCAGGGGTTTTGCAAATGAAAATGCTCAGCAAACATTTCGACGTCTCGACGACGAGGTGGAAATGACTGAAATCAGCTCACTGCTTGCTGGTCGCAGCGCCATCGTTGTTACGCATCGATAGAGCGATTCGTTCGGCGGTGCCAATCGGGATTTCGCCAACCACCGTAACCATCATTTCACCTTGCGGTGTAGTCAAACGACGGGATACCGCGACGGTCGGACCCAACTGAGTGCGGGTGTCGGTGACGGTGGCACCGTTCAATGGCTCAAGGAACACCGAGAAACGCGCCAAGCCATCGTCATACATCAAGCTGCTGACCTGGGTCTTGGTCTGCGCATCCTTGTGCGAACTGCTGCTGGTCAGCTCGAAGCCTGGCGGCAGCCAGTCCGAACGCCACTCCTGCACGGTTTTCGCTGCAGAAGCCTTGTCGCTTGCGATGTTGATCGGCTTGCAATCGGCGTCTGCCAACAAGTCCTTGTCCGACGGGATTTCATCCGTGTCGAGGCTGGTGAACTGGAAACGTTCGAGCAGCTGTCCCTTGTCGTTCAACAGCAACGACTTGAGCGGCAGGCCGGTTTTCTTGTCCAGATGCAGCTCGAAACCGTATCGGTGCTGATCACGAGGGGTCAGCGACACGATCACTGCGTCACGGCCGGCCACGCGCGACTTGCCAATGACGGCAAGGTCATACCAATTCTTCAGCTTTTTGGGGTCCAGCGCACGGGCGGCAGCGTTGGGCGCGTCACCCAATCCCGCAATCAGGGTGCCGCTGACGCATTGAGTACGTCCATCAATGCGCACGACTTCCTGAGCCGAACCGTCGAGCTGCAATAACCGCTCGCGGACCTGGCCATTCTGGACACGATGCCAGATGTTGTGCGTGGAAAAACTGCCGTTGCGCTCATAAACGAAAGTACCGTGAAAGCTTTGCTGCTGCTCGGCCTGGCCCAGACGGGTCAACCAGTCCTGGGCCTCGTCAGCGTGGGCTGGAACGATGAACCAGCCGCTGAGCAGAAGCGAAAGTAGAGGGATGGCGCGCATGATCCTCCTTAACGGTTTTCCAGACTTGCGGCACGTGCGTATGGCAGCGCGCTTTCAGTTCCTTTGAGTGCAGCCTGCTGAGCGTGCTGACGCAGATAGCCTGGCAGACGCTGATCATGCCAGCCTGGCTGACCTTGCAGAACGCCGTTAGCCATAGGCCCAGTCGCTTCCGAGCTTTCGCTGTAACCAGCCAGAACTGCCGGACCTTTGACCTGTGGAGTGGCCAGAGTAGGCTGGTTCGACTGCTGGGCCAGTTCAACACCAGCGATTTCGTCCTGGTTGTACAGGCGAACACCGGCCAGAACGGCCACGGTTACCGAAGCGGCAACAGCGAGGCGACCCAGGTTACGCCATGGGCTGCGGGATACTTTGGCCGGAGCCGTTTCGTCTTCCAGCGCAGCGGATACTGCCGCAGCGATATCCAGACGCGGAAGCAGCAGATCCTTGTGCATGGCTGCCCGAGCGATCTGGTAACGAGCCCAGGTCTCACGGGTATCAACATCATCCAGTGCGCTAAGCACTCGACGCAATTCCAGTTCGTCCGCTTCGTTATCCATCACTGCGGACAGCGATTCCTGCAGGGCTTCACGACTCATGGCGTTCCTCTCTTGGCTGTCGCCGCTGTCTCAGTTTTCCTGCAACAACGGTTGCAGGGCTTTGTCGATGGCCTCCCGAGCGCGGAAAATCCGGGAGCGCACGGTACCCACCGGACACTGCATGACGCTCGCAATGTCCTCGTAACTCAGACCATCGAATTCACGTAAAGTTAAAGCGGTACGCAAATCCTCTGGCAGTTGCTGGATGGTCCGATGGACGGTGCCTTCGATCTCATCCCGCAGCAATGCACGTTCTGGTGATTCGAGATCCTTGAGGCCATGATCGCCATCGTAGAACTCTGCATCCTCTGAACTTACATCGCTATCCGGCGGCCGACGGCCGCGGGAAACCAGGTAGTTCTTTGCCGTGTTAATGGCAATACGGTACAGCCACGTATAAAACGCACTGTCACCGCGGAAATTTCCAAGTGCCCGATACGCCTTGATAAAGGCTTCCTGAGCAACGTCCTGGGCTTCATGGGTGTCGTGCACAAAACGCACGATCAACCCGAGAATTTTGTGCTGATATTTCAGCACCAGCAGATCGAAAGCTCGCTTGTCGCCACGCTGTACGCGTTCGACCAGCTGCTGATCCTCTTCCTGGGTTAGCATGAACACTCCTCGATAAGCCCGGAGGAGACTTGCATTACTAAACGACCAGACTTGCAAACATAGACTCGGGCTTTTCGCAAAAGTTCTCCCCCTCCAAGCAAGTTTCCTGCGAGCTCTGATTTGGCACGCACGAAAAACGCAGCGCGGGATAAACCGGCTGCGCGAATAATCTTGTTATCGGTTTCGCCGGCAGGAATCCAAACGCAGATTCCGCACTGAAGCCGACACTGTCCCTGGTTTCTGGCACCGTCTATTGATCTTGGGCCTTTGGCAAAAGTTCCAATTATTTATAGCCGCACCCACCTGACATTGCGCAACCCTGCTCGGAAAAGTCTGTTTCAGCGCCGATACAGGTGTCTTTTTCCCAAACCGGCAAAAAAACTTCCGACGAAGCACAGCGCTTTTTACCGCGCAGTAGTCTCACAATGCCATCTGGGCCTGGCTATTGTGCCGCCCAACCCCTCTATATACTAGTGGGCTGTGTGGCTGTCTTGACTCGCCGATCCAGCTGTCTTGCGCCAACCCCGACCCGGGTCGCTTTGAGCGGAATCCTGAAATGAGCCAACAGTTCCAACACGATGTTCTGGTGATTGGCAGCGGTGCTGCCGGTTTGACTCTCGCTTTGACCTTGCCCGGTCATCTGCGCATTGCCGTATTGAGCAAAGGCGATCTCGCCAACGGTTCGACCTTCTGGGCCCAAGGCGGCGTGGCCGCGGTGCTCGACGATACCGACACTGTCGAATCCCACGTCGACGACACCCTCAATGCGGGCGGCGGCTTGTGTCACGAAGACGCGGTGCGTTTCACCGTCGAGCACAGCCGCGAAGCCATCCAATGGCTGATTGACCAGGGTGTGCCGTTCACCCGCGACGAACAGTCCGGCACTGAAGATGGTGGTTTCGAATTTCACCTGACCCGCGAAGGCGGCCACAGTCATCGGCGCATCATCCATGCTGCAGACGCCACCGGTGCCGCGATCTTCAAAACCTTGCTGGCCCAGGCCAAAGAGCGTGAAAACATCGAATTGCTGGAACAGCGCGTCGCCGTCGATCTGATCACCGAACGCCGCTTGGGCATGGAAGGCGATCGTTGCCTGGGCGCTTACGTGCTGAACCGCGCCACGGGCGAAGTCGACACCTACGGCGCACGTTTCGTGATTCTGGCCTCGGGCGGCGCAGCCAAGGTCTACCTTTATACCAGCAACCCCGACGGCGCCTGCGGTGACGGCATCGCCATGGCCTGGCGCTCCGGTTGCCGGGTGGCGAACCTGGAATTCAACCAGTTCCATCCGACCTGTCTGTATCACCCGCAAGCCAAAAGCTTCCTCATCACCGAGGCCCTGCGTGGCGAGGGCGCGCATTTGAAGCTGCCCAACGGCGAGCGCTTCATGTATCGCTTCGACAAACGCGCCGAGCTGGCGCCTCGTGACATCGTCGCGCGGGCCATCGACCATGAGATGAAGCGCCTGGGTGTCGACTGCGTATATCTCGACATCAGCCACAAGCCTGAATCGTTCGTAAAAACTCACTTCCCGACTGTTTATGAACGCTGCCTGGGCTTCGGCATCGACATCACCAAACAACCGATCCCGGTGGTTCCCGCCGCGCACTACACCTGTGGCGGAGTGATGGTCGATCAGCACGGTCGCACCGACGTGCCTGGTCTCTACGCCATCGGCGAAACCAGCTTCACCGGCCTGCACGGCGCCAATCGCATGGCCAGCAACTCACTCCTGGAATGCTTCGTTTATGCCCGTTCGGCAGCGGCGGACATTCTCGCGCAACTTGATGAGGTCGCGGCGCCAAACGCCCTGCCCGCTTGGGACGCCAGCCAGGTCACCGACTCGGATGAAGACGTGATCATCGCGCACAACTGGGACGAGTTGCGCCGATTCATGTGGGACTACGTCGGCATCGTGCGCACCAACAAGCGCCTGCAACGGGCGCAGCACCGGGTGCGTCTGCTGCTGGATGAGATCGATGAGTTTTACAGCAACTATAAAGTCAGCCGCGACCTGATCGAGTTGCGCAACCTGGCACAGGTTGCCGAATTGATGATCAGCTCAGCCATGGAACGCAAGGAAAGTCGCGGGCTGCACTACACCCTCGACTATCCGGATATGCTGCCCGAAGCGCTCGACACTATTCTGGTGCCGCCCACCTACGCCGGCTGAACTTGAGCCGCACTCGCAGGCGTCGGTGCAGATCCGCCGCCTGCGAGTCACGTGGTACGCAGATCGACCTGACCCGCCACTCTCCGCGCAGGCGAAAGCGCAACACCACAATCAATGGCAGCGCCAGACTGTCCGGGCGCAGTTGCACCGCTTGCCAGCCATCAGCTTGATTCCAGACCTGCCAGCCATCGCCATCGCGCCGCAAGCCGCAAAATGCTTGCGGGTGGTTCAGCAGAATCTGCCGTGGCAGCACCCAAAAACCGTGCAGCGCACAGGCGCAAGCGCCGAGCAGGCTGGCCCAGAGCGGAATCGACAGCAGGAATAAAGAACCCATGGCGGACGCCTGGGCCAACAGATACGCCGCCAGCAACTGCCGTGAGGCATGCCAGCGGCATTCGAACGTATTACTTGGGCTGGACACGATCCAGAATCATCCGGACCATGCGTTGCAGCTCCGGATCTTCCGACTCGCTGCGCTCCATGAACCAGCCGAACATGTCCTGATCCTCACAGGTCAGCAAACGCACGTACAGATCGCGATCCACTTGATTCAACGTCGCGTAAACCTCCTGCACGAACGGCACCAGCAGCACGTCAAGCTCAAGCATGCCGCGACGGCTGTGCCAAAAGAGGCGATTCAGTTCAACTTGTTCGACCATAGAGCCCTCCTCGAATTTGCCGGGCAGTATACAGCCCCGGCGCGGGCCGCACAGTCGGCTTTGGTCGGGGACCCCTGATCCTTTATCAACTACCCATTTCAACCCTGCCCCCTTATGATGTGCCCCAGTCTATTTACCCTGCGATGACCCATGGCCGATTCTGCTTTTTTCTGCACCCTGTCTCATGAAGGCGTACTCGCGGTTCGCGGTGCGGACGCCGGAAAATTCCTGCAAGGCCAGTTGACCTGCAACATCAATTACCTGAGCGACACCCGCGCCAGCCTCGGCGCCCGCTGCACACAGAAAGGCCGGATGCAGTCGAGCTTCCGTATTCTGCTTGAAGGTGACGGCGTGGTGATGGCGATGGCCAGCGAGCTGCTCGAGCCGCAACTGGCCGACCTGAAAAAGTACGCGGTGTTCTCCAAATCGAAACTGACCGATGAAAGCGCCGCCTGGGTGCGCTTCGGTCTGGCACATGGCGATGCAGCCCTGACCAGCCTCGGTCTGGCATTGCCCGCCGAAACCGACAGCGTTGTGCGCCATGAAGGCCTGATCGCAATTCGCGTTTCGCCCGAGCGCGCCGAACTCTGGGTGCCTGCCGCTCAGGCGCAAAGCGTGCAAAGCCAACTGTCGACCACCCTGCCTGAGGCCGAACTGAATCAATGGCTGCTGGGCCAGATCCGCGCCGGTATCGGCCAGGTCATGCCTTCCACTCGCGAGCTGTTTATCCCGCAGATGCTCAATTTGCAGGCGGTCGGCGGCGTGAGTTTCAAGAAAGGCTGCTACACCGGCCAGGAAATCGTCGCGCGCATGCAGTACCTGGGCAAGCTCAAGCGGCGCCTGTACCGCCTGCGCCTGGACGCGGCCGAGTTGCCGGAGCCCGGCACTCAGTTGTTCGCCCCCAGCCACAACAGCTCGATCGGCGAAGTGGTGCTGGCGGCCAATGCCGAGGGAAACATTGAACTCCTGGCCGTGTTGCAGGCCGAAGCTGCCGAAGCCGGTGATTTGCGTCTGGGCGCCCTCGAAGGCCCCGCGTTGCACGTGCTCGACCTGCCTTACGAACTGGATCGCGACCGCGAAATCCAGCGTTGATCGCAGCATTGTTGCAACACCCTAGAGAGTCCAAATGAGCGAACTGGCGGAAAAGGTCCAACAGGATTTGGTTGCGGCCATCGATAACGATGACCTGGTTCTGCCAACGTTGCCGGAAGTGGCCCTGCAGATTCGCAAGGCCGCCGAGGATCCGGAAATCAGCGTCAGCGATCTGAGCAAAGTCATCGGCCGCGACACCGCGCTGTCGGCGCGCCTGATCAAAGTGGTCAACAGTCCCCTGCTGCGCGCTGCGCAGGAAGTCACCGACCTGCACACCGCCATCACCCGTTTGGGCATCAACTACAGCAGCAACCTGGCTATCGGTCTGGTGATGGAGCAGATCTTCAATGCCCGCTCCGAGGTGGTCGAACAGAAGATGCGCGAAGTCTGGCGCAGCAGTCTGGAAATCGCTGGCGTCAGCTATGCCCTGTGTCGTCGTCACACTCAGCTCAAACCCGATCAGGCGGCACTCGGCGGGCTGGTGCATCAGATTGGCGTGCTGCCGATTCTGACTTACGCCGAAGACCACAATGAACTGCTCTCCGATGCGGTCAGCCTGACCCATGTGATCGAGCAGATTCACCCATTGCTGGGCGAGAAATTGCTGCGGGTCTGGGAGTTTCCCGAGCGCCTGGTGCATTTGCCGTTGCTGTATCAAGACTTCAGCCGCGACTCGACGCGCATCGATTACGTCGATGTCGTGCAAGTGGCCAATTTGTATTGCCGCAAGGACACCGATCATCCGTTTGCGCGGATTGACCCGTTTAGCGTGCCGGCGTTCAGGAAGCTGGGGATTGATCCGGAGAACAAGCAGTTCTGCGCGGATCTGGAAGAATCGCGGTCGATGTTCTACTGACCTGCGGTGAGGGGATTTATCCCCGTTGGGTTGCGAAGCGACCCTAGACTCTGCGATCCGAACCGCGACTGCTGCGCAGCCGAGCGGGGATAAATCCCCTCGCCACAAAAACCCCTGGTCACAAAAGTATTACCCGGCAATAAAGCTGACCCGCACCTTCAACCCTGCCTGCTCGCCATCATGCAAGGTGATCTGCGCCAGATGCGCGCGACAGATCTCGCCGACAATCGCCAAGCCCAGACCTGAGCCGGCGACCTGCTGATTACGCCGGTAAAACCGCTCGAACACCCGATCGCGCTCATGCAGCGGGATCCCGGGCCCGTCGTCCTCAACCTCAAGCACCGCCGGCGCCGTCACCCGCAAAATCACATTGCCGCCTGGTGGCGTATGCGCCAGCGCGTTGTCGACCAGATTGCTCAACAGTTCGTTGAGCAAGGTCGGTTCACCACGCAGCCACACCGGTTCATCCGCCTCCAGCGCCAACGCCACACCCCGTTTGTGCGCCAAAGGCGCCATGGCCATGCCCAGCTCTCGGGCCAATTGACTCAGATCGAGCAACTGCGCGCCGCCCTCGGCAATCGCCCGCGCACCGTTTTCGACCCGGGCCAGCGACAGCAGCTGATTGGCCAGATGGGTCAGGCGATCGGTGCTTTGTGCGGATGACTCAAGGGTGGTGCGCCAGGTTTCCGGTTCGTTTGAGCGCAGGCCCAATTCCAGGCGTGCCTTGAGTGCCGCCAGCGGCGTGCGCAACTCGTGAGCGGCATCGGCGATGAACTGCGCCTGCCGCTCGAACTGGCCGCGTAGCCTTTCGGTGAAATGATTGAGCGCGCGGACCAAGGGTCCCAGTTCATGCTGCACTTCCACCAACGGCAGTGGCCGCAAGTCGTCGGGCTGGCGTTCCTCAACGGCGGTTCTTAACCGCTCCAGCGGGCGCAACGCCGCACTCACCGCGAACCACACCAGCAACAATGCGCCCACGGCCAGCATGCCCAGGCGCAGCAACGTATCGGCCGCCAGACTGCGCGCCATGCTGACCCGCGCTTCGTCGGTTTCAGCCACGCGGATCTCCGCCATGCCGTTCATGTTCGGCTCGCTTACGGCCTTGAGCAGACTGACCACACGCACGTTCTGGCCGTTGTACTTCGCGTTGTAAAAGCGCGCGAGCGCCGGATAGCTGTCGGTACGCGGCGTGCCGGGCGGTGGCCCGGGAAGATTTTCGTAGCCGGAAATCAGCTTCTGGTGAATGTCGTTGACCTGGTAATAGATGCGCCCGGCGCTGTCGTAGGCGAAGGTGTCCAGCGCCACGTAAGGCACATCGGCGCTGAGGCTGCCATCACGCTGCGACAACCCGGCAGCGATGGTGCGTGCCGAGGCCAGCAGCGTGCGGTCATACGCGGTGTCGGCGGCTTCGCGACCGTTCCAGTAAGCGCTCAAGCCGCTGGCGAGCATCAGCACCACCAGCAACCATCCAAGGTTCCACAGCAACCGCCAGCGCAGGCTGCTGGGCTTATGCATCGCGGCTTTCCAGCAGATAGCCGAGGCCACGGAAGGTGACGATGGCCACGGACTGGCCATCGAGCTTCTTGCGCAAGCGGTGCACGTAGATTTCGATGGCGTCGGGGCTGGCTTCTTCGTCGAGGCCGAACACCTGCGCGGCCAGTTGCTCCTTGCTCATCACTCGCCCCGGCCGCGCGATCAACGCTTCGAGAACGGCTTGCTCGCGCGAGGTCAGGGTCAGCAGTTCGTCGCCGAGGGTGAAGCGCCGCGTATCGAGGTCGTAAGCCAGCACACCACAGCGCTGCTGACGCTCGCCGCCCAGCACACTGCGGCGTAGCAAGGCTTTGACCCGCGCTTCCAGTTCCGTCAGTTCGAACGGCTTGGCCAAGTAGTCGTCAGCACCGAGATTGAGACCATGCACGCGATCCTTGACGTCGCTGCGCGCGGTCAGCATCAACACCGGCAGGTTTTTGCCGCGTGCACGCAGCCGCGCCAGCACCTCGAAACCGTCCATGCGCGGCAGGCCTACGTCGAGGATCGCTACGGCGTATTCCTCGCTGCCCAACGCCAGGTCGGCAGCTACGCCATCGTGCAACACATCCACCGTCAGACCGGTGCTCTTGAGCGCCTGAGCGACGCTTTCGGCCAGTTGCAAATGGTCTTCGACGAGCAGGACACGCATGGATTTTTACCTCGTTCAGGGTTGGCCGACGCCACGCTTTGTCGCGGAGTTTACAGCCGCAACCGCCGCTGTGAAGCCCGAAAAACCGTGAAAGACAATTGAAAGGTTGTTGAAAGGTTAGCCGGTTAGAGTCGGCCCACGGACAGTTTCGACTGTCGCCGCTGCCGCCACACAGCGCAACGCAAAACGCCATGAAGCGTTTTCGACTCATAAGAACAATAACGGAGTACCCCAGCATGCCCTCCATGCGCACCGAGGCTGTAATGCCTGCTCGCCTTGCTCGATTCCACCGTTGCACCGTCGGCTTCTCGCCGCAGTCCTGTTTCCCCTCCGTTGTTTCAGTCGTTGCGCGCGCGCCGCGAGAAAACTGCGCCTGCCGCTAGGTTTTCGCGTTGCCCTTTGGTCATTCGGTCCATCCATAACAACAACTCCTCTGGAGACTCAAATGAACGTATCACTGCGTAAAGTTGCTCTCGCCGCTGGCGCGATGCTGTTTGCCGGCCAACTCATGGCCGAGCCGAAACGTCCGGAATGCATCGCCCCCGCCTCCCCCGGCGGCGGTTTCGACCTGACCTGCAAACTGGTGCAGAGCGCACTGGTCAACCAGAAGTTGTTGAGCAAGCCGATGCGCGTGACCTACATGCCCGGCGGCGTCGGCGCGGTGGCGTACAACGCGGTGGTGGCACAACGTCCGGCGGATGCCGGCACGCTGGTGGCGTGGTCGAGCGGTTCGCTGTTGAACCTGGCCCAGGGCAAGTTCGGCCGCTTCGATGAAACCAACGTGCGCTGGCTCGCGGCCGTCGGCACCAGCTACGGCGCCATCGCAGTGAAAAGCGATTCGCCCTACAAGACCCTCGACGATCTCGTCCAGGCGTTGAAGAAAGATCCAGGCTCGGTGGTTATCGGCTCCGGCGGCACCGTCGGCAGCCAGGACTGGATGCAGACCGCACTGATCGCCAAGGCCGCCGGCATCAACCCGCGCGAGCTGCGTTATGTGGCACTCGAAGGCGGCGGTGAGATCGCCACGGCCCTGCTCGGCGGCCACATCCAGGTCGGCAGTACCGACATCTCCGACTCCATGCCGCACATCCAGAGCGGTGACATGCGTCTGCTCGCGGTGTTCTCGGACAAGCGTCTCGACGAACCGGAAATGAAGGACATCCCGACCGCTCGCGAGCAAGGCTACGACATCGTCTGGCCGGTGGTGCGCGGCTTCTACCTCGGGCCAAAAGTCAGCGACGAAGACTACGCCTGGTGGAAAGACTCGTTCGACAAACTGCTGGCTTCCGACGAGTTCGCCAAGCTGCGCGATCAGCGTGAGCTGTTCCCGTTCGCCATGACCGGCCCGGAACTGGACACCTACGTGAAGAAGCAGGTCGCCGACTACAAAGTGCTGGCCAAAGAGTTCGGCCTGATCCAGTGATCGTCTCTGTCTAGTGGCTGCGTCTCCTACGCGGGGACGCAGCACAGGAGCTCCCATGCTTATTCAACGCATTTTCGCCTCGGTGTTGCTGCTGGTGTGTGCCGGCCTGGCACTGATGGCGTGGCCGTACCAAGCGGCTTTTTCCTATGAACCCGTCGGCCCACGCGCCTTTCCGCTGCTGATGCTCGGCCTGATGGGGCTGGCGCTGCTGTACATGGTGGTTCGCCCGGCCCCCATCAAACACAACCCGGATGAGCCGCCGCTGGATCGCGAAACCCTGACCAAGATCGGTCTGTGCGTGGTGTTGCTGCTGGTGTTTGCCGGCACCTTCGAACCCCTTGGCTTCATCGTGGCCAGCATCATTACCGGCGTACCGATGGCCCGTCTCTATGGCGGCCGCTGGCTGCCGAGCGTGGTCATCATCAGCCTGATGGCGGTTGGTCTCTATCTGCTGTTCGATCGCTTGATGGATGTTCCGCTGCCCCTCGGCCTGCTCAGCGTCCTGGAGAACTGATATGGATACCCTTGGCTATTTGGGTCAGGGCTTCGGCGTCGCGCTGAGCCCGTACAACCTGGTGACCGCCCTGTGCGGCACCCTGATCGGCACCGTCGTCGGCCTGTTGCCGGGCCTTGGTCCGATCAATGGCGTGGCGTTGCTGATTCCGATCGCGTTCGCGCTCGGCCTGCCGCCGGAGTCGGCGCTGATCCTGCTCGCGGCGGTGTATCTGGGCTGCGAATACGGTGGCCGGATCAGCTCGATCCTGCTGAACATTCCGGGTGAAGCTTCCACCGTCATGACCACCCTCGACGGCTACCCGATGGCTCGTAAAGGTATGGCCGGTGTCGCGCTGTCACTGTCGGCGTGGAGTTCGTTCATCGGCGCGTTCATCGCCACCTGCGGCATGGTGCTGTTTGCGCCGCTGCTGGCGAAATGGGCGATTGCCTTCGGACCGGCGGAATACTTCGTGTTGATGGTGTTCGCGATTGTCTGTCTCGGCGGCATGGCTGGTGATCGACCGTTGAAGACCTTTATTGCGGCGCTGATCGGCCTGTTCCTTTCCACCGTCGGCATCGACGCCAACAGTGGCGTGTACCGTTTCACCGGCGACAACATTCACCTGACCGACGGCATCCAGTTCGTGGTGCTGGTGCTGGGTCTGTTCTCGATCAGCGAAATCCTCCTGCTGCTGGAAAAGACCCACCACGGCCAGGAAGCGGTGAAAGCCACCGGCCGGATGATGTTCAACTTCAAGGAAGCGGCGTCGGTTTTCGTCGTCAACGTGCGCTGCGGCGTGCTCGGTTTCATCATGGGCGTGCTGCCCGGTGCCGGCGCAACGCTCGCCAGTGCCGTGGCCTACATGACCGAGAAGCGCATCGCCGGCACCAGCGGCAAATTCGGTGAAGGCGATCCCCGTGGTCTGGCAGCGCCGGAAACCGCGATCGGCGGCGCGGCGTGCGGCGCTCTCGTTCCGATGCTGACCCTCGGCGTTCCGGGTTCGGGCACAACTGCGGTGATGATCGGCGCGCTGTCGCTGTACAACATCACCCCGGGTCCACTGCTGTTCCAACAGCAACCGGACATCGTCTGGGGTCTGATCGCGTCGTTGTTCATCGCCAACGTGATGCTGGTGATCCTCAACATCCCGATGATCCGCGTATTCACCCGCATCCTCGCCGTGCCGAACTGGGCGCTGGTGCCGATCATCGCGATCATCACCGGGATCGGCGTTTACGCGGTGCACGCGACCACCTTCGATCTGTTCCTGATGATCGGTATCGGCATCTTCGGTTACATCCTGCGCAAGCTGGATTTCCCGCTGTCGCCGCTGCTGCTGGGCTTCATCCTCGGTGGCCTGATGGAGCAGAACCTGCGTCGCGCGCTGTCGATCTCCAATGGCGCGTTGGAGATTCTCTGGTCGAGTCCGATCACCTTCGGTTGCTGGATCCTCACCGCGATCATGCTGCTGATGCCGCTGATTCGCATCTGGCGTAAACGTTCGGCGGCACGGCGCGTCATTGCCGATGTTTGATCGCTTGTCCCTGAAAGCCTGGTGGGGCACCCCGCTGGTCGGTCTGCTTGGCGGTTTCATCGCCAGCCAGATCGGCTGGCCGCTACCGTGGATGGTCGGCTCGTTGCTGGCGATCATCCTGGTGCGCTGCCTGACGCCGTGGCAACTGGCGGAAATCCCTGGCGGGCGCAAGTGCGGCCAGTGGATCGTCGGCATCGGTATCGGCCTGCACTTCACCCCGCTGGTGATGGAACAGGTGCTCAGTCATTTCGGTTTGATCTTCTTCGGTGCATTGGTTACCAGCCTGTCGGCGGTGGTCGGCGTGTGGCTGATGCGCCGCACCGGCGAGGATCGCGCCACGGCTTTTTTCTCAAGCATGCCCGGTGGTTCCGGGGAGATGGTCAACCTCGGCGCGCGTAACGGTGCACTGCTCAGCCATGTCGCGGCCGGGCAGAGTCTGCGGGTGTTGGTGGTGGTGTTGTGCGTGCCGGCGGCGTTCAAGTATCTGCTCGGTGACGGCACGCCGATTTCTCACGCCGGCAGCGTCGATTGGCGCTGGCTGGCGATTCTGTTTCCGGCGGGCGCCCTGCTCGCCTGGCTCTGGCAGCGTCTGCGCCAACCCAATCCATGGCTGTTCGGGCCGTTACTGGTCAGTGCGGCGGTGAGCATTACGTGGGATCTGCACATCGGTTTGCCCAATGGCGGCAGTCAGATCGGCCAATGGCTGATTGGCAGCGGTCTGGGCTGTCACTTCAATCGGCAGTTCTTCCGCCGCGCGCCGTCGTTCATGGGCCGGACGTTGATCGGCACGGCGCTGACCATGTTGATCGCGTCGCTGGCGGCGCTGGGCTTGAGTGCATTGACCCATCTGGATCTGCGTTCGCTGACCCTGGGCATGATGCCGGGCGGGATCGCCGAGATGAGCCTGACGGCGGAGACCCTGCAACTGTCGGTGCCGCTGGTGACGGCGATGCAGGTGATGCGGCTGTTGTTTGTGCTGTTTCTGGCGGAGCCGTTGTTCAAGTACTGGAATCGTCATCCCGCCTAAGTCTGCGAGATCGGGTCGCTCTTTTCGCGAGCAGGCTCGCTCCCACAGGGGGTTTGTGGCTTGCACACAATTCCTGTGGGAGCGAGCCTGCTCGCGAAGGGGCCAACCCGGTCGACACATCAAATCGGTGGCAAGCGCCAGTCGATCGGCGTTTCGCCATTCTGTTCGAGAAACTTGTTGGTCCGGCTGAAATGCCCACAGCCCAAAAACCCGCGATAGGCCGACAACGGCGACGGATGCACCGAGGTCAGCACCAGGTGCTTGGTCGCGTCGATCAGCTTCTGCTTGCTCTGCGCATGGGCGCCCCAGAGCATGAACACCAGATGCGGCTGCCGCTCGCTGACCACCTCAATGATGCGGTCGGTGAAGTGTTGCCAGCCCTTGTCCTTGTGCGCGTTGGCGTTGGCGCGCTCAACCGTCATGGTGGTGTTGAGCAGCAGCACGCCCTGTTCGGCCCAGCTCTGCAGGTAGCCGTGGTTGGGAATGTCGATATTGAGGTCGCGTTTCAGCTCTTTATAGATGTTGACCAGCGACGGCGGCGCCGGCACGCCCGGTTGCACCGAGAAACACAGACCGTGGGCCTGGCCCGGGCCGTGGTACGGGTCCTGGCCGAGGATCACCACTTTCACCTTGTCCAGCGGCGTTGAGTTCAGTGCGTTGAAAATCAGCGGTCCCGGCGGATAGATCTCCTTGCCGGCTGCCCGCTCCTGCTGCAGAAAGCTGCGCAACTCTGCCATGTAAGGCTGGTCGAACTCAGCACGCAGTGCCTCCTTCCAGCTCGGTTCGAGTTTGATACGGTCGTCAGCAGTCATGGTCATTTCCGGCAAAAACAATGGGGCGAACCCTAGGAAAGCCGACCACGCTTGTCAATTGATCTGACGCAGATCCGGCACTTTCCCCCATAGCGATCATACTGATCGCTCAAATTTCCGATCGAGGTCACGATGAATCTGCACTTCGAAGAACTTACCGGCACCGACGGCGCACGCATCGGCATCGCCAGCCTGGATGCCGAAAAATCGTTGAACGCGCTGTCACTGTCGATGATCAACGCCCTCAGCGACAAATTGAACGCCTGGGCCAATGACCCGCAAATCGTCTGCGTGCTGCTGCGCGGCAACGGCGCCAAAGCCTTCTGCGCCGGCGGTGAGGTGCGCAGCCTGGTCGAAGCCTGCCGCGCTCACCCCGGCGAAGTCCCGCCGTTGGCCGCGCAGTTTTTCAGCGCGGAATATCGCCTCGATTACAGCCTGCATACCTATCCCAAGCCGCTGATCTGCTGGGGTCACGGTTATGTGCTCGGTGGCGGCATGGGCCTGTTGCAGGGCGCCAGCACGCGGATCGTCACGCCGAGCAGCCGTCTGGCGATGCCGGAAATCACTATTGGACTGTATCCGGACGTCGGCGCCAGTTGGTTTCTCGCCCGATTGCCGGGCAAGCTCGGCTTGTTTCTCGGCCTGACCGGCGCGCACATCAACGGCCGTGATGCGCTGGATCTGGATCTGGCCGATCGCTTCCTGCTCGACGAACAGCAACCGCAATTGATCGAAGGCCTGCTGCAATTGAACTGGCAGGAACAGACCGCCATGCAGCTCAACAGCCTGCTCAAGGCTCTGCAGCAGGAGGCACTTGAGCAAATGCCCGAAGCGCAGTGGCTGCCGCGTCGCCAGCTGATCGACGAACTGCTCGACGTCAGCGACGTCACCTGTGCGTGGAAAGCCATCAGTCTGCACCGCGACAGCAGCGATCCATTGATCGCCCGAGCGGCGAAAACCATGACCGAGGGCTCGCCGCTGACCGCGCATCTGGTCTGGGAACAGATCAGCCGCGCGCGGCACATGTCGCTGGCCGAAGTATTCCAGATGGAATACACCCTGAGCCTCAATTGCTGCCGTCATCCGGAATTCAGCGAAGGCGTGCGGGCGCGTTTGATCGACAAGGATCAGAAGCCGCATTGGCACTGGCCGGACATCAATAACGTGCCGGATGCGGTGGTCGAGGCGCACTTTCATAAAGTCTGGGAGGGGCGGCATCCGTTAGCGGATCTGACCCAGTATTGAGGTGACGCGAGGCCCGCGATGGCGACTGGATTGCCATCGCGGGCCGGCTCAATCGGTCGTCCTGTCAGACATTCAGTTCGTAGAACTCAATGATTTCCTTGATTGCCCGCTGCGCTTCATCGTCGCCCTTTATCAAAATATCCTCGACATTCCTCAGTGGCGGAAGCGGGTGCAGACGTTCAGCAATCTGCGTCGCGCTGTAGTCTTGAGTCGCTGTTCCTTCGCTGACTCTTATGAAGCCAATAGCGTTTTCACCTTCGGCAAAATGACTGGAAACCCGGATTTTCGGTGCCATGCCGTAGTCGACCACGATCACCAGATCATCACGCTCACGGTGAAACTTCAGGTTGTCGATCGTCAGCATGCGCTCGGAAAAATCGATCCCGTCCAGGCCGCCTCCGTTGTTGATGATCACGTCTCTGCCGAGGCCATCGTATCGGTAGATATCATTTCCCGCGCCGCCGGTTAGCGTGTCATTGCCCGGCCCACCCAGCAGCAGATCATCACCGGGGCTGCCCGTGAGCACGTCATCCCCGTGCATGCCTCGGATCTCTCCCGCGCCGCTTATCGTGTCATTGCCGCGACCGCCCACGAGTGGCAGCGCTCGTCCGTCTCGCAAGGAAGTTGAACGGGTGGGATGGTTGACGATGACACCCGTATGAAAAGTCTCGGGCGCAGGTCCCAGCTGACTTGATTCCAGGAGCTGCTTCAAACTTGCGACCGACCCATCGGCGAACTTGACGAGTTCAATACCGGCCCCCTCAAGTTCACCGTTGTGGGGCCAGACGATGCGGACTTTCTGTGTCCCGCCCCATTGGATATCGAGCGTCGGATGGAGCATTTTCGCTCTCGGCGGGTTGCGGTAAGCCGCGCGACCCGGGTTGGGTTCCAGCTCGACATGAGTGGTCTCTATCAGCGCAGCACCCCAGCTCAATTGCAGTGCATCGCGCTGCGCATCTGCTGGAAGAACGACCGTGTCCTGATCGATCAATCCGTACTCGTCTTTCCACCCCGCTATGCCAACTTCTGCGCGGTGGAAAACAGGGTTCGGCACATCCGCAATCGTGGTGGTCGCTGCGGCGTGCGCTTGCACGATGTAGGTGTCGGCGCCGTCTTCGCCGTAGAGCCAGTCATCACCCGATCCGCTGAGCAGATAGTCGGCGCCCTCGAAGCCGAGCAAGGTATCGTCACCTGCACCTGCGGATAAAAACGCGCCCGGTGTTCTGTCGCCGACAGTGCCGTAGTCAAGTGGGGAGCCTGCATAAGCGACGATCAGATCATCACCCGCGCCGCCGTGGAAAACGTTTTCCACTTCGACGTTGACTCGCCCGCCGGCATCGTCGCCATGGACGATTTTGCGTTTGATCGTTTCAGTTGTGACATCCCAGCGAAACGCCTTGGGCACTGTTGCGCCCGAACTGAAGCTTGCCGCCGGATAGACGTACCAGCCTTCAAGCGCGCCGGATTCCTCTCGGTCCTCAACCAATACGTCGCCCGAATTGAATGAAAACCCGTTGGCCGAACCGGATCGATAATAGCGAAGCTCCTGACTTGAAGAGGCTGTCGCTCCCTCGGATTTCACCTGTTTATTTTCGACACGGGTTGTGGTTGTCGACTGCCTTTCACTGACCACGGCGTGCCCTGCATCAACCTTCATCCATGGCGGCGTTTCAGACAGTGTCCCCGCTTCGACGCTGCCATCGATCAGCTCCGTGTGAGTGGTGTAACCGGTGTCGCTGGTAGTGATATGGCTGCGAACCCAGACGCCTTGCTCATTCAAGGTAAAACCTGTGGCGTGTCTGCGGGCGGAGCGTTTTGACTTGATTTGCGCGAGGAACTCATCGGTCCAGTTGACCGTTTGAACAGACGCCACCGGGCCTTGCGCCGCAGCGGTCACATCATCTGGCTTAACCGGATCCGCAACATTGCTTTCAGGGGTTGCCGGGGCGGTGACAGGTTCTGGTACGAGTGATTCGGCCGTCTCTATCGGTGGCAATGTTTTGCGCAGGACATCCTCATAACCCAGTACAACACCATCGCTGAAACTGAATGTGGAATCCTTCCACCGCTCGTGATTCTTGATGAGTATTGCGTCGCCCGTGCCATTGGCCAGTCGCAACACCGTGCCGACGGTAGCGTCGATAACGTCGGCCTTCAGGCTTTGCGCGCAAAACCCTGCACCGAACCTGATGATGTTGCGGCCGCCGGCATCGGTGACGATATCCAGACCGTCGCCAGCGCCGAAATAGTAGATGTCAGCGCCATCCATGCCATCCAGCACGTCAGCACCGGGACCGCCATCAAACACGTTGTCGCCAGAATCGCCGCGAAGGTAGTCCGTCCCTTCCCCGCCCAGCAAGGTGTCGTTGCCAGCGCCTCCGAGCAGCGTGTCGTTGCCTGAGCCACCGTGCAGATAATCGGCATTCTGCTCGGCCTCAGCGCTGTTTTCGTAATCGCCGGCAAGGATGTCGTCACCCGCGCCGCCGTACAGCGTGTCGGCACCGAAACCACCCTGTAACGTATCGTTTCCTTCTCCGCCCTGAAGCACGTCGTTGTTGCTTCCGCCCGGTTGCAGGTCAGATACGTCGCCATCGAGGAAATCAGCCCCTGCGCCACCCGCCAGCGTATCTGCGCCGCCCATGCCTCGCAGGGTGTCATCCCCCGCGCCGCCATCGAGAAAGTCGTTGCCGTGATAACGAACCGGATGGTCAGGGCTGTCGCCGATCAGATCGTCATGGCCTTCGCCGCCGAAGAGCAGATCATCGCCACCGCCGCCCCAGAGCGTGTCATCGCCGAGGCCACCGTCCAGCAGATCATCGCCAAAAAAATGCGCGGCATCGCCTTCGACGCCGTCCAGTACGCCGTCATCACCCTGCAAAATGTCGTTGCCAGGGCCGCCATACAAAGCGTCGCTGCCACCGTTACCGCCGAGTGAATCATCACCACTGCCGCCGTCCAGCACATCGTTGCCATGGTGTCTGCTGGGCAGGCCACCGCCCCAATCGAGGTTGTCACCAAGCATCACGTCGTTGCCGCTGCCACCGGCCAGGGTGTCGTTACCTTGATCGCCTTTGAGAAAATCGTCGTCAGCTCCGCCGTCAAGCAGGTCCTCCCCCCAGCCGCCGTCGATAAAGTCCTTGCCACCCTGACCGTACAGCACGTCGTCACCGCCCTCGGAGGCACTGTTTATCGAGGCCTTTGAAAAGACCGTTCGGTGACTCGTCACACCGCCAGCAATAGTGACGGTAGCGTGTTTGACCGCCCAACCCTGCTCCAGCGCACCGGTGGTTTCGTCTCCGGATAACACATCGTCGCCAGCACCGCCGATCAAGGTATCCCGGTCATTGCCACCGAGCAGAACATCTCGGGATGCCGTACCGATAAGCAAATCGTCACCTTGTCCGCCGCCGAGCCAGTCTCCGCGACTTGCCTTGCCCTTGGCGTCACCGTCGGCCATAGCATTTTCGAGCGTCGTCTGCTTGTCGCCGAATAACCGATCGTCTCCAGCCTTGCCAAACAATCGATCAGAACCGCCCAGGCCGAGAATGACATCGTCTGCGGCGGAACCGTAAAGTACGTCGGCCTTGTTGCGCTGTTTGACCTTGGGCAGCAGCACCACGTTGCCCAGCTCATCAAAGGAGGGCTGATCGCCGGGGACAGTGGGATCGGCGTCTTTGGCTTTCCAGTCGCCCTGAAGCGTCAAATCCGCAGCAGTGAGCGGCTGCCCCTCGTATTCAGGGAGGCGGATGCCAAGCATCCCGGGCTGGAAGTTTTTGATCACCACCAGATCGCCCTGGCCGTATTTGATGTTGAGGGTGTTTTCAACAAGCGCCAGGGTGATGGACCGATCCTCGGTAGACCAGATGTTGCTCAGAGGCGCGCGGCGTTTGAGTGCGGGAATCGGTGCGCCGTTGATCCACAGCTGCCCATCGGCGTTGGCATCAAGAATCTCGTCGAGGCCATCGCCGCTGGCGAATTCATAACGGTCGTTGCCTTCGCCCCCGATCAAGGAGTCGTTACCCTTTCCTCCGATCAGAACATCGTCACCGGCCATCCCGTACAACTCATCATTGCCGTCACCTCCGGTTAGCGAGTCATTGCCGCGACCACCTTCAATTGCATCGTGACCGGCCATCCCATCGATGGAGTCATTGCCCTCGCCGCCATACAGATGATCGGCATTGGCGCCACCAGCGAAAGATCGCCCGCCGTCATCACCGAACATGGCCAACGAGTTCAGCACTCCGGTGGTCATCGGCGCCTGTTTGCCGGAGGCGAGATCGGAGTAGGAAAACTGCTGCAGCGAGTGTTCTCCAAACGAGCCTTGGGTTCGGGCAATCAAACGGGCGAGCATCTGCGCACGGTCCGCCAGCCACTGCGCGGTGATAAAGCCTTCGCCAGTGTGCGGATCGTAAAGCTCGAGGTTGCGGTCGGGATAACCGTCGGCTCGTTCTATGACGACTTCACTGAGTTGCTGCAAAGAGTTGCGCAATGCCAGACCGAGCGGCGTCGCCTCGCCTGCAAGTTTTGCCCATGCATCGGCATTACCGAACTCGCCTATTGTCCGGTTGACGATGCTTTGCGACTGCTCCGGGGAAAATGCCGAGAAGAAGGCGTAAGCGTTGCTGGCGAAGGTTTCGTTGGTGGTGGGTATGGCAGCAGAATCGCCGTCGTAAGTGCGCTTGAACATGTCGAGAAATTCGTTCTGGCCGTAGCGCAAGATCAGCTCGACCACGGCGGCAACAGGTGTGCCTTTGACTACATGCTGAATCAGCGGATTCACACTGCCACTGGCCAGCGCGATATTGATTTGCTCGGGTACGACCGAGAGCAGACTTTGCAGTGGATTGATGCCGAAATTGCTGATCGCCGCGCGCAGGCCGACGCTGTAGGCGTCGATGGCGAAGAGAATGTTTTTATAGTCGTCGAGCCGGTTGGCTTTTGCCTGAGTGGGTGGGCCGTCATCTTCCGCATTCGGGTCGCCAGCAGAGATCAGTCTCCACGTTTCATAGGGAGGTTTACCGCCCAGCAGGCTGAATCCGACTGTTCCAGACCAACCGGAGTTACGTTTCACGGCGGTGTCGTCCTCCCCGCAAACCTCCTTGAACAGAGCCTCGCCAATCGCGCTGGCGTCGATTTCAGCGATCTGGCTGATTGACGGAACCGTCCACGGCGCCAGTTGACCGGCAAGGGATCCGTTGATCAGGGTATTGATGAAGTTGACGGCAACCTGGTTGGATGAAAGCTGCATCAGGTCTTCACTGAAAATTGTATTCAGTCTCAGTTCACCCTGGCGGGAGGTGTAACCACGAATCAGGGCAGAGTAGGCACCGTTTCCACCGTTGGCATCAATGGCCACGGCAAGCCAGAGTCTGGCGCTTTTCAGCACTTCTCCGGCCTCTTTATCGGCAGTTACAACGTCAGAAACTTTTTCACCAATAATGTCGAATAGCTTTTGGTACAGGGGGGCGCAGCTTGCCCCTGCTATTTTCAGCGCATCGTACTGAATTTGTTTTGAGCTCAGCCTCATTCCTTTGCAAATATTAGCCGCGTTGAAAATCTCTGATTTTTCCATGTCGCTAAAAACATAACTCATTGTTACTTCCTTGTAATAACAGCCCGTGAAAGATAGCCACTGAGATACTTGAGCATCTCAGGTGCTTCGCGTAATGACGCTAATCCGAGTTTTACGCCACCGTGCCCACCAGCGAAGTCGAAGTTATCCAGATTGATAGCGCAGAAGAAATTCAGTTTGCCGAAATCAAGATTTTCCAATTCAGTTCTGCTGAACCTTGCCAGTTTCTCGTCAGTCAGCTTTTCCTCCGAAGCCGGGCGAATCAAGCCGTCACAGTTGATCAACCGAGGGGTTCCATCTCGCCGCGGCCAGCCAGTAATGACAAACGTTCTAACCGAATCTTCATTCTTGAAATGCGGTGGAGGTGCATCGAGCCAAATCTCCAGCCCCGGATAATTCTTTAGTTTCACAATCAACTCATCCGGCCAGTTGACGTGCCGATAACCCCGCTCATGGGGTTCGGTGGTTTCTTTCCTGGTAAAAAGTCCGGCGTTCAATTTATAGAGCCGCCAACTTTTGGGGATCGACTCTGCGCGCTGATCCTGGTACCGGTGCAGCCCCGTCCCGGTCCACCAGAAAAGCCCCTTCAGAGCAATCGCCAGACACGCTTTCTTGTTGACCATTTCAGGCATGCCTACGTAAAACTCAGGGACCAGCGTCTTATCTATATAGGCGCCGCCTAATATCGGCACTTGCTGCATGCTCGCCAGCTTGTTCTGGCAAGCTTTCTCGTTTGCCTGGTGAATAGCCGCCGACTCGGCAGTTTGTTCTTTGCGAATATAAAATTCCGCTACGCAGTAACAGACATAAAAGAACAATCCATACTTCAACAACCTTTTAAACCACTTGATCGCCTGCTTACGCGACTTCCTGGACATTTCAAACCTCCCGCTCAAACTGCGGAACGGTTGGTATGTCGCTATGCCCGGATATCGCGCTTGCAAAAACCTCAAAATATTGGCTCACGCCCGATTCCACACTGAACCGACCTGCCGTCAACTTCGCGGCGCTGGCAAGACCACCGTACTCACCTGCCGACTTCAAAACCTTGCTTACACTTCTGGCAATTTCTTGATGGTCAAAGAAATCCACCAATATTCCATTAGCCCCCTCGACAATGACTTCCCTTACCGGAGCCGTATCCGACGCAACAACCACACAACCGGACGCCATCGCCTCCAGTAACGACCAGGACAAGACAAACGGATACGTCAAATAGACATGAACTTTCGAACACTGCAGAACCGCTCGATAAGTCTGGTAGGGAAGTTTCCCTGTGAAATGCACTCTGGAGTGATCGAAACTGACCTTCGCCTCCATCCTGCTGCGCCAATCCGGGTACCCGACCGGCTTACTCCCATAACTGACACCGTCACCGCCAACCACGATGATCTGCGCATCTGGACACTCGGCCTGAATAAGCGGGATCGCTCGCATGAAACTGTGAAAGCCGCGATAAGGCTCAAGGTTTCTGGCGACATAGGTAACGATCGGCTGTCCGGCTTTGAGCTCGATTCCATTGGGCAATCTGACTTCCCCGACTTTCGCCAGGTCAGAATTTTGAATCACACCTTCGTGAATGACCCGAATCGCCGACCGGTAAGCGGCCGGAAACAGGCTGCGCTGCCACTGGGTAGGCGCGATTGCGATATCGCATTGTTGAAGATTCAACAGATGCAGCGAGTTGAGCACTCGCAGCCGTGACGACTCCCTTGCGGCTCGGCGGAATTCAGGGTCGAACCCGCAATCGGCGCCCTGCGCTCGATAGTAATACTCGCAATAGTGAATCAGCGGCGTATCGGCATAGACGTCCTTGGCAAACAGCGTCTCTCCCCATCCGGGATGACCAAGAATCACGTCTGGCTGATAGCCCGAACGTTTCAGCCTGCCCAGGATTTCAAAAACTTTCTGCCCGTCGATCACCGCTTGTTCGTAGCGGATCAGATACGGGTGAATATTGCCGGGCGCTCGGCTGGTCGCTCGATATCGATGGATTTCCACACCGGCGACGCCCGGTGCAGTGTCCCGACCTATCGCCACAACCTCATCACCGCGCTCCAGCGCCGCCAGCACCACATGACGGAACTGACCGGGAAAATTTTGATGAATAACCAGTAGCTTCATAGCGCTGAACGTCCATTTTTCGCCGCTATCGAGCTGAGGATTGCTCGCCTCGTTCGGCGTCCACGAACGCTAACAAACACCACGAAATGAAACTGTAGGACGCTTCCGGGATTGCCTTGGGAGATGGCCCACGGAACGCTTTCTCGCCGGGCAAAAAAAAGCGGCGCTTGATGCGCCGCTTGTTCGTTGCGGTGATTTACCAGCGGTTGCCACGGCCGTTGTAGTCACGGCGACCGCTGTGACGATCATAGTTGCCGCGACCCCGGTGGTCATTGTCCCAACCGCCCCGACGGTGGCCGTCCCAGCGTCCGCGATCGTTGCCGTGCCAGCGACGGCTTTCGTAATAACGCGGGGCCGGTTGATAGTGCCTGGGTGCCTGGTAATAACGCGGTTGCTGGTAGTAACGCGGCGCTGGCTGGTAGTAGCGCGGCTGGGTGTAATAGGTGCCGCCGCTGCGGTAATAGGAGCCGCCACCGCTGTAATAGGCCGGTGCGGGTGATGTGTAGACCTCTGACCTGTAGTAGCTGTCTCCATAGGAATAAGGAACGCATCCGCCAAGGGAAAAAAGCATCACGGCAAGCAGTACGATTCGGCGATACATGGCGGCCTCCTGGACCGCGGGTTGGCCACACCAGCGACGCTGGCAGGCGACCGTCAGCAATTGCGTGACTGTCGAAGAATCAGACAGCGGTTTCGGAATCTGGTGCGTTCCTGCAACAAGTTGAAACAAGTGATCATGAAATCTTGTTAATCCGCAAATCAACGCCCCGTGAACCCTGAACACGCTGCATGACGGTGCAACCACGCACCACCACGATGCGCTGTCGCTCGCCCCGCTCACCTCGGCAATCCAGCAGATCCCCGTCGCAGAGGCCTCGGCCCGACTTGGCACGCCTCTCGCTTTAGCAAACCCGTGCAGGAGTCATCACAGGTTCGCGGCACCACAATTTGCAATGGCTGACTAGGGTTCCGGCTCGCAAGCGCGAGTGGCTGGTCCGAGAGTTGGCGACCTCCAGTTGAGGTTACACGGCGGGACAAAAGCCCGGGAGACAAGCCACCGTTCGCGGTGCCGCGTTGCCTTCCTGTCCGCCCTCGATCAACTGGAGAATCCGCAATGATCCGACTACGTTTCCCCGCCCTGCTCGCCGCCGCCTTCGCCGCGCTCATCAGCACGCAATCTTCCGCCGCCCAGAAAGACCACTTCAGCGTGTGCTGGACAATCTACGCCGGCTGGATGCCATGGGAATACGCCGGCAGCCAGGGCATCGTCGACAAATGGGCGAAGAAATACGGGATCAAGATCGACGTCGTGCAGCTCAACGACTACGTCGAATCGATCAACCAGTACACCGCCGGCCAGTTCGACGGCTGCACCATGACCAACATGGATGCGCTGACCATTCCGGCTGCCGGTGGTGTCGACAGCACCGCGCTGATCGTCAGCGATTTCTCCAACGGCAACGATGGCATCGTGCTCAAAGGCGAAGGTAAAAAAGTCGCCGATCTGAAAGGCATGGACGTCAATCTGGTCGAGCTGTCGGTCTCCCATTACCTGCTGGCCCGGGCACTGGACTCGGTGGACCTGACCGAGAAAGACCTGAAGGTGGTCAACACCTCCGACGCCGACATTGCCGCCGCGTTCAACACCAACGACGTCAACGCCGTGACCACCTGGAACCCGATGCTCTCGGATATCAAGGCCAAACCCGGCGTCACCGAAGTGTTCAATTCCAGCCAGATCCCCGGCGAGATCATGGACATGATGGTGGTCAACAGCGCCACCCTCAAAGACAACCCGGCACTGGGCAAAGCGCTGACCGGGGCGTGGTTCGAAGTGGTCGCTTTGATGAACGCGAAAAATGCCGCGAGCAAAGCTGCGCTGGAGCACATGGCCAAGGCCTCGGGAACTGATCTCGCCGGCTTCCAGGCGCAACTGGACACCACAAAACTGTTCGCCACGCCGAGCGAAGCGCTGAATTTCGCCACCAGCAAACAACTGCCGGACACCATGCGCAAGGTCGCCGAATTCTCCTTCGAGCATGGTCTGCTCGGCGAAGGCGCGAAGGACCCGAGCG
This sequence comes from Pseudomonas siliginis, assembly GCF_024072275.1. Lineage (NCBI taxonomy): Bacteria > Pseudomonadati > Pseudomonadota > Gammaproteobacteria > Pseudomonadales > Pseudomonadaceae > Pseudomonas > Pseudomonas siliginis. The sequence continues at coordinate 1,493,745 of NZ_CP099598.1, read as the reverse complement.
CGGTCGGCATGTCCTTCGCCAACGGCGTGACCAGCGGCGACACCGCCAATCTCAAGCTGCGTTTCGATCCGACTTACATGCAGATGGCCGCCGACGCCAAGCTGTAAGCCACGGAGGATTTGGCCATGCGCCTGATCAATCGCCACCCCGATCGCCCGAGTCGCCTGTTGCTGGTGATCCTGCCGTTCGCGCTGGTGCTGTTCGCCTACTTCACAGGCTCGGCCGAGCGCCTGGCGGACAACCCCAACGACAAACTGCTGCCCAGCGCCGTGCAGATGAGCGACGCGGTAAAACGCCTGGCCTTCAACGCCGACAGCCGCACCGGTGAATACCTGTTGTGGCAAGACACCGCGGCAAGTCTGCGCCGCTTGGCCATCGGCCTCGGCATCGCGGCGCTGGCAGGTCTTTGCCTCGGTATTGCGGCGGGCACCCTGCCGCTGTTCGGCGCGCCGTTGTCGCCGCTGCTGACGGTGCTGTCGATGGTGCCGCCGCTGGCGATCCTGCCGATTCTGTTCATCGTCTTCGGGCTGGGCGAGTTGTCGAAAGTCATGCTGATCGTCATCGGCATCACCCCGGCGCTGGCCCGAGATCTGGAACAGCGTGCCCGCGACATTCCGGTCGAACTGCTGATCAAGGCGCAGACCCTCGGCGCCTCGACCTGGACGCTGATGCTGCGCGTGGTCTTGCCGCAGCTGTTGCCGCGCTTGCTGATCTCGCTGCGTTTGATGCTCGGTTCGGCATGGCTGTTCCTGATTGCCGCCGAAGCGATCGCCTCCACCGACGGCCTCGGCTACCGGATCTTTCTGGTGCGGCGCTACCTCGCCATGGATGTGATCCTGCCCTACGTGGTGTGGATCACCCTGCTCGCCTGGCTGATGGACTGGGGCTTGAAGCAGCTGACCCAGCGCGCTTTCCCTTGGTACGAGGGAGCAGCGAAATGAGCTTCATCACAGTTAAGAACGTCTGGCAGCAGTACGCCGATCAAGTGGTTCTGGAAGGCTTGAACCTGAGCGTCAACGAAGGCGAGTTCTGCACCCTGGTCGGCGCCTCCGGTTGCGGCAAATCGACCTTCCTGCGCCTGCTGCTCGGCCAGGAAAGCGCCAGTCGCGGGGAGATTCTGCTCGACGGCCAGCCCTTGGCCAGCGAGCCGGATGCCAGCCGTGGCGTGGTCTTTCAGCGCTACTCGGTGTTCCCGCATCTGAGCGTGCTCGACAACGTCGCCCTCGGTCTCGAATTGCCGCGCGCGCCCGTGCTCGGCCGGCTGTTCGGCAGCGCTAAACGCGAGGCCCGCGAACAGGCGGCAGCACTGCTGAGCAAAGTCGGCCTCGGCCATGCGCTGGACAAGTACCCGGCGCAGCTGTCCGGCGGCATGCAGCAACGCTTGGCCATCGCCCAGGCGCTGATCATGAAGCCGCGCGTGTTGCTGCTCGACGAGCCCTTCGGCGCACTCGACCCGGGCATTCGCAAAGACATGCACGCGCTGCTGCTGGAGCTGTGGCGCGAGACGCAACTGACGGTGTTCATGGTCACCCACGACCTGTCCGAAGGCTTCAGCCTCGGCACGCGTCTGCTGGTGTTCGACAAGGTGCGCCTCGACCCGCACGCCCCCGGCGCCTATGGCGCCCGCATCACTTACGACATCCCGTTGAACAGCGACCGCCGCGCCCAGCGCGCCGCCGTCGAGGCCCTGCCGCTGCCGCTGGCGGGCACCCTTCGCACTGCTTGAGAGGACTGCTGCAATGACTGATTCAATCCAACTTTTCCCACCCTTCGCTGAGGAAATGCTGCCGGGCGGCGGCCACCGTTCGTTCGTGCTCAAGCGCGGCCAATTGCTGCGCCTGACCGACCTGCGCGGTGGCGCCAATGTCAGCCTGACCTTGCTCAATGCCAATGAAAAAACCGAGCGGCTGAACCTGCCCGACAGCCTCAAATGCCAACACACCGCCAAGCTCACTGCCGGCCACTGCCTGTACTCGGACATGGGCCGCGTACTCGCCGCGATCACCGCCGACACCTGCGGTTGGAGCGACAGCCTCGGCGGTGTGCTTTGCGCACAGGAAGTCGCCGAAAAGTACGGTCAGGGCCGCTATCAGGAACTGCGCAACGGCTTCTTTCGCAACGGCACCGACAACCTGCTGGTGGAACTCGGCAAGTGGGGCCTGGGCCTGTCCGACCTGCTGATGACACTCAACCTGTTCAGCCGTGTGAACGTCGATGAGGCCGGGCGTTTCCACTTCGTCGAAGGCAACTCGAAGGCCGGTGACTACATCGAGCTATACGCGCCGATGGACACCCTGGTGGTGCTCACCGCCCTGCAACATCCGATGGACCCGTCACCCGAATACGCTCCGAAACCCTTGAAGCTGAGCTGGATGAACGCCGACGCCAGCGTCGCCGAACACTGCCGTACTTCGCGCCCGGAAAACGAGCGCGGCTTCATCAACACCGACCGTTTGTTCGCCTGAGGATCGCAGCCATGTCACTCGCAATCGCCACTTCGCACAAGCAAGCCGACAGCGCGATCTACCGCGCGACCATTCCCGCCGGCGAGCCCTGGCTGATGGAAGTCAAGGCCGGGCAGACCCTGCGCATCCTCGATCTGGAAGGCAATCAGGCCGTCGACACTTTGTTTTACAGCCTCGCCAACCCCAAGGAACGCTACGACGTGCAACGCACCTTGCGCCGGCAGAACAGCGTCTACCTGAGCACCGGCAGCGTGCTGTATTCCAACCTCGGCCAGCCGATGCTGACCATCGTTGCCGACACCTGCGGGCGCCACGACACCCTCGGCGGCGCCTGCGCGCAAGAGAGCAACACCGTGCGCTACGCCCTGGAAAAACGCTACATGCACAGCTGCCGCGACAACTACCTGCGCGCCTGCGCCCACGACGGCCGATTGAGCAAAGGTGACATCGGGCCGAACATCAATTTTTTCATGAACGTGCCAGTGACGGCGGACGGCGGGCTGACGTTCGAGGACGGTATTTCCGCGCCGGGCAAGTACGTTGATTTGCGCGCGGAGATGGACGTCATCGTGCTGATTTCCAACTGCCCGCAGCTGAACAATCCATGCAATGCCTACAACCCGACCCCGGCGGAGTTGCTGGTATGGAACTGACCATCAGCCGTTTACGCCGTTGGCTCTTCGCCCTGTGCCAGGCGCGTGCCGGGCAGTGCCTGAAACCTTCAAGGCACTGATAGTCCTGTGGGAGCTGGCTTGCCAGCGATTGCGGTGTTTCAGTCACCAACAATGTTGGATGTGCCGACCTCATCGCTGGCAAGCCAGCTCCCACAGGAGTTTGCGGTGAGTTTGAGTGATGTTTTTTCCATCCGGGACGGCCCGGATGTCTGTCGAAAAACAGCGGGACGGCCCGCTCCCCCTTCAGGGGTTATGCCATGTTCGAAAAAATCCTCATCGCCAACCGTGGCGCGATTGCCTGTCGCATCCTGCGCACGATCAACGTGCTGAAGGCCCAAGGCGTCGCCGTGTACTCAGAAGCCGATGCTGCCAGCCTGCACATCTCCCAGGCCGCAGAAGCGCACAGCCTCGGCGAAGGCGCGGCGTCGGCGACGTATCTGGCCGTCGATAAAATCCTCGCTATCGCCAAACAAAGCGGCGCCACGGCGATTCATCCCGGCTACGGATTTCTCTCGGAAAACGCAGCGTTCGCCGAAGCCTGCGAAGCGCAGGGCATCGCCTTCATCGGGCCGACGCCGGAGCAATTGCGGGTATTCGGCCTCAAGCACACTGCTCGCGCGTTGGCCAAACAGCATGGCGTACCCATGCTCGAAGGCACCGACCTGCTCGACAGCCTCGATTGCGCGCTGAGTGCCGCCGAACAGGTCGGCTACCCGGTGATGCTGAAAAGCACCGCTGGCGGCGGTGGCATCGGCATGCGCGTATGCCGCAGCGCGAGCGAATTGAGCGAGTCGTTCGAAGCGGTGAAACGCCTCGGCCAGAACAACTTCAGCGATGCCGGCGTGTTCATCGAAAAGTACATCGAACGCGCGCGGCATCTGGAAGTGCAGGTGTTCGGCGACGGCTGCGGTGAAGTCATCGCTCTCGGCGTGCGCGACTGTTCGGTGCAGCGGCGCAACCAGAAAGTCCTCGAAGAAACCCCGGCGCCTAACCTGCCAGAAGGCATGGCCGATGAGCTGTGCGCGGCAGCGATCAAACTGGCGCGCGCGGTGAATTACCGCAGCGCCGGCACCGTCGAATTCGTCTTCGACAGCGAGGCCCAGCGCTTCTATTTTCTCGAAGTGAACACGCGCTTGCAGGTCGAGCACGGCGTCACCGAACAGGTGTGGGACGTGGACCTGGTGCGCTGGATGATCGAGCTGGCCGCCGGTGATCTGCCGCCGCTGAACGAGTTGTATCAGGGCCTGGAACCGCAGGGCCATGCGATTCAGGCACGTCTGTACGCGGAAGATCCAGGGCGTGATTTCCAGCCGAGCCCGGGCCTGCTGACCGCTGTGCAATTTCCGCCAGCCAACGGCGTTGCATTGCGCATCGACACCTGGGTCGAAGCCGGTGTGGAAATTCCGCCGTATTTCGATCCAATGATCGCCAAGCTCATCGCGTGGGCGCCGAGTCGCGAACAGGCTCGCGCCGAACTCCATCAGGCACTGGGCGATAGCCTGCTGTATGGCGTGGAAACCAACCGCGATTACCTGCGCCAGATTCTGCTCGATGCTCCATTCGCCAGCGGCCAGCCGTGGACCCGTTGTCTGGAAAATTTGCTGTATCACGCCAACACCTTCGAAGTGCTCAGCGCCGGCACGCAGACCAGCGTGCAGGACTATCCCGGCCGCCTCGGTTACTGGGCCGTCGGCGTGCCTCCGTCGGGGCCGATGGACAGCCGAGCGCTGCGCCTGGGCAATCGTCTGCTCGGCAATGAACAAGGCGCCGCCGCACTGGAAATCACCATGAGCGGGCCGATCCTGCGCTTCAATTGTGACGCGGTGGTCGCGGTGACCGGCGCGCCGATTCCCTTGACCCTTGACGCTGAACCGGTGCCGATGGACACCGCGCTGCTCATCCCGGCCGGCGCGACATTGCAACTGGGCAGCATCAGCGGCGCCGGCGCGCGCAGTTATCTGTGCCTGCGCGGCGGCGTGCAAGTGCCGGATTATCTGGGCAGCAAAAGTACCTTCACTCTCGGCCAGTTCGGCGGGCATGGCGGTCGCGCGTTGAGGGCCGGTGATGTGTTGCATGTGCCGGCATTGACCGAGCGCAGCGTCGGCCAGCAACTGGCCGAACAGCACATCACTGCGCTGCCGAGCGTGCGCCAGATCCGGGTGATCTACGGCCCGCACGGCGCCCCGGAATACTTCAGCGAAAACTACATCACCACGTTCTTCGCGACCCAGTGGGAAGTGCACTTCAACTCCAGCCGCACCGGCGTGCGCCTGATCGGACCGAAGCCTGAGTGGGTGCGTGAGGATGGCGGTGAAGCGGGTCTGCACCCGTCGAACATCCATGACAATCCGTATGCGATTGGTGCGGTGGATTTCACTGGCGACATGCCGGTGATCCTCGGCCCGGATGGCCCGAGTCTGGGTGGGTTCGTCTGCCCGGTGACGGTGATTGAGGCCGATCTGTGGCAGCTGGGGCAGCTCAAGGCGGGCGATAAAATTCAGTTCATTCCCGTCGACCTCGGCACCGCCCGCGATCTCGCCCTGAAATGGGATGCCCCCTGTGGGAGCTGGCTTGCCAGCGATGGTGCCCGATCTGACACCGCATCAACATCATCGCTGGCAAGCCAGCTCCCACAAGGGATTGTGTCGCCTGTGGTTCTTGAGTTGGGTCAGGGGGATCGGCGGCTTGTCGGGAGGGTTTCTGGCGACACTCATTTACTGCTGGAAATCGGCGAGCCCGAGCTTGATCTGGTCCTGCGCTTTCGCGCCCACGCGCTGATGCAGGCGCTGGAAAGCCAGGCCCTGCATGGGGTGATCGACCTCACCCCGGGCATTCGCTCGCTGCAAGTGCACTACCAGCCCGAGCAACTGCCGCTGGCCGATCTGCTCGGCATCATCGCTGGCGAATGGGACGCGGTGTGCGCCGCCAAGGACTTGCAGGTGCCTTCGCGCATCGTGCACTTGCCGCTGTCGTGGGACGACCCGGCCTGTCAGTTGGCGATCGAGAAATACATGACCACCGTGCGCAAGGACGCGCCGTGGTGCCCGAGCAACCTGGAGTTCATCCGGCGCATCAACGACCTGCCAAATCTCGACGAAGTGCAGCGCACGGTGTTCGATGCGAGCTATCTGGTGATGGGCCTTGGCGACGTCTATCTCGGCGCGCCGGTGGCCACGCCGCTCGACCCGCGTCATCGTCTGGTGACCACCAAGTACAACCCGGCACGTACCTGGACGGCCGAAAATTCGGTCGGCATCGGCGGCGCCTACATGTGCGTGTACGGCATGGAAGGCCCGGGCGGTTATCAGTTTGTCGGGCGCACCCTGCAGATGTGGAATCGCTATCGCGAAGTCGCCGCGTTCGACGGCAAACCGTGGCTGCTGCGCTTCTTCGATCAGATCCGCTTCTACCCGGTCAGCGCCGAAGAACTGCTGCGCATTCGCCGCGATTTCCCGTTGGGGCGCTTCGATCTGAACATCGAACACAGCCAGCTCAACCTCGCCGACTATCAGGCATTTCTCAGTCAGGAAGCCGCGGGCATCAGCGCTTTCCGTGCGCAGCAACAGGGCGCGTTCAAAGCTGAACGCGAGCGCTGGATCGCCAGCGGCCAGGCGCATTTCGACAGCGAAGAAGCCGTGCCTGACGCCAGCGAAGAAGCACCACTGGAAAACGGTGAACACAGCGTCGACAGCCACATCGCCGGCAATCTCTGGCAGGTGCAGGTCGAGGCCGGCCAGCGTGTCGCGGCGGGCGATGTGCTGGTGATTCTCGAGTCGATGAAGATGGAAATCCCTGTGCTCGCGCCGCTGGCCGGTGTGGTGCGAGAGATCCGCGTGCAACCCGGTTCGGCGGTGCGCGCCGGACAACGGGTGGTGGTGCTGGAACTCGACTGAAGCCATTTTTTATAAGGATCAACCGATGAATCTGCAACTCGATGCACTGCGCCAGGCCTATCGCAATGGCGACACCACACCGCGCCAACTGCTGCTGCAACTGCGCGAAAAAGCCGCTGCGCTGAATCCCGACTATCACCTGTTCATCCACCTGCTGAGCGTCGATGAACTGGAGCCGTACCTCGCCGCCCTCGACGGTCGTGACCTCGACAGTCTGCCGCTGTATGGCGTGCCGTTCGCGATCAAGGACAACATCGATCTGGCCGGCATTCCCACCACAGCCGCGTGCCCGGCGTTTGCCTATGTGCCGCAGCAGTCGGCGACCATCGTCGAGCAACTGTTGGCGCTGGGGGCGATTCCGCTGGGCAAGACCAATCTCGATCAGTTCGCCACCGGCCTCAATGGCAGCCGCTCGTCTTATGGTGCGTGCCCGAACAGCGTGCTGGCGGAGTATCCGTCCGGCGGTTCCAGTGCGGGTTCATCCCTGGCGGTAGCGCTGGGTGTGGCGAGTTTCGCCTTGGGCACTGACACCGCCGGTTCCGGGCGAGTGCCGGCGGCGCTGAATAATCTGGTGGGATTGAAGGCGAGCAAGGGCCTGATTTCCACCGCTGGCGTGCTGCCGGCGTGCCGCACGCTGGACTGCGTAACCACCTTCACCGCGACCGCCCGTGAGGCCAGTCAGTTGCTGGCGTTGACGGCCAGACACGATCCTCGCGATGAATACAGCCGAGGCAACCCGGCATGGAACGACGGCTCGGCCTTTGGCGCGCCACAGCCGTTTCGCTTCGGCGTGCCACGGGCGCAGGACCTTGAATTTTTCGGCTGCAACGAGGGGCCACAGTTGTTCGCAGCGGCCATCGAACGGCTCAAGGCCTTGGGTGGCGAAGCCGTCGAGCTGGACCTGTCACCGTTTCTGGAAGCAGCGCGGTTGCTTTACGACGGGCCATGGGTGGCCGAGCGCTACAGCGTCGCCGGTGAGCTGATGGAGCAGAATCCCGAAGCGGTGCTGCCAGTGATCCGAGCGGTACTGGCCAAGGCTCCGGCAGTGACCGGCGTGCAGACCTTCCGCGCACAATATCGATTGCAGGCGCTGAAGGCCCTCTGCGACGAGGCCCTGGAAAATCTCGACTGCGTGCTGACGCCAACCATCGGTCGTCCAGTGACCCTGGCCGAGCTTGCGGCCGAGCCGGTGCTGCGCAATTCCGAACTCGGTTATTACACCAACTTCATGAACCTGCTCGACTACGCCGCCGTCGCCGTGCCGACCGCGTTCATGAGCAACGGTTTGCCGTGGGGCGTGACGTTGTTCGGACGGGTGTTTACCGATCAGTATCTGTTGAGCGTGGCCGATGCCTTGCAACGCCAGCAGGACAGTGCCCTGCCAGCTCCGGCGAACCCTGCGCGCAATGACCGCGCTCGATTGGTGGTATGCGGCGCGCACCTGCAAGGGCTGGCGTTGAATTGGCAACTGACCCAGCGTGGCGGGCGCTTGCTGGAAACCACGTTCAGTTCGCCGGACTATCGACTGCACGCCCTCGCCGGCGGCCCGCCATTGCGGCCGGGCATGGTGCGGGTCAAGGACGGCGGCGTGGCGATTGCCGTGGAGGTCTGGGAGTTGCCGAGCAGCGAGCTGGGCTCGTTTCTCACCGGAATTCCGGCGCCGCTGGGGCTGGGCAAGGTGCAGCTGGCGGACGGGCGCTGGGAGAGCGGGTTTATCTGCGAGCCGTATGGCCTGGAGGGTGCGGTGGATATCAGTCATTTGGGGGGATGGCGGGCGTATCTGGCATCCCGGGGCTGATCCGAAAGCTCGCCCTCACCCTGGCCCTCTCCCCCAGGAGAGGGAACTGACCGAGGTGACTGTCCATCGGTTGCCATTGGCTGATACCGAGTCGATCACAGATTTTCCATCACCCTCAATCCAGCTCCCTCTCCCCCGGGAGAGGGCTGGGGTGAGGGGCTGCGATTTCCCTGACACACCCCCACGTCATATCCCCCGCCATTTCAGGCACAAATCCCGCAGTGTTTTCCCGACCATCCCACTAGAATGCATCCCATCGGGCCACTGCCAACGGATCTGCCATGCCGCTTCGTTCTCCCTTGTACTCGCAACGTTCACTGGTGCTCACGTTGGTCGCCCTGCTCGGCGCCGGGTTTCTCGCCACCTCGCTGTTGAGCTATTTCGCTTCCCGCGAGTCGATCCGCGACAACATCGTCAACACTGAACTGCCACTGACCTCCGACACGGTCTATTCGGAAATCCAGAAAGATCTGGTCCGGCCGATCCTGATTTCCTCGATGATGTCCCGTGACACGTTCATGCGCGACTGGGTGGTCAACGGCGAGCAGAATCCCGAGCAGATGACCCGCTATCTCGACGAGGTCATGACCCATTACGGCGCCTACACGGCGTTCTTCGTTTCCAATGCCACGCTCACCTACTACCACGCCAAAGGCGTGCTCAAACAGGTCAAAGTCGATGAGCCGCGCGACACCTGGTACTTCCGCGTGCGCGACATGCAGGACCCGTACGAGATCAACGTCGACCCGGATCTGGCCAACAAGGACAACCTGACGTTCTTCATCAACTACAAGGTCTACGACTACCACAACCGCTTCATCGGCGCGGCGGGCGTGGGCCTGACCGTGGACGCGGTGATCAAGCTGATCGACAAGTATCAACAGCGCTATCAACGCAGCGTGTACTTCGTCGACACCTTCGGCCGCCTCGTATTGACCGGCGCAGAAGGTGGTCCGGAAGGCGCGCACATCGGCCAGAGTCTTGGCGAACTGGAGAGCATGAAAAGTCTGGTCAGCCAGTTGCCCAAGCCGCACAGCGGCAGCTACGAATACTCCACCCACGGCCAGGGACATTTTCTCAACGTGCGGTTTATCCCCGAGTTGAACTGGTACCTGTTCGTCGATAAACGCGAAGACGGCGCGCTGAGCGAGATCCGCCAGTCGCTGTATCTCAATCTGCTGATCTGCCTGTTGGTGACGTTGATCGTACTGGCGCTGCTCAATCGGGTGATCAAACGCTTCCAGGCGAAGATCCAGGCGCACGCCACCCTCGACAGTCTCACCGAACTGCCGAACCGACGCGGCTTCGACATCCTCGCTGCGCAAGCGCTGCACGAGGCCCAACGGGAAACCAAGCCGCTGACCGCTCTGTTGCTCGACCTCGACCACTTCAAAGCCTTGAACGACACCTACGGGCACATGGCTGGCGACCAGGTGTTGATCGGTTTCGCCCGCGATCTGCAAAGTTGCCTGCGCCACGCCGATATCGTCTGCCGCTGGGGCGGTGAAGAGTTCATCGTTCTGTTGAAAGACACCGACGGCGAGACCGCGCAGAAAATCGCCGAGAAAATCCGTCAGCACGTCGAGCAACACGAATATGCCTACGATGGCCACAGCCTGCATCTGACCGTGAGCATCGGCGCCACCACCGTGCAACACGATGACACCTTGCACACTCTGCTGTCGCGGGCCGATCATGCGATGTACCGCGCCAAGCAAACCGGGCGCAACCGCACCTGCATGGAAATGCCGCACTCGACCTATGCCTGATAACGACGTCAAACCCGACCAATGCCCGGCCTGCGGTGCGCGCAACGATTGCAGCCTCGCCGACCCGCGCACCGCCGACCGCGAATGCTGGTGCTATGGCGTAACCATCGACCCGGCGGTGCTCGAAGCGCTGCCGGCCGCGCTGCGCAATCAAGCCTGCCTGTGCCCGCGTTGCGCCCAGGTCGAAGCGCAGTTGCGAGCAGACCGGCGGCCGATCCCGTAAGATGCGCGGCCCTTTGTCCGTTGAATCCTGACCATGCGCGTCGACCGCTTCCTCAGCAATCTGCCCCGCTACAACCGTCAGCAGGTTCGCCTGTTGCTGGTGGAAAAGCGCGTGCGGATTGACGGAAAAGTCGTCAGCGACCCGCACAGTGATGTGCTGGAATTCAGCCGGGTCGAAGTTGACGATGAGGTGCTGCAAAGCGGTAAGCCGGCTCGCTATTTCATGCTGCACAAACCGCCGGGCTGCGTCAGCGCCACCCGCGATCCGCAGCATGCGACCGTGCTCGACCTGCTCGATGAACCGCACAAGGACGATCTGCACATCGCCGGGCGTCTGGATTTCAACACCACCGGGCTGATGCTGATCACCAATGACGGCGCCTGGTCGCGGCGCCTGACGCAGCCGCAAACCAAACTGGCGAAGGTCTATTACGTCGAAACCGAACAGGACATCGACCCGAGCTACGCGCTGAAATTTGCCGAGGGCATCTACTTCGCTTTCGAAGATCTGACCACGCAACCGGCACAGCTTGAGCTGCTCGGCCCACGCTCGGCACGGCTGAGCATCGTTGAAGGCCGCTACCATCAGGTCAAGCGCATGTTTGGGTTCTTCAACAACAAAGTCCTGCGCCTGCACCGCGAATCCATGGGCAAACTGACCCTCGATCACGCGCTAAAACCGGGCGAGTACCGCGCTTTGCGCACCGAAGAGATTCATTTGTTCTAAGCCGGCGACCGCTCAGCCGAAGTTGTCGAACAATTCGCCGACGGCACTTGCGTGATCCTGAGTCCCCTGCTTGAATCAGGACGTCGGCCGAAATGTGACCGATGAGTCACCACATACTTCCAAGAAACTTTTTGTCGGTCGTCTGCCCTCAAGGGCTGCGCCTCAGCCGACAATCTGCCCGCCAATAACAACACCCGTCGACCTGCCGTACCGGATCGACATGGGCCAGCAAATTTCAGGCGTATGCCTACCTGTCACAAAGCTCGTGCAATCTCGATTGCGCGCATACCCGCTTGCTTGCCAGGAGTCTTATGACATGAGGCCAGAAATCGCTGTGCTGGATATACAGGGTCAGTATCGGGTTTACACGGAGTTCTATCGCGCAGACGCCGCAGAAAAGACCATCATTCTGGTCAACGGCTCGATGGCCACGACTGCGTCGTTTGCACAGACCGTGAAAAACCTGCACCCGCAATTCAACGTGGTCTGCTACGACCAGCCCTACGCGGGTCGGTCAAAAGCCCACAACCGGCATGAGAAACATCTGACGAAGGAAGTCGAAGGGCAGATTCTGCTGGAGCTGATCGACCACTTCGCCGCCGAACACGTGCTGTCGTTCTCCTGGGGCGGCGCCGCCACTCTGGTCGCCCTCGCCCAGCGGCCCCGGCGCATCGAAAAAGCCGTGATCAGCTCGTTCTCCCCGGTGATCAATGCGCACATGCTCGATTACCTTGAGCGCGGCGTCGATTACCTCGGCAGCCGCGACGGCGATCGGGTCGGCCATCTGGTCAACAACACCATCGGCAAACACCTGCCGTCGCTGTTCAAGCGTTTCAACTACCGCCACGTCAGCAGTCTCGCCGAGCATGAATACGGACAGATGCATTTTCATATCAACGACGTGCTGCACAGCGATCGCCAGTGCTATCTGAATGCGGCGAAAAAGATCAACGTGCCGGTGCTGTTTCTCAACGGCGAATGGGACGAATACACCGCCGCCGAGGATGCGCGACTGTTCGGCAATCACGTTGCCCACAGCAGCTTCACCACCCTGCAAGCCACCGGACACTTTCTCGACATGGAGCACAAGGCCGCCTGCCGCGACAGCCAGAACGCCCTGCTCGGCTTTCTGAAACCTGCGCCGCAAGCCAGCCGAACGCGCTACTCGTTTGTGCAGGATCAACATGCTTTGGCCATTTGAAACAGCGTCATCGCGGGCAAGGCTGCAAGCTTGAAGTGCCTGTTGCACCGGCGCAGCCCTTGCTCGCGATCGACCGTTTTCTGCGTGGCAAAGCCCTCGCAGAGAAAAGAAAACTTCAAATCCGTGGCCGAGTCTGGTACAAAGTCAGCCGCTCTGAGCGGGTATAGTTTAGTGGTAGAACGAAAGCTTCCCAAGCTTTAGATGAGGGTTCGATTCCCTCTACCCGCTCCACCGAATATTGATCTCGCGTTGTGTTGTCCGACGGGGGATGCAGAAATGAAAAACCGGCCTTGATGGCCGGTTTTTTTGTGTTTGGAAGTTGAAGCGTGTTGGCGGTGAAGACTTCCAGAAGATCGCTGAGCCCCTCCTCCCCGGATTACTTCTCGAAATCCTGATGCAGCCTCGCCAGTACATTGAAGATCGGTTCCCCGGCTTTGTGCGGGACATTCAATCGAGTGAATACTTTCTTCCAGTCGGCGAGCGCTGCGAGAGTCTGCTCGATGTATTCCTCGGCCTTGAGGTATTTGTAATCCTTGCAGATCTCCATGATTCGCTTGCGTGTAGGCGTGCCGGGAGTGCGGCCACCGAAGTCAGCGGCCCGCGACTTTGATCAGCTCACCAACCTTGGCACCCTCTTTCAAAACATTCAGCACTTCTGTGTGTTTGAAAGGCTTGATCATCAGCGCATCCCTCTCTTGCGTCTGGCATTCTTCAGCTCATCCAGCGAGCTCGGTTGCTCTGGTTTGAACAGCTTGGTCACAGCGTTGAGTTCATCAAGCGCAGTGGCTATCAGGATCAAAGCCTCCAACGTCACGAGCCCGGTCGCTTCGAATCGCTTGATGGTGGATTCGGAAACCCCCGCCTTTTCTGCGAGCGTCTTGCGGGAAAGGTTTTTGGAGAGCCGCAGGATTTTGGCGTTTTCTCCGACATTTCTAGCGATCTCAGCCGGCGAGTGAAGCAAATGCATGAATGACGTGGCAAACCCTTCAAGGCTTAATTGGTCTTTATGGAGCCATTGTGGATCGTTATGCTGAATTACGGATCTTTTATGAACCATTGCAAGAAAATTCATATGACCCATACATGCTTTGCAATTCAATGTTGAACGCCCGTTCACAAAGCACATTCAAGATTGCCCCTCCACTCAGTAACGACTAGTATCTCCCGTATCGGGAGGAGGCATGGATGCGGATAATTGCAAGAGCGACGCTAAGACAATTTTGGGAAAGCACACCAGCTCATGCTGATGCTCAGACACCTCTCGTTGAATGGTACCGCCATATGGAGAAGGCGATTTATCGAACTCCGCAAGAGGTTAAAGCTGAGCTGCGAACGGCTAGTGTCCTCAAGGGAGCCAGGGTGGTATTCAATATCGGCGGGAATAAATATCGAGTGATTCTGGCGATCGACTACCAACGGCAACTTGGTTTTATCCGCTTCGTTGGGACCCACGCTCAATACGACCAGATCAACGCGGAGACCGTTTAATGAACATCAAACCCATTCGTAGCCCGGAAGACCTGAGCGCAGCATTGCTGCGCATGGAACAGCTGTGGGGTGCAGAAATCGACTCGCCAGAGGGCGATGAGTTGGAAATTCTCGCTCTGCTGATTGAAAAGTATGAGGAGCAGCATTTTCCGATGCCGCCCTCTGATCCCATTGAAGCCATCAAATTTCGTATGGATCAGCAAGGCTTGACGCCGCGGGATCTCGAGCCCTTTATTGGCACCAGTGGCCGTGTTTCGGAAGTATTGAACCGTAAGCGCAAGCTGAGTCTGGCAATGATCAAACGTCTGCACGATGGCTTGCGTATTCCTTATGAATGCCTGCTCGCCAGTGTCTGAAGAAAACTATCGCATGCAAAACCGGTCGCAACGACCGGTTTTTTTTTGCCCGGAAATCAGCGCCGGCTAACCCACCGGCACCACATGATCCAGCACCTGATTCACCGCCAGCTCGCCCAGCATGACGACCTGGGCGATGCCCAGCAGGGTTTGCGCTGGCTGCCGTCGAGCAAGGCGGCGAAGTCGCCGAGCATGACGCTGGCCGAGCCGAGGGACTCGCTGGCGTTGACCAATAGCGACTCGGTGTCGGTGCCTGGATTAACCATGAACATGCTGCTGGCCTGGTATGGCGGTGAGCTGGTTTGCGGCGGGGTGAGATAGTGGTCGAGAGCGCGTTCGGCGGCTTCGTGGAGTGTTTTCGAATCGAGGGACTCGTAAGGAGAGGCCGGATCGGTTTCCGGCGGATTTGGCGTTACCTTGAACATGGAATCTTCCTGTAGTGGTAACTGCAACCATCCCGCTGCTATACGAAAGGGTGGCAGCTGTACGCAAGTTAGCAGACCGGTAGGAAGTCCAAAACCCGGCGCACCCGAGGGTGCCATGCGCACAGCCACCATCAAGCGCAGGCGAAGCCTGACTGGCAGGTACATGTGCAACCGTTGGTCAATCCTGGCCGGGCTGCTAAACCCGATCACTGCCCCAGCGAGCCCCTCACCCTAACCCTCTCCCGAGGGAGAGGGGACCGATCGGGTTGTTCTTGCGAGTTACGCCGACCTGAACCAATGCGTCGAACTCACGATAAAAAACGAGCTAGGCGAATGAATATTTTCAGCGGGTCGCAACAATAAACAAACGTGGAAACGGCAACAGCACCGAGCCGTCAGCCAAGGCCGGATAAGCCTTGGCAACTTCCGCCAGATACCGCTGCAGATACTGCGCCCGCTCCTCCTCGGTCAATGGGCTCAGGAATGGAATCAACCCGCTACCCTTGAACCACTCCACCACCCCCGCTGCACCATCGCGAAGTTGGTGGTGATAGGTGGTGCGCCACACATCGACCCGCGCGCAGTGCGGCCGCAGCATTGAAAAATACTCACTGGCACTGGCCATGTCGGTACGCTGCCCGGCAGCGTCTGCGAGCTTGCTCGCCCACGGCCCATTGGCGGCGACTTCACGCATCAAGCGGTGGGACGGTTCGTTGAGGTTGTCCGGCATCTGGATCGCCAGGCTGCCACCATCTGAAAGCTTGCTCGCCAGGGCTGGCAGCAACGAAGCGTGATCAGGCACCCATTGCAGCACCGCATTGGCGAAGATCACATCGAACGGACCCTCGTCAGCCCATTTGTCGACCTCGGCCACCTGAAACTGCACGTCAGGCAAGCGCTTGCGCGCGGCGGCAATCATGTCCGCCGAACTGTCGAGGCCACTGACGCTCGCCTCGGGAAAACGCTGCACCAGCAATTCGGTGGAATTGCCCGGTCCGCAACCAATGTCCACCACCGCCCGGGCCTGCGCCGTGGGTATCGCCGCCAACAGATCACGGGCCGGGCGGGTGCGTTCATCTTCGAAAGCGACGTATTGCTTGGCAGACCAACTCATTGCGTTCTCCTGTCGGGGCATGGCTTGAAACCGGGAAGTGCAGCTGCCCATACCATACAGCGATAAGGCCGATGAGCTCGCCTCGCCTCCGGCGTCCCGCCCGGTTATTTGTAATTAGAATTTTCAGCACAACACCGATGTCTGAATTTCAAGCTCCCAAAACAAGGACTTCCATCATGAAATTCGCAAAGATTGCCCAGAAACTTGCCCTGTGGGCCGGTAGCCCGAAAACGTTCATGGGGGCGTTGATTCTTATCGGGTTGTGGGGGTTGAGCGGGCCGATTTTTGGTTACAACGACACTTGGCAGCTGATCATCAATACCTCGACGACGATCATCACGTTCCTGATGGTGTTCCTGATTCAGAACACGCAGAACCGCGATACCGACATTCTGCATTTGAAACTCGATGAGCTGTTGCGAGTGAACAAGGAAGCGCAGAACGCGATGCTCGGGCTGGAGGCGCTGGATCTGAAGCAGCTCGAAGCGCTGCGCCGGCATTACCGCGCGCTGGGTGAGAATCAGGTGTTTGATCTTGAGGGGCTTGGCGACAAGAGCAAGCCAAAGCAGGATTTGAATGAGTGCTGAGCAAGTAAACACACCCTGTGGGAGCGAGCCTGCTCGCGAAGATGGCGGGTCAGTCAAAACATCATTGACTGACACACCGCTTTCGCGAGCAGGCTCGCTCCCACAGGGGAAGCATCGCATTTCAACTGAAGGTTTCGCTCGCGCTGCAACAACAAGGCGAAGTTAGCGACTGGCCTGCAACGCTCGAGCTTTCTCCAGATGGCTTTGCAGTTTCGGCAAAGTCTCATCGGCAAACGCTTTGATTTCCGGCACGTCGGTGGTCTGTGCCTGTTGCTCGATCTGAGTGATGGCCTCCTCGGTCGCCTTGACCTGACTGGCAGCGTAGGCCTGATCGAATGTGGTGCCGTCCTTCACTTCCGGCATCAGCTCTTTGGCCTTGTCGGCGAGTTCTTCGCGGGGGGCAACCGGCAGGTCGAGTTTCTTGGCGATTTTCGCAAGGTGCTGGTTGGCCGTGGTGCGGTCGTTGATCACAACGATGGTGTAATCCTTGACCTCTTTCGATTCGGTCTTGCCGTGGGCCAGACGACTGGCTTCGATGTCGGCCATGCCTTTGGCAGAGGCATCGTTGATGAATTCGGCAGGCGACTGGGCGAACGCACTGCTGGCGCACAGGCCCAGCAGGGTTGCAAAACTGACGTTACGTAAACGGGTGGCCATCCGGCTCATGGTCGCGCCCTCCTTCGTGGAAAATTCAAACGGGCCGTGATTCGCCCGCTGCTCAAATGTCGCGGCGGACAATTGTCCGCCTCAGTTAGGAATGCTTTAGCGGTCAAAGGTTTAGAAAATCTGCCTGAACCGCGACGAACGGCGCGCTCGCTTCAGCTGCCCAAGGCCCGATGATTCAGGCGTTTGGCCGCATACATGGCTTGATCGGCATGCCGAAACAGTTGCTGTTCTTCTTCGCCGTGTTCAGGAAAGCGCGCCACGCCGATGCTCGATTCGATCCGCAGGTCATGCCCGTCGAGGCGCATGGGCTGCGCCAGCACCTGTCGGATTTTTCCGGCGACGCTGTCGGGATCGCCGGCGGCATGCACGCTGTGCAGCAGCACGACGAATTCATCGCCACCGATACGCGCCACCGTGTCGGTTTCACGCACGCAGCCTTTCAGCCGGTTGGCCACGGTTTGCAGGAGCATGTCACCGACGGCATGGCCATGGGTGTCGTTGACCTGTTTGAAGCGATCCAGATCGACATACAGCAGCGCCATGTGTCCGTGCAGGGTTCGCGCATCGGCCAGCGCAGCCCTGAGCCGATCACGCAGCAGTTCGCGATTGGGCAGTTGCGTCAGTTGATCGTATTGCGCCATGCGCTTGAGCCGCGCGTGCAATTGCTGGCGCTCGATGGCTGTGGCGACTTGTGCGCAGACGTATTGCAGCAGTTCCTTGTCCTGCTCGGTGTAGCGTTCGCCGCCAGCGAGGCTTTTGACGATCAAGGCGCCGATGGTGCCGTTTTTTGAGTTCAGTGGTACGCCGAGCCAGCAAGGCGCGTTTTGTTCCGCCACCAGCTCAGCAAAATCGGGCGTGGCATCGGCGCTGTCCGGCGTCAGCAACATTGGCTGGCCGCTGCGGATCACTTGCGCGCAGAGCCGTCCGATGACGGTGCCGGGCTGCTCGGGCTGCAATTCGTGATCGTCGACGTGATAGGGAAAATTCAGCTGCGCGCAGTGTTCGTCGTACAGCGCCACGGAAAAATTCAGCGCCGGCAGCCACTCGCCAATCAGCAGATGGATGCGTTTGAACAGCGCCAGCAAATCTTCCGCCGCGTGCGCCGCTTCGGAAATGGCGTACAACGCCGCTTGCCGCGACTCGGCCTGCTTGCGCTCGGTGATATCGCGGGCGACGGCGATGCGCAGTTGATCGACTTCCGACCAGCGCGCCGACCAGGAAATGTGCGCGACGCTGCCGTCCTTGCGCAGATAGCGGTTCTCGAAATTGTGCTTCGGGTCGCCGCCCATGATTTCGCCAGCGGCCGCAAGGGTGCGCTGGCGATCGGCCGGGTGCACCAGCTCGATCATCGAGCGGCCGATCAGTTCGTCAGGCGTGTAGCCGAAAATCCGCTCGCAGGCAGCGCTGACGAAAACGAAACGGCCCTGTTTGTCGACCGCGCAAACGGCGTCCAGCAACAGGTCAATGTAGCTCGCCAGCGGCGCAGGGTTTGGGCTTGCCATGGTTCTAACGATTGTCCGCGCAGTGCAGCGATTTCAATCATCCATGATCGTGATTGCGCGTCCCTGCCCATTCCATCAAGTCTTGTTCGGCAGCAGCCCCGGCAGCGCGTGCATCAACGCGTTGATGGCGAAGCCGATAAACATCACGCCGCATAAACGCGTGATGAGCAGCTCATGCCGCTGATACACCATGCGCACTCGCTGTGCGCCGACCACGCCGATGAGGATAGCGTAAGCCAGTGCGCCGCCGATGAAACTCAGGGCGATCAGTGCAGGTAGCATCGACCAGTTGAGCAGTTCGGCGCGGCTCGACAACAGCGCCGTAAAGGTCGCCACCGCCACCGGATAGGCCTTGGGATTGGTCAGGCCGAAGACGATGCCGTGCCAGAACGGCTGCCGCGCCGCCCCTTGCGCCTCGTCGCCATTGCGGCGTTGGGCACGCACCGCACGCCAGCCGAGCCAGAACAGGTACAACGCGCTGAGCACGCCGAGCACATCGAACGCGGTGCTGCCGATTTCCCGCGCACCGACAATCGCCACCAGCGCGGTGCTGCACCAGATCACATCGCCGAGCAGATGCCCGCAGAGAAAACCCGCCCCGGCGCGCCGGCCATGGGCCGCGCCAATCCCGAACACCGCCAGCACGCCCGGCCCGGGCGTGATCCCGTAGATGAAACCCGAAGCCAGAACGGCCAACAGCAATGATGGAGTCATGAGAAACCTGCAAGCGCCAGAACACGTGGCGCAGAGTCTATATCACCGCGATTGAAGCGGATCAGGGTTCGTCGCAGAAACGCATGCCGGGGTACGGTTTCTGCCGACACGTAGCCAGCCGCGATTGCAAATCGCCGACGTGGACTTCCAGCTTGTGCCCGTCGGGATCGAGGAAGTAGAACGACGCGCCTTCAATAGCCTCTCAGATTTTCGGGAACGAAATATTGCTGTCCGTCATAGCGCAACGTGGTCAGCACCGGCTTTTCGTGGGTAGTTTTCGATTCGCAGGTGTCGGGTGGCCCCTCACCGACCAGGCCCATGGTGACTGAGCGGACAATGATATCGGCGTAACCATGGGAACTGGTTTTGCCCATCTCAAGCGTACGCACCGTCTCCGAGCGCTCTCCGGCGCAATTGCCATCCCACTCGCCACTGAAGCTGTAGACGACCAAGCGATCCAGCACCGGGCGCAGTTTGTCGCCTTCTTTCACGTAGAGCGACAGCAGGGTTTCATCCAGCGGATTGACGCGCGACGAGCCTTTGAAATGAGCGCGGACGCCGAATGCACGAAGGTCGGGCGTGAGTTTATAGCGCGCCGTGTCGAGTTCCAGACTCTCCAGCGCGATGGCATCGGAGAGAAACGCCGACCGCTGATGATAGGTCGCCAGCGGTTTGGGGCTGCCGGCCGTGATGATAGCCAGATCCAGATCGTACGAGCCCACGCTGCCGTCATGGCCATAGACCGGATCGGGCACGAACGTCGATAGCGCGGTAATCGTCAGCGACGGATAAGCCGGCCATTCTTTGCACAGCGAGAAATCCGCTTCCGCGCTGACCGCCGGCGGTGTGCAATCGGCCCAGGCCTGCCCAGCCATGAACCACCCGCAGAGCGCTGCGCTGATCCATACTGACTTCACTGTCATTTCCTGCTCCTTGAAGATATTTCCAGGCGCGCACTATCCCTTTCTGCATCGGAGGATTCAACAGATCTGGCCAGCGAATCTTCTCATGTGTCTGAAGTCGGAATTCGCGAGCAGGCACGCTCGCACAGGAAAGCGCATTCCAAAGTGGGAGCGAGCCTGCTCGCGAAGGCGTCATCACAGACGCCGCGAGTCTCAGAACTTATCCAGCGTGCGCAACTTCTGCGGCAAGCCGGGGTGGTGCTGCCGGTGAGGTCCTTGATGCGCGCCGAGCAAAACCTGGCTGACGATCCCGCCGAACTGGACAGGGTTCATCCGAGCCGGCAGGACAGTTCGGTTTACCTCTGGCGCTCAAAGGCCGATGCGGTCTCGCCGTTTTGTGACAGGCGCGGTCAGCAAGCGAACCAATTGCGCACCATCGTCCTTGCGTCCCAACACCAGAATTGAAGAGCCTTGCAGGCAGGCATCAATGGCTGACCATGAAATGTCTCTCGCGCCCTCGACATCAAACGAATCATCCACTGCGCCATCGACCAGAAAGCCTGCCGTCAACAAGCCTCGTGCGCTGCCCGAGGTCTGTCCGACCGCAACGATCCGTTTACCGGCGATGTCATCCAGCGCAAACCCTGCCTTCCAACCTCTCAGATCCCGCTCCTGCGCCGTCGGGGTGAGGACAGGATTGTTGAACGCGTCATCCATTTGGCCGGAGTAGGTAATACCACTGATGAACCCGTGTTGCAGTTTCCTGCCTTGCGTGGACTCGACCGCCGAACCGAGCAGAAGCAGGCGCTGCGCCGTTTGCACAGCAATGTCCATCACGCTGCTTTCGAGCGGCTGGCCATCACGCTGAATGTTCAACAGCAGTACACCCTTGTCGCCGAACGCTTGTGCAACTTTCCCGTTGTGGTCGAACGCCATGAGCAATCCCTGATTGGTGATCTCGGTTTTGCCATGCAGCAGAATCAGCCCATCGTCGAGCTGGATGATCCCGGACAGCGAAATGGCCACCCCTGGCAGTGACAGGGGCAGCCAACCGTTGCTGGCGAACGATAAATCGTCCGAGCCATCGAGATGGAATCGCGTCAACAGGCCACTGCCCTTTTGCGCGGTCACGAACAGCAGCCGGTCCGGCTGCGCAAGCTGCGGATCGGATTTGGCCAGCAGCAGTTGCCCATGCGTGGCCCCAAAAAGTGCCGGAATCCGCATGGGCACAATCCGGTAGCCATTCCTGTCGCCGCCGAACTCGATGTCCGGCGAGCCGTCGGGCAGAAACCGGGCGATGACTTGCTGGTATTCAAGAGTCTGGTCTTTGACGACACCAATCACACCGCACATCCAGATCCGTCCGAGCGCATCAACGATCAATGGCCCGCCTTGCGTGAGCGAGCCTGTGCCGAACTGGCCGCTGAGATATCCGCCGGTGCCGAAAGCCGGATCCGGATTGCCATCGGCATCCAGGCGCGCAAGGCCGTAGTACGAATGGCCCGATTGCTCGACGGTAGCGCTGACCATGATCTGCTCCGAAGGCGTGATCGCCACGCCTTTGGCAATGGTCTTGCCCGCTCCGGGGAATTTCAGCGTTCGCAGACCAAAGAGCGCATCCAGCTCCCCGGCTGACTGCACGTTTGGGGGCAATTGCGCGGTGGATTCCGGCATGTTTGCATTCTCCTATGGGATCGACATCGATCCCCTCGTAGCGAGCATTCGACCCGAAGCCGCCACGCCGGACAACTGACAGAAATGACAGTTTTTTAGAAGAAAAAGAAATTACCTACTGTGTAAAAAAGACTGAATGACTGGTAGTTCTTACAGGTTCGAATTCAGGCACGTCATGCCAACCTCAGCGTTCAAATCAGCCATGGACGAGAAGCATGATGAGCACTCGCGACGAGCAAACTTCACAACCGGCCCCGACCATCACCTATCCCGAAGAGGCCAGCACGACGGGACCTGCGACATTGTTGCTCGGCAGCGGCATACCCAATGCTCTTGTGCAGGTCTGGAACATTGAAAACACCCATTCGCTTGGCGAAGGGCTGGTCAGCGCAAATGGACGATGGGCGTTCAGCATCACCGGCGTTCAGGCCCAGGGCCAGCAGAGGATTCACGCCCACCAGACCTATGCAGGCATCACGTCCGAATGGAGCGAAGAGCGCGGATATGAGGTGCGACTGCGGCCCGAGATCGACGTCCCGGTCGTTGTCGAACCGATTGAGGGCGCGCCGGTCGATACGCCTCTGATCTTTTCGGGAGATGTCATGCGAGCCGAGGGTTTCGTCAGTATTTTCGATCTGGACACTGGCCTGGAGATTGCCAGAGCAGCGGTCGAAAGCGACCGGAAATGGCAAACCCCGGCAGCACCCTCCCTGGCGGTCGGGCAGTACCGTATCTCCGCCGTCCACAACATCGCCGGCCAGGTTTCAGATTGGGGCCGTGTGCGGACATTTGCCGTGGTCGCAGAAGCAAGCGAAAGCTTGTCCGACTTCGCTCGCCTGCGCGCCTTCATTCAAAACGCATTGCGGAAAATTTCCTCGATCTGGCGCTGATCCGCCGCCCGTGGATTGGTCAGTCCACAGGCGTCCTTCAAGGCGTTGGTGGCGAGCACCGGGATATCGCTGAGTTTCGCGCCCAGCTCACGCAGTCCGCCGGGAATCTCGACGTCCTTGGCAAGGTTGCGAATGGCATTGATCGCCGCCTGTGCGCCCTCCTCCGCGCTGAAACCACGAATATCCGCGCCCATGGCGTGGGCGACATCCCTGAGTCGGTCAGCACAGACCAGCGCATTGAAACTCTGCACATGCGGCAACAGCACGGCATTGCAGACGCCGTGGGGCAAGTCGTAGTAGCCGCCGAGCTGATGCGCCATGGCGTGGACAAATCCGAGCGAGGCGTTGTTGAACGCCATGCCGGCGAGGAACTGCGCGTAAGCCATGTTCTCCCGCGCCGCCAGGTCGCTGCCGTCGCGCACGGCCAGACGCAGGTTGCTGCTGATCAGGCTCATGGCCTTCAAAGCGCAGGCGTCGGTGATCGGGTTGGCGGCGGTCGAGACGTAGGCTTCGATGGCGTGGGTCAGCGCGTCCATGCCGGTGGCGGCGGTAAGGCCTTTGGGCATCGCGACCATCAACTCCGGGTCGTTGACCGACAGCAGTGGCGTGACGTTGCGGTCGACGATGGCCATTTTCACGTGGCGCGATTCGTCGGTGATGATGCAGAAGCGGGTCATTTCGCTGGCAGTGCCGGCGGTGGTATTGATGGCGATCAGCGGCAATTGCGGCTTGCTCGAGCGGTCGACGCCTTCGTAGTCGCCGATCTGCCCGCCATTGGTTGCGCACAGGGCGATGCCCTTGGCGCAATCGTGCGGCGAGCCGCCACCCAGCGACACGACGAAATCGCAACGGCTTTCCTTCAGCAGCCCCAACCCGGATTCGACATTGGCCGTGGTCGGGTTCGGTCTGGCGCCATCGAAGATCACCGAATCGATGTCCTGCATCGCCAGTTTCTCGGCGATCATTGCGGCGACGCCAGCCTTGGCCAGCCCGGCGTCGGTGACAATCAGCGCCTTGCGAAAGCCATAATTGCGAATCGCGACCATGGCTTCGTCGAGGCAGCCGCTGCCCATGATGTTGACCGCCGGAATGAAGAAGGTGCTGCTCATCGTGTGTCTCCTGACTGAAGCCGGATCGACTGCCTCGATTCGGCGGGTGCGCACAGAATCGACCGATCGGTCACGAGCGATGTTGATCTGGCTCAATGTCCGCTCGTGATAAAGTCGCCGTCCATCTGCCCTTTGTTTTGAGACCGCCCACGCAATGACCGATTTTCTCAATGTCGACGCCACCCTCGAAGACTGGAACGCCTTGCGCGCCGCGAACGATTTCCAGGGTTTGCTGGTGGGCAATGGCGCCAGCCGTGCGGTTTGGGATGACTTCGGCTACGACTCGCTGTTCGAAAACGCCCGTACGGTCGAAGAGAAACCGCTGAGCCCATCGGAACTGGCGGTGTTCGACGCGCTGCAAACCCGCAGCTTCGAGCAAGTGCTGGGCGCCCTGAAAACTACCAGCCGGGTCAACAAGGCCCTGGCGGTCAGCTCGGCGGCGCCGCGCAATCGCTATTACGCGATCAAGGAAGCGCTGATCAACACCGTGCATGCGGTGCACATCCCGTGGCGGCTGGTGCAGCCTTCGACACTGACGGTGCTCAATGCTGAACTGGCGCGCTATCACACGGTGTTCACCACCAACTACGACCTGCTCAATTACTGGGCACTGCAACATCCCGGCGAGACCATCGACGACCTGTTCAACGGCGCCGACGCGAGTTTCGATCTGAGCCAGAGCGCCACCGACAAACCGCGTCTGCTGTACCTGCACGGTGGTCTGCATCTGGTGCGCAATCAGGACGGCACCGCACGCAAACTGACCTCGACCGAGGGCACCCTGCTCGGCAGCTTCGCCATCAACAACACGATCAAGACGCTGGATGACGTGCCACTGTTCGTCACCGAAGGGCCGAGCGCTGACAAGCTCAAGACCATCCGCAGCTCGGATTATCTGTCGTTCTGCTACGAGCAGTTACTGGCCCATGGCGACAGCCTGTGCATCTTCGGCCACGCGCTGGGCGAGCAGGATGCGCATCTGGTGCGCGCGTTGCGCCTGGCCCGACCGAAGTGCGTGGCGATCTCGATTTATCCGCGCAGTGCCGCGTTCATCCAGCATCAGAAGCGTCACTACGCCAAGGTGTTTGAAGGTACCGGGGTTGAGTTGCGGTTCTTTGATGCCAAGAGCCATGCGTTGGGTGATCCGAAATTGTCGGTACCGGTTGAGGTTTGATATTGGCCGGGCTGACGCCTTCGCGAGCAGGCTCGCTCCCACAATGGAATGCGGTCACCTGTGGGAGCGAGCCCGCTCGCGAAGACGGCATATCAGCCAACCCAAAAGGTGACTGGAACACCGCTTTCGCGAGCAGGCTCACTCCCACAGGTTGATGTCGGATTTCAGAGCACCGGCAGGGTCTTGTCCTTGATGGTTTTCGTCGGGCCGTTGGCCTTCACGCTGGCAATGCCCTTGTCACACGCGCCATCCGATGAATACGACTCGCTGCTGCCGATGACCTGGTGATTGGCCGCCTTCAGGTTGAAGTACGGGTGGCCGTCCTTGGTCGATTTTTTCTCGTAACGTTCGTCCAGCGGGCTGTTGGCCTGCACCGAGGCAATCCCGCCGTCGGCGCCGGCGCGGGTGCTGTAGAGCTCGCTGGTCAGAATCGTTTCGGCGTTCGCCGCTTTCAACACGAACCTGAATTGGCCGTTGCTGCTTTTGCTCACTTCGTACCATCCGGACATGTCTGTTTCTCCTGGGGGCGATTGAGAGATTTCGCGCTTCAGAGTAAAGACCAGCGCCTGCGATCTGTCGCCTGCATCGACTACAAGGTGATTTTCGTACCGAGCAGACCGAGGAAACCGGCCAGCCATTGCGGATGCGCCGGCCACGCCGGAGCGGTGGCGAAATTTCCCTGAACATGGCCGTCGGTCACCGGAATGTCGATGTAGGTGCCGCCCGCCAACCGGACTTCCGGGGCGCAGGCCGGGTACGCGCTGCACTCACGCCCTTCGAGCACACCCGCCGCCGCGAGCAGTTGCGCGCCATGGCAGACCGCTGCGATGGGCTTGCCAGCGTTGTCGAAGGCGCGCACCAGCTCGAGGACTTTGTCGTTCAGCCGCAGGTACTCCGGAGCGCGACCGCCGGGAATCAGCAGCGCGTCGTAATCAGTTTCGCGGGCCTTGGCGAAGTCGAAATTGAGCGCGAACAGGTGACCGGGTTTTTCGCTGTAGGTCTGATCACCTTCAAAATCATGAATCGCCGTGCGCACGGTGCTGCCGGCGGACTTGTCCGGGCACACGGCGTGGACCGTGTGGCCGACCATCTGCAGGGCCTGGAACGGCACCATCACTTCGTAGTCTTCGACGTAATCGCCGACCAGCATCAGGATCTTTTTCGCGGCCATGGGAAAACTCCTCGGGGAAAGGTCTGGGAGTATTCAAGGTAGACCGTATCCAAGGGTTGCGGTAATTCCAGGCTTACTACGCTCGATCGCGATAAATGTAGGAGCCGCCGAAGGCTGCGATCTTTTGATCTTGCATTTAAATAACCAGGATCAAAAGATCGCAGCCTTCGGCAGCTCCTACAGGGGTGTATTTCAGGCTATCAGGCGAGAAAACCGTCAGCGCGCAGCAGTGTTTCCAGACAATGTTCGCTGATGTGGTAGAACGCTTTCAGCTCTTCGATCTTTGCCAACAATTGCGCTGGATTAACCGGCTCGGCGCGTTTCACCGCGAGAATCATCTTGTTCTTGTTGGTGTGTTCCAGCGAGATGAATTCGAAGACTTTGGTCTCGTAACCACAGGCTTCGAGGAACAGTGCACGCAAGCTGTCGGTGACCATTTCCGCCTGTTGGCCGAGGTGCAAGCCGTATTGCAGCATCGGCTTGAGCAGCGCCGGGCTCTGGATCTGCAGGCGGATCTGTTTGTGACAGCACGGCGAGCACATGATGATCGACGCACCCGAGCGGATGCCGGTGTGGATCGCGTAATCGGTAGCGATGTCGCACGCATGCAGGGCGATCATCACGTCCAGTTCGCTCGGCGCCACCGTGCGCACGTCACCGCACTTGAACACCAGCCCCGGATGCTCGAGCTTCGCCGCTGCGGCGTTGCACAGGTTGACCATTTCTTCGCGCAGCTCGACGCCAGTGACTTCGCCCTCGGCCTTGAGCGTGTTGCGCAGGTAGTCGTGAATGGCGAACGTCAGGTAGCCCTTGCCCGAACCGAAATCGGCGACCCGCACCGGTTTGTCCAGCGCCAGCGGCGACGAGGTCAGGGCATGGCTGAACACTTCGATGAACTTGTTGATCTGCTTCCACTTGCGCGACATCGCCGGGATCAGCTCGTGTTGTGCATTGGTCACGCCCAGGTCTTTGAGGAAGGGGCGGCTCAATTCGAGGAAGCGGTTTTTCTCGCGGTTGTGCTCGGCGGACGGCGCTTCACGTAATTGCTGAGGTTTGCTCTTGAACAGCGAACTCTTGCCCTTTTTGCTGTATTCCAGCTGCGCTTCGTCGGTCAGCGCCAGTAAATGAGCATTTTTGAACGAGGCCGGCAGCAGCCCGGCGATCAGCGCCACGCCTTCGCTCAGCGGCAGGTTCTTGGTGATGTCGCGGGTCTTGTAGCGATAAACGAATGACAGGCACGGCTGCGCCTTGACCGTCACCGGTTTGATGATGACCCGTTGCAGATCCGCCTCTTCACCGACGTACTTGGCCAGCACCAGTTTGATGAAACCGCTGTCGTCGAGGCTGGCTTGCAGCAGCTCGATGAACTGGGCGTGGTGATCGGCGGCCGGTTTGGCGGACGGCGCGGAAGCAGCGGAAACGGACATGGACAAGCGGCCTCGGACGGGCGGAATCGGGAATGGCGGGTATTTTAGGGGGGATGGGGGTTGGGGACACCCTCTTATTTACCCAACGGCGAAAATCAAAAGATCGCAGCCTTCGGCAGCTCCTACAATTGGAATGCATTCTCCTTTAGGAGCTGCCGAAGGCTGCGAGCTTTTGATCTACCCCAACACCACCAACCGATTCGGCAACTCGTTCCGCACCTGCGTCACCGGCACGTGCACCTTCAACAACTCACCACACGCCTCCACGCACGTGACAAACCCTTCCAGCGTGCGGCCCTGGCGGACCTGTTCGGTGAACGCTGCGACAATCGCGTCCCAGTTGCTGTTATCCAGCCGTTTGGAAATCCCCTCGTCCACCAGAATCTCCACATAGCGCTCAGCCTCGCAGACAAAAATCAGCATGCCGGTGCTGCCCACGGTGTGGTGCAGGTTCTGTTCGAGAAACTGCCGCCGCGCCAGGTTGGAGGCGCGCCAGTGGCGCACGCGGCGCGGGACCAGATGCGTGGTGATTTTCGGCAGACGAAACAGCAGGCACAGGACGATGAACATGCCCCATTGCACCAGCAGCAGACTGCGCAGGGTCAGCCAGCCCGTGAGGTAGTGGACGATGCCCGGCAACACCAGGGCCAGCAGACTGGCCCAGAGCAGCGGGATGTACGCGTAATCGTCGGCACGGGCAGCGAGCACCGTGACCAGTTCAGCGTCGGTGTCGCGTTCGACCCGGGCGATGGCCTCGGCGACTTTGCGTTGTTCGTGTTCAGTCAGTAATGCCATGTCGAAAAGTGCCTGCTCATTATTCTTTTGATCTCACCAGCCGCCGGACGAACCGCCGCCGCCGAAACTGCCCCCGCCACCGCTGAAGCCGCCACCGCCACCGCCGCCGAATCCGCCGCCACCGCCAAAGCCGCCCCCTCCTCCGGAGCCGCCCCGGCCGGCAGGCAGGATACCGAGCATCTGGCAGACAAACACCGTCACGATGAACAACATCACCAGGAACACGAACAGCGCCGGGTGCCGCGAGATGAAATCATCCGCCGGGTCGCCGCTGGATTCGTACACGGTTGAGGGTTCGTCCAGCGGATTGCCACCGAGCACCACCAGCATCGCCGCAACGCCGTCGCTGATGCCTTTGCTGAAATTGCCGGCCTTGAACGCCGGCGTGATGACCTGATGAATGATCACCGACGACTGCGCATCGGTCAGGCGATCCTCCAGGCCATAGCCGACTTCGATGCGCAGTTTGCGCTCGTCACGCGCGACGATCAGCAAGGCGCCGTTGTTCTTGTCTTTCTGACCGATGCCCCAGTGCCGACCGAGCTGAACGCCGAAATCCTCGATGGTGGTGCCCTGCAGATCGGGCAACGTGACCACCACCAATTGCTCGCCGGTGGCCTGCTCGTGCGCCTGCAATTGCTGGCTCAGTTGCGCGCGAATCGATGGCTCGAGCATTTGCGCCTGATCGACCACGCGCCCGCTCAGCGGCGGAAACGTCAATTCGGCCCGGGCGCTGACGGCGAACAGCCAGAGCAGCAGCACCAGGCTTAGTTTCAACACACGCATGGACGACCTCGAATCAGAATTTCACTTCCGGGGCCTTCTCCGCGCCGGGCGTGGTGGCTTCGAAGGTCTCGCGCATCGGCAGATCGCTGTACATCACGCTGTGCCACAAGCGACCGGGGAAGGTGCGGATCTCGGTGTTGTACTTCTGCACCGCCAGAATGAAGTCGCGACGCGCCACGGCAATCCGGTTTTCCGTGCCTTCAAGTTGCGACTGCAAGGCGAGGAAGTTCTGGTTGGCCTTCAGATCCGGATAGCGCTCGGAGACCACCATCAAACGGCTCAATGCGCCGGTCAGTTGATCCTGCGCCTGCTGGAACTGCTTGAGCTTCTCGGGGTTGTCGAGGGTGCTGGCATCGACCTGAATCGACGTCGCCTTGGCCCGCGCTTCAATCACGGCGGTCAGGGTTTCCTGCTCATGGGCGGCATAGCCCTTCACGGTTTCCACCAGATTGGGGATCAGGTCGGCGCGGCGCTGATACTGGTTCTGCACCTGGCCCCAGGCGGCTTTGACCTGTTCGTCGAGGGTCGGGATATTGTTGATGCCGCACGCGGTCAACAGCGTGGCGAACACCAGCAACGTGGCGATCTGTAGCCGTGAACGGGAGGTTGAGCTGATATTCATTGCAGTGATGCTCCATGACACATTTGATTTAAAAACCGAGCGCTGGGCATTCCCGGCCAGCGGTTGGGGCATAATCGGCGCCGCCACTGGCATGCGACGGGTTAATCGGCTAAAAAGTGCCCTTCGCGTTCACGTTGCCGCTGTCGGCTGCGGTTTTCCGGCTCAGGATTTTGCGCCGGCACCCGAACAACAATAGTCGCTCCCTACATTTTGGCTGGCCGGTGTTACATCACCGTTTGGGCTCTAGAGAAAAAATTCATGAAGAAGCTGTGTTTGCTGGGTCTGTTCGTCAGCCTGGCCAGTCATCAGGTACTGGCCGCCACGACCCCGGTACCTTTGGAAAACAAGGACGCTTTCATCAGCAACCTGATGAAACAAATGACCCTCGACGAGAAGATCGGCCAGTTGCGCCTGATCAGCATCGGCCCGGAAATGCCCCGCGAACTGATCCGCAAGGAAATTGCCGGCGGCAACATCGGCGGCACGTTCAACTCGATCACCCGCGCGGAAAACCGTCCGATGCAGGACGCTGCCATGCGCAGTCGCCTGAAGATTCCGATGTTTTTCGCGTACGACGTAATCCACGGTCACCGTACGATTTTCCCTATTCCGCTGGCCCTTGCGTCGAGCTGGGACATGGACGCCATCGGCCAGTCCGGTCGCGTTGCGGCTAAAGAAGCCGCCGCTGACAGCCTCGACATCACCTTCGCGCCGATGGTGGATATCTCCCGCGATCCACGCTGGGGCCGCAGCTCCGAAGGTTTCGGCGAAGACACCTACCTGACCTCGCGCATCGCCAAAGTCATGGTCAAGGCCTATCAGGGCGAGACCCCGAGCGCCGCCGACAGCATCATGGCCAGCGTCAAGCACTTCGCCCTTTACGGCGCGGTCGAGGGCGGTCGCGACTACAACACCGTCGACATGAGCCCGGTGAAGATGTACCAGGATTACCTGCCGCCCTACCGCGCTGCGATCGATGCCGGCGCTGGCAGTGTGATGGTGGCGTTGAACTCGATCAACGGCATTCCGGCCACGGCCAACACCTGGCTGATGAACGACCTGCTGCGCAAGGACTGGGGCTTCAAAGGTCTGGCGGTCAGCGATCACGGCGCGATCTTCGAACTGATCAAGCACGGCGTCGCTCGCGACGGTCGCGAAGCGGCAAAGCTGGCGATCAAGGCCGGCATCGACATGAGCATGAACGACACCCTCTACGGCAAAGAGCTGCCGGGGCTGCTCAAGTCCGGCGAAATCGAACAGAAAGACATCGACAACGCTGTGCGCGAAGTGCTCGCGGCCAAGTACGACATGGGCCTGTTCAAGGACCCGTACCTGCGCATCGGCAAAGCTGAAGATGACCCGGCCGATACCTACGCCGAGAGTCGCCTGCACCGCGCCGAGGCCCGCGAAGTCGCGCGGCGCAGTCTGGTGCTGCTGAAGAACCAGAACGAAACCCTGCCGCTGAAGAAAGACGCGAAAATCGCGCTGGTCGGCCCATTGGCGAAAGCCCCGATCGACATGATGGGCAGCTGGGCCGCCGCCGGACGTCCGGCGCAATCGGTCACGCTGTTCGATGGCATGAGTTCGGTGATCGGCGACAAGGCCAACCTGATCTACGCCCGTGGCGCCAACATCACGGGCGACAAGAAGGTCCTCGACTACCTGAACTTCCTCAACTTCGATGCCCCGGAAGTGGTCGATGACCCGCGCCCGGCCAACGTGCTGATCGACGAGGCAGTGAAAGCGGCGAAAGCGGCTGACGTGATCGTTGCAGCGGTGGGCGAGTCCCGTGGCATGTCCCACGAATCCTCGAGCCGCACCGACCTGAACATCCCGGAAACCCAGCGCGAATTGATCCGTGCGCTGAAAGCCACCGGCAAGCCGTTGGTGCTGGTGTTGATGAACGGCCGTCCGCTGACGATTCTCGAAGAAAACCAGTCGGCCGATGCGATTCTGGAAACCTGGTTCAGCGGCACCGAGGGCGGTAACGCCATCGCCGACGTGCTGTTCGGCGACTACAACCCGTCGGGCAAACTGCCGGTGACCTTCCCGCGTTCCGTGGGCCAGATCCCGACCTACTACAACCACCTGAGTATCGGCCGGCCGTTCACCCCGGGCAAACCGGGCAACTACACCTCGCAGTATTTCGATGACACCACCGGCCCGCTGTTTCCGTTCGGTTATGGCCTGAGCTACACCACGTTCGCCCTGAGCGATATGGCGCTGTCATCGACCACCCTGAACGCCAGCGGCAAGCTCGACGCCAGCGTCATGGTCAAGAACACCGGCAAGCGTGACGGCGAAACCGTGGTGCAGTTGTATATCCAGGACGTCACCGGTTCGATGATCCGCCCGGTGAAAGAGCTGAAGAACTTCCAGAAGATCATGCTCAAGGCCGGCGAACAGAAGGTCGTGCACTTCACCATCACCGAGGAAGACCTGAAGTTCTACAACGCCCAGCTTAAATACGCAGCCGAGCCTGGCAAGTTCAACGTACAGATCGGCCTGGATTCGCAGGCGGTGACGCAGCAGAGTTTTGAATTGCTGTAACAGCAAGCACACCGCCCCCCTGCACTGATCGTTCCCACGCTCTGCGTGGGAATGCAGCCCGTGACGCTCCGCGTCACTGGACGCGGAGCGTCCCTAGAGGCATTCCCACGCGGAGCGTGGGAACGATCAAATGACACACCGCTTTCGCGAGCAGGCTCGCTCCCACATTGGATTCAGGGTGTATTCAAAATCGTGGTTATCCGCGTCTATCGAGAATATTCACCACCAACCGATCCACCCAGCCCCACACCCGCTGCTTGACCCGCCGCCACAACGGTCGGCGCTGCCATTCCTCCAGACTCACCAGCTGACTCAAGCCGAAGTCCTTCACAAAGCTCGCCTCCACCGCTGCCGTCAACGCCGGGTCCAGCGCCTCCAGGTTCGCCTCCAGATTGAAACGCAGATTCCAGTGATCGAAGTTGCACGAACCGATGCTTACCCATTCGTCGACCAGAACCATTTTCAGGTGCAGGAAGCACGGCTGGTATTCGAAGATCTGCACCCCGGCCTTGAGCAGGCGCGGGTAGTAGCGATGGCCGGCGTAGCGCACTGACGGGTGATCGGTGCGCGGGCCGGTCAGCAGCAAGCGCACATCGACGCCGCGCGCGGCAGCCTTGCGCAGCGAGCGGCGGATTTTCCAGGTCGGCAGGAAGTACGGCGTGGCCATCCAGATGCGTTTTTGCCCGCTGTTCAACGCACGGAACAACGACTGCAAAATGTCGCGATGTTGACGGGCATCGGCATACGCCACGCGGCCCATGCCTTCGCCCTTGTCCGGTACGCGGGGCAGGCGCGGCAAGCCGAAATGCGCCGCCGGGCGCCAGGCGCGGCGGTAACGGTTGGCGATCCACTGGCGATCAAACAGCAATTGCCAATCGATCACCAATGGGCCGCTGATCTCGACCATCACTTCGTGCCACTCGCTGACATCATGGCCCGGCGTCCAGAATTCATCGGTCACGCCGGTGCCGCCGACCACTGCGAGGCATTGGTCGACCAGCAGCAATTTACGGTGGTCGCGATAGAAATTGCCGACCCAGCGCCGCCAGCTCAGGCGATTGTAGAAACGCAGCTCGACCCCGGCCTGGGTCAGGCGCTGGCGCAGATGCAGCGTGAACGCGAGGCTGCCGTAATCATCGAACAGGCAACGCACGCGCACGCCGCGCTCGGCCGCCGCGACCAGCGCCTGGACGATGGCTTCGGCGCAGGCGCCCGCCTCGACCAGGTACAGCTCCAGTTCGATCTGTTCTGTAGCTCCAGCGATGTGCTCGAGCATGCGCGGAAAGAACTGCGGGCCGTCGATCAACAGTTCGAAACGGTTGCCGTCACGCCAGGGGAACAGCACCGCGCATGTCAGCGCGCCGTGAAAATCAGCACCGCACCCACCGGCACCGACAGACTGATCGCCGACAGATCGGCGAGTTTGCGCAGGTTTTCCAGGCCAGGCGCCAGATCGAAATCCTCGGCGTTGATCACCAGCGGCTCCAGCGTCACCACCTGAAAGCGCCGATCATCCAGACGCGTGGCGAGCAACTCGGCCGGGTATTCGTGCTGCTTGCCGTGCAGGCTGACGGTCAGCGGCAGGCGCAACTCCAGCTGCGCGCCGGGGGCCAGATCGTTGATCGGGCGCAGGTCGATTTGGGTGGTGATGGTGGCTGCGGGAAACTGCTCGATCTGGAACAGCTCCTTGCGCATGCGCTCATCGCGCAGGGGGATGCCGCTGTTGATCGATTCGAGCTCTACTTCGACCTCGGCGCGACCGTTGGGGTCGACCTTGCCGTGCAGCACCAGAAAGCGCTGCACCTCCGACACGCTGGCATTTTTGGTGCTGACGAACGACAGCCGCGACGACTCGCCGTCCAGATACCAATTGGCCTGGGCCGGCAGCGCAGCGGCGGTCAACAGCAGACTGGCGAAGGTTGTATAGAGGGAGCGGTTGAACATTGAACACTCGTGGGGGCGATAAACCTGCACGAACCTTAACCGCCCGCCAAGTTATTGCAAGCCCTGTGGGAGCGAGCCTGCTCGCGAATGCAATGCTCCCCGCACAGCATGTATTGCGGCTTGCGACGATTTCGCGAGCAGGCTCGCTCCCACAGGGGAGACCAGATAATTCAAGGATTCAGGCGACAGCCCTGGCGTTCGCTCAGCCACTGCGCGCTGTTGCTGCGGCCCATGCCGCTGACGGTGATGGTTTTGCTCGATGGATCATCGGTAAAACCGCTGGTTGGCAGCCATTGCTTCACATAGCCACGGCAATACCCGGCGTCGTTGTTCATCACATAACGACACGAGCAATATTCCTTGGCGGTGTAGGCGCTGATGATGTCCGGGAAAGCCCGGAGATTCTCCCGCTCATACCAACCCCAGCCGAGCAGCACGACCAACAGCAACAATAGAAAGCGCTTCATCGCCGCACCGCCTGCAACACGCGTTTGAGCAGTTCGTTGTGCCGGTAGCTGCCATCGCGGTCATCGCCGTAACGCACGATCACCAGCTTCTGGCTGGGCATCACGTACAGCGCCTGGCCCCAGTGGCCGAGGGCGGCGAAGGTGTCGGGTGGGGCGTCGGGCCATGGTGATGTGGCGCCGTCGACAGGACGATTGAGCCACCAATGGCCG
Source organism: Pseudomonas siliginis (assembly GCF_024072275.1). NCBI lineage: Bacteria > Pseudomonadati > Pseudomonadota > Gammaproteobacteria > Pseudomonadales > Pseudomonadaceae > Pseudomonas > Pseudomonas siliginis. The sequence goes on along the minus strand of NZ_CP099598.1, from coordinate 1,458,423 downwards.
CCGGGTATGGCTTCGTCCTGATGCGCCTTGTAGCCGGCAAACGGTGTGAGGTTGAACGCGAGCCAATCCTCGGACAGCAACTGCCGATCGTTCCAGCGCCCGCCGCGCGCCATCAACAGACCGACCCGCGCCAGATCCCGCGCGGTGAGATAGGCATAGGACGAGGCGACAAAGGTGCCGCTGGCATCGCTTTCCCACACGGCGTGGCGAATGCCCAACGGCTCGAACAATGCTGTCCACGGATAATCGGCATAACGCTCTGCGCCGACCATGGTTTTCAGGGCAGCGGCGAGCAGATTGCTGTCACCGCTGGAATAACGGAAAGCCTGACCCGGCGCGGCGTAGGCGTCGTGGCCCGCAGTGAACGCGGCCATGTCGCGATGGCCGCGGGTGTAGAGCATCGCCACCACCGAAGATTTCAGCGGCGCGTATTCGTAGTCTTCCTGCCAATCCAGACCGGAGGCCCAGTTCAGCAGATGGCCGAGGGTGATCGCCGGGTGTTTTTCCAGCGCTGGGTAGAACTTCAGCGCCGGATCGCCGAGCTTGAACCGGCCTTCGCCGTAGGCCACGCCGAGGACCGTTGCCAGCAGGCTTTTGCTGATCGACCAGGTCAGATTCGGTGTCTGAGCAGTGGTCGGAGCGGCGTAGCGTTCGTAAATGATCTGGCCGTCGCGGATGATCAGCAAGGCGTCGGTGCGGATGCCGTCGCGGGTGGCGTCGTTACGGGGCGCGAAGGCGTAGTTTTCCAGCGCCTCGACGGCCGGGCCGGTGATCTGCGGGGCGATGGGCCATTGCTCGCCGGGCCATTGTTCGGCGCGGACGGTGAGGCTGATCAGCAGCAGGAACAGGGACAGGCCTTTGAACATGGTGGGCGCTCAGGGAATGAACCTGTCGAGACTAGTCGGGGTTTATGACAGATGTATGGTGATTTTGAGGCCGCCTTCGCGAGCAGGCTCGCTCCCACAGTTGATCGCATTTCAATTGAAGAATACCGTCCCTGTGGGAGCGAGCCTGCTCGCGAAGGGGCCGCTCAGGTCACCGCCAAAGCCTTGGCCAACCGCTTCGCCCTCGCCCCTGCCGCCAACTGCATCACGCCCTTGTCCCGCTGCCACATCTGCGCCCACTCCACCGGGCCATTGCCCAATGCCTGGTCCACCTCCCCCGCCAGCGCTTCAAACTGCGCAAACAACCCGCCCAGCAGCACATGCCCGGGCGGATTGTTCGGCGCTTGCCGGCTGGCCTCGGCGCACCCGGCCAGCAGCGCCAGCAAACGCAATTGCAGGGCCTGCGGCCAGTCGCTGTCCTGGCCGACGCCGTACAACCACGCGGTCATGGCGCTGAGCACGTAGACATCTTCAAGGGTGCGAAACGGTTTGACGTAGGCGTCCCAGCCATCGCCAGCGAGCAATTCGCACAGGGCGCCGTCGAGGTACAGGCGACCGTGGCTGATGTCCGGCATCAACGGCAACGCCGGAAGTTTTTCCACCTTCACGCCGGGCTCGCCGGGATACACCACCGCCAGACTCAGGCGCGGTGTTTCGCCAGGCTCCTCACTGCGCGCAGCCACCAGTAACCAATCGGCGGCGTCGCCTGCGGTGACGAAATCCTTGCGCCCACTCAAGCGCAAATCGCGCAGCCGCGTTTGCATATCGGCCGGACGCAGGCTGCGTTGCTCGGTCGCGCACAAGGCGCCGAGGCTCAGCGGCGCGCTCGGCCACAACATGCGCAGCGCCGCCTGATAACCCACCAGAAACGCCAGCCCCGGCGTCGCCATCCGCCGCCCGCCGGCCACCGCCAATTCGAACGGCGTGACGTTGCCCAGCGTCTGCAACAACGTTGCAAAGCCCTCGGCCAGATCAGCAGCGACGGGCAAGCGTTCACGGTGGTGCAGCAGATCTGGCCAGGGCATGGGCGCCTCCTTGTGGGCTGTCATATAAGCATCACCGAACGTTCATGGCGATGACACCGGGGCTACATAGCCTGACTTTGCACAACACGGCTGCATAAAGAAAGTCGATCGGCTGCAACCCACGACGGGTTAAAGGCCCGTACGGAGATTCACATGACGCAAATCGCCCGCATCAGCGACACCGGCAATGAACGCCGCCTGCAAGCCGAACGCCTGATCGGCGCCGAAGCCTTGCAGCAAGCCCAGGCCCTGCGCTTCGCCGTCTTCAGTGGCGAGTTCAACGCCAAACTGAAAGGCGCCGAACTGGGTCTGGACATGGATGATTATGATGTTCACTGCAGCCACATCGGCGTGCGTGATCTGAACACCGGGCGCCTGGTGGCGACCACGCGTCTGCTCGATCACACCGCCGCCAGCAGCCTCGGCAAGTTCTACAGCGAAGAAGAATTCAGCCTGCACGGCCTCGCCCATCTGCAAGGTCCGATCCTGGAAATCGGCCGCACCTGCGTCGATCCGGCGTACCGCAACGGCGGCACCATCGCCGTGCTCTGGGGCGAATTGGCCGAAGTGCTCAATCAGGGCGGCTACAGCTATCTGATGGGTTGCGCGAGCATCCCGATGCAGGACGGCGGCATTCAGGCCCACGCGATCATGCAGCGTCTGCGCGAACGTTATCTGTGCACCGAACACCTGCGCGCCGAGCCGAAAAATCCGCTGCCGACGCTGGATATCCCGTCCAACGTCATCGCCGAAATGCCGCCGCTGCTCAAGGCCTACATGCGCCTCGGTGCGAAGATCTGCGGCGAGCCGTGCTGGGACGAAGACTTCCAGGTCGCCGACGTGTTCATCCTGCTCAAGCGCGACGAACTCTGCCCGCGCTACGCCAAGCACTTCAAGGCGGCGGTGTGATGAGCCGGTTGCGGGTGTACGCGCGAATCGCGCGAGTGCTGCTGGTGGTGACGCTGGGGCTGACCATGGCCAGCGTCTTCGGCGTGTTCGAGCGCATTGGTCTGGCGCACTCGATGGAGCGGCGTCAGCGCTGGTCGCGCTTCTTCATGGCGCGGCTGAGCAACGCCCTGCCGTTTCGCGTGAGCGTGCATGGCGAGCTGCCGAAACAGCCGATGCTTTGGGTCAGCAATCACGTGTCGTGGACCGACATTCCGCTGCTGGGCATGCTCACGCCGCTGTCGTTTCTGTCCAAGGCCGAAGTGCGCACCTGGCCGGTGGCCGGCTGGCTCGCAGCCAAGGCCGGCAGCCTGTTCATCCGCCGTGGGTCGGGCGACAGTCAGTTGATCCGCAAGCAGATGACCCGCCATCTGCAAACTGAACATGCACTGCTGATGTTCCCCGAAGGCACCACCACCGATGGCCGTTCGCTGCGCACCTTTCATGGTCGCCTGCTGTCGGCGGCGATCGATTCCGAGGTGATGCTGCAACCGGTGGCGATCCGTTATCTGCGTGACGGCGAAATCGACACACTGGCGCCATTCATTGGTGACGATGATTTGCTCTCGCACCTGATGCGCCTGTTCAGCAACGACTGCGGCGATGTCGAGGTGCATCTGCTCAAGCCGATTGCCTGTCAGGGCCGCGAGCGCGCGGCGCTGGCGTTCGAAGCGCAGCAGGCGGTGCAGAAGGTGTTGTTTGGTGAGGTGGCGAAACCTGCCGAACCGCGTCGCGCAGGCGATTTGATCGCCGCCTGAAAATACAAATCCCCTGTGGGAGCGAGCCTGCTCGCGAAGGCGTCGTGCCATTCAGCATCTATATTGGCTGAGACACCGCATTCGCGAGCAGGCTCGCTCCCACAATTCAGATTTTCGGTGGTCTCGTGTTTTGTGCGAAATCCTGCAATTGCGGGTAGAACAAGCTGAAGTCTTCACTCAACGGCTCATACAACCGCCGCAACTCCGCCATTGCCCCCGCCAATTCCTCCGGCCTGGTCAGCCGTCGCGAGATCCCGCGCAGCACCTGTTCCAGCACCTCAAATTCGCGATACGAGCCCAGCCAGTCGTTGGCGACCATGTGCGGGGCGATCTTTGCCAGCCGTTCCGGCAACTGTCGTTCGCGGGACAGCACCTGATAGACGTCTGCGGTGAACTGCTCCAGCGGTCGGTCGGCATACAGCGTCCAGTCCCGCGCCAGGCAATGATCGAAAAACACATCGAGGACGATTCCGGCATAGCGCCGCCGCGTTTCGCTGAAGCGCCCCAAAGCAATGTCCACCAGTGGATGCCGATCGGTGAACACGTCGATGCGCCGATGCAGCGCAATCGCCGCCTCTACCTCGGGGTCGAACTGGCCTTGCAGCCGACCTTTGACGAAGTCGCCATACAGGCTGCCGAGTAACTGACCAGGGCGCTGGCCGCCGAGATGCAAATGCGCGAGATAGTTCATGGGCGCAGCTTAGCACTGCGGTCGCTGCTCCAGCACCCTCGTATCGTTATAACCCGATATAGCGATTTATGCGTTCGTCAGACCGAATTCATATTGGTATATCGCGATCCAACGATTTAAAGTTCGCTCCATCGCGATATATCGCTACTGCCACCACGAGCCCAAGCCATGAACCTCGACCTCGACGAAATAATAAAAGCCCTGGCGCACCCAGTACGGCGAGACATCCTCAACTGGCTGAAAGACCCGAAAGGCGAATTCCCCGAGCAGTTGCACAACCATGAATACGGTATTTGCGCCGGGCAGATCGATCAGCGTTGCGGCCTGTCGCAATCGACCGTGTCGGCCCACCTGGCGACGTTGCAACGGGCCGGGCTGATCAGCAGCCAGAAGGCCGGGCAGTGGCATTTCTTCAAACGTAACGAGGACGTCATCCAGGCGTTTCTCAGCACTCTCAGTAAAGAGCTCTGACCCTTAACGTCAGTCAGCCGACAAGGAAACCTGCATGCCCCTTTCGCTTCTCATCCTCGCCCTGAGCGCCTTCGCCATCGGCACCACCGAATTCGTCATCATGGGCCTGCTGCCCGACGTGGCGGCGGATCTCGGTGTGTCGATTCCCGGCGCCGGCTGGCTGGTCACCGGTTACGCCCTGGGCGTGGCCATCGGTGCACCGTTCATGGCGCTGGCCACCGCCAAGTTGCCGCGCAAGGCAGCGCTGGTAGCGTTGATGGGCATCTTCATTGTCGGCAACCTGCTCTGCGCCATCGCCAGCGACTACAACGTGCTGATGTTTGCCCGGATAGTCACCGCGCTGTGTCACGGCGCGTTCTTCGGCATCGGCTCGGTGGTGGCGGCCAATCTGGTCGCGCCCAACAAACGTGCCTCGGCAGTAGCCTTGATGTTCACCGGCCTGACCCTGGCCAACGTACTTGGCGTACCGCTGGGTACCGCATTGGGTCAGGAAGCCGGCTGGCGTTCGACCTTCTGGGCAGTGACCGTCATCGGTGTGATCGCGCTGATCGGCCTGATCCGCTTTCTGCCGGCCAAGCGTGACGAAGAGAAACTCGACATGCGCGCCGAACTCGCCGCCCTCAAAGGCGCCGGCATCTGGCTGTCACTGAGCATGACCGCGCTGTTCGCCGCCTCGGTCTTCACCCTGTTCACCTACGTCGCCCCACTGCTTGGCGAAGTCACCGGTGTGTCGCCACGTGGCGTGACCTGGACGCTGATGCTCATCGGTCTGGGCCTGACGGTCGGCAACATCATCGGCGGCAAACTCGCCGACAAAGGCATGGCCGCCACGCTGATCGGCGTGTTCATCGCCATGGCCGTGGTGTCCACGGTGTTGAGCTGGACCAGCGTCGCGCTGATCCCGACTGAAATCACTCTGTTCCTCTGGGCCACCGCGTGTTTCGCCGCTGTGCCGGCGCTGCAGGTCAACGTGGTGACCTTCGGCAAGGCTGCCCCGAACCTGGTTTCGACCCTGAACATCGGCGCTTTCAACGTCGGCAACGCCCTCGGCGCCTGGGTCGGCGGCAGCGTCATCGCCCACGGCTACGGCCTGACCAGCGTGCCACTGGCTGCCGCCGCGCTGGCTGTACTGGCCCTGCTGGTAACCCTGATTACCTTCCGCCAGAACGGCAATGCCGAGCTGGCCCCTGCTTCCAACTGATCAACTTCCTTTATTAAAGAGAGGCTTTTAGACATGGCGACTATTTTCGACCCGATCAAACTCGGCGACATCGAGCTGAACAACCGCATCATCATGGCCCCGCTGACCCGCTGCCGCGCCGACGAAGGCCGTGTGCCGAACGCGCTGATGGCCGAATACTACGTACAACGCGCCTCGGCTGGCCTGATCCTCAGCGAAGCCACTTCGGTAACGCCGATGGGCGTCGGCTACCCGGACACCCCGGGCATCTGGTCCAACGATCAAGTGCGTGGCTGGGCCAACGTGACCAAGGCGATTCACGGCGCCGGCGGCAAGATCTTCCTGCAACTGTGGCACGTTGGCCGCATTTCTCACCCTTCGTACCTGAATGGTGAAGCACCGGTTGCGCCAAGCGCCATCCAGCCAAAGGGCCACGTCAGCCTGGTGCGTCCGCTGGCCGACTACCCAACGCCGCGCGCGCTGGAAACCGCTGAAATCGCCGACATCGTCGACGCCTACCGCACCGGTGCCGAGAACGCCAAGGCCGCCGGTTTCGACGGCGTGGAAATCCACGGTGCCAACGGCTACCTGCTCGACCAGTTCCTGCAAAGCAGCACCAACCAGCGCACCGACCAGTACGGCGGCTCGCTGGAAAACCGTGCGCGCCTGCTGCTGGAAGTGACCGACGCCGCGATCGAAGTATGGGGCGCTGGCCGCGTTGGTGTGCACCTGGCACCGCGTGCCGATTCCCATGACATGGGCGATGACAACCTTGCCGAGACCTTCACCTACGTCGCCCGTGAACTGGGCAAGCGTGGCATCGCGTTCATCTGCTCGCGCGAAAAAGAAGGCGCCGACAGCCTCGGCCCGCAACTGAAAGAAGCTTTCGGTGGCCCGTACATCGCCAACGAGAAGTTCACCAAGGAAAGCGCCAACGAGTGGCTGGCCAGCGGTAAGGCAGACGCCGTAGCGTTCGGCGTGCCGTTCATTGCCAACCCGGACCTGCCGGCACGTTTGCAGGCTGATGCGCCGCTGAACGAGCCGCATCCAGAGACTTTCTACGGTAAAGGTCCGGTCGGCTACATCGACTATCCGACCTTGTAATCAGGCTGTAGCGCAGAAATGAAAAAGCCCCTGACTTTTGAGAGTCAGGGGCTTTTTGCTATTGGCGCAGGACAAGCGCAAGCAAACACCGTTTAACAACAGCGACACAATTTCCCTACAAAATCTGCGACTCGCTACGTTTAAACTCCCCGCCGCGATGATCAGCCATGGCGGCTGATTGACATCCTGCCGGGCAATTGCGCATTTTGTTTCATTTGCGCAGGCTTGGGCTCAGGCGCAGCATGTCCAGCCCGGTGTCGACCCAGCGTTCAGCCTCGGCGTGCAGCTCGAAGCTGTCCGGGGCCAGCAGCCAGCCGTACAGCAGGCCGTCGATGTAGGCATGAATGCTGATGGCCGCGCGGGCAGTGTCGAGGTCTTCCGGCAACTGGCCGCGATTCACCGCATTACGCAGGGTCAGGCCGATGCGCAGATTGCAATCGAGACTGGCCGTCCGGCGCTGCTGGCGCAGATCGCACATTTCATCGGTGAACTCGCACTTATGAAACAGAATTTCGTTGATGCGCCGGGTTTTCGGGTCCAGTGCAACTTGATGAAACAAATGAATCAGCAACTGTCGCATGCAGCCCAGCGGGTCCGGTTCGTCCTCGCTTTCGCTGGCCTTGGCCAGTTCATCCAGCGGTTCGTGCAGGCTGTCGAGCATCGCCTGGACCAGATCGGCCTTGTTGCTGAAATGCCAGTAGATGGCGCCACGCGTTACGCCGGCGAGGGTCGCGATGTCCGCCAGGGTGGTGCGGGCAACCCCCCTTTCATAAAAGGCTTTCTCGGCCGCTTCCAGAATCTGGCTGCGGGTTTCCTGAGCTTCCTCTTTGGTACGACGGACCATGGCAGTAAAACCTCAAACAGGATGTTTCAGGGATGGCTGAATATCCGCTGAATAAAGAGGGGGCGATCTCTCGTGAATCGACTCCCCGGCCTACAATTTCAAACCTTGCGACGACTTTTGTATCAGGGTGGGTACGCGGCGCAGGTGTTTACAAACAACCATGAACGTAAGTATATTACTTAGCAAGCTACTTATCCACCCGGTGCCCGATTTTTACTCTTTCACACTTCTTGTGCGCTTCATGCGCGCCTGACCCGAGGATCTTCATGCAATTCAAGCCAGCTGTTACCGCTCTGGTCACTGCCGTCGCCCTGGCATCGCTGCTCAGCGGATGTAAAAAGGAAGAAGCGGCCCCTGCCGCTCCGCCCCCTCAGGTCGGCGTCGTCACCCTGCAACCACAAGCCTTTACCCTGACCTCGGAACTTCCGGGCCGCACCAGTGCGTTCCGCATCGCTGAAGTTCGCCCGCAGGTCAACGGCATCATTCTCAAGCGTCTGTTCAAGGAAGGCGCCGACGTCAAAGCCGGTCAGCAGCTTTATCAGATCGATCCGTCGGTCTATGAAGCGACGCTGAAAAGTGCCGAAGCCAACCTGCGTTCGACCAAGTCGATCTCCGACCGCTACAAGCAACTGGTCGATGAGCAAGCCGTAAGCCGTCAGGAATACGACACCGCATTGGCCAACCGCCTGCAATCGGAAGCGTCGCTTCAGACTGCGCAGATCAACGTGCGTTACACCAAGGTCTATGCGCCGATCTCCGGCCGTATCGGCCGCTCTTCGGTGACCGAAGGCGCACTGGTCAGCAATGGCCAGGCCGATGCAATGGCAGTGATTCAGCAGCTCGATCCGATCTACGTCGACGTCACCCAGTCGTCGGTGGAACTGCTGGAACTGCGCCGCGAACTGGAAAGTGGCCGTCTGCAGAAGGCTGGCGACAACGCCGCCGCAGTCAAGCTGACCCTGGAAGACGGCAGCCAGTACAAGCTCGACGGCAAGCTGGAATTCTCCGAAGTCTCGGTTGACCAGACCACCGGCTCGGTGACCCTGCGCGCAGTGTTCCCCAACCCCGATCACACCCTGCTGCCAGGCATGTTCGTCCACGCCCAGTTGCAGGCCGGCGTCAACAGCGCAGCGATCCTCGCGCCACAGCAAGGCGTGACCCGCGACCTCAAAGGCACCCCGACCGCACTGGTGGTCGGCGCCGACAACAAGGTCGAACTGCGTCAGCTCAAGGCCAGCCGCACTGTCGGCAGCCAGTGGTTGATCGAAGACGGCCTGAAAGCCGGCGATCGTCTGATCACCGAAGGGCTGCAGTACGTCAAACCGGGCGTCGAGGTCAAAGCGACCGAGGCGACTAACGTCGGCACCAAGAACCCGGCCCCCGCACAGGCAGCTGACAAAGCCGCCGGCGGCAAAGGGGAGTAACCCATGTCAAAATTCTTCATCGACCGTCCGATTTTCGCCTGGGTAATCGCCCTGGTGATCATGCTGGTCGGGGCACTTTCGATCCTGAAATTGCCGATCAACCAATACCCGAGCATTGCGCCACCGGCCATTGCGATCCAGGTGACCTACCCGGGTGCGTCCGCACAAACCGTGCAGGACACCGTGGTCCAGGTCATCGAGCAACAGCTCAACGGTATCGACAACCTGCGTTATGTGTCGTCGGAAAGTAACTCCGACGGCAGCATGACCATCACCGCGACCTTCGAGCAAGGCACCAACTCCGACACCGCGCAGGTCCAGGTCCAGAACAAGCTGAACCTGGCCACCCCGTTGCTGCCGCAGGAAGTCCAGCAACAGGGTATCCGCGTGACCAAGGCAGTGAAAAACTTCCTGCTGGTGATCGGCGTGGTGTCGCGTGATGGCAGCATGAGCAAGGACGACCTGTCCAACTACATCGTGTCGAACATGCAGGACCCGATCTCGCGCACCGCCGGTGTCGGTGACTTCCAGGTCTTCGGTGCGCAGTACGCGATGCGTATCTGGCTCGACCCGGCCAAGTTGAACAACTTCAACCTGACCCCGGTCGACGTGAAGAACGCCATTGCTGCGCAGAACGTCCAGGTGTCGTCCGGTCAGCTCGGTGGCTTGCCTGCCGTGCAGGGCCAGCAACTGAACGCGACGATCATCGGCAAGACCCGTCTGCAGACCGCCGAGCAGTTCAAGGAAATCCTGCTCAAGGTCAACAAGGACGGTTCGCAGGTTCGCCTCAAAGACGTGGCTGAAGTCGGCCTCGGCGGCGAGAACTACGCGATCAGCGCCCAGTTCAACGGCAGCCCGGCTTCCGGTCTGGCGGTGAAACTGGCCAACGGCGCCAACGCCCTCGATACCGCCAAAGCGCTGCGCAACACTATCGACAGCCTCAAGCCGTTCTTCCCGCAAGGCATGGAAGTGGTGTTCCCGTACGACACCACCCCGGTGGTGACCGAGTCGATCAAAGGCGTGGTGCACACCCTGGTCGAAGCGATCGCGCTGGTGTTCCTGGTGATGTTCCTGTTCCTGCAGAACTTCCGCGCCACCGTCATCACCACGATGACCGTGCCGGTGGTACTGCTCGGTACGTTCGGCATCCTCGCCGCCGCCGGTTTCAGCATCAACACCCTGACCATGTTCGGCATGGTGCTGGCCATCGGTCTGCTGGTGGACGATGCCATCGTCGTGGTGGAAAACGTCGAGCGGGTGATGAGCGAAGAAGGCTTGTCACCGAAGGAAGCGACGAAGAAATCCATGGGCCAGATCCAGGGCGCACTGGTCGGTATCGCCCTCGTACTCTCGGCGGTACTGCTGCCGATGGCATTCTTCAGCGGCTCGACTGGTGTGATCTACAAGCAGTTCTCGATCACCATCGTGTCGGCCATGGCCCTGTCGGTACTGGTTGCCCTGATCTTCACCCCGGCGCTGTGCGCGACCATGCTCAAGCCGATTCCGAAAGGCGAGCACGGTACCCCGAAGAAAGGTTTCTTCGGCTGGTTCAACCGCAACTTCGACCGTGGCGTGCGCAGCTACGAGCGCGGCGTCGGCAACATGCTGACCCGCAAGGCGCCGTACCTGCTGGCGTATCTGCTGATCGTCGTCGGCATGATCTGGCTGTTCACCCGCATCCCGACCGCGTTCCTGCCGGAAGAAGACCAGGGCGTACTGTTCGCCCAGGTGCAGACCCCGGCCGGTTCCAGTGCCCAGCGCACGCAGGTGGTCGTGGATGAAATGCGTGAGTACCTGCTGCGTCCGAACAAGGACGGTGGTGAGGCGGACGCGGTGGCTTCGGTGTTCACCGTGACCGGCTTCAACTTCGCCGGCCGTGGGCAGAGCTCGGGTATGGCGTTCATCATGCTCAAACCGTGGGGCGAGCGTAACGCCGACAACAGCGTGTTCAAGCTCGCCGCGCGTGCCCAGCAACACTTCTTCAGCTTCCGCGACGCGATGGTGTTTGCCTTCGCCCCGCCAGCGGTTCTGGAATTGGGTAACGCCACCGGTTTCGACGTGTTCCTGCAAGACCGCGCCGGTATCGGTCACGAAAAACTGATGGAAGCGCGCAACCAGTTCCTTGGCATGGCGGCGCAAAGCAAGGTGCTGACCCAGGTGCGTCCGAACGGCCTGAACGATGAGCCGCAGTTCCAGCTGGAAATCGACGACGAGAAGGCCAGTGCCCTCGGCATCACCATCAGCGATATCAACAACACCCTGTCGATCGCGCTGGGCAGTAGCTACGTCAACGACTTCATCGACCGTGGTCGGGTGAAGAAAGTCTACGTGCAGGGCCAGCCGGATTCGCGCATGAGCCCCGAAGACCTGAAGAAGTGGTACGTGCGCAACGCCGAAGGCACCATGGTTCCGTTCTCGGCGTTCGCCAAGGGTGAGTGGGTCTACGGTTCGCCGAAACTGGCGCGTTACAACGGTGTGGAAGCGGTCGAGGTCCTCGGGGCTCCGGCGCCGGGCTACTCCACCGGTGAAGCGATGGCTGAAGTCGAAGCGATTGCCAAGAAGCTGCCGGCCGGTGTCGGTATCTCCTGGACCGGTCTGTCCTACGAGGAACGTCTGTCCGGCTCGCAAGCGCCAGCGCTGTACGCCCTGTCGCTGCTGATGGTGTTCCTGTGTCTGGCGGCGCTGTATGAGAGCTGGTCGATTCCGATCGCGGTCATGCTCGTGGTACCGCTGGGGATCATCGGTGCACTGATGGCTACCAGCCTGCGCGGTCTGTCCAACGACGTGTACTTCCAGGTGGGCTTGTTGACGACCATCGGTCTGGCGGCTAAAAACGCCATTCTGATCGTCGAATTCGCCAAGGAACTGCATGAACAGGGACGCAGCCTGCGTGAAGCGGCAATCGAAGCCTGCCGCATGCGTCTGCGCCCGATCATCATGACCTCGCTGGCCTTCGTTCTCGGTGTTGTGCCGCTGGCGATTTCCACCGGCGCCGGCTCAGGCAGTCAGCACGCGATCGGTACCGGCGTGATTGGCGGTATGCTCACGGCCACGATCCTGGCGATCTTCTGGGTCCCACTGTTCTTCGTTACTGTGTCGTCCATCGGTCAGCGTAAAAAGACCGACTCGGATGAGACTACTGAAACTCCTAAAGAGGCTGGCCAATGAGCAAGTCGCTACTCTCCATCGCAGTCGCCGCCTTCGTGCTGAGCGGTTGCTCGCTGATACCTGACTATCAGCAGCCTGAGGCTCCGGTCGCAGGCCAGTACCCGCAGGGGCCGGCATATTCGCCGGCCCAGGCTCCGGCGCAAGCCGCTGCCGAACAGGGCTGGAAGCAGTTTTTCCATGACCCTGCCCTGCAACAGCTGATCCAGGTCGCCCTGGAAAACAACCGCGACCTGCGTGTCGCGGCGCTGAACATCGACGCTTACGCGGCGCAGTACCGCATCCAGCGCGCCGACCTGTTCCCGGCAGTGTCGGCCAATGCCGCCGGCAGCCGCCAGCGTCTGCCGGCCCGTGCCTCGCAGACCGGCGAGTCGATGATCAGCAGCTCCTACTCGGCTACCGTCGGCGTCAGCGCCTATGAACTCGACCTGTTCGGTCGGGTGCGCAGCCTGAGCGAGCAAGCGTTGCAACAGTACTTCGCTACTGAAGAAGCACGCCGCAGTACGCAGATCAGTCTGGTCGCCAGCGTCGCCAATGCTTACCTGACCTGGCAAGCGGACAAGGAACTGCTCAAGCTGACGCAGGACACCCTCGGTGCCTTCGAAGAAAGCTACAAGCTGACCAGCCGCAGCAACGAAGTCGGTGTGGCCTCGGCGCTGGATCTGGCGCAGTCGCGCACTTCCGTGGAAAACGCCCGGGCACAATTGGCGCGTTATACCCGCCAGGTCGCGCAGGACGAAAACAGCCTGACCCTGCTGCTCGGCACCGGTATTCCGGCCAATCTGCAAACGGCCAAACCGCTGTCTGATGACCTGCTCAGCGACGTACCGGCCGGTCTGCCTTCGGACCTTCTGCAACGTCGTCCGGACATCCTCCAGGCCGAGTACAACCTGAAGGCGGCCAACGCTAACATCGGCGCGGCGCGGGCAGCGTTCTTCCCGAGCATCAGCCTGACCGCCAACGCGGGCAGCCTGAGCCCGGATCTGTCCGGTCTGTTCAAGGGTGGCTCGGGGACGTGGCTGTTCCAGCCGCAGATCAACCTGCCGATCTTCAACGCCGGCAGCCTGCGCGCCAGCCTCGACTACGCCAAGATCCAGAAGGACATTGGCGTGGCGAACTACGAGAAGTCCATTCAAACGGCCTTCCAGGAAGTCGCCGACGGCCTGGCCGCGCGCCAGACCTACACCGAGCAGCTGCAAGCGCAGCGTGACTTCGTGCAGGCCAACCAGGATTACTACCGCCTGGCCGAACGTCGCTATCGCATCGGCGTCGACAGCAACCTGACCTTCCTCGATGCCCAGCGTCAGTTGTTCAGCGCACAACAAGCGCTGATCACCGACCGCCTCGCGCAGTTGACCAGTGCGGTCAACCTGTACAAGGCCCTGGGCGGTGGCTGGAATGCGCAGACCGCGCAGAACGAAGCGCTGAAAGAAGAAGCGCCGAAGATGAAGCTGTTCTGATCATCGGCTGACTACATCAAGCCCACCTTATTGGTGGGCTTTTTGTTGCCTGTCGCAAAGGTTTCGCGGCCGAACTGGCCTCTTCGCGAGCAGGCTCGCTCCCACAGGGAAACGCATTCCAGTTGTGGGAGCGAGCCTGCTCGCGAAGAGGACCTCACACTCACCACAAATCCGCATGAATCTTGCGTTCGATAACCGCCCAAAACCCGCTTTCAGCAATTGAACCCGAACACACAGGCCCTTCACCATTCGAACCAGAAAACCAATAACAACAAGGTTCGACACCATGCTCCAGCGCCCTGCCCCGCCCGGCTGACCGCCACCGCTGCATCTCAGACCTGCATCACGTTGCCTGCGCCGCATCCGCCGCGACAGCGCAGCCGTTCGCCCTAAAAAAACAAGAGAGACCCAAGTCCATGACAGTTTTCCCTGTGCCCTACGCATTGCCCGCTGTGATCGCCCTGGCCATCGCCGGTCTGGCCCTGCCGGCAAGCGCCGAAGAAGGCGGCTTCGTTGAAGGCGCCAAGGTCAACCTCAACCTGCGCAACTTCTATATCAACCGCAACTTCACCAACCCGACCAAGACCCAGGGCAAGGCTGAAGAGTGGACGCAGAGTTTCATCCTCGACGCCAGATCCGGCTTCACCCAAGGCACCGTCGGTTTCGGCATGGACGTACTCGGGCTGTATTCGATCAAGCTCGATGGCGGTAAAGGCACGGGCGGTACGCAGTTGTTGCCGCTGGACCATGACGGGCGCCCGGCGGACAACTTCGGTCGCACCAACGTCGCCTTCAAGGCCAGACTTTCGCAGACCGAGGTCAAGGTCGGCGAGTGGATGCCGGTATTGCCGATTCTGCGTTCGGACGACGGTCGCTCGCTGCCGCAAACCTTCCGTGGCGGCCAGATCACCTCCAAGGAAATCGCCGGCCTGACCCTCTATGGCGGCCAGTTCCGCGCCAACAGCCCGCGCGACGACAGCAGCATGAGCGACATGTCGATGACCGGCAAAGCCGCGTTCACCTCTGACCGTTTCAACTTCCAGGGCGGCGAATACCTGTTCAACGACAAGCGCACACAGATCGGCTTATGGAATGCGCAACTCAAGGACATCTACAGCCAGCAGTACCTCAATGTGCTGCACAGTCAGCCGCTCGGCGACTGGACGCTGGGCGCCAACCTCGGCTTTTTCTACGGCAAGGAAGATGGCAGCGCGCGTGCCGGCGATCTGGACAACAAGACCTGGTACGGGATGTTTTCGGCCAAGTACGGCGGCAACACGTTCTACCTCGGCCTGCAGAAACTCACCGGCGACAGCGCCTGGATGCGCGTCAATGGCACCAGCGGCGGCACCCTGGCCAACGACAGCTACAACGCCAGTTATGACAACGCTCAGGAACGCTCCTGGCAGCTGCGCCACGACTACAACTTCGCCGCCATGGGCATCCCCGGTCTGACCCTGATGAACCGCTACATCAGCGGCGACAACGTGCACACCGGGACGATCACCGACGGCAAGGAATGGGGTCGCGAATCGGAACTCGGTTACACGGTGCAGAGCGGGACTTTGAAGGATTTGAACGTCAGATGGCGCAACTCGACCATGCGCCGCGACTTCAGCAACAACGAGTTCGATGAGAACCGATTGATCGTCAGCTACCCGATCAGCCTGCTTTAACCAAACATGCTCCACTGTGGGAGCGAGCCTGCTCGCGAAAGCGCTGCTTCAGTCGACATCTGTGTCGAATATGAAATGGCCTTCGCGAGCAGGCTCGCTCCCACATTTGATTCCCATCACAGATGCATGCCATTGGTCAGGCCATGTAGCGCTTTTGCGGGCGGCGGTTACAGTGAGCAAACCTGAAGGACTCAGGTGCTCCAACCCTTCACGCTTCCGTTTCGTAGTCGGTCTCCAGCTGTGCACCAGGTTGTCATCGGAAGACACCACTTGATCACCGGAGGATCACCTCATGATCACGCGCCGCACCACTGCACCCGATTGGGACGCCAAGGCGTACCAACAGTTTTCCCGTCTCAGACAACGTCCGGTCAACGAATTGCTCGACCGCGTCGACCTGCACAACCCGCAACGCATTTACGACCTCGGCTGCGGCACCGGCATTGCCACGCAGTTGTTGGCCAAACGCTGGCCGCGCGCGCAGTTGCAGGGCGTCGACAGCTCCGCGCAGATGCTCGATGAGGCACGCTGCCTGCCGATCCGGGCGCTGTGGAAACATTGCGACCTGCTTGATTGGCAACCTGAGCAACCGGCGGATCTGCTGTTCGCAGCCGCCGTGCTGCACTTTATCGAAGGCCATGAAAAACTGCTGCCGCGCCTGCTCGGTTATCTGAATCCCGGCGGCTGTCTGGCGGCGCACATGCCGGACTGGCGCGATGCGCTGTGGTATCGGCTGATGCTCGACACCCTCGAAAACGGCGGCCCCGGTGGCACACCACTGGGCACACCTGAACTGCGCCAGCGCATGGCGGCGCGGCCGTTATTGGCACTGGAGGATTACTATCGGTTGCTCGCGCCCATGACTACGTCGCTGGATATCTGGGAGACCGAGCAGTTGCAGGTGGTTGACGGCAAGTCGCCGCTGTATGACTGGGTGAAGGTCTCGGCGCTGCGGCCGGTGATGCAGGCGTTGAGTTCAGCGGAACAGGCGCGGTTTATCTATCACTACCTGATGCGGGTGCATGAGCATTATCCGCAAGAGGGGGATGGGCATACGTTGTTTGCATTCAAGCGAATATTTATTGTCGCCAGGGTGTGATTCGTTACGGCCGCTACCGCTTTCGCGAGCAGGCTCGCTCCCACAGGGAAATGCATTCCAATGTGGGAGCGAGCCTGCTCGCGAAGGCGTCAGTGCAACAACCTCACTCGCGGGATTCAACCCCGAGTTCATCCCACACCGATTCGGCCAGATGAAACGTCGCGTTCGCCGCCGGTATGCCGCAGTAGATTGCGCTCTGCATGATCACTTCCTTGATCTCGCCACGGCTGACGCCGTTGTTGGCTGCCGCGCGCAGGTGCAGTTTCAGTTCGCCCTCGCGGTTCATGCCGATCAGCATGGCGATGGTGATCAGGCTGCGGGTGTACCGGGGCAGGCCCGGGCGGGTCCAGATGTCGCCCCATGCGTGGCGGGTGATCATCTCCTGGAATTCCGAGTTGAACTCGGTCAGCGTGGTCAGGCTGCGATCAACGTGGGCATCGCCCAGCACCGCGCGGCGTACTTGCATGCCTTCGTCGTAACGTTGTTTCTCGTCCACAAATTCTTCCTCACTGAGCCTGCAAAAACGCCAGCACACGGTCGCTGAAAGCGGCACCGGCCTGCACGTTGGACAAATGCGCCGCATGGAACTCGGCGTACTCGGCACCGCGCACGTGGTCGCGAATGAAGTGCCCGCCGGACGGCGGCGTCACCGCATCTTCGCTGCCGGCAATGACCAGCAACGGCACGTTGATCGAAGCCAGTTGTTCACGGAAATCGGCATCGCGCACGGCCGCGCAGTTGGCCGCATAGCCTTGTGGATTGGTTGCGGCAAGCATGTCGGTAATCTTCTTCGCCGCCTCGGGATGCGCTGCGGAAAAGTCCGGGGTAAACCAGCGCGCAATCGAGGCATCACGCAGCGCGACCATCGCCGCCGGGCCGTCGCGCAACACGGTTTCGATGCGTGGATTCCATACCGACGGATCGCCGATTTTCGCCGCTGTGTTGCACACGATCAATTTGTGCAGACGATGGCCTGAGTTGATGCCCAGCCACTGACCGATCAGCCCGCCCATCGACAGTCCGCAAAAATGCGCGCGCTCGATATGCAGCGCATCGAGCAGACCGAGTACGTCATGGCCCAACTGCTCGATGCTGTACGGCCCTTCGGTGACCAGCGATTGCCCATGGCCGCGCGTGTCGAAACGCAGCACGCGGAAATGCTCGGTGAACGCCGGCATCTGCGCGTCCCACATGTGCAGGTCGGTGCCCAGCGAGTTGGACAGCACCAGCACCGGCGCAGCGGCCGGGCCTTCTATTTGATAGTGCAGTTCGCCATCGGCGAGTTGAACGAAAGCCACAGCCCTCTCCTTCAGACAGTCAAAGCGTTGTGTTCAGCCACCGCACGCTCGACCCAGACTTGCGCCTGGCCGAGGTAATGCGCGGGGTTGAGAAGATCATCGAGTTCAGCGCCACTGAGTTCGGCGGTGACTTGCGGCTCGTCAGCGAGCACCGCACGCAGATGGCGCTGCTCGGCCACTGCGCGTTTGCAGCATTGTTCGAGCAGATGATGCGCGGTGTCGCGGCCGACGCGTTGGGCGAGGACGATGCTCACAGCTTCGGCCAGCACCAGGCCTTGGGTCAGTTCGAGGTTGCGGGCCATGCGCGCCGCGTCGACTTCCAGACCGTCGGCCAGCAAACGCGCCTGTTGCAGCGAACCGGACACCAGGCAGCAGATCTCCGGCAGGGTTTCCCATTCGGCGTGCCACAAACCGAGACTGCGTTCGTGTTCCTGCGGCATCGCGCTGAACAGCGTCGACACCAGCCCCGGCACCCGCGTGGCCGCGCCGATCAGCACCGCCGCGCCGACCGGGTTGCGCTTGTGCGGCATGGTCGACGAACCGCCCTTGCCCGGTGCCGCTGGCTCAAAAACTTCCGCTGCTTCGGTCTGCATCAACAGGCTGATGTCGCGGCCGAATTTGCCGAGGCTGCCGGCGATCAGGCCAAGCACAGCGCCGAATTCGACGATGCGATCACGCTGGGTGTGCCACGGTTGCTCGGGCAGGGTCAGTTGCAGCTCTTCGGCCAAGGCCTCAGCGATTGGCAACGCCTGTGCCCCCAGCGCCGCGAGCGTGCCGGAGGCGCCACCGAATTGCAGCACCAGCAGACGTGGCTTGAGTTGTTGCAGACGCTGACGGCTGCGCGTGACGGCACCCAGCCATCCGGCGATTTTCATCCCGAGGGTCACTGGCGTCGCGTGTTGCAGCCAGGTGCGACCGGCCAGTGGCGTGGTGGCGAAACGTTGTGCCTGAGTGGCGAGCGAGTCGGCCAGTTGTGCCAGTTGGTTTTCGATCAGCGCCAGCGCCTGGCGTAATTGCAGGACCAGCCCGGAATCCATCACGTCCTGACTTGTCGCGCCCAGATGCACATAGCGCTCGGCTTCGGCATCGCTCGAGGCGATCTGCTTGCCCAAGGCCTTGACCAGCGGAATCGCTGAATTGCCGGCCGTGGCAATCGCCTCGCCCAGCGCTGCGAAGTCATACAGACCGGCGTCGCACGCTGCGGCAATCGGCGCCACAGCGGATAAAGGAATCAGCCCGACCCGCGCCTCGGCCCGAGCCAGCGCCGCTTCGAAATCGAGCATCGCCTGCACCCGGCCCTGATCGCAGAACACTTCGCGCATATCGCGGGCGGTGAAGTAGGCATCGAACAATTGATTGCCCGGTCGCTGAGTCATAAACAGTCCTTGCCGGCGCGGGCCTCGCAGCCCGCGCACATGGGTTTACAGATCGTGGTGCAGATACTTCGCCTGCTTGGGCAAACGCAGGCTGAACAGGAAAGCCACCGCCATCATCGCCGTGACGTACCAGTAGAAGGCGTTTTCCATGCCGCCAGCCTTGAGGCTCAAGGCAACGAATTCCGCCGAACCGCCGAAGATTGCATTCGCCACCGCGTAAGCCAGGCCGACACCAAGCGCGCGGACTTCCGGCGGGAACATCTCGGCTTTTACCAGACCGCTGATCGAGGTGTAGAAGCTCACAATCGCCAACGCCAGGGTGATCAGCACGAAGGCGAGGAACGGGCTGCTGATACTTTTCAGGCTGAGCAGAATCGGCACGGTGAACAGCGTGCCGAGGGCGCCGAACCAGAGCATCGAGTTCCGTCGGCCGATCTTGTCGGCAAGCATGCCGAACAACGGCTGCATGCACATATACAGGAACAGCGCGCCGGTCATGATGTAGCTGGCGGTCTTGGCATGCATCCCGGCGGTGTTCACCAGGTATTTCTGCATGTAGGTGGTGAAGGTGTAGAAAATCAGCGAGCCGCCAGCGGTGTAACCGAGCACGGTGATGAACGCCGCTTTGTGATCGCGGAACAGTGCAGTGATGCTGCCGGCGTCTTTATGCGCACGGGTTTCCTTATTGGTGGTTTCCTTCAGCGAACGACGCAGGAACAGCGAAATCAGCGCCGCCACCGCACCGACCACGAACGGAATCCGCCAGCCGTAGGCACGCAGGTCTTCTTCAGTGAGGAACTGTTGCAGCACCACCACCAGCGACACCGCCAGCAGTTGTCCGCCAATCAGCGTCACGTACTGGAACGAAGCGAAGAATCCGCGCTGGCCCTTGAGCGCGACTTCGCTCATGTAAGTCGCGGTGGTGCCGTACTCGCCGCCCACCGACAGACCTTGCAGCAAACGCGCGAACAGCAACAGCACCGGCGCCCAGACGCCGATGTCCTTGTAGGTCGGCAGACAGGCGATCAGCAACGAGCCGAAGCACATCATCAGAATCGAGATGAGCATCGAGTTCTTGCGCCCGTGCTTGTCAGCGACCCGGCCGAAAATCCAGCCACCAATCGGCCGCATCAGGAACCCGGCGGCGAATACGCCAGCGGTGTTGACCAGTTGCACAGTGGGGTTATCGGAAGGGAAGAACGCCGGGGCAAAATAGATCGCGCAGAAGGCGTAGACGTAGAAGTCGAACCATTCGACGAGGTTGCCGGAGGAAGCGCCGACGATGGCGAAGATGCGCTTGCTGCGCTCTTCGCCGGTGTAGTGAGAGGTGGTGGTTGTCATTGTTTTTTCACTCGATAGGGACAGTCACAGTCTAGACATACTTTGCAACAGTCCCGTTCCACATCGGATCTTCACCCACGTCTGGATCAGCCTTTGTGGCGAGGGGATTTATCCCCGCTCGAGTGCGAAGCACTCGCAAATCAGATACACGCGGTTCATCTGAATACCGCGCCGACTGGTTTTTGGGGCTGCTTCGCAGCCCAGCGGGGATAAATCCCCTCACCACAGGGACTCTGTCCTACAGGGGATTTGGGGTGTTCTCTCAATAATCGAAGAACACCGTCTCGGCATCGGTGCCCTGCAGAACCACATTCCACTGGTAAACACCCGACGCATCCGCCTTGGCCAGCAACGTCTGGCGACGCTCCGCCGGCACGCACTCGAGCAACGGGTCAGCAACGTTTGCCGGTTCGCCCTCGAAATAAATCCGCGTCAGCAAATGCTTGACCAGACCACGGGCAAACACCAGCACCACCAGATGCGGCGCTTGGGTCGAGCCTTTCAACCCTGGCACGGTGCCCGGTTTGATCGTGGTGAAACGGAAGCGCCCTTCG
This sequence comes from Pseudomonas siliginis, assembly GCF_024072275.1. Taxonomy (NCBI): domain Bacteria; kingdom Pseudomonadati; phylum Pseudomonadota; class Gammaproteobacteria; order Pseudomonadales; family Pseudomonadaceae; genus Pseudomonas; species Pseudomonas siliginis. Next base: position 1,437,128 of record NZ_CP099598.1, on the reverse strand, counting down.
GCATCCACCGGCACCCGGCCGAAGCCTTCGAAATTCGGGTCGAGCGGTTTGTCCTGCTGATCTTCCGGGTGGTCGTACTTGCCGGCGGCGTTGGCCTGCCAGACTTCGAGCATGGCGTCGTTGACGACATCGCCATTGCCATCCACCACTTGGCCGGTGATTGCCACGCGCTCGCCGAGGGTCAGCTCGTTGGCCAGGGTTTCGCGGTTCAGCCAGGTCAGGCCGATGTGGTAATACGGCCCGACGGTGTGGGACGTGGTCGCATAGAGCGTCATCTTATTTCTCCATCGGCGTGGCTTCACGGCCGCGCAGCACGATGTCCCAGCGGTAACCGAGGGCGTAGGACGGAATGGTTTTTTCCAGATCGAAACTGGCGATCAGGCGTTCCTTGGCCGAAGTGTCCGGCACGCAGTTGTAGATCGGGTCATACGCCAGCAGCGGGTCGCCGGGGAAGTACATCTGCGTGACCAGACGCGTAAGAATGCTCGGCCCAAACAGGGAAAAGTGGATGTGCGCCGGGCGCCAGGCGTTGTGGTGGTTGCCCCACGGATAGGCGCCGGGCTTGATGGTCTGGAACTGGTACCAGCCATCGGCATCGGTGACGGTGCGGCCGGTGCCGGTGAAGTTCGGGTCCAGCGGCGCGTCGTGCAGGTCACGGGCATGGTTGTAGCGGCCGGCGGCATTGGCCTGCCAGATCTCCACCAGAATTCCCGGCACCGGCAGGCCGTCTTCGTCGAGCACGCGGCCGTGAATGATGATGCGCTCGCCCAGCGGCTCGCCGTCGTGCTGAGCGGTCAGGTCATTGTCCTTCTCGGCAACGTGTTCGGCGCCGATGGTCGGCCCGGTGATTTCCGAGAGTGAATGGGGCAGGTGCACCAACGGCTTGGACGGCGAGCGCAGGTTGGTGGATTGATACGTCGGGTGCAGGTAGTCAGGCTGAGTGCCTGCCTGTGGGCGACGGTAACCAGGCTTGTCAGTCATTTCGCTTTCCTCAGTTCTTGTAAGTGCCGCAGTGCGTCAGACACGTTCGATGGCCAGGGCCAGACCCTGGCCAACACCGACGCACATGGTCGCCAGACCTTTCTTGCCGCCAGTCTTTTCCAGATGATGCAGGGCGGTCAGCACCAGCCGCGCACCGCTCATGCCCAACGGGTGACCGAGGGCAATCGCGCCGCCATTCGGGTTGACCTGCGGCGCATCGTCGGCCAGACCCAACTCGCGCAATACCGCGAGGCCCTGGCTGGCGAACGCTTCGTTGAGCTCGATCACGTCGAAATCGCTGACCGCGACGCCAAGGCGCTCGGCGAGTTTGCGCACCGCCGGCACCGGGCCGATGCCCATCACCCGTGGTGCGACACCGGCGCTGGCCATGCCGAGCACTTTCGCGCGGGCGATCAGGCCATGCTTTTTCACCGCTTCGGCGGACGCGAGAATCAGTGCGGCAGCACCATCGTTGACCCCGGAGGCATTGCCGGCGGTGACGGTTTTGTCCGGGCCGTTGACGGGTTTCAGCTTGCTCAGTGCTTCAATCGTCGTATCGGCGCGCGGATGTTCGTCCTGGCTGACCACGGTTTCGCCTTTCTTGTGGGCGATGTGCACTTCGACGATTTCGTCAGCGAAGTAGCCCGCAGCCTGCGCGGCGGCAGTACGTTGCTGACTGCGCAGGGCGAACGCGTCCTGATCGGCGCGCGACACTTTATAGTCGTCGGCGACGTTGTCGGCGGTCTGCGGCATCGCATCGACGCCGTACTGCGCCTTCATCAGCGGGTTGATGAAACGCCAGCCGATGGTGGTGTCCTCCAGCTTCATGTTGCGCGAGAACGCCGCGTCGGCCTTGCCCATCACGAATGGCGCGCGGGACATCGACTCGACGCCACCGGCAATCGCCAACTCCATCTCGCCACTGGCGATAGCGCGGAATGCGGTGCCGATCGCGTCCATGCCCGAAGCGCAGAGGCGATTGAGCGTAACGCCGGGCACGCTGTCCGGCAGTCCCGCCAGCAGCAGCGCCATGCGCGCAACGTTGCGGTTGTCTTCGCCGGCCTGATTGGCGCAGCCGAGGAACACCTCATCGACGGCATTCCAGTCCACCGATGGATTGCGCTCCATCAGGGCCTTGATCGGCACGGCGGCCAGGTCGTCGGCGCGCACGGCGGACAATGCGCCACCGAAGCGGCCAATGGGGGTGCGAATCGCGTCGCAGATATACACGTCACGCATCATGCTTCTCCCGGTGCCTGACCGTGGGCGGCAGCGGTGCGCGCTTCAAGATCACGCAGCGCCGTCAGCTCGACTTCGGTCGGCTCAGCGGTGGTTTCAACAGAGTCGGCAAAACGAATCGCCCAACCGGTGGCGGCGACCACTTGCTCGCGGGTCACGCCCGGATGCAGCGCGGTGACCACGAATTCGTGGGTACCCTCCTCCGGTTCCATGATGCACAGGTCGGTGATAATGCCCACCGGCCCAGCGCCCGGCAGGCCCAGCCGTTTACGCGAATCGCCACCTTCGCCGTGACCGACCGAGGTGATGAAATCGAGCTTGTCGACAAACGAACGCGCCGACTGTTTAAGGATGATCAGCACGCTTTTCGCCGAACCGGCAATCTCCGGCGCGCCACCGGCACCCGGCAGGCGCACTTTCGGCGCGTGGTAGTCGCCGACCACGGTGGTGTTGATGTTGCCGAAACGGTCGACCTGCGCGGCGCCGAGGAAGCCAACGTCGATGCGCCCGCCCTGCAACCAATAGCGAAAAATCTCACCGGTCGGCACCACGGTGTCGGCGGTCTCGGCCAGCTCACCGTCACCGATGGACAGCGGCAGTACGCTCGGCTTGGCGCCAATCGGGCCGGATTCGTAGATCAGCACCACGTCCGGCGATGAAGTCAGGCGCGCGAGGTTGGCGGCTTTCGATGGCAGGCCGATGCCGACGAAGCATACCGAGCCGTTCTTCAGGCGCCGGGCCGCCGCGACGGTCATCATTTCATTGGTGGTGTAAGTCATTACTTGGCCTCCGAAGCAGCGGCCAATTTGGCCTGGAATTCGCTGAAGTCAGCGCAGCCATGGATGTATTCGTTGATCCACGCGGTAAACGTCTCACGGTCGCGAGCGATCGGGTCCCACGCCTGATAGAAACGATTGTCACGCTCGGTGTAACCGTGGGCGTAGGACGGATGCGCGCCGCCCGGCACGTGGCAGACCGCGCTCAAGGCCCAGGTCGGCAGTACGCAAGCGTTCATCGGTGCGTTGAGGTCATCGACGATCTCTTCCACCGTGACGATGCAGCGCTTGGCCGCCAGCGCGGCTTCTTTCTGCACACCGAGAATGCCCCAGAGCAGCACGTTGCCTTTGCGGTCGGCCTTTTGCGCGTGGATCACGGTGACGTCCGGGCGCACCGATGGCACTGCCGCCAGCACTTCGCCGGTGAACGGACAGGTCACGGTTTTGATCAGCGGATTGACCTTCGGCAGGTCGGAACCGGCGTAGGCACGCAGCACCGCGAACGGCAGCCCGGACGCGCCGGCGACGTAGGCGTTGGCGAGGTCGGCGTGGCTGTGTTCTTCGATTTCCAGCGCGTGTGGCCACTGCTTTTCGACCGCGTCACGCAGACGGTGCAGCGAACCCACACCCGGGTTGCCGCCCCAGGAGAAAATCAGTTTGCGCGCGCAACCGGCGCCGATCAGTTGGTCGTAGATCAGGTCAGGCGTCATCCGCACCAGCGTCAGATCTTTCTTGCCTTGACGAATGATTTCATGACCCGCTGCTGTAGGGATCAGGTGCGTGAAGCCTTCGAGGGCGACGGTATCGCCGTCGTTGACGAATTGCTTCACCGCGTCGTGCAGCGAAAGGATCTCAGCCATGGAGCGGGCTCCTGTTCTTGTAAGGAATCGCCAGTGATAAAAAGGCGCGAGGTTCAGCGCCGGAGTCACTGAAGATTAAGCTCGGGAACATCGCCAAACAATCCGATAATCGACTGAGTGTTCGTTTATCGAACGGATTGTTGTTCAGCTAACAATCAGATCAAAAGCTTCGCGAGCAGGCTCGCTCCCACCTTGGAATGCATTCCAGAATGTGGGAGCGAGCCTGCTCGCGAAGGGGCCAGCCTGTTCAATAACGATCTGCGCCCGATTCAGGTCGCATCCGCATGACTGACCATGCCCTTGATCAACACCGCCGCCGTCGCCAACCCCGCCGGGATCACCAGCGCGGTCAGCACTTGCTCGAAATTCCAGCCCAGGCCGAGCAAGGTTGCGCCCATCCACGCGCCAAGAATCGCGCCGAAGCGGCCGATGCCGAGCATCCACGACACCCCGGTCGCACGGCCCTGGGTCGGGTAGAAGCGCGCTGCCAATGACGGCATCGCCGATTGCGCGCCGTTAACGCACATGCCCGCCACCAGTACCAGCGTCGCCAGCAAAGTGATGTTGCCCAGGCTCTGCCCCACGGCGTAGGCAAACACCCCGGCCAGCAGGTAGAAAATGCCGATGACCTTGTGCGGATTGAAGCGGTCCATCGCCCAGCCCACCCCGACCGCGCTCAACACGCCGCCAAACTGGAACAACGCGCCGATGAACGCGGCCTGTTCCATGCTCGCACCGCTGTCGCGCATCAGCGTCGGCAGCCAACTGGTCAGCAGGTATACGATCACCAGGCCCATGAAATAGGTCAGCCACAACAGCAGCGTGCCGGTGCTGTAAGTGCCGGAGAAGATCACCGCGAAGACATTGCGCGCCTTGACGGTTTTCTGTTCCGGCACGCTGAAGCTCGCAGCCTGGGCGACGGTAATTGGATCGATCGGTGCCAAGGTCTTGCGAACTTTGTCGGTGCCGCGGTTGCGTACCACCAGGTAGCGCGCCGACTCCGGCAGCCAGAACACCAATACCACCGCGAGGATCAGCGGCAGGATCCCGCCGATCATCAGCAGCGCGTGCCAGCCGAACGCCGGGATCAGTTTTGCCGAGATGAAACCGCCGCCGGCCATGCCGAGGTTGAAACCGCAGAACATGCTGGTCACCAGCAGCGACTTCTTGCGCTCCGGGGTGTATTCCGAGAGCAGCGTCGTGGCGTTGGGCATGCCCGCGCCGAGACCGAGGCCGGTGAGGAAGCGCAACACCAGCAGTTGTTCAACGTTGGTGCTGTAAGCCGAGGCCAGGCTGAAGCCGCCGAACAGTATCACCGCACCGACGAGTACGACTTTTCGCCCGAAGCGGTCAGCCAAAGGGCCGGAGCCGAGCGCGCCGAAGACCATGCCGATCAGCGCGGCACTCATCACCGGGCCGAGGCTGGCGCGATCAATGCCCCAGTCTTGCGACAGCGCCGGGGCGATGAAGCCCATGGCGGCGGTGTCGAGGCCGTCGAGAAATACGATCAGGAAACACAGGATCACCACTCGCCACTGGTAGCGCGAGATCGGTTGGGCGTTGATAAAGGTCTGCACATCGAGGCAGTTACCCACAGCGGACTGAGGCTGGTTCATTATTTTTATTCCACGCAAAAAACGCAGTCGAACGGCGGCCGGCCAAAGGAAGGCACGGTCACAAGAATAGAAGGTTGTTATCAGGCGTTGCGGTGAACCCGGCAACAACGGGCGGGATACAGACAGTCGGGGAGCGAGCGCATGGTGAGTTGCCTCTTGTCATTATTATGGGGTCGACAGTCCGGCGAGCTCATTCACATCAGCGCCGGATGACGCTGCCGCGACATTAATGATCCGAGGGTTTTAGCGTCAATTCGATAAACGCAACACTGTGCGTTTATCGAACAGCTTCCTCAGGCGAACAACTGCGCACTGAGGTCGCGGCTGGCGCTGAGCAGGCCGGGCAAGAAGCGCTGCTCCAGCTCGGCGCGACTGACTCGCCCGGCGTGGGTGCTGACATTCAGCGCGGCGACCACTTGCCCGGAGGCGTCGTACACCGGCACAGCGATCGAACGCAGACCCTGTTCCAGTTCCTGATCGACAATGCACCAGCCCTGCTGCCGCACCTGTTGCAAACATTCAAGCAACGCGTCGGGCGTATGAATGGTGCGGCTGGTCTTGGCCACCAGTTCGGCGTGGTCGAGGTATTCGCCCAGGGAGGTGTCATCCAGTGCCGCTAGCAGAATCCGCCCCATCGACGTGCAATACGCCGGCAACCGCCCACCGACGGAAAGGTCGACCGAGATCAATCGCTGAGTGGTCGCCGAACGCGCGATATAGAGAATGTCATCGCCCTCCAGCGTCGCCATGTTGCAGGCTTCGTGCAATTGCTCGCTCATACGGTCGAGATACGGCTGTGCGGAAACGGCCAGCGGGGTTGAGGACAGATAGGCGTGGCCGAGGGTCAGCACTTTCGGCAGCAGCGAATAGGTGCGCCCGTCGGTGGTGGCGTAGCCGAGTTTGATCAGCGTGTGCAGGCAACGGCGCACGGCGGCGCGGGGAATTTCCGTGCGATGACTGATCTGCGCGATGGTCAGGTGGCGTTTACGCTCCTGAAACGCCTGCACCACCGCCAGACCACGGGCCAGGGACGTCATGAAATCCGGATCACCGGTCAGCGCCTGAATGCGCTTGGCCGGCGAAGCGACGATGGGCGGCGCCACCGACGTGAAGGAGTTGCGCATTTGATCGTTCATTTCTTGTCCTTGTCCGGCACGCATCGATGCCTAGTCAAACGGCTCGCCGCGCGATGCACAAGCATCGCGGCGCCAACATTGGGCGATTATCGAACCGCCGACCGATAATCGCAATCCAGCCGCCCGCCCTCCTCTTCATCCTTGAGGCAGCTTTAGCGATTCTGCTCGCAACTTAGTTGTTCCAGTTAATGGCGCCAAAAACAGAACGCCTGTTCTATAACGCGGTCTTTACACTTAACTAGCGGTAAAAGTTGCCGGTAACAAAACCCTCACACATTCAGAACCGTTTTTAACTTGGCAAAGATAGTCATTCCCGAATCGGCCGCTATAATGCACCCTAGTCGCGGCGCTTTAATCAAAAGCCCGCGACTTGCTGAAACGAGGTCCTTCGTCTCAGCTCCGGCCAGCGCCCGGCGCCCATCACACATGCAACGCCAGCGCTCGCTGAAACAGGAAACTGATGCTGCGTCAGTTTTTATCTGGTGCCGTAGCCGCCTGTAACACGGAAGTCTTGATCGCCTCTGCAATGTCTCCGCGCCTGATCGGGCTGTGGATGACTGGCGGGTTCGCTCAATTGACTCGTTGCAGTGTGTTTCACCGGATATTCAATTCAACTCATACAGGTAGCACCGTGACGAAAGACGAACTGCGCGCGGAACTAGAGCGCCAGGAACAACGTTACAAGGAAGTTTACGGCGGGGAAGTCACCACCTACGCCGCTCAGCCGGAACCGGAACGCAAGGCATGGCGCAAGCGCCCTACTGTTCAGGATCAGGTGTTCAAGCAGGAAATCGAAAAGATCGAAAAGGAACTCAAAGCCGAAGAGCCATGAGCCACGGCGGTTGAGCATTCGAAAGTCGGCGTCCGCCTGAGCCACAGCGCGGTGGAAGACGACACCTCGCGCGCCCGCTAACCGCGGGCAGCGGCTGCATCGCTGTTCTACGGCTTATGAACGAGCGTCCCACAGGTTTCAGAGATATTTCAGACAAGCGTTTGAGCCTTTGCGATGTCTGAAAAAACGGCTCGAAAATATAGTTTATTCAATAAAATCAAGTAGTTGAAAAACCCTGCGTGCTGCTTGGTTTTCACGCCCTGCAACAAATTAAATCGAAGAAGGGTGTGACCAGTGAGCAGACGGGGCATCGATTTCCTGTCTTTTCTGGCATAATCGCGCCCCCTTACGACCGGGTCAGAAAACCTTCATGATCGATTTATTCAGCGGACTGGATGCTTGGGTGCTTGTGAGCCTCTTGCTCGCCCTGACGTTTGTCCTCGCCTTCGAGTTCATCAATGGATTTCATGACACCGCTAACGCGGTAGCCACTGTTATCTACACCAAAGCCATGCCGCCACACCTGGCGGTGTTCTTTTCCGGTGTGTTCAATTTCCTCGGCGTGCTGCTGGGCGGCGTTGGCGTGGCTTATGCCATCGTCCACCTGCTGCCGGTTGAACTGCTGATCAATGTGAACACCGGCCATGGCCTGGCGATGGTGTTCTCGTTGCTCGCCGCGGCAATCGCCTGGAATTTGGGCACCTGGTACTTCGGTATCCCGGCTTCCAGCTCGCATACCCTGATCGGCTCGATCCTCGGCGTCGGTCTGGCCAACGCGCTGATCAACGACATTCCGTTGAGAGATGGCGTGAACTGGCAGAAAGCGATCGACATCGGCGCCTCGCTGGTGTTCTCGCCGATGGCCGGCTTCCTCATCGCCGCGCTGGTGCTGATCGGCCTGAAATGGTGGCGCCCGCTGTCGAAGATGCACAAGACGCCGGAACAGCGCCGCAAGATCGACGACAAAAAGCACCCGCCGTTCTGGAACCGTCTGGTCCTGGTGATCTCGGCCATGGCCGTGAGCTTCGTGCACGGTTCCAACGACGGCCAGAAAGGCATCGGCCTGATCATGCTGGTGCTGATCGGTATCGTCCCGGCGCAGTTCGTACTCGATCTGAACAGCACCACCTACCAGATCGAACGCACCCGCGACGCGACCCTGCACCTGAGCCAGTTCTACCAGCGCAACGCCGATTCGCTGGGTGAGTTCCTGGCCCTGGGCAAGAGCGTGGAAGGCGACCTGCCGGAGAAGTTCCGCTGCAACCCGCAGCAGACCGAACCGACCATCACCGCCCTGCTGCATACCCTCAAAGGTGTAGCGGACTACCATTCGCTGTCGTCGGACAGCCGCATCGAAGTGCGTCGCTACCTGCTATGCCTGGACGACACGGCCAAGAAAGTCGGCAAATTGCCTGGCCTGGAAGCTCGTGAAAAAGCTGACCTCGACAAGCTGCGCAAAGACCTGACCACCACCACCGAATACGCGCCGTTCTGGGTGATCCTGGCGGTCGCCCTGGCACTGGGCCTGGGCACCATGGTCGGCTGGAAACGTGTGGTGCTGACCATTGGCGAGAAGATCGGCAAGCAGGGCATGACCTATTCCCAGGGCATGTCGGCGCAGATCACCACCGCCAGTTTGATCGGCATGGCCAACATCTTCAGCCTGCCAGTGTCGACCACTCATGTGTTGTCTTCGGGTGTGGCCGGGACCATGGTTGCCAACAAGAGCGGCCTGCAGGGTGGCACGGTCAAGACTATTCTGCTGGCCTGGGTGTTGACCTTGCCAGCGACCGTGGCGCTGTCGGCCGGGTTGTTCTGGTTGGCTTCGAAGGCTTTGGGTAGTTGATCGATTGTTGCTTGTGAAGGAGGCGCGATTCTTTGGAATCGCGCCTTTTTTGTTTTTTGGATTGGGGGCATATCCGTTGCTGCGGGTGCTGCCGCTGGCGGTTTCGCTCTTACAGCGAGTCACCTTTTCCAAACGCCGAAAAGGTAACCCAAAAGGCTTTGCCCCGGCGTACGGCCCGCTCGCTGGAGCTCGGGGTACCTTCGTTACGGGACCGATCCGGGCGCAGCGGCTCCGGTTGGCTTCGCTGCACCTACACTCGCTGTGTACGACTGCGTCGTACGGTCGCTACGCTCCCACCCCCGGATCGATCCCGTAACGAAGCCTGCCGAAGGGGCAAAAGATCAAAAGCAAAAGCCAAAGCCAGATCAAGAGCCCCTCACCCTAGCCCTCTCCCAGAGGGAGAGGGGACTGACCGAGGTGTTTGGGCGAAACACGCCGACTTGCGATACCGAGTCGAATGCAGGTTTTGAACACCGCAAAAATCGGCTCCCTCTCCCTCGGGAGAGGGCTGGGGTGAGGGGCGAATCCACCGAAAATCTCAAGCCATGCGACGCTTCTAACCACTCAACAATGAGCGCAAGCTCGAGTGCTTTTGATCTACGGGCGACGTCGGAAGGCTGAGTGGAGGGATTGATCCGGGCGTGGGAGCGCAGCGACCGTCTGGCGCAGCCAGACACAGCGGAAGGAGGTGCAGCGAAGCAAACCGGAGCCGCTGCGCCCGGATCAGTCCCGGAGCGAAGGGACCCGAGCCTGCGAGGGCCGAACGCAGGAGCTAGCGTTTTTTGCTTACTTTTTTAGGCGTTTGTAAAAAAGTAAGTCGCCGTCAGGCGAAACCGCCAGCAGCCGCTACCGAAGCAACGGATATTCACCCAAACCCCCAACAGCCTGGTCGGCCCAAAGGCCGCCAAGGCACAAAAAAAAGGGGCAACCGAAGTCGCCCCAAAATGCCTTGCGTGCCCATCAATCCAGAAGAACTCACTTGCGCCGCTTATGCGCATCCTTCCAGATAAAAAATCCAAACCCTGCAAAAAACAGCACCATGAGCCCCACCGTGAGAACCCCGGCAAACACCACGTTATCGAAAAACATGACTGACCTCCCGGCCCTGCTTTGCTTTGCTTTGCTGCGATGGATTCAAATTAACAAACACACAGGCGCACATATTGACCAGGATCAATATCCGCAACGAAGGGAAATAAAGGAGGGGAAATAACTGATCTGCATCAACCAATGCAGCGGGAGATCAACGCTTTTTCGGCTTGTTCTTCGACTTTTTCTTGGCTTTTCCCAACGGCATCGCCTGCTCGAAAGCCTGGCGCACTTCGTTCAGGCGCTTTTCGTTGAGGTCATGCACTCGCTTGGCGCGTTCAGTGCTGAGGTCGATCAGTTTGTCGTCTTGGCTCATGGCGTCCGGCACATCGCAGAAGAGATCACAGCTGCCGTCACCGACAGGATTGCGCCAATCATGCCGCTTGGCGCAGGCGCTGACCAGTCGCTGCTCAAATCTCGATATCAACCCACAAGCCCTGACGCGGCTGATCGTCTATCAGCGGCACCACCGGCACGGTGTTATCGGCATTGAGCTCAGTGCCGGGCACCGCCAGATGCTCTTCGGGATCTTCATCGGCCTCGCGACGTCGGCGGTCACGTTCTTGTTGACGACGCTGTTCTTCGCGCGCGAGCAGACGATCCTCTTCCGGATCACGCTTCTGCAGATCGATCGTGCTTTCGTTGGAGCTTTCCTGCACCGGCACCACTGGCGGGATGTCCGGCCGCTGGCGGATCGGATCCTGCTGGGAAGTGATCGGCACGGCGCTCAAGGGGAGCATCGGTGGCAACATATAAAGGTCTCCTGTCTGCAGGCTATCGGCTGGGGTGCAGGCGCCTTGAGCCGCCTGTCGCAATTGTGTGATGCACCTCGCACCTGTAGGAGCTGCCGCAGGCTGCGATCCTTATCAGACAGCTCAAACCTGAAGGGTTCTCAAAGATCAAAAGATCGCAGCCTTCGGCAGCTCCTACGCCAGTAATCTTTGGCCCTGAAGCCCTCATTCCGTTAAGATAGCCCGCTTTTTCAAGGTGGGAGTCAGGCAGCATGGCGCAGCAGTATCAACCGGGGCAACGCTGGATCAGTGACAGCGAAGCAGAGCTTGGTTTAGGCACCGTTCTGGCACAGGACGGCCGCTTGCTGACCGTGCTTTACCCGGCCACTGGCGAAACCCGCCAGTACGCGCTACGGAATGCGCCCCTGACCCGCGTGCGGTTCTCGCCGGGCGACTCCATCACCCATTTCGAAGGCTGGAAGATGACCGTGCAGCAGGTCGACGACGTCGACGGGCTGATGGTCTATCACGGCCTCAACGGGCAGAACGAAGTCGTCACCCTGCCGGAAACCCAGCTGTCGAACTTCATTCAGTTCCGTCTGGCCAGCGACCGTCTGTTCGCCGGCCAGATCGACCCGCTGCCGTGGTTCTCCCTGCGCTACAACACCCTTGAACACACCAGCCGCCAGTTGCAGTCCTCGCTGTGGGGCCTGGGTGGCGTGCGTGCGCAACCGATCGCGCACCAGCTGCACATCGCCCGCGAAGTCGCCGACCGTATCGCCCCGCGCGTATTGCTGGCGGACGAAGTAGGTCTGGGTAAAACCATCGAGGCCGGTCTGGTGATCCATCGCCAACTGCTCTCGGGCCGCGCCAATCGCGTGCTGATTCTGGTCCCGGAAAACCTCCAGCATCAGTGGCTGGTGGAGATGCGCCGCCGTTTCAATCTGCAGGTCGCGCTGTTCGACGAAGAACGCTTTATCGAAAGCGATGCCACCAACCCGTTCGAAGACACGCAACTGGCGCTGGTCGCGCTGGAGTGGCTGGTCGACGACGAGAAGGCGCAGGACGCCTTGTTCGCTGCCGGTTGGGACCTGATGGTGGTGGACGAAGCGCATCACCTGGTCTGGCATGAAGACAAGGCCAGCGCGGAATATTCGCTGGTCGAGCAACTGGCCGAAGTGATTCCCGGCGTGCTGCTGCTCACCGCCACCCCGGAACAACTCGGTCAGGACAGCCACTTCGCCCGTCTGCGCCTGCTCGACCCGAATCGTTTCCACGACCTGGCCGCGTTCCGCGCCGAGAGCGACAACTATCGCCCGGTCGCCGAAGCCGTGCAGGAACTGCTCGACAAGGGCCGTCTCTCGGCCGAAGCGCACAAGACCATTCACGGTTTCCTCGGCAACGAAGGTGAAGCCCTGCTCACCGCCGTCAACGATGGCGACACTGAAGCCAGCGCCCGCCTCGTCCGTGAGCTGCTCGATCGCCACGGCACCGGTCGCGTGCTGTTCCGTAATACCCGCGCGGCCGTGCAGGGTTTCCCGGAGCGCAAACTGCATCCGTACCCGTTGCCGTGCCCGGACGAATACCTCGAACTGCCGCTGGGCGAACATGCCGAGCTGTACCCGGAAGTCAGCTTCCAGGCCCAGCCGGAAGCCAGTGAAGAAGAGCGCTGGTGGAAATTCGACCCGCGCGTGGAGTGGCTGATCGATCAGCTGAAAATGCTCAAGCGCACCAAGGTGCTGGTGATCTGCGCCCACGCCGAAACCGCGATGGACCTGGAAGACGCGTTGCGCGTGCGTTCCGGCATCCCGGCCACGGTGTTCCACGAAGGCATGAACATCCTTGAGCGTGACCGCGCCGCCGCCTACTTCGCTGATGAAGAGTTCGGCGCGCAAGTGCTGATCTGCTCGGAAATCGGCAGTGAAGGTCGCAACTTCCAGTTCGCTCACCATCTGGTGCTGTTCGATCTGCCGTCGCACCCGGACCTGCTCGAGCAGCGCATCGGCCGTCTCGACCGGATCGGCCAGAAGCACATCATCGAACTGCACGTGCCGTACCTGGAAACCAGCCCGCAAGAGCGCCTGTTCCAGTGGTACCACGAAGCGCTCAACGCCTTCCTCAACACCTGCCCGACCGGCAACGCCTTGCAGCATCAGTTCGGCCCACGCCTGCTGCCGCTGCTCGAAGAAGCCGATGACGGCGAGTGGCAAGCGCTGATCGACGAAGCACGCGCCGAGCGTGAGCGTCTCGAAGCCGAGCTGCACACCGGTCGCGACCGTCTGCTGGAATTGAATTCCGGCGGCGCTGGCGAAGGTGAAGCGCTGGTCGAGGCGATTCTCGAGCAGGACGATCAGTTCGCCCTGCCGATCTACATGGAAACCCTGTTCGACGCGTTCGGCATCGACAGCGAAGACCATTCGGAAAACGCCCTGATCCTCAAGCCGAGCGAGAAGATGCTCGACGCCAGTTTCCCGCTCGGCGACGACGAAGGCGTGACCATCACTTACGACCGCAACCAGGCGCTGTCGCGCGAAGACATGCAGTTCATCACCTGGGAACACCCGATGGTGCAGGGCGGCATGGATCTGGTGCTGTCCGGTTCGATGGGCAACACCGCCGTAGCGCTGATCAAGAACAAGGCGCTGAAACCAGGCACCGTGTTGCTGGAATTGCTCTACGTCAGCGAAGTGGTCGCACCGCGCTCGCTGCAACTGGGTCGCTACCTGCCACCGGCGGCGCTGCGTTGCCTGCTCGATGCCAATGGCAACGACTTGTCGCCACGGGTGTCGTTCGAAACCCTCAACGATCAGCTGGAAAGCGTGCCCCGCGCCAGCGCCAACAAGTTCATCCAGGCTCAACGCGATCAGTTGACGCCACGGATCAATGCCGGCGAAGAAAAGATCGCCCCGCGTCACGCCGAACGTGTGGCCGAAGCGCGCCGTCGTCTGGCCGCCGACACCGACGAAGAACTGGCGCGCCTGACCGCCTTGCAAGCGGTCAACCCGACCGTGCGCGACAGCGAACTGGAGGCGTTGCGCACTCAGCGTGAGCAAGGTCTGGCGATGCTCGACAAAGCGGCGTTGCGCCTGGAAGCGATTCGGGTGCTGGTGGCGGGCTAACCGCCCCGCTCCACCGCTGAAAACCAAGAGGCCCGCAGTGATGCGGGCCGATCGTTCCCACGCTCTGCGTGGGAACGATCATGTGGGAGCGAGCCTGCTCGCGAAAACGGTCAGGCAGTCGCCGCAGAAATTTCAGGCTCAACCACCGCCACCAACCCCTCCTTCATCCGCTGTGCATCGCGAACAAAACACCGCGATGCCAGAAACAGAAAGACCATGGTCAGGAACAGCGCTACCGGGATCAGGTACATAGCGTCGTGCAGGCCGACAGCCTTGAACGCTTCGGTCATCTGCTCAGCCCCTGCCGCCAGCATCGCCGTGTGCGCGAAGTGATCCGACAGACCACCCACGACCACCGGCCCCAACCCGCCGCCGAGCAGATACAGACCGGCGAAGAACAACGCCATCGCCGTGGCCCGCAGGCGCGGTTCGACGACGTCCTGAATTGCCGTGTACACGCAGGTATAGAAGTTGTACGCGAACAGCCAGCCAACGCTGAACACCGCGACGAACACGCCGATCTCAATGCGCCCGGCATGCAGCGCCCAGGCTGTGCACAACGTCGAAATGATCAGACTGAACGCGGCGAACAACAGCCGCCCACTGGCGAAACGCTGATGGATCTTGTCGGCGATCCAGCCGCCAAGGGTCAGCCCGACCAATCCCGTCACGCCAACGATGAGACCAGTTGCCACCGCCGCCTCCTGCAACGGCATGAGGAAATAGCGTTGCAGCATCGGCACCAGAAACGAGTTGCAGGCATAGGTCGCGAAGTTGAAGCACAGCCCGGCCATCACCAGCCACAGGAAGGTCGGCACAGCGAGAACGCGGCGGATCGGTTTGTCGACTTTCTCTTGCGAGACCTGCACGGTTTCAGCCGCGCCGCGTTTCGGCTCTTTGATGAAGAACATGAACACCGCGAGGATCAGCCCCGGCACGGCGGCGATGAAGAACGGCGCGCGCCAGCTGTCGAAGGCCTTGACCATCGCGCCGATGGTGAAGAACGCCAGCAGCAGCCCCAGCGGCAGGCCAAGCATGAAAATACCCATCGCCCGCGCCCGACGGTGCGCCGGAAACAGATCGCCGATCAGCGAGTTGGCCGCTGGTGCATAACTGGCTTCGCCGATGCCGATGCCCATGCGCACGATCAAAAAGCTCCAGAAACTGCCGACCATACCGTTGACCGCAGTCAGCGCACTCCAGGTGGCCAGGCCCCAGCCCATCAGTTTGCTGCGTGAACCGGTGTCGGCCATGCGCCCGAGTGGCAGGCCGGCAATCGCGTAAACGATGGTGAACGCAGTGCCGATGATGCCCAGCTGAAAGTCGCTGAGGTGCCATTCCATGCGGATCGGTTCGATGATGATCGCCGGGATGGTGCGATCGAAGAAATTGAACAGGTTGGCGAGGAACAGCAGGAACAGAATGCGCCAGGCATTCGCCGCTTGGGTCGAGTTCTGCATGGGTCCGTCTCTTTATTGTTATGAGGGCTTCACTGCCAGCGCGTCGAGCCCGGAACCTGCAATCTAGTCAGCCGCGCGGGGGCTGTCTGTCATCATTCGTCAGCCTGATATCGACCCATCGCACTGTAACGAAACGTAAGCCCTTGATAAGTCTGGAATCCGGCGCCATACGGGGCTTTCGCGGCAAAATCCGGCGACAAAAAAATAGTTTCACACCCCCCTTCCCAACGCCATGGCAAAGCCTAGAATGGCCACCGGATCCGTCCGGATCTTCCGATCAATCCCTTTGATACCCCCGCCCATGTCCGAAGCCAGTCCGTGTCTGAATTGCGGTGCCTGCTGTTCCCATTTTCGCGTGTCTTTTTTCTGGGGTGAGTGCTCATCCTCTGGCGGGACGGTGCCCGATGAACTGGTCGCGCAGATCACCCCGAGCCGGGTGGCAATGATCGGCACCGATCGCAAACCGGCGCGTTGCATGTCCCTGGCGGGTGAGGTCGGCAGTGCCGTGGCCTGCACGATCTATGACAAGCGCTCGAGTACCTGCCGCGAGTTCGAGGCGTCGTGGGAGAACGGCGAACACAACCCGGACTGCGACAAGGCCCGCGCTGCCCACGGCCTGCCCCCCTTGCCGCCACACTGGAATAATCTGCCGCTGGAGCGCATTGCCTGAGCCTTAGCGCAAATCGCTATGAGGCTAATGGCAAAATCATTACCACCAATGTGCCACTACGCCTTGCAGCGTGAAAACCGCCTCTATACTCCATCCATTCGCCTGCGTTGATTGACGCACGGGCCAGATGAATCCGAGACGGGGCATGCTATGGAGTGGCTTGGTTTGCAGTTTGTTGCCGAGCTGCCGGCGAGCGGGCAGATTCTCCTCGATTGCAGCCACAACCCTTTGTTGGTGATGGTGGCCTATCTGGTCGCCTGCGCGGCGAGTTTCGCCACCCTGGACATGGCAGAGCGCCTGGTGCATGCCGAAGATCCGGGGTCGCGGCGGATCTGGCGCTGGATCGGCGCGACCTGCCTGGCCGGCGGCATCTGGGCCATGCACTTCATCGGCATGCTGGCCTTCCAGACCCCCATCGATATTCAGTACGACCTCGGCATCACCCTCTTGTCGTTACTGATCGCCCTGCTCGCCTCGTGGCTGGCCATGCATACCCTCAGTGAGGTGCAGCCGAGCGCGCTGCATTGCCTGAAGACCGCGTGTGTCATCGGTTTGGGCATCGCTGGCATGCATTACGTCGGCATGGCCGCGATGAAGTCGAGCGCCACCGCCTACTATCAGCCAGGGCTGTTCGCGCTGTCGGTGCTGATTGCCATCGGCGCCAGTTTCACCGCGCTCTGGGTGGCGCGCTATCTCAGCGAAGGCAGCGGGGTCGCGCATCAATTGCTCAAGTACAGCGCGGCGCTGATTCTCGGCGCCGGCATCATCAGCATGCACTTCACCGGCATGGCTGCGCTGGATCTGGTGCTTCCCGAAGGTGCCCTGGCAGCGAGCGGCAGTGAAACCGGGCATTTGCAACTTGGCCTGACCGTGGCGCTGATCATCCTGTTGATCCTCGGCAGTGCGATCAGCGCCGCCCTCGCCGACAAGAAGCTGCAGAACAAGGAAAACGACCTGCGCCGGGTCAACGCCCTGCTCAGCCAACTCGATCAGGCGCGCATGTCCCTGCAGCAAGCGGCCAATTACGACGCGCTGACCAATCTGATCAACCGCCGTGGTTTCAACCAGATGTTTGCCGAAAAACTCAACCAGAAAGCCAGCGAGGGCGGCATGCTCGCGGTGATGTTTCTCGACATCGACCACTTCAAGCGCATCAACGATAGCCTCGGCCATGATGCCGGTGACGCGCTGCTCAAAGTCATCGCCCAGCACATCAAAAGCTCGGTGCGCAGCCACGAAGACGTGGTCGCGCGGTTCGGCGGCGACGAGTTCTGCATCCTCATCAGCCTGCGTGACCGCGAAGAGGCGCGCGGTATGGCGCAGCGCATCATGCACAAGATGAAAGAGCCGATCGAACTGGCCGGCCGGCGCATGGTGATGACCACCAGCATCGGCATCAGCCTGTTTCCCGAAGACGGCACTACCTGCGAAGAGCTGCTCAAACACGCCGACCTGGCCCTGTACCAATCCAAAGGCGCCGGGCGCAACGGTCTGCACTTCTTCAATTCCAGCCTGAAGACCCGCGCCAGTTTCGAGCTGCAACTGGAAGAAGAACTGCGCAGTGCGCTACGGCAAGACAACGCGCTGATGCTCTACTACCAGCCGATCTTCGAAGTGAAAACCGGACGCGTGACCAAGCTCGAGGCGCTGATTCGCTGGCAGCATCCGGTTCACGGTTTGCTCACACCGGATCGCTTCATAGGTATCGCCGAGAACAACGGTTTGATCGCAGAACTGGACAATTGGGTGCTGCGCCGCGCCTGCAAGGATCTTGGCGAGCTGTCGCGGCATGGTTGTGCCGAATTGAAAATCGCCTGGAACTGCTCGCCGCTGAATCTGGCGCGCGAAGAGCTGGCCGAGGAGATTGAGCACGCCTTGCACACGGCGGGCGTTGCCCCGGAACGCCTGGAACTGGAGGTCACCGAAAACGCCTTGATGGGCAATATCGCCGACACTCTGGTGCTGCTGCGGCAAATCCGCGCCCTCGGTGTGTCGCTGTCGATCGATGATTTCGGCACCGGCTATTCGTCGCTGGCCTACCTCAAGCGCCTGCCGCTGAACACCCTGAAAATCGACCGCTCGTTCATCCTCGACATTCCCACCGCTACGGCGGACATGGAGATCGTGCAGGCGATCATCGTCATGGCCCACACCCTGCATCTGCAGGTGGTCACCGAGGGCGTCGAGAGCCTGGAGCAATATGAGTTTCTCGAGCGTTCGGGCTGCGACTTCATTCAGGGTTATCTGCTCAGCCGCCCGGTGCCGCTGGACGAATTGCGCGCGGTGCTCGATGAAATCAACCAGCGCAAACCCGTGCTCGGGGTCAATCCGTTGAGTCTGGCGCGCGATACATTTGCACCAGCGTCGCTGGATCCTTCGCTAAAAAGCCTTGCGCCCCATGCAGGCGCATCAACTGTGCGGCCAATCCGCTGATTGGCGTCGCCGAGCCCTGCTCGCGGGAAAATTTCACTGCTGTGTCGAGATCCTTGAGCAGCGTGCGCACGTGCCACTTGACCGGTTCGAAACGGCTTTCGGCCATTTGCGGGGCAAGGATCTGCAACGGCTTCGAATCAGCAAAGCCACCGGCCAGCGCCTCGGCGATCAGGCTGGCATCGACCCCGGCCTGTTCGGCCAACGCCACCACTTCGGCAATCACCAGCGCATTGCACGCGACGATCATCTGGTTGCAGGCCTTGGTCACCTGGCCGGCGCCAACGCCGCCCATGTGCGTGACGCGCTGACCGAGGCTGAGCAGCACCGGGCGTACGCGCTCAAGATCTGCCGCTGCACCACCAACCATGATCGCCAGACTGCCGGCCTCGGCGCCCACCACGCCGCCGGACACTGGTGAATCGAGCCAGCCCATGGCGGTTTTCTCGGCCAGCGCTGCGGCCATCTCGCGAGTCGCGGTCGGTTCAAGACTGGAGAAATCCACCAATAGCTGGCCGTTTTTCGCACCTTCGGCAACACCGCCAGTGCCAAACACCACTTCACGCACCACGGCGGTATCGGCCAGGCACAGCATAACGATGTCGGCGTGTGCGCACAGTTCGGCGGGGCTCGATACCTGGCGGGCGCCGGCCGCAACCAGCGGTGCGCACTTGTCCGGGTTGCGGTTCCACACCGCCAGCGGGTAACCCGCCGCCAGCAGACGCCGGCACATCGGCAGGCCCATCAGGCCGATTCCGGCAAACCCCAACGAAGGTAGCGTTGACATCATTTCGCCTCTTTTCGATTAAAGATCACCGAATCATGGCCGATTCATCAACGATCAGGAAAGGATTCCGCCCGGCGATCAGACCAGCCAGCACTACGACGCCCGGGCCGTATTCGCGCACACAAGACGCGAGATCTTATTCCGTGAGGTTCGCCGGCACTGTTCGGCGGGCCAACCCAGTCCAGGTAAATGGCGCACCATGACCTCTAAAAACAACCCCGCCAGTGCAACAGCCGATCTGACCCTGAGCCCCGCCGCGAACAGCGCGTCATCATCCAGGCCGACGCCGCCTTCGCGCCCGCTGTCGACCCAGCAATACCTGTACTTCACCGAAACCAACACCGACCGCATCCTCGATAACCTCGACGGCCTGCGCGATTCGGTATTCCCGCGCCCGGCGCATCAGGAAGGCGACAACGAGCAGCACAACGACCAGGAATTTCCCTCGGTGTGCCTGATCGGCCTCGGTCGCTGCGGCTCCAACATCGCCCTCGACGTGGCGGAACTGGTGTACAACGCGCGCAAGTTCTACCTCAACGAATTCAACAACGAAGACCGCCCGAGCGACCGACGCCTGGCCGACAAGGGCTACAGCCCAGCGCAGTGGATCAAGAACAATCTGCGCATCGGCACCAGCAAATCGACCAAACCGGTGTTTCTGGTCGAACCGCTGGTGATGCTTGGCGACCTCGACAAGGACATCGCCGGGCGCATCCGTTTTTCGCGCAAGGGCGAGAAAAGCGGCTTCCTGCGCGACTACAGCAAAATGAAGATCATGGACTTGTCCGAAGTCCACGCCGGTGGCGCCGGTAACGCGCCGATCCTCGGCCAGTATCTGGCGAAGATCATCCTCAACAAGGACACCCAGCGCTTCTCCAGCCCCGACTGGAAAATGATCCACTCGTACCTGATCGACAGCTGCGGAATCAAGGCCAACCAGTCGCGCCTGTATTTCTCGATCTTCAGTGCCGGCGGCGGTACCGGTTCGGGCATGGCCTCGGAGTTCGGTCTGGCGCAGCAGCACTCGTACATGAACAAGACCTTCGACACCAAGCCGATGGACGAGCATGACGGCAAGAGCGGTCATTCGTTTGTCTTCGAGCCGATCTTCACCAGCGGCATCTGCGTGCTGCCGAACATTTCCGACCACCGCAGCGAAATGTCCGAGGCGCTGCATATCAACGCCGGGCGCCTGCTCTGCAAATACCTGTCGGAGGAATGGGATTTCTCCTACAACTTCGCCAACGAAGACAGCAGCGAAGCCAGCGTGATGGGGCGTATCCGCCCGTGGAACGCGATGATGCTGATCTCCAACGACATCATGCGTTACGCCGAAGAAAGCGATGACGGCAACATCCAGAACATTGATGTCAATGCCATGGAGAAGCATGCCAACCAGTACATCTCGCAGCAGATCTTCAATATTCTGACGGCGCAGGCAGTCACCACCGACTACGACCAGAATTACTTCCGCCGCGCCGGCATCGACATCGGCGAAACCATCCGCCTGGATGCCAACGACCTGTTCATGAGTCTGGCCGGGCCGGTGGCGATTGCCTACGCCGAATCGGTGGTACCGGAAACCCCGCCGCCGAGCAGCGACAAGTTCAAGGTCTTCGATAAAGAGCCGCAGCGCCTGAACATCGACGACCTGTTCTTCCGTTCGATCGACCTGCCGCACTTCAACAAGGTCACTCAGGCCATCGAAGGCATCAGCCTGCTGCCGATCGAATCCAAGCGTTATCGCGCTTCGCTTGAGCAGTACAAGAATTCCGGCTACGACGCCGCCGCGCTGCACGATTTGCACTTCTTCAAGAATTGCTCGTCGGTGGTCTCGATCGTCTCGCTGCCGAAAGACTACAAACTGTCGTACATGGATCTGAACCGGTTGAAGACCCACCTCAACAGCCTGTTCCCCAACACCACGCTCAAGCGCTATGCGCTGGTGATCGGCGCTTCGACCAACCTGTCGCTGACCACCCTGATCGCCAAGAGCCCGTGCCTGTCGGACGACTTCCTCACGCTGATCGTGGCGTTCATCAAGCGCTGCTTCGCGAAGAATCCGTACCGTTTCGACGAGACGCTGGATAACTCGATTCTCGACTTCATCATTCAGGAAGACTTCGACGAAGAGCGGATCGACGACCTGCTCAACGAATTCGAAAACCCGGCGAAGATCCTCGATACCAATTGGTACGCGATCAAACCGATGTACGAAAAGAAATACCGTGAGTTGATCAACGACAAGGACAAGTTCGTCTCGATCAATGACATCCGCCTGTCGCGTGATTGCGTGAAGAAGTCGATCAAGTACCTGCGCGAGATCTACCGCCACCGGATTGGCAAGACCAAGGTGATTTCGCTGAATAACCATACTGGGAAGACGTTCTCGGTCTGATCCAGCACCGAGTTGCCCCATTCGCGAGCAGGCTCGCTCCCACAGGGAAATGCATTCCAGTGTGGGAGCGAGCCTGCTCGCGAAGGCGCCCTCGACTTCACCGACAAATTCCCGCTTTGCGAACATCCAGAAACAATTAAGCGACCCTCAGGCCGCTCAATAAACTGTTCCCGTTACGTTTACGTCACCGTGAGGCGTGGCATTTCTCCACGGCAAGGTGCCATCACGCTACTCCGCTACACACTTGCGGTGCGGCAATCGAGGCACCAAAAGGGTGCAGACAATTAAACGGCCGCCCTTTCCTGGATCAGAATCCACGGCGAAACCACCACGGCCCACAGCTGCGGATCACGTTCGAAAAAATCCAGCGCCCGCGTTTCAGACAGCTTGGCGACCTTGTCGTCGGCCAGCCAGGCCGCGACTTTCTCGCCTTCATCCGAGGCCACGGCCTCGGCGGCGGCGATCAAATCCAGGTCAGGGTCGACCCACAATAGGGCACCCTTGGCGAAGAACGGCTCCAGCTCTTTCCAGGTAATAGATGCCGTTTCACCAAGCAGCTTGGCATAGAGGGTGCTAGGTTCTTGATTCATGGGAGCTGTCCGGAAAAGAAATCGACGCGAATGATAACGTCGGTGGTCCGGCAGAAAAACCCGGTTGCAAATCGCTGCACCGAACGAAAAGAGCAGGAACGCCAGGGAATGCTGCCTTTTGGGATATATGCCCCCGATTGCCCCGCCGCAATTCTGTCTCTTTCATTCAAAAATGCGACACCCCCAAGTTTTGCCCCGTGGCGCCCGCTTCCCAGTTGATCAAGCGGCGCTCTACACTGTACCGGTACAGTTGCCGGGGCATTTTCCGGAGGGTATCGCAAAGATATCTGACCCGGTTCTGCTGCTACGGCGCCAGAACTCTAAAAAATACAACAGTAAGAGTGGAGCACTATGACTAAGGCTACTAAGCAGATTTCCAAACTGTTTGCCGCTATGGTTCTGGCCGGGGTTGCCAGCCATTCGTTCGCAGCTGACACCATCAAAATCGGTATCGCCGGTCCTAAGACCGGTCCAGTAGCCCAGTACGGCGACATGCAGTTCAGTGGCGCGAAGATGGCCATCGAGCAGATCAACGCCAAGGGCGGCGTCGACGGCAAGAAACTCGAAGCCGTTGAATACGACGATGCCTGCGATCCGAAACAAGCGGTAGCGGTAGCGAACAAGGTCGTCAACGACGGCGTCAAGTTCGTGGTCGGTCACCTGTGCTCCAGCTCCACTCAGCCCGCTTCGGACATCTACGAAGACGAAGGCGTGATCATGATCACCCCGGCTGCCACCAGCCCGGACATCACCGCCCGTGGCTACAAAATGATCTTCCGCACCATCGGTCTCGACAGCGCCCAAGGCCCTGCCGCCGGCAACTACATCGCCGATCACGTGAAACCGAAAGTGGTTGGCGTGCTGCACGACAAACAGCAGTACGGTGAAGGCATTGCCACCGCCGTCAAATCGACCCTTGAGAAGAAAGGCACCAAGGTTGCCGTCTTCGAAGGCGTCAACGCTGGCGACAAGGACTTCTCCGCAATCATCGCCAAGCTCAAGCAAGCCGGCGTCGACTTCGTCTACTACGGCGGCTACCACCCGGAGCTGGGCCTGATCCTGCGTCAGGCTCAGGAAAAAGGCCTGAAAGCCCGCTTCATGGGTCCGGAAGGCGTGGGTAACGACTCGATCACCCAGATCGCCAAGGATGCGTCCGAAGGCCTGCTGGTGACCCTGCCGAAATCCTTCGACCAGGATCCGGCCAACGTTGCCCTGGCTGACGCGTTCAAGGCCAAGAAGGAAGATCCGAGCGGTCCGTTCGTGTTCCCGTCCTACTCGGCAGTGACCGTGATTGCCGAAGGCATCAAGGCGGCCAAGTCCGAAGACGCGACCAAAGTGGCTGAAGCCATCCACGCCGGTTCGTTCAAGACCCCGACCGGCGACCTGAGCTTCGACGACAAAGGCGACCTGAAGGACTTCAAATTTGTCGTGTACGAGTGGCACAACGGCAAACCTAAAACCGAAGTTTCGCCTCAGTAAGGCCTTGCCCGACTGACTGCCAATAAAGCCCACGGCGTGCCGTGGGCTTTGTTTTGCGAATGTATGGGCCGCGCTGGCGTGATCCGCCAGTCTGCCCACCTGAAAATCTCAAAACCGTCATCAGCGGTTCGCTGGCAAAACCCGGATTCGAAGTGGATAGAGATCCACGGGGCCGGGCGGGAAAATGACTCCACCAGTGAAATGCGTACAGGTTTTTAGGAGCGCTGTAATGCCTGACCTCTATCACTTCTTCCAACAGCTGGTTAACGGCCTCAACGTTGGCAGCATGTATGCCCTGATCGCCATCGGCTACACGATGGTCTACGGCATCATTGGAATGATCAACTTCGCCCACGGCGAGGTGTACATGATCGGTTCCTACGTGGCCTTCATCGCCATCGCCGGGCTGACCATGATGGGACTCGACAGTGTCCCGCTGTTGATGACCGCGGCGTTCATCGCCAGCATCGTCGTCACCAGTTCCTACGGTTACAGCATCGAACGGATCGCCTACCGCCCCCTGCGCGGCAGCAACCGTCTGATCCCGCTGATTTCTGCCATCGGTATGTCGATCTTCCTGCAGAACACCGTTCTGCTGGCGCAAGACTCCAAGGACAAAGCTATCCCCAACCTGATCCCGGGCAACTTCGCCTTCGGTCCGGGTGGCGCACAAGAAGTGCTGATTTCCTACATGCAGATCGTGGTGTTCGTGGTGACCCTGATCGCCATGCTCGGCCTGACCCTGTTCATCTCCCGTTCCCGCTTGGGCCGCGCCTGCCGCGCCTGTGCCGAGGACATCAAGATGGCCAACCTGCTCGGCATCAACACCAACAACATCATCGCCCTGACCTTCGTCATCGGTGCTGCGCTGGCGGCGGTCGCTGCGGTGCTGCTGAGCATGCAATACGGCGTGATCAACCCCAACGCCGGTTTCCTCGTCGGCCTCAAGGCCTTCACCGCTGCGGTACTGGGCGGCATCGGCAGCATCCCCGGGGCAATGCTCGGCGGCTTGGTGCTCGGTGTAGCGGAAGCGTTCGGTGCCGATATCTTCGGCGACCAGTACAAGGACGTCGTTGCGTTCGGCCTGCTGGTTCTGGTGCTGTTGTTCCGTCCGACCGGCATTCTGGGCCGTCCGGAGGTTGAGAAAGTATGACTAGGAATCTTAAACAGGCACTGTTCAGTGCCTTGCTGGTGTGGGCGGTGGCCTACCCGGTACTGGGTCTGAAACTGACCATCGTCGGCATCAATCTGGAAGTGCACAACACCAGCCCTGCGGTACTCGCGACCATCGCGATCTGCTCGGTGCTGATGTTCTTGCGCGTGCTGTTCAACCAGCAGATCAGCAAGGCCTGGCGCTCCTCGCCGGGCATGCCGCTGATCCCGGCCAAGGCCAGCAACTTTCTGACCCTGCCAACCACCCAGCGCTATTTCATCATTGCGCTGATTCTGATCGCCCTGGTCTGGCCGTTCTTCGGCTCCCGTGGCGCGGTGGATATCGCAACGCTGATCCTGATCTACGTGATGCTCGGCCTGGGCCTGAACATCGTCGTCGGTTTGGCCGGTCTGCTTGACCTCGGTTACGTCGGTTTCTACGCCGTCGGCGCCTACAGCTACGCGCTGCTGTCGCATTACTACGGTTTGAGCTTCTGGATCTGCCTGCCGATTGCCGGCCTGATGGCGGCGACGTTCGGCTTCCTGCTGGGCTTCCCGGTGTTGCGTCTGCGCGGCGACTATCTGGCGATCGTGACCTTGGGTTTCGGCGAAATCATCCGTCTGTTCCTGCGTAACCTGACCGACATCACCGGTGGCCCGAACGGCATCAGCAACATCGAAAAACCGACGTTCTTCGGCCTGACCTTCGAGCGCAAAGCCGCCGAAGGCCTGCAGACGTTCCACGAGTATTTCGGCCTGCAATACAACTCGATCAACAAGGTGATCTTCCTTTACCTGGTTGCGCTGTTGCTCGCACTGGCCGCGCTGTTCGTGATCAACCGTCTGCTGCGCATGCCGATCGGCCGTGCGTGGGAAGCACTGCGTGAAGACGAAATCGCCTGCCGCGCGTTGGGCCTGAACCCGACCGTGATCAAGCTCTCCGCCTTCACCCTGGGCGCTGCGTTCGCCGGTTTCGCCGGCAGCTTCTTCGCTGCACGTCAGGGGCTGGTAACGCCGGAGTCGTTCACCTTCATCGAGTCGGCGATCATCCTTGCCATCGTCGTATTGGGTGGCATGGGCTCGCAATTGGGTGTGATTCTGGCGGCGATCGTGATGATCCTGTTGCCGGAAATGATGCGTGAGTTCAGCGAGTACCGCATGTTGATGTTCGGTGCGCTGATGGTGCTGATGATGATCTGGCGTCCACAAGGTCTGCTGCCGATGCAACGCCCACACATGGAGTTGCGCAAATGAGCCGGGAGATCCTTAAAGTCGAAAATCTGAGCATGCGCTTCGGCGGCTTGCTGGCGGTCAACGGCGTGGCGCTGACCGTCAAGGAAAAACAGGTGGTTGCCCTGATCGGCCCGAACGGCGCCGGCAAGACCACCGTGTTCAACTGCCTGACCGGCTTCTATCAGCCTACCGGCGGCAGCATCCTGCTCGACGGCGAGCCGATCCAGGGCCTGCCGGGCCACAAGATCGCGCTCAAAGGCGTGGTGCGTACCTTCCAGAACGTGCGTTTGTTCAAGGACATGACTGCGGTCGAGAACCTGTTGATCGCCCAGCACCGTCACTTGAACACCAACTTCCTGTCCGGCCTGTTCAAGACCCCGGCGTTCCGCAAAAGCGAGCGCGAGGCGATGGAATTTGCCGAATACTGGCTGGAAAAGGTCAACCTCAAAGAGTTCGCCAACCGCACCGCCGGCACCCTCGCCTACGGCCAGCAACGGCGTCTGGAAATCGCCCGCTGCATGATGACCCGTCCGCGGATTCTCATGCTCGACGAACCGGCCGCCGGCCTGAACCCGAAGGAAACCGAAGACCTCAAGGCGCTGATCGGTGTGTTGCGCGAAGAGCACAACGTCACCGTGCTGCTGATTGAACACGACATGAAACTGGTCATGAGCATTTCCGACCACATCGTCGTGATCAATCAGGGCACGCCGCTGGCCGACGGTACGCCGGAACAGATCCGCGACAATCCTGAAGTGATCAAAGCCTACCTGGGGGAAGCGTAAATGCTGCAGTTCGAAAACGTTTCCACCTTCTACGGCAAGATCCAGGCCCTGCACAGCGTCAACGTCGAAGTCCGTCAGGGCGAGATCGTGACGCTGATCGGCGCCAACGGTGCCGGCAAATCCACGCTGCTGATGACACTCTGCGGTTCGCCGCAGGCGCACAGCGGCAGCATCCGCTACATGGGTGAGGAACTGGTCGGCCAGGACTCGTCGCAGATCATGCGCAAGAGCATCGCCGTGGTCCCGGAAGGTCGTCGGGTGTTTGCCCGTCTGACCGTGGAAGAAAACCTGTCGATGGGCGGATTTTTCACCGACAAAGACGACTATCAGGAACAGATGGACAAGGTCCTCGGACTTTTCCCACGCCTGAAAGAGCGTTTCAACCAGCGCGGCGGCACCATGTCCGGCGGCGAACAGCAGATGCTCGCCATCGGCCGTGCACTGATGAGCAAGCCCAAGCTGCTGCTGCTCGACGAGCCGTCGCTGGGTCTGGCGCCGATCATCATCCAGCAGATCTTCGACATCATCGAACAGCTGCGCAAGGACGGTGTGACGGTGTTCCTGGTCGAGCAGAACGCCAACCAGGCGCTGAAAATCGCCGACCGCGCCTACGTTCTGGAGAACGGCCGCGTGGTCATGCAAGGCACCGGTGAAGCGCTGCTGACCGACCCGAAAGTGCGCGAGGCGTACCTCGGCGGTTGAGTGTTATCGCTGCACAGAAAAACGGCCTTCGGGCCGTTTTTTTATGCCCAAACGAAAAACACCGATCCTCTGTGGGAGCAAGCCTGCTGGCGAAAGCGATGTATCACGCACCAATAATGTTGAATGTCACACCGCCTTCGCGAGCAGGCTCGCTCCCACAGGGATACTGCTGAATCCGAAATTTTTTATAAATTTCTCGCCCCACCTGTAACGCATCCCCCCACCCGTTCTCTAGAGGGACAAGCAAGCGCAAACCGCTTGCAGAAACCCTGATAAAAACTGGAGAAACATCATGACTGCGACTACCCGTACCCTGTCCGCTACCGCCCTGGTTCTGGCCCTCGGTTCCGCTCTGAGCATCGCCACTGTCTCCACCGCTCAGGCCGCTGATGCCAACATGGAAAAATGCTTCGGCGTAGCCCTGAAAGGCAAGAACGATTGCGCCGCAGGTGCCGGCACCACCTGCGCCGGCACGGCGAAAATGGACTATCAGGCCAACGCCTGGAAGCTCGTTCCGAAGGGCACCTGCGCCACCACCGAGAGCAAAACCTCGCCGACCGGTTTCGGTCAGCTCGAAGCCTTCAAAGCCAAGTCCTGATCCACGGCCTGCCTGAGTGACGCCCATGTTCAGTCATCACGAACCGTCCCTGCCGCGCACTCAGGCAGCTCGCACCGAGCTCCCTGCCCGCGCCGGGCTGGGGCTCAAGACCGGGCACTTCCTTGATGTGCTCGGCTCCGTACCGGACCTCGGTTTCTTCGAGGTCCACGCCGAAAACTACATGGTGGCCGGCGGCCCGTTTCATCATTTTCTCGGTCTGATTCGCGAACAGTACCCGCTGTCACTGCATGGCGTTGGACTGTCGATCGGTGGCGAAGGCCCGCTGGACAGCCAGCACCTCAAACGCCTCGCCGAGCTGATCGAGCGCTATCAACCGCAAGCCTTTTCCGAACATCTGGCATGGTCGAGCCACGGCCCGGTGTTCCTCAATGACCTGCTGCCACTGGCTTACGACACGCCGACGCTGAACCGCGTCTGTGCGCACATCGACCAGGTGCAGAACACTCTGAAGCGACCGATGCTGCTGGAGAACCCGGCGACCTATCTGGGGTTTGAGCACTCGACGATCGACGAGGCCGAGTTCATCGCCGAAGTAATCCGCCGCAGCGGCTGCGGCTTGTTGCTCGACGTCAACAATGTCTACGTGTCGTGCATCAATCATCAGCGCGATCCGTCGGCCTACCTTGATGCGTTACCGCTGCACGCAGTCGGCGAGATTCATCTGGCCGGCTTCGCTGAAGATTGCGACAACCTTGGCGACCGCTTGCTGATTGACGATCACGGCGCGCCGGTTGATCAGGCCGTCTGGGATCTGTACCGGCAAGTGCTGCAACGTATCGGCCCGGTGGCGACGTTGATCGAACGCGATAATCAGGTGCCGGCCTTCGACGTCTTGCTCGCCGAAGCGCAGCAAGCCGAGACGCTGTTGCGCCGCGCGGAGCGTGCGGCATGAGCACGCAAGCGGACTTCGCCGCCGCCCTGCTCAATGCGCAACTGCCGCATCCCAAGGGCCTGTGCAGCCGCAATGGCGCTGATCCGTCGCGGCGTTTCGCGGTCTATCGCAACAACGTGCAAAGCTCGCTGATCAATGCCCTGGCCGACAGTTATCCGGTGGTGCTGCAATTGGTCGGCGAGGAATTCTTCCGCGCCATGGCGGCGATTTTCGTCCAGAGTCAGCCGCCTCACAGTCCGTTGATGAGCCTCTATGGCGAGGACTTCGCCGACTTCATCGCACAATTCGAACCCATTGCCGGCGTGCCTTATGTCGCAGACGTCGCGCGACTGGAGCACTTGCGTACTGTTGCCTACCACGCCGCCGATGCGCAGCCGATCCGGCCTGAACAAGTCAGTGCCGCGCTGGCCGATCCGCAGACGCTGAGTGAACTGTGTTTCGAACTCCATCCCTCGCTGCACCTGCTCGACTCTGCTTTTGCGGTGGTGGCGATCTGGGCCGCGCATCAGCAGGAGCCAAGTCTCGCGGGCATTGGCCTCCATCAAGGCCAGCATGCCCTGGTGCTGCGCAACGGTCTCGACGTTGAGGTGTTCGCTCTTGAGGCGGGTGCGAGCGTGTTCATTGGTCATCTGCTCCAGGGCTCGCCACTGCTCGCGGCGGCAGAAAACAGCCCGCCGTTCGATCTCGCGCAAACCCTCGCCTTACTGATTGCGCATAACGCGATCACCCAGCTGAATTACAAGGAGTTGCCATGAACGCTTTTATCCCGCGCGTCATCGCGCTGTTGGAAAAAATCCCGCACAGCCTGATTGCCTTCATCGCGCGTTTTTCCATCGCTGCGGTGTTCTGGAAATCCGGGCAAACCAAGGTCGAAGGCCTGGCCGTCGATTTGATTGACGGCACCTTTGAACTGGGCTGGCCGCGTTTGGCCGACTCGACGATTCCGCTGTTTCAGAGCGAGTACAACCTGCCGCTGCTGTCGCCGGAAATTGCCGCGCATCTGGCGGCGTTTGCCGAACATGTGTTTCCGCTGCTGATCCTGCTCGGCTTCGCCACACGGTTTTCGGCGCTGGCATTGCTCGGCATGACCCTGACCATTCAACTGTTTGTCTACCCGGATGCCTACCCGACCCACGGCACCTGGGCGGCGGTGTTGCTGTACCTGATGGCGACCGGGCCGGGCAAACTGTCGATCGATCACCTGATTGCCCGCCGATGCCAAGGCTGACCTGAAACTGTAGGAGCTGCCGAAGGCTGCGATCTTTTGATCTTGCTTCTAAAAATCAAAAGATCGCAGCCTTCGGCAGCTCCTTGTATCTCGACTAACGCTCCGTCAGGAGCGATAGTTCTCGACTGATCATCGAGGGAGGGACTTGGAAGCCGCGCAGCTCCTTAGGCTTTTTGCCTGTGACGTAGATCGTGCTCCAGCCCTCCACACTCACTCGTACAGTTCGCACGGTATCTTGGGCCCGCCTGCGGCGAGAGCCCGCATTCGCAAGGTTGGACAGAGTGACGTGATGATCGCAACAGGGAACAAGTGGAGAAACGATCATGTCCGGTTTCGTTGGCGTCGACATCGCAAAGAACACCTTTGATATCGCTACACACCAGCCCAACGGCAAGCACAAAACCAAGGCCAAGCTGGCCAACGATCCAAAGGGCTTTAAAGAGTTTGAGGCGTGGCTAGAAAAAAACGCCGAGCGTTCGGCCCTGATCGTGATGGAAGCCACCAGCGTCTACCACTTGGAGCTCGCGGAATTCGTTTACAACAAAGGCTTCCGGGTCTGCGTCGTGAACCCGGCTACGACCAAAGCGTACGCTGACAGCGAACTGCGCCGCATCAAGACCGATAAAAGCGATGCCAAACTGATCGCCGACTTTGCCCGGGAAAAGGATCAAAAACTTCACCCATGGGCGCCTGAGCCGCTGAAATACCGCCAGTTAAAAGCAATGGTGCGCCGCCTGGATGACCTTCAGGAAATGGAACAAATGGAGCTTAATCGTCTGGACGTTTCCGACGAAAAGGTCAAAGACTCGATCAACTCCGTTCTGCGCCATATCGAAAAAGAGATCGTAGAAACGCATAAGGCGATCAAAAAACACATCGATGACGACCCGGATATGCGTCAGATGCGGGATCTCATCGTAACCATCGACGGCATCGGACAAAAAACGCTTGAACGATTGCTCGCCGAACTGGGTGACCTGCGCAAATACAGTGATCCTCGCCAACTGGTCGCTGCCGCAGGGCTCAATCCAAAGCTGCAGGAATCAGGAAAGCTCAAAGGTCACACCCTGATCTCAAGAGTAGGGTCAGCACGGCTGCGTGCAGGCCTTTACATGCCTGGCATGGTGGCGCTGAAACACAATAAGGCGATCAAGGCGATGAAAGAACGCCTGGAAGCCAATGGCAAGGCCCCCAAGCAGATCATCTGCGCAGCAATGCGCAAGCTGCTGCACTTCATTTACGGAGTGCTCAAGTCAGGACTGCCATATGACCCGAAACTTGCGCTTGCCCGGTGAGGCTCAAGACGGTATCTACACAGGTTCGGTGTCAGCGCTGGAGTCGATCCAGCGCCTCGCCACTGCGCTTGAACCAGCCCATCAAATAATCCGCCAACACCTGCGTGCGCTTGGGCAATCCACCCTGATACGGGTGCACCAGATACATCGGCATGCGTCGGGTCTGGTAATCGCGCAGCAACCAGCGCAAGCGGCCGTCAGCCAGTTCCGCTTGCAGTAGATACGACGGCAAACGGGCGATGCCGGCGCCGGACAGCGCTGCTTTCTTCAACAGGCTGTAGTGATTGCTGGCAAACGGACCCGAAACCCGCACCCGCAACAACTCGTGCTGCTGGTGATACAGCCATTCTTCGCGACCGCTGTAATGGCTGTTGAGCAGACAACGATGCTCGGCCAAGGCATGGGGCGTCGCCGGCTCGCCGAAGCGCTCGAGGTAGGCCGGGCTGGCGCAGGTCATTTCGTGCCACGCCAACAACGGCTTGGCCACCAGCCGATCGTCATTGGCGACTTCGGCGCGAATCGCCAGATCAAAGCCATCGCGCGACAGATCGCGATAGCTGTTGTTCAGCTCCAGCTCGATTTGCACCTCGGGGTATTGCCCGGAAAACTCCAGCAGCAAGCCATCGAAGAAGGTCTCGCCGAGCGACACCGGAACCGTCATGCGCACGGGGCCGGCCATGTCGTCCTTCAACCGCGCCAAAGCCTGCCGTGCGCGTTCGACCTGGACCACCAGCGCCTGGGCCTGCGGCAGCAGCGCCGCCCCCGCCGCCGTCAGACTCAAGCGCCGGGTGGTGCGTTGCAGCAATACCACACCGAACTGCGCTTCGAGCTGGCTGATGCGCTTGGACAACTGGCCTTTGCTGCAGCCCAACTGCTGCGCCGCAAGGGTGAAACTGCCGGCCTCGATCAGCACAGCGAACGCGGCGAGATCATCCATTTCGCTCATGGATTGTTTCCAATTGAAAACCAAAGGTTGCCTATTAGTGCGCTTATCCGCTGAAAAAACCACCCTAGACTGAAACCTCATTCACACACATGGGGTACAGCACGATGAAAATTCTGTTGATAGGCGCAGGCGGCACCATCGGCTCAGCGGTGGACAAAGAATTGTCGCAACGCCACGAGGTCATTCGTATCGGTCGTAACAGCGGTGACTTGCAAGTGGATATCAGCGACAGCGCCTCAATCCGCAAGCTGTTCGAACAGACCGGCAAGTTCGATGCGCTGATCTGCGCGGCGGGCAACGTGACTTTTGCAGCGCTGGACGACATGACCGAAGACAGCTTCGCCCTCGGCCTGAAAGACAAACTGATGGGTCAGGTCAATCTGCTGCTGATCGGCCGCGAGTACGCCAACGATGGCGCTTCGTTCACGTTTACCACTGGCGTGCTCAGCCACGACCCGATTCGCAGCGGTGCCTCGGCAGCGCTGGTCAACGGCGCCATCGACAGCTTCGTCCGCGCCGCCGCCATCGAACTGCCGCGTGGCCTGCGGGTGAACTCGGTGAGCCCGACCGTACTGACCGAAGCCCTGGGCAAATACGCGCCCTACTTCCGTGGCTTCAAGCCGGTTCCTGCCGCGGAAGTGGCATTGGCCTACGCGAAAAGTGTCGAAGGATTGCAAACAGGGCAGACGTTTCACGTGGCCTGAATGATTAATCGATCAAGGTAGGTAAAAGCCGTTTGGCGACAGACCGCGACATAGAGATCCTGAACTCCCCGCCCAGCTCGGATCGCACTGTCGCCGTGGAAATGTGCTGGCCGTTGATCGAAAGACTCAATGGCTGGCCCATCGCCTCATGACTGATTGCCTTAGCCCTCGCAGTGGCTACGGGTGTCAACACCAGGGATAGTTCGACAAGATCCGGATTAGGCCCCTGATCATCCTTGAGCAGCATTACCATCTTTGTGAAATCAACCCCTGAAGAGAAAGCCAAATCGGCTGCCTGGACGCTGACAGCGCTTGCAGATGCCAACAGCAACAGCGCAATTTTCCATCTCATTTAACACTCCCTGATCTATCAAAAAACGTGCAAGAGACTATGCGATGCTCCCACGCCCGACTCAATAGTGGCAGACCAGACCTTGTGATAGGCACTCAGCCTGCGTAACGTGGCAGCACTTGTCTGGAGAGCCAAAGATGCGTGTTGCCCGTTCGTTCGTCCTCGTTGCCCTGCTGCCGATGTTTGCCGCCTGCCAGTTGTTCGACGGCCAGCGTGAAAGTGTGTCCCATGCCGGACAGACGCGAATGCAGGGGCAACTGACCGCCGCCGACGGCAAACTGGTGTTCCAGCCGTGCCAGGAGCAGCGGCAACTGGTGGTCAACGACATCGGCGGCACCAGCGTCCTGCAAGAGGCCGCCACCTTGGCCGACGAGCAAGGCAAGTTGTTTGCCGATGTGCGCGGCAAGGTTTCCGGCGACCGCCTCGACCTCGGCCAGTTGTATCGCGTCGAGCGCTCGGGCACGGCCTGCGACGACCCAAATTTCAAACTGCTGATCCTGCGCGCTGCCGGCCATGGCCCGGAGTGGAACGTCAAGGTCAGCGGCAAAGGCATGGTCATCGAGCGTGACGGCCAGGCTCCACTGGCGGTGCCGTATGTGGAAGAGCAACTGGGCGACGGCCGCTTCAATCTCAGCAGCGAAGCCAACAACCAGCGCATCGAATTGTGGGTGGCGCCACAGCGCTGCGTCGACAGCAGCACCGGCAGCGTGCAGCACATGAGCGCCGAGTTGCGCATCGACGGTCAGGTGCAGCGCGGCTGCGGCTATTTCGGCGGCGCGCGTAACGACTGATCGTTTTTCCCCCACGGATCCGCTCGCGGCGGCTTATAATCGCCGCCTTCAAACGCCTTGGCGCAGTTGTGCGCCCCGCGAATCCGGATCCCCGCCATGTTACGAATCACTGAACTCAAGCTGCCAATCGACCATCCCGAAGAAGACCTGCGCGCCGCCATCGTGCAACGTCTGGGCATCGCCAGCGATGATCTGCTCGATTTCACCTTGTTCAAGCGCAGCTATGACGCGCGCAAAAAGTCCTCCGAACTGTGCTTCATCTACACCATCGACCTCAACGTACGCGACGAGGCCAGAGTGTTGGGCAAGTTCGCCGACGACCGTAACGTCAACGTGGCGCCGGATGTCAGCTACAAATTCGTCGGCCAGGCACCGAGCGATCTCGGCCAGCGGCCGATCGTCGTCGGTTTCGGCCCCTGCGGCATCTTCGCCGGTCTGCTGCTGGCACAGATGGGCTTCAAACCGATCATTCTCGAACGCGGCACCGAAGTCCGTCAGCGCACCAAGGACACCTGGGGCCTGTGGCGCAAAAGCGTGCTCAATCCCGAGTCCAACGTGCAGTTCGGCGAAGGCGGCGCGGGCACGTTCTCCGACGGCAAGCTGTACAGCCAGATCAAGGACCCGAAATTCCTCGGCCGCAAAGTCCTGCACGAGTTCGTCAAGGCCGGCGCACCGGAAGAAATTCTCTACGTCAGCAAGCCGCACATCGGTACGTTCCGCCTGACCGGTATGGTCGAAAACATGCGCGAACAGATCCGCGAACTGGGCGGTGAAGTGCGCTTCCAGGAGCGCGTCAGCGACGTGCTGATCGAAGACGGCCAACTGGTGGGGGTGCAACTGGCCAGCGGCGAAACCCTGCATTCCAAACACGTGGTTCTGGCCCTCGGCCACAGCGCCCGCGACACCTTCCGCATGCTCCATAGCCGTGGCGTGTTCATGGAAGCCAAGCCGTTCTCGGTGGGTTTCCGCATCGAACATC
Source organism: Pseudomonas siliginis (assembly GCF_024072275.1). Lineage (NCBI taxonomy): Bacteria > Pseudomonadati > Pseudomonadota > Gammaproteobacteria > Pseudomonadales > Pseudomonadaceae > Pseudomonas > Pseudomonas siliginis. Next base: position 1,401,411 of record NZ_CP099598.1, on the reverse strand, counting down.
CGCAGTCGCTGATCGACCGCGCGCGCCTGGGCAAATACGCCGGCCACCCGAAACTTGGCGCGGCCGATTACAAACTGGTGCACCACGCCAAGAACGGGCGTTCGGTGTACAGCTTCTGCATGTGCCCGGGCGGCACCGTGGTCGCTGCGACGTCGGAACCGAATCGCGTGGTCACCAATGGCATGAGCCAGTACTCGCGTAACGAGCGTAATGCCAACTCCGGCATCGTCGTCGGCATCACCCCGGAAGTCGACTATCCGGGCGGCCCGCTCGCCGGTATCGAGTTGCAGGAGCGCCTGGAATCCCACGCGTTCATCCTTGGCGGCAGCGACTACAAGGCTCCGGCGCAACTGGTTGGCGACTTCATCAACGACATTCCATCGACCGAACTGGGCGAAGTCGAGCCGTCGTACAAGCCGGGCGTGGCCTTGGGCGATCTGGCCTTGGCGCTGCCGGACTTTGCCATTGAGGCGATCCGTGAAGCCTTGCCGGCGTTCGAGAAGCAGATTCGCGGTTATTCGCTGCACGACGCCGTGCTGACCGGAATCGAGACGCGCACTTCATCGCCGCTGCGCATCACCCGCAACGAGTCGCTGCAGAGCATGAACGTCAAAGGCCTGTTCCCGGCCGGTGAAGGCGCGGGCTATGCCGGCGGGATTCTCTCGGCGGGTGTTGACGGGATTCGCATTGCCGAGGCAGTGGCTCGCGATATCCTCGGACTGGAAGCCTGATCAGCATCAGCTGACCCAACACAAAACCCTGTGGGAGCGAGCCTGCTCGCGAAAGCGGTCTGTCACTCAACGAAGTTGTTGAATGTGATTCCGCCTTCGCGAGCAGGCTCGCTCCCACAGTGGTTTCTGCGTTGAGCTTTAGATATTCGCGCGCAGCACCGAGGTCGGGAGCGCCTCTCCGCGCTCGGCACTTGCCGCCACCGCTGCAATCAAGTCACCCAGTTCATAACCCTGCGCCTTCAGCCATTGCTGATCGTAATACGTGTCGGCATAACGCTCGCCGCCATCGCACAGGATCGCCACGATCGACCCCGACTGCCCCGCCGCTTTCATCTGTTGCGCCGCCATCAGCGCACCGATCAGATTGGTCCCGCTCGACCCGCCGACATGCCGCCCTAAACGCTGCGCCAGATAATGCATGGCCGCCAGCGACAGGGCGTCCGGCACCTTGACCATCGCATCGATCACCTTGGGCAGGAACGACGCTTCCACCCGAGGCCGGCCAATGCCTTCGATGCGTGAGCCGCAATCCAGACGCAGGCTGGCATCTCCCGTCTGGTAAAAATCGAAGAACACCGAACGCTCGGCATCGGCACACAACACGCGGGTGCAGTGCTGGCGATAACGCACGTATCGACCAAGGGTCGCTGTAGTCCCGCCAGTGCCGGGGCTGGAAATCAGCCACGTCGGCTCAGGGTGCTTTTCGTAGCGCATCTGCTGGAAGATCGACTCGGCGATGTTGTTGTTCGCTCGCCAGTCGGTGGCACGTTCGGCGTAGGTGAACTGATCGATGAAGTGACCGCCATGCTCGCGGGCCAGGCGCTCGGATTCGGCGTAGATCTGCGTCGGATCCTGCACCAGATGGCTCTGCCCGCCGTAAAAAGCAATCTGGGCAATCTTCTCTTTCGAAGTCGTCGCCGGCATTACTGCGATAAACGGCAAACCGAGCATGCGCGCGAAATACGCTTCGGAAATCGCCGTCGACCCACTGGACGCTTCGATCACTGGCGCGCCGGGTTTCAGCCAGCCGTTACACAGCGCGTAAAGGAACAGCGAACGGGCCAGGCGATGCTTGAGGCTGCCGGTCGGGTGGCTGGATTCGTCCTTGAAATACAACTCGATGCCGGCAAAACCGGGCAGCGGCAAAGGGATCAGGTGGGTGTCGGCGCTGCGCTGGAAGTCCGCCTCGATGATGCGGATGGCTTCGCGTGCCCACTGTCGGTTGTCGCTCATGGTCTCGGTTCTCATTGAATCAGCCAGGAGATCGGTCTCCTGAAAAAGGTCTGGCGCAAGCTTAGGAAAAATCCCGCAGGCGGCAAAGATACAGCTGAGTCTCAATGTGTCAGGCAACTGCTAGGCTCAGTGCTGCCCGAGCCAGACAGCCTGTAACGACATATAACAAAAAAGAATATAACTTTTGTTTTAACAACTAACGGTACGGGTTAGGGTGTTTCACCTTTTTCTTGATTCGATGGAGAGCGACCTTGCCTCTGCGTAGCACTTTCACGCGTTTCTTTCAGTTGGAAGCCGCCAGCGGTCTGCTATTGATCGCCGCAGCCGTTCTCGCGCTGATCATCAACAACTCACCGCTGTCGTGGCTGTACACCGGCCTGCTCGACACCCCGGTGGTGGCGCAGATCGGCGCGTTGAAAATCGCCAAACCCCTGCTGCTGTGGATCAATGACGGCCTGATGGCGATGTTCTTCCTGCTGATCGGTCTGGAAGTCAAACGCGAAGTGCTCGACGGCCAATTGTCCAAGCCTTCGCAGATCGTCCTGCCCGGCGCAGCGGCGATCGGCGGCATGCTGGTGCCGGCGCTGATCTACTGGTTCCTCAACCGCGACAACCCCGCCGCCCTGAGCGGCTGGGCCATTCCGACCGCCACCGACATCGCCTTCGCCCTCGGCGTATTGGCCCTGCTCGGCAAACGCGTTCCGGTGTCGCTGAAACTGTTCCTGATGACCCTGGCGATCATCGATGACCTGGGCGCCATCGTCATCATCGCAATCTTCTATTCCGGCGAACTCTCGACCCTGTCCCTTGGCCTGGCGGCTGCGTGCATTGCCGCGCTGGTGGCGATGAACCGGCTCGGCGTGGTCAAGCTCGGGCCGTACATGATCATCGGCCTGATCCTCTGGGTCTGCGTGCTCAAGAGCGGTGTCCACGCGACACTGGCCGGCGTGACCCTGGCTTTCTGCATTCCCCTGCGCACGAAAAACGCCGAGTCGTCGCCGCTGCTGACCCTCGAACACGCGCTGCACCCTTGGGTCGCCTACGGCATCCTGCCGCTGTTCGCCTTCGCCAACGCCGGCCTGTCACTGAGCGGCGTCACCGTCGAAAGCTTCACCCACGACGTACCGATGGGCATCGCCATCGGCCTGCTGCTGGGCAAGACCATCGGCGTGTTCGGCCTGACCTGGCTGGCGGTCAAGATTGGCATCGCCGCCCTGCCCCAAGGCGCCAACTGGGGTCAGGTCCTCGGCGTGGCAATCCTCTGCGGCATCGGCTTCACCATGAGCCTGTTCGTCGGCTCGCTGGCCTTCGAACCGGGCGTGAGTGATTACGCCGGCATGGATCGCATGGGCATCCTCACCGGCTCGATTCTCGCGGCGGTGATTGGTTATGCGGTGACGGCGGCGGCGAGTCGCAAGAATTCACAACTGCAATGACCCCTGTGGCGAGGGAGCTTGGCCCTCGCCACAGATTCCTCGCCTGACAGTTACGCAGCGAACAATCCCCACGTCATTAGCGACCCGTCCTACAGCCACACTTTCTCCGCTTCGATAACGTCCTGCAGCCCCTTTCCGAGGGGCTGTCGATGATGAACGAAGGGACGATCAGTGGCGCGGAACAAGGACATTCCCCGGGTGCAAAACCCGCCGGAGGGCGACGGACATCACGTTACCTGGCGGTATATGACGGCGGCAGAACTTGCCGAGCGCGAAGCCGGGCAAAACGCTTACGACGCGATGCTGGCGCGGCAGGAGGCTTTCGAGCACAGCCGTGAAGTGGCTGCGAAAAAACCTGAAGCCGTGCGTGCCGGCTGTGTATTCGCCAAGTCCTGCAAGTTGCCGGATGCGATTATCGATTACAGCAATCCTTCCGGCATGGTGCCGACCGACAGCCTGAAGGATTACGGCGAGCTGATCCTGCTCGGCGCTCGCGAAGCCGACGCAAGCGGCGGCATTCCTCTCAAGAAAATCAGCGCCAACACCATCCCGGTCGGGTTCGGCAGTCTGGCCTTGGCAGGCTCGGCTTTTGAAGTGCTACCGGCGCTCGCCTCCCCTGCGGCGGCTGCGACTTTGGTGGGGCTGGTTGCGCTTTTGATGCCATCCAGCCTGGGCGACAGCGCGCTCTACACCGATGAGCAACTGAGCACACTCAAACAAGCCCGAACCCGCGTGCGCCTGCGCGTCGAGCAACAGGCCGATGGCAGCCTCAAGGGTTACGGTTTCTACACCGGTAAGAACCGCGATTGGGAAATGGTCGATGTCGTGCAGTTCATTGCGCGTGGCGACCGGTTCGTTGCCGATCTGGGTGAAGGCGTCGAACTGCTCTGGACCCCGGCGGTGGATGGCTCGGACATCCTAGGCATTCCAGCGCTGGAGGCCGCACCGCAGGCACCGCATATCTGGGTGTATCCACCGACGAAGGCGGCGGACGGGATACTGGTGAATCCGGTCTATCCGCCGGAGTATCGGGATTTTATTTTGGTCTTCCCTGCGGCAGCAGGCATGAGGCCGCTCTATATAGTGGCCAGTATTTCGCAGGGAAATTACCATCAAAAACCCAAAAATTTGCCTGCATATCCGGATGCTCGATGGGCTACCCCAAAAACACCAATAAAGGGTGGCGGAGGATTACGGCCACGCTGGAAAGATAGAGAGGGAATAATTTACGAATGGGATTTCCGACATGGCGCCATTGAGAAATATACAAAGCGTGGAAGGCATCTCGGGGAATACAACCATGAAACAGGCGAACAAACGAAACCAGCAGATCCTACAAGAAGGATAGAACCGTGAAGCATCGAATCATGGGCGTAGTAAAAGGTGACGACTCTGCTGTATTTGAGCAAGCGCTCTCCATCCCCACGTCCAATTTGAAAGTCATTATGGGTTGGAGTACGGAAGAAGACCTTCTTTACGATTACAAGCTGACGGAGCAACAGATCACTGATATTGAACAAGCATGCGCCGTAAAACTGCCTCGACACCTTGACCTATATCTATCCACTGAAGACCAATGACTTAGCAAATACAGGGGCCTCGAATACTTCATGGGCACCTGCGCCACATACTGAATGAGCAATTCACAAGCAAAGAAAAACCCCGATCAGTCTCCTGATCGGGGTTTTCTTTTACCCGGCTTCCCGCTTAGTGCGAAACGCGGCTGGTTCCGCCAACGGTGGAAATCCGCACCCGCTCGCCAACGCGGAATACTTCATTCTCCTGAACCTGCTGCACATAGGCGCGCATGCTGCCGTCGTCTTCGCGGACGGTGATTTCCACGCCCTGGGTGCGGGTCAGGCCTTCTTCGGTGGCCGAGCCAAGCAGGCCGCCGGCCACTGCCCCGATGACCGCAGCCACAATGCTGCCCTTGCCGCCGCCGATAGCGCTGCCGCCGACGCCGCCGACCACTGCGCCTGCTGCGCCGCCGATCGGGGTCTTGGTGCCTTCGATTTTTACCGGTCGCAGGGATTCGATGGTGCCCATGCGAATCGTCTGCACACGACGCGCTTCGTCACGGGAGTAGGAGTCGCCGGTGAGGCTCGATTGGCAGCCGGTCAGCAACATCGCCATCGTCGAAAAGGAAGCAACCAGCAGAACAGACTTACGCATAGCATCAACTCCGAAAGAACATGTGTTCATTAAACCCCGTGGCCTGGCGCCTGTCACGACACCATCCGGATAAAATTGGCTTCCATTCAGGCCTGGTACAGATGCCCGCGAGCGTCCACTCAAGGTAGCGTCAAATCAACGATCCTGCGCCATCCGCGTTTATCTCGCTCGGTAGACTGCTCAGGGTGCCAGACGTTCCAGAATCCATTCGGCGCCCTGGAGGCGGTAGTTGAGGCGATCGTGCAGGCGGCTCGGACGGCCTTGCCAGAACTCGATGCGCTCGGGCAACAAGCGGTAACCGCCCCAATGTTCCGGGCAGTGCGGCTGGCTGTCGCTGAAGCGTTGCTCGGTGGCCTTGAGCAAATCCTCCAGTTCGCCACGACCGTTGATGACCCGGCTCTGCGGCGAGGCCCAGGCGCCGAGGCGGCTACCCAGCGGACGCACCTGATAATACGCGTCGGACTCTTGCGTCGTGACCTTGACCACCCGCCCTTCGATGCGCACCTGGCGCTCCAGGGTGGGCCAGAAGAAGGTCATGGCGGCAAACGGGTTGGCCGCCAGATGCTGGCCCTTGGCGCTGTCGTAGTTGGTGAAGAAGGTGAAGCCCTGCTCGTCCAGGCCCTTGAGCAACAAAATGCGGCAATGCGGACGACCGTCGGCATCGACCGTGGCCAGGGTCATGGCATTGGCTTCCACCGGCGCCTGCTCGGTTTTCACCGCATCGGCGAACCACTGGTGAAACAGCGCAAACGGCTCGGCCGGGGCTTGCGCCTCGGTCAAACCGTCACGGGTGTAGTCGCGACGCATATCGGCCAGAGCTTGGGTCATGGCGGATTCCTTTTCGTTAGCGGATCACTTCTTGGCAGCGTCGGCTGCGGCGACTTTCTTGTCGGTCGCGGCGGCTTTGGCTGGTGCAGTTTTTTTCGCTGGAGCCTTGGCCGGAGCCTTCTTCGCCGGAGCCTTGGCGGCGGTTTTCTTGGCTGGCGCCTTTTTCGCCGCCGGCACAGCGGCTTTTTTCGCCGCAGGCGCCGGGGTAACCGGTTTGGCCACTGGCTTGACGTCTTGCGCAGCAACCATCGTCACCGGCTTCGGCGCTGGCATGTTGTATTTGCTCAGCAGCGCAACCATGGTGTTTTGCGGAGTCACCAGCAGTTCGACACGACGGTTCAAGGCGCGGCCTTCAACGCTGTCGTTGGCCGCACGCGGCGCTTCGGAACCCATGCCGCGCAGCATCAGGCGATCACGTTGCAAGCCGCTGAGGCGGAAGATCGCCGCCACCGATTGCGCACGCTCCTGGCTCAGTTTGACGTTGGCCGGCGCAGCACCGCTGGTATCGCTGTGACCGAGCACCAGCACTGCGGTTTTCGGGTCGGCTTCAAGGATTTTCGCCACGCGAGTGAACGGGCCAAGAGTGACCGGCAGCAGCATCGCCGGGCGATCCGGGTTGAACGAGCCTTCGACCGGCGCCGTCACTACCAGCACATTGTCGCGACGTTCGAGTTGCAGATTGCTGTCCTTCACCGCTTCACGCAGACGCGGTTCGTAGTCATCCAGCCAGGCCTGAGTCACCTTCGGATCCGGCATCGGCACGGCTTTGGCGGTTGGCTGGTCCTTGCCGCCGAACGGCCACCACCATTTGCCATTGGACTGCGCCTCGGCTTTGGCCACCTCGACCGGTTTGGCTTCAGGTTTGACCTCGGCTTTCAGATCAGCCTTGACCGCTTCATCGCTGGAACCGAACGGCCAGTACCACGGGTTGCTGCTCTCGGCCTTGGCCACTGGCGCGGTTGCCGCCGGTTTCAACGGGGCCGGGGCCGGGGCCGAATCTTTGGCCGCGACTTTGTCGGGAGAACCGAACGGCCACCAACTGCCGCCGTCTGCATCGTTTTTCGGAGTCTGTGCGCAACCGGTGATCGCTACACACAGGGCCAGGGCGAGGGTCTTTTTAGATGACATTGAAAATCCACAAAATGAAGTAATGAAAAATCAGAGCACTTTCGCCCGGATAAACAGCCGTTTTGAAACGAAAATCCCTTCGAGGTTCCGACCCTGGAACCTCAGTTGAAGCTTTACAGACAAGTGGCAAGCACCCGCGCCAGCTTTTGTGCACGCGGATCCATCAAAACGTAAGGCCCCAGGGTATTTGTCACGAAACCGAAAGCCACATCGTGCTCCGGATCAGCAAAACCGATCGAGCCGCCCGCTCCCGGATGACCGAACGCGCGTGGTCCGAGGCCGTAGGTGGCGTTGGGCACGTCCGGTTGATCGAGCATGCAGCCGAGGCCGAAACGGGTGCGGGTGAGCAAGGTCTTGTCATCGCCAAGGCTGTGCTCGCGGGTCAGCTCTTCGAGCATCTCGCTTTCGAGCAGGCTGCCGTCCAGCAGGCCGGCGTAAAACCCGGCGAGGCTGCGCGCATTGCCGTGGCCGTTAGCCGCAGGCTGGTGCATGCGGCGCCATTCCGGCTTGTTGGTGCTGGTCAGCACTGACGGCGGATTGGTGAAGGCGCGGGTAGTCATGGCCGTCGGTTCGCGCATGGTCACTTGCAGCAGGCGCTGAGCCGCAGCGTCGCCGGCGTTGCCCTTGCCACGGGCGATGTGCGCCACGCGATGAAACTCTTCGTCGGCCAGGCCCACATGGAAATCCAGGCCCAACGGTTTGGCGACCCGAGCGACGATCGACTCGCCCGGCCCACGCCCGTCAGCGCGGCGCAGCAATTCGCCGACCAGCCAGCCGTAGGTGATCGCGGCATAACCGTGACCGGTGCCCGGCGTCCACCATGGCGCTTCGGCGGCGAGGGCGTCGACCATGGTTTGCCAGTCGTAAAGGGCTTCAGGGGCGAGCAGTTCGCGCAGCGCCGGCAAGCCGGCCTGATGGCAGAGCAATTGGCGCAGGGTGACGGATTCTTTGCCGGCGGCGGCGAATTCCGGCCAGTAGCGGGCAACCGGGGCATCGAGTTGCAACTTGCCTTCAGCCACCAGTTGCAGCGCGGTAACGGCGGTGAAGGTCTTGGTGCAGGAGAACAGGTTGGCGATGGTGTCGCTGTGCCAGGCTTCGCTGCCGTCCTTGTCGGCGGTACCGGACCAGAGGTCGAGGACGGTTTCTCCACCGACCTGGATGCACAGGGCTGCGCCGCGTTCCTGGGGATCGTCGAACAGTGCGGCGAAAGCCTCGCGCACCGCTTCGAATTGAAGCTCGTAATGTCCCTGAATCTGCACCCGCAACTCCCCCGCGAAAACGCTCTACAAAGTGGCCCGCATTGTTCCAGCCCTTGAGGGATTTGGGAACAGGCGCGGGCCAGACGGTTGATCGGCAATTTGTGTTGATCCCTTCGCGAGCAGGCTCGCTCCCACAGGGGGATCTCCGCTGCTGTTGATATCCAGTGTGGGAGCGAGCCTGCTCGCGAAGAACGATAACGCGGTCTGAAACCTAGTGACCATTCCCCGAATGCCCACCCGCCTGTGCAGCCTCCGCAGCTTTGCCAGCCTCGGCCTTGCGCCCGCCTTCCACTTCCGCCGCCGGGGTTTTCTGCGCCTCCTTGCCCAACTGCTCCAGCGCCTGCAGATTGCTTTTGCGCACCGCCTCGACAAATCCCTGATACGGCAGATCGGTCACACCGACCAGACCGAAATGGCCATTCTCGCCGTCGAGCAAACGCCCGGTCACCGGTTGGTCGAGATACTGGAACCAGTGCACGCCGACAATCGACGGTTCGCTAAGCGCCTGTTTGAGGAAGTTGGCATAGGCCGGGCCGCGATCTTCCTCCTTGGCCAGCTGCGTCACGCCGCCCCAGAACGGACCTCGGTCGGCCGAGCCGAAGTTGAATTCGGTGATCAGCACCGGTTTGTCCAGGGCTGCCAGCGCGGCGAAGTCGTAGCCGTCCTGCGGCTTGAGCGTGTACATGTTGAAGCTCAACACATCGCAATACTGTGCGCAGGACGCCACGGCTTCAGGGGTACTGATGGCGAAACGACCGCCAAGGAGCATCTGGTTCGGCGCGTGCCACTTCAGCGAATCGGAAATGGTCTTGAAATAGGTATCGGCGAAGACCTTCTGGAAGTATTTGAAATCCGCTTCGATCTCCGGATGCTCCGGGTTCGGCAGTGGCGGCACGAAGCCAGGGTCTTCCATCAATTCCCACGCCGGCAACTCGATGCCCCAGGCCTTGGACAGTCCGGCCTGATTGCGGTACTTGTCGCGCAATTGCTTGAGAAAGGCGCGTTTGGCCGGCACGTCGGTGGTCATTTTCAACGTGCCGTAGGCCAGCGCGTAGCGAGCTTTCGGATCGTCGCCAGGGCCAGCCCAGGCCAGTTCGTTGTCGGCGTAATAACCGATAAGCCACGGATCGTCACGGTGATCGCGGGCGGCAATGGCCACGGCGCGCTCGGTGGCCATGGCGAAACGCGGATCGAACGGATCCGGCATGCCGCCCCACCAATCGCTGCCGGTGCTGATGCTGGTGTAATCGCCGACGATCGACAGCGGCAAGGTGTACGGTACGCGCTCAGCATCCGCCAGCGACGGCGCGCTCCAGTTGCCCACTGTGTTGAAGCCCCAGGCTTGCAGCCGATCGAGGGTATGCCGGGTCCAGCGTTCTTCATCAATTGCGGCTGTGCACGGAGTGGTTTGCGCGCTGGACGCTTGCACCGCATCGGTCTGCGCCGCTTCGGCAATTCCGGATTTTGGCTCGGCAGGCACCGCCGCAGTCTCAGCAGCCTGCACCGAATTGGCCTCAGCCGCCCCAGCCTTCGCCGCTTCGGCAATCCCGGCCTTGTTGTCGCTGTCTGCCTTGCACGGTTCGCCGTACAGGCGTTGCAGATTGGCGCCATAGAAGTCGTACCAGCGGCCGTTGCCGTAGCCACGCCCCTGGTCGGCGCCATTGCCGCCACGGTTGTCACCCTCGCCAAAATGCGCGGCCAGCGGGTCGTCGTTCTTCGGCAACGATTCGAACATGTATTCACGGCCGGCGACGTAGGTCTGGTTGACCTGCGGGCTGACTGTATTGACGCCCAGCGAATAGAACGGGTGGCCTTCAGGAGTCACCAGATACCAGCGGCCATCGCGTTTTTCCGTGCGGAAGAATCCGCTGGCCTTGAACGCCGGGCCTTTGTTCCAGCCGCCGAACTTGTCCAGCGAAACCTTTTCACGCTCGGCCAGCCACGTATTCAGCTGTTGCTGCTCTTTGCTGGCGGCGCTTTTCAGTTGTTCGTCGCTGCTGACTTTTTCCGGCCATTTACTACGGGTTGACTGACCGTAGGCGTCGACCAGATTGCCGTACACCGCCCGCGTCACCGATTCGCCGTCCTGCACGCCGAACCGCTCGAGCAACAGGCTCTGCGCAACTTTCGGCTGATCCATCGACAGACTCAACGAGACCACTTGGCTGCGGTCGATCTCGCCAGTGCTGCTGGCCAGCAGGATGCGTTGGCCATCGACGGTCATCGGCATCGGCGGCCCGGCTTTCATGCCCTGGCTCAGCGGCGTCGAAGCCACCAGCGGCACCAGCAAGGTCTGCGCGGGGCCGGCCGGCAGATCGACGCGGCTGACCAGAGTGCGGCCATCGTTGCTCTGGATCTGCACATAGACTGTGACCGCCCAATTCATCGCACTTTGCAGACGCAGGGTCATCATGTCGGACTGCGACCAGTCCCAAGCGCCGGTCTGCGGGGTCAGGCGCAAGGTCGGCCGGGCGACCGGGTTGAACGTCACCCGGCGCAGCACTTCGCCTTCCGCGGTCTGTTCGGCATTGGCCTGCGGCAGGTCGGCGTTTTCCGTGGCGACCTTGACCACGTCGGCCGGGCGTACGAAGTTGAACAGCGTCTGCTGACCGGCGGGCGCAGCCAGCAACGGCGCGGCAAAGATCAAGGCGAAAACAGCGGGCAACGAACGGCGGATCATAAGAACGGAGTTCTCCCTAACGACCAGTCAAGGCCAGTGGAAAAGCGGTGGCAGAGAGATAGACAACGCGGCGGGCCAATCGGCCCACCCGTGTCTCAGGATATTTCACGACGGAAAGGAGGCAACGCATTGAGGATCGCCTTGCCGTAGCGCTGAGTGACCAGACGCCGGTCGAGCAAGGTGATGGTGCCGCGGTCTTCTTCGGTGCGCAGCAGACGGCCGCAGGCCTGGACCAGTTTCAGCGAGGCATCGGGCACGGAGATTTCCATGAACGGATTGCCACCGCGCGCCTCGATCCACTCCGACAACGCGGCCTCAACCGGATCATCGGGCACCGAGAACGGAATCTTGGCGATCACCACGTGCTCGCAGTAGGCCCCCGGCAAATCGACACCTTCGGCAAAACTGGCCAGCCCGAACAGCACGCTGGAATCACCGCCGTCGACCCGCGCCTTGTGCTTGTTGAGGGTCTCCTGTTTCGACAGGTTGCCCTGAATGAACACTTGCTTGCGCCAGTCGCGGTCGAGGCCGTCGAATACGTCCTGCATTTGCTTGCGCGAGGAGAACAGCACCAGCGTGCCACGGGAACCGTCGACCAGATCCGGCAGTTCGCGAATGATCGCCGCCGTGTGGGCGGCGGCATCGCGCGGGTCGGCCTTGAGATCCGGCACGCGCAGCACGCCGGCATCGGCATGATGAAACGGGCTCGGCACCACCGCTGTGACAGCTTTTTTCGGCAGACCGGCGCGCATGCGGAAACGGTCGAAGGTGCCCAGCGCCGTCAGCGTCGCCGACGTCACCAAGCAGCCGTAAGCGACGTTCCACAAACTGCGACGCAAGGTTTCCGCCGCCAGAATCGGGCTGGCGTTGACCTCGATGTCGAACAGCGAGCCGCTTTCGGCCAGGGTCAGCCAGCGTGCCATGGGCGGGCTGTCTTCCGGGTCTTCGGCGGTGAACGCGGTCCACAATTCCCAGTTGCCGGAAGCGCGGGACAGCAGGCTGCCGAACAGCGGATACCATTCTTCGGCCTGATTGCTGGCGATACCGATGTTGACCTCGCCGTCCATGCCTTCCTTGAGCAGGTCGGTCAGGCGTTGAAACAGGTCGTTTAGGCGCGAATAGCCTTTTTTCAGCTCGATGCCCATCTCGCGCATGTCCTCCGGAATCACCCCGCCGACAAAGCGATGACGCGGGCGCTCGCGGCCTTCGACGTCTTCGCCCGGTTTGAAATCGGCGATCTGCTCGCAGGCGGTGAACATGAACTGCTGCTGCGTCTTGATCTCCCGCGCCAGCTCGGGCACCTGCTCAATCAGCTTGCCGAGATCGCCCGGCAACGGATGCTGGGCCAGCAGCTTGGTCAGGTTCTTGGCGGTGGTTTCCAGCCAGTCGGCGGTGGAACGCAGGCGCGTGTAGTGAGCGAAGTGGCCGATGGCCTTGTCCGGCAAATGGTGACCTTCGTCGAACACGTAAATGGTGTCGCGCGGGTCAGGCAACACGGCGCCGCCGCCCAGTGCCAGGTCAGCCAGGACCATGTCGTGGTTGGTAACGATCACGTCAACCTTGCCCATGCCTTCGCGAGCCTTGTAGAAAGCGCACTGGCCGAAGTTCGGGCAATGACGGTTGGTGCACTGGCTGTGATCGGTGGTCAGGCGCGCCCAGTCGGCGTCTTCCAGCGCGTTAGGCCAACTGTCGCGGTCGCCGTCCCATTTATTGCCGGCGAGCTTTTCGATCATGCTGGTGAACAGCTTCTGACTGGCCTCGTCGACTTCGATCTTGAAGCCTTCTTCTTCGAACAGCTGCGCGGTGGCGGTTTGTGCGTGGCCTTCCTGCAACAACATGTCGAGCTTGGACAGGCACATGTAGCGACCACGGCCCTTGGCCAGGGCAAAACTGAAATTCAGCCCGCTGTTGCGCATCAGGTCGGGCAAATCCTTGTAGACAATCTGCTCTTGCAGGGCGACGGTCGCGGTGGCAATGACCAGACGCTTGCCGGCCAGTTTCGCCGTGGGGATCGCCGCCAGGCTGTAGGCCACGGTCTTGCCGGTACCGGTGCCGGCTTCCACCGCGACAATCGCGGGGTCGCCACTGCGCCGGCCTTCGTCATCGGTGTCGATATCCCCGAGGACCTTGGCGATTTCGGCGATCATCAGGCGCTGGCCGTAACGCGGCTTGAGGCTCTTGGCCTCTAGAAAACGCGAATAGGCGCCCTGGATCGTGGTTTTGAGTTCAGTGCTGATCATTGAGTGTCGGGCGCAAAACGCTGGATAAATTTTCAGTGGTTTGATTCGGCGGCTATCATACCCCGCTAATCGATCCCGCGCAGAACGGAGTGACCCAATGACACCTTTTAGCCTCGTTTACCCCCTGCATGTCCTCGCCGCTCTGGTGTGGGTCGGCGGTATGTTTTTCGCCTGGATGGTCTTGCGCCCTGCGGCTGTGAAGGCCCTGGACGGCCCCGCTCGCCTGACCCTGTGGGTGGAAGTGTTTCAAGGTTTTTTCCGTTGGGTCTGGGTCGCCGTGATCCTGTTGCCGATCAGCGGCGTGGGCATGTTGCATCTGCAGCAGGTCGGATTTGAAACCGCGCCGAAGTACGTGCAGGTGATGATCGGTTTGTATGTGGTGATGACGGCACTGTTCATCCGCATTCAGGGGTTGATGCTGCCAGAGTTGCGCAAGGCGGTTGAGGCGAAGGATTGGCCGGCGGGTGCGGCAGTGCTGGGGCGGATTCGCCGGGTGGTGGGGCTCAATCTGCTGGTCGGGTTGGTGCTGGTGGCGGTGGCGGCGGCGAGACCGATGCTCTGAATCGCACTATTTTTCTGCTGTGAACACAGTTGTGGCGAGGGGATTTATCCCCGCTGGGTCGCGAAGCGGCCCCGCTCTAAAAATCAAAAACGGGACTGCTACGCAGCCCAGCGGGGATAAATCCCCTCGCCACATAATTTCACTCACCAAAGATCTTCACTCACCAAAGCACTTTATTGATCAGAGAGTGGGTCGCAGTTTTAGAGCCGTTGCACGGTAACCGAACCCGCCGCTCCCACCGGCCCCGGCTGGCCATCCGCACCGGCCTTACCGTTCTTGCCGCCATCAGCGCGATAGACCAGGCAGCCCTTGGACTTGCCACCCTTGCCCGCCTTGCCGCCAACACCCGCCGGGCCGCCGGCACCGCCAGCCACGTTGACCTTGATCAGCTCGGCCGGAAAATCCCGTGGTACGGCGAGTCGCACCAGCGCACCCGGCGCGCCTGGCTGGCCATCGCTGCCGTCACTGCCATCGGCGCCGTGGCCGGCCGATCCATAGGTGCAGCCCGGATCTTCACCGTTGCCGCCGTCGAGGCCGACGAAACCCGGCGCGCCCCTGCCGCCACGGGCATCGACCGTCAGTTGCGGCGCGCTCAGGGCCTGAAATTGCAGGTTCAGATTGCGCCCGGCCCGGGCCGCTTTTTCATAAGTGCCGGGGGCGCCGCGCGCGGTGATCTGGCTGCCCTCGCTCAATTCAGCGCGCTTGACCTTCACTTCCAGCGCTTGTTCAGCGGGAACGATAGCAATACGTGCTTCATGGCCCAGGCGCAGTTCATTGATGTTCAATTCAGTCACGTTGGACGGGATCAGCAAGGTGCCGTAATCGGCGACTTCCAGTTTCTCCAGTTGCAGCGTGCTGGTGGTGTTGGGCAAGCGCATCAAAGAATTGCTTTGCACGTTGACCACCTGGGCGCAGGCCAGTGGACTGATGAATGCAGCGAGCAGGCAGAGTTTACGCATGGGAAGAAGCCTCCGGAGCGGCCGGGGCCGGGATGGTTTGCAGGTGGAAAACGCCGAACAACAGGATGCGGCCACGATCACGCCAAGGGTGCGGACGGCCCTTGAGGCTGCGGTTGCACAGCAGCACTTCGAGTAGATGAATCAGCAACAACAGAGCGCCGGCCAGATTGACCAGCAGATGCAGCGGATGAACAAACGGCACCAGCTGATTGGCCAGCACCACGCAGCAGAACAGCAGGGTCAGCAAACGCCCCAGCCCCCAGAACACCTTCATACGCTCCCCCGTGTTGCGAATTATTCTTTGCACGCACAGTACCGGCTTCTGCGGGGGATAAGCCAGAGGGAAAAATGAAATTTGTGCAAACGCGGATGAAATGGCTGCCGGGGCGACGATCTCGACCCGGCAGCTCTAGCCTGCGTACTACAGACGGTTGCTAACGATTGATGTGCAGCTCGACCCGGCGATTTTCCGCGCGGCCTTCATCGCTGGCGTTATCGGCGACCGGCTCACTCTCGCCTCGGCCCTCGCTGGTGAGCTTGTTCGGCGCCAGCCCCTGACTCAACAGATACGCTGCGACACTGCTCGCGCGCCGCTCGGACAAAGCCTGGTTATAGGCGTCGGAGCCTTTACTGTCGGTGTGCCCGATGACCTTGATGCTGACCACATCGGCATTGCGCAGCTTGTCCATCAAGGTGTCGAGCTGGGCTTTGGCCGCCGGGGTCAGATCGGACTTGTCGAAATCGAACAGCACGTTGCCGGCATCGCTCAAGGTGATCACTTCAGATTGCGGCGCCGGTTCGACCGGTTTGACTGCCACCGGATATTGCGGCAGCGGGCAGCCACGGTGATCGACTTCGGTGTTTTCCGGAGTGTCCGGGCAGCGGTCGCGGCGGTCGAAGACGCCGTCGCTATCTTCGTCGCCATCCTGGGCGTAACAGATCAGCCCGCCGGTGACGATACCCAATGCCGCGCCGCCGCCGGCCCAGCCGGCGCTTTCAATGGCGCCAAGACCGCCGCCGACCAGACCGCCAAGCAGGCTGCAGATCGGCCACGTACGTTGATTGAGGGGGGCGGTGCCATCGCTGTGAGTGGCACAACCGGTGAGCAAGCTGCCAAGCAGCAGCACCGGCAAGACGGACCTTGAGAAAAGACGCATTTGTGAACGCTCCTGTGTACCGGCCCATACCGGTTACACAGGAGTAAAGACCCGCATCCGCGACTGCACAAGCCGCGGATGCGAGAGGGGCTAGCGGACGATTTTGATTTCGGTGCGACGGTTCTGTGCACGACCATCAGCCGACTTGTTGTCAGCCACAGGCTGGCTTTCACCAAGGCCCGACACCGAAACGAAGCTGGCACGTGGCACGCCCTGCTGGATCAGGTATTCCACCACCGAGTGCGCACGACGATCCGACAGTTTCTTGTTGTAGGCATCGCTGCCGACACTGTCGGTGTGACCGGTCACGGTCAGTTGCGCGGTAGAGGATTCCTGTTTCAGGCGATCGGCGACCTTGTCCAGCACTTGCTTGTCAGGGCCGGTCAGCGTGGCTTTGTCGAACTCGAAATGCACATCACGAATGACGATGGTTTCTTCCTTGACCACAACCGCTTCTTCGACCACTGGCGCAGGCGTCGGTGGCGGGCAACCGTCAGCATCGACCTGCACGCCTTTTGGCGTGCCCGGGCACTTGTCGCGACTGTCCGGCACGCCATCGCCGTCTTCATCGCCATCGCCATGCACCCAGCAGTAAGCCGCTGCCGTACCGCCGACGATCAGTGCACCGTAGCCAGCCCACGATGCGCTTTCCGTCGCGCCGAGACCGGCACCGACCACACCGCCGACCGCCGCACAGGTCGGCCAGTCGGTTTTCTGCAAACCTGCGCAACCAGTCAACACACTGGTTAGCAGAACCAAGGGTAATGCTGTCCGAACTATGCTCATCTAGTTTTCTCCTGAGGGATCGGCTTAAAACCGATTCAGGGAGTAAAGACCGGAGTTTTAATCTCCGCCAGCAATAGGCCACCGCTGTTTGCGACCGTGTTCACAGGGGTTTGCCTCTTTTGGCGAAAACCACCGCCACCGGGCGCTTTGCCGACGCAGTCTGGCAGGCTAGTCTTGGCGGTCTGACTGAGGAGCTTCGATGAACGTCGCCATTTCTTCGCGCACGCCACAACAGGCGTTGGCCGCTTTGCTGGATCGCTACGCCCCGGCCCGACTGCTGCTGATCGGCGCCAGCGAGTTTCCCGCCTTGAGCGCTTTCAAGGACGCGCATCCAGATACCGTGGTCGCCCATGCCGCACCCGGCGGTCTGCCCGCCGAACTGGCCGCGCAACGCTTCGATCTGGCGCTGGTGGTCGATTGCCTGGAACATTTGCCCAAACGCGATGGCCTGAATCTGTTGGGCGGCATCCGCAATCTCAACACCAGTCGCATCGCAGTGCTGGCGGATCTGGCGGCCAGCGGCTGGCAGGAAACCGACTTCTATTCGCTGGCACTGCAGGCCAGCGAGCGTTTTCAGCGCGACGCGCAGGTGCTGACCCTGTTCACCTACGATCTGCTTGACTACAAACAAGTCCCCGACTGGCTCAATTCACGCTTCTGGGCCAATCCGGAAAACTTCGGGAAATACTGGTGGTAATGCAATGAGTACAGCCATTTGCCCTTGCGGCAGCGGCAATCTGCTGGATGCCTGCTGCGGCCCTTATCATGACGGCCACCCGGCGCCGTGTGCCGAAGCCTTGATGCGTTCGCGGTACAGCGCTTATGTGCTGGGGCTGATCGACTATCTGGTGGCGACCACCCTGCCCGCGCAGCAGGCGGGGCTGAACCGACAATCGATCAGCGACTGGAGTGCGCAAAGTACCTGGCTCGGCCTTGAGGTGGAAAGCTCGGAGGTTTTCGGCGGCCAGCCGGAACACGCTTTTGTGACATTCACCGCGCGCTGGCATGACAGCCAGGGCGAGCACAGCCATCGCGAGCGCTCTTCGTTTGTGCAGAACGGCGGGCGCTGGTACTTCATCGATCCCACGGTGCAGCTGAAGCTGGGGCGCAATGACGGCTGCCCTTGCGGCAGCGGGCAGAAGTTCAAGAAGTGTTGTTCGGGTTATTTCGGCGCTTGAAAGCCAAGATCAAAAGATCGCAGCCTTCGGCAGCTCCACGGGATTAGCCGAAGGCTGAAATCTTTTAAGGTCTAGACTGGGCACAAAGGGAGTCAATTTCATGCTCGGTCGTCGGCGCACATTACATTTCCTGCTGTTGATGCTGATCGTAAACCTCGGCGGCTGTGCCTCGTGGTTCAGCGATGACAGCGTCGAGCCTGCCGTGCATCTGGTGAAAGTCGAGGTGGTGCGGGCCAAACTGCTCGAGCAAAAATTCATCCTGCACTTTCGCGTCGACAATCCCAACGACAGCGATCTGACCGTGCGCGGCCTCGAATACCGGATTCACCTGGCGGACATGCTGCTCACCGAGGGCGAGCATGAGCACTGGTTTACCGTCGGGCCAAAGCGCAGCGCTTACTTCAAAGTGCCGATCCGCACCAACCTGTGGCCGAAGATCAAACACGTGGTGAAACTGCTGAAAAATCCGAACCAGCAGATTCCCTATCAATTGCAGGGGGAAATGGAAACCGGTTTATTCATCGCCCACTACGTGCACCTTGAGCGCAATGGCGTGATAATCCCCGCCGATCTAACTCCGGAGTGACCTCGATGACCCAGCAACCCCATGTCCATGGCCCTGACTGCAACCACGATCATGACCACCATCATGATCACGACCATGGCCATGTCCACGGCCCGAACTGCGGCCACGCCCACCAGGAACCGGTGCGCAACGCCCTGAAAGACGTCGGCCGCAATGACCCTTGCCCATGCGGCAACGGCAAGAAATTCAAGAAGTGCCACGGCGCTTGATGTCACTGGCGAAGATCTTCTTCGCCTGACACACCGCTTCGCGAGCAGGCTCGCTCCCACAGTGAATTGCATTCCTTCTGACGAAATGCGCTCGAATGTGGGAGCGAGCCTGCTCGCGAAGGCGGCGGCACATACGCTACAAAATTTCAGCCCGCCGCCAGAATCTGTGAAGAGCCGACCACCGTCGCATACTCCCCATGCAGATTGCCCAGCGACATCCCGTGCACCTCTTCAGCGGTACGCGGTTTGCCGAAATAATCGGCCTTGTCGAAGGTAAAGCACGCATCCTCTGCCACCCATGTGTCGAAACCAAGGTTACCCGCAGTGCGCGCCGTTGATTCCACCGAGTTGTGTGTTGCCACGCCGACAATGAGCACCTGACCAATCCCCGCCTCGCGCAACTGCCGTTCCAGCCCCGTCGCACAAAACGCATCGGGCACCTGTTTCTGGATCAGCCATTCAGCGTCCTGCGGCATAAAGCGCGGCTGAAACTCCACTCCGTCCTGCTCCGGCCAGAACACCGAGTCAGGTGAGCGCGACAAATGCTGCACGTGAATCACCGGGCGCCCGCGCAGGCGCCACAGCGCCAATAACTCAAGCATTCGCTCTTCGGCCTGAGGATTATTCCGCCGCCCCAGACGCGGATGCAGAATGCCTTTCTGCTGGTCGATGATGATCAGCGCAGCGTTGCTTTGAAGCTCCATAGCGATCTTTCTCCTGACAGGTCTCGGGACTCATTCCGCAGTTCAACATCAGCGCTTTCCCACAAGCAACTGTCACAGCTTTGACCGATCAGCCGACAACAGCACAAATAACCGCTCGCCCCGCTTGCGCGGCCCTCGCGCCCTCACTAACGTAGCGGCTTTATTGCGCCCCCAGCCTTATACCCCCGCAGGAGCTTCGCCATGGCCTCGCCAGCCCTTACACATTTTCTTCCCCGGTTCGGCGTTGCCGCAGCAGTGGCCGGTGTTCTCGGCCTGTCCGGTTGCCAGACCTGGAACGCCCAGGACAGCCTGCCGCCGACCTCCGGCGTACAACCGCTCAAGGGCCTGGCGCAGAACGTGTCGGTGCGGCGCAATGCGATGGGCATGCCGTTGATCGAGAGCAACAGCTTCCATGACGCGCTGTTCAGCCTCGGCTATGTCCACGCCAGCGACCGCATCAACCAGATGGTCACCCTGCGCCTGTTGGCCCAGGGCCGGCTGGCGGAAATGTCCGGCGCGTCGATGCTCGATGCCGACCGCTACATGCGCGCGGTCAATCTGAAGAAGAGCGCCGGCGAGCTGTACAAGGCCTCGTCGCCACGGCTCAAGCGCTTCTTCGAAGTGTATGCACGGGGCGTCAACGCCTACCTGTTCCGCTACGCCGACAAGTTGCCGGGCGACCTCGCCGCCAGCGGTTACAAGCCCGAATACTGGAAACCGGAAGATTCGGCGCTGATTTTTGCCCTGCTGAATTTCAGCCAGTCGGCCAACCTGCCGGAGGAAATCCAGTCACTGGTGCTCGCGCAAACCGTGACCACTGACAAACTCGCCTGGCTGAGCCCGTCGGCGCCTGATGAAAACCTGCCAGTGGCTGAAGCCGACAAACTGCAAGGCCTCAAGCTCAACGGGCAGATTCCGGGGCTGACGGAATTGAGCAACGCCAGCCAGCAACTGTCGTCGCTGAACCTGCTCGCCACACCGACTGCGAACAATTGGGCGATCGCCCCGCAACGCAGCCGTAGCGGCAAGAGCCTGCTGGCCAGCGATGCGCACGGGCCGCTAGCCGCACCGTCTCTGTGGAGTTTCGTGCAGATCCGCGCGCCGAAATATCAGGCCGCCGGCGTCACGGTTGCCGGTCTGCCGATGGTGCTCGGCGGCTTCAACGGCAAAGTGGCGTGGAGCATGACCAGCGTGCTCGGCGACAATCAGGACCTGTTCCTCGAGAAAATCCGCCGTCAGGGCAGCAGCCTCACTTATGAAGTCAACGGCAAATGGCAGCCGTTGGGCGTGCGCAACGAAACCTATTTCGTCAAAGGCCAGCGGCCGATTCGTGAAGCCGTTTACGAAACCCGCCACGGCGCGCTGCTCAACAGTGCCCAGGCAGCGGCGCAAGGCAACGGTTTCGGCCTCGCCTTGCAGACGCCAAGCTTCACTGACGACAAAACCCTGGATGCCTTCTTCGACCTGACCCGGGCGCAAAACGTCGAGCGCGCCTCGGACGCCAGCCGCGAAATCCGCGCCATTACCCTGAATCTGGTCTTTGCCGATGCAAGCAATATCGGCTGGCAAGTCACCGGGCGCTTCCCCAACCGTCGCGAAGGTGAAGGCCTGCTGCCCTCGCCGGGTTGGGACGGTCGCTACGACTGGGACGGTTACGCCGACCCGATGCTGCACCCCTACGATCAGGACCCGGCACAAGGCTGGCTCGGCACCGCCAACCAGCGTGTAATTCCCGACGGCTACGGCATGCAGTTGTCGAAATCCTGGGCGGCACCGGAGCGCGGCGAGCGCCTGGCGGAAATGGCCGGCAGCGGCAAGCACGACAGCCGCAGCGTGATCGCCATGCAGTACGACCAGACCACCACGTTCGCCGCCAAGCTGAAAAAAGTCTTCGAAGCGCCGGGCATGAAGCAACCGCTGAAACAGGCGATCGACGCCCTGCCGGAAGCCGAACGCAGCAAGGCCCGCGAAGCCTTCACGCGCTTGATGGCGTTCGACGGCAAGCTCAGCCCGACCTCGGCGGATGCGGCGATTTATGAACTGTTTCTGCAGGAAAGCATGAAGCAGATCTTCCTCGATGAACTGGGTCCTGAGTCGAGCCCGGCGTGGAAGGCCTTTGTCGCCAATGGCGATCTGTCCTACGCGGCGCAGGCCGATCATCTCTTGGGGCGTGAGGACAGTCCATTCTGGGATGACCTGCGCACGCCGCAGAAGGAAGAAAAATCCGTGATTCTCGCCCGCAGCCTCGCTGCGGCGATTACAGCGGGCGACAGCCAGTTGGGCGGCGATCATCGCGCCTGGCAGTGGGGCAAACTGCACAGCTATGCGTGGAAAAACAGCAACGGTCAGACTGTACGCGGGCCGCTGGCGGCTGGCGGCGATCACACCACGCTGAACAGCTCGGCGTTTGCCTGGGGCCAGGACTTCGTCACCACGCGCGCGCCGTCGATGCGTTTTATCGTCGACTTCGGCCAGAGCGAGCCACTGATGGCGCAGAACGGTACGGGGCAGTCGGGCAATCCACTGAGTCCGAACTACCTGAACGGGATCGATGCATGGCTGAAAGGTCAGTACATCGGCTTGCCGATGCAGCCGCAGAACTTTGATCGGGTGTATGGCAAGACCCGCTTGACCCTCACCCCCGGGGAATAAAGCAAAGATCAACAGCCCCTCACCCTAGCCCTCTCCCGGAGGGAGAGGGGACTGATTGGGGGATGCTTGGGTCTTGCGCCGACCTGAAAGAGAGATGGTGAATCCAACATTGGATCAGGCTCAAGGCTGTGCCGGATCCATATTCAACTCGGTCCCCCAGGTCGATGTACCTAACCAGACACTTCGGTCGGCCCCCTCTCCCTCTGGGAGAGGGCTGGGGTGAGGGTAGCGCTTCAAAGCCGATCGAACTTCCAGCCTCACGCCCGCCTCATAGCTAACAAGCCCCCCATTCCGGTCACGACATGGATCTTGTTATTGCCCGACCTGAAGGTCTCTACTGCCCCGCCGGAGATTTCTATATCGATCCGTGGCGGCCGGTCGAGCGTTCGGTGATCACCCATGCCCATGGCGATCACGCGCGCACCGGTAATCAGCACTACCTGTCGAGCAGCGCCAGCGCCGGGATTCTGCGCGCGCGCCTGGGTCAGGACATCCAGTTGCAAACCCTTGATTACGGCCAACGCCTGACCCATCACGGCGTGACCCTGAGCTTTCACCCCGCCGGGCATGTCCTCGGTTCGGCGCAGGTGCGCCTGGAATACGGCGGCGAAGTCTGGGTCGCGTCGGGGGATTACAAGGTCGAGCCGGATGGCACGTGCGCCCCATTCGAACCGGTGCGCTGCCACACCTTCATCACCGAATCGACCTTCGGCCTGCCTATCTACCGCTGGCAGCCGCAGGCGCAGATCTTCGCCGAGATCAATCGGTGGTGGGCGGCCAATATCGCCGCCGGCAAGGCCAGCGTGCTGTTCTGCTATTCCTTCGGCAAGGCCCAACGCATCCTCCACGGCATCGACGAAACCCTCGGGCCGATCCTCAGCCACGGCGCGGTCGAACCGTTGAACCGTGTGTACCGCGATGCCGGTGTGTACCTGCCGCCGACGATCTATGCGGGCGACGTGAAAAAAAGCGATCCGATCATGCGCCAGGCTTTGGTCATTGCTCCGCCGTCGGCGGGCGGCAGCACGTGGATGCGCCGTTTTGGCGACTTCAGCGATGCCTTCGCCAGCGGCTGGATGCGCTTGCGCGGGACCCGGCGGCGGCGCGGCGTCGATCGCGGTTTCGTCCTCTCCGATCACGCCGACTGGCCCGGCCTGCTCTGGGCGATCAACCAGACCGGCGCGGAGCGGGTGATGGTCACTCATGGCTCGATCGGCGTGCTCGTACGTCATCTGCGCGAACAGGGTCTTGATGCACAAGGCTTCACCACTGAATACGGCGATGACGAAGACGACAACATCGCCACCGAACCCACCGTTGCCGAGACGTCCCCATGAAAGCGTTCGCCGAGTTATATGCCGAACTCGACGCCACCACGTCGAGCAACGCCAAGCTGGCGGCGATGCAGGTGTACTTCGCGCAGGCCGCGCCGGAAGATGCCGCATGGGCGGTGTATTTCCTCTCCGGTGGTCGGCCTCGTCAACTGGTGCCGGTGCGCATCCTCCGTGAGCTGGCGGTAGAAGTTTCAGGGTTGGAGCCGTGGCTGTTCGAAGAAAGCTATCAGGCCGTCGGCGATCTGGCCGAGACCATTTCTCTGGTGCTGCCGGAAAATTCCCACAGCTCCGAGGCCGGTCTAGCCGAATGGATCGAAGACAAGCTGCTGCCACTTCGCGGTGAAACCCCGGAATATCTGGCGCGCCAACTGCCGATGTTGTGGGCGCAACTGGATCGGCCGAGCCTGATGCTGTGCATCAAGCTGATCACCGGCAGTTTCCGCGTCGGCGTGTCGAAGTTGCTGGTCACCCGCGCCCTGGCGTCGATGGCCGGCCTCGACAGCAAACGCGTCGCTCAGCGTCTGGTCGGTTACACCGATCTGTCGAACCGGCCCAACGCCGCGAGTTACCTGAAACTCATCGCCCCGGAATCCGCCGACGAACATGCCCAGCGCGGCGGCCAGCCCTACCCGTTCTTTCTTGCCCACGCCTTGGCGCAACCGGTCGAGGAATTCGAAGCCCTGCTCGGCCCCGCCAGCGACTGGCAGGTGGAATGGAAGTGGGACGGTATCCGCGCGCAAGTAGTCAAGCGCGACGGCAAGCTGTGGGTGTGGTCGCGCGGCGAGGAATTGGTGACCGAGCGCTTCCCCGAGTTCGATGTGCTGGTCCACGGCTTGCCCGACGGGACGGTGATCGACGGCGAAATCGTCGTGTGGAAGAGCACCCATCCGACTACGGAAGATGCCTTCGATCCGCAATCCGATGAGCCGCCGGCCGTGCAACCGTTCGCCCTGCTGCAACAACGCATCGGTCGCAAGACGCTCGACAAGAAAATTCTCGAAGAAGTGCCGGTGGTAGTGCTGGCCTACGACCTGCTGGAATGGCAGGGCGAGGACTGGCGCAACCAGCCGCAGGTCAAGCGACGGGCGCAACTCGAGGAAGTCATCGCGCGCTGCAACAGCCCGGTACTGCTGCCCTCCCCGGTACTGACCGGCGAGGACTGGTTCGACCTTGGCCTCCAGCGCGAAGCGTCACGCAAACTCGGCGTCGAAGGCATGATGCTCAAGGCCCGCGATTCGCTGTATGGCGTCGGCCGGACCAAGGACATGGGCGTGTGGTGGAAGTGGAAGGTCGACCCGTTCAGCGTCGACGCGGTACTGATTTATGCCCAGCGCGGACACGGTCGTCGCGCCAGTCTGTACAGCGATTACACCTTCGCGGTGTGGGACGGCCCGCCGGAATCCAGTCAACGCTCGCTGGTGCCGTTCGCCAAGGCGTATTCGGGGCTGACCGATGAAGAGATGCGTCAGGTCGACAGCATCGTGCGCAAGACCACCGTGGAGAAATTCGGCCCGGTCAGCAGCGTCAAGCCGAGCCTGGTGTTCGAACTCGGCTTCGAAGGCATCGCCCTGTCGCGCCGGCACAAGAGCGGCATCGCCGTGCGTTTCCCGCGCATGCTGCGCTGGCGCAAGGACAAGACCGTCGAAGAAGCGGACAGCCTCGCTACCCTTCAGGATCTGTTGGCCTAACCCCTTTTCACTGATCGTTCCCACGCTCTGCGTGGGAACGCAGCCCGGGACGCTCTGCGTCCCCCCCAGAGCCGAACGCGGAGCGTCCGTTGATGCATTCCCACGCAGGAGCGTGGGAACGATCAGTCATCGGGGACAATTCCTTTCCACAGTTTTCCCTGCTCTCAGCTACGCGTTTGAACCGAAACAGTGCATGCAAACAGCAATGCCCGTTTCCGTGCATTCAACTACCCTTGCCTCTCTCCGCTCAACCTTTTAAAACACCTGTTCGGCACTCTGGTTCGGAAATTGCTACTTTCTATAGGTCGTAAGCGTTGCAGTAACAATAATTCTGCGCCACAAGCGCTCATATTGGTTCTTAGGGATTGAATAATGAAAAAAGCATTGCTGACCCTTTCTGCACTGGCGTTGTGCATGGCCGCCGGCTCCGCGCTGGCCAAGGAATACAAAGAGCTGCGCTTTGGCGTTGACCCTTCGTACGCACCGTTCGAGTCGAAAGCGGCCGATGGCAGCCTGGTCGGGTTCGATATCGATCTGGGCAACGCGATCTGCGCCGAACTGAAGGTCAAGTGCAAATGGGTCGAAAGCGATTTCGACGGCATGATTCCGGGCCTCAAGGCCAACAAGTTCGACGGTGTGATCTCGTCGATGACCGTGACCCCGGCTCGCGAGAAGGTCATCGACTTCTCCAGCGAACTGTTTTCCGGCCCGACCGCTTACGTGTTCAAGAAAGGCTCCGGCATCACCGCCGACGTCACTTCACTCAAGGGCAAAACCGTCGGTTACGAGCAAGGCACCATTCAGGAAGCCTACGCCAAAGCCGTGCTGGACAAGGCTGGCGTGAAAACCCAGGCCTATCAGAACCAGGATCAGGTGTATTCCGACCTGACCTCCGGTCGTCTCGACGCCGGTATCCAGGACATGCTGCAAGCCGAACTGGGCTTTCTGAAGTCGCCAAAAGGCGCTGATTATGAAATCAGCCAGCCGGTCGACAGCGAATTGCTGCCAGCCAAAACCGCTGTCGGTATCAAGAAAGGTAACACTGAGCTGAAAGCACTTTTGGATAAAGGTATCAAAGCGTTACACGACGACGGCAAATACGCCGAGATTCAAAAGAAACACTTTGGTGACCTGAATCTGTACAGCGGCAAATAATGCCCCGGCGCCCATCTTCGATGGGCGCCTTTTCCATCCGCTCAGGTTGCTGATTTATGTTTGAAACCCTCCTGCAAAATCTGGGGCTGGCCTCGTTCAGTCTGCAGGGCTTCGGCCCGTTGCTGCTGCAAGGCACCTGGATGACCATCAAATTATCGGCGATGTCGCTGCTGGTGGCCGTGTTGCTCGGCCTGCTCGGCGCCAGTGCCAAACTGTCGAAAGTCAAACTGGTGCGCCTGCCCGCGCAGCTCTACACCACGCTGATTCGCGGCGTGCCGGATCTCGTGCTGATGCTGTTGATCTTCTACAGCCTGCAAACCTGGCTGACGTCGCTGACCGACTATATGGAATGGGAATATATTGAAATCGACCCGTTCAGCGCCGGCGTGCTGACGCTGGGCTTCATTTATGGCGCGTATTTCACCGAGACCTTCCGTGGCGCCATCCTCGCGGTGCCGCGTGGTCAGGTCGAAGCCGCCACCGCGTATGGCCTCAAACGTGGCCAGCGTTTTCGCTTCGTGGTGTTTCCGCAAATGATGCGCTTCGCTTTGCCGGGCATCGGCAACAACTGGATGGTCATGCTCAAGGCCACCGCGCTGGTGTCGATCATTGGCCTCGCCGATCTGGTCAAGGCTGCCCAGGACGCCGGTAAAAGCACCTATCAACTGTTCTACTTTCTGGTCCTCGCCGCCTTGATTTATCTGCTGATCACCAGTGCTTCGAACTTCATCCTGCGCTGGCTCGAACGCCGCTACGCCGCCGGTGCCCGGGAGGCCGTACGATGATCGAACTCCTGCAGGAATATTGGCGCGCCTTCCTTTATACCGACGGCCAGAACATCACCGGGCTGGCGATGACGATGTGGCTGCTGACCGCGTCGATCTGCATCGGCTTCGTCGTCTCGATTCCGCTGTCGATTGCCCGCGTCTCGCCGCACTTCTACGTCCGTTGGCCGGTGCAGTTCTACACCTACCTGTTCCGGGGCACGCCGCTGTATATCCAGTTGCTGATCTGCTACACCGGCATCTACAGCCTCGCCGCCGTGCGCGAGCAGCCGATCCTCGACAGTTTCTTTCGCGACGCGATGAACTGCACGATCCTCGCCTTCGCCCTAAACACCTGCGCGTACACCACGGAAATTTTCGCCGGGGCGATTCGCAGCATGAACCATGGCGAAGTCGAAGCGGCCAAGGCTTATGGCCTGACCGGCTGGAAGCTGTATGCCTACGTGATCATACCGTCGGCACTGCGCCGTTCGTTGCCCTACTACAGCAACGAAGTGATCCTGATGCTGCACTCGACCACCGTGGCGTTCACCGCGACCATTCCCGATATCCTGAAAGTCGCGCGGGATGCCAACTCGGCGACCTTCCTGACCTTCCAGTCATTCGGCATCGCCGCGCTGATCTACCTGACCATTACTTTTGCGCTGGTCGGCCTGTTCCGCCTCGCCGAACGCCGCTGGCTGGCCTTCCTCGGGCCGACTCACTAGCACTGGTTTCAAAAATAAAGAGATAACAATGCGCCACCAGATCCATGACTTGCTGGCCCCGCTGCCGGGGACCGCACGGCAGATTCACAGCTTCCACTTCGGCCCACCGCAGGCCAAGGGCAAGGTTTACATCCAGGCGTCGCTGCACGCTGACGAACTGCCGGGCATGCTGGTCGCCTGGCACCTGAAACAGCGTCTGGCCGAGCTGGAAGCTGCCGGCCGCCTGCGCAGCGAAATCGTCCTGGTGCCGGTGGCCAACCCGGTCGGCCTCGAACAAGTGCTGATGGACGTGCCGCTGGGCCGTTACGACCTGGAGAGCGGGCAGAACTTCAATCGCTGGTTCGTCGACCTCAGCGAAGAAATCGGCAACGCCATCGAAGGCCAACTCAACGACGACGCGCAGCACAACCTCGAACTGATCCGCGCCAGCCTGCGCAACGCCCTCGACCGTCAGAAGCCGACCACACAACTGCAATCCCAGCGTCTGACCCTGCAACGCCTGGCCTGCGATGCCGACATGGTGCTGGACTTGCACTGCGACTTCGAATCGGTGGTGCACCTGTACACCACGCCCGAGGCGTGGCCACAGGTCGAGCCCTTGGCGCGCTACATGGAAGCGCAGGCCAGCCTGCTCGCTACCGATTCCGGCGGGCAATCGTTCGACGAGTGCTTCACCCTGCTCTGGTGGCAACTGCGCGAGCGCTTCGGTGAGCAGTTCGAGATTCCGCTGGGCAGCTTCTCGGTGACCGTCGAATTGCGCGGCCAGGGCGACGTCAATCACCCACTGGCCAGCCGCGATTGTCAGGCGCTGATCGACTATCTGATCCAGTTCGATGCCATCGTCGGCGAGACCAAGCCGCAACCGCCACTGCCGTACCCGGCCACGCCGCTGGCCGGGGTCGAACCGGTGACCACACCAGTCGGCGGCCTGCTGGTGTACTGCGCCACGCCCGGCCAATACCTGGAAGCCGGCCAGCAGATCGCCGAAATCATCGACCCGGTCCACGACAAGGTCACCCCCATTCATTGCACCGCCGCCGGCCTGCTGTATGCGCGCTCGCTGCGGCGCATGGCCACTGCCGGCATGGTCATCGCCCACGTCGCGGGCGCCCAGGCCTATCGCAGCGGCTACCTACTTTCGCCTTGAGGATGCTCGTCCATGTACAAACTGACCGTTGAAGGCCTGCACAAAAGCTATGGCGATCATCAGGTGCTCAAAGGCGTTTCGCTCAAGGCCAAAACCGGCGACGTGATCAGCCTGATCGGCGCCAGCGGCTCGGGCAAAAGCACCTTTTTGCGCTGCATCAATTTCCTTGAACAACCCAATGACGGCGCCATGAGCCTTGATGGCCAGGCGATCCGCATGGTCACCGACCGCCACGGCATGCACGTTGCCGACGCCGATGAACTGCAACGCCTGCGCACGCGGCTGGCGATGGTGTTCCAGCATTTCAACCTGTGGAGCCACATGACCGTGCTGGAAAACATCACCATGGCCCCGCGCCGGGTGCTGGGCTGCAGCAAACAGGAAGCCGAGGATCGCGCCCGACGTTATCTGGACAAAGTCGGCTTGCCGGCGCGGGTCGCCGATCAATACCCGGCGTTTCTGTCCGGCGGCCAGCAACAACGCGTGGCGATCGCCCGGGCACTGGCGATGGAGCCGGAAGTGATGCTGTTCGACGAACCGACCTCGGCACTCGACCCGGAACTGGTCGGCGAAGTGCTGAAAGTGATTCAGGGTCTGGCCGAGGAAGGCCGGACGATGATCATGGTCACCCACGAAATGAGTTTTGCGCGCAAGGTGTCGAATCAGGTGCTGTTTCTGCATCAGGGTCTGGTGGAGGAAGAAGGTGCACCTGAAGACGTGCTGGGCAATCCGAAAAGCGAACGGCTGAAGCAATTCCTCAGCGGCAATCTTAAATAAGGTTGGCAACCCACCCCTGTGTGGGAGCGAGCCTGCTCGCGAAAGCGGTTTATCAGTCAACATCAATGTTGAATGTGCAATCGCATTCGCGAGCAGGCGCGCTCCCACAGGGGGAATCCATCGACCGACAAAGTTAAACT
This sequence comes from Pseudomonas siliginis, assembly GCF_024072275.1. Lineage (NCBI taxonomy): Bacteria > Pseudomonadati > Pseudomonadota > Gammaproteobacteria > Pseudomonadales > Pseudomonadaceae > Pseudomonas > Pseudomonas siliginis. The sequence goes on along the minus strand of NZ_CP099598.1, from coordinate 1,371,178 downwards.
TGTCGCCCCGCTTCGCTGTCTCTGAAACAACACCTCCAGAGCGCACGCAGCCGGCATGGCGAAATCCCCCGACTTTGCAAAAACCTGGTTCAGCGCCCGCGACTGGAAGCCGTTCGCCTTTCAGAAACAGGTGTGGGCGGCGGTGAAAAACGGCGAGTCCGGCTTGCTCCACGCCAGCACCGGCGCTGGTAAAACCTACGCGGTGTGGTTTGCCGCACTCAATCGCTTCGCTCGCTTGCAGCCGCCCGTGGCTACACCGCGCAAACGCAAACCGCCGGCCGAACCGCTGACGGTGCTGTGGATCACGCCGATGCGCGCCCTCGCCGCCGATACCGCCCGCGCGTTGCAGATTCCGGTGGATGACTTACAGATTCCGTGGAGTATCGGCCTGCGCACCGGCGATACCAGCAGCAGCGAACGCGCGCGTCAGGGCCGACGTCTGCCAACGACGCTGATCACCACACCGGAAAGCCTGACCCTGTTGCTCGCCCGCGCCGATGCGCGCACGGCGTTGTCGACCCTGCGCATGATCGTCGTGGATGAATGGCACGAATTGCTCGGCAACAAACGCGGCGTGCAACTGCAACTGGCCCTCGCCCGCCTGCGTCATTGGCAGCCGGAACTGATTGTCTGGGGGGTATCCGCCACCCTCGGTAATCAATCCCACGCCGAGCAAGTGCTGATCCCACAGGGCGGCGGCGTCAGTGTCCAAGGCAAAAGCGAAAAAACCCTGCAAGTCGACACCCTGCTGCCACCGGCCATCGAGCGTTTTCCCTGGGCCGGCCACATCGGTCTGAAGATGCTGCCGCAGGTGGTGGCCGAACTTGACGCCTGTGCCAGCAGCCTGGTGTTCACCAACACCCGTGCGCAATCGGAGATCTGGTATCAGGCGCTGCTGGAAGCGCGGCCGGACTGGGCCGGGTTGATCGCGCTGCACCACAGCTCACTGTCACGCGATACCCGCGACTGGGTCGAGCAGGCATTAAAGAATGGCCAGTTGAAAGCGGTGGTGTGCACCTCGAGCCTGGACTTGGGTGTGGATTTCCTCCCGGTCGAACGCGTACTGCAAATCGGCTCGGCGAAAGGCGTTGCGCGGTTGATGCAACGTGCCGGGCGCTCCGGCCACGCACCGGGGCGCACCTCGCGGGTGACGCTGGTGCCGACCCACAGCCTGGAACTGATCGAAGCGGTCGCCGCACGCGATGCCGTCGAGCAACGGCGCATCGAGCCGCGCCTGTCACCGCACAAGCCGCTGGATGTGCTGGTCCAGCATTTGGTCAGCATGGCCCTTGGCGGTGGCTTTATTCCTGAAGACTTGTACGAAGAAGTCCGTGGTGCCTGGGCCTATCGCGACCTGACAGCGGCAGACTGGGCCTGGGCGCTGGCGTTCGTACGCCATGGCGGGATGTCTCTTACAGCGTATCCGGATTACCGCCGGGTCGAGCCGGACGAACACGGCGTCTGGCGTGTGCCGGATGCGCGTCTGGCGCGGCGCCATCGCATGAGCATCGGCACCATCGTCAGCGACGCGAGCATCAACCTGAAATTCTGGAGCAAGGGCGGCGGCGGCAAACAGCTGGGCAGCGTCGAGGAAGGTTTTATCGCCCGGCTGAAACCGGGCGATGGTTTCCTCTTCGCCGGGCGCCTGCTGGAACTGGTGCGGGTGGAAAACATGACCGCCTACGTCAAACGCAGCACCGCGAAAAAGGCTGCCGTGCCGCGCTGGAATGGCGGACGCATGCCGTTATCCAACGAACTGGCCGAAGCGGTGGTCACGCGCTTCAGCGCCGCTGCTCAAGGTCAATTCAAAGGCCCGGAAATGCACGCGTTGCGGCCGCTGCTGGAGACGCAGATACGCTGGTCCGGCTTGCCCACCACGGAAAATCTGCTGGCCGAAGTGCTGAAATCCCGCGAAGGCTGGCATCTTTTTCTCTATCCGTTCGCCGGGCGACAAGTGCATCTGGGACTGGCGAGCCTGTTGGCGTGGCGCGTCAGTCAGCGCCAGCCGGTGACCTTCTCGATTGCCGTGAATGATTACGGCCTGGAACTGCTCAGCGCCACGCCGGTGGATTGGGCCACGCATCTGGACGCGCACCTGTTCAATGCCGATGACCTGTTGCTGGACGTGCTCGCCAGCCTCAATGCCGGTGAACTGGCGTTGCGCCGCTTCCGCGAAATCGCGCGGATCGCCGGGCTGGTGTTCGCCGGGTATCCGGGCGCACCAAAAAGCACCCGCCAGGTGCAGGCGTCGAGTGGCTTGTTCTTCCAGGTGTTCAAACAATATGACGCCGACAACCTGCTGCTGGCCCAGGCTGGGGAAGAAGTCCTACGCGAAGAGCTGGATATTCGCCGTCTGGAACAGACACTGGAGCGCATCAATCAGATGAAACTGGACGTGCATCAGGTTAAACGTCCTACACCGTTGGGCTTTCCGCTGCTGGTGGAGCGGATGCGCGAGAGCATGAGTTCGGAAAAACTGGCTGACAGGATCAGAAGAATGGTTGGTGACCTGGAAAAAACCGCTGATAACGGGAAATCGTCGTGAGTGCGTACCCGGTGCGTTTGGCCGGTGAGGAGTTGTGGCTGCTGCCGGAGAAAGCGCTGTACTGGCCAGCGCAGGAAGCATTGCTGATCGCCGATGTGCATTTCGGTAAGGCGGCGGCCTATCGCAGCCTCGGCCAGCCGGTGCCGCATGGCACGACGGCGAGCAACATCGAGGTAATCGACGCGTTGCTGGCGCGGTTGCCGTGTCGCCAGTTGATCTTCCTCGGGGATTTTCTGCATGGGCCTGGTTCACATGTCCCGACCACGCTGAATGCGCTGGCAGAGTGGCGCGCACGGCACGCTGACCTGCCGATGACACTGATTCGCGGCAACCACGATAAACGCGCGGGCGCCCCACCAGCCTCGCTGAATATCCGCGTGGTGCCAGAGCCGCTATTACTCGGACCGTTCGCCCTGCAGCATGAGCCCGATGCGCATCCGGAACGGCACGTGCTCGCCGGCCACGTGCACCCGGTCTATCGGCTGCATGGCAAAGGTCGGCAGAGCCTGCGCCTGGCTTGTTTCAGACTCGGTGAGCGCATCAGCCTGATGCCGGCATTCGGTGCGTTCACCGGCGGCTATCAGGTCGAGCGCGACGACAGCTGCAAAGTCTTCGTGATCGGCGACAACGAAATATGGCCCGTCAGCTAGATCGCAAATCGATCAGACTGACGGGCCATATTCATGACAGTGGATCAGGCGACAGGCGCCGGAGGCGGCTCGTCCGGCAGCGTTGGTTCGCCTGGTTCGGTCGGTTGTTCGTTGGGAGTATCGGGATCGGGCTGGCCGGGCACGCCGCCGGACAGACTCAAAGACGGATTCGCCAGTAACGACCAGGCCAGAACGCCTATCTGATTGGGCTCAAGCCTTGCCAGTTCAGCGCTGATTCGCGGGTCGATCTTCATAGGGCACTCCTCAGTGAAGGCCCGAATCTGTGTGTAACAAAAACGGGCAGTACACCCCATAGAGTGTCTGCCCGCCAAAGAATTCCCGACATCCGTCGGATGGTCGATCAGGTACGCGGCAAGGTCACGCCACGCTGGCCCTGATATTTGCCGCCACGATCCTTGTAGGAAACTTCACATTCTTCGTCGGATTCGAGGAAGAGCATCTGCGCCACACCTTCGTTGGCGTAGATTTTCGCCGGCAGGTTGGTGGTATTGGAAAATTCCAGGGTCACATGACCTTCCCACTCAGGCTCGAGTGGAGTGACGTTGACGATGATGCCGCAGCGCGCGTAGGTGCTTTTACCCAGGCAGATGGTCAGCACGTTGCGCGGAATGCGGAAGTACTCGACGGTGCTGGCCAGGGCGAAGGAGTTCGGCGGAATGATGCAGACGTCGCTGTGGATGTCGACGAAGCTGCCGGCGTCGAAGTTCTTCGGGTCGACAATGGCCGAGTTGATGTTGGTGAACACCTTGAAGTGGTTGGTGCAACGCACGTCGTAGCCGTAGCTCGACACGCCGTAGGAAATCACCCGGCTGTCGTCGCTGCCGCGCATCTGGCGCTCGACGAACGGTTCGATCATGCCGTGTTCCTGCGCCATGCGGCGAATCCACTTGTCCGATTTGATGCTCATGGCGGGTTTGTCCTGAATAGCGAGGTGGAAAAATTCTGTCCGGCATCTTACCGGGCGCGTCGTCTCGTTCAAAGTGCGCAACGCAATTCTCGGCGAACACCCCGTATTTACGCGATGTGGCGACGAACCGTCGCACCGCCGATCCCTAAAACACAGAATCCTTTGCAAGAAACATTGGCACGTTCCGGAAAAAGGGTTAAGGTGGCGTCACTGTGTTGCTTGTGTCACTGAGAATCTCTACACGATATGTTGAATTTCGATCCAACCATCTACAAGAATTTTTCCTGCTCTTTGCACTCAGTCTCGGCCAGGGTTCTTCCTGAGTCGCAGTTATCTTTGTTCAAGGAGTTACACCATGTCTAATCGCCAAACCGGTACCGTTAAGTGGTTCAACGATGAAAAAGGCTTCGGCTTCATCACTCCACAATCCGGTGACGACCTGTTCGTTCACTTCAAAGCTATCCAATCCGACGGCTTCAAAAGCCTGAAAGAAGGCCAACAGGTTTCTTTCATCGCTACCCGCGGTCAGAAAGGCATGCAAGCTGAAGAAGTACAAGTTATCTAACTTGTAGCTTCTTTAGAAAAGAGCCCCGCCCTTAAAAGCGGGGCTTTTTTGTGGGCGCCTGTTTTGCGCTGGCAAAAAAAATCGCGACCCTTGGGGCCGCGATTTTTTGTTTCTGCCCTTACCAGGCGACGCCAAACCCTGCGGTATAACGGGTCTTGTTCAGATCCGCATCGTTGGTGCCACTGATGATGTCGCGCTCGGCCTTGAGGTTGAGCGAGGCCCAGTCGGTGACCTTGTAGCGCAGGCCCAGCTCGGCATCCAGTGCGTAATCGGCAACACCCGACAGCGGCTTGCCGACTTCGCCATTGGTGAAGAACTCGACCTTCTTGCCGATCAGGTAGCGGTTGTAGTCCCACTTCATCGCGACGGAGTAGAAGTTGTCCTTGCTGCCATCGCGGTATTCATAGTCGGTGCGGTTGAGCAACGAGCCCAGCGAGAACGCACCCAGCTCATCGTCCCAGAACTGGTAACCCGGACCGGTACCGACCACACGCTGACGCGCCAGCTCTTCGATGTGATCACGCTTGTAGTTGATGCGCCCTTGCCAGAACCACTGATCGGTAAGGAAGCGGTCGAGGGAGTATTCGGCGCGCCAGTTGTTGGTGGTGGTTTCCGCATCCTGGACTTCGCGGTTGTACTCGCCCTCGCCGGTATGGCGCCAGCGACCATGGCGAGCCGAAGTCTTGAAGGCGACGTCGTAATCGTCGGTGTCCTTTTCGGCGCGCTGATAGTCCAGCGCCAGATCGACGTTACCCTTCCATACCAGGTCGGTGACGATCGGCTTGGGCTTGAGAATCTGCTGAATGCTCGCCAGCTCGACCGTCTTCGGCGCCTCGCCGTTGGCCAGGGTGACCTTGCCATCGTCGGCCGCGGTGAGCGACTTCGACACTTCGCCGGCATAGGCGTCCTGCTTCACCAACAGATGCTGATCGCTGTCGAGGGTCTTGACCTCTTTCCAGTCAATCGCCACTGCGCCGGCGTATTTGGTCTGGATCAGCAGCTTGCCGCCATCGAATACCGTGATAGTGCCACTCAGCTTGTCGCCGTTTTTCAACCAGACGGTGTCGGCAAGCAGGGGCGTGGACGCGCTGAAAACAGCAAGGCACAACAGGGTTCTGGGGAACATAAGCAGATCGGGGGCTCAGAGTTGGCGAAAAGGGTCGGCATTATCCGTAGGATTTTGCCCATGACAAGGACTGACCGGACTATTTCAATTGAGTTCATTTCTCAACCGCGCCACGAGCGATTACCCTTGTCGCCATCATCACGCCAATGCTCAGGAGCCGCGTACGTGAAAGACCCGCTCGACAGCGTCGAAAACGATGCGCAAATCCGACGCACGGCACTCTACTCGACGCTCGCGCAAGTGCCCGAAGGCAAAGTCGTCAGTTATGGCCAGTTGGCCGAACTTGCGGGGCTGGGCCGCGCCGCGCGCTGGGTCGGGCGGACTTTGAGCCAGTTGCCCGGCGACACCAGGCTGCCTTGGCACCGCGTGCTCGGCGCCGGCGGGCGCATCAGCCTGCCGGTCGGCAGCCCCTCCGGTGATGAACAACGTGCGCGATTGCGCATGGAAGGCATCACCATCCAGAACAATCGTGTGGATATTCGGCGCCATGGCTGGCGTCCGGTAGAGCACAGCGGTTAGAGTGCGCGCTTTGTTTTCGCAATTTTGAGGCAGACTTCAGCCCATGCCCCGTAAAACCTGGCGCGCCGCGCTCGCCGCCTATGCCAGTCCTTCGACGCTCGTGCTGTTGTTGCTCGGTTTTGCCGCCGGCCTGCCGTACATGCTGGTGTTCTCGACGCTCTCCGTATGGCTGCGTGAAGCAGGCGTGGCCCGTGAAACCATTGGCTATGCCAGCCTGATCGGCCTGGCGTACGCGTTCAAATGGGTCTGGTCGCCGCTGCTCGACCAATGGCGCCTGCCCTTGCTGGGCAAACTCGGCCGCCGCCGTTCCTGGCTGGTGCTCTCCCAGGCACTGGTGATTCTCGGGCTGATCGGCATGGGTTTCTGTGATCCGCAGAAGCATTTGTCCTGGCTGATCGCCATTGCTGTCGTGGTTGCCTTCGCCTCGGCCACGCAAGATATCGCGGTCGACGCCTATCGCCTGGAAATCGCCGATGACAGCCGCCAGGCCGCTCTCGCCGCCAGCTACATGTCCGGTTACCGCGTCGCCGCCCTGCTGGCCACCGCCGGCGCGCTGTTCTTCGCCGAAGGTTTCGGCTCCACCGGTTTCAACTATAAGCACGCAGCTTGGACCGGCACCTATGTCCTGTTCGGCGCATTGATGGTGCCCGCGCTGCTGACCACGCTGTTCATGCGTGAACCACCCGTACCGCTGCGCACGCAGTTGCAGGCCGGGCGCTACACGTTCATGCATCAATTGATGTCGGTGTTCGTGCTGATCGTTCTGCTGGTTTCCGTACCGGCGATGTTCACCCAGCTATACAACACCGATTTCGCCGGCGTGCTGTTCGGCGACATGAGCCCACTCGATTTGCTGCTCGAAGACCGCGCCTTCCTGCGTGCCATCCTCTATACGTTGCTGACGGGGATGTGTCTGTCGGCCATGGGCCGGCGCGGACTGGCGCCGGTACTGACGCCGATCAATGACTTCATCCTGCGTTATCGCTGGCAGGCGCTGCTGCTGCTGGGCCTGATCGCCACTTACCGGATGTCCGACACGGTAATGGGCGTCATGGCCAACGTGTTTTATATTGACCAGGGTTTCACCAAGGATCAGATCGCCAGTGTCAGCAAGATTTTCGGCCTGATCATGACCCTCGTCGGCGCCGGCATGGGTGGCCTGTTGATCGTGCGTTTCGGCATTCTGCCGATTCTGTTTATCGGTGGTGTGTCTTCGGCAGCGACCAACCTGCTGTTCGTCATGCTCGCGGACATGGGCCCGAACCTGCAGATGCTGGTGGTGACCATTTCCCTCGACAACTTCAGCTCGGGCCTGGCGACATCGGCGTTCGTTGCCTACCTGTCGAGCCTGACCAACCTGAAGTTTTCCGCTACGCAATATGCCCTGCTCAGCTCGATCATGTTGCTGCTGCCGCGCCTGATGGGCGGCTATTCCGGCGTGCTGGTCGAGAAGTTCGGCTATCACAGCTTCTTCCTCATTACCGCCCTGCTCGGCGTACCGACGCTGCTACTGATCGCGCTCCACTGGTTTCAGGAGCGCCGCCGCGAAGGACAAACACCGACGCCCGAGCCTGCACCGACGCCCGTCACCGAAGAATCGTAGGACGCTTCGCCAATGGCGGGAGGAATCCCGCCGCTGGCGCCTTCCGCCGGCCACACTTCTGTACGTCAGCAAAACTCGCCGGTACACTGCTCCGTCATTTCCAGTCATAGCAACCGACAACGGCCAACCATGCGCACCAGTCAATTTTTGCTCGCCACACAGAAAGAAACGCCTTCCGACGCGGTCGTGATCAGCCACCAGCTGATGCTGCGCGCCGGCATGATCCGCAAGCTTGCCTCGGGCCTGTACACCTGGCTGCCGATGGGCCTGCGGGTCATGCGCAAGGTCGAAGCCATCGTTCGCGAAGAGATGAACGCTGCCGGTTCTCTGGAAGTGTTGATGCCGAGCACCCAACCGGCCGAGCTGTGGCAGGAATCGGGGCGCTGGGAAGAATACGGCCCTGAGCTGCTGCGCATCAAAGACCGCCATGGTCGTGATTTCTGCGCGGGCCCGACTCACGAAGAAGTGATCACCGATCTGATGCGCAACGAGTTGAGCAGCTACAAACAGCTGCCAATCAACCTGTATCAGATCCAGACCAAATTCCGCGACGAAATCCGCCCACGCTTCGGTTTGATGCGCGGCCGCGAATTCATCATGAAGGACGCCTACTCCTTCCACGCTGATCAGGCGTCGCTGCAGGTCACCTACGACCGCATGCATGAAGCCTACTGCAACATCTTCACGCGTCTGGGCCTGAAATTCCGCCCGGTAGAAGCCGACAACGGTTCGATCGGTGGTGCAGGTTCCCACGAATTCCACGTGCTGGCCGAGTCCGGCGAAGACGATATCGTCTTCAGCAACGGCTCCGACTACGCGGCGAACATCGAAAAAGCCGAAGCGGTGCCACGGGAAACCTCGCGCCCTGCGCCAACCGAAGAACTGCGTCTGGTCGACACGCCGGACACCAAAACCATCGCCGCCCTGGTGGAAAAATTCAATCTGCCGATTGAAAAGACCATCAAGACCCTGATCGTCCATGCCGAAGAAGAAGGCAAGCTGATCGCGCTGGTGATTCGTGGCGACCACGAACTGAACGAAATCAAGGCTGCCAATCAGCCTGGCGTGGCCAGCCCGCTGGTCATGGCCTCCGATGCCGAACTGCGTGACGCGATTGGCGCCGGCGCCGGCTCGCTCGGCCCGCTGAACCTGCCGCTGCCGATCATCATCGACCGCTCGGTGGCGATGATGAGCGACTTCGGTATTGGCGCGAACATCGACGACAAGCACTATTTCGGCGTGAACTGGGAGCGTGATCTGCCGGTTCCGACCGTTGCCGACCTGCGCAACGTCGTCGCCGGCGATCCAAGCCCGGACGGCAAAGGCACGCTGGAAATCAAGCGCGGCATCGAAGTCGGGCACATCTTCCAGCTGGGCAACAAGTACAGCAAGGCGATGAAGTGCGAAGTGCTGGGCGAAAACGGCAAGCCGGTGACTCTGGAAATGGGTTGCTACGGCATTGGCGTTTCCCGCGTGGTCGCTGCAGCTATCGAGCAGAACAACGACGCCAACGGCATCATCTGGAGCGACACACTGGCGCCGTTCCAGATCGCGCTGGTACCGCTGCGCTATGAAACCGAGCAGGTGCGCGAAGCCACCGACAAGCTCTATGCCGAACTGACGGCGGCCGGCTTCGAAGTGCTGCTGGACGATCGCGACAAGAAAACCAGCCCGGGCATCAAGTTCGCGGACATGGAGCTGATCGGCATTCCACACCGGATCGTGGTCAGCGACCGCGGCCTCGCCGAAGGCAACCTGGAATACAAGAGTCGTTCCGAAGCAGAGGCGCAAGCACTGCCGGTGGCCGATGTTGTGTCCTTCCTTCAGGCCCGTATCCGCCGCTGAAACCAGATAGAGACGTCATGTTCAAGCGAAACACCTTAGGCCTCGGTGGCGCCGCCCTGTGCGGCGCCCTGCTGGTCAGCGGCTGCGCCAATCACATGTCGCAACGCAGCGAGCACGAAGAGCGGGTCGAGAGAAAGTTGCTCGATCACAGCCTGCAGATCGATGTCGGCGAGCCCAAGGTGCTCGAGCTGCCGCAGCGACGCGTGAAGATCAACGAGCAGAAGACTTTCGAAGTCACCGAGTTCGAGGTCACCCGTCGTTACGACCGCTACACGCCTTACCAACCCTGGCGCGAAGTCTACGAGATTCCGCTGGGCGCGGTGGCCGTGGTCGGTGGTGTCGGTGCCAACGTGGTCAACGTGTTTGCCCTCGGTAACCTGCCGGACAGCGTCACCCGGGATTGGCTGAGCTACGGTTTCGCCGGGCTCAACCCGTTCATGAACGTGCAGTCCAATGGTCGCGCGCAGCAAAACCTCGCGGGCATCGATGAAGTCCAGCGCGACAAGCGCACGGAGTATTCGAGCCTGCCGTGGAGCGAACGACCGGTGCAGGTCAAGGCCGGCAAGCAGACATTCGACATGACCACTGATCGCAACGGTGTGCTGCGCTTGAATCTGCTCGATAGCCCTTTCGCCGAACATGACCTCAACCATGTCGGCCGCTTGCAGATCAGTGTCGAAGACGCCAAGGACGATGTGCATTCCGACTCGACCCTGATGCTCAGCGGCCACCTGCGCGGCAAGTTGATTGAGGCGCACGGGCTGATTTATGACGATCTGGAAGATGACGAGGTGAGCCAGTGGGTACACCGGGTCAAACGCCTGTCGGAGCTGGGCCTGGAAGAAGAAGCCAGCGAACTGGAACAGAGCCTGATCGAACTGACGCGCAACGATCCGGAGTTGCAGGCTGAGTTTCTCAAGTCTTTGGCCAAGGATGCCGGGCGTTTAGTGGCTGATCCGGGACCGAATTAAAGCTTAGAAGCTTCGTCGGAACGCCGCCCGGAGCAGGCTCGCTCCCACAAGGGATTTGTGAACGACGCAGATCCAATGTGGGAGCGAGCCTGCTCGCGAAGAGGCCCTGCCAGGCACCGCGAATCTACCGCTCAAACAACTCCATCTGCTCAAACCCGCCGCGCAAATCCTCCAGCCTCACTCCCACCCCCAACAGCCGCACCGGCTTGCCGCCGCGATTGAACGCCTGCGTCAGCATCAACTGATAACTGCCAAGGTCGCGCCCTGCCCCAGCCTGCTCCAGCGTGGTCTGGGTGAAATCATGAAATTTGACTTTGACGAACGGCTTGCCCGGTCGATAACTGCTGTCGATCCGCGCCATGCGGGTTTTCAGGGTATCGAGCAGCTCGGGCAATTTGTCCAGGCAGCTGCGCAAGTCCGGCAGATCAACGTCGTAGGTGTTTTCCACGCTGATCGACTGACGGCGGCTGTCGTTGTGCACCAGCCGGTCATCGATTCCACGGGCCAGATTCCACAAGCGCTCGCCGAAACTGCCGAATTCGCGCACCAGCGCCAGCCTGCCCCACTCGCGCAGATGCTGGCAGTCAACGATGCCGAGCTTGCCGAGCTTGTCGGCGGTGACCTTGCCGACGCCGTGCAGCTTGCTCACCGGCAGACCACTGACGAACTCCTCGACCTGATCCGGGGTGATCACGAACAAACCGTTGGGTTTTTTCCAGTCGCTGGCGATCTTCGCCAGAAATTTGTTTGGCGCAACGCCTGCGGAAACGGTGATGTGCAATTGGTTGGAGACCCGGCGGCGAATGTCTTGGGCGATGCGCGTGGCGCTGCCGCCGAAATGCGCGCTGTCGGACACATCCAGATAGGCCTCGTCGAGCGACAGCGGCTCGATCAGGTCGGTGTAGTCGGCGAAGATCGTATGAATTTCCTTCGACGCTTCCCGATAAGCGTCCATGCGCGGCTTGACGATGGTCAGGTCCGGACACAGCTTTAATGCATGCCCGGAAGCCATGGCCGAGCGCACACCATAGGCGCGCGCTTCATAGTTGCAGGTGGCGATCACCCCGCGCCGATCCGCCGAACCACCCACCGCCAGTGGCTTGCCGGCCAGACGCGGGTCATCGCGCATCTCGATGGCAGCATAGAAACAGTCACAGTCGACGTGGATGATTTTTCGCTGGGTCATGTCGGAAAAAGACAACGTGGCAAGCCGGAGCGGCAGTATCTCATTGGCACCTGTATATAGCATCAGTGGTTGAATGTTCTTTTCCGACCGTAGGAGATTTCCGATGAATTTATTTTTTCAATCACAGATCAGCGCGCAATAGAGCTGAAAGCCTTGCGCCACTTGCCCTGCGCGCCGGCCGCCCGCCGTGAAAATACGCTAAGCGCTTGAACCTCAACAGATTTATCCGGATCGACGGTTGACACACTCGCGAACCTCTGTAGAATGCCGCCACACAGACGCGGGATGGAGCAGTCTGGTAGCTCGTCGGGCTCATAACCCGAAGGTCGTCGGTTCAAATCCGGCTCCCGCAACCAAACATCAGAAAAGGCTACTCGAAAGAGTGGCCTTTTTTGTGCGCGTCTGTTTTGCAAACGCGCGCCCTGCTCAATCGCCAGCGAAACGGCAATTTGTTGCATTTCCGAAACTTACGCATTACCTGCGACCGTTCGCCGCGATTTCGCAGTTATTTGGCCCATTCCGGGATTAGCGGTTGACACCTCGTCGTTCGCCTGTAGAATGCCGCCACACAGACGCGGGATGGAGCAGTCTGGTAGCTCGTCGGGCTCATAACCCGAAGGTCGTCGGTTCAAATCCGGCTCCCGCAACCAAACATCAAAAAAGGCTACTCGAAAGAGTGGCCTTTTTTGTATCTGTCGAAAAAGTCCTTTCGCAACAATGATCTGTCACTGTGCAGTGAACCGCTGGGGATCATCAGAACCACTGACTTGCGACTATGCTTGAGTCACAGACAGGGTTTCTGCAATCCAGGAACTGCCCTCGCCGATGCCCGACGAGAGGCGTAGTATTTTGTGATTATTTTTTTCTACAGGGATTGGTAACTTGGCTGGATACCTCCATCCTGTCGCGCACAATCCAAGAGGTGATTGATGCGCGCCAACTCGTCTGATCCACAAGACACCGTTACAGCAGAACAACCGATCAAACCCGAGCGTTTGCGCTGGCTGGATCGATTAAGCAAATACCGTCAGCCGATCGGTCTGGCCGTCACGTTGCTGCTGTTTGCCATTGCCCTGATTGCCTGCCGCCATCTGCTCGCCGAGCTCGATCTCGACGCGCTGCATGACTCGATTCTGGACGTGCCCAAACCTGCCCTGCTCGGCGCCATCGGTGCGACCGTGGTCGGGTTCATCATTCTGCTCGGCTATGAATGGTCGGCCAGCCGCTACGCTGGTGTGAAACTGCCGCCGCGCACCCTCGCGCTCGGCGGTTTCACCGCATTTGCGATTGGCAATGCGATCGGCCTGTCGCTGCTGTCCGGCGGCTCGGTTCGTTATCGTTTATATGCGCGATTGGGCGTCGGTGCGTCGGAAGTCGCGCACATGACCTTGTTCGCCAGTCTCTCGCTGGGCTGCGCCCTGCCGCCACTGGCAGCGCTGGCCACCCTGAGCAACCTGCCCGCCGCCTCGCAAGCGCTGGGGCTGTCCGAAGTCTTGCTGGGCTCGGTCGCCGCTGCCGTATTGATCCTCGGTGCAGTGCTGGCGATCGGCATCTATCGTCGTCGCCTGCCGGAACAACCCTACCCCGACAATCTGCTGGTCCGTGTCGGGCGGCGCACCCTGCGTCTGCCGGGTCGGCGCCTGACCTTTCTGCAACTGGTGATCACCGCCCTCGATGTCGCGGCTGCCGCCACCGTTCTCTACTTGTTGCTGCCGGAAGCGCCGCCGTTTGCGCCGTTCCTGCTTGTGTATCTGCTGGCGCTGGCCGCCGGTGTACTCAGTCATGTACCGGGCGGTGTTGGCGTGTTCGAGGCGATTCTGCTCGCCGCGTTTGCCGACAAGCTCGGCGCCGCGCCGCTGGCAGCCGCACTGCTGCTGTATCGCCTGATCTACGTGGTGCTGCCGCTGCTGGTCGCTTGCGTATTGCTGCTGATCAACGAAGGCCAGCGCCTGTTTCAATCCCAGACCATGCGCGCGGCGTCCGGTCTGGCCGCGCCGGTTCTGGCGGTGTTGGTGTTCCTGTCTGGCGTGGTGCTGCTGTTTTCCGGCGCGACCCCGGAAATCGACACGCGCCTGGAGCACATCGGTTTTCTGATCCCGCATCGCCTGGTCGACGCCTCGCACTTCGGCGCCAGCCTGATCGGCGTCCTTTGTCTGTTGCTCGCCCAAGGTCTGCGTCGACGCCTGTCGGCGGCGTGGATGCTGACCACCATTCTGCTGCTGGTTGGCGCCCTGCTCTCGCTGCTCAAAGGCTTCGACTGGGAAGAAGCCACGCTGATGACGTTGACGGCAGCGCTGCTCGGCGTGTTCCGCCGCTCTTTCTACCGTCCGAGCCGTTTGACCGAACTGCCGTTTTCGCCGCTGTATCTGGTCGCCAGCCTGTGCGTACTGGGCGCTTCGGCCTGGTTGCTGCTGTTCGCCTATCAGGACGTACCCTACAGCCATCAGCTGTGGTGGCAGTTCACCCTCGACGCTGACGCGCCGCGTGGCCTGCGCTCGCTGCTCGGTGCGGCGGTGTTGCTGGTGATCATCTCGCTGACCTGGCTGCTGCGCACGGCGCGCCCGGTGATTCATTTGCCGACGCCGGACGAACTGGATCGCGCGGCAAAGATTCTCATGGCCTCGTCGCAACCCGACGGCGGCCTCGCGCTGACCGGTGACAAGGCGTTGCTGTTTCACCCCAACGATGAGGCGTTCCTGATGTACGCCCGTCGTGGCCGCAGTCTGGTGGCGCTGTACGACCCGATCGGGCCGAGCCAGCAACGTGCGGAAATGATCTGGCAGTTCCGCGACCTCTGCGACATCCATCACACCCGCCCCGTGTTCTATCAGGTGCGCGCGGAGAATCTGCCGTACTACATGGACATCGGCCTGACAGCGATCAAGCTCGGCGAAGAAGCCAGGGTCGATCTGCAACGCTTCGACCTGGAAGCCAAGGGCAAGGAGATGAAGGATCTGCGCTACACCTGGAACCGTGGCACTCGCGATGGTCTGTCGCTGGAAATCCATGAGCCGGGCCAGGCGCCGATGGACGAGCTGAAAGTGATTTCCGATGCCTGGCTGACCGGCAAGAACGTGCGCGAGAAAGGCTTCTCCCTCGGCCGTTTCAGCGACGATTACCTGAAGCATTTCCGCATTGCGGTGATTCGCTTCGAAGGCCGCCCGGTGGCGTTCGCCAATCTGCTCGAGACCTACAGCCACGATCTGGCCAGTCTCGACCTGATGCGCGCGCACCCGGAAGCGCCGAAGCTGACCATGGAATTCATGATGGTCGGCCTGATTCAACACTATAAGAGTCACGGATACGCGCGCTTCAGCCTGGGCATGGTGCCGTTGTCGGGGCTGCAACCCCGGCGCGGCGCACCACTGACCCAGCGCCTGGGCTCGATGGTCTTCCGCCGTGGTGAGCAGCTGTACAACTTCCAAGGCTTGCGCCGTTTCAAAGACAAGTTCCAGCCTGACTGGGAACCCCGTTATATGGCCGTGCCCGCCGGACTCGATCCGCTCGTGGCACTGGCCGACACTGCTGCCCTGATCGCGGGCGGCTTGACCGGATTGGTGAAACGCTGATGATTCAACGCTCCCTGAAGTACATCCTGGCCGCCCTGCTGGTGCTGGCCGTGATTGCCGGCGGCGGTTACTGGTACCTCAAACGTCCGGCACCGGAACCGACCGTCGAACAACTGAAACCTGCCGATGGCACCGCCATGACCCGCGTGATCCCCGGCAACAAGCCGAAGGCTCAGGTGCTGGTGGCCGTCACCGACGACCAGAAGCTCTCCGAGAAACAACTGACCACCCTCAGCCGCAGCGCTTCGGCGCAGATCGTTCAGGTGATTCTGCCCAAGGACTGCCTGCTGCAAAGCCGCGCCCTGCAATCAGGCCTGCGCGAACTGAATGGCCCGGCTACCCTGGTCAGCGGCATCGGCCCAGGCGCTGTGCTGGCATGGCGCTGGCTGGCGGAACAGAAAGACGACAAGGCCCAGGCCATCTCCGTCGATCTGGCCCTGGAAAAACCCGGCTGCACTCACCTGCTGCCGAAATCCGCCGCCCACGGCCACTGGCTGGTGGCGTGGAATGACAACCCGGACGACGCCAGCGCAGGTTTCGTACGCGATCAGCCGAACGCAGAAACCAGCATCAGCGACTACGACATCAACCTGTCGCAAGTGCTGAACAACGAACTGCGCAAAATCCTCGTCGGTGGCGACAAGGCCAACGGCGGCCTGGCGATCCCGGTAGTTGAAGTGCCGGCCGGTCAGGCCAACGACACCGTCACCCTGTTCCTCTCCGGCGACGGCGGCTGGCGCGACCTCGACCGCGACGTGGCGGGCGAAATGGCCAAGATCGGCTACCCGGTGGTCGGCATCGACACCCTGCGCTACTACTGGCAGCACAAGAGCCCGGAGCAAAGCGCACTCGACCTCACCGAACTGATGCAGCACTACCGGCAGAAATGGGGCACCAAGCGCTTCATCCTCACCGGCTATTCGTTCGGCGCTGACGTCCTGCCGGCGATCTACAACCGCCTGCCAGAGAACGAACAGCAACGCGTCGACGCGATCATCCTGCTCGCCTTCGCCCGCACCGGCAGCTTCGAAATCGAAGTCGAAGGCTGGCTGGGCAACGCCGGCAAAGAAGCCGCGACCGGCCCGGAAATGGCCAAGCTGCCAGCGGCCAAGGTTGTGTGCATCTATGGCGAAGAAGAGACGGATGAAAGTGGCTGCACCGACAAGACTGCTGTCGGCGAAGCGGTGAAACTGCCCGGCGGGCATCACTTCGATGAGAACTATCCAGCGCTGGCCAAGCGTTTGGTGGACTTGATTCAGAAGCGCCAGAGCAAGGACTCGGTCGCCGAAGAGTGATCTGAAGCGCATCCACAAAAAGCCCCCGCAACTTCACGGTTGCGGGGGCTTTTTACATCCCAACAGCCACCAAAATCCCTGTGGGAGCGAGCCTGCTCGCGAAAGCGGTGGGTCAGTTTACAGATTCGGCGACTGACACTACGCCTTCGCGAGCAGGCTCGCTCCCACAGGGGAATTGCGCTGGATTCAGCGGTTTTGTGGCAAGGCTCGTAAATTTCTTGACTCTTCAGGAAACTAAAATTACCAAATGTCCACATTCCATAAAACGTGGACACCTGCTTAATTGGCATTATCGAATCGTCAACTCCACACTCATTCATCTACCGAACAAATACCCACAAAATCGCCAGCAACGTTTAGTTTCGTTTACTTCCGGTCTCGCAATATCAGATGACGCCCACAGACCTTGTAGGCAAACTCCGAAACTCTTGTTGGGGCGCTTTGCCGCTCTATTGCGCTGTTTTTTGACGGGATACTCTCCGGACGTCGCTGACCCATTCAGCGATCGGGCTTGGTAACCCGGTGGAATAAGGCGCAACAGCGCACCCGACACGACTCAGGCGAAATCCCGTCCGAGCCCCTGTGTTATGGCAGCTGTGTGTGGGACGCTTTCGAGCGTGCCGGTTTCCTTGGTTCCCCGGTTTACCAACCTGCGCACAGCTGCCACCCATTCGCTTGGTATCGGATGCGGCAGCTCTCGAAATCAAGGGAACTGACAATGAGCAATCCATCTGATCTTAAAACCATCGGCTTCACCCCTTTCCTCTACAACTCGGATCAAGCGTTCTTCAATGTCCGCTCCGGCGTCCCGATCATCAATGCCTTGTCCCAATCCTCCGACCTGCTGTCCCTCGCCAAATCCTTCGCAGAAGACGCTGCTTTCAATAGAGACACCGACCGCCATGCCTGGGCTGCGCATTACCTGACGGTGATGGGCAAAGCCTTGGTTGATGACGTGATCCAAGCGCTGATCCCACGACCCGCGCGGACGAAGACTGAATCTGAAGCTGATCTGTCTGAACGCACCTCTTGATTCAACCCAATACCCTGTGGGAGCGAGCCTGCTCGCGAATGCGGTGGTTCAGCCACCACATGCTTCGACTGACACTACGCCTTCGCGAGCAGGCTCGCTCCCACAGGGAATCAGCGGTGGTTTGAGGGATTGGGCACAGGCACAAAAAAGCCCCCGCCAACCACAAGGCTGACGGGGGCTTTTCAGTTGAGGTCAGGCTTACATCTCCACCTGCGTCCCCAACTCAATCACCCGGTTCAACGGCAAATTAAAGAACCGCAAATTGCCATTGGCATTCTTCAACATGAACGCAAACAACGCCTCACGCCAACGCGCCATGCCTTCCAGCTTCGAAGCAATCACCGTCTCGCGGCTGAGGAAGTAGGTGGTACGCATCGGACTGAAGTCCAGATCATCCAGATGACACAGCTTCAGCGCTTGCGGCACGTCTGGCTCGTCGGTGAAACCGAAGTGCAGGATCACCCGGAAGAAGCCTTCGCCGTGCGCTTCAACCTCGAAACGCCGTGATGGCGGTACGCGCGGGATGTCTTCGTAGACCACGGTCAGCAACACCACTTGCTCATGCAACACCTGGTTATGCAGCAGGTTGTGCAACAGGGCATGCGGCACGGCGTCGGAGCGTGCGGTGAGGAACACCGCGGTGCCTTGCACCCGATGCGGCGGTTGCACGCGGATGCTGCTGATGAAGATCGGCAGCGGCAGCGCGCCTTCGTCGAGGCGTTCGACAAGCAGCTGTTTGCCGCGCTTCCAGGTGGTCATCAGCACGAACAGCGCGATACCGGCGATCACCGGGAAAGCGCCGCCCTGGACGATCTTCGGTACGTTGGCAGCGAAATACAGACCATCCACCAACAGGAAGCCGATCAACACCGGCACCGCAAGGATCGGTGGCCATTTCCACAGCAGCAGCATGACCGCCGACACCAGAATGGTGGTCATCAGCATAGTGCCGGTCACTGCGACGCCGTAGGCCGAGGCCAGTGCACCGGAGGATTCGAAGCCCAGCACCAACAGCACCACGCCGACCATCAGCGCCCAGTTCACCGCGCCGATGTAGATCTGGCCTTGTTCGTCGCTGGAGGTGTGCTGGATGTACATGCGCGGGATGTAACCGAGCTGGATCGCCTGACGGGTCAGGGAGAACGCACCGGAAATCACGGCTTGCGAAGCGATCACCGTGGCCAGGGTCGACAGGCCGACCAGCGGAATCAGCGCCCAGCTCGGCGCCAGCAGATAGAACGGGTTGCGCGCGGCTTCCGGGTTTTCCAGCAGCAACGCGCCCTGGCCAAAGTAATTCAGCACCAGCGCCGGCAGCACCAGCAGAAACCAGGCGCGGGCGATCGGCTTGCGACCGAAGTGGCCCATGTCGGCGTACAGCGCTTCCGCGCCGGTCAGCGCCAGCACTACCGCGCCGAGGATCGCTACGCCCATGCCTGGGTGCACGACGAAAAAATTCACCGCCCACATCGGGTTAAGCGCATGCAGCACTTCCGGCGTGTGGCTGATGCCGTACACACCGAGCGCGCCGAGGACGAGGAACCAGGTAACCATGATCGGCCCGAACAGAATACCGATCCGCGCGGTACCGTGGCGCTGAATCAGAAACAAGGCGACCAGCACCACCAGCGACAGCGGCACCACCCAGTGATCAATGCCGTCAAACGCCAGGCCAAGGCCTTCGATCGCCGACAGCACCGAAATGGCCGGGGTGATCATGCTGTCGCCATAGAACAGCGCCGCGCCGATCAGCCCGCACACCACCAACAGCGTGCGCAGGCGCTTGCGCCCCGCCGCTGCGCGCCGTGCCAGTGCGGTCAGCGCCATGATGCCGCCCTCGCCCTGGTTGTCGGCGCGCAGGACGAACATCATGTACTTGATCGAGACCACCCAGATCAGCGACCAGAAGATCAACGACAGAATGCCCAGCACGCCGTCGTGATTGACCGGCACGCCGTAACCGCCGGAAAACACTTCCTTGAGGGTGTACAACGGGCTCGTACCGATGTCGCCATAAACCACCCCGACCGCCGCGACCAGCATGCTCAGCGGTCTGCTTGCCGAACCCTCGGCGCCCGCCGCATGACTACTTGCCTGACCCATCCAACACTCCTGATCTCGATACCGGCTTCTTTGAAGGAAGCACTATGCTTTGAGTTGCAGCATGCGCTGTTTTACCTGTTGTTACAGACCAATGATTGACTGCAAGAAATCGGTAAAGCTCAACGGCGCGAAGCATAGCGCAGCACTCGTCGTATTTCCCCGTATAAAGCTGGTCAAGTGCGTTGCCCGCCGCTAGAATTGCGCACTTTTTGATCAGAGGCGCGCCCTAAGCGCCCATCCGTCGGCTTGCGCATCAAGCAAGCGACGTCACAAAACACCGAGGTTAGACATGTCCACCACTCCTGCGCCGGCCAATCCAAAGGTTGGCTTTGTATCTCTGGGTTGCCCGAAAGCACTGGTCGACTCCGAGCGCATCCTGACCCAGCTGCGCATGGAAGGCTATGACGTGGTGTCCACCTATCAGGACGCCGACGTCGTGGTGGTCAACACCTGCGGTTTCATCGATTCGGCCAAGGCTGAGTCGCTGGAAGTGATCGGCGAAGCGATCAAGGAAAACGGCAAGGTCATCGTCACCGGTTGCATGGGCGTGGAAGAAGGCAACATCCGCGATGTACACCCGAGCGTGCTGGCCGTGACCGGTCCGCAGCAGTACGAGCAAGTGGTCAACGCCGTGCACGAAGTGGTGCCGCCGCGTCAGGATCACAACCCGCTGATCGACCTGGTGCCGCCGCAAGGCATCAAACTGACCCCGCGCCACTACGCGTACCTGAAGATTTCCGAAGGCTGCAACCACAGCTGCTCGTTCTGCATCATCCCGTCGATGCGCGGCAAACTGGTCAGCCGTCCGGTCGGTGATGTGCTCGACGAGGCGCAGCGCCTGGTCAAATCCGGCGTCAAAGAGCTGCTGGTGATCTCGCAAGACACCAGCGCCTACGGCGTCGACGTGAAATACCGCACCGGCTTCTGGAACGGCGCGCCGGTGAAAACCCGCATGACCGAGCTTTGCGAAGCGCTGAGCACGCTGGGCGTCTGGGTCCGCCTGCACTACGTTTACCCGTACCCGCACGTCGACGAGCTGATCCCGCTGATGGCCGCCGGCAAGATCCTGCCGTACCTGGATATCCCGTTCCAGCACGCCAGCCCGAAAGTCCTGAAGTCGATGAAACGCCCGGCGTTCGAAGACAAGACCCTGGCGCGCATCAAGAACTGGCGCGAAATCTGCCCGGACCTGATCATCCGTTCGACCTTCATCGTCGGCTTCCCCGGCGAAACCGAAGAAGACTTCCAGTACCTGCTCAACTGGCTGACCGAAGCCCAACTCGACCGCGTCGGCTGCTTCCAGTACTCGCCGGTGGATGGCGCACCGGCCAACGATCTGGATCTGGAAGTGGTCCCGGACGACGTCAAGCAGGATCGTTGGGAGCGCTTCATGGCGCACCAGCAGGCGATCAGCTCGGCACGTCTGCAGATGCGCATTGGTCGTGAGATTGAAGTGCTGGTGGATGAGGTGGACGAGCAAGGCGCGGTCGGCCGTTGCTTCTTCGACGCCCCGGAAATCGATGGCAACGTGTTTATTGATAACGGCAGCAACCTGAAGCCGGGCGACAAGGTCTGGTGCAAGGTGACTGACGCTGACGAATATGATCTGTGGGCTGAGCAGATCTGATCTGAAGATCAAAAGCCCCTCACCCCAGCCCTCTCCCAGAGGGAGAGGGAGCTGACCGTGTTGTTCTTTCTAGGTACATCGACCTGAGCTATCCGGTCGAACTCAGGTTTGAAAAGCACGAAGTTCAGCTCCCTTCCCCCTCGCCCTCTCTGGGGGAGAAGGGACTGATCGAGGTGCTCTTCAGAATGACGGCGACTTGAAATATCGAGTCGAACTCAGGCTTTGAACAGCACGAAGATCAGCTCCCTTCCCCCTCGCCCCCTCTGGGGGAGAGGGTTGGGGTGAGGGGGAGAGATCTTGCTGGCGACAGAAATAGCCAGCCAGACACCGCAACAAATCCAAAAAGCCCCGCTCTTTTCCGAGATACGGGGCTTTTTTGCGGCTATCGTTTAGCGGGGGACGGACTACCTTGAACCGCACAAGAGGCACACGCACATGCGTCAGCATTCGGTCATCCACACACCGAAAATCAGCGATTACGAAGAACTGACCCGGGTCTGGGAGGCCTCGGTCCGTGCAACTCATCGGTTCCTGCCGGACAGCTATATCGAGCTGCTGCGCAATCTGGTGCTCACCCGCTATCTCGACGCGGTAATGCTGATCTGCACCAAGGACCGCCAGCAGCGCATCACCGGGTTTGCCGGTGTCGCGGCGGGCAAGATTGAAATGCTGTTCATCGATCCTGATCATCGTGGTCAAGGCTTGGGCAAGCAGTTGCTGCGCTATGCGATCGAACGGCTCAACGCCGATGAACTCGACGTCAACGAACAAAATCCGCAAGCCTTGGGTTTTTACGAGAAACAGGGCTTCGAGGTGATCGGCCGCTCCGACGTCGATGGCATGGGCCAGCCGTATCCGCTGCTGCATATGCGCTTGCGGCAGTCCCAACAGCGCGCGAACCATGCCTGACACAACCTGGAACCCTGTGGGAGCTGGCTTGCCAGCGATGCAGACGCCGCGGTGTACGAGAAATACCGAGTTGATACCATCGCAGGCAAGCCAGCTCCCACAGGGAATACCAACACCCTGCAAATGGAACCGGGCTTAACCGCTTCCACACAGGTACAATGCCCACCCCTTTTTTGTTACGGCCCCGTCATGACTGACCCGATCCGCCTCTCCAAACGCCTCATCGAACTGGTCGGTTGCTCCCGCCGGGAGGCCGAGCTGTTCATCGAGGGCGGCTGGGTCACTGTGGACGGCGAAGTCATCGATGAGCCGCAATTCAAGGTCGGCGAGCAAAAGGTCGAGCTCGACAAGGACGCCAAGGCCACTGCGCCCGAGCCGGTGACCATCCTGCTCAACGCGCCCGCCGGCATGGATGTCGACAGCGCCATGCAATCGCTCAGCGCCGAAACCCTCAGCGAAGAGCATCGCTACGGCAAGCGTCCGTTGCGCGGGCATTTCCTGCGCCTGACCGCCAGCGCCGACCTGCAGCCCAAGGCCAGCGGCCTGCTGGTGTTCACCCAGGACTGGAAAATCCTGCGCAAACTCACCGCCGACGCGGCGAAGATCGAGCAGGAATACATCGTCGAAGTCGAAGGTGAGATGGCTGCCCACGGCCTCAACCGCCTGCAACATGGCCTGACGCACAAGGGCAAGGAGCTGCCGCCGGTCAAGGCCAGCTGGCAGAACGAAAACCGCCTGCGCTTCGCCATGAAAAACCCGCAGCCGGGAATCATCGCGCAGTTCTGCGAAGCGGTCGGCCTGAAGGTCATCGGCATCCGCCGTATCCGCATCGGCGGCGTGTCGATCGGCAAGGTCCCGGTTGGCCAATGGCGCTACCTGTCCGGCAAAGAGAAGTTCTAGAACTTCCACTGCCGCCACACATTCCGGCAGCGCCCGCGAGCGCTGCCCACAACGCATCAGGAATACCGACATGGTTCATAACGACGTACTGCGCAGCGTGCGCTACATGCTCGACATCAGCGACAAGAAAGTTGTCGAGATCATCAAACTGGGCGGCATGGACGTCACGCTCGCCGATGTCATCACCTGGCTCGACAAGAAAGAAGAAGACGAAGAAGGCTTCGTACGCTGCCCGGACGAAGTCATCGCGCACTTCCTCGACGGCCTGGTGATCTTCAAACGCGGCAAGGACGAAAGCCGTCCGCCGCAGCCGATCGAAGTGCCGGTGACCAACAACATCATCCTGAAAAAACTGCGTGTGGCCTTCGAACTGAAAGAAGACGACATGCACGCGATCCTCAAGGCCGCCGAGTTTCCGGTATCCAAGCCTGAACTGAGCGCGCTGTTCCGCAAGGTCGGCCACACCAACTATCGGCCGTGTGGCGATCAGTTGCTGCGTAACTTCCTCAAGGGTCTGACCCTGCGCGTTCGCCCGGCCTGATGCCCTTCTGCGGTGGCGACTGATGGTCGCCACCGCAGCGCATGACCGTTCATTCCCTTCGAAAATAGTGGCTCCGTTTTTTGCGGCTGGCGACTAGGGTGTATTGACCCCTAGCCCTCAGGATTCGCCATGCACCCGTACTTTTCCCTGCAAGGCCGCACCGCTCTGGTGACCGGCGGCACCCGTGGTATCGGCAAAATGATCGCCAAGGCCTTTGTCGAGGCTGGCGCCCGAGTGTTCGTCTGCTCCCGCGACGCCGAAGCCTGTCATCAAACGGCGCAAGAACTCAGTGCCTTCGGCACTTGCCACGGCGTGGCGGCGAATCTGGCCACTGAAGAAGGCGTGCAGGAACTGGCCGCGCGCCTGGATGAGCAGATCACTCATCTGGACATTCTGGTGAACAATGCCGGCACCACGTGGGGCGCGCCGCTGGAGAGTTATCCGGTCAAGGGCTGGGAAAAGGTCATGCAGCTCAACGTGACGTCGGTGTTCAGTTGCATCCAGCAGTTTCTGCCGTTGCTGCGCAAGGCTGGTTCGGCGGCGAATCCGGCGCGGATCATCAATATCGGTTCGGTGGCGGGGATTTCTTCGTTTGGCGAGCAGGCATATGCCTATGGGCCGAGCAAGGCCGCCCTGCATCAGTTATCGCGCATTCTGGCGCGAGAACTGGTGAGCCAGCACATCAACGTCAACGTGATTGCGCCGGGACGATTTCCGAGCAAGATGACCCAGCATATTGGTAATGATGAGCAGGCATTGGCTGAGGATACTGCGCTGATTCCGATGAAGCGCTGGGGGCGTGAGGAAGAGATGGCGGCGCTGGCGATCAGCCTGGCGAGTACGGCGGGGGCTTATATGACCGGGAATATCATTCCTCTTGATGGTGGGTTCAGCCTCTGACATCGGCGGTGTGACTATCGCTGGCAAGCCAGCTCCCACAGGGTTCTTGGGTGTTTGAACAATCCGGGTTCACTCAAAAACCTGTGGGAGCTGGCTTGCCAGCGATGGCGTCCGCCCTGTCACCACCAGACTTGAAGCGAGCCGGGTTATCATGCCCGCCCTACCCGCTTCGATCCCAGACCATGACTTACAGCGTCTCCCCCATCGGCTTCGTGCGCTCCTGCTTCAAGGAGAAGTTCGCCATCCCCCGCCAGCCACAACTGGCCCCGGCCGCCCGTGGCGTGCTGGAACTGGTCGCGCCGTTCGACCAGGGTGACGCCGTGCAGGGGCTGGAGCAGGTCAGCCATGTGTGGCTGTTGTTTCTGTTCCACCAAGCCCTGGAAGACAAACCGCGACTGAAAGTGCGCCCGCCACGCCTGGGCGGCAACAAGTCGATGGGCGTGTTCGCCACCCGCGCCACGCACCGGCCGAACGGCATTGGCCAGTCGGTGGTGAAGCTGGACAGGGTCGAAGGTAATCGGCTGTTTATCTCCGGGATCGATCTGCTCGACGGCACGCCGGTGCTGGATATCAAACCGTATGTGCCGTATGCCGACATCATCCCTGGGGCAACCAATGACATCGCCAGCGCGGCGCCGCAGTTGATCGACGTCCAGTGGGTGGAGTCAGCCTTGAAACAAGCGCACACCCACGCTCAGCGGCTTGAAGAGCCATTGGTTGAGTTGATCGAGCAGTGCCTGGCGCAGGATCCGCGTCCGGCGTATCAGACACCGGCGCCGGAACGTGAATATGGTGCGCAGTTCTGGGATCTGGACGTGCGCTGGCATTACCCGACGCCCGAACAGATCCGCGTGCTGGAAGTCATCCCGGCCACAGCCTGAAAACACGCCCAGTGTAGGAGCTGCCGAAGGCTGCGATCTTTTGATCTTGATTTTAAAAAGCAAGATCAAAAGATCGCAGCCTTCGGCAGCTCCTTGGATCGTGGCAGGCATGAAGGAAATGCTTCGGGCATAAAAAAGCCCCCATTGCCTGCCAAGGCAATGGGGGCTTTTTGTGGCGCTTACTTCTCGACGAATGCACGCTCGATCAGGTAATCACCCGGCTCGCGCATCCGCGCCGAGATCTTCAGGCCGAAGCTGTCGAGCACTTCGCTGGTCTCGTCGAGCATGCTCGGGCTGCCGCAGATCATCGCGCGGTCGTCCTGCGGGTTGATCGGTGGCAGGCCGATGTCGCTGAACAGCTTGCCGCTGCGCATCAGGTCGGTCAGGCGGCCCTGATTCTCGAACGGCTCGCGGGTCACGGTCGGGTAGTAGATCAGCTTGTCACGCAGCGCCTCGCCGAAGAACTCGTTCTGCGGCAAATGCTCGGTGATAAATTCGCGGTAGGCGACTTCGTTGACGTAACGCACACCGTGAACCAGGATCACTTTTTCAAAGCGCTCGTAGGTTTCCGGGTCCTGAATGACGCTCATGAACGGCGCCAGACCGGTGCCGGTGCTCAGCAGGTACAGGTGCTTGCCCGGGTTCAGGTCATCAAGAACCAGCGTGCCGGTAGGCTTCTTCGAGATGATGATCTCGTCGCCTTCCTTCAAGTGCTGCAGCTGGGAGGTCAGCGGACCGTCCTGCACTTTGATGCTGAAGAACTCGAGATGCTCTTCCCAGTTCGGGCTGGCGATCGAGTAAGCGCGCATAAGCGGGCGGCCGTTGGGCTGTTGCAGGCCGATCATCACGAACTGACCGTTCTCGAAGCGCAGGCCCGGATCGCGGGTGCACTTGAAGCTGAACAGAGTGTCGTTCCAGTGATGAACACTGAGGACACGCTCGTGGTTCATGTTGCTCATGTACGTTTGACTCCTGGAGATTGGTCTGCGCGGCTCAATGAGGCTCAACGTGCGCAATTGCATCGCATTCTAATAGCGACGACAATATCTGTTAACTGGATTATTAAGATAAGGGTTATCGGTTATATCGATATGCGATTTACTCTCCGTCAACTGCAAGTCTTCGTTGCCGTCGCCCAGCAGGAAAGCGTATCCCGTGCTGCGGGTCTGCTCAACCTCTCGCAATCGGCGGCCAGCACTTCGATCACCGAGCTCGAGCGCCAGTCCAGCTGCCAGCTGTTCGACCGCGCCGGCAAACGCCTGAGCCTCAACGCCCTCGGCAAACAGCTGTTGCCGCAAGCGGTGGCCCTGCTCGACCAGGCCAAGGAAATCGAAGACCTGCTTAATGGCAAATCCGGTTTCGGCTCGTTATCAGTGGGGGCGACGCTGACCATAGGCAACTATCTGGCCACCCTGCTGATCGGCAGCTTCATGCAGCGCCACCCGGAAAGTCAGGTCAAGCTGCACGTGCAGAACACTGCCAATATCGTGCAACAGGTCGCCCACTACGAAATTGATCTGGGTCTAATCGAAGGCGATTGCAGCCACCCGGACATCGAAGTGCAGAGTTGGGTCGAGGATGAGCTGGTGGTGTTTTGTGCGCCGCAACATCCGCTGGCCAAACGCGGCAGTGCGACAATGGAAGAGCTGACCCATGAGGCATGGATTCTGCGGGAACAGGGTTCCGGCACGCGGCTGACCTTCGACCAGGCCATGCGTCACCATCGCAGCGCGCTGAATATTCGTCTCGAGCTGGAACACACCGAAGCGATCAAACGTGCAGTGGAATCTGGCTTGGGGATTGGCTGCATTTCGCGGCTGGCGCTGCGCGATGCCTTCCGGCGCGGCAGTCTGGTGCCGGTGGAGACGCCGGATCTGGACCTGGCCCGGCAGTTCTATTTCATCTGGCACAAACAGAAGTACCAGACTTCAGCGATGCGCGAGTTTCTCGAGCTGTGCCGAGCATTCACCGCCGGGGTGCAGCGCAGCGACGAGATCGTCTTGCCGACCATCGCTTAAAGCAGAATCACCGCCCACACCAGTCCGATCATGCTCAGCGCCACGAACTGCGCGGCGCTGCCCATGTCCTTGGCGTTCTTCGACAGCGGATGCAATTCCAGCGAGATGCGGTCAATGGCCGCTTCCACCGCCGAATTGAGCAGCTCGACAATCAGCGCCAGCAAGCAAACCGCGATCAACACCGCCTGCTCGACCCGGCTGACATTGAGGAAGAATGTCAGCGGAATCAGCACCACGTTGAGCAGCACCAGTTGGCGGAATGCCGCTTCGCCAGTGAAGGCGGCGCGCAGGCCATCGAGCGAATAGCCGGACGCGTTGAGGATGCGTTTCAGGCCGGTCTGGCCCTTGAAAGGTGACATAAGAAAGAAACCAGCCAAAAAGGTGTGGGGAAGCTAGATCAACGAAAGTCAAAAAAGCGTGAAACCGCCAGCCATCACTGGCTCGGAATTGACTCAAGTTGTTGCAGCAGTAAAGCCGCTTGCGTGCGAGTGCGCACGTTCAATTTGCGAAAGATCGCCGTGACGTGGGCCTTGATGGTCGCTTCCGACACGCTCAGCTCATAAGCGATCTGCTTGTTCAGCAGACCTTCGCAGACCATGGTCAGCACGCGGAACTGTTGCGGCGTCAGGCTGGCGAGGCCATCACTGGCAGCTTTCGCCTCATCCGACACGCTGACTGCTTCGAACGCTTGCGGCGGCCAGAACACGTCGCCATCGAGCACCTTGCGCACCGCTTCCTGAATCACGCTCAGATCGCTGGATTTGGGAATGAAGCCACTGGCGCCGAACTCGCGGGATTTGACCATCACCGAAGCTTCTTCCTGGGCCGAGACCATCACCACCGGAATCTGCGGATACTGCCCGCGCAGCAGCACCAGCCCGGAAAAACCGTAGGCGCCGGGCATATTCAGATCCAGCAGGACCAGATCCCAGTCAGCCTTTTCAGTCAGGCGAGCTTCCAGTTCGGCAATGCTCGCCACCTCCACCAGTCGCACGTCCGGGCCAAGGCCCAGCGTCACCGCTTGGTGCAGGGCGCTGCGAAACAGGGGGTGATCATCGGCAATCAGGATGTCGTATGTGGCCATTTTTCAAATGATCCTGTTTTTGATGGCAGACGCGGTAGATTCCGGTCTGGCCAAAGCAACTCGAGACAACGCTTGGAAGCGATATCCACAGGGGCACGTTCGACGCCAATCAACAGCAAACACGGCGTCTCAAACCTTGGCCGCACCCTAATCGGCGCCAAGCATGCCCAGCGCAGCCGGGGTGGTCAAGCAAGATGGCCAGCGCTGTCGACAGTATGGGCCACTATCGGGCCAACGCCGGCTGCGGCTTTCGTATATAGGGCAGCAGCTCGGCATGGGCGGGCGTCGATTCATTCATGTCCAGTTGCTGCTTGGCACCGAGGTAATGCTGGCTGAACACATCGAAATAAGCATCCAGCGCCGAGGCGGCATCGCTGTCACCGGCCAGCTCCAGGCACAACGCAGCGACTTCGGCGGTGCACAGGTGCTCGCTGCGGGTCGAACGGCGCAAGCGATAGCGCGAGAGTTTGTCGGGCAGCAGGCTGAGGATTGGCAAGCGGTCGAAATACGGACTCTTGCGAAAAATCTTGCGCGCCTCCGTCCAGGTCGCATCGAGCAGAATGAACAGCGGGCGCTTGCTGCTATCGACTGCCACCGTGTTGGTCACCCGCGACGGTTCGACATACTCGCCCGGAAACACCAGGTACGGCTGCCATTGCGGATCGTTGAGCAGTGCAAGCATCTGCGGGTCGGGCTCGGTGCGTGACCAGATGAACGCATGGTTGTCGCGCACCACATCGGCAATCAGCCAACCGGTGTTGCTTGGCTTGAACACTTCCTTGCCGGTCATGATCAGGCACACGCCGGAACGGGTGTCGACGCTTGGCCGCCACGCGCACAGGCAATGACTGATGATCACTCGGCAATCGCGGCAACGCTCGGAGCGAAAGCCGCGCGTCTGAATCGGCTTGATGCCTTCGTCCTCGCGCTGATCGCGCAGGCGGGCCACGGCGTTGGGGGCATGGTTCATCGCAGGCAACACCGGCAGACAGGGAAACTCGACACGAACGACACTCGGCAGGGCAATAAAGGCCGGCAGTTTACCAGAGCGACGGCCACAAGCCTGTACCGTCCAGACCGGCTCCCCTATAATTCGCCGCCACTGAACGCACCGCCCCGTGACGGGTCGAACCACCAGTCACCGAATCAGGAGAGTTTCATGCTGCGCCTTATCGTTCCCACCGCTGCCATTCTGCTGGCGTCGTCCTTTACCGCTCAGGCTGCGTCCCTGAGTGAGCAGAATCTGAACCGAGAGCTGCGCAACGTCGCCGCCCAAAGCAGCGTCGGCACGCCACGGGCGATCAATGAAGACATTCTTGATCAAGGCTACACCGTCGAAGGCACGCAGCTGATCAACCATCTGAGCGTGCAAAAGAGCCACGCCGACAAGATGCGCGCCGATCCCAAGGCTGTGTATTTCCAGTTGGGCGCGTCGGTGTGCAACAACCCGTCGTACCGCAAGCTGATGGCCAAGGGCGCGATCATGCGTTACGACTTCACCGAAGTGAAAACCAACAAAGCGATCGGCTCGGCCAGTTACCAGGAATCCGATTGCCCGAAAGCCGCGCCAGCGAAGAAGAAGTAATCAGCGCGAAGCCTTGGCGCGCCGCTGCTCATCCTCGGCGCGCAATTCCGCCACTAGCGCCTGCAGATAGCGCGAGCGACGCTCGCCGCCGGCCAATCGTCGGCAGCACTCTTCTTCGAGACTCAATTGATGCGTCTCGGCCGACTCCTGCAACATTCGATACAGCTGCGTATCGATCTCCAGAACCACTCTGACCATGCATCCCGCCTCCTTGCCACCCACGAATCCTTGAATTGCTTTGCCTTGCGCAAGCGCAAGGTTGTCTTGCGACGTCTGTATTTGAGTAAATCAGAGTGATGGCCCTTTGCGATACGTTCAGACGAGCGGCGGGGCTTTGGCGCAAATCAGTAAGCGGTTGCCAGACAAAACGTTACAGCGCACTGTTCAAGTCAGCGCGAATGCGTGCGAGGGTCTAGATTGAGAGTATTCCCGATCATTCGTTAACGGCAGAAATGGAACTGCCGGCCCTGCGTGTTTTTGCAGTGCGACCCGGACGCTGGTTGTCCGGGCTACCCGCCCTGTACAGAAGGAGACGTTGAATGCCTTATCAACCGAACGACCTCTTGAGCCGTCATTTTCAGGAAAGCGGCGACCTCATCAGCCAGGTCGAAGCCCAACTCAGTCATATTTCCACCAACAGCCCGAACATCCCCATCTACCGTGACATGATCCTGACCGTGCTGCGCATGGCTCAGGAAGACCACAACCGCTGGAACGCCAAGATCACCCTGCAAGCCCTGCGTGAACTGGAGCAAGCATTTCGTGTACTCGAGCAATTCAAGGGGCGGCGCAAAGTTACCGTGTTCGGCTCGGCACGTACGCCAGTGGAGCATCCGCTGTATGCAATGGCCCGCGAACTCGGCGCAGCACTGACACGCGCAGAGATGATGGTCATCACCGGCGCCGGCGGCGGCATCATGGCCGCCGCCCACGAAGGAGCCGGACGTGACCACAGCCTCGGTTTCAATATCACCCTGCCCTTCGAGCAACATGCCAATCCCACCGTCGACGGCACCGACAATCTGTTGCCCTTCCACTTTTTCTTCACCCGAAAACTGTTCTTCGTCAAAGAGGCTGACGCGCTGGTGCTGTGCCCGGGCGGGTTTGGCACCCTTGATGAAGCGCTGGAAGTGCTGACGCTGATTCAGACCGGCAAAAGCCCATTGGTGCCGGTGGTGTTGCTGGATGTTCCGGGCGGGACGTTCTGGCAAGGCGCGCTGGACTTCATCCGCAATCAGCTGGAAGAAAACCGCTACATCCTGCCGACCGATATGAAGCTGATGCGACTGGTCTACAGCGTTGAAGAAGCGGTGGAAGAGATCAATCAGTTCTACAGCAACTTCCACTCCAGCCGCTGGCTCAAGCGGCAATTTGTGATTCGCATGAACCACAAGCTCAGCGACCAGGCACTGGCGCGGATGCAGGAGGAGTTTGCTGATCTGTGCCTGAGCGACCAGTTCCACCAACATGCCTACAGCGGCGAAGAACACGACGATGCGCAGTTCAGCCATCTGGCACGGCTGGCCTTTGCCTTCAATGGCCGTACCCATGGTCGTCTGAGGGAGTTGGTGGACTTTATCAATCTGCCGGAAAACTGGGCCGATTCAAAACCGCCCACTGCACAACGCTCACTCGAGCCTTTCAACGTGATTTGAAGGCAAAAAAAAGGCCCGCTATTTTTTTAAAAAATAGCGGGCCTTTTTTGTTGAATCGGTCTAATCGTCCATCCCTCGACCGCTGAACAAGCGGTTGATCATCTCCATCGAGAACCCCCGATACGCCAGAAACCGGCCTTGCCTGGCCCGTTCTTTCGCATCAATCGGTAAATGTCCGGAGAACTTGCGTTGCCACGTATCCTGAAGCTGCGCCTGCCAATTGATACCACTTTCGCGCAGGGCGATTTCGATATCGGTACGTTGCAAACCCCGCTGGCTGAGCTCCTCGCGAATTCGCAGAGGGCCATAGCCGGAACGGGCGCGGTAGGAGACAAAACTTTCAAGGTAACGGGCTTCGGAAAGCAGACCCTCTTCCGTCAAACGGTCGAGGGCTGTTTCGATCAGCTCCGCCTCGGCGCCGCGCTGACGCAGTTTACGCGTCAACTCGACTCGACCATGCTCGCGACGTGCGAGCAGGTCCATGGCGGTTCGCCGCACCGCGACGAGGGTATCCAGTACGGCGGTGGTCATCGCTGGTATCAGAGATCAGCGTCGGCCAGGTCGTCTTCGGTCTCTTTGACCGCCGAGGCCTTGGAATCCGCGATCACCGCTGGCGACAGCAGCTTGTCACGCAGCTGCTTCTCGAGCTTCGCGGCGATTTCCGGGTTGTCCGCCAGGAACTTGGCCGAGTTGGCCTTGCCCTGACCGATCTTGGTGCCTTCGTAGGCGTACCAGGCGCCGGACTTCTCGACAAAACCGTGCAGCACACCCAGATCGATCATCTCGCCGTTGAGGTAGATGCCTTTGCCGTAAAGAATCTGGAACTCGGCCTGACGGAACGGCGAAGCCACCTTGTTCTTCACAACCTTGACGCGGGTTTCGCTGCCGACCACTTCGTCGCCTTCCTTCACCGCACCGGTACGGCGGATGTCGAGACGAACCGAAGCGTAGAACTTCAACGCGTTACCACCGGTGGTGGTTTCCGGGCTGCCGAACATCACGCCGATTTTCATACGGATCTGGTTGATGAAAATGACCAGGCAGTTGGCGTTCTTGATGTTACCGGTGATTTTACGCAGCGCCTGAGACATCAGACGTGCTTGCAGGCCGACGTGCATGTCGCCCATTTCACCTTCGATTTCAGCCTTCGGTACCAGTGCCGCCACGGAGTCGACGATGATCACGTCAACGGCATTGGAGCGCACCAGCATGTCGGTGATTTCGAGGGCCTGTTCGCCGGTGTCCGGCTGGGAAACCAGCAGGTCGTCAACGTTGACGCCCAGCTTGCCGGCGTACTCTGGATCGAGGGCGTGCTCGGCGTCGACGAATGCGCAGGTCGCGCCGGCTTTTTGCGCCTGGGCGATCACGGACAAGGTCAGTGTGGTTTTACCGGAGGATTCAGGACCGTAGATTTCAACAATACGGCCTTTTGGCAGACCGCCGATGCCGAGTGCGATGTCCAGACCCAGAGAGCCAGTAGAGATGGCCGGGATCGCCTGACGGTCCTGATCGCCCATACGCATTACGGCACCCTTGCCGAATTGACGTTCGATCTGACCCAGGGCCGCAGCCAAGGCTTTCTTCTTGTTGTCGTCCATTAAAGTCCTCACGTAATCAATAAGGCCTGACGGCCAACACCTGTATAAGTAGCCAGTATTATTCCACAGCGTTCGAAGATCGCCTACCCCTGATTTTCGATTTCTCGTGCCGCTAGTCGCACAAGCCCCTCTAGCGCGGCCTTCACCGTTTGTCGGCGGACTTCATCACGACCGCCGGGGAAGTGCTGAACCTCGCTATAAACCTCATCGCCCACACCCCAGGCCAGCCACACCGTGCCCACCGGTTTGTTCGGCGTGCCACCGTCGGGGCCGGCGACACCGCTGACCGCCACGGCAAAATGCGCCAGGCTGTGATGCTGCGCACCACGCACCATGGCCTCGACCACCTCGCGACTGACCGCCCCTACCGTTTCGAACAAATCGGCCGGCACATCCAGCTGCCGGGTTTTCTGCCGATTGGAGTACGTCACGTAACCTGCTTCAAACCAGGCCGAACTGCCCGGAATCCGCGTAATCGCTTCGGCGATACCGCCACCGGTACATGACTCGGCGGTAGTGACATGAGCATTGAGCACTTGCAGACGTCGGCCCAGTTCTGCGGCCAGTTGAGTGGTCTCTTTCACGGCGAGCTCCGAATCGTGTGGAATGCCTTCACCGTACACGAGCCGGCCATGCTTTCAATACACAAGATCATTCAAGATGTTCGGGCGCCAGCGCTCTGACATAGGCCTGACAGGCCTGCAACGCAATCAATCCACGGTCGCCGGTGTCGGTGATGGCGATAATTCGTTGAGCATGCGCCGGGTCAAGTCGGGCGCGTACGGTTGCAGGATCCACGCCGCCGGCGGCGGCTGGCACCGCACAGCCGTGGGCAACGTCGCCGGCATCGAGAAGGACTGACAGCCGCACATCGGCAGTAGCAAGGCGATCGCGCAAGCGATCCTGATCACGTTGGGCATCGCTCAGCGCTCGATAATGGGTTTGCTCACTGGCCGCGAGCCGCTGCTCCAGTGCCAGGCGTCTATCCTGCTCGGCCTGTTGCGCGGTGGCGGCGGTCTGCGTCAGTTGATTGAGGGTTTCGGCGTTTAACCGCGCCTGCTCGGCCAATTGCCGCCCGTAGCGCCAGTCCTGAAACTGCCATGCCGCTGCAAACGCCCCGGCCACCAGCAGCAACAGACCCATCACGCGCCAGGAGCCGGACATAGCACCGCCCTCGCCCGCGCCCAGATTTGCAGACGATCCTGCAAGCCGTTCAACCCGCCGTTGATCCGCCGGGTGATGGTGTTGAACTGGTCCGCGTCGGCCAGTTCATTCAGGCCCTTCTGCCCCCAGAACCACGCCGCCGATTCGGCGGCCCATTGCGGTTGCTCGAGCAATTCGGGCAACGACAAAAGACGCTCATCGCCAAACAAGCCGAGGCTGCATTGGCGATAGTTGGCGCGACCGGTGATTTGTATGAGCCCGCGCCCTCTGTATTTTTGCCCGTCGCCATCCGCCTCGGGCGTGTTGCCCAGACGCAGCGCCAGCGTACCGGTATCGTATTTGCTCAGGTACTGGTTGTTGCCCAGTTCGCGCACGTAGCGCAATTGGCCGGACTCGTGACCGACCTGTGCGAGGAACGCCGCGATACGTTTTGGCGTATCGATGCGATGCCTGGCCATCGCGGTGTTGAGTGGCGAAACAAAAACGCCCGCTTGGGAGCGGGCGTTGGGCATGATGTCGATAAGGTGTTTTTCAGTTAATTGCATGATGCTTGATCCTCCCTGGATGTTGCCCCGATTGAATCACGGCTGGCGGCTGATGCTTGCCAGCCATTTATTTGCCAGAGTTTTCAGGGGACTGTTCAGGGCTGTTCCAAACGAATCGTTTGCCGGCATTACCTCGCCGCCAGATAAAAGCCAGTCTTGATAATCAAGCCAGTCGCGATTGGTTGGATCTTGCGGGATATAAGCTGCATCGCTCAGCCTCAGTACGCCACATGTAGTCAATTGATAACTCATTGTTTACTCCTAGAGCTCGGCATCCGCAGTCCATTCAATCTGCAGTATCTGTCCCGGAATACTGTCGACCGGTGTCATTGTGCCAAACGCAAAACTTCGCTCGGTCACACTTTGCACGAATGATCCGTTACATGCCTTCACAAGTGAAAAATTCCAGATTTCACCGCTGGCCTCGCCGGGACAATACATCTTGATCGTAGGCTGAACGCGCTTCTGAACCAGCATGGTTACTGCCATCCCGGATTGGGGTGACTTCGCCGCGGCGGCTTGGGTGAATGTGGCGATACAGGTACTTGGGCCGTTGTTTGCCCGGATAGGCAAGCGGTCTGCGAAAGACTTTTCAAAATAGCGCTGACACAGCATCAGTTCTTCCGCAGCTGGTCGATTTTCGAACGGGGTGGAAACTGGTCCTTCTTCCAATTGAATTCTCGCCAGGTCAACCGTTTGCACTAAGTTCAGCGGAAGATCAAAAGCCAGCCTCAGACAATCATTGGCACCGAGCATTTTCCCGGCGATCACAGGTACCTGAAAGGTGGCCGTGTACCTGGTCCAAGCCGTGGTCAACTGAAAGACCTCGACCGCTTTCATCACCGGCTCCGAGCCACCCGTTCCGAAGTACTGGGTGATGAATACCTTCAGCGGCCGCGCAGCATCGGAGCGCGCCCAAAAGGTCACGGTGGCGGTTTTACCGGCCAGGGTTCTGACCGACTCGATATATTGGGAAATTTTGTGCTCAGTGGAACCGACACCGGCTGTTGTCTGCTGCCAACGCAAAAAACAAGCGGGCTCGCCCGACACTTCGGATTGGCCTGGCGCGAAATCCTGGCGAGAGATATTCACCGCAGCATTGCCGTTCCAGTCGCAACGGAAACGATCAGCGACGTAGCCGCCGACATTCGGTGCCTGATTGGTCGTACCGCGTTGCCAGATATCGAATCCGCCGTTGATCAGCAGATTCCTGCGGTAAACCTGCACCGGAAACTGTTGCATTGGATCTGGTTTGGACAATTGCCGGATCGCTTGAGCTAACTGATCAGTTTGCTGTTCGTCCGGGCTCAGCCCCGCTGCGGTAATCGCGCTGAGTATTTCCTGCGTGACACTGTTGCCCCAACTCGCTGGAATCAGCGAGCCGGGTGTACCGGCGATCGCGTCCTCGTCAACGAACTTGCCGTTGACCAGGCCAGCGCCGGGAATGCTTTTTGGGTAATCCACTTTCAGCTCCTTTGAGGTCGCATAAAACGCCAACGCCCGCATAGGCGGGCGTTGGCAAAAATTGCTGTAACACTCTGTTTAACTCGCGTCATCAAGCCACAGCGAGCATTCGCATCAGCCAGTCCGGCGGTAAGGGTCGACTCCCGTTTGCGGGAAAACCCGTGCTCGACGGCCAGTCCCGCAGCTCTTGGCGATAGTCCAGAAGCTCCTGATGGTCCTCAATGCTCAGGCTCATCGGTCTGCCCGCGGTCTCCTCATCCCGATCACGATCAACCAGCCATTGGCTGGCCAACAGCTGCCCGTCGCGCCACTTGCGCGCCAGCATCGAAAGTTCGGCATCCGACAGCGGCGCGGCATCGATCAACACCGGCAAACCATCGGCATCATGGCTGCGGATTTTGCCGGGCGCAGGGTTGCCGATCACAGCGATGAAACGCTCCTCAGTGATCGGTACTGCATCGCTCGGCATGCTTGGATTGATGCCGGACAGGTACACACAGCCTGTGGACTGACTATAAAAACGGTTCATGGTTACTCCTCAGCGTCCGAACGCGATTGCACAAAAGCCGCAAGGCAACAGTTCCGAGTACAACGTGAAACCGTTCTGATTTTTCGCACCCAGCGAAACACTGCCCGGAGCCGATCCATTCAAAGTGGATGGAAATACCGCAAGACAAACGTTGGGAAACGCCAAGGTAAAACTCGAATATGCCCCTTGAATTCCTAAGGTCGAAAGCCCGATCCACTGAATGATGAAACCACCCAGCCAGGAAGGAAAAACAATGTAGCCGTTGGTGGTCAGACTGGCAGAAAAGCCAAAGCGGAGCGTTTTCGGCGTCACGATCGTGGTGGTATCCGCGCCACTGTCGGTCTGCACCTGAGTAGCTA
The DNA here is from genome assembly GCF_024072275.1 of Pseudomonas siliginis. Taxonomy (NCBI): domain Bacteria; kingdom Pseudomonadati; phylum Pseudomonadota; class Gammaproteobacteria; order Pseudomonadales; family Pseudomonadaceae; genus Pseudomonas; species Pseudomonas siliginis. Next base: position 1,333,484 of record NZ_CP099598.1, on the reverse strand, counting down.
TCTTCGCCACTCCGGCAATGCTTTCGCTCGCCTGCACCACGCGCTTGGCGATGGCTTGAAAAACCCGCAACGGAGTCATGCGTTTAACGTTGTCGGTTCCCTGCTCCGCGTCTTGGACACTGGCCACAGGCAACACACTCTGGGTGATTTTCTGCTCGATGGCAGACTTCAATTGAGCGTTGTCCTGCTCATCCGCTGCGAGGCCAGCCGACTGAATCACATTCAGCACTTCCTCAGTGACAGCATTGCCCCACTGCGCAGGAATCAAAGACCCAATGGCGCCGGTCAACGGGTTTTCGTCGACAAACTTGCCGTTGACCAGGCCGGCGCCGGGCAAACTTTTTGGATAATCCATTTCACTTCTCCTTGTGCAAAAAAAACAGCCGTTCACCGGGGCGCCGGAATCAGCGATCCCACTGTCCCGATCATCGGGTTTTCATCAACAAGTTCCCTTTCACCATTCCGGCGCTGGGCACACTGCTTGGATAGTCCATGCGGGGGTCTCCCGTGGTTTTGGGTGACTGTTCACGAAGCAGTTTGTGATGGTTTCACGTCAGAAAGGGCGTCAAACCGGCAACACAGGCCAGTCCACGTTTTGCGGATAACCGGGCTGCCTGTCGATCTTGTTTAGCGCCAGTTTGTAGGTAGCAAAAGCCTTGAACCGCTGCATGTCATCGGCTTCCAACAACCCTGCGATGTAGGCGTCGGCCATACCGACGGTTTGCTGATCAGCTTCGGCCAACAACTCGTCACGCCGCGCCAGCGCCGATGCTCGCTGTTCGCTTTCAACCAACTGCGATGCGTTCGGCAATGCATGTTTGGTGACCTTGCCGTCGGTCCACTTCCAGATGCCGTCGCGCTCCTCGATCGTGCGCAGGAACAGCTCATCGGAGATCTCTACGGCAGTGGCAGGCATCTGCGTGTGAATCGCCGAGTCATAGCGCCCAAGCAGTTCGCCCTGGGCATCAAAGTCAATGTATTTCATTTCATTCACCGTTGATTTCAAAAGCCGATGGCGAACCAGTTCCAGCCGCCAGGGTCAGCATTGGAGAAGCGCTGAAACTGGCTTTGCGAGAGTCGGTAAAGGGAAAAACGCAGGTCGGAGAATGCCGGTGAAAGATCGCCGCCCGAGAGAAAGAGCACGCTTTTGGGAAAGGCAATCGGATAGGTTACGGTTTCGCTGAGTGCGCCGCCCGTGGCCAGTCCCCATTGCAGAATCAGGCCACTGGGCAACCGCTGATAGCCGCCTGCAGTGTTCAAGGAAGCGGTAAACGCTGGCGAGTACTTGAGCGCACCGTCACCAGAATCCAGGCCCCAGCCACCACCGAGCAGAAGCCGGCGAAAAGTAACGTAGCTGCCACCGACAAATGACAATGTGTTATCCGGTGCAGCAGCGCTGGCGGTGCCCAGACTCTCGCCACTCCTGACTTTCACGTTCAAAGCACCGGAACCTGCCACCAGCGACACCAAGCCTCCCGCAGGCACAGTTGACCATTGCGGCAGTGTCACCGTGCCTGGGCTAGTGAAGATCGAAAGTTTGCCGACGTCCGCGACCGTCAACGAAACATCGCCGACGTAGTTGGTTTGCCCGGCCAGACTACCGAGTGCGCGCTGGACGAATTCAGTCGTCGCGACTTTCTGGCTGACATCGAACTGGACCGGGGTCTCAAACAGGTTTTTTCCGCGAATCGCTTCCAGCAACTGCGTGTTCAAGCCTTCGGTCGGTTCGATCCCGGCAGCTTTGATAACCGCCAACACCTCTTCGGTGAGCGCATTGCCCCACTCAGCTGGAATCAACGATCCGGGTGTTCCGGTGACGGGATTTTCATCGACGAAACGACTGTTGACCAAACCGACACCGGGCATGCTTTTCGGATAATCCATCCCTCATCCCTCCCTAGTCATAATTGATGTGCACCTTGGTATGCGCCGGCGCGCTGCGGTGGATCAGGCATTCCAGCGCCGAGCCCGGGTTGACGCCGAAGCGCTCGCCCCAGTAGCTCGCGCCGTAACGGCGGCCGAGCAGCAGGCGGCCGCCGGTGTTGAGCGTCCACATGAACTGCGCTTCCCAGGTGCCCCAATGCGCCGAACCAAACCGGGCGCGGCCCATGCGTGGGGCTTCGTGTTCGGTGATGCTGGCGTTGGGGTAACCCTGGCTTTTGGCGATGTCGAGGTAGTAGCCGACAGCCTGGCTGCCGACCGCGAGCAAGCGGCGGCGTACGGCGAGGCGGCGGTCGTCGAACAGTGGCGTGGCGCCCAGGCACGGGTCGGGCAGGTTCATCACCCGCTCCCAGTCCGGCACCAGTTCGCTGACGCCGGCCGGGTCCATTTCGTTGAGCAGATCGGCGGCGCGCGCATCCAGACGGGCCAGTTCGACGGCGACGCCTTGCAGCACTTCCTCAAGCTCGGGCACCCGCTCCGGATCCCATGCCGGGCCACTGGGCAGCAAGGCGCGCAACTGCGCCTGGTATTGCGCGGCGGTTCTTATGCCCCCCATACGCAACCTCCGAAGGTGAGCAGTTCGCTCTGCCCGGCCGGCACGTCAGCGGCCGGAGCAGTGAGCGTGTGATCGTATTCGCCGCCGGCGCTGCTGATGGCTTCGCGGATATGGCTGATCAGCAGCGGCACACCGAGATCGGCCTCGCGGTTGTGCAGATCGCGCAACTGCGCTTCAACGGCGGCGCGCACGGCGGTGGTGTCCGGATTGACGCTCTTGAAGCGATACACCACCGGCACCTGAACCGGTCGCTGCACGTGCACTTCCGCGGTCACCGGACGCAGCGGTTCGATGTACTCCTGAACCTCCGCCAACTGCTCATCGTTCGGCACCGGTTGCGGGTCTTCATCACGCATGATGAACACCGTCACCGTGCCCGGCCCGAGCAGGCCGCCCCGGCACCACGCCCGCGTCACACCCGGCACTTCCAGCGCCCAGGTTTCGTAGTCGCTGGCCGCGCCACCATGGGGAATCACGCGGTAGGAACGGATGACCCGCGAGCGCAGCGATTCGAGGCTTTCCCGCGCCACACCGCCGCTGAGGCCCGGCGCCAGCACCACGAAGCTGTTGCCGACAATCCCGGCAATCGGCTGCACCTGGGTCAGCGTCAGACCCGCATCAGCGTTGCCCAGACTGCCGGCCTCCAGCGCCGCAATCGTGGTGCTGTTGCTGCCATTGACCGTGGTGCGCGCCGTGGTGACTTTGTAGGTGCGGCCATCGTTCGCTTGCAGCAGAGTGTCGACGTCGAGCACGGCGCCGGGAGTGGCGGTAAAACTGACGCTGCCGGTAGCCACTTGCGCGGCTTTGCGCGGCTGATTCAGGCGCAGCGCGGCGATGCGTTCCAGGGTTGACTCATCGGCTTTGTCGGGCAGGATCTGCTCGGCAATCCAGTCGAGATAACCGTACAAGCCATAAGCGGCGCCGCCGAGGGTGCGGGCGAGCACTTGCGCATCGGACTGGCGCAGCGAATCGCCAGCCAGGTCGCTTTGGGTGCGCTTGATCAGCACCGGCAGCGAAGGGGTTTCAAACGGCATAGATCACCTGCCAACTGTTATCGGGGTTGATGTCCAGACGTTCGCCGTCGGCCAGCGTGAGGACCGTGCGCAGGTTCAGGCGCTGGGCATCGAGGCGTTCGCTGATGATGTCGATGGCGCTGCAGTGGCCGTCGTCGAGCAGCCATTGCAGGGCTTCGCGGGCATAGAACTCGGCGTCCATCTGCGTCTGCCGGGTCAGCTTGACCCGGCGCAGCAGCCACAGCCGCGAGCCGATGCGATCGTCGGCAACCGTGGGAAAACTGTCGCCCCACCAGCCGAAGCGTTCTTCGTCATCGAGGGTGTCGTCATCAGCGGCGCGACGCCAGGTGAACAGACTGATGAGCACGGCGCGGGTCAGTGCGGCGTGGAGGTTCTGGCTGATGAACATCACTGGCCTCCTGCCGGCGCGCCGGTCTGACCGTTGCCGGCCTGCACGCCTACATGCACGTGTTTGATCTGGCTGATGCCGCCAGCCAGTTGATCACCGGTGGAAACGATCTTGCCGGTCTGGTTTATCACCGGCGTGTCGAAGTTCACCGCGCTGCTGGCGCGGATGTTCAGCGTGGCGGTTTCGATGTCGATGATCCGCCCGCGCTTGAAATGAATTTTGTCGCCCTCGTCGGTGTAGATCGCCACTTCACCGGCAGCGAGCGCTTGCAGGCGATAGCGACGGTCGGCGATGACCAGGGCGATGGCGTGGGAACGGTCGCCGCCGATGAAGGTGACGACCCCTTCAGCGCCAGCCAGCGGATGGCTGGTGAAACCGTAGGGTTCGAAGTGTTCGAGGTCGTCGTTGACTTCACCGGCGGTGAGGCGCATTTGCAGCGATTGCAGCTTGGTTGCCGAATTGGCGAGCACGACAGTGCCGCGCGCCAGCAGGCGTGTCAGTAGGCTCATGGGTTTCCTTAGACTTTGTCGACACAAACCCTGTGGGAGCGGGCTTGCCCGCGATGGCGGTGTGTCAGGGAAAAAATGTATTTGTTGTCACGACCGCTATCGCGGGCAAGCCCGCTCCCACAGGGGCCATTGTCGCCAGCAGGATCCTGCGTCAGGCATGGGATTGCTTCGGGGGCGTCGGATCAGGATCAAACGTATGCGGCGGCGCCACTTGCAGCGTGGTCACCGAACCCTGCGCCGACAACGAATAAGTGACCTTGGAAATCAGCATGTCGCCATCGAAATCCAGCACCGGGTCCTTGACCTTGACCAGCGTGTTATGGCGCCACAAATCGCCATTGCTCTGCCGCCAGCCCTGCACCTGATAGGTGGTGGTCTGCGCGCGACCCATGCGAGTCGCGCTTTCCCATTGGGCACGCTGCTGCGCCAACTCAAAGGTCAGTTGCGTGCCTTCGTTGATCACCGTGGTGCGCCGCCGTTTGAAACTCAGGTCGGCCGCCGTCGACTCGACTTCGCTGACCGCCGCGCCGCTTTTCGCATCCGAGCCTTTCTGCTGGCCGATCACCCGATACTCGGAGAACACCTGGCTGAAATCCATTGGCGCACTGGCCGACAAGATATTCTTGCCCAGCTCCAGCGCATCGCTGGCGCGGCCGCCGCTGCCGGGTTTGGCCAACACCAACTGGCCCAGCTCGTTGTCGGTGGAAAACACCCGCAGCAGCGAGAGCAATCGGTCGATCGACTGGAATGCCGTTTCACCCGGCACGATGGTGTGTTTGGTCAGGCGTGTGGTGTCGCTGATTTCATTGACGACCCACAGTCCATATTCGCTCGCCAGATCGCGGACGATAGTCAGCAAGGGTTGTTGCTGCCATTGGCTGGGCAGGTTACGGGCGGCGCAATCGACCAGATCCTGGGTTTTCGAACTGCCTTCGATGGTCAGGCTGATCTGCCGCCCGTCATAGCGGATCGGTGCCTTGAACACGTAACCGGTGAGCACCAGATCCTTGCCGATTTTCACCTCGCAGGGGTCGCCGGGTTTAATCGGTTTGCTCACCGCCTGCCCCGGCCATTGCCAGGTAATGTCGAGCTTGAAGGTGCGGAACTGACGCTCGAGATCGGCGGTGATTTCGACGCTTTTCCAGCCGCCGTATTCCATGCCGTTAACCGTCAGTGTGACGTGGTTATCCAACTCGTCCATGGTTCACTCCCTGGAGACTTTCACATCGCTTTGCGGGAGGTACAACGGATTGGTCACGCCGTTGCGCTGCACGACTTCGGTGACTCGCGTGGCGTCGCCAAACTGTTTGTACGCTATGACCAGTGCTGGAAGGCTTTCCTGAAAGGATTTGCTGACCAGTCGCACGCCCGAGGATGCCACGGCCTTGAGGTGCGCAACCAAGGCATCCTGCACGTCACTGATGGCTTGATAGTGATCAGGATCGGCCTTGTTTTTCGCCCCTTGCAGCGCCTCCACCAAATCCTTTTGCAGCGCCTGCAAATCATCCGTGGCCGGGACTTCCGGGCGGGTGACTTGCTGATGGGCCTGCTGAGCAACGGTGGGCGTCGACGGCAGTTGCAGCGCTCGGGTGGCCACTGGCATCGATGCGACCCACTGCGCCACTTTGACGATCAGCGTGTCCTGCACCAGATCGGCCATCGCCTGCGCTGCGGCATTGGTGTCCTTGCCGGTGGTGATCTTCGGCGCATCAGCCTTGCGAATCGCTTCGAGTTGCTGCGACACGTCGGCGATCACGCCACGGTAGCCTTCCTTGGCGAACGCTTTCAGTTCCTGGATATCGCCGAGCAAACCGTTGAATTCCGCCGCCACTTCCTTGGGCAGCTCTTTCACGGCTTTGACCAGTTCAGTGATCTGGCGGTACTGCTCGATCAAAGGTTTCAATTGCTCCTTGATCACGTCATAGACGCCGGTAAGGCTGTTGCGCAGGTTGGTGATGCCGATCCGCGCAGCCTTGATCAAAGTCATCGCCTGTTCGAAACGCGCCACCGCTGAACCCAGCAGACCGTCGGCCTTGGCCAGGAGCACTTTCTGCGTGCTGACCGTGGCTGTCGGAAACGGCTGGGGTTGGTCGGGATAGAACTTCAATGCGAACGTCACCAGCCCACCGTCCTGGCGGGTGTGGGTCATGTCGCATTCGCCGACCTTGACTTGCAGGCGTCCAAGCCACGGATGCACCAGCTCGCCACGCCCCTGCTCCAGCGCCTTGAGCAGCTTGTCGCGCTGCTCAAGGCAATCGGGGCCGATGATGAACGCGGTCAGATCGTGAGTCTTGGCCTGCTGGCCGAGGTCCTCGAAAAACGGCAGGTCGCGTTGCGGGTATTCATGCAACTGCCCTTTGCGACCGACCGGGGTTTTCGCCTGGTCGATCCAGAAACCGACACCGCGAAAGGATGCCGGCAATAAACGGTCACGCCAGTTCATTGGGAACCTCCCATCGACAGCGAGCGATAGCCGATGCGTGAAGACACGGCCAGGCCCGGTTGATTGGTTTGCGGTTGTTCGGTACGCAGGCCTGCCGGTGCATTTTCGAAGCGCACGGTCAGGCCGCCTTCAAGTTGCGTACGGTTGTTGGCGGCGCTTTGCTGGATCAGCGCGCTGGAGGTGTGTGGCAACGAACCGCTTTGCAGCGTGCCGTTGCCGGCAGTCGCTGCGCTCGCGCCGAAGAACGCCGGTGCGAGCTCACCCTTGCCTTCGGCATTGGTCTCGCGTTGCGCTTGGGTCAGCGTTTCAACCTTGCCGGTGACCTTGGCGATCAGTCCGGCGAAGCCACCGTCGAACAACTCCTTGATCGGCGCAATGACGGTTTGCAGCTTTTGCCACAACTCGCCGAACCACTCGGTGATCGGCCCCCAACTCTCGATGATCTGATCCAGCGGTTTCCATTCGAACAGGCTGTGCAGAAAATCCACGACCGGCGCGGAAAGCGCCAACACGACGCCCCAGATCGCCGAAAAGACCTCACCGATCGGCTGCCAATACTGAGTAATCTGCTCCAGCGGCGACCACTCGAACAGGCTGGTGAAAAAGCCTCTGACCCGCTGCACAGACGTTTGCAGCGCCATCCAGATCGGTTCGAAGAACCCGACAATCCCACCCCAGGCGCTGGTGAGCATTTGCATCGGGAAAAAATCGAACAGTGCCCGCAAAGTATCCCGGGTGCTTTGCACAGCCGATTGCAGCGTCGTCAATATCGGCTGGAAATACGCAACAATGCCTCCCCAGGCGCTGGTGATCATCTGCATTGGCGAGAAGTCGAACAGCGACACGAGGAGTTCTTTAGCCGGTAGCGCGACTTCTCGCAGGCCGCTGAACATCGGTTCGAAGAACGCGACAACACCACCCCACGCATCGGTAAGCATCTGCATCGGCGAGAAATCGAACAGGTTTCTAAGAAATGCCATCACCGGCACACTCAAGGCCTTGAGCAATTCCCAGATCGCCGAGAACAGGCCGGTCAGCGGCCCCCAGTTTTCAATGATCATCCCCGCAGGCGACCACGAGAAAACCGACTTGAAGAAGTCGATCACTGGCGCCGTCACGACCGTGACCTTGTCCCAGATAGCCGAGAAATATCCCGTGACCGGTTCCCACAACGCCGCCAGTGCCGCCAAAGGTCGCCAGTCGAGTACCGAGCGCAACGTCGCCATCGCACTCGCCCCGATGTTTTTCACGCCCTCCCACATCCCTGTGAAGAACGCGCTGATCGGCGTCCAGTTGGCCACGATCAAACCGGCCGCCACGGCAATGCCCAGGGCGATCAGCATGATCGGGTTGGTCTTGAGCACCATGCTCATGACGTCCATCACCTGCGTCATACCGGTGACCGCGGTTTGCATAGCGGAGAAGGCAATTGCCCCCGCCGCCAGGCCTTCAACCAGTTTCGGATTGTCGGCGAGCAGGCTGCCGACCTGCGTCAGCATCGGTTCCAGCCCGACCACCAAGGCCCCCACCGCCGGCACCAGCGCGGCGTCCACCGCCGCCGAAACCTTCTGCATCGACGCACTGAACACGTTCATGTTCTGCGTCGCTGCTGTCGGCGCGGCGGGCAGATCGACGGTTTTCGCCGTGTCGCTGACTTCGCTCAATTTGCCCTGGAACGCTGCGGCCGATTTGATGCCGTCTACAAACGGCGTGATCACGCTGCCGCCGTTGAACAGACCACTGATGTCCAGTTTGCCGAGGCCGGTCTGCTCGAGATTATTTTTAAAACTCTCAACCTTCATGCGCAGGGCGCCCAGTTTGGGCGAGAGTTCATCGATGCCGGTGATCAGCACCGGTTTCGGGGTTTTCTTCTCTTCGTCTGCCATCACTGCACCTGCTGCATCGCATTGATCCGTTGCGCGTGCTCCAGCGATTCGCGAAGCACATCCAGTGGCCTGGCCATCATCTGTTCGGGGTCAACCTTCCAGAACCAGGCCAGGTCATAGGCGACGGCGATCAGGTCGGTGATGGCGCCGACGCCGCACTCATGAAAAAACTCGCAACAGCCCAGCTCAGCGCATTGAGGTCAGCCAGATCCAACTGGTTGACCGACGACGGCGGAATGCCGGCGCACACGGCGATGTATTTGGCCGCCACGTCCATGTCGAGGCTGACTTCTTCGCTCTTGTCGATCTTGTACGGCAGCGCCTTGATCGCTCGCACTTCCTGCACCGTCGGGCGGCGCAGGGTGAGTTCGGTCAGAGGCTCGCCGTGGGCTTCGATCGCTACCTGAAGCTTCACGGCGCCGCTCATTGCCAGGTCCCCTTAATGCCTTCGAATTTCAGTTCGATGGTGGCGTCGTCGCCCTTGGAGACTGGCTCCTCGACCAGATAGGCGCCGGCCAGCACGTAGACTTTGCCGTTGCTGAATTCGCAGGTGACGGTGATATCGGTGCCTTCGATCAGCTTCTTCAGCGGGAAGTCGGCGGTGTGCAGCGCGGTCACTTTGAACGACGGCGCGATGTCGGTTTCCTTGTAGAAACCGGGCACGACGGTTTCACGTTTGACGGCCATCAGCGGGGCTTCGCAGCCGCCATTGATGGTCAGTTGTGCGCCGTCGACCTTGACGTAGCAGGTGCCTGCAATCAGTTGACCCATGGTGTTTCTCCCTTCAAATAAAAAGCCCACGCGAGGTGGGCTGAATGCTTAGCGCCGACTGCGCGGATCAGGCCGCGTCGTCGTACTGCAGACGGAACTGGTTGAGCAGTGCGAACACGCGCAGGCCGTTGATGTAATCCGGCGGGAACAGCACGTTCACGCGGCTCGGGTCCTGCACGTCGCGCTCGACAATCAGGTGCTCGGCGAACAGCTCGGCGTTCTCCACGTGGCCTTCGAGTTCGAGTTTGGCGTACTGCGCGATCAGCTCGCCGCGAATGGTCGCCGGGGTGACGATCGGCTGGCCGGCACCGAAACGGGTGCCGTCGGAGGCCAGTTTGTGGCGGCCGTATTTGCTGGTGATCACGCTTTGCAGACGACGCACGATGAACGCCGACTGGTGCATGGTTTCGCTGTCCAGATAGGAGTTGTCGGCCTGGCCGTAGGCGTTCTTCTGGTAGGTGGTGATCGAGCGCTGGATGCGCACGTAACCGCCTTCGTAGTACGCGGTGGCGATGCCGTAGTTGAGCAGCGACTGACGCTCGGTCAGGGTGAAACGCTCGCTCGCCGGCGCCGGGTCGACGCCCGGCAGGCTGCCGCTTTGGGTCGGACGGCTGGCATCGGCGGAGATGAACACCGCCGTGCGTGCAGCCAGCGCGGCGGCCTGTACCCAAAACGGTTGCGGTACGCCCGGTTCCAGCGCCTGGATGGTCATGTGCTGATCGTTGCGCGCCTGGCCTGCGGCAACCAGCGTACCGACGGTGCCGCGCTTGGCGCTGTAGACGTGACCAAACAATTGCTTGGCCCACGACCAGCGCCCGGTGCTGTCGTCCATGACCGCTTGCCAGGTGTTGAGGGTGGCCAGGTCGGACCACGGCAAGGCGATGAATTCGAATGGCTCATCGCCTAGAGCCGCGACGGCGGCGATCTGATCCGGCACACCGGCGCCGCCGGTCATGGCGGTGATTGCGCTGGTCAGACCGGCCGGAGTTTCTTCGCCGTTGCTCTTGCCCAGGCGATTGAATTGCAGGCTGATGTCATTGCCGCTGTCGCCGGTCCATTTGGCGGTCAGGGTGACCACGCCTTCGGCAGCCGCCGCGCTGACCGGCAGGTCGGCAGTGGCGTTGATTTTCTGCGCCAGGGCAGTGGCCGCTTGAGCGGCGGTGGCGCCGTTGACCACGGTGGCCTGCACGCGCACGCCGCCGACGTACAGATTGAGCATGCCCGCTTGAGTCGCGGTACCGGTCAGGGTCAACACACCCTTGGCGATGGCGCCTTCGGTGTTGTGCAGCGGCAGGCACCAGATCTCGCCGATCGGGTCGGCCTTGCGGAAAGTCTCGTACATCGAGGCGAGCATCGAGCCCTGGCCGCCGATGCTTTTCGCCAGCGCCACGCTGGAAACCAGCACCAGTTTGCCGACCTCAGTCGGGGCAATATTGTCGTTGACCTGCGCGACGATCAAACGGCGCATGGCCGAGGTCGCGCTGTTGGCGGCCGAGTTGTCCATTTCGGCATAGAACAGCGGAACACGAATGTCCGCCGGGATGTTGCTGAATCCGATCGCCATTATTTGGCTCCCTGTGGTTTAGCCGCTTTTGCGGTTTTGAGTGTGATATCGCCGTCGGCCAGACGCCGGCGCCACCAGGCGCTGTCCAGCACTTCACGGCCTGCGGCCGGCAGCAAGTCGCCGGCCTCCGGGTCAGGTACGACACGGCCAGCGGCCGGCACTACGGTGATGCGGTTGCTCATGGGGTTACGTCTCCAGAGAAAGTCATTTCCACCCGGCCATCCGGACCCGGGCGTTGCAGATTGGGGTCGGCCGGATCGATCGCATCGACCCGCACCGTCATCCCGGTAAAGGACGACAAAGCGTCCAGTTCGCGCTCGTGCCAACTCTCCGCAGGCTGACTTGGCAGATTGCGGCCGAGCTGGAACTCGGCATAAAAGCGCAGCCGATAGAAGGCACGGCTGCTGTTGATCGAGACCAGCTCGCCGCCGTCGTAAACGATGGCGCTGTAGTCGGAATCGGGCTTGAACCCCACCAGCGCGCGCCACAGTTCGGCGCGCAGGTCGTGCAACCCATCCAGCGCTTTTGTCGCGTCGGTAGCATCAAGCACCAGAACGATTTCGAAGCGCTCGCGGATCGGTTGGGTGGTGAGGTTTTGTGCGCTGCCAGGACTGGCCAGATCGGCCAGCGGCAGTACGTGAGCTGAGGGTGTCGGTAGATCGGGGTTGCCTTGCAGCAACGCCAGATCGACACCCACCGAAATATGATTGGCAAGCCCAGGGCATTGCCCACGCAGTTGCGTGAGGATCGGGGTGATCTTCATGGGGGTGTTCCGGAATAAGAGGAATTACAGAGGACGCCGCAGTCCTGTGGGAGTGAGCCTGCTCGCGAAAGCGGTCGATCAGTCACATCGATGCTGAAGCTGACGTCCCTTTCGCGAGCAGGCTCGCTCCCACAGGAATATGCACTCGGTTCAGGATTACTGTTCCGCCTTGGGATCCAGGCACGACGCATCAATCAGGCAGCGATAGCTGTTCTCGCGACTGCCGCTGGCGGTGACCTTGTCGATCGACCAGCGTCCGCGCATGAAGTCCGGCCAGCTCTCATCGAGCAATACCAGCCCTTCGGCCGCGAGCCGTGGATCCCCCGGGCAGGTGATTTGCACCTTGTACTTCTGCCGCAGCATCTTGCGCACTTCGCCCTCGCCTACTGCGATGGCATCAGCTTCGCTGGGCTGCTTCTGGCGCAGCGTCTTGAACGGCGCAACACCGGTTTCAACCCAGCGCAGCACCCCGGCCGCCGCATCCCAGAAACAGGTCTTGCAGCCCTTGGCCTGCTCGCGGGCAGATTCTTCCAGCGTGGCGCTGATGAAGGCGTGATCGCCGGGGCGATTGTTGTGGGTAACCGACAGCGTCACGTCCGGCAGAATCTGCCCCGACAACGACTTGGTCTGCCCGGGCCGCGCCAGCACATAAACATCGCCGTAAGGCTTGGCGACGACGTTGTATTTTTTCGCCAGACGCGTGACAAACCCCATGTCGGTCTCGTTGGACTGGTCGATGTGCTCGATGCGGATCAACGAAATCTCCGGCGCGACCCGTGGCGAAAAGCCGTGCAGCTCCACCAGCTTGCGAAATAATCCACCCAGCGTCGTTGGCCCATGACTGGCGGTGCGGCGCTGCTTGAAGCCGGTTTCATCATCCTTGCTGAATGGCGCCGCAGTGGCCACCAGGGTGAGGCGAAACGGAAACAGTGTTGGCGTCAGACGCGTCACTTTGAACAGGCCTTTATCGACCATCGCGGTTTCTCGATAGCCGACTTGCATGCCAATCTTGCCGCCCAGATTCGGCAACCCCTCAAGCCCCTCCAGATCGATAGTCAACGTCAGCTGATCGGACTCGAAACCGGCGGCATCGATGTGCTCCCAACTGATCAGGCGTTGATTGAGCAAGGCCGCGTTGGCCCCGTAGATATTCACTGCCGGCGTAAATCCCAGTGCCATTCAACCTCCTTAATCCCACGCCGTCGCTGCTTTGACCACGGCGGGTTTCACATCCAGTTCCGGTAGCACGATCCAGACGCCGGCGGGCAGAATCGGCCCGTGTTCGGCCAGGGTCGGGTTGAGCTTCCACAGCGCTTCTTCGGCAGCGTCATCACTGCGCCCGGTTTCGCGGTAGAGCAGCAGATTCACCGAATCACCGGCCACGCTTCGTGCTTTACGCATTGTTGAACTCCGCTAGTTCGATGACCCAATCGACTACCATCGCCGTACCGTCATCGATGATCTGGGTCTGGGTTTCCTGAACGCTGCTGATCCGCCACAGGCCCCAGTTTCGACCAATCCCGTCGATCAACGGCAGCGGGATACGCAGCGCCTGCAAAGCTCGCAATTCATCGAGCCGATCCATGGCTACGGCGTACATCGACTTGCCGGTAATGGTCAGGGTTTCCGGTTTCTGTCCGGTCTGGCTGGACTTGGGTTTGCTGGTGAGGATCTGTATCTCGGTCCAGCCGCCGTCAGACTTGCGCAGCAACTGGTGGTACGCAAAGTTGCGCGACAGGCCGAAGATGAAACTGCCCAATGCCATTTGCTGTTTCATCAGGCGACTCCATCGGTCAGGGCCGCGTCGCGGCGGGTGGCAAGGGGGTTGTTGGTGAGCAGCGGGGTCATTTGCATGAACTGGTTTTGCAGATGCTGCGCGACCAACATACCGATCTTGTCCGAGCTGCCGGGGTCGCTGCAGTAGACCTGGACCGAAGGTGCGTAGGTCACGTGCTGGTCAGACGCATGGGCGCTCGCCAGATCCTTGCTCACTTGGGCGGGCGCAGAAAGCGTGTCAGGCGCGGTGATAGCAAGTCTTTCACTCAAAGCAGTTTGCGCGTTTCTGCTCGATGCCGGAATCGCCTGCGAAATAGCCTCCAGAGAAACCGTCGATGGCCCGAGGTGCGGCGTATCGACCAATGATGCTCGTTCGCCAATTGCCATTTCCGCACCGGCCGCAGGAGCCAGACTGGCAATCCCTGTCACCGGCTTGTCCGCTGCGAGCCTCGATGCAGAATCTGCTGTTGACGAAAGATCGGGGGGATTCGCCAGGGCGCTACCAGGTATCCGTTTGCGCAACCGGTCTTTCGCCTCATCGACACCGGCGTCCAACACAAGATCGAATAGCTTTTTCAGGGCTGAACCCAAAACAATGACCCCCGCCGTGATCGTCGGATGGTCCTCAGCGAATTCACTCATCCTGTCGATGCCGGCACCGGCAACGCTCAGCACTTCAGGAGAGGGCGCCACCGCCTGGGCGCTGGCGATAGCCAAGCGCTCGTTTCGAGCAGTCTGAGCATTCCACTGTCCTTGCGGGGAATTGGAGCGTGCCAGTGCAGACTGGCGCACCGAACTCCGCTCACCGATCACCGAAGTCGCGTACTGACTTTTGTCCTTTACTTGCGAAAAGGCCTCGTTGACATCGCCCGGATTCTGCGCCAACAACTGCACCGCATTGGCGCTGTCAGCAAACAGGCTTCGCGCCAGCGTGGCGCGTTGTTCGACAGGTTTTGCGTGCAGCGCGGCAAGCACCGAGAGCAGCGCACCCTGGGCATTCTGCTTGTCGGGGTCATGCATTGCAGCGGTCACGGCAGCAGGATCAAGTCCCAACTGCTTCCAGGCGCCACGTTCTGCGGCGGAGACGCTGTCACCTTTGCCCAAGGCAGCTGAAAGGCTTTTCAACGCCTGCCCGGCATCGTCTTTGCCCGTTCCGCTGCGGAGCAAGGCTGCCGACAGCGCTGCGGCCTGCTGGGGCTGCAAGCCTGCTGTGAGCGCCGCCTCGCCTGATTGCTTGAGTACGGCGCCGATGTCGGCGGACTTGACGCCACCCGGCATTTTGCCGAGCAGGTGTGTCGCATCCGCGAGGTCAAACGCCTGATCGCGAGTGAGCTTCATCGAGGTGCGCCACACCGTCATCATCTCGGCGACTTCCATCGCTGGGATTTTGAGTGCCGACGCTACGACCGCAGCGTCGCTGGCGAAGTTGAGCAGCTCAAAAGACTTGTCCGACGCGTTGGTCAGCTCATTGCCAATTCCTGAGTCGGCGGCCAGCGTTGCAACCTTGATCAGTTCGATACCGCTGGTGCCTCCCGCCGCCACCATCGGCTTACTGGCCATGATCAAGCTCGACAGTGCGATTTCGTTGGCCTGCACTGGCGTCAATTGTGCCGCGCTACCCAGATCGGCCGCCGCCGAATAAAAGTCAATCGCCGGCCTCACACTTTCTGGTGCCTTGGTCCGCTCGGCGGCCTCATCCGGCGCTGCCGACGCGCTGGTGGCTTCACCGTTCGCGGTGGAACTCAACGAGAGCATCCGCAAGTTGGACAATGCCAATCGCAATGAATCGATCGCTGTCGTCAACGCATCGATCCTGATACTTGCGGTGACGAGCGCCTGACTCAGCTGGGGATATTGATCGCCGATGATCGGTCCGGGGCCGGGGTTTGCCGCAGCCATGTTCAAGCGGATATCACCGGTTGCTGCGCCCCCCCGCTCATCGGCATTCATTGGCGCAAATTTGCTTTCTGCCATGCCGCTCTACTCCTGTTTCACGCCAAGGCGAGTGATCGCTATGTCGTAGCGGCGCAACGCCTTTTCGGCGTCCCATTCCAGAATCTCCGCTTCACTTACCGGGTAAATGAGCGGGACGATATCGAGGATTACTTCGATGTCGCGTTCCGAAAGTAGGCCGCCGGCTGGTTTAAAAAATCGTCGATGCGCACCTGCAATTGCGTCCAGTCGGGGACGGTCAGGTGGGCCAGATCGGGGATCATCAGGCCGGTGCAGTGGGCGGTGATGAATTCGGCGCGTTCCTTGGCCGTCTTCAGTTTCTTCATCACTTTGGTGGCGCGCAGCACGGGCATTTCCAGGCTCAGCGAGTCGACGGTGCGGCCGGTGACGGCGAGCGGTTGCAGCAATTGCACCTGGTCGGGATCGTCGGATTTCTCCGCGTCATCGATCTGGTCAAGAAAGTACGCACTCGGCCGGGTCGACATCTCATGGACGTACTGGGCGATGCTCACGTAGTCCGGACGTTTGAGTTGATCGAGCTCTTTCACCGACAGGCCGGTGGCGAGCAGCGCCAGCTCGAAGAACTGATCGTCTTCGTCATCGCCGGCGCGTTCCAGCGCATCTTTTTGTGCGGCGTAGAACAGCGGTTTGAGCTGGATCGTTGCGATCTGCGAGCCATCGTCACCGGTGATCGGCGACAGCAGTTCGTGTTGGGGTGGCATCCACGGCATGTATGAATTCCTTGGTGATTCGTTTAGATCCACTGTGGGAGCGAGCCTGCTCGCGAAGGCTTTGGCACATTCGAAATTGATGTAACTGAACGACCGCTTTCGCGAGCAGGCTCGCTCCCACAAGGTTTTGTGATTTACCGGTAAACCGGTGTTTACGGCATCAACACCGCACGCCGTGCATCACCGAGGATGTCGACGCCGTTGAGCACGAACTTCTGCGTGCGCACGTCGATGTCGATCACCGGCACGCCGTTTTCAAGGCGGTTGTAGGTGCGGCAGGACAGTTCCAGATTGGTCTTGGGCTTCTCGCCCATTTTCACTGCGGTTTCCTCAAGGGATTTCAACTGGCCGCCGACGGTGTGGTAGGTGAACCAGGTATTGCCGTCCTGATCCTGACCAGCTTCACGCACGTTCAGCAGGATGTCGTCGCCGAGCTTCACGCCCAGCGCCAGCAGCACCTCGGCGCCGAGGCCTTGAAGGGTCAGCTTGGCGCCGAGCGCTTTGCCGCCCTTGGCCATTTCTTCGACGATGAAGCGTCCGCCGCGCATCTCTTCCATGTCGAATTCGATTTTCGGCGGGGTGAATTCCTCAACGGTCGCCGACAACGGCAGGCCTTGCAGGGTGGCCGCGATGGCCTGTCTTACGCGGTTGGTAAACATTAGAGAACGTCCTCCAGGAACTGCTCGATGATTTCATCGCGGGCGTTGAGTTGATAAACCATGTGTTCGTTCGGCGCGTAGCGGCCGTAGTCGATGACCACGTACCAGGTGCCGTTCTTGTACTTCTCGACGCTGTTGAGTTCCGGGTGCAGATACACGCTGCCGCCGGGAATGGTTTCATCGGCAACCAGGGTCTGCAGCCAGTCGTTGATGCGCTTGACCTCCTGATCCATGAAGGATTTGGTGAGGTTCTTGGCCATGGCTTTCTGGCCGGCCTTGACCAGCTTGCGGCTGATCGCATCTTCGAGGCCGACGTAGCTGATGAACTTGCCGGTGATCGAGCGGTTACCCAGCAGCGAGAAGCCGCCAAGCACGGTGCGGGCGTAGTAGCTGACGCCGTAACGGTTGAGCAGATCGCCTTCGGTGGACGTATCGAGGATGTTGTACTCGACGACCCGCGAAACGTCTTCGGCGAAGGTCACCTGGTTGCCCGGGCTCTCCCATTGCTTGACCTTGGCCAGCGCGGCAATCGCCAGACTGGACGGCGACAGGAAGACGTTTTTCTTCGCCGCTTTCGAATACACGGCGGGCATGTTGTGCACCACCAGGCAACGGTCGAAACCGAGTTCGGCGCCGCCGAGTTCCTGGCTGTACAGCACCTGATCGGCCACCGACACATCCTTGCCGTCCAGCACCACACGGGCCTTGATGCGCTTGCCGAACGCGGCGAACTCACCGGCCACCGCTTTGCTGCCGGTAAAGCCCGGCGCGCCGATGATGGTCAGGTCTTCCGGGACACTGCCCAGCGCCGCCAGACCGAGCTTGCGACCAGTCGCCGGCTCGACACCGCCGATCACATTGTTGACCGTGTCGGCCGGCGTCGCGCCTGCTTCGACGATGACTACGTACACCGGCACCTTGACCACTTTGAGGATCTGGTAGACCGCGTGATACAGCGTGCCCTCTTCCGAACCGGTCGGATCGAGCAACGCGTGGGTGGTGAAGCTGTTGATGCGGAACGGCGCGTTACGCGGAATCAGCGGATCGGCTTTCGGCGCAGTGCCGACCAGACCGATGACGTTGTCACCCAGGCCACCCATGGCCTCGGGGGATTCAGTGGCATTGACGGTAATGCCGTTGTGCTCGAAGTTCAGAACCTCAGCCATGTTCAGTCAGCCTTCTTGGCAGCGGCCTTTTTGGCCTGGGTGATAGAGGTTTTCGGCTCAAGTCGACCGGCAAAGTGCAAGGCACTGGCCTCGACATCGAGCAGATCGAGTTCTTGACCAACGCTCGACCAATGCCCACCGCCGGTGGGGAATGGGACGAGCACGGTGTAGGTTTGGCGGGTTGCCATTTTTCGTTTCTCCATAAACGGGAAAGCCCCTCGGGAGGGAGGGGCTTTGGCGGGTGTTTTGGTGTTAGTGAGAAAATGCAATTGAGCGCGATTATTATTTCAGCGCTTTCCTCTAACTCAGGTTTGGGCAGGAGCACGCATCCCTCTCAGCACCTCCTGACCCAGTGAGATCTGCGCGTCGTGGTAAGCCATGAAACGAGGATCCTCCCACTCGATTTCTGCTTGATTTGGATATAAACCAGGATCTTGCGCACATCCAAATACCGCGACGATCTTTCTCATGCTGTCATCTTCAAATTGGACAAACATTGATCACCTCTTAAAAATCATATGATGTGGCGGAAACGATAAACGTGGGCGAACCTTGAAGAGTTGAGGTTGCCCAGCGGATCGTTTGAGGAGTTTTCATGTGCAAGCGTTCGAAAGGCACTGTTTGTTGCCCTCCGGCTGGCACAGTACCGTTGTTTGTTTTCTGACCTACCGAAGCATCCGAAGCAAAGAGACTCAATGAAATAGATCCGGCAGTTGTGGATGTTACGGTCGATGAGCCGCCAATCATTCGCGCATTTTTGGGAAGGGCCGGCACTACCTGGGTTGTAGGGCCTGATAAAACAGTCGTGTTCAGTACCGAAATGCCACTCACATCGACATGCCGACCGTCTTGCTGGCAGGCAGCGAAGAGCCCTGCGGATTGCGTCGGCAAAATAGACACTAGCGCCGACGCAGTAAAACCGGCTGGGATATTTATCCCGCTATAAACATTCGGCAAAACGGAATTAACGGCATTGACTGCCATTAACGCACTTACCCCTGAAGCCGGATTGTAAATAGCGTAGAGACCGACATAACCGTTTGACGGAGCCACCCCAGCATCCATTCCTCCAACGCCCACAACTGACAGGTTGACTAGTTTGTTGAAGTTGTTGAGTCGATATGACCCAGCAAAATCTTCGACGATGACCTCATCCGCCGTAAACGTTGCGGTAAGGGAGGCAGTATTAACGATCAGGGCCGCATTTCTGCTGGCTCCAGCTAGTGGACCGTTTAGCCGAAGCCTTTGCGTCTCCAGCAACAATGCACCTATATCAATGTTTCCCTGATTGATCGGCGCGTTCCAGGCCTTGATGCACCACATCACAGCCAGGTTGCGCGGGCGCGTTTCAGCGCCTACGTTTCCCGTTATCGGGATATCCGAGTTGGCGCCAGTTCCTGCACCGCTGATTACAACGGCCAGGCCGGAACCGGCTCCTGCCGCCGTAGTGACTGTATGCCGGAGAGCATGCAAGTGGGACTGGAACTGGTGGTTCTGCCAACTGCCAACGGTTCGATCAGCATCCACGCCCCGCCCATGATCCCAGCCACGCAGAAACTCGCCGCGAGATTCCGGCAAGCGGAAATTGCCCGCGCCCTCGTCACCCTTGTTGTAAGTTGTGCCGAGAAAAGCGGCTAGATCAGGATAGGTCGCGATGCTCTGCGCACTGCCATCCAGTTCCAGATAACCGGGAGCGACGATACCCGTCGGGAATGCCAGAACAGCACCCACCGGAACGGCGGATTTCAGCCGTTCGACCTCCTTCGCCAGCGCGGCTACATCGATGGCTCCCTGATTGACCGGGGCATTCCACGCTTTGATGCACCACATGACGGCAATGTTGCGAGGACGGGTTTCTGTTGAGGTGCGCGCAACTCTCGAAGCATCGAAGAGCATATTGATGACGCCGGTAGCGGCTCCGCCTCCGGGGATTTGCGTCCCACCGGTCGCCGCCGAGCCAAAAGCGCCGCCGACCTGGCCCACAGCTGCCAGTTGAACCCCATTATTCGCGGCATACTGTCCCGTGATGTTCTGGAGCGAGTCGAGCTGCGCACTGCCGACTCCCCGGCTAGCATCCACACCCCGCCCATGATCCCAACCCCGCAAAAACTCCCCGCGCGCCTCTGGCAAACGGAAGTTCCCACCCCCCTCGTCCCCCTTGTTGAACTTGCCGCCCAGATAAGCGCTCAGGTCCGGATACGTCGCACTGCTCTTGACGCTGTTATCCAGCTCCAGAAAACCCGGCGGTGGCGCATCAACCGGGAATGCCACAATCGATCCCACCGGCAACGCCGAAGCCTTGGCAATCAGCGCTTCAACTTCAGCTTTGGTGTACGAATCCTTGATACCAAATCCGGCCAGCGTCTCCGGGTTTGCACCCGCAGTCGCGCGACCATATTCGTCAACGGTTAGACTTTTATAAGTCCCAGCAGCAATCCCGGTACGACCGGCGAGCATTTTGAACGTCAACGTTGTAGTGCCGAGAGTGATCGGCGCATTGGTGCTCAGATGCCACAGCGAATCACCGTTCGCCGTGCCCTCCTCCACCATGACCGTCAGACCCGGGGTGACCTTGGCGCTGGTGTTGGCATCGGTGGCCCGCACCCAGTCGCCATTGGCAACGATCCACAAGCCGTTGTCCTTGGCCAGCGTCTGGCTCGGCAGCAGCACACGATCGCCGGCAATTACGGCAACACCATCAATCTGCTGTGCGCTGTTCATCACGACATTGCCAGTCGCCGCAACGCGCACCGACTGCTTGCCATCGAGCTTGCCGAGTTCTTCGGCGAGGTAACTCATGACCCAGGCACGCGTAGCTTTAACCACGGTGTCATCGATCAACAACGTCACCAACGACGCATTGCTGGTCTCGAAAATCGAGCGGATATAAAACTCTTTACCTGAACCCGACGTCGCCAGCACCGGTTTGAACGACTCCGGGTATTTGACGATAGCGTAGAGAATGCCGGTGTCGGTCCACAGCCCGGCTTCACGCACATACCAGCCGCCGACGTCCGGCGGGATAGTGACTTCGGCAAGCAGCCAGCTCGGGTTTTTCTCATCCTGGAACAGTGCGTTGAGCGGTCCGCGCCAGACTTCGCGTTTCAGAGCGGTCGCGGTGGCAGCCGGGTTGTAGACCGCGCCGCCGCCGTCGCCGACCGAAATCTGCGTCAACTTGATCGGCACACCCGCAGCCTTGCACGCCGTTTCGTAGGCAATCCCTGCGTTGGTGAGCAGGGTGTAATAGTCAGCCATTCAGGCCCCCTGAGGATAAATAGTGGATGTTTCGACGGTGTACAACGCCGCGACCATGAACGCCTCGCCAGAGGTTTCAAGCCCTTCGATGAACACCGGATAAACCGTGGTCAGTTCGCCGCAAAACGTCGCAGCACCAATGACGTGATTGCCGAATGCGCTCAAACCCACCGACACGGAGAGAACGTCCCTCTCGCTTTTCGCATCGGCCAGACGGCGGTCGAGACGGGCGTCGATTTCTTCGCTGTATGGTTGGTCGCTGAAGGCACGCACGGAAAAGCTGTACGGCGCGCCGGGCGGTGTCTGTTCGTACCAGGCGCGGATCTCGGGTCTTAATTGCAAACCCTTGGCGGCGTTTTCCAGCGCCTTGCGAGTGCCGGCCTGACGCGCGGTGGGCCAGGCCAGTTCGACGGTCAGGCGTTTTTCCGCCTCCGGTGCGGCGCTGCTCCATTCGGCAACACCGCGATCCGCCGCCAGATACGGCAGAAAGGCAACCGGGGTTTCTGCGGGGTTCATCAGTTCCGGGAACGGCGGCGCGATGCGATCGAGCAAGGCGTCGAAGCCCAGATCCAGTCCGCGTTCGAGGGCCGAGCTGTTGGCCGGCAGTAAGGTTGGCCGCTGAGTTTTTTCAGTCATAGCGTCAGCACCTCGACTTCGACCGCGGTGCAATAAGGCGCCTGAAAAGCGGTGGTGACGATGGGCGCCAGCGGTTCGAGAATCTGCAGTTGTACGGCGCCGGCGCTGTGCAACGTGTAGTCGATCCAGCTCGGATCGACCCGGCCTTCGAGGCGATGGCAACTGTCGGCATACGCTTGCAATTGTGCTTGCGCCGCGACCTTGGTCAGGCCCGAGTCGGGGCCGGAATTGATCTTGGCGACAACGCGGATTTTGTAGCGCTGGATCTCGGCAGCCTTGACGGTAACGAGGTCAGTTTCCGGGCGCACGTCTGGACGAGCAAAGTGCTGACGGACGCCCTCGAGCAATGCTTCGGAAGGCGTGCCATCGCCGCCTCGAGAAAGCACGGTGACTTGCACTTCGCCCGGCGCAGTGCGGCGCCCGTTGCCATCCTTGACCTGCGCGGCGAGGCCGTCCGGGTTGAAGGTGTAAGTGACATTCACTACGCCGGAATCAGTGGACTCAACCTGTACCGTGGGCCGCTCGCCGAGGGTGAACACCTCGCGGCGATACTGCATCCGCGAACCCGCCGCCGGCGCATGAGGTGCCAGGTAATAACGCAACCGAGCGTCGTCATCACTTTCATAAATCGCCGGCACTGGCGGAAATGCCGCCGGGTCGCCGGGATCGAGCAGTTGCCGCTCAAGCCCCATGTCGGCCAGCCGCGCATCGAGATTGCTGCCGGTCGCCCACCACGCCAGCATTTGTTTGATGCGTGCGTTGTATTTGCGCTCATGGGTTTGCAGACGCACGCAGAACGCTTCTAGCGCGAGGGTGAGCAATTCGCTTTCGTTTTCCAGGCTCACCTTGAGTTTCGCGGCGCTGGTCGGCGAACGAGCACCCACGTATTCGACGACGAAGGCTTTGAACTCGTTGAGTAAATCTTCGAACGCTTCAACCGTGATCAGCGCGGGTTCGGCCAGTTGATTCTGGCCGGGGATCAGCATGCTCATGTCACCACCTCGAAGGTTTGTTGGCGGTTTTTCCAGGTGCCGGCAAAACGCAGCAGCAGGCCGTCACCGTGGCGACTGGCAACAATCACTTGCGGCTGAAAATCATCGATACCGTTATGCGGGTTGTAGAACGCTTGCGCGGCGTGGCTCTGTGCCAGAAGCAGAATGTCGTCACCGAGGTTCTGCCCGAGGAGAGTGGGAATCAGCGAACCGTACAAAGGTCGTTTCTGCCGAGTGCCCAGCGGTGTGGTCAGGGCCCGGGTCGCGCGCTGCACGAATTGCAGCCAGTCGTCGACCGTGGCCCCGCTGTCTCTATCGATTCCGATCATAGGAGGCTCTTGAATCAGGGGCTGATGACGCGGCCCTGGTGATCGACCAAGGGGCCGCTGAAGTGCACGCCCGAGGCGTCGATACTCAGGCCGACGGCGCCCAGTTGCAGGGTGATCAGTTGTGGCGTCATGGCCAGACGTGCAGGGCCGATGCTCAGTTCGAGCGACTCGCGAGACCCGTGGAATTGCGTTGGTCCGTTGAGCCAGTGCAAGGCGTGGCTGGCGTCGTCGTAACTGCTTTCGCTGCCGTCCTGATGTACCCGACGGGTCAGCGTCGGCACAGTCGAGGCCGGGGGAAAACGGTCGCTGTTCAAGCCGAACAACGCGACACTCTGCGCGCCGCTTTCGCCGCTGCCATAGTTGAACAGCAGGCACTGCTCGCCCACCGTCGGGATGCGCGATTCACTTTGCGCACCAGCGCTGGGGTTGAAGAACTTGATCGCTGGGGTGAGCAATCCACCATGGCTGACTTGGCAGGTATTGCTCGCCGCATCAACTGACTGGCAGATGCCAATGCGACAGAAACTCTCGGCGCGGCGGTGCAAGTCTTCGATTTCCGCTTCCATTTCCGCCAGACGCTCAATGATCGGGCCGAGTTGCATGCGCAGTAATGCATCGAACATCGGTCAGCCCTCCAGCGCGGTGTACTGGTCCGGGTCGTCGATGTTGCTGACTTCCCAGGTGCGAGCGAATTTCGGCATGCCCAGCGGATCGTCGAGCAAGGTCGGGCCGAGGTAGAGTGTCTGGTTGAACGTCAGGGTCCAGGTTTTGTATTGCTGATCGCCACGGATGAGCAATGACGGCAAGCCATCGATATTCATCGGCAGATCGCATTGATCGCCGGATATGTTCCAGCGGTTGTCAGTCATCAGGTTTTTCAGCACGGCAATCAGATCGCACGCTGCAAATGCACTGGCGGCAAGGGCCGGGATGACTTGCAGAGAGACCGTCATGACATGAGCAATTCGCCCGTCAGCGGCGCGCACCCCGGGTCCATTGCGGTCGAAGTCGATCAGCACCCAGGCCTGATCGCCCGGTGCAGTGAAATCATCATGGTTGCCGACGGTGAGGTTGAGGCCGGCGGTGTTGCGCAGTGACGTCGCGATGGCTGTAAACAGTTGCGACGGCTGCTGGATCGGTGTGGGCATACATGACCTCCTTTTCAATCGTCCACGCGCAGCCCTGCCGCCAACATGGCGGCAGGGAAAAATATTCAGGGTTAAGGGTGGTCGCGCGGCGGCACTTCGCAGACGCCGATACGCTTGGCCGCCCAGCGTTCGTAAAGGCCTATAGCGACATCAGCGCCGGCCATCGCCGTCAGGCAGCCAAACGCGCCAGCGGCCCAGATCGACATGCCGGCGGCATACAGCAGCATGATCGCTGACACGCCGCAGATCATGCAGGCGCCGGAACGCAGAGCCAGACGCCGCACAAGTGACCAGCCGCGGGCGCCCTCCTTGTCGGCGCGCCACATTTCGCCGGACACCCCGCCGACGACAGCGAGGAGGATGACCAGCCAGATCGGCATGTCCGCCAACGCTTGTTGCTCGTTTGTCATGTCACGCCTCCGTGGGTGATTGATGAGTGATGGGTTGGATTCAAACGGTTTCTCTTGAGGCAGGCATTCCAAAAAGCCCGGCGCTTGCACACCGGGCTTTTCAGTAATGCGCTCCTTCGCCTTCCTTCAAATCCTGTGTTCGAGAAGGAAGCTGACTTTTCGGCGCTACTGGCGCGGTACGAGTCCATTCAGATTGTTTTTCCGACCGCGGTCCCTGCCCGCCGGATAACTGCTTCTGGTGCTTTACGCTGCACACCCGGGTCAGTTGCCAACCCTCTGAACCGTTGAGGCCGGTTCATCGCTGCCTGTTCTTGTGGAACTAAAGAGCTTGTCTTGCCAGCCGCTTTGTCGAGCGGCTTGGTGGCAAGAATATGCATGGATGCATATACAGTCAATGCGTAAATGCATTTATTTATGCATTAAATTTGCGCATATGCATGAAACCCAAGCGGGCCAAGGGGTGGGGAGATTTCTGCAGGCGTAAAAAAACCTGCCGAGGGGCAGGTTTCAGTTGAATCGAAAGGGGCTAGCGGGCGTACATGCCCCACCAGAAGACGTGACCAAGGATAACGATCTGCTCTTCCTGGATTTCCTGGAAGCTGTAGTCCTCGTCCGGATGCTCGTCGCGATTGAAGCTGCGCAGACGGATACCGGTGGGCAAACGATAGAGTTGCTTCACGCGCAGCTGGCCATTGTGATTGATCGCATACAGGTCGCCATCAATGATGTCGCCGATGCCGCACTTGCCGGCATTGACGCCGACGGTGGCGCCATCGCGCAGAACCGGCAACATGCTGTTGCCGCGTACTGTCACACACTTGGCCTGGTCGAACTGCACACCATTGTGGCGCAGGCTGCGCTTGCCGAAGCGTAGGCTTGAGCGCTCGCTCTCTTCGATGACGAATCTTCCTGATCCAGCAGCCAATTCAACCTCACGTAGAAAGGGCACCGACACCTCGTCGTCATCGACAGGGGTGTCGTCGTCCCACAGGCTTATATCCTTGAGTTCCGCATGCACGTCAGCGCGCGTGCCGGCCGCCGTTGGCGCGACATCCGCGCGCCCGCGCAACTGATCGGTGCTGACGTTGAAATATTCAGCGATCTTCGAGATGTGTTTATCCGAAGGATCGACAATCTTCCCGCTGAGAATCCGCGAGAGCGTTGATTGAGGCACGCCGGTGCGACGGTGGAGCTCCGTGGGGGAGATCCCGTGCTGGTCGAGCAGTGCTCTTAAGACGGAGGAAACGTTGCGTTTTTGCATAACGCGCATATTGCTTGAAGTTTTTCGCGAAGACAAATGCTGATTTGCATAGATCGTGCATAGATCAACTTTTCCCTGTCAATAAATGCTCACCCGACCGCAGCGCCTGCGTCGGGCAGACTGGCCATGGTAACCTTGCGCCCATCGCGGAAAAGCCCGGCCACTGCCCGCGCTTTGCCCTACATCTTTTAACGAGTTGCCCGACAATCCGATGAATAAAGCCGTCTCCGACCTGTCCTCCCACACTCCGATGATGCAGCAATACTGGCGCCTGAAGAATCAGCACCCAGACCAGCTGATGTTCTATCGCATGGGCGATTTCTACGAAATCTTCTACGAAGATGCGAAGAAAGCCGCCAAGTTGCTGGACATCACCCTGACCGCGCGCGGGCAGTCGGCGGGTCAGGCGATTCCGATGTGTGGGATTCCTTACCACGCGGCGGAAGGGTACCTGGCGAAACTGGTCAAGCTCGGCGAGTCGGTGGTGATATGTGAGCAGGTCGGTGACCCGGCCACCAGCAAAGGCCCGGTGGAGCGCCAGGTCGTACGGATCATCACGCCGGGGACAGTCAGTGACGAGGCGCTGCTGGATGAACGCCGCGATAACCTGATCGCAGCGGTATTGGGCGACGAGCGTCTATTCGGTCTGGCGGTGCTGGACATCACCAGCGGCAACTTCACCGTGCTCGAGATCAAAGGCTGGGAAAACCTGCTGGCGGAACTGGAGCGGGTCAACCCGGTGGAATTGCTGATTCCGGATGACTGGCCAAAAGACCTGCCGGCGGAAAAACGCCGTGGCGTACGCCGTCGCGCGCCGTGGGATTTCGAGCGTGATTCGGCGCTGAAAAGTCTCTGCCAGCAGTTTTCCACCCAAGACCTGAAAGGCTTCGGCTGCGAAAACCTGACCCTGGCCATCGGCGCTGCCGGCTGCCTGCTGGCCTACGCCAAGGAAACCCAGCGCACCGCCCTGCCCCACTTGCGCAGCCTGCGTCACGAACGTCTCGATGACACCGTGGTGCTCGACGGCGCCAGCCGGCGCAATCTGGAA
Source organism: Pseudomonas siliginis (assembly GCF_024072275.1). NCBI lineage: Bacteria > Pseudomonadati > Pseudomonadota > Gammaproteobacteria > Pseudomonadales > Pseudomonadaceae > Pseudomonas > Pseudomonas siliginis. The sequence goes on along the minus strand of NZ_CP099598.1, from coordinate 1,306,265 downwards.
CTCGACACCAATCTGGCCGGTGGCCGCGACAACACGCTGCAATCGGTGGTCGATCGCTGCCAGACCGCCATGGGCAGTCGCTTGCTCACTCGTTGGTTGAACCGACCGTTGCGCGATCTCACCGTGTTGCTGGCGCGTCAGACCTCGATCCGCTGCCTGCTCGACGGCTACCGCTTCGAAAAGCTGCAACCCCAGCTCAAGGAAATCGGCGATATCGAACGGATTCTGGCGCGTATCGGTCTGCGCAATGCGCGGCCGCGTGACCTTGCGCGTCTGCGTGATGCTCTCGGCGCACTGCCCGAACTGCAAGTGGCGATGACCGATCTGGAAGCGCCGCACCTGCAGCATCTGGCGGCCACCACCAGCACCTATCCGGAACTGGCCGCATTGCTGGAAAAAGCCATCATCGACAATCCGCCAGCGGTGATCCGTGACGGCGGCGTGCTGAAAACCGGTTACGACAGCGAACTCGACGAACTGCAATCACTGAGCGAAAACGCCGGCCAGTTCCTCATCGATCTCGAAGCCCGGGAGAAAGCCCGTACTGGTCTGGCCAACCTCAAAGTCGGCTACAACCGTATCCACGGCTACTTCATCGAACTGCCGAGCAAGCAGGCCGAATCGGCGCCGGCCGACTATATCCGCCGGCAGACGCTCAAAGGCGCCGAGCGCTTCATCACGCCCGAGCTGAAAGAATTCGAAGACAAGGCACTGTCGGCCAAGAGTCGCGCGCTGGCCCGGGAAAAAATGCTTTACGAAGCGCTGCTCGAAGACTTGATCAGCCAGTTACCACCATTGCAGGACACCGCCGGCGCCTTGGCCGAGCTGGATGTGCTGAGCAACCTTGCCGAGCGTGCGCTGAATCTCGACCTCAATTGCCCGCGTTTCGTCAGCGAGCCGTGCATGCGCATCACCCAGGGTCGTCACCCTGTGGTCGAGCAAGTGCTGACCACGCCGTTCGTGGCCAACGATCTGAGCCTGGACGACAATACGCGCATGCTGGTCATCACCGGCCCGAACATGGGCGGTAAATCCACTTACATGCGGCAAACCGCGTTGATCGTGTTGCTAGCGCATATTGGCAGTTTCGTGCCGGCCGCCAGTTGCGAGCTGTCGCTGGTCGACCGCATCTTCACCCGTATCGGCTCAAGCGATGATCTGGCCGGCGGTCGCTCGACCTTCATGGTCGAGATGAGCGAAACCGCCAACATCCTGCATAACGCGACCGAGCGCAGTCTGGTGCTGATGGACGAAGTCGGGCGCGGTACCAGCACCTTTGACGGTCTGTCGCTGGCGTGGGCGGCGGCCGAGCGCTTGGCCCATTTGCGCGCCTACACCCTGTTTGCTACGCACTATTTTGAGCTGACCGTGCTGCCGGAAGCCGAACCTCTTGTCGCTAACGTGCATCTCAATGCCACCGAGCACAACGAACGGATCGTGTTCCTGCACCATGTTCTGCCTGGGCCTGCCAGTCAGAGCTATGGCTTGGCAGTCGCACAACTGGCCGGCGTGCCGAGCGAGGTGATTCTGCGAGCGCGCGAGCATCTGAGTCGCCTGGAAGACACTGCCCTGCCCCACGAGGCGCCGAAACCGGCGGCCAAGGGCAAGCCGTCGACACCGCAGCAAAGCGACATGTTCGCCTCACTGCCACATCCGGTGCTGGACGAATTGGCGAAAGTGGATCTGGACGACATGACGCCACGTCGAGCGCTGGAAATGCTCTATGCACTGAAGAACCGGATATAAGCACTGAAGAAGCGGATATAACGCAATTCGCTTCAAGCTGTTAGAATCTCGCGCGGTTCGGGATGCTGCTGGCTCATAGCCTGGTCAGCAGGTATCGCTCCCGAACCTGGCGACCCCAACCGTGAAGGGGCAACGCTGCCGCCGCCTGAGGAGAAAATTAGAAATGACCTTCGTCGTCACCGACAACTGCATCAAGTGCAAGTACACCGACTGCGTAGAAGTCTGTCCGGTGGACTGCTTTTACGAAGGCCCGAACTTCCTGGTGATTCACCCGGACGAGTGCATCGACTGCGCGCTGTGTGAACCAGAATGCCCGGCTGTGGCGATCTTCTCGGAAGACGAGATCCCAAGCGGCATGGAAAACTTCATCGAGCTCAATGCCGAGCTGGCGGATATCTGGCCGAACATCACCGAGAAAAAAGAATCGCTGCCGGATGCCGAAGAGTGGGATGGCCAGCCGAACAAGATCAAACACCTCGAACGCTGATCTACCCCGCGCTCGACTGAAAGGCCCCTTGCGGGCCTTTTTGCTTTTGCAGATTCTGCTTTTCTGCAGACGAAAAAAGGGGCGGTATGACCCGCCCACATTTTTTCCCTATTCCCTGTATTCCTTTTCATCGTCCTGATGAATCGCCTCCTGCGATGTCCGTTCCCCTCTTCCGTGAAGGGCGTGTCTGTCCGTCGACACAGTTGAGATATTAGAGAGTTTCTGGAGACGAGCAATTGGCCCTCGGCGTACGCGCGCTCTGTCACAAGGACATAACATTTACGAAATAATTAACAAAATCAAAAGGTTGCTCACTGTAAGTGAGCGCGATCGCCTTCCACCGAAGTGTAAAAATAACGAACACTTACGACACAGTAAGCAAAGGCTTACAGCGCGAGACTACAAATTCAGAAATTGACGACCGCTTGTCTGGTGGCTGCCGAAAGCCCGATTTGCTGCACGCGAAAAACAAAAAAGCCCCGACTGATTGAATCAGCCGGGGCTTTTTGCGGGCGGACGATCAGGCGCTTATTGAAACAGCGACTCGCTCGACAGGCCGTTCTTTTCAAGGATCTCGCGAAGGCGCTTGAGCCCTTCCACCTGAATCTGCCGTACCCGCTCGCGGGTCAGGCCGATCTCCAGGCCGACATCTTCCAGCGTGCTGCTTTCGTGACCACGCAGGCCGAAGCGGCGAATCACCACCTCGCGCTGCTTGTCGGTCAGCTCCGACAGCCATTGATCGATGCTCTGCGACAGGTCATCGTCCTGCAGCAGTTCGCACGGATCGGTCGGACGATCGTCAGTGAGTGTGTCCAGCAGGGTTTTATCCGAATCCGGACCCAGCGAGACGTCGACCGAAGAAACCCTTTCGTTGAGGCCCAGCATGCGCTTGACCTCCCCCACCGGTTTCTCCAGCAGGTTGGCGATTTCTTCGGGTGAAGGTTCGTGGTCGAGTTTTTGCGTCAGCTCCCGTGCGGCCCGCAGGTACACGTTGAGCTCCTTGACCACGTGAATCGGCAGCCGGATGGTCCGGGTCTGATTCATGATCGCGCGCTCGATGGTCTGACGGATCCACCAGGTTGCGTAGGTCGAGAAGCGGAAGCCGCGCTCGGGATCGAACTTTTCCACCGCGCGGATCAGGCCGAGGTTGCCCTCTTCGATCAGATCCAGCAGCGACAGCCCCCGATTGACGTAACGCCGGGCGATCTTGACGACCAGCCGCAGGTTACTTTCGATCATGCGCTTGCGCCCGGCAGGATCGCCACTTTGCGACAAGCGCGCAAAATGAACTTCTTCTTCCGGGGAGAGCAGAGGGGAAAAGCCGATTTCGTTGAGATACAGCTGCGTGGCATCAAGTGCCCGAGTGTAGTCGATGTATTTATGTTGTTTGAGTGTGGCGGAGTGTCTGGATTTGGAACGAACGGAAGGTGGAGCAGCCCCTTCATCATTCAACATCGAATCCGAATCGATGCCGGTCTCCATAAGGAGAACCTCATCGTCGATGTCAAACTCCGGCACTTCTTTACTGAGAGCCATTGTTATAGTCCTTTGGTGAGTTCGACCCCAAGCTCAAGCGACGCCTTTATCCTTGGCAACGCTGGAGCCTGTCCCCTCTACGCGACGGAACAGGCTGGCCTACAAATCAACGTCTTGGCAGGAACTGCAGCGGATCCACAGGTTTACCTTGGCGGCGAATCTCAAAATGCAGTTTCACCCGGTCTGTACCCGTTGACCCCATTTCGGCAATTGTCTGTCCGACCTTGACCTGCTGCCCCTCCCGAACCAACAGCCTGCGGTTATGTCCGTAAGCACTGACGTAGGTTTCGCTGTGTTTGATGATGACCAATTCGCCGTAGCCCCTTAAGCCACTCCCGGCGTATACGACCGTCCCATCAGACGCAGCTAAAACAGGCTGTCCCAAATCTCCGGCGATATCAATTCCTTTATTCAAACTACCGTTTGAAGAGAATTTTCCAATCAGAACGCCATTAGATGGCCATCCCCAGCCGGTCGGGGCCGGGCCTGCCGGAGGCAGTGGAGCGGGTGCAGGTTTGCTCGCGACGGACGGTACAACCCCTTTGGAACCGGTGGTTGTAGTGGTTGTGGTGCCATTCGCCTGGCGCCGGATTACTGTGGTTTTACTCGACGAAGAAGGTGAGGAACTGGAGTTGCTCACCACCGCTGTCGGCGTTGAACCGCTGCGCCCGTCGAAGCGAATTGTCTGACCCGGATGGATCGTATACGGCGTAGGAATATTGTTCCGGGCGGCGAGGGTTTTGTAGTCCCAGCCGTAACGAAAGGCGATCGAAAACAAGGTATCGCCGGGACGGACTACATACTGCCCGGTGGTAACGGTAGGACGTTGCGCGACCGAATTATTGCGATCGACAACCCGTACGTTGCTCGATTTGGTGCTGGAGCAACCGACCAGCAAGGTGCTCAAGACAAGGCCAGTCACCAGGCGCTGAAAGCTCGTGTTACCCATACGCTGCGCAATGACTGTGAGACTCACCCGCCGCTCCCTTTGTGGTGGCTGAAAAATTCTGAATGCCGCATTGCGGCATGAGGTGTCGCAAGTATAACGGGCCGAACCGGCTTTACCTTTAATGAAGCGAAATCACCGGACGCACACGTTTGCCAGGGGCAAGTACGCTGCGTTTAAACTCTGGCTGCCGGTGTAAGACCGGCGCCGTTGAAAGGAATTCAGCCCTGTTTGCAAATGCTCAGGCCAGTGGCCCGTTGAGCAACGGCACGAAACGCACAGCGCCCAGAACGTGTCGGGAAAAGCCATGTTCCTCGCGCACGATCAGCATCAGTTGTTGCACTTCACCCGAGCCAACCGGAATTACCATGCGCCCACCGGGGGCCAGTTGATCCAGCAAAGCCTGCGGTACATCGGTGGCAACGGCGGTGACGATGATGCCGTTGTATGGTGCCAGCGCCGGCCAGCCTTCCCAGCCATCGCCCCAGCGAAACACCACGTTGCGCAGGTTCAGCTCGACCAGGCGCTCCTTGGCGCGGTCCTGCAGCACCTTGATGCGTTCGACCGAAAACACCCGTTCGACCAGTTGCGACAACACCGCCGTCTGGTAGCCGGAACCGGTGCCGATCTCCAACACTTTATCCAGCGGGCCGGCCTCCAGCAGCAGCTCGCTCATGCGCGCCACCATATAAGGCTGGGAAATGGTCTGGTTGTTGCCGATCGGCAGCGCGGTGTCTTCATAAGCGCGATGCGCCAGCGCCTCGTCGACAAACAGATGACGCGGCGTGCGGCGGATCACTTCCAGCACCTTGGCGTTCGACACGCCTTCTTCATATAGACGCTGGATCAGGCGCTCGCGCGTACGTTGGGAGGTCATGCCTATGCCGCTGCGCAGGCGGTCGTCGTGTTCGCGCATCAGCTCAGCCCTCCCAGCCAGCCATCCAGACTTCTGAAGGCATCATTGAAAGTGCGATCGAGCTGCAACGGCGTGATGGACACATAGCCCTGCATCACGGCATGAAAATCGGTGCCCGGGCCGCCGTCTTCAGCGTCGCCGGCAGCGGCAATCCAGTAACCGGCCTTGCCGCGCGGATCGACCACTTTCATCGGCGCCGCCGCGCGGGCGCGATGACCGAGGCGGGTCAACTGAATGCCACGGATGTGATCGATGGGCAGATTGGGGATGTTCACGTTGAGCACCGTGCGCGGTGGCAGATCCAGCCCGGCGTGGGCCTCGACCAGTTTGCGCGCAAAGTAGGCCGCAGTCGGCAGATTGTCCACCTGACGCGAGACCAGTGAGAAGGCAAACGATGGGCGCTCGAGAAATCGTCCTTCCAGCGCTGCCGCCACGGTTCCGGAATACAGCACGTCGTCACCAAGATTGGCGCCCAGATTAATGCCGGATACCACCATGTCCGCTTCGCGCTCAAGCAAGCCGTTAAGGCCCAGGTGAATGCAATCGGTCGGTGTGCCGTTGAGGCTGATAAAGCCGTTCGCCAGGTATTGCGGGTGCAGCGGACGGTCGAGCGTCAGCGAACTGCTGGCGCCGCTTTTGTCCTGCTCCGGGGCGATAACCACGCATTCGGTGTAATCCGCCAGCGCAGCATAAAGCGCGGCGAGACCGGGCGCGGTTACCCCATCGTCGTTAGAAATCAGAATACGCATGGGCTGTCCGTCTGCCCCACCGGCACCAGATCAACGAGCTCGCGCACCAATACGGTGGCAAAGCATCCGGCCGGGAGGACGAATTCCAGTTGCAGAATGTCAGGTTGGGGATAATGCCACGTCAACCCGCCAATGGGCAGCCGCAGGATGCGACGTTCATGGCTCATGCCGGCGTGGATCAACCAGTCGCGCAGATCCGCTTCGCGGGCGGCGATCGCCTGCTCCAGTTCATGGACTGCGCCAGCGGTGGGCGAGTCACCTTCGCCCCACTGCGGACCGGTCGGGTGCAGGTCGAGAATCGCCAGACGCGGGTCGCTGCATTCGGCTTCGCCGGCCGGGAAAAAGCTGCGGCTGTCAGTAAAGGCCAGCAGATCGCCGATCAGTGCGGTGTTCCAGGTGCCATCGGCGACACGCGCCGCGAGCACCTGGTTGAACAGAAAGCTGCGCGCCGTCGACAGCAAACGCGAACGCACATTGCGCTGTTCCGGCAAAGCCTTGCGCGCCGCCCACGCCCGCGCATCGACAACGTTGCCGCCGTCATGGCCGAAGCGCTGGGCGCCGAAATAATTGGGGACGCCTTGTCTGGCGATCAGTTGCAGCCGCTGTTCAATCGCATCTTTGTCGCCATTGAATTGCGTCAGGCGCAGGGTGAAGCCATTGGCCGAATGCGCACCGCGTTGCAGCTTGCGCTTGTGGCGCGTGGTCTTGAGGATCTTCAGCGTGTCGTTTTCCGCCGCCGACAGATCCGGATCGGCCTTGCCCGGCAACTGCACGCTGAACCACTGTCGGGTCAGGGCCTGACGGTCCTTCAGCCCGGCATAGCTGACGGTACGCAACGGCACGCCGGCTTCCTTGGCGATACGCCGCGCCGCTTCTTCGGTATTGAGGCCGCGCTTTTCCACCCAGATCCACAGGTGTTCGCCGTCACCGCTGAACGGAATATCCAGCACTTCATCGACCTGGAAATCTTCGGCGATGGCTTTCAGTACCGCTGTGCCGAGGGGTTCGCCATAGGCCCGTGGGCCGAGTAATTGCAATTCATTCATGCGCGCAGCAACAAGGCAACGGAGTGCACAGCAATGCCTTCTTCGCGACCGACAAAGCCAAGCTTTTCGGTGGTGGTAGCTTTGACGTTCACTTGATCCAACTCAACTTGAAGATCCGCCGCGATCAGCGCGCGCATCGATTCGATATGCGGCGCCATTTTTGGCGCCTGGGCAACGATGGTGTTGTCGACGTTGCCGACTTTCCAGCCCTTGGCGTGGATCAGACTGACCACATGACGCAACAGCACACGGCTGTCGGCGCCCTTGAATTGCGGATCGGTGTCCGGGAAGTGTTTGCCGATATCACCCAGCGCCGCCGCGCCGAGCAAGGCATCGCTCAAGGCGTGCAGCAGGACGTCACCGTCGGAATGAGCGAGCAGCCCGAAGCTGTGTGCAATTTGCACGCCGCCCAGAGTAATGAAATCGCCTTCAGCGAAACGGTGCACATCGTAGCCGTGGCCAATACGCATAAAAAAACGCCCCGATTTTTGTCAGGGCGTGATTCTACCTGCATTAACCGCGCAGAGCGCGTGCGTGATGCTGCAAGTGGTCGTCAATGAAGCTTGAGATGAAGAAATAGCTGTGGTCGTAGCCCGGTTGCAGGCGCAGCTCCAGCGGATGCCCCGCTTGTTTTGCGGCGTGTTGCAGGGCTTCGGGTTTCAGCTGGGTGGCGAGGAAATCGTCACGATCACCTTGATCGACCAACAACGGCAACTTCTCCGTCGCCTCTGCGATCAGCACACAGGCGTCCCACTCCTTCCACTTCGAACGGTCTTCGCCCAAATAGTTGGAAAAGGCCTTCTGACCCCACGGGCAATCGATTGGATGGGTAATCGGCGAGAACGCCGACACTGACTGATAACGCCCGGGATTGCGCAGCGCGCAGACCAATGCGCCGTGGCCGCCCATGGAGTGACCGCTGATACTGCGTTTGTCGGAAGCGGGGAAATGCGCTTCGACCAGAGCAGGCAGTTCCTGCACGACATAGTCATGCATCTGATAGTGCCGCGCCCACGGTTCCTGCGTGGCGTTCAGATAAAACCCGGCGCCGAGACCGAAATCCCAAGCTTTGTCGGCATCATCCGGGACATCCGCGCCACGCGGACTGGTATCCGGGGCGACGATGATCAACCCGAGCTCGGCAGCCATGCGCATCGCACCGGCCTTCTGCATGAAGTTCTCATCGGTGCAGGTCAGGCCTGACAACCAGTACAACACCGGCAGCTTGCCGCCCTGCTCCGCTTGTGGCGGCAGGTACACGGCAAAGACCATGTCGCAATCAAGCACTTCGGAGCGATGGCGATAACGCTTGTGCCAGCCACCAAAACTCTTCTGACAGGAAATGTTTTCCAGATTCATAGCACTTCAGCCGCAAGATGCGAGCTTCAAGCTGCAAGAGGGAATTGCGCCTGCTTGCAGCTTGTGGCTTGTAGCTTGCCGCTGCTCCTTAGAAATGAATGACTGTGCGGATGCTCTTGCCTTCGTGCATCAGGTCGAACGCCTTGTTGATATCTTCCAGGCCCATGGTGTGGGTGATGAAGGTATCCAGCGGGATTTCGCCGCTCTGGGCCATGTCGACGTAGCTTGGCAATTCAGTACGGCCACGCACGCCGCCGAACGCCGAACCGCGCCAGACGCGACCGGTGACCAACTGGAACGGACGGGTAGCGATTTCCTGGCCGGCACCGGCGACACCGATGATGACCGACTCGCCCCAGCCTTTGTGGCAGCACTCAAGCGCAGCGCGCATCAGTTGCACATTGCCGATGCACTCGAAGGAGAAGTCGACGCCGCCATCGGTCATGTCGACGATCACTTCCTGAATCGGACGATCGTAGTCTTTCGGGTTCACGCAGTCGGTTGCACCCAGTTGTTTGGCGATTTCGAACTTGGCTGGATTGATGTCGATGGCGATGATCCGCGCAGCCTTGGCTTTCACCGCGCCGATCACGGCCGACAAGCCGATACCGCCGAGACCGAAGATGGCCACGGTGTCACCCGGTTTGACCTTGGCGGTGTTGAGCACGGCGCCGATACCGGTGGTTACGCCGCAACCGAGCAGGCAAACCTTCTCCAGCGGCGCGTCTTTGGAGATCTTCGCTACGGAAATTTCCGGCAGTACGGTGTACTCCGAAAACGTCGAAGTGCCCATGTAGTGGAAAATTGTTTCGCCCTTGTAGGAAAAGCGCGAAGTGCCATCCGGCATCAGGCCCTTGCCTTGGGTGGCGCGAATCGCCTGGCAGAGGTTGGTCTTGCCCGACTTGCAGAATTTGCACTGGCCGCATTCCGGGGTGTACAGCGGAATAACGTGATCGCCGACGGCGACCGAAGTCACGCCTTCGCCGATCGCTTCAACGATGGCGCCACCTTCATGGCCGAGGATCGACGGGAAGATGCCTTCCGGGTCTGCGCCGGACAAGGTGTAGGCATCGGTGTGGCAAACCCCGGAAGCGACGACGCGCAGCAATACTTCACCGGCCTTGGGCATGGCGACATCGACTTCTACGATTTCCAGCGGCTTCTTGGCCTCGAAGGCAACGGCGGCGCGCGACTTGATCATGCTGACTCTCCAATGAATCCAGTAAATAAAAAAGCAGACAGACAGTGTAGTTCAGCGCGTCCTGAGGAATAATCCGGACCAAAGCAAAACATTATTGCCATACAGGGATAATCCAAGTGTCGGAGAACCGCTGGGAAGGCATCGACGAGTTCGTTGCCGTCGCCGAATGCAATCAATTCACCGCCGCTGCCGAGCGTCTTGGGGTTTCTTCCTCGCACATCAGTCGACAAATCGTACGGCTCGAAGAGCGTTTGCAGACGCGCCTGCTCTACCGCAGCACACGGCGAGTTACGTTGACCGAAGCCGGGCAGACTTTTCTGCAGCATTGCCAGCGCCTGCAGGACGGTCGCGAAGAAGCCTTGCGCGCGGTAGGCGATCTGACCAGCGAACCGAAAGGCATGCTGCGCATGACCTGCGCGGTGGCCTACGGCGAACGTTTTATCGTGCCGCTGGTGACTCGCTTCATGGGGCTGTACCCGCAGTTGCGCATCGATATAGAGCTGAGCAATCGCCAACTGGATCTGGTGCATGAAGGGCTGGACCTGGCGATCCGTCTGGGTCGGTTACAGGATTCGCGCTTGGTCGCCACACGTCTGGCACCACGGAGAATGTACCTGTGCGGATCGCCGTCCTACCTGGAACGGTACGGGCGCCCACACAGCTTGTCGGAATTGAGTCGGCACAATTGCCTGATCGGCAGTTCGGATATCTGGCAACTGGAACAGAACGGGCGGGAATTTTCCCAACGGGTGCAGGGCAACTGGCGTTGCAACAGTGGGCAGGCGGTGCTGGACGCGGCGCTTCAGGGTGTCGGGTTGTGTCAGTTGCCGGACTATTACGTGCTCGAGCATCTGCACAGCGGCGCGCTGATTTCCTTGCTGGAGGCGCATCAGCCGCCGAATACGGCGGTGTGGGCGCTGTATCCGCAGCAGCGGCATCTGTCGCCGAAGGTGCGCAAGTTGGTGGATTATTTGAAGGTGGGACTGGCTGAAAGGCCGGAGTACAAACTTTGAGTTATTGGTTGCCTGTGCGACCGTTTTCGCGAGCAGGCTCGCTCCCACAATTGACCGAGTTCGACAGCTGAATGCATTCCCTCTGTGGGAGCGAGCCTGCTCGCGAAGGCAATGCCACAGCGACCCCAAATCTCAGCGGCGATTCGCCCAACGCTGGCGCAACCACTCCAGATCTTCCGGCCGGGTCACCTTGAGGTTATCCGCCCGCCCTTCGATCAGACGCGGTGCCAGACCGGCCCATTCCATCGCAGAAGCTTCATCGGTAATCACGGCATCCGCAACCAGGCTGTCGGCCAACGCCCGATGCAACGCGCCGAGGCGAAACATCTGCGGCGTATACGCCTGCCAGATCACGCTGCGGTCCACCGTTTCAACCACACGACCGTTTTTATCAATGCGTTTGAGCGTGTCGCGAGCGGGCACCGCCAACAGACCACCGACCGGGTCATCCGCCAGTTCGGCAAGCAACTTGTCGAGATCATCGCGACTCAGATTCGGCCGGGCCGCATCGTGCACCAGCACCCAATCGTCATCGTCGGCACCTTGCGCATGCAGATGCAGCAAGGCGTTTAGCACCGAAGCAGAACGCTCCGCCCCGCCGTCGACCCGCTGAATGCGTGGATCGTTGACGCATGCCAGATTCGGCCAATAGGGATCGTCAACAGCAAGACTGACCACAAGGCCCTTGAGGCTCGGGTGATCGAGGAAACAGCCGAGGCTGTGTTCGAGAATTGTGCGCCCGCCCAGTTGCAGATATTGCTTGGGACGGTCCGCGGCCATTCGGGCACCGACGCCCGCGGCAGGAATCACGGCCCAGAAGGCCGGCAGGGAATCGATCATTGGGCCAACTGGTAAAGGGTTTCGCCGTCCTTGACCATGCCCAGTTCGTGACGAGCCCGCTCTTCGACGGTCTCCATGCCTTTTTTCAGTTCGCTGACTTCAGCGTCCATCACTCGGTTGCGCTCCAGCAGGCCTTCGTTCTCGGCATGTTGCTCGGCGATCTGCTGTTTCAGCTCGGCGACCTGCGCCAGACTGCCATTGCCCACCCACAGGCGGTACTGCAGACCGGCCAGCAGCAAGAGCAAAACGAGAAACAACCAGTAAGGACTGCGCATCGAATATCAGGTATCCAGTGAAAAAAGACAGCCACGCATAATGTTGCAGCATCTGATAGCACGAAGCCTGGAAAGATCCAGGCTTGTGCTTAAGGCATCAGATTAGTGGCAAATCCATCGCTGTCACGACTTTTCCGACACAATCCGGTGTCCTTTGATCAGGTTGCGCTTAACCGCGGAACTCGGCACGGCCGTTGTACTTGGCCTTGCCGTTCAACTGCTCTTCGATACGCAGCAGTTGGTTGTACTTGGAAACGCGGTCGGAGCGGCACAGCGAACCGGTCTTGATCTGGCCAGCCGAGGTGCCCACAGCCAGGTCGGCAATGGTCGAATCTTCGGTTTCGCCAGAGCGGTGCGAGATCACGGCGGTGTAGCCGGCAGCCTTGGCCATCTGGATGGCTTCCAGGGTTTCGGTCAGGGTGCCGATCTGGTTGAACTTGATCAGGATCGAGTTGGCGATCTTTTTATCGATGCCTTCTTTCAGGATCTTGGTATTGGTCACGAACAGGTCGTCGCCCACCAGTTGGGTCTTCTCGCCGATCTTGTCGGTGAGGATTTTCCAGCCGGCCCAGTCGGACTCGTCCAGACCGTCTTCGATGGAGATGATCGGGTAACGCTCGGTCAGACCTTTGAGGTAGTCGGCGAAACCTTCAGCAGTGAACACCTGGCCTTCGCCGGACAGGTTGTACTTGCCGTCTTCGTAGAACTCGCTCGCGGCGCAGTCCAGCGCCAGGGTCACGTCGGTGCCCAGCTTGTAACCGGCGTTGGCCACGGCTTCGGAGATCACTTTCAGCGCGTCTTCGTTGGACGCCAGGTTCGGTGCGAAACCGCCTTCGTCACCAACGGCGGTGCTCAGGCCACGGGCCTTCAGCACAGCTTTCAAGTGATGGAAAATCTCGGTGCCCATGCGCAGACCTTCCGAGAACGACTTGGCGCCGACCGGCTGCACCATGAATTCCTGGATGTCGACGTTGTTATCGGCGTGCTCGCCACCGTTGATGATGTTCATCATCGGGACCGGCATCGAGTACACACCCGGGGTGCCGTTGAGGTTGGCGATGTGTGCGTACAGCGGCAGATCCTGATCCTGCGCAGCCGCCTTGGCCGCAGCCAGGGACACGGCGAGGATGGCGTTGGCGCCCAGGGTCGCCTTGTTTTCGGTACCGTCGAGCTTGATCATCGCTTGGTCGAGGGCTTTCTGGTCGCTCGGGTCGGTGCCCAGCAGCAGATCGCGGATCGGACCGTTGATGTTGGCTACCGCCTTGAGCACGCCCTTGCCCAGGTAACGGCTCTTGTCGCCATCACGCAGCTCGAGCGCTTCACGCGAGCCAGTGGATGCACCGGACGGCGCGCAGGCGCTGCCGATGATGCCGTTGTCGAGAAGCACGTCCGCTTCCACGGTGGGATTGCCACGGGAGTCGAGAACTTCACGACCTTTGATGTCGACGATTTTTGCCATTGTTGTAAACACTCCAAAGTTGACGAAAACGACGCAGCTAGAGGAAATCTTTATCGTCGGCAAGCGAAGTACAGCGGGCAGACTTGCAGACGACAACGCTCACGCCCGAGGGCATGAGCGACAAATCGTGCGGTACTTTACCGGAGAATCGAGCGTTACGCGGTTTCTACCGTCGGAAAACTCTTCACCAGTTCGTCCAGAGCCTTGAGCTGGGCCAGGAATGGCTCCAGTTTGTCCAGACGCAAGGCGCAAGGGCCGTCGCATTTGGCGTTGTCCGGATCCGGATGCGCTTCGAGGAACAGACCCGCCAGCGACTGGCTCATGCCGGCCTTGGCCAGATCGGTGACCTGCGCGCGGCGACCGCCGGCGGAGTCGGAACGACCGCCAGGCATTTGCAACGAGTGGGTCACGTCGAAGAACACCGGGTATTCGAACTGCTTCATGATGCCGAAGCCGAGCATGTCGACCACGAGGTTGTTGTAGCCGAAGCTCGAACCACGCTCGCAGAGGATCAACTGATCGTTACCCGCTTCCACGCACTTGTTCAGGATGTGTTTCATTTCCTGAGGCGCGAGGAACTGGGCTTTCTTGATGTTGATCACGGCATTGGTCTTGGCCATCGCGACAACCAGATCGGTCTGGCGCGACAGGAAGGCCGGCAGCTGAATGATGTCGCAGACCTCAGCGACGACCGCGGCCTGATCCGGCTCGTGGACGTCGGTGATGATCGGCACGCCGAACGCTTGCTTGATGTCCTGGAAGATGCGCATGCCCTCTTCCAGGCCAGGACCGCGATACGAAGTCACAGAAGACCGGTTGGCCTTGTCGAAGCTGGCCTTGAACACGTAAGGGATACCGAGTTTTTCGGTGACCTTCACGTACTCTTCGCAAACCTGCATGGCCATGTCACGGCTTTCCAGCACGTTCATGCCGCCGAACAGCACCATGGGTTTGTCGTTGGCAATCTCGATGTCGCCGACGCGGATGATCTTCTGTGCCATCGGGTTACGCCTTCTTCTGGTGTTGAGCCAACGCGGCTTTGACAAAACCGCTGAACAGCGGATGGCCGTCGCGTGGGGTCGAGGTGAACTCAGGGTGGAACTGGCAGGCGACGAACCATGGATGATCCGGCGCTTCAACCACTTCGACCAGCGCAGCATCGGCGGAGCGACCGGAAATCTTCAGGCCGGCTTCGATGATCTGCGGCAGCAGGTTGTTGTTCACTTCGTACCGGTGACGGTGACGCTCGACAATCACGTCCTTGCCGTAGCAATCGTGCACTTTGGAGCCCGGCTCGAGCAGGCATTCCTGCGCGCCGAGACGCATGGTGCCGCCCAGATCGGACGCTTCGGTACGTACTTCGACAGCGCCGGTGGCGTCTTCCCACTCGGTGATCAGACCGACAACCGGATGGCCGCTGGCACGATCGAACTCGGTGGAGTTGGCGTCTTTCCAGCCCAGTACGTTACGGGCGAATTCGATGACCGCCACTTGCATGCCCAGGCAGATGCCGAGGTACGGAACCTTGTTTTCGCGAGCGTACTGAACAGCGGTGATCTTGCCTTCAACGCCACGCAGACCGAAGCCGCCCGGCACCAGAATCGCGTCAACACCTTCGAGCAGCGCAGTGCCCTGGTTCTCGATGTCTTCGGAATCGATGTAGCGCAGGTTGACCTTGGTGCGGTTGCTGATGCCGGCATGGCTCATGGCTTCGATCAGCGACTTGTACGCGTCTAGCAGTTCCATGTACTTGCCGACCATGGCGATGGTCACTTCGTGTTCCGGGTTCAGCTTGGCATCGACCACTGCGTCCCACTCGGACAGGTCGGCGCTGCCGCATTGCAGACCGAAACGCTCGACGACGAAATCGTCCAGGCCCTGCGAGTGCAGGATGCCCGGGATCTTGTAGATGGTATCGGCGTCTTCCAGCGCGATTACCGCGCGCTCTTCAACGTTGGTGAACTGCGCGATCTTGCGACGCGAGGACACATCGATCGGGTGATCGGAGCGGCACACCAGCACGTCTGGCTGCAGACCGATCGAGCGCAGTTCCTTGACGGAGTGCTGGGTCGGTTTGGTCTTGGTTTCGCCAGCGGTGGCGATGTACGGCACCAGCGTCAGGTGCATCAGCATCGCGCGCTTGGCGCCGACTTCGAAACGCAACTGGCGGATGGCTTCGAGGAATGGTTGCGACTCGATGTCACCGACGGTGCCACCGATTTCAACCATCGCCACGTCAGCGTCACCGGCACCTTTGATGATGCGACGTTTGATTTCGTCGGTGATGTGCGGGATCACCTGGATGGTTGCACCCAGGTAGTCGCCACGGCGCTCTTTGCGCAGCACGTGCTCGTAGACACGGCCGGTGGTGAAGTTGTTGTTCTGGGTCATGGTCGTGCGGATGAACCGCTCGTAGTGCCCCAGATCCAGATCGGTCTCGGCGCCGTCGTGGGTGACGAACACTTCACCGTGCTGGAACGGACTCATGGTGCCTGGATCGACGTTGATGTACGGATCCAGCTTCAGCATGGTGACCTTAAGCCCCCGCGCCTCCAGGATAGCCGCCAATGAAGCCGAGGCAATGCCTTTCCCCAATGAAGAAACAACACCGCCCGTGACGAATATGTAGCGCGTCATGAAAAACCCTAGAAGTCTGCGTTAAAGCGGAACGAGCCGCCGGGGAAAGCGAAGGAAGGCCGAAGCCCCCGATCACCTGCATTAATCACAGTGCACCTTTCGAAAAAACCGCCGCGTTGTGACAGACCGGTAGATGAAACACCGGTACGTTGCTCGCTACACATTTTTTGGAATCGCCCAGCAAAGACTGCTTGGTAATCGGCAACTCCTGCAATTCAGGCGAATCCACAGAAGTTGTATCAAGAAGGGAGCGTAGTCTACCGGAATGCTCCTTTCAGCTCAAACCTTGATCTTCGTCTGTTGGCTGCCAGTGCAATGTCCAGCCTTCGTCCATCTGACCAGCAAGACCCGGCAGGTTCGCCACGGCGAGCAATTCTTCGCCACGAAACAGCAGCGGCAATCTGCCACGCACGAAGGCCGGGACCGCGCGCTCGTTGAGCAGACGCTTGAGATCACGACTGCCGCGCTCGGCCAGTTGCATGACCTCACCGCCTTGCCGATAGGCAATACGCAAAGGCCCGGATGGAGCTTGCCCGTGGAGCATGACGCGTCCGTTATCCGGCAAGCGTAGCGCTGAAGTCGGGGTCTGCCAGTCGGCGCCGATCACTGGCGCGCCCAACCAATTGCCGCTCAGCCACCAGACGCGACAGCCGCTGCGGTGCAGCTCTCCGTCGGCCAGACGCCAGATCGGAGAAGCGTCGGCGCCGGCATTGCACAGTGTTGTCCAACCCGACCAATGGTCAGCATCTGGCAGCCGGGTCAATGGTTCGAGCCAGTGGCTGAGGGCATTTCGCTGGCGCGCGTCAGACAACGCCGTCAATGGTGTCAACTCCAGAGATGGCACACCCAGCCAAGCGAATTCATGGGGCGTTTCGGCTTGTGCGAGATCAATCTGCGCCAGCTCATCGAGCAAGCCCTGCGCCTCACGCAGATGCGCAGCCGTGCGCGCCATGCTCGCCTGCGCTTGCGGCCAGCGCTCGGTGAGAACCGGCATGACTTGATGGCGCAAATAGTTGCGCGAAAACTGCCGGTCCTGGTTCGACGGGTCTTCGATCCAGCGCAACTGATGCGCCTGTGCATAACCTTCCAGCTCAGCACGGCTGACATCCAGCAACGGTCGAACCAGCATGCCCTGCCCCACTGGGCGCTGCTGCGGCATCGCCCCGAGCCCGCGTACACCGGCACCGCGCAACAGCCGAAACAGCAGCGTTTCCGCTTGGTCATCGCGGTGCTGGCCAGTCAGCAACACGTCATTGCTCTGCGTCAGCGAACTGAACGCGGCATAACGCGCATCCCGCGCCGCCCGCTCCAGGCTCGCCCCGCCCTTTACGGTCACCCGCTTCACTTGCAACGGCACGCCCAGCGCATTACAGACGGCCTGGCAATGTTGCGGCCATGCATCGGCCGCAGCCTGAAGGCCGTGGTGGATATGAATGGCGCTGAGCGCAGGGAGGGATTCGGTGTTCGCCAGAGTGGCGAGCAGATGCAGGAGGACGGTGGAATCGAGGCCACCGGAGAAGGCGATGCGCCAGTGAGCGGCGTGGCGCCAAGGCTCAAGGTTCAGCAATAGCCGGGATGGCAAATCAATTGAGGACTGGCCCATATCTGCACCTTTGCCTAACCCTCTGTGGGAGCGAGCCTGCTCGCGAAAGCGATTTAACATTCAACAATTTAGTCGACTGTCATACCGGCTTCGCGAGCTGGCTCGCTCCCACAGGGATAGTACGCGTCTGATTAGAGACCGTAGCTCATCAGGCGATCGTAACGGCGCTTGAGCAGCGCTTCGTTATCGAACTGCTTGAGCATCGCCAGTTGCGAGCTCAGCTCGGCGCGGATCGAAGCGGCGGCAGCAGCCGGGTCACGGTGGGCGCCGCCCAGTGGCTCGCTGATCACTTTGTCGACGATACCCAGGCCTTTCAAACGCTCAGCAGTGATGCCCATTGCTTCAGCGGCATCCGGTGCTTTCTCGGCGGTCTTCCACAGGATCGATGCGCAACCTTCCGGCGAGATCACCGCGTAGGTCGAATATTGCAGCATGTTCAATTGATCGCAGACGCCGATGGCCAGTGCGCCGCCGGAACCACCTTCACCAATTACAGTGGCGATGATCGGAGTCTTCAGACGCGCCATCACACGCAGGTTCCAGGCAATCGCTTCGCTCTGGTTGCGCTCTTCAGCGTCGATGCCAGGATAAGCACCCGGGGTATCGATGAAGGTCAGGATAGGCATCTTGAAGCGCTCGGCCATCTCCATCAGACGGCAGGCCTTGCGGTAGCCTTCCGGACGCGGCATACCGAAGTTGCGGCGAACTTTCTCACGCACTTCACGGCCCTTCTGGTGGCCGATGATCATCACCGGCTGGTCTTCCAGACGGGCGATACCGCCAACGATGGCAGCGTCGTCGGAGAAGTGACGGTCGCCGTGCAGTTCGTCGAACTCGGTGAAGATGTGCTCGATGTAATCGAGGGTGTACGGGCGTTTCGGGTGACGCGCCAGGCGTGCGATCTGCCAGCTGGTCAGCTTGCCGAAGATGTCTTCGGTCAGCGTCTTGCTCTTGTCCTGCAGGCGGGAGATCTCATCGCCGATATTCAGCGAATTGTCATTACCGACCAAGCGCAACTCTTCGATCTTGGCTTGCAGGTCGGCGATCGGCTGTTCGAAATCTAGAAAATTCGGGTTCATAGGCGTCCGTCTTGGGTCGTGTCCCAAGTGAGCTTGGGCCGGCCGGTTGTCTATTCGCGCCCTACCTTAAGGGAGAGGCGCGCTGAGGTCGAGATTAAAAATTCAGGTTGTGGGCAAGCGCAATGATGGCACTTGCCGGTCAACGGTATTGGAGGAAGACGTTGTCTCGCCCGAACTGGTCACGCAGGGCTTGAATCAAGGTATCCGCCGGGTCGATCCGCCAGGTCTCGCCGAACTGCAGCAAGGTCTTCGCATCCGGGCTGGTGTACTCCATGGTCACCGGGCACGCGCCGCGATGACGCTTGAGCAGTTCGCCCAACCAGCGTAGCTGATCGCCTTTCAGATCCTGGGTGTGCAGCTTCAGGCGCAGGCTCTCGGCCAGATTGGTGCGCGCATCTTCCATGCTCATCACGCGCTTGACCCGCAGGCGCAGGCCGCCGGAGAAGTCGTCATTGCTGACCTCGCCTTCGACCACCACCATCGCGTCGGTCTGCAGCAGCGACTGCGCCGAATGGAACGCATCGGCAAACAGCGACGCTTCGATCCGTCCGGAGCGGTCGTCGAGGGTGATGAAGCCCATCTTGTCGCCCTTCTTGTTCTTCATCACCCGCAGGGCAATGATCATCCCCGCCACCGTCTGCGTATCGCGCGCCGGTTTCAGGTCGATGATGCGCTGACGGGCGAAGCGGCGGATTTCGCCTTCGTATTCGTCGATCGGGTGACCGGTCAGGTACAGGCCCAGGGTGTCTTTTTCACCCTTGAGGCGTTCCTTGAGGGTCAGTTCCTTGGCTTTGCGATGAGACGCGTAAACGTCGGCGTCTTCTTCGACGAACAAGCCGCCAAACAGGTCGGCGTGGCCACTGTCGTGGGTTCGCGCGGTCTGCTCGGCCGCCTTGATCGCCTCTTCCATCGCCGCCAGCAATACCGCGCGGTTACGGTCGATGTTGGCCTGATAGGCCTTTTGTTCGTCGTGGAAATACGGGCCGAGGCGATCCAGCGCACCGCTGCGGATCAGTCCATCGAGGGTGCGCTTGTTGATGCGCTTGAGGTCGACCCGCGCGCAGAAATCGAACAGATCCTTGAACGGACCGGCCTGTCGCGCTTCGGTGATCGCTTCCACCGGACCTTCACCGACACCCTTGATCGCGCCGAGGCCATAAACGATACGGCCGTCGTCGTTCACCGTGAACTTGAACTCCGAAGTGTTCACGTCCGGCGCGTCGAGACGCAGCTTCATCGTCCGCACTTCCTCGATCAAGGTCACGACCTTGTCGGTGTTGTGCATATCCGCCGAAAGTACCGCGGCCATGAACGGCGCCGGGTAGTGAGCTTTCAGCCAAGCGGTCTGGTATGACACCAGGCCGTAAGCGGCGGAGTGGGACTTGTTGAAGCCGTAACCGGCGAATTTTTCCACCAGGTCGAAAATGTTACCGGCAAGATCCGCGTCGATCCCGTTGGTCGCGCAGCCCTCGATGAAGCCGCCGCGCTGCTTGGCCATTTCTTCGGGCTTTTTCTTACCCATCGCCCGACGCAGCATGTCCGCACCGCCGAGGGTGTAACCGGCCATGACCTGGGCAATCTGCATCACCTGTTCCTGATACAGGATGATGCCGTAAGTCGGCGCCAGTACCGGCTTGAGCCCGTCGTACTGGTAGTCCGAGTGCGGATAGGCCAGTTCGGCGCGACCGTGCTTACGGTTGATGAAGTCGTCCACCATGCCCGATTGCAGCGGACCGGGACGGAACAGTGCAACGAGTGCGATCAAGTCTTCCAGGCAGTCGGGCTTGAGCTTTTTGATCAGCTCTTTCATGCCCCGGGATTCAAGCTGGAACACCGCCGTGGTTTCGGCTTTTTGCAGCAACTGATAGGTCGGCTTGTCGTCGAGCGGGATAAAGGCGATATCCAGCGGCGGCTCGTTGACCTTGGCGCGGTCGCGGTTGATGGTTTTCAGCGCCCAGTCGATGATCGTCAGGGTACGCAGGCCGAGGAAGTCGAACTTCACCAGACCGGCGGCCTCAACGTCGTCCTTGTCGAACTGGGTCACCAGACCGTCACCGGCCTCGTCGCAATAGATCGGCGAGAAGTCGGTGAGTTTGGTCGGTGCGATCACCACACCACCGGCGTGCTTGCCGACGTTACGCACCACGCCCTCAAGCTTGCGCGCCATCTCCCAGATTTCCGCTGCTTCTTCATCGACCTTGATGAAGTCGCGCAGGATTTCTTCCTGTTCGTAGGCTTTTTCCAGGGTCATGCCGACTTCGAACGGAATCATCTTCGACAGACGATCCGCCAGGCCATAGGACTTGCCCTGCACCCGCGCCACGTCACGGACCACAGCCTTGGCGGCCATGGAACCGAAGGTGATGATCTGGCTCACCGCGTTGCGGCCGTACTTTTCGGCCACGTAATCGATCACCCGGTCACGACCGTCCATGCAGAAGTCGACGTCGAAGTCGGGCATGGAAACCCGTTCCGGGTTGAGGAAACGTTCGAACAGCAGGTCATATTCCAGCGGGTCGAGGTCGGTGATCTTCTGTACGTAAGCCACCAGCGATCCGGCACCCGACCCACGGCCAGGACCTACCGGAACGCCGTTGTTCTTGGCCCACTGGATAAAGTCCATCACGATCAGGAAGTAACCGGGGAAGCCCATCTGGATGATGATATCCAGCTCGAAATTCAAGCGGTCGACGTAGACCTGACGCTTGGCTTCGTAGTCTTCAGTAGTGTCTTTGGGCAGCAGCACAGCCAAGCGTTCTTCGAGACCTTCGAAGGAGACCTTGCGGAAATATTCGTCGATGGTCATGCCATCGGGAATCGGGAAGTTGGGCAGGAAGTGTGTGCCCAGCTTCACTTCGATGTTGCAGCGCTTGGCGATCTCGACGGTGTTTTCGATGGCGTCGGGAATATCGCTGAACAGCTCGAGCATTTCCTCGGCGCTTTTCAGGTATTGCTGATCGCTGTAATTCTTCGAACGACGCGGGTCATCGAGGGCGCGGCCCTCACCGATGCACACACGAGTTTCGTGGGCGGCGAAGTCTTCCTGCTTGATGAAACGCACATCGTTGGTCGCCACCAGCGGTGCGCCAAGCTTGTCGGCCAGTGCCACGGCGCCGTGCAGCTGTTCTTCATCGTTGGGGCGGTTGGTGCGCTGGATTTCCAGATAGAAGCGATCCGGGAACACCGCCATCCACTCGCGCGCCAGCGCTTCGGCTTCCGCCGGATTGCCGCCGATCATGGCCATGCCGATCTCGCCTTCTTTGGCGGCGGACAGCATGATCAAACCTTCGTTGGCCTCGGCCACCCACTCGCGCTCGACGATGACCATGCCGTTGCGCTGGCCTTCGATGAAGCCACGCGAGATCAATTCGGTGAGATTGCGATAACCCTGAGCGTTCATCACCAGCAGGCTGAGGCGGCTCAGCGGTGCATCCGGGTCCTTGTTCGCCAGCCACAGGTCGGCGCCGCAGATCGGCTTGATGCCGGCGCCCATGGCGTTTTTATAGAACTTGACCAGGGAACACATGTTGTTCTGGTCGGTGACCGCGACCGCCGGCATGTTCATGGCGGTCAGCGCCTTGACCAGCGGCTTGATCCGCACCAGCCCGTCGACCAGGGAGTATTCAGTGTGCAGGCGTAGATGAACGAATGAAGCCGGCATAGTGATCCTGTCCAGTTACATAGAGACAACGAGGCCCGGATTGTACCGGGCCTCGAATAAAACATCAGCCTTGCGCCTAAACCTGCGTCAGGCTTTCCCGCGCCTCGTAAGCCAGGCGTACCGGGGCGAACGAGCGGCGGTGAATCGGCGTCGGGCCGAGCCGCGCCAGTGCTTCCAGATGAACGGGCGTCGGGTAGCCTTTATGGCCGCCGATGCCGTAGCCCGGGTAGATCAATTCGAACGCCGCCATTTCGCGGTCACGACTGACCTTGGCCAGAATCGACGCCGCCGCGATCGCCGGCACCTTGCCGTCGCCCTGAATCACCGCCTCGGCACGCATCGGCAGATGCGGGCAGCGGTTACCGTCGATCATCGCCAGTTTCGGCTGAATGTGCAGACCGGCAACCGCGCGCTGCATGGCCAGCATGGTCGCGTGGAGGATATTCAGATCGTCGATTTCTTCGACTTCGGCGCGAGCGATGCACCAGCTCAGCGCCTTTTCGCAGATCTCGTCATAGAGCTTTTCGCGCTTGGCTTCGGTGAGTTTTTTCGAATCGTCGAGGCCGAGGATCGGCCGGTTCGGATCGAGAATCACTGCCGCCGTCACCACCGCACCGCACAACGGACCACGACCGACTTCATCAACACCGGCGACCAGTTCTTCGACTTCGGCGACCAGGGTGAAATCCAGGCCCATTTGCATGCTTGTCTTGCTCATTGTGGTTTGCCGATCAGGTCAAGGACGGCTTGCGCCGCCTGATTGGAAGCATCGCGCCGCAGCGTGCGGTGGATCTCGTCGAAACCGCGGGTCTGTTCATCACCGCCATCGATCAATGGCGACAGTGTCTGCGCCAAGGCTTCGACAGTCGCATCATCCTGCAACAACTCCGGCACCAGCAAGCGCTGGGCGAGCAAGTTGGGCAGCGACACGTACGGACTCTTGACCATGCGTTTGAGAATCCAGTACGTCAGCGGCGCCAACCGATAGGCCACCACCATCGGCCGCTTATACAGCAGCGCTTCAAGGGTAGCAGTGCCGGAGGCGATCAACACGGCGTTGCACGCGGCGAGGGCCAAGTGGGATTTACCGTCGAGCAAGGTTACCGGCAAATCCCGGCCAGCAAGCAAGGCCTCGAGTTGCACCCGGCGTTCCGCGTTTGCACAAGGAATGACAAAGCGCACGCCCGGACGCATGCCGCGCAGACGTTCGGCGGTGTCGAGGAACAGCGCACCGAGGCGACTGACTTCCCCGCCACGGCTGCCCGGCATCAGCGCTACCAGCGGGCCGTCGGCCAATCCCAGTTCGGTGCGTGCAGCGGCGCGGTCGGCTTGCAGCGGAATGGTATCGGCCAAGGTGTGACCGACGAAACGCACCGGCACGCCTTTCTCTTCGTAGAATTTCGCCTCGAACGGCAACAGGGTCAGCATCAGATCGCAACCTTCGCGGATCTTCAGCACCCGCTTCTGCCGCCACGCCCATACCGACGGGCTGACGTAATGCACGGTCTTGATCCCGGCCTGACGCAGCTTGAGTTCGATATTGAGGTTGAAATCCGGCGCATCGATGCCGATGAACACGTCCGGCTTCGCGGCGATCAGTGTGGCAATCAGCTCTTTGCGGCGCTTGAGCAATTCACGCAGCCGACCGAGGACCTCTACCAGCCCCATGACCGACAAGCGCTCCATGGGAAAGTACGAGGTCAGGCCTTCGGCCTGCATCAGCGGACCGCCGACGCCGATGAACTCGACTGCCGGGTGCTGTGCCTTGAGCGCGCGCATGAGGCCGGCGCCGAGAATGTCACCGGAAGCCTCACCCGCCACCAGCGCAATACGCAGACTGGCCATGATCAGCGGGTGATGCCGCGAGTCGACGCCTGGATCGAATCGCGGAACACGGCGACTTCAGGGAACTGCGCAGACGGTTCTGCCAGCTCTGCCAGCGCCTGCTCGACCGTCAGGCCTTGGCGGTAGACAGTCTTGTAGGCGCGGCGCAGCGCATGAATCGCGTCTTCGCTGAAACCGCGACGGCGCATGCCTTCGAAGTTCATGCTGCGCGCTTCGGCGGGGTTGCCGAATACGGTGACGAACGCCGGAACGTCCTTGCCGATCGCTGTGCCCATGCCGGAAAAGCTGTGGGCGCCGATGTGGCAGTACTGATGCACCAGGGTAAAACCGGAGAGGATCGCCCAGTCGTCAACGTGTACATGCCCGGCCAACGCAGTGTTGTTGACCAGAATGCAGTGATTGCCGATGACGCTGTCATGGCCGATGTGGGCATAGGCCATGATCAGGTTGTGATCACCCAGCGTGGTTTCCGAACGGTCCTGCACGGTGCCACGGTGAATGGTCACGCCTTCACGAATAACGTTGTGGTCGCCGATCACCAGGCGGGTTTCCTCGCCTTTGTACTTCAGATCCGGGGTGTCTTCGCCTACCGAAGAAAACTGGTAGATGCGATTGTGTTTACCAATGCGGGTCGGCCCCTTGAGGATCACATGCGGCCCGATCACGGTACCCTCGCCGATTTCCACACCTGCGCCGATGATCGACCACGGGCCGACCTCGACGCCGTCAGCCAGAACGGCGGACGGATCGATGATTGCGCGAGGGTCAATCAAACTCATACTTTCTGTTCCGCGCAGATGATTTCTGCCGAGCAGACCGGCTTGCCGTCCACCGAAGCCTGGCATTCGAACTTCCAGATCTTGCGCTTGCAGCTGATGAAAGTCGCTTCAAGGATCAACTGATCGCCCGGCTTGACTGGCTGGCGGAAGCGCAGCTTGTCGGAACCGACGAAGTAATACAGGGTGCCGTCGGCCGGTTTGACGTCGAGCATCTTGAAACCGAGGATCCCGGCAGCCTGAGCCATCGCCTCGATGATCAGCACGCCCGGCATGATTGGATGCGCAGGGAAGTGACCATTGAAGAACGGTTCATTGATGCTGACATTCTTGTAGGCGCGAATTCGCTTGCCTTCAGTGTCCAGTTCCACCACCCGGTCCACCAGCAGGAACGGGTAACGGTGAGGCAGGTATTCGCGAATCTCGTTGATGTCCATCATTTCAGGGGAAAGCCTATGTAAAGATTGGGAGCGCGACTGACGCGCACTCCTCTAGCAAATCAAGGAGGCAGTCCAGAGGCTGTGCACACTTGATATGGAAATGGTATCAGCCATCAGATGAAGCATTACCGTCAGGGGTCACTTCCCCAACGCGCTTTTCCAGCTGTTTCAACCGTCGCGCGATGTCATCGAGCTGACGGATTCGGGCCGCGCTTTTGCGCCATTCGGCCGCCGGTTGCATGGCTGTGCCGGAAGAATAGGCGCCCGGCTCGGTAATCGAGTGAGTCACCATGGTCATCCCGGTCAGGAAAACGTTGTCGCAAATATCAATGTGGCCGACCAGACCAACACCGCCGGCGAGCATGCAGTGCTTGCCGATCTTGGTGCTGCCGGAAATGCCAACGCATGCAGCCATGGCGGTGTGATCACCGACCTGGACGTTGTGCGCGATCTGAATCTGGTTGTCGAGCTTCACACCGTTGCCGATCACAGTATCGGCCAGAGCGCCGCGGTCGATGGCGGTGTTCACGCCAATCTCGACATCGTCGCCGATGGTCACGCCACCGATCTGGGCGATTTTCTGCCAGACACCTTTCTCGTTGGCGAAGCCGAAGCCCTCACCGCCGATCACTGCGCCGGACTGAATAACCACACGCTTGCCGATGCGCACATCGTGATAGAGCGTGACGCGCGGAGCCAGCCAGCCGCCTTCACCGATTTCGCTGCGGGCGCCGACTACGCAATGCGCGCCCAGCGTGACCTGAGCAGCGATGCGTGCACCGGCTTCGATCACCACGAACGGACCGATGCTGGCACTTGGATCAACCACTGCGTCCGCCGCGATCACCGCTGTCGGATGAATCCCGCCAGCCGCTTTTGGCTTTGGATCGAACAGATGCGAGATGCGTGCATAGGCCAGGTAAGGGTCCGGCACCACCAGGGCATTACCGGCAAAACCCTCAGCGTCGGCTTCCTTGAGCAGCAGTGCAGCTGCTTGAGAACCGGCCAGGTATTTGCGGTATTGGGGATTTGCCAGAAAGCTCAACTGAGCTGGGCCAGCCTCTTGCAAAGTGGCTAGCCCAGTAATTTGCGTCTCGGGGTCGCCACGCAGGGTGGCGCCGAGGTGCTCGGCCAACTGGCCGAGCCTGATAGTCACGGTCATGGGTTACTTCAGCTGATTCATGCGCTCGATAACCTGGCGCGTGATGTCGTACTGAGGTTTGACATCGATGACTGCGCCACGCTCGAACACCAGGTCAAAACCACCTTTTTTGATGACTTCTTCCACGGCACTGTCCAGTTTCGGCTTCAGTTGCTTGAGCATTTCACGGTCGGCAACGGCTTTGGCTTCATTCAGTTCCTTGGACTGGAACTGGAAGTCGCGGGCCTTTTGCTTGAATTCCAGCTCCAGGCGCTCACGCTCGCCCTGCTGCATTTTGTCGCCACCGGCCATCAGACGGTCCTGAATGCCTTTGGCGCTGCTTTCCAGGGTTTTCAGCTTGGTCAGTTGCGGACCGAACTTCTTCTCTGCATCCACCGCGTACTTCTTCGCCGCGTCGGATTCCAGCAGAGCCATCTGATAGTTCAGCACGGCAATTTTCATGTCGGCGAACGCCGGGCCTGCCACCAGTACGGAGGCCAGGAGAACCAATTGAGTCAACTTACGCACGATGCACTCCTACAAAATCCATTGTCGTTATCTTGGGTCAGACGCTTAGAACGTCTGGCCGAGGGAGAATTGGAACACTTGAGTTTCAGCGTCATCCGGTTTCTTGATCGGCATCGCCAGGGCGAAGCTCAACGGCCCCAGTGCGGTGACCCAGGTCACGCCGACACCGACGGAACTGGCCATGTTGCTCAGACTGATGTCGTTGCACTTGGTGTTGGACGACGAACCATTGGCGTTCGTAGTGTCCTTGCACTGCGAGTCAAACACGTTACCGACATCCCAGAAGACCGAAGTCCGCAGGGAACGCTGATCCTTGACGAATGGCAGCGGGAACAGGACTTCCACGCCACCCTGGATCAGGACGTTACCACCGAACGGCAGCGGATCCTGGTCCGGGTCTGCAATAGTGCCCGGGTTGTTACCACGGCTCGGCGTACTACGCGGGCCGAGGGTGCTGTCCTTGAAGCCACGAACCGAGTTGAAACCACCGGCATAGTAGTTTTCATAGAACGGCAGACCATCGGTCGAACCGTAACCATCGCCATAACCGAGTTCGGAGTGCAGGCGCAGTGTGTAGTTTTCGGTGATCGGCTGGAACAGCTGACCACGGTAGTCAAGTTTGAAGAACGACAGGTCGCTGCCAGGAATGGTGGTTTCCAGGGTCAGGCTCTGGGAACGACCACGGGTCGGCAACACGCCTTTGTTCAGGGTCGACTCGGACCAACCGGCCGAGGCCTTGAAGTTCAGGTAGTTGTCGCCTTCCTTCTCGACGAAATCGAAAATCTCGTCAACGGTATAGCGACCGGTGTTGATCTTGTCCTGCTGGGCAGACAGACCGAACGTCAGACGCGAAGTCTCACTGATCGGGTAGCCAACGTTCACGCCCGCACCGAGGCTGTCTACCGCATAGCTGGAAATATCGGCATCGAGTTCATCGTAGTCGGTGGTGCGATAGAACGCGTTGTAACCCAGGCTCACGCCGTCGGCGGTCCAGTAGGGGTCAACGTAGCCGAAGTTGTAGCGGCTCTGGTATTCGCTGCGGGTCAGGCCGATGCTGACGCGGTTACCGGTACCCAAGAAGTTGTTCTGGGTGATCGAACCACCGAGGATCAGACCGGCGCTCTGGGCGAAACCAACGCTGGCGGTGATCGAACCGGAAGCCTGTTCTTCAACGGCGTAGTTCACATCAACCTGGTCGTCGACACCTGGCACGGCCGGGGTTTCAACGTTGACTTCCTTGAAGAAGCCCAGACGCTCAAGACGGGTCTTGGACTGGTCGATCAGGTAGGTCGAAGCCCAGCCACCTTCCATCTGACGCATTTCACGACGCAGCACTTCGTCCTCGGACTTGGTGTTGCCACGGAAATTGATGCGGTTTACGTAGGCACGCTTGCCCGGATCGACAGCGAAGAGGATGTCCACAGTGTGGTCATCATCGTGCGGCTGAGGCACGCCGTTGACGTTGGCGAAGGTGTAGCCCTCGTTACCCAGACGACGGGTGATCAGCTCGGAGGTGGTGGTCATCAGCTTACGCGAGAACACCTGGCCCTTCTGCACGAGCAACAGCGACTTGATCTGGTCTTCAGGGACTTTCAGGTCACCGCTGAGCTTGACGTCACGAACGGTGTACTTCTCGCCTTCGGTGACGTTGACAGTAATGTAGACGTGCTTCTTGTCCGGGGTAATCGATACCTGGGTCGAAGCGATGTCCATGTTGATATAGCCGCGGTCCAGATAGTAGGAACGCAGACGCTCCAGGTCACCGGAAAGTTTTTCACGGGCATATTTGTCATCGTTCTTGAAGAACGACAGCCAGTTGGTGGTTTTCAGTTCGAACAGGTCGGTCAGGTCTTCCTCAGGGAAAACCGTATTGCCTACCACGTTGATGTGCTGAATGGCGGCAACGGTACCTTCGTTGATCTTCACCTTCAGACCCACGCGGTTACGCGGCTGCGAAACCACTTCGGTGTCAACGGTTGCCGAGTAGCGACCCTGAGCGACGTACTGACGTTGCAGTTCGTTACGCACACCCTCCAGGGTGGCGCGCTGGAAGATTTCGCCTTCGGCCAGACCGGATTGCTTGAGGCCTTTCATCAGGTCTTCAGTAGAGATCGCCTTGTTCCCTTCGATCTCGATACTGGCGACCGATGGACGCTCAACCACGGTGATGACCAGAACGTTGCCTTCGCGGCCCAGCTGGATATCTTGAAAGAAACCGGTTTTGAACAACGCACGAGTGGATTCCACCAGGCGACGATCATCCGCCTGCTCGCCGACGTTCAACGGCAAGGCACCAAAGACGCTACCCGCGGAGACCCGCTGGAGGCCATTGACGCGAATATCAGAGATAGTGAAGGACTCGGCGTGAACTTCGGCGATCATCAATACGGTGAGAACCGCAGTTAGCAGCAGACGTTTCATGAAGTCCTTTCTTATTCCAACTGGCAATAAACAAACTTCCGCAAAATGCGGCAGATTCGCAATTCAGCGAAGCGTTACAGTCGACCCAGATCGTTGACCAGAGCAAGCAACATCACCCCGACCACCAAACTGATACCGATCTGTATCCCCCAACCTTGCACCCGATCCGACAAGGGGCGACCACGCACCCACTCGATCAGATAAAACAACAAATGCCCCCCATCCAGTACAGGAATGGGCAGCAAATTCAGAACGCCCAGGCTAATACTCAGATAAGCAAGGAAATTCAGGAAATCAGCGACGCCCGACTGGGCAGAAGCGCCCGCCACTTTAGCAATGGTTATCGGTCCACTCAAGTTTTTTACCGAGAGCTCGCCGAACAGCATTTTCTTCAGTGAATCCAGCGTCAGAATGCTCATGGTCCAAGTGCGACGGGCACCCTCGCCAATCGCGGCCAGCGGGCCATAGCTGACCTCGCGGATCATTTCCGGTGGCCAGTCGATGGCTTTGACGCCAGCGCCCAGATAACCGCTTGGCGATTTGCTTTCACCGCGCGCCGCCAGGGTCACGGGGACGTCGATTTGAGCATTGTCGCGCTCGATGCGCAGCATGATTTTGGTATCAGGACGCGTACGAACGGTATCAACCACCTGCTGCCAGTCACTCAGCGGCTGACCATCAAGAGCCAGCAAGCGATCGCCGGTTTTCAGCCCGGCGGCCTGGGCCGGACCTTTCGGGTCCAGCTCGGCAAGCACCGGCGGCAAGGCCGGACGCCAAGGACGAATGCCCAGCGAGCGGATCGGATCCGGCTCGTCGGCACCTTTTAGCCAGTTATCCAGTGCCAGCGTGCGGGGCGACTCGGCAGTAGAACCCTGCTCGCGCACCAGCAATTGAATGGCACCGCTTTCACCGAGACGACGCACCAGTTGCAGATTGACCGCAGCCCAACCGGACGTTGGCTCGCCATCGATCGAGACGATCTCCTGACCCGCGTTCAGACCAGCCTTGGCGGCAATGCTGCCAGACTCGACCGCGCCGATGACCGGACGCACCTGCTCGCTGCCGAGCATTGCCAGCACCCAGAAGAACACCAACGCCAGCAGGAAATTGGCAATCGGGCCGGCGGCAACAATAGCAATGCGCTGACGTACCGATTTGCGATTGAACGACTGATCGAGCTGATCGACCGGCACTTCGCCTTCGCGCTCGTCGAGCATCTTGACGTAGCCGCCCAGCGGAATCGCGGCGACCACGAACTCGGTGCCTTGCTTGTCATGCCAGCGCAGCAACGGCATGCCAAAGCCCACGGAGAAACGCAGAACCTTGACGCCACAGCGACGCGCGACCCAGAAGTGGCCGAATTCGTGGAAGGTGACCAGCACACCCAAGGCGATCAGGGTGCCGGCAATCATATAGAGCGCGCTCATCTACTTTCTCCGCAATCCTGTTCAGTGTCGCGTGTCGCCGTTGTGTTGCAAAAACTATCGGCCGTGCCGACTCAACCATTGCTCGGCCAGCAATCGCGCTTTCGCGTCCGCCGTAAATACGGCATCCAGATCGTTCAGCGCCACCACCGGCTCCAGATTCAAGACTTCCTCGATGATACTCGCGATTTCCAGGTAGCGAACCCGTCCGTCGAGAAACGCTGCAACTGCCACTTCATTGGCCGCGTTAAGCATCGCCGGCGCGCTGTCGCCGGCTTCGGCCGCCTGACGGGCCAAACGCAGACAGGGGAAACGGCTTTCATCGGGCGCTTCGAAATCCAGTCGTGCAATGGCGAACAGATCCAGTGGCGCTACGCCGGAATCGATACGCTCCGGCCAGGCCAGGGCATTGGCGATCGGGGTGCGCATGTCGGGGTTGCCCAATTGCGCCAGCACCGAGCCATCGACGTAATCCACCAGAGAATGGATCACGCTCTGCGGATGGATCACTACTTCGACCTGAGCCGGCTTGGCGTCGAACAACCAGCAGGCTTCGATCAGTTCCAGGCCCTTGTTCATCATGCTCGCTGAATCCACGGAAATCTTGCGCCCCATGGACCAGTTCGGATGTGCACACGCCTGCTCAGGCGAAACATTCGCCAGCTCGGACATCGGTGTCTGCCGGAAAGGCCCGCCAGAGGCTGTCAGCAAAATCCGCCGCACACCCACCGAGCTCAAGCCGCGGGCGAAATCCGCTGGCATGCATTGAAAAATCGCATTGTGTTCGCTGTCGATCGGCAGCAGTACCGAACCGCTTTTGCGCACGGCCTGCATGAACAGAGCGCCGGACATCACCAGCGCTTCTTTATTGGCCAGCAGAATTTTCTTGCCCGCCTCGACCGCCGCCAGTGTCGGACGCAGCCCGGCCGCACCGACGATGGCCGCCATTACTGCATCGACTTCGGGCGCGGAGGCAACCTGACACAGACCCTCCTCGCCTACCAGGACGCGAGTCGGCAAACCGGCTGCACGCAAGTCATCCTGCAAACCGCGCGCTGCGGCCACTTCAGGCACCACGGCAAACTGCGGCACATGACGCACGCACAAGGCGAACAACTCACTGAGGCGTGTGAAACCACTCAATGCAAAAACCTGATAACGCTCAGGATGACGCGCAATCACATCCAGGGTGCTCAGACCGATCGAACCGGTCGCACCCAACACCGTAATCTGCTGGGGACGACTCACGGTGCGGCCATCCAGAGCAATACGGCGAACACCGGAATGGCTGCGGTCAGGCTGTCGATGCGATCCAGCACGCCACCATGCCCGGGCAGCAGATTACTGCTGTCCTTGATGCCGGATTGGCGCTTGAACATGCTTTCGGTAAGGTCACCGACCACGGAAATAAAGACGATCACTGCAGCGCCGATCAGGCCTTTGAGCAGCTCGGCCACGGTCCAGTCGCGCACCAGCCCGACGATCGCAGTGATCACCAGACTCAGCGCCAGACCACCGTACACGCCTTCCCAGCTCTTGCCCGGGCTGACCTGCGGCGCGAGCTTGCGCTTGCCGAACTTGCGCCCGGAAAAGTAAGCGCCGATGTCCGCGCCCCAGACCAACACCATCACCGCCATGATCAACCAGTTACCCAGCGGGTACTGCTTGATCTGCACCAGACCCTGCCACGCAGGCAGCAGGATCAGCAGACCAATCAGCAGTTTGGTCGCCGCTGTGGACCAGTGCGCGCTGGAACGTGGATACGTCAGCACCAGATAAGTCGCAATCGCCCACCAGATCACCGATGCACCGAGCACCCAAGGCGCAAGGCCCGGCAGCACGTACATGACGAACAGCATCAAGGCGACCACGGCGGCAAAGCCGACGCGGAACGACTGTGCGGTGAAGCCGGCCAGACGCGCCCATTCCCACGCACCGAGACTGACTACCAGACCGATGAACAGCGCGAAGCCGGCACCTTTGAGCAGGAAAAACCCGCACAAGGCGATCGGCAGCAGGATCAGTGCAGTGATGATTCGTTGTTTAAGCATTAAACCCGGGCTCCAGCTTCGACCTGTTCGCTCGTTTTACCGAAGCGACGCTGGCGTGAAGCGAAATCGGCCAGCGCGGTGCGCATGGCGTCGTGTTTGAAGTCCGGCCAGAACAGGTCGGAGAAGTACAGCTCGGCGTAGGCCAGCTGCCACAGCAGGAAGTTGCTGATGCGATGCTCGCCACCGGTGCGGATGCACAGGTCAGGCAACGGCAGATCGCCGGTGGCCAGACAGGTCTGCAGCAGATCCGGGGTAATGTCCTCCGGGCGCAAGTGCCCGGCCTGGACTTCACGCGCCAGACGCTGCGCGGCCTGAGCGATATCCCACTGACCGCCATAGTTGGCGGCGATCTGCAGGACAAAGCGGTTGGCACCGACCGTCATGGCCTCGGCCTCGCGCATCGCCGCCTGAAGCTCAGGGTGGAAGCGCGAGCGATCGCCAATGATGCGCAGGCTGATGTTGTTGTCGTTGAGACGCTTGGCCTCACGACGCAGAGCCTTGAAGAATAGATCCATCAAGGCACTGACTTCATCGGCCGGGCGCTGCCAGTTTTCACTGGAGAAGGCGAACAGGGTCAGGACTTCGACCTTGGCCTCAGCGCACACCTCGATCACCGCCCGCACAGCATCCACGCCCGCTTTATGCCCGGCGACACCCGGCATAAAGCGTTTTTTCGCCCAGCGATTATTGCCATCCATGATGATCGCGACATGGCGCGGCACCGCGGACGGCGCAGTCTGCTTGGTCTTGTCCATTTAAAGCTCGAACCTTATACGGCCATCAGATCCGCTTCTTTTTGCTTGGTAGCCGCGTCGATATCAGCTTCAGCCTTGTCGGTGATTTTCTGAATATCGGCAGCAGCACGACGCTCTTCGTCTTCGCTGATTTCCTTGTCCTTGACCAATTTCTTCAGCTCACCCAAGGCATCACGACGGATGTTGCGCACGGCAACACGCGCGTCTTCAGCGGCACTGCGCGCCTGCTTGGTGAAGCCCTTGCGGGTTTCTTCAGTCAGGGCAGGCATGGAGATCAGCAACAATTCGCCCAGATTGGTCGGATTGAGGTTCAGGCCAGCGCTCTGGATCGCCTTGTCGACGGCAGCGAGCATGTTGCGCTCGAAGGCCACGACCTGCAGGGTGCGCGAATCTTTCACGGTGACGTTGGCAACGCCGCTCAGCGGAGTGTCAGTGCCGTAGTAAGGCACCATGACGCTGCCGAGGATGCTCGGGTGAGCCTTGCCGGTACGAATCTGGCCGAACGCGTGGTTCAGAGATTCCAGGGATTTCTGCATACGCGCTTGGGCGTCTTTCTTGATTTCGTTGATCATTGTTGGCCTTCCTCGATCAAAGTCCCTTCAGCGCCGCCGTGCACGATGTTCAGCAGGGCGCCGGGCTTGTTCATGTTGAATACGCGCAGCGGCATCTTGTGATCGCGGCACAGGCAGATGGCAGTCAGATCCATTACGCCCAGCTTGCGATCCAGTACTTCATCATAAGTCAGATGATCGAACTTCTCGGCATGCGGGTCTTTGAACGGGTCTGCGGTGTACACGCCATCAACCTTGGTGGCCTTGAGCACAACGTCGGCGTCGATTTCGATTGCACGCAGGCAGGCTGCCGAATCCGTGGTGAAGAACGGATTGCCGGTACCGGCCGCGAAGATCACGACGTCTTTGGAGTTCAGGTGGCGCATGGCTTTGCGGCGATCGTAATGATCGGTCACACCGACCATGGAGATGGCGGACATGACGATGGCCGAGATATTGGCACGTTCCAGCGCATCGCGCATGGCCAAGGCGTTCATCACAGTGGCCAGCATGCCCATGTGGTCGCCCGTGACCCGATCCATCCCGGCCTTGCTCAGGGCTTCGCCACGGAACAGGTTGCCACCGCCGATGACCAGACCGACCTGGACGCCGATGCCGACCAGCTGGCCGACTTCCAGCGCCATGCGATCCAGTACCTTCGGATCGATCCCGAACTCTTCCGAGCCCATCAGGGCCTCGCCGCTAAGCTTGAGTAGAATGCGTTTATAGCGAGCCTGATAACCACTGCCCTGCTGAGCCATTGCGAATCTCTCCTGCGGCGTATTTAAAATTCTTTGCGAGCTGTTTACAGCTGGCGTTCACTCTAGCTTGGCGCTGCTGCAGCGCCATCGGAACATGGCTTTGTAAGTCAGTTCCGGGTGGAAACCAAATAAAAAATTGGTACCCCATCTGAAAAGAGGCTGCGCGCGTTAGCGGGCAGCCTCTTTCGGGCGACAGTTGAAAAACCGTCTTATTGCTTGGCGGCAGCCAGCTGGGCAGCAACTTCTTCAGCGAAGTTGTCGACCGGCTTCTCGATGCCTTCGCCTACTTTGAAGTAAGTGAAGGAAACGATTTCAGCGCCGGCTTTCTTGGCCAGCTCGCCAACCTTGACTTCAGGGTTCTTGACGAACGCCTGCTCGACCAGGCTCGCTTCTGCCAGGAACTTGCTGATACGGCCTTTGACCATGTTCTCAACAATGTTTTCTGGCTTGCCTTTGATCTTTTCTTCGTTCAGCTGCAGGAACACAGCTTTCTCACGCTCGATCGCTTCGTCGGAGACTTGCGAAGGCAGCAGGAACTCAGGGTTGCTTGCAGCAACGTGCATAGCGATGTCTTTGGCCAGCTCGACGTCACCGCCTTTCAGGACAACAGCAACACCGATCTTGTTACCGTGCAGGTAGGTGCCGACAACGTCACCTTCTACGCGTACCAGACGACGGATGTTGACGTTCTCGCCGACTTTGGCAACCAGCGCTTCACGAGCCGTTTCCTGAGCGGCGATCAGCGGAGCTGCGTCGGTCAGTTTTTCGTCGAAAGCTTTTTCTACGCTGGCAGCAACGAAGTTCTTGAAATCGTCTTGCAGGGCCAGGAAGTCGGTCTGCGAGTTGACTTCCAGCAGCACGGCTGCCTTGTCATTCGATTTGATGGCGATTGCGCCTTCAGCGGCAACGTTGCCAGCTTTTTTCGCAGCCTTGATGGCGCCCGAAGCACGCATGTCATCAATGGCTTTTTCGATGTCGCCGTCAGCCTTTTCCAGGGCTTTCTTGCAATCCATCATGCCTTCGCCGGTACGCTCGCGCAGTTCTTTGACCAACGCTGCAGTAATTGCTGCCATTTTCAAATTCCTCTTGGATAGGTTTTCAACCATTCCACCCGATCGAACGGGCGTTCAATTCTTCCCGAACCACCCATGTTGGCTGCCGCACATGACAAATACAGACGTGGGCGCCGACAAATGGTTTTCGAGGTGGCAAAAAGGGGGCCAAGCCCCCTTTTTGCTTACTGAGTCAACGCCAGGGGCGTCGATTACTCAGCTGCAGCCTGAGTTTCTTCAGCTGCGAATTCAACAGTACCGCCAGCAACGTTGTTGCGACCGCGGATAACTGCGTCAGCCATCGAACCCATGTACAGCTGGATAGCGCGGATGGCGTCATCGTTGCCTGGGATGATGTAGTCAACGCCTTCCGGGCTGCTGTTGGTATCGACAACACCGATGACCGGGATGCCCAGCTTGTTGGCTTCGGTGATCGCGATGCGCTCGTGGTCAACGTCGATCACGAACAGTGCGTCTGGCAGACCGCCCATGTCCTTGATGCCGCCCAGCGAACGATCCAGCTTCTCAAGATCACGGGAGCGCATCAGCGCTTCTTTCTTGGTCAGCTTGGCGAAAGTACCGTCTTCGGCTTGAACTTCAAGGTCACGCAGACGCTTGATGGAAGCACGAATGGTCTTGAAGTTGGTCAGCATGCCGCCCAGCCAGCGGTGATCGACGTACGGCGAACCGCAACGTGCTGCTTCTTCAGCAACGATCTTGCCAGCGGAACGCTTGGTGCCGACGAACAGAATCTTGTTTTTGCCCTGGGCCAGACGCTCTACGAAAGTCAGAGCTTCGTTGAACATTGGCAGGGTTTTTTCAAGGTTGATGATGTGAATCTTGTTACGCGCGCCGAAAATGTACTTACCCATTTTCGGATTCCAGTAACGGGTTTGGTGACCGAAGTGCACACCGGCCTTCAGCATATCGCGCATGTTGACTTGGGACATGATAGTTCCTTGATAAGTCGGGTTTGGCCTCCACGTATCCCAATGACCAACCAGAGGCATAAAGCCCAAGGCACCCAGGTCATCGTGTCGACACGTGTGTGGATTTAAGCTTTTCGGGGCATCCCCGGAAAGCGGCGCATTTTATACCACAGGGTGCGCAGAAACGGAACCCGGAATCTGTATTCGCACCAGTGACATGGGCGCAGCCCCCTTGGAATCGGCTCGATGGGCACCATTGTATAGACACAAGCCAGACATGCAGGCGCGGATTTGCGCCTCCCGTCTGGTAGAATCGCGTTTTTCAGGGTCGCAAAATGTACGCTTGCCACCCAATTCGTATCCGTAAGCGCCGCCGAGCGCAGAGAGAGCCTGTATGACCGTCAACCTCAAAACCCCCGAGGACATCGCTGGCATGCGTGTCGCCGGCAAACTGGCCGCCGATGTGCTGGAAATGATTGCCGAACATGTCAAACCGGGCGTGACCACTGATCAGCTCAACCAGATCTGCCATGACTACATCGTCAACGTGCAGCAGGCCATCCCTGCCCCGCTCAACTACAAGGGCTACCCGAAGTCGATCTGCACTTCGATCAACCATGTGGTCTGCCACGGCATCCCGAACGACAAACCGCTGAAAAACGGCGACACCCTGAACATCGACGTCACGGTGATCAAGGACGGCTACCACGGCGATACCAGCCGCATGTTCCACGTCGGCGAGGTACCGGTCTGGGCCGAGCGCCTGTCGCAGGTCACTCAGGAATGCATGTACAAGGCCATCGAGATCGTCAAACCTGGCTGCCGCCTCGGCGACATCGGTGAAGTGATCCAGAAGCACGCGGAAAAGAACGGTTTCTCGGTGGTGCGCGAGTTCTGCGGCCACGGCATCGGCAAGGTCTTCCACGAAGAGCCGCAGATCCTGCACTACGGTCGCGCCGGCACTGGCATGGAACTGAAGGCAGGCATGACCTTCACCATCGAGCCGATGATCAACCAGGGCAAGGCCGACACCAAGGTTCTCGGCGACGGCTGGACCGCGATTACCAAGGACCGCAAGCTCTCGGCACAGTGGGAACACACCCTGCTGGTCACCGACACCGGCTACGAGATTTTCACTTTGCGCAGCGATGACACCATCGCGCGCATCTCGGCCTGACACCCAGAACGCTCCCAGCCTATAGAAGGAAAGCCAATCGATGCCGCAGGTGGATCCCGAACTCTTCGACCGCGGCCAGTTCCAGGCTGAACTGGCCCTCAAAGCGAGTCCCATCGCGGCGTTCAAGAAGGCGATCCGCCAGGCTCGCGAGGTCCTTGAC
The DNA here is from genome assembly GCF_024072275.1 of Pseudomonas siliginis. Taxonomy (NCBI): domain Bacteria; kingdom Pseudomonadati; phylum Pseudomonadota; class Gammaproteobacteria; order Pseudomonadales; family Pseudomonadaceae; genus Pseudomonas; species Pseudomonas siliginis. Next base: position 1,267,701 of record NZ_CP099598.1, on the reverse strand, counting down.
ACGCGTTTTCGCAATGGCCGCGACATCCGCCGGCTGATCGAAGACCGCGCCTGGTTTGTCGACAACATCCTGCAAAAGGCCTGGGAGCAGTTCAACTGGAGCGAAGACGCCGACATCGCTCTGGTGGCAGTGGGCGGCTACGGCCGCGGCGAGCTGCATCCCTATTCCGACATTGATCTGCTGATCCTGCTCGACAGCGCTGACCACGAAGTTTTCCGCGACTCCATCGAGCGTTTTCTTACGCTTCTGTGGGACATCGGCCTGGAAGTCGGCCAGAGCGTGCGCTCCGTCGACGAGTGCGCCGAAGAAGCCCGCGCCGACCTGACCGTGGTCACCAATCTGATGGAAAGCCGCACCATCTGCGGCCCCGAGCGTTTGCGCCAGCGCATGCTCGACGTCACCAGCACCGCGCACATGTGGCCGGCCAAGGAGTTCTTCCTGGCCAAGCGAGCCGAGCAGAAGGCTCGTCATCACAAATACAACGACACCGAATACAACCTCGAACCGAACGTCAAAGGCTCGCCCGGCGGCCTGCGCGATATTCAGACAATCCTCTGGGTCGCCCGCAGACAGTACGGCACCCTGAACCTGCGCGCCCTCGCCGGCGAAGGTTTTCTGGTCGAAAGCGAAAATGCCCTGCTCGCCTCGTCCCAGGAATTTCTGTGGAAAGTGCGCTATGCCTTGCACATGCTCGCCGGCCGCTCCGAAGACCGCTTGCTGTTCGATCATCAACGCACCATTGCCGGCCTGCTCGGCTTTGAAGGAGACGACGCCAAACAGGCAGTCGAAAACTTCATGCAGCAGTATTTCCGCACCGTGATGAGCATCGCCCAACTGAGCGATCTGATCATCCAGCACTTCGAGGAAGTCATCCTCGCCCCGGAAGACGAAGCGCCGCCGCAACCGATCAATTCGCGCTTCCAGTTGCATGACGGTTACATCGAAGCGCGCAATGACAACGTGTTCCGCCGCACGCCGTTCGCCATGCTGGAGATTTTCGTGCTGATGGCCCAGCAGCCGGAAATCAAAGGCGTGCGCGCCGACACCATTCGTCTGCTGCGCGAACATCGTCATCTGATCGATGACAACTTCCGTAACGATATCCGCAACACCAGCCTGTTCATCGAGCTGTTCAAGTGCAAGATCGGCATCCATCGCAATCTGCGGCGAATGAACCGCTACGGCATTCTCGGCCGTTATCTGCCAGAGTTCGGCTTTATCGTCGGGCAGATGCAGCACGACCTGTTCCACATCTATACGGTCGATGCGCACACGCTGAACCTGATCAAGCACCTGCGCAAACTGCAGTACACCCAGGTCTCGGAGAAATTTCCGCTGGCCGCCAAGCTCATGGCCAAGTTGCCCAAACCTGAGCTGATCTACATGGCCGGCCTGTACCACGACATCGGCAAGGGCCGGCATGGCGATCACTCGGAGATTGGCGCGGTCGATGCCGAGGCGTTCTGCCAGCGCCATCAGTTGCCGGTGTGGGACAGCCGCCTGATCGTCTGGCTGGTGCAGAACCACCTGGTGATGTCCACCACTGCGCAGCGCAAGGATCTGTCCGACCCGCAGGTGATCCACGATTTCGCCCAGGCGGTCGGCGACGAAACGCGCCTCGACTACCTCTACGTGCTGACCGTGGCCGATATCAACGCGACCAACCCGACGCTGTGGAACTCATGGCGCGCCAGTCTGCTGCGCCAGCTCTATACGGAGACCAAACGAGCCCTGCGCCGGGGTCTGGAAAATCCGGTGGATCGCGAAGAGCAGATCCGCCAGACGCAGAGCGCCGCGCTGGACATTCTGGTGCGCGGCGGCACCGACCCGGACGACGTCGAGCAGCTGTGGGCGCAATTGGGCGATGACTATTTCCTGCGCCACACCGCCGGCGACGTCGCCTGGCACAGCGATGCGATCCTGCAGCAACCGGTCGATGGCGGGCCTCTGGTGCTGATCAAGGAAACCACCCAGCGCGAGTTCGAAGGCGGCACGCAGATCTTCATTTATGCGCCGGACCAGCATGATTTCTTCGCCGTGACCGTGGCGGCGATGGACCAGCTCAACCTGAACATTCACGATGCCCGGGTCATCACCTCGAGCAGCCAGTTCACCCTCGACACCTACATCGTGCTCGACAACGAAGGCGAATCGATCGGCGACAACCCGGCGCGGATCAAGCAGATCCGCGAAGGCCTGACCGAAGCGCTGCGCAACCCGGACGACTACCCAACGATCATCCAGCGCCGTGTGCCGCGCCAGCTCAAACACTTCGCCTTCGCCCCGCAAGTAACGATCCACAACGACGCCCAACGTCCAGTGACCGTGCTGGAGCTGACCGCGCCTGACCGGCCGGGCCTGCTGGCGCGGGTCGGAGGGATTTTCCTCGAGTTCGACCTGTCGCTGCAGAACGCCAAGATTGCGACCCTGGGCGAGCGCGTGGAAGACGTGTTCTTCATCACCGACGCGCACAACCAGCCGCTGTCCGATCCGCTGCTGTGCAGCCGTCTGCAGGATGCGATCGTCGAACAACTGAGCGTCAATCAGGAACCGGATATCAAACTTTCGCGAATCAGTATCTGAATCACCCGTTTATCCCTGTGAATGCAGCCCATGCTTTCCTCCGGTACATACAATCCCCTGTGGCGAGGGGATTTATCCCCGTTCGGCTGCGAAGCAGTCGTAAAACCTGTGTATGCGGACATTCAGTTGAACCGCAGTGATGGTTTTGGGGCCGCTGCGCAGCCCAACGGGGATAAAGCCCCTCGCCGCAGAAAGCTCTTGAGCATTTAAAAGAGGCCCCAATGAACAACGCTCTGAACCAGCTCCAGCCGTACCCGTTCGAAAAGCTCCGCGCCCTGCTCGGCAGCGTTACGCCGAACCCGGACAAACGCCCGATCGCCCTGTCGATCGGCGAGCCGAAACACCGTTCGCCGAGTTTTGTCGCCGAAGCGCTGGCGAACAATCTGGATCAGATGGCGGTGTACCCGACTACCCTCGGCATTCCGGCCCTGCGCGAAGCCATCGCCGGCTGGTGCGAGCGTCGTTTTGGCGTGCCGAACGGCTGGATCGATCCGGCGCGCAACGTGCTGCCGGTCAACGGCACCCGTGAAGCGCTGTTCGCCTTCACCCAGACCGTGGTCAACCGTGGCGACGATGCGCTGGTGGTCAGCCCGAACCCGTTCTATCAGATCTACGAAGGCGCGGCGTTTCTCGCCGGGGCCAAGCCGCATTACCTGCCGTGCCTCGATGAAAACGGCTTCAACCCGGACTTCGACGCCGTTTCGCCAGACATCTGGCAGCGCTGCCAGATCCTGTTCCTGTGCTCGCCGGGCAACCCGACCGGCGCGCTGATTCCGGTTGAGACCCTGAAGAAGCTGATCGCCCTGGCTGATCAGTACGACTTCGTGATTGCCGCCGACGAGTGCTACAGCGAACTGTACTTCGATGAACAGACGCCGCCGCCGGGCCTGCTGAGTGCTTGCGTCGAACTCGGCCGCAATGACTTCAAGCGCTGCGTGGTCTTTCATAGCCTGTCCAAGCGCTCCAACCTGCCGGGCCTGCGTTCAGGCTTCGTTGCCGGCGATGCCGACATCCTCAAAGGCTTCCTGCTCTATCGCACTTACCACGGCTGCGCGATGCCGGTGCAGACTCAACTGGCCAGCGTTGCCGCGTGGAATGACGAAGTGCATGTGCGCGCAAACCGTGCGCTGTATCGCGAGAAGTTCGATGCGGTGCTGAACATCCTCAGCCCGGTGCTGGACGTACAGCGCCCGGACGGCAGCTTCTATCTGTGGCCGAATGTGCAGGGCGATGATGCGGCGTTCTGCCGCGATCTGTTCGAACAGGAACACGTGACCGTGGTGCCGGGCTCGTATCTGTCTCGCGATGTCGATGGCGTCAATCCTGGCGCCGGCCGTGTGCGTATGGCACTGGTTGCGCCACTGGCGGAATGCGTCGAAGCCGCCGAACGGATTCGTGACTTCATCACCCGCCAGAAGTGATCACGGAGCGCTTGCGGCAGTCCCCTGCTGCAAGCGCTCAAGCGGCTATTTGACCTGGCCCAGATTGGCCTCGCTCAAATCCAGTTCGCCGAGCACTTCTCGCAACACGTCATCACCGATCTGGTGCTGACGGCTCAGGCTGTAAAGCTCAAGACGCTGCGCGCGCAGCGCTTTCAAACGCAGGCGACGCTCAAGCAGATCCATCTGGAATGCCAGCGCCTGAGCCTCGGCAGAATCATTGAACACATCAAGTTGATGGCGATATTCGGACATGATCCGCGCCTTGAGCTCTGCCGCCAGCGCTGCTTGAGCGGCATCCTGTGGGACGACTTCTTCGGTTTCCAGCGAGTGAATCGCCGCTTCGGCCGTCTTGCGCCAGGCGTCGCGCACTTCCTGACGACGCTTGTCGTCGGGACTTTTGTCGATGCCGCGCAGCAGCAAGGGCAGCGCGATACAGGCCGAGACCAGCGACAGCAGAATCACCCCGGCTGCAATGAAGATCAGTAAGTCGCGTTCAGGAAAAGCCTCGGCGCCGATCAGCATCGGCACCGACATCACGCCTGCCAGCGTCACCGCCCCGCGCACACCGCCCACCGTCAGCAACCAGCATGAACGCGCCGTCGGCACTTGGGTCAGCTCGCCCTTGCCGCGCAGTCGGCGCAGCAACACCGACAAGCGCCAGATGCTCTGCACCCAGATGAACCGCAGCAGCACCAGCGCGACGAAAATCGCCAATACATCGAGGCAGCGATAGAACAACGTCGGCCACAGCGTCGGCTCATGGCTGACCACGGCCTTGATGATGTCTGGCAATTGCAGGCCAAGCAGCAGGAAGATCAAGCCATTGAACGCAAATTCGAGCAGCGCCCAGACGCTGCGATTAAGCAATCGCGTGCTGGTCTGGCGCGGCAGCAGGTCGAGCCAGCTTTGCATCATCCCCGCCGCCACCGCCGAGAGAATCCCTGAAGCGCCCAAACGTTCGGCCAGTACATAAGCGGCGAACGGCAGCAGCAACATGAACACCACATGAGTGGCCGGATCGTCCCAGCCACGGGCGATCATCCACGCGCGCAGGCGTCCGACCAGCCAGCTCAACGCCACGCCGACCGCCAGACCACCGAGCGCCACCGCGACGAAGGTCAGACTGGCATTGGTCAACGAGAACACGCCCGTGACCGCTGCAGCGAGGGCGAATTTGAAGGTCACCAGGCCTGAGGCGTCATTCATCAGCGCCTCGCCCTGGAGGATGTGCATCAGCGGCGTGGGGAGACGGTTCTGCGAAATCGCTGAAACCGCTACGGCGTCCGTCGGTGACAAAACCGCTGCAAGGGCGAAGGCCACCGGCAGCGGAATCGTCGGCAACAGCCAATGAATGAAATAGCCGGCACCGACCACGGTGAACAGAACAAGGCCGACGGCCAGGGTCAGGATCGGTCCGCGCAATTGCCAGAAGGCGCGTTTGGGCATGCGCCAGCCATCGGAAAACAGCAGCGGCGGCAGGAACAGAAACAGGAACAATTCCGGGTCGAGGGCGACGTGCAGCCCCAGGGTCGGCCAGGCGAGCAAGGCACCGGCGGCGATTTGCACCAGCGGCAATGGCAGCGGGATAACCCGCCCGACCAGTCGCGAGACGCTGACCAGCATCAGCAGGATCAGGACGGTGTAAGCAGTTTGCATAAAACGGAAATCTCAGGCGATCGACAGCGTTGAACTGCCATATTAGCGCCTTAGGCTGTGGCTGACCGTTGCACCTATGTCGCACGACCGCAAGCGACACCCTTGTGGGAGCGAGCCTGCTCGCGAAAGCGGTCGTTCAGCACACAGAGATATTGATTGATGTGGCCTCTTCGCGAGCAGGCTCGCTCCCACAGGTTTTACAGCGTTACGACAACCGTGGCCGACGAAACCGTCCGGTCATGGCATAATCCGTCACCATTTTTTTCCAGCACCTGTAAAGGGGGCGATTCCTTGGCCGTTTCAAGTAAAACGTTGCACCTTTTCGGCATCAAAGCCTGCGACACCATGAAAAAGGCGCGCACCTGGCTCGATGAACACGCTGTCAGTTATGACTTTCACGATTACAAGACCGCCGGCATTGACCGTGAGCACCTGACCCAATGGTGCGACGAGCACGGCTGGCAAACCGTGCTGAACCGCGCCGGCACGACCTTTCGCAAACTCGACGACGAACGCAAAGCCGATCTCGACCAAGCGAAAGCCATCGAACTGATGCTCGCACAACCCTCGATGATCAAGCGCCCGGTGCTCGATCTCGGTGACCGAACCCTGATTGGCTTCAAGCCAGATATCTACGCGGCCGCTCTGAAGTAAGCAGCCCGTCACTCTTTGTAGAGGTATTCACATGTCCAATTCCCTGTTCAGCATCGCCTTTGGTGTCGGCACCCAGAACCGTCAAGGCGCATGGCTGGAAGTGTTCTACGCACAACCACTGCTCAATCCTTCGGCCGAACTGGTCGCAGCGGTCGCGCCGATCCTCGGTTACACCGAAGGCAACCAGGCCATCACCTTCACCACCGCCCAGGCCGCGCAACTGGCTGAAGCCGTCAAAGGCATCGACGCTGTGCAAGGCAAGCTGCTGACTCGCCTGGCTGAAAGCCACAAGCCGTTGGTTGCCACGCTGCTGGCCGAAGACGCGCAACTGACCTCCACGCCTGAGGCCTACCTCAAGCTGCATCTGCTCTCGCACCGTCTGGTCAAGCCGCACGGCGTCAGCCTCGCCGGTATCTTCCCGCTGCTGCCGAACGTGGCGTGGACCAGCCAGGGCGCGATCGACCTGAGCGAACTGGCGGAAATGCAACTCGAAGCGCGTCTGCGCGGCGAACTGCTGGAAGTGTTCTCCGTGGACAAGTTCCCGAAGATGACCGACTACGTGGTACCGGCCGGCGTGCGTATCGCTGATGCCGCACGTCTGCGTCTGGGCGCCTACGTCGGCGAAGGCACCACCGTCATGCACGAAGGTTTCATCAACTTCAACGCCGGCACCGAAGGCCCGGGCATGATCGAAGGCCGCGTTTCCGCTGGCGTATTCGTCGGCAAGGGTTCGGACCTGGGCGGCGGTTGCTCGACCATGGGTACCCTGTCGGGCGGCGGCAACATCGTGATCAAGGTCGGTGAAGGCTGCCTGATCGGCGCCAACGCCGGTATCGGTATTCCGTTGGGCGACCGCAACACTGTGGAGTCGGGCCTGTACGTGACCGCTGGCACCAAGGTTGCGCTGCTCGACGAAAACAACAATCTGGTCAAGGTTGTGAAGGCGCGCGAGCTGGCTGGTCAGACTGATCTGCTGTTCCGTCGTAATTCGGAAACCGGTGCTGTGGAATGCAAGACCCACAAATCGGCGATCGAACTGAACGAAGCGCTGCACGCTCACAACTAAGCAGCACATCGACCTCCTGTGGGAGCGAGCCTGCTCGCGAAGCTTCTGGCGTCCTCAAGGACGCTGTCGCGAGCAGGCTCGCTCCCACAAGGTTTGGCGTACACCCCGCCCAATTTCACAGGGCTGAACCCATGATGATCCCCTCCCCGTGGCGCGCCGATTTCCCGGCCATCGCCGCGCTGCAACGGCAAGACCAGACCTATCTGGACAACGCCGCCACCACGCAAAAACCCCAGGCCCTGCTCGACGCACTGACGCATTACTACGCCAACGGCGCGGCCAATGTGCATCGTGCGCAACACCTTCCGGGTGCTCACGCGACACAAGCGTTCGAAGACAGCCGGCGCAAGGTTGGCCAGTGGCTGAATGCCGGTGACAGCGGGCAGATAATTTTCACGCACGGCGCCACCAGTGCCTTGAATCTGCTGGCTTACGGTCTTGAACATTTGTTCGAGCCGGGCGATGAGATTGTCATCAGCGCTCTGGAGCATCACGCCAACCTGTTGCCGTGGCAGCAACTGGCGCAACGCCGCAACCTGAAACTGGTGATCCTGCCGCTGGATGCCGACGGCCTGATCGACCTCGCCGCTGCCGTGCATCTGATCGGCCCGCGCACGCGCTTGCTGGCAGTCAGTCAGCTGTCCAACGTCCTTGGTGCCTGGCAACCGCTGACCGCTTTGCTCGGCATGGCCAAGGCGCAGAACGCGCTGACGGTAGTCGATGGCGCGCAAGGCGTGGTGCACGGCCGGCATGATGTGCAGGCGCTGGGTTGCGACTTCTATGTGTTTTCCAGCCACAAACTCTACGGCCCTGAGGGACTGGGCGTGCTGTTCGGACGCAACGCTGCGCTGGAGCAATTGCAGCCATGGCAGTTCGGCGGCGAGATGGTGCTGGACGCCAACTATCAGGATTCGCGCTTCCGCCCGGCGCCGTTGGGGTTCGAGGCGGGCACACCGCCAATCGCCAGTGTCATCGGCCTCGGAGCGACCCTCGACTACTTGGCCGGTTTGGATCAGGACGCCGTATCTGCCCATGAAGCGGCGCTGCACGACTATCTGTTGCGCGGCCTCGCCGCCCGCAATGGCATTCACTTGCTCGGCAAGCCGCAACTGGCGCTGGCCAGTTTTGTCGTCGAAGGCGTGCACAACGCTGATCTGGCGCATCTGCTCACCGAACAAGGCATTGCCGTACGCGCGGGGCATCACTGCGCCATGCCGCTGATGAAAAGCTTCGAACTGGCTGGCGCGATTCGCGTGTCGCTGGCGCTGTATAACGACTCGGAAGATCTGGAGCGCTTTTTCGAGGCGCTGGATCAGGCGCTGGAGTTGTTGCGATGAGCCTGCCGGTGGAAGCGGCCGAAGCCCTGCAGACGTTTCACAATGCGGCGGGCTGGGAACAGCGCGCGCGACTGCTGATGCAGTTTGGTGATCGTCTGCCGGCGCTGGATGACGCGCAAAAGTGCGAGGCCAATCGGGTGCACGGCTGTGAAAGTCAGGTGTGGCTGGTCGGGGATTTGCGCGACGGGCACTGGCAGTTCAAGGCGAGCAGCGATGCGCGGATGATTCGCGGGTTGGTGGCGTTGCTGCTGTTGCGGGTCAATGGCTTGTCGGCGGTGGAGTTGCAGCAGGTGGATTTGCCGGAGTGGTTCAATCAGCTGGGACTGTCGCGGCAGTTGTCGCCTTCGCGCAGCAATGGCCTGAATGCGGTGCTCCAGCGGATGAATGAGTTGGCGCGCTAATCGCCTTCGCGAGCAGGCTCGCTCCCACAGTGGAAATGCATTTCCTGTGGGAGCGAGCCTGCTCGCGAAGAGGCCCTCATTAATACCTTCAGGCTTGAGGCTTGACCCGGTCCGCCGGGCGCCGAACACCAGCGACAATCTTGTCCACAGCCTTGGTCGCCGCGACCATGCCAAATGTCGCGGTAACCATCATCACCGCGCCAAACCCGCCGGCGCAGTCGAGCTTCACGCCGTCGCCGACAAAACTTTTCTGCAGACAAATGCTGCCATCCGGTTTCGGGTAGCGCAGCTGTTCGGTGGAAAATACGCACGGCACGCTGTAGTGACGGGTCACGGTGCGGGAGAAGCCGTAGTCCCGGCGCAACGTCGAACGGACTTTCGAGGCCAGCGGATCGTTGAAGGTGCGGTTCAAGTCGCAAACCTGAATCAGCGTCGGGTCGATCTGCCCGCCCGCGCCGCCGGTGGTAATGATCTGGATCTTGCGGCGTTTGCACCAGGCGATCAGCGCCGCTTTGGCGTTCACCGCATCGATGCAGTCGATCACGCAGTCGATGTTCGGCGTGATGTATTCGGCCATGGTGTCGCGGGTGACGAAATCGGCCACGGCGTGCACCGTGCAATCGGGGTTGATCCCGCGCAGGCGCTCGGCCATCACCTCGACCTTGGGTTTGCCGACAGTGCTGTCCAAGGCGTGCAACTGACGGTTGGCATTACTGACGCAGACGTCATCAAGGTCGAACAGCGAGATCTCGCCCACCCCGCAACGGGCCATCGCTTCCGCCGCCCAGGAACCGACGCCACCAACGCCGACGATCGCCACATGGGCGGCGCGCAAGCGTTCCAGGCCCTCGATGCCATACAACCGGGCGATGCCTGCAAACCGCGGATCTTCTGTACTCATGACCATTACCCCAAAAACCGGCGCGCATTATAGGGCTACGCAGCGACAAGTTTTAAGCTGCAAGCGACAAGTGTAAGAACTTAAGTCAGAGACGGCTGCCCAATGTCAGGCATTTTCCCGTCAGTTGTACGACTGGTTAACCGCCGGTGTAGGATGCGCGCCCCTCGGGCGTCTATCCGACCGATCCTTCGTTCCACAGCCTTTGGAACCCGAAACAGCTATGTCATCGCGTAAATTTGGACTCAACCTGGTGGTGGTGCTGGCCATCGCTGCCTTGTTCACCGGTTTCTGGGCGCTGGTCAATCGCCCGGTCACGGCGCCGAACTGGCCGCAGCAAATCTCCGGCTTCTCGTATTCGCCATTCCAGCAAGGCCAATTCCCACAGAAGGATCAGTATCCGTCTGACGATGAAATGCGCCGTGACCTGGAAATCATGAGCAAGCTGACCGACAACATTCGTATCTATTCGGTCGACGGTTCGCTGGGAGACATCCCGAAACTGGCGGAGGAATTCGGCCTGCGTGTCACCCTCGGCATCTGGATCAGCCCGGACCAGGAACGCAACGAACGGGAAATCACCAAAGCCATCGAACTGGCCAACACCTCGCGCAGCGTCGTGCGCGTGGTGGTCGGCAACGAAGCGCTGTTTCGTGAAGAAATCACACCTGAGGCCTTGATCGTTCTGCTGGATCGGGTGCGCGCTGCCGTCAAAGTACCGGTGACTACTTCCGAGCAATGGCACATCTGGGAGAAATACCCGCAACTGGCCAAGCACGTGGATTTGATCGCCGCCCACGTCTTGCCCTACTGGGAATTCATTCCGGTGGACAAGGCCGGCCAGTTCGTCTTCGACCGCGCCCGCGATCTGAAAAAACTCTTTCCGAAAAAACCGCTGCTGCTGTCCGAGGTAGGCTGGCCGAGCAACGGTCGCATGCGCGGTGGCGCCGATGCATCGCCGGCAGATCAGGCAATTTATCTGCGCACGCTGGTCAACAAGCTCAATCGCCAAGGCTTCAACTACTTCGTGATCGAAGCGTTTGACCAACCGTGGAAGGCCAGCGACGAAGGTTCGGTCGGCGCCTACTGGGGCGTGTTCAACGCCGCGCGTCAGCAGAAATTCAATTTCGAAGGCCCGGTGGTGGCGATTCCACAATGGCGCGTACTGGCGATCGGCTCAGTGGTGCTGGCGCTGCTGTCGCTGACCCTGCTGATGATCGACGGCTCGGCCCTGCGCCAGCGCGGTCGCACGTTCCTGACGTTTATCGCGTTCCTCTGCGGTTCGGTGCTGGTGTACATCGGTTACGACTACAGCCAGCAATACAGCACGTGGTTCAGCCTCACGGTCGGATTCCTCCTGGCGCTCGGTGCGCTCGGGGTATTCATCGTCCTGCTCACCGAGGCCCATGAACTGGCCGAAGCGGTGTGGATTCACAAGCGCCGTCGGGAATTCCTGCCGGTGCTGGGCGATTCCGACTACCGGCCGAAAGTGTCGATCCACGTGCCGTGCTACAACGAGCCGCCAGAGATGGTCAAACAGACCCTCGATGCCCTGGCCGCGCTCGACTATCCGGATTTCGAAGTCCTGATCATCGACAACAACACCAAGGATCCGGCGGTGTGGGAACCGGTGCGCGATTACTGCGCAACCCTCGGCCCGCGCTTCAAGTTCTTCCACGTTTCGCCGCTGGCCGGTTTCAAGGGCGGCGCGCTGAATTATCTGATCCCGCACACCGCCAAGGACGCCGAAGTCATTGCCGTGATCGACTCCGATTACTGCGTGCACCCGAACTGGCTCAAGCACATGGTGCCGCACTTCGCCGACCCGAAAATCGCCGTGGTGCAGTCGCCGCAGGATTATCGCGACCAGAACGAAAGCACCTTCAAAAAGCTCTGCTACGCCGAATACAAAGGCTTCTTCCATATCGGCATGGTCACCCGCAACGACCGTGACGCGATCATTCAGCACGGCACCATGACCATGACCCGCCGCTCGGTGCTGGAAGAATTGGGCTGGGCTGACTGGTGCATCTGTGAAGACGCCGAACTCGGCCTGCGCGTATTCGAGAAAGGCCTGTCGGCGGCGTATTACCACGACAGCTACGGCAAGGGCCTGATGCCGGATACCTTCATCGACTTCAAGAAACAGCGTTTCCGCTGGGCCTATGGCGCGATCCAGATCATCAAGCGCCACACCCGCAGCCTGCTGCGCGGCAAGGACACCGAACTGACTCGCGGTCAGCGTTATCACTTCCTCGCCGGTTGGCTGCCGTGGGTTGCCGATGGCATGAACATCTTCTTCACCGTTGGCGCGCTGTTGTGGTCGGCGGCGATGATCATCGTGCCGCAACGGGTCGATCCACCGTTGCTGATTTTCGCAATCCCGCCGCTGGCGCTGTTCGTGTTCAAGGTCGGCAAGATCATCTTCCTCTACCGCCGCGCCGTCGGCGTGAATCTGAAGGATGCGTTCTGCGCGGCACTGGCCGGGCTGGCGTTGTCGCACACCATCGCCAAGGCGGTGCTGTACGGTTTCTTCACCAGCAGCATTCCGTTTTTCCGCACGCCGAAAAACGCTGACAACCACGGTTTCTGGGTGGCGATCAGCGAGGCTCGCGAGGAGCTGTTCATCATGCTGTTGCTGTGGGGTGCGGCGCTGGGGATTTTCCTGGTGCAGGGCATTCCGAGCAATGACATGCGCTTCTGGGTAACCATGTTGCTGGTGCAGTCGCTGCCGTATCTGGCGGCGCTGATCATGGCGTTCCTGTCGTCGCTGCCCAAACCTGTGGCCAAGGCTGAGCCGGCACCGGTCGTCTAAATCCGCAACGCAGCACTAAACGGCGGCCAATGGTCGCCGTTTTGCTTTAAGATAACCGCCATTTTGCGGGGCTTGGCGTGATAACCGGTCTGACTGACCACCCCTGTCCCTTGTGGGAGCGAGCCTGCTCGCGAAGGCGTTGTAACATTCAACCTTTAAGGTGCCTGGTAGACCGCTTTCGCGAGCAGGCTCGCTCCCACATTAGAAGCCCAAGCTCACACCCCATGATCCCGGAGTTTTCCATGACGGCCCACGCCGACCTATCGCCGACCCTTCAACTGGCCATCGACCTGATCCGCCGTCCTTCCGTGACCCCGGTCGATGCCGACTGCCAGAAGCAGATGATGCAGCGCCTGGGCAATGCCGGTTTCGCCCTGGAGCCGATGCGCATCGAAGATGTGGATAACTTCTGGGCCACTCACGGCAACAACGACGGCCCGGTGCTGTGCTTCGCCGGTCACACCGACGTGGTGCCGACCGGTCCGGTTACCGCATGGCAGATCGATCCGTTCAATGCCGTGATCGACGAACATGGCATGCTTTGCGGTCGTGGCGCGGCAGACATGAAAGGCAGCCTGGCATCGATGACCGTCGCCGCTGAACGCTTCGTCGCCGACTATCCGAATCACAAGGGCAAGGTCGCTTTCCTGATCACCAGCGACGAAGAAGGCCCGGCGCATCACGGCACCAAGGCTGTGGTCGAACGTCTGGTCGCGCGCAACGAGCGTCTGGACTGGTGCATCGTTGGCGAGCCGTCGAGCACCACCCTGGTCGGCGATGTGGTGAAAAACGGTCGTCGCGGTTCCCTCGGCGCCAAGCTGACGGTCAAAGGCGTGCAGGGCCACGTGGCCTACCCGCATCTGGCGAAGAACCCTATCCACCTCGCCGCTCCGGCGCTGGCAGAGCTGGCCGCCGAGCACTGGGACCACGGCAACGATTTCTTCCCGCCGACCAGTTTCCAGATTTCCAACCTCAATTCCGGCACCGGCGCGACCAACGTGATCCCGGGTGATCTGGTGGCGGTGTTCAACTTCCGTTTCTCCACCGAATCGACCGTAGAAGGCCTGCAGAAGCGTGTGGCCGATATTCTCGACAAGCATGGTCTGGACTGGCACATCGACTGGGCACTGTCCGGCCTGCCGTTCCTTACCGAACCGGGCGCGCTGCTCGATGCGGTATCGTCGAGCATCAAGGACATCACCGGTCGCGAGACCAAGGCGTCGACCAGCGGCGGCACCTCCGATGGCCGTTTCATCGCGACCATGGGCACACAAGTGGTTGAACTTGGCCCGGTCAACGCGACCATTCACCAGGTCAACGAGCGCGTGCTGGCGGCGGATCTCGATGTGCTGACGGAAATCTATTACCAGACCCTGATCAAGTTGCTCGCCTGATGCTCGCGTGCCCGATCTGCAATGAACCGCTCAACGCGGTCGACAACGGCGTGGTCTGCCCCGCCGGGCATCGGTTTGACCGTGCGCGTCAGGGTTATCTGAACCTGTTGCCGGTGCAGCACAAGAACAGCCGCGACCCCGGCGACAATCAGGCCATGGTCGAGGCGCGGCGTGATTTCCTCAACGCCGGGCATTACGCGCCGGTGGCCAAGCGTCTGGCTGAATTGGCGGCGACTTACGCGCCGGAGCGCTGGGTCGACATCGGTTGTGGCGAGGGTTACTACACCGCGCAAATCGCCGAAGCTTTGCCGAACGCTGATGGCTACGCGCTGGACATCTCCCGCGAAGCGGTCAAACGCGCCTGCAAGCGCAACCCGGCAATTACCTGGTTGATTGCCAGCATGGCCCGCGTGCCATTGGCTTCAGGCAGTTGCCAGTTTCTCGCCAGCGTCTTCAGTCCGCTGGATTGGGAGGAAGCCAAGCGTCTGCTCAGTGTTGGCGGCGGTCTGATGAAAGTCGGCCCGACCAGCGGCCATCTGATGGAATTGCGCGAACGCCTGTACGACGAAGTGCGCGAGTACACCGACGACAAGCACATGGCCCTGGTGCCGGAAGGCATGGCGCTGGCGCACAGCGAAACCCTGGAATTCAAGCTGACCCTGGACAAGCCCGAGGACCGCGCCAACCTGTTGGCGATGACGCCTCACGGCTGGCGTGCCAGTGCCGAGCGTCGTGCGGCGGTGATCGAACAGGCCGAGCCGTTCGAGACCACCGTGTCGATGCGCTACGATTATTTCGTTCTTCAATAACTTTTGGTCTCGGGCACAGGCCCGGGGCCGGCTAAATCCGCGAATGGATTTTTCAGACCCGCAGTGAGGACATCCATGCGCCAACCGGACATCGAGATTTACCTGAAAGACGCCGACGTCGACCACAAGGCCATCGCCGCCTGGCTCGGCCAAGCGCTTGGCCCGTGCAGCGACTGGGTGCAGAAAGGCCAGACGTACAAGTGCAAGGCCGGCAACGTGCCGGTGACCTGGCTGCCGAAAGCCGTGGGCAAGTGGAACAGCCTGTTCCTGGAAAGCGACCAGACCCCTTGGGACGACGACATCGCCTGCGCCCGCGCAGCCTTTGCCGCACTGAACGTCGAAGTGCGTTGTGCACCGGGGACGTGGGTCGAAGAAGAAGGTGAAGAAACCGCCGATCGCTGGATTCGCATCAGCGAAGACGGAGAAGAAGAGATCACCTGGAAGACCGTGTAATCAGGGCAACGTAGAGCCCATGTGGGAGCGAGCCTGCTCGCGAATGCGCAGTGTCAGTCGATATGAATGGTGACTGATACACCGCATTCGCGAGCAGGCTCGCTCCCACAGTGGTTTTGGCGTTCTGGAGGTTTGTGTTACAGACCTACAACATCCTCAGCCTGCAACCCCTTCTCGCCGGTGATCACCGCGTACTCGACCTGTTGACCTTCGGTCAGCGAGCGGTGCCCTTCGCCGCGTATCGCGCGGTAGTGCACGAACACGTCCACGCCGTCGTCGCGCTGGATAAAGCCGTAGCCTTTGGCGTCGTTGAACCACTTCACGTTGCCGGTTTCGCGTGTTGCCATCTGTTCATACTCCTTTTTTATTATTGAACGGGCTTTTCGCAGGAAAGCCTTAGAGGAACGTCAGCCTGCGTCCGACGTCCATGACAGGGCACCGGCAACAGAGCGCCGAGTATATGACAGGTGAAGAAACTCTCAACAGGAGATTACTTCGGCGCTTTTTTGCCGATTTTCGCCTAATACGGCAAACTGTCCGCCCCGAGCGCCTGCTCGGTTTTATTCACTCACGCAGAAGCCGTATGACCCGTTCCCCGTTCCGCCGTCTTGTGTTTGGCACCCTGCGCCGCCTGTTGTATCTCTGGGTTCGCTCCGAGACCATCAATCAGTCGTCGTTCACTCTTAACCTCGACCGCAGTCGTCCGGTGTTCTACGTCCTGCAAAACCCTTCGCTGACCGATCTGGCGGTGGTTGACACCGAGTGCACCAAGGCCGGTCTGCCACGCCCGGTGCTGGCGGTGTCGGTCGGTACGCTGATCGAACCTGCGGCGTTTTTTTATCTGACACCGGACCCGGACTGGCTCGGGCGCCAGGACAAGCGCGGCGCGCCGCCGACTCTCACCCGCCTGGTCAGCGCGCTGACACAGAATGCTGCCGAAGACGCGCAGATCATTCCGGTCAGCGTGTTCTGGGGCCAGTCGCCAGACAGCGAAAACAGTCCGTGGAAACTGTTGTTCGCCGACAGCTGGGCAGTCACCGGCCGTCTGCGCCGGCTGCTGAGCATCATCGTCCTCGGGCGTAAAACCCGCGTGCAATTTTCCGCGCCGATCCACCTGCGCGAACTGATCGATCACAACAAGGGCCACGAGCGCACCGTGCGCATGGCCCAGCGCATCCTGCGCGTGCACTTCCGCAACCTCAAAGCGGCGGTGATCGGCCCGGACATTTCCCACCGGCGCAATCTGGTCAAAGGCCTGCTCAATCAGCCGCTGGTCAAACAGGCGATCCTCGACGAAGCCGAGCGCGAAAAAATCTCGCCGGAAAAGGCCAAGGCCCAGGCCCTGCGCTACGGCAACGAGATTGCTTCGGACTACACCTACACCGCGATCCGTTTTCTCGAAGTGGTGCTGAGCTGGTTCTGGAACAAGATCTACGACGGCATCAAGGTCAATCACATCGAAGGTGTGCAGAACGTCGCGCAGGGTCACGAAGTGATTTACGTGCCGTGCCATCGCAGCCACATCGATTACCTGCTGCTTTCCTATCTGCTGTTCCGCAACGGCCTGACCCCACCGCACATCGCCGCCGGGATCAACCTGAACATGCCGGTGATCGGCAGCCTGCTGCGCCGTGGCGGCGCGTTTTTCATGCGCCGCACGTTCAAGGGTAATCCGATGTACACCTCGGTGTTCAATGAATACCTGCACACGCTGTTCACCAAAGGTTTCCCGGTGGAGTATTTCGTCGAGGGCGGGCGCTCGCGCACCGGGCGCATGCTGCAACCGAAAACCGGCATGCTCGCGATCACCCTGCGCAGTTTCCTGCGTTCGTCGCGGATGCCGATCGTGTTCGTGCCGGTGTACATCGGATACGAGCGCGTGCTCGAAGGCCGCACCTACCTCGGTGAGCTGCGCGGCGCGAGCAAAAAGAAAGAGTCGATCTTCGATATCTTCAAAGTGATCGGCGCGCTCAAGCAGCGCTTCGGTCAGGTCGCGGTCAACTTCGGCGAGCCGATCAAACTGGCGGAATTTCTCGACGCCGAGCAACCGGACTGGCGCCAGCAGGAACTCGGCCCGCAATTCAAACCGGCGTGGCTCAACGAAACCACCAACCGCCTCGGCGAGAAAGTCGCCCGACATCTCAATGAAGCGGCGGCGATCAACCCGGTCAATCTGGTAGCGCTGGCACTGCTGTCGACCACGCGCCTGGCCCTGGATGATCGGGCCATGGCGCGGGTGCTGGACCTGTATCTGGCGCTGCTGCGCAAGGTCCCGTATTCGCCACACACCACCTTGCCGGAAGGCGATGGCCGTGCGCTGATTGAGCATGTGAAAGACATGGATCTGCTCGCCGAGCAGAACGATGCGCTGGGCAAGATTCTGTATCTGGACGAGCAGAACGCGGTCCTGATGACTTACTACCGCAACAACGTCCTGCACATCTTCGCCCTGCCCTCGTTGCTCGCGAGTTTCTTCCAGAGCACCTCGCGCATGAGCCGCGAGCAGATCCTGCGCTACACCCGCGCGCTGTATCCGTACCTGCAATCGGAGTTGTTCATCCGCTGGAGCCTGGAGGAACTCGACGCGGTGATCGATCAGTGGCTGGAAGCGTTCGTCGAGCAGGGTTTGTTGCGGTTCGAAAAAGACCTGTACCTGCGCCCGGCACCGAGTTCGCGGCATTTCGTGCTGCTGACGCTGCTGTCGAAAAGCATCGCGCAGACCCTGCAGCGGTTCTACATGACCGTATCTTTGCTGCTCAACAGCGGCCAGAACAGCATCAGCGCCGAAGAGCTGGAAGACCTCTGCACAGTGATGGCCCAGCGTCTGTCGATCCTCCATGGCCTGAATGCGCCGGAGTTCTTCGACAAGAGTCTGTTCCGCCACTTCATCCAGACCCTGCTCGACCTCGACGTCCTGCGCCGCGACGAAGCCGGCAAGCTCAGCTACCACGAACTGCTCGGCGAGCTGGCCGAAGGCGCGGCCAAGCGCGTGTTGCCGGCGGAGATTCGCCTGTCGATCCGCCAGGTCGCGCTGCACCGCAGTGAAGATGCGGCGGATCAGATCACGCCACAGCCTGAGGCTTGAAGCCTTAGACCTGTGGGAGCGAGCCTTCTCGCGAAGACGGAGTGTCAGTCGCCATTTATTTTGACTGATCCAGCGCTTTCGCGAGCAGGCTCGCTCCCACATTGAAAGGAGATTCACCCATGAAAAAACTGTTGACCCTCGCCGCTGCCACCCTGCTCAGCGCCTGCCAATCAACCACACCCGCCGGCAAGGCCAGCCTCGACGGCGAAGTCTTCTACCTGCAACGCATCGCCCTGCCCCCGAGCGCGACCCTGAGCGTGAGCCTGCAAGACGTGTCGCTGGCCGATGCACCAGCCGTCGTCCTCGACCAACAGAAAGGCCCGATCAAAGGCCAGGTGCCGCTGCCGTTTCATTTGAGCTACGATCCGGCGCAGGTCAAACCCGGCCATCGTTATTCGATCAGCGCACGCATTGAAGTCAACGGCGAGCTGATGTTCATCACCACCGAAAACCACGCCGTGCAACTCGACGGCAACGACCCGCAGCCGCTGAAAATCCGCGTCGACGCCGTTCGTTAATCCACTCGCCAAAGGAAGACGCCATGCGCCGCCCTACCCTTCGCTTCGCCGCCGCCTGCGCCGGCTTGCTGATCTCCGCCAACGCTCTTGCCCTGTCGCTCAGCGACCTGTCCCAGCAAGACGCCACCGGCGGCCTCAAGGACGCCCTGACCCAAGGCGCCCAGATCGCCGTGAAACAACTCGGCACCCCGGGCGGCTTCAGCAACAACCCCGAAGTGAAAATCGAACTGCCGGGCAAACTCGGCAAAGCCGCGAGCAAGATGAAAGCCTTCGGCATGGGTGCCCAGGTCGAAGAACTGGAAAACGCGATGAACAAAGCCGCCGAATCCGCCGTGACCCAGGCCCAGCCAATCCTCGTCGATGCAGTGAAGAAAATGAGCGTGGCCGACGCCAAAGGCATCCTCAGCGGCGGCAATGATTCGGCCACCCAATACCTGAACAAATCCAGCCGCGAACAGATCCGCGCGAAATTCCTGCCCATCGTCAAGCAAGCCACCGACAAGGTCGGCGTCGCGCAGAAGTACAACTCGTTCGCCGGTCAGGCTGCTGCGTTTGGCGTTGTCGATGCGAAGAGCGCCAACGTTGAAAACTACGTCACCGAGCAAGCGCTGAATGGCCTGTTCGAGATGATCGGCAAACAGGAAGAAACCATCCGCCAGAACCCGGCCGCTGCGGCGACGAGTCTGGCGAAGAAGGTGTTTGGTACGCTTTAAGTCGTTACAACATGGGGGCGATTCAATTCGCTCCCATGCTTGCCTCCACGTAAAGAACTACGTAAAAAAAACACCCACTCCCGCCCCATTTTCCTTCTCTCAAAAAGCTGCAATTGGTCCAGCTCTTCCAGAATCGACGCCGCCTCGCTACCCGAGCAGGAAAAATTTTCCGCGACATTGCTCGCCGTAAACTCCTTCGCCTCCCCGCTTTTAGCCACCTGATAAACCGCGCGCTGCCGTTCCGTCAGTTGAGCAATTACGCCAGAGCTCGTCAGCCAGCGCTCAAAGTCCTGAGTGTCTGCCAGACTCTTGCGGTACACAGTTATAAAACCGACCACGGCTCGCAAAATCACCGCGCATTGAAACTCGATGAAATAAGTCAGATCCAGCTCATCTGCCTCGGTGTGCAGGTAGGAGCGTCCGTATTTCACCGGTGCATTGCGCAGCAGCAGACTGATCGCAATGTAGCGAAACGCCGCGAACTCATGTTTGAACATGAACCAGTAAAACAAGGCTCTCGCGACCCGTCCGTTACCGTCGCGAAATGGATGTTCATAACCCATGGCGAAATGCAGCGTCACGGCCTTGATCAGTGGATGCAGATAATTTTTGTCCAGAATCGAGGCAGCGGGCCGGTTGATCCAGGCGGACAGCCTCGCCAACCGCGCAACCAATCCTGCAGCAGGAGGTGGTCGGTGCACGGTGTTGCCTGAACCATCCTGAACAACCACCTCATCATTGGTCCGGAACAATCCTGGGGAATACTGCTCGCCATCGATCCCCTCCACACCCACTCGATGGATCTCTGCAATCAGCTCAATGCTCAGAGGTTCATAACGCTTTTCCCAAGCGAAATTCATCATTCGATAATTACCCATTACCATGCGCTCATCCGGCGTCCGCGGCTGGCGCTGATGCTTGAGCATGTCCTTGGCAACACGAGTAGTGGTCGCCGCGCCCTCCAACTGGCTACTGGCGATGGCTTCGTCTTCGATCAGGTCATTGAGCAGACAGGAGAAATGCGCCCGCTCGCCGATCTGACTGGTCATGTAATCCAGCGCGGCCGTACTGGCGTAACGATCCACCACAGCCAAGGTTTTCTGCGCCGACGGCGTTGGCACGTATTTGCCCCACTGCACCGGCTCGCCCAACGGCAACAAATGAATGTAATGGGCCGCCCGCGCCTTCTTCACCAACGCCCAACAAAGATTCGCGTCCAACCCAGCCGCCCAGCGATAGCGCAACGCCTCGAATGGCAGATAGCGCCCCTGATCATCGAGCGGCTTGAGCAGCGCCAGATAATCCGCAAGTCGTTGCTTGTGGGGAGAGCGGGCCAACAGGTCGAAAGCAGGATCCGTTCTGCCAGCTAATGTCGGTGGTTTCTTCATCAGACAGACTCAAGGACTCGGAAAAGCAGAACCCGGAGTACAGCATTGGACGGCCAGCGCCTCAAGATCGGAGGACTCTGAAAAAGCTGTAGGAAGGCAGCGTGAATTGGCGATTCGAAATGAATTGGCTGTCAGACCGCCTTCGCGAGCAGGCTCGCTCCCACAAAAGCAAAGCAGCGCAGCTGCCCGCGGCGAAGCCGCCCCACTCAACAATGAGCGCAAGCTGGAGTGCTCTTGATCTTGATCCACCGGCGACGTCGGAAGGCTGAGTGGAGGGATTGATCCGGGCGTGGGAGCGCAGCGACCGTTCGACGCAGTCGAACACAGCGGAAGGAGGTGCAGCGAAGCAAACCGGAGCCGCTGCGCCCGGATCGATCCCGCAGCGAAGGAACCCGAGCCTGCGAGGGCCGAACGCAGGAGCAAGCCTTTTGGGTTACCTTTTTGGCGTTTGAAAAAGGTGACCCGCCGTAAGGGCGGAACCCTAAGCAGCCGTTACCGCAGCAACGGATATACACCCAAAACCCCCAAATCATGGTCGGCCCGAAGGCCGCCACGACACAAAAACCTCAAGCCTCCTTACGCACCCGAAACCAGGCCGCATACAACGCCGGCAAAAACAACAGCGTCAGCGCCGTGGCCACAATCAGCCCGCCCATGATCGCCACCGCCATCGGCCCGAAAAACACACTGCGCGACAGCGGAATCATCGCCAGCACCGCCGCCAGCGCCGTCAACACAATCGGCCTGAAGCGCCGAACCGTAGCCTCGATAATCGCCTGCCAGGGCTTGAGCCCCGAAGCAATATCCTGCTCGATCTGATCCACCAGAATCACCGAATTGCGCATGATCATCCCGGACAACGCGATGGTCCCGAGCATCGCCACAAACCCGAACGGTTGCCTGAACACCATGAGAAACAACGTCACCCCGATCAGGCCCAGTGGCGCGGTGAGAAACACCATCGCCGTGCGCGAGAAACTGCGCAACTGCACCATCAGCAAGGTCAGCACCACGACAATGAACATCGGCACCCCGGCATTCACCGACTTCTGCCCGCGCTCGGAATCCTCCACAGTGCCGCCGACATCCAGCAGATAACCATCGGGCAATTCGGCGCGAATCGGGTCCAGCGTCGGCATGATCTGCTTGACCAGCGTCGCCGGCTGCTCCTTGCCATAAATGTCGGCGCGCACGGTCACGTTCGGCAGCCGATTGCGGTGCCAGATGATGCCTTCCTCAAACCCGTATTCCAGCGTGGCAATCTGCGACAACGCCACACTGCGACCGTTATCCGTCGGCACCGCCAGGCTCGGCAACAACGACAATTCAGTGCGCTCGTGCACGGTGCCGCGCAGCAGAATCTCGATCAATTCGTTGTCTTCGCGATACTGGCTGACCGTCGAGCCGACCAGCGAACTCTGCAGGAATTTCGCCAGATTGGCCGTGCTTACGCCGAGGGCGCGGGCGCGATCCTGGTCGATGTTCAGGTAGACGACTTTGCTCGGCTCCTCCCAGTCCAGATGCACGTTGACCACATGCGGATTCTCGCGAACCTTTGCCGCCACTTTGCGCGCCAACGCACGGACTTCTTCGATGTGCTCGCCAGTGACGCGGAACTGCACCGGATAGCCAACCGGCGGGCCGTTTTCCAAACGGGTGACCCGCGAACGCAGGGCCGGGAACTGTTCGTTGAGGGTTTCGATCAACCAGCTGCGCAGCGCTTCACGCTCTTCAATGGTTTTTGCCAACACCACGAACTGGGCAAAACTCGCCGCCGGCAGTTGCT
Organism: Pseudomonas siliginis; assembly: GCF_024072275.1. NCBI lineage: Bacteria > Pseudomonadati > Pseudomonadota > Gammaproteobacteria > Pseudomonadales > Pseudomonadaceae > Pseudomonas > Pseudomonas siliginis. The sequence continues at coordinate 1,244,703 of NZ_CP099598.1, read as the reverse complement.
GATCCAGCGGCAGGTAGAAGCGTGGCGAACCGGTGCCGACGTAGGCCACGTAATTGTCGATGCCGGCGTGCTCCTTGAGCAGCGCTTCGAGGCGTTTGACTTCGCTGGTGGTATTGGCCAGCGAAACACCTTCGGCCAGTTTCAGATCGACCATCAACTCCAGCCGGTTCGAAGCCGGGAAGAACTGCTGCGGGACGAAACGGAACAACATTACCGAGGCGATAAACAGGCCCACGGTGAGCACGATCACCGTCTTGCGATGGGCCACGCACCACTCCACCAGACGCCGGACGCGCTGATAAAACGGCGTAGCATACGGATCAGGCTGACCATCGCCAGTACCGTGTTTCGCCGCATGAATTTTCGCCAGATCCGGCAGGAGTTTTTCCCCCAGATACGGCACGAACATGACCGCCGCGACCCATGAGGCGAGCAAGGCAATGGTCACCACCTGGAAAATCGAACGGGTGTATTCGCCGGTGCCGGACTGCGCAGTGGCAATCGGCAGGAAGCCGGCGGCGGTGATCAACGTGCCGGTGAGCATCGGGAATGCGGTGCTGGTCCAGGCATAACTCGCCGCGCGAATGCGGTCGAAACCCTGCTCCATTTTGATCGCCATCATTTCCACAGCAATGATCGCGTCATCCACCAACAAGCCCAGCGCCAGCACCAGCGCACCGAGGGAAATCTTGTGCAGACCGATGCCGAGGTAATACATGCAAGCGAAGGTCATCGCCAGCACCAGCGGAATGGTCAGCGCGACGACCATGCCGGTGCGTACACCGAGAGAGAAGAAGCTCACCAGCAAGACGATCGCCAGTGCCTCGACCAGCACCTGAACGAACTCGCCGACGCCGGTTTTTACCGCTGCCGGCTGATCGGACACCTTGCGCAACTGCATGCCGGCCGGAAGGTTTTTCTGGATCCGCGAGAACTCGCCCTCCAGCGCCTTGCCCAGCACCAGAATGTCGCCGCCGTCCTTCATCGCCACGGCCAGACCGATCGCATCGTCGCCCATGAAACGCATGCGCGGCGCCGGTGGGTCGCTGAAACCGCGACGCACATCGGCGATATCGGAGATACGGAACGTACGATCGGCGACGCGGATCGGAAAGTTCTTTATCTCATCGACTGTCTGAAAATTCCCCGAGACGCGTAGCTGCAAGCGCTCGCTGCCGGTTTCGAAGAACCCCGCAGTGGACACCGCATTCTGTTCCTCCAGTGCCTGCTGCACCGCCGCCAGCGGCAAGCCAAGGGTGGCGAGTTTGACGTTGGACAGCTCGACCCAGATTTTCTCGTCCTGCAACCCAAGCAGTTCGACCTTGCCAACGTCCTTGACCCGTTGCAGTTGAATCTGGATGCGGTCGGCGTAATCCTTGAGCACGGCGTAGTCGAAACCGTCACCGGTCAACGCATAGATATTGCCGAAGGTGGTGCCGAACTCATCGTTGAAGAACGGCCCCTGAATTCCCGGCGGCAAGGTCTGGCGGATATCGCCGACCTTCTTGCGCAACTGATACCAGAGATCGGGGATTTGCTTGGAGTGCATCGAGTCGCGGGCGATGAAGGTCACCTGGGATTCACCGGGGCGGGAGAACGACATGATGCGTTCGTACTCGCCGGTTTCCATCAGTTTCTTTTCGATCCGTTCAGTAACCTGGCGCGAGACTTCCTGCGCGGTCGCACCGGGCCAGCGGGTCTGAATGACCATCGCCTTGAAAGTGAACGGCGGGTCTTCGCTCTGGCCGAGTTTGGTGTAGGACAACGCGCCGACAACGGCGAGCAAAAGCATCAGGAACAGCACGATCTGGCGATTACGCAACGCCCATTCTGAGAGGTTGAAGCGCATTGGGGCTTACTCCTTGTTCGCCAGATTGACCACACGGTTGGAGCGATCCACCGGCCGCACCTGCTGGCCGTCGAGGAGCACATGAACGCCGGCAGCCACTACCCAGTCGCTGGCATTGAGCCCCTCGAGCACCGCCACGCTTTTCTCGCCAAACGGACCGACCCGCACCGGGGTTTTCTTCAACGTGTTGTTGCCGTTGACCACCCAGACGTAGGTCGCGCCGTTTTCAGCGGTCAGCGCGGAAAGCGGTATCGACAGCGAGACACTGTCAGCCGATTGCACGAACACCCGGGCGCTCTGCCCCAGTTCAGCCGGCACTTTGCCGCTGGTGAACGAGATACGCGCGGCAAAAGTGCGCGAGCGCGGATCGGCGGACGGTGACAACTCGCGGATCTGCCCGGCGAAGCGTTGATTTTGCTGTGCCCACAATTCCACGGTAACCGGCTGACCAACCTTGAAGCGGCCGAAGCTTTGCTCCGGCAGGCTGATCAACACTTCGCGCTCACCATCGGTGGCGAGGGTGAACACGGTCTGCCCGGCAGCGACCACCTGACCGACTTCCACCGAACGCTTGGCCACCACGCCATCCTGTGGCGCACGCAGTACCGCGTAACTGGCCTGGTTGGTCGAAACGTTGAATTCAGCTTTGATTTGTTTAAGGCGGGCTTCGCCGGAGCGATATAGATTTTCGGCATTGTCGTAGGCCGAGCGGCTGACCATCTGCCGATCCATCAGGGTTTTATAGCGATCACGTTCCGCGCGGACCAGGTTCAGATTGGCCTCGGCGGCGGCGACCTGCGCGCGGGTAGCTTCCAGTTGCAGGCGCACATCCTGCGGATCGAGTTCGGCCAGAGGCTGATCGGCTTTGACGCGCTGGCCTTCGTCGACCAGTCGTCGGCTGACTTTGCCGCCGATGCGGAACGCCAGATCAGGCTCATAGCGGGCTCGCACCTCGCCCGGATAACTTTCCATCGCCTGCGCCGAAGGCTCGGGTTGCACCACCATGGCCGGGCGCACGGTGACTTTCGTCACCTCCTCCTGACCGCACGCCGATAACAGGAACGCCAGACTGACTGGCACGGCAAAGGACAACGCATGGCGGAACATGGTGACGGACCTTTCGCGAATGAGGCTTTGGAATATTTATACTGGCGGGTATGGTATTAATAGCAAACTCACCAGTCCAGTATTAAAAGCGAAGAATGTCGAACAATCTTTCAGCTCCAAACGGCCCGGGCCGCCCCAAGGATCTGGCCAAACGCCAGGCGATCCTGGATGCGGCGAAAACCCTGTTTCTCTGCCATGGCTACGCCAACACCAGCATGGACGCGGTTGCCAGCGAGGCGGGCGTGTCGAAGCTGACGGTCTACAGCCATTTCAACGACAAGGAGACGCTGTTCTCCGCTGCCGTCGTCGCGAAATGCGAGGAACAATTGCCGCCGCTGTTCTTCGAATTGCCGGACGGCATCGCGGTGGAAAATGTATTGCTGAACATTGCCCGGGGCTTTCACCAACTGATCAACAGCGATGAATCAGTGAACCTGCACCGCCTGATCATGGCGCTGGGCAGTCAGGATCCGAAGCTGTCGCTAATCTTCTTCGAGGCCGGCCCAGAGCGCGTGGTCAACGGCATGGAAGGTCTGCTGGCGAAAGTCCATGCAACCGGCGCGCTGAGCATCGACCAGCCACGCAACGCCGCCGAGCACTTCTTCTGCCTGATCAAAGGGGCGGGGAATTTTCGTTTGTTGTATGGCTGCGGCGAGCCGCTGACTGGAGAAGCAGCGGAGCGGCATGTGCGGGAGGTGGTGGGGTTGTTTATGAGGGCTTACAAACCCTGACAGTTTTGCGGTGCTTGTGCAGACCGCTTCGCGAGCAGGCTCGCTCCCACACTGGAATGCATTTCCTACTGTGGGAGCGAGCCTGCTCGCGAATGTGGCGACGCGGTCTCAGGGCTTCAGCGCTTTCTTCGGATAAATGTCATACCGGCTCGATTTGCCATCCAGCGCATGGCTCGGTTTCGGCCCTTCGATGCACGGCGCCTTGCGCGGGCGTTTGACTACCACCCGATGCGTGGCCAGGGCCAGCGCCGCTTCAAGCAGGGCCGGTGCATCCGGATCATCACCGACCAGCGGGCGGAACAGGCGCATTTCCTTTTTCACCAGCGCGGTTTTCTCGCGATGCGGGAACATCGGGTCGAGATAGATCACCTGCGGCGGCTCCCCTTCCCAACTGCGCATCACTTCGATGGAGTTGCCCTTGAGCAATTTCATCCGCGCCACGATCGGCGCCACGTCGAAATCTTCTGCCGCCCGCGCCAAGCCGTCCTCAAGCAGTGCGCCGATCAGCGGCTGACGCTCGATCAGGCTCATTTCACAACCGAGACTGGCCAGCACAAATGCATCCTTGCCCAAGCCCGCCGTGGCATCCAGCACGCGCGGGCGCACGCCTTGGGCGATGCCGACAGCCTTGGCAATCATCTGGCCGCTGCCGCCGCCATACAAACGACGATGCGCCGCGCCGCCTTCGACGAAGTCGACCCGCACCGGTCCAGGCGCATCCGGGCCAAGCTGCTGCAACTGCAAACCCTGCTCGCCGACCTGCAAGACGAACTCGCCGTCCGCCTCGCCGAGCGGCAGGCCGAGACGTTCGGCCCAGTGTGCGGCTTGTGCTTGAAACGTCGGGGCGAGGGCCTGGACATGGATGCGGCAGGCCGCAGGTGACTCGATCATGAAAAAACGCTCAAAAAAGTTAAGGATTGACAAAAACCGCCGATAAACCATTCAACGCGCATTTTGCCAGAGCTGAGCGTCAACCGAAAAAAATGTCAGGCATTCTTCCCACATCGATTGGCTACGTTTCGCCCCATGGCGACTTTAGCCGTCATAACACTCAAGCACTGAGCGGCGTCAGTCACCTGTGGCAGGATTTCTTTGCCCAGGCCCTGGCCGAACAGACGAGTGAAGTGGTGCCTGCCTGTGGCACGTTTCCACCGGTTGACCTGAACAGCCCGGAAGAACCGACCGTTGGCAGCGAGCTGCACGCGCACATCGTCAGCCAGCGTGAGTGCGACGTGGTTGAAACCCAGGTTCGCCCGCCGGAGCCACTGTTCCTGCCGATCGCCGAGTTCGAAATGGAGCTGCTGGACAAGCCGTTCCCACCGTTCCCGCCGGAAGAGCTCAAAGCCCAGCAAGAGCAACAGGATTTCGACAGCAGCTGGGTACGCCCGATTGTGATCAACAATGGCCAGCCAGTGCCGGAGCCAGGCCCTGCGCCGCAGAAACGTCCGCTGTACCTGCCGATTGCCGAGTTCGATCTGGACTTGCTTCAGAAGCCTTACCCGCCGTTCCCGCCGGAAGAAATCGTCGAGCAGCAGAAAGCTCTGGACTTCGATAACGGCTGGGCTCGCCCGATCGTTCTGCAGAACCTGCGCCTCGCCGCCTGATCCTCAGCGACACACGCTCCAGCGCCCGACATCGAAATGAAAGTGATTGCGATGGGCGGCGTTGTAGTCCGGACTCAACACCACACTGAATGACTCACAGGCGCCGTCGCGCAGTTGGCGGAGAAACTCTGCGTCCTGGTTTTGCTTGGGCCAATCCCTGAGCACGCTGATCGTGCGTCCGCCGGCCAGACGGAAACCGGCAATGTCCAGCGCGTCGGCACTGGCATGTCGACTGAGGGCACCGCTCTCACGGTTGTAGACATTGCGACAGGCAAAGCTGCCGAGGTGATCGACACGCGCAATCTTCTGGCCATAAGCCGATTGCGCGGCCGGTTGCAGGGTGTGGTGTTCGAACATCGCGTAGGCCACCGCCAGCGGGCAACTGGCAATGAAACTGCTGCTCAGCGCCACTCCACCGCCCTGCACCCGCAGAGCACCGACCAGCGGACACTTGGCGCCGGGGCTGTCGGCCTGGGGGCTGACGCGCAGATCCGAGCTGCTCAATGCCTGTGCGCAAAGCTCGGGATCACTGCGCAGGCGCATGAGTTTGTAACCGGTGAGCCAGTTGGGCGCGGCTTTTATGTCCAATGGCGCCCACGGGTTCCACTGCGGCGGCACCTCCAGCCAGCCGCGCCAGACACTCACCGCGCCACCAGCGATCGCGAGCAACACCCCCCAGAACAGCCAACGTCCCATGCTCAGTCCTTGAAGAATTGATTGGCCTTGGCATACGGCATCGACTGTGACGTGAAGCCAAAGGTGCCGGATTGCTGGATTTCCTCAGCCGCGCGGAAGAACTCGCCGAACGCCGCCAGCGCCAGTGCCGACCCGGTGCTGATCCGCCGGACGCCCAGTTCCTCGAGCTGTTGCACGGTCAGTTTCAAACCGCCAGACATCAACACATTGACCGGTTTCGGCGCCACCGCTTGCACCACTGCGCGCACTTCTTCGGCGCTGCGCAAACCCGGCGCATAGAGCACGTCGGCACCCGCTTCGGCGAATGCCTGCAAGCGGCGAATGGTGTCGTCAAGATCGGGGTTGCCGTGCAGGTAATTTTCCGCGCGAGCGGTGAGGACGAAAGGAAACGGCAGGGTGCGCACCGCCGCGACAGCGGCTTCAATCCGTGCAACGGCGTGTTCGAAGCAATAGATCGGCGCGTCCGGACGTCCCGAAGCGTCCTCGATCGACCCGCCCACCGCGCCCGCTTCGGCGGCGCGCAACAGACTCTGCGCAGACTCGACCGGATCATCGGCAAAGCCGTTTTCCAGATCCACCGCCACCGGCAGATCCGTCGCTGCGACAATCGCCCGGACATTGGCCAGGGTCTCGTCGAGATTCAACGCGCCATCAGGCTTGCCTTGGGAAAACGCGTAACCAGCGCTGGTGGTGGCCAAGGCCTGATAACCGAGACTGGCGAGCATCTTCGCCGAGCCGGCATCCCACGGATTAGGGATGACGAAGATCCCCTGGCGATCATGCAGCGCTTTGAAGGCTTGGGCTTTGAGGCGTTGCTGTTGACTGACTTGGACGTTCATCGACGGCCTCCCGGGCAGAAAAAACCCGCCTCAGAGCAAGCCAAGCTGCTCGGCGGCGGGTTCTCTGTATAGCTCAGGCAGCGCGGGCAAGCCAGGCAAACGTTGCATCAGTTGGGAGTGAAAACGCTGCGCCAGTTTCGCTGCCAACAGGTTATCGGCGGTATGCAGAAAGACGTAGGGCGTGCGCCCCTCTTCGATCCATTCAGCAATCTTCGCCACCCACGGCACGAGAAACGCATCGTTGGCCTCAAGCTCGGGATGGCCGATGAAGCGCACCTGCGGAAACTGCGTGAACGCCGCCGGACGGGTGGGCACTCGCGGCTTTTTCGACTGCGCGTGGATCACCGAGGACTCGGTCGACAAGCAGCTGAACAGCGCGCGCGGGTCGAGACAGATGCGCTCGACACCGCGATCCAGCAACAGACGATTGAGCAGACGCTCGCTCTCGCCCTTGGCGAAGAACTGTTCATTGCGCACCTCGACCGCAAGCGGGCAATCCAGTGCATCGATAAACGCCGCGAGCTCCGGCAGACGCTGCGGCGTGAAGCTTTTCGACAGTTGCAGCCACAGCGGCGAAACACGTTCGCCTAACGGCTTGAGTAATTGCAGGAAGGTTTCGGCAGCGGTCAGTTGCTCGCGCAAGTCGCCGCTGTGGCTGATGTCGCCGGGGAATTTGGCAGTGAAGCGAAAGTGCGCCGGCATGATCTCGGCCCAGCGTTGCACAGTGGCTGGCGACGGGCTGGCGTAGAAGGTGGTGTTGCCTTCGACGGCGTTGAACACCTGGCAGTAGAGAGCGAGAAAGTCGGAGGTTTTTGCGTCTACCGGATACAGATACTCGCGCCAGGCATTTTCGCTCCAGGACGGGCAACCGAGGTAGTAAGGCAGATCCATCAGATATACAGATCGAGGCCCAGCACGTCTGCGTCCCAATCGACAAAACCGGCGGTGCTCAGGTAGCTGGCCAGGGCCATGGCTACGCTTTTCTTCATCGCGCGGTGGTAGATCATGTCTTGCTGACGGGCAGGCAGGTTGCTCAGGCGTTGCGCGGTAGCTTGGGCAGCACGGGCGGCCAACTGCTCTTCGCTCGGGAATTCCAGCTCGCCGTCGATGATCTCGACGGACTCATCCAGCGCCGCATTGCCTTTACGCGGCTTGCGCTTGATGGGGTAGGACTGAGTGGAAACGCCGTCTATACGCATAATGTCATGCTCGGTATCAATGATGGCAATTTAGCGGCACTTGACCGACTTAGCAAACCGCCGAGTGATAACTAGAACACATAAAGCGCAAAAGGTTTTAAGCGAGGGGGCAGAAACTGACGATTGGCGATATTTGTATGTGACCGCGAACCTGTGGGAACGAGCCTGCTCGCGAAGGGTTCAGCACATTCAACACATGCATTGACTGACCAGAAGCCTTCGCGAGCAGGCTCGCTCCCACAGGAGAAAGTGTCGTATCAGCGGGCTTTGGGGGTGGCAACTTTATCGCGCAAGTAAACCGGCTGCGCGTCATCTGCCGGGATCGCCTCACCGCGCTCCCAGGCGAAACGCGCCAGGGTCAGCAGGTCTTCGGCGTGGGGCAGCATGCCGGCGTCGGAGCCGCTCAGATTGACCGCGATGCGCTCGCCGTAACCCCAACCGGTACCGGCACCGAACCAATCGCCACTGGCATCAGCGGGCAACGCGGCGACTTCCGGTGGTAACACGGCTTCGGCGCCAACCAGACGCATCTCCCCCGCCGTCTCGCGGTAGCAGCCCCAATACACCTCATCCATCCGCGCATCGATCGCAGCCGCGACCTGGCTTACACCATGCTCACGAAAGGCACGCTGGGCCAGCACGGCAAGGTTGGATACCGGCAACACCGGACGATCCAGAGCAAAGGCCAAACCCTGCACCACACCAATGGCAATGCGCACACCGGTAAACGCGCCCGGGCCACGGCCGAAAGCAATCGCGTCGACCGCTTGCAGCGTGGTGCCGGCATCCGCGAGCAATTGCTGAATCATCGGCAGCAGCTTCTGCGCATGCAGGCGCGGGATCACCTCGTAATGGCTCGTGACCTTGCCGTCATGCAGCAAGGCAACGGAGCAAGCTTCAGTCGCGGTGTCCAGGGCCAGCAAGGTGCTCATCGATGTTTCCAAAACAGGGGTGGGAAAAAGTGCGTCAGTATAAACAACAACGGCCCGCAAGCGGGCCGTGGATGATGCAGCCGATCAGACTTTTCAGCTCAGCGCGGCCAGCACCTTGGTGGTGATTGCATCAACCGAACCCACGCCTTCGATGTGGCTGTACTTTGGCTTGCCGCCGTTCTTGGCGGAAAGGTTCTGGTAGAACTCCACCAGCGGTTTGGTCTGCGAGTGGTAGACCGACAGGCGATGACGCACGGTCTCTTCGGTGTCGTCCTTGCGCTGCACCAGCTCTTCGCCGGTGATGTCGTCCTTGCCAGCCAGTTTCGGCGGGTTGTAGACGATGTGGTAAACGCGGCCGCTGGCTTCGTGAACACGGCGACCGGCGATGCGCTGAACGATTTCTTCGTCTTCTACAGCGATCTCGACCACGGCATCCAGCTCGACACCGGCAGTGACCAGCGCTTCAGCCTGCGGAATGGTGCGCGGGAAGCCGTCGAACAGGAAACCGTTGGCGCAATCAGGTTGAGCGATGCGGTCCTTGACCAGCGCGATGATCAGGTCATCCGACACCAGGCCGCCGGCATCCATGATGCTCTTGGCTTGCACGCCCAGTGGAGTGCCAGCCTTGACCGCAGCACGCAGCATGTCGCCGGTGGAGATTTGCGGAATGCCGAATTTCTCGGTGATGAACTTTGCCTGAGTACCTTTACCGGCCCCGGGAGCTCCCAGCAGAATGACGCGCATCGATGTGCTCCTCAATTTTTTATATAAAAGCTTTACAAAACAAAGGATTCGCTCGTAACCGGCGGATCCTGAAAATACGGGTCGTGGCCGCACAAACGGCCAAAGGCTGATCAAGATACACAGCAGGCTGCGCCCACACAAGACGCCAAAAGTCGGAGAAACCGACGCCCGCCGTGACCTTGCGACGCGGTAACCCAAGTCGCAACCCCATCAATAACTGTCGCCTCGCGGCACTTTCCTACGGCAGGAGAAGCGGCATCCGACCCTTGTCGCAAATGCCGCCAGAGGTGCTCAGCAACCTTAGCCGGTATTGCGCAATCCGGCGGCAATCCCCGCCACAGACACCAGCAGCGCCTGTTCCACCGGGCTGCCCTGCTCGACATCCTGCTGCCGCGAACGCGCCAACAGTTCCGCCTGCAATAGATGCAGCGGGTCGAGGTAGGTGTTGCGCAAGCGGATGAATTCGAGGGTGTCCGGGCTGTGCGCCAGCAGCTGCGACTGCCCGGTCAGACCGAGCACGACGGTGCATGCCTGCGACAATAGGTCGCGTAACTGCGCGCCCAACGGCAGCAGATCAGCTTCAACCAGACGCTCGTCGTAGGACTGCGCAATATCCGCATCAGCCTTGGCCAGAACCATTTCCAGCATATCGATGCGAGTGCGAAAGAACGGCCATTGTTCGCGCATCTGCCCCAGCAACTCACCTTCGCCGCGCTCCAGCGCCTTGCTCAACGCAGTCTCCCAACCCAGCCAGGCCGGCAACATCAATCGGGTTTGGGTCCAGCCGAAAATCCACGGGATCGCCCGCAGGCTTTCGATACCGCCGGCGCGACGCTTGGCCGGGCGACTGCCCAGAGGCAAACGTCCCAATTCCTGCTCCGGGGTCGACTGCCGGAAGTACTCGACGAATTGCGGATTTTCCCGCACCACCTGACGGTAAGCGCTGACACCGTCCGCCGCCAGTTCGTCCATCAGATGGCGCCATTCAGGCGTCGGCGGCGGCGGTGGCAGCAAGGTCGCTTCGAGCACGGCGGCCAGATACAGATTGAGGTTTTGCTCGGCGATGTCCGGCAGGCCGAATTTGAAACGAATCATTTCTCCCTGCTCGGTGGTGCGGAAACGCCCGGCCACCGAACCCGGTGGTTGCGACAGAATCGCCGCGTGCGCCGGACCGCCGCCACGGCCAACGGTGCCGCCGCGACCGTGGAACAGCAGCAGCTCGACTTGCTGCTCACGGCAGATTTCCACCAGTCGTTCCTGCGCCCGATATTGCGCCCACGCCGCAGCGGTGGTGCCGGCGTCCTTGGCCGAGTCGGAATAGCCGATCATCACTTCCTGCGGGCCGTGCAAACGCGCGCGATAGCCCGGCAACAGCAGCAGACGTTCCATCACCGGCCCGGCGTTGTCGAGGTCGGCGAGGGTCTCGAACAGCGGCACCACGCGCATCGGCCGCAGTACGCCGGATTCCTTGAGCAGCAGTTGCACCGCGAGCACATCGGAAGCGGCGCCGGCCATGGAGATCACATAGGAGCCCAGCGAAGCAGCAGGCGCGGCAGCGATTTCCTTGCAGGTGTTGAGCACTTCAGCGGTGTCCGTCGACGGTTTGAAATGCGCGGGCAGCAAAGGGCGACGGTTGCTCAATTCTTCGGTGAGGAAGTTGATGCGCTGTTCTTCGTCCCATTCCTCATAGCGGCCGAGGCCGAGGTAATCGGTGATTTCCGTCATCGCCGAGCTGTGCCGGGTCGAATCCTGACGCACATCGAGGCGCACCAGAAACAGGCCGAACGTCACCGCCCGACGCAGGCAATCGAGCAACGGCCCGTCGGCGATGACGCCCATGCCGCACTCGTGCAGCGAGTTGAAACACAACTGCAAAGGCTCGAGCAGATCGCGATTGTCGTGCAGCACATCGGCGGTTGCCGGGGTCGGCGCGGTCAACGCGGCATGCGCCCAGTTGCGTGTGGCGCGCAGGCGTTCGCGCAATTGCTTGAGCACCGCGCGATAGGGTTCGGCGCTGTCGCCGGCCTTGGCCTTCAGCGCATCGCTGGCCTGCTGCATCGACAGTTCGGCAGCGAGATGATCGACATCGCGCAGGTACAAATCAGCGGCCATCCAGCGCGCCAGCAGCAAGACTTCGCGAGTGACAGCGGCGGTGACATTGGGGTTGCCGTCACGGTCGCCGCCCATCCACGAAGCGAAGCGGATCGGCGCGGCTTCCAGCGGCAAGCGCAGACCCGTCGCGGCGAACAGCGCCTGATCGGCCTTGCGCATATGGTTGGGGATCGCTTGCCACAACGAATGCTCGATCACCGCGAAGCCCCACTTGGCTTCATCGACCGGGGTTGGTCGGGTGCGGCGGATTTCTTCGGTGTGCCAAGCTTCGGCGATCAGCCGTTGCAGTTTGCTCTGGATCTGCTCGCGCTCGGCGCTGGTCAGGTCGCGATGATCCTGAGCGGCCAGTTGCGCGGCGATCGCGTCGTACTTCTGGATCAACGTGCGTCGCGCCACTTCGGTCGGATGCGCGGTCAGCACCAGTTCGATTTCCAGCCGCGCCAGTTGCCGGGCCAGGGACTCGGCGCTGTGGCCTTCGCTGCGCAGGCGCGCGAGCAGTTCCGGCAACACCCTCGACTCGAACGGCGCCGGTTGCGACTCCTCGCGGCGATGGATCAGCTGGTACTGCTCGGCAATGTTCGCCAGGTTGAGAAACTGATTGAAGGCCCGCGCGACCGGGAGCAATTCGTCTTCGCTCAATTGATTGAGGCTGGCGCTCAGTTCAGCGTCCATCGAGCCGCGCCGGTCGGCCTTGGCGCCTTTGCGAATCTGCTCGATCTTGTCGAGGAACGCCTCGCCGTACTGGTCTCGAATGGTGTTGCCCAACAGCTCTCCGAGCAGGTGAACATCTTCGCGCAAGCGTGCATCAATATCGGTCATCAGCAGTTCTCCAGCGGTAATCGGGGACAGCGCAGAAACGAATGCTTTGCCAGAGAGTGCCGCTCTGCGCCGCTTCTTACAAGCAGGCGACGAATTGACTTTAAACCTTGCCGGCGAAAGCTAGTCTCAACAGTAAGCCGTACGACGGCCCGCCGCCGGCGCTGCCGGACACTCACCCAGGCCTGCCATCAGCAGGCGCTAAATGAGGTCATCATGAAAATTCGTGAACTCGCCCAGCATTGGGAAGAAAACGCCAAAGGTCGCCTGACCGACACCGGCTACACGATTCATCTGGACGTCGAAGCCGCCGCAAGGCTGGCGGCGATTGCCGAAATGTACCCCAAGCGTCACCCCGAGGAACTGCTCGGCGAGCTGATCGGCGCCGCGCTTGAGGAGTTCGAAGCGAGCCTGCCGTATGTGAAGGGTTCAACGGTGGTGGCGACCGATGAGGAAGGTGATCCGTTGTATGAAGATGTTGGCCCGACGCCGCGTTTTCTGGCGTTGTCGCGGCGGCATTTGCATGATTTGTCCTCGGCTGAGAACAAACAGAAGCACTGATTCGACACACATCAAAACCGTGGGAGCGAGCCTGCTCGCGAATGCGGATTTTCATTCAGCATTTGCGCTGACTGACACATCTCATTCGCGAGCAGGCTCGCTCCCACATAGGCTGTATTCCAGTTCGCAAATTGGTTTATCAACAGACAAAATACACCCGCGCGTACCGCTCCAAAGCCCCAAAGTTCCCGCCCCAGAGCCTTGTCCAAACGGTCAATTAAATTTTTGGCGATAGGCCATCTTTTCTGAACTTTTCAAAAATGCCGCCGGTCGGAACAGGTAACCACGCCTGGAACGAGCGTTTCAATTCGCGTCTACAAGCGATGCTTTCGCCTCCTCTGCCAGGATGGATTCAGTTGTATTTTCAGGAGATGCCTAATGGAGTTGAAGACCATGAAAACCCAAACCTCGTTTTCCCACCTGCGCGGTCTGAAACTGGCCGCTCTGGCCATCGGCACCAGCTTCGTACTGGCCGGTTGCGCCGGTAACCCACCGACCGAGCAGTACGCCGTGACCCAATCGGCTGTGAACAGCGCCGTCAGCGCTGGCGGTACCGAATTCGCTGCGGTGGAAATGAAGCAGGCTCAGGACAAACTGAAACAAGCTGAAATCGCCATGCACGACAAGAAGTATGACGAAGCCCGTCGCCTGTCCGAACAGGCTGAATGGGACGCTCGCGTCGCTGAACGCAAGGCTCAGGCCGCCAAGGCCGAACAGGCTGTGAAGGATTCCCAGAAAGGTGTTCAGGAACTGCGTCAGGAAAGCCAGCGCACTGTGCAGTAAGCGCGCATCCCGACCGCAAAGCTGAAACTCTTACCGATAGAAAGGACGAAAAATTATGCGTAAGCAACTGATGATTCCCGCTCTTCTGGCCGCAAGCGTTGCACTGGCTGCCTGCTCCACCCCGCCTAACCCGAACCTGGAACAGGCGCGCACCAACTACGCCGGCCTGCAGGCCAACCCACAGGCGAGCAAAGTCGCGGCACTGGAAACCAAAGACGCCAGCGATTACCTGGACAAGGCCGACAAGGCTTATCTGGACAAAGAAGATGCAGCCAAGGTTGACCAACTGGCTTACCTGACCAACCAGCGCGTGGAAGTGGCCAAGCAGACCATCGCTCTGCGCACCGCTGAAAACAACCTGAAAAACGCCGCAGCCCAACGTGCCCAGGCCCGTCTGGATGCCCGTGACCAGCAGATCAAACAGCTGCAGGACAGCCTCAACGCCAAGCAGACCGATCGCGGTACGCTGGTGACTTTCGGTGACGTGCTGTTCGCCACCAACAAGGCTGATCTGAAATCCAGCGGCTTGGTGAACATCAACAAACTGGCGCAATTCCTCCAGGAAAACCCGGATCGCAAAGTGATCGTCGAGGGTTACACCGACAGCACCGGCACCGCGAGCTACAACCAGTCGCTGTCCGAGCGTCGCGCGACTTCCGTGCAGATGGCCCTGATCAAGATGGGCGTCGACCCTTCGCGCATCGTCGCTCAGGGTTATGGCAAGGAATACCCGGTAGCGGATAACGGCAGCGTCTCGGGCCGTGCGATGAACCGTCGTGTGGAAGTGACCATCTCCAACGACAACCAGCCAGTAGCACCGCGTTCTTCGGTGAGCTCGAACTAAGCTCCACCCGGTAACGCAAAAGCCCCGCCTGAGTTGATCAGGCGGGGCTTTTTTGTGGGAGCAGACATCGTAGCCCCTCACCCCAGCCCTCTCCCAAGGGAGAGGGAGCCGATTTGTGTCGCTTTCAAAACTTGTGTTCGGCGCAATGGATCAGGTCGACTTAGCTTAAACAAACACCTCGGTCAGTCCCCTCTCCCTCAGGGAGAGGGTTAGGGTGAGGGCTGAACCTGCAGAATCACTCCTCCAGCTTCTGCGGGGTCTCTTCGCCCATACACCGCACGGCTTTTTTCTGCGCGTTGATCAACACCCCGGTCAGGCCTTTCTGTTCGGTATCGAACAGCACCAGCACGCCATCAATGCACTGCGCCACTTGCGGCGCAGGTGTCAGCGAGACTTTGTAGTCCTCGCCCGGCACGGTCTTGAGCATGGTGAATTCGTTTAGCAGCAACGCATCCTCCGGCTTGGCAAAGTGCAGGTAGCCGTAGTACCACAGCGCCCCGACGGTGCCGAGGATGCTGCAGATACCGGTGATGATCAGCGGGATGGCATTACGTTCTTCACTCATTGCGGGGTCTCATCTTCGGAATTCGGGGGCGGCGGATAGTTGGGGATTTCGCCGAGGCGGCGCAGGCCGTCGAAGTGCTCGGGATCGTCGAGATAGCGCAGCATGACCTGACGCCACACCGGGTCGCCGAACGTTTGCACGTGACCGCCACGGGTCAGCTGCAACACGCGCGGCGGCGGCGCGGACTGATACAGACGAATGCCGTTGGCCATCGGCACCAGCGGATCGTCGATGCTGTGGAAGATCAGCTTGGGCACGCCGGTCAGCTGCGCCATCGAGTTGATCGCGCTGTCGCCATCCGGCACCAGCCACGACAGCGGCACCTGCAACGGCCAGGTCAGCCACGAAGTGCTGAGGGCGAATTGGCCGACACTGCGATAACTGGCCGGCACGCCATCCAGCACCAGGGCCTTGAGTTGTTTTTGCCGTTCCGGGTGCTGCGCCAGCCAATGCACCGACATCGCGCCGCCGAGGCTCTGCCCGAGCAGCACCAGCGGTTTGCCTTTGACCTCGGGCGCTTTGTCGAGCCAGGCGAACGCGGCGTCGATGTCCTGATAGATCGCCGGCAGGCTCGGCTTGCCCTCGGACAAACCGTAACCGCGATAGTCGACCAGCAGTACCTGATAGCCATTCTTCGGCAACCACCAGCTGCCGCCCAGATGCATCGGCAGATTGCCGCCGTTGCCGTGCAGATGCAGGACCGTGCCTTTGACCTCGACGCCAGGTTTGGCCGGCAGCCACCAGGCGTTGAGCTTGAAGCCATCAGCGGTGATCAGAGTGACAGTGCGGTATTCGAGTTTGGCTTTGTCCGGGGTGAAGATCTGGCCCGGTTCAGGGTAGAACAGCAGCGAACTGCAACCGCCGAGGGTCAAGAGCAGGCAAAGAATGCCGAGGATTCTCATCCGGTGAAACCTCGCAAAGAAGAGAACTGAACACAAATCAAACCTGTGGGAGCGAGCCTGCTCGCGAAAGCGGTGTATCAGCCGACATCAATGTTGAAGGTGAAATCGCATTCGCGAGCAGGCTCGCTCCCACAAGGGGTTCGGTGGTGGGTCTAGAGGATATTGGAGTAATCCGCCTCAATCCGGTCCAGGCTCAAATGGTTGAGGAAGTTGGAGAAACACATCCACGCCGACAACGCATTCAAGTCACGGAACTGATCCGGTAGATATTTCGGCGGCACCACCAGCCCTTCATCCACCAGTTGCCGCAAGGTTCGCATGTCTTCCAGTGTGGTCTTGCCACAGAACAACAGCGGAATCTGCTCGAGCTTGCCCTTGCGCACGGCCAACTGAATGTAGTTGTAAACCATGATGAAGCCCTTGAGGTAGGACAAGTCTTTGGTGAATGGCAGACCGGTGGGCGTCGAGCCACGGAACACCCGGCTGGCATTGCCGTAGCTTTCGGCCATCTCGAAACCCTGCTCGCGGAAGAATTCGTAAATCTGCAAAAAGTCGGCGCCCTCCTCGACCATATGAATCGCACGGGTGCGGTTGGTCAGTTTGCGCAGGCGACTCGGGTAAGAAGCGAAGGTGATGATTTCCATCAGGATCGCCAGCCCTTCCTGGGTCACCGTTGACGAGGGCGGGCCTTTGGACAGGAACGTGCAGATCGGCTGGTTCAAGCCATTGAGCGTAGTGCCGACGTGCACCAGACCTTCGTGGACTTCCAGTGCGCGCACGTCGCGGTCGTTGAACAGCGCATCCGTGCGGATCTTGATGTAGTCGGCGCCCGCCGCGGCGTCGGCGACGATGCCGTCGGACTCGAACACGCGAATGGTTTCTTCGGCCTCACCGAATACCTTGTTCAGTCGGGTTTGCAGCAGGTGCACCGCGTCTTTGGCGGTAAGGATCTTCGGCTCGTCCTTCAGATCGCCGCGCCCGTCGATGTTGTTCAGGTAGTCGGACATCATCAGGCCGAGGTCGGCGAGGGTCGGGTCACCGGCGTGGAAGGCGTCGGACGCCGCGCCGTACAGCTCCTGCGAGATCAGGCCGAAATCCTCGGTGCCACGCGCCTCGAGCATGCGCACGACCATGCGGTATTCCTTGCACATGCGCCGCATGATCTGCCCGACCGGGTTGAACTGGCCGAGCTGGCGGGTGATGTCGCGCTCGATGTTCTGGAATTCCAGTTTGACCTGGCTCGAATCGAACGACAGCGGGCGGTTGAGGTAGTAGTCGCGATCCACCGCCGGCATTTCCTTGCCCTTGGCCTTGAGGAAGCCCTTGCGCACGTTGTCGTCCCACTTGACCGCATCGAGCACGCGGATCGGCGTCTGCGCCAGCACAATGCGATCGGACAACATGCGTATCGTCTGCTGGTAATCGTCCACCCGAAACTCCTGTAGAAAACGTGACGTGCTGAAACTCAGACTTTAAGCCTTTGCGGGAGCGGGCCTGCTCGCGAATGCACTGTGTCAGACAACGCAGATGTTGAATATCAGAGTGCTTTCGCGAGCAGGCTCGCTCCCACGGGGTGTAGCGTGAAACGCTAGACCGACGCCAGCACCAGGTGCATATACCGCGTCAGAATCCCGAGCATGTTCTCTTCGGCCAATGGCTCGGCGTCATTGAGCAGGCCCTGATATTCCATCCGGCCGATAATCGCCGTCAACACCTTGGCATCCTGCTGCGGTTCACGCGAGCCCAGTACCTGGAACAACTGGCAGGTGCCCTGCAACAGAATCTGCTGGTGCGAGCGCACCAGAATGGCCAGACGCGGGTTGAGCAGCGCTTCCTGGCGGAACGCCTGTTCGGCCATCAGATGCTCGCGGCGGTTGATCAGTTGCCGGTGCACGTAATCGGCCATCAACCGCGCGATGTCATCGGCCAATTGCGAGCGCGACTCCGGGCTGCCGTCGGCGCTGACCACCATTTCGCGCAGCAGACCTTCGTTATTGATCCACAACTTGGCCATGTATGCCGCGCTGCGTTCAACGTATTGGGCGAAGGTATCGGTGAGCAGGTCATCGATGTCCTTGAAGTAATACGTGGTCGCCGACAGCGGCACGCCGGCCTCTGCCGCGACCGCACGATGGCGCACGGCACGCACGCCGTCGCGCACGACAATGCGCATCGCGGCGTCGAGAATGTCCTGGCGACGCTGCTCACTGCCCTGTCGGCTGGCCTTGCGGCCCTGGTACTGAACACTTTCAGCGACCGCAGTGGCGATACCCGCTGCACCTTCTTGAGCTATTGCACCCATCACGACAGCACTTCCTCTGCTATTTGCAAATTAACCAATTGATACATTTGTACCAGACAGGCAATAAAAAGCCGCCTGTTTTAGGCGGCTTTTCAACTGAAACGTTTACGCTTGCGGTCGCATGTGCGGGAACAGGATCACATCGCGGATCGACGGCGAGTTGGTCAGCAACATCACCAGACGATCGATGCCGATACCTTCACCGGCGGTTGGCGGCATGCCGTACTCCAGCGCACGGACGAAGTCGGCGTCGTAGTGCATGGCTTCGTCGTCGCCGGCGTCCTTGTCGGCCACCTGCGCCATGAAGCGCTCGGCCTGGTCTTCCGCGTCGTTCAACTCGGAGTAGGCGTTGGCGATTTCACGACCACCGATGAACAGCTCGAAGCGGTCGGTGACGTTCGGGTTTTCGTCGTTACGACGGGCCAGCGGCGACACTTCGAACGGGTACTGAGTGATGAAGTGCGGCTGCTCCAGCTTGTGCTCGACCAGTTCTTCGAAAATCATCACCTGCAGTTTGCCCAGACCTTCGAAGCCCAACACCTTGGCGCCGGCCTTCTTGGCGATGGCGCGAGCCTTGTCGATGTCGTTCAGATCATCGGCGGTCAGCTCAGGGTTGTACTTGAGAATCGAGTCGAACACCGACAGCCGCACGAACGGCTCGCCGAAGTGGAACACCTTGTCGCCGTACGGCACGTCGGTGCTGCCCAGCACCAGCTGCGCCAGCTCGCGGAACAGTTCCTCGGTGAGATCCATGTTGTCTTCGTAATCGGCGTACGCCTGATAGAACTCCAACATGGTGAATTCAGGGTTGTGACGAGTCGAAACGCCTTCGTTACGGAAGTTGCGGTTGATCTCGAAGACTTTCTCGAAACCACCGACCACCAGACGCTTCAGATACAGCTCAGGAGCGATACGCAGGAACATTTCCATGTCCAGCGCGTTGTGGTGAGTTTCGAAGGGCTTGGCTGCGGCGCCGCCGGGAATGGTCTGCAGCATCGGCGTTTCGACTTCGAGGAAGTCGCGCTTCATCAGGAAGCTGCGGATGTGCGCGATCACTTGCGAACGCACGCGGAAGGTCTGGCGCACGTCTTCGTTGACGATCAGGTCGACGTAACGCTGGCGGTAGCGCTGCTCGGTGTCGGTCAGGCCGTGGTGCTTGTCCGGCAGCGGGCGCAGCGACTTGGTCAGCAGGCGCACGTTGGTCATTTCAACGTACAGGTCGCCCTTGCCGGAACGCGCCAGGGTGCCTTCGGCAGCAATGATGTCGCCCATGTCCCAGGTTTTCACCGCAGCCAGGGTTTCTTCGGACAGCGTCTTGCGGTTGACGTAGACCTGAATGCGTCCGGTCATGTCCTGGATCACCATGAACGAGCCACGGTTGAGCATGATGCGACCGGCAACCTTGACCGGGATTGCAGCCTCTGCCAGCTCTTCCTTGGTCTTGTCCGCGTACTGTTTCTGCAAGGCATCGCAGTAGTTGTCGCGGCGGAAGTCGTTCGGGAAGGCATTGCCCTTGGCGCGCTCGGCAGCAAGCTTTTCCTTGCGCAGGGCGATCAGGGAGTTTTCTTCCTGTTGCAGGGCTTGCGGGTCGAGTTGTAGGTCGCTCATGTCTTTAAGTATTCCATCAGGTTCGTTGCCCCCAGCCTTCGGCTGGGGATCGCGGGCGAGCCCGCTCCCACAGAGGGTGTTACAGGCCGGATTTCAGGCTCGCTTCCAGGTATTCGTCGATGTCGCCGTCGAGCACCTTGTCGCAATCGCTGCGTTCGATGTTGGTACGCAGATCCTTGATCCGCGAGGCATCGAGCACGTAAGAGCGAATCTGGTGACCCCAGCCGATATCGGACTTGGTGTCTTCCAGCGCCTGCGAGGCCGCATTGCGCTTCTGCATTTCCTGCTCGTACAACTTGGCCCGCAGCATTTTCATCGCGGTGTCCTTGTTGGCGTGCTGGGAACGCTCGTTCTGGCAGCTGACCACGGTGTTGGTCGGTACGTGGGTGATACGTACGGCCGAGTCGGTGGTGTTTACGTGCTGACCACCGGCACCGGAGGAACGATAGGTGTCGATCCGCAGGTCTGCCGGGTTGATTTCGATTTCCACCTTGTCATCGATCTCTGGCGAGACGAAAACAGCGGAGAACGAGGTATGGCGACGGTTGCCGGAGTCGAACGGGCTCTTACGCACCAGACGGTGCACGCCGATCTCGGTACGCAGCCAGCCAAAGGCGTATTCGCCCTTGATGTGCACGGTCGCGCCCTTGATCCCGGCGACTTCACCGGCGGACAGTTCCATGATGGTCGCGTCGAAACCGCGTTTGTCAGCCCAGCGCAGGTACATGCGCAACAGGATGTTGGCCCAGTCCTGCGCTTCGGTACCGCCGGAACCGGCCTGGATGTCCAGGTAGGCGTTGTTCGGGTCCATTTCATGGCTGAACATGCGGCGGAATTCCAGCTTGGCCAGATTTTCCTCGAGACGGGCCAGCTCGGCGACGACATCGCCCACTGCGCCTTCGTCGTTCTCTTCGACGGCCATGTCCAGCAGGTCGCGGCAATCGGCCAGACCGCCGTTCAGTTCGTCGAGCGTGTCGACGATCTGCGCCAGCGCGGCACGCTCGCGGCCCAGCTCCTGGGCGTATTCAGGTTTGTTCCAGACACTCGGATCTTCAAGCTCGCGATTGACCTCGGTCAGACGCTCATGCTTTTGATCGTAGTCAAAGATACCCCCGAATAGTTTCGGAGCGCTCGGACAGGTCCTTGATGGTGTTCAGGATCGGGTTGATTTCCATGACGGGCAGCACTCGTTGGCGAACTTTTGAAAGCCGGCGAGTATAACGTAAACAGGCTGTCGCGGCAGCCCGTCTGGCGGTGAATGGGCCGAGATTGCTGCCCTCACCCTAACCCTCTCCCGGAGGGAGAGGGGACCGATCGGGGGATATTTGAAACATACGCAGAATAGAATGGCTTCACCGAATCCGTGATCGCCAAGCCTGAAGATCCATAATCGCTGCGATCTCTCAGGTCGATGTCTGGCCCGAGACACCTCGGTCGGCCCCCTCTCCCTCCGGGAGAGGGCTGGGGTGAGGGCAACGGCCGTTACTCGATCCCGACCTGATTGCGCCCATTGTTCTTGGCCAGATACAAGCCGCGATCCGCCGCCGAAATCAGCAGCCGGCAATCACTGCCCGCCTGCGGCACCATGGTCGCCAGACCAATGCTGATGGTCAGACTGGAGCCCTCGGCCGGCGTGTTATGCGGAATTTTCAGCGCCGCCACGGTCTGGCGCAGTTTCTCGGCCAACAGCCGCGCGCCGCCCGGCGAAGTGTTCGGCAGCACCAGCACAAACTCCTCGCCGCCGTAACGCGCCGGCAGGTCCGATGGTCGCGCACTGGCCTCGCGGATCGCCGTGGCGACCTTGCGCAAGGCTTCGTCGCCTTCAACGTGGCCAAAACTGTCGTTGTACGACTTGAAGTAATCGACGTCGATCATCAGCAATGACAGCTGCGTCTGATCACGTAGCGAACGGCGCCACTCCAGTTCCAGGTACTCGTCGAAGTGGCGGCGATTGGACAGCCCGGTCAGGCCATCGGAGTTCATCAGCCGTTGCAGCACCAGATTGGTGTCGAGCAATTGCTGCTGGCTGACCCGCAACGCTCGGTACGCGGCGTCGCGTTGCAGCAATGTCATGTAGGACCGCGAGTGGTAGCGAATGCGCGCGACCAGTTCGATGGTGTCCGGCAGTTTCACCAGATAGTCGTTGGCGCCAGCGGAGAACGCCGCGCTTTTGATCAGCGGGTCTTCCTTGGTCGAGAGAACGATGATCGGGATGTCCTTGGTCGCCGGATGATTGCGGTATTCGCGCACCAGGCTCAGGCCATCGAGGCCGGGCATCACCAGGTCCTGGAGAATCACCGTCGGTTTGATCCGCACCGCCTGGGCGATGGCCTGCTGCGGGTCGGAGCAGAAGTGGAAGTCGATGTTTTCCTGATTCGACAGCCCACGGCGCACCGCTTCGCCGATCATCGCCTGATCATCCACCAACAACACCATGGCGGCGTTCTCGTCGGTTTTAATGTCGTCGATCTGTAAATCATTCATGAGCGGTCACCTGAGTACTGCGGGGGCCTGGATTGCCGATCAACCTGTTCATTTGGGGAAAATCTCCAGCAATCGTGGCGCTATCTTTTCCAGCGGGCGGATTTCCACCGCGGCATCGATTGCCGCGGCAGCCTTGGGCATGCCGTACACCGCACTGCTGTGCTGATCCTGGGCGATGGTCAAATAGCCCTGCTGGCGCATGAGCTTAAGCCCTTGCGCGCCATCGCGCCCCATCCCGGTCAATAAAACCCCGACCGCGTCACCGTTCCAGTAACTGGCAACGCTCTCGAAAAACACGTCGATCGAGGGGCGATAGATCTCGTTGACCGGTTCGGCGGTGTAGGCCAGCGTGCCGTTTTTCAACAGGCGAATATGGTGATTGGTCCCGGCCAGCAGCACCGCGCCACTTTGCGGCGGCTCGCCTTCACGGGCCAGACGCACATCGAGGCCGCTGGCGCTGGCCAGCCATTCGGCCATGCCGGCGGCGAACACCTGATCGACATGCTGCACCAGCACGATCGCGGCGGAAAAATCCTTCGGCAGGCCTTTGAGCAACACTTCCAGCGCCGCCGGCCCACCCGCAGACGAACCGATCGCCACCAGCCGCTGACGTGACGGCGAACTGCGCGGCGAACTCGGCGCCGGGCGCGAACGCGGCGCCTTGTCGCCGATCAGCCAGCCGATGTTGAGGATCTTGCGCAACAACGGCGCCGCCGCTTCCTGGGCATTGCCGGCGCCAATGGCCGGCGTGTCGACCACGTCCAGCGCGCCGTGGCCCATGGCCTCGAACACGCGGTGCACGTTCTGCTGGCGGTCGACGGTGACGATGACGATCGCGCATGGGGTCTCGGCCATGATCCGCCGCGTGGCTTCGACGCCGTCCATGATCGGCATGATCAAGTCCATCAAAATCAGGTCCGGCGTTTGTTCGGCGCAGCGTTGCACCGCCTCGGCGCCGTTGCTGGCGACCCAGATCACCTGATGCGCCGGCTCGAACGCCAGCGCTCGGCGCAGGGCCTCCACCGCCAGGGGCATGTCATTGACGATTGCGATCCTCATGCCCGCGCTCCCCCGATGAGCTCGACCACTGCATCGAGCAGGGCGTCGTCATGAAAACTGGCTTTGGCCAGATAATAGTCGGCGCCGGCGTCCAGTCCACGGCGGCGGTCTTCTTCGCGATCCTTGTACGACACGACCATCACCGGCAACGATTGCAAACGGTTGTCGCGGCGCAGCAGCGTGACCAGCTCGATGCCGTCCATGCGCGGCATGTCGATGTCGGTGATCAGCAGATCGAAGTTCTCCGAACGCAGCGCATTCCAGCCATCCATGCCGTCCACCGCCACCGCGACGTCATAGCCGCGATTGAGCAGCAGTTTGCGTTGCAGCTCGCGCACGGTCAGCGAATCGTCGACCACCAGCACCCGTTTGCGCGCCGCTTCGGCAGTTTGATTGCCGTGGCGGGCAATGCGCTCCAGGCGCCCGGTATTGAGCAGCTTGTCCACCGAACGCAGCATGTCTTCGACATCGACGATCAGCACCACCGAACCATCATCGAGCAAGGCCCCGGCGGAAATATCCTGAACCTTGCCCAGACGCTCGTCCAGCGGCAACACCACCAGCGTGCGCTCACCCACGAAGCGCTCGACAGCCACCCCATAAATCGCCTCGCGCTCGCGGATCACCACGACTTTCAGGGTAGCGCCATCGTTCTGACTGGCCGGGCGATTGAGCAACTGGCTGGCCGCAACCAGCCCGACATGCTGGCCTTCGTGCCAGAAATGCTGGCGTCCTTCGACCTGCACGATGTCTTCGGGGGCCAGATCGCACATGCGTTCGATGTGCGCCAAGGGGAATGCGTAAGCCTCTTCGCCGACTTCCACCACGAGGCTGCGCACCACCGAAAGCGTCAACGGCACCTCCAGATGGAAACGGCTGCCCTCGCCCGCCGTCTGCTCCAGCACCACGGCCCCGCGCAACTGGCGGACCATATGCTGAACAGCGTCGAGGCCGACGCCACGCCCGGACACCTCGGTGACCTTGTCGCGCAGGCTGAAGCCCGGCAGAAACAGGAACGTGAGCAGTTCCTCTTCGCTCAACTGCGCTGCGGTTTCGGCTGGGGATAACTGCCGTTCGACGATGCTGCGGCGGACTTTCTCCAGATCGACGCCACCGCCGTCATCGCTGAGTTCCAACACCAGCAAACCGGCTTGGTGGGAGGCGCGCAGGCGAATCAGGCCCTCTTCCGGCTTGCCCTTGAGCAGGCGTTGTTCCGGGGATTCGATGCCGTGATCGACAGCGTTGCGCAGCAAGTGAGTCAGCGGCGCTTCGAGCTTTTCCAGCACGTCGCGATCGACCTGGGTTTTCTCGCCTTCGATCTCCAGGCGCACTTGTTTGCCAAGACTGCGTCCGAGATCGCGAACCATGCGCGCCTGCCCGCTGAGCACGTCGGCGAACGGGCGCATACGACAGGCCAGCGCGGTGTCATAGAGCACTTGTGCACGCTGGCTGGCCTGCCAGGCGAACTCGTCGAGTTCGGCGTTCTTCTCGCTGAGCAATTGCTGCGACTCGGCGAGCAAACGTCGCGCATCTTCCAGCGACTCGAGCGCTTCCAGGCTCAGTGCATGCTCCTTCAGGTGCACATTGAGATTTTCCAGCGCGCGCAGGCCGTTGTTCTGCATGCGCTTGAGGCGCTGCATGGTCGCCAGATGCGGCTTGAGACGCTGGGTTTCCACCAGCGATTTGCTCGATAGATCGAGCAGGCTGTTCAGGCGTTCGGCAGTGACGCGCAAAACGCGCTCGCCGCCTTCGGTGGTGCGTTTGTTTTTGCGCGGAGTCGGCTCGGCGGGCTCGTCCATGATCGGCGCTGTCGCCGTTGGCGCAGGCTCGATCTGCAACTCGGCCATTGACGGCGTGGCAACCACAGCGGCTGGCGCCGAAGGATCGAGCAGACGCCCCATCAGCGTCACGTAGGCTTCAATGTCCGTGGGTTGCGGCGCATTGGCCGGCGTGGCGATGCGCATCAGCAGGTCGGTGCCCTGCAACAACGCGTCGATGTGTTCGGGACGCAGCAACAAACGCCCTTCCTGCGCGCTGACCAGGCAATCCTCCATGACGTGGGCGACGCTGACGCCGCTGTCGATGCCAACAATGCGCGCCGCACCTTTGAGCGAGTGCGCCGCACGCATGCACGACTCCAGCTGATCGGCCTGGGTCGGATTGCGCTCCAGCGCCAACAGCCCGGCGCTGAGCACTTGGGTCTGGGCTTCGGCTTCGAGACTGAACAGCTCGAGCAGAGAGGCGTCGCGCATTTGCTCGGGGGTCATGTCAGGCTCCGGGTCACGGCGGACAACAGCTGTTCTTCATCCAGCCAGCGCAGGCTGCGACCGCGATATTGCAGAACGCCACGGGTGTACTTGGCACTGTTCTGCGCACCGGACTGCGACGCGGCGTCGAGGATGCGCTCGTCGATGGCATGAATGCCGTCGACCTCGTCGACCGGCACCACCACCGGCCCGCCGTGCGCGGCGATGATCAGCATGCGCGGCATGATTCGCCCGCCGCTGACCGGCGCAACGCTGGCGCCGAGGTCGAGCAGTTCCACCAGCGACAGGCACGCGACCAGTGCGCCACGGACATTGGCCACGCCGAGCAAGGCCCGCGAGCGCTGGTGCGGCAGCGAATGTATCGCCTGCAACGGCGCAACTTCGACAAGCGTGCGCGTGGCCAGTCCGAGCCATTCCTCGCCGAGGCGGAACATCAGCAGCGAGCGGGTCTTGACGTCGGTTTCGACTTTGCTGACCACTGCTTCGCGCTGGTTCTGCTGCAACGAATAACGGTCGAGCAGGCGTGTGGCGGCGGCGGAATACACCGAGCAGTTGCGGCAATGAATGTGCTCTTCCAGCAACGGGCAGGACTTGTCGCCATGAATGCCGATGCGGTTCCAGCAATCGTCGATGGCGCGGGCGTCTTCGTGGGTAACGTTCAAGGTGTCGGACGCGCTCATCGTTTACGCTCACTGTCGGCGGTGCGCCCGCTGCGGGCGGCGCGTTCCTGCAATCGTCGGGCACCCGCCGTGTCGCCCTGAGCCTGCAGCAACGCGGCCAGGTGCATCAGCGCTTCGGGATGTTGCGGTTCGAGGTACAAGGCCTTGCGGTAATACCCCTGGGCTTCGAGGCTCAGCCCGGCGACATCGCTGAGCAGGCCCAGCCAATAGAACACCTGCGCCACGGGTTCATGGCTGCACAGATAGTGTTCGCACGCGGCGCGGGCCTCGGCGCTTTTGCCTTCGTTGGCCAGTGCAGCAATCTGCGCCAGCAGTGTTGCGGCGTCCGGGTCGGCAGTTTTTTTCGTCACCGGCAAAGCCGTCACGGCAGCGAACGGCCGATTGCGCACTGGCGCTGGCGGCGGCGCGCTGCGCAGTGGTTGGCTGACCGGCACGGCGACCGGTTTGGGCGTCGGCAGCGGTTCGGGGTGCGGCTCGCTATGGCGGCTGAAAGCGAACGACTGCGGGATGCCGATCGAGCGCATGCCCAAGCGCCCGAGCAGACTGCCCTCCGCCGGGCCGATAAACAGCACGCCGTCGACGTGGGTCAGGCGCTTGAGCACTTCGAACACCTGCTTTTGCGTCGGCTGGTCGAAATAGATCAGCAGGTTGCGGCAGAACACGAAATCGAAGGCTGGCTCGCTCGCCAACAGCGTCGGATCGAGGACATTGCCGACCTGCCAGCGCACTTGTTCGCGAACGTATTCGTTGACCCGGTGGCCGTCCTGCTCAGGCATGAAATGCCGGTCGCGAAACTGCAGATCCTGCCCGCGAAAGGAGTTCTTGCCGTAAACAGCGCGGCGCGCCTTGTCCACCGACAACGGGCTGATGTCCATGCCGTCGACCTTGAATTGATGCGGCTGCAATCCGGCATCAAGCAAGGCCATGGCAATCGAGTAGGGTTCTTCGCCGGTCGAGCACGGCAGGCTCAGAATTCGCAGCGCGCGCATATTATTGAGTTCTTTAAGCCGACCTCGCGCCAGTTTGCCCAGCGTCGCGAAAGATTCCGGATAACGGAAAAACCACGTTTCCGGAACGATCACCGCTTCGATCAGCGCCTGCTGCTCGTCCCGCGAGCCTTGCAACAGCTGCCAATATTCGTCGGCGTGGGCGGCCTGGGACAGGGTCGTGCGCTGGCGCACGGCACGCTCGATGATCGCCGCGCCCACCGACGCAACATCAAGGCCGATGCGTTCCTTGAGGAAATCGAAAAAGCGCTGCTCACTGCTCATGGCTGCGCCTCAAGCTGCGCCGGATCACGCGGCGGATCGGGGAACAGCAAACCGCGCACGGCATCATCGAGCAAGTCATTGACCCGCACCCATTGCAGCAATCCCTGCGCATCTTCGCGCACCGGGCCGAGGTACGGCGCCTCACGGTTGTCGAGGCCGTAGGGCTGGAAATCTTGCGGATGACAGCGCAGCGTGTCGGTGGCCTGCTCGAGAATCAGCCCGAGCCATTGCGCTGCTTGCGATTGATCCGGCTGATAATTGACCAGCACCAGCCGCGTGCTGGTGCGCGCCTCGGCGGGCTGACCGAAAGTGAGCGCGCTGAGGTCGATCACCGGCACCACCGCCCTGCGATAGGCGAACACCCCGGCCACCCAATGCGGTGCCCGGGCAATCGGTTTCAACGGCAGGCGCGGCAGCACTTCGGCCACTTCCGTGGCGCGCAGGGCATAGCGTTCGCTGCCGATGCGAAACAGCAGAAACAGCGCCTGCTTCGCCACTGGCGCTCCGCCACGTTTGGCGATGATCTCGCTCATCAGACTTTGAATCGCGAAACGCCGCTGCGCAGGCCGACGGCCACCTGACTCAGTTCGTCGATGGCGAAACTGGCCTGACGCAGCGATTCGACGGTCTGGCTGCTGGCATCGCCCAACTGCACCAGCGCATGGTTGATCTGCTCGGCGCCAGTGGCCTGGGCCTGCATGCCTTCGTTGACCATCAGCACGCGCGGCGCCAGCGCCTGCACCTGATGGATGATCTGCGACAGCTGCTCGCCGACCTGCTGCACTTCCGACATGCCGCGGCGCACTTCTTCGGAAAACTTGTCCATGCCCATCACCCCGGCCGACACCGCCGACTGGATCTCGCGAACCATCTGTTCGATGTCGTAGGTGGCCACGGCGGTCTGATCGGCCAGACGCCGGACTTCGGTGGCGACCACGGCAAAACCGCGACCGTACTCGCCGGCCTTCTCGGCTTCGATCGCTGCGTTGAGCGACAGCAGGTTGGTCTGGTCAGCCACTTTGACGATGGTCACCACCACCTGATTGATGTTGCCGGCCTTCTCGTTGAGGATCGCCAGTTTGGCGTTGACCAGATCCGCCGCGCCCATGACCGAGTGCATGGTGTCTTCCATGCGCGCCAGGCCTTGCTGGCCGGAGCCGGCGAGCACCGAGGCCTGATCGGCAGCGGTCGACACTTCGGTCATGGTGCGCACCAGATCCCGCGAAGTCGCGGCGATCTCACGGGAGGTTGCGCCGATTTCGGTGGTGGTCGCTGCGGTTTCGGTGGCGGTGGCCTGTTGCTGCTTGGAAGTGGCGGCGATCTCGGTCACCGAGGTGGTCACCTGCACCGAGGAGCGCTGGGCCTGGGACACCAGCGACGTCAGCTCGGTCATCATGTCGTTGAAGCCGGTTTCGACCGCGCCGAATTCGTCCTTGCGATCGAGGTTCAGGCGCGAGCTCAGATCACCGGTGCGCATGATGTCGAGGATGGTCACGATGCGGTTCATCGGCGCCATGATCGCGCGCATCAACAGCAGACCGCAGAGGCCGGCAACCAGTACCGCGACCAGCAGGGAAATGACCATGCTGACTTTGGCCGTTGCGACCGCATCGTCGATGTTGGCCATGGCGTTATCAGCGACGACTTTGTTTTCGCCAATGATGTCGTTGAGTTTCATACGCCCGGTGTACCACGCCGGGGTCAGTTTCTCGTTGAACAGCTTGATGGCATCGGCTTCCAGATTGCGCTTGTGCAGGTCCAGCACGGCATCCTGAATCTGCATGTAGGTATCGTGGTACTTCTCGAACAGGGCGAATTCGGAACGGTCTTCATCCGTGGCCATGGTCTTGCGATAGTTGGCCATCTGCTCTTGCAGACGCGCCTCGAATGCCTTGTAGTCCGCTGCGTCTTCGCTGGAAACGCCCTGGCCTTCCTTGAGGCCGAGCAGCTCCTGGGTCTGCAAATAACTGTCGACCCAAGCGCCGCGAATCATCGAGCTGTAATAGACGCCGGGAATGGCATCGTCGCGCACGCTGTTTTCACTGGCCTCGATTTTCAACAACCGCGAGTAGGACAGCACCACCATCAACAGCATGATGGCGATAATCACCGCAAAGCTCGCCAAAATGCGTTGGCGCAACGTCCAGTTCTTCACAGTGAATCCTCGTGCCTGATCGAAATGCGGGGAGTATAGCCGAGGGCGGTGTTTCATTTATAAGACGCTTTCGCTGGCAGCACTGTCCTTGTGGGAGCAAGCCTGCTCGCGAAGGCCACACCGCAGTCCCGGCAAATACCCAACTGCGCAAGAAGTTGCGCAGTTGGTCGTAATATTTCAGGGCCTAAATCCTCTGCAGCTCAAGCGGCGCAAGGCCTGCAGCCAAGTGCGCAAGAAGTTGCGCAGTACTGCGCAACTTCTTGCGCACTTTCTCCCGACTTTCCCGCTGAAAATCGCCCCGAATGATCACCGACTACCGTGGCGCCCCCGCCATCCGGGCACCGCGCAAAACCTGGCACGCTCCTTGATAACTCTCAGCCACCCACCGGGCGATTTCGCCTCCGGGCACCCTAACTTTATCCGCAAGGAGAGCACCCCATGGCAACACCAGCGTACATGTCGGTTACCGGCGAAAAACAAGGCCTGATCACTGCCGGCGCTTTCACCGCCGACTCCGTTGGCAACACCTACCAGGAAGGCCACGAAGACCAGGTCATGGTTCAGGCTTTCACCCACGACGTGATCATCCCGCGTGACCCGCAATCCGGTCAGCCAACCGGTCAGCGCGTACACAAGCCAGTTGTGATCACCAAGGTCTACGACAAGGCTTCGCCACTGCTGCAAGCAGCTCTGACTTCCGGCGAGCGCATGAGCGAAATCGTTATCCAGTGGTACCGCACTTCGGCTCAAGGCACCCAAGAGCACTACTACACCACCAAACTGGAAGACGCGATCATCGTCGCCATCAACAACAAAATGCACAACTGCCAGGATCCAGGCAACGCGCACTTCACCCACCTGGAAGAAGTGCAGTTCACCTACCGCAAAATCACCTGGACCCACGAAGTATCCGGTACTTCGGGTTCCGATGACTGGCGTGCTCCAGTCGTTTAATTACGGCTGACCGTTACACGCATCGGCCAGCTCTGCTGGTCGATGTTGTTTACGCCCCTCCAGAATTTCGCGTACGTTGAGCCGCTTTTTTGCGGCCGTCGACGAGCGCCGCTGTACAGCACGAGGAACAAGGGATGTTCGCGCCGGCCAATGAAACCCACTTTGCCCTGACCATCGAAGGGCTTTCCGCCGACTTTCAGGTGTTTACCCTCACCGGCCGGGAAGCCATCAGCCAGCCTTTTGTCTTTGAGGTGGAGCTGGTCAGTGAGCAGCCGTCGCTGGACCTCGAAACCCTGCTGCACAAACCGGCCTTCCTGCAGCTGTCGCCTGACGGCAGCGGCATCCATGGCCAGATCTACCGCGCCGCGCAAGGTGACTCGGGCAAACGCCTGACCCGTTATTCGGTGACGCTGCGTCCGCAACTGGCGTATCTGGCGCACCGCATCAACCAGCGCATCTTCCAGAACCTCAGCGTGCCGAAAATCATCGGCATGGTGCTGGAAGAGCACGGCATCCAGAGCAACGCCTACGAATTCAAGACCGGTTCGATCTATCCTGAACGCATCTACTGCGTGCAATACGACGAGTCGGATCTGCATTTCATCCAGCGCCTGTGCGAAGAAGAAGGCATTCACTTCCACTTCCAGCACAGCGCCAACGCGCACAAGCTCGTTTTCGGCGATGACCAGACGGTGTTTCCAAAACTCGCCCCCGTGCCCTATCAGCAAGACTCCGGCATGGTCGCCAGCAACCCGGTGATCAAGCGTTTCGACCTGCGCCTGGAAACCCGCACCAGCCGCACCACCCGCCGCGACTACGACTTCGAAAAACCGCGCCTGACCCTGGAAAGCGAAAACCGTGGCGACGCCCTGCCCGACCTTGAAGACTACGATTACCCGGGGCGCTTCATCGACCGCGAGCGCGGCAAACATTTGGCCAAACGCGCCCTCGAACGCCATCGCAGCGACTTCCAGCTCGCCGAAGGCAAGAGTGATCAGCCACTGCTGGTCAGCGGCCACTTTCTCGCCCTGACCGAACACCCGAAAGCCAAGTGGAACGACCTGTGGCTGCTCACCGAAGTGCTGCATGAAGGCAAGCAGCCGCAGGTGCTCGAAGAGTCGGTGACCAGCGACACCACGGCGCTGAAAGACGATTTCCACCAGGGCTACCGCAACCGCTTCCAGGCCACGCCGTGGGACGTGCCCAACCGCCCGCCGCTACGCCATCCGAAACCGCGCATCCTCGGCAGCCAGAGCGCCGTGGTCACCGGCCCGAAAGGTGAAGAAATCCACTGCGACGAGTACGGCCGGGTCAAAGTCCAGTTTCACTGGGACCGCGAAGGCCAGGCCGACGACAAGACCAGTTGCTGGCTGCGCGTCTCCAGCGCCTGGGCCGGCGCCCAGTATGGCGGCATCGCCATCCCGCGCATTGGCATGGAAGTGCTGGTCACGTTCCTTGAAGGTGACCCCGATCAACCGCTGATCAGCGGCTGCCTGTACCACAAGGAAAACACCGTCCCCTATCCACTGCCGGCGAACAAGACCCGCAGCACCTTCAAGACCCTGAGCTCCATGGGCGGTGGCGGCTACAACGAACTGCGCATCGAAGACAAAAAAGGCCAGGAACAAATCTACCTGCACGCCCAGCGCGACTGGGACGAAAACATCGAGCACGACCAGAAAATCCGCGTCGGCAACGAACGACACGACACCGTCGAAAAGAACAGCTACACCGAGCTCAAAGCCGAAGAACACCACACCGTCTACGCCGACCGCAAAGTCGAGGCGCGCGCTAACGATCATCTGACCGTGGGCGTCAATCAGCACATCAAGATCGGCACCGGCCAGTTCATCGACGCAGGCCAGGAAATCCACCTGAGCAGCGGCATGAAAGTGGTGATGGAAGCTGGTGCAGAGCTGACCTTGGTCGGCGGCGGCAGCTTTATCAAGATTGATGCTGGTGGCGTGACCATGAGCGGGCCGGTGATCAACATGAACTCCGGCGGCAGCCCGGGCGTTGGCACGGGCGCCGCGCCGTTGATGCCCGGCGTGCTGAAACAGGCGGATGCCGACAAGGCTGGCCAAGTCCTGACCCCGGCGCAGATCAACACCCTAAAACGTAACGCGCCGTTCTGTGAAGAATGCGAAAAATGCAAGGCAGGTGCCTGTGCCATCTGAACGAATCACCCCCAAAGACTGGCTGGCGCAACAGCCGCTGCAAAGCGGCGAGCGCTTGTATCTGGTCGTCAGCGCGGCCAGCGATGCCGACGCCCTGAAAACCCTGTACCTCACCGAACCCACCGCCCAGCTCATCCCGATCTGGGGCGGCACGCCCTACTCCACCTGGCAACCGGTGATGCCCTACCTCACCGAACTCAAAGCCAACTCCGCCTTCCTGCCATGGATCGCCGAAACCGACGCCCTCGACTGGGGCTGGCTGGCCGTATCGCGCTCAGAGCCAAACGAAGTGTTCGAACATCTGCGCAGCCTGACGCAGGTGAAAATGCCGGATGGCACCGAGGTGTTTTTCCGGTTTTGGGATGGCCGGCATATTTATCCGATTCTGCGGGGGCTTGGGGAGAAGGCTGGAGAAGTGCTGCCGGTGTTTGAGCGGTATCTGATCAATGGGCAGGCGCTGGAAGTCGGCACGCGGGTGGTGCCGAAGGTCAAGGACTGGCCGTGGTGGGAGGTGCCGAAGGGGTTGTTGGAAGGGTTGAGCAAGGACAATCCGGCGACGCTGGTCAGCAACCTGATGCAATGGCTGGAAGAAGACCGCCCGGACCTCTACACCGCATGGCCCGAGAACAATCTGAAGCTGAAAATCACCCGCTTCGTGCGCCGCCCGGATGCGCCGCAAAATCTTAAAGAAGCATTGATAAACCACCTGATTCTGGAGCAAGGCTGATGGATCGCGTTGCCTTTGTTGACAACCAACTGAACACCTTCAAGGACAGTCTGAAGCTGTATCAGGAACAAACCAAAACCTGGTATGCACAGGCCCTCGACAAGGGTAGCCGTGCCGCTGACATGCCGTCTTTGCTGGGTATGGAGCGTGTCATCAAGGTGGGCAACACCAGTAAAGCGGTGAGCATGACCGACGGTAACTTCACCTCGAACGTGGCTCAATGTCCGCTCAAGGGTCCGTTGCTGATCGAGAGCAAATTCGAATCGGTTTACGACATTCCCGTCGGCGATATCGAAGTCGAAATCGTGGCCGTGGACGGTGGTGCTGTCAGCAAGGTCAAACTCGACGCCCAAGGCAAAGCCGCATGGACCGGCGGTGTGCCCGGCAAGTTCTACACGATTCGCGTCCATAACGAAGTGACCCCGGCGCAGATCGACGCCCTCTTCAGTTCTTACAGCGGCGTGACTGCGGACCTTGAAGGTTTCCTGCGCAAGGAATGGGCCGGCTTCAAACCGCAATGGTCGAATCTTTCGACCTCCGGCACAGCCATGGCCATCGGCAACGGCATTCTTGAAGGTGGCTGGGAAGCGATCAAGGGCGTATGGGACGGCATCAGTCTCGTGCTCGACATCCTTCAGGACCCAGGAAAGTTTGCGAAGGATCTCGGCGCTGGCGCAGACGAGCTGATCAAAGTCGCCAAGAGCTCGCCGGACATCATGAAAAAGGCCATGTTGCTGGCCAGCGACGAGGCGGCTTTGTTTTTGCTGGTGCGCAGTGCGGTGATCTGGCTCGCGGGCTTGCCGCCGATGAAGATGGCGGGCGACGTAGCGAAGATGACCACGGCCATTGTCGTAGGCATTGCGATCGACATCGTGATCGGCGTGGTATTGACCATCGCGGCCGAAGGTACCGGCGTCATCTACCTTGCGGCCCGACTGAAGAAGTACGGAGAACTTGTCATCAAGGCTGTGATCGGCTTCGTGAAGTCGGTGTTCAAGATCATCAACGGTTTTATGGAGTATGTCGCCAAGTACACCGCTGTGGCGGCCCGAGGGATAACGGCAAAGGTCAGAAACGGGATTTCCGAGTTGCGTTTTGATGGCAAGAAAAACGCCAGACTTGCTGACGGTAAAGTCGCTGATGACGTATCGAACCAGGCGACGAATCCCGCCGAAAAGAGCGCAGAACCTGCTGCAAAGACTTGCACTAACGGGTGCCCTGTTTCGATGGTCACTGGCGAAGAGTTATTGACGTTAACTGACGGCCAACTCGACGGCCTGCTGCCATTCGAATGGACCCGCCTCTATCGCACCAGCGCTGTGGAAATCGACTGCGGTCTCGGCTATGGCTGGAGCCACGCGCTCGCCCACCGCATCGAGATCAATGGCGATGAAGTCATCTGGACCGATCAGGAAAACCGCTCCACCGTTTTCCCACTTCCGAGCGAGCAGCGTCCCGCCATCACCAACAGCCTATCGCACGCGGCCATTTTTCTAGGTGACGATCCATCCGAGCTGATTCTCGCGCAGGCTGGCAAGCGACCATCGTTCTATCACTTCCGCTTCGACAGCAAAGGCGCGACCCTGATCGCCATCAGCGATAGCTATGGCAACCGCTTGCACGTTACTCGCGACATCCATGGGCGCATCAAACGTCTCGACAACGGTGCCGGCCGCGCCCTGCTTCTGCGCTACGACCGCAAGCACATCATCGCCGTCGATTATCAGCAGTTTCTGCCCGCCGATAATCTGGAAGACGTCTGGAATACCGTGCAGACGTTGGTCACCTATAGCTACGACGCGCAACATCGCCTGATCGAGGCGAAAAACGCGGCGGGCGAAGCCGAGCGTTATCGCTACAACGAGCAGCACGTCATTCTCGAGCGGCAATTGGCAGGCGGCGCGGCGTTCTATTGGGAATGGGAAAACGAAGGCAAACTGTCTCGCTGCACTCGTCACTGGGCCAACTTTTCGCAGATGGAAGCGCAGTACGTCTGGGACGACAAAGGCAGCGTCACCGTAACCAACGCCGATGGCAGCGAAGAGGTCTATACCCACGACGATCAGGCCCGATTGATCA
Source organism: Pseudomonas siliginis (assembly GCF_024072275.1). Lineage (NCBI taxonomy): Bacteria > Pseudomonadati > Pseudomonadota > Gammaproteobacteria > Pseudomonadales > Pseudomonadaceae > Pseudomonas > Pseudomonas siliginis. The sequence continues at coordinate 1,208,656 of NZ_CP099598.1, read as the reverse complement.
GCAAGATCGATCCGGATGGTGCCGAGCATCTCAAGGCCTACAACGACAAAGGCCAATTGATCGCCGAAAAGGATCCGCTGGGCGCAGTCACTGAATATCGCTATGACGATAATGGTTTGATGACCGCGGTCATCCCGCCGGAAGACGAAGCCACCACTTACGAGTACATCAATGGTTTCGTCAGCGACGTTCGTCGCGGCAAAGCCAGTTGGAAGTATCAACGCAACCGACAAGGTGATGTCACTGCGCAGATTGACCCGGACGGCAATGCCAGCCATTACAGCTATGACCCGCAGGGTCGTCTGTTGGAAATCCGTCACCCGGACGGCAGCCGTCATCAACTCGGTTGGAACAATCTCGGTCAACTGCTTGAAGAACGTCTTCCCGACGGCGGTCAGCGCAAGTACCGTTACGATGCACTAGGCAGGCAGATCACTCGCCAGGAAGAGTCCGGCGCGATCACTCATTACCAATGGGATGCTGCCAATCGCCTTGCCCAAGTTACGCTGCCCGGCGGCGCCACTCGCGCATTCAGCTACAACGCCTACGGCAATGTCACTGCTGAACGTGACGAACTTGGCCGTATCACCCGCTATGAATATGCCGACAATCTTCACCTCGTCAGCCGCCGAATCAATCCCGACGGCAGCCAACTGCGCTACCGCTACGACAACTCGCGTCTGTTGCTCACTGAAATTGAAAACGAGCGCGGCGAGCACTATCACCTTGATTACTACGCCAACGGCCTGATTCAACAGGAAACCGGCTTCGATGGTCGTCGGACTGGCTACGAGTACGACCTCAACGGCCAACTGCTGAAGAAAACCGAGTTCGGCGACGACGGCAGCGAACTGGTCACCGAATATCAGCGTGATGCCGCAGGCCGGTTGCTTGTAAAAACGCTGCCCGACGGCGAAGAGATTTACTACAGCTACGACGCGCTTGGCCGCCTCGTTAACGTTGACGACGGCCACTGGCCGCTCGCCTACAAATACGACCTGCAAGACCGACTCATCGAGGAGCACCAAGGCTGGGGCACTCTGCGCTACGAATACGATAGCGTCGGCCAGCTCAAGCACTGCCGCTTGCCCGATGGCAGCAAACTCGATTACCGCCACCAGCCTGGCGGGCAACTCACCAGCATCGACCTCAACGGTTCTCGCCTGACCTCTCATCAGTTCAACGCTGGTCGAGAGCAACAGCGCCAACAAGGTCTGCTGCTTAGCCAATACCAATACGATGAACAGGGACGTCTGCAAGCGCACAGCGTTAGCCAACGGGACAAGCACCTGTTCCAGCGTCGCTACAACTACGACGCCAACGGCAACCTCGCCGGAATCGACGACAGCCGCAAAGGCAACCGCAGCTATCACTACGATCCACTGGATCGCCTGATCAGCGTACGCGGCGCCATACCAGAGAGCTTCGCCCATGACCCGGCAGGCAACCTCCTCGGCCAGAATGACCTGCCCGCAGCCAACCTCGCCAACGTCAAAGGCAACCGCCTGCTGATACAAGGCGACCGCCATTACGATTACGACGCCTACGGCAACCTGATCCGCGAACGTCGCGGCACCGGCCAAAAGCTCGTCACCGAATACCGCTACGACTGCCAGCATCGCCTGATCGGCGTCAGCCTGCCGGGTGGCAGCACCGCAAGCTACAAATACGACGCTTTTGGCCGCCGCATCGAGAAAACCGTCGACAGCCATACCACTGAATTTCTATGGCAAGGCGAACGATTGATCGCCGAAAGCGCAGAAAACCGTTACCGCAGCTACATCTACGAACCGGGCAGCTTCCGCCCGTTGGCAATGCTCGACGGCGAAGGCCCGCTAAAAGCGGCCCCGTTCTACTACCAACTCGACCACCTCGGCACGCCGCAGGAACTGACCGACTACAGCGGCGAGATCATGTGGTCGGCGAAGTACCGCGCCTATGGCAACCTCGCCGCGCTGGACGTCAACGAAATCGATAACCCGCTGCGTTTTCAGGGTCAGTATTTCGACGCCGAGACAGGCTTACATTACAACCGCCACCGCTACTACAATCCGGGAACTGGACGGTTCTTGACGCCTGATCCGATCAAGCTTGCGGGTGGTTTGAATAGCTACCAATACGTGCCTAACCCTACGGGGTGGGTGGATCCTCTAGGATTGAATACATGTCCCGGAGCCGGAGATAAAGATTCATCAGGTAACCGAACTGACCAAGAAGAAAAAAAATCGAAAGTTGATGACGGCAGCCCCGAAGCGCCATATACCGGACCGATCCCCAAGGCAATGCAGAACAAAATACTGTATGGCACACGGAGCCCCGGCCATAACAAACCAGTAGGCGGTCATTCGGCGCAGGTTATGAACTCTCCAAAATATCAGTACGATATTGTCAGCACTAACAAGGACGGAACTACCAGCGTTAAAAATTTTAAAATGATTTTAGAGCGTAAGGATGGAACCATCGGCTGGTCTGCAGCAAAGTCTCCAAATAGACATACATTTGCGCCGAAATCTTGGAGTGACGCGAAAATCTTGAGAGTTACTGATGAGGTAGCAGCAGAGCCAGGCAGAGTGTTACGGAACGATCCAGGCGCGGTAGTGACCGAACACACCAAAATCGTGGACGGAGTTCAATGGCAGGTTATTAAAGAAAACGATGTCATCACTTCTTCATACCCTACGGGAGCAACACCATGACGACTGGCAATGAAGAAAATCTATATAAAAAGCTCTGCTCATGGATAGGTGAATCTGAAGATTCACCATGGACTGAATACAGCACCGAGCTAGTTGCTAAAACGGTACTCATAGACTTCAGTGATAAGGACTGGGAAGTCCTAAAAAAAGCAATACTCAAAATGCCGGAATTTTGGCAACAAAGATGCGCCGTTTCACTTGGAGAAAATCGTACCACCCAAGCCATAGAAATTTTAAAGACTCTACTTTCAAAATCGGGATATAAAGACGTTAAAATTATTTCTATTTACGAGCTCGACTGGGCCGAAGTACCGATTGAAAAAAAATACTCTCACCATGTAAAGCAGATAATAGATACCACACCAAAAAGTGAAATAGAACCAGAAATATATAGTTTACTTGCGAAAGCAGAATCATCAGAAATATAATAGCTAAGCCCACCAAATCTTGTATAAGCGAACTTTTAAAATATTACCGACAAACGCCCAACGCCACTTACCAAAAAGGCGCCAATAAAGAACCAACAATTAATTAAGACAGCCTATAATCAATCGGCAATCAAAAAAGCAAAATGAATATCTACATTGACATTACAGATATTTTGGTGCAATCGATTACGACAATGCAGGCGGAATTATATCCTACATGAATATCCCTCCCACTGAAAACATAAAGGAAAAATTCCAAGTAGAAATCTTCAATTTTGTTCTCAACCTATTAGATTAGCCAATAACGTCTTCAATAGAAAGCCAAGACTTAAACTTTCTAGAAAACATGGACGAGGATGGCTTCCTAATAATCAAAAAAGCAGCCGTTACATTTGAAAAAATAAAAGGTCACGAAAAACTGGTAAGAGTCTTAGATCAAGGGAAAGACTACTTATTACATGAAATTTACAGACCCAAACTGGAAAATAAAGACAAGATCTATGACATTGGAGGTAGATCATTCACATCACCTCAACTCCTAATCAATCTTGCGATTATTTCACCCCAAAAGATAACTCTTGACTTCTCCGCTTCCGATCATGTCTACATAGCAACATACCATAAACTTCGAAACGTGGCAGAAACTCTAAATTTACAGGCGAAACGCACGCAACCGCCAATTGAAGGAATATTCGAAGTGAATTACAGCAACATGCATACCATAAGCGTCTTTGATGCCGGCTATCGATTTTTCAAAACATAGGAAGTGTCGACACAAGATTTTCGATGCTTGCCCTTTCTCAGTGCAGCTTTTTTACAAATGAAACGCCGCGAGTCACCTGGCACATCTAATCTGCTCAGCGTACCACGCGCGCGTATACCAACAACTGACGATCGCGTAACTCCCGAATAGAGCGAACTCGGCAGTACTACCCGCTACGAATGCACCGACAACCTGGACGTGAACAGCAAAAATCACGACGAGCACAACTACTGGCCTGGAACAAATAATAGACATCGGATGGCATCTATTATTTAGCAAAAATGGCACTTTTAGAATTTCATTAATTGCAAATCAAGCTTGGAGAATTTCCAATATTCACCGACACCGCCAAAACTTGGAGCGGCCTTGAAAAAACTTTAGACCACACACTACATAAAGTTAAACAAATCTGATGCAGCCTTTACAAATCTGAAGTATACGGGGAAAGCAGTGGACCTGACATTGGCTAATACATAGGATGTGGCGGCGCCACTCTCTCAGCAAAAAAATGTTTAAGCAACACCCTAAGCTAAAGCAGTCTGCGTTCGATGCCGATGCCGATGCCGATGCCGATGCCGATGCCGATGCCGATGCGATTGTTTTGGGAAAGGCCTCAGACTTGTAGTGCAAGGGGAGTTTTCTTTCGGGTAAAAAAATCTCGACAACCAAACCTATAACAGCGAAAGCAAAACCATGATATTTAAGTGCTCGGGCAACGCAGTCAATCCAAATACCGTATCTTATAGAAGCTTGGGATTCGGAGAGGCGGTTACGATCAAGACTCAGCCCTACATACTGCAAATCAAACCCGGCGACTTTCCAAGAAAGTTTGAAATTATTGCAGATACGTTTATTTCGGAATGCAGGATTGACGATACCGTGCAAGGCTATGCGGACATCCCCGAGCTTGCGACAGTTGATTACCCGACTTTCAATGAACTTCTGAACACCCATCCAAACCTAGCAGCAAGTTTGATCGAAGATCATCTTTACTTCGAACTCTTCTATCATCTTTTTCAAAACCCAACCAACCCACAATTGGTTATCAACAACATCAACAGCGTATATACAGAGAAAGATTCAATAATAATCACGGGAGACACATACCCATTCAAATACTTCTAGCAGAAGGAAACTTGCTCGACGGCAGGCCCGCCGACTCAGACCTCAATGGTCGACTGTTAAATAACACTGATCTGGCGACGACGTCAGTGCGCTAATCACCGATTGCTAGTGATCTATTTGCCAGCTCTATTACCCGGTCAGTGCCAAAAGTATGTACAGAGCCAGCGGCATGCGCAGTGTCCGCTATCGGGACAAAGATCGATTCAACGCCGTTACGGAAACTACTGAAACGCAGGAAGTCTAGCTAACGTAAAAGGGCAACCGCCTGCTGATGCCGGGCGATCGCCACTACGATTACACGCTATCCGCCCCCACCAACCGCACCTGCCTCTCCAACTCCACCTTCAACCCCGGCTCCAGCTTCAACTGCCGTGCCAGTTCATCCAGATAGCTCTTCTCCATAAAATTCTCCTCATCCACCAGCATCACACTGGCGATGTACATCTCCGCCGCCATTTCCGGCGTGCTTGCCGCGCGGGCGACGTCGGTGGGGTCGAGGGGTTTGTTGAGTTCGGCGTGGAGCCAGTGTTGCAGCTCCTGGTCGTTGTCGAGTTTGGTGAATTCGCCTTCGATCAGTTCGCGCTCGCGCTCGTCGATGTGGCCGTCGGCCTTGGCGGCGGCGACCAGGGCTTTGAGGATGGCCTGGCTGTGTTCTTCGACTTGCGCGGGTGGCAGGCGGTCGAGGGTTTGTGGTTCGCGTTGGGGTGCGCTGCCTTTTTGGGCGTTGTAGTTGCCGTAGGCCTTGTAAGCCAGTACGCCCAGCGCGGCGAGGCCGCCGTAGATGGCGACTTTGCCGCCGACCTTGCGGACTTTTTTGTTGCCGAGCAGCAGGCCCATCGCGCCCGCGGCCAATGCGCCGCCGCCCGCGCCGGACAGCAGGCCGCCGAGGCCGCTGGAGCCAGACGAGCCACCGAGCAAACCGCCCAGTCCGCTGGCAGCCGACTTGTTGGAAGCGCCACCAGTCTTGTTCTGCAGCATTTCCTGCCCGGACTTGAGCAGTTGATCGAGCAATCCACGGGTGTTCATGTTCCGTCTCCAAACAAGGATTATCCGGATCTAAGGCCCTCAGCCTAGTTCGAAAGTGCCCGACCCCGACCTGCGAGTGTGCTTCGAGATGTTGCTCGCCACTCAGAAGGGCATGTTTCGAGCGTTACGCAAATGAAAAAGGGGCAGGCTTCTCGGCCGGCCCCCTTCTCCCCTCCCCCTTAGAATCGCGAAACACTCCGCATCGCATCCACCAGATAGCGCATGGCAATCCGGTCGCTTTCCGATAGTTCTCGATAACGCTCCACAAGTTTCAATTCTTCGGAATTGAGGCGGCGTCTTCTGCGCCCGCCGCCCAAGCAAGGGAAGATGCCCAACATTTCGGTGATGCTCTGTATTTTTGCCATGGACGATGTCCTTCTCTATTGAGTCAAGAAACTGCTGAACCTCACATCGCCCTGCCTCTTCGAGCAGCGTCGTGTGCCCCGCCGGCACGAAGGCTTGTATCCGGTCTTGCCCATAGAATAGGAATTATATCGGCGTTGAAAAGCGGTTTTTAGAGTAATTAATCGAAAAAAGCAGATATGCCCTCTAAATCAGAGAACCCTGTCAGAAAAATTACAGACATGTCTTGTTTCATTGCCAGGTGACGCAACGCAAACAAGCCTTTTTGCCCGACAATCGAACCGATTAAGCTAGCGGGCATCTGTTTATAGTCCGTTGCGTTTGGCCGAAGGCATGACCGAACCGTAATTTCCGATCCGACAGGTGCCAGGAACGGCGCTGGATTGCACACGACAGGTTGTATTTATGCACCGCAGGAATTTGCTCAAAGCGTCCATGGCCATTGCGGCCTATACCGGTCTTTCCGCGTCGGGCCTGTTGGCCGCCCGCGCTTGGGCAGCCAATGGCGGCGCCGCCGATGGCGAGGCCCAGGCCTTCGATTTCGAGGCGTTGAAGCGTCAGGCCAAGCAGCTCGCCGGCAGTGCCTATCAGGATACGAAACAGGTGTTGCCGCCAACCCTGGCGACCATGACTCCGCAAAATTTCAACGCGATCCGCTACGACGGCGAGCATTCCTTGTGGAAGGAAAACAAAGGTCAGCTGGACGTGCAGTTCTTCCACGTCGGCATGGGTTTCCGTCAACCGGTGCGCATGTACAGCGTTGATCCGAAGACGCGCATGGCGCGCGAGGTGCATTTCCGTCCGGCGCTGTTCAATTACGAGAACACTTCGGTCGACACCCAGCAGCTCAAGGGCGACCTGGGTTTTGCCGGCTTCAAACTGTTCAAGGCGCCGGAGCTGGATCGGCATGACGTGGTGTCGTTTCTGGGCGCCAGCTATTTCCGTGCGGTCGATGCCACTGGCCAATATGGCCTTTCCGCGCGCGGCCTGGCCATCGACACTTACGCGAAGAAACGCGAAGAGTTTCCCGACTTCACCAAGTTCTGGTTCGAGACGCCTGACAAGAACGCCACGCGTTTTGTGGTCTACGCCCTGCTCGACTCGCCGAGCGCGACCGGCGCCTATCGCTTCGACATCGATTGCCAGGCCGAGCGCGTGGTCATGGAAATCGACGCGCACATCAATGCTCGTACCACCATCGAACAACTCGGCGTGGCGCCAATGACGAGCATGTTCAGCTGCGGCACCCACGAACGGCGCATGTGCGACACCATTCATCCGCAGATTCACGACTCCGATCGCCTGGCAATGTGGCGCGGCAATGGCGAGTGGATCTGCCGGCCGTTGAACAACCCGGCGACGCTGCAATTCAATGCATTTGCCGACAAGGACCCGAAGGGTTTCGGCCTGGTGCAGACCGACCACGAATTCGCCAACTATCAGGACACCGTCGACTGGTACAGCAAGCGCCCGAGCCTGTGGGTAGAACCTACAACCGCCTGGGGCGAAGGCTCTATCGATCTGCTGGAAATTCCTACGACCGGCGAGACGCTGGATAACATCGTCGCGTTCTGGACGCCGAACAAACCCGTGGCTGCCGGTGATTCGCTGAACTACGGGTACAAGCTCTACTGGAGCGCCCTGCCACCGGTCGGCACGCCACTGGCGCGGGTGCACGCGACGCGTTCGGGCATGGGCGGCTTCACCGAGGGCTGGGCGCCGGGTGAACATTACCCGCCAGTGTGGGCGCGGCGCTTTGCCGTAGACTTCACCGGTGGCGGCCTCGAGCGCCTGCCACAGGGCACCGGGATCGAGCCGGTGATTACCTGTTCCAACGGCAAGGTGCAGGACTTCAGCGTGCTGGTGCTGGATGACATCAAAGGTTACCGGATCCTGTTCGACTGGTACCCGACCAATGACAGTGTCGAGCCAGTGGAACTGCGCCTGTTCATTCGCACCAATGACCGCACGTTGAGCGAGACCTGGCTGTACCAGTATTTCCCGCCGGCGCCGGACAAGCGTAAATACCCTTGAGGTTCTAAGGCGGCTGTTCTGGCGTCATTCGCGAGCAGGCTCGCTCCCACAGGGGTCCGCATTCCTATTGTGGGAGCGAGCCTGCTCGCGAAGAGGCCCGCCTGACAACGCAAAATTGTGCCGAATAGAAAAGCCCCGACCCTCACCGGCTCGGGGCTTTTGCTTTCCAGCCTTCAATCAATCGCGCAAATCCGACTCATGAATCGGCTGGTCGCGATGGGTCGCGCGCTGATACTGCGCCGGCCACACTGCTTTGCGCCCGCCCAGATCATCGTCGGCATGCAGCGGCCAGTACGGATCGCGCAGCAGTTCGCGCGCGAGGAAAATGATATCGGCCTGACAGGTACGCAGAATGTGCTCGGCCTGGGCCGGCTCGGTGATCATTCCGACAGTACCGGTGGCGATGCCTGACTCTTTGCGTACACGCTCGGCGAAGCGCGTCTGATATCCGGGTCCAACCGGGATTTCCGCGTTTGCAGCAGTCCCTCCTGAAGACACGTCAATGAGATCGGCGCCCAGCGTATGAAGGCGACGCGCAAGCTCGACGGTCTCATCCGGATTCCAGCCATCTTCGACCCAATCGGTCGCCGAGACGCGGACAAACACCGGCAACTCCTCCGGCCATACCGCCCTCACCGCTTCAGTGACTTGCAGCACCAGACGGATACGATTCTCGAACGAACCACCGTACTGATCGCGGCGTTGATTGCTCAGCGGCGAGAGAAACTGATGCAGCAGATAGCCATGCGCGGCATGCACCTCGACCACGCTGAACCCCGCCGTCAGCGCGCGTTTGGCCGCGTCGACAAAGGCCTGAATCACCTCGGCGATCTGCCCTTCATCGAGCTGTTTCGGCTGGGTGTGCTGCGGATCGAAAGCAATCGGCGATGGCCCGACCGGGGTCCAGCCGCCGTCCTCGGGCTTGACACTGCCATGCTTGCCGATCCACGGCCGGTGGGTGCTGGCCTTGCGCCCGGCGTGGGCCAGTTGAATACCGGCGACCGCGCCCTGGGCGGTGATGAAGCGAGTGATGCGTTGCAGCGGTTCGATCTGTTCGTCGTTCCACAGGCCAAGGTCTTCGGCGGTGATGCGTCCGTCGGCGGTAACCGCCGTGGCTTCGGTAAAAACCAGACCGGCACCGCCCACCGCGCGGCTACCCAGGTGCACCAGGTGCCAGTCGTTGGCCAGGCCGTCGACGCTGGAGTACTGGCACATCGGCGACACGGCGATGCGGTTGGGCAGGGTCAGTTGGCGAAGAGTAAAGGGTTCAAGCAGCAGACTCATGGGGCACCTCTCGAATCAGTGGGCAGGCTCCAGGGTTCTGTTTGAAAAGTCGACGAGTGACAGAAAAAGGGTGCAGCACCCGCCCCCGCGGGCAAAAATTCGACAAGACGTCACAAGGCCAATCAAGCAGTGCTTAGAGCCTAGTCGACAACGGGGGATCTTGGGGGGTTCCAGAAAAGATCGCAGCCTTCGGCAGCTCCAACAGAGGAATGCGATCCCCTGTAGGAGCTGCCGAAGGCCGCGATCTTTTGATCTTCAGCGCGGTTCGATATGAGCAATCATCAGCTGCACAGTCTCGTTGCCACGAAACTCGTTAACGTCGAGCTTGTAAGCCAGTTCAACCCATTGAATCGTCGGGTTCGGCCACACATCGCGATCAATGCCAAACGCGATGCCATCGAGCTTCACCGAACCGCATTCGCTTTTCAGCACCACTTTCAAATGCCGTTCGCCGACCACGCGCTGCTCGACCAGTTGAAACACACCGTGAAACAGCGGCTCGGGAAAATGCTGCCCCCACGGCCCGGCGTGGCGCAAGGCGCGAGCCAGTTCGAGATGAAACTCTTCAACGGCCAGCGTGCCATCTGAAAGCATCCGCCCAGTGAGGTCTTCTTCGCGAAGTTGCCTACGCACTTCAGCGTCGAAAGCCTCGGCGAACAGCGGAAAATTCTCCTGCGGCAAGGTCAGACCAGCGGCCATCGCGTGGCCACCATATTTGGCGATCAGGTTCGGATGCTGCGCCGCGACCACACTCAGCGCATCGCGAATATGGAAGCCCTGCACCGAGCGACCGGAGCCCTTGAGCAGACCATCACCGGCATCGGCGAAGGCAATGGTCGGGCGGAAATAGCGCTCTTTCATGCGCGAGGCGAGGATGCCGATCACGCCCTGATGCCACTCCGGATCGAACAGGCACAGACCAAACGGCATCGACTCGACCGGCAGATCCTTGAGCTGCGCCAGCGCTTCACGCTGCATGCCCTGCTCGATGGATTTGCGATCCTGGTTCATGCCGTCCAGTTGCGCAGCCATTTCCCGCGCCAGATTGGCGTCGGCCGTGAGCAGGCATTCGATGCCCAGGCTCATGTCGTCCAGACGTCCGGCGGCGTTCAGGCGCGGGCCGACGATGAAACCCAGGTCGGTGGAAGTGATCCGCGCAGCCTCTCGCTTGGCGACTTCGAGAATCGCCTTGATCCCCGGCCGTGCCCGGCCGGCGCGAATCCGCTCCAGCCCTTGATGCACGAGAATGCGGTTGTTGGCATCCAGCGGCACCACGTCGGCGACGCTGCCCAGCGCCACCAGATCGAGCAGTTCGCCGATGTTCGGTTGTGGCTTGCTCTCGTACCAGCCGAGGCTGCGCAGACGCGCGCGCAATGCCATGAGTACGTAAAAGATCACCCCGACGCCGGCCAGCGCTTTGCTCGGAAATTCGCAGCCCGGCTGATTCGGATTGACCAGCGCATCAGCCTGCGGCAGTTCATCGCCGGGCAAGTGGTGGTCGGTGATCAACACCTTCAGTCCGGCGCGCTTGGCCGCCGCGACGCCTTCGACACTGGAAATACCATTGTCGACGGTGATCAATAATTGCGGTTCACGGGTCAGCGCGACTTCGACGATTTCCGGCGTCAGGCCGTAGCCGTATTCGAAGCGGTTCGGCACCAGGTAATCGACATGCGCCGCGCCCAACAGGCGCAGACCGAGGACACCGACAGTGCTGGCGGTGGCGCCGTCCGCGTCGAAGTCGCCGACGATCAGAATGCGCTGGCGTTGCTCCAATGCCGTCACCAGCAGGTCAACCGCCGCATCGATGCCTTTGAGCTGCTGGAACGGGATCAAGCGCGCCAGACTCTTGTCCAGCTCCGCCTCCGACTGCACGCCCCGCGCCGCGTACAGGCGGGTCAGCAGTGGCGGCAGATCACCGAGGAAAGGCAGCGTGGCAGGCAATTCACGAGGTTCGATACGCATGGGGCGACGGAGGCTTCTCTTTGATTCGTGGGAAATATCAGCGGTGTCGCGACCTCAGCCGCGCTCACCTTGCAGCCATTGCAACTGGACTTCGTGCTGACCGCGATCGTCGGTGACGAAGATCGTGCCTTCGCTGATCATCACGTCCCACTTGATGACGCGGGGCATGTCCTTGGCCAGGGTCTCCAGCACTTCTTGCGGGACGGCGGCGATGTTGACGTTTTTCAGGTTCTTGATCGCCGGGATCACCTTGGTTTCCCACACACGCAGGCTGCCGTAGGCCAGCAGGCTGGTGCGTTCGGTGCGGCGCGAGCACCAGGTCAGGCGATCGGCATCCGGCTGGCCGACTTCGATCCAGTGCAGGACACGGTCGTCCAGGCTCTTTTCCCACAAGGCCGGTTCATCCACGTCTGACAGACCACGGCCGAACGACAGCTGCTCGTTGTACCAGAGCGCGTAGGCCAGCAGCCGCACAGTCATGCGTTCTTCGGTCTCCGAAGGATGACGGGCGATGGTCTGCTTGACGCTTTCGTAGACGCTGCGGTCGAGGTCGGTGAGGTTCAGTTCGAATTTGTAGGTAGTGGACGGCTGGGCCATGAACGGGCTTCTTGATACGAGGAAAGTCGGCAAGTCTAACCGATGCCACAGGCAATCATCGAATTGATGGCAATCAAGCTGCGGCGTCTGACAGTCGGCTATGTTAAAACCCTGTATCCGCTCAGCCTTGTCCTACAGGATTTCGCATGCCGTTCACCAGCAAACCGCTCTCGGGTCTGAAAGTCATTGAATTGGGTACGTTGATTGCCGGGCCGTTTGCCTCGCGCATTTGCGGAGAATTCGGCGCCGAAGTGATCAAGATCGAATCGCCTGACGGCGGCGATCCCCTGCGCAAATGGCGCAAGTTGTAGGAAGGCACCTCGTTGTGGTGGTTTGTCCAGGCGCGCAACAAGAAGTCGCTGACCCTCAATCTGAAACACCCCGACGGCTTGGCGATCCTGAAACAGCTGCTTAGCGAAGCCGACATCCTCATCGAGAATTTTCGCCCCGGCGTACTGGAAAAACTCGGTCTGAGCTGGGAAACCCTGCACGCCCTGAACCCGAAACTGGTGATGGTGCGCCTGTCCGGTTTCGGTCAGACCGGGCCGATGAAAGATCAGCCCGGCTTCGGCGCGGTCGGCGAATCCATGGGCGGCCTGCGGTACATCACCGGTTTCGAAGACCGGCCACCGGTGCGTACCGGGATTTCCATCGGCGATTCGATTGCCGCGCTGTGGGGCGTGATCGGTGCACTGATGGCGCTGCGTCATCGCGAGGTCAATGGCGGACTGGGCCAAGTGGTCGACGTTGCGCTGTACGAAGCTATCTTCGCGATGATGGAAAGCATGGTGCCGGAGTTCGACGTGTTCGGTTTCATCCGCGAGCGCAGCGGTAACATCATGCCGGGCATCACGCCCTCTTCGATCCACACCAGTGCCGACGGCAAACATGTGCAGATCGGCGCCAATGGTGATGCGATCTTCAAACGCTTCATGCTCGTGATTGGCCGCGCAGATCTTGCCAACGACCCGGTGCTGGCCAGTAACGACGGACGTGACAGTCGCCGGGACGAGTTGTATGGCGTGATTGATCGCTGGGTCAATTCCTTACCGCTGCAGACCGTTCTCGACTTGCTCAATCAGGCCGACGTACCGGTCAGCCGGATCTTCAGCGCCGAGGACATGTTCAACGATCCGCAATACCTGGCGCGGGAGATGTTCCTGCATGCCAAGCTGCCGGACGGCAAGGACTTCAAGATGCCCGGCATCGTGCCGAAGCTGTCGGAAACGCCGGGCTCGTCCGAATGGGTCGGACCGCAGCTTGGCGAACACAATGCGCAGGTGCTTGGCGATCTGGGCTACGACGCGGCGCAAATCGCTCGGCTGCGCGAAGACGGGGCCATTTGAGCAACGCTGGAGGTTTGGTTTTCGAGCAAAAAGCTGTGCACAGGGCAAACGCCGGGCAAAAGAAACCCCGAGAAGTGGGGAGACGACTCGGGGTTAAACAGGGTCTGCTTCGAGACCCGTAGCAGCAAGCGACAAGCACCGGAGCACAATGCTTGATCCTGCTGTTATGGGGTCTGACTGACAGGGATGCGGGAAGGTTCCCACAAAAAATGTTTCATCTTTACAGGGCCGGACGCTTGTCCAGAGCTGCATTGCGCAACGCCGCAATGACGCAGGGTTCCAGCCGCCCTTCGGCGATCATCACGTCACGGTGCAGGCCGTCCACCACGTCGGTCAGCAAGCGCTTGTCGCTCAACTGGGCCTGATTGAATTCGCGTTCCACCACAATGGCGCCGCTGCTGTTCTTCAGCGTCACCAGACATTCACCATGGCTGCCGCGAGGGGTCAGCGTCACCTGATACGGGCTCAGAGCCTCACCGAGCAATAGACTGATACTTTCCATCTCGATCTCCACTCAATAGTCCGAAAACACAGTGCCTGGGGCGTGTTCACATTAAATGACCACCGGCCCGAGAAGAAAGTTCTGCCTGTCACGTTCCGACCTTGCAGGACCGTGTCTGACAGAGCATGCATGGCGAAGATGACAGAAAAATATTCGCCGGTATCAGGCCTCGATGAGTGCCTGCGCAGTGATCAGATAACTGTCCAGCAGACCTCGCATCAACACCGCCGAAACCGGTGTCTGCAGACGCCCCAGCAGGCGCAGGCGTTGTTGACGAAGCACCGGCTCCAGATCACTCAACAAACTCTGCGCGACCGAGCCCAGCAGAATCAGGGCACGCGCCTCATGGTGCGCCGCCAGGTGATGAATCAATGCCAACCCATCGCCACCTTTGAGCTGCGGATCGCAAATGGCGATATCGACCGCACCGCGATGCCCCAGTGAAGACAAGGCTGACGCCAGCGAAGGCGCGGTCAATACGTCGTAGATGCCGATGGCATTGAGCATTTGATGCAATGCCATCAGCTGGAACGGGTTGGGTTCAAGAATCAGGACTTTAAGCGAGCGCATGGGCGACCTCTGGAGCGATCATCGCGGACTCTCACCGCAGGTGTCGTTCACTCTAGGGCAGGCGTCTTAAGCCTCCCATCAGAAAAGTAGCCGCGTCTTGCAGGACATTTCCCTTCTTTACTGCAGACAGCGGCACCCGCTCTCGGTCCGACGCTGGGTGATGTCGGTCCAGCCGCCCAACAAGCCGCGCAATTTGCCGTCGCCGCTGTAAAACGGCACGGTCCACTGATAAACCTCGCGAGGCCCGCCCTTGAACAGCAGTTGGCGTTTGCTGAAGCGCGACTTGCGGGTTTGCAACTGGGCGATGAATTCGTCGTGGAGCATCCGCGCGGTGGTTTCCGGAAACGCATCGACTTCGATCAGCAAGCGTCCCTGCATCTGGTCCTGGCGCACCGACAGCGCTTCCTCGTAACTGCGATTGCAGATGATCAAACGCCCGTGCAGATCACGGACAAACACCGGATCCGGCATCGAATCGATCAGGGCGTGCTGAAAGGCCAGTTGATCGCCCAACTCCTTTTCCGCCGCGCAGCGCAGCTTGATCACGGCCGCCAGGCGCCGGTTCCACACCAGCGACAGCATTCCGAAAACGCCGATTCCCCCCATCGCCCAGCATGCCCACTCGACCAGGCGCTTCCACACGGAGGGCACGGGCGGCGGCGAAACGCCTGCCAGCCACTTGAGACGAATCGCCCGCAACTCCGCAGCAGGGAAAGCTTCCAGCGCCTTGTTAAGAATACTCAGTAGTTGCGGCATGCCTTTTCGTACAGCCAGATGATCGGCTTCCCACTTGCCCTCTACCAGAGCACCGACCTTGAGCATGCCCAACGGATAGAGCTGCGCGCCGATTTCGTTTTCGATGGTTGCGTAGGCTTCCCCACTCTCGACCAGCGCCCGCGCTTCGGCGTAGGTTTTCACCGAGCGTATTTCAATCGACGGATAATCGCGCCGAATCGCATCCTCCAGGGCATGACGGGCGGGCAGCACCAGAACGCGCTTCGCCAGTTGCTCGAAAGACTCCACCCTCGGGGCATTGGCATGTCCGACAAACACCCAGCCAGCCCCTCCGAAAGCATGACTGAAATCGAGAAACGCCTTGCGTTCGTCGCTCATGGCCAACGTCGTACTGATGTCCGCGACCCCGCTTTGCAGGCGATCGAGCATATGGTCGGTAGAGAACGATTCCTGGTGCTCGAATTGCAGTCCGGTCATAGCGCTGACCCGCTTGAGCACATCGTTGTTCAGACCGCTCCACTGGCCGTGTTCGTCCTGAAACAGGTACAGCGGATATTGCACCGATGCCACCGTTACTCTGGGGTTGTCACGGATCCATTGCCGCTCGTGCGCATCCAGTTCGACAACCGGCACAGTGCCCGACGCATTCGCCTGATCGAGTGCCATCTGCGCTGCCACGCCGCTGTGCATCCATCCCAGCACCGCCAACAAAAACAACCAGCCCAGTGCCGGTTTCAAACCTCTGTAAAACAGCATTGCCATTTCCTTCGTGATCGACTCACCCGTCCTTCGTGGGTGAAAACCCGAGCAGTGTGGCAGCAGAAACAAAAAAGCCCGTCAGGAGACGGGCTTCAAAATGTGACAGCTTTTACTGGCTTAGAGTGGCTTGCCGCGGTTGCCATGCTGGCTGACAAAGGCTTGCACGGCTTTCAGGTCGTTTGGCAGAACCGTGCAACGCTCGTTTCGCTCAAACAAATCAGAAAGATGTGCAGGTAGTTCGAGCGCTTTTCCTACACCCGCTTTCTCCACTGCCTCAGGAAACTTGACCGGATGGGCAGTGCCCAGAATCACCATCGGGATATCCAGACTGCGACGGCATTCGCGCGCAGCTTTCACACCGATGGCAGTGTGCGGGTCGAGGACTTCACCGGTTTGCTCGTAGACGTCGGCGATGGTTTCGCAGGTCTGCGCATCGTCCACCGCCAGCGAATCGAACAGCTTGCGTGCTTCGGTCCAGCGTTCTTGTTCGACGCTGAAACTGCCGTCCTTTTTGAACGAGTCCATCAGGCCGGCAATCGCCGCACCGTTTCGACCGTGCAGGTCGAACAGCAGGCGCTCGAAGTTCGACGAAACCATGATGTCCATCGACGGCGACAGCGTTGCGTGCAGGGTTTCCTTGACGTACTGGTTGCCGCTCATGAAGCGGTGCAGGATGTCGTTGCGGTTGGTCGCCACGATCAACTGATTGATCGGCAGGCCCATGTTGCGCGCCAGGTAGCCGGCGAAGATGTCGCCGAAGTTGCCGGTCGGTACCGAGAACGACACCGAACGCGCCGGACCGCCCAACTGCAGGGACGCATGGAAGTAGTAAACGATCTGGGCCATGATCCGCGCCCAGTTGATCGAGTTCACCGCCACCAGACGCGTGCCTTTGAGGAAGCTCTGGTCGGCGAAGCTGTTCTTGACCATTTCCTGGCAGTCATCGAAGTTGCCTTCGATGGCGATGTTGTGGATGTTCTCGCCGAAGATCGTCGTCATCTGCCGACGCTGCACTTCCGATACACGCTGATGCGGGTGCAGGATGAAGATGTCGACGTTTTCGCAGTGCTTGCAGCCTTCGATGGCCGCCGAACCGGTGTCACCAGAGGTGGCACCGACAATCACCACGCGCTCGCCGCGCTTTTCCAGCACGTAATCGAGCAGACGACCGAGCAGTTGCAGGGCGAAGTCCTTGAACGCCAGGGTCGGGCCATGGAACAGCTCCAGCACCCATTCATTACCGTTCAACTGACGCAGTGGCGCAACGGCGCTGTGGGCGAACACACCGTAGGTTTCTTCGAGGATCTTCTTGAAATCGGCATCCGGGATGCTGCCGGTGACAAACGGGCGCATCACCCGGAAGGCCAGTTCGTGATACGGCAGGCCAGCCCAGGAAGCGATCTCTTCCTGAGTAAAACGTGGCAGGTTTTCCGGGACGTACAGACCGCCATCGGTCGCCAGACCGGCCAGCAGGACCTCTTCGAAATTCAGGGCCGGGGCCTGGCCGCGAGTACTGATATATCGCATTTTTTTCAAACCTTCGGTTTGAGCTGCAAGCTGCAAGCTGCAAGTCGCAAGTAAAAGCCAGACTGCTTCTCTCTTGCCGCTTGCAGCTCGAAGCTTGCCGCTGCTTTTAGTTCAAATGTTCGACACGGATCCGTACAACCGGGCCGTCGACGCCAGCCAGTGCTTCCAGCGCGGTGATCGCATCGTTGATGCGCTGCTCGACCACGCGGTGGGTCAGCAGGATCATCGGCACCAGGCCGTCATGCTCTTCGACTTCCTTCTGCATGATCGATTCGATATTGATGCCGCGCTCCGACAGGATGCTCGCCACCTGAGCCAGTACGCCCGGGTGGTCCTTGGCGTGAATGCGCAGGTAGTAAGCGCTTTCGCAGGCTTCGATCGGCAGGATCGGATGCGCCGACAGCGAGTCCGGCTGGAAGGCCAGGTGCGGTACACGGTTTTCCGGGTCGGAAGTCATCGCGCGAACCACGTCGACCAGATCGGCGATCACCGACGAAGCGGTCGGCTCCATGCCAGCGCCGGCGCCATAGAACAGCGTCGAACCGGCGGCGTCACCGTTGACCATGACGGCGTTCATCACGCCGTTGACGTTGGCGATCAGGCGATCGGCCGGAATCAGCGTCGGGTGCACGCGCAACTCGATGCCGGCGTCAGTGCTGCGCGCCACACCCAAGTGCTTGATGCGATAGCCCAGCGCTTCGGCGTAGTTGACGTCGGCAGTGGTCAGTTTGGTGATGCCTTCGGTGTACGCCTTGTCGAATTGCAGCGGAATACCGAAGGCGATAGACGCCAGAATGGTCAGCTTGTGCGCGGCATCGATGCCTTCGACGTCGAAGGTCGGATCGGCTTCGGCGTAACCCAGCGCTTGCGCTTCGGCGAGCACGTCTTCGAACGTACGACCTTTTTCGCGCATTTCGGTGAGGATAAAGTTGCCGGTGCCGTTGATGATCCCGGCAACCCAGTTGATGCGGTTGGCGGACAGGCCTTCGCGGATCGCCTTGATCACCGGAATGCCACCGGCCACCGCCGCTTCGAATGCCACGATCACGCCTTTCTCGCGTGCCTTGGCGAAAATCTCATTACCGTGAACGGCTATCAGCGCCTTGTTCGCGGTGACCACATGCTTGCCATTCTCGATGGCCTTGAGTACCAGCTCGCGGGCAACGGTGTAGCCGCCCATCAGCTCTATGACGATGTCGATCTCAGGGTTCGTGGCCACTTCGAAGACATCGTTGGTAATCGCAATACCGGTCGTCTGGAACTGAGGCTTTGGCGTGCGCGTGGCAATTTGCGCCACTTCGATTCCACGCCCGGCACGACGAGCAATTTCCTCGGCGTTGCGCTGAAGTACGTTGAAGGTACCGCCACCGACGGTCCCTAACCCACAGATGCCTACTTTGACCGGATTCACTGTGAACTCCCCATGAAACGGCCGACACAGGGTCGGCCGGAAAACAACCGCGTGCTCGCGGCTCTCTGTTGATGGCCCGGCGCTGCTGCTGCCGGACCACGATCGTCAACGGTTACCCGTGACGATGCGAATTACTTCGCGCCCAGCGCCAGTTTGGCGACTTGTGGCGCCGGCTGGTAGCCCGGAATGACCTGGCCGTCGGCCAAAACGATGGCCGGTGTACCGTTCACGCCGATCGACTGACCGAGCGCGAACTGTTTGGAAACCGGGTTATCGCACTTGGCGGCTTTGATTTCCTTGCCATCGACCATTTTGTCCATGGCGGCTTTCTTGTCTTTCGAACACCACACTGCTTGCAGCTGCTCGTCACCCGGCGAATTCAGGCCCTGGCGCGGGAACGCCACGTAGCGCACTTCGATGCCGCGCTTGTTCAGCTCGGGCACTTCGGCATGCAGTTTGTGGCAGTACGGACAGGTGGTGTCGGTGAACACGGTGATGTGCGATTTGGTCTCGCCCACGGCCGGGTAGACCACGGTTTCGGCCACCGGGATGGCATTGATCAGTTTGGAAATGCCCAGGCGTTCGGTCTTCTCGGTCAGGTTGACCGGTTTGCCATTCGCGAGCTGGTACAGGTTGCCCTGCACGATGTACTGGCCATCGGCACTGGCGTACAGCACGCGGCTGCCTTTGAGTTTGACTTCGTACATGCCAGGCAACGGGCTGGCATTGATGCTTTCGACCGGAACCTCGAGTTCGAGTTTTTCCAGGCTTTGACGAATGGCTTTGTCGGCCGCGTCGTCGGCGACGGCAAAGGTGCTCACCAGCGCAATAGCGGCGGCGGCGAAAATCTGGGTCAGACGCATGAGTACTCCTGAGGGCGGGCCAATGAAACGATCAGAACGCCCGTGCGAAACACCGGGTCATAACCGTCCATCGTGCAAACCGGCAAAGCCTAACACATAAGGCCGCGAGGGCCGAATGCGCCTGTCGCCACACACTCATGTGCAACTGACACACCTTCATGCTTGTACAACTGACCCACAACCACATGTGGCTGACGCACATCATTGTGGCGAGGGGATTCATCCCCGCCGGGTTGCGAAGCAGCCCTAAACCATCCACCGCGATCTTTCAGTCAAAATCGAGCCAGCCGGGTTTGCGACTGCTGCGCAGCCGAACGGGGATAAATCCCCTCGCCACAGGTCAGTATTTCAACATTATGGGATGTGTCAGCCGCGTGGGTGGTGTTTGGCGTGAAGATCCTGCAATCGGGCGCGGGCGACATGGGTATAGATCTGCGTCGTAGAGAGGTCGCTGTGCCCGAGCAGCATCTGCACCACGCGCAAGTCCGCGCCATGGTTGAGCAGGTGCGTGGCAAATGCGTGGCGCAAGGTATGCGGCGACAGCGACTTGCTGATCCCGGCGACCTTGGCCTGATGCTTGATCCGATGCCAGAACGTCTGCCGGGTCATCTGCTCGCCGCGCTGGCTGGGGAACAGCACATCGCTGGGGCGGCCACCGAGTAATTCTTGACGGCCATCACGCATATAGCGCTCGACCCAGACAATCGCCTCCTCGCCCATCGGCACCAGACGCTCCTTGCTGCCCTTGCCCATCACCCGCAATACGCCCTGGCGCAGGTTGACCTGCTCCAGTGTCAGGCTGATCAGTTCGGTCACGCGCAGGCCACAGGCATACAGCACTTCCAGCATCGCGCGGTCACGCTGGCCGATGGCGTCACTCAGGTCCGGAGCCTTGAGCAGTGCTTCGACATCGGCTTCCGACAGCGATTTGGGCAACGGCCGGCCCAGTTGCGGCATGTCGACGCGCAACGTCGGGTCGACGCTGATCAGCTTTTCCCGCAGCAGATAGCGATAAAAGCCACGCACCCCGGAGAGAAATCTCGCGGTGGAGCGCGGCTTGTAGTTTTGCTCCAGCCGCCACGCCAGGTGATCGAGGATCAATTCGCGACCGGCATTGATCAGCTCGAGATTTTTCTCCTGCAACCAGCCGTTGAACAGCGCGAGGTCGCTGCGATAGGCGTCGCGGGTGTTGTCGGACAGGCCTTTCTCCAGCCATAAAGCGTCGAGGAATTGATCAATCAGCGGATGGTCGATGGCAGGCATGGGTGCTCGGGGCAGGCAGTTTTTAACACTGCGCGCAAATAGACAGTGAACGACGGGAATGGCCGCTAGTCTTTCATAGCCAGCCAGATCAAGGAACAGGGAGCATCAATGAACGAGCAGCAAATTCTCTTGGCATTTGGCGGGATCGGCGCGGCGGCGCTGGGTTGTCAGTGGCTGGCATGGCGCCTGAAGCTGCCGGCCATTCTGTTTCTGCTGCTGACCGGCATTCTGGCCGGCCCGGTGCTGGGTTGGCTCGACCCGCAGGAAATGTTCGGCCCGCTACTGATGCCACTGGTGTCGCTGGCAGTGGCGCTGATCCTGTTCGAAGGCAGCCTGACCCTGCATCTGTCGGAATGGAAAGAGATCGGCAGCGTCGTTCATCGACTGGTGACCCTCGGTGCGATTTCGACCTGGATCGTCATCGCGGTGGCCACGCACTTTCTGCTGGGCTTCGACTGGATGCTGGCGATTCTGTTTGGCAGCCTGACGCTGGTCACCGGTCCGACCGTAATCGTGCCGATGCTGCGGGTGGTGCGGCCAAAAGCCTCGATCGCCAACATCCTGCGCTGGGAAGGCATCGTCATCGATCCGATCGGCGCTCTGCTCGCCGTCGTGGTGTACAGCTTCATCATCGCCAGCGCTGAAGGGCATGGCCTCAAGCAAAGTCTTCTCACCTTCGGCGGGGTGATCCTCTGCGGCGCCGTGTTTGGTGTCGTCGGTGGCTGGCTGCTGGGGACGGTGATCCGGCGTCAGTGGCTGCCGGAATACTTGCATAACCTGGCCTCGCTGGCAGCGGTGCTGGCAATCTTCATCGGTGCCAACCAAGTGATGCATGAGTCCGGCCTGCTGGCGGTGACGCTGATGGGCATGTGGCTGGCCAACATGAAAGGCGTGGACGTGCGGCACATCTTGCACTTCAAGGAAAACCTCAGCGTGTTGCTGATTTCCGGACTGTTCATCCTGCTCGCGGCGCGCCTGGACCTGAACGCGTTGATCGGTCTGGGACCGCTGGTGTTGATTCTGCTGCTGGTGATCCAGTTGATCGCTCGCCCATTGAATGTTTTGCTCAGCACCGCCGGTTCCAGTCTCAGCTGGCGTGAACGGGCGTTGCTGTGCTGGATCGCGCCACGCGGGATCGTCGCAGCGGCTGTCTCGGCGATTTTCGCGATCCGCCTGGATGAATCCGGACATGAAGGCGCCCTGCTGCTGGTGCCGCTGACCTTTGCGGTGATCATCGGTACCGTGGTTTTGCAAAGCGCAACGGCGCGACCGCTGGCACGGCTGTTAAAGGTCGCCGAACCGGCGCCGAGCGGTTTTCTGATCGTTGGAGCCAATAGCCCGGCCCGCGCATTGGGCAAGTCGCTGCAGCAACTGGGCAGTCGCGTACTGCTGACCGATTCGAGCTGGGAGAATATCCGCGCGGCACGCATGGAAGGCTTGCCGACTTATTTCGGCAACCCGGCGTCGCAGCATGCTGACGCGCATCTGGACCTGGTGGGGTTGGGGCATTTGCTGGCGCTGTCACCGTCGGGCGAGCTGAACACATTGGCGGCGATGCGCTTTCGTCATGACTTCGGTCATCAGCGCCTGTTCGGTCTGGCCAGCGGCCATGAAAGCCGCCGCAGCGATAAACATCGGGCGAGCCTGGAACACCGGGGCAATCAGTTGGGCAGTGAGGCACTGACCTATTCGAAACTGGCCGGCCAGATGGGCCAGGGTGCCGAGCTGTACAGCACAACCCTGACGGATGGGTTTGGCTGGGATGATTACCGGGCGCTGCACGGCAATCGCGCAACGTTGCTGTTCATGCGTGATGACAGCGGCTGGGTGCATGTGGTGACGCCGGAAACGGCGCTGAAGCCTGGGGCTGGATGGACGTTGCTGGCGTTGATTCAACCAGAAGGTTCCAGCGCCTGACGGATCGATTCGCGAGCAGGCTCGCTCCCACTCTATTCCTGTGGGAGCGAGCCTGCTCGCGAAGGCCGCGACTGGGTCACGGACAGACTGAAGATCTTGGCAGCACAAATCCCGGGCAACAAAAAAGCAGCCCGTAGGCTGCTTTTTTCTGCATCGGAAGCTGGGCTTAAGCCAGTTTTTCCTTGATGCGTGCTGCTTTACCCGACAGGTCGCGCAGGTAGTACAGCTTGGCTTTACGTACGTCACCGCGACGTTTAACAGCCATGCTGTCGATCTGCGGGGAGTAGGTCTGGAAAGTACGTTCTACGCCAACACCGTTGGAGATTTTACGAACGGTGAACGCACTGTTCACGCCGCGGTTACGCTTGGCGATTACAACGCCTTCGAACGCTTGCAGACGGGAACGATCGCCTTCCTTCACTTTCACCTGAACGACAATAGTGTCGCCTGGGGCGAAGGTAGGGATTTCTTTGCTCATCTGCTCTGCTTCGAGTGCAAGGATGATTTTGTTGGTCATGCTGTGCTCCTAAGGTAAATCGTTCGATCTACCATCGATACGTTGTTAACTATCGTCCCGCTCGCGGATGTATTCCTCGAGCAGCTTCTTCTCTTCTCCAGAAAGCGAGCGGCTTTCCAGAAGATCGGCGCGTCGTTCATAGGTCCGACCAAGGGACTGCTGTAAACGCCAACGCCGGATATGCGCGTGATTGCCACTCAGCAACACGTCGGGAACACGCTGATCCGCATACACCTCCGGTCGGGTGTAATGCGGGCAATCCAGCAGACCATCCGTAAAGGAATCTTCCTCAGCGGAATCCGCATGCCCTAAAGCTCCAGGCAGCAGTCGTGTAACCGCATCGATCAGGACCATGGCCGGCAGCTCGCCGCCAGACAGTACATAGTCGCCAATCGACCACTCTTCATCGACATGAGCCTCAATAAAGCGCTCGTCAATGCCTTCGTAGCGGCCGGCAATCAGGATCAATGCATCCGATTGTGCCAGCTCGCGTACCGCCGACTGAGTCAGTTGACGGCCTTGGGGGGACAGGTAAATCACCTTCGCCGCCTCCCCGGCTGCTGCCTTGGCCTGAGCCAGCGCATCTTCCAGGGGCTTGATCTTCATCACCATGCCCGGACCACCGCCAAACGGGCGATCGTCCACAGTGTGATGCCGATCCGTCGTGTAATCTCGCGGATTCCAACAGGTCAGCTGCAAGAGCCCCTGTTTGACCGCACGACTGGTGATGCCGTAATCGCCAATGGCGGAAAACATCTCGGGAAACAAACTGATCACTTCTACGCGCAAGTTAGCCACGTTCAGAAGTCCGCGTCCCAATCCACCTTCATCTCGCCCGCTTCCAGGTCGACAGCCAACACGCATTGCTCCGTATAGGGCAACAGGCGTTCGCGATCATCCAGGCTGCCAGCGCAAGGCTTGACGACCATTACATCATTGGCGCCGGTTTCCAGAAGATGATCGATTTTCCCGAGCAGTTGCCCAAGGGTGTCGATGACCTTCAGACCTTCCAGCTGGTACCAGTAGTACTCGCCTTCGGTCAATTCAGCGAACAGGTTGCGCGGCACGCAGATCTCATAACCGGCCAGAAGACGAGCTTCTTCACGATCATCGAGACCCTTGAGCTTGGCGACCAGGAACTTGTCGCTCCCGCGTCCACTGACCAGCTCGACCTGTTTGACATTGCCTTCGCGCTTGAGCGTCCAGGTTTTGTACTGCAACAGGTTTTCAGTCGGATCAGTAAAGGAATAAACCTTCACTTCGCCGCGAACGCCATGAACAGAATAAATTTTGCCAATAACGATCAAATCATCGGCAGGGGCTGGCGTCGCGTTCATATTGCTCAGGCCGCAGCCTTGGCAGATTCCTTCAACAACTGAGCAACGCGCTCAGAAGGTTGTGCACCAACGCTCAGCCAGTAGGCAACGCGCTCTTGGTTCACGGACAGACGGATTTCCTGACCACGGGCAACAGGGTTGAAGAAACCAACCTGTTCTTTGTGGGAGCCGTCACGCGGGTTACGCGAGTCGGTTACGGTCAGGTGGTAAAACGGGCGCTTTTTGGAGCCGCCAAGGGCAAGACGGATTGTTAGCATGTGAACATCGTTCCTGTAGTCGGTGCTGCAAATCTAAATGCACAGCGGGCATGGGTGCCCGAAAGGCCGCATATTCTAAGGAATATCCGGACTTTTGCAAATGACTTTTTCCGGCGCCCATGGCATGCCGTGCAGATTTGCATAGAGAGCCGTCGATAAAAACGGCCAGTCAGCTCCCGCCGAGTGCGGGTTTGCTGTTGATCCTGCGTCCTTGCAGGGTCTGCGCCGGTGCGACGACCGGCGAAGTCTTTACATTTTCGGCATGCCGCCGCCGGGCAACATACCGCCCATGCCGCGCATCATTTTTGCCATACCGCCCTTGGCGGTGAATTTCTTCATCATCTTCTGCATCTGCTTGTGTTGCTTGATCAAGCGGCCGATGTCCTGCACCTGCGTGCCGGAACCCATGGCGATCCGACGCTTGCGCGAACCGCTGATCAGCTCAGGGTCGCGGCGCTCGGCCGGGGTCATGGAATTGATGATGGCTTCCATCTGTTTGAATTGTTTCTCTGCGGCATTCTGGGCGTTGCCCATCTGCGACAGGTTGACGCCGCCGATGCTCGGCAGTTTGTCCATGAGGCCGCCGAGGCCGCCCATGTTCTTCATCTGTTGCAGCTGATCGCGGAAGTCTTCGAGGTCGAAGCCCTTGCCCTTTTTCAGCTTCTTGGCCAGCTTGTCGGCCTTGTCCTTGTCCAGCGTCGCTTCAGCCTGCTCGATCAGGCTGAGCACGTCGCCCATGCCAAGGATCCGCGAGGCGATACGCTCAGGGTGGAACGGATCGAGGGCTTCGCTCTTCTCGCCCATACCGATGAACTTGATCGGCTTGCCGGTGATGGCGCGCACCGACAGCGCGGCACCGCCACGGGCGTCGCCGTCGACCTTGGTCAGGATTACGCCGGTCAGCGGCAGCGCATCGCCGAACGCCTTGGCGGTGTTGGCGGCGTCCTGACCGGTCATGGCATCGACCACGAACAGGGTTTCGACCGGGTTGATCGCGGCGTGCAGCGCCTTGATCTCACCCATCATCTCTTCGTCGATGTGCAGACGGCCGGCGGTGTCGACGATGACCACGTCGATGAATTTCAGTTTGGCTTCTTTAATAGCCGCATTGGCGATGTCGACCGGCTTCTGGCTCAGATCGGACGGGAAGAATGTCACGCCAATGTCGTTGGCCAGGGTTTCCAGTTGCTTGATCGCGGCCGGACGGTAAATGTCCGCAGACACGACCATGACCGACTTCTTCTTGCGCTCTTTAAGGAAGCGCGCCAGCTTACCGGCAGTGGTGGTTTTACCCGCGCCCTGCAGACCGGCCATCAGAATCACGGCTGGCGGAACGGCACTCAGGTTGAGGTCTTCGTTGGCCGCGCCCATCAGGCTTTCGAGTTCGGCCTGGACGATCTTCACGAACGCCTGGCCCGGCGTCAGGCTGCGCGACACCTCGGTGCCAACAGCGCGCTCCTTGACCGAATTGACGAAGTCCTTGACCACCGGCAGTGCGACGTCAGCTTCGAGCAACGCCATGCGCACTTCACGCAGGGTGTCTTTGATATTGTCCTCGGTCAGCTTGGCCTTGCCGGTGACATGGCGCAGCGTCTGCGAGAGACGGTCGGTTAAGTTTTCAAACATTGCGCGATCCTTTCAGGCCCTGTACGAACCGGGATAATGGCGGCCCAGACCGGAATCAACATGTGCTCGGCGAGCCTGCGGCGTGGGCAGGTCGCGGATTATAGCGAAGACTGCGGCCGGCGGACACCTCGCTGTCAGCTTGCGGAGTCTTTCGTGCCGTGCCGGTTCTATGCCAAACTCAGCGCCTTTCGGGCTCGCCTAACAGGATTTATGCTCCCCTTGTCACCCAGTTTGCTGACCACCCTCGCCGCCGCCCTGCTCTATGCCGCTGCGACCGTCTATCAAAGTACCCGCCTGGCCACCGGCGCCAAGGCGAACAAGCGCCTGCTGGTCAGCCTCGGCGTATTTGCCGTGCTCGCCCACGGCGCCAGCCTGCTTACTCATCTATTGACCCCGATCGGCCTCGGCCTGGACTTCTTCAGCGCGTCCAGCCTGATTGCCGCTGCGGTGATTGCCCTGACTCTGCTGGCCTGTTCGCGGATCCCGGTGGAAAACCTGCTGGTGCTGCTGTTCCCGCTCGGTGCGATCACGGTATTGCTGGCGCAGTTCGCGCCGACCGGCACAGTGCAGATCATCGACGAAGAGCCGGGCATTCTCGCGCACATTCTATTGTCGATCCTCGCCTACGGCATGTTCACCATCGCCGTGTTCCAGGCGTTGCTGCTGCTGGTTCAGGACCATCAGCTCAAGCACAAGCACCCGTCCGGACTGATCAAGAACTTTCCGCCCCTGCAAACCATGGAAAGCCTGCTGTTCGGCTTTCTCTGGGCCGGCTGGACGCTGCTGTCGCTGTCGCTGATTTCCGGTTGGCTGTTCGTTGAGAATCTGTTCGCCCAGCATCTGGTGCACAAGACCCTGCTGGCCTGTCTGGCATGGATCGTCTTCAGCGTGCTGTTGTGGGGTCGCAACCGTCTGGGCTGGCGCGGCCACAAAGCGATTCGCTGGACCCTCGCCGGTTTCTGCCTGCTGATGCTGGCGTACTTCGGCAGCAAACTGGTTCGTGAATACATACTGCACATCTGACGGGCGGCATAAATGGACGGTTTGCCCATAGGGCCGATGCTCGCGGTATTTGTCCTGCTGATCTTATGGTCAGGGCTGTTTACCGCCGTCGAAATCGCGCAGCAGCACCTGCTCGCGCAACGTATCGCCTCGCGCGCCAGCGACAAGCCGCTGGCGAAGCTGAGCTTCCCGCTCGACAGCCTTATCCTCTGCAACACCCTGTGCCGCGCCCTCGCCGTGATCCTCGCGACGCTGCTGGCGATTTTTCTCTGCGAAGAAAATGGCCCGTGGGCGGCCTGCCTTGGCGCCGGTGCCATCCTGCTGGTGTTCGCCGATTATTTCCCGCGCACTTTGGCCCGGCGCTATCCCGACGCCGTGCTGGCGTTCGGCAATGCCCTGCTGGCCGTACCGATGAAAATCGTCTACCCGTTCGCGTGGCTGTTCAGCCGGGTCAGCGCTTTGCTGCTGACCCCGTTCACGCGCAAGGCTCAGGTGGTGCAACAGAGCGAGGACGAGTTGCCGGCCGATCACGATGATGATCCCGAACATCCGGTCCGCGCCCACCCGGTGTCGGGCATTCATGCGCTGGACAACATCACGGTCAACGACATTCTGGTGCCGCGCAGTGACGTCGACGGCATCAACCTCGACGATCCGATCGAAGAGATCATCGAGCAACTGCGCGAGAACAAGCGCACGCGTCTGCCGGTGTTTCACAGTGACATCAATCAGGTCGAAGCGGTGCTCAACACTCGCCAGATCGGCCATTTGCTGAGCAACGGTGGATTGACCCGCGAGGCACTGCTGGCCGCCAGCTACGAGCCCTACTTCGTCCCGGAAAGCACGCCGCTGCAACTGCAACTGCTGAACTTCCACAAGCAGCAACGCCGTCTCGGCATGGTCGTGGACGAGTACGGTGAAGTGCTGGGCATCGTCACCCTTGAAGACATTCTTGAAGAAATCGTCGGCGAATTCGAAAGCGAGCACAGCCTCGACAACCCGCACATTCATCCCCAGGCCGACGGTCGCATGGTGATCGATGGCGCCGCGTCGATCCGCGACCTGAACAAGTGCCTGGGCTGGCACCTGCCGAGCGACGGGCCGAAGACGCTCAATGGCTTGGTCACCGAAGCGCTGGAAACCATTCCGGAAAGCGCGGTGTGCCTGAAGATCGGGCGTTATCGACTGGAAATCCTCGAGACCGAGGAGAACCGGGTGAGCAAGGTGCTGATCTGGCTGACCTCATCGGTGCCTGCTCGATAGAAGATCAAAAGATCGCAGCCTTCGGCAGCTCCTACCCTGCGATCTTTTGCGCTTGTTTGATCGTTAGCCCCCTTCCTATAATCGAGGCGCTTACCCAAGCGCCGTCGATCCCTGTGCCTACCCGACACTGCCCGGATCCTGACTGTTTCCGCTGCAAACCGACGACTGTTCCTACTCGAAACAGCGCTCGCGCCCTACCCCACATCCCTGGGTGTTCGACCATAATAATTCGCTCCACTGGAGCTCATGACTGTCAGGGATCACCGCATGACGACCCATACCGCTTACAGCGAAACCGCGCCTGCCCAGCCGACCAATTCCGCCACCCGCGTGGCCACGGCAAGCTTTATCGGCACTGCTATCGAGTTCTACGACTTCTACGTTTACGCCACTGCTGCGGCGCTGGTGATCGGGCCGGTGTTCTTTCCGCAGACCTCCGGCACGGCGCAGATGCTTTCGGCGTTTCTCACTTTCGGCATTGCCTTCCTCGCCCGACCACTGGGTTCGGCACTGTTTGGCCACTTCGGCGACCGCATCGGGCGCAAGTCGACGCTGGTCGCCTCGCTGCTGTTGATGGGCGTGTGCACCACCTTGATTGGCGTGCTACCGGGCTACGACAGCATTGGTGCCTGGGCGCCGATTCTGCTGTGCGTGCTGCGTTTCGGTCAGGGCCTGGGCCTTGGCGGCGAATGGGGCGGTGCGGCGCTGCTGGCTACGGAGAACGCGCCGAAGGGCAAACGCGCGTGGTTCGGCATGTTCCCGCAGCTCGGGCCATCGATTGGCTTTCTTGCGGCCAACGGCCTGTTCCTGACCCTGGCGATGACCCTGGATGATGAACAGTTCCGCAGCTGGGGCTGGCGCATTCCGTTTCTGCTCAGCGCGGCGCTGGTGATGGTCGGCCTGTATGTGCGCCTCAAATTGCATGAAACGCCAGTGTTCACCAATGCGATCGCCCGTCAGGAGCGAGTGAAAGTGCCGCTGGTCGAGTTGTTCAGCCAATACTGGGCGCCGACCCTGCTCGGTGCGGCGGCAATGGTCGTCTGCTATGCGCTGTTCTATATCTCGACGGTGTTTTCCCTGAGCTACGGCGTATCGACGCTGGGTTACAGCCGCGAAACGTTCCTCGGCCTGCTGTGCTTTGCCGTGTTGTTCATGGCCGCCGCGACGCCATTGTCAGCCTGGGCCAGCGACCGTTACGGGCGCAAACCGGTGCTGATCATCGGTGGCGTGCTGGCGATTCTGTCCGGGTTCCTGATGGAACCGTTGCTGACGCAGGGCTCGACCTGGGGCGTGGCGCTGTTTCTGTGCATCGAGTTGTTTTTGATGGGCGTGACATTCGCACCGATGGGCGCGCTGTTGCCTGAGCTGTTTCCGACCCACGTGCGTTATACCGGCGCATCAGCGGCGTACAACCTGGGCGGCATCGTCGGGGCCTCGGCGGCGCCGTTCTTTGCGCAGAAACTGGTGGCGATGGGCGGGTTGAGCTATGTCGGCGGGTATGTGTCGGCGGCGGCGGTGTTGAGCCTGATCGCGGTGTTGTGTTTGAAGGAGACGCGCAATAACGATCTGAATCAGGTTGCCTGACAGAAGATCAAGAGCTTCGCGAGCAGGCTCGCTCCCACAGGGAAATGCATTCCAAATGTGGGAGCGAGCCTGCTCGCGAATAGCTGCCGCGACCCGGTTTACAGCTCTACAACAACCGCCTGCGACGCACGAGTCGCCTTGGCGCGAGCAGCCTCGATCGACTCATCCCGCGCCAGCGCCACGCCCATGCGGCGCTGACCGTTCACTTCCGGCTTGCCGAACAGACGCAGCGCGGTATCCGGCTCGCTCAACGCAGCGCCCAGATTGGCGAATGCGGTCTGGGTCGACTGGCCTTCCACCAGAATCACTGCCGACGCCGACGGGCCAAACTGACGGATCAGCGGTACCGGCAGGCCGAGAATGGCGCGGGCATGCAGGGCAAACTGCGACAGGTCCTGAGAGATCAGCGTCACCAGCCCGGTGTCATGCGGACGTGGCGAAACTTCGCTGAACCACACCTGATCACCTTTGATGAACAGCTCGACACCGAACAGACCACGGCCACCCAGCGCTTCCGTCACAGCTTTGGCAACACGCTCGGATTCAGCCAGAGCAATCGGGCTCATGGCCTGCGGCTGCCAGGATTCCTGATAGTCGCCCTTCTCCTGACGGTGACCGACCGGTGCGCAGAACGTGGTGCCGCCAATGTGGCGCACGGTCAGCAGGGTGATTTCGTAATCGAAATCGATGAAGCCTTCGATGATCACCCGACCTTTGCCGGCGCGACCGCCCTCTTGCGCGTAATCCCAGGCTTTTTGCACATCATCGGCGCTGCGCAGCAGGCTCTGACCCTTGCCCGACGAACTCATTACCGGCTTGACCACGCAGGGGAAACCCAGGTCCTGAACGGCTTTGCTGTAGTCCTCGAAGGTGTCGGCAAAGTGGTACGGCGAAGTCGGCAGATCCAACTCTTCGGCAGCCAGACGACGGATGCCTTCGCGGTTCATGGTCAGTTGCGCCGCACGCGCGGTCGGAATTACGGTGAAGCCTTCGGCTTCCAGCTCGACCAGCGTGGCGGTGGCGATGGCTTCGATTTCCGGCACGATGAAGTGCGGCTTCTCGGCTTCGATGACTGCACGCAGGGCGGCGCCGTCGAGCATGTTGATCACGTGGCTGCGATGGGCGACTTGCATGGCCGGCGCGTTGGCGTAGCGGTCGACGGCAATCACTTCAACGCCCAGGCGCTGCAGTTCGATTACCACTTCCTTGCCCAACTCACCACAGCCACACAGCAATACGCGGGTCGCGGTTGGCGACAATGGAGTTCCGATACGGGTCATCTCAGGTCCTCAAAGGAAGCGGATCATCGAGGAAAGCCACGCAAGTGCGCTTTCCATGGGGAGAAAGCGCGGCATTTTACATGAACCCGAGGGTTTGGCTTCAGCTGGCGACAGCCTGTTTGCGATCGCGCCAGGCCATGATCAGCCAGACGGCGGTGACGCCGGCGAACTTCGAGGCCAGCGCGGTGATGATCACCGGCGGCGTCAAGGCGTCGATCATGCCGAAAAAGATGAAGGTATCCAGCGGAATGCTCAGCGCCGAACTGATCCATAGACGGTCGCGCAATGGCCGCTTGGTGATGCTGAACACCAGCCAGTCGATGCACTCGGAGACCGCGAACGCCGTGGCGCTGGCGAGCGCGATGGAAGGGTCGGAGGTAATGTAGGAAAGCACCAGCGCCGCCAGCATCGCCACGATCGCGCCGTGACCGAAGCGCGTTTGCACCATGTCGCGCAGCACGAACACCAGCCCGCCCCAGGCCGACCAGATGATGTCCAGGTGCGGTGCGGTGGAAAAGGCGAAGTTGATCAGCACGACGCTGCTGATGTAGGCGATGAGAAAGATCATGGGGGCGGCCTGTCGATTTGGCGCACAGGTTACTTGAGCGCTGGTATTGCGCCAATAGGTGCGGTGACAGGACCGACGTCTTCGCGAGCAAGCTCGCTCCCACATTTGAATGCATTTCAAAGTGGGAGCAAGCCTGCTCGCGAAAGCGGTGGTTCAGACGCCTGACTTCGCGGGAATCATCCAGACCAATCCACTCGCCTTCGCCCGTTCATGACACAACCCCAGCACCACGCGGCGCTCGTCATTGTTCATGCGGCCCCAGCGGGTGATCTCCGCGACCGTGCGCTGGCACCCGGTGCAAACATCTTCTTCGTCCAGCGCGCAGATATTCACACACGGCGAGGCAACGGGTCGTTCAACAGTCGTCATTGTTCCTGCTCGACCAGATCGCGGGCGTAACGCTGCGAGTTATGCACATAGTGCGCGGCGCTGGCTTCGAGCATCTTTTTCTGCGCCTCGGTCAGTTCACGCACTACCTTGCCCGGCGAGCCCATCACCAGCGAACCGTCGGGAATTTCCTTGCCTTCGCCGATCAGGGAATTGGCGCCGATGATGCAGTTCTTGCCGATCTTCGCGCCATTGAGAATCACCGCGTTGATGCCGATCAGACTGTAATCGCCGACCGTGCAGCCGTGGAGCATCGCGTTGTGGCCGATGGTCACGCCGGTACCGATGGTCAGTGGATAGCCCATGTCGGTGTGCATCACCGTGCCATCCTGCACGTTGCTGTTCTTGCCGATGAGGATCAGTTCGTTGTCGCCGCGCAATACGGCGTTGAACCAGACGTTGGCGCCCTCTTCCAGGCGGACCTTGCCCACCAGTACGGCATTGGGCGCGACCCAGCTCTGTGGATGGGTTTCGACACGGGCGTCGCCCAGGCGGTATTTCATTTTGTTTTCCTCGGGCTCACGGCCGTTCGAACGACGGTTCAGGTATCGATAAAACTTTTCGGCGGTCGGTGCAGGCTGATTTTGGCGTCATAGAGCAGGTTGATCAACTCGACGATCATGATCGCCGTCAGGCCCCAGATCTTGTACTCGCCGTATCGATAGCTCGGCACGTACCAGCTGCGGCCCTGATAGTCGATGCGATGGGTATGCTCGCGCGGGTCCTTGCGGAAGAATTCCAGCGGTACGCTGAAGACGGCGGCGATCTCGGCATCGTTGGGCTGGTATTCGACAAAGTCGGGAATCACCCCGACATACGGCGTTACCTTGATGCCGTGCAGGGAAATCAGCGGACTCAGCGGGCCGATGACTTCGACCAGACCCGGCGGCAGGCCGATTTCTTCTTCGGCTTCACGCAGCGCGGTGAAGATCAGGTCGGGGTCTTCCGGGTCGCGGCGTCCACCAGGGAAGGCGACCTCGCCGCCGTGGGTCGAAAGCCCGCTGGCGCGCAGGGTCAGGACCAGTTCCGGTTCGTCACTGCGGGTGATCGGCACCAGCACGGCGGCTTCGGGAAAACGTGCGTCGGTCTCCAGCGTGCGCGGTGTGTGGTTGCTTACCCTATGCAGTAGCTCGTCCAGCATGAGTGTTCTCGATCGGTGCCTTGCTCCGCATCATGCACCAATCAAAGCGAGCGCCCAAGCCCCCGAAACCCGTCGTGTCGCGAAACGACAACTTGCCGACCGGCCCCGCTGCACGCCAAGATAGGCGCAGCATTCAGGAACCCGAGCATGAAATTTTGCAGCCACTGCGGTAACCCGGTCACCCAGCGCATTCCCGAAGGCGACTCGCGGCTGCGATTTGTCTGCGACAGCTGTCAGACCATTCACTACCAGAATCCCAATATCGTCGCCGGTTGCGTGCCGACCTGGGGGACGAAAGTGCTGCTCTGCCGCCGCGCCATCGAGCCGCGTCTCGGTTACTGGACGCTACCTGCCGGCTTCATGGAAAACGGCGAGACCATCGAGCAGGCCGCCATCCGCGAAACGGCTGAAGAAGCCTGCGCCCGGGTGCGCAACCTGAGCATTTACACGCTGATCGACGTGCCGCACATCAGCCAGGTGCATGTGTTCTTTCGCGCCGAACTGGCCGATCTGCAATACGCGGCCGGGCCGGAAAGCCTTGAAGTGCAGCTGTTCGAAGAAGCCGACATTCCCTGGGACGAGCTGGCTTTCCGCACGGTCGGGCGTACCTTAGAATGCTTCTTCGCTGATCGGCGCGTCGAGAAGTATCCGGTTCGTTCGGAATCGATTCCGCCATTGGTTCAGCCGGTGATTGTTGGCTAGAAGATCAAAAGATCGCAGCCTTCGGCAGCTCCTACCTAAAACCTGATTGCGTCACTCCCTGGGGAATCGTTTCAATGCGCTGGTTGCTTGCCCTGCTGTGCCTGTCGTTCGTCAGCGTTTCACAAGCGTCATTCGTGACCACCGTGACGCCCTCGAACACTCCACTGATCGAAAAAGTCCTGGTACTCAAATCAGCCCATCAACTGCAGCTGATTGCCGACGGCAAGCCGCTGAAGACCTATCGCATTTCCTTGGGCAAGGGCGCGAAGAAAGGCCCGAAACTGATCGAGGGTGACAAACGCACACCCGAAGGTTTCTATTGGATCGACTGGCGCAAGACCAGCGACAAATTCAACCTGTCGATGCACATCTCCTACCCGAACATCAGCGATGCCGCCCGCGCGCGTCGTGAAGGCGTCGAGCCTGGCGGGATGATCATGATCCACGGCACCCCGGACTCGGCAGACAACCCGGAGCAGTTGTTCCATACCCTCGACTGGACCGACGGCTGCATCGCCATGCGCAACGTCGATATGCGTGAAGTGTGGAATCTGGTACCGGACGGCACGATGATCGAGATTCGCCCTTAATCCCTGACCACTGGTCACCCGCAAAAAAATAAATCAAAAGATCGCAGCCTGCGACGGCGACTACAGGGGTGATACCACTCTCAACTGTAGAAGCTGTCGCAGGCTGCGATCTTTTGCTTGTTATAGGCCATCACTAATACCACTTTAAACACTGCCCCCTGAAAACCGCCAACCCATTGGGTCATACGCCGGTTCATCGCGTTGACATGGTATTCAAGTGGTATTAGCTTCCGTCGCACAAGCGAGCCACAACAATCCTATACTCGCGACGGAAACGACCTACATGAACGACCTCCAGCCCCTACGTCCCGACGATTCCCAGCCGACGCCGCTGTACTTGCAACTGGCGCGCAATCTGGAAGCGGCGATTCATGCCGGGCAGTGGAAGGCCGAACAGGCGATGCCGTCCGAGCGCAACCTCAGCGACCAGCTCGGCATTTCCCGGGTCACCGCACGCAAGGCGCTGGAAGTCTTGCTTGAGCAAGGCCTGATCCGCCGCCTGCAAGGCTCCGGCACCTTCATCACCCCACGCCTGGAACAACCACTGTCGCGTCTGTCCGGCTTCAGCGAAATGCTGCGCCTGAAAGGTTTCGTGCCGAGTTCGAAATGGCTGGAGCGGGAGATCACCCTCCCAACCCACGAAGAACTGATCCGCCTCAGCCTGTCGCCGAATGACAAGGTGGCGCGCATGAAGCGCCTGCGCAAAGCCGATGACACGGTCATGGCGATCGAGATGAGCACCCTGCCCGCGTCGATCATGCCCAGGCCGCAAGCGGTGGGCGATTCGCTGTACGAATACCTCGACGGCATCGGCAAACCGATCGTCCGCGCCCTTCAGCACATCCAGGCAATCAACGCCTCTGACGAATTCGCCGCACTGGTCGGCATCGCCCCCGGCACCGCCATGCTGCTGATGACCCGGGTCGGCTATCTGGAAGACAACACGCCGATCGAAGTCACCGACACCTATTGCCGCAACGACTACTACGACTTTGTTGCAGAGCTGCGCCGCTGAGCGCGGCCCCAAGCGAGAACGAAAATGTCCGAAGACAACATCCTCACCGCCAGCGGCTGGGTTCGCGGCCGGCTGATTCACGAACACGGCAAGATCGTGTCGATCGAAGGCGTGCCCTGCGATCCGGCGGCTAACGATCTGCCCTATCTGCTGCCGGGTTTCATCGACCTGCATGTGCATGGCGGCGGTGGCAAAGACATCATGGAAGGCGCCGAAGCCTTCGAAACCATCAGCAGAACCCACGTGCGTTTCGGCACCACTTCGCTGTTGGCCACGACAATGACTGCGCCGAGTGCGGAGATCTCA
The DNA here is from genome assembly GCF_024072275.1 of Pseudomonas siliginis. NCBI lineage: Bacteria > Pseudomonadati > Pseudomonadota > Gammaproteobacteria > Pseudomonadales > Pseudomonadaceae > Pseudomonas > Pseudomonas siliginis. Next base: position 1,171,907 of record NZ_CP099598.1, on the reverse strand, counting down.
AATGTCCTGAAAGAGGTAGGAGAGTTCTGCGAACAGCGTCCGACAGGCGCCGCGCGAGTGCTTGGCGTACACCTTGAAGGCCCTTACATCAACCCGGGAAAACTCGGCGCTCAACCGAACTTCGCCCACACCGCGTTGATGGCAGAAGTCGAAGAATATCTGGCGCTGGCACCGATCCGCGTCATCACCATTGCCCCGGAAATCGCCGGCCACGATGCATTGATTCGTGAGCTGAGCAGCCGTGGCATCCGCATGCAGATCGGCCACACCCTCGGCAGCTACGAGGAAGGCGTCGCCGCGCTGGCTGCCGGTGCCAGCAGTTTCACCCACCTCTACAACGCCATGAGCCCGCTGCATCACCGCGAGCCGGGCATCGTCGGCGCAGCACTGGCGCACGCCAAATACGCCGAGCTGATTCCCGATCTGCTGCACGTACACCCCGGCGCCATTCGCGTGGCCCTGCGTTCGATCCCGTGCCTGTATTGCGTCACCGATTCGACCGCCGCCGCCGGCATGCCCGACGGTGAATACAAGCTCGGCAGCCACACCGTGACCAAATGCCTGGGCGGCGTGCGTCTGCCCGACGGCACGCTGGCCGGCAGCACCCTGACCATGGATCAGGCCCTGCGCAATCTGGTGAAGATCGGTTTGCCGATCGCCGAAGCCTCGCAGCGTCTGTCGCAATTTCCCGCCGACTATCTCGGCATCACCGAACGCGGGCGCCTTGCCCCCGGCGCCTGGGCCGACTGCGTGCGGCTTGATCGTTCACTCACACTGACCGCCGTCATGGTCGAAGGAGAAGACATTGACTTCAAAAATGCTTGAAGAGGCGCTGTCCTCGTTCGAGGCCGTGCAAGCCCAACTGCAACAACTCGACGCGCCGATGATCGAGATCGCCGGGCGCCTGCGCCGGCAGCCGCCGCAAGTGGCGATGACCGTCGCCCGTGGCAGCTCCGACCACGCGGCGAGCTACTTCGCCTACCTGACCATGCAGCAACTGGGCGTGCCGGTGGCCTCGTTGCCGATGTCGGTGGTGACCATGCAGCAGGCGCCACTGAAAGTCAGCGGTCAGGTCGCGTTCGCGTTTTCGCAGTCGGGGCAGAGCCCGGATCTGGTCAACAGCCTGCGCCTGTTGCGCAAGCGTGGCGCGCTGAGCGTGTCGATGGTCAATGCCGCCGATTCGCCCCTGGAGGCAGCTTGTGAATTCAGCCTGCCGCTGCTTGCCGGGACTGAAAGCAGCGTCGCCGCGACCAAGAGTTTTATCGCCACCCTCAGCGCCAGCGCGCGTTTGATCGCGCACTGGAAAGAGGACAGCGAATTGCTGCAAGCCCACGATGCGCTGCCAGAAGGCCTGCGCGAAGCGGCTAAACAGGACTGGAGCGTGGCCATCGAAGCCCTGCGCGATTGCGAGCGCCTGATGGTGATCGGCCGTGGCGCCGGTTTCGCGATTGCTCAGGAAGCCGCGCTGAAGTTCAAGGAAACCTCAGCGATTCAGGCCGAAGCGTTCAGCAGTGCCGAAGTCCGTCACGGCCCGATGGCACTGATCGACGAACACTATCCGCTGCTGGTTTTCGCCCCGCGCGGTGCCGAGCAGGCCGGCCTGCTGAGCCTCGCGGCAGAGATGCGTCAACGCGGCGCCCGGGTCTTGCTCGCCGCGCCAGATGACGTCAACGAACGCGACCTGACCCTGACCCGCGCCGAACACCCGGCCCTCGACCCGATTCTGGCGATCCAGAGTTTCTACGTGATGGCCGCAGGCCTGGCCGTGGCGCGGGGCATGGACCCGGATCAGCCGCGCCATTTGAGCAAAGTGACCCGCACGCACTGATAGCCGTTGACGGATGTACTCCCTGTAGGAGCTGCCGAAGGCTGCGATCTTTTGTTTTTTTCACGTAGCGAAAAAACAAGATCAAAAGATCGCAGCCTTCGGCAGCTCCTACAGGGGACATCGAACCGAGATTCAACTGATGAGACCCAGCCATGCCCGACAACAATAAAGAGCTGACCCTCAGCGCCCCGCTCAGCGGCCCGGTACTGACGCTCGCCAACGTCCCGGACGCGGTGTTCGCCAGTGGCGCGATGGGCGACGGCATCGCCATCGACCCGCTCAACGACACGCTGTATTCGCCCTGCGCCGGCGAGGTCATTCACGTCGCGCGCAGCAGCCATGCGGTGACCGTGCGCGCCGACAACGGCGCGGAAATCCTCCTGCATCTGGGCCTCGATACCGTTGAGCTGAACGGCGAAGGTTTCGCCATGCTGGTCAAGGAAAGCGATCGCGTCAGCCTCGGTCAGCCGCTGCTGCGCTATGACCTGGACAAGGTCGGCCAGCACTGCAAAAGCCTGGTCAGCCTGTTGATCCTGACCAACAGCGCGGATTTTCAGGTGCGGCCGATCACCCTCAAAGCGGTGAAAGTCGGCGAGCCGCTGCTGCACATCATCGCGCGCAATGTTGTCGCGGCGAATACCGATATAAGCGCTGGGCCAGAGGTTCGTGGTCAAGTGCAGGTCGCTCATCGCGGCGGCTTGCATGCGCGCCCGGCTGCACTGATCCGCCAGACCGCCCAGGGTTTCAGCAGCCATTCACAGCTGCACTTCAACGGTAAGTCGGCGCCGTGCAACAGCCTGATCGGTTTGATGGGCCTGGCGATCGGTGAGCAGGATGAAGTGCACGTCAGTTGTCAGGGGCCGGACGCCGATGCCGCGCTGCACGCCCTGCTTGGCGCATTGGCCACGGCGCTGCCAGACGATCATCACGCGCAAGCGCCGGTCAGCACTGCGGCGCCGAAACGCCCGGCCGAGGCAGGTGTGCTGCACGGTGTCTGCGCGGCGCCGGGGCTGGTCGCCGGGCCGTTGTTTCGCTTGAACGCGATCACCTTGCCGGCGGATACGGGCCATCACGATCCAGAGCAACAGCAGCAGACGCTTGAAACGGCATTGAACGCGGTGCGCAGCGAAATCGCCGCCACCCTCGCCCAGGCGAAAAAGCACAAGAACGCCGACGAAGAAGCGATCTTCGCCGCACACATGGCGCTGCTCGAAGACCCGGCCTTGCTCGACGCCGCGCAGCAATTCATCGCGCAAGGCACCGCAGCGACGCACGCCTGGAGTCAGTCGATCGACACCCAGTGCGACATGCTCCAAGGCACCGGCAGTCCGCTGCTGGCCGAACGTGCCAACGATTTGCGCGACCTCAAGCAACGCGTGCTGCGCGCCCTGCTTGGCGAGGCCTGGCATTACCAGGTTCCGGCCGGCGCCATCGTTGCCGCCCATGAACTGACGCCGTCGGATCTGCTGCAACTCAGCGCGCAAGGTGTCGCCGGGTTGTGCATGGCCGAGGGCGGCGCGACCTCCCACGTAGCGATTCTGGCGCGCGGCAAAGGTCTGCCGTGCCTCGTCGCTTTGGGCGCGCAATTGCTTGAGCAGCCGCAAGATCAAGCCGTGGTGCTCGACGCTGACGACGGGCGCCTCGAATTGACCCCAAACGCCGAGCGCCTGAGCGAAGTGCAACAGGCGCAGATCGAGCGCCGGCAGCGTCGCGAAAGCCAACAGGCCAAAGCCCATTTACCCGCTGAAACGCGCAATGGCGTGCACATCGAAGTGGTCGCCAACGTCGCCTCAAGCAGCGAAGCGGCAGACGCATTTGCCAACGGTGCTGATGGTGTAGGCCTGTTGCGCACCGAGTTTCTCTTCGTCGATCGCCAGACGGCACCCGACGTCGAAGAACAGCGCAGCGCCTATCAAGCGGTGATCGATGCCATGAGCGACAAGTCGGTGATCATCCGCACCATCGACGTCGGTGGCGACAAGCAACTCGACTACCTGCCACTGCCCGCCGAGGCCAACCCGGTGCTCGGATTGCGCGGCATTCGTCTGGCGCAGGCGCGCCCGGAAATTCTCGATCAGCAACTGCGCGCGCTGTTGCAGGTCAAGCCGTTGCCGCGTTGCCGGATTCTGTTGCCGATGGTCACCGAGGTCGACGAGCTGCTGCACATCCGCCAGCGCGTCGATGCCTTGTGTCTTGAGCTGGGGATTACCGAGCGCCCGGAAATCGGCGTGATGATCGAAGTCCCCGCCGCCGCGCTGCAAGCCGAACAACTGGCCGAACACGCCGACTTCCTCTCGATCGGCACCAACGATCTGTCGCAATACACCCTGGCCATGGACCGCGACCACGCCGGGCTGGCGGCGCGGGTCGATGCCCTGCACCCGGCGTTGCTGCGCCTGATCGCCATGACCTGCGAGGGTGCGGCGGTACACAAGCGCTGGGTTGGTGTCTGCGGCGCCCTCGCCTCCGACCCGTTGGCCACGCCGGTGCTGATCGGCCTGGGCGTCACTGAACTGTCGGTGAGCCCGGTGCAGATCGGTGAAATCAAGGAACGCGTGCGTCAGCTGCATGAAGCCGAATGTCAGCGCCTGAGCCGCGACTTGCTCAAGCTGTCCAGCGCCGCCGCCGTTCGCCACGCCTGTCATCAACATTGGCCTCTGCGCTAACAAAAACAAAAAGGACAAACGCCATGTACCAACTCTTCATCGAAGGCCTGCAACGCCTCGGCCGCGCGCTGATGCTGCCGATCGCGATCCTGCCGATTGCCGGCCTGCTGCTGCGCCTGGGCGACACGGACCTGTTGAACATCGCGATCATTCACGATGCCGGGCAAGTGATCTTCGCCAACCTGGCGATGATCTTTGCCATCGGCATCGCCGTCGGTTTCGCCAAAGACAACAACGGCACCGCCGGCCTGGCCGGGGTGATCGGTTATCTGGTGATGATCTCCACGCTCAAGGTGCTCGATGCGAGCATCAACATGGGCATGCTCGCCGGGATCGTCAGCGGCCTGATGGCCGGTGCGCTGTACAACCGTTTCAAGGACATCAAGCTGCCGGAGTACCTGGCGTTCTTCGGTGGCCGGCGTTTCGTGCCGATTGTCACCGGTTTTGCAGCGGTGGGGCTGGGCGTGCTGTTCGGCTATATCTGGCCGCCGATCCAGCAGGGCATCAATGCGTTCGGCGCGCTGATGATGGAAAGCGGCAGCATCGGCGCCTTCGTCTTCGGCGTGTTCAACCGCCTGCTGATCGTCACCGGCCTGCACCACATCCTCAACAACATGGCGTGGTTCGTCTTCGGTAACTTCACCGACCCGACCACTGGGGCATTGGTGACCGGCGATCTGTCGCGTTATTTCGCCGGCGATCCGAAGGGCGGCCAGTTCATGACCGGCATGTTCCCGATGATGATCTTCGGCCTGCCCGCCGCGTGCCTGGCGATGTACCGCAACGCTTTGCCGGAGCGGCGCAAGGTGATGGGCGGGATCTTCCTGTCGATGGCGCTGACCTCGTTTCTGACCGGTGTGACCGAGCCGATCGAATTCGCCTTCATGTTTCTCGCGCCGTTGCTGTTCCTCCTGCACGCGCTGCTGACCGGGCTGTCGATGGCGATCACCAACGGCTTGAACATTCATCTGGGCTTCACCTTTTCCGGAGGCTTCATCGACATGATTCTCGGCTGGGGCAAGTCGACCAATGGCTGGCTGGTGGTGCCGGTCGGGCTGGCTTATGCGGTCATCTATTACCTGGTTTTCGACTTCTGTATTCGCCGCTTCAACCTGAAGACGCCGGGGCGCGAAGACGTGGCCACGGCAGAAAAAGCCGTGCTTTCGGAAACCGAACGCGCCAGCGCGTATATCAAAGCCTTGGGCGGCGCCGAGAATCTGCTCACCGTCGGCGCCTGCACGACCCGACTGCGCCTGGAGATGGTCGATCGCAACAAGGCCTCGGATGCCGAGCTGAAAGCACTGGGCGCGATGGCGGTGGTGCGCCCGGGCAAGGGCGGCAGTTTGCAGGTCGTGGTCGGGCCGTTGGCTGACAGCATTGCCGATGAGATTCGCTTGGCCATGCCTGCGCTGGGCCGAACAGCTTTGGTGGACACCGCAGTGGTTGCCGATGAGCCGAAGACCGTTGCGCTTACCCGCAACGAGGCACAGCAATGGCTGAATGCACTGGGCGGTCGCGACAATGTGCTGCAGCTCGATTGCATCGCCATGACCCGTATTCGCCTGCAACTGGCCGATGCCAAGGCGCTGTCCGAAGCGCAGCTCAAAGCGCTCGGCTGCCTGGGTGTCAGCCAGTTGGACGGTGGCGTCTGGCATTTGCTGGTGGGGGAAAAGGCCGCGAGTTTGAGCGGGGCGATCGAGGCGTTGCTGAGTCGCGGGGAGGTCAGCGCACAGGTTTGATCTGCGCGGATAACGGGAGGGCTGGAGCGGGCGGGGGAAATCCGGCACGCGCACGATACATGAATACCACCCTCCTCCACGCCGCGCTCGCCATGCTGGCCCTTCATCCCCAGCATGGAAATCGTGCCCATGAGCACCCCCAACGCCCCCACACCCGACGAGATCAAAAACGATCTGAACCAGATCGGCCGTCTGCTCTTCAACACCGAAACCCCGCTGTTGCCCGAGCACAAACCGAGCACCGAGCAGGCTCATCTCAAACGCCTCGAAGAGCAGCTGAAAACCTATCGCGACGGCTACCTGCAACGCAGTCGCGCGCTCTATCAGGCGCTGGCAACCACCGACCTGCAGAGCGAGGCAGGCAAGCAACTGATCGCCACGCTGAAGGTGCGCCTCAACACGCAACTGATCAACATGGATCTGCGTGACGAGATCAACGGCAAAGCGGCAAAAACCTTCCTCAAATACGACGCCGGTTTCACTGCGCTTGAGTACGAGGCGAAACAGGCCGTCACCGATCGCCTGCTGCATCCGCAGGCTGGTGAGCTGATGCAGAAACTGGCGCTCGGCCCGCTCTTGCGCCCGGCCATGTATGCGTTGCAGTTCACTTATCAGCAAACCACTGTCGAGCTCGCCGGGGCCTTTGTTGTTACGCAAAACGACACCCCGAAAGTCAGTGATCTGCTGACCGACCAGAGCGCTGGCTTCGTCGTGTTGTTCACACCGGCCAGGGGCCTGGAGCTGTTCAATTCCCTGGCTGATCTCGATGCCCATCTGCTCCAGACCATGAAGCACAGCATCAGCCGTGGCGAGTTGATGCAACTGCTGCCCAGCCGCTACCACGATGTCGGTACAGCAGGAATCTGGCCATTGCAGCTGGCGCCCATCGACAGCAAATCGCTGTTCGAACACATCTACGATGCCTTGATCGAAAAGCGCACCCTGGATATCGAACATGCATTGAGTTTTGCCGCCAACCCGCAGCAGGATGGCGCTGTACTGATCGCCGAGCTGGAGCGCGCCATCGACACTGCGCTGCCGGATCTCACCCCGCGCCTGGCGCTTCAGGCACAAACCCTGTTCGAGCGGCATTTGCGCAACAGCGCGCCGGACTGGTACCGCAGCGCCGACGCGGCCAAGCGGGCCGAGCTGGCGTTGCACCTGGGCAACTACAATCAGGCCCGGCAAAACCTGCTTGACCTGATGGGCCCGGCGGTCAGCCTGATGGCCGTGGCCCGCCACCAATGGCTGGAACGGCTGAGTGATGATCTGCAAATCGACGACCTGGAACCGGCCAAGCTGCAGATCATTACGGATCGGCAGGTCCCCGGATTCGGCGCTTATGTGCACAAGAGCAATTTGCTCGAGCTGACCTTGCGCGGCCCGCACACCGGCGATGAGTTACCAGGCTCGGCGTTTCTCAGCCACACCCGGCTGACTTACAACGACCTGCCGTTATCCGACGAGTACGCGGACGTAACGCCCGCCTGGGTGATCAAGCAGGCACTGGAGCTGGAACCGCGCGTCGACTTCGCACGCTTGCAAACGCAGATGCAGGCGAGATCCGCGATCAAACCTGCGATCGAGCAGATGCTCGATCAGCGCATCGTCGCGCTCGCCCATGCCGCAGCGCTGCAAGGGCATCTGCTCGACAGCGATCTGCAAATGCTCCAGCGCCTGCGTAACGGCAGCGATCCACAGCTGCGCGCCGCCACCCTGTCTTTGCACGGCGCCCAGCTGCAGGATCTGTGGGTGCTGCGTCAGACCGACGAATCCGGCGCGGTCCGCCGCCTGCTGCTCTGCACACCGCAGGCGCCCCGTGAACGCCAGTTCGAGGCGTTCGACAGCGAGCGCCAATTGCAGACCCATCTCTTGGGTTGGGCCAAGCAGAATGACGCCGCCGAAAGCATGGCCGGCTATCTGATCAGCCGCGCGCCGATGCGCTTTCGTTCGACCCTGCGCAAGGTGTTGTCGGGGCTGAGCCTGAAGCCGGAAGCAGCAGAGCACCAGAAAGTCACGTTCGACCACCTGGGCAACCATCTCGATTGCCTCAAAGCGATGGCTGAACACATGCTCGCCACACGCATCGACGACTACGATTTCAGCACCCCGGTGTGGTATCGCTCGACCACTGCGGCCAATCGCCGAAAACTCTCGACCCTGAGCGACGACGCCGAGGGGGCTTTGCGCGCGTTCAATCAGCATCCGCTGTCGGGCGGACGTTTTCAGGCGTTTGACGATTTCGTGCATGCGCAAGCGAAGATCAGCCTGAACCGCTTGCTCAAACGCCCTGCCAATGACGTCGATCCGGACACCGTCTGGGCCTATTCGCCAAAGTCGATCGTGCCCTCATGGACGCCGAAACCGCTGACCTATACCCGGCTGTATCGCGACGGCTATGCCGACGGCGTCGGTTTTCTCGACCAGAAATTCTCACGCTCGGCGCGCTTCAAAGGTCCGCAAGGCGTCGATATCAGTAGCCTGACCGCGCAGAACGTAGCCCGCTCGGTCACGGGGGTCTGGATCGGCAAACGCTATACCGACAAAGTCAAAAACGAGCTGCAGGATTCGAAAAGCGAAGGCTACGCGTTCCGACGCAACGCGACACTGGCCATCACTCAGCGCCAGATGCAGAGCGCCGCGCTGGAATGCCAGCTGCAAGGACATATCGCCAGCAGCGACCTGCAATGGCTGCAGCAAAGCATCAGCAGCATGGATCAAACGTCGGGGCAGACCCGGACGAAATACCCGATCCACCGGTTGATGATCGACGGCGAATGGGTGATCGATGCCTGGTTGTTCAGCCATGGCGGCGATCCGGTCCTGCTGTATACGCCGGACGCACCGGACGGCGTGCGTTTTCGCGAAGCACGCCTGTTCAATTACCTGCTGCTGCAGTCCGGCATGATCGAATACCTGACCCAGCGGGTGGGTGTCAGTGCCCAGACCCGGGTGCGCACGTACCTGGAAAACATCCGCAAGAAACTGCCCAAAGACCTCAACAGAACCAGCCCCAGCCCCGCCCGTTATGACTCGATGCGCCCGGCCGACGCCGTCAGCGACCTGCGTACCGCGCTCTACGACATGAAGTTGCAACGGCGGATCGACAACGTCCATGCCACGACCACCAGTCGCGCCGAAATGATTGCCGGCCTGATCTGGACGAGCGTCGAATGGGTCGCTGCCATCGCCACCGCGCCGTTCCCGCTGTTGAGTCTGAGCACCGGCCTGTTGCTGGCCTTCAAGGACGCGATGCTCGCCCTGCATGCCTATCGTCAGGGAAATAACAACGAAGCGTTCCGGCACTTGCTCGGCTATCTGTTCAACAGTGCTGGCGCGGTGCTGACGGATCTGCGTCCGGCGCTGCGTTCACTCAAGCCCGTCCGGCGCCCGTTGCGTCGGGCTGTCACCACCGTTGGCGACGAGCAAGAGGATCTTCTGCCATTGATCGATCAAATGGCGACCGAACCGGTCCGGGACGATATGCATGCCGTCGTTTTCAGAGGGCAGTCGTATTACGCCAGCACGACCCCGGACGCACTCGGCCGTTATTTGCTCTACCGCCCGGATCCGAATGGCTCCGGACTGCTTTCGACCGGCATTCTGACCGTGCGCAACTCCGACGGAGTGATGGTGCGCAGCGGCCTGTCCGGCGGTGCACCAAAATACGAAGCCGTGCCCGAGACACCCGGCCCGCATAAAGATTATGGAGTGGCGATCAAGTACCGGGATCTCGTTGAAGAGTTGCTGGACCCGCAATCGCGACGACGAATGCTCCAGGAGGGCGAGCATTACATGGGCTTCTCACCCCAGGTCATCCTGGTCAACGTGGTCGACAAAATGGCCAGCATGCGCCAAGCCTATCTGCAACAGGTGGAAAAACTCACCACGGACGCCACGCGCCATTTTGCCCAACTCGCACCGCTGCCCGCTCGCGCCGAAGTGCCGGCGGTTGCCGCCAACACCTCATTCGCACAGTTGATTGCCAGCGATGCATTCGCCGCAAAGAATCTGGTCATCGGTGCACAGCCCGGCTCCATCGCCAGCAAACAGGCACTGATCGAAAATCTCGACGTGCTTTTGGAGAACGGCTACAAGCACCTCTTCCTCGAATACCTGCCGGGAGACGTATTTCATCTCAAACTGGAAAAATTCAACAAGGGAGAATCCTGGCGCCATATCAAGAAACATCTGAAAGCGCTCGATAAAGCCATGGGCCATGAGCCAGACGCGCCTTTCTCTTACCTGGCGCTGGTGCGCAAGGCACGGGAAAAAGGCATGAGCATTCATGCGCTGGACGGCTCGACCAGTTATCAACTCGAAGGGATCATGGTGATGTCCAGGCTCTCGCCTTTGACCCCGCGAAACAACCGCATCAGAAACTTTTATTCGCACAAGGCGCTTGCCACCGATATGGCCGAGATCGGCGAAGAGCGCTGGATTGCCCTGACCGAGCAGTCGCGCATGACCACGTTCGACAACACCCCGGGCCTGGCCGACCTCCACGAGGCCGTTGCCGTGCGTATTGAAGACATCGACTTGTACCAACCCGCACGCATAAGCAGGGACGCGCCCGGTGCCATCGCGGGAGACGCGACAGCGCAAGGTGATTACCTCCTACAGATGCCGAGTGCCTACAAGGCACCTCTACCTGTCTCCAAGCCGCCCGCCGCAGCTAGCGCCGTTGAACATTTCAGCGAGTTCGATATTGCTTCGCCACTGCGCGACGATATTGCTGAAATGTTGCATAAGCCCTACTCCATGGATTCCCATTACACCCCGACAGTAGCCAGTGAAAGAACGGCCTACGAGGCTTTCCTTGCCCAACGCAAACGTCTGGAAAAAACCGCCAGGGACGCTTTTACCGACTACGTCCCACCCGATGCGCCGATCCTGCCGGTGCTCGCCTCCGACTGCACATTCGAAGCTTTTTTACGGCAATTGACCGACGGACGTCTGAATCTGCTGATCGGCGAAGCCCACGTCGATGTAGCGAGCAAAGCGCTGCTGAAAAAGCACATGAAAGCCCTTAAGCAAGCCGGTTATGACACGTTGTACGTCGAGCACCTGCTCACCGACCTGCACCAGGCCGATCTCGACACTTTTCTGCGTACCCAGCGCATGCCCGACAGGCTCAAGGCTTATCTGCATCGTCAGGATCAAGGGCAGATGCCGAATTACACAGGGAACGATACGTACACGGCGGTCTGTCAGGCGGCGGCCAAATACAACATTCGCATCAGAGCCCTAGATTGCACGGCGTCCTATCACCTCAAGGGCGTGTATGACGAACACGCCTCGCGAAACGAGATGTTCAGCTATTTTGCAACCCAAGTGATCGAGGCTGATCAATTGGCCAACGGGCCGCATAAATGGGTGGCCTTCATCGGCAGTGCGCATACCAATTACAACCTCGGTGTGCCAGGTCTGGCCGATACACTGTCCGCCGTCAGCCTGCACGTGCGCGACACAGCCCCTGAACTGGCCCGGGATATTCACCGTGGGTCGTGGGAATTTGTCAGCGGCAAGCACGAGGCCAACGTCAGGGCTTTGAGCAGCGATTTTGTGATGGAGGTGGCCGTCCCCGGAACGAAAAAGCCTGCTGCGACGCCTTCTGTCAGTCGCAGCAAACTGACCGAACCCGGAAACTTCCTTATAGAAAATGCAGACACCCGCAACGCCAGCGTGGTGCATAAATCCAGGTCCGGCGAGATCGTTGAGACGCCGATTCAGATCAATGACAAGGGTCTGTTCTTCGTTGATCGCTGGGAGAAAAAAGATCAGACCTTCACCTACCTGCGCACGTTGATCGACATGCTCGTTACAGACGTGAAGCTGACACAGGTGACGTGACGCCCGGGCGATTGCACGTTGTGGAAAACCACTGGGCTTGACGGCCCAGTGGTTTTTTCATGCCTGAGGATCCACCCGATCCAGCGCACGGTTCACCGCCAGCTCAGCGAGCATGATGATCTGCTGAATCGCCAGCGCCGTATTGCGCTGCGGTCGCCCCAACTGATCAGCGAAATCACTGGCCAGAGTGTTGGCTGAAGCGAGCGATTCACAGGCATGGGCGAGCAGGGTTTCGGTGTCGATTTCCGGCTGGATGAGAAACATGGTGCTGGGCGGGTGCGCCTTGCCAGGTTGCGGGCACAGGTAAAAATCCAGAGCCCGCTTGATCGCTTCGCGGTTTTTCGCGAGGTCGTCGGCGCGGATGGTTTGTTCGAGGGGGGAGGGTTCGTATGGTGGATCAGGCACAGGTTTTGACATTGATACGTTCCTAATCAATAGCCAATCACTTGCCGTTTCTCACGCGGCGGAGTGGTGGCAGCAGTGTGCGGGGTGAGAAACCGGTAGGAACAAGCCCGGCCGGACCGAAGTCCGCCCGCACACAGCCGCCATAACAATGCAGACAGCAGGAATGCCGGCGGCGATTATGGTGGTACTGATTGTGGATTAACAGTTCCTAAGGGTTCTCACACCCGATCGCCGAAGTTTCGGCGACACCAAAAGACTAGAGATCGCGCGTCCGACGGACAACCTGAAAACCTTGTGGGAAGGTTCTGCGAACTCAGATACCGCTTTAAACACACTCCAGATCGCCACCCTCACCCTAGCCCTCTCCCAGAGGGAGAGGGGACTGACCGAGTTGTTCAGGCGAGGTACGCCGACGTGAAAGTCCGAGTTGAACTCAGGATTTGCAAACCACACAAAATCGGCCCCCTCTCCCTCGGGAGAGGGCTGGGGTGAGGGGCAAATCCACAACAAAAATAACGCCGAACACCCGCTCTTCACCACTCAATAGGCCGAGTGTCAGCTCGCCTGCTCTTGATCTTGATCCACCGGCGACGTCGGAAGGCTGAGTGGAGGGATTGATCCGGGCGTGGGAGCGCAGCGACCGTTCGACGAAGTCGAACACAGCGGAAGGAGGTACAGCGAAGCAAACCGGAGCCGCTGCGCCCGGATCAGTCCCGGAGCGAAGGAACCCGAGCCTGCGAGGGCCGAACGCAGGAGCAAGCCTTTTGGGTTACCTTTTTGGCGTTTGAAAAAGGTGACTCGCCGTAAGGGCGAAACCGCCAGCCGCCACACCCGAAGCAACGGATATTCACCCAAATCAAAACAAAACCAAGGCCAACAAAAAACCCGCAGACAATCACTCATCTGCGGGTCTCCCGTTCCAGCAGCAAAGAAGATCAGAAATCCTCCAGCCGCCACACCTCATAAGCCGGCGTCTCATACGGATGACTGAGTTTCAACGCCGCCACAACAGCCACAATCAACTCATCCGCAACGACAAGCTCAACCTTCCATTCCTCAACCCGCTCAACCTGCCCCGCCTGACCGACAAACGGCTGACTGCCGTCCAACGGTCGAAACTGACCAGAGCCAAGCACCTGCCACGCACAGTGGTCATAGTCACCGATCCGCCCACCACCGGCAGCGAACACAGCCCCTTTGACCACCTCGACATGACTGTCAGGAACAAAAAACGCCAGCTTGTACACAGGCCTTAGTTCACCCAGACGCGCGCATTACGGAACATGCGCATCCAAGGAGCATCCTCGGTCCAGTCTTCCGAACGCCACGAGTTCTGCACCGCGCGGAACACACGCTCCGGGTGCGGCATCATGATCGTCACGCGACCGTCACGGCTGGTCAGACCGGTGATCCCGCGCGGCGAGCCGTTCGGGTTGGCCGGGTAGGCTTCGGTGACCTTGCCGTGGTTGTCGACAAAACGCATCGCCACGCAACCGGACAGATCGGCTTCCAGCAGTGCTTCTTCGCTGGCGAACTCGGCATGCCCTTCACCGTGGGCGATGGCGATCGGCATGCGCGAACCGGCCATGCCCTGCAGGAAGATCGAATTCGATTCCTGGATCTGCACCATCGCTACCCGCGCTTCGAACTGCTCGGAGCGGTTGCGCACGAAGTGCGGCCAGAACTCGCTGCCCGGGATCAGCTCGTGCAGGTTGGACATCATCTGGCAACCGTTGCACACGCCCAGCGTGAAGCTGTCGTTACGTTCGAAGAAGCCCTGGAACGCATCGCGGGCGCGGCTGTTGAACAGCGCCGACTTGGCCCAGCCTTCACCGGCGCCGAGCACGTCGCCGTAGGAGAAACCGCCGCAGGCCACCAGGCCTTTGAACTCGTTGAGGTCGACACGACCGGCGAGGATATCGCTCATGTGCACGTCGATCGCGCTGAAACCGGCGCGGTCGAATGCGGCGGCCATTTCCACCTGACCGTTGACGCCCTGCTCACGCAGCACGGCAACCTGTGGGCGGATGCCTTTCTTGATGTAAGGCGCGGCGATGTCCTGATTGACGTCGTAGCTGAGCTTGACGCTCAGGCCCGGGTTGTCTTCTTCCAGCAGCGCGTCGAATTCCTGCTCGGCGCAGTCGGCGTTGTCGCGCAGTCGCTGGATCTGGTAGCTGGTTTCGGCCCACTGACGTTGCAGCAGACGACGCTGGCCTTCGAACACGGTGTCACCGTTGAAGGTGATGTTGATCTGGCCATTGTTGATCGGCTGACCGATCACCGACACGCAGTCGCCCAGACCGGCGGCGCTGAACTGCGCGAGGATGTCCGGGGTGGCGTCCTGGCGAACCTGGATCACTGCGCCGAGTTCTTCGTTGAACAGGATCGCGGCGATTTCCGAAGCGGATTCGGCAACGCTGTCCAGGTTCAGGCTCAGACCGCAGTGGCCGGCGAAGGCCATTTCCACCACGGAGGTCAGCAGACCACCGTCGGAACGGTCGTGGTAGGCCAGCAGGTGACCGTCGGCATTGAGGCCCTGGATCACTGCGAAGAAGGCTTTCAGGTCTTCAGCGTCATCGACGTCCGGCGCATGCTTGCCGAGTTTGCCGTGGACCTGCGCGAGGATCGATGCACCCATGCGGTTCTGGCCGCGACCGAGGTCGATCAGGATCAGGTCGGTGGTGCCCTTGTCCATGCGCAGTTCCGGGGTCAGGGTCTGACGGATGTCAGCCACTGGCGCGAAACCGGTGACGATCAGCGACATCGGCGAAGTGACGGTCTTGTCTTCGCCATTGTCATTCCAGCGCGTGGCCATGGACATCGAGTCCTTGCCCACCGGAATGGTGATGCCCAGCTCAGGGCACAGCTCCATGCCGACCGCTTTCACGGTGTCATACAAACGCGCGTCTTCGCCCGGGTGACCGGCCGCCGACATCCAGTTCGCCGACAGTTTGATGTCGGAGAGCTTGTTGATCCGCGAGGCAGCAATGTTGGTGATGGTTTCGCCGATGGCCATGCGGCCCGATGCCGGCGCGTCCAGCAGAGCCAGCGGAGTACGCTCGCCCATCGCCATGGCTTCACCGGTGTAGACGTCGAAACTGGTGGCGGTGACAGCAACGTCGGCCACCGGCACTTGCCATGGGCCAACCATCTGGTCACGGGCGACGAGGCCGGTGATGGTGCGGTCGCCGATGGTGATCAGGAAGCTTTTGCTGGCCACGGCCGGATGATGCAGAACGCGTTCGATGGACTCGCTGATGTCGAGGTTCGACGGATCGAAGTCATCGCCCAGCTCGGCTTCACGAACCACCGAACGGTGCATGCGCGGCGCCTTGCCCAGCAACACTTCCAGCGGCATGTCCACCGGGTTGTTGCCGAAGTGGCTATCCGTGACAGTAAGCTGCGGTTCGGCAGTGGCTTCCCCGACCACGGCAAACGGGCAACGCTCGCGTTCGCAGATCGCCTGGAAGCGCTCGAAGTCTTCCGGGCCGACCGCCAGCACGTAACGTTCCTGGGATTCGTTGGACCAGATTTCGTGCGGGGCCATACCCGGCTCGTCGTTTGGAATGTTGCGCAGTTCGAAACGGCCACCGCGATCGCCGTCGTTGACCAGTTCCGGGAAAGCGTTGGACAGACCGCCCGCGCCAACGTCATGGATGAAGCTGATCGGGTTCTTGTCGCCGAGCTGCCAGCAACGGTCGATGACTTCCTGGCAGCGACGCTCCATTTCAGGGTTTTCACGCTGCACGGAAGCGAAATCCAGATCCGCCGAACTGGTGCCGGTGGCCATCGACGAAGCCGCGCCGCCACCGAGACCGATCAACATCGCCGGGCCGCCGAGCACGATCAGCTTGGAGCCGACCACGATCTCGCCTTTCTTGACGTGCTCTTCACGGATGTTGCCCATGCCGCCAGCCAGCATGATCGGCTTGTGGTAACCGCGAACTTCGTCACCGTGCGGGGTGGTGATCGATTGTTCGAAGGTACGGAAATAGCCGGTCAGGGCCGGACGGCCGAATTCGTTGTTGAACGCAGCGCCGCCGAGCGGGCCTTCGATCATGATGTCCAGCGCGGTGACGATGCGCTCAGGCTTGCCGTACGGCACTTCCCACGGCTGTTCGAAGCCCGGGATCTGCAGGTTCGATACGGTGAAACCGGTGAGGCCGGCCTTGGGCTTGGCGCCGCGACCGGTTGCACCTTCGTCACGGATCTCGCCACCGGAACCGGTGGATGCGCCCGGGAACGGGGCAATCGCGGTCGGGTGGTTATGGGTTTCAACCTTCATCAGGATGTGCACCGGCTCCTGCACCGCGCCGTACTGGCGGGTTTCAGGGTTCGGGAAGAAGCGGCCGGCAACGTTGCCGACAATCACCGAAGCGTTGTCCTTGTAAGCGGACAGCACGCCTTCGCTGTGCATCTGATAGGTGTTCTTGATCATGCCGAACAGGCTTTTTTCCTGGCTCTGGCCGTCAATGTCCCAACTGGCGTTGAAGATCTTGTGGCGGCAGTGCTCGGAGTTGGCCTGGGCGAACATCATCAGTTCGATGTCGTGCGGGTTGCGCTTCAGACCGTTGAAGGCGTTGACCAGATAGTCGATCTCGTCTTCGGCCAGGGCCAGGCCCAGCTCGGTGTTGGCCTTTTCCAGCGCGGCGCGGCCGCCACCGAGGATGTCGATGGCGGTCAGCGGCTTCGGCTCGGCGTGGCTGAACAGACCGGCGGCCTGCTCGAGGTTGGCCAGCACGATCTGGGTCATGCGGTCATGCAGCGCGTCCGAAATCAGCTGGGCTTCGGCTTCGCTGAACTGCCCTGCAACATAGAAGGCGATACCGCGTTCCAGGCGCTGGATCTTGCTCAGGCCGCAGTTGCGGGCGATGTCGCTGGCCTTGCTCGACCACGGCGAGATGGTGCCGAAACGCGGCAACACCAGAAACAGACGGCCGGTCGGCTCTTGAACCGGAACACTTGGGCCGTACTTCAGAAGGCGCGCTAGCACCTGCTGTTCGTCGCCGGTCAGGACGCCGGTGACTTCGGCGAAGTGAGCGAATTCAGCATACAGGCCACTGACAGCTGGAACCTTCTGGCTCAGTTGCTCAAGGAGTTTGCTGTGGCGAAAGGCAGAAAGGGCAGGAGCGCCGCGCAGGATCAACATCTTCGGGACAGCCTCGGGAAGGGGTGTGCTTTGAGGCCGTGCATTCTAGCCTAAACCGACCTCAACATCACCCGAAACGCTACGCACGGTTGCACTCGGGTAGCAATCTGTGTTTCTGCCTTCGGGGTCAGGTAAATCGAGCGTTTCAGCATGGCTTATTTTTACTGTAACAAAATGCCCTGAAGGCCCGTATTCAAGGGATTTCGCTCGGATTTGTGATCGCTAGCAGACTAGTCCTACGCTGTCGAGATATGGCGCTCGTGGCCGTTTGCGTATACTGCGCAGATGTTTTTCCCAACGGCTTTGCGTCCGCGATACGCCAAATGGCTGATCGCAACCGGACTCTTCCTGATGCTCGGTGGCTGTGTTGATAAACCCAACACACTCGAGCGCGTAAAGGAGGATGGTGTGCTGCGCGTGGTTACCCGCAACAGCCCCGCCACCTACTTTCAGGATCGCAGCGGTGAAACCGGCTTCGAATACGAGCTGGTGAAGCGCTTCGCCGACGATTTGGGCGTCGAGCTGAAGATCGAGACGGCCGACAATCTCGATGACCTGTTCAACCAGGTCGGCAAGCCGAACGGCCCGGTACTCGCGGCCGCCGGTCTGGTCAGCAGCGATGAACGCAAGAAGCAGGTGCGGTTCTCCCACTCCTACCTCGAAGTCACCCCGCAGATCATCTACCGCAACGGCCAGTCGCGCCCTACAGATCCGGCGGATCTGGTCGGCAAGAAGATCACCGTGCTCAAGGGCAGCACCCACGCCGAACAACTGGCCGCGCTGAAACAGAAATATCCCGGCATCGAATACGATGAATCCGACGCCGTTGAAGTGGTCGATCTGCTGCGCATGGTCGATGAAGGCCAGATTGACCTGACCCTGGTCGACTCCAACGAAGTGGCGATGAATCAGGTGTACTTCACCAACATCCGCGTGGCCTTCGACCTCGGCGACGCGCGCAGCCAGAGCTGGGCGGTGGGCCCGGGCGAAGACAACAGCCTGCTCAATGAAATCAACGCCTATCTGGACAAGGTGCAGAAGAACGGCACCCTGCAACGCCTGAAAGACCGCTACTACGGCCATGTCGATGTGCTTGGCTACATGGGCGCCACCACCTTCGCCCAGCACTTGCAGCAGCGCCTGCCGAAATACGAACAGCACTTCAAGAATTACGCGAAGAAAGAGAAAGTCGACTGGCGCCTGCTGGCCGCCATCGGCTATCAGGAATCCCTGTGGCAGCCGACGGTGACCTCGAAAACCGGCGTGCGCGGTCTGATGATGCTGACCCAGAACACCGCGCAGGCGATGGGCGTGTCGAACCGCCTCGATCCCAAGCAGAGCATCATGGGCGGTGCCAAGTACCTGGCTTATATGAAAGATCAGCTCGACGATTCGATCCAGGAACCGGATCGCACCTGGTTCGCCCTGGCGGCGTACAACGTCGGCAGCGGTCACCTGGATGACGCGCGCAAACTGGCGGCGAAGGAAGGCTTGAATCCGGACAAGTGGCTGGACGTGAAAAAGATCCTGCCGCGCCTCTCGCAGAAGCAGTGGTACAGCAAGACCCGCTACGGTTACGCCCGCGGTGGCGAACCGGTGCACTTCGTGGCGAACATCCGTCGCTACTACGACATCCTGACCTGGGTGACCCAGCCGCAGCTTGAGGGCGATCAGGTGGCCGAGGGCAACCTGCATGTGCCGGCGATCGACAAGTCGAAACCGGCGCAAGAGCCCGCCCCTCTTTAAAGCAAAAGATCGCAGCCTTCGGCAGCTCCTACAGGGTTATGTGTACACCTGTAGGAGCTGCCGAAGGCTGCGATCTTTTGATCTTAGCCCTTTAGAGCAGCAGCCAGGATCAGCGCTTTCATTTCCGACACAGCAGATTTGAAGCCCACGAACAACGCATGCGCCACCAGCGCGTGGCCGATGTTCAGTTCGTTGATGCCTTTGATCGCCGCCACGGCCTCGACGTTGTGGTAATGCAGGCCGTGCCCGGCATTGACGATCAGGCCCTGCGCCAGTCCAAACGCCACGCCATCAGCGACGCGTTTGAGCTCTTCAGCCACTTCGGTGGGAGTTTCGGCATCGGCGTAGCGCCCGGTGTGCAGCTCGATGGCCGGTGCACCGATGCGCTTGGAGGCGGCGATCTGGCGCTCGTCGGCGTCGATGAACAGCGACACTTCGCTGCCGATTTTCGACAAGCGCTCGACCGCAGCCCTGATTCGCTCCTCCTGCCCCGCTACATCCAGGCCACCCTCGGTGGTCAGTTCCTGACGGGTTTCCGGGACCAGGCAAATGTGCGCCGGGCGAATGCGCTCGGCGAAAGCCATCATTTCTTCGGTGACGCCCATTTCGAAGTTCATGCGGGTTTGCAGCACATCCTTGAGCAGAAGTACGTCGCGCTCCTGGATGTGCCGACGGTCTTCACGCAGGTGCACGGTGATGCCATCGGCGCCCGCCTCTTCTGCATCCAGCGCCGCCTTGACCGGATCCGGGTAGCGCGTGCCACGGGCCTGACGCAAGGTGGCGACGTGGTCGATGTTCACGCCGAGAAGAATGCGATTGCTGCTGGTCACGGATGCGCTCCTGAATTGAGAGATTCGGCGCACAGCATATCAGGGCTTGCGAAACAGCTCGCGACTGACAAGCGGACGCCCGCCCAAATGCACCGCCAGCGCCTGGCGCATCAGACGCTTGGCCGCCGACAGCGCACCGGGCGCCGACCAGTCGGCTTCGGCCATGGCCAGCAGCTCGGCACCGTTGAACAGGCCTGGCTGCAGCAGATACACCCTTTCGAGCCCGGCATCGACTTGCAGGCGATAGAGACCGTCAGCAGCGACGGGCTCACCGTGGATGTCAGTGTTCATCGAGAAGCCGTAGCCGAGATCATCCAGCAATCGCCATTCGAAGGAGCGCAGCAACGGTTCCAGTGGTCGACCTTCGGCCAGCGCCAGCAAGGTCGCGGCGTAATGATCGAACACCGCCGGATGCGGATCTTCGGCAGGCAACAGCCGAATCAACAGCTCGTTGAGATAGAGGCCGCTGAACAGCGCCTCGCCGTTGAGCCACGCAGAGGTGCCAGAACTCTCCATGCGCCCGACATTCTTCAGCTCGCCCTTGCCACGAAACTCGACCTCCAGCGCCACGAACGGCCGCGCCAGCGTCCCGGCCTTGCCCCGCGCACTGCGCAACACCGCCCGCAGCCGACCTTGCGGCGTGAGGAAATCGACCAGTGCGCTGGTTTCGCGATAGGCGCGCGAATGCAGGACATAGGCGGGTTGGGCGGGAGGCGGGTTTTGCGACATTGAGTTCTCGATGAAGAAACGCGGTTTTACATACAACCCAAAACCACTGTGGGAGCGAGCCTGCTCGCGAAAGCGGAGTGACAGTCAACATCAATGCTGAATGTTACATCCTCTTCGCGAGCAGGCTCGCTCCCACAGTGAGTATCGGTGTTCTCGAGATCGCTACTTACAGATCGCCATAACCCAGCGAACGCAGCGCGCGCTCGTCATCGGACCAGCCGCCCTTCACCTTGACCCACAGGTTGAGCATGATCTTGGAGTCGAACAGCAGCTCCATGTCCTTGCGCGCTTCGGTGCCGATGCGCTTGATGCGCTCGCCCTTGTCGCCAATGATGATTTTCTTCTGGCCGTCACGCTCGACGAGAATCAGCGCGTGGATGTGCAGGGTCTTGCCCTGCTGCTTGAATTCTTCGATTTCGACGGTGATCTGGTACGGCAGCTCGGCACCCATCTGGCGCATGATTTTCTCGCGCACCAGTTCGGCGGCAAGGAAACGGCTGCTGCGGTCGGTGATCTGGTCTTCCGGGAAGAAGTGATCATTCTCCGGCAGGTGATCGGCGATGACCTTTTCCAGCGCTTCGAGGTTGTGCCCGTGCTGCGCGGAAATCGGAATGATCTGCGCATTTGGCAGCTGTTCCTGCAACCAGCTCAGGTGCGGCATCAGCTCGGCTTTGTCTTCGATGCGATCGGTCTTGTTCAGCGCGACGATCAGCGGGCCGGTCACGTATTGCACACGCTCGAGCACCATCTGATCTTCGTCGGTCCACTTGGTGCGGTCGACGACGAAGATCACCACGTCGACGTCTTTCAACGCCGCCGAAGCGGTTTTGTTCATGTAACGGTTCAGGGCCTTTTCGCCACCCTTGTGCATGCCCGGAGTGTCGACGTAGATCGCCTGGACGTCGCCCTCGGTCTTGATCCCGAGCATGTTGTGGCGGGTAGTCTGCGGCTTGCGCGAGGTGATCGCGAGCTTCTGCCCGAGGATGTGGTTGAGCAGCGTCGACTTGCCGACGTTGGGACGGCCGACGATGGCAACGTAGCCACAGCGAGTTGCGTTTGTATCAGTCATTGCCATTCTCCACGCCCAGGGCAATCAGTGCTGCGGCGGCCGCTACCTGTTCGGCAATACGACGGCTCACACCCTGACCTCGGCTTTTTTCATTCAGTAAGACCACTTCGCATTCGACGAAGAAGGTACGGCAGTGCGGTTCGCCCTGAATATCCACCACTTCGTAGCGTGGCAGTTCGCAACCGCGCGATTGCAAGTGTTCCTGCAAGCGGGTTTTCGGATCCTTGTTGGTGTCGACCAGCGTCAGGCCTTCGAATTCGCCGGCCAGCCACGCCAGTACGCGCTCGCGGGCGACGTCCATGCCGGCATCGAGGTAGATCGCACCGATCAGAGCTTCGAGGGCATCGGCGAGAATCGATTCACGGCGGAAACCACCGCTCTTCAGTTCCCCCGAACCCAGGCGCAGATAATCGCCGAGGTCGAAACCGCGAGCCAGTACGGCCAGCGTCTCACCTTTTACCAGCCGCGCGCGCAAACGCGACAACTGGCCTTCGCGGGCCAGCGGGAAGCGATCGAACAGCGCCTCGCCAGCGACGAAGTTGAGGATGGCATCACCGAGGAATTCCAGACGCTCGTTGTTGCGCCCGGCAAAACTGCGGTGCGTGAGGGCCAGCAGCATCAGCTCCTGGTCCTTGAAGGTGTAGCCGAGCTGGCGCTCGAGACGGCTTAGAGAAACGCTCACGGTTTACCCACGCTGAGTTCGTGGCTGGTTTCCACTGCCATCGCCGGGGTACGGCGCAGGCCTGGGACAATTAACGCTGTGTTCAAAAAATAGATCCTGGCGATTGCGAAGCCGATTGTGCCGGCTCCAGAAATGCATTCGGCGCTGTGGTCAACAGCGCCGTGTTTGATTACTTGATCAGGCCGACCCGCGAGAAATTCGGCAGGTGGCTGAGTTTCGGCTCTGGCCAGCTCATCCAGACCGCGAAGGCCTTGCCGACAATATTCTTGTCGGGAACCATGCCCAGCAGATCCTTGGGAATGTTCGGATCATCCCAGTAGCGGCTGTCGTTCGAATTGTCGCGGTTGTCGCCCATCATGAAGTAGTGCCCGGCAGGCACTGTCCACGAACGGTCCGGAGTGGCGCGGTAGCGGCTCATTTCCTTGCGGATCAGGTGCTCGGCTGCGCCGAGTTTTTCCTGATAGAGCTCCGCGCTGCCCAGCGAACCTGCTTCGGCGCCGGCCATCTTCTCGGCGATCGACTCACCGTTGACGAACAGACGCTTGTCGGCGGTGTAACGCACCGTGTCACCCGGCAGGCCCACCACACGCTTGATGTAGTTGACGTTCGGGTCGCTCGGGTAGCGGAACACCATCACATCGCCGCGCTGCGGGTCACCGACTTCGATGATCTTCTTGTCGATCACCGGCAGACGGATGCCGTAGGAAAACTTGTTCACCAGAATGAAGTCGCCGACGTCCAGGGTCGGTTTCATCGAGCCGGACGGAATCTGGAACGGCTCCACCAGGAACGAACGCAGCACCAGCACGATGAACAGCACCGGAAAGAACGACTTGCCGTATTCAACCAGCAGCGGCTCTTTGTTCAGCTTCTCGACCACCACAGGCTCGGGCTGGCTGACACTGCCTTGATAGGAGGCAATGGCAGCCCGCCGACGCGGTGCCAGGAACAGCAGATCAATCAACGCCAACAGGCCGCAGACGAACACGGCGATGACCAGCAACAGCGGGAAATTTAGCGACATAGGACCTGATTATTCCAACCTGAGCACGGCGAGGAAGGCTTCCTGTGGAATTTCCACGTTGCCCACCTGTTTCATGCGTTTCTTACCGGCCTTCTGCTTCTCGAGCAGTTTCTTCTTACGACTGACGTCACCGCCGTAGCATTTGGCCAATACGTTCTTTCTGAGTGCCTTGACGGTTGTCCGGGCCACGATCTGACCACCGATGGCGGCCTGGATCGCCACGTCGAACATCTGACGAGGAATCAGTTCTTTCATCTTCTCGGTCAACTGGCGACCTTTGAAGTGCGAATTGTCACGGTGCACGATCAATGCCAGGGCATCGACCTTGTCGCCGTTGATCAGCACGTCCAGTTTCACCAGATTAGCCGATTGGTAACGATCGAAATGGTAGTCCAGCGAAGCATAGCCGCGGCTGGTGGATTTGAGACGGTCGAAGAAGTCCAGGACCACTTCGTTCATCGGCAGGTCGTAGGTCACTTGCACCTGATTGCCGAGGAACAGCATGTCGACCTGAACGCCGCGTTTCTCGATGCACAGGGTGATGACGTTGCCAAGGTGTTCCTGCGGCACGAGGATATTGGCGCGCACGATTGGCTCGCGCATGTCCTCGATCGCCGACACATCCGGAAGCTTCGACGGGTTGTCGACGTAAATCGTTTCACCGGTTTTCAGCACCAGCTCGAAAATTACTGTCGGCGCGGTGGTGATCAGGTCCAGGTCGTATTCGCGCTCGAGGCGCTCCTGGATGATTTCCATGTGCAGCATGCCGAGGAAGCCGCAACGGAAGCCAAAGCCCAGGGCGTCGGAGCTTTCCGGGGTGTACTGCAGCGACGAGTCGTTCAGGGTCAGCTTCTGCAGCGCTTCGCGGAAATCCTCGAAGTCGTCGGAACTGACCGGGAACAGACCGGCGTAAACCTGTGGCTGAATGCGTTTGAAGCCCGGCAGCACCGGCACATCAGGGGTGGAGCTCAGGGTCAGGGTGTCACCAACCGGCGCACCGTGAATGTCCTTGATGCTGGCGATGATGAAGCCCACTTCGCCGGCCTTCAGATCAACGGTGGCGGTGTGTTTAGGGTTGAACACGCCGACGCTGTCGACCAGGTGCACCTTGCCGGTGGACTTGACCAGAATCTTGTCGCCCTTCTTCACACGGCCGTGGCGCACGCGTACCAGGGAAACAACGCCCAGGTAGTTGTCGAACCAGGAGTCGATGATCAACGCTTGCAGCGGATCTTCGATGTTGCCGGTCGGCGCAGGAATGGTGTGCACCAGACGCTCGAGCACTTCGTCGACACCCAGGCCGGTCTTGGCGCTGCAGGTGACGGCGTCGGTGGCGTCGATGCCGATGATCTTCTCGATCTCGTCCTTGACGCGATCCGGCTCGGCTTGGGGCAGGTCGATCTTGTTCAGGACCGGCATGACCTCCAGGCCCTGCTCGATGGCGGTGTAGCAGTTGGCCACGGACTGGGCTTCTACGCCCTGCCCCGCATCGACCACCAGCAAGGCGCCTTCGCACGCCGCCAGGGAACGGCTGACTTCGTAGGTGAAGTCGACGTGGCCCGGGGTGTCAATGAAGTTCAGCTGGTAGGTGATGCCGTCTTTGGCTTTGTAATAGAGGGTAACGCTGTGGGCCTTGATGGTGATCCCGCGCTCACGCTCAAGATCCATGGAATCCAGTACCTGGGCTTCCATTTCACGCTCGGCCAGGCCGCCGCACATCTGGATGAAACGGTCAGCCAGCGTCGACTTGCCATGGTCAATGTGGGCGATGATGGAGAAATTGCGGATATGACTCAAATCACTCACGGATCAACACTCAAAAAGGCTGCAGGCTTGGCCCGCCGAAAAATAGCCGGGAATTGTACCTGATACACGGCGCAAGCGTCACGTTCGCCTGTCACCCGGATCGCATGCAAAAACGCCCCGGTCTGGCGACCGAGGCGTTTTCAGGGCTCAAGCGCTGAATGAAAGCTTGTTCATCAGCCCGCTCGCCTGAGCAGCCAGACACCCGCCAGCGCACACACGCCGGCCGGCACCAGCACCGCAAACAGCGGCGAGAAACCGAACACCAGACTCGATGGCCCCAGCAGATCCTGGACGATGCGGAAGGTGAAGCCCACCAGCACGCCAGTGAAGACCCGCTGACCAAGGGTCACCGAGCGCAGTGGGCCGAAGATGAACGAGATCGCCATCAGCACCAGCGCGGCGGTCACCAGCGGCTGCAACACCTTGACCCAAAATGCCAGCCAGTAGCGACCATTGCTCAGGCCCTGCTCCGCCAGATAGTGGATGTAGCCCCACAGACCGCTGATCGACAGCGATTCCGGCGCCATCACCACGGTGCTGAGCAGCTGCGGGCTCAACGCCACGTCCCACTCCTCGCTCGGACTGTTGACCACTTCAGTACTGCGCTCATGGAACAGCGTGGTGGCAACGTCGGTGAGCTGCCACTTGGTGCCGTCGAACTCGGCCTTCTTGGCGAAGCTGGAGCTGAGCAGATGGCGCTCCTTGTCGAAGTGATAGCGCGTCACGCCGTACAACAGACCGTTCGGCTGAACCGCGTTGATGTGGATGAATTCTTCACCCTGACGGTGCCACATACCGTGCTTGGCGCTTTGCGCATCGCCGCTGCCCTGGGCCAGCGAGCGATTGGCCTGGGCCATGCTTTCGGTGGCCGGGGCGACGTATTCGCCAATCAGCACGCCGGCGAGCATCAGCACCAGCATCGGCTTCATCACAGCCCAGACGATACGGCCGATCGACACGCCAGCAGCGCGCATGACCGTCAGCTCACTGCTGCTGGCCAGACTGCCGAGACCGATGAGGCAGCCGATCAATGCGGCCATCGGCAACATTTCATACAGCCGGCGCGGTGCGGTCAGCAATACAAAACCGAGCACGTCGACCAGGGTGTAGGTGTCGCTGACGTCGCCCATTTCATCGATGAAGGCAAACAGCGTCGCCAGGCCGAGGATGATCGCCAGCACGGCGATGATCGCCATGAATACGCTGCTGCCGATGTAGCGGTCGAGTTTAACCACGGGCCACCTCCAGCGCGGCGCTGCGACGGCTGGCCAGCTTCAGGCGCAGCGGCTCCCAATACAGCAGGCCGAGGCCGATCACCAGGAAGATCGCGTGCACCCACCACAGGCCAAGGGCTGGCGGGATCTTGCCTTTTTCAAGGGCGCCGCGAGCGGCAATCAGGATGGTCAGGTAAGCCATATAAAGAAGAATCGCCGGCAGCAGCTTGAGAAAACGCCCTTGGCGCGGATTCACCCGCGACAGCGGCACCGCCATCAGGGTCACGATGAACACCAGCAACGGCAGCGACATACGCCATTGCAGTTCGGTTTTCGAACGAATGTCGTCGCTGCCCCACAGGGACGAGGTCGGCATCGCGTCACGGTCGGTGACTTCTTCGCTGACGTCCGGCTTGGGCAGCAGCACGCCGTAGGTTTCGTAATGAATGGCGCGGTAATCGGCCTGCCCGGGGCTGCCGTCATAACGATAGCCGTTGTCGAGAATCAGGTAGCGATTGCCATCGGGGCGGATTTCCTGACGGCCCGACTCGGCCACCAGTACGGAAATCCCGCGGTCCTTCTTATCGGCACCGAGGTTCTTCTGCGAGATGAACACGCTGCCGAGATTGACGCGATCGTCGCTCAGGGTTTCGGTGTAGGTCACCCGAGTGCCATCACGCAGGGCCTGGAAGCGGCCCGGCTCGAGGGTATCGAACTCGGTCAGCGCGTCCTGCTTGTTCAGCAGCAGCTGAAACTGGTTGGCGCCCTGCGGAGCCAGGCCGAGGCTCAGCCACGCGACCACCAGTGCCACCAGCGTCGCCGGAAACAGGGTCATGCGAAACAGCTTCTGCTGGCTCATGCCGGTGGCCGAAAGCACGGTCATTTCGCTTTCAAGGTACAGGCGACCGTAGGCCAGCAGGATCCCGAGGAACAGGCCCAGCGGCAGAATCAGTTGCAGGAAACCCGGCAGACGAAAGCCCATGATCAGGAACAGCGAGCCCGGATCGAGCTGACCGGCCGCAGCCTGCGCCAGGTATTTGATGAAGCGACCGCTCATGATGATGACCAGCAGCACGGCACTTACGGCGCTGAGGGTCAACAGGACTTCGCGGGACAGATAACGGAAGACGATCAAACCAGACACTCCAGGGTTGTCAGGCTAAGGCGGCCAAACAAGCAAACACATCGACCGGCCCGCCATGCAGAGCGGTCGAAAAAAGATGCGGCATTATCCTGTGATTGGGTGCGCCTGTCACTGCGCACACTCATCCATCTCTGTAATCCTTTGCTGAGGGTTGTCAGGCGCGGGGAGCGAGGTTCAAACTGCGGCCCTTGTCGCAGGCTTTGGCCTGCGCCTCTTCTATCTATAAGCAGGCGACTGCGCACAGCGTCGAACGCCTGCGTGTTGACCATTCATTCAGGGATCCGGACATGGAACTGGTTGTAAAAAGCGTTAGCCCAGAAACGTTGAAAACCGCCACCCTGGTGGTTGCCGTCGGCGAAGGCCGCAAACTCGGCGTCGCCGCCAGACTGGTCGACGAGTCGAGCGGTGGTGCCATCAGCGCCGTGCTCAAGCGTGGCGACCTGGCCGGCAAGGTCGGTCAAAGCCTGCTGCTGCACAGCCTGCCGAACCTGAAAGCCGAGCGCGTGTTGCTGGTCGGCGTGGGCAAGGACGAAGAACTGGGCGACCGTCCGTTCCGCAAAATCGTTGCCGGCATCCTCAACACCCTCAAAGGCCTGGGCGGCGGTGATGCCGTGCTGGCGCTGGATGAAGTCATCGTCAAAGGTCGCGACAGCTACGGCAAGACCCGCCTGCTGGCGGAAACCCTGATCGACGGCGGCTACACCTTCGACCAGTTCAAGAGCCAGAAAGCCGAACCGCGCGCGCTGAAGAAAATCACCCTGCTGACCATCAAGGCTGCGCAAGCCGAAGTGCAGCGCGCCGTGAACCACGCCACCGCCATCGCCAACGGCATGGCCTTCACCCGCGATCTGGGCAACCTGCCGCCGAACATCTGCCACCCGACGTTCATGGGCGAACAGGCCAAGAATCTGGGCAAAGAGTTCAAGGATCTGAAAGTCGAAGTCCTCGACGAGAAGAAGATCAAATCCCTCGGCATGGGCTCGTTCTACGCCGTGGGCCAGGGCAGCGCCCAGCCACCGCGCCTGATCGTCATGCAATACAACGGCGGCAAGAAATCCGAGAAGCCATACGCGCTGGTCGGCAAGGGGATCACCTTCGACACCGGCGGCATCAGCCTGAAGCCGGGCGCCGGCATGGACGAGATGAAGTACGACATGGGCGGCGCTGCCTCTGTGTTCGGCACGTTGCGCGCTGTGCTTGAGTTGAAACTGCCGATCAATCTGGTGTGCATCCTCGCCTGCGCCGAAAACATGCCGAGCGGCAACGCGTCGCGCCCGGGCGATATCGTCACCACCATGAGCGGCCAGACCGTGGAAATCCTCAACACCGACGCCGAAGGCCGTCTGGTGCTGTGCGATGCGCTGACCTACGCCGAGCGCTTCAAGCCACAAGCGGTGATCGACATCGCCACCCTGACCGGTGCTTGCGTGGTGGCCCTGGGCGCACACACGTCCGGCCTGCTGGGCAACAACGACGAACTGATCGACCAACTGCTCAGCGCCGGCAAGGCTGCCGACGACCGCGCCTGGCAACTGCCGCTGTTCGACGAGTATCAAGAGCAGCTGGACAGCCCGTTCGCCGACATCGCCAACATTGGCGGGCCGAAGGCCGGCACCATCACTGCCGCCTGCTTCCTGTCGCGCTTCACCAAGAACCTCAACTGGGCGCACCTGGACATCGCCGGCACGGCATGGACCAGCGGCGGCAAGGACAAGGGCGCCACTGGCCGTCCGGTTCCGCTGCTGACCCAGTACCTGCTCGATCGCGCCAAAGCCTGACACCGCTGATGGGCGGCGGCGCCACTTTCGGGTGACGCCGCTTGCCGCTCTGGAACCGCAATGACCAAAGTCGACTTCTATATCCTGCCCAGCGCCGATCCTTCAGCGCGTCTGGATTTCGCCTGCAAGCTCACCGAGAAAGCCTGGCGCATGGGCCATCGCATCTACCTGCATTGCAGCGATGCGGCCCAACGTGACGATATCGATGCGCGTCTGTGGGCATTCAAGGGCGAAAGTTTCGTGCCTCACGGCCCTGCCGACAGTGAGCCCGACGGTTTGATCGTGCTGGGACACGGGGCAGACTGCGGTGAGCACCAGGATCTGCTGGTCAATCTCGATCTGAAAGTCCCGGCCTTCGCCAGCAAATTCGCCCGCGTGGCGGAAGTGGTGGTGGAAGATCCGACCATCCGCGCAGCGGCGCGGGAGAGTTTCCGTTTCTACCGCGAACAGGGCTATTCTCTGCAAGACCACCGTTTACAGCGACTCTGAGCATTCCAATGGACACTCCGAAACCGCAACAGAAATCCGCACACCTGCTGGACGATCTCGAATCGATCCGCCAGTTGCTCGGCGATGACAACCTGCAACCGCCGCTGTTGACCGATACGGTCGATGACGGCGAACAGGAACAGATTCCGATGCTGTTCGATTCCGTCGGCAATCAGCCGGCGGCCGTCGAGCCGCCACCAGCGCCGCCGGCTGCCCCGGCTGCCGCACCGGTCGATAAAGGCCCGGATGCCTTGCTGCACCTGGACAGCGAACTGCGCGCCGCCGCGCAATTGATCATGCAAGACGTGATCGACGACTTCGCCCCGCACATCGAAACCGAAATCAAACGTCGCCTGGATGCGCGGATGGAGCGGCTGCTCAGCCAGTACGAATAAGCCGCTGGTGTAGGAGCTACCGAAGGCTGCGATCTTTTGACTTTGCTTTCACAAAAAACAAGATCAAAAGATCGCAGCCTTCGGCAGCTCCTACATTTAGATCTCCGCCCGACCTCCCCCGCTCGCCCTCGGCACCACGCCCCGCTATACTTCCCGGCTTTTCCTGAATAAATGCCAATAGGGTCCCGCCGCGCATGGATAAGACCTACCAGCCGCACGCCATTGAAACTTCCTGGTACAAGACCTGGGAGTCCGAGAACTACTTCGCCCCGCAAGGCGCGGGCGAGTCCTACACCATCATGATCCCGCCGCCGAACGTCACCGGCAGCCTGCACATGGGTCACGGTTTCAACAACGCGATCATGGACGCGTTGATCCGTTTCCGCCGCATGCAGGGTCGCGACACCCTGTGGCAACCGGGCACCGACCATGCCGGTATCGCCACGCAGATGCTGGTGGAGCGTCAGCTCGAAGCCCAGGGCCAGAATCGTCACGATCTGGGCCGGGAAAAATTTCTCGAAAAAGTCTGGGAATGGAAAGATCAGTCCGGCGGCAACATCAGCCGGCAGATCCGTCGCCTCGGCTCGTCCGTCGACTGGAGCCGCGAGCGCTTCACCATGGACGACGGCCTCTCGGAAGCGGTCAAGGAAGCTTTCGTGCGCCTGCATGAAGACGGCCTGATCTACCGCGGCAAGCGTCTGGTCAACTGGGACACCAAACTGCACACGGCGATTTCCGACCTCGAAGTGGAAAACCACGAAGAGAAAGGCTTCCTGTGGAACCTGAAATACCCATTGGCCGATGGTGTAAAAACCGCCGAGGGCGATGACTTCCTGATCGTCGCCACCACCCGTCCGGAAACCATGCTCGGTGACTCCGCCGTCGCGGTTAACCCGAACGACGAACGCTACAAAGCGCTGATCGGCAAATTCGTCGAGCTGCCACTGGTTGGCCGCCGCATCCCGATCATCGCCGACGATTATTGCGACCCTGAATTCGGCACCGGCTGCGTGAAAATCACCCCGGCCCACGATTTCAACGACTACGAAGTCGGCAAGCGCCACAACCTGCCGCTGCTGAACATCTTCGACAAGAACGCCAACGTGCTGCCTGCCGCTCAGGTGTTCAACCTCGACGGCACGCTGAACGAGAGCATCGACGGCAAGATTCCGGCCGAGTTCGCTGGCCTGGAACGTTTCGAAGCGCGCAAGCAGATCGTTGCCGCGTTCGACGCCGCCGGCCTGCTGGTGAGTGTCAACGATCACAATCTGAAAACGCCGAAAGGCGATCGCTCCGGCACGGTCATCGAGCCGTGGCTGACCGACCAGTGGTACGTATCGACCAAGCCGCTGGCCGAGCCGGCGATTGCTGCCGTTGAAGACGGTCGCATCCAGTTCGTGCCCAAGCAGTACGAAAACATGTACTTCTCGTGGATG
Source organism: Pseudomonas siliginis (assembly GCF_024072275.1). NCBI lineage: Bacteria > Pseudomonadati > Pseudomonadota > Gammaproteobacteria > Pseudomonadales > Pseudomonadaceae > Pseudomonas > Pseudomonas siliginis. The sequence goes on along the minus strand of NZ_CP099598.1, from coordinate 1,139,925 downwards.
CGCGACATCCAGGACTGGTGCATCAGCCGTCAGCTGTGGTGGGGCCACCGGATTCCGGCCTGGTACGACGAGTCGGGCAAGGTCTACGTCGGTCGCGACGAAGCCGAAGTCCGTGCCAAGCACAACCTCGGCCCGGACGTTGCGCTGCAACAGGACAACGACGTACTCGACACCTGGTTCAGTTCCGGCCTGTGGACCTTCTCGACCCTGGGCTGGCCTGAGCAGACCGAGTTCCTGAAGAAATTCCACTCCACCGACGTGCTGGTCACCGGTTTCGACATCATCTTCTTCTGGGTTGCCCGGATGATCATGATGACCATGCACCTGATGAAGAACGAAGACGGCACGCCGCAGGTTCCGTTCAAGACTGTGTACGTACACGGTCTGGTACGCGACGGCCAAGGCCAGAAGATGTCCAAGTCCAAGGGCAACGTCCTTGACCCGCTGGACATCATCGACGGCATCGACCTGGAAACCCTGGTGCAGAAGCGCACTTCGGGCCTGATGCAACCGAAACTGGCGAAGAAGATCGAGAAAGCCACCCGCGAAGAGTTCGCCAACGGCATCGAAAGCTACGGCACCGACGCCCTGCGCTTCACGTTCTGCTCGCTGGCCTCGACCGGTCGCGACATCAAGTTCGACATGGGTCGCGTCGAAGGCTATCGCAACTTCTGCAACAAGATCTGGAACGCCGCGCGTTACGTTCTGGACAAGGGCGAAGACTGCGGCCAGAACGGCGAAGCCTACGAGCTGTCGCTGGCTGATCGCTGGATCATCTCGCAGCTGCAACGCACCGAAGCCGAAGTGACCCGCCAACTGGATCAGTTCCGTTTCGACCTCGCCGCGCAAGCGCTGTACGAGTTCATCTGGAACCAATACTGCGACTGGTATCTGGAGCTGTCCAAGCCTGTGCTGTGGGACGAGAACGCGCCGGTCGAACGCCAGCGCGGCACTCGCCGGACGCTGGTGCGCGTGCTGGAAGTGGCGCTGCGTCTGGCGCATCCGTTCATGCCGTTCATCACTGAAGAAATCTGGCAGCGCATCGCGCCGCTGGCCGGTATTCAGGGCAAGACGATCATGCTGCAGCCTTGGCCGGTGGCCAACGAGGAGCGCATCGATCCGGCGGCGGAAAACGACATCGAATGGCTCAAGGAACTGATGCTCGGCACGCGCAACATTCGTGGCGAGATGAACATCGGCCCGGGCAAGCCACTGCCGATCTACCTGAAGAACGTCAGCGCTGAAGACCAGCGCCGCCTGACCGAGAACGAAGCGCTGCTGAAGAAGCTGGCGCGCCTGGAATCGATCACCGTACTCGCCGCTGGCGAAGAAGCACCGCTGTCCGCCACCGCACTGGTCGGCGAAATGGAAGTGCTGGTGCCGATGGCCGGTCTGATCGACAAGGGCGCCGAACTGGCGCGTCTGGACAAGGAAATCCTGCGTTTGCAGGGCGAAGTCCAGCGGGTTGGCGGCAAGCTGTCCAACGCCGGTTTCGTCGACAAGGCCCCGGCCGAAGTCATCGAGAAGGAACGCGCCAAACTGGCCGAGGCCGAACAAGCCCTGGGCAAACTGGCCGAGCAGCACGCGCGGATTGCCAGTCTGTAACGGCAAACCGCACTGAAAAAGGGAGGCCCAAGTGGCCTCCCTTTTTTATTCCTGAAAAACCTTGAGTCCGCTGTGGGAGCGAGCCTGCTCGCGAAAGCGCTGTGTCAGCCGACAAATCTGCCGGATGTGAAACCGCCTTCGCGAGCAGGCTCGCTCCCACAGTTTGAACGGTGTTGCCTTCAGATGTGGGACAATGCCCGCCACTTTCAGCCATACCCGAATCGACCACGCCCATGACCGCCCCCCGCACACCCAAACCTGCGCGCAAGAAGCCTGACGCCGCCTCCCCGAGCAAAGCCGTCGAGCCGCGCGAGAAGGCCAGCCTGCATCCGCGCAATCGCCATCAGGGTCGTTACGACTTTCCGGCGCTGATCAAGACCACGCCGGAACTGGCCAAGTACGTGATCACCAACCCGTACGGCAAGGAAAGCATCGACTTCGCCAGCCCCGACGCGGTGCGTGTGTTCAATCGGGCGCTGCTCAAGGCGTTCTACGGCATCCAGCACTGGGACATCCCGGCGGACTATCTTTGCCCTCCGGTTCCGGGGCGTGCCGACTATGTGCACTTTCTCGCCGACCTGCTGGCGAGCATGAACGACGGCAAGGTCCCGCGCGGCGCGATCGTCAATGTGCTGGATATCGGCATGGGCGCCAACTGCGTTTATCCGTTGATCGGCAACAGCGAATACCGTTGGCACTTCCTCGGCTCGGAGATCGACCCGACAGCCGTGGCGGCGGCGCGAGCCATCGTGCAGTCCAACGATCTGAGCAAGGTGATCCAGCTGCGCCAGCAGGAAAACCGCAAACACATCCTCATCGGCTTGCTGGAGCCGGGCGAGCGCTTCGACCTGACCATGTGCAACCCGCCGTTCCACGCTTCGATGGAAGAAGCGACCAAGGGCAGCGAGCGCAAATGGCGCGCCTTGGGCAAGGCCGACCCGAAACGCAAGCTGCCGGTGCTGAACTTCGGTGGGCAATCGGCGGAGCTGTGGTGTGAAGGCGGTGAAGCGCGCTTCGTGACGCAGTTGATTGCCGAAAGTGCGAACTTCCAGCACAAAGTGTTGTGGTTCAGCACCCTGGTATCGAAGGCCTCGAACCTGCCGGCCATCGAGACCGCACTGAAGAAGGCTGGCGTGCTGGAGAGCCAGGTCGTGGAGATGTCGCAGGGCCAGAAGCAGAGCCGCTTTGTTGCCTGGACCTTCCAGACCAAGTCCGAGCAGCAGATCTGGCGACGCGAGCGCTGGGTTCGCTAACACACAGCAGATCCCCTGTGGGAGCGAGCCTGCTCGCGAAGGCGGCGTGTCAGTCAGCTTCAATATCGACTGACCTACCGCTTTCGCGAGCAGGCTCGCTCCCACATTGGCACTGCGATTCAGTCGCTAAATCACAGACACAAAAAAACCGTGCCCCGGATCACTCCGAAGCACGGTTTTTTTATCGCTGCGTCTTACTTGTTCACAGCGTCGGTCAGGCCTTTGGCCACAACCAGCTTGATCACTTTCTTTGCAGGGATTTCGATGGCAGCGCCAGTCGAAGGGTTACGGCCGGTGCGGGCAGGACGCTCGGTCACTTTCAGCTTGCCGATACCTGGCAAGGTGATTTCGCCGCCGTTTTCCAGCTGATCGGCAACGATTTGGCCCAGTTGGTCCAGAGCGTTACGCGCGGTGGTTTTCGGCGCGTCGATAGCTTCAGCGATGTCGGCGATCAGTTGGTCTTTAGTAAGAGCCATGTAGTGTTCCTTCCCTATCAAATTCATATGGATTGCAGAGTGCAGTGTCAGCCATCGAGCCCGATCTTCTGGATCTGGCACCCTCGGCGATAACCACGACGAGTCGGGTTATAGATGCCGAAATCAGGGTTTGGTTCGACCTGACAAATGCTGAATGCACGCTTAACGCAGTGACTTCGCGTAAGACCGGGCAAAACTAGCACAGCGACAAGGAAATATCCGCCTCTAGCTACCCATTTGCTCAGCTTTATTGCGCTAAATCGGTAAAAAACCGCTTAAGGCCGGGCGCGCGCCCCGGTTTTGCCCTGCAACCCGCGCCAAAACCAGTGGTTGCGGTACACTGAGCGCTTTTTCGGGGGAGCCTGCCCTCCTCCCTTCCAACAGCCGAGAAGCCCATGCCGATCCGTCATTGCATCGTCCACCTGATCGACAAAAAACCCGACGGCACGCCCGCAGTTCTGCACGCCCGTGACTCTGAACTGGCCGAGTCCGCCGCCATCGAAAACATGCTCGCCGACCTCAACGAAAGCTACAACGCCAAACAGGGCAAAGCCTGGGGCCTGTTCCATCCGGAATCCGGCGCATTCCCGTTCAGCGGCTGGCTGAAGGAGTATATGGAAGGCGGCCGTGACTTCACCGCGTTCAGTAAAGTGGCGGTCGAGCATCTGCAGAAACTGATGGAAGAATCCAACCTGTCGGTGGGTGGCCACGTGCTGTTCGCCCACTATCAGCAAGGCATGACCGACTATCTGGCGATCGCCCTGCTGCATCACAGCGAAGGTGTGGCGGTGACCGACGAGCTCGACGTGACGCCCTCGCGCCATCTCGACCTTGGCCAGTTGCATCTGGCAGCGCGGATCAACGTTTCCGAGTGGCAGAACAACAAGCAGTCCAAGCAGTACATCTCGTTCATCAAGGGCAAGAATGGCAAGAAGGTCTCGGAATACTTCCGCGACTTCATCGGCTGCCAGGAAGGCGTCGACGGCCCCGGCGAGACGCGCACGCTGCTCAAGGCCTTCAGTGACTTTGTCGAGAGCGAAGACCTGCCGGAAGACTCGGCCCGCGAGAAAACCAAGACCCTGGTCGACTATGCCAGCAGCCAGGCCAAGCTCGGCGAACCGATGGGTCTTGAGGAGCTGTCGGAGCTGATCGACGAAGAACGCCCGAAAGCCTTCTACGATCACATCCGCAACAAGGACTATGGCCTGTCGCCAGAGATTCCGGCAGACAAGCGCACCCTCAATCAATTCCGTCGTTTCACCGGCCGCGCCGAAGGTTTGTCGATCAGCTTCGAAGCGCACCTGCTGGGCTCGAAGATCGAGTACGACGAAGAGAACGGCACCCTGATCATCAAAGGCCTGCCGACTTCGCTGACCGATCAGTTGAAGCGGCGTAACTGATGCTCGGCAATGTGCTGAAAAAGGTCGCCCTGGTGCTGCTGGTGGTCGTGGTCTATCAGAACTGGGGCAAGATCGAGCGGGTATTCAATCCCGCGCAAATGGTCTCGCCGCAGACCCGGGCGCAAGCCAATGTCGTGCTCTATGCCACCGACTGGTGCGGCTACTGCAAACAGACCAAACGCTTTCTCGACAGCAAGGGCATACCGTTCAAGGAGTTCGACATCGAGAAGGATGCCGATGCGCGCAAGGCGTATGAGGCACTGGGTGGACGCGGGATTCCGCTGATCGATGTGAACGGCACGTTGATTCGCGGGTTCGATCCCGACGAAATCCTTGCAGCCCTGAAATAACCAATGTGGGAGCGAGCCTGCTCGCGAAAGCGCTGCATCAGCCAACAACCATGTTGAATGATCCATCGTCTTCGCGAGCAGGCTCGCTCCCACAGGTTTTGCAGCTGCTTGATAAATCAGCGCGCTTCGATACGGAAACCAAAACGCGGAAAGTGCACATGCACCACGCCGCCACGTTCGTCTTCACGGCGAATGATCAGCTCTTCACTGCCAGCAAACAACAACTCGCCTGCCACCGGATCAACGCCGTAATCGACAGCGGCAATTGCCACTTGCTGTCCCGTCTTGAAGCCGTTCGGATCAACGAACCGCTCATCCGGCAATGCCGCTGGCGTCGCGTTACGCGCGACCTCCAATGCCTCGGCAGAGGACATCTCGCTCGCTGCGCCATGGCCGAACCCCAGCACCCGACCCAGCCACGCCGCAACCGCCGGATATTCATCCACCAGCGGCGCCGTGACGTGGGTCGCCTTGAGGAACCACATCGGATGCGCCAGGGCGAAGTCGGCAATCGATGGCTCGCCGAAGAGGAAGTCGCCCTGCTCGCGCTGCAACTGCTGCTCCAGACGCGCCATGATCGTCGGCCACTGATGCTTGGCCTGCTCGGCGGACAGACGTGTGGCGCTGCCACCGCTGAACAACCCGGCGCGGTCGGCCAGGAATGCCTTGATCGCTTCCGGCGGCAATTTGCCGAAACGCACCGCCACTGACTCCGGCTGGAACACCAGGCTCACGGCATGCTGGAACACCACCGAATCGGCCCACGCTGCAAAACTGGCGCTGGTCATTTCCTGGCCTTCGGGAAAGAACGCCGGCAGGGCTTTTTCCTGTTCCAGGCGTCGAGCGATCAGTGCGGTGTCGCAATAAATGTCAGCACCGATCTGCAACACTGGGGTCTTGCGGTAGCCACCGGTCAACGCCGTCAGATCCGGCTTGGGCATCACCGGGGAAATATGCACCGAACGCCAGGACAGGCCTTTGAAGCCCAGCAGCAGGCGCGCCTTCTCGGCAAATGGAGAGGTCGGGTAATGGTGCAGAATCAACTCGGACATGCTCGGCTCCGCCGCTGGAAAAGTGAATCCGCAGCTTAGCGCGCATTGCCTGACAGGCCTACCGATCTGCCTGATGGGAACCAATCAGTCAGATTGATAAGACGCGACCAGGCATTCCTTGGCGCTCTTCTTGAGCTTTTTGATCAGCCGTTCCTGGCGCAAAGCATCGCTTTTGTCGCGGCACAGTTCCGTGTAGACCAGGGCCATCGCGGGGCTGGAAAGAAAGAACCGCGCGCCCTTGCCGCTCTGGTGCTTGGCGAAACGGCGTACGGGGTCGTCGCTGATTCCGCAATACAACGAGCCATTGGCGGCACGCACGAGGTAGACGAACCAGGATTTACTCACTGGTTCGGCAGCATCGACGGATTTTTCGCTAAGGCTGGTCACTTCGGGATCTGAACGTGTAGGAAAACAGGCGGCGATCTTATCAGCGCCCGGCCTGAAATGCCTTCAGTCCCTTGCGCGCCTGGGCACTTACCGCGTTGCGCACCAGCGGCGTCCAGCCCAGCAGCAGGCCTTTGAAACCCAACGCCTGCCGCGACCAGCGCCACAGATCGAAATGGTCGTGGTGCTCACAGATCTTGCCGTCCCGGAAGACGAAGCGCGCCTGGATGTCGTTGACCACGACGTTGCCGGTCTGACTGAACAGGTAAGTCGCCACCCAATGCGCGCCGCCGGTGCGCTCGTCGGCGCGGACATTGTCAAAAGTCAGGGAAAAATCCCTGGCGCGGGTAGTCAGCATGCGCCACATGTCGCCGGCATCGCGCCCGCGCAACTCGCCGAAGGCCGGATCGCTGAAGACCACATCATCGGTGTAGCAGGCGGCCATGGCTTCTGCGTCAAGGCGCTGAAAGGCTTGGTAGAAGCGGGTGATCAGGGCGCTATGGGCTTCGCTCAAGGCAATCTCCAAAGAAATAGGTACAGATTGCCAGCACCATAATCTGCCGCGCGCAGAAACACTATCGGCAATACGCAAAACCCTTGTGGGAGCGAGCCTGCTCGCGAAGGTAATTCAACATTCAACATCCATGTTGACCGAAACACCGCTTTCGCGAGCAGGCTCGCTCCCACATTTGCACCCAGTGCATTCAGATCTTTTCGCTTTGCACCTGCACATACAGCGCCCGGCCGGCACCCAGCCCGGCGAGGATTGCACCGGCGCCGATAACGCCGAATATCCAGCCCAGCGCATTCCAGCCGCCGGTCCAGTCATGCACCACGCCCACGGCAAACGGCCCCATGGACGCCAGGGTGTAGCCAAAACCCTGGGACATGCTCGACAGGTTCGCCGCGACATGGGAATCGCGCGAGCGCAGCACGATCAGGGTCAGGGCGAGACTGAACGTGCCGCCCTGCCCCAGTCCGAGCAGAATCGCCCAGCCCCACAGACCTTCGATCGGTGCGTACAGGCAGCCGAACAGGCCGGCCAGGGTCAGCGCCATGACCACGACGATCGCCAGGCGCTGATCCTTGCCCCGGGTCGCCAGCCACGGCGCGGCCAGCGAACTGGCCAGCTGAATGATCACCGAACCGGACAGCACCAATCCGGCCTGAGTCGGTGTCAGCCCGCGCCCGATGAGGATCGACGGCAACCATCCAAACACGATGTAGGCCAGCGACGATTGCAGGCCCATATACAAGGTCACCTGCCAGGCCAGCGGATCACGCAGCAACCCGCGCACGCGATAGGCGACGTTGTGTGCGCCATGTTTGGAGCCGACTTGTGGCAGCCAGAACACTGCGGCTACCAATGCCGGAATCACCCAGAAGCCCAGGCCCATCGCCCAGCTGTTGCCGAAGTGTTCACTCAGCGGCGCGGTCGAACCCGCCGCCATCGCTGCGCCCAGGCACAGCGCCATGGTGTAGACGCCGGTCATGGTCCCGGCATGTTTGGCGAAATCGCGTTTGACAATGCCCGGTAACAGCACGCCGACAATGCCGATGCTGGCGCCCCCAAGCACGCTGCCGGCGAACAGGCCGATCTCGCCGAAATTACTGCGCAGGATAATCCCGCCGGCCAGCGTCAGCAGAATTCCCAGCACCACGCGCTCGGCACCGAAACGCCGCGCCAGAATCGGCGCCAGCGGCGCAAACAAACCCAGGCACAGCACCGGCAACGTGGTCAGCAATCCCGCCTGCGCCGCAGACAGCCCGAGGCTTCTGGAGACCTCGCTGAGCAATGGCGCCATGCTCGACAACGCCGGGCGCAGGTTCAGCGCCACCAGAATCAACCCAAGCAGCAACAGCCACGGGCGTTTTACCAATGGGTGGCTTTGCTGGACCTGCTCGTCATCAGCCTCAGCATCGATCAGCAATTCCTTCAGTTCGGGCGAGCGTTTCGACGCTGTGGATAACTCATTGCGGGACATGGATTTCTCGGTTTCAAGGTTCATTGATCAACTGCCTAGACAAGGCTTTGGCCCGCTCCGGGTCGCGTTGCTCGACCGCATCGAGCAAGTCGATGTGCAGATCAAACACTTCCTGACGGCGCGGGGAGATATTCAAGGTCTGGCGCAATTGCGCGCCGACGATGCTGGAGAAATATCGATACAGCTCGCTGAGGGTCGGGTTGTGCGCGGCGTCGACGAGTCGGCGATGGAACACCAGATCGCAGGCGATGTAGGTGTCGAGATCGCCGTGGTAGTGGCTGCCGCTGGTGCCGAGCGCTTCGCGCAGGGCCGCCAGATCCTCATCGGTACGGCGCAACGCGGCCAGGCCGATGGCCTCGACTTCAAGGATGTGCCGGGTCTCCCGAGCCTGCTCCAGGGAACAGCGGGACAACGCCTTCAGCGTATCCAGCGGATCGACCACGGCGCGCAGATAACTGCCGTCGCCCTGGCGAATTTCGATCAATCCCGAGAACGCCAGAACACGCATCGCCTCACGCACCGTGTTGCGGCTGATGCCCAGCTCGGCGCACAGCTCAGGTTCGGTCGGCAGACGCTCGCCGACCTGCCACGCACCGCTGTTGATGCGCTGCCGCAGTTGATCCAAAGCCTGATCGACCAGAGATCGCTTGATCAAAGGGGAAATGTCGGACATGAGCCTCACCTTTTCATCCAATCATAGGATGAATTTTCCGACATGTTAGTCAGACCCATGTAGTACGGCAACCACCTAGGGTCAATCGAAGACACATGGAGCGGCATTTTCGATTGGTCAAAATTACCCTTTAAGGGTAATTTCAGGGACAGGGTTTTGGCTTCTTATGGAAAAGAACACACCCCATTACGACTTGACAGTCGTGAAGGCCGAAGTAGTTAGACGAGGCAAAGAAGCCTTTACACGTTATGCACTTGAGACAGGCCGGGACATGGGCATGTCCTGGAAAGTGATGATGCAGGTTGTGGCAACGCTTGAGCGGCGGATGCTCTACAAATCCATGACCTCTTATTCCAACCATCGTAACTGGCACGACGTCTATCACGTATCGTTTCGAAATCGGGAGATCTATATCAAAGTGACCTACTGCACGAGCGGTGGTTCTCCGGTGATCTCCTTCAAGGAGAAAAACACATGAGCAAGAGGCAATGCCTGAGTTGCGGCACCGAACACGCAATGCACCACTTTCAAGATCGCAGTCTCGACGTCAATTACAAACAGTTTTCGCGGCCCGTACACCTTCTCGCCGGCTGGGAGTGCAGGATCTGTGGCGAAATCATTTTTGACAGTGGTACCGACAGTGCCGAGCGCTACGTAGATGCCGGCGATCAATTACTCGAAGACGTACTTCGGCTGATCGGTACCGAAATGAAGCGTATTCGCCGAAAGCTCCATCTCACTCAAAGAAGTGCGGTGAAGTGGCTGTCAGGAGGTGGGCATAATGCGTTTTCACGATATGAACGCGGCGAACTGGCTCCGCCGCAGCCGTTGTTCACACTGATGCGGCTTCTGGATCGTCATCCCGATCTGCTAGAGGAAATTCAGGCACTTCACGCAGACGACGGTCTCAAACAACTTCTGGAAACTCGTTACCCGGAGCGGGAACCTGTTCTGGCCAGATGAGCCCAGATAAAACAAACCCGGAACTGAGTCCGGGTTTGTTTCAGCGCCTGACGGGCATCAATGCAAAATCTGACTCAAGAACAACTTGGTCCGATCATTCTGCGGATTGTCGAAGAAGTCGTTCGGCGCGGCCTGCTCAACGATTTCGCCCTTGTCCATGAAGATCACGCGGTTGGCCACGGTGCGGGCGAAGCCCATTTCGTGGGTCACGCAGAGCATGGTCATGCCGTCTTCGGCCAGACCGATCATGGTGTCCAGAACCTCTTTCACCATCTCCGGGTCAAGCGCTGAAGTCGGCTCGTCGAACAGCATGATTTTCGGCTTCATGCACAAGGCGCGGGCGATCGCCACACGCTGTTGCTGACCGCCGGAAAGCTGCCCCGGATATTTGTGCGCCTGCTCCGGAATGCGTACGCGCTCCAGGTAATGCATGGCGATTTCTTCGGCCTTGCGCTTGGGCATCTTGCGCACCCACATCGGCGCCAGGGTGCAGTTCTGCAAAATGGTCAGGTGCGGGAACAGGTTGAAGTGCTGGAACACCATGCCGACTTCGCGGCGGATCGCTTCGATCTGCTTGAGGTCGTTGGTCAGTTCCACGCCATCGACGACGATGCGCCCCTGCTGGTGTTCTTCCAGACGATTGAGGCAACGGATCGTCGTGGATTTACCGGAGCCCGACGGACCACACAGGACGATGCGTTCGCCCTGTTTGACGTTGAGGTTGATGTCCTTGAGTACGTGAAACTGGCCGTACCACTTGTTCACGCCCTGCATCTGGATGATGCCTTCCGGACCCACAGGCTTTTTGATTGCTTCGCTCATTTACAGAGAACTCCTAACGCTTGTGGCCAGTGTCGAGCTTGCGTTCCAGATGCATGGAATAGCGCGACATACCAAAACAGAAAATCCAGAACACCAGGGCGGCGAACACGTAGCCTTCGGTGGCCATGCCCAGCCATTTCGGGTCGGCGGCGGCTTGCTTGACGCTGTTGAGCAGGTCGAACAGGCCGATAATGATCACCAGGCTGGTGTCCTTGAACAGCGCAATGAACGTGTTGACGATGCCCGGGATTACCAGCTTCAGGGCTTGCGGCAGAATCACCAGGCCCATCGAACGCCAGTAACCGAGGCCCATCGCTGCAGCCGCTTCGTACTGCCCTTTGGGAATCGCTTGCAGACCGCCACGCACCACCTCGGCGACGTAGGCTGACTGGAACAGGATCACGCCGATCAGCGCCCGCAGCAGCTTGTCGAAGTTCATGCCTTCGGGCAGGAACAGCGGCAGCATTACCGAGGACATGAACAGCACCGTGATCAACGGCACGCCGCGCCAGAACTCGATGAAGGTCACGCAGACCACACGAATCGCCGGCATGTTCGAACGTCGTCCCAGCGCCAGCACGATACCCAGCGGCAACGCCCCGGCGATGCCGACGGTGGCGATCACCAGGGTCAGCATCAGGCCGCCCCACTGGCTGGTCGGCACGGTGGTCATTCCGAAACCGCCATGCAGCAAAGTGAAGGCAATGATCGGGTACAGCACCAGGAAGCTCAGGCCGTACACCGCTTTACGCGGCACGCGCGAGATAAACAGGGGGGCTGCGCCAATGACCGCCAGCCACACGGTCAGGTCAACGCGCCAGCGCAGTTCGGTCGGGTAGTAGCCGTACATGAACTGGCCGAAACGCTGCTGAATGAACACCCAGCAGGCGCCTTCCTTGGTGCAGTCGGCGCGGGTGGTGCCGACCCAGTTGGCGTCGACGATCGCCCAGCTGAGGATCGGTGGCACGACCAGGTAGATCAGATAGAACGCAAACAGCGTCAGCAGGGTGTTGAGCCAGCTGGAGAACATGTTCGCGCGCATCCACGCCACCACGCCGATACTGCTGTTCGGTGGAGGCATGTCGGGTTTGAAAGTATGAGTACTCATGCGCTTTTCCTTACCGCTCGATCAGCGCAATGCGCTTGTTGTACCAGTTCATCAGCAGGGAAATGCTGATACTGATCGCCAGGTACACGCTCATGGTGATGGCAATCACTTCGATGGCCTGCCCGGTCTGGTTGAGCACGGTGCCAGCGAACAGCGAAACCATTTCCGGGTAACCGATACCGGCTGCCAGCGAGGAGTTCTTCGCAAGGTTCAGGTATTGGCTGGTCAGCGGCGGAATGATCACGCGCAGGGCCTGCGGGATGATCACCTTGCGCAGGGTCGGGCCGTTGCGCAGGCCAAGCGAACGCGCCGCTTCGGTCTGACCGTGGCTGACCGACTTGATCCCGGAACGCACGATCTCGGCGATAAACGCTGCGGTGTACACAGTGAGCGCCAGGGTCAACGCCAGCAGTTCCGGGATCAGCACCCAGCCACCGACAAAGTTGAAGCCCTTGAGCTCGGGCATTTCCCAGTGCAACGGAGCGCCGAAGATCAGCGCGCACAGGGTCGGGATCACCAGCGCAATTGCCAGGCCGGTCCAGAACTTGTGGAACGGTACGCCGGTTTCTTCGAAACGCTTGTTGGCCCAGCGGCACATCAGCACGATGCCGACGATGGCCAGCACGATGCTGATCACGAACGCCCAGAAGCCGTCAGCGGCGAGTGCGGCCGGCATGTTCAGGCCACGGCTGCTGACGAAGAAGGTGTCGCCGAAGTTGTGGCTGTTGCGCGGCCCCGGCATGGTCAGGAACACCGCGAAGTACCAGAACAGGATCTGCAGCAGTGGCGGAATGTTGCGGAACACTTCCACATACACCGTCGCCAGTTTGGCGATGATCCAGTTCTGCGACAGCCGCGCCACGCCGACGATGAAACCGAGGATCGTCGCCAGGATCACGCCGATAAAGGTCACCAACAGGGTGTTGAGCAGGCCGATGACAAACACCCGCGCGTAGCTGTCCGCTTCGGTGTAGTCGATCAGGGTTTGAGCGATGCCGAACCCGGCACTGCGCTCCAGAAAGCTGAAACCGGAAGTGATACCCCGGTGCTGAAGGTTGGTTTGCGTGTTGTCGAACAGGTACCAGCCAAGCGAGATCACCGCCACAACGGTGATGATCTGGAATAGCCACGCACGCACTCGTGGATCGCTGAGGCTGAGCCTCTGCTTTGGTGCGCCGATAGAATTTTGCATGAAGTGCCCCGGAAGAAATGGAACAAGAACATCACCCGGCGGTTGGCCCGCCGGGCGATAGAACCATTAGCGCACTGGTGGTGCGTACTGAATGCCGCCGTTGTTCCACAGGGCGTTCAGGCCACGGTCGATTTCCAGCGGAGTGCTCTTGCCGAGGTTTTTCTCGAAGATTTCGCCGTAGTTGCCGACCTGCTTGACGATCTGCACAACCCAGTCTTTCGGCAGCTTCAGGTCTTTGCCGTATTCGCCGTCAGCACCGAGCATACGGGCCACGTCCGGGTTCTTGGTGGACTTGGCTTCAGCTTCGACGTTCTTCGAAGTGATGCCGGCTTCTTCGGCATTGAGCAGCGCGTAGCCGACCCAACGCACGATGGCCAGCCACTCGTCGTCGCCGTTACGTACGACCGGGCCCAATGGTTCTTTGGAAATGGTTTCCGGCAGAACCACGTAGTCCTTCGGCGAGGCCAGCTTGCTGCGCTGGGCGAACAGCTGGGACTTGTCGGAGGTCAGCACGTCGCAACGACCGGATTCCAGCGACTTGGCGCTTTCATCGGAGGTGTCGAAGGTGATCGGGGTGTATTTCAGACCGTTGCCACGGAAGTAGTCGGAAACGTTCAGTTCGGTGGTGGTACCGGCCTGGATGCAGATAGTCGCGCCGTCGAGCTCTTTGGCACTTTTCACGCCCAGCTTGTTGTTCACCAAAAAGCCGATGCCGTCGTAGTAGGTGATGAAGCCCGGGAATTTCAGGCCCATGCCCGCGTCACGGGAGCTGGTCATGGTGGTGTTGCGCGACAGGATGTCGATCTCGCCGGACTGCAGCGCGGTGAAGCGCTCCTTGGCGTTCAACTGGCTGAACTTGACCTTGTTGGCGTCGCCGAAAACGGCTGCGGCCACAGCGCGGCAGACGTCGGCATCGATGCCGAGGATCTTGCCGGTCGCATCCGGTACCGAGAAGCCCGGCAGACCGTCGCTCACGCCACACTGCACGAAACCTTTTTTCTGTACCGCATCCAGGGTTGCACCCGCCTGAGCGAACCCGCTGACGCCGAGTACTGCTGCAGCAGTCACGACCGCCAGAGTGGATTTCAACATCTTCATTCAAACCTCCAGTTTTGCTCTTGTTGTGTCGGAGCTTGAGTCCAGTCGCACCCTTTTGAGGCGTTGTTGACCCGTGTTGGCTTTTTTTAGGGTCAACCGACGTAAGACCTTCGCTATGAGTCTAGTAGGAGAAAATCCACATCATGGATCACTCACTTCTCACCAATCGGCCGAACGGGCTGTAGCCCTTTCACGTTCGCTAAGCCCGTAGCGGCCATTGGCGAACATCCATCACCGGATTCGTTGCTATCCCATCACGCGACTGACACTGATAGTGTTACCGCCACGCGTAGGACGCTTCGTACGCAAACCTCCATAGCAAACGCCGTACCACACCGCTTGCGAAAGTGATTGCGCGACACGTCAATAGCTAAACTTGTAACCTTGCGACATCTTGTTAACGGATCAACCGGGCGCGCACTTCAATCACGCACTCAATGAGAGCGCCCGCACATTTTTGGAGCAGACATGACCGAGCCCTTGATTCTTCAGCCTGTTAAGCCCGCAGACGCCTGCGTGATCTGGCTGCACGGCCTCGGCGCCGACCGTTACGACTTCCTGCCGGTGGCCGAGGCGTTGCAGGAAAGCCTGCTGAGCACGCGTTTTGTGCTGCCGCAGGCGCCGACGCGTCCAGTGACGATAAATGGCGGATATGCCATGCCCAGCTGGTACGACATCAAGGCCATGAGCCCGGCCCGGGCGATCGACCGTGACCAGTTGGAAGCTTCGGCAAAGCGCATCATCGAACTGATCGAAGCCGAGCGCGCCAGCGGAATAGACGCCTCGCGGATTTTTCTCGCCGGTTTTTCCCAAGGCGGCGCGGTGGTTCTGCACACCGCATTTCTGAAGTGGCAGGGGCCGTTGGGTGGGGTGCTGGCGTTGTCTACTTACGCACCGACATTCAGCGACGAACTGGAGTTATCCGCCAGCCAGCAGCGCATTCCGGTGCTATCGCTGCACGGCCAGTTCGATAACGTGGTGCAGAACTCGATGGGCCGCAGTGCTTACGAGCATTTGAAGAAGCATGGTGTCACCGTGACATGGCAGGAATACCCAATGGAGCACGAAGTGTTACCTGAAGAGATTCGCGACATTGGTGTCTGGTTGAGCGAACGACTGCGCTGATTGTCGACCAATCCCTGCCCATTGATCCCTCCTACTACGCCGCGCCCGATTCTTGCATTACACTGGCCGGCGTACATTCCTTAACCAATTGATGAGATGACCGTGCTCAAAGCACTCAAGAAAATGTTCGGTAAAAGCGAGGCTGAGCAGCTCGCGCCAGTTCCCAGTGCGCCGTCGCACGCCCCCGGTCATCGCGCCGATGCCCCGCAGGCCGACCGCCCCGCTCCCGCAGCCGCACCGAAGCCCGAAGAAAAACCCGCTGCGGCCGCGCCAATGGCCGTAGAGCCTGCACCCGGCGAAGCGCCGAAACCGGCCAGACCGCGTCGCGAACCGAAGCCCAAGGCACCGGTCATTCCATGGAAACTCGAAGACTTCGTCGTCGAGCCACAGGAAGGCAAAACCCGCTTTCACGATTTCAAGCTTGCCCCGGAACTGATGCACGCCATCCAGGACCTGGGCTTTCCGTACTGCACGCCGATCCAGGCGCAGGTGCTGGGCTTCACCCTCGCCGGCAAAGACGCCATTGGCCGCGCGCAGACCGGCACCGGCAAGACCGCCGCGTTCCTGATCTCGATCATCACCCAGTTGCTGCAGACGCCGCCGCCGAAAGAGCGCTATATGGGCGAGCCGCGTGCGCTGATCATCGCGCCGACCCGCGAACTGGTGGTGCAGATCGCCAAGGACGCCGCTGACCTGACCAAATACACCGGCCTCAATGTCATGACGTTCGTCGGCGGCATGGACTTCGACAAACAGCTCAAGCACCTCGAAGCGCGGCATTGCGACATCCTCGTCGCCACGCCGGGCCGCTTGCTCGACTTCAACCAGCGCGGCGACGTGCACCTGGACATGGTCGAAGTGATGGTCCTGGACGAAGCCGACCGCATGCTCGACATGGGTTTCATCCCGCAGGTACGGCAGATCATTCGCCAGACCCCGCCGAAGTCCGAGCGCCAGACCCTGCTGTTCTCCGCGACCTTCACCGAAGACGTGATGAATCTGGCCAAGCAATGGACCACCGACCCGGCGATTGTCGAAATCGAAATCACCAACGTCGCCAACGAGAACGTCGAGCAGCACATCTACGCCGTGGCCGCTGCCGACAAATACAAGCTGCTCTACAACCTGGTCAACGATAACGGTTGGGAGCGAGTCATCGTGTTTGCCAACCGCAAGGACGAAGTACGCCGCATCGAAGAGCGTCTGGTGCGTGATGGCATCAACGCCGCGCAGCTGTCCGGCGACGTGCCGCAACACAAGCGCATCAAGACTCTGGAAGGCTTCCGCGAAGGCAAGATTCGCGTGCTGGTGGCCACCGATGTCGCCGGTCGCGGCATCCACATCGACGGCATCAGCCACGTGATCAACTTCACCCTGCCGGAAGTCCCGGACGATTACGTGCACCGCATTGGCCGTACCGGTCGTGCCGGCGCCGATGGCGTGTCGATCAGCTTTGCCGGCGAGGACGACTCTTACCAGTTGCCGTCGATCGAAGAAAAGCTTGGTCGCAAGATCAGCTGTGAAACCCCGCCGACGCATCTGCTGCGTGCGGTTGAGCGCAAGCGTCCGCAGTAAGCGCCACGAAATGAAAAAGCGCAGCCGGCAACGGACTGCGCTTTTTTTATGCCCGATGGTTGCTCGCCAGAACTAAAAGTCCATAATGGAAAAATAAGTTTAGTTTCGGAGCGCGAAATGTCCAGTACGCCCTATGTGATCGATCAAGCCCAGGCCCATGAGCTATTGGCGCGTATCGATGTTCCGCAAATCCTGCGCAAGCTGTTCCGCGATCTGGCGGCCGGGAACGCCGTGCAGCCGGCGCAGCAATGGGTCGAGTTTCCGCAGGGTGCCGGCGACTTCATCAACTACTTGGGTGTACTGGCCGAGGACGGCGTGTACGGAGTGAAGACTTCGCCGTACATCGTCCGTGAGCAGGGTGCGCTGGTGACGGCATGGACATTGTTGATGTCGACGAAAACCGGTCAGCCGCTGCTGCTCTGCGATGCCGGCGAACTGACCATCGCGCGCACCGCCGCGACCACGGCCGTGGCGGTCGACGTCCTCGCCCCGTTGAATGCACAGCGACTGGCGATCATCGGCAGCGGCAAGGTTGCTCAAGCGCATCTGCACTACGCCAAAGCGCTGCGCGACTGGCAGAGCATCAGCCTGTATTCGCCATCGCTGCTGGAAGATGCGCAAACACAGGCTGTGTTGAAGTCCATCGCGCCGTCACTGAAGATTGCCGACAGCCGCGAGACCGCCGTTACCGATGCGGATGTGATCATGCTCTGCACCTCGTCGGCCGGGCCGGTAATCGATCCTGCCGGGTTAAGCAAACCGGCGCTGATCACCTCGATCAGCACCAACGCCCCGCGCGCCCATGAAGTACCGCCGCAAAGCCTCAACGACATGCAGGTGTTCTGCGACTATCGTCTGACCACGCCGGGTTCGGCAGGTGAGATGCTGATTGCCGCCGAACAGCATGGCTGGAACAAGGATTCAATTGTCGGCGACCTCGCCGACTTGCTCAGCGAAAAAGTGCAGCGCCCGGGTTACGACCGTCACGTGTTCTTCCGTTCAATCGGCTTGGGCCTGGAAGACATTGCCCTCGCCAATGCGGTTTATCACTTAACCCACTAACGCCAAAAATCCCCTGTGGGAGCGAGCCTGCTCGCGAATGCGGTCTGACATTCAGCGAAGATGTCGACTGATACACCGCTTTCGCGAGCAGGCTCGCTCCCACGATGGACTAGCGAACGCCTTGATATTGCGTACCCACTGGAGACCTACATGAGCCACGCAGATTTCATCATCATCGGCGGCGGGATTGCCGGCGCTTCCACCGGGTTCTGGCTGGCGCCGCACGGCAAAGTGATCGTGCTCGAGCGTGAAACCCATCCCGGCTATCACTCCACCGGTCGCTCCGCCGCGCTGTACACCGCCGCCTACGGCACCGCACAGGTCCGCGCACTGACTCAGGCGAGCCGCGCGTTTTTCGACAGTCCTCCGAGCGGCTTTTGCGAGCATCCGCTGCTGACCCCACGCGGCGAAATGACCGTCGACTTCATCGGTGATCCCGCCGAACTGAACAACCAATACCTCAGCGCCAAAGCCACCGTGCCGCAGATGCAACTGCTCAGCGCCGACGAAGCCTGCGCGCGTCTGCCGATCCTGCGCCGGGAAAAAGTCCACGGCGCGATCTACGATCCATCGGCCTGCGACATCGACACCGACGCGCTGCATCAAGGCTACCTGCGCGGCATCCGGCGCAACCACGGCGAAGTGCGCACCGATTGCGAAGTGCTCGGCTTGAGCCGCGATGCCGATGGCCTGTGGATCGTGCAGACCAATGGCGAGACGTTCAGCGCACCGGTGATCATCAACGCCGCCGGTGCGTGGGCCGACAAGATCGCTGCCCTGGCCGGTGCGCAGCCGCTGGGTCTGCAAGCGAAACGCCGCGCTGCGTTTATCTTTGCCGGGCCGGAAGGCGTGGACACTCATCATTGGCCAATGCTGGTCAGCCTCGACGAATCCTTCTACATGAAGCCCGACGCCGGCATGTTCCTCGGCTCGCCGGCCAATGCCGATCCGGTCGAACCGCACGACGTGCAGCCGGAAGAACTCGACATCGCCATGGGCATTTATCAGATCGAAGAGGCCACCACGCTGACCATTCGCCGTCCGACCCGCACCTGGGCCGGTCTGCGCAGTTTCGTTGCCGACGGTGATTTGCTCAGCGGCTTTGATCCGCAGGTGCCAGGGCTGTTCTGGGTCGCCGCGCAGGGCGGCTACGGCATTCAGACGTCGCCGGCGATGGGCCAGGCCAGTGCGGCGCTGGTGCGCGGCGAGCCATTCCCCGAGCACCTGCATCAATTCGGTCTGGACAGCGCCATGCTCTCCCCGGCCCGACTGGTTTGATCGCATCGACTCGTCGAAAAGATTGCGGCACACTCGCAGCGCCCCGGCACAAGGGGCGCTGACGCTGCCTGGAGCTCCACTGTCATGACTGCCCCCGAATTCGACCCGGCGCTGGATAACCTCCGCGCCATCGCCGACGCCATTGCCACGCTGTTCTTCCCCCACGCCGAGGTGGTGCTGCACGACCTGCGCACGCAGAAGGTCGACTACATCGCCAACAACCTGTCCAAGCGCGAGATCGGCGACGACTCGTCACTGGAAGACATGCTCAGCGAGGATGTCAGCGACAGGAACATCGGCCCGTACGAAAAGCTCAACTGGGACGGTCAGAAAATTCGCAGCCTGAGCACCGTGCTGCGTGACAGCGAAAGTCGGCCGCTGGCGGTGCTGTGCATCAATCTGAACATTTCCCTGTTCGAGAACGCCAAAGCGGCGCTGGACCTGTTTCTCTCGCCGAGCAAGCTGATTCCGCAGCCGGACTCGCTGTTCCGTGATGACTGGCAGGAACGCATCAACACCTTCCTCCACGCCTGGTTGCGCGAGCGGCAGTTGAGCCTGAACCTGCTGACCCGCGATCACAAACGCGAACTGGTGCTGGCGCTGCACGCCGAGGGCGCGTTCAAGGGCAAGAGCGCCTCGAACTACGTGGCCAATGTGCTGAACATGGGGCGGGCGACGGTGTACAAACATTTGAAGGAATTGAAGGGCTGAAGATTTGCATCGCTAGCGCTGGCCTCTTCGCGAGCAGGCTCGCTCCCACATTTGGAATGCGTTACC
The DNA here is from genome assembly GCF_024072275.1 of Pseudomonas siliginis. Taxonomy (NCBI): domain Bacteria; kingdom Pseudomonadati; phylum Pseudomonadota; class Gammaproteobacteria; order Pseudomonadales; family Pseudomonadaceae; genus Pseudomonas; species Pseudomonas siliginis. The sequence goes on along the minus strand of NZ_CP099598.1, from coordinate 1,119,747 downwards.
CCTGTGGGAGCGAGCCTGCTCGCGAAAGCGCTTGATCAATCGCCGTAGATATCGGTCTTGAAATACTTCTCGGAAATCTTCTGGTACTCGCCATTCGCGCGAATCCCGTCGATGGCGCTGTTCAACTGGCTGACCAGCTCAGCATTGCCCTTGCGCACAGCAATCCCCGCGCCCTCGCCGACGTACTTCGGATCCTTCAGCTCCGGCCCGACAAACGCGTAACCCTTACCGCGCGGCATCGACAGGAAGTCATTGAGCGGAATGGTGTCGGCAAAAATCGCATCAAGGCGCCCCGCCGCCAGGTCCATGTAGATTTCTTCGTTGTTGCTGTAGCGCTTGACGTTGATGCCCTTGGGTTCGAACACCTCGGTGGCATAACGATCGGTGGTGGTCGCGCGCTGCACGCCGACGTTCTTGCCTTTGAGGCTGGCGTACTGATCATCCACCGTAGCGCCTTCCTTCATGACCAGACGCGAAGAAGTGAAATAGTACTTGTGGCTGAAATCCACCGACTTCTTGCGATCTTCGTTGATGGTCATCGACGACAGCGCCATGTCGATCTTCTTCACTTTCAGCGAAGGAATCAGCCCGTCGAACTCACCTTCGACCCACACGCAATTGACCTTCATCTGCGCACAAAGGGCATTGCCGATGTCGTAGTCGAAGCCGACGATTTCACCTTTGTCGGTTTTTGACGCGAATGGCGGATAGGCCGCTTCGATGCCGATGCGCAGGGTTTTCTCGGCGGCGAAGACGCTGGAGCAGGCCAGCAGACTGAGGGCCAGACCGGTGATGAGGGGGAGTTTCTTCATGTTCGTTCTCTCGCGGGTTGTTGTTGGTTTGGCGAAGAAGAGCAGCTACAAGCGGCAACCTGATAGCGGCAAGACAGAAGCTTTTTTTGTACTTGGAAATCCATACTGGACTCTCAGGTACAAATCGTCAATCGGGTAGAGAGGGAAGGATTTTCGGTGTCACAGATGACGCCTTCGCGAGCAGGCTCGCTCCCACAGGGGAACGCTTTCCAATTGTGGGAGCGAGCCTGCTCGCGAAGACTGACCGGAGGGCGCTACAGAAACTACTTCTTCCAGCGATCCGCAGCCGCATGATCACTGTCGCGCCCTTCGACCCAACGCGGGCCGTCACTGGTGTTTTCTTTTTTCCAGAACGGCGCGCGGGTTTTCAGGTAGTCCATGACGAAGGCGCAGGCATCGAACGCGGCCTGGCGGTGGGCGCTGGCGGCGCCGACGAAGACGATCGGTTCGCCCGGTTCCAGCGCGCCGATGCGGTGCAGCACTTCCAGTTTCAACAGCGGCCAGCGCTGCTCGGCTTCGACAGCGATCTTGCCGAGAGCCTTTTCGGTCATGCCCGGATAGTGTTCGAGGAACATCCCGGCCACGTCGAGCCCGTCGTTGAAGTCGCGCACATAACCGACAAAGCTCACCACCGCGCCCACACCGACATTGGCCGCGTGCATCGCATTGACTTCAGCGCCCGGATCGAACGGCGTGGCCTGCACGCGAATCGCCATGTTCAGCCTCCGGTCACGGTGGGGAAAAACGCCACTTCATCACCATCGACAACTGGCTCGTCGAGCTGGCAGAGGTCTTCGTTGCGTGCGCACATCAGGTTTTGCTCGCTCAGCACTTCGGCGCCATCACGTTCTGCCAACAGTGCCCGAACGTCATCGACGGTGGCGAAATCGCCTTCAACCGCAACCGAATCCACGCCCAGCGCTTCACGGTAGCGGGCAAAAAATTTCACGGTCAGTTTCATGGCTGCTCCGCCTGGAAGTGGCCGCTCTTGCCGCCGACTTTCTCCAGCAGACGCACGCTTTCGATGGTCATGCCCCGGTCGACGGCTTTGCACATGTCGTAAATGGTCAGGGCGGCGACGCTGGCGGCGGTCAGCGCTTCCATCTCGACGCCGGTCTGCCCGGACAGCTTGCAGCGGGCGACGATACGCACGCTGTCATCGCCTTCGGCGCTGAGTTCGACTTTGACGCCGGTGAGCATCAGCGGGTGGCACAGGGGAATCAGATCGCTGGTCTTCTTCGCCGCCTGAATTCCGGCAATGCGCGCCACGGCGAACACATCACCCTTGGGATGGCCGCCGCTGACGATCATCTGCAGGGTTTCAGGGAGCATGCGCACCAGCGCTTGAGCGGTCGCTTCACGGAACGTCACGGCTTTTTCAGTGACGTCGACCATGTTGGCGCGACCTTGGGAATCGAGATGAGTCAGCACGGGATTACTCCTGATCAGGAGCGTGGATTGTAAACCTGTGGGTCAGATATCCGCATCACTGATTATGAAATCACCGTTGCCCCCTGTGGGAGCGAGCCTGCTCGCGAAAGCGGATTCAGATTCACTATAGATGTCGACTGATACACCGCATTCGCGAGCAGGCTCGCTCCCACAGGAGATATGCATTTATCCATAAAAAAACCGGGCGGCTTTAAGGGCCACCCGGTTCTGGGTGAAAGGTTACAAATGCGATTCGGCGTATTCGGCCAGGATCGAGCGAGGCACCCCTTGCAGGGTGATGTGCACACCGTTGGGGAAATCCTTGAAGCGTTCGGTCAGGTAGGTCAGCCCGGAGCTGGTCGCGGACAGGTATGGGGTGTCGATCTGCGCCAGGTTGCCCAGGCACACCACTTTGGAACCGGCGCCGGCACGGGTGATGATGGTTTTCATCTGGTGCGGCGTGAGGTTCTGGCATTCGTCGATCAGGATCAGGCTCTGCTGGAAGCTGCGACCACGAATATAGTTGAGCGATTTGAACTGCAACGGCACTTTGCTGAGGATGTAGTCGACGCTGCCATGGGTGTTTTCGTCATCCATGTGCAAGGCTTCGAGGTTGTCGGTGATGGCGCCCAGCCAAGGCTCCATTTTTTCCGCTTCGGTGCCGGGCAGGAAGCCGATTTCCTGGTCCAGACCCTGCACGCTGCGGGTGGCGATGATGCGGCGATAACGTTTGCTGACCATGGTCTGCTCGATCGCAGCGGCCAGCGCCAGAATGGTTTTACCGGAACCGGCGGCGCCGGACAGGTTGACCAGATGAATGTCCGGGTCAAGCAGCGCATACAGGGCCAGACTCTGATAGATGTCGCGCGGCTTCAGCCCCCAGGCCTCCTGATGCAGCAGCGGTTCCTGATGCAGGTCGAGGATCAGCAGGCGGTCTTCCTGGATTTCCTTGATCCAGCCGACAAAGCCCTGCTCGTCGATGATGAACTCGTTGATGTGCACGGCCGGCAGATTGTCGATCAGTTGTACCTGATGCCAGGTGCGGCCGTGGTCCTGACGGGTTTCGACCTTGCTCACGCGGTCCCAGAAGGAGCCGGTCATGTTGTGGTAGCCGTTGGGCAGCAGGGACACGTCATCGACCAATTGGTCGGTGCTGTAGTCCTCGGCGTCGATCCCACAGGCGCGCGCCTTGAGGCGCATGTTGATGTCTTTGGTGACCAGCACCACCGGTTTTTGCGGATCGCGGGTATGCAGATCAATCAGTTGGTTGATGATTTTGTTGTCGTTCAGATGCTCGGGCAGAATCAGGTTCGACTCGGCCTGCTTGCTCATCAGAATTGACAGCAAGCCCTTCGGCCCGCCCTTGCCACGCTGGATCGGCACGCCCAGCTCAACGTCTTCAGGGGACGCATCGCCCAGGGTCTTGTCGATCAGGCGGATCGCCTGGCGGCATTCGGCGGCCACGCTGTGATGGCCGCTCTTGAGCTTGTCCAGCTCTTCCAGCACGGTCATCGGGATGGCGACGTGGTGTTCTTCGAAATTCAGCAGGGCATTTGGATCGTGAATCAATACGTTGGTATCGAGTACATACAGGATTGGCTGGTTGGAGGAAGGGCTGCGTCCGTGATCATCCATACTCGGTCACCTTTGTGGGAGCCATTCGACGCAATACCGTGACAGTGCTGCGCCTCGAGGTGACTGCCGAATTCATCCACGAGGGCCTGGATGAACTGCACACAATAGGAGTCTGGGAAGACGCCACCTGTGTCGCAGGTTTCGGCGGTCTGTCTTCGTAATACTCCAAAACCGATGACATAAAAAAGCACTTTGACGGTTTTTTTAAGTTTATTTTGCAGAGTGACGAAAAGCCCTTGGCGGACTCCCCGTACCCCGCTAAAGTCGGAAGTCCGCCTGCATCGAATTCCTCCTGAAAATCACCCCAAGTCCAATGTTTACGGGCTTTTTCTCATTTCTCAACGAAACGCGTCCTGACAGTCTTCCCAGCCGATGCCGCTCTGCGCAGTCTGGGTGATCAGCCACGGCAGGGACGTCTTCACCGCATCCTGTTTCATGTTGAAATTGATCACCCCGTGCCGCCACAGCAGCATCAGGGTCAGCACCCGCTGCGCGCTTGCCGGGCCTTTGAGCTTGCCGGCACCGTCCTGGGCATCGATGTCCCACAGCGCCACTTGCAGGCCCTGGCTGTTGAAGAAACCTTGTGCGTCACTGCGGCGCTGGCCATCCGGCGGACGGAACAGCGGCACGTAGTTTTCCGGCAGTTTGTTCTTCACCAGATCGGCGCTGCGCCGCACCGAATCCTGCCAGTCCTGCCAATGGCTGTGAGAGCGGAACTCCCAGCCCTGCACGCCAACGCACTGCCGGGAAAAACTCGCCTGCAGACTGCTGACCGAACGCCCTGCGAGTCGCGCCTGAATATCCTTGCCCAGTACAAAGAATGTCCCGCTCAGATTCGATTTTCGCAGGTACTCGGTCAGCCAGTCGGTGTTGTCCGGTTGCACGTTGGCGGCGCTGTCGAACGTCAGCAGAAACAGCCGGTCGTGCATGTCGTCGCCGTTGCGCTCGTAGTCGCCGAAACGATCGAATTCGTTACTGGTTTGCGGTGACAGCGCGGCCTTGCGCATCAGCTCGTCGAGGTACTGCAAATGGAAGATCCGGCTCGGCTCGGCCCACTTGGTGTAATAGCTGTCGTCGCTGACGACGAACTTGGCCGCCTGCTCGCGCAGGGTCGGCAGGTCTTCGACGAGGAAGCAGAACGAGGCGTCCTGATCGCAGCTTTGCTGGGCGTGGTTGTAGTTGGCGAGCAAGCGCTGCCAGAGGCGCTGGCGCAGCTGATTGACCGCATCGATATTGACCGTGCGCAGGCCCAGGCGCTGGGCCAGTGCCGCCTCGTCGATGGACTCGGTGCCGAGCAGGCCGCGAGCGAACATGAGGATTTCCGCCCGCGACGCGACGTCGAACAGGGTCGGGTTGCTGAGCTGCTCCGGCCAGGTCGTGCGATCCAGCGTCGCCGCATCGCCGGGCGCCGCCATGGCGCCGAAGCTCAGCAGCCACGCGGTGAATAAAAGAACAATGCGCAAAGGGATGTCTCCATAACAAAACCCGCGCGGCACTATAGCTGATCCTGTCCTATTCCCCTCAGCCATGGATGATCGTTCCCACGCTCTGCGTGGTAACGCCTACCCGGACGCTCCGCGTCCGACGACTGTGACGCAGAGCGTCACGGGCTGCATTCCCACGCGGAGCGTGGGAACGATCATGTGAATCCGCTTTCGCGAGCAGGCTCGCTCCCACAAGGGGTTTGAGTTAAGCCGTCGATCACCTATGGGCTTGATAGCTGGAGTCAACAAGGACAACCCCCTAGAATCGCCCCCACGATTAAAGGAGACGACTTCATGCTGATGGTGATTTCCCCCGCCAAGACCCTCGACTACGAAACACCGCCGGCGACCCAGCGCTTTACCCAGCCGCAGTACCTCGACCATTCCCAGGAATTGATCCAGCAGTTGCGCGAGCTGAGTCCGGCGCAGATCAGCGAGTTGATGCACGTGTCCGACAAGATCGGTGGCCTCAACGCCGCGCGTTTCGGCAGCTGGACACCCGCCTTCACCCCGGAAAACGCCAAGCAGGCCCTGCTCGCCTTCAAGGGTGACGTGTACACCGGCCTGGATGCGCAGTCCTTCAGCGAAGCGCAATTCGATTACGCGCAAAAGCATTTGCGCATGCTCTCCGGCCTTTATGGCCTGCTGCGGCCGCTGGACCTGATGCAACCCTATCGCCTGGAAATGGGCACCAAACTGGCCAACGGCCGTGGCAAGGATCTGTATGCGTTCTGGGGTACGCGCATCAGCGAGTGGCTGAATGAAGCGCTGGCCGATCAGGGCGATGACGTACTGCTCAACCTTGCATCCAACGAATACTTTTCTGCGGTCAAGCGCAGCGCGTTGAAGGCGCGGATCATCAATACCGAGTTCAAGGATCAGAAGAACGGCCAGTACAAGATCATCAGTTTCTACGCGAAGAAAGCGCGCGGCCTGATGAGCCGTTTTGTGATCCAGGAACGCATCAACGACCCGGCTCAGCTCAAGCAATTTGATGTACAGGGTTATCGCTACAGCGCCGAACAATCGAAACCTGACAATCTGGTGTTTTTGCGCGACCACGCCCCGGAATAAAGCATGCCCTTTGCACGACTCTTTTCCTCCAGAGTCGTGCAGTCCGCCCGAAGTCAAAATCCCCCTGCGACATATCGCCAAATTCATGGCGCCAATAAAACCACACTCTATTTTCTAATTTTAGTTTCACTCGACACTGAAGTTTTTTTTCAGTAGTGGCACCTAAATTTTTTACCCGTAGTGGCACAAAACTATCGACCCCGGTTTCACCCCGATAACTAAAGGGCGAAATCGTTAGTGCTATCAATTTGCACCCAGTGCCATCTTCATCAATATTTCAAAAAATTTCGGCTGGCACGATGAGCGGGCTGGAACTATGTCCAAATGCGTTGCTCATACCACCGGTAACGATTCTCGCCGAGTTTGTACGAGATAACTTACGCAGAGCTGATAGCCATGTAACCAAGTTGTCACAGCAACTTGCCTGAGTGACTAACTAGTCTCAAAACAATCGAAGGACAGGAGATACGCACCATTAATATCCCCTACAAAGGCCAAGGCCGCGCCCCTATAAACGTGCTCGCCTGAGCACCTAACTGCTTGATTTACCGGCCCCCTACCGGACGTCGAGCAGGCTACACGACTGCACTAGAGTCTTCCCGCACGGAAGATCGGCTGCATAACAGGGCAAGTCATAACAACAAGGCCTAGTTGCGCACATCTTGAGTGCACTTATTAGACACTCGGAACTTTGTATGCCTGCACACGGCATTGTGGCGCCTGTAAGCCGCACTTCCGAGTGCACTAGTGACCGCTGAACACCATTAACTCCGGCCTTCTAAGGCCTGATATATACAGAGGTAATTGCGATGCGCATCAGCATATTTGGTTTGGGTTACGTTGGCGCAGTATGTGCCGGTTGCCTGTCTGCACGGGGCCATGACGTAGTTGGCGTCGATGTTGCCAAAGACAAGATCGACATGATTAACGCCGGCAAATCGCCGATCGTTGAACCGGGCCTGGGTGAACTGTTGCAACAGGGTATCCAGACCGGTCGTCTGCGCGGCACGACCAACTTCGCCGAGGCGATTCGTGATACCGACCTGTCGATGATCTGCGTCGGCACGCCAAGCAAAAAGAACGGCGACCTGGAACTGAACTACATCGAGGCCGTGTGCCGCGAGATCGGTTTTGTCCTGCGTGAAAAAACCACCCGCCACACCATCGTCGTGCGCAGCACCGTGTTGCCAGGCACCGTGGCCAACGTGGTCATCCCGATTCTGGAAGACTGCTCCGGCAAGAAAGCCGGCGTCGATTTCGGCGTTGCGGTCAACCCGGAATTCCTCCGCGAATCCACCGCCATCGCTGACTACGATCAGCCACCGATGACCGTTATCGGCGAGTTCGATACCGCCTCGGGCGACGTTCTGCAATCGCTGTACGAAGAACTCGACGCCCCGATCATCCGCAAGGACATCGCCGTTGCCGAGATGATCAAGTACACCTGCAACGTCTGGCACGCGACCAAAGTGACCTTCGCCAACGAGATCGGCAACATCGCCAAAGCCGTCGGCGTCGATGGCCGTGAAGTGATGGAAGTGGTTTGCCAGGACAAGACCCTGAACCTGTCCCAGTACTACATGCGCCCGGGCTTCGCCTTCGGCGGTTCGTGCCTGCCTAAAGACGTGCGTGCCCTGACCTACCGCGCCGGTTCCCTGGACGTCGAGGCGCCGCTGCTCAACTCGCTGATGCGCAGTAACGAATCGCAAGTGCAGAACGCTTTCGACATCGTTGAAAGCCATGAAAAACGCAAAGTCGCCCTGCTCGGTCTGAGCTTCAAGGCCGGCACCGACGACCTGCGCGAAAGCCCGCTGGTCGAACTGGCGGAAATGCTGATCGGCAAGGGTTACGACCTGAGCATCTACGACAGCAACGTCGAATACGCCCGTGTCCACGGTGCGAACAAGGACTACATCGAATCGAAGATTCCGCACGTGTCGTCCCTGCTCAACTCCGACTTCGACTCGGTGATCGACAACTCCGACGTGATCATCCTCGGCAACCGCGACGAGAAATTCCGTTCGCTGGCCCAGGAAGCGCCGCAGGGCAAGCAAGTCATCGACCTGGTGGGCTTCATGTCCAAGGCCACCAGCGCCGGTAGCCGCACCGAAGGCATTTGCTGGTAACGCAGCCCCAAGCGACAAGCGTCGAGCTGCAAGTCAACGCGATTGGCTTGCAGTTTGAAGCTTGCAACTTGCAGCTTCCCTTACCTTCGGATGACGGTTATGACCAAGCTCAAACATTTTTTTCTGCAATCAGCCGGCTGGCTTTTTTATCTCAGTCTGCTGATGGGCCTGGCCTTGATGCTGCCCACGTCCACATTCGACTCCGAGTCGAAGGACTTCATTTTCCTGATTGGCGCCGTGGGTATCTGGCGCTACTCGATGGGTGCAACGCACTTTGTGCGCGGCATGATTTTTCTCTACATCGTTTACCCGCACTTGCGTCGCAAAGTACGCAAGCTGGGTAAAGCGGCCGATCCGTCGCATGTGTTTCTGATGGTCACGAGCTTTCGTATTGACGCGCTGACCACCGCGCAGGTCTACAGCTCGGTGATCCGCGAAGCCATCGACTGCGAACTGCCGACCACCATTGTCTGCTCGATCGTGGAAATGTCCGACGAGCTGCTGGTCAAGGCGCTGTGGGCGCGGATGAATCCGCCGGAGCGGGTCAAGCTCGACTTCGTGCGCATCCCCGGCACCGGCAAGCGCGATGGTCTGGCCTTCGGTTTCCGCGCGATCTCCCGTCACCTGCCGGACGACCGTGCCGTGGTGGCCGTGATCGACGGCGACACCGTGCTCGGCGAAGGCGTCGTGCGCAAGACCGTGCCGTGGTTCCAGCTGTTCGGCAATGTCGGCGGCCTGACCACCAACGAGTTCTGCGAAGTGCGCGGCGGTTACATCATGAGCGAATGGCACAAGCTGCGTTTCGCCCAGCGCCACATCAACATGTGCTCGATGGCCCTGTCCAAGCGCGTACTGACCATGACCGGTCGGATGTCGGTGTTCAAAGCCTCCGTGGTGACCAATCCGGAGTTCATCGCCGACGTTGAAAGCGACTCGCTGCAACACTGGCGCCTGGGCCGCTTCAAGTTCCTGACCGGTGACGACAAGTCGAGCTGGTTCAGCCTGATGCGCCTGGGTTACGACACCTTCTACGTGCCGGATGCCGCGATCAACACCGTTGAACATCCGCCGGAAAAGAGCTTCATCAAGGCCAGCCGCAAGCTGATGTTCCGCTGGTACGGCAACAACCTGCGCCAGAACTCGCGCGCACTGGGCCTGGGTATCCGCCGCCTCGGCGCGTTCACCTCGGTGGTGCTGTTCGACCAGCGCGTGTCGATGTGGACCTCGCTGCTCGGCCTGACCGTCGCACTGATCGCCAGCTTCAAGTACGGCACCGCGTTCATCCTCGTGTACCTGCTGTGGATCGGTATCACCCGCCTGATCCTGACGCTGTTGCTGTCGTGTTCCGGTCACCGCATCGGCCCTGCTTACCCGGCGATTCTGTATTACAACCAGATCGTTGGCGCCCTGGTGAAGATCTACGTGTTCTTCCGCCTCGACCAACAATCCTGGACTCGCCAGCCCACATCCCTGACCCGTGATCTCGCCAGCTTTCAACGTTGGTTCAACACCTGGTCGTCTCGGACCATGACCTTCTCCGCCGGCAGCATTTTTGTCGCCGTGCTGCTGATGATGGTCTGACCCGCTCCTATTGAATTAACAAGGAAATCGCCCCTATGAATACCGCCGTCAACGTCAACGTAGTGCATGAATCCGAAGCCCAGCGCCAGCACGCTCGCGTGAAAATCCCGGCCAAACTGCGTTTCTTCGGCCCTGACCGGACTCCGCTCGAAGCGCGGGTCCTCGATCTGTCGGCTGGCGGTCTGGCGTTCAACGCCGGGCAGATGCCGCTGACCATCGGCGAGGTGTACAAGGCGCGTCTGCAATTTGTCATCGACAACCTCGGCCTGGCCATGGACGTTGAACTGCAGGTGCGTTCCTTTGACCGCGCCACCGGCCGCGCCGGCTGCCAGTTCCAGAACCTCGAGCCGCAGGACATTTCCACCCTGCGCCACCTGATCACTTCGCACCTGGCCGGCGACATCGTCAGCATCGGCGAAGTGCTGGCGACCCTGCAGCGCGACAACTTCACCAAGGCGCGCAAGAACAAGACCAACGACACCGGCATGACCCCGTTCGGCCGCCTGAAAGCCGTGACCTTCAGCGCCGGTATTTTCGCTGTTGGTCTGGTCGCTGCCGGTTTCATCTTCAAGTCGGTGTACGGCATGTACTTCGTCAGCCACGCGCAGGCCGGTCTGGTCAGCGTGCCGGGGATGAACATCACCATGCCGCGTGACGGCACCGTACAGAGCCTGGTCAAGTCCGACGGCGTTGCCGCCAAAGGCGCACCGCTGGCGACCTTCAGCACCAGCATGCTCGACGTGCTCAAGGGCCATCTGGCCGAAGACCAACTGGCCCCGGCCAAGGTTGAAGAACTGTTCGGCAAGCAAATGACCGGCACCCTGACTTCGCCGTGCGACTGCACCGTGGCCCAGCAACTGGTGGCTGACGGGCAGTACGCGAGCAAGGGCGACGTGATCTTCCAGTTGGTGCCGCGCAACACCCAGGCCAATGTTGAAGCACGCTTCTCCTATCGCCAGTTCGGCGACGTGCGCCCGGGCACCCCGGTGAGCTTCCAGATCGCCGGCGAAGACAAGACCCGCACCGGCAAGATCGTCAGCAGCACGAGCCTGAAGAGCGCCGACCTGTCCTCCGACATCCGCGTGCAGATCCAGCCTGACGAGCCGCTCGACAGCAGCCTGGCCGGCCGCCCGGTTGAAGTGAACAGCGACCGTGGCCCGAACCTGAACTGGCTGATCGACAAAGCCATGGCTGCCGGTTTCTAAGTCGAGGACATGCCTGTGACTACGCATAACTTGAACACACCGCCGACCCTGTGGGAGCGAGCCTGCTCGCGAAAGGGCCAGCGCGGTTTGTCTGAAGTACCGAGTCGACTGCTTCGCGAGCAGGCTCGCTCCCACATGGGATTGATGGTGTGCTCGCTGGCACTGGCAGTTTCTCTGGCCGGTTGCGCCGGGCTGCCCGATCAGCGTCTGGCCAACGAAGCGCTCAAGCGTGGCGACACTGCCACCGCTGCGCAGAATTACCAGCAACTGGCCGATCTGGGTTACAGCGAGGCGCAAGTCGGCCTGGCCGATATCCAGGTCGACAGCCGTGACCCGGCGCAGATGAAACAGGCCGAGGCGACTTACCGCGCAGCGGCCAGCGTGTCGCCGCGTGCCCAGGCACGTCTCGGTCGTTTGCTGGTGGCCAAGCCGGGCTCCACCGAAGCCGAGCACCACGAAGCCGAAACCCTGCTGAAAAAAGCCGCCGCCAATGGCGAAGGCAACACGTTGATCCCGCTGGCGATGCTGTACCTGCAATACCCGCACAGCTTCCCCAACATCAACGCGCAGCAGCAGATCGATCAGTGGCGCAAGTCGGGCTACCCGGAAGCGGGTCTGGCGCAGGTGCTGCTGTATCGCACCCAGGGCACTTACGACCAGCATCTGGATGACGTGGAAAAGATCTGCAAGGCCGCGCTCAATACCACCGACATCTGCTACGTCGAACTGGCCACCGTCTACCAGAAACGTGGCCAGGCGGACCAACAGGCCGAGCTGATCAAGCAGATGCAGGCCGGTTACAGCCGTGGCACCGTCACCGCGCAGCGTGTCGACTCCGTAGCCCGCGTGCTGGCCGATTCGACCCTGGGCAAGACTGACGAAAAAACCGCGCAGGCGCTGCTCGAGCCGATCGCTCCGGGCTACCCGGCATCGTGGGTCACCCTCGCCCAACTGCTTTACGACTTCCCCGAACTGGGCGACGTCGACCAGATGATGAAGTACCTGGACAACGGTCGCGCTGCCGACCAGCCGCGCGCCGAACTGCTGCTGGGCAAGGTCTACTACGAAGGCAAAATGGTCCCGGCCGACGCGAAAGTCGCCGAGGAACACTTCCAGAAAGCCGTTGGCCGCGAAGTGGCCGCCGATTACTACCTCGGCCAGATCTACCGTCGTGGCTACCTGGGCAAGGTCTATCCGCAGAAGGCTCTGGACCACCTGCTGACCGCTGCGCGCAACGGCCAGAACAGTGCCGACTTCGCCATCGCCCAGTTGTTTTCCCAAGGCAAGGGTACCAAGCCCGACCCGCTGAACGCCTACGTATTCAGCCAACTGGCCAAGGCCCAGAACACCCCGCAAGCCGATGAACTGGCAGCGACCCTCGAGGCGCAACTGCCGCCCGAGCGCCTGCCCGAAGCCCGCCGCCTGTTGCAACAGGAACAGGCCAGCCGTGGCGCCCTGAACTCGAACACGCTGCAACTGCACGCCCTGCAAGAAGAAGACGGCGAGGAAAAACTATGAAGCTGAACCCATTCGTGAAGGCCGGTATTGGCCTCACCTTCGCGCTGATCTGGTCTTGCCCGACACTGGCTGCGATGACTGAAACCAAGAACTTCGGCCTGGAAGTGAAACTCACCGGCCAGTCCGAAGACGACCGTGACCTCGGCACTGCCGGCGGCGGTGACGTCAATGGCGTGGGCCTCGACCTGCGTCCGTGGATCTACGGCGAAAGCGGCGCGTGGAGCGCCTACGCGATGGGTCAGGCGGTGACCTCGACCGACATCATCGAGACCGACACCCTGCAACAATCCGACGGCGAACAAGCCACCGACAACAGTGATCGCAAAACCAAGAAGAACTACCTGGCGATGCGCGAGTTCTGGGTCGGCTACAGCGGCCTCACCCCGTACCCGGGCGAGATGCTCAAGTTCGGTCGCCAGCGTCTGCGCAATGACGACGGCCAATGGCGTGACACCAACATCGAAGCGCTGAACTGGACCTTCGACACCACCCTGCTGCGGGCCAATGCCGGTGTTGCCGAGCGTTTCAGCGAATACCGCACCGACTTGAAAGAGCTGGCGCCGAAAGACAAGGATCGCCTGCACGCCTACGCCGACGCTGCTTACCAGTGGACACCGGGCCAGTGGGTCGGCATTCGCGGCCACCACACTCACGATGACGGCAAACTCGATTACGCCGAGCCGGGCGTCCCGCGCGACTCGCTGGACAAGACCGAGAACGGCGACATCAGCTGGATCGGCCTGACCGCTGACAGCGACGCCTACAACTGGCGCAACACCAACACCGTCAACTACTGGGGCAGCATCACCGGCATGAGCGGCGACCGCGACACGGTCAACGCGCTGAACGCCGACGGCACGCGCCCGACACAAGCCAAGCGCAGCGATGACATCAGCGGCTGGGCAGCCGATGTCGGCGTGCGTCTGCGCCTCGATCCGCAGTGGCAAGTCGGCGGTGCCTACGCCCGCGCCAGTGCCGATTACGAACAGAACGGTCTGGAGAGCAACCGCTCCAACTACACCGGTACCCGCTCGCGCGTGCACCGTTTCGGCGAAGCGTTCCGTGGCGAAATGAACAACATGCAGACCGCCACCCTGTTCGGTTCGTGGATGGTCAACGACGAGTACGACGCCAGCCTGATCTATCACAAGTTCTGGCGTGTCGACGGCAACAAGCCGGTCGGCAGCAACGGCATCAATGCGGTGGAAAACAACACCGACGACGTCACCGGCGCGATCCTCTCCAGCACATCCTTGCCGCTTGAAGATGGCAACAAGGACCTGGGTCAGGAAATGGACCTGGTCGTCACCAAGTACTTCAAGCAAGGCCTGTTGCCGGCGGCGTTGAGCCAGTCGATCGACGAGCCTTCGGCACTGGTGCGTTTCCGTGGCGGTGTGTTCAAACCGGGCGATGCCTACGGCAGCCAGGTTGATTCCTACATGCACCGCGCATTCATTGACGTGATCTGGCGCTTCTGATGCAAACCGCCAAGGGAGTGCCCGACATGATCAGCACCAGAACAGGCTCACTCAGCCTGCTGGCCGGCGCGATGCTGCTGGCCAGCGCCGGCGCCTTCGCCAATGTTGAACCGGCGAAACCTGCGACCGTGGCCAAAGAACTGCAACAGGCCAAGACCTACACCGTCAGCAGCGCGCCGACCGACGCACTGAAACTGGCCAAGCCGACACTGCCCGACCTCTCCGGCTTCACCGCCGAAGCCGCTGCCGCGAAGATCGTGCGCAGCAAACCGGGCAAGATCAGTGTGCGCCGGATGATGCAGGAAAACGCCCTGAAGGACTTCATCGGCGGCGATAACAAGATGGCCGAATGGGTGGTGCGTCAGCACGGCATCCCGCAGGCGATCTTCATCGACGACGGCTACATGAACCTCAAGGATCTGGCGAAAAAACTGCCCAAGCAGTATTTCAGCGAGACGTCCCCGGGCGTGTACCTGGCAAAATTGCCGATCGTGGTCGGCGAGAAAGGCATCCTCGAAATCGACGGTCAGACCCAGGAACTGCGCCTGTCCCAAGAGGCCGGTTCGTTCCTGGTCAACGACGGCAAACTGTTCGTGCGTGACACCAAAGTCACCGGCTGGCGCGAGAAGGACAACGGCCCGGCGACCTTCCGTTCGCCGAAGGAATTCCGTCCGTTCCTGCTCGCCTGGGGCGGCACCGAGACCTACATCGTCAACAGCAAGATGGCCAGTTTCGGTTACGCCAACAGTAAGTCGTACGGGGTAAGTATTTCCCAGTACACGCCGAACATGGCCAAAGTCCTCAAGCGCCCGGAACCGACCGGCTGGATCGTCGGCTCCGAGTTCTCGGACATGTGGTACGGCTTCTACTGCTACGAAACCAGCGACTTTGTGGTCAAGGGCAACACCTACAAAGACAACATCGTCTACGGCATCGACCCGCATGACCGCTCGCACCGTCTGATCATTGCCGAGAACACCGTTCATGGCACGAAGAAGAAGCACGGGATCATCATTTCCCGTGAGGTCAACGACAGCTTCATCTTCAACAACAAGAGTTTCGACAACAAGTTGTCGGGCCTGGTGATCGACCGTAACAGCGTCAACAACATCATTGCCTACAACGAGATCTACAAGAACCACACCGACGGCATCACGCTCTACGAGTCCGCCGACAACCTGCTGTGGGGAAACAAGGTCATCAGCAATACCCGTCACGGCATTCGTATTCGTAACAGTGTGAACATCCGCCTCTACGAAAACGTCGCCATGACCAACGGCCTGACCGGTATCTACGGCCACATCAAGGACCTGACCGACACCGACCGTGACATCAAGCTCGACCCGTTCGACGCGCAGGTCTCGCTGATCGTCGTCGGCGGCGAGCTGGCGGCCAATGGCAGCGGTCCGCTGTCGATCGACTCGCCGCTGAGTGTCGAGCTGTATCGCGTGTCGATGCTGGCGCCGACCAAGTCCAGCGGGATCAGCTTCAACGGCATCCTCGGCGAGCGCCAGGATGAAATTCTCGATCTGTTGGTGCGCCAGCAGAAAGCCGTGCTGATCGACCCTGTCGAACGCCAGACCGAATTGCAGGACTGAGGATAATTTTATGCACCCACACATGATCAAACTGCTCAGCCTCTCGGCCCTGACTCTCGGCATTCTCGCTGCCGGCAACGCCCGCGCCGACGCTGACGGCGCAAGCGTGACGCCACCGAAGTTCACCGCCGAGCCGTGCTGCAACCTGTGCCCGGCGGCCCATGACGCGAAAAACTACACCACGCGTTATCAGCAGAACTTCACCACCCTGGTACAGGCTCAGGGCGACTGGCTGTTCCGTACCCAGGAAGACCTGCGCACCGAGTTCAACACCACGCCGGCCGGCTACAAGCGCCTGCAACAGTTGCACGATGCGTTCAAGAGCAAAGGCGTCGAGCTGGTGATCGTCTACCAGCCGACCCGTGGCCTGGTGAACCGCAACAAGCTCAACCCGCAGGAAAAAGCCGCGTTCGATTACGAGAAAGCGCTGGGCAACTACAAGACCATGCTCGGCCGTTTCGCCAAGATGGGCTACGTGGTGCCTGACCTGTCGCCACTGACCAACGAATCGCTGCCGGACACCCTGCCCGCCCACGATTTCTACTTCCGTGGCGACCAGCACTGGACACCTTACGGTGCCCAGCGCACGGCAAAAATCGTCGCCGAAAAGGTCAAGCAGATCCCGGCCTTCGCCGACATTCCCAAGCGTGAATTCGAGACCAAGCGCTCCGGGCGCATGGGCAAGACCGGCACTCTGCACAACATGGCCGGGCAACTGTGCGGCACCAGCTATGCGATCCAGTACATGGACCAGTTCACCACCGAGCCGAAAGGCGAGGCAGGCGACGGCGATCTGTTCGGCGATTCCGGCAATCCGCAGATCACCCTGGTCGGTACGTCGCACAGCGGCAAGAACTACAACTTCGCCGGTTTCCTCGAAGAAGCCATCGGCGCCGACATCCTCAACGTGGCCTTCCCCGGCGGCGGTTTCGAAGGTTCGATGCTGCAGTACCTGGGCAGCGAAGAATTCCAGAAGACCCCGCCGAAGATTCTCATCTGGGAATTCTCGCCGCTGTATCGCCTCGACCAGGAAACCATCTATCGCCAGATGATGGCGCTGCTGGATAACGGTTGCGAAGGCAAAGACGCGCAAATGTCCGCCAGTGCCACGCTGAAACCAGGCAGCAAGCAAGAACTGCTGGTCAACAGCAAGAACCTGAACTTGCAAAATGCCAACCATCAGGTCGACATCCGCTTCGCCGACACCTCGGTGAAAACCCTGCAAGCCACCCTCTGGTACATGAACGGTCGCCACGAGGACATCAAGATCGAGAAACCGGAAACCTCCGACACCGACGGTCGTTTCGCCTTTGAGCTGCGCACGGACGAAGACTGGGCCTCGCAAAACCTGCTGGCAGTCGAAGTCCAGGGTCCTGAAGCCGGACCTGGCGTCGCGCCACAAAAAGTCGAAGCGAAAATCTGCAAACGCAACGTATTCCCGGGCGTCGGTCAACAGACCGCGCAGCTCGGGCAATGAGGTCTGCTATGCGAAATCCGAAACTGAAAAATCTGTTGGCACCGACACTCCTGAGCCTGGCGATGTTCGCCGGGGCAACTCAGGCCGCCGCGCCATTGCGTCCACCGCAGGGCTACTTCGCCCCGGTGGATAAATTCAAGACCGGCGACAAGAGCGACGGCTGCGACGCGATGCCGGCGCCATACACCGGTCCGCTGCAATTTCGCAGCAAATACGAAGGTTCGGACAAGGCCCGCGCGACGCTGAATGTGCAGTCGGAAAAAGCCTTTCGCGACACCACCAAAGACATCACCACGCTGGAGCGCGGCACCGCCAAGCGCGTCATGCAGTTCATGCGCGACGGTCGCCCGGAGCAGCTCGAATGCACGCTCAACTGGCTGACCGCATGGGCCAAGGCTGACGCGTTGATGTCCAAAGACTTCAACCACACCGGCAAGTCGATGCGCAAATGGGCACTGGGCAGCATGGCCTCGTCGTACATTCGCCTGAAGTTTTCCGACTCGCATCCGCTGGCCCAGCATCAGCAGGAAGCGCAGCTGATCGAAGCCTGGTTCAGCAAAATGGCCGATCAGGTGGTCAGCGACTGGGACAACCTGCCGCTGGAAAAAACCAACAACCACTCGTACTGGGCCGCCTGGTCGGTGATGGCCACCGCCGTCGCCACCAACCGCCGCGACCTGTTTGATTGGGCGGTGAAGGAATACAAGGTTGGCGTCAATCAAGTCGATGCCGATGGCTTCCTGCCCAACGAACTCAAGCGCCAGCAACGCGCCCTCGCCTATCACAACTACGCCCTGCCACCGTTGGCGATGATCGCCAGTTTCGCCCAGGTCAACGGTGTCGATCTGCGTCAGGAGAACAACGGCGCACTGAAGCGTCTGGGTGACCGCGTGTTGGCCGGCGTGAAGGACCCTGACGAGTTCGAAGAAAAGAACGGCAAAAAGCAGGACATGACCGACCTGAAAGAGGACATGAAATTCGCTTGGCTCGAACCGTTCTGCACGCTCTACACCTGTGCGCCGGATGTGATCGAGAAGAAGCGCGACATGCAACCGTTCAAGACTTTCCGTCTTGGCGGCGACCTGACCAAGGTCTACGACCCGTCGCATGAAAAGGGCTAAAAGCCCCTCACCCTAACCCTCTCCCGGAGGGAGAGGGGACTGACCGAGGTGGCTGTGCGAGTTACGCCGAAATGAAATACCGAGTCGATCTCCATTTTTGAAAACCATGGAGATCAGGCTCCCTCTCCCTCCGGGAGAGGGCGGGGGGTGAGGGGCGCGGTTTGACGGCCAGCCCAGACCTCAAGCAAACACTGTGTCACCCCTCCACTACCACGGGGGGTTTGGGGGGGCTTTGGCCCTTGACTGTTGGTTCAAACATGGAGAGATCGGGATGGTATTTTCATCCAACGTGTTCCTGTTTCTGTTCTTGCCGATCTTTCTCGGCTTGTACTACCTGAGCGGGCAACGCTATCGCAACCTGCTGCTGCTGATCGCCAGCTATGTGTTCTACGCCTGGTGGCGGGTGGACTTCCTCGCGCTGTTCGCAGCGGTCACGTTGTGGAACTACTGGATCGGCCTGAAAGTCGGTGCCGCTGGCGTCAGAACCAAACCGGCGCAGCGCTGGCTGCTGCTCGGCGTGGCCGTCGACCTGTGCATCCTCGGCTACTTCAAGTACGCCAACTTCGGTGTCGACAGCATCAACGAAATCATGACTTCGTTCGGTCTCGAGCCGTTCATCCTCACCCACGTGCTGCTGCCGATCGGTATTTCGTTCTACATCTTCGAATCGATCAGCTACATCATCGACGTGTACCGTGGCGACACTCCGGCCACGCGCAACCTGATCGACTTCGCAGCATTCGTGGCGATCTTCCCGCACCTGATTGCCGGCCCGGTTCTGCGTTTCCGCGACCTCGCCGATCAGTTCAACAACCGCACGCACACCCTCGACAAGTTCTCCGAGGGCTGCACGCGGTTCATGCAGGGTTTCATCAAGAAGGTCTTCATCGCCGACACCCTCGCCGTGGTCGCCGACCATTGCTTCGCCTTGCAAAATCCGACCACGGGTGATGCCTGGCTCGGTGCGCTGGCGTACACCGCGCAGCTGTACTTCGACTTCTCCGGTTACAGCGACATGGCCATCGGTCTGGGCTTGATGATGGGTTTCCGCTTCATGGAAAACTTCAAGCAGCCGTATATCAGCCAGTCGATCACCGAGTTCTGGCGCCGCTGGCACATCAGCCTCTCCACCTGGCTGCGTGACTACCTGTACATCACCCTCGGCGGTAACCGTAAAGGCACGCTGATGACCTATCGCAATCTGTTCCTGACCATGCTTCTGGGTGGTCTGTGGCACGGCGCGAATATCACTTACATCATCTGGGGCGCCTGGCACGGCATGTGGCTGGCGATCGAAAAAATGCTCGGCCTGAACACTTCGCCGCGCAGCCTCAACCCGATCCGCTGGGCACTGACCTTCCTGCTGGTGGTGATGGGCTGGGTGATCTTCCGTGCCGAGAATCTGCACGTCGCCGGTCGCATGTACGGTGCAATGTTCAGCTTCGGCGACTGGTCGCTGTCGGAACTCAATCAGGCCAGCCTCACCGGTCTGCAAGTGGCAACCCTGGTGGTGGCTTACGTGACCCTGGCCTTCTTCGGCCTGCGTGATCTGTACACCAATCAGCCGCCAGCCAAGACCAAACCTGAAGTCAACGTCGAGGCCGATGGCCCTGCCACGGCGACGCCGGGAATGATCAAGGCAGCGCCTGGGGAAAATCCGGCGAGCATCCACGAACCTGGCTACACCGTCGGCGTCGAAGCCCAGGTGCAACCGGCCTACTGGACCGCCGACTGGTCGCGCTACGTGATGCGCGGGCTGATCCTGCTGCTGTTCATCGCCTCGATTCTCAAACTCTCGGCGCAAAGCTTCTCGCCGTTCCTTTACTTCCAGTTCTGAGGGATCTGACATGACCCGCTCATTACGCATCTTCTACATCGCCCTGTTCCTGGTGACGCTGTTGGTCCTCGGTCTGTGGTCGATTCGCAGCTTCTTCGGCTTCAGCACCAACGCCGACGCGACGGTGCTCAATGGCCGCTGGACCAAGGCGGTGGAAACCCACTACGACGATGAATTCCCGATCAAGCGTCTGGGCACCAACCTCTGGGCCGCGCTGGATTTCAAACTGTTCAACGAAGGTCGTCCGGGCGTCGTGCTCGGCCGCGACCAGTGGTTGTACAGCGATGAAGAATTCAACCCGATCGTCAACGAACAGCAGAACCTGCAAGGTAACTACGCGCTGGTCGAAGGCGTGCGTCAGACCCTGAAAGAGAAAGGCGTGAAACTGGTGATGGCGATCGTCCCGGCCAAGGTGCGTCTGTATCCGGAGCATCTGGATGAAGTGAAGCCTTCGAGCATTCACCAGAACCTGTATCAGGATTTCCACGCCCGTGTCGCGGCCGACAAGATCCTCGCCCCTGACCTGCTCGGCCCGCTGCAACAGGCCAAGCAGAACGGTGAGCAAGTGTTCCTGCGCACCGACACCCACTGGACGCCGGAGGGCGCCGAGATCGCAGCCAATACGCTGGCGAAAACCATTGCCGAGAAATTCCCGCTGAGCGGCGAGCCACAGCGCTTCGTTACCACGCCAGCAGAGAAGGTCACGCACAAGGGCGATCTGCGTCTGTTCCTGCCACTCGATCCGCTGTTCGAAAACATGATGCCGGCGCCTGAGCCACTGCTCAAACGCAACACCGTTGCCGCCGAACAGCCTGCCGGTGACGACGCCCTGTTCGCCAACAGCGAAGTACCGGTCGCGCTGATCGGCACCAGCTACAGCGCCAACCCCAACTGGAACTTCGTCGGTGCGCTCAAACAAGCGCTGCACAGCGACGTCGTCAACTACGCCGAAGACGGCCACGGCCCGATTCTGCCAATGCTCAGCTACCTGAAAAGCGATGACTTCAAGAACAGCCCGCCACAAGTGCTGATCTGGGAGTTTCCTGAACGATATCTGCCTGTGAACAACGAAATCGGCGACGCCGACCCGCAGTGGGTCGCAGAGCTCAAACAAGCCGGCGCCCGCCAACAAAACGTAGCCATCAACACTAAATCCGAGACGCCCGATCGGGCGCAAAACTGAAAGAGAGGTACACCATGACTTTCACTACTACTCCTCGTCGTCTCGCTAAAAGCTTCGCACTGGTTGCTGGCCTCAGCGTACTTTCCGTCCCAGCCTTCGCCGGTGGCGACGCCGCGCTGTACGGCCCGACCGCTCCGAAAGGCTCGAGCTTCGTGCGTGTCTACAACGCCAGCAACGCCGAAGTCAGCGCGACTGTCGGCAGCACCAACCTGAGCGACATCGCGCCACTGGCCAGCAGCGACTTCAGCTTCATGCCGGGCGGCGATTACAGCGCCAAGGTCGGTAGCCAGACCCTGCCGGTCAAACTCGCCGGCGACCACTACTACACCCTGGTCAACAACGCTTCCGGCGCGCCACAACTGATCGAAGAGCCGCCATTCAAGAACAAGCAGAAATCCCTGGTGCGTGTACAGAACCTCAGCGACAAATCGCTGACCCTGAAAACCGCCGACGGCAAGACCGAAGTGGTGCCGAACGTCGCTGCCAAGGGCCGTGGCGAACGTGAAATCAACCCGGTGAAAGTCAGCCTGGCGCTGTACGAAGGCGACAAGAAAGTCGGCGACGTGAAACCGGTCGCCCTGGAGCGTGGTGAGGCAGCCGTGCTGTACGTCACCGGCAACGGCAGCAACCTGTCGCCAGTCTGGGTGAAACGCCCGGTGTCGACTCGCTAATCCTTTTGTGAACTGACGCAGTACCCCTTGTGGGAGCGAGCCTGCTCGCGAATACGGTCTGACATGCAACATCAATGTCGACTGAGCCATCGCCATCGCGAGCAGGCTCGCTCCCACAGGGCTCTAACCAAATTGATTTTATGGAGTAAACACTATGATTCCGGTGATCTTGTCAGGTGGTAGCGGTTCGCGTCTGTGGCCTCTTTCGCGCAAGCAATTCCCCAAGCAATTCCTCGCCCTGACCGGCGAACACACGCTGTTCCAGCAAACCCTCGAGCGCCTGGTGTTCGAAGGCATGGACACGCCAATCGTGGTCTGCAACAAAGAGCACCGTTTCATCGTCAACGAGCAACTGGCCGCGCGCAATCTGGAATGCCAGCGCATCCTGATGGAACCGTTCGGCCGCAACACTTCGCCGGCCGTAGCATTGACCGCGATGATGCTGGTCAATGAAGGTCGTGACGAACTGATGCTGGTGCTGCCGGCCGACCACGTGCTGGAAGACCAGAAAGCCCTGCAACGTGCGCTGGCCCTGGCGACTGTCGCTGCCGAGAACGGCGAGATGGTCCTGTTCGGCGTACCGGCGACCAAACCGGAAACCGGCTACGGCTACATCAAATCCACTGCTGATTCGCTGCTGCCCGAAGGCGTCAGCCGCGTCTCGCACTTCGTCGAAAAACCGGATGTGAAGCGCGCCACCGAGTACGTCGAATCCGGCGGTTACTACTGGAACAGCGGCATGTTCCTGTTCCGCGCCAGCCGCTTCCTCGAAGAACTGAAAAAGCACGATCCGGACATCTACGACACCTGCCTGCTGACCCTTGAGCGCAGCCAGCAGGACGCCGACACCATCACCTTCGACGAAGCCACCTTCGCCTGCTGCCCGGACAACTCCATCGACTACTCGGTGATGGAAAAAACCCAGCGCGCCTGCGTGGTGCCGCTGACCGCCGGCTGGAGCGATGTCGGCTGCTGGTCGTCGCTGTGGGAAGTCAACGAGAAAGACGCCAACGGCAACGTCAGCAAAGGCGATGTGGTCATCCAGGACAGCAAGAACTGCATGATCCACGGCAACGGCAAACTGGTCTCGGTGATCGGTCTGGAAAACATCGTCGTGGTCGAAACCAAGGACGCGATGATGATTGCCCACAAGGACAAGGTCCAGGGCGTCAAGCAGATGGTCAACACCCTCAACGCCCAGGGCCGCAGCGAAACCCAGAACCACTGCGAAGTCTATCGTCCGTGGGGCTCGTACGATTCGGTGGACATGGGCGGGCGTTTCCAGGTCAAGCACATCTCGGTCAAGCCGGGCGCGTGCCTGTCGCTGCAGATGCACCACCACCGCGCCGAACACTGGATCGTGGTCAGCGGAACCGCCGAAGTGACCTGCGACGAAAACGTGTTCCTGCTCACCGAAAACCAGTCGACCTACATCCCGATCGCCTCGGTGCACCGCCTGCGCAACCCGGGCAAGATCCCGCTGGAAATCATCGAAGTGCAGTCGGGTTCGTACCTGGGTGAAGACGATATCGAGCGTTTCGAAGATATCTACGGCCGCTCCACCCCGATCGAACGCGGCGTGTCGGTGAAAACCATCGCGCAGTAATCGCCTGCTGAAACAAGAAGCCCTCGTCCAGCCCGTTGCGTTCCCTATCCGCAGCGGGCTGGGCGGGGGCTTTTTTTGTCTAGCCGAAGACTGAATTGCGGCGTCTCGCCAGTGGTGAATCTTCATCGACCGACTCGCCTTCCGTCGCCTGCGCCAGCCCCGCGGGACCTTGTGTAAACGCGGCTGCAAACAGTTGCTGCGCCAACGGTGTGGGCGTTGATTCCGGTTCTGCGAACAACGGCTGCCGCCGGGTCGATCGATTGAAGGACTGCAAGTCGACCGCCGGACTGTTCGAGGAGATGGCAAGAGGCACGGCAACGGGTGTGCTGAGCAGTTTGTACTGAATCCGCGTCTGAGCCTCGGAAACCTGCATGGCATTGCCCATTGCCACACTCAGTGAGCCCACCAACTGAGCTGCGGGGTTAGCGGCGTGCATCAGCAGATTTCCGCCGATCTGGAAGCCTTTGGCCACGGCACCGCGCCTGGCTGCAAGCACTTGCGGTTCTTCGACAGGGCTGTTGAACGCAACGGACATGGGTCCCATGATCCGGCTGGTGGTCTCCTCCCCCAACACCCGATTCATTGTCGAAGAAACGAATTCACCGGAGTGGTACAGCACGGCCCCCGAAGGTGGCGCGGTGTGCGTCCGGACGGCGGCAATGACATGTGCCTGATGTGTGTTGAGCACGGAGTTGTCCCGGGCTCCCAGCTCTGCCAGCGCTACCGGTATTTCGCGGCGGTAGGCCTGGACGTCGGGATTTGGGTCATTCTCGAAGTAACGGCGCACGGGCTGCATGCCGGCGGCTTGCACGGGATTGACCAGTTTCTTGTCGGCAAGATCGTGATACACCCGGTCGCCAGCACGCTTGTCGGGCTTGTCGGGCTTGCGCCCGTCGCTGTCCCTGTAAGTCATTGGGTTGTTGCGCAGCGCGCGGTAGCGATTATGGCCGTCGATCGCTCCACCAGGATCGCTGTTCAGCCAGCGTTGCAGCCACGGGACGTAATAGCGAAACCCGTAATAGTAAAGTCCCGTGGCGTCACGTTCCTTTGCCGAATACCGCGCGGTCTTGTAGCTGACGTCGGGTTCTTCGGCCCACGCCGTTGCACCGAATGGATAAAAATGCTCGCGGCTGATCAGTTGCGCATCCGCGTCCAGCTCAAGACTGATTGAGCCCAGATGATCATTGAAACTGTATCGGTAGAGATTATTGAGGCCGGTCGGCGGTGCGCTTTGCCAATGCAGGACGCGTACGATATTGAGTCCGGTCCGCACGATGATCACCTGCAGGCTCTCACCGGTGCCGGTATCGGTGCGTAATTCCAGCGCTGGCAGATAACGCACCTGTGCAAGAAGACTGCGTGCAGAGGCCCGTGACGAACGCGTCTTGCATACCCGCTGACCGGCGCCGTCATAGAGAAAGCTTTCACGATCATCGGCATCTGATCGGCGTGAGACGACCACGACCGAGTCCAGCTGGCAACGCAGATTCCACTGCAACCGGCGCCCCTGATCCAGCAACAGCAAATTACCCCGCGAATCGAAAGCTTCCGCGATCTCTGCTTCAGAGGGCGGCTTAACGTCGTGCCAGGGTAAACACCGATTGCTAAAGCGTGCGGCCTGCAGTTGATGACCTGGACTCTGTTGGCCGACGTGAGTCAGCTCGCGCAAATTGCCGCCGGCGTCGTAATGATAACGCTGGCTGTAGTTGGCGACAGCGGTCGGCCCGCCACCGCCAACGCCGGCCTCCCAGCCAGTGGCATGGGACAACTGATAAAGACTGTCATAGCGGTAACGACTGACCGGCTCGATACGCTGGTTGGCGAACCAGCGCACGGGCAATGCCTGGTCTTCGATACTCGTTACATTGCCCATCGGGTCGTAGGCGTAGATCAGATGCTGCAGCACATTGCCCAGATTGTCCCGAGCATGGCGAGTGAGCAGACAGCCGTCTTCGGGACGGTAGCTCAGCGTAGTCAGCACGCCGTTGCCTGCCAGTTCATGAGTGACTTGTCCGTAAGCGTTGTAGCGAATATCACTGACGACCGAATGGTTCTGAGTCTGAAGTTTGAGCCGTATTTCAACTGCGCGTAACTGGCCGTGGAGAGTCAGTGCGAAGGCCTGCCGATTGCCACCGGCATCGAACTGTTCGAGCACAGGTCCCAGCGGGGCATAGCGCCATTGTGTGGTTGCCCCTTGAGGTTCGAGCAACTTCTGTCGATCGGCGATAGCCTCTGGCCAATCCGCGGCAACCGGCTCAAGCGTGAAGTGACGGATGTTTTCACTGCACTGCCCGGTGATCGCAAACTGCGAGAACAGAACACTGCCACCGGGATCGTCATGACGAATCACTTGACCGAGCTGATTGCGCAGCGGATCGCCCGCGCCGGGGCGGCCATAGGCAAGGCGCTCGGAACAACGGCGAGGTACGCCGGTGCCTTCCTCGAACACCGCGACAGGTCGCAACAAGTCATCGTATGCAATTTCGCGGCATGTGCCACGGCTGTCCCAGTTGCACAACGTCTGGCCGGCCAAACCGGGCAACTGGACCTGGACTCCCGCATCGGTACTGTCCGAGCGCAGCGCGATATCGTTCAAGGCATGGACAGTGGTGAGGCTGGCGGGCGCTTGTGGATCATTCGCTTGCAACGCCCACAATCGCGCATCCCATTGTTTGACTGCACGGCCGGCGTTGTCGCGCAACGTCCGCTCGATCCGGGGCTCGCTTGCCAGCGCCGCATCGGCGCGCCAGTAGTTGACGCTGAGGATGGCCAAACCGCGCGGATCGTTCACGGCAAGCGTTGGCGTATTGCTGTGGATGCCCATAGTGCGTCAACGTCCCAGTGTGCCCTTGGCTCATGAGAGCAAGCGCGGAACCGCATTCCTACTGTCAGAAATTACAGTCCCGACCAACGGTGCGCACAAACTCGTCCCGAATACCCATTGCGCCAAGCCTTCGGTAGGATGGGGCTCACTCACCCACGGAGCGCTCACGCATGTTCATCGGCATCCTGCTGGTCATTACCTGGTTGATCCTGCTGCTGCGCTACCCGGCCAAGGCCTTGCCGGTTTCGGTAGCCGCTGCGATTGGCCTGGGTTTCGTGGCCATGTGGGTGGTGTGGCTGGACAACCGCGAGATCAAGCAACTGGCGCGTCTGGAACTGCGCATTGCCTACGCTCCCGAGCAATGCCCGGCCGACCGTCCGCTGCAATTGAAAATGAACAATGGCAACAATGTGCCGCTGACCGAGCTGCGCTGGCGCATCGCCGCTTATGCGCCGGGCGATACGGTCAACCTGGCCGACAATCAATACACTGCCCCACGCTATCGCGGCCCCGGCGAATTGCAGGCCGGCGCGACCTGGGAAGACTGCTTGCCACTGCCGCCGCTGCGCCCCGGCTATCGTCCGCAAACCCTGGAGTTTCGCGCCGAGCATTTGCAAGGTAGTTTCTCCGACTGATCCCCTCCCCCGACTGTTTGCACAAGGAATGCGCCATGCCCGTTGCGTTGATTACCGGTTGTTCCAGCGGCATCGGCCGCGCCCTTGCCGACGCGTTCAAAGCCGCCGGCTACGAAGTCTGGGCCAGTGCGCGCAAGGCTGAAGATGTCAGCGCGCTGAGCGCTGCCGGTTTCACCGCTATCGAGTTGGACGTCAACGATGGCGCCGCGCTGGAACAACTCGCCGAGCGTCTGAGCCAGCAACACGGCAGTCTTGATGTACTGATCAACAACGCCGGTTACGGCGCGATGGGGCCGCTGCTCGACGGCGGCGTACAAGCGATGCAGCGCCAGTTCGAAACCAACGTATTTTCGATTGTCGGCGTCACCCGCGCGTTGTTTCCGCTGCTACGTCCGGCCAAGGGGCTGGTAGTGAATATCGGCAGTGTGTCGGGTGTGCTGGTCACACCGTTTGCCGGCGCCTACTGCGCGTCGAAAGCGGCGGTGCATGCGCTTAGCGACGCGTTGCGCATGGAGCTGGCACCGTTTGGCATCCGTGTGATGGAAGTCCAGCCCGGTGCGATTGAATCGAGTTTTGCGAAGAATGCCGGACATGAAGCCGAGCAGTTGATCAACGAGCAATCGCCGTGGTTTCCCCTGCGTGAAGGCATTCGGGCACGGGCCAAGGCATCGCAGGACAAGCCAACACCGGCCAGTGAGTTCGCGGCTGAGCTGTTGAAAGCGGTGCGGCAGAGCAAGCCGCCACGGCTGGTTCGCATCGGCAACGGCAGCCGGGCGTTGCCGTTGTTGGCGGTGTTGTTGCCGAAGGGTTTGCTGGAATCGACGTTGATGAAGCGGTTCGGGTTGCGCGCCAAGCTCTGATCCCCAGTCGTTGCGACCAGCGGTAGCCAGACCTGTCAGAGTTGACAGTAGGCGCCCTCTAAGCGAAGGCCTATCGTGAGTTCAAGCCAGGTGAATAGTGTTAAGACAGCGTTAGCGCCCGGCGAGTAAACCGACCTCCCGACAACCGCGCAGGGACGTATATGGCAATCGCAGAGAAGGCCGCGAACATCAGGGCGACAATCGACGCTACATGGGGACGCGGCCAAGGCAAACTTCAACTTGACGATATATTCCAGGACGACCCGACGAAGTCCCGGCCCCTCACGGGGTCAACGCTGCTGCGCGATAAATCGTTGCTGGTCACCAGTACCTTCGACAAAGGCGTCTTCTTCATTTCCAAGCTGAACCACTTGGGTGCCGTAGACCTGGCGTTTGGGGTCGCAGGGCGTGTCACGGGTTCGTTCCTGGCCAATGAGCAGGCCTCTGGCGGGCCGATTGCAGAAGGTGCCGATGGGCGGCTGTTCATGGCAGGCAGCACAGCCAATGAGCAATCGAACGAGGTTAGCGCTGCGATTCTCTGCCTTGACAGCAAAGGCAATCGAGTGAGCAGCTTTGGCGAGAATGGCCAAGTCATCATCGATCCCCCAAACACACAACGGCTTACGAAAAAAGGCCCGGCATTCGTCTTCGCGCTACCCGATGGCAGCGTTATTGTCGGCGTTGATTACCACACGCCTGACGTGCTCAGGGCGCACCTTTACAAATTCGATGCGCAAGGCGCACCCGTGAAGGCATTCGGCACAGATGGCCGAGTTGAAATTAATCACGGGATGCCGCATGCATCGACTTCACTCAGCGACGGTTGCGTGCTCGACAATGGACTCTTGTTATTTGCAGGCTACGAAAAATACGAGCCCGACGTGAACACGGACGGTCTCCTCGTGATGTTGAATTCAGACAGTGGCGCGCTCCATGAGAGTTTCGGCCTCCCGGAAAGACCCGGGGTTGTGGTAGTCCGGTACAACTTCATGGGTGCCGAACTCAATACTGTGAGGCAGCGAGCCCCTGATAGATTTACGGCATCTGGCTACACCAACATGGGCAGCGGTGTCAGTGAGCGATACGGCATGTTGTTCGCCTTCGATGAAAAAGGTAAGCCCGATTTTGACGTTTTCGGCAATCCGAATGTCATGCCACTCCCACCAGCTCTCGGCAGCGACAGGCGAGTCAACTGGGCGGACCATGTTCCTTTCGCTGATAACATCGTAGTTTCTGGTGGAGACGAGAAGGGCAATTATATTGCCTGTGTGAAAACCCGTAGCGGTGGCTACAACTCCGCTTTTTCAGACGCGGGTGGCGTCATCCATCGCGAGGAGACCACCGACTCGCTCTCCAGGCTTCATTATCAGCAGGCCCCAGGCAAATTGATTGTTGCCCTCAACATCAATCCAGAAAACCCTCTGGGTTGTCTGTATCGCTACAACATTTCCCAGTAGCTGGAAGCATCACCGCGTCGCCCTGGTCAGGGGCGACGCGGTCGATCAATTGCCTGCCAGGTCCTGCTTCACCACTACCGTGCAAGTAATCCCCGCCGCCAGTAAAACGCCCTCTGGCACCTCATCAATATGAATCCGCACCGGCACGCGCTGCGCCAGCCGCACCCAGTTGAACGTCGGGTTCACGTCGGCAATCAGTTCGCGGCTTTCCGGGTTGTCGCGGTCGTAGATCCCGCGCGAAATGCTTTCGACATGACCCTTGAGCACTTCGCCGCTCATCAATTGCATGTCGGCTTGGTCACCGACTTTGACGTGCGGCAACTTGGTTTCTTCGAAAAAGCCGTAAACCCAAAATGAATTCATGTCGACCACGGCCATCTTCGCCTCGCCGATACGTGCGTAATCGCCGCGATGCACATTGAGGTTGGTCACGTAACCGTCCACCGCCGCACGCACTTCGGTGCGTTTGAGGTTGAGTTCGGCGGCTTCCAGTTGCGCCTGGGCATGTTGGTAATCGGCCAGCGCGGCGTCGGCGATGTTGCTGGCGTCGTCGCGGTTTTCCTTGGAGATCACCAGATTGTCGAGGTCGGCGCGGCGATGGGCGTTGACCTTGCGCATTTCCCAGGTCGACTTGCGCGAAGCGACCAGTGACTGCGCCTGCTTGACCGCAATGCGGTAGTGATCGGGGTCGATGCGCATCAGCAGATCGCCCTTTTTCACCAGTTGGTTGTCACGCACAGGCACTTCGACTACTTCACCGGTGACGTCGGCGGCAACGTTGATGATGTCGGCGCGAACGCGGCCATCGCGGGTCCACGGCGTGTTCATGTAGTGCTCCCACAACGTGCGGCCAATCCACAGCGCCAGGGCCAGCACCAGCAGGGTCGCGAGCAGGCTGAAAAACTTTTTCATCAAGATGTTCTCAACGGTAGACAGTCAGCGCCATGGCACCGAACAGACAGGTAAACAGGCTCAGGCGCAGCAGCGCCGGGTGCCAGAAAAAGCGGTACAGGTCGAACCCCGAGAGGAAGCGGTCAACTGCCCAGGCCAATCCCGCAGCAATGAAAAACATCAGGGTCATGGTCGGCATGTACACGCCGTGGAAGGCGATTTCACGAGGCATGGGCAAGTCCTTCGGGCCTGGCGGGAGCGAATTCGGCCAGGGGTGATTGCGGGTCGAGCAACGAGGTGCGAATAAAGTGCAGATAGCTTTTCACCCGGCGCAACGCGGAGGTATCGAAGTGCGGCGCGAACGGCTCATCGGTGGCGGCGACGCGGCTGATGGCGTGATCGACCGCGACCAGTGCGCGTTCGAGATTGCTTGCGTTCGGCTGCAAGAACAGCCGCACCAACGCACGCCCCATCACGCGGATTGCCTGACGCCACGGCTGCGATTCGGCATACGCCGGGTGCACCGGCAGGATCGCCTGCTCCTTGCGCAATTCGATGATCGCGTGGCCGACTTCCAGCACCACGAACATCCAGCGCAGCAGACTCTTTTGTACCTTCGGTTGCCCCGTCGCGAGGCCGTACGCCTGATGCAGCAGATCGCGGGTGCGGCTCTCGAAACTCGAGGCCAGGCCTTTGAGTTTTCCACTGATCGCATAGACCACTTGCCCGCGCAGATCCTGCTCCAGGCGCTGCCACAGCCAGCGACTGTTCGGCGGCAGAATAATCGCCCCCGCCGCAGCACACACGAGCATGCCCATGACCATGGCGATGTAGTCGTTGATGAAGGTATAGGGGTTGTAGATCGTGAGATTGTCCGGCACTGAACCGGTGCTGAAAAAAATCAGCAGGCCCAGTCCGACACCGGCGTATTGCGGCCGCGAGGCGAGGAACGAACCGAGCACGATCACCGGCGCGAGCATCACGCAGAGCAAGGGAAAACCTTCGATCCACGGGAAGATGAAAAACATCTCGACGAAGCCGATCAGCGCGCCGAGAAAAGTCCCGCAGGCCATTTGAAAAGCCATGCGTTTCGGGTTCGGTGTGGCGGCGGAAAGGCCGACAGTGGCGGCGGCGATCAGGGTCATGGTCGCCCCGCTCGGCCACGCGGTGGCGACCCAGTAACTGCCCAGCACAAGCAGAATGAACGAGGCGCGGATCCCCGAAGCGGCCGCCGCCCACCAGTTGGTTTGCGGGGTGAACGGCTCGTCCCAGCGTTCGCGTTCGTGACGATGCTCGCCCAGCGACGCGTGGGTCTGCGCATAGCTGTGCAGGTCATCGACGAAGCGGTAGAGCAATTCATAGGCGGTGTGAAAATCCAGTTGTTCGGCTTCGCTCGGAGCAGTGTCCTGAAAGATCCCGCGCAGGGTTCGGACACGTGCCGGCAGACCTTCCTTGTAGGTGGCCAACGCGGTCGCCAAACGTGCCGCATCCGGGCTGGTCAGCGCGCGACCGCTGAAGCCGTCGAGCACTTCGGCGAGGTCCTGCAAGCCCGGTTTGATCGCTGCCACGACGTGCTCTTCGCCATTGCCGTGCAGGCGTTCGAGCAATTGATGCAAGGCGTTGAAGCGCGTGGTGATGCCCATGAACTCACTGTTCAAACGACTCAGACGACCGTTGCGCCGGCGCATGTGCGGGTCTTCGAACACGGTCACGCTGCGCAGCCCTTCCAGGCCGACGGCTTCAGCAATGAAGCGCACGTTGCTGGCTTCGAACGCCTCTGCTTTGCTGCGCCCGCGCAAGCCGTCGGTGACGAAGAGCGCGAACACACCGAAGCGCTGATACAAGGCATTGCGCATCGCCGCACTGGCGGTCTGCGGCAGAATCGCCGCGCTGATCAGCGTCGAACAGAGAATGCCCAGCGAGATCTCCAGCACCCGCCACACTGCCGCCATAAAGGCGCCGTCGGGATGGGCCAGCGCCGGCAGACCGACCATCGCTGCGGTGTAACCGGCGAGCACAAATCCATACGCGCGAAAATTGCGGCAACGCGCGGCACCGGCCGAGCAGATGCCGACCCAGATCGCCAGCGAGCCGAGAAACAGCTCGGTGTTCTGCGCGAACAAAGCGATCAGCGTGACCATCATCGCCGACCCGGCCAGTGTGCCGAGCAAGCGATAGAAACTCTTGGCGAACACCTGGCCGCTCTGCGGCTGCATGACGATAAACACCGTGATCATCGCCGTGCGCGGTTGCGGCAATTCCAGACGCATCGCCAGCCATAGCGTGAGAAACGCGGCGAGCAACACCTTGAAGATATACACCCAGGTCACGCCATCGCTGCGTGCCCAGTCGAAAAAACCGCGACGCCATTCCAGGGAATGGAGCCAGCGCAGGGGGGCGGGCAAGGACGTCATTGAAAATACTCAGGCATGCAATGCGGACTCGAAACCTGTGGGAGCGAGCCTGCTCGCGAAAGCGCAGTCTCAGGCAACATGTTCATTGACTGATACGCACCCTTCGCGAGCAGGCTCGCTCCCACAATGGATGCTGTGTTCAACGCAGGAGCGCCGGGGTTTCCGGGGCCTGGGTCTGCTCGGCTGTCGGCACGTCATTACCCGCACCGAGGCCGCCCCCCAAGGCAGTCACCAGCTCAGCATGCGCACTCAATCGCGCGGCCTGCACTTGCTGCTGAACCTGCTGTTGCTTGAACAGCAAGGTCTGCGCATTCAGCACATTGAGGTAATCGGTGAGGCCGCGTTGATAGGCGATCATCGCGATGTCGTAGGTCTTCTGAGCTGCGGCAACGGACTCGGCAGCGAAGTCCTGCTGCTTGTCCATCGACTCGCGGCGGATCAACTGATCGGAAATGTTCTTCAGCGCGTTGATCAGGGTCTGGTTGTAGTGCGCCACGGCGATGTCATAACCGGCCGCCGCTTCGCCCAATTCGCCACGCAGTCGACCGCCGTCGAAGATCGGCAACGAGATCGCCGGGCCGACGTTGTAGTTGAGTTTCTTGCCGGTCAGAAACTCCAGCGCGCCGCCGCCCGTGGCCATGTAGCCGAGGCTGCCGACCAGATCGACGTTGGGGTAGAAACCGCCGTGGGCAACATCAATGCCACGCGCCTGCGCCGCCACTTGCCAACGACTGGCGACCACGTCCGGACGCTGCCCGAGCAGTTCGGCAGGCAATGCCGAGGGCAATTTCAACGGCGCCGCGAGGGACAGCGTCGGCCGCTGCAGTTGCGCCGCAGCGCCCGGGCCTTTACCGGCCAGCGCTGCAATCTGGTTGCGGCTAAGGGCGATTTCCTCGTCCAGCGCATCGAGTTGGCGATGGGTTTCCGGCAGCGGCGCTTCGGCCTGGCTGACTTCGAAATGCGTGCCGATACCGCCGCTGAGGCGTTTCTGCGCCAGATCGAGAATCTGCTGTTGCTGCTGGAGCGTCGCCGCGACGATGTCGCGCTGGGCGTAATGCAGCGACAACTCGATGTAGGCGCGGACCAGATTGCTCTGCAGTTCCAGCTGCGCCAGTCGCGCCTCGGCCACGCTCACATGGGCCAGATCCACCGCGCGTTCACTGGCATTGCGCTCGCGGCCCCAGAGGTCGAGGGCGTAGCTGAAGCCGAGCGCGGCGTTGTTGTCCCATGTGGTGGTATTGGCCAGTTCGCCGGGGCCGTAGAACTGATCGGTCGGCCAGTTGTGTCGCTTGAGGGTCGACTCGCCATTGATCTGCAACGCCTCGGCCGCTTCGGCAACACCGGCCATGGCCTTGGCCTGACGCACCCGCGCAGCGGCCATGGCCATGCTCGGGCTGCCTTGCACGGCGAGGTCGATCCAGCGATTAAGTTGCGCATCACCAAACGCCTGCCACCATTGGGCGCTAGGCCAGTGGGCGTCTTTGGCGGCCTCGGCAATGGCCGCGTCGGTGGCCAGTGAATCGGCCGCGAGTGCCTCGCCGTGAGGGGCAATGCCTTGGGTAGAGATGCAGCCGCCGAGAGCCAGGGTTAAAGCCAGAACACTGAGCGGCAAAAGCGCTCTGTTGATGCGACGCGGCACAGCTGCGAATTCCTGAGAAAGGGATCAATCGAGGGACTTGTGTAGGAGCTGCCGAAGGCTGCGATCTTTTGATCTTTTTAAAGACAACATCAAAAGATCGCAGCCTTCGGCAGCTCCTACAGGGATCGGCGCAATTCTATGGAGCTGCCTGTGCGGCGATAAGCTGGGATTTCTGTGAATCTTTGTTACGGTTAACGAGATAATCCCTTGGTCGGGGGTCTCAGCCCCTGAAACTTCGTGTCACAATTTGCCATCTCCCTTGAGAGCACCCCATGGACACTTTGCAAAACATGCGCGCCTTCAGTTGTGTTGCCGAAGCGGGCAGCTTCACCGCCGCCGCCGTGCAACTGGACACCACCACCGCCAACGTCTCGCGCGCGGTCTCCAACCTCGAAGCCCATCTGCAAACCCGTCTGCTCAATCGCACAACCCGGCGCATCGCCCTGACCGAAGCCGGCAAGCGCTACCTGCTGCGCTGCGAACAGATCCTCGCCTACGTCGAAGAAGCCGAAGCGGAAGCCAGCGACGCCCACGCGCGCCCGGCCGGCCAGTTGAAAGTGCACACCATGACCGGCATCGGTCAGCACTTCGTCATCGACGCCATCGCCCGCTACCGCAAGACCCACCCCGACGTGACCTTCGACCTGACCCTGGCCAACCGCGTGCCGGACCTGCTCGACGAGGGCTACGACGTGTCCATCGTGCTGGCCAGCGAACTGCCCGACTCGGGCTTCGTTTCGCAGCGCCTGGGCATCACCTACAGCATCGTCTGCGCCTCGCCGGCGTACGTGAAAGCCAACGGCGCTGCGCAGAAACCCAGCGACCTGCTCAACCACGCCTGCCTGCGCCTGGTCAGCCCGGTGATCCCCCTGGAGAAATGGGCCTTCGACGGCCCGGACGGCCAGGAAACGGTCACCATCAACAGCTCGCCGTTCCTGGTGAACTCCGCCGACGCCATGAAAACCGCCATCACCAGCGGCATGGGCGTCGGCGTGCTGCCGGTCTACGCCGCCATCGAAGGCCTGCGCAACGGCACCCTGGTGCGCGTGATGCCGAACTACCGCTCGCAGGAACTCAACCTCTACGCGATCTACCCGTCGCGGCAGTACCTGGATGCCAAGATCAAAACCTGGGTGGAGTACTTGCGTGGGTCGTTGCCGGAGATATTGGCGGCGCATCAGGCGGAATTGGTCGCGTATGAGTTGAGCGGGAGTCTGGCTGGCGCGCGCGTCGCCACCTGACTTTAAACACCGCTGACTTCGTGCAGGAGCTGACGAGTGCAACGAGGCTGCGATCTTTGGATCTTGCTGTTTAAAAATCAACGGATCGCAGCCTACGGCAGCTCCTACATCGCGGTGTTTACGGGGAAGTTTCCGACAGGTTTTGCAGGTTGTCCGTCGGAAGAGCGCTGGCTAGGATTTGGCGGTTGCTGACGAATCAGCGACCGGGTCTGGAAAACCCGCAGGATCACAGCGCATGACATAATGCCGCGCTCTTTCAGCGCCGGTATTCAGTTATGGCGGCTGTACGTGGGAGACCTTCGGGTCTGCCGGGTTTGATCCTTTGCCGGTTTTTCCAGTCCGCGTACAGCTGCCACCCCTTTCGCCTGGAAAACGAAAAATGGCAGCTCCATAAATCCAAAAGGATCTTTGCCATGTTCAAACCCACACCCAATCCCCCCGAATCCGCAAGCACCTCCCCCTACCAATCCCCCGACTCGAAAAAACTCCACGACGCCGCCGAGCGTGCGCTGGATCACTACCTCAAACCGTCCGCCAGCGCGCAGCAAAACCACAAACCCAGCACCATGTTCCAGGTCGCCCCGGACCAGGACAACGAAAGCCTGCTGGCCCACGCCTGCGAATCCCTCGCCTCGGCCAGCATCATGAGCAGCGACATCGCCGCCCACGTCGACAGCCCACAACGACACACCATACTGGCCATCCAGCAGGTAATCATGCTGGCGGAACTGGCGGTGAACCGGGTGCTGGATAACTACGAAATCCATCAGCTCCCGTCACGCAGCTGACCTCCCGGGAGCGAGCCCGACCGCGAGGGCTTCGGCACATTCAACATTCGAGGTGTCAGATAAACCGCTTTCGCGAGCAGGCTCGCTCCCACAGTTGGAATGCGTGCACCAGTGAGAAACAGGTCGGCTGTCAGGCCGCTTTCGCTGGCAAGCCAGCTCGCACAGGGACGGGGTGAATCTGGCAGAGATGGGTTGGCAGTGGAGACGCCTTCGCGAGCAGGCTCGCTCCCACAATTCTGGATCGTATACATCAGCAAGATATGAGTCGGCTGTCAGGCCGCCTTCGCTGGCAAGCCAGCTCCCACAGGGACAGGGTGAATCTGGCAGAGAGAGGTTGGCTGTGGAGACGCTTTCGCGAGCAGGCTCGCTCCCACAGTTTGAATCGAGTACATCAGCGAGAAACAGGTCGGCTGTCAGGCCGCCTTCGCTGGCAAGCCAGCTCCCACAGGGACGGGGTGAATCTGGCAGAGATGGGTTGGCAGTGGAGACGCTTTCGCGAGCAGGCTCGCTCCCACAGTTTGAATCGAGTACATCAGCGAGAAACAGGTCGGCTGTCAGGCCGCCTTCGCTGGCAAGCCAGCTCCCACAGTTTGAATCGAGTACATCAGCGAGAAACAGGTCGACTGTCAGGCCGCCTTCGCGAGCAGGCTCGCTCCCACAAAAGCAAAGGCAAAGCAGCGCAGCTGCCCGCGGCGCAGCCGCCCCACTCAACAATGAGCGCAAGCTCGAGTGCTCTTGATCTTGATCCACCGGCGACGTCGGAAGGCTGAGCGGAGGGATTGATCCGGGAGTGGGAGCGCAGCGACCGTACGACGCAGTCGTACACAGCGAGTGTAGGTGCAGCGAAGCAAACCGGAGCCGCTGCGCCCGGATCGATCCCGCAGCGAAGGAACCCGAGCCTGCGAGGGCCGAACGCAGGAGCTAGCGTTTTTTGCTTACTTTTTTAGGCGCTTGTAAAAAAGTAAGTCGCCGTCAGGCGAAACCGCCAGCCGCCGCCCCGAAACCTTCGGATATTCACACCAGACAAACCCAAGGCATGGCCGGCCCAGAGGCCGCCAAGACAACCCGAGCGAGAAAATGTTAGCGTGCTTGCAATCAAGCCCCGACGAGCCCAAGCCCAATGAAAAAAACAGTCCTGGCCTTCAGCCGCATCACCCCGCCCATGATCGAACGCCTGCAAGAAGAATTCGACGTCATCGTCCCCAACCCCAAGACCGGTGATATCAACGCCCAGTTCAACGAAGCCCTGCCCCACGCCCACGGCCTCATCGGCGTCGGCCGCAAACTCGGCCGCGCACAACTGCAAAGCGCAACAAAACTCGAAGTGGTCTCGAGCGTCTCGGTCGGCTACGACAACTACGACCTCGACTACTTCAACGAACGCGGGATCATGCTCACCAACACCCCCGACGTGCTCACCGAAAGCACCGCCGACCTCGCCTTCGCCCTGATCATGAGCAGCGCCCGCCGCGTCGCCGAACTCGACGCCTGGACCAAGGCCGGGCAATGGCAGGCCAGCGTCGGCGCCCCGCTGTTTGGTAGTGATGTGCACGGCAAGACCCTCGGCATCGTCGGCATGGGCAACATCGGCGCCGCTGTCGCCCGGCGCGGGCGCTTCGGCTTCAACATGCCGATCATCTACAGCGGCAACAGCCGCAAGACCGAACTGGAACAGGAGCTCGGCGCGCAGTTCCGCAGCTTGGATGAACTGCTGGCCGAAGCCGATTTTGTCTGCCTGGTAGTGCCGTTGAGCGACAAGACCCGCCACCTGATCAGCCATCGCGAACTGGCGCTGATGAAGCCGAGCGCTATTCTGGTCAACATCTCGCGCGGCCCGGTGGTCGACGAACCGGCACTGATCGAAGCCCTGCAAAACAACCGCATCCGCGGCGCCGGGCTGGACGTCTACGAAAAAGAACCGCTGGCCGAATCGCCGCTGTTCCAGTTGAAAAACGCCGTGACCCTGCCGCACATCGGCTCGGCCACCACCGAGACCCGCGAAGCCATGGCCAACCGCGCCCTGGCCAACCTGCGCAGCGCCCTGCTCGGCGAACGGCCGCAGGATCTGGTCAACCCGCAAGTCTGGCGCGGCTGAAAAAAGGGCCGGCGCAACATTATGCCGGCCTTCACCTTACATAACTTGCAACCGAACAAAAACGCCAGACCAAGTAACAGCAATATAAGCTCTCGCAACTTATCAACTTATTGATTAATTGCCATGGAGAGCCAATCCCGTGAACACCCTGACCACCGACAAACTCATCCGTTACAGCAAAGTCATCTTGATGGCTTATATAAGTTTCTTTGGCCTGCTGGTGATGATCCATAACTTCACTGACTATGAGTCCAACTACACTTACGTTGCACATATCCTGAGCATGGACACCACCAACGCCAGTGAAAACATCATGTATCGGGCCATTGATTCGCCGATGATCCATCACCGGATCTACTGGTTCATCATCACCATGGAAGTCATCTATACCGTGCTCTGCCTGATCGGTACTTACCAGTTGTATCGCTACATCGATGCCTCGCCAGCGGCATTCCATGAAGCCAAGAAGTTTTCAATCATGGGCATATTGGTCGCCATCTTCATCTACTACGTATGCCTGCAAACGGTCGGCGTCGAGTGGTTCGACATGGATACTTCGCAATCCTGGAATGCCAAGGACTGGGCAAGGCATATTGTCGACTTCATCTTCCCGGTGATGATCTACATCACTTTGAAAGTTGAGCGCTGAGTATCAGCGCTCGTTTTATCAAGCCAACTTCCCTTGACCCGCAGACAACAGCACTTTCGGTTTACGAAACACCAGCACGTTGCCCAACATCACCAAGACCAGCCCGACCAGCGCCGGTGCGGTCCATTGATAACCTTCGGCAAACGCCGACACGTTCAACGCCACCACCGGGAACAGCACCGTGCAGTAAGCCGCCCGCTCCGGGCCCATGCGCCCGACCAGCGTCAGGTACGCGGTGAAGCCGATCACCGAACCGGGAATCACCAGATACAACAGTGCCCCGACGTAACGCGGCGACCAATCCATGTCGAAGGGTATGCCCTTGATCAAACACCACACCGTCAGCATCGCTGCGCCGTAAGCCATGCCCCAGGCGTTGGTGGTCAGCGGTCGCAATCCCGCTTTCTGTTGCAGACTCGAGAGCATATTGCCGGCGGAAAAACACAAGGTGCCGCATAACGCCAATCCAAGGCCGAGCAGGGTTTGCGGGCTGGCCTGATGCCCGGCCAGTTCCGGCCAGAACAACAGCCCCAGACCTGACAGCCCCAACGCACCGCCCAGCAACACATTACGAGCAATGCGCTGGCCGAAAAACACCCGCGCATTCAAGGCGTTCCACAACGTTGCTGTAGAAAACACCACCGCCACCAGACCGCTTGGAATCCACTGACTGGCGGTCAGAAAACACATGAAGTTCACGCAGAACAGACATAACCCTTGAGCCACACAAATCAAATGCCCACGGCGGTTCATCGGTTGCAGGCGTCGGCTGAGCAGCAACACCGCAAACAACACCAACGCGGCGAGGCCGAAGCGATAGACAATCGACACCGGGATTTCGACCACGCCCAATTGCCATTTCAAGGCAATCCAGGTGGTGCCCCAGATCAGCACGGTCAGCAGGTACAACGACAGGTTCATGGCACACACTCCTTAAACAGGCCTTGAGTGTCTGCCTCGGGCAGCCTTCGACGCTTGCACAATCTTGCGCTTTTGTCTGGCGGCAGGCTGGCAGGGCGGTGTCTACGGAGTAGGATGCAAGGCGTTGGAGAGAACCGAACATGGCCGCTATCGATACCCTGCAAGTCTTTCAAGCCCTCAACCGCTCGCCGAATGCACGCCTTGTGCACAGCGCCGAGCTCGGTGACGGCATGTCTGCGGCCTTGTGGACCAACCACCACGATGCCCAGGAATACGAAGCGCCAAGTCATCACACGCTGTCGTGCTACGTCGCCGGCGGCACCGGCACATTCCGTCGTGGCCAGCCGGGCCGCAAGGGCGGGCCGGACAAGCTTTGCATCCTGCCGGCCGATCACGAATCGGGCTGGGTGATCAATGGCGACATCCGTCTGGCGCACCTGTATTTCAGCGCCGAACAATTCGCCCTCGGTTGCGTCACTTTGCTCGATCGCGAACCGCGCGAGATGCAATTACGCGAGCAGACCTTTCTCGAAGATCCGCAGCAGGCGCAGCGCTTCCGGCAATTGCTGAATCTGAACTGGCAAGAGCCGGCCGAGCGCTTGCTGACCAGCAGCCTCGCCCACGAATTGATCAGCCACACGCTGCTCAGCCAGGTCGGTGCGCGTCAGGGCTTGCGCCTCAAGGGCGGGCTGGCGCCGCACCAGCGCCGACAACTGGTGGAGTTCATCGACAACCAGTTGGCTGAGCCGATCAGCCTCGGGCAACTGGCCGGGCTGTGTGCGCTGTCGGAATATCACTTTGCGCGGATGTTTCGCCTGAGCTTCGGCCTGCCGCCGCATCAATATGTGCTGGCGCGGCGCTTGAGCCGGGCGCGGGAATTGTTGCGCGGCACGGCGCTGCCGCTGGGCGAGATCGCGCTGGCGTGCGGGTTTGCCAGTGCGAGCCATTTTACTAATCGGTTCAGGCAGGTTTTGGGTGGGACGCCGGGCGAGTATCGGCAGGCGTTTTTGCGTTAGAAGGTCAAAAGATCGCAGCCTTCGGCAGCTCCTACAGGGGAAATGTATTCCAAATGTAGGAGCTGCCGAAGGCTGCGATCTTTTGACGTTGACTCAAAACTCCAGAGTGCTCGACAAGGAAACCTGCCGCGAATCCCCCATCGACACAAAGAAGCGGCTCGCCGACGAGGTGTAATAGGTGCGATCAAACAGGTTCTTCACGTTCAACTGAAACTTGACCTTCTGCCCCTCAACCGTGGTGTCGTAAGTGGCAAACGCATCCGCCACGGTGTAGCTCGGCAGATCGAAATCGTTCACCGCGTTGCCGGCACGCTCGCCGACGTACCGCGCGCCCGCCCCGATACGCAACTGATCGCCGCCAAACACATTGCCGAAGTCATACACCGCCGACAGCGAGCCGGAATTCTTCGCTACGTTTTGCAGGCGCTTGCCTTTGTATTCCGGGTCTTCGGTGACTTCGGCATCGGTGTAGGCATAGCTGCCGATCAGGTTCCAGTGCTCGCTGAGTTGCCCACTCAGGTCGACTTCCAACCCACGGGAGCGCACCTCGCCAGCGGCGCTGTAGATCGTTGTCGGACCTTCGGAGTTGGCCACCAGCACGTTGCGTTTCTTGATGTCGAACAACGCGATATTGCCGGTGATGCTGCCGGGCATATCCAGCCGCGCCCCCAGCTCCCACGACTTGGCTTCCTCAGGCGCGATGCTGCCGTCGAGCACGGTACTGCTGCCGCTCAGCGGGGCGATGGTCGAGTTGGGTTTGAACGATTCGGTGTAGCTGCCATAGAACGACAGCGCGTCGGTGTAGCGATACACAAGGCCGGCGCGCGGCACCCACTTCTGCCCGTTGCTGTCGGTGTTGGCCTTGAACGGCACGCCTTTGCCGGCGTACTGGTCGTACTCCTGAAAACGTCCGCCGGCGACCAGAATCCACTGCTCGTTGAGGTGAATCGAATCCTGCAGGAACAGCGAATCACTGCGCAGTTTGTCGGTCTGCGCACTGTCGGGCGCACTCACCGTAGTGCCCATCACTTCGCGACCATACACCGGGTTGAGATAGCTGAACGTGGTCAGGCTTTTCTGCCGGATCAGATCTTCGCGGTAGATCTTGCGGTATTCATCATCAACGCCGAACACCAGATCATGCTGCATGCCCAGCACATTCACTTTGCCTTCGAGGCTGGCGGTGGTGAAACGATCGGTGCTGATCGCATTCTGGGTGCCGTCCATGCTCCGCGTCAGTGTGCCTTTGTTGGTGTCGATCGCCGTCACGCGGACTTGGCTGGCGTCGTAGGTTTCGCGGTTCCAGCTGTAGCCGAAGTGGGCTTTCCAGTCGTCGTTGAGTTCATGGTCGGCCTCGAAATGGTAGAGGTCCGAGCGCCCTTCCATGTCGTTGAACGGCTCGTCGAGACGCTGCTTGCGCGAGATATCCAGCGGATGGTTGGTGCGCGGATCGATCAGCGTGCCACGGTCGAAGGGGGTGAGAAACTCGCGGTGCTCGTAGGCGAACAACAGCTTGGTGCGCTCGCCGTACCAGGCCAGCGATGGTGCGATCAGCGTCTCGCGATGGGTGCCAAAGTTGCGCCAGTAATCTTCGTCTTCATGATCGACGACCATGCGATAGGCGAAGCCGGAATCGCCCAGCGCCCCGGTGCTGTCGAAGGCGCCGCCGCTGCCGTTCTTGCCGTCACCGTAGCTCGAACCGCGTACGGTCACGGCGTTGTACTGGGTCAGTTCCGGCTTCTTGCTGACCAGGTTGACCACACCACCCGGATCCTGAATCCCGTAGAGCAACGAGGCCGGGCCCTTGAGCACTTCGACGCGATCCACGGTCGCGTTCATGCCACGGCCCTGCACCAGCGGCATGCCGTCGCGCATGATCGAGCCGTTGCGGTTGTCGCCGAAGCCGCGAGTCATCACCGAATCCTGCGTACTGCCCAAGGTGTTGCCCTGCGTGATGCCGCTGACATTGGCCAGCGCGTCGTCGAGATTGCGCGGCGCCTGATCGCGAATGACCTGCGCCGGGATGACATTGACTGTCTGTGGAATTTCTTGCAGCGACGCCGATGTGCGCATCACCGAACTGGTTTCCGGTGGCTGATAACTCATCGATTCGTCGCGCGTGGACGTGATGGTGGTGGCGCCGAGATTGAGCGCGCCTGCGGTCGGCATCGGCTCCAGCGCTAACGTGTGACTGTCGGTGCGGCGAAAGCTCAGGCCGGAGTTGCCGAGCAGGCGTTGCAGGGCCTGTTCGGCGCTCATCTGGCCGTTGACTGCCGGAGCATTGAGGCCGTACGGCGCTTCGTCGGTGTAGACCACGCTCTGCCCGGTCACACGGCTGAAGTCGCTCAGGGCCTGCGGCAACGGTTTGGCGGCGAGGGCAAAATTGAATTGCTGTTGCGCCTGATTGCTCACCGCTTCTGTCGCCAGCGCGATACTCATCGGCAGCAACGCCAACGCGGAAAAACTCAACGCCGACATGCCCAACCACTGTTTGACCGAACCGGATTTTGCCCTGGACTTCATTGCTCAATGACCTGTGTAGAACCGCAACGGATGCGAATGGCTCGCAGTTTCAGTCACTACACGGATGGGGCTCGGGGTTACCTCACCTTTAATTTGAAAATATTTCGCGGGGGATTTGTTGCCTGGGCTGACGCCTTCGCGAGCAGGCTCGCTCCCACCTTTGGAATGCGTTCCCTGTGGGAGCGAGCCTGCTCGCGAAGAGGCCGGCAGCCTCAGCGCAAAATAATCAGTTGCCCCAACACCCGATGCTGCTCAAATCCCAATACCCCTTGCAGCGAATTGAGCACCGCCTGCGGATCCTTGCTCGGGAAACTGCCGCTGACCTTGCGCGCCGCCAGCTCATCGTTGAGCAGCACAATCCGCCCCGGGTAATAGCGGCGCAGATCCTCGACAACTTCGGCCAGCGTGGTCTTGTAGTAAGTCAGCCAACCCTGACGCCAGGCCAGTTGCGCTTCACTGTCCACGCCATGCAGTTTTTCCGCAGTGCCGTCGGCGTAGGCAACTTGCTGGCCGGCCGTGAGAATCTGCTGTTGGCCATGCTCATCGGCCGTCACCGCGACACGCCCGGACAAT
Organism: Pseudomonas siliginis; assembly: GCF_024072275.1. Classification (NCBI taxonomy): domain Bacteria; kingdom Pseudomonadati; phylum Pseudomonadota; class Gammaproteobacteria; order Pseudomonadales; family Pseudomonadaceae; genus Pseudomonas; species Pseudomonas siliginis. Next base: position 1,075,384 of record NZ_CP099598.1, on the reverse strand, counting down.
ACCGTCACTTGCGCGCCATGGAGTTGGCGGCGCACTTCGAACTGGGTGCCGAGCACCCGCGCTTCGCCCTGCTCCGCCGCCACCACAAAAGGGTCGCCGGTGTGGGTGACGCTGAACAAAGCAGCACCTCTGATCAATTTCACGCGGCGCTGGCCATGACTGAAATCCACAGCAATCGCACTGTCGGCATCCAGTGTCACTTGCGACTGATCGGCCAGAGTCACCGTGCGGATTTCCCCAGGTGCCGAGACATGATCGGCGCGCAGATCGTCGAGCCAGCGCTGCGCCTGCCACCCGGTGCCGAGGCTGACCATCAACAGCAGACACGCGGCCAGCGCCAGCGCGCCCGACCAACGCAACATCGGCGAACGACGCGGGGCGTCCATCGCCCGCAGATAACCTTGCAGCGAAAGCGTATCTTCCTCGGCCAGCGTGCGCGCGGAGCTTTCGCTGAGTTCCCAGATCACCTGCGCCTGCGCGTACGCTTCGGCATGGGCCGGATCGGCGCGCAGCCATTGGCTGAAGGTCAGTTGATCGCCAGTGCTCGGGCGGTCGTGCAACAGGCTCAGCCAGGCCAGCGCGGCTTGCTCCTGAGCCGGTGTCGGTGTGATCGGATCGGATGGCTTCACGGTGCTTTCCCTGGCAGGCGTGGCGCGGGGTCGCGCAGGCTGGCCTTGCAGGCCTCGAGGGCGCGCATCATATGTTTTTCCACGGCACTTTGGGACAGGCCCATGGCCTTGGCGATCTCGGCGTACTTGCGCCCATGAATGCGATTGAGCAGAAAAATCTGCCGGGTACGCTCGGGCAAGGCGCGCAACGCGACTTCGACATGGCGCAGATCGTTGCCCGCTTCCAGCGCGGCCTGGGGTTCGCTGCCATGGCTGTCGGGTTCGTCCGGCTGCCAGCCTTCGTTGACCCGCGTGCGCGTGCCTTCGCTGCGCAAATGATCGATGGCGATGTTGCCGGCGCAGCGCAGCAGATAGGTGCTGAGTTCTTCGACCTGCACCAGCGGCCGCCGCCAGAAGCGCAAAAACAGATCCTGGACCAGATCCGCCGCCGTCGCCCGACAACCGACGCGGCGGTTCACCAGTGCTTCCATTTGCGCACGCTGGGACAGAAACACCTGAAGAAAATGCGCACGCGCGCCACGCGCTTCATCGTCACGCGATTCCGGCGGCAGACCGATCAGCACTTCAGCACTGCGCCCATGCGGCGACCGGGCTCGCCAGCAGGCTCAACCCGGCCAGAGCCATGGCCAGACGCGGGCGATACGGCAGCAACAGCACCAATGCCAAAGCGCTGAGCATCAGCACCGCGAACCAGTCGACCAGACCGAAACTCCAGCCATTGGCCGCCACCGCCGCCCACAGCGAAAGCGCCAGCAACAACCATCCCGCCAGCGCCAGACCCTGACTGCGGCGCGTCGACGGTTTGGCGCCGAGCAATTCGGCGTGATGACGTGGCATCGACAGGCACAACGCGGTGAAGCCGGCGTAGGTAAGCAACAGGGCCAGCAGCATCAGTTGGCACCCTGTTCGACAGTGATCGACCGAGGCGAAGAACTTGCTTTGCGAACGCTGACGCGGTCGCCCGTACGCTGCATCTTGCGCGCAGCCCAGCCGAGGAAAAGCCCCGTCGTCAGACACGTCAGATCAAATCCGGCCAGTGCCCAGTCGCGCTGCATCAGGGTCGCGCCAAGATTCCACGGTGTGGTCAGCGCATTGATCAGCGGCACCGCGATAAACAGCGCAGCGCCGAGCGTCAGCTGTTCGATCCACGCCTTGCGTCCCGGACGCAATACCGCGTGCATCACGCTCAGGCCCCAGGCTATGAAGAACGCATTCACTTCCCAATCGGCCCGCCCCGCCAGACTCACCGGCAGCAGTCGATTGGCCAGAAAGAACACCGCCACCGCCGATACCAGGCCGGCCATGCTGGCGATATTCAGCACCTCGACCAAACGCAATTCGAACGGCAGCGCCGCGCTTTTCACGTGCTTGAGCTGCCGCTTGCCGAGCCAGATCACCAGCCCGGTGCCGATCATTGCCGTGCCGGCCAGCCCGCAAATGAAATACAGCCAGCGCAACAGCGGCCCGGCGAAATGGCCCATGTGCAAACCGTAGAACGCGCCACCCACCGCCATCGCTATGGGTTGATCGGGGGTGCTGCTCAGAAGCTGCCCGGTGACGCCGTTGAAGGTCACCGCCCGGCCGAAATCATGCACCACCCGATCGCCCGCGCGGGACAGCAGCACCGTGGCGCTGGCATCGCCCGGGTTGCTTACCGACAGGCGCGCGGTATGGCCGCCCGACCACTGCTCGCTGGCCTTGGCCAGTAGCGGCGCCATGGCGGTCAGCGGCGCGGCGACATCGGCGCGCTCGGGCGTCTTCGAGGCGGGAAAGACTTCGTCGTAGAACTTGCGCACGTCGCTGCCGTAAGAGGCGACGATGCTCGCCGGCATGACCATCGACATGAAAATCACCAGGCTGCTGTAAGTGATCATCAAATGAAACGGCAGCACCAGCACACCCACGGCGTTATGCCCGTCGAGCCAGGAACGCTGGCCCTTGCGCGGGCGGAAGGTGAAGAAGTCCTTGAAGATTTTCTTGTGGGTGATGATGCCGCTGATCAACGCAACGAACATCACCATCGCGGCGAGGGTCGCCAGCCAGCGCCCCCACGGGTAAGGCATCTGCAACTGGAAGTGGAAACGGTAAAAGAACTCGCCGCCCATGCTTTCGCGGCCCTGTACTTCGACTCCGGTTTGAGCATCGAGGGTTCGGGATTCGAAGCGGCCGCGCTCGCCGGGTTTGCCCGGCGCCTGCTGCCAGCGCACGGTCAGACCGGGGTCGCGGGCATCGGGCAAGTCGATCAGCCAGCGCGAGGCACCGGCGGCGTGTTGTTGCAGATAGTTTTGCGCCTGCGCCAGGCTCGCTTCGCTATCAAGCGAATGTGCTGCGATCTCCGGCTGCATCCAGTGGCTGATTTCATCTTTGAAGTAAGCCAGCGTTCCCGTGAGAAAAATCGCGAACAGCAACCAGCCGAACACCAGCCCGGCCCAGGCGTGCAGCCAGGCCATCGACTGACGCAAACCCTCTTTCATGCCAGCCCCAGTCCGCGTGCGGCGCCAGAAACGGTGGCGAGAATCACGCTCGGCACCAAAAGGCCGACCCAGGCCGACCACGCGCTGCGGCAGGCAAAGCACCAGAGCACTGCGACCAGATAGACCAGAAAGGACACGGTCATGCCAGTGACCACCGCTTCGGCGCGGTTCAGCGGCAGCCACAACGTCAGGGTGACACTGGCCAGTGCCGCGACCAGATAGCCGCCGAAAATCGCCGCCAGTACCCGCGAAGTGACGGCCAGACGATAGGACATGGGAAGGGTTGCGAGTTTGCCTTGCATGTTTCGACCCTGAAACGGAAACGTTCGGCCGACAAGCCGAATCTACAGGCGAGCAATATTAATGATAAATATTCTCATACGCAAAAGCATCTGATTGCCGGACACTGTCGCCAGCCTCTACAATGCGAACCGTTCTTGTTCTCTAATGCACGTTCTCTACGCAAGTTTTGCGTCCGGAGTCATTTCGTTGCCGCCCGCCCATCCCGTCGAATCGCTCTACCATGCTCATCACAGCTGGCTCACTGGCTGGTTGCGGCGCAAGCTCGGCTGCCCCGACAGCGCTGCGGATCTGGCCCAGGACACGTTCATCAAAGTGCTGACCGCCCGCGAGCCACCAGTGATCATCGAGCCGCGCGCCTTTCTCACCACGCTGGCCAAGCGCGTGCTGTTCAATCATTACCGACGCCAGGATGTGGAACGCGCCTACCTCGAGACGCTGGCGCAGATGCCTGAAATGGTCGTGCCGTCAGAAGAGCACAAAGCGATCATCCTGCAGACGTTGATCGAACTCGATGAGCTGCTCGACGGCTTGCCGCGCCAGGTCAAACGCGCCTTTCTGCTCGCGCAGGTCGATGGTCTGACTTATCCACAGATCGCCGCAGAACTGGGTATTTCGGTGGCCACGGTCAAACGCCATTTGAACAAAGCGGCCATGCGCTGCTATTTCGCTTTATGAATCATGTGCCGGAATTTTCCGCTCAGGTCGCCGAACAGGCGGTGCACTGGCTGCTGGAAATGCAGCAGGGCACGCTCACCCCGCGCCAGCAACAGGCCTGGCAACAATGGCTGGATGCACACAGCGAACACCGCCGGGCGTGGGAACACATGCAACGGGTCAACCAGCGCTTGCGCGGCGTGTCGTCGCCGTTGGCCCACGCCGCGTTGAACGGACCGAAGTCTGGCAGCCGTCGTCAGGCGCTGAAAATGCTGCTGATTCTCGGTGCAGGCTCAGCGGCGACCTGGGGCATGCGCGAGCACACTCCGTTGCCGTCGCTGCTCGCCGATTACCGCACGCCGGTCGGCCAGCGACGCAAGATTGCCTTGGGCGGTGCCGATTCGTTGCAGCTCAATACCGCCAGCTCGGTTGATGTTGATGGTGCGCAGCGGTTGATTCGTCTGCTTGAAGGCGAAATGCTGTTGAGCGCTGCGAATCCGTTCGAAATACGTACGGCACACGGCGTGCTGAAAAGCCAAGGTGCGCGCCTCAATGTGCGGCAGTTTGCCGATCGCACGCAGATCGCGCTGTTTGAAGGAAGAGTCGAACTTATTGCCAACCAGCGTGCGCCCCTGCTGCTGCCGGTCGCGCGGCAGTTGAGTTTTACTGCCAGCTCGGTCAGCGAGGCTAAACCGCTGGACGCCAACAGCGGCGCCTGGACCGACGGCATGCTGGTCGCCGCCCATATGCGCCTCGGCGATTTCCTCGAAGAGCTTGGCCGCTACCGGCGCGGGCAGCTGCGGTGCGACAGTCAGGTTGCCGATTTGCTGATTTCCGGGACGTATCCGCTGGATGACAGCGAGCGGATTCTCGACCTGCTGCAGATCAGTCTGCCGGTGCAAGTGAAGCGCTTTACCCGTTATTGGGTGAGCGTCGAAGCGCGGGTTTAGAAAGCAAGATCAAAAGATCGCAGCCTTCGGCAGCTCCTACATTTGGAATGCATTTTTTCTGTAGGAGCTGCCGAAGGCTGCGATCTTTTGATTCTGAAAAAATAAATGAGCCGTTTTTCGGATCTGGCGTGACAGAGAAGGAAAGCCCCCTTGATTCCACCTTCTCAGGATCATCCACATGCAGCCCAACCGCCTTACGCCACTGGCCCGCAGCCTGCGCAATCTTCTGCTCGGCGCCAGCCTGAGTTTCACCGCCCTGCCCGCCGCGATGGGTGCCGAAGCCAAGGTTTATCACATCGCCCCGGCATCGCTGGAAACCGCGCTGAACCAGTTTGGCCGTGAAGCAGGCGTGCTGATTTCCTTCGGTTCGCAAGTCACCAGCGGTGTGCAGAGCCGTGGTCTGGAAGGCAACTACACCGCGCAACAAGGCCTCGATGCCTTGCTCGAAGGCACCGGCCTGCAAGCCCGCGCCGAGGGTGACAACGCCTTCAGCCTGCAACCGCTGGCTGACGCGGCGCTGGAGCTGGGCACCTCGACCGTAGTCGGCGACTGGCTCGGCGATGCGGCGCAGATCAACGTCTTCGAACACCCCGGCGCGCGCGATGTGATCCGCCGCGAAGAGTTCGAACGCCAGGGCGCGACCCAGGCCCGCGACGTGCTCAACCGCATCCCCGGTGTGAATGCGCCGGAGAACAACGGCACCGGCAGCCACGACATGGCACTGAACTTCGGCATTCGCGGTTTGAATCCGCGCCTGGCCGCACGCTCGACAGTATTGATGGACGGCATCCCGGTGCCGTTCGCGCCGTATGGTCAGCCGCAGCTTTCGTTCGCGCCGATCAGCATGGGCAACATGGATGCCGTGGACGTGGTGCGTGGCGGCGGTGCGGTACGTTACGGCCCGCAGAACGTCGGCGGCGTGGTCAACTTCGTCACCCGGGCGATTCCCGACGAGCCAACGGTCAAGGGAGGTTTGCAGACTGAAACCAGCCCATCGTCGAGCCACGACGGTTTCAAGACCAGCGCCAATCTGCTGGCCGGCGGCACCAACGCCAACGGCCTCGGTGGCGCCTTGCTGTACTCCGGCACCCGTGGTGGTGACTGGCGTGAACACAGCGATACCGAGATCGACGACCTGATCCTCAAGGGCAAGTACCAGCTCGACGACGCCAACAGCTTCAACGCCATGGCCCAGTATTACGAGGGCAAGGCCGACATGCCCGGCGGTCTCAATGTCGCCGATTACGATGCCGATCCGTATCAGTCGACGCGACCGAAAGACCAGTTCTGGGGGCGCCGCACGATGTTCAACTTCGGCTATCGCTATCAGCAAGATCGCCGCGAATTCACCGCCAACACCTTCTTCACCAAAACCCTGCGCAGCGGTTATCTGGATCAGGGCACGTTTCTTTCGCTGTCGCCTCGCGAGTATTGGGTGCGTGGTCTGGAAACCCGTTTCGCCCAAGGCTTCGACCTGGGTCCGAGCAGCCACGAAGTCGGCGTCGGCTACCGCTACATCAATGAGGCCGGCCACGAACTGCGCTACCGCACGCCGATCAGCGCCAACGAATACCCGACCACCAGCAGCCGCAACGACCGTGACACTCGCGGTGGTACCGAGGCCAACGCATTCTTCGTCGATGACCGCATCGACATCGGCAAATGGACCATCACCCCGGGCGTGCGCTACGAGATGATCGAGTCGCAGCAGACCAACAACCTGACCAACGTCAAATACAAGGGCGACTACAACACCGCGCTGCCGGCGCTGAACGTGCTCTATCACCTCACCGACAGCTGGAACCTGTATGCCAACACCGAAGGCTCATTCGGCAGCGTGCAGTACAGCCAGATGCCCAACCGGGTCAGCAGCGGCGAAGTGAAGCCGGAAAAGGCCCGCACCTGGGAACTCGGCACGCGCTATGACAACGGTGCCCTGCGCGCTGAAATCGGTGCGTTCCTGATCAACTTCGACAACCAGTACGAGAGCAACCAGACCAACGACTCGGTGATCGCTCGCGGCGAAACCCGCCATCAGGGCATCGAGACCAGCGTCAATTACGCGCTTGATGATCTGAGTCCGGCGCTGGCCGGTTTCGATGTCTACGCCACGTATGCGTATGTCGATGCGACCATTCGCGAAGACGGGCCGAACAAAGGCAACCGCGTGCCGTTTTCCTCCAAGCACAAAGGCACGATTGGCGTCGGTTATACCGAAGGGCCATGGAAGCTGAATCTGGACAGCAGCTTCCAGAGCGACCAGTTCGCCGACAACGCCAACACCTCGAAGGAAAGTGCCGATGGCAGCACTGGCAAGATCCCCGGTTACATGCTGTTCAGCAGCCGCGCCGGGTATGACTTCGGACCGCAACTGTCGGATTTGAATGTGGCGGTGGGCGTGAAGAACATCTTCAACACGCAGTACTTCACACGCTCGTTCGATGACAACAACAAGGGCAAGTACGTGGGAGAGCCGCGGACGGTTTATGTGCAGACGTCGGTGGCGTTCTGACCCCACCCCATCGAAGATCAAAAGCCCCTCACCCTAACCCTCTCCCAAAGGGAGAGGGAACTGACCGAGGTGTATTTACGCTTTACGCTCGCCTGCAATATCGAGCCGAACGCTGGACTTGAAAACAACCGGGATCGGCCCCCTCTCCCAGAGGGTGAGGGACTGACCGAGGTGTATTTACGCTTTACGCTCGCCTGCAATATCGAGCCGAACGCTGGACTTGAACACAACCGGGATCGGCCCCTTCTCCCAGAGGGTGAGGGACTGACCGAGGTGTATTTACGATTTACGCTCGCCTGCAATATCGAGCCGAACGCTGGACTTGAAAACAACCGGAATCGGCCCCTTCCCCCAGAGGGTGAGGGACTGACCGAGGTGTATTTACGATTTGCGCTCGCCTGCAATATCGAGCCGAACGCTGGACTTGAAAACAACCGGGATCGGCTCCCTCTCCCAGAGGGTGAGGGACTGACCGAGGTGTATTTACGCTTTACGCTCGCCTGCAATATCGAGCCGAACGCTGGACTTGAAAACAACCGGGATCGGCCCCCTCTCCCAGAGGGTGAGGGACTGACCGAGGTGTATTTACGATTTACGCTCGCCTGCAATATCGAGCCGAACGCTGGACTTGAAAACAACCGGGATCGGCCCCCTCTCCCAGAGGGTGAGGGACTGACCGAGGTGTATTTACGATTTACGCTCGCCTGCAATATCGAGCCGAACGCTGGACTTGAAAACAACCGGGATCGGCTCCCTCTCCCTCGGGAGAGGGCTGGGGTGAGGGGCTACGGTCTTAAACCCTGCGAGCAATCACCAACACCACAAACAAAAAACGGGCCTGCATCAGCAGGCCCGTTCTCCTTTGGTTACTTGTGAAATCAGCGCATCAACTGTTGATCGCTGCCTGTTCGTTCTCGTCAAATTCTTCCGCCAACAGCTTGTCGTTGGCTTTGCCGGTAAATGGCACTACAGCGGCGCGTGGTTTACCTCGCAGTTTGCCGAACAGATGATCCAGTTTGTGCTCGAGTTTCTCGGCAGCACCGTCGATCGCCTGTTCCAGCGAATCGGCTTTATGGGTCACGGAAATCGGTTGGTGGCCTTTTGGCCGCGCTTCCAGTTGGCAGCGCAAGTCATGGGGACCTGGTTTCTCGCCGTTCTCGTCGCTCAGGTGGACTTCGACACGGGTCAGGTCTTCTTCATAACGGTCGAGCGTGCTCTCAATAGTTGTACGTACCCACTCCTCCAGTCGCTTACTGCTTTGAATATGGTTATCGCTGTTGACTTGGATTTGCATAGTTCATCCCTTATTTCAGCTAGCTCGCTGGAGGCCTTGAGTTGAATTTCCTGACCTCCTGGTTACAACAATCGGCCCGAGCGACGAACATTTCAACCCCTGAAAAAAGAAAAATATTCATTCGCAAAAAAAGCCGGACAACCGAGCGAGGCGCTGTTAATGTCGGGAGTTGGGTCGACCCGCTCCGCAGAAAAATCTGCTCACATCTGTTGCTCATTCAGCGGGTGCAGGCTGCGAAAAATCCCCGCCTCCTCCACCAGCCAGTCATGCACAGCGCGCACGCCCGGATGGCTCAACGCCCCCGGCGCATATAGCAGCACGTAGCGTTTATGGTTGGGCACCGACAACCCGAACGGCACAATCAAAGTGCCGCGCTCCAGCTCATCATTGAGCAACGTGCGCCGGGCAATCGCCACGCCCATACCGGCAATCGCCGCTTCGATGGTCAGGTGATTGCGATTGAACGTGTGCCCGCGCCGCACATCGGCGCCTTCGAAGCCGATCGCGTTCAAGTAGAACTCCCATTCCGCATACTCGTAACTGCCACGCCAGGCGGTGATGTCGTGCAGCAACGGGAAATGCACCAGATCCGCCGGCCCGTGCAACGGCGGTCGCCCACGTAACAGGCTCGGCGCGCACACCGGGAAAATCTGCTCGTCGAGCAAGGCTGTGGATAACAATCCGGGGTAACTGCCATCGTTGAGGTCGATGGCCAGATCGAAATCGCCTTCGTGCAACGGCACGCTGCTGTCCTCGGCCACCAGGCGCAACTGGATGTCCGGAAAGCGTTGCTGCAAGCGCGGCAGGCGCGGAGTCAGCCACTTGCCGAGAAACGACGGGATCGACCGCAACCGCAGAGTTCCGCTGATCATCCCCGCGTCCAGCCGGCGCAGCTCCGCATCGATGCTGCCATAGGCTTCATTGACGGTAATCGCCAGCCGCTGCCCCTGTGCACTCAACTCAACACCCCGCGCTCGCCGATGAAACAGGCGAAAGCCCAGGCGCTCTTCCAATTGGCGGATCTGCTGGCTGACCGCGCCCGGGGTGATGTGCAGCTCTTCGGCACAACGGGTGAAGGACAGGTGCCGCGCGGCACAGGCAAACACCTGCAGCCAGACGTAGGTCTGGGCATGCAATTGACGACTCATTGTTTAGTCCTGCTAAAGGCTGTCTTAGGAGGTTTCGTTGGTCACCTCGAAGCGAGGCAGGCAGTATCGCCGACATTGCGCTTGTCCGACAAAAAATGGCAGCGATTCCTACTCCATTGCTTGTAAGGGTTTAGCATGGCTATCAGTGTTTTCGATCTACTCAAAGTGGGCATCGGCCCGTCCAGTTCCCATACCGTCGGCCCGATGCGTGCAGCGGCGACCTTTGCCCAGGCCCTGATCGACCAGCATCTGCTCTATGACGTGCGACGGGTGGAAATCCGTCTGTACGGCTCACTGTCTGCGACCGGCGTTGGCCATGCCACCGATCGCGCGACGGTCATGGGCCTGATGGGCGAGTGGCCGGACAGCATCGATCCTTCGACCATCGATCCACGCATTCAGCAACTGCGCGAAACCGGACAACTGTCCCTCGCCGGTCAACGCTCGATTGCGTTTGACTGGCAGAGCGATCTGCTGCTGCTCGACGACAGCTTGCCCTACCACCCCAACGCCATGTCGCTGAGCGCATTTGGCGAAAGCGCCGAGCTGCTCACGCAAACCTATTACTCGGTGGGCGGCGGTTTCATCGTCGAAGCGGCTGAAGCCGAGTCTGGCGTGGCGCCAGCCAGCGACGTGGTGTTGCCCTACGATTTTTCCAGCGCCGCCGAACTGCTCGCTTTGTGCAAAAAGCACAATCTGCGCGTGTCCGAACTGATGATGGCCAACGAACGCGCCTGGCGCAGCGATGCCGAGATTCGCCAAGGCCTGCTGCACATCTGGTCAGTGATGCGCGAGTGCGTCGAACAAGGTTTGCGCCACGAAGGCATCCTGCCCGGCGGTCTGAAAGTACCGCGCCGCGCGGCGAAACTGCATCGCAGCCTGCTGGAAATCGGCAAACCGAATGTGATCAGTTCGACCCTGTCGGCAATGGAATGGGTCAACCTGTTCGCCCTTGCCGTCAACGAAGAAAACGCGGCCGGTGGGCGCATGGTCACCGCGCCGACCAATGGCGCCGCCGGCATCATTCCGGCCGTTCTGCACTACTACATGAAATTCAATCCGGACGCGTCTGACGATGACGTCGTCGCGTTCTTTCTCGGTGCAGCCGCCGTGGGCATTTTGTGCAAGAAAAACGCCTCCATCTCCGGTGCCGAGGTCGGCTGTCAGGGCGAAGTCGGTTCAGCTTGCGCAATGGCCGCCGCCGGCCTCGCCGACGTCCTCGGCGCGACACCGGAGCAACTGGAGAACGCTGCCGAAATCGGCCTGGAACACAACCTCGGCCTGACCTGCGATCCGGTCGGTGGCCTGGTGCAAGTGCCGTGCATCGAGCGCAATGCCATCGCGGCGGTGAAGGCGATCAACGCCACGCAAATGGCCCTGCGCGGCGACGGCAATCACTTCATTTCCCTCGACCGGGTGATCCGCACCATGCGCGACACCGGCGCCGACATGCACGACAAGTACAAGGAAACCTCGCGGGGCGGGCTGGCGGTGAACTGGGTGGAGTGCTGATCGGCCTGACTGCACTGTCAGCGATCATCCGCTCATTCCTGCCCTGAAAACGCGCTACAAAAAACGGCGAGCCCCGAGGCTCGCCGTTTTTTTCGCCGTGTTTATTGTTCGACAATTTTTCCGGCATGCCCCTTGCTACATCACCCTTGAGGCAAACGGACATTGCAAACCTCAGCGAACGAGATGCCAGTGGTCTGGTGTTGCGAACCAAATCAGATCATGGCCGGTCAACAACTGCACGTTCAATCAGGCGGTGACGCATCATGGACAACCCATTTCAGATCATTACCGATGCTTTCGCGCCGGACTATCAGATCAATCTGAGCATTCAGGGCCTGGACGGCAGCATCATGCTGACGCTGTCCAACGCGGGGCGCATCGTGGCCAAGCGCATGATCAGCGCCGAACAGCGCAACGATCCCGAGCGTTTGAAGAGGCTGGTGCAAAGCATCCAGTTCGGCATCGCCATCGAACAGGGCCACAGCGCCATGTCGATTCTCGAAGCCATGACCAGCGGCGCCGGGCTGACCCCGCCACCGCCACGCGTCAAGGGCCAGCCGGGCCAGGCGGCTGGCCTTTAAAGCTCGCCCTTCTCCACTTCAGGATGTTCGCTGGAGCCCGTGCCGAGCTTGCGCTGCGGGTTCTCGATCTTCACTGAGGGGAATTGCGACGAAGCGTAACGCACCACCAGGATCGCAAACGCCAGCAGCAGAATGCCGCCGCACAGGTAGATAATGCCCATGTCCGGCGGGTTGTGGTGCGAGACGTTGGAGATCAGCAGGCGCGTCAGTGCAGTGATCGCCACGTAGATCAGGAAGCGCACCGGCATGTGGTTGGTCTTGAAATAAATCCCGACCATCGCGCCCAGTTCCAGATAGATGAACAGCAACAGAATGTCATCGATCTTGATGTGCCCGACTTCGAGCATCCCGAGAAACTCCATCACCGCCGCCCATGCTGTCACCGCACCGATGGCGAACAGCGCCAGATAGTGAAAGGTTTCGACGAACAGGTTGCCCAGGGACTCGGCCAGTTGATGCACGTTACGCCGCAGTTTCTCGGCCCAATTTATTTTCACGATGAGTTTCCTTAGCCCGTTTCGGGCGGATGATGCGTATCGCACGTGACGGTTTTGCGCGCGCGCCTTGTAGCAACGGTTTTCATGCAGGTTCAGGGCCACGCATCATGGCGATCCGCCCCAAATCCCGCGCCGTGGCGTTTGGTCGCAGGCTCCCGGCTTTGCACAATCCCCGTGGGAGCGAGCCTGCTCGCGAATAGCAGCCACACCTACCCCTGACAAAACCCAAATCCGGTCTACATTGAAAAGCCACTACCCATGGCGCAGGGATTCGCTTATCCTTTTCGCTGTATATGGATACAGTAGTCGTCAAGACAACTTAATGTGAAGGCATGTGAGGTGGTGAATGGCCGTCGAAGTGGTATACCGCAGCAGCCGAGATCTGGAGCGCTTGTTCATGGATAAAGCCGAAGCTGATCGTCATGACAAAATGCTCGAACTGGCCGAATATCTGGCCGATGTGCTGCAAAAAGCCGTTCCGTCCCTGACTGAACAGCAAGTGGAAGAAGCCGGGATCTACATGGCGAAGAATCGCGATGTGTTCGCCCGGGCATTCAAGAGCCAACCCGATGCGCTGTCGGAGCTGATCAATGCGCCGGCCGAGCCTGTCGAAAAAGCTGAAGCGGCAGAACCTGATGAGGCGCCGGCGAAGCCAGCCAAAGCAGCGAAAGCGCCGAAGTAATTAGAAAGATCGCAGCCTTCGGCAGCTCCTGCACTCGGAATGTAGGAGCTGCCGAAGGCTGCGATCTTTTGCTTTCAACGATACAAAACCTTTTCGGCCAACTCATCCGCCACCCGCGCCGGCGAACGTTTTTCCGCCTGAGCATGGGCGAAGACTTCGGTCAGCCGCGAACTGATTTTCGACAGATGCGCCGTAATCGTCGGCAACTCCTCACCGCGATGTTTCAGTGAAACGTAAATCAGCCCGCCGGCATTTATCACATAATCCGGCGCGTAAAGAATCCCGCGTCGTTCCAGTTGATCCGCCACATCCAGATGGGAAAGTTGATTGTTCGCCGAACCGGCCACCGCCGAGCAGCGCAGCTGTGAAACGCTGTGACTGTTGAGCACACCGCCCAACCCGCACGGCGCGAGAATGTCGCACGGCGTGCTGAGCAATGCGTCGTTGGCGATCGGGTGAGCATTGAGCTGCTCCATCGCCAGTTGCACCTTGCCGTGGTCGATGTCACTGACGAGCAACTCGGCGCCTGCCGCGTGCAGTTGCTCGGCCAGCGCAAAACCGACATTGCCAAGCCCCTGGATGGCAACGCGCAGACCTTCGAGGTTGTCGCTGCCCAGGCGCGCCATCGCCGTGGCGCGAATGCCGGCGAACACGCCCATGGCCGCGTGCGGTGCCGGGTCGCCTGCCGAAGTGGTGCTGGTGACATGCCGCGTCTGTTGGGCAATGCAGTCCATGTCGGCCACTGAAGTACCGCTGTCGATGGCGGTGATATAGCGGCCGTCGAGTTGCTCGATGCAACGTCCGAAAGCCTCGAACAACGCGGCGCGATTCTCGACATGGGCCGGGCGCACGATCACCGCCACCCCGCCACCTTGCGCGAGGCCGGCGAGCGCCGCTTTGTAGCTCATGTTTTGCGCCAGGCGAATGGCGTCCTCGACCGCAGATTCGTCGTTGGGATAGGCAAGGTAACGGCACCCGCCCAGGGCTGGCCCCAGATGGCTGTTATGAATAGCAATGACCGCCTTCAACCCGGTGGCCGGGTCCACGCTCAGGTGTAGCGATTCCAGGCGAGTGCTTTGCATGAGAGCGAACATCGACAGGCTCCCGAATCACTTCTTGTAGAACGCCAGTATAGGCTTGCCCCTGAAAATTGCTGGCGCGCACCGGCATGAGCCGCCGAGCGGACAATGCTGCGCCGCTATAATTCGCGCTCAATGAGCCCAGCACTGGACGAACCATCCGGACGGGGCTAAAACGAGGCATTGGAGGGAGATTCAGATGAGTGCGCGCCAACGCTTTTTCGAATGCCTGCATCGTTCACCGTCAGCCCTGCTGGAAGCTGCGCTGTGGATAAGTGCCGAGCACGACAAAACCCTCGAACCCGAGGCATGGCTGAACACCTTCAAGGATCTGCAACTACGCGTCAGCTATGGCCTGCCGATGCTGCCGATCAGCGAACTGGCGCAACCGCTGTTGCGGCGCATGGTCGATCTCGGTTTCGCGCAGGATGATTTCCTGCCGCTGCGCCCGCAGGCGGCGCTGCTGCATCGCGTGTTGCACACCCAACGCGGTCAGCCGTTGGCATTGGCGTTGATCGCACTGGAATTGGCGCGTGGGCTGGAGATTCCTCTGGTCGGGGTCAACTTCCCCGGACATTTTCTGCTGCGGGTACCCGGCGCCGACCACTTGCTCGACCCTTGCGGCGGGCGGCGACTGTATCCCAATGACTGCCGAGAACTGTTGCAACGCCAATACGGGCCGAACATGCAGCTCAGCGCCGAACATTTGCTGAGCGCAACGCCGGTGCAGATGCTGCAACGTCTGTCACGCAACCTGCGCCAATTGCACCTGACCCACGACGATCACATCGCCGCGCTGATCGACGCAGAGCGAGTGCTCGAACTGGGCGATGCGAAGGCCTCCGATTACATGGCCCGGGCCAGTCTGTATCAACGGCTGGATTGCCCGAACGCTGAACGCTTCGATCTGGAGCATGCATTATTGCTCAGCGAAGACCCGATCCAGCGCCTGCGCCTGACCGAACGCCTCGGCCATCTGCCGCCCAACTCCGTCGTGCATTAACTACCTTCCGCAGGCTGCCACCATCCTTGAGGCCCACACAAACCTGTGTGGGAGCGAGCCTGCTCGCGAAAGCGGTGTGTCAGCTGAATGAAAGGCCACTGACACTCCGTCTTCGCGAGCAGGCTCGCTCCCACAGGAATTACGGGGTGTCTGGTTGATTGGCAGGATGCGCCTTGATAAACGCCGGATGTTCAGCCGCCAAGGCAGCCACACGGCAAATCTTCGGATATGCCTCCAGGCTGACGTTGAACCGCTCAGCCGCATACAACTGCGGAATCAGATACACATCTGCCACGCACGGCCATTCGCCAAAACAGAAACCGCTGTCGCCGATCAACTGCTCCACCGTTGCCAGCCCTTGGCTGATCCAATGGCTGATCCACTCCACAACTTGCGCCTCATTCTGCCCCGCCTGGCGCAGGCGATTGAGCACGCTGACGTTGTGCAGCGGGTGCACGTCGCAGCCGATCACCGCCGCGACACCGCGCACCTGCGCGCGCGCCAGCAGATCATCCGGCAGCAACGGCACCTGCGGGTAACGCTCTTCCAGATACTCGATGATCGCCGGCGATTGAATCAGCAGCGCGCCGTCATCGGTTCGCAGGGCCGGCACCCGGCCCTGCGGATTGAGCGCCAGATACGCCGGTTGCCGATGTTCACCGCCCGACGGTGCGATCAGGTTGACCGGCAACGCCTGGTAATCGAGGCCCTTCAACGCCAGCGCAATCCGCACCCGGTACGATGAAGTGGAACGGTAATAGCCATAGAGATCCATAAGCCGCTCCTGTCAGCGCGCAGCGATCACGGTGCCGCGACATTCGCCGAAGCCGATCGAGGCAAAACCGTCGCGGGCGCAGCGGGCACGCAGGATGATTTCGTCACCGTCCTCAAGGAACTTGCGCACTTCGCCAGAAGCCAGTTCGATCGGTTTCTTACCGCCCTCAGTGATCTCCAGCAGGCTGCCAAACTGGCCGTTTTCCGGGCCGGACAAAGTGCCCGAACCGAACAGATCGCCGGCCTGCAACTGGCAACCGTTAACGCTGTGGTGCGCGACCATTTGCGCGACGGTCCAGTACATGTAGCGGGTGTTGCTCAGGGTCAGGCGATGGGCGGGCAGGTTCTGCTCGCGCATGGTTTCGGTACGCAACAGCACTTCCAGCTCGATGTCGAAGGCGCCGCCATCCTGATCGCGCTTGTCGAGCAGATACGGCAGCGGCTGCGGATCACCTTCAGGGCGGGCCGGTTGCGCCGTGCGGAATGGTTCCAGTGCTTCAGCCGTCACCACCCACGGCGAGACGCTGGTGATGAAACTCTTCGACAGGAATGGGCCGAGTGGCTGGTATTCCCAAGCCTGGATATCCCGCGCGGACCAGTCGTTGAGCAGGCAGAAACCGGCGATGTGCTCGGCAGCGTCACCGATGGCAATCGGCTCGCCCATCTCATTGCCCTGGCCGATCCAGATACCCAGTTCCAGTTCGTAATCCAGACGCGCGCATGGACCGAATACCGGTTCGGTCTGCCCGGCCGGCAGCGTCTGGCCTTTCGGCCGGCGCACGTCGGTGCCGGACGCTCGCACCGTGGAAGCGCGACCGTGGTAACCGATCGGCACGTGCTTGTAGTTCGGCAACAGCGGGTTATCCGGGCGGAACAGTTTGCCGACGTTCTGCGCGTGCTCGATGCCGACGTAGAAGTCGGTGTAATCGCTGATCCGTGCCGGCAGGTGCATCTGGCAATCGGCAGCCAACGGCAAGAGTTTCGCGCCTTGCGCTTCGATGTTGCCGCGCAGCGTGCTGCCTTCACTGAACAGTTCGATCAGGCGTTCGCGCAGGGCCACCCGCGCCTCACGGCCAAGTTCAAAGAACGCGTTCAACTGCCCGCCGTGCATGGCTTCCACCGCACTGCGTGCGACACCGTCGAACAGACCGGCCTCAAGCGCCACCTGCAAATCGAAAATGTGCTCGCCGATCGCTACGCCAGCGCGCGGCGCAGAACCCTTGAGGCTGAACACGCCCAGCGGCAGATTCTGCAAGGGGAAATCGCTGTGACCGTTGGCCGAAGCGACCCAACTGCGGGGGATGGAATTCTGTGTCATGGGTTATCTCCGGGTCGGGTCGAACGTGGCGGGCAGCGTCGCCCAGCAAGCGTCGTAACTGGGTTGCAACTGTGGGCATTCGAGGGCGAAACGACTTGGACGAAGCACTTGGCTGGTCTCGAACATGAAGGCCATGGTGTTATCGATTTTTGCAGGTGCAAGCTCGGCGTTGATCGCCCTGGTGCAGGTTTCGCCGTCCGGGCCGTGGGCGCTCATGCAGCTGTGCAGCGAAGCGCCACCGGGCACGAAGCCTTCGGCCTTGGCGTCGTATTCGCCCTGGATCAGACCCATGAATTCGTTCATCAGGTTGCGATGGAACCACGGTGGCCGGAAGGTCTTTTCGGCGACCATCCAGCGCGGCGGGAAGATCACGAAATCGAGGTTGGCCAGACCGTGCACGCTGGTCGGCGAGGTCAATACGGTGAAGATCGAAGGATCGGGATGATCGAAACTCACCGTGCCAATGGTGTTGAAACGGCGCAGGTCGTATTTGTACGGCACGTTGTTGCCATGCCAGGCGACCACATTGAGCGGTGAGTGATTGAGTTCGGTGGCCCACAACTGGCCAAGGAATTTCTGTACCAGAGTAGTCGGTTGCTGCAGGTTTTCGTAGGCAGCGACCGGGGTGAGGAAATCCCGTGGATTGGCCAGACCGTTGCTGCCGATCGGCCCCAGATCCGGCAGGCGCAGCGGCGCGCCGTGGTTCTCGGCGAGGTAGCCGCGTGCCTGTGGATCGAGCAGTTCGACGCGAAATTTCAGGCCACGCGGCAGAACGACGATTTCCAGCGGTGCCACTTCGAGTACGCCCAGTTCGGTGGCGATACGCAGGCGACCGAGTTGCGGCACCAGCAGCATTTCCCCATCGGCGTTGAAGAACACCCGCTCCATCGAACGATTGGCGGCGTAGTTATAAATGCTGATGCCAGACGGTTTCTCGGCACCGGCGTTGGCCGCCATGCTGACCAGGCCATCGATGAAATCCGTCGGTTCGGTCGGCAGCTCCAGTGGATTCCAGCGCAGACGATTGGGGGTTACTTCACCCAACGGTCCGCCGGCCAGTTGCCGTTCCAGTTTGACGAACGCCGGGTGATTGGCTGATGGCTGGATCCGGTACATCCAGGTACGCCGCGCTTCGCTGCGCGGCATGGTGAAGGCGGTGCCGGAGAACAGCTCGGTATACAGGCCGTACGGGGCTTTCTGCGGAGAGTTCTGGCCAACGGGCAGCGCGCCGGGCAACGCTTCAGTGCTGAATTCGTTGCCGAAGCCGGACTGGTAAACCAGGTCCTGCGCGGTTGAATCGGGGTTCATGGAGCCTCCTGAACAGGGAGTCGGCAGTGGCCCATCGCTCTGGCTCAGAGGTCTCGGCACGCCGGGGTTGTTATTATCGTAATCTGATTACGCATAACGTAATTTGCTCGCTATCCAGCGTCAAGCTATAAAGACGCCCATTCGAACCGGAACCGCCAGCCCCATGGAAAAAACCAGCGACAGCAACGGCAAACAGAAAGTCCGCTCCGCCGAAGTCGGCACCGACATCCTCAAGGCTTTGGCCGAGTTGTCACCGTCGACTTCGCTGTCGCGTCTGGCCGAACATGTGCAGATGCCGGCAAGCAAGGTGCATCGCTATCTGCAGGCGTTGATAGCCTCCGGATTTGCCGAACAGAACACCGCCACCAACCATTACGGCCTCGGTCGCGAAGCACTGCGCGTGGGCCTGGCCGCGCTCAACAGCATGGACGTGCTGAAAGTTGCCGCCCTGCCGCTGTCCGAGCTGCGCGATGAACTCAACGAAACCTGCTTTCTCGCGGTGTGGGGCAATCAGGGCGCAACCGTCGTGCACATTGAACCGGCGGTGCGCGCGGTGACGGTGGTGACGCAGTTGGGTTCGGTGCTGCCGCTGCTCAGCTCGTCCACCGGGCTGGTGTTCAGCGCTTACCTGCCGCACCGGGAAACCGATGAATTGCGCGAGCAGGAGATCGCTGTCGAGAAGCATCCCCTCAAGGACGAAAAAGCCTATGCAGCGCTGTGTGAACAGATCCGCGAACGCGGTCTGCATCACGTGCATGGTTTGTTGATGCCGGGTGTGGATGCGCTTTCTGCGCCAGTGTTCAACGCGGTCGGGCAGATCGCTGCGGTGCTGACCATCGTCGGCCCGACCTCACTGTTCCACGCCGACGAAAACGGCCCGGCGGCGCAGCGGTTGTTGGCTGCGACGCGGGCCGTGAGCTGGCGCATGGGTTACGAAAGATAAATCAGACTATGAGCCCTCGAAACGGCTCAGCGAACCGTGGTCTTGCTGAATGCAGACTCAGCCTCTTGCATCAGTGCCTTGAAGAACCCGATCAGTTCATCGGCGGGGTCTTCATGGCCGGTGTAATACGTAACCAGCTCCGCGACCGTGCGGGCGTCTTCAAACAGACTGAGAAACGAGCGTTGCGCACGGGTAAGTTCTTTAGCCGGCGCCCCCGCCGCTGCAGCCTGACCCAATGTCAGCAGTCCGCTCAATACATCCTGCACATGCCCCAGCGCGGCGGAATAATCACCGCGCCGGTGCGACTGCGACGCGTCGTAGATGCTTTTCATCACCTGCACAGCCACCACCACAGTGCCTACGGGTGGCACCAGCAGGCTGACAATGTTTGCGGCCTTCAACAGATTTTCATAAACCACACCGGCGATTATTTCGTTGAGACTGGTGGTCCGTTCGTCGATGTCACTCAATACACGGCGCACTCGCTCGTCATGGAAAGTGAACAGATCGGGCAGTAACGAACGCTGCTGTGTGCGAATGACCGGTCGGGTATCAACCGTTGCGACCAGATTATCGAAGTAGTCATTGGTCACTTTCTGGTCAACCAGCAGTATCCGCTCGCTGTAATAGTTCCTGAACGGGCCTTTTCGAAAACGAATCGAAGGAATGAACTCAGCGATCGGCCGGAAGTTGACTTGATCCGGCGCGTCAGGCGTATAGAGCAAGTCGAAGAAACCTGACGACAACTTCAGTCGAAAAATATAAACGCCGCCAACCGCGCGGTCCCCAGGAGTCGTCAGACCCAGCGCGCCAATATTGAATTTGTACAGCCCGATATCACCTTCGGCGGTGCTGGTCCCTACCGACTGATAACCGCCACTCTCTTTCAGGTTATCGATAACCCCTTGGACAGCAGAGAAAGACTCTGTCGATAATCTGCCGTTGGTGAAATCGGCAAACGCATTGCGATACATCTCACAGCGGATTTTCCGGGCGTGTACCGCGCGCTTGAAAGCGTGATCAGGATGAGCCTTGTTCAGATATTGCTCTTCCAGCATCGCGCTGTATCGGTCACCAGGGCGGAAGGTTTTCGATAGCGAAGACAAATCCCGGATATCCAGTTTTTCAACGAGGGGATGTCCATTCACCAAGTAATATTTGGGGCTGTACTTGGTTTCATAGGCCGGATGCACCGCTTCGAAAGCGAGTCCCTCAAGCAGGACGTCGGTAACGCTCTTACGAAACTCTTCGGTCTGAATAATGATCTGGTCGGGATTGACCGAAATGTTGCTGCCGCGCGAACGCAACAGGTCTTCTATCTGGGCTTTCACCGCGTCATAGGTGAACTGCTCGAATGTCGGAAAACCATTGTCTCTTGCATCAACCGTGGACAGCGCCTTGAGTTCGGTTGTCAGACGCGAATAGCGCTTGCGCCCCTCAATGCCAAGCGCCCGATAAGCTGCCGGTGCAATGGCCTTGTGCAGCGCAACTTCGGCTCGGTAGGCGACATTTACGTAGTCCGCCAAAGGTGCCTTGGCGTTCAGATAAAGATCGACCGGCCGGCTATCAAGCGTGTAGCGGTAGCTCAGTTGAGTACCAGCGCTGCCAAGCAACTCACCCGCCTCGTGCAGGTAGTCGGGATGGATCACCAATGCGGCGTATTCACGATCCGCCGACAATGCCGACTCCAGCCAGCGGTTCGCCGCGTAGATATCGGAAAATTTCTGCAGTTCGAATTGCCCGTCAGCTGTTTTGACCAACATCAGCGACGGTGCGTATTCTTTGGCCGAAATCATCAGAACATCTTTCAATGCTGGGACTTGCAGCCTGATTTTCAAGCCCTGAATAGTCACCGCAGGGTCGTTGGCCATGGCTCGCGCGATGATGTTCGCATCGGTGGAATCCAGCTTCCCGGACTGGCGAGCTACAAAAACTGCAAACTCCATCTGGCTGAAGAGATAGTTGCGATAGGCCTCCTGCCAAGCAACCGACGGCGAGTATGCAAGACTGCCGGTAAACTCCAGGCGCAGGTTACGATTTTCCAGCCACTGCTCGAGCGCTACTGCCGTCAGCCGACTTCCGTCGGGAGCGCCGATGATGGTCAGAGTCGCTTTGTAACCATTGTCGTGCAGACCGAAAACAAGAAACTCCGTCAGCGTCCGGGTTTCTTCCTGTTCGATGGTCCGTCCGGCAACTTGCAAAGTGTACGAGCTATGGACACTGATCGCTTCTGGATCCAGACGTTCGTCAAAGGCCCTCTGCGCCCATGCGGCGAACGTGCGCACCACATAGTCCTTGAAAGAAAAACACGTATCGAACGCGCTCGAATACGCAGCCTCATACTGGTCTTTGGATTCTTCAAGCTCGCTAAAACGTTGTTGAACATCGCTACCAGCGGCATGCAGCCAAAGCGGCCAGTCGGTGCGCTTCAGTGCTGCCCAAAGCAGATAAAAGCGGGTGTCGATACCGTAACGCAGCACATGCAGGCCTTGATTCTCTTGAAGCATGGAGGTGAGCGGTTTTTCCAGTTGTGCCCGGCCACTGATCAAGGTTGCCACGCTTTCAAGCTGACCTTTGAGGTGAGCCTCTGCACAAAATGCATGAGGACTTTGCGTGGCTTTCGGATAACTGATCTGCTCGCTACGCAGGGAAAGTCTCTGCTGAAGTTTGCTGTGCAAATCGGTATTTCTTTCAAAGAACTCAAAGCCGTTTTCCGGCGTGTGCAGCAAATAGGAAGTCGACTCGTTGACCAATTGCATCTCTGCGACCGCACGCTCGGCGTTGTCCAGAACGAAACAGGGCTGGCGCACCAGAAGATAATCCTGTGCCGGTTGCAGGTTGACTTCAAACGCTGCGCGACCGGCATCTGCTTCCAGCAGATGAGCGAATCGCTCGCCCAATCGGGCATCGAAATTGTTGGCCATGACCGACAGCGACAGCTCTGCACCGGTGACCACGGCATAGGCCTTGATGAAAGCCTGTTTGTTCGACAGCGGTGCATTGTCGGCATGGACGGGTTTCGCTGGCGCAGCCCAGAACTTTGCGATCTCGGCTCGCAATGTTTTTTCCAGTCCGGCAGTTACAGCAGCGATCAGATCTTCAACAACAATGGTATTGAGCACCTTGACTTTGAATTGCTCACTGAACGTATCCGGCAGAACAAAAACCCCATCGCCACCCATAATATAGGCAGGACTTATATGGTTATTCAGACAATGAACCGTCACATCCCAAAGAGTGCCTGATGGCCGATTTTCATCGGCAGGGAAAGCAGGATCCGTATTGATATAGACCTTGTCGATATCAACTGTTTTGCCCAGACGCTTCAATTCACCCTCAAGCATGCTGCGCAGAATATCCAGCACGCTCGGTATGGCGTCGATGATCTTGAACAGATCTGTTTTAGCCTGTGTTGCCTTTTCCCACTCTTCCGGCCAGGTAACCTGCTCACCGAAAGAACCACGCATCAAACTTTCATATAACTTGGCCACAAACTTTCCTTACTTGATTATCCAGAGCTGCAAGTGCAGCCACCGCCGATAATTGCAAGGTAGTTTCTTTTTCAGCCGACATGAAGCTCGAACAAATTACAAAACATGCCACCCAACAACGAACACCATGTTGTGCTACTGAAATTTACAAAACTAAACCAGTATCCCCATCAACTTGGCTTTCGCCACAGCCTGAGTTCTGCGTTCTACACCCAACTTACCGTTAATCCTCCTCGCATGAGTTTTTACTGTATGTAATGAAATAAACAGTTGCTCGGCAACTTGCTGATTAGAAGCCCCTTGAGCAATCAACATCAGCACTTCCCGTTCGCGCCGACTGAGGCCAGGCGCCTGATCATCGTTTTCCCGTGGCCAGGCAGAAACCTCCTTGCCAGACCCAGTGAGGCTACCTCGGCGTAATTCCCACTCGCGCACGGCTTGCTGCAATCGGCAACGCTCCGCCAGCGTTGCGGCTCGCTGGAACGCTTGCTGCGCCGCCGCCGTGTCACCGTGCGCTTCGGCCAACTGGGCGAAGGCCAGCAACAATTCCGTTTCCGCCGCCAACATGCCTTTGGCCTGAGCGCGCTTCAACAATCGCTCAATGGTTGACAGAGCGCTTTCGTCCGGGACCGATTGCGCATTCGCGCAGGCCAGCAGGTATTCGATGCGAATAATCAGTTCGAACGTCGCGGGTGGCGCCTGCAACGCCGAAGGTCCCCGGTAATGCCGTAACAGTCGGCTCAACGCTTCTTGCGCAAGATGCGGTCGGCCCTGCTGCAACCAGAACTGGCTGCTCACCTGCAACACAACACCGCGATAGACCGTATCGGGAATCTGCCGCTGCTGCATGACCCTTTCGGCCTCGCGCAGGCGTTCGAAAGCGCAGGCATAATCGCCGCGATTGCCGGCCAGTTGCGCCTGCCCCAGATAACCATACAAGACCCGCTTGTCGTGGCTGCGCAAGCAATCTTCAAGGCCCTGGCTGAACAACTGCGCAGCCTGCTCTTCAAGTCCCATGCACAGCGCCAGTCGTCCGCGCCGCAGGGCAATCCGGCCGAGCAGTGGCACGGGCACTGTGGCGCGCTGGCGCAGCAAGTGCTCGATCTCCACCAGCAGGCTTTCGGCACGCAAAGGCGCGCCCCGCTGCTCGAGCCATTGCGCATGGTCAAGCTCAAGCAAGCCTTCGAACAGCAAGGAGCCGTGAGCACGCGCCAGGCACAGCGCTTCGCGGTTGAGGGCATGGGCCTGATCCAGCTCGCCGCACAGTAACGCCTGCTGGGTCAGTCCCGACAGGCACATCAAACGCGCCTGCCAGGCATCGTCAGCCAGTGCAGACAAAGCCTCCTGAAAGCAGGCGCGTGCCGGCTCCATTTGCCCTTGCAGGTGAAACAGCCATCCCTGTTGCGCCTGCCAGCGGGCCAGCAGTTGCTGCTCCAGTTGCGCTGTCGGCTGCGGCATGAAGCGGCCGAGATGAGCCAGGCATTGCCCGGCCTGTTCGAACCGGCCGGCAAACAATAAGGCGCCCGTGACCAGCACGATCAGCTGTGGTGTCATCAGGGTCAGTTGCTGGCTTTGCTGCTCGTGCAAACGCAACAGCAGGACGACGGTCTGGTCTTCGAACAAGTCTTCGAAGCCGAAATGCTGCAACAGGCTGACGGCAGTTTCGTATTCCTCGGCCAACAACGCTTGCTCGAACGCCGCTCGCCAATCCTGCGTCGCGCTGAACCACTGACAGGCGCGCCGGTGCCAGGAACGCGCACACGGCCAGTGCGACTCCTGGATGATTCGCGACAGCGGGCGGAACACCTGGAGCCAGTCAGCGGATTGCTGCCATGGCTCGATAAAGCAGCCCAACACCTGCAGATCGTGCAGCAGCCGCGCGCCTTCGCCGGCGCCGAACAAATGCTCGCATAACGGCGCATTGAACCGTGGCAGGTGAGCCAGCACACGCCATGCCTCGTCCTGCTCCGGCGTCAGGTTGCTGAACAGTTCATGCTGCAGATAATCGAGCAGAGTGTCGACACGCTGCTGCGGTTGCAGGTTTTGCGACCAGTCGCATTTCTGCAGGAGCGCCATGCGCGCCCCCGCGCACCAACCGCCAGTACGCTGGATGATACGGGTGGCGACGCGGTCCGCCTGGTCAGGCGGCAAATGGTGCAACACCGATACAACTTCATCGTGAGTCAGCGCCAGGCTGGCGCTCTCGAATTCGTAGAGTTCGTCATCGAGCAACAGGCGCGGCCAGTTGCACTGCGGCCGGCGGCGAGTGCTGATCCACCAGGTGAGCGCCGGGCTGCTGACCGCCAGCAAGCGATCCAGCAGAGCATCCACAGCCGGATCCGGCAGCCGACTGTAATCGTCGATAAACAGCGACGTCGGCCTCGACCAATGGGCCAGCTCCGCCATCAGTTGCGTATCGTCAAGGCCTTCGACCAGCCCGAGCGCCCGCGTCAGACGCAGGCAGAATTCTTCGGTGCTGAGCGCCGCTCCCGCCAGCGGCAGCCAGATTGCCTCGCACTCCGCGCGCACCTGAAGGAGACATTCGGTGAGCAGTGCGGTTTTGCCGCTGCCTGCGGGCGCGCACAACAGCCTGACCCGTGCGTTCGATGTCAGCAAAGGTGCGCTCAAACGGCTGCGAAGTTGATGATGCGAAGAAAGCCTGGGCAAAAATCCGGGTCGATCCAGGCACGGGGTCATGGCGGTCATCGGGTGAGCCTTCTTATCGTTGTGCGCTCACCCTAGCCCTCTCCCGCGCCCTTGTTGACGAGTATTCAGCACGCTGATTGATGGCCATAAAAAAGGCGACCGTGCGGTCGCCTTTTGTCCAGCGGTACAGCAGAGCCGTTAGCGCACGCCCTCGGCGCGCAGGGCCGAAGGTGTGTAATCGGCAGCCTTGGCTTCAAAACCGAATTCGAAGCTGTGCTTCTCTTCGTTCTTCATGCCCAACGCAATGTAGCGGCCGGCAATGATGTCGTAGAGCGCTTCCAGCGTGTAAGCCTGAGCCTGATGATCGTAGTAGTACTGCGCGTGACCTTCGGCAACGCGCCACAGTTGCCCGCGACCGTCGTAGTGATCGGCCAGTGCCACTTGCCAGCTGTCCTCGTCGATGTACATGTGGCGCTTGGCGTAGATGTGCCGCTCGTTCGGTTTCACCGTGCCGATCACTTCCCAGACGCGGTGCAGTTCGTAACGGGTCAGGTCCTGATTGATGTGCCCGGCCTTGACGATGTCGTCGTACTTGAGCTTTGGCGAGTCGAGTTTGTAGCTGTTGTAGGGAATGTACATTTCCTTCTTGCCGACCAGTTTCCAGTCGTAGCGATCCGGCGCGCCGGAGAACATGTCGAAATTGTCGGAAGTCCTCAGGCCATCGGCCGCTGTACCCGGGCCGTCATAGGCCACTTGCGGTGCGCGACGTACGCGGCGCTGACCGGCGTTGTAGATCCACGCCAGACGCGGTTCCTTCACCTGATCGAGGGTTTCGTGCACCAGCAGCACGTTACCGGCCAGCCGCGCCGGAGCGGTCACCGATTGCTTGAAGAAGGTCAGTACGTTGGCGGCTTTATCCGGGTCGATGTCTTTCATCAGTTGCGGCACGGCGATCTCTTCTTCGAAGCGGATCGGCGTGTAACTGCCGTTGGTCTGCGGCGTGACCTGGGTGATGATCCGCCGCAGATTACCACCGTGGTAGCGGGTGATGTGGTTCCACAGCACCTCGACGCCGTTCTTCGGAATCGGGAAGGCGTAGTAGCGGTTGCCGGTGAAATTGGCCAGGCCGTTGCCGTCGTTGATTGCGTTGACGTTCAGCGCGCTGCGCTTGGCCGACTCATAGATTTCCGCCGGCGCCCCCACGGAGCGGTGGGTCGGGTAAACCGGGATCTTGTAGGTTTCCGGGTAGCGTTTGAACATCGCCACCTGGCCATCGGAGAGCTTGCTTTTGTACTGCTCGACGTTCGCGGCGGTGATGGTGAACAGCGGTTTTTCGTTGGCAAACGGGTCGGCGAGGAAGCCCTTGCTGTCCACCGCACCGGCGTTTTTCGGGATGCCGCCGGTCCAGGCCGGAATCGAACCGTCCGCATTGCCGGCCTTCTCGGCGCCGAGCGGGGTCAGGCTGGTGCCGAGCTTGTTCGCTTCATCCGGCGACACCGCCGCCATCACGTTGGCGGCCAGCAGACTCAAGGCCAGCACGCCACATTGCAGAATCGTTTTGCGCATTGCAGTCATCCTTCTCGGGCAGATCAGAAGTTCACGCCGAAGCTCAGGGCCACGAAGTCACGGTCTTCGAGGACGTTGTAGTCGCCACCGAAAAAGTCGGTGTAACTCAGGCTTGCGGTGTAGGTGTTGCGGTAGTCGGCATCGACGCCGAAGCTGATGGCTTTCGCACCTTCGTTGAACAGTCCGTTGGGGCCGTAACCGGCGACATCATGGGACCACGACAGGTTGGGCTTGAGGTTGATCCCGCCGATGACGTTGGCGTAATCGAGAATCGCCCGGGCGCGATAGCCCCAAGAAGTCGAGGTGACGAAGCCGTCGGTATCGCCGCCGAAACCATACTGGCCGTAGACCGAATCACGGCCATAACGCAGCTCACTGCGTGACTCCAGACCACCGACATGCACCACCGCTGCTTCGCCGACCACGGTCAAGCGTTCGGCGCCGAGCACCTGATCGAAGAAGTGTGTGAGGGTGCTCTGGATCTGCGTGACTTCCTTGCGCCGGTAGCCTTTGTTGTCGGCACCCGGCGAAGTGGCGAGTGGCGATGCGGTGCCGCCGGCAATCGGGTTGACCAGTGCCAGGGTCAGGTCGTTGGTGTTGACCTGCACCGGCGCGTTCGGCCGGTAGCTGACCTCGCCGGTCCACGCGGTGCCGGTGGGCAGGGTGGTGGAGAAACTGGCGCCGTAAAGGCGAATGTCTTCCGGGTATTCGAGGTAGTACTGACCGCGCCCGAGCATCACGCTTTGCGCCAGCCCCGCACCGCTGCCAGGCGCGAGGCCGTTGGCAATGCCGACCATGCCTGGCAATGCCGCCAGTGTCGACAGCCCCGCCGTGGTGGTGCCGACTGTCGGCGTACGGCTGTGGTAGTTCATGAAGTAGAGGCCGTACTCGGTGTCTTCGCCGAGCCAGCGCAGCGCCGTGCCCCATTGCCCGGAATCGCGCGCATCGCGATCACCGCCACGGGGGATCACCACGCCCTCGCGGGTGACCTGAATGCCTTGGCCGAACGCGGTGGTCAGCGGCACCAGTGGCGCCACAGCCGGACTGCCGACGGTGTAGCCGTTGTTGCAACCGTCCGCCGCCACGTCGACGCCGAAGAACGTGCCGCAGTTGTCGAGAACGGTCTGGTCCCACTCCAGTTGGTAGAAGCCTTCGACCGAGAGTTTGTCGGTCAGGCTCTGCGAGCCAAACAGCATGTTCACCGGAATCAGGCCTTCCTTGATCTCGGCACCGGGACGGCGGAATGCCGAGACGTCGACCGGGTTGATGCTGTTGATCGAGTTGCCGATGAAGGTACTTTCGCCCCAGCTCACCACCTGCTTGCCGGCCCGCACGGTGCCGGGCAAATCGGCGATGGCGTAGTTGTGATAGACGAAGGCATCGAGGATCTGCGCGCCGGAAGACTTGGCGCCTTCCTTGCGGCCGCTGTCGCTGATCTGTTTGAACTCGCGGTCTTCGTCCTTGAGTTCGAAGTCGTACCAGTATTTGCCCCGCACAAACACGCCGGTATCGCCGTACTTCAGTTCGAGGTCGTGGATACCCTTGAAGATCTTCGAAAAGGTTTCGCCCTTCTTGAAATTCAGGCGCCCGTCATCACCGGTGGACGATTGTCCGCTGCCGCCATTGACCGTGCCGACCAGCGAACTGTCGGCATCGCGCAGGCCCCAGCTCGCGCCGACCGAAAGTGACGAGTCGAAGGTGCCTTCGATTTCGCCGATGTTGAACGCGACCGCTTGCGCCTGGGCGCAGCAACCCAAAGCCACCGCAGCGGCCAGCGCCTGCGGTGTGAAGATGGCGCGCATTGTTGTTTTTGTCATGCGTCTTCCCCGGTGAGTGACAGAAGGCCCCACCCTACTGCCGGGTGAAGCGGTCGATAAGCGCACCAAGGAGGTATTTGCGTTGTCGCTCGAAAGGATGAATGGCCTTGTACGGCGGGGCCTGGGGCGGTTCATGGACTGGCTGGATAGCGCGTCATCAGCGCCATCCATGCGCACGCCACTGTTGCGCGCCCCGTAACAGTGCATGTCTGGAATCGGTATTTTTCCTACAGGCTTGAGACCTTATTCTGAGCGCGCTTTCCTCGGCACACGCCGCAAAGCGCCAAGCTCGCCACGCTGAATCGCGAGCGACTGGCTACAGATTCTGGATAAATCGATGTTTTCGGTTTACCGCCCCGGTGTTCACTGACGTTGATTTGTAGCTCCTTGATCCAACGTCTTACCTTGGCCGCTGCGTTTGCAGCGGCCTTTTTTATGGGCGTTTAAAAAGGCTGGTTAGCGGTTCGGGAGCGCTTCCGATCAGCGCGTCAGACATTTCTTCGAAGCTCGGACGAATTCCCTCTGCATCGATGAAAACCCGCGAAAACCCTTTCGACATAACGCCCTGTTACCGACGGGCTTCTCGGATTTGATTACCGCCACTCTGATGTAACTTGAAACACCTCAACCATTCGCTGGTGACACGGATGTCATCGCCACCCGTGCGCACTTTCGAGCGAGTGAAAACGCACATTCAAAAGGATATGAATATGCCAAAGCCTCCACCGTTAGAACTGGATCCGCGCCAGCGTGACATTGCCGAAGGGGTGCGCCGGGAGCAGGAAGAAATCCGCGTACGCGAACAGGCGCGTCTGGCCGCGTTGGCGGAGAAACAGCGTCGGGATACCGAACAGGCTCGACTGGCGGCTGAGACCGCGCGCCTGAATGCTGAGGCTGAAGCTCGGGAGAAAGAGCGGCTGGCTGCGTTGAAAATCGCCCAGGCCGAGGCACAAGCCAAAGCTGAAGCAGCGGCGCTGGCCAATGCGGCAGAACAGGCTCGGTTACAGGAGGAACGCAAGCATGTCTTTCCGGCTTATGGAGCAGTGGCCCGCAACGGCCCGGCCGTTTCTTTCGCTTCGACAGCCGTCCCGCTCAGCCCGGCCACCTCGGCGGGAATACTCAATGCGTTACGTACGGCAAAAGCGACCCTGACAGCGACGGGCACGGCGCTGCTCGGCAGTCCGGTACTGATGGGATTCGCAGCGCTGTTGATGCCGTCACCTCTGGGCAACGGCGAACGCTTCGCCATGAGCGTTCGACTGGCCGAGTTGTCGTCCGAGCCGGCCGAGTCGCTGCGTGAAATCGCAGACCGGCAGGGCACTTTGGAGATGCAGGTCGGGCTAGGGGTCAGGCGACTCGGGGCTGGCACGCAAGTGTTCGTCGCTATGAGCGATGACTTCCATATTCGCTCAAGTGTGCTGGTTCTCAATGCCGCATACGATCTGGTCAACGACTTATACAAGATCGCGCTATCGGACTCGCCCACCGACTTGCTGACCTGGACACCCGCTAACACACCGGGTGACCAATCGACCGCCTTGCCAATAGCGGATACCGGTTCGCCCGCCTATTCCGGCGCTTCCGTTGTTCCGATTGAAGGGCGGCTGGATCTGAACCCGATCCTGGTCGAACGCTGGGATCGATTCATCATCGTTTTTCCAGCCGATTCGGGGATAGAGCCGCTTTATGTGGTGTTCAGCAGTCCTTATGAGGGAGCAACCGAAAAGGGAAAGCACAGCGGGCGTGGTTTCAACCCAGACGAGACTGGAGATGAAATGACATAGTCACTGTGTTCGCGTTACTTCAGGCAACGCCACATCTGGACATGATGATCAGACGCCACAATCGAGACCTGATCAACGAGTATGGGACCCTGGAAGCGTCGTACTCTCGGCTCTTCGCTGCCGGGATTTTGCTGGAGGGGGAAAAGGGCCTCGCTATCAAAGGACCTAACTGGCAGCCGCCCAAGTTCATGACAGAACAAAGATACATTTGAAAACTGGAGCCACCAGCCGCGAAGGCTGGTGGCTCCGTTACCTTCAAATCGAATACTTCTGCAAATTCGCCATCATTTCCTTCAACGCTTCAATATTGTCCTTCGGGTGCGCCGCCCCTTCGAAATCACAAATCTGCTGCCAGTGCGCCGCGACGTCTTCTGGCGAGAACCCTTCGCGCGGATCGAAGCCGGCACCGAGGCTGCGTTCCCAGCGCACCTTGCCCATCCAGCCGCCGCCGACTTCGAACAGGCCGGACGTTTCCTGGCATTGCTCGCTGGCCAGATACACCACCAGCGGGCTGACCAGTTCCGGCTTCAGTTGCTCGAATACTTGCGGCGGGATCAGGCCCTCGGTCATGCGCGTGCCGCCGGTCGGGGCGATGGCGTTGACCAGAATGTTGTTCTTGCGCCCTTCGATCGCCAGCGTTCGGGTCAACCCGTACAGCCCGAGCTTGGCCATACCGTAGTTGGATTGGCCGAAATTGCCATAGATGCCTGAAGTCGACGCAGTGAAAATCACGCGACCGTAGTTTTGCTCGCGCAGATGCGGCCAGGCGGCACGGGTAACCTTGCAGGCGCCTTCGACGTGGACGCGATAGACCAGATCCCAGTCGGCGTCGTCCATCTTGTGAAATGACTTGTCGCGCAGGATCCCGGCATTGTTGACTACGACGTCGACGCGGCCGAAGGCATCAAGGGCGTTCTGTACCAGTTTGTCGCCGTCAGTCACCGAGTCGTGGTTGGCTTCGGCAATACCGCCGGCCTCGCGGATTTGCGCCACTACGCGGTCGGCAGCCGAAGCGTTGGCGCCCTCGCCCTGCGTCGAGCCACCGAGATCGTTGACCAGCACTTTGGCGCCCTGACTGGCGAACAGCAGAGCATGCGCACGACCGAGGCCGCCACCGGCGCCGGTGACAATCACGACTTTATCTTCGAAACGCACAGGTTCATTCATCGCGGCAACTCCAGCAGGCCAAGTGGTAATGAACCCGAGTGTCAGGCACGACGCTTTGGGTCACAACGAACACGGCTGCGGCTGAATGGTGCGCGATAAGGCTGGGGGATGATCGAGTGTCAGGACGCCGAGAGCCCGTGCTCTCGGCGAGAATCAGGAGTACGCCACTTTGCGCGGAGGCAATACCAGACGATCGCGGAACGCCAGATAGTGCTTGAGTACCAGCACCGGCGCCTCGGTTTGCGGATAGTGGCCAATGCCGGGTAAGAGCACGGTGTCTGCATCAGGGATCAGTTCGCGATATCGCTCGACCATGTGCACGCCGGAGATCGGGTCAAATGCGCCATCGATCACCCGCAAGGGAATGTCACCCTGCTGCATGGCCGTCACCCAGCGCTCACGTTGCACCCGGCGCTCGGGGATATAAGTGATCAATTTATGCAGGATGCGCGGGCCATGGTTGCTGTCGACCAGACTCCAGTAATCATCCAGTTCGCTTTCAGTCGGCTGGGTCTGCGGGCCGAAGATCTGCCGGAAACCTTTGACCAACGCCTCACGACTGAATGCGCGACCAAGCAGCCAGCCAATCGGACTGAGCAGCAGTTTCTGCATCAGCAGTGGACGATGGGTTTCCGGAAACAGACCGCCATTAAGGAATACGCAACTGGCCACTTCAATGCGTTTTTCGTAGTGCCGCGCGAGCAGCTCCTGAGCAACGCTGTCGCCGTAGTCGTGGGCGAGGATGTGCACGGCTTGTTCAACCTGCAGATGGGCGAGCAGTGCCTGTTGCAGATCGGCCTGTTCCAGCAGGCTATAGGTGTGATTGCGCGGTTTCGCCGAATCGCCGAAACCGAGCATATCGCAGGCGATCACCTGATAACGCTGGGCCAGTGGCTGCCACAGGTAATGCCAATCCCAACTGGCGGTGGGGAAACCGTGAATCAACAGCAACGGTTCACCCTGCCCGACTGTCCAGTAGCGGATCGACTGGCCACGAAAAACAAAGGTCCGGCTGCGCTTGCGCCAGACACACAAAGGAATCTCGGCAAGTGGCATTAGAATTTATACCCCGGATCCTGCAGGTCGAGTTTGCGCAGCAGCGCCGGCCACGCCAGCGCGCCGCCCATGCCCTGCGCGCTCTTGGTGACGCCGGCAATCATCGCTTTGGCGCCGGCGAGAATCTGCGGTTCGATGGCGATCAGTTCGGTCCCTCCAGTCTGCGCCATGACCTGAATGTCGCAGGTCCGCTGGAAGGTGAACATCATCAGAAAAGTGTCGGCGATAGTCCCGCCGCAGGTGAGCAGACCGTGGTTGTGCAGCATGAGGAAACTGTTGTCGCCGAGATCGGCTTGCAGGCGCGCCTTTTCTTCATGATTCAGGGCCACGCCCTCGTAGGCGTGATAGGCCAGGCTCGACAACACGAACAACGACTGTTGACTGATCGGCAACACCCCCTGCCTTTGCGCCGACACTGCAACGCCTGACGCAGTGTGCGTATGCAGCACGCAAACCACATCGTGGCGCACCTCGTGGACGGCGCTGTGAATGGTATAGCCGGCGGGGTTGATTTCGTAGGGGCTGTCCATGAGTTTGTTGCCGGCCTGATCGACTTTCACCAGGCTTGAGGCGGTAATCTCGTGGAACATCAGGCCAAACGGATTGATCAGGAAATCTTCAGTGCCGGGCACCTTGGCCGAGATATGCGTGAAGATCAGATCGTCCCAGCCGTGCAGCGCGACCAGACGGTAACAGGCGGCAAGATCAACGCGGGTCTGCCACTCGGCAGCGCTGACCTGATCTTTGACGTTCGGCGACGATTGGACGGGGGCTACGCTCACTGTATGCACCTCTGCGTTCTTCTTGTTCTGCTCGTGTCAGCAGTCTAGTCAGGCGCAGGGCATCGCGTAGTTGCATTGGCAGCCAGCTTGATGACTGAACGAGTCAGCCGGGCAAACAGCCTGGATCCGTTGCAATGCAACAACGCTTATAAGGTGCAGCGATTATTGCCCGCAATCAGCCTTTGAGCGCTTCAATCAACTGCGCCAGCCACGGCTCGGCATCGGTTTCCGGCGTGACGCTTTCGCTGGCGTCGATGCGCAGCATTTCCTGAACCTCGTTTACGCCCAGTTCGGCAAACAGTTCGCGCATCTGCTCGCCACCGCCGCAGAAGGTGTCGCCATAGCTGGCATCACCGAGGGCGATCACCGCGCCGGGCAGGCCCCGCAACGAAGCAGGCAACTGATCGCGCAGCATCGAATACAACGGTTGCAGGTTGTCCGGCAGCTCGCCCATGCCAGTGGTCGAAGTGACGGCCAAAAGAGCCTCAGGAGCGAACGCCTGAATATCGGCCAGCGCGGCCCGCGAGTTGTAGAAGGTTTCAAAGCCGGCGGCTTTCAGCAGGTTCTGGGCGTGGCGGGCGACTTCTTCGGCGGTGCCGTAGACCGAACCTGAGAGGATGGCGACTTTCATCAATCTGATCCTGGAACTGAAAAAAAAGAGCCGCGATAGTAACAGCCCATGCCGCGAAGTTGCGATTGGCTCTCAATGCAAGCGGATGGCCTATAGACAGTCCGCGGCTTTCTTCTAGAATGCCTGCCACTGACATAACGGAAGGGATTCTCGGATGATCAACGCCAGCCTGCTGCAAATGGTGATCAATGCGTCGAATGACGGAATCGTGGTCGCTGAAAAGGAAGGCGAGCAGGACAACATCCTTATTTACGTCAACCCTGCCTTCGAGCGCATGACCGGTTATAGCAGCGAAGAGATCCTTTATCAGGACTGTCGTTTCCTCCAGGCTGGGGACCGTGATCAACTCAGTCTGCAACCGATTCGCGACACATTGCGCGAAGGCGGCTCGTGTCGTGAGGTTCTGCGCAACTACCGCAAGGATGGCACGCCGTTCTGGAACGAATTGTCATTGTCGACGGTAAAGAATGCCGAGGACGGGCAGACTTATTTCATCGGCGTGCAGAAGGATGTAACGCTTCAGGTCAAGGCGCAGCAGCGCGTTGCACAGCTGGAAGCTCAAGTGGCGGCGCTGCAAAGCGAGCTGGCGGCACTCAAAGCGACGAACGGCGCAAACAAAACCGCGAACTGACGGTCATTAACTACAATCACCAATGACTTTGTAACTATTCACTTCGAGTTAGCCATGCAGCGCGACGCCCTCCTCACCCAGGACGAGCTGGATTTCATCCAGACAATGCAGCACAACCCGCAACTGAACGTGCGGGATGCAACGTCGAGTCTGCTGGTTAATGGTGGTTCGCAGATCCGTGACCTGCTGACACGTCTGGCTGCTCACGAGCAAGTGACGATCCAGGCAAACTTCGAAAATCAGCAGATGACTTTCCCGCTGCATCTGGTGGAAGACGAGTTCCACGCGCTGCATCTGCGTCTCGGGGTGCCGAGCATCTATGAAGACGGCCCGATGGTGCGGCCGTGGCGCCTGGTATTGGAAGAGCCGGTGGCATTGGAAAACGCCAAAGGCCAGCCCGGCACGCTGTGGGTGCACGAGGTGTCGCACAAAGGTGTGTTGCTGGAAGTGCGCAACAAGACCAAACCACCGAAACATTTCGCCCTGTGGTTCAGCCCTTCCGGTTATGAGCGCATCTCGTTGCGCGGCCATTTCGAGCGTGAAACCGAGCAAGGTTTCTTCGCCTACGAACTGAGCCAGACCGATGCCGACGAAACCGAGCGCCTGCGCCAGTTCATCCTGCAACAGCATCGCCTGACCCACCCCGCCCTGCACGCCTGAGTCTCAGGTATCCAGCTTGCCTGCCATGAATTGCTTCATGCGTTGACGCATTGTTGCGCCCTCATTCCCTAGACATGCAACGGATGAACCGGCCAGACTGTCTTCGGCCAGTTCCGAGGCATCGCCGGCCAACATCAATTGGCAATCGAGGCTCAGTGCCAGACGATTCAGGCGCCGGGGCAGCTCTGGACCGGGGGCATGATTGGAAAACAGTACAAGTGCGTCAGGCTTGACCTTTTCGCAGACCAGCGTCAATTCATCGAACGGCTGGCCCGTGGTCAGCACCCGCACGCCAGAATCGTTGCCGCTGAGAAACAGCGCCGCGACCAGCAACTCAAGCTCTCTGCACTGCCCCGCGAGCGCGCTGACAATCACCCGGCGCGGTTGCGCACCACGCAACATGACAATGCGCTGCAGTACACGCACCCTGAGAAATCCGTCGAGAAACAACCATTCGCTGGTTTGCCCGAAAGCGTCCTGGCGCTGCAGCAGTTGACGCCACAACGGCATCAGAATGGCTTCGAACACCACCGGCAGCGCGTACGACGAGAAAATCTGCCCGTAGACGCGATCCAGCTGCTGATCGTCGAACGCACTGACCGCCTGCTGAACCTGCTCCTGCCATTGCTTGTAATCGGCCTGCACATGGTCATCGGGGATGAAGTTTGCCAGCACCTTCAGAGGCTCTGTTTTCGCCAGGATCTTGCCGACTTTGCTCACGGCCACGCCGCGATCGATCCAGTCGACAATGCTGCGCACGCGCTCGATATCGTTCATGGAATACAAACGATGCCCGCTTTCGGTGCGCGTCGGCTGGATGAGTCCGTAACGGCGCTCCCAGGCACGCAGGGTCACCGGGTTGACGCCAGTCAGGCGCGCCACTTCGCGGATGGGAAATAGCTCTTCGCGCTCGATCGTGCCGAGAGCTGTCGAAGCCGGGCGAGGGTCCGTGATTACAGGCATCTGGCGGTCAACTTCCATGTCGGTTCATTGGATCCCATTTTAAACATGATGGACTGGAAACCTTCAAGTAGTGATCTGCGACGAAAGCTGCTGGTTTAATCGACAAAATCAGGAATAATCCTTGCTTGTTGTAAAGCGCAAGCCTCTACCCCGGCCTGCGTCAGGCGAAGCTCTTACCCGGAGCGACGCACTCGAAATACGGAGATACAAAATGTCTACTTCCCCCGTCACGCTAATGGTAGCGCGTCGCGTCGCCGATGGCCGTTATCACGATCTTATCGCCTGGTTGCGCGAAGGCGAGCAACTGGCCACCGACTTCCCCGGCTACCTCGGCTCCGGCGTCCTCGCGCCACCGCCCGGTGACAACGAATTCCAGATTATCTTCCGCTTTGTCGATGAGCAGACCCTGCACGCGTGGGAATACTCGGCGTCGCGTACCGCCTGGCTGAATCGTGGCAGCGATCTTTTCGAACATCCCAAAGAGCACCGGGTCAGCGGCATTGAAGGCTGGTTTGGTGCTGCCGGCCAACGCCCGCCGCGCTGGAAACAGGCCGTGGCGATCTGGCTGGCGTTTTTTCCGGTGTCGCTGATATTCAACTTTGCCCTCGGCCCGCTGCTCGCTGAGCTGAGCCTGTTGCCGCGCATCTTGATCGGCACGGCGTGCCTGACGCCGCTGATGGTGTATTTCTTCATCCCGTTGTCGACGCGTCTGCTGGCGAACTGGTTGAACAGCACGCCGACGCGGCCATTGGCTGGCGCACCGTCGGCGCAGAATCGCTGATCTGCAGCGGGCGGCGAGCCTGTTATAGTTTTCGCTTCAACCGCGATGCGAGCCGCCCATGCCAGATTCCGCAGCCCCGATCCTCATCACCGGCGCCGGCCAGCGTGTCGGTTTGCACTGCGCGCAGCGCTTGATCGAGGATGGCCACCCGCTGATTTTCACTTACCGCACCGAGCGACCGGGCGTACAGGCCCTTCGCGATCTTGGTGCGACAGCGCTGTTCGCGGACTTTTCCAGCGAGGCCGGGATTCTTGCCTTCATCGACGCGCTGAAAGCCCACACCGAGAGCTTGCGCGCCGTCGTGCACAACGCCTCCGAATGGCTGGCGGAAACCCAGGGCAGCGAAGCACAAGCCTTCAATCGCATGTTCAACATTCACATGCTCGCGCCTTACCTGATCAACCTGCACTGCGCCGAGTTGCTGCAGCGCTCGACGCCTGCCGACATCATCCACATCAGCGACGATGTCACCCGCAAAGGCAGCAGCAAGCACATCGGTTATTGCGCCAGCAAGGCCGGGCTCGACAGTCTGACCCTGTCGTTTGCCGCGCGCTTTGCGCCGGCCATCAAGGTTAACGGCATCGCCCCGGCGCTGTTATTGTTCAACCCCGAAGATGACACGGCGTACCGCACCAAGGCGTTGGCCAAGTCCGCGCTAGGTATCGAGCCGGGCAGCGAGGTGATCTATCAGAGCCTGCGCTATCTGCTCGACAATCCCTATGTCACCGGCACGACCCTGACCGTCAACGGCGGCCGGCACGTCAAATAGGCCGTCCCGCTTCGGCCGCGAGTCGAGTAAGATCCACCTGAACGCCTGCAATAGACTGGACGGAGCAAATCAATGCCACAACTTCAACCGGGGATGGCGCGCATCCGGGTCAAGGATCTGCGCCTGCGCACCTTTATCGGCATCAACGAGGACGAAATCCTCAACAAGCAGGATGTGCTGATCAACCTGACCATTCTGTACGCGGCTCAGGAAGCGGTGCGTGACAACGACATCGACCACGCGCTGAATTACCGCACCATCACCAAGGCAATCATCGCCCACGTCGAAGGCAACCGCTTCGCGCTGCTCGAACGCCTGACCCAGGAATTGCTCGATCTGGTGATGACCAATGCATCGGTGCTGTATGCCGAAGTCGAAGTCGACAAGCCCCACGCGCTGCGCTTCGCCGAATCGGTATCGATTACGCTCGCAGCGAGCCGCTAGCTTCAAGCTTCAAGCTTCAAGCCGTAAGCGTTAATCTAACGCCCCCCACAATTCAATCTTGCAGCTTGTAGCTTGCCGCTTGAAGCTGTCTCGAAGAGACCCTTATGACCGAGCAACAACGCCTGGAACTCGAAGCCGCCGCCTTTCGCCGACTGGTCGCTCACCTCGACAGCCGCAAGGACGTGCAGAACATCGACCTGATGAACCTCGCCGGGTTCTGCCGCAACTGCCTGTCGAAATGGTACAAGGCCGAAGCCGACCAACGTCAGATCGAGGTCAGCCTCGATGACGCCCGCGAAGTGGTGTACGGCATGCCCTACGCCGAGTGGAAAGCCCAATACCAGCAAGAAGCCAGCGCCGAGCAGCAAGCAGCGTTTGCCAAAGGAAAACCCAATGACTGATCTGAACACCCTGCGCGCCAGCCTCAAGAGTGGCGAGCATGCTTTCGCCGACACCCTGGCGTTCATCGCCGCCGGTTACGACTACCAGCCGCAAGCATTCAACAACGGCGGCGTGGAAAATGCTGCCGGGCAGAACGAGGGCTCGTGCAAGACCCTGGGCCTGGCACTGCTGGAAGGTCTGAGCGATGAAGAAGCGCTGCTGGCGTTCGGCGAGCATTACCGTTCGGTGCTGGCGACGCCTGAGGGCAGCGATCACGGCAATATCCGCGCGTTGATCAAGCACGGCCTGGCCGGGGTGAAATTCAGCGCCCAACCCCTGAACCGCCGCTGATCCCAACAGCCACACATGCCCCCTGTGGGAGCGAGCCTGCTCGCGAAGACGGACTGACATTCATCGAAGATGTCGACTGATACACCGCTTCGCGAGCAGGCTCGCTCCCACACTGGATGCGTGGCGACTGCGAATCTCGGGCACAAAAAAACCGGCCAATCTGGCCGGTTTTTTTTATGCCCTGCGGTCTTAGAACGTGGCGTTCTGCAAGCCGTCCAGGTAACGCTCGGTGTCCAGTGCCGCCATGCAACCGGCGCCGGCCGAGGTGATGGCCTGACGGTAAACGTGGTCAGCCACGTCACCGGCAGCGAAGATGCCTTCGACGCTGGTGGCAGTCGCATTGCCTTCACGGCCGCCCTGCACAACCAGGTAACCGTCTTTCAGCGTCAACTGGCCTTCGAACAGCGAAGTGTTCGGGGTGTGGCCGATGGCGATGAACACGCCGTCGACTTTGATCTCGTCGAAGCTGCCATCATTGTTGCGCAGGCGCGCACCGGTCACGCCCATGTTGTCGCCGAGGACTTCGTCCAGGTTGGCGTTCAACTTGAGAATGATCTTGCCTTCAGCCACACGAGCGTTGAGCTTGTCGATCAGGATCTTCTCGGCGCGGAAGGTTTCGCGACGGTGGATCAAAGTCACGGTGCTGGCGATGTTGGCCAGATACAGCGCTTCTTCGACAGCGGTGTTGCCACCGCCAACCACGGCGACCGGCTTGTTGCGGTAGAAGAAACCGTCGCAGGTCGCGCAGGCCGACACGCCTTTGCCCATGAACGCTTCTTCCGACGGCAGGCCCAGGTAACGGGCGCTGGCGCCAGTGGCGATGATCAGCGCATCACAGGTGTAAACCGCGCTGTCGCCGGTCAGGGTGTACGGCTTGGCAGCGAAGTCCACAGCGTTGATGTGATCGAAAACGATCTCGGTCTCGAAACGCTCGGCGTGCTCGCGCATGCGCTCCATCAACACCGGACCGGTCAGGCCATGAACATCACCCGGCCAGTTGTCGACTTCGGTGGTGGTGGTCAGTTGACCGCCAGCCTGCATGCCGGTGATCAGCAGTGGCTTGAGGTTGGCGCGGGCCGCGTAGACCGCAGCGCTGTAGCCGGCGGGGCCGGAACCGAGAATGATCACTCGCGAATGACGGACTTCAGACATGAATCTGCTCCTGTTGGCCGGCCATGAAAAATCTGGCGCGGACGCCGGACGGCCGGCGGAATAAAAAAGGACCGTGGACACCTTGGGGAAGGCTTGAACTCGACAGTCCTGTAAAAAGTTGGGTGCAGCGTATCGAGGGGGGCAAGATTAAGGAAATACGGTTTAACAATCCAGCTCATAGGTGGTCTCTATGCCGAGACGGTGACGAGATAGACCTCTTTGTTACAGTGAATGTCGATTGCTCTGCTGCGCTTTCGCCGCTGGGGCAAAGCCGGTAACGTCGGCGCGTTTTCCCTTGCTTCGGAGCACCTTATGCCCGCCCCTGTTCTGTCAGGCCCGCAATACCTGCGCGAAGGCCTCAAACTGGTCTTGAGCCCTGGCCTGCGCCTGTTCGTGTTGTTGCCGCTGGCTATCAA
Organism: Pseudomonas siliginis; assembly: GCF_024072275.1. Classification (NCBI taxonomy): domain Bacteria; kingdom Pseudomonadati; phylum Pseudomonadota; class Gammaproteobacteria; order Pseudomonadales; family Pseudomonadaceae; genus Pseudomonas; species Pseudomonas siliginis. Next base: position 1,034,235 of record NZ_CP099598.1, on the reverse strand, counting down.
CCTGGTGCTGTTCGTCGGATTGATCTATCTGGCCGGCCACCAGTTCAGCCTGTGGGTCGACACGCTGATGCCCTCGTTGCCTGAATGGCTGAGTTTCCTCAGCTATATCCTGTGGCCGCTGTTCGTGGTCCTCGTGGCCTTGATGGTGTTTTTCACCTTCACCATGCTCGCCAACATCATTGCCGCACCGTTCAACGGTTTCCTCGCGGAAAAAGTTGAAGTGGTGGTGCGCGGCACCGATGATTTCCCGGCGTTCAGCTGGGGCGAACTGGTCGCGATGATCCCGCGCACCCTCTCCCGGGAAATGCGCAAGCTCGGCTACTTCCTGCCGCGCGCCATTGGCCTGTTCATCCTTTCGTTCATCCCGGTGGTAAATATCGTCGCCGCGCCGTTATGGCTGCTGTTCGGCGTGTGGATGATGGCCATCCAGTACATCGACTACCCGGCGGATAACCACAAACTCGGCTGGAACGAGATGCTCGCCTGGCTGCGGCAGAAGCGCTGGCAGAGCATGAGTTTTGGCGGGATCGTCTATCTGGTGTTGCTGATTCCGGTGGTCAACATCCTGATGATGCCGGCGGCGGTAGCCGGGGCGACATTGTTCTGGGTGCGCGAACGTGGCGCCGAAAACCTGGTGATACAGCACTGACCGCGTCACAAATCCATCATCCGATCGTAACAAGCTCGACATGGCCTCAGCCGACACTGAGGTCATGACGACAGCTCTACATATCACCCTCATCAGCGAAACCTTCCCACCGGAAATCAACGGCGTGGCCAATACCCTTGGCCGCTTGTGCGAGGGTTTGCGCGCACGAGGGCATCAGGTGGAGCTGGTGCGCCCGCGCCAGGCCGGTGATCCACAACGCAGCGAAGACGATGCACTGTTGCTGTGTCGCGGATGGCCGCTGCCGGGCTATCCGGGGCTGCAATGGGGCCAGTCGTCGATGCATAAACTGCTGCGCCGCTGGAAACGCCAGCGCCCCGATGTGCTGTACATCGCCACGGAAGGCCCGCTGGGATTGTCGGCACTGCGTGCCGCACGGCGCCTGGGGATTGCGGTGGTGAGCGGCTTTCACACCAACTTCCAGCAATACACCAGCCAGTACGGCCTCGGTCTGCTGACGCGGATGCTTACCCACTACCTGCGCTGGTTTCACAATCGTTCGGCAATGACTTTGGTGCCGAGCGCCAGTCAGCGCCTGGAGTTGGAGCGGCGGCATTTCGAGCGGCTGGCGTTGTTGTCGCGGGGTGTGGACAGCCAGTTGTTTCATCCGAGCAAACGTCAGAGCGCGTTGCGTGAGCAATGGGGGCTCTCTGACACGGATATCGCGGTCATCCACGTAGGAAGGCTCGCCCCGGAGAAAAATCTGGGCCTGCTCAAACGCTGCTTTGAAGGTCTGCGCGAAACTTATCCACAGCGCCATCTGAAGCTGATCGTGGTCGGAGATGGCCCGCAGCGTTCGGCGCTGGAAAAAGAATTGCCGGAAGCGATCTTCTGCGGCGCGCAGCGGGGAGAAGCCCTGGCGGCGCACTACGCCTCAGGAGATCTGTTTGTATTTCCCAGCCTGACCGAGACCTTCGGCAATGTGGTGCTGGAAGCCCTGGCTTCGGGACTCGGCGTTGTTGCCTATGACCAGGCAGCGGCGGCGCAGCATATTCGCCATGGCTACAACGGCGTTTCGGCAATGCCCGGCGATGAGCAGGCGTTTTGCGAAGCGGCGGCGTGGTTGCTGGAGGAAGATGAACGGTTGCGTTGTGTGCGGCTGAATGCGCGGCAGCATGGCAGTCGCCAGGGCTGGGCGGCGATTATCGAGCAATTCGAGGGGTATTTGCGGGGGGCTTGTGCGGGGGAGTTGGTGGTGCCTGGGGCGCAGACACAACCATAGATTTGCGTCGACATAGAAACAGCGTTCGCGAGCAGGCTCGCTCCCACATGGACACCGCATTCCGTCATATGAAATGCAGTAGAGGGTGGGAGCGAGCCTGCTCGCGAAAAGGTCGAACTGGCGCTGCTTAAACCAGGGTCATCAACGCCTCACGACTGAACGGCAGAATATCCTGCTCACGTCCTTCACGGACTTTCTGCGCCCAGTCCGGATCGACCAGCAGCGCGCGGCCCACTGCTACCAGGTCGAACTCTTCTTTGTCCAGACGCTCCAGCAGATTTTCCAGGCTGGCCGGTTGCGCGACCTTGTCGGTGTTGACCATGAACTGCAGGAACTCGCCGTCCAGGCCGACGCTGCCCACGGTGATGGTCGGTTTGCCGGTCAGCTTGCGGGTCCAGCCAGCGAGGTTCAGATCCGAGCCGTCGAACTCCGGCTCCCAGAAGCGTCGGGTCGAGCAGTGGAAAATGTCCACGCCAGCGTCGGACAGCGGCTTGAGAAACTCGCCCAGCGCTTCGGGGGTTTGTACCAGACGCGCGGTGTAATCCTGCTGCTTCCATTGCGAGAAGCGGAAGATGATCGGGAAACCCTCACCGACAGCCGCGCGTAATGCTTGAATCAATTCGATGGCAAAACGCGAACGGTTGGCCAGGCTGCCACCGTATTCATCGCTGCGCTGATTGCTGCCTTCCCAGAAGAACTGGTCGATCAGATAGCCGTGGGCGCCATGGATTTCCACACCGTCCATGCCGATGCTTTGCGCATCTTTGGCAGCCTGGGCAAACGCAGCGATCACGTCCTGGATGTCCTGCTTGGTCATGCCGTGAACCACGACCTGACCGTCCTTGAGTTTTTCCGACGGACCGTAGCCCGGCACGCTGGCGTCCGGCTCGGTGCCGAGGCGGCGTACGCTGCCGACATGCCACAGTTGCGGGACGATCTTGCCGCCCTCGGCGTGCACGGCGTCGACGACTTTTTTCCAGCCGGCCAGCGGCGCGTCACCGAAAAATTGCGGCACGTTTGGATAGCCATTGGACGCGATGTGGCCGACCGTGGTGCCTTCGGTGATGATCAAGCCAACCCCAGCGGCCGCACGACGACGGTAGTACTCGATGACTTTGGAATTCGGCACGCCGCCCGGGGAGAACGAGCGGGTCATTGGCGCCATGACGACGCGGGTCGGCAGTTCGAGGGCACCGAGGTGGAACGGTTTGAACAGGGCTTGAACAGGCATCGAGAGGCTCCACGAAAACGTTGGCTACAGGCATGAATCGATATGACGCCGATAATATTAAGAGTCGAGAGCTCTGAACAGCATTATTGATTTTGGTGATTAAGGATCAAAAGATTGAAAAGCAAAAGATCGCAGCCTTCGGCAGCTCCTACACGAGATTGGTGTTCTCCCTGTAGGAGCTGCCGAAGGCTGCGATCTTTTGATGCTACTTTTCAGCTCAGCGCTTGTTCAATCGCATGCACGATGGTCGGATCATCCGGCGCCGTGCGCGGCGAGAACCGCGCCAGCACCCGGCCGTCCTTGCCGAGCAGAAACTTCTCGAAATTCCAGGTGATGTCGCCGGGAAACTCGGCGCCCTCGCCCGCCAGCAGGCGATACAAATGATGCCGCTCGTGGCCGTTGACTTCGAGTTTGCTCGCCAACGGGAACGTCACGCCATAGTTGAGGCTGCAGAATTCCTGGATTTCCTTTTCCGAGCCTGGCTCCTGACCGGCAAACTGGTTGCACGGCAGGCCCAGCACAGTGAAGCCTTTGGCCTTGTATTGCTGGTAGAGGTTTTCCAGTGCCGCGTACTGGGGGGTCAAGCCGCATTTGGAGGCCACGTTGACCACCAGCACGACTTGGCCCTTGAACGGCGCCAGCGGTAGCTCCTGACCATCCAGGGCGGTCAACTTAAGGTCGTGAAAAGCACTCATGCCGAACTCCAGGATTCTCGTGTTCTACTCGAAACAGCCACTTGGCGAGGCCACCAAGGACAGCCGCGGACTAAAAAGGCGCCCACAGGCGCCTCTCCAGTACTCGAAGCTTAGCGCAGAAAATCAGTGGTGATGGCCACCTTCGCCATGGACGTGGCCATGAGCGATTTCTTCCTGGCTGGCGTCACGGATATCAACGATCTTAACCTTGAAGTTCAGGCGCTGACCGGCCAGAGGGTGGTTGCCATCAACGGTGACGTCGTCGCCGTCCAGGTCACGAATGGTGACGATCTGCATCTGGCCGTCCGGCGCCGAAGCGTGGAACTGCATGCCGACTTCCAGCTCGTCAACGCCTTCGAACATGCTGCGGCTCAGGGTGCTGACCAGCTCGGCGGCGTATTCGCCGTAAGCATCTTCCGGCTCAACGGCCACTTCCAGCTCGTCGCCGACAGCTTTGCCTTCCAGGGCTTTTTCCAGGCCCGGGATGATGTTGCCTGCACCTTGCAGGTAAACCAGCGGAGCGCCGCCGGCGGAGCTGTCGATGACCTCACCAGCGTCGTTGGTCAGGGTATAGTCGATGGAGACAGCCTTATTGGCGGCGATCAGCATGGGGCGAGACCTTTTGCATAAGAATATAGAAAGGCCAAGTTTAGCGAAGCAATCGCGTGAAAGCGACCACAACCCGGACAAACGGGTTTCGACCATCACCGGCTTTCATCAGGACGAAGATGGCCATTGGGTGGTCGAGCTTTCCTGTGGCCACACCCAGCACCTGCGCCACCAGCCGCCGTGGCAAACCCGCGCCTGGGTCCTGGATCCGGCGCAACGTATTGAAAAAACAGGTCAACCCTTTGCCTGCGGTTGGTGTGCACAAGGCTCGGTTAGCGATAACCTTGGCGACTGAATTTCGGTAGTCGGCCAGACATAGGCTGACACCCTTGCATAGAGAATTCCCATGCAAACTTTTTTTATCGCCCCCACCGATTTTGGCGTGGGTCTGACCTCCATCAGCCTCGGGCTGGTGCGCACACTTGAACGCGCCGGGCTGAAAGTCGGCTTTTTCAAACCGATCGCCCAGCCACATCCGGGCGACACCGGCCCTGAACGTTCCACCGAACTGGTGGCGCGCACCCATGGCCTGAAACCGCCACAACCGCTGGGGCTGGCGCACGTTGAACGCATGCTCGGCGACGGTCAGCTCGACGAACTGCTCGAAGAAATCATCGCCCTGTATCAGCAAGCGGCGGTCGGCAAAGACGTGCTGGTGGTCGAAGGCATGGTGCCGACCCGCAGCGCCAGTTACGCCGCACGGGTCAATCTGCACCTGGCCAAAAGTCTGGATGCCGAGGTGATTCTGGTCTCGGCACCGGAAAACGAAGTGCTCGCCGAGCTTTCTGGCCGTGTCGAGCTTCAGGCTCAATTGTTCGGTGGCCCGAAAGATCCGAAAGTCCTCGGGGTGATCCTCAACAAGGTCAAGACCGACGAGAGCATGGACGCCTTCGCCACGCGTCTGAAGGAGCATTCGCCGTTGCTGCGCAGCGGTGATTTCCGCTTGCTCGGCTGCATCCCGTTTCAGCCGGAACTCAATGCGCCACGCACCCGCGACGTCGCCGACCTGATGGGCGCGCAAGTGCTCAACGCGGGCGACTACGAAACCCGGCGCATGAGCAAAATCATCATTTGCGCACGAACCATGCGCAACACCGTCGAGCTGCTCAAACCCGGCGTGCTGGTAGTGACGCCGGGCGATCGCGACGACATCATCCTCGCCGTCAGCCTTGCGGCGATCAACGGCGTGCCGCTGGCCGGCCTGCTGCTGACCAGCGACACCCTGCCCGACCCGCGCATCATGGACCTGTGCCGGGGCGCGTTGCAGGCCGGTCTGCCGGTGTTGTCGGTGAGCACCGGCTCGTACGACACCGCCAATCTGCTCAATGGCCTGAACAAGGAAATCCCGATCGATGACCGCGAGCGCGCGGAGATCATCACCGATTTCGTCGCCAGCCACCTCGACGCCAACTGGCTGCATCAGCGCTGCGGTACGCCTCGGGAGATGCGCCTGTCGCCGGCAGTGTTCCGCTATCAATTGATCCAGCGCGCGCAAGCGGCGAACAAGCGCATCGTCTTGCCCGAAGGCAGCGAGCCGTTCACCGTGCAAGCGGCGGCGATCTGTCAGGAACGCGGGATCGCCCGCTGCGTATTGCTGGCCAAACCCGAAGACGTCGAAGCGGTCGCCCGCGCCCAAGGCATCGTGCTGCCGCCGGGCCTGGAAATTCTCGACCCGGACCACATCCGCGAGCGTTACGTCGAGCCGATGGTCGCCCTGCGCAAGAGCAAAAGCCTCAACGCACCGATGGCCGAGCAGCAACTGGAAGACACCGTGGTGATCGGCACCATGATGCTTGCGCTGGATGAGGTCGACGGCCTGGTTTCGGGTGTGATCAACACCACCGCCAACACCATCCGCCCGGCCTTGCAATTGATCAAGACCGCACCGGGCTGCACGCTGGTGTCGTCGGTGTTCTTCATGCTGTTCCCGGAAGAAGTGCTGGTCTACGGCGACTGCGTGATGAACCCGCACCCGAGCGCCGCAGAACTGGCCGAAATCGCCCTGCAAAGCGCTGACTCGGCGGCCGCATTCGGTATCACTCCACGGGTGGCGATGATCAGCTATTCCAGCGGCGAATCGGCCCGCGGTGAAGAAGTCGAGAAAGTCCGCGAGGCGACTCTGCTGGCTCATGAGCAACAAAACTCGCTGCTGATCGACGGCCCGTTGCAGTACGACGCCGCCGCCAACGCCGACGTCGCCCGGCAACTGGCGCCGAACAGTCAGGTCGCCGGGCGCGCCACGGTGTTTGTGTTCCCCGATCTGAACACCGGCAACACTACGCACAAAGCCGTGCAGCGCAGCGCCGATTGCGTCAGCCTCGGGCCGATGCTGCAAGGCCTGCGCAAACCGGTGAACGACCTGCCGCGCGGCGCGCAAGTCGATGACATCGTCTACACCATCGCGCTCACCGCGATTCAAGCCGCCAACCGACCCATGGATGTGTAAATGCTGGATTTTCTACCCGCACCCGTGCGCGGCGTGATCGCCTCGCTGCTGTTGGCGCTCAATACGATTCTGCTGTGCTCGTTTCTGTTCTGCGTGGCGCTGGTCAAGGCCCTGCCGTTTGCCTTTACCCAGCGGATTGCCGGTTGGCTGATGAGCCACACCCACGAGGCGTGGATCAGCAACAACAAGGGCTGGATGAATCTGGTACGGCGCACCCGCTGGCACGTCAGCGGCCTGCAAGGCCTCGACTATCAGCACTCGTACCTGATCACCAGCAACCACCAGAGCTGGGTGGATATTCTGGTGCTGCAATACGTGCTCAACCGCAAGATTCAACCGCTGAAGTTTTTCCTCAAGCAGGAGCTGATCTGGGTGCCGGTGATTGGCCTGGCCTGGTGGGCGCTGGGCTTTCCGTTCATGAAGCGCTACGCCAAGGCGTATCTGGAAAAACACCCGGAAAAGAAAGGCAAGGACCTGGAAACCACGCGCAAGACCTGCGCGAAATTCCGCCATAACCCGGTGGGGATTTTCAACTTCGTCGAAGGCACACGCTTCACCGAAGGCAAGCATGCGCAGCAGCAGTCACCGTTCAAGTACCTGCTCAAGCCCAAGGCCGGCGGGATCGCCTTTGTGCTGGATGCGATGGGCGAACAGCTGGAGTCGATCGTCAACGTGACGATTCATTATCCAGCGGGGCGTCCAGGGTTCTGGGATTTGCTCTGCGGCAATGTGCGCGATGTGGTGGTGCATTTTGAAGAAATCAAAATCCCGCCGGCCTTCATCGGCAAGAACTACGATCAGGACGGCGAGTATAGATTGCAGTTCCAGGGCTGGATCAATCAGCTGTGGCTGGACAAGGATGCATTGCTGGAGCAGATGCACCGCGAATATCCACCCAAATACTGACCCCTGTGGGAGCGAGCCTGCTCGCGAAAGCGGTGGATCAGCTTGCAAAGATGTTGAATGAGATAAAGCTTTCGCGAGCAGGCTCGCTCCACAGTTGATCGTTCCCACGCTCCGCGTGGGAATGCAGCCCGGGACGCTCCGCGTCCCTGCCGAAGCGGACGCGGAGCGTCCAATGAGGCATTCCCACGCGGAGCGTGGGAAGGATCACCCAACACTAAAAAGCCCGCCGATGATCACTCACCGGCGGGCTTTTTCTTGCCGCTTGCAGCTAGTAGCTTGTCGCTGCTTCAATGCTTAAATCGCGCCACGCTGCCGCAACAGCTCCAGCACTTGCTTGACGCTTTCTTCCAGACTCAGGGACTGCGTGTCGATCACCAAATCGGCATTGAGCGGCACGTCGTACGGGAAGGATTCGCCCGGGATGTTGTCGCCACCAGCAGCGTACAGCCCTTGCGGATCACGCTCGGCGCACACGGTCGGCGAGGCCTGCACGTAGACCGTCAGCAAGCGATCCTTGCCGATCAGTTCCTTGGCCTGCTCGCGACCTTCGGCACTTGGCGCGACGAACGCGGCCAGGGTCAGCAGCCCCGCTTCGTTGAACTGACGCGCCACGTGGGCGGCTCGACGCCAGTTCTCGGTACGCCCGGCGCGATCCTGTGGCAGACCTTTGTTCAAGTCATGACGCAGGTTCTGGCCATCGAGTACAAACACCGCGCGGCCCATGTCGAACAGCTTGCGCTCGACCGCATACGCCAGGGTGCTTTTACCCGCGCCGGACAGGCCGCTGAACAGCACGGTGGCCGGTTGCTGGCCGAAGCGCTGGGCGCGTTCTTCAGTCGCCACGTGGGCCAGTTTGCCGTGGTGGGTGGCAGTGCCATGCGCTACAGGCTGAGCGACGATCATGCCGGCGCCAACGGTGCCGTTGGTCAGGCGATCGATGACGATGAACGCGCCGGTGGTGCGGTTGCTTTCGTAACCGTCGAGGGCGATCGGCGCGTCGAGCGCGATCTTTACCTTGCCGATTTCGTTGAGCTGCAACGCGCTCGCCGGGCCTTCTTCCAATGTGTTCACGTCGACCTTGTTGACGATGCTGGCGATTGAGCCCGGCACGTAACTGGTGGCGCGTTTGATGTCGTATTTCTTGCCCGGCAGCATCGGCTCTTCAGCCATCCACACCAGCATCGCTTCGAAGCTGTCGGTGACCGGCGGCACGTTGTCGGCATGCACCAACAGGTCGCCACGGGAGATATCGATTTCGTCTTCCATGGTCAGGGTTACCGCCTGACCTGGACCTGCGTGCTCCAGTTCACCTTCGAAGGTGACGATGGATTTCACCCGGCTGCTCTTGCCCGACGGCAGCACCACGACTTCGTCGCCCTTGTGCACGATGCCGCTGGCCAGGGTGCCGGCGAAACCACGGAAATTCAGGTTCGGACGGTTGACGTACTGCACCGGGAAACGCAGATCGGTGAAGTTGCGATCGCCCGCGACTTCCACAGTCTCCAGAATCTCCATCAGCGACTGACCGGTGTACCACGGCGAGCGCTCGGACTTGTTCACCACGTTGTCGCCTTTAAGGGCAGACATCGGCACGAAGTGCATGCTGGTCGGCTTCATCTTCAAGCCTTCGGCGAACTTCAGGTAGTCGGCCTTGATCGACTCGAACACGCCTTCGTCGAAGTCCTTCAAGTCCATCTTGTTGATGGCGACGACGATGTGTTTGATGCCCAGCAACGAAGCAATGAAGCTGTGACGACGGGTCTGGGTCTGCACGCCGTAACGGGCGTCGACCAGAATGATCGCCAGGTCACAGGTGGATGCACCGGTGGCCATGTTGCGGGTGTACTGCTCATGGCCGGGGGTGTCGGCGATGATGAATTTGCGCTTGGCGGTGGAGAAATAGCGGTAAGCGACATCAATGGTGATGCCCTGCTCACGCTCGGCCTGCAGACCGTCGACCAGCAATGCCAGGTCGATGTCGTCACCGGTGGTGCCGACTTTCTTCGAATCGCGGGTGATCGCTTCGAGGTGATCTTCGTAGATCATCTTCGAGTCGTGCAGCAGGCGCCCGATCAGGGTGCTCTTGCCGTCATCGACGTTACCGCAGGTCAAAAAGCGCAGCAGCTCTTTACGTTCGTGCTGGCCCAGGTAGGCGAGGATGTCCTCGCTGATCAAATCAGAAACATGCGACATGACAGCCCCTTAGAAATAGCCTTGACGTTTTTTGTCTTCCATCGAGCCTGCGCCATCGTGGTCGATGACCCGGCCCTGGCGCTCGGAAGTTCGCGTCAGGAGCATTTCCTGAATGATGTCCGTCAGGCTTTCGGCCTCGGACTCCACCGCGCCCGTCAACGGGTAGCAGCCAAGGGTGCGGAACCGCACTTTCTTTTTCACGATGCGCGCTTTGTCTTCTTCGGACAGGTGCTCGAGGATGCGCTCGTCGTCGATCATGATCAGCGTGCCGTTCTTCTCGATCACTTCGCGTTCGGCGGCGAAGTACAGGGGCACAATCGGAATGCCTTCGAGATAGATGTACTGCCAGATGTCCAGCTCGGTCCAGTTCGACAACGGGAACACACGAATGGATTCGCCCTTGTTGACCTTGCCGTTGTAGACGTTCCACAGCTCCGGACGCTGGTTTTTCGGGTCCCAGCGGTGCTTGCTGTCACGGAACGAGTACACGCGCTCTTTGGCGCGGGATTTCTCTTCATCGCGACGGGCGCCGCCGAACGCTGCGTCGAAACCATGCTTGTCGAGTGCCTGTTTCAGGCCTTCGGTTTTCATGATGTCGGTGTGCTTGGCGCTGCCGTGGGTGAACGGGTTGATGTTCTGCGCTACGCCATCGGGGTTGATGTGGGTAATCAGGTCCAGGCCCAAGTCTTCGACCATCTTGTCGCGGAACTTGTACATTTCCTGGAATTTCCAGCGGGTGTCGACGTGCATCACCGGAAACGGCAGTTTGCCCGGGAAGAACGCCTTGCGTGCCAGGTGCAGCATCACGGCGGAGTCTTTACCGATGGAGTACAGCATCACCGGGTTATCGAACTCGGCGGCCACCTCGCGGATGATGTGGATGCTTTCCGCCTCCAGCTGTTTCAGATGCGTCAGTTTGTCGACCATGGCTACTCACGAAAGCTTTCTTATGAACGGCCAGCGGGCCGTGTTCGAGCGAGGAATCCTAGCACAGCGACCTCTTCTAATCAGGACGCCAACTAGATCGAAAGGGTATATGAATATGCCCACCAGTTCGGCCGTCAGGGCCGAACGTGGGAGCGAGCCTGCTCGCGAAGGCGGAGTGTCAGGCACCTTTGTATTGAAGGTCTGACGCCTTCGCGAGCAGGCTCGCTCCCACAGGGGTTTGCGGTGAGTTCAGATCGGGTTGGGGCAATCGATGAAGATGTGCTCAAGGGCAAAGCGCTTCGCCAGATACTCGCCCAGCGCCTGCACGCCATAGCGTTCGGTGGCGTGATGGCCGGCGGCGATGAAGCTGATGTCGTTTTCCCGCGCACTGTGGAAAGTCTGCTCGGAGGCCTCGCCACTGATGAACAGATCGACCCCCGCCGCCACGCCCTGATCGATATAACCCTGGCCACCGCCGGTGCACCAACCGACGCGGCGGATCATGCCGCTGCCTTCGATCAGCAGCGGCTCGCGGCCCATGACTTCCTGCACCTTGCGCGCGAAATCCCGCGCGGTCATCGGCTCATTCAGCGAGCCTACCAGCCCGACGATTTTCGGGTTGCTCGGGTCCAACGGCCCTTCAACAGTGATGTCGAGCTGACGCGCCAGTTGCACGTTGTTGCCGACGTCCGGGTGCAGATCCAGCGGCAGGTGATAGGCGAGCAGACTGATGTCGTGCTTGAGCAAGGTTTTCAAGCGGCGCTGTTTCATGCCGGTGACGCAGGGGTTTTCGCCTTTCCAGAAATACCCGTGATGGACCAGGATCAGGTCGGCCTCGGCTTCGACGGCGGCGTCCAATAAAGCCTGGCTGGCGGTGACGCCACTGACGATGCGCATCACTTGCGGGCGGCCTTCGACCTGTAATCCGTTGGGGCAATAATCGGCAATTTTCGCACTGCCCAGGTAACGGTCGGCTTCTTCGACGAGGGTGCTGAGGGCAACGGCCATGAAAGACTCCTAAATATCCCGTTCAGAGGCGCGCGCGGCCTCGTATAATGCGCGACATTATGGGCGGTCTGACCTCGCCTGCAACCTTTCCAGGAACGTGCTTAATGCTCAAGGCGCTGCGTTTTTTTGGCTGGCCGCTGTTGGCCGGTGTGCTTATCGCTCTGTTGATTATTCAGCGTTACCCCGAGTGGGTCGGGCTGCCGAGCCTCGACGTCAATCTGCAACAGGCGCCACAGACCACGATCGTGCAACAGGGGCCGGTGTCTTATGCGGATGCGGTGGGCATCGCCGCGCCGTCGGTGGTCAACCTGTACACCACCAAGGTCATCAACAAACCGGCGCATCCCTTGTTCGAGGATCCGCAGTTCCGCCGCTTCTTCGGTGACAATTCGCCGAAACAGAAGCGCATGGAATCGAGCCTCGGTTCCGGGGTGATCATGAGCCCGGAAGGCTACATCCTCACCAACAACCACGTCACCAGCGGCGCCGACCAGATTGTCGTGGCGTTGAAGGACGGTCGCGAAACACTCGCACGGGTGATTGGCAGCGATCCGGAGACTGACCTGGCTGTCCTGAAAATCGACCTGAAAAACCTCCCGGCAATCACCGTCGGCCGCTCCGACAGCATTCGCATCGGTGACGTCGCGCTCGCCATCGGCAACCCGTTCGGCGTCGGTCAGACCGTGACCATGGGCATCATCAGCGCCACCGGCCGCAATCAGTTGGGCCTGAACAACTACGAAGACTTCATCCAGACCGATGCGGCGATCAACCCGGGCAACTCCGGCGGTGCGCTGGTCGATGCCAACGGCAACCTCACCGGTATCAACACGGCGATTTTTTCCAAGTCCGGCGGCTCGCAAGGGATCGGATTTGCCATTCCGGTGAAACTGGCGATGGAAGTGATGAAGTCGATCATCGAGCACGGCCAAGTGATTCGTGGCTGGCTGGGCATCGAAGTGCAACCGCTGACTCAGGAACTGGCGGAGTCGTTTGGCTTGTCCGGGCGCCCTGGGATCGTCGTCGCCGGAATCTTCCGTGACGGCCCGGCGCAGAAAGCCGGCCTGCAACTGGGCGATGTGATCCTGAGTATCGACGGCGAACCGGCCGGCGATGGCCGCCGCTCGATGAACCAGGTGGCGCGGATCAAGCCGACCGACAAGGTGACAATTCAGGTCATGCGCAACGGCAAGGAACTGAAGCTGACGGCTGAAATCGGCCTGCGTCCACCACCGGCACCGGTGAAAGAAAAAGAAGAGTAAAAATGTTTTCGCGCCATCGGCGCGAATAACAGACATTCTCAACGGGCATGTTATATTGTTTCAATTCTAGCAATTGGAACAACATAACATGTCGTCTCGCAAAAAGGCCTCACTGTTGGGCCTGACTCTGGGTTTGCTCTGCGATCCCGCCTTCGCCGATGAGCCGCAGCCCGTTGAGCTGGAAGCCATCAGCGTTACCTCCGACTACGAATCACCCACCGGCCCGGTCAGCGGTTATCGCGCGACTCGCTCGGCCAGTGCGACCAAAACCGACACGGCGATACGCGATATCCCACAAGCCATCAGCGTGGTCCCGGCCAGCGTGCTCTCGGATCTGGGCAGCAGCAGCGTCGAACGTGCACTGGATTTTGCTGGCGGCGTATCGAAGCAGAACAACTTCGGCGGCCTGACCCTGTACGAATACAGCGTGCGCGGCTTCACCACGTCCGAGTTCTACAAGGACGGTTTCAGCGCCAATCGCGGTTACCCGAGCACGCCGGATGCGGCCAATATCGAGCGCATCGAAGTGCTCAAAGGCCCGGCCGCCAGCCTTTACGGTCGGGGCGATCCTGGCGGCACGGTAAACATCGTCACCAAGAAACCGCAGCCTGAAGCGTTCACCACCCTGCAAACCAGCGCCGGCAGTTGGGACCGCTACCGCACCGAGCTGGACGTCAACACACCCCTCGATGATCAGGGCGATGTGCTCTCGCGCATCAACCTCGCCGTAGAAGACAACAACAGCTTTCGCGACCACGTCGACAGCCAGCGGGTATTCGTCGCACCTTCGATCAGTTGGCAGTTGAGCCCGGACACATCGCTGCTGGTGGAGAGCGAAATCGTCCGTCACAACTCGACGTTCGATCGTGGCGTTGTGGCGCCGAACAACAAATGGAGCGGCGTATCGCGCTCGACGTTCTTGGGCGAGCCCAACGACGGCAACATCGACAACCACAACAACCTGCTCCAGGCCACTCTTGAACACCATCTGAACGACAGCTGGAAACTGCGTTTGGCCAGCCACTACAAGGAAGGCAAGCTCTGGGGCGACGCCTCGGAACAGAGGGCGCTGAACGCCGACGGCCATACGGTCAACCGCCGCTTGCGCGAACGCGATACGAATTGGCACGACAGCATCACCCAACTGGAACTGCGCGGTCTGTTCGACCTCGGGCCGTGGCAGCATGAATTGCTGATCGGCACCGAGTACGAGAATTACCGCAAGGACGAACGCGTCACCACCATTGCTGGCGGCCCCTACGCCATCGACATCTATAAGCCGGTTTACGGCCAGCCGAAACCCAACGGCGCACGCTCGGGCACCGACTTCTTCGAACACGTCGAAAGTCATGCGCTGAATCTGCAGGACCAGATCATCTTCACCGACAAGCTGCGCGGCATGCTCGGCGCGCGCTTCGAGCATTTCGATCAGCGCATCGACGATCACAGCCGCAACGCCAAAAGCCAGCAGCGCCACGACGCGCTGACTCAACGCGCCGGCCTGCTCTATCAGCTCACGCCGAACACCGGCCTGTTCGCCAACGCCTCGACTTCGTTCAAACCGAACAACGGCCTGGATGCATCGGGCAAATCCTTCGACCCGGAAGAAGGTGTCGGTTACGAAGTGGGGATCAAAACCGAACTCTTCGATGAGCGGGTGAGCAGCACCCTCGCCTTCTTCCACATCGACAAGGAAAACGTCCTCGCCCTCGATCCGGGCACCGACACCAGCCGCGCCATGGGCAAGGCGCGCAGTCAGGGTTTCGATTGGCAAGTGAGCGGCCAGGTGACCGACGCGGTGCGGGTCATCGGCGCCTTCGCCTACATCGACGCCGAGGTGACCAAGGGCGACGCGACCATTCCCACCGGCAGCCGCATCCTCGGCGTGGCGAAACGCAGCGGCAGTCTGCTGAGTGTTTATGAATTTCAGGATGGCCGTCTGCGCGGTTCAGACGTCGGCGCAGCGTTCACCTACGTCGGCGATCGCTCGGGCGAATCCGGCAGCGACTTCGAATTGCCGGCCTACCAGACCGTCGACTTGCTCGCGCACTACAAGGCCAGCGACAACGTCACGGTCGGCCTCAACCTGAACAACGTCTTCGACGAGAAATATTACGAGCGCTCCTACAGCAACTACTGGGTCAACCCCGGCGAGCCGCGCAATTTCACCGTCAGCCTGACACTCAACCTGTAAAAGGACGTCACCATGCACTACGGCAAATCCCTTCTGCTCATCGCTGCGCTATTCACCGGTCAGGTGTCGGCCCACGGCCTGTGGACAGAGGAACGACGCGGCAAAATCGAAGTGGTCTACGGTCACGGCGCCGAAGACAACGCCTTCAAGGCACAAAAAGTCAGCGGTGCCTGGGCTTATGACGCAAGCGGCAAAATGATCCCGGTCAGCGTCGAGCGCCTGGCCGATCATGCCCGTTTGAAACCATTGAAGCCGCCGGCGCTGATGGCCGTGGCGCTGAACAATGGCATGTGGTCGCAGACGGCGGACAAGAAGTGGATCAACGAAGGACGCAGCAAAGTGCCCGGCGCTACCGAGGCCACGCAGACCTTCAAGTACAGCCTGGCGATCTATCAGCCGGGGGCGAAATTGCCGAAACTGGACCAGATCAAACTGCTGATCCTGCCGGAGGTCGATCCGCTGACGGTCGGGCCGGGCAAATCGTTACCGGTGCGGGTGCTGCTCGATGGCAAACCGGCGGCAGGTGTGAAGTTATATGGCGACTATCGCAGCGCGCCAAACACCCTGAGCACCGAGACCGACAAGGACGGGCGTGCGCAGGTGCTGGTGCGTAATGAAGGGTTGAATGTGATTGCGGCGCAGGTTGAAGTGCCGGTGAAGGACAGTGTGGATGTGGACAGTCGTGGGTTGTTCAGTTCACTGACGTTCCTTGGCGAGCCGCATCACGAATAAAAGCACACCCTCACCCCAGCCCTCTCCCGGCGGGAGAGGGAGCCGACCGAGTTGTCTTGCGGGATACATCGACCTGAAAGACCGAGTTGATTATGGATTCAATACAAATCGTTCAAGTCGGTGAACCTCTGCAATATTCCCACTCAGCCCCCTCTCCCTCTGGGAGAGGGGGCCGACCGAGTTGTCTTGCGGGATACATCGACCTGAAAGACCGAGTTGATTATGGATTCAATACAAATCGTTCAAGTCGGTGAACCTCTGCAATATTCCCCATTCAGTCCCCTCTCCCTCTGGGAGAGGGCTAGGGTGAGGGGCTTTTGCTTTTAGAGGTCGCCAAGGCCGTCGATCAACGCCTGATTCTGCTCCGGCGTACCCACCGATATCCGCAAGAACTGCGCAATCCGTTCCTGCTTGAAGTGCCGCACGATCACGCCCTGCTCGCGCAGCTTGGCCGCCATGCCCGCCGCATCATGCTGCGGGTGGCGAGCGAAGATGAAGTTGGCCGCCGACGGCAGCACTTCAAAGCCTTTAGCCTGCAACTGCGCCACCACCCATTCGCGGCTCTCGATCACCTGACGACAGGTCTTGTCGAAATACTCGCGATCGGCAAAAGCCGCCGCCGCGCCGACAATCGCCAGACGATCCAGTGGATAGGAGTTGAAGCTGTTCTTGATCCGCTCCAACGCCTCGATCAGATCCGGGTGCCCTACCGCCAGACCGACACGCAGGCCGGCCAGCGAGCGTGACTTGGACAGCGTCTGCGTCACCAGCAGGTTCGGATAGCGATCCACCAGATTGATCGCCGTCTCGCCACCGAAGTCGATGTACGCCTCATCCACGACTACAACCGAATCTGGACTGGCCTTGAGGATTTGCTCGACGGCGTCCAGCGCCAGCAGGCATCCGGTCGGGGCGTTCGGGTTGGGGAAAATGATCCCGCCATTCGGTTTGGCGTAGTCGGCCGGGTTGATCTGGAATTGTGCATCCAGTGGCACCGCATCGAATTCAATGCCGTACAGACCGCAGTAGACCGGATAGAAGCTGTAGCTGATGTCCGGGAACAGCAGCGGCTGATCGTGTTGCAGCAGACCGTGGAAGATGTGCGCGAGCACTTCGTCCGAACCGTTGCCAAGGAACACCTGACTGGTTTGCACGCCGTAATATTCGGACACGGCGTTTTTCAGCAGATCACTGTTCGGGTCCGGGTACAGGCGCAAGTTGTCGTTGAGCTCGGCTTGCATCGCCGCCAGCGCTTTTGGCGACGGGCCATACGGATTTTCGTTGGTATTGAGCTTGACCAGTTTGGTCAGCTTCGGCTGTTCGCCCGGCACGTAGGGCACCAGATCCTTGACGAACGGGCTCCAGAATTTACTCATCGCTCAGTTCCCCTGCCCTTTCAGAAAGTCTTGGTCTTTGATGCGGTATTCGGCGCTGCGCGCGTGGGCGCTCAGCGATTCACCACGGGCCAGTACCGATGCAGTTTTGCCCAGTTCGCAAGCGCCGGCCTCGGAGCAGAAGATGATCGACGAGCGCTTCTGGAAGTCGTAGACACCCAGCGGCGAGGAGAACCGCGCGGTGCCGGAAGTCGGCAACACGTGGTTCGGACCGGCGCAGTAATCGCCCAACGCTTCGGAAGTGTGGCGGCCCATGAAGATCGCACCGGCGTGACGAATCTGCGGCAACCAGGCTTGTGGATCGGCGACCGACAACTCCAGGTGTTCCGGGGCGATACGATTGGCGACTTCGATGGCCTGGGCCATGTCAGTGACCTGGATCAGCGCACCACGGCCATTGATCGAAGTTTCGATGATGGTCGCGCGGTCCATGGTCGGCAGCAGTTTGTCGATGCTTGCGGCTACCTTGTCGAGGAACTCGGCGTCGGGGCTGACCAGAATCGCTTGCGCGTCTTCGTCGTGCTCGGCCTGTGAGAAGAGGTCCATGGCGATCCAGTCCGGATCGGTCTGGCCGTCGCAGACCACAAGAATTTCCGAAGGGCCGGCGATCATGTCGATGCCGACCTGGCCGAACACATGACGCTTGGCCGTGGCGACATAGATATTGCCCGGGCCGACAACCTTGTCGACACGCGGCACGCTTTCGGTGCCGTACGCCAGTGCGGCAACCGCTTGCGCGCCGCCGATGGTGAACACGCGGTCGACACCGGCGATGCAGGCAGCGGCCAGCACCAGCTCGTTGATTTCACCGCGCGGGGTCGGCACGACCATGACCACTTCGGTCACGCCAGCGACCTTGGCCGGAATCGCGTTCATCAATACCGACGACGGATAAGAGGCCTTGCCACCAGGCACGTACAGGCCGGCACGATCCAGCGGCGTGACTTTCTGGCCGAGCACCGTGCCGTCAGCCTCGGTGTAGCTCCAGGAATCCTGCTTCTGTTTTTCGTGATAGCTGCGCACGCGAGCGGCGGCTTTTTCCAAGGCCTCGCGTTGCGGCACAGTGATGCGGGTCAGGGCCAGTTCGAGACGCTCGCGCGGCAAAATCAGGTCGGCCATCGAGGCGACTTCAAGACCGTCGAACTTCTGGGTGAACTCGACCAGCGCCGCGTCACCGCGCTCGCGCACAGCCTTGATGATGTCGAGCACGCGCTGATTGACCGAGTCGTCAGACACACTTTCCCAGCTCAGCAGATGATCCAGATGATGCGCGAAATCCGGGTCAGCAGCGTTGAGTCGGCGAATTGCAGTCGGTGCGGTCATAGCGAGAGCCTCATAGGAATTGGCAAAAAACTCAGGCGCCCGAAACTAGCATTCGATCCGCTTGGGCACCTGAGAATTCTGGCTATGAGGCGGATAGACGGCGCGGCCTCGGGCCGCGCTGGTAGATCAGCCGCGGTGTCGCGATTCCACTGCGTTGCGCAGGGTGTCGATCAACGCCTGGATTCGGGCGTGCTGCATTTTCATTGAAGCCTTGTTGACCACCAGACGCGAGCTGATCGTGGCGATGAGTTCCTGTGGCTCCAGGCCGTTGGCGCGCAGAGTGTTACCGGTGTCGACCACGTCGATGATCTTGTCGGCCAGCCCGATCAGCGGCGCCAGTTCCATCGAGCCGTACAGCTTGATGATGTCGACCTGACGGCCCTGCTCGGCGTAATAACGCTTGGCAACGTTGACGAACTTGGTCGCCACGCGCAGACGGCCCTTGGGCTCGGCCGCGCCGATCTTGCCGGCGGTCATCAACTTGCACTGGGCGATCTGCAGGTCCAGCGGCTCGTAGAGGCCCTGGCCGCTGTATTCCATCAGCACGTCCTTACCGGCGACGCCGAGGTCGGCCGCGCCATGCTCGACATAGGTCGGCACGTCGGTGGCACGCACGATCAGCAGACGCACGTCGTCCTGGGTCGTGGGAATGATCAGCTTGCGGCTCTTGTCCGGATTCTCGGTCGGCACGATGCCCGCTTCAGCGAGAAGCGGCAGAGTGTCGTCAAGGATGCGGCCCTTGGACAGTGCGATGGTCAACATGGGAAACGTCAGTCCTTATCAAGGTACTCATGCCCGGTCGCAATCGGCGCCGGACACACATCGAGGGTGCGTACACCCTCGACTCGAAACGAATTCAGTGGACACGTCCCTGTGTCCCGATGCAGCGATCAGCCCGGAACGCGACGGATCTTGGCACCCAGCATTTGCAGTTTTTCTTCGATGCACTCGTAACCACGGTCTATGTGGTAGATGCGGTCGATCAGCGTGTCGCCTTCGGCTACCAGCGCCGAGATCACCAGACTGGCCGATGCGCGCAGGTCGGTGGCCATGACTGGCGCGCCCTTGAGCTTCTCGATACCGGTGACGATGGCAGTGTTGCCTTCAACCTGGATATGCGCGCCCATGCGGTGCAGCTCGTACACGTGCATGAAACGGTTTTCGAAGATTGTCTCGATCACCGCACCAGTACCTTCGGCAATGGCGTTGAGCGAGATGAACTGGGCCTGCATGTCGGTCGGGAACGCCGGGTACGGCGCGGTGCGCACGTTGACCGCCTTCGGGCGCTTGCCGTGCATGTTCAGCTCGATCCAGTCTTCACCGCAGGTGATTTCCGCACCGGCTTCACGCAGCTTTTCCAGCACCGCTTCGAGGATGGTCGGATCGGTGTCCTTGACCTTGACGCGGCCACCGGTCACGGCAGCAGCGACCAGATAGGTGCCGGTTTCGATACGGTCAGGCATGACTTTGTAGAAAGCCGAACCCAGACGCTCGACGCCATCGATGGTGATGGTGTCTGTGCCGGCGCCGGAAACCTTGGCGCCCATGGCATTGAGGAAGTTCGCCAGGTCGACCACTTCAGGTTCGCGCGCGGCGTTCTGCAACACGCTGCGGCCTTTGGCCAGTGCAGCGGCCATCATGATGTTCTCGGTACCGGTCACGCTGACGGTGTCGAAGAAGAAGTGCGCGCCGCGCAAGCCACCTTGAGGTGCCTTGGCCTTGATGTAGCCGCCTTCGACGTCGATGACCGCGCCCATGGCTTCCAGACCGCGGATGTGCAGGTCGACCGGACGCGAACCGATGGCGCAACCGCCAGGCAGTGCGACTTCGGCTTCACCGAAACGCGCGACCATCGGGCCGAGCACAAGGATCGACGCACGCATGGTTTTCACCAGTTCGTACGGCGCGATCAGGGTCTTGATGGTGCGCGGGTCGATTTCGACGCTGAGCTTCTCGTCGATTACCGGCTCAATGCCCATGCGCCCGAACAGCTCGATCATGGTGGTGATGTCGTGCAGGTGCGGCAGGTTGCCAACGGTGACCGGGCCATCGCACAGCAAGGTCGCGGCCAGAATCGGCAGGGCGGAGTTCTTCGCGCCGGAAATGCGGATCTCGCCATCAAGACGAGCGCCACCGGTAATAATCAATTTATCCATTAGTATCTCGACGCCCTAGGGCTCAGGTGCGCTCGGCCCAGGCCGCGCGGCTGAAAAATTTCATAGTGACCGCATGGATGCTGCCATCGGTGATCCATGGGTTCAAATGGGCATAGACCTGCTGCTGACGCTTCACCGGGCTCAACGCCGCCAGTTCATCGCTAATCACGTTCAGCTGGAAGTTGCAGCCTTCGCCCTCAACTTCTACCAGCGTTCCTGGCAGCTTTCCTTCAAGGAAGCTCTTCACTTCTACGGCCTGCATGCTCAACCTCAATCGGCGCCCTGTGCGCACGGGTCGGACATCATACAAAAAAGCCCCGCGCCTGCGAACCCCGCAACGCAGGACTCTGACGGGGGGCTTCTTTATAGATGATGGTTCAGGGTTGCGCCAACAGCTCGGTCAGTTCACTGACCTGAGCGATTTCGCGCATGTCTTCAGGCATCGCACGGATGCTGACGGCCTTGCCGGCCGCCTGGGCATCGCGCGTGAAGCACAGCAGCAACGACAGGCCGACGCTGCTGGACTTCTGCACCGCCGAACAATCGATGACCAGCGCCGACGCCTTGCTCGACTTGATCAGCGCCTGCCCTTCCTTGCGCAGCTCAGGCCCGGTGCGGTAATCCAGCACGCCGCTGAGCACCAGCTCGTCGACATCACTCATGCGAACTGCCGCCTCACTCATTGCGCTGGCTTCGCGGCGGCTTTGTCGGTTTCCTGCTTGGCCTTGGCCACTTCACCGGCCCAGCCATCGATGGTCTTGTCCAGATCGTTGCCATTGCGTTGCATGGCGTCGGCGAACTGGTCACGGAACAGCTTGCCGATGTTGATGCCGTTGATGATCACGTTGCGCAGTTTCCACTCGCCGCTGATCTTCTCAAGCGTGTACTGCACCGGATAGATCGCGCCATTGCTGCCTTTGACGGTCATGTTGACGCTGGTGCGGTCGCCCGATTCGTCTTTGGCCGGGTCAACCGTGATGCCCTGGTTGTTGTATTCCAGCAGAGCGTTGCCATAGAACTGGAACAGACCGCGCTTGAAGTTTTCCTGAAAGCGCTGCATCTGCTCAGGCGTGGCCTTGCGCGAATACTTCACGGTCATGATGCTTTTGGAGATGCCCTCGGCATCCACCACCGGCCCCACAATGTTGTTGAGCGCCGCATAGAAATCCTGCGGATCCTGCTTGTACTTCTCTTTGTTTGCCTGCAAGTCGGCAAGCATCCGGTTCGTGGTGTCCTGAATCAGGTCATGAGCCGATTGCCCCGGTGCAGCGTTAGCCATCAACGGCAGGGCCGCGAGCAACACCAACAGGCCACGTCGCAAGATAGAGATCATTCAAAAGCTCCTCATTTGGCGTCTTTGCTAACGGTATTGAGCAGGAATTTACCGATCAGGTCTTCCAGTACCAGTGACGACTGCGTGTCGTGGATGGTTCCACCGTCTTTCAACTGGGTGTCTTCACCGCCGACGCTGATACCGATGTATTTCTCGCCCAGCAGACCCGCGGTGAGGATAGATGCAGTCGAATCGACCGGCAGGTTGTCGACCTTTTTATCCACTTGCAGCGTGACCCGACCGGTGAAGCTGTCGCGATCCAGATCGATTGCGGTGACCTTGCCGATGGTCACACCGGCCATGGTCACTTTGGCTCTGACCGTCAGACCGGCGATATTGTCGAAATACGCATACAACTTGTAAGTGTCGGTGGACGAAGTCGGAGACAGGCCGCTGACGCGCAAGGCGAGCAGCAGCAAAGCCAGGATCCCTGCCAGCAGGAACAGGCCGACACCGATTTCCAGGGTGCGGTTTTGCATCAGAAATCTCCAAACATCAAAGCGGTCAGAATAAAGTCCAGACCGAGCACTGCCAGCGAGGCAAACACCACGGTCTTGGTGGTGGCACGACTGATTCCCTCGGAAGTGGGTTCACAGTCATAGCCTTGGAATACGGCGATCCAGGTCACGACAAAGGCGAAAACGACACTCTTGATCACGCCATTGAGCACATCACTGGTGAAGTTGACGCTGTTCTGCATGTTCGCCCAGTACGAGCCTTCGTAGACGCCCAGCCAGTCGACCGCCACCCACGAACCGCCCCAGATGCCGACGACGCTGAAAATCATCGCCAGCACCGGCAGGGAAATGAAGCCGGCCCACAGGCGCGGAGCAATGATGTACTTGAGCGGATCGACACCGATCATTTCCAGACTGGACAGCTGCTCGGTGGATTTCATGTTGCCGATTTCGGCGGTCAACGCCGAACCGGCCCGCCCGGCAAACAGCAACGCCGTGACCACCGGCCCCAGTTCACGCAGCAGCGTCAGGGCGACCATCTGCCCTACAGCCTGCTCTGAACCATAGCTGGAAAGAATGCTGAAGCCCTGCAGCGCCAGGACCATGCCGATGAAAATGCCGGAGACCACGATGATCACCAGCGACATGACGCCGACCGAATGCAGCTGCTTGACCAACAGGCCAAAACCACCGCTGATACCGCCACGGCCCAGCAGGGCGTGAAACAGGAACAGGGTCGCCCGACCAAACACCGCGACCGCGTCGATCGCCGATTCGCCGAACCGACGCACGCGTTCCATCAATGAAATTCTGCGCATCAACGCTTCCCCAGAAGATCTGCGCGGTAATCCGTCGCTGGAAAGTGATACGGCACCGGGCCATCGGGATCACCGGTCATGAACTGACGGATACGCGGGTCATCCGAATTCATCAGCTCATCCGGCGTGCCCTGCCCCAGCACCTGACCATCGCCCACGACATAGATGTAGTCGGCAATGCTCGCCGTTTCCGCCAGGTCGTGCGAGACCACGATGCTGGTGATTCCCAGTGCATCGTTGAGCAGGCGGATCAGGCGCACCAGCACGCCCATGGCGATCGGGTCCTGGCCCACGAAGGGCTCGTCGTACATGAGAATTTGCGGATCGAGGGCAATCGCCCGGGCCAGCGCCACGCGGCGCTTCATGCCGCCGGACAGTTCGTCCGGCATCAGGTCGATGGCGCCACGCAGCCCCACGGCCTGCAATTTCAGCAGGACGATGTCGCGAATCATGTCTTCCGGCAGTTGCGTGTGCACCCGCAGCGGAAAGGCCACGTTCTCGAACACATCGAGGTCAGTGAACAGCGCACCGCTCTGAAACAGCACGCCCATGTGCTTGCGCGCATCGAACAGATCACTGCGCGACAGCGTCGGCAGGTTCTGCCCGTTGACCCAGACTTCGCCGCCGGACGGCCGCAACTGCGCGCCCATCAGGCGCAGCAGCGTGGTCTTGCCGCAGCCGGAAGGCCCCATGATGCCGGTGACCTTGCCGCGCGGGATGCGGATATCGACGTTATTGAAAATGCTCCGCGCACCGCGCTTGAAGGAGACTCCCTTCAGCTCGACCGCGTAGGCGTTATCGGCACTCATCTAAACTCCTTGCGATGCAGCCTCTCACTGGGATGCCAGACTTTCCTCGGAAACACCTGCATCCCGGGCAGGCCGAACTGGCGGCGAACTATATCACTGCAAAGGCTGAGCGCCCAAGCGAGAACCCGGCCAAGATCGCCGACTGAAGAGGGCCTGAGCGACTTTCAGAGGGTTTTGGTAACCAGTAATGACAAAGCACGTCGAACTTGCGTGAGGCTTTGCCACATACCCGCTATAATCGCCGCCTTTTCATCGGCCCATACGATTCTGACATGAGCAAAACCCGCGACCTGATTCAATCGGCACAACGCACCATCCGCCTCGAAGTGGAAGCCGTCCAAGGCTTGATGGCCCATATCGACGCCGATTTCGTACGCGCTTGCGAGATGATTCTGGCCAGCAAGGGCCGTGTGGTCGTAGTCGGCATGGGCAAATCCGGGCACATTGGCAACAAGATCGCCGCC
This sequence comes from Pseudomonas siliginis, assembly GCF_024072275.1. Taxonomy (NCBI): domain Bacteria; kingdom Pseudomonadati; phylum Pseudomonadota; class Gammaproteobacteria; order Pseudomonadales; family Pseudomonadaceae; genus Pseudomonas; species Pseudomonas siliginis. The sequence goes on along the minus strand of NZ_CP099598.1, from coordinate 1,009,388 downwards.
ACCCTGGCCAGCACCGGCACTCCGGCGTTTTTTGTGCATCCGGCCGAAGCCAGCCACGGCGACATGGGCATGATCACCCGCGACGATGTGATTCTGGCCCTGTCGAACTCCGGCTCGACCAACGAAATCGTAACGCTGCTGCCATTGATCAAACGCCTGGGTATCCAGCTGATCAGCGTCACCGGCAATCCACAGTCGCCATTGGCGAAGGCTGCCGAGGTCAATCTCAATGTGCATGTCGAGCACGAAGCCTGTCCGCTGAATCTGGCACCGACCTCTTCGACCACGGCCGCACTGGTCATGGGCGATGCCCTGGCCGTGGCGCTGCTGGAAGCTCGTGGTTTCACCGCTGAAGATTTCGCGTTCTCGCATCCGGGCGGTGCCCTTGGCCGTCGCCTGCTGCTGAAAGTCGAAAACGTCATGCACGCCGGACAGGAGCTGCCGCAGGTACAACGCGGCACCCTGCTCAAGGACGCGCTGATGGAAATGACCCGCAAGGGTCTGGGCATGACCGCTATTATTGAGGCCGATGGCAAGCTCGCCGGGATCTTCACCGACGGTGATTTGCGCCGCACGCTGGATCGCGCCATCGACATCCGCAGCGCCACCATCGACCAGGTGATGACTGCACACGGCAAGACCGCCCGGCCCGACATGCTCGCCGCCGAAGCCCTGAAAATCATGGAAGACCATCGAATCAACGCCCTGGTAGTCGTCGACGAGGAGGATCGCCCGATCGGCGCCTTCAACCTCTCCGATCTGCTGCGCGCAGGAGTCATGTAATGAGCAACGATCTGCTGCAACGCGGCAAAGCGATCAAACTGGCAGTGTTCGACGTCGACGGTGTGCTCACCGACGGGCGCCTGTACTTCCTCGAAGACGGCAGCGAGTTCAAGACCTTCAACACCCTCGACGGCCAGGGCATCAAGATGCTGATGAATGCCGGCGTACAAACGGCGATCATCAGTGGCCGCAAGACCCCGGTGGTCGAGCGACGCGCTAAGAACCTCGGCATCCCGCACCTGTTTCAGGGGCGCGAGGACAAACTGGTGGTGCTCGACGGCCTGCTCGCGCAACTGGGCCTAAGCTATGAGGAAGTCGCCTATCTCGGTGACGATCTGCCAGACTTGCCGGTGATCCGCCGTGTAGGGCTGGGCATGGCGGTGGCCAACGCTGCCGATTTCGTCCGCGAACACGCCCACGGCGTTACCCGCGCCCGTGGCGGCGAAGGTGCCGCCCGCGAATTCTGCGAATTGATCCTGCGCGCCCAGGGCCGCCTCGAAGCGGCCAACGCCGCGTACCTGTGAGCCTGACCATGTTTAGCAAAAAGTTTCGCAATTTCCTGCTGTTCGGCTGCATCGCGGCGATTTTCGCTGCGGTGGGCTACTGGAACATCAGCCCTGAGCGCTTCCTCGACAAGCCGCCGGTCTCGGCCGCCGAGAATCCGATCGACTGGTACGCGACCAACACGCACACCATTCAATACCTGCCCGACGGCAAGGTGCAGTACGAGATGACCTCCGACAAGGCCGAGCACGTCAAGGCCACCGATGTCACTCTGGTAACCAAGCCTGATTTGAACATGTACCGCGGCACCGACTTCCCGTGGCACGTGACCAGCGAGCGCGGCGAAGTGAATTCGGGCGGCACCGAAGTTGAATTGATCGATTCGGTACGCGTACAGCGCACCGATGAGAAACAGCGCGGAACCCTGATCACCAGCACCCGCATGACCGTGTTCCCGCAGCAAGAATATGCGCAGACCGCGCAACCCGTTAGAATCGAGGGCGCTGGCGGCGTATCGACTGGCGTCGGAATGAAAGCGTACCTGAAGGACAGCAGGATACACCTGCAATCGAACGTAAGAGGACAGTATGAGGCTCGTTAAAACCCTCCCTATTTTGCTCAGTCTGGGCGCAGCACTGGGAAGCGCGAGCGCCTGGTCCCTGCCGAACGATCAGCAGCAGCCTATCCGCATTCAGGCCGACGACGCCCAACTGGACGACAAGAATGGCATCGCCACCTATAAAGGTGACGTGATCATTACCCAAGGCTCGATGATCGTTAAAGGCAACACCGTGACCATGACGCGCGCGCCCAATGGCGACATCGACGTGGTGACATCGGTAGGCAACCTGGCTTACTTCGAGCAGTTGCAGACCCAGGGCGACGCCAACCCAGTCAAGGGCTACGGCGTGACGATTCAATACCACGCCCAGCAGAACCGGGTGGTGCTGATCGACAAGGCCAAGGTTATCGACAAGGATAACAACGTCACCCAGGGCGAAAAAATCGTCTACGACACCGTGAAGAAGCTGGCCAGCGCCGGTCGCGCCACGGGCAGCAAGGTCACCGAATCGCGTCCGCGCATCGACATGGTGATCCAGCCGAAGAAGAAAACCGAAGAGAAATCCCAGTAATGGCAACTCTGAAAGCTCAGCACCTGGCCAAGGCCTATAAAAGCCGCCAGGTCGTGCGTGACGTCAGCCTGTCGATCGACAGCGGGCAGATCGTCGGCTTGCTCGGCCCGAACGGCGCCGGCAAGACTACGTGCTTCTACATGATCGTTGGCCTGGTGCAGGCAGATCAGGGCCGTGTGCTGATCGATGATCTGGACGTCAGCCACCAGCCGATGCACGGCCGCGCCAAGGCCGGTATCGGCTATCTGCCGCAAGAAGCGTCGATCTTCCGTAAACTGTCGGTCGCCGACAACATCATGGCGATCCTCGAGACCCGCCCGGAGCTGGACAAGGCCGGTCGTCGCAAGGAGCTGGAAAGCCTGCTGCAGGAATTCCACATCAGCCACATCCGCGACAACCTCGGCATGAGCCTGTCCGGCGGTGAGCGTCGCCGGGTGGAAATCGCTCGCGCCCTGGCCACTGCACCCAAGTTCATCCTGCTCGACGAACCGTTCGCCGGTGTCGACCCGATCTCGGTCGGCGACATCAAGCAGATCATCCATCACCTCAAGGCCAAGGGCATCGGCGTGCTGATCACCGACCACAACGTGCGTGAGACGCTGGATATCTGCGAAACCGCTTACATCGTCAACGACGGTCAACTGATCGCTGAAGGCGATGCCGAGACCATCCTGGCCAACGATCTGGTCAAGGAAGTGTATCTGGGTCACGAGTTCCGCCTGTAAGCGCGACAGCGCTGTATCGATTCAAGGCGCATTTATCCGCTTTAATTGTTACAGCGCTCTAGGCAAACACTTCAGTTTCAGGCATATAATTTGCTTAAGTTTGGCGCTTCGGCGCCCTGTAGTGGATGGCGCAAAGCGCCGGCGAATAAGGTGTTAAGCCCCTGCCATGAAACCATCGCTAGTCTTGAGAATGGGCCAGCAGCTGACGATGACACCGCAGCTGCAACAGGCCATCCGCCTGCTCCAATTGTCGACCCTGGACCTGCAACAGGAGATCCAGGAGGCTCTGGAATCCAATCCGATGCTCGAGCGCCAGGAAGAAGGCGACGACTTCGACAACGCCGATCCGCTGGCCGACAACGCCGAACAGAAGCCCGCCGAAATCCAGGAACCCTCCTACCAGGAAACCGCCCCGACGGTGGATAACCTCGAGGATGGCGATTGGAACGAGCGCATCCCCAACGAACTGCCAGTGGATACCGCCTGGGAAGACGTCTACCAGACCAGCGCCAGCAGCCTGCCCAGCAGCGATGACGATGAGTGGGATTTCACCACCCGCACGTCCGCCGGCGAGAGCCTGCAAAGCCATCTGCTCTGGCAACTGAACCTGGCACCGATGTCCGACACCGATCGCCTGATCGCTGTCACCCTGATCGACTGCATCAACAATCAGGGCTATCTGGACGAAACACTCGAAGAAATTCTTGAAGCGTTCGATCCGGAACTGGACATCGAGCTCGACGAAATCGAAGCCGTCCTGCATCGCATCCAGCAATTCGAGCCCGCCGGTATCGGCGCACGCAACCTCAGCGAATGCCTGCTGCTGCAATTGCGCCAGCTGCCCGCGAAGACGCCGTGGCTGACCGAGGCCAAGCGCCTCGTCGCCGATTACATCGACCTGCTCGGCAGCCGCGATTACAGCCAGTTGATGCGCCGGATGAAGCTCAAGGAAGACGAGCTGCGCCAGGTCATCGAGCTGGTACAGAGCCTCAATCCGCGTCCGGGCTCGCAGATCGAATCAACCGAAGCCGAATACGTCATTCCCGATGTGATCGTGCGCAAGGACAACGAGCGCTGGCTGGTCGAGCTGAACCAGGAATCGGTGCCACGCCTGCGCGTCAATGCCCAGTACGCCGGGTTTGTTAAGCGTGCCGACACCAGCGCCGACAACACCTTCATGCGCAACCAGTTGCAGGAAGCCCGCTGGTTCATCAAGAGCCTGCAGAGCCGCAACGAAACCCTGATGAAAGTGGCCACGCAGATCGTCGAACATCAGCGCGGCTTCCTCGAATACGGCGACGAAGCGATGAAGCCGTTGGTATTGCATGACATCGCCGAAGCGGTCGGCATGCACGAATCGACGATTTCCCGGGTGACCACACAGAAATTCATGCATACCCCGCGCGGTATTTATGAGCTGAAATACTTTTTCTCCAGCCACGTCAGCACCTCCGAAGGCGGCGAATGCTCGTCCACGGCGATCCGCGCGATCATCAAGAAACTGGTCGCTGCGGAAAATCAGAAAAAGCCGTTGAGTGACAGCAAGATCGCTGGTTTACTGGAGGCACAAGGCATTCAGGTGGCTCGCCGCACCGTCGCCAAGTACCGCGAATCCCTCGGAATCGCGCCTTCGAGCGAACGCAAGCGGTTGATGTAAGCCACGTTACAGCGTTCCAGTGGCAGGCTTTTCGGCCTGCCGCTTTATGCACTGGCAACGAAGGAGAAGCTGTATGCAAGTCAACATCAGTGGACACCAACTGGAAGTGACCCAACCTCTGCGTTCCTACATCGAGGAAAAACTCCAGCGACTGGAGCGACATTTCGACAAGATCACCAACGTGCAGGTCACGATGTGCGTCGAAAAGCTGAAGCAGAAGATCGAAGCCACCTTGCATATCCCCGGCAGCGAAGTGGTCGCCAACGCAGAAGATACCGACATGTACGCTGCGATCGACTCACTTACCGACAAGCTGGATCGCCAACTCAAAAAGCATAAGGAAAAGACCCAGAGCCTCCTCCAGGGCGCGACCGGTCGTTAACACCCCTATCCATGATCCGACTTGAAACCATCCTGACCCCCGGCCGTTCCCAAGTGAACGCGCCGGGCGGCAGCAAGAAAAAAGCCCTCGAACAGATTGCCAACCTGATCCACCGCGAAGTGCCGGATCTGGCGATGCAGGATGTCTTCGAGGCGCTGATCGCCCGTGAAAAACTCGGCTCCACCGGTTTTGGCAACGGCATCGCCATTCCCCACTGCCGCCTCAAGGGCTGCGCGGGGCCAGTGAGCGCCCTGCTGCACCTCGAAGCCCCGATCGATTTCGACGCCATCGACGGCGCTCCGGTGGACCTGTTGTTCGTATTGCTGGTCCCGGAAGCCGCAACCGACGCGCATCTGGAGTTGTTGCGCCAGATCGCCAGCATGCTCGACCGCAAGGAAGTGCGCGACAAGCTACGCAGCGCTCCGAGCAATGAAGCCTTGTACCAGGTCGTACTGGACGAGCAGAACGGGCACTAATCATGCGTTTGATCATTGTCAGTGGCCGTTCGGGCTCGGGTAAAAGTACCGCCCTGAATGTCCTTGAGGACAACGGCTACTACTGCATCGACAATCTGCCGGCCGGTTTGCTGCCGGAACTGGCCGAGCGGGCGCTGATTCACACGGAACTGGCGCAGCCGCTGGTCGCCGTGTCGATCGATGCGCGCAACCTGCCCAGCCATCTGTCACGTTTCCCTGAGTTGCTCGAAGACGTGCGTGCCAAGCATATCAAGTGCGATGTGCTGTACCTGGACGCCGATGAAGAAACCCTGCTCAAGCGTTTTTCCGAGACCCGTCGTCGTCACCCGCTGAGCAACGCCAATCGCTCACTGGCCGAGGCGATTCACGACGAAACCGCCCTGCTCGGTCCGATTGCCGATCTGGCCGACCTGAAGATCAACACCACCAGTCTGAATCTGTATCAACTGCGCGACACCATCAAGTTGCGCCTGTTGAATCAACCGGAGCCCGGTACGGCGTTTCTGGTCGAGTCGTTCGGCTTCAAGCGCGGCATGCCGGTCGACGCCGACCTGGTGTTCGACGTGCGCTGCCTGCCCAATCCGTACTGGAAACCGGAGCTGCGCGCTCAGTCGGGCCTTGATGCACCGGTGGCCGAGTACCTGGCGCAGCAGCCGGATGTCGAAGAAATGTATCAGGACATCTACGCCTACCTGAACAAGTGGCTGCCACGCTTCGCCGCCAGCAACCGCGCCTACGTCACCATTGCCATTGGCTGCACCGGCGGGCATCACCGCTCCGTCTACCTGACCGAACGACTGGGTCAGGCCCTGCAGAAAACCCTGAAGAACGTCCAGGTTCGCCACCGCGACCTCACCTAAAGGATTTACACCGCGATGCCTGCTCGTGAAATCGAAATCATCAATAAGCTGGGCCTGCATGCCCGGGCATCGGCCAAATTTGTCGGCGTGGCGGGTCAGTATCCAGACTGCACGATCCGAGTGGGACGCACACCTGAAACGACTGTCGACGGCAAGAGCATCATGGCAATGATGATGCTCGCGGCGGGTAAAGGCACCAAGATCCATTTGAGCACCGAAGGCGAACAGGCTCAGGAAGCCATGGACGCATTGGTCGATCTGATCGAAAGGTATTTCGACGAAGGTGAATAATCCTCGAGGCGGGGACACTGTTCCTCGCCTCCATTCACCCCAACGCCGTATCCATCACCATCATCAGACAAAACCCGATCAGAAGGCCCAGACTGGCCAGCTTGTCATGCCCATGACGGCGCGATTCCGGGATCACTTCGTGGGTCACCACCAGCAACATCGCCCCCGCCGCCAGTGCCAGCCCCAACGGCAACAGCACCTGAGCCAGACTCACGAGCCACGCACACAGCAGCGCAAATATCGGTTCGACCAGCCCCGACGCCGCGCCGATCAGAAACGCTCTGACCCGCGACATTCCCGCCCCGGCCAGCACCAGAGCAATCACCAGTCCTTCCGGCACATCCTGCAACGCAATGCCCATCGCCAGACTGTCGGCGTCCGCCATCCCGCCTCCGGCAGATACGCCAACCGCCATGCCTTCCGGAATGTTGTGCGCGATGATGGCGAACACGAACAGCCAGATTCGCGATGGAATCACCGGATGCTCCAACGTGCCGACGAGCATCTCCGGCGAGGCACCGCAAATGCGCCGATCCACCAGATACAGACCGAACGCACCGAGCAGGATGCCGAAGCAGATCAGGCCACTGGCGGCCCACGGCGTCAGGCCAAGGCTCTCAGCTGCAGCTATGCCCGGCACGATCAACGAAAACGCCGTCGCCGCCAGCATCACCCCGGCACCAAATCCCAGCAAGGTGTCGCTTAGTGCCTGCGGCATGCGCCGGATCACCAGCACCGGCACCGCGCCAAGCGCCGTGCCCAAGGCGCAGATGGCACCGCCCTGCAAGGCGCGCAACAGCCTCGGTTCCAGATTCAGCCATTGCAAAGCGTGGGCGACCAGTAAAGTCATACCCGCCAACAGCAACAGCGAACCCACCGCGTAACGAAACATGCGCCCGCTGCCAATCGCCAGTGTTTCCGTGCCCATAGTCAGCCCTGATTGTTTTTATTGAAGGCTTAAACCAGTGCGGCCTGATAGCGCGCAGCAACTTCCGGCCAGTTGATCACGTTGTAGAACGCGTTGATGTATTCCGGGCGACGGTTCTGGTAACGCAGGTAGTAAGCGTGCTCCCAGACATCGAGGCCAAGGATCGGGGTGTTGCCGTTCATCAACGGGCTGTCCTGGTTGCCGCTGCTTTCCACGACCAGTTTTTTATCCGGTGTCACGCTCAGCCACGCCCAGCCGCTGCCAAAACGGGTCAGCGCGGCTTTGGTGAACGCTTCCTTGAAACTGTCGAGTCCGCCCAGTTGCTCGTCGATGGCCTTGGCCAGCGCGCCGCTGGGCTTGCCGCCACCGTTGGGCACCATTACTTCCCAGAACAGCGAATGGTTGGCGTGGCCGCCGCCCTGATTGATCACCGCCGCGCGAAGTTTTTCCGGCAGCTGCTGGACGCTGGCGACGAGTTTTTCCACCGGCCACTCGGCGAACTCGGTGCCTTCCACGGCGGCGTTGAGGTTGTTGATGTAGGTCTGGTGATGCTTGGTGTAATGGATTTCCATGGTCTGCGCATCGATGTGCGGCTCGAGGGCATCGTAGGCGTAAGGCAAGGCAGGCAAGGTAAAAGCCATTTCAATGGACTCCATACTGATGAGAAGTTGCGGCGCGGCGGGCATTGCCGGTGTCCGGATGCAGCAGGCGCTGGGTGCGTGGGTATTCGCCGTGCTCGCTGATGAAGTTCAACAGTTCGACATAGGTCTTGCTGCTCTGGCGCAGCGCCGCCTCACGCAGGGCCGGACGCAAGCGCTCGTCCTGCATGGTCTGCAACAAACGTTGATGGATGGCACAGAGATATTCGGCGCTCTCCTCCGGTTGGTTCAGGCGCAGATGCAGGTCAGCCAGGTTGTGATGTGAGACGACGCAGGCCGCCACCGCTTCGTCGGCATCCGCCCAGCGTTCGAACAACACTTGCGCCAGGGCCAGGGCTTGCAGGTAAGCCTCGCGGGCGTCGATCAGTTCGCCCAGCATGAAGCAGCGATTGGCCCGTTCGATCGTGCGTTTCCAGTGCTCCATGATGAGCCTCCAAAGCGGTTGCGGGGTTTACACGCCGCCGGCGGTGAGTTTCTCGGGGTTGAGCAACTCTTTCAGCTGGCTGCGCGACAGGCGGGTGTGTTCCAGGGCGACGTCGATCACCGCACAGCCTTCCTTGCAGGCGTTAGCGCGCAACGGATCTGGCGACTCATCCAGCGCCGGCTTTCGAGGTAGGGCTGCTCGTGCAAGGCAGAACTCATGATCCGTGACTCGTCCGGAAATGAGATTTATTATTAGATGATAATGAGAACCAAAACAAGCGTTCGAGTTTGCGCTGTTCATTTGTGGGAGCGAGCCTGCTCGCGAATGCGCCGTGTCAGCCAGCACATTTGCAACTGATCCACCGCTTTCGCGAGCAGGCTCGCTCCCACAGGGGATTTGTGCGAAGCGAATAAAAAAGGCGCGCCATCCACAACGGATGGCGCGCCTTTTTTTGTTGGCGGATTCGCGGCTTAGCTGCCGGCGACAGTCATCCGCTCGATCAACACAGACCCGGTGCGAATGTTGCTGCGCAGTTCCAGATCATTACCCACTGCGACAATCTGCTTGAACATGTCACGCATGTTGCCGGCGATGGTCACTTCCTGCACGGCGAACTGGATCTCGCCGTTTTCCACCCAGAAGCCCGCAGCGCCGCGCGAATAGTCACCGGTGACCATGTTCAGGCCATGGCCCATCAACTCGGTGACCAGCAATCCCCGGCCCATGCGCTTGAGCAGTGCTGCCTGATCCTCGTCGCCATGGGTGACGAACAGGTTGTGCACCCCGCCCGCGTTGGCGGTGCTCGGCATGCCCAGTTTCCGTCCGGAATAGGTGCCGAGGATGTAGGAGACCAACTCGCCCTTTTCGACGAACGGTTTCGCGTAAGTCGCCAGGCCATCACCGTCGTAGGAAGCACTGCCCATGGCACGCATCAGATGCGGACGCTCATCAATGGTCAGCCATTCCGGGAACAGCTTCTGCCCCAGTGTGCCTTCCAGAAACGACGATTTGCGATACAGGCTGCCGCCGGATACTGCCGAGAGGAAGCTGCCGAACAGACCGCCCGCCAGTTCGGCGGAAAACAGCACCGGCACTTCGCAGGTCGGCACCGGCCGCGCGCCCAGACGGCTCGCCGCCCGTTGCGCGGCACGCTGGCCGATGCTCACCGGATCGGCGAGCAGACTGCCCTGGCGATTGACGTCATACCAGTAATCGCGCTGCATCTGCCCGTCAGCTTCGGCGATCATCACGCAACTCAGGCTGTGCCGGGTCGACGCGTAACCGCCGATGAAACCGTGGCTGTTGCCATAAACCCGGCAGCCCTGATGGGTGCTGAGGGTGGTGCCGTCGGCGTTCTTGATCCGCGCATCGGCATCGAACGCCGCTGCCTCGCAGAGCAAAGCCTTCTCGATGGCCTGTTCCGGGGTGATGTCCCATTCGTGGAACAGGTCGAAGTCCTGCACATCCCTGGCCATCAGTGCGGCGTCGGCCAGACCCGAGGCTTCGTCCTCGGAGGTGTGTTTGGCTATCGCGAGTGCTGCAGCGACGGTTTCACGAATCGCCTCCGGCCCGGTGGCCGAGGTGCTGGCCGAGCCTTTGCGCTGGCCGACGTACAGGGTGATGCCAAAACCCTGATCACGATTGAATTCAACGGTTTCGACCTCGCGCTGACGCACCGAGGTCGACAGCCCCTGCTCCAGCGACACCGCGACTTCACAGGCGCTGGCGCCTTGGCGCTTGGCTTCGGCGATGATCTGCTCGACCTGTTCTTGCAGTGCCGGCAATGCCTGCGGGCCGACGCTTTGAACTGCACTCATGCTCATCTCCACTCAAATTCTGCTTTCGGCTGGGGTCATCGAGCGACCGGGCCGGACAAGCGGCCCCCGACTGGTTATCATGGCGGCGTTTCTTTGCGGACTGCCACCATGGTTGATTCTTACGACGACTCCCTCGATACGGGAGAAAAAAGCAAATCTCAGGTCAAACGCGAGTTGCATGCGCTGGTTGACCTCGGCGAGCGCCTGACCACACTCAAGCCTGATCTGGTCGCCAAACTGCCGTTGACCGACGCTTTGCGCCGGGCATTGGCCGATGCGCCCAAGCACACCGCGAACATCGCGCGTAAACGGCATTTGCAGTTCATCGGCAAACTGATGCGCGACCAGGACACTGACGCGATTCTGACTCTGCTCGATCAACTCGATGCCTCCACTCGCCAGTACAACGAGCGTTTCCATAATCTGGAACGCTGGCGTGACCGCCTGATCGCGGGCGATGACGCCGTGCTGGAAAAATTCGTCATCGAGTACCCGGACGCCGATCGCCAGCAATTGCGTTCCCTGATCCGTCAGGCCCAGCATGAGGTTGCGCAAAACAAACCACCTGCTTCGAGCCGCAAGATCTTCAAATACATTCGGGAGCTGGACGAGACTCAACGCGGTCTGCGTTGATAATCGCCACCGGGTGGCCGTCCTGCGCGCCACCCGAAAGCCCCACCGTTCTTATGCGCCCGTGCCACCCACGGTGATCGCATCGATTTTCAGCGTTGGCTGGCCGACACCTACCGGCACCGACTGCCCATCCTTGCCGCATGTACCCACACCGCTGTCCAGCGCCAGATCGTTACCGACCATCGACACCCGGCTCATCGCCTCGGGACCGTTGCCGATCAATGTCGCGCCTTTGACCGGTGCGGTGATTTTGCCGTCCTCGATCAGATAAGCCTCGCTGGTCGAGAACACGAACTTGCCGCTGGTGATATCGACCTGACCGCCGCCGAGGTTGGCGCAGTAGATGCCCTTCTTCACCGAGGCGATGATTTCCGCCGGATCACTTTCGCCACCGAGCATGTAGGTGTTGGTCATCCGGGGCATCGGCAGATGCGCATAGGATTCGCGACGACCGTTACCGGTGCGCGCCACGCCCATCAGCCGCGCATTGAGCTTGTCTTGCATGTAGCCCTTGAGCACGCCGTTTTCGATCAGCGTGGTGCACTCGGTTGGTGTGCCTTCGTCATCGACGCTCAGCGAACCGCGACGACCGCTCAAGGTGCCGTCATCGACGATGGTGCAAAGCTTGGAGGCAACCATTTCGCCCATGCGCCCGCTATAGGCCGAGCTGCCCTTGCGGTTGAAATCGCCTTCCAGACCGTGACCGACCGCTTCGTGCAGCAGCACCCCGGACCAGCCGGAACCCAGCACCACCGGCAAGGTACCGGCCGGCGCTGGAATTGCTTCAAGGTTGACCAGTGCCTGGCGCAGCGCTTCGCGGGCATAACCCATGGCGCGGTCTTCGGCGAGGAAGTAGCGGTAATCGGTACGCCCACCGCCGCCGTGCCCGCCGCGTTCGCGACGGCCATTCTGTTCGACGATGACGCTTACGTTGAAACGCACCAGCGGACGCACATCGGCGGCCAGGCCGCCGTCGGTCGAGGCCACCAGAATCCGCTCCCAGACCCCGGCCATGCTCACGCTGACCTGCTGAATCCGTGGATCGAGTGCGCGGGTGGCGACGTCGATGCGTTTGAGCAACTCGACTTTTTCCGCGCGGCTGAGCACTTCCAGCGGGTTATCCGGCGCGTACAGTTGCGCGACGTCCTGGCTGGTGAACGCCTGCACGGTGCCGTTCTGCCCGGCGCGGGAGATCGAACGCGCGGCGCGGGCCGCTGCGCCGAGGGCCTCGAGGGTGATCGCGTTGCTGTAGGCAAAACCGGTTTTCTCACCGGACTGCGCCCGCACGCCGACACCCTGATCGAGGTTGAAGCTGCCTTCCTTGACGATGCCGTCTTCCAGCGCCCATGACTCGGAAATCTGGCCTTGGAAATACAGGTCGGCGGCATCGATGCCCGGCCCGGCCAGATCGCCGAGCACGCCTTGCAGGCTCTCGATCGTGACACCGCCGGGTGCCAACAGGTGATCACTGACTGAGGACAACAACTCGCTCATAGGTTTACGCCTTAAATTCGTGTTCTGAAGCAGGCCGCTGGGCGCCCTGCGAGAAAAACCGCCGATGACGCGTCACCGGCATGCGCGCCCGGATGGACGCTTGTTCATCGCTGTCGCGGGCGGCCAGCAACACCGCCTCGCCTTGATCCTGTTGGGCCAGTACGCGCCCCCACGGGTCGACAATCGCCGCATGCCCGAAGGTTTCACGCGGTCCGGGATGGCTGCCGCCCTGCGCGGCCGCCAGGATATAACACTGTGTTTCGATGGCCCGCGCGCGGATCAGTACATCCCAGTGCGCGGCGCCGGTCACGGCCGTAAACGCCGACGGTGCAGTAATCAATTCGGCACCGGCGGCACGCAATTCACTGTACAGCTCCGGGAAACGCAAGTCGTAACACACGCTCAGACCGACTCGCCCCACCGGCGTATCCGCCACCACTACATTACCGCCATAAGCATAGTCATCGGATTCACGGTACCGGCCGCGATTGTCGGCGACATCGACATCGAACAGATGCAGCTTGTCATAGCGCGCGACCACCTCGCCGTGCTCGTTGATCAGCAATGAGCAGGCATTGGCTTTGGCCGTGGGTTGACCCAACGGTGGCAACGGCAACGTGCCGGCGACTATCCATAAGGTGAGGTCGCGGGCGGTCTGTTTCAACCATGGCAGGATCGGCCCTTCGCCCAAGGCCTCGGCGCGGCCGATATCGGCGACGTCGCGACGGCCCATGGCGGCGAAGTTTTCCGGCAGCACCGCGAGTTTCGCCCCGCCGGCGGCGGCCTGTTCAAGCAGGCGCCGGGCCTGGGCCAGATTGGCCGGCACGTCGCTCTGGCTGACCATTTGAATCACCGCTAAAGACATGGCCGCTCCCCGGGATTTGCATATGACTGTGTAGGAGCTGCCGAAGGCTGCGATCTGTTGATTTTTTTTAAGAGCCAGATCAAAAGATCGCAGCCTTCGGCAGCTCCTACACGGGTAGTGTCTGCTAGTTAAAAAGGCTTGTCGAAGGTGATTTTCGGCTCTTTCCATGGGCCTTTGACGGTGTACTTGACGCTGGCGAAGCGCGCGACGCGGTCGCCGATCAGCTTGTCGATGAGGAACAGCGCGCCGCCGACCGCCGGTGCGCCGACGAGCAACGCGGCGATCGGCAGGTTGTTGGTCACCGGCAAGGTCACCAGCAATTTCGCATCGACCTTGTCACCAACCAGATCCAGCGTGCCGTCCAGCTCAAGGTTGCTCGAAGGCCCGGTCAGGCGAATCGGCTCACGTGTCACGTAGACACCATTGTTCGCCACCAGCAAACCTTTGACCCGGTCGTAGCTCAGGCCTTTGCCGAACAGGTCGGAGAAGTCCAGACGCAGGCGCCGGCCGATCGAGTTGAAGTTGAGCAGGCCGAACACCCGCAGCGCCTGAGCACCGCCTTCCACTTCAACGAACTGGCCTTTGTTCAGCGAGGCATCGAGGGTGCCGGAGAAGCGCTTGGTCGCCAGCCACGCCGGCGAGCCCGGCCAACGGCCGTCGACATCCATATGGAATTCTTCGCTGGTCACGCTCGGCGCGAAGCCCCAGCCTTTGAGCACGTCGGCCAGATTCTTGCCGCCAATGCGGCCCTTGTACCAACTGCTGGTCGCCCCCGGCGCGCCTTCCCAGCCGCCGTTGCCTTGCAGGAGGATGCCCTTGAGGCCCATGTCGAGGTTGTTCAGCGCGATGCCCTTGGCGGTCGGCCGCACTTTCAGCGACCAGCCACCCACCAGGTCGGGGCCGAGGAATAATTGGTTGAGGGTTATATCCAGCGCCGGGATTTTCGTCGGGTCGACCGACGCCAATGGATCAGGCGCGTTCTCGTCAGCCTGCACCGCCGGGTCCGGCGCCGGCAGTTTCACGTATTGCAGATTCACCGCAATCGGCACGCCGTTGGCGTCCGGCAGGCTGGCGCTGCCCTTGGCCTGTTGGCTGTCGAGCGCCAGGTTCCACGCGCCTGGCTTGCGATTGATCTGCACCGAAGCCTGATCCAGCGTGGTGCCGAACGCGGTCAATTTGCCGACCTTGATGTCAGCACTGCTCAGCAGTTGCTTGGCGCTGCCGCCCGGATCCCCGCCAGCGTACTTGCCGGCCAAATCCTGCCACGGCGCGACGTCCAGTTCCGACAGCACCCCGCGAATGCGCAGGCCCTTGGCGCCCGGCAACACCGCTTCGCCAGCGCCGAGAAACAGTTCGCCACGGCCGTCGGCGAAATTGCTCGGCGGCGCAGCAAAAGTGAAATTGGCCAGTTGATCGTAATTGAACCAGTAACGCCGCTCCTGCCCTTGCAGGGTCATGCGAAACACTGTGTCGCGCCCGACATCGGCGGTCATGCCGAACGGCGCCGGCAGATCCACCGCCACGCCTTTGAGGCTGGAGCTGACCAGCAACTGACTGTCGGCCCCGGAAAGATTCAGCTGCAACTGATACGGAATCGTCCCGGACACCGGCAACGGCTGGGTCACACCCAGCCAGTCAGTGAGCTTCTTCACTTCGACCTGCCCCGACGCCGCAACCCGGGTCTTGATCTGGTTGGGGCTGCCATCAGCGAAGATCTGCGCAGTGACCGGTTTGTCGAAGGCCCGTGCAGAGATGTTCTGGCCGCTGAGGCCTTTATTGCTGTCGAAGCGGAAATCGCCCTTGAGCTGGCTCAGTTCGAGCTTCGGTTCGGCCAGTTTCAGCCGCGCGTTGGCGGTTTTGAAATCGACGAGGATTTTCGGCTGTTCGCCCTTGGCCAGCGGAATATCCAGCTTGAGCTTGCCATTCAGATCACCCGCACCCTCCCAACCAGCAAAGGTCTCACCAGTGCCGATCGGCGCATCCTGAAGAATCTTCAAGCCGTCGCCGAGACCACCGGCAAATGCGCCATCCAGGAACAAATGCGAGTTCTGTCCGGCCGGTACATGAGGAATATTGACGAAGACATCGCTGACTTGGGTGTCGAGCAACTGGCCTTTGCTGGCCCAGATGCGCACGCCGCTGTCTTCGATGAACACATCGCCGCTGACTTTGCTCACATGCGGCCAGCCCGGCTGAAACGCCAGCTCGGCGTCGTGCACTTTGAAGAACAGGCTGATGCTGCGATCAGCCTCGCCAGCGTTCTTGCTCAGCGAGCCCTGATACTGGAAGAAGCCCTGGTCCACTGCGCCTTTGAGGATCGCTGTGCGCAGCCAATCATCAAGCGCCGGGCTCAACACCGCCGGCAGGTATTTCGCGGTGTAGCGACCGTCGCCATCAACCAGGCCGACGCGCAGGTCCATGTAGTCTTCCTGGCTATGGTCAAAGTGCAGGCGAATGAGGAAATCGCCGGCAATCTTGCCCTCCTCGCCCAATACCTTGAGGTATGGCGCAATCAGGGTGAAGCCATCCTTGTCGAGCTTCCAGGTCAGCCGCGCATTGGCCTGCAGGTATTGCCATGGCTTGGCGAAAATCGGATCGAGGTGCAGGACGAAATCCTTGCTGTCGAGGCGCAACTCGCCGCCGTCGAGGTTGCCACTCAGGCTGCCACTGACATTGCGCGCCGCCGGAGCGCCGTGGTAGGCATCGAAACCGACGTTGTCGAGGTTGGCGGCAAAGCCGAATTTGTTGCCATCGGTGGCGGTCGGGCGGAAGTCCAGCAACACGTTACGCAGGCCGCCGGTTACCTTCAAACGCTCGACCACTGTGGCGAAGCTTTGTGGCAACGGCCCCAGCGCATTGAGCAGCGGCGTGATCGGGGTCAGATCGAGGCGATCGGCCTGCAAATGCCAGAGCTCTTCAGCCTTGGCGCTGGCGCGGGTCTGCTGCACCTGCACATGGGATTCCCAGCGGGTTTCGCCGAAGCTCATCGCCAGTGAATCGAGGGTGACTTTCACCCCTTCGGCTGTGTTGCGGTAATAGGCGTTGAGCGCCAGATTGTTGATCTGGATCGGCTTGCGCTCGGCGTAGGCACCGGTCACTTGCGGCGCATTCAGGCGCAACGCGGCGCTTTGCAACGCGCCTTCGGCCCAATCGACCCAGAGTTCGCCGCCGGCCTTGATCTCGGAAAAATTCCATTGCTGGGTCAGGCGCTCGGGGAGCCATTTCGCCCAGTCGCTCTGCGGCAGGCTGGCATAACCCTCGATGGCGCTGTTCTGCCACTGATCGGGACGAAGCTGGCTGCGCAGACTCAGCGCGACAGGCTGGCCATCGGGCAAGGTCAGACGCGCGTCGAGGCGCTGGCGGCTGGCGCCGGTACGCAGATTGAGGCCGACATAGGTGAGCGTCATGGGCGGGTGATCGAGCGGTTGCAGGGTCACCTGGCTGTCGAGCACCGACAGTTGCCTGATCATCTGCGAGCGCTGGAACAGTTGCACCGCATCGAACGGTTGATCCTTCTGCACCGGCAGCCCTTCCAGCGCCCAGGTACCGTCTTCGGCTTCCTTGAGGCTGATCTTCAAACCGTTGAGTTCGATATGCGCGAGACGTACTTCGCGGGCCAACACGCTGCCCCACATATCCGGCACCACCCGCACGCGATCGAGGCGCAGCGCGTTGGCGCCGTCGCCGACCATCACGTCATGGGCCAGCAGGATCGGCGCGAAACCGCTCCAGTTGCCTTCCAGCTCACCGATCTGCAAGGGCATGCCGAGGGCGGCGCTGGCCTTGTCTTCGATGTCGGCGCGGTATTCGGCCACCAGTGGCGTCAGCTCGCGGCCGAGGCTGACGTACAACGCCATCAACACCAGAACCAACGCGCACAGGCCCAGCCCCCAGCGGGTGAGTGCGGCCAGAATGCGTGTCAGACGCTCCATGTCAGTTGGCTCCCATGGCAAAAAAACTGCGAAAAGCTGAGGCCAGCCGCGTTGAATGAAGGGTGATGCAGGGTTTCAGAGCAGCACCACGTCATATTGTTCCTGGGAATACATGGTTTCCACCTGGAAGCGTATGGTGCGACCGATGAAGCCTTCAAGCTCGGCGACGTTACCGGACTCTTCATCAAGCAGACGATCGACCACTTTCTGGTTGGCCAGCACCCGATAACCCTCGGCCTGATAGGCCCGCGCCTCGCGCAGAATCTCGCGGAAGATCTCGTAACAGATGGTTTCGGCGGTCTTCAGCTTGCCGCGTCCCTGACAACTGCTGCACGGTTCGCACAGCACCTGCTCAAGGCTTTCGCGGGTGCGCTTGCGGGTCATCTGCACCAGGCCCAACTCGGTGATGCCGATGATGTTGGTCTTGGCGTGGTCGCGCTCCAGCTGTTTCTCCAGAGTGCGCAGGACCTGACGCTGGTGCTCTTCATCTTCCATGTCGATGAAGTCGATGATGATGATCCCGCCGAGATTGCGCAGGCGCATCTGCCGGGCAATCGCCGTGGCCGCTTCGAGATTGGTCTTGAAAATGGTTTCTTCGAGGTTGCGATGACCGACGAACGCCCCGGTGTTGACGTCGATGGTGGTCATGGCTTCCGCCGGATCGATCACCAGATAGCCGCCAGACTTCAACGGCACCTTGCGCTCCAGCGCGCGCTGGATTTCGTCTTCGACACCGTACAGATCGAAGATCGGTCGTTCACCCGGATAGTGTTCCAGACGATCGGCGATTTCCGGCATCAGTTCGGCGACAAACTGCGTGGTTTTCTGGAAGGTTTCCCGGGAATCGATGCGGATCTTCTCGATTTTCGGATTGACCAGGTCACGCAGGGTGCGCAGGGCCAGGCCGAGGTCTTCGTAAATCACGCTCGGCGCGGCGATGGTCTTGATCTGCTCGTTGATCTGGTCCCAGAGGCGCCGCAGGTAGCGGATGTCCATGAGGATTTCATCAGCGCCCGCGCCTTCAGCAGCCGTGCGCAGAATGAAACCGCCGGCCTCCTTGATGCCTTCTTTGGCCACGCAATCACTGACCACCTGCTTGAGGCGCTCGCGCTCGGCTTCGTCTTCGATCTTCAGGGAAATGCCGACATGAGCGGTACGCGGCATGTACACCAGATAACGCGAAGGAATCGACAGTTGTGTGGTCAGGCGTGCGCCTTTGGAGCCGATCGGGTCTTTGGTGACTTGCACCACCAGGCTCTGGCCTTCGTGCACCAGCGAACTGATGCTTTCCACCGCCGGGCCTTCGCGCAGGGAGATTTCGGCGGCGTGAATGAAAGCCGCACGATCGAGGCCGATGTCAACAAATGCCGCCTGCATGCCCGGCAGTACACGGACGATCTTGCCTTTATAGATGTTGCCGACGATCCCGCGTTTCTGCGTGCGCTCGACGTGGACTTCTTGCAGCACACCGTTTTCGACCACCGCCACGCGCGATTCCATCGGCGTGATGTTGATCAGAATCTCTTCACTCATGGCAGGATCTCGTTCAGGCATGTTCACGATAGTGGCCGCATCTGGATTCGTACGACGCTCAGGGCGTGTTCAGGTTTTGCCAACAGGGTATGCCGAAATGGCCCAACACCTCGCAGGTTTCGCACAACGGCAAGCCGACCACCGCCGAATAGCTGCCTTCGAGCCCGGCGACAAACACCGCACCCAAGCCCTGAATGCCATAGCCGCCGGCCTTGTCGCGCGGTTCGCCACTGGCCCAGTAGGCGCCGGCCTCATCGCGGCTGATGCTGCGGAAACGCACCCGACTGCGCACCACCCGCGACTCGCAGCGCTCACCTTCAAGCACGGCGATGGCGGTCAGCACTTCGTGTTCGTTGCCGGACAACATCATCAGCATGGCGCATGCATCGGCTTCGTCCACCGGTTTGCCAAGAATTTTGCCGTCGAGCACCACAGCGGTGTCGGCGCCAAGCACGCAGAACGGCTGATCAGAGACGACCGAACGGCGACCGGCCTCGGCCTTGCCACGCGCAAGGCGTTCGACATAGGCCGAAGGGGATTCTTCAGGAAGCGGGGTTTCGTCGATGTCCGCGCTGATGGCGGAGAACTGCACGCCGATCTGCGTGAGCAATTCACGGCGACGCGGTGAGCCGGAGGCGAGGTAAAGCAGTTTCATCAAAACATCTCCCTGTTCAGTGCCCTGCTTCACCGGCTCAATAGATTCTGTAGCGTCGGCACATCCCGCGAAGGGCGAAGCTGACCCACGGCCAGAGCAAGGCACTGACCAGCGCCGGCAGGACCAGCGCCAGGGTTGGCTGACGGTTGCCGGTCAGAGCGCTGAGCCACAGTTGCGCCAACTGTGCGAGGCCGAAGATCACCAGGATCACCAGGCACTGCTGCCACATCGGGAACATGCGCAGACGCTGCTGCAACGACAACACGAGGAAAGTAATCAGGGTCAGGATCAGCGCGTTCTGCCCGAGCAGGTCGCCCTGCAGGACATCTTCGGCCAGTCCCAGACAGAAGGCGGTGACCATGCCGACCGTGTGCGGCATGTACAGCGCCCAGAAGGTCACGAGCAAGGCCAGCCACAGCGGGCGAAGGATTTCCATGAAGATCGGCAACGGTGACACGCTGAGCAGGATGCCGACGAAGAACGTCAACCAGATCATCCAGCTGTTTCCGGATTTTTTCGCGCCGACCATTATTCTCGTCCCCCGGTAGTCGCTGGCGGTTTCGCCGGTGGTTTGCTCGCGGCGGGCGGTTTGGCAGCGGCCGGAGCGGCAGCGGGCGGTTTGCTCGCGGCAGGCTTGGCAGGCGTGGTGGCAGGCGCCGCTGCTTCAGCGGCCGGCGCTGCGGTAGCGGTCGACGGCGTGGCAGGCATGATCAAAGGTTTCGGCACGCTGGCCGGCAACATCGGGCCGCCGCCGTGGGCATCGAGCTGTTCCTGCGCCTGGGCCGCGTCATTGGCGCGTTCCTCGGCAGTGCGGCTGTCGCTGAACACCAGCAGCAGATAGCGGCTGCGGTTCAGGGCGGCAGTCGGCACGGCGCGGACAATGGCAAACGGTTGGCCGGAATCGTGGATGACTTCCTTGACCGTGGCCACCGGATAACCAGCGGGGAATCGCTGGCCGAGGCCGGAGCTGACCAGCAGATCGCCTTCCTTGATGTCCGCCGTGTCGGCGACATGACGCAATTCCAGGCGCTCAGGGTTGCCGGTGCCACTGGCAATCGCGCGCAGACCGTTACGATTCACCTGCACCGGAATGCTATGGGTGGTGTCGGTCAGCAGCAGGACCCGCGAGGTGTACGGCATCAATTCGACCACCTGGCCCATCAGCCCGCGTGCATCGAGCACCGGTTGGCCGAGCACCACGCCGTCGCGCTCACCTTTGTTGATGATGATGCGATGCGTGAAGGGGTTGGGATCCATGCCGATCAGCTCGGCCACTTCGACCTTTTCGTTGACCAGCGCGGAGGAGTTGAGCAACTCGCGCAGCCGAACGTTCTGCTCGGTCAGGGCCGCGAGCTTTTGCATGCGTCCCTGCAACAGCAGGTTTTCGGTCTTGAGTTTTTCGTTTTCGGCGACGAGCTCGGTGCGGCTGCCGAACTGACTGGCGACCCCTTCCCACAAGCGGCCGGGCAGATCAGTGATCCAGTAGGCATCCATGAGCACCAGCGACGCTTGCTTGCGCGCGGGCTTGAGCAGGTCGAAACGTGCATCGACCACCATCAGTGCGACCGCGAGCACGGCCAGCACCAACAGGCGCACGCCCAACGAAGGGCCTTTGGTGAAAAGCGGTTTAATAAGCCGCTCCTCCCAGGCAAATGTTCTGTTTATTCATACGGCATCAAACCGGCCTGGATGAAGACTGACAGAAGATAAACGCCAACAGGCAGCACTGCAAAGTGCTGCCTGTGCGTTCACCCACGTATTGCATTCGAAGCTTATTCGCTCGAAAGCAGATCCATGGTGTGCTTATCCATCATTTCCAGCGCACGGCCACCGCCGCGAGCAACGCAAGTCAGCGGATCTTCGGCAACGATCACCGGCAGACCGGTTTCCTGGGCCAGCAACTTGTCGAGGTCACGCAGCAGCGCGCCACCACCGGTCAGCACCAGGCCACGCTCGGCGATGTCGGAAGCCAGTTCCGGCGGCGATTGCTCCAGCGCGCTTTTCACCGCCTGAACGATGGTGGCCAGCGACTCTTGCAGAGCCTCAAGCACTTCATTGGAGTTCAGGGTGAATGCGCGTGGAACGCCTTCGGCCAGGTTGCGACCGCGAACATCGACTTCGCGCACTTCGCCGCCCGGGTAGGCCGTACCGATTTCCTGCTTGATGCGTTCAGCGGTGGATTCACCGATCAGGCTGCCGTAGTTACGGCGCACGTAGGTGATGATCGCTTCGTCGAAACGGTCGCCGCCGACACGTACGGATTCGGCGTAAACCACACCGTTCAGGGAGATCAGGGCGATCTCGGTGGTACCACCACCGATATCCACGACCATCGAACCGCGCGCTTCTTCAACCGGCAGACCGGCACCGATCGCAGCAGCCATCGGCTCTTCGATCAGGAACACTTCACGGGCACCGGCGCCAAGGGCCGATTCACGGATGGCGCGACGCTCAACCTGGGTGGACTTGCATGGAACGCAGATCAGCACACGAGGGCTGGGCTGCAGGAAACTGTTTTCGTGAACCTTGTTGATAAAGTACTGCAGCATCTTTTCGCAGACGCTGAAGTCGGCGATCACGCCATCCTTCATCGGACGAATGGCAGCAATGTTGCCCGGCGTACGGCCGAGCATGCGCTTGGCCTCGGTGCCGACAGCAACGACACTTTTCTGGTTACCGTGTGTCCGAATGGCCACAACCGATGGCTCATTCAGGACGATACCGCGCTCGCGCACGTAAATAAGGGTGTTGGCAGTGCCCAGGTCAATGGAAAGATCGCTGGAAAACATGCCACGCAGTTTCTTGAACATGGGAAAGGGACCCTAGGCAACGCGTGGGTAAAAAAGTGCGGCAAACTCTAACAACGACAGGGATTTTGGGCAAGGCGCCAATATGTTAAATTGGCCGCTTTTCTGTGCACCAAGCCCCACAATCGCGGCCTTATGACCGTAGAAGTGCGGTAGTGTTCCGACAATCTAACACACGGACGCCGTCCGTTCTGTTTTCCACTGGAGAATCCCGATGGCGCTAGAACGCTCCGACGTGGAAAAAATCGCGCATCTGGCCTGCCTTGGCCTCAACGATGCCGATCTTCCGCACATTACTTCCGCCCTCAACAGCATTCTCGGGCTGGTCGACGAAATGCAGGCCGTTGATACCGACGGTATCGAGCCGCTGGCCCACCCCCTGGAAGCCAGTCAGCGCCTGCGCGCCGACGTGGTGACCGAGACGAATAATCGCGAGGCCTACCAGTCCATCGCACCAGCGGTCGAAAACGGCCTGTATCTGGTTCCGAAAGTCATCGACTAAAGGGAAAGAGCCTGCAATGCATCAAATGACTCTGGCCGAGATCGCCCGCGGTCTCGCCGATAAAAAGTTTTCCTCCGAAGAGCTGACCAAAGTCCTGCTGGCGCGTATTACCCAGCTCGACCCGCAGCTCAACAGTTTCATCAGCCTCACCGAGGATCTGGCCATCGAGCAGGCGAAAGCCGCCGATGCACGCCGGGCCAATGGTGAGAGCGGCGCCCTGCTCGGCGCGCCGATCGCCCACAAGGACCTGTTCTGCACCCTGGGCATCCGCACCAGCTGCGGCTCGAAGATGCTCGACAACTTCAAAGCCCCGTATGACGCCACTGTCGTTGCGAAACTGGCCGCTGCCGGCGCCGTGACCCTGGGCAAGACCAACATGGACGAATTCGCCATGGGTTCGGCCAACGAGTCGAGCTGGTACGGCGCGGTGAAAAACCCGTGGAACCTGGATCACGTGCCGGGCGGTTCGTCCGGTGGTTCGGCCGCCGCCGTGGCCGCTCGCCTGCTGCCTGCCGCCACCGCAACCGACACCGGCGGCTCGATCCGTCAGCCGGCAGCATTCACCAACCTCATCGGTTTGAAGCCGACCTACGGTCGCGTTTCGCGCTGGGGCATGATTGCCTACGCTTCCAGCCTCGATCAGGGCGGCCCGTTGGCGCGCACGGCCGAAGACTGCGCGATCCTGCTGCAAGGCATGGCCGGTTTCGACCCGAACGACTCCACCAGCATCGATGAGCCGGTGCCGGATTACTCCGCCGGCCTGGGCGAGTCGCTGCAAGGCCTGCGCATCGGCGTGCCGAAGGAATACTTCAGCGCCGGTCTCGACCCGCGCATTGCCGAGCTGATCCAGAACAGCATCCAGCAGTTGCAGAAGCTCGGTGCGGTGATCAAGGAAATCAGCCTGCCGAACATGCAGCACGCCATTCCTGCGTACTACGTGATCGCCCCGGCAGAAGCGTCTTCCAACCTGTCGCGTTTCGACGGCGTACGTTTCGGCCACCGCTGCGAAAACCCGGAAAACCTCATCGACCTGTACAAGCGCTCCCGTGGCGAAGGCTTCGGCGCGGAAGTAGAGCGCCGGATCATGGTCGGTGCCTACGCGCTGTCCGCCGGTTACTACGACGCCTACTACCTGAAAGCGCAGAAGATTCGTCGTTTGGTGAAGAACGATTTCATGGCTGCGTTCAATGAAGTCGACATCATCCTCGGCCCGACCACGCCGAACCCGGCCTGGAAGCTTGGCGCCAAGAACAGCGACCCGGTCGCTGCCTATCTGGAAGACGTCTACACCATCACCGCCAACCTCGCCGGCCTGCCGGGCCTGTCGATGCCGGCCGGTTTTGTCGACGGTCTGCCGGTGGGCGTGCAGTTGCTCGCGCCGTACTTCCAAGAAGGCCGTTTGCTCAACGTTGCGCACCAGTATCAGCTCAACACTGACTGGCACACCCGCACCCCAACCGGCTTCTGAGGAGACACACATGCAATGGGAAGTCGTGATCGGGCTGGAGATTCACACTCAGCTCACCACCCGGTCGAAAATCTTTTCCGGTAGTTCCACCACCTTCGGTTCCGAGCCGAACACCCAGGCCAGCCTGATCGACCTGGGCATGCCCGGCGTGCTGCCGGTGCTCAACCAGGAAGCGGTGCGCATGGCGGTGATGTTCGGTCTGGCAATTGACGCCGAGATCGGCCAGCACAACGTGTTCGCCCGGAAAAACTATTTCTACCCGGATCTGCCCAAGGGCTATCAGATCAGCCAGATGGAATTGCCGATCGTTGGCAAAGGGCACCTGGACATCGCCCTGGAAGACGGCACGGTCAAACGCGTCGGCATCACCCGCGCGCACCTGGAAGAAGATGCCGGCAAGAGCCTGCACGAAGAATTCAACGGTGCCACCGGCATCGACCTGAACCGTGCCGGCACACCGCTGCTGGAAATCGTTTCCGAGCCGGACATGCGCAGCGCCAAGGAAGCCGTGGCTTACGTCAAGGCGATCCACGCACTGGTGCGTTACCTGGGCATCTGCGACGGCAACATGGCCGAAGGCTCGCTGCGTTGCGACTGCAACGTCTCGGTACGGCCGAAAGGCCAGGTCGAGTTCGGCACTCGCTGCGAGATCAAGAACGTCAACTCGTTCCGTTTCATCGAGAAGGCAATCAACTCCGAGATCCAGCGCCAGATCGAACTGATCGAGGACGGCGGCAAAGTGATCCAGCAGACCCGCCTGTACGATCCGAACAAGGACGAGACCCGTCCGATGCGTTCGAAAGAGGAAGCCAACGACTACCGTTACTTCCCTGATCCGGACCTGCTGCCGGTGGTCATCGAAGAGTCGTTCCTCGGTGAAGTGCGTGCCACCCTGCCGGAACTGCCACCGCAAAAGCGCGAGCGCTTCCAGAGCCAGTTCGGTCTGTCGGCTTACGACGCCAACGTGCTGGCCACCAGCCGTGAACAGGCGGATTACTTCGAGAAAGTCGCAGCCATCGGTGGCGACGCGAAACTGGCGGCGAACTGGGTGATGGTCGAGTTGGGCAGCCTGCTCAACAAGCAGGGCCTGGACATCGAGGATTCGCCAGTCTCCGCCGAGCAACTGGGCGGCATGCTGCAGCGCATCAAGGACAACACCATCTCCGGCAAGATCGCCAAGGTAGTGTTCGAAGCGATGGCCAATGGTGAAGGCAGTGCTGACGAGATCATCGAGAAGCGCGGCCTCAAGCAAGTCACCGACACCGGCGCGATCTCGGCTGTGCTCGACGAAATGCTCGCGGCCAACGCCGAACAGGTCGAACAGTACCGCGCGGCAGACGAAGCCAAACGCGGCAAGATGTTCGGCTTCTTCGTCGGCCAGGCCATGAAAGCCTCGAAAGGCAAGGCCAACCCGCAGCAGGTGAACGAACTGCTGAAAAGCAAGCTCGAAGGCTGACCACCAATGGAGCCAGATCCAAAGCCTGGCTCCATCCCCTGTGGAAGGGACCTGTGGCGAGGGGATTTATCCCCGTTGGGCCGCGAAGCGGCCCCAATTGCTGAGCTTGATTTGCACCAGATAAACCGAGTTCTCAGTTTTGGGACTGCTGCGCAGTCCAACGGGGATAAATCCCCTCGCCACAGGTCACTCCTACATTTGATCCGGGATACCTTTGAATGAAGCGTCTGTTGCTGAGCAGCGCCCTGCTCTCTCTGCTGGCCGGTTGCGCCAGTACCGACACCATCGACCCGCACGGTTATGACCAGACCGGCGTCGCCTCCTATTACGGAGCCAAACATCACGGTAAACGCACCGCCAGCGGCGAAGCGTTCAACCAGCATTCCCTGACCGCCGCCCACCGCCAGTTGCCGTTCGGCACGCGGGTGAAGGTCACCAATCTGAAAAACGATGAATCAGTCGTGGTCCGCATCAATGACCGTGGCCCGCACACCCGTGGCCGACTGATCGATCTGTCACGCGAGGCCGCGGATGAAATCGGCATGCTGCGCAGTGGCACCGCACGGGTTCGCGTGCAGGCCCTGGACTAATGGAGCGTCGACCATTTTCGGACTAGCCGATCTGCCGCTGATCAACGTCATCGAATTGCTCAGCGGCCTGTGTCTTTTGCTCATCGGCGCCGAGCTGATGGTGCGCGCCGCCGTGCGTCTGGCCGAGCGCCTGCATGTGCGTCCGTTGATCATCGGCCTGACCATCGTCGCCCTCGGCAGCAGCGCGCCGCAGATGACCGTGAGCCTGCAAGCGGCGTTGACCGACAACCCCGACATCGCCGTCGGCAGCGTGGTCGGCAGCGGCATATTCAATATCCTCGTAACCCTTGGCCTGTCGGCACTGATCATCCCGCTGCGCGTGTCGCGGCAACTGGTGCGCCTGGATATCCCGCTGATGATCGGCGCCAGCCTGCTGGTATTCATCCTCGCCTGGAATAAGGACCTCGGGCGTTTCGACGGCGTCCTGCTGCTCGGCGCTTTGGCGCTGTACCTTGGCTTGTTGTTCCGCCAGTCGCGACACTCGACCCGCCCCCATACCGAACGCCCGAAGGATACGCAGCAATCCTGGCTGATCAGTGTGCTGATGATTCTCGCTGGCCTGGCCATGCTGGTGTTCGCCGGGCGTTTGCTGCTCGGCGCCGCCGTGGTCGTGGCCACCGACCTTGGCCTGTCCGAACGGGTCATCGGTCTGACCGTGGTCGCGGTCGGCACCTCGCTGCCCGAACTGGCGACCTCGCTGATCGCCGCCCTGCGCGGGCAGCGTGACATTGCCGTGGGCAACGTGATCGGCGCCAATCTGTTCAACCTGCTCGGGGTACTCGGGCTGACCGCGCTGCTCGCACCGACGCCGCTTTCCGTCTCCCCCAACGCGCTGGATTTTGACTTGCCGGTGATGCTCGGCGTCGCTGCGCTGTGTCTGCCAGTGTTTTACTCGGGCTACCGCGTGACCCGGGCTGAAGGCTTGTTGCTGCTCGGCTTGTATCTGGTCTACGGGCTGCATGTGGTGTCGTTCACCACCGGCATGCCGCTGGCCGGCAAACTCGAGCGCTTGATGCTGTTTTATGTCCTGCCGGCGCTGCTGACGTTTCTGTTGTTCACATCAATCCGCGCCTGGCGTCGCCAACACCACAAGAGAGATGTGCCATGAGCGAGTCGAAGCAATCCGGGGTTGAAATCCGTCGTCAGGTCATGGGCGATGCGTTCGTTGATCGCGCGCTGGGCAATGCCACCGAGTTCACCCAGC
This sequence comes from Pseudomonas siliginis, assembly GCF_024072275.1. Lineage (NCBI taxonomy): Bacteria > Pseudomonadati > Pseudomonadota > Gammaproteobacteria > Pseudomonadales > Pseudomonadaceae > Pseudomonas > Pseudomonas siliginis. The sequence continues at coordinate 981,610 of NZ_CP099598.1, read as the reverse complement.
CGTTGCAGGATTTCGTCAATGAACACGCCTGGGGTGGCGTGTGGAATCGCGAAGGTTTGTCGCTGAAAACCCGCAGCCTGATTACCCTCGCCGCGCTGACCGCGTTGAAGTGTCCGCAGGAGTTGAAGGGCCACGTGCGCGGTGCGCTGAACAATGGCTGCACGGTGGAAGAGATTCGCGAAGCGCTGCTGCACTGCGCGGTGTATGCCGGCGTGCCAGCGGCGATCGATGCGTTTCGCGCGGCGCAGGAAGTGATTGATACCTACCAGAAACCGCAGTGACTGCCTTCGCGAGCAGGCTCGCTCCCACAGTTGGAATGCGTTTCCCTGTGGGAGCGAGCCTGCTCGCGAAGAGGCCCTGACAGACACCGCAAATCCTTGTCAGATCCACCCACCCCACTGCAACACAAAGATCCCGACATTGGTGGTAATAGCCGCCATCAACGTGGTCATCACGATGATCGCCGCTGCCAGCTCATGATTGCCCTGCGCCGCCCGGGCCATGACGAAACTCGCCGCCGCCGTCGGGCTGCCAAAGTAGAGAAACAGAATCCCCAGTTCCGCCCCGCGAAAGCCCCACAGCCATGCCCCCAGTGTCGCCAGCACCGGCAGACCGATCATCTTCACCAGACTGGAACTGAGTGCCATCTTGCCGCTCTTGCGCAGCGCCGCCAGAGACAGCGTGCCACCGATACAGATCAGCGCCAGTGGCAACGTAGTCTGCGCCAGATACTGGCCGGAGGTCTCCAGCCAGCCCGGCAGTCCGATCTTGAAATAGGCAAACGGCGCTGCCGAAATCACGCTGATGATCAGCGGGTTGCTGAACACGCTTTTGCAGATGCTCCACGGATCGGACTTGATCACCGGGCTGTACACCGCCAGCACAATGGTCGACAGGGTGTTGTAGAACAGGATCACCAGCGCCGCCAGAATCGCCCCGAGGGAAATGCCGTAATCGCCGTACATGCTCGCGGCGAGTGCAAGACCGATCACGCCGTTGTTGCCGCGAAACGCACCCTGGGTGTAGATGCCGCGATCTTCCCGCGGACACTTGAAAATCGCCCAGCCCCAGGCCACGGCGAAACTCACCAGGGTGGCGAGGGAAAAGTAGATGAGTAGCGAAGGTTGCAGTGCGGCGTGCAGGTCAGCGTGGAGAATGCCGAGAAACAGCAGCGCCGGCATGGTCACGTTGAACACCAGCGACGAGGCGGTGTGGATGAAGTTGTCGTTGATCCAGTCGATGCGCTTGAGCAGCACACCGAGAAACAGCATGGCAAACACCGGCGCGGTGATGTTCAGGGTTTCAAGAAAGATTGCCAGCATGCCGGGGAGCCTTGGGTGAGCTTAGTCAGGGGGCAATGATAAAGCAAAAGCCCCTCACCCTAGCCCTCTCCCAAAGGGAGAGGGAACCGATCGGGGGATATTTAAACAATCCACCGACCTGAAATGACATCGTCGAATCCATAATCGACCCGATTTGTCAGGTCGATGTATAGCGCCAAACAACTCGGTCGGCCCCCTCTCCCTCCGGGAGAGGGCTGGGGTGAGGGGCTTTTGATCTTCCATGAAACGATCAGGTAATCGGCGCCGGGTTGAACAAGGTGATGTCGTTATGCAGCTTGTGTTTCTCCGCCCAGGTCTGTTGCTTGCCACTGGCAACGTCCAGGTAATAGTGAAACAACTCCCAGCCGAGTTCTTCGATGGTCGCGCGCCCGGTGGCAATGCGTCCGGCGTCGATGTCGATCAGGTCCGGCCAGCGCTGCGCCAGTTCAGTCCGCGTCGAAACCTTGACCACCGGCGCCATGGCCAGCCCGTAAGGCGTGCCGCGACCGGTGGTGAATACGTGCAGGTTCATCCCTGCTGCCAGTTGCAACGTCCCGCAGACAAAATCGCTGGCCGGCGTCGCGCAGAAAATCAGGCCCTTGTGCTTGAAACGCTCGCCCGGGCCGAGCACGCCATTGATCGCGCTGCTGCCGGACTTGACGATCGAGCCCAGGGACTTCTCGACAATGTTCGACAACCCGCCCTTCTTGTTGCCCGGCGTGGTGTTGGCGCTGCGATCGGCTTCGCCCTTGGCCAGGTAACGGTCGTACCAGTCCATTTCGCGCACCAGCTCTTCGGCGACGGTTTGCGTTTGCGCCCGTGAGGTGAGCAGGTAGATCGCATCGCGCACTTCGGTGACTTCGGAAAACATCACCGTCGCCCCCGCACGCAACAGCAAGTCCGAGGCATAACCCAGCGCCGGGTTGGCGGTGATGCCGGAGAACGCGTCGCTGCCGCCGCACTGCATACCGAGAATCAGCTCGGAGGCCGGCACGGTTTCGCGGCGGCGCTGGTCGAGTTTCTTCAGGCGCACTTCGGCCAGTTCCATGATCTGTTCGATCATTTCGGTAAAGCCGTGACTGGAATCCTGCAAGCGGTACAGCCACGGATCGCTGAGATCCACCGAGGCGTCATCCTCGTGCATCACCTGCCCGGCCTGCAATTTCTCGCAGCCCAGACCGATCACCAGCGCCTCGCCGCCCAAGTTCGGGTTGCGCGCCAGATTGCGCACGGTACGAATCGGGATGTAGGCATCGGTCGCGGTAATCGCCACACCGCAGCCATAACTGTGGGTCAGCGCCACCACGTCATCGACGTGCGGGTACTTCGGCAGCAGCTCTTCCTTGATGCGCTTGACCGCGTGATCGAGCACGCCGGTGACGCACTGCACGGTGGTGGTGATGCCGAGAATGTTGCGCGTGCCGACGGTGCCGTCGGCGTTGCGATAACCCTCGAACGTGAAGCCTTCCAGCGGTGCCTGCGCATCCGGCACATCGGTGGACAGCGGCAAGCTGTCCAGCGGCGGCGCGGTCGGCATGCGCAGTTGATCTTCCTTGACCCAACTGCCGCGACGGATCGGCTGCAAGGCATAGCCGATGATCTGCCCGTAACGAATCACCGGGCCGCCTTCAGGAATATCCTCCAGGGTGACCTTGTGGCTCTGCGGTACGAAATCCAAGGTGACCAGGCCATCGGCAAACTCGGTACCGGCCGGTACGCCCTGATCGTTGACCACTACTACAACGTTGTCCCGCTCGTGCAGGCGGATGTAGCGCGGCGAGTTGGAATGTTCAATCAACTGCATGACGCCGCTCCTCAGGAATGCGCTTGAGACAAATTGCCGGTGGCTTCATTGCCGCCCTTGGCTGGCGGCTCTTTCAAGACCACACGCTTGATCGGGCCGACGATTACCAGATAGCTGAACACCGCGACCAGTGCGTTGGCGCCGACAAACACCAGCGCCCATTTGAACGAGCCGGTGGAGCTGATGATGTAGCCGATGACGATCGGCGTGGTGATCGAAGCGATGTTGCCGAAGGTGTTGAACAGGCCCCCGCTCAGACCGGCGATCTGTTTCGGCGAAGTGTCGGAAACCACCGCCCAGCCCAGTGCGCCAACGCCTTTGCCGAAGAATGCCAGAGCCATGAAGCCCACCACCATCCATTCCACGTCAACATAGTTGCACGCGACGATGCTGCTCGACACCAGCAGGCCGGCGATGATCGGCGCCTTGCGGGCGAAGGTCAGCGAATGGCCCTTGCGCAGCAGGTAGTCGGAAATCACCCCGCCGAGCACGCCGCCGATAAAGCCGCAAATGGCCGGCAACGAAGCGATGAAACCGGCCTTGAGAATGGTCATGCCACGCTCTTGCACCAGATACACCGGGAACCAGGTCAGGAAGAAATAGGTGATGCCGTTGATGCAGTACTGGCCCAGATACACGCCAAGCATCATGCGGTTGGTCAGCAACTGACGGATGTAATCCCACTTCGGACCGTCGGACTTCTTGCCCTTCTGATCCATGTCGACCATGCCGCCGTTGTCAGCGATGTGCTTGAACTCGGCCTCGTTGACGCGTGGGTGTTCGCGCGGGCTGTAGATGACTTTCAGCCACACCAGCGAGAACACGATACCGAGGATACCCATGACGATGAACACGTGCTCCCAGCCGAAGCTGTAGACGATCCAGCCCATCAACGGCGCGAACAGCACGGTGGCAAAGTATTGCGCCGAGTTGAAGATCGCCGAAGCGGTGCCGCGTTCAGCGGTCGGGAACCACGCCGCCACGATGCGTGCGTTGCCGGGGAACGATGGCGCTTCGGCCAGGCCCACGAGGAAACGCAGCATGAACAGCGCAACCACTGCCGTGGACATGCCGAATTCTCCGACAAAGCCTTGCAGCACGGTGAACAGCGACCAGGTGAAAATGCTCAGAGCATAGACTTTTTTCGAGCCGAAGCGATCGAGCAGCCAGCCACCGGGAATTTGCCCGGCGACGTAGGCCCAACCGAATGCGGAGAAGATGTAGCCGAGGGTGACGGCGTCAATGCCAAGGTCCTTTTGCAGGCTGGAGCCGGCAATGGCGATCGTGGCACGGTCGGCGTAGTTGATCGTGGTCACCAGAAACAGCATGAGCAGGATCAAATAGCGGACGTGAGTCGGCTTGGAGGATTGCATGCAGATGTACTCCCACTGATTATTTTTATGCGGGGTGAAGCTTCTTTGGTCTTGCATTTATTGCCTGTAGGAGCTGCCGAAGGCTGCGATCTTTTGATTTTAAGAAGCAAAGATCGCAGCCTTCGGCAGCTCCTACAGGGGTATTGCGTGTATCAGGAGCCTACATAGGCGGTTTTCACCACGGTGTAGAACTCTTGTGCATAGCGGCCCTGCTCACGGGAGCCGTAGGACGAGCCTTTACGCCCGCCGAACGGTACGTGGTAATCCACACCGGCGGTCGGCAGGTTGACCATCACCATCCCGGCCTGGGAGTGGCGCTTGAAGTGGTTGGCGTACTTCAGCGAGGTGGTGGCGATGCCGGCCGACAAGCCGAATTCGGTGTCGTTGGCCATTGCCAGCGCAGCTTCGTAATCGGCCACACGAACAATGTTGGCCACCGGGCCGAAGATCTCTTCGCGGCTGATGCGCATCGACGCTTCGCTGTCGGCGAACAGGGTTGGCGCGAGGAAGTAGCCCTCGGTGTCGCAAGTCACCACACCGCCGCCGCTGACCAGACGCGCACCTTCGGACTGGCCGATGTCGATGTACTTCATGTCCTGTTCCAGCTGCGCCTGGGAGACCACCGGACCGATGTCGGTGCCGGCCTTCAGCGCGTGGCCGACCTTGATCGACTTCATGCGCTCGGCCATCGCTTCAACGAACTTGTCGTGAATGCCGGCGGTGACGATCAGACGGCTCGACGCTGTGCAGCGCTGGCCGGTGGAGTAGAACGCGCTCTGCACCGACAGCTCGACCGCTTGCTTGAGGTCGGCGTCGTCGAGAATGATCTGCGGGTTCTTGCCGCCCATTTCCAGCTGCACCTTGGCCTGGCGCGAAACGCAGTTGACGGCGATCTGGCGGCCAACGCCCACCGAACCGGTGAAGCTGATGCCGTCGACTTTCGGGCTGTTGACCAACGCCTCGCCAACCACGCGACCGCTGCCCATTACCAGGTTGAACACACCGGCCGGGAAGCCCGCGCGGGAGATGATTTCGGCCAGCGCCCAAGCGCAGCCCGGAACCAGATCGGCAGGTTTGAGCACGACGCAGTTGCCGTAGGCCAGGGCCGGAGCGATTTTCCACGCCGGGATGGCGATCGGGAAGTTCCACGGCGTGATCAGACCGACCACGCCCAGCGCTTCGCGAGTGACCTCGACGTTGACGCCCGGGCGTACCGACGGCACATAGTCACCGGACAGACGCAGGCATTCACCGGCGAAGAACTTGAAAATGTTGCCGGCGCGGGTCACTTCACCGATCGCCTCCGGCAGGGTCTTGCCTTCTTCACGGGCCAGCAGGGTGCCAAGCTCTTCGCGACGGGCGAGGATTTCCGTGCCGACTTTATCCAGCGAATCGTGACGAGCCTGGATGCCCGACGTGGAGTACGCCGGGAACGCAGCGCGAGCAGCGTCGATGGCGGCGTTGACCTGGGTCAGGTCAGCCTTGGCATAGTCGCCGATGGTGTCGCTGAGTTCGGACGGGTTGATGTTGGCCGAGTAATCGGCACCGGCGACCCATTCGCCATTGATGTAGTTGTCGTAGCGTTTTGCAGTTGTCACAGGGCAGCCCTCAACTCTAAAAGCCTTCACGCAAAAAGCCGCTGATTGCTCAGCGGCCTCGCTTTTCTCGCTTATTGCGCGCCTTGCTTGTCGATCAGCGCGGCGAGCATTTCGTACTCTTCGCCGGTCAGGTCGGTCAGCGGCGCACGCACCGGACCTGCGTCATAGCCGGCGATTTTTGCACCTGCCTTGACGATACTCACGGCGTAACCGGCCTTGCGGTTACGGATGTCCAGGTACGGCAGGAAGAAGTCGTCGATGATCTTGCCGACGGTGGCGTGATCTTCGCGAGCGATCGCGTGGTAGAAGTCCATCGCGGTTTTCGGGATGAAGTTGAACACCGCCGAGGAGTACACCGGCACGCCCAAAGCCTTGTAGGCAGCGGCGTAGACTTCAGCGGTCGGCAGACCACCCAGGTAGCTGAAGCGATCACCGAGGCGGCGACGGATCGACACCATCAACTCGATATCGCCCAGGCCATCCTTGTAGCCGATCAGGTTCGGGCAGCGCTCGGCCAGACGTTCCAGCAGCGGCGCGGTGAGACGGCAAACGTTGCGGTTGTAGACGACCACGCCGATCTTCACCGATTTGCACACGGCTTCAACGTGGGCGGCAACACCGTCCTGGCTCGCTTCGGTCAGGTAGTGCGGCAGCAGCAGCAGGCCTTTGGCGCCCAGACGCTCGGCTTCCTGAGCGTATTCGATGGCCTGGCGGGTCGAACCACCAACACCGGCGAGGATTGGCACGCTGGTTGCGCAGGTGTCGACGGCAGTCTTGATGATTTCCGAGTATTCGCTGGCGGCCAGGGAGAAGAACTCACCGGTGCCACCGGCGGCGAACAGAGCCGAAGCGCCATACGGAGCCAGCCATTCCAGGCGTTTGATGTAGCCCGCGCGGTTGAAATCGCCCTGCGCGTTGAAATCGGTCACCGGGAAAGACAGCAGGCCGGCAGAGAGGATGGACTTCAGTTCTTGTGGATTCATTATTCGAACACCCTGGTAGCAACGTTTTATTGTGAGTGGACCGTTCAGCCTTCGCCGAAGTTGTAGGTCATCGTACAACTTAAAATATAACCGTCAACTGCATTTCATCGTTGGCAGGGCTTTTTTGTCGGACAAAATTGGCTTTTACGCTTTATGAAATGGCTACAAGGCTCGCGCTTGACGCGTTCGAGGGCTGAAATATCTGGTCTGGATTCGTTTAATTCTGTAGCGACCTGCGGCTCTTAAAGTACGTCGACTGCCACGAAGGATCGTGGCGGACCACTCAAAGGAAGCCGCTATGTCGATGCATTTTGCCGCCCCCACCCTCACCCACCTCGCCCCTGCGCAAGACGATTGCGTGACGCTTCAGCTCTCGCAATTGCCGGACATCCTCACCGTGCAGGTCCCGGATTCCAGCGATTTCGCAGCAAACTGGAGCGTCTACGCGGTCCTCGGCAGCGATGCCGAGGAACCTGAATGGGAAGGTGATGAGGTGGACACTGGCGCCTGGGACGACGCCGAGGATGAAATGGAAAAGCTGCTCGACATCGAGGTGCAGCTGCCCAAAGAGGCGCTGCAACCTTACCTGAACCGCGAGGTGGAGTTGCGCTACAAATTTCGTGACGAGTCGAGCATGGAGCCGTATTCGCTGCCGCTGAGGTTGTGCATAGAGGCGTAACTCAGCTTCGCTGCGCCTGCGCCTCTTCATGAGCCTGGCGCAGTCTTTCACGGCTATTGGTCAGGTGCAGACGCATCGCCGCACGCGCGGCATCGGAGTCCTGACGGGCAATCGCGTCGTAGATTTCCTCGTGCTCGCGGCTCAGGCGGCTCATGTAATGCTGTTGATCGTCGTGGGCCAAGCGCGCCGAGTTCAGCCGCGTACGCGGAATGATGCTGGTGCCCAGGTGCGTCATGATGTCGGTGAAGTAGCGGTTGCCGGTGGACAGGGCAATTTCCAGGTGGAAAGCGAAGTCCGACGACACCGCATCGCTGGCATGGGAGGCGCTTTCGTTCAAGGCGTCGAGGGCGGCGCGCATGGTTGCCAGTTGTTCGGGGCTGCGGCGTTGCGCGGCAAGGCCGGCGGATTCGACTTCGAGGCTGATGCGCAATTCGAGAATCGCCAGCACGTCACGCAGGGTGACAACGGTGGCCGGATCAATGCGGAAACCGCTCGGGCTCGGCGTATCGAGAACAAAGGTGCCGATGCCGTGGCGGGTTTCTACCTGGCCGGCGGCCTGCAGACGGGAAATTGCCTCGCGGACCACGGTGCGGCTGACGCCATGGGCTTCCATGATCGCCGACTCGGTGGGCAACTTGTCGCCACGCTTGAGCAGGCCATCGCGGATCTGCTCGCTCAACACCGTCACCAATTCCTGGGCGAGGCTGCGGCGCTTGCGGGGGAGGCGCGGGGTGTCGATCAGCTTTTCCATGGTCTGCATCTTGTCTCGAAAGTTCGGCTTGGCGCCATCATAGCTCAAGCGGGTTGTACGATCACCGGGCAGATCACATTGCCCCACTGTGGGAGCGAGCCTGCTCGCGAAAGCGGTGGTTCAGACGACAGATTCGTCGACCGATATGACCCCTTCGCGAGCAGGCTCGCTCCCACAGGTGGGTGTTCAGACAGTTATGGCCTGTTCGACCAGACGACCGCTGTCGATCCGCACGTGCCGTGGATGGAATCGTTTCAAACTGCTTCGGTGACCGACGCTGACAATGCTCAGCCCCGGAATCTCATCGATCAATACCTGATACAACGTCGCCTCGTCCTCTTCATCCATCGCCGATGTAGCCTCGTCCATGTACAGCCATTGCGGTGCGTAGAGAAGCGCGCGGGCGAAGGCCAGGCGTTGTTGCTCGCCCGGTGAAAGCATGCGCTGCCAGTGATTGGCTTCATCCAACCGCCCAATCAAATGTGGCAGACGACAGGTTTCCAGCACCTGTGCATAACGTTCTGGCGCGTAGGTGTCGCCCGGTTGTGGATAACTCAACGCTTCACGCAATGTGCCGATCGGCAGATAAGGCTTCTGCGGCAGGAACAGATAACGCGCCGCCGGCAAACGAATATTGCCGTGCCCCGCCGGCCACAAATGCCCCATCGCTCGCAGCAGTGTCGACTTGCCGCTGCCGGAACGGCCGCTGAGCATCACGCGCTCACCCGGTTCAACGGTCATGTCGGCGTCGGTCAGCAGGTGACGACCATCGGCCAGATCGAGGCCGAGGTGGTGAACCTGCAACTCACTGCCCTGGTTCTGCACGTCGATGGCCGGGGTGCGCTGTTCGTTGTCGCTCATGGCCTGACGGAAACTCAGCAAACGATCACAGGTGGCGCGCCACGCGGCGAGATCCGAGTAGGCGGTGATGAACCAGCTGAAATTCTCCTGCACGTTGCCGAACGCCGAGTTGATTTGCATCAGCTCGCCCAGTTCGATCTTGCCGGACAGATAGCGCGGTGCGGCGACGACAAACGGGAAAATGATTGCGATCTGCCCGTAGCCGGAGGTGAAGAACGTCAGGCGCTTGGACACGCGCATGATGTCCCAGAAATTGTGCCAGACCAGTCCGAATCGATTACTCAAGCGGCGGTTTTCATTGGGTTCGCCGTTGTACAAGGCGATGCTTTCCGCATTCTCACGCACGCGCACCATGGAAAAACGCAGGTCTGCTTCGAAGCGTTGTTGCTTGTTGTTCAGACCGATCAGACGGCGACCGATCAAATGCGTCAGCCAACTGCCGACCGCCGCGTACAACAGTGCGCACCAGAACATGTAGCCGGGAATCTCGATGCCGAACACTTCGATACTGCCCGACACGCCCCACAAAATGATCGAGAACGACACCAGACTGACAATCGTGCGCAGCAGCCCGAGGCCCAGGCTCAGGGTGTTGGCGGTGTAAGTGTTGAGGTCTTCGGAAATCCGCTGGTCGGGGTTATCGGTATAACCGCCCTGCTCCAGCTGGTAGTAATTCTTGTGGTCCAGCCAGCGCTTGAAGTGCTTTTCGGTCAGCCACGCCCGCCAGCGGATCGTCAGCATCTGCGTCAGATACAACCGATACACCGCGCCGAGAATCGCCACCGTCGCGATGCCGCAGAAATACAGGATCAACTGCCAGAACGCGGCTTCATCCTTTCTCTGCAAAGCGTTGTAGAAATCCTTGTACCAACTGTTGATCCACACCGAGATCGCTACGCTGAACAGCGTCAGCGCAATTACGGCAATCAGCAACGTCCAGGCCTTGCCCTTCTCTTCGCTGCGCCAGTAAGGCGTGGTCATCGCCCAGACTTTTCGAAAAAACTGCCCGCGCACAGCATCGTTGACCGCGGAATATTCAGCGTTCTGATTCATGGATAAGGCTCGATAGTAAAAAGAACGGACACGCGCCGATCATAGATGATCGGCGCGTTTTATCGCGAGGGCTGGCGATAGTCGTTCAGCGCAGGTTCAGCGACGCACCGGGCGCTTCTGCAGTTTGCGCTGCAAGGTGCGGCGGTGCATGCCCAGCGCGCGGGCCGTGGCGGAAATATTGCCTTCGTGCTCGGTGAGCACGCGCTGGATGTGCTCCCATTGCAGACGATCGACCGACATCGGGTTTTCCGGCACCAGACTGTCGAGATCGGCGTGCTCAGACAGCAGCGCGGCCAGCACGTCGTCGGCATCGGCGGGTTTGCACAGGTAGTTGCAGGCGCCACGCTTGATCGCCTCGACTGCCGTGGCAATGCTCGAATAACCGGTGAGGATCACCACGCGCATTTCCGGATCGAGTTCCAGCAGCTTGGGCAGCAGGACCAGACCGGAGTCGCCGTCCATTTTCAGGTCCAGCGCGGCGTAATCAGGCAGATCGGCCTGGGCGATGGTCAGGCCTTCTTCAGCGGAACCGGCGGTGCTGACGCGAAAGCCGCGACGGGCCATGGCGCGGGCCATGACGCGGGTGAAGGTCGCGTCGTCGTCGACCAGCAGCAGATGCGGCAGTTCTTCGCCTTCGACTTGGATTTCGTCACTCATGTTGGTCTCCTCGGGCGCCGTGGGGCAGGCGCAGCTCGGTGAGCGTGCCGCCTTCCTCATGACTATAGAGTTTCACTGAGCCGCCGGCGCGTGTCACGCTGGCCTTGCTCAAAAACAGGCCCAGGCCGAAACCTTTGCCCTTGGTGGTAAAAAACGGCTTGCCGATCTGCTCGGCGATGGCCAGCGGCACACCGGCGCCGTGGTCGCGAATGCTGATGGTCAAAGTCTCTGCGTCCCAGTCGAGGGTCACCTGGAGATTTTCCGGGCAGGCGTCGGCTGCATTGTTGAGCAGATTCAGCAAGGCCTGGGTCAGATCCGGCGGCGGCGCCATGCGCGGCACCGCCCCCTGACCGAGACGCTGGAAGCGATAACTGGCTTCCGGGCGCATCAGGTGCCAGCGGTTCAGCGCTTCGTCGAGCCAGTCGGTAACGTCCTGCATCTCCACCGCCAGACGCCGGTTGGCCTCGGCGGCGCGGACCAGTTGCTGCAAGGTTTCCTTGCACAGCTTGACCTGATCCTGCAGCACTTTCAGATCGTCCTGCAGCAACGCATCGGGGTGGTCCTGCTGCATTTCCTTGAGCAACACGCTCATGGTCGCCAGCGGCGTACCCAACTCATGCGCAGCCCCGGCGGCCTGGGTCGCAACGGCGAGCAGCTGCTGATCGCGCAAGCCTTCTTCGCGGCGAATCGCGCGCAATTCTTCCTGCCGACGTAGCTCTTCAGCCATGCGCGCGGCGAAGAAGGTGATCACCGCAGCGGCCAGGGCAAAGCTCAGCCACATGCCGTAGATCTGCAGATTCTCACGGGCGACCGGCAGGGTTTCCAGCGGATAGAAACGCGTCAGCATCAGCGTGTACAGCGCCAGCGCGATACCGGACAGAATCACCGAATAACGCCACGGCAAGGTCACCGCCGCGATGGTCAGCGGCACCAGATAATAGGAAACGAAGGGGTTGGTCGAACCGCCGGAGAAATACAGCAGCGCACTGTGAATCACCAGATCGCAGGCCAGTTGCAGCGCGTATTCGAGCTCGGTCACCGGCCACGATGTGCGCAGGCGCACGGCAGTGAACACGCAGAGCAGAATCGAGCAGCCGAGGGTCATCGCCAGTTGCACCCACGGCAACGGCAACAATTGCAGCCAGTAGGCCAAGCCAACGGAGCCGGCCTGCGCGGCGAGCACCAGGGTGCGGATGAAAGTCAGCCGCCAGAGGTTCTGGCGAGTGGCGGAAGTCAGTTGTACGGGGGCGAGCATGAGCTCTCCTGATGAGCGCTCCAGGCGGATCGCACGGAGTATAACCAAGCCGCGGGGTTCAGAGGCGAAAGTGCGGCAAACGACCACATGGCGACGATGAAGAATTCATCTGAGTTGAAGAAAATTCCGAAGGCTATTGGAGATCATTGTGGCGAGGGGATTTATCCCCGCTGGGTGGCGGAGCCGCCCCAAGTCATGCGACCTCATTTAACCAGACATACCGCATCAGCCGGATTTGCGACTGCTGCGCAGCCGAACGGGGATAAATCCCCTCGCCACAGAGCACTCCCCACTGCGCGCTGCCATCTGTATAGAAGTTGTAACTGGGCGAACCGGATCATAGAAGTTAGAGTCTGATGGTTCACGCAGGCCGCGACCCATCACCTGCGCCTCATTCAAGGAGCCTTCATGCACACATTTCGCCGCAGCGCCGCCCTCCTCGCCCTGACCGTCGGCAGCGTCGCCAGCCTCCCGGCGCTGGCCGCCGATGAGCTGCACTACAACCAGATTTCCCTGCGCGCCGAAGTCAGCCAGGAAGTGGCCCGCGACCAGATGATCGTGACGCTCTACACCGAAGAGCAGAACACCGACCCGGCCAAACTCGCCGCCGCCATCAGCACCACCATGAACAAGGCCACCGCCCAGGCCAAACAAGTCAAAGACATCACCCTGCGCACGGGCAGCCGCAACAGCTATCCGATCTACGACACCAAAGGCCAGAAGATCACCGGCTGGCGCGAACGCGCCGAACTGCGCCTGGAAAGCACCGACTTCGCCGCCCTGTCGAAACTCACCGGCGAGCTGCTGACCGACCTGAAAATGGGCGGCATGGACTTCGCCATCGCCGACCCGACCCGCAAGGCCAGCGAAGACCAGTTGCTCAAAGAAGCCGTCACCGCCTTCAAGACCCGCGCCCAACTGGCCACCGACGCCCTGGGCGGCAAGGGCTACAAAATCGTCAACCTGAACCTCAACAGCAACGGTTATCCACAACCGTACCTGCGCGCGCCGATGATGATGAAAGCCGCGGCCATGGATTCCGCGCCGGTGACGCCTGAAGTTGAAGCCGGCACCAGCCAGGTCAGCATGACCGCCGATGGCTCGATTGAAGTGTTGATGCAGTGATTTGAGCTTGGCTGAATGAAAGACCGGCAATCAGTCAATGGTTGCCGGTTTTTTTGTGCCCGGGTTTTGTAGTGAATGATCCACCGCTTTCGCGAGCAGGCTCGCTCCCACAGATTGAACGCATTTGAATGTGGGAGCGAGCCTGCTCGCGAAGAACGATGACGCGATCTCAAGCGTGCGGATCAACCCGATCCAGCGCCCGATTCACCGCCAGCTCCGCCAGCATGATGATCTGCTGAATCGCCAGCGCCGTATTGCGCTGCGGCCTACCAAGCTGATCGGCGAAATCGCTGGCCAGCGTATTGGCTGAAGCAAGGGACTCACAGGCGTGAGCCAGCAGGCTTTCGGTGTCGATGTCGGGCCGGATCAAAAACATCGTGCTGGGTGGATGGGGTTTGCCGGGTGGCGGGCAGAGATAGAAATCGAGGGCACGCTTGATGGCTTCGCGGTTCTTCGCGAGATCGTCGGCACGCAGCGCGGCTTCGAGGGGGGTTGAGGTTTCTTCGGGTGGGTCGGGGACTGGTTTGCTCATGCGCTTCACCTATGAGGTTGAGCCATCTCGATGCCGTTTCTCACACGACGAAGAGGTGGCAGCTTTGTGCGGGGTGAGAAAACCGGTCATAGGCACCCGGCCGGACATAAGCCCGCCCGCACAGAGCCGCCATAACGCACTTGCAGGCAGCAAACTTGCTGGCGGCAATTATGCGGATCTGGGCACTGAATGACTATGAATGTCGGGTTCTAACACCCGATCGCTGAACAACCAGCGACGACCCAAGCCTAGAGAGCGGACGTCCGACGGACAACCTGAAAACCTTGTGGGAAGGTTCTGGCTGTTTCGCAGCGGACTTAAACAGCCAAAAAGCAAACCCTCACCCTAACCTCTCCCAGAGGGAGAGGGGACTGACCGAGGTGTTTGGGGGAGATACGCCAACGTGAAACTTCGAGTTGAACTCAGGATTTGAAAAGCACACAAATTAGCCCCCTCTCCTCGGGGAGAGGGCTGGGGTGAGGGGCAAATCCACAACAAAAATAACGCCGAACACCCGCTCTTCACCACTCAATAGGCCGAGTGTCAGCTCGCCTGCTCTTGATCTTGATCCACCGGCGACGTCGGAAGGCTGAGTGGAGGGATTGATCCGGGCGTGGGAGCGCAGCGACCGTCTGGCGCAGCCAGACACAGCGGAAGGAGGTGCAGCGAAGCAAACCGGAGCCGCTGCGCCCGGATCAGTCCCGGAGCGAAGGAACCCGAGCCTGCGAGGGCCGAACGCAGGAGCAAGCCTTTTCGGTTACCTTTTTGGCGTTTGAAAAAGGTGACTCGCCGTAAGGGCGAAACCGCCAGCCGCCACACCGCAAAAAACGGATATTCACCCAAACCAACCAACACCCTGGTCGCCCAAAGGCCGCCAAGGTGCCACCAATCGAAACACCCAGTTGCACCAAGTAAAACTCCCCAATCCCTGCCCCAATCCACCCCACCTTAAGCCACCCCAAAAACCCCTCAACCCCGCCCATCCCCAAGGGTATAAATAAGTAACACCAAGCCCCACCCAAGCGCACCCGACACCTCCAGCGCACCATTTCAGTGCCCCGAATGCACCGCAAAAACCACCCGCAAACGGTCAAATGCGTCAAAAGTTATACGGATGCGACATTAAGGTACGTTCGTGCCACCGTTTAACGCCGCCGACCGCTCTGGATCTTGCATTGGGTATGGGGCCTGCATAAGTATCCGCAGGCACGACTCACGAGGTCGTACCTCACAACTAAAAAATGACAACAAATCATGAGGCCAACATGCTTAAACACGCGGTCATTCCGTTTCTAGTCGGCGCAGGCTTGTTAGCCTCCGCACCTTTCGCCACCGCTGCGACTAACCTGGTGTTCTGCTCCGAAGGGAGCCCGGCCGGTTTTGATCCAGGCCAGTACACCACCGGAACCGACTTCGACGCCTCAGCCGAAACCATGTTCAACCGCCTGACCCAGTTCGAGCGCGGCGGCACCGCCGTGATTCCTGGTCTGGCGACCAAGTGGGACATTTCCGACGATGGCCTGACCTACACCTTCCACCTGCGTGAAGGCGTCAAGTTCCATACCACCCCGTATTTCAAGCCGACTCGTGAATTCAACGCCGACGACGTGCTGTTTACGTTCAACCGCATGATCAACAAGGACGACCCGTTCCGTAAGGCGTACCCGACCGAATTCCCGTACTTCACCGACATGGGGATGGACACCAACATCACCAAGATCGATAAAGTCGACGACCACACCGTCAAGTTCACTCTGAAAGAAGTCGACGCTGCGTTCATCCAGAACATGGCCATGAGCTTCGCTTCCGTGCAGTCCGCCGAATACGCAGCGCAACTGTTGAAAGAAGGCAAACCCGCCGACATCAACCAGAAGCCGATCGGCACTGGCCCGTTCGTATTCAAGAGCTACCAGAAAGACTCGAACATCCGTTACACCGGCAACAAGGATTACTGGAAACCTGAAGACGTGAAGATCGACAACCTGATCTTCGCCATCACCACCGACCCGTCGGTGCGTATCCAGAAGCTGAAAAAGAACGAGTGCCAGGTCACCCTGTTCCCGCGTCCGGCCGATCTGAAAGCGCTGAAAGAAGACAAGTCGCTGAAGATGCCGGATCAGGCTGGCTTCAACCTGGGCTACATCGCCTACAACGTGATGGACAAGGTCAAGGGCAGCAACGAGGCCAACCCGCTGGCTGACCTGCGCGTGCGTCAGGCGCTGGACATGGCCGTGAACAAGCCGCAAATCATCGATTCGGTTTACCAGGGCGCGGGCCAACTGGCCGTCAACGCCATGCCGCCGACCCAGTGGTCCTACGACACCACCATCAAGGATGCCAAGTACGACCCTGAGAAAGCCAAACAGCTGCTCAAGGAAGCCGGCGTCAAGGAAGGTACCGAGATCGTCCTGTGGGCGATGCCGGTGCAGCGTCCGTACAACCCGAACGCCAAACTGATGGCTGAAATGCTCCAGTCCGACTGGGCCAAGATCGGCTTGAAAGTGAAGATCACCAGCTACGAGTGGGGCGAGTACATCAAGCGCTCCAAAGGTGGCGAGAACCAGGCCATGATCATTGGCTGGAGCGGTGACAATGGTGATCCGGACAACTGGCTCAACGTTCTGTTTGGCTGCGACTCGCTGAGCGGCAACAACTTCTCCAAGTGGTGCGACAAGAAGTTCGACGGCCTGGTGAAAGAAGCCAAACGCACTACCGACCAGGGCAAGCGCACCGAGCTGTACAAACAGGCGCAACACGTCCTCAAAGATGCAGTTCCAATGACACCTATCGCTCACTCGACGGTGTATCAACCCATGCGCGCCAACGTGCAGGATTTCAAGATCAGCCCATTTGGCCTGAATTCCTTCTACGGCGTCAGCGTCAGCAAGTAAGACATTGCAACGGCGGCGTTTCTGACGTCGCCGTTGCTTTATCTACCGGGAAAAAAGGAAAAGGCCTACACCCAAATCCGCCGCAGATGATTGCTTCGGTATAGGCGCGTCGACTTTTCCTACGAGCATTAAGGCAATTACGTATTTACTGCCAGAGGCACGGTGCCTACCGTCGCGTACTGACCAGTGTCTGCGTGGGCCACCGGTTTTGCCGTACGTATTTGGATTGAGCTCAATGCGACCAGAAAGTCCCGGGATCGGGATCCAAGTGCATTGCATAACACTAAAAAAAGAGGGAGCGTCATGCGCCATACCTTGGTTTTTTCCGCACTGTTGGGCGCCGGCCTGTTGGCCGCCACGTCTGCAAGCTACGCCGCCAGCGACAGCCTGGTGTTCTGCTCGGAAGGCAGCCCGGCGGGTTTCGATACCGCGCAATACACGACGGCCACCGACAACGACGCCGCCGAGCCGCTGTACAACCGCCTGGTGGAGTTCGAAAAAGGCGCGACCAATGTCGTACCCGGTCTGGCAACCAAGTGGGACATTTCCGAAGATGGCCTGAAATACACCTTTCACCTGCGTGAAGGCGTGAAATTTCACACAACCCCTTACTTCAAGCCGAGCCGCGATTTCAACGCCGACGACGTGCTGTTCACGTTCAATCGCATGCTCGATGCGCAACAGCCGTTCCGCAAGGCCTATCCCACCGAGTTTCCGTACTTCAACGGGATGAGCCTGAACAAGAACATCGCCAAGGTCGAGAAGACCGGGCCGCTGACCGTGGAGTTCACGCTCAACAGTGTTGACGCAGCGTTCATCCAGAACATCGCCATGAGCTTCGCCGCCATTCTGTCTGCCGAATACGCCGACAAGCTGCTGGCCGACGGCAAGCCGAGCGACATCAATCAGAAGCCGATCGGCACCGGGCCGTTCGTGTTCAAGAGCTACCAGAAAGACTCGAATATCCGTTACACCGGTAACCCGCAGTACTGGGATCCGAGCCGGGTCAAGCTGAAGAACCTGATTTTCGCGATCAACACCGACGCTTCGGTACGTGTGCAGAAGCTCAAGGCCAACGAGTGCCAGATCACCCTGCACCCGCGTCCTGCCGATGTTGAAGCGCTGAAGGCCGACCCGAAACTGCAACTGATTTCCAAGCCGGGCTTCAACCTCGGCTACATCGCCTACAACGTCCGCCACAAGCCGTTCGATCAACTGGAAGTGCGTCAGGCGCTGGACATGGCGGTGAATAAACAGGGAATTCTCAACGCTGTTTATCAAGGCGCCGGCCAACTGGCCGTCAACGCCATGCCACCGACCCAGTGGTCCTACGACGACACCATCAAGGACGCCGCCTACAACCCGGAAAAAGCCAAGGAACTGCTCAAGGCTGCCGGCGTGAAAGAAGGCACCGAGATCACCCTGTGGGCAATGCCGGTGCAGCGTCCGTACAACCCGAACGCCAAACTGATGGCCGAAATGCTCCAGTCCGACTGGGCCAAGATCGGTCTGAAAGTGAAGATCGTCAGCTACGAATGGGGCGAGTACATCAAGCGCACCAAGAACGGCGAGCACGACGTCAGCCTGATTGGCTGGACCGGTGACAACGGGGATCCGGACAACTGGCTGGGCACGCTGTACAGCTGTGACGCCATCGGCGGCAACAACTACTCCATGTGGTGCGATCCGGCTTACGACAAGCTGATCAAACAGGCCAAGGTCGTCACCGACCGCGACCAGCGCACCGTGCTTTATAAACAGGCCCAGCAATTGCTTAAACAGCAAGTGCCGATCACGCCTGTCGCCCACTCGACGGTCAACCAGCCGTTAAGCACCCGGGTTGAAGGATTCAAAGTCAGCCCGTTCGGCCGCAACGTGTTCTCGGGTGTCAGTATCGATTAAACCAACCGATTAGCCGCAATGCTGAGGGGAGCCGTCTACTCCCCTCACGCAAGCGCTTTGCCTAAATTCGCCAATCCGGCTTTTTGCAAACGTTTGCGATGTGTGAACGAGTTCTAAACCAATAACCGGCATACCAAAAAAAGCCGGGATAAAAAGAAAGTAAAGGAGCTTCACCCATGAAACTGAGCAGCACCGCGATACTGGCCCTGGCCATCAGCAGCATCACCGCCACGGCTTATGCGGAAACCCAGAGCCAGGCGTTCACCCCGGTGACCGTCAACACCAAGAGCGCCCAAGCTGAGGCCACTGGGTTCGTCGAAGGACAGTCGATCACCGGTACGACACGTAACTGGTACGCCAACGAGCAACTGAAGCGCGGCGGCAAATTCTCCTATAAAAAAAATGGTTCTCCGGCCGAAACTGACCGTCGGATCAACTGGGTGCAAGGGACCATCGTCAAGTACAACTCGGGTTTCACCGAGGGCACTGTAGGTATCAGCACCGAAGTTGCGGCATATAACGCAATTGCGCTTGAACGTGATCGTGAAAATCTGGCTTCCGGAAATGGCGGCGCCCCAAAGACGGGCGTGGGATCGGGTAACAACCGCACCCTGACGCACAAGAATAACGGTGAAGCCGTAGATCAGTGGAGCAAGGTAGGCCTTGCCAACATCAAGGCGCGCGTTTCCAACACCACTCTGACTGCCGGTCGTATGAGCTTCAGCAGCCCGCAGGTCGACGTGATCGGCAACCGTGCACTGCCTTCGAGCTTCGAGGGTGTCTCCCTGCACAGTGAAGAGTTGAACAATCTGTCCTTCGACTTGGCCACTTTTGATCGCGTCTCGCCACGATCGGAACAAAGCCTGCAGAAATTCCGCGCCGAGTATGCCAACGGCCGTGTCGAATCCGACAAGGTCAACACCGCCGGTATCAGCTATCAGCCGCTCGAAAGTCTGAAAACCAGTCTATGGGGCACGCAAGTTGAAGATCTGTGGAACCAGTACTACTTCGGCGCCACCCATGAACTGGGTGACAGCAGCGTCCTCGCCCTGACTACCGGTTTCAACTACTACAAAACCGTCGACGAAGGTAAGAAGCTGCTGGGCGACATCGACAACGACACCTACTCGCTGTCGTTCGGACTGACCCACCAAGCGCATAACCTGACCTTCTCCTACCAGCAAGTAAACGGTAACGAGTACTTCGATTACCTGCACGAGACTAACGGTATCTACCTAGCCAACTCCCTGCTGTCGGACTTCAACGGCCCGAACGAGAAATCCTTCCAGGTTTCATACGCCATCAATATGGCCGAGTACGGTGTGCCGGGCCTGAAATTCAACATCTATCAAGCTCGCGGCTGGGGAATCGATGGCACGCACTACAACGGCAACAAAGGCGTTGAAGGCAAAGGCTACGACGGCATCCAGGAACAGGATGGCGAGCACCACTATGAATACGGCATCGGTGCGACCTATGCGGTACAAAGCGGTCCTCTGAAAGCCACCACGATTCGCGGCACCTACACAGCCCACCGTGCGAGCGAGTTCCAATCGGACGGCAGCATCAACGAGTTCCGCCTCGTAACCACCATCCCGTTCAACATTCTGTAAAAACGCCAACCGACGGCTGACTCATGATGAGTCGGCCGTTCGGTTTTCTGTCTTCAACCGATTGCAGAGGGTTATCGATGAAAATGCTTCCCCTACGTGCGGCCATCGCGGCTGCGTTGCTGAGTGTCGCTGTCGGCGCCTCGGCCAAACCCTTGGTGGTCTGCACCGAAGCCAGCCCGGAAGGCTTCGATATGGTCCAGTACACAACTGCAGTCACGGCGGACGCTGTGGCCGAAACCATCTTCAATCGCCTGGCCGATTTCAAGCCCGGCACCACCGAAGTGATCCCGGCGCTCGCCGATTCCTGGGACATCAGCGAAGACGGCCTGACCTACACGTTCCACCTGCGCAAAGGCGTCAAGTTTCACACCACCGAATATTTCAAGCCGACCCGCGACATGAACGCCGACGACGTGGTCTGGAGCTTCCAGCGTCAACTGGACCCGAATCACCCGTGGCACAAACTGTCCAGCGTGGGCTTCCCGTACTTTGAAAGCATGGGCTTCAAGGAACTGCTCAAAAGCGTAGAAAAAGTCGACGACAACACGGTCAAGTTCACCCTGACCCGCCGCGAAGCGCCGTTCCTGGCCGACATCGCCATGGCCTTCTCGTCGATCTACCCGGCCGAATACGCCGACCAGTTGCTCAAGGCCAACAAGACTGGCGATCTGAACAACAAGCCGATCGGTACCGGCCCGTTCATCTTCCAGCGTTACGCCAAGGATGCGCAGGTGCGCTTCAAGGCCAACCCGGATTACTTCCGTGGCAAGCCGCCGGCCGACGCGTTGATCCTGGCGATCGCCACCGACAACAACGTGCGCCTGCAAAAGCTCAAGGCCAACGAGTGCCAGGTCGCGCTGTATCCGAAACCGGATGACATCCCGAGCATCAAGAAAGACAGCAAGCTGAAAGTCGACGAGCTGGACGCGATGACCGTTTCGTACATCGCCATGAACACCCAGCACAAGTACATGAGCGACGTACGCGTGCGCAAAGCCATCGACATCGCGTTCGACAAGGAAGCCTACGTCAACGCACTGTTCGGCAAGGGCAACGCGTCGGTAGCGGTCAATCCGTACCCGCCGACCCTGCTCGGCTACAACCATGACCTGAAGAACCCGCCACGCGACCTCGACAAGGCGCGCGCGCTGCTCAAGGAAGCCGGGGTTCCGGAAGGCACCACCTTCACCCTGTTCACCCGCAACGGCGGCGGTCCGACCAACCCCAACCCGATGCTCGGTGCGCAGATGATGCAGGCTGACCTGGCGAAAGTGGGGATCAAGATCGACATCCGCGTGATGGAATGGGGCGAAATGCTCAAGCGCGCCAAGGCCGGCGAGCACGACATGGTCTCGGCCGGATGGGCGGGCGACAACGGCGACCCGGATAACTTCCTGACGCCTATGCTCAGTTGCGAGGCCGCCAAGAACGGCGAAAACTACGCACGCTGGTGCAACGAGAAATTCCAGGCACTGCTGGATGAAGCGCGGGCTAAAGTAGATCCGGCCGAACGCGCCGCGCTCTACGAACAGGCTCAAGTGCTGTTTAATCAGGACCAGCCATGGATCAGCATGGCCCATACTCGGATGTTCACTGCAATGCGCAACAATGTAGAGGGCTACCACATCAGCCCTCTCACCACTAATAACTTCGCCACCACCCAGGTGAAGTAGATAAGAAACGCCCGGTGCTCCTGACCTATGGAACACCGGGCACGCCTAACCGGCTGATGAGGTACCACACAAGATGTTTAGTTTTATTGCCCGCCGACTGGGGTTGTTGATCCCCACGTTTTTCGGCATCACCTTGCTGACTTTCGCGTTGATTCGCATGATTCCGGGCGACCCCGTGGAAGTGATGATGGGCGAACGTCGGGTCGACCCCGAAATGCACGCTCAGGCAATGGAACGCCTGGGGCTGAACAAGCCGCTGTATGCCCAGTATCTGGACTACATCGGCAAACTGGCCCAGGGCGATCTCGGTGAGTCGTTGCGTACCCGTGAAAGCGTGTGGACCGAGTTCACCTCTCTTTTCCCGGCGACCCTGGAACTGTCCATGGCCGCCCTGCTGTTCGCTGGCATCCTCGGGCTTCTGGCCGGGGTGATCGCGGCACTCAAACGAGGATCGCTGTTCGACCACGGGGTGATGGGCATCTCCCTCGCGGGCTATTCGATGCCGATCTTCTGGTGGGGCCTGATCCTGATCATGTTCTTCTCGGTGAGCCTGGGCTGGACCCCGGTCTCCGGGCGCATCGACCTGCTGTATGACATCGAGCCGAAAACCGGCTTCATGCTGATCGACACGCTGCTGGCCGATGACGTCGGCGCGTTCTTCGACGCCCTCCATCACCTGATCCTGCCGGCCATCGTGCTCGGCACCATTCCGCTGGCGGTAATCGCGCGGATGACCCGTTCGTCGATGCTCGAAGTGCTGCGCGAAGACTACATCCGCACCGCCAAGGCCAAAGGCCTGTCGCCGTCGCGCGTGGTGTTCGTGCATGGTCTGCGCAACGCACTGATTCCGGTGCTGACGGTTGTAGGTCTGCAAGTCGGTACTTTGCTGGCCGGTGCGGTCCTGACCGAAACCATCTTCTCCTGGCCCGGCATCGGTAAATGGCTGATCGAAGCCATCGGCGCCCGGGACTATCCGGTGGTGCAAAACGGCATCCTGTTAATCGCCTGCCTGGTGATTCTGGTCAACTTCGTAGTGGACATCCTCTACGGCTTTGCCAACCCACGCATCCGTCATCAGCGCTGAGGTCAATACCCATGAGCACTCCAACATCCTCAGTAGCCACCGCCACGTCCGCCGTGGATCAAAGCCTGCTGTACCCGTCGCCGTACAAAGAATTCTGGCAAGCGTTCTCGAAGAACAAGGGCGCCGTTGCCGGCCTGCTGTTCATGCTGCTGATCATCTTCTGCGCGATCTTCGCGCCGTGGGTCGCGCCGCATAACCCGAGCGAGCAATACCGTGACTTCCTGCTGACGCCGCCGGCGTGGCTCGAAGGCGGGCAGATGCAGTTCCTGCTCGGCACCGACGAACTCGGCCGTGACCTGCTGTCGCGCCTGATCCAGGGCTCGCGCCTGTCGCTGCTGATCGGCTTGTCGTCGGTGGTAATGTCGCTGATTCCGGGGATCCTGCTGGGTCTGTTTGCCGGTTTCTTCCCGAAAGTGGTCGGCCCGACCATCATGCGTCTGATGGACATCATGCTGGCCCTGCCGTCGCTGCTGCTGGCCGTGGCAATCGTCGCCATCCTCGGCCCTGGCCTGATCAACACCGTGATCGCGATTGCCGTGGTTTCCCTGCCGTCCTACGTGCGTCTGACCCGTGCCGCCGTCATGGGCGAACTGAACCGCGACTACGTCACCGCCGCGCGTCTGGCCGGTGCAGGTCTGCCGCGCCTGATGTTCATCACCGTGCTGCCCAACTGCATGGCGCCGCTGATCGTGCAGGCAACCCTGAGCTTCTCTTCGGCGATTCTCGATGCCGCCGCACTGGGCTTCCTCGGCCTCGGCGTACAACCGCCAACCCCTGAGTGGGGCACCATGCTGGCCTCGGCCCGCGACTACATCGAACGCGCTTGGTGGGTGGTGAGCCTGCCTGGTCTGACCATTTTGCTCAGCGTGCTGGCAATCAACTTGATGGGCGACGGCCTGCGCGATGCGCTGGACCCGAAACTCAAGAACGCCGCCTGAGGAGATTCAAATGTCACTGCTAGAAATCAAGAATCTCAACGTCCGCTTCGGCGACAAGACCGCGACCCCGGTGGTCGACGGCCTCGACCTGAAAGTCGACAAAGGCGAAGTATTGGCCATCGTTGGCGAGTCGGGTTCGGGTAAATCTGTGACCATGATGGCGCTGATGGGCCTGATCGAGCACCCCGGCATCGTCACCGCTGACTCGCTCAGCTTCGACGGCAAGGACATGCTCAAACTGAGCAACCGTCAGCGTCGGCAGATCGTCGGCAAAGACCTGTCGATGGTCTTCCAGGACCCGATGACCGCGCTGAACCCGAGCTACACCGTCGGTTTCCAGATCGAGGAGGTGCTGCGCCTGCACCTGAAAATGTCCGGCAAGCAAGCGCGCAAGCGTGCCATCGAACTGCTGGAAAAGGTCGAGATCCCGGGCGCCGCCAGCCGCATGGACGCCTATCCGCATCAACTGTCTGGCGGTATGAGCCAGCGCGTCGCGATCGCCATGGCGATTGCCGGCGAGCCGAAACTGTTGATCGCCGACGAACCGACCACCGCGCTGGACGTGACGATTCAGGCGCAGATCATGGATCTGCTGCTGGCGTTGCAGAAAGAACAGAACATGGGCCTGGTGCTGATCACTCACGACCTCGCGGTCGTGGCTGAAACTGCCCAGCGCGTCTGCGTGATGTATGCCGGTCAAGCCGTGGAAGTCGGTCAGGTGCCGCAACTGTTCGACATCCCGGCGCACCCGTACAGCGAAGCGCTGCTCAAGGCGATTCCCGAGCACAGCCTCGGCGCCTCACGCCTGTCGACCCTGCCGGGCATCGTTCCGGGCCGCTACGACCGTCCGCAGGGGTGCCTGCTGTCGCCGCGCTGCCCGTACGTGCAGGACAACTGCCGCACCCAGCGTCCGGGCCTTGATCCGAAAGCCAACAGCCTCGCCCGCTGCTTCTACCCGCTGAACCAGGAGGTGGCGTAATGGCCGTCGTACTTACCGCCCGCGACCTGACCCGTCACTACGAAGTCTCCCGTGGCCTGTTCAAGGGCCACGCCACCGTGCGCGCGCTTAACGGCGTGTCGTTCGAACTGGAAGCCGGCAAGACCCTCGCCGTGGTGGGTGAGTCGGGCTGCGGCAAATCCACCCTCGCCCGCGCCCTGACTCTGATCGAGGAACCGTCATCGGGCTCGCTGCAGATCGCCGGCCAGGAAGTCGCCGGCGCCGACAAAGCCGAGCGCAAGCAACTGCGCAAAGACGTGCAGATGGTGTTTCAGAGCCCGTATGCGTCGTTGAACCCACGGCAGAAAATCGGTGATCAATTGGCCGAGCCGCTGCTGATCAATACCAAGCTGTCGGCCACCGAACGTCGCGAGAAAGTCCAGGCGATGATGAAGCAGGTCGGCTTGCGGCCCGAGCATTACCAGCGCTATCCGCACATGTTCTCCGGGGGTCAGCGCCAGCGTATCGCTCTGGCGCGGGCAATGATGCTGCAACCGAAAGTGCTGGTCGCGGACGAACCGACTTCGGCACTGGACGTATCGATTCAGGCCCAAGTGCTGAACCTGTTCATGGATTTGCAGCAGGAGTTCAACACCGCCTACGTGTTCATCTCGCACAACCTCGCGGTGGTCCAGCACGTGGCCGATGACGTGATGGTGATGTACCTCGGCCGCCCGGTGGAATTGGGTCCGAAGAACGACATCTACGAACGCCCGCTGCACCCTTACACCCAGGCGCTGCTGTCGGCGACCCCGACCATCCACCCGGACCCGAACAAGCCGAAAATCAAAATCGTCGGCGAACTGCCCAACCCGCTGAACCCGCCACCGGGCTGTGCTTTCCACAAGCGCTGCCCGTATGCGACCGAACGCTGCAGCACGGAAGAACCGCTGTTGCGTGAGCTGGATAATCGGCAGGTGGCTTGCCACTACGCCGAGCAGTTTCTCGACGGCGCGGCGTAGGCCCACGAAATATCTCATGTGGGAGCGAGCCTGCTCGCGAAGGCGTCATTTCGGTCAACATCATCGGTGACTGATTAACCGCTTTCGCGAGCAGGCTCGCTCCCACAGGGAATTCGTGTTGATTCAAGAGTTCACGCGATAACAAAACCCCCTCCACCTCGATTGCGCATCAGTCGAGGCAGAAGGGGTTTTTCTTTGGTCGACTATCTACGTCTGGCTATCGCCTTCGTCATCCGGATCATCGCTGTCCGGCTCATCGGTAGTCGAGTCGTCGTCATCGGCGCTGCCGCCCTGATTCATGTCCCCCGGCTCCGACTCGGATTTAGCCAGCATCAGCCCGCTATGCCCGACCGGCCCATTGAACGCTTGAGATTCGTGATCCTCGCACTCGGCCCAGGCCGTTGCCGTGCCGAGGGACAGCATCACCATCACTTTCAACAACATCAAAACCCGTAGCAATCTGCTTTTCATGGCCGACTCCATCCTGTTGCGCTAAGACATGCTTGCCGGACTGGCTCCGTGTGAAATCTAGTTGTGATCCGACCGGCTCACCACTTAGGACGCGACCGCGCAGGCAGAAATGCCATCGACCGCCAGATTGCTTTCGAATAATCCCGATAACCGAATCAGCTAAGCGCCGCGCGTGGCCTGCCAGGTCAGTGGAATGGAAATCAGCACCAGCAGCGCGCTCATCAACCAGACACTGTGCCCGCCAAACTGGCCATACAGCTGACCGCTTAGCACCGGCGATAACAGCGCGCTGGCACTCCAGCTCATGAAGAACAGCCCGAAGTACTGACCGCTTTTGCCGCTCTGCGCAAAGTGCATCGCCAGCACATTCAGTGGCGGCATGAACAGCGCCTCGCCCAGCGTCCAGATCAGCGTCGACAGACAGACAAAAGCCAAGCCGGAACCGAACGGCAACATGCCCAGCCCACAGGCCAGCAACAAGCTGCCCGCGAGCATCTGCCAACGCGAGCCCCAACGCTCGACCGCGTGCGATAGCGGGATTTGTAAAGCGATCACCAACAGCGCATTGAGCCCGAACTGCCAGCCGATCGCCTCTGTGCTCAGGTGGTAGTAATCACGCAGATAATTGCCCAGCGTGCTGTAGACCGTGTCGAACGCGATGCCGAGCACGGCCGTCGCCGCCAGCAACCAGAGGAACGGCTTGTCGCGAAGCGGCACGCTCGAGCCATCGGCGGATTCGTCTCCAACCACCAGCACCGGCCGCCGCCACGTTGTGCGCACGAACCACAGCAACGCCAGCATCGTCATCGCCGCACTGGCAAAAAACACCCAACGAAAATCCGCTTGCGCCAACACCCCACCCGCCACCCCGGCAGCGGCCATGCCCAGATTACGCGCGACCCGACTCAGGGCCTGCGCACGCGAGCGTTGCGCGACTTCGCAATACTCCATGATCAGCCGCTGATGCAACGTCCGAATCGCCCCATCGATGACACCGCTAAGCAATAGCAAACCGGCGAGCCAAGGCACCTGCTTCACCAGCCCCAACAGCATCAGCACCCACACCGAAACGAAAAACAGCGCCGCCGTCAGCCGCGCCGTGCGCACATGATCACTGAGCAAGCCACCGAGCATCGAACCGACCAGCAACCCAGCGCCATAGGCCGACAGCAACCAGCCGACGGTTTCAATCGCCAGCCCCAGTTCCTGACGCAGGTACAGCGCCATGAACAACTTGACCATGGCGCTGAGGCGGTTGATGAACAACAGAGCCGCGAGGACCCAGGCCATGGGGGTGAAATAGCCGTTGGGGCGCAGGAGTTGGGTCAGTCCTTTGAGCATGTAACGTCCGATGGGCGCGAGGGTTTGATGAACAGTAGACGGCTTGGATTGGAATGTCGTGGGGGTGAGGTCAGCGGAAGTAAAAGCAGAGTATGGCTACGACGTAGAGGGAAAACGCCTTACGGAAAAATCGCCGCGCCCGGATTCAACTTGATTTTTCACGCGGCGTTAAAGATCAAAAGCCCCTCACCCTAACCCTCTCCCGGAGGGAGAGGGGACTGACCGGGTCGCTTGGGCAAGGTACGCCGACCTGAAATACCGAGCCGAACTCGGGATTTGAACAGATCATCAATCGGCCCCCTCTCCCTCGGGAGAGGGCTGGGCGGGCGGCGTTCCGATGAGGGGCGAATCCAACACAGATCCAAAGCAGACCACACGCTTCTCACCACTCAAAACAATGAGCGCAAGCTCGAGTGCCTTTGATCTTGCTTTTGATCCACGGGCGACGTCGGAAGGCTGAGTGGAGGGATTGATCCGGGCGTGGGAGCGCAGCGACCGTTCGACGAAGTCGAACACAGCGGAAGGAGGTGCAGCGAAGCAAACCGGAGCCGCTGCGCCCGGATCGATCCCGGAGCGAAGGAACCCGAGCCTGCGAGGGCCGAACGCAGGAGCAAGCGTTTTTTGCTTACTTTTTTAGGCGCTTGTAAAAAAGTAAGTCGCCGTAAGGGCGAAACCGCCAGCCGCAGCCCCCGCAACAACGGATATTCACCCAAAACCCCAAGAACCTGGTCGGCCCAACGGCCGCCAAGACCAAAACCGGCAGCCCATAAAAAAGCCCCCAAGGCCTACACCTCAGGGGCTTTCAGAAAAACACCTCAAACCTTAATGATGCTCCCGCGTCGCGCGGAATTTCACATCCGGCCAGCGCTCTTCCATCAACGCCAGATTCACCCGCGTCGGCGCCAGGTAAGTCAGGTGACCACCGCCATCGAGCGCGAGATTCTCCACCGCCTTGTTGGAAAACTCCTCAAGCTTCTTCTTGTCGTCGCACTCGATCCAGCGCGCCGAATACACAGTGATCGGCTCATACGAGCACTCGACCTTGTATTCCTCTTTCAAACGGCTGGCGACCACATCGAACTGCAGCACACCGACGGCACCAAGAATGATGTCGTTGCTGCGCTCCGGGAAGAACACCTGCGTCGCGCCCTCTTCCGCCAACTGCTGCAGGCCCTGACGCAACTGCTTGGACTTCAGCGGATCACGCAGACGCACGCGACGGAACAGTTCCGGGGCGAAGTGCGGAATACCGGTGAAACCGAGGACTTCGCCTTCGCTGAAGGTGTCGCCGATCTGGATCGTGCCGTGGTTGTGCAGACCGATGATGTCGCCAGCGTAGGCTTCTTCGAGCTGTTCACGCTCGGAGGAGAAGAACGTCAGGGCGTCGCCGATGCGCACGTCCTTGCCGGTGCGCACGTGGCGCATCTTCATGCCTTTCTCGTACTTGCCGGAGCAGATACGCATGAAGGCGATGCGGTCGCGGTGTTTCGGGTCCATGTTCGCCTGGATCTTGAAGATGAAGCCCGAGAACTTCTCTTCCACCGGCTCGACGGTACGCTCATTGGCCACACGGGCCAGCGGACGCGGCGCCCAATCGACGACAGCATCGAGCACATGGTCGACACCGAAGTTGCCCAGCGCAGTCCCGAAAAACACCGGGGTCAGTTGGCCGTCGAGGAATTCCTGCTGGTTGAATTCGTGACAGGCGCCCTGCACCAGTTCCAGCTGCTCGATGAAACGATCGTACTCGTCGCCCAGATGCGCGCGCGCCTCGTCGGAGTCGAGTTTTTCGATGATCTTGGTTTCGGTGCGCTCGTGACCGTGACCGGCGGTGTAGACAATGATGTAGTCGTCGGCCAGGTGATACACGCCCTTGAAATCGCGGTAGCAACCGATCGGCCAGGTGATCGGCGCAGCCTTGATCTTCAGAACGGCTTCGATCTCGTCGAGCAGTTCGATCGGGTCGCGGATGTCACGGTCGAGTTTGTTGATGAAGCTGACGATCGGCGTGTCACGCAGACGGCAGACGTCCATCAGCGCAATGGTCCGTGGCTCTACGCCCTTACCGCCGTCGAGCACCATCAAGGCCGAGTCCACCGCTGTCAGGGTGCGGTAGGTGTCTTCGGAGAAGTCTTCGTGGCCCGGGGTGTCGAGCAGGTTGATCATGTGTTCGCGATAGGGGAACTGCATGACCGACGTGGTAATGGAAATACCCCGCTGCTTCTCCATCTCCATCCAGTCGGATGTCGCATGGCGATCGGATTTACGGGATTTCACCGTACCGGCCACTGCAATCGCCTTGCCCATCAACAGGAGCTTTTCGGTGATCGTGGTTTTACCGGCATCGGGGTGGGAAATAATGGCGAAAGTGCGGCGTTTCGCGACTTCGGCGGCCTGTTGGGTCATGGGAAATCGCCTGGCGGTGATTCAAAAAAGGGCGGCGAGTATAGCTTAAAAAGTGATCGCCAAACCACCGTCCCTCGGCCGCGCAAAACCCCGTAGGAGCTGCCGAAGGCTGCGATCTTTTGATCTTGTTTTCAGCAGCAAAGTCAAAAGATCGCAGCCTTCGGCAGCTCCAACAGGGTGGCCAAATAGTGTCTAACGTGGGAACCTTTTAAAGCACGGAGACGTCCATCCCCTGTTACGAACTTTCGTCAGGGGCTGAAAAATCAGCAAGTTAGCCTGACGAGGCTGCGCTCATGGCTCGCTTTCAGACCGCTTTGCCGGCTCTGAAAAACGGCTACTTTTCGCGAACGACGCTCCCGGCAGCCAAGGCTTGGCATGCCACACGGGACTGCGCTCGCCGACTACAAAAAAAGGAGTCCGCCTGTGGCTATCCGCTATGGCAAAGGGCTGATGGGAGGTGCGGTGGTGATCGCGCTCCTGGCCCTGCTGGTCCACTGGATCGGCATCAACACGATCGAACACTACCGCGACGATTTGTTGTTTTACCTGCAAGCTCATCTGATTCTCGTCCTCGCTTCCATGCTGGCCGCCCTTGTCGTGGGCATTCCCGCCGGTATCTTCCTCAGCCGCCCGAGCATGGTCGGCCGCGCCGAACGCTTCATGCAAATCTTCAATATCGGCAATACCGTGCCACCGCTGGCCGTGCTCGCGATTGCACTGGGCATCCTCGGCATCGGCAGTGGTCCGGCAATCTTCGCGCTGTTCCTCGCCTCGCTGTTGCCGATCGTGCGCAACACCTATGAAGGCCTGAAAAATGTTCAGGGCTCGCTGAAAGAAGCCGCTGTCGGCATCGGCATGACGCCGCGCCAAGTGCTGTGGAAAGTCGAATTGCCCAACGCCGTGCCGATCATCGTCGGTGGCGTGCGGGTCGCACTGGCGATCAACGTCGGCACTGCGCCGCTGGCGTTCCTGATCGGCGCCAACAGCCTCGGCAGCCTGATCTTCCCTGGCATCGCCCTGAACAATCAGCCGCAACTGCTGCTCGGCGCCGCGTGCACCGCGCTGTTGGCGCTGTTGCTCGATGGCGTGGTCACCCTCGCCAGCCGTCTCTGGCTGGAACGCGGTTTGCGCCCGTCTTAAGGCTTTGCGAAGGAATATTTATGAAACGACTTAGCTTGATCTTAGGCTGCGTCCTGCTGTTCGCAGGAATCGCGCAAGCCGCTGAAAAACCGGTCATCCGCCTCGGCGCCCGGGTCTTCACCGAGCAGACCCTGCTCGCCGAAATCACCGCGCAATACCTGCGCAGCAAAGGCTATGACGCGCAGATCACCGGCGGTCTGGGCAGCAACCTCGCGCGCAGCGCCCACGAAAGTGGCCAATTGGACCTGCTCTGGGAATACACCGGCGTGTCGCTGGTGGCCTATAACCACGTCACTGAAAAACTCGACAGCGCGCAGTCCTACGCCCGGGTCAAAGAACTCGACGCGAAAAAAGGCCTGATCTGGCTAACGCCGTCGAAATTCAGCAACACCTATGCCCTCGCTCTGCCGAAAAAAATCGCCGAGCAATATCCGCAGATCGGCAACATCAGCCAGCTCAACGAAGTGCTGCGCGCCGAAGCCGAGACCAACCACCTCGTAGCGCTGGACACCGAGTTCGCCAACCGCTCCGACGGTCTCGACGGCATGGTCAAGCTCTACGACATGAACCTGACCCGCAAGAACATCCGCCAGATGGACGCCGGCCTGGTCTACACCGCGCTGCGTAACGGTCAGGTGTTTGCCGGTCTGGTCTACACCACCGATGGCCGGCTCAATGCCTTCGGCCTGAAATTGCTGGAAGACGACAAGCATTACTTCCCCGACTACACCGCCGCTCCCGTGGTGCGTCAGGCCACGCTGGATGCCAACCCGAAACTGGCCGAACAACTCAAGCCGCTGGCCGAACTGTTCGACGACGAAACCATGCGCCAACTCAACGCGCGGGTCGACGTCGACCACGAGAGCCCTTCGTCCGTTGCCGCCGATTTCCTGCGCCAGCATCCACTGAATTAAGAGAGGAGAAGTCATGGAATTTCTGAACGCCTTTTCCCATCTCGACTGGCAGCAGGTGATGCACCTGACCTGGCAGCACATCACTCTGGTCGGCATCGCCGTGACCCTGGCGATCGTCATCGGCGTGCCGCTGGGCATCCTGATGACGCGCTTTCCCACCCTCGCCGGCCCGCTGCAAGCCAGTGCCACGGTGCTGCTGACCGTGCCGTCGATCGCCCTGTTCGGTCTGCTGCTGCCGTTCTATTCCAAGTTCGGCCAGGGCCTGGGGCCGCTGCCGGCGATCACCGCCGTGTTCCTTTATTCGCTGCTGCCGATCATGCGCAACACCTACCTCGCCCTGACCGGCGTTGAACCGGGCATCCGCGAAGCCGCGCGCGGCATCGGCATGACCTTCGGCCAGCGCCTGCGCATGGTCGAACTGCCGATTGCGGTGCCAGTGATCCTCGCTGGCGTGCGCACCGCCGTGGTGATGAACATCGGCGTGATGACCATCGCCGCGACCATCGGCGCCGGCGGCCTCGGTGTGTTGATCCTCGCCTCCATCAGCCGCAGTGACATGTCGATGCTTATCGTCGGCGCGCTGCTGGTCAGTCTTCTGGCGATTTTCGCCGATCTCGTTTTGCAGTGGCTGCAACGCTCGCTGACTCCAAAAGGACTCCTGAAATGATCGAACTTCAAAACCTCAGCAAAACTTTCCAAAGCAACGGCAAAGATGTCAAAGCCGTGGATTCGGTAAGCCTGACCGTCAATGAAGGCGAGATCTGCGTGTTCCTCGGGCCATCGGGTTGCGGCAAAAGCACCACGCTGAAAATGATCAACCGCCTGATCAAACCGACTTCGGGCAAGATCCTCATCAACGGTGAAGACACCACCGATCTCGACGAGGTGACCCTGCGCCGCAACATCGGCTACGTGATCCAGCAGATCGGTCTGTTCCCGAACATGACCATCGAAGAAAACATCGTCGTGGTGCCAAAACTGCTCGGCTGGGACAAACAGAAATGCCACGACCGCGCCCGCGAACTGATGAGCATGATCAAGCTTGAGCCCAAGCAGTATCTGCATCGCTACCCGCGTGAATTGTCCGGTGGTCAGCAACAGCGTATCGGCGTGATCCGCGCCTTGGCCGCTGATGCGCCGCTGCTGTTGATGGACGAGCCGTTCGGCGCGGTCGACCCGATCAACCGCGAGATGATCCAGAACGAATTCTTCGAGATGCAACGCGCGCTGAACAAGACCGTAATCATGGTCAGCCACGACATCGACGAAGCCATCAAACTGGGCGACAAGATCGCCATTTTCCGCGCCGGCAAACTGCTGCAGATCGACCATCCGGACACCCTGCTCGCGCATCCGGCGGATGATTTCGTCAGCAATTTCGTCGGCCAGGACAGCACGCTCAAACGCCTGCTGTTGGTGAAAGCCGAAGACGCGGCGGACAACGCGCCGTCGGTCAGCCCGGAAACGCCAGTGGCCGATGCGCTGGAATTGATGGACGAGCACGACCGTCGCTACGTGGTGGTCACCTGCGCCGAGAACAAGGCGCTGGGGTACGTACGCCGTCGCGACCTGCATCGCCAGACCGGCACCTGCGCGCAATTCCTGCGCGAGTTCAACGCCACCGCAGCGTACGACGAGCACCTGCGCATCCTGTTGTCGCGCATGTACGAGTTCAACCGCGCCTGGCTGCCGGTGATGGATGCCGAACGGGTATTCCTCGGTGAGGTGACGCAGGAGTCGATTGCGGCTTATCTGAGTTCGGGGCGTTCGCGGGGGATGAAGACCAGTATCGTCTCGCCGGCTGAGACCGTGGTCGCGTAAACCATCTACGCGGTTGAAACCCGATCCCTGTGGGAGCGAGCCTGCTCGAGAAAGCGCAATATCAGTCGACGCTGATGGCGGCTGTGAAAATGCCTTCGCGAGCAGGCTCGCTCCCACAGGATCTACGCAATTTTGTTGATCTTCACTGGGTGACAAAGAATCTCAACAGCCTCTCCTGCTAGAGTGTCGTCAATTCAGCTTCTTCAAGGTCCAAATCCCCCTTCAAAAGACTCTCTCGCTGCCAACGTCGCCGATGTTGCAGCCATCACACTTACCAACGATCTAGCCGACAAAAGCCACGAACGTGCAGGTATTTTTAACACTCGAAAATTTGCCGGGAACATCTGCCCGTCATCTCGGTCGGGTAGAAGGAGTGATGAACGCGACGCACGTCAGAAGCGTGCAAAAACGCGACATTTTTAGTTGATCTCGCGCCCCTCACGCCCTAAAGTTCGCGCCGAACGTCCATGCTGGAAACGATCCATCCGGCTCAAGTACTGACGACGAGACAGCAAGGCCAAGGGATAACCGCACATCTCTGGGCCTTTTTGCTTTCGGCGGCAATGCCTTGGGAAGTAGGCGAACCAAAGTGGGGATACGGAGGGCGTTCATGCACCCATTGTTTTTACGAGTTTGCCCATAGGAGCACCCAGCATGTCGATCCAGGTCGAAGACTATTTCGCGCGCGCTACATTCGACAAAATGAAGGCGTTCGCCGACAAACAGGAAACCCCGTTCGTGGTGATCGACACCGCGATGATCGCCCAGGCCTACGATGACCTGCGCGCCGGTTTCGAATTCGCCAAGGTCTACTACGCGGTCAAGGCCAACCCGGCCGTCGAGATCATCGACCTGCTCAAAGACAAGGGCTCGAGCTTCGACATCGCCTCGATCTACGAGCTGGATAAAGTCATGGATCGCGGCGTCAGCCCGGATCGTATCAGCTACGGCAACACCATCAAGAAATCCAAGGACATCCGCTACTTCTACGAGAAAGGCGTGCGTCTGTTCTCCACCGACTCCGAAGCCGACCTGCGCAACATCGCCAAGGCTGCACCGGGTTCGAAAGTCTATGTGCGCATCCTCACTGAAGGCTCGACCACTGCTGACTGGCCGCTGTCGCGCAAGTTCGGCTGCCAGACCGACATGGCCATGGACTTGCTGATCCTCGCTCGCGACCTCGGTCTGGTGCCGTACGGCATCTCGTTCCACGTCGGCTCGCAACAGCGCGACATCAGCGTCTGGGACGCGGCGATCGCCAAGGTCAAAGTGATCTTCGAACGCCTGAAAGAAGAAGACGGCATTCACCTGAAGCTGATCAACATGGGCGGCGGCTTCCCGGCCAACTACATCACCCGTACCAACAGCCTGGAAACCTACGCCGAAGAGATTATTCGCTTCCTCAAGGAAGATTTCGGTGACGACCTGCCGGAAATCATCCTCGAGCCGGGCCGTTCGCTGATTGCCAACGCCGGTATTCTGGTCAGCGAAGTGGTGTTGGTTGCGCGCAAGTCGCGCACTGCTGTCGAGCGTTGGGTTTACACGGATGTGGGCAAGTTCTCCGGCCTGATCGAAACCATGGACGAAGCGATCAAGTTCCCGATCTGGACCGAGAAGAAAGGCGAGATGGAAGAAGTCGTCATCGCCGGCCCGACCTGCGACAGCGCCGACATCATGTATGAGAACTACAAGTATGGCCTGCCGCTGAACCTGGCGATTGGTGATCGTTTGTACTGGTTGTCGACCGGTGCGTACACCACCAGCTACAGCGCGGTCGAGTTCAATGGCTTCCCGCCGCTGAAGTCGTTTTACGTTTAAGAGGCAGCGGCAAGTTTCCAGCTGCTGGCTGCAAGTGAAAAGCCCACGAATTTGTGGGCTTTTTTGTGGGTGTTCGGCTGGGGAGGTTTTTTGTACTAGATACCATAGCCCCTCACCCCAGCCCTCTCCCGAGGGAGAGGGAGCCGACCGAGTGGTCTTCCGTCCGACATCGACCTGAACCACCTTGGCGATTATGGATTCGGCAAAACCATTGCAGGTCGGCGTACCTCCCAAGCATCCCTCGGTCGGTTCCCTCTCCCCCTGGGAGAGGGCTAGGGTGAGGGCTCGGCGGTTTCAGCCGCGCTGCAACTCTGCATACCGAGCGGCATACCGACTAGCCATCGCCTGAATTCGCAAGCCTGTCGCATCAGCCAGCGTCTGGCTCGCCACCCGCAGAAAATTAAGATTGCCCCCGGCCAAGGCTTTCTCAAGCCAAACAACTGCTTCATCAATCCGCCCCTCATCCGCTAAAACTGCAGCGAAACTGAACTGCCCACGAAAATCCCCTCCCTCAGCCGAACGCCGATACCAGTCACGCGCCGCCAGCGGATCCGCCGGACACACCTGCCCTTCCTCCAGATAGCGCCCCAGCAGATTCATCGATTTCGCGTGACCCAACTCAGCCGCGCGCCGGTACAACGCCAGCGCCTGCTGATGATCAACCGTCACCCCGCGCCCGGTGGCCAGTAGATTGGCCAGGTTGTACATCGCCCAGTCCAGCCCCGCCTCGGCAGCGATTCGATAATGCTGCGCCGCGACCGAGGCATCCGCCGCACAACCCCAACCATGCTCATGACAACGCCCGAGCATGTTGCGCGCCATCAGATGCCCGCGCCCGGCGGCGATACCGAACCAGCGCAATGCAAGCGGTTGATCCGGCGCGATGCCCTGACCGTCCAGCAGGATCTGCCCAAGCAGCGCCTGCGCTTCAACCTCTCCCTCGCCTGCCGCTAGCAAAATCGCCTGCGCAGCGCGGGCCGGGCTTTCTTCAAGCATTGCCGCCAACCCGGCTGCATCGAGAACTTCCTCGCGGCGCAACTGGAAACTCATACCTCGACCCAGCGCCGCAGCAAGTTGTGATAAGTGCCAGTGAGGCGGATCAGCGAAGGGTGATCGGGAACGTCCTGGGTCAACTGCTGAATCGCCCCGTCCATTTCGAACAGCAACGCGCGCTGGCTGTCTTCGCGCACCAGGCTTTGCGTCCAGAAAAACGAGGCATAACGCGCACCACGTGTAACCGCGTTGACCTTGTGCAAACTGGTGCCCGGATACAACACCATGTCGCCGGCCGGCAGCTTCACTCGCTGGGTGCCGTAGGTGTCCTGAATCTCCAGCTCACCGCCGTCGTAATCTTCCGGCTCGCTGAAAAACAACGTCGCCGACAGATCGGTGCGCACTCGCTCGATGCTGCCCTTGGGCTGGCGCACGGCGTTGTCGATGTGGAAATCAAAACTGCCGCCGGCCGTGTAGCAATTGACCAGCGGCGGGAAGACCTTGTGCGGCAGTGCGGCAGACATGAACAGCGGATTCTTCCACAGCCGCTCGAGCATCGCCGCGCCGATTTCCTTGGCCAGCGGGTGGCCTTCGGGCAGTTGCAGATTGTGCTTGGCCTTGGCCGACTGGAAGCCGGCGGTGATCTTGCCGTCGGCCCAATCCGCCTGCTCCAGCGCCTGGCGGATGCGCTGCACTTCGTCTTTTGCGAACAGCCCGGGAATGTGCAGCAGCATGGCGATGTCACCTGATGGCAAGAAGGCGGCAATGGTATTGATTCTTATTGACTGTGTAAAACCCCCGAGACGGATGAACAAGCAGAAACCGTAAGGGCAAATTGTAAAGAATGTAAATTCAATGCGAATAACAATGTTTCGCAATTGATACGAATACCTGTTTACCCTATATTCCGCCGCCTCAAATCCTTGGGGAGGGAAATAAAAATGGCACGTCAACACGCACAATTACCGGTCAGTTCACCACGTCTGCTCGCCTCGGCAATCGGTGTCGCAATCACCGCCGGCTCGGCTGGGCAGATGGTCTTCGCGGCGGAAAAAACCGAGAGCAAAACTTCCGGCAACGCCATTGCCCTGGACGCCACCGCCATCACCGGTGAAGCCCAGGACTCGACCTCCTATCAGGTCGAAAAAGCCTCCTCGCCCAAGTACACCGCGCCGCTGGTCGACACGCCGCGATCGGTCACCGTCATCCCGCAACAAGTGCTCAAGGACACCGGCGCGCTGAATATGCAGGACGCCCTGCGTACCGTGCCGGGCATTACCTTCGGTGCTGGTGAAGGCGGCAACCCACAGGGCGATCGCCCGTTCATTCGCGGCTTCGATGCTCAGGGTGACACTTACCTGGACGGCGTGCGCGACACCGGTTCGCAGAGCCGCGAAATCTTCGCCGTGGAAAACATCGAAGTCAGCAAAGGCCCGAACTCGGCGATTGGCGGTCGCGGCGCCGCCGGCGGCAGCATCAACCTGGTGAGCAAGAAAGCGCACCTGGGCAACTCCTTCGACGGCGGCTTCACCTACGGCTCCGACCAGACCCAGCGCTACACCCTCGACGGCAACTATCAGTTCAGCGACAGCGCTGCCGGCCGCCTCAACCTGATGAGCCACGAGAGCAACGTCGCCGGTCGCGACAAGGTCGATTACGACCGTTGGGGCATCGCGCCGTCGCTGGCCTTCGGCCTGGGCACCGATACCCGTGTAAACCTCGACTACTACCATCTGGAAAGCAACGACACCCCGGACTCGGGCATCCCGTACACCATCCCAACCGGTGGTTCGGCCGCACGCACCAAGTCCAATCCGGACAAGCCGTACGCCGGTGGCGATCACGACAACTTCTATGGTCTGGATCGTGACTTCCGCAAGGGCCGCACCGACACCGCGACCTTCGCCATCGAGCACGACCTCAACGACGCGCTGACCATCAAGAACACCCTGCGCCACGGCAGCAGCATGCAGGATTACATCCTCACCCAGCCGGACGACAGCAAGGGCAACGTCAACAACGGCAGCGTCTGGCGTCGGGCCAACACGCGGGTGAGCAACACCGAAACCACCACCAACCAGACCGACCTGTTCGGCACCTTCTACGTGGGCGGTTTCAAGAACAGCTTCTCCACCGGTGTCGAATACACCCGTGAGCAGAGCGAGAAATCCTCGTACAACGTCAACACCGACACCACGCCGCGTACGACCAATGTGCCTTCCAGCAGCAACTGCACACCGGCGATGATTGGCGCTTCGAGCGGTTACAACTGCACCTCGCTGTCGACCCCGAACCCGAACGATCCGTGGAACGGCGCGATCTCGCGTAACTACGCCGGTACCGACACCCAGGCCGACACCTACGCGCTGTACGTGTTCGACACGCTGGAGTTGTCCGAGCAGTGGCTGGTGAACATGGGCCTGCGCTATGACCACTTCGACACCGACTACAAGACCTACAACGCCGCAGGGACCACCACCTCCAAGGGTGATGACACCAGCGAATTCGTCACCGGCCAGTTCGGCGTGGTCTACAAGCCGGCGGAAAACGGCAGCATCTATGCCTCTTATGCGACCTCGGCGACACCGCCGGGCAACACCTTGGGCGAAGGTCAGGAAGGCAACCCGCTGGGCGGCACACCGGATCGCAGCGGCAACCTGCTGAGCAGCGACATGGAGCCGGAAACCACCAAGAACTACGAGATCGGCACCAAGTGGGATCTGCTCAATGATCGCCTGTCGCTGACCGCCGACATCTTCCGCACCGAGAAGGAAAACGCTCGCGTGCAAGTCGATACCAGCTCCTACGAGAACGCCGGCAAGACCCGCGTGCAAGGCTTCGAACTGTCGGCCAGCGGCAAGATCACCGACAAATGGCAAGTCTTCGCCGGTTACGCCTTCATGGACAGCGAACAGGTTGATGGCGGCCCGCTGGGTCGTGCCAACGACGGCAACGATCTGCCGAACACGCCGAAAAACAGCGCCAGCCTGTGGACCACGTATCAGGTCACGCCAAAGCTGACGATCGGTGGTGGCGCGTTCTACGTCGACGACGTCTACGGCAGTGTCGCCAACACGACGATGGTCGATTCGTACGTGCGTTACGACGCGATGGCGGCCTACAAGCTGACCAAGAACGTCGACCTGCAACTCAACGTGCAGAACCTGACCGACGAAACCTATTACGACAAAGCCTTCTCGACCCACTTCGCCAATCAGGCGGCGGGACGCACGGCGCTGTTGAGCACCAATTTCCACTTCTGACCGATGTGAATACCTGTGGGAGCGAGCCTGCTCGCGAAGGCAATCTTTCAGCAACATCGATGCTGACTGACACACCGCTTTCGCGAGCAGGCTCGCTCCCACAGGGAATGCGCCGCGAGGCTCGGCCCCGTTCATTCAGTTGAACGGGGCTTTCGTGTGTTACGCAAAACGCTTCTTGATAACCCACGGCATAATGCGCGCCGTGATGACAATTTCCGAACGGACGGCGAGTGACGTGTTGAAGAAAACCCTGTTCCAGTTGCACTGGTTTTTTGGCATCACCGCAGGGCTGGTGCTGGCTCTGATGGGCATCACCGGCGCGGCCTATTCGTTTCAGGACGAGATCCTGCGCGCGCTCAATCCGTCCGTTCTGCAGGTGGAAAAACAGGTCGCCGGCGTGCTGCCGCCAGTGGAACTGGTGGAGCGCATCGAAGCTGCGTCCGGCAAGAAAGTCGCGATGCTCTGGGTCGAGACCGACAGCGGTCACGCCGCACGGGTGTTCTTCACCCCGCCCAAGGGCGAACGACGTGGCGAAATGCGCTACTTCGACCCGTACACCGCCGAGTTCAAGGGCGATGCCACCGGCCAGGACTTCTTCGGCCTGATGTTGCAACTGCACCGTTTTCTCGCCATGGGCGACACCGGGCGCAACATCACCGGCGCCTGCACCTTGATGCTGTTGTTCTTCTGCCTCTCCGGCCTGTATCTGCGCTGGCCACGCCAGTGGAACAGCTGGCGCGTGTGGTTGACCCTGGACTGGAAAAAGAAGGGCCGCGCGTTCAATTGGGATCTGCACTCGGTGGCCGGTACCTGGTGCCTTTTGGTCTATCTGCTGCTGGCGTTGACCGGCTTGTCATGGTCGTACGAGTGGTACAACAAGGGCCTGACCCGACTGCTTTCCGACGCGCCGCAAAACGAACGCGTGCGCGGCGGTCGCGGCCCGGCGCCGGAAGGCCCGGCACCGACCGCCGACTACGCAGCGATGTGGAGCAGCATCTACAGCGCTGCCGGCCCGGGTCTGGCCGCGTACAACATTCGCATGCCGGCGGTGGCCGGCCAGCCGGCGACGGTGTTCTACCTGCTCGACAGCTCGCCCCATGACCGCGCGCTGAACCAGATCACCCTCGACCCGGCCACCGGCGTGGTCAAACGCGTCGACCGCTATGCCGACAAAAGCTTCAAGGCCCAACTGCTGACCAGCATTTATGCGCTGCACGTCGGCAGCTATTTCGGCCTTGTCGGGCGCATCATCGTGACGATCGCGGCGGTGTGCATGCCGCTGTTTTTCATCACTGGCTGGCTGCTGTATCTGGATCGTCGGCGCAAGAAAAAGCAGATCAAGGATGCCCGCCAAGGCCTCGCGCAACCGTCCACCGAGGCTTCGGCCTGGCTGATCGGTTTCGCCAGTCAAAGTGGTTTCGCCGAACAATTGGCGTGGCAGACCGCCGGGCAATTGCAGGCCGCCGGGCTGCCGGTCAACGTGCAGCCGCTGGCCAATATCGGCGAACAGGACCTGCGCAATTCCAATAACGCGTTGTTCGTGGTCAGCACCTTCGGCGACGGCGAAGCGCCGGACAGCGCCCGTGGTTTCGAACGCAAAGTACTGGCCAAGGCCTCGACACTCGATGGCCTCAACTACGCCGTGCTCGGCCTCGGCGATCGGCAGTACGCGCACTTCTGTGGCTTCGCCAAACGCTTGCATCAATGGCTCGGCGAGCACGGCGGCAAGACGCTGTTCGCCCCGGTGGAGGTCGATAGCGCCGATCCCTACGCGCTGCGTCATTGGCAAACGCAACTCGGCCAGCTCACCGGACAGGCGCCGAGCGAAACCTGGCAAGCACCGAGCTACGACAACTGGACGCTGGTGCGGCGCGAACTGATGAACCCCGACAGCAGCGGCGCGCCGGTCTACCTGCTCGGCCTCAAAGCCCCGGACACCCGCAGCTGGCTGGCTGGTGACCTGGTCGAAGTGCTGCCACGCAATTGCCCGTGGGCGATCGAACATTTCCTCGACGGCCTCGGCATCCGTGGCGAAACACCGGTGAAGGTCAACGGCATCGACGAACCACTGGAAGTGGCCCTCGCCTCACGCCAACTGCCCGAACACCGCGCGCATCTGGTCGGCCTGCATGCGCAGTCGCTGGTCGACGCGATGGTGCCGCTGGCCATGCGCGAATACTCCATCGCCTCGATTGCCGCTGACGGCGTGCTGGAGCTGATCGTGCGTCAGGAACAGCACAACGACGGCAGCCTCGGCATAGGCTCCGGCTGGCTCACCGAGCATGCGCCTGTGGGCGGCAGCATCAGCCTGCGCGTGCGGCGCAACAGCGGTTTCCACCTGCCGAACGAACCCGTGCCGATGATCCTGCTGGGCAACGGCACAGGCCTCGCCGGCCTGC
This sequence comes from Pseudomonas siliginis, assembly GCF_024072275.1. Taxonomy (NCBI): domain Bacteria; kingdom Pseudomonadati; phylum Pseudomonadota; class Gammaproteobacteria; order Pseudomonadales; family Pseudomonadaceae; genus Pseudomonas; species Pseudomonas siliginis. The sequence goes on along the minus strand of NZ_CP099598.1, from coordinate 938,991 downwards.
GCAGCCTGCTCAAGGCACGCATTGCCGATGGTCAGCAACGGCAGTGGCTGCTGTTCGGCGAGCGCAACCGCGAGCACGACTTCCTCTGCCGCGCCGAGCTGGAAGAGTGGCTGGTCAATGGTGATCTGGCGCGGCTGGATCTGGTGTTTTCGCGGGATCAGGCTGAGAAGGTTTATGTGCAGGATCGCTTGCGTGAGTCGGCGGATGAACTGAAGAAGTGGTTGGCTGATGGTGCCGTCATTTATATCTGCGGCAGCCTTCAAGGGATGGCCTCAGGCGTAGACCAGGCGCTCAACGATATCCTCGGCAGCGCCGAAGTCGAACGCCTGATCGAACAGGGCCGCTACCGCCGGGATGTTTACTGACCCAACACCATCCCCTTGTGGGAGCGAGCCTGCTCGCGAAGGCGATTTAAGCGTTTTTCCGTGGCTTTACCGTCGCCGGTTGCCAACATTGGTGTTGGCTGTAAGTCCGCTTTCGCGAGCAGGCTCGCTCCCACAGGGGACGCGCTGCTCAGTCCGGTTGGAGTTTCTGTTCGTAAACAGCGATGCCATCCAGATCCCGCAACACCACGCTCATCTCCCCGCTCTGCCCTTCGATATTCACCTCGCCAAAAAACTGAAACCCGGCAAACGGCGAGGTGTTCTGTGCGGGCGGTGCTTTCTCGAACACCACCTCTGGGCCAAACGTCTTGTCCAACGGATTCGGCCCGAAACTGCCGGCGTTCAACGGTCCGGCAACAAATTCCCAGAACGGTTCGAAATCCTGAAACGCCGCGCGGTCCGGATGATAGTGATGCGCCGCGCAGTAGTGCACGTCCGCCGTCAGAAACACGAAATTGCGCACCTGCTGCGCGCGCAGGAATCCGAGCAGCTCGGCGATTTCCAGCTCTCGCCCCTGCGCCGGGCCGGGGTCGCCGTTGGCCACGGCTTCCCAACGCGCAACGCCCGGACTGACCTCGCCGTCCGGCACGCCAAGGCCGATGGGCATGTCGGCGGCGATGACTTTCCACTGCGCCTTCGATGCCTGCAATTCACGCTTGAGCCAGTCCAGCTGCTCGCGGCCGAGAAACGGTTTTGCCGCGCCAAGGTTGGCATCGTTGGCTTCGCGATAGCTGCGCATATCCAGCACGAATACGTCGAGCATCGGCCCGTAGCTGAGCTTGCGATAAATCCGCCCGCCGCCGTCCGCCGCTTGCAAACGCATCGGCGCATATTCCAGCCACGCCTGCCGCGCGCGGCCGACCAGCTTGTGGATATCTTTCTCCTGATAGCGTTCATCCATCTGCTTGCCCGGCGACCAGTTGTTGACCACTTCGTGGTCGTCCCACTGCCAGATCTGCGGCACTTCGGCGTTGAAGCGGCGGATGTTTTCGTCCATCAGGTTGTAGCGATAGTTGCCGCGATAATCGTCGAGGGTCTGCGCGACTTTGCTTTTGGCTTCAGTGGTGACATTGCGCCAGATGCGCCCGCTTTCTGTGGTCAGTTGCGCGGGCACCGGGCCGTCGGCGTAGATGGTGTCGCCGCTGTGAATAAAGAAGTCCGGCAGGCGCAGGCGCATGGCTTCGTAGATGCGCATGCCGCCGATGTCCGGGTTGATCCCGAAGCCCTGGCCGACGGTGTCACCGCTCCAGACAAAACGGATGTCGCGTTTTGTCGTTGGCACGCTGCGCAGATGGCCGAACCACGGCTCGCTGGCGACCCCGCTCTGGGCATCTTCGAAGTGCACGCGATAGAAAATCGCCTGGTTGGCCGGCAGGCCGGTGAGTTCGACGCGGGCGGTGAAATCGCTGCGCGCATCGGCCAGTGGCGAGACGAATTTGCGCGGGTTGCCGAACAGGCTGCCGGTGTCCCACTCGACCACCATGCGCGCCGGCCGATCGCTGCGGCTCCAGATCATCGCGCGGTCGCCGAGCAGGTCGCCGGACTGCACGCCGTCGGTGAGCTGCGGACGATCCTTGACCGAGGCAATCACCGCCGGCGCCAGCCCCGGCAGCAACAGCCCGGCGCCGACCGCTTGCATGACGCGACGCCGGCCGAGATTGAAATCGCTCATGGTGTTCTCCCTGCAAAAGGGAAAACTTAAGCACGGGTGTATGAATCCGCTATGACAATGCAGACTCCCACAGGGATTTGGTGTTGTCGGTCAGGCCTTGGCGGGCTCCAGCGGTAGCTCGACAGCCTCAGGCCGTTTGAGCAGCGCATACACCACCGCCGTGACCAGGCTCCCCGCGACAATCGCCAGCAGATACAGCAGCGCATGGTTGATCGCATTGGGGATCGCCAGCACGAACAAGCCACCGTGCGGCGCCATCAGTTTGCAGCCGAAGTACATCGACAAGGCACCGGTCAGCGCGCCGCCAGCGATGCTCGCCGGGATCACCCGCAGCGGGTCTTTCGCGGCAAACGGAATCGCCCCTTCGGAGATAAAGCACAGGCCCAGCACGAAAGCCGCTTTGCCGGCCTCGCGTTCAGTCTGGGCAAACTTGCGTCGGGCAATGAACGTGGCGATGCCCAGACCGATCGGCGGCACCATGCCGGCGGCCATGGTCGCGGCCATCGGTGCGTAACTCTGCGAGGCCAGCAGCCCCACCGAAAACGCATAGGCAGCCTTGTTGATCGGCCCGCCGAGGTCGACGCACATCATGCCGCCGAGCAATACGCCGAGCAGAATCGCGTTGGTGGTGCCCATGCTGTCGAGAAACTGGGTAAGCGCGGCGAGCATGCCGGCGACCGGTTTGCCGACCACGTAAATCATCACCAGGCCGGTCACCAGACTGGCCAGCAACGGGATGATCAGAATCGGCTTCAGCGCTTCCAGGCTCTGCGGCAATTTCACATAGCGGGCGATGGCTTTGGCGGCGTAACCGGCAATGAAACCGGCAATGATCCCGCCGATGAATCCGGCGCCCAGAGTGCCTGCGAGCAAACCGCCGATCATCCCCGGCGCAAGGCCCGGGCGATCGGCGATCGAGTAGGCGATGTACCCGGCCAGCAGCGGCACCATCAGCTTGAACGCGGTGTCGCCGCCGATCTGCATCAGCGCCGCCGCCAGCGTGCCTTCTTCCTTGTACGCGGTGATGCCGAACACGAACGACAATGCGATCAGCAAACCACCCGCCACCACCATTGGCAGCATGTACGACACACCCGTGAGCAGGTGCTTGTAGACGCCGGTTTTCTCGGACTTGGCCGGGGCCTTGCCGTCGCTTGCCGCACTTTCGACAGCGCCTTCGGCCAAGGCTTTTTTCAAAGTCGCTTCAGACTGCTTCAGCGCAACGCCCGTGCCGCAGCGATAGATTTTCTTGCCAGCGAAACGCTCGGTAGCGACGTCGATATCCGCCGCCAGCAGTACCACGTCAGCCTCGGCGATGGCCGTTGCGCTGAGCGGGGTTTTCGCGCCGACCGAGCCTTGGGTTTCGACCTGCAATTCATAGCCCAGACGCTTGGCGGTCTGCTGCAACGCTTCGGCGGCCATGAAGGTGTGGGCGACGCCGGTCGGGCAGGCCGTGATGGCGACGATGCGCGGCGCACGTGGCGCATCAATGGCCGGTTCGACTGCGCAGGCCACGTAGACTTCGGCTTCTTCAGCACCGCGACGCAGTACCGCTTCGACATCCTGCAGCGCCTGCGCCGGAGCGATCTGGAACACGCGCTTGCCGACGAAGCGACTCATGTCCACCGCGCCGGTGGTGACCAGCAAGATCCACTCGGCGGCTTCGATGGTCGCCGCCGACAATTCGCGTTCCGGGTGCGCCGGATCGACCACTTCAACGCTGGTGCTCCAGCCCTGGCGCTGCGCCGCTGCATCGAGCAGGCGCGCGCACAGCACACTGGTGACCATGCCGTTCGGGCAAGCCGTAACAATGGCTAACTTCATCACAAACCCTCTTATTGTTCTGTCAGGGGGCGCACGCGCACGCCCTGTTCGAGCTGCGCCAGTTGCGCAGCGTCGTTGATGCCAAAACCGATCTGGGTCACCGCCATTGCCGCAATCGCGGTGGCGGTGCGCAGGGTTTGCTCCGGCGTATCAGCACTGAGCAGACCGTGGAGCATGCCGGCCAGCAAGGAATCGCCGGCACCGACCGTGCTGGCCACGCTGACCTTCGGCGGCGAGGCATGCAGGGACGAGCCGACACTGAACCAGTTGACCCCGTCGGCGCCGTGGGAGATCACCACGTGCTCGATGCCTTGCGCATGCAAACGTGCGGCGGCTTGTGCTTCGGCGATCGGCGACACCACTTCGCAGCCGAGGGCGTGGGCCAACTCTTCGGTGTTCGGTTTGATCAGCCAGGGGCTGGCCTGCAACGCGACGCGCAAGGCTTCGCCGCTGGAGTCGAGGGCGACTTTCAAGCCGAGCGCATTCAGCCTTTCAATCAGCTCGCGCAACCATTGCGCCGTGACGCCACGCGGCAGACTGCCGGCGACCACCACCGCATCGTGCCCCGGTGCGATCTGCAGCAAGCGATCAAGCAAAGCTTGCTGCGCCATTGCATCGACCATTGGCCCCGGCCCGTTGATGTCGGTGATGCGTCCGTCCTGTTCGGCGACCTTGATGTTGCTGCGCGTCTCGCCCGGCACGCGGATGAACGCGTCGATAAAACCACGCTTGGCGAACAGGGTTTCGAACGCTTGCAGATTGTCTTCGCCGAGAAAGCCGCTGACGGTGACCTGATGGCCGAGATCCGCCAGCACCTGGGCGACGTTGACGCCTTTGCCCGCAGCGTGGGTGTGCATCTCCTCGCTGCGATTGACCTGACCGGCATCGAGCCGTGACAGCTCGACGGTGAGGTCGAGTGCCGGGTTGAGGGTCAGGGTGAGAATCTTGGCCATTACAGGGCCTCCACTAATGCGCGCACTTCATTCGCGCTGCCCACGGCCAGGGCCTGTTGAGCGAGGGTTTGCGCCTGGGGCAGGCTGAGTTCACGGATGCGCGCCTTGACTTCGGCAATGCTGCGCCCGGACACGCTGAGCTCGTCGACACCGAGGCCAACCAGCACCGGCACCGCCAGCGGGTCCGCCGCCAGCTCGCCGCAGACGCCCACCCATTTGCCATGGGCATGGGCGGCGCGCACGGTGATGTCGATCAGTTGCAGGACCGCCGGGTGCAAGCCGTCCGCTTGTGCAGACAGCGTCGGATGACCACGGTCGATGGCCAGGGTGTATTGGGTCAGGTCGTTGGTGCCGACGCTGAAGAAGTCGACTTCCTTGGCCAGTACCGGCGCGAGCAATGCGGCGGACGGCACCTCGATCATGATCCCCAGTTGCAGGTCGGCGACTGGAATTTCCAGACGCAGGCGTTCGGTCATGTCACGGGCTTGGCGCCACTCTTCGACGCTGCCGACCATCGGGAACATGATCCGCAGCGGACGGTTGTCAGCCGAGCGCAGCAAGGCGCGCAGTTGCGCTTCCATGATCTGCGGCCGCTGCAGGGTCAGGCGAATACCGCGCACGCCGAGGAACGGGTTTTCTTCCTTGGCGATCGGCCAATACGGCAACGGTTTGTCGCCGCCGACGTCGAGCGTGCGCACCACCAGCGGCCGCCCGGCCAGACCATCAAGGACGCGACGGTATTCGGCTTCCTGGGTCGCCTCATCCGGCGCCTGTGGGTGGGCCATGAAAATCAGTTCGGTGCGCAGCAGACCAATGCCTTCGGCGCCCTGCTCCACCGCGCTGGTCACTCCTGCGCTTTCGCCGATGTTGGCGAACACTTCGACGGCGTGGCCGTCGGTGGTGTGCGCCGGTTGATGGCGTTGTTCGGCGGCGATCTTCAGGCGTTGCTCACGGGTGTCGCGTTCTTCAGCAGCACGCTTGAGGGTCGCGGCATCGGCGTCGACATGCAGACGGCCACGCTGACCATCGAGCAACAGCGGCGTGCCCGGTTCGAGCAACAGCACTGCCGCCCCCGCACCGACCAACGCTGGAATCCCGAGGGCACGGGCAACGATGGCGCTGTGCGCGGTAGCGCCACCGCGCGCGGTGAGAATCCCCGCAACCCGCGCAGGATCCAGCCGCGCGACATCGGACGGGCCGACTTCGTCCATCACCAGAATGTACGGTTGCTCAGGTTCGTTCGCGGTTTGCACGCCACACAATTGCGCCAGCACTCGACGGCCGATGTCACGCAGATCCGCAGCACGCTCGGCGAGCAACGCGTCCTGCAGCGATTCCTGCTGTTTGGCGGCGGCTTCGATCACCGCCATCCACGCCGCTTCGGCGCTTTCGCCTTGCTTGAGGCGGGTGTCGACTTCGTCGGTCAGATCCGGGTCGTCGAGCATTTCCTGGTGGGTGATGAAGATCTCCCGAATAGCCTTGGCCTTGCTGCGTTCGATCAAGCCTTGGATGTCGCGGCGCACGTCGCTCAGCGCTTGCTTGAGGCGCTCGCGCTCAATTGCCGCCGACTCGCCGCGCAACGGGTAATCGATGGCTTGCAGCACCTGAATGTGCGCAGGGCCGATGGCGATGCCCGGTGCGGCAGGAATCGCCTGCAACAGGCTGCCGGAGGCCGGGGCGATCAGCACTTCGGCGATGTCGGCGATCACTTCGCGCTGCTGACTCACGGCCGGCAGCGGCTCGACTTCCTCACCGAGGCCTTCTTCAATCGCCGCGAGCAAGGCCGGCAAGGCATCGCTGGCGATGCTCGGTTCGGCGATCAGCTCCAGCACCTGACCGCGCCGGGCGCCGAGGCTCAGCAGTTTGCTCAGGCTCTTCACCGATACGGCGCTGTCCTGGCTGTCGACGATGCGCACGCGGATTTCGCCATCAAAACTCTTCGCCAATTGCGCAAGAATCTTCGCTGGTCGTGCGTGCAGACCATGGGCGTTGGCTAGGGCAATACGTGCACTCGGCCAGTCGGCAGGCAATTCACCGCCGAGCACTTCAAGGACTTTGCGACTGCTGGTGGCGCGGCCCAGTTCGTGGCCGCGACCTTCGATCAGCAACGCGCACAAACGCTCGAGCAGCGCCTGATGCGCTTCGCCCAGACTCGCCAGGCAGAACAGTCCGCTGAGCGGCTGGCCGAGGTAGCGCATCGGTTTGTCCGGGGTGACGAACGCCAGTCCCGGACGCTTCACGGTCTGCTCGCTGTGCAGCCACCACAGGCCGTCGCCCAGTGGCAGCGCTTCAACCTGCTGCAACACGCCGGCAAAGCCGTTGCTCACACAATCGGCCTGACGCAGCAGACGTGCGCCGCGCCAGACCAGTTCTTCGAAATCATCGGCCGACACGCCGAGGCCGATCATCTGCGCATCGAGCGCCAGTTCCTGCGGCGCGCCTTGCAGCAGCTTCAGCAGCGCTTCGGGCGAGCTGGCGCGACGCAGGGCCTGGCCCAGATCGGTCTCGCCGAGGGCACGGGTCAGCAGTTGCAGCAGGCGCAGGTGTTCGTCGGATTTCGCCGCGATGCCAATCGCCAGATAAACGATCTGGCCATCGCCCCAATCGACGCCGTCGGGAAACTGCATCAGGCGCACGCCGGTGGCGAATACCTGATCGCGGGTTTCCGGCGTACCGTGGGGAATGGCGATGCCTTGACCGAGAAAGGTCGAGCCCTGGGCTTCCCGGGCCTGCAGGCCGGCGAGGTAGCCGTCGGCAACCAGACCATCGGCGACCAGATGACTGGCCAGCAATTGCAGGGCAGCGGGTTTATCCACGGCCGACTGGCCCATGGATATCTGCTCTATAGTGAGCTCGAGCATGCGATCTCCTTTTTGGCGCAGTTCAACGCCAGGTATTGTTTTGAATGGTTCACAGCTTAGGCGCTCTGCCGCGCTTTTCAGCGGCTGTTTTGGCGGTTTCACGGCAGGACCGGCCAAAGGCGTCTAAAACGTAGAAAATACGCTTGCTGAAACGTTTAATCTAGATTGATCGGCACGTTACTCGATAATGTCTCATCCTTGAAGTCCAACTGGTCGGATCTGCCCAAGCAATAAGTCGACTGCCCTTATCGGGTAGGATTGGCGAAAATGTCGCGGCATGCTCGAAAAAACAAGGAAATACCGGGTTGAAACTCAGTGATATTGCGCGGTTGGCCGGCGTCTCCGTCACCACCGCCAGCTACGTCATCAACGGCAAGGCCGAACAGCAACGCATCAGCAACGCGACCGTCGAGCGCGTGCGCGCGGTGGTCGATCTGCACGGCTTTACGCCCAATCCGCAAGCGGCCGGCCTGCGCAGTCGGCACACGCGCACCCTGGGCTTTATCCTGCCGGATCTGGAAAACCCCAGTTACGCGCGGATCGCCAAGTTGCTCGAACAAGGCGCGCGGGCTCGCGGCTATCAATTGCTGATCGCCAGCTCCGACGATGCGCCGGACAGCGAGCGCCAGTTGCTGCAACTGTTCCGCGCGCGTCGCTGCGATGCGCTGATCGTTGCCAGTTGCCTGCCGGCCGGTGATGACAGCTATCGCCAGTTGCAGGCCAAGGGTCTGCCGATCATCGCCATCGACCGGGTCATGGAACCGGAGCATTTCTGCTCGGTGATCAGCGACGACCGCGAGGCCAGCCTGCATCTGACCCAGAGCCTGCTCGATCCGCAGCCAAAGCAGATCGTGCTGCTCGGCGCACGCCCGGAGCTGAGCATCAGCCAGGAGCGTGCTGCCGGTTTCCGCGCAGCGCTCAAAGACTTCAAAGGTGAGGTGCTGGTCGAGCACGCCGAGTCGTTCAGCCGTGAGTGCGGCAAGCAATTAATGGAAGAACTCCTGCAGCGTCTGGGGCATTTGCCTGACGCGCTGGTGACCACTTCCTACGTACTGCTGCAAGGCGTGTTCGATGCGCTGCATGATTTCCCGCTGAAATCGCGGCCGCTGCGCCTGGGCACGTTCGGCGACACGCAGTTGCTGGATTTCCTGCCGTTGCCGGTCAACGCCATGTCCCAGCAACACCAGTTGATCGCCGACAAGGCCCTGGAACTGGCCCTGGCCGCCGTCGAGCAGGACGACTACCAACCGGGCGTGCAAGCCATTGCGCGGACCTTCAAGCAGCGTATTCATCGGGACTGAAGCGTGGAGCTGATCGACAGCCACACCCACCTCGACTTCCCCGACTTCGACGCCGATCGCGCAGAGTTGCTGGCCGAAAGCCGCGCCCTCGGCGTGCGGCGCATCGTCGTGCTGGGCGTGCATCAGGGCAACTGGCAACGGGTGTGGGACCTGGTGCAGAGCGATGCCGACCTGTACGCCGCGTTCGGTCTGCATCCGGTGTTCCTCGATCAGCATCGCTCCGAGGATTTGCTCGCACTGGGTGACTGGCTGACACGCCTGCGCGGGCATCGGCAGTTGTGTGCGGTGGGCGAGATAGGCCTGGATTACTTCCTCGAAAACCTCGATCGCGAGCGGCAACAGTCGTTGTTCGAAGCGCAGCTGCAACTGGCGGCGGACTTCGAGCTGCCGGCGCTGATCCACGTACGCCGCAGCCACGCGGCGGTGATCGCCACGCTCAAGCGCTTCAAGCTCAAACGCGCCGGCATCATCCACGCCTTCGCCGGCAGCCGTGAGGAAGCGCGGGAATACCTCAAGCTCGGGTTCAAACTGGGTCTCGGCGGTGCTCCGACCTGGCCGCAGGCGTTGCGCATGCATCGGGTCCTGCCGGAACTGCCGCTGCAATCGGTGGTACTGGAAACCGACTCACCGGACATGGCCCCCGCCATGTTCCCCGGCCAGCGCAACAGCCCGGCGCATCTGCCGGCGATTTGCGCGGCGCTGGCCGAGCTGATGAATATCACTGCTGAACAACTCGCCGCTGCCAGCACCGCCAACTGCTGCGAAGTCTTCGGCTGGTAACACGTACCCGGGTAGGAGCTGACGAGTGCAACGAGGCTGCGATCTTTTGATCTTCAAAGGCAAAGTCAAAAGATCGCAGCCTCGTTGCACTCGTCAGCTCCTACAAGGATTGTTTGGGGCTCAGACGCGAAATGCGCTGATCAGTTGTTTGAGCTCAACCACCTGCGCCGACAGCGCGCGGCTGGCATCTTCGGTCTGGTGCGCGCCTTGCGCTGTGCGTTCGCCAGCGCGGTTGATCTCGACGATGTTCTGGTCGATGTCGTGGGCCACGGCGGTCTGCTGTTCGACGGCGGCGGCGATCTGCTGATTCTGATCGACGATCATGCCCACCGCGCCAAGGATGTTTTCCAGCGCCTGCTGGACCTTCTCCGACTGGCCCACCGTGCCGTTGGCCATCTGATGGCTGACGCCCATGGCCTTCACCGCCGCGCCGACGCCACCGTGCAGCTTGGCGATCATCTGCTCGATTTCTTCGGTCGATTGCTGGGTACGCTTGGCCAACGTGCGCACTTCATCTGCGACCACGGCAAAACCGCGCCCCTGCTCGCCGGCTCGCGCGGCTTCGATCGCCGCATTGAGTGCTAGCAGGTTGGTCTGTTCTGCGATGCTCTTGATCACCTCAAGCACACGGCTGATCGACTGGCTGTCGCTGGCCAGTTGATTGATCACCAGCACCGACTGATCGATTTCGCTGGCCAGCGCGGCAATGCTGCCCTGCTGCGATTCCACCAGCCCGCGTCCGCTGAGGGTTTCGTCGTTGACGCTGTGGGCGCTGCTCACCGCAGCGGCGGCACTGCGAGCGACTTCCATTGAGGTCGCCGACATCTGGTTCATCGCCGTCGCCACTTGTTCGATCTGCGAGCGCTGCCCGGCCACGGCCTGATTGCTCTGCGCCGACACGCTCTCCACCTGCCCGGCCTGGCGCTCGACCTCACCCACGGTGTGGCCCACGCGTTCGATCAAGTCGTGAATCTTCTTCACCGTACCGTTGAACACCTCGCCCAACTCGCCCAGTTCATCACGGCTGCTGGCCTTGAAGTTGACGGTCATGTCACCGGCCGCGACCTTGTCCATCATCGCGCCCAGGCTTTTCAGGGTGGTCCGGGTCGAGGCGTAGAAACCGCCATAAAGATAGAAAATCAGCACGAACACCACCGACAACGCCGAGGCTTGCAGAATCATGTGCGTGCGGTTCTGCGCCAGACGCTGCTGCAACTGGCTGTCGAGGAATTTCAGCGTGGCCTGATTGAGCTGGTAGGTGTGTTCCATCAGCCCGGTGACCTGATCGTAGAATGCCTGCCACGGCGCATCGAGGGTGTCGGCCATCACCACTTGTTCTTCGAACAGCTCGCTGGCCTGCTTCAGCGAAGCCTTGCTGTTCTCAGCCTGCGCGCTAAGGGATTCGCGCGCGGCGTTGCTGGAGCCGAGGGCGTCTTGCAGTTTCAGGGCGTACTCGGCCTGGAGTTTTTCGATCTGCACCAGCAACTCGTCGAAACGCGTGCTCGAGGAACTGTTGAGAAAGCCCTGGCCCAACGAATACGAACCCATCGCCCGGCCTTCGCCGAGGGTTTGCGTGACGCTGGGGGTGATCAGCGTAACCAGTTCGCTGAGCTGACGAATGTCGCTCTGGTTGTCGCGGCTCAACCCGGCCTGACTGGTGATGATCTGGCTGAAAATCTGCGCACTGGCCAGCAACTTGCCGATCAACGCGCTTTTGCTTTGCAGCGAGCTCTCTGCTTGCTGGGCCTTGAACGCGGCGATCATTTCATCGCGCTTGGCCTCGAATTGCTTGATCTGCTCGGGGTCTTCGGTCATCGCCGTCAGCCCTTCGAGGCGCGCGAGCAGAGCCTGCTCCAGCGTCTGGATCTGCGCTTCGACATTGCCGGCCTTGCCGGACTGGCCGAGGGTGACGTCGATCTGCACCAGATTGTTCAGGGTCTCCAGATCCCGGCGCAGGTTCAGGCTGCTGCCCAGCAGGTCTAGGCTTTGCAGTTCGACGCGGGTGCCCTGAAATTCGCGATAGGAATCGCGTACCAGATAGAAATTGGTCACCAGCATCGGCACCAGGAACAGCACGCTGATCAAGCTGAACTTCATGCCGAAGCTCAGACGGTTCATCAGCGAGACGGCGGGATAGAGCAAGCTCTTCACTGGAAGTCTCCCTTGGTTTTTCTTGTTTTTATTGGCAGGCGCGGGACGAGAGCAGATAGCCACTATCGGGCGCTATCTCTGTATAGCGTAAATCGGCGGGAGGTTTTGTAACTTAAGGTTAATGGCAATGCAGTGATCGCCAAATCAAAAGCAAAAAGATCGTCCGATCGCGGCCCGAGCCTTCGGCAGCTCCTACAGGGAAATGCGTTCCAAGGTAGGAGCTGCCGAAGGCTGCGATCTTTTGATCTTTCTGTAAATCAGCGAATCAGTGAACCAGAACCGTCCACAAGGCAAACCCGGCATACCACAGCACCGCCGCGCGCAGCAGCAGTTCCCACAGGCAATCGAGGGTGTTTATGCCGTCCGGGCCGACCACTGGCGGTGGAACTTCCCCGGCGGCCAGGCCGACCTTGTTGATCAACTGCGCAGCGCTGATGTTCCAGTTCAGCAGCTCATGCAGCATCACTCGGCTGACCGCGACGAAGTTGCCGACCAACGCAAGACTTGCCGCCAGCAAACGAACCGGCACCCAATCGAAAGCGTGACGCAACTGCGCAGCACGCTCGACCAGCGCCGGATTGCAGCCGTGCTCTTCGGCCAGCGCCAGCAAACGATAGGCCAATGCCGCCACGGGGCCGAGAAGGAAGTACCAGAAGATCACCGCGAAGAAACTCTGATAGGCCTGCCACAGCAGATGCCCTTGCACCCGCTCGAGCAATTGCTCGCCACTGTCGGCGCAGATGTCCAGGTCGCGCTTGGCGACGTGCGCCGCCGCTTGCAGATCCTCACGGCGCCAGGCATCGCGGAACGGGCCGAGGCCGCCGAGCAGATCGCCGCGTCCGAGGCTGTAGATCACCACCAGCAAATGCACCGGCAGCGCCAGCAAACCGTAAGCCACAGGTTCCAGCACCAGCAGCAACAGCGCCAGCAACGCCACCGGGAACAGCACCAGAATCGTCAGCACCAGCCACGGTTGCCTGGCCAGCCGTTTGCTGTTTTCGAGTTTGTGCAGTTCGCGGATCCATCCGCCGTCGCGTTGAAGCCGATGGCGCAGGGCCGAAAACTTCTCGATCCACAGCGCCAGCAGTAACACCAGAAAACTCATTGTCCTTCCTCTTTTGCCAGGGCGGCGCGGTAGCGTGCCCAGTCGAATGCCGGTCCCGGATCGGTCTTGCGCCCCGGCGCGATATCGCTGTGGCCGCAGATGCGCTGATCGGTGATCGCTGGAAAGCGTTTCTGCAACTGCCGGGTCAGCGCAGTCAACGCGCGATATTGCTCGTCGGTGAACGGCAGATCATCGGTGCCTTCCAGCTCGATGCCCACGGAAAAATCGTTGCAGGTTTCACGGCCTTCGAACATCGAAACGCCGGCATGCCACGCCCGTTCCAGACAGGAGACAAACTGGGTGACCTTGCCGTCACGTTCGATCAGAAAATGCGCCGAGACGCGCAGGTCAGCGATGCCTGCAAAGTACGGGTGTTCGGTGACATCCAGACGATTCTGGAAAAATTCCTGCACCTTGCCCGTGGCGAATTGCGCCGGCGGCAGGCTGATGTTGTGGATGACCAACAGGGACACTTCGCCCGCCGGGCGCTCATTGAAGTTGGGCGACGGGCAGATCTGCACGCCATGACACCACCCGCTCGCGGGATCCAACTGCATACCGATTCCTTCAACGCCGACCATGTGGGCGCCCAGTATGCCGCGATCCGCCCCCACCGTGCGATCACTTGCCGCGATTGAGTCGCCGCAGGTCGCCCAACACCGATTCCAGTGCGCGGTCGAACAGCAAGGTGTCATCCAGTGCGCGCGCGGCGCCACGGCTGAAAGCCAAGGCGAGGTCGGTGCGGCTGTGCTCCAGCACTTTCGTCCCGGTGCGGTCGACGAAGACATATTTGCCGGTCTCTTCGATGATCGCGGCGAGTTTGCAACGCAAGGTCTGTTCCTCGTCTGCGTCGAACACCACCCAGTTGCCCACACGCAACTGCTCGACCTGAGACAGACCGGCATCGTCTTGCGCCAGGCGCGGCGCCGGGGTCGCTGCTGCCTGGTCGGCACTGTGCTGCAAGACCTCGGGCGTGACTTCGATCAGCGGCATGGCGCTGTGCTCGGCATCGTCGGAACGTTCCAGCACGCGTACGTGCAGAGCCTCCAGTTCGCTGAAAAATTCGCTGGTGGCAAACGGGTCGAACGCGGTGCTGCTCAGGCCATCGCGCAGCGACTTGAGCAAACCCGGCACCAGTGCCAGCAGGCGCAGGCTGGATTCGCCGTCGTCATGGCGCTGCACGCTCCAGACCAACTGTTCCATGGTCTGCACATCGGCATGCCATTCGGCGGACTGATCGCCGTGCTTGAGGCAGGTCAGCAACAGCACTTTGCTCCAGGCCTGCTGGACGAAACTCACCACCGTCGCCGGCAGCACTTTGCCCAGTAGCGCCTGTTGCAACGCCTGCGCGACACGCCGCTGAGCCAGCTCGGCCTTCGCCCGGCCTTCCTCGGCGTCCCGCAAGCGTTGTTCCAGCAGTTCGGTGCGGCGGCGCTCTTCCTGAGTGAAGGCGAGGAAGTCGGCGAGCAGTTCGGAGAAGATCGCCGGGTCATCCACAAAATCACTCAGCAAGCGCTGCACCACTTGTTCGATGCGCACGTATAGGTTGTCGCGCTCAGCGCCGTCGCAATCGCTCCAGCCCATTGCGGCCTCGGCGATTTCGTTGAGCAGGCGCCGCGCCGGGTGCGTGCTGCGGCTGAAGAAACTCTTGTCCAACACCGCAACCTTGAGCATCGGAATCTGCAATCGGCCGATCAGCGCCTTGAGCGCATCGGGCACATTGCGATCGTCGAGGATGCAGTCGAAGACCATGGCGATCAGGTTGATCACATCTTCGTCGGCAGTCGCGACAATGCGTGAGCGGCCACTTCGGACGCTGACTCGGGTCAGCAACTGTTCGAGCTGATGACGCAGATCGAAATCTTCCTGAGCCTCCAGCGCCGGTACGTATTGCTGCAAGTGCGACAACAACCGCAGCAGGTCGCGGGTGTTGATCGGATGCGCCGGGGCGCCGGGCTCCAGGGTCGGTGTGACGCGGCCGCGGACCTGGGCGAGCAATTGCTGCATCGCTGCGAACACTTCCTCGATGCCTTCGTCCGCTGGCGGCTCGTCGAGATCTTCAATCAATGTGTCGCTGTCCGCAGGCTCGACCATGCGACGAGCCACGGCGGGTTTCAGATGTGGCAACACGCCGGTGGCGAGCAACAACTGATTGGCCTCGCCATACAACTGTTCGGTGTCAGCCAGCACATAGCGTTCGAACAGCTTGAGCAGGATCAGCTTGACCTTGATCTCGACGCCGAGGTTACGTCCGGCCTGCAGGAAATATTCGCAGAGCATGGCCGGACTCAGCGGATTGTGCTGATCGTCCAGACGCTTGCCGAGCATCGAGCTGAAGCGTGCGGTGAGTTGATCGAGAGCGAAGCCGTCGCGCTTGAGCACACGGCTGACCATGGTCTGCACGGCGACGGTACGCTCCATGGCATCGGTGCGCGGCGCCGACTCTTCGACCACCGGCGTGCGTGGCAGGGTGTTGGCGGCGGGGTCGTATTGGGTAAGGCCGGCGAAGGCTTCAAAGAACAGTTCCAGAAAGCCGCGCTCGATGTTTTTGCGTTTGAGGCGCAGGTCGCGCATGGCTTCGAAAAAAATGTTCTGATCGACGTCGTTGCGCGCCCGGTCGGCCATTTCGAACAGCGTGTCGTCGGCGTTATCGAACAGCTCCTGCAAATCGTGGCGCAGCTGCTGCGCAGCCTTGTCGCGAACCTGCAGCAGAATCACCGGCAAGCGGGCAAGCGGCGAGTGGTCCGCCAGATCGGCAGTCGCCCGGTGCAAAGGCACCACTTTCCCGTCGTTGCGCATCCAAGCCTCCTGGAACGGTGATTCGGTTCGTCGCTTTGACACTGCCCAACTGGACTCGTTCGTCAAAGCCATGACGTCAAATACAAGGCGGATTATCTGGCAAAACAGGCCGACGATGCTATAGGCCTCAGGGTTTCCCCTATACGCCATACACCTCGCACTCAGCGCAGGAAAATCGACCAGATGCGCCAGGCACGCACGTTCTCGCCTTGGGTTGGCCCGCGCCCTGCCCCTATAATCGAACCACTTTGTTTGTGGAGTCCGTTATGCCGAATCTACGTCTCGCCGATCTGACCGCCGAAATCGAAAACAACGTGCGCCGTGCGTTGCTCGAAGACGTCGGCAGCGGCGACATCACCGCGCAACTGATCCCGGCCGAACGCCTGGCCAAAGCCACCATCATCACCCGTGACGCCGCCGTCATCTGCGGCACCGCGTGGGTCGATGCGGTGTTTCGCCAGCTCGATCCGCGCGTGGCCGTGCATTGGCAAGTGGTCGACGGCCAGCGGGTCAAAGCCAATCAGCCGCTGTTTCACCTGGAAGGCCCGGCGCGCTCACTGCTGACCGGTGAACGCAGCGCGTTGAACTTCCTGCAGTTGCTGTCCGGCGTAGCGACGCGCGCGCAGTACCTGGCGGACTTCGTCGGCGAGACGCAGGTCAAGTTGCTCGACACGCGCAAAACCTTGCCGGGCCTGCGGATGGCGCAGAAATACGCAGTGACCTGCGGCGGCTGCCACAACCATCGCATCGGTCTCTACGATGCCTTCCTGATCAAGGAAAACCACATCGCCGCCAGTGGTGGCATCGCCGAAGCCGTGGCCGCCGCGCACAAGATCGCCCCGGGCAAACCGGTGGAAATCGAAGTGGAAAGTCTTGAGGAATTGAAGCAAGCGCTGGAAGCCGGCGCCGACATCATCATGCTCGACGAACTGAGCCTGGATGACATGCGCGAAGCCGCACGCCTGACCGCCGGCAAGGCGAAACTGGAAGCCAGCGGCGGCATCAACGAAAGCACGCTGCTGCCGATCGCCGAAACGGGCGTGGATTACATCTCGATCGGCGCGATGACCAAGGACGTCAAAGCGGTGGATCTGTCGATGCGACTAAGCCTCTAAACGCAGCGGCAAGCTACAAGCCAAGCGACTCTGCTTTGACTTGCAGCTTGTAGCTAGAAGCTCGCAGCTGCTCTTATACGACGAGATTGTTCATCTCGCAGTACTCGTCCCACTCGACACCCAAGACTTCCGCCGCTTCCTTGTGCAGCACGAGGCGCTGCGCCTCGAACTCTTCCGGCGAGCTCGTGTACTTGAGAGTCAGCTCCCACGGCTGCAAGCCCTGCGCTTCGGCTTCGTCTTCGAAGGCCCACTGGATCTGGTCTTTCTGATCATCGGGACTCAGGTCCTTGATCTCATCCTTCAGGTCCGGCACATCCAGAAGGTATTTTTCCAGCGCTTGTTCGTGGCGTTGCTCTTGGGTCAATTCAGTCATGGGGTTCTCGCTGATCTTAGGAATGGAGGATGGATCTGGATCATCAAGGATCTCTCTGACGCGGACTGGCCGGCCTTCGGAACCATTCGGGATCATCTGAAAACTGCTAAGCGATGCTCATGCAGGCACCGAATATAGGACTTTTGCATGACGAATTACACGGCTCTTTACATCTCTTGCACAAAAAGCTGACCTGCGGAACATGAATCGATGTGGCGCGCTGAGGAGTTGGTGCCCGAGACAGGAATCGAACCTGCGACCTTCGCGTTACGAGTGCGCTGCTCTACCGGCTGAGCTACACGGGCGGTGGGCTAAACCTAGCACCGGACTCGAACTGCGGCAAATTTGTGGGTTGTCTGATGGTTTTCTTTTGAGAACCACATTTGTGGCGAGGGGATAAATCCCCTCGCCACAATTTCTTTATTTCAGATAAAAAAATGCCCCCGCCGTTTGCACGGCGGGGGCATCTTTATTGCGCTAAAGCGTTGGGGTAATTAAACGCCCGAAGCTTTGGCAGCTGCCACGTCTTTGATGGACAGCTTGATACGGCCGCGGTTGTCCACGTCCAATACCAGCACTTCCACTTCCTGGCCTTCTTTCAGGATGTCGGTCACTTTCTCAACGCGAGCGTCGCTCAGCATCGAGATGTGCACCAGACCGTCCTTGCCCGGCAGGATGTTGACGAATGCGCCGAAGTCGACGATGCGCTCAACCTTGCCGACGTAGATCTTGCCGATCTCGGCTTCTGCCGTGATGCTCAGAACGCGCTGACGAGCAGCTTCTGCGGCATCCTTGGTTTCGCCGAAGATCTTGATCGAACCGTCGTCTTCGATGTCGATCGAAGCCTTGGTTTCTTCGCAGATCGCACGGATGGTCGCGCCACCTTTACCGATAACGTCACGGATCTTGTCGGTGTCGATCTTCATCGCGATCATGGTCGGAGCGTTGGCCGACAGTTCGGTACGCGACTGGCCAATGATCTGGTTCATCTGGCCGAGGATGTTCAGGCGCGCTTCAAGGGCCTGGCCCAGAGCGATTTCCATGATCTCTTCGGTGATGCCCTTGATCTTGATGTCCATCTGCAGCGCAGTAACGCCTTTGGCGGTACCGGCTACCTTGAAGTCCATGTCGCCCAGGTGATCTTCGTCGCCGAGGATGTCGGTCAGGACGGCGAACTTCTCGCCTTCTTTAACCAGACCCATGGCGATACCGGCTACCGGTGCCTTCATCGGTACACCAGCGTCCATCAGTGCCAGGGAAGCACCGCACACGGAAGCCATCGAGCTCGAACCGTTGGATTCGGTGATTTCCGATACCACGCGGATGGTGTACGGGAACACGTCAGCGGCTGGCAGCATGGCCGAAACCGAACGACGGGCCAGACGGCCGTGACCGATTTCGCGACGACCGGCGCCACCCATGCGACCACACTCGCCTACCGAGAACGGCGGGAAATTGTAGTGAAGCATGAACGGGTCTTTCTTTTCACCTTCCAGGGTGTCCAGCAGTTGCGCGTCACGGGCGGTGCCCAGTGTTGCAACAACCAGTGCCTGGGTCTCGCCACGGGTGAACAGAGCCGAACCGTGAGTCTTCGGCAGAACGCCGACTTCGATGTTCAGCGGACGTACAGTCTTGGTGTCGCGACCGTCGATACGTGGCTTGCCGTTAACGATGTTTTCGCGAACGGTGCGGTATTCGATTTCGCCGAAGGCTGCTTTGACTTCAGCAGCGCTTGGCTGGCCTTCCTCACCGGACAGCTTGGCGACCACTTGGTCCTTCAGCTCACCCAGGCGAGCGTAACGGTCGGCCTTGATGGTGATGGTGTAAGCCTGGGAGATCGCTTCGCCGAACTCGGCACGGATAGCGCCCAGCAGTTCGGTGGCTTCTGGCGCAGGAGCCCAGTTCCAGGTTGGCTTGGCGGCTTCGGCAGCCAGTTCCTTAACAGCGTTGATCACAACCTGGAATTCGTCGTGAGCGAACAGTACCGCGCCCAGCATCTGGTCTTCGGTCAGCTCTTTGGCTTCCGATTCAACCATCAGCACGGCGTCGGAAGTACCGGCAACGACCATGTCCAGGCTCGAAGCGGCCTGCTGCTCGTAAGTCGGGTTCAGCAGGTAGCCGGTGCTTTCGTGGAAAGCCACGCGAGCGGCGCCGATCGGGCCGTCGAATGGAATGCCGGAGATGGCCAGGGCAGCCGAGGTACCGATCATCGCAGCGATGTCCGGATCGGTCTTCTTGCTGGTGGAAACGACGGTGCAGACAACCTGCACTTCGTTCATGAAGCCTTCTGGGAACAGCGGACGGATCGGACGGTCGATCAGTCGGGAAGTCAGGGTTTCTTTCTCGGAAGGACGGCCTTCACGCTTGAAGAAACCGCCAGGGATCTTACCGGCGGCGTAAGTCTTTTCCTGGTAGTGCACGGACAGAGGGAAGAAACCCTTGCCCGGATCGGCTTGCTTTGCACCGACAACAGTCACCAACACGCTGACGTCGTCGTCAACGGTGACCAATACTGCGCCGGAGGCCTGACGGGCGATACGGCCTGTCTCGAGGGTAACGGTCGATTGACCGAACTGGAATTTTTTGATTACCGGGTTCACGGTGTCCTACCTTCTTTGTGGCTCTTGGGGGAAACGGTTTCTTGCGAATTCTTGGGCAATCTCGGGAATCGGCCCGATGGCAATTGTCCGGGTGCTACAGGTAAAGCCATGCTGCAGATAAAACTTGAGGCTGGGAGCCTGCAAGACGCCAGCGGAAAACCGCTGACGCCCGACAGACCACCAACCTCATAGCGCAATCGCTGATTAGCGACGCAGACCCAGGCGAGCGATCAGCGCGGCGTACCGGCTTACGTCCTTGCCTTTCAGGTAGTCCAGCAGCTTGCGACGCTGGTTAACCATGCGGATCAGACCACGACGGGAGTGGTGATCTTTACCGTTGGCCTTGAAGTGACCTTGCAGTTTGTTGATGTTGGCGGTCAGCAGTGCAACCTGCACTTCTGGCGAACCAGTGTCACCAACAGCTTGCTGGTAGTCAGCAACGATTTGAGCTTTTTCTTGAACGTCGAGAGCCATGAGGCAATCCTTCCTTATCAGGAAACTGTTTCAGGGAAACAGCTTCAACAGGCCAGGGACAAATCCCTGTATCTATAAATGAGTAGTGACCATGCCTGTTAACAGCCACACTCGCCGGCCCGCTTAACGCAGACCGGTTCCGGTCATTCTGACCGAATCAAGCGACGCGGCGCGATGCGCCCGTCTTCGCTCACTTCACCGATACCGATGAAGCGACCATTGTGATCCTGTACTCGTACCATGCCGAACTTCGGTGCATCCGGGGCACGTACCGGCTGGCCGTTGAGCCAGTAGAACGCACTCGCTTCCGAGAAATGCAGCAGCGGCCAATCCTGCAGGCCGCTGTCCGATGGCATCAGGAAGCGATCGACCGCTTCGTTGCCGCCTTCGGCATGTACCGCTTCCAGCTCTTCGAGGGTCACGGTCTGCGCCAGGGTGAAAGGCCCGGCCTGGGTCCGACGCAATTCTGCGACGTACGCACCACAACCGAGTTGCTCACCGATATCCTCCACCAGGGTCCGAATATAGGTGCCCTTGCTGCAGTCCACCGCAAGCCGCGCAGTATCGCCTTCGAAGGCCAGCAATTCCAAGCGCGCAATAGTAACAGAACGCGGTTCGCGCTCCACTACTTCGCCTGCACGTGCCAGTTTGTACAGCGGCTGGCCATCACGCTTGAGTGCCGAGTACATCGGCGGTATCTGACTGATTTGCCCACGAAATTTCGGCAGAACCGCCTCGACATCGGCGCGACCAACGGTCACCGGACGCTCCTGCAAAACCTCACCTTCGGCATCGGCCGTGGTGGTGGTCTTGCCCAGTTGCGCCAGGGTCTCATAGCCCTTGTCGGAATCGAGCAGGTATTGCGAGAACTTGGTCGCCTCGCCGAAGCACAGCGGCAACACGCCGGTGGCCAACGGGTCAAGGCTGCCGGTGTGTCCGGCCTTCTCGGCATTGAGCAGCCAGCGCACTTTCTGCAAGGCAGCGTTGGAGGTGAACCCCAACGGCTTGTCGAGCAGAATGATGCCGCTGACGTTACGACGGATACGTTTGACCTGAGCCACCGAATTACTCCTTGGAGTCTTCAGGTGCTGGAGCGGCAACGTGCTGATTGTCTTCAGCGACGGCGCGCTCGATCAGCGCCGACAGGTGCGCGCCACGCACGACGGATTCGTCGTAGTGGAAGTGCAGTTGCGGCACGCTGCGCAGCTTCATTTCGCGGGCCAATTGCATGCGCAGGAAGCCTGCGGCGGCATTGAGCACCTTGATGCTTTGCGCGATGTCTTCAGCGTTGTCCTGACCCATCACGGTAATGAAAATCTTCGCGTGACCGACGTCACGGGACACTTCCACAGCAGTGATGGTGACCAGACCGACGCGCGGGTCTTTGACTTCGCGACGGATCAGTTGCGCCAGCTCGCGCTGCATCTGATCGCCGATACGTTGGGTACGGCTGTATTCTTTTGCCATGATTTGTTACCTGTTACTGCCCAGCGGTGAAACCCGCAAGGTCTGAAAGCGGCAAACGCCCGGCCTGACAAAAGCCAGACCGGGCGTTGCGTTTAGAGTCCGGACGCTGTGCCGTGCATTTGCATGCGACGGCCCATCGTGGCCCTTGAAATGCGCGAGTCAGAGGCTGCGAGCAACCTGAACCTTCTCGAAGACTTCGATCTTGTCGCCGACTTTGACGTCGTTGTAGCTCTTCACGCCGATACCGCATTCCATGCCGGCACGTACTTCGGAAGCGTCATCCTTGAAGCGGCGCAGGGATTCCAGCTCGCCTTCGAAGATAACGATGTCTTCACGCAGTACACGGATCGGACGGTTACGGTGCACGACACCTTCGATCACCATGCAACCGGCGATCGCGCCAAACTTCGGCGAACGGAACACGTCACGCACTTCGGCGACACCCAGGATGTTCTCGCGAACATCGCTGCCGAGCATGCCGGTCAGGGCTTTCTTGACGTCTTCGATGATGTCGTAGATCACGTTGTAGTAACGCATATCCAGACCTTCCTGCTCGACGATCTTGCGAGCGCCGGCATCGGCACGCACGTTGAAGCCGAACAGTACAGCGTTGGAAGCCAGTGCCAGGTTGGCGTCGGATTCGGTGATACCACCGACACCGCCACCCACGACGCGCACTTGTACTTCGTCGTTGCCCAGGCCATTCAAGGCACCGTTCAACGCTTCCAGCGAACCACGGACGTCGGATTTGAGGACGATGTTGAGCGTCTTCTTCTCGGCCTGACCCATGTTTTCGAAGATGTTTTCCAGCTTGCCGGCGTGAGCGCGAGCCAGTTTGACTTCGCGGAACTTGCCTTGACGGAACAGAGCCACTTCACGGGCTTTCTTCTCGTCGGCAACCACGCTCATCTCGTCGCCAGCGTCCGGTGTACCGTCCAGGCCGAGGATCTCGACAGGGATGGATGGACCGGCTTCCTTGATCGGCTTGCCGTTCTCGTCGAGCATCGCACGTACACGGCCGTAGTTCGAACCGACCAGAACCATGTCGCCTTGACGCAGCGTACCGTCCTGAACGAGCACGGTTGCCACCGGGCCACGACCCTTGTCGAGACGCGATTCAACCACCACACCACGGCCAGGAGCCGACGGAGTAGCTTTCAGTTCGAGAACTTCGGCCTGCAGCAGAACGGCTTCAAGCAGCTCGTCCACGCCAGTACCCATCTTCGCCGAAACCGGAACGAATGGCGTGTCGCCACCCCAGTCTTCGGAAGTCACGCCGTGAACCGACAGTTCGCTGCGGATGCGATCGAGATCGGCGCCCGGCTTGTCGATCTTGTTCACTGCTACCACCAGCGGCACGCCAGCTGCCTGAGCATGCTGAACCGCTTCGATGGTTTGCGGCATCACGCCGTCGTCCGCTGCAACCACGAGGATCACGATGTCGGTCGCCTTGGCACCACGGGCACGCATTGCGGTAAACGCAGCGTGACCCGGGGTGTCGAGGAAAGTGACCATGCCGCGATCAGTCTCAACGTGGTATGCACCGATGTGCTGGGTGATACCGCCGGCTTCGCCAGCAGCTACCTTGGCACGACGGATGTAGTCGAGCAGGGAAGTCTTACCGTGGTCAACGTGGCCCATTACGGTCACGACTGGTGCACGGGAGAACGACTCACCTTCAAATTTCAGGGACTCGGCCAGGGAATCTTCCAGAGCGGTATCGCTGACCAGGGTCACTTTGTGGCCCAGTTCTTCGGCTACCAGTTGAGCAGTTTCCTGATCAAGCACCTGGTTGATGGTCGCTGGGGTACCCAGTTTGAACATGAACTTGATGATTTCAGCCGCTTTGACCGACATCTGATTGGCCAGATCGCCAACCGTGATGGTCTCGCCGATCTGCACATCACGCACGACAGGGCCGGTCGGGCTCTGGAAACCATGGGCGTTGCGTTTCTTCAGCTTGGCCTTGCCGCGACCACCACGACGGAAGCCATCGCTTTCTTCGTCGGTAGTGCGTGGCGCCACACGTGGTGCCGGGGCTTTTTCTTTGACCGATGCGCGATGCGGAGCGTTTTTGCGCTCGCCATCACCGCCGCCGCTGCGACGATTGTTATCGTCGGCACGTGGCTTGTCCGGACGGCGCTGTTCGTTCTGCTTGTTGCGAACGTCAGCCGATGGAGCAGGAGCAGCAGCCACCGGTGCGCTTTCGCGAACAGGTTCGGCAGCAGCCGGTGCCGCAACGGCGTCGCTGGCAGCGGTTTGCGCAGCAGCAGGCTGGCGACGCGCTTCTTCTTCGGCGCGTTGCTTGGCTTCTTCTTCAGCCTTCTGACGGGCAGCATTTTCTACTGCGCGACGCTCATCCAGTTCACGCTTGCGCTCGGCTTCGATTTCTTCCGGGCTGCGCTGTACGAAAACTTTCTTCTTGCGAACTTCAACGCTGATGCTCTTGCTACCAGCCACACGCAGGGTGCTGGTGGTTTTACGCTGCAGCGTGATCTTGCGTGGTTCTTCCACTTTCGCCTTGTGACTGCTCTTCAAGTGAGTCAGCAGGGATTGCTTCTCACTGTCAGTCACATTTTCGTCGGCGGCGGTGTGCGGCAGACCTGCCTCACGCATCTGCTGCAACAGGCGCTCTACCGGTGTTTTGACCTCATCGGCCAGTTGTTTCACCGTGACTTGCGTCATGCACTTCTCTCCTCAGGCCGCGCCTAATTACTCGAACCAGTGGGCTCGGGCGGCCATGATCAACTTGCCGGCACGATCATCGTCAATGCCGTCGATGTCGAGCAGGTCGTCAATAGACTGCTCGGCCAGGTCTTCGCGGGTAATTACGCCGCGCACCGCCAGTTCCATCGCCAAATCCTTGTCCATACCCTCAAGCGAGAGCAGGTCTTCGGCCGGATGGGCGTCTGCCAGCTTTTCCTCAGTAGCGATGGCTTTGGTCAACAAGCGATCCTTGGCGCGAGCACGAAGCTCGTTGACGATGTCCTCGTCAAAGCCGTCGATGTTGAGCATTTCCTCCACCGGTACGTAGGCAATCTCTTCCAGGCTGGTGAAGCCTTCATCTACCAGCACCTGAGCCAGTTCTTCGTCGACTTCCAGCTCGTCGATGAAGTTGCGCAGGATGTCGCCGGTTTCTGCTTGCTGCTTAGCCTGGATGTCCGATTCGGTCATCACGTTCAGGGTCCAGCCAGTCAACTGGCTCGCCAGACGCACGTTCTGACCACCGCGACCGATGGCCTGAGCCAGATTGTCTGCGCCAACGGCGATGTCCATGGCATGGGCATCTTCGTCAACGATAATTGCCGCAACCTCGGCCGGGGACATGGCGTTGATAACGAACTGGGCCGGGTTGTCGTCCCACAGCACGATATCAACACGCTCACCGCCCAACTCACCCGATACCGCCTGGACGCGCGAACCGCGCATACCGATGCAGGCACCTTGCGGGTCGATGCGCTTGTCCTTGGAGCGGACAGCGATCTTGGCACGCGAACCCGGATCACGGGAGGCGGCCATGACCTCGATGAGGCCTTCGGCGATTTCCGGCACTTCGATACGGAACAGCTCGATCAGCATTTCCGGCGCGGTACGCGACAGGATCAGCTGCGGGCCGCGGTTCTCGGTGCGGATTTCCTTGAGCAGCGCACGCAGACGCACGCCGACACGGAAGGTTTCGCGAGAAATGATGTCTTCACGGGCCAGCAATGCTTCAGCATTGTTGCCCAGATCGACGATCACGTTGTCGCGGGTAACTTTTTTCACGGTGCCGGAGATGATTTCTCCCAGGCGCTCGCGATAGGCGTCGACCACTTGAGCGCGCTCGGCTTCGCGAACTTTCTGCACGATGACCTGCTTGGCAGTCTGTGCAGCGATGCGGCCGAACTCGATGGATTCGATTTTCTCTTCGACGACGTCACCGACCTTGGCACCAGGATGCGTTTCGGCAACCTTGCTTGGCCAGGTCTCGATGGCCGGATCGTCGAGATCATTCTCTTCGACGACCGTCCAGCGACGGAAGGTTTCGTAAGAACCGGTGTGGCGGTTGATTTCCACACGCAGGTCCACTTCGTCTTCAAAACGCTTTTTGGTAGCAGTGGCCAGAGCCAGCTCCAGCGCTTCAAAAATTACGCTTGCCGGTACACCCTTTTCATTGGATACCGACTCAACAACCAGCAGTACTTCTTTGCTCATCGTACGCCTCGCCTTTCGCAAGCCATTGGATCCGCGGGATCCGCGTCTCAGTCAAAACTGGGAATAATGTTGGCCTTGTCGATCATATCGATCGGCAACAGGAACTCGTGGTCTTCTACCTGCACCACGACGTCCTGCTCTTCTACACCGCGCAGAAGGCCCTGAAAGTTGCGTCGACCTTCGAAAGGCGAGCGCAGCTTGATCTTCACTTGTTCACCGGCAAATTTGGCAAACTGCTCAAGAGTGAACAGCGGGCGCTCCATGCCAGGCGAGGAAACTTCAAGGGTGTATTCAACGGAGATCGGATCTTCAACATCCAGAACGCCGCTGATCTGACGGCTGACAATGGCGCAATCGTCCACCAGCACGCCACCCTCTTTATCGATATAAACGCGCAACATCGAGTGACGACCCTGAGCCGAAAACTCGATACCCCAGCATTCATAGCCCAGGGCCACGACCACCGGGGCCAGCAAGGCCTGCAACTCTTCTAGCTTGCTCGACACCTGAACCCCCTAGTGCATGATATGTGCATGCTTTGCAAAATAAAAAAATGGGCATAACGCCCATCCTTGAAACGCCGTCGAACAGCGGCGTTGAAAGTATCCAGCTAACAAAAAGCCCCTTAAAAGGGGCTCCTTAAACTGGTTGCGGGGGCCGGATTTGAACCGACGACCTTCGGGTTATGAGCCCGACGAGCTACCAGACTGCTCCACCCCGCGACAAAGCTGGGGCGGAAGTATACGACCGATCCCTTTTAGGGTCAATGTAACCTTCCACCTGCAAGAAAGCCCGCAACAGCGGGCTCTCCTGACTAATTGGTACCGAGAAGGGGACTCGAACCCCTACACCCTATGGGCACAACCACCTCAAGGTTGCGTGTCTACCAATTCCACCACCTCGGCAATACTACGTTTGAAACCCTTCTTACTTCTGCTCTTGAGCTGGAGGCACGTCAGTCGCTGGAGTAGCCGACTTTTGCTCTTGAAGCACCGGTACATCATCAGAAGCCGGTTGTTGCTTAGGTACTTCCAACACTGCTGGATCTGGAAGACCTGCTTGAGTCAGCTGATGAGCTTTCTCTTTAGCAAAGTAACCTAACCCCAAGCTGGTTATGAAGAAACCGGCGGCAAGTATAGCAGTAAACTTACTAAGAAAGGTAGAGGAACCTTGGCTTCCGAACACAGTATTTGAAGCACCTGCTCCGAAAGACGCGCCAGCGTCCGCACCCTTACCCTGCTGCAGCAAAACCAGAGCAACTACGCCCAATGCACCCAGCAGATGAAAAACGACTACGACTGTTTCCAGCATTTTTTCAGTTTCCCGCGGCGCGACAAATCGCACCGAACTCATCTGCATTCAGGGAAGCTCCACCAATGAGCCCCCCATCGATATCCGGCATGCCGAACAGTTCGACCGCATTGGCCGCCTTCACGCTGCCGCCGTATAGAAGCCGCACACCTCGTGCGACTTCAGAATTCTCTGCCGCCAACTGCTCGCGAATGGCCTTATGCACATCCTGAGCCTGTTGCGGCGTTGCAGTCAGCCCGGTACCAATGGCCCAGACCGGCTCGTAAGCAATAACTGCCTTGGCAAAGGCACCGACACCCAGCTCCTCGATGATGCTGCCCAGCTGACGCCCGACAACTTCAAGAGTTTTTCCGGCTTCGCGCTGCTCGAGGGTCTCCCCTACACACAACACCGGAGTCAAGCCACATGCCTGTGCCGCTGCGAACTTGCGATTCAGCATCCCGTCTCGCTCGCCCATAATCTGGCGGCGTTCGGAGTGCCCGACAAGCACCAGGGAACAACCTGCATCCACCAGTTGGCTGGGAGCAATCTCACCAGTCAACGCACCTTGCATGGCTTCCACCGCAGAATTCTGCGCGCCGACCGAAATCGACTTGCCTTTCAAGCCATCAATCACTTGATTGATATACAAGCAAGGCGGGAACACCGCGACATCAACACCGCTAGGCAAGGCCAGATGACGAAGGCCGTTGATCAGCTCAGCGACGCTGGCGCGGGTACCGTGCATCTTCCAGTTACCAGCTACCATAGGGCGACGCATGCTGTACCTCGTCGGTCAAAGTGGGCGCAGATGTTACCCAACACAATCATGGCTTGCAAGCCGTATCAGGCAGAAACTTCGGTTACCAGTTTTGCCAGCTCTTCGGCATAGCCGCGAACCTGGTTTTCGTCCTCGCCTTCGACCATTACGCGCACCAAGGGCTCTGTGCCGGACTTGCGCAGAAGCACGCGACCGCGCCCCGCCATCGCCTGAGTTACACGGGCACTGGCTTCCTTGACAGCCGGATGCTCCAGCGGGCTTTCACCGCCGCCAAAGCGAACGTTGATCAGCACCTGAGGGCACTTGCGCAACGCCTGCCGGGTTTGTGCCAAGCCTTCGTTGCGGGATTTCAGAGCCATCAACACTTGCAAGGCCGCGATGATCGCGTCGCCCGTGGTGGTGTGATTGAAGCAGACCACATGCCCGGAGTTTTCCCCACCAACGAGCCAGTTGCGCTCTTGCAGTTCGGCAATCACGTAGCGGTCACCGACATTGGCGCGAACGAACGGGATCGACAGATCCGCAAGGGCCAGTTCGAGACCAAGATTGCTCATCAACGTACCGACGACGCCACCCTGCAACTTGCCACGCTCATGCAGATCCCGGGCAATGATAAACAGCAGGTCGTCACCATCAACAATGGCGCCGGTGTGATCGACCATCAATACCCGATCGCCATCACCGTCGAAGGCGATACCCAGGTCCGCATGCTCAGCCAGAACGGCGGCCTGCAACGGCCCCATATGCGTGGAACCGCAGTTATCGTTGATGTTCAACCCATTCGGCTGGGCAGATAGCACGACAACTTCGGCACCCAGCTCACGGAAGACGCTAGGTGCAACCTTATAAGTCGCACCATGCGCGCAGTCGATGACGATCTTCAGGCCGGCGAAATTGGAGCCAGTAGGAACGCTGCTTTTGCAGAACTCGATGTAGCGACCCGATGCGTCATTGATTCGCGACACCTTGCCGATCTTGCTCGACTCGACGACGGTCATTGGCGTATCGAGCAACTCTTCGATCATCAACTCCAACTCATCCGGCAGCTTGGTGCCTTTACCAGAGAAGAACTTGATGCCGTTGTCATCATGTGGGTTGTGCGATGCACTGATCACGATACCGGCTTCAGCCTGGAACGTACGCGACAGATAGGCGATGGCCGGCGTCGGCATCGGACCGAGCAGCATCACATCGGCACCCGCCGAGGTCAGCCCGGCCTCGAGTGCCGATTCGAACATATAGCCGGAGATCCGCGTGTCCTTGCCGACCAGCACCTTGCAGGCCCCCATCTTGCGGAAAGCCATACCAGCCGCCCAGCCGAGCTTGAGCATGAAGTCAGGCGTGATCGGGTATTCACCAACACGACCGCGAATGCCGTCGGTACCAAAATATTTCTTGCTCATAAGTGCTCCATCATTCTTATTCGGCTGATTCAACGGCCGCGATCATTCGCACAACATCGACGGTTTCCGCCACATCGTGGACGCGCAATATACGTGCGCCTTTAACTGACGCCAGCGCCGCCAGCGCCAGTCCGCCGTGCAGGCGCTCGCCCACGGGACGGTTCAACGCGTGGCCAATCATACTCTTGCGCGAAACACCTACCAGCAATGGCCGCCCCAGCGCATGCAGGGCCTCCATGTGTTTGAACAAGCTTAGATTGTGCTGCAGGGTCTTGGCGAAGCCGAAGCCGGGATCAAGAATGATCCGCTCGGCAGGAATGCCCGCCTGGGCGCACTGATCCATGCGCTCGGCGAGAAACTCGCCGACCTCGCGGGTGACATCCTGATACTGCGGATTATCCTGCATATCGCCCGGTTCGCCGAGCATGTGCATGAGGCAGACCGGCAATCCGGTAGCCGCCGCCGCATCCAGCGCACCATCGCGACGCAACGAACGCACATCGTTGATCAGGCCGGCACCGAGCCGTGCGGTTTCGCGCATGACTGCCGGGGTGGAAGTATCGACCGAGATGATCACATCCAGCTCGCGATTGATCAGCTCGACAATCGGCGCGACGCGCTCAAGTTCCTCCAGAGGAGAGACCGCTCGCGCACCCGGCCGGGTCGATTCGCCGCCGACATCAATCAGCGTCGCGCCAGCCAGCACCATGGCTTCGGCATGGCGCAGCGCCGCATCGAGCTGGCTGTAGCGGCCGCCGTCGGAAAAGGAATCAGGAGTGACATTGAGAATGCCCATGACATGCGTCTGGGCCAAATCAAGAACCCGGTTGCCACAAGGCAACCGGGTCAGGGACTGTACAGAAGTCATTTCAAGCCTTAAACGTCAGCAGCCGGACCGCCAATCGGTTTTTCCGGACGCTCGTCCTGCACGACAGGCGGCGGAGGCGTACCGGTGCCACCCGACCAGTCGCGAGGTTCGCGAGGCGTGCGACCCGCCATGATGTCGTCGATCTGCTCGGCATCGATGGTTTCGTACTTCATCAGCGCATCAGCCATGGCATCCAATTTGTCACGGTTATCCGTGAGGATCTGCTTGGCGGTGCCGTAGCACTGATCGATGATGCTGCGCACTTCGGAGTCGATCAGCTTGGCTGTCTCACCGGAGAAGCTGGCAGCCTGACCACCACCGCCGCGACCGAGGAACACTTCACCTTCTTCTTCGGCGTACATCAGCGGACCGAGTTTTTCCGACAGACCCCATTTCGTCACCATGTTCCGGGCAATCTGACTTGCACGCATGATGTCGTTGGAGGCACCGGTAGTCACACCATCGAAGCCCAGAGTCATTTCTTCAGCAATACGACCGCCGTACAACGAGCAGATCTGGCTGATCAGCGCACGCTTGGACAGGCTGTAGCGATCTTCTTCTGGCAGGAACATGGTCACACCCAGCGCACGACCGCGCGGGATGATCGATACCTTGTAGACCGGATCATGCTCAGGAACAACGCGACCGACAATGGCATGGCCAGCTTCGTGGTAGGCCGTGTTCTGCTTTTCTTTCTCGGACATGACCATGGATTTGCGCTCGGCGCCCATCATGATCTTGTCTTTCGCCAGTTCGAACTCTTTCATCTCGACGATACGCTTGCCGCTACGGGCAGCGAACAGCGACGCTTCGTTGACCAGGTTGGCCAGGTCAGCACCGGAGAAACCAGGAGTACCACGCGCGATCACTGCCGGAGCAACGTCGTCGCCCATTGGCACTTTGCGCATGTGCACTTTCAGAATCTGCTCGCGACCACGAATGTCTGGCAAGCCAACCACCACCTGACGGTCGAAACGGCCCGGACGCAGCAGCGCAGGGTCGAGCACGTCCGGACGGTTGGTCGCAGCAATCACGATGATGCCGTCATTCATTTCGAAGCCGTCCATCTCTACCAGCAACTGGTTGAGAGTCTGCTCACGTTCGTCGTGACCGCCACCCATGCCGGCGCCACGATGGCGACCTACGGCATCAATTTCGTCGATGAAGATGATGCAAGGGGCGTGCTTCTTGGCCTGCTCGAACATGTCGCGGACGCGGCTGGCGCCGACACCGACGAACATTTCGACAAAGTCGGAACCGGAAATGGTGAAGAACGGCACTTTCGCTTCGCCGGCAATCGCCTTGGCCAGCAAGGTTTTACCGGTACCCGGCGG
Organism: Pseudomonas siliginis; assembly: GCF_024072275.1. NCBI lineage: Bacteria > Pseudomonadati > Pseudomonadota > Gammaproteobacteria > Pseudomonadales > Pseudomonadaceae > Pseudomonas > Pseudomonas siliginis. The sequence goes on along the minus strand of NZ_CP099598.1, from coordinate 907,263 downwards.
GCCGACCATCAGCACGCCGCGCGGGATACGACCGCCCAGACGCTGAAATTTGCCCGGATCACGCAGGAACTCGACCAGCTCGCCGACTTCTTCCTTGGCTTCGTCGCAACCGGCAACGTCAGCCAAAGTGGTTTTCACCTGATCTTCAGAGAGCAGGCGCGCCTTGCTCTTGCCGAAGCTCATCGGCCCGCCCTTGCCACCGGCACCACCCTGCATCTGGCGCATGAAGAACATGAACACCGCGATGATCACCAGGATCGGGAAGCTGGCTACCAGAAGCTGAGTCCAGATGCTTTGCTGTTCAGGCTGCTTGCCTTCAACCACAACGTGATTGTCGACCAGATCGCCGATCAGGCCATTGTCCTGAATTGCCGGACGAATGGTCTTGAAGCTGTCGCCATCGGTGCGCTTGCCGGTAATCACATAGCCGTCAACGGCTACGCGCTCGACCTTGCCATCCTTGACCTGCTGGATGAAGTCGGAATAGTTGAGGGTCTGCGGCTCGTTAGGGCTGGAGAAGTTGTTCATCACCGTCACCAGGACTGCCGCGATGATCAACCACAGGATCAGATTCTTTGCCATATCGTTCAATTAACTACCCTCTGAAGCAAGCTCCGCTACTGGCGCGCGCTTCGCATGATATTCACCGGCCTAACTTACTACATTACCTACAACTCTGGCAGGCGCCGTCTGTAACCCTTTGTGAAACACTTTCTACACAATATTCGCTTATGCCTGCAGAGCGAAATATGAAAAACCTATCGCCCCGCCGAAAAACCTCGTTTCAGGCATCACCACCGCGATAACCCCAGGCCAGCATGTACTGCTCTCGGGAGCTGCCACGGGAAGAGTCTGGCTTGATCATCTGGATCTTGTCGAATTTCTTCCGAGCATCCTTCAGATAAACGTCGAACCCTTCGCCCTGGAAAATCTTGATGACGAAATTGCCACCGGGCTTGAGGATCCGTTCCGCCAGGTCCAGCGCCAGCTCGCACAGGAACATGGCCTTGGGCATATCCACTTCGGGCGTACCACTCATATTGGGGGCCATATCGGAAATCACAAGGTCCACCTGCGAATTACCCACAGCCTCAAGGATTTGAGCCAGCACCGAGTCCTCAGTGAAGTCACCTTGAATGAAGGTCACGTCCGGAATGCCGTCCATTTCAAGAATGTCCGAAGCGATCAGACGCCCCTGGCCACCGATCAGCCGACTGGTCACCTGCGACCAGCCACCCGGCGCCGCGCCGAGGTCGACCACGCTCATGCCCGGGCGGATCAATTTGTATTTTTCCTGGATCTCCAGCAGCTTGTAACTTGCACGCGAGCGGTAGCCATCCTTCTGCGCCTGCTTCACATAAGGATCGTTGACATGTCTTTTCAGCCAACCAAGGCTTGTCTTGGAACGCGCCATTGGGCACCTCGATGATTAGGGTCGTGATTAGTTGGGCGGATCCACGAACCCTCGGGTAAAATGGCCGCCATTTTACAGAATCCAGACGAAAGGGTCAGATTATGCCGCTCACTCCAGAGCAGAAGAAACAGTACAAATCCATCGGCCACCACCTCAAACCAGTGTTGACGGTAGCGGACAACGGTTTGACTGAAGGTGTTTTAGCCGAACTTGAACGCGCCTTGGCCGATCACGAGCTGATCAAGATCAAGCTCAATATCCTTGATCGCGAGTCGCGCCTCGCGCACATCGCCGAGCTGTGCAAGGTCGGCAAAGCGGACCTGGTTCAGGTCATCGGCAAGATGGCTCTGGTCTACCGCAAGAACTTCAGCGTCAACAAGCAGCTGTCGAACGTTCATCGCTTCAAGTGATGCGCAGGGTCAAGGGTGTGCTTCGCGCACCCTGCCACCCCATCCCGGCACCGGCTGCATGACCAGCACCAGCCCGGAAAATCCCAGCACCAGATAACTGAATACCTGCCAGCGCTGCGCATCCGGCCAGCCGACACGCACAGCGACATACATCGCGCACGCGTACAACGCCATCAACAGCACCTGCCCGCGAAAATCCCGCCATAGACTGGCAAGGCCCTCGGCCTGTACCAGCACCAAAGCCTGAAAGATCACGCACAGAGCGGCGAATCCCACCACCAGCACTTCGAAAGCACTGGCCACTTCATCGATCAACAGCGGCGCCAGACCGATCCGGCCCAGCGCCGGCTGCAAACCGACATGAATCAACCATAGGCCACCGACCCAAAGCATCTGGGTCAGTTGCCAAAGCATGGCGCCCGCATGCAGCGGGCGCCTTCTTTCAGATGTGACGAACTTCGACAATCTCGTACTCGATCACGCCGCTTGGCGTTTTGACGGCGACAACGTCACCCTCTTCCTTGCCAATCAAGGCGCGGGCCAGCGGCGAACCGACGGAGATCTTGCCGAGTTTGAAGTCAGCCTCATCCTCACCCACGATGTGGTAAGTGACGCTTTCATCAGTCTCGACGTTGGCGATCTCGACGGTGGTACCGAAAATCACTTTACCGGTGTGAGGAATGGTCGTGACGTCGATGATGACCTGATTCTGAATCCGGCCCTCGATATCACGAATACGCGCTTCGACCATGCCTTGCTGTTCGCGGGCAGCATGGTATTCAGCGTTTTCCTTCAAGTCACCCAACTCGCGGGCCGTACCGATGTCCTGGCTGAGCTTCGGACGGACGACCTTGGTCAGGTGAGCATGCTCCTCTTCCAGGGCACGAGCGCCCTGAACAGTCATTGGGTACTTGGTTATGCTCATGCCTTCAATCCTGCGTGTAGATCCTGCAAGCGGCGCACGGTCTTTTCCGGACCGAACTTCAGCGCTTCGCAGATCGCTTCGCCCGCAGCAATAGTGGTGGTGCAGTAGATCTTGTGCTGCAGGGCGTTGCGACGAATGGAGTACGAATCGGCGATCGACTGACGACCCTCGGTGGTGTTGATGATCAGCGTGACTTCGTCATTCTTGATCATGTCGACCACGTGCGGACGACCCTCGGTCACCTTGTTCACGCGGCGCACTTTCAGGCCTGCGGCTTCGATCAGCTTGGCAGTGCCGGCAGTGGCGACCACTTCGAAGCCCAAGTTGATCAGATCACGGGCCACGCCTGCAACCAGTGGCTTGTCGTCATCGCGCACGCTGATGAACGCGGTACCGCCGGTCGGCAGAACTTCGCTGGCACCCATCTGCGCCTTGGCGAATGCTTCGCCGAAGGTATCGCCGACACCCATCACTTCACCGGTCGACTTCATCTCTGGGCCGAGGATCGGGTCAACGCCAGGGAACTTGGCGAACGGGAACACCGCTTCTTTAACGCTGTAGAAGTTCGGGATGATTTCTTTGGTGAAGCCGATTTCCTTCAGGGTCTTACCGGCCATCACGCGCGCAGCGATCATGGCCAGGGAAACACCGATGCACTTGGAAACGAACGGCACGGTACGCGAGGCGCGCGGGTTGACTTCGATGACGTAGATGTCTTCGCCCTGCAAAGCCAATTGCACGTTCATCAGGCCGACAACACCCAGCTCCAGGGCCATTTTCTTGACCTGTTCGCGCATCTCGTCCTGGATGTGCGCTGGCAGCGAGTACGGCGGCAGCGAGCACGCGGAGTCACCGGAGTGAACGCCCGCCTGTTCGATGTGCTGCATGATCGCGCCGATCACTACATCTTTGCCGTCGCAGACCGCATCCACGTCCATTTCGATGGCGCAGTTGAGGAAGTGGTCGAGCAGCACCGGGCTGTCGTTGGACACTTGCACCGCGTCACGCAGATAGCGCTTGAGTTCGTCTTCCTTGTATACGATTTCCATCGCACGGCCGCCCAACACGTAGGACGGGCGCACCACCAGCGGATAACCGATCTTCGCCGCAGCACGAACGGCTTCATCTTCGCTGCGCACAGTGGCGTTTGGCGGCTGACGCAGGTTCAGGCGCTCGACCATTTGCTGGAAGCGCTCGCGATCTTCGGCGCGGTCGATCGCGTCAGGGCTAGTGCCGATGATCGGCACGCCAGCAGCTTCCAGAGCACGAGCCAGTTTCAGCGGAGTCTGGCCGCCGTACTGGACGATCACGCCTTTCGGCTTCTCGACGCGGCAGATTTCCAGTACGTCTTCCAGGGTTACCGGCTCGAAGTACAGACGGTCGGAAGTGTCGTAGTCGGTGGAAACGGTTTCCGGGTTGCAGTTGACCATGATGGTTTCGTAGCCGTCTTCGCGCAGGGCGAGAGCAGCGTGAACGCAGCAGTAGTCGAACTCGATGCCTTGGCCGATACGGTTCGGACCGCCGCCCAGAATCATGATCTTGTCGCGACCCGACGGCGCGGCCTCGCACTCTTCCTCGTAGGTCGAGTACAGGTAAGCGGTGTCGGTAGCGAACTCGGCGGCGCAGGTGTCAACGCGCTTGTAGACCGGGAACACTTCCAGCTTCTGACGATGCGTACGCAGGTTTTTCTCGGTGACGCCCAGCAGTTTCGCCAGACGCTGATCGGAGAAGCCTTTGCGCTTGAGCTTGAACATCAGGTCGCGGTCGATCGAGGACAGACCGAGGGTCTTGACCTTCTCTTCGTCCTTGATCAGGTCTTCGATCTGCACCAGGAACCACGGGTCGATCATATTCATGCCGAAGATGTCTTCGACCGACAGACCGGCGCGGAAGGCGTCAGCCACGTACCAGATACGCTCGGCGCCCGGCACGGTCAGTTCGCGCTTGAGCACGCTCATGCTGTCCGGGTTGCTCAGATCGAGCTTCTCGTCCAGACCGCAAACGCCGACTTCCAGACCGCGCAGGGCTTTCTGCAGGGATTCCTGGAAGGTCCGGCCGATGGCCATGACTTCGCCAACCGACTTCATTTGCGTGGTCAGGCGCGCGTCAGCCTTGGCGAACTTCTCGAAGGCGAAGCGTGGCAGCTTGGTGACGACGTAGTCGATCGACGGTTCGAAGGACGCCGGGGTCTTGCCGCCGGTGATGTCGTTCGACAGCTCATCAAGGGTGTAACCCACAGCCAGTTTGGCCGCGACCTTGGCAATCGGGAAACCGGTGGCTTTCGAAGCCAGTGCCGAGGAGCGCGAAACACGCGGGTTCATTTCGATCACGACCATACGGCCAGTGTTCGGGCAGATACCGAACTGCACGTTGGAACCGCCGGTCTCGACGCCGATCTCGCGCAGTACCGCCAGCGAGGCGTTACGCAGGATCTGGTATTCCTTGTCGGTCAGGGTTTGTGCTGGAGCAACGGTGATCGAGTCACCGGTGTGCACGCCCATCGGGTCGAAGTTTTCGATCGAGCAGACGATGATGCAGTTGTCCTTTTTGTCGCGGACAACTTCCATCTCATATTCTTTCCAGCCGATCAGCGATTCGTCGATCAGCAGCTCTTTGGTCGGCGAAAGGTCCAGACCACGGGCGCAGATTTCTTCGAACTCTTCACGGTTGTAAGCGATACCGCCACCGGTGCCGCCCATGGTGAAGGACGGACGGATGATGCACGGGAAACCGAGGGTTTCGAGGACCGCGTTGGCTTCTTCCATGCTGTGGGCGATGCCGGAACGCGGGCACGCCAGGCCGATGGATTTCATCGCCTTGTCGAAACGCGAACGGTCTTCAGCCTTGTCGATGGTGTCGGCGTTGGCACCGATCATCTCTACGCCGAACTTCTCGAGAACGCCTTCGCGCTCCAGGTCCAGGGCGCAGTTCAGAGCGGTCTGGCCGCCCATGGTTGGCAGCACGGCGTCCGGACGCTCTTTTTCGATGATCTTGGCCACGGTCTGCCACTTGATCGGTTCGATGTAGGTGGCGTCGGCCATGTCCGGGTCGGTCATGATGGTGGCCGGGTTGGAGTTCACCAGGATGACGCGGTAACCCTCTTCGCGCAGGGCCTTGCAGGCCTGGGCGCCGGAGTAGTCGAATTCGCAGGCCTGGCCGATCACGATCGGGCCAGCGCCGAGAATCAGGATGCTTTTAATGTCTGTACGTTTTGGCATGGTTTGTCACTCAAATCCGCAGGTCAGTCGGCAAGCCGTCTTGATCGATTTCTGAAGTCCCGAAGGGGCCGCCGGAACCGGGGCCGCCCTCGAGGGCTTCTCTCTACAGTCTCAAGGCGAACGCTTAGCGTCGCTTGGCCATCTCGTTGATGAAGCGGTCGAACAGTGGCGCGACATCGTTCGGGCCAGGGCTCGCTTCAGGGTGACCCTGGAAGCTGAACGCGCTCTTGTCGGTGCGCTCGATGCCTTGCAGGGTGCCGTCGAACAGCGATTTGTGGATCGCGCGCACGTTGGCTGGCAGGGTGGCTTCGTCTACCGCAAAACCGTGGTTCTGGCTGGTGATCATCACCACGCCTGTATCCAGATCCTGCACCGGGTGGTTGGCACCGTGGTGGCCGTGGCCCATTTTCAGGGTCTTGGCGCCGGAGGCCAGAGCCAGCAACTGGTGACCGAGGCAGATGCCGAATACCGGCGTCTCGGTTTCCAGCACTTCCTTGATCGCCTGGATCGCGTAGTCGCATGGCTCCGGATCACCAGGGCCGTTGGACAGGAACACGCCGTCCGGCTTCAGCGCCAGCACATCGGCGGCTGGAGTCTGCGCCGGCACCACGGTGACGCGGCAGCCGCGCTCGACCAGCATGCGCAGGATGTTGACCTTGACGCCGTAGTCGTAGGCGACCACGTGGTATGGCAGTTCGGAGGCTTCGATGGTCGCGTGGCTGTCGGTTTTCAGATCCCAGACAGTCGAGCGCCATTCGTACTGGGTCTTGGTGCTGACGACTTTCGCCAGGTCCATGCCCTTCAGGCCCGGGAAGCCTTGCGCAGCGGCGATGGCTGCTTCTTCGGAGATGTTGTCGCCGGCCATGATGCAGCCGTTCTGAGCGCCTTTTTCACGCAGGATGCGGGTCAGGCGACGGGTGTCGATACCGGCGATTGCCACTACATTGTTGGCTTTCAGGTAATCAGACAGGGACATCGTGTTGCGCCAGTTGCTCGCTACCAGCGGCAGGTCACGGATGACCAGGCCAGCGGACCAGACGCGGTCGGACTCGGCGTCTTCCGGCGTGGTGCCGGTGTTGCCGATGTGCGGGTAAGTCAGGGTAACGATCTGCTGGGCGTAGGAAGGATCGGTAAGGATTTCCTGATAGCCGGTCATTGCGGTGTTGAACACCACCTCACCAACGGTCTGACCGTCGGCTCCAATGGCTTCGCCGCGAAAAATGCTGCCATCAGCAAGGGCGAGTATGGCTGGCTTAGTCAAGAAGACCTCCCGTAAATAACGCATGAAAGGGCAATCGCAGGTTGTAAAAAAGCGGAGTGACGTATGGACACGTCACCCCGCTTCTTCACTGAAATTATTCTGCGCGCTTTTAGTGGACACACTAAAGCTGTAGCTTACAGAAAAGGGCGTTTTTGGTCCACCGCTAAAGAGCCTTAAAGGCCGGAGAATGCGACAGGTCGTCGCCAAGCGGTAAAAACCGGCGCAAAACGGGACGTTTGCGCCGGGTTCAGCAACGACTCAACGCAGGTCGAGCACGTCTTGCATGTCGTACAGGCCCGGCTCGCGACCATCCAGCCACAGCGCCGCACGCACCGCGCCCTTGGCGAAGGTCATGCGGCTCGATGCCTTGTGGGTAATCTCGACGCGCTCGCCATCGGCAGCGAACAGCACGGTGTGATCACCGACGATATCGCCAGCGCGCACGGTGGCGAAACCAATGGTTTCACGCTCCCGCGCACCAGTCTGGCCCTCGCGACCGTAGACCGCGACCTTCTTCAGATCACGCCCCAAGGCATCGGCAATCACTTCACCCATGCGCACCGCGGTACCGGAGGGAGCATCGACCTTGTGGCGGTGATGGGCCTCCATGATCTCGATATCGACATCGTCGCCCAGCACGCGCGCAGCGGTGTCGAGCAACTTCAGGCACAGGTTGACGCCGACGCTGAAGTTGGCGGCGAAGACGATCGGAATGTCCTTGCCCGCATCGGCCAGCAATTGCTTCTCTTCAACACTGAAACCGGTGGTGCCGATGATCATCGCTTTGCCGTGCTTGCGGCAGAACGCGAGATTCTTCAGGGTCACGGTCGGGTGAGTGAAGTCGATCAACACATCGAACTCTTCAACCACACGATCCAGATCACCGGACAGCGGCACGCCTATACGGCCCAGCGCTGCCAGCTCACCGGCATCCGCGCCGACCAGCGTGCTGTCGGGACGATCGACCGCCGCCGTCAGACCGGCGCCCGGCGTCTGCTGCACCGCTTCAATCAGGGTCTTGCCCATGCGCCCGGCGGCGCCCATCACTGCAATACGTCGCATGCCGACTCCTTACAAATCGCCGAAGAAACGCTTCACACCGTCGAACCAACCGGTGGTTTTCGGCGAGTGGCTGTTGTCGTCGGCCAGGGAGCTGCGGAATTCTTCCAGCAGTTCACGCTGACGACGGTTGAGGTTGACCGGCGTTTCCACAGCGACACGGCACATCAGGTCGCCGGCACCGCCGCCACGCACTGGCGCAACGCCCTTGCCGCGTACGCGGAATTGCTTGCCGGTCTGCGTGCCTTCAGGGATTTTCAGTTTGACGCGACCGTCGAGGGTCGGAATCTCCAACTCGCCGCCCAGTGCAGCGTCGACGAAGCTGATCGGCACTTCGCAGAACAGATGCTTGCCGTCACGCTGGAAGATGTCGTGTTCGCGCACATTGATCACAACGTACAGGTCGCCAGTCGGCCCGCCCTGGGTACCCGCCTCGCCTTCGCCGGACAGACGAATGCGGTCGCCAGTATCAACACCGGCAGGCACTTTGACCGACAGGGTTTTGTACTCTTCGACACGACCGTCGCCGTGGCAGGAGTCGCACGGATCGGAAATGATCTTGCCCTGGCCATGGCAGCGCGGGCAGGTCTGCTGCACCGAGAAGAAGCCCTGCTGCATGCGCACCTGGCCGATTCCGCCGCAGGTCGGGCACGTCGTCGGCGACGAGCCTTTCTTGGCCCCCGAACCATCGCACGGCTTGCAGTTGACCAGTGTCGGAACGCGGATATTCACCGACGTGCCGCGCACCGCTTCTTCCAGATTCAGTTCCAGGGTGTAGCGCAGATCGCTGCCACGCTGAGCGCCGCCACGGGCACCGCCGCGACCGCCACCGAAGAAATCACTGAAGACATCGCCGAAGATGTCCGAGAAGTTCTGGCCACCGAAACCGGCACCGCCGCCACCCATGCTCGGATCGACGCCGGCATGACCATACTGGTCGTATGCCGCGCGCTTGCTGGCGTCGGACAACACTTCATAGGCCTCGTTGGCCTCTTTGAATGCTTCTTCCGAAGCTTTGTCGCCGGGATTACGGTCGGGGTGGTGCTTCATGGCCAGGCGGCGATAGGCCTTCTTCAGGTCCGCTTCGCTCGTGCCCCGCTCGACACCCAATACTTCGTAATAGTCACGCTTTGCCATAAGTTCTTTGCACTCTTAAGGACGTTCGGCAAACCCCTCCTGAGCCTCGCCAAACTCGTTGAGCCCCCATTAAGGCCCGGACCCAACTCACGTCAATTCAACGATCCTGGTCTTGATTGATGCGGTATCTGCGGCGCGAAAAGCAGGAGCATTTTCAGCCATACCACCAACACGCGAGCGTTGTCGCATGCTGTAAAAATTCACGTATTCCAGATACGCCAACGCGGGAGGCAAGCTCCCGCGCGGCGACATCCTACCAGTCACCGCCGCAAGGCAGTCAACCGGGCGACCAACAACTTACTTGTGGTCTTTGACTTCTTCGAACTCGGCGTCGACAACGTCGTCAGCCTTCTCAGCCGATTCGCCTTGCGGGGCTGCGCCATCAGCTGGCTGAGCCTGTTCGGCGTACATCTTCTGAGCAACCGGAGCGGAGACTTTCGACAGCTCTTCAACCTTGGCTTCGATGGCAGCCTTGTCGTCGCCTTTGACGGCGGCTTCCAGCGCAACCACTGCAGCTTCGATTGCAGTCTTCTCTTCAGCGGTGACCTTGTCGCCTGCGTCAGCGACCATCTTGCGAGTCGAGTGCACCAGTGCGTCACCCTGGTTACGGGCAGCAGCCAGTTCTTCGAACTTGCGGTCTTCCTCGGCATTCGCCTCGGCGTCACGCACCATGCGCTCGATTTCTTCGTCGGACAGACCGGAGTTGGCCTTGATCACGATCGACTGGGTCTTGCCGGTAGCCTTGTCTTTCGCGCCGACGTGCAGGATGCCGTTGGCGTCGATGTCGAAGGTCACTTCGATCTGCGGCACGCCACGTGGAGCTGGTGGAATGTCGGCCAGGTCGAACTTGCCCAGCGATTTGTTCTGTGCAGCTTGCTTGCGCTCGCCCTGCAGAACGTGAATGGTCACAGCACCCTGGTTGTCGTCGGCAGTCGAGAACACTTGCGATTTCTTGGTAGGAATCGTGGTGTTTTTCTCGATCAGCGCGGTCATCACGCCACCCATGGTTTCGATACCCAGGGTCAGCGGGCTGACGTCGAGCAGCAGCACGTCTTTAACGTCACCGGCCAGAACAGCGCCCTGAATCGCAGCACCCATGGCAACGGCTTCGTCCGGGTTGACGTCTTTACGCGCTTCTTTACCGAAGAAATCGGTAACCAGCTTCTGCACCAGCGGCATACGAGTCTGACCACCGACCAGAATCACGTCGTTGATCGCGCTGACGTCGATACCGGCGTCTTTCATGGCAATGCGGCAAGGTTCGATGGTGCGCTGAACCAGGTCTTCAACCAGTGCTTCGAGCTTGGCACGGGAGATTTTCACGTTCAGGTGCTTAGGACCGGTCGCGTCTGCAGTGATGTACGGCAGGTTGACGTCGGTCGACTGAGCGGACGACAGCTCGATCTTGGCTTTCTCAGCGGCTTCTTTCAGGCGCTGCATGGCCAGCGGGTCACCTTTGAGGTTCATGCCGCTTTCTTTCTTGAATTCGTCAACGAGGTAGTCGATCAGACGAATGTCGAAGTCTTCACCGCCGAGGAAAGTGTCACCGTTGGTGGCCAACACTTCGAACTGGTGCTCACCGTCAACTTCAGCGATTTCGATAACAGAAACGTCGAAAGTACCGCCACCCAGGTCATAAACGATCACGGTGTGATCGCCCTTGGCCTTGTCCATACCGTAAGCCAGAGCGGCTGCGGTTGGTTCGTTGATGATGCGTTTTACGTCCAGACCAGCGATGCGACCGGCGTCTTTGGTGGCTTGACGCTGGCTGTCGTTGAAGTAGGCCGGAACGGTGATCACCGCTTCGGTCACTGCCTCGCCGAGGTAGTCTTCGGCGGTCTTCTTCATCTTCTTCAGAATTTCAGCCGAGATCTGTGGCGGTGCCATTTTCTGGCCGTTCACTTCTACCCAGGCGTCGTTGTTGTCAGCCTTGACGATCTTGTAAGGGACCATCTGGATGTCTTTCTGCACAACTTCTTCGTCGAAACGACGACCGATCAGACGCTTTACTGCGTACAGGGTGTTGTGCGGGTTGGTTACAGCCTGACGCTTGGCCGACTGACCTACCAGGATTTCGCCATCGTTGGCGTAAGCGATGATCGACGGCGTAGTACGCGCGCCTTCAGCGTTTTCAATAACTTTGGCTTTGCCGTTTTCCAGCACGGAGACGCAGGAGTTGGTAGTCCCCAGGTCGATACCGATAATTTTGCCCATGTTCACTCTCCCGAAACTTTGGATTTTGTTGCCGCAGCAGTGGTGGCTGACTGCGGTAGCACTTAAACGCTTGACTTCTAAATGGGGGCCTTGCGGCTAATTTCAAGCCTGCTCGTCAATCGAAGGCGAAACCGGTGCCGGCGCCTTGCTGACCACGACCATCGCCGGGCGCAGCAGGCGACCATTGAGCTGGTAGCCCTTCTGGAAAACCTTCAACACGCTATTCGGCTCGACGTCGGCACTTTCCTGCATGGCCATCGCCTGATGGTGAACGGCGTTGAACGGTTCGCCATGCGGATCGATCGCTTCAAGCTGGTAGCGCTTGAGGGTGTCGTGGAACATTTTCAGGGTCAGCTCGATGCCTTCGCGCATCGGGCGGATGCTTTCGTCGTCCGGGCTCGACAGCTCGAGGCCGCGCTCCAGGCTGTCGACGATCGGCAGCAGGTCGCTGGCAAATTTTTCCAAGGCAAACTTGTGCGCCTTCTCGACGTCCTGCTCGGCACGGCGGCGAACGTTCTGCAGATCGGCAGCAACACGCAGAGACTGATCCTGCGCGGCGGCCAATTGCTCTTCGAGCACTTGCACACGGGTCGCCAGGTCGTCACCCGAACCTTCGGGCGCCTGATTGGCATCTGGGTTTTGCGTATCTACTGTCTGTTCGTCAGCCATAGAATTCTCCTTTCAATTTCGTCCGCGAGCCTGACTCGCGCTTCTGCCCCGATATATGGGGCCGCAAAATCAGGCTTCAAGGGCTGAAAACAATTGTCCCTACAAAAAAGTGCTGAATACTCATTCTTGAACGCGCTAAGAAAACTCTCTGATCAAGCAAATCGAGCTAAGGGCGGGCATTGTCAGGCCTGAACAAAACACTGTATAAATAACCAGACCTCAAGCCTGGGAGCTGCCTTTATGCTGGTGCACCTGTCCGTACACAACTACGCCATCGTTGAACATCTCGATCTCGAACTTGATCGCGGGATGAGCGTGATCACAGGGGAAACCGGCGCCGGCAAGTCGATCATGCTCGATGCCCTGGGCCTCACCCTGGGTGATCGCGCCGACAGCGGCGTGGTTCGCCCGGGCGCTGATAAAGCCGACATTCTCGCCACCTTCGATCTCGCTGATATCCCTGAAGCCAGCGCCTGGCTGGCCGAGCGCGATCTGGAAAACGACGGGCCGTGCATCCTGCGCCGGGTCATCACCTCGGAAGGTCGTTCGCGCGGTTATATCAACGGCACGCCCTGCCCGCTTGGCGACCTCAAAGCCCTCGGCGAGCTGCTGATCGATATCCACAGCCAGCATGAACATCAATCGCTGCTGAAAACTGATACTCATCGCCGCCTGCTCGACGAGTACGCCGGCGCCACCGACCTGGCGCGTCAGGTGCAGCTTGCCGCGCAACGCTGGCGTCAGACCCGCCAGGAACTGGAGCGGCTGTCCAACTCCGGCGACGAACAACGCGCACGTCATCAGTTGCTCAGCTATCAGCTTGAGGAATTGGAGAACCTCGGCCTCGGCGAAAATGAACTGGAGCAACTGGAGCAGGAACACAAGAACCTGACCAACGCCGAAACCTTGCTGGGCATTTGCCGGCAAGTGGTCGAGCAGTGCAGTGAAAGTGATTCAGGGAATGTCCTGAATGCACTGACCGCCAGCCTCAATCGTCTGTCCAGTGTGAACAGCTCGGTGGGGGCGCTGGGTGAAGCCAGCAGCCTGCTGACCAGCGCACAGATTCAGGTAGAAGAAGCGGTCGGCGAGCTCAACCGCTTCCTCGACAACTTTGATGCCGACCCGGCTCGCCTGCAATACCTGGAAGAGCGCCTCGACGCGATCTACACCCTGGCGCGCAAACACCGGATTCAACCGACCGAAGTCGGCGAGATGCAGCAAAAGCTGCTCGATGAAATCGAAACCCTCAACGCCAACGATGAATCCATCGAACGCCTGGGTGAAGAACTGGCGTCCTACGCCCGCCACTACCAAGAGAAAGCCCGCGAGCTGAGCGACCTTCGTCATCAAGCTGCCGGTAGCCTCGCCAGTGCAGTGGAGCAGGAAATCCAGCGCCTGGGCATGCCCGGCGGCCGCTTTACCATCGAACTGAAAGCCAACAGCAGCGATGAGTTGCTGCCGAACGGGCTGGAACAGGTCGAACTGCTGGTCAGCGCCAACCCCGGCCAACCGCTCAAGGCACTGGCAAAAGTCGCCTCCGGTGGTGAGCTGTCGCGGATCAGTCTGGCGATTCAGGTCATTACCGCCCAGACCTCCCGCGTGCCGACGCTGGTGTTCGACGAAGTGGACGTAGGTATTGGCGGTCCGACTGCCGAGATTGTCGGCCAGTTACTGCGCCGTCTGGGTGATCGCGGCCAGGTCCTGACCGTGACGCACTTGCCGCAAGTGGCGGCGCAAGGGCATCAGCATCTGTTCGTGCACAAGGTCCGCGACGAGAAGGCGACTCACACCGCTGTCGCGAAGCTGACAAAGAACGAGCGTATCGAAGAAGTCGCGCGCATGCTCGGCGGTATCGATCTGACCAAGGAATCCCTGGCTCACGCGAAAAAAATGGTGGTGACCGCCAAGGCATAACAAATAGTAGAAAGCACGAAGGCGACCCTTGGGTCGCCTTCGTTCGTTTCGCGAATGTGAAATTCGCGCGACATGCTTACTTTTTCTTGCGTACGTACAGCACCAGGTTGTGATCAACCATCTCGAAGCCATGCTTCTCGACGATCGATTTCTGAAGTTTTTCGATTTCTTCGTCGAAGAATTCGATCACTTCACCCGATTCCACGTTGACCATATGGTCGTGGTGGCCACCGTCAGCCAGTTCGAAGACCGCGTGGCCGCCGTCGAAGTTGTGGCGGACCACGAGGCCGGCCGCTTCGAACTGGGTCAGAACACGGTAAACCGTGGCCAGACCAACGTCCTCACCAGCTTCCATCAACGCCTTGTAGACGTCCTCGGCACTCATGTGGCGCTGCTCGGTAGAGTCGAGCATTTGCAGGATCTTGACCCGTGGCAGGGTCACTTTGAGGCCGGCTTTGCGTAGTTCGCTATTTTCAACCATGGTCAGCTTTCTCGCGATGCTGCTTCGCAGCTTCTCTTAATGCGGGTATGATCGGCGTTTACGTTGTCCCAGCCAAGATAGTGGAAGTCGCCCACCGATGCAAAACACCAAGCTCTTGCTAACCAGTTTCACCTTTGTGGGACTGCTCGCACTCGCCGGTTGTTCATTCCCCGGGGTTTACAAAATCGACATCCAGCAGGGCAATGTCGTCACGCAGGACATGATAGACCAGTTACGCCCGGGAATGACCCGGCCGCAAGTACGGTTTATCATGGGCAACCCTCTGCTTGCCGACACGTTCCATGCCGATCGCTGGGATTATCTGTACAGCCTGCAACCGGGTGGCGGTGAACGCCAGCAGGAACGAATCAGCGTTATCTTCAACTCCAACGACCAGCTTGTCAGCCTGTCCGGTGACTTCATGCCCGGCGTGAGCCGTGATGAAGCCATTCTCGGCAAGGACAGCGGTACTACCGTGACCGCGCCTGCTGAAAACGCCGACAAGCCAGAAGCTGAAAAGCCAGCCAAACCAGGCTCCTTGCTGGATCAGATCCAGAAGGACGTCGATGGTGTAGAAACCGTACCGGTTCCGACACCAGAGCCGCTGGACACCTCGCCGCAGTAATAGGCGAGGCAATAAAAAACCCGGACATTCCGGGTTTTTTATTGCCTGCCGTTTGGCCTGATCAAGAATTGCGTGCTTTGGCCTCGGCAGCCTTGGCCGCACGCAAACGTCGAACTTCTTTGGGATCAGCCAGCAGCGGTCGATATATTTCGATCCGGTCGCCCGCCTGAACAGGGCGAGAATCCGCGTCAGTCACGACCTTGCCAAAAATCCCCAGCGGGCACTGGGCCAGATTCAGCTCAGGAAACTCTGCCGCGATGCCCGATTCGTGCACCGCAGCCCGAACGCTAACGCCTTCAGCCACGCTGATCGCACGCATAACCTGGCGATCAACCGCTGCGTACACGACTTCTATCTCGATCACCGGCTCAACCATGCATCTGCTTGGCGCGCTGGCAGAAAGCATCCACCAACTGATTGGCCGCCTGATTGAACAATGGCCCCAGAGTTGCGCGCACCAGCGGCCCGGCATAATCGAACGACAGATCCAGACTGATCTTGCAGGCCTTCTCGTTCAGCGCCTTGAATACCCAGATGCCGTGCAACTGAGTGAACGGGCCTTCCTCAAGATTCATCTCGATCGACTGCCCCGGCACCAGCGTATTGCGCGTGACGAAATGCTGACTGAGGCCACCCTTCGCTACGCCGACACTGGCGCGCATGTGTTCTGGGGAGCTTTCCAGCACTTCAGCCTCCGAGCACCACGGCAGAAACTCCGGGTACCGCGCGACATCGTTGACCAGGTCGTAGAGAAATTGCGCCGGGTACGGCAGAAGCGCGGATCGTTGGATATGTGTCGTCATGTAAGCGTTACTTCCAGAGCTGAGCGGCAAAGACTACAAGAATGCCGATAGGCGCCACGTAGCGCATCAAGAACAGGGACAGAGCAAACAGAACCGGGTTACGGATGGACAATTCATCCCGCACCGCTTCACGCCCCATCACCCATCCCGCGAACAGCACGAAACACAAGCCACCGAGGGGCAACATGATCCGCGAGGTGAAGAAATCGATCACGCCGAAGAAGTCGAGACCGCTCTGCGCACCCCATTGATAGAGGCTGAACGCCCCGCCTTCGTTCACGAAAAACTTGGCTTCCTTCCAGATATTGAAAGAAAACACCGTGCCCAGACCAACGAACCAGCAGGTGAACGCCAGCCAGAACGTCACCCAGATGCGGCTGATTTTAGTGCGTTCAACCAGGTAAGCCACCATTGGCTCAAGCAGCGAAATCGCCGAACTCCACGCCGCCACCGCGACCAGCACAAAGAACACCACGCCCATCAACTGGCCGAAAAATACATTACCAAAAGCAAATGGCAGGCTGACGAACATCAGTCCCGGACCTTCGCTTGGGTTCAGGCCAGCAGCGAACACAATCGGAAACAGTGCCAGACCAGCGACCAGCGATACGAAAGTATCCAGCAGCGCGACACCGACCACCGTGCCCGACAACGAGGTGTTCTTTGGCATGTAGGCGCCGTAGATCATGATCGAACCGACGCCGACGCTCAGCGAGAAGAACGCGTGCCCCATCGCCGGCAGCAGACCGTCGAGGACTTTTTCCGGGTGGAAGTCGAACATGAAATGCACGCCTTCCATGAAATGCCCGGTGGTCATGCTGTAACCCAGCAGCACCAGAATCATCACGAACAGCAGCGGCATCATGATCCGCAGGCTGCGTTCAAGCCCGGCGACCACGCCTTTGGCGATCACGAAGGCCGACAGCAGCATGAAAATCGTGTGCCAAAGTGTCAGGCGCCATGGATTGGAGATGACATTGCCGAAATAGGCGCCGACCTGATCGGCCGTCGCGCCCTGGAAATCGCCACGCCCCATGTCGACGATGTAATCCAGCGACCAGCCGCCGACCACACTGTAGAAAGAAAGAATCAGCAGGGCCGTGATCATCCCGGCAAACGCGCCCCACGACCATTTCGCCGAGTGTCCGGCTTCCAGTGCCAGCACTTTCAAGGCGTTCGCCGGACTTTGCCGGGCGCGCCGGCCGATCAGGGTTTCCGCGAGCATGACCGGGACACCGATAAGCGCGATGCACGCCAGGAACATCAGCACAAAGGCACCGCCGCCGTAGACCCCGACCATGTAGGGGAACTTCCAGATACTACCCAGTCCCACGGCCGAACCGGTCGCGGCGAGTATGAATACCCAGCGGCTAGCCCAACTGCCGTGGACAGAAACCTTGTCTGTCGACATCGTTTATCACGCCCAAGCGTTAGAAAAAGAGGCCGCATTGTCCGGGATTCACTCAACCTGCTCAAGCGCGCAGCAACACCGTAGCCGACAGCCGAACAACTCCATATAATGCCGCCCCTATGGCTAAACAGAAGAAACACCCAACAGGGACCATCGCGCAGAACAAAAAGGCGCGACACGATTACTTCATCGAGCACAAGTTCGAGGCTGGTCTGGTCCTGGCCGGCTGGGAAGTAAAAAGTCTGCGGGCGAGCAAGTTGCAGCTGGTCGACAGCTATGTGCTGCTCAAGGACGGCGAAGCATGGTTGCTTGGCAGCCACATCACGCCGTTGATGACCGCGAGCACTCACGTCATCGCCGACCCGGTGCGCACGCGCAAACTGCTGCTCAACCGCCGCGAGTTGGACAAGCTCGCCGCCGCCGTGCAGCAGAAGGGTTATGCCTGCGTCTGCCTGTCCTGGTACTGGAGCAAGCACATGGTCAAGTGCGAGATCGCTCTGGGCAAGGGCAAGAAGGAATACGACAAGCGTGACACCGAGCGCGAGCGCGATGCCGGTCGTGAATTGCAGCGTGCGGTGCGCAACAAGGGCAAGGAAGACTGATCTTCCTCCTTTAGCGCCAATTCGCGAGCAGGCTCGCTCCCACCTTGGAATGCATTTCAAAGGTGGGAGCGAGCCTGCTCGCGAAAGCTATTTCAGCATCAACACCAACACACCTGATCACATCCCCTTGCGCCGCTCCGCCCGAGCCATGCGCTGCACCTCCTGACGCACCTCTTCCAGCACTTCCTGCACATACAGAATATGTCGGCTGGACACTTCCCTCGCCTGCTCGGCACGCCCTTCGATAATCGCCAGATACAATTCCCGGTGCTGCGAGATCAGCATGTCGCGAGTTTCCGTGCGCTGTTTGTACATGCCGCCAATGTTGGTCACGACGTTGCGCTTGAGCAGATCGAACAAACCACGAATGGTATGCAGCAACACCGCGTTGTGGCTGGCCTCGGCAATCGCCAGATGAAATTTCGCATCCGCCGCGCCCTCTTCCGCCCGGCTGACTTCTTCGTGACGCGAGTAGCAATCCTGCAGCTCTTCGAACGCAGCGGTCAGGCGCTCACGATCGACATCGGTGGCGCGCAATGCGGCGTAGTAGGCGCACGATGCCTCCAGGGTGTGCCGGAATTCGAGCAAATCACGTTGCGCTTCGGGATTGCTTTCAAGCAATTGCAACAGCGGATCGCTGAACGTCGAACCCAGGCCTTCCACCACATAATTGCCGCCGCCCTGGCGACTGACCAGCAAGCCTTTGGCCGCCAGCTTCTGAATTGCCTCGCGCAACGACGGGCGTGATACGCCAAATTGTTCGGCCAGCGTGCGCTCGGCCGGCAGACGTTCGCCCGACTTCAGCGTGCCCTCGAGGATCATCCCCTCGAGGCGCTCGACAATATCGTCAGACAAACGGCGCTGACGTATCTGATCAAAGCCCATAACTCATTTCTCCACGATCCCGACCGCTCGCCGGGGTGTCTATTCTGGCCTATCCGCGCGCCGCCGACACCTGCCAGACGCCACTTCGCCAAAGCGGATCAGTTGCTGTCTGCACCGCATCTTCGACGAAAGTTTCAGAGCGGCAAATTGACACACCGCTACCAAGGCTTTTACCCTAGCCAACAGCGCTTGTAAATTGGTCTTACCAATTATCCAAGATTGCTCACAGTGCCTGACCAACAACAATTAGGGGCCACCCCACCATGCAAACCTGGCAACAGCTCTACAGTCCGCTCGGCAGTCTTGGCGTCTCCGCTCTCGCGGCCGTCATTCCCATCGTGTTCTTCTTTCTCGCCCTGGCGGTATTCCGCCTCAAAGGCCATGTGGCCGGCAGCATCACCCTCGCGCTTTCGATTGCCGTGGCGATTTTCGCCTTCCAGATGCCAGTGGACATGGCCTTCGCCGCCGCTGGTTATGGTTTCGCTTATGGTCTGTGGCCGATTGCCTGGATCATTGTCGCGGCAGTGTTCCTCTACAAGCTGACGGTGAAGAGCGGTCAGTTCGAGGTCATCCGCAGCTCGGTCCTGTCGATCACCGATGACCAGCGCTTGCAGGTGTTGCTGATCGGTTTCTGCTTCGGCGCATTTCTGGAAGGTGCCGCCGGATTCGGCGCGCCGGTCGCGATTACTGCCGCACTCCTTGTAGGACTGGGCTTCAACCCGCTGTACGCCGCCGGCCTGTGCCTGATCGCCAACACCGCTCCGGTGGCGTTCGGCGCTCTGGGGATTCCGATCATCGTGGCAGGCCAGGTCACTGGCATCGACGCCTTCAAGATCGGCGCCATGACCGGTCGCCAGTTGCCACTGCTGTCGCTGTTCGTGCCGTTCTGGCTGGTGTTCATGATGGACGGCCTGCGCGGTGTGCGCGAAACCTGGCCGGCCGCGCTGGTGGCAGGTCTGAGTTTCGCCATCACCCAATACTTCACCTCCAACTTCATCGGCCCGGAACTGCCGGACATCACCTCGGCACTGGCCAGCCTGATTTCCCTGACCCTGTTCCTCAAGGTCTGGCAACCACGTCGCGCCGCCGGCCAGCACATCGTTGGTGCCGTATCCGCTTCGGTGGTCAGCGCCAGCGTCGGCGGTTTCGGCCAGAAGCGCACTACCGTCGCGTCGCCCTACAGCCTCGGGGAAATTTTCAAGGCGTGGTCGCCGTTCCTGATCCTCACCGTGCTGGTGACGATCTGGACGCTGAAGCCATTCAAAGCCATGTTCGCCGCCGGCGGTTCGATGTACAGCTGGGTGTTCAACTTCGCGATTCCGCACCTTGATCAACTGGTGATCAAGACTGCGCCAATCGTGGCCAACCCGACCGCGATTCCAGCGGTGTTCAAACTTGACCCGATTTCCGCCACCGGCACGGCGATTTTCTTCTCCGCGCTGATTTCGATGCTGGTGCTGAAGATCAATTTCAAAACTGGTCTGACCACTTTGAAAGAGACCTTCTATGAGCTGCGCTGGCCGATCCTGTCGATCGGCATGGTGCTGGCGTTCGCCTTTGTCACCAACTACTCCGGCATGTCCTCGACCATGGCCCTGGTGCTGGCGGGTACTGGCGCCGCGTTCCCGTTCTTCTCGCCGTTCCTCGGCTGGCTAGGCGTATTCCTCACCGGTTCGGATACGTCGTCGAACGCGCTGTTCAGTTCGTTGCAAGCGACCACCGCCCACCAGATCGGCGTCAACGACACCTTGCTGGTGGCGGCCAATACCAGCGGCGGCGTGACCGGCAAGATGATCTCGCCGCAATCGATCGCCGTGGCCTGCGCCGCGACCGGTCTGGTCGGCAAGGAATCGGATCTGTTCCGCTTCACCCTCAAGCACAGCCTATTCTTTGCAACGATTGTCGGTTTGATCACCTTGGCTCAGGCCTACTGGTTCACCGGCATGCTGGTGCACTAAACCTACAAGACGCCTACAAGAAAGACGGAAATAACCGACGCCGGCCCGTGATCCGGCGTCAGCAATTCACCACCGGGTCTGTAAGGCTGCTGAAAGCAATGCGCTTTATATTCGGCAGCCGCAGCAGACGGATAACCGGGCCTACCCGGAGACACGCCTGATGAGCGAGCTTTTTTACAACGCTGTGCCGAACGCAACCCGCGTGGCACCGCCACTGCCCGAACCTCGGCAATACCCCAGCGAGAAACCGTCGCGGGTCTACCTGTTCGGCACGTGTGTGGTCGACCTGTTCTACCCCGAAGCCGGGATGGACGCGATCCATCTGCTGGAGCGTGAAGGGATCCGGGTCGAGTATCCGCAAGGCCAGAGTTGCTGCGGCCAACCGGCCTACACCTCGGGTTACACCGAGCAGGCGCGGACGGTAGCGCGCTCGCAACTGGCGCTGTTTGCCGGGGATTATCCGGTGGTAGTGCCCTCGGGTTCCTGCGCCGGCATGCTTCGCGAGCATTACGCCGACTTGTTCAAGGACGAGCCGGAAACGTTGAAACAGGTGCAGGCCCTTGCGGCTCGCACTTATGAACTGGCCGAGTTTCTGCTGTTCGTCTGCAAGGTGCAGCTCAAGGACAGCGGCGAACCGGTGAAAGTCGCGCTGCACACCTCGTGTTCGGCACGCCGCGAAATGAACACCCACCTGCACGGCCGCGAGTTGTTGGCGCAGTTGAGCAATGTGGAGCGGGTCAATCACGACCACGAAAGCGAATGCTGTGGCTTCGGTGGGACATTCAGCGTCCGTATGCCAGACATTTCCGGCGCGATGGTGGCTGACAAGACCCGTGCGTTGAAAGAATCCGGCGCACACAAGGTACTGAGTGCCGACTGCGGCTGTTTGATGAACATCAACGGCGCGCTGGAGAAACAGCAGGAGGCGTTGCGCGGGCAACATCTGGCGAGCTTCCTCTGGCAGCGAACCGGAGGTGCGCAATGAGCACCTCGACGATTATTCCTACGGTCGCCGTAGAAGAAGATTTCCGCACCCGGGCACACAACGCCCTGGGTGATCAGCAGCTGCGGAACAACTTCCGCACTGCCATGGATTCACTGATGACCAAACGGGCAGCGGCTTTCAGCGATGCCCACGAAAGAGAACACTTGCGCGCACTGGGCAATTCGATCAAGGCCCGCGCGCTGTCCAAGTTGCCCGACCTGCTCGAGCAACTGGAACAGAACCTGACCCGCAACGGTGTGACAGTGCACTGGGCGGAAACGGTGGACGAGGCCAATGGCATCGTCTTATCGATCATCCGCGCTCACGAGGCGCGGCAAGTGATCAAGGGCAAATCGATGGTCAGCGAAGAGATGGAGATGAACCATTTCCTCGAGGCTCGGGACATTGAATGTCTGGAGTCCGACATGGGGGAGTACATCGTCCAGCTCGACCACGAGAAGCCTTCACACATCATTATGCCGGCGATCCACAAGAATGCCGGTCAGGTCGCGTCCTTGTTCCACGACAAACTTGGCGTGGAATACACCAAGGACGTTGACCAACTCATTCAGATCGGTCGCAGGGTCCTGCGGCAGAAATTCTTCGAAGCCGACATCGGCGTCTCCGGCGTCAACTTCGCCGTCGCCGAAACCGGCACCCTGCTGCTGGTGGAAAACGAAGGCAACGGGCGCATGACCACAACCGTGCCGCCGGTGCATATCGCCGTTACCGGTATCGAAAAAGTCGTGGAAAACCTGCGCGACGTGGTGCCGCTGCTGTCACTGCTGACGCGCTCGGCGCTGGGCATTCCGATCACCACTTACGTCAACATGATCTCCGGCCCGCGCAAGGAACACGAACTCGATGGCCCGCAGGAAGTGCATCTGGTCCTGCTCGACAACGGTCGCAGCCAGGCCTTCGCCGACAGTGAATTGCGCCAGACCCTGAACTGCATCCGCTGCGGCGCCTGCATGAATCATTGCCCGGTTTACACCCGCGTCGGCGGCCACACTTATGGCGAGGTGTACCCGGGGCCGATTGGCAAAATCATCACCCCGCACATGGTCGGCCTGGCCAAGGTCCCGGACCACCCGAGCGCGTCCTCACTGTGCGGCGCCTGCGGTGAAGTCTGCCCGGTGAAAATTCCGATCCCGGCGATCCTGCGCCGTCTGCGCGAGGAAAACGTCAAAGCCCCGGACGCACCGAATCAGGTGATGCGCGGCCAGGGCAGCAAATATTCGCGCAAGGAGCGTTTTATCTGGAACGCCTGGGCCAGACTCAACAGCTCGCCGACGCTGTACCGCATGTTCGCTTTTTTCGCCACGCGCCTGCGCGCCCTCACACCGAGCAACGTCGGCCCATGGACGCAAAACCACAGCGCACCAAAACCGGCCGCGCGTTCGCTGCATGACATGGCCCGCGAGCATCTGGCCAAACAGGGAGAGCGTCGATGAGCGCCAAGCAAAATATCCTCGGCAAGCTGCGGAAAAGTCTGACCGGCACCACGCCGATCGCCGACACCTTTGATGTCGATCTGGTCACCCAGCCCTACACCTACAGCGCCGAGCAACGCATCCCGCAACTGCGCAAACTGATGGAAGCGGTGCACACCGAAATCCACCTGACCTCGGGCGCCGAGTGGCCGGCATTACTGGCGCAACTGCTGCGCGACCGCCAATTGCCGAGCCTGCTGATCGCACCGACCACACCGCACGGGCAACGCATCGCACAGCACTGGGCGAACAATCCCGAGCTGCCAGAACTGAAGTCCTACGACCGGCCAATGGAAGAGTGGAAAGCCGAGCTGTTCAACGACACCCCGGCCAGCCTCACCGGCACCCTCGGTGCCATCGCCGCGACCGGCAGCCTGATCATCTGGCCCACCCGTGAGGAACCGCGCTTGATGAGCCTGGTGCCGCCGGTGCATTTCGCCCTGCTCAAGGCCAGCGAAATCCGCGACAACTTCTATCAAGTGCAACAAGAATTCGAATGGGCGCAAGGCATGCCGACCAACGCGCTGCTGGTCTCCGGCCCGTCGAAAACCGCCGATATTGAACAGGTCCTGGCGTATGGCGCGCATGGCCCGAAAGATCTGGTCGTGTTGATTCTGGAGGATCAATGAGTCTTCCTGCTGCTTTCCTGCGTGATGCCGAGCAACTGATTCCAGCAGACCGGCGTTTCGACGACCCGCTGTCGACTCTGGCCTTCGGCACCGACGCCAGTTTCTATCGACTGATCCCGAAACTGGTGATTCGCGTCGAGTCTGAGGACGAAGTCGTGGCGCTGCTGCAACTGGCCCAGCGCGACAAGGTGCCGGTGACCTTCCGCGCTGCCGGCACCAGCCTGTCCGGGCAGGCGATCAGCGACTCGGTGCTGATCGTGCTTGGGGATAACTGGAACGCCCGCGAAATTCGTGGCCAAGGCACGCAGATCCGCCTGCAACCAGGAGTGATCGGCGCGCAGGCCAACGCCTGGCTGGCGCCGTTCGGACGCAAGATCGGCCCGGACCCGGCGTCGATCAATGCCTGCAAGATCGGCGGCATCGTCGCCAACAACGCCAGCGGCATGTGCTGCGGCACTGCGCAGAATACCTATCACACATTGGCCGGAATTCGGCTGGTGCTGGCCGACGGCACGCGCCTCGATACCGAAGATCCAGCCAGCGTCGCGGCATTTCGCTCCAGCCACGGCGACCTGCTCGAACGCTTGGCGACATTAGGTCGCGAGACCCGCGCCAATGCCGAACTGGCCGCGAGAATTCGCCACAAATACCGTCTGAAAAATACCACCGGCCTGTCGCTCAACGCCCTGGTGGATTTCGACGAGCCTGTGGATATCCTGAGCCACCTGCTGGTCGGCTCCGAAGGCACGCTCGGTTTCATCAGCGCGGTGACTTACGACACCGTCATCGATCACCCGAACAAGGCCTCGGCGCTGATCGTGTTCCCTGATGTCGAAACCTGCTGCAACGCGGTGACCGTGCTGAAAAGCCAACCGGTATCCGCCGTGGAACTGCTCGACCGACGCAGTCTGCGCTCGGTGCAGGACAAAAAAGGCATGCCCGCTTTCGTACAGCTGCTGTCGGAAAATGCCTGCGCGCTGCTCATCGAATCCCGCGCCGCTTCGTCGACATTGCTGCAAGAACAACTGGCGCAAATCATGGCGTCCCTGCGCGATTTCCCCGTCGAGAAGCAGGTCGACTTCACTGAAGACCCGGTGGAAAACGCCCGCCTCTGGGCCATCCGCAAAGACACCTTCCCCGCCGTCGGCGCCGTGCGCAAAACCGGCACCACAGTAATCATCGAAGACGTGACCTTCCCGGTCGAACAACTGGCCATCGGCGTCAATCGCCTGATCGAGCTGTTCGACAAACATGCCTACGACGAAGCGATCCTTTTCGGACACGCACTGGAAGGCAATCTGCACTTCGTCTTCACCCAAGGTTTCAACAGCCCGGAAGAAATCGCACGCTACCAAGCGTTCATGGACGACGTCGCGCAACTGGTCGCCGTGGAATTCGGCGGTTCGCTGAAGGCCGAACACGGCACCGGCCGCAACATGGCGCCGTTCGTGGAACTGGAATGGGGCAGCGACGCCTATCAACTGATGTGGCAGCTCAAACGCCTGCTCGACCCCAACGGCATTCTCAATCCGGACGTGGTGCTCAGCGAAGATCCGCAGATCCACCTCAAGCACCTGAAACCGCTGCCAGCGGCGGACGAGATTGTGGACAAGTGCATCGAGTGCGGTTTCTGCGAACCGGTCTGCCCATCGAAAGGCCTGACCCTGAGCCCGCGCCAGCGCATCGTCATCTGGCGCGATATCCAGGCGAAAAAGCGCGCCGGCGTCGACACCACCGAACTGGAAAAAGCCTACGACTACCAAGGCATCGACACCTGCGCCGCGACCGGCCTGTGCGCGCAACGCTGCCCTGTAGGCATCAACACCGGCGAACTGGTGAAAAAGCTCCGTGGCCGACACGCCACGCACCAGAAAACCGCTGACTGGATCGAAGGAAATTTCGCCAAGACCCTGCAAGGCGCGCGCTTCACCCTGCACGTCGCCAACGGTGCGCGGATGATGCTCGGCGCACCGCGTCTGGCGAAGTTGTCGGCGACGCTGACGCGCTTGTCCAAAGGCCAGGTGCCGTTGTGGACCAACGCCATGCCACAGCCGGAAAAAGCCATTCGCTTCAGCCCGAGCGTGGCCGACGAGCGCCCGCGCGTGGTTTATCTGGCGGCGTGCGTCTCGCGGGTCATGGGCCCGGCGGCGGGTGACAGAGAGCAGATGTCGCTGTACGACAAAACCCGTGGCCTGCTGGAAAAGGCCGGTTACCAGGTAGTCTTTCCCGACAATCAGGACAACCTCTGCTGCGGCCAGCCATTCGCCTCCAAAGGCTACGCCGAACAGGCCGAGCACAAACGTCAGGAGCTGATCAGCGCACTGCTCCACGCCAGTCGCGGCGGCCTCGATCCAATCTATTGCGACACCAGCCCGTGTACGTTGCGACTGGTTCAGGACATCGGCGAAACACGACTGGATCTGTACGATCCGGTGCGCTTCATCCGTACGCATCTGCTGGATCGTCTGGACTTCACACCCCAGGAAGCGCCGATTGCCGTGCACGTGACCTGCAGCACTCAACACTTGGGCGAAAGCCAGGCGCTGATCGATCTGGCGCGCAAATGCAGCAACACCGTGGTGATTCCTGAAGGCATACATTGCTGCGGATTTGCCGGCGACAAAGGCTTCACCACACCGGAGCTGAACAGCCATTCGCTGCGTTCGCTCAAGGACGCCGTACAGTACTGCAGCGAGGGCATTTCCACCAGCCGCACGTGTGAAATCGGCCTGACCCAGCACGGTGGCATCGACTACCACGGGCTGGTTTATCTGGTGGATCGGGTGACACGGGCGAAAGCCTGCTGAGGAAAAAATCAGAACCCTTGAGCGAGGCGGTAGTCCACTGCACATGCCCCGGATCATTCGGGGCCTGTTCAACGGTCAGCGAAGTCTGAACCCTCAGTTCAAGGAGATACACATGAACCGCTCTGTAATGTTAGGTCTGTTTGTCACTGCCTCGATGATGGCGTCCACTTCGTTCGCCGCTGAAAAACCTGCCGATTTGTGCGATGCCAATCTGCAGAGAATCGATAGCGCAAAATCCCAATACCAGACGTCGACAGACCTGAATGCGCGCGTATCGGCCAGTGTCAACAAAGCCCGCAAACTCAAGGACCAAGGCAGGATTGATGACTGTGTCGCTGAGACCCAGCAAACCCTGCTGGACATTCAAAACGCTACCGGTGACACCAAAAAATGATTTATGCGCCGACCTTTTACAGGTCGGCTGCATCGGCACCTGGCCAGACCGATCTGGCCTTTTGACATTCGTTGCAAATAAAACCGAATTCCTGCGCAGCGAAGCGGTCAACCAGACAGGTCCTATACTGACCTCGCTTGTCTTGACCTCGGCATCGCGGCCAAACCGTCCGGCAGCACCGAGCCCCCATCGTTCAAGGAGATACCCATGAAGCATTCTGCAATTGCTGGATTGTTTATCACTGGTGCACTTCTGGCCTCGCCGGTGTTCGCGGCGGACAAAGACCTCTGCGCCGGGAATCTTCAAAGCATCAAAGATTTCGTCACCAGCCAGCCGTCCCTTCCTGAAAGCTCCATGAATAACATCAAGGAAGCACAGGAAAAAGCCACTGCGGCCCAGGCGTCCGGCAACGACAAGGAATGCATCGAGGTTACCAACGGCATCATCAGCAAGATGCAGATCCGTAACCCGACGCGTAACTGATGTCCCGCAGGCCAACCTTCGGGTTGGCCTGCCAAGCGTTTTGACGTACACTGTGCACGCTTGTTGCCCGAACAGATTCACCGGGCAATGAGTTCGGGGCCGTTTAGGATTCGACGCCGGTTGCGAAACTCTAGGTGCATGCCGACTTGGTAACAGAAGTCGTAAATCCACTGTTGCAACTACTTATAGTTGCCAATGACGACCAATACGGTGTTGCTCTCGCTGCTTAATTGCAGCTGACAATGCTCCTGGTACCTTCGGGTCCAGCAATCATCAGGGGATGTCTGTAAACCCGAAATGATTGTCATATAGAACAGAATCGCCGTGCAGTACGTTGTGGACGAAGCGGCTAAAACTTACACAACTCGCCCAAAGCACCCTGCCCGTCGGGTCGCTGAGGGTTAACTTAATAGACACGGCTACGCATGTAGTACCGACAGCGGAGTACTGGCGGACGGGGGTTCAAATCCCCCCGGCTCCACCAACTCGATGAAGAAGACGCCTTAGGGCGTCTTTTTTTTGGCTGGGATTTGGTGAAACCATGGGCTTCAGCAGCCTAAGACCTGGTAATGCCCGGGCTACAATTGCTTCGCTGCGCGTAGTGAGGAAGTGAACGAAAGCGCGTTTTTCTCTGCATCTAGGCTGCTAAGAGCAGCGTGGCAACCAGTATTGACATTCCACTTGACAAGTGCTCTTATCCTTCAAGATTCTGAAAATACTGATCGTACAGAGCCGTCTAGGCGCAGCGGGCCGGAGTAGCTGGCCCGCTGCGCCTAGACGGCACGCAACACTTCGTCGGTAACGCGTTGCGGGCAAAGTCGTTCGCCTGTAAATGCGGTGATCGAATGTGCTAACCTCAAACCAAGCTCATTTTCACCCTTACGGGTTCTCGCCATGATCAACGGCCACAAGCATTCAAACGACCTCAGCTTTGCGGAAATGATGAGCCTTAAGAGTAGCTCACGTGATCGCCAAGTTGATGCTGTCTATGCATCTGACCCTCAGATGCTTGAAATGGCTGCTGCCCGTGCTAAAGCGGTTCTTCGCGGCAATTCTCCCATTGCACGCCCGCAGCGCTTCTCTGCGCTAAGCAACTGATGCCTGATGCGATAGACGCTCCGTTCGAATTACTAGAACGCTCTGAGCTCTTCGCTTTCCTGCTCGACCTCATCCAGCGTGTCTACCGGCCTTCAGTCAAATCAGCTGTTAATGATTACGGCCTCGTGATTGTTGGCGGGCAATCGCTGACGCTTTGGGCCCGACAATATCTCATTGATGAAATGACGGGCGAGGACGTCGGGTTCGTCACCAGCGATGACTTGGATTTTATTGGCAAACCCAATTCCATCGAGTATTGCTCCCGAATGATGGGCATACCTTTTCGCAAAGCGAAGATGGAAGACAACACGATAAACATAGCCGCAGCTTACATCGACTGGGTTGATGGCAAGGAAGTCATCGTCGATATCCTGGAAATGGACAGTGTCGGAGGCGCCCCCAAGAAAGAGATCTTCAAGTATTTATCCGTACTGGATGTTGAGGGCGTGCAAGTCGCCGTCATTGACCCCATCACATGCTTGAAGTCTCGCTTGTTCAACCTTTTCGCTTACTGGCAGGATCTACCGCATCGGGAGTCCGTGCGGGTGAAAATTGCGATACGCGCTTCGAATCATTACCTTCACGATGTGCTTGTCCATGTCGGATATCGGTTCATCGCTGAGCATATCCGCCGAATTAAAGCTTTAGCACTGACACCTCTCGGCAAGCGTGTATATGTTGAATACGGAATCGACGTGCTGGACTCTATCCCCTACGATCCAGCGCTGTTCCCATCCGAGTACCAGAATCAAGAACGACCGAGCATGCTTCGCCAAATAGCTGATGCACGCCGGCGAAAGTTGATTCAGTACCAGCGATTCGCCTGTGGCCCTATTCATCCGAGTCATTTTGGCTCCGCCTTAGCGAACGATCCTAGGTAGACAATCAGGCGCCGCACGTCGCCGCTGCCCAACTCATCTCCCTACCGCCCCAATCATCACGCCTGATCTCCCCGTGCCATCATCAAAAGAGGTACATTTACGCCCATTGAGCACGATCAGCAGTGCCGGAATGGAGCGGCCAGACCGGCTTGAAAGGGAATATCGAGGTTATGGATAAAAAGTCGCTTTCCGAGCGGGACATCTGCAGCAAGTACATCGCCCCAGCCGTTCAACAAGCCGGGTGGGACATGCACAAGCAGGTGCGCGAGGAAGTCAGCTTTACCAAAGGCCGCATTATTGTCCGGGGTAAACTTCACAGCCGTGGAGAAGCACGCCGCGCAGACTTCATACTCTACCACCAGGCCAACCTGCCTATCGCTGTAATCGAGGCGAAGGACAACAAGCACTCCGTTGGCTCCGGCATGCAGCAAGCCCTGGGCTATGCAGAGGCGCTGGACGTACCGTTTGTGTTCTCCAGCAATGGCGATGGTTTTCTGTTTCATGACCGCAGTGGCACAGGCAGCCAGGTAGAAACCGAACTCAACCTTGATCAATTCCCTAGCCCTGCCGAACTCTGGCACCGCTACTGCCAGTGGAAGGGGCTGGATACGACAGCCCAGCACAAGATCGAAGCGCCCTACTACGACGACGGCTCCGGGCGCATGCCTCGCTATTATCAGATGAATGCCATCAACCGCACCGTCGAGGCTGTGGCGCGCGGTCAAAACCGTATCCTGCTGGTGATGGCTACGGGCACCGGCAAGACCTACACAGCCTTCCAAATCATCTGGCGGCTGTGGAAATCGAAACAGAAGAAACGCATCCTGTTTTTGGCCGACCGTAACATCCTGGTCGACCAGACCAAGAACAACGACTTCAAGCCCTTCGGCCAGGCGATGACCAAAATCGCCAAACGCCAGATCGATACCTCCTACGAGATCTACCTGTCGCTCTATCAGGCCGTCACCGGCACTGATGAAGAGATGAACATTTACAAGCAGTTCTCCCGCGACTTCTTCGACCTGATCGTGATCGACGAATGCCACCGTGGCAGCGCCTCCGAGGATTCCGCCTGGCGGGAAATCCTTGATTACTTCTCCAGCGCTACCCATGTCGGCCTCACTGCCACACCGAAGGAGACCAAAGAAGTATCGAGCATCACTTACTTTGGTGAGCCAATTTACAGCTACACACTGAAGCAAGGCATCGAAGACGGCTTCCTCGCTCCCTATAAAGTGGTGCGCATCGACTTCGACAAGGATCTGCAAGGGTGGCGTCCGCCCAAGGGCATGCTCGACAAAAACGGCGAACTGATCGAAGACCGTATCTACAACCTCAAGGACATGGATCGCACCCTAGTCATTGAGGCGCGCACCCAACTGGTGGCGCAGAAAGTAACCGAGCTCCTCAACGCCACCGATCCGTTTCAGAAAACCATCGTCTTCTGCGACGACATCAACCATGCGGAGCGCATGCGCCAAGCTCTGGTCAACCTCAACCCTGAACGTGTAGCCGAGAATCGCAAGTACGTCATGCGTATCACCGGCGATGACCAGGAAGGTAAGGCCGAGCTGGACAATTTCATCAACCCAGAAGAACGCTACCCGGTGATTGCCACCACCAGCAAACTAATGACCACCGGCGTCGATGCTCAGACCTGCAAGCTGATCGTGCTCGACCAACACATCAAATCGATGGCCGAGTTCAAGCAAATCATCGGTCGCGGCACTCGCATCAACGAGGACTACGGCAAGTACTGGTTCACCATCATGGACTTCAAAAAAGCTACCGAGCTATTTGCTGACCCGGCCTTCGATGGTGATCCAGTGGTGATCTTCGCCCCCGACGCTAATGACTCGCCCGTGCCACCAGACGATCCTCAGGGAGATGAAGACGGCATTACCGCGGGTGGCGATAACGGTGATGGGCTGGAGTTTACTGGCGAGGAAGATGGCAAAAAACGCATTAAGTACGTGATCGATACCGTCCCGATTTACGTCGTTGCCGAGCGCGTGCAGTACTACGGTCCGGATGGACGACTCATTACCGAATCGCTCCACGACTACACCCGCACTTGTGTAAAAAAGCAGTTCACCTCGCTGGATGACTTCCTCCGTCGCTGGAGTGATGCCGAGCAAAAGAAAGTCATCATCGAGGAAATGGCCATCCAGGGTGTGATGTGGGAAGCCTTGGCCGAAGAGGTGGAAAAGAAACAGGGCAAACCGCTCGATCCGTTCGACCTGATTTGCCACGTCGCCTTCGATCAGCCCGCCCTGTCGCGCCGCGAGCGAGCCGAGCAGGTGAAAAAACGCAACTATTTCGCCAAGTATTCTGGCGCAGCCCGCCAGGTACTTGAGGCCTTGCTGGATAAATACGCCGATACCGGCATCGAGCATATTGAGGACATCAAAATCCTGCAGCTTGACCCTTTCAGCCAGTTCGGTGCGCCCATCGAGCTGGTCAAAGCCTTTGGCGGCAAGGCTGGCTACAACAAGGCTATCCACGAACTGGAAGACGAACTTTACGCAAGCTAAGGGCTAAACACCGACGACATGCCAAAGCAGTCGCCCCCACTATCCGGTAGAATTTCGCCCCCCTTGCGGTACGCGTTGAGAGAACTTCATGTCCATTAGCTCCACCATCAAGTCCATCCAGGACATCATGCGCAAAGACGTTGGCGTAGACGGCGACGCCCAGCGCATTGGCCAGCTGGTTTGGCTGCTGTTCCTGAAAATCTTCGATGACCGTGAGCTGGAATGGGAGCTGATGGACGACAACTACAGCTCGCCCATTCCCGACAGCTGCCGCTGGCGTACCTGGGCTGCTGATCCGGAAGGTATGACCGGCGATGCGCTGAAGGACTTTATCGACAACAACCTGTTCCCCCAGTTGCAGAACCTGCACGAGTACAGCAACACTCCCTCGGCCTTTGTAGTGCGAAGTGTGTTTGAAGACGCCTACAACTACATGAAGTCCGGGCAGTTGTTGCGCCAGGTGATAAACAAGATTCAGGAAGGCGTGGACTTCAACAAAGCCCAAGAACGCCACGAATTCGGCAACCTCTACGAGCAACTGCTGCGAGACCTGCAGAACGCGGGTAACGCCGGCGAGTTCTACACCCCGCGTCCGGTCACCGAGTTTATGGTGCGCATGGTCGATCCCAAGCTAGACGAGAAGGTCATGGACCCAGCCTGCGGTACGGGCGGCTTTCTCACCTGCGCCATTGAACACAAGCGCAGCCGCTATGTAAAAACCGCCGAGGACGAACGTACCCTGCAGGCCAGCATCTTCGGCGTGGAGAAAAAACCGCTGCCGCACCTGTTGGCCACCACGAACATGATCCTACATGGCATTGAGGTGCCGAACCAGATCCGCCATGACAACACCCTGAGCAAACCGATGATCAGTTGGGGGCCGAGCGAACGCGTGCACTGCATCGTCGCTAACCCACCGTTCGGTGGCATGGAGGAAGACGGCATCGAAAACAACTTCCCCGCCACCTTCCGCACCCGCGAAACCGCCGACCTGTTTCTGGTGCTGATCATGCAGCTACTCAAGGACGGTGGCCGCGCCGCCGTGGTGCTACCCGATGGCTTTCTGTTTGGCGAAGGCATCAAGAGCCGCATCAAGGAAAAACTGCTGACCGAGTGCAACCTGCACACCATCGTTCGCCTGCCCAACGGCGTGTTCAACCCCTATACCAGCATCAAGACCAACCTGCTGTTCTTCACCAAGGGCACACCGACCAAACAGGTGTGGTTCTACGAGCACCAGTATCCGGCCGGTGTGAAGAATTACTCCAAGACCCGCCCCATGCGTATCGAAGAGTTCGCCGTAGAAGAGGCCTGGTGGGGCAAAGAGACCGACGGTTTTGCTGCACGGGTAGAGTGCGAATTCGCCTGGAAGGTCAGTGTCGAAGACCTGCAAGCGCGCAACTGGAACCTGGACTGCAAAAACCCGCATATCGGCGAGCAGATCAGCCATGACCCGAACGAACTGCTGCGCAACTACGCTAACCTGCAAATCGAAATCAATGATCTGCGCGACCAACTCAAAGCAGTGCTGGCTGAAGCCTTGGAGCGTCAGGTATGACGGCGTTACTCACCGATAAACTGCCGCTGTTGGCCGGCGCGCCCAATGGCATTAAGAAATTGCGTGAACTAATTCTGGAGCTCGCAGTGCGCGGCAAGTTAGTGGCGCAAGACCCAAGCGATGAGCCGGCCAGCGATTTACTGAAGCGGATTGCGGAGGAAAAAGCACGATTGATGTCTGAAGGGGCGATCAAGAAAGGAAAGACAGTAGATGACTCAGTAGCCGAAATTTCTTACCCAATACCGTCTACCTGGGCCGTCGCCTCCCTTGGTCAGGTCGTCGAGATCGTTCGTGGAATTACTTTCCCTGCCAGCGAGAAGTCGAGAGTTCCAGAGTGCGGACGTGTTGCTTGCCTACGAACTGCAAACGTACAGAACGAAATTGAATGGGACGATCTGCTTTACATTCGCGACAGTTTTATCTCTCGACCAGATCAGTACGTCCAGCCGCATGACATTGTTATGTCGATGGCAAACAGCCGGGAACTAGTAGGAAAAGTTGCTCTGATTGGTTCATCGCTTGATCAGCCAACAACATTCGGTGGATTTCTCGGCGTTCTACGCCCAGTGCTGATCGAACCTCGATTTGTAATGGCACTACTGCGTACGCCTCATGCTCGGAGCGTCTTAATTGAGAGCGCGAGCCAAACCACGAACATTGCCAATGTGTCTCTGGCAAAGCTTCGCCCCTTGCCGTTTGCCATCCCTCCACTCGCTGAACAACACCGTATCGTCGCTAAAGTCGATGAACTGATGGCTCTGTGCGCCCGCCTAGAAGCCCAGCAGGCCGACGCCGGAAGCGCCCACGCCCAACTGGTGCAAGCGCTGCTCGACAGCCTAACACAAGCCAGCGACGCCACCGATTTCGCCACCAACTGGCAGCGCCTGGCTGAACACTTCCACACCTTGTTCGCCACAACCTCCAGCATCAACGCCCTCAAACAGACCCTGCTGCAATTGGCCGTCATGGGCAAGTTAGTACCGCAAGATCAAAACGATGAGCCCGCCAGCAAGCTGCTTGAACGCATTTCAAATACTCGCTTAAACCATCGGGATAAAAAGCAGAAATCTATCGCGGATATTTCCGAGGTAGAAAAGCCCTTTGAACTACCGAGCAATTGGGCATGGGTAACTTTACCGGCAGTGGGCGAACTCGCCCGAGGTAAGTCGAGGCATCGACCTCGAAATGACCCATCTCTGTATACGGAGGGAAATGTTCCTTTGATCCAAACAGGCGATGTTGCTCGGGCCAACGGAGTAGTTAAAACATACAGCGCTCTATACAACGCTAAAGGTGTTGAGCAAAGTCGCTTGTGGCCTACTGGTACCATGTGCATCACCATTGCGGCGAATATTGGTGACAGTGCCGTTCTCGGTTTTGACGCCTGTTTCCCCGACAGCGTTGTGGGTTTCACTCCTGATTTTCCCGAGCTAAACGTTCGTTATTTTGAGTTTTTCCTACGCACTGCAAAGTCACATCTTGAGGACTTCGCACCATCTACCGCTCAGAAAAATATCAACTTGGAAATTCTTGGATTACTGTGTGTGCCATTACCGCCTGCAAATGAAATGCACCGTATCGTCGCAAAAGTCGACCAACTTACGGTCCTCTGTGACCACCTAAACTCCTATCTGAATCAGGCCCGCCAACTGAACGAACAGCTGGCTAGCGCTCTGGTGGAGCGCGCCCTTACCGATGACAGCCAGCGAGTACTAATTGTTCCGGATCGGCTAATTGGGCGCACTTTGCTCGCCGCCGAAATCACTCACCAGCTGCACGGCCAACGGACATTTGGTCAGCGCAAGCTGCAAAAGGTGATTTACCTGGTTGAACACGTGGCCAAGCTCGCAGCGATACAAGGCGAGTATCTCCGCGATGCTGCCGGCCCACATGACCGCCAGTTGATGAATAAGGTCGAAGGCGAGATGCTAAACCATCAGTGGTATGAACGCATCGAGCGCGAGACTGTTGGCCATGCTTACCGCCCGCTTTCCCAAGCAGGGCAGCATAGGCAGGCGTATAGCAGCGTCTGGTCGGCCGCTGAGCGCGCCACCATTGAGCAGGTCATCGAACTAATGCGGGACTGGGATACAGATCGTTGCGAAATGACCGTGACGCTCTATGCCGCCTGGAACGACTTTATTCTCGAAGGCCGCCCGGTTTCCGATGACGCCATCGTGGACGAAGTCATGCATAGCTGGAACGACACCAAGCTGCGCTTTGGAAAAACCGAATGGTTAGCGGTACTCGCAAAGATGAAGAAGCACAAAATTCTAATACCCACCGGCTTTGGCAAACGCACCACAGGCGGCATGCTCAGCTTGCCCGGTTTCGAGTAAACAGAAGCCTTTTTAGCCGTGCTCTGCAAGATACGGATACGAAGCATGCGGCTTACTCCTACTTCTCGCGGTATTCCAGCTGGTATTCCAAAGAAAAATACAAATTCATATTAATCAATTAAATCAAATACCTAACAACTCAGTTCAAATTACCCCGGCCCACCAACTCTCAACGACAAAGCCCGCCCAGTGCGGGCTTTTCGCATCTGGGGTCCGTCGAATGGCCGCCCCTTCCTTCACATTCTCAAGCCCTCCGGTGGCTGTGATGTTCGACGCGTACTAAAAGACGCTGGGGGCTGCGGCACCGATTCGGCTCACTCTCCAATTAAACGAAACCAATTTGGCTGTAAGACGAGTGCGCTTGTGTGATAGCCAAACCACACCCATCCCCTTACCATTCCGCGGCTGGCTGGACGCCTCGCAGAGAAACCCGGTTCGCACGCGGAAACACTCAACCTGCGCAAGGAAGGCAATAAAACATGAGCTTCATCGATACCATCCAATCCAAGGAAGTCGATATCTACATATCGGCGTTCTTCACTATCCTCGGCCTGATTCTGGGAGCCATTCTGGATCGGGTCCTGAAAGGCGATTCTCCACAATCCGCCAATCAGCCGGGCCATTCGGTAAACCTGACCTTCAACACGGTGGTCAATCCACCGCCGGGCGTGAACGCCGCCAGCACAAGTCAGGATATGACTCCAGTCATCTTCATGATGATGGTGATTGCCGGGCTGATTTATGTGTTTTTCCGGGCCGAGATACTGAATCTGCTTTCCTGGATCACGCTGTTCACCATTTCACTGTGGGCTGGCGGAACCTTGCATAGCCTTTATCGGGGCTTCTTCGCGGGCAGCAAGTGGGTGGTTTCGCTGATTTTTTCCATGGCCTTCTGCGTGGCAGCCACCTACCTCACTGATGAAGCTTTTACGCCCACCCTGGCGCCGCAAAACTTTCAGTACAGCCAGCAGATCATCAATGAGCAGGGCCTGACGGGAATAAAAAAATATTTCGTCTTGCTGGACATGCACTGGTTCTTGCTACACCTGATAGGCGTACTGCTGTTTATCTATACCAGCCTTCGGATGATGCTTTTTTCAACCTACTTCATCGTTGCGGGTGCACATGCCAATAACAACGGTACTCACGAACCTTGGCTTTCCAGAAAAACCCGCAAGTACGCCAATCTGCGCAAAAACATCGTCTTCATGCCTATCCTGCTGGTTCTCGCGTACCTGCTTACCTCGGGTCTTGCTTTCGACTGGTTCATCCACACCATGCCAAATCAGGTCAATGCGTTGATGAATACGGTGCTGTATGGGCGCTGATATTTTCATCGTGCGCTGAAGATCGACTGGCGGGACATCGACCCGGTCGGCGGAAGCGAGATGAACTTTTCTTCACTACGTCCACCCGACCGATCCCATAAAATCCCCCTGCTCATTCAAGAAACTACGGTTCGCCCGCGCTCCTAGCGGGCTTTTTTTCGCCTCGGTTTCTCCATATCTTGCCGCTCCCCACCATATGCGCGACTCTGCCAGCAGATCCCTCGCCAAGGAGCGCTCGATGCCGCTGTTATCCCTGCCCTGCCCGCGCATGACGCTGGCGATCCTCTCCCCCGATCAGGCCGAACTCGAAAGCGCTTTCTACCAGCGCAACCAGCGGCACCTGGCTCGCTGGTCGCCCATCCGCACCACCGACTACTTCTCCACCGCCAACATCCGCCGTCGCCTCGAGATCCAGGCCAGTGCTTTCGAAGCCGGGTTAGCCATGCATTTCGCGCTGCTGTCGCCGGACGGTCAGCAGATGATCGGGGCGTGCAATTTCAGCGGGATTATTCGGGGTGCGTTTCAGGCGTGTTATTTGGGTTATCACATCGATGAGGCGCATCAGGGGCAGGGTTTGATGCAGGAGGGGCTGGAGGCGGGGATTGGTTATATGTTCGATGTGCAGAATCTGCATCGGATCATGGCAAATTACATTCCGGGCAATGAGCGCAGTGCGCGTTTGCTTGAGCGCTTGGGTTTTGAGCGCGAGGGGTATGCGAAGGCGTATCTGAATATCGCCGGGCGTTGGCAGGATCATGTGCTGACGGCGCTGGTCAATCCGGGGTTCGAGGCGCCGGATCAGCGTTGGTCGCGGCGCCTGGGTTGAGTTGCGCGAAACCTGTCAGACAAAAATCCTTTCAGCTCTCGGGTTTGCGGCCGATACAGACCTGCTAACACCCCTGCTGGCTCAAAAGAACAACAATCTTCCAGCTTAACTGACGATCAAGAAACCCAACGTTTCTGGAGGATTTGCATGAATAGCTGGTTCGGTAACATCAGCGTGAACATGAAACTCGGCCTGGGCTTCGGCCTGGTGCTGGCCCTGACCTGCGTTCTGGCGCTGACCGGCTGGACCAGCCTCGGCGGCCTGATCGACCGCAGCAACTGGATGAGCGACATTACCCAGCTCAACGCTGGCCTGACCAAACTGCGCGTGGTGCGCCTGCAATACATGCTGACCAACGGCGACGAAACCGCCGCGCAGAATGTGCAGACCACCCTGGAAAGTTTCGCCGCTCAGCAGCAGGCGCTGATCAGCAAATTCAAGAGTCCGGAGAACGTCAAACTGCTCAAGCAGCAGGCCGCGACCATCGCTGAATACCAGACCTCGCTGAACAAAATGCGCAACGCCTATCGCACCGGCAACAGCGCCCGCGACACCATGAGCGTCAATGCCCAGACTGCGTACAACCTGATCGAATCGATCAGCCAGCGCGTGCAGCAGATGGAGTTGAGCGATCAGCGTTTCGAGCAGTTCCAGGCGGTTACTGCAGCGAAGGAAGCCTTCATCCTCGCGCGCTATGAAGTGCGTGGTTACACCGCGACCAGCAACGCCGAGACCGAGCAGAAAGCCGTCGGCCAGATCGACGCGGCCATCGCCAGCCTCAAACCGCTGAACGCGCAATTTGCCGCGACACAGCAGGATGCCCTGCGCCAACTGGAAACCGCACTGACCAGCTATCGCAGTGCGTTGATGGCGTACAAGAACGCCAACACCGATGCGGTGCAGGCGCGTAAGGAAATGACCGATCAGGGCACCACTATCGTCGCCCTGAGCGAGCAGCTGTACCAGATCCAGCTCGATCGTCGTGACGCTGAAAGCGCCCAGGCGCGCACCTTCCAGTTGATCAGCACGTTGCTGGCGCTGCTGGTTGGCGTCATTGCTGCCGTAATCATCACCCGTCAGATCACCCGTCCGTTGCAGGACACCCTCGCCGTGGTCGAGCGCATCGCCAGCGGCGACCTGACCCAGAATGTCACCGTTACCCGCCGCGACGAACTCGGCGTGTTGCAGCAAGGCATCGCGCGCATGGGCGTGACCCTGCGTGACTTGATCAGCGGCATCCGCGACGGCGTCACCCAGATTGCCAGCGCCGCTGAAGAGTTGTCGGCTGTAACCGAACAGACCAGCGCCGGTGTGAACAGCCAAAAAGTCGAGACCGATCAGGTCGCCACTGCCATGCACGAAATGACTGCCACTGTGCAGGAAGTTGCGCGTAATGCTGAGGAAGCGTCGCAAGCTGCCGCTGCTGCGGACGGCGAGGCCCGTGAAGGCGACAAGGTTGTGAATGAGGCCATCGCGCAGATCGAGCGTCTGGCCAGCGAAGTGGTGCGTTCGACCGAAGCGATGAGCGTGCTGCAACAGGAAAGCGACAAGATCGGCAGCGTCATGGACGTGATCAAGGCTGTTGCCGAACAGACCAACCTGCTCGCCCTCAACGCCGCGATCGAAGCCGCGCGTGCCGGTGAAGCCGGGCGTGGGTTTGCCGTGGTCGCCGATGAGGTACGCGGTCTGGCTCAACGCACGCAGAAATCCACCGAGGAAATCGAAGGTCTGGTCGCCGGCCTGCAGAACGGCACCCAGCAGGTTTCGGCAGTGATGAACAACAGCCGCGCGCTGACCGACAGCAGCGTCGCCCTGACGCGCAAGGCCGGCGCCTCGCTGGAAAACATCACCCGCACGGTGTCGAACATCCAGTCGATGAACCAGCAGATCGCCGCCGCTGCCGAACAGCAAAGCGCCGTGGCCGAAGAGATCAGCCGCAGCATCATCAACGTGCGCGACGTGTCCGAGCAGACCGCAGCGGCGAGTGATGAGACGGCAGCGTCGAGTGTTGAACTGGCGCGGTTGGGTGGTCAGTTGCAGCAGATGGTCAGCCACTTCCGCGTATGACGTTGGTTTTGCGCTGAGGCTGAAACCGAATCGCGGGCAAGCCCGCTCCCACAGGTTTTCGTGATCGAGCACTGTTGATGTGTTCATCTCGATAACTGTGGGAGCGGGCTTGCCCGCGATGGCGGTGGGTCAATCAAATCAACATTGCCTGACACTGCGCCTTCGCGAGCAGGCTCGCTCCCACATTTGGATTTATGTGGGTCACAGGATTTGAGCACACCGCAGATCCCTTGTGGGAGCGGGCTTGCCCGCGAAGGCGGTGGGTCAGTCAAATCAACATTGCCTGACACTCCGCATTCGCGAGCAGGCTCGCTCCCACATTGGATTTGTGGGGCTCGCTGGATTTTGATCACACCGCAAAACCTTGTGGGAGCGAGCCTGCTCGCGAAAGCGGTTTAAATGACAGAGCAGATTTTCAGACCTGCCACGGATTGATCACTTTAACCCCGGAAAACTCGAAGTACCGGACGTTACGTGTAGCAATCGCGGCTCCACGATTTCGGCAGATCGCTGCGATTTGCGCATCGGCCATTGCAATCCCCCGCCCTTTCGCCTCTGCATCGGCTACCAGCGTCGCGTACTCGACGGCTGCGTGGGCATCGAATGGCAAAATCCGCCCGGCAAAATCCTCTTCAAACATTGCCAAAGCGTGGGCCTGGAGTTTTTGTTTGCGCTTGCCGGAAAGTAATCGAGCGATGCCGTGCAGTATCTCCGCCACGGTGATTGCGCTGATGACCAGGTCCATGGCCGGTTGCGCATCCACCCAAGCCAACACTTGAGCCTCGGGTTCGATACGCATGAATTCGGATAGAACGTTGGTATCGAGCACTATCATTCAGAAAAATCCACCCCGAGCGGTTTTTCTGCACGCGCAGGCAGATCGAGCTCGGCTCCGCCCTCGGCGCTGAAACGCTGGTGGATCCGACTGCCCAGCCCTCCGGCACGATCAACCGTGGTGAGCGCTCGGCCCAGAATCAGCCGAGCCTCTTCTTCCATGGAATGTCCGTTGTGTGCAGCGGTAATGCGCAACTGCTCCTTGAGCTTCTCGTCAAGGTTTCGAATGGTGATGCTGGCCACGTCGCCCTCCTGCAATCAATGAAATCATCGATTGCAGGCTAGCATATTCAGGTTCGATTGGAGTCAGGCCCGCCGAGCGGCATCGTCGGTAACTGCACACCGCAATACCCCTGTGGGAGCGAGCCTGCTCGCGAAAGCGGTGGATCATTCAGATCATCATTGACTGACACTCCGCCTTCGCGAGCAGGCTCGCTCCCACAGGGGTCTATGGTGTCAGGACTATTCGGGATAACCGGTGATTTTGCGGATGCTTTGGTACAGCGGTTTGAGCTGCCGGTACATGCGCAGGTAAACGTCTTTGTACAGTTGCTGGTAAATCTCCTGCGCGTCGGGTTGTGGGTTAAAGACCGCTCCAACCCGAGTCATCGCCGCAATGGCCGATGGGAAATCCCGATGCAATCCCAACCCCACCGCACAGCATATCGCCGCCCCCAACCCGGACGCTTCATACACATGCGGGCGTTCTGCCGGCAGGCCGAAGATGTTGGCGGTCAGCTGCATGGCGGCGTCGCTTTGTGAGCCGCCGCCGGCGACGCGCAGGCGTTTGATCGAGACTTTTGAACGTCGCTCGATGTTCTCCATGCCCTGGCGCAACGCGTAGGCCAGGCCTTCGAGAATCGCGCGGTAGATGTGCGCGCGGGTGTGTACGTCGCCGAAGCCGATCATCGCGCCTTTGGCTTCCACGCCCGGTTCGCGGATGCCCGGTGACCAGTAGGGTTGCAGCATCAGACCCATCGAACCCGGCGGCACCGCGTTGACCAGCGCGTCGAACAGTTGCTCCGGTTCGATGCCTTGCGCTTTCGCCTGCTGCATCTCGCGCAGGCCGAATTCGTTCTTGAACCAGCTGACCATCCAGTAGCCGCGATAGATCATCACTTCGCAGTTGTACTGATCGGGCACGGCCGAGGGGTACGGCGGGATCAGCGGGACGATTTCCAGGTAGCGTGAGCGGGTGCTGGTGATGGTCGCGGTGGTGCCGTAGGACAGGCACACAGTGCGCGCATCGACCACGCCAGAGCCGATCACTTCGCAGGCCTTGTCCGCGCCCGCCGCGATCAGCGGCAGGCCTTCGGGAATGCCGGTGTGCCGGGCGGCTTCGGCGCTGATATAGCCGAGGGTTTCGCCGGGTTTGTGCAGGGTCGGCAACTGCTCCGGGCGCACCGCCAGTGCCTGCCATTTCCAGTCGCGCGGCGCCGCCCATTTCAGCCGTTTGAAGTCGAAGGGCAGATAGCCGACGCAACAGCCGATGGAGTCGACGAAGCGCCCGCACAAGCGATGGGTGAGGAAGCCTGAAAGCAGTAAATACTTGTCGGTCGCCGCCCACACCTCGGGTTGATGCCGGGCGATCCAGTTGGCCTCGGCCTGGGCGCGAAAATAATCCACCGTCGCTTGGGCGCCGACCAGTTTGAACAGCCAGCCCCACGGCCCTTTGATGCCGCCCTCGACCTCAGCCTGACGTTGATCGAGCCAGACAATTGCCGGGCGCAGCGGTTTGCCCTTGGCGTCCACGTTGATCACTGTGCCGCGCTGGGTGGTCAGGGACACGCCGGCAATCTGCGCACGATCGATGCCGGTCTGCTGCCAGAGTTGCTGGCAGGCCTCGCCGAGTTTCGCCCAGTAATATTCCGGATCCTGCTCGGCCCAACCGGGTTGCGTCGAGTAGTACGCCTGCAGATCGACTTTGCCTTTGCCGAGCAGGTTGCCCTGCAGATCGAAGAGCAACGCGCGCACGCTCTGGGTGCCGTTGTCGATCGCTAACAGGTATTTCATGGCGTGATCTCCGGCAACCCGTGATCGCGCAGCCACAACAATCGATAACGCTGAATTTCCGCTAGCCAGCGCTCATCATCCCAGGCCAATCGTGGCTGGCACAGCGTGCGGATCGCCGGGAAAAAATCCTCGCCACCGCGCGGCAGCAACAGGCCCAAACGGGTGCGACGCAGCAGCAAATCATCCAGGTGCACAACCATTTCCGCCTCGCAGGCAAACGCCAGCTCTGCCCACAATGTATCGGTGGCGCCAACCGTTTCCAGACCGAGTTCGCCGAGCAATTGCGCCAGCCTCGGCAGGTCTCGACCGTGACGCCCGGCCAGGCGTCGCCATTGATTGCCGCTCAGTCCCGCAATCGTCAGCGGCGGCACAGCGGCGAACACCGGCGCGCCGTCATCGACAAAAGAACGCCCAAGCATCGCCGCACAAGCCTTGAGCACTTCGATCGCTTGCGGGCGAAATGTGGTCAGTTTTCCACCGGCCAACGTCACGCAACCGGGCTCCTGCCACAGCACATGTTCGCGGGTTTCGTTCGATGGTTTGTCTTGATGCGCACCCGCCGCGCTTCCGACCACTGGACGCACGCCTGACCAGGTCGACAGCACATCGTCGACGCCTATTTCGGCGCCGGGAAATTGCTGCTGGCAAGCGGCGAGCAGATAGTCGAGTTCGTCGCTGGAAATGCGCGCGCTCTGGTCGAGATCGTCGCGGTGATCGAGGTCCGTGGTGCCGACCACCGTCGAGCCTTCCCAGGGAAAGACAAACACCGGGCGCCGATCGCGCTCATGCAGAAAAGTGAACGCTTGCGCCACCGGCAAGCGCCAGCCCGGCAGCAACAGATGACTGCCGCGCAACGGGCGCAATTGCTTCGCTGCTTCGGCGGGACGCAAGCGCTCAGCCCAAGCGCCCGTAGCCACGGCCAGCACGCCAGAGCGCAATTGCAGCGTGGCGCCGCCCTCGCCATCTTCGATCTGAACCCCGCACACGCGCCCGCCTTCACGCAGCAGTTGCGTGACCCGCACACCATTGAGCACCACCGCGCCATCGGCCCGAGCCTCGCGCAGTACGCGCATCACCAGCCGCGCGTCATCAGTCAGCGCATCGACAAAACAGCTGCCGCCGAGCAGGCCGTTTTCCTTAACCCCCGGGGCGAGAAAACGCAGTTGCTGGGCGTCATGAAAAGCATGGTTGCGCCGCCCCGCCAGCGCGTCGTAAACCGAGAGCAGGCCGCCCATGACGCGCGGCCCGGGAAAGCCGCCGCGATAGTGCGGCATCATGAAACTCATCGGCTCGACCAGCCCCGGCGCTTCGTCGAGCAGGCGCTGGCGCTCGCGCACCGAATCGCGGGTCAGGCGCCACTGGCCCTTGGCGATGTAACGCAAACCGCCGTGGACCATTTTCGATGATCGGCTTGACGTACCCCAGGCAAAATCACGCTGTTCCAGCAGCAAACAGCGCCAGCCCCGGCGCGCCGCTTCGCGGACGATCCCGGCGCCGCTGATGCCGCCGCCGATGACGATCAGGTCCCACGT
Source organism: Pseudomonas siliginis (assembly GCF_024072275.1). Taxonomy (NCBI): domain Bacteria; kingdom Pseudomonadati; phylum Pseudomonadota; class Gammaproteobacteria; order Pseudomonadales; family Pseudomonadaceae; genus Pseudomonas; species Pseudomonas siliginis. The sequence continues at coordinate 862,476 of NZ_CP099598.1, read as the reverse complement.
TTCATCCGCCAGCGTCGGCAGAATCTGCTCGCGCCATTGCGCGTTCCAGTTCGCCGTCATGGCCGCGACTCTGGCAACAGCGTGCCCGGGTTGAGGCGCCCCTCCGGGTCGAAATGTTCGCTCAGCGCCTGCAACGTCTGCATCGCCAGCGGGCCTTTTTCGCGCAGCAGATACGGCGCGTGATCCTTGCCGACGCCGTGCTGATGACTGATCGTGCCGTGGTTGTCGACGATGGTCTGGCTGGCCGCGTGTTTGAGCATGCGCCAGCGCGCCAGCGTCGCGGCATATTCCGCCGCCGGGCGAAATACGTAGGTGGTGTAGATGCTTGAGCCCTCGCCGTAGACGTGCGAGAGATGGGTGAACACATGCACGCGCTCGCCCTCGGCGGCCAAGGCGTCGCGCAGGCTGTTTTCGATGAGGCTGAGCAAGTGGTCGACGTTGCTCCAGTCGGTGGCGGTTTCGAGGGTGTCGACCACGTAACCGGCGCTCCACAGGTTCTCGCGCAGGTAGGGAAAACGGAAGCGGTTCTGCGCCCACTTCTTGCCCAGCAGGGTGCCGGTGAACACGCCGCCGAAGGCTTTCAGATGCTGGCGCGCGTGTTTCAGTGACAGTGCGTTTTGCTGGCGATTGCCGGTCACACCGAAGGTCAGCAGGCATTTGCCGTCGCCGGCGCCGCGCAGCTTGAGGTACTTTTCCAGCCAGGCGATCTGCTGCGGATGGCCGGCCAGCGCCAGTTGCGTTTCGGTTTCCACCGCGTTCGACAGACGCAGCATCGACAGCGGTACGCGCGCCTGCGCCAATTGGCGGATCGCTTGCAGCGCCTGCGGCCAGTCGGGCAGGAACACACCGTAGAAACGCTCGTCCGCCGGCAACGCGCTGACCCGCACTTTGACCTCGGAAATGATCCCGAAACGGCCCTCGCAACCGAGCACCATTTCACGCAGATCGGGACCTGCCGCCGACGCGGGAAAGGTTGGAATCTGCAGAGGCCCGGCGAACGTTTCCAGGGTGCCGCCAGCGAACAATTGCTCGATCCGCCCGTAGCGCAACGACTGCTGGCCGCTGGAACGACTGGCCACCCAACCGCCCAGGGTCGACAGCTCCCACGACTGCGGAAAATGCCCCAGCGTGTAGCCGCGCGCGCGCAATTGGCTTTCGACTTGCGGCCCACTGGCGCCGGGGCCGAATGTCGCCAACAGGCTCTGTTCGTCGAGGTCGGTCAGGCGATTCATCCGCGCCAGCGACACCGTCAGCACCGGCCGCGTGGAGTTCGGCGGATTGATGTGTCCGGCCACCGATGTGCCGCCGCCGTAGGGAATCAGGCACAGATCCTGATCATGGGCGAGCGCCAGCAATTGGCGGATCTGTTCGGCCGTTTCAGGAAACGCCACGGCATCGGGATAAGTACCCAGCGCACCTTCGCGCAACGCCAGCCAGTCCGGCAGGCTCTGGCCGCGCGCGTGCAGCAGGCGATCGTGAGTATCGACGCTGTACAAGCGATGCGGCACCAGGCGCGAGGTCGGCACTTGCGCCAACGCCGCCGCCAGAGTCGCATCGGGCAATGCCCGGCCGGCGCCCAAGCGTTCGTCGAGAAATGTCGCGCCCTGGGCCGGCAGTTCGACCACCGTGCCTGCCTCTCCCCAGCCGTTCCAGCGTCGCATGCGTGTGTCCTTTTTCTGCCGTTGGGTCAAGCTTGCATACTAGTCAGCGCTGGAGATCTGTCACGGTCGCATCCGGCCAGAACCTGTAGCGAATGGCGCCAAACGTCCGGGCATTTACATTCGCCGGGCAATCCACTTACCTTGCGCCATTCATTCGCTCACGCACCGTCGATCAAAGGACCGCGACCATGCCATCGCTTGGCTTCACTTCCGTTCCGCCGCTGCTCAAATACCTGCGCCATGCCGAACAGTTGGGCATGGCCGTCGAGCCTGCGTTGGCGGCGGCCGGGTTGCAGGCGCAGCAGTTGAGCGACAACACCTTGCGCCTGCCGGGTGAGGTTCACGAGCGCTTGCTGGATTATTTCTGCGAGCACTCGGGCGATGGGTTGTTCGGGCTGCATGCGGCGAATTTCGTCCTGCCCAATTCGTGGAGCGTGCTCGGTTACATCACCATGAATTGCGCGACGCTGGGCGATGCGATGAGCCGGATCATGCCGTTCGAAAAACTCGTCGGCGACATGGGCGTCAGCCGCGCCGAGGTGCAGGGCGAGCACGTGCATCTGATCTGGGCCTGCCGTTACCAGCGGCCACGGATTCGTCGGCATCTGGTGGAAAATGTGCTCGGTTCGTGGCTGCACTATGCGCGCTGGATCGCCGACACGCAGCTGTCGCCGGCCTGCGTATGGCTGGAGCATGGGCGGCCGGATGCGGTGACGCTGGCCGAGTACGAGGCGTTTTTTGGTTGCCCGGTGCTATTCGATCAGGCGTATTCGGCGCTGGTGGTGCCGCTGGCGTATTTGCAATTGCCGCTGCGTCAGGCCGATGCGCAATTGCTGCGAACCCTGGAAGAACACGCGATGGGTTTGCTGGCGACGCTGGAAGATGCGTCGCTGGCGCAGCAGGTGAAAAACATCCTGCGCGGTTTGCTCAAGGAGGGCTTGCCGCGCAAGGAGCAAGTGGCCGAACAGCTCAGCGTCTCGGTGCGCACGTTGCAGCGGCAATTGCAGCAGGTCGGGACGTCGTATCAGCAGATTCTCGATGAGCTGCGTCAGGAACTGGCCGAGCATTATTTGCTCAACAGCACGTTGCCCATTCAGGACATTGCGCAGTATCTGGGCTTCACCGAACCGCGCTCGTTTCATCGCACGTTCAAGAGCTGGCGCGGGATGCCGCCGGGGGAGTTTCGGCTGCGGAATCGGCGGTGATGCTGATGGCCTCTTCGCGAGCAGGCTCGCTCCCACAGTAGTTCTCGGTTGCCTGCATTTCCGAGTTCACCGCAGCCCCCTTGTGGGAGCGAGCCTGCTCGCGAAGGCGTCATTTGCCACACCGATTAAACGCGTCTTGGCACAACTGTTTAAAGCCGCCAGACATTCAGCGAAACCACCCACAATTCCTTGCGCCGCTGCCTACGCCTGCGCCAGAATCCGCCGGCTTGTGCGCCCCAGACCTCATCGCTACTGTGATTGCGTCACTGCCTATCAGTGATCGGGTTTAGTAGCCCGGAGTATTTGGGGTGCATCGTTCATCAGACAGTCAGGTCTCGCCTGAGCTTTATGGTGGCTGTGCGCAGGGCGCTCTCGGGCGCGCCGGTTTCCCAGATCCCCGGTCTACTAACCTGCGCACAGCTGCCTCCACTTTCTTTAGTAGGAAAGCGGTGGCCAGCCAAAATGAGGATCTGGATATGTTCAAAGTAACCCCAAACCCGCCAACCTCCGACCCGGCATCCCCCTACGAATCCGCCGACTCGAAGAAATTCCACGAAGCCGCCGACCGCGCCCTCGACCATTACCTCGGTCCATCCAGCGCTGAATTCATGGCCCCGCCCTACAAATCCAACACGCTGTACATGGCCAATCCCGAGGCCGACAACGAATCGCTGCTGGCCGATGCCTGCGAAACCCTGGGGTCGGCGACGGTGATGCTCAACGATCAGGCGGGGCTGGTGAACGGCTCGCAGCGCAAGACGTTGCAGGGCATTGCGCAGATTGTGATGGTCGCGGAGATGGCGGTGAATCGGGTGCTGGATCGGCTGGTGCCGACTGATTGAGGGTTTTTGGGGGATTTGGTGTGGGCTGATTTTGGTGGGGTGTCAGGGATTGCCCTCACCCCAGCCCTCTCCCAGAGGGAGAGGGGGCCGACCGTGCGATGCTCACGAAATACGCCGACCTGAAATGATCGCTGTGAATCCATATTCGACACGGTCGTTCAGGTAGACGTTTGAAGCACGGTCAACTCGGTCGGTCCCCTCTCCCTCCGGGAGAGGGCTAGGGTGAGGGGCTTTTGATCTCAGGCATGCAGATCAAAGACTGATCGCATTGGTAAACACCAACCGATTGCCAAACGGATCAGCAATGGTCATGTCCTGACTCCCCCAAGGCATCGCCTGAATCTGCGGATGCGAGAACTTGTAATCCTTGGCCATCAGTTGCTGCTGAAACGCCTCCAGCTCATCGGTCTCGATACGCAGCGCCGAACCCGGGCACGCATCGCCGTGATGCTCGGACAGATGCAGCACACACTCGCCCCGTGACACCTGCAGATACAGCGGAAAATTCGCTTCGAAGCGATGCTGCCAGTCGATCTTGAAACCGAGAAAATCGACGTAGAACTCGACAGCCTTGGCCTCATCGAAGATCCGCAGGATCGGGGTGGTTTTGCCGAAGCTCATGGGGTGCTCCCTGACTGATTGGCCCCACAGTGTAGACGGGGAGGATGTCAGCAAATCGGCTTGTGGATGGCTTTCTTTAATTGCACAGTGCCACTATGAGACATGGATCAAAAGATCGCAGCCTTCGATCTCCTGTAGGAGCTGCCGAAGGCTGCGATCTTTTGGCGCCATCATCATCAATAAAATCATTCGCGCAAATTACCTTCGCGAGCCAGAAACCGCCCTGCCCTGCTGCCATTCGCCTGCCCGTCGCGATAACTCAACACGCCGTTGACCCAAACCCCGTCAATCCCCTGCGCCGCCCGCTGCGGATCGTTGAAATCGGCCACGTCACGCACGGTTTGCGGATCAAACAACACCAGATCCGCCCAATGTCCTTCACGAATCTCGCCTCTTTCCTGCAAGCCAAAACGCGCCGCCGACAGGCCGGTCATCTTGTGCACGGCGGTGTGCAGTGGAAACAACCCGACGTCGCGACTGAAATGGCCCAGCACCCGTGGGAAAGCGCCCCACAGGCGCGGATGCGGGAACGGGTCTTCGGGCAGTCCGTCAGAGCCGACCATCGAAAGCGGATGGGCGAGGATTCTTCTGACGTCGGCCTCGTCCATGCCGTAGTACACCGCGCCGGCCGGTTGCAGACGTTTCGCGGTTTCTTCCAGCGACAGTTTCCATTCGCCTGCGATGTCGATCAGGTCGCGCCCGCTGACTTCCGGGTGCGGCGTCGACCAGGTAATAGTGATGCGGTGGGCGTCAGTGACTTGCTTCAAATCCAGGGTCGAGGAACTCGCCGCATAGGGATAGCAATCGCAGCCGACCGGATGGGTTTTCGCTGCCTCTTCCAGCGCTGCGAGCAATTGCGGACTGCGCCCCCAGTTACCGACGCCGGCGCATTTGAGGTGGGAAATGATCACCGGCGATTGCGCGTGGCGGCCGATTTGAAATGCTTCGTCCATCGCCTCCAACACCGGGGCGAATTCGCTGCGCAAATGGGTGGTGTACACCGCGCCGAACGTCGTCAGCTCTTCGGTCAGTTGCATGACTTCATCTGTGGACGCGTTGAAGGCGCTGGCGTAGGCCAAGCCTGTGGATAAGCCCAACGCGCCAGCCTCGAGACTGTCGCGCAACTGCACGCGCATGGCGGTGATTTCGTCGGGGGTCGCGGTGCGGAACAAGTCGTCGAGGTGATTGCTGCGCAGCGCCGTGTGGCCGACCAGTGCGGCGACGTTCAATGTGGGGTTGGCCGCTTCGACGGCGGCGCGGTAGTCGCTGAAACGCGGGTAGACGAACGCCGCTGCGCTGCCGAGCAGGTTCATCGGATCGGGTGGATTGCCCTTCAAGGTGACCGGCGAAGCGCTGATGCCGCAATTGCCGACAATCACCGTGGTCACGCCTTGGCTAAGCTTGGGCAGCATCTCGGGTTGGCGAATGACCACGGTGTCGTCGTGGGTGTGCACGTCGATGAAACCCGGCGCCAGCACCCGGCCGGCGGCGTCGATTTCTTCGCTGGCGCGGGCGTCAGGCAGATCGCCGATGCGCTCGATGCGGCCATTGAGAATCGCCACGTCTGCGCGGTAGCCCGGCGTGTTGCTGCCGTCGATAACCAGCGCGTTGCGGATCAGGGTGTCGTACTGCATGTCAGTCTCCCAGCGGCAGGTGATCGTCGCCGCCACGGTATTCGTCGAGGGCGAGTTTGATTCGCCGCAGACGTTCTTGATTGTCTTCAGGGCTGGCCAGCGCCAGTTCGGTGGCGAGCACGTCGATGGCCAGCAACATGCCGTAGCGCGCCGCCGTCGGTTTGTAGATGAACGAGGTTTCCGCGCCTTGCAGCGGCAGCACGACGTCGGCCAGTTCGGCCAGCGGTGAATCGCCGCGGGTGATGGCGAGGATGCGCGCGCCGTAGTTGCGCGCCAGCTCCACGGTTTCCAAAAGCTCCGGGGTGATGCCGGTCAGCGAGCAGGCGATCAGCACTTGCTCGGCGTTCAGACTGGCGGCGGTCACGCGCATCATCACCGCGTCATGACACACCGCAATCGGGTAACCGAGGCGCACCAGGCGCACCTGCAATTCATCGCTGCACAGGGTTGAGCAACCGCCCATGCCGAACGCGTGAATCATCCGCGCCTGACCGAGTAATTTCACTGCGTCGGCGAAGCGCGATTCATCGAAACCGGCCAGATGCTGGCGCAGCGTGGTTTCGATGTCGCCAACGATCTGCCCGTAGAACGCCGACTGCTCAGGCGTGCCCGCCGGGTCGAGAAACCGGCTGCCAACGCCGCTGGCCTGGGCCAGTTGCAGGCGCAGATCACGCAGGTCACGGCAGCCGACCGTGCGGGCAAAGCGCGACAGCGTGGCGGTGCTGACCTCGGCGCGTTGTGCGAGGTCTTCGAGGCTGGCGCTGGCGGCAAACCCGACATCGTCGAGCATCAACCGCGCAATGCGTCCCTCGCCGGCGCTGAAGGAATCCTGGCGGGCGCGGATCTGGTAGAGGATGTCCATGGGCGGCGGGCTCCGGTTACAGCAGGTAGGAAAGGCCGACGGTCAGCGCGAAAGCGACCAGCGAAATCAGCGTCTCGAGCACGGTCCAGGTCTTGAACGTCTGCGCGACCGTCATGTTGAAGTATTCCTTGATCAACCAGAAGCCGCCGTCGTTGACGTGGGAAAAGATAACCGAGCCCGCGCCGGTCGCCAGCACCAAAAGCTCAGGATGTGGATAACCCAGACCGATGGCCACCGGCGCGACAACGCCCGATGCGGTGGTCATCGCCACGGTTGCCGAACCGGTGGCAATGCGCATCAGTGCGGCGAACAACCAGCCCATGATCAGTGGCGACAGGTGGAATTCGTGAGCGAGACCGACGATCTGATCGGTAACGCCGGCATCCACCAGAATCCGGTTCAAGCCGCCACCCGCGCCGACCAGCAAGGTGATGCTGGCGGTGGGCGCGAGGCATTCGTTGGTGAACTTGAGGATCGATTCGCGGTTGAAACCCTGAGCAATGCCCAGCGTCCAGAAGCTCAGCAAAGTCGCCAGCAACAGCGCGATCACCGAATTGCCGATGAACAGCAGAAACTGGTTGAACGCACTGCCGGGGGTGGAAATCAGATTGGCCCAGCCGCCGATCAGCATCAGCACCACCGGCAGCAGAATGGTTGCCATGGTGATGCCGAAACCCGGCAATCTGTCGCGCGGCTCGCGCTCGAGAAATTGCTTTTCCAACGGATTGTCCGCCGGCAATTGAATGCGCGGCACGATGAATTTCGCGTACAGCGGGCCGGCGATGATCGCGGTCGGAATGCCGATCGCGATCGCGTACAACAAGGTCTGCCCGACCGACGCCTGATAGGCCTGCACCGCAAGCATCGCCGCCGGGTGCGGCGGCACCAGCGCATGCACCACCGAGAGGCCGGCTACCATCGGCAGACCGACCATCAGAATCGACACGCCAACGCGGCGGGCGACGGTAAAGGCGATTGGCACCAGCAGGACGAAACCGACTTCAAAGAACAGCGGCAGACCGACCAGAAACGCAATGCAGACCATCGCCCAGTGCGCGTTCTTCTCGCCGAATCTGTCGATCAGCGTGCGCGCCATCTGCTCGGCGCCGCCGGACTCGGCCATCATCTTGCCGAGCATCGTCCCCAACGCCACCACCAGCGCAATATGCCCCAACGTCTTGCCGACGCCGGCCTCATACGCACCGACCACAGCCGACGGCGGCATCCCGGCCACCAGCGCCAGGCCCAGGGAAATCAGGGTGATGACAATGAACGGATTGAGCCGGTAACGGGCGATCAACACGATCAGCGCGATGATGGCCACAGCGGCGTAGACCAGCAGCCAATAGCCGAAGGAAGGCGTCATGCGGTACTCCTCGAAAGGGTCACGTTCGAATGGGTTGTGAAACTCATAAATCATTTCGAGATAGAGATTTCAAACCGCATGAAAGTAATTTTCGTGGAGAGACAAGGTGTGTCGCTGATGGGTATGGCGTGTCGTGATTAATGAAAATCGGAGGGCGGGATTTTCATGGCTTCCTGGCCACCACAAAGTCCCTGTGGGAGCTGGCTTGCCAGCGATGACGGCGCCACGTTCAACATGGGTGGCGACTGATCCACCGCTATCGCTGGCAAGCCAGCTCCCACAGGAATTACATTTTTCCAGGCAGAACGCGGTCACCTGTGGGAGCGAGCCTGCTCGCGAATGGCTTCACTCGGTGCGCGCTGGGCTCACACCATTTCGTTACGAATCCATTCCACCACCGACGTGCGCTTCGGCGTCCAGCCCAGCAGTTCCCGGGCGTGTTTGCCGCGTACGCGGCTGTTGGAACCGAGGCCGTAGTTGGCCATTTCGTAGCCCCATTCGGCTTCGGCGTCTTGCAATGGCCAGTCTTGCGGTTCGCCCAGATTGAGGGCTTCGGCCATGGCGGTGGTCATGTCGATGAACGAGGCTTCACCGCTCTCGACGAAGTAGAAAGTGCCGGGCACGTTTTGGGTCAGCGCCAGCCGATACAGGGCGACGACGTCTTCGATGTGCACGTTGGACCAGATGTTCTGCCCTGTTCCGACGTGGCGAACGACGCCGCTTTTGCGCGCCTGTTTCAGCAGTCGCGGCAGTTGCACGCTGTCGCGGTTGACGCCCAGGCTGTGGCCGTAGATCAGGGTGTTGCAGATCACCGCCGAGTTCACGCCATCCTTCGCCGCCGCGAGCACGAGGTTGTCGATGGCTACGCGATCGGCCTTGTCGACAGTCGGCTCCGGCAGGTTGTCCTCGTAGTAAATGTCATCGCTGGATTTGCCGCCGGAAGCGTCGCCGACAATGCTCGAACCGCTGGTGTGCAGAAAGACCTTGTTCGAGCCGCGCAAAGCGTCGAGTAACGCTTCCACCGCACCGCGATGGTCGCTGCTGGCAGCGTTGATGACGGCATCGGTAGCACGGGCCTGTTGCGCCAGCAATTGGCTGTCATCGAGGGTGCCGATTACCGCGTTCATGCCCAACGCTTTCAGCTCATCAGCCTGCTCCGCGCTGCGCACCAGACCAGTAACTGTGTGCCCGGCCTGCAACAGGCCGGTGGCGATGGAACCGCCGATAAAACCAGCCGCGCCGGTAACGAATACGTTCATGGAGAAACTCCCTGCGTGAATAAGTGATGCAGCGAGTATCGGCCGATGAAACCCGGCGAAAAACCCGCCCTCGGCCAATTCACTCTTGCGCAGGGATCACGAATCAGCCCTTGAATTCGGCGCTGGCGTAGGCGGCGAGTTTGCCCTGGATAAAGTCGAGGAAGCACTGGATACGCAACGCCAGTTGCGAGTTGCGGTAGTACACGGCGTTGATCGGCTGGCGGTAGCCACTGTTGAATTCGCCGAGCAGGACTTTCAGGCGCCCGGCACGGATGTCGTCGATGGTCATGAAGTGCGACAGGCAGGCGATGCCCTGCCCCTCCAGCGCCAAATGGCGCACGGTCTCACCACTGGAGGCGCTGATTGCCGGAGTGATCGGCCAACGGTCGCCATGCACATAGCGCAGCGGCCACTGGTTGAGGCCTTCGTTCTGGGTGAAGCCGAGCAACGTGTGTTCGCTCAAATCCGCCACTTGTCGTGGCGCGCCGTGTTTTTTCAAATAGGCGGGGCTGGCGACGATCATTAATGGGCTGCAACCGAGCGAACGCGCATGCAGCGTCGAATCGGCGAGGGTGCCGATGCGGATGGCGACGTCGGTGCTTTGTTCAAGCAGGTCAATGATCAGGTCATTGCTGTTGAGTTCGAGCAGGATGTCCGGGTACAGCTGCCGGAATTCGTCGATGTAGGGAACGATGGCGTGGAGCATGAACGGCGAGGCAGCGTTGATGCGCAGGCGCCCGGATGGGGTCTGCTGGCGCGAGGACAGGCGTTCTTCGAGTTGATCCATCTGGTCGAGAATCAGCTTGGCCTGTTCGAAGAAATACTTGCCCTCCTCGGTCAGGTCCATGCGTCGCGTGGTGCGGTTGATCAGCGTGGTGTCGAGCTTGGCTTCGAGCTTCGACAGCGTGCGACTGACGGCCGACGGCGTCTGGCCGACCTGCTCGGCGGCGGCGGAAATCGAACCGCACTCGATCACGCAGACGAAAATCTGCAACTCATCGGATCTGGCTTTCACGGGTGTCCTCTTTGGAATCGCCAAGATCGCAGCCAATCGCCATGCCCCCTGCGGGACCTACCGAAGGTCGCGATCTTTTGCTGTACCCGGATAGTAGCCCGAAACCCATCAAGCCTTGAGGCCAAACACCTCAGTCAGATGCTGCTCATAGCGCACCACATCATTGTCGATATTCGGACGCTTCATTACGTCGACGCAGAGGAAGGTCGGCAGCGCGGTCATGCCCAGAAACTCGTTGGCCTTGTGGAACGGGAAGTACACCGCGTCCACGCCTTTGGCTTCGAAGAAATCAGCCGGGTCATCGAAGGCTTGCTGCGGCGCGTTCCAGGTCAGCGACAGCATGTATTGCTTGCCCTGAATCAGACCGCCACTGCCGTACTTCTGCGAGGCATCGGAACGGGTGCGGCCGTCGCTGGCGTAGAGGCTGCCGTGACCTTCGGTGAAGACTTCGTCGAGGTACTTTTTCACCGTCCACGGCGCGCCCATCCACCAGCCCGGCATCTGATAAATGATCACGTCGGCCCAGAGGAATTTCGCCACTTCTTCGGCAACGTCATAGCCCTCGTCGATAAACGTGGTCTTGACGTCGACACCGCCGCGATCCAGCACGCTCAGCGCGGTTTCGTGCAGGGTGGTGTTATAGCGGCCATCGGAATGGGCGAATTTTTTACCGCCATTGAGCAACAGCACTTTCTTCATCGGAAAACCTCGGCGCAGCCTTCAAGGCTGGATTGAAACAGGAATTGGAATGGCGGCAGATTAACCATCGATCTCGCGCGGAAACAGCCACATCGACGCAAAATACATTTGATCAAAACGCACGAATCGATCGGCAATTGTTGCCGTAGCATCGCCGCTTTCTGCTTTTGAGGAAGTTGTGATGAGTGAACGCCAGGGTTTCATCCTGCACGCCAAGACCCACCCGGAAAAAGCCGCCGAGTTCGAAGCGCTGTTCCGCGCTTACGTCGAGCCAAGCCGCGCCGAACCGGGCTGCATCGAGTACCACATGCTGCGCGACAAGGAAGATCCGACGCTGTTTATCTTCTACGAGATCTGGGCCAGCCAGGCGCATCTGGATGTGCACTCGGCGTTGCCGCACATGAAAGCGTTTTTCGCCAGGCGCATGGACTATCTGGAGCGCGATTTCGATATCCGCGCGATCGACATGCTCAGCGAATCGTCGGCTAGCCGCTGATCAGCAAATGGGCGCCGAGCGCGCCCAGTCCGATAAAGAACACCCGCTTGAACAGCACCGCACTGATGCGCTGACGCAACCACTGACCGAGCCACATGCCAAGCATGGCCGGGATCAGCGCCAGCAGCGAGGCGCTCAATTCGCCACCGCCGAGTGCGCCGTGCCAGAGCAGCCCAGCGGCCAGCGCCAGGGTCGAGACGGCGAAGGACAGGCCGAGCGCCTGCACCAGCTCATCGCGGCTCAGCCCCAGCGCTTGCAGGTACGGCACCGCCGGAATCACGAAGACGCCGGTGGCTGAGGTGATGACGCCGGTGATCAGGCCACACAGCGGGCCGAGCCACGATTCATGCGCGGATTTGACGTGTAGCGTGGGCAAGAACAATCCGCTCAATGCATACAGCAACAGCGCCGCGCCAAGTCCGCGCACTACCCAATGTCCGCTGGACATGTCGAGCCAGAGGGTGCCGATGCCGGTGCCGAGGAAGATCATCAGCAGCATGGGCCAGAGGCGTTTGATCAATCCTTGCAGATGACCGCCGAAGGCCAGTTGCCAGAGGTTGGTCAGGGTCGCGGGGACGATCAACAAAGCGGCTGCCTGCGCCGGCGCCATAGCCAGACCGAGCAGGCCCATGGCGACAGTGGGCAGGCCGAGGCCGATCACGCCTTTGACCGTGCCGGCGAGGAGGAAGGTGGCGATGACCAGTAGAGAAAGGGTCAGGCCGAGGGTTTGGTAGAAGTCGGTCAGTGTGTGCATTGGGGTAATGTGCACTGATCCGGGCTGGGGGAAAATCTGCCATATACTTAGGCAGCCTCTTCCTTTGCAAGAGGCTGATCTTTGTAGTGAGGCATCTGGCCTCATCGCTGGCAAGCCAGCTCCCACAGAATCTCGGTTGTTCATCCATTTAGAGATCAACAAGAAACCTGTGGGAGCTGGCTTGCCAGCGAAAGGGCCAGCCCACACACCATAAAAATCAGAGGCAAACTCCATGCATTTCGACCTCACCGACCTGCGCCTCTACCTGCACATTCTCGACACCGGCAACATCACCGCCGGCGCCGCCCGCAGCCACTTGTCCCTCGCCGCCGCCAGCGCCCGAATCCGCGCGATGGAAGCCTCGCTGGGCGCCGAATTCCTCGAGCGTGGTCGGCGCGGCGTCACCCCGACCCCGGCCGGTAAAGCCCTCGCCCGCCATGCGCGCATTCTTTTGCAACAGGCCGAACGCATGCAGCAGGATCTGGCCGATTATGCGCATGGCGTCAAAGGCCAGGTGCGGCTGTTATGCAACACCACGGCGATTACCGAGTACCTTCCGGAAGTGCTCGCGGATTTCCTGCGCAGCCATCCCAATCTCGACATCGATCTACAGGAACTGCCCAGTGCGCGAATTACTCATGCCTTGCGTGAAGGCGCAGCGGATCTGGGGATTGTGTCCGACGCGGTCGACACCAACGGCCTGCAGACCCAGGCGTTTCGTGATGATCCGCTGGTGCTGATTCTGCCGCTCGATCACCCGTTGTCTGACGCCGCCGGGGTCAGTTTCAGCGACGCGTTGCAGCACGACTTTGTCGGATTGAGCGCCGACAGCGCACTGGCGATTTATCTGGAAGAACAGGCGCTGCACAGCGGCGCGCGGATGCAGGTGCGCATTCGCGCCGATGGCTTTGATGGCGCGATGCGTATGGTCGCCCGAGGAGCGGGACTGGCCATCGTGCCCTTGGCCGCTGTCGAACGTACGGCGCTCAAACGGTTCCAGTGCGTGACCCTGAATGAGCCGTGGGCGCGCCGCGCGTTATTGCTCTGCGCGAAAGACTTCGCCGCGCTGCCGGGTTATGCCCAAGCGCTGTTACAAGCACTTATTGCTGCGCGCGTTTCTGAGCACTCCGATGTCGACCCCAGACAACTGAGCGGCGACCGGCCGCTATAGGGTGCGACTTCAATTCTCAAGTCCACTTGCCCGGAGTCCCCATGACCGCGACCGCCCCTATCACCGTTCTGCGCGACACCCACCCGCTGCCGGTACTCGACGCCTGCAAATGGGAAAAACTCGAAGGCGACCCGCACACCGTCAACCTCAACGCCTACACCAGCGAAGACGGCAGCAAGATCATGGGCACCTGGATCTGCACACCGGGCAAGTGGCGCGTCGATTATGTGAAGTGGGAGTACTGCCATTTCCAGGAAGGCTACTGCGTGATCACCCCGGACGGCATGGCGCCGATTCATCTGCGTGCTGGCGATATCTTCGTGGTTGAGCCGGGTATGAAAGGCACGTGGGAAGTGGTCGAGACCGTGCGCAAATATTTCGTCTTCGCCTGATGCAAAAAAGCCGGGAAATCACCCGACGTGATTTCCCGGCAACACCTGCTGCAATTTTTAAACACACCCCAGTGTTACCTGTGGACATAGAGAACCCTGTGGCGAGGGGATTTATCCCCGCTCGACTGCGCAGCAGTCGCAAACCCTGAGCACTCGGTTTACCTGACACAATCCAGGGGTCTGCTGCGCAACCCAACGGGGATAAATCCCCTCGCCACAAAGGGCTGATCGCGTTACTGCGGCTTGCGATAGCTGTTGATGATCGCCGAGAAATCCTTCCCGCCGTCACCGCGCTGGCTCATCGCCTGATACAACTGCTGTGCCACCGCGCCGAGCACCACCGGCTGGTGCGCCTGCCGCGCCGCTTCCGTCGCCAGCCCAAGATCCTTGAGCATCAGTTCTGCACCGAACCCGCCGGTATAACCGCGCGAGGCCGGCGCCGTTTCGACGATGCCCGGCCACGGGTTGTACATCTCCGAACTCCAGCAACGGCCGGTCGAGCTGTTGATGATTCCGGCCAGCACACCGGTGTCGATCCCCAGCGCATCGCCCAACGCCATCGCTTCACTGACGCCGACCATCGAGATTGCCAGCAGCAGGTTGTTGCAGATCTTGGCGATCTGGCCGGTGCCGACTTCACCGCAATGCACGATGTTGCGGCCCATCTGCGCCAGCACCGGTTGCAGGGTGGCGAACAGTTCCGGGGTGGCGCCGACCATGAAGGTCAGCGTGCCGGCGGTCGCGCCGCCAGTGCCGCCGGAGACTGGCGCATCGGCCATGGCCACGCCGTGTTTGGCGGCGGCCGCAGCAACGTCGCGGGCGGTCTGCGGATCGATAGTGCTGCAATCCACCGCCGGCACGCCTTGGCGAATGCCGGCGAGCACGCCCTCTTCACCCAGCCAGACACTGCGCACATGCACCGCGGCCGGGAGCATGGTGATCACCAGTTCGGCATCTTCTGCCGCCTCGCGGGCCGAAGCGCGGATGGTGCCGCCCAGTTGCTCGAGTTCCGCCAGCACGGTTTTGTTCAGGTCGACCAGGTTCAACGAGTGGCCGGCCTTGATCAGGTTGCGCGCCATCGGCGCGCCCATGTTGCCCAGCCCGATAAATGCGATTTTCATGATCGAATCCTCAGCGCAGGTTGATGGTGGTGTTCACGCCGTCGTTGACGCTGTCATCATCGAACCAGCGCGCCGTGACCGTTTTGGTCTGCGTGTAGAACTGCACCACTTGCTTGCCGTACGGGCCGAGGTCGCCGAGTTTCGAACCGCGCGAACCGGTGAAGCTGAAGAACGGTACCGGCACCGGAATCGGAATGTTGATGCCGACCTGACCGACGTCGATTTCAGTCTGGAATTTACGCGCCGCCGCACCGCTCTGGGTGAACAGGCCAGTGCCGTTGCCGAAAGGATTGGCGTTGACCAGCGCAATCGCCTGGTCGAGGGTGTCGACTTCCAGCACCACCAGCACCGGGCCGAAGATTTCCTGGGTGTAAATCTGCATGTCGGTGGTCACACCGGAGAACAGGGTCGGGCCGACAAAATTGCCTTGTTCATAACCCGGCACGCTGATGTCACGACCATCGAGTTCAAGCTTGGCGCCTTCCTTGATGCCGCTTTCGATCAGTTCAAGGATCCGCGCCTTGGCCTTTTTCGAAATCACCGGGCCGACATCGGTACCCGGCTCGCTGCCGGCGTTGACCTTGAGCTTCTGCGCCAGCGCTTTCAGGTCTGGCAGCCACTGTTTTGCGGCACCGACCAGCACCACCACCGACGTGGCCATGCAACGTTGCCCGGCCGCACCGAAACCGGCGCCGACCAAGGCATTCAGCGCTTGCTCGCGATTGGCATCGGGCAGCACCACAGCGTGGTTTTTCGCGCCCATCATCGACTGCACGCGTTTGCCGTGTTTGCCGGCCAGGTCATAAACGTGGGTGCCGACAGCGGTCGAACCGACGAACGACACGGCTTTGATGTCCTTGTGCGTGCACAGGCCATCGACCACATCCTTGCCGCCGTGAACCACGTTGAGTACGCCAGCAGGGACGCCCGCTTCGATCGCCAGCTCCACCAGCAACATGGTCGACAGCGGATCCTGTTCCGAAGGCTTCAGGACAAAGGTGTTGCCGCAGGCGATCGCCATCGGGAACATCCACAGCGGAATCATCGCCGGGAAGTTGAACGGCGTGATGCCGGCGCACACACCGATCGGCTGGCGCAGAGTGTAAGTGTCGACGCCGCCAGCGACGTTCTCGGCGAATTCACCCATTTGCAGGGTGCCGATCGAGCACGCGTGCTCGACCACTTCCAGGCCACGGAAAATATCGCCTTCGGCGTCAGCAATGGTCTTGCCCTGTTCGGCGCTGAGGACCACGGCGATGCGCTTGGAGTGCTCGCGGATCAGCGCTTGCAGCTTGAGCATGATGCGCATCCGCGCGCCGATCGGGGTCAATTTCCAGGTCTGGAAGGCACGCTGGGCGGCGCTGACAGCGGCATCGACCTCAGCGGCGGTGGCGAACGGAACCTTCGCCAGCACTTGCTGGGTGGCCGGGTTGACGATGTCGTGCCACTCGGTGGTCTGCGACTCGACCCACTCGCCGTCGATCAGCAGCTTGACCTTTTGCAGCGTGGTGTCGTTGGGCGTAAGCGATGCGTTCATGCTGGTCTCCAGAACTTGTTTTTATCGTAGGAGCCAAGGCGAAAGGTTCGCCTTGAGATGAGGCGTGTGTCGCGAATTGGTTGTCGGACTGTTTTTGGAGTATAGATGTGCAAACTTCTAATAAGAACGCACATATAAGCCCGACCATCATGCAAAAAAACATCACCTCGCTAGGCTCGCTGAACTGGGACGACCTGAAGTTTTTCCTCGAAGTCGCCCGCACCCGCAAGGCCAGCACCGCCGCCAAACGCCTGGCCGTCGACTACACCACGGTGTCGCGACGGATCAGCTCGCTGGAAGCGGCGCTCGGCACATTACTGTTCGAAAAGTCCCGCACCAGCGGTTTCGTCCTGACCACTGAAGGCCAGCGCTTGCTCGGTTATGCCGAGTCGATCGAAAGCACATTGCACATGGCCTGCGAACAGGTTTCCGGCTCGGGCGTGGCCCTGTCCGGGCACGTGCGCATGGGCTGCACCGAAGGCTTCGGCAGTTTTTTCATCACCCCGCAACTGAGCCATTTCGTCGACGCCTACCCGGCGATCTCGGTGGACATCCTGCCGCTGCCGCACTTCATCAGCCTGTCCAAGCGCGAGGCCGACATCGTCATCGCCCTCGAGCGGCCGGAGCACGGGCCGTACGTCTGCTGCAAACTCTGCGACTACCGTTTGCAGCTGTACGCAACCCAGGACTATCTGGACAAACACCCACCGATCCGCCGCCCGGCCGACTTGAGCAAGCATCAATTCATCAGTTATGTGGACGACCTGGCGTTCAGCTCGGAGCTGCTCTACCTGGCCAACGTGCTGCCCGGCGCCAGCGCAAACTTGCGCAGCACCAGCGTGATCGCGCAATACGTTGCCGCGCAGCAGGGCCGCTCGCTGGCGATCCTGCCGTGCTTTCTCGCCGCACAAGACCCGCGATTGCTGCCGGTGCTGCCGGAGGAAATCGACATCACCCGGCAGTTCTGGATGTACTGCAGGGAGGATCTGCGCAAGTTGAAGCGGATTACGTTGTTGTGGGATTACATCCGTGAGGTGACTGAACGCAATCAGGCGTTGTTGATGGGTGAAACGCGGGAGATGCGCTTTGCCGATTAGTCGGCGCTGACCACGATCGACACCCGGCGATTTTCCGTGCGCCCCGCTGCGGTGTCGTTGGAAGCCACCGGTTCGCTGCTGCCCAGGCCTTGCAGCTGGATGTTTTCCTGCTTCATGCCGACCGTGCCGAGGACGTTGGCGACGCTCTTGGCCCGGCGCAGCGACAGTTGCTGATTGTAGGTTTCCTTGCCGGACGCATCGGTGTGGCCATCGACGCGCACCTGCTCGATTCCCACGCCGAGCAACGCCTTGCCGATGCGTTCGACGATTTCCGTGCTGGCTGCGTTCAGGCTTTCGACGTCGCTGCCAAAAAGCACTTTGCCCGACAGGCCGAATTCCCAACCGTCGTCGGTCAACTCGAAACCCTGCTGTTTGAGCACGGCGACCTGCGCCGGTGTCAGGCCTTTCTGCGGGGCGGTCTGGCAACCGCTCAGGGTCAGCGCGGCGATCATCAGCAATGCGGAAAAAAGTCGAACGGGAAGAGTGAACACGGGCATCAGCTCCTGGTGTGAACGGAATCGACCGGGCGCTCCGACCCGGCGGTGAATTGCGCGCCCCGCGACAGGCGCTTGGCCTGGTACATTGCCGCGTCGGCTGCGTTGAGCAAGGCACCCGGCGTGGCGCCATGATCGGGGTAAACGGCGATGCCGATACTCAGCGAGGTCACCACACTGCTGTCGCCGGGCAGGGTGATCGGCATGTCCATGCTGGCGAGAATCTTGTCAGCGATGTGCTCAGCGTCTTCGACCGTGTGCAGTGGCGCGAGCAGCACGGCGAACTCGTCGCCACCCAGCCGCGCGACCAGATCATCCTCGCGCAATTGCGCTCGCACGCGATTGGCGATGGCCACCAGCACTGCGTCGCCCGAGGCGTGGCCGAAGTTATCGTTGATGCCTTTGAAGCGGTCGCTGTCGAGAAACAGCACGGCGACCCGCTCATCGTGTTTTTTGCCGTTGCGCAAGGCGCGGATCAATCGGCCTTCGAAAAACGCGCGGTTGGGCAAACCGGTGAGGCTGTCGTGGGTCGCTTGGTGAGCGAGAGTTTCGTTTTCGTTTTGCAGATGGGTTTGCCACGACTCGAGTTCGCCGAGCAAGGCATTGAAGTCGTTGCCCAGATTGTCCAGTTCGGCGATTTGCGCCGGCGGCACGCGCCGATCCAGCGCTCGCTCACTGCGCGCGGCGTGGGCGACGGAGGCGAGGCTGTGCAATGGGCCAATGATCGCGCGCAACTGCCGCCGCGCCAGATAGAGCGCGACCCAGGCGCTGATCGCGGTGCACAGCACAATCCCGGCGAGGCCGCTAAGCAGGAAGCGCATCAGGCTGCCGCCGTGACCGATGAGCAGGACGCGACCGATTTCGCGGTCCTGATGCTCAATCGGCAGGCTCACCGGTTTTTCCAGAAGAGCGCGGGTGATCTGCATTTCCAGCTCGGAGAACAAGCCGGTTTCAGCGCGCTGCCATTGCGCGATCAATTGGCCTTGCGCGTCGAGCACTCGGGCATCCGCTACTTCCTCGGTGGCGGCGATGATCGCCAGCGCCTCGGTTGCCGCCGCTTTGTCATTGAACACGACGGCCGCTTCGACGGTGTAGCTGATCGAACGGGCGATCAAATGCAGGTTGTGATCGGCATACACCCGCAGCGCGAGCACGCCCAGCAAGGTCAGCGAAACACTGGCCATCGCTACCGCCACCAGCGCGACAATCAAATGCCCACGGCCAATGACCGAACCAAGGGTGGGGCGAGCCTTCCAACTGAACAGCTTCATGGCGCCGCCGCTTTGCGACGGGACAACTGCAGGACGCTGGGGTGTATGCGCACACCACTGCGAGCCACGGAGTCGAGATTGACCTCGAACGACACTTGTTCATCGCCAACGCGCAGGCAGAACAGACTGCCGACGGTGCATTGATCGTCTGCTTCGCTGATGCTCAGCACCGGATGCCCGATCAACGATGCGAACAGGCGACTGCGTTCATCGGCGGTCAGCTTGCCGATGTACACCGCGTCGCATTCGCTGACGATGGCCGGGTTGTCCGCCAGCAGACGCCGCACAGCCACCGGCCGACCCGTGGCTTGGGTGGTGCCTTTGACCAGGTCATCGGTGTATTCGGTGGGGCCGACGATGCACAGACGCAATTGCGCTGGTTCCACCGGCCAGCGTGCATAACTGAGGATGCCAAGAACCACTTGTGTGACCGCTTTGGCCCGTTGCTCGGCCGGCCCGGTTTGCGCTTGGGCGATGGCGCTGCCCGTCAAAAACCAGAGCAAAGCGATCAGCAATGCGTGCTGGCAGGCCACCACACGCTGTGTCGCCCAGACGGCCACCTTCATGGAGGGATTCTCTTGGAGCGTAACGAAATGATGCCGCAACGATAGCACAGCGCTAGAACACCAGCGAGGCGCCTGCCTCTGACCGGTTGGTCAGTATTCGTTGTCGGTCATTCAGCACTTCATCCCTGAGACTCGGCACCCTCCTCCAGCTCCAGCATCAGCCCGCTCAGCCGCTTCACCTTGCGCAGCACCGCCTCTTCAAACACGCCGGCACGCGGCTCGATCAAGGTGAACCAGTGCCGGGCGCGAGTAATCCCGGTGTAGATCAACTCTTTGGTCAGTACCGGATTCAGCGCATCCGGCAGGATCAGCGCCGTGTGGGCGAACTCCGAACCCTGGGACTTGTGCACCGTCATGGCGTACACGGTTTCGACATCATTGAGTCGACTCGGCAACACGAAGCGCACGCCGCCCTGACCATCGTTACGCGGGAAGGCCACGCGCAGAACCGTTTTGCCGATTTCTGCGCCTTCACGCTCGGGCAGTTTCAGGGCGATACCGATGTCACCGTTCATCAGGCCCAGACCATAGTCGTTGCGTGTCATCAGCACCGGCCGACCTTCATACCACTGCTGATCGCTCTCGATCAGACGCGCCTTGAGCAACGCAGCGGTGATGCGCTGGTTCAGACCTTCAACGCCCCATGGCCCTTTGCGCACGGCGCACAGCAACTGGAACGTGTCGAACGCCTGCAAGACTTCCCGCGCCCAATCGGTCCAGGCCGCATGCTCAAGGGGCCGCGTCGACGGTGGACGCTGATCGCGCAGTACGCTCAGGTAATGGCGGTAACCTTGCGGGCCGTTGCCGTGACCTTCGAGCAGCAGACGTTCGAGCTTGAGATCGTGCTCGCCTTTGAGCGGCAGCGAATACACGTCGTCGTAGCCGCCAGCGGCGAGCAACTGTCGCGCCTCGTCGGCCAATTGCTGATTGACCCGGCGCGCAAGCTGACCGATACCGCTGCCCTCGCCGAAGCGGCGCGAGTGACGCAGCATCACCACTTGTTGCGCCAACGGATGGGTGCCGTCGCGATCTTCATGCAAACCGCTGCCCTGCAACGACTCGCCACTGACAGACTCCAGCCATTGTCGCGTTTGCGGGCTGTACCAACCGCCCTCGGCGTCACGGCACAGATCGCCCAGTACCGCACCGGCCTCGACCGAGGCCAACTGATCCTTGTCGCCCAGCAGCACCAGCCGAGCATGGGCCGGCATGGCGTCGAGCAAGTTCGCCATCATTTCCAGGTCGATCATCGACGCTTCATCGACCACCAGCACATCCAGCGGCAGGCGGTTGCCGGCATGGTGACGGAAATGCCGGGTGCCCGGTCGACTGCCGAGCAGACGGTGCACGGTGGTCACATCGCTGGGGATCGCCGCGCGCACCGCTTCGGCGACTTGCAGTGATTGCACTTGCTGACTGATCGACTCGGTCAAACGCGCAGCGGCCTTGCCGGTCGGTGCGGCCAGACGAATGCGCAGCGGATGGCCAGCCTCGACGGCCGGTGCCTGCAGCAACGCGAGCAAGCGCACCACCGTAGTGGTTTTCCCGGTGCCCGGGCCGCCAGTGATGATGCTGAAGGCGCTGCGCGTTGCGATGGCGCAGGCGAGTTTTTGCCAATCGATGACAGCTGCGGATTCCGCGCCGCCGAACAATTCGTTCAGACGCTGCGGCAGATCATCCGGCGTCGGCTCCTGCTGCATCAAGCGTTGGCGCAACGCTGCATCGATGCGGCGTTCGTAGGTCCAGTAGCGGCGCAGGTACAAGCGTTTCGAGGACAGCACCAGCGGACGTGTCTGCGCTGTTTCACTCGGGTCAGCGGCCAGGGCCACCAATGGACTGCTTGCCAGCACTTTGCACCAATGGGCTCCATCGAGCGTTTCGAGCAATTGCGAGGGCAGCAACAACACACCGCCCTGCACGTCGCCTTCGGGCGGCAATGACAGTGCAAAATCCGGCGCCTTGAGGGTTTCAAACAGGTCCAGACACACATGACCATGGCCGAGTTGGTGACTGGTCAACGCCGCCGCGAGCAACACCAGCGGATCGGTCTCGGGCTCGAGTTCATGCAGGAACGCGACAAAGGCGCGGTCCAGCGCGCGCAGCCAGCCGCGCTCGACCCAACGGCTCAGCAACAACAGCAAATCATCGGCGCGGGTCAGCGGCGAGAGTTTCGACAGGCTGTCCGCTTCCAGCGGCGTCGGCAGCAGATCGGCGAATGTGCGGCTCATAGCAGGACTCCCTGTTCCCAGGCGGGTTCGGACTTGGGTTCGGGTTTGCCCTGGAACATCCGGTCGAGGCGTTCGATCAATTCCCGTGGCGGACGCACGAAGTACATGCCACGACTTTCCGCACGCGTACCGCGCAGAAACAGATACAGCGCCCCGCCGATGTGACGGTCGTAATCGTAATCCGCCAGCCGCGCCTTCAACTGGCGATGCAGTGCCAGCAGATACAGCACGTATTGCAGGTCGTAACGGTTGTCGAGGATCGACTGCTCCATCGCCTGCACCGTGTAGGCCTGATCATCCACGCCGAGCCAATTGGATTTGTAATCGGCGACGTAGTAACGGCCAGCGTGCTCGAAGGTCAGGTCGATAAAGCCCTTGAACATGCCGTTGAGCTGAACCGGTTCTGCCGCAACACGAGCGACGCCATTGTGGGTGTGCTGGCGCACCTGTTCGTCGAGTTTGAGCACGTCGACTTTGTGGCTGGCGAACCAGAACTCCATCTCGACGCGGTATTGCGTCAGTTGCTCAAGAACCACCGGCGGTTGCCCGCCAGCAATCGGCAACGGTGAGTTGAGCAAATGCTGCAGCCAGTCAGTCAGCGTGGTGATCCAGCCTTGCCAGCCGCGCAGGTTGCAACGCCGGGCAATTGCATCTTCCAGCGCTTCGCGGGTAACCGAAAAACCTTCAGCACCCGCCCATTCGAGCAAGCCATGTAAAAACGTGCCCGGGTTAGGGCCACGCGGGAAGCGGTGGATATCTGCTCCACCACTGCTGATTTCATGTGGCGCGTCGGGATCGAGGCGCTCGTCATCGAAGAGCTTTTGCGCCTGCGGACTGTCCGGTGCTTCATCGCTGCCGACGCTCAATATGTCGCTGATGCGCAAAGCGCTATAGGAAGCGATCCACCAGTTTTCACTGGCTTTGCGCTTGGGCCGTAGCGTGGCTCGCAGGACTGCTTCATTGCGCGGCGGCTGGTAATGCTCCTCAGTGGGATGAGGCATTTCGCCGATGCCGATGGCCGGGCAGTCTTGCTGCAGATCCCGCAGCCAGCGATTCAATTCGCTGGACTCGCCCAAAGCGGCACCGCCCCCCAGCAAGTAACCCAGCGCTGACAGGTGCAGCACCGAGCTGTTGTTATTGCCGCGTTTCAGGTCAGTGACGCCCAGCCAGCAGGCATGCTGCGCGCGGGTTAACGCGACATACAGAAGACGCAGATCTTCGGCCAGACGCTCATCGTCAGCCAGGGCGATCAACTCGGGGGTAGGCTTGAGGCTGATCTGCGCCTTGCCCGCAGCGTCGTGGTAATGCAGCGGCAAACGGCTGCCATCCACCGGTTTCGCCGAGCAAATGAATGGCAGGAACACCAGCGGATATTCCAGACCCTTGGATTTGTGGATGGTCACCACTTTGACCAGTTGCTCGTCGCTTTCCAGACGCAGAATCTGCTCTTCACCGGCCTGACCGGACAGTGCCAGCAGCTCGGCCAGATGGCGGATCAGCGCTTGCTCGCCGTCCAGTTCAGCAGCGGCTTGCTGCATCAGCTCCGACAGGTGCAAAAGGTTGGTCAGCACGCGCTCGCCGTCACTGCGCCGCATCAGGGTTTGCGGCAGATGGAAGTCGTGAAGCAGGCGTCGCAACATCGGCAACACGCCCTGTTTGCGCCAGAGCTCTCGATAGCCGCGGAACTGCATGACCCGGGCTTCCCAGACCATTTCGTCCTGGTTCAGACGCTCCAGTTCGATCAGCGGCAGGTTCAATGTGGTGCAAGCCAGCGCAGCCTTGAGCGAGCGTTCGACATCGGGTTCGGCGCAAGCCTTCAGCCACGCCAGCAGATCGTGCGCCTCTTGGGCGGCAAACACCGAATCCTTGTCTGAGAGATAAACACTGCGCACACCTCTGGCGGCGAGTTCGGCGCGTACGGCCTGGGCTTCCTTACCGTCGCGGACGAGGATCGCGATGTCCGAAGGGCGTAAACCTTTGAAGTCGTCTGCTTGAAAGAAACCAGCGCTGCCGGTTTGCCCGCCATTGAGCAGTGCGGTGATTTGACTGGCGCAGGCGGCGGCCATTTGCTGGCGATAAACCGCGCCGGACAGCGGCTGATCGCTGGGCAGTAGCCAGACATTCAGTGCCGTGACGTCTTGCCCGGCAATCCGCAGCGTTTCCTTGCGTCCCTGAGACTCGACCGGGAGGAACGGTACCGGGTTCTCGCCGGTTTTCTCGCGAAACAAAAACGCGCCGCGCCCCTGCTCTCGGGACTCGGCGCGTTCGAATACGTGATTGACCGCTGTCACCATGCCGTGGCTGGAGCGGAAGTTGGTGCCTAGTGTATGCAAACGGCCGGTAGTGGCCTGACGTGCGCGCAGATAGGTGTAGATGTCGGCACCACGGAAGGCATAGATCGCCTGCTTGGGGTCGCCGATCAGGAACAGGCCGGTGTCAGGGTGATTGTCTTCGATGCGGTAAATGCTCTCGAAGATGCGGTACTGAACCGGGTCGGTGTCCTGGAATTCGTCGATCAGCGCGACCGGGAACTGCTCGCGGATCAGCGTTGCCAGACGCTCGCCGCCCTCCGATTGCAGCGCGGCATCCAGACGCAGCAACATGTCGTCGAACCCCATTTCTGCGCGACGGCGCTTCTCTTCTTCAAAACGCGCGCCGACCCACTTGGCAGCGTGTTGCAGAACAGCAGCATCGGGCGTCGGCAAGGCATCAAGGCTCGACTTGAGTCCGGACATGGTGTCCAGTCCCGGATGACTGGGCGCCGGGCCTTTCCAGGCCTCGGCCATGCCATCGGGCGTCAATCGGGTGAAGCCGGTGCCAATGTCCAGTTGCTCAAGCGACTCGTCTTCGGCCCAGGTCTTGAGCTTCTCGAACCAGGGCTCGAAATAACGCGCCTGCATCTTGCGGCCATCGACGGTTTTGCTGGCGACGCCTTCATGGCAGAGAGCAAGCAGCTCGTCTGCCCAGTCACGCCAAGGCATTTTCAGTTCGACCAACGCCGCTCGCCGCTCCAGCAAACACTCCTCGATCAGCTCCGCGGGCGCCTTGCCTTCATCGGTGTCACGCTCGCTGGCAAACAAGCCGCGCACCCGAGGCAACAACGCGGCGGGGCCACCCCAATTGCTGCGCACCCAGTTCAGCGCATCGCCCTGCATCGGGTAGCAGAACAGTCGCCAGTAATCGCGCAACACTTCGCCAAGCAGATCGCTGTGATCGGTTTCCAGGGATTGCGTGAACAGGCTGCCGCTGTCGAACGCATGCTCGCGCAGCATGCGCTGACACCAGCTGTGAATGGTCGAGACGGCGGCTTCGTCCATCCACTGCGCGGCGATATCGAGGCGGTTGGCACAGCCCGGCCATTGCAGCGGATCGAACTGATCGCGCAGCTCGGCAATCAGTCCGTCCGGGGCAACAATTTCGTCGCGGAAGAACCGCGCGGCCTCAGCCAAGCGTGTCCGAATGCGTTCACGCAGCTCTTTGGTAGCAGCGTCGGTAAACGTCACTACGAGGATTTGCGGCGGCAGCAGTTCGCGTGAAAAACCGCTTGTCTCGCCGCCATGGCCGAGAATCAACCGCAGATAAAGTGCCGAAATCGTGAAGGTTTTGCCGGTGCCTGCGCTTGCTTCGATCAACTGACTGCCGCGCAGCGGGAAGGCCAGAGCCAACGGTGTTTTGGTACTCATGCGCGCGCACCTTCGCTGGACAAGGAACGCCACGGCGCTTCGAATAATGGGCGGTACAACGCGTCGCACCAGCCGGTGAAGGTTTCGTCTGCCAACAATGCATCGAAGTCGGGATATTGCCGGAGCAGTGCCGGGCTTTCGCGCCGCTCGCCGTTGCTGGTCTGGCCGTCACCGTCACCGTCATAGGCTTTTCGCGCAGCTGCTTCGGCTTTGACCGGGTCAGTTTGAGACAACCAGGCGAACGCGGTTTTTATCGCAATCGGCAAGGGCTGGCGCATGCCTAATTGCCAGGCAAGAAGCAGGTCACCGAGCAAACGCAACGCTCGGTCTCGCTCCATTGGCTCCAGCAACAACGTATCGTCACTGGCGACCAATGCCGTGGTCAGCGCATGCTCGCTGGCGCAGGCGACCAGATGGGTAACCCACGATTTGGTCAGCCGATGCCACTTGCGAGTTTTGATCGAGCCGATGCTATTGGGAATGGTCGTGACCGACAGCAGGCCGCCATCGGCGCGTTGATGCAGGTTTGCGAGCCAGCCCTCCAGCCGCAAACCCTGCAGGTCGAGACTGACCGGGATCGCACTGGTCAACGGCGTCGGCCATAACGTCAGCAACTGTTGATAACGCTGCAGAAGATCCGGCAGCGGTTCGATCAGTTCACGCTGTAGGCATTCGCCAAAACCGGCCATAGGCAGCAGACCACTGTTTTGCAGGCGCAGCGCCCGGGCTTGCAGCGCCTGATCGATATTGTCCGGCTGGCTGAGTGCGGCTTCCAGCAAACTGTCGCTCAGCGTGTAGCGCTGCAGCGCGTCCAGCACGAAAGGTTCTTCATCGGCCAACGGCGCTTGCGCCGCCTCGAAATAGACCTTGAGACGCTGGGTGAAGAAATGCCGAACCGGGTTTCGCAGAAAATCCTGCAGCAATGCCAGCGTCAACGGTTCCTCTTGAACATATGGCGCGAGTAACGGCGCTTCGCTTTGCTGCGCTTTCTCTTGATGTAACACCTGCCACTCGCTGGCGTAGCTGAACAGTTGCTCGCCTTCGTGGAAATAGCGGGCACTGAAAGGTTGCAAGGGGTGTTCTTCGGTCAGCGCGTCCAACAGATCCTGGATTGGGTCGATTGAACGCCAGCCGCTGGCGAGGTGATCGCGCAACTGGCCGATGAGCACCGAGGCGGGTCGTTCGCTGTTGTCGCGAATGCTGCGACCGACCCAACTGATATAGAGCTGAGTGCGTGCGGATAACAGCGCTTCGAGTAACAGGTAACGGTCGTCTTCACGTCGTGAGCGGTCGCCTGGGCGGTAATCACTGCCCATCAGATCGAAGTCCAGCGGCGGCTGCGCGCGCGGATAATCGCCGTCGTTCATGCCCAGCAGACAAACCAGTTTGAAAGGAATGGCACGCATCGGCATCAAGGTGCAGAAATTCACCGCACCGGCGAGGAATCGTTGCGACAATCGGCCCTGATCGAGCCCGGCGAGCCAGGCTTCGCGCACAACAGTCAGCGGCAATTCGTCAGTCAGGCCGACCGCCTCGCAGGTTTCCAGCCAGGTCTCGCGAAGCTCTTCGAGCTGGGTCAGCAGGTAGTCGTCGTGCTCGTTGCTCGCCTGAAAGAACACCTGCATCAGCGCCTGCAAGCGCAGCCCCCACTCTTTCGGTTGAGCCGGTTGCGTGAGTTGCTGATGAGCGATTTCCAAGGCATCCAGCAGCGCAACCAATGGCCCGATCAGGGCAGCATCAAGTCCACCAATTTCGTCGTAAGGCTCGATACCTGCACATGCATCGGCACTGCCGACGGCGTAGCCCAGCAGCATTCGGCGTAGACCGAAATGCCAGCTGTTCTGCTCCAGTTCCTCAGGCAATCCGAGACCGGCCCGTTGTTCGGCACTCATGCCCCAACGCACGCCGGCGCCCTCGATCCAGCGGTGCAGAGTTGGCAGGTCACGTTCCTCTACGCCAAAGCGAGTACGCAGAGCTGGAACATCGAGCAGGTCGAGGATCTCGCTGACCGGGAAACGGCTGTCCGGCAGCTTGAGCAGGTGCTCGACGGCGATCAGTAATGGATCACGTCCTCGCTGGCCCTGGTCCGCCAAAGTGAACGGAATGAAGCGCGGGTCAAATCGATCGAGCTGACCGAAAACCGCGCGGATATGCGGGGCATAGCTGTCGATATCCGGGACCATCACGATCACGTCCCGTGGGCGTAGAGCCGGGTCGGCGCTGAAACGCGCCAGGAGTTGATCGTGCAGGATTTCGACTTCACGCTGGGCACTGTGGGCGATGTGGAAACGTATTGAATGGTCTTGGGTTGCATCAACCGCAGGCCAGAGTTCGCGTGTCTCGTTGAGGGGACGTAACTCCAGAATGTCATCCTGAAGCTGGTTAAGCATGTTGTGCGGCTGGGCTTCGCTGAACAGGTCGATGCGGCCGTCACGAAAGGCTGCGCGGTAGCTGTTGGGATCGTCGTAGCTGTCGAGCAGGTTGATATAGTCGCGACCTTGTTTGCCCCAAGCGGCCAGCAAAGGATGTGCATGCTGATGCAGGGTCTCGGCATCAAGGACCACTGGCATCCCGCTTTTGCGTTGTTGCCGCTTGTATTGATGTCGCAGCAGGTCCTTGTCGGCGACGATATCGGCCCAGTGATGGCGACAGGGGTTGTGTACGCAAAGCAGAACCTGACTGAAGCGCGCCAGACCGGCGAGCGCTTCAAGAACTTGTGCGGGCAATGAAGAAATGCCAAAGACGATCACGCGCGGCGGCAGCGCAGCCGGGGCCTTGTCGAGTATGTTGATGCGCTCCATGAAACGTTGATGCACGCCGGCACGACTCTGCGCCATGCCTTGTTCGCCGACGTCATCCAGCAGCGCTCGCCACAACTCTGCCTGCCAGCAACTGGTCGCTGGCAGAGACTTGATTTCACCTCGCACATTGCGCAGTTGATGACGCCCCTCAGCCCAATCTTCCAGCCAGTCAGCCCGGTAGACCTGATATTGGTCGAACAGATCGGCTAGACGCTCTGACAACTGATAGCGCTTGCGCAGATCGCTGTCGTGAGTGAGGAAGCGTTGCAGCGGCTCGAAATGGGGGCGATCGATTACCTGTGGCAAGAGGCGCATCAGACGCCAGGTCAGCGGAGCTTTATCGAGCAGGGATTTCGCCGGAATTTCTTCTCGTCCCAATACCATGCGATACAGCTGCCACATGAAACTGCCGGGTAGTTGAACGTCAATCGCCGCAGCGATCCCGCAACCGCCAAGGTCATCGTCTTCAGGATCTTCGGCCAATGCGAGTTTGAGCCATTGGGCGATGCCGTTGCTTTGCACCAAAGCGATTTCGTTTTCCAAGGGTGCCAGTGGGTAGCGCCGCATGATGCTGACCACAAGACTGCGCAGCTCATCGAGACTGTTGCTCTGAACCACCATGAATGCAGCGTTGAGGGACTGGGCGTCCGACATATGGATTCCTTGGAAAATCGCTAAAGCCGAGGCAGAACCTTAGCATTGTCGGCCGGCTGTGACAGCCGGACGAGGTCTGCGAAGCCTGTAAGAACTTTCTCGCAGGCAAAACAAAACCCCAACTGCTTTCGCAATTGGGGTTTCGGAATTTAATCTTGACGATGACCTACTCTCACATGGGGAAACCCCACACTACCATCGGCGATGCATCGTTTCACTGCTGAGTTCGGGATGGGATCAGGTGGTTCCAACGCTCTATGGTCGTCAAGAAATTCGGGTACTGACTCGTGACCAGATGGCCTCGCTTCAGCAAATTGGGTATGTGACAGCTAGGTGTTTGTGAATTTCGAACTTTCGGTTCGTTTCGTCTTCACACACCGCAATCTGGCGCCTTTTCAGGTCAGCAAATTGCTTGGGTGTTATATGGTCAAGCCTCACGGGCAATTAGTATTGGTTAGCTCAACGCCTCACAGCGCTTACACACCCAACCTATCAACGTCGTAGTCTTCGACGGCCCTTCAGGGAACTCAAGGTTCCAGTGAGATCTCATCTTGAGGCAAGTTTCCCGCTTAGATGCTTTCAGCGGTTATCTTTTCCGAACATAGCTACCCGGCAATGCCACTGGCGTGACAACCGGAACACCAGAGGTTCGTCCACTCCGGTCCTCTCGTACTAGGAGCAGCCCCTCTCAAATCTCAAACGTCCACGGCAGATAGGGACCGAACTGTCTCACGACGTTCTAAACCCAGCTCGCGTACCACTTTAAATGGCGAACAGCCATACCCTTGGGACCGGCTTCAGCCCCAGGATGTGATGAGCCGACATCGAGGTGCCAAACACCGCCGTCGATATGAACTCTTGGGCGGTATCAGCCTGTTATCCCCGGAGTACCTTTTATCCGTTGAGCGATGGCCCTTCCATACAGAACCACCGGATCACTAAGACCTACTTTCGTACCTGCTCGACGTGTCTGTCTCGCAGTCAAGCGCGCTTTTGCCTTTATACTCTACGACCGATTTCCGACCGGTCTGAGCGCACCTTCGTACTCCTCCGTTACTCTTTAGGAGGAGACCGCCCCAGTCAAACTACCCACCATACACTGTCCTCGATCCGGATAACGGACCTGAGTTAGAACCTCAAAGTTGCCAGGGTGGTATTTCAAGGATGGCTCCACGCGAACTGGCGTCCACGCTTCAAAGCCTCCCACCTATCCTACACAAGCAAATTCAAAGTCCAGTGCAAAGCTATAGTAAAGGTTCACGGGGTCTTTCCGTCTAGCCGCGGATACACTGCATCTTCACAGCGATTTCAATTTCACTGAGTCTCGGGTGGAGACAGCGCCGCCATCGTTACGCCATTCGTGCAGGTCGGAACTTACCCGACAAGGAATTTCGCTACCTTAGGACCGTTATAGTTACGGCCGCCGTTTACCGGGGCTTCGATCAAGAGCTTCGCGTTAGCTAACCCCATCAATTAACCTTCCGGCACCGGGCAGGCGTCACACCCTATACGTCCACTTTCGTGTTTGCAGAGTGCTGTGTTTTTAATAAACAGTCGCAGCGGCCTGGTATCTTCGACCGGCATGAGCTTACGGAGCAAGTCCTTCACCCTCACCGGCGCACCTTCTCCCGAAGTTACGGTGCCATTTTGCCTAGTTCCTTCACCCGAGTTCTCTCAAGCGCCTTGGTATTCTCTACCCAACCACCTGTGTCGGTTTGGGGTACGGTTCCTGGTTACCTGAAGCTTAGAAGCTTTTCTTGGAAGCATGGCATCAACCACTTCGTGTTCTAAAAGAACACTCGTCATCAGCTCTCGGCCTTAAGATCCCGGATTTACCTAAGATCTCAGCCTACCACCTTAAACTTGGACAACCAACGCCAAGCTGGCCTAGCCTTCTCCGTCCCTCCATCGCAATAACCAGAAGTACAGGAATATTAACCTGTTTTCCATCGACTACGCTTTTCAGCCTCGCCTTAGGGACCGACTAACCCTGCGTCGATTAACGTTGCGCAGGAAACCTTGGTCTTTCGGCGTGGGTGTTTTTCACACCCATTGTCGTTACTCATGTCAGCATTCGCACTTCTGATACCTCCAGCAAGCTTCTCAACTCACCTTCACAGGCTTACAGAACGCTCCTCTACCGCATCACCCGAAGGTGATACCCGTAGCTTCGGTGTATGGTTTGAGCCCCGTTACATCTTCCGCGCAGGCCGACTCGACTAGTGAGCTATTACGCTTTCTTTAAAGGGTGGCTGCTTCTAAGCCAACCTCCTAGCTGTCTAAGCCTTCCCACATCGTTTCCCACTTAACCATAACTTTGGGACCTTAGCTGACGGTCTGGGTTGTTTCCCTTTTCACGACGGACGTTAGCACCCGCCGTGTGTCTCCCATGCTCGGCACTTGTAGGTATTCGGAGTTTGCATCGGTTTGGTAAGTCGGGATGACCCCCTAGCCGAAACAGTGCTCTACCCCCTACAGTGATACATGAGGCGCTACCTAAATAGCTTTCGAGGAGAACCAGCTATCTCCGAGCTTGATTAGCCTTTCACTCCGATCCACAGGTCATCCGCTAACTTTTCAACGGTAGTCGGTTCGGTCCTCCAGTCAGTGTTACCTAACCTTCAACCTGCCCATGGATAGATCGCCCGGTTTCGGGTCTATTCCCAGCGACTAGACGCCCTATTAAGACTCGCTTTCGCTACGCCTCCCCTATTCGGTTAAGCTCGCCACTGAAAATAAGTCGCTGACCCATTATACAAAAGGTACGCAGTCACAGAACAAAGTCTGCTCCCACTGCTTGTACGCATACGGTTTCAGGATCTATTTCACTCCCCTCTCCGGGGTTCTTTTCGCCTTTCCCTCACGGTACTAGTTCACTATCGGTCAGTCAGTAGTATTTAGCCTTGGAGGATGGTCCCCCCATATTCAGACAAAGTTTCTCGTGCTCCGTCCTACTCGATTTCATGACTAAGAGATTTTCGCGTACAGGGCTATCACCCACTATGGCCGCACTTTCCAGAGCGTTCCGCTAATCTCAAAGCCACTTAAGGGCTAGTCCCCGTTCGCTCGCCACTACTAAGGGAATCTCGGTTGATTTCTTTTCCTCAGGGTACTTAGATGTTTCAGTTCCCCTGGTTCGCCTCTTGCACCTATGTATTCAGTACAAGATAACCATCTTATGATGGCTGGGTTCCCCCATTCAGACATCTCCGGATCAAAGTCTGTTTGCCGACTCCCCGAAGCTTTTCGCAGGCTACCACGTCTTTCATCGCCTCTGACTGCCAAGGCATCCACCGTATGCGCTTCTTCACTTGACCATATAACCCCAAGCAATCTGGTTATACTGTGAAGACGACATTCGCCGAAAATTCGAATTTCTCAATTAAGAGAACTCACAAATTTTACCTTAGCCTGATCCGTTACCAGTGAAAGTAACGTTCAGTCTATCTTTCTATCACATACCCAAATTTTTAAAGAACGATCTAGTCAAAGACTAGAAATCAACATTCATCACCAAACCGGTGGAATGCTCATTTCTAAGCTTTCAAACTTCAGAAGCAGTAGTGGTGGAGCCAAGCGGGATCGAACCGCTGACCTCCTGCGTGCAAGGCAGGCGCTCTCCCAGCTGAGCTATGGCCCCGTATTTCTACAGGCGTTTCCCACACAAAATTGGTGGGTCTGGGCAGATTCGAACTGCCGACCTCACCCTTATCAGGGGTGCGCTCTAACCAACTGAGCTACAGACCCAATTTCGGGCTGCTTCTATCGTCTTCTTCAATGAATCAAGCAATTCGTGTGGGAGCTCATGCAGCAGCTGATGTCGTCGATTAAGGAGGTGATCCAGCCGCAGGTTCCCCTACGGCTACCTTGTTACGACTTCACCCCAGTCATGAATCACACCGTGGTAACCGTCCCCCCGAAGGTTAGACTAGCTACTTCTGGTGCAACCCACTCCCATGGTGTGACGGGCGGTGTGTACAAGGCCCGGGAACGTATTCACCGCGACATTCTGATTCGCGATTACTAGCGATTCCGACTTCACGCAGTCGAGTTGCAGACTGCGATCCGGACTACGATCGGTTTTATGGGATTAGCTCCACCTCGCGGCTTGGCAACCCTTTGTACCGACCATTGTAGCACGTGTGTAGCCCAGGCCGTAAGGGCCATGATGACTTGACGTCATCCCCACCTTCCTCCGGTTTGTCACCGGCAGTCTCCTTAGAGTGCCCACCATTACGTGCTGGTAACTAAGGACAAGGGTTGCGCTCGTTACGGGACTTAACCCAACATCTCACGACACGAGCTGACGACAGCCATGCAGCACCTGTCTCAATGTTCCCGAAGGCACCAATCCATCTCTGGAAAGTTCATTGGATGTCAAGGCCTGGTAAGGTTCTTCGCGTTGCTTCGAATTAAACCACATGCTCCACCGCTTGTGCGGGCCCCCGTCAATTCATTTGAGTTTTAACCTTGCGGCCGTACTCCCCAGGCGGTCAACTTAATGCGTTAGCTGCGCCACTAAGAGCTCAAGGCTCCCAACGGCTAGTTGACATCGTTTACGGCGTGGACTACCAGGGTATCTAATCCTGTTTGCTCCCCACGCTTTCGCACCTCAGTGTCAGTATCAGTCCAGGTGGTCGCCTTCGCCACTGGTGTTCCTTCCTATATCTACGCATTTCACCGCTACACAGGAAATTCCACCACCCTCTACCATACTCTAGCTTGCCAGTTTTGGATGCAGTTCCCAGGTTGAGCCCGGGGATTTCACATCCAACTTAACAAACCACCTACGCGCGCTTTACGCCCAGTAATTCCGATTAACGCTTGCACCCTCTGTATTACCGCGGCTGCTGGCACAGAGTTAGCCGGTGCTTATTCTGTCGGTAACGTCAAAATTGCAGAGTATTAATCTACAACCCTTCCTCCCAACTTAAAGTGCTTTACAATCCGAAGACCTTCTTCACACACGCGGCATGGCTGGATCAGGCTTTCGCCCATTGTCCAATATTCCCCACTGCTGCCTCCCGTAGGAGTCTGGACCGTGTCTCAGTTCCAGTGTGACTGATCATCCTCTCAGACCAGTTACGGATCGTCGCCTTGGTGAGCCATTACCTCACCAACTAGCTAATCCGACCTAGGCTCATCTGATAGCGCAAGGCCCGAAGGTCCCCTGCTTTCTCCCGTAGGACGTATGCGGTATTAGCGTTCCTTTCGAAACGTTGTCCCCCACTATCAGGCAGATTCCTAGGCATTACTCACCCGTCCGCCGCTGAATCCAGGAGCAAGCTCCTCTCATCCGCTCGACTTGCATGTGTTAGGCCTGCCGCCAGCGTTCAATCTGAGCCATGATCAAACTCTTCAGTTCAAACATCTTTGGGTTTTTAAGAAACCCTAAACTTGGCTCAGCAATCGTTGGTTACATCTTTGATTTCTCGCGGAGTAACTTGTGATGCTGATAATCTTGTTGACTATCAGTCTGACTGCACAAGCACCCACACGAATTGCTTGATTCAGTTGTTAAAGAGCGGTTGGTTAAGATCTTTCGTCTCAACCGAGGCGCGCATTCTACAGCAGCCTCATTTGCTGTCAAGTGATTATTTTCAGAAGTTTTCGAAGAATTCTTCAACAACTTCAACCACTTGCGCTTCCGATCTCTCGTTAGCGGGAGGCGAATTCTACAGCGTTAATCGCTGCTGTCAACACCTCTTTTCTCCGCTTTCGACCGAGAAGATCGAACCGTTAAAAGAGCTACACATCACTGCTCTTTCAACTCCTTCCAGGCTTCGATGATCTGAAGCAAGCCACTGTCGAAAACTGCGTAACTCTTTGAATCTCAAGGAGTTTTCCGTTTCGACTGCGCCGGAAGTGGGGCGAATTATAGACCTCTGGAATCTGCCGTCAACACCTATTTTCATATTTCTGTCATATGGGGCAAAAAGCCCCGAAAACGCGAAGGCCGACCTGAAAGGTCGGCCTTCTGCACATCCAGCTACTTATAAGCTAGGAAATGCGAACTGCGAAGCTTCATGGCTTGCACGCTGCGGCCAGCGCTGGGTGATCGCCTTGCGACGAGTGTAGAAGCGCACGCCATCCGGACCATACGCATGCAGGTCGCCAAACAGCGAACGCTTCCAGCCGCCGAAACTGTGATAAGCCACCGGCACCGGCAACGGCACGTTGACGCCGACCATGCCGACTTCGATCTCGTCGCAGAACAGCCGCGCCGCTTCGCCGTCACGGGTGAAGATGCAGGTGCCATTGCCGTATTCGTGATCATTGATCAGTTGCATCGCCTCTTCCAGGCTGTTCACCCGCACCACGCACAGCACCGGCCCGAAGATCTCTTCTTTATAGATGCGCATCTCAGGGGTGACGTTGTCGAACAGGCAGCCACCGAGGAAGAAGCCGTCTTCATGACCGGCGACGCTCAGACCGCGACCATCGACCACCAGGGTCGCGCCCGCCGCCACACCGTCATCCACATAACCGCTGACCTTGTCACGCGCCTGACCGGTAACCAACGGCCCCATGTCCAGACCGCACGAGGTGCCCGCGCCGATTTTCAGCGCTTTGATCTGTGGAACCAGTTTCGCCACCAGCGCGTCCGCGACCTGATCGCCAACACACACGGCCACCGAGATGGCCATGCAGCGTTCGCCGCAGGAACCGTAAGCCGCGCCCATCAGTGCACTTACCGCATTGTCCAGATCGGCATCCGGCATCAGTACCGCGTGGTTCTTCGCGCCGCCCAGTGCCTGTACGCGTTTGCCGCGCTTGGTGCCTTCGGCGTAGATGTACTCGGCAATCGGTGTCGAACCGACGAAACTCAGCGCTTTGACTTCCGGCGCTTCGATCAACGCGTCCACCGCTGTCTTGTCACCATGGACCACACTCATAACGCCTTTCGGCAACCCTGCTTCCAGCAGCAACTGAGCGATCAGCAGCGTCGAGCTTGGATCGCGCTCGGATGGCTTGAGGATGAAGCAGTTGCCGCAGACGATCGCCAGCGGGTACATCCACAGCGGGACCATGGCCGGGAAGTTGAACGGGGTGATACCGGCAACAATCCCCAACGGCTGGAAGTCCGACCAGGCATCGATGTTCGGGCCGACGTTGCGGCTGTACTCGCCCTTGAGGATTTCCGGGGCGGCGCAGGCGAACTCGACGTTCTCGATACCGCGCTTCAATTCACCGGCGGCATCTTCCAGGGTCTTGCCGTGCTCTTCGCTGATCAGTTGCGAGATGCGCGCTTCGTTCTGCTCCAGCAGTTGCTTGAAGCGGAACATCACCTGGGCGCGTTTGGCCGGTGGCGTATTACGCCACGCAGGAAACGCAGCCTTGGCGGCATCGATGGCTTTCTGAATGGTGGCCTGGCTGGCCAATGGCAGTTTATGGATCGCCTGGCCGGTAGACGGGTTGAACACATCTACCGCGCGACCGGTTTCGGTTACCAGTTCGCCATTGATCAAATGCGGGATAACGCTCATCGAACACTCCTGAATTCTGGTCCGCAGGCGCCGTGAGAGGCGCCCGCACTTTTGTACATATATAGAGGGAAAAATCAGTCGAGCTTGTTCAGCACTTCGCCGACCGCGTCGAACAGACGATCAAGGTCTTGCGGCTTGCTGTTGAAGGTTGGGCCGAACTGCAGGGTGTCGCCGCCGAAGCGTACGTAGAACCCGGCTTTCCACAAGGCCATGCCCGCTTCGAAAGGACGCACGATCGCGTCGCCGTCACGCCCGGCAATCTGGATCGCGCCAGCCAGGCCGTAGTTGCGGATGTCGATGACGTTCTTCGAGCCCTTCAGACCATGCAGCGCGTTTTCGAAATGCGGCGCGACTTCGGCGACGCTCTGCACCAGGTTTTCCTTTTGCAGCAGGTCGAGTGCTGCAAGGCCGGCGGCACAGGCCACCGGGTGTGCCGAATAGGTGTAGCCGTGAGGGAATTCCACGGCGTATTCCGGCGTCGGCTGGTTCATGAAGGTCTGGTAGATCTCGGAGCTTGCAATCACCGCGCCCATTGGAATCGCGCCGTTGGTGACTTGCTTGGCGATGCACATCAGGTCCGGGGTCACGCCGAAGCTCTCGGCGCCGAACATCGAACCGGTGCGGCCGAAACCGGTGATCACTTCATCGAACACCAGCAGGATGTTGTGCTGATCGCAGATTTCGCGCAGACGCTTGAGGTAACCCTGTGGCGGAACCAGTACGCCGGCGGACCCGGCCATCGGTTCAACGAACACCGCAGCGATATTGGAAGCGTCGTGCAGTTCGATCAACTTGAGCAGTTCATCGGCCAAAGCGATACCGCCCTGCTCCGGCATGCCACGGGAAAACGCATTGCTCGCCAGCAGCGTGTGCGGCAGGTGATCGACATCCATCATCGCCTGACCAAACAGTTTGCGGTTGCCGTTGACGCCGCCGAGGCTGGTGCCGGCGATGTTCACACCGTGGTAGCCACGGGCGCGGCCGATCATTTTGGTCTTGGTCGCCTGACCTTTCAGACGCCAGTAGGCACGGACCATTTTCACCGCAGTATCGGCGCACTCGGAACCGGAGTCGGTGAAGAACACGTGGTTCAGATTGCCCGGGGTCAGTTCGGTGATTTTCTCTGCCAACTGGAACGACAACGGATGGCCGTACTGGAAACCCGGCGAGTAATCGAGAGTGCCCAGCTGTTTCGCA
Organism: Pseudomonas siliginis; assembly: GCF_024072275.1. NCBI lineage: Bacteria > Pseudomonadati > Pseudomonadota > Gammaproteobacteria > Pseudomonadales > Pseudomonadaceae > Pseudomonas > Pseudomonas siliginis. Next base: position 824,363 of record NZ_CP099598.1, on the reverse strand, counting down.
ACGGCTTCCTGAATTTCCTTGCGGGTGTGCCCGGCGCCGCAGGTCCACAGACCGGACAGCGAGTCGTAGATCTTGCGGCCCTTGTCGTCGAACAGCCAGCTGCCTTCAGCGCCGACGATCAGACGCGGGTCGCGTTGAAAGTTACGGTTGGCGGTGTACGGCATCCAGTGCGCGTCCAGCTTCAGTTGACTGGCCAGTGGCGACGGCGCGTTTTCAGGCATGTTCATCGGGCAAAACCTCGCAGGGCATAAGCGTCAGGGAGATGGAAAGCGTTGTTGCAGCTAAATTGCCACGGCGATAAAGTCGGTGAAATCCAACTCTTCTAACCTTCAGTTAGATCATCGCTAAACAAAGAGAACAAAAAATGAGCAGCCGCCGCGCCGATCCACTGGCTCAGGTCAGTGACTTTGATATCCGTCTGCTGCGGATTTTTCGCAGTGTCGTGGAATGTGGCGGCTTCTCCGCAGCGGAAACAGTGCTCGGCATCGGCCGTTCGGCGATCAGCCAGCAGATGAGCGATCTGGAACAGCGCCTCGGCTTGCGCCTGTGTCAGCGTGGCCGGGCCGGATTTTCCCTGACCGAGGAAGGTCGTGAGGTGTATCAGTCGGCACTACAGCTGTTGAGTGCACTGGAGAGTTTTCGCACTGAGGTCAACGGACTGCACCAACACCTGCGCGGCGAGCTGATCATCGGCCTCACCGACAACCTCGTTACCCTTCCGCACATGCGCATCACCCACGCCCTCGCGCAGTTGAAGGAACGCGGGCCGGATGTGCAGATCCAGATCCGCATGATTGCGCCAAACGAAGTTGAACAAGGTGTGCTCGACGGGCGCCTGCACGTTGGCGTGGTGCCGCAGGCCAGCGCCTTGTCAGGACTGGAATATCAGCCGTTATACAGCGAGCGTTCGCTGCTGTATTGCGCGGTGGGTCATCCGCTGTTTTATGTCGACGACAAGCAACTCGATGATCAACGCCTCGACAGTCAGGACGCGATTGCGCCGACCTTTCGTTTGCCGGCGGAGATTCAGGCGCACTATCAGGCGCTCAATTGCACTGCCAGTGCCTCTGACCGTGAGGGCATGGCATTTCTGATTCTGACCGGGCGCTACATCGGTTACCTGCCGGATCACTACGCCAGCCTTTGGGTGCAGCAGGGGCGTTTGCGTGCGCTCAAGGCCGGCACGCGTTTTTACGATTTGAGTCTGGCATCGGTCACGCGCAAGGGGCGGCGCCCTCATTTGGTGCTGGAAAGTTTCCTGGAGAGTCTGGCGGCGACGCGATAGATAAGCGCGCAGAGCCCAGCCCGGCAGGGCCTCATCGACAGAATCCAGGAATAACCTGAGCAAGTGGACAGGTTTTTGCAGTGAAGGGCTGACTCGTCCTTCAACAAGAAGCCAAAACCATGCAGCCAGATTCCGATTCGTCCAGTGAACTGATCTACGGCCTCAACGATCGCCCCAAACCACTCGCCGCCATTCTCGCCGCACTGCAACACGTGCTCGCCAGTTTCGTCGGCATCATCACCCCGCCACTGGTGATCGGTTCCGCGCTCGGGCTGACCGCGCATCTACCGTACCTGATCAGTATGGCGTTGATGGTCTCGGGCGTCGGCACCTTTATCCAGGCGCGACGACCGTTCGGCATTGGCGCGGGGATGATCTGTCTGCAAGGCACCAGTTTCGCGTTTCTCGGTGCGGTGCTGTCGGCCGGGTTTCTGGTCAAGCAGCGCGGCGGCAGCCCGGAAGATATTCTGGCGATGATTTTCGGCGTGTGCTTTTTCGGCGCAATCGTGCAGATCGTGCTCAGCCGTTTCATCGGTCAGTTGCGCCGAGTGGTCACACCGCTGGTGACCGGCATTGTCATCACGCTGATCGGCATCAGCCTGATCAAGGTCGGCATCACCGATCTGGGTGGCGGCTTCAATGCCCCGGACTTCGGCGCGCCGGGCAATCTGGCCTTGGGCGTGTTCGTGCTGCTGACGATCATTCTGCTCAACCGTTCGAACACGCCTTGGGTACGACTGTCGGCGATCATCATCGGACTGGTGCTAGGCAGTCTCGCTGCGTGGTTCAGCGGAAAATTAGTGCCACAGCCGTTGCCTGACCTGCCGCTGGTGAGTTTTCCTACGCCGTTCAAGTTCGGATTCAACTTCGACTGGACCGCTTTCCTGCCGGTCGCTCTGATTTACCTGATCAGCACCATCGAAACCGTCGGCGACCTCACCGCCAACTGCATGCTCGCCCGCCAACCGATCAGCGGCCCTTCTTATATAAGCCGCTTGCGCGGTGGCGTGCTTGGCGATGGCGTGAGCTGCATGATCGCGGCGACCTTCAGCGCTTTCCCCAACACAACGTTCGCGCAGAACAACGGCGTGATCCAATTGACCGGCGTTGCCAGCCGCTACGTCGGTCTGTACATCGGCGCGATCCTGTTCTGCCTCGGCCTGTTCCCGATGATCGGTGCGGTGCTGCAACAGATTCCGAAACCGGTGCTGGGCGGCGCAACGCTGGTGATGTTCGGCGCAGTGGCGGCGGCGGGCATACGCATTCTCGCGCAGGCGCCGCTGGACCGGCGCAGCATGTTGATCATCGCCACTTCGTTCGGCGTCGGCCTTGGCATCGCCGCGCAACCGAACCTGCTGCACCTGCTGCCGAAACTGGTGCAGAACCTGTTCGACTCGGCGATCACCAGCGGCGGGCTGACGGCAATCGTCCTGTGTCTGTTGTTGCCGGAAGGCAAAACCGCTGAGACAAAAAGCCCCGCGTCATTGAACAAGATCGAACAGGCGTAACTGTTTTTCCGCGCAAGGACTTGTCGGATGCCTGTGGGTGCGCTATCAACGCAACTGGTTGCACCCACAGACAATCCCGGAAGTGCCTATGACCTTTGAAGTCCCAGCCCACGGCGGCAAACCCGCCAGCCGCATTCGTCAGAAGAACGAAGAGACCATTCTCAAAGCCGCCGAAGACGAGTTCGCCCGTCACGGGTTCAAAGGCACCAGCATGAACACCATCGCGCAGAATGCCGGGCTGCCCAAGGCCAACCTGCATTACTACTTCACCAACAAGCTCGGTTTGTATGTGGCAGTGCTGAGCAACATCATCGAGTTGTGGGACAGCACCTTCAACACCCTCACCGCCGAGGATGATCCGGCCGAAGCGCTGACCCGCTACATCCGCGCGAAGATGGAATTCTCCCGGCGCCAGCCACAGGCTTCGCGAATCTTCGCCATGGAAGTGATCAGCGGCGGCGAATGCCTGAGCGAATATTTCAATCAGGATTACCGCACCTGGTTCACCGGGCGCGCGGCGGTGTTTCAGGCGTGGATCGATGCGGGCAAGATGGATCCGGTCGATCCGGTGCACCTGATCTTCCTGCTGTGGGGCAGCACCCAGCATTACGCCGACTTCGCCACGCAGATCTGCCGCGTCACCGGGCGCAGCAAGTTGACCAAGCAGGACATGGAAGACGCCGGCAACAACCTGATCCGCATCATTCTCAAAGGCTGCGGCCTCACTCCTTCTCTATAAGACGTTTATGCCTTTCACCCTCAGCGGTTTTTGCGAGTACCGCGAAGAGATTCGCAAAAGCCGCTTCATCACTCTGGCGACGCCGATCAGCAGCCCCGCCGATGCGCAGGCGTTTTTCGAGCAGCACAGCGATTTGAATGCCACGCACAACTGTTGGGCGTGGAAACTCGGCGCGCAATACCGCAGCACTGACGACGGCGAGCCGGGCGGCACCGCAGGGCGCCCTATTCTCGCGGCGATCGAAGCGCAGGACTGCGATCAGGTCGCGGTGCTGGTGATTCGCTGGTACGGCGGCATTCAACTGGGCACTGGCGGCCTGGCCCGGGCCTACGGCGGTGGCGCCAACAAGTGCCTGCAAGCGGCGGAAAAAATCGAGCTGATCAGCCGCGTGCCGCTCAGTTGCGCCTGCGGATTTGCCGAGTTGGCGCTGGTGAAGTTGCGCGTGGCGGATCTCGGTGGATTGGTGGTGGAGGAAAACTTCACGGCCAATGGGGTTGAGTTGAAATTGGCGGTAGGAGAAGCGCAGATCGAAGTGCTGCAAAGTCAGTTGGCGGATCTGAGCCGTGGGCGGATTTTGTTGCAGCGTTGAGAGTGGAAGATCAAAAGATCGCAGCCTTCGGCAGCTCCTACAGGGGGATCGCATTCCAATTGTAGGAGCTGCGGAACGCTGCGATCTTTTTGGGGCATTACATGCATTCCATTTTCTGCCGACTTGCCCACATCGGCTGTGCACCCGACTGTGGATAACCTGAGCACATACCGCTGTAACCCTTCTGTCATGCGGCTTTGCGCGATTTGTTCACTTTTCGTTCAATTGATCCGACGAAACGAAAAATCGGCGTAAAAACAGATAGTTAACATCGTTTATCACCATTAGAAGAAAGCATCGCAGTGCTTATGCCCGACCTCGGCGCTTGCGCACAATTACTGTGGAACAACCTGTGGATAAGCCGTTCATGACCGTCGCTGTCGCAGGATCTGCCTAGGCCCCAAGTGATTGCTCGTTTTTTAACCAATGTAGCGCGAGCAAAACTGGAGCCTGTTCAATGGCTTTGCGCTGAATTGGTGCTCGATAGAAAGACAAAACGCCCGCCGATGCGCTGCTGTCGGCACTTGCGGACCGGCTCCGCAAGCGTTCCTGACTCAATGGCCAGGAAATTGCTTTATCCACAGGCACAACTCCAAGTCAGTCGAGCCTGTCATGTCCATCGCCCCTTCCCCGCCGCGCCTGCAACTGCGCCAGATCAGCAAACGCTACCCCGGTTGTCTGGCCAACGACGCCATCGACCTGAGCATCGCGCCGGGTGAAATCCATGCCCTGCTCGGTGAAAACGGCGCGGGCAAAAGTACGTTGATGAAGATCATTTACGGGGTCACCCAGTGCGACAGCGGTGAAATGCTCTGGCAGGGGCAGCGCGTGCAGATGCGCAACCCGGCACAGGCGCGGCAGTTGGGCATTGGCATGGTGTTCCAGCATTTCTCGCTGTTCGAAACCCTCAGCGTCGCGCAGAACATTGCCCTGGCGATGGGCGCGGCGGCCGGCACGCCGAAGCAACTGGAACCGAAAATTCGCGAAGTATCGCGGCGTTACGGCATGGCGCTGGAGCCGGAGCGACTTGTCCACAGCCTGTCGATCGGCGAGCGGCAGCGGGTGGAAATCATTCGTTGCCTGATGCAGGACATCCGCCTGTTGATTCTCGACGAGCCGACCTCGGTGCTGACGCCGCAAGAGGCGGACGAATTGTTCATCACCCTGCGGCGCCTTGCCGACGAGGGCTGCAGCATTCTGTTTATCAGCCACAAGCTCGGTGAAGTGCGGGCCTTGTGCCACAGCGCCACGGTGCTGCGCGGCGGTCGGGTAGCCGGGCATTGCCTGCCGGCGCAATGTACGGATCAGCAACTGGCACAACTGATGGTCGGCGAAGCGGCGGGATTGATTGGCGAGTATCCGAAGGTCAGCGGTGGCCCGGCGTTTCTGCAGGTGCAGGGTTTGAGCTGGCACAACCCGGATCCGTTCGGTTGCTCGCTGACAGACATCGACCTGCAAGTGCGCAGCGGTGAAATCGTCGGCATCGCCGGGGTCGCGGGCAATGGTCAGGATGAGCTGCTCGCCCTTCTCAGCGGCGAGCAGCCCTTGCCTCGTGCGCAAGCGGCGACCCTGCGCTTCGCCGAGCGAAACGTCGCTGACCTGCGCCCGGACGCGCGGCGCAAACTCGGTCTGGCCTTCGTGCCGGCCGAACGCCTCGGCCACGGCGCGGTGCCGGAGTTGAGTCTGGCCGATAACGCCCTGCTCAGTGCTTTCCAGCAAGGACTGGTCAGCCACGGGTTGATTCAACGCGGCAAGGTCGAAGCCCTCGCGCAGCAGATCATCCAGCGTTTCGGCGTGAAGACCCCGGACACGCAAACCGCTGCGCGCAGCCTGTCCGGCGGCAACTTGCAGAAATTCATCCTCGGCCGGGAAATTCTTCAGCAACCGAAACTGCTGATCGCCGCGCACCCGACCTGGGGCGTCGACGTCGGTGCCGCCGCCACCATCCATCGCGCCTTGATTGCCCTGCGCGATGCCGGCGCGGCGATTCTGGTGATTTCCGAAGACCTCGATGAGCTGTTCCAGATCAGCGATCGCCTTGGCGCGCTGTGCGGCGGGCGTCTGTCGGCACTGCAAGACACCGGCCTTACACAACTGAGCGATGTCGGCGCGTGGATGGCCGGCCAGTTCGATCACTCACCTCGCGCCGCCTCGGTTTAACGGAGTTTCAACATGCTGCTTTCCCTCGAACCCCGTGGCCAGCAATCGCGCCTGATGCTGTGGTGCTCGCCGTTATTGGCGGCGGCGCTGACCCTCGGCTGCGGCTCGCTGTTGTTCATCGCGCTGGGCCACGACCCATTGCAAACCTTGCACACACTGCTGATCGCGCCCGTCAGCGATTTGTATGGAGTGTCCGAATTGCTGGTCAAGGCGCTGCCGATTTTGCTCTGCGCACTCGGCCTGGCCGTGGCCTATCAGGCGCGGATCTGGAACATCGGCGCCGAAGGCCAACTTCTACTTGGCGCGTTGGCCGGCAGTGCTCTGGCAGTGAACGTTATCGACATGCAAAGTCGCTGGGCGCTGGTGCTGATTCTGCTGACCGGCACGCTGGCGGGCGCCGCATGGGCCGGGCTCACCGCATGGCTGCGCACGCGCTTCAACGCCAACGAAATCCTCACCAGCATCATGCTCAACTACATCGCGCTGAACCTGCTGCTGTTCTGCGTGCACGGGCCGTTGAAGGATCCAGCGGGCTTCAATTTCCCGGAGTCGGCGATGTTCGGCGACGCCAGTCGTTTGCCGCTGCTGCTGGAGGACGGCCGCGTGCATGCCGGCGTGTATTTCGCCCTGCTCGCGCTGGTAGCGGTGTGGGTGTTGTTGCAGAAAAGCTTCATCGGCTTCCAGATCAAAGTGCTCGGGCTGGACAAGCGTGCGGCAGGTTTCGTCGGCTTTCGCGAGAAGCGCCTGATCTGGCTGGCGCTGTTGATCAGCGGAGCTCTGGCCGGACTCGCCGGAGTCTGCGAAGTGACCGGGCCGATCGGCCAACTGGTGCCGCAGGTGTCGCCGGGCTATGGCTACGCGGCGATCACCGTGGCGTTTCTGGGACGGTTGAATCCGCTCGGCATTCTGTTCTCCAGTCTGCTCATGGCGCTGCTGTACATCGGCGGCGAGAGCGCGCAGATGTCGCTCAATCTGCCGCAAGCGATCACCCAATTGTTCCAGGGCATGATGCTGTTTTTCCTGCTCGCCTGTGACGTGCTGATTCTCTATCGGCCACGCCTGAAACTGCGCTGGAGCCGGCGCGCCTCGACCCCTGCCGTAACCGCCGGAGCGCTGTGATGGATATCGATCTGTTGAGCAATATTTTCTATGCCATGGTCCGCTGCGGCACGCCGCTGTTGCTGGTGGCATTGGGTGAGTTGATCTGCGAGAAAAGCGGCGTCCTCAACCTCGGCCAGGAAGGCATGATGCTGTTCGGTGCGGTGATCGGTTTTATCGTCGCGCTGAACAGCGGCAACCTGTGGCTGGGTGTGCTGTTGGCGATGTTGGCCGGGATGTTGTTGTCGTCACTGTTTGCCTTGGTCGCGCTGGTGTTCAACGCCAATCAGGTCGCCACCGGTTTGGCCCTGACGATCTTTGGTGTCGGGCTTTCGACGTTTGTCGGCGCGGCATGGGTGGGTAAGCCGCTGGCGGGTTTCGAGCCTCTGGCGATTCCGTATCTGAGTGAGATCCCGCTGATCGGGCGGATGCTGTTTGCCCAGGATCTGCTGGTGTATCTGTCGTTCGCGCTATTTGCCTTGGTGGCGTGGGTAATCATCAAAAGTCGTGTCGGCCTGATCATTCAAGCGGTCGGTGAAAACCCGGATGCGGCCAGCGCGATGGGCTTGCCGGTGCTGACCGTACGCACCTTGGCGGTGTTGTTCGGCGGAGCAATGGCCGGGCTGGCCGGGGCCTATCTGTCGCTGGCCTACACGCCGATGTGGGCGGAAAACATGACCGCCGGGCGCGGCTGGATTGCCCTGGCGCTGGTGGTGTTTGCCAGTTGGCGGGTGTGGCGGTTGTTGCTCGGGGCGTATCTGTTTGGTCTCGCCAGCATCCTGCATTTGGTGGCACAGGGATTGGGACTGGCGATACATTCGAGCCTGCTGGCGATGCTGCCGTATGTGGCGACGATTTTGGTGCTGGTGTTGCTGTCCCGCGATGCCGTGCGCACTCGGTTGTATGCGCCGGTTTCGTTGGGGCAGCCGTGGCAATCGGGACATTAGTTGATGTCAGAGCGGGCCTCTTCGCGAGCAGGCTCGCTCCCACAGGGGATCTGAGTGAACGCGGGCATATGTGGGAGCGAGCCTGCTCGCGAAAGCGTCCGCACAGGCAACACTTGAACCACGCCTCATGATTGTTTCTGATCAAACACCCTCGAGAAACTCAAGAAGCCTGGAGTATGCTCCGGGATCAAAGCCTGTTTTTCGCCAAGCGCTGCAACTGTGGCTCGGTCAGGCGTGTCCATTGAAACCTGAATGCTGACTTTCAAGGAAACCCATCATGTCTCAGGCAAAAAACGCACTGATCATCGGCGCCTCCCGCGGCTTGGGCCTCGGTCTGGTGAAGACCCTGCTGGGCGATGGCTGGCAAGTCACCGCGACGGTGCGCAATCCGCAGAAGGCCGAGGCGCTGCAAGCGCTGGGTGACGTGCGCATCGAGAAGCTCGACATGGACGATCAGCAAGCGGTGATCGCTCTGAGCCAGAAGCTCAAGGGCGAAACCTTCGATCTGTTGTTCGTCAACGCCGGGGTCAAAGGCCCGGACGTGCAGACGCCGGGCGGCGCGACCCTGGCCGAGGTCGGGCAGCTGTTTTTCACCAACGCGGTGGCGCCGATCAATCTGGCCCAGCGTTTCGTCGGGCAGATTCGCGACGGCAGCGGCGTGCTGGCGTTCATGAGTTCGGTACTCGGCAGCGTGACCATGCCCGACGCGCCGGAGCTGGCGTTGTACAAGGCGAGCAAAGCGGCGCTGAATTCGATGACCAACAGTTTCGTCACGCAACTGGGCGAGCAGAAACTGACCGTACTTTCGCTGCACCCGGGCTGGGTGAAGACCGACATGGGCGGCGAAGGCGCCGATCTCGACGTCGAGACCAGCACCCGCGGGCTGATCGATCAGGTCAATGCGTTTACCGGCAAGGGCGGGCATCACTTCGTCAATTACAAGGGTGAAACCATTCCCTGGTAAGCACTGATAATCCCGATGTGGGAGCGAGCCTGCTCGCGAATACGATCTGTCAGGTAAATCTGTATCGACTGACATGACGCCTTCGCGAGCAGGCTCGCTCCCACAGGGGGATGATGGTGAATGGTCGGGTGGCGCTTGCCCGATGGGGCGATTTGTTTGAAACTGCGCGCCTCGTCCTTCGCGGCGACCCTGGATCAGCAGACAGGGCAACACTGAGCTGGCAACCCTGAACCCAACTTTCAGAGGAGCCGGCCACAATGCCTGCGACCCGTACCTGGTTAAAAAATCCCCTCGCCATTTTCACCTCCAACGAGATTGATGCCCGTGGCGGCCTTGTCGTGCAAGACGGTGTCATCGTCGAAGTCCTCGCTGCCGGTCAGCAGCCGTCGGCGCCGTGCAATGAAGTGTTCGATGCCCGCGAGCATGTGATCCTGCCGGGCCTGATCAACACCCACCATCACTTCTATCAAACCCTGACCCGCGCCTGGGCGCCGGTGGTCAATCAGCCGTTGTTTCCATGGCTGAAGACCCTGTACCCGGTATGGGCGCGGCTGACGCCTGAAAAACTCGCCCTCGCCACCAAAGTGGCGCTGGCCGAATTGCTGCTCTCGGGTTGCACCACGGCTGCCGACCATCACTATCTGTTCCCGGACGGTCTGGAAAACGCCATCGACGTGCAGGTCGAAACGGTGCGTGAACTGGGCATGCGCGCCATGCTCACACGCGGCTCGATGAGCCTTGGCGAGAAGGACGGCGGTCTGCCTCCGCAACAAACGGTGCAGGAAGGTCAGGTGATTCTCGACGACAGCCAGCGGCTGATTCACGAGTATCACGAGCGTGGCGATGGTGCGCAGATCCAGATCGCTCTGGCGCCATGCTCGCCATTCTCGGTGACCCCGGAAATCATGTCGGCCAGCGCTGATCTGGCGAACAAGCTCGATGTGCGTCTGCACACCCACCTCGCTGAAACTCTCGATGAAGAAGACTTCTGTCTGCAACGCTTCGGCCTGCGCACCGTCGATTATCTGGACAGCGTCGGCTGGCTCGGCCCGCGTACCTGGCTGGCCCACGGCATCCATTTCAACCCCGACGAAATCGCCCGCCTCGGCCAGGCCGGCACCGGCATTTGTCACTGCCCAAGCTCGAACATGCGCCTGGCGTCCGGCATCTGCCCGAGCATCGAGCTGACCGACGCCGGCGCGCTGTTCGGCCTTGGCGTTGACGGTTCGGCGTCCAACGATGCCTCGAACATGATCCTCGAAGCGCGTCAGGCTTTGTACATCCAGCGCCTGCGCTACGGCGCCGAAAAGATCACCCCGGAGCGCGTGCTGGGCTGGGCGACCAAGGGTTCGGCGAGCCTGCTCGGCCGCACTGACATCGGCGAAATCGCCGTGGGCAAACAGGCGGATCTGGCGTTGTTCAAGCTCGATGAACTGCGCTTCTCCGGTAGCCATGATCCGATTTCGGCGTTGCTGCTGTGCGGCGCCGATCGGGCAGATCGGGTGATGATTGGCGGCAAGTGGCGTGTGGTTGATGGGCAGGTTGAAGGGTTGGATCTGAAAGGTTTGATTGCCGATCACAGCCAGGCGGCTCGGCAGTTGATTGCCGGCACCTGAGTCACCGCCGTTCAAAACTGTGGGAGCGAGCCTGCTCGCGAAGAGGGAGTGTCAGACAACATGTTTGTTGGATGACACACCGCTTTCGCGAGCAGGCTCGCTCCCACATGGGTATCAGCCAGCCCTAAAGGCCCAGTAGCGACAGCATGATAAAGGTCGCAAACAGCACAAAGTGCGTCATGCCCTCAATGGCGTTGGTCTCGCCGTCATTGAGGTTGATTGCGCTGACGATCAGGGTGATGAAGATCATCACCGTTTGCACCGGGGTCATCGCCATTTGAAACGGCTGGCCGGTGTACAGCGCCATCGCTTCCATCACCGGTACGGTCAGAATCACCGTCGACAGTGACGCCCCCATCGCAATGTTGACCACCGACTGCATGCGATTGGCCAGCGCCGCTCGTAATGCGGTGAGAATCTCCGGCGCGGCGGAAATCGCTGCCACCAGAATCGCCGTGATTACCGGCGGCGCGCCCGTGCCTTCCAGGCCCAGATCGAGGGTCTTGGACATCACCTCGGCCAGTGCGCCGATGATCACCACCCCCGACACCAGAATGCCGACCGACAGCGCCAGGCTGACCGGCTTCGGCTCCTGCTCGACGGACTCTTTGCGTCGGCGCTTGTCCGGGTAGCTGTAGCTGAAAAAGTAACTGTGCGGGCCGACCTGCATGCGCAGGAACAGCGCGTAGAGCACCATCATCGCGCCAATGGTGAACGCCGAATACATCTTCCAATTGGCCTCGGGAATGAACTCCGGGACCACCATCGACACGCCCATCGCGGTGAGGATCATGACGCTGTAGCTGCGCGCCGAATCGTCGTTGTAGGACTGTTCGCCGTGTTTGATCCCGCCCATCAAAGCGGCGAGGCCGAGGATGCCGTTGATGTCGAGCATCACCGCTGAATAAATCGTGTCGCGCACCAGTGTTGCCGAGGCTTCGTTGCTCATCATGATCGCCAGGATCACCACTTCGACCAGCACTGCCGAGAGTGTGAGGATCATCGTGCCGTAGGGATCACCGACTTTTTCCGCCAGCAGTTCGGCGTGATGAGCGACGCGCATCGACGCGGCGACGATGAAGGCAATCAGCAGCAGACCGCCGCCCAGCGCGACGATCTGGCCGCTGTGCAGCAGCCAGTGTTCCAGTGGATAAGCAACGCACGCGGCAAGGACTGCCAGCAGCAGGAAGCTTTCTTGTTTGAGGGTCGAGAGCATGACGGGCCTTTTGCCGAAAAGAGCTGATGAAGCTACTGACTGCCGCGCGCCGCTAACGTTTCGTTACATCTTTACGCACCACGCGATGGCAGCTGGATTCAGGCATGCACTTTTATTGGCCTTGCCGGCCTCTTCGCGAGCAGGCTCGCTCCCACATTGAAATGCGTCCCTGTGGGAGCGAGCCTGCTCGCGAAGGCCGCACCGCGTTTTCAAATGAGTTTGTTGTCCTGTTGGTCAGCAATTTGCATTGGCCCTGAGCACACACAACAAAATGGAGTTCGGGTTCATGCCAATACGTCCGCTGCACAAACTGCTGTACGCCGCCATCGGTCTGGGAATCAGCCTGAGCGCCAGCGCTGCCGATCCGCTGAAGGTCGGTTTCGTCTACATCGGCCCGATCGGTGACCACGGCTGGACGTATCAGCACGAACAGGGGCGCAAGGCCCTGGCGGAAAAACTCGGCACGCAGATCACCACCAACTACGTGGAAAACGTCGCCGAGGGCGCCGACGCCGAGCGGGTGATCCGCAACATGGCCAAGGACAAATATGACCTGATCTTCACCACGTCTTTCGGCTACATGAACCCGACAGTGAAAGTCGCCAAGCAATTTCCCAAGGTGACGTTCGAACACGCCACCGGTTACAAGCAGGAGAAGAACCTCGGCACCTACCTGGCGCGCACTTACGAGGGCCGTTACGTCGGCGGTTTCCTCGCGGCGAAGATGACCAAGACCAAGAAGATCGGCTACGTCGCCTCGTTCCCGATTCCGGAAGTGATACGCGACATCAACGCCATCCAGCTGGCCTTGAACAAGTACAACCCTGGCACCGAAATCAAAGTGGTGTGGGTCAACTCCTGGTTTGATCCGGGCAAGGAAGCCGACGCCGCCAACGCGCTGATCGATCAGGGCGTCGACGTGGTGTTCCAGCACACCGACAGCCCGGCGCCGATCCAGGCTGCCGAACGGCGCGGCGTGTATGCCGTGGGCTACGCCTCGGACATGGCCCACTTCGGCCCGAAAGCGGTGCTGACCTCTATCGTCAACGACTGGGCGCCGCACTACATTCAGGCGACGCAGAGCGTGATCGACCACACCTGGAAATCCCAGGATTACTGGGGCGGGTTGAAGGAAGGTACGGTGGAACTGCCGATCAGCGACCTGGTGCCAGCGCCGGTGAAAGCCGAGGCCGAGCAGTTGATCGCCGACATCAAGAGCGGCGCATTGCAGCCGTTTACCGGGCCGATCAAGGATCAGGCCGGTGTAGAAAAAATCCCGGCGGGCGTGAGCGCGACCAATGCGGAACTGGCTTCGATGAATTACTACGTTGAGGGCATGAAGGCCGAGATGCCGAAGTAGTCCCCCGATTCACCACACAAAACCCTGTGGGAGCGAGCCTGCTCGCGAAAGCGGTGTGTCATTAAACAAAAATGTTGTCTGACACTCCCTCTTCGCGAGCAGGCTCGCTCCCACATTGGAAACACAGCGTATTCAAGGATTGTGTATGGATCAGCTTCCGATCATTGATATCAGCCCGCTCTATAGCGACGACGAAAACGCCTGGCCTGCGGTGGCCGAACAAATCGACCAAGCCTGCCGTGAGTGGGGCTTTTTCTATATCAAGGGCCATCCGATCTCGGCGCAACGTATCGAGGATCTGCTCGATCACGCCCAGCGCTTCTTTGCCCTGCCAGCCGCAGAAAAACTCAAGATCGACATTACCCAGACCCGCCATCATCGCGGCTACGGCGCAATTGCCACCGAGCAACTGGACCCGGACAAACCCAGTGACCTCAAAGAAACCTTCGACATGGGCCTGCACCTGCCGGACGAGCATCCCGAGGTGCTCGCGGAAAAACCCTTGCGCGGCCCCAATCGGCACCCGGCGCAACCCGGCTGGGAAACGCTGATGGAGCAGCATTACCTCGACATGCAGGCGCTGGCGCAAACCCTGCTTCGAGCGATGACCGTTGCGCTGGGCATCGAGCGCGACTTCTTCGATACGCGTTTTGTCGAACCGGTCAGCGTGTTGCGCATGATCCATTATCCGCCGCGTCACACCGCCAGTTCCGCCGAGCAGCAAGGCGCCGGCGCCCATACCGATTACGGCTGCATCACCCTGCTCTATCAGGACAGCGCCGGCGGTTTGCAGGTGAAGAACGTCAATGGTGAATGGATCGACGCGCCACCGATTGACGGCACGTTCGTGGTCAACCTCGGCGACATGATGGCGCGCTGGAGCAACGACCGTTATCGCTCGACGCCGCACCGGGTGATCAGCCCGCTGGGCGTGGATCGCTATTCGATGCCGTTCTTCGCCGAACCGCACCCGGACACGCGCATCGAATGCCTGCCCGGCTGCCAGGACGCGCAGCATCCGGCGAAATATCCGACCACCACCTGCGCCGAATTCCTGCTGTCGCGTTTCGCCGATACCTACGCGTATCGACGTGAGCAAGAGGCGGTTTGATCGATCACCTGGTCAGGTTTTGCCAATTGTTGCGGCCAGCCTCTGTAGAATGCCGGCATTGCACCTGATGAGAAAAGACTATGTACGACTGGCTCAACGCCCTGCCCAAAGCCGAACTGCACCTGCATCTGGAAGGTTCGCTGGAGCCTGAACTGCTGTTCGCCCTGGCCGAACGCAACAAGATCGCCCTGCCGTGGAGCGACGTCGAAACCCTGCGCAAGGCCTACGCCTTCAACAATCTGCAGGAATTTCTCGACCTGTATTACCAGGGCGCCGATGTGCTGCGCACCTCGCAGGACTTCTATGACCTGACCTGGGCCTACCTGCTGCGCTGCAAAGCGCAGAACGTGATCCACACCGAACCGTTCTTCGATCCGCAGACCCACACCGACCGGGGCATCCCGTTCGAAGTGGTGCTCAACGGCATCGCCGCCGCACTCAAGGATGGCGAGACGCAACTGGGCATCAGCAGCGGTTTGATCCTCAGCTTCCTGCGCCACCTCAGCGAAGACGAAGCACAGAAAACCCTCGATCAGGCGCTGCCGTTCCGTGATGCGTTTGTCGCGGTCGGGCTCGACAGTTCCGAGATGGGCCACCCGCCGAGCAAGTTCAAACGCGTCTTCGATCGCGCCCGCGACGAAGGCTTCCTCACCGTCGCCCACGCCGGTGAAGAAGGCCCGCCGGAGTACATCTGGGAAGCCATCGACCTGCTGAAAATCCAGCGCATCGACCATGGTGTGCGCGCCATCGAAGACGAGCGCCTGATGCAGCGGATCATCGACGAGCAGATCCCGCTGACCGTGTGCCCGCTGTCGAACACCAAGCTCTGCGTGTTCGATCACATGTCGCAGCACAACATCCTCGACATGCTCGAGCGCGGCGTGAAGGTCACGGTCAACTCCGATGACCCGGCGTATTTCGGCGGTTACGTGACCGAGAACTTCCATGCGCTGCACGAGCATCTGGGAATGACCCAGGATCAGGCCAAGCGTCTGGCGCAGAACAGCCTGGATGCGCGGTTGGTAAAACCGTAAGCAACACCGCAAAACCAATGTGGGAGCGAGCCTGCTCGCGAAGAGGGAGAGTCAGTCAACATTTACGTTGAATGACACACCGCTTTCGCGAGCAGGCTCGCTCCCACATTCATATCGATGTTCACTCGGTAAGCTCTTCCAGGGTCTTGCCCCGCGTCTCCATCCCGAACAGCCACACCACGCCCGCCGCAATCGCGAAGCACGCCGCGCCGAGCGCGAACACCCCGCCCTGCCCGGTAATCGGGAACACCAGCCCGGTCACCAATGGCCCGAGCAGAGAGCCGACGCGGCCGATGGCCGAGGCGAATCCCGAGCCGGTTGCCCGTGCGGACGTCGGGTACAGCTCCGGCGTGTAGGTGTAGAGCACCGCCCACATGCCGAACAGGAAAAACTGCATCAACAATCCGGTGCCGATCAGCAGCGCCACGTTACCGCCGAACACCGCGCTCTGCCCGTATAGAAACGCCATCACCCCGCCGCCCAGCAGGGTGACGATGCACACCGGTTTGCGCCCCCAACGCTCGACCAGCCACGCCGCCATGAGGAAGCCGGGAATCCCGCCGAGCGAGATCAGCACCGTGTAGTACACCGACTGCGTCACGGCGAAACCCGACTGCTGCAGCAATGCACTGAGCCAGGAAGTCAGCCCGTAAAAACCCAGCAATGCGAAGAACCACAGACTCCAGATCATCGTTGTACGCTGGCGATATTGCGGCGACCAGATCTGCTTGAGTGCCGAGAAGAAATTACCCGGTGGCGTCACCGTGCGTGGCAAACGAACCGGTTCCGGCAAGCCTGCACCGCCCAGCGAAGCACGCACTCGCGCTTCGATGCCGTTCAACACCTTGTCCGCGTCGACGTCGCGCCCGGCCTGTTCCAGCCAGCGCGGCGACTCAGGGATGAAAAAGCGGATCGCCAGAACGAACACCGCCGGCACCGCCAGCACCAGGAAGATATCGCGCCAGCCAATCAGCGGCAGCAGGAAGTACGAGAGCACACCCGCCGCGACAAACCCCAGCGGCCAGAAGCCGTCCATCAGGGCGATGTAGCGCCCGCGCCGTTGTGCTGGAATCAGCTCCGACAGCATCGACTGTGCGATGGGAAACTCCATGCCCATGCCAATTCCGAGCAGGATGCGAAACAGCGTCAGCGTCTCCACCGTTTGCGCCGTCGAACACAGGTAACTGGCCACGCCCCACAACACGATGCTCCACTGAAACACCGGTTTGCGCCCGAAGCGGTCGGCGAGCATTCCCGACAGCGACGCGCCGAGCACCATGCCGAAAAAGCTCGAACTGGCTAGCAACCCCGCTTGCGCACTGCTCAGGCCGAACTCGGCTTTGATCGAGCCGAGCAGGAAAGTCATCATCGCCAGATCCATGGAATCGAAGAAAAACGCCAAGGCGATGATGATGAAAATGACGCGGTGATAGCCGCTGAGCGGCAGCCGTTCCAGGCGTTCAGCCGCACTAAAGCGTTGTGTATTCATGTTGTGCTCCCCCATCCGGAAAATCCCCGGATCGAGTGTGCGCGATGGTCATACAGAGGTCGTACTGGATGCGACCTGTTCACAGCCGTGGACGACGTCAGCCTTCAGCTCATCGCCGAGCAACGCTCTAGAACGCTGTTTCCAGCTCGGTTTCCTTGGCAAAGCGATGGATTTCGCGCTGGCCGGTGGCGGTCAACTGCAAGGCGCGGGAATCGTTGGGCAAGGTCAGCCAGCCGGACTGCATGAACAACTGCAACAGCGCCGCGCCCAGTGAGCCGCCCATGTGCGGACGGCGCTCGCTCCAGTCCGGGCAGGCGCAGGCGACCTGCACGTTGCGGTGGGCCAGGGCCTGGATGAACACTCCGCGCTGCGCCAGTCGGGTGGAGCCCTTGTGCGTCACAACCACCCGCTGCTCAAGCTGTTCGATCCAGCCGGCGTCGAGCAGGCGCTGATACAGGTCGGCCGCCAGGGTACCGCCCAGATGATCGTCGCAGAACCGCGCGCGCAACAGCGAAGACGGCGCCGCCTGCGGCCTGACCATGGGAGTCGTGCGTTTCAGCGCATCAGGGATTTGCCGTGGCGCGCTGGCAATGGTGGCGCTGGCCAGTGCTTCGATCGCCGCGCCGATTTCCGGTGCCGCCAGGCGAAAGAAGCGTTTGCGCCCACGCATTTCGATGTTCAACAGCCCCCCTGCGGACAGGCGTCCCAGATGCGCACTGGCCGACGACGGCGAGAGCCCGGCCAGCAGCGCCAGCTCTTCGGCTTGCCGGGCCGAGCCATCCATCAACGCCCACATCATCGCGCTGCGCTTGGGGTCGGCCAGCAATGTCGCGATCTGGCTGATGCACGGTGCATGTTCCATATGTTCACTCCCTGTTGAATCGTATCGTCTACCGCTCGGAGACATCCTGGCCGGTTATGGGGCATCGGCCAACACGCGAAAATCGCCCGGGATCGGTGGCAAGGGATGCCATCGACACCAGCTGCTCCGGCACACAACCTGGCAGCAGAAGTAGCAACCGTCACCAAAAGCCGGCAACGCGTTACGGGGTCTGCGCGCCGGGTGTCAGTGCAGGCATGAGGCGGGCGCTAGTATAAGCGGGTTAAGCCAGACGTCCTGCGCCTGGGCCTGGGCAGGTGGCGATTGTTCCTGACAGAAATTTCTCTAATTGCCTGCGACTAATGATCAACTTTGAGGAAACCGGGAAATTGGCTACTCAATTCGGCGCATCGGCTGGCGAGCATCTCTCTCAGAAGGTTCACCGGCTTACTCAATTGCGCGCGATGGGCGCACAACAGATTCAGCGGTGCGCGCTCACACAGCAGTTCCGGCATCAGCACTTTCAGGCGCCCGGCCAATACATCGGTGCCGACGTCCAGCCAGGATTTGTAGGCAATGCCGGCACCGGCCAGCGCCCATAACCGTACTACGTCGGCGTCATCGCTGAAGCGGTCGCCGCTGACGGTCAGGCCGACTTCGCGCTTGCCATCGTGAAAACTCCAGTGGTCGTGGACGCGGCTGCCGAGCATGTACAAAAGGCAATTGTGCTGGGCCAATTGCTCGAGATGGCGCGGCTCGCCCTGCCGGGCCAGGTAATCGGGGGATGCGCACAACACCCGGCGATTGTGTGGGGCGATGGGCAAGGCGATCAGGCTGGAATCCTCCGGCTCGCCGTAGCGCAGGGCGATGTCCACCGGTTGCCGGAACAGGTCGGCGATGCGGTCGCCAAGCAGCAGGCGCACCGTCAATTTCGGGTGTTCACGCTGGAACGCGTCGAGCCACGGCAGCAGCAGATTGCGACCGAAGTCCGAGGGCGCCGACAACTGCAGAATTCCGCTGACCTGGTCCTGACCGCTGGCGAGCAGGCGACGCCCTTCGTCGAGATTGCTCAGGGCGGCGCGGGCATACTCAAGGAAGCCTTCGCCCTCGGCGGTGAGGCGCAGGCTGCGGGTCGACCGCGCCAGCAGCCGCGCACCGAGTTGCTGCTCGATGCGCTTCAACGCCGCGCTGGCCACCGCCGCGGACATGTCCATCACCCGTGCCGCCGCCGACAGGCTGCCCAGATCCGCCGCGCGAACAAACAACTGCAAGTCATCAAAACGCAGCATGCGCAGCCTCGATTATCAAAAAAATATTGAAAGAGACTGCTCTTTTAGCCGGTTTTATCGCGCAGAGAAATAGCCAATGATGGCCTCCATCGAATTCATCCCGATTCTGGAGTCCGCGCATGTCCCAGCCCTTTACCGCTATAGCCACCCTGACCGCTAAATCCGGCCAGCAGGACGTTCTCGAACAGGCGTTGCGTGCCCTCGTCGAACCGAGCCGCGCCGAGCCGGGTTGTGGCCAGTACGACCTGCACCGCGACCTTGCCGATCCGCAGGTTTTTTATGTCATCGAACAGTGGGCCAGCGACGAGATTCTTGAGGCGCACAACGCCAGCGCGCATTTTCAGAAGTTTCAGGCCAGCGCCGGCCACACCATCGAACACTTCCAGCTCAAACGCCTCGGCAAAATTGCCTGATTCCTCCTTCTATCAACTGTACGGAGCCACTTATGAAAGCCATTGCCTATTACGCTTCCCTGCCGATCAGCGACGCCAAGTCCCTGCAGGACATTGAACTGCCAGAGCCGGTCGCCGGCCCGCGCGACCTCTTGGTGGAGGTCAAAGCCATTTCGGTCAACCCGGTCGACACCAAAGTGCGGCAGAACATGGCGCCGGAAAACGGCGCGGCGAAAGTGCTGGGCTGGGACGTTGCCGGTGTGGTGAAAGCCGTGGGCAGCGAAGTCACCCTGTTCAAGGCGGGCGACAAGGTGTTCTACGCCGGTTCGATCGCCCGGGCCGGTGGCAACAGCGAGTTGCACGTGGTCGATGAGCGCATCGTCGGCCACATGCCCAAGTCCCTCGGTTTTGCCGAAGCCGCCGCGCTGCCGCTGACCGCGATCACTGCGTGGGAATTGCTCTTCGAGCGCCTGCAAATCAGCGAAGGCAGCAATGATGAGGGTCAGAGCCTGCTGATCGTTGGCGCGGCGGGCGGAGTGGGCTCGATCCTTACCCAATTGGCCAAGCAGTTGACCGGCCTGAAAGTGATCGGCACCGCTTCCCGCCCACAGACCCGTGACTGGGTCAGCGAACTCGGTGCCGATCTGGTCATCGATCACAGCCAGCCACTGAGCGAAGAATTGAAGCGCGCCGGCATCGACAGCGTGACCCACGTCGCCAGCCTGACCCAGACCGATCAGCATCTGGCGCAACTGGTCGAAGCCCTCGCGCCGCAAGGCAAGCTGGCGCTGATCGACGATCCGAAGTCCCTCGACATCAGCCTGCTCAAGCGCAAGAGCCTGTCGCTGCACTGGGAGTTCATGTACACCCGCTCGCTGTTCGAAACGCCGGACATGATCGAACAGCACAAGCTGCTCAACCGCGTCGCCGAACTGATCGACGCCGGCACTTTGAAGACAACTTTGGGCGAGCACTTCGGTGTGATCAACGCAGCCAACCTGCGACGCGCCCATGAGCTGCTGGAAAGCGGCAAGGCCAAGGGGAAAATTGTTTTAGAAGGTTTCTAAAAAAATAAAGCCTCGCAACCGCTCGTGATGCCAGAGCGGTTGCGGGGCTTTTTGCCGTCAGTCGGTTGCTTGACCCTTGTCACAATTACGCGGGTATCGAGGTCTACAATCGAAGCCTCTGCGATACATCTTTTACGCAAGGGAGGTCAGCAATGAAGATCCTGATAAAAGAAGTGGCAAAGTCTCAATGGCAGGTGCGCCTGGACCAGCACGTCGTAACCTTTCGCAGTGAAGCCGAGGCTCTGGCCTTCACTCGCACCCTCGAAGCGCGACTCTGCGCGCCCCACCGAATCCCCGAACCCAGCCAGCAGCGCGCCGCCGGCTGAGCTCCAAAGTCGAGCGTTCAGACCTGGGCTTGCGCCAACGCCCGGGCATTCTGCAAACGCCGGGTGAGCAGCGCGACGCTCACCACCAGCAAACCGCACAGGCTGATGACCATCGCCATCGGCACGGCGCTGCCATCGTGCAACACCCCCACCAACGCGGCGGCACCGGCGGCGATGCTGAATTGCAGGCAACCGAGCATTGCCGATGCACTGCCGGCACGGGCGCCCTGACCGTTCATTGCGCAAGCTGAGGCGTTGGGAATGATGCAGCCGAGGCTGGCAATGCAGATGAACAGCGGAATCAGCAACGGCCACAACGCCTCTGGACGCATCGCGCCGACCGCCAACAGCGTCAGCCCGGCGAGGAAATACACCCACACCGCGCGCACCAGCAAGAACGCCGGGCCACGCTTGGCCAGCAGACGCGCATTGACCTGCGCCACCAGAATGAACCCCGCCGCGTTGGTGCCGAACAGCCAGCCAAAATGCTCGGCGGGTACACCGTAGAGCTTGATGAACACAAACGGTGAGCCAGCGATGTAGGCGAACATGCCGGCGATCGCGATGCCGCCGGTCAGGGCGTGGCCGAGGTAGACCGAATCCTTGACCAGTCGCGCGTACTGGCGCAACGCACCGGACAACGGCTGGCGCGGCACATGGGCCGGCATGCTTTCCGGCAGCCCCAACGCCACCGCCAGACCCGCCGCCGCACTGAACCCGGTGAGCACCAGAAAGATCGACTGCCAACCCGTGGTATTGACCAGCAGCCCACCGAGCATCGGCGCCAGAATCGGCGCCAGGCCCATCACCAGCATCAATTGGGAAAACACCTTCGCCGAGCCCACCGCGTCGCACTTGTCGGCAACCACCGCGCGGGAAATCACCATCCCCGCACAGCCACCGAGTGCCTGGACGAAACGCGCGCCGATCAGCCATTCCAGGCTCGGCGCGTAGGCGCAGGCCAATGACGCCAGGGTGAACAGAGCAACGCCGCTGAGCAGCGGAAGTCGCCGGCCGAAACGATCGGAAATCGGCCCGTAAGCCAGTTGGCCCAGCGACAGACCGAGGAAGTACGCCGCCAGCGTCAGCTGGACATGCTGCTCATCGGTGCCGAACGCCAGCGCCATGGCCGGGAAGGCAGGCAAATAGAAGTCGATCGCCAAAGGACCGAAGGCGCTCAAGGCGCCGAGTATCAAAATCGTGCGGAAATTCATCAGGCATCCAGGTGGGCAAGTCGCAGCCCGACAGTCTAGCCGCGCCCGGACGCCTTGAACATTCCGATAGCTCGCTAACGATCAATTTCAGACGAGCTTCACCTCATAACCCTCTTCGCGGATCGCTTCGATGACCTGATCGGCACTCAGCGCACTTTCGACGCCGACTTCCTTGGCCGCCAGATCGACGCGCACGCTGGCTGCCGGATCCAGCGCCTGTACCGCAGTGGTGATGGCTTTGACGCAATGACCGCAGGACATGCCTTGAACGTTGAACACTTGCATGGGAAGACTCCTTTGAGTGAGGTTGCCGGCAGTCTCGAGCTTGCCACGATGGCAAGGTCAAGTTCTGCGAAAAACTGCCGGGCTGGCAATCGGCGCCGCGCTCGGCCAAGCTGCGTGTATCAATGACTGAAATTCAGGAGATTCAGCCATGCGCTGGTCAGCTTTGGGCCTGTTTGGCTTGCTCAGCCTTTTCGCCGCCGTCCCGCAGGTGCAAGCCGCCGGCGAGGATTACGCGGTACTGATCATTTCCCGCGAGCGCCTCGAAGTGGCGACCTCGTGCGAGATCGGCGTGTACATCCAGGACCAGCTCTCGGCGCGCCTGTTCCAGGAGCAGAGCACGTCGTTCAACCTGCCGCCGGGCAAGGTTTCGCTGCGCTTGAAACTGCTGCCGGGCCAGGCACCGGGTTGCAACCCCGGCATGCTCGCACCGGGCTCGCAGGAAGTCGTGCTGCATGCCGGGGATGTGCTGAAGTTCCGCCTGGCGATGAATGCCGAAGGCGTGTACCTCAAGCCGGCTGGCCTCGGTTACTGAGCAACCGCCTCGACCTGTGGGAGCGAGCCTGCTCGCGAAAGCGCCGGGTCAGCCAACATGATTGCTGAATGATGCACCGCATTCGCGAGCAGGCTCGCTCCCACAAGAATGGTGCTTGACCTTGCCCGCATGGCAAGGTTGATCCTGTAGACATCCACTACAGGGAGCGCGACCGATGTCCGAATCCACCACTTTCGATCTGCCGATTGCCGGCATGACCTGTGCCAGTTGCGCCGGGCGTGTCGAGCGGGCGCTGCGCAAGGTCAGCGGCGCCAGTGCCGTCAGTGTCAACCTCGCCACCGAACAGGCGCGGGTACAGGCGCCCGGCGACAGCCTGCCGGCGCTGATGCAAGCCGTGGAGCGCGCCGGTTACAGCGTGCCCCGGCAAACCGTCGAATTGAGCATCGACGGCATGACCTGCGCGTCCTGCGTCGGTCGCGTCGAACGCGCCCTGAGCAAAGTCCCAGGCGTGAGCAGCGTCAGCGTCAATCTGGCCAACGAACGTGCGCACCTCGAATTGCTCGGCCAGGTCGATACGCAAACCCTGCTCGACGCGGTGAGCAAGGCCGGTTACTCGGCCAGAGTCTGGCAAGCTGAACGGCCACAGTCCGATGACCAGCAAAAACGCCTGCATCGCGAGCGCTGGGCATTGATCTGTGCGATCGCCCTCGCTCTGCCGCTGGTGCTGCCGATGTTGCTGCAGCCGTTCGGCATTCACTGGATGCTCCCGGCCTGGGCGCAATTCGCCCTCGCCACCCCCGTGCAATTCATCTTCGGCGCACGCTTTTATGTTGCGGCGTGGAAAGCCGTGCGCGCCGGCGCCGGCAACATGGACCTGCTCGTCGCCCTCGGCACCAGCGCCGGTTATGGCCTGAGTGTCTATGAATGGACCAGCGCCGCCGGACGCATGCCGCATCTGTATTTCGAAGCCTCGGCCGTGGTCATTGCCCTGGTATTGCTCGGCAAATATCTCGAGAGCCGCGCCAAACGCCAGACCGCCAGCGCCATCCGCGCTCTTGAAGCGTTGCGGCCGGAGCGGGCGATTCAAGTCATCGACGGGCGTGAGCAGGACGTTGCGATCAGCGCCCTGCGCCTCGACGATCTGGTGCTGGTCAAACCCGGCGAACGCTTCCCGGTGGATGGCGAAGTCGTTGAAGGCCAGAGCCACGCCGACGAAGCGCTGATCAGTGGCGAAAGCCTGCCAGTGCCGAAACAGCCGGGCGACAAGGTCACCGGCGGCGCGATCAATGGCGAAGGTCGTTTGCTGGTGCGCACCCAGGCGCTCGGCGCGGAAACCGTGCTGGCGCGGATCATTCGTCTGGTCGAAGACGCGCAAGCGGCGAAAGCGCCGATCCAGAAATTGGTGGACAAGGTCAGCCAGATCTTCGTGCCGACCGTGTTGCTGATCGCCCTGGCCACGCTGATCGGCTGGTGGCTGTACGGCGCACCGCTGGAAACTGCGCTGATCAATGCCGTCGCCGTGCTGGTGATTGCCTGCCCGTGCGCCCTCGGCCTCGCCACCCCGACGGCGATCATGGCCGGCACCGGCGTCGCCGCACGCCACGGCATTCTGATCAAGGACGCCGAAGCGCTGGAGCGCGCCCATGAAGTCAGCAGTGTGGTGTTCGACAAGACCGGCACGCTGACCTCGGGTACGCCGCGTATCGCGCACTTCAGCGCGGTCGATGGCGACGAAAACAATCTGCTGACACTGGCCGGTGCCTTGCAGCGCGGCAGCGAGCATCCGTTGGCCAAAGCGGTGCTGGATGCCGCCGCCGAACGCAGCTTGAACGTGCCCGACGTCAGCGACAGCCAGTCGCTGACCGGACGCGGCATTGCCGGCACGCTGGATGGCCGGCGCCTGGCGCTGGGCAACCGGCGGATGCTCGACGAAAGCGCCTTGAATGCCGGTGAATTGAGCACATCCGCCGAAGCGTGGGAACGCGAAGGTCGGACACTGTCGTGGCTGATCGAACAAAGTCCTGAGCCGAAGGTGCTGGGCCTGTTCGCCTTCGGTGACACGCTGAAACCCGGCGCTCTGCAAGCGGTGCAACAACTTGCCGCACGGGATATCCAGAGTCACCTGCTGACCGGCGACAATCGCGGCAGCGCACGGGTGGTGGCCGAGGCTCTGGGCATCCAAAATGTCCACGCCGAAGTGCTGCCTGCCGACAAAGCCGCGACGGTGGCCGAGCTGAAGAAAACCGGCGTGGTTGCCATGGTCGGCGATGGTATCAACGATGCCCCGGCCCTCGCCGCCGCAGACATCGGCATCGCCATGGGCGGCGGCACCGACGTCGCCATGCACGCGGCCGGCATCACGTTGATGCGCGGCGATCCGCGACTGGTGCCGGCAGCGCTGGAGATCAGCCGCAAGACCTACGCGAAGATTCGCCAGAACCTGTTCTGGGCCTTTGTCTACAACCTGATCGGCATTCCGCTGGCGGTGTTCGGCTTCCTCAATCCGGTGCTGGCCGGTGCGGCGATGGCGTTGTCGAGCGTCAGCGTGGTGAGCAATGCGCTACTGTTGAAAACCTGGAAACCCAAGGACCTGGAGGAACACCGATGAACATCGGCCAAGCAGCCCGACAGAGTGGCCTGAGTGCAAAAATGATTCGTTACTACGAGTCGATCAGTTTGCTCAAAGCGGCCAATCGCACCGACAGCGGTTACCGCGTATACGGCAGCGATGACCTGCACACGCTGGCGTTCATCAAGCGCTCGCGGGATCTGGGCTTTTCTCTGGAAGAGGTCGGCAAGCTGCTGACCCTCTGGCAGGATCGCCAGCGTGCCAGCGCCGATGTGAAAGCACTGGCGCGCCAGCACATCGACGAGCTGAACCAGAAGATCCGCGAGCTCGGCGAGTTGCGCGACACCCTGCAGGATCTGGTCGAGCATTGCAGCGGCGACCATCGCCCGGACTGCCCGATCCTCAAGGAGCTGGCGTCGGGCTGCTGCGCGCAACCCGCTCGCGCCTGATCCGCAACAGCGTCACCACGCACAGGGTGCCGAGGGGAATGCCGTGGAACAGCATGACCACGGCCCCCGGCGTCCACCACGCATAGAACGGCGCAGCGACCAACATGCCGATGCCGAAACCGCTCATCTGCAGCAAGGTCAGCACGCTGAAAATCGGCAGGCGCAACGCCGCAGGTTCCCGTTGTAGCCGTGACATCAGGCTGACTTCGGAAACCCCGTCGCCAAGCCCCGCCGGCAAGGCGAACACCAGCAGACCGTAGAGGCTGTGCTGCTGGAACATCAGAATGAAACCGCAGGACATCAGCGCCACGCCGCAGAAAAATCTTCTTTCGAGGTGGCTGTTCTCCGAGCCCTTGAGGTGACTGGCGATGCGTGCGCCGAGCAGTTTGCCGCTGGCCCATACCGCAAGCGCCAGGCCCAAGGTCGTACTCGCCGCCTCCGGCGTGAGCAGTTTCGAAATGATCGGGAAGCCGACGTTGTGCGCGGCGCTGCCCAAGGTATCAGCCATAGTCACCGCGAGCATGGCCGCGACCACAGGCGCCGAACGCAGGCCCTGCCGTAGCGCAAACCATTCACCGCGCTCCGGCTGTTCGATGACATCGTTTTTTTCGAAACGCAGCGGCACGATCAGCAGAGCCGCGAGCACATAGGTCAGCGCGTTTAGGGCGAAGACCGTTTCGAAACCAAAAGCAGCCACCAGCAACCCCGACACCAGACTGCCGCCGACCATGGCGGCTGAAGAGGCTGAAGTGATCCAGGCGTTGGCCTTGAGCAACTGCGCCGGCTCGATCAAACGCGGCAACTGGCTGTTGAGGCCGATGGCGAACATCGAATTGCCCAAGCCGAGGCCGAAGGCAATCAACGGCAACAGCCACGCCTGCTGACTCGCCGGAGTGATCAACAGCAGCCCCAGCAGCGCCGCACGCAACAGATCGAACGCAATCAGCGGCGCGCGGCCCTGCCAGCGTCGGTAGAAGCGTGTGCCAATCAGACTGGCGACGATTCCGCCACCGACGCGGCTGGCAAGGAAAACGCCGACGCTCATGGCGCTGTTGCTTAACAGATAAACGTAGGTGGCCAGCGCGACCATGTTGAGGAAGGCGCCGAAATCGGAGATCAGCCGGGCGGTTACGATCAGGTGGGTGTTGCGTGGGGTGGTCACATTCAGTCCTTGAGTGTGGTTGGAGCGCTGGACAGTAGACGCGAATAAGCCAGGATCCGAAAGCCCCCTCACCCTAGCCCTCTCCCAAAGGGAGAGGGGACCGATTGGGGGATATTTGGGAGATACACCGACCTGAACGTTTTTCTTTGAATCCATAATCGACTCGGTTTTTTCAGGTCGATGTATGGCTAAAGACACCTCGGTCGGCCCCCTCTCCCTCCGGGAGAGGGACCGATTGGGGGATATTTGGGAAATACACCGACCTGAACGTTTTTCTTTGAATCCATAATCGACTCGGTTTTTTCAGGTCGATGTATGGCTAAAGACACCTCGGTCGGCCCCCTCTCCCTCCGGGAGAGGGACCGATTGGGGGATATTTGGGAGATACACCGACCTGAACGTTTTTCTTTGAATCCATAATCGACTCGGTTTTTTCAGGTCGATGTATGGCTAAAGACACCTCGGTCGGCCCCCTCTCCCTCCGGGAGAGGGCTGGGGTGAGGGTGCTTTTTGACTCAAACAAAAAACCCGGCCGAAGCCGGGTTTTTCATCACGCGATCACTGCATCCACGGCGGTGGAGGCGGTTCTTCGGGTTTGCCTTTCGGCGCGTCGTCCGCCGCGCGAATGGCCTGCTTGCGTTCCTCGTCGAGGCGCGCCGCTTCGATTTCGCGCAGCACCCCGCCGACATCCGCCAGGTCCTCCGGATCGTCGAACTCGCCGGTCAGCACACTGTTCGGGTGCAAGGTGCCGGCTTCGTACAACGCCCACATTTCCTTGGCATATTTGGTCTTCTTCAATTCCGGCGCGAAGCGACCGAAGTACGAAGCCATGTTGCCAACGTCACGCTCGAGCATGCTGAACGCGTGGTTGTTGCCCGCAGCGTCGACTGCCTGGGGCAGGTCAATAATCACCGGACCGGTCGGGGTCAGCAGCACGTTGAACTCGGAGAGGTCACCGTGCACCAGACCGGTACACAACATCAGCACGATCTGCGAAATCAGGAAGGCGTGATACTCGCGCGCCTGATCAGGCTCCAGCACCACATCGTTCAGACGCGGCGCGGCGTCGCCGAATTCGTCGGCCACCAGCTCCATCAACAGCACGCCGTCGAGGAAGTCATAGGGTTTGGGCACTCGCACGCCGGCGCCGGCCAGACGGAACAGCGCCGCCACTTCGGCGTTCTGCCAGGCGTCTTCGGTCTCTTTGCGACCGAACTTGGACCCCTTCGCCATGGCCCGCGCCTGACGACTGTTACGAACCTTGCGGCCTTCCTGATACTCGGCCGCCTGGCGGAAACTGCGTTTATTCGCCTCCTTGTAGACCTTGGCGCAACGTAACTGATTGCCGCAGCGCACTACATAAACAGCTGCCTCTTTGCCACTCATCAGTGGACGCAGCACTTCGTCGACCAGACCGTCCTCGATCAGGGGTTCAATGCGTTTTGGAGTCTTCATCAGCTTTTATTGTGGGTCCTTTATTACCAAACACGCGAATGTCACTCGTTATACGGCAATCCTCGCCCGACGGGGAGGGGTTGCCGACCTGTGAACCTTGAGGATGCACACACTGTGCCGGATCAATCGCAGCGACCCGGGCGAATCATAGCCGAGACCGTGGCATTGATTGGTATCGGTCGGCAAGGGCATTTGCGACAGAATCTGACATGGTCGGTGAACTTCAGTTGCCCTCACCCCAGCCCTTTCCCAGAGGGAGAGGGGGCCGACCGAGGTGTCTCCCGTAATACATCGACCTGAGAGACCGCAGCGCTTATGGTTTGAATCGCATCTCTGGATTCGGTGAAGGGCGCTCAGGTCGGCGTCGATTTCAAGCATCCCCCGATCAGTCCCCTCTCCCTTTGGGAGAGGGTTAGGGTGAGGGGCTTTTTCAGCGTTCAATGATCGCGGTGACACCCTGCCCGCCCGCCGCACAGATCGAAATCAACCCTCGCCCCTTGCCCGCCGCATCCAGCAGCTTGGCCAAATTCGCGACAATGCGCCCGCCCGTTGCGGCGAACGGATGCCCCGCCGCCAGCGAACTGCCTTTTACATTGAGCCGACTGCGATCAATCGAACCCAGCGGTGCCTCGAGCCCGAGGCGGGTTTTGCAATATTCGGGATCTTCCCAGGCCTTGAGCGTGCACAGCACTTGCGCGGCGAAGGCTTCGTGAATTTCGTAGTAATCAAAATCCTGCAACGTCAGCCCATTGCGCGCCAGCAAGCGTGGCACGGCGTACACCGGCGCCATCAGCAGGCCCTCGGCACCGTTGACGAAATCCACCGCCGCCGCTTCACCGTCGCGCAAGTAGGCAAGAATCGGCAAACCGCGCTCTCTGGCCCATTCTTCACTGCCGAGCAACACCACCGAAGCGCCATCGGTGAGCGGCGTGGAATTGCCCGCCGTCAGCGTGCCCTTGGCGCTTTTCTCGAAGGCCGGTTTCAGCGCGGCGAGTTTTTCCAGGGTCAGGTCCGGGCGCAGATTGTTATCGCGGGTCAGGCCGAGGAATGGCGTCATCAGATCGTTGTGCCAGCCTTCGCCGTAGGAAGCGGCGAGCTTGTGGTGGCTTTCGAGGGCCAGTTGATCCTGTTCTTCACGGGGAATATTCCAGGTCTGCGCCATCAGTTCGCAGTGCTCGCCCATCGACAGGCCAGTGCGTGGCTCGCCGTTGCGCGGGAATTCGGGGATCAGGTGCTGGGGGCGCAACTGCAAAAGGGTTTTCAGTTTGTCGCCGGTACTCTTGGCGCGGTTGGCGTGCAGAAGAATCCTGCGCAGGCCTTCGCTGACGCTGATCGGCGCGTCGGAGGTGGTGTCGACGCCGCCGGCAATGCCGCAGTCGATCTGGCCGAGGGCGATCTTGTTCGCCACCAGCAACGCCGCCTCCAGACCGGTGCCGCAGGCTTGCTGGATGTCATAGGCCGGTGTCGTCGGAGACAAGCGCGAGCCGAGCACGCATTCGCGGGTCAGGTTCATATCCCGTGACAATTTAAGCACCGCGCCTGCCACCACCTCGCCGATGCGCTGGCCGTGCAGGTTGTAGCGTTCGATCAGGCCTTCCAGCGCGGCGGTGAGCATGGCCTGATTGCTGGCCGTGGCGTACGGCCCGTTGGAGCGGGCGAAAGGGATGCGGTTACCGCCGATGATCGCGACGCGGCGCAGCTGGGTCATGGATAACTCCTGTGGAATTTGCGGATTCACATGGAAACCTGTGGGAGCTGGCTTGCCAGCGATGGGGGCGGCACTCCCAACCCTTCAGCGGCTGACACTCCGCTATCGCGGGCAAGCCCGCTCCCACAGGGTCAGTGGTCTACTCTGCTAAACCAGCGTAGGCCTTATTGCGCCGATCGAACGATTGATTGCCGTAGACAGTCCACACTTTGAACCCCAACTTCTGGAGAGCGTTCCATGTCTGACCGCTATATCGACTTCGCCAACTCATCCTTCGGCCATCGTCTGGTCGGGGCCTTGGGCCTGCCGTCGCCGGTGCGGCTGGAACGCTGGCAGGCGGGGCGTCTGCGGCCGATCGAGGGCGCCCTGTTGATCGGTGGCGGGCCGCTGGCCGAACGGATCAGCGTGTTTGCCAACCGCTTGACCGATGCAATCTACAGCTACGGCACCGAGCCCTCGCTGGCCACCGCGTGGATCCCCGGCCACGGGCCGAAACTCAAAGCGGTGGTGTTCGACGCCAGCGGTCTGCAACACACCGACCAGCTCAAGCAGTTGCGCGAGTTCTTCCAGCCATTGATGAAGAACCTCGACCATAGCGCGCACCTGGTGATTCTCGGCCGTGCTCCGGAAAGCCTGGGTGATCCGTTCGCCTCCAGTGCGCAGCGAGCACTCGAAGGCTTCTCGCGCTCGCTGGCCAAAGAGCTGCGCGGCGGTGGCACCTTGCAGTTGATCTACGTCGGCGAAGGTGCCGAGGATCAATTGGAAGGCCCGCTGCGATTTTTCCTCTCGCCGAAAAGCGCATTCGTTTCCGGCCAGGTGATTCGCCTGACCGCGTGCGCCACGCCAGTGACCGACTGGACCCGACCGCTGGCCGGGCGCAAGGCGCTGGTCACCGGTGCTGCGCGCGGCATCGGCGCGTCGATTGCCGAAACCCTCGCCCGCGATGGCGCCGAGGTGATTCTGCTCGACGTACCGCCGGCCAAAACCGATCTCGAAGCCCTCGCCGCGCGCCTCGGCGGCCGGGCGATCACCCTCGATATCTGCGCCGATGACGCCGCCGTGCACTTGATCGAACAGCTGCCCGACGGCCTCGACATCCTCGTGCACAACGCTGGCATCACCCGTGACAAAACCCTGGCCAATATGACCCCGGAATTCTGGGACGCGGTGCTGGCCGTCAACCTCAATGCCCCGCAAGTGCTGACCAAGGCGCTGCTCGACAGCGGCACCCTGCGCGACAACGCACGGGTGGTCCTGCTTGCCTCGATCAGCGGCATCGCCGGCAATCGCGGGCAAACCAACTACGCGGCGAGCAAGGCTGGCCTGATCGGTCTGGCCCAGGCCTGGGCGCCGACGCTGCTGGAACGCGGCATCAGCATCAACGCCGTCGCCCCCGGGTTCATCGAAACGCAAATGACTGCGCACATCCCATTCGGCCTGCGCGAAGCCGGGCGGCGCATGAGTTCGCTGGGCCAGGGTGGCTTGCCGCAGGACGTCGCCGAAGCCGTGGCGTGGCTGGCGCAACCGGGCACGGGCGCGTTCACCGGGCAAGCGTTGCGGGTCTGTGGGCAAAGTGTTCTGGGGGCTTGAGCATGAGCATCGAATGGCACACGCTGGATCGCGAACCGAGTCTGCCGGGGCTTTATTCGCGCGCAGCGACGCGACGCAAAATCACCGGTACGCAACTGCCCGACAGCGGCCTGCGCTGCTGGGTCGATATCGACAGCAAACGGCTGACGGCTTATCGCAAGGTCTGCGGTTTCGTCGATGACGGCCTGCTGCCGCCGACCTATCCACACATCCTCGCCTTCGCCTTGCAGATGCAATTGCTCACGGCCAGGGATTTTCCCTTCCCGCTGCTGGGGCTGATTCACCTGAGCAACCGCATCCGCGTGTTGCGGCCAATGGGCGCGATCAGTCGCGCGCAAGTCAGCGTGCGCGTGCACAACCTGCAACCACATGCCAAGGGCGCGACGTTCGATCTGTTGACCACCCTCGACGATCAGCTCGGGCCGCTGTGGGAAGCCGAAAGCCGGATGCTCTGTCGCGGGGTGAAACTCGAGGGCGAGGCGCTGGCACAGGACTGGCAGCCGTCGCAGGATTTGCTTGAGGTGACGCGTTGGACTGCGCCGGCCGATATCGGTCGCCAGTATGCGAAAGTCTCCGGCGACTACAACCCGATTCACCTGAGTGCAGCGAGCGCCAAACTGTTCGGGTTCCCCACCGCGATCGCCCATGGACTGTGGAACAAGGCACGCACACTGGCGGCACTCTCCGATCACCTACCCAAAGCCAACCTGGAAATCGCCGTGCACTTTCGCAAACCGGTGCGCCTGCCCAGTGAAGTGACATTGCTGGCCAGTGCCGCGGGATCCAGCGGTGAGTTGCGTCTGATCGGCGCCGGCGCCCTGGAACATATGGTCGGTCAGTGGCAACCGATCGCCTGATCTGGCGGGGCGGAAAAACCCGTTAATTGTGTATATATCACTTAAGTTTTTCCGCGCCCTGCCCGCTGCTTTGCAAAAAACCGAGCCTTGAATTTCAAGGCTTTTTTTTGCCCGTTTATTACCTGGGTATTAGTCCTTCGGCATAGCGCCGAGCCCTCTATATAAAGGGGTTAATACCAACTTGAGAATGGTGAAAAACCTGCCCTCGACTGAGATTACAGCCACGGACGAGGCATCGCCGACGACAGATCGGCGAGCCATCGAAGGCAACGTAACGTTGTGACAGGTGCAGGAATCTCAATCATGAAAACTCAAGTGATGTGGTCCAAATCGGCAATCGCGCTGGCACTGATTCTTTCGGTCGGCCTCGTCGGCTGCAGCAGCGGCGGTGGCGGTCATCGCAGCAGTTCGGGCAGCTCGACGGCGGACGGCACGGCGGGTACCGATGGCAGCGGTGGCGCGGGCGGCGGAACCGGCGGCGATACTGCCGGCACTGGTGGCACAGGTGGCGGAACCGGTGGTACTGGCGGCACTGGCGGCGGCACCGATCCGACCAATCCAACCAATCCGACAGACCCGACCGATCCCACCAACCCGACCAATCCCGCTGCACCTTCGCTGGTGACCACAACACTTGTTCAGGATGTCGGCAAAACCGTCAGCGGTGTCGGCGATGGCGTCGGCCAGATCGGCGATTCGCTGAGCACTGTTCCGGTCGCTGGCGGCATCGTGCAAAGCCTGGCCAACACCACCGGCAACGTGGTCAGCACCTTGGGCGATGGCGTCACTGATGGCATCGGCAAACTGGCCACTGACCCCAATGGCCTGACCACCACCGTCGCCTCGGTTGGCGGCGTGGTTTCCGATGTTGGCGACGGCGTGTCGGACCTCAGCGTCAAATTCAACACAGCGACCCGCAGCGTTCCTGTCGTTGGCGGTGTAGTCACCCGCGTGGCGCCGCTGGTCGATGGCATCGGCGAAAAAGTCACCATGCTTGGCGACACCCTCAACACCTCACTGACCAGCGGCCCGACCCGCCAGTTGACCGACAAGGTCGGCAGCGGCCTGGTACCGGTGATCGCCATGGTCGAAAGCACCACCGACAAACTCGGCGATGCCACCGGTCTGGGTGATCCGCTCAAAGGGGTGATCTCCAAGGTGGGCGGCACGGTGAACAGCCTTGGCGGCAAAGTCACCGACGCAGGCAGCGGCAATGCCCTGACCAACACCCTCGGCGGCGCCCTGAGCAACACCGGCACGGCGGTCGGCAAAGCGGGTGGTCTGGTGTCCAATGGCACTGGCTCGGGCAGTGGCGGCATCGGTGGCGGGCTGGGCGGCACCGGTCTGCTGCAAACTGTCGGTGGTGCGGTGGTCAACGTCGGCAGCGGTCTGAATGCCGGCAGCACCAGCGGCGTGGTCAGTGCCGGCGGCGTCACCGCCGGCGGGCTGGGCAACACGATTGCTTCGATCAACACCGTACTCGGTGGTTCGGGCACACCGATTACTGCATCCACCTCGCCGCTGGCCAGCGTCGGCGCCGCAGTCGGAGCCGGCCTCAATCCGGTCACCAGCGCGGTGACCACTGTCACTCAACAGGTCGGCGCCGCTACCGGTCTCGGCACTCCGGTGGCGGGTATCACAAGTCAGGTCGGCGCTGCGGTGGGCAATCTCGGCGGGGCGATCGCCGCAACCAACAACCCGGTCACCACAGCGGTCGGCGGTCTGGTTACCAACGTCGGCGGCACCGTGGCAGCGGTCGGTGGTCTGGTCAACAGCGGCACTGCCACTGGCGGCGGCACGGCAACCGGTGGCCTGGGCGGGGTACTCGGCGGCCTGACCGGCGCGCTGGGCGGCAACAGACGCTAAATTGCACCTGGCCGATTCGACGGCCTTACCTACAGCGCCTACGCTTGGTTGAGGGCGGAAGATTCCCACGAGTCTTCCGCCTTTTTTCTAAGGAAAAATCTGCCCTGTGCTGTGTTCTGACCATGGAGTGTCCTATGCGCGTACTGGCATCCCTGCTGTGCCTGAGCCTCAGTTCCGCTGCCCTCGCCGACACCTTGCCCAGCTTTCTCAACAGCAACGAAACCATCCGCAACCTGCCCGTTCCCAACCTGCCCGCCGACGCCTATCGCCCGAGCGCGGCGCCGCTGCAAGTGCCGGACCCGGGTGCAACCGCCGCACAGCCACTGCTGATGGAAACCAAGGTCAACCTCAAGACCGTGCAGATCGAAGGCGGCACGATTTACCCGCTCAACGAACTCGCGGAAATCTACAAGCCCCTGATCGGCCGCCAGGCCAGCCTTGCCGAACTGATCGAAGCCACGCGCAACATCACCCGTCGCTATCAGCAGGACGGCTATCTGTTGTCCTACGCGTTCCTGCCGCAACAGAACTTCGATGATGGCGTGGCCCGCGTGGTGCTGGTCGAGGGCTACGTGCGCGATATCCAGATGCAGGGCGACATCGGTCGGGTCAAAGGCCTGCTGGATAAACTCGCCGCGAAAATCCAGGCCGAACGCCCGCTGACGCGCAAGACCTTCGAGCGCTACACCACGCTGATGAGCCGCATTCCCGGCGTGACGATTCAAGCGCAAGTGCCACCGCCGGGCACCACCGATGGCGCGACCACCCTGGTTGCCCAGGCCAGTCGCAAACCGTTCACCAGCACCCTGAGCACCACCGAAGACAACCGTAACGGCCCGCAAGCGTTGCTCGGTGTCAGCAGCAATTCGCAGACGTCGATGGGCGAACAGTTGAGCCTCAGCGGCCTGTTCCCACCGGGCGACGACAAAGAGCATTACTACCGTCTCGACTACAGCCAGTTCCTCGATACCGAAGGCACGCAACTCAACGTCTCGGCCTCGCGTTACCGCGCCGACCCGGACACCGAAGTGCTGGTCGGCGGTGGCGGACGCCTGAGTACCCATCGCGAAAACGATCGCTACTCGATCGGCTTCAGCACGCCCTTGATCGCCTCCGCCAACGAGCTGCTGACGGCCGGCTCACGTCTGTATGCGGTCGATGACAAGACGCGCTACGACGGCATCAACTTTCCCTTCAGCACCGAACTGCGCACCGATGTCCGCGCCCTGGCTTTCGAAGGCGACTGGCGCAAGGCCGACGCCCGCCAACTGCGCATCCTCAGTGCCGGCGTCTACCAGGGCTTCGACAGCCTCGGCGCACACACCAACTACGACGACATCGACCTGGATTTTTTCCGCGTGCGCTTGTCCGGCGTGCAGAGCGACAAGTTCCTCGACAACTGGCAAGGCGTGCTCTCGGCGGCGCTGTACTGGAGCGACGACACCTTGCCCGACAGCGAACGCGCCGTGTTCGGCGGGCAGAACTTCGGCCGTGGCTACCCCGACGACCAGGCCTCGGGCGACAAGGGTTGGGGCGTGGCCTACGAGGTCAACTACAGCTTCAACCGCGACGGCAACTGGGTGCGCATCCTGCAACCCTACGTAGTTGTCGACCGCTCGCGCAGCTGGTTCAACCAACTGCCGGTGCAGGCCAACAACCTGTCATCGACCGCCGTCGGGCTGCGCTTTGGTGATGCCAAGTATTACAACGTGGCGCTGGAAGTGGCGAAGGCGATGTCGGATGAAGCACTGGATACGTTCAATCGCAAGCCTCGGTACAGCATCAGTTTCAGTTATCAGCTGTGATGGCCGAGCGGTGTGTCAGTCAGGATTTTTTTGACTGACGCACCGCCTTCGCGAGCAGGCTCGCTCCCACAGATTCGGCGGTGTTCATGGTTGCTGAGTACAACCGCCGTCCCTGTGTGAACGAGCCTGCTCGCGAAAGCGTTCGGCTATTCAACCGATTTATCGCAGCGCTTTAAACCAGCCGTTTAAACACACGCCCCGTTACCTCGCAACAGCCCACAAATCCTTGCGCCGTTGCCTACGGCTACGCCAGAATCCGCCGGCTTGTGCGCCTGGGGCGCGGGTTCTATCGTTTGCCTGCCACTGCTCATCAGTGGTCGGGTTTAGTCGCCCGCTTGTCCACGACGCACAGGTTCCTGTCAGCCAGGTATTGCATACCTGCACTTGATGGTGGCTGTGCGCAGGGCGCCTTCGGGCGCGCCGATTTCGTGGCTCATCGGTCGACTAACCTGCGTGCAGCTGCCTCCCTTTCGTTTAGTCGCGAACCGGTTGCGGCCCTACTCCACAAGGAGACTGAGCCCGTGAAAAAGATAACGCCCGATCCACCCCTTGCCGATCCAACCTTCGCCGACCCGCTCGTCGAAGCGCAAAAGCTCAAGGAAGCCGCCGACCGCGCCATCGATTACTACCTCAACCCCCGCCTCATCAAAGACCCCGCTGCACCGCGCAAACCCAGCACCCTGTTCATCGTCGACCCGGCTGCGGACAACGAAATTTTGTTGGTCCATGCCTGCGAATCACTGGCCTCGGCGAGCATCATGGCCAGCGACCTCGCCGGATTTATCGATGGACCACAGCGCAGCTCCCTGCTGGGGATACAACAGGTGATCATGCTGGGCGAACTGGCGGTCAACCGCGTACTGGACAGGCTTGTGCCGGAGTGACAAGAGCAAGAGGCTGGTTGCGAAGGTGGTGAGACAGGCAGAGCGTTGTTGGCTGACTGGCCGCCATCGCTGGCAAGCCAGCTCCCACAGAATTCATGTACATCAGGCAGGAATGGGTTGGCTGGCAGGGCGCTATCGCGAGCAGGCTCACTCCTACAGTTTTGATCGTGGGTGTTCAGTGAGAGACTGGTGGCTGGCAGGGCGCCTTCGCGAGCAGGCTCGCTCCCACAGTTTGAATCGAGTACATCAGTGAGAGACAGGTCGGCTGGCAGGCCGCCTTCGCTGGCAAGCCAGCTCCCACAGGATTGATGTACATCAGGAAGAAAATGGTCGGCTAGCAGGGCGCAATCGCGAGCAGGCTCACTCCTACAGTTTTGATCGTGGGTGTTCAGTGAGAAACAGGTCGGCTGGCAGGGCGCTTTCGCGAGCAGGCTCGCTCCCACAAAAGCAAAAGCAAAAGCAAAAGCAAAAGCAAAGCAGCGCAGCTGCCCGCGGCGAAGCCGCACCACTCAACAATGAGCGCAAGCTCGAGTGCTCTTGATCTTGATCCACCGGCGACGTCGGAAGGCTGAGCGGAGGGATTGATCCGGGCGTGGGAGCGTAGCGACCGTCTGGCGCAGCCAGACACAGCGGAAGGAGGTGCAGCGAAGCAAACCGGAGCCGCTGCGCCCGGATCAGTCCCGGAGCGAAGGAACCCGAGCCTGCGAGGGCCGGACGCAGGAGCTAGCGTTTTTTGCTTACTTTTTTAGGCGCTTGTAAAAAAGTAAGTCGCCGTCAGGCGAAACCGCCAGCCGCAGCACCCGAAGCAACGGATATTCACCCAAAACCCCACCAACACGGTCGGCCCAAAGGCCGCCGAGTTCACCCACCCTGAACCTTAGGCTTGGGAAAAAGATTATCGAGAGTCTCCAACAACCTGACGTGATAAATCGGCTTGCGAAACAGATCCAGTACCTGCAACCGCAACATATCGCTGACATCCTCCATATCCGCATGCCCCGACATCACAATCACCGGCAAATGCGCCCGCGACGTATGCTCACGCAACCGCCTGATCAGCGACATGCCCGACTCCTCCGGCATACGCAGATCAGTAATCACCAAAGCAATATCCGGATGCCGGGTCAGATGATGCAGCGCGAGCTTCACCGACGTCGCGGTATGACAGACAAACCCCTCCCCCTCCAGCAACTCCGCCAACTCCAGCAACGCGTCTTCTTCATCATCAACCAGAAGCAGTTGTTGGCGGGGCGACGAAGACGCGTTCATAGGCAATACCTGAATACTGAAAGGTAAATCCAGTGTAGTGCGATATCAGCCAGGTGCAGTGTTCACAAGATCAGGGCGTTGGCCGAGTCACAGCCGTACCATCGAGCGAGGTCAGAATATTGTTGAAGATCGCCAATACCCTGTCTCCAAGCGGAGTGACGAACGCCACGACCACCACAGCCACCATCGCCACCACAATCGCATACTCGATCGCCGAAGCACCCTCTTCACTGCGGGCAAACGCGCGAGCCTTGGCGATCACATAATCAAAAGTCATACGAAACATAGGTCCACTCCTTCGCGCCTCTGGCGCCGACATCACCACCGCGGCAAGGTTCCACCGTGCCACCTGAGCATTGTCAACAAACCCCCGCCCAACAACTGTAAGAACGCATTAATCACAAAGCATTAATCCCATCGTTTTTCCGCCGTTGCCGGCTGTTAACTGGCCAAAGTCATACTTTGGTACGGTTATTTCGCCTGTCACTAATGGCGCTTTTGCTTGGATCAGCTAGCTTGGAAATAGCGAAATAGTTGCATGTTCATAGCTGCCGATTCAGTCCGCCTTTCGCAAGCAAATGCAGTCGGTTGTGCAGCAGGAAAGGGAGAGCCGTCATGAACAGTCGCGTCACCATGGGCCTAGCCGCGTTGCTGTTGCTCGGCGCGGTTGTTGTCGGTTACTGGGGGCTGGTGCTCAGTCGTCAGCCGGCCCCGGTCGCCGAGGCGCCCGTCGCCCCAGCGGTCAGCATTGAACAGACTGTCGCGATTGCCGAAGACCAGACCCGCCAACCGGTGGTGGTGCTGCTCCACGATGTGCCGCCGTTCACGCCGTTGACCGCCGCCGATGTAACCGTGGAAAAACTGCGCAGCGCACCGGCGGGCAGCCTGACCAGCATCGAACAAGCAGTCGGCCGCACGCCTTGGCGCCACCTCAGCGCTGGCACCTGGCTCAATGACGAAAGCTTCCAGGCCGGCGGCGCGCTGGCGCGGATGATTCGCCGCGACGAGCGCGCGCTCACCGTGGCCGTCGACGAAGTGATCGGTGGCGCCGGGCAATTGCTGCCGGGCGATTACGTTGATGTGCTGCTGTATCTGCGCGAGGACGCGAGCAACCTGCAGCAGTCGGCGCAGATCGCCGTTCCTGCCTTGCGCGTGCTCGGAATCGGCGATCAGTACGGCCTGACCAATGACGGCCAACCGGCATCGCCCAGCCTCAGCGCCGAAGAAAAAATCAAACAGGACCAACGCCGCATCGCCGCACGCACCGTGGTGCTGGCGGTGCCGGAACAACTGCTCAGTCGTCTGATGCTGGCCACTCAAGTCGGCACGTTGCGCCTCGCGGTGCGCAGCAGCGAAGAACAGCGGCTGGCCAAATATTGGGCCGGCGAAGCGCAATCGCCCGCGCACCTGGATCGGGCCAATAGCCAGCTTTTCCAGTTCACTCAACTCGCCCTGGGCAGCGCGCAAAAAGCACCTGCCACCGCCAGTGCCGGCGCGGCGCCCAGGCCTGCGGTGGAAATCATTCGCGGCAACCAGATCAGCCAACAAACCCCATGACTGCGCAAGGATTCACGTGCATGCAGAGTCGACTCAGACCGACATTGAAACCGGCGCTCCGGGCCTTGCTGTTGTTGGGATTGACGATGGACAGCGCCCTCGCGGCGGCGGGCAACTGCTCGGCACTGCCGCGCCTGCCTTCGGTGATCGAGATCGGTGAAGGCTTCCAGCAGGACATGCAGTCACCGGTGGCAATCACTCGGCTGGCGGTCGGCGACCCGAAAATTGCCGACGTGCATGCCAATGGCGGTTCGTCCTTTTTGCTGACTGGCGTCGGCCCCGGCGCGACCAGCCTGATGGTCTGGACGGCGTGTTCGGCGCAGCCACAGCAAGCCATGGTCTTCGTCCAGGGTGCGGCGACCACGGCATTGACCAGCAGCGTGCCGTCGGACGATCCGACCCTGCCGTCGCAAGTGCAGACCGACATCCGTTTCGTCGAAGTCAGCCGCACCAAGCTCAAGGAAGCCACGGCCTCGCTGATCGGCACCCGCGGCAATTTCCTGTTCGGCTCGCCTGGCACACTGCCGCCGATTGGCGGCGTGCCGCAGCCGCGCTTGCCGGTGGATAACTCGCTGTTCAATTTCTCCTGGGTCGGCGGCAAGACCATGGCGATCATCAACGCCCTGGAAACCAGCGGCTTCGCCTACACGCTGGCGCGACCAAGTCTGGTGGCGTTGAACGGGCAAAGTGCGAGCTTCCTGGCCGGCGGAGAAATCCCGATTCCAGTGCCCAGTTCCGGCAGCGACAGCGTGTCGATTGAGTACAAGGAATTCGGCATCCGCCTGACCCTGACGCCAACCATCATCGGCCGCGACCGCATCGCGCTGAAGGTCGCCCCGGAGGTCAGCGAACTGGATTTTGCCAACGCGGTGAACATCGCCGGCACCACCGTTCCGGCGCTGACCATCCGCCGCACCGACACCAGCGTGTCGCTGGGTGATGGCGAAAGTTTCGTCATCAGCGGTTTGATCAGCACCACCAACAGCTCGCAAGTGAACAAGTTTCCAGGCCTGGGCGACATTCCCATCCTCGGCGCGTTTTTCAAGGGTTCGCAAATCAAACGCGAAGAGCGCGAACTGCTGATGATCGTCACCCCGCATCTGGTCCAGCCATTGGCGGCGGACGCGCGACTGCCGTCATTGCCGGGGGAGAAACTGCGCAATTACGACCCGAATTTCTATCGCATGTTCTTCCTCGAGAACGGTAACTTCGACAAGCGCAGCGGGTTGTCGCAATGAGCCAGAATCTCAGTCAGACCTTCCTCGCCATCACCCGCAACAGCACCGATCTGGAATGGCTGCAAAGCGCACTCGCGCCACTGGGCCAGGTGGTCAGCGCCGGTGCCGGCAGCCTCGACGAACTGCTCGCACTGGTCGATGTGACGTTCGCCAATCTGGTCTTCGTCGGTCTCGATCGCGAGCATGTCGTGGCGCAAAGTGCGCTGATCGAAGGTGCGCTGGAAGCCAAGCCGATGCTGGCAATCGTCGCCCTCGGCGACGGCATGGACAATCAGCTCGTACTCAATGCGATGCGCGCCGGTGCACGGGATTTCGTCGCCTATGGCTCACGTTCAAGCGAAGTCGCCGGGCTGGTGCGGCGCTTGGGCAAACGCCTGCCCGCCGTCACTCCCAACACGCAGCTGGGCGGGCTTACCGTGATGTACGGCGTGCAGAGCAGCTCCGACGGTGCCTTGCTCGCCAATCACATGGCCATGGTGGTGCAGAAGAGCGGCCAGCAAACCTTGCTGCTAGACCTTGGCCTGCCCCGTGGCGACAGCCTCGCGCTGTTGGGGCTGGAGAGCTCGTTTCACTTCGGCGACGCCCTGCGCCATCTGCGCCGGCTCGACGCTACGCTGATCGACAGCGCTTTCACCAGCGCCGACCACGGCCTGCGCATTCTTGCCTACGCCAACACTGACGAGCCGCTGGAAACCACCAGTGCCGCCGAGCTGTACATGCTCCTCAGCGCCCTGCGCCAGC
The DNA here is from genome assembly GCF_024072275.1 of Pseudomonas siliginis. Lineage (NCBI taxonomy): Bacteria > Pseudomonadati > Pseudomonadota > Gammaproteobacteria > Pseudomonadales > Pseudomonadaceae > Pseudomonas > Pseudomonas siliginis. The sequence continues at coordinate 782,211 of NZ_CP099598.1, read as the reverse complement.
ACTTTCAGCACATTGTCGTGAACCTCACCGGGCAGGCCGACAGTGAGGCATTGCGCACCTTCGTCAGCCATTGCGACAAACTGCTGTGGTACACCGACCAGAACGTACTCAACTGCCGACGCAACCTCGCCGTGCTTAACCAGTGGCGCGAGAAAGGCATGAAACTCGAGCATGGGCGCTTGCTGATCGATCGCTACCTGAGCAACGTCGCGCCGGATGCCGAGACCTTGGGCAAGACCTTCAATCTGGAAGTCATCGCCGTGCTGGCGTTCAGTCCCGACGTGCGCCTGAACGCGAAAAACCAGGGCGTCAGCCTGTTCGAACTGGCGCCCAGGGAGAAACTCACCCAGAGCCTGCGCACCCTCGGCGAGCGCTTGGCGAAACGCTCCGAAGGCCTGAGCAAACCGAAAGTCACCTGGTTCGACCGTCTGCGAGGCCACTCATGAGCGCAGAAAAACTCTTTGGCGCAACGTCGCACGGAGCGATCGGCAACAGCGACCACGAAGGCCTGAAACTGGTCCTGCACCGCTACATCATCGACGCCATCGAGGAGTCGGGGAAAAACCTGCTGGAAGGTTCGCGCCAGCAACTGGCGCAGTTCGTCACCGACAAGGTCGCCGAATACATCGCGCGTTTGCACTTGGCGATCTCGCGCTACGAAATGGAGCGCCTCGGCGAAGAAATCGTCGACGAACTCACCGGATTCGGCCCACTGGAAGTCCTGCTGCGTGACCCGTCGGTGACGGAAATTCTGGTCAACGGCCCGCACCGGGTGTTCATCGAGCGCGACGGCGTATTGCATCAAAGCGATCTGCGTTTTATCGATGCGCATCACGTCGAGCGGGTCATGCAACGCATCCTTGCGCCGCTCGGGCGCCGCCTCGATGAGTCCTCGCCGATGGTCGATGCGCGCCTGCCGGACGGCAGCCGGGTCAACGCGATCATCCCGCCGATTGCCCTCGACGGCCCGTGCCTGTCGATCCGCAAGTTCCGCAAGGACATGCTCAAGAGCACCGACCTGATGGCGATGCAGACCATTGATCTGGCGATTTTCGAATTCCTGCAGAACGCCGTGGGCAAGCGCTGCAACATCCTGATCAGCGGCGGCACCGGCACCGGCAAGACCACGCTGCTGAACATCCTCAGCCAGTTGATCAACCCGCACGAACGGCTGGTGACCATCGAAGACGTCGCCGAACTGCAACTCGGCCATCCGCATGTAGTGCGTCTGGAAACCCGTCCGCCCAACGCTGAGGGGCATGGCGAGGTCAAGGCCAGCGACCTGATTCGCAACGCCCTGCGCATGCGTCCTGACCGGATCATTCTCGGCGAGATCCGTGGCGTCGAAGTGGTCGACGTGCTCACCGCGATGAACACCGGCCACGACGGTTCGATGAGCACCGTGCACGCCAACAACGCCCAGGACGCGCTGCTGCGTCTGGAGACACTGGTCGGCCTGACCGGGCGCTCGATTGCCGAACGCACCCTGCGTCAGATGATCTGCGCCGCCCTCGACGTGATCATTCAACTGACACGCATGCCCGATGGCCGGCGCTGCGTCAGTGAAGTGGTGGAAGTGGTCGGCATTCGCGAGGACGTCTACGTCACCAACACCCTGTTCCGCCTCGACCGCCGCACGGGGTTCGGTTTTGTGCGCGAAGCGGTCAACCCGGCCGGCGACAAGCTGCGCCACGAAGCTCACCTGGGCTGACGGCGAGGAGCACGCAGATGCTGGGACCGATCATTCTCATCGCCATTTGCCTGATGCTGCTGGGGCTGTCGATCTATCTGTTCCTGAAAGGGCTGCGCAAGACCGCGAAGGAAAAAGTCCTCAATCGACTCGCCGCCGGACAACCGCAGCTGGCCGTCGAGCAGGCCAGGTGGGTGGGACTGGAACGGATGTTTTTACGTGCTGGACTGGGTCGGCCGAGCGAGCGTTTCGGTCTGTGGCTGAGCCTGTGGGCAGCGGCAATGGGCCTGGGATTTCTGCTCGCCAGTTGGGTCGGCCTGCTGATCATGTTGCTCGTCCCGCCCGTGGCGTTGCGGTTGTACATCGCCATTCGCTACCGACAACGGATCCGTCGCATGATCGAACAACTGCCGCAACTGCTCGACCACACCGTGCGCAGCCTCAAGTCCGGGCGCACCCTCAGCGATGCAGTCCTGGGCGCCATCGAAGCCAGTGAAGCCCCTTTGAAAGCGGCCATGGGCCGGGTACAGCGCAACGTGCAACTGGGGGTGAACTTGCCTGACGCCGTCAGCGATTTTGCCGAACTCTACGAGCAGGACGAACTGCGCATGTTCGCCCTCGGCCTGAAGGTCAACCACCGCTACGGCGGCAACGCCAGTGAGCTGCTGGAGAACCTGATCAAACTGATCCGCGAGCGCGACCAGGGCGCGCGGCAGTTGCGCGCGCTGACCGGGGAAACGCGCATGACCGCTTGGGTGCTCGGTTTGCTGCCTTTGATTCTGGTCAGTTACTTCATGCTCACCAACCCCGGCTACATGCTCGGCATGTGGCACGACGAAAGCGGCCAGACCATGCTGCTCAGCGCCGCCGTGTTGCAGGTGCTGGGCAGTCTGGCGCTGTGGCGCATGTTGCGGAGCGTTTGAGATGGTCTGGCTCGCGGCGTTGCTGTTGCTCCTCGGTTCGCTGTTATTGCTGGGCAATCACCTGCTCACCGAGCGCCGCCGCGTGCGACAGGTGCATCAGCGCTTGCACGGTCAATTGGTCCGGGAGAACCGTTTCGGCCACTGGCTGCGCGCGCTGGGCAACAGCCGTTTCGGCCGGGGCTCGGTGAGCATCGACAGCGAAACCCAGACCCTGCTCGGCCGCCTCGGCTGGCGCCGCGCCAACGAACGCGCGCTCTTCGCCGCCTGCCAGATCGGCACGCCGCTGCTCGCTCTGGGGCTGGCGATCTTTTTGCAGGAAGTGTTTTTCCCGCAGACCAGCCACCGCTGGATGGCGCCGATGTTCGCTGCGGGCGGCGGCTATCTCTTGCCCAAACGCCTGCTCGCCTACGCCGCCGCCCGCCGGCAGAAAACCATCGCCGTGGAAATTTCCACATTCATTCCGCTGCTGCGCATCCTCTTCGAATCCGGCATGGCCGTGGAACAAGCGTTGCGCGTGCTCAGCGTCGAAGCGCAGAAACTGCTGCCGGAGCTGACCAGCGAACTGCGCCTGATCCTCAGCCGCGTCGACTCGGGTCTGGAGCTGGGGCAGGAGCTGAACAAGACGGCGGTGATGCTCGCGGTGGACGAATTCACCGACACCTGCGTGATCCTCCAGCAACTGATCCACCAGGGCGGCGGCGCGATGAAATCACTGCTGGCGCTCAAGCAATTACTCGATGACCGACGCCTGACCCGGCTGCAGGAATACATCTCGAAAATGTCGGCGAAGATGTCGGTGGTCATGATGCTGTTTCTGTTTCCGGCCCTGCTCATCGTACTGGCCGGCCCGGGTTTCACCGCCATTGCCCGCGCCTTCGCAAACTGACCTTGGCTCATGGAGAGCGTTTGATGAAAGTACTGATAGTTATGGCAAGTCTGTTGCTGCTCAGCGGCTGCGCCACGGATGGCCAGGCGCCGTGGACCTCGCTGCTGTCGCCGTCCAGCTGCAGCAAACTCACGTCGGAGCAGGAACTGTCGCTGAACCTCGCCGATGACCTGGCCAGCGACGGCAAGCTCCACGCCAGCCTCGCCAACCTGCAAAGCCTGCCGGACAACCTCAGCGAAGTGCGCCTGCGCAAAGCCAAGGTTTATCGCCTGCTCGGCCGCAGCGAAGCCGAGCCGCTCTACCGCAGCCTGCTCGGCGGCTGCCTCACCGCCCAGGCCGAACACGGCCTCGGCCAGGTCTACGCCGCCCGCGGCGACAACGGCCAGGCCCAGGCCCACCTGCAACGCGCAGCACGCCTGGCACCCACTGACGAGAAAATCCGCAATGACCTCGGCGTGGTCTACCTCAACCAACTGCGCCTCAACGAAGCGAAATTCGAATTCCTCACCGCCATCGAACTGAGCCAGAACAATCAACTGGCGACGCTGAACATGGTCACCCTGCTGCTCTACCAGAACGACTGGCCGCAAGCCGCGGAAATCGTCAGCCGCTCGAAACTGACCCCGGAACAATTCACCGAAGCGCAGCAACGCGCAGAAAAACTCAAAGCCCCGGCCAACGCCAAAGCCACACCCGGCGACCGCGTCGCCGCCTTCATCGACCCGCTACCGCCGACGCTCGAATAGGAGACAGCCATGACCATCCGCAAAGGCCTGTGCTACCTGACCCTGCTCACCCTGCCCCTCAGCGCCCAAGCCATCGACGCCGGCCCTGCTTCTGCGCAGCAGCAAGAAACCGAAGGCTGGCTGGTCCTGCAAAGCCGCAACAAAGCCGCCTCCCCCAAACCTCAGAGTGCAACAGCCACCGAACGCGAACTGGCGATGCGGCGCTGGCTGAAGAAATACCAGTACGAGATCCCGGATTTTTATGATCCGGATGCGGGCGGGAAGATCGAGAGCAAGAATTAGTTTGGTGGTGCCCTTGAAGGCCCCTTCGCGAGCAGGCTCGCTCCCACAGTCGACCGCGTGCTTTCGGTGGGAGCGAGCCTGCTCGCGAAGAACGATAACGCGGTCGCAGGTCAGGTCTGCGGATCAACCCGATCCAGCGCCCGATTCACGGCTAGCTCGGCCAGCATGACAATCTGCTGAATCGCCAACGCCGTGCTGCGCTGAAACCCGCTCAACTCGCCAGCGAAATTACTCGCCATCGCACTCGCTGACGCCAGCGACTCACAGGCATGCGCCAACAAGCTTTCGGTATCGACATTGGGCACCACCATGAACAGCGCGCTGGGCGGGTGCGGTTTTGCGGGTTCGGGGCAGAGATAGAAATCGAGCGCGCGTTTTATCGCTTCGCGGTTTTTCACAAGATCGTCGGCGCGCATGGCGTCTTCGAGCGGGGTGGTGGGGGATGGGGGTGGGTCTGGGATCAGTTTGTCCATTAAAACGGCTCTCCAAAATCTGCGGTGCGACCCAATGCCATTCTCACGGGGCAAAAGGTGGCAACTGTATGCGGGGTGAGAATACCGGTTATGGACACCCGGCCAGACCGAAGTCTGCCCGCACACAGCCGCCATGACACATTGCAGACAGCGGACAAGCTGGCGGCGATTATGCGTGCACAGATACTGGATGACCATAAGTAGCAGGGTTCTCACACCCGATCGCCGAAGATTCGACGACAGCCAGAGACTAGTGACCCGACGTCCGACGGACAACCTGAAAACCTTCTGGGAAGGTTCTGGCAAATCACACACAGATTTAAACAATCAAAACCAAAAGCACCCTCACCCTAGCCCTCTCCCAGAGGGAGAGGGGACCGACCGAGTTGTTTGGGCGAAGTACACCGACCTGAAATACCGAGTCGAATGCAGATTTTGAAGCAGATCAAAAGCACCCTCACCCTAGCCCTCTCCCAGAGGGAGAGGTGACAGACCGAGTTGTTTGGGCGAAGTACACCGACCTGAAAAACCGAGTCGAACACAAATTTTGAACAACCCACAAATCGGCTCCCTCTCCCTCGGGAGAGGGCTGGGGTGAGGGGCGAATCCAGCGCAAAACAAAAGCCAGACACCGCATGCTTTTCACCACTCAAAACAATGAGCGCAAGCTCGAGTAGCTTTTGATCTTGATCTGGGAGCCCGTCGGCAGGCTGAGTGGAGGGATTGATCCGGGCGTGGGAGCGCAGCGACCGTACGACGCAGTCGTACACAGCGAGTGTAGGTGCAGCGGAGCAAACCGGAGCCGCTGCGCCAGGATCGATCCCGGAGCGAAGGAACCCCGAGCCCCAGCGAGCGGGCCGAACGTCAGGGCGAAGCCCTTTTGGTTACTTTTGGGGCGTTTGCCAAAAGTGACCCGCCGTAAGGGCGGAACCGTAATCAGCGACACCAAAAAAACGGATATTCACCCCAACCACCCAAAGCATGGTCGGCCCAAAGGCCGCCAAGTCAATGCGCAGTAACCCGCTGCCGCCCAGCAGATCCAACGGGCGAAAGGGCCAAAGCCAACTGCGTCCGATTATGCATATGCGTCAACCGCAACACCTGCGACACATACAGCTTCACCGTGTTCTCGGTAATCCCCAACTCACAGGCAATCTGATAATTGGTCTGCCCCTTGCCCACCAGCCGCGCCACATCCAACTGCCGGGGCGACAACTGACTGAACACCGCCGGCATCTCCACGGACTCAGGCTCACCATCACTCACCACCGGCACGGGCGAGCGCCGCACCTTGTCCAGATCCTGATAAAGGTCATCGATCGACTCGGACAAGAACTGCAACTTCTGATTCAGATGACCCAGATGCAGATTCTTCTGCCGTTCCTGCAAAGCCAGCTCCTGACGCTGCACCCCCTCGAGCAACTCAGCCAGATCAATCGGCTTCTGATAGTAATCGGCAATCCCCGCACGCAAGGCCTTGATCACATCCTGCTTGTCAGCGCGCCCGGTGAGCATGATCGCCTCGAACACCCGCTGCTTGCCGGCCAGCCGCTGCAAAGCCTGGATCAACTCGATGCCGTCCATGTCCGGCATGTGCAAATCACTCAGCACCAGACCGATGTCCGGGTCCGCCCTGAACAGCTCGATGGCTTCAAGGCTTGAGTCGCACGGCACGCAACGGTAGCCACTGCTCTCGAGAAACTCACAGAGTTCTTCGACGATCAGCGGCTGATCATCGACCACGAGGATTTTTACCGAATTAGGCTTGTTCACGAACCACTCCATTTGCTCGGCCAACGCTGACGATTCCTGCACTTTGGTGGCGTATTCGCCTGAATTGAAAGTAGACCCACTTTCCGACTATGTACATAGGACTAGTGGCACCCCGCGATCAGGTGATCCAGTACAGCGAAAGCACTACCCCTACCCACACGAACGGCGCAAATGGCAGCTTTTTTGACTTGTCCGGGGCCAGATGCCGCAGATGCGCTCTAAGCCCTTGAGCCATATGAGGCCAGACTTTTGGCGCGAGCAGCAGCCACAGCACGCTGGCCACGCCCGCGCCGATAAACGCGCCAAGAACGAATATGCCGTTCGTCGCAAGACCCAGGGCTGTCATTAATTTCACATCACCAGCGCCCATGCGGCCCATGAAATAACCGGGCAGCGTCAGCAGCAAAGCGATCAGGCAGGCCCAGCCGCCCTGCCCCGCGTCGGCACCCAGCCAGGTGCTGCCGGTCGCCAGCAACCAGACCAGCGCCAGCGCGCCCACGCCTAACGTCAATGCGTTGGAAATTCGCCGCTGCCGGGCATCTTGCGCGGCGCAGATCGCCAGCCAGATCAGAACAAGGGAAATCTGCATCCGCTGAAAGCCGTCCGTTTTGCTTGATTGATTCTATGCTGATACTACGCAGTGACTGTCAGGGTAGACGCACGCATGAAAAACGGCTTTCGCAGGTCGCAAAAAGGTGCGGTGGCGATCGAATTCGCCTTGGTGTTCATCATCTTTTTCGCAGTGTTTTACGGGCTGGTCAGCTACGGCCTGCCCTTCGTGATGATGCAATCGTTCAACCAGGCCACCGCTGAGGCGGTGCGCCGCAGCGTTGCGGTGGACCCGACCACGCCGAACTATTCGACGGTGGTGGTCAACACCGCCAATGCTGCGCTGACCCAACAACTGCAATGGCTGCCCTCGGCCTTGAATCTGGTGGTCGGCACCGACACCAGTGCGGCTTACGACGCGGGGACCGGCACCCTGACCGTCAGCGTCAATTACCCGGTGAGCAAGCTCAATCAGATCATGCCGTTTCTGGTGCTGCCCGGGATCGGCACGGTGCCTAATCTGCCCACGCATCTCACCGCCCGCTCGAGCCTGCAATTTTGACCGCCGGCGATAAGCTTTTCGGGCGCTTGCTCAAGCGCGCCCCCGTCGCAGCCCACGACTTGCCGGACCACCTCGGCGCGCCGCCGATCGGCCTGCATTTTTATCTGGATGGCAACGGCGATGTGTTGCAGATCGCCGGCCCGCTGCGGCATTTGCTCGCCCAGCACAAACCTCAGGGTCAGCCGCTGCCGCTTCGCGCCTATCTGCTGCCGCATAGCCTGCTGAGCGTCGAAGGCCAGCCGCGGGACTGGCACGGGCAATTGCTCGATCTGGATTTCACCGGCCTGAATGATCAGCCGCTGCACCTGCGCGGCTGGGTGCAGCCGCTGGAGGATGGCTGGCGATTGCAGCTGCTCGACATCGCCGACCTGTTGCTCGAACGTCAGCAAGCGCGCGACCGCGACGCCTGCCAGGCCCTCGCCGCGCAAGTCAGCGATCGCCTGCGCACCTGCAGCCTGACGCGTTTGCCGATGGTGCTCGGCGAACAATTGCAGGCCATCGCCCAGCGCTGGCACGTCCCCTGCCTCGCCGTGGCGCTGCTCGATGAACAGGCCCAGGGCTGGCAGATTCATCAACAGTTTCGTGGCCATGACGCTCCACAATTGTGGGAGGACGGCCAGCCATTGGGCACGCCGCTGGACAGCCTCAACGGCAGCGCGCCGCAACGCCTCGCCGGCCCGCAGGGCCGCTATGAACATTCGCGATTGCAGGCCACGTTCGGCAACGCCAACGGTTTCGCCGTGCCCTACAGCAATGACCAGGGCGTGGTCGCGTGGCTGCTCTGTGGGTTTTATACGGTCGACAACGTGGCGCCATGGCTGACCGATCGCGACTGGCTGACCCTAGCCGGTGCGCTGGCCGGACCGCTGCTCAGCCGCTTGCGCGAGCAGCGCCATGTGCAATCGATGGAGCGTCTTGATTCCCTGCAAAACCTGCTCGGCACTGGCTGGTGGGAAATCAGTGCCGAAGAGCAGATTGCGCTGGCGCCGACGCTGGCCTCGGCACTGAATCTCAGCGATCGCCTGCTGCCGGTAGAGGACTGGCTGTCGCTGTTTCATCCCGCCGACCGCGACGAATTGCGCAGCCGTTTGCGCGCCCTGCAATGGCAGGGCGAGGCGCTGACCCTGAGCGTGCGTCTGCACCACGCGGAGGTCGGCGCAGCAGCGACGTGGTATCGGATTCAGGGTCAGGTCAGCGGCACCGGTGAGCATCGGCGTCTGGTCGGATTCATGCTCGACATCAGCGACATCCAGAATCAACAACAGCGCGCCGCTGCCGCCCATGCGCGGCTGGACAATCTGATCGCCAGTTCGCCGGCGGTGATCTACGTGCAGCGCTACGCAGAAGGCGCGCTGATCCCGGCGTTTTTCAGCGCCAGCCTGCAACCCTTGCTGGGCTGGACGCTGGAAGATTGCGACACGACAGCGCTGGTCGAGCGCGTGCACCCCGACGACCGCGAACTGTATTTCCAGCGCAACCGCCAGTTGCTGCGCGAAGGCTCGGTGCGTGCGCGTTATCGCCTGCGCGACAACCGTGGCGAGTATCACTGGCTGCTCGATGAGGCAAAACTGCTGCGCAATGATCTCGGGCTGCCGGTCGAGGCGGTGGGCCTGTGGCTGGATGTCACCGACGCGACGCTTGCCGCCGAGCAGGTGCGGCAGAGCGAGGAGCGCTACCGGATTCTGGTAGAGGATTCGCCGGCGATGATCTGCCGTTATCGCCCGGACCTGACGCTGATCTTTGGCAACCGACCCTTGGCGACTTATCTGGAATGCACCCCGGAACAACTGCCCGGCGTTGATCTGGGTGGCTGGATGTCCGAAGAACAGCGCGGCGCGTTTGTGCAGCGCCTGAGCCAACTGACCCCGGAACAGCCAGTGAGCACCGCCGAAATCAGCCTGCAATTGCCCGGACGCGAACACGCCTGGTGGGTGTGGTCGGATCGCGGCGTGTTCGACGAGCGCGGCCAGTTGATCGAAGTGCAAGCGGTGGGCCGCGACAACACCGAGGTGCGCCGCTCGCAACAACAACTCACGCAAAGCGCGAAAATGGCCACCCTCGGCGAAATGGCCACCGGCCTCGCCCACGAAATCAATCAGCCGCTGAACGTGATGCGCATGGCCATCGTCAACGTGCTCAAGCGCCTCGGCAACGGTGATGTACAGGTCGATTACCTGACCGACAAACTCAACCGTATCGACGCTCAGGTTCAACGCGCAGCGAAGGTGGTCGACCACATGCGTGTGTTCGGTCGCCGCTCGGAAATCGAACAACAATTGTTCAACCCGGCCCAAGCCATCGAAGGCACCTTGTCACTGCTGGCCGAAGGCATGCGCGGCAAAGGTGTCGATCTGCGCATCAGCGAAACTGCCTTCGAGGCGCAGGTGCGCGGCTACGTCGATCAACTGGAGCAGGTGCTGATCAACCTGATGGTCAACGCCCGTGACGCCCTGCTCGGCAAGCGCGAGCACGAGCACGAGCACGACCCGGCATTCAAACCGTGGATTTCAATCTACGCCGAACGTGACGAGGAAAGCGTGCGCTTGTGGGTCGAGGACAATGGCGGCGGTATCGATCCGCGTTTGCTGGAGCGGATCTTCGAGCCGTTCTTCACCACCAAGCCGATCGGCGTCGGCACCGGCCTGGGCCTGTCGGTGAGCTACGGCATCATCGCCAACATGGGCGGGCAATTGAGCGTGCGCAACTCCACGGAGGGCGCACGATTCTGCATCGAATTGCCGATCGCCAGCGACGATCAGATCACCAGATAAGCCTTGCCGGTCTGCCCGCAGGTCATGTTGGCGCCCACCTCGGTGTTCATCAGATTGATGCCCAGGCCTTTGAGCAAATTGTTCAACAACGGGTCGAGCAAGGGACTGATCAAACCGGTGACCACTGGCAACAAGCGGTTGCTGACGTCGCTGATCAACGAAGCCACACCGGTGACGACAGCGCCCAGCGGGTTGCTGCCCACGGGTTTGTAGACGATCAGGTTGATGCCCGACAGGGTGTTCGCCAGGCTGCCGACGATGTTGCTGGTCGGCGCGGCCGGCAGCAGGCTCGGCGGCAGTTTCAGATTGGCCGGGGTGGCGAAGGGTGTGGTGCTGGAGAACAGCAGATTCTGCGTGGTCTGCGCGACGCTGGTGTCGAGTTTGAGGGCGATGCCGCCCGCGCCGTATTGCACGTGGGAGGCGGCATCGCAGCTGCCGATGCCGAGAATCTTGTGGCAGGTGATGATGCCGAGATCGACCAGCGGCAGCGGCGCCACCGTTGGTTCGGCGACTGAAGAGAACGCCGCGACGGGATCTATCTTGCCGAGTTTGAGATCAGCCAGAGAAGTCGTGGTGGCGGCAGTCAGGCTTTTGCTGTCGGTATCGCCGGTCGGACAGCGGTAATCGGTGACATAGCTTTTCGCCCCGCCGGCATCCAGCGCAATGTCGATTTGCGGTGAGGGCAGCAGCTTCGGATCGAGCTGTTGGCAGCCGGCACCCAACAGGCAGAACACTGAATTGAGCGTGTCCACCAGATTCAGGCTCAACAGTGCATTGAGCGTCGGCGTCAGCGTACCGACCAGGCCCAGCACCGCATTGGTCAGCCCCGTCACCCCCGAGAGCACCGGCAGATTCACCGACAGCAGCGTGCGAACCTGCGCCGTGCGCACATAAATCCGGTCCGGCCCCAACGGATCGGCCTTGGCCCGCGCTGGGTCGCCAATCGCCGAGAACTGCGGCGGCTCGATCACCTTGACCCGCACCGTGACACCGGCCAGCCCCAGCACGTTGACCGGCAAGGTCGCCGCCACCGCGCTCTTGCTGTTGGCCAGTTGCACCACGCCCTGCACCAGTTGCAGCAATTGCAGATTGGCATCCAGCCCCGCCGCCGTAGTGCCGGTCTGCAGTTGCAGGATCTCGCCGAGTCTGACCGGCGCCGCGTTGATCGCGGCGACCTGCAACTGGCCCAGCGCGGTGACCACTTGCGCGGTTGCGCCGTTGAGCTGCACCACCGTCGCCGCTGCCTGAATCAGTTGCGTCACGGTCGCTTGGGTATTGAGCAACTGCGTGTAATTGCCGGCGCCGACGTTGAGGTCGATGGCCAGTTGATCGAGGTATTTGAGCAGGTTGATATCGGTGTGCAGCAAACCGTCCCAGCCCAACGCCGTGAGGTTGACGTTGCCGCCGAGCAACCCGGAAAACAGCGGATTGAGGATGTTCGACTGCGCCGTGTCGATGCTGGCGAGGGTGCTGCGGATATTCAGTTGGGCGATGGTCGGCTGCGGTTTGGCCGCGACTGCCGATGCATTGAGGGTGGTATTGAGGCTGACCGGCGTGGCGCTGAACAGCGCCTGCACACCACCAGCAAAACTGCTGGTGACCGTACGACTGGCGGCGACTTTGACTGCGCTTGATTGCGTGGCATCGACGGTGAAACTGCGCAAACCGCTGGCAGCGGTGGCCAGCGTGCCGCAAGTGGTGACGAGCGTATTGGCGGCGTCCACCACGTAACCATTGCGCAGCGCACTTTGCCCGGCATAACTGGCGGCGGTCAGCCCGGGCAGGCAATTGCCGCCGCGACTGACCGCTTCGAGGGCGGCGGTATCGACGACCCGCTGCAATTTGCGCTGTTCCATGTACAAGCGACCGCTGTCGACCACCAGCAACATCATCACCAGCGCCAGACTCAGGGTGGCGGCTGCCATCAAGCCGATCGCCCCGCGTTGCCGGGCCGGGCCGTTGCCTTGCGATCCTCGCGACATGGCGCACTCCTTTGCCGGCGCAGTGCCGAGCGCTACCTCCGTTGGTGAAAATGAGTGTAGACGCGGTCGGTCGAGAGTGCTGGCGTGGCGCCATTCCTGTCACCACCGCCACGGTGGGAGCGAGCCTGCTCGCGAAAGCGTCGTGCCAGAGGATTCAATGCTGAATGACACACCGCCTTCGCGAGCAGGCTCGCTCCCACAGGGACGGTTCAGAGCGGTTCAACGCGGTGGATAGTTGGCCAGAATCCGTGCGACGGTCTCGCGAATGGCATTGCTGCGGTCAGCCGGATTCGGGCGGTTGCTGAGCATTTGCTCATCGCTGCCACGCCAGACCAGTTTGCCGTCCTTGCCGTCGAGCAGGTCGATCTGAATGGTCGCGACCTTGTAGGTGATGTTGCGCGTTTCGTTGTACATCGGCGCGCCCCAGTAGCCGTTCCACGGGCCGCCCCAACCGCCGCCGTAATTGGTCGTCACTTGCTGCTGCCGGTCCTCGACGATCAGGTAGGTCTGCACGCTCAGATCACCCTTGCCACCGCCAGCGGCCGGGCGCAAACCGCGCTGATCGAGTTGATCGGACACCGCCTGGCGGATGCGCTGTTCGGTCAGGTCACTTTTGATGCGCGGATCATCGGGGCGATATTGCAGGGCCGGGTCTTTCCAACTCCAGCTGCGATACGCGGCAAAGTCGCGGCTGGCGTCGAAATCGTGATTGACCTGATTGGCGGCGCAGGCACTGAGCAGCGCGGCAACAGCGAGTAGAGCGAGACGGCGGAACATGATTTTTCTCCGGGTGAAGACATGAACCTGCTGACACGACGTCAGCTGGGAGGATACGCCGCCATGGCTTTTTCCACAGCCTCGCGGATCGCATCGGCGCGTTCGATCTGATTGCCCTGGGTGCCGGTTTCGGCGCTGGCGCTCCACACCGGCTGACCATTGCCGGCATCGAACAGATCGACCCGCACCACCACGACCTGCTCTTGATAGGTGCGCACGATCGGCACGCTGTTGTACATGCCGTAACCGCGACCATAACGATCATAGCCGCCGTATCCGCCGTAGTAGCCGTAGTCGTCGCGAACCTGGCGCAAACGGGTTTCCAGACGCAGATCGGCGCTGACCAGCAGGTCCGCCGGGCGGTTGTCGCGCATCGGCCGCAAGCCGCGCTGGTCGAGAGCATTGCTGACCGCCTCGGCCACCTGCGCCGAGTCGGCCCACGCCGTGCCCGGCGGCAACTGCCCGTTGCGCCAAGCCCAATTGCGGTAGCGTCCGTAATCCCGCGGCGGCGCCGGGTAGGCGCTGCGGTCGAAGGTGGTGGCGGCTTGCGGCGGTGCCGGCGGCAACGGCCGTGACAGGGCCACGTAGGGGTTGCTGCCCTGGCAAGCGGCCAACCCCAGACTTATCAGCAATAACCCGCATTGAGCTTTCATGTCGCGCTCCGCTCAGATCGGCCGGCAGATCCAGTGCAAGTAACGCCCAAGCCCGGCGAAGCCTGGGTGACGACGGTGCGCGAGTTCCATTTCCAGCAGGTCCGCCAGTTCGGCGCGGGCCTGGAATTCCACCGGCATGTAATCGTGAAATACCCGTACGCCGCTCTGACTTTCGACCTGCCATATACCGGCGAGTTGCGTTGCCAATTCCCGTGGGTCGAGAGGCTGCTGCGGGGTCAGGCTCTGCTTCTCGCCGGCCATGACGTTCTTGCGCATTTTCTTGAAATGGCCCTTGAGCAGATTGCGATAAATCAGCGCGTCACGGTTGTAGAAGGCCAGCGACAGCCAGCCGCCGGGCTTGGTCAACTGGTGCAGCACCGGCAGGATCGCGTGGGGCTCGGCGAGCCATTCCAGCACGGCGTGGCAGATCACCAGATCGTAGGTCTCGGTGAGCTGACCGGGCAGTTCCTGCCACGGCGCCTGAATGAATGTCGCGGTGTGTCCGGCTTCGGCAAAACGCTGGCGCGCGCCTTCGAGCATCGGTTCCGCCGGCTCGGTGAAGGTGACGTCATGGCCGCGCTCGGCCAGCCACAGCGACATGTGCCCAAGGCCCCCGCCGATATCCAGCACCCGCAGCGGCCGATCCGGCAAGGCCTCGCTCAGGTCGGCCTGCAACACCGCGAGGCGAATCGCGCCTTTGGCGCCGCCGTAGATTTTTTCCGCGAAGCGCGTGGCCAACTGATCGAAATGACGGTCGCTCATCAGCTGAACCGCCGTTCGCTGTCGGCGAGCTTGGCGCGCACCACTTCATTCATGTCCAGACCCAGTTCGCTGCACAGCAGCAACAGATACAGGACGATATCGCCGACTTCCTGCCCGGCGTGGGCGAGCTTGTCCGCCGGCAACTGGCGCGACTGGTCTTCTGTCAGCCACTGGAAGATTTCCACCAGCTCGGCCATTTCCACGCTGGCGGCCATGGCGAGGTTTTTCGGGCTGTGAAATTGCCGCCAGTCATTGCGGTCGCGAATGGCATGCAGGCGTTCGGTCAGTTCAACAAGGTTCATCGGGCTCTCCTGAAGACGCATAGCTTCGGGGGGATGCGGGCTGAAGGCAAGCAGCGCAGATGATCTATTGTGGGAGCGAGCCTGCTCGCGAAAGCGATGGATCATCCAGACCGGATTTGCCTGACACGCCCCCTTCGCGAGCAGGCTCGCTCCCACACATGATCCGGGCAAACCTTCTATCATGCAGGGAACTCGGCCGCCCTCGGCGTGGCCCAAGGCTCAGCTCTTTCATCAGGGATGCACACATGCGTGTAGAAAGCTTTTTCGAATGGCTAGGCCAGGCACTCGGTTCGGTCATCCGCTTTATCGTCGATGGCCTCAGCGGCCTGTTCAATATGCTCAGCAATGCCGGCGGCAACTTTGTCGACGGCCTGGCGCAAACGCTGGGGATGGACACCTCGATCATCAGCATCATCGCCCTGATCGTTGGCCTGATGCTGCTGTGGTCGGCGATCCGGGCGTTCATGAACGCGTCGATCATTGCCGGGATCATCTGGTTGCTGCTGGGGTTGTGGTTGTTGAGCTGGATTATTCACTAGCGCTTCAAAAGCCCCTCACCCCAGCCCTCTCCCAGAGGGAGAGGGAGCTGACCGCGTTGCTTTGAAATTCTCCACCGACCTGGAATATCGAGTCGAACTCACGCTTGAGAACGACGAAGATTGGCCCCCTCTCCCTCTGGGAGAGGGCTGGGGTGAGGGTGTTTCTGCCGCTACAATCCCCGCTCCCCCAAGGAGCCTGCATGTCCTCACTGATTACCGACTGGCGCGACCGCCCGACTCACCGCAAGGTCTGGGCGCTCGCCGCGCCGATGATTCTTTCCAATATTTCCGTGCCGCTGGTGGCGCTGGTCGACAGCACTGTCATCGGTCACTTGCCCCATGCCCATCAATTGGGCGCGGTGGCGGTCGGCGCCAGTCTGTACACGTTTCTTGCCTGGGCGATGGGTTTTCTGCGCATGGGCACCACCGGATTTGCCGCCCAGGCTGCCGGGCGCAGCGATGGCGCGGCGTTGCGGCAGATTCTCTTGCAGGGCCTGCTGCTGGCAATGGGGCTGGCCGTCGTGCTCGGCACTCTTGGCGTGCCGCTCAGCGGCGTCGCTCTGCACTTCATGCAGCCGTCGGCGGAGCTGGATCAGCTGACCCGGGAGTTTTTCCACACGCGCCTGTTTGGCCTGCCCGCCGCGCTGGCGACGTATGCGCTGGTCGGCTGGTTCCTCGGCACGCAGAACGCCCGAGCGCCGCTGGCGATTCTGCTGAGCACCAACCTGATCAACATCGTGCTCAACCTGTGGTTTGTGATTGGCCTGGACTGGGGCGTGGTCGGCTCGGCGCGGGCTTCGGTAATCGCCGAATGGAGCGGCGCCCTGCTCGGCCTGTGGCTGACGCGCACGGCATTGCGCGCCTATCCGGGGCAGATCATCTGGTCGGCGCTGAGAGTCTGGCAGAGCTGGCGGCCGCTGCTGGCTGTCAACCGTGACATTTTCATCCGCAGCCTCGCCCTGCAATCGGTGTTTTTCCTGATCACCGTGCAGGGCGCACGGCTCGGCGATGCGACCGTAGCGGCCAACGCGCTGCTGCTCAACGGCCTGCTGCTGACGGCCCACGCACTGGATGGCCTGGCCCACGCAGTCGAAGCCTTGTGCGGCCATGCCATTGGCGCGCGGGATCGCCTGGCATTGCGTCGATCGCTGGTGGTGGCCGGCGGCTGGTCGCTGATCGCCAGCCTCGGGTTTGCCGTGCTGTTTCTGCTGGCGGGGCACCTGTTCATCGAGATGCAGACCGATATTCAGAGCGTGCGCGAGACGGCGTTCGTCTACCTGCCCTACCTCGCCGTGCTGCCGCTGATTGCGGTGTGGAGTTACCTGCTCGACGGCCTGTTCATCGGCGCTACCCGCGCGCGGGAAATGCGCAACGGCATGCTGCTGACGGTGTTGTTGCTCCTGCCGTTCGCCTGGCTCTTGCAAGCGTTGGGCAATCACGGCCTGTGGATATCTTTTCTGCTGTTCATGGTCTTGCGCAGCGTGACCCTTGGCGCGCAAGCCCTGTGGCTGAAACGCCGCGATGGCTGGTTCAGCGGCAAGGCTCACTGACGGACAGTCAGCCCGCGCCCCACTGCCGACGCAGGAAGTCGAGCCGTTCCGGCTGCGTCAATCCGGCCGGCGGCACAACCAGCACGGCGCGCGGATTGAGCAGGCGCAGCCACAGCCAGCCATCCAGCACAGCACGATCGCTGAAACCCAGCGCCAGACCTTGTTGCACATGCACAGCGATCGTCTGGTAATCAACGCTCAGAGACTGGCACCAGCGCCAGATGTGCTGCTCCAGCAGACAGGTTTGCAAGCGCTCGCGCTGGCGCCGGGTCAGGCTTTCTTCGATGCCCAAAGGTTCGACGAGCAGGCCGGGATTGCGCAGCTGTTGCCAGCCCTGACTGCCAATGGCGCGGTCGGCCCAGGTGCCGCCAAACCAGCGCAACTGGCGGATTGGCCCGAGCCAGCGACTCAGTTGCGCGGCGTCGCAGGCGTCGAAGAAATAGCTGGCGGTCTGACGGTTGTAATAGCTGAGCAAGGCCCGGTGATTCAAACCGAACGAGACGGTAAGCATGCGCTGCAAGTGGCTGAGCAGCTGCTGCGCCGGTATCTCGCAGCTCAGCAACAGGCCACGCCAGGTGTCCGGATCGCGCAGGCACAAGGCGGTCAATGCCGGACTCTCGCGCAAGTCGACGAGGACCGGGCCGTGCTCGCTGACCGGTTGAAATTCGGTGCCGTCAAACAATCGGTGCCGCTGCACATCGGCAAAGCCCTGGCGCAAGGTCAGCAGGGCGCGTGCCGCGTCCGGGGTGTCGAGCAACAGCCATTGCGCCATGGGCTCAAGCGCCGCGCCGCTCATCGTGCGCTGCTCTGATCGAGCGCGGTGAGCAGCCGGCAACTGCACACGGACTCGGCGCAGTGGTTGAAGCTGCCACCGCCCGGCATCAGGCACAGCAGCAGCAACGGCTCGCCAGACTGCAACAGTTGCTGCAACCCATCGCTCACCAGCAGTTCTGGGAGCGATACCGGATCATCGTCCTCGACCGCAGCCTCTGGCAACACTGAGGGCTGGAGCACGCCACTGACCACCGGCTGATCGGGGTCGCCCTCAAGAAAACTCACCACCACTTCCACACCATCAGCGAGTGCCGCCGAGGGCAGCTCGTTCAAGTCAGGCGCGAGGGGCAGCCAGCAATGACTCGGCGAAGCCCCTTCGCCCTGATAAAGCCAGTCGAATTGCACCGCCACCGGCCGCGAGCAATCCGGCTGCGGCTCATCGACGGTGACCACCCAGGCTCGCTGCAGGCTGTGCATGCGCTGCTTGGACTGCGCAGCGGCAGGCGCACAGACGGGTACCCGCGCGGCCGCGAACAGGCGATTGCAATAGGGCGGTTCGAGAGACTGATCGGCACGGTGCTCGATGCGGGTCAGCAACCATGGGCGGTTGCATTCGATGAAAGGATGGTCGTCCAGGGGCAACCACTGACCGCTGCGCAAGGCGGGCAGATCGCTGTGGCCTTCGGCACTGGGGCCTCGCTGGCTGGCCTGCGAGTCTTCGTGCAGTTGCCATTGGCGGACGGCTGGAGCGACGCCACGCTGGTCATGCTCGGCCTGATAGGGCGCGACGTCTGCATGGGGCATTCGCGTCGGATCGTCGCCGAACACCAGGCAGTGCCTGTCGCGGTGATGCTCGAAGTAATAGTGAATGCGCGCCTCTGCGCACAGGCGCTGGAGCAGTTGCAGATCGGATTCGCGGTATTGCGTGCAGAAGGTGCGGGTCGGGTAGTCGCTATGCAGGTCGAAACGTCGTTGCAAGCCGACGATGCCATGCTCGCGCAGAACCTGTTCGATGATCTGCGGCACGCAGCGGCCACTGAAGATGCGCTGACTCAAACGCAGGTCGAGGCAGTCGAGCCTCGGCCCGAGACGTACTCGACACAAACGCAAGCCATGGCCATGCTCGTGCTGGACAAGGCTGTGCAACTGCCCGTGCACACCCTGGCCGGGCGAGCCGAAGCACAGGAACGCAGAACGATGCAGCAGGCTGGCAAGATCCAGATGCGGATCGTCGATCACCACATCGATCTCGAAGGCAAAGGGTTCGCTGAGCGCTTCCCTTCCGGTAAAGGCGAGAACTTCGAAGGGGTCGGACAGGCCCGCTACATCGAGACGAAACGACGGCTCGTTGACTGGATCGAACATGGGCGGATCTCTACAGGAGGGGCGGCCGGGGATTCTCGCCGAGAGGCATGGCCGAGTAGAGAGGCGAAGTACAACTTAGGAAATGACCTACGCGAAAAGCAGACCAGATGAGTTTGCTGACCGTGATCGCACAGGTTTTCGTGAAAAAATCAGGAGATGTCCCACCGGGTTATCCGAATTTTCCACAGCTTGCGGAAAAAAATCGGACAACCCGGGCGGAACGCTATCGGGTCTCAGGAAGACAGATAGGAGGAGCGGGTCAGGCCCAGACGCAAGGCATCGAGGAACTGCGTGCGCTCGCTGGCACTGATGCGGGCACTGGCGCACTTGTCGCGGTAGTGCGTCATCAGTTCTTCCGGCGACAAGTGCACGTAACGCAGCATATCTTCGATGGTGTCGTGGGTCTCGATACCAGCGTGGTACACGCTGCCATCGGCGTTCTGGTAGATGTTCACCGAGTCGGTGTCACCGAACAGGTTGTGCATGTCGCCGAGGATTTCCTGATAGGCACCGACCAGGAACACGCCCAGCAGGTAATCTTCGCCTTCATTCAACGCGTGCACCGGCAGGCTGGTTTCGATGCTCTGCTCGTCGACGTACTGGTTGATCTTGCCGTCGGAGTCGCAGGTCAGATCCTGCAGCACCGCGCGGCGCAGCGGCTCTTCGTCGAGGCGATGCAGCGGGATGATCGGCAACACCTGATCGATCGCCCAGGTGTCCGGCAGGCTCTGGAACACCGAGAAGTTGCAGATGTACTTGTCGGCCAGCTTGTCGTTGAGTTCGTCGAGCACTTGGCGGTGCGAACGCTGACGCGCTTTCAGCGAGTTGTGCAAGCGACGGCACACGGCGAAGTAGCACTGCTCGGCCAGGGCTTTTTCCGCCAGGGTCAGCTTGCCGTCGGCGTACTGCGCGGCCACGTCGCTCATGTAGTGGGTGGCGCGCCAGTAGGTTTCGGTGACCATTTCGATGTCGGTCGGGCCGAGCAGATCGACCAGCCACTGCACGGTTTCCGGCAGGCTTTCCTTGTTTTCGATCAGCGGGATTTCGTCGTTGTGTTTCTCGACGTCGGTGACCTGCACAACCAGCATTGCGTGGTGCGCAGTCAGCGAACGGCCACTCTCGGAGAAGATGTGCGGATGCGGCAGACTCTGCGCGTCGCAGAATTCCTTGAGCATGCCGACCACGACACCGGCGTAATCGTCCATGTCGTAGTTGATCGAACTGGCGTTGCGCGAATGCGTGCCGTCGTAGTCGACACCGAGGCCGCCGCCGACGTCGATGTGATCGACCGGCAGACCGAGGTTGCGCAATTCGCCGTAATAACGGATCGCTTCCTTGAAGCCGTGCTGATAGTCAGCGAGGTTGGCGATCTGCGACCCCATGTGAAAGTGCAGCAGGCGGATGCCCTGATCGAGGCCGGCGCCACGGAAGCGTTCGACCACCGACAGCAGTTGCGCCGCCGACAGACCGAATTTGGATTTTTCGCCACCGGTGTCCGCCCATTTCGACGAGGCCAGCGACGACAGGCGCACGCGCAGACCCACCTGCGGCTTGACCTTCAGCGAGGCGGCTTCTTCGATCACCAGGCCGACTTCGGATTCTTTCTCGATGACGATGAACACGTTGTGGCCGAGCTTCTGGCCCATCAGCGCCAGACGGATGAACTCGCGGTCCTTGTAACCGTTGCAGACGATGGTGCCGCCCTTCGGCGCCAGCGCCAGCACCGCCAGCAGCTCAGGCTTGGAGCCGGCTTCCAGACCGATGGAAACGTTCTGCGTGGCGATGATGTTCTCGATCACCGCTTCCTGCTGGTTGACCTTGATCGGGTACAGCGCGGTGTATTTGCTCTGGTATTCCAGGCGCTCGATGTTTGAATCGAAAGCACCGGTCAACTGACGGACACGGTCTTGCAGGATGTCGGGGAACCGCACCAGCAGCGGCAAGGACAAACCGCTCTTGCGCAGTTGGTCGACTTGCTCGAACAGATCGATAGGCGAGCTGCTCGGGCCGTTCGGACGTACTTCGACGCGACCGGCTTCATTGATCGCGAAATACCCGGCCCCCCAATGGCGAATCCCGTAAACGCTGCGGCTGTCCGCAACTGTCCATTGGCTGCCATCGTCTTTACGTGTGCGTCGTACGGACATCGAAGTCCCCTATAAAGAAGTCAGAGTGCGTCGCCTGAAGTGCAGGCCGGCGCAGTCTAAAGAATGAAAATGACGGTTCGTCAGTGCGGCGGTAGACCGCACTGACTGCGTGGAGTTTAGAAACCGGTCATGAACAGGCTCTGTGAAAACCATGGCGACGACGCCGGATCCGAGAACACTCGAAGCCGGATCAAGCCGCCGGAGGGTTTCACAGAGGCTGCTAGCCGCCGGATTTCTTCGCTTTGAAACCGTGCTTGATCAGCTCTGCCAAGAGTAGCTCGACGTGATCGCCCTGGATTTCGATGATGCCGTCCTTCAACGCCCCGCCGGTGCCACAACGTTTCTTCAACGTCGTCGCCAGCTCCTTGAGCGCGTCTTCGGCCAGAGGCACGCCGGTGATGGTGGTCACCGTCTTGCCGCCACGCCCTTTGCTTTCGCGACGCACGCGGGCAATGCCGTCACCGGCCGGAATCACGGTTTGTTTGCAGATACAGGCGTCCACCGGCTTGCTGCATTCCGGGCAATGACGACCTGCGTCGGTGGAAAATACCAGGCCGCCCAGGGCGGCGAAGGATGCGGCTTTCTTGGCCACCGGCAATCCTCTCGGGAGGACAAAGACTGATCGCAACCTTGGGCAAGGTCAGCGACCGCGAAGCCCCACTCAGGCAGGGGCAGCGCTACTGCATCGGAAAACTTTGGACGCTGGACTGAATCTGTAGGAGCTGACGAGTGCAACGAGGCTGCGATCTTTTGATCCTGATCTTTAACGGCAAGATCAAAAGATCGCAGCCTTCGGCAGCTCCTACGGTAAATCTGCAGGCCAACCTCAAGCTATCCGGTGCAGCTTGAAAAGGTCGCGCAGTGTAACGGCAAAAATCGCGATTGCTAAGTGCCAATCGGCGCCAATTCATGTGTTCTTTGCGACGTTGCTTTGCTGCGCCTTGAGATAGCGCCTTAACGCGGCCAGAGAGTCCGGGCAATAAGGCTTTTCGCTGATTTCGCGCATGACCTGTTCGACAGGGATGAATCGCGCTTCGAGGACTTCTTCCGGCTGCAGTTTCAGCGGCCCGTCCCATACAGCGGAAAATGCCGAACACCACAGACGGTTGCCGGTGTCTTCGAAATAGAAGTGATCGTGAGCGGTGAGTTCGACGCCGCTGACGCCCAACTCTTCTTCCAGCTCGCGCGCCGCCGACTCGGCATAACTTTCGTCGGCCTGGACCATGCCGCCTGCGGCAACATCCCAGTAACCAGGATAAATCGCCTTGCTCAACGTACGGCGGTGCACGCACAGCTCACCGGCGGAATTGAACAGCATGATGTAAGTGCCACGGCCAATCAGCCCGCGCTCACGCAAATCTGAGCGCACCAGAGCGCCGAGCAGGTTGTCCTGTTCGTCGACCCAGGCGATCTGTTCAGCGTCCGAGGCGGCGCGATGGGCCGCCTCTCTTGTAGTCTGGCTCACGTATCAGCCCTGATTGAGCAGTTGACGCAAATCGATCACCGCAGCGTTGGCCCGGGAAATGTAGTTGGCCATGACCAGCGAGTGGTTGGCCAACACGCCGAAACCGCTGCCGTTGAGGATCATCGGGCTCCAGACCGGCTCTTGCGAAGCCTCCAGCTCACGGATGATCTGGCGCACGCTGACGGTGGCGTTCTTCTTCGCCAGCACATCGGCGAAGTCGACTTCGATGGCGCGCAGCAGATGCGACAGCGCCCAGGCCTGACCGCGCGCTTCGTAGAACACGTTGTCGATCTGCATCCACGGGGTTTCCACGACTTCTTCGTCAACCTGCGGCACTTCGCCGACTGCCGGAACTTCGGTCTTCAGGGCAGTGTTGAGCTTGACCCGGCCGACACTGGCCGACAGGCGTTGCGACAGCGAACCGAGACGGGTACCGACATCGCCCAGCCAGTTGTTGAGGTTGTCGGCGCGCGCGTAGAACAGCGCGTTTTTCTGGTTCGGATCAGACAAGCGCGACTGATAGCGGCTCAGGGAGTTGATGCCTTCCTGGTATTCCGACTCGCTGGACGGCAGCACCCAGCTCTTGTTGTCGAAGTTGAAACGCGGTTCGGCCTTGGCCAGATCGGCGTCTTCGGCGGACTGCGATTGCGAACGGGCAAAATCCTTGCGCAGGGCGCGGGTCAGGTCACGCACCTGCACCAGCACGCCGTATTCCCAGCTCGGCGTGTTGTCCATCCACAGGCCCGGCGGGAAACGGTCATTGGAAATGTAACCGCCCGGCTTGTTGAGCAAGGTGCCGGCAACGGTCTTCAGGGTTTCGACCGTGGTGTAGCCGACCACCATTTGCTTGCCTTCTTTCTCGGCAGCGACCTGGGCGTTCTGCGCCACCGGAAACAGCTCCGGTTCCTGGCTCCAGTACCAGCCCAGCGCGATGGTGACCAGCAAGTACAGACCGACCACTGTGGCCAGCGCCCGGCTGAACAGCAGCCCGCCGACATAGCTGCGGGTGGCCGACTTGGGCTCGGCGGCACGTTCAGGCGCGCTGCCCGCGCGGTTTTTCCAGTCCAGCATGGCGATATCCTTTCAATCACTTGGGTTCAACGGTTCGACCACAACCATACAACAACGTGCCAAGGCCTAGCACCCGCTATCGCGGCACTGGCGCAAAACAAGCGAAGGACGTCGCGAACGAAAGGATAGACGCAGATTTCAGACGTTGAAGATGCGCAGCGAAAGCTGCGGCACTTGGTCGTCGGTAAACAGATGTGCAATGCCTTGGGCGTCAGTTCGTCGCTGACTGGGTATTCCATCGATCGTGGCGATGTAGGCCTGCGCGGGCAACGGCTGACCGGTCACGCTGTCGACCAGACGAAAGATTCGTGCGGTGCGCGTGGGCTGCTCGGGCGGGTTGTTCATCAGATCGAGCACGGCCTGGTGGAACACCGCTTCGGCGCCCTGCCAGTAGCCATAGTCGGCCTCGGCTTTGATCAGGCTCCATTCACCCTGTTCGATCTGCGCCAAAACTTCGCTGTCCAGATTGATCATCAAGCCTGCGCGTAGCTGGTCCAGCCCTTCGAGCGGTTGGCGCATGCTCAACAGACTGCTGACGTGCTCCAGCGCCTCTTCCACGCAACAGACATGCTGGCGCTCCTGCTGGGTCAGGCTCAGTTCACGGACCAGCCTCATCGAAGTCCCTCGCCTTGCCACTCATCCGAACCCATCGTCCGGCTGATTTCGTGGCGCCAGTAGATGCGCCGGTAGCTGAAGTGGACTTTCTCCAGTTGCGTAAGGTGCGACGTGCCGCTGTCGAGACAGTGCGGCATCAATAGTTCGCTGCCGACGACCAACGCATCCTCCAGTTCCACCGTGTAGAAGTGCTCCTGCACGCCGCTGGCCGAAGTGCGATAAAACTCCACGCGGCATTCGCTCAGCAACTCGCCGCTGGACAGCGCCATATTCAGCAAGGGCGAAGCCTTGTCGAGGGTTTTGGTGATGATCAATGGCCTGTGCATCCGCCGCCCGGCGCCCTGATCCTTGGGTATGTACATGCCATGGCTGAGGGCCTGCACCATGATCTTGTCTTCGCGCCCGCTCTGGTAGGTATTGCCCACCGAGGCTTCAGTGAAAGCGCCGGCGGTGATCAGGCCCTGGCGGCTGCCGTGGATGGTCATGAAGGCTGGGATGGGCATGGGATAGCTCCTTTTTCGGGCAGGGGTGGGAGGAAGTGATGGGATTCGAGGCGGCGATCTTCGATTTCGTCGAAAGGAATCCACGGTTCGGCAACGTCGAGAGTGATGAGGTAGCGCTCCTGATCAAGATGTCTGGAATCTCTGAAGCGCCCTAAACTCAGCATTGCCTGATATTTGTCGCCGGCCTGCCAATAGGACACCCCCGAAAGCACTCCTTGTCTGACGTATGCGCGCCATTCGGGGGTGTCCGCGATTGTCGGGTCACCCTGCGTACCCATCGGTCTCCAGCCTTTTGCACACCACTGCCTCTGCAGATCGGTGACAACCTTCATGGCGTCGTCGATCAGCAAAGGCTCGATTTGCGGGGACATACTGATGTCAACGACCAGATTGTTGACGAACGTCACGGTGAAAAACCGAGCCAGCGGCGTCTCGAACCCGTACTGCGGATCAACGAAGCGCAGGCGCGCATCCGTCTTCGGAATTCCACCGGAAACAGTCTTGCTACCGCGCCCCCACATACTGAACGGAGCAGTCGAATGTGCCTCCATGTACTCGGAGGTTTCGCCGATCCTCAAGGCAATGACTGGATCGTTCCATAGCGGCTGCATCAATTGCCGCAAGGTGGCCAGCGCAACGACGGTACAAATCGCAAACCACACACACCGACGTCGGCCGATTTGAGCAAGGCGCAAGCTCATCAGCCCTCCTCCCTGAGCGCAATCTCGCGAATGGACTGCGCCAACAACGCTTTGTTGCTGTCGTTGAGCAACAGATCAAAACGACTTGCCGCCCGCAGCACAAACTTCATTCGCTGGTCGATATCGGACAAATCCGCCAGCGGGCTGCTATCAAAATCAATGGTGCGGCCATCATCGACACGCTGGCATTGGCTGGTCAGTGTCAGTTCGATGGCCTGAGCGACGCCGGAAGGAAAGTTGGTGACGTAAGAAAAATGATTGCCGCGCAAAAGCGCAACCAGGTGGCTGTTTTCGTAAATGGTCGGCTGGAGGATGTTTCGCTGCTCGTGCCACGCCAAATGCTCCACGCTTTCAGCAACGCTCCCCGCGTCTATAGCTTCAAAGGCCATCTCTATTTCAGGACGTACATATCCAAACTTGAGTGTTGCCTGGCCCACCGGCCAAAGCACCGGCCACTTCGCATGCCCTTGAATCTTCTCCCGGTCGCGAAGACATTTCTTCAACTCCGCCAATCCCCGCACCGCATAGAACTGATGCAACGGATAAACATCCAGAAACAGCGTGGTATTACCCATCGCCATCATTTCGTAGACATGCCGGAACTGTTGCTCGGCCACCGACAGCTCTTCACCTGGCACCCGGGCATCCATGACAGACAGCGGATTACGCGCCTGAGCCTGTTGATATTCACGCAGGTCTTCGGCCTGTCCCGGCATTTTTTCCGGCGTGAGCAATCCGGATTCGCGTCGGCTGTCTCGCAGCCGCTGCCGCGCTTCGTATTCCTCGCGGATGCGTTCGATATTCTGTGCCGCATGCAGCAAGCCACAGCCGACCTGCTTGGAGGCAAACGCCGCCAGGCCCGCCCATTGAAAACGTGAGTCGTGCAACCACAACCGGGCATAAGCCGCGTTGATCGCTCGGTTGCGCGCGACCGGATCGGCAATCAGCACGCCGTTCGGGGCGACAATTGCCTCGGCGGCGCGCTGATAGCGCCGCCAGAGGCATTGGCAGGTCAGCACTGGCACCTCTGTCACTTGCACCCGCTCGCCATACAACAACTCTTCGCCGCAGGCGCAGTCGTCGATGGGCGTGATGTTGTGATTGAGGCGCTGGGCATCACTGGCGAGTTCGGTGAAACATTGGCTCATGGCGGATGGACGGCAGCTAGGGGAATCCCTGAACCGTAACAGCCAACCGGGCCGGTGAAAGCGCGTAGAAGAAAAATCAGAAAGCGCTGTCAGACGCCGCCTATCAAGGCCGGTGAAATGTCGACAGCGCTGGCAGGATTGCTCGCTAAGCCCCAGCATGCGGGCACTTGGTCAAAATCAGAGGTAAAAACAAAACCACTCGGTCAGAAACTGAATCGTGTCGTCCAGCAGATTATTGACGTACGACACTCGTCTAAGGGAAAAGAGGTGCTAGCATAGAGCCACCAGTCGATCTCAGCATGCACCCTAACTAGTAGTCAGGATATGACCGAGCCAGAAGACCCCAGCCGTGAGCGTCTCAAGCACCACTTTGCCCAGCGGGTAATTCATCAGGCACGTCAGATTCTTGAGATATGGCAGCGCCTGCAACGCAGTGAGTGGTCCACCGTCGATCTTGCCGAACTGAGCGAGGCGAATCTGCGTCTGCTGCGTTTTGCCGAGCGCTTTGAACAGCCGGAACACACTCAGTTGGCGCATCACATCAGCCAGTCGCTGCAAGCGGTGGATGCCAACCGTGGGCGCCTCAGCAGCGGCCTGATCACCGATCTCAATCGTTTGATGCAGCGCCTGTCGCGCACTGGCCTGCGCCATGGCGATCAGCTCGACCAGACGTTCCTGCCGCCGCTGCGCAAGCCGATCTACGTGATGTTGCAGGATCACGACCGCGCTGAACGCCTGGCCAAGCAACTGGAATTTTTCGGCTTGAGCGCGCAGGCACTGGACAGCGTGGCCGCGTTTCGTTCGTCGATGGTCGAGCGCTTGCCCGCGGCGATTGTCATGGACGTGGATTTCAGTGGCCCCGGCATCGGCCTGAAACTCGCCGCCGAAGCTCAGGTCGGCCTCGAAGAACCCCTGCCGCTGCTGTTCTTCAGCCTGCACGAAACCGACACCCCGACCCGCCTAGCCGCCGTGCGCGCCGGTGGCCAGGAATTCCTCACCGGCACCCTTGAAGCATCGAGCCTGCTGGAAAAAATCGAAGTGCTGACCTGCGTCGCCCAGTACGAGCCTTATAAAGTGCTGATCATCGACGACTCGCGCGCCCAGGCCCTGCACACCGAGCGCCTGCTCAACAGCGCCGGGATTGTCACACGCACCCTGATCGAACCGATTCAGGCAATGGCCGAGCTGGCGGATTTCCAGCCGGACCTGATCATCCTCGACATGTACATGCCGGCCTGCACCGGCACCGAGCTGGCGAAGGTCATTCGTCACAACGACCGCTACGTCAGCGTGCCGATCATTTACCTGTCGGCCGAGGACGATCTGGACAAGCAGCTCGACGCCATGAGCGAGGGCGGCGATGACTTCCTGACCAAGCCGATCAAACCGCGACACCTGATCACCACCGTGCGCAACCGCGCCGCGCGGGCACGCAATCTGAAAGCACGGATGGTTCGCGACAGCCTCACCGGCCTGTACAACCACACGCACATCCTGCAATTGCTCGAAGACTGCTCGTTCCGCGCGCGCCGCGAAAACAAACCGCTGAGCTTTGCCATGCTCGACATCGATCACTTCAAGCGGGTCAACGACAGCCATGGCCACCCGATGGGTGACCGGGTGATCAAGAGCCTGGCGCTGTTTCTCAAGCAGCGTTTGCGCAAGACCGATTTCATTGGCCGATACGGCGGCGAAGAGTTCGCCATCGTCATGCCCGACACCGATATCGACGCGGCGCACAAAGTCCTCGACGAGATTCGCCAGCGCTTCGCCGAGATTCATTACCCGGCGCAGCCGCAGGACCTCTGGTGCACGTTCAGCGCCGGCGTAGTAGAAATGTGCGATGACTCCGACAGCCTGATGATGGCCAGCCAGGCCGATGAGGCGCTGTATCGCGCCAAGGGTGCAGGACGCAATCGGGTGCAGACCGCGCGCCAGTCAAAGCAAAGTGCCACTTTTTCATCGGAATCCACTGATTCGGTCATAACCTTGTAATGGATCCGCAATAAATTCAGGCGCTTACCATTTCTGCCGTTGGTAGCCGTCATGCGCCTGAAGTTGCTCACCAATCTCAACACTCTGCTGCTGGTCGCCGTCTGCGTGGCCCTTGGCGCCACGCTGTGGTGGTCGCAAAAAGCCCTCGAACGTCCGTATCTGTTGATGGAGCGTTACCTCGGGCTGTCGCAACAATTTCAGAACGAGGTGGCGCGCAACGTTGAGGATTATCTCGCCAGCGGTGACGCGCTGCGTTTGAGCAGCGCCGCCCAGGCCATCGACAGCGTGCACAAGCAACTGGGTGAGCTGCCCCCGACGCTGGCCGACACCGTGCAGCCAAGTCTGTCGAGCCTTGATGAATTCAGCAAAACCGACCTGCTCGCCGCCGGCAAACTGGCTGGCGATCCGCAGGCGCTGCTGTTGCAGGCCGAACGCGAACTCAGCGCCAGCCTCGACCAGCTCAACACCTACGCCAATGGCAACGCCGCCTACCTCGCACCACTGCTCGCCGCATCGCAGCATCTGGGCAGACTGTCGCTGGCGCGGGACAAACTGGTCAGCAGCGGGCGCAGTGAACTGGCTGCCGATGTCGAGCGCGAAGTGAGCAACATGCGCGCCCAGGCCGAGGCCATCGATGCCCTGCCCTTGCTCGGCGTGGTCGCCAGCAACGAATCGAGCAGTGACGATTTCGCCGCGTTGATGGGCATCGAAACCACCGACGAAGCCGCCGCTGAAGATGCCGGTGTCGGCCTCAAACGCGAACTCAACAGCTTGCTCGGCCGCTATCCGGCGGAACTGGCGCGCACTCGCGAGCAGATCCAGAAACGCGCCGAGCTCAGCGCCGCCACCCACGAAAAAATCGCCAGCGTGCAACACGCCATCGCCGGCCTTGAACCGGTGGTACGCGCGCAACATGGGCAGATCCAGGGCGAAGTGCGCCTGATGCA
This sequence comes from Pseudomonas siliginis, assembly GCF_024072275.1. Lineage (NCBI taxonomy): Bacteria > Pseudomonadati > Pseudomonadota > Gammaproteobacteria > Pseudomonadales > Pseudomonadaceae > Pseudomonas > Pseudomonas siliginis. The sequence continues at coordinate 752,260 of NZ_CP099598.1, read as the reverse complement.
AGGCGTGATGATCGGCCTGATTCTGCTGATCGCCCTGCTCATCGATACCTTGCAGCGGCGCCTGGCCCGCACCCTGACCAACCTCGCCCCGGCATTGTCGACCTGGGCCGAGGGCGATTTCAGTCGTGACATCCAACTGGGCAAGACCAATCGTGAACTGCACGACATCGAAGCCTCGCTCAACCGCTTGCGCGCCTATCTGGTGGATCTGGTCGGCACCATTCGCGGCAACGCCGAACAAGTCGCGGGCAGCAGCCGCACCCTCGCCGAACTGAGCAATGACCTGCACAGCGGCGCCGAACATCAGGCCGGCGATACCGCGCTGATTCGCGATTCGCTGGGAGAACTCGAGGCGACCATTCAGCAAGTGGCCGGCGATGCCCGTCAGGCTGCCGACGCCAGTCGTCATGCCGGACTGGCCGTCGAGCATGGGCAGGCTGTAATCGGCCAGAGCCTGACCGGACTGCATGCGCTGGTCGGTGAGGTTCAAGGCAATGCGCAGATGATCGAACATCTGGCAGAAGAATCAGCAACCATCGGCGGCGTGCTGACAGTGATTCGTTCGATTGCGGATCAGACCAATCTGCTCGCCCTGAACGCCGCGATCGAGGCCGCCCGCGCCGGGGAGATGGGTCGTGGTTTTGCCGTGGTCGCCGAGGAAGTGCGCTCGCTGGCACAACGCACCGCCGGGGCCACGGCGGAAATCCAGACACTGATCGCCGGCCTGCAGACCGCCGCGCGGCAATCGGTCGAAGGCATGCGCGCGCAGGTCGAACACGCCGAAGCCACGGCCAGTCAGGCGCAAGCGGCGGACGGTGCACTGGACAAAATCGTTGGCGCGATACAGACCATCGCCGACACCGCTGTGCGCATCGCCGATGTCACCGCGCAGCAAAGTGGCGCGGTCAGCGAAATCCGCGATCACAGCGAGCGCATTCATCAATTGGGTGGGGATAACCTGCTGCGCATCGGCCAAGGGCGCGAACAGGGCGAGAATTTGTTGGTTCTCGGCGGCCAACTGCATACTGCCGTTCAAGCCTTTCGCGTCTGACACACCGCCTTCGCGAGCAGGCTCGCTCCCACATTGGAATGCATACCCCTGTGGGAGCGAGCCTGCTCGCGAAGAGGCTCTTGCCGACACCACGAATGACCGGATCAGCTCACTCGGTCACAAATTTCGCGCAAACATCGCCCATCGTGCCGCCTATTGCATGGAACTGGACAGTCACAAAGGCTTTGCGGCATAGTCGCCGGGTTCTGACGACTGCTCATTGATAACAAGGACAACGCAGATGGCAACGCTACTGGTGCTGCATGGCCCCAACCTGAACCTGCTCGGCACCCGGGAACCGGGGACCTACGGGTCGACGACCCTGGCGCAGATCAATCAGGATCTGGAGCGGCGCGCCCGTGAAGCCGGCCATCATCTGCTGCATCTGCAAAGCAACGCCGAGTACGAATTGATCGATCGCATCCACGCTGCACGCGGTGAAGGCGTGGACTTCATTCTGATCAATCCGGCGGCTTTTACGCACACAAGTGTCGCATTACGTGACGCGCTGCTGGGAGTGAGCATCCCATTCATCGAAGTGCATTTGTCCAACGTGCACAAGCGCGAACCTTTCCGCCATCACTCCTACTTCTCCGATGTAGCGGTAGGAGTGATCTGCGGCCTTGGCGCCAGCGGTTACCGACTGGCCCTGGAGGCCGCACTAGAGCAGCTTGAACACCAAGCTATACGCCCCTGACCGACCCTTGGGAGTTGATGATTCATGGATATCCGTAAAGTTAAGAAACTGATCGAATTGCTGGAAGAGTCCGGCATCGACGAGCTCGAGATCAAGGAAGGCGAAGAGTCCGTACGCATCAGCCGTCACAGCAAGACCCCGGCGCAGCAGTACTACGCGCCAGCCCCGATGCAGGCTCCGGCCGCTGCCCCTGCTGCCGCGCCAGTCGCTGCCGCTGCTCCGGCTGCCGCTGCTGCACCCGCGCTGAACGGCACCGTTGCCCGTTCGCCGATGGTCGGCACCTTCTACCGTAAATCTTCGCCAACCTCGCCTGCCTTCGTTGAAGTCGGCCAGACCGTGAAGAAAGGCGACACCCTGTGCATCGTCGAAGCCATGAAGATGATGAACCACATCGAAGCTGAAACCAGCGGTGTGATCGAATCCATCCTCGTCGAAGACGGCCAGCCGGTTGAGTACGACCAACCGCTGTTCACCATCGTTTGAACCGCGGAGAGCCTTTGATGACTGCGAAGTTGGAAAAAGTTCTGATCGCTAACCGCGGTGAGATCGCCCTGCGGATTCTGCGTGCCTGCAAAGAGATGGGCATCAAGACCGTCGCCGTTTACTCCAAGGCCGACAAAGAGCTGATGCACCTGGGTCTGGCAGACGAATCCGTCTGCATCGGCCCGGCGTCCGCCGCTCAGTCTTACCTGCACATTCCGGCCATCATCGCTGCCGCTGAAGTGACCGGCGCTACCGCCATTCACCCAGGCTACGGTTTCCTCGCGGAAAACGCCGATTTTGCCGAGCAGGTCGAGAACTCCGGCTTCGCCTTCATCGGCCCGAAAGCCGACACCATCCGCCTGATGGGCGACAAGGTATCGGCCAAGCACGCGATGATCGAAGCCGGCGTACCGACCGTTCCTGGCTCTGACGGCCCGCTGCCGGAAGACGAAGAAACGGCGCTGCGCATCGGTCGTGAAGTCGGCTACCCGGTGATCATCAAGGCCGCCGGTGGCGGTGGTGGTCGCGGCATGCGCGTGGTGCACAAGGAAGAAGACCTGATCGCCTCGGCGAAACTGACCCGCTCCGAAGCAGGCGCGGCGTTCGGCAACCCGATGGTCTATCTGGAAAAATTCCTCACCAACCCGCGCCACGTCGAAGTGCAGGTTCTGTCCGACGGCCAGGGCCACGCCATCCACCTGGGCGACCGCGACTGCTCGCTGCAGCGTCGTCACCAGAAGGTTCTCGAAGAAGCGCCGGCACCGGGCATCGACGAGAAAGCGCGCCAGGAAGTATTGGCTCGCTGCGTCAAGGCATGCATCGACATCGGCTACCGTGGCGCCGGTACTTTCGAGTTCCTCTACGAGAACGGCCGTTTCTACTTCATCGAAATGAACACCCGTGTTCAGGTGGAGCACCCGGTTTCGGAGATGGTCACCGGTATCGACATCGTCAAGGAGATGCTCAGCATCGCCGCTGGCAACAAGCTGTCGTTCACTCAGGATGACGTGGTCATCCGCGGTCACTCGCTGGAGTGCCGGATCAACGCTGAAGATCCGAAGACCTTCATGCCGAGCCCGGGCACGGTCAAGCATTTCCACGCCCCAGGCGGCAACGGCGTTCGCGTCGATTCGCACCTGTACAGCGGTTATGCCGTGCCACCGAACTACGACTCGCTGATCGGCAAGCTGATCACTTACGGCGCAACCCGCGACGAAGCCATGGCACGCATGCGCAATGCCCTGGACGAAATCGTGGTCGACGGGATCAAGACCAACATCCCGCTGCACCGTGATCTGGTTCGTGACGAAGGCTTCTGCAAAGGCGGTGTGAACATTCACTACCTCGAGCACAAGCTGGCCAAACAGTCGTAAGGCTGAAGCGGCATGAAAAACCCGATCCCTGCGGATCGGGTTTTTTTATGCCTGCAACAAGCAGATCAGACCATTACCGTGGAGAACGCCTGCTGCTCGACCATTGTGGCAGATGCCCCCAGGCCAGCCTCATCGACCACCGCTCCTGCTGCGTTTTCATGTAACGGTCTGCGGGTGAACCGCCTCGTAAAGTTTCGGGCACGTATCGAGAGCCCGTCCGTGGCATAACTCGATCTGGCGATAAGCGGGTTGTACAGCCTGCCAATCTGACCAGAGGAATGCTTGAACACTCTCGAGACTCCATTGTTCAGATTCAGCACCACGCCATAGCTGTTGCCCAGGCACGACGAGTATGACCAGTAATCCCAGGTCGGCTGCAGGCCCTGTTCGCGCAACACGCGCCTGACCGGACCGCCGATGTCAGCACCCGCCGACAGCCAGTCGCCACCCACCAGCGTGGCGCGAATGTTCTGCGGTGTTCCCCCCAGACGCTCCAGCACCTGCGTGACACTTCGCTCGATCAACGGGCGAATATTGTGATCAAAATGAATGACCGCCCCCACTCTTGTCGTCGGGTTATACAGCGAGGCGATGACGCAACTCTGCGCATTCAACGAAAACAGGTAGTTATCCTGCGATCCGGGACGGAAAGCCGCCACCACGGCTTCGCCCTGCAGCGCGCCGCGGTTCAGCACGGGCTCGACACCTCCAGGAAAAGCATCATTCAAATTATTCACGCGCCCAAGGTTGCGCACGTTGCCTCCTGTTAGTCCGACCCTGGCGTGTGTCCACTTGCCCCCCGGAGCAAGCTGAATCGGTTGCTGATAGATGGCGGTCGGGCGACGGGCATCGACCAGGCTCAGGCCACCGAAATGCGGATTTTCCCTGACCAGAAAGTACTTGCCTCTGTTGCGAATGTAATAGGCCGGTTGCGGCTGTGCAGCGCTAGGCGGGCTGCGCCAGGTGCCGAAAAAGACGCCTTCTTCGCTCACCCTTTGCAAATGTTCGGGCGTCTTGCTGACGGCCTGCCTGGCATGAAAGCGTACCTCCCGGATCGCCGGCAGCGCGTCCCTGCGTAGCGGAGCCACGGTATTCAGACGCTCTGACAACAACGAGACAGGCCTCATCGTGTGCTTCAGACTTCTGGCCGCACCGCCCAGCCACTTGATCGCACTGCCTGCGCCGACCATGGCAAACAGCGCCCCCCACGACGCCTCCAGCCAGTGGCCGAGAGCGCCATCGATGTCGCCCTCCAGATGCGCCGCGACCGCCTGACCAGCGCTGACGGCAATCAACACAACGTCAAGCAGCAAGGCAAACGGAGGAAACACCATACAAAACGGTGCGGCTGCAAACATCAGCCCCTTGACCACTTGGCGTTCGATCATTTGCGCGCGGCTGGTGGTGATGTCCTGCACATCCGTGACCGCGCGCTCGATGTACGCGTTGAACTCGCTGCGCGCGTCAATCAGGCGCTGCGCTTCGTGCAGCGTATCGACGCGTTGTTTTTTGGCCGCAATCGCATACAGGGTGCGCGACACGATGCTGCGCGCAGCAACCGGCGTACGCGCCATCAAGTAGTCATGCAAAGCGCCGGCGATGTCGCCGGACAGTGACTGATACGCACGCACCACAATTCCGTCGGGGGCATCAGGCGTGTACAGCCACCAGGACGGCTCGGGGTCGAACGAGGTCAGCACATACACCCCGAGCACGACGTGATGGCGGACGGTGAACCTGAACACGCCGTCACTTTCAACCATGCTGGCGCCCGGAAAATGCGTACCCGGTGCTGGCACCTCGCTCAACAGAGAGACCTGACGGACCAGCGCTGAATACACCGCGTCGCTCAATCGCGCCTGACTTCTGGCAACGCGTAAATCCCGGTCCATCTTTGACAGCAGCACGTTGCGGTAGGCAAAGCGACGCGGTTCGTAGGCAGCATCACGCGGGTCGAGATATTTGCCACGGATCTCGCTGGCGTATTTTTCACCCAGCCACGCCCGGCGCAGATACAGCGCCAGATCGGCGCTGCGCACCTGGCTCAGATCCTGGCCAACCGACGATCGCACGCCTTTTTTCGGATGTTCGATGCCGGAGTTGTCATCGTAGCCGTGAATGGCCAGGTCGAGCAGCGTGGCCACCTGCTGCTTCCTGCGGTCGGCGACGCCAGGGTTGTAATCGATCAACACAGTGGCCGGATCGACCGGTTCCAGCACGTTCTTGCTGCGCATATAGGGCGTGATCACTGCGGCAACCGAGCGCCTGGCGAAATCGACAAAAACCTCGAAACCGCCCAGCAGCTCGTTGAAAACCTGCTGATGAACGCTCAGTTCCTGATTCAGACTGCTGATGCGCCGGCGAGCCTCGAGCGCGAGCGTCGTGTACCAGCGCAGCGAGTTGTCCTGCTCGACCCGCTGCAGGTTGTTTGCCAGGGCCATTTTTGCAGCGGCTTCGACGCACTCGTCGAACGGCAAGGGCGTTCGTCGAAGGTCACTCTGCATGCCCCAGAGAGCAGGACTGGCCGCCGCAGCCACAAGATAATCACGTGCCGGGTGATGTGCCGTCGGCGAAAGCTGCTGCAACAGATACTCGCGACCGGATTCGCTCTGCGTCCAGCTCCATACTTCGCCGGTCAACGCCGCAATCGAAGGCAACCGGACCCACTCCTGACCGTCGGGTTTGTTGGGCGCGTACAGCACCAGGTTATTCACCGCTTGCTCAGTCTCTGCCTGGTAGAACACCAGAAGATCGGCGCATTGCATGCCGTTGGGCAGCATCAATGCGGCCACTTGCAGCGGTTTCATTGCCGCTTGCCCAGACCACATCTGCTCCAGACGCTCATGGTCGGAGTCCGACAGATGAGCTGCGCAGCGCGCGATGAATGCGCTCTGCCTGAGCCGTACGGCAAACCAGTCGACAAGTGCCCTTTGCACCTCTATACGCTCGTACTGTTCGGCGAGAACGCGCAGGTAATCCGCCGGATAATCCTGTTCCGCCAGCATGTCGGCAATGAATGCCGGCTTGAGTGACTGGTTGCGCAATGGCGCAGGACTGCTGATCTCCAGGACCGCTGCGAAGTCCTGCCCGATCGGCCCGCATGCCAGCAGATCACTGAGGCTGCGATTATGGGTCGGCTCACCGACCGCCGAGCGCCATCTGAGCCGCACGTCGATCCGGTCTGGTTCAACCGCCATGTCGAGCTTGAGCTGAATGTATTCGATGGCCTGCCGGCGGGCAAAGTCGCGCAACGAGCCGTGGCCCTGCAGCAGGTCATCGAGAGCTGCCTGCGCCAGTGAGGTCTGCTCCTGATAATCGCGCAACAAGGTGCGATCCGGCTCCTTCAGCGCCTTCATCCATGACGGCAGTTGCGCAAAGGAATGCGCCTCGAGAATCTTTTTCTCTGCGCCGGTTGCCAGGGCAGTCAACCGGTACCGACGCGTGCTGCGGGCCTGAACCCGGTCGATTTTTCTGCGCAATTGATCCAGTGTCAGGCCCGCCAGTTGGTCACGGCGCAACAGCAACTCGATGTCCTTGATATAGCGCCGCAGCTTGCGCTTGATCAGGCGATCAAACAGCGCTTCCTGCCCTTTTGTCGTCCAATGTTCTCGCAGGTATTTTTTGTACTGGTCGAGGAAGTGCAGCGAAACGCTATCCACCGTCCGGATCACATGCTCATGACGGCTGGACGGTAAACCGGGGTCAGCGCCCCCAGGCCAGCGAAATGGCGCGTCCTGGAGCGCCAGGAACATGACTGGCCGGCCGTCGATAAGCTTTTGCAGAATGGCGTCAAGCAGCGCAACCACAAAGCCCGGGGCGAAATGGCCGTCCGGGTAATGCCTGCGCAGTTCAGTCAAAGCGAAATGCTCCAGCGCCTCGAGCAACGTCATCTGGCTGTTCAAGCGCTTGTCGATCATCACCTGCCAGCGCGTAATGCGCAGCAGGATCTCCTGCACCGACCCCGTAGACGCAGCGGCTATCGGTGGTTTTTCTTCTACAGTCCCTTGTTGATCCGCCATGTCGCCCAGCCTTTTGTTGCGTAGAGATGAGCGCTCACTCTATTTGCCGACAAAAGTGCTCAGGCCATACATATGTATATCGCGGCCGCGAATGTGTAACAGCCAAGCGGTGTGTCCACTTTGCCGGCGACCTGGCGTAAACTGCGCGCTTTTGCAGCTTCGGGCTGCCCCACAGATTTTCAAAGGTGCCCGCCATGCCTTGGCTGCAAGTCCGTCTCGCCATCACCCCGGAACAAGCCGAAACCTACGAGGACGCATTCCTCGAAGTCGGCGCCGTGTCGGTGACTTTCATGGACGCCGAAGACCAGCCGATCTTCGAACCGGAACTCAACACCACGCCGCTGTGGTCGCACACCCACTTGCTGGCGCTGTTCGAAGGCGGTACCGAACCGGAACCGGTCCTCGCCCATCTGGAATTGCTGACCGGCAGCCCGTTGCCCGAACATCACAGCGAAGTGATCGAAGATCAGGACTGGGAACGCAGTTGGATGGACGGTTTCGAGCCGATGCGTTTCGGCCAGCGCCTGTGGATCGTGCCGAGCTGGCACGCCGCGCCCGAGCCTGACGCGGTCAACCTGCTGCTGGACCCGGGCCTGGCGTTCGGCACCGGCACCCACCCGACCACCGCGCTGTGCCTGGAATGGCTCGACGGTCAGGATCTGAAAGGCTGTCACGTGCTCGACTTCGGCTGTGGCTCGGGGATTCTGGCGATTGCCGCCCTGCTGCTCGGCGCCAAGGAAGCCGTGGGCACCGACATCGACGTACAGGCACTGGAAGCCTCGCGCGACAACGCTGGGCGCAACAACATTGCCGATGAGCTGTTCCCGCTGTACCTGCCCGAAGATCTGCCGCAGGTTCAGGCCGACGTGCTGGTCGCCAACATTCTCGCCGGCCCGCTGGTGTCGCTGGCGCCGCAGCTGTCCAGCCTGGTCAAGAGCGGTGGGCGCCTGGCGCTGTCGGGCATCCTCGCCGAGCAGGGCGAAGAAGTAGCGGCAGCTTATGCGCAGGACTTCGAACTCGACCCGATCGCCAATCGCGATGGCTGGGTGCGCATCACCGGGCGTCGGCGCTAAAATGACCGCTTGCCTGAACCGGATCGCCGCATGACCGACAGTTTCGTCACCCAATGCCCGCATTGCCAGACCAGTTTCCGCGTCAACCATGCTCAATTGAGCGTGGCGCGCGGGGTGGTTCGTTGCGGCTCCTGCCTGCAAGTGTTCAATGCCGCCAAGCAGCTGCTCGAGCAACATTCCGGCAAGGACACGGTGACGCCGGCCGCACCAGCGCTGCCTGAAGCGCCCGCGCCTGTCAGCGATTCTGCGGTCGTCGAACAGATCCCCGCACCGCGCGCCATCAGCCAGAAGCAATGGAGCGCGTCGGAACTGGATCTGGACAGCCTCGATCTGGACGAAGAACTCGCCCGCCTCGAACAGCGCGAAATCCAGCCGGCCGCCGAATTCGGCCGTACCCGCGAAGAATCCTTGAGCGCCCGACGCGACAGCCCGGAGCCGGACGAAGGCACATGGCCCGACAGCCTGTTCAGCGAGCCTGCGGATGAGCGCAGCGTAGCGCCGGATATCGAGCCGGATATCGACGGCATCGAAACCCTCGAACCCGAGCGCACCGAACCTTCGCTGTCGCTGGAGCCGGTGGATCTGGATGACGAGCCGCCGATCCCGCAACTGCGCCTGCATGACCCGATCGATCCCAACGCCCGCCGCGAACGCCTGTCAGCCAGCGACGACAACGATGACGACGATCTGCCATTGATCACTTCGCCGCGCAAAAAACGCGAACGGGCCGAGCCCGGGGTGCGCGCCGAGGTCCTGCAGGATCTGACCGACGACCCGCTGCAACTGGACTGGCAGCAGCGCCGCTCGCCCTGGGGCCGGCGCCTGCTCTGGCTGGTGCTGGTGGTGTTGGCGGCCGGCGGCCTTGCCGCCCAGTACATCGCCTATCACTTCGAGGAACTGGCGCGGCAGGATCAATACCGACCGTGGTTCCAGCAGATCTGCCCGCAGATCGGCTGCACGGTGCCGTCGAAAGTCGATATCGGCAAAATCAAGAGCAGCAACCTGGTGGTGCGCAGCCATCCCGATTTCAGCGGGGCGCTGGTGGTCGACGCGATCATTTACAACCGGGCGACGTTTTCCCAGCCGTTCCCCTTGCTCGAACTGCGTTTTGCCGACCTCAACGGTCATCTGATCGCCAGTCGTCGCTTCAAACCCGGCGAGTATCTGAGCGGCGATCTCGAAGGCCTCGCGGAAATGCCGCCGCAGACGCCGATCCACATCGCCCTGGATATTCTCGATCCGGGGCCGAAAGCGGTGAATTACAGCCTGAACTTCCACTCGCCGGAATGAACCGCTTCAGCGTTTCCCGATTGACGGCATTTTTCTGACTGATCGCGGCTGACCAAACCGTTGGCGATAACAGAATAACTGTTCAGATTTTGTTCAATTCAGCCTTTAACCAGTCATCGAGAGCGGGTATCATGCCCACCCTTTTTCGAACTCTCATGATCCGGCCCCACTTCAGGGAAGTCCTATGTCGGCGGTACGCATCGGCCCATATACATTGCAGAACGGTTTGATTCTCGCCCCGATGGCGGGCGTCACCGACCAGCCCTTTCGTCAGCTGTGCAAGCGTCTGGGCGCAGGGCTTGTAGTCTCGGAAATGGTCACCAGTGACATGAGCCTGTGGAATACCCGCAAGTCGCGCATGCGCATGATCCACGAAGGCGATCCCGAGCCGCGCTCGGTGCAGATCGCCGGTGGCGACGCGCAGATGCTGGCCGATGCGGCACGGGCCAACGTCGAACTGGGCGCACAGATTATCGATATCAACATGGGCTGTCCGGCCAAAAAGGTCTGCAACAAGGCCGCCGGCTCCGCGTTGCTGAAAGACGAAACACTGGTGACCGAGATCCTCCAGGCCGTAGTGGCCGCGGTTGATGTGCCGGTCACCCTGAAGATCCGCACCGGCTGGGATCGCGAAAACAAGAACGGTCTGAACGTGGCGAAGATCGCCGAACAGGCCGGGATCACAGCGCTGGCCGTGCATGGCCGCACCCGCGCCGATCTGTACACAGGGGAAGCCGAGTACGACACGATTGCCGCGATCAAGCAGGCCGTGTCGATCCCGGTGTTTGCCAACGGCGATATCGATTCGCCGGAAAAGGCCCGATACGTGCTTGATGCGACCGGTGCCGATGGCCTGCTGATAGGCCGGGCCGCTCAAGGGCGGCCATGGATTTTTCGCGAGATCGAACACTTCCTGCGCACCGGCGAGAAATTGCCGGCGCCGGAACTGAGCGAAGTGGAACGCATCCTGCTGGAGCATCTGGCTGCCCTTCACGCCTTTTATGGTGACGTGATGGGCGTGCGCATTGCCCGCAAGCATGTGGGCTGGTATCTCGCAACCTTGCCGGGCGCCAGGGAGTTTCGCGCCCGTTTCAATCGTTTGGATGGTACGGAAACACAATGCGCCGACGTTCGGGAGTTCTTCGCCGAGCGTTACAAGAGCCTGACAGGGGACGAAGAAGGGGTGGCCGCATGACGATGATGACCGAGACTTTAGTGAGTGGAACAACACCCGTGAGCGACAACGTGAATTTGAAACAGCACCTCAACACACCGAGCGAAGAAGGCCAGACCCTTCGCGGGAGTGTCGAGAAGGCGCTGCACAATTATTTCGCCCACCTTGAGGGCGCGTCCGTCACGGATGTGTACAACCTGGTGCTGTCCGAAGTCGAGGCGCCCCTGCTCGAAAGCGTGATGAACTACGTCAAGGGCAACCAGACCAAGGCCAGTGAGCTGCTGGGACTGAACCGCGGCACGCTGCGCAAAAAACTCAAGCAGTACGATCTGCTGTAAGCATTCAATCAAACCAGAAAGGCGCCCGCGTAAAAAACGGTCGCCTTTTTTGCTGACTTCCTTTGCTTTTGATGGAAATTGAGATGACCGACCAGACTACCCGCCTGCCGATCCGCCGCGCCTTGATCAGCGTTTCCGACAAGACCGGGATCCTCGAATTCGCCAAGGAGCTTGAAGCTCTGGGCGTCGAGATCCTCTCCACCGGCGGAACGTTCAAGCTGCTGCGCGACAACGGCGTTGCCGCAGTGGAAGTCGCGGATTACACCGGTTTCGCCGAGATGATGGACGGTCGGGTGAAAACCCTGCACCCGAAAATCCACGGCGGCATCCTCGGTCGTCGCGGTACTGACGACGCGATCATGAACGAGCACGGCATCAAGCCGATCGATCTGGTGGCGGTCAACCTGTACCCGTTCGAAGCGACCATCAACAAGCCAGGCTGCGACCTGCCGACCGCCATCGAGAACATCGACATCGGCGGGCCGACCATGGTCCGTTCGGCAGCGAAAAACCACAAAGACGTGGCCATCGTGGTGAATGCCAGCGATTACGCCAACGTTCTGGAAAATCTCAAGGCCGGCGGCCTGACCTACGCTCAGCGTTTCGACCTGATGCTCAAGGCCTTCGAACACACCGCCGCCTACGACGGCATGATCGCCAACTACATGGGCACCGTGAACCAGGGCGCTGAAACTTTGAGCACTGAAGGTCGCAGCGAATTCCCGCGCACCTTCAACAGCCAGTTCATCAAGGCTCAGGAAATGCGCTACGGCGAGAACCCGCACCAGAGCGCGGCGTTCTACGTGGAAGCCAGGCCGGCCGAAGTCGGCATCGCCACCGCGACCCAGCTGCAAGGCAAAGAACTGTCGTACAACAACGTCGCCGACACCGACGCTGCGCTGGAATGCGTGAAGAGTTTCGTCAAGCCAGCCTGCGTGATCGTCAAGCACGCCAACCCGTGCGGCGTGGCGGTCAGCCCGGACGCTGAGGGCGGCATTCGTCAGGCTTACGAACTGGCCTACGCCACCGACACCGAGTCGGCGTTCGGCGGCATCATCGCCTTCAACCGTGAACTGGATGCCGAGACCGCCAAAGCGATCGTCGAGCGCCAGTTCGTTGAAGTGATCATCGCCCCATCGGTCAGCGAAGAAGCCCGCGCCATCGTCGCGGCCAAAGCCAACGTACGCCTGCTGGCCTGCGGCGAGTGGTCGGCTGAGCGCGCCGCTGCCTGGGATTACAAGCGCGTCAACGGTGGCCTGCTGGTGCAGAGCCGCGATATCGGCATGATCAGCGCCGATGACCTGAAAGTGGTGACCAAACGCGCGCCGACCGAACAGGAAATCCACGATCTGATCTTCGCTTGGAAAGTCGCCAAATACGTCAAATCCAACGCCATCGTCTACGCCAAGAACCGCCAGACCATCGGTGTCGGCGCCGGCCAGATGAGCCGCGTCAACTCGGCACGCATCGCCGCGATCAAGGCTGAGCACGCCGGTTTGCAGGTGGCCGGTTCGGTCATGGCGTCCGACGCGTTTTTCCCGTTCCGCGACGGTCTGGACAATGCGGCCAAGGTCGGCATCACTGCGGTGATCCAGCCGGGCGGTTCGATGCGTGATGCTGAAGTGATTGCCGCTGCCGACGAAGCCGGCATCGCGATGGTATTCACCGGCATGCGCCACTTCCGTCACTGATACACCGATTCAAATGTGGGAGCGAGCCTGCTCGCGAATGCAATCTGCCAGCGACGTTGACGTTGACTGACACACCGCTTTCGCGAGCAGGCTCGCTCCCACATAAAGCGCTCCAGCAGCGCCTGATAGATTTTTGAGGTTTTTGAAATGAATGTTTTGATCATTGGCAGCGGTGGCCGTGAACACGCTCTGGCCTGGAAAGTGGCTCAGGATCCGCGTGTGCAGAAGGTTTTCGTTGCACCGGGCAACGCTGGCACCGCCATTGAAGCCAAGTGCGAGAACGTCGCCATCGACGTGCTGGCCCTGGAGCAACTGGCTGACTTCGCGGAAAAGAACGTTTCCCTGACCATCGTCGGCCCGGAAGTGCCGCTGGTGGCTGGCGTGGTCGATCTGTTCCGCTCCCGTGGCCTGGACTGCTTCGGTCCGACCGCCGGTGCTGCGCAACTGGAAGGCTCGAAAGCGTTCACCAAGGATTTCCTCGCCCGCCACAAGATCCCGACCGCCGATTACCAGAATTTCACCGAGATCGAGCCGGCCCTGGCTTATCTGCGTGAAAAAGGCGCGCCGATCGTGATCAAGGCCGATGGCCTGGCTGCCGGCAAAGGCGTGATCGTCGCCATGACCCTGGCCGAAGCCGAAGACGCCGTGCGTGACATGCTCGCTGGCAACTCGTTTGGCGACGCCGGTTCACGCGTGGTGATCGAAGAATTCCTCGACGGCGAAGAAGCTTCGTTCATCGTCATGGTCGACGGCAAGAACGTGCTGCCGATGGCCACCAGCCAGGATCACAAACGCGTCGGCGACGGCGACAGCGGCCCGAACACCGGCGGCATGGGTGCCTACTCCCCTGCCCCGGTGGTTACCGCCGACGTACATCAGCGCGTGATGGATCAGGTGATCTGGCCGACCGTGCGCGGCATGGCCGAGGAAGGCAACGTCTACACTGGCTTCCTTTATGCCGGTCTGATGATCGACAAGGCCGGTAACCCGAAAGTCATCGAGTTCAACTGCCGCTTCGGCGATCCGGAAACCCAACCGGTGATGCTGCGTCTGCAATCGAGCCTGGTGCTGCTGGTTGAAGCCGCATTGGCGCAGGCACTGGACAAAATTGAAGCACAGTGGGATCCGCGTCCGAGCGTTGGCATCGTTCTGGCTGCTGGCGGCTACCCGGGCGACTACGCCAAAGGCGCAGCGATCAACGGTCTGGACGCGGCGGCAGCTCTGGAAGGTAAAGTCTTCCACGCCGGCACCGCGTTGAAGGACGGTCAGGTCGTCACTGCCGGTGGTCGTGTACTGTGTGCCACTGCCATGGGCGCCACCGTGGGTGAAGCTCAGCAGCAGGCCTACAAACTTGCCGCTGCCATCGACTGGGAAGGCTGCTTCTACCGCAAGGACATCGGCTACCGCGCCATTGCCCGTGAACGCGGCGAAACCCAGGAGTAAGCGATCCATCAGGCCCGGCGCGGGATGCCATTCCTCGCCGGGCTGTTCGGTCGTCGCGCATCGTTATATTCTGGCATCAACCTACGAAGGGATTTCGCCGTGCGCTGGCTCAGGATTGCCATAAGCTTCACCGTCACGCTGATGACCTTGCTCTGCATGCTCCCGGCCCAGGCCGCGCAAGGCAGTGGCTGGTCGGTATTGCTTGACGATCAGGGCATCCTGCAACTGAGCGACATCCGCTCCGCTCGCTACACCAATCAATTCAGCCCCATCGAGCTTGACCGTCTGACCGCGGCCGAACCCGAGGGCGCCCTGTGGCTGCGCTTCAAACTGGCGCCGGGCAAGCACGAACAAGTGCTGCGCATCTTTGCCCCCGACCTGTCCCAACTCAATCTCTACGTGCTCGACGGCGACCGGCTGATCGAGCAACGCAATACCGGCAACGAACGGCCCCAGGCCGAACATCCTTTGCCAAGCAGCGATTTCATGCTGCCGCTGCCCCAGGCCGACAAGCCGCTGGACGTCTACGTACGCATGGTCTCCGGCCATCAGCTGCGCCCGCACATCACCCTGCAAGCGGCAATCGAGGGCGCAGCCGATCAGAAGCAGACGCTGATTTTCGGCCTGCTGTTCGGCTGCCTCGCCATGCTCCTGCTGCACAACCTGGTGCGCTACGCCTACTCGCGCTCGCGCAGCAGTCTGTGGCTGGCGATCTGTGAGGGCCTGCTCGGACTGAGTCTGTTCCTGTTGCTCAATCTCGCCGGTCCGTGGTTGCCGAACTGGCAAGCCATTCAGACGCCGGGCGCTTATCTGGCATTGCTGCTGACGGCTCCAGCCGGATTGATGTACGCCCTGCGCTTCTTTGCACCACTGGGCCAGCATCCGCTGAACAAACTGCTGTGGGGCGACATTCTGCTGATCGTCACGTGCAGCCTGTTGCTGCTGTTCGTCAACACCTTGCCGCTGAACATCATCACCTACGCACTGGTCGCACTGGCCGGCCTGAGCATGTTGCTGGTGGGCTTCTATCACTGGCAGAAGGGCTATCGCCCGGCGCGTCTGTTCGTCGCCGCCATGATCGTGTTCAACATCGGCACCCTGGTTATCCTGCCGGCGCTACTGGGGCTGACCCTGGTCACGCCGCAAGGCCTGATCATGACGTTGATGTTGTTCATTTGCATCAGCGGTCTGCTGATGAGCGTCGCCTTGGGCGAGCGACAGCGCAGCATCACTGAAAGTCGTTTCAGCATCAGCCGCGACCTCGCGGCAAGCAACGCCGAAATCAACGCCAAAGCCGAATTCCTCGCCAAGATCAGCCACGAAATCCGCACACCGATGAACGGCGTACTGGGCATGACCGAGCTGCTGCTGGGCACGCCGCTGTCGGTCAAGCAACGCGATTACGTGCAGACCATCCACAGCGCCGGCAACGAACTGCTGACCCTGATCAACGAGATCCTCGACATCTCCAAGCTCGAATCCGGGCAGATCGAACTTGATGACGTGCAGTTCGACCTCAACGCCTTGATCGATGATTGCCTGAGCATCTACCGGGCCAAGGCCGAACAACAGAACGTCGAGCTGATCAGCTTCATCCAGCCGCAAGTGCCACGGGTGATCAGCGGCGATCCGACGCGCCTGCGCCAGACCTTGCTGAGCCTGCTGGAAAACGCCCTGAAGAAAACCGAAGAAGGCGAAGTGCTGATCGTCGTTGCACTGGACGAGCGCAGCAGCAAGCCGCGCCTGCGCATTGCCGTGCAGGACAGCGGCGTGCCGATGGAGTCGGAAGAGCGCGAAGCGCTGTTGCACGCCGAATTGCACAGCAAGCACTTCCTCTCGGCCAATCGCCTGGGCGGCAATCTCGGCCTGGTGATTGCGCGCCAACTGATCCGCCTGATGCAAGGCGAGTTCGGCATCAAGAGCGGCGCCACCCAGGGCAGCACTTTGTGGCTGACCTTGCCACTGGACCCGGATCGCCTCGAACATCCGACCTCCGACCTCGACAGCCCGCTGCAAGGCGCGCGGGTATTGGTGGTCGACGACAACGACACTTGCCGCAAAGTGCTGGTGCAGCAGTGCAGCGCCTGGGGCCTGAATGTCAGCGCCGTGCCGTCGGGCAAGGAGGCGCTGGCGCTGCTGCGCACCAAGGCGCATCTGCGCGATTACTTCGACGTGGTCCTGCTCGACCAGAACATGCCCGGCATGACCGGCATGCAACTGGCAGCGAAGATCAAGGAAGACCCGAGCCTGAACCACGACATTCTGCTGATCATGCTCACCGGCATCAGCAACGCGCCGAGCAAGATCATTGCGCGCAATTCGGGGATCAAACGAATACTGGCCAAACCGGTGGCCGGCTATACGCTCAAGACCACGCTGGCTGACGAGCTCAATCAACGCAACAAGGGCCAGGTCGCGTTCCAGCCGCAGGTCGTTACGGCGGCCACAGCGGCCAAAGTGCCCAGCGACTTCCGCATCCTTGTCGCCGAAGACAACACCATTTCGACCAAAGTGATCCGTGGCATGCTCGGCAAGCTCAACCTGCAACCGGACACCGCGAGCAATGGTGAAGAAGCGCTGCAAGCGATGAAGGCCCAGCGTTACGACCTGGTGCTGATGGACTGCGAAATGCCGATCCTTGATGGCTTCTCCGCCACTCAGCAACTGCGCGCCTGGGAAGTCAGCAATCAGCGCATCCGCACACCGGTTGTAGCCCTCACCGCGCACATCCTCGCCGAACACAAGGAGCGCGCCCGGCAGGCCGGCATGGACGGGCACATGTCCAAACCGGTCGAGCTCTCCCAGTTGCGCGAGTTGATCGAACACTGGGTTGCCCAACGCGATCAGCAGAACCGGGCCACGACCCAGCCGTCGTAAACCGACAGAATCTGCGGTGCCTGATAGACTCCCCCCGACTCCATCGCCAGTGAGCTTGCATCATGCTCCATGTGTTGTTCAGCGTTTATCTGAAGATGCTGGTGCTCTACAGCCCGTTCTTCGTGTTGTCCTGCTTTATCAGCCTGACCCGTGGCTATTCGCGCAAGGAACAGCGGCGTCTGGCGTGGAAGGTCGCCCTCGCGACGCTGATTTCCAGTGTGCTGCTCTATTTGTTCGGGCGGGTGATTTTCGATGTCTTCGGCATCACCGTGGACGCCTTCCGAATCGGTGCCGGCAGCGTGTTGTTCATTTCCGCGCTGGGCATGGCTCAGGGCAAACCGGCGGTGCAGGCCGATAACGTGCAGCAGGATGTGACCATCGTGCCGCTGACCATCCCGCTGACGGTCGGCCCCGGCACCATCGGCGCCTTGCTGGTAATGGGCGTCAGCCAGCCGCACTGGGACGACAAGCTCACTGCAATCATGAGTATCGCCCTGGCCAGTTTTACTGTCGGAGTGGTGCTGTATCTGTCCAATCGCATCGAGCGGATTCTCGGCGATCAGGGCTTGCAGATTGTCAGCCGCTTGATGGGGTTGTTTGTTTGCGCACTGGCCGCGCAGATCATCTTTACCGGTGTGAAAGGTTATCTGGTGCCTTGAGTATTGTTGCCGCGCATCTGCCACAATGAAACGCCGCGTACGCTCACCGTTCGCGGCGTTTTGCTATGCGGAGCGACCTCAGCGCAGCGCTGCGATCACCGCTGTCAGGCTGACCGTTGCCTCTGCGCCGCGCACAGTGGCAAACGCTTCCAGCCCTTGAGCCAGCGTGAACGTGTGTGGCCGCCCGGCAATGGGCAGCATCAGTAGCAGTGGGCGTTGTCCGTCGAAATTACGCAAGATCAGACTGTGCCCGGAGTCCTGATCGGTCAGTACCACACCGTCATCGACCCGTGACATCCACCAATGCCCGCACTCGTCCAGATCCAGATCCAGCAGGCAAGGTTCCGCCGTTTCAGCATCCGAAGCCTGTCGTCCATCGACCACGATGCAGTCCAGGCGCTGGAAGGAAACTTGCGACAGCCGATAACCCGAGGTCTGCGCACCGAAAGTCAGCAGCAGCCTGGCAACGCCATCGGGCAACAATGTTTCAATCTCTGTGATGTCATCACCTACCTCAAGCACCATGACCTCGGCGTCGCGATGGGCAAAACTGTCGGGCAGCCAGACGCCGTCGTTCGGGCCGGCGCTGAAAATCAGTTGGTCGAGCGGATCGAACAGCATCGGCTGCTTCGACCCGCGCGTACCGAGGAATGCCGACCACTGCCCATCACTGCGCCCGGACAGATCAAACAGCCGATCAAGTTGCGGCAGGTAATACAGATAGCGTCCGGTTGCACTTGCCACTTGTATGACAGGCGCGTGGGCATGCCCGTGCAACAATGCTCGCAGGCGTGCACGTAACTGTTCATCGCTCTGCCCCGGCACATGAGACCAGCGATTTTCCACTCCGACGATCATTGCCGGCTGGTTATCCAGCAATTGCAGATGCACCCCGTCGAGGGTCTGCGCCTCCAGCCCTTCACCCTGGCGCCGCACCTCAGCAAAAGTCCATGACGTCCAGACCTTTTCAGGCCTGTCGAGCACCTCCGGTTTCAGCAAACGATGGTCAGCGGCAAACACTCCCCGCAGTGCTTCGATCGCCATCAGCGGCTGGCGGTAAAGTTGTCCGGCGCTGACCTCAAGCAACCAGACAGCGCTTTGATCCGGGGTCAGACCGAGCAGCGCCAGCTCCTTGCCCTGACCGATATCGGCCACAGCGACTTTGCCATCGACACACCACGCCGTCAGGAACGCCTGACCTGCCCCATCACGTAAACCGAAAACCGGGAACGGCAGCAACGCTGCGACCGTGGCCAGCGAATGCAATGTGCTCAACCAATCGGGATTTCGCTGCAGCCAACGCTGCCCGACACCGGCGAACCGGAGAATCGAGGGTTTATCGGCCTGATCGAGCCATGCCTCATCGCTTCTGTGCGCAAGGGAAGGTACCCCGTACTGAAACACAATCACCTCGTCGATCGCTGCCGCTGCCGGCACGTCGACGATATCGATTTCGAACAGTCGGCCGTCGTCCTTGGTGGCGATGAAACGCTGATTGGTCTGAGTGACCTCCACCACATCGCGCTCGATCACCACATTCAGCCAATGACCGACACGGGGTTCGATGCCGCGGCTGATCGTCCGCTCCTGCTGGCTATAGAACAGCACCGCGTTGTTTTCAGGGCTGGACGGCATCAGCATCAACAAGTCTTCGGGCCAGGACAGGTCGTGCCTGGCCTCAATGCACTTGCCCGTCGTCTTGTTCAGCCAAGCCCTGTCGCGCAACTGCGACCCGGCATAGCCCTCGACAACAATGAACGGAGCACAAGACCAATCACTGCTGCTGGCGGCCATGTCTGACGAGACGCTCATGTCCGGGGCATCGGTTTGTCGAAGCGCTTCACGCGGCTCGAACCGATAGTCCTCGGCGGCAAAAGCGATCTGGCAAGCGGTCAGTTCTACATGCTGCCCGCTGATCCGGTACTCGACCGTGGTGGTGCCATGCAACGCTTCTGCCGTCAGCTTCTGCGTAATCCGCAGCGCTCCATCGGCTTGTTGTCGGCAGCCGATGATGGTCGAACCTGTACGCGGATTTTTCAGACGGTAGCGATGCTGGACAGTGCCGGTCAGCACATCGACCCGCCATACCGATGGATGATCGGGATGGTACAACCACGCATGGCGGGCGTTGACGCCTGCCAGAACCACACCCTCGTTCACCTCCTGCGGCAGGTTACGCGCGAACAGCACCCGATCCCGCGCAGTGTCGTAATAGCCGGTAGTCACCACTGGCCGGTTCGGCGAATCGAACGGCACTCTGAAGTTACGCAACGGCAAATAGGCTGCGGTCAGTTGTCCGCTTGCGACCTGAGCGCGCAAATAACGCTGCACCGGCGCCGGGATGCCGCTGGCGGTCATGGTTGCGCTACGCAGTTGAGTCACAGCGTTGTTTTCGTAGTCGAGGACAACGGCGATCAGATGCAGGCTGCGGCCCGTCCAGTCGATCCGGAACAGCCCCTCGGCCAATTCGATGACGCCGTCAAAACGATTCAACACCAGGCCATCGACCAGCATGTCAGGTGCGCTGTCGATGCTGTCCCGTGGTTTTGCACGAAAGCTGACCTGCTCGACCTGTGCCCAAGACGCCTGCACCGTCCAGGTCACCTGTTCCCAGCCCCGCGCTTGCTCGAAATTCACCGCCAGCAGGCCCGGCACCAACCGGATGCGGTATTGCCCCTGCGGTGCGGTGATCCGGTAGGCAATCTTCTTGCGCCACTCTGGTGGCAGGTCCGGAACCAACAGCTGACTGACCTCTGCGCTCAACTGCAGCTTGATCGTCGTGGCCATGAATACCGGATGCAGCTTGTAGAGTATGTGCGGCGCAAATGGCGTACTGAACAGGTAAAACACCCGGTTACCGAGCGCGTCATATTCCAGCTGATGTGCCAGGCGGTCGTGCAACCGCGGGTAGCGGGTTGTTGAAAAGGGCACGGTCCCGGCGCTGCCGAGTTGATATTCATAGCCGTAGTAACAGATTGGCGAACAAGGCAGCACCACCATCCTGGGCAAAGTACCCCAGACGCTGCCGACAGCAGGGCGTTGAAAGGCTCTGGGGATGTTGATCGCAGCATGCCGCCTGGCAGGATCATCGTCGTATTGCGGCAATTCCAGTGCACTGCCCTTCCAGGGGTAAAACTTCTGCCCTTCGAACGCCACCCTTCTGCTGAGCAGATCCACCTCGGTAATCACTGCCAGTGCGGGGAACTGCAAGACCGCACCAACGCTTTCGTAAGACTGCTGATAAGCGTCGTGAATCTGCGAGAGGTGCTCGCCGATGGCCGCAGCCTTGTCCATGATCTGCCCGAGATTGCTGGCAATCGCGGTCACCCCGATACCGACGCCCAGTAGCGGCACGGACAGCGCTGCGGCGAACGCGCCCACCGTTCCGCCCGCCGCCAGGGCGACAATATCCAGACCCAGCGCCGCTGTGTTGAACGCCAGGGACGTGGAAAACCGCGCCCGCTGCTCATGATTCTCTGCCTGCGTCAGGTTGTAGATGTCGAAACCGATATTGGCCACGGAAAATGCCACCCCGACACCCGTGGCGGCCTGCCCGGCCAGACGTGCGGAGAACGAGGCCTGCTGCAACGCCCGCTCCGCCACCGCTAAATGGCGCACCAACTGGATGACCTGCACTGCATCGCTGGCCACACCAAAGCCCAACTGTGCATAACTGACGTACACCTGAAGTTGCAGGGCGACGGTCAGTGTCGGCGCTGTATCGCCAGCGCGGTACTCGCGCTGGCGCATTTCACTGATCAGCGTCTGGATCGCAAAGGCGAAACTGAGTCGGCTGCCACCGTCGTGATCAGGCGTGTGCCCGGGCCTGGCCGCACCGCCCTGCACGAGTCGTTCGACGTATTGCCTGATTCTCTGAAAGCGCGAATCCCGGGTGCTGACCGTCCGGGCATTTTGCGCATTGCGCAGATCCATCAGCGTAATGCTGTGGCCGCCGTCGGCGTTTTTGCTGTGGGTATCGAGCAACGGCACGTAATCACGCGCCAGGTTGTGCTCACGGCGCAAACGCTCGGTCGCCTGCTCGAACTCGCTGGCCCAGTAGCGTGCGTCCAGTTGCGCAAGGCTGGTGCCCAGCCGAGCGTTTTCCCCCAGAGATCGGGTACGGGCCAGCGCTTGCTTGTGCCAGATCGAGGCTCCCTGTGGATCGGCCAGCGCAACGTTGTGCAGAAAACTGTCCACGCGCAGATCCGATGACAGCCTGCGTTCGGCGATCGCCGCAGTGTCCAGCTCAGTGACGGTGAACTGCGCCGTGGCCATCTCACCCAGACCATAAAGCTTCGCCAGCGCGTTATCGTCCGCGCTCAGATAACGCTCTACGCCACGCTGCAGTTGCGCGCCATCGGCAAATCCGTAGAGGGCGAAGTTGGGATCGTAGAAGCGATAGGCCGCGTGCTCACCGGTTCGCACTTTCGCCAGCAGCAGGGCGTGGTCGCCAGTGTCGAGCAGCAGCACCGCAGGCGCCGCACTGGCGTCCAGCGCGGCGATGATGCTGTCCAGGCGTTGCACGCCGCGAACGCTGCCGACCTCGCCGGTGGGCAAGGCGCGCAGTTCGTCCAGCGCACTGCGCAACGCCCGCGATCCAAGTTCGTCGGGACTCGCGCTGGCGCTGGCGACATGCCCGACCAACGCCCGTTCCGCCGTCTCGCCAGCTGCAACGGCGGCGCCCATCAGCAGCGCCAGCGGATAACAGCGGCGCCCCGGGTCGCCCGCGTTGCGCTGCAACAGATCCTGCGGCAACTGCTTGACTGACACCGCGCCAGCCTTGAAAAAGACGTCACGCACTTGCCCGCTGCGCTGCAGGATCTGCGTGCGAAACTCCCGCTGCGCGCTGTGCTTGATCTGGCCGATACGTTCGCCCCACTGGCGCAGCGTCAGCGGCTCGGACATGGCTTGAACCTTGAGTTCGCGGGTCGTCGATGTGGCCGTCGGCAGGTCGCGTTCCAGTCCGTTCTCGAACGCCGCCGAGCGGCGCTGGCGCACGGCTTTTTCAATCGCATCGTAGCGCGCGAAAGTGCCGTCACGGTCGGTGGCGATGGCCAGGTCGCGCACCTGTTGCCAGGTATCGGCGAACCCGACATCGTCCACGCTCGTTGCGCCGAAAATCCCCCCGAGCACGACTCGCATCGCGGGGCTCAGTTGTTCCAGCGGCAGCGTACCGTGGGCGATCCGGCTGAACAGTTCGTTGAGATGGCTGACCGATTCCGCACCATGGGAGGTCGGCACAACCACAGGTCCTTGCGCCAGCACTTGCTGACGGGCGTCGAAGTCGATGACCACGGCTTGAGCGAAATTGACCTCCCCGCTCAACTTGTCTCGCATCGCTCGAATGAACGGCTCGCCCAGATCATCCATCAAGCGTTGCAGCACTGAGGTCAACAGCACCGGTTTGCCCTCGACAACGGGCCAGCCGCGCTCGAAGGTCAGGCTTCGATCGCTGAGCAGGTTGGACAAGCGTCCGGCATAACGAGACTTGAGCTTTCCCTCGGCCCACCGGGCGTGTTCCTTCTCCAGCCAGTCTTTTTCCGTGCCCCGGACGATCCAGCCGGAAATGGTTTCCTCTTCGGTATTGACGTTGTAGCCCTCGCGCAGACGCTGTTGCGCCAGCACCTGACGAGTGAAAAACGGATCGCAATTGGCTTCGATATATTCATGTAATCCAGCGAGTGCCGCGCCCGGGCCGGTGAGCGTTACCGTACCCGCCGCGTCATTGCGGATACCGTCCCGATAATAGGTGACAACCGCTTTAAGCAATTGGTAGGCATAAGCTTCATTCCAGCTGGTGAAGTTCGACCTGACCAACATCTCTTCAATGACTGTCGCCGCGACCGTGGTCAGGTTTTCACCGTCGGCCCAACCGGATGCCGAGTTGGCCATGCGCTTTTCAACTTCAGCGAGCACGTCGTAATTGAGCCGAATGACTTGCATGATCGACATCGTCATGCCGCTGCCCGGCTGGGCGATGAAATGAGCATTCATTTCTTCATTGATTTGCAGCCCCATGCGAAAGCCGTTCTCCGCAGCCTCCACGACTTTTGGCGCTATGAACAGTTCAAGGACGTCGGGTTTGCTGCGAGCAAAATCCTCGAGAAGTTGTTTGTGTTGCTCTGGAAGACTGTCGGTCCTGTCGGGGTAATGCTGCGGATCGCGCCCCGGCATCAACTGCGGATTGTTGTTCAACAGAAGTTGCAGAACCGCGATTTTCTGCGTCTGGCTGTAATCGCTGATATCGACACCGCCCAACTTGTCGAGCAGCGGCGGCAGATAATCCATGTCGGTATAACGCCCGCCTTCACGAAGCTCGGCCTGCAAACGCACCACATCGCTCGCCGCAGCGAAATTGCCGCGCATCGACACTTCGCGGCGGTAGACGTCCGCCAACAAGTCATCGGCAAAGGCGTGAGTGACATCGCGCAATTGCAGATCCGGACCCACCATCGCCAGATGGCTGTCGAGGCAGCGCTGACGAAAAGCCTGCAGCGACGCGCGGTCCTTGCCATAAGCACGCACCATCAGATCGACGCGTGCTTCATCGGTCCGCCCCTTCCACCTCGGCTGGCTGAGGTAGTCGAACATCTGCTGTTTCAACACCCGTGCACGCTCTTCAATCATCGCCGCCAATTGCGCGGCATGGTTGAGCTGGTCGCCACCGGTCGTCATGACATCAGCCCTGGCACTGTCGAGGATGACCCGGTTCATCTCGAAAGCCAGCAACGCATCGCTGTCGTACCAAAGGTTGAAGCGGTAACCCTCCGCCGCCATCACCTGGCGCCAGATATTCATGTAATCGCGCTGATTGACCCCGACTTCGCTTCCGCCAACCCAGACGAAATGGATGACTTTCGGCACCGGCCGGGTCGGCCCCGACAACATTTCCACGGTCGTCGAAAGCCGCGACAGATAACGTTGCAGTCCTCGCGCAATGTCATCGACAGCCACCGGAACAGGGGTTTTATTGCGTTTCAACAGCGCTGCAAGTTGCTCTTGAAACAGGCTCGCCAGGGTCAACAACGACACCGGGTCGGTCGTTTGACCGGCTTGCTGGTAATAGTCGTTCAGCGCTTGATATTGGGGGGTGGCAGAAAGCTCCCGCAATGCTTTTGAGAGTACGGAATACTCTTGCGCAGAAATGAATGCTCGCCCGAACGAGTAATCGTTTTTTAAAGCCATCACACACTCCTTGTTTATTTAATGGCCCATTGACGCGCGCACTCTTGCGCCGCTGCAGAGCGGTAAATTGATTTGAACGACACTCGACAAGTGCTATGAACACAGCACCCTAGTGGGCGAATACGCGCCACACAAACAACAAGGAATACAAAGCTTGTCCCCGGCAATATCTGATAACACCGGGAGCAGTTCGCTGTAACGGCAGCGTAATAATTATCGGACTGGCGCGCCCGTCGGCCATAAAAAATGGCCCTGCCCTGTGGGACATGACCATTGTTTATTGCTGGTGGAAAACAATTGAAACTTCAATCGGACTTACAACCGCTCAAACTTTCCAGTCGCTGAGAATTGCATGAGCGGAGGGTTTTTCAGGACAGCGGTTTTTCACCATACCAACGCGGCGTGTAAACCCACTCACCGCCTCCGGCACGGGCGAAGGTGCAGGTGGTCGAAGAACCGATCAGCACCATGGTGCGCATGTCCACCTGTTCCGGTGTCAATGCGCCCAGGGTCGTGGTGCGCAGCGTCTGCCCCGGCCGGCCGATGTCCCGACCGAGCACCACCGGTGTTTCAGGCAAGCGGTGCTGCGCAACGATCTCCAGCGCCCGGCCCAGTTGCCACGGGCGCGCCCGGGAAATCGGGTTGTAGAACGCCAGGGCCAGATCCGCTTGGGCGGCCAGATCCAGACGTTTCTCGATGATCGCCCAGGGCTTGAGGTTATCCGACAGTGACATCACGCAGAAGTCGTGGCCCAGCGGCGCACCGGCCTGAGCCGCAGTGGCCAACGAGGCGGAGACGCCGGGGAGGATTTCCAGATCAACGCTGTGCCACGCCGGATCGTCCGATTCGTGCAGGGCTTCGAGCACCGCAGCGGCCATGGCGAATACGCCCGGGTCGCCCGAGGAAACCACGATCACCGAGCGGCCTTCGGCGGCGAGCCTGAAGGCATGGCGGGCACGCTGCATTTCTTCACGATTGTCGGTGCAGTGCTGCACCTGATCGTCGCGGAACGGGCCAGCCATGCGCACGTAGGTTTCGTAGCCCAGCACATCGGTGGCGCGGGCCAGTTCGGTTTTCACCGCTGGCACCATCAGTTCTGCGGCGCCGGGGCCAAGGCCAATGACCGCGAGGCGACCGCGCGGGCGGCCGATCTGCGCGACGTCCAGCGGTTGCTCGGCAATCGCGATCGCCAGATGTTCTGCGCTGATCACCTTCGCCGCAGGCACTGCCACGCGGGCCAACGTCTGAAGATCGCTTTGTGCTGCCACGAAGCGCAGTGGCACGCCCAACTCGAGCGCAGCCTCGCGCAAACTCGATGAGGCCATTTCAGCCTCTGCTGCCACCAGACACGCCAGTGCCGGCACGGCGACACTGGCCTGTTGCAACGCAGCGCGAACGGCGTTCGACAGATCTGCCACGTCAGCGCTCACTGCCACCGCCACGCTGCGCGGGTAAATCAGTAATTCATCGGCGCTGGCCACCCGCTGCACACTGCTCACATGAATCGACCGCTGCGCCTGCGGATCCTGCGGCAACTGCGCCTGATCGAGCCATGGCGCCGCGCCTTCGATGCGCACGCTGTGCCCGGCGAGCAGGTCGGAAACGAAGCGTTTGCCCGATTCCAGATCCGCCAGTGCGTAGCCGCTTGGCGGATTGAGCAGGCAGGTACCAAAGCGCAATTCGCCGCTGGTGGTGATCGCCGGCGCCACTTGCAACGCCGCCGCGATGTCCCGGGCCATGACGTTGACCCCACCGAGTCCACCCAGCAATGGCACCACCGCGCTGCCGTCTTCGGCCACCGCCAGCACCGCTGGTTCGGCGCCTTTCTCCAGCAACAGCGGCGCCAAGGTGCGAATGACAATCCCCGCCGCGCACAGGGCAATGATCGGCGTGTCCTGTTGATACAACGCGCGCAGGGTCGCGCCGAATTCCTGATAGCTGCTGTCGGCGCCTTCAACCCGTCCGGCAAGGCCATGGATTTGCGCCGCCGGGTAGACCTGCTGAATGCGCCGCGCCGTCGCGAGGCTGCCCTGGCCGAGAATGACGATGGCGGGAGTCGTTTGGCTCATCAACCTTGCCACCGTTCGCCCGGGACGATGATCAGCGAGAAGTACGGCGAGGACATCGGCTCGACCTGATCCATCGGCACGATCTTCTGGTTGGCCATGGTCGCGCGCTCGACATACAACGCACGCTCGGCGAGGCCGAGTTCTTCCAGCACCTGACGGACCTTGGGAAAGTTGCGCCCCAGTTTCATGATCACCGCCGCATCGGCATCGGCCAGACGCCGTTTCAGTTCTTCGTGGGGCAGCACGCCGGAAAGCACCGACAGGCTCTGATTGCGATACACCAGCGGCGCGCCGAGCACCGAAGCGCCGCCGAGCATCGAGCACACCCCGGGCACGACTTCGGCCTCGTAACGGCTGGCGAGACGATCATGCAAATACATGTAGGAGCCGTAGAAGAACGGGTCGCCTTCGCAGATCACCGCTACGTCGCGGCCGGCGTCCAGATGCTCGGCGACCGCCACAGCGGCTTCGTCGTAGAAATCACTGATCACCTGCTCATACGACAGCGGCGCCGGCAACGCCTCGGTGGTCACCGGATAGACCAGCGGCAGCAGGTTCTGCGCCTCGACCAGATGCGCCTCGATGATCCCGAACGCATTGCCCTTCTTGCCCTTGGCCACGAAATACGCGACCACCGGCGATTCGCGCAGCAGGCGCAAGGCTTTGACAGTGATCAGTTCCGGATCACCGGGGCCGACACCGAGGCCGATCAGACGTCCTTTGGCCTGCATCATTCGATCTCCGTGGCGAGGGCATTGACGGCGGCCGCGGCCATGGCGCTGCCGCCCAGCCGACCCTGCATGATCACGAACGGCACGCCGCGACTGTCGGCGGCCAGCGCCGCTTTCGATTCGGCAGCGCCGACGAAGCCGACCGGGAAGCCAAGGATCAGTGCCGGTTTCGGCGCGCCGGCGTCGAGCATTTCCAGCAAGTAGAACAGCGCGGTCGGTGCGTTGCCGATCACCACCACACTGCCTTCGAGGTGCGGGCGCCACAGTTCCAGCGCGGCAGCCGAGCGGGTGTTGCCCAACTCGCGGGCGAGCTCCGGCACGCTGTCGTCGCGCAAAGTGCAGATCACTTGGTTATTGGCCGGCAGGCGCGTGCGGGTCACGCCTTCGGAGACCATCCGCGCGTCGCAGAGAATCGGCGCACCGGCCGCCAGTGCATCGCGCCCGGCCTTGCCCGCGCCCTCGGAGAATTGCAGACCGTCGATGGCCTCGACCATGCCGCAGGCGTGGATCACTCGCACCGCAAGTTTTTCCAGATCGGCGGGAATGCGCGCCAGATTGGCCTCGCGGCGAATGATCGCGAAGGAGTTGCGATAGATCTCCTGACCGTCGCGGATGTAATCAAGCATCAAGGGGGCTCCGGGAGCGGGCGTCGAGCAGGGTCGCGGCCGCTTCAATAGTAAGATTGCAGGCGTGCAGCGTGCCGAATCCGGGCTGTGCTGCATCGCGAAAATAGAGGTCGTAATGACCGGGGGCAACGGCCAGCAGCGTCGCTGGCGCGCAGTGGGCGGCGGCGCAGGAGCGCGAGCAACCCGACAGGTGCACGCTGAGGCCTGCGGGCAGCAGAGGTGCAAGTTGCCGGGCATCCTGCTTGGTGTCGGCCAGGCCTTTGCCGCAGCCATCGGCGCCGGTGCAGGCGATCAGGCGAGCCAGTGGTTCGGCCTCGGTCGTCAACAGGCCCAACGCCCGCAACTGCTCAAGCACGTTGTCGGTATCAGTGGCTTTCACGTTCGGCAGCAGCAGGCTCTGCCACGGCGTGAAGCGCAGACTGCCATCGCCAAATTGACGGGCCAGTTGTGCCGCGCCACGCAGCATCGCCGGATCAAGTCGGCCCAGTGGCGGCACCGCGCCGACGTAGCAGAGACCTTGCGTGTTTTGCTGATGAGCGCCGATGTGCAGCGCGTCTGCCGACGTCGGGCGCTGCCAATTGCTGATCGCCTTGAGCGATACGCGCTCGCGCAACGACTCAAGGAACGCGAGCCTTGGCAACTCGTCGAGCAGATGGCGCATCCGTGTTTGCTCTGGCCGGGCCAGGTCGAGGAACAACTCCAGCGCGGCGACCACCAGCGCGTGAGCGTTGTCCAGGCTCACAGCGCCGAGCGGGCGATCGGTCGGGCAACCGGCCAGACCGAATGCCCAGAGGATTTCGCCGTCACGCTCGAATGCCGACAGCCACAGATCATGCGGATGTTCGAGCATCGCCAGCGCTTCGCCGCCATCGAGCTGCACGGCGAACTTGGCGCTCAACTCATGGAAGCGCGGATGACTTTGCAAGGTGTCGAGGATTTGCCCTGCGAGCGGGCGCGTGTCGATCAGCATCTGCCGATCGATCCCGGCGGCAGGGCTGAGCATCAGATTGCGCACATCGTCGCCGGCAGCGTTCTTTGGCCCGAGGCCAGCGGCCAGCAAGCGCTCGATCAGCGCTGCCGATTGCGCACCGATACCACGAATCTGCAGGTTGCCGCGATTGGTCGCTTCGATCGCACCGCTCGCAAACGCTTCGGCGGCAGCGGCCACCGCATCGGCCTGATCGGCACTGATCGAACCGCCATCAAGCTTGATCCGGCAGATACCGCCGTCCAGTGCCTGGACGATACGCAGCAACCCCGGGCAGGCCGAGGGGCGTGAGGCAGTGGACATCGGGCGTTCGTTCAAGGGGCTGACCGGTTGTGTGGCAGAAGCGCTTCGCGGGCGGAGCGCGCGGTATTATGCCTGCTTTGCCCACCGGTATGAAAAGTCTGCCCTCTGTCTCGACCGGTGGGGCAGGCAGGCTTCAGTTGTTGCCTCTGCCGCGCTCAGGTCAGGGCGATAATCTGCTTTTCGCGCCGCTCACCCAATAACGCAATAATCCTGGCTCTCGAGAAACAGTAATCATCGGCATCTATAAGAGCCTTGTAGCAATCAACAGCAAGGTTGCCCACTATCTGCTCGGCATTGAAGCGTTGCTCAAGCACATTGCCCGGAACAGGCTCTTTGACGGCAAACGAAATGACGACCATCGTAATCGTTGATTCCGCAGATACGCTGCCAAGCATGAAGCGAATCGACTTGCCCTCTTGCAGAGTATTTCGCTGAAGCAACTCAAGGGCCGCACCGTTGCTCTCCAGTTGCGAGGTCAGATTGGCAATTACCTGTTGGTTCAAAACTGCCGGCGCCCAACCTTGCAAGAGTTCTTGAGTCAACTCCAGCAAAGTAAAAGTATCGGGCGTTGTGACAGGCGCGCTGATAACCGGATCGTCGAAAAACAAAGCACCGGTGACTTTCAAAGCCGTTTTATTGGCATCATTCCATGCCTCGTATTCAACAGCATCGGGAACTTTATGCGAGGCGACCGTTTGTGAATAAAGCAGCGCATCGAGACTGTCGTCAATGTCAGATGCCGACAGCTCTTTACTCACCAGCACTAATGCCCCTGCGCATACGAAAACCTTCGAAATCGCGAACATTTGCATCTCCCACAAAAAACCAGAGGCTTGCGCCTCTGGCATTAATCAATTTCAGGCCGACTGGCCAAATTCGTAGCTGAGCGCTTTCTCACGTTGCTCAGTCAGAGCCTTGACAATCAATGGTTCTACCATTGCATAGTCTTCCTCATCCATATACATCGTGGCGCCGGCGTTATAAATCTCCACAGCAGATGTTGCCCATTCTACAAACAGTACTTTGGTAGGTTGAGCCGAAGCCAGATATTGCACAGCAGCGATTGCCAGGGTGATACCACCCTCATCATCCTGCGAAGCCGCACTCATGCAAAAGTTGCCACCTTCGGCTTTCTTCGAGTTGTTCTCGAACAGCGTCAGGGCCTGTGGTTCATTTTTCAGTGCATCCATGGTCGCATCTGCCACAGAGGACAATACTTTAAGGGCTGCCTGGCCCTGTCCTACTGCTGCACCAACAGCGGTATGCAGAACAGACAGGACAACATTATCCATGGTCAATTTTTGCGAAGTAGCGGTATATCGATTATAAGGCTGGCTGAAAGCAAACCAGCCAGCCAGTTTCATCAATCGCATAAACTCGTTATAGCGCTGTTCCTTTTGGTTGGACGCTGGATATTTGAGCAAGGCAACCAGATCGGCATACATGTAGGTGTTTTTAACGATTCGCTTGCTGCGCTTGGACATGCTTGCATCAAAGCCTGCAATACCCGAACCCATGATTGCAGCATTCAGTTCATCTTTATCAACCGGCAAGCTACTGCCAACACTTGCCGAACGCGAGCGCAGCACTGGCTGCGCAGCGATAAACTCATTGGTTTGTGCAATCAAACTAAACCGCTCAACAGCGGAGATTACATCTTTATTCAGCTCAGTCATAAATGAATTCCTTTCATGATTAAAACACCGACTTGGTGTGGAAAACAAACTAACCACAGCACCGGAGTTAATCAAATCGAAAATCCATGCATTTAATTTCAGACCGTCATACAAACCATCAAACAAAGCTGTACAACTAACATCAAGCGCCCCGAGCCAACTCAATTTCACGCGTGCGCATATCAAGCACTGCAGCAGCCAACTGAAGCCGATTTTCATTTATCGCGGCAGACCTGATCAAAAAGCGCCTGGAGCGGATATCAAGCTCCGAACCCGTATGCTGAATAGTCCAGAACAAATAGGTAGAGGACCACTTCGCATCAAGCAAGCGAACGTTACTAACGACAATCTCCAACTCCCTATTGAAATTGTACTGAGCAGGAGAAAAACGAAAATCGCTCCATTCCCGAGCGCTGCCTCTAAATACGTCTATGGCATCCGAATGTGTCTCAAGCATATGGAACGCTTCCTTCATTAGCCCGACTTTCTCCCGACTTAGTTGTTGCGACAAGGATCGCGCCCAGACGTCCAGAGCATTGCCGGTAAAGTTCTTGTCAACATGGATTACCGGAGCTTGCTCCAGGCTCCAGCCGACAGACCAGAGCACCCCGGAATAATATTCGAACCAAGCAGCTGGCTCACTGTTTCTGTCATGACGCAAATCGGCTCTGTATTCTGCCCAGCGCATACTGTCTTTGACGAATCGTTTGTCTTCCGCAGTCAACCCGGAAAAGTAGGACAACAGATTATTCCCCATCACCGTCGCACTGCCTTGGTCGGGCAGTGCTGAGATACTGTTCAAAACATCGCTCATTTCAATTATCCATTCGATTGTTCAATTTACTAAAAAAGTACCTTCCGGATAGCCACAAGCACTTCCAGCGGAACGCCAATTCAATACTTGCGAAGAACTCGAAAAATCACAAAAGACAATGTAAACATTGAATGTCGGCGATCCTCAAAAAAGGACAGCAGCCAGTTATCGATTGTCGCGTTATCATGTCGCCCGCTTCGCTGGACGCAGGATCTGGAGTATGAAATGGGCGATTGGCTGACCGTTGTGGGTATTGGTGAAGACGGCTTCAAAGGCCTGGGCAAGAACGCCCGGCGTGCTCTGATGGGCGCTTCGCGGATCGTCGGCGGCCAGCGTCAGCTGGATCTGCTGCCGCCGTGCATCGGCGGCGAGCGGCAATTGTGGCCGAGTCCGTTTTCCCTAGCGCCGGTGCTCGAGTCGCGTGGCGCGCCGGTCTGCGTGCTGGCCAGCGGTGATCCGATGTTCTACGGCGTCGGTGCCAGTCTGGCGCGTCAGGTGCCGAGCGCCGAGATGGCGATCATCCCCGCCCCTTCGTCCTGCGCACTGGCGGCGGCGCGCCTGGGCTGGCCGTTGCAGGAGGTGACGATTGTGTCGCTGGTGGCGCGTCCGTTGGCGGCGCTCAATGCGCATCTGTTCAGCGGCGTGCGTCTGTTGTTGCTGAGCAATGACGGCAGCAGCCCGGCCGCCGTTGCGCAATTGCTCTGCGAACGTGGTTTCGGCCCAAGTCGCATGACTGTTCTGGAGCATTTGGGCGGCGACGCCGAGCGGCGGATCGATCGCAGCGCCAGTGACTGGGAAAATGCGCCGATTGCCGATCTCAACGTTATCGCTGTCGAATGTCTGGCCGAACCCGGTGTTACCGGCCTGTCACGCCTCGCCGGTCTGCCCGATTCGGCGTTCCGTCACGACGGCCAGCTGACCAAGCGCGACGTGCGCGCCATCACCCTCGCTCGCTTGGCGCCGAAGCACGGCGAACTGCTCTGGGATGTCGGCGCCGGCAGCGGCTCGATCGGCATCGAGTGGATGCGTGCGCACCCGAGCTGTCGCGCCATCGCGGTCGAGGCCGACGAGGGCCGTCAGCAATTGATCGAACACAACCGCGATGCGCTGGGCGTACCCGGCCTGCAACTGATTCGCGACAAGGCGCCGCAAGCGCTCAATGGCCTTGAACGTCCGGAAGCGATTTTCATCGGCGGCGGCGTCACCCGTGAGGGTGTATTCGAGACCTGCTGGGACCAGCTCAAGCCCGGCGGCCGATTGGTGGCCAACGCCGTGACCCTGCAAAGCGAAGTCACCCTGATGCACTGGCGCGAACAATACGGCGGTGAGCTGACGCGCATTCATGTCGCCCAGGCACAACCGCTCGGCGAGTTCGATACCTGGCGTCAGGCGTTGCCGATCACCCTGCTGGAACTGGTCAAACCCCTCGATGCGTGACGAAACCGCCGAACAGCCCGCGCCCCTGCGCAGCGGCCTCACCACCGGCAGCTGCGCCACCGCCACCAGCCTCGCCGCCGCGCGCCTGTTGCTCACCGGCATCAGCGCCGACGCGGTGCAGATCACGCTGCCCAAAGGCAAACAGGTGCAGATGCGCCTGGAGTTCTGCCGCTTGAGCGAGGACGGCGCCGAAGCCGGGACGATCAAGGATGCTGGCGATGACCCTGACGTCACTCACGGCGCCCTGCTCTATTCACAGGTGCGACTGTCCGCCGAACCGGGAATCCACTTCAACGCCGGTGTCGGCGTCGGCACGGTGACCCGACCCGGCCTGGTATTGGCCGTCGGCGAGCCGGCGATCAATCCGGTGCCGCGCAAAATGATCAGCGATCACCTCGCCTTGCTCGCCGCCGAAACCGGTTATGGCGGCGGCTTCGAAGTCACAGTCAATGTCGAGGGCGGCGCAGAACTGGCGCTGAAAACCATGAATCCACGGCTGGGCATTCTTGGCGGCCTGTCGATCCTCGGCACCAGCGGCATCGTCCGGCCATTTTCCTGCGCCGCTTACATCGCCTCGATTCATCAGGGCATCGACGTAGCGAAAACCAATGGTTATCTGCACATCGCCGCGTGCACCGGCAACGCCAGCGAAGACACCATGCGCCGGGTCTATGACCTGCCGGAAATCGCCCTGATCGAGATGGGTGATTTCGTCGGTGCGGTGCTCAAGCATCTGCGCAAAGTACCTGTGGATAAACTCAGCCTGTGCGGCGGCTTCGGCAAGATCAGCAAACTCGCCGCCGGGCATATGGATCTGCACTCACGGCATTCGAGCATCGATTTGCCGCAACTGGCCGAGTGGGCGGCGGCGATTGGCGCGGATGCGGCATTGCAACAAGGCATTCGCGAAGCCAATACCAGCCAACAAGCCTTGGCCATGGCCAGCGCGGCGGGCATCGCTTTGGGGGATGAGGTTTGCCGCCATGCGTTGAATTTCGCCAGTAGCGTCGTGCCGGCACAGGTCCAGGTCGAGGTGTTTGCCATTGATCGTCAGGGCGGGATTGTCGGGCACGCCGGAGGTTTTGCATGAAACGGATCTTGCTGCTCGGCGGCGTGACTGAAGCGCTGGCGATTGCCCGCACGCTCGGCCCACAACATATCTACAGCCTCGCTGGTGTTGGCCGGGTGCCGAGCGATTTGCGCTGCCAGGTTCGGGTCGGCGGCTATGGCGGCGCTGAGGGTCTGGCGCAGTTCATCGCCGATGAACGCGTCGATCTGCTGCTCGACGCCACGCATCCGTACGCCGCACAAATCAGCGCCAACGCCGCCCGCGCGGCACAGCTCGCCGGCATCCCCTGCTGGGCCTTGCGCCGGCCCGCCTGGCAACCGCAAGCAGGCGATGACTGGCGCGAGGTCAGTGACTGGGCCGAACTCATCGCCGCCCTGAAACCGTTCCACCGCCCGCTGTTCACCCTCGGCCGTGAACCGCTGCAACACCTCGACGAAATCCCCGCCCACCAGTTCTGGACTCTGCGCGCTCTCGACGTTTATCCCGGCAACACGCGCTGCGAAGTGATCGGCGCCCGTGGGCCGTTTCTGCTGGAAGACGAGCGAGCGCTGTTCGAGCGCCGGCAGATCGATGTATTGATCAGCAAGAACAGCGGCAGCAGCGCCACCGAGCCGAAGCTTGAAGTGGCGCGCGAGCGTGGCGTTCCGGTGCTGGTGTTGAAGCGGCCGGGGTTGCCGGGGGTTGATCGGGAATTTGGATCTGTCGGCGACATCCTCTCAGCCCTCTCCCGCTGAATCGGCACAGCCCTTTGTGGGAGCGAGCCTGCTCGCGAATACGTCCGCACCGGCAGCCCATCAGTGCCTGACAAATCGCTTTCGCGAGCAGGCTCGCTCCCACAGGAACCGTGGATGTTGCTGATATCTGTGCACACTCACAAAATTTGTGGGAGCGGGCTTGCCCGCGAAGGCGTCAGGTCTGGCACTGCAAATTCAAGTAGCTACACTCCTTTAACAGCTCACTGCGACACCAAACCGCACGACGCTTTTTTACTTATCGGCCCTGATCAGGCTAAATGGGCCGCGCCTGATCGCCCACCCAACGGACCTGTCCCATGAACCGACGCCGGTTAGCATTTGCCTGGATCGCCTGCTTTGCAGTGCTGTTCAACATGCTCGCCATGCCGCTGAGCGGGGCGATGGCGCAGGCGGCCAGTTCACCGGCCGAGCAGATACTGTGGAGCAGTTTCTGCACCGGCAGCGGCATGAAGATGGTGGCGATCGACATCGGTGCCACGGATCAGAAGGCCCCGCAAAACGACAACCATTCGAACATGCAGCACTGCTGGTGTTGCTCAGGCGGGGCGCCATTGCTGGCGCTGCCGGGGCATTCGCCGCAGCTGTATTTCGCGCAATTTGAAAGCAACCGCAGCGTTGCGCCCGCCTCCCTGCAAACCCCGACGCCGCGCCAGCAATGGCCGAGTCTCAATCCCCGTGCCTCCCCTCTGGTCTGATTGGTTCGCGCCCTGAATCCGCGTTTCAAATCGTTCTGGAGAACTGCCATGTTGAAGAAACTCTTCGTCCTCGCTGCGCTGCTTTTGCCGGCGTGCTTTGCCCATGCCCACGAATACAAGGTGGGTGCGCTGGAAATCGCCCATCCGTGGTCGCAGGAACTGCCGCCGAATGCGCCGACCGTCGCCGCCTATTTCATCATTCACAACACCGGCAAAAGCGCCGATCGCCTGCTCAGCGTCGACTCGCCCATCGCTGCACAAGCGCAGTTGCATGAGCACGTCATGCAGGGCGATCTGATGAAGATGCAGCAGGTGCCAAGCGTGCAAATCCCCGCCGGCGGCACCGTGACCTTCGCGCCGATGGCCTACCACGTGATGCTGCTCAACCCGAGCGATCGCAGCCTGCTCAGTGACGGCAAGCGTTTCCCGATGACCCTGCATTTCGAAAAGGCAGGTGACGTCAGCGTTGAAGTTGCCGTGCAGAAGAAACCGCCGGAATCGGCCCAGGGCCACGTGCACGCTCAGTAACTGTTTCGGCTGACTTCGCCCATGCGTCCGTTGCGCGCCAGGCCCGTCCCGCATCACCGTCAGACTCAAGCGCTGACGCGTGGCAGCTGGATCGCCCTGTTCGCCATGTTGATGATCTTCATCGGTCCACTGATTTCTCAGTCGATGCCGATGGATCAGCACGCCTCGACGTCGATGCCAATGAGCATGGACATGTCGATGGACATGCCCGGCATGGATCACAGCGGCCATGACGCCCAGCCTGCTGCCGAGCATTGCCCGCCGCAATCTTCGCATCACGTGCTGTGGGAAAAGTGCGGCTATTGCACCCTGCTGTTCAATTGCCCGGCACTGACCGGCGGCGGCGATTTCGTCGCTTTCAACATCCCGCCACCCAACACCTTCACCACACCCTCGCCGCGTCTGGGCCATGCCCGCCAACCCTTCTTCCCCGGCGCCCGCACCCGCGCCCCGCCCATCGCCACGTAAACACGCACCTCTGATTGCACACGGTTGAGAAGACAGCGCCAGGCTGCCGACCGTGGTGTTTACGACTGTTCGATGGAAATTGTCATGTCCAGGTTTACTGCTGTCCCCTGCGCGGAATCTGCCCGCGCGCACTTTGCCCTGAACGAATCGCGGATTCGTTGCAGGCACGCTATTGCCGTCCTTTGCGGCGTACTGCTGACACCGCTGGCGCTGGCCGACGCTCACGCCGGCCATGAACATGAACTGAGCCCGACGGTGATCACTGCCATCGCCCCGAGCTCGCCACTGACGATCGTCACTAACCCCAAGGATCCGCGCCAACCGGTGCCGGCCAGTGACGGCGGCGATTACCTGAAGACCATTCCCGGCTTCGCTCTGGTGCGCAATGGCGGCACCAACGGCGATCCGGTGCTGCGCGGCATGTTTGGTTCGCGGCTGAACATCCTCACCAACGGCAGCATGATGCTCGGCGCTTGCCCTGGCCGGATGGACGCGCCGACTTCGTACATCTCGCCGGAAACCTACGACAAGCTCACGGTGATCAAAGGTCCGCAAACCGTGCTTTGGGGTCCCGGCGCATCGGCCGGTACGGTGCTGTTCGACCGTGAGCCGGAGAACTTCGGCGAACTCGGCACGCGCGTCAACGCCAGCCTCCTGGCTGGCTCGCATGGACGTTTCGACAAGGTTGTCGACGCCGCTGCCGGCGGTCCTCTGGGTTACGTGCGGGTGATCGGCAACACTGCGCATTCCGATGACTATCGCGACGGCAACAACGACATCGTCGCCTCGCGTTACGACAAGTGGAACGGCAATATCGCACTGGGCTGGACGCCGGATGCCGACACCCTGATCGAACTCACCGCCGGCAAGGGCGATGGCGAGGCACGGTATGCCGGACGCGGCATGGACGGTTCGCAGTTCCTGCGCGAGAGCCTCGGTCTGCGCTTTGAAAAATCCAACATCAGCGAGGTGCTGGAAAAACTGGAAGCGCAGGTCTACTACAACTACGCCGACCATGTGATGGACAACTACACCCTGCGCACGCCGTCCGGCACCGGCATGATGGCGGGACCGATGGCGTCCAACGTCGACCGTCGTACCCTCGGTGCACGGATCAAAGCAACCTGGCGCTGGGCTGATGTTCAGCTGATCACCGGCCTCGACGCACAGACCAACGAGCACCGTCAGCGCAGCTCAATGGGCATCGATACCTACAAGGACCTGCCTTACAGCAAGGACGCCGATTTCCACAATTACGGCGTGTTCAGCGAAATGACCTGGTACGCCGCCGAGCGTGATCGCTTGATCACTGGCGCCCGTGTCGACCGTGCTTCGGCGAAGGATTACCGGCAAACCACAGGGTCGGGGATGATGTCCCGCCCCAACCCGACCGCCGACGACACCCGCGCCGACACCCTGCCCAGCGGCTTCATCCGTTACGAGCATGACCTCGCCGACAGCCCGACCACGCTCTATGCAGGCCTCGGCCACGCGCAACGCTTCCCGGATTACTGGGAGTTGTTTTCGCCCAAGTCCGGCCCGGCAGGATCGGTCAACGCGTTCGACTCGATCAAACCGGAAAAGACCACGCAGTTCGACTTCGGCGTGAACTACAAGAGCGCCGACCTCGAAGCCTGGGCCTCGGGTTACATCGGTGTGGTACGCGATTACATCCTGTTCGACTACACGCCGGGAATGATGGGCATGAGCACCTCGCGCGCCGAGAACATCGACGCGCGGATCATGGGTGGCGAACTCGGAGCTGCCTACAACCTGACCGACAACTGGAAAGCCGATGCGACCCTGGCCTATGCCTGGGGCAAGAACAGCAGCGACGGCTCGGCATTACCGCAGATGCCGCCGCTGGATGCGCGCTTCGGCCTGACCTACAGCGAGGCCAAGTGGAGCGCCGGCGCATTGTGGCGAGTGGTCGCCGCGCAGCACCGCATCGACGCGAACAAGGGCAACGTGGTCGGCAAGGATTACGCCCAGAGCTCGGGCTTCGGCGTGTTCTCGCTCAACGGCGCGTACCGCATCAACAAGCACTGGAAGGTCAGCAGCGGCGTCGACAACCTGTTCGGCAAAGCCTACGCCGAACACCTGAATCTGGCCGGCAATGCCGGGTTCGGCTATCCGACCAACGACCCGCAAGCGCTCAATGAACCGGGGCGCACGCTCTGGACCAAAGTGGATATGAGTTTCTGACACCCACCCATGTGGGAGCGAGCCTGCTCGCGAAGACGGCACCACGGTCGGCATCGATATCGACTGAACAACCGCTTCGCGAGCAGGCTCACTCCCGCAGGTAAACAGACAACGAAAAGAACCAAGCCAAGCGGAGCACACGTGATGCAAAAGCCTCAACCCAATTTCTACAACCTGGCCTGGCGCTGGCATTTCTATGCCGGGCTGTTCGTCGCGCCGTTCATGGTGATGCTGGCCCTGACCGGGATCATTTATCTGTTCAAACCGCAGCTCGATTCGCTGATGTACAGCAGCCTGCTCGAAGTGCCGGCCGGGCACCACACGGTGCCGGCCGATGACTTGCTGCAACGGGTGAAAAGCGCTTACCCACAAGGCCAGGTCACTCAGTATCTGCCGCCGTTGAATGCTGAGCGCAGCGCGCAATTCGTGGTGAAGAACGCCGGTCATGAACTCAACGTGTTCGTCGATCCGTACCACGGTGAGATCCTCGGCGAGCAGGATGCCAAGCAGAACCTGCAAGCCATCGCCCGTGCGATCCACGGCGAATTGATGATCGGCACAGTCGGCGATCGCCTGATCGAAATGGCCGCTGGCTGGGGCGTGGTGCTGGTGGTCTCGGGGCTGTTCCTGTGGTGGCCGCGTGGTCAGGCGGCGGGCATTCTATGGCCGCGTTTGAACAGCCGCGGTCGAGTGTTGTGGCGCGATCTGCATGCCGTCACCGGTTTCTGGGGCGCGACATTGCTGTTGGTGATGTTGCTCAGTGGCATGACCTGGACCGGTTTCTGGGGCAAGCAATACGCGCAGGTGTGGAACGTGTTTCCGGCAGCGATGTGGGACAACGTGCCGACCTCCGACATCGAGGCACGCAGCCTCAACAGCGCCACCCGCCAGACCGTGCCATGGGCGATGGAAAATACGCCGATGCCGATGTCCGGCGACCACGCCGAACACATGAATCACGGCAATGCCCATGCCGGCCCCGCAGCACCCGCGATCAGCCTGCAGGACGTGCAGAACATCGCCAGTGAACGCAAGGTTGAACCCGGCTACAGCATCACCCTGCCGACCACCGCCACCGGCGTGTTCACCATTGCCGTGTTCGCTGATGACCCGCGCAACGACGCCACCCTGCACGTCGATCAGTACACCGGCAAGGTCCTCGCCGATGTCCGCTTCGAGCACTACGGCACCGTCGCGCGCGCCACGGAAATCGGCGTGATGCTGCACGAAGGCAAGATGTTCGGCACCTTCAACCAGATTGTCGTGCTGCTGATCTGCCTGATGATTCTGCTCAGCGCCGTCAGCGGCGTGGTGATCTGGTGGAAGCGTCGGCCTGAAGGCAAATTCGGTGTGCCGCCGCTGCGCCATGACCTGCCGAAGTGGAAAACCGGCGTGGCGATCATGCTGGTGCTGGCGGTGGTGTTTCCACTGGTGGGGGCGTCGCTGGTGGTGGTCTGGTTGCTCGACCGGTTTCTCGTGCCCCGACTTGGCCAGC
This sequence comes from Pseudomonas siliginis, assembly GCF_024072275.1. NCBI lineage: Bacteria > Pseudomonadati > Pseudomonadota > Gammaproteobacteria > Pseudomonadales > Pseudomonadaceae > Pseudomonas > Pseudomonas siliginis. The sequence continues at coordinate 711,048 of NZ_CP099598.1, read as the reverse complement.
GTGCCGCGCAGGTGCAGCGTTGATGGGACGGGCGCGGGCCGTTGCGGCGGCCCACGCCTGTTCATTCATTTCACTTACAACTCGTCGCGCAAGCGCACGGTTCCGGGTGTCGGGGTCTGCTGACGACGGCTTCGCCAGGTAGTGTTCATGCGGCCGGTCTGGCGCCAGTAATAACCGCCGATCAGCACCCGAAACTCACCCAGCGCCATAAGCCGCGAAAGAAACTCTCCAGGGCTCAGCCGGCTGATCCAGCGTCCGCCCTCGAAAGTGGCTGAGCGGGTCAGCAACAGATCTCTTTCCGCCCTTGAATACACAGGTGTGTACTTGAGCAGCACATCGTGCGGCGTTGAATAGTAGTAGTGCAGGATATGCAGGCCTTTTTCCGTGGGTGCATGGGTGTGCGCATGCACCAGCGAAGGCGCAGCGTAATTGGCATAGACCTGATCCACGTCCGCCGCCAGCGTGGTGTTGCCCGAGACATGCAATTGATGGGTGGCCATCACCGAGTAACCCTCGGGATAACGCGGCGCCGGATCGCGCCAACTGACAGCCGGATCCGCGACGGTACGCAGTATGCGCAACAGCGGATTGTCCTCGTTGGCGAGGTACACGATCGGCTCAAGCGGAACGAAGCGACGGCTGGACGGGTTCGCCAGAATCGCACTCTCATAACCGGTGCCTATTACCGCCTGGCCGGCTACCCGCCCATGAACATGGCAGGCGGCATCATCGGGATGATGAAAGACAGGTCCCAGCGCTGGCGCCGGATGCTCGCGCCAGCGTTGCTCACTGGACACCTCGGTCAGCCGTGGCTGCCAGTGTTCATCCACCTGACCATGCCGCGACCAGTATTCACTCGTTTCAATTACCTCAAGTCGGCCGGCATGAGCCATCCGTTGGACATAGTCGAAAAATCTGAACGTACCGCTGGCAATGCCCCGCTCATCGACCGCCGCTTCCACCTTCGACACAAAGGCATTGGGGCGCAGTTGCACTTGCCCGAACTCATCGTAGAAAGTGCCGGGCTCGAATGCATGCAGTTGCAATTTCAACAACGCGCCATCGGCGCAGGAGAAGTAGATCGGCCGGTACCCCTGAGGCGTGTTGGCCCATGCGCAGGCTGCCTGGACATCGTTGGGCAGCAGAAAAAAGTGCCGCATATCGTCCGCCCGCGCGCCCAGCGGTGGCAGCGCTGCTCGCAAGTAAATGGCGCTCAGACTGAAGCCTGGCGGCAGCTTGCCCTGCTCGAACACTCGATCCAGCGCCAACCCCGAACGCTGCACCGCGACTGGCAGAGTGGACACGAACAGCCCCTCCGGGCCGTTCAAAACGTAGCCGAAGGTCTGCGTATCCCTGCTCAACGACAGTTGATGAGCGTAACGCGCGGCAGCGTCTGCCTGGATGAACAGCGGGCTGCCGACCGGGCTGCTCAACGCCTTGTCATAATCTGCGGCCGGCAACAGATCCCCGGAGTATGGTGCCCACTGGATAATCTGGCGCGGTTGCCCCCAGATCGCGCTTGCGGCGACCACCCACAGACGTCCGGCCCTGGCCAGATCGTTCACCCATTCGACGGGTTTCAATTGCCGATCGCGCAAGCGCTGTCTTATCGCTTTTGCATCGACGACGGACAGCCGCTCGCCCTGATCAAGCAGTTGCGAAAGCAGTTCGGCTTGCGGCCGATAGCCAATCACCGCGCCATCCGGACAGAACAGGTACTCATCCCGTGGGGCGGGTGTATAGCGAACCAGCGAACCGTCCGCCGCCACCCGGTATTCCTCTTTGATGCCGCGTTTGTTGAACGCCGACTCCAGCACCTCGACCGAAAACACGTTCTGGTACACCTGCTTTTGCACAGGCGCCAAGACCAACGACACCTCTTGGGCGACGCGCGAGCGGTACCGCGCCACGATGCGACAACCCGCAGGAAACAATCCGGCGGCGCGACTTTCCTCAGGGCAGATATCGGTGAAATCGAAATCCTCATGGCTGACTTCAACAGGCACTGTGGCAACGTAGCGCTTGTCGACCGTCTCCAGAATCAGCCCGCCATGCACTCGGTCGGTCACCAGAGGCACGAGTGTCCTGGCGTGGACGGCCGCGTCGTCAGCTGTCTGAAAAACCGGACCGAGCCTGCGCCGTTCGAGATTTGCGTACGGTTGCCAGGTGACATTGATCTGCCCCGTCCGGTCCCAGCACAGACCGGTGCGCATGACGGAGAGCTCGCCGCTGCTGGCGACCTCATGGATAAAGTCGGTCGGTAGACGGTTGCCAGCGGCCAGATCGCTTTTGATCTGTTCAAGCGTGCGCTGGGACGAGGCGTCATGAAACAGCTTGCTGGACTTGCTCCACACATATTTGAGCAACGCACCATCGCGCACTGCGAGATAAAGCGCTGCGGGAACGTCCGGCACCATGACCGGGCGCCGGCCACCGTAATACATCGAGGCTGTCAGGTGGTCCGGCGAAATGAAGTAATGCGCCAGCCAGTCATCCGGACTTTTCGTCGGATCACCGGCACGTTGCGATGCGTAGAAATTGCCGTGCAGTTCAAAGCCCTCGGGCAACGCATGCCAGGGCTCAGAGGGCAGGTCGGCGAATACCGCATCGAGCCTGAAAAGATTTTTGCCTTGATCACTGACGGGCACCAGCTCGGTAGCCACATACTCTGGCCGGCTCTTGTGCCTGAGAATGAAGCCGAAGTACGCGCGCGTTTCGCCCTGTGGACGAAAGTCCCCCATGCATCGGTCCCGTGCAGCCTCATCCGCCGAGGGGAAAATCGCGCCGAATGCCACACCTTCCATGCGTTTCCAGGGCAACGGCAACGTCAGCGGCGGCAACGGTATTTGCGGCTGCGGGAGTGGCGTGGGTTTGGGCAGGATCGGCTTGTCTCTGTCCGGCTGGGGATACAGAAGCGGCGGCAGTTGCACCACCGGCAACTGCGGCACGGGCAAAGGCGCGGGCGTGGTGCGCAGCGACCAGGCGGGCGGCACCCGCCCGCGATAGCCCCACAGTTCATTATCGATCAGAACCGTTAAACGTCCGGCCGCTGCCTGTTCACGAATGAAGTCCTGCGGGCGTTTACGGCCGCTGTCCAGTTCCAGCGCCAGGGCGCCCGGATGCTGGCGCGTGCCCAGGCGCCGGACCAGTTCTGTGGAGACCGCTGATCCGTTGACTTCATACCTGACGAGACTGTCCGGCGCCGCGCTGACATACAAGGCAATCTCGTCGAGCAGGACTTGCCTGACCTCCGCCACACTCAACATCTGCAAGCTCACAGCCGCTTCCTGATACGCCCAGCCAAAAAGCTCTGCATCCACCGGCAAAAGTTGTGACAGCGCCGTGTGTGAGACGTAACGGGCGTGCAGCGCATGGTCGTCGGGAAAGACCGGACGCCCATGATTGTCCATCGGATAAAGCCTGCCCTGACTGAGCGTGTCGATATCTCCCGGCAACGGTTCGGTCACCACGAAGCGCTTGTCGCTGCGCTGAAAAACATACCCGGCGTACGGTTTGTCACGGCGCAGGCCGGCGAGTTCATGGGCATGGCGCACGGCATCATCGGCGCACAGAAAAGCGCCGCTCAATCGCGGCCAGGGGAAGTTCGCGAAGGGTTGCCATTGCAGATCCACCGGCCCCAGATGCGCCCACAGCGCACTGCCGCGCACGACCTCCAGGGTCCCGGCCAGTACCAGCATCGAGACAAATGCGCGGGTATCCAGTGTGCCGGCCAACAGCCTTGCCTGCACTCCATTGTCACCGACCGTGCCGTCCGACTGCGTAACGCTCAGTGCCGCTTCGATCGAATCGCCGCTGAAGCGGTACTTCAACATCGCATGATCCTGCGCCCGCATGTACAGCGACAACGCATGTCCCGCTTTCGCCAGATGTTTGCTGCGGGCATTCGCTTCGATAGCGACGGCGATCTCCCGGGGCGTGAAGAAGTTCTCGTAGAGCCACGGCTGAGCGGGTGGAAACTGCGCAGGGTCGGGCCGCGAGGCGAAGTAGAAGCCCTCCAGCAAATACCCCCTCGGCAGCTGCAATTGCCCTTGGGCATCAACCGGAAATATTCGCTCAGGATCCCATGCAGCCAGTCCGGCCGGGCGCGCATGGGTGGCGACATACTCCTCGCCAATCAATTTTTTCAATATCAGGCCCGTCGTCTGTGCGCCTCTGGATTTCAAGGCGGCAAGCACGGCGCGTTCGGCATTGACGCATACCCGGGTCATCAGCGGCAGTTCGGTGACCACACCCGTAGAGAACGACGCGCCGGCCTTCCAGTCCGCAGGTACGCGCCCCACCGAGTAGCCCCAGTCGGCATTCGAAACAATGACTTTGAGTTCACCCACGGTCGCCAGCTTGTTGATCACCGCCATCACGTCATAGGCCCCCGCCGGATGGCCCGACGGCCCGCCGGACTGCTGCCAGAGGAAGTAGTCGCGTTCCTCGGGCGAGCCGCTCGAGATGTATTTGAGCAAGCTGCCATCCGGGCCTGAAAGGTAAGCGCTGCGGAAAAAATCCCGCGCCGACACATCGCCAATGAAATCGCCGCCTGAATAGAAGCTCATGAACAGCCTGAGCAGGGTTTCATCCTGACGCCGATTGCCATTGCGGAACTCGGCATGGATCGGCGGATGGCTGTGTACGCTGGCGATACATCGGTAGCCCAAGGGATGGAGCATGCCGCCAAGGGCATCGGTCTGCACAATCGTGCCGAAGTCGAAGCGCGTGGCTTCACCTGCGATGGGAGAGGTGGCGAGGAATTTCCCGTCCGGTCGCAGCAGGACCACGCTGCCGTACTCTTTGTCCGGGTTGAGTGGAATTCGTGTGTGCACCCAATAGGCGGCGTCTTCTTCAGTCAGAAAAGCCGGGCTCAGTGGGGGCAGCTTGAACGTTGCTGAAGAACTTGCGGTACGACCGGATCGGCCTGAGACATGACTCATAAAAACCTGCGCTGAGAATCGGATGAGCAACTGAGTGTGGCCCTTCGGTTTTCTCGAGCTGTGGTACAGGGTTATCGCTTTTGTATCCGCATCTGAGTGCCAGCGGGCGCCCCAATCTGGCGCAACTCGACGCACCATCGCCCGCCTGCCGTCCCCTCCTGGTGCACGCATTCAGCGCGCAAGCGCTCTGGCACGACATTTTCTTGCCTGAACGCGACCGGGCACAGCCTTTGCAAAACACAGCTTCAGTCGTCCGCATCTGCCAACCAGAAAAAATCGAATGTTCATGGAGATCGCACAATGAAGCGTCGCAGTTTGATCAAGGCTTTCACACTCACGGCATCCATTGCCGCGATGGGCATGACCTGGACTGTCCAGGCCGCCGAGACCATCAAGGTCGGGATTCTGCATTCGTTGTCCGGGACCATGGCGATCTCCGAAACATCGCTCAAGGACATGGCACTGATGACCATCGACGAGATCAACGCCAAGGGCGGTGTGAACGGCAAGATGCTCGAGCCGGTGGTGGTCGATCCCGCTTCCAACTGGCCGCTGTTCGCTGAAAAGGGCCGACAGCTGCTGACCCAGGACAAGGTCGCGGTGGTGTTCGGTTGCTGGACGTCGGTGTCGCGCAAATCGGTACTGCCGGTGTTCGAAGAGCTCAACGGTCTGCTGTTCTACCCGGTGCAGTACGAAGGCGAAGAGATGTCGCCGAACGTCTTCTACACCGGCGCCGCGCCGAACCAGCAAGCGATCCCCGCCGTTGAATACCTGATGAGCGAAGAAGGCGGCAGCGCCAAGCGCTACTTCCTGCTCGGCACCGACTACGTCTACCCGCGCACCACCAACAAGATCCTGCGCGCGTTCCTGCATTCCAAAGGCGTGGCCGACAAGGACATCGAAGAGGTCTACACGCCGTTCGGTCACAGCGATTACCAGACCATCGTTGCCAACATCAAAAAATTCTCCGCCGGCGGCAAGACTGCGGTCATCTCCACCGTCAACGGCGACTCCAACGTGCCGTTCTATAAAGAGCTGGCCAACCAGGGCCTGAAAGCCACCGACGTACCGGTGGTGGCGTTCTCGGTCGGCGAAGAAGAACTGCGCGGCATCGACACCAAACCGCTGGTGGGCAACCTCGCGGCGTGGAACTACTTCGAGTCGGTGGAGAATCCTGCGAACAAGAAATTCGTCGCGGACTGGAAAGCCTATGCGAAGAAACACAACCTGCCGGGCGCCGATAAAGCCGTGACCAACGACCCGATGGAAGCCACCTACGTCGGTATCCACATGTGGGCGCAGGCGGTCGAGAAAGCCAAATCCACTGACGTCGACAAGGTTCGTGAAGCACTGGCCGGGCAGACCTTTGCTGCGCCGTCCGGTTACACGTTGACCATGGACAAGACCAATCACCACCTGCACAAGCCCGTGATGATCGGCGAAATCCAGAGCGACGGGCAGTTCAACGTCGTGTGGCAGACCGAAGGCCCGATCCGCGCGCAACCATGGAGCCCGTTCATTCAGGGCAACGACAAGAAGCCGGATTATGCGGTGAAGAGCAACTGAGGCGAATTCAGTTTTTGAGGCGAGCATGAGACTTCCCCCTCACCCCAGCCCTCTCCCTCAGGGAGAGGGGGAAAGGGAGCCGATCTTCATGCTCTTCAGACCCTGAGTTCGACTCGAGTTCGCAGGTCGCAGCACATCGTCCAGACACCTCGGTCAGTCCCCTCTCCCTCCGGGAGAGGGTCAGGGTGAGGGGGCGGTTGAACAGGACACCACTAATGCCCACTGCCATACACCGCGTACTTCTCGCCATCGCACTGTTGCTGCCACTCCTGGCCCACGCCGGCGACGCCGAAGACTTCGTCGCGGCCAATCCGATGCAACAGGCCAAACTGCTGGAAGCCTGGGCCGCGCAGCCCGATCCGGCGCGTATCGAATTGCTCAACGCCCTGCAACAAGGCGAGCTGACGATCGACGGCCAAGCGAAAACCCTGCGCCTGAACAATCGCCTGCGGGGTCTGATCGACACCGCAATGGCCAGCCATCAATTGCTCGCCGCTGACAGCAAGATCCGTCTGGGCGCCGCGCAGCAATTGCAGAAAAGCGCGAAACCCGCGCAGCTGAAATTTCTCGACCGGCAGCTCGCTGGGGAAAAAGATCAAAGCGTGCATGCCGCCCTGAGCCTGGCGCTGGCCAATCTGCAACTGGTCGACAGCGACCCGGCGGTGCGCCTCGCGGCGGTACGTCTGCTCGGTGAAACCGGCGACCCGCTGGCACGCACACGCCTCGAAGGCCTGCTCGAGCCCGGCGTGGAAAGCGATGCCGGCGTGCGCACCGCCGCCGAAACCAGCCTCGCTCAGGTCAAGCGCAAGCTGCTGATCGGCGAAGTGCTCGGCCAGGCCTTCAGCGGCATGTCGCTGGGCTCGATTCTGCTGCTCGCGGCCCTCGGCCTGGCGATCACCTTCGGCCTGCTCGGGGTGATCAACATGGCGCACGGCGAGATGCTGATGCTCGGCGCCTACTCGACCTACGTGGTGCAGTTGATGTTCCAGCGTTACGCGCCGCAAGCCATCGAGTTTTATCCGCTGATCGCGCTGCCGGTAGCGTTTTTCGTCACCGCCGCCATCGGCATGGCCCTGGAGCGCACAGTCATCCGCCACCTTTACGGTCGGCCACTGGAAACCCTGCTCGCGACCTGGGGCATCAGCCTGATGCTGATCCAGCTCGTACGGTTGGTGTTCGGCGCGCAGAACGTAGAAGTAGCAAATCCGGCATGGCTGTCCGGCGGCATTCAAGTGCTGCCCAATCTGGTGCTGCCGTACAACCGCATCGTCATCATCGCTTTCGCATTGTTCGTGGTGGTGCTGACCTGGCTGCTGCTGAACAAGACCCGCCTCGGCCTCAACGTCCGCGCCGTCACTCAGAACCGCAACATGGCCGCCTGCTGCGGCGTGCCGACCGGGCGCGTCGACATGCTCGCCTTTGGTCTCGGCTCGGGCATCGCCGGACTGGGAGGCGTGGCGCTGAGCCAGATCGGCAACGTCGGTCCCGACCTTGGCCAGAGCTACATCATCGACTCGTTCCTGGTGGTGGTGCTCGGCGGCGTCGGCCAACTGGCCGGTAGCGTGCTCGCCGCATTTGGCTTAGGGATCGCCAACAAGATTCTCGAACCGCAGATCGGTGCGGTGCTCGGCAAGATCCTGATCCTCGCGCTGATCATTCTGTTCATTCAGAAACGTCCGCAAGGCCTCTTCGCACTGAAAGGACGGGTGATCGACTGATGAACCAGCCTCTGTTAGTCACGGCCACACAAAAGGCCGGGCCGAAAGTCACGCTCGCGGTCGGCGGGGTGATCCTCGCGCTGCTGATCGTTCTGCCGCTGCTCTCGTTGTTGTCGCCGGACAATGCCCTGCACGTCTCGGCCTACACGCTGACCCTGGTCGGCAAAATCCTCTGCTACGCCATCGTCGCTCTGGCGCTGGATCTGGTCTGGGGCTATGCCGGCCTGCTGTCGCTGGGCCACGGCCTGTTCTTCGCCCTCGGCGGGTACGCGATGGGCATGTACCTGATGCGTCAGGCCGCCGGCGATGGCTTGCCAGCGTTCATGACTTTCCTGTCGTGGAGCGAATTGCCGTGGTACTGGACCGGCACCAGCAGCTTCCTCTGGGCCATGTGTCTGGTGGTGCTGGCGCCGGGGTTGCTGGCGCTGGTGTTCGGCTTCTTCGCCTTCCGTTCGCGGATCAAAGGCGTGTATTTCTCGATCATGACCCAGGCCCTGACCTTCGCCGGCATGCTCCTGTTTTTCCGCAACGAGACCGGTTTCGGAGGCAATAACGGCTTCACCAATTTCCGCACGATCCTCGGTTTCGGCATCACCGAACCGGGCACTCGCGCGGTGCTGTTTCTGGCCACGGTGTTGCTGCTGGTGGCGAGCCTGTTCATCGGCTGGCGTCTGGCGCAAAGCAAGTTCGGTCGGGTGCTGACGGCGTTGCGTGATGCGGAAAACCGTTTGATGTTCTGCGGCTACGACCCGCGCGGTTTCAAGCTGTTCGTCTGGGTGCTGAGTGCGGTGCTGTGCGGTCTCGCCGGAGCGCTGTACGTGCCGCAGGTCGGCATCATCAACCCCAGCGAAATGTCGCCGACCAACTCGATCGAAGCGGCGGTGTGGGTCGCCCTTGGCGGGCGCGGCACGCTGATCGGGCCGCTGCTCGGCGCCGGCGTGGTCAACGGCATGAAGAGCTGGTTTACCGTGGCCTTCCCGGAATACTGGCTGTTCTTCCTCGGTGCGCTGTTCATCGTCGTGACGTTGTACCTGCCCAAGGGCGTGATCGGTCTGCTGAAGAAACGAGGTGAACAATGAGAGTCACAGCGAGTGCTGAATTCATGCTGGAGCCGGCGTTTTTCCCCGTGGAACCGAACAAGGACGAAGGCACCAGCCGCGACTCGATCGGCCTCGGTCAGCGCGTCGGCCCGGGCCTCGATACGCGTCACGGCACGATCCTCACCCTGGAGGACATCAGCGTCAGCTTCGACGGCTTCCGTGCGTTGAACAATCTCAACCTGTACATCGGCGTCGGCGAACTGCGCTGCATCATCGGCCCCAACGGTGCGGGCAAGACCACGCTGATGGACGTGATCACCGGCAAGACCCGGCCCAGTCACGGCAAGGCCTGGTTCGGCGAAACCCTGGACCTGACGCAGATGAGCGAAGTGCAGATTGCCCAGTCCGGCATCGGCCGCAAGTTTCAGAAACCGACGGTGTTCGAAGCCTTGAGCGTGTTCGAAAACCTGGAGCTGGCGCAGAAGACCAACAAGTCGGTGTGGGCCAGTTTGCGTGCACGCCTGAGCGGCGAACAGAAGGATCGCATCAGCGAAGTGCTCGAGACGATTCGTCTGACCACCTCGGTCAATCGCCAGGCCGGCCTACTGTCCCACGGCCAGAAGCAGTTTCTCGAGATCGGCATGTTGCTGATGCAGGACCCACAACTGCTCCTGCTCGACGAACCGGTGGCGGGCATGACCGACGCCGAAACCGAGTTCACCGCCGAGCTGTTCAAATCGCTGGCGGGCAAGCATTCGTTGATGGTGGTCGAGCACGACATGGGTTTCGTCGGCTCGATTGCCGACCACGTCACGGTGCTGCATCAGGGCAGCGTTCTGGCGGAAGGCTCGCTTGAGCAAGTGCAGGAAAACGAGCGCGTGATCGAGGTCTACCTCGGCCGCTGAAGACCTAGATCGTTCCCACGCTCTGCGTGGGAATGCCGCCATGGACGCTCTGCGTCCGCCGTTATGTGACGCGGAGCGTCACGGGATGCGTTCCCACGCAGAGCGTGGGAACGATCACCGGGGGAGAATTCGAACATGCTGCAAGTCGACAAGCTGCATCAGTACTACGGCGGTAGCCACATCCTGCGCGGCCTCAGCTTCGACGTGAAAGTCGGCGAAGTCACGTGCCTGCTCGGGCGTAACGGCGTGGGCAAGACCACCCTGCTCAAATGCCTGATGGGCCTGCTGCCGGCCAAGGAAGGCGCGGTGAACTGGGAAGGCAAACCGATCACCACGTTCAAACCGCATCAGCGCGTGCATGCTGGTATCGCCTACGTGCCGCAGGGCCGTGAGATCTTCGGGCGCCTGACGGTAGAAGAAAATCTGCTGATGGGCCTGTCGCGTTTTCCAGGCTCAGAAGCCAAAGAAGTCCCGGGTTTCATCTACGAATTGTTCCCGGTGCTGCTACAAATGAAGCAGCGCCGTGGCGGTGATCTGTCCGGCGGTCAGCAACAGCAACTGGCAATCGGCCGGGCGCTGGCCAGCCGCCCGCGCCTGCTGATTCTTGATGAGCCGACCGAAGGCATTCAACCGTCGGTGATCAAGGAAATCGGCGCGGTGATCAAGCAGCTCGCGGCGCGCGGTGACATGGCGATTCTGCTGGTCGAGCAGTTCTACGACTTTGCTGCAGAACTGGCCGATCAATACCTGGTGATGTCGCGGGGCGAGATCGTTCAGCAGGGTCGCGGTGAAAATATGGAGGCCGAGGGTGTACGCGGGCTGGTCACGATCTAACGCGCCGGTCTAATCTGTAGCTTCCTAACGATAATCACAAACCATGAATTCGATTGTTGCACCTGCCCTGTTTACTCCGAGCTGGCACGCCGAGCTGGAACTGGCGTACGCGCGTTTCGGCGATTGCACGCGTCCGGTCATGCGCCGTCACCTCGGCCCGCTGCGCGTGCAAAAGCATCTGTACGCCGAAGGCCCCGAGGTCTGCCAGCACATCATCGTCCATCCGCCGGGCGGAATTGCCGGTGGTGATCGGCTAGACATCAAGGCCCGCATCGAACACAACGCCTGGGCACAGATCACCAGCCCCGGCGCCGCCAAGTGGTATCGCGCGGGCGGGCCGGCTTATCAGCAGCTCGACTTGCAAGTCGCTGCCGGCGCGACTCTGGAATGGCTGCCGCAGGAAACCATCGTCTACAGCGCCGCGCAAGCCGAGTTGACCACAACGATCGAGCTTGAAGGCGATGCGCGGCTGTTCTACTGGGACGTGGTGGCGCTGGGCCGCCCGGCCAGCGGCGAGCGTTTTGACCTCGGGCATTTTCAGGCGCACCTGGACATCCGCCGCGACGGTCGGTTGCTCTGGCACGAACGGCAGCGCATTGTCGGCAACGATGGTTTGCTCGACTCGCCAATCGGGCTGGATGGGCAACCGGTGTTCGCGACGATGCTGGTGACCGGTGAGATAGACGCCGAGCTGCTGGAGCGTTGCCGCTCGCTGGGGCATGGGGTACGCGGGGATCTGACGCAATTGCCGGGACTGCTGGTGGCTCGTTGCCTGGCCAGTGAGGCGTTGCTCGCCCGCGCCTGGCTCATCGATTTGTGGCGATTGCTCAGACCTGCGCTGCTGGGGCGCGAAGCTATCGCGCCAAGAATATGGAGCACCTGAAACCCCGACCCTCACCCCCCGCCCTCTCCCGGAGGGAGAGGGAGCCTGACCGAGTCGTCTGAAATAAATTTATCTGCCTGAACGAATATTGCTGACTGAATTGGCCATTGAAAACAACCAAGATCAGTCCCCTCTCCCTCGGGAGAGGGCTAGGGTGAGGGGCTGCTCCAACTGGCACCCCACACTTCTCGAGAGCCACCCGAATCTGCCCTGATGGAACCCGAACCATGGACCTGACCCCACGCGAAAAAGACAAGCTGCTGATCTTCACCGCCGGCCTCGTCGCCGAGCGGCGGCTGGCCCGTGGCGTAAAACTCAACTACCCGGAAGCCATGGCCTACATCTCCGCCGCGCTGCTGGAGGGTGCCCGCGACGGCCAGACCGTGGCCGAGCTGATGCACTACGGCACCACCCTGCTCAGCCGCGAACAAGTGATGGAAGGCATCCCGGAGATGATCCCGGAAATCCAGGTCGAGGCGACGTTCCCCGACGGCACCAAACTGGTCACCGTTCACCAGCCGATCGTCTGAGGCCGCGCCATGACTTACGCCATTCGCGATGCAACCCGGGCCGACCTGCCGGCGATCCGCGACATCTACAACGACGCCGTGCTCAACACCACGGCGATCTGGAATGAACAAGCGGTCGACCTCGGCAATCGCCAGGCATGGTTCGACGCGCGTCAGTTGCAGGCGTACCCGATTCTGGTGATCGTCGACAGCCACAACGCGGTGCTGGGTTACGCCTCGTTCGGCGACTGGCGGCCGTTCGACGGTTTCCGCCACACCGTCGAGCACTCGGTGTACGTGCGCAGCGATCAACGCGGCAACGGCCTCGGCCCGCAACTGATGACCGCGTTGATCGAACGCGCCCGCGCCTGCGGTAAACACGTCATGGTCGCTGCCATCGAGAGTGGCAACGCCGCGTCGATTCGCCTGCACCAGCGCGCCGGTTTCAGCGTCACCGGGCAGATGCCGCAAGTGGGCACCAAGTTCGGCCGCTGGCTCGATCTGACCTTCATGCAGTTGACCCTCAACCCCGGCGCACAGCCGCCGGATACTCACAAGGAGTGATGTCGATGAACGCCGCCCAGTTGCGCCGCGTCAACGCTGAAAGCTTTGCCCACTATCGCCAGGGCCTGATCGACCTGCTGCTCGACGCCGTCGGTTACGGCGCCAGCGTCGGTTTTATGGCCGACCTCGATGAGGTGCAGGCGCGCGCATATTTCGATGAGGTGCAGGACAACATCAACAAGGGCAGCACGCTGCTTTGGGTGGTGGTCAAGGACGAGCAGGTGCTGGCCAGCGTGCAACTGGGCCTGTGCCAGAAGGCCAACGGCCTGAACCGCGCCGAAGTGCAGAAGCTGCTGGTACGCGAAGACGCCCGGCGGCGCGGTCTCGGTCAGCAACTGATGCAGGCGCTGGAACTCGAAGCGCCCAAGCACAAGCGCGGCATGCTCTATCTCGACACCGAGGCCGGCTCGCCGGCGGAAGATTTCTACAAGGCGCTGGGCTACGTGCGCGCCGGCGAAATCCCTGATTACGCCTGCGATCCCAACGGCACCTATCGCCCGACCGCTCTCTATTACAAAGTCCTGCAAGGAGCCCAGCGATGATTCCTGGCCAATACCAGATCCAGCCCGGCGACATCGAACTCAACGTCGGCCGTCGCACCCTCAGCCTGAAAGTCGCCAACAGCGGTGACCGGCCGATTCAGGTCGGCTCGCATTTCCACTTTTTTGAAACCAACGACGCGCTGACCTTCGATCGCGCCGCCAGTCGCGGCATGCGCCTGAATATTCCGGCGGGCACGGCGGTGCGCTTCGAGCCGGGGCAAAGCCGTGAAGTCGAACTGGTGGATTACGCCGGGCATCGCCGGGTGTTCGGCTTTGCCGGCCGCATCATGGGTGATCTCTAAACAACACGGTGCCCGCTCTGGCCCCTTCGCGAGCAGGCTCGCTCCCACATGAGAACGCGATCAAATGTGGGAGCGAGCCTGCTCGCGAAAGCGAGTAATGCGAGCGATTTCAGACCCAATTGAATCTCAAGGCATGCCCATGAAAATCTCCAGACAAGCCTACGCCGACATGTTCGGCCCCACCGTCGGCGACAAGGTGCGCCTGGCCGACACCGAGCTGTGGATCGAAGTCGAAAAGGACTTCACCACCTACGGCGAGGAAGTGAAATTCGGTGGCGGCAAAGTCATCCGCGACGGCCAGGGCCAGAGCCAATTGCTCGCCGCCGAAGTGGTCGACACGCTGATCACCAACGCGCTGATCATCGACCACTGGGGCATCGTCAAGGCCGACGTCGGCCTCAAGGACGGGCGCATCGCCGCGATCGGCAAGGCCGGCAACCCCGACGTGCAGCCCAATGTGACCATCGCCATCGGCGCCGGCACCGAAGTGATTGCCGGCGAAGGCATGATCCTCACCGCTGGCGGCATCGACACGCATATCCACTTCATCTGCCCGCAGCAGATCGAAGAAGCGCTGATGAGCGGCGTCACCACCATGATCGGCGGCGGCACCGGGCCTGCCACCGGCACCAACGCCACCACCTGCACCTCCGGCCCGTGGCATCTGGCGCGCATGCTCCAGGCCGCCGATGCTTTCCCGATGAACATCGGCCTGACCGGCAAGGGCAACGCCAGCCTGCCGGAGCCGTTGATCGAACAGGTCAAGGCCGGCGCAATCGGCCTCAAGCTGCACGAAGACTGGGGCACCACTCCGGCGAGTATCGACAACTGCCTCAACGTCGCCGACCAGTACGATGTGCAGGTGGCGATCCACACCGATACCCTCAACGAATCCGGCTTCGTCGAAACCACCCTTGGCGCGTTCAAGGGCCGCACCATCCACACCTATCACACCGAAGGTGCCGGTGGCGGCCACGCGCCAGACATCATCAAGGCCTGCGGCTTTGCCAACGTGCTGCCAAGCTCGACCAACCCGACCCGGCCGTTCACCCGCAACACCATCGACGAACACCTCGACATGCTGATGGTCTGCCATCACCTCGACCCGAGCATTGCCGAAGACGTCGCCTTCGCCGAAAGCCGGATCCGCCGCGAAACCATTGCCGCCGAAGACATCCTCCACGACCTCGGCGCGTTCTCGATGATCAGCTCCGACAGTCAGGCCATGGGCCGTGTCGGCGAAGTCATCACGCGCACCTGGCAGACCGCCGACAAGATGAAAAAACAGCGCGGCCCGCTGCCACAGGACGGCGCAGGCAACGACAACTTCCGCGCCAAACGCTACATCGCCAAGTACACGATCAACCCGGCAATCACCCATGGCATCAGCCATGAAGTCGGCTCGATCGAAGTCGGCAAGTGGGCCGATCTGGTGCTCTGGCGCCCGGCGTTCTTTGGTGTGAAGCCGACGCTGATCCTCAAGGGCGGTGCGATTGCCGCCAGCCTGATGGGCGACGCCAACGCTTCGATTCCAACACCGCAACCGGTGCATTACCGCCCGATGTTTGCCAGCTACGGCGGCTCGCTGCACGCCACCAGCCTGACCTTTATCAGCCAGGCGGCGCAGGAGGCCGGATTGCCGGAAGCCTTGGGATTGAAGAAGCAGATCGCTGTGGTGAAGGGCTGCCGAGACGTGCAGAAAACCGACCTGATCCACAACGACTATCTGCCGAACATCGATGTCGATCCACAGACCTATCAGGTCAAGGCCGATGGCGTGTTGCTGTGGTGCGAACCGGCGGAAACGCTGCCGATGGCGCAGCGCTATTTTCTGTTCTGATGAAGGCGTGCGCTGAATACGGACGCGCAGGTCCGTATTCAGTCGCGATCGCTCAGGCAGTCACGGGAACAGTTTCGCGATGTCCGCATCGCTGTAGTTGTAATCGATGCGTAACTCGGTTCCCGCCGGAATGTCTTCGGTAGCGAAGATGGCGTTGAGAATGAAGTCCCGGGTGACCAATTCCTTGCCTATCCACTGTTGCGCTTCGACATCGAACGGTACGAACTCGACGTTGTAACCCTCCGTAGCCTGACGAACCGGCTTGCCCGTTGCGTCATACCAAAAGCGCGTGTTGATCCGGGAAATAATCGTGTCACCAACCAGCGCGAATTCGTAGGGGATCAAATATCCAGGCCCTGGTTGATAACGGACGCCGACCTTCATGGTGTATGACTGCTGGGGCAGCGGCACAAGACGTCCCGGCATGATCGCGCCAGCATAGACACCGACCACCTCGCCTCGGGTGATGCGCCGGTTGGCGACCACCATTGACTGGCCGACCAGGGCCCGCTCTCCGGGCACCGTCATGTCGGCCTCGGTGAACAATCGCCATTGCAGCTTTTCTTCATACAACCGCGCGACATGCTCGTAGGCGCCAAACTTGATGTAGGGCTTGATCTGCTCGGAGGTATAACGGCTGCCGTCTTCGAAACGCGCCAGGGTCTGGAGCTTCTTTATCCTGACAGGCCGGCCGGCCATGTCCCGGAAAGGGTATTTGCCGTTATTGGCACGGTCGTAGACCCCGGGCCGATTGGTGAGGAACGAAAACCGTGTTTCGCTGCGCATTGCACGCAATTCCTCAGCGGTGAAGGGTTTGACGGGCATCGACTCGGACGCCAGATAAAAATGTTCCTGCGTTACACCGCCATCGTCGGGCAGCTCCTCAACGGCAGACTCATAGTCTTCATCGCTCTGGCGCGCCACCCTGCGGCTTTTACCCGGGACAGCGGCAGCGTCCGGCGACGCGCCGGACTCTTCAAGCGCGTACCAGTGCTTGTTCAACGGATCGTAGGCAAGCACAGGGCCGGACGGCTGCAGCTCGCTGGACAATCTGGCCCGATGCAGACCGGTCTCGGCATCGACGCCGATCAGCACCGTACCACCGCCCTGCAGGTCCGCGTATTGGCGTCCTTTGAATACGCGAAACCCGTCAACGTCCGCTTGCGGTAGAGGGGCTGTCGAGGCAATCAGGTAACGCTCCAGAGCCGAGGTTTTAAGCTTCGGGACGGGACCAGATGTAGACGGCGTCGGGTCGACGTGCACGCTGTGCGGGGCAACTGCAGTTTCCATTTGCTGCGTGTTGCTGCCGGGCTCACTGGCATCGGGCGGGGTCTTGCGAATGAACGGACCGGGGGTCAGGTGCGGCGACTCGATACCGTGCGTGGCGGAATCCCGGGATGTGCGCCCAGGGGTGGTGATATCGACTGCGCCCGGCTTGGGCGGCTTGGGTCTGACTGGCATTGACAGGCTTCCTTGCAAAGATTGCGCAGCGCTGGCCAGTCTGGCTGGCGCTACGACCGTCGGCATCCATTGCCAACATGTGCCCGGAAAACTATCAGACCATCCTGCCGGTTCATACCGGACGAAACACCCGCAAACATTAATCAGGCGGGAGCGGGCCAGCACGCGATGAGGCCAGCTAGGACCTCACGGCCTCAAACAATTTATTCGACCACCAACCGCCCCAAACGCTGGCGCAACATGCGGTTCTCGGCACGCAACTGCTTCACCTCGTCCAGTAGATCCAGCGCCAGCGCCACGCCTTCCCACTCCAGTTCCAGATCACGGCGCAGCTTCGCCGCACGCTTGGCCAAGGCCAATTCGTAATCGGTGAAGCGCCATTCCCGGGGCTGCGCGCCCTGAGGTTCGAGGATGCCGTGCTCGACGATTTCGATCACGTAGACGTCCGACAAATCGGCCGCCTCACAGAATTCTGCCAGGTCCAGTTGAACGATCAGGGGGCTGCTCATGATGGGCTACTCCGTCGTCGGGTTCAGAAGTTCTCTCGCGGATTGAAGGCGGCTTTCTTCGCCAGTTCCTGCCACAGCGCCTTGACCTCATCGTCGGAGGCTTTGGGCATCACGGCCTTGAGCTGCACGAACAGATAACCGCGTTCGCCGGCCTTGTTCAGCAGGCCATGGCCCTTGGCGCGCATGCGCTGGCCATTCTGGCTGCCGGCCGGGACCTTGAGGTTGATCTTGCCGGTCAGGGTCGGCACGGCGACTTCGGTGCCCAATGCCAATTCCCACGGAGCCAGGGGCAAGGTGATGATCAGGTTTTCGCCTTCGACATCGAATTTCGGGTGCGGCGCAAAACGAATGGTCAGGTACAGGTCGCCATTCGCCCCGCCACCGATGCCCGGTGCGCCCTGGCCCTTCAGGCGAATTCGCTCGCCATCGGTCACGCCGGCCGGAATCTTCACGTTCAGGCTCTTGCTGGTGTTGCTGACATGCTGGCCGTGCGCGTTGTATTGCGGCACCTGAAAGGTGACTTTCTTCGATTCGTTCGACAGGGTTTCTTCGAGGAAGACCGGCAGTTCCATTTCCACGTCTTGCCCTCGACGTCCGCGTGATTGGCGGCTCTCGGCGCCACCGAAACCGGGGCCGCGATTGCCGAAGATCGAACTGAAGAAGTCCGAGAAGTCGCCCGTGTCGCCACCGCCGCCACCGAAGCCGCCACGGCTCTGCCAGCCCGGTGGGCCCTGAAACGGCTGACCGTGCTGGCCATAACGGCGCAGTTCGTCGTATTCGGCGCGCTTGTCGGCGCTTTTCAGCGCTTCATAGGCTTCCGAGGCATCCTTGAACTTGGCCTCGGCGTCTTTTTCCTTGCTGACGTCGGGGTGGTATTTGCGCGCCAGCTTGCGATAGGCCGCCTTGATGGCCTTGTCGTCGGCTGTCGGCTCCACGCCGAGTATCTTGTAATAGTCTTTGAAGTCCATGGAAGGATCACCATCCGTTATCGATTTCGCGCCGAGACCAGCATGCGCCGATTGGCACGTGCCGGGTTGACCGATCTCAAGTTTGTGACCGGGTGGCGCCGCAGAAGTTTATCGGCAGTGGACGACGGTTCTTGCGACCGCCGGTGTGTCTGCCGGCCCATGCCAGCAAGTTTGGGGCGATGCGGTGGTTTTCAACTGTCCGGGGGCGAAATAGCGGATGACCGGCCTTCGAATCTGCCGCGCACTGACATACACTGCGCGGCCGTTTTTTTGACCGGAAACCGAAAGACATGAAAGACGCCTCTCCAGCCCGTGCCTGCGGCATCGACTTCGGCACGTCCAACTCCACCGTCGGCTGGCTGCGCCCCGGCATGGACACCATGATCGCGCTGGAAGACGACAAGATCACCCTGCCGTCGGTGGTCTTCTTCAACATCGAGGAACGTCGCCCGGTCTACGGTCGCCTGGCCCTGCACGAGTATCTGGAAGGCTACGAAGGCCGGCTGATGCGCTCGTTGAAAAGCCTGCTCGGCTCCAAGCTGATCAAGCACGACACCAGCGTCCTCGGCACGGCGATGCCGTTCAAGGATCTGCTCGGGCTGTTCATCGGCCAGCTCAAGAGCCGCGCCGAAACCGCCGCCGGTCGGGAATTCGAGCAAGTGGTGCTGGGTCGCCCGGTGTTCTTCGTCGACGACGATCCGCTGGCTGACCAGGAGGCCGAAGACACCCTGGTCGAAGTGGCGCGCAAAATCGGCTTCAAGGACGTGTCGTTCCAGTACGAGCCGATCGCGGCAGCGTTCGACTACGAGTCGACCATCGAGAAAGAAGAGCTGGTACTGATCGTCGACATCGGCGGTGGTACCTCCGACTTCTCGCTGGTGCGCCTGTCGCCCGAGCGTCGCGGTGTCGACAACCGTCACGATGACATCCTCGCCACCGGCGGTGTGCACATCGGTGGTACCGACTTCGACAAACAGCTGAGTCTGCAAGGCCTGATGCCGCTGTTCGGCTACGGCAGCCGCATGAAGAGCGGCGCCTACATGCCAACCAGCCACCACATGAACCTGGCGACCTGGCACACGATCAACTCGGTGTACTCGCAGAAATCCACGCTGGCACTGGGCAGCATGCGCTACGACATCGAAGACACCGGCGGCATCGATCGCCTGTTCAAGCTGATCGAACAGCGCGCCGGGCACTGGCTGGCGATGGAAGTGGAAGAAACCAAGATCCAGCTGACCCACGCCGACAGCCGCCACGTGCCGCTGGACCGCATCGAAGCCGGGCTGAGCGTCGAGCTGAGCCGCGCGTTGTTCGAATCGGCGATCGAGGCTTTGCTGGAGCGTGTGCGTGGCAGCGTTACGCAATTGCTCAATGATGCCGGCGTGGCGGTCGATCAGGTCGACACGGTGTTCTTCACTGGTGGTTCGAGCGGCATCCCGGCCCTGCGTAACAGCGTCTCGGCGATGTTGCCGAACGCCCGGCATGTCGAAGGCAACATCTTTGGCAGCATTGGTAGCGGTTTGGCGATTGAAGCGATGAAGCGTTACGGTTCGATGGCCTGATCACAATCTGTGGCGAAGAGCCTTTGTGGAGAGGGGATTTATCCTGTGGCGAGGGGATTTATCCCCGTTGGGTCGCGAAGCGGCCCCCGCCTTATGAAAGCAGGGGCCTGCTGCGCAGGCCAACGGGGATAAATCCCCTCGCCACAGATGCATTCAATTTAGTTGCCTGGCCTTAGACCATCCCGCCCAGCTTCAGCTCACTCTTCAGATACGCGTAATAAATCGGCCCTGCCACCACCCCCGGCAAACCGAACGCGGCTTCGAACACCAGCATCGCCAGGAGCAACTCCCACGACTTGGCACTGATCTGCCCGCCGACGATGCGCGCGTTGAGGAAGTATTCGAGCTTGTGGATAACGATCAGATAGCCCAGCGCTGCGATCGCCACCCAGATCGACAGCGACAGACCGACGATGGTGATCAGCGTGTTCGACATCAGGTTGCCGATCACCGGCAGCAGGCCGAGCAGGAAGGTCAGCACGATCAGGGTTTTGGTCAGCGGCAGCTTGATGCCGAACATCGGCAGGATCACCGCGAGGAAGATCCCGGTGAACACGGTGTTGAGCAGGGAAATCTTGATCTGCGCGAAGACGATATTGCGAAACGCCTGCACCAGCAGATGCAAACGGTCGAACAAAGCGGCGGCCAGCGGCTTGCGCTTGGTCACGTCGGGGATGCGCTGCAGGGCGATGATCGCGCCGAGCACCATGCCGATCAGCAGGGTGACGAACATGTGCGCGGCGTCCTTGCCGACCAGTTGCAGGTCGGCCAGATGCTTGCTCGCCCACTCGCCGATCGCCACGCGAAATTCCGCCGCACTCGCCGGCAGGTAGGCATCGATGAACGGCGGCAACTGCCCGCGCGCGCGATCGACTACGCCCATGAATTTATCGAGCGAGGCGCCGGGGTTTTCCGCTTCATGCAGGAGGAAACTGATAGCCCCGGCGAAGATCAGCGCCAGCGCACTCACCACCAGCGTGCCGAGCAGCGCCACCGCCAACCAGCGCGCACGCCGCCCTTCGATCAGCCGTTGCAGTTGCGGGGTGAGCATGTTGACCAGCTCGAACACCAGCAACCCGGCCAAAAGACTGGGCAACAGGCGCAGCGGCAGCACCAGCAGCAGACCGCCAAAAATGATGATGCAACTGACCCAGAACACAACATGACGCTGAGAAAACGTTGGCATACAGCCTCAAAACGAACGGCGTGAAAGGATGGGCAGTCTGCCAGCGATCCTGGGTTAGCACTAGGGATATGCGGGGTTTCGGATTTTCGTGCAAGGCTTGCGAATTTCCCCCTCACCCTAGCCCTCTCACAGAGGGAGAGGGGACCGATTGGGGGTTGCTCGAAAAATTTTCCGACCTGAACGTGCAGTGCCGAATCCGCAATCGACCCGGTATTTCAGACCCCAGTTCCTGTCGGCATCAATGCGGTCGGTCCCCTCTCCCTCCGGGAGAGGGTTAGGGTGAGGGAAAATCTCAAGCCGACCGAGTCAATCGGACACCCATGGTGCCCCCTTATTTTTTCTTCAGACACTCACTCATGAACGCCTTGCGCGCATCGCCGGTCAGTGCCTTGGTTTTCGCATCGGCATTACAGGTGGTCATCTTCTGCTGCTGCGGGGTCAGCTCCTTGCCATCGTTGGCCGCTGGTGCCGCTTTCAGGCAGGTGCTCATGAACGCCTTGCGCTCATCGCCCTTCAAACTCTTGGCGGTCGCATCGGCATTGCAGGTGGTCATCTTGTTCTGTTGCGCCGTGGCGGCGAAACCCTGGGAACACACAAGCAGCCCGATCATCAACAACGGCACACGCAACATCTTCATGGAGTTTTCTCCTTGTTGCCGCACCGATGGATGCGGCCTCTGTCGCAGTGTAGTCAAAGCTTGTTACACCTTCCTGCCCTCGAGGTGGCTGCGCCGATACTGCTCCGGCGTGCACCCGGCCTGGCGGGCGAACATGGCGATGAATGCCGAGCCGCTGCTGTAGCCGAGGTCGAAAGCGATTTCCTGCACCGAACGCGAGGTCTCAAGCGCCTCGATCGCCGCCAGATAACGCAAGCGCTGACGCCACTCGCCAAAACTCATGCCCAGCTCACGAACGAACTGCCGCGCCAGCGTGCGCTCGCTGACATGCACTTGCGCGGCCCAATGCGCCAACGGTTGGTTGTCGCCCGGCGCGGCCTGCAAGGCGTCAAGAATCGTCAGCAAGCCCGGGCTGCTCGCGTACGGCAGATAACATTCCTGCACCGGTGCCTGTTGCAGTTGATCGACCAATACCTGGGCCAGACGCTGATCGGCTTCATGCTCGGGGATCTTCACATCGCGGGCGGCGAAGTCTTTGAGGATGGCCTTGAGAATGTCGCTGATTGCCAGCGTGCAGGCCCGCGCCGGCAATCGCGCGCAGACGTCGGGATCAAGACACACCGCGCGGTAGTTGACCGGTTGATGGCTGTAGAAACTGTGCTCGACCTCGGGCGGCACCCACACCGCGTACTGTGGCGGCGACATGAAGCGGCTGCCGTCGACATCCATGTGCAGCACGCCATGGGCCGCGTATTCCAGCGTGCCCCAAGGATGCCGGTGTGGCGCGGCATATTCGTGGGCATTGAAATCGGCGTAGCGGAAATACACCGCTGACGGCAGTTCGCTGAAATCCAGCAGATCGATGTGTTTGCTGTTCATGCTGTCCGGATGCAGAGGCAGGTTGTCTGGATCGCAGTATAGGCCTGCATCCAGACAGGCGATAATCGCGTTTCATCAACGTTCTGGTTTTGTCCCATGCAATACCCGTTTCCCCTGCTGGCGATTTTCATCTGGGCCGGCAACACCGTGATCAACAAACTGGCGGTCGGGGCAATCTTCCCCGCCGAGATCGGTTTCTATCGCTGGCTGCTGGCCGGCGTGCTGTTCACGCCATTCATGCTCTCGAAAGTGATCGCACACTGGCCGCAGATTCGGCCGAATCTGGGGCGGATTTTCGTCCTCGGCGTGCTCGGCATGGCGGTGTATCAGAGCCTCGCCTATTTCGCTGCAACACTGACCACCGCGACCAACATGGGCATCATCCTGTCGCTGATGCCATTGATGTCGCTGGCCATGGCGATCATCAGCCTCGGCCAGCGCCTGACCGCTGGTGCGCTGGTCGGTGCGGTGCTGTCGTTCGCTGGCGTGCTGGTGGTGGTGTCATCCGGCAGCCTCGGAGCGCTGCTGCAACACGGGGTCAATCTGGGCGATGCGATGATGCTGATCGCCACGCTGGCCTACGCGGTTTACAGCACGCTGCTGAAAAAGTGGCAACTACGCCTGCCGCCGCTGGTGCTGCTGTACTTGCAGGTGCTGGTGGCGATTGTGGTGTTGTTTCCGTTGTTCGCTGTTTCGCCGAAGACCGGTTTGAATCTGCAGAACGTGCCGCTGGTGCTCTATGCATGCCTGCTGGCTTCGATGGTCGCGCCGCTGGCGTGGATGCAAGCGGTGCAGCGGCTGGGACCGAGCCGGACGACGTTGTTCTTCAATCTGCTGCCGCTGATTACCGCGTTGATCGCAGCGCTGGTGCTGAAGGAACAGTTAGCGATGTATCACCTGGTGGGCGGTTTGCTGACCTTGGGTGGGGTGGTTTTGTCGGAGCGCTGGACCACCGTGTTGGGCCGCCGGGTCAGCGTTGCCTGATAAGGCCCCTTCGCGAGCAGGCTCGCTCCCACATTGAAATGCAGACACCTGTGGGAGCGAGCCTGCTCGCGAAGAACGATGACGCGGTCTGTTTGGCTATAACCCTGCAGCCTCCAGCCGCGCCGCATGCTCGACAAACAGCATTACCGGATCCGCGCCCTTGCCCACCAGTCCCAGCGACTGATTGACGATGTCGAAATGATCCAGCGGATAGTCATCACCGATCACCGTGCCCAGATGCGAGCTGTAACGGCCGACCATGCCATCGCACTGCCCCGGCTCGCGGACGAAGGTCTTGGCAAACAAGCGACAACTGCGGTTGGTGCCGTCAAAAAGATTGCCGCCACGATCGGTCTTGCCCGGTTGCAGCGTCCCTGACCAGGAGTAATAGCGCACACCGTTGACCTCTTCCGACCCCTGGCCGCCCCAGACTTCAGGCAGCCCTTGTGGATAACGCTGATTGAATAATGCGACGCCCGCCGTGGTCAGCGATTGGTGGGAAGCGTGGATATCCACCGGCAGTTTCGGCCCGTGATAACCCGTGTCGAGCAATGCCATGACCCAGCCGATCAGGCGCAGCAACGCTTCGAGCAAGCGCCCCTTGGCGCTGTTGGCGGGATAGTGCTTTTCCAGATAATCGGCCAGCTCGGAACCATGATTCGGACCGGCCACCGAAGTCACCGAGGCCACCAGATCCGGGCGCTTCGCCGCCGCATATCGTGCGGTCAACGCGCCTTGGCTGTGGCCGAACAGATTGACCTTTTGCGCCCCGCTCTCGCGCAGGATTTCCTCGATCCGCGCCAGCAACTGCTCGCCGCGCACTTCAGTAGAGTTGAGCGGCGAAACCTGCACCGCGACCACCGTCGCACCACCACGGCGCAAGGCCTTGATGATGCCGAACCAATACGGGTAAAGCACCAGCCGGACAAAGCCGAGCATGCCCGGCACCAGCACCAATGGATAACGTGTCGACATGGGTTACATCCTTGTGCGCGGTGAGTGGATGCCAGACCTGCAAGACGCCCGCCAAGCATCCAACGTGACGATGACAACTGAACGATGAGCCTACTTCAGCCCGCCACGATCCGCTCCACCGAAACCGGACTGACCAGCGTCAGGCCCTCCCGACATAGCAGTCTTCAGCAGTTCCTGCAGCGCGTCCGGCATAAATCGCATAAAACTTTTCGCTTCGCTCAAGACTCACAACCTGGGTAGCGACCGCGTCTTCAGAACGTGGCGCCTATCGGATTAGCCTCCAGGAGAATGAAATGAGTGACGTGCATTTGTCTGATGTTCAAACCCTGCGCGAACGCGCGCGGCAACACGTGGAAAACGGCGCGGTCACCGAGGGCTACAACGCCAACCGTGAAGAAATACTGCGTTTGCTCAACGAGTCGCTGGCCACCGAACTGGTGTGCACCTTGCGCTACAAGCGCCACTACTTCATGGCCAGCGGCCTGAAAGCCAACGTCGCCGCCGACGAATTCCTCGAACACGCCAACCAGGAAGCCGAGCACGCCGATCGCCTCGCCGAGCGGATCGTGCAACTGGGCGGTGAGCCTGAGTTCAACCCTGACCTGCTCAGCAAGATGTCCCACGCGCAATACGTGGCCGGCAACACGCTCAAGGAAATGGTTTACGAAGATCTGGTGGCCGAGCGCATTGCTATCGACAGCTATCGCGAAATCATCCAGTACATCGGTGACAAAGACCCGACCACCCGCCGCATCTTCGAAGACATCCTCGCCCAGGAAGAAGAACACGCCGACGACATGGCGGATATCCTCAACGATCTGTAACCCTTAACAGCAAAAGATCGCAGCCTTCAACAGCTCCTACAGGGGGAACGCATTCCAAATGTAGGAGCTGCCGAAGGCTGCGATCTTTCGATCTGCCCTGCTTACTTACTGGGTTTAACGGTCACCGGCGCCTTGCCCTGCTTCATCTGCTCCAGCAACGGCGCGCACTGATTCGGCTCGCCACCGCTCGGCGCCACCAGCGCCAGCAATCCCGCCGCCGGTGCGGCAATCACGCCCAGCGCAACCATCCCCGCCCCGCGCAGCATCAACGGTACGGCTTTGACGCCGGCATCCGGTTTGATGAACTTGCCGCGCACATACAGCGGCGAGCGCAGCGAGATCAGACGCCAGCCCTTGGATTCCGGGGTCACGGTCAGATCGAGTTGTTCGGTGGCCATGTTCGCCGTGCCATCGATGTAGATGATTGCGTTCTCGGTATCGAAGACAAACAGCCGTGTCGTGGCCAGGCCGGTCTTGATGTCGAAGTCCGCCGCCGCGCAATTGATCTTCACTTCCTTGTCGCCAAAGATCTTGCCGACCACGTAGTTACCGACGTTGAGCCCGGCCAGCTCCATCAACTCACGGCTGATTGCACCGTCGTTGATCAGCATCTTCAGATTGCCGTTGGCACCACCGAGCAGCTTGGCCACGGAGTTGCCCCGGCCACTGATGTCGGCATCGCCATTGAGCTCACCGAAACTGGTCTTCATCGGCTCGAAGGTCGGGAACAACTCTTTGAGTTTGAATTTGCGTGCGGTCAAACGCGCCCGGCCTTCCAGCGGCTCGGTGCGGCCATTGAGGCGAATCAGCGCATCCAGCGTGCCGCCGGCGACGCCAAAGCGCAGCGGTTCTAGGCTGAGCTCGCCGTCGTTGAGTTTCAGATGGGTATAGAGGTCTTTGAACGGCAGCTTCTCGCTGTGGACGATGCGTTTGCCGGTGAACTCGACATCGGCGTCCATGGCCCGCCAGCGATCGGTTTTGAATTCTTCGACCGGCAGGACTTTGTCCGCCGGTTGCTTGCTCGCGCCGCCACGGGCCTTTTGCTCGGTGTTGGAGTCGGCGCCGATCAGTGGCGCGAGGTCGGCAAACAGCAGTTGATTGGAGAGCAGCGCACCGCTGAGTTTCGGCCGTGGCTGGCTGGCGACGTAGGTGAGGTCGCCGTGGATGTCGCTGTCGCCGATCTTGCCGTTGAATTTCTCGTAAGTGAATCTCGCCCCGGCCTCGTCATGCAGCCTGGCGATCAGGTGACCGTCGGTGGAATACGGTGGCGTGTCCGGTAGGGTCACGCCGGTCAGCGGGTAGAGATTGCCGAGGCTGTCTCCAGCGAGCTTGAGGCGCAGATCAAGAGCGCCAAGATTCAGCGGGTCAGTCAGGGTGCCGGCCAGTTCGATACGGGTATCGCCGATCTTCGCCTGGGCCTGCAACGGGAACGGCTTGCTCGCGTCCTGCAACGCCAGCAACCCGCCGATCTTGCCCTGCCCGGTGAGGTTCTGCCCGTGGTACTGGCCTTTGACCTTGAGCGCAAAGGCGTAATCCTGCGGTGCGCCGCCCTTGTCCTGAGCAGTTTTCGCCGCTTTGTCGCCGACGATCTCGCTGAATGGAATCGGCTTGCCGAGCGGGTCGATCAACACATCGAGATTGGTCTTCAAGGTCTGATCGTCGAGGGTCACGTGGCCCTTGTCGAAACCGATCGCGCCGATATCGACCACCCAGCTCGAAGGCTCGGCGTTCGGGTCCTTGGGATCGAATTTGAACGTCCAGTTGGCGCGGCCATCGGCCAGACGTTGCAGCTCGGCATTCGGCTCGGTCAGGTCGATGCGCGGAATCACCACGCGCTGGGCCAGCAGGGCCAGCGGCGAAATGCGCAGCTCGACACGTTTCAGAGTGACCATCTGCGGCTGCTTCGACCAGTCAGGATTACCCAGGCTCAGATCCTCGGCGACCACGTGCGGCCAAGGCACCCAAGAGCGCCAGCCGCCCTCTTCCGGCTCGCGCTGCCAGATCACCGCGAGGTTGCCATTGATGGCAAACGCCCGGTGCAGTTCTTCCGAGACTTTGGCATTGATGGTCGGTTTGATCCGGTTCCAGTCGAAGAACACGATGATCAGAATCAAGGCTGCCAGCAGCAGCACGAGGATGGCGAAGATCCAGCTGAAGATTTTTCCAGTGCGCGTCATGCACAAAGCTCCTGATCACGACCGCACGCCGATTACCCGACGCACAGCTGAAACGGCAGACCTAAGCGGCCCCTATGCAGTCTGTGACTGGCGAAAGGCCCGCAGGTTTAATCGAAAGGCAGTTTAAGCCATAAAAAGCGCAGCAAAACTGACCGATCGGTCGAGCAGTGTTACCGCGACCCGCACTTTTGCGAGGCACGAGTGAGTCGAAAATACCCACGACGGTGCAAAACCGTCGCCCGCAAAGGCCCGATCTAGAGCCTTCGCGCCGAACAATCAATTCTGTTGATTATTACCATTGCGTTTATGAACTTTTATATCGACATATCGAGAGTAGCATTGCCCTCGTACCCACTTTATCGCCCTCCCAAGGAGCCACTATCATGAAACGCCAATTACTGCTCAGCCTTACCCTGTCGATGCTAGCCAGCACTGCTTTTGCCCTGCCCGCTGCCGATCAGGCCACTCCGCAAGTCAAAGACAGCCACTCGGTGTTCAGCCAGACGCTCGCTGAAGACGGCTACGACAAAACCCCACAAGGCCAGACTCTGGCTGAAGACGGCTATGACAAGACCCCTCAAGGTCAGACTCTGGCTGAAGACGGCTATGACAAAACCCCACAGGGCCAGACCCTGGCTGAAAACGGCCGCAATCGTCTCGAAGAAAAAGGTCTGGTGGAAGACGGCTACGACAAGACTCCCCAAGGTCAAGCCCTCGCCGAAGGTGGTGGTGATCGTGTAATCGAACGCAACAGCGCCGTGAGCTGAGCCTATGACGGCCCAGCGAAAAAGCCCAATCAGCGGATTGGGCTTTTGACTTTTCAGCTTCTGTGAATCCCTCGCTGCATGACTCCCCGTTCGACGCCGACAAAGCCGATTTGCTAGAGTGCGGCGCTTGTCCTGCCGAAGAACACACCCTGCGATGCTGCCCCGCGCCGAACAGAAACAACAGACCCGCAACGCCCTGATGGACGCTGCCCGCCACCTGATGGAAAGCGGCCGAGGATTCGGCAGCCTGAGCCTGCGCGAAGTGAGCAAGACCGCCGGCATCGTGCCCACCGGTTTCTACCGGCACTTTGCCGATATGGACGAGTTGGGTCTGGTACTGGTCAGCGAAGTCGGCCAGACCTTCCGCGAAACCATCCGCCTGGTGCGGCACAACGAATTCGTCATGGGCGGCATCATCGACGCTTCGGTGCGCATCTTCCTTGATGTGGTCAACGCCAACCGCTCGCAATTCCTGTTTCTCGCCCGCGAACAATATGGCGGCTCGCTGCCGGTACGCCAGGCGATCGGACGCCTGCGGGAGAACATCAGCGCCGACCTCGCGGCGGACCTGGCGCTGATGCCCAAGCTGCAACATCTGGACATCGCCGGTCTGAGCGTGATCGCCGACCTGATCGTCAAATCGGTGTTCGCCACCCTCCCCGACATCATCGACCCGCCCGCCGAGGCCTTGCCGGAGCATCTGACGCCGCAGGCGAAGATCACCCAGCAACTGCGCTTCATCTTTATCGGCCTCAAGCACTGGCAAGGGCTGGGCAGTACCGAGTAATCCCCTTCTCTATCTGACACAGCGCAAAGCCTCTGTGGGAGCGAGCGTGCTCGCGAAAGCGCTGGGTCAGCTGAATACATCTGTCTGACACGGCGCATTCGCAAGCAGGCTCGCTCCCACATTGAACATCCGTCACGGCATCGAATTGGTGCATGACAAATCCTTCATGCACCAAAACCTTCCAGAATCGCCGCGCCTGTTGAAAGATCAGGCAAGCGCCGACAGCTATTTCCTACAGATCACCCGATTGGCGCGGCGCTTGCTCTAGCCCATTCAACGTTCATTGCTGGAAGCTTTCCGATGCTGGTGATTCATCGCAGAATCGACCCTCAACCCGTCTGGGCCGCCGAGCTGCACCTGACCTTCGAAGCGCGCAGCAAAAGCCGTTTGCGCTGTTTCAGTGCCGAAGGCGAAGACGTCGGGTTGTTTTTGGAGCGCGGCCAGCCACCGCTGTATGACGGCGAATGCCTGCAGGCTGAAGACGGCCGTGTCGTGCGCGTCTGCGCCCGCCCTGAACAACTGCTCCATGTCACTTGCGCCAATGCGTTCGAACTGACCCGCGCGGCCTATCACCTCGGCAACCGCCATGTCGCCCTGCAAGTCGGCGGTGGCTGGCTGCGCCTGCTCGACGATTACGTGCTCAAGGCGATGCTCGAACAGCTCGGCGCGCAGGTCGAGGCTATCGAAGCGCCGTTCCAGCCGGAACACGGCGCTTACGGCGGCGGCCATCATCATTCCCGCCACGGCGACGAAGACTTCAACTACGCGCCGAAACTCCACCAGTTCGGCGTGCGCCTGTGAATCCGGCCTGGGCGCTGCTGCGTCTGGCCAGTCCGCAATTGCCGATTGGCGGCTACAGCTATTCCCAGGGTCTGGAAATGGCGGTGGATAATGGCCGGGTCCACAACCCGGACGGCGCCCGCCGCTGGATCAGCGATCAACTGCTGCTCAACCTCGCGCGCTTCGAAGCGCCGCTGCTGTTGGCGCATTGCCAGGCCGCAGCAGATGAAAACTGGGCCGAATTACGACAACTCTGCGAGAGCCACCGCGCCAGTCGCGAAACCCGCGAGTTGCATCTGGAGAGCCGGCAGATGGGCTACTCCCTGCAGCAGTTGTTGAACGGTTTGCCAGAACTCGATGCGCCCGCCCGCGACTTTCTTGAACAGACCACAGAACCGCATCTCGCCCTGTGCTGGGCACTGGCGGCACGCGCCTGGGGCATCACCCCGCAGGACGCTCTTGCCGCGTGGCTGTGGAGCTGGCTGGAAAACCAGCTCGCCGTGTTGATGAAAACCCTGCCGCTGGGCCAGCAAGCCGCCCAGCGCCTGACCAGCGAACTGCTGCCGCTGCTGCAACAGGCGCAGCACGACGCGACCCACCTCAACCCCGAACACATCGGCAGCGCCGCGTTTGGCCTGTCTCTGGCGTGCATGGCCCACGAGCGCCAGTACAGCCGTCTCTTCCGCTCTTAGGGCTGTTTATTTTGGAGAATGAAATGGATACACAACCTCTGCGCGTCGGCATCGGCGGCCCGGTCGGTTCCGGCAAAACCGCACTGACCCTGGCCCTGTGCCTGGCCCTGCGCGAGCGCTACAACCTCGCCGTGGTCACCAACGATATCTACACCCGCGAAGACGCCGATTTCCTGGTGCGCAACGAAGCCCTCGCGCCGGAGCGGATCATCGGCGTGGAAACCGGCGGCTGCCCGCACACGGCAATCCGCGAAGACGCCTCGATCAACCTTGAAGCAGTCGACCAACTGAACCGGCGTTTTCCCGGGCTGGATCTGATTCTGGTTGAATCCGGCGGCGACAACCTCTCGGCGACCTTCAGCCCGGAGCTGTCCGACCTGACCATCTACGTGATCGACGTCTCCGCCGGCGACAAGCTGCCGCGCAAGGGCGGCCCGGGGATCTGCAAGTCCGACCTGCTGGTGATCAACAAGATCGACCTCGCGCCACTGGTGGGCGCCTCGCTGGAAATGATGGACAGCGACACCAAACGCATGCGCAACGGCAAGCCGTTCGTGTTCAGCAACCAGAAAACCGGTCAGGGCCTTGAAGAAATCATCGCCTTCATCGAACGCCAGGGCCTGCTGACCGCCGCCTGATCCACTTATCAACAAGGAAGCTTATCCATGACACTCAAACGCATTCTTGGCGCCGTGGCGCTGCTGCTGACACCGGCACTGGCCTTCGCGCACCCTGGGCATGGCGACAGCGGCCTCGTCGCGGGCATCAGCCACCCGATCGGCGGGCTCGACCACTTGCTGGCAATGCTCGCCGTCGGTTTGTGGGCGGCGCAGCAACAAGGCGCGGCGCGCTGGGCGCTGCCGTGCACGTTTGTCGGCACCATGCTGCTGGGCGGCCTGCTCGGTTTTGAAGGGCTGGAGTTGCCGGCGCTGGAAAGCGGGATTGCTGCTTCGGTATTGGCGCTGGGCCTGGCCGTGGCACTGGCCGTGCGTCCGCCGCTGGTGATGGCGGTGGCAGCGACGGCGCTGTTTGCGCTGTTCCATGGCGTGGCGCATGGGCTGGAGCTGCCGGAAATGAGCAGCCCGTGGGCGTATGCGGCCGGGTTTGTCGCGGCGACAGCGGTTTTGCATGCGCTCGGTTATGGCGTGGTGCGAGTTCTTCCGCAGGCAGCGGCGCCGCTGGTGCGGTTGGCGGGTGCGGCTTCGGCGGCGACTGGGGTGTGGTTGCTCGCAGGCTGATTTTTTATTGCCTGAACTGGCCTCTTCGCGAGCAGGCTCGCTCCCACAGGTTTTGTGTTCGCTGCAAATCCACTGTGGGAGTGAGCCTGCTCGCGAAGACGGCCTGACAGACACCGCCTCTCTCAAGCGGTGCTCTCTGCTACCATGTCGCGCAATCGCCCCAGCCCGTGACGCCCGCCCATGCCCCACGCTTCCCGCTCCACCGCCCTGCCCGAATTGACCGCCCTGTTTGGCCAAGTGCAGCAGCACTTCCTCGACGTGATCGTGCCGCTGTGGCAAGGCCCGGGCTGGAATGCCGACATGGCGTTGCCCTATGAGGCGCTGGACGCTACACACCAACCGTTGCCAGTGCAGCGCTATCGGGCGATGGCCTGCGCACGGCAGCTGTATCTGTTCTCCAGCCTGATCGGGGTTGTGGATAACGCCGAAGTCCGCGCCGCCGCGTTGTTCCGTTCGCTGCAACGGCATTTCCATGATGCCGAGCACGGCGGCTGGTTTTACAGCATCGATGCGCAAGGCAAGCCGCTGGACCAGCGCAAGGATCTCTACACCCACGCCTTCATCCTGTTCGCCTGCGCGCATTACTGGGACAAGTCCCGGGATTCGCTGGCCGAGTCGACATTGAACGCCGCGCTGGAAATCATCGGCCGCCGATTCGCCACCGGCGACGGTTTGTACGAAGCCTGCCTTGAGCGTGACTGGCTCACCCTGCAAACCGGGCCACTGCAAAATCCGCTGATGCATCTGGCCGAAGCTTTTCTGGCGACCCTCGCCGTGCGTGAAGACCCGCAAACGCAGAAGGCCCTGCTTGAGTTATGCACAGCCATGCACAAGCAGTTCGTCGATCCGCAATACGGCGTGTTGATGGAGAAGCCGCTGGGTGCTGTGGATAACTGGTACGAGCCGGGACACCAGTTCGAATGGTATTTCCTGCTCGAATCGTCGGCGCTGTTGCGCGATTCGAAACTGCATCGGGCACTGGATCGGGCATTTGCTTTTACCGAGCAGTACGGCGTGCTGGAGTCCTGCGGCGCGGTGCGGGCGATGCTTGATCTGGAAAGCAATGGTCGGCCCAGGGATTCCACCCAACGGATCTGGGCTCAAGCCGAGTACCTGCGTGCGCTGACCTTGCGGGCGGACAGCGAAGCGGTAGTGCTGCGCCAATTGCAGGCGTTGCAGCAGCGGTTTCTGCATGCCGGCGGCTGGCATGAGTGTCGCGATGAGAATGGAGAGGTCAGCCGCAAGGACATGCCTTCGACCACGCCTTATCATTTGGCGACTTGCTACCACGGTTTGGCTGCGTATCTTCGCTGACCGAACAATTGCTATCGCGAGCAGGCTCGCTCCCACATCTTGGAATGCATTCTCCTGTGGGAGCGAGCCTGCTCGCGAATGGCCTCAGCGCGGTATCAAGCCTTGTTACGCTCGATGGCAAACCCGGCCCAGGTCTGGCTCACCGGCATCAGCTCCAGGCTATTGATGTTGATATGAGCCGGGGTGTTCATCACCCAGAAAATCGTCTCGGCGATGTCCTGCGGCTGGATCGGCTCGGCGCCGGCGTAAGTGGCGTTGTAGCGTTCCTGGTCACCGGCAAAACGTACCAGCGAGAACTCGCTTTCGCACAGGCCGGGTTCGATGTTGCTGACCCGCACGCCAGTACCCTGCAGGTCGCAACGCAGGTTCAGCGAGAACTGTTTGACGAAGGCTTTGCTCGCGCCGTACACGTGGCTGCCCGGGTACGGGTAGTTACCGGCGATGGAACCGAGGTTGACGATACCGGCGCCACGGCCGTGGGCAATCAGCCGTGGCAGCAGCAGGCGAGTGGCGTACATCAGGCCTTTGACGTTGGTGTCGACCATGGTGTCCCAGTCATCCAGATCGCACTTGGGCGCCGGATCGACGCCGAGCGCCAGGCCGGCGTTGTTGATCAGGCCACGGAGTTTGGCGAACGACGGCGGCAGGTTGGCGATAGCCTCCTCCATCGCTTTGCGATCGCGCACATCGAGAACCAGACCATGCACTTCGGTCTGCTTCGACAGTTCGGCGCACAGGGCATTGAGGCGTTCTTCACGACGGCCGGTCAGGACCAGCTTCCAGCCAGCCTCGGCAAAACGCCGGGCACAGGCTTCACCAAAACCGGACGTCGCGCCGGTGATAAACAGGGTGTCGGACATCGTGTTCTCCTTGCTTCGGCCGCCACGGCAGCCCTTGGAATAGAAAATCAGCAGGCAGCATGCCCGCCCTCGCGAATACGGGCAACACTTGCCAGCTGTACAAAAAACAACCAGACCTGCCAAGACCACAGCCAGCGTGGCCTGTAGCCATGTGCACGCATGTTATCCACAGTCTGCTCCACAGTTTCCGGGGGCAAGTGCAAACGCGCAAAGCCGCGCCACACAAGGCTTTGCGGGCGAAATGGAAAGTTTTTTGCTTGACCGTGATGCGGGGGATGTGCGGGACAGGGCATTTTGCACGACGGGCGGTGTCACCGGGTGATTGCGCGAGGCCAGCAATTACGGCGCTCCGCGAGGTCTTTCCAGAGTTTAGTCACAGACTTATCCACAGGCTTGCGCACAGGGAATTGCCATGTCTCTGCCCCCCAGAAAAAGGTTGACAACGACGCCGCGCGCTCCAGCAAAAATGCCTGATCAAAAAACAAACACATCCCTGCAAGCCACGTTTCATAAGGCTTGCAGCCAGATACACCCACGTTATTCACAGCCAGCTCCACAGTAACCGGGGACAAGTCAAAACTGTGGAAAAACAGCCATTTGCAGCGTCTATATGTCGCGCTTTGGCAGCTTGGGGAATTTGTTTTCCACAATTTTGGGAATTACCCAATTTACCTGTGGTGGATTCCAAAAAATAAAAAAGCCCCGGGACTCTCGTCGCCGGGGCTGTGTGCAACCGCGAGAAAATCAGTGCCCACCCAGATAGGCGTTACGCACCTCCTCATTCACCAAAAGCTCTTTGCCGGTGCCGGTCAGACGGATTTCGCCGTTGACCATCACATATGCCCGGTCCGACAGCTTCAGCGCATGGTTGGCGTTCTGCTCGACGAGGAAAATCGTCATCCCGGTTTTTGCCAACTCACGCAGCGTGGCGAAGATCTGCTTCACCACGATCGGCGCCAGACCCAGGCTCGGTTCATCGAGCAGCAACAGCTTCGGCCGGCTCATCAGCGCACGGGCGATGGCGAGCATCTGCTGTTCACCGCCAGACATGGTCATCGCCCGCTGATTGCGTCGCTCCTCAAGCCGTGGAAACAGCTCGAACATGCGCTGCATGTCCTCTTTGGCGTACTTGTCGCCAATCGGGATGGTGCCCATCAGCAGGTTTTCCTCGACGGTCATGTCGGGGAAAACCCGCCGCCCTTCCGGCGACTGCGCGATACCGTTGGAGGCGATGTAGTGCGAGGACTTCTGCGTGATGTCGACGCCCTGATAGAGAATCTGCCCGCCCGCCGCTCTGGGCTGGCCGAAGATCGACATCAGCAAGGTCGACTTGCCGGCGCCGTTGGAGCCGATCAGGCTGACGGTCTCGCCTTCGTTGATTTGCAGAGAAACGCCTTTGAGCGCCTGAATCGGGCCGTAGAACACGTCCAGATTGCGCAGTTCGAGGATCGGTTGGCTCATACCAGCTCCTCTTCATCGGCGCCCAGGTAGGCCGCGATCACTTTTGGATCGTTACGGATCGCTTCAGGCCCGCCCTCAGCGATGACGATGCCGTGGTCCAGCACCACGATGTGGTCGGAAATGCTCATAACCATGCCCATGTCGTGTTCGATCAGCACCACGGTCAGATCGTGCTCGTCGCGCAGCAGCCGGATCATCGCGCTGAGCGCTTCGGTTTCCTGAGGATTGAGGCCGGCGGCCGGTTCGTCGAGGCAGATGATCTGCGGCCGCGTGCACATGGCCCGGGCAATTTCCAGACGCCGTTGTTGGCCGTAGGACAGCTCACCGGCCAGACGGTTGGCGCAGTCCACCAGATCGACCACTTCGAGCCAGTAGAACGCGACATCCAGCGCATCGCTCTCGGCCTTGCGATAGCCCTTGGTGTTGAGGATGCCGGCGAGCATGTTGCGGTTGACCCACATGTGCTGCGCCACCAGCAGGTTTTCCAGCACCGACATTTCCTTGAACAGGCGAATGTTCTGGAACGTACGGGCGAGACCGGCACGGTTCACCAGGTGAGTACCGCCGAACATTTTGTAGTACATGCGGCTGAGGAAGGATTTCGGCGAAACGAAATCGGTCGGTTTGAACGACTCGCCCAGCAACTGGATGACGTTGGTCTGCTGGCCGCGCACATTGAGTTCGATCTTGCCGCCCGTGGCCTTGTAGAAACCGGTCAGGCAGTTGAACACCGTGGTCTTGCCGGCGCCATTGGGGCCGATCAGGGCGAAGATCGAATTGCGTTTGACCTTCAGGCTGACATCGCTCAAAGCCTTGATGCCACCGAAATGCATCATCAGTTTTTCAACAGAGAGTACGACTTCACTCATGGCGCAGTCCTCTCGTAGTGAATGGCACCTTTGCGTGGTTTGACCCCGGTGCGGCTGATGCGGATCAGCCCGCGTGGTCGCCAGATCATCATCAACACCATCAGGATGCCGAACAGCAGCACGCGGTATTCAGCGAAGCCACGCAGCAGTTCCGGGGCGACGGTGAGCACGAATGCGGCGATGACCACGCCGATGGTCGAACCCATGCCGCCGAGCACGACGATGGCGAGGATCAGCGCCGATTCGAAGAAGGTGAACGAGGTCGGGTTGACGAAGCCTTGATAGGTGGCGAAGAACACCCCGGCCAGACCCGCCGTCGACGCACCGATGGTGAACGCCGAGAGCTTGACCAGTACGTGGTTCAGGCCCATCGAACGGCAGGCGATTTCATCTTCACGCAGGGCTTCCCAGGCGCGACCGACCGGCATCTTCACCAGCCGATGCTTGACGTACAACACCGCCAGCACCACCAGGAACAGCACCGCGTAAATGAAGTAATACTTTACGTCGGGGTTGTAGGTCAGACCGAAGAACTCATGGAACGGCACCCCGCCATCCTTCGCCCGCTTGCCGAACTCCAGACCGAAGAACGTCGGCAGTGGCGCCGGCATGCCGTTCGGGCCGCCGGTCAGGGACAGCCAGTTGTTGAGCACCAGACGAATGATTTCGCCGAAGCCCAGGGTCACGATCGCCAGATAGTCACCGTGCAGACGCAGCACCGGGAAACCGAGAATGCAACCGGCCAGGCCTGCGGTGATCGCCGCCAGCGGCAGCACGGTCCAGAAACCCAGACCCAGATATTGATAACCCAATGCCAGACCGTAGGCACCGATGGCGTAGAACGCCACGTAACCAAGGTCGAGCAGCCCGGCCAGACCGACCACAATGTTCAGCCCCAGCCCCAGCAGCACGTAGATCAAACCAAGGATGACCACCCCCAGCAGATAGGAGTTGGAGACAAACGGCACGATGATCGCCAGCACAATGATCAGCGGAATGATCCAGCGCAGCCGCGATTTGTAGTCCGCCGGCAGCACGTGCACGCCGGAACCGGTGCTCTCGAACCCGTCGAGGATCTTCAGGCCCTTGGGGGTTTGCAGGAACAGGCTGAGGGCAAAGCGACCGGCCATGACGATGGCAATGATCCACGCCACGCGAGTCGCTTCGAGGTTGAAGCTGTAGCCGTCGAGGACGACGCCGACAATCGGCCCGAACACGATCAGCGCAATCAGGCCGGCAAGAATCGCCTCGACCAGACTTTTTTTGATATCGATGGATTTTTCAGTGGTTGCAGACATCGCTTACACCTTCGACACAAGAGGACGGCCCAACAGGCCCTGCGGCCGGAAGACCAGTACGAGGACGAGCAGCGAGAAACTGAACACGTCTTTGTAGTCGGAGTTGACCAGACCGGAGAACAGCGACTCGGAGATGCCGAGGATGATCCCGCCGAGCATCGCGCCGGGCAGTGAACCGATGCCGCCCAGAACCGCTGCGGTGAACGCCTTGATGCCGATGATGAAGCCGGCATAGAAGTCGAACGTGCCGTAGTTCATGGTGATCAGCACACCGGCCAGTGCCGCCATGGCTGCACCGATGATGAACACGTAGGAAATCACCCGGTCGGTGTTGATCCCCAGGATCGAGGCCATCTTGCGGTCTTGCTGGGTCGCACGGCACATGCGGCCGAGCTTGGTGTATTTGATGATGTAGGTCAGCAGCCCCATGCCGACAAACGCGGCGATCAGGATGAAGACTTTGGTGTAGGTCAGTTGCACGAAGCCGGTGCCGACTTCAACACGCCAGGCACCGGTCAGCAGCGTAGGCACGCCCTGTTGTTTGGCGCCCTGAGCGATCTGTGCGTAGTTCTGCAAAATCAGCGAAATACCGATAGCGCTGATCAGCGGCGCCAGGCGGGTCGAGTTACGCAGGGGTTTGTAGGCGACACGCTCGATGACCCAGCCATACACCGCCGTGACGACGATGGTGAAGATCAGCGTACCGAGCATCAGCAGCGGGAAGGATTCGATACCGAAGTAAGCCAGCAGAGCCAGACTGATTGCCGCCAGGTAAGCGGAAATCATGTAAACCTCGCCGTGGGCGAAGTTGATCATGCCGATGATGCCGTAGACCATTGTGTAGCCGATGGCGATCAGGCCATAGACCGACCCGAGGGTCAGGCCATTGACCAGTTGCTGCAGGAAAATACCATCCATAACGCAATCTCACGCAGTGAGAACCTGCGCGCCCATGACGCGCGGTTCTTCTAGGAAAAATACAGATGTACGTCGGAGCAATGTCGGAGCGTGATCAGCCCGATCGCCACTGAATCCTGTGGGAGCTGGCTTGCCAGCGATAGCGGTGGATCAGCCAACTTGTGTGTCGATTGACCTGACGCCATCGCGGGCAAGCCCGCTCCCACAGGGTTTCAAGTGAGCCGAGTGATCGCTTCAGCCCTTACTTCTGCTTTTCCAGCTGGTGGTATTTGCCGTCCTTGTCCCACTGGTAAACCACGTAGTCGGAGACTTTCAGGTCGCCTTTGGCGTCCCAGGTCTTCTCGCCCATCACGGTTTTCACCGGGTTGGCTTTCAGCCACTTGGCAGCGGCTTCGCCGTCGTTTTTCTTCGCGCCATTGAACGCTGCCGCCAAGGTCTGAACCGAGGCGTAGGCGTACAGGGTGTAGCCTTCAGGCTCGGTGCCGGCCTTGCGGAACGCGTCCACTACGGTCTTGCTTTCCGGCAACAGGCGCGGGTCGGCGCCGAAAGTCATCAGCACGCCATCGGTGAATTGCGGGCCGCCAGCGGTGGTCACCAGTTCGTCGGTCACGATGCCGTCGTCGGACATGAACTTGACGTCTTTCAGACCTTGTTCACGCAGCTGGCGAACCAGCGGACCGGCTTCCGGGTGCAGGCCGCCGAAATAGACGACATCGGCGCCGGCGCCACGGATCTTGGTGACGATGGTGCTGAAGTCTTTCTCGCCACGGGTCAGGCCTTCGTACAGCACAGGCTTGACGCCGCGTTTTTCCAGCTGAGCCTTGGTGGCGTCCGCCAGGCCTTGGCCGTAGGTGTCCTTGTCGTGCAGCACGACGACTTTCTTGCCCTTGAGCATGTCGACGATGTAGTCGCCGGCAACGATGCCTTGCTGGTCGTCACGTCCGCACATACGGAACATGGCGCTGAGGCCGCGTTCGGTCACTTGCGGGTTGGTCGAGCCCGGAGTGATCGCGATGATCCCGGCTTCGTCGTAGATTTCCGACGCTGGAATGGTCGAAGAGGAGCAGAAGTGACCGACCACGCCGGCGACTTTCTGGTTGGTGAGGTCCTTGGCGACCGTCACTGCCTGCTTCGGTTCGCAGGCGTCGTCGCCTTTGACCAGGACGATTTTTTCCCCGTTGACGCCACCCGCCGCGTTGACCGCATCGGCCGCCGCCTGTGCACCCTTCATGTACTGCTCGCCGAATGCCGCGTTGGCACCGGTCATAGGACCCGCTACACCGATCTTGATATCAGCTTGAGCAAACGCAGAAACACCCAGCGCAGTAGCGACTGCGAGGGCCAGAAAGCCTTTCTTGTAAAACGTCTGGGACATGAGGTGGTGCTCCAAGGTTTTTTTTAGTTGGCACTGCGACTTCACTTCACTCAAAGCTCAGAGCAAGGCCCGTGCCATCGGTTTTTTATTCTTCAAAAAGTCGCTGCATTGTTGTTATTTCGACTGTTTCGGTCCCATTTTCATTGGGCGTGCAACCGTCTAAACCGCGGAAGGTGAAACCATTTGTTTTTTCAGGCGCAACCCGCACGCGCCATCATTGCAACCGCAGCGACAAACGACGTGCAACCAGCCTGTAACAGCCCGCGTCACCGAACTGCACACTGCTGGTGCGGGACTGCTACAACCCGCACCATTACAGGCTAGTCGCTGGATGCAAAAGCGCCGCTTGCGGCAACAAATTTCAACACTCAAATAACGATGCGCAGGCACTGGCCCGCGTGATACAGGGAAAACCCGGCCTCGTACAGGCAACTGCGCAAGCCCACACCGGCCAGGGGCTGCATCGGTGCGAAGGGAATCGGCAGTGCCTGCGGATCGCCGTTGCACAGGTAATCGGCGAAGGCTTTGCCGACGACCGTGCCGGTGGTGACGCCGCGACCGTTATAACCGGTGACGGCCACCAGTCCCGGCGCCGGCTCGAACAGACGCATCAGGTGATCAGGAGTAAACGCAATGCGCCCGGTCCAGGTGCATTGCCACTCGACCGGCTTCAGATTGGGGAAATAATGCCGCTGCACCCGATCGGCCCAGGCCTTGAGAAACCAAGTCGGTTTCTGATTGCCATTGCCGAGGCTGCCGAGCAACAGGCGCCCGTCCTTGTCACGGCGGATGCTGCTCAATACCTGACGGGTGTCCCACGAGCCCTGCCCGCCCGGGAGAATTTCTTGCGCAGCGTCTTCGGTAAGTGGCACCGAGGCGACCTGGTAGTAATAGCCGGGAAAGAAATTGCGCTTGAGTTCGGTCCAGTCGCCTTCGGTGTAAGCATTGGAGGCGATGACCACTTGTTCGGCGAGTACCGAACCCTGGGCGGTTTGCACCGACCACTTCTGCCCGACGCGCTCGAGGCGAGTCACCGGCGAATGATCGAACATCTGCCCGCCGAGCCCGCGCACGGCATTGGCCAGCCCGGTGACATAGGCCATCGGATTGAGCGTGCCGGCGCGGCGGTCAAGCAACGCGGCGGCGATTTTCTGCGTGCCGGTGGCTTGCTCGCAGGCCTTGCCGGTGAGCAGTTCGACCGGCGCGCCACGACGTTTCCATTGCTGCTCGCGACTGCGCAGATCCGCCTCGCCCTTGGCGTTATGCGCCATGTGCAAAGTGCCTTCGCGGCGCAATTGGCAATCGATAGCGTATTTATCCACAAGGCTGAACACCAGCGCCGGCGCCGCACCGAGCATGCGGTTGAGCTGACTGCCGACCGCCTCGCCGAACCCCGCTTCGATCTCGTCCGGAGGAATCCACATGCCGGCGTTGACCAGCCCGACATTGCGCCCGGAGCCACCGTGCCCTGCGCGATGCGCTTCCAGCACGCAGACGCTTTTGCCTTTTTCCAACAGATGCAGCGCCGCTGACAACCCGGTGAACCCGGCGCCGATCACACAGACATCGACCTTGACCTCGCCCTTGAGCGCG
This sequence comes from Pseudomonas siliginis, assembly GCF_024072275.1. Classification (NCBI taxonomy): domain Bacteria; kingdom Pseudomonadati; phylum Pseudomonadota; class Gammaproteobacteria; order Pseudomonadales; family Pseudomonadaceae; genus Pseudomonas; species Pseudomonas siliginis. The sequence continues at coordinate 669,306 of NZ_CP099598.1, read as the reverse complement.
GTGTTATCCGGGCGTTGTGGCGTGAGCGTTTCCCACAGACATTCTTCGCGTAACGGCATTGCCAGACTCCAACAGAAACCCAACAAACACACAAACCTGAGTGAGCCCCCTGTGGCGAGGGGATTTAGCGAAACGTCGCACCGCCCCGCTGGGTCGCGGAGCGGCCCCAAAATTTCAAAAGCGACGACTGCTTCGCAGCCGAACGGGGATAAATCCCCTCGCCACAGTGCTCACTCCTACAGAGGATCTCCACCTGTCAGTCGAATGTAATGCCCTGCGCCAACGGCAATTCCAGCGAGTAGTTGACGGTATTGGTCTGCCGCCGCATGTACGCGCGCCAGGCATCGGAGCCGGACTCACGGCCGCCGCCGGTTTCTTTCTCGCCACCAAAGGCGCCGCCGATTTCCGCGCCGCTCGGGCCGATGTTGACGTTGGCGATGCCGCAGTCACTGCCGACCGCCGACATGAACCGCTCGGCCTCACGCACATCGGTGGTGAAAATGCACGATGACAGGCCTTGCGGCACGGCATTGTTCAGGCGCAGCGCTTCCTCGAAATCGCTGTAGCCGACCACGTAGAGAATCGGCGCAAAGGTTTCGCTGCAGACCACATCGCTCTGCTCGGGCATTTCCACGATGGCCGGCGACACGTAATAAGCATTGGGGAATTGCTCTTCCAGTTGGCGCTTGCCACCGAACACCCGGCCGCCTTCGCTCAGCGCCTGTTCCAGCGCATCCTGCATGTTTTCGAAGCTGTGCTTGTCGATCAGCGGGCCGACCAGATTGCCTTGCAGCGGATGGCCGATGCGTACTTTCGAATAGGCAGCCTTGAGGCGGGTGACGATTTCTTCCTTGACCGATTCATGAGCGATCAGACGGCGCAAGGTGGTGCAGCGTTGCCCGGCGGTGCCGACGGCGCTGAACAGAATCGCGCGCACTGCCATGTCCAGATCGGCGCTCGGGCCGAGGATCATCGCGTTGTTGCCGCCCAGTTCGAGAATGCTGCGGGCGAAACGCGCGGCGACTTTCGGCGCCACTTCGCGGCCCATGCGCGTGCTGCCGGTGGCGCTGATCAGCGCAACACGCGGATCATCGACCAGCGCTTCGCCGGCATCGCGACCGCCGATCACCACCTGGCACAGGCTCGGTGGGGCATCACTGAAATTTTTCACTACGCGATCAAACAGCGCCTGACAGGCCAGCGCGGTCAGCGGGGTTTTCTCTGATGGCTTCCACACCACCGGGTTGCCGCAGACCAGCGCCAGGGTGGTGTTCCACGCCCACACTGCGACCGGGAAGTTGAACGCGCTGATGACGCCGACCACGCCGAGCGGATGCCAGGTTTCACGCATATGGTGGCCCGGGCGCTCGGAGGCGATGGTCAGACCGTACAACTGGCGCGACAGGCCAACGGCGAAATCGCAGATGTCGATCATCTCCTGTACTTCACCCAGGCCTTCCTGAGTGATCTTGCCCGCCTCCCACGACACCAGCTCGCCGAGATCGGCCTTGTACTCGCGCAACACTTCGCCGAACTGACGCACCAGCTCGCCGCGACGCGGTGCCGGCACCTTGCGCCAGTGCTCGAATGCATGATCTGCGCGACTGATGTGCTGCTCGACTTCGGCAGCGCCCTCCCAGTTCACCGAGGCAATTTCACTGCCATCGATGGGCGAATGCACCGGCACCTTGCCGTTCTGGTACAGGGCCGGGTTGACTCCCAGACGATCAAGCAATGCGGCTACCATCGGTCTCTCCTCAAGCAAAAACAGAATGTGTGCGGCCATCCTTTGCATGGCCGGGCAGGCCTTTAGTTGTAGCCTCAGTGCGGCGATGCAACAAACGACCTTTACGCCAGATATCATTCCGTTTATTCATGCTGCCTAGCGAAAGACAAGAAAAAGGACTGGCCATGCTGAACAGACGCCACTTGCCCTCGATCACCGCGCTGCAATGCTTCGAGGCCGTGACCCGGCACCTGAGTTTTACCCGCGCCGCCGAAGAGCTGAACCTGACCCAGAGTGCGGTGAGCAAACAGGTCGCACAGCTTGAAGAACTGTTGCAGCATTTGTTGTTCCGCCGCGTGCGTCGGCGCTTGCAGATGACACCGGCCGGGGATTTGTATCTGGTCGAGGTCAGAAAAATCCTCAGCCAAGTGGAGATGTCGACGCATTACCTGCGCTCCTACGGCGGCGAAACCGAAGTCTTGCGTGTCTCCACCCCGTCGACCTTCGGCGCCCGTTGGCTGGTGCCGCGCCTGAAAGGCTGGCGCCTGCGCCATCCGTCGATTCATCTGGATCTGTGCAACGAGCAGGAAGCCGATGATCTGTTGCAGGGGCGCAGCGATCTGGCCTTCTATTTCGGCCAGGCTTCGCGACCGGGCACCGAATGCCTGAAATTGTTCGGCGAACAACTGGTGCCGGTCTGCGCCCCGGGCAGCCTGCCGGACACGCCATTCACTGACCCGACGCAACTCACCGACCTGGTGCTACTGCAAAATGCCTCGCGACCGCAGGCCTGGCACGACTGGTTCGACAGTCAGGGCTACCACACCGAACACAGCTACCACGGGCCGCGTTTCGAAACCTTTTACATGTGCATCCGCGCCGCCCAGGTCGGATGTGGCGTGGCGCTGCTGCCGCGGTTTCTGGTGGAAGAGGAATTGGCCGAAGGCAAACTGGTCATACCCTGGCAGCATGCGATGCCCAGCAGCGATGCCTATTACCTGGCCTACCCGGAGCACGCGGCGGAAGTGCCGAAGGTGCGGGATTTTGTGAAATGGATGCTTGAACAAATCGATAGCCCGGTGTGAGGTCAACCGGGATCCCTGTGGGAGCGAGCCTGCTCGCGAAAGCGTCGGGTCAGCCACATCATCTTTAACTGACACACCGCATTCGCGAGCAGGCTCGCTCCCACAGTGGATCTGCGGCGCTCTGAAAAAATGCTGGCAATCCCCACCGCCGATATGCGCCACTAGCGCCATCGATATAGACCGCGCCGGACGCGGCGCAACTGGAGACCCGTTTATGAGCGAGAGTGTGTTTGCCGATCGCATCGTGCAGAACCTGCTCGACACCGACTTCTACAAGCTGACGATGATGCAGGCGGTGCTGCACAACTACCCCAACGTCGAAGTCGAATGGGAGTTCCGCTGCCGCAATGCCGAGGATCTGCGCCCGTATCTGGCCGAGATCCGTCATCAGATCGAGCGACTGGCCGAGCTGAGCCTGAGTGCCGATCAGTTGAGTTTTCTCGAGCGCATCACCTTCCTGAAACCGGATTTCCTGCGCTTCCTCGGTCTGTTCCGCTTCAACCTGCGTTACCTGCACACCGGCATCGAGAACGGAGAGTTGTTCATCCGTCTGCGCGGGCCATGGCTGCATGTGATCCTCTACGAAGTGCCGCTGCTGGCGATCGTCAGCGAAGTGCGCAATCGCTATCGCTACCGGGAGACTTCGCTGGAGCAGGCACGCGAACAGCTGTATCGCAAGTTCGACTGGCTGACCGCCAATGCTTCGGCCGATGAGCTGTCGCAATTGCAGGTTGCCGATTTCGGCACGCGTCGACGCTTTTCCTTTGGCGTGCAGGCCGAAGTGGTCAACGTGCTCAAGCACGACTTCCCGGGTCGTTTCGTCGGTACCAGCAATGTGCACCTGTCCCGCGAGCTGGACATGAAACCGCTGGGCACCATGGCTCACGAGTGGATCATGGCCCATCAGCAACTCGGCCCGCGCCTGATCGACAGCCAGATCGCCGCGCTCGATTGCTGGGTTCGCGAATACCGTGGCCTGCTCGGTATCGCCCTCACCGACTGCATTACCACCGATGCGTTTCTTGGCGATTTCGATCTGTTCTTTGCCAAGCTCTTCGACGGTCTGCGCCACGATTCCGGGGACCCGGTGGCGTGGGGTGAAAAGTGCATCGCGCACTATCACAAGCTCGGCATCGACCCGATGAGCAAGACCCTGGTGTTTTCCGACAGTCTGACCCTGCCCAAATCGCTGGAGATTTTCCGCGCGCTGCACGGTCGCATCAATGTGAGCTTCGGCATCGGTACCAACCTCACTTGTGATATCCCGGGTGTCGAACCGATGAGCATCGTGCTTAAAATGACCGCCTGCAACGGCCAGCCGGTGGCGAAGATCTCCGACGAGCCTGGCAAGACCCACTGCAAAGATCCGAATTTCGTCGCCTATTTGCGACATGTGTTCAAGGTTCCTGCCGAATCCAGTCTATCTAGCAAGGAGTGAATTCATGCAAGCCGTACAGCGTGAGATTGCTGAGCAGCTCAAGGTGCAACCACCGTTCGCCGACGATCAGGCCCTGCAGGCCGAAGTCACCCGGCGCCTGACGTTCATCCAGGAATGTCTGGTCAATTCCGGGCTCAAGACCCTGGTGCTGGGCATCAGCGGCGGCGTCGACTCACTGACCGCCGGCCTCCTGGCCCAGCGCGCGGTACGTGAACTGCGCGAAAAAACCGGCGACGACCGCTACAAATTCATCGCCGTACGCCTGCCGTATGAAACCCAGTTCGACGAGCACGACGCCAAGGCTTCGCTCGACTGCATCGCCCCTGACGAAATCCACACCGTGAACATCGGCCCGGCGGTCAAGGCACTGGCGGCTCAGGTGTCAGCGTTCGAAGGCAAACCGGCGGCGTCGGTGGATTTCGTGCTGGGCAATACCAAGGCGCGGATGCGCATGGTGGCGCAGTACACGATTGCCGGAGTGGCGGGCGGTCTGGTGATTGGCACCGACCATGCGGCAGAAGCGGTGATGGGTTTCTTCACCAAATTCGGCGATGGCGCCTGCGACCTCGCCCCGCTCAGCGGCCTGGTGAAAAATCAGGTGCGCGCCATTGCCCGCAGCTTTGGTGCGCCGGAATCGCTGGTCGAGAAAGTGCCGACGGCTGACCTCGAAGACTTGTCGCCGGGCAAGCCGGACGAAGCGGCGCACGGCGTGACCTATGCCGAGATCGATGCGTTTCTGCACGGGGAAACAGTGCGGGACGAGGCGGCGAAGATCATCGTTGATACTTACAACAAGACTCATCACAAGCGGGTCATGCCGTTTGCGCCTTGAGGTATGGAAATGCCTGCACGAGCCTGTAGGAGCCTGTAGGAGCTGACGAGTGCAACGAGGCTGCGATCTTTTGATCTTGCTTTCAAGATCAAGATCAAAAGACCGCAGCCTTCGGCAGCTCCTACACAAAAAAAGCGTCCCGGGGGGACGCTTTTTTTGTGCCTGGTTTACTTGACGACGACGGTGCCTTTCATCATCGAGATGTGCCCAGGGAACGAGCAGAAGAAGCCGTAGTCACCGTCAGCTACCTTGGCCACATCGAAGGTCACCGAATCGGTTTCCTTGGCGCCGATGATCTTGGTGTGCGCGATGATGCGGGCGTCGCCATCTTTCAGGTAGTTCTTGTCGATACCGGCTGCCAGGCCGTCGGTAGCGATTGGCTGCATGTCAGCTTCTTTGCTGATCACCAGGTTATGGCCCATGACGTTCTTCGGCAGGCTGCCGGAGTGGGTCAGTTCGACGGTGAAGGTCTTGCAGCTCTTGTCGATCACGATTTCCTTGGTGTTGAAGGTCATCTGATCGGTGGAATCAACGGTGGTTTTGCACTCGGCAGCCATCAATTGGCTGCTGGCCAGCGCCAGCAGGGATACCGCAACAACTTTGGAAAACATGGTGAATCTCCAAGGCAGGGTTAACAAAAACACTAGTGGTGGAAAGACTGCCTGAAATCATCGCAAGTTCATATGACTTGAGTCAAAAATTGTATACAACTTTCAGGCTATGACACTCATCGACACAATCTAACGGCCATTTCGTACGGCCAGCCCTATGATCGGCCCACCTACTGAAACGGAGTGCCAGTCATGTTCTTTAATGGTCTGTTATGCAGCTTGCTCGCCGCCTACGCCTGTGGCGCCAGCGGTACTTTTGAATCACCTGAACGCGAAGTCTAGTCCTTGGAGCGCAGCGTGCCAGCCGTTACCCTGTGCGCCTGATCGACTCAGGAGTAACGCATGTCGCTGAAATCCGTTTGTGTGTTTTGCGGTGCCAACGCCGGTACCGTGCCGGCTTACACCGAAGCTGCCGTGGCCCTTGGCCGGGCATTGGCCGAGCGAAATCTGACGCTGGTCTACGGCGGCGGCGCGGTCGGCTTGATGGGCATTGTGGCTGATGCCGCGCTGGCCGCTGGCGGCGAAGTGATCGGCATCATTCCGCAAAGCCTGATGGACAAAGAGATCGGCCACAAGAGCCTGACGCGCCTGGAAGTGGTCGACGGCATGCATGCGCGCAAGGCGCGGATGGCCGAACTCAGCGATGCATTCATTGCCCTGCCCGGCGGCCTCGGCACGCTGGAGGAGCTGTTCGAAGTCTGGACCTGGGGCCAGCTCGGCTACCACGGCAAGCCTTTGGGGCTGCTGGAAGTGAACGGTTTCTACAGCAAACTCACGGCTTTTCTCGATCATATCGTCGGCGAAGGCTTCGTTCGCGCGCCACACCGTGACATGCTGCAAGTGAGCGAATCGCCAGATTCCCTGCTCGACGCCCTCGATCAGTGGCAGCCGACCGTCACACCCAAGTGGGTCGACCAAAAACCCGGTTAACCCCCGGACACCGATACAGGGCAGAATACGCGCCGCTCAACCTCACCTTCGACCCCAGAGGATCGCCCATGGCCAAACCCAATTACTCCTTCGCCAAACGTCAACGAGACCTGGCAAAGGAACAGAAGAAAGAGGAAAAGCTTCAGCGCAAGAAGCAAACCGCTGAAGAAGCGGCACTGAACCCTGACGGTGAAGTGGCGACCGATGATGATGTTGATGCATCCGATGCACCGAAAGATCAGACGCCCGACGCCTGAGCCCCACCGGGTTTGATGATCGAATCAGACCCTGCGGATTTGTGACGGGGCTGACAGTTCTGCTGCCGGCCCTCACAGCCCTGCTTTCCCTGAAACACCAAAATCCCCTGTGGGAGCGAGCCTGCTCGCGAATGCGATATATCTGTTACAAATCTATTGGCTGACCTGACGCTTTCGCGAGCAGGCTCGCTCCCACATTTGAAGACTCATCAATTCTGAGGCATCACCGTAACCCGCACTTCCGGGTCGTGATTACCCCCACCGAGAATCACTCCGCGCAGCGGCGACACATCGGAGAAATCCCTTCCCCACGCCAACGTGATGTGTTCCAGCGCCGGCCGCACATTGTTGGTCGGATCGAAATCCACCCAGCCCGATACCGGACAGAACACCGATACCCACGCATGCGAGGCGTCGGCGCCGATCAGGCGTGGCTGTCCCGGCGGCGGCTGGGTCAGCAGGTAGCCGCTGACATAACGCGCCGCCAGACCGCGCGAGCGCACACAGGCCAGCATCAGATGAGCGAAGTCCTGACACACGCCGCGTCGACGCTCCAGCACTTCCACCAGCGGCGTCGCCACCTGGGTGGCTTCGGCATCGAAGGTGAATTCGCTGAAGATCTTCTGCATCAGCGCCTGCACCCCGAGCAGCAACGGTCGCCCTGGCGGAAAACAGCTTTGCGAGAACTCGACGAAGCTGCGCTTCAAATGCACATAAGGTGACTGGAACCGGTAGCGACAGGCTTCGAGCAAGTCGGCGGACAACGGCTGACTGCTGTAGGTCAGCGCATCGCGGGTCTGCTCCCACGCTGGCGAGTGATTGAAATCCAGCGCCGGGCGCGCCAGCACTTCGACCGTCAGCCGGGCGTTGACCTGCAATTGGTCATGGGGCCGCTCAAAGGCCAACCGCGTCAGCGGATTGCCGAAAACATCCAGCTCATCCCGGCGCATGGTCGGTTCGGGGCTGATCAGCAACTGCTGCTCGGTGCAGCGTTGCCAGCTGCATTCGCGCGGCCACAGGTGCGCCAGTTGCTGCGCGAGGGAAACCGGGCTGTCGTAGTGATAACAGGTGTCGTGGAAGATCTGGTACTGAGCGCTCATCACACGGACACCGTTCGCTGGCTGACATCATCGACATGGGCGAAATGGCGCAGGGCCAGACGATCCGATACCTGGCCGCTGGCTTCGGCGATTTCCTGCAACAGATCGGCCAGACCATCCAGCGCGGCACGTACGCTGGATTTGCCGAACAGCGGGTTCTCCAGACAACCGAGATCAAACCGCGAGAGGCGTTCGACCAGCTGCGGCAGCGCGGTTTCGCGAGGTGCGCCGAAGTCGTCGTTCAAGCGTTTCAGCGTGCGGGTGACCAGTTTCAGCTGAAACAGCACCGCGTGGGGGTTCTGCTCATCCAGCAACAGCAGATCGAGCACCGGAATCAGTTGCGCCACCGCCAGATAGCGCGAGCGGTAGGTGATGCTGCTGTTACCCAACTCCAGCAACCACTCAAGCCCCGCCTGATCGAACGCACCCGCACCGCGCAGAAACGCGGCGAGGCTGCTGCTGAGAAATTGCAGGCGTTCGATGCGCCGGCCAATCATCAGAAAGCGCCAGCCTTCATCGCGGGTCATGTCATCCAGCGCAAACCCCGACAGCGCCGCCAGCGACATCACCAGACGGTTGAGGAAATCCAGCAGTTCGCCGAAGTCCGGTTCATCGACTTCCAGCTCCAGCGCCTCGCGCTGCAATTCGACCAGCGCCTGCCAGTTCTCCCGGGACAGCTTGCCGCGCACTTGCGAGGCGGCCCATTGCAGGCGTTGCAAGTTGGAGCGCAGGCTGAACGACCAATCCTCGCCCAGCAACGCAGCGAGCAGGCGCTCCGGCAGTTCGCCTTCATCGGGCAGCAAGGCCAGCCGCTCGCCGAGATCGACCGCTGCTTGCAGCGCCTGCGGATCATCGCCATCGACGTAACGCGTGAGCATGATGCGCAGCAGCCGCGCGCTGTCGTCGCAGCGTTCGCAGTAGCGGCCGAACCAGAACAGATTCTCCACTACCCGCGATGGCAGGTAAGGATCGCGCCGCACCAGATCGTGCACGCCGACATTGCGCTGCGCCTTCCACTGCTCGCCACTCGGCGCACGGTCGCTGAGCACCCAGGTGTCCTTGCTCGCCCCGCCGCGCTGCATCGACACCACTTCGGCATCAGCCTCGGCCGCCACTCGGGTCAGACCGCCCGGCAACACGCGGTAGCCATCGTGGCTGGCCACCGCATACATGCGCATGCCGATCGCGCGGGGTTGCAGATGACCGTCCTCGGCTTGCCAGACCGGCGCCTGCGACAGTTGCGCAAGCTCTTGCGCGACGTAGGCATAAGGCCGTGCCTGCATACGCTGCGCCAGCTCGAGGCGCTGGCTTTCATTCAAGTCACGGCCGAAAACAGGCGCGAAGCTCTGCGACGGGAACGCCGGTTTGATCAACAGCTCCGGAAGTTTTTCCAGCGCCTGCGCCAGCACCGGCGCTTCACCGCACCACCAGGTGGCGATCGAGGGCAGGATCAGTTCTTCGCCGAACAGGTACTGATTGATCTTCGGCAGAAACCCCAACAGCCCCGGCGATTCCAGCACGCCGCTGCCCAGCGCATTGGCCACCAGCACCCGCCCCTGACGCACCGCCTCAAGCAGACCGGGGACGCCAAGCGCCGAGTCGGTACGCAGTTCCAGCGGGTCGCAGAAATCATCGTCGAGGCGGCGCATGATCGCGTGCACCCGGCGCAGGCCACTGAGGGTTTTCAGGTAAACGGTGGCATTGCGCACCGTCAGATCGCCGCCCTCGACCAGCGGATAGCCGAGCTGGCGCGCCAGATACAGATGTTCGAAATAACTTTCATTGAACCGCCCCGGTGTCAGCAGCACCACCAGCGGTGCGTCATCGCCCTCCGGTGCCTGACGGGCCAAAGTTTCCTGCAAGGTGCGGAAGAAACCGGCCAGATGCTGCACCTTGAGATCACGGTACAAATCAGGAAAGGCACGGGAGACGATGGTGCGGTTTTCCAGCGCATAGCCGGCACCGGACGGTGCCTGTGTGCGATCGGCAGTGACCCACCAGCGACCGTCCGGCGTGCGCGCCAGATCCACGGCGTACAAATGCAAAAAAGCTGACTCGGGCGGAGCAATGCCCTGACAGGGCCAGAGAAAATTGTTGTGCCCGAAGACCAGCTCGGCGGGCAGCAGGCCCTCGCTGATCAACCGTTGCGGACCGTACAGATCCGCCAGCACTGCATTGAGCAAGCGCGCGCGCTGAGCGATGCCGGCGGACAAGTGCTGCCATTCATCTGCCGCGATCACATGGGGCAGCAGATCCAGTTCCCACGGCCGATCAGCGCCCTTGGGATCGGCATAGACGTTGTAGGTGACGCCGTTTTCCTGAATCTGCCGCGCCAGCAAGGCCTGACGCTGCACCAGTTGCGCGGGGCTGCTGCGCTGCAACTGATCGAACAGCCGCTGCCAATGCGCACGCACTGCGCCGCTGCCGTCGAGCAGTTCGTGATAGGTGCCCGCAGTCAGCGGGTAGCGGTCTAACAGGTCAGGCATGGAAAGCTCGGCAGACAGCAGGGAACGGTCAGACTAACGCAGGCACATGACACGCGGATATACGAAAAATCCGCGTGTTGCGTAGGCTCTAGAAACGGCGCAGATCGATGGTCATCGGTAGCTCGTCATTGATTTCTACTTTGGGTACGGGAAGTTTCCCCGGCGTGTGTCCGAGGCGGAAAAACCGCGCCATGCGCCGGCTCTCCGCTTCATTGGCATTGACCGGCAAGGTTTCGTAATTGCGCCCGCCGGGATGGGCCACGTGATACTGGCAACCGCCCACCGAACGCCCCATCCAGGTATCGAGCAGGTCGAATACCAATGGTGCGTGCACCGCTATGGTCGGATGCAGACAGTTGGCTGGTTGCCAGGCCCGAAAGCGCACCCCGGCGACAAACTCGCCTACTCGTCCGGTCGGGTGCAACGGCACCGCGACGCCATTACAAGTCAGCAGATAGCGCTGTGGCGGCAGGCCATTGAGTTTGACCTGCAAGCGCTCCAGCGATGAATCGACGTAGCGCAACGTGCCGCCCGCCGAGCCCTCCTCGCCCAGCACGTGCCAAGGTTCGAGGGCTTGGCGCAGTTCCAGCTCGATGCCATTGACGGCGTAGTCGCCGACCTTGGGAAAACGAAATTCCAGATGCGCCGCGAACCACTCGGCGCGCAACGGGTAGCCGGCGTTGTTGAGTTCGACGATAACGTCGGCGAAATCCTGCTCGATAAAGTGCGGCAGCAGAAAGCGGTCGTGCAGCTCGGTGCCCCAGCGCGCCAGTTTCGCCGGCGCGTAAGGCTCGCGCCAGAACCGCGCGACCAGCGCCCGCAGCAACAACTGCTGAGCCAGACTCATGCGCGCATGGGGCGGCATTTCAAAAGCGCGCAGTTCCAGCAAGCCAAGACGCCCGGTGGCGCCGTCCGGTGAATACAGTTTGTCGATGCAGAATTCGGCGCGATGGGTATTGCCGGTGACGTCGATCAGCAAATTGCGCAGCAGTCGATCGACCAGCCACGGTGCACATTCCTCGCCCGGTTCCGGCATTTGCGCAAAGGCGATTTCCAGTTCGTACAAGGCGTCATTGCGCGCCTCATCAACCCGTGGAGCCTGGGACGTCGGACCAATGAACAGCCCGGAAAACAGGTACGACAGCGAAGGATGGTTGTGCCAGTAACTGATCAGGCTGCGCAGCAGATCCGGCCGCCGCAGAAACGGTGAGTCCGCTGGTGTCGCGCCGCCGAGGACGAAATGATTGCCGCCGCCGGTACCGGTGTGGCGCCCGTCGATCATGAACTTTTCGGTGGTCAGGCGGGTTTGCCGTGCCTGTTCATAGAGAAACTCGGTGCGCTCGACCAACTCGTCCCAGCTTGCCGATGGCTGCACGTTGACCTCGATCACGCCCGGGTCCGGAGTGACACGGAAATTGCTGAGGCGCGGATCACTTGGTGGTTCATAGCCTTCCAGCAGCACCGGGCAGTGCAGTTCTTCGGCGGTGGCCTCAATGGCCGAGACCAGTTCCAGATAATCCTCGACCCGCTCCAGCGGCGGCATGAACAGATACAGCCGGCCTTCGCGGGCCTCGGCGCAGAATGCGGTACGGGTCAGCCAGTCAGCGGACTCATCGTTTTTCGGCACCCGCTCATCCAGCGCAGCAGGTTCGCCGTGCACACCGAGCTGCGCCGGATCCGGCAGTTCAGCGAAGTCCTGATTCGGATCGTTGGGACGGATGAACGGATATTCCGCCGCTTTCACCCACGGCTGCGAGGCCAGCGGCAAGCGGTAACCCAGCGGCGAATCCCCCGGCACCAGGCGACAGTGCTCGTCACGCAGATACCAGCGCCCGCTCTGCCATTGATCGCCCTTGGCCGTGCGCGCCAGCGGCAGCACCTGGCCGATCACCTTGTTCAGGCCCTGACTGAAGACCTTGCGCAATCGCGCGCGCTCCAATGGCTCTTCCAGACGCGAATCTTCGGCGCTGACGTTGCCGGGCAACGCACCCTCGCGCCACAGGTAGTAGAGATGATCCTCGTAGGCCGGGAACACAAAGCGCGCAGGCAACTTCAGCCGCTCGGCGACGCTGGCGAGAAAGCGTCCGGCCAGTGCGCCGTCGGCGCCATAGCCCTGCTGTTCGTCGGCGATCAATGCGTCGTTGTGCCAGATCGGCTGACCGTCGCGGCGCCAGCAACAATTGAGCGACCAGCGCGGCAACTGCTCGCCGGGATACCACTTGCCCTGGCCGAAATGCACCAGCCCCTGTGGTGCGTATTGCTTGCGCAGGCGCTGAAACAGTTCGGCGGACAGCCGGCGCTTGTCCGGCCCCAGCGCGGCGGTGTTCCATTCGGCGCCGTCCGGATCGTCGATGGAGACGAAGGTCGGCTCGCCGCCCATGGTCAGGCGCACATCGCCTTCGAGCAGGTCGGCATCGATCTGCCGGCCCAGTGCCTGGATCGCCCGCCACTGTTCATCGGTGTAAGGCTTGGTGACGCGCGGCGCTTCCCAGATTCGCTCGACCGACATTTCATGGCTGAACTGTGTCTCGCAAGGTTCGACCAGACCACTGATCGGCGCCGCCGAGGACGGATCGGGACTGCACGCCAGCGGAATATGCCCTTCCCCGGCGAACAGCCCGGACGTCGCATCAAGGCCAATCCAGCCGGCACCCGGCAAATACACCTCGCACCAGGCATGCAGGTCGGTGAAGTCGACTTCAGTGCCGGACGGGCCGTCGAGGCTTTTCACGTCGGCGGTCAGTTGAATCAGGTAACCGGAAACAAACCGTGCCGCCAGACCGAGATTGCGCAACAGCTGCACCAGCAACCATGCCGAATCACGGCAGGAACCGGAGGCGTGTTGCAGTGTGTGCTCAGGAGTCTGCACGCCGGGCTCCATGCGGATCAGGTAGCCGATGTCTTCACTGAGGCGCTGATTGAGCGCCACCAGAAAATCCACCGCAGGCAGCGGCGTGCGGTCGATGCTGTCCAGGTAAGCCTTGAACGTTGGCGTCAGCGGCAGGGTTTCGAGGTACGGCGCCAGCTCCTTGCGTTCATCGGCGGCGTAGCTGAACGGAATTCTCTCGGCGTACGGTTCGAGGAAGAAGTCGAACGGATTGAACACCGCCATTTCCGCGACCAGATCGACTTCGATGCGCAGCTCTGCGGTTTTTTCGGGGAACACCAGACGTGCCAGGTAATTGCCCTGGGGGTCCTGCTGCCAGTTGATGAAATGCTGCTCGGGCGAGACTTTCAGCGCATAGGAAAGAATTCGCGTGCGGCTGTGGGGCGCCGGGCGCAGGCGGACGATCTGCGGGCCGAGTTCGACAGCGCGGTCGTAGCGATAATGCGTGACGTGATGCAATGCGACATGAATCGACACGGCGTGCCTCCTGCGAGCCTTGGGCGTATGGGAAAGCGCGCAAGACTTATGCCATGCACAGGCTTGCGCGCTTTCGCGAAATGCTCAAGGCAGTACAGCACCAAAACCGGGCGATGCGAGGAAATGCTTGGACTCAGTTGCACGCAAATGTTGCGGACGCTGATTCTTGCGGTGTTTGATCGGACGCTTTCGCGAGCAGGCTCGCTCCCACATTTGGAATGCGTTCCCCCGTGGGAGCGAGCCTGCTCGCGAAGAGGCCAGCGGCAACAACTTGATCATTCCCACGCTCTGCGTGGGAATGCAGCCCGTGACGCTCCGCGTCACAACCATGTTCGACAATACTGCGAGTAACGGCTGGAACGCGGAGCGTCCCGAGAGGCATTCCCACGCGGAGCGTGGGAACGATCAGCAAAACGCCAACCCGAAGGTTGGCGTTCTGTTCAGCTCAAGCAGTGTTTAGCGCGGCACGACCGGCTTGCGTGTCGGCTTCGGCCCTTTGCCTTTGGCCGCATCCTTGCGCTCCTTGGCCGCCTGCTGGTTGCGGGCGAATGCCGCAGCCTTGGCCTGTTCACGCTTGTCCCACGGATTACCGCCATCACTGGCACGCGGCGGCAGACCGGTGTGCTGAGTGAGAATCTTGGTGGTCTTCTCTTTGGCGACCTTGTGGCTGCCGGCTGGCGTCGAGTTCTTGCGACGGGCGCTCTGGTAGCTGTCGGTGGCAGGCTGATGCGCCGGGATCAGTTGATCCTTGCCCGGCCCGATCAGATCGGCGCGGCCCATGCGGACCAGCGCTTCACGCAGCATCGGCCAGCCTTTCGGGTCGTGATAACGCAAGAACGCCTTGTGCAGACGACGCTGATCTTCGCTCTTGACGATGGTCACGCCGTCGCTCTTGTACGTCACCTTGCGCAGCGGGTTCTTGCCCGAGTGGTACATCGCCGTGGCGGTGGCCATCGGCGACGGGTAGAACGCCTGCACCTGATCGGCGCGGAAGCCATTGCCCTTGAGCCACAAAGCAAGGTTCATCATGTCTTCGTCGGTGGTGCCCGGGTGGGCAGCGATGAAGTACGGAATCAGGTACTGCTCCTTGCCCGCTTCCTTGGTGTACTTCTCGAACATGCGCTTGAACTTGTCATAGCTGCCGATGCCCGGCTTCATCATCTGGTTGAGCGGACCTTCCTCGGTGTGCTCCGGGGCGATCTTCAGATAACCGCCGACATGGTGAGTCACCAGCTCCTTGACGTATTCCGGCGACTCGACGGCGAGGTCGTAACGCAAACCGGAGGCGATCAGGATCTTCTTCACACCCGGCAGGGCACGGGCGCTGCGATACAGCTGAATCAGCGACGAATGGTCGGTGTTCAGGTTCGGGCAGATACCGGGGAACACGCACGAAGGCTTGCGGCAGGCGGATTCGATTTCCGGGCTCTTGCAGGCGATGCGGTACATGTTTGCAGTCGGGCCGCCGAGGTCGGAAATCACGCCGGTGAAACCCGGCACCTTGTCGCGGATCTCTTCGATTTCGCGAATGATCGACTCTTCGGAACGGTTCTGGATGATGCGGCCTTCGTGCTCGGTGATCGAGCAGAAGGTGCAGCCACCAAAGCAGCCACGCATGATGTTCACCGAGAAACGGATCATGTCGTAGGCCGGGATCTTCTCCTTGCCGTACGCCGGGTGCGGCACACGGGCGTAAGGCATGCCGAACACGTAGTCCATTTCTTCGGTGGTCATCGGAATCGGCGGCGGGTTGAACCAGACATCGAGCTCGCCATGCTTCTGCACCAGCGCACGGGCGTTGCCCGGGTTGGTTTCCAGGTGCAACACGCGGTTGGCGTGGGCGTAAAGAACCGGGTCGTTGCGCACCTTCTCCATCGACGGCAGACGAATCACGGTCTTGTCACGGGTCATGCGCGGGCTGGCCAGGATCTGCACGACCTTGGCTTCCTGCGGATCTTCGACCGGGCCTTTTTCCTGCTCGATGGCGCAGGCCTGGGTGTCCTGGGTATTCACGTACGGGTTGATGATCTTGTCGACCTTGCCCGGACGGTCGATGCGCGTGGAGTCGACTTCGTACCAGCCCTGTGGCGTGTCGCGACGGATGAACGCGGTGCCGCGCACATCGGTGATGTCTTCGATCTTGTGGCCCCACGACAGGCGCTGGGCAACTTCGACAATGGCCCGCTCGGCGTTGCCGTACAGCAGAATGTCGGCGCTGGCGTCGATCAGGATCGAGTTGCGCACGCGATCCTGCCAATAGTCGTAGTGGGCGATGCGGCGCAGCGAGGCTTCAATGCCGCCGAGCACGATCGGCACATGCTTGTAGGCTTCCTTGCAGCGCTGGCTGTAGACCAGACTGGCGCGATCCGGACGCTTGCCGGCCATGCCGCCGGGCGTGTACGCGTCATCGGAACGGATTTTCTTGTCCGCGGTGTAACGATTGATCATCGAGTCCATGTTGCCCGCCGCGACGCCGAAGAACAGGTTCGGCTCGCCGAGCTTCATGAAGTCGTCTTTGGACTGCCAGTTCGGCTGCGCGATGATCCCGACGCGGAAACCTTGCGACTCCAGCAGCCGGCCGATGATCGCCATGCCGAACGACGGATGATCGACGTAGGCATCACCGGTAACAATGATGATGTCGCACGAATCCCAGCCGAGCTGATCCATCTCCTCCCTGCTCATCGGCAGGAATGGCGCTGGCCCGAAACATTCGGCCCAATATTTGGGATAGTCAAATAACGGCTTGGCTGCTTGCATGTCGACGACCGGTGTTGAAGTGAAAAATCGCGGGCGCGGAATATAGCACAAATTTTGACCAATTCCGACGACGGTGGTCGGTTTCTCTGCGAGCTGGTCTCGCGCAGCCAGCCCGCGACACATCACGAGTTTTCGCTGAGCGTACGACGCACCAAAACGGCAAGGAAGCCGCCCGCCCGCAGCACTCCCCCGGGAGTAACGGGGCATTCAATGTAAAGGAAGACAGGCAATGTCACCCAAACCGCCAATCAGAGGCATCACTACCGTCTCGATCCATAATCCGCGACCCGATTATTCGCTAACCCGGCCTGGTTTCCCCCTGTCCTTCGATGGCGCGTCGGGGCTCAGGATTCCCACGCGCCCGACAACAACGATCGCAACAGCGATCGATCACGTGCTCAACCACATTATCCCCATGCCTGCGCGGGCGGCGGTCAGAACGGCGGCGGTAGCGCAATCTGTTGCCTTTGTGCACAACCGCCCTTTGAAGGATTACTGGATCACTTCGCTGGTTGTGCTGCCGGCGGCCGATGCCGAAGGCATGTCGACGCTCAATGGACGCCAGTATGTCCAGGTACCGGAGGGTGGCACCGTACAGGTGAGTCTGGACTCGGCCAGCGGTTTCTACCGGGCAAAATTGCCCAGCGAATTGCACGCGTCGGGACCGCTATTGCGCTTCGATACCGACAGCCGTCTCTGGCAGCCCATCGACACCTCGGCGCCCTCCACCTACCCCTTGTCCACGACCCGGCTGGAGGCGTTTCGCACCGATCTGGATTTCAGCACGGTCGAGCCGGACGGCGATGGCCTGTTGCGCTTCAACGGCAAACTCTATGTGCAGATCGAGAGCTACGCCTATCAGGTTCTGCATGATCTCGAGGCCTCGACACCGCACAGAGCGGTGATGCGCATCGTTCGCCCTGAAGATCCGATCGCCGCCGATGCGACAAACGTTTACGTCGCATCACGTCCCGGCAGGTCGGAAGCGATTACTTTCAATGCTCAATCCGGCTGGCGCGGAACCTCCTTGACAGGTGTAGCCGGAATGCCGAGAGGCGCAGCGGCGCGACCCTCAGACTTATGGCTGCATCTGGAGGTGACAGTCGCACTCGAGGGTATCAACAAGCGGATCAAGCAGGATCAGGATAAACGTGAACAGCTGATAAACGCCTGGCTGGAGGCGAGTAACGCGCAGGGAGAGCATGCGCAAACCGTTCGACGCGAAACAATGGCGCTGCTTGATCGCGAGGTTCACTGCCACAAAGAACTGAAACACCTTGGAAAGGCGCTGAAATACTACGAGGAGCAAAAATCCTCGATCAAGCGCTTCATGAAGCAGGACGCTTACCTGAACAACATAATCAGGCTGCAAAAAAAACAGATGCTCGCCTATCAGCAACTGATCGAATGCGGCTTGACGCGCCACGCCCTGGAGGGTCCGATGATCGACCTCGACCCGGAGCGGCTTCCGCGAACAGTCAACGTTCTGGGCAGGATGCTGAGTCATCTGAAAGAGCGCCAGCAAATCGCCGACAATCTGGTGAACAAATGGCGGGTCTCTCCAGACGAGTTCAGCGCGGATGTTCTTTCACCAATGGACACCCATAACGTTGTTGCCTCCTGGGTCCTGACCAAAAGTCTGATGCTGGATACCCCACAATCGGCCGGCAACGCCCCTCTGGCATCGGAACTGGCCACCCGCTTTGGTCAGGTGACCTTTGTTTACGGAGCGCTTGGCGCAGTTCCCGAAGTTTCCCACCCTGCCGTATTGAATAACCTGTTCCAGGAATGCACAGCCATCCGCCACTGGTTCGAACGCCTTGATCTGGCACCGGGGGAGCAGCACGCCACTTCACGCAGGGAGATCACTGCGGAAATCGAAATATTCGAGCAGACGCTGGTAGGCCGCTTGAACCAGTTTCTCCATCAGGCTGACCGTCCGGTGCTGACGTTCGACCAGCAGAACATTGATTTCGAGTTCATTCCGGCCCAGGACAGAAGCGGTCTCCAACCGCCGCCCAAGCTCATCTTTCGGGCAAAGAAAAACGGCGTCTACAAGCTCAATGTCGGCGAGTCTCGACGCACCGCGCAAAACGAAGAGGTGATTGAGGTCCGCAACCTCCACAATCCCAGGCAGCCGTCACAGACCTATGACCGAGGACGCGGTGAATGGCGTTCGCCGCGGACAACGCCGCAGAGGAGCTTGCCGTCATTGGTTGCCGAAGCCACTCGGCACCTTGACCGTGTCGACGCGCATGTCCGCGCTGCCCTCCACGAAGAACGGCAAAGAAACCATCCGGACAACATTGTCGAGATGCTCGAAAGCAGCGCCGGGGCAATGGATGACACCGTATTGCAGTTGCAGCGGGCGGAACTGGCCCATGATGAGACCACCGCGCTGATTCGGCGCCTGCAGGACGCCAGTGAACGTCTGCGCAATGAGGGCGAAAACATCCGCCTGCGAATCTATAAGGACAAGCATGTTCTGAACGTCGACCGACTGCTGTACCTGATCGACAAGGGCCACGTGAACGCCCGGAAAATCGAGAGCCGATTGAAACGTGGCAAGGGTTCGGACCGGCAATATCTCGACATCTATCTAGTCACCGATGCACATACCCACGATCCCCTCTGGCACGCACATTTTCATTATGCGAGACAGGATTCCCCGGACTTGAATTTCAACGTGCGCGGCGCGCATTTGAAAACCCTTGAACAAAGCAGCAGGGGTATTCAATCGCAGCGCAGGGAAGAACTGGCGCAGCGGCCGCATCAACCTGTCTGGCGCGAATATCTCGATGGACGCACAGCGCAGAAAATCTTCGACCTGGCCGCCGCCTCCGCTCACCCGATGACACAGCCTCAGGCAATGACGCCGAACAGGCCGGCAGCTTCCGCTGAAGAAGCTACCGTGCAACGACTACAAGGAATGTAAGACATGCCAAGCAAACCGCCGTCGAAAGTGACGCTTCCCGGTCATTCACATATTCGACCGGACACATCCATGGATACGCCCCCGCCACGCCTCAACCTGACCCCGCGCCCCGGCCTGGATCCGACCACGTTGAGCGGCCCGTCAATCCGCGCGAACAGGCCCACAGACGGTATCGATCCTGATGCAATCGTTCCTGCTCCCAACGTCACAGTGCAGGCGATTGCTTCAATGCATGACGCCTTCGCTCATGTGGGCCACCCGCCTGAGCATTACCGGCTCAGTGCAACGATCGGCTTGCCCGATGCCGACGCTGAAGGCCTGAGAACATTCAAGGGCCGCCATTACGTGGAAATGACCGATGGTGGCTTCGTGCAGGTGGGCAAGGATGCGCAGAGCGGCCTCTGGCGCGCCAGGCTGGCCAGTGAATCGATTCCCTCCGGACCGCTGATGCTGCACGACCCCGAGAGTGGTCGATGGCATGCGCTGGAATTTTCGCAACCAAGCACCTTCGCTTTATCGGGGGCGCGTCTGCAGGCGTTTCGCACGCCGCTCGACTTCAGCACCAGCTCACCCGACAGCGACGGGCTGCACCGCCATGACGGCAAGCTCTATGCAGTGATCGATAATCACGGCTATCAGGTCCTGTACGATTCCGATGCATCGACGCCTCTGGCCGAAGTGATGCGCATCGTTCGCCCGCAAGATCCTGTCGCCGCCGACATCGACAACATCTACAGCGCTACGCGCCCTGGCAGATCCGAGCCTGTGGTGTTCGATGCCCGTCAGGGCTGGCAAGGCATCGTAGTCGGCGGAGCCGGCGGAATGCAGCGTGGCAGTCCCGACCAACCGGCTTCACCGGGGCTGCGGGAACGGCTCAACACCGCGTTCAACCGACTGCGCACGCCACAATCGCGACTGCGAAAACTTTATCCCTCTCTGGACAGCGAGCAGATCCGCACGCTGCTGAGCCCCCACAGCGACGATGTACAAGGCTTCTTGACCCGCGTCGAGACTGAATACAAGACCTTGAAGCTGGAACTCGCGACGTGGCTGAAGACCAGTACGCTGGCCGGCGGGGCGGCCCATCCCTCGGTGGAGCGCGCCGCGCAAGAGATCAAGCGTTGCTGGAAACGGCAGACGGGAACAACGCTGCAGCTGGATCTTGGCGGCGCCGGCATCGCTGCGCTCTCGGCAGATTTCAGCCATGTACGCACGCTGCACTTGCAGGCGGTGGAATGGTCGGCGGGCTCCGAAACTTTTCTCAAGCGGTTCACAGCCCTTGAGCGCTTGAAAATCAACGCTTCGGCGCTCGATACACCGCCGGCGAACCTCACGCAGATGCCCGGCCTGAAGGAACTGGACCTGCGAGCGAACCGCATTGAACTGAGCGAGCAAACCGCCGGCGAGCTGGCTTCGCTCAGCCAACTGGAAAGCCTTGATCTGTCGGACAACCCGCTGGGCAAGACCCTGGACTTCAGCGGCATGCTCCAGCTCAAGACCGTGAGTCTGCGCAACACCGGGCTGGATGAATGGCCAACGGGGCTGCGAGATCAGCTAGCGATAGAGTCAATCGATCTGCGCGACAACCGATTGCGCGAAATTCCACAGACAATCATCAACCCGGCGAGTGATCAGTTGCTCGCCATCGCCAATATCAACCGCGTCACCCTGATCGAAGGCAATCCCTTCGCCAGCGGTTATTGGCGGCGGCTGGAAGTCTATTGGCAGCGGGTTACGGCGCAATACCCGGCACTGATCACCAGCGCACGCACGGCTGCATTCCGGATTGATGGCGACATTCCAGAAGTCGCCATGCTGCTGCAGATGCATCCAGAGAGAACCCCGCAAACTGCCCGGGAATACCTGATCGGTCTGGGGGATGATGCAGAAGCCACGATCAGCCGGCGTTTCGAGGAGTTCAAGGTGCTCGACGCACAGCTGCAGGCTTACGTCGCCGACAGCACGTCGGCAGCATCCAGCGCCGCCGGCCAGGAAAAGCTTCGGGCAGAATACATTGCCCGGACTATCAAGGACTGCTGGCTCCAGGAATCGACGTCGCTCATGCTGCCAGCAGTGAACGGACCGCTACCGTCACTGACGGCCGACTTCAGTCGGTTGAAAATGCTCATCCTCAATAACGTCGTCTGGTCCGACACTGCCGACACGTTCCTGTCGCGGTTGCCTGATCTGGACATTCTGACGATCACCCGCTCCGGCCTGAAAAAATTGCCCGCAGCCATCAGCGGGATGAGCCGGCTCGCCCACCTCAATCTGACTGAAAACCAGATAAAACTCGATGAGCACAGCGCTGGTGCATTGAGTGCATTGCATCAGCTGGTTACCGTCAAGCTCTCTGACAACCCACTGCAGATACCGCCCGATTTCAGCGCGATGTCCGGACTGCAGACACTGGAGCTGAGGAACACCGGAATCAGCGAGTGGCCCCTCGGGCTGGCTGACAAGACCACCTTGACCGGCGTCGACCTCAGCAACAATAAACTGCGCATCGTCCCCGACGCGCATATCAACCCGCCTGCCGATCAATTGGCCGTGGTCGCGCGGATCAACAACCGCACGCTGATTGAGGGCAACGACTTCCCTTCGCCTTACTGGAGAAAGTTCGATGGCTACTGGCGAAGACTCAATGAACTGCATCCCGAGTTGATGACTCCAGCCCACCCCGCCGTATTCGATACTGAGAACTCGCGAGCGCAACGCTACCGAAGACTGTTTCCGGGCAAAAGCATCAAGGCCTGCCGGGATTTTATCTGGAGCCATGACAAGGGCACTGTCGCGACCAGGCTGTTGGCGCTCGAGCAGGATTTCGCCGTGCTGAAAAACCAGTTGGATGACTGGGTTTTTTCCGGAGGCAGCAATCGTCTGCGCTATATCCGCGTCAATCAATTGCACGCCAACACTCAAACCCGCAATGAGCGCATCGAGGCACGTGACCGGATCATCAGTTGCTGGCGACGTGAAACGCCCGAGCAACACGCCTTCGACGGCACGCCGATAGGTCTTGAACTGGATTTGAGCGGTTTGACACTGCCAACCCTGCCGGATCTGAGCAGCGACTTCAGCCATGTCGGCTCACTCAAACTCAACAACATGAATCTCACCGAATCCCCGGAAGGTTTCCTGACCCGCTTCCGGCATTTGCGCTGGCTGAACATGGCGAACAATCGACTCAGGGATCTCCCTCCGGCCATCGGCGAGATGCACGGGATGACGCGGTTGTTCCTGCAGGGCAATCAACTGGAACTCACCGCCGAGACCGCGCAGATACTGGCCGGGAGAACCACTCTGAGGGCCTTGTGGATTCACGACAACCCGCACTTGAGCGTGAGCCCGGATTTCAGTGCGATCACTGACATGCGCGAGGTCGACATGTCCAATACGGGCATCGAAAGCTGGCCAACCGGACTGTTCGATCAGCCCCTGCTGGGCAAGGTCCATCTGAACGACAACCGGATCACGAGTCTGCCCGACTTTGTCGTCGCACCGGCAGCGGATCGCCTGACGCATTCGATTCAGGTCAACAGTGGCACTCAGATAAGCGGTAATCCCCTGAGCGCATACACACGAGAACGCCTGGCCGGCTACGGTGAATGGCTGAACCGCTCCGCAGCATCGCTCTACAATCCATTGAACCTGCTGACGACTTCTCTTTCGGCAGCCCACCCGCAAGCAGTGGCAACGAACTCTGTTTCGGTCTATCCGCAGTTGACCGTCGGCATGACGGCAGACGAGGCGATGATTCGCGCCGAGCAATTGAACAGGCTCAAAGCACAGGTGGGCTCAGATGGCTTTTTCAACATCATTTCCAAGCTCGCCCACCATGCCGATTTCCGCCGACAGATCTGGGACGTGGTCGATGCGATCAGCGAGAACAGCGTGCAGACACGTGCGCTGCGCAGAGACGTTTTTGATCGCGCCTGCGAGGCTGGCTGCACTGACCTTGCCGCTGCCACGTTTACAGACATGCAAGTACTGACCATGACGCACAAGGCGCGAATGCAGGCGAGGCAAGACGGCGATGGTGCTCGATTGGTGGACCTGTCCAGAAGCCTGTTCAGACTCAGACAGGTCGATGATCTGGCCGCAGCCGAAATCGCTGCGAGCAGGGCAATCGTCGACGATCCGCAAACTTCAGCGAGGGAGCGCAATATCCATCAGCTGCGCTTGCGCGACCCGCACGAGATGACGATGGCCTACCGCTTTGGGCTCAAGGATCGGCTGCAGTTACCGTTTCAGCCGCAGACACTGTCCTTTATCGGCATGGCCGGCGTCACATCGCCGATGCTGGAAGTGGCCTACCGAAAGGTCATCGCCTTGAACGACTCCCCCGATGAGTTTCAGGCTCTGGTATCGATGGATTTCTGGCAGGACTTCATCACGCACAAATACTCGTCCCGGTTCGACGCCGCACGTCAGCCCTATCAACAGAAACAGGCCGCACTGGACGCGCAGTCTGCGACAAATGCCCTGACCGAAACCGAATATCAGGCGCAAACCAATGACGTCACAGCACAGCTGGCCATCAGCGAAGCGACGCTGATCCAGGCACTGACCCGCGAGGAAATTCGCCCCGGTGACGGAGTCGAAACAACTGCAAGCAGCGAGACGGCAGCTTCGGCCGATTGAAACCGACCACGACAGCAGGCCGGATGATCCGGTCTGCTGTTACTCGTCGTCGTCGAAGTTGTAACTGCCCGGCGCGAGGTTTTCGAAGCGCGTGTACTTGCCGATGAACGCCAGCCGAATAAACCCGATCGGGCCGTTACGCTGTTTGCCGATGATGATTTCGGCAATGCCCTTGTGCTCGGTTTCCGGGTGATACACCTCGTCGCGATAAACGAACATGATCACGTCGGCGTCCTGCTCGATCGCTCCGGATTCGCGCAAGTCGGAGTTGACCGGGCGTTTGTTCGGGCGTTGTTCGAGGGAGCGGTTGAGCTGCGACAGGGCGACTACCGGGCAGTTGAATTCCTTGGCCAGCGCTTTCAGCGATCGCGAGATCTCGGAAATCTCGTTGGTGCGGTTGTCACCGCTGGAACCGGGGATCTGCATCAGTTGCAGGTAGTCGATCATGATCAAGCCGACATCGCCGTGCTCACGCACCAGACGCCGGGTCCGCGCGCGCATCTCGGACGGGCTGATACCGGCGGTGTCATCGATGAACAGTTTGCGATCATTGAGCAGGTTGACCGCTGACGTCAGGCGCGGCCAGTCGTCATCTTCGAGCTGGCCGGAACGCACCTTGGTCTGGTCGATTCGGCCGAGCGAAGACAGCATACGCATGATCAGCGATTCGCCTGGCATCTCGAGGGAGTAAACCAGGACAGCCTTCTCGCTGCGCAACACGGCGTTTTCCACCAGGTTCATCGCGAAGGTGGTTTTACCCATCGACGGACGGCCGGCGACGATAATCAGGTCGGACGGCTGCAAGCCGCTGGTCTTTTCATCGAGGTCGGTGTAACCCGTAGACAGGCCGGTGATGGCGTCGGCGGTGTTGAACAGGGTATCGATCCGGTCGATAGCCTTGGTCAGCAACTCATTGACGCCGACCGGGCCGCCGGTCTTCGGCCGCGCTTCGGCGATCTGGAAGATCTGCCGTTCAGCTTCATCGAGGATCTCTTCGGCGGTACGGCCTTCGGGGTTGAAGGCGCTGTCGGCGATCTCGGTACTGATGCCGATCAGTTGGCGCAACGTCGCACGCTGGCGGACGATCTGCGCATAGGCCTTGATGTTGGCGACGGACGGGGTGTTTTTCGCCAGTTCGCCAAGATAGCCGAGGCCGCCGACTTGCGACGTCTGACCTTCCTTGTCCAGCTGTTCGGCAAGGGTCACGACGTCGATCGGCGAGTTCTGATCAGCCAGTTTGGCGATCGCTCGGAAGATCAGACGGTGGTCATGTCGATAGAAATCGCCATCGGAGACTTGATCGAGCACGCGTTCCCAAGCGTTGTTGTCCAGCATCAGACCACCGAGTACGGCCTGTTCGGCCTCGATGGAATGCGGCGGCACCTTCAGGGCAGCGGTTTGCAGATCGTATTGCTCGGGAGCGGAGATATCGTTCATGGCCACTTGAGTATTAGTGAAAAGCAGGGAATTCAGAAAGACAAAGGGCACGACCTGTAAACAGGATCGTGCCCGATGTTAACCGTCTGATGGACAAGCCGCCAGCCGATCGATGTTGCTTAAGCTGCTACCACGACAACGCGTACGGTGGCTTCAACTTCGGCGTGCAGGTGCACGGCCACGTCGAATTCACCCACGTTGCGGATGGTGCCGTTCGGCAGACGAACTTCGCTCTTCTGCACTTCAACGCCGGAGGCGGTCAGTGCGTCAGCGATGTCGTGAGTACCGATCGAACCGAACAGCTTGCCTTCGTCGCCAGCGGTGGCAGTGATGGTCACTTCCAGCTCGGCCAGTTGGGCAGCACGGCTTTCAGCCGATGCCTTACGGTCTGCGGCGGCTTTTTCCAGCTCGGCGCGACGCTCTTCGAACGCAGCCAGGTTGGCAGCGGTCGCAGCGGTAGCCTTGCCGAAAGGCAGCAGGTAGTTACGGCCGTAACCGGCCTTAACGTTTACTTTGTCGCCCAGGTTGCCCAGGTTGGCGATTTTTTCCAGAAGGATCAGTTGCATGTGAAAATCCTCTAACTTTTAACCTTCACCGTTCGCGCTGTCGGTGTCTTTCGACACGTGACGACCGCGAAAATCAATCAGGCTGTCGACAATGGCCAGAACCACGAGCAACGGATAGATCAGCTGCATGAACAACAGCAGCGTGACGTACAACCCCACCAGCCAGAAACCGGCCAGTCGCTTCTGCCCGACCAGCCCGTGAATCAGGGCCAGCCCGGCGAACACCAGCGGTACACTGCACAACGGCGTCAACATGGCCATCTGTGCACCGAGATTCGGGCCCAGAAGCATCAACGCCAGCAGTAACATCGCCGGCCCCAGCGGGATGCGGATGGCGCGAAACTCGCGACCGAAACCACCCGGGTTGTACAACAACGCCTGCCAATGCCGCCCGACAATCAGGCTCAGCACGCTGACGATCTGCAACAAGGCCGCAATCAGTCCGGTCAGGACCGGTGCAATCAGGGACGCGAAACGCGCTTGCTCATCGACCGACAATTGCTTGTAGGTCTCACCGAGAAGTGCCGGCATGACCTTTATAAGGGCCTGTGCAAGCATCTCGATCTGGGCCGCAAACGCGACCCCGAGCACCACTGAAAACACCACTCCGATCACTACGCTGACCAGCAGCGTGCGGACCCAGGATTCGCTTGCGCGCAAAACCAACGCAAGCCCCGAAGACCCCAGCAGCACCAGAAGTGCCCGTGGGTCATCGGCATACAGCCACCAGATCAAGGCCGGCAGCAGTCCCAGTGACAGAACGCCAAGGGCGTCCGTCAATCCGCGCCGCAGCAGCACAAGGCTCCCGGCGGCAGCACCCAACCAATACAACAACGGCAATGTTGCACATCCGGCCACCACGAGAGTGGCCTGCATTCGGCCTCGCATGATGAACTCAGCTAAGGCGCGCATGCATTCAATCCTTTGCTACTTGTCGACTGCCCGGTCTCAGCGGCCGTGGCTGTCGGTGTAGGCCAGCAGGGCCAGGAAGCGGGCGCGCTTGATAGCGGTGGCCAGCTGACGCTGATAACGAGCTTTGGTACCGGTGATGCGGCTTGGAACGATTTTGCCGGTCTCGGATACGTAGGCTTTCAGAGTGTTGAGATCTTTGTAGTCGATCTCTTTCACGTCTTCAGCGGTGAAGCGGCAGAATTTACGACGACGGAAGAAACGTGCCATTTGATAGGCTCCTTAATAAGGTCCGTGGATTACTCGTCAGCGTTATCGCTGTTGTCGCTGTCATCACTGTCGGTGCCTTCGGCGCCTTCGTGCTCAGGACGGTCGCGACGCTCACGGCGCTCACTGCGGTTTTCTTCAGCCTTGAGCATCTCGGACTGGCCGGTAACGGCTTCGTCGCGACGGATGACCAGGTTACGGATCACTGCATCGTTGTAGCGGAAGTTGTCTTCCAGCTCGGCCAGGGCCTTGCCAGTGCACTCAACGTTCAGCATCACGTAGTGAGCCTTGTGAACATTGTTGATTGCGTAGGCCAGTTGACGACGGCCCCAGTCTTCCAGACGGTGGATTTTGCCGCCGTCTTCTTCGATCAGCTTGGTGTAACGCTCAACCATGCCGCCGACTTGCTCGCTCTGATCCGGGTGGACCAGAAAGATGATTTCGTAATGACGCATGAATGCTCCTTACGGGTTGTAGCCTGCCGCTCAAAAACGGTCAGACAAGGAGTGAATGACACTTATGGACTTGCTGGCGCGGGGCACTGGCGTGCCTGCCGTCACAGCAAGGGGCGCAATTGTAGAGAAGGGACTGCGGGCGCGCAAGGCAATTGGTGAATATTTGAACAACCACCGATCTTCCAGACACCGTAAACGAATGTGGGAGCGAGCCTGCTCGCGAATGCGGCCTGCCAGGCAACAATGACGTCGACTGACACTCCCTCTTCGCGAGCAGGCTCGCTCCCACAGTTGATTGCGTGAAGCTTATTTCTTCGCGGCAGCCTTGGCCTTCGCACCGCGCTGGCGCTGGGCTTCGAACAGGCACACGCCGGTGGCGACCGAGACGTTGAGGCTGCTGACGCTGCCGGCCATCGGCAGGTTCACCAGATAGTCGCAATGCTCGCGGGTCAGGCGACGCATGCCTTTGCCTTCGGCGCCCATGATCAGAATGGTCGGGCCGGTCAGGTCCTGGTCATAAATGCTGACCTCGGCTTCACCAGCGGTGCCGACTACCCACAAACCGCGCTGCTGAAGTTTTTCCAACGTGCGCGCCAGGTTGGTCACGGCTACCAGCGGAATCACTTCCGCCGCGCCACAGGCAACTTTACGCACGACCGGCGTCAGCGTGGCCGACTTGTCTTTCGGCACGATCACCGCCAGCGCACCGGCCGCATCGGCCGAACGCAGGCAGGCGCCGAGGTTGTGCGGATCGGTCACGCCGTCGAGCACCAGTAACAGCGGCGCGCCTTCGGTGCGATCGAGCAACTCGTCGAGCATCGCCTCGCCCCAGACCTGACTCGGGCTGACTTCAGCGACAACGCCCTGATGCACGCCTTCAACCCAGGCGTCCATTTCGCGACGCTCGGCCTGGCCGACCTGAACACGGTTTTCGTTGGCCAGCTCGACCAGCGTCTGCACGCGCGGATCGTTGCGGCTTTCCGCCAGCCAGATCTGCTTGACGCGCTTGGGGTGGTGACGCAGCAACGCTTCTACCGCGTGAACGCCGTAGATTTTTTCCAACTGACTCATGACTTCGCCTTCGGTTTACGCGCCCCGCCACTTTTGGCTGGAGCGGAACCCGCTTTTGGCGGGCCCTTACGGTGTTTGCTCGGCTTGGCTGGCTTGCCGTCGGTCGCCCTGTCAGGCGCCGACCGTCCGGTCTTTCCCCCGGACGCCGCTTTACCACCGTTTTTCGCATCGGCCAGCAAGGCCTTCTTCAATTCACGGCTTTTGCGCAGCTCGGCGTTTTTCGCCACGGCATCGCTCGGACGATAGGCTTCGGCAACCTTTTCCTTGGCCGGACGACGGCTGGCGGTTTTCGCTGGAGCCTTTTCTTCCGCAGCCTTGGCAGCAGGCGCAGCGGTTTCGGCGCCACGTTTCTTGCGACCGATCGGCGCGCTGATGGTTTTCTCGGCCATCTCGAAGTCAATCTTGCGCTCATCAAGGTCGACGCGCATGACGCGTACTTCAACGGTGTCGCCAAGACGGAAACTGCGACCGGTGCGCTCGCCCGCCAAGCGGTGATGCACAGGATCGAAGTGGTAGTAATCGCCCGGCAGCGCGGTGACATGCACCAGGCCTTCGACGTAGATATCGGTCAGCTCGACGAACAGACCAAAACCGGTAACAGCGGTGATTACGCCCGGGAACGATTCGCCCACGCGATCCTTCATGAACTCGCACTTGAGCCAGTTCACCACGTCACGGGTCGCTTCGTCGGCACGACGCTCGCTCATCGAGCACTGCTCGCCAAGCTGCTCCAGCGCCGCTTCGTCGTACGGATAGATGCGCGCTTTCGGAATGGTCATCGCACCGGCACGACGAACGTGCGGGGTGTCCTGTTTCGAATGGATCACGCTGCGGATCGCGCGGTGCGTGAGCAGGTCCGGATAACGACGGATCGGCGAAGTGAAGTGGGTATAGGCTTCGTAATTCAGGCCGAAGTGGCCGTCGTTTTCAGCGCTGTACACCGCCTGACTCAACGAACGCAGCATGACGGTCTGGATCAGATGGAAATCCGGACGATCCTTGATGCTCGCCAGCAGGGCCTGATAATCCTTCGGCGACGGACCGTCCTTGCCTTTGTGCAGGGACAGGCCGAGCTCACCAAGGAATGCGCGCAGCTTTTCCAGACGCTCTGGCGGCGGACCGGCGTGAACGCGATACAGCGCAGGAATTTCGTGCTTCTTGAGGAATTCGGCAGTGGCCACGTTGGCGGCCAGCATGCACTCCTCGATCAGCTTGTGCGCATCGTTGCGCACGGTCGGACGGATTTCCGCGATCTTGCGCTCGGAGCCGAAGATGATCCGTGTTTCCTGGGTTTCGAAATCGATCGCGCCACGCACATGACGGGCGGCGAGCAATACCTTGTACAACGCGTAGAGCTGCTTGAGGTGCGGCACGACGTCGGTGTACTCGCCGCGCAATTTGCGCGCTTCGGTAGCCTTCGGCGTTTCCAGCATCGCGCTGACCTTGTTGTAGGTCAGACGGGCGTGGGAATGGATCACCGCCTCATAGAAGCAGTAGTCGGTCATTTCGCCGGACTTGGAGATGGTCATCTCGCAAACCATGGCCAGACGATCGACTTGCGGGTTCAGCGAGCACAGGCCGTTGGACAGTTGCTCGGGCAGCATCGGAATCACGCGCTCGGGGAAGTACACCGAGTTGCCGCGAACCTGAGCTTCGTTGTCCAGCGCCGAGCCGATCTTCACGTAACTGGAAACGTCGGCAATCGCCACGTACAACTTCCAGCCACCGGAGAACAGACGCAGCTTGCCCGGTTTGGCTTCGCAGTAGACCGCATCGTCGAAGTCGCGGGCGTCTTCGCCGTCGATGGTGACGAACGGCAGATGACGCAGGTCGATGCGCTTTTCTTTGTCTTTTTCTTCGACTTCCGGCTTGAGCTTGGCGGCTTCTTTCACAACCGCCTCAGGCCAGACGTGCGGAATATCGTACGTGCGCAGAGCAACGTCGATTTCCATGCCCGGCGCCATATAGTTGCCGACCACTTCGACCACATCGCCTTGCGGCTGGAAACGCGGCGTTGGCCAGTGGGTGATTTTCACCTCGACGAACTGACCGATCTGCGCATTGGCGTTGCGGCCCGGGGTGACCAGCACTTCCTGCTGGATCTTCGGATTGTCGGCAACGACGAAACCGATGCCGCCTTCTTCGAAGTAGCGGCCGACGATGGTTTCGTGAGCGCGGGAAACCACTTCGACGATCACGCCTTCACGGCGACCACGACGGTCGAGCCCGGAAACCCGGGCCAGCGCACGGTCACCATCGAACACCAGACGCATTTGCGCCGGGCTCATGAACAGGTCGTCGCTGCCGTCGTCCGGAACCAGGAAGCCGAAACCGTCACGGTGACCGCTGATGCGGCCGAGGATCAGGTCGAGCTTGTCCACCGGCGCGTAAGTGCCACGGCGGGTGTAGATCAGTTGAGCGTCGCGCTCCATTGCGCGCAAGCGGCGGCGCAGGGCCTCGATCTGGTCTTCGGTGGTCAGACCAAACTCTTCGACCAGTTGCTCGCGGGCAGCAGGCGAACCCCGATCGGCGAGGTGCGCCAGGATCAGTTCGCGGCTGGGAATAGGGTTTTCGTATTTTTCCGCTTCACGAGCGGCCTCGGGATCGAGGGACTGCCAATCGGCCATTAGAGAGTTTTCACCTTGTCTATATGCGGGTTAGTTTGGCATAGGCGCCGGGAAACGGGAAATTTCCGCTTCTATAAGGCTTTGCATGGCCCTGTATCGACGCTCTGATAGGGTTTTGAACGCCGCTGGTAAAAAAATTCAGTTTTTTCTGCAGTAGGGGTTTACAGTTAAAAAGGCGCTCCGTATAGTGCGCGCCATCGACGAAGCACAAGCGCTTTCGATGATGCCCAGGTGGTGAAATTGGTAGACACGCCAGCTTCAGGTGCTGGTGACCTTACGGTCGTGGAAGTTCGAGTCTTCTCCTGGGCACCAATTTCGAGTTTGAGACTAGATCAGTTTCAAGACTCACACAAAACCCGCGAAAGCGGGTTTTTTGCATTTGCGGGAAAGCTTTTGTTCACACTGATTTATTAAAACCAAATCAGGGGTTTACAGATCAAAAAGGCCTCCGTATAGTGCGCCACATCAACAGCGGCAACGCTTGCGATGATTGCCCAGATGGTGAAATTGGTAGACACGCCAGCTTCAGGTGCTGGTGACCTTACGGTCGTGGAAGTTCGAGTCTTCTTCTGGGCACCAATTCAAATTCAAGGTTCAGACCCTGGATTTCACAAAAACCCGCGAAAGCGGGTTTTTGCGTTTCTGGCTCCCTGAATTTCCGCAGGTCTTGTAGGAGCTTGTAGGAGCTGACGAGTGCAACGAGGCTGCGATCTTTTGATCTTGCTCTTGCCCTTTATCGATCAACAGCAAAATCAAAAGATCGCAGCCTCGTTGCACTCGGCAGCTCCTACAAGATCACCTCGCCCCGCGCAAGGCGCACTTGAGAAACAATATCGTTTATCATTGTTGCAAGTTTTTGCAATGCGACAGTGAGGAACCCTGCGAATGACGTTTCGAAATACCCTGCGCCGAGGCCTGACCTTCACCCTCCTCGGCCTGGCACTCGCCACTCCCCTCACCCAGGCTGCCGATGCGGTTTCCCTGACTCTCTACAACGGCCAGCACAAGGAAGTCGGCGACGCGATTGCCAAGGCTTTCGAAGCCAAGACCGGCATCCACGTCAACGTGCGCAAAGGCAGCAGCAACCAGCTCGCCAGCCAGATCATCGAAGAAGGCGACCGCTCCCCCGCCGATGTGATCTACACCGAAGAGTCGCCGCCGCTGAATAACCTCGGCGAACAGGGTCTGCTGGCCAAGGCCGATGACGCCACGCTGGCAGTTCTGCCGGAAAAATACGTCGCCGCCAATGGCACCTGGATCGGCGTTACCGCCCGCGTACGCGTGGTCGCGTTCAATCCGAAACTGATTGATGAAAAAGACCTGCCGAAATCGGTGATGGAATTTTCCGAGCCGCAGTGGCAGGGCAAGGTCGGCTTTGTTCCGACCAGCGGCGCCTTCCAGGAGCAGGCCGTAGCGATCATCAAGCTGCACGGTCGTGACGCCGCCGAAGAATGGCTGACCGGCCTGCGCGCATTCGGCAAGACCTACAGTAACAACATGGTCGCGCTCAAAGCGGTGGAAAACGGTGAAGTCGCCACCGTACTGGTGAACAACTACTACTGGTTCGCCCTGCAACGCGAGAAAGGCAAGCTCGATTCCAAATTGCATTACTTCACCGGCGGCGACGCTGGCGGCTTGATCACCGTGTCCAGTGCTGCCGTGCTGAAATCCAGCAAACATCCAAAAGAAGCCCAGCAATTCCTCGCCTTCATGGCCAGCGAAGAAGGTCAGCGCGTGATCACTCAGACCACCGCCGAATACCCGCTGCACAAAGGCATGGAATCGGATCGCGGTCTCAAGCCGTTCAGCGAACTGGAAGCGCCGAACGTTACCCCGGCGGACCTGGGCAACGCTGAAGAAGCGCTGGAACTGGAACGCGAAGTTGGCCTGAACTGATGGCAGCATCGTTATCGGCCCCCGCCGCGTGCGGGGGTTACGTACCAAGACGCAAACGGCCGTCGATCTGGCTGGTGCTGCCGGTATTGCTACTGGTGTTACTGAGCCTGTTGCCACTGGCCTACGTCGGGGTGAAAGCCTGGCAGGCCGGCTGGGCCGAGGCGCTGCATTTGCTGTGGCGCCCGTATGTGTTTGGCCTGTTGCGCAACACCTTGGCACTGATGGTCGGCGTGACGATCACCTGCGCCGTGATCGGTCTGTCGCTGGCATGGCTGCTGGAGCGCAGCAATCTGCCGGGGCGACGCCTGTGGGGCGTGATCCTGTGCCTGCCGTTTGCGGTGCCGGCGTTTGTCAGCAGCTTCACCTGGGTGTCGCTGAGTGCGCAGTTCGAAGGCCTCGACGGAGCGATTCTGGTGATGAGCCTGTCGAAGTATCCGCTGATCTTCCTGCCAGTCGCGGCGACCCTGCGCAATCTCGATCCCTCTCTCGAAGAATCCGCCCGCACGCTGGGACAGAATCGCTGGGGCGTGTTTTTCCGCGTCACCCTGCCGCTGTTGTGGCCATCGCTGTTGGCCGGCTCGCTGCTGATTGCCCTGCACATGCTGGTGGAATTCGGCGCGCTGTCGATCATCGGTTTGCAGACCTTTACCACGGCGATCTACCAGCAATTCGAACTGGAATTCAGTAACGCCAACGCAGCGATGCTTTCGGCGGTGTTGCTGGCGCTGTGCCTGCTGCTGTTGTGGCTGGAACTGAGGGTGCGCGGCAAGGGCCGGCATGTGCGCACTGGCCAAGGTGCAGCGCGACAGGCTGAGCAAGTAAAGCTTGGGCCATGGGCTGCGGCAGGTCAGTTGTATTGCCTGTTGCTGGCGATTATCGGCAGCGGCGTTCCGCTGGGCATGTTGGCCTACTGGCTGGCGGTCGGCTCATCGGCGGCGTTCCCGG
Source organism: Pseudomonas siliginis (assembly GCF_024072275.1). Classification (NCBI taxonomy): domain Bacteria; kingdom Pseudomonadati; phylum Pseudomonadota; class Gammaproteobacteria; order Pseudomonadales; family Pseudomonadaceae; genus Pseudomonas; species Pseudomonas siliginis. Next base: position 634,965 of record NZ_CP099598.1, on the reverse strand, counting down.
TAGCGGCGATCACCGAAGCGCTGTTGTCGTCACTGGCACTGTCGCTGGGCGGCGCGGCGCTGTGCCTGGTACTGGCGGTTCCAGTCGGCTTGCTGGTGGTGCGCTACAAAGGCCAATTGGCAATCTGGGCCGAACGTCTGCCTTATCTGCTGCACGCGCTGCCGGGCCTGGTGATTGCGTTGACGCTGGTGTATTTCGCCCTGCATTACGTGCCGGTGCTGTATCAGACGTCGGGCTTGCTGCTGATCGCCTATGCGCTGCTGTTTCTGCCATTGGCGCAGGCGCCGATTCGTACGGCACTGAACAAGGCTGCACCGCAGCTGGAAGAAGCGGCGCGGACCTTGGGCGCATCGTCGTTCACGGCGTTTTGCCGGGTGACATTACCGATCATTTTCCCGGCACTGGGCGCGGCGTTTGCGCTGGTGTTTCTCGATGCGATGAAGGAACTGACGGCAACGTTGCTGCTCAGCCCAACCGGACTCAATACATTGGCGACCGAGGTCTGGGCGCATACGGCGAATGTCGAGTTTGCGGCGGCGGCGCCTTATGCGGCGTTGTTGATTGTGGTCTCGGGGCTGCCGGTTTATCTGCTGACGACACGTATGTATCTGAGCCGCTGATACCGTTTTCGCGAGCAGGCTCGCTCCCACAATGGATTGAGTTTCCCTGTGGGAGCGAGCCTGCTCGCGAAGAGGCCAGCCCGGATAACATCAAGCGCGAAACTGCCCCAGGCTAGCCTTCAACTGCGCCGCCAGACCATCCAGCACCTTGCCACTGGCCGTGGTTTCCACCACTGCCTGCGCCGCTTTCTCGGCTTGGGCGTGAATCGTTTCGACGCGCCCACGCACTGCCTGCGCACCCTGCGCCTGATGCGCTGCTGCTTGTGTCGCCAGACCGATCGCCGCATGCACCTGCTCGACCGAAGCCTGCACCGACTGCTGCAAGCGTGCACTGTCGCGCAAGACCAGCAAACCTTCGCTGGCCTGCCGTCCGGCCTGGCCAATCGCCTCGACTGCCTCACGTGCGCCCTGCTGCAGAGCGACGATGTGCGCTTGAATATCGCCCGTCGAGCTCTGTGTTTTGCTCGCCAGTGCACGCACTTCATCCGCCACCACGGCAAACCCACGCCCGGTTTCACCGGCCCGCGCCGCCTCGATCGCAGCGTTCAATGCCAGCAGGTTGGTCTGTTCGGCGATGCCGTGAATCACCGTCAGCACCACCTCAATCTGCTCGCTCTGCTGCGCCAGCCGCTCGATGACCTTCGCCCCGGTATCGACCTGCCCGGCCAGTGCTTCGATCAGGCTGCCAACTTTCGCCGAAGTCCGGGTGTTCTCATCGGTGGCCTGACGAATATCGACAACCTGCTTGAGCGCCGCCTGCATCGCCTGACTTTCCGACTGCGCCTCGTCTGCCATTTGCGACAGCGCGCGCAGGCTTTCTGCAACTTCATCGCGCTGCATTCCGGCAGCCGCATCGGCGCCAGCGTTGCGCAAAGTCATCGCGCCGATTTCCACGCCAGTGCGCTGAGCGACATCACCCGCCTCGCGTACGATCGGCTGCAATTTATCCACGAAGCGATTGACCGCTGAGGCCATGTCGCCGATTTCATCCTTGCTGTTGATCTGCACACGCTTGGTCAGATCACCCTCGCCTGCTGCCAGATCGTCCATCGCTGCATTGAGCATTTTCAGACGATTGACCACCCGATGACCGAGCACCACGGCCAGCAACAGCAGCACGCCGCAACCGACCAGTGCCAGGCCAAGGCCAATGCGCCAGCGAAGAGTGGCGGCAGCTTCCTGAACGGTTTGTGCGGTGTTGGCTTTCATTTCACCAGCGGTGGCTTGCGCCGATTGCAGGCGCGCCTGCATCGCTTTGGCGCTGTCCGCCGCTGCGCCTTTAAGGCTGTCGCCGACCAGTTGATCGCTGCTGGCAATCAGCGCCAGGAAGCGCTTGTCGAGCTCGGCCAGATCGGTTTCCACCGAGGCTGTGGACACACCCATCAGCACTTTGCCGATTTCCACGCCGTTGGGATTGATCGAGGCCTCGAGGTAGTAGACCGAAGGATCATTCTTCGCCGCATCCAGCACTTTATCCAGCGCGCGCTCGCCCTGACCTTTTTCCAGCAAGGCCTTGTTGATCGGGTTTTCACGGTTGAGATAACGGGTCAGATGCTGGCCGGTGGCGTCGTCATACACCACGAACAGCACGTTGGGATTGCGCTGGGCGCGGCGGGCGAACTCCGAGAGCGTCGGCACGTCGCTGTCCCACATGGCACGCGGCGCTACGGATGCAAGCAACTGCGCCATGTCGTTGGCCGAATCCTTCAGATCCTTTTCCAGCGTCGCTCGCAGCTGCGCCTGCTCTTCTTTCAGACGCGCGGACAGGCCGACCGTCAGGCGCTGACGAGTGCTGGCCGATAACGCATCAAGACTTGAAGTGACTTCACGCCCGGCCTGCTCCAGTTCACCGGAGAGTTTCTGGCTGTCGGCACCCAGGCGCACAGCCAGATCGGCTTCCAGCGCGGTCACCGTGCTCCGCGTCAGGGCAACCGCCACCAACACCTGCACCAAAAGGGCGATACCAAGGGTAACGAACACTGGCCGCAACAAACGGCTTTGTAACAGTGAGAGAACGGCTGACACTTTAAATCCCTCTACTTCTGACGCCATTAATTTGATGGCACTCTTGTAGACAGATTCACAGCAAAGGTCATGCCGTCCAACAGGCATAAACGACAAAGGCCCCGATTAAGGGGCCTTTGTTTTTTACATCAACGACTTATCAAGCAAACGGATGACGCAGAACGATGGTTTCGTTGCGGTCCGGGCCCGTCGAAATAATGTCGATCGGCGCGCCGATCAACTCTTCAACGCGTTTGATGTAGGCACGAGCATTGGCCGGCAGCTCTTCCAGGGTTTTTGCACCCACGGTCGATTCGCTCCAGCCTGGCACTTCTTCGTACACAGGCTGCAGGCCTACGTAGCTGTCAGCATCGGTCGGGGCAACAGCATTGCCTTGCGCGTCTTTGTAGCCGACGCAGATGTTGATGGTTTCCAGACCGTCGAGTACGTCCAGCTTGGTCAGGCAGATGCCCGAGATGCTGTTCACATCGATAGCGCGACGCAGGATGACGGCGTCAAACCAGCCGCAACGACGGGCACGGCCGGTGGTAGCGCCGAACTCGTGACCCTGCTTGGCCAGGTGTGCACCGACTTCGTCAAACAACTCGGTCGGGAACGGGCCGGAACCGACGCGAGTGGTGTAAGCCTTGGTGATGCCCAGGATGTAGTCGAGGAACATCGGACCAACGCCCGAACCGGTCGCCACGCCACCCGCGGTGGTGTTGGAGCTGGTCACGTACGGGTAGGTGCCGTGGTCGATGTCGAGCAACGAACCTTGCGCGCCTTCGAACATGATGTCCTTGCCGGCACGACGCAGGTCGTGCAGCTCGGCAGTCACGTCGAGCATCAGCGGCTTGAGCAGCTCAGCGTATTCCTTGCACTCGGCCAGGGTCTTTTCGAATTCGATGGCTGGTTCTTTGTAGTAACCAACCAGCATGAAATTGTGGTAATCCACCAGTTCACGCAGCTTGTCTTCGAAGCGTGGCATGTTCAGCAAGTCGCCGACACGCAGGCCACGACGGGCAACTTTATCTTCGTACGCCGGGCCGATGCCGCGACCGGTAGTACCGATCTTCAGCTCGCCACGGGCCTTTTCACGGGCCTGGTCCAGCGCGACGTGGAAGGACAGGATCAGCGGGCAGGACGGGCTGATACGCAAGCGCTCGCGCACCGGTACGCCTTTCTCTTCCAGCTTGGTGATCTCGCGCAGCAGGGCGTCAGGTGCAACCACCACGCCGTTGCCGATCAGGCATTGCACGCCTTCGCGCAGCACGCCCGACGGAATCAGGTGCAAGACGGTTTTCTCGCCGTCGATCACCAGCGTGTGACCCGCGTTGTGGCCACCCTGGTAGCGCACTACGGCGGCAGCATGTTCGGTCAGCAGATCAACGATCTTGCCTTTGCCCTCATCACCCCACTGGGTGCCCAGGACTACGACATTCTTACCCATAACACTTGTCCTCATTCGCGCAAACTTGGTGCCGGCGATGGCCGGCAGGAAAACTCAAGAAGCCAGTGGCGATACTTGCCAAAGCCCGTTCTGCTGAATCAATTGCCGGTCGCAGTCCGCATCACGGGCGGCGGCCAAAGGTTGTCCAGGCAAGGCCTGAACGACACGCTGACCCTCACTGCGCAACTGGCAAACCTGCTGCCAGAGTGCCGCATCCGTACTGTCAGGCATCCAGATACCGCCAGACGGTAGCTCGATCTCAGCACGCCCCAGGGTCACCAGGGTTTTCAAATCGGTAGAGAAACCGGTCGCCGGACGGGCGCGGCCGAAGTCAGCGCCGATGTCATCGTAACGACCGCCCTGAGCGATGGACTGGCCAACGCCCGGCACGAACACCGCGAACACCACACCGGTGTGGTAGTGGTAGCCGCGCAACTCGCCGAGGTCGAAATACAGCGGCAGCTGCGGGAAGCGCACGGAAAGACGTTCGGCGATCGCCAGCAGGTCTTCCAGCGCCGCCAGCACTGGCGCCGGGGCATTGGCCAGACGCTCGCGGGCAGCGCTCAACACTTCACGGCCGCCGCACAGATCAACCAGTGCGCGCAGCATGCCCGACAGATCCGTCGGCAGGCCTTCGGTCAGGGTAATCACCTCATCGATGGCCTTGCGCTGCAGGGCATCGAACAACTGCTGCTCGACTTCACCGGACAGACCGGCGGCGCGCGCCAGACCACGATAGATGCCGACATGGCCGAGGTCCATGTGCACGTCCGGCACATCGGCCAGTTGCAGCATGGCCAGCATCAGGCTGATGACTTCGACGTCGCTGCTCGGGCTGGCGTCGCCGTACAGCTCGGCGCCCAGCTGGATCGGGCTGCGCGAGGACGACAATGCACGCGGCTGGGCGTGCAGGACACTGCCTGCGTAGCACAGACGGCTCGGGCCTTCGCGGCGCAGGGTGTGCGCATCGATACGCGCCACCTGCGGTGTGATGTCGGCACGGAAACCCATCTGCCGGCCCGATTGCGGGTCGATGACCTTGAAGGTACGCAGATCCAGGTCCTGGCCCGCGCCGGTCAGCAGGGATTCCAGGTACTCGATATGGGGAGTCACGACAAACTCGTAACCCCAGCTCTGGAACAGATCCAACACCTGACGACGCGCGACTTCAATGCGCGCCGCCTCCGGTGGCAGTACTTCTTCGATGCCATCTGGCAGCAGCCAGCGGTCTACCGTTGCCATTACGCCATTCCCCTTTGATCCGGGCGGCCAGCACTAGGCGAGCCTTGAGTGAAGCAGAAAATGACCGGAGCGTTCAAAACGCACGCGCATGAACGACGCAGCGAAAGGCCGGCTGGCGGCTTCGCCCATCACTTTCCTCGAAAAACGCTCGGGCTATTCAAACCCGATGCCTGCAACAAAAACAGCAATCAAACGTGCAGACGCAAAAAAGCCGGGAATTTCCCGGCTGCCGCATCATACACACGTTTTCCGAAAGGATCACCCCGCCCGAGGTTTTAGCCGCCGGGCGGAATGATTCAGGTCAACGTCGTATCAAGGTTTGGCTTTTTCCAGGTAACGGAAGAAGTCGCTGCTTGGGTCGAGGACCAGGACGTCGGATTTGTTCGCGAAGCTTTCACGGTAGGCACGCAGGCTACGGTAGAAACCGTAGAACTCCTGATCCTGACCGTAGGCCTTGGAGTAGATCGCAGCTGCCTGGGCGTCACCGTCACCGCGAACCTCTTCGGATTCACGATAGGCTTCGGCCAGCAGCACGCGGCGTTGACGATCGGCGTCGGCACGGATGCCTTCGGCCAGCTCGTTACCCTTGGCGCGGTGCTCGCGAGCTTCACGCTCACGCTCGGTGCTCATACGCTCGAACACACTGCGGTTCACTTCCTTCGGCAGATCAATGGCCTTGACCCGGACATCAACCACTTCGATACCCAGCTCTTTTTCCGCCATCTTGTTCAGCGATGCAGTGATGTCAGCCATCAGCGCATCACGCTCACCCGACACCACTTCGTGCAGGGTGCGCTTGCCGAACTGGTCACGCAGCCCCGATTCGAGACGACGGGACAGACGCTCGTCGGCGATCTGCTTCAGACCCGAAGTCGCGGTGTAGAAGCGCTCGGCATCTTTCACCCGCCACTTGGCGTAGGCATCGACCATCACGGCTTTCTTTTCCAGGGTCAGGAAGCGCTGCGTCGGCGCATCCAGCGTCAGCAGACGCGCATCGAATTTGCGCACCTGGTTGACGTAAGGCACTTTCACATGCAGACCTGGCTGGACATCCGCCTGAACCACACGGCCGAATTGCAGCAGCACCGCGCGCTCGGTCTGAGCGACGATGTAGAAGCAATTCCAGCCCACCAGTACCACAACGACGCCAACGATCAGGGCGATCAGCGATTTATTGCTCATCAGCGGGTCTCCCTTGTACGCGTCTGCGGCACGTCAGTGACATGCGGCGTGACGTCCGTGTTGTTGCTGGCGGCCGAACCGGTCACCGGTGCGTTGCCCGAGCTGTTCTGGATCATTTTGTCCAACGGCAGGTAAAGCAGATTGCTCTGGCCGTTCTTGTTGCCGGTCACGAGCACCTTGCTGGTGTTGCTGAAGACTTCCTGCATGGTGTCCAGGTACAGACGCTCGCGGGTGACTTCAGGTGCCTTGCGATACTCGGCGACCAGTTTGGTGAAGCGATCGGCCTCACCCTTGGCGCGCGAGATGGTCTCGTCGCGATAACCGTTGGCATCTTCGATGATGCGCTGGGCCTGACCACGGGCTTCCGGCACAACGCCGTTGGCGTAGGTTTCAGCCTGGTTGCGCGAACGCTGCTCGTCTTCACGGGCGCGGATCACGTCATCGAAAGCTTCCTGCACTTCACGCGGTGCTGCTGCGCTCTGTACGTTGACCTGGGTGACGGTGATACCGGTGCGATAGGTATCGAGGAAACGTTGCAGACGCTCCTTGATTTCGCTGGCCATCAATTCACGACCTTCGGTCAGCACCTGGTCCATGGCGGTAGAACCGACCACGTGACGCAGTGCACTTTCGGTCGCGTGCTGCAGACTGATTTCCGGCTGATCGACGTTCAGCACGAAGTCCTGCAGGTTGCTGATCTTGTACTGCACGGTCAGCGGCACTTCGACGATGTTCTCGTCTTCAGTCAGCATCTGGCCCTGCTTGGTGTACGCACGCTCACGCGTCACGTTCTCCATGTACTTCTTGTCGATCGGCGGGAAGTAGATGTTCAGGCCCGGGCCGACAGTCTCGTAGTACTTGCCGAAGCGCAGCACCACGGCTTGCTCCTGCTCGTCCACCACGTAGACCGCGCTGTACAGCCAGACAGCCGCCAGCACGACCAGGCCGATGCCGAGCAGACCGCCGAAGCCGCCACTGCTGCGCCCCGACCCGCCGCCGTCATCACCGCGTTTCTTACCACCACCGAACAACCCGTTCAGGCTTTCCTGCAGCTTTCGGAAGGCCTCGTCGAGATCCGGTGGTCCCTTGCGGTCGCCGTTATTGCGGCGCTTGCCACCCCAGGGATCCTGATTATTCGAGTTGCCACCCGGCTCATTCCAAGCCATAGCGCTCTCCATCTGATAAAGCAAAGACGCACCCACGGCGCGCCGACCAATGCTACAGAATGCCTGCCGTTGCGGCACAACCGCTTTGTCAGGCTTTTATTGCAAAGTGTGTTGCTCGATGAATTCCATCGGCTGCAATCCTTCGCGGCTTACCAATCGATTCAGCTCGATCCGGGGCAAACGAACGGCCAGCAGGCTGACACCTTCATCATCGTATTCTTCTTTCTGCACCGCCCCGAGTTCGAAGAACTGCGCACGCAGCCGAGCGAATCGTTGCGGCAAGCGCAAGGTACCGACGAACAGATCACTGCCGAGCAACTCGGCGATGGCCTGTTCAAGCAATTCCAGACCGCTGCCATCACGCGCCGAGAGCCAGACCCGTTGCGGCTTGCCATCGGCATCGCGCTGGATCTGCGGCTCGACGCCTTCAAGCAAATCGAGTTTGTTATAGACCTCGAGGATCGGCAAGTCCTGGGCACCAATCTCGCCCAGCACCACCATCACCTGCTCGATCTGCAACATGCGATCCGGTTCAGCCGCATCGATCACGTGCAACAGCAGGTCGGAATTGCTCGACTCTTCGAGCGTAGACCGAAATGCCTCGACCAGCTTGTGTGGCAGGTGACGAATGAACCCCACGGTGTCGGCGAGGACGATCGGACCGAGGTCGTCAAGCTCCAGCCGGCGCAGGGTCGGGTCGAGCGTGGCGAACAACTGATCGGCCGCGTACACCTCGGACTTCGTCACGTTGTTGAAGAGTGTCGATTTTCCGGCGTTGGTGTATCCCACCAGCGAAACGGTAGGGATGTCCGCACGGGATCGGCCACGGCGCGACTGCTCGCGCTGACTGCGCACCTTCTCCAGCCGCCCCTTGATCTGGCGCAGGCGAACCCGCAGCAGACGGCGGTCGGTTTCCAGCTGGGTTTCACCCGGACCGCGCATACCGATACCGCCACCCTGACGCTCAAGGTGAGTCCAGCCGCGAACCAGCCGCGTGCTCATGTGGTCAAGCTGGGCCAGTTCGACCTGCAGCTTGCCCTCATGGGTGCGTGCGCGTTGGGCGAAAATATCGAGAATCAGCCCGGTGCGGTCGATCACGCGACACTCGAAGACACGTTCAAGGTTGCGTTCCTGACTGGGCGTGAGGATGTGATTGAAAATCACCAGATCGGCTTCTTCAGCCTTGACCAGGTCGCGCAGTTCCTCGACCTTGCCGCTGCCGATCAGATATTTGGCGGTTGGCCGATGACGCGGCACGTTAAAAAACGCGACGGTCTCGGCGCCAGCCGAATTTGCCAACTCCTGAAACTCCTGCGGATCTTCGCGCGCCTCAGGGTCCTGTCCATCCAAGTGAACGAGGATGACTCGTTCACCACCACCGTGGCGCTCAAAGAACAAAGGAGACTCCTATCAGGCGTTACCCGGCGCTGCATCGGCATCGCCCTGTTCGTTTTCGGTTGCGCTAGGCAGACGAATTGGACGAACCGGCACGACGGTCGAGATAGCGTGTTTGTAGACCATCTGGCTTACGGTGTTTTTCAGCAGGATCACGAACTGGTCGAACGACTCGATCGTCCCTTGCAGCTTGATACCGTTGACCAGATAGATGGAAACCCCGACTTTCTCTTTACGTAAAGTGTTCAGGTAAGGGTCTTGTAGCGAATGCCCTTTTGACATGTGCCGCACTCCTTTAAGGATTCAATAATAAAAACAGGTAAATTCAGATGGCTTCGGCCGTCACACCCCCAAGGATAGACGGCAATTGCAAGGACTCAGCTCAATATGGAGATGGTCCCGAGGTATTTCAAGGCGCGTGGCAGATTGTCGCAATCAAGACTGTCCAGCCAATGCAAATCGTCCCAGCTGCGCAGCCAGGTAAACTGGCGTTTGGCCAATTGGCGCGTGGCGATGATGCCCCGCTCCTGCATCTGGGCCAATGTCAGCTTGCCGTCCAGGTAATCCCAGACTTGGCGGTAGCCTACCGCACGTATAGACGGCAACCCCGAATGCAGGTCACTTCTTTTACGCAGGGCTACGACCTCGTCGATGAATCCCTGTTCCAACATATTTGTGAATCTTTGTTCAATTCGCTGGTGCAGAACCTGACGATTCGCCGGAGCAATGGCCAGGTTCGCGACAGTATAGGGCAATTGTTGCCGTCCCGAAGCGGCTGCTTCAGTACTTTGCACAGATTGTTGCTCGCGCAGAGCGGTCATGCTCTGCCCGCTGACTCGATACACTTCCAGTGCCCGACTCAAGCGTTGCGGATCATTGGGATGGATGCGCGCCGCCGACACCGGATCGATCTGCGCCAACTGTTCGTGCAGGGCTTGCCAGCCGAGGCGTGCAGCTTCTTCCTCGATCTGCGCGCGGACCTCGGGATCGGCTGCCGGCATGTCCGCCAGACCTTCGACCAGAGCCTTGTAATAGAGCATGGTGCCGCCGACCAGCAGCGGGATCTTTCCTCGCCCAGTGATTTCGGCCATGGCCTGCAACGCGTCGCGACGGAAATCGGCAGCGGAATACGCTTCAGCGGGGTCGAGGATGTCGATCAGCCGGTGCGGGTATTCGGCCAACAACTCTTTCGAAGGCTTGGCCGTGCCGATGTCCATGCCGCGGTAGACCAGCGCCGAATCGACACTGATCAACTCGCACGGCAGCACCTTGGTCAGCTCGATGGCCAGATCGGTCTTGCCCGCAGCGGTCGGGCCCATCAGAAAAATCGCTGGAGGCAGCTGGCTCATCAACGACCGCGCAGGAACAGTTTGTCCAGATCGTCCAGGCCCAATTGGGTCCAGGTCGGTCGGCCATGGTTGCATTGACCACTGCGCTCGGTGTTTTCCATATCGCGCAGCAGACCGTTCATTTCCGGCAGGGCCAGACGCCGGTTGGCGCGGATCGCGCCGTGGCAGGCCATGGTGCCGAGCAGTTCGTTGAGGTGCGCCTGGATACGGTCACTGGTGCCGTATTCCATCAGGTCAGAGAGCACGTCGCCGACCAGTCGATTGGCTTCGGCCTGCTTGAGCAAAGCGGGAATCTGCCGGATCGCCAGGGTTTCCGGCCCCAGTCGCTGCAATTCAAAACCAAGACGCTGAAACCAGGCGGCGTGTTCTTCAGCGCAATCGGCCTCGCGCTGACTGACCGCCAGCGATTCCGGCACCAGCAACGGCTGGCCACTGAGACCTTCGCTGGCCATGGCGATTTTCAGGCGCTCGTACATGATCCGCTCGTGGGCGGCATGCATGTCCACCAGCACCAGGCCATGGGCGTTTTCGGACAAGATATAGATGCCTTTTAGCTGCGCCAGTGCATAGCCGAGCGGCGGAATATCTTCCTGACCGGTCGGCAGTGCGCTGGCATTGGCTTCAGGCAGCGGCGCGAAAAATTCCTTGTATGCGGCTTGCGCCTCGGCAGCAGGCACCGCCGATTGCGGACGCGGCGTGTATTGATACTGATAAGCGCCGCCAGCGCTGGCCCCGGACGAAGTATTGAACACCGGTTGCGCCTGCGGCTGCTCCAGCAGCGCATTGGCGGCCAGACGCATCTCGCCCTGTGGGCCAAACTCGCCCGCCTCGATCCCGCTCGGCCGAACGATCGCCGTGGTGACCGAGCCGGCCAATTGATCTTCCGGACGCACATCGCCCAGCGCACGGTGCAGCGTGCCATACAGGAAATCGTGGACCATGCGCCCGTCACGGAAACGCACTTCGTGTTTGGTCGGGTGCACGTTGACGTCTACCGCTGCGGGATCGACCTCGAAAAACAGCGCGAAGGTCGGGTGCCGACCATTGAACAGCACGTCGCGATAAGCCTGGCGTACCGCGTGGGCCACCAGTTTGTCGCGCACCGCACGGCCGTTTACGAAGAAATACTGCAAATCCGCCTGACTGCGGTTGAAGGTCGGCAAACCGACCCAGCCCCACAGGTGCAAGCCATTGCGTTCGATCTCGATCGGCAACGCCTGCTCAAGGAAACCCGAACCGCAGATCGCCGCCACACGCCGGGCGCGGGCTGCATCATCGTGGGCCTCGTGCAGGCTGAGGATGGTCTTGCCGTTGTGGCGCAGATGAAAAGCCACGTCGAAGCGCGCCAGCGCCAGACGCTTGATCACTTCCTGCAGGTGATCGAATTCGGTTTTTTCGGTCTTGAGAAATTTGCGCCGGGCCGGGGTGTTGAAGAACAGGTCGCGGACTTCCACCGAAGTGCCGACCGGATGCGCCGCCGGCTGCACGCGCGGCGCCATATCCCGGCCTTCGGTCTCGACCTGCCAGGCCTGATCGGCATCGCGGGTGCGCGAGGTGAGGGTCAGACGCGCCACGGAGCTGATCGACGCCAGCGCCTCGCCACGGAAACCCAGGCTCATCACCTGTTCGAGGTCTTCGAGGTTGCGAATCTTGCTGGTGGCGTGACGGGCCAGGGCGAGCGGCAGGTCATCGGCGGAAATACCGCTGCCGTCATCGCGCACGCGCAGCAACTTGATGCCGCCCAGCTCGACATCGACGTCAATACGCTTGGCGCCGGAGTCGAGGCTGTTTTCCAGCAACTCCTTGATCACCGAAGCCGGGCGCTCAACCACCTCACCAGCGGCGATCTGGTTCGCCAGTCGTGGGCTGAGCAGCTCGATGCGCGCAGTGTTCAATACCTGGTTCATTCTTTCGACGCCAGTTCGGTGCCAGGAATCGTCAGGTGCTGACCGACTTTCAGCTCATCGCTTTTCAGATTGTTGGCGGCGCGCAAGGTAGCCGGCGAAACCTGATAGCGCACGCCGATCATCGCCAGGGTTTCCCCCGGGCCGACACGGTGGTCGCGCGGGCCTTGAGCAATCTTGCCGGAATCACGCAGCCAGGCGATGTAGGTGCCCGGCGGCGGATTCTGCTGGAAGAACTGGCGCACGCCGCTGCTGATCGAACGGGCCAGCGCTTGCTGGTGGCTGGATGCGGACAGTTTGTTCGCTTCGTTGGCGTTGGAGATAAAGCCGGTTTCGACCAGGATCGACGGGATGTCCGGCGACTTCAACACCATGAAGCCGGCCTGTTCCACGCGCTGTTTGTGCAGCGGCGTAACGCGACCGATGTTGGTCAGAACCTTCTGGCCGACGTTGAGACTGGAGGTCAGCGACGCAGTCATCGACAGGTCGAGCAAAACGCCGGCGAGCATGCGGTCCTTGTCGTCGAGGCTGACGTTGCCGGCACCACCGATCAGGTCGGATCGGTTTTCACTGTCGGCCAGCCAACGGGCGGTCTCGGACGTAGCGCCACGATCAGAGAGGGCGAACACCGAAGCACCGAAAGCGGCTGCGGACGGCGCGGCGTCGGCGTGGATCGAGACGAACAGGTCGGCGCCCTTCTTGCGGGCGATTTCGGTTCGCCCGCGCAATGGAATGAAGTAGTCGCCGGTACGGGTCAGCTCGGCGCGGAAGCCTTTCATGCCGTTGACCTGACGCTGCAATTCGCGGGCGATCTGCAGCACCACGTCTTTCTCACGCTGGCCGCGCGAGCCTGACGCGCCCGGGTCTTCGCCACCGTGGCCGGCGTCGATCACCACGATAATGTCGCGTTTGCCGGCCGGGGCTGGCGGCAGCTTGATCGCCGGTTCGGTCGGGGTCACCGGCACTGCCGGCACGGTCGCCACCGATGGCGTCGGGGCTGGCGGCGGCGCGGCATCGGCCGGGTTGTCGAACAGATCGACCACCAGACGGTTGCCGTATTGCGCGTTCGGCGCCAGCGAGAAGCTTTTCGGGGTGACGGCTTTTTTCAGGTCGATGACCACGCGCAGGTCGGTCGGCGTGCGCTGGGCTGAGCGCATCGCGGTGATAGGCGTGTTCGCGGTCTGCACGTTCAACGGCGCGCCGAGGGTGGCGCCGTTGATGTCGATCACCAGCCGGTCCGGGGCTGTCAGGGTGAAAACGCTGTGCTGCACCGGGCCGCTGAGGTCAAAGACCAGTCGCGTGTTGTCCGGCGCCCGCCACAGGCGCACGCTGTTGACCTTTGAATCGGCCACAGCGTTGACGGTTACTGCCATCAACATCAGTCCAGCGGCAGCCACCAACGCGCGAAAGCGCATACCAAACCCCATCATTTAATTGGATTCCAATGCCAAAGCGGCACACCAGACCTCGCCACGCGAGCCCTGGGCTAAAATTTTCAGCGAACGCCCGCTGTCTTGCGGGCTAATGGTAATGGTCAGGTCGGGCTTTGGCAAAAAGCCTGCACCTTTATCGGGCCACTCGATCAGGCACAGGGCATCGTCTTCGAAGTAGTCACGGATGCCGAGAAACTCCAGCTCCTCGGGATCGACCAGACGATAGAGGTCGAAGTGGAAGGCACGTATGTCACCGATCTCGTAGGGCTCGACCAGAGTGAAGGTGGGACTTTTTACCGCGCCAACATGGCCCAAACCGCGAATGATGCCCCGTGACAGGGTGGTTTTGCCCATACCCAGATTACCTTCAAGAAAAATCAGGCCATGGCCCTGGGTGACGCGGGCGATCCGTGCGCCAAAGTCGCTCATTGCCTGTTCATCGGCCAGGTACAGGGTTACTTCAGACACGGTGCTTGCTCCTCCAACAACTGACGAATGGCTGGAATCAGATCACTGGCCGCCAGCCCACGGCCGAATTTGCCTTGTTGCATACCCGCGTTGGCGTGCAGCCAGACGGCCAGGCATGCCGCATCGAACGCGTCCATGTCCTGGGCCAGCAATGCGCCGGTGAGACCGGCCAGCACATCCCCCAAACCGCCCGTGGCCATCGCCGGATGGCCCTGATGACACAGGGCCAGACGCCCGTCTGGATGGGCGATCAGACTGCCGGCCCCTTTCAGAACCACTACCGCTGAATACTTTTTGCTCAACGCCAGAGCAGCGGCCGGGCGATCGGCCTGCACTTCGGCGGTACTGATGCCAAGCAAGCGCGCCGCTTCACCCGGATGCGGGGTGATCACGCAATCATTGGGCAACTGGACGAAATCGCTGGCCAGCAGGTTCAACGCATCAGCGTCCCACACTTGCGGCAACGCAGCATTGGCGGCCGCCGACAACAGGGCACGACCCCAACTGGCCTGACCGAGGCCCGGCCCGACCACCAGCACCGAAACCTTTTCCAGCAGCCCCATCAGTTGATTGGCTGATGAAGTGCCGAGCGCCATCGCCTCCGGCACCCGAGTCAGCGCCGCCGGCATATGCTCTGGGCGAGTCGCCAGCGAAACCATGCCTGCGCCGCCGCGCAAGGCCATTTCAGTGCTGAGCAGAATCGCTCCGCCGAAACCGTGATCGCCGCCGATCAGCAACACATGGCCAAAGCGGCCCTTGTGCGAGGTCGGCGCGCGCGGCGCAAGTGCTGGAAGATTAGCGGCGCTCAGACGCTGAGCGCAGACAGGAATGTCACTGAAAATTTCGTCGGTGGCTTGCAGGTCGCTGAAGACCAGCTCACCGATATGATCCGCAGCATCACCGGTCAACAGCCCGACCTTCATAGCAATGAAGGTCACCGTTAGATCGGCGCATACCGCGACACCCAGTTCACACCCGGTATCGGCACACAGCCCGGAAGGAATATCGACCGCCGCTACCGGCAAGCCGCAGGCGTTGATCGCCTTGATCGCCGAGGCATAGGGCTCACGCACTTCGCCGCTCAGGCCAGTGCCGAGCAAGGCATCGAGGACGACACCGCACAGCTCGCTTTGCGCCTGCCAGCCTTGCACCACAACACCAGCAGCCACGGATTCGGCATGGGCCAGTGCGGCATCGCCCTGCAAACGTTGCGGATCGCCGACGGCGAGAACGCGCACGGTCCAGCCGGCCCGCAGCGCCAACCCGGCCACCAGATAACCGTCACCGGCATTGTTGCCATGGCCGGCGAGCACGGTCAGCTCGTTCGCGCCCGGCCATTTGCGCACCAGTGCGCGCCACGTCGCGCGGGCGGCGCGTTGCATCAATTCGAAGCCCGGCGTGCCGGCGGCGATCAGCCGCGCGTCGAGTTCGCGCACCTGCGCGGCGCGGTACAGCGCGTCGGGTAATTCATCTTTCGTCTGCGGCATGCGTCTTCGGGCTCCGATGTCTGGCAGAATTATACGCACCTCAGCTCCGGTTTCTCTCGCCTCATGTCCGCCATCACCACAGACCTGCCCGCCCTCGCCCAATCGATCAAGGATTGGGGCCGCGAGCTGGGCTTCCAGCAAGTCGGCATCAGCGGTCTGGACCTGGCCGAACACGAGCAGCATCTGCAGCGCTGGCTCGAGGCCGGCTACCACGGCGACATGGACTACATGGGCGCCCATGGCAGCAAACGTTCGCACCCGGAAGAGCTGGTGCCGGGCACGTTGCGCGTGGTTTCCCTGCGCATGGACTACTTGCCAGGCGATACCGAAATGGCCAAACGCCTGGCTGAGCCGGAGAAGGCTTACGTGTCGCGTTATGCCTTGGGCCGCGATTACCACAAATTGATCCGTAAACGTGTTCAACAATTGGCCGACAAGATCCAGGCGGAGATCGGCCCGTTCGGCTTTCGTGCGTTTGTCGACAGCGCACCGGTGCTGGAAAAAGCCATCGCCGAACAGGCTGGACTGGGCTGGATCGGTAAAAATACCTTGGTGTTGAACCGCAAGGCCGGCAGTTATTTTTTCCTGAGCGAACTGTTCGTCGACCTGCCGCTACCGGTGGACGAACCGCACAGCACTGAACATTGCGGGCGTTGCACCGCATGCCTGGATATCTGCCCGACCAATGCCTTTGTCGGCCCGTACGTGCTGGACGCCCGGCGCTGCATTTCCTATTTGACCATTGAGCTGAAAACCGCGATTCCCGAAGAATTGCGGCCATTGATAGGCAATCGGGTGTTTGGCTGCGATGACTGCCAGATCGTCTGCCCATGGAACCGCTTCGCTCGGCCGACTGGAGAAAGCGATTTCAAGCCACGGCACAATCTCGATAATGCCGAGCTGGCTGAACTGTTCATGTGGGATGAAGAAAAGTTCTTGAACAGCACCGAAGGTTCACCGTTGCGGCGTGCCGGGTACGAGCGCTGGTTACGCAATCTGGCGGTGGGGCTGGGGAATGCGCCTTCATCGATTCCTGTGCTGGAAGCGTTGAAGGCGCGACGTGATTATCCGTCAGAGTTGGTCAGGGAACATGTCGAGTGGGCACTGGAACAGCACGCCCACCGCGCGCTCGCAAAACCGGCAAGCGTACTGTTCAAATCGTAGCCGGACCTTGAGTGTTCCTGCTTTCGCCTTGTATCGTTTCGTTGCGTGCTCCGACTTACTTTTTTTCCTTTAAATGACCACCCAGCTGGTTGATGACCGCGATCCGCTCCTTGGCGTTTTCGGTCATATATATTCGGTCTCCTTGCGATAGATAGAGATGCATCGGCTTTGATGCTGAGCCGGATGGACCATGCATGGGCGTGTATTTGGCATGAATCAGCGCTGCAGAGGACGTCGGGGAGTTACCCGCCTCAATGTGCTGCATGAAGGTTTCGGCCTTTTCAAGCAAGCCGGTAAGGCCCTCTTTCTCAAGGATGTTCTTTTTGGGGTCGACCCTGACGAGTGACCATGGTTTCTCGGCCTCTTCCTGAACGGCCGCGCTGGCCTTCGCCTTCGCCTTGGCCGCCGCCTTGTTTCCCTTACCCTTGATCATGCCTCGGGCCATCTCTTGACCCGCTGCCTTGGAGCCTTTACTACTCAGGCCCTGCTTGAAGGCGCCAGCCAGTTTCCTGCCAGCATTGATGCCCGCTTTGGCACCAGCTGCCAGCCCTGCCCCCACCGAAGCCAGCCCAAGACCAAAACTGATCCAGCCCAATATCTCGCCCGCTTGAGAACCCGGTGCGAGTTCATTGACCACCTCGCTGGCAATACCCGCCAGGCCTGAAGCAACCGCCAGCCCCAATGCCGCCACTGCCCATGGCGTCGCCGCGCCCATCGTCACCACGCTGGCAACAATTCCGAGAACACTGAGGCCGATGCCCAGGATCGATTGCCAGGAGATATGCCCGGTAGGGTCGACACGATTGACAGGGTCGCCCAGGCAATAACTGTAGGCATTCAATCCGCCCGCGCCAAATGGACTCATGCTGTCGGGGGCGAGAAAGCGCATCAGTGTCGGACTATAAGCCCTGTAACCGTTGCCCAGCAGATACAGCCCGGTAACCGGATCCAGCTGTTCGCCGTTGAACCCTGCCACGCTGAACAATCCACCTTCGGCGGGACGATGCCCATAAGGGCTGTAGGCGCAATCGGTGAGCTGCTCCTTGCCCAGCGTTGCCAGCACACTTTGCTGCTGATCGGTGGCGTATAGCTGCGTGTCGGGGTTCAACCCCGATTGCTGTTGCCCCACGAGCGCTCCACCGTGACGCACAACACTCGTTGAACTTTCACCACGCACCTCGTTGGCAACCCGGCCTGCGTAGTAGTAACGCTGCACAATTGCTTTTTCGGGTTGCGACAGCTCCACCAGATCGTCGAAACCGTCGTAATGGTAGCCACGAATCACTGATCCCCCTGCGCTGGACAGCTGCTCGAGACGTCCGAACGCGTCATAGGCCAGCGTTCGCGCCTGGTCGTCCTTGATCATCCTGCCGTTGGCGTCGTATTCCAGCGTCACTGCCGAGGGATAGTCGACGTGGGAATGTTTGACGGCGCTGAGCTGTGCAGGATCAGGGTTGTCGTAACTGAAGGTGGTCAGATTCATCCCCAGCGGGAACTTCGTCTGCACGGTGAGGATGTTATCCAATGCATCGAAGGTGAATGTCTGGCGGACAATTTCCTTGCCATACGGATCGCGCGGCTTTTGCGTGCCGGCACAGTCGTACTGGATCAAGCGCCCGCGCACATCGTAGGTGAACTGTTCATCACGTAACACTTGAGTGCCACGTCTGGACACTTTCTGCGCCAGTTTGCCAGCCAGCGTGTAAGTCGATTCCAGGGTCTGGTCTGGCTGTCCTTGAGTCTCGAATGTGCGGCGGGTTTCACGCCCGATATCGTCATAGGCAAACCGGGTGATCATTTGACGCTTGATGGACGTTTCTTCGGTTTGCGTCCAGTCCAGCATCCCCGTCTGCGCGTTGTAGTGGAATTCGGTTTTAAGCGAGCCCTGGGAGGTGGATAGCAGGCGGCCGTGCTTATCGTATTCGGATGTGCTTTCGACTCCGAGCACATTGACATGGTTGATCGGTCGCCCCTGCAGGGACCAGCTACTGGAGGTTGCTTTGGTGATAGCGCCGAGGGTCGTCGTTTCGGTTTTCACACGCCCGGAGGGGTGATAGGTAAAGCTGCGCTCTCTGCCGTTTTCGGTACAGGTCAAGGGATTGCCACTGAGGGGGTCATACGTCATGGTCGTGACCAGATCCCCTGCCTTGCGCTCAGTCAGCAGGCCGCCCAGTTCCCGCAAATAAGTGAATTCGGTTTTTTTGCCATCAGCACTCCTGTACCACTGCGGCTGGGTGAAGCCCGCTTCATAACCTGCCTCGGACTTACGTCCGCCAACGGTACTTCGGATCAAGCGACCCAGACCGTCATAAGTTTGCTGCCCCAACACTTTGTCAGCGACCTTGATGTTGATCGGCAGACCTTCATCACTATGCCCGGCGTAGTCGGTCACGACCGCAGTGGCGTCGGGCAGGACACTGCGGGTTATCCGGTCAAAAACGTCGTACTCATATCGGCTGGTATTGCCGACAGGGTCTGTCTGACTGGTTGTGCGCCCGTAGCCGTCATAGGTGTACACAGTTTTGCCGAGACTTTTGTTCTTCAGATTGAAGCTCTCGACACTCAGCGGTTTACCGAAATCATTGACGAGGGTGATCGTCTTGCCCATCCCCTGGAGCCAATGGGTCTGCCGGCGAAGAACCGGGTCCGCCTCGCTGTGTTCGATACGTCCATCATCGTGCAGCGTCTTGCTGACCTGGCCCCAGGAATCGAATTCGTAGCCGGTGCTGACCGGATAAGGCTTGCCATCACGCCAATCAGTCAGCGTCACTTTCACCTTGTGGCCGACCGAATCATGCAGCGCAGAATAAAGCGTGCGTGTCTGAATCAGACCGTCCTTGTCGGGATGGTCGCAGTCCTTTTCATGAACGGTGATCACCCGTTCCATCCCGTCATAAGTCACTTTTTGCTCGCCGCCAGCAGGATCCGTGGTCACCATTGTCGCCGGATGCTGTTTGCTGGCAGCCAGATAGGTCCACCGGGTAACGGCCGCATATGGGGTGCCGCCAGCAACCGTTTTGCCCACTGCCCGACCGATTGCGTCGTACTCATGCTCGATGTGCTCGCCATCGACAGCGACTTCAGAGACCTGTAATCCGGTCAGCGTCGACAGCACTTTCTCACTGGTCTGCAGCGTGCCGTCAAATCCGCGCGTGCTGGACCTGACTCGCAACCTGTCACCCTCAAGTTCATAGGAAAACTCGATAGCGGTTTTTTTATCATTCAGGATGACACTCTGCTCTTTCGTGGCTCCATGCTTGAGTGGATCCCCGGGCGTATTCAAATAACTGCGTGCGGTTTTCGAACGCAATACCTCAACGCCTTCCAACACTTCACAAAAACGCTCCTCGACCGGTAACACGGATGCCAGTTCCGCACCGTCCAGCGCCGGATGCAGCGCGTAGTCGTAGTAGGTGACTGTCGAAGCACCATCGGATGCGGCAGCAGTCACCGTCCTTTTTTTCGGGAATCTGGAAAAGCCCAGCGGATCCTCTGGGCAGTTATCTCCACCACTGGCCGGATAAAATTCCGTGGTCGTCGTCACCCCAGTGGGCTCGACCTGCTTGAGCAAGTTACCTTCGTCATCGAACTCGGTGACGGTGGTTTCCACACGCTGCTGTTGGGTGCGCCGATCGAGGTACGTCACCGTGTGGACTTTAGGCATGCGGAACTGAGCCACCTGCTCACTGAATGGCTTGGTAATGGAACAGTGATACTCCGTGGTGGTGGCGATCTGAGCGTCACCACAGGTTGTAACCTCAGCCACCAACAGATGGAATTTGTTGTAGGTGCGTTTGATGCGGGTATGTACTTTGCCGCTGACCAGCAAGTGCTCATCCGAGGTGTAGACGTAGTGGCCGGGCGCCAGATAGAGAGGATCCAGGTCACTATCCTTGGCAGGAAGGAGGCCCTGCCCAAGGAAGTTATGGTCGGAGTACGTGTAGGTCTTGCAAAGTCGGGGCTGGCCGCGCCCTGGGTAGACATCGTGAGCAATCACAAACGGCAGTGTCCGTTCCACACCGCTGATGAAGCGGTGGCCGTGCCGCTTGTAGCGAATGATTTCGACCCCGCGCAGCGGATTGACGATGCGATGAACATAGCTGGCTCCAGCGATGACTTCATACTCAAGGTCCCAACCCTTACCAACCGGCAACTCGATGGCCGTCACTCGAGAGTTTTTCAAGATCAGCTTGTAGTTGGAACTGGAAGTAGTGTCGGGATGCCGGGACAGCGTCACCTGACCTGCCGCGCGGGTGATTTTCAACAGGCAGCGCTTGGCATCACGGACTTCGGCCAATCGGGGAAACTGGTTGAACAACTCATGCTTCAGCGTAATGCTCACACCGTTCGCCGCTATTATTTTTTCCGCGACGGCGACCTGAGTGCCGGCCAGGACTTTGAGCAGTTCACGCCGGCCATCCTTGTATCGAACTTCATAGCGTCCTGCTCCAGCGACTGACACTTTCGCCGTTTGCAGTTTCATTTCCTTGAACTTAAGGCCGGTAGACGTCTCGACAGCCTTGTAGCGCTCACCGTTGGACAAGGTCATCACTTTGCTGCGCAAGTCATAATTGGTCAGTGTCAAAGACCAGCCAACGCCGAAACCACTATCCGCCTGATTGAGCGGATTAAAGCCCACTGAAAGTGCAAGCTCCGGACCATTGAGATCCGCCGAGTGCAACTTGCCAAGCGAAAATGCGCAGGTGTACATGCCCGTGCGGGGATCAACGCCTCCTGAAACAAATTCACCAAAGTTGAAAGCGTTTGAATGAACAGAGGGAGAGAAATTACTTTCCATTGGTAAACCGTCCTTTTATTTCCAGACTTAGGTTGAGCAGTTAAAACTGGCCAGCAAAAAGCGCCGACCACACAACGAAGTCAGCTAAGCTGCTTCATTGACCGCCTGGATTGATCCAGAATAAAAGTGAGCCGCTCTTTATCACCATCGATACAAAGGCGGTGCTCCGTACCGAACTCATCGAACACGGCAAACTCGAATGCGCTTTCATTTTCCCGTGCTGCTTGCGGGTCAGCGGAAAGATACTGAACAAGGGTTAATTGCCCAGGCACCTTATTGATAGGGACGGTAACGTAGCTCAGGGGACTGCGGAATGTTGCTTGCACGCCATATATCGGTGCCATATAGCCATAAAAAACTTTGCGACTACCTTGTATTCCGGGGATATTACCGGACACATAGACTTGCACTGCCTCTTCGGAATCATAAGGATCAAGTTTCACCTCACTGCTGTACCAGTCAAGGAGGTGAATCTGCCTGCCTTCAGCGCGCAGGGCAATATGATAATGCTGAATCGAATCGTATCGACCCCTCTGCCGTTTCTCATCATACTTGCTCAATGAAAAGCTGCTCAGCGAGTACTCTTTTGGAGGAATCGCCTCCAGCGTGACACTGCTGTCGAAACCAACCCCATTACTTCGCAATACCACGCCATTCAAGGAGATCTCGGCAGCCACTTCCATAATTCCAGGTCGGGAAGCCGAGACCCAGAACTGGAAAATCTGTACCGGATCTGCGGCGTTGCTTACCTGGTTGTCACTAACCCGAGGGAGTTCTGTCAGGCGCGTTGCACCACCCGACATTTCGTGAGCGTAACGATTTTCCTGAATCGAAACACTCCAGTCTCCCTCCAGAGGCCGAGCACCGTTGTAGGCAATCAGCCGCAATGACGGCAATGCAGGATGTCCATGCAGCGATACGCCGTCGCCATTGTTATCGATACCGTGCAGAAGCACCAATACACGCACCTGCATGCGACCGTTGGCATAAAGCACTTTGTGCTGGCCAAGATTTGTGGCGTCGAGCTTTACCTCGATACGGGAAATACCAACTTGCTCATCAAACATCTGATAACACCTCAGCCGATTAATATATTTCGCCCTTCAAGGGCTCGGCAAAGTATTAACGTCGAATTTAAATATAAACAGCCGCGACATTTGACATTTTGTGAAAAAGCAAACTTTCAACATTATCTTTAATAATTCACACAGATGCTAATAACTTCAAAAAATGCGATCTGCATGTTACGAGATTCAACACTAAGCCCTTCGCCCCTTTGATTCTGGCCCACGATGGCCTGTTACCCCTTCCGAATTCAATCAACCCGAACCGGAAGGGGAGTCAGCGAGTAGCTTATGTTTGCCAAATCATGTTGGCAGCGTGATCGATCCGTTACTTTCGACAACACTCAGTCGCTATCTGGACCTGTCGAAAATCCGCTCTCCGATGACTCACTATCGGAATCAACGTCTGAAACTGTTTCTTCCGTCTGGATTTCCACTTTCCGGTCCATACTGGAATTTTCAAGATATTGATTAATCCGCCGCATCGACTCGTCACTCAGCGGATTGTTCAATAAACCAACATATAGATCTTGAGTATCCGGAATATCGAACAGATCGCCCCCTATGTCTGAGATATTATTATCCTGTAACGCCATGACCCGAAGATCTCCAAGCCTGTCTATACCGGAAGGCAGGCTGGAGAGATTGGCGTTATATAGCATCAACTCGGTCAAACCTGTCATGAAGCCTACATGCGGAGCAACTGTCAGAGGGTTGTTGGCCAGATTCAACAAAGTGAGCGTCTCGATCCTGGACACACCTTCAGCCGTCGCTTCAGATAATTCAAGCGAGCAATCGTCCAGCACAAGTTGACGCAACTGGCGCATTTGGAATATCCCTGACGGGAAGTCCTCCATTTTTATGCCAGTGACCATCAAATATTGAACATTGGGAAAACTGTCAAAAAAAGCGCCGATGCGTGCGCCTGGCGTTTCCACAGTCAATATCAACTCTGTTACATAGTCGAACCTGGCGGATAATCTTGGTAACTCACCAGTAAAATCGACATGATGGGAAAAATGATAGTCACCGTAACCCCACCTGGAAACCGACTTGCGTCGCCAGATATCTTGCAGTTTTGCGCTAAATTGCTCGCGAGCCTGGCGCTGTTCTGCGATCTGCATTGCGTCCTGCGAAGAGTCCGCTTGGGTCGATAATCCTTCCGCACTCCAGATCGCCAATTCATTGCGCAATATTGCGAGGTCTGTCTCCAGGCGCGCTAAAACTGTGGACGGCTCAGATCCCAGGCGCTCGGAAACGAACGCGGCCAACTCCTTGTCAGCAAGCTGCGGATAGAGGCTACGGACACGTTCCACAACGGATCCTGTCAACATCGGGTTGACATCGCCGCCGCCTCGCAGCCCCGCTTGCGCGTATTGGGCGCTGGCCGGAACAGCCGTTACCTGCACCGGTGCCAGTCCCAACAATTCGCTCACGCGTTGGCGCGACGGCAATGGCTGTGCGCGTACCAGTTGCCGCAGAGCCGCACCACCGCCCTGCGCTACACCGAGCAACTGGCGCTGCCCGGGCAGTAAAAGGCGCCAGACGGCGGCATACAGATCCATCCGATCCTGAGGGGACGCGATGCCGCTGCGTTGGATAACGTAGCCTTCATGCTGACGAATCAATATGTGCCGCACTGGCGATCGAGCATCGCCAATAGCACTCAATGACTCACCCTCTGACGCTTGCAGACGAATCTCGATACGAATCTGTCGCGGCCACTGATCAAGCTGCCCGATCATCTGCAACGCCAGTTGGTCAGTGTCCAGGCTGGCTACCGCATCCAGATAGATTCCTTCGCACGCCCTGGCGAGACGCACCTCGCGTAGCGCCACCAGCGTTTTTTCTGCCATGTGCCGCGGCATTCCCGGCCGCAGGCGCAAATGCCTGTGGTCGGCGGCACTGGCCTCTCGCCACAACGCCTGAGCAATCGTCTTGGGCAGATGAGGAAAAATCCGTCGCATCTGCAACGTATTGTCATCGCAATCGAGTTCGAACGCCCGCTCGCTCTGCTCAAAGAG
The DNA here is from genome assembly GCF_024072275.1 of Pseudomonas siliginis. Lineage (NCBI taxonomy): Bacteria > Pseudomonadati > Pseudomonadota > Gammaproteobacteria > Pseudomonadales > Pseudomonadaceae > Pseudomonas > Pseudomonas siliginis. The sequence continues at coordinate 610,215 of NZ_CP099598.1, read as the reverse complement.
CAAAGCGCGGGACTGTTCGATAACGCGCTCGCTCAGATCAGTTGCCTGTAGCGTTAACAAAGCCTGCAGTTGTGAATCGGCTTGCGCACGCACGGTCGGATCGGAATGTTGCACTTGGGTGATGAACTGGCGGATCTTTTGATCGAGGGCGAAGCGCCTCGCAGTGTCCTGCAGCAATGCCAGCGAAGCGGGATGAATGTCGGACCTGTGCGCCATCATCGCGTCGACGCCGCTCACGGCAAATATGCGTTGGGTCATCAGTGGAGGGAAATCCTTTATTGAATACTCCGTGCCGGGAAGCTCTGTCGTGCGATTTTGTCCGGTAAAGACAGTTGCAACTGGATTGGCCGACTCAGGATCATCCAGCGGATGCCACAAACGGCCCTCGCTGTCAGGCCTCAACAGCGGACCGGAGGGATGCAGTTCTCTGGCATGTGTGGCGCGAAACAGGCCGCTCTCGGGGTCTCGGACCACTTGTACGATGTGATTGTCAGCGACGGCAACATACTGACGCTGCTTCATGATTGCGATGCCCCATGCATCGGTCTCGTCGAGACGCTCTTGCGTGGGTATCCAGTAGTTCTCCAGCGAATTCCTTGCGGACACACTTGCGAACTCGTCGATCGTGGAATATTTCGGCCTCGTGCTCACACTGATGACAGGCATCACTGCAAGCGAATCTGAAGAAGATGGCGAAGGCAAGGGTCCCTGATGATGTGCGACAGTCGAATGCGGCATTGTCGGTGACGGGTTCAGAGCCCGGGGCAGGCCATCCCCGCTGGACTCGATGGGTCTGGTTGGGGCAGATACAGGTTTGATTTTCGGCGGTTTGCCAGTCATGAATGCTCATCCTTGAGGAGTGGTGACGCTGGCCACACATCGCTGCGGGCCAGCGCAAGGCATCAGATAAAGCACTTTCGTGCATATGCCTGATTATCGAACATGGCAGCTTATCTGCAGCCGCGATGCCAAACGCATATACAGCTACTACATCCCAGGACATTGCATCAATGGATGATGAAACTCAGCCTCGCTGAAGAGACAAATTGCGCTCATAAAAACTCACGCGAATCGCCAACTTATGCCCGGTACCATATTCATCGATAGCGATAAAGTAGAGGACACTTCCATATTTTTGCGCACCGGTATTTTCCGAGTATTCGGATAACGCCTGCACAATAGTGAGTTCTCCGTCGCTTTGCGTATTTACTTTGTAATGCTTGTGATTCCATGTTTGCGCATCGCCGGTGAAAGCATATACAAACGGATCACCCCTATCAGGCAAGGTGACGGTCACACTGGTTTTTTCGGGACGGACGAAAATGCACTTCATATAATTTGTTTTGATTTCGTTAAGCCTGTTCCCGCCCGCAAAATCGAGGTTTTCGCCCTCTTCAGCCCTCTCGACCATCCAATCGACCAGGCGGATTTGCTTCCCGTCCGGGTAAAGCCCCAGATGGTACTTCCAGATACGATTACCAGGCGACTCATTACCAATCCTGTTCTGATACAACTGAAAGACTCCATATGTCGCGGGCTTTTCAGCCTCCAGAGTCACGCTGCTGTAATGAACACTGACAGGGGTGGTTCCGTTGCTCAAAATCCTCTCCCCGTTGAGAGACAGGCGCGCACCGACCTCAGTCGTTCCGGCGCTCGACGAGGAAACCCAGAACGTACGCACCTGTGGATGAACGCTGTCATTCTCAAGATCATCATCGTGCCTGTCCAAGGCATCCGGTGCAGGCCGTGCCTCACGCGTAAACCGCCCTTGGACCGCGCTCGCGACCCAACCATCGCGCAAGGTCTTGCCGGTCGCGTAATGAATAAGCTGGATGCTTTCCATTACATCTTCCGGTACATGCACAGCGTTGCCGTCGGCGTCTACTCCGGCAACCAGCACCTGAACTTTGACTTGCATCCGGCCATTAGCAAAAAGTGCCCTGCTTTGAGTGTTATCACTGGCGTCAAACTTGACCTTCAGACTGGACAACCCCACAAGAACGGGCGAAGTGTTTTGTTGATTACCTGTAGCATCCATGCTTTCACTCATAATACAGCTCCTCTGTGAGAATATAACTTGATAGTGACATCGAAAACATGTCAGCAAAAAAAGTTACATACCCACCAAGAAAATATCAAAGTGAAAAGTGTAAGAAATATGCGCGTATCAGCCGCCAGCCATTGCCTTATCTTTAAAGCAGTTCCAAACACACCGATGCAAGAATGTTCAATGTTCGTCGTTATAGACGAACTTCGGCATTTCCCAATGGAAACGGATGGCCAGCAGACGTAACAGGAACCCGCCAAATAAAGTGATCAGAATGGCTTGTTCGCCCGGCACATTTATATAGAGACAAAACATGTAGCACCATGCCGCAGCGAATGAAACACTGGCATAAAGTTCGCGGCGAAATATCAGCGGAATGTCATTGCAGAAAATGTCGCGCAGGATGCCGCCGAACACACCAGTGATAACGCCGCTGACCGATGCCACCAGCATGCCGTGACCCATTTCCAGCGCGGTCATGCAGCCGATCAAGGTGAACGCCACCAGCCCCACCGCGTCGAGCACCAGAAACAGCGAGCGCAGGTGGCGCATCCAGCGCGCAGCGAATACGGTGAACATCGCTGCCACCGAGGTCAGCACCAGATATTCCGGATGTTTGACCCAGGTCAGCGGGTAGTGCCCGAGCAACACGTCGCGCACCGAACCGCCACCGAGCGCGGTGATGCAGGCGATCAGCACCACGCCGAACCAGTCCATGCCTCGTCGTCCGGCGGACAGCGCGCCAGTCATGGCTTCGGCGGTAATGGCGATCAGATATAGCATCAGCAACATGATGGCAGTCCAGGCAGGAAGGCGCGCAGTCTAGCCATTTCGGCGCCGCACCAGAAGAGGGCGCGCCTCTCGCGAGCAGGCTCGCGAAGGCGGAAAGCCGCTCCCTCAGAACTTGATGAAGTGCTTGCGGTAATGCTGCAACTCGGCGATCGATTCGCGAATGTCGTCCAGCGCCAGGTGCGTGCTGCCCTTCTTGAAGCTGTCGCGCACATCCGGCGCCCAGCGCGCGGCCAGTTCCTTGAGCGTCGAGACGTCGAGGTTGCGATAGTGGAAGTAGCTTTCCAGCGCCTTCATGTGGGTATAAAGGAAGCGACGATCCTGGCAGATGCTATTGCCGCAGATCGGCGACTTGCCCTTCGGCACCCACTTTTCCAGAAAGGCGATGGTCTCAGCTTCTGCCTCAGCCATGCTGATACGGCTGTCGCGCACACGCTGGGTCAGACCGGAGTTGCCGTGGGTGCGGGTATTCCACTCGTCCATGCGCGCGAGCACTTCGTCGCTATGGTGGATGGCAATCACCGGACCTTCAGCCAATGTGTTCAGCTCACTGTCGGTAACGATAGTGGCCATTTCGATGATGACATCGTTGTCCGGGTCCAGACCGGTCATTTCCAGGTCGATCCAGATCAGGTTCTGCGGATTTTGCATATTCGGGCTCCTAGGCAATGCTGCGCAGTTTAGCCTAGGCCGGTGGCCGGGCGTGCTAAACTCGCGGCCGTTTTACCTAATCGCTGCATTCTTCAGACGGAACACCCATGGCCAAACGCCAACTCAATCGTCGTCAAAACTGGCGCATCGAAAAGATCCAGGGCGAGCGCGCCGCACGCGCCGCCAAACGCGAGTCCTCGGCGGTCGAAGCCCTCGAGGGCGGCGACCTTGGCCCAGAGCAACACGGCCTGGTGATCGCCCACTTCGGCGTGCAGGTCGAAGTCGAAGCCGTCGACGGCGAACTCGCCGGTCAAGTGTTCCGCTGCCACTTGCGCGCCAACCTGCCAGCGCTGGTCACTGGCGACAAAGTGGTCTGGCGCGCCGGCAACCAAGGCATTGGCGTGATCGTCGCGCAACTGCCGCGCAGCACCGAACTGTGCCGCCCCGACAGTCGTGGCCAGCTCAAGCCGGTTGCCGCCAACGTCGACATGATCGTCATCGTTTTCGCGCCGCTGCCCGAGCCGCACGCCAACCTGATCGACCGCTATCTGGTCGCCGCCGAACATGCCGGCATCCGCCCGCTTCTGCTGCTGAACAAATTCGACCTGATCGACGAGCAGAACGCCCCGGCGCTGAACGCGTTGCTGGCGGTGTACCGCACGCTGGGTTATCCGGTGCTGGAAGTCTCGGCTCACCACGGCGATGGCATGGAACAGCTGCAAAAGCAGCTCGACGGGCGCATCAGCGTGTTCGTAGGCCAGTCCGGCGTCGGCAAGTCGTCGCTGGTCAACAGCCTGCTGCCGGAAGTCGAAACCCGCGTCGGGCCGTTGTCGGAATTGTCCGGTCAGGGCACGCACACCACCACCACCGCGCGCCTGTTCCACTTCCCTGGCGGCGGCGAACTGATCGACTCCCCGGGCATCCGTGAATTCGGTCTGGGCCACGTCAGCCGCGCCGATGTCGAAGCCGGTTTCATCGAGTTCGATGACCTGCTCGGCACTTGCCGTTTCCGCGACTGCAAGCACGACCGCGAACCGGGTTGCGCGCTGCTCAAGGCGCTCGAAGATGGCCGCATCCAGCAGCAACGGATGAACAGCTATCGCTCGATCATCGCCAGCCTGCCCGAAAACGGTTATTAAACAGTCGCGCCGGCAGCCCTGTGCCATGGGTTGCCGGCTGTCGGACTGCATCTGACTCACCTCTCTCCTCTTAAACGTCAGCCTCTTCTGTAGGCACTTGCGCGACTGCTTGCAGGACCTTTCTGTTTTGCCGCGCAGACCTTGTAGGCCTGAGCCAGCGGCCTACATTCCTTTCCTCCTTCGCTCACAGCGACCTTCGAGGAAAGCCATGCCAACCTGTGTTTTATTCATCCGCCATTCGTCTCGCTACATCCACGCGTGCAGTGCCCACAGCATCGTCGGCGCGATCCGCCTGCACACGGTGGGGTGACCATGCGCAAGGCACTGTTCATCGGCATCAACGATTACACGCATATCGGCGGCCTGAGCGGCTGTTGCAACGACGCCATGGCCATGGCTTCGGTGCTGAAAACCAATGCCAACGGCGACCCCAACTTCAAGAATGTCGTGTTGACGTCCGCCGAGGATTATTTGAGCCGGCAAAAACTCGAAGACCAGATCCGCGAGTTGTTTTCCGGTGACTGCAACGTCGCTCTGCTGTATTTCGCCGGCCATGGCGGTTTCGACGCCGACACTGACGAAGGCATGTTGATCGCGCAGGACTACCGCAACGCCAAGGACGGCATCCGCATCAGCGACATCCTCAACTGGGCGGACAAGGCCACGCGAATCAAAAACAAAGTGATCATCCTCGACTGCTGCGAAAGCGGTTCGGCCGGCGAAGTGCGCGCCCTGCGCAGCGAGAGCAGCATGGTCAGCGAGGGTATGACGATCCTCACCGCCTGCAAAAAAGCCGAGCCGGCGCTGGAGGGCGCGCAGCACGGCGTGTTCACCGGCCTGCTCCTGCAAGCGCTGCATGGCGGCGCGGCGAATATCCTCGGCAAAATCACCCCCGGCAGTCTGTATTCCTTTGTCGACAACGCCCTCGGCGCCTGGGAACAGCGTCCGGTGTTCAAGACCAATGTGTCGCAGTTCATTTCCCTGCGCGAAGTCTCGCCGCTGATCCCCAAGGAGATACTGCGCAAATTGCCCGACTGGTTCGCCGAAGCCGAATCGGTCTACCCGCTCGACCCCAGCTATGAGCCCACCGAAAAGGCGTTCGTGCCTGAGCACGGCGAGGTCTTCGCCCAGTTGCAGAAGTGCAACCGCCACAGCCTGATCGAGCCGGTCGACGCCGAGCACATGTACTACGCCGCCCTCAACTCCACCGGCTGCCGCCTGACGGCACTCGGCGCCTATTACCGCGAACTCGCCCTCAAAGGACATTTCTGATGCCAGTCTTTATCAGCTATCGCCACATGGATCGCGCCCATGCGATCGCCATCAACACCCGCCTGACCCAAGCGAAGATCAGGACATATCTCGATGTCCTCGATCCGGAATCGCAGACCACGGACGACATCACCGGGGTCATTACCCGCAACATCACCGAGTGCACGCATCTGCTGGCGGTGGTGTCGGAGACAACTGCACTGTCGTGGTGGGTGCCGTTCGAAATTGGCGAGGCGACGATCAGCAATCGGCGGATCTGTACGTTCAAGACCGGACCTGCGCAACTGCCGATCTATCTGGACAAATGGCCGAAGCTGAGCACGGCCAGCGATCTGGATTTCTTTATCGATGCGTATCGTGATGAGGTGTCGAACAAGCGGTCGATGGCGCTGGATTCGATCAGCGAATCGGTCAAAGGGGCTTACAAGCGCGATGCAGAGATGTTTCATGAACAGCTGAAGAACCGGATTCGTCGGGGATTCTGAGACTGTGCCGGCCTGTGATAGCCACAAAAAAGCCGACATCACTGTCGGCTTTTTTTCACTCACTGCTTCGGCGCAGGCGCCGCCCCACCCGGCTCAGCCGGTTTCGGCGCCGCATCGTCAAACAGATTCAACCGCTCGCGCAACTCGTGAGCCGGCACTGGCTGTTTGTCCGCCGGCAACGCATTCGGATCAACCGGGGCTGCCGGAGCAGCACCGTTCTGCCCCTGATCCGCCGGTTTCGCTGCCTCAGGCCCCTGCGCACCTTCGATGGCGGCCTGGGCTTTTTTGGTCAGTACGACAATGTCGATCCGGCGGTTGACCGGGTTGAACGGATTTTCCCGATCGAACAACGCCGACGAGGCATAACCGACCACCCGCGCCACCTGCGCATCCGGATAGCTGCCCGCGACCAGGGCACGGCGAGCCGCGTTGGCGCGGTTGGCCGAGAGCTCCCAGTTGCCGTAGTCGCCAGTGCCAATGTACGGCTTGGCGTCGGTGTGGCCGCTGATGCTGATCTTGTTCGGCACCGCTTTGATGGTGTCGGCCATGGCCAGCAGGATGTCTTCAAAGTACGGTTTCAGGCGTGCGGACCCGGAGTCGAACATCGGCCGGTTCTCGGCGTCCATGATCTGGATGCGCAAGCCGTTCGGGGTGATTTCGAAGAGGATCTGATCCTTGAACTTCTGCAGTTGCGGGTTCTCGTCGACCTTGTTCTGCAGTTCTTGCAACAGCAGCTCGAGACGCTCCTTCTCGACTTGCTCGGCCATGCCTTCAACCTGATCGGTGTCGACCGTGACCTTGTCCGGTTGCGGCTGCGACTTCACTTCCGGGTTGAGGGTGTTTTCCGGCGCCAGGGTCGGCGTGCCACCCAAGTCGATGATGTACGGCGTGCCGCTTTCGGAGAAGCCGACCGGGTCCTTGAAATAACCGGCGATGGCGATCTTCTGTTCCGGCGTAGCGGTGGACAGCAGCCACAGCACGAGGAAGAACGCCATCATCGCCGTGGCGAAGTCGGCGAAGGCGATTTTCCACGCCCCGCCGTGGTGCCCGGCGGCAATGCGCTTGACGCGCTTGACGATGATCGGCTGATTATTTTCCATGACTTAGCGACCGCGAACCGCTTGTTCCAGCTCGGCGAAGCTTGGACGGTGCGCCGGGTACAGAACCTTGCGCCCGAACTCGACCGCCAGCGACGGCGGCATGCCGGACGCCGAAGCCACCAGCGAGGCCTTGATGGCTTCGTAGACGTTGAGCTCTTCCTTGGCATCGTGGGCCAGGGAATGCGCCAGCGGACCGAAGAAACCGTAGGCCGCGAGAATACCGAAGAAGGTACCGACCAGTGCCGCACCCACGTGCAGACCGATCGACGCCTGGTCGCCCTCGCCCAGCGAGGCCATGGTCACCACGATACCGAGTACCGCCGCAACGATACCGAAACCGGGCATGCCGTCGGCGATGCCGTTGACCGCGTGCGATGGGTGCTCGAGGTCTTCCTTGAGGCTGTACAGTTCCATGTCGAACAGGCCTTCCAGTTCGTGCGGAGCCATGTTGCCGGAGGACATGATGCGCAGGTAATCGCAGACGAACGCGGTCATGCGTTCATCCTTGAGCACCGCCGGGTACTTGGCGAAGATCGGGCTCGCGGCGGCATCTTCGATGTCGCCTTCGATCGCCATCATGCCTTCACGGCGGCTCTTGTTGAGGATTTCGTAGATCAGCCCGAGCACTTCCAGGTAGAAGGTGTGGGTGAAGCGCGAACCGAACATGCTCAGGGATTTCTTGAGCACGTGCATCGTCATGTAACCGGGGTTGGCCTGGAGAAATGCGCCGAGGGCCGCACCGCCGATGATCATCACCTCGAAGGGCTGGATCAGAGCGGCAATCTTGCCGTGGGAGAGCACGTATCCGCCGAGCACGCTCGCGAATACGACGATGATGCCGATAATTTTAGCCATAGGTAGAAGGTACTTGTTTAAGTCGGGTTCAAGGTCATATTCGGAAGTTAAAAAATCTCTTCTTCTACTTATCGGCAAAACTGCGCCAGACTATAGCCAGTTCAGGCGAAAAGCCAATTTAGCCCATGCCGGGCGCGTCTACAGTCAGTGAAGATCTCGTCCAGACATGGCTAATGAAACGAACATTCCATCGGTAATACCGACCACGCTCCAGGCTTGGGTCAAGCTGCTCGACAGCGTCCGCCTGCCCGTACCACAAGAGGCTCACGACAAAGTCTGCCGGGCGATCCGCGACAATCGCAGCTCGCTGCGCGACATCGCCGATCTGATGCAGGACAGCCCGGCGCTGGCCTTGAGCGTCATCCGTGAGGCGAATCGTCACACCCACGGCACCATGGCCGCGCCGGCGGAAAATCTTGAGGTGGCAATCAATCGCCTGGGCCTTGCCCGCACCGAAGAATTGCTCGCGCGCCTGCCCGCCGAACCGCACCGGCAAATCCCCAAGGCTTTGCGCCAATTGCAACTGATCAGCCAACACGCGACACAACAGGCCAACGGTTTTTTTGCCAGTCGCCTCGCGCGGCTGTGGCAGGACATTCATTGGGGCAGCTTGCTGTTTTTGTCGCCGCTGTGGCCCTTGGCACTGACGTATCCGCAGTTGCTCGAGGAGTGGGAACTGCGCGTGATCCACAAGGGCGAGTCGGCACGTGTGGTCGAAAAGCAATTGTTCGGCGTGCGCCTGTTGAAGATCGCCGAGGCACTGGTCCACGCCTGGCATCTGCCGATCTGGGTCGAGCAAGGCTACAAATTGCTGCTCAGCGAACAACGCGAACTGGTCAAAGTGCTGCGCATCGCCCGCGACAGTGAACACCCGCTGCGCCAGCAGAATCGCCTCGACGATGACCCGACATTGCGCCGCTGGCTCAACCAGCCGGCGAATACCGTGCTGCTGGCCAATGGGCTGGCGCTGTCGGCGCAACAGGCCTGGGACAGTCCGCACAGCAAGCGCTGGCAGTACCTGACCAGCCTCTATCTGCAGATTTCCATGGACGAAGTGCAGCAACAGTTGCACCAGCAAGCGGCGAACAGCGCGCGTCAGCATGCGATGCCCGATTTGTGGCACCCGGCGGTTTCGCTGATCTGGCCGTGGGGCACTCGTCGCTTGCCGGCCGGCATGCTCCCGGCAGCAGCGCCGAATGCGGATGACTTGGGCCAGTGGCGTCGGCAATGCGCCGAACTGCTCGCCGAACCCAGCCGCTTCACCAATGCCATGAGCCTGACCGTCGCCGCCCGCGAGGCACTGGTGGCCAGCGGCATGCGCCGGGTGATGATTCTGATGGCCGACCGCACGCACTCGACCCTGCGCGTACACCAGACCGCCGGTTTGCCGAAGGATGCGGCGGCGCTGAGTTTTGTCGTCAGCCAGAGCAAAGTCCTGCAACGCCTGCTCGCTCAGCAGGCACAGGTGCGGATCACGCCGGAGAACAACGCACAATTCTCGGCCTTGTTACCGGCGAGCCTGCGCACGCTGTTTCGTGGCGAACATCTGTTTCTGCGTTCATTGGTCAACAATGGTCGGGTGATCATGATCGTCGTTGCCGATCAGGGCGGCGGCCCCTTCGCCGACATCACTGTGCAAGCCTTCGGCAAAACCGCGCAGTGCATCGAAAAAGCCCTGCACAGCTTTAGCAGCCGTGGCCAATGAGCCTGCGCTACAATCCTCCCCTTTGTGCTCTGGAGACCTCACATGTCTGACTTCTCTGGCTTGCCGCTTGTCATCGAGCCGAGCGACCTGCTGCCGCGTCTGGAGTCCCCGGAACTGATCCTGGTGGACCTGACCAGCCCTGCCCGGTATGCCGAAGGTCACTTGCCCGGCGCACGTTTTGTCGACCCGAAACGCACCCAGCTCGGCCAGCCACCGGCCCCCGGGCTGATGCCGGCGAAGGCCGATCTGGAAGCGTTGTTTGGTGAGCTCGGTCATCGCAAAGACGCGGTCTACGTGGTGTATGACGATGAGGGCGGCGGCTGGGCCGGGCGTTTCATCTGGCTGCTCGATGTCATTGGCCACGACAAGTACCACTATATAGACGGTGGTCTTCCGGCCTGGCTGGCGGACGGCATGCCCATGTCGATTCAAGTGCCGGCCGCCGTCGGTGGCCCAGTGTCGCTGACCCTGCACGACGAACCGACCGCCACCCGCGAATACCTGCAAAGCCGTCTCGGCGCCGCCGATCTGGCGATCTGGGACGCGCGTGGGCCGCTGGAATATTCCGGCGAGAAAGTCCTCGCCGCCAAGGGTGGCCACATCCCCGGTGCGGTCAATTTCGAATGGACTGCCGGCATGGACCAGACGCGTCAGTTGCGTATCCGCAGCGACATGCCGCAGATCCTCGAAAACCTCGGGATCACCAAGGACAAGGAAATCATTACCCACTGCCAGACCCATCACCGGTCGGGCTTCACTTATCTGGTGGCCAAAGCCCTCGGTTATCCGCGGGTCAAGGGCTACGCCGGTTCCTGGGGCGAATGGGGCAACCACCCTGACACGCCAGTCGAGATTTAAGGTTTTTAAGGACAACTAATGAAAGAGCGTCTGTTTATCCTCAGCCAGTACCTGCTGCCGCATCACCTGCTGTCGCGCCTGGCCGGCTGCATCGCCGAATGCCGCGTGCGCTGGTTCAAGAATGCCTTCACCCAATGGTTTGCCAAGCGTTATCAAGTGGACATGTCGCAAGCGCTGGTCGAAGACCTGACCGCTTACGAGCACTTCAACGCCTTCTTCACGCGTGCCCTGAAAGACGGCGCGCGTCCACTGGACGAGACCCCGGGCGCAATCCTCAGCCCGGCCGACGGTGCGGTCAGCCAGCTCGGCCCGATCGAGCACGGTCGTGTGTTCCAGGCCAAGGGCCACAGCTTCAGCGTGCTGGAGTTGCTCGGCGGGGATGCGGCCAACGCAGCGCCGTTCATGGGCGGCGACTTCGCTACCATTTACCTGTCGCCTAAGGACTACCACCGCGTGCACATGCCGCTGGCCGGCACCCTGCGCGAAATGGTCTACATCCCGGGCCGCATTTTTTCGGTGAACCAGACCACTGCCGAAAACGTCCCGGAGCTGTTCGCCCGCAACGAGCGCGTGGCGTGCATTTTCGATACAGAACGCGGGCCGATGGCCGTGGTGCTGGTCGGTGCGATGATTGTCGCTTCGATCGAAACCGTGTGGGCCGGTCTGGTCACGCCACCGAAGCGCGAGCTGAAAACCTTCCGCTACGACGAAGCCGCACGCGCACCGATTCATCTGGAAAAAGGCGCGGAACTTGGGCGCTTCAAGCTCGGTTCGACGGCGATCGTGCTGTTTGGCCCGGATCAGGTGAAGTGGGCCGAAGAGCTGGTGGCCGGTTCACCCGTGCAGATGGGCCAAGGCCTGGCACTGCCAAAAGCGTGACCCTGTTCGCGGAAGCAGCCGAGGCTGCTTCCGCAAACCGCGGCATTTGCTGCTATGGTTTTGCTCATGAGCCAGACCAACTTTTCTCCCAAGCTGCGCGCTCCGACTCCCACGCAAACGCGCCTGTCGTTCTGCGAGGCCAGCCCGCGCGACCTCAAGCGCTGGATCGCCGGCCTGCCCAAGGCCAACATCGGCGAAACCGCCCGCTTGCTGTATCAAGGCCTCGGCGAACTGAACCTGTTGCTCACCCCCAGCGACAATCGCCTGCAATTGCTTGAGCTGCTGCGGCCCGAGGTGTATTTCGTCTGCCAGCATCTGGAACGGCATTTTCTGCATCAGGCGATCATGCTCGACGAGCGTTCGCGCAAAGTCAGCAACCTGTGTCAGGCGCTGCAAGCTCAGTTGGCCATCGGCTATAAACAGATTGTTCTGCGCATCCTGCCCAAATACAGCAAGGATCGCGCGACATTGGTCGGCACCGCCTTGCAACGCGCCGCGCATGCCCTCAAGGCGCAACTGGTGCGCGCCACGCAGCTGTACAGTTCACCGCCGGAACACGTGTGGTTGGAATTGCATCAGCTGTATCGCAGCGCTGCGCAATTACAGCTGCAACAACGGCGGCTGCGCGATGATCTGGCGTTTTTGACCAGCGAACTGAGCGTCGAACAGACCTACATCGCCGCGCTGCTATTGGGCAGTGCCCGTTGCAATCAATTACGCCAGAGTCAGATTGCTCGGCTGGCCGAGGTGATCGAGCCGTGGAGCGCCCTGCTCAAACTGCATCCCGGCAGCGCCGACGACGGTTTGTTCGCCATCAGCCCGGAACTGGATGTTGGTCCACGCTACCGCAAGATGTTTCGCAGCGAACAACAGAGCGGGCTGCTGGGCTTCGACCCGCAGCCCTTGGTCAAGCAGCTCGAAACGCACCTGCTGCAGCAGCCGACTTCGCCCCCCCTGCCTGTTTCCGCCGGTCTCAGCATCGATACCCTGCAACATCTGCACGCCACTTGGGGCCAGGCTGCCGAACGCAGTTTTCAGCGCAGCGCCGGCCAGGGCACATTGACCGTGTGCGTCGGCATGAGCGCCCTGCACTTCCACCTCGGCGGCGAACGCACCTTTAGCGAATTGCTCAAACATCCCGGTGGGCGAGCGGCGAACTTCACCAGCGTGGTGGTGAACGGCGAAAAGGACAGCTGGAGTCAAGCGTTCGACGCCGCACCGCAAGGCAACGATGAGCTGTTGCCATACGAGGAAATCCAGTACGACCAATTAGGCGAGGACGAAGGCCCCGGCAACGCGCCGAACTATCCGACTTACGCCTTGCCGGTGATCAACCACAGCCCCGGCGGCTATTGCCTGGCCTGGCCGAGCGAGGTGCCGGCCGAATTGCAGGCCGGGGAAATGCTCGGCATTCAGGACAGCGAGAGCAACGGCTGGAGCATTGCGGTGATTCGCTGGATTCGCCAGGTGCGCGGCAGCGGCACACAGATGGGCATTGAACTGGTCGCGCCACACGCGCAGCCGTGCGGGCTGCAACTGGTTCGTTCCAAGGACGATCACAGCCATTATCTGCGCGGCTTGCTGTTGCCTGAGATCAGCGCGATCGACTTGCCGGCTACCGTACTGGCGCCGCGCCTGCCGTTTCAGGAAGGCAACAAGGTGTTGATCAACACTCAAGGCGAAGAACACCGCGCCGGGCTGGATCGGCGGGTGGCGAGTACGCACAGTTTCAATCAGTTCGCCTATCGCTCGCTGGATCCTGCGCAGAATGGCGGGGGTGAGGAGGATTTTGATTCGTTGTGGAATTCGCTTTAGAGCAAAAGATCGCAGCCTTCGGCAGCTCCTACAGGGAAATGCATTCCAAATGTAGGAGCTGCCGAAGGCTGCGATTTTTGTGCTTTGTCAGTTACAACTGCCCGTCACGATCCCGGAAACCCAGCAGATACAACACACCATCCAGCCCCAGCGTTGAAATCGCCTGCTTCGCCGACTGCTTGACCAACGGTTTGGCGCGGAACGCCACGCCCAGCCCGGCAATCGCCAGCATCGGCAAGTCGTTGGCGCCGTCGCCGACAGCAATGGTCTGCTCCAGACGCAGCCCTTCCTTGTGCGCCAGCTCCTTGAGCAGATCAGCCTTGCGCTGCGCATCGACAATCGGCTCGATCGCCACGCCGGTGCACTTGCCGTCGACCACTTCCAGCTCGTTGGCGAACACGTAGTCGATGCCCAGCCTGGCTTGCAGCTGCTTGGCGAAATAAGTGAAGCCGCCGGACAGGATGGCGGTTTTGTAGCCGAGGCGTTTGAGTTCGGCGAACAGGGTTTCGGCGCCTTCGGTCAGGCGCAGCGAGGCGCCGATCGAGTCGAGCACGCTGACGTCGAGGCCCTTGAGCAGCGCCAGACGCTCCTTGAAGCTGGCGCGGAAATCCAGTTCACCGGCCATGGCGCGCTCGGTGATTTCCGAAACCCGGTCACCCACGCCGGCCGCTTTGGCCAGCTCATCGATGACTTCCGCTTCGATCAGCGTCGAGTCCATGTCGAACACCGCCAGACGCCGGTTGCGGCGAAATAGCGAGTCTTCCTGGAAGGCGATGTCGACGTTCAATTCCTGGGCAACGCTGAGGAATTCGGCGCGCAGGGCCTGCGGATCGGCGGCTTCACCGCGCACGGAAAACTCGATGCAACCCTTGCCCTTGTCGGCCGGCGTGTCCAGCGGCATGCGCCCCGACAGACGGTCGATATGGTCGATGTTCAAGCCATATTTGGCGGTGATCGCGCTGACCGCCTGCAATTGGCCGGCGGTGACTTTGCGCGTCAGCAGGGTAACGATATGGCGTTTCTTGCCCTGATTGCCCACCCACTGCTGGTAATCCTCTTCGGACACCGGGGTGAAACGCACTTGCTGATCCAGTTCGTAGCCCTTGAACAGGATGTCCTTGAGCACTGACTTGCCCTGTTCGGAATCGGGAATTTCAACCAGGATGCCGAACGACAGGGTGTCGTGGATCACCGCCTGACCGATGTCGAGAATGTTCACACCACCTTGTGCCAGAACACCGGTGATGGCCGCTGTCAGACCGGGACGGTCGACTCCCGTGATGTTAATCAGGACGATTTCGCGCAACGCGCACCCCCGCAACTGGAAAAAAACCGCATTCTACCCACTTTCAGTGACCATCGGGCACCGCGAGCGCTTTGCCGGTCTGGGGCCTGTCGCTATACTGCGCGTCAACTTCACGGACAAAGAGCCGAGCTCAAGTGAACCGGCCCACGCCAGTCAAAACCGATAACTTCTTCCTGCTGATCTTCCGTGCACTGCGCCACCGCCGTGTACCGATTGCATTGCGCATTGCCAGCCACAACGTGATCCTGGTCGCTCTGGCCCTGGTGATCTATGCCGGGGTGATGGGGCTGCAATTCAAGCAGGCCATGCACGAGCAGGCCGATGCGCTGGGCGAAAGCCTGACCACGCAGACCGCCACCTCCGCCACCGAGCTGCTGGTGTCCAACGACATCCTCAGCCTCAACGTGCTGCTCAACAACCTGACCAAGAACAAACTGGTCGCCCACGCGGCAATCTACAGTGTGGACAACCGCATCCTCGCCGAGTCCGGTCAGCGTCCCAAGCACAGCCTGTTGGGCGAAGCCGAGGGCATGTACGAGAGCAAGATCACTTTCCAGGACGTGACTGCCGGGCAACTGCGCATCAGCCTGGACATGGATCAGTTCCAGCAGCCGATGACCATCAGCCTGCAAAGCATGGGCATTCTGAGCGCGATTCTGCTGGCGCTGTCATTGGCTCTGAGTCTGCGCATGGGCCGCTATCTGTCGACGCCGTTGCTGCAATTGCGCGTGTGGCTGCGCCGCATCGACGCGCACACCCCGGGCATCGATCGCCAGGATGAAATCGGCGATCTGGCGCGCCAGCTGCATGCCAGCTACGCCCCGGAACCGGAGCCTGAGCCCGAACCCGAGCCGGAATTCGCCGAGGAAGAAGACGAGCCTGAATTCGAGGTGCGTAACCTGCGCGATCCGAGCTTCGACGAAAGCCGCCCGCTGGCCGCGAAGAAACCGGCGCCGCGTCACCTGGTCAGCACGGTCGAAGACGATGATGACGATGACGCCTTCGCCGACCTGCGCGACGAATCGCTGAACGGCGCCGCCCAACCGCTCACGCGCAAACCGAGCCCTGACGTGCCACAGCACACCGCCGTACTGGCCGTGCAATTGGGATCGCAGGAACAACTGCGTCGCTTGCCTCGCGCACGCCTGGAAGAACTGCAGGATCGCTATCGCGACTGCCTCGAGCAGGCCGCGTCGCTGTATCAGGGCGAAATCGAAACTCTCAACGATGGCAGCACGCTGCTGCTGTTCCATACCGAAGATTGCGGCGACGACTACCTGACCAATGCCATCTGCTGCGGCGAATTGCTGCGTGCTCTGGGTCATCAGTTGCAGATCGAGGTCGCAGACAGCGGCATCACCCTGCAATTGCAGCTGGGCCTGACCTTGGGCGATGAGTTGTTCGGTCTGAGCCAGATTGATCTGCTGCTGACCGATTCGGCCCAGGATGCACTGGCCTTGTCGCAACACAGCCGCAATCTGCTGCTGGTCGAGCGCAAGATCAGCGATGACACGCTGATCCGCCAGCGTGCGCGGATCCGGCCGATCGCCAGCCCTGAGGGCGCTTGCTGTGTGGAGCGGTTGATGGAGCCGTATCCGTCGATGCTGGAGCGGCAACTGGCGCGGATGCATGAGCGCCGGGCGTAAGGCTTAGGCCCGATACGCAAAAGCCCGCAGACGAGTGATTGTCTGCGGGCTTTTTGTTGCCTGCGCTGGCCCCTTCGCGAGCAGGCTCGCTCCCACCAGGTCTGCTCGCCGCCGATCAAATGTGGGAGCGAGCCTGCTCGCGAAGTGGCCAGCGTTGAAGACGAATAATCTCTGCCCCCCAGATACAACAAAGCCCGCACAAGGCGGGCTCTGTTCTGACTCGTTCCAGCCTCAGAAGCGAAACACTTCCATATCGGTACGAATCGGCGAGGCCATTGGAATCTTCGGCTGTTTCTCGGCATCCGCCGCTGGCGCTGCGGGTTTCGGCGCGGCTTTACGCGGTGCCTCGGCCACGGGCGGCTGGTTGGCCAGTGGCTTGAGCGCCACCGACAACTGCTCGGCCAGACGCTGCAACAGAACCCCTTGTGCCTGCACCTGGGACGCGGTGCTGCCGGCGTGCGTTTCCTGCAGGTGAATGATGCGGTTATCGCGCACCTTGCCGCGACGATCGATCAAACGCCATTGCGCATCGAGAATCGCCGGTTGTTTCGCCCCGGAATCCAGACGGGTGATGGTCAGCAGAACCTGCACATCCGGCGTGAATCCGGCAGTAGCAGGCGCCAGCACCACACGCTGACTGTCCAGGTGACCGGCGACCTGACGCATCAGCAGTTGATCGATATCCGACGAAAGGCTGCCAGCCCAACGACCGTCGGTCGCCGCTTGCAGGCTGCCGTCGGGTTGACGTTGCAGCAGGGTTTCGCGTTGCAGGTAATCGGCAACAACTACCGGCCCCAGCAAAACCGCCATGCCTGCGCTTTGCGCAGGCTGAACCGGACTTCCGCTGTCCAGTTGGTACAGCGACACCGGCTGGTGAACGCTGCAACCCGCCAGGCCAAGAACGCCGGCGAGCAACAAAATAAGGGGGCGTAGAGCAGTCATCATCCCGTCCAGGTGGCCGCCACAAGGCTGACCACAGTGAAAATACTCAATAAATATGAAGAACGCTCGGCCACGCCGGCGCTTGAAAGGCCATATCATCCGTGAATATGCGTTCCGACTCCAGCGCCAAAGCGTCGATCTACGCGTTTAATCGCAGATCGAACGCTCTAGGAAGGCGTTCTCGCCTAATTGAGGTTTTCGACGAGCAGCGCATCCACTCTCTGGAAGCCCCGCGGAAGTTTGTTTCCGCGCCGTCCACGCTCACCTTTGTAGTGCTCGAGGTCGTCGGCTTTCAGCGACAGGGTCCGTTTGCCAGCCTGCAATACCAGGGTGGCGCCTTCCGGCAGGACGGCGATGTCCGTGACATATTCTTCGCGACTGGCCACGCGTTCACCGGATATACCGATGATCTTGTTGCCTTTGCCCTTACCTAATTGTGGCAGATCGCTGATTTTGAAGATCAGCAGGCGACCTTCGGTCGTGACCGAGGCCAGCCAGTTCTGCTCACGATCGGCCACAGGGCGCGGCGCGATGACCTTGGCGTTGTTCGGCAGGCTCAACAGGGCCTTGCCGGCCTTGTTCTTCGCTTGCAGGTCTTCGCCTTTGACCACGAAGCCGTAACCGGCATCGGACGCAATCACGTACAGCGCATCGTCTTCGGGCATCAGCACGCATTCGAACGAAGCGCCCGGTGGCGGCGTCAGACGGCCGGTCAAGGGTTCGCCCTGGCCACGGGCCGACGGCAAGGTATGCGCGGCAACCGAGTAGCTGCGACCGGTGGAATCGATGAACACGGCAAACTGGTTGGAGCGCCCCGCCGCCGAGGTCTTGAAGCCATCGCCGGCCTTGTACGACAAACCGGTAGCGTCGATGTCGTGGCCCTTGGCCGAACGCACCCAGCCTTTTTCAGACAGCACGACGGTGACTTTCTCGTTCGGCAGCAGATCGTGCTCGCTCAACGCCTTGGCTTCGGCGCGCTCGACGATTGGCGAACGGCGGTCGTCGCCGTAGGTTTCGGCGTCTTTGAGCAGCTCGGTGCGCACCAGTTTCTTCAGCTTCGCTTCGCTGCCCAGCAGGGCTTGCAGCTTGGCTTGTTCCTTGAGCAGTTCGTCCTGCTCGTCGCGCAGCTTCATCTCTTCCAGTCGCGCCAACTGACGCAAGCGGGTGTCGAGGATGTAGTCGGCCTGAATCTCGCTGAGGGCGAAACGCTCAATGAGCTTGGCTTTCGGATGCTCCTCGGTACGGATGATGTGAATTACTTCATCCAGGTTGAGGTAGGCGATCAGCAAACCGTCCAACAGGTGCAGGCGCCGTTCGACCTTGTCGAGGCGAAATTGCAGGCGGCGACGCACGGTCAGCACGCGGAATTCCAGCCATTCGACCAGCAGCGCACGGAGGTTTTTCAGCTGTGGCTTGCCGTCCAGGCCGATGATGTTGACGTTGACCCGGTAGGTCGACTCCAGTTCGGTGCTGGCGAACAGGTGCTGCATCAGCGCTTCGTGATCGACGCGGCTGTTGACCGGGATGATCACGATGCGGCACGGGTTTTCGTGGTCGGATTCGTCACGCAGATCGGCGATCTGCGGCGCTTTCGACGGTTTGGCCTGCATCAACGCGGCGATCTGCTCCAGCACCTTGGCGCCGGAGACCTGATGCGGCAGCGCGGTGACGATGATGTCGCCATCCTCGACGTGGTACACGGCGCGCATACGCACCGAGCCCTTGCCGGTTTCGTACATCTTCAGCAGGTCGGCGCGCGGCGTGATGATTTCCGCTTCGGTCGGATAATCCGGACCCTGAATGTGTTCGCAGAGCTGTTCGACCGTGGCTTTCGGCTCATCCAGCAAGCGCACGCAGGCGGTGGCGACTTCGCGCAGGTTGTGCGGCGGCACATCGGTGGCCATGCCCACGGCGATACCAGTGGTGCCGTTGAGCAGAATGTTCGGCAGGCGCGCCGGCAACACCAGCGGCTCCTGCAGGGTGCCGTCGAAGTTCGGTCCCCAGTCAGCGGTGCCCTGGCCCAGTTCGCTGAGCAGCACTTCGGAATAGCGCGACAGCCGCGCTTCGGTGTAACGCATGGCCGCGAAGGACTTCGGATCGTCCGGCGCACCCCAGTTGCCCTGGCCGTCGACCAGCGTGTAGCGATAGCTGAACGGCTGCGCCATCAGCACCATCGCTTCGTAGCACGCCGAATCGCCGTGAGGGTGGAACTTGCCGAGCACGTCACCGACGGTACGCGCCGATTTCTTGTGCTTGGAATCAGCGTCCAGCCCCAGTTCGCTCATGGCGTAGACGATACGCCGCTGTACCGGCTTCAGGCCGTCGCCGATATGCGGCAAGGCGCGGTCCATGATCACGTACATGGAGTAGTTGAGGTAGGCATTTTCGGTGAAGTCAGCCAGCGAGCGGCGTTCTACACCGTCCAGGCTGAGATCAAGGGAGTCGCTCATGCGGGCCTCATCGGTTCGTTGTCTGGCGCAGCAGCATGGTGCCACCGCGCTGGGTAAATTCAAGTTTGTTCAGGGCGCTCATGCCGAGCAGCACCTGGTCGCCATGCAGTCCCGGCGCCACCAGTGCGCGGACATCCCGCAGCACGATGTCGCCCAGTTGCAGGCGGGCAATTTTCGTTCGATAGCCCTGGCTCAGGCCATTGGCCGTGCTCAGGGTCACGCCGAAACCTTCTTGCAGCTTCAAACGCTTGGCCAGATCCGCCGGAATCGCCACATCGGTCGCGCCGGTATCGAGCATGAACTCGACCGGCTCACCGTTGATCTGGCCGCTGGCAACAAAATGCCCTTGGGCATTGCTCACCAGTTTCACTTCGATAAAACCTTCGCCCTGCTCCGACGTAACCACGATGTTCGGATTCTGCTGGCGCTGCTCCCACTGACCGAAAAACCGCGTCGCGAGAAACAGCGCCGCGCACCAGGCGAGGATCATCAACACCCGACCGGCACGCTTGCCCGGCGGTTGCTGGCTCATGGCCTGGCACTCCAGCCACCGTCCGGCGCGGCGAAGCGCCAGACCACCGGGCGGACTTCGCCATCAGCACGTGGGCCAAAATTGTTGTCGACGCCGATCCACGCACCTTCGGCATCAATGATCAGCGCTTCTTCCAGTCCGTAGTTCTGCGAGTAACGGCGATTTTCCTGCAACAGTTCGCCAGCATACGACCAGCATTGCTCGACCTTGGCCGTCTGTGCATCGCGACGGCAGATCTCGAAAGCGTTGCGTTCCAGGGTAAAAAGCTTGCCGTTGAACAAGGAAATATCGGAAAAGTCGCGATGAACCGCTTTCGCCTTGGGAAACTGTGGCGGCTGCATCTCCTTGCCGCCCTCACTGAGCAGCACGCAGCGACCGTCACAATCCCACACCGTCTGCTGGCGCTTGATCAGCAGCAGGCCGCGCTTTTGCCGTTCGGCGGCCAGCCAAATCTGATCACCGGCCGGGTTGATCGCCAGGCCTTCGAAGATCGAATTGAACTTCAGCAGCAGGCCGCTCGCCCGCGCTTCGCGAACCAGCAGCGGCGAGATTTTCAGCCAGTTCGCCGGGCCACTGACCGGCACCTGCAACACCGCCGCATGGGCTTCGCTGACGATGTAGCGATTGCCCACGCTGTCGCAACTGATGCCTTCGAAATCCAGTTCGCCCCCGCGAATGAACGACGCCGCCCAGGTACGCGAGCTCAAGCCCCACGGCAAGCCGCTCTCCGGCACAGGCGGCACGTCGATGTGCACGGTTTGCGCCTGCCAGACCGGATCGCGGGTATCGAGCCGATAGATCTGCTCGTCATCGCGATCGGAAACGGTCCACAGCTCTTTGCCGCACATGGCCAGACCCGACAGGTTACCGCCGCGCATGCCTTCGACCGGGTGTTCGGAAAGCAGCCGCAATTGTTGCAGCGGCTCGGCCGACACGCTCAGCGCACTCAGCAGCAACGCACCCGCCAAGGCCCAGCCAAACTGCATCAGGCCAGCACCTCGGCGAGGTTGCCTTTGGATTCGAGCCAGGTCTTGCGGTCACCGGCGCGTTTCTTCGCCAGCAGCATATCCATCATTTCCGAGGTTTCGGCGAAGTCTTCGCCCAGCGTCAACTGCACCAGACGCCGGGTGTTCGGGTCCATGGTGGTTTCACGCAGTTGCGGCGGGTTCATTTCGCCCAGGCCTTTGAATCGGGTGACCTGCGGCTTGCCGCGTTTCTTCTCGGCCACCAGGCGATCGAGAATGCCGTCGCGCTCGGCTTCGTCGAGGGCGTAGTAGATCTCTTTGCCGAGGTCGATGCGGTACAGCGGCGGCATCGCCACGTAGACGTGACCGGCATCCACCAACGGGCGGAAATGCTGGACGAACAGCGCACACAGCAAAGTCGCAATGTGCAGACCGTCGGAGTCGGCGTCGGCGAGGATGCAGATCTTGCCGTAGCGCAGCTGGCTCATGTCCGCGGCGCCCGGATCGACGCCGATCGCCACGGCGATGTTATGCACTTCCTGGCTGGCGAGCACTTCGCTGCCGTCGACTTCCCACGTGTTGAGGATCTTGCCGCGCAACGGCAGGATCGCCTGGAACTCCTTGTCCCGCGCCTGTTTGGCCGAACCGCCGGCGGAGTCACCCTCGACCAGGAACAGCTCGGAACGCATCGGGTCCTGCCCGGCGCAGTCAGCCAGTTTGCCTGGCAGCGCCGGACCTTGGGTGACGCGTTTGCGCTCGACTTTCTTGCTCGCCTTGAGACGGCGGCCGGCGTTGTTGATCGCCAATTCGGCCAGGGCCAGACCGGTTTCCGGATTGGCGTTGAGCCACAGGCTGAACGCATCCTTGACCACACCGGAAACGAACGCCGCCGCTTCTCGGGAAGACAGACGCTCTTTGGTCTGGCCAGAGAATTGCGGTTCCTGCATCTTCATCGACAAGACAAAAGCGATGCGCTCCCAGACGTCTTCCGGCGCGAGTTTCACGCCGCGTGGCAGCAGGCTGCGGAACTCGCAGAACTCGCGCATCGCGTCGAGCAGACCCTGACGCAGGCCGTTGACGTGCGTACCGCCCTGGGCGGTCGGGATCAGGTTGACGTAGCTTTCCTGCACCGCGTCGCCACCTTCCGGCAGCCACAACAGTGCCCAGTCGACCGCTTCCTTATTACCGGCGAAAGCGCCGCAGAACGGCTCGTTGGGCAGACGTTCGAATTCGCTGACCGCATCGACCAGGTAGGAGCGCAGGCCATCTTCGTAATGCCACTCGACTTTCTCGCCGGTGCCTTTGTCTTCGAAGCTGACCAGCAAGCCCGGGCACAACACAGCCTTGGCCTTGAGCACATGCTTGAGGCGGCTGATGGAGAATTTCGGTGAGTCGAAGTATTTCGGGTCCGGCGCGAAGTACACGCTGGTGCCGGTGTTGCGCTTGCCGACGGTGCCGACGATTTCCAGCTCGGAGGCCTTGAAGCCGTCCTTGAAGGTCATCTGGTATTCGTTGCCGTCACGTTTGACCCGTACGCGCACTTCGGTCGACAGCGCGTTGACCACGGAAATACCCACACCGTGCAAGCCGCCGGAGAACTGGTAGTTCTTGTTGGAGAACTTGCCGCCCGCATGCAGCTTGGTGAGGATCAGCTCGACGCCGGACACACCCTCTTCCGGGTGAATGTCGACCGGCATGCCACGGCCGTCGTCGCTGACTTCCAGCGAATGGTCGGCGTGCAGGATGACCTGCACCGATTTGGCGTGACCGGCCAGGGCTTCGTCGACGCTGTTGTCGATGACTTCCTGGGCGAGGTGGTTCGGCCGACTGGTGTCGGTGTACATGCCGGGGCGTTTGCGCACCGGGTCGAGGCCCGAGAGGACTTCGATGGCGTCGGCGTTATAAGAACTAGCGCTGGGAGTGGCCATAAGGTCTCGTCGTCAGTCATTCATGAAAGAGGGGCAAGACTTCACAGCGTGGTGAAATCGATTGCCTGATACATATCGGCAGCCATGCCGGCAAAACTCAGCAACGCCGGCAATTGCCCGGCAAAGCCCTGGAAACTGTGGTCGCCGCCCGCCTGGATGCGCAGGGCACAGGCGCGGTAATACTGTTGGGCGAGGCGATAATCCAGTGTTTCGTCGCCGGTTTGCAACCAGACCTGATAACGCTGCGGATCCTGCGGTGGTGGCACTTCCAGTTCGGCCAGCGCCGTGACGTGGTCGTGGGTCAGTTCCCAGGTTTCATCGGTGTAGAGGTTCTGCTGCGTGCCCAGATAACCATCGAACATCCGGTGCGGGCTGACCGCCGGGTTGACTAGCAGGGCTTTCAGGCCATGGCGCTCGGCCAGGTGAGTCGCATAGTAGCCGCCGAGCGAACTTCCCACCAGCAACGGCCGGCCCAGCTCGGCGATTGCCTGCTCGAGCTGACCGATGGCTTCACGCGGATGGTGATGCAGCGCCGGCACGCGCAATTGCCCGCTCAAACCCAGCTGCTCCATGACCGCGACCAGCTGACAGGCCTTCTTCGAGGCCGGCGCGCTGTTGAAACCGTGGATATAGAGGATCGAACCGGACATTTGAGCTCCCTGGCTGTCGGCGAAAGATAGCGGAGTTTACAGGGAGAAGGACCGGGATTGGGGGTGGGTTCAATAAATTGGTGTGACAGCACAAGCTGCCCTCACCCTAACCCTCTCCCGGAGGGAGAGGGAACCGACTGGGGGATATTCGAGAGCTACACCGACCTGAGCGTTTTGCTGCGAATCCATAATCGATATCGCTGTTTCAGGTCGATGCACAGCCAAAGACACCGCGGTCGGCCCCCTCTCCCTCTGGGAGAGGGCTGGGGTGAGGGTCTTTGATTGTCAGTTCAGTAACCGTTGGAGCCGTAATCGACTGTGAACTCGAAGTCGCTGACTCTTTCGACGCCCGTTTCCAATTTCCCGTCCGGCAACAATCGCAACCAGCGATACCCCGGCGCCTGCTCGCCCACTTTGAAATCCGCACTCCCCGGCTCGAACTGGATACACGTCGAGGGCGAGGCCATCAAGCGCACGCCATTGCGGTCGCGATCGATTTCCTGATGCACATGCCCCCACAGCACCGCGCGAACCTGCGGGAAGCGATCCAGCACTTCAAAGAACGCTTCCGGGTTGCGCAAGCCGATCGGCTCCATCCACGCGCAGCCGATCGACACCGGGTGATGATGCAGGCACACCAGATGATGGCGCTCAGGCGCCTCGCTCAGCGCGCGGGCGAGCAGTTGCAATTGATCATCCTGCAGATAGCCCGGCACCGAACCCGGCACCGCCGAGTCCAGCATCGTCACCCGCCAATTGCCAATATCGACCACCGGCTCCAGGAGCGTGCTTTGCACCGCCGCCTCGGCCATGACCATCGGCTCGTCGTGATTGCCGGGAATCCAGCGCGCGGGTGCACTGATCTGCGCGCTCAGTTGGCGGAATGCCTGATACGACTGCAGCGTGCCGTCCTGGGAAATATCGCCGGTGGCCAGCACCAGGTCGATCTGCGCCTGTTGCGCCAACACCAGGTCGATGACCCTTTGCAGGCTCTCGCGGGTCTTCATGCCCAGCAGCGTGCCGTCCGCCTCGGCGAACAAGTGGCTGTCGGACAACTGCACCAGCAGCGCCGGGTCGGCGCTGGTCAATGTCGATACGCTGGGCAAGGCGCTCTCCCGGGGCTAAGCACGCAATGGATGGGTGCGGCAATTATGCTGGGGGATGACAAAAAGGGGAAACCGCCGAAGCGGACGCAGTTCACAACTAGCGAACGACTTCGTACTCGTGCCCCAACGCCAGGCAATGACTCAGCCATTCGCCCAGAAACACATTGAGCTGGGCCTTTTCATCGGGCTGGTGCATGGCGGCGTTCGGATAAGGATAGATGCCGCGAAAGCGTCGTGCATGCTCGGCGCTGACCACTTCGGCCATGCGCGCGTCGTGGTAGACCTGCACTTCCAGTTGCGGCACCGGCAACCACGGCAGACTGTGCTCCTGGCGCACCTGCAAGGTCGTGGTGTACGGGCAGGTCTGCAACACCTCGAGAGCGAGCACGCCAAGCATCTGCTCGCCCTGGGTCACAGCGATACGCCGCGCCTCGGGTTCGTTGCGCATGTCCGGCAGCAGTCGCATCAGGCGCGCGTAGTTGGCCTCGCAGGCGGCTTGCAGCCCTACGAGGTCAACCCGATAACGATCGCGCAGCTTGTTTACGACCATAGCCCCCTCACTTCGGCGCGGTTGAGCGCCAGCCACTGCAAGGCGATGATGCTCGCCGCGTTGGCAATACGTCCGTCACGCACGGCCTGCAAGGCATCTTCAAATGCCCAGACCGTTACGCGAATGTCTTCGGCCTCTTCTTCCAGCCCGTGCAGACCGCCGACACCGTCGGTGCTGCAACGTCCCAGATACAAATGCACGAACTCGTTGCTGCCACCCGGCGAGGGGAAATACTTGGTCATCGGCCACAGCGCCTTGATGTCCAGCCCAGCTTCCTCCTGCGCCTCGCGGTGAGCAACTTCTTCCGGTTGCTCATCCTTGTCGATCAGACCGGCGACCAGTTCGACCAGCCATGGGTTGTCGGCCTTGCCCATGGCGCCGACACGAAACTGCTCGATCAACACCACTTCATCGCGCTGCGGATCGTAAGGCAGGACGCACACGGCATCGTGGCGCACGAAGATTTCACGATTGATCTCGCGGCTCATGCCACCGGCGAACAGCTCATGGCGCAGGTGCACACGGTCAAGCTTGTAAAAGCCCTCGTAGCATTTTTCGCGCCGCACGATATCCACGGCGGTCGGAATGGCGTTGGCAAAGTCAGTCATAATCTTCCTCTTTACTGCACATCCATTACGAGGTTGCTGTGTACAACCGGCAACCTCGACTTCGCGCCATCCTAACGCGCCCGCACCGTTTGATGCAGCCCCTTTACCGTCAGCGGGATGGACGGTGAAGCTGAAACACACTCTAATCAGCTTAGTGGCGAACTGACTGCTCCGTTGAGAGTCGAAGCGGTATCTTTTTGCCTTCCCCTGCTTTCGAAAGGACGCCCATGTCGCTTTTCAAAATTGCCTCCGTGGCCGCTATTGCCCTGACTCTGGGCGCCTGTGCCAGCCTGTTCCAGCCCAACTATCGCACGCCGCTGGAAACCACCCGCGACGCCTCGGAACAACTCAAACCCGGCTGTTCCAATCCCGATTGCCCGCTGGTGAACATCGACACCCTGCGCTTCCCGGACGAGCCGGCACTGGACGGCATCATCGAAAAACGTCTGCTGCAAATGACCCGCACCGAGAAGAACGCACCGGTAGCGCCAACCCTGGCCGCCTACCGCGAGCAGTTCCTCGCCAGCGCCGGCCCGCGCAACAGCAGCTATCTGCAAGCGAAAGTACGCGAGCAGCATGACGGACTGGTGATCATCGAGCTGTCGAGCTACCTCGACACCGGCGGCGCCCACGGCACGCCGGGTCGCGGTTTCATCAACTATTCGCGCCAGCAGCACAAGGTGCTGAACCTGTCCGACATGTTGCTGCCGGGGCAGGAAGAGGCGTTCTGGAAAGCCGCGCAAGTGGCGCACAACAGTTGGCTGATCAGTACCAAGCTCGATCAGGAGGCGGAATTCGTCGCGAACTGGCCGTTCGTGAAAACCCCGCACGTGGCGCTGACCTATGGTGGCGTGATCCTCAAGTACGACGTGACTACCATCGCGCCTTATGCGCTGGGCCACGTCGAACTGAAGATTCCTTACCCGCGCCTGAACGGCATTCTCAAGCCTGAGCTGTTTCCCGGCCGTAACTGAAGGCCCGGCCCAGCACTAACTGCAACAGCCCTGCCAGCACCAGCGCCGGCAGGGTTGCGCCGACATCCGGATACAGATTCGCCAGCAAGTGGTAGGTGCTCACACCACCCAGCCACGCCAGCAACGCCGGCCAGCGCAATGCGGCTGACGCGACCTGAGCACTGCGTTTGCGCAGAATGAAGTGATCCACCAGCACCACGCCGAACAGCGGCGCGAACACCGAGCCGATCAACAGCAGGAAATTCTGGTACTGCGCCAATGGCGCCAGCAGTGCGATCAGCGTGCAGATCACGCCGATGGCCAAGGCCAGATGCTCGACTTTCAGACGCAACAGAATCCCGCTCGATACCGCCGCCGAGTGAATGTCGGCAAAAGCGTTTTCCGACTCGTCGAGCAGAATCAGCAACAGCGGAATGCCCAGGCCGGCGCCAGCCAAGGCCAGCAGCAACGCATTGACTTCACCGCTCGGCGCGAACGCCAGGGTGTAGGCCACGCCAAGGCTCATCAGCCAGAAATTACCGATGAAAAAACCGACAGCCGTGCCACCGAAAACATTCTTCGCACGCTTGCCGAAACGCGAGTAGTCGGCAATCAGCGGCAGCCATGACAGCGGCATGGCGATGGCAATGTCGAAGCCCACGGCAAACGGCATCGAGCCGTCACCGGCGCGCACCCACAGCGCCGCGAGGTCGGTTTTGGCGAACAGGTTCCAGGTCAGCCACAGGCACGCGGCGAGCAACAGCCAGATGCCCCACTTGCGCAGAATCTGCCGCACGAACGTCAACGGCCCGCTCACCGCGAGCAAGGTCGCCAGCGCGCCGAAGAACAGCGTCCACAGAATCGGACTGGCCCACAGCGAACCTTCGCTGAAGGCGCGGGTGCCGAGCAGACTGGCGGCATCGCGCATGACGATGATTTCGAACGAGCCCCAGCCGATCAGTTGCAGCAGATTGAGCAGCGCCGGCAGGCTCGCGCCTTTGCTGCCGAGGCTGAGCTTCAGCGCCGCCATCGATGACAGGCCGGTGTCGCTGCCGATCAAGCCGACAGCAGCCAGCAACAGCACGCCGACCAGCGTGCCGAGGAAGATGGCCAGCAAAGAACCGGACAGACCCAGACCCGGCGCGAGCAATGCGCCGGTCTGCAAAACCATCAGGCCGATGCCGAGGGAGAACCACAGGGAAAACAGATCGCGCCCGCCGAACACACGCTTTTCAGCGGGGACGGCGAGGTCGGGGGAATAAGTGCCGGGTTGAATGCTCAAGGGTGTTATCTCAAAGGGACATTTGGTGTGATCGTTCCCACGCTCTGCGTGGGAATGCCTCTCGGGACGCTCCGCGTCCAGTGACGCGGAGCGTCACGGGCTGCATTCCCACGCGGAGCGTGGGAACGATCAGTACGGGGTCAAACTTTCTTGTACAGCTGACTGCCTTCCTTCTTGAACCGCTCGGCCTGTTCCGCCAGACCTTTGGCGACGTCCACGTCAACCGCGTCGATGCGTTGGTTGGCCGCGTATTCACGGACTTCCTGGGTGATCTTCATCGAGCAGAATTTCGGCCCGCACATCGAGCAGAAATGCGCGACCTTGGCCGAGTCCTTCGGCAGGGTTTCGTCGTGATAGGAGCGTGCGGTGTCCGGGTCCAGGCCGAGGTTGAACTGGTCCTCCCAGCGGAACTCGAAACGCGCCTTGCTCAGTGCGTTATCACGGATCTGCGCGCCCGGGTGTCCCTTGGCCAGGTCCGCTGCGTGTGCGGCGATCTTGTAAGTGATGATCCCGGTCTTCACGTCATCCTTGTTCGGCAGGCCCAAGTGCTCCTTCGGCGTCACGTAGCAGAGCATCGCGCAACCGAACCAGCCGATCATCGCCGCGCCGATACCCGAGGTGATGTGGTCGTAGCCCGGAGCGATGTCGGTAGTCAGCGGGCCGAGGGTGTAGAACGGCGCCTCGTCGCAGCATTCGAGCTGCTTGTCCATGTTCTCTTTGATCAACTGCATCGGCACGTGGCCCGGGCCTTCGATCATGCATTGCACGTCGTGCTTCCAGGCGATCTTGGTCAGCTCGCCGAGGGTTTCCAGTTCGCCGAATTGCGCTTCGTCGTTGGCGTCGGCAATGGAGCCCGGACGCAGGCCATCGCCCAGCGAGAAGCTGACGTCGTAGGCCTTCATGATTTCGCAGATTTCGTCGAAGTGGGTGTAGAGGAAGTTCTCTTTGTGGTGCGCCAGGCACCACTTGGCCATGATCGAACCGCCACGGGAGACGATGCCGGTGACGCGCTTGGCGGTCAGCGGCACGTAGCGCAGGAGCACGCCGGCGTGAATGGTGAAGTAGTCGACGCCCTGCTCGGCCTGTTCGATCAGGGTGTCGCGGAACAACTCCCAGGTCAGGTCTTCAGCGACGCCGTTGACCTTCTCCAGCGCCTGATAGATCGGCACGGTACCGATCGGCACCGGCGAGTTGCGGATGATCCACTCGCGGGTTTCGTGAATGTGTTTGCCGGTGGACAGGTCCATCACCGTGTCCGAGCCCCAGCGAATGCCCCAGGTCAGTTTCGCCACTTCTTCTTCGATCGAAGAACCCAGGGCGCTGTTGCCGATGTTGCCGTTGATCTTCACCAGGAAGTTACGGCCGATGATCATCGGTTCCAGTTCGACGTGGTTGATGTTGGCGGGAATGATCGCGCGGCCGCGAGCGATTTCTTCGCGGACGAATTCAGGGGTGATTTCTTGCGGAATGCTTGCGCCGAAGCTGTGGCCGGCATGTTGCTGCTTGAGCAAACCGGCCGCACGGGCCTCTTGCAGCTTCATGTTTTCGCGGATGGCGACGTATTCCATCTCGGCGGTGATGATGCCTTTGCGCGCGTAGTGCATCTGGCTGACGTTGGCCCCGGCCTTGGCGCGGCGCGGGTTGTTGACGTGAGCGAAGCGCAGTTTGGTCAGTTCGGCATCGGCCAGACGCTGCTGGCCGAAGTTCGAGCTCAGGCCCGGCAGGCGCTCGGTATCGCCACGGTCATCGATCCACGCTGAACGCACATCGCCAAGGCCTTTGCGCACATCGATGACCACGTTCGGATCGGTGTACGGGCCGGAGGTGTCGTAGACCGTGACCGGCGCATTGATCTCGCCGCCGAAATCGGTCGGGGTTACATCGAGGCTGATTTCGCGCATCGGCACGCGGATGTCCGGGCGCGAGCCCTGAACGTAGATTTTTTGCGAACGGGTGAACGGCTTGACCGATTGCTCGTCGACCTTGGCCGAGTCACTCAGGTTGATCGCGTTTTTTTCTTTTGTTGTCATCACGGGCTCTCCAGACAGCATCCAGCAGTGGATTGTCGGAGCAGAACCTGAAAGGCACGGACGCACCAGGACCGGTGCTGTGCATTCGTCATGAGCGTTCGATTGTCGAACAATATCCCGGACGAAGCACAAGAGGACTCGCCGGGTGACGAGAAATCTTGTTCCCTACGCAGGCGCTAACCTGATCAGGTTCAACGGGATCCGAAATTATTCGATCTCAGCCTCATAGCAAGGCACCCCGACAAGAACCCGGCCAGTCTAGACACAACCACCGAGGAACGCCAACACCGCAGCGAACGCCATGATGAATGGCGTAAATACCCAGGCTGGCCGATTGTTGCCGGAGCAATGCGCAACTACACTCGCTTGGCCTGCCCAGCCTTGACGCTGTGCGGGCTGCGCCTTACCTTTGGCGCCCGGATTACTTCCATAATATTCATGCTAGGGATCGCCTCATGCTGCGCAAACTTTCATTGGCTGTTGCCGTGTCCTGTGCGTCCAACACAATGGCCTGGGCAGCGGAAGCACCCTTGTCGACCAAAACCGATCTGGTCAGCGTCTATCAGGAAGCGGTCGACAACAACGCCGACCTCGCGGCGGCCCGCGCCCAGTATGGCGCGCAGAAAGAAGTGGTGCCGCAGGCCCGCGCCGGTCTGCTGCCGAACCTGTCCGGTGGCGCCGAAGTCGCCGACGTGCGCACCTCGATCGACCAGCCTTCGGCCATCGCCAACCGCAGCGCGCATTCCTACCAGGCGACCCTCGCGCAGCCGCTGTTCCGCGCCGATCGCTGGTTCCAGTATCAAGCAGCCAAGGACGTTAACGAGCAGGCCGCACTGCAGCTGTCGGCGACCGAGCAGAACCTGATCCTGCAGAGCGCCGAAAGCTACTTCAACGTGCTGCGCAGCCAGGACAATCTGGCCTCGACCAAGGCTGAAGAAGCGGCGTTCAAACGTCAGCTCGATCAGTCCAACGAGCGCTTCGATGTCGGCCTTTCGGACAAGACCGACGTGCTGCAATCGCAAGCCAGTTACGACACCGCGCGAGCCAACCGCATCGTCGCCCAGCGTCAGGTCGATGATGCGTTCCAGGCGTTGATCACCCTGACCAACCGTCAGTACAACTCGATTCAGGGCATCGTCCACACGCTGCCGATTCTGCCGCCTTCGCCCAACGATGCGAAATCCTGGGTCGACACGGCGGCGCGGCAGAACCTCAATCTGCTCGCCAGCAACTACGCGGTCAGCTCCGCCGAGCAGACGCTCAGGCAGCGCAAGGCCGGCCACTTGCCGACCCTCGACGCCGTGGCCAAATACGAGAAAGGCGACAACGACGCCCTCGGCTTCGCCAACCCCAACTCGTTCGGCGCGCCGTACGGCGGCAACGTCGAGCAGAGCACGCTGGGCCTGCAACTGAACATCCCGATCTACAGCGGCGGGCTGACCAGTTCGCAAGTGCGTCAGTCCTATGCGCAACTGGATCAGAGCGAACAGCAGCGCGAATCGCTGCGCCGGCAAGTGGTGGAAAACACCCGCAATCTGCACCGCGCGGTGAACACCGACGTCGAGCAAGTGCAGGCGCGCCGCCAGTCGATCATCTCCAACCAAAGTGCAGTGGAAGCCACGGAAATCGGCTATCAGGTCGGCACGCGCAACATCGTCGACGTGCTCGACGCGCAGCGCCAGCTGTACACCTCGGTGCGCAACTACAACAACACCCGCTACGACTACATCCTCGACAACCTGCGCCTGAAGCAGGCGGCGGGGACGCTGAACCCGGGTGATCTGGAAGATCTGCGGCGCTATCTGAAAGCCGATTACAACCCGGACAAGGATTTCCTGCCGCCGGATCTGGCGTCGGCGGCTGAGGCGCAGCTCAAGGCCCGGCCTTAAGCGTTAAAAACAAAAGATCGCAGCCTTCGGCAGCTCCTACAGGGAAATGCATTCCAACTGTAGGAGCTGCCGAAGGCTGCGATCTTTTTGCTTACTTGATCAATCTGCCCAAGCTATCCAGCAGCCGCTGCAACGCGCCCTGATTGCGCCGCATCACCGCCAGCCCGGCCTCGGCCATGCGCTGCGCATCACGCGGCAGTTCGAACAAGCGCTGCACCTCGACTGCGAGCCCTTCGGCATCATCCACTTCGGCCAACGCCCCGGCTTCGCGCAGTTGCGCGGCGATGTCGAGGAAGTTGAACAGGTGTGGGCCGCTGAGTACCGGTTTCGCCAGCGCGGCGGGTTCGAGCAGGTTGTGCCCGCCGTTCGGCACCAGACTGCCGCCGACAAATGCGCTGTCGGCCAGGGCATAGAGAAACAGCAACTCACCCATGGTGTCGCCGAGCAGCACGCTCGTTTGCGCATCGACATTGGCCCCGGTCGAGCGACGTACCGTGGCGAAACCTTCGCGCTGGCACAAGTCGAACACCGAATTGAAACGCTCGGGATGACGCGGCACCAGAATCAGCAACGCATCGGGATGACTGCCCAGCAAACGACGATGGGCGTCGAGCACCACTTCGTCTTCGCCTTCGTGGGTGCTCGCAGCGATCCATACCGGGCGATCCTGCGCCTGCCACCGGCTGCGCAGTTCGGCTGCACGCTGCAACAGTTGCGGGTCGATGGTCAGGTCGAACTTGATCGAACCGGTGACCTCGACAGTTTCCGGACGTGCGCCAAGATCGCGGAAGCGCTGGGCCTCGGCTGCGGTCTGCACGGCCAGCAAACTCATCTCGGCGAGCATCGGCGCAGTGAGTTTGCTGAAGCGGCCATAGCCTTTGGCGGAACGCTGCGACAACCGCCCATTGGCCAACGCCACCGGAATCCCGCGCTTGGCACATTGATGAATATGGTTAGGCCACAGCTCGGTCTCCATGATCACTGCAAGCCTGGGCTGTACGCGATCAAGAAAACGCGCCGCCGCACAAGGCAAGTCATACGGCAGATAGCAGTGTTGAATGCGCGGCTCGTTGGCGAACAGTGCCTGAATCCGCTCCGAACCGGTCGGGGTCATGCAGGTCACGGTGATCGGCAGCGTCGGATAGCGGTCCAGCAGCGCGCGGATCATCGGCGCGGCGGCAATGCTTTCGCCGACCGACACCGCGTGCACCCAGATGCCACCGGGCTGCAGGGTGGGCATGCGATAAGTGAAACGTTCGCCAATCCGTTTGGCATACGCCGGCGCCTTGCGCGCACGCAGCCATAGCCGAATCGCCACCAATGGCAGCCCCAAGTAAAACAGCGCGGTGTAGAGAGTTCTATTCATGGCGGCGGAGTTTATCGGCTTTTGTCGCCGATCGCCCGCAAGTGCACGGCAAAACGTTCCGCCAGCCAGCGCGCGGCCGGGCCGAGCGGTTCGTCGCGGCGCCAGACCAGTTCCACCACCAGCGCTGGCGGCGTCCATTCGCTGTCGAGCTCAATCATCTGGCCTTGATACGCCGAGTACTGCACAACGTGGCGCGGCAACCAGGCCCAGCCGAGATCGCGCACCAGCCATTCGGACATTACGTAAAAACTGTCGGCGCGCCATACCTGTGGGCTGGCCGGCTCGTTGCCGGGATAGACGCTGGTCTGCGTCGACATCAGCAATTGCCGGTGCTGCGCCAGTTGCTGGCAGGTCACATAGGACTGCTGCGCCAACGGATGATTGACGCCACAGACCGTGACCATTTCCACTCGACCCAGTACGCGCCGCTCAAGGGCTTCGGGGATTTCATCGTGATAGAACAACAAGCCAAGATCGGCCCGGCGTTCGACCAGTTTGCGCGCGACTTCGCCTTGGGCGGCGCTGGTCAGTTGCACTTCCAGGCTGGGAAACTGCTCGGCCAGTTCGCCGAAACTTTCCACCAGCGCCTGATAGGGCATCGCCTCGTCCTGGGCCACCCGCAACTGCGCCTCCTGGCCGCGCAGCATGGCCATGGCCCTGCCGTTGAGGCGCTCGCACTGGCGCAACACTTCCCGCGCCTCTTCCAGCAACGCCTCGCCCGCCTCGGTGAGACTGGGCTGACGGCCACTGCTGCGCTCGAACAGGCTCACGCCCAAATCCTCTTCGAGCATCGCAACAGCGCTGCTGATCGCCGACTGCGCCTTGCGTTGTCGACGCGCCACGGCGGAGAAAGAACGCTGTTCGGCGACATCGACAAATACTCGCAACTGCTCGAGATTCCATTGCATGCGTTTTTTCAACCTATCTACTGAACAGATAGCTAATGACTTTACCCCATCTGAGCAATCCCTAGAATGTCGCCTCAGCAAGCAACGTTTTATTTGAGGATCAAACCATGAACGCCTACGTCTATCTGGCCATCGCCATCTGCGCCGAAGTGATCGCCACCGTTTCGATGAAAGCGGTCAGGGGCTTCAGCACTCCTCTACCGCTGATTCTGGTGATTGTCGGCTACGGGATTGCATTCTGGATGCTGACGCTGGTGGTGCGCACCGTACCGGTCGGCGTGGCCTACGCGGTCTGGGCCGGTATGGGCATTGTGATGGTCAGCGTGGCGGCACTGTTTATCTATGGGCAGAAGCTGGATATCCCGGCGATGCTGGGGATGGCGTTGATCGTGCTGGGCGTGGTGGTGATTCAATTGTTCTCGAAAACCGCCGGCCATTAACTGCCAGACACAATCCCCTGTGGGAGCGAGCCTGCTCGCGAATGCGGTACATCAGTCAACACATATGTCGACTGGCATTCCCTCTTCGCGAGCAGGCTCGCTCCCACATTGGCCCATATGTTCGGCATGTTGATCATCGACAAATCCGCCCCTTTCCCGAGTCTGTATACTGCGCCCTCGTCTTGAGCACTGAGGTCGTTGCATGCCATCCGTTATTTCCACCGACGTTCTGATTGTCGGCGCTGGTGTCGCCGGCCTCTGGCTGAATGCGCGCCTGCGCGGTCAGGGTTTCTCGACCGTGCTGGTGGAAAGCGCCAGCCTCGGTGGCGGGCAGAGCGTGAAGTCCCAGGGCATCATCCACGGCGGTGCCAAGTACGCGCTGCACGGCGCGCTGACCGGGGCCTCGGAAGCCATCGCCGACATGCCGCGCCGCTGGCGCGAGGCGCTGGCCGGTAATGGTGAGCTGGATCTGTCCGGCGTACGTCTGCTGTCCGAAGCCCATTACCTGTGGTCGCCAGGCACTTTGGCCGGCAACCTGACCAGTTTCTTCGCCAGCAAAGCCGTGCGTGGCCGGGTCGATCAGGTCAAGGGCGATGAACTGCCGCCAGCCCTGCAAGACAAGCGCTTTAAGGGCAAGGTCTATCGCCTCGCCGAATTGGTAGTGGATGTCCCGAGCCTGATCCAGCGTCTCGCCGATCTGGCCGGTGACGGGCTGCTCGCCGGTCAGGTCATCGAGCCGCTGCTGGACGCCGGCGTACTGGTCGGCCTGAAAGTCGATGGGCGTGAGATCCGCGCCCAGCGCATCGTCCTCAGCGCCGGCGCTGGCACAGCCGAACTGCTTGAAGCCCTGGGCCTGAGCCGTCCGGCCATGCAGCGCCGCCCCCTGCACATGATCCTCGCCAAAGGTCCCGGCTTGAAACCGTTGTACGCGCACTGCCTGGGCGGCGGCACCAAGCCGCGCATCACCGTGACCACGCACCCGGCCGCTGACGGCCAGTGGGTCTGGTACATGGGCGGCGACATCGCCGAAAGCGAAGGCGTGGCCCGCGAGCCGGCCGAACAGATCGCCACCGCGCAAAAGGAAATCGCTCAACTGCTGCCGTGGATCGACCTCAGCACCACGCAATGGGCAACCCTGCGCGTCGATCGCGCCGAGCCGCTGCAAACCGGCCTGACCCGCCCGGACAACGCGTTCCTCGCCGAAGAAGGTCGCTTGCTCGTCGGCTGGCCGACCAAACTGGCACTGGCGCCAGACTTCGCCGACCGCGTTATCGCCTCGCTGCAACGCGACGGCATCCAGCCGCAGGCGACTGATCCGCTGCCACCGCTGCCGAAACCGCCGCTCGGTGTACCCGCGTGGGAGCAACTGCTGCCATGACCATTGCCACTCTGCACGAACTGCATCGCCCACTGGGCAGCACCGGCCTGACGGTTTCGCCGCTGGGCCTGGGCACGGTCAAACTCGGCCGCGATCAAGGGGTGAAATACCCCAACGGATTTCAGATTCCCGGCGATGACGAAGCGCGCATGCTGCTGCGCCAGGCGCGCGATCTGGGCATCAACCTGATCGACACCGCACCGGCCTATGGGCGCAGCGAAGAACGCCTCGGCCCGCTGCTGCGCGGTCAGCGTCAGGACTGGGTGATCGTCAGCAAGGTCGGTGAAGAGTTTGCCGATGGCCTGTCGCGTCACGATTTCAGCGCCGCGCACACGCGAATGTCGGTCGAGCGCAGCCTGCAACGTCTGGAAACGGATTTTATCGATCTGGTCCTCGTGCACTCGGACGGCAACGACATGGCCATCCTTGAGCACGAAGAGGTCTACGCCACCCTCGCGGCGCTGAAGGCCGAGGGCAAGATTCGCGGCTTCGGGTTTTCCGGCAAAACCGTCGAAGGTGGCTTGAAAGCGCTGGAGCAAGGCGACTGCGCGATGGTCACCTACAATCTGAACGAACAAAACGAAAAGGCAGTCATTGACTATGCTGCTGCCCACGGCAAAGCCATTCTGGTGAAA
The DNA here is from genome assembly GCF_024072275.1 of Pseudomonas siliginis. Classification (NCBI taxonomy): domain Bacteria; kingdom Pseudomonadati; phylum Pseudomonadota; class Gammaproteobacteria; order Pseudomonadales; family Pseudomonadaceae; genus Pseudomonas; species Pseudomonas siliginis. The sequence goes on along the minus strand of NZ_CP099598.1, from coordinate 573,056 downwards.
AAAGCCCTGGCCAGCGGTCATGTCTGTCTGAGTCCGGGAGTCGATCCGGTGCGCGCCAGCTTCGAGTTGCTGTTCACTCAGCCTGGTGTCGCCAGTGCTATTGTCGGCACGATCAATCCGCTGCACCTCGCCCATAACGTTGCGACCGTTGCCCAGGTCCTGCGTAGTCACTGACGCCGCCCCGCGGCCTTAAGCCAGGAGCCGATATGCCGCGCACGCTCATCCGCAAGAACCCGAGCAACTTCAAGACACTGCCGCTGTTCGTCGAAGCCACGCCCGAAGGCCTGAGCTATCAGAGCGTCGGCATGCCGCTGAACTTCGCCCAGACCCTGCAACGGCGTAAACCGGTCAGCGTCGCCGACAGCGAGCGCTTCGCCCTGGAACTGGCCAACCTCGGCGTGTCCGTGCGCCTGACCCTGCATTGGCAGAACCGTGATTACTGGGTGCTGGTGCGCCAGCGTCGGCAGGATCGCGGCGACGTGGTACTGAAGCTGATTTCCGGCTACGTGCCGGCCCATGAGCTGAATATTCCGCTGCACACGGCGATTCAGGAAATTGCCGAAGAGTGCCTGCTGGAAACCCCGGAAGGCTGGCTCGGCGGGCGTTTCAACGAGACTTGGCTGCCGGCGCCCTACTCCGCTGCGCTGCATTACCGTGAGGCGTTGCCGTTTCGCCTGACGCCGTTGTCCGGTTCGGCGCGTCCGGTGCGCTGCGCCAACCTGCAATTGCTGGAGCGACCAAGGGCGTACGTGCATCTGCCGACGGCGTCCCTGCAATTGATCTATGACTTGCGCCTGGACGTGCCCAAGGAGGCGAAGTCCTTGAGCCTGTTTCATGTCGACGAGCGTCTGGAAGGCGATCAACTGGTGGCGCGGCTCGATCGCAAACGGCCAGACCTGTACTTGATGCCATTGCACGACGGCCAGCCGCTGCCCGAGTTGTACACCCTGAAAAAGGATCAACTGTATCCGGCGAGTACGCGCGGTCTGTATCTGGCCGAAAGCTTCGCGCGACAGGATGGCTGGCTGGTGCGCGATGAGCGGATTCGCTGGAAGGACTGGTTGCGCCAACAGGGTCTGACGCCACCCGAGAAGGCTACTGGACTGGCACGCCTGCGCGGCAAGGCCAGGCAGCTGCTGAAGAAAATCGTACCGCGCAAGAAAGTGAATTCCTGAAAAGCAAAAAGATCGCAGCCTGCGCCAGCGCCTGAACAGAATTGTGCAGGCGCTGGCGCAGGCTGCGATCTTTTGAGCTTATTGGCCGCGGATCTTTTCCACGATCGCTGTCGTCGAGCTGTTTTCCACCAGCCCCAGCACTTTCACGGTGCCGCCGTAGGCGGTGACGATATCCGCGCCGACCACCTGATCAATTCCGTAATCGCCGCCCTTGACCAGCACGTCCGGCTTGACCTCGCGCAGCAGGTTTTCCGGTGTGCCTTCAGAGAAACTGATCACCCAGTCCACCGCGCCGAGACCGGCGAGTACCGCCATGCGGCGATCCACGCTATTGATCGGCCGGCCCGGGCCTTTCAGGCGGCTGACCGAGGCGTCATCGTTGACTGCCACGATCAGGCGGTCGCCCTGAGCACGGGCCTGTTCCAGATAGGTGACATGGCCGGCATGCAGGATATCGAAGCAGCCATTGGTGAAAACAATCCGCTCGTTGTGCGCACGGGCATCGTCAACCGCCAGCAGCAGCTGCTCAAGTCCCAGCACGCCTCGCTCCGAACCTTCTTCGCGCTGAATGGCGCGGCGCAGTTCCGGGGCGCTGATCGCTGCGGTACCCAACTTGCCGACGACGATGCCTGCTGCCAGATTGGCCAGCGCCACGGCGTGCGGCAGTTCTTCGCCTGCGGCAATGGCCGCGGCCAGGGTCGAAATCACCGTATCGCCGGCACCGGTCACGTCGAACACTTCGCGGGCGCGGGCCGGCAGATGCAACGCCGGATGATCCGGACGCAGCAAGGTCATGCCGTGTTCACCACGGGTCACCAGCAGCGCGCCGAGGTCGAGCTCCTGCATCAGGACGGCGCCCTTGCTCACCAGTTCGTGCTCATCGGCGCAACCACCGACGATGGTTTCGAACTCGCTGAGATTCGGTGTGATCAGGCTGGCACCGCGGTAGATCGAAAAGTCCTTGCCCTTCGGATCAGCCAATACCGGTATACCTTTGGCACGGGCGGCCTGGATCAGGGCCTGGTGATTTTTCAGTGCGCCTTTACCGTAATCCGACAACACCAGCACCTTGATGCCTTCAAGCAACCCGTCAACCTGCGCGGCCAGTGCCAGAGCATCGGTGGCGAACACTTCTTCGAAATCGATACGCAGCAACTGCTGGTGCCGGCTCATAACCCGCAGCTTGACGATGGTCGGCTGGTGCGCGATGCGCTGAAACAAGGCGCGCACGCCCGCGCCCTTGAGACTGTTGCTCAGGCTGTCGGCGGCTTCGTCATCGCCGGTCACGCCCACCAGCGATGCCGGCGCACCCAGCGCGGCAATGTTCAGCGCAACGTTGGCGGCACCGCCCGGGCGATCCTCGATCTGCTCGACCTTGACCACCGGCACCGGCGCTTCAGGAGAAATCCGTGAGGTTCCGCCATGCCAGTAACGGTCGAGCATGACATCGCCGACCACCAAGACAGGGGCTTGATCGAATCGCGGCATCGACAATTTCATGGAGCAACCCACATACAAAATGAACAGGGGCGCGATATTAACAGGATCGCGCGCGCCGGGAATACACGAGGGTGAGGCTGGCCCACCCTCATCTGCAGATCAGGCAATGTCTTCAGCCGGAGCATCCAGCCCCATCGCATGCAGACGCGCGTAGTAGCCATTATGAGCAAGCAGTTGGGCATGAGTGCCGCGTTCGACGATCTCGCCCTGATCCATGACGAGGATCAGATCGGCCTTCTCGATGGTCGACAAACGGTGGGCAATCACCAGCGTGGTGCGGCCTTTCATGACATGGTCGAGTGCCGCCTGAATGTGCCGCTCGGACTCGGTATCAAGGGCCGACGTCGCTTCGTCGAGGATCAGCAGCGGGGCGTTTTTCAGCAAGGCCCGGGCAATCGCCAGGCGCTGACGCTGTCCGCCAGACAACAGCACACCGTTCTCGCCGACCTGGGTATCCAGGCCTTGAGGCATCTGCGCGATGAAGTCCATGGCAAATGCATCCCTGGCGGCTTTCTCGATATCTTCGCGAGGCGCGCCTGCCAGATCGCCGTAAGCGATGTTGTTGGCGATGGTGTCGTTGAACAGCGTCACGTGCTGGGTCACTTGCGCTACATGGCGGCGCAGATTGCGCAGACGATAGTCCTCGATTTCGACATCATCGAGCAGGATTTCGCCGGTCTCGTGGTGATAGAAGCGCGGAATGAGACTGGCCAGCGTCGATTTGCCGCTGCCGGAACGCCCGACCAGGGCGATCATCTGACCTGGCGACGCGGTGAAGCTGATGTTTTTCAGCACTTCCCGTTCAGTGCCCGGGTAAGTGAAGCTGAGGTTGTTCACCGCCAGATGGCCACTGACCCGATCACGCTCGATCGTACCTGTGTCGATTTCCGGTTCAACATCGAGTTGCTCGAAAATGCTTTCGGCGCCGGCCACGCCTTTCTGGATGGTCGAGCTGACTTCAGACAATTGCCGGATCGGTTTGGGCAGCAACCCGGCAGCTGTGATGTAGGCAACCAGATCACCGGCCGTTGCATCACCGCGCAGGAACAGTACGAGGAACATCAGTACGGCCATGGCGGTGTAGATCACCAGCTGCAGCATCGGCGTATACACCGCGCCGGTCTTGGTCATGCGCAACTGTTTGTCGGTGTTGCTCTGGCTGGCCGCCGCAAAACGCTGCTGCTCATAAGCTTCGCCACCAAAACTGCGCACGACGCGATAGCCTTGAATGGTTTCGGAAGCCACATGGGTGACGTCGCCCATGGCCACTTGAATCTTCTTGCTCTGCTTGCGGAATTTCTTGCTGGTGTTGCCGACCATGAACGCGATCACCGGCAGAATGGCCAGCATCACCAGAGTCAGTTTCCAGTTCATCCACAGCAGATAGGCGAACAGGAAAACCACGGTCAGGCCTTCGCGGATCACCACTTTGATGGCATCCGTGGCGGCGCCGGTGACCATGGTCACGTTGAAAGTGATGCGCGAGATCAGATGACCCGAGTTATGGGTATCGAAATAGCGATTGGGCAATACCAACAGCTTGTTGAACAATTCGATACGCAGGTCATGCACCAGCCCCAACGAAACCCTCGCCAGGTAATAGTTGCCGAGAAACGAGCCGAGGCCTTGCCACGCTGCGATCAGGATGATCAGCAACGGCACAGCCATCAGCAATTGCACGTCTCGCAGATAGGGAACGTTGGGGAAGAGCACCGCTTCCGGGTTGCTCAGGCCATCGACAAAATACTTGAGAATCCCGGCCAGCATTGGTTGCGTGGAAGCAAAGATCACGAAGCCCACGATACTCAGCAGGAAAAGACCGATATAGGGTTTTACGTACCCCAACAGCCGAAAGTAGATTTTCAGGCTGGATTCCTGTTCCGCTTTGGGCGGTGCGTCAGTCATCGTAGAGCTCACTGGTTAAGAAGAACGCGAAATTTTATCACAAGCGCTGCCATTGGCCCGCGCCCATACCAAAACGCTGGCAAGCCCCAACGGCAGCCAGCTGATGAACCACTCGGCGCGCGGGGTGCCGGTGAGGCTGGCAGCGTCGAACTGCATCGCCAGTGTCGAGAACAGCCAGATACCGATGATCCCCCGGGCATACAGCGTTTCCCGAACTTTCCACGCCTGGAAAATAACGGCGAACCAGACGGCAGACCACAACAGCAGTCCCGGCAGACCCAGCACGATCGCAACGTGGGTGAACAGATTGTGGGCGTGATCGAAGATCATGCCCGACCAGAAAACCCTGTAGTCCCCACCCAGGCCCAACCCACCCCAGGGATGTTGGGCAATCATATCCAGAGAGGCCATCAGAATCTGCGGACGAAAGGAAACTCCGCGCGCCAGCACCAACGGTTCGAACAGCCACAGCGCCACAATCGCCACCACCAGGGCCACGGCTGCGACGATTCGGCTGTGGCGGTCACGACACCAGATCGGCATGGCCAGGATGGTCAGAAACAACGCCAGCGCCGCGCCTCGACTCTGACTCATCAGTACAAAGATACCCAGCACCGCCAACGCCAGTGTCCAGACCCCTTGCCACATCACGCCACGCGGCGCCCACAGGGCCAGCCACACCGCCGCCAGGCCGATGACATAGCCGCCGAGGATCGGATGCGCCAGCTCACCCAGCCCTTCCACCCGGGCAGACCAGGCGTTACCTTCGATGACGTAAAACCTGACGATGGCCACCAGCGCAGTTACTGCCAATCCCAGCCCGCCCCACTGCATGAGACGAATCAATCGCTCTGGGCGTCCGCTGGCGAACACCGGAAAAAACAGCAGGAACACCACGATATACAACAGACGCTTGGCCTCGCGGCCCGTTTCCGGTGCGTTTGTCCATGCCAGACTGATCAGCGACCAGACCAGCAATCCGAGCAATGGCAGGTAGATCCAGCGTTGTTCATGGAGCACTTCTCTGACGCGGTGCCGCGCAGCCCAGCCCAGCACTAGCGCCGGCAACCAGACGAGAGCCACCAGCCCCTGCTGGTAGACCTTGTTGGTGGGCGCTACGGCAATAGCCAGTAAAAACCACAAGAGCCCCATCGCCATCCATAGTTGCGCCCAGCGTGTTTCCTGCATCAATCTGCTCCTGACAAGGGTTCGCCCATGCGACGCGGCATGGTTAAAATCGAAACTTTTCGGCATCATTGCCCGCTACTACACCCCGCACTTTCGACAAGGCTTCCTACGATGCGATGCTCCCGGCTCTCACAAGCCGCTCTAGACCAAATGATCGACGCCGCCAAAGTTCTGGAAGCGGACAGCTATGGCCCGAAAGTCTACCTGCTGCAGGATGGGAAAATTCTCAAACTGTTTCGTCGCAAAAGGTTTTTTTCATCCGCCTTGTTTCGCCCCTACTCGAAGCGATTCATCGACAATGCCGTCGAGCTGCACAAACTCGGCGTGCCGACCTTGCAGATCCTGCAGTTCTTTCGCCTTGAGAAACCAGGCATGACCGCCGTGCTGTATGAGCCTCTGCCAGGGCAAACGCTGCGCCAGATCGCCGCAAAACAAGGTTTCAACTGGACTCAGGCATTGCCGGATCTGGCCGAACTGATACGCAGCCTGCACCGCTCGGGCATCTATTTCCGCTCCCTGCATCTTGGCAACATCGTGGTCACACCAGACAACCGCATGGGCCTGATCGATGTTGCCGACATGCGCTTTACTCGCGGACCGCTGCCAAAGCGCTTGATCAAACGCAACCTGCAACATTTCGCCCGCTATATTGCGCGCGAAAAGCTGAACGACAGCTTTCCGATGCAGGCACTTGAGCGCGCGGTCTTGTCGTCATGAAAACAATGCGCGGGCAGCCTGGCTGAAGCTCGACCAGGCCTCGTCCGGAGCGAGCATCCTGTACTGCTCGGCATTGATCGCTTGAGATGAGGCACTGAAGGCGCGGTCGATGGCCTCGGCCCAGGCTTTCGTGTCATTGACCGGCGCATACCAGCCGGCGCTGCCCAGCTGTTCGCTGAACACCTCCAGATCGCTGCACAGCACCGGTACGCCGGCCATCACCGCCTCCTGCATCACCAGACCCAAGCCCTCTTCCAGCGAAGGGATGGCAACCCAGTCGAACGCACGATAAAGCTGCGCTGCTTCGCTCAGATGGCCAGTCAGCAAGACCTTCTCCTGCAAGCCAAGCGCGTCGATGCGCTGCTCCAGCGCCGCGCGTTTGGAGCCTTCGCCAACAATGACCAGGCGCAAGTTCGGGCGGCTGTCGAGTGCTGCGGCAAAGGCATCCAGCAGATAACCGAACCCCTTCTCGGAGACCAGCCGCCCTACGGCGCCCAATACTGGCGCATCGCCTTGCGGCAAACCCAACCGTGTCCGGGCGTGCTCGCGGGTGAACAGGTCAGCGCGAAACGCCTCAGGATCGAACGCACTTCGCAGCGCGGTGACAGGCATCTGCAGATCGCGGGCCAGTGAATCGGCAAGGGTGCTGGAGACGGCAACCAATGTCAGCCGGGACGCAGGGATTGCCTGGAATAGAGCCTGGTCGCCGGCATTCAAACGCGCCGAACCGTGGAAGATCACTACCGCGCGGATATGCGGCAGTTTCTTGAGGACCGGTAATAACGTGCGTGCGACACCCATGCCGTCCAGCAGCAGCAATCGAGCGTCACTGTCCACGAGCGCCTGGCGAAACCTCGCCCGCATCACGGGTTTGGCCAAACGCCAGAAATGCCGGCCCTTCAGGCGGGCTGACGATAACTGCCACTCCCGGACCTCACCGACATCCACGCCGCACTCGGCTCCCTGCCCCTGGAGCAGCCAGGTTTTGACCACCGCCGACGGCGCAGCCTGAGAGAGTATCTGCTGATGCACTTTATGGATTGATGCGAACGGAGCGCCACCGGCCCACATGATATTGAGAATATTCATAGGGCAGAAAGCCGTTGCACGGATTTGCGGGGACAAGCTGCGCGGTACTCGAACTCAGTTGATGAACCAGCCAATGCAGACTCCCAGCAACAGAAACAAGGCAAATTTGATCTGTTCGCGGCGATTGCGGCGCGCTTTGCGTTCACGCTCGACATCCGTTTGCACGTGCAGACCGAAACCGGTGTGCATGACCGCGTCTGCCTCGAGTATCAAGGCGTCCCTGTTCAGTTGTGAGTAGCGCTGTGACAAGGCCTTCTCGCCACCATGGCCGGCGAAAGGCGCACACAACCGATAGTCCTCAAGTCGACGCAACCCAGGGTTCAGCGAGAACCCCTGCCACTCCGGCTTGTCGGAAATCAGCGGATAACACGCAACGCCATCGACAATCTCGCGCGCGCCCAAATGGATGTAAGGACTGTGAACCCGCAGATCGTGATTATAGCTGCGCAACCAGATCTGCAGAATTTCCGGCCGCGCTTGCAGAATGGTCATCGAGTCTTCGACGAACCCCGGACGGTAGAACTCCCAGTCATCTTCGCAATGAAAAATGTAGGGGGTGCTGACGTGTCCGTAGGCCAGGTCGATCGATGCCAACTGGCCCAGCTTCGGACGATTGACGAAGACCGTGCAATGTTCTTTCCAGTGGGCAGGCAGAATCCCGGCAACGCCTTCGTCGCCGGCATCTTCGGTGATGAACACTTCACGAATGGGTGCCGTGTTGTACCGGTCGAAGCTATCGAGAGTGGCCTTGAGCAGATCGAGTCGACCGCAGCTGGTAACCACCAATGTAATCTGGCTTTCTTTGGAAAATTGCACCGATATCTCGTTAATCAGAAGTCGCCAGCAATATCACTGGCTATATGACACTTGTCAAATGCCCACTTTCAGGCGGATTTTTTCCAGCAGGCTCAGCGGCGCCCGATCACGCAACGGCGGCTCAAGTTCTTCAACGATGCGCTGACCGATCCGCGCGAAGCTGAACTGCTCCACCGCCAGTTCGCGACCGTTGTCAGCGATGCGTTGCGCCAGTTGCGGATCCTCGCGCAGCGTGGCCAGCTTTTCCTGCAACTGCGCGATCGTCTGATAGAACACCACGTTGTGCATGTCCTGCAAACCCAGCGCCGCAGCTTCGGCGGCGCCTTGATCATAGGCCAGCAGGACGCAGCCGCAAGCCATGGCTTCGAAGTTCTTGATCATGAACTCGCCCATGCCCACGTCCGCGCTGACAAAAAAGCGGATACGGTTGAGCGTTTCCAGGTATTCAGCCCCGGACTTGGTCCGCGTCACCAGCAGCGGCTCGACCTGGCCCAGTTCATCCAGCAGCGCCTTGCGGCCACTGTAGGCCACACTGTTGGTGCTGCCGACGAAGGCGAGTTCGATATCCCGCTCGCGCCCCTGGTCCTGCAATTGCGTCTGATCGTAGCCCTTGGGCACGAACACGGCGTCGAAGCCCTCCGAGCGCAGGCGCTCGGCCACCACGAAACCGGAACTGATCACCCGTGCCCACGGCAAACGCCGATAGTGCGCACTGAACTTGCCGGTGTACTTGCAGGGGATGTAATTCTGATAGGCATCGTGCTCCAGAATCACCAGATTGGGGATGGTGCGGATAAACCCGACCTGCCGGATCTCCTGCTTGAAGCGCAGGAAAAATACGATGCGGTCATAGCGGGAAACGTCGACTTCGCGGCGGAAATATCGCCGCAGATTGCGCTGCTCCTCGCCGCTCAACCAGCGCAGGTCGCAATCACAATGGGCGGCGACACCCTCATACAAGCGATCGAGGATGGCCCGCTGATCTTTCTGCACCAGAAATAGAACTTTCATTGTCTTCCTTGCCGCAACAGCAACCCGAGCAAACCTGAACATGCCCGCCTGCAAGACAGTCTTGCGCGGGCTCCTGTGTCGTTACAAACGCCAGAACAGTTCGTGTCGCCGAACCGCCTTGCGGAAAAATTCGTTTTCGCCATAAGGCGAACCGGCGCGCCCAGCCAGCAATCGCTGCAGGCTTCGACGCAAGCGACGCTTGAACGGCGCGGGCGGCTGCAGGTCATGCATCATGCCCAGGGCCATTGCCTTGTCACGCTGCTGATCCACGGACAACGTCAGGCATACAGGCTGCACCGGCACGCCAGCATCAAAGGCTGGCGGCAGCGCCACGCCATCGCCACTATTGCCCATCGGCCACCGGTCGTTATCGTGCAGATGGTTGGCATAACCGAGCAGCGTCGGCTGCCAGTCCAGCCCCCCCAACACTTCAAGTACAGCCTGCTGCGCACAGATGTGGTCGGGGTGCGGGTCCAGCGTCGGATGCGGCAGCACGATAACGTCCGGACGCGCGCGCAGCATTGTTTCGCGCAGATCAGCCAGCAGATTGCTCCAGGTCGGCGCGCCATCGGCGTCACTTGGCAGAACAAACCGATTGAATTGACGGAACAGACGGGTATCGCTCAAATCCGCTTCGCGCGAACCCACCGGTTGCTCCGGCTTGTCCCGCATCGCGGCCAGTTGCAGGCAGAAATAGCCCAACTGCACGCAGCGTTCCTGGGGGACACCGGCCCATTGCGGTACGGTGAGGCTGTCCCAGGCGCGCAAGCGTCCCTTCAGCCGCGCGGCGTCGACCTTGCTCATGCCCATCTGCTGATAATGTTCGGCCTCGATTTCGCCAGCGGTCAGGGTGACGATCCAGGCTTCATCGGCCTGACTGTACAACCCGAACGCCGCCAGCTCCGCATCGTCGGCGTGAGGGGCAATGACCATGACCCGCTGGCGACGATAATCAGCGTGTTCCAGCGCCCACAGTACCGGCTCGCCCGACACTCGACAGAAACGGCCGCGCAGACGCAATACTCCTTCGGACAACGCTTGCGCCTGACCGCTCAGGTTCAGATAGCGCAGGCCGCCGACACCGCGTTCAAAGGTCTGCACGTCAGGATTGGCGCCACCCGACAACTCGATGAAAGGATCAAGAAAACGTCCCAGCCAAGTGCTTTTGACCTGTACAGCCAGAATCAGCACGGCTTCGTCAGCCAGCATCACCCCTTCATCCAGACGCAACTGCTCGCCGTTCAGATGCACCTTAGGCTGCGGCGTATACGCCGGGAAGCTGTATTGGTAATCGTCGCCGGGCGCGTAGAAAAGATGATCGGCAAACCACGCCTCATGGGCGATCCAGCCGCCAATCAGCAACACCGGCGCCAGCCACCAGGCGACCAGCACGCTCAGCGCGATGATGGCGGCCAGCGCGACCAACATGGCCACGCGCTTGTTGCGTCGATGGCGTCTGAGCAATTGCTGTTTGCGGCTCATGGTCTGACTCATACGGTGAACACCGGCACAGGGTTGCACCAGCGGTCCTTGTATTCACGGTCAGCGCGCCCGAATGAAAAACGCAGCGGCTTGCCGAGTGCCCGTGCGTGTTCCCAGGCGCTTTGCGTATTGAGAAAACTCAGCACGCTGCCGGGGCTGAACTCGCGGGTTTCGGGATCCACGCCGCCATTCACGTATTCGACACTGATCCATTCTGCCGCCTCAACGCGGTAGACCAATTGAATCGCAATCGGCGCATCGTTGAGGAAAATGACCGAGCCGATCAGCAACTCGCGCAGCAACTCGATGACCTCGGCCATGCGCGCCGCGCCGGTCGCCGGAAAGCCCCAGCGGCGCTGAAACAGATCGCAGTACATCGCGGCCAGCTCAACGCTGGAAAACTCGCTGACCGCTCGCACCACACCGCCCGCTTCTTCCAGCAGACGCAGCTCTCGACGCTGGTTATAGCGAAACTTTTTCGACAACTCTTCCGGCGTGCGGGCCATGGCCAGTTGCTCAGCCTGCAACTTCAGGCCACTGAAACGGCCTTCGTTGAGTGCCGACAGATAGCGCGCCCGATGCCGCAGCGGTGCCTGAGCATCGACGGCGGCTGGCAGGATCAGCTCGGCATTGCCGAGGTCGAACAGGCCTTTCTTGCCGTTGCGTTTGAGCACGTCCTTGGACAGAGCCAGGTCGCGCCCCCAGGTAGCGATGGCGGCTTTAACCTCGCCCTGCTGCTGCCAGGCCAGATAACGCACCGGGATCCCGGCCAGGTCCGCCAGGCGCTCGATGACCAGCGGATGTGTCGCGACACTGCCGCCATAACGTTGCCAGGCAGTGGCGTAGGTCGAGGCGTCAACGGGCGACCAGCCACGTTCGCGCCAGCCTTGAAATCGGTTGAGCATCAGCCCCTCGTTGCCAGATCGGTAACTGGCGGCAGGCGCCAGAAGGTCTCGCGCACCGCACGGTCGGAGAAACGCTCATGCAGTCGCTCGAGCATCATCTGCGCACATTGACGACGCTGCGGCTCATCCATCGCGGCCAGATGTTGCAGCCCCTGAGCCAGATGTTCGGCATCGCCCAATGGAAACAGGATGCCCACACCCTCCACCACTTCCTTCGCCCCGCCGCACGCGGTGGCCAGCAACGGTAAGCCGGCGGCCATGGCCTCCAGCAAGACCATGCCGAACGGTTCATGATCGGAGCTCAAGGCGAACACATCGAAGGCGCGGAAATAATTGCGCGCATCGGGCACCTGACCGAGAAACAGCACTCGGTCGGCAATGCCCAGCTCACGGGCCAGCCCCTTGAGATCCTGCTCCAGGCGACCACTGCCGAGAATGACCAGCTGACTGTTGGCCGGCAGGCCTGGCAGCGCTTGGGCAAACCCGCGCAGCAACGTGGCCTGATCCTTGTCCGGGTGCAGGCGGCCGACGTTGCCGACAATCCAGGCATCCGGCGACAGCCCGAGGATCTGCCGCGCTTCTTCGGAAGGTACCTGACGGGCTTGCAGTGCAGGCACATCGATGCGGTTGTACAACGTCTGGATTCGGCTTGCCGGCCATTTCGGCAGGCAGCGTCGCATGTCGTCACGCACTGCATCCGACACGCCGAGAAGGCTCAGGCGCTGGCGGAAAATATGCGCGAACAACTTGCGCGTCCCACGCTGGTAATCGCCGAACGCGTGGTGCACACCAATGACCGGCAGCGATGTGCCGAGCAAGGCGATATAGATCGGCTTGAAGCGATGGGCGATGCAAAGACTGAAATTGCGTGAGGCGACGATCTTGCGCAGATCGCCGATAGCCCCCAGTTTCAGGCCACGAATGGCCTTGGAGCTGTACTCCATGAACAACACTTCATCGGAAGCACACGCTGCGGCCACCTCGCTATCGGCGGCCCCGGTCAGAAACACCGTGGTCACCCGATAGCCGGTGCCGGCAAACAGGCTGGCGTACTGCCGCGCGCAGTCCAGGAACGGCCCGTCATAGCCGTGACAGAACTGCAGCACATGGCGTTCAGCCGAGCGAGTCATAAGCGTTGGCGCCCTCTTTGACCACCAGAATGTCTTCCATGATCAGGTACTGCAGATCCGAGCCGAAAAACATGTTCAGCGCGTCGGTCGGCGAGCAGATCATCGGTTCGCCACGACGGTTGAGCGAAGTGTTCAGCGACACGCCGTTACCGGTGAGGTTTTCCAGCGCCTTCATCATGTCGTAGTAGCGCGGGTTGTATTCGCGCTTGAGCACCTGGGCACGGGAAGTACCGTCCTCATGAACGACTTCCGGCACGCGGGTTTTCCATTCTTCGGCGACTTCGAAGGTGAAGGTCATGAACGGCGCCGGGTGATCGATCTTGATCATCTGTGGAGCGACGGTGTCGAGCATCGACGGGCAGAAAGGCCTCCAGCGCTCGCGGAACTTGATCTGATGGTTGATGCGGTCGGCGACACCGGCCACGCTCGGGCAACCGATGATCGAACGACCACCCAACGCGCGCGGACCGAATTCCATACGGCCCTGGAACCAGGCGACCGGGTTGCCATCGACCATGATCTGGGCGATCTGCTCCGGCATGTTGTCGAGCTTGCGCCAGGTCGGCTTGTTCTCGTGACGGGCACACGCAGCAATCACGTCCTCGTTGCTGTACGACGGGCCGAGATAGACGTGTTCCATCTTCTCGACCGGTACGCCACGGGCGTGCGACACGTAAGCGGCAGCGCCGACTGCGGTGCCGGCATCGCCGGACGCAGGCTGTACGAACAGCTCTTTGATGTCGTCGCGAGCGATGATTTTCTGGTTCAGCTTGACGTTCAACGCACAGCCACCAGCGAAAGCCAGTTTGCCGGTTTCCTTGAGCACGTCGCCCAGATAGTGGTCGATCATCTGCAACGCGAGCTTCTCGAACAGTGCTTGCATGCTCGCGGCGTAGTGGATGTACGGCTCGTCGGCAATGTCGCCTTCGCGCTTCGGACCCAGCCACTCGATCAGCTTCGGCGAGAAGTAGAAACCCTTGCCCTTCTCTTTATAGCGACGCAGGCCGATCACGTTGGCGTAGTCGGTGTTGATCACCAGCTCGCCATTTTCGAACGAGGCCAGACGCGAGAAATCGTACTTGCTGGCATCGCCGTATGGCGCCATGCCCATGACCTTGAACTCGCCGTCGAGCATCTCGAAACCGAGGAATTCGGTGATCGCACCGTACAAACCACCGAGGGAATCCGGGTCGAAGAATTCCTTGATCTTGTGGATCTTGCCGTTTTCGCCGTAACCGAAGAAGGTCGTGGCGTATTCGCCTTTACCGTCGATGCCGAGGATTGCGGTTTTTTCCTTGAAACCGGAGCAGTGATAAGCACTGGAGGCGTGAGCCAGGTGATGCTCGACCGGCTCGATCTTGATTTTCTTCGGATCGAAGCCCAGTTGCTCGAGGCACCAGACGATCTTGTTGCGATAGCGCTTGTAGCGACGGTTGCCCATCAGGATCGCATCGAGAGCACGATCCGGGGCGTACCAGTAGCGCTTGGCGTAGTGCCAGCGGGCCTTGCCGAACAGGCTGATCGGGGCGAATGGAATCGCCACCACGTCAACGTCGGAAGGTTTGATACCGGCCTGCTCAAGGCAGAATTTCGCCGATTCGTAGGGCATGCGGTTCTTTGCATGTTTATCGCGTACGAAGCGCTCTTCCTCAGCCGCCGCGACCAGCTTGCCGTCGATGTACAAGGCTGCGGAAGGATCATGGCTAAGGGCGCCGGACAGGCCAAGAATCGTCAATGCCACAGGGGTCTAGCCTCTTTAGTCTGCATGCAGGCGCGATGCGCCTTGAAAATTGATGTGCCCTCGCACAGGGCGAGTGGCAGCTAAAGGGCGGGATTATAGCGTAAACATGACGGGAATTACCTTGTACGAATTGCCGCCTGCGCGATTGATCCGATTCAACGAGTCCAACGACTCAATAGCCGTCTCTGCGCCAGTAAATACTCAGATTTGAATCGGTAATCTGCCGATAGACCGTGTAAGGCAACGAAAGCGTATCGAACACGGCGGACAGCGGAAGATCAAGCAACACAAAGGGCGCCAGCATGCCCGTAGGATCAGGCGGCGCATTCAGCGTGCAAAAATCGAAGGCCAGGCCACTGTAGATGCGCGGAATCGACTGGCAGTAGGTCTTCTTTTTGCGCAGGTCACGGGCAGCATCGGCGTCGCCCTGCAAAACGGTCGAGACACTGCCACAGCCTGAGAGAACTGCAGACATTACGCCCAGCGTCAGAATTTTTTTCATGCTCAAGATTCGCCCTCCGAGATCGTCAGGCAAATTAGCATCGAGCCCGAGCAGGGCACAGTTCATGGCTTCTGGAGAAGTTGTAGGACAGATCGCTGTATTTTGTCCGCTACTGCCCACAGACTCCGTTTCGCAGTGGACCAGGTCCATTGCAAGAACGAGTCTGCTCGTGAGAAGGAATCACCCTGCGCTGGAGACTTCTTTCGGCAACCGCTGATCAATGACCTGGTACAACGCGCTGCTTTCAGGCCAGTTGCGCATGAACCGCGCGCGATCGCGGGCGTAAGCTGGGGCAAAACTGCCGACCGATGAGTGCTGACACATGGAGTCGAGGTCGATCAGCGCCCAGCGATCCGTCTGCCAGAATAGGTTGTGGCCTTTGAAGTCGCCATGACTGATGCGCTCGGCGATCAATCGGGCAAACAATTGATCAAGCGCCAGCAACTCGGCTTCCGGTGCCTGGCCATTTTCCACGTACGGCGCAAAGCGCTCGATGATGTCCGGCCCGGGCAGGAACTCGGTGACCAGATAGGCACTGCGGCGCAGCCACAAAAAACGCTTTTCCAGTACCGCCAGCGGTTTCGGCGTGGCGATGCCCAGGAACGCCAGGCGATTACCTTCACGCCACGAATGCCAGGCCCGGCTCGGGCGCCAGAAGCGCTTGAGCCAATGGGCGAAATTCTTGATGTTGTAGCGCTTGATAACCAGAGCTCGCCCGGCCACCTCGACTCTGCCGACGCTGGCCGCGCCGCCGGTCTTGTACAGATGCCCCTGATCAAGCAAGGCGTCGGCCTGCTCAAGCACCGGCAGCATGGCCGCTGCTTCTTCACGGCGAACGGCGCGCAGGGCAAATGCACCGCGCTGCACTGCAAACAGCGTGCATTCACGGCCGACCTTGTTCAGGTAGTCCCTGAGCCGCCAACTGCGCACCTTGTCGATCTGTTTCTGCAGAGCCTCCAGCGGCAAAGCATGTTCGCTGTTGCTCAACAGATAATAGACCAGCAACTCTTCGGTGAACGGCTCGAGTGACTTCGGAAGCTGAGCGAAAAACACCCCGAGGTTTTCCAGCACTTTTTGTCGGGACAATGGCTGGCCCGCCGCTTCCGCACGAACTCCGGCGCCATCGATCAGGTACAACTGGCCGCCGTGACGCAGCAGATTGTCCAGGTGCAGATCCTCCTGCCAGAGTCCTTTGCCATGCATCCGACCGATAGCGTCAAGCGCTTCGGCCAGAACGGCGGTCTGCTCATCGGCCAGTGCCGGCAGAGACTCGACCTCGGCCCAGGCATCACCGAGGCTCTCGGCACCCTCGAGGAATTCGAACAGCAGCCAGCCACCCTCACCGTCTTTCAGTCCATCGGCCAACAGCAGCGGCGTGGTCAGACCTTGCGCAGCGAGCAGGCGCACACCGTCCAGCTCCCGCTGAAAATGCCGGGCGGCCTTGCTGCCGACCAGCAACTTGGCCAATACCGGCCGACCGCGCCAGACGCCGGCGCCAACATAGCGCTGCCCGGGCAACACCCGCAGCAGGCTCAGCAACTGCAAATCCGCAACACCGGCGGCGTCCGCCAGCGTCACGGTCAGCGGCAGTGAGGGGGTACGCCCGGAGCGGGCCAGCTCGGACAATTGCATCATCGGGTCTCCTTGTGGCTGCGCCGCGCTGTCAGTCGGCTCAGCCAGCTGTCGAGCAGCGAGCTGTCAGTCGGCTGATCGAGATAAGCCGCGAGCAACTGGCGCAAGTCTGCCTCGCTCCATTGCGGCGCTCGCCGTTGCAACGGTTCCAGATCCTTGACCCGATCACGCATGCCGAACAGCAACGGCCGGGTTTTCTCCAGATCGATCAGTTGCGCCTCATAGCCGTCGCCGGTGGCGCGCAGGAAAATATGTTTGGGATAGAAACAGCCATGCACCTGACGCGCGCCGTGCAGCCGCCGCGCCAACAGCCCGCAAGCCTTGAGAATCTCCGAATGCTGAGCGGCACTGAGCTGCGTCCAGCGCGCCAGCAACGAATCCAGGTCGCTCCAGCCGTCCAGTGCACGGGTGAGCAGAATGGCGCGTACTTCCCCAGCGACCTTGCGCTCACCGAAAAACGCCGCCTGCAACGCCGGAATGCCCAGCTTGCGATAACGGCTGATGTTGCGAAATTCGCGGGCAAAGCTCGGTTCGCCAAACGGCGCCTGCAAGGTGCGGGTCAGATAATTGCTCTGGCGCTTGAGGTAATAGCCCTGGCCTTCAAGATCGAGACGGAACACGCTGCTCCAGCCGCCACCGGCAGTGTTGGGCTCATCCACAGCTTCAAGCTGTTTGGCCCACAGTGCATCGAAATTGCCGAGACCGTGGCGCTCCAGCAGTGCGCGGTCCTGTTCGGCAAGAAAATCAGTCATTCGCGCCCCTCAAAAAATCTCACCACATGGCGGATCCGTTTCTTGTCGGCGACATCGAGCCGATCACACTGGCGATACTGCTTGTAGAAGCGCAGGCGCTGGGTGTTGGACAGGTGATATTTGGCCAGTTTGTCGAGACAGGCGAGGTCCTTGGTGATCCGGTACTTGAGCCAGAAGCCGCGCCAGAATTCGCCGTTGGGGCAGTCGATGAGGAAGATGCGCGCCTGATCGTCGATCAGCAGGTTGCGCCATTTCAAATCGTTATGCGTAAACCGATGGTCGTGCATGGTCCGGGTGTAACCGGCCAATTGCTGGCTGACACCGTCGACCCAGGCGCGATCCTTGAGCCTGGGATCCTTGCGCTCGGCCAGTGCCGAAAGGTCTTCGGTATTGGGCAGTTCACGGGTGATCATCGCGCCCCGATCATAGGCCGCGCCCCGCCGCTCCAGCCCCCAGGCCACCACCTCGGCCGTGGGGATGCCCCACTTGGCGAAGCGCTTGAGGTTCTGCCATTCCATTTTTACGCGCGGCTTGCCGAGGTAACGGCGCAGGCCCTTACCGGCGCCGACGTAGCGTTTGACGTAATAATTGACGCCGTCGCGCTGCACCCGAACCACCTCCGACAGCGGATCGCGGGTGAGGCGTTCGCCCTGCAAGGCAAATACGGCTTCGAGGCTGCCGAAATCTTCGGCGAGTTCGCCGTACTGCGGCTCAAGTGTCCAACCCGCCATCAGAGCGCATCCCCGTAACGCTGTTTACGCTCGTAGAGCTTGTCGGCCTTGCCTTGCAGCCAGCTCAGCAATGGCGCTTCTTCCGCCAGAATCTGCCGCAGTGGTTGCTGGAAATAGCCTTTGAGAAAACGCAGTTTGTCGCGACGGGTCAGGCCGATGTCCAGCGCCGAGAAGTACAGCGCCGCCAGATCCTTGTTGCGCCAGCGCTGAGTGATCTTTGCGCGGGTCTGGGCTCGGTGCAGATCGATCACCGAGAGTTTGAAATCCTGCGGCGTGACCGGTTTGTCGGTGTGCAGCAGAAAATGGCAAATGTAGCAGTCACGGTGATTGACCCCGGCGCGGTGCATCATCCCCGTCATCCGCGCGACTTCGGCAATCAATGCGCGCTTGAGTGTTGGCTCCGGCGGCTGCTTGACCCAGTCAATGCTGAAGTCTTCGAGGCTGATGGTCGGCGCCAGCTCTTCGGTGACGATGAACGAATGCTGATCCGCCGGGTTGCTGCCTTTCTCGCCGTAGGCGACGGCAGTCATGGTCGGCACGCCGGCTTCCTGCAGACGCTGAATGGCTTTCCACTCCTGACCCGCGCCGAGCACCGGCAGCTTGGCGGTCAGCAGGTTCTTGAAGATCTCGCCCCAGCCGATGCCACGGTGGATTTTCACAAAAAACCCGTTGCCGTCGACTTCCGTGCGCAATGTCCGGCGCGCTTCCAGCTCGCGGTACACCTCGCCCTGCAAGCCTTCGACTTCGGCGAACGGGTCGCGTCCGGCCCAAAGGCTTTTGAACGGTTCAGCCAGCATCAACTTCATTAAGCGTGCTCCGCCAGAATCACATCCGCCGCGTGCTGCGGCATGCTGTAGAGGTCGGCCGTCTCGGCGAAGGCCAGACCGTTGCGGCTCCAGGCCGCCCGTGCAGCGTCGTCGCTCAACATCTCGGTCAGGTATCGGGTCAGCTGCGCCTGCTCGAATGGCTCGTCCAGCACTCGCCCGGCATCGGCTTCGGCGATGTAATGGGCGTAACCGCAGACCGCACTGACCAGCACCGGCAAACCGGCCACCAGTGCTTCAAGCAGCACGGTGCCGGTGTTTTCGTTGTAGGCCGGGTGGATCAACAGGTCGGCACCGAGCAGGAAACGCGGGATATCGCTGCGCCCTTTGAGGAAGGTCACATTGTCGCCCAGGCCCAGCGTCGCACTCTGCATCTGGAACAATTTGGGGTCATCCTGGCCGATTACAAACAGCCGGGTGCGTTTTCTCAACTCGGCCGGCAGCGCGGCCAGCGCCTTGAGGCTGCGATCGACACCCTTGGTCTTGAAGCCGGAGCCGATCTGCACCAGCAGCAACTCGTCGTCCTTGAGATTGAATTCAGCGCGGAAACCGGCGCGAATCTCATCGGCATCCGCCGGCCGCCGACGATCCTGGGCAATGCCCGGCGGCAGCAGGTGGAAGCGCTCGAGCGGCGTGTCGTAATACTTGATGAACAGCGGCTGCTGCACTTCGGAAATCATCAGCACTTCGGTCTTCGCGTCTTTGGCGAACACCGCGCGCTCATACTCGGCGAAGTGGCGATAGCGGCCCCAACGGCGGTACAGCGAGTTGCGCAGGTTCTGCGCCTTGTCTTCGAAGCAGCCGTCGGCGGCGTAGTAGACGTCCAGGCCCGGCATCTTGTTGAAGCCGATCAAGCGATCGACCGGACGCTTGGCCAGATCCGCTGCCATCCACGCGCTGAGCTTTTCGTTGCGACGGTGGTTGAAGAACGCTTTGACCGGCGCCACCAGCACCTCGAAACCCGGGGGCACGTCGCCTTCCCAAATCAGCGTGTAGACGCGAATCTGATGGCCGCGCTTCTGGCATTCGAGAGCGATGCGCATGAAGTCGCGCTGCAAGCCACCGAACGGGAAATATTTGTACAGGACAAATGCCAATTGCATCAGCGCAGCTCCTCAGCCATTAACAACGTGCTCAGTCGGCTGGCGACACGCTCGGGGTTCACACGCGTGAAGCACAAAGGCTGCTCGCGTTTCAGGTCAAACTGACGGGCATCCTGCGCGGTCGGTTGATAGGTACATTTTTTCTGCATGCAGGGCGCGCACGGGAAGTCGCTGGCCAGATGAATCTGCAGCTTGCCGTAAGCGCCGGTCAGGCCCGGGTTGGTCGGGCCGAACAACGAGATGGTCGGCACATCCAGCGCAGCGGCCAGATGGCCGAGCCCGGTGTCCACCGCCACGCAAGCCTGCGCGCCGGCGAGCACTTTGCCAACGCCAGCCAGATTGAGTTTCGGCAGCACCTCAGCGTGCTTGAAGCCGGCGGCGATGCGTTCGGCGCGGGCCTTTTCCTGAGGGTTGCCCCATGGCAGCCTGACGCCAACGCCGAGGTAGCCGACCCGCTCGGTCAGCTCGCGCCAGTAGAGTTCCGGCCAGTGCTTGGTGTCCCAAGTGGTGCCATGCAGGAACACCACGTAGGCGTTCTTGCGCGGCAACTCGACCAGTCGTTCAACGTTGAGGCCGTAATCGCCGAGGCCTTTGGGCAGGTCGTAACCCAGAGCGATGGCGAACAACTGGCGCACGCGTTCGACGGCGTGCTGACCACGGGCGACGGCGAGTTTGCGATCGTAGAAGCGCGCAGCCATCGGCTCGCGAGCGGAGGTTTTATCGAGGCCGGCCACCGGGGCTTTGACGTAGCGGGTCAGCCAGGCACTTTTCAGCAGGCCTTGAGCGTCGATCACCAGATCGTATTTATTGGCGCGCACGCTTTGCTTGAAGCGTTTCCACTCGCCGCTGGTGATGGTTTTCCACAGATTCTTGCGCCAGCGGCGGATCGCCACCGGAATCACTTTATCGACCGCCGGGTGCCAGCTCGGAATCTCGGCGAAGCCCTCTTCCACCACCCAGTCGAACTTGATTCCGGGAATGGCCCGGGCGGCGTCGGTCAGCGCCGGCAACGCGTGAATCACGTCGCCCAGCGATGAGGTCTTGATCAGCAATACCCGCAAGTTAATGAACCTCGACCACGGAGCCCTGCAACTTCTGCAAGGCATCGTTGACCGCTTCCGGCATCAACTGACGCAGGCAGTTGTAATGGCCGAACCGGCAAGTGCGATCAAAGCACGGGCTGCATTCGATGCCCAGGCGCACGATCTCGACCTGCTCAGCCAGCGGCGGGGTGAAGCCCGGCGAGGTCGAGCCGTATACCGCGACCAGCGGACGATTCAATGCCGCAGCGACGTGCATCAGGCCGGAGTCATTGGACACAACGGAATCGGCGCAGGACAGCAGGTCAATGGCCTCGGCCAGCGAGGTGCCGCCGCTGAGGTTGACCGATTCTTCGCGCAGGCCCGGGATCAAACGTGCGCGGATATCTTCACCGACCGCGTGATCGTTTTTCGAGCCGAACAGCCACACCTGCCAGCCTTCGCGGATGCGCGCTTCGGCGACCTTGGCGTAATGCTCGGACGGCCAGCGCTTGGATTCGCCGAACTCGGCGCCGGGGCACAGGGCCAGGACCGGACGATCAAGGCTCAGGCCGAACTTGGCCAGTGCCGCCTCGCGGGTGACCGGGTCAATTTGCAGACTCGGGCGCGGGTACGGCTTCGGCAGTTCGGCGTTCGCTTCATAGGCCAAGGCCATGAAGCGCTCGATCATCAGCGGGTAGCGTTCTTTGTCGAGGGTACGCACGTCGTTGAGCAGACCGTAGCGGAACTCGCCACGCCAGCCGGTGCGTTTCGGGATGCCGGCAAAAAACGGCACCAGCGCCGACTTCAGCGAGTTGGGCAGCAGGATCGCCTGATCGTACTGACCGCGCAGGGATTTGCCGATGCGTCGGCGTGTCGCCAGTTCCAGCGCGCCGTGGCCGAGCGGGAAGCTCAAGGCCTTGCGCACTTCGGGCATGCGCTCAAGGATCGGCCGGCTCCATTCGGGCGCCAGCACGTCGATTGCGCATTGCGGGTGGCGCTGTTTGAGACACTGAAACAGTGTCTGCGCCATCACCATGTCACCGACCCAACTGGGCCCAACGATCAGAATATTCATGTGGTTTCCAAAAACGAACCGGGGAGGCATTTACGCCTCCCCGCCTCGATAATCATTGTGGAAGCGGCGCTGCTGGCGATGGGTCATTTCCTTCAACATGACTGTCGACTGTCACTCCGCATTCGCGAGCAGGCTCACTCCTACATTGTTTTGCATCTGTTCACATCACTGCGCTCAGCGCAGATCACTGTGGGAGCGAGCCTGCTCGCGAAGGGGCCGGCACGTTCAACATTGCTGTTGACTGACACTCCGCGTTCGCGAGCAGGCTCGCTCCCACCGTTTGAATCTCATTGCGTTCATTGGCGCGTTTCAGCTTAGCCCCAACTCACGCCAAATCCGCAAAACCTGCCGGCGTTCGTCGGCAAACTGGTCGCCTGGTATCACCCCGGCGTCCTTCTGCAAGGCCTGCCGGTGGGCGGCGGAGCGGTAGGCCTTGTAGGCCTCGCGCAACAGACTGGCATCTTCTGCGGGCATCAGCCGTTCGTGTTCCAGCTCTTCCAGAATGCGGATGTTATCGGTCCAGCGCAGCAGCGGCGGATGGCTGTGCGACCACGCCAGGGCCGCGTATTGCACCATAAATTCAATATCGACGATACCTCCGGCGTCCTGCTTGAGGTCAAACGGCACGCCCGCATCGAAAGCGTTCGCCGCCGTGCCGGCTGCGGTGCTGCGGGTACCAAGGTTGTCGCGCATCTTGGCGCGCATCTCGCTGACTTCCTGTTGCAGCTTGGCCAGATCCCTAGGTTTGCCCAATACCTTGGCGCGGACTTTTTCGAAGGCCTGGCCAACATCCTGACTGCCCACCAGCACCCGCGCGCGCACCAAGGCCTGATGCTCCCACGTCCAGGCTTCATTTTCCTGATAGCGCGCGAACGCGCCGAGGGAACTCACCAGCAGCCCGGAAGCGCCGGACGGCCGCAGGCGCATGTCCACTTCATACAGCTGGCCGGAGTTGGTCTGCGCTGTGAGCAGGTGGATGATCCGCTGCCCCAGGCGCGTGAAGAACTGCGCGCCGTCGATGGATTTCGGCCCGTCGGTTTCCGCCTGCGGATCGCCGTCATGGATGAACACCAGATCCAGATCGGAACCATGCCCCAATTCGATACCGCCGACTTTGCCATAACCGACAATGATGAAGCCGGGATCACACAGCGTGCCGTCGGTGCGCAGCGGCGTGCCGTACTTGGCCACAGTCTGCCGCCAGGCCAGGGCCAGCACCTGTTCGAGAATCGCTTCTGCCAGCCAGGTCAGGTAATCGCTGACTTTCATCAACGGCAGGCTGCCGGCGATTTCCGAGGCGGCGACGCGCAAGCGGTGCGCCAGTTTGAAATGGCGCAGGGCTTCCATTTGCTGCTCGAGGTCGTCCTCGGGAATTCGCGTCAGGCGTTCGCGCAACTCGGCCGCCAGTTCCGGCGCCAGCGGCGGCTTGAACAGCCGACCTTCGTTGAGCAATTCGTCGAGCAGCAGCGGGAAGCGCGTGATCTGCTCGGCAATCCACGGGCTCGCCGCACACAAGGTCAGCAGGCGGCGCAGCGCACCGGGGTTTTCCGTGAGCAACACCAGATACGCCGAACGCCGCGCCACCGCTTCCACCAGCGGCAGCACGCGCTCGAGTACCAGATCGGGATTGTCATGCTCCACCGCTTGCGCGAGCAGTCGCGGAATAAAGGCATCCAGACGTTCACGTCCCAACCGCTGCATCGCGCGCAGTTGCGGACTGCCGCGCAAACCGGCCAGCGCCTTCAGGGCTTTGCCGGCATCGACGAAACCGCCCTCCTGCAACTGCCGGCACGCGGCCTCTTCGTCCTGTTCTTCCTCCCACAGCGGCAGCCATTCGCCACCGACCACCACTTCGCTTTCGCTGCCCTCTTCCTCATCGGGATCGGCGATCACCTGGGCGAAATGCCAAGCCACGCGCCCGCGCCAGTACATCAGTTGTTCATGGAACGCCGACCAATCGGCGAAGCCCAGCATGAAGGCGATCCGCGCCTGATCCTGAGCGCTATCCGGCAGCATCTGCGTCTGGCGGTCGGCAATCGCTTGAATGGCATGTTCGGTGTAACGCAGAAACTCGTAACCCTCGCGCAATTCGCTGACCACCGCCGGCGGCAGATAGCCTTGTCCTTCCAGCGTGCTCAGCACCTTTAATAGAGGACGCTGTTGCAGGCTCAGGTCGCGGCCACCGTGGATCAATTGAAAGGCCTGAGCGATGAACTCGACTTCACGGATGCCGCCGGAGCCGAGCTTGATGTTGTCGGCCATGCCCTTGCGCCGCACTTCCTGCTGGATCAACTGCTTCATGGTGCGCAGCGCTTCGATTGCCGAAAAATCCAGGTAACGGCGGTAGACGAACGGCCGCAGCATGTCGAGCAACTGCGCGCCGGCAACCTGATCGCCAGCCACCACCCGCGCCTTGATCATCGCGTAGCGTTCCCAGTCGCGGCCCTGATCCTGGTAATACTGCTCCAGCGCATTGAAGCTGAGCACCAGCGCGCCGGACGATCCGTATGGGCGCAGGCGCATGTCGACGCGAAACACGAAGCCGTCGACGGTCATCGGATCGAGCGCCTTGATCAGACGCTGGCCGAGGCGGATGAAGAATTCCTGATTATCCAGCGAGCGTTTCACGCCGACGGTTTCGCCGCCTTCGGGGTAGGCGAAGATCAGGTCGATGTCGGAAGACAGATTCAGCTCGACCGCGCCGAGTTTGCCCATGCCGAGGATGACCATCTGCTGCGGCTCACCGCTGCGCCGCCCGGTCGGCGTGCCGAACTGCTCGCAGTGGCGGCTGTACAGCCATTGATAAGCCTGATCGATGGTGGCGTCGGCCATGTCCGAGAGGTCGCGGCAGGTCTGCACCAGATCGGCCTGGCGGGTCAGGTCGCGCCAGATGATCCGCACCTGATGGCGTGCGCGCTGGCGGCGCAAGGCGCGGCCGAGTTCGTCTTCGCTCTGCGCGATGTTCACGGCGGCGGCGATCTGTGCGCACAGTTCGCCGGGCGCAAATGCCCGATCAAGTTCACCGGACGCCACCAGCGACAGCAACATCAAAGGGTCACGAATGCTCTGTTCAATGACAAATTCGCTGGCGGCGCTGACGCGGGCGAATTGCGCCCAGCGCTCCGGCGTCCATTTCGACAGGCCGTGATCGTCTTCAAGGGCGGCGACGGACGTACGGAACGACTGCTCGGATCGGCTGACCAACGGCAGGAGAATGGCGGGCAGTTCGGCAAGCACGGGCAGGGTCATGGTCTATCCTTGATCGGCGTAATAAGGGCCGCTTGTAGTGAATGATGAAAACCCGCTACGTGAAGGACTGTCGAACAAAAGTTAGAAATAGCTGAAATTTCTTCTTCTTTGGCATTCAGCATCAAACTTTCACCTTATTCGGATGGAAATCGACCCGCCTTAACGATTATTCTCACAACGCAGTCGGAGGCCACAAGCCTTTCATCTGTAGTTTTACTACTCGTCTATACATTCGAAAGGCTGAAATGCCGGAAGATTTGTAGTAAAACTACACGCCGCCGGAACAACCTGTCGGCAATCCAAGAATTTTAAATCGTCTGCCCACAAGGCCAGTCGCAAACTCAGGCAACCGATTCTGGAAGCCTTTCCGCCCTGGAGCAAGCCATGCAAGACCTCGATCCCGTCGAAACCCAGGAATGGCTGGACGCCCTGGAATCGGTTCTCGACAAAGAAGGCGAAGACCGTGCTCACTATCTGATGACCCGTATGGGCGAACTCGCGACCCGCAGCGGCTCGCAGCTCCCTTACGCGATCACCACGCCTTACCGCAACACGATCCCCGTTACCCACGAAGCACGCATGCCTGGCGACCTGTTCATGGAACGCCGCATTCGCTCGCTGGTACGCTGGAACGCGATGGCCATGGTAATGCGCACGAACCTGCGAGATTCGGACCTGGGTGGTCACATCTCCAGCTTCGCTTCCAGTGCGACCCTGTATGACATCGGCTTCAACTATTTCTTCCAGGCCCCAACCGACGAACATGGCGGCGACCTGATCTACTTCCAGGGCCACACCTCGCCAGGCGTTTACGCCCGCGCATTCATGGAAGGCCGCATCACCGAAGACCAGATGAACAACTTCCGTCAGGAAGTCGACGGTCAGGGCCTGTCGTCCTATCCGCACCCTTGGCTGATGCCTGACTTCTGGCAGTTCCCGACCGTATCGATGGGTCTGGGTCCGATCCAGGCGATCTACCAGGCGCGCTTCATGAAGTACCTGGAGCACCGCGGTTTCATCCAGCCGGGCAAACAGAAAGTCTGGTGCTTCCTGGGCGACGGCGAGTGCGACGAGCCGGAATCCCTGGGCGCGATCTCCCTGGCCGGCCGCGAGAAGCTGGACAACCTGATCTTCGTCATCAACTGCAACCTGCAGCGCCTCGACGGCCCGGTTCGCGGCAACGGCAAGATCATCCAGGAACTCGAAGGCGTGTTCCGTGGTGCGCAGTGGAACGTGACCAAAGTCATCTGGGGCCGTTTCTGGGACCCGCTGCTGGCCAAAGACGTCGACGGCATCCTGCAACGCCGCATGGACGAAGTCATCGACGGCGAATACCAGAACTACAAAGCCAAAGACGGCGCGTTCGTTCGCGAGCATTTCTTCAACACGCCTGAACTCAAGGCGATGGTTGCCGATCTGTCCGACGACGAGATCTGGAAACTCAATCGTGGCGGCCACGACCCGTACAAGGTCTACGCGGCGTACCACGAAGCGGTCAACCACAAGGAACAACCGACCGTCATCCTCGCCAAGACCATCAAGGGTTATGGCACCGGTGCCGGCGAAGCGAAAAACACTGCGCACAACACCAAGAAAGTCGACGTCGACAGCCTGAAGCTGTTCCGCGACCGCTTCGACATCCCGGTCAAGGACGAAGAACTGGAGAACCTGCCGTTCTTCAAACCAGAGCCAAACAGCGCCGAAGCCCGCTACCTCGCCGAGCGTCGTGCCGCACTGGGCGGTTTCGTGCCACAGCGCCGCGCGCAGAGCTTCAGCGTACCGACTCCGGATCTGGACACTCTGAAAGCCATCCTCGATGGCTCGGGCGACCGTGAAATTTCCACCACCATGGCTTTCGTGCGGATCCTCGCGCAACTGGTCAAGGACAAGGAAATCGGCCCGCGCATCGTCCCGATCATCCCGGACGAAGCCCGTACCTTCGGTATGGAAGGCATGTTCCGTCAGCTGGGTATCTACTCCTCCGTCGGCCAGCTCTACGAGCCAGTCGATAAAGACCAGGTGATGTTCTACAAGGAAGACCAGAAAGGTCAGATCCTTGAAGAAGGCATCAACGAAGCAGGCGCCATGAGCTCGTTCATCGCTGCCGGTACTTCGTACTCCAGTCACAACCAGCCGATGCTGCCGTTCTACATCTTCTACTCGATGTTCGGCTTCCAGCGTATCGGCGACCTGGCCTGGGCCGCTGGTGACAGCCGTACCCGTGGTTTCCTGATCGGCGGCACCGCCGGGCGTACCACCCTGAACGGTGAAGGTCTGCAGCACGAAGACGGTCACAGCCACCTGCTGGCCGCGACCATCCCGAACTGCCGCACCTACGATCCGACCTACGGCTACGAGCTGGCGGTGATCATTCAGGACGGCATGAAGAAGATGACCGAAGAGCAACAGGACATCTTCTACTACATCACCGTGATGAACGAGTCGTACCAGCAGCCAGCCATGCCGGCCGGTGCCGAAGAAGGCATCAAGAAAGGCATGTACCTGCTCGAGGAAGACACCCGCGATGCGGCGCACCACGTTCAACTGATGGGCTCCGGCACCATCCTGCGTGAAGTGCGTGAAGCGGCGAAGATCCTGCGTGAAGAGTTCAACGTCGGCGCCGACGTGTGGAGCGTTACCAGCTTCAACGAACTGCGTCGCGACGGCCTGGCCGTAGAGCGCAGCAACCGTCTCAAGCCTGGTCAGAAGCCTAAGCTGAGCTACGTCGAAGAGTGCCTGAACGGCCGTAAAGGTCCGGTCATTGCTTCTACCGACTACATGAAGCTGTTCGCCGAGCAGATCCGTCAGTGGGTACCGTCCAAGGAATTCAAAGTCCTGGGCACCGACGGTTTCGGCCGCAGCGACAGCCGCAAGAAACTGCGTCATTTCTTCGAAGTCGACCGTCATTTCGTGGTGTTGGCAGCCCTGGAAGCACTGGCTGACCGTGGTGATATCGAACCTAAGGTTGTGGCCGAAGCCATCGCCAAGTTCGGCATCGACCCGGAAAAACGCAACCCACTGGACTGCTGAGGAGACATTTTGTGAGCGAACTCATTCGCGTACCTGACATCGGCAGCGGTGAAGGTGAAGTAATTGAACTGTTTGTGAAGGTCGGCGACCGCATCGAAGCCGACCAGAGCATCCTGACCCTGGAATCGGACAAGGCCAGCATGGAAGTGCCGGCCCCGAAAGCCGGCGTCATCAAGAGCCTGAAAGTGAAGCTGGGCGACCGTCTGAAAGAAGGCGACGAACTGCTTGAGCTGGAAGTCGAGGGCGCTGCCGAAGCGGCACCTGCGCCTGCCGCTGCTCCTGCCAAAGCCGAAGAGAAACCGGCTGCGACACCTGCTGCTGCCGCGCCTGCCGCTGCTCCTGCTGCCGCTTCGGTAAAGCAAGTGCACGTGCCGGACATCGGTTCGTCGGGCAAGGCGCAGATCATCGAGATCCAGGTCAAGGTCGGCGACAGCGTCGAAGCTGATCAGTCGTTGATCACCTTGGAATCCGACAAGGCCAGCATGGAAATCCCGTCGCCTGCCGCTGGCGTGGTCAAGGCCATCAGCGTCAAGCTCAACGACGAAGTCGGCACTGGCGACCTGATTCTGGATCTGGAAGTGGCGGGTGCTGCGGCCCCTGCGGCTGCCGCTCCGGCCCAGGCTGCTGCACCGGCCGCTGCCGCTGCGCCTGCTCCGGCAGCCGCGCCAGCAGCACCGGTTGCCGACAGCGTTCAGGACATCCACGTTCCGGACATCGGCTCGGCTGGCAAAGCCAAGATCATCGAAGTGTTGGTCAAGGCGGGCGATACCGTTGAAGCCGACCAGTCGCTGATCACCCTGGAATCCGACAAGGCAAGCATGGAAATCCCATCACCTGCCGCTGGCGTGGTGGAAAGCGTTTCCATCAAGCTGGATGACGAAGTCGGTACCGGCGATCTGATCCTCAAGCTGAAAGTCAAAGGCGCGGCCCCTGCTGCTGCCCCGGCTCCAGCTGCCGCAGCTCCGAGCGCTCCGGCACCTGCCGCTGCTGCTCCGGCTGCCGCTGCACCTGCTGCCGCCGCTCCAGCCGCCGCACCGGCCAAGCCGGGCGCGAAAGTTCACGCCGGCCCTGCCGTGCGTCAACTGGCCCGTGAGTTCGGCGTCGAGCTGAGCGCTGTTGGCGCCAGCGGTCCGCACGGTCGCATCCTCAAGGAAGACGTGCAGGTTTACGTCAAGGCGATGATGCAGAAGGCCAAGGAAGCGCCGGCCGCTGCCGGCGGCGCTACCGGTGGTGCGGGCATTCCGCCGATTCCGGTGGTCGATTTCAGCCGTTTCGGCGAAATCGAAGAAGTGCCGATGACCCGACTGATGCAGGTCGGCGCCGCCAACCTGCACCGCAGCTGGCTGAACGTGCCACACGTGACGCAATTCGACTCGGCGGACATCACCGAGCTGGAAGCTTTCCGTGTTGCGCAGAAAGCCGTGGCCGAGAAGGCTGGCGTCAAGCTGACCATCCTGCCGCTGCTGCTCAAGACCTGCGCGCACTTGCTCAAGGAGCTGCCGGACTTCAACAGTTCGCTGGCGCCAAGCGGCAAGGCGATCATCCGCAAGAAATACGTGAACATCGGCTTCGCCGTCGACACTCCGGATGGCCTGTTGGTGCCGGTCATCAAGAACGTCGACCAGAAGAGCCTGCTGCAATTGGCAGCCGAAGCGGCTTCGCTGGCTGAAAAAGCGCGCACCAAGAAGCTGTCCTCGGACGAGATGCAGGGTGCCTGCTTCACCATTTCCAGCCTCGGTCATATTGGCGGCACCGGCTTCACGCCGATCGTCAACGCGCCGGAAGTGGCGATCCTCGGTGTTTCCAAGGCAACCATCCAGCCAGTCTGGGACGGCAAAGCCTTCCAGCCGAAGCTGATGCTGCCACTGTCGCTGTCCTACGATCACCGCGTGATCAACGGCGCTGCAGCGGCACGCTTTACTCAGCGTCTGGGCAGTCTGTTGGGCGACATCCGCACCATCCTGCTGTAACCCAAACGGCCCTCCGGCGACGGAGGGCCGCTTGCTGCACCCTTTCGAGCGCCACACGCTCGTACCTCAACCCCGTCAATTGACGGGGCTTTTTTTGCCTGAAATAAACCGGATCGCGCCTCTTTCCTACAACCTGCGCTGACATCGGCCACAGGTCTGGTCCACTTAACGCCAATATTTTCCGCCGCTGGCCAACTAACCTCTGCTCAGGAAAGTTGCTTCAACACGCTCCGCTTATTTAATTCTTGTTTATTAAAATCTCGAACGGAATCGATCATGTTCAAACCGACTATCGGCCCCATCGTGGGCCACACCACAACTAACCAAGTGCGCATTTTCATGCGCGGCGAACAACAGGACAAAAAACGTGTATTTGCCGGAGTTCGCGCTCGCAAGGCCGGCACGGAAAAATGGTCGAACAGCGTATTTGCACTTTTGAACCCGGCCAATGACATGTCGGGTGTACTGGTATTGCAGGATCTCGAAGCTGATTGTGAATACGAATATCAAGCCGGCTGGTTAAGCCCGATGAATCCGGTGCATACCATCGACACGGTCATTGAGTTTCCATTGCAATGGCCGCGACAGCTCTACCGCTTTCGCACCCGCACCGCGAAAGCCAGCCAGCCTCGGGGGTTTGTCGTCGGTTCGTGCCGTTATCTGCGGATTACCGCTGGCGTCGCTTCCTTGCCGCAACTGGGCGACCGCATCTTTGGCTCGATCAATCGACTGGTCGAGAACAGTCATCTACCCGTCAGCGCGGTGATCATGACCGGAGATCAAGTGTATGTAGATGATTTGAATGTCATTGCTCCGGATCGCGAAGCCAAAGACATCCTGAAGAAATATCGAACGGCATTTTCGCAACCGAATATTCAGCGACTGATGTCCAATACATCGACTTACATGATGCTCGACGATCATGAAATAGAAGATAACTGGCCTGCCAATGCCACCGCAGCGGACGAGGACTTATATCGCAACGCCATGGCCGCTTATGAACTTTATCAAGCCAGCCACAGCCCGGTTTATGCATGTAATGAGAAGGGTCAGATAGACCGGGATACGTTGAAGCATTACTGGTATCAGTTTGGCGACAGCGATATCGCCTGGTTCGTCACCGACAGCCGCACCCGACGCAACTTGTCGAAGGATGACCGGCGCATTCTCGACATCGAGCAAGAACAGGCCCTGCTGCGATGGCTGATCCATAGCCCGGCGCGAGTGAAGTTCGTGATGACCAGCGTGATGTTCTATCCCGATCGCAAGTTCAACGGTGACGATGCCTGGAAAGCATTTCCCGAACAGCGTCTGCGCCTGCTGGAAACCATCCGCACTCACCGGATCAAGAACGTGGTGTTCGTCTCCGGCGACGTTCATGGCTCTCTGACAAGTCGCCTGTCTCACAGCGAGGACGCCGATTTCGAAGTGCACACCATCGTGTCCTCGCCGCTGCACAACAGCAAATTGCTGCCGTATGCCAAGGCCTCGACGTTTATCCTCGATCAACCGCTGGTGCGCACGGCGGCAGGGGATTATCGGCACGAGCTGACCAGTGCAGTGGTGAGCCAAGACAATTTTGCGCATGTGGTCGTTGAGGCTGATCAGATATTGGTCAATTACCATGACCGCGATGGCAAGAAGTTGCAGTCGATCAGTATGAAATTGTGTTGAAACACCCAAAGATCGCAGCCTTCGGCAGCTTCTACACAAGGCGCATTACCCTGTTGGGGCTGCGTGAAGCTGCGATCTTGTGCTCATTTCAGTTGTGCACTGGAGAAATGTTCACTGCAGCCGACATATTCTTATAGCACTTGGCCTTCATCTCTCTTGTCAGTCGGTGCCGCAATGATGCAACCTTGCCGCAGCCAACAGACAAGAGGGCGAGAGCCCGGCGCATTCAGCATATTTCCAAGCGAGTTTCCTTCATGAAGAGCCAGCCCGATGCCGCCAGCCGTATGGCGGCCGAGGTAGTGACGCAGTTGCCTGTGCCCTCGCGGCTCGGCATGCTGCGTTTCGAGCGCTTGAATGAAGCGAGTTGGGCAATGCTGTTCCTCGATCCCAACTGCGAACGCCAGTTTGGCCAGCCGGCCGTCGAGCTCTGCGCACTGGTCGGCTCGCCTTACGCCAGCCTGATGGAGCCCGAGGCGCGCTATCAACTGCACGATGCGATCCAGCAGCAACTGAGCAAAAGCGCACATTACGTCGTGCGCTACACCCTGCACACCGCCGCCGGCGCGTTGAACATCCTCGAGCTGGGTGAAGCCTACAAACAGCACAACCGGCATTTGCTGCGTGGCTACCTGCTGGCGGTCGACGAGGTGTTCGACGAAACCCAGGCGCTGCCTTCGGTGGATCTGGAAACCCAGAACTCGCGCCTGCAAATCGCCCTTGAGCTGAACCAGCGTGCCCAGCAGGAACAACTGCAGCATCTGGAGCGCGTGCGTGCCCAGCAGGATCTGATTCTGCTGCTCGCACGCCAGCGCTACAGCACGCACAACTCGCTGCAGGAAGCCGCTGAACTGATCACCCGCTGCGCCTGCGATATCTACGAGATCGACTGCGCCAGCCTGTGGAACCTCGAAGGCCAGCGCTTGCTGCCGATCTCCGCTTACCATCGCGCGACCCAGGAATACATCCTGCCGGAGCCGATCGATATCAGCGGCTTCCCCGACTACATGGAAGCCCTGCACAGCAGCCGCGCCATCGATGCCCATAACGCCATGCACGACCCGCGTACCCGCGAGATGGCCGAGGCGATGCGTCCGCGTGACGTCAACGCCATGCTCGATGCCAGCATACGCGTCGACGGCCAGGTAGTCGGCGTGTTGTGCCTGGAACAGACCGGCGTCACCCGCGCCTGGCAGTCCGACGAAATCGCCTTTGCCGGCGAACTGGCCGACCAGTTCGCACAAGTGATCAACAACCACAACCGCCGCACTGCCACCAGCGCCCTGCACCTTTTTCAGCGCGCGGTCGAGCAAAGCGCCAACGCCTTCTTGCTGGTCAACTGCGACGGCGTGGTCGAGTACGTCAATCCGAGCTTCACCGCGATCACCCAGTACACCACCGAGGAAGTCCACGGCCAGCGCCTGTCGGAATTGCCCGCCCTGGAAAATCTTAGCGAGCTGCTGTTCGATGCGCCCTCGGCGCTGGCCCAGAGCAACAGCTGGCAGGGCGAATTCAAGAGCCGACGCAAGAACCTCGAACCGTACTGGGGCCAGCTGTCGATCTCCAAGGTCTATGGCGATAACCGTGAGCTGACGCATTACATCGGCATCTACGAAGACATCACTCAGACCAAATTGGCCCAGCAACGCATCGAGCGCCTGGCCTACACCGACAACCTGACCAACCTTGGCAACCGTCCGGCATTCATCCGCAATCTCGATGAGCGTTTCGCCCGCGACAGCGATACGCCGATCAGCCTGTTGCTGGTGGACATCGACAACTTCAAGCGGATCAACGACAGCCTCGGTCACCAGACCGGCGACAAACTGTTGATCAGCCTCGCCCGGCGCCTGCGCAACAGCCTCAGCCCGAGTGGCAGCCTGGCGCGTTTTGCCAGTAACGAATTCGCCGTGTTGCTCGACGACACCGACCTTGAGGCCGGGCAGCAGATCGCCAGTCAGTTGCTGATGACCCTCGACAAGCCGATGTTCGTCGACAATCAGTTGATCAGCGTCACCGGCTCCGTCGGCCTGGCCTGTGCGCCGCTGCACGGGCGCGATCCGCAAACCCTGATGCGCAACGCCGGTCTGGCACTGCACAAGGCCAAGGCCAACGGCAAACACCAGTTGCAGGTGTTCACTGAGGCGCTGAACGCCGAGGCCAGTTACAAACTGTTCGTCGAGAACAACCTGCGCCGCGCCCTGACGCAGAACGAGCTGGACGTGTTCTACCAGCCGAAACTGTGCCTGCGCAGCGGTCGTCTGCTGGGGATGGAAGCGCTGTTGCGCTGGAACCACCCGGAGCGCGGCATGATTCGCCCGGATCAGTTCATCAGCGTCGCCGAGGAAACCGGCCTGATCATTCCGATCGGCAAGTGGATCGCGCGTCAGGCGTGCCGCATGAGCAAATCCTTGACCGCTGCCGGCCTGGGCAATCTGCAGGTGGCAATCAATCTGTCACCGAAACAGTTCTCTGATCCGGATCTGGTCGCCTCGATCGCCAACATCCTCAGGGAAGAAGCGCTGCCGGCCAATCTGCTCGAACTCGAGCTGACCGAAGGCCTGCTGCTGGAAGCCACCGAAGACACGCATTTGCAACTCGACCAGCTCAAGCGCCTCGGCCTGACCCTGGCCATGGATGACTTCGGCACCGGTTATTCATCGTTGAGCTATCTGAAGAAATTCCCGATCGACATCATCAAGATCGATCGCAGCTTCATCCATGAAATCCCTGACAATCAGGACGACATGGAAATCACCTCCGCGGTGATTGCCATGGCCCATAACCTGAAACTCAAGGTGGTCGCCGAAGGCATCGAAACCGCCGAGCAACTGGCGTTCCTGCGCCGGCATCGTTGCGACGTCGGTCAGGGTTATCTGTTCGACCGACCGATTCCCGGTGACGAGTTGATCAAAGCCCTCAAGCGCTACCCGCGTGGGCCGCTGTGCCTCTAAAGCCTGCCTCTATGAAGATCCCTTGTGGGAGCGAGCCTGCTCGCGAAGGCGATAAAACCGTCGACATCTTCGTCGCCTGACACCCCGCTTTCGCGAGCAGGCTCGCTCCCACAGTTTTGATAGTGCGAATTCCGGCATCATTCGGCACACTGGCGGTCTGACTTTTTACCTCCAACCTGACTGAGAGGAACGCTCATGGTTCTGCGCTCGGAAATTCTGGTGAACAAAAACGTGCTTCCAACCAAAGAACAAGCCCTGCCCGGCCGCGAAACCGCGATGACCCTGCCGGAAAAACACTTCGTCTTCGAAGACACCCCGCTGCTCGGTCCATTCTTTCAGGACGTCGACTTTGCGATTTTCGGTCTGGGCTGCTTCTGGGGCGCGGAACGACGCTTCTGGCAGCGCGAAGGCGTGGTCAGCACCGTGGTCGGTTACGCCGGCGGCTTCACGCCGAACCCGACGTACGAAGAAGTCTGCTCGGGCCTGACCGGCCACGCCGAAGTGGTCTTGGTGGTGTATGACAAGGCCCAAGTCAGTTACGAGGAACTGCTGGCGATGTTCTGGGAACTGCACAACCCGACTCAGGGCATGCGTCAGGGCAACGACATCGGCACCCAGTACCGCTCGGTGATCTACGCGACCTCGCCTGAGCATCTGGACGCGGCGCTGAAGAGCAAGGCTGTGTATCAGGCGGAACTGTCGAAGGCGGGTCTGGGCGAAATCAGCACCGAGATCGTACAGGCGCCGACCGTGTACTTCGCCGAGACGTATCACCAGCAATATCTGGCGAAGAACCCTGAGGGTTATTGCGGGATTGGGGGCACCGGCGTGTGCATGCCTGCGAGCCTGGCGGGCAACTGAGCCCACCGGCCGATCG
The DNA here is from genome assembly GCF_024072275.1 of Pseudomonas siliginis. Taxonomy (NCBI): domain Bacteria; kingdom Pseudomonadati; phylum Pseudomonadota; class Gammaproteobacteria; order Pseudomonadales; family Pseudomonadaceae; genus Pseudomonas; species Pseudomonas siliginis. The sequence continues at coordinate 537,005 of NZ_CP099598.1, read as the reverse complement.
TTCCCACGCTCTGCGTGGGAATGCCTCAATGGACGCTCTGCGTCCGCTGTTGGGACGCGGAGCGTCCCGGGCTGCATTCCCACGCGGAGCGTGGGAACGATAAGTCAGTGATCAGCTCTCGGCAATTAACCAATCCATCTGCCAGCCACCCTGGGTCTGCCCCAGCTTCTTCGACAACCACGGCAGCAACTCACGCAACTCTTCTTCCAGCCCCCACGGCGGATTGGCGATCGCCAGCCCGGAACCGTTCAGGCTGTTCGGCGTGTCCAGCGGATGCACCAGCAGCTCCACACGCAGCAACTTCGGCGCACCGGTGCCTGCCAGGTCCTGATAGAAACGCCGCAGTGCACGCTGATCCTTCACCGGATACCAGATCGCTGCCACGGTCTGGCGCATGCGGCCGATGGCTTCTTTCATCGACGCCGCGCAACGCTGCATCTCGTCCAGTTGCTCGAACGGCGGATCGATCAGCATCACCGCGCGCTTCTCCTGCACCGGCAACATCGCCCGCGCCACGTGCCAGCCCTCGCCCAGATGCACTTTTACCCGACGATCGCCGGCCATGTTGTCCTTGAGCAACACGCCATCTTCGGGATGCTTCTCGTTGAGCATCACCCGATCCTGCGGCCGCGTCAGACGTCGTGCCAGCTCCGGCGAACCCGGGTAATAGCGCAACTGGCCATCCGGGTTCATCTCGTGCAGCACCTTCATATAGTCGGCAGTCAGCGCCGGCAGGTCCGGCTGATCCCACAAGCGCGCAATGCCTTCCAGGTACTCGCCGGTGCGATTGGCCTGATCGCCCTGCAAGTCATACAGACCGATGCCGGCGTGCGTGTCGAGATAGGCAAACGGCTGCTCCTTGCGCGACATCAGAGCGATGAGGCGGGTCAAGGTCAGGTGTTTGAACACATCGGCGTGATTGCCGGCATGGAAGGCGTGACGATAATTCATGGCTGCTCCTGCGAGGGCCGCAAAGTTTACCTTTTACCGGGCGGCAAGTCAGGGGTTCGCAGCCGAGCGGGCCTCAACATCAAAAGATCGCAGCCTTCGGCAGCTCCTACACGGGATACGCGTTCACTCTGTACGAGCTGCCGAAGGCTGCGATCTTCTGATCTTCAGGCGGGCATGCTGCGCAAGCGTCTGCCGATGACATCGAGCACATCACAGCCATCGCGCAATGGGATGGCGCACAGCAGGGCGAAGTCGCTGAGGATCACGGAGTCGCATTCGATCGAGCCGCGCATGCACATGTTTTCCAGGACCTGGACCACGGCGCGGATGCGATGGTTGGCGGCGTCCATGAGGATGTCGAGGGGCACGTGGGTGTCGACGAACAGGCTGGGCATGTCACTGCAATTGCCGGTGAGGGCCATGAAGCGGTTGTCGGGGTGAGGAGTGATTTTTTCGTAGGGTGAATCAGTATGCATATTGGTCATTTTCCGGGTCCCATGATTGATAAACGTGAGCCGCCATCACACCTTCCTACGGGTTAGGGTGGCAGCTGTGCGCGGGAGTAGGAACCGAGCAATCATGGACCTCGGCCACGCCGAAGCGTGCCCCACGCACAGCCGCCGCGAACGATCTTACGGACTTGAACCAAGTGCCGCAAAAAGCCAACGAACTGTAACGTCATGAATGCGGGAATCCTTCATCCTGCCAACGCTCTCGCGGCGACAACGAAAAGACTATCCCTGCAACCCACCGCGCACCAGTTCATGAAAGCCGCCGCGATTCGAAGGAAACGTCCGAAGCGTTTGCCCCGAAATTTCACTCTGCCTCTGCCAGCAAAAACTCCAGAAGGGACGATCGTGACGAATCTTCCGACATCGATAATTTGAAAAACTGCCCGACCTTGCAGCGCAAAACAGCCTCGGGAAACGCCTCGAATATGGCCGGTCGCTCCTCGCTCAGCCATTGCAGAGCATTGGCGATGCGTACGCTTGCATCTGTCTGCGCCAAGAGCGATTGCGGCACGCTCCACCACGGAAAGACCCGCCCCGAAACCAGCGCACGGCCCGCGATTTCGATGGCTTGGCCATTGATCAAGGCTCGTGAAACGACTGGCAGCAATTGCGCGGAATTGACCTCCTCAGAGTGCAAAAGAGGCAGCAGAAACCGACCATCCCAAAAGCGGAAAAACACGGTTTTACCGTCCGGCATCAGCACTTGAGTCAGGCTGCGGAAATGTTCGACCAGCACGTCAAGATCCGCCGAAGACACCGCCAACCATCCCCAATCCCGGGATTCTGTTTCCGCCACCCAACGTAAAAACTCACTGTCTGCAGCGACAATTCCCACGTAGGGCATCACCGCGTCCCACTCGGCATAAATGGTTTCGGCCCAGACCGGATTCGCCGTGCCCTGCCAGGCTTTGAAGGCATCGGCGTCGCTGGCGCGGCTGAAAATGGCGAACAATTTTTCCGACGCATGCAGCGGCTGCCGCGCCAGCCATTGTTCAGGCGTCAATTCCTCACGCGGCACAAACACCATCCTTACAACGCTCACACTCCTCGCAGAATGGCGCATCACCTTTGAGACTCATGATCTGTGCGGCGGTGAGAATCGCCGCCGGCGCAGCGGCCAGTTTCTCCGGCAATCCCGGCACCACCGGCGCAGCGCTGGTCGCCGCCATCGGCGCGCCACCCACAACAATCGGCACGCTGCTGAAAATTCCGCCGGGGCCGATGTTGATCCACTGTCCGCCGGCCTGAATCGTCGCGCTCGCGCCGCCATCAATGACCACTTGCTGGCCTGCGCTGATATGGATCTGCGCCGAGGCGCTGGTGGCCTGGCTGTTCACCCGCACCTGCCGGTCGCCGAGCACGGACAAATGATCATCCTGCCTGACTTCGGTCTGGCGCTGGCCGTGGGTGATGCGTTGCTCGTCGGCCTTGAGTTCATGTCGGGCGGTGCCGGTGACCACCACACTGCGCTGGTTGTCGACCTGCAACTGCTGGTCGTTGAGCACATGCTGGGTCCAGTTGCGCTGGGCACGCAGGTAGATTTCCTCGGCGCCCTTTTTGTCCTCGATGCGCAGTTCGTTATAACCGCCACCGCCAGGACTGCTCTGGCTGCGGAAGATACTGCGGGTCTTGTCTGCCGGCAGATCCAGCGGCACCGGGGTCGCCGCATTCGGCAGGCAACCCATGACCAGCGGCTTGTCGGCATCGCCATCAATGAAGCCGACCAAAACTTCCATGCCGACGCGCGGAATCAACACGCTGCCGTAGTGATCGTGAGCCCAACCGGTCGCGACGCGCAGCCAGCAACTGGAGTGCTCGTTGAGTTCGCCATCACGATCCCAGGCCAATTGCACTTTGACCCGGCCATATTCATCGCAATGGATTTCCAGGTCTTTCGGGCCGGTGACCACGGCAGGTTGGTAGCCCGACATGCGCGGTTTTTCCGGGCAAAGCGCCGGACGAAAGACCACGTCCCACGGCGTGGCGACGAAAGTATTGCGGTAGCCCTGGAAGGATTCGCCATCGCTGGTCACCGATTCCTCAAGCACCTGCGGCTGGCGGCCGCGATGCTCGACACAGGTGAGCAACCACAGATCATTCCAGTCGCTGCGCGGATGCTCGGTGAGTTGCAGAAAATGCCCGCAGACCAGTGAGGATTCGTCGCTGCTGCCCTCGGCCTGACGGTAATCGGCAACGTGCCGTTCAAGCGCACGGCGCGTCAGGTGTCTGCCGGTTTCGCGATCGTTGAATTGGCCCGGAAAGAGGTAGTCCTCCAGCACCGGACGCTGCTCGCCGTCACTGCGACTTTCCAGCGACAGGCGTGGTTTTTCGAAGTTGTAGTCGCGCCGGGTGACGACGCTGGTGCGGGTTTCCACGCGCACGTTGAACCGTTGAATCGCCGGCGCGCCCGCCGACATGCCGCTGCCCGGCAGATACAACGTTGGCGCGGGCAGCTTGGGGAACACGGTCTGGTCGTCGCCGAACACCAGCAAATGGCCTTCGGGGCTGTGTTGAAAGTGGTAATGAATGCCGACTTCGGCACACAGGCGCTGGATGAAGGCCAGATCGCTTTCGGCGTATTGCACGCAGTATTCGCGCTCCGGGTATTCGCTGCCCAGGCGAAATTCAAAGGCATCGCGCAGGATCGAATGATCCTTGAGGATCTGCGTGACAATTTGCGGCACGCTCTGATGCTGAAAAATCCGCTGGTTGATGCGATGCCCCAGATACGTCAGACGCGGGACAAGGCTGAGGTGATAGCGTGTCAGACGTTTCCCGGAATCGCCCTGCCCGACCTGATAGATCTGACCATGAATACCGCAACCCTGAGCATCGAAACTCAGAAACGCCTGACCATGCAGCAGGCTTTCCAGATCCAGGTCCGGCCGCTCGCTGACCAGTTCCAGCTCGAAGCGAAAGGGTTGGCTGATGGCTTCCCTGCCTGTGAACTCAAGGACCTTGAGGTCATGCTGGGCGCCTTCGAGGGTCAACGTGAAACGCGGTTGATTGGCAGGCGCGAACATCCGATGTCTCTCTGCAGTGTGAGGGCGGGCGATTCTGCATGAGGGGCAAGGGGTGATGAGCAGGTGACGGGAAATTCAGATTTGCCCTACGTGGTTTGCTGAAAGGACCTTTAGAAATTAGCACTTTGACTACAGACATTCCTTCAAGCCGGTCAGTGTCCCTGTGGGAGCTGGCTTGCCAGCGATGAGGTCGGCACATTCAACTTATCGCTGACTGACACACCGTCATCGCTGGCAAGCCAGCTCCCACAGGGTTCTCCAGTGTTGTTGAAGAATCACAGGCAACAAAAAACGGCCCGCCTCCGGTAGGAAGCGGGCCGTTTTCATGTGAGCCGAAGCTCAGTCCATCACTTGTTCAAATGGAAATCTTTTTCCGCTGCCTCGAAGCGCTCAACCATGCCGCGAGTCGGTTCACCCGCCTTGCTGACAAAGTAGATGGCCAGGCTGGCGAAGATGAAGCCAGGAATGATTTCGTACAGACCCAGCAGTTCGAAGTGCTTCCAGACCACCACGGTGATCGCGCCGACCAGAATGCCGGCCAGTGCGCCGTTGCGGGTCATGTCTTTCCAGACGACCGAGATCAGCACCACCGGTCCGAACGCAGCACCGAAACCGGCCCAGGCGTAGGACACCAGACCCAGTACACGGTTTTCCGGGTTGGCAGCCATCGCGATGGCAATCAAGGCTACCAGCAGCACCATGGCACGACCGACCCAGACCAGCTCAAGCTGGGAGGCGGACTTGCGCAGAAAGGTCTTGTAGAAGTCTTCGGTCAGGGCGCTTGAGCACACCAGCAACTGGCAGCTCAGGGTGCTCATTACCGCAGCCAGAATGGCCGACAGCAGCACACCGGCAACCCATGGGTTGAAGAGGATTTTCGCCAGTTCGATGAACACGCGCTCCGGGTTCTCGGTGACCGGACCGGCCACTTCCGGGTGCGCCGAGAAGTAAGCGATACCGAAGAAGCCCACCGCCACGGTGCCGCCCAGGCACAGGATCATCCAGGCCATGGAAATGCGACGCGCCTTGGCGATCGACTTCACCGAATCCGCCGCCATGAAACGCGCGAGGATGTGCGGCTGGCCGAAGTAGCCCAGACCCCAACCCATCAGCGAGATGATGCCGATGAAGGTGGTGCCTTTGAGCATGTCGAAGTTGCTCGGATCCTGCGCTTCGATGGCCAGGAACGTGGTATCGACGCCGCCGGTGGCCAGCAGGACGATGATCGGCGTAAGGATCAGCGCGAAGATCATCAGGGTCGCTTGTACGGTGTCGGTCCAGCTCACCGCGAGAAAACCGCCGACGAAGGTGTAAGCAATGGTCGCCGCAGCACCGGCCCACAGCGCCGTCTCGTAGGACATGCCAAAGGTGCTTTCGAACAGACGCGCACCGGCGACGATGCCGGAGGCGCAGTAGATGGTGAAGAACACCAGAATCACCACCGCCGAGATAATCCGCAGCAAGCCGCTTTTATCTTCGAAACGGCTGGAGAAGTAGTCCGGCAGAGTCAGTGCATCGCCGTTGTGCTCGGTCTGCACCCGCAGACGGCCGGCGACGAACAGCCAGTTCAGGTAGGCACCGACGATCAGGCCGATGGCGATCCAGCTTTCGGACAGACCGGACATGTAGATGGCGCCCGGCAGGCCCATCAGCAACCAGCCGCTCATGTCGGAGGCACCGGCAGACAGCGCGGTGACGACGCTGCCGAGGCTGCGACCGCCGAGAATATAGTCGGAAAGGTTATTCGTGGAGCGATAGGCCATGAAGCCGATCAGCACCATTGCTGCGATGTAGATCACGAACGTGATCAGGGTTGGATTGCTTACGCTCATTGAGTTACGCCCTGGCTTTGTTTTTATGTAGCGGCGGTAGTGAACCGCTCGCAAACGACGACGTTTGGCAGACGATCCGGGATCCCGCGCATTTAAGACTGATGTTTCCCCAGGAAAGCCATCAGCCGGTACACCGGGTTATTCCCGGTTGCACCTTGGCGGCGAATGCTATGCAACAAAGCAAATAAGGTGCAACCAGTTTCGCGAGAATTAGTTGCACCCAGTCGGATTAATCGACGATCACCCCGTTTTTGCTCCCTTTTGTGGCAGTCACGCCTCTTTGCTAGAAGTAAAAGCACCAAGCAGGAGCAGCACTTTCGTACCAGAAATTATTTCCTGACGAGCTGCGTATTATTCCGGCAAAAAAAGGGTTGCACCCGGTTGCACCTCATTCAGCGCACGGCTAATCTTGCGGCCAGCTGATGCCACGCAACTGTGGCAACCATGAGGATAAAAATATGGCTACCACCACCCTTGGGGTCAAACTCGATGACCCGACCCGCGAGCGCCTGAAGGCTGCCGCAACCTCGATTGATCGCACGCCGCACTGGCTGATCAAGCAGGCAATTTTCAATTACCTGGAAAAACTCGAGGGTGGTGCAACCCTGACCGAGTTGAACGGTTTGACCGCCAAAGACGCCGATGACGCAGGCGAAGTGCAGACCGATCACGCTCACCAATGCTTCCTCGAATTCGCTGAAAGCATCCTCCCGCAATCGGTGCTGCGCGCTTCGATCACCGCTGCTTACCGCCGCCCTGAGCCGGAAGTGGTGCCAATGCTGATCGAGCAGGCACGCCTGCCGGCACCGATGGCCGAAGCCACCAACAAGCTCGCGGCGACCATCGCCGAAAAACTGCGTAACCAGAAAAGTGCCGGCGGTCGCGCGGGCATTGTTCAGGGTCTGTTGCAGGAATTCTCCCTGTCGTCCCAGGAAGGCGTGGCGCTGATGTGCCTGGCCGAAGCGCTGCTGCGCATCCCGGACAAAGGCACCCGCGATGCGCTGATCCGCGACAAGATCAGCACCGGCAACTGGCATCCGCACCTGGGCAACAGCCCTTCGCTGTTCGTCAATGCCGCCACCTGGGGCTTGCTGCTGACTGGCAAACTGGTCTCCACCCATAACGAAGCCGGCCTGACTTCGTCGCTGAGCCGCATCATCGGCAAGAGCGGCGAGCCGATGATCCGCAAGGGCGTCGACATGGCCATGCGCCTGATGGGCGAGCAGTTCGTCACTGGCGAAACCATCGCCGAAGCACTGGCCAATGCGAGCAAGTTCGAAGCCAAGGGCTTCCGCTATTCCTACGACATGCTCGGTGAAGCGGCACTCACCGAAGTCGACGCGCAGAAATACCTGGCCTCGTACGAACAAGCGATCCATTCGATCGGCAAAGCGTCCCACGGCCGTGGGATTTATGAAGGCCCGGGCATTTCCATCAAGCTCTCGGCACTGCACCCGCGTTACAGCCGTGCGCAGTACGAGCGGGTGATGGACGAGCTGTACCCGCGTCTGCTGTCGCTGACCCTGCTGGCCAAGCAATACGACATCGGTCTGAACATCGACGCCGAAGAAGCCGACCGCCTCGAGCTGTCGCTGGATCTGCTTGAGCGTCTGTGCTTCGAGCCGCAACTGACTGGCTGGAACGGCATCGGTTTCGTTATCCAGGCTTACCAGAAACGTTGCCCGTACGTGATCGACTACGTGATCGATCTGGCCCGCCGCAGCCGCCATCGCCTGATGATCCGCCTGGTAAAAGGCGCGTACTGGGACAGCGAAATCAAGCGCGCCCAGGTTGAAGGCCTGGAAGGCTATCCGGTCTACACCCGCAAGGTTTACACCGACGTTTCCTACATTGCGTGCGCACGCAAACTGCTGTCGGTACCGGAAGTCATCTACCCGCAATTCGCTACGCACAACGCCCACACCCTGTCGGCGATCTACCACATCGCCGGTCAGAACTATTACCCGGGCCAGTACGAGTTCCAGTGCCTGCACGGCATGGGTGAACCGCTCTACGAACAAGTTGTAGGCAAGGTTGCCGAAGGCAAGCTGAACCGTCCGTGCCGTGTGTACGCACCGGTCGGCACCCACGAAACCCTGCTGGCGTACCTCGTGCGTCGTCTGCTGGAAAACGGCGCCAACACCTCGTTCGTCAACCGTATCGCCGACCAGTCGATTTCGATCCAGGAACTGGTGGCCGATCCGGTGGCACAGATCGAGCAGATGGCCACCGTCGAAGGCGGTTTCGGCCTGCCGCACCCGCGCATTCCGCTGCCGCGTGACCTGTACGGTGCCGAGCGCGCCAACTCGAGCGGCATCGACATGGCCAACGAACATCGTCTGGCCTCGCTGTCCTGCGCCCTGCTCGCCACCGCGCACAACGACTGGAAAGCCGCGCCGATGCTCGGTTGCGCCTCCAGCAACGAAACGCCGGTCGCGGTGCTGAACCCCTCCGATCACCGCGATGTGGTCGGTCATGTTCAAGAAGCTACCGTTGAAGATGTCGACAGCGCCATTCAATGCGCGCTGAACGCCGCGCCGATCTGGCAGGCCACCCCGCCGGCCGAACGTGCTGCGATCCTGGAACGTGCCGCTGACTTGATGGAAGGCGAGATCCAGCCGCTGATGGGCCTGTTGGCTCGCGAAGCCGGCAAGACCTACGCCAACGCCATCGCCGAAGTCCGCGAAGCCGTCGACTTCCTGCGTTATTACGCAGTGCAGGCGCGCAACGATTTCAGCAACGACGCCCACCGCCCACTGGGCCCGGTGGTGTGCATCAGCCCGTGGAACTTCCCGCTGGCAATCTTCAGCGGCCAGGTCGCTGCGGCATTGGCTGCCGGTAATCCGGTACTGGCCAAACCGGCCGAGCAGACTCCGCTGGTAGCGGCTCAGGCTGTGCGCCTGATGCTCGAAGCCGGCATCCCGGAAGGCGTGCTGCAACTGCTGCCGGGGCGCGGTGAAACCGTCGGCGCCGGTCTGGTCGGTGACGAGCGCGTCAAAGGCGTGATGTTCACCGGTTCCACCGAAGTCGCGCGCTTGCTGCAACGCAACATCGCTGGCCGTCTCGACAGCCAGGGCCGTCCGATTCCGCTGATCGCCGAAACCGGTGGCCAGAACGCGATGATCGTCGATTCCTCGGCTTTGACTGAACAAGTCGTGATCGACGTAGTGTCGTCGGCCTTCGACAGCGCCGGTCAGCGCTGCTCGGCGTTGCGCGTGCTGTGCCTGCAGGAAGATTCCGCCGATCGCGTCATCGAAATGCTCAAAGGTGCCATGGCCGAAAGCCGTCTCGGCAACCCCGAGCGTCTGTCCGTGGACATCGGCCCGGTGATCGACGCCGAAGCCAAGGCCGGTATCGACAAGCATATCCAGGGTATGCGCGATAAGGGTCGCAATGTTTACCAGGTGGCGATTGCCGACAGCGAAGAGATCAAGCGCGGCACCTTCGTCATGCCGACCCTGATCGAGCTGGAAAGCTTCGACGAACTGCAACGCGAAATCTTCGGCCCGGTACTGCACGTGGTGCGCTACAAGCGCAAAGAGCTGGATCAACTGATCGGCCAGATCAACGCCTCCGGTTATGGCCTGACGCTGGGCGTGCACACGCGCATCGACGAGACCATCGCCAAGGTGATCGACAACGTCAACGCCGGTAACGTCTACGTCAACCGCAACATCGTCGGTGCCGTGGTCGGCGTGCAGCCATTCGGCGGCGAAGGCCTGTCGGGTACTGGCCCGAAAGCCGGCGGCCCGCTGTATCTGTACCGTTTGCTGTCGACGCGTCCTAGCGACGCCATCGAGCAATCCTTCGCTCGCGGTGACGCCATCGTCGCCCCGGACGTGCGCTTGCGCGATGCCATGAGCCAATCGTTGAACGCTCTGAAAGCCTGGGCCGACAACAACAAGTTCGCCGATCTGAGCACCCTGTGCGTGCAATACGCAGCGCAATCGCAGAGCGGCATCACTCGCGTGCTGGCTGGCCCGACCGGCGAGAAAAACAGCTACGCCATCCTGCCGCGCGAGCACGTGCTGTGCCTGGCGGAAGTTGAAGGTGATCTGCTGACGCAACTGGCGGCGGTGCTGGCGGTTGGCGGTTCGGCGGTGTGGCCGGAAACCGAGCTGACCAAGGCGTTGCTCGCCCGTCTGCCGAAGGAAGTCCAGGCGCGGATCAAACGCGTTGCCGACTGGAACAAGGACGAAGTGGTGTTCGATGCCGTGCTGCATCACGGCCACTCCGACCAGTTGCGCGGCGTCTGCCAGCAGATCGCCCAGCGTGGCGGCGCGATCGTTGGCGTTCAGGGACTGTCCCAAGGCGAGACCAACATTGCCCTGGAGCGCCTGGTGATCGAGCGTGCATTGAGCGTGAACACCGCTGCGGCGGGGGGTAACGCCAGCTTGATGACGATCGGTTAAACCGCTGTAAATCCAGGCGACCGCAATGGTCGCCTGGTACGCAATACTCTGTGGGAGCGAGCCTGCTCGCGAAGACGGCGTTTCAGTCGACATCAATGCTGCCTGACCCACCGCTTTCGCGAGCAGGCTCGCTTCCACAGAAGATCAAAAGATCGCAGCCTTCGTCAGCTCCTACAGGGAAACGCAATCCAAATGTAGGAGCTGCCGAAGGCTGCGATCTTTTGCTTCTGCATCACTCTCATCAATCATCCTATCCAGCCTCTATTCCACCGCCTTAGACTCGGTCCACCCCCAATTTCCAGGTAGGCCGCCATGTCCGAGACGCTGCTCAGTTCCCGCAATCTGGCTTTCGAGCTGTATGAAGTCCTTGATGCCGAGGGCCTGACCCGGCGCGAGCGCTTTGCCGAGCACAATCGCGAGACCTTCGACGCCGCCATCGGCACCGCGCGCAACATCGCCGAGAAGTACTTTGCGCCGCACAACCGCAAGGGCGACGAGAACGAGCCGCGCTACGAGGATGGTAAGGCGATCCTGATTCCTGAAGTCAAACCGGCGGTGGATGCCTTCCTTGAGGCCGGATTCCTTAACGCAGCGCGCAGTTTCGAGGCCGGCGGTATGCAATTGCCGACCCTGCTGTCGCAAGCCTGCTTCGCGCATTTCCAGTCCGCCAATGCAGCTTCGACGTCCTACCCGTTCCTGACCATGGGCGCGGCCAACCTGATCGAGAGCTTTGGCAGCGAAGAGCAGAAACAGCGCTTCCTGCAACCGATGATCGACGGACGTTTCTTCGGCACCATGGCCCTGACCGAGCCCCATGCCGGTTCATCGCTGTCGGACATTCGTACCCGCGCCGAGCCTGCGTCCGACGGCACCTATCGCCTGAAGGGCAACAAGATCTTCATTTCCGGCGGCGATCATCCGCTGTCGGAAAACATCGTGCACATGGTCCTGGCCAAACTGCCGGACGCACCACCGGGGGTGAAAGGTATTTCGCTGTTTATCGTGCCGAAGTTTCTGGTCAACGACGACGGCAGCCTCGGCCAGCGCAACGACGTGCTGCTCGCCGGCCTGTTCCACAAGATGGGCTGGCGCGGCACCACCTCCACAGCGCTGAACTTCGGCGATAACGGTGAGTGCGTCGGCTATCTGGTGGGCAAACCGCACCATGGTTTGAGCTACATGTTCCAGATGATGAACGAAGCGCGAATCGGCGTCGGCATGGGCGCGGTGATGCTCGGCTATGCCGGTTACCTGTATTCGCTGGAATATGCGCGTGAGCGGCCGCAGGGCCGGGTGCCGGACAGCAAGGATCCGACCACCGCGCCGGTGGCGATCATTCAGCACGCCGATGTCAGACGCATGTTGCTGACGCAGAAATCCTACGTCGAAGGGGCATTTGACCTCGGTCTGTACGCCGCGCGGTTGTTCGATGACACCACCACGCTGGAAACCGAAGCCGAACGCAAACAGGCTCATGAACTGTTGGACTTGCTGACACCGATCGTCAAATCCTGGCCTTCGGAGTTTTGCCTGAAGGCCAACGAACTGGCGATCCAGATTCTTGGCGGCCACGGCTACACCCGTGAGTACCCGGTGGAGCAGTACTATCGCGACAACCGCTTGAATCCGATCCACGAAGGCACCCACGGCATCCAGTCGCTGGATCTGCTTGGGCGCAAACTGGGGCAGAACGGTGGGGCCGGTCTCAAGCAGTTGATTCGATTGATCGCCAACACGGCCGAACGTGCCACTGCATACGACTCGCTGAGCGCACTGCGCGAACCACTGGAAAAACTCGTGGCCCGCCTGCAAACCGTGACCATCGGCCTGCTCACCGATCTGGCCCAAGGCAAGGTCAACAGCAGCCTGGCGAACTCGGCGCTGTACCTGAAAGTGTTCGGCCACGCAGTGATCGGCTGGCGCTGGCTGGAGCAGGCGATCCGCGCCGAGGAAGGCCTGGCCAAAGGAAATGCGGCGGATGTCGACTTCTATAAGGGCAAGTTGCAGGCGGCGCGGTATTTCCTGACATGGGAAGTGCCGGGTTGCCAGCATGAGCTGGACTTGCTGGAGGCGCGGGATGATACGTGTCTGGGGATGCGGGATGCGTGGTTCTGAAACGCTACCCTCACCCCAGCCCTCTCCCGGAGGGAGAGGGGGCCGAATGGGGAATATTCAAGAAGTACGCCGACCTGAAAGGGCCTTGCCGGATCCATAATCGACTGGTGTTTTCAGGTCGACGTATAGCGATAGACGCCTCGGTCAGTCCCCTCTCCCTCCGGGAGAGGGCTAGGGTGAGGGGCTTTTCAGGTCTGATACTCAACTCAGTTTGAACCCACCCATCTGCCGCGCCAGATCATCCGCCAGCCGCTGCAACATCTGACAATCCTCACGACACGCACGAACCTCCCCCGCCGTCGCCCGTGCCAGATCGGAAATCCCCTGCACGTTGCGGTTGATCTCTTCAGTCACCGCGGACTGCTCTTCGGTTGCCGTCGCCACCTGATGGTTCATATCGCTGATGCGCTCGACCTGGCCGGTGATCGCCGTCAGCGACGCGCCGGTGCGCTGGCTCGATTCAACCCCGGTGCCGGTCGCGGCCTGGCCGGTGCGCATCGATGACACGGCGTTCTCCGCGCCTTGCTTGAGGCTGCCGATCATCAGTTGAATTTCGTCGGTCGAGGCCTGGGTTCGGCGCGCGAGGGTGCGCACTTCATCGGCGACCACCGCGAAGCCACGGCCCATATCGCCGGCGCGGGCAGCTTCGATGGCGGCGTTGAGTGCGAGCAGATTGGTCTGTTCGGAAACGCCACGAATCACCGCCAGCACCGAATCGATCGACGCCACTTGCTGCGCCAGCTCACCCACCGCCCCTGCCGCCACGCCGATCTCATCGGACATGCTTTCGATATGACGGATCGAGCCACCGACCACTTCCCGTGCCTGCAACGCCTCATCGCGCGCGGTTTGCGAGGCAAGCGCGGCGTTGCCAGCGTTCTGCGCGATTTCCTGCACGGTCAGGCCCATTTCGTGGACGGCGGTGGCAACCATGTCGGTCATTTCCTGCTGCCGGCCCGAACGCTCGGCGGTGTTGTCCACCACCTTCGCCACTTGCCCCACGGCCGTGCGCAGGCGCTCGCTGGTGGTCAGCACTTCGCCGATCATCGCGCGCTGGCTGTCGAGGAAACGATTGAAGCCGCGCGCCAGGTCACCCAGCTCATCGGCACGGCTGGAATCTAACCGGTGGGTCAAATCTCCACCACCGCTACCGATGGCCACCAGCGCCCGTGTTACTTGTCGAATCGGTCGCACCAGCCCCTGCGCCAGCCACACCACCAACGCCAGGCAGACCAGCGCCACCACCAGACCGATGCCGCCGCTCATCCACATCGCTTTCCGTGCTTCGGCGTAGATCTGCGACTGCGGCACTTCGGCCACCAGGGTCCAGCCGAGATCGCGCAGCGGCAGGCTGAAGGCGAGGAAGTCTTCACCGTCGCGCTGGAAGCTGCTGTTGACCGCGTCCTTGTGCCCCATCAGCGCTTGCGCCGCGTTGGCACCGATCTGCTCGGTCAAGGTGCGTTTGCCGCTGAACTGCGCCTCAGGATGGACCTGAATCAGACCGTCGGAGCGCACGAGATAGACCTTGCCGCGCTCGCCGAAATTGAAGTTGTGAATCAGCTCCGACAGCTCTTTCATGCTCAGCCCAAGCCCGGCGACACCGACAACTTTGCCGGCCTGCTCGACCTTCAGATCGATGAACAGGGCCAGCTCGCCAGTGGCGCCGTCGTTGTCGATATTGAGGGTGCGCGGCTGATTGCTGTCGAGAAAGGAATAGAACCAGGCGTCGGCCGGTTTCGCGCGACTGAGGGTGCGATCGAGGCCTTTTTCGGTGATGTAATGATTGGATTCGGTGCCGATGATCAACGCGGTAAAGGCTTTGTGTTCAGCGCGGATGCCTTCCAGATATTGCGCGAAAAGCGCGGTTTTGCGGCTGTCTTCGCCGGATGCCAGCCAGTCACGCACCATGCTGTTGCTGGCGATGTCCTTGGCGGCGGTGAGTGGCTGGACGAGGATGCGTTCGATATCGTTGCGCGTCGCTTCAATGCTCGACGGCAGCGCCTGTTCGACCAGATAGCTCTGGGCGAGGCGGTTGACCACCAGGGTATAAATGCCAACCACAATCACGATGCTGATCAGCAGGGCCGCGCCCATGCCGAGAATCAACTGCCACTGAATACTGCGTCGCCACCACTGCATGGAGCACCCCCGAAGAATAAGAGCCTGAACCACTGCAACAGCCGTGCCGATTGTATACAAAGAGCATCAGAATAAAACACAACCTTCGGTACAGCCGTATCCTTACTAGCAAGAAGCTGGCCATTATATCGAGGGATTCACTGTCAAGTCTGACAGGTTACAACTTGCATCGGGTGGCTTAGATTCGCGGTTTCACGTCTGTGACAAGCATCCGCGTCGCAGATCCAAGCCGTCCATCGCAGGAGAAAGAACATGACTGACACCGGTCCACGAGAGAGTTTTGTTCAGGCAATGGCTGACAACGATACGTTTGTTAAATCGGCGCTCATTGGCGACTTTGTCGGGAGCTCGACTTCTCAATCGATGATTATTCGCAGGCACTTCACCGAGGTCATGGTTTTCCCGGTAATCCATTACAAAATTACGATCACCACCCTCGCAGGCACGACGTACAGCACAGTTCAGCCAATTCCGTCGGCAGAATATATCTACCTGCTTTCCAAGGGTGATGAAGTGACGATCGAAAATACTACCTATAGAGTTTCCCACTCAGAGTTCATCAAGCAATCCGATGGAGAATGGACAACAAAAGTCTACTGGCAGCCAATACTCCAAGCCTCATAGCAACAAGACCTCAGCATGTTCAGCGCCTCAATGTACCGAGGCGCTGCGAAAAGCGAGTCAACCCTGACTGATCGTCTTGGCAATGGTGTCGACCGTGGCGCTGACTTGCTCTTGATAACGGTCGAGTTCTTCCTGGTGCTGTTTCTTCATTTCGATCTGCTGCGAGCACAGATTCATCGCCGCCAGCACCAGCAAACGGTCACCGATCAGCGTCGGGTATTTGCGCTTGGTGTCTTCCAGCGCGGCCTTGAGCATCATCGCCGCGTCCAGCAGGGTCTGTTCTTCCCCGGCCGGTGCCTTGATCGAATAGTCCTCGCCGAGAATGGAGATGACTTTTACCCCTGCTGTGCCGTGGTTCATGCGCTGACAGGACCGGCATTGACGCGATCAACCAGCGCCTGGATGCGCGCGGCGGTGGCGCCGTGTTTTTCTTCCTGCTCCATCAGGCTCAGTTGCAGGTTTTCGTTTTCATCCTTGGCCTGGGCCAGTTCCGTGGACAGGGTCTGGTTGGTCTGCAGCAGGGTCTGGTTCTGTTGCACCAGGTCGCTGACGAGCTGTTCCAATTGGCTGAGGGATGCTTCCAACATTTTGATCTTCCAAGCGTTTTTCAAAGGGCGCGTACGATAAAGAAAAGTCACCACGGATGCCAGGGTTAAACCGGCGCAAGGCCTTGATTTTCCTGGGTGGCGAAGCTTCTCGCGAGTTTAAAAGACTGTGATTGGTCGATCTGGTTCCTGCACTTCGTCGCTCAAGCCTGTCTGCGACAAATACGCACACCACCTCAAGACTTTAGTCGTATGACCGATAAGTCACCCATACAGCAGTCTCAGCCCGCATGGATGCGGCCCTTTTCGGTATCCGCCCATGTCCCTTCGCAATATGAACATCGCCCCACGGGCGTTCACCGGCTTCGCCCTGATCGGCGGCCTGATGTTGATCCTCGGCGTGTTTGCGCTGAACCAGATGAGCAAGATCCGCGCGGCCGGCGAAGACATCGCCACCGCCAGCGTGCCGTCGATCAAGGCTCTGGACGAATTCACCCAACTGACCCTGCGCCTGCGCGTGCTCTCCTATCGTTTGCTGATCAACCGCGAACCCGACGTGCAGCAGAAAACCATCGAACTGTTCGACCTGCGCAATCGCCAGATCGCCGATGCGCAACGCGCATACGAGCCACTGATCGAAGGCCCGCAGGAACGTGCGGCGTACGATCAGTACGTGCAATTGCTGGCGCAGTACCGTCAGCTCGAAGAGCGGATGAAAACCCTGTCGCGCAACAATCAGATCGACGAGTTGCGGCAGATGCTCAACAGCGATTTGCTGAGCAATTCGGAAGCGGTGAATACCGCGCTGGCGCGCTTGCTGGAGATCAACACCCAGCAGATCGCCGAAACCGACCAGGGCGCGAAGGATCAGTATTCGATGTCGTTCAATCTGGTGGTGACCTTGCTGGTGATCGCCAGCGGCCTGACCCTGCTGTTCGCCTGGTTGCTGACCGTGAGCATTACCAAGCCGATTTCCAAGGCACTGGAGGCGGCGGAAACCATCGCCGAAGGCAACCTGACCCAGCCGATCCATGTCGATGGCGAAGATGAAGCCGGGCGCTTGCTGGCGGCGATGGCGAAGATGCAATCGAAGCTGCGCGATACCCTGCAGCGCATCTCCGGTTCGGCCACACAGCTTGCGTCTGCCGCAGAAGAGCTGAACAGCGTCACCGATGAAAGTGCTCGCGGCTTGACCCAGCAGAACAACGAAATCGAGCAGGCGGCCACTGCCGTGAACGAGATGACCAGCGCCGTCGAAGAAGTCGCGCGCAACGCAGTCAGCACTTCGGAAGCCTCGAAAAACGCCACCACTTCGGCGGGCGACGGTCGTGATCTGGTTCAGGAAACCGTCAGCGCCATCGAACGCATGAGCGCCGATGTGCAGAGCACCGCTTCGCTGATCGGCGACCTGGCCAATGAATCCCGCGACATCGGCAAGGTGCTCGACGTGATCCGTGGCCTCGCCGACCAGACCAACCTGCTGGCATTGAACGCAGCGATCGAAGCGGCCCGTGCCGGTGAGGCCGGTCGTGGTTTTGCCGTGGTGGCGGACGAAGTGCGCGCCCTGGCCCATCGCACCCAGCAGTCGACCAGCGAAATCGAGCGCATGATCGGCAGCATCCAGAGCGGCACCGAGCATGCCGTGGATTCGATGCGCAACAGCACCGAGCGCGCCGAGTCGACGCTCAACATCGCCCGTGGCGCCGGGATGTCGCTGGACACGATCAACAGCGCCATCGTCGAAATCAACGAGCGCAACCTGGTCATCGCCAGCGCTGCCGAAGAGCAGGCGCAGGTGGCGCGGGAAGTCGATCGCAACCTGGTCAATATCCGCGATCTGTCGGTGCAGTCGGCGACCGGCGCCAATCAGACCAGCGCGGCGAGCAATGAGCTGTCGCGCCTGGCGCTGGATCTGAACAACATGGTTGGGCGGTTCAGCCTCTAAGATCAAAGGCTACCCCCCTCACCCCAGCCCTCTCCCCCAAGGGGGCGAGGGGGAAAGGGAGCAGATTGAGGGCCTTTCAGATTTTGAGTTCGGCTCGATATTGCAAGTCGGTGTAACCTGCACAAACACCTCGGTCAGTCCCCTCTCCCTCCGGGAGAGGGCTAGGGTGAGGGCCGCAATCCTCCGCCTGCCGCAAAACCTGATGCACCCTGAAAACCTTTTTGACAGCATCACATTTCAACAGGTTAGAATCGCTGGCACGCAGACTGCATGGTCAGTTTGTGCCCCCGTCTTTACGCTTCTGGAGTACTGCCTTTGAATGCGACGACCATCAACAGCCTGTTCTTGATCGGCGCGTTGCTGGTAGGCGCAAGCATTCTTGTCAGTTCTCTTTCTTCACGTCTCGGCATTCCGATTCTGGTCATCATTCTCGCGGTCGGCATGGCGGCCGGGGTCGATGGTGGCGGGATCATTTTCGATAACTACCCGACGGCCTATCTGGTCGGCAACCTCGCCCTGGCAGTGATCCTGCTCGACGGCGGCTTGCGTACGCGGGTGTCGAGTTTCCGCGTGGCGTTATGGCCGGCGCTGTCGCTGGCCACGGTCGGGGTGTTGATCACCACCGGGCTGACCGGCATGGCCGCTGCGTGGCTGTTCGACCTCAATCTGATTCAGGGCCTGCTGATCGGCGCCATCGTCGGCTCGACCGACGCCGCTGCGGTGTTCTCGTTGCTCGGCGGTAAAGGCCTCAACGAACGGGTCAGCGCCAGTCTGGAAATCGAATCCGGCAGCAACGACCCGATGGCGGTGTTTCTCACCGTGACCCTGATCGACATGCTCGCCAGCGGCGAAACCGGCCTGCACTGGAGTCTGCTGACCCACCTGATCCGAGAGTTCGGCATCGGTGGTGTGATCGGTCTGGGCGGCGGCTGGGTGATGCTGCAACTGGTCAACCGCATCAATCTCGCGGCCGGGCTCTATCCGATTCTGATCATCGCTGGCGGTCTGGTGGTGTTCGCGCTGACCAACGCCTTGCACGGCAGTGGTTTTCTCGCCGTGTACCTGTGCGGTCTGGTGATCGGCAACCGCCCGGTGCGTAGCCGCCACGGCATTCTGCACATGCTCGACGGCATGGCCTGGCTGGCGCAGATCGGCATGTTCCTCGTGCTGGGCCTGCTGGTCACGCCCCACGATCTGCTGCCGATCGCCCTGCCCGCCCTCGGTCTGGCGCTGTGGATGATCCTGTTCGCGCGGCCGCTGTCGGTGATGGTCGGCCTGCTGCCGTTCAAGGCTTTCCATGGTCGTGAAAAAGCCTTTATTTCCTGGGTCGGCCTGCGCGGCGCGGTGCCGATCATTCTCGCGGTGTTCCCGCTGATGGCGGGGCTGCCGCAAGCGCAGCTGTATTTCAACCTGGCCTTCTTCATCGTACTGGTGTCGCTGCTAGTGCAAGGCACGAGCCTGCCGTGGGTGGCCAAATTGCTCAAGGTGACCGTTCCGCCAGAACCCGCGCCGATATCCCGGGCGGCACTGGAAGTGCACGTCACCAGCGAGTGGGAACTGTTCGTTTACAAGCTCGGCGCGGAGAAATGGTGCATCGGTTCGCCCCTGCGTGAGCTGAAAATGCCCGAGGGCACACGCATCGCGGCGCTGTTTCGTGGCCAGCAACTGCTCCATCCGTCGGGTAGTACGGTGCTGGAAGTCGATGATTTGCTGTGTGTTATTGGCCATGAACACAACTTGTCGGCCCTCGGCAAACTGTTCAGCCAGGCGCCGCAACGTGGCCTCGATCTGCGCTTCTTCGGCGACTTCGTACTCGAAGGAGATGCCCAGCTTAAAGCGGTTGCAGCGCTGTATGGCTTGCCGGCCGAAGGCATCGATCCGGACATGACCCTGGGCGCGTTCATCGCCCAGAAAGTCGGTGGTGCACCCGTCGTCGGTGACCAGGTGGAGTGGAACAACACCCACTGGACGGTTGCGGTCATGGACGGGAACAAGATCGGCAAAGTGGGCGTCAGATTCCCCGAAGGAAGTCGCCCGGGCCCCGGACTCTTCCTCTAAACTGCTTCCACTCTCACTTGCTTGACCGGTCTCTATGCCTACCCTGCGCTCCTTTTTCGCCGCGGCCCTGCTGGGCCTCAGTCTTGTCGTCGGCCCGCTGCATGCTGCCGAACCACCGTCCAGCGATGCCGTGCAGGCCAGCCTCGACAAGCTGGCTGACAGCAAACTGCCGGACGCCGACAAGAAGACCCTGCAGACCGTCCTGCAGAACACCCTCAATCAACTGAACAACCAGCGTGATTACGAGCAGAAGTTGATCGATCTCAAGCGTCAGCTGGCCAACGCGCCGAAGCAGACGATTGAAAATACCCGCGAACTGAGCCGCCTCAAGGCCACCGCACCGGTGCCGGTAGCGCAACGTTTTCCGAAAGAGTCGATCCAGCAACTGGAGCAGATCCTCACCGATCGCTCGACCCAGCAAAGCGATCTGCAAAAAGCCCTGGCCGAAGCCAACAGTCTGATCATCACCGCGCAGACTCGCCCCGAGCGTGCGCAGGCGGAGATTTCCGCCAGCCAGACGCGCATCCAGCAGATCAACACCATCCTCAAATCCGGCAAGGACACGGGCAAAACGGTCACCGCCGAACAGCGCGACCAGTTGAACGCCGAACTGGCCGCACTCAATGCACTGATTCCATTGCGCCGCCAGGAACTGGCAGGCAACACCCAGTTGCAGGATCTGGGCAACGCTCAGCATGACTTGCTCTCGGAGAAATCCGATCGCCTCGACCGCGAGATCCAGGAACTGCAAACCCTGATCAACCAGAAGCGTCTGGCGCAGTCGCAAGAAACCGTTACCCAGCAATCGATCGAAGCGCAGAAGGCCGGCGGCAGCAGCCTGCTGGCGAGCGAGAGCGCGACCAATCTCAAGCTTTCCGACTATTTGCTCAAGAGCACCGACCGTCTCAACGAAGTCACGCAGCAGAACCTGCAGACCAAACAGCAACTCGACACCCTGACCCAGAGCGATTCGGCACTGGACGAACAGATCAGCGTGCTCAAGGGCAGCCTGTTGCTGTCGAAAATTCTCTATAAACAGAAGCAGGCGCTGCCGCACTTGAAGGTCGACCGCGACCTCGCCGACCAGATTGCCGATATTCGCCTGTATCAGTTCGATGTCAGCCAGCAGCGGGAGCTGTTGAGCAATCCGGCGACCTACGTCGACAATTTGCTGGCCACCCAGCCGCCAGAGCAGGTCACCCCGCAACTGCGCAAAAGCCTGCTCGATCTGGCCAACACACGCGCTGATCTGCTCGAGCGGCTGAACCGCGAATTGAGCGCGATGCTCAATGAATCGATCACCCTGCAGCTCAACCAGAAACAATTGCTGAGCACCGCGCAAAGCCTGCGCGCGACCCTCGACGAACAGATGTTCTGGATCCCCAGCAACAAGCCGCTGGACGTGGAATGGATGCGCGGCGTGCCCGAGCGTCTCGAGCGACAGGTCAACACCCTGCCCTGGGCGTCGAGCCTGAGCGAACTGGCTGACGGCCTGACCCAGCGCCCGCTGCTGTTCCTGCCATTGGCGCTGCTGATCGGCGCCCTGTTGTGGCGCCGCAAGGCGCTGTACGGACGACTCAACAAGGTTCACCAGGACATCGGCCACTTCAAGCGCGATAGCCAGTGGCACACGCCGCAGGCGATTCTGATCAACATTCTGTTGGCGATGCCGGTGGCGTTGGGTCTGGCGCTGTGCGGTCTGGCCCTGCAGATTGACGCGCGCGGGCAGAACGCCAACATGGGCGCGGCGCTGTTGCAGATGGGCCAGGCCTGGCTGGTGTTCTACACCGCGTACCGGATTCTTGCGCCGGGTGGCGTGGCGGAATTGCACTTCCGCTGGGAAAAACCGCAGGTCGAGTTCCTTCAGGGCTGGGTACGTCGATTGGGCCTTGTGGTCATGGCGCTGGTGGCCGTGGTGGCCGTCGCCGAGTTGCAACCGGCGGCGCTGGCCGATGACGTGCTCGGCATGCCGGTGGTACTGACCTGCTACGCCTTGATGGCATGGCTGCTCAGTCGCCTGCTGATCAGCAGCCCGACGCACCAGAACGCTTCGCTGTTCCGCAAAGCCGTCGGAGTGATGTTCACCCTGCTGCCGATCGCCCTGTTTGTCGCGGTGTGCTTCGGCTACTACTACACCGCACTGAAACTCAGCGACCGCTTGATCAATACCCTGTACCTGTTGATGTTCTGGCTGGTGATCGAGGCCACCTTCGTGCGTGGTCTGAGCGTTGCCGCGCGGCGTCTGGCTTACCAGCGCGCGCTGGCCAAACGGCAGGCGGCAAAAGAGGCCGGCGACGGCGAAGCGGTGATCGAAGAGCCGACCCTGGACATCGAAAAGGTCAACGAACAGTCCCTGCGCCTGATCCGCCTGGCCCTGCTCGGCGGCTTCATTGCGGCGCTGTACTGGGTCTGGTCGGACCTAATTTCGGTGTTCTCGTATCTGGACAACATCACCCTTTACGAATACACCAGCGGTACCGGCGCCAACATGAGCATGGTGCCGATCAGCATCGGCGACATGCTCGGCGCGCTGATCATCATCGGCATCACCTTCGCTCTGGCGCGCAACTTGCCCGGCCTGCTCGAAGTGTTCGTGCTGTCCAAACTCAATCTGGCCCAGGGTAGCGCTTATGCGACAACCACGCTGCTGTCCTACGTGATTGCCGGCGTTGGTTTTGTCACCACCCTGTCGACCCTCGGCGTCAGTTGGGACAAGTTGCAATGGCTGGTGGCAGCGCTGTCGGTGGGCCTCGGCTTCGGTATGCAGGAGATCTTCGCCAACTTCATCTCCGGCATCATGATCCTCTTCGAACGCCCGGTGCGGATCGGTGACACCATCACCATCGGCAACCTGTCGGGCACGGTGAGCAAGATCCGCATCCGCGCCACGACCATCACCGACTTCGACCGCAAGGACATCATTGTCCCGAACAAAACGTTCATCACCGGGCAATTGATCAACTGGTCGCTGACCGACACCATCACCCGCGTCACGCTGAAACTCGGCGTCGATTACGGTTCGGATCTGGACCTGGTCAAGGAACTGCTGCTCAAAGCGGCCCGGGAGAACCCGCGCGTGCTCAAAGAACCTGAGCCACACGTGTACTTCCTCAACTTCGGCGAAAGCACGCTCGACCACGAACTGCGCATGCATGTACGCGATCTCGGTGACCGCAACCCGGTGCTGGATGAGGTCAACCGCTTCATCAATCGCGAGTTCAAGAAGCAGCACATCAACATCTCGTTCCGGCAGATGGAGGTTTATCTGAAGAACCTCCACGGTCAGGAATACAAGATGGTGCCTGTGGAACCCGAGAACAAAACCATCGTGCCGATCGTCGACGGGCAGAAACCGTTGCCGGAACCGCCACCGAGCAAACTCGACTAACCGACATGGTCCCAGCAGAATGCTCGGACATTCTGCTGGAGCCGGCCCGTGAAAGCCCTCGACGAACTGACTTTCGATAACCGCTTTGCCCGGCTGGGCGACGCGTTCTCCGCGCACGTGCTGCCCGAACCGATCGACAATCCGCGTCTGGTGGTCGCCAGCCCGGCCGCTCTGGCCTTGCTTGATCTCGATGCGGCCAGCGCCGACACCGAAGAATTCGCGCAACTGTTTGGCGGCCACAAGCTGTGGGCCGATGCCGAGCCGCGGGCGATGGTGTATTCCGGGCATCAGTTCGGCGGTTATACCCCGCAACTGGGTGACGGGCGCGGTCTGCTGCTGGGTGAGGTGTACAACAACGCTGGCGAGCATTGGGACTTGCACCTCAAAGGCGCCGGGCAGACGCCGTTTTCACGCATGGGCGATGGTCGCGCGGTGCTGCGCTCATCGATTCGCGAGTTTCTCGCCTCCGAGGCGCTGTTTGCGCTGAACATTCCATCTTCGCGGGCCGCCTGCGTGATTGGCTCCGACACGCCGGTCTGGCGGGAAAAGCAGGAACGCGCGGCGATGGTGCTGCGTCTGGCGCCGAGCCATATCCGCTTCGGCCACTTCGAATATTTCTACTACACCAAGCGCCCCGAGCAGCAGAAACAGCTTGGCGAGCATGTGCTGGCGATGCACTTTCCCGAGTGTCTGGAACAACCGGAACCGTATCTGGCGATGTTTCGCGAGATCGTCGAGCGCAACGCCGAGCTGATCGCCAAGTGGCAGGCCTACGGCTTCTGTCACGGCGTGATGAACACCGACAACATGTCGATCCTCGGCATCACCTTCGACTTCGGCCCGTTCGCCTTCCTCGATGACTTCGACGCGCATTTCATCTGCAACCACTCCGACGATCAGGGCCGCTACTCGTTCAGCAATCAGGTGCCGGTGGGGCAGTGGAACCTCAGCGCGCTCGCCCAGGCGCTGACGCCGTTCATCAGCGTCGAGGCCCTGCGCGAAACCCTCGGCTTGTACCTGCCGCTGTTCCAGGCGCACTACCTCGACCTGATGCGCCGCCGCTTCGGCTTCACCACCGCCGAGGACGACGATCAGCAACTGCTGGAAAACCTGATGCAACTGATGCAGAACAGCGGCGTCGACTACACGCTATTCTTCCGCCGCCTCGGTGAAGAGTCAGCCGAACAGGCCATCGCCCGCCTGCGCGACGATTTTGTCGATATCAAAGGTTTCGATGCCTGGGGCAAACGCTACGTCGCCCGGGTCGGCCGCGACGGCAATGCCGATCAGGCACAACGCCGCGCACGGATGCATGCAGTCAATCCGCTGTACATCCTGCGCAATTATCTGGCGCAAAAGGCTATTGATGCGGCGGAACAAGGGGATTATGCCGAGGTACGCCGACTGCATGCGGTGCTGAGCAAACCGTTTGAGGAGCAGCCGGGGATGGAGGGTTACGCCGAGCGGCCACCGGAGTGGGGAAAGCATTTGGAGATCAGTTGTTCTTCGTAGGCGCTTCAGCTTAGCGGGTCGATTGCACTGATTACACGGTCGACGATGTCAGACATTGTCACGTCATCCAGTCGCTCGATGAATTTGGCCGTGCCGTCTCGTACCCGTTGTTCTATGTCAAAACTGCGAACCTGATTACACACCGCTACACCATTGGTTTCGTGGCCAGTAATGGCGACCGCCAAACCCATATACCGGCTGAAATTCCCACCGCTAGTAACAGGCACCGTCATGCTCACGCCCAATGCGTTGATCTCTCTGGGCGTGATCACCACAAAGCGATGTCTGTTCATCATCTCCCGCCCCGCCACTGGGTTTGGATCAATCCAGTAAACGTCACCCCGCTGAGGGGGCTGTCGGCGCACCATCAACCCAGCTCCCGGCCGACAGAATCACCTTCAAGGGTCTCGCTAGTCTGGGCGTTAAGTTTCTGCAATTCTTCTGCGCCTTCGAGTAGCTCTGACAAACTATAACGCTTACGCGTAGCGGCTACGGCTGGACGAGCAATCAGTTCGCCATCGACCACATTCAGCTCTAGCTGTGCGCCAACCTCCAGATGCAACAACTTTAAAAGCGTGGGCGGAATCGTAATGACGGCAGCGCCGCCTTGGCGGCGTATCTTGGAAGTTACGGACATTATGTCGCTCCGATTTGATGCATAGGAATCATCGATTCCTGGATTAGTGCAACAAAAGTAGCACGCGAATAAAGACAAAGCGATCTCCTCACGACAAGCGTAAAACGCCGAATTGGTCTTCAGACTAGCCATCGATCCCGGAACTGTTTTGAGAAAAATGTGAGCAGTTGCGACATTGATAAGTTGGCAGATCGACTCCAAATCAGTTCTATAGACTGCCTATCAGAGAACCAATCATGACCACCCCACTCCTCATCCCCTGCCCCTCCTGCAATGGCGTCAACCGCATTCCAGCCGAGCGTCTCGCCGATCAACCCAAGTGCGGACGCTGCAAGTCTGCGGTGATGGTGAGCAAACCCTTCGAACTCAAACAAGGCGATTACGCCAGTCAGATCAAGGGCGATCTGCCGTTACTGGTGGATGTCTGGGCGGACTGGTGCGGGCCGTGCAAGTCGTTTGCGCCGGTGTTCGAACAGGCTGCGGCGCAGCTGGCGGGCAAGTGCCGGCTGGCCAAGCTCGACAGCGAAGCGAATCAGCAGTTGTCGGCGCAGTTGGGGATTCGCTCGATTCCGAGTCTGATTCTGTTTAAAAACGGCAGGGAAGTGGCGCGGCAGAGCGGTGCGTTGCCATTGCCGCAGTTGATGGCGTGGCTGCGTAGCCAAGGCATCTGATCCAGCACAGATCCCCCTGTGGGAGCGAGCCTGCTCGCGAAGGCGGCCGATCATTCAACGCTGATGTTGAATGTGCCGGCCTCTTCGCGAGCAGGCTCGCTCCCACAGGATTTGCGTGTGAGTCGGGGAATCAGTGGCCTTCCAGCAGATTGTGCAGTTCAACAAACTGCTGCGTCAGTTTGTGCCGTGGATCGAGGTGGATCAGCGGCATGCTGGCCTGGTGCGACTCGCGCATGCGCACCGAACTGCTCAGGTACACCGGTAATACCGGCAAGCCTTCGGCGATCAACTCATCGAGCATCTGCTGTGGCAGGCTGGCCCGCGCCTGAAACTGATTGACCACAATGCCTTCGACTTCCAATCCTTCGTTGTGGTCATCCTTCAACTCTTCGATCTCGGCGATCAGCCCATACAGGGCCTGACGTGAAAAGCTGTCGCAGTCAAAGGGGATCAACACTCGATCTGCGGCAATCAGCGCCGATACCGCGTAGAAATTCAGTGCCGGCGGGGTATCCAGATAAATCCGGTCGTAATCCTCGGACAATTCGTCGAGCAACTTGCGCAGCTTGTTGATCTTGTGTTTCGCCTCGAGCTTGGGCTGCAGGTCAGCCAGCTCGGCGGTGGCAGTAATGATGTGCAGGTTGTCGAACGGCGTTTCATAGATGTCCGCCTGATTCTTTTTCGAGAACGGCCCGGACGACAGGGTCTGTTTGAAGAAATCGGCGATGCCCATCGGAATGTCATCACCGGTGAGCCCGGTCAGATACTGAGTGGAATTGGCCTGGGCATCGAGGTCGACCAACAACGTGCGATAACCCTCGCTGGCGCTGACCGCCGCCAGATTGCAGGCGATGCTGGATTTGCCCACGCCACCTTTCTGATTGAACACCACGCGCCGCATGACCAAACCTCCGTGTATCAAAGAATGACCGAGTGTAGTTGGCGGTGACCGCGCTTCGCTACCTTCACCGACATGGACTACGTCGTCAGGTGTAAAAATCGACGCCCAGGCATGGAAAAAACCGCCAGCCATTACGGAGACACCTGACAGACACGCCGCGTCAAATCTGGATAATGGCCAAGTGATAGCCATACAGCGAACCGCTCGGTACATTTTGTTGGGCAAAATGTAACCAACATTTGCTACACACCCGTCGCACCGGGATAATGCGCGCCACCCGGCGCCCTGCGCCAAGCCAAGCCTGCTGCGGCGCTGGCGACTCAACGCGTCAACGAAAGCCCGCAGGGGCGGGATGAATGTCCGTGATCAACTTCAACATCGCCCAATGGCGCGCGTGGGCCCCGGGGCTCGACAGCGTGGACGCCTGGCAGGCCTGGAGCCGACAACCGGTCGTGCTGCAGAGCAGTGATGCCGCGCCCGATGTGTCGTTTCTGCCGGCCATGCAGCGCCGCCGCCTCAGCCGCCTGGCGCGGATGGCCTTCAGCGTTGGCTGGCCGCTGGCCGACGGGCGGGACAATCTGCCGCTGGTGTTCGTCTCGCGGCACGGCGAAACCCCCCGCACGTTTGAAATCCTCCGCGATCTGGCCACCGAGCAGCCCTTGTCGCCGACCCAATTCAGCCTGTCGGTGCATAACGCGATCATCGGTTTGTGGTCGATCATGCGCGGTGAAACCAGCGAAATGACCGCCCTCGCCGCTGCTGGCGACGGCCTCGAACACGGCATGCTCGAAGCGGCGGCATTGCTTGATGAAGGCGCCCCGGCGGTGCTGCTGGTGATCACCGAAGAGCAGCCGCCCGAGGCGTATTCGCAGTGGGTCGATGATGTGCCGTTCCCTTATGCGCTGGGCTTGTTGCTCACGCCCGGTACCGACTGGCGGCTGACCCTGAACAGCAGCACCGAAACCCGGTCAAAGGCGCACTGGCCGCACGCGCTCAACCTGCTGCGAACCCTGCTCGGCCAGCAACCTGACTGCCAACATGCGTGGAAAAATCGTGTATGGACCTGGCATCGCAACCCGTGACCGCCAAACACCGCGACGCCTACTACTGGCGCCTGCTGGCCACTGCTGCGAGCTTCGCCTTGTTCGGGCTCGGCGGGCTGTGTCTGCGCCTGCTGGTATTTCCGCTGCTCGGCTGCCTGCCCGGTGACGCGCTGGTCCATCGCCTGCGCGCGCGGCGTACGGTCAGTCGCTTGTTCTGGTTTTTCGTGCGTTTCATGGCCCGCACCGGCGTGCTCACTTACGACATTGAGGGTGCCGAGCGCCTCGGTCGCCCGGGGCAGATGATCATCGCCAACCACCCGTCGCTGATCGATGTGGTGTTTCTCATCGGTCTGGTGCGCCACGCCAATTGCGTGGTGAAAAAAACCCTCTGGGAAAACCCGTTCACCCGTGGCCCGCTGCGCCGCACCGAGTACATCAGCAACGACGGCAGCATGGACATGCTCGACGCCGCCGCGCAGTCATTGCAGGACGGCCAGACCCTGATCATTTTCCCCGAAGGCACCCGCACCCAGCCGGGGCAGGCGCCGGCCTTTCATCGGGGGGCGGCGGCAATTGCCCTGCGCGGTGCGAAAATCGTTACCCCGGTGATCATCAAGGTCAGCCCGACCACCCTGACCAAAGCCGAGCCGTGGTATCGCATCCCCCATCGCCGCGTGCACTTCAGTTTTCGCGTGGGGGCCGATATAGACCCACAGACCTTCGCCGCGCAAGGCCCCGCACCGCAGGCCTCGCGCAAGCTCAACGATTATTTGCATGACTATTTCATTAAGGAGCTCGCCGCAGATGAGCGAACTGAACACCGCTAGCCTGGTGCGTGACATCAAACTGCTGATCATCGATGCCTTGGGCCTGGAAGACATCAGCCCCGAGGACATCGGCGACGAGCAGACATTGTTCGGCGAAGGCCTCGGCCTGGACTCCGTGGACGCGCTGGAACTGGGCCTGGCGATCCAGAAAAAATACGGCATCAAGATCGACGCCGATGCCAAAGACACCCGCAACCATTTCACCAACGTGGCCAGCCTTGCGGCATTCGTCACGGCAAAACAGGCAGCTTGAGACCGGACCATGCAAACTCGTGACGATATCTTCAACACCCTGCGCGATGCCCTGGTCGAGCTGTTCGAGCTGGATCCGGCCCGCGTAAGCATGGACGCCAATCTGTATCAGGATCTGGAAATCGACAGCATCGATGCGGTTGACCTGATCGATCACATCAAACGCCAGACCGGCAAGAAAATCGCCGCCGAAGAATTCAAATCGGTGCGCACCGTCGGTGACGTGGTCGAGGCGGTGTTCCGTCTGGTTCAACCGGCCGCATGAGCCGACTGATCGGCCTGGGCCTGCTGCTGGCCGGTCTGCTGTACCCCTTTGCGGTGTATTTCGGCATGGAGCATTTCGCCCCGTGGCAATTTGCGCTGCTGTTGGGCAGCCTGTGGCTGGCGCGAGCCCTGACCGGCGAACGCAAGCCGGGCAGCCTGTGGATGGCGTGCGTGGCGATGGTTTTCTGCCTGCTGCTCGCGGTGTTCGACAGCCCGCAGCTGCTGCGCTGGTACCCGGTGCTGATCAGCGCATTCATGCTGGTGCTGTTCGGCGCAAGCCTGAAATTCGGCCCGCCGATGGTCGAGCGTCTGGCGCGCTTGCGTGAGCCGGAGCTGCCGCAGGTTGCCATTCGCTACACGCGCAAGGTCACGCTGGCCTGGAGCGTGTTTTTCTTCTGCAACGGTTTGTGCGCCGCCCTCCTCACCCTGTGGGCGCCGCTGGATTGGTGGATGTTGTACACCGGCCTGATCTCCTACGGATTGATCGGCCTGATGTTTGCCATTGAATGGCTGATACGACAACGGGTAAGAGGCCGTACATGAATTGGATAAAACTTGAGCAGCTGTTGCTCAAGGCACTGCCGGCACGGGCGATCTGCCAGGCGCCGGCACTCGATCACACGCAACTGCGAGCGCAGGCCCTGAGCGTCGCCGCGGGTCTGCAAAGCCAAGGCGTGAAAAGGCTGGCCGTGCATCTGGAAGATGCCGCCGACCTCGCCATCGCCCTGCTCGGCGCGTGGCGTGCCGGCGTCAGCGTGTTGCTGCCGGCGGATCTGCAAGCGCAGACGCGTCAGCGCTGGTCGCAGGAAGTCGATCTATGGCTGACCGATCAATCAGGCGATGCACAGCTGGACGACTTCACTCAGCCCGAACTGCCCGGTGCACAACTGGATCTCGATCAATGCCGACTGAGCCTGTGCACTTCCGGCTCCAGCGGCGAACCCAAGCGCATCGACAAGACCCTGCGCCAATTGGCCAACGAGGTCGAAGCGCTGGAACAGTTGTGGGGCGCAGACCTCGGTGAAGCCTGCATCATCGGCAGTGTCGCCACGCAACACATCTATGGCCTGCTGTTTCGCGTGTTGTGGCCATTGTGCGCCGGGCGCCCGTTCGTGCGCCGGCAACTGGCGTTCTCCGAAGACTTGCAGCGCGCCAGCCGCGAATACCCGGCCTTCGCCTGGGTCGCCAGCCCGGCGCTGCTCAAGCGCATGGGCGACAACCTCGACTGGCCGGCCCTGAGCGCGGTGCGCCGGGTGTTTTCCTCCGGGGGCGCGTTGCCGTCGGAAGCGGCGCAAAGTCTGCAACAGCGCTTGCAGCAATGGCCGACGGAAATCCTCGGCAGCTCGGAAACTGGCGGCATCGCCTGGCGTCAGGGCGAGTCGTTGTGGCGGCCGTTTGCTGGCGTCGAACTGAGCCAGGACAGCGACGGCGCCCTGCTTATTTCTTCGCCTTATCTGCCTGCCGGCCACGTCGAACACAGCGCCGACGCCGCACGCATTGCCACCGATGGTCGCTTCGAACTGCTGGGGAGACTGGACCGCATCGTCAAACTGGAAGAAAAACGCATCTCGTTGCCGATGCTCGAGCAGGCCTTGGCAGCCCATGACTGGGTCGCCGAAGCGCGCCTCGGTGTGGTCCAGGAAAACCGCGCCTCGCTCGGTGCGCTGCTGGTGCTCAGCGAATCGGGCCTGTTCGCCCTGCGCGAGCACGGTCGCCGCGACCTGACCGAAACCCTGCGCAAACATCTGAGCCAACATTGCGAAGCCCTCGCCCTGCCCCGACGCTGGCGCCTGCTGCGGCAGATGCCATTGAACAGCCAGGGCAAACTGGCGCAAGCCGACGTCGAAGCATTGCTGCTGGCCGCGCGACCCAAAGCCCCCGAAGTGCTGGAGCAAAGCGAAAGCGACGGCGAGTGGAGCCTGCAACTCAGCGTGCCGCCGGATCTGGCCTACTTCAGCGGGCATTTTCCCAAGGCACCGGTGTTGCCCGGTGTGGTGCAGGTGGAATGGGCGCTGAATCTGGGTCGGCAGTTGCTGAAGCTGAATGGCGGGTTCGCGGGAATGGAGGTGCTGAAGTTTCAGCAACTGGTGCGCCCGGGTGATGAAATCCAGCTGCATCTGCGTTTCGATGCCGAGCGCGGCAAGTTGTATTTCGCTTATCGCAACGACACGGCGACCTGTTCCAGCGGACGCATTCTCCTGGGGCCTGCCCATGCATAACCCCTGCGCCGTAATCCCGGTATACAACCACGAAACCGCGATCACCACCGTGGTCGATGCCCTGCTCGCACAAGGTCTGCCGTGCATTCTGGTGGACGATGCCAGCGAGCCGTCCTGCGCGCGGGTGCTCGACACCCTGGCCGAGCGCGACAGGGTTTTTCTGGTGCGCCTGACGGCCAATCAGGGCAAGGGCGGCGCGGTGATGACCGGTCTGCGTGAAGCCTCGCGTCTGGGTTACAGCCATGCCTTGCAGGTCGATGCCGACGGCCAGCACGATTTGCACGACGTCGCGCGCTTCGTCGGCGAATCCCGCGGCCATCCCGAGGCGATGATCTGCGGCTATCCGCTGTTCGACGAGAGCGTGCCGAAAGGGCGTTTGTACGCTCGCTACCTGACGCACGTGATGGTCTGGATCAACACCCTGTCGTTGCAGATTCGCGATTCGATGTGCGGCTTCCGTGTTTATCCGCTGGCGCCGACTCTGGCCGTGATCGACTCGGCCAAAGTCGGCAAACGCATGGATTTCGACTCGGACATTCTTGTGCGGCTGGCCTGGCGCAATCAGCCGATGCGCTGGCTGCAGACAAGCGTGCATTACCCGCTGGACGGCGTGTCGCACTTTCGCCTGTTCCACGACAACGCGCTGATTTCCAGCATGCACACGCGGCTGTTCTTCGGCATGTTGCTGCGTTGGCCGGTGATCCTCTGGCGGCGGTGGAAACCATGAGCGAAGAAGTCGACAAGAAGCACTGGGCCGACCGCGAAGAGCGCGGCAGTTTCCTGCTGATGAAATTCACTGCATTCGCCGCCAAAGTCCTCGGACGGCGCCTGCTCAGCCCGTTGCTGTACGCCATCGTCCTGTATTTTTTCCTCTTCGGCCGCGTCGCCCGGCGCAGTGCCTGGCAGTACCAGCAGCGGCTGGCCGAGTGGAGCCGGCGCGACGACCTGCGCCCGAGCCACTGGCGGGTGTTCGGCCAGTTCATGACCTTTGCCGATTCGCTGCTCGACAAGCTCGACGTGTGGAACGGCAAGCTGAGCATCGAGCAGATCGAAATCATCGACCCGGCGCTGCTGCGCAAGCAGTTGCGCGGCAGTCGCGGGCAACTGCTGGTCGGCGCGCATCTGGGCAATCTCGAAGTGTGCCGGGCGCTGGCGGAGATCGGCGAAAAGGTCACCATGAACGTGCTGGTGCACACCAAGCACGCCGAGCAATTCAATCGCTTGCTTGGCGAAGCCGGGGCGACCAATCTGCGCCTGATTCAGGTCAGCGAACTCGACCCGGTGATCATGCTGCAACTGCATGAACGACTGGAACGCGGCGAGTGGCTGGCGATTGCCGGTGACCGCGTGCCACTGCACGGCGGGCGCAGCGTGACGGTGGATTTTCTCGGCCACCCGGCGCCATTTCCGCAAGGCCCGTGGTTACTGGCCGGCCTGCTCAAGTGCCCGGTCAATCTGCTGATGTGCCTCAAGCAACCCGACGGCCACTATCGCCTGACTCTCGAACCGTTCGCCGACGCGGTGGTGTGGACACGCCGCGAACGCGAGCAGGTCATTCATCAGTGGGCCACCCGCTACGCGCAGCGCCTGAGTCACTATTGCCTCGAAGCCCCGCAGCAATGGTTCAACTTTTACCCTTTCTGGAAGACCGATGACGACGCCAACCCATGAGCCGGTAACCTTCGGCGAACGCCCTTTGCGCATCGAAGACGTGCTGGCCCTGGCCAACCGTCAGGCGCCCGTGCAATTGCAGGCTGACGCCGACTATCGCGAGCGCATCGCCAAGGGCGCGCGGTTTCTCGATTCGCTGCTGGACAAGGAAGGTGTGATCTACGGCGTCACCACCGGTTACGGCGATTCCTGCGTGGTCGCGGTGCCGCTGCATCACGTCGAGGCGCTGCCGCGTCATCTCTACACCTTTCATGGTTGCGGCCTGGGCAAACTGCTCGACGCGCAGGCGACCCGCGCGGTGCTGGCGGCGCGCTTGCAGTCGTTGTGTCACGGCGTTTCCGGGGTGCGCGTCGAACTGCTCGAGCGTCTGCACGCGTTTCTCGAATACGACATCCTGCCGCTGATTCCCGAAGAAGGTTCGGTGGGTGCCAGCGGCGATCTGACGCCGCTGTCCTATGTCGCCGCAACCCTGTCCGGCGAGCGCGAAGTGCTGTTCCGTGGCGAACGTCGTCAGGCTGCCGACGTGCATCGCGAGCTAGGCTGGACGCCGCTGGTGCTGCGCCCGAAAGAGGCGCTGGCGCTGATGAACGGCACAGCGGTGATGACCGGCCTCGCCTGTCTCGCTTTCGCCCGCGCCGATTACCTGCTGCAACTGGCCACGCGCATCACCGCGCTCAATGTCGTCGCGCTGCAAGGCAACCCGGAGCACTTCGACGAACGCCTGTTCGCCGCCAAACCGCACCCGGGGCAGATGCAGGTCGCCGCGTGGCTGCGCAAGGATCTGGCGATCGACGCGCCGACCGCGCCACTGCATCGTCTGCAGGATCGTTATTCGCTGCGTTGCGCGCCGCATGTGCTCGGCGTGCTGGCCGACAGCCTGAACTGGCTGCGCGGCTTCATCGAAACCGAGCTGAACAGCGCCAACGACAACCCGATCATCGATGCCGAAGCCGAGCGCGTTCTGCATGGCGGGCACTTCTACGGCGGGCACATTGCGTTCGCTATGGACAGCCTGAAAAACCTCGTGGCCAACGTCGCCGATCTGCTCGATCGGCAATTGGCGTTGCTGGTCGACGAGCGCTACAACCACGGCTTGCCAAGCAACCTCTCCGGCGCGCCAGCCGATCGGGCCATGATCAATCACGGCTTCAAAGCCGTGCAGATCGGCACCAGCGCCTGGACCGCCGAAGCACTGAAAAACACCATGCCGGCCAGCGTGTTCTCGCGCTCCACCGAGTGCCACAACCAGGACAAGGTGAGCATGGGCACCATCGCCGCCCGTGATGCGATTCGCGTGCTGGAGCTGACCGAACAGGTCGCCGCCGCCACGCTGCTCGCCGCCAATCAGGGCGTGTGGCTGCGCGCTCAAGCCGCCGATGCGCGCCCGCTGCCGCCGGCACTGGCAGCGATGCACGAAGAGCTGGGCAAGGACTTCCCGCCGGTCATCGAAGACCGCGCCCTGGAAGGCGAACTGCGCCTGTGCCTGCAACGCATCGCCGCGCAACACTGGAGGCTGCATGCGTAGTGCCGGAGTGCTTCACGCCGATACCGAGATTCTGGTGCCGTTTTTCGACGTCGACACCATGCACGTGGTCTGGCACGGCCATTACGTCAAATACCTCGAAGTCGCGCGCTGCGCGTTGCTGGACAAGATCGGCCACAACTACACGCACATGGTCGAGTCGGGTTACGCCTGGCCGATCATCGACCTGCAACTGCGCTACGTGCGCAGCGCGGTGTTCGGCCAGCGGCTGAACGTGCGCGCCAGCCTGATCGAGTGGGAAAACCGTCTGAAGATCAATTATCTGATCAGCGACCTGCAGACCGGCGAACGCCTGACCCGCGCAAGCTCCGTGCAGGTCGCCGTCGAAGTCAGCAGCCGCGAGATGCAACTGGCCTCACCCAAAGTCTTCACCGATGCCGTGGAAAGGATGCTGCGATGAATGTGTTGTTCAAAAGCCTTGGCGCGTTGGCGCTGCTGGCCGTGTCGTCATGGGCCAATGCCTTCGACCTGCAACAACTCAGTGAACAACTGGCGAAACCGGACGTTATCCACGGCCAGTTCACTCAGGAAAAACACCTGCGCGCCCTGCCGCAGCCGCTGATCAGCAAGGGCAGCTTCGTCCTCGCGAAAAATCATGGCCTGCTGTGGCTGTTGAAAACCCCGCTGCAACAGGATTACCGCATCACCGCCAATGGCATCGCCCGCCGTGACACCAATGGCTGGCAACTGCTGCCGAACAAGAGCGCCGGTGCCGAGCAGAACCGTTTGTTCCTCGCCGTGCTGCAAGGTGACAGCAGCGGTTTGCAGCGCGATTTCGAACTGGCCCTGAGCGGCACGGCGCAGCAGTGGCAACTGACTCTGACGCCGCGCTCGATGCTGCTCAAGCAAGTGTTCCAGCAGATCAATATCGACGGCGGTACTCTGGTGCAAACCATCGAACTGCTGGAAACCCAAGGCGACAGCACCCTGCTACGCATGCAGGACAGCACGGCCGAGCAACCCTTGAGCGAAGCGGAGCAACATGACTTTGCCGAGTGAACGCAAGCTGCCCTGGCTGTTTCTGAGCCTGCTGCTGGCCGTCGTCGCGCTGGCTGCCTGGCAGTGGCGCGACGGTGCGCCGCTGTCGGCCAATCTCATGGAGCTGGTACCCGGGACCAATCCAGACGCGCTGGAGTTGCGCGCCGAACAGCGCATGCAAGAACCGCTCAATCGCGAAATGCTGGTGCTGGTCGGCCACGCCGATCGCCAGCAAGCGCTGACCATGGCTCAACAACTGGGCGAACAATGGCAGGCCAGCGGTCTGTTCGAAACCGTGCAGTGGAACCTGCAAGCCGACTTGCCGGCGCTGCGCAAGCAATTGCTGCAAGGACGCCTTGCGATGCTCTCGGCGGATGATCGGCAGCTACTCAGCAAGCACCCCGACGCGTTCATCCAGCAGCGAGTACAGGCGCTGTTCGATCCGTTCAACGGCTTCACCCTGGTGCCAAGCCAGGACGACTGGCTCGGCCTGACCGGGCGCATCCAGAACAGCCAGCCGAAACATGGCGCAGTGCAACTGGACATTGGCAGCGGCGCACTGGTCGCCGATGCCGACGGCAAGAGCTGGGTGATGCTGCGTGCGCGCACCACCGGTAACGCCTTCGATATGAATCTGCCGCTGCAAGTGGCAGAGCTGCTCCAGCACAGCCGCGAACAGGCGGCGAAAGGCGACGTGCAGTTGCTCGCCGCCAGTGGCCTGCTCTACGCCGCCAACGGCCAGCAACAAGCCACCCGCGAAATGACCTGGGTCGGCGGTGGTGCGACGGTCGGCATTCTGCTGTTGCTGCTGTTGGCGTTTCGCCGCTGGGGCGTGCTGCTGGCATTTGTTCCGGTGCTGGTCGGCATGCTGTTCGGCGCGGTGGCCTGCGTGGCGCTGTTCGGCCACATGCATGTGATGACGCTGGTACTCGGTTCGAGTCTGATCGGTGTCGCCGTCGATTACCCGTTGCACTATCTGTCCAAAAGCTGGAGTCTCAAGCCGTGGCGCAGTTGGCCGGCCCTGCGCCTGACGTTGCCGGGGCTGACCCTGAGCCTGATCACCAGCGTTATCGGCTACCTGGCGCTGGCGTGGACACCGTTCCCGGCGCTGACGCAGATCGCGGTGTTCTCCGCCGCCGGTTTGCTCGGCGCCTATCTGTCGGCGGTCTGCCTGCTGCCGGCGCTGCTGAAAAATGTCGAACTGCGCCCGGCGCAATGGCCGCTGCGTCTGGCCGAGCGCCTGATTCATCTGCGTGAGGCGTTGCTCGGTTGCATACGCACGCCCGCGCTGCTGGCCCTGCTGATCGCCTTCTGCGTCGGCGGACTGATGCAGTTGCAGAGCAAAAACGACATTCGCCAATGGGTTGGCGCGCCGCAGCATCTGACCGACGAAGCGCAGACCATCGCGCGCATCACCGGTTTTCAACCGACCAGCCAGTTCTTCCTGATCCGCGCTGCCAATCAGGAGCAATTGCTTGAGCGCCAGGCAGCGCTGAGCGAACGGCTGCAGCAACTGGTCAACCTCGACAAACTGCAAGGCTATCTGGCCATTGATCAACTGGTCAGTGCGCCGAGCCAGCAACAGCAAGTGCGCGAATCACTGAACAAGCTGCCGTCGTTCTGGCAACCGCTGCTCGATCTGGGCGTGCCGGTGGTTGCGTTGCAAAATGAATTGCAGCAGTTGCAGACCCTGCCCGCCGAAGACATCGACGCAGCGCTGGCCGGCCCGCTCGGTGAGCCGTATCGGACACTGTGGCTTGGACCGACTGAAGACGGCGTCGCAGCGATGACCAGTTTGCAGGGCTTGAACAATCCGTCGTTGTTGCGCGTGCAGGCGCTCGATTTGCCGGGGGTGGTGCTGGTCGATCGCCTCGGTGATCTGAACAAGGTGTTCGCCGCCACGCAGATCAGCGCCGCCGAACTGAAACTGGCCTCCTGCGTGTTGATCGTGCTGGTGCTGATCCTGCCGTTCGGCCTGACCGGCGCCCTGCGTATCGTCGCCCTGCCGCTGCTGGCGGCGCTGTGCAGTCTGGCCAGCCTTGGCTGGCTCGGTCAGCCGCTGACCCTGTTCAGCCTGTTCGGCCTGCTGTTGGTGACGGCGATCAGTGTCGACTATGCAATCCTCATGCGCGAACAGGTGGGCGGCGCGGCGGTGAGCCTGCTCGGCACCTTGCTTGCAGCAGTGACGACGTGGCTGTCGTTCGGCCTGCTAGCGGTGTCCAGCACCCCGGCGGTGAGTAATTTCGGCCTGTCGGTGAGCCTCGGCCTGGCGTTCAGCTTCATGCTCGCGCCGTGGGCCGGGCGCCATGAACCGGTTGCGGAGCCAGCGGCATGATGGTCTTCGGCTTCTGGTTGCTGGCCTTGGCGCTGTTTGCGCTGGCGACTCGTGTCGGCCGTCACTTCGGCCTGATTCCGATCGTCAGTCAGTTGCTGCTGGCGAGCTTCGGTTTGCCGTTGCTGATGTATTTCTGGATCGAGCCGGGCTGGCAGCTCAGCGGCGCACAACTGATCGCCCCGGACTGGCTGAAAAACCTCTACAGCCTGAGCTTCGCCTTGCTGCTCGGGCATATCCTCAGCGATGTCATCGATCTGCGTCTGGATCGCCAGAGCGTGAAAATCGCTATACCGAGTTTCGCTGTGCCGTTCGCTTGCGGGCTGGCGGTTGCGTACTGGTTGCTGCCGTCGCAGCCGTGGCTCAACGCATTGGCCATCGGACTGGTCTTCGCGATTACCGCGATCCCGGTGTTGTACCTGTATCTGCGTCACATCGATTACCCGCCCGCTGCCACGCGGCGTCTGGTGCAAACAGCGATCCTTATCGATCTGACCTGCTGGACGCTGTTCGGCCTCGCCCAGGGCAGCCTGTACCTGAGCAGCCTGTTGCTGCCCGTGGCCATGGCCGGCGTGCCGCTGCTTTTGCACCTGCTGCGCGTGCGTCGCCCGCTGACTTACAGCCTCGGCTTCTTCGCGTTGCTGGTCATGGCCGAGCATTACAAACTCAACGCGCTGATTTTCGGCATCGGCTATCTGCTGTGCATGGCGCTGCTGAAAGTGCCGTTGGTGCTGCCGTTGCCGGCACGCTGGATGAGCCGTTTGCAGACGTGGATCGCAATCCCGCTGATCCTCACGTTCGGCATCGTCCAGATCGACGTGCACAGCGCCCTCGCCAGCCTCGACGCCGGGCAATGGGCGGCGCTGCTGCTGTTGCCGATTGCCAGTAAACTGCTGGGCAACTGGCTCGGCCTCGGTTGGGCTGGAGCCTCGTTCGCGGGTGCCAGCCGCTGGCGCGAAAGCGTACTGCTGAACATTCGCGGCCTGAGCGAAATCGTCTTTCTCAATCTGTTGTTGCAACAACAGCTCATCACCCCGGCGCTGTATTTCGCGCTGATGCTGATGGGCCTGATCGCGACGCTGCTGCCGGCCCTGATCGGCCTGCATCGCGCGCCCCTGAATCTGAACAGTCCTCTGCCCCGGAGCTCACGTGCCAATCGTTGAAATGGAATCCCGTCAGGTCGTGATCATCGGTGCCGGCCCGTCCGGTGCTATCGCCGCTGCCCTGCTCAAGCGCAAGGGCCACGATGTGCTGGTGCTCGAGCGCCAGCACTTCCCACGCTTCTCCATCGGCGAAAGCCTGCTCAGCCACTGCCTGGATTTCGTCGAAGAAGCCGGCATGCTCGACGCCGTCAACGCCGCCGGGTTCCAGCGCAAGACCGGCGCGGCGTTTGCCTGGGGCGAGCGCTACAGCGCTTTCGATTTTGGCGACACTTTCACCGCCGGCAAGCCGACCACGTTCCAGGTGCAGCGCGCCGATTTCGACAAGTTGCTGGCCGATCAAGCAGCATTGCAAGGTGCGGAAATCCGTTATGGCGATGCGATTGTCAGCGTCGATTTCGATCAGGCGAAACCACAACTCGATGTGCGCCGCGAAGATGGCAGCGAGTACCGCGTCGAAGCCGATTTCGTCCTGGACGCCAGCGGCTACGGCCGCGTGCTGTCGCGCTTGCTTGACCTCGAAGCACCTTCGAATTTCCCGGTGCGTCAGGCCGTGTTCACCCATGTCGAAGATCACATCGACAACCCGGCGTTCGACCGTGAAAAGATCCTCGTCACCACCCATCCCGAGCATCGCGATGTGTGGTTCTGGACCATCCCCTTCAGCAACGGCCGCTGCTCGGTGGGCGTGGTCGCGGCTGAGGAACATTTCCGGGGCCGCGACAGCGATCTCGATGCCTGCCTGCGCAGCTTCATCGCCGAGACGCCGAGCCTCGCCGGGGTTCTGAACAACGCGGTCTGGGACACCCCGGCGCGCACCCTCGGCGGCTATGCGGCCAACGTGAAAACCCTGCACGGCCCGGGCTTCGCGCTGCTGGGCAACGCCGCAGAATTCCTTGACCCGGTATTCTCCTCCGGCGTGACCATCGCCATGCGTTCGGCGAGCATGGCTGCCGGCGTGCTGCACCGCCAGTTGCAGGGTGAAACGGTGGACTGGCAAAGCGAATTTGCCGAACCGTTGAAACGCGGCGTCGATACCTTCCGTTGCTACGTCGAAGGCTGGTACGCCGGCACCTTCCAGGACGTGATTTTCTATGAGGACAGCCAAGCGGAAATTCGCCGGATGATCTGCTCGATCCTCGCCGGTTACGCCTGGGACGAGCGCAACCCGTTCGTCAGTGAAGCGCGGCGCCGGCTGAAGATGATTTCCCAACTCTGCGCGCAGGACGCCTCATGAATTACTTGAGCGACAGTTACGTCGAGGAAACCCGCTTCGGTCTCTGGTTCTTGCGCAGCCACACCTGGCAGCACCATGTGCTGCGCGTGGCGATCAACGATTTGCGTGGATTATTCAGTGAGCCGCTGCCGGAACACCCGGTGCTGCTCGACGCCGGTTGCGGTCAGGGCAAGTCCTTCGGCCACCTGCGTCAGACCTTCGCCCCGCAGCGACTGATCGGCGTCGACGCCGACCCGCACAGTTTGCAACTCAGCGCCGAAGAGGCCACCCGCCTGGGCATGCCAGTCGAGTTGATCGGCAGCGATTGCGCCACGCTCAACGTCGCCGATGCCAGCGTCGACCTGCTGTTCTGCCACCAGACCTTCCATCATCTGGTCGAGCAGGAAAAGGCCTTGGCCGAGTTCTATCGCGTGCTCAAGCCAGGCGGCTATCTGCTGTTCGCCGAATCCACCGAGGCTTACATTGATACCTGGGTGATTCGCTGGCTGTTCCGCCATCCGATGCATGTGCAGAAGAGCGCCGCCGGCTACCTGCAGATGATCCGCGAGCAAGGCTTCGAGTTTGCCGAGCGCAATGTTTCCTACCCGTATCTGTGGTGGAGCCGGTCGAAGGATTTTGGTTTGCTGGAGCGGCTGGGGTTGAGCAAACCCAAGCCATTCGGTGAGCGCGAAGAGACGCTGGTAAACGTCGTCGCGCGCAAGCCATTGCAGGAATCTGTCTGATGTACGGCTATCGATCTGAACACCTGAAACCCTGTGGGAGCGAGCCTGCTCGCGAAAGCGGTGTATCAGTCAGCCAAAGTGGCGAATGTCAGATGGCATTCGCGAGCAGGCTCGCTCCCACAGGGTTTTCTGCATGGCTGGCGATCGTTTTGTCAGCCTTGCTGTTGAGTGCCTGCGCCAGCCAGCCACCGCTACCAGCGGCCAACCCGACGCTGCCTCTGCCGCTGCAACTGCACATTGAGCGCGAGCAAGCCGGGCAACGTCAGGACTGGCTGCTGGTGATCCAGCGCGAAGGCGCCGGCACGCGTTGGTCGATGATGGATCCGCTGGGCATTCCCCAAGCCCGTCAGCAACTGATCGATGGGCATTGGCAGGCCGACGGTCTGCTGCCGCCGAACCCGGAAGCGCGGGAGTTGTTCGCCGCACTGCTGTTCGCCTTGACGCCTCCTGCCGAGCTGCTGCGCAACTATCCCGACGCCCGCCAACAGGCCGATCAGCGTTCACTGCCGGCGCGCTGGAACGTCCGCTATTCACAACCGTTGAGCTTCCAATTGAATCTGCCCCAAGGCCCGCACTATCGCGTTTCCCAGTTAGGTGAATCGACGCCATGACCGCTTACCTGAATGCCCTCGGCGTGATCTGCGCCCTGGGCCGCGACAAGTCTGAAGTCGCGCGCAATCTGTTTGCCGGCGACTGTTCGGGGATGCGCCGCGAGTCCGGCTGGGTCGCCGAACGTGAACTGCCTGTGGCTGGCGTACACGGTGAATTGGCGGCGATCCCTGCGGACCTGGTCGAGCACAGCAGTCGCAACAATCAGCTGTTGCTGGAAGCCGCGCTGCAGATTCGAGACGACATCGATCGTGCGATCCAGACCTTCGGCCGCGAGCGCATAGGCGTGGTCCTCGGCACCAGCACCTCAGGCATCGACGAGGCCAGCCGGGGTCTGGCGCATTACATCCGCGAACAGCAATTTCCCCGCGAGTACGACTATCGCCAACAGGAACTCGGCGCCCCGGCGAATTTTCTCGCCGAATGGCTGCAACTGAGCGGCCCGGCCTACGTGATTTCCACCGCCTGTACCTCCAGCGCCCGCGCGCTGATGAGCGCTCAGCGCCTGCTCGATCTGGGCCTGTGCGACGCGGTGCTGTGCGGCGGCGTCGACAGTCTGTGCAAGCTCACGCTGAACGGTTTCTCTTCGCTGGAAGCCGTTTCAGATGAGCGCTGCAATCCGTTCTCCGCCAACCGCAACGGCATCAATATCGGCGAGGCAGCGGTGCTGTTCGTGATGAGCAAACAGCGCGACGAAGGCCCGGGCATCGCCCTGCTGGGTGCGGGCGCCAGCTCGGATGCGCACCATATCTCCGCGCCGGAGCCGAGCGGTCGCGGCGCCCTGCAAGCCATGCAAAAAGCCCTTGGTCGCGCGCATCTGCAAGCCGGGCAAATCAACTACCTGAACCTGCACGGCACCGCCACCCAGCACAACGACGCGATGGAAAGTCTGGCGGTCGCGGCGCTGTTTCCCCAAGGCGTCGCCTGCTCATCAACCAAGCCGCTGACCGGCCACACCCTCGGCGCGGCTGGCGCGCTGGAAGC
The DNA here is from genome assembly GCF_024072275.1 of Pseudomonas siliginis. Taxonomy (NCBI): domain Bacteria; kingdom Pseudomonadati; phylum Pseudomonadota; class Gammaproteobacteria; order Pseudomonadales; family Pseudomonadaceae; genus Pseudomonas; species Pseudomonas siliginis. Next base: position 493,899 of record NZ_CP099598.1, on the reverse strand, counting down.
GGCGTTCTGCTGGCTGAGCCTGAGTGCCGACAACCCTGAGCAGGCGTTACCGCCGCATATCTGGGACGGCCAGGCCGATCCCGCGCTGCCGCCGCTCAAGTGGGTGACCGCGAGCGAACGCCTGACGTCCATTGCACCGCGCTACCTGATGAGCAACTCGTTTGCCTTCGGCGGCAACAACGTCAGCCTGATTATCGGAGACGCCCCATGAGCCACTGGCCGCTCGCCGAACTGCTGCCGCATGCCGGCGACATGATTCTGATCGACGCGATCGAGCGCTTCGACGATGAGCAGATTTTCACCCGCCTCACGGTCAAGCCCGACGGCCTGTTCAACCTGCCCGACGGCAGCCTGCCGGCGTGGGTCGGCGTCGAGCTGATGGCGCAGAGCGTCGCCGCTTTCGCCGGTTGCCACGCCCGGCAGAAAGGCAATCCGCCGGAGCTGGGCTTTCTCCTCGGCACGCGCAAATTCGAGTGCAACGTCGAAGCCTTTGCGCCTGGCAGCGTGCTGACCATCCACGGCCTGCGCTCACTGGAAGACGACAACGGCATGGGCGTATTCGAATGTCACATCCACGGTGACGGCATTCATGCCAGCGCCCGGCTGAACGTGTTCCGTCCGCCGCATGCCAACCAATATCTGCAACAGACAAAGGAGTCGCACGATGACTGAATCCGTACTGGTCACCGGCTCCAGCCGTGGCATCGGCCGCGCCATTGCCTTGCGTCTGGCGCAAGCCGGGCACGACATCGTCCTGCATTGCCGCAGCGGCATGACCGAAGCCCAAGCGGTGCAGGCCGAAATCGAAGCATTGGGTCGCCGCGCACGCATTCTGCAATTCGACGTCGCCGACCGTGAAACCTGCAAAAGCATTCTCGAGGCCGACGTCGAAAACCATGGCGCCTATTACGGCGTGGTACTCAACGCCGGGCTGACTCGCGACGGCGCGTTTCCGGCGCTGAGCGATGACGATTGGGACGTGGTCCTGCGCACCAACCTCGACGGTTTCTACAACGTCCTGCACCCGGTGATGATGCCGATGATCCGTCGTCGCGCCGCCGGGCGCATCGTCTGCATCACCTCGGTATCGGGCCTGATCGGCAACCGTGGCCAAGTCAATTACAGCGCCTCGAAGGCCGGGGTGATCGGTGCGGCAAAGGCGTTGGCGATCGAGCTGGGCAAGCGCAAAATTACGGTTAACTGCGTCGCCCCTGGCCTGATCGACACGGCCATGCTCGACGAAAACGTGCCGGTGGAGGAACTGATGAAAATGATCCCCGCGCAACGCATGGGCACCCCTGAAGAAGTGGCCTCTGCGGTGAATTTCCTGATGTCGGCGGAAGCCTCGTACATCACCCGCCAGGTGCTGGCGGTCAACGGAGGCCTGTGCTGATGAAGCGCGTCGTCGTCACCGGCATGGCCGGCATCACCTCGCTGGGCAGCGACTGGCCGACCATTGCCGGCAATTTCGCGGCCAATCGCAGCGGCATTCGCCGGATGGACGAGTGGGATCGCTTCACTGAGCTCAACACGCGTCTGGCCGGGCCTATCGATGATTTTCTCGTACCGTCGCACTGGACCCGCAAGCAGTTGCGCAGCATGGGCCGGGTTTCGCGACTGGCGGTCGGCGCAGCAGAAAAGGCTCTGGCCGATGCTGGCCTGCTCGGTGACGAATCGATCAAGGACGGGCGCATGGGCGTCGCTTGTGGTTCATCTACCGGTAGCACTGACGAGATCAAAGCCTTCGGCAACATGCTGCTCAACTCGGTGGCCGAGGGGCTCAACGCCAACTCCTACGTGCGGATGATGCCGCACACCACCGCCGCCAATATCAGCATTTTCTTCGGCCTCACCGGCCGCCTGATCCCGACCTCCAGCGCCTGCACCAGCGGCAGCCAGGGCATCGGCTACGCCTACGAAGCAATCAAGTTCGGCCGCCTGCCGTTGATGCTCGCCGGCGGCGCCGAAGAACTCTGCCCGACCGAAGCCATGGTGTTCGACGCGCTCTACGCCACCAGCCTGAAAAACGATGCACCCCAGACCAGCCCACGCCCGTACGACAAGGGCCGCGACGGTCTGGTGATTGGTGAAGGTGGCGGCATGCTCGTGCTTGAGGAGCTGGAACACGCCCTCGCCCGTGGCGCGCACATTCACGCGGAAATCGTCGGTTTCGGCAGCAACGCCGACGGCCAGCACACCACCCGCCCGGAACAGGTCACCATGCGCCGCGCCATGGAGCTGGCCTTGGAAGATGCCGGCCTCAGTCCGGACGCCATTGGCTATGTGAACGGCCACGGCACCGCGACCGAGCAGGGCGACATCGCCGAAACCCTGGCCACCAGCAGCCTGTTCGGCGAACACATGCCGATCAGCTCGCAAAAGAGCTTTCTCGGCCACACCCTCGGTGCCTGCGGTGCGCTGGAGTCATGGTTCAGCATCGAGATGCTCAACAGCGACCGTTACGTGCACACCTTCAACCTCGACGAGGTCGACCCGCACTGCGGCAAGCTCGATTACCTGCGCGGCGAGTTTCGTCAGATGCACCACGATTACGTGATGAACAACAACTTCGCTTTCGGTGGCGTCAACACTTCGTTGATCTTCCGCCGCTGGGCATAACCGAATCAATCCAGGTCAAGGAGACCTACATGCACTTCAAGAAATTCGCCGCCGTTACCCTGCTGCTCTGCGCCCTGCCAGCGGTCAGCCAGGCCCGCGACACGGCGGTGTACCTGCCATTCGACAAAGCCGTCGCCGAAGCCACCCGCTCCGGCAAGATCGATGGCAGCGTGAAATTCTATCTGGCCGGCAACACCCCGGCCGGCAAAGTCACCGTGGTCAGCCCCGACGCCGTGACCAACAAGAAAACCAACGCTTTCAACAAATCCGATGAAGTCGCCTGCGAGTGGGTCGCCCAATCGGCAATCATCAGCCTGCACCAGGCCGCGAAAAACGCCGGCGCCAACGCCGTGACCAACATCGTCAGCTTCTACAAGCGCAACGAACGCAAGGACGCGCAAACCTACGAATGCCACGCCGGCGCGATCATGGCGGGCGTTGCGCTGAAGGGTGATCTGGCGAAGGTTCAATAAACGCCGGAAACGACAAAGGGCGCCGTTTGGCGCCCTTTTTTTTGCGGTGATTGAACAGCATCTACACTCGCTGATGCAGGTCGCAGCACCATAACCTGCCCTCGCAGTTCTCTTTCACCGTCAAAGGAGATGACCATGCAAGTGAAAGCCCTGATCGCCGCTGCGCTTATCGCCCTGCTGCCCAGTGCCAGCCATGCCACCAACCTCATGTACATGCCTTTCGAAACCGTGCTGTCGGACGCCATTCGCGCCGGTCGGCTGGATGGCAGTGTGAAGTTCTACCTGATCGGCAACGGGCCGCAGGGCACTCAGCAGTTGCTGCGCCAAGGGGTGGTCAGTGATTTGAAAACCAACGGCTTCAACAAGAGCGATCAGGCTTCGTGTGAATGGGTGTTGCAGTCGAATCTGATCAAATTGCAGGCTGATGCCAAGCGGGTCGGGGCGAATGCGGTGGTCAATATCGTCAGCTACTACGACCAGCGTGTACGTAAGGATTTGAATACCTACGAGTGCCGGGCAGGAGTTTTTGTTACCCGGGTGGCTTTGAAGGGGGATTTGGTGCGGTTGCCCTGAAATCTGTGATGTTTGGGCCGACGCCTTCGCGAGCAGGCTCGCTCCCACCTTGGAATGCGTTTCCCTGTGGGAGCGAGCCTGCTCGCGAAAGCGCCAGCCGCCTTCACACCGTCAGCGGTTCAACCTTGCGCGTAAGCAGTTCGACAAACGCCTTGGCCATCGGCGATTTCTGGTCTTTGCGCTGCACCAGCCACACCGCTGAGATCGCTTCGGGATCGAGCAGCGGACGGTAGACCACGCCGTCGATGCGCATGCGTTGGTAGGACGCTGGCAGCACCGATACACCCAAGCCCGCCGCCACCAGACCAATAATGGTCATCGCCTCACCAGCCTCTTGAGCGAAGTGCGGGCTGAAGCCGGCGTCACGGGCCAGGTTTAGCAGTTGCGCATAGAGCCCGCTGCCATAGCTGCGCGGGAAAAACACGAAGGGCTCCAGCGCCAGCGCCGATAGAAACAGACCTTCATCGCTACTTTGGGCCAGTGGATGCTTGGAACTGAGCACCGCCACCAATGGCTCGCGCATCAACTCCACAACACTCAGTGAATCTGGCAATCCCAGCGGGCGCATGATGCCGACTTCGATCGACTCGTCCACCAGAGCATCGGCGACCATGGTGCTGCTCATTTCGCGCAGGTTCAGATGCACCGCCGGAAAGCGCTGACGAAAAGAAAAAATCGCCTGCGGAATCGTCGAATTGAACGGCGCCGACGAGGTGAAGCCAATCTTCAATTCACCCAGCTCGCCAAGTTGCGCACGGCGGGCGACATCCGCTGCCTTGTCGACTTGTGCCAGCACCAGCCGCGCCTCCTGCAGAAACAGGCGACCGGCCTCGCTCAACTCGACCCGACGATTGGTGCGCTCGAACAAGCGCGCGCCGAGCTGTTGCTCCAGCGCCTGAATCTGTTGGCTCAGTGGTGGCTGGGAGATGCCCAGCACCTGTGCGGCCCGGCCGAAATGCAGTTCTTCGGCGACTGCGATGAAGTAACGCAGATGACGCAGTTCCATAGGATTTCCATTAGGTCGCTGAAGCTATCAAACAGGTCGAACAATATATTGGATAGAAACATTAGCCAGCTATATGATTTTTTCATTGCCTGCCCGGCTGTGCTTTCCGAGGTCTGAAGTGAAAACTGCTGTCGCGCCCCTTGCCCACGAAATCCCGCCCGCAGCCGACGACGATGCCCTCGCCGAGCTGCAGGAGATCTACATCGAAAAAGGCACGCCGGCGTTCATGCGCACGGTGCTGGCGCTTTTCTGTGGCGGCTTTGCGACGTTCGCGCTGCTCTATTGCGTGCAACCGATGATGCCGCTGCTGTCCCACGAATACGGGATCAACGCGGCGCAGAGCAGTCTGATCCTCTCGGTGGCAACCGGCATGTTGGCCTTCGGCCTGCTGATCACCGGGCCGATCTCCGACCGCATCGGCCGTAAACCGGTGATGGTCGCGGCATTGTTCGCTGCCGCGCTATGCACCATCGCCAGTTCGATGATGCCGAGCTGGCACGGAGTGCTGATCATGCGCGCATTGATCGGCCTGTCATTGAGCGGTCTGGCAGCGGTGGCGATGACCTATCTGAGCGAAGAAATCCATCCTCAACACATCGGCCTGGCGATGGGTTTATACATCGGCGGCAACGCGATCGGCGGGATGAGCGGACGCTTGATAACTGGCGTGCTGATCGACTTCGTCAGCTGGCACACGGCGATGCTGGTGATCGGCGGTCTGGCGCTGGTCGCGGCGGCGGTGTTCTGGAAGATCCTCCCGGAGTCGCGCAACTTCCGCGCCCGCTCACTGCACCCGCGCAGCCTGCTCGACGGCTTCACCATGCACTTTCGCGACGCCGGCCTGCCGCTGCTGTTTCTTGAAGCGTTCGTGCTGATGGGCGCGTTTGTCACGCTGTTCAACTACATCGGCTACCGCTTGCTGGCTGCGCCGTACAACCTCGATCAGGTATTTGTCGGATTGCTCTCGGTGGTCTACCTGTCGGGGATCTACAGCTCGGCGAAGATCGGTTCGCTGGCGGACAAACTGGGGCGGCGCAAAGTGCTCTGGGCGACGATTGCGCTGATGTTCGCCGGGCTCGCGCTGACGATGTTCACGCCGCTGTTGCTGGTCATCATCGGCATGCTGGTGTTCACCTTCGGCTTCTTCGCTGCGCACTCGGTGGCGAGCAGCTGGATCGGCCGGCGCGCGTTGACCGCCAAGGGTCAGGCGTCGTCGCTGTATCTGTTCAGTTATTACGCCGGGTCGAGCATTGCCGGGACTGCGGGCGGGGTGTTCTGGCATCTGGGCGGGTGGAACGGCATCGGCCTGTTTATTGGTGCGTTGTTGCTGATTGCCCTGCTGGTGGCGTTGAAGCTGGCGAAGTTGCCGCCGTTGCAGGGTGTCAAAGCCTGACATAAAACCCTGTGGGAGCGAGCCTGCTCGCGAATGCACTGTGTCAGGCAACATCAGTGTTGAATGACACACCGCTTTCGCGAGCAGGCTCGCTCCCACAGTTGATTTGGGTACGACATTAGATCGTGCAAAAGAAAACGCCCGGCATTGGCCGGGCGTTTTTTATTGGGCGCTGATCACTCGTGATACTGCGCTGACAGCTCATGCACCGCACGCAGGAACGCGCCGGCATGTTCCGGATCAACTTCCGGGGTGATGCCATGACCAAGGTTGAACACGTGGCCGCTGCCCTTGCCATAACTGGCCAGAATGCGCCCGACTTCAGTGCGGATCGCTTCCGGTTTGGCGTAGAGCACGGTCGGGTCCATGTTGCCTTGCAGCGCGACCTTGTCGCCGACACGGGCACGGGCGTTGCCGATGTCGCAGGTCCAGTCCAGGCCGAGGGCGTCGGCGCCGGCTTCGGCGATGCTTTCCAGCCACAGGCCGCCGTTCTTGGTGAACAGAATCACCGGCACTTTGCGTCCGTCGTTCTCGCGGATCAGGCCGCTGACGATTTTCTTCATGTAAGCCAGGGAGAATTCCTGATACGCCGCCGCCGACAGGTTGCCGCCCCAGGTATCGAAGATCTGCACCGCTTGCGCACCGGCCATGATCTGGCCGTTGAGGTACGAAGTCACCGACTGCGCCAATTTGTCGAGCAGCAGGTGCATGGCTTGCGGGTTGTCGTAGAGCATCGCCTTGGTCTTGCGGAAGTCTTTCGAGGAGCCGCCTTCAACCATGTAAGTCGCGAGGGTCCACGGACTGCCGGAGAAACCGATCAACGGCACGCGACCGTTGAGTTCGCGACGGATGGTGCTGACCGCATCCATCACGTAGCCGAGGTCTTTGTGCGGATCCGGGATCGGCAGGGCTTCGATATCGGCCAGGGTACTGACGACTTTCTTGAAGCGCGGACCTTCACCGGTCTCGAAGTACAGGCCCTGGCCCATGGCATCGGGAATGGTGAGGATGTCGGAAAACAGGATCGCCGCGTCCAGTTGCGGGTAGCGGTCGAGCGGTTGCAGGGTGACTTCGCAGGCGAATTGCGGATTCATGCACAGGCTCATGAAGTCGCCGGCATGCGCGCGGCTGGCGCGGTACTCCGGCAGGTAGCGACCGGCCTGGCGCATCATCCACACAGGGGTGACGTCAACGGGTTGCTTGAGCAGGGCGCGGAGGAAACGGTCGTTCTTCAGGGCAGTCATGTCGGCATCCGGAAAAAAAGTGCGGGCATTTTCTCAGAGCGCGAGGCAAAAGGCACGGATGTGGGTCAGCCTTTTGTCTATCGGGTCAATTTGTCGCGCTGGAATGCTGACTTTGCAACACCACAAAACACTGTGGGAGCTGGCTTGCCAGCGATGCAGACAACTCGGTTTGTCAGGTAAACCAAGGAGATGCTATCGCTGGCAAGCCAGCTCCCACAGGTATCGCATTGCAGTTTCGAGCGGCGTTTACACACCCAGGTAATCGAGGATCCCTTCAGCCGCATTGCGCCCCTCGAAGATCGCCGTCACCACCAGGTCGGAACCGCGCACCATGTCGCCACCGGCGAAGATTTTCGGGTTGCTGGTCTGGTGCTTGTACTGACCTTGCTCAGGCGCAACAACGCGGCCCTGGCTGTCGGTCTGGATCTCGAACTGTTCGAACCACGGCGCCGGGCTCGGGCGGAAGCCGAAGGCGATGACCACGGCATCGGCCGGGATGATCTCTTCGGAACCCGGGATCGGCTCGGGGCTGCGACGGCCACGGGCATCCGGTTCGCCGAGACGGGTCTCGACCACCTTCACGCCTTCGACCTTGTCTTCACCGACGATGGCGATCGGCTGGCGGTTGTAGAGGAATTTCACGCCTTCTTCCTTGGCGTTCTTCACCTCTTTGCGCGAGCCGGGCATGTTCGCTTCGTCACGACGATAGGCACAGGTCACCGACTTGGCGCCCTGACGGATGGACGTGCGGTTGCAGTCCATCGCCGTGTCGCCGCCGCCGAGTACCACGACCTTCTTGCCTTTCATGTCGACGAAATCTTCCGGCGACTTTTCAAAGCCCAGGTTGCGGTTGACGTTGGCGATGAGGAAATCCAGCGCGTCATAAACGCCCGGCAGATCCTCCCCGGCAAAACCGCCCTTCATGTAGGTGTAGGTGCCCATGCCCATGAACACCGCGTCGTATTCGGCGAGCAGTTGTTCCATGGTCACGTCTTTACCGACTTCGGTGTTGAGACGGAACTCGATGCCCATGCCGGTGAAGACTTCGCGACGATTGCTCAGCACGGTCTTTTCCAGCTTGAACTCGGGGATGCCGAAGGTCAGCAGGCCACCGATTTCCGGGTTCTTGTCGAACACCACGGGGGTTACGCCGCCACGCACCAGTACGTCGGCACAACCCAGACCCGCCGGGCCTGCGCCGATGATCGCCACGCGTTTGCCGGTCGGTTTGACCTTGGACATGTCCGGGCGCCAGCCCATGGCGAACGCGGTGTCGGTGATGTACTTCTCGACCGAACCGATGGTCACCGCGCCGAAGCCGTCGTTGAGGGTGCAGGCACCCTCGCACAGACGATCCTGCGGGCACACCCGGCCGCAGACTTCCGGCAGGGTATTGGTCTGGTGCGACAACTCGGCGGCCTGGAGGATGTTGCCCTCGGCGACCAATTTGAGCCAGTTGGGAATGAAGTTGTGCACCGGGCACTTCCATTCGCAATACGGGTTGCCGCAACCCAGGCAGCGGTGGGCCTGATCGGCCGACTGCTGGGGTTTGAACGGTTCGTAGATTTCAACGAACTCTTTCTTGCGTTGACGCAACAGTTTCTTCTTCGGATCCTTGCGCCCGACATCGATGAACTGGAAGTCGTTATTCAGACGTTCAGCCATTGTTAAAACCTCATCAAACTCTTCAGGCGCATATCACTGCGGGTTGGCACGAGTGCTGGAAAGCAGGGTTTTCAAGCTGGCAGCCTTGGGCTTGACCAACCAGAAACGCCGCAAGTAATCGTCGAGGTTCTCGGCGAGTTCACGACCCCACTCGCTGTCGGTTTCGGCGACGTACTCGTTCAGCACGTTCTGCAGGTGGCTGCGATAGGCTTCCATCGCCTCGCCGCTGATCCGCTGGATTTCCACCAGTTCGTGATTGACCCGGTCAACGAAGGTGTTGTCCTGATCGAGCACGTAGGCGAAACCACCGGTCATGCCAGAACCGAAGTTGTAACCGGTCTTGCCCAGCACGCAGACGAAACCACCGGTCATGTACTCGCAACAGTGATCGCCAGTGCCTTCCACGACGGTGTGGGCACCGGAGTTACGCACGGCGAAACGCTCGCCTGCGGTGCCGGCGGCGAACAACTTGCCGCCAGTGGCGCCGTACAGGCAGGTGTTGCCGATGATGGCGCTTTCCTGAGTTTTATAGACGCTGCCCTTCGGCGGCACGATGACCAGCTTACCGCCGGTCATGCCTTTGCCGACGTAGTCGTTGGCGTCGCCTTCCAGGTACATGTTCAGACCGCCGGCGTTCCACACACCGAAGCTCTGACCTGCCGTGCCCTTGAAGCGGAAGGTGATCGGCGCTTTCGCCATCCCCTGGTTGCCATGCTTGCGCGCGATTTCGCCGGAGATCCGCGCGCCGATCGAACGGTCGCAGTTGCAGATATCCAGCTCGAACTCGGCACCGCTGAGGTCGTTGATCGCCGACGAGGCCAGCTCGACCATCTTCTCCGCCAGCAGACCTTTATCGAACGGCGGGTTGCGCTCGACGCCGCAGAACTGCGGTTTGTCCGCCGGGATGTGATCGCTGCCCAGCAGCGGGGTCAGGTCCAGGTGATGTTGCTTGGCGGTCTGGCCTTCGAGGATTTCCAGCAGATCAGTGCGACCGATCAGCTCTTCGAGGGAGCGCACACCAAGCTTGGCCAGCCACTCACGGGTTTCTTCGGCGACGTAGGTGAAGAAATTCACCACCATGTCGACGGTGCCGATGTAGTGATCCTTGCGCAGCTTCTCGTTCTGCGTCGCGACGCCAGTGGCGCAGTTGTTCAGGTGGCAGATGCGCAGGTATTTGCAGCCCAGTGCGATCATCGGCGCGGTACCGAAGCCGAAGCTCTCGGCGCCGAGGATTGCCGCTTTGATCACGTCGAGGCCGGTTTTCAGGCCGCCGTCGGTCTGCACCCGGACTTTGCCGCGCAGGTCGTTGCCGCGCAGGGTCTGGTGAGTTTCAGCCAGGCCGAGCTCCCATGGTGCGCCCGCGTATTTGATCGAAGTCAGCGGCGAAGCACCGGTACCGCCGTCGTAACCGGAAATGGTGATCAGGTCGGCATAGGCCTTGGCCACACCGGCGGCGATGGTGCCGACGCCCGCTTCAGCTACGAGTTTCACCGAAACCAGCGCCTGCGGGTTGACCTGCTTGAGGTCAAAGATCAGTTGCGACAAGTCTTCGATCGAGTAGATATCGTGGTGCGGCGGTGGCGAAATCAGGGTCACGCCCGGCACTGCGTAACGCAGTTTGGCGATCAGCCCGTTGACCTTGCCGCCCGGCAGTTGCCCGCCCTCGCCCGGCTTGGCGCCTTGGGCGACCTTGATCTGCAGCACTTCGGCATTGACCAGGTATTCCGGGGTTACACCGAAACGGCCAGTCGCGACCTGCTTGATTTTCGAACTCTTGATGGTGCCGTAACGCGCCGGATCTTCACCACCTTCGCCGGAGTTGGAACGCGCGCCGAGGCGGTTCATGGCTTCGGCCAGGGCTTCGTGAGCTTCCGGCGACAGTGCGCCCAGCGAGATGCCGGCGGAATCGAATCGCTTGAGCACCGACTCCAGCGGCTCGACTTCACTGATGTCCAGCGGCGTGTCGAGGGTCTTGACCTTGAACAGGTCGCGAATCATCGACACCGGACGGTTGTCCACCAGTGAGGTGTATTCCTTGAACTTGGCGTAGTCGCCCTGCTGCACAGCGGCTTGCAGGGTGTTGACCACGTCCGGGTTGTAGGCGTGATATTCGCCACCGTGGACGAACTTCAGCAGACCGCCCTGCTGGATCGGCTTGCGCGGGCTCCAGGCTTCGACGGCGAGGGCTTTCTGCTCGGCTTCGATGTCGACGAAACGCGCACCCTTGATCCGGCTTGGCACACCACGGAAGCTCAGCTCGCAGACTTCTTCGGACAGGCCGATGGCCTCAAACAGCTGCGCACCACGATACGAAGCGATGGTCGAGATACCCATCTTCGACAGGATCTTGAGCAGGCCTTTAGTGATGCCTTTGCGGTAGTTCTTGAACACCTCATAGAGGTCGCCCAGTACTTCACCGGTACGGATCAGGTCGCCCAGCACTTCGTAGGCCAGGAACGGATACACCGCCGAGGCGCCGAAACCGATCAGCACGGCGAAGTGATGCGGGTCACGGGCGGTCGCGGTTTCAACGAGGATGTTGGAATCGCAACGCAGGCCTTTTTCGGTCAGACGGTGGTGCACTGCACCGGTCGCCAGCGAAGCGTGGATCGGCAGCTTGCCCGGGGCGATATGACGGTCGCTGAGGACGATCTGGGTACGCCCGGCGCGCACGGCTTCTTCAGCCTGATCGGCAACGTTGCGGATCGCCGCTTCGAGGCCAAGGCTTTCGTCGTAGTTGAGGTCGATGATCGCCCGTTCGAAACCCGGACGGTCGAGGTTCATCAGCGAGCGCCACTTGGCCGGAGAGATCACTGGCGAGCTGAGGATCACGCGCGAGGCGTGTTCCGGCGACTCCTGGAAAATGTTGCGCTCGGCACCGAGGCAGATTTCCAGCGACATCACGATCGCTTCACGCAGCGGGTCGATCGGCGGGTTGGTGACCTGCGCGAACTGCTGGCGGAAATAGTCGTACGGCGTGCGCACACGCTGGGACAGCACAGCCATCGGCGTGTCGTCGCCCATCGAGCCCACGGCTTCGTAACCTTGCTCGCCAAGCGGGCGCAGCACCTGATCACGCTCTTCGAACGTGACCTGATACATCTTCATGTACTGCTTGAGCTGGTCGACGTCGTAGAAAGCCGAACCGTGGTCGTTGTCTTCCATGGTCGCCTGAATGCGCAGGGCATTCTTGCGCAGCCATTGCTTGTACGGATGACGGGATTTCAGACGGTTGTCGATCGCATCGGTGTCGAGGATCTGCCCGGTTTCGGTATCCACGGCGAAAATCTGGCCCGGGCCGACGCGACCCTTGGCGAGCACGTCTTCAGGCTGGTAGTTCCACACGCCGATTTCCGAGGCGAGGGTGATGAAACCATTCTTGGTGGTGACCCAGCGCGCCGGACGCAGACCGTTACGGTCGAGCAGGCACACCGCGTAGCGACCATCGGTCATCACCACGCCGGCCGGGCCGTCCCACGGTTCCATGTGCATCGAGTTGTACTCGTAGAACGCACGCAGATCCGGGTCCATGGTTTCGACGTTCTGCCACGCTGGCGGAATGATCATCCGCACGCCACGGAACAGGTCGATGCCACCGGTGACCATCAGTTCGAGCATGTTGTCCATGCTCGATGAGTCGGAACCGACACGGTTGACCAGCGGGCCGAGCTCTTCCAGATCCATCAGATCATTGGTGAACTTGGTCCGCCGGGCCTGCGCCCAGTTGCGGTTACCGGTGATGGTGTTGATTTCGCCGTTGTGGGCGAGAAAGCGGAACGGCTGCGCCAGCGGCCATTTCGGCAGGGTGTTGGTGGAGAAACGCTGGTGGAACACGCAGATCGCGGTTTGCAGGCGCTCGTCACTCAGGTCGGGATAGAACGCGGCCAGGTCGGCCGGCATCATCAGGCCTTTATAGATGATGGTCTTGTGCGAAAAGCTGCAGATGTAGTGGTCGGTGTCAGCGGCGTTGGCCACCGACGAACGGCGACGGGCGCTGAACAGCTTCACCGCCATGTCCTGATCGCTCAGGCCTTCGCCGCCGATGTAGACCTGCTCGATCTGCGGCAGGCGCTCAAGGGCCAGGCGGCCGAGGACGCTGGTGTCGATCGGCACTTTGCGCCAGCCGATCAGTTGCAGGCCTTCGGCGAGGATCTCGCGGTTCATGTTCTCGCGAGCGGCTTCGGCCTTGGCCGGATTCTGATTGAAGAACACCATGCCCACTGCATATTGCTTGGGCATTTCGACACCGAAGCTCTCCTGGGCAATGGCTCGCAGGAAGGCGTCGGGTTTTTGAATCAGCAGACCGCAACCGTCACCGGTCTTGCCGTCGGCATTAATCCCACCGCGGTGGGTCATGCAGGTCAGGGCCTCGATGGCCGTTTGCAAAAGGGTATGACTGGGCTCGCCCTGCATATGAGCTATCAGGCCGAAACCGCAGTTATCCTTGAATTCATCTGGTTGGTACAGACCTGCTTTCATAGACACTTTCTCACCAGGCTGCCTCTACTCGAGGCAAATTTCTTTTCAATTCAACCACTTGCGTTCCGCGCCGAACGTACGCCGGCTTAGCGGGGGCAAAAGGGTGGTCATTGTACACAGCGACACAGAGGCTCACAAATTTGACGACGAACTGTCGCAAATTCATGTCGCATTTGTGAAAGGTTTAAAGCGATCTGCTGTGCTAGTCAAAACTTTTTTAATTTTGACCGCAACGACTCAAAGACTACTGTGACGCAGACACCACAAGGCACGCGGCCCTTTCAGGCGGCGCGCACTCGTGGAGATTTTGAGGTGCCGGGAGAGGCGGCCTGGGTAAGGCCGCCGAATCTTCAGCGAGTTGTTGCCAGTTCCTGTTGGACGCTGGCGACAGTGCGAGGCCAAGGTTTACCAGCCTGAACCTTCGCTGGCAAGGCCTTGATGGCAGAAACGGCCGCATCACGATTGGCAAAGTTGCCGTAGGTGATCACGTAAAGCGGCTTGCCGTTGAGGACTTTCTTGAAATAACGGTACTCGCCGCCCTGCTCCTTGACGAAGTTCTGCGCGGCGGTCTCCGAGCTGGTGCCGAGGATCTGCACGACATAGTTGCTGGTCGGCTGACCGGCGTACCAGCTGCCACCGGCAGCCTTGGCCACGGTAACGGGCTTGTCGGCAGGCTTGGCCGGAGCAGGAGCCGGTTTCGCAGCTGGCGCCGGGGTGGCCGGAGCAGGCTTGGCTGTGGCGATCTGCGTCGGTGCCGGGGTTGGCGCCGGTTTGGCGGCAGGAGTCGGAGCCGGTGTCGGCGCGGGACCGGCCGGAACGCCCGCAGGCGGTGCAGAGGTGGTTACGGTCGGCGGCGTATCGCTGGAGCCTTCCAGTGGCACGCCGTCGTCGCCTTCGGTAATGCCACCGGCGGCCTCGGCCAGCGGGCCACGCATGACCGGCTGCGAGTTGCCGACCAATGGCAGCGGCATCGGCTGGGTGTTGCCGGCGAATTCGACGGACGGGTTGGCGCCGTTCGCTGCGCCCTGACCCAATGGCAGTTGCGCCTGTTCGTTGGCCGGAGCACCGGTGGTCGGTGCCTTGCTGCGACCCGGCATCAGCCAGGCGGCGGCAACCGCGACCACAACGACGGCGGAAATCGCCAATACGTGTTTCTTCGGCATGTTGAACCCCATACTTGGACGCTTGACCGCAGAGCGGCTGGCAATCATGACTTCGATCAGTGCATCGCGAGCGACCTGGTTGATGTTGCCCGGCCAGCCCTTGGAGCTTTCGTGAATATCAGAGATCTGATCTGCGGTGAAAAGTTCGACACCCCGGCCCGCGCCTTCCAGCCGCTGGTCGAGATATTCGCGGGTCTCTTCTTCGGTGTACGGCTGCAATTCGATGACGTGGAAACGCTCTTCTTCGAGCTGCAACGCCTCAAGCTGAGCGATCAGCGACGACTCGCCGAACAGGAACACATGCGGACGACCTTCCGGCGTGCCGGCGCCGAGCGCCATCAATGCTTCCAGCGCGGACTCGTCGAGCTGCTCGGCATCGTCCACCAGCAGATAGACTTCCTGCCCGGTCAGCCCCAGTTGCACCACCTGCTCGAGAATCGCGCCGACTTCGGCCTGCGCGACATCCAGCGCCTGCGCCACCTGGCGCAGCACGCCGGCCGCATCACCGGCGCCACGGGCGGAAACCACCACGCTCTGCACCGATTGCTTATTGGTGCTGGCCACCAGCGCCTGCCGCAGCAGGGTCTTGCCGCTGCCTTGCGGGCCGGTGACCACCAGCAGCAACTGGCTGTAACGCGCCAGGTGATGCAGTTGACCCAGCACCGGTTTGCGCTGGGCCGGGAAGAATTTGAAGCCCGGCACCCGTGGCGCGAACGGGTCGTGACTTAACTGGAAATGGCCGAGAAACGCCTCGTCGGCATGCAAACTAGTCATCGGAATCGTTTTAACCTTTAAGCTGAGCCAGGGCGCGGTAATCCGCTCCCAGCGTGGCCTGTAGAACCTCTTTCGGATAATCGTCGGTCACTACCGCTTCGCCCATCCGGCGCAGCAGCACCAGGCGCAGACGACCGTCGATCACTTTTTTATCAATTGCCATGTGTTGGAGAAAATCGGCTTCGCTCATCTCTTCAGGCGGAATGACCGGCAGGCCGGCCCGCTGGAACAGACGAATGCCGCGGTCACGCTCCTGCTCGCTGATCCAGCCCAGGCGCGCGGACATTTCCAGCGCCATCACCGTGCCCGCCGCGACCGCCTCGCCATGCAGCCAGACACCATAGCCCATGTGGGTTTCGATGGCGTGGCCGAAGGTGTGGCCGAGGTTGAGCGTAGCGCGGACGCCGGTTTCCTTTTCATCGGCGCCGACCACCGCAGCCTTGGCCGCGCAGGAACGCTCGATCGCATAGGTCAGCGCGGTTTGATCCAGCGCGCGCAGAGCGTCGACGTTTTCTTCCAGCCAGGTCAGGAACGGCTCGTCGCAGATCAGGCCGTACTTGATGACTTCCGCCAGGCCCGCCGACAACTCGCGCTCCGGCAGGGTTTTCAGCGATGCGGTATCGATGAGCACCACGTTCGGCTGATAGAACGCGCCGACCATGTTCTTGCCCAGCGGATGGTTGATGCCGGTCTTGCCGCCGACCGAGGAATCGACCTGCGACAACAGCGTGGTAGGAATCTGGATGAAATCGACACCGCGCTGATAACAGGCGGCGGCGAAACCGGCCATGTCGCCGATCACCCCGCCGCCCAAGGCGATCACGGTGGTGCGGCGGTCATGACGGGCGGTCAGCAAACCGTCGAAAATCAGTTGCAGGGTTTCCCAGTTCTTGAAGGCTTCGCCGTCAGGCAACACCACCGAGATAACCGAAAACTGCGCAAGGCTGCGGGTCAGACGTTCGAGATAGAGCGGCGCGACGGTTTCGTTGGAGATGATTGCCACCTGCCGCCCGTGGATATGCGGCGCCAGCAGTTCCGGCTGATCCAACAGACCTTCGCCAATATGAATCGGGTAGCTGCGCTCGCCTAGATCGACCTTGAGTGTCTGCATGTGTCCCCACAGTGAAGATGGAAGCAGGCATCCTGCCCTGAAATTATTGGTGTTCTGCGGCTCGTAGCGGTATGACGCCGCTCGCCCGGCATCCGCCACACCCTCGGCGGGCGCTGACAGGACGCCGAGGATAGCGCATTTCGGGCGATGCTTTAACGGGGTGGCAACTGCGCGAGACGGTCGAGAATGTCGAGCACCACCATGCGTGGCGGCCGCTCGTCGGTTTCCACCACCAGATCGGCAATTTCCCGATAAAGCGGATCCCGGATCTCGAGCAGGTCGCGCAGGGTTTTCGCCGGATCGGCGGTACGCAGCAGCGGCCGATTGCGATCGCGGGAGGTGCGGCCGACCTGCTGCTCGACGGAGGCGTGCAGATACACCACGCGCCCGCCTTCA
Organism: Pseudomonas siliginis; assembly: GCF_024072275.1. Lineage (NCBI taxonomy): Bacteria > Pseudomonadati > Pseudomonadota > Gammaproteobacteria > Pseudomonadales > Pseudomonadaceae > Pseudomonas > Pseudomonas siliginis. The sequence goes on along the minus strand of NZ_CP099598.1, from coordinate 477,003 downwards.
TGCAGGGCCTTGCGATTGGCATCACGCATCACCGCGCCGCCGCCGGTCGCCAGCACCACACCATCGAACGCGCACAGCTCGGCGATCATCGCCTGCTCACGGTCACGAAAGCCGGGCTCGCCTTCCTTGTCGAAGATCCATGGGATATTGGCACCCGTGCGCAGCTCAATTTCCTTGTCGGAATCCTTGAACGGCAGGCGCAGCTCTTTGGCCAGCAATCGGCCGATGGTGCTTTTGCCAGCACCCATCGGTCCTACAAGTATCAAATTTCGCACAGAATCAACGACTCACAGCAATCGCCTGGTTATTCATGATACGCGGAGTGAGAAATACCAGCAGCTCGGATTTTTTCTCCGAAACCACATCACGCCGGAAAAGGCGGCCAAGATACGGCACATCGCCAAGAAATGGCACCTTATCTACGACCTTGCTCTGAGTATTTGAAAAAACACCGCCGATTACGATGGTCTCGCCGTCATTTACCAGCACTTTGGCGTTGACCTCGTTTTTCTTGATCGGCGGCACATCCTGCACTTTGTTCAGGTAATCGGGCTCATCCTTGGTGACCTTGACCTCCATGATGATGCGGTTGTCCGGGGTGATCTGCGGGGTGACTTCCAGTGACAGCGAAGCCTCCTTGAACGACACCGAGGTAGCGCCGCTGGAGCTGGCCTCCTGATAGGGAATCTCGGTGCCTTTGAGGATCTTCGCGGTTTCCTTGTCCGAGGTGACCACCTTCGGCTGCGAGACGATTTCGCCATTGCCGGTTTTTTCCATCGCCGTCAGTTCGAGATCCAGCAGTACGTTGTCGGTGATGAAAGCAATGCCGATCCCCGAAGTGTTATTGACCGTGCCCATGTCGACGAACGGCGAGTTGGTGCCGGTGCTGCCCGGCGTACCGATAGTGCTCGACGAACCGTTGACCCCGGAGGCGTTCCAGTTGCCCTTGTTCTGCACCGAACCGCCCCAGCGCACGCCCAGGCTCTTGTCGTAATCGACGTTGGCCTCAACGATGCGCGCCTCGATCATCACCTGGCGCACCGGAATATCCAGCTGGGCGACGATCCGCCGGAGTTCGTCGAGGCGATCCTGGGTCTGGTAGGCAATGATGTTGTTGGTTCGCTCATCGACGGTAATCGAACCGCGCTCGTCGACCTTGGCCTCGGCGCTGGTCACCGACTGGAACAGCTTGGCGATGTCCGCTGCCTTGGCGTAATTGACTTGCAGCAGCTCACGACGCAGGGGCGCCAACTCGGCGATCTGCTTCTGCGATTCCAGTTCCTGACGCTCGCGAGCGGCAATTTCATCGGCCGGCGCGACCAGCAGCACGTTGCCGATCTTGCGCTTGTCCAGCCCCTTGGTTTTCAGCACCAGATCCAGTGCCTGATCCCACGGCACGTTCTGCAGGCGCAAAGTGATACCGCCCTGCACCGTATCGCTCGCCACCAGATTGAGATTGGTGAAGTCCGCGATCAGTTGCAGTACCGAACGCACGTCGATGTCCTGAAAATTCAGCGAGAGCTTGTCGCCGACATAGGCCTGACGGTCGGCGTTGCGCTTTTGCAGGTCGTCGATGCTCATCGGCCGAACGCTCACGGTGAGCTTGTTGTCGGTCTGGAATGTGGAATAGTCGAAGGTGCCGCTGGGCTCGACACTGATCACCGTACGATCGCCGGTGAGCGCTGCGTTGACGAACTGCACCGGGGTGGCGAAGTCCTTGACGTCGAGGCGCACGCGCAGTTTTTCCGGCAGTTGCGTACGGGCGAAGCTGAGGATGATCTTGCCGTCGTGCTCCTGGATATCCGGGGCGATGGTCGGATCAGAGAGATCGATGACCACATTGCCCTCGCCCTCGGTGCCGCGCTGGAAATCGACGCCGCGAATCGCCCTGCTGCGTTGCGCGGCTGGTCTGGCAGGTGCCGCAGCGGCCGTGGCGGCCGTGGCGGCACGCGGTGCAACGGCAGCCGGGCGCGGCGCAGTCGCGGAAGCGCCCTGACCGACCACCACAAACAGATTATTGCCCTCGACCCGCGTGCTGTAAGGCGCCAACTGCGTCAGGCTGACAATCAGCCGCGTGCGATCCTTGGCTTCGGCCACCGTGGCCGTGCGCGCGTTGCCGCTGCCCAGATCAAGATTCTTGTTGGCCATCTGGCTGGTCACGCCCGGCAGATCCAGTGCAATGCGTGCCGGCGACTCGGTTGTGTAGCCCTTGGGCTGTGGTGGCGGGCCGTCGAACGACAGCTTCAGTTCGACGCGGTCACCCGGCAGCGCGGCAACATCCAGCGCTTTCAGACTGGCCGCCATTACCATCGGTGACACCAGCGCTATCCATAGCGAAAAACCGAGGGTGGAGAAAATCCTGTTCATTATTCGACTTCCACTATGAGTGCTCTTTCAAAGGAATGGTGCGCGGCCGCTCCAGCCAGGCGCCGGCGCCGTCGGGCACGATCTCGACGACATCGACCTGGGTAGGGCTGATGGCGACGATGCGGCCGTCGTTGCGGCCCAGGTAGTCTCCGACCTTGAGACGATGCACCCCGCCTGCGCCGCGCAACAGCGCAAACGAGCCCGAGGCATTGGCAATCGTGCCGACCATTTCGAACTGCTCGATGTTGAACCCTTCAAGGTATTGCTTGACCCGGCTGGGGTCGGGTTTGACGTTGCGCGAACCGTGTTTCTGCCCGGCCAGATCGACTCTCGCCTGCCGCGAAAACGGGCTGCGCAGGTTGGCGGCGCTGTAAGTGAATGTGGGGTAAGACCGGAATGTCGGCGTTGGTTCAATCCTGCCCGCCGGACGCAGACGCACTTCGTTGAGGTACGCGTCGAGGTCGCTGAAGTCATCACCGCCACCGCAGCCGCTCAGCGCCAGCATCATGGGCAGGACGAGATAACGAATCGGGGTCATTTCTCCAGCCCCTTGTCGTTATAGCGGTACGTCTTGGCAAGAATGCTCATGCGCAGCTTCGTCCCGCCCTCGGGATTGGCTGGCGCCAGTTCGAAATCGTGCAGAGTGACAATTCGTGGCAGCCCGGCGACGCCGCTGACGAAGGTCGCGAGGTCGTGATAGGCGCCTGTCACGGTGATCTGGATCGGCAGCTCGATGTAGAACGGCTGGGTCACTTCCGGCAGCAGCTTGATTTCCTCGAATTCCAGGCCGCTGCCCAGACCAGTGCGGGTGATGTCTTCGAGCAGGCCCGGCACTTCAGTGTCGCTGGGCAATTGCCGCAGCAATACGCCGAAGGTGTTTTCCATTTCCTTCATTTGCTGGGTATAGAGCTCAAGGTTCGCCGACAGCCGCGCCTTGCTGGCGAATTGTTCCTTGAGGGTGGTTTCCTCTTCGCGCTTGAGGTCGAGCTGATTTTCCATGTCGCTGATGAAGAAGTAATAGCCAAGCGCGAGGATCAACACCATCACCAGCGCACCGCACAGGGTTTTTACCACCGGGGGCCAAGAGCCGATGTTGCTGGTGTCGAGGTCGTTGAAATCGATACTGCGCAGGCTTTGCAGCCATCCGGAGGCGTTCATTGCTCGTCCTCCACAACCTTGGGCTGCGTCTGACGAACGGTCAGCTGGAAGACGTTGGCTTGTTCGACCTGATCAGCGCTGGTGGCCTTGACCTCATTCAGGCTTGGCGCGTCGAACCAGTCGGACGCGTCGAGATTGCGCATCAGCTCGGAGACCCGGTTGTTCGACTCCGCCGCGCCACTGATGGACAGGGTCTTGCCGGCCATTTTCACATCGGTGAAATACACGCCGTCCGGCAGGGTACGCGCCAGTTGGTCGAAGACCCGCCCGCTGATCTGCCGATTGCCCTGCAGGTCCTGGATGATGCGCATGCGCTCGACCAATTGCTGGCGGCGCGCTTTGAGCTCGCTGATTTGCTTGATGCGTTCGTCGACCACGGCAATCTGTTTGCCGATGTAATCGTTGCGCGCCATTTGCCGCTCGATGGCTGCGGTGATGATCTGGTCGGCAATCAGCACCGCGCCGATCGAGCCGGCCAGCACGCCGATAAGTACCAGCAGAAAGCGTTTGCGCCGTTCTTCGCGGCGTTCCTCGCGCCAGGGGAGAAGGTTGATCCGCGCCATCAGTCGAAACTCCTGAGCGCGAGCCCGCAGGCAATCATCAAGGCTGGCGCGTCGCTGGCCAGCGCTCCTGCGTTGACCTTGCTGCCCAAGGCCATGTCGGCGAATGGGTTGGCGACCTGCGTCGGCGTGTCCAGACGCTGTTCGATCAGACGGTCCAGCCCGGGCACCGAGGCGGTGCCGCCGGCCAACAGGATATGGTCGACCGCGTTGTACTGCCCGGAGGCGAAGAAGAACTGCAGCGAACGCGAGACTTGCTGCACCAGCGCCTCGCGAAATGGCTGCAAGACCTCGCTGACGTAATCGTCAGGCAGCCCGCCCTGTTTTTTCGCCAGGCCCGCCTGTTCGACCGTGAGGCCGTAGCGGCGCTGGATCTCCTCGGTGAGTTGGCGCCCGCCAAACAATTGCTCGCGGGTATAGATGATCTTGCCGTTGTGCAGGACGCTGAGGGTGGTCATGGTGGCGCCGATGTCGACCACCGCCACGGTCAGGCGCTCCTGGGAGGCCGCCAGATGCGTTGCCAGCAGGCCGAACGAGCGCTCCAGCGCGTAGGCCTCGACATCCACCACCCGCGCGGTCAGGCCGGCGAGCGCCAGCGCCGCTTCACGTACCTCGACGTTTTCCTTGCGACAGGCGGCAAGCAGCACGTTGACCCGATCCGGGTTGCGCGGCGAGACGCCCTGGACTTCAAAATCGATGGCGACTTCGTCCAGCGGATAGGGAATGTATTGGTCGGCCTCGATCTTGAGCTGGTTTTCCAGTTCGTCGTCGGACAGCCCGGCGTCCATCTCGATGACCTTGGTGATCACCGCAGAACCGGCCACTGCCACCGCCACGCTCTTGACCCCGGTTCGCGCTTTCACCAGCAACCGGCTCAGCGCCTGGCCGACGCCCTCGAGGTCGGCGATGTTCTTTTCGACCACGGCGTTCGCCGGCAAGGGCTCCACCGCATAGGCCTCGACCCGGTAGCGCTCGCCCTGACGGCTCAGTTCCAGCAGCTTCACCGACGTGGAGCTGATGTCGATCCCCAGTAACGCATTGGTCTTTTTATTGAAGAGTCCCAGCACTACCAATTCCCTATGACTTTCCGTGAGTTACGGACTCTGTAATACGCATTGCGTTCCTTCACCCCCGTCTTGACAGAAGCGCCAATGACGCCCCCGACGGAAAAGTGCTTATAATGCCCAGCGATTTTTTCCGCTTTTTACTGCCAGCGCGGATGGCTCTGTGTGTAACCGCAGCCCCGTGCCAAATTCATTCTTTGCCCTGGATGTCCAAAAGCCTTGATTCGTCTGCTGAAATTTTTCGGTTGGTCCATCGTCGCCGTTTTCTGCGGACTGCTCTTAGGTCTCAGCGGCGCCTTCCTTTACCTTAGTCCGGGTTTGCCGTCTGTGGAGGCGCTGAGAAGCATTCAGTTGCAGATTCCTCTGCGCGTCTACAGCAGCGACAACAAGTTGATCGCAGAATTTGGCGAAATGCGCCGTACACCGATTCGTTTCGCCGACATTCCGCCCAACTTCATCAATGCGTTACTAAGTGCTGAAGACGACAATTTTGCCAACCACTATGGCGTCGACCCGAGCAGCCTGATGCGCGCGGCGACGCAACTGGTCAAGAGCGGGCATATTCAGTCCGGCGGCAGCACCATCACCATGCAGGTGGCGAAGAACTTCTTCCTCACCAGCGAGCGCAGCTTCTCGCGCAAAACCACCGAAATTCTTCTGGCCCTGCAGATCGAGCGACAGCTGACCAAGGACGAGATTCTTGAGCTGTACGTCAACAAGATCTACCTGGGCAACCGCGCCTACGGCATCGAGGCGGCGGCGCAGGTGTATTACGGCAAATCGATCCGTGACATCAGCCTGGCGCAGATGGCGATGATCGCCGGTCTGCCAAAAGCACCGTCGCGTTTCAACCCGCTGGCCAACCCGGCGCGCAGTAAAGAACGCCGCGACTGGATCCTCGGGCGCATGTACAAGCTGGGCAAGATCAGCGAAGCCGACTACACCGCCGCGATCAACGAGCCATTGAACGCCAGCTATCACGTACCGACCCCGGAAGTGAACGCACCGTACATCGCCGAAATGGCCCGTGCCGAAATGGTCGGCCGTTATGGCAGCGACGCCTACACCGAAGGTTTCCGCGTCACCACCACAGTGCCGAGCAATCTGCAGGAAATGGCCAACACCGCGCTGCACGAAGGCTTGATGACCTACGACCAGCGCCACGGCTACCGTGGCCCCGAGTCGCGCCTGCCGGGCAAGACCCGCGAAGCCTGGGCCAGCGAGCTGACCAAGCAGCGCACCATCAGCAGCCTCGAACCTGCGATCGTCACCCAGGTCGATAAAACCGGCCTGCAGGTGTTGACCCGCACCGGTGAAGAGCACGTAGCCTGGGACACGATGAAATGGGCGCGACCGTTCCTCAACACCAACAGCATGGGCGCCAACCCGCGCCAGCCGTCGGATGTGGCGCAGGTCGGTGATTTGATCCGCGTGCAGCGCCAGACGGACAATTCGCTGAAATTCAGCCAGATACCACAGGCTCAGGGCGCACTGGTGTCGCTGGATCCGCAAAACGGTGCGATCCGTTCGCTGGTGGGTGGCTTCGCTTTCGAGCAGAGCAACTACAACCGCGCCATGCAGGCCAAGCGTCAGCCGGGTTCGAGCTTCAAGCCATTCGTTTACAGCGCCGCGCTGGATAACGGCTACACCGCTGCCAGCCTGGTCAACGATGCGCCGATCGTGTTCGTCGACGAGTACCTGGACAAGGTCTGGCGACCGAAGAACGACACCAACACCTTCCTCGGCCCGATCCGCCTGCGTGAAGCGCTGTACAAGTCGCGCAACCTGGTGTCGATCCGCCTGCTGCAGGCCATGGGCGTGGGCAAGACCATCGACTACATCACTCGCTTCGGCTTTAACAAGCAGGACCTGCCGCCGAACCTGTCGCTGGCACTCGGCACCGCAACGCTGACGCCGATGGAAATCGCCACTGGCTGGAGCACCTTTGCCAACGGTGGCTACAAGATCACCCCGTACATCATCGACAAGATCGAAAGCCGTAACGGTGACACTTTGTTCGTCGCCAACCCGCCGACCGTGCCACAGGGTGGCGCGGCGACCGACGGTATCGCTGCGCCGGCTACCGAGTCGTTCACGGTCAATGCCGCTCCGGTTGCCGGTGAAGCGTCGGCCAATCCGGCAGTGCCGCAAGCGCCGGCCGTGGCCGAACGGATTGTCGATGGACGTACCACCTACATCCTCAACAGCATGCTGCAAGACGTAATCAAACTCGGCACCGGCCGGCGCGCACTGGCCATGGGCCGCAGTGACATCGCCGGCAAGACCGGTACCACCAACGAATCGAAAGATGCCTGGTTCTCTGGCTACAACGCTGATTACGTAACCACGGTGTGGACTGGTTTCGACCAACCGGAAAGCCTCGGACGCCGTGAGTTCGGCGGTACTGTGGCGCTGCCAATATGGATGAATTACATGTCGGCCGCGCTGAAAGACAAGCCGCCGCATGTGCAGCCTGAGCCAGAAGGCTTGCTCAGCCTGCGGGTAGACCCGGTCAGCGGCCGTGCAGCAACACCGAGCACACCGGGGGCGTACTTCGAACTGTTCAAGGCCGAAGACACGCCGCCATCGGTGAACGAGCTGGGCAACGGCGCCGTGCCAGGCAGCCCGCTGCCGGCGGATGAACAGGCGCCGATCGATTTGTTCTGATCCTGATGCCGCAAAAAGGCCCCGTCTTCGTGAGAAGTGCGGGGCTTTTTATTACCCGAAGATCAAAAGCCCCTCACCCTAACCCTCTCCCAGAGGGAGAGGGGACTTACCGAGTTGTCTGGGGTCAAACACCGACCTGAAAGTGTGGTGTCGATTATGGATTCAAAACCATACATTCAGGTCGGCGTAGCTCCCAAGCGTCCCCCAATCAGTCCCCTCTCTCTCTGGGAGAGGGTTAGGGTGAGGGGCTCTTGATCTTCAGGCATAAAAAAGCCCCGACTCTCACGAGCCGGGGCTTTTGTTTGACACGCTACAACGACTTAGCCGTTGAACACGTCATCCACGCTTTTCAGCGGGTAGTTCTTCGGATACGGCAGAGTAGCAACGCCGGTCTCGATCGCGGCCTTGGCCACGGCGTCGGAGATCAGGGTGATCAGGCGCTTGTCCATTGGCTTCGGAATGATGTACTCACGGCCGAACTCCAGCGGAGCACCGCCGTAGGCATCGCACACGTCCTGTGGAACAGGCAGTTTGGCCAGTTCGCGCAGGGCGTTGGCGGCGGCGACTTTCATTTCTTCGTTGATGCGCTTGGCGCGAACGTCCAGGGCACCACGGAAGATGAACGGGAAGCCCAGTACGTTGTTGACCTGATTGGGGTAGTCCGAACGGCCGGTTGCCATGATCACATCGCTACGGGTGGCGTGCGCCAGTTCCGGGGAGATTTCCGGATCCGGGTTGGAGCAGGCGAACACGATCGGGTTGGCCGCCATCGACAGCAGGCCTTCGGCGCTCAGCAGGTTCGGACCGGACAGACCGACGAATACGTCAGCGCCTGCCAGTGCGTCTGCCAGGGTGCGCTTCTCGGTAGCGTGGGCGAACACGGCTTTGTACTGGTTCAGGTCGTCACGGCCGGAGTGGATCACGCCGGTACGGTCAACCATGAAGATGTTTTCGATGCGAGCGCCCATGCTCACCAGCAGTTTCATGCAGGAGATGGCGGCAGCGCCGGCGCCGAGGCAGACGATTTTTGCTTCCGGCAGGGTTTTGCCAGCGATTTCCAGGGCGTTGATCATGCCGGCAGCGGTCACGATCGCGGTGCCGTGCTGGTCATCGTGGAACACCGGAATGTCGCACTGCTCGATCAGAGCGCGTTCGATCTCAAAGCACTCTGGCGCCTTGATGTCTTCCAGGTTGATGCCACCGAAGGTGATGGAGATGCGCTTGACGGTGTCGATGAAAGCTTGCGGGCTTTCCGAGTCGACTTCGATGTCGAATACGTCGATGCCGGCGAAACGCTTGAACAGTACGCCCTTGCCTTCCATCACAGGCTTGGACGCCAACGGGCCGAGGTTGCCCAGGCCGAGAATCGCGGTGCCATCGGAAATGACTGCCACCAGGTTGCCCTTGCCGGTGTATTTGTAGGCCAGTTCAGGATCGCGAGCGATCTCGCGTACTGGTTCAGCTACGCCGGGGCTGTAGGCCAGCGACAGGTCGCGGGCGGTAGCAGTGGCCTTGGTGAGCTCGACACTCAGCTTCCCCGGACGAGGATTGGCGTGGTATTCGAGAGCGGCAGTTTTCAGATCAGACATTTTGGCATTCCGCTTTTTTACTGTTGGACAGACTGGTCAGCGAGGATACGCGCCTCGCAAAGTCCCCACAAGACTGGGCAGTCACCGCTGTCAAGCGCCCTGCCCTACGACTTTGGGCCAAGAGCCACGGCGCACAAGGGCTGGACTGTTCACAATCAGCTGTAAAAATGTCTACAATTTTTCTTCAACGCGGTACGTGCAGCATCGAAGGATCGGTCAACGGCAACAACCAGCGCGCCTGACCTTTTTGCAATCCACCGCGCCGGGATCGGTCAACCACCCAGCCACGCGCCTCGATCTGCCTGCCTTTCAGTGCTTCCAGATCAGCACTGTCAAATCGTCCGAGCAGATTGGGTGCAACCCGCAATACAAGCCTGTCCTGCAACTCGATCCAGATTCCGCCGCGATTGCGCTGCACCTTGCTCACCCGACCGCTGACTACGGCAAAGCCTGAACGCTGGATCTCCTGCGCTTTCCGCACCGGCGATTGCCGCCAGAGACCAACCCCGGCCTGTCGAGCGCTGCGTTCGGCGGCGTGCTGGCAGGCGACCAGGTCGACATTCGGCGCGACCGCAACGTGAAAACCCAGGCCATCGGCAAGCATTTGCGCTTCGAGATTCACTCCGCTGGCGCTGTAAACATGCGCGAGCGTACGGCCGTAATGGTCTTTCGCCTGCTTGCCGGGCCGCAAGCCGACCCGGCCGCCGCTCTCATCCACCAGCGCTTGCAGGCGTTTACGCGCCGCCACGGCGAACGGTTCGTCGCTGCGGCCCTGCTTGCCCAGCTCCGGCGTATTGAGGCCGATCATGCGCACATTGCGCCCGTCGCTCAGGCGCAGGGTGTCGCCATCGACCACCCGCTGCACGCTGACGCTGACGCTGGTCAGCCCTGCGGGTGTCGGGCAGAACGCCTGGGCGGCGGACAGCCAAATCGCAGACACAAAAAAGGCGCCCGCAAGGGACGCCTTTTTCATCAGTCTGGAGAAGTCGAAACGACCATCCAAAATGATCAGCCTCAGGCTTTTTTGCCGACGCCGAAAGTAGCGAAACGGTCTGCGAACTTCTGCACACGGCCGCCGGTGTCCAGAGTCTTCTGCTTACCGGTGTAGAACGGGTGGCATTCGTTGCAAACGTCGATCGCCAGGGCTTTGCCGTAGGTCGAACGAGTTTCGAACTTGTTACCGCAGCTGCAGGTAACAGCAATTTCCGGGTAGTTCGGATGGATATCGGCTTTCATGGTGTCTTCCTCAGGCTAGCGTGCCGCCACCCAACACTATTGTTGAATACCGCACGTAATTAGGCCGCGGATTCTACCAGACCTTTTCAATCGCGCAAGCTGTCACCGAGACCGACCGTCTGCTAGGCTCCCGGCCTTGAACGCACTTCCCTGTGGGAGCGAGTCTGCTCGCGAAGGCGCCATGGCAGTCGACACATGTGTTGCCTGACCCACCGCCTTAGCGAGCAGGCTCGCTCCCACAGGTCATGCATATCCGATCATTTTGCGTATCGAGATCCCCCCGCGTGCCCGACGCCATTTTGCGCCTTGCCCTGCCTTCGCCTCTGCGCCGCCTGTTCGATTACCGGGCGCCGGCCGGGGTGCGGCGTGAGCAATTGCAGCCGGGCATGCGCTTGCGGGTGCCGTTCGGTCGGCGCGAGATGATCGGGATTCTGGTCGAGGTCACCGACACCAGCGAGGTGCCGGCAGAAAAACTCAAACCGGCACTGGCCCTCCTCGACTCGACTTCACCGCTGCCGCCGGCGCTGTTCAAGCTGTGCCTGTGGACGGCGCAGTATTATCAGCACAGCCTCGGCGACACCTTGAACTGGGCCTTGCCAGTGCTGCTGCGTCAGGGCGAGCTGGCCGAAGCCCGCCAGGAACGCTTCTGGTCGGTGGCCCCCGGCGCCAGCGTCGATGACCCGCGAGTCGCCCGTGCGCCACGCCAGCGCGAGGCGCTGACCACGCTGGCCCAGCACCCCCACGGCGTCGCCCATCAGTTGCTGAGCAAACTGATGCTGAGCAAGGACAGCCTCGATCTGCTGCTGGCCAAGGGACTGGTGCAAGTCGAAATCCGCCGCCACGCCCCCGGCGTCCGCCATGAACACTGGCTGGCACAACCGGAGCTGCCGCTCAACAGCGAACAACGCGCGGCGTATGAAGCGATTCGCGCTGGCTTCGACAGCTATCACGCCTTCCTGTTGGCCGGCGTCACCGGCAGCGGCAAGACCGAAGTCTATCTGCAACTGATCCGCGAAACCCTCGAAGCCGGCAAACAGGCACTGGTGCTGATCCCGGAAATCAACCTCGGCCCGCAGACTCTGGCGCGCTTCGAACAGCGCTTCAATGCGCGCATCGCCCTGCTGCATTCGGCAGTGAATGATCGCGAACGCCTCGACGCGTGGCTCGCCGCCCGTGATGGCGAGGCCGACATTATTATCGGCACCCGCTCGGCGCTGTTCACGCCAATGAAAAATCCCGGGCTGATCATCATCGATGAAGAGCACGACGGCTCCTATAAACAGCAGGAAGGTCTGCGCTACCACGCTCGCGATCTGGCACTGGTACGCGCGCGGCAGGAAAACATCCCGATCGTGCTCGGCTCCGCCACGCCGTCGCTGGAAAGTCTGCATAACGCTTACACCGGTCGCTATGGCCTGTTGCGCCTGAACGAGCGCGCCGGCGGCGCCAAGCAACCGCGTTTCCTGCGTCTGGACGTGAAAAGCCGTCCGCTCGACAGCGGTATTTCCGGACCGATGCAGCAAGCCATCGGCCAGACCCTCGCCAACGGCCAGCAGGTGCTGGTGTTCCTCAATCGTCGCGGCTTTGCCCCGACCCTGCTCTGCCACGATTGCGGCTGGATGTCCGAGTGCTCGCGCTGCGATGCGCGCATGACCGTGCATCAACGTTACGGCGAATTGCGTTGCCACCATTGCGGCAACGTCGAGCGCACGCCGCGCCAGTGTCCGAAGTGCAGCAAGGTCGATCTGCGCCCCGTCGGCGCCGGCACCGAACGCGCCGAAGAACGCCTGGCGATTCTATTCCCGGATTACCCGGTACTGCGCGTCGATCGCGACAGCACCTCGCGAAAGGACGCGATGAATCAGCTGTTCGCGACAATCCAGAAAGGCCAGCCGTGCATTCTGGTCGGCACGCAGATGTTGGCCAAAGGGCACCATTTCCCCCGGGTGACGCTGGTATCGATTCTGGATGCCGACGGTGGCCTGTTTTCCGGCGACTTCCGCGCCAGCGAGCGCATGGCGCAGTTGATCGTCCAGGTCGCCGGGCGCGCCGGCCGGGCTGAGGAGCCGGGCAGGGTGATCATCCAGACGCATTTGGCCGACCACCCTTTATTGGTGCAACTGACCGAGCAGGGTTATTTCGCCTTCGCCGAACAAGCCTTGAGCGAGCGCCGCGCGGCCGGGTTGCCGCCGTTTGCCCATTTGGCGCTGTTGCGTGCCGAAGCGCACAAGCCGGGGCAGGCGGAAGGTTTTCTCGATGAAGCGTGCAGCGAAGCCGAACGCCTGCTGGCCGAATTGAATCTGAGCGGCATCGAGTTGCTCGGGCCGGTGCCGGCGCCGATGGAGCGCCGAGCCGGGCGTTATCGCGCCCAGCTGTTGTTACAGGCGACCGCGCGGGCACCGTTGCACCGCTTGCTGGCGAGCTGGATGCTGGTGCTGGAGCAGATGCCGAGTGGGCGGGCAGTGCGCTGGTCGCTGGATGTTGATCCGGTGGATCTGTATTGAGCTGAAGATCGCTTTCGCGAGCAGGCTCGCTCCCACAGTGGATCAGCGCCGTACATACCTTGTGTGTCCTGCGCAAAAACCTTGTGGGAGCGAGCCTGCTCGCGAAAGCGGACTTTTTGTCACCACATATCCACATCCTGCCTGCTAAGGTTGGCAAGCCCGTCTTCGCAACGGATAATGCCCAGTTTTTCCACCCGCGCATCGATGCGCCCGCCGCGCTTGCGGTCGAAAGAGAAGACCATGAAAGACACCATTCGCCAGCTGATCCAGCAAGCCCTCACCCAACTCGTCAACGAAGGTGTGTTGCCTGAAGGCCTGACGCCGGCGATCCAGGTGGAGAACGCCCGCGACAAGACCCACGGCGACTTCGCCAGCAACATCGCCATGATGCTGGCCAAGCCGGCCGGCATGAAGCCACGGGATCTGGCGGAGAAAATCATCGCCGCACTGCCCGCTGACGAGAACGTCACCAAGGCCGAAATCGCCGGCCCGGGCTTCATCAATTTTTTCCAGAACACCCAGGCACTGGCCTCGCGCCTCGACGCCGCACTGGCCGACGCCCATGTCGGCGTGCGCAAGGCCGGCCCGGCGCAACGCACCGTGGTTGACCTGTCGGCGCCGAACCTGGCCAAGGAGATGCACGTCGGCCACTTGCGCTCGACCATCATCGGCGACGGCGTGGCCCGCGTGCTTGAGTTCCTCGGCGACGAAGTGATCCGCCAGAACCACGTCGGCGACTGGGGCACCCAGTTCGGCATGTTGATGGCGTACCTGCAGGAAAACCCGATCACCAGCGACGAATTGTCCGATCTGGAAAATTTCTACCGTGCGGCCAAGCAGCGTTTCGACGAGTCCGAAGAATTTGCCGATCGCGCGCGTGGCCTGGTGGTCAAGTTGCAGGCTGGCGATGCCGAATGCCTGGCACTGTGGACCAAGTTCAAGGACATCTCGCTGTCGCACTGCCAGAAGATCTACGAACTGCTCAACGTCAAACTGACCATGGCCGACGTGATGGGCGAAAGCGCCTACAACGACGACCTGATCAACGTGGTCAACGACCTGAAAGCAGCGGGCATGCTGGTCGAGAGCAACGGCGCCCAGTGCGTGTTCCTCGACGAGTTCAAGAACGCCGATGGCGACCCGCTGCCGGTGATCATCGTCAAGGCCGACGGCGGTTACCTGTACGCCACCACTGACCTCGCCGCCGTGCGTTACCGCAGCGGCAAGCTCAAGGCTGATCGCGCGCTGTATTTCGTCGACCAGCGCCAGGCCCTGCACTTTCAGCAGGTCTTCGCGGTGGCGCGCAAGGCCGGTTTCGTCACCCATCCGATGGAAATGGAACACATGGGTTTCGGTACCATGAACGGCGCCGATGGCCGTCCGTTCAAAACCCGTGATGGCGGCACCGTGAAGCTGATCGACCTGCTGACCGAAGCCCAGGAACGTGCCTACAACCTGGTGAAAGAGAAGAACCCGACCCTGGCCGAAGACGAGTTGCGCAACATCGCCAAGGTTGTTGGCATCGGCGCGGTGAAATACGCCGACCTGTCCAAGCACCGCACCAGCGACTACAGCTTCAACTTCGACCTGATGCTCAACTTCGAAGGCAACACCGCGCCGTATCTGCTGTACGCCTACACCCGTGTGGCCGGTGTGTTCCGCAAACTGGGCAAGGACTTCAGCGAAGTCGACGGCCAGATCGTCCTCGAAGCGGCGCACGAGCAGGAGCTGGCGGCGAAGCTGGCGCAGTTCGGCGAAGTGCTGAACAACGTGGCTGAAAAAGGCACGCCGCACATTCTCTGCACTTACCTGTACGACGTCGCCGGCCTGTTCTCCAGCTTTTACGAGAACTGCCCGATCCTCGCCGCCGACACCCCGGCACAGATGCAGAGCCGTCTGCGTCTGGCCGCACTGACCGGTCGCACCCTCAAGCAAGGCCTGGAGCTGTTGGGTCTGGAAACTCTGGAGCGTATGTAAGTTGGCTGCCAAGAAAAAACCTGCACCCAAACGCGGCGCCAGCCGCTATCAGGCCCCGGCGAAACAACCGATTCCGGGCTGGCTGTGGATGGCCATCGGCCTGACCGTCGGCGCGTTCATCGTGTTTCTGATGAAACTGGAACCGGGCAAGGGCAGCGACACGGTCAAGCGCGAGAAGGTCGAACAGCAGCAGAAAGCGTCGAAGATCGCCGAGGCCAACAAGACCCCGCCGAGCCCGACGCAACCGGTGAAACCGAAGTACGACTTCTACACCCTGCTGCCGGAATCGGAAGTGATCGTGCCGCCGGACGCGGTGCCGGAAAAGACCCTGCCGACGCCGCAAGTGCCGGCCGTCCCGACCACGCCGGTAACCCCGGCCGAAGCGGCGAAGATCGACACCGCACGGGCACAGGCAGCTCTGGCCGGGATCACGCCGCCGCCAGCGCCACCGGTGAGCAAGGCCGCGCCAGTGACCAAGTTTTTCCTCCAGGCCGGTTCGTTCCGCAAGGAAACCGATGCCGACAAGGTTCGCGCGCAGATCATTCTGCTCGGCCAAGCCGTGTCGGTGGAGTCCGGCACGGTCAAGGATGAAACCTGGTATCGCGTGCTGGTCGGCCCGTTCAGCAACCGTGAACAACTGACCACGGCGCAGAAACAACTGGCCGGTGCCGGCTTCAGCAACCTGTTGTTACAACAACGCCAGAGCCGCTAAGGCTCTCAGAGGTCAGCTGCAACTTGCAGGTGACCTTCAAACTTTGTGGCGAGGGGATTTATCCCCATTTGGCTGCGGAGCAGCCCTGAAACCAGCCATTGCGGTGCAGCAGGCATACCGCAAATGATGGTTTCGCGACTGCTCCGCAGCCGAACGGGGATAAATCCCCTCGCCACAGTCATCACACACACCATTCGTCTCCCATCGTCCCTGCCGGTTGAAATCCCCTCCAGCACCCCCATATGAATGGGCATAAGGCATTTTCGCCCCGCTGCGTGGAGACTCTTCCCTTGACCACCATCGTTTCAGTCCGCCGCCACGGCAAAGTCGTCATGGGCGGCGACGGCCAGGTTTCTCTCGGCAACACCGTGATGAAAGGCAACGCCAAAAAGGTCCGTCGCCTGTACCACGGCCAGGTCATCGCCGGTTTCGCCGGTGCCACCGCCGACGCCTTCACCCTGTTCGAACGTTTCGAAGGCCAGCTCGAAAAACATCAGGGTCACCTGATCCGCGCCGCCGTCGAACTCGCCAAAGAATGGCGCACCGACCGCTCCCTGAGCCGCCTCGAAGCGATGCTCGCGGTCGCCAACAAGGATGCCTCGCTGATCATCACCGGCAACGGTGACGTGGTCGAACCCGAAGATGGCCTGATCGCCATGGGTTCCGGCGGCGCCTACGCGCAAGCCGCCGCCAGCGCCCTGCTGAAAAA
This sequence comes from Pseudomonas siliginis, assembly GCF_024072275.1. NCBI lineage: Bacteria > Pseudomonadati > Pseudomonadota > Gammaproteobacteria > Pseudomonadales > Pseudomonadaceae > Pseudomonas > Pseudomonas siliginis. Next base: position 460,460 of record NZ_CP099598.1, on the reverse strand, counting down.
GACCGATCTGTCGGCGCGCGAGATCGTCGAAACCGCTCTCGGCATCGCCGGCGACATCTGTGTATTCACCAACCACACCCAGACCATTGAGGAGCAGGATCTCGCTGAATAAGCCTGTTGCGGCCCCTGTGCCACGGCTTGTTTTTGCTTGAGGACCGTCAATTATTATGTCCATGACTCCCCGCGAAATCGTCCACGAACTCAACCGCCATATCATCGGCCAGGACGATGCCAAGCGCGCCGTCGCGATTGCCCTGCGCAACCGCTGGCGCCGCATGCAGCTGCCTGAAGAGCTGCGCGTTGAGGTGACCCCGAAGAACATCCTGATGATCGGCCCGACCGGTGTCGGTAAAACCGAGATCGCCCGTCGCCTGGCGAAACTGGCCAATGCGCCGTTCATCAAGGTCGAAGCGACCAAATTCACCGAAGTCGGTTATGTCGGCCGTGACGTCGAGTCGATCATCCGTGATCTGGCCGATGCCGCGATCAAAATGCTCCGCGAACAGGAAATGACCCGCGTACGCCACCGCGCCGAAGACGCCGCCGAGGACCGCATCCTCGACGCGCTGCTGCCGCCGGCACGCATGGGCTTCAGCAACGAAGAAGCGCCGAGCTCCGATTCCAACACGCGTCAGCTGTTCCGCAAGCGCCTGCGCGAAGGCCAGCTGGACGACAAGGAAATCGAAATCGAAGTCGCCGAAGTCTCCGGCATCGAGATCGCCACGCCGCCAGGCATGGAAGAGATGACCAACCAGCTGCAATCGCTGTTTGCCAACATGGGCAAGGGCAAGAAGAAGTCGCGCAAGCTCAAGGTCAAGGAAGCGCTGAAACTGGTGCGTGATGAAGAAGCCGGGCGTCTGGTCAACGAAGAAGAACTGAAGGCCAAGGCGCTGGAAGCGGTCGAGCAGCACGGTATCGTCTTCATCGACGAGATCGACAAGGTCGCCAAGCGCGGCAATGTCGGCGGCGCCGATGTCTCCCGTGAAGGCGTACAGCGCGACCTGCTGCCGCTGATCGAGGGCTGCACCGTCAACACCAAACTGGGCATGGTCAAGACTGACCACATCCTGTTCATCGCCTCCGGCGCGTTCCACTTGAGCAAGCCAAGCGATCTGGTGCCGGAGCTGCAAGGTCGTCTGCCGATCCGCGTCGAGCTCAAGGCCCTGAGCCCGGAAGACTTCGAACGCATCCTCAGCGAACCGCACGCCTCGCTCACCGAGCAATACTGCGCGCTGCTGAAAACCGAAGGCCTGAACATCCAGTTCCAGCCCGAGGGCATCAAGCGTCTGGCGGAGATCGCCTGGCAGGTCAACGAGAAAACCGAGAACATCGGTGCCCGTCGCCTGCACACCCTGCTTGAGCGCCTGCTCGAAGAGGTGTCGTTCAGCGCCGGCGACCTGGCCAGCGCCCACGATGACAAGGCGATTCTGATCGACGCCGACTACGTCAACAGCCACCTCGGCGAATTGGCGCAGAACGAAGATCTGTCCCGTTATATCCTGTAAGCCATACTTACAGCGGTAGCGGACCCTGTGGGAGCGAGCCTGCTCGCGAAGAGGTCGTGTCAGGCGGTATCAATGCCGTCTGACCCGCCGCTTTCGCGAGCAGGCTCGCTCCCACATTTGAATCAGGGTCGCCCACACATCGGACGCCAGCCCATGAATCGAATCCCCACCGACATCAAACTGCACAAAGCCTCGAAAACCCTGACGCTCACTTACGCGTCCGGCGAGGAATACACTCTGCCCGCCGAGTTTCTGCGCGTGCACTCTCCCTCCGCCGAGGTCCAGGGCCACGGCAAACCGATCCTGCAATTCGGCAAGCTCAACGTGGGTCTTAGCAAGCTGGAACCGGCTGGCAACTATGCACTGAAACTGACCTTCGACGACGGTCACGACAGCGGCCTGTTCACTTGGGAATACCTCTACGAACTCGGCAAGCGCCAGAACGAACTCTGGGACGATTATCTTGCCGAGCTGCGCGCTGCCGGAAAATCCCGCGATCCGAACGAGTCGTTCGTCAAGCTGATGCTCTAGGCCGTGGCTCTCGCTCTTTAGAGGGCATTTTCTAACTTCATCTGTTTGAATGCTCCGCGCATATGGCCCCGGATCGGCCGCTTGCGAAAAAAATTAAACTCGGGTAACCAATGGAGCTGGCAAGTTCCCTGCAGTGCTCTACGACTGTAAAGCAGCTATGCAGAATCAACGGTCACCCGAGCAGTAGTACCCGGCATTGGCTGTGGAAGCGACAGCGTGAAACCGGGTACTCGTCTCAGGACAATGGAGCGTCGTAGATGAGTGACAAGAATAACGATGACCTGAAGTACCAAGCCTCGGAAAACACTCTGGGGCTTAACCCCGTCGTCGGGCTGCGCGGAAAGGATCTGCTGGCCTCTGCTCGGATGGTGCTGAAACAGGCCATCCGACAACCGATTCACAGCGTCAGGCACGTGACCCATTTCGGCCTCGAGCTGAAAAACGTGCTGCTGGGTAAGTCCGCGCTGCAACCGGCCGGTGATGACCGCCGTTTCGCCGACCCGGCGTGGAGCCAGAACCCGCTGTACAAACGTTATCTGCAAACCTACCTGGCCTGGCGCAAGGAACTGCATGCCTGGATCGATGACAGCAGCCTGTCCCCCAAGGACATCGCTCGCGGGCATTTCGTCATCAACCTGATGACCGAAGCCATGGCGCCGACCAACACGGCGGCCAACCCGGCGGCGGTAAAACGCTTCTTCGAAACCGGCGGCAAAAGCCTGCTCGATGGTCTCTCGCATCTGGCCAAGGATCTGGTGCACAACGGCGGCATGCCGAGCCAGGTCAACATGGGCGCGTTCGAAGTCGGCAAGAGCCTCGGCGTCACCGAAGGCGCGGTGGTGTTCCGCAATGATGTGCTGGAGCTGATCCAGTACCGGCCGATCACCGAGCAGGTCCACGAACGCCCACTGCTGGTAGTGCCGCCGCAGATCAACAAGTTCTACGTCTTCGACTTGAGCCCGGACAAGAGTCTGGCGCGCTTCTGCCTGCGCAACAATGTGCCGACCTTCATCATCAGCTGGCGCAACCCGACCAAGGCCCAGCGCGAATGGGGCCTGTCTACCTACATCGAAGCGCTGAAAGAAGCCGTCGATGTGGTCACGGCGATCACCGGCAGCAAAGATGTGAACATGCTCGGCGCCTGCTCCGGCGGCATCACCTGCACCGCCCTGCTCGGCCACTACGCTGCGCTCGGCGAGAACAAGGTCAACGCCCTCACCCTGCTGGTCAGCGTGCTCGACACCACCCTGGACAGCGACGTCGCCCTGTTCGTCGATGAGCAGACTCTGGAGACCGCCAAGCGCCACTCCTACCAGGCCGGCGTGCTCGAAGGCAAAGACATGGCCAAGGTCTTCGCCTGGATGCGCCCCAACGATCTGATCTGGAACTACTGGGTCAACAACTACCTGCTCGGCAACGAGCCGCCGGTGTTCGACATCCTGTTCTGGAACAACGACACCACCCGCCTGCCCGCTGCGTTCCACGGCGACCTGATCGAGATGTTCAAAAACAATCCACTGATCCGTCCCAATGCACTGGAAGTGTGCGGCACGCCGATCGACCTCAAGCAGGTCACCGCCGACATCTTCTCGCTGGCCGGCACCAACGATCACATCACGCCATGGAAGTCCTGCTACAAGTCGGCGCAGCTGTTCGGCGGAAAAGTAGAATTCGTGCTGTCGAGCAGCGGCCATATCCAAAGCATCCTCAACCCGCCGGGCAATCCGAAATCGCGTTACATGACCAGCGAAGAGATGGCGGCGACTGCCGATGACTGGCAGGAAAACTCGACCAAGCACACCGATTCCTGGTGGCTGTACTGGCAGGCATGGCTGGCCGAGCGCTCGGGCAACCTGAAAAAGGCCCCGACGAAATTGGGCAACAAAGCGTACCCGGCAGGCGAGGCTTCGCCGGGCACTTACGTTCACGAGCGTTAACTGACACCACCCATTGTGGGAGAGGGCCTTGTGGCGAGGGGATTTATCCCCGTTCGGCTGCGAAGCAGTCGTGAATCGACTAGCCGCGATCAGTCTGACAAATCGCGGTTTCAGGATTCGGGGTCGCTTCGCAACCCAACGGGGATAAATCCCCTCACCACAAGGCCCGCTCCTACAGGAATACGGGTGGACTTGAAATCTACAGGGCCTCACGCATGCCGCAACCGTTCATATTCCGCACCGTCGATCTGGATGGCCAGACCCTCCGCACGGCGGTGCGTCCCGGCAAGCCTCATTTGACGCCTCTGCTGATTTTCAACGGCATCGGCGCCAACCTGGAGCTGGTGTTCCCGTTTGTCGCGGCGCTCGACCCGGATCTGGAAGTGATCGCCTTCGACGTGCCCGGGGTCGGCGGCTCCTCGACGCCCAACCGGCCGTATCGCTTTCCCGGCCTGGCCAAACTGACGGCGCGGATGCTCGACTATCTCGACTACGGTCAGGTCAATGTGATCGGCGTGTCGTGGGGCGGAGCTCTGGCGCAGCAGTTTGCCTACGACTATCCCGAGCGCTGCAAGAAACTGGTACTGGCGGCCACTGCGGCCGGTGCGGTGATGGTGCCGGGCAAACCGAAAGTGCTATGGATGATGGCCAGCCCGCGCCGCTACATTCAGCCATCCCATGTGATCCGCATCGCGCCGATGATCTACGGCGGCTCGTTCCGTCGCGACCCGACGCTGGCTGCCAGCCATGCGGCGAAAGTGCGCTCGGCGGGCAAGCTCGGTTACTACTGGCAACTGTTCGCCGGCCTCGGCTGGACCAGCATCCACTGGCTGCACAAGATCCATCAGCCGACGCTGGTGCTGGCCGGCGATGACGATCCGCTGATTCCGCTGATCAACATGCGCATGCTCGCCTGGCGCATTCCCAACGCCCAGTTGCACATCATCGATGACGGCCATCTGTTCCTGATCACTCGCGCCGAAGCGGTGGCGCCGATCATCATGAAGTTTCTCGAAGAGGAGCGTCTGCGCGCAGTCATGCACCCGCATCCGACCCCGCTCGGCGGCTGATCGCGGCGGCCTGCTTTATGCAGCACTTTTCAAATCAAGCGCGCGGCAGGACGCCGCGCAGGCAGCAACCGGTAACAGCGTCTATGGTGTTCTGGTTCGGTGAGTGTGTTTTTGCCCTGAAGACGAAGGAGTGTTGAGTCATGCGCGAAAAACCAGCGACGGGCGTGGTGCCCAGCCCCGCCGTGTTTATCAACGCCCAAAGTGCGATCGCCGGTCTGCGTGGCAGGGATCTGCTGTCGACACTGCGCAGCGTCGCCGCCCACGGCTTGCGCAATCCGTTGCACAGCGCAAAGCATGCGCTGAAGCTTGGCGGACAGCTGGGCCGCGTGCTGCTCGGCGAAACCCTGCACCCGACCAATCCGCAAGACAGCCGCTTCGCCGATCCGGCGTGGAGCCTCAACCCGTTCTACCGGCGCAGCCTGCAGGCGTATCTGGCCTGGCAGAAACAGGTCAAGAGCTGGATCGATGAAGGCGACATGAGCCCTGAAGATCGTGCCCGTGCGCACTTCGCTTTCACTCTGCTCAATGACGCCGTAGCGCCCTCCAACACCCTGCTCAATCCGCTGGCGGTCAAGGAGCTGTTCAATTCCGGCGGGCAGAGTCTGGTGCGTGGCCTGAGCCATCTGTTCGATGATCTGTTGCACAACGACGGCCTGCCACGGCAAGTGACCAAGCAGGCGTTCGAGGTCGGCAAAACCGTAGCGACCACCACTGGGGCTGTGGTGTTTCGCAATGAAATGTTCGAGTTGATCCAGTACAAATCGATGAGCGAAAAGCAGTACGCCAAGCCCTTGCTGGTGGTGCCGCCGCAAATCAACAAGTACTACATCTTCGATCTGAGCCCGCAGAACAGCTTCGTCCAGTACGCCCTGAAAAACAGCCTGCAGACCTTCATGATCAGCTGGCGCAACCCTGATGTGCGCCATCGCGAGTGGGGCCTGTCGAGTTACGTCGAAGCGGTCGAAGAAGCGATGAACATCTGCCGGGCGATTACCGGCGCCCGCGAAGTGAACCTGATGGGCGCCTGCGCCGGCGGCCTGACCATTGCCGCCCTGCAAGGGCATTTGCAGGCCAAACGGCAACTGCGCCGGGTCGCCAGCGCGACCTATCTGGTCAGTCTGCTCGACAGCCAGATCGAAACTCCGGCGACGCTGTTTGCCGATGAACAAACACTGGAAGCGGCCAAGCGTCGCTCGTATCAGAAAGGCGTGCTCGATGGTCGCGACATGGCCAAGGTCTTCGCCTGGATGCGCCCCAACGATTTGATCTGGAGCTATTTCGTCAACAACTACCTGCTGGGCAAGGAGCCGCCAGCCTTCGACATCCTCTACTGGAACAACGACAACACGCGCCTGCCGGCGGCGCTGCATGGCGATCTGCTGGACTTCTTCAAGCACAACCCGCTGATCCACGCGGGCGGTCTCGAGGTGTGCGGTACGCCGATCGATCTGCAGAAGGTCAATGTCGACAGCTTCAGCGTCGCCGGCATGAACGACCACATCACGCCGTGGGACGCGGTGTATCGCTCGACCCTGCTGCTCGGTGGCGAACGACGTTTCGTGCTGTCCAACAGCGGCCACGTGCAGAGCATCCTCAACCCGCCGAGCAACCCGAAAGCTGCCTACGTCGAGAACGCCAAACTGAGCAGCGACCCGCGTGCCTGGTACTACGATGCCAGACACGTCGACGGCAGCTGGTGGCCGCAGTGGCTGGAATGGGTCGCCCAGCGCTCCGGCGCCCTGAATGAGACTCGCACCACCCTCGGCAATCCGAACTATCCACCGATGGAAGCAGCACCTGGCACCTATGTGCATGTGCGCTGACGCTCAACCGAAATTTTCTAAGAAGACTGGATGAAAACCCGCGACCGGATCCTCGAATGTGCGCTGCAACTGTTCAACGAAAAGGGTGAACCGAACGTTTCCACCATGGAGGTGGCCAACGAAATGGGGATCAGCCCGGGCAATCTCTACTACCACTTCCACGGTAAGGAACCGCTGATTCTCGGCCTGTTCGAACGCTTCCAGCACGAGCTCGCGCCCCTGCTCGACCCGCCGCCGGACGTTGAACTGGCGCCGGAGGATTACTGGCTGTTTCTGCATTTGATCGTCGAGCGCCTGGCGCAATACCGGTTCCTGTTCCAGGACCTGTCGAACCTCGCCGGGCGCTTGCCGAAACTGGCCAAGGGGATTCGCAATCTGCTCAATGCGCTGAAGCGGACGCTGGCGTCGTTGCTGGCGCGATTGAAGGCTTCGGGGCAACTGGTCAGCGATACCCAGGCATTGGGGCAACTGGTGGAGCAGGTGACCATGACGTTGCTGTTCTCGCTGGATTACCAGCGGATTCTTGATCGTGAGGGAGAGGTTCGGTTGGTGGTTTATCAGATCATGATGCTGGTGGCGCCGCATTTGCTGCCGCCAGTGAAGGTGGCGACAGAGCGAATGGCCCTGCAATACCTTGAGGATCACGACTGACCCGAAAAGCCCCTCACCCTAACCCTCTCCCGGAGGGAGAGGGGACTGATTGGGGGATGTTCGCGAGCTACGCCGACCTGAGCGAGCTTCTTTGAATCGATAATCGACTCGATTTGTTGAGGTCGACGTATGACGCAGGACACCTCGGTCGGCTCCCTCTCCTTGGGGAGAGGGCTGGGGTGAGGGGCCGCTTGGAATGCACAAACAAAAACGCCCGACCTTCACAGGCCGGGCGTTTTTGATTTGCCCTGAAATCAGGACTGACTGGATGGCGTCGACGGTGTCGATGCCGCAGTCGGAGTAGCTGCTGCCGTGGGTGCCGCAGCGGAGTTTGCCGCGTTGGCCAGAGCTGTTGGCGCAGTCGATGGTGCGGCGGCCGGTTTCGGCGCAGCGGCTTTCGGCGCGGCCGGCTTTTTCACTGCTGGCTTTTTCGCCGCAGCCGGTTTGGCCGCAGGCTTCGCAGCGGGTTTGGCGGCAGCAGTTTTCGCTGCTGGCTTGGCCGCTGGTTTTGCTACTGCTTTAGCCGCAGGTTTTGCTGCTGCTTTGGCGGCAACCGGTTTGGCTGCCGCTTTGGCCGCAGGCTTGGCGGCTGCAGTTTTTGCCGCAGCTTTCGCAGCCGGTTTTGCCGCCGCTTTGGCCAGTGGCTTGGCTGCGGTTTTCGCCGCAGGTTTGGCCGCTGCAGTTTTACTGGCAGGTTTCGCCGCAGCGGTTTTCGCCGCTACGGGCTGAGCTTTCAGACCGGTGAGTTTTTCGATCTGCTTTGTCAGCGTATCGACCTTGGCGTTGAGCGCCTTGACCTCATTGCGGCTCGGCACACCCAGGCGCGAAATCGCGCTGTTCAGGCGCTTGTCGAAAGCCCCTTCCAGCTCGTCCCACTTGCCCAGTGCGCGATCTTTCACGCCGCTGATACGCGACTTGGCCGAAGAGGTCGAATCCTCGACTTTCTTGCCGACGGCAGTCTTGGTGAGCTTCTCGGCTTTCTCGCCGTCTTTGACCAATGCATCGAAGAGTTTGCTGCCGTCAGTGTCGATCTTCGAGTACACGCCTAAACCAGCCAGCCAGATTTTGCGGGAGTAGGACTCGACCTTCCCGACCCACGAGCTGCTTTCTTTATCGGTGTTCTTTTTGCCAGCCATCCCGTTCTCCTTAAGATTTTCGCGCGACGCGTTCGAGCAATGCCGTCAGCTCATCGAGCTTAGCAGAGAGTGCCTCAACGTCATGTTTAGACGGAATGCCGATCCGATTCAAGGCGCTGGCCACACGGTTGTCGAAGGCCTTCTCGACCTTGTCGAGCTGAACTTCAACGCGACCCTTGAACGAGCTGACCTGCGTGGCCGCGTCGTCGATCTCGGCGTTGGCCGCGAGGAGTTTTTCGCTGACGGCCTTTTTGCCTTTCTTTTCAACGGTTTGACCGGCGGCGACGAGCTCCTGAAAGTACTCGCTGCCCTCCTGGCCGACCTTGGTGTAGGCGCCCAGGCCTGCCAGCCAGATCTTGCGGGCATAGGATTTGACGTCGCTCAGAGTGGAAGTCGGAGCGTCGATTTTTTTCTTCAAAATGACTTTGGCCATGGTGCACCTCACGCGCAGAAGGTTTGAGGAACTGCCGGACGAGTGTCGGGCTCAGGCACAAAGTAGGGAGAAAAATTAGAAAGGGCACCCTAACCAGCGGGAGCAACTCTAAACAAATGTGGGAGCGAGCCTGCTCGCGAAAGCGGTTTGTCAATCACGGATAATTTGACTGAAAGAACGCTTTCGCGAGCAGGCTCGCTCCCACAGGGGATTGGATTTCAATCTGGAAATCAGGCCAGGGCTTTGTCGAGGGCTTTCTCGATCTCGGCTTTGATCATGCCGCTCATGGCCGACATCATCAGGCCCAGTTCGACGTCGACCCTGATCGAATCGTCCGCCACATGCACTTCACCTTTCACGCCAGAGCGTTTGAGGTTCAGGGTGTCGCCCGACCATTGCGGCTCCAGGCCGTATTGTTCATTGAGCTTTTTGGCCAGTTTGTCGGCCTTTTCGCGGGCGGCTTCCTTGCCCAGGGTGTGGGCGCGCTCAACACTGATTTTGGCCATGGAATGACTCCTGATGATTGAATGGCTTACGTTGAATCTTGACCGCATCTGCGGCAAATCGTCCCGAAGGTTGCCCATCTTACCTTTAGCCATTCCAAGACAAAGCATGGCTTGGGGATTAGAATGTCGCGCATTCTCTTTTGGTGACAGCGATATGACTGATCAGCGCAAAGGCAGCGATGCCGAACCCACCACTCACTTCGGCTTCAAAAACGTTCCGGAAAGCCAGAAAGCGGAAAAAGTCGCTGAGGTTTTCCATTCCGTAGCCGCTAAATACGACCTGATGAACGACCTTCTGTCGGGCGGCATGCACCGTCTGTGGAAGCGTTTCGCGATCGAGCTTTCCGGCGTGCGCAGCGGCAACCGCGTGCTCGACATCGCTGGTGGCACCGGCGACCTGACGCGCAAGTTCTCGAACCTCGTCGGCCCGACCGGCCAGGTCGTGCTGGCCGACATCAACGAGTCGATGCTCAAGGTCGGCCGTGATCGTCTGCTCGATCTGGGCGTTGCCGGCAACGTCGAATTCGTCCAGGCCGACGCGGAAAAACTGCCATTCCCGGACAACCATTTCGACTGCGTGACCATCGCCTTCGGCCTGCGCAACGTGACGCACAAAGAGGACGCGCTGCGTTCGATGCTGCGCGTGCTCAAGCCCGGCGGCCGCCTGCTGGTGCTGGAATTCTCCAAGCCGACCAACGCGCTGATGTCCAAAGCCTACGACGCCTACTCGTTCGCCTTCATGCCGCTGATGGGCAAGCTGATCACCAATGACTCGGAAAGCTATCGCTACCTGGCCGAATCGATCCGCATGCACCCGAATCAGGAAACCCTGAAGTCGATGATGGTCGAGGCCGGTTTCGACCGCGTGACCTATCACAACATGACCGCAGGCATCGTCGCCCTGCACCGCGGCATCAAACCCTGATGTTGCTCACCGGGCTGCTCGCCAGCGTCGAACTCGGCCTCAACCGGGTGCTGCGTCTCGACAGCACGGCGCTGCCGCGCCTGGCGCATCTGACCGGCAAGGTGATTGCCGTCGACTGCCGCAGCCCGGCGCTGCAACTGTTCATACTGCCCAGTGACGAAGGCCTGATGCTGGCTTCGCAGTGGGCAGCGGACGTCGATTGCACGTTGCGCGCACCGGCATCTAGCCTGGTGAAACTGGCCCTGAGCAAGGACAAGACCGCCGTGCTGCATGCACCGGAAGTCGAGCTCGATGGCGACAGCGGTGTGTTGCTGGAGCTGGCCGGCGTGCTGCAGGATCTTGAGCTGGACTGGGAGTACGAACTCTCGCGCTGGCTCGGTCCGGTCGCCACGCAATTGCTCGGCGGCCATCTGCGCAGCCGCGCGCGCTGGTATCAACAAGGATTTGCCAGCCTCAACCAGAATCTTGCCGAATACCTCGCCGAAGAATCGCGCACCCTCGTCGGGCAACGCGAAGCGGAAGCGCGGTTCAGCGAACTGGACCGGATCAAACTTGATCTGGAACGACTCGAGGCGCGTTTCGAGCGCCTTTCCCGATCCCTCGACCCAAGCGATAACGCATGAAGCTGCTTGCCGTCCGCCGTCTGTTGCGCATCCAGCGCGTCGTGATCCGCTACCGCCTCGATGACCTGCTGTTCGATCTGCCACTGCCCTGGTTCCTTCTGGCCGTGCGCTTTTTGCTGCCGTGGCGCTGGCTGCCGCGCAAGCCGCTGGAACTCAATCGTGGTGCGCGCTTGCGTCTGGCGTTGCAGGATCTGGGGCCGATCTTCATCAAGTTCGGGCAGATTCTTTCGACCCGCCGCGACCTGTTGCCGGAAGACATCGCCGATGAGCTGATGCTGCTGCAGGACCGCGTGCCGCCGTTCGATTCGCAAGTGTCGATCAAGCTGATCGAAGAACAGCTGGGCAAGAAAATCAGCGAAGTGTTCAGCCGTTTCGACGTTGCCCCGCTGGCCTCGGCATCGGTAGCGCAGGTGCATGCGGCGCAGCTCAAAAGCGGCGAAGAAGTCGTGGTCAAGGTGATTCGCCCGGGCCTGAAACCGATCATCGCGCAGGATCTGGCATGGCTGTTCATCCTCGCCCGCGCGGCGGAAAAATTCTCCGCTGACGCGCGCCTGCTGCACCCGGTCGACGTGGTGCAGGATTACGAAAAGACCATTTACGACGAGCTCGATCTGTTGCGCGAGGCGGCCAACGCCAGCCAGTTGCGCCGCAACTTCGAGGGCTCGCAGCTGCTTTATGTACCGCAAGTCTATTGGGACTGGTGCCGACCGAAAGTGCTGGTCATGGAGCGCATTTACGGCATTCAGGTCACCGATCTGGCGACCCTCGCTGACCAGCGCACCGACATGAAAATGCTCGCCGAGCGTGGCGTGGAGATTTTCTTCACTCAAGTGTTCCGCGACAGCTTCTTCCACGCCGACATGCACCCGGGCAACATTTTCGTCAGCACCGTCAATCCGTGGAGCCCGCAATACATCGCGATCGACTGCGGCATCGTCGGCAGCCTGACCCCGGAAGACCAGGACTATCTGGCGCGCAACCTGTTCGCCTTCTTCAAGCGTGACTACCGTCGTGTGGCGCAACTGCACATCGACTCGGGCTGGGTGCCGGCGGAAACCAAACTCAACGAATTCGAAGCGGCGATCCGTACGGTGTGCGAACCGATCTTCGAAAAACCGTTAAAAGATATTTCATTTGGCCAGGTGCTGATGCGCCTGTTCCAGACCGCACGCCGCTTCAACATGGAAGTGCAGCCGCAGTTGGTGCTGTTGCAGAAGACCTTGCTGAACATCGAAGGCCTCGGTCGTCAGTTGTATCCGGATCTGGATCTGTGGAACACCGCGCAGCCGTTTCTCGAGCGCTGGATGCGCGAACGCGTCAGCCCGAAAGCCTTGCTGGGCAACGTGCAGAGCCAGCTGGAGCAGATTCCGCACCTGTCGAACATGGCCCGCGATCTGCTCGAACGCATGTCGCAACCCCACGCCAAAGACCCTCCGCCGCCGTGGCACAAACGCAAGGACGACTGGTTCCTGCGCCTGCTCGGCTGCGCGCATCTGGCCGGCGGCGCGATCCTCGCAGCGGGTGGTCCGTTGACCGAGTGGGCGCACTGGCCCGCCGGAATCATGGTGGCGGTCGGTTTGTATCTGGTCGTTCGCCGATAGCACGATTGAGCTGCAAGTTATAAGCTGCCAGCTTCAAGCTTGACGCTACAGGCACGCCGCAACGTGCGTTTACTTGCAGCTCGAAGCTCCTGGCTTGCTGCTGCTTTTCGAGATTTGACGATGAAAAACTGGCTGGACGAGATCAAGTGGGATGCTGACGGCCTGGTGCCGGCGATTGCCCAGGATCACAAGACCGGGCGCGTATTGATGATGGCCTGGATGAACCGCGAAGCGCTGGAACTGACCGCTGCGGAGAATCGTGCAATCTACTGGTCACGTTCCCGTGGCAAGCTGTGGCGCAAGGGCGAAGAGTCCGGCCATGTGCAGACCCTGCATGAAATGCGCCTGGACTGTGACGCCGACGTGATCATCCTGATGGTTGAACAGATCGGCGACATCGCCTGCCACACCGGCCGTCAAAGCTGCTTTTACCGGGTCTTCGAAAACGGCGACTGGAAAACGGTCGACCCGGTTCTGAAAGACCCGCACGCTATCTATTCCGCAGGACACACACATGAGTGACACCCTGACCCGCCTCGCTCAGGTACTTGAAGAGCGCAAAGGCGCAGCCGCCGACAGTTCGTATGTCGCCAGCCTGTATCACAAGGGGCTGAACAAGATTCTGGAGAAAGTCGGCGAAGAGTCGGTCGAAACCATTATTGCCGCCAAGGATGCCGCGATCAGCGGCGATTGCAGTGATGTGATCTACGAGACCGCCGACCTGTGGTTCCACAGCATGGTCATGCTCGCCCAACTGGGGCAGCATCCGCAGGCCGTGCTGGATGAACTGGACCGTCGCTTCGGCTTGTCCGGACACGTCGAGAAAGCCTCGCGTCCGTCCGCCTGAACAACTTTTAGAGAGGAATCGCCACATGGGCATTTTTGACTGGAAACACTGGGTCGTCATTCTGATTGTCGTGGTGCTGGTGTTCGGTACCAAAAAACTGAAAAACCTCGGCACCGACGTTGGCGAATCGATCAAGGGCTTTCGCAAAGCCATGAACGACGACGAAAAACCGGCCGAGCCGAGCGTGACCCCGCCGGCCCAGCCTGTGCCACCGGTGCAGCCGCAAACCACCGCTCAGGCCAACCCGCCGCACACCATCGATGTGCAGGCGCAGAAAGTCGAAGAGCCGATCCGCAAAGACGTGTGAGCACTGACTAATGTTTGGTATCAGCTTCTCTGAACTGCTGCTCGTCGGCCTCGTCGCCCTGCTGGTGCTCGGCCCCGAGCGTCTGCCGGGCGCGGCGCGCACCGCCGGTCTGTGGGTCGGCCGCCTGAAGCGCAGCTTCAACGCGATCAAACAGGAAGTTGAACGTGAAATCGGTGCCGACGAGATCCGTCGGCAACTGCACAACGAACATATTCTGTCGCTGGAGCAAGAGGCGCGGAAGATCTTCAATCCGAACCAGCAGGAGCCGACGCCGGTCGAGCCTGTGGGCGAGCAGACGATTCACAGCGCTGCCGCTCCGACTCCTGCACCTGTTGTAACACCGCCAGGACCGGCGCCGGTTACCACAGACACATCGGTTGAACACGTAGCGCCCTCCGCCGCGCCGACTACACCAGCGCCTCAAGACCCTACACTGCCGCCGCGAGCCCCATGAGCGATCTTCCGGAAAACGACCAGCACATGCCGCTGGTTTCGCACCTCACCGAGCTGCGCACCCGCCTGCTGCGTTGCGTGGCGGCGATCTTCATTATCTTTGCCGGGCTGTTCGCGTTCACCCAGCAGATCTACACCTTCGTCTCGACGCCGTTGCGCCAGTACCTGCCGGTCGGCGCGACGATGATCGCCACCGACGTGTCGTCGCCGTTCCTGACGCCGCTGAAACTGACGATGATGGTTTCGCTATTCCTCGCGATTCCGGTGATCCTGCATCAGATCTGGGGCTTTATCGCGCCGGGCCTGTACAAGCATGAAAAACGCGTCGCGGTACCGCTGCTGATCTCCAGCATCCTGCTCTTCTACATCGGCATGGCGTTCGCCTATTACTTCGTTTTTCCATTGATCTTCAAATTCTTCGCCGCTGCCACCCCGGCCGGCGTGGAGATGATGACCGACATCGCCAGTTACCTCGATTTCGTCATGACGCTGTTCTTCGCCTTCGGCGTGGCGTTCGAAATCCCGGTGGCCGTGGTCCTGCTGGTGTGGATCGGCGTGGTCGACGTCAAATACCTGAAGAAGATCCGCCCGTACGTGATCATCGGCTGCTTCGTGGTCGGCATGATCCTCACTCCGCCGGACATTTTCTCGCAGACCCTGCTGGCCGTGCCGATGTGGATGCTGTTCGAGATCGGCATCCTCTTCGGCGCGCTGGTCAGCAAGCGCGAACGCCCGGACGAAACTACGGCCGACGACCACAACGACCAGCCGCCAGCGACTCAGGCATGAACCTGCTGCTGCTCGAAGAGGCCGACTTCATTGCGGCCGACCGCGTGATCCTGCGCGACCGGCGCCTGACCCACATGCAGGAAGTTCATCGCTCGGAAGTCGGCGACAGCCTGCGCGTCGGGCGCATCAACGGGCTGATGGGTTCGGCCGAGTTGCTGCGCCTCGAAGCGGGCGAAGCGGAGCTGCGCGTCAGCCTCGATCAGCCACCGCCGGCCAAGTTGCCGCTGACCCTGGTGCTGGCCCTGCCCCGGCCGAAAATGCTGCGCCGCGTGTTCCAGACCGTCGCGACCATGGGTGTGGCCAAGGTGATTCTGGTCAACAGTTATCGCGTGGAGAAAAGCTTCTGGCAGACGCCGTTTCTGGAGCCGGAAGCGATTCGTGAGCAGTTGATCCTCGGGCTCGAACAGGCTCGCGATACGGTGCTGCCAGAGATCGTCATCGAAAAGCGCTTCAAGCCTTTCGTTGAGGATCGGCTGCCGGCGATCAGCGCGGGCACCCTCGGCCTGGTCGGGCACCCCGGCCACTTCCCGCCCTGCCCGCGCGCCCTGAACGAACCGGTGACCCTGGCCATTGGCCCCGAGGGTGGCTGGATACCTTACGAAATCGACCTGCTGGCCAAATCCGGCCTGCAACCGGTGCAACTGGGCGAGCGCATCCTGCGCGTCGAAACCGCCGTCACCGCCCTGCTCGCACGCCTGTTCTGACGCGACCCCGATCCTGTGTAGGAGCTGCCGAAGGCTGCGATATTTTGATCTTGTTTTTAAAAGCAAGATCAAAGGATCGCAGCCTCGTTGCACTCGTCAGCTCCTACAAGCCCCTACAGTCGCAGACAAGTGGCGTTACAGATTGCCACCACCCAGCCGATACAACCCCTATAAGTCCAATTAAGTGGTCCGAAGGGAGTGGTCGCATGTACCGTTGGTTAGCCGAGAGTCTTGGAAACGTCAGCGTCAAACGCAAGCTGGGCATCGGTTTCGGCCTGGTGCTGTTGCTGACGCTGTTGATCACGTTCACCGGCTGGACCGGCATGAGCGGCATCATCAGCCGTGGCGACAAGCTCGGCTTCATTTCCAGCCTCAATGAGCTGACCAAAGACCTGCGCCTGGCGCGCATGGACTACGACATGCGTCGTGGTGAACAGGGTCCGGGCGCGGTCAATGAATTGCTCAGCAAACTCGAAAGCGGTTTGCAGTCGGCACGCGGCATGATCGAGCAGCCGTCCGATGTGGCGATGGTCGACCAGCAACTGGCTGCGGTTGCCGAATACAAACGCGCTTTCGGCGAAATGACCCAGGCCACCGTGCACCGTGAAGATGCGCGCAGCAAGCTTGGCGCCAACGCTGACAATGCTGTGGCCAAGGTCGGCGAAGTCGAAAGTGCGCTGCTGCAAGGCGACAGCGTTGCGCAGTACAACGCTGTCATCGAGCTGAGCAAACTGTTGCAGCAGGCGCGCTATCAGGTGCGCGGTTACACCTACAGCGGCAAGGCCGATGCCGAGCAACCGGCGCTGACCGCCATTGACAACGCCTTGAAGAACCTCGAAAGCCTGCCGACCCGCGTGCCAGAGCAGCACATCGCCAACCTGCAGCAAGCCACCGATTCGCTCAAGGCTTACCGCGCCGCTGTCGCTCAGTTCCGTGATTCGCAGGTCAAGAACGCCGCCGCACTGGCCAACATGTCGGCTCAGGGCGACATCCTGATCGCGGCCAGCAAGAAGCTCACCGAATCGCAAACCGTGGTGCGCGACACCGATGCCGCCCATGCCAAGAACATGCTGCTGATCGCCACTGCGCTGGCGCTGGCCTTCGGTCTGATTGCCGCTTGGGCGATCACCCGACAAATCATCATTCCGCTGACCCAGACTCTGAAAGTGGCCGAGCGCGTGGCCGCCGGTGACCTGACCCACAACCTGGTTTCCCTGCGTCGCGACGAACTCGGCCAGTTACAGCGCTCGATGCAAAGCATGACCCAGGGCCTGCGCGAGTTGATCGGCGGTATCAGCGACGGCGTCACGCAGATCGCCAGCGCCGCTGAAGAACTTTCGGCGGTGACCGAGCAGACCAGCGCCGGGGTCAACAATCAGAAGGTCGAGACTGATCAGGTCGCCACCGCCATGAACGAAATGGCCGCCACCGTGCAGGAAGTCGCGCGCAACGCTGAAGAAGCTTCCGAGGCCGCTGTCGCCGCTGACCAACAGGCCCGTGAAGGCGACAAGGTCGTCGGCGAAGCCATCGCCCAGATCGAGCGTCTGGCAATCGAGGTGGGTCACTCCACTGAAGCCATGGGCGAGCTCAAGCGTGAAAGCGACAAGATCGGCAGCGTCCTCGACGTGATCAAGTCTGTCGCCCAACAAACCAACCTGCTGGCCCTCAACGCTGCCATCGAAGCGGCCCGTGCCGGTGAAGCCGGGCGTGGTTTCGCCGTGGTTGCCGACGAAGTGCGCAGCCTCGCCCAACGCACCCAGAAGTCCACCGAAGAGATCGAAGAGCTGATCGTCGGCCTGCAAAACGGCACTCAGCAAGTGGCGACGATCATGGACAACAGCCGCAGCCTCACCGACAGCAGCGTCGAACTGACCCGTCGCGCCGGCGGCTCACTGGAGAGCATCACCCGCACCGTCTCGGCGATCCAGGCAATGAACCAGCAGATCGCCGCCGCTGCCGAGCAGCAGAGCGCCGTGGCCGAAGAGATCAACCGCAGCGTGCTGAACGTGCGCGATGTGTCCGATCAGACCTCGGCGGCGAGCGAGGAGACTGCCGCATCCAGCGTTGAATTGGCGCGACTGGGCACGCATCTGCAGATGCTGGTAGGCCGCTTCAAAGTCTGAGTTGATGCACAACCTCGGTTCGCCTGTAACCGAGGTGATGCCATTCGCGAGCAGGCTCGCTCCCACAGGGAAACGCATTCCAAGGTGGGAGCGAGCCTGCTCGCGAAGGCAGCGGCGCGGTTTGCGCGTCGTAGGTAACGGGCGCGCCAATTCGGCGACGGATGCTTTGCACTGGCTTTAGGTTTGATCGGTGTTTGTTCGCAGCTCAACAGCGGACATAAAAAAACCCCGCTGAATCAGCGGGGTTTTCTCATCAGGCCGGCTGAGCCTGCAGGCTCACCGGTCGCAGCGGCAGCAACGGCGCGTGCGGATCGGCTTTCACCGAAGCGCGCCAGGCGTCCAGCCACTCGGCGTGACCTTCGGCCCAGACCTGCTCGTGCAGGCGTGCCAGTGCGACAGGGTCGCTAAGCAGTTGCAGGCGATCATGGTTGTTCAGCCCGGCCGGGCCGACCTTGATCGCGTGACGCACACGTTCCTGACGCAGCCACTCGATCGGCTCGGCCTGGCCGTGACGCGAGGTCGCCAGCGAGCACGCCAGGGCGTTCTGCTGTGGATCGACCACGGCGCGGACGAAGCCGTCGTTGAGGGCGTGATAGCGGTTCTCGTGGGTGTACTGATCGGTTGCCAGCAAGGCCTGTGGCGGATTGTATTCCTCAGGGATGAGGAACAGGCTCTCGTCACGGGTCTTCAGGCCCAGGCCGACACGGCTGGAGATCACCGATACCGGGATCGACAGCATCAGCGAACCGACGATCGGCACCAGCCACCAGAGGAAGCTCGGGTTCAGCCAGATCACCAGCAGCGCCCACAAGAAGCCCAGCAACGTCTGCGGACCGTGGCGCTTGACCGCTTCGCTCCACGGCGTCGAGTCGTCGTCACGCTGCGGCGAGTTCCAGGTCGCGGCCCAGCCGAGGAACGCGGCGAGGACGAAGCGGGTGTGGAAAATCATCCGCACCGGCGCCAGCAGCATGGAGAACAGCATCTCCAGCAGCATCGACAGGGTCACCTTGAACTTGCCGCCGAACTCTTTCGCGCCCTTGGCCCAGATCAGGATGATGCTCAACAGCTTCGGCAGGAACAGCAGCACGATGGTCGTCGAGAACAGCGCGATGGCCTTGTCCGGATGCCATTGCGGCCACAGCGGATAGAGCTGGCGCGGTTCGAGGAAGTACTGCGGCTCCATCAGCGTGTTCACCGCCAGCAGCGCGGTCGACAACACCAGGAAGAAGAACCACAACGGCGCCGACAGGTAGGACATCACGCCGGTGAGGAACACCGCGCGGTGCACCGGGTGCATGCCCTTGACCAGGAACAGGCGGAAGTTCATCAGGTTGCCGTGGCACCAGCGCCGTTCACGCTTGAGCTCGTCGAGCAGGTTCGGCGGCAACTCTTCGTAACTGCCCGGCAGGTCGTAGGCAATCCACACGCCCCAGCCGGCACGGCGCATCAGCGCAGCTTCGACGAAGTCGTGGGACAGGATCGCACCGGAGAACGCGCCTTTGCCCGGCAACGGCGCCAAAGCGCAGTGGTCGATGAACGGCTTCATGCGGATGATCGCGTTGTGACCCCAGTAGTGCGATTCACCCAACTGCCAGAAGTGCAGACCGGCGGTAAACAGCGGGCCGTACACGCGGGTGGCGAACTGCTGCATGCGCGCATACAGGGTGTCCATGCCCGACGCACGTGGCGCGGTCTGGATGATCCCGGCGTCCGGCGTGGCTTCCATCAGGCGCACCAGACTGGTCAGGCACTCGCCGCTCATCACCGAGTCGGCGTCGAGCACGACCATGTACTTGTAGTCACCGCCCCAACGACGGCAGAAGTCGTCGAGGTTGCCGCTCTTGCGTTTCACACGACGGCGACGACGGCGATAGAAGATCTTGCCGAAGCCCTTGGCCTCGCGGCAGACATCCAGCCAGGCCTGTTGCTCGGCGACGCAGATATCGGTGTCGTTACTGTCACTGAGGACGAAGAAGTCGAAGCGATCCAGATCACCGGTGGCCGCTACCGATTCGAACGTCGCACGCAGACCGGCGAATACACGCGGCACGTCTTCGTTGCAGATCGGCATCACCAGCGCAGTACGCGCATCTTTCGGAATCGGCTCGTTACCCGCGCTTTTCCCGGAGATACGGTATTTATCGTGGCCAGTGAGCAACTCGAGGAAGCCCATCAGTGCGGTCCAGAAACCGGCCGATACCCAGCAGAACAGAATCCCGAACAGAATCAGGATGCTGGTTTGCAGCGCATACGGCAGCACTTGCGTGGCGGTTTGCAGCAGCGGCTGATGCAGGACTTCTTCCAGATCGACGAACGACCAGCCCTGGTACGGCATGATGCCTTTCATGTACCAACCGGCAACGATGGTCTGGCCGAGCATCAGCAGCAACAGAATGTAGCGGCGGATCGAACCGACCGTGCGCCAGCGCGCGGCCGGCAGGACATTGGCGTCCTTCGGTGGCTGCGGCGGGTTGGTGCGCCCGGTCAGACGGCGCCAGCCACGCACCAGGATATTGGTGCGCCATGGCTCCGGCACGACCTTGGTGCGGCGGATCGGCGGGGTCGCCTTGAGGCTGACCCGACCACTGGCGTCGAGCATCAGCATTTCCGCTTCAGCCAGTTCTTCGGCAGTGCTCAGGGTCAGGCGCTTGCCCACCGAAGCCTGGGCGGCTTCGGCAGGGGCGTCGAATGTCGAGGACGACAGGCGTTCATGCAGCTCGCTGAACGACTGGCAACCCGCGAGTTCCGCGCGTTGCTCGTCGGTCATCGGCAGATGCGCCAGATACTCGGACAGAGTCTCTGGCTGTACTGGTGAATTACTCATCGGCAGGCAACTGATAGCTCCAGGTCTCGGTCAGGACTTCTTCAGTCGGCGCCGATTCCGGTGTGGCTGGGGCCGCGTCGGCAGCGACTGGCTGCTTGGCGTCTTTGTTGGCCTTGTCCTTGGCGTCGGCTGCAGGCTTGGCTTCAGCCTGTTTGGCTTCGGCGGCCTTGGCTTCCTTGTCGAGTTTTTCCTGTTGCTTGGCGGCAACCTTGTCAGCCTTGGCGACCGACGAATTGGAGGCCGGGACCGATTTGCCCAGATCCGCGGTGACCACTGGCTGAACCAGGGCGGCACGCATTTCGGTCGCTTTGCTCGGGTCCTTGATCTTCATCCGCAGGGTCAGGCGCCAGCCCTTGGTTTCCGGGTTGTAGCGCACGCTGTTCTCGACCAGTTCGGCGTTGTCACCGACGCTGACCTGACTGCGCACGTCGGCATCCGGCGTCAGTGCCGCCAGCGATGGACCTTCGAAGTCGACCAGATAGGCAACGCTGCCGTCGGGCTGACGGATCAGGTTCGATTGCTTGACGTCACCGGTCGAACGCAGGGTCTGTGCCACCCAGGCGCTATCCGGTGCATGGAGTGCTGCTTCGTCCATGGTCCAGTGCATGCGGTAGGCGAAGTCCAGCGGCTGGCCTGGCTCCGGCATTTTTTCCGGGCTCCAGAACGCAACAATGTTGTCGTTGGTTTCGTCAGCGGTCGGAATCTCTACCAGATCGACAGTGCCCTTGCCCCACTCGCCCTTCGGCTCGATCCAGGCACTTGGGCGCTTGTCGTAGCGGTCGTCGAGGTCTTCGTAGTGGCTGAAATCGCGGCCACGCTGCAGCAGACCGAAACCACGCGGGTTCTCGACGCTGAAGTTGCTCACGGCCAGGTGTTTCGGGTTGTTCAATGGACGCCAGATCCACTCACCGTTGCCGGCATGGATCGACAGACCGCTGGAGTCGTGCAGTTCACGACGGTAGTTGAGGACTTTCGACGGCTGGTTGGCGCCGAACAGGAACATGCTGGTCAGCGGCGCGATACCCAGTTTGCCGACCTTGTCACGCAGGAACATCTGCGCCTTGACGTCGACGATGGTGTCGCTGCCCGGACGCAGGATCAGACGGTAGGCACCAGTGGCACGCGGCGAATCGAGCAGAGCGAAGATCACCAGGTGCTTGTCGCCCGGCTTGGGCTGCTGAATCCAGAACTCGCGGAAACGAGGGAATTCTTCACCCGACGGCAGCGCGGTATCGATCGCCAGACCACGGGCCGACAGACCGTAGGTGTGGCCCTTGCCGACGACGCGGAAGTAGCTCGCGCCGAGCATGGTCATGATCTCGTCTTGCTTGTCGGCCTTGTTGATCGGGTACAGCACACGGAAACCGGCATAACCCAGTTGCTCGGTGGCTTTCGGATCGAATTTCAGATCGCCGAAATCGAAGCGGCTCGGATCGTATTTGATCTCCGAGACGGTATTGGTGGTGATTTCGTTGATTTTCACCGGTGTATCGAAGTGCATACCCTGGTGATAGAAGGAGAGCTTGAACGGCGTCTTCTGATCGGCCCACTCAGCCTTTTCGGTGAGGAAGCGGATCTTCTGGTAGTCCGCGAACTTCATTTCGCGGAATTCGTTCGGCAGGTTGCTGCGCGGGGCTTCGAACTTCTGCCCGGCCAGCTCTTTGGCCTTGGCCGATACGTCGTCAAGATTGAACGCCCAAAGCTGACCGGCGCTGAGCAGGCACAGGAGCGCCGAACCCGCTACCAGAGCACTTCGCATGCGTTTGGCAGACATTTTTGCTGCATTACAGGGACTAACAATCACGAGCAACCCTCGCCGAAAACAGATCAATAAACCAACGGCCAGCTATCTTTATGCCAGGTTGGCGAGCATTGTTCCGACTCCGCCGGGGCAAAATGATTCCCCAATCGGATCCAGACAAGTCTCTACCTAAGTCAAAACGGATCAACGAATGTCGATCCCCGCAGCGCGCGATTATCTAGTAGCCCGGATGACAACGCATCAGGGGTAACAAAGTATTTATCGCGAAAACAGCCTAAAAACAGTCGAAATTTCCGAAAAAGGTGTTTCAGGCACTGTCAGGTCTGTAACAAAAAGGTAACCGGGCCATCGTTGACCAGGTGCACCTGCATATCGGCGCCGAATCTACCTGATGCCACAGTGCCATGCACCTGTTTCGCCTGGCTCAATAAATAGTCGAACAATTCCTCACCCAGTGCCGGCGGTGCGGCCGTGGAAAAGCTCGGGCGCAGGCCGCTTTTGGTATCGGCAGCGAGGGTGAACTGAGAGACCAGCAGCAACCCGCCACCCACATCCGCCAGGGACAGATTCATCTTGCCCTCGGCGTCACTGAATACTCGATAGTTAAGCAGCTTATGCAGAAGTTTGTCGGCGCTGGTACGCGTATCGTCGGGTTCTACCGCGACCAGCACGAGCAAACCCTGATCGATTGCGCCGACTACCTCGCCGGCGACCTCTACCCGCGCGCCGCTTACGCGTTGTAACAGCGCCTTCATGCTTCTTCGAGTGGCAAGTCGAGCAGGCGCTGGGCCATTTTGCTCGCCGCGCGCACCAGCGCATCGGTGATGCCTGGCTCGGACGCGGCGTGGCCGGCGTCGCGGATCACCTGCAATTCGCTGTTCGGCCAGGCCTGGTGCAATTCCCAGGCATTGTCGAGCGGGCAGATCACGTCGTAGCGACCGTGAATGATCACGCCGGGCAGATGAGCGATCTTGCCCATGTCGCGAATCAGCTGGTTAGGTTCAAGGAAGGCATTGTTGGTGAAGTAGTGGCATTCGATCCGCGCAATCGACAGCGCGCGCTGCGGCTCGGAGAAACGATCGACCACCAGCGGGTTCGGGCGCAGGGTCGCGGTGCGCCCTTCCCAGGTCGACCACGCCTTCGCTGCATGCATCTGGGCGATCTGATCGTTGCCGGTCAGGCGTTTGTGGAAAGCACTGAGCAGGTCGTCGCGCTCGTCCAGCGGGATCGGCGCGATGTAGTCCTGCCAGTAATCCGGGAATAGACGGCTGGCGCCGGCCTGATAGAACCATTCGATTTCCTGCGGACGGCAGAGGAAGATCCCGCGCAGAATCAGACCGTGCACGCGCTCCGGGTGGGTTTGCGCGTAGGCCAACGCCAGGGTCGAACCCCAGGAGCCGCCGAACAGCACCCATTTTTCAATGCCCAGGTGTTTGCGGATGCGCTCAAGGTCTTCGACCAGATCCCAGGTGGTGTTGTTTTCCAGGCTGGCGTGCGGGGTGGAGCGACCGCAGCCGCGCTGGTCGAAGGTGACGATGCGATACAGATTCGGATCGAAATAGCGTCGGCTCTGGGCGTCGCAGCCGGCGCCGGGGCCACCGTGGATGAATACGACCGGCAATCCTTCCGGCGAGCCGCTTTCATCGACGTATAGCGTGTGGGTGTCATCGACAGCCAGATCGTGCCGGGCGTGGGGTTTGATCTGCGGAAACAAAGTCTGCATTGCGCGCTCCGTAAGGGGTCGAGGTCATCCCTGGGGGGACTCGTATTATTCTGCCGTTGGGCATCATAAACCCGATTTGCGTCAATGAGCATGCTCCGGGGCCTGATCGTTCCCACGCTCTGCGTGGGAACGCCTCTTGGGACGCTCCGCGTCCAGTGACGCGGAGCGTCACGGGCTGCATTCCCACGCAGAGCGTGGGAACGATCAAACGGACGCCTTCGCGAGCAGGCTCGCTCCCACAGGGGTTAGGCGCTGTAGTGAGATTTTGCCCAGGCCAGATAGCCCTGCAGCAATTCCCTGAGCACCACCCGCGTCGGTTCGGCCAGATCGGCGCGGTAGCGGAACGGTTCGAACTCTTCCATGTAGGTGGACTGGCACAGTTCCAGCTGCACGGCGTGGATGTTCTGCGCCGGATCGCCGTACTGGCGGGTGATGTGCCCGCCCTTGAACCGACCGTTGAGCACATGGGTGAACTGCGCGTGCTGCGCACAGATCGCTTCCAGTTGACTGGCCAGTTGCGCATCACAACTGGCGCCATTGAAGGTGCCGAGGTTGAAGTCCGGCAGCTTGCCGTCGAACAGGTGCGGGATGATCGAGCGGATCGAGTGCGCATCGAACAACAGCGCGTAGCCGAATTCGGCTTTCAGTCGCGCCAGTTCCTCCTGCAAGGTGCGGTGGTACGGCGTCCAGATCTGCTCCAGGTATGTTGCGCGCTCCTCTTTCGACGGCTCCTGCCCCTCCTCAAACAACGGAATGCCGTCGAACAACGTCGCCGGATACAACCCGGTGGTCGCCCCGGCATACAACGGCTTGTCGTCGGACGGCCGGTTGAGGTCGATGACGAAACGCGAATACTCGGCAGCCAGGGTGCTGGCGCCCAGTTCCTCGGCAAAATCGTAGAGCTGCGGGATATGCCAGTCGGTGTCCGGCAAACTCTTCGCGGCGGGGATCAACCCGGCTTCGACCGCCGGGGTCAGACGCACGCCGGCGTGGGGCATGCTGATCAGCAGCGGCACGCGGCCTTGTTTGAAACTCAGAACCTTGTCCACAACCGCCCTCCTAGAAATTCGATTCGACGCCGTGACGCACGACGCGCTTGTCCAGATCGCCACCGAGCCAATAGGCCAGATCCGCTGGACGCTCGATGTCCCACGCCACGAAATCAGCGACCTTGCCGACCTCCAGCGAGCCATGGGTCTGCGCCATGCCCATCGCCTGCGCGGCATGGATGGTCGCCCCGGCCAGAGCTTCTTCCGGGGTCATGCGGAAACAGGTGCAGGCCATGTTCAGCATCAGACGCAACGACAGCGCCGGCGAGGTGCCGGGGTTGAGGTCGCTGGCGATGGCGATCTTCACCTTGTGCTTGCGCAGCGCTTCCATCGGCGGCAACTGGGTTTCGCGCAAGAAGTAGAACGCGCCTGGTAGCAACACGGCGACGGTGTCGGCAGCGGCCATGGCGATGGCATCGTCCTCGTCCATGAACTCCAGGTGATCGGCGGACAAGGCTTTGTAGCGTGCGGCGAGGCTGGAACCATGCAGCGAGGACAATTGCTCGGCGTGGAGTTTCACCGGCAGACCGAGTTGTTGCGCGGCGACGAACACCCGCTCGACCTGCTCCGGCGAAAACGCCAGGTATTCGCAGAACGCATCCACGGCATCGACCAGACCTTCGGCGGCAAGGGCCGGAAGCATCTGCTCGCAGACCAGATCGATGTAATCGTCGGCGCGATCCTTGTACTCCGGCGGCAACGCGTGCGCCGCCAGGCAAGTGCTGCGGACGCTGATCGGCAGCTCTTCGGCCAGGCGCCGGATGACCCGCAGCAGCTTGCGCTCATTGGCCAGATCGAGACCGTAGCCCGACTTCATTTCCACCGTGGTCACGCCGTCGCGCATCAGGCTTTTCAAGCGCTTGGCGGCGCTGGCGAACAGCTCGTCCTCAGTGGCTTCGCGAGTGGCGCGCACGGTGCTGGCGATGCCGCCGCCCTGCGCGGCGATCTCGGCGTAGCTGACGCCTTGCAGACGCTGCTCGAACTCGCCGCTGCGGTTGCCGCCGAACACGGTGTGGGTGTGGCAGTCGATCAGACCGGGGGTGACCCACGCACCCTGCAAATCATTGACCGCCGGGTATTCGCCGGACGGCAATTGAGTGCGCGGGCCGATCCACTCGATCAGCGTGCCGGACGTCACGATCGCGGCATCCTCGATGATCGAATAGGCGCCGTTGGCCATGGTTGCGACGTGGCAGTGTTGCCAGAGGGTTTTCACTGTTGGCCTCCGTTTGGGTTTGTATGGTGAGCAGCCTCAAAAGCCCCTCACCCTAGCCCTCTCCCAGAGGGAGAGGGGACTGACCGTGTTGTTCTGTCGAGATATGCCGACCTGAAATTTCTCAGCCGAACTCACGTTGCGAAAACAATGAAGATCGGCTCCCTTCCCCCTCTCCCCCTTGGGGGAGAGGGCTGGGGTGAGGGGGATCGATTTCACTAACAATACAAATCTCCCCGTAAAGCGCTTACAAACTAGGCAACAACTGCCCAGCAACAAGCTCGGTCAAGCACCGCGAAGCCAGCAATTCAGTCGCCGCATTGATGTCCGGCGCAAAGAAGCGGTCCTTCTCATAGAACGGCACTTCCTTGCGCAAGATCGCCCGCGCCTGTTCCAGCTTCGGCGAAGTCTTCAGGCCGTTGCGCAGATCCAGGCCCTGCACTGCCGCCAGCCACTCCACGGCGAGAATGCCGCGAGTGTTCTCAGCCATTTCCCACAGGCGCTTGCCTGCCGCCGGGGCCATCGACACGTGGTCTTCCTGGTTGGCCGAGGTCGGCAGGCTGTCCACCGAATGCGGGTGGGACAACGCCTTGTTTTCGCTGGCCAGCGCCGCAGCGGTGACCTGGGCGATCATGAAACCGGAGTTCACCCCGCCATTGGCCACCAGGAACGGCGGCAGTTGCGACATGTGCTTGTCCATCATCAGCGAGATGCGGCGTTCGCTCAGCGAGCCGATTTCAGCGATGGCCAGGGCCATGTTGTCAGCGGCCATGGCTACCGGTTCGGCGTGGAAGTTGCCGCCGGAAATCACGTCGCCTTCAGCGGCGAAGACCAAGGGGTTGTCGGAAACCGCGTTGGCTTCGACCGCCAGCACTTCAGCGGCCTGGCGGAACTGGGTCAGGCAGGCGCCCATGACTTGCGGCTGGCAGCGCAGCGAATACGGGTCCTGGACCTTGTCGCAGTTCTGATGCGAGGCGGAGACTTCGCTGCGCTCACCGAGCAGATCGCGGTAGGCCGCAGCGGCATCGATCTGCCCTCTCTGCCCACGCGCGGCATGAATGCGCGCGTCGAACGGCGAGCGCGAACCGAGCACGGCTTCTACGGTGAGACTGCCCAGCGCCACTGCACCGGCAAACAGATCTTCGCCTTCGAACAGGCCGCGCAAGGCAAACGCTGTGGAAACCTGGGTACCGTTGAGCAGCGCCAGACCTTCTTTAGCCGCTAAAGTCAGCGGCGCCAGGCCTGCGACTTTCAGTGCTTCGGTGGCTTCAAGCCATTCGCCCTTGTAGCGCGCCTTGCCCTCGCCCAGCAGCACCAGCGACATGTGCGCCAACGGCGCCAGATCCCCCGACGCACCGACCGAACCTTTCAGCGGAATGTGCGGATAGACCTCGGCATTGATCAGCGCGATCAGCGCATCGATCACCTGCCGACGGATGCCGGAAAAACCACGGCTGAGACTGTTGACCTTGAGCACCATGATCAGTCGCACAAGGTCATCGCTGATCGGCTGGCCGACGCCGGCCGCGTGCGAGAGCACCAGCGAACGCTGCAGGTTTTCCAGGTCTTCGCTGGCGATGCGCGTCGAGGCCAGCAGGCCGAAACCGGTGTTGATGCCGTAGGCGGTGCGGTTCTCGGCGAGGATCTGTTCGACGCAGGCGACGCTGGCCTCGATCTGCGCGCTGGCGCTGTTGTCGAGGGTCAGTGTGACCGGGTTCTGATAGACGTCACGCAGTTGGGCCAGGCTCAGTTGGCCGGGGATCAGGTTCAGCGCAGTCATTAAAATGCTCCTTTTGAGAGTTTGTTATTAACTACCAGTCGCTCCGGAGCATTCCGTTATCCGTCGTTTCTCGTCTTGTGAACGATCCACGCCTTGGCACGCTGGTATGGGTAGTTGTCAGTGCAAATTCGGTAGAACGTTGTGCGGCAGATTCGGGTCTTTCAATACGGTCGCAGCGGCAGCGATATCCGGCGCCAGCCAGCGATCCTGATCGTAGGCGGGGACCGCTTCGCGCAGCAGTTTCCACGCGCGGTCAGTGCCCACGCCAAAGCGCTGTTCCTTGAGGAATTCAAACGCCTGCGCCGCCAGCAGGTATTCAATTGCGAGGATCTGCGTGCAGTTTTCCAGCGCGCGATGCAGCTTCAGCGCGGCGTTGGTGCCCATGCTCAGGTGATCTTCCTGCAGGCCCGAGGTGATGTAGTTGTCGAGTACCGCCGGTTGCGCCAATTGACGGTTTTCCGCACACAGCGAGGCGGCGACGTATTGCACGATCATCATCCCCGAGTTGACCCCGGGATTGGCCACCAGAAACGCCGGCAGACCGCTGACGTGCGGATTGACCAAACGGTCCAGACGGCGCTCGGCGATCGAGCCGATTTCAGCCATGGCAATCGCCAGCAGATCCGCAGCCATCGCCACGGATTGACCGTGCGGGTTGGCCTGCGACATCACCCGGAAATTGTCCGGTGTGCCCAGCAGTAACGGGTTGTCGGTGCAGCCGTTGAGTTCGGCTTCGACCTGTTTGATCGCATGCGCGAGTTGATCACGCGCGGCGCCGTGGACCTGCGGGATCGAGCGGATGCTCAGCGCGTCCTGAGTGCGAATGCCTTTGCTTGCGGCGATCACTTCGCTGCCATCGAGTAATGCACGCAGATTTTCGCCGACCTGCTGCATGCCCGGATGCGGCTTGAGCGCAATGATCTCGGCATCGAAGGCATCGATCTGGCCGCGCTGGGCTTCGAAACTCATCGCACCAATGACATCGGCCCATTGCAACAGCCGCGTAGCATCGGCAATCGCCAGGCAACTGAGGCCGGTCATGCAGGGCGTGCCGTTGACCAGACACAAGCCATCCTTCGCGCCGAGCTGCACAGGTTGCAGGCCCTCTTCGGCCAGCGCCTGTTGCGCCGAAATGATCTGCCCGCGATAACTGACATTGCCAACGCCGAGCAGCGCGATGCCGATGTGCGCCATGTGCGTCAGGTAACCCACCGAACCCTGCGACGGCACCTGCGGGGTGATGCCGCGATTGAGCAGCGCCAGCAGCCCTTCGACCACACGCCGATGCAGGCCGGACTTGCCGTGGCTGTAGTTGTGAACAGCAGCGCAGATGATCGCGCGGGTCTGCTCGTCGCTGAGCACCGGGCCGACACCGCAGGCATGGCTGAGCAAGGTGTTGCGCGAGAGTTGGCTGAGCTGTTCGTCCTGCAGCGAGACGTTGGACAGACCGCCCAGACCGGTGTTGACGCCGTAGGCGCGCTCGCCACTGGCGACGATGCGCTGGACGATGGCCTGAGCATTATCGATGCGCGCCCAGGTTTCGCTGGACAGTTCCAGCAGCGCACCGTGCCGGGCGACGGCGACCACGTCCTGCCAACGCAGAGGGCTGCCTGTGATAACGATTCTTTCAGCCTGGGACATCTCTAACCTCATACCAATTCTGTTGATGCCGGTAACCCAGTGGTGAGGGGATTTATCCCCGTTCGGCTGCGAAGCAGTCGCAAAACCTGTCACAGCGGTCTGCCTGACAGATTTGGTGGCATGGTTTGGGGTGGCTTCGCCACCCAACGGGGATAAATCCCCTCGCCACGACGGCCACTCAGCGTCACACCACCGCCGCGCGCCGCTGCACGAACCGGTCGACATACTCATCGGCCGGCGAGTGCAGGATCTCTCTTGGCGTGCCCACCTGGATCAACCGGCCATCCTTGAGAATCGCGATGCGATTGCCAATGCGCACGGCTTCGTCGAGGTCGTGGGTGATGAAGACGATGGTTTTGTGCAGGGTCTTTTGCAGTTCCAGCAACTGGTCCTGCATCTCGGCGCGGATCAACGGATCCAGCGCACTGAACGCTTCGTCCATGAGGATGATGTCGGTGTCCGCCGCCAATGCACGGGCGAGGCCGACGCGCTGACGCATGCCGCCGGAGAGCTGGTGCGGGTATTTGTTTTCGTAGCCTTTGAGGCCGACGGTGTTGATCCAGTGCAACGCGCGTTCGGCGCAGACCTGCTTGCTTTCGCCACGTACTTTCAGGCCGTAGGCGACGTTATCGAGCACGGTCTTGTGCGGCAGCAGGCCGAAGCTCTGGAACACCATGCTGATCTTGTGCCGGCGAAATTCACGCAGGGCGTCCATGTCGTACTGCAGGATGTCCTCGCCATCGACCAGAATCGCCCCGCTGGTAGGATCGATCAGGCGATTGAAGTGGCGCACCAGGGTGGATTTGCCCGAGCCGGACAGGCCCATGATCACAAAGATTTCACCGGTGCCGATGCTCAGCGACAAGTCGTTCACGCCGACCACGCAACCGGTTTCGTTGAGCACCTGATCCTTGCTCTTGCCCTGGCCGACCATGGCCAGCGCATCCTTGGCGCGGTTGCCGAAAATCTTGAAGACGTTGCGCACTTCGATCTTGCTCACGCTTGCGTTGCTCATTTGCTCACCTCGTGGCGTGGCCGACCGTACGCTTGAGTAATGCGATCGATGACCACCGCGAGAATCACGATCGCCAGCCCGGCTTCGAGACCACGGCCGACGTTGAGGGTCTGAATCCCCACCAGCACGTCTTCACCGAGGCCGCGGGCGCCGATCATTGAGGCGATCACCACCATCGACAGGGCCATCATCGTGGTCTGGTTGATCCCGGCCATGATGCTCGGCAGCGCCAGCGGCAGTTGCACGCCGAACAGTTGCTGCCAGCGGTTGGCGCCGAAGGCATTGATCGCTTCCATGACTTCGCCGTCGACCTGGCGAATACCAAGGTCGGTCAGGCGAATCAGCGGGGGCGCGGCGTAGATCACCGTGGCGAAAATCGCCGGCACCTTGCCCAGGCCGAACAGCATCAGCACCGGAATCAGGTAAACGAAACTCGGCATGGTCTGCATGATGTCGAGCAGCGGCATCAGCACCGAACGCAGGCGATTGCTACGCGCCGAGAGAATCCCCAGCGGGATGCCGATCAGCACCGAAATGATCGTCGCGACCATCATCAGCGCCAGGGTCTGCATGAGTTTGTCCCAGAGGCCGACCGCGCCCACCAGAAACAACAGACCGACAATCACGGCGGTGGTCACGACTTTGCGCGTGGCGTGCCAGGCGATGACACCGACGATTGCCAGCATCAACCACCACGGCGCCGCACGCAGCAAACCTTCGAGACTGACGATGGCCCACAACAGCGTGTCGGAGATATGCCGGAACACGTCGCCGTAGTTGGTCACCAGCGAATCGACCCAACCGTTGACCCAGTCGGCGATGGAAAAGGTAAAGCTTTCGGGAAACATAAGGGACTCTCAATCAAGGGGTTGCGATCAAGCGTCCGGCTGCCGTGGCTGGCAGCCGGGGAAACCTGACCTACAAGGCCGCGTCGATTTTCTTGGCTGCGTCGTCGCTCACCCATGCGTGCCAGACTTCAGGATGTTCCTTGAGGAAGATTTTCGCCAGTTTTGCCGACTCGATGCGTTCCTTGGCCATGCGGCCGAGGTTCTGATTGAGCAGGTCGATCGGCAGGTTGACCTTTTCCAGCACGGCGACCAGTTCCGGGGCTTCGTCGTGGAAGGTTTTCGACAGGCCGACCTTGATGCTGACGGTCTTGTCGACGCCGGGTTTCTCTTCCAGTTTGACTGCATCGATCTGGCCCATCAGCGGGGTCGGCGACCAGTAGTAGAAGAGGATCGGCTCGCCGCGCTTGTAGCTCGACAGCACCGCCGCATCCAGCGCAGGTCCTGTGCCTGGGCGGAAGTTGGTGTAACTGTTTTCCAGGCCATAACTCTTGAGCATTTCGCTGTTGTCGAGCTCGCAGGTCCAGCCGGCCGGGCAGTTATAGAAGCGGCCCTTGGACGGCTCTTCGGCGTCCTTGAACACGGCGGAATACTTGCCCAGGTCAGCGATGTTTTTCAGCTCCGGGGCTTTCGCCTCGAGCTTGCGCTTGGCGTCGCCTTCGATCACGTAACGCGGCACGTACCAGCCTTCGACCGCGCCCACCACCGGTGCACCGACACCGATGACCTTGCCGGCCTTCTCGGCCTTGTTCCAGACCTCGCTACGGCCGACCCACTCTTCGGCGAACACTTGAATATCGTTACTGCTCAGGGCGTTTTCCATGGTGATGGAATTGCCCGGCAGGCTGTCGGTCTTGCAGCCGTAACCTTTCTCCAGCACCACTTGCAGCACGTCGGTCAGGAGCATGCCGCTTTCCCAGTTCAGCCCGGCAAATTTCACCGGTTTGCCCGATTCGCACCAGCCGGCGGCTTGCGTCGCGCCGGCACTGGCCAACAGGCCCATGGACAGCAATGTGGTCAGCAGGGTCTTGTTCGATTTCATTGTCGTGACGCTCCTAATCATGAATGGGCTTACGGCAGTTCAAGAGGCATCCAGCCTGGTCCACGTCCAGATCAGGCCTGCGCCGCAGCGCGACCGGCCCCGCTCGTTTTTGCTTGTAGGGTGCTGTTCTGCTCGACCGGCAGAATCAGGCGATCGGGCACTGCGCTGTGCCATTTCTTTGCGCAGAAGTAATAGACGGCGGCCGGCAGCACCAGGCCGATGATCCAGGAAATGTCGACATCACCGAGGGCGGCCACCAGTGGGCCGGTGTAGAACTTGGTCGAGATGAATGGCAACTGCACCAGCACGCCGAACACGTAGACGCTGATACCGAGCAGGTTCCAGCGGCCGTAGCGACCGTCCGGATCGGCCAGTGCCGGCACGTCATAGCGCTCGCGGGTGATGCAGTAGTAGTCGACCAGATTGATCGCGCTCCACGGGGTGAAGAAGGCGAGCAGAAACAGGATGAACGACTTGAACGCACCGAGGAACGAGTGCTGCCCGAGCAGGGCAATCAGGGTTGCCGCGCCGACGATGAACAGCACGAACACCAGCCGTTGCATGCGGGTAACCGTCAGGTGCCCTTTGAAGCCACTGATGATGGTGGCGATGCACATGAAGCTGCCGTAAGAGTTCAGCGTCGAGATGGTCACCTTGCCGAACGCGATGCTGAAATACAGCAGCGCGGCAGTGGCGCCGGTACCGCCGAGGCCGACGATGTAGGCGACTTCATGGCCAGCGAATTGACCGTTGGCCGACGCGGCGGCAAACACGCCGAGGATCATCGCCACCTGCGCGCCGATCACCGAACCTGCGCCAGCGGCGAAAAAGGTTTTCACCGATGAAGTGGCGCTCGGCAGGTAACGCGAGTAGTCCGCCACATACGGGCCGAAAGCGATCTGCCAGGACGCAGCCAGCGACACCGCCAGCAGAAAGCTGCTCCAGCTGAAATGACGAATCTGCAGGAGCGCACCAACGTCGGTCTGGCTCATCAGCCGCCAGAACAGGAACACGAAAGCGATCACGCCAATCACACTGGCGACGCGGCCGATCCAGTGGATTACCCGGTAGCCAAGCACCGTGACCAGCACGATGACGCTGGCGAAAATCAGGATGCCTACACTGTCGCTGACACCGAACAACTGGCCCAGCGCTTGCCCGGACAGCACCGTTCCGGTGGCGGTGAAGCCGAGGTACATCAGGCACACCAGCACGATCGGAATCGCAGCGCCGTAAACGCCGAATTGCACACGACTGGAGATCATCTGCGGCAGGCCCAGTTTCGGTCCTTGCGCGGCATGCAGCGCCATCACACCACCGCCGAGCAACTGACCGATCAACAGACCGATCAGCGACCAGAACACATCACCGCCGAGCACCACGGCCAAGGCCCCGGTGACGATCGCAGTGATCTGCAGGTTGGCGCCCATCCACAGGGTGAACTGACTGAACAGACGACCGTGTCTTTCCGCTTCCGGGATGTAGTCGATCGAACGCCTTTCGATCAACGGAGTACTGCCTGCACGTTCGTTGTTAACCGCCATGATTCAACCTCTGTGGATTGCTATTCGGGTTCACTGAAATTCCTCTGTGGGAGCGAGCCTGCTCGCGAATCGGTGTATCAGGCACAGCAGTAGCGACTGACACGACGCCTTCGCGAGCAGGCTCTCTCCCACATAAAACCAGAGCGTGTTACCCGCCATTGATCATCGGCAGATTCAGCCCCTGCTCTTTCGCGCAGTCGATGGCAATCTGGTAACCGGCATCGGCATGGCGCATGACGCCGGTAGCCGGGTCGTTGTGAAGCACGCGAGCGATGCGCTCGGCGGCTTCATCGGTACCGTCGCAGACGATCACCATCCCCGAATGTTGCGAGAAGCCCATGCCGACACCGCCGCCGTGGTGCAAAGACACCCAGGTCGCGCCGCTGGCGGTGTTCAGCAGCGCGTTGAGCAACGGCCAATCGGAGACGGCGTCGGAACCGTCCTGCATCGATTCGGTTTCGCGGTTCGGGCTGGCCACCGAGCCGGAGTCGAGGTGATCGCGACCGATCACCACGGGGGCCGACAGCTCACCGCTACGGACCATTTCGTTGAAGGCCAGACCGAGCTTGGCGCGCTGGCCCAGACCGACCCAGCAGATACGTGCCGGCAGACCCTGGAAGCTGATGCGCTCGCGGGCCATGTCCAGCCAGTTGTGCAAATGCGCGTCGTCCGGGATCAGCTCTTTGACCTTGGCGTCGGTTTTGTAGATGTCCTGTGGATCACCCGACAGCGCCGCCCAACGGAACGGGCCGATGCCACGGCAGAACAGCGGACGGATGTAGGCCGGCACGAAGCCCGGGAAATCGAAAGCGTTTTCGACGCCTTCTTCCTGAGCCATCTGACGGATGTTGTTGCCGTAGTCGAAGGTCGGAATGCCTTGCTTCTGGAACTCCAGCATG
The DNA here is from genome assembly GCF_024072275.1 of Pseudomonas siliginis. Classification (NCBI taxonomy): domain Bacteria; kingdom Pseudomonadati; phylum Pseudomonadota; class Gammaproteobacteria; order Pseudomonadales; family Pseudomonadaceae; genus Pseudomonas; species Pseudomonas siliginis. The sequence goes on along the minus strand of NZ_CP099598.1, from coordinate 425,159 downwards.
GCTTTGACGTGCACCGCCATCGACTGCTTGGCGGCTTTGATCACAGCGGCCGGTTCGGTCTTGGCGCGGGCGCGGTATTCGTCCCAGCTCCAGCCGGCCGGCAGGTAACCGTTGAGCGGATCGTGGGCGCTGGTCTGGTCGGTGACCATGTCCGGGCGCACGCCGCGCTTGACCAGTTCCGGGAGAATTTCGGCAGCGTTACCGAGCAGGGCGATGGAAATCGCTTTGCCTTCTTTGGTGTATTTGTCGATGCGCGCCAGTGCGTCGTCGAGGTCTTTGGCTTGCTCATCGACGTAACGGCTCTTCAGGCGGAAATCGATGCTGACCTGCTGGCATTCGATGTTCAGCGAGCAGGCACCGGCCAGGGTGGCGGCCAGCGGTTGTGCGCCGCCCATGCCACCGAGGCCGGCGGTGAGCACCCAGCGGCCCTTGAGGTCAGCGTTGTAATGCTGGCGCCCGGCTTCGACGAAGGTTTCATAGGTGCCCTGAACGATGCCCTGGCTACCGATGTAGATCCAGCTGCCGGCGGTCATCTGGCCGTACATGGCCAGGCCTTTGGCGTCGAGCTCGTTGAAGTGTTCCCAGCTCGCCCAGTGCGGCACCAGGTTGGAGTTGGCGATCAGCACGCGCGGCGCGTTGCTATGGGTCTTGAATACGCCGACCGGCTTGCCCGACTGCACCAGCAGGGTTTCGTCGTCGTTCAGATTAGTCAGGCTTTCAACGATCTTGTCGTAGCACTCCCAGTTCCGCGCAGCGCGGCCGATGCCACCATAGACCACCAGTTCTTTCGGGTTCTCGGCGACTTCCGGGTCGAGATTGTTCATCAACATGCGCAGCGGCGCTTCGGTCAGCCAGCTCTTGGCGGTCAGCGTGTTACCGCGTGCGGCGCGAATCTGCACGTCACGAAACTTGTTGCTGTTCTGGGTATTGTCAGTCACGAAAAAGACTCCTCAGCGATCAATTCAAACCAACCCTGGCAGCGGGCAGCAGCCTGCGCGCTGTGCTGCGCGACAAGCGAATCAGTGGACGCTGCGGAGAGTCTCGACCGACTCATACGCATACGTCTTTACTTGTACATACAAGCATATGCAATCAAGCGGCCAACTTGCTGGAGGAGTGTTCAGGAAAAATCAGGGGTAGGGCTGGAGAGCGCCTGAATCGAGGGTTCTGGCGTGAATGAAATTTTCTTCGCAGTTATTTTGGGGAGGTTGGGATTGGCTACGACAGCGTGGTTTTGCGCCACGCTGGGGCGTTCGGTAACAAGTTGGTGCGTGGAGGGAAACAAGAGTGGGGATGGCTTGTGGCGAGGGGATTTATCCCCGCTGGGCTGCGCAGCAGACCGCTTTTTTTTATCAAGAATGGGGCCGCTTCGCGACCCAGCGGGGATAAATCACCTCGCCACAGGGGTGTGTTCAGTTCTGGAGGAGTTCGATCACGCAGCATGCGGCGTTGGTGGAGACTTCGACCAGCCCGCTGTTGCCGTCCAGCTGCAGGCAATCATGCCGACCGAGCTGTGAAACGCCGTCGCCAACACGCACGTCCATCAGCTCACTGACACTGAACACCAGCAGCGTCGATGCCGAGCTGAAAAACCGCTGCTCACCGTCCAGCCACTGCAATCGCGCGCTGTAACGTTGCGGCGCGTAGATCAGATTGAAGTCGCGAATCGCACCGCCGAGCAAGGTGCAGGACACCTGACTTTCGCCGCTGAAAGCAAACGGGTCCAAGGGTAACAGTGGACGGGTAGCGTCACCGTCGACGCACAGGGTCATGCCGTCGCCCTGCAACACGGTGATCACTCGCTGGTAACCGGCGAATGTCGAGAAACCGCCCGATTCGGTGATGTCGGCAATTGACAGGCGCCAGCCGAAACCGTCCAGGCCAGCGCCGGCATCACGGGTGATTTCCTCGGTGCTGCCGCCGCCGTTTTTCCACGGCATGCGCGGGTAGCCTTCGGCGCGTAAAACCTTTATCTCATTCATTTGTGAAAGCGCCCTTCCAGACGATGGCGGGAACCGGGGTGGATCAAACGTGCCGCCGTCACCGGTTGACGCCCCGACCAAGTCCGCCGACGGATCAGCAGACACGGCTCGCCCTTTTCGATCTGCAGCAACTTGCACTCCGACGGCTCGGCAAGTATGGCTTCGACCACGTGTTCTCCCTCGGTCAGCGGCGCGACCTGATTGAGATAGGCGTAGGGCGTTTGCAGGGTGAAGTCCTGCTTGAGGTATTCCGGCGCGACTAGGGCGTTGACGAAACGGTCTTCGATTTGCACCGGGACGTCATTTTCGTAATGCACGATCAGTGAGTGGAAGACTTTCTGGCCTTCGCGCATGTCCAGCGCCAGCGCGCGTTCGGAACCGGCGGCCTCTTCTTCGAGGGTGATGACCTGACAGGTGTGGCGATGCCCGCGCGAGGCGATTTCGTCGGCAATGTTATGCACCTCGAACAGCGCGGACTGGCTCTTCGGTTCGGCGACAAACGTGCCCACACCTTGCATGCGCACCAGCAGGCCGTCGGCGGTCATCTCGCGCAGGGCGCGGTTGATGGTCATGCGGCTGAAGCCGAGCTGGCTGACCAATTCGCTTTCCGACGGTACGCGGTAGTGCGGCGGCCAGTTACCGCTGTCGATCTGCTGGGTGATCATCTGTTTGACGCGGGCGTACAAGGGCGCCGGACTGTCGCCCATGTTCGCGGCCAACGGAGAAACTGGAGGCGGAGTCGGCACGGTTGATCCCTGTTCATTGGATGAAAGTGACTAGCTTGCCGGAGTTTACCGGGCAGGCAAACGTCTGTATATGTATATACAAATAACACACGATGGGGTGCCGAACGATGTCCGCCTTCTTTGCCGAACGCGCACTGCTGCCTAACGGATGGGCCAACAATGTACGTCTCGAGGTCAGCGCCGATGGCGTGTTGACCCGAATCCAGGCCGATTCCAGCGCAGACGAAGCCGAGCGGCTGCGCGGGCCGTTGCTGCCGGGGATGCCCAATCTGCACTCCCACGCCTTCCAGCGTGCCATGGCTGGATTGGCCGAAGTGGCCGGCAACCCCAACGACAGTTTCTGGACCTGGCGCGATCTGATGTACCGCCTCGTCGGAAAAATCAGCCCGGATCAGCTCGGCATCATCGCCCGTCAGCTGTACATCGAAATGCTCAAGGCCGGTTACACCTCGGTCGCCGAATTTCACTACGTGCACCACGACAGCGACGGCCAGCCGTATGCCGATCCTGCCGAACTGGCACTGCGCATCAGTCAGGCCGCCAGCGAAAGCGGCATCGGTCTGACCCTGCTGCCAGTGCTCTACAGTCATTCCGGATTCGGCGGGCAGACGCCAAACGATGGCCAGCGTCGCTTTATCAACAGCACTGAAAACTATCTGAATCTGCAAGCGCGGTTGCAGCCATTACTGGCGCAGCAAAAGGCGCAATCGCTGGGCCTGTGTTTCCACTCGCTGCGGGCGGTGACGCCACAACAAATCAGCGAAGTGTTGGCGGCCAGTGACAAACAATGCCCGGTGCACATACACATCGCCGAACAGCAAAAGGAAGTCGACGATTGCCTGAGCTGGAGCGGTCGTCGTCCGCTGCAATGGCTTTATGAGAATACTGAAGTCGATCAGCGCTGGTGTCTGGTCCACGCAACCCACGCCAATCCGCAAGAAGTCACGCTGATGGCCAACAGTCGCGCGATCGCCGGGCTGTGCCTGACCACTGAAGCGAATCTGGGTGACGGGATTTTCCCGGCGGTGGACTTTCTTGCCCAGGGCGGGCGCATGGGCATTGGCTCCGACAGCCATGTGTCGCTGAGCGTGGTGGAAGAATTGCGCTGGCTGGAATATGGCCAGCGTCTGCGTGACCAGCGGCGCAATCGCTTGTATGGCGCGCAGCAGCCGATGGTCGGCCGCACACTATATGACGCCGCGCTGGACGGCGGCGCGCAGGCGCTGGGGCAGCAGATTGGTGCGCTGGAAGTGGGCAAGCGTGCGGACTGGATTGTCCTGGACGGTAGCGATCCGTATCTGGCGACGGCTGCGGGGGACGGGATTCTCAATCGCTGGTTGTTCGCCGGCGGCGATCGCCAGGTGCGCGATGTGCTGGTCAATGGTCAATGGGTGGTGCGCGATGGCCGGCATGCCGGCGAAGAGGAAAGCGCCCGAGCCTTCACCCAGGTCCTGCGCGATCTCTTGGGCTGACCCAAAACCAAACTGTGGGAGCGAGCCTGCTCGCGAACGCGGTGTATCAGTCAATATTCATGTCGACTGATACACCCTCTCCGCGAGCAGGCTCGCTCCCACATTTGATTTGTATAGCGGCTTAATTAGACGTCTTGGCCATCTGCCGATCCGACGCGCGCCAGATCAGGCGTGTGGTGTCGTAACCCTGTTGACGCGCCTTGCTCAGCAATTCTTCACGCACTACACCGTTGACGGTCGGTGTGCGTGACAGCAGCCACAAGTACTTGCGACTCGGATCGCCGACGATGGCGGTCTTGTAATCGTCGCTGACATACAACACCCAGTACTCGCCCTTCGCCACACCCGGCACCAGGCGCGAGAACCAGTTATCGAATTCGACCCAGAGCTTGTCGGTCTTGCCCGGCACTTGTGGATAAGCCGTGCCCTTGGCTTCTTCCCACTGCCACTCCGGAGTCAGGCAACGGTTGAGCACGCCGACATTACCGTCAGGCTTGAGGGTGTAATGGGCTTCGGATTGCGCGCAGTGGCGCTGGAAGTACATCGGCAAGCGTGCCAGTTCATACCAGGTGCCCTGATAACGCTTGAGATTGACGCTGTTGACGGTCTTGGGCGCCAACGGGTCGACGCCGGAAGTGGCGCAGCCAGCCAGTACCAGGCCAGCAAAAAGGATCAGCAATAACCGCTTCATTTTTTTCTCCGTGGGCGCGAAGCCCCGGTTTACTTCAGGCCTTGGCCGGAAAACATCAGCACTTTGTCACCGGCGTATTGCACGCTGATAAAGCTGTTCTTGTCGCCCCAAGTGCAGCTGGACATACCGAGCGCGCCCGAGCAATCGGTGGGCTTGCCGAGAAGGGTTTCCACTTCGGACTTGGCCATGCCGGCCGAGAGCTTGGAGTAGTTTTCCTGATTGACCTTGCTGCATGCGGCCAACAGCACGCAAAACGACAGCAGGGCGATAGATCGCAGCGACATGGTGAAACTCCTGGAACGAGGGGGGATGGCATGGTGCCAACCAGAAGCTTAGAAGAGAAAAGTGTCATCTGGTTCCGTGACCGAACGCCTATTTATCAGCCCGCCCGTCCGGCTTTTGTCGGTAAATCAAAAACTTTGTGAAGCCGTCGAGCATTTCGTCGACTTTCCCTGCAAACGCCTAATCTTTGGCGCGGCGCGGTCGAAAATAAGAGCAGCGCAACGCTGCCGAATATGGCAAATTGCCGCCCTTTCCTGACCAGCCCCTTCGCGGTAGTTCATTCGATGACCAGAAACATGAAATTCAGCCACAAGATTTTGCTGGCTGCTGCCCTTGTGGTGGCCGTTGCGTTCGCCTGTTTCATCTTCTTCAACGACTATCGCCAGCGTCAGGCCTTGAGCAGCAGCACCGAGGCGACCATGCAGGAGCTGGGAAGCCTGACCACCAGCAACATCCAGACCTGGCTGGAAAGCCGCATTCAACTGCTGCAATCGCTGTCGCAGCAAGTCGCCGTCGACGGCAACGCGCCCGCCAGCCTCAAGCGCATCATCGACCTGCCCGCCTACACCGGCAATTTCCAGCTCAGCTATTTTGGCGGTGCCGACGGCGTGATGTTCTCGGTGCCGGCCGGCAACCGTGCGCCGGACTACGATCCACGGGCGCGCGGCTGGTACAAAGCGGCCAACAGCGCGCAGCAGACCATCGTCACCGAACCGTACATAGCCGCTTCGTCGGGCAAACTGGTCATCACCGTCGCCACCCCGGTGCAGCGTCAGGGCCAAATGCTCGGCGTGGCCGGTGCCGACATCGATCTGACCAGCGTCAGCGCGATCATCAACTCGCTGAACTTCGGCGGCCACGGTCACGCATTCATCGTCAGCGCCGAAGGGAAAATCCTGATTCACCCGGACAGCAAGCTGGTGCTCAAAACACTGGCCGAGGCTTATCCGAACGGTGCGCCCAAAGTCAGCCCGGGCCTGAAAGAAGTCGAGTTCGACGGCAAGACCCAGTTGATCTCATTCACCCACGTCAACGGCGTGCCATCGGCTGACTGGTACGTGGCGCTGGTGCTCGACAAAGACACCGCGTTCTCGATGCTCAGCGAATTCCGCACCTCGGCACTGATCGCCATGGTCATCGCCGTGTTGATCATCATCGGCCTGCTCGGCATGCTGATTCGCGTGCTGATGCAACCGCTGCTGACCATGGGCCGTGCGATGCATGACATCGCTGAAGGCGAAGGCGATCTGACCAAACGTCTGGTGATTCACGGCAACGATGAATTCGGCGCATTGGGTACGTCGTTCAACCGCTTCGTCGAACGCATTCATACGTCGATCCGCGAAGTGTCCTCGGCCACCGGCCAGGTCAACGAAGTCGCCCTGCGTGTGGTCGCTGCCTCGAACTCGTCGATGTACAACTCCGACCAGCAGGCCAGCCGCACCAACAGTGTCGCCGCCGCGATCAATCAGCTCGGCGCCGCCGCTCAGGAAATCGCCCAGAACGCCGCCCTCGCCTCGCAGCACTCCAGCGATGCGCGCAGCCTCGCGGTCGACGGCCAGCAGGTGGTGGATAAAACCATTTACGCCATGCAACAACTGTCGGCGAAGATCAGCGACTCCTGCGGCAACATCGAAACGCTGAACAGCAACACGGTGAACATCGGCCAGATTCTCGAAGTGATCACCAGCATTTCCCAGCAGACCAACCTGCTCGCACTCAACGCCGCCATTGAAGCCGCGCGTGCCGGTGAGGCCGGACGCGGTTTCGCCGTGGTCGCCGACGAGGTGCGCAACCTCGCGCACCGCACCCAGGATTCGGCGCAGCAAGTGCAGAAGATGATCGAAGAGTTGCAGGTCGGCGCACGTCAGGCAGTAACCATCATGACCGAGAGCCAGCGCGAGAGCGAAAGCAGCGTCGGCATCGCCAACCAGGCCGGCGAGCGTCTGGGCAGCGTGACCCAGCGCATCGGCGAAATCGACGGCATGAACCAGTCGGTGGCCACCGCGACTGAAGAGCAGACTGCTGTGGTCGAGTCGATCAATGTCGATATCAACGAGATCAACACGCTGAATCAGGAAGGCGTGGAGAACTTGCAGGCGACGTTGCGCGCGTGTTCGGACCTTGAGCAGCAGGCGGCGCGGTTGAAGCATCTGGTCGGCAGCTTCAGGATCTAAGCTGCAGCCTCAGGCCTCTTCGCGAGCAGGCTCGCTCCCACAGTGGAATGCATTTCAATTGTGGGAGCGAGCCTGCTCGCGAAAGCGGCATAAGCCGCACTGAAGATTCAGAATCTTGAGCCGGGCCTGGACAGGAACTCCAATTCCTCAGACGTAGACTCCCGCCCCAACACCGCATTGCGATGCGGAAACCGGCCAAACCGGGCAATCACCTTCTGATGCCGCTCGGCATAGTCCAGGTTATCGGCAAACACCGCCCGCTCCGACTCTGGTTGTTCAGCCACCAATTCAATAAATCTGGAAACGGCTTCATTCTGCACCGCGAGGTTTTCGCAGTGTTCGAACACCAGATAAATGAACACACGCTGAATCGGCTTCAACTGCCGATCAAAATCTGCCGCAATGCCTTGCGCGACAAGTTTCTGTGCAAGCAGATCACCGAAAAACGCTTTGGGGGTGTCGCGATAGATCATGCGCGGCAGTTGATCGAGCAGCAGCACCACCGCCAGCCAGCCTTCGGGACATTGCGTCCACTCGGTCAATTCGCCGGCCAGGGCCTGATCGACAAAGACCCCGAAACGCGTCTGCGCTTCGAGGTCTTGGCTGTTTCGCTTGCCGAACCACAACTTGCCCTTTTCGGCCGCTACTTCGTTGGCTGATTCGGCGTGTCCGAACCACCAGTCGAGCAACGGCTGCCAGGGCGCGTGCATGGTTTATTCCTTGTGGTAGGCCGTGGCGCGGGCGACTTCTTCTTTCGAACCGAGGAACACTGCAACGCGCTGGTGCAGGCCTTCCGGCTGGATGTCGAGAATGCGCTGGTGACCGTCGGTGGACGCGCCGCCGGCTTGTTCGACAAGGAACGACATCGGGTTGGCTTCATACATCAGGCGCAGCTTGCCCGGTTTCGACGGCTCGCGGCTGTCGCGCGGGTACATGAACAGACCACCACGGGTCAGGATGCGGTGGACGTCAGCAACCATCGCCGCGACCCAGCGCATGTTGTAATTCTTCTTCAACGGACCTTCTTCACCGGCCAGCAGCTCGCCGACATAGCGCTGTACCGGGGCTTCCCAGTGGCGCTGGTTGGACATGTTGATGGCGAATTCCTGGGTGGTTTCCGGGATGGTGATGTCTTCGTGAGTCAGGACGAAGCTGCCCATTTCGCGGTCCAGGGTGAAGCCTTTGACGCCGTCACCCAGGGTCAGCACCAGCATGGTCTGCGGGCCGTAGATGGCGTAGCCGGCGGCCACTTGCTGGGTGCCTGGCTGCAGGAAGGCTTTCTCGTTCAGCGGCTCGTTCTGGCTCAGGTATTCGTTCGGGCAACGCAGTACCGAGAAGATCGTGCCGACCGGGGCGTTGATGTCGATGTTTGACGAGCCGTCCAGTGGGTCGAACACCAGCAGGTAAGCGCCTTTCGGGTATTTGCCCGGGATCTGGTAGGCGTTGTCCATTTCTTCGGACGCCATGCCGGCCAGGTGGCCGCCCCATTCGTTGGCTTCGAGCAGGATCTCGTTAGAGATCACGTCGAGCTTCTTCTGCACTTCGCCTTGCACGTTCTCGGTGCCCATGCTGCCCAGAACACCACCCAGGGCGCCTTTGGACACGGCGTGGCTGATCTCCTTGCAGGCACGCGCTACCACTTCGATCAAAAAGCGCAGATCGGCAGGAGTGTTGTTGCTGCGGGTCTGCTCAATCAAATAGCGACTCAAGGTAACGCGGGACATGGACGGCTCCGGTGGAATGGGGGGCGGAAAACCCGCGCAGTTTACAGGGAGTCTGAAAACCTAGCGAGCGAAGACGCCGGCTAACGTGCGCCTGGGTGTATTTGCCTGTATGAGACGTGATTGTGGGTGGAGAGTTCAGGTGTCGGGTTTAGCGTAGTTGGAAATGGGGCGGGTGGTGGTTGAGCGATAGCGGCAGTCTGATGAATTTTTGTTGTTTGACCGGCCGCCATCGCTGGCTTGCCAGCGAATGGCGCGCAGCGCCGGCCATGCTCAGGTATTGGCTGGCGGTTTGCGCAACAGGCTGAACGCCATCGCCCCGAGAAACACCACACTGAGCAGCAACACTGCCCACAAGCCGAACTTCTTCCAGTTGGTCCCGGCCACCGCAGCCGTCGTCGCCGTTGAGGTTTGCGTGGCCTTCGCTTCGTCCTGCACCGTCGCCTTGCCCAGGCTCGCCAGCTTTTCTGGCTTGAAATCCGGAATCAACGTTGCCAGCGGCAGGTTCGCCGTTTTCACCGTGGCATTGCCCAAGGCCAGGCTGTACGGCCCTTCGCCCCGGGCGAGGAAAATCACCTGCGTGGCGCGCACCGCGTATTTCAGGTCCGGCGCCTGCTCACCCAACCCGCCGCCGCGCTCATCCACAGTCAGCTTGAGTTGCTGCACGGTCTGCCCGGACAGCGGGATTTCGTTCTGCACCACGTCCTGATTGTTCTGGCTCAGGCGATACAGCAAACCACTGCTCAGTGGCTGCCATGGCAAGCTGCTCTCGCGCCGGCCGGCCAACGTGACTGGCGCCAGACTGTTCGGCTGTTTCAGCTCGATCTGCACCCGCTCGACATTCAGCCCCATCGGCAACTGCCAGATGTATTCCCCGGACTTGGTGCTGCTGCCGGCCACGCTGGGCGACCAGACCAAAGGCAGCGGCAGGTTGCGCGGGTCGCTGCTTTTCAATTGCGCCGACGTCAGGACGGGCGCCGAACCCGGCGACTCCCACAGCAGGCGCACATAGCGCGCGGTCTGCCCCGGCAGGGTCACTTCGTGCTGTTCGATGCGCTCATCGGAAAAGGTCAGCCGTGCCACCTGGCCTTCGCCCCATGACTGCCAGTGCTGCAGATCGTCGCTGGCCTCGATGCTGAAACGCTGGAAACCGTCGCGCTCGCTGGTCCAGTCAAGGATCAACTGCTGCAACGGTGCCTTGATCGCACTGGCATCGAGCAGCCAGCCGCGCAGCACTTCTTCGCCCGCCTCCAGTTGCGAGGACGGTTGCACTTCGACCAAGGTGCCGTTGGTGGTCGACTGCACGCGCACATTCGGCGCACGCTCGCGGGCGTCGGCAGCGTTGTACAGCGGGAACCACTTGACCTCATGCAGCTTGCCGTCGTCGCGGGTCTGCGCCGATTCGCGAGCCAAGGCGTAGGCCTGCGATTCGCCGGCGGCGTTGAACACACGCAGGTCGCTGAGATCGGTCTGGCGCGCCTGCAATTGCGCGCTCAGCGGCAAGTCGAGGCGATACCACGGGCCATTGCCGCTCACCGTCAACGGCACTTGCGTGGCGAAGTCCGCCGGTTTTTCCTGAGCGCCAGCGACCATCACCACGCCCAGCGCCAACCAACCCAGATTCAGCATGCGACTCAAGATGCAACTCCTTCGGTTTCCGGCGCGGGTTTGTCCGCCGCCGGTTCAGCCTCGACGCGTTTGGGTGGCAGCGGCGCAAAGTAGCCGACCACCAGCAGCAACACGCCAACGCCGATAAACGAGACGATCCGGGCGAGGCCGCCACGGTTGCTCAGTTCGACAAAAATCAGCTTGGCCACCACCAGCGCGATCAGCGCCGCGCCGATCAGCCACACTTCGCGGCGATGGCGCAGATGGCCGCCGATCATCAACCCCAGCGCCATCAACGTCCAGACGATCGACAGGCCGGCCTGCACCAGCATCGACGCGAGCAACTGATCAAGCTCGAACGGGATGCCGGCCCAGTGATGCGCCGCGCGGGTGACCAGCGCGGTGCAGAAGGCAAACAGCGAAACCCCGGCGATCAGTTGCGTAGCCTTGTCGGCATGATCCTGACGGATCGACAGCTGCGCGACGGCGCTGCGCGACCAGGCATAAACGCCGAACAGCGCAAACAGCAGACCCAGCTCCAATGGGTTGAGCAGCGGCACGTAAGGCAATGGTTCGGCATTGCCATCGCTGACGCCATTGGCCAGCCAGAACCACGCCAGCATCAGCACCGCCAGCGGTGCCGCTGCGTACAAGCGGTACTCGCGGGCAAATGCGGCCACCGGCCACGGCCACGAACGGGGAGCAGCCATCAGCAACAGATAGAGGCTCGGCAGAATCGCCCAGCCCAGCCACCGCCACGCGTTGTACTGCTCGGCCAACAACAGCAGGCCGTAACGCAACTCCAGCGCCAGCACGCCAATCAACAGCCAGCAACCGAACACATGGGCCGCGCTCAATGCGCGCGCCGGCAACATCGACGCCAAGCGGCGCAGGCTGAAGAAATGCACCGCGAACAGCGCCGGCCACGCCAGCCAGCCGAAGTCGGCAGCCGGGTGATAGCGTGCATGCCACGCGCCGAGCAAGACCAGCGTCGCCGCCGGAATCAGCAAGGTGCAGAGCAACCCCAGCGCCGGCCATTTCAAGCGCAGTGACAGAATCGTCCACAGCGCCATAGTGATCGCCGAGATCAGCAGCAACAATGTGCCTTGCAAGTTCGGCGAAGCGAAACGCAGGATCTCGCTGACCCACGCCAGCGTCCACCAACCGGCGCCCCAGACCAGCAGCACTTGCGACAAGCGCTGCAAACTCAAGGCATCAAAAGCCGTGGCATGGTTGCCCAATTGCAAGCGCCACGCGCCGATCAGCGCGGCCAGCCCCAGCACCAGCGGTGTCCAGAAGCCGCCATGGGCCAACGGTTTCAGTCCTTCGCTGGACAGCGGCCCGAGCCATTCGGGGCCGGCGAGCAGAAACGCTGCGCCGCCGACCACCTGCAACAGCAGCCCGAAAACGAAACTCAGACGCTGTTGCAGGTACAGGCTCAGCCAGATGATCAGCAAACCGCTGGCCGCCCACACCGCGCTCGCGGTTTGCCACGGCAGCACGAACAGCACCGCCAGATTGATCAGCACCAACCCCGCCAGCAACACCACCGACAAGCCGCGCAGCAGGCGCACATCGTCGCGCACCATCTCATTCCGCGCTGCCAGCAGCATGCCGCCAATCAAGGCCAGTCCGATCAAGGACGCATTGAGCAAACCGCTCCAGCCAGCGCTGAACACCGCCGCCGAATCTTCGCCGGCAGTTTGCAGGCGCAGCAGGAACAACGCGCCGCCCAGCAACTGCACGGCGAACGCGGTGAACAGGAATGTGCGTGATTGAATCCGCAAGCCCACGAACAAAGTCGCCAACCCGGCCAAGGCCCAACTGATTGCCGTGCCCTGGATGAACAGGAACAACGGTGCCAGCAGATAAAGGAACGTCAGGCCCAGACACGCCAGCAGCGGCAGGCCTTGCCTTTCCCACGGCGATGTCTGCTCGGGCGTAGCCTTGCGCAGTTGAAGGAAACTGAACAGCAGCGCGGCGCCAAGCATCAGCGCGCCCAGCGGTGCGCCGTCGAGCAGGCTGCTCTCGCCGGGCTGCAACTGGCTGAGAAACGCCAGTGACGAACCCAGTTGCAGCAGTAAGGCAAAGGCCCGGGCAAACGGTCGATGCTGACGCAACCCAAGCCAGAAAATTCCCGCGCCTTCCACGGCCCACGCCGCAGAAGTCCAGCGCGCATCGAGCCCCAGCGGAATCGCGAGACTGGCAAAAATCACTCCCAGCGCCAGGCAGGTTTCACCTAGCAGCATCGCGCGCCCGCCCATCAAAACTTTGGCCAGCGCCATATAGATCATGCCCAGCGCTAACGCACTGAACGCCGCCGCAAATTCCAGGTGCTGGACCAACGCAAACTGCAAACCGAAGCCAATGATCGGCGGGCCGAACAGCATGGTGCCGTCGACATAATCACCCTTGCGGGCCGACCATTGCAGCAACGCCTCGCGGTCAGCGTCCGCCGGGGCATCCGCCATCTCGCGCAATTTGCGCCGGGCGAACAGCAGGCCGATGGCGAGGTACATGAGGAAAAACACAATCAGGAACGGCTCGGTGCTCCACAGCAGTTCCGGCGTGTAGGAACGCAGACCCCAGGCGAAACCGATACCGAAGGTCCCGACAAAACCGATCAGGTTGAGCAGGCGCCAAGCCTTGAACCAGGCGATGGAGAGAATGCCGGCGTTGAGCAAGGCGAAATAACTGAAAAGTGCGACGTGATTGCCTTCGCCGGTAGAAGTCAGAATCGGCGCGGCGAAACCGCCCAACGCTGCCGCTGCGGCCAACCCCAGTGCATCCTGAGTGATCGCCAGAATGGCCGAGAACACCGTCACCGCGACCAGCAAACCGAGTGCAGCGGACGGATCAAGCAACGGATGCAGACGCATCGCCGCAAACACCGTCAGGTACAACACCGCGATCCCGGTGCCTTGCAGCATCAACGCATAGTTGCTATTGCGTCGGCGCAGCCACCAGCCCAGCGCAAGCAAGGCGAACGCCGCTGCCGCAACACCGGCGTAACGCAACTCGATCGGCACCACCATGCCTTCGGTGGCGTAACGCAGTAAAAACGCCAGACCGAAAAACAGCAGCACCACACCGACGCGCAGCACGGTGTTGCCGCCAAACAGCCAGTTGCGCGCAGCGCTGATGCCGCGTTCGATCAGGTTCGGGCCACGGGGTTCGGCGGTTTTTTGCGGTGGTGCAACGGGAGCCGGTTCGGCGCGCCAGGCATCGGCCGGCAGCGGCTGGGTGGTTTCGCGGGCGACGGCGGAGACCGGTTCGAGTTCGGGGGGCAGTTCCCAGATCAGCTCAGGGGTCGGGGCAGCCTGCTCAGCCACGTCGACGGGTGCGGCGACTGGCTCGGCTTCAGGTGGCGGCGCGGGCGCATGCGAGGGCGAACCTTCCAGCACAAACAGCCGCTGGGCCACGCCTTGCAAGGCTTCGCGCACTTGCTCGAGTTGACGCTGTTGCTCCGCCGCCTGCGAGCCGAGGCGCGCAATGCGTAGCGCCTGGCCGATGACCAGCCCCAGCAGCGCACCCAACAGCGCGCCGCTGAATGACTCGTCGAGCAGTCCACCGAGCACCAGCCCGATCAACATGAACATCCATTGCATGGTCGATATCCCTAAGCAGCCCCGGGGCGGGGCGAGTCCGGCGATGGCTTCAGTCTAGGCACAAACCGTGTGGGAGCGAGCCTGCTCGCGAAGGCGGATTGTCAGCCAACATTTCTGTTTAAGTCGACGATCGCTTCGCGAGCAGGCTCGCTCCCACAGGGTACGGCGGTAATTGATGCCTTTAAACCGGCGCTCAGTATATCGATCCGGCCCAACAAACGTTGGGCCTTGCGCAGATTTGTCGGGGAAAGTTACTCCAGCGCTTTCCAGATATCCGTGGCGTACTCGCGAATCGTCCGGTCGGAAGAGAACCAGCCCATCCGCGAGGTATTGAGCACCGCCGAACGCCACCAGTTCTGCGAGTCGTGCCAGTGCGCATCGACACGCTTCTGCGCTTCCCAGTAGGAGTCGAAGTCGGCGCAGACCAGGAAGCGGTCATAGTCGATCAACGAGTCGATCAGGCCGGTATAACGCGAGGTATCGTCCGGCGAAAACACACCGCTGCGAATCGCTTGCAGCACATCGTTCAAACGATGGGAGGCGGCGATGTCGGGTACAGCGCTGAACTCGTGGTTCTGCTTGCGCGCTTCAACCTGTTGCGCACTGAGGCCGAAGATGAACATGTGCTCGGCACCGATGCGCTCGCACATTTCCACGTTGGCACCGTCGAGGGTGCCGATGGTCAGCGCGCCGTTGAGGCCGAACTTCATGTTACTGGTGCCCGACGCCTCGAAACCGGCGGTGGAAATCTGCTCGGACAAATCCGCCGCCGGAATGATGCTTTCGGCCAGGCTGACGTTGTAGTTGGGCAGGAACACCACTTTCAGCAGACCACGCACGGTCGGGTCGTTGTTCACCACCCGAGCAATGTCATTGGTCAGCTTGATGATCAGCTTGGCCTGGTGATAACTCGCCGCCGCTTTACCGGCGAAGATCTTGACCCGTGGCACCCAGTCGACTTCCGGCTCGGCACGAATCGCTTGGTACAACGCCACGGTGTGCATCAGGTTGAGCAACTGACGCTTGTATTCGTGGATACGTTTGACCTGCACGTCGAACATCGCCGCCGGGTTGACCGCGATCCCGAGGCGCTCGTGAATCAGATAGGCCAGCGCCTTCTTGCTGTGCAAACGCTGCTCGGCGAAGGCTTTGCGGAACGCGGTTTTCTCGGCGAACGGTTCAAGTTCGAGCAGGCGCTCTTCGGGATGGTCGAGCACATCCGGGCCGAGAGCGTCGATCAGCATCGAGGTCAGTTCCGGGTTGGCCTGATACAGCCAGCGGCGGAAGGTGATGCCGTTGGTTTTGTTGTTGATCCGCTCCGGGTAGAGCTTGTGCAGTTCGGCGAATACGGTTTTGCGCATCAACTGCGTATGCAGACCGGACACGCCGTTTACGCTGTGGGAACCGAGGAACGCGAGGTTGCCCATGCGCACCCGGCGGCCGTTGTCTTCTTCGATCAGCGACACCGCGCGCAACACGTCGAAGTCGTGAATGCCCTTGGCCCGCAGCGAATCGATGTGCTGCGCGTTGATCAGGTAAATGATCTGCATGTGCCGTGGCAGCATGCGTTCCATCAGCCCGACCGGCCAGGTTTCCAGCGCTTCCGGCAGCAGCGTGTGGTTGGTGTACGACAGCGTGTCGACGGTGACTTGCCATGCTGCGTCCCACGCGACGTCGTAGACGTCGACCAGTTGGCGCATCAGTTCTGCCACGGCGATTGACGGGTGAGTGTCGTTGAGCTGGATCGCCGCGTGATCACCGAGGGTCAGCACCGAGGTGTGCATGTTGCGGTGACGGCGCAGCAGATCCTGCAGCGAGGCGGCGACGAAGAAGTATTCCTGACGCAGGCGCAGTTCTTGCCCGGCTTCGGTGCTGTCGGCCGGATAAAGGACGCGGGAGATACTTTCGGCGCGAGCCACTTCCGCCACGGCGCCCAGGTGGTCACCGGCGTTGAAGCGTTCCAGGTGCAGGTCTTCCATGGCGCGGGCACGCCACAGGCGCAGAGTGTTGACGCTCGCTCCGCGCCAGCCGACCACGGGCGTGTCATAAGCAATTGCGCGCACGGTTTCCGCCGGCGACCAGACCTGACGAGTCTTGCCGGAGGCATCGGTGACGGTTTCGACGCTGCCGCCGAAGCCGATCGGGTACGCCACTTCCGGCCGTTCGAATTCCCAAGGGTTGCCGAAATCCAGCCAGTGTTCGGTCTGCTCCTGTTGCCAGCCATCGACGATCGCCTGACGGAACAAGCCATGCTCATAACGAATGCCATAGCCATGGCCGGCGATGCCGAGGGTCGACATGCTTTCCATGAAACACGCCGCGAGCCGACCGAGGCCGCCGTTACCGAGCGCCGCGTCGGGCTCCAGCAGACGAATGCGCTCCAGATCGACGCCCAGTTCGGTCAACGCTTCACGGGCGACGTCGAGCAGGCCGAGGTTGCTCAGGCTGTCGTAGAGCAAACGGCCGATGAGAAATTCCAGCGAGAGGTAATAAACCCGCTTCTGGCCTTTGCGATAGATCTGTCGGGTGTGGTCCATCCAGTGTTCGACCATGTGATCACGCGCAGCCAGGGCGATGGCTTCGAACCAGTCATGGTCGAAGGCATGATCGGGGTCTTTGCCCACGGCGTAGGTGAGTTTGGTCAGGACGGCGTCGCGGAACGCGGCCACCTCTGCTTCGCGAACTAGTGGTTCTTGAGTCATCAACAGGACCTCGAGCGAGCGGGAATTTTCTGAGCCTAGACGGTCTGACCGGCGGTAACGGCTCTGGTTCGGCAGTATTTGCCCGGACCGTGCGCCAGTGCGACATAACCCTGGCGGATGAACCAATGAATGCAGGGGCCGTGCCGTCCTGTCGGGCAAATTGCAGTCGTTGCGAAAATATCCGGCGAAAGGTTGTTCAAAATTCCACCGCTCCCGGTATGATCGCGCGCCCTGATGCATACACACCTGGTAACTCCCGATGATGAAGCCCAACCTGATCGCCGCCGCCGAGATTGATCGTCTCGATACGTGGGCCAAATACTCGGCGCCGATGTGCGGCTCGTGCATGTCCAGCTGCTGCACGCTGCCGGTCGAAGTGAAGATCAAGGATCTGGTGCGCATCGGCGTCGTCGACGAGTTCGAACTGGGCGATCCGCCAAAGAACATCGCCAAGCGTCTGCAAAAGGAAGGCCTGGTCGAGCGCTTCAATCAGAAGTCGGGGATCTTCACCCTGCAGCGCATGAGCAACAACGACTGCTATTACCTCGATCGTAAAAGCCGCCTGTGCACCATTTATGACAAGCGCCCGGACACCTGCCGCAACCATCCGAAGATCGGCCCGCGGCCGGGGTATTGCGCTTATAAGCCGAAAGAAGTCGAGCGGGTGCAGAATTTCCGGGCCATCGACAAATTTTGATCGCTGGGGAAGTTTTCGGCGGCTGATCGGCCGCTTTCGCGAGCAGGCTCGCTCCCACAATAGAGATCAGTGAACACGGATTTTGTGTGCACCCGAAATCCCACTGTGGGAGCGAGCCTGCTCGCGAAAGGGCCAGTGCAAACACTGCATAAACGCCAGACAAACAAAAACGCCCCCGGTCTCGCGACCGGGGGCGTTTTCTATTCCAGGGCTGAATTACGCCTTGGCTTTCTTCGCAGCGCGGGTACGCTCGCTTTCGTCGAGGATCTTCTTGCGAAGACGGATCGACTTAGGAGTGACTTCGCACAGCTCGTCTTCCTGGATGTATTCCAGAGCCTGTTCCAGGGTGAAGCGAACAGGTGGAACCAGAGCGATGGTTTCGTCTTTACCCGAAGCACGCATGTTGTCGAGCTTCTTGCCTTTGGTTGGGTTGACACCCAGGTCGTTGTCGCGGCTGTTCTGACCAACGATCTGACCGTTGTAGATCTCCTGGCCGTGTTCTACGAACAGCTTGCCACGGGCCTGCAGGGTTTCCAGCGAGTAGGTCAGAGCCTTGCCGGTTTCAACCGAAACTAGAACGCCGTTCTGACGGCCGGACATGTGGCCCGACTTCACTGGAGCGTAACGGTCGAAGATCGAGGTCAGGATGCCAGCACCGTTGGTCAGGGTCAGGAACTGGTTACGGAAACCGATCAGACCGCGAGCAGGGATGTTGTATTCCAGACGAACACGGCCCTTGCCATCCGGCACCATGTTGCTCAGGTCGCCCTTACGCAGACCCATCTCTTCCATGACCTTGCCCTGGGATTCTTCAGGGATGTCGATGGTGACGTTTTCGAACGGTTCCTGCTTCACGCCGTCGACTTCACGGATGATCACTTCAGGGCGGCCCAGGGCCAGCTCGAAGCCTTCGCGACGCATAGTTTCGATCAGTACCGAGAGGTGCAGCTCACCACGGCCGGAAACCTTGAACTTGTCAGCCGAGTCGCCTTCTTCAACGCGCAGTGCAACGTTGTACAGCAGCTCTTTGTCCAGACGATCCTTGATGTTACGGGAGGTCACGAACTTGCCTTCTTTACCGCAGAATGGCGAGTCGTTTACCTGGAAGGTCATGGACACGGTTGGCTCGTCAACGGTCAGCGGCTTCATCGCCTCGACGGTGTTGATATCGCACAGAGTGTCGGAGATGAACAGCTCGTCGAAGCCGCTGATGCAGACGATGTCGCCGGCTGCTGCTTCGTCAACGTCAATGCGGTGCAGACCGTGGTGACCCATCAGCTTCAGGATACGACCGTTGCGACGCTTGCCGTCGGCGCTGATAGCGACAACCGGGGTGTTCGGCTTGACGCGACCACGAGCGATACGGCCAACACCGATAACACCCAGGAAGCTGTTGTAGTCCAGAGCGGAGATCTGCATCTGGAACGGACCGTCACGGTCAACGGCCGGAGGCGGAACGTGGTCGACTACTGCCTGGTACAGCGGAGTCATGTCTTCCGCCATGGCGGTGTGGTCCAGACCGGCAATACCGTTCAGGGCCGAAGCGTAAACAACCTGGAAGTCCAGTTGTTCTTCGGTAGCACCGAGGTTGTCGAACAGGTCGAAGATCTGGTCCAGAACCCAGTCCGGACGCGCGCCTGGACGGTCAACCTTGTTGATGACCACGATTGGACGCAGGCCGGCTTCGAAAGCCTTCTTGGTCACGAAACGGGTTTGCGGCATAGGGCCGTCTTGAGCGTCAACCAGCAGCAGAACGGAGTCGACCATCGACATTACGCGTTCAACTTCGCCGCCGAAGTCGGCGTGGCCCGGGGTGTCCACGATGTTGATGTGGTAGCCGTTCCAGTTGATGGCGGTGTTCTTCGCCAGAATGGTAATACCGCGCTCTTTTTCCTGGTCGTTGGAGTCCATCACGCGCTCGTCGTTGAGCTCGTTGCGCTCCAGGGTGCCGGATTGACGCAGAAGTTTGTCTACCAGGGTGGTTTTACCGTGGTCAACGTGGGCAATGATGGCGATGTTGCGTAGATTTTCGATCACTTGTGTATCTCGATCAGAGGATTCGGTTTGCTGACAAGTCATGGCAGCGATTAGCAGTAGTGTCCGGCATGGCCGTTACAGCTTGACGGCGGTGTCGGGGGGCCGGTGACGCAGGCCACAGGCAAACAGCCCCGGGCACTTAGCTCGGTCGATAAACGCGCACATTGGCATGCCCCTCACTGAGCAAATGGTGGGCATGCAGGCGACTCATCACGCCTTTGTCGCAATACAGCAGGTACTGGCGAGTAGGGTCCAGTTCCTTGAAACGTGCGTTCACTGCATAGAACGGCATCGTCTGTACCTCTATGCCGGCGAGCTCCAGCGGGTCATCCTCGGCGGCATCCGGGTGGCGGATGTCGATGACGATCTGACCGGCCAGCGCTTCGCTGACTTCTTCAATTTGCAAATCCTGGCCCAACTCGTCGATTACCCGATCGATCGGCACCAGTTTGGCGTTGGCGAGCGCGCGCTCGAGTACCGCCATGTCGAATTCTTTCTCTTCGTGCTCAACCCGGCCACGCTTGGCGGCGGTCTTGGGGTTGACCGAAATCACGCCGCAGTATTCCGGCATGTGCCGGGCGAAATCGGCGGTGCCGATCTCGTTGGCGGTGTCGATGATGTCCTGCTTGTGCGCGACGATCAGCGGCCGCAGCACCAGTTTGTCGGTCACGCAGTCGATCACCGACAGGTTCGGCAGCGTCTGGCTCGACACCTGGGAGATCGCTTCACCGGTCACCAGTGCATCGATGTGCAGGCGTTCGGCGATCTCGGACGAGGCGCGCAACATCATACGCTTCAAAACCACGCCCATATGACTGTTATCGACTTTGCCGAGAATTTCGCCCAGCACTTCCTCGAACGGCACACTGACAAATAGCACGCGTTGCGAGCTGCCGTACTTCTTCCAGATGAAGTGCGCGACTTCCATCACGCCCAATTCGTGGGCACGCCCGCCGAGATTAAAGAAGCAGAAGTGCGCCATCAGGCCGCGACGCATGATCTGGTAAGCCGCCACGGTCGAATCGAAGCCGCCGGACATCAATACCAGCGTCTGCTCCAACGCGCCGAGCGGGTAGCCGCCGATGCCGTTGTGCTGGCTGTGAATCACGAACAACCGTTTGTCGCGAACCTCGATACGGACTTCGATTTGCGGTGCTTTAAGGTCGATTCCGGCCGCACCGCACTCGCGACGCAGCTTGCTGCCGACGTATTTTTCCACGTCCATCGAGCTGAAGGCATGCTTGCCTGCGCGCTTGCAGCGCACCGAGAAAATCTTCCCGGCCAGTGCATCGCCGTAGTGCTGTTTGCACTTTTCGGTGATGTCGTCGAAGTCGCCCAGCGGGTACTCGTCGATCTGCAGAAAATGCGCGATACCCGGCATGCAGGTCAGGCGCTCGCCCATCTCTTTCAAGGCTTTGGGGTCGGTAACGCGGGTTTCCAGCTCGAGATTGTCCCACACGCCGTTCACCACCACGGCCGGGTCCAGGTCACGGAGCACGGTGCGGATGTTCTTGGCCAACTGGCGGATGAATTTCGTCCGGACAGGTCGGCTTTTGATGGTGATCTCGGGGAAGACTTTTACGATAAGTTTCATGAAAACAGCGCGCGAACGGCCAGCCGAAAAAGGGGGGCGCGGATTATAGCGGAAATTGCTCAAGGTTTAACCAGTTAATGTGCAGAAGGTTTTGCTTGCACCAAAACAGGTCATTTCTGAATTTAAACGCAACATTAAGGGGCGGGATTTGTCGATTCAGTACCTCGCACGCCTTAATAAGCGTGAATTTGGGGCAAAAAACCCATGCTGGGGCACTGGCATGCAATTTGCTCCCTTGTGAGGCAGGTTGCCTTGGCAGAGTATTCGCGCCGGCATCACCATTATTAAGGGCATCCACTACCCGCCCTAATTCACCCGGAGGACACTATGTCGAAGTCGGTTCAACTCATCAAAGATCATGACGTCAAGTGGATTGATCTGCGCTTCACGGACACCAAAGGCACTCAGCACCACGTGACCATGCCGGCTCGCGATGCGCTGGATGACGACTTCTTCGAAGTCGGCAAGATGTTCGACGGTTCCTCCATCTCCGGCTGGAAAGGCATCGAAGCCTCCGACATGATCCTGATGCCGGTCGACGAAACTGCCGTGCTCGATCCGTTCACCGAAGACCCAACCCTGATTCTGGTGTGCGACATCATCGAGCCTTCGAGCATGCAGGGCTACGATCGCGACCCACGTGCGATCGCCAAGCGCGCCGAAGAGCACCTGAAAGCCACCGGTATCGGTGACACCGTATTCGCCGGTCCGGAGCCTGAGTTCTTCATCTTTGACTCGGTCAAATTCAAGTCGGACATCTCCGGCTCGATGTTCAAGATCTACTCCGAGCAAGGTTCGTGGATGTCCGACCAGGACATCGAAGGTGGCAACAAGGGTCACCGTCCAGGCGTGAAAGGCGGCTACTTCCCGGTTCCACCGTTCGACCACGACCACGAAATCCGTACTGCCATGTGCAACGCACTGGAAGAAATGGGTCAGTCGGTTGAAGTTCACCACCACGAAGTGGCAACTGCCGGCCAGAACGAAATCGGCGTCAAGTTCAACACCCTGGTGAAGAAGGCTGACGAAGTTCAGACCCTGAAATACGTTGTGCACAACGTTGCCGACGCTTACGGCCGCACCGCGACCTTCATGCCGAAGCCACTGTACGGCGACAACGGTTCGGGCATGCACGTACACATGTCGATCTGGAAAGACGGCAAGAACACCTTCGCAGGTGAAGGCTATGCCGGCCTGTCCGATACCGCTCTGTACTTCATCGGCGGCATCATCAAGCACGGTAAGGCCCTGAACGGCTTCACCAACCCGGCGACCAACTCCTACAAGCGTCTGGTGCCAGGCTTCGAAGCTCCGGTAATGCTGGCCTACTCGGCTCGCAACCGTTCCGCTTCGATCCGTATTCCTTACGTGTCGAGCCCGAAAGCCCGCCGTATCGAAGCACGCTTCCCGGATCCGGCTGCCAACCCGTACCTGGCTTTCGCAGCTCTGCTGATGGCCGGTCTGGACGGTATCCAGAACAAGATCCACCCAGGCGATGCCGCCGACAAGAACCTGTACGACCTGCCGCCTGAAGAGGCGAAAGAGATTCCACAGGTTTGCGGCAGCCTGAAAGAAGCCCTGGAAGAGCTGGACAAGGGCCGCGCGTTCCTGACCAAGGGCGGCGTGTTCTCCGACGACTTCATCGACGCTTACATCGCGCTGAAATCGGAAGAAGAAATCAAGGTTCGCACCTTCGTACACCCACTGGAATATGAGCTGTACTACAGCTGCTGATCCGGTAGCGCTGCGTAAAGCGGCGTGACACAAGAGGCCTCCTTCGGGAGGCCTTTTTTATTGCCCGGCGCAACGCATTTTCCATGTGGGAGCGAGCCTGCTCGCGAAAGCGGTGGGTCATTGATCATTCCCACGCTCCGCGTGGGAATGCAGCCCGTGACGCTCCGCGTCACTGGACGCGGAGCGTCCCAGGAGGCATTCCCACGCAGAGCATGGGAACGATCCGTGTTTTGGCTACCAGTCTTTTCAATTCCAGTTATTAACGGTTTTGGCCAACCGCCCCACCTGTCCTATGCTGCTACCCACAGTTTCCAACCCCGGTCGATTTCATGGGTCGCACGCTTCTCTACATTCTGCTGCTGATCGCCCTGCCCGCCGCCGCGCAGATCTACAAGTACACCGACGCCAACGGCAACACGGCGTACAGCAATCAGCCGCCGGACGGCGTGCAGGCGCAACCGGTCGAGTTGCCGCCACTCAATCGGGTCGAGCCGCAAGCACCGAGTGCGCCGCAAGCACCCACCGCAGAACAACCGCAACCACCGCGCAACGCCTATGAAATCCTCGAACTCGCCGGCCTGCCCACTGACGAGGCGCTGCGCGCCAACAACGGCACCTTCACGGTCAACGTCCTGATCAAACCGCGCCTGCAATCGCCGCATCAACTGAGACTGGTGCTGGACGACGAGCCCTATGGCCAGCCGAGCAACGTGCCGGTTCTGCAACTGGTCAACATCGATCGCGGCGAGCATCGCCTGGCCGTGCAAGTGATCGACGGCCAAAGCGTCGTTCAGCAGAGCCCGCCAGCCGTCTTCACCGTGCAACGGGTGCATACGCCATGATCCGCGCGGGGCTGGCACTCATTCTGGCGCTGATGTCGACGTACACCTTGGCGGAGGTCTTTACCTATGTCGACGCGCAGGGCAACCGCGTCTATACCGACCAGCCACGCGCCAACGCCAAGCGAGTGCCGATCGCGACGAGCAATCGCATGGCTGTCCCTGCCAACACCGCAGCGCCGATCACCACAGCGAAAAAATCCGCCGAACCAGCGCCCTTTCACTACGACATGCTGCGCATTCTGATCCCGGAGCCCGATGCCACTCTGCGCAGCAGCGCCGGCGAGCTGATCGTCAGCGTCACCAGCGAGCCCGGCCTGCAAAGCGGCCATCGTTATCGCCTGCTGCTGGATGGCAAGGCCACTGGCGAGCCCGGCGTCAGCCCGGTATTTGCGCTGAGCAATATCGATCGCGGCAGCCACAGCCTTTCGATCGAAATCCTCGACGCCGCCGGGCGTACCGTGGAACGCACCGCCAATCAGCCGTTCCACATGCTGCGCATTTCCCTCGCGCAGAAACGTCAGGTCAAACCCTGCGTTGCCGACGACTATGGCGTGCGCCCGGAATGTCCGCTCAAGGACAAACCTGAAGAGCCGAAAAATCCATTCCTGCGCTTCTTTTAACCTCCGCCAGCCGCGCGCACTCTATTGGTGCACTAAACTGCATCTCGCCCACAACCCAACCCATTTTGGTTCGAAACTTCCCGTTTGAGCTGGCTTCGTGCCATACAAACGCGCGTCAAACGCCTGTTTCAGGGGTTAAACGCTTCTTTTCGGAGCCTTGGTTTGGTTTTTGCATTTTCCCGACATCAGCGCTTTGTTCTCGCGCACGCCTTGCTCCAAAAGGGGTCCAGATGACCATAAGCGACGCTATTCACCGTTTGCTGCTCGACAACCTGACCACGGCGACCATCCTGCTCGACGCCGAATTGCGCCTGGAGTACATGAACCCGGCGGCGGAGATGCTGTTGGCCGTCAGCGGTCAGCGCAGCCACGGCCAGTTCATCAGCGAGCTGTTCACCGAATCCCCCGAGGCGCTCAATTCCCTGCGTCAGGCGGTCGAGCAGGCGCACCCGTTCACCAAGCGTGAAGCGATGCTCACCGCCCTCACCGGCCAGACGCTGACCGTGGATTACGCGGTCACGCCAATCCTCAGCAACGGCGAGACTTTGCTTTTGCTTGAAGTGCACCCGCGTGATCGCCTGTTGCGCATCACCAAGGAAGAGGCGCAGCTGTCCAAGCAGGAAACCAGCAAGATGCTGGTGCGCGGCCTCGCCCATGAGATCAAGAACCCCCTCGGCGGCATCCGGGGCGCAGCGCAATTGCTCGCCCGCGAACTGCCGGAGGAAAGCCTGCGCGATTACACCAATGTGATCATCGAAGAGGCCGACCGCCTGCGCAATCTGGTCGATCGCATGCTCGGCTCGAACAAACTGCCGTCGCTGGCCATGTGCAACGTCCACGAAGTGCTCGAACGCGTCTGCCATCTGGTCGAAGCCGAAAGCCAGGGCTGCATCACCCTGGTGCGTGATTACGACCCGAGCATTCCCGACGTATTGATCGACCGCGAGCAAATGATTCAGGCGGTGCTGAACATCGTGCGCAATGCGATGCAGGCCATCAGCAGCCAGAACGAGCTGCGCCTGGGCCGCATCAGCCTGCGCACCCGCGCCATGCGCCAGTTCACCATCGGCCACATCCGCCATCGTCTGGTGACCAAGATCGAGATCATCGACAACGGTCCCGGCATTCCGGCGGAACTGCAGGAAACCATTTTCTTTCCCATGGTCAGCGGCCGCCCGGACGGTACCGGGCTGGGCCTGGCCATTACCCAGAACATCATCAGTCAGCACCAGGGCCTGATCGAGTGTGAGAGCCATCCAGGCCACACCACCTTCTCGATCTTCCTGCCACTGGAACAAGGAGCCACATCGACATGAGCCGTAGTGAAACCGTGTGGATCGTCGATGACGACCGTTCTATCCGTTGGGTCCTGGAAAAAGCCTTGCAGCAGGAAGGCATGACCACCCAGAGCTTCGACAGCGCCGATGGCGTGATGAGTCGTCTCGCCCGGCAGCAGCCGGACGTGATCATTTCCGATATCCGCATGCCGGGCGCCAGTGGCCTGGATCTGCTGGCGCGGATTCGCGAACAGCACCCACGGCTGCCGGTCATCATCATGACCGCTCACTCCGATCTGGACAGCGCTGTCGCCTCCTATCAGGGCGGTGCTTTCGAGTACCTGCCCAAGCCATTCGACGTCGATGAGGCGGTATCGCTGGTCAAACGCGCCAACCAGCATGCGCAGGAACAGCAAGGCCTGGAGGTTGTGCCGGCGCTGACCCGCACCCCGGAAATCATCGGCGAAGCGCCGGCGATGCAGGAAGTGTTTCGCGCCATCGGGCGCCTGAGCCACTCCAACATCACCGTGCTGATCAACGGCGAATCCGGTACCGGTAAAGAACTGGTGGCCCACGCCCTGCACCGCCACAGCCCACGCGCGGCCTCGCCGTTCATTGCCCTGAACATGGCGGCGATCCCCAAGGATCTGATGGAATCGGAATTGTTCGGCCACGAGAAAGGCGCGTTCACCGGCGCGGCAAACCTGCGTCGCGGTCGTTTTGAACAGGCGGACGGCGGCACGCTGTTTCTCGATGAAATCGGCGACATGCCGGCGGACACCCAGACGCGTCTGTTGCGCGTGCTGGCCGATGGCGAGTTCTACCGCGTCGGCGGCCATGTGCCGGTCAAGGTCGATGTGCGCATCATCGCTGCGACACACCAGAATCTGGAAACCCTCGTCCACGCCGGCAAGTTCCGCGAGGACTTGTTTCACCGCCTGAACGTGATCCGCATCCACATCCCGCGCCTGTCGGATCGTCGTGAAGACATTCCAACCCTGGCCCGGCACTTCCTCAGCCGCGCCGCGCAGGAACTGGCAGTCGAGCCCAAGCTGCTGAAAAGCGAGACCGAGGAATACCTGAAAAACCTGCCGTGGCCAGGTAACGTGCGCCAGTTGGAGAACACCTGTCGCTGGATCACCGTCATGGCCTCCGGTCGCGAAGTGCACATCAGTGACCTGCCGCCGGAACTGCTCAACCTGCCACAGGATTCGGCGCCAGTGACCAACTGGGAACAGGCCCTGCGCCAATGGGCCGATCAGGCCCTGGCCCGTGGCCAGTCGAGCCTGCTCGACAGCGCAGTGCCGGCGTTCGAGCGGATCATGATCGAGACGGCACTGAAGCACACCGCAGGACGTCGGCGTGATGCGGCGGTGCTGTTGGGTTGGGGGCGGAACACCCTGACGCGCAAGATCAAGGAACTGGGGATGAAGGTTGATGGTGGGGATGATGATGAGGGGGAAGAGGGTTAACGCTTAAGGGTTGCTGTGTACTCAGGATCGATCCCCCTCACCCCAGCCCTCTCCCGGGAGAAGGGAGCAATCTCGGGTGGTTTCGAGGCCTGGGTTCGGCTCGGTATCTCAGGTCGGCGTAACTTGACCGGGCAACTCGGTCAGTCCCCTCTCCCTTGGGAGAGGGTCAGGGTGAGGGCCACCGTGCACCGCATCAATGCACGATGACCCGTGATCGCGCAGAGCCGTATCGCCACCCCCGCATCTGAAAGTGCCGAAAAACCCAGACTTGAAATAAGCGAAAGCCCCGTATTCCGGGGCTTTCGCGTTTTCGAAGCATTTTTTGTTACAGCAAATCAAAACCTGGCACGCCGCCTGCAATATCTATCTCAGGTGATTCGATTCACCACCCGTTTCGGGGACCTTGGTACAGGCAGGCCGGGGATTCCCCTCTTTACACCGGGCTCGCAGCGCAAAGCAGCGAGCCCACCGTTTTGGGATCCTTGGTACAGGCAGGCCGGGGGTTCCCTCTTTACACCGGGCTGACGCTGCAAGCGAAGCCCATGCTTTTGGGAACCCTGATACAGGCAGGTCAGGGATTCCCGCTTTTACACCGCAATGCGTCCCGCCCCTATTCGAACCTGGGGCGCTCGGGCACATGATGTGGGGGCTGGTTTTGCCATGTCGGGTCAAACCTCCTTACTTCCTCCTCCAGCCTGTCCAGCATTTTCCCCGGGCTGGGTTCAGTAGACGCAATGTTCAGCAAACTTTCTTGCTCACCTACGCTGGCCTTTTGGAAGCTTTCAATAAACGACCAGAACCGGCGCTGCAAAAGCAGACGCTCAACCTGAAATTCCGGCGTACGCACCAGATTTCTGAGTTGTTTGATCATTGCGGGGTTCGCTTGAAGGACAAATGAATCCCACAGGGCAGACTTTTCAGCGCGTTGCGTTTGGGGGACATGGTGCAGCCATGGACTGTCCGCCAAATCAGCCTCGATTCTCCCAAGCCACAGATCGGTACCCGTCTGCCGACGTGCAGCTATCAATCGTCGAAGAGAAGCGGGGTCGGCAATCGGACTGCCAGTCAGGTCAAACCCTTTTCTCAGCTCAATGGTTTCGGGAATGGCTCTGATCGCGGTATAGGCCAGATTCAAACGTGTTCTGGGAATATCGGATGTCACACCATCCGGGAATTCTCTTATACGAGTTCGGTGGAGATCGACTTCCCGCAACGCCGTCATTTCCCGCAGTGAGGGCGCCACAGCCAGCCGACTTTCCGACAAATTCAATATCTCCAGCCGCGACGGACCGTTCTGCAAACCAAGCCCGGGCGGCGGCGAGGTTATGAACGTATTGGCCAGATTCAACTCTCGCAATCCGGACATGCGAGTCACATCAGGTGCTTCTGTCAAATCGGGATTATGGTACAGGTCAGGCACCTCCAACCGTGACGCCACGGGCCATTGATCCAGCCCGACAGGGGGACGACTCAAACCACAGGAACGTGCGCGCAAGACCCGCAACTCGCTCATGCCACGCACTGAAAAAAGCGGCCAGATACTGCAGTGCGTCAGGCTCAACTCCCGCAAACGGGTCAATCGCGTGAAATGCTCAAGGCCGTCCGACGGGAGCCATAGTCTGGCTTCCTGCATCGTCAGGACTTTCAACGCCGGGAGTTTATCGATTTCGGCCAACAGTTCATGACACTTGCCATTGAATCTGCGGATTTCGAGGGTTTCAATGTGGGAAAGCATCGAGAACAATTTTCCCAGACTTTTCGAAGGACTTCCTTCCAGGCCTAGAGATACGACGGATCTGAGCGGAACGGAACAACCCGGTAGCGCCAGATTGCGCCGACTTCCCAGGTCGAGCTCCAGCTTGAAACCGACCAGCCGCCCGTCGCGGTAGACTTTTTCCGAATGCTCTCCCTGCCATTTGAACAACCGACGCACGTTGGCCCCTATTGCCAGCCGGCGCCTGCGTTCGGCAATGTCCTGGCCTTTGTAACCCGTCTCCCAGGCAGTGATCTCACGGTTCAATCGAGGAAACTCCAGCTCAAGCCGCTTGAGTTCGACTTCTGCCACACCCGCTTCCCCATACCTTGCGATGAAATCATCGGCATGTTGATCCGTCGCATCAGCAAAATAGCGTCTGACCAGTGCCCGTGTAGTCGCAACCAGAACCGGCGGCTGTCCCCCAGAGGGACCTGCGCCGGTGAGCCAGGGGCGGTGAAAGTTGAACGGGTTGGCAGGTACTTGAGCAGCTCCGTCCATCCCGCCGCGCAAACCTGTGAGGATGCAAACCCAGGTGTTCTGCTCGCTGCGGGTGATCGCCAGGGTTTCACCGCCCAGGCTGGCGCGGTAAATGTTCACGCTGTCGGCAGCGACGGGATCGTTGGGTTTGACCAGGCGCCAAACCCTGTATTCCGGGCGGGAGGCATCCAGATCCTGCATCACCTGATACGCCTGCTCATGGATGACCACATAGAGTTTGCCATCGTGACGTATCACGCCGTCGCTGCCCGATTGTGCGCCACTGACATCCAGCCCGGCATGAAAGCCATCCAGGCTTTGGGCGGTCAGGGGGTTGGTGCGGGTGCTGAAGTCGCTGTGCGGATGCCAGATGCCGCTTTCGCTATCGCGCAACATCCATGGGCCGCAAGGGTACAACTCGCCGGGATGTCGAGCGCGATACCATCCCGTATCCGGATCAACTGCGACGAGAACGAGGCCACTGCCAGGGACGTCAACATAACGGCGATTTTTGTACAACCTGAAGCCTTCGCCATCAGCGTCAGGCAATTCGGTGGTTGATGTTATCCGGTAAGTCTCCAGCGACCGGTGTATCACAGGAGAGATGGCAGCAACCTCCGGTGCCGGGCGAACCTCGACCACCGGCGCCGGCAGGATCGTATTCGGGCCTGCGTCGTCGCCAGGTTTGGTGCTAAGCGACATCAGATCATCGAGACCAGCCCAGGGGACCGTGCCATCGCGGACGGGCATATCCGCCGCTGTGAAATCCTTGTCCGAGCTTCGCTTCGGGAACGTGTGGACATCCGTATCAACGTGGGTGCTGCCCCCGCGAGGTGGTTTTACTGACATGTTTTTTCATCCTTGAAAAGTCGCCCCGCCATTCATGCTCAGGCGGGGGGGTCGGCATCCTGCCGGTTAGCTGGGAAGACCAACGATAGCCTGCGTTAACGTTGACGCGCAGCGGAAAAACAGACGGCTCCGGTGGGAAATGACGCTAGCAAATGTGGGAATGGCAGGGCAGGCCGAACGTCATCAGCCTGCGCTTTTGTGCAGGGGTGATGATGCCGGCATCGTGCCGCCTGCGGTTTGCACCCCCCTATGCAAGCCGCGGCCGCTTGGGCAAATGATGCGGGGGCTGGTGCTGCCAGGTTGAGTCGAACTTCGTCATTTCCTCTTCGAGCCTTTCCAGCATTTTTCCGGGACTGGACTCCGTTATCGCGATGTCCCGCAAAGCGTCTTGCTCACCAAGACTCGCCTTTTGGAAATGTTCCAGAAACGCCCAGACCCGACGCTGCAGAAGCGGCCGCTCAACCTGAAACTCAGGCGTGCGGACCAGCTCTCTGATTTTGCCCATCATGGCAACATTCGTCGGATCGATTAACGAGTCCCAGAGGGAAATCCGGGCGGCGCGTTGCGCCTGTGGAACATTGTGCATCCAGTGGTCTATGACCAGATGGCTCGAAGCTCGTCCCAACCAGATGTCCGTACCTGTTTGCCGACGTGCAGCAATCAACCGCCGAAAGTAGACAGGATCGGAAATCAACGTGCCGGTAAGGTTGAAACCTTCCCTGAGTTCAACAGCTTCGGGGATTGATTCGATCCGGGTATAACTCAGATCCAGACGTGCTCGGGGAACCTCGGAGTTCACGCCGTCCGGGAAAGTTTTTATCGCGGTATGGCTCAGGTCAACCTCCAGCAATGCCGACATTGCGCTGAGCGACGGCGCCACAGCGAGTGGGGTGCTGGATAAATTCAAGACCTGGAGTCGCGAAGGACCGTTCTGCATGCCAAGCCCGGGTGGCGGCGCGGATATGCGGGTATGGGACAGATCCAATACTCGCAATTCGGACATCTGGGTCACATCAGGCGGATGTCGCAGTTCGGGATTGTGGTACAGATCAAGCACCTGCAACCGTGACGCCACGGCCACCTCATCCAATCCGAAAGGCAGACGGAGCAAGCCACAGGAACGTGCGCGCAATACCCGTAACCCGGTCATCCCTCGCACTGAAAGATCGGGCCAGATACCACAGTTGATCAGGCTCAACTCTTCCAGCCCGGTCAATGTGGCGAAGTGGTCGAGGCCTGTCGACGACAGCAACAGACTGCTTTCACGAATTTCCAGGACTCTCAACTGTGGGAGCTTGTCGAGTTGGGCAAGCAATTTCTGGCCGTCGATTCTGCGTGTTTGCAAGGTGTCCATGCGCGGGAACATCGACAACAGATCTCCCAGATTCCTAGAGGTGCGTCCCTCCAGGCCAAGAGACACAACAGATCCGAGTCGAGTCGAAAAAACCGGAAGGGCGAAATTCCCCCGCGCGCCCAAATCCAGTTTCAACCTGAAGCCGATCAGCCGGCCATCCCGGTAGACTTTTTCCGAACTGTCGCCCTGCCACTTGAACAATCGACGCACGCTGGCACCTATTGCCAGTCGCCGAATGCGCTCGGCACTGCTGTCACCCCTGTAGGCAGTCTCCCACGCAGTGACCTCACGGTTGAGTTGAGGAAACTCAAGCTGTAGCCGTTTGAGCTCCACCTCAGCCGCACCTGCCTCAGTAAATCGGGCAATGAAATCATCGGCATGCTGATCGGTGGAGTCGGCGAAATAGCGTTTTACCTGCGCCCGCGTGGTCGCGTCTGCGACCACCGCTTGCCCCCGTGAAGGGCCGGAGTCAGTGAGCCAGGGGCGATGAAAGTTGAACGGATTGGCACCTGCAGCCTCATTGCGCTGCATGCCCCCGCGTAAACCAGGAAGGATGGAAACCCAGGTATTGCGCTCGTTCCGGGTAATGGCCAGCGTCTCACCGCCGAGGCTGGCGCGATAAATGTTTGCGCTGTCGGTGGCGCCGGGATGACTGGGATCAACCAGACGCCAGACCTTGTATTCCGGGCGAGACGCAGCAAGATCCTGCAAAACCTGATACGCCTGTTGATCAATGACCACGTAGAGCTTGCCAGCGTGACGTACCACGCCGTCGCTGCCGGGGGCGACGCCGCTGAGATCCAGCCCGCTGCGAAATCCCTGCAAACCCGCAACGGTCAGAGGATCGGTGCGTGCGTTGAAGTCGTTGTGCGGATGCCAGAGGCCGCTGCGGCTATCCCGCAACATCCATGGACCGGTGGGCAGCAACTCGCTGGGGAGTCGAGCGCGATAAAATCCGCTGTCCGGATCCACCCCTACCAGAACGATGCCGCCGCCAGACACATCCACATACTGACGTTTTTTGTACAGCCTGAAGCCGTCACCGTCAGCTGCCGGCAGTCCGGCCGGTGATCGCATTGCGTAACTGTCCAGCGACCTGGCGATGACGGGAGGACTTGGATTGGTGTGCGGCGCAGAGCGAACCTCGACCATCGGCGTCGGCAAGGTCCTGTCCGCGCCGACAACATCGCCCGGCAAGCTGCCCCGCAGCTTCAGATCATCGCCGCGAACCCAGGGGGCGGTGCCATTGAGATCGGGAGTGCGCACCAGTGCGAAATCCTTGTCCAGACGTCGGGTCATGGCCGGGTGAACATCCGTGTCCACGCGGGTGCTGCCACTGCGGGGTGGTTTTACTGGCATGTTTTCATCCTTGAAAGTCGTCCCTGGCATTTATCCCAGAGACGATGGGGGGGTGGCATTGCTGTTACAGACGGGCCGAGGTTTGCCGCTTTTGCATCGGCACTGCGTACTCCTGCGAGTTACTCGAACCTGGGACGCTTGGGCAAAGGGTGCAGCGGCTGACTCTGTCGCCCTCCGTCATAGTTGCGGATTTCATTCTCCAACCTGTCCAGCATCCTCCCGGGACTCGTTTCCGTATAAAGAATGGCGTCGAGCCTGGCCCGCTCGTTGACTTCGGTGCTGTCATACATTTCCAGAAACCACCACACGCGCCGCTGCAGAAGCGGGCGCTCCACGTGAAACTCGGGCGTTCGACTCAGTCGACGAAGAATGCCGGTCACTGCCAGTGGCATTGCGGCGTTATGCCTGTCCCACAGCGCTTGTTTTTCCACTATCTGTTCCTGTGGCACATTGCGTAGCCAGAGATCGGCAGTTACATCGCTGCTTTCCTGCCCAAGCCAGATATCGGTGCCTGTCTCTACCCGTGCTCGTATCAACCGCCGTAAAGAGGCCGGGTCCATTATCGGATTGCCGATGAGATTGAAGCCCGCTCTGAGCTCCACGGATTCGGGGATCGACCTGATGTGATTGTCCGCAAGATTCAGTTCTCTTGCGGGAATCCTGTCGGTAATGCCCTCGGGAAATCTTTGCAATCGTGTATTGGAAAGATCCAGCTCCTGCAGTGCGGTCATGTGTTCGAGTGAGGGGCTGGTCGAAAGCGGATTGCCCCCCAGTCTCAACACTTCCAGCGTCGACGCCACGTCGATGGCATCAAGTCCGGAAGGCAGCAGGTGTATTCCGGTGCGGCTCAGATCCAGCACCCGCAGTTCAGTCATCCCTCTGATATCAGCTGCCACTTGCAAAAAGGTGACTTGCTCCTGATGCCGCATCTGCATGTCCAGGCTGTTCACCGGGGCCTCGAATGTGTTGCAAAGCCATAGCTCGTTTAGCCTGGCAAGGCCTCGTACGGAAAAGTCAGACGTTAGTTCACAGTCCTGCAGGTGCAGCCTTTGCAAACGCGGGAATCTTTTCAATTGCTCGGCAAAGCGCGAATCCAGCCTGAATTTCGAATAAGCCCGTTCGATCACGTTCCATCCTTGAAACCGCCCTTCCACTTCGATTGCCTGACTGGTAATGGTCAGACTTTCAAGATTGGGAAACTGTGCGCAAAACACGTCCGGGTCCAGCCGGCCACGGCCTCTTAAAGTCAGAGAAATCACTGAGCTGAATTTCAAGGAAAGCGGTTTTTGAACTGGCCATATCGTCAGATCGATTTCCAGCTTGAAGCCCACATGCCGCCCGTCACGGTAGACGCGCTGTTCGGGCTGACCTTGCCATCGGTACAACTGGCGAAACGTCGCCCATATATTCCGCGCCTCATGTAACTCCTTGTCCGATGAAATGCGACCTCGACTGATCGGCAGGTCAAAACGCGTCGAGTCCAATTGCGCCAGCCCAAGCTGAATATGCTTGAGCTCAAGCTCTGCCACGTCCTTGTCATCGAACCGGGCGATGAAGGCATCCGCGTCCTCGTCGGTCGTGTCGGGCAGGTACTTGCGGATCTGCTCCCGGGTAGTTGGTTCCGCGACTTCACGCGCATACCAAAGTCCGCTGCCCACATCGCGCAGCATCACCGGGCCGGATGGGAGCAACTCGCTTGGCCGCCGGGCTCGATACAGACCCGTCGCAGGATCCACTGCGACAGGCACCAGGTCGCCGTTGACCAGGTCTGCGTAGGTTCGCCGACTGATCACCCGCAAACCCTCACTGTTGACCTGTGGAAGTATCGCTCGGGCGTTGGTGACGTAATTGTCCAGCGAAGGCTGGGTGGTGGGAGGGCGAATACCTTCTGCGAGTGCGCGCACCACAACGGCCGCGGCAGGGGGTATGGCATCCAGGGTCGCGTCACTGGATGATTCGGCGCGCGGCAGCAAATGGTGC
Source organism: Pseudomonas siliginis (assembly GCF_024072275.1). NCBI lineage: Bacteria > Pseudomonadati > Pseudomonadota > Gammaproteobacteria > Pseudomonadales > Pseudomonadaceae > Pseudomonas > Pseudomonas siliginis. The sequence goes on along the minus strand of NZ_CP099598.1, from coordinate 390,122 downwards.
TGAGCAAAATTCACATCGACGCCTGTGCGACCCGAGTGGCCGTAAAGCGAAGTGTCGGCGTCCGCAGCCCGATGCGGGCTGCCCGGACCGTCCACGTGGGTACCGCCACCGCGAGGGGGTTTTACTGGCATGTTTTCATCCTTGAAAAAGACGCCCCATGCTGTCGAGCAAGGGGACAACGGGTTTCGGCATCCTGCCGTTTGAAGGGGCAAACGATAGCGTGGACGAGCATCGGACGGAGATGGGAAAGGGAGACGGCCGCAGTGGGAAACGACCTCAAACAGTGTCGGAGCGCGCCCAGTGATGAGGACTTGCCCCTAGGGCTCGCTCAAGCGGATCTCCAGCCGCCAACGATCATCGACCTCGCTGCCAACCCAGTCGCCCTGCAACGGGCGCGCTGCCAGCACCGTCAGCAATAACCCTCCATCGCTTTTGCGCGTGCGCCAGTTGACGTCCTTGCCGTTGAGCCTGAGCTGGCCCTTCTGCGCCCGACCTTCGGCCTGAAACAGCAGCGCGACGGTGCCATCGATGATCTCGCCGTGCAGTTTCGGCTCGTTGTTGAACCACACCACCAGGCCACCATCGGTGACCTCGACACGCTCCAGCACGCTTGGATCGGGCGTGGTCAGACGGCCGATCATCAAGCCGATCATCAAGCCGACAATCGCCAGCGAGCCGATGACTCGCGGGAATAGTTTCGAACGGTTGTCCACAGGCGGCGTAGAATGCCGCTCATCTTTACCTTCGGAGCCGTGCATGTTTCACGTCATCCTTTTTCAACCAGAAATTCCGCCGAACACCGGCAACGTTATCAGGCTGTGCGCCAACAGTGGCTGCCACCTGCATTTGATCGAACCACTGGGTTTCGAGATGGACGACAAGCGCCTGCGCCGTGCCGGTCTCGACTACCACGAATATGCCACGTTGCAGCGTCACGCTGACCTCGCCAGCTGTCTGGAAAGTCTGGGTAACCCGCGCGTGTTCGCCTTCACCACCAAGGGCTCGCGGCCGTTCCATGATGCCGCGTTCGTGCCCGGCGACGCGTTTCTGTTCGGCCCGGAAAGCCGTGGCCTGCCGGCGGACGTGCTCGACGCCCTGCCCGCCGAACAGCGCCTGCGCCTGCCGATGCGCGAAGGCTGCCGCAGCCTGAACCTGTCCAACACCGTGGCGGTCGCCGTGTACGAAGCGTGGCGGCAGAACGACTTCAAGTAACGCCGCAAGCAAATGTGGGAGCGAGCCTGCTCGCGATTACGGAGTGTCAGTCAACATTGATGTGTCTGACAGACCGCTTTCGCGAGCAGGCTCGCTCCCACATGGGTATTACTGAACCGTCTTACTGAACGGTCGGGGTCTCGCCGCTTTCCTGCATGCGCTGCAGCTCTTGCGCGTACAGGGCGTCGAAGTTCACGGGGGCCAGCATCAGCGCCGGGAACGAACCGCGGGTGACCAGGCTGTCCAGGGTTTCGCGGGCGTACGGGAACAGGATGTTCGGGCAGAATGCACCGAGGGTGTGGCTCATCGAAGCCGCGTCCAGATTTTTGATCAGGAAGATACCGGCCTGTTGCACTTCAGCGATGAAGGCCACTTCTTCGCCGTTTTTCACGGTAACGGAAAGGGTCAGCACCACTTCGTAGAAATCGCCTTCCAGCGCTTTCTGGCGGGTGTTCAGATCCAGACCGACCGCCGGATCCCACTGCTGGCGGAAGATTGCCGGGCTTTTCGGGGCTTCGAAGGACAGGTCGCGTACGTAGATGCGCTGCAAGGAGAATTGCGGTGCGGTTTCTTCTTCGCTGGCTGCAGTGTTCTGTTGGTCAGTCATCTCAGATCCTTATCGATCTTGGGTCTTTTAGGGAGTGCTGTACGTGGGTGCAGCCGTTCAGCCCTTGAGCAGCGCGTCGAGTTTGCCGGCGCGCTCCAGGGCGTATAAATCATCGCAACCGCCGATGTGCTTTGCGCCGATCCAGATTTGCGGCACGGACGTGCGCCCGGCCTTTTTGGTCATTTCGGCACGCAGCTGCGGCTTGCCATCGACCTTGATCTCTTCGAAGGCCACGCCTTTGCTGGCGAGCAGATGCTTGGCGCGCGAGCAGTAAGGGCAGTAATCGCTGGAATAGACGATGACTTCACTCATGTCATTTCACCAGCGGCAGGTTGTCGCCTTTCCAGCTGGAAATCCCGCCGGACAGCTTGGCGGCGGTGAAGCCGGACTTCATCAGCTCGCGGGCGTGGGTGCCGGCGGTCTGACCGAGGGCGTCGACCAGAATGATGGTCTTGGCCTTGTGCTTTTCCAGCTCCCCGACGCGGGCGGCCAGTTTGTCTTGCGGGATGTTCACCGCGCCGACGATGTGGCCAGCGGCATAATCCTTGGCCGGACGGATGTCCACCACCACGCCTGCGTCTTTATTGACCAGTGCGGTCAGTTCGCCGGTGCTCAGGCTCTTGCCGCCGCCCTGCATCGTGTGCGCCAGCAACAGAGCCAGAAGTACGACGAAGATACCGACAAGAATGTAGTGGTTAGTGGCAAATTCAATCAGGTGAGCAACCATCGAAGGAGGTTCCAGGGCGTTAAAATGTCGGCCAGTATACACAGCCACTATGGTCGGCCAAACCCCGTCCGGCGGTGACGCGGTCGGAACTTCGCTTTAAACTCCAACTCCGTTTTCCATCGCCCTCTTCTTTATCAGCCACGAGTGGATTCCATGACGACTACGCCCAAACCTTTGGTCCTGATGATTCTCGACGGCTTCGGTCACAGCGACAGCCCCGAATCCAATGCTGTGTTCGCGGCAAAGAAACCCGTGCTGGATCGTCTGTGGGCCACCGTGCCGAACGGCTTGATCTCGGGCAGCGGCATGGACGTCGGTCTGCCGGACGGCCAGATGGGCAACTCCGAAGTCGGCCACATGAACCTCGGCGCAGGGCGCGTGGTGTATCAGGACTTCACCCGTGTGACCAAAGCGATCCGCGACGGCGAATTCTTCGACAATCCGACCATCTGCGCCGCTGTGGATAAAGCCGTGGCCGCCGGCAAAGCCGTGCACTTCATGGGCCTGCTGTCCGATGGCGGCGTGCACAGCCATCAGGATCACCTGATCGCCATGGCCGAGCTGGCCTTCAAGCGCGGCGCCGAAAAAATCTATCTGCACGCCTTCCTCGATGGCCGCGACACGCCGCCGAAAAGCGCTGCCTCGTCGATCGAACTGCTCGACGCGACGTTCCAGGCATTGGGCAAAGGCCGGATCGCCAGCATCATCGGCCGCTATTACGCCATGGACCGTGACAACCGTTGGGATCGCGTCGCCCAGGCCTACAACCTGATCGTCGACGGCAACGGCGAATTCAACGCCGCCACCGCTCAGGAAGGTCTCGAAGCCGCCTACGCCCGTGGCGAAAGCGACGAATTCGTCAAAGCCACTTCCATCGGTGAGCCGGTCAAAGTCGAAGACGGCGATGCCGTGGTGTTCATGAACTTCCGTGCCGACCGCGCACGCGAGCTGACCCGTGTGTTCGTCGAAGACGATTTCAAGGAATTCGCGCGCGCCCGTCAGCCGAAACTGGCCGGTTTCGTCATGCTTACCCAGTACGCCGCAAGCATTCCGGCACCGTCGGCCTTCGCCGCCGGCAGCCTGGAAAACGTTCTTGGTGATTACCTGGCAAAAAACGGCAAGACCCAGCTGCGCATCGCTGAAACCGAGAAGTACGCTCACGTGACCTTCTTCTTCTCCGGCGGTCGTGAAGAACCGTTCCCGGGCGAAGAGCGCATCCTGATCCCGTCGCCGAAAGTCGCTACTTATGACTTGCAGCCGGAAATGAGCGCGCCGGAAGTCACCGACCGTATCGTCGACGCCATCGAAAACCAGCGCTACGACGTGATCGTGGTCAACTACGCCAACGGCGACATGGTCGGCCACAGCGGTGTGTTCGATGCAGCGGTCAAAGCGGTCGAGTGCCTCGACACCTGCGTCGGTCGCATCGTTGAAGCGCTGGAAAAAGTCGGCGGCGAAGCTTTGATCACTGCCGACCACGGCAACGTCGAAAAAATGGCCGATGAAGAAACCCACCAGGCGCACACCGCGCACACCACCGAGCCGGTGCCGTTCATCTATGTCGGCAAACGCGACCTGAAAGTGCGCGAAGGCGGCGTGCTGGCGGACGTGGCACCGACCATGCTGATGTTGCTGGGTCTGGAAAAACCGGCGGAGATGACCGGGACTTCGATTCTGGTCTGAGCCGAATCCGGAAAACACCGCAAAAACCCTGTGGGAGCTGGCTTGCCAGCGATAGCAAGCTGACAGCCAGCATTTATGTTGAATGTGCAGCCGCCATCGCTGGCAAGCCAGCTCCCACAGTGGTTTGTGCTGGTTTCGAAGATTATTTTCAGCTGTATCTCCAGCCAGTTATCACACAGCCCCAATTGGGCGTTTTTTTTGCAGCCTCGGGCGGGCATACTAGGCCGTCCCTTACCCTGGTGCCGCCCGCCCCTATGCTTCGCGTCCTGATCGCCCTTGCTCTGACCTGTCTGCTCCAGCCGGCCTTCGCCGACGAGCGCGCGCAAACCCAACAGCAGTTGGAGGCCACGCGTCAGGATATCGCCGAGCTGAAAAAGCTTCTGGGCAAGCTGCAGGAAGAAAAGTCCGGCGTGCAGAAAGAGCTCAAGGGCACTGAAACCGAGATGGGCAAGCTGCAGAAGCAGGTCGACGCGCTGCAGAAAGAACTGCAGAAAAGCGAATCCGAGCTGCAGCGGCTCGATGCAGAGAAAAAAAAACTCCAGAGCGCGCGCACTGAACAGCAGCGACTGATCGCCATTCAGGCCCGAGCGGCGTACCAGAACGGCCGCCAGGAATACCTCAAGCTGCTGCTCAACCAGCAGAATCCCGAGAAATTCGCCCGCACCCTCACCTATTACGACTACCTGAGCCAGGCACGCCTGGAGCAGTTGAAGAACTTCAACGAAACCCTGCGCCAACTGGCCAATGTCGAAAAAGACATCGGTCTGCAGCAAGCGCAGTTGCTGGTGCAGAAAAGCGACCTCGACACGCAGCGCGAAGCACTCGAGAAAGTCCGCAAGGAGCGCCAGCAGGTTCTCGCCAGACTCAATGACGACGTCAAGGCCCGCGACCAGAAACTCGCCGCCCGCGAGCAGGATCAGGCAGACCTGTCTAAAGTCCTTAAAACCATTGAAGAAACCCTGGCCCGACAGGCTCGTGAGGCAGAAGAGGCGCGGCAGAAAGCGCTGATCGCCCAGCAGGAAGCGGAAAAAAAGCGTTTGCGTGAGGCGCAGGCTGAAAACAGCGACGCCCCACGAAAACCCGCCAGATCAAGCCCCGGCGCGCTGGTATCGAGCAGCGGCGAAACGTTTGGCGGGCCTTTTGCTGCAACGCGGGGAAAACTTCCGTGGCCGGTTGATGGTCGATTACTCGCACGCTTCGGTGAAAGCCGTGGCGACGACGCCCGCACCAAGTGGGATGGCGTGATGATCAGCGCCTCCGCCGGCAGCCAGGTGCACGCCGTACACGGCGGGCGCGTGGTGTTCGCCGATTGGCTGCGCGGTGCCGGTTTGCTGGTGATTCTTGATCACGGCAACGGTTTTCTGAGTCTTTACGGCCACAACCAGACGCTGCTCAAGTCGGCGGGTGATGTGGTCAAGGCGGGCGAGTCGATCTCCACTGTCGGTAACAGTGGCGGTCAGGACACGCCAGCGCTGTATTTCGCAATTCGTCAGCAGGGTCACCCGAGTGATCCGGCGCAATGGTGCCGTGCGCAAGGATAAGCGCACCACCTAATTCAGGAGTTCGTTCGACATGCTGCATTTGTCCCGCCTTACCTCGCTGGCCCTGACGATCGCCCTGGTGATCGGCGCGCCTCTGGCGTTCGCCGCGCAACCGGCCCCGACCGTCGCTCCGGCAGGCACTGCCGCGACCGCCAAGGCGCCGTTGCCACTGGAAGAGCTGCGCACCTTCGCCGAGGTCATGGACCGGATCAAAGCCGCGTACGTCGAGCCTGTGGACGACAAGACCCTGCTGGAAAACGCGATCAAGGGCATGCTCAGCAACCTCGATCCGCATTCGGCCTACCTTGGCCCGGAAGATTTCACCGAACTGCAGGAAAGCACCAGTGGTGAGTTCGGCGGTCTGGGCATCGAAGTCGGCGCCGAAGACGGCTTCATCAAGGTCGTCTCGCCGATTGATGACACGCCAGCGTCGAAGGCTGGCATCCAGGCCGGTGACTTCATCGTCAAGATCAACGGCCAGCCAACCCGTGGCCAGACCATGACCGAAGCCGTCGACAAGATGCGCGGCAAGATCGGCCAGAAAATCACCCTGACCCTGGTTCGCGATGGCGGCACGCCGTTCGACGTGACCCTGGCCCGTGCAGTGATTCAGGTCAAGAGCGTCAAGGCGCAGCTGCTGGAATCGGGCTACGGCTATATCCGCATCACCCAGTTCCAGGTCAAGACCGGCGAAGAAGTCTCCAAGGCTCTGGCCAAACTGCGCAAGGACAACGGCAAGAAGCTCAACGGCATCATCCTCGACCTGCGCAACAACCCGGGTGGTGTGCTGCAATCGGCGGTGGAAGTGGTCGACCATTTCATCACCAAAGGTCTGATCGTCTACACCAAGGGCCGCATTGCCAACTCCGAGTTGCGCTTCTCCGCCACCGGCAAGGACGAGAGCGAAGCGGTACCGATGGTCGTGCTGATCAACGGTGGCAGTGCCTCGGCTTCGGAGATCGTCGCCGGCGCCCTGCAGGACCAGAAACGTGCCGTGGTCATGGGCACCACCAGTTTCGGCAAGGGCTCGGTGCAGACCGTGCTACCGCTGAACAACGACCGCGCGCTGAAGATCACCACCGCGCTGTATTTCACGCCGAACGGCCGCTCGATCCAGGCTCAGGGCATCGTGCCGGACATCGAAGTGCGCCGCGCGAAGATCACCAACGAAGCCGACAGCGAATACTTCAAGGAAGCCGATCTGCAAGGTCACTTGGGCAACGGCAACGGCGGCGCCGACAAACCGAGCGGCTCCGGCGGCAAGGCGAAAGCGATGCCGCAGGATGACGATTACCAGTTGGCCCAGGCCCTGAGCCTGCTCAAAGGCCTGAGCATCACGTCCGGCCGCTGAGGATGTTGTTGCGTTCCCTCTGCGTTCTGTTGTGCTGTCTGGCGGGTCTTGCCCAAGCAGAGCCCGCCAGTTCCTCGCCGCACAAGGCCTACCTGACACTGATCATCGATGACCTGGGGCAGAACCTGCCCCGGGATCGTCGCGTGCTCGCCCTGCCCGGCCCGGTCACGGCGGCGATCATGCCCGATACCCCCCACGCCACCGAATTTGCCCGCGAAGCCCATCGCGCCGGCAAGATCGTCATCCTGCACATGCCCATGGACCCGGCCACCGGGCCGTACGCCTGGCACCCCGAACTGCCCATTGAAGAGCTGCAGAAACGCCTGAATGCCGCGTTTGAAAAAGTCCCGTTCACTGCCGGCATCAACAATCACATGGGCAGCCGCATGACCGCGCAGCCTGCGGCGATGGCGTGGTTGATGGGCGAATTGCAGCGTCGGCACAAGTTCTTCGTCGACAGCCGCACCAGCGCTCAAACGGTCGCTGCGCAGCAGGCGCAGAAGATCGACCTGGCCAGCGTTTCCCGTGATGTGTTTCTTGATGATGAGCGCACCGAAGCGGCCATTGCCACTCAGTTACAGACCGCGATCGCCCTGGCGCACAAACAGGGTTCAGCGGTGATGATCGGCCATCCGTATCCGCAGACCCTGGCGGTGCTCGAGCGCGAATTACCCAAGCTCAAAGCGCAGGGCATCGACTGGATCGATATCAAGCAGATGATCAGCGTGCGCAGCAACCGCGCCATGGCTGGCCATGGCAAGGATGGCATTTACCGGTAACACCCGGTCACGTTGCAATACATAGTTACCACCGAACGCCCATCCCCCTTCCGGATAGTGAGACCTGCAACAGGTCGCGGCTCCTTTGAGTCGCTTGCAACTATCAGGAGTGCCCATGACAAACAACGCCCCGATTATCCCGCCCGTTGGGCGGACTGAACCGATCCGCATCGATAACCTGCTGATCAACTTCACAACAGAATTTCTGCGCATCTGGGATACCAACGGTTTGTCGGCCAGACCCGCGTCGTTCTGGCGCCCGACCCCGGCTCCCGACGCGCTGCCCGGTTATTTCCCCTTGGGCGACTTCGTCACCAGAGGCGTTGGCAACATCAACGGTGAACGCGTGGTCGCGGTTGTTTGTGAGGCAGACATTGCCAGCACTGACCCCACCAAAGGCAGGGCACTGCGACGTCCCGATGATTACGAGCTGGTCTGGAAGGACTCCGGATCAGGCTCGAAAAGAGATCTGTCGATCTGGCGACCGCTAGCTCCCGCAGGCTACGTAGCGCTGGGGTCGGTGTGCTCGAACGATCATGAAAAACCTTCGCTCAACGCGGTGCGCTGCGTTCGCGAAGACCTGGTGATCGCGTCGAATACCACCGATCTGATCTGGGACGACAAGGGCAGCAAGGCCCGACAGCGCGTCAGCACCTGGAGCGCCGTTCCTCCAGCCGCTTTGCCGGGCGAAGTCTATTTGGCATCGGGCAGTTTTTTCAGCTTGAGTGACTACACCCGACCGGCCAGTTTCCCGGTCTACTGCTTGCGCTTGCAGATCGGCCTGCAGATGTCTACACGCCCATCGCCACCGGTGCTCTGCGGCGAGACGCCAACACCTGTAGAGCCAACGGACGATGCGACTTACACCGCCAGCCTCCCCTGGTTCACGGTCAACGATCCGCGTTACACCGCCGCTGAGCAATGGCGTCACTCGCCCTTCTATCTGCTTGAACGCAAGGATCGCTACATCCTCGTCGGTCACGCACGCAACAGTGGCAACGACAGCCAGATATTCAGGTGGAATGCGCAGCGCGCCCAGCGTACTGGCGGCTTGCGTACTTTCACTCAAACCACTTGCATCGAATTCGGCGCGCAATGGCAAACCCGTCAGCACGGCGCGTTGATGTTTTCCGCACGGCTGGGCCACGATTTCACCCAATGCGAACTGCATTCGAATGAATGGCTCAATACAGCGACCATCGAAGTGGTTGCGGTGGTGGACAAAAACCGCTCAGTGGCCGCCTACCTGGCCCAGAGCGAATACAGACTGGTGCGCGCGGACGGCACGGCAGTGACGGAAGGTTTCAGCTACACCGATGGCAATAGCCTGCACATCAGCCAGTACGCACCTACCGAGCCTGCAATCATCGTCGCTTCGGAGCCAGAGGCGGTCGAAGATCAGACTGTGCTTGCGCCTGCGACCGAGGGCGAAATCAGCACCTCCCTGCCAGAGCCCGAGGAGTCAGCCGTTACAGATAGCGCGCCATGATTTCATCGACCACGCCTTCCTTGCGCAACTGATCCAGCGCGGTCTGTAGCCTGTTGACCACCTCATCGGAGACGTCCTTGTTCAGCGCCAGGTACAACTCGGCGCTGTTGAAGCGCAGCACGGTCTTCAGGCCGGTCACGCCATCCTGCCGCGCCAGATAACGGCCGGCAGGATCACCCGTGGCCCACAGATCGATCTGGCCATTGAGCAGTTTTTTTGCGTTGTCCTGATCGCGCAGCACTACTACCGGTTTGAGGCCTTGCTTGGAGAGCGTCTCGGCAATCGCATCGCCCTTGTAGGCGCCGATCTTGTATTTGCGCGCATCATTGAGGGTTTCGAGGGTGATCTTGCTGTCAGCCTTGGCCAGCAGGATCCAGTCGTCCGGGCCGATTGGGCCGACCCATTTGAACAGTCTTTCGCGATCGGGCAGGCGCGCCATGACGAAGGCCCCGTAGCCGGGATTCTCCAGGGCGAGTTTGTAGACACGCTCCCAGGGGAAACGCAGGGTCAGGCTGTAAGTGAGGCCGGCGCGCTGGAACATCTCGCGAACGATGTCCGTGGCAATGCCGTTGATGTTGTCGCCCTGGGCAAAATTCTTGCCGTTCTTCGCCATGTTGTACGGCGGGAAGTTCTCGGTGAGCAGCACCAGATCGGTGTCGGGACTGGTTTCGGCCCGGGCATTGCTGATGAACAACAACGAGGCGCTGGCGAGAACAACAAGCAGGCGTTTGATCATGTCGGGCTACCGGAATCCATGGCGTGCCCAAGAGTGCCTTGGGCGCGCCATGCTGTCCACTGGCCTGTACGCTTTAGCGCATGACGATGCCGCGATGCGACATGTAGGCCTTGGCTTCCTGCACGGTGTATTCGCCGAAGTGGAAAATACTCGCCGCCAGCACCGCACTGGCATGGCCTTCGAGAATGCCATCGGCCAGATGCTGCAAATTGCCGACACCACCGGAAGCGATCACCGGAATGCCCAGCGCGTCGCTGATGGCGCGGGTCACGCCGAGGTCGAAACCGTTTTTCATGCCGTCCTGATCCATGCTGGTCAGGAGGATCTCGCCGGCACCGAGGCCTTCCATTTTCTTCGCCCACTCGACTGCGTCGAGACCGGTCGGCTTGCGCCCGCCGTGGGTGAATATTTCCCAGCGCGGGGTTTCGCCGGGACCGGAAACTTTCTTGGCGTCGATGGCAACGACGATGCACTGCGAGCCGAAATGCTGCGCGGCCTCGCCGACGAACTCGGGGTTGAACACGGCGGCGGTGTTGATCGACACCTTGTCCGCGCCGGCATTGAGCAGGTTGCGGATGTCCTGCACGGTACGCACACCACCGCCGACGGTCAGCGGGATGAATACCTGGCTGGCCATGCGCTCGACGGTATGCAGCGTGGTGTCACGGCCATCGACGCTGGCGGTGATGTCGAGAAAGGTAATTTCGTCGGCGCCCTGCTCGTCGTAGCGACGGGCAATTTCCACCGGGTCACCGGCGTCGCGGATGTTCTCGAACTTCACGCCTTTGACGACCCGGCCGTTGTCCACGTCCAGGCAAGGGATGATGCGTTTGGCTAACGCCATGGTCAGTCCTCAGCCTTGGTACGAATCGCAGAAAGCTTGCGCTTCGGCGACATCGAGAGTGCCCTCATAGATCGCCCGGCCGGTAATCGCGCCGATGATGCCCGGTGCCTTGGCGTCGAGCAGCGACTTGATGTCACCCAGGTTATGGATGCCGCCGGAAGCGATCACCGGAATCCTGGTGGCAGCGGCCAGCGCAGCGGTGAACGGTACGTTGCAGCCCTGCATCATGCCGTCTTTGGCGATGTCGGTATAAACGATCGAGGATACGCCGTCGGCTTCGAACTGCTTGGCCAGGTCGATGACCTGTACGGTGCTGATTTCCGCCCAACCGTCGGTGGCAACGAAACCGTCTTTGGCATCCAGACCCACGATGATCTTGCCTGGGAACGCACGGCAGGCTTCAGCGACGAACGCGGGATCCTTAACGGCTTTGGTGCCGATGATCACGTAGCTCACGCCTGCCTTGACGTAATGCTCGATGGTTTCCAGCGAACGAATGCCGCCACCGATCTGGATCGGCAGGGTCGGGTAACGCTTGGCGATTGCGGTAACCACTTCGCCGTTGACCGGCTGGCCTTCGAACGCGCCGTTCAGGTCGACCAGATGCAGACGGCGGCAACCGCCCTCCACCCACTTGGCAGCCATGCTCACCGGGTCATCGGAGAACACCGTGGAATCTTCCATGCGGCCCTGGCGCAGACGTACGCAGGCACCGTCTTTGAGATCGATAGCGGGAATAATCAGCATCTGGCAAACCTTAAAATTGGAATGTTCAGCTTGGCTCGGGAATCAGTTTTTCTCGAGCGCCCACAGGTCGCTTTCGATGCTTTCAAACCGTTCCTTGAGGTGGGTCTGCACATCGAAAATCGCCCTGTTGTAATAGTGCGGTGCAATCTCGCGGGTAAACAGCTCAAGAATTTCCGCCGCTTCGAACGAACCCAGGTCCAGTTCGAAACGGTCTTCCATGAACCGCTGGATCTTGCGATTGGCCTCGCTCTCCTGCTCGGGAGTGAGGGTCAGGATCGGCGGTCTGGACTTCTTGACAGCCATTTACCAGCGACCGTCCCACGCAGCGAAGTTCTGCAGCAGTTGCAGGCCGTGGGTATGGCTTTTCTCCGGGTGGAACTGCACGGCGAAACGCGAACCGTCGGCCAGCGCTGCGGCGAAATCGACACCGTAATGACCGCTGCCCACCACCTGCCGCGCATTGGCGGCGGCGATGTAGTAGCTGTGCACGAAGTAGAAACGCGCCAGATCCGGGATGTCATGCCACAGCGGGTGACTGATCTTCTGCTTTACCTCGTTCCAGCCCATGTGCGGGACTTTGAGGTGCTCGCCGTCTTCGTGCAGATCCTTGCCGAAGAATTTCACCGCGCCCGGAAACAGGCCGATGCAGTCGACGCCGGCGTTCTCTTCGCTGGTATCGAGCAAGGCTTGCATGCCGACGCAGATGCCGAGGAACGGCCGATCCTGGCTGACCTCACGGACCAGCGAGTCGAAGCCGAGGCGACGGATCTCCGCCATGCAATCGCGAATCGCGCCAACGCCCGGGAATACCACACGGTCGGCTTCTCGAATCACGTTCGCGTCGCTGGTAATCAGCACCTTGCCGGCGCCGACGTGCTCGAGCGCTTTGGCCACCGAGTGCAGATTGCCCATGCCGTAGTCGATAACTGCGACCGTCTGCATTACAGAACGCCTTTGGTCGACGGCATTTGCCCGGCCATGCGTTCGTCCAGCTCGACGGCCATGCGCAGGGCGCGGCCGAAAGCCTTGAACACGGTTTCGATCTGGTGGTGAGTGTTGGTGCCGCGCAGGTTGTCGATGTGCACACTGACCAGCGCGTGGTTGACGAAGCCCTGGAAGAATTCCTGGAACAGGTCAACGTCAAAACCACCGACGGTGGCGCGGGTGTACGGCACGTGCATCTGCAGGCCCGGGCGACCGGAGAAATCGATCACCACGCGCGACAGCGCTTCATCAAGCGGCACGTAGGCATGGCCGTAGCGACGGATGCCTTTTTTGTCGCCGATGGCTTTGGCAAACGCCTGGCCGAGGGTGATACCGACGTCTTCCACCGTATGGTGGTCGTCGATATGCAGATCGCCCTTGCATTCGATATCCAGGTCGATCAACCCGTGACGGGCAATCTGATCCAGCATGTGCTCAAGAAAAGGTACACCGATATCGAATCGGGCCTTTCCGGTGCCATCAAGGTTGATCGAGGCTTTGATCTGGGTTTCCAGAGTGTCGCGCTCGACAGACGCCTTACGTTCGGCCATCACCAGCTCCGCAAAATCATTGGGCGAAAAAGGCAGCCATTATAGGCACGCAGGAGGCAAACAGAAACACGAGAGGTGAGATGCCTGACGGATAGAACGCCCGGCTGTCGCGGGTAGACATGTCCATACAAGCCAGTACAGGCATGCCATAAACAAATGTGGGAGCGAGCCTGCTCGCGAATGCGGTACGCCAGCCAACATGGATGTCGACTGGTGCTCCGTCTTCGCGAGCAGGCTCGCTCCCACAGGTTCGGCGTTTATTCAGCTAACACCTTAGTGAAACAATACCGCCGTTTTCTGCAGAGTCACCCACACACCCCACGCCAACGGAATACCCACCACCAGCCATGCCGCGATCGCCAGAGGCTTGGTGCCCGGCGCGGCTTTCCACTCCAGAACGGTGCTGGCGTCAGCACCTTTGTCGTGACCCAGCGCCTGTTCAGCAGCCAGTTCAGCGTCAGTCATGAAGTACTTGTCGGCCACCGGACGGACCATCAGATTGCACAGGAAGCCCAGCACCAGCAGGCCGGCGAGGATGTACAGGGTGATGTCGTAAGCGGCAGCGCGTTCCACGCCGATACTCAACTGATATTCACGCAGGTAGTTCACCAGCACCGGACCGAGCACCCCGGCAGCGGCCCAGGCAGTCAGCAGACGACCGTGGATCGCACCGACCATCTGTGTACCGAACAGGTCGGCCAGATACGCCGGAACGGTGGCAAAACCACCGCCGTACATCGACAGGATGATGCAGAACGCCGCCACGAACAGCGCAACGTTGCCCAGATGGCCCATGTTCGGAATCAGCGCGTACAGGGCAAAACCCAGCGCGAAGAACACGAAGTAGGTGTTCTTGCGGCCCAGGTAGTCGGAGAACGAGGCCCAGAAGAACCGGCCACCGATGTTGAACAGGCTAAGCAGACCGGTGAAGCCCGCTGCGATCGCCGCGATCGAGGCCAGTTGGCCAGCGTCGAGCTGACCGAACGGCACATCGACGCCCAGCAGTTTGCCGCCGAACACTTCCTGCAACAGTGGCGAAGCCATGCCGAGGATGCCGATACCCGCCGACACGTTCAGGCACAGCACCAGCCAGACCAGACGGAATTGCGGAGTTTTCCAGGCTACATTCACGTGAACGTGACGGTTGGTGATCATCGCGTTGGAAGCTTTCTTCGCCGGAGCGGTCCAGCCTTCAGGTTTCCAGCCGGTTGGCGGCACGCGGTAGGACAGTGCGCCACCGATCATGAACACGAAGTAAATGGCCGCCATGGCTACGAAGCTCTGCCATACGCCCACGCCTTCTGGCGAAGCGAAGTGGCTCATCAGCGCAGTCGCCAATGGTGCACCGACCATTGCGCCGCCACCGAAGCCCATGATCGCCATGCCGGTCGCCATGCCGCGCTTGTCCGGGAACCACTTGATCAGGGTCGACACCGGCGAGATATAGCCCAGGCCCAGACCGATACCGCCGATCACGCCGGAGCCGATCCACATCAGCCAGATCTGGTGGGTATAGATACCCAGCGCGGAAATCAGCAGACCGCCGCACCAGCACAAGGCCGAGACCACGCCCGCTTTACGAGGCCCGGCGTGTTCCAGCCAGCCACCCCAGATCGCTGCCGAGCAGCCGAGGAAGATGAAGAACAGCGTGTAGATCCAACCGAGCATGGAGATCGGCCAGTCGCAGTTCGACGAAAATACCTGTGCGATGAAGCTCATGTCCGGCGCGCAAGCCACCGGCGCGGTAACGCCCAGTGCCTTGGACAGCGGCAACCAGAACACCGAGAAGCCGTAGGCCATGCCGATGCACAGGTGAATGGCCAAAGCGGCCGGTGGAACCAGCCAACGGTTGAAACCGGGCTTGGCGATGATGCGTTCCTTGGACAGGAACGCAGGCTGGTCGGCTTTGAGGCCGTCCGCCGTGATGCTCGTGCTCATTGTGTATCCCCCAATTGTTAGTATGGTTCGCCAGCCACTGCTCACCCTCGGCCTTATGCACGCAGGCATGACCGTTTTTTTAGGTGAAGCTCCTTGAAGGCGCGACGTTAAGTCGCAGACGGGCGGACGAACTGGCGAAGGTTACCATTCTCAGGTGACAGAAAAACCAAACTGATATCACCTTTTTTCTGTCACCTGTGTTCGCCCCCTGTAGGAGCTGCGGAACGCTGCGATCTTTTGATCTTTTTGAAAATGCCAAAATCAAAAGATCGCAGCGTTCCGCAGCTCCTACAGACGGCATTTCAATGGGGTTACCATGCCGGATGTTGTTTAGGTGCCTGACACCGATATGTGCATTTGCTACTTGTCCCATTTATGCGTGCGAAAAGTTACCCGTCGTCTGGGCGTGACTGAACGACGGGTGAACCAAGCGCAAAAAATGGCGTCGCAAGCGGGGGCCGGATTGCGCCCTCTGGCGCCCGCCGGGCATCCTCAAGCGCAGGCCCTGTGGCGAAGTTGCAGGTGCCGCCGCCGACCCTCGGCAGATGACGCCACACCGAACCGGGCGCCGGCAGCGCTATACTCCCCGGCCATATGACCAATTCGACTAACTACAAGGACTCGCCCATGAAAGCGTTCGGCAAAATCCTGGGTCTGGTACTTCTCGGGCTGTTGCTGATCATTGTGGCGGCAGGCTTTGCCCTGACCCACCTCTTCGATCCCAACGACTATAAAGACGAGATCCGCCAGATTGCCCGCGACAAGGCCCACATCGAGCTGACGCTCAATGGCGATATCGGCTGGAGCCTGTTCCCGTGGCTTGGTCTGGAACTGCACGAAGCCAGCGTCGCCACCCTGGCCAAGCCTGCCGAACCGTTTGCCGACTTGCAGATGCTCGGCCTGTCCGTGCGCGTGCTGCCGTTGTTGCGCCGCGAAGTGCAGATGAGCGACGTGCGCGTCGAAGGCCTCAACCTGCGCCTGAACCGCGACAAGAACGGCCACGGCAACTGGGAAGACATCGGCAAGGTGCCAGTGGCACCCGGCTCGACGCCACCCGCCACAACGGGCACGACCGCCAGCGAGCCGACCGTCGCCGTGGAAAAACCGGCGCAACCGATCCGCCTCGACATCGACAGCCTGACCGTCAACAACGCCCGCGTTGAATACACCGATGAGCTGACCGGCAAGCAGTTCAGTGCCGAAAGCATTCAGTTGAGCACCGGCCCGGTACACGATTCGACCAATATCCCGGTGAAAGCCACCGCGTTCCTCGGCACCAATCAACCGGTGCTGCGCGTGCGCACCGAGCTCAACGGCGAGCTGCGCTTCGAGCGCGCCCTGCAGCGCTACAAGTTCGAAGATCTGAAGCTGACCGGCGAGCTCGCTGGCGATCCGCTGCAAGGCAAGACCATGACCTTCTCTGCTCAAGGCCAGTTATTGCTGGATAAAGCGGCGAACGTCGCCGAATGGACCGGCATCAAAATTTCCGCCAACCAGTTGCGCGCCCTGGGCGAGTTGAAAGCCAACGACCTCGACAAGACGCCACAGATCAGCGGCGGCATTTCCATCGCCCAGTTCGATCTGGCGAAATTCGTCGACAGCATCGGCCAGACACTGCCGGCGATGGGCGAAGGCAGCCTGAGCAAGGTCGAACTGGTCAGCCGCGTTGCGGCCACCCCGACCAGTCTGTCGTTCGACAATATCAACCTGAAACTCGATGACAGCAGCTTCAGCGGCCGCATCGCCATCGAGGACTTCGCCAAACAATCGCTGCGCGCGATTCTCAAGGCCGACACGTTCAACGTCGACCGTTACCTGCCACCGAAATCGGCCCAGGCCAACAACGCCACGCAAACCCGTCAGGCCGAAGTCGCCAGCACCGAGGCCGGCGCCGTCGCAGGTACCACGCCGCTGCCGGACAAACCGAGCAAAACCGCCTGGAGCACCGAGCGCCTGCTGCCGGTCGAGCGCCTGGCCAAACTGGACGTGGACGCCGACCTGACTTTCGGCCAACTGACCCTCGACAAACTGCCAATCCAGAACGCCGCGCTCAAAGCCACCGGTCAGGGCGGCCTGCTGACACTGACTAACCTGAGCGGTGATCTGTACAACGGCGGTTTCGTCGCCAACGGCACGCTCGACGTGCGCCCAAGCGCGCCGGTACTGAACCTGCAGACCCGGCTCAATCGCGTCCCGGTGGAAAAAATCATCGAAAGCCAGGGCAAGACTCCACCGGTCAAAGGGCTGGTGACGCTGACCAGCAGCCTCACCGGCAGCGGCAACAGCCAACAGGCGCTGATCGATACGCTGAACGGCAACGCCAGTTTCGTCATCAACAACGGCGTGCTGCTCAACGCCAATCTTGAACAGCAATTGTGCAAAGGCATCGCCACCCTCAACCGCAAGACCCTTAGCGGCGAGCCTCGGGGCAAGGACACGCCGTTCGAGGAGCTCAAGGGCAACCTGACCGTGCGCAACGGCGTCGCCAGCAACCCCGACCTGAAAGTGCGTATCCCTGGCATGACCGTCAACGGTGACGGCGACATCGACCTGCGCGTGCTCGGCATGGATTACCGTGTCGGCATCATCGTCGAAGGCGATACCAGCGCCATGCCCGACCCGGCCTGTCAGGTCGGCGAGAAGTTCGTCGGCATCGAGTGGCCGCTGCGCTGCCGTGGCCCGCTGGAACTGGGCGCCAAGGCCTGCCGTGTCGACAATGACCGTCTTGGTCAGGTCGCCAGCAAAATGGCCGGCAACAAACTCAGCGAAAAGATCGACGAGAAACTGGGCGACAAAGTCAGTCCGGAACTGAAAAACGCATTGAAGGGGCTGTTCAAGCGATGACAGCGGAGCAGTTTTCCACGGCGGTGCTGGAGTGGTTCGACCGCCATGGCCGCCACGACTTGCCGTGGCAGCAGGACATCAATCCGTATCGGGTCTGGGTGTCCGAGATCATGTTGCAGCAGACCCAGGTCAGCACCGTGCTCAACTATTTCGAGCGCTTCATGGCGGCGCTGCCGACAGTCGAAGCGCTTGCCGAAGCGCCGGAAGACGAGGTGCTGCATCTGTGGACCGGGCTGGGTTATTACACTCGCGCACGCAATCTGCAGAAGACCGCGAAGATCGTCGTCAGCCAGTACGCTGGCGAATTCCCGCGTGACGTGGAAAAACTCACCGAGCTGCCGGGCATCGGCCTGTCCACCGCGGGGGCGATCGCCAGCATCAGCATGGGCCTGCGCGCGCCGATCCTCGACGGCAACGTCAAACGCGTGCTGGCGCGCTTCACGGCGCAAGAGGGCTACCCCGGCGAACCGAAAGTCGCCAAACAGCTGTGGGCCAACGCCGAGCGCTTCACCCCGCACGATCGGGTCAACGCTTACACCCAGGCGATGATGGATCTTGGCGCCACACTCTGCACGCGCAGCAAGCCGAGCTGTCTGCTGTGCCCGCTCAA
This sequence comes from Pseudomonas siliginis, assembly GCF_024072275.1. Classification (NCBI taxonomy): domain Bacteria; kingdom Pseudomonadati; phylum Pseudomonadota; class Gammaproteobacteria; order Pseudomonadales; family Pseudomonadaceae; genus Pseudomonas; species Pseudomonas siliginis. The sequence goes on along the minus strand of NZ_CP099598.1, from coordinate 371,479 downwards.
GCGTGGCTGTGAAGCGCACATGCTTGGTCTGGAAACACGTTATCCGATTCCCAAGCCACGCAAGGCCATCCCGCAGAAACGCACGCTGATGCCGATGCTCGCCAACGGCGAAGGCGCGATTCTGCTTTACCGCCGCCCGTCAACAGGACTGTGGGGCGGATTGTGGAGCCTGCCGGAACTGGATGATCTGGAAGATCTGCAGCATCTGGCCGATCAACACTCGCTGACCATGGGCCAGCAGCAGGCGCTGCCGAGCCTGATTCACACCTTCAGCCACTTCCAGTTGTCCATCGAACCGTGGCTGGTTCAGGTGCAGGAAGCCAGCCATCACGTGGCCGAGGCCGACTGGCTCTGGTATAACCTCGCCACCCCGCCGCGCCTGGGCCTTGCTGCCCCGGTCAAGACCTTGCTCGAACGCGCGGCCGCCGTATTGAATGCAGGAGAGTCGCCATGACCCGCACCGTAATATGCCGCAAGTACAAAGAAGAACTGCCCGCGCTGGAGCGCGCCCCTTTCCCGGGCGCCAAGGGCCAGGATATTTTTGACCACGTCTCGGCCAAGGCCTGGGCCGACTGGCAGAAACACCAGACCCTGCTGATCAACGAAAAGCGCCTGAACATGATGAACGCCGACGATCGCAAATACTTGCAGGGCGAAATGGACAAGTACTTCTCCGGCGAGGAATACGCCAAGGCCGAAGGCTACGTGCCGCCAGCCGAATAACCCGCAGATTTCGTAAGCGACGGAATTAATTTAAGAAATTTTCAAAAAGTCGTTGACGTAAATCCGAAAAACCCTTTTAATGCGCCCCGTTGCCCAGATAGCTCAGTCGGTAGAGCAGGGGATTGAAAATCCCCGTGTCGGCGGTTCGATTCCGTCTCTGGGCACCAAATACCGAAAACCCTGAATCGCAAGATTCAGGGTTTTTTTATGCCTGCGATTTGACCCCCCTCCTCTCTTCCCCCTTCGATACACCCGGATTCCAGCTGTACTGGAAAAAACCCGAAATCTGTATCTCTCCGTGTAGATGGCGTTTCGCCAATACTTCAAGCAAGCCTTGGCGAGCCAATGACTGGCTCTACTTTGCGCCCCGCAACACTCTGGACTCCTGTAGCCCTCAGAGCGCAAACCCTGATTTTTTGAATCGATCGGCGTCGCCCGCAAGGTCACTTCCTGTCCAGCAAAAAATCTGAACCCAACCCACAGGCGAACTGCAGTTACTGCTTTTCAAACATTCCAGGATGAATGCTGGCGCCCCCGTGCGCCCGGCAAAAGAGCGAAACGGACGACGTATGATCAAGCAACTCATCAATGAAGACAGTTATGTGCAGATCGGCGATCTTTGCAGCGCAACGATCCAGCTGAAAATCGAAGGACTGAATCCCGCCGGCTCCATCAAGCTGAAGACCGCGCACGCGCTGATCACTGATCTTGAAGTTCGCGGACTGATCAACCACAAGACCCGCCTTATCGAATCCTCATCGGGGAATCTGGGCGTTGCGCTGGCCATGGTCTGCGCGGCCAAGGGCTACAAGTTCGTTTGCGTAATCGACCCGAATATTTCCGCGCCGAACCGCAAGCTGATTCAAGCCCTTGGCGCGCAAATGCTCATGGTCGATCAGCGTGACGAGAACGGCGGTTACCTGAATTCGCGGATTCGCCTGATCGAACAACTGGTCGCTGACAACGCCGACTACATCTGGCTCAACCAGTACAAGAATCCGACCAACCCCCTCGCCCACTATCAAGCGACTGCCAGGTCCATCGCGCGCAAGTTTTCCCAGGTGGATTACCTGTTCGTCGGCGCGGGCACCACCGGCACGCTGATGGGCTGCAAGAACTACTTCGCCGAACATCATCCGCAGACCAAAGTCATTGCCGTCGATACCGTCGGCTCGGTGACGTTCGGCCTGCCGGGCGGCACGCGCCATATCCCGGGGCTCGGCACCAGCCGCCTGCCGGAGATATTCGAGTCGTCGGGCATTCACGACTTCCTGTCGATTCCCGAGGAACAGACGATCAAGGTCTGCCGTTGGCTGGCGCAACGCTACGGCCTGCTCTTCGGCGGCTCCACCGGGACTGTGCTCGCCGGCATCCGCCAGTGGGCGCCGCATATCCGGCCCGACGATGTCGTGGTGGCGATCTCCCCCGACATGGGTGAGCGCTATCTCGAAACCATCTATTCCGACGACTGGGTCACCCAGCGGATCGGCGCAACCGCACTGCAGCCCCTTTTCCCTGAAATAGCTCTGGCACTCTCGGCGTAATCCTCATGACCACACAGAATCCGATCCAGCCGTTCCACGTCATCCCCGGCGCTGTCGTCAAAGACATCCTCAACGGGCTGCGGCATGCAACCATCGACATGGTGGCGCAGACCTACCTGACCCACGAGCGTGGCGAAACCGTTAACCCCGACAGTTATTTTCTGCGTTTCCCTGCGCAACCGGCGAACCGGATCATTGCGCTGCCGGCGGCCATCGTCGACAGCGAGGGCGATCAATCCGTCTCCGGGATCAAGTGGATTGCCAGTTATCCCGACAACATCAAGTCAGGCATTCCGCGCGCATCTGCCGTGCTGATTCTCAACGACCCGCAGACCGGTTATCCCTACGCCCTGCTCGAAGGTGCGCTGATCAGTGCCGTGCGCACGGCGGCGTCGGCGGTATTGGGTGCCTGGTGGCTGAATGGCCAGAACCGCCACGCGGCGACACTTTCGATCATTGGTGGCGGGGTAATCTCAAGAAATATCCTCGAGACTTTCGTCGCGGACGACTGGTCCTTCGACAGCGTGGGCATTCACGATCTCAACGCCGAATCGGCGCAAGCCCTCGCGGAATTTGGCGAACAACTGGGCCTGCCGGATGTGCGTCTGCTGTCGCTCGAAGACGCACTGACAGCCGACATCGTGGTGTTCGCCACCAGCGCGGGCGAGCCCTACGTAAAAGGCCAGGGCACGTTCCGCCCGGGGCAGATTGTTCTGAACATCTCGCTGCGGGATATCGGCGCCGAAATCATCGAGGAAAGTTACAACTACTTCGACGACATCACCCATTGCCTGAAGGCCAATACCTCACCGCATCTGGCCGAGCAGCAATACGGCCATCGCGACTTTGTCACCGGCACAGTGGCGCAGCTGATTCGCGGTGACCTGCATGTCGCCCAAGACAAACCGCTGATCTATTCGCCATTCGGCATGGGCATTCTCGATCTCGCGATTGGCCGGATGATCCACGACATTGCGGTGGCGGCCGGTACGGCAATTGCCATCCCGTCATTTTTTGGCGAGGAGCGCAGATGGTGAAGGCACCTGTGCACATCGGCCTGGTCGGCTGCGGTTCGCGCGGATTGTCGATATTCGAGCGCCTGTTGAGCCGCGCCGAGGAACGCCCGCAACAACCGGTGTTCATCGACATCTTCGAGTCCAACGTGCTCGGCAGCGGCGCGCACTGGCCCGATCAACCGGACTACCTGCTGCTCAACACCGTCGCCGGTCAGCTCGGGGTATTTCCCGACGCAGCAGCGTTCGGTGATCTGACCGACGCCCGGGAACGGCCAGGGCCGGACTTTCTCGTGTGGTGCCGAACACAGCGCGTCAAGGTTGACCCCGACAGCGGCCTGCTCGCCGCCGACGGTCGCGACGTCGAGCCGGAGGATTTTCTGCCACGGCACCTGCTCGGCGCTTATCTGGCCGACGCCTTCACGCGGATCCTCGCGACCGCACCCGCCTGGGTCACGGTCAATCTGCATCGGCATCAGGTCACGGCGGTCGAGCGCAACGAGAATCAGCAATACATTCTGCTGACCGCCGAAGGCGCTGCGGTGACGGTGGATCGTCTGGTGCTGACCGTCGGCCACACCGGGCGCCTGCGCCTGGCGGGGCAGAACCGGGTCGATAACGTCTATCCGCTGCCCGGCAGCCTCACCACCGTCGAGCCCGGCGAAACGGTGTTGATCGAAGGGTTGGGCCTGGGCGCCATGGACACCCTGGCGGCGCTGACGGCTGGCAGAGGCGGGATCTACAAACCCATGGCCGATGGCAGTCACACTTACCAGCCTTCGGGTCAGGAGCCGGTGATCTTCATTCAGTCGCGGGACGGGCTGCCGTTTCGCACGCGTCCCAATGGCTTGATCGGCTGCCCCCGCCATAGCGCCGTGCTGCTCACGAGCGAGCGTATCGAATCGTTGCGGGTCAACGCGCACAACCGCCGACTGGATTTCGAACGGGACATTCTGCCGCTGATGCTGCTGGAGATGCGTGCCGCTGCGGTCGCCGTTCTGCATAAACCTTCAGCGCCACAACAGCTGCTTGAGCAGCTCAGAACCGTCAGCGTTGTCGGCCCTGCCGGTGTGGCCGCTTGTGAAGCCTTGTTGCGCGAGTTCGAAGCGATTGCCGCCGCAATCAATCCGCTGGAGCTGATCAGCCACAAACTGCCCGACAGCGTGACGCCTTACAACTATCACGCATGGATTTACGACACCCTCGAAGCCGACTTGCATGAAGCACGTCTGGGACGCGGCGCGTCGCCGATCAAAGCCGCCATCGAAGTCTGGCGCGACTTGCGTGACCGGCTGCGTGAGGCGGTCGATTTCGACGGGCTCACCGAAGATTCGCATCGGCAGTTCTATGGCCGCTGGCACAAGGCGATCAACCGTCTGGTCGCCGGCCCGCAGAAGGAGCGCCACGCCGATCTGCTCGCGCTGTGTGATGCCGGTTTGCTGACCTTTCTCAAGCCCGGCTCACGCCCCGCGATCGAGCACTTCAAGCGAGTCGCCGGTTACGTGCAGAGCAGCGGCGTCAGCCACAGCGACTGCGCACCTGTGCGCGACCTCGCGCGCCTGGGCCTTGTGCGTCCGCGCACCGATGTGCCGGGCATCGACGGCATCGATGTCGACGCGGCGTCCAACCCCAAGTCGAACAGCGGCGAAGCGGTGCGTGACATCTGGGTGCTGGGACCGCTCGCCGAAAGTTCTTGCTATTACAACCACTACGTCACCTCGGCGGGCGCACCTTCGCGGCTGTTCATGGACGCCCATCGAGTCGCCACCGCCATCCTTGAGACAGGAACTCGCGCATGAAACTCTACTATCAGACGCATTCGCCGTACGCCCGCAAGGTGTTGGTGCTGGCTCACGAACTTGGCATCGCATCGAGCCTTGAGGTGATACATCACGAGACCAGCCCGACTTCACCGAACGCGACCATTTACCAGGCCAACCCCTTGGGTAAAGTGCCGGTGCTGATGCTGCCCGACGACACCGCACTGTTCGATTCCATCGTGATTTGCGAATACCTCGATGACCTGAGCAACGGCCGTAAATTCATCCCGGCAAGCGGCCCCGAGCGCTACAAGGCGCTGCGCCTGCAGGCATTGGCGCAGGGCATGTGCGACGTCGGCATCAAGCTGCGCTGGGAAGTCGAGCGGCGCCCCGAGGCTTTGCGCTATCCGGCGTACGCGGACGGCCAGGCCTACAAACTCAAGGAGGCGTATCGCTTCATCGAAGAACACGTCGACCTCAATGGCCCGATCACCGTTGGCCACCTCGCCTTGGCGACCGCGCTGGACTGGATCGTTTTCCGTCAACTCTCGGACTTCTCGGCGCAAGCACGCCTGAGCGAGTGGTATCAGACGTTCTGCCAGCGCGCGTCCATGCGGGCGACCGAGTACAGCGGACAGACGCACGATTAAGCCAAGGAAACCGCTATGAGCTCTCTCTTGCTGCAAATGTCACCGATCGCGCTGGTGATCGCGCTGATCCTGATCCTCCGGCGTCCGCCGGTACAGGCCGCGCTGGCCGGTGTGGTGCTGGTGCTGGTGCTGTGGGCACTGGGCGCTGCCGGGCCGGTGTCGGCGGCCATCTCCTCGGCGATTTTTCAGGACACCACGATCCTGTTTCTCAGCACCGCGTGCGTAATCGTCCCGGGGCTGGCCTTCGTCATTCTGGTCGAGCGCGGCGGTGCACCGCAGGCCATCGGCGCGTGGGTCAAGGAACTCGGCTGGACACCCCCGGCGCAGGTGATTTTCATCGTGCTGGGGCTGGCGCCGCTGCTGGAAGCGATGACCGGCTTCGGCGTTTCGCTGATCGCCACGGTGCCGCTGCTGATGGGGCTTTTCACTCGCCAGTCGGGGATGAAAATCGCTCTCGCCGGCATGGTGATCATGCCGTGGGGCACGCTGGGTCTGGCAACGGTGATCGGCGCCTTGCTGGCACATTTGCCGGCGCAAACTCTCGGTAGTCATTCAGCGCTGATCAGCGCGCCGGTGTTCCTCTGCCTGGCGTCGCTGGCCTTGTGGCAGGCCGGCATCCGCAGGATCACAGCGTGGCTGGGGCTGCTTGTCGTGACCGCCCTGTTCGTTGCCGTGCTGTTTTCCATCAACCTGTGGGTCGGCCCGGAAGTCTCCGGTGTGCTGGCCGGGCTGGCCGTGGCTTGCGTCGGCCTGGGCATCTCCTGGGCGCAACGGAAAAAACTGGTGCGCTGGCCGAGCGCGGCATGGCCTTATCTGGCCTTGCTGGGAGTGATTGTGGCGTCGCGCGGACTGTTCGTGCTGTCGGGCTGGGATGGCCTGTGGGTTGTCAGGGGCGAACACGTTTCATGGAAGCCGCTGGCGTCTCCAGGGCTGGCGCTGCTGATCGTGACCGTGCTGATGGCGTTCAGGCAAACCGCGAGCGCGGGTTTCCCGTGGCCAGCGCTGTTCAACCGGGCGAAGTTTCCGGTCACGACAATCTTCCTGTTCCTGCTGCTGTCTCAGGTGATGGTCAACGCTGGATTCCTCGTCGAGGCGCAAAGCGCGTTGCAATCCATGTCGGGTATTTCGCTGGCACCGACGATCGCCCTGCTGGCAGGGATTGCCGGCTATGTCACCGGCTCCAACGTCGGCGGCAACACGCTGGTGATGCCGTCCATTGCCGCGCTGAGCAGCGAACACGGGGCGTGGCTGGCGGCAATGGTCAACAGCGCCGCCGGCCATGGCGCACTTGGCTCGCTGTCGATCCTGTCATTGATCACCGGACTTGCCGGGGCCAACCGCCAGGAAGAAAACAGCCTGATCCGCTTCGCCTTCGGTCTGGTGGCGCTGAACATCGTCATAGTTGCTGCAACGGGGATCGTTTTGCTCTACTTTCTGTGAATTGTTTCGAATCATCACAGAGAACTTATGGACAGGTTTGATTTGCCGGACAAGCGCTGGCGGATAGTCAAGGACTGGATTATTCGCCAGATCGACAGCGGTGACCTGGCGGCCGAAGCCAAACTGCCGTCAATCCGCGTTCTGGCGCGGATGTTCGAGACCAGCATCACCACGGTGCAGCGGGCGCTGGCCGATCTCGAGGCCGACGCCTACGTCTCGACGGTACCGCGCGTCGGCTACTTCGTCTCGGCATCAGGGCGGGCAAAACCGTCCGGCGCTTTCGACTTTTCCAGTGTCACCGTCAACGTCAATCATGCTGTGGTTGCGATGCTCTCCGAAGCGGCCTCGCGCACCACCGCATCGCTGAATTCGGCCGTCCTGCACAGCGATCTCACGCCCAACGTGCTGCTCAACAAATGCCTCTCGGTGCTGGCCGCCAAGACTGACAACACGCTGAGCGGTCTGGTCGCGCCACCCGGCCTGCCGGCGCTGCGACGGCGCATCGCCGGGCTGATGCTGACCCGCGGTGTAGTCTGCGGGCCGGACGATATTCTGGTGACGTCGGGCGACACCATCGCTCTCGAACTGGCCCTCGAAGCAGTCGCGTCGAAAGGCGCTACAGTCGCCATCGAAACCCCGACCTATTACGGCATCCTGCAGACCATCGAACGCCTGGGCATGCGCGCCCTGCCGATCCGCACCGACGGCCGCACGGGCCTGGATGTCGATCATCTGGAAGAAGCCCTGAAGCAAAAAAAGGTCGCGGTGATTTTTCTCAACCCGACGCTGCAGAATCCGCGTGGCTTCATCATGCCCGACGAAGCGCGCGCGCGACTTTCAAGGATCGCCCGGGAAGCGGATGTGCCGATCATCGAAGACGACATCTTCTTCGACCTGGTGCCCGAAGCTGATCGACCGCGCGCCCTCAAGAGCTACGACAGCAGCGGCCAGACGATCTACTGCTCGTCCTTTTCCAAAACCATCGCGCCGGGTTATCGCGTCGGCTGGTGTCTGGCCGGCAAATACCGCAATGCCATCCTCGCGCAGATGTTTTCGCGCAACCTGGCCGTTTCCAGCCTGGCGCAAAATGTTCTCAATGAATTTATCGGCCGTGGCTACATGGACGAGCACTGCGCCAGATTGAGATCGCAACTGTCCTCGCTGGCGAGTTTTGTCGAAGCACTGGTGCGCACGGATTTCCCGCTCGGGACCGTCTATGTGCCACCGCGCGGCGGCTTCATCCACTGGGTCGAAATGCCGGCACACACCGACATGTCTGCGCTGCAGCAACTGGCCACGGAGCGTGGTTGCCACGTGGCTGGCAGCGGGATCTTTTTCGCCGATGGCCAGGCTTCCACAGGCGTGCGCATTTGCCTCGGCACTATGCTGACCCCGGCGGTGATCGGCATTCTCAAGGTGATCGCCGAATGCGCCCACCTTGCCGCACGCCCGACGAGCCCGCGGCAGATGCCAACTGAACAGCTGCAAGAGCTGGCAGTTTCCTGACCGACTTGCGCGAGCCTCGCTTATGAATCAGAAAAGAACCCGTATTCGCTTGCCGCATCCCCCGCCGTATCGCCCGAGCCACTGGACATTCTGGCTGACGGTGCTCGCTGGCGTGCTGATTGCCTTAGCCGTGTGTCTTTCGATCTACATGCTTATCGAAAGCTGGATCAGCGGTTCCATCACCACCAACAATCGCGGACCGCGCAGCACCTACACCTTGGCACTGCAACCTCGGCGATACTGGTTCGAGTTCATGTGGCAGAGCTTCTGGACGGCGTTCATGTTGGCCATCGGTGTGTTCGGGCTGTGGATTTATCGCAAAGGACGGGTGCGTGAGCAGAGGCCGAAGGGCAAGCGCTCGCGATGATGCAACTGGGGCGCTTTTTTGAAGCAGCCTCTTACCTGCCTGTTCTTTCATTCCAGCGCAACACCAGATCGCTCACCGCAGCGCTGCCAACTCTGCGGCGATTGACTGGGCAAAAGTACGAAATGGACTACGGACATTTACCCTGTTACGCGCCTTCCGGTGGCAATGTCCTGCAACGCCTGTCCCACCCTTCCTTCCGAACTCGCAGGTTCGCCCGACATACCTGCGCCGCCTTCCCCGGCATGCTTGCGTCTCTGTTTCCAGAATGCGGAAGACCCGATGAGCCAGCTCAAACCTGCTGATACGCAAGACCATAAAATCGATTCACTGCTGGGCGAACTGGGCGAGCTGATTCGCCAGGCGCGGCAAAAAGTGCTACGCGCGGTCGATACGATTCAGGTGCAGACTTGTTGGCAAATCGGCCGGCATATCGTCGAGTTTGAACAGAAAGGCGCTCAGCGAGCGGGTTATGGCCAGCAGTTGCTCGCGCTGCTGGCGAAGGATCTAACGGGGCAATTCGGGAAGGGATTTGATGAGCGCAATCTGCGATATATGCGTAGCTTTTATCAGTCTTTTCCAATTTGGAACGCAGTGCGTTCCGAATTGAGCTGGACCCACTACCGCCGCCTGCTACGCGTCGAGAACGAGAAAGCGCGCCTGTGGTACATGAACGAATGCGCCGACCTCAACTGGTCAAGCCGCGCCCTTGATCGTCAGATCCTGACGCTCTACTACGAGCGCCTGCTGATGAGTCAGGACAAAGCCGAGGTGGTCGAGGAAGCCACGACCAACATCGACGCGATGAAATGCAATCCGCGGGAATTCATTCGCGATCCAGTCATGCTCGAATTCCTCGGCCTGCCCTCAGCAGGCAAAGTCAGGGAAAGCGGACTCGAACAAGCCCTCATCGATCACTTGCAAAGCTTTCTGCTTGAACTTGGCAAAGGCTTTTCCTTTGTCGCCCGCCAACAACGCATCAGCACTGACGGCGTCGACCTCTATATCGATCTGGTGTTCTACAACTATCTGCTCAAGTGCTTCGTGATCATCGACCTGAAACGCGGCAAGCTCAGCGCCCGCGATGTCGGGCAGATGGACATGTATGTGCGCATGTACGACGAGCTCAAGCGCAGCGAAGGTGACAAGCCAACCGTCGGTATCATTCTGAGCGCGGAAAGCAATGACTCGGTGGCGCGCTATTCCATGCTCAAAGGCAATGAGCAACTGTTCGCCAGCAGCTACAAGACGATACTGCCGAGCGAAGAAGAGTTACGTGCTGAACTCAACCGCGAACAGGCGTTGATCGAAGAACGCATGCTCATTCAATCCAGTGAATGAACCGGCCGGATTGTTCTTGATCAGCGCGGCGACTATGGTTGGCACCTAACCGCCGAGGTCAAGCACCATGAGCTGTCAGCAGACATCCGATGTGGGCGACCCAGAGTTGAGCCAAGCAGCTTTGACTTCAACTAAAGCTATGCCCTTCAAGGAAACCGCAGTCGACGGCTACGCACTCGGCGGCTTCACCTGGCGCCACAGTTCGCCCGATCCACAGCGTCCGGTGGTCATCATCAACGCCGCCACCTCGGTGCGCTGTCGGCACTATTCACGGTTCGCGGCCTACCTGTTCAGCCATGGCTGCGATGTGATGACCTACGATTACCGGGGCATTGGCGAATCACGCAGCGAATCGATCAAAGGGCTGCGCGCTTCGTGGACTGACTGGGGCGCTCTGGATTTCGAAGCGATGCTCAAACGCGCGCAGCGGGAGTTTCCCGGTCAGCCAATCGATGTGGTCGCCCATAGTTTCGGCGGTTGCGCGGCGGGCTTGGCGGAGTCGGGCAAGGTGATCCGACGGTTGGTAACCGTCGGTGCGCAGTTCGCTTATTGGCGCGATTACGCCCCTGAACAGCGCTGGCGGATGTTCGGCAAGTGGCATGTGGTCATGCCTTTGATGGCGCTGCTCTGCGGCTATTTTCCAGGCAAGCGAATCGGCTGGCTGGAGGACACGCCAACCGGCGTTGTCTGCGACTGGAGCACCCCCACTGCACGGTACGAGGATCGTCCAAGCGGTCGTGTGCTGATGAAAAAGGCGGGCGCCCTGCCCTTCGATGGCGTCCGCGCGCAGACCCTCGCCATCAGCCTCAGCGATGATTCTTACGGAACGATCCCGGCGATCGAACGCCTGCTCGGCTACTTCAGCAACGCGGCAAAAACCCATCTGCGCATTGCGCCGCAGGACATCGGCGAACGACAAGTCGGACATTTCGGCTTTTTTCGCAGCGCATACCAAGCCACACTATGGCCCATTGCTCTGACCTGGCTGCAGACCGGCGCACTGGCCGCCGATACACCCGGCCGACAAGTGCCACGCAGCTGAGCCCCTCTCAACGCACGACGGAACACATCATGGCCTCCGCCAACAAGCAGCAAAAACGCGCCACCCGGGCCAAAGCCAAGGCCAAGCAGAACCGCACCAAGCGCGCCGAAGCGCCGGTCGAGCTGGACCCGAACGACGACCGCATCGACTTCGAATCGGTGGACTTGACCGAGCTGTTCAAGAAAATGATCGACGCCGAAAAGATCAGTCAGCAAGCCATGTGCAGCGCGTTCCTCGAAGATCCGCTACTGGAACTGGTGTACGAGCAGGAAGGCGAAGAAGGCGCGATGGATTTCATCCTCGCCGCGCTGATCGAGTATCGCCAATGGTCGCAGGAAACCGACGAGGCCGGCGCGCTGGCGTGGATCGAATCTCCGGCATTCCAAGCTGACTATGTAGCGGCATCCGACGCGATCGCGGCACAAACCCAACAGAAGAACTGAGCTCCCATGGCATCCCTGAACAAGCAACAGAAACGCGCCAAACGCGCCAAGGCCAAAGCCAAGCAGATCCGTATGGTCGGGCGCAAACCGCTGGATCAGGACGAAGAGCTCGGCCACCTCGCCGAGCCGATCCCGGAATACACCCTGGCGATGTTCAGCAAAATGCGCGACGCCGAAGCCGTCAGCCGCAACGAAATGCTGCTGACCCTGCTGCGCGAACTGGCCTTCATCATCGTCGACCATCCTGAACTGCTCGACATGGAAAACGCCGACAACGAAGGCATGGCCGCCACCCACCTGGCCGCCGATATGCTCATCGACTACCGCATGTGGGCCGACGGCATGACCATCGAACAGGCCCAGGCCTGGCTGAGCGAGCCGCAGTTCATTACGGATTTCGGCGTGGCGCTGGATGCTTATGGCAAGTCGGTAGAGCCCCAGGAAGACAAGAGCGAATAAGCGCTTCTCAGAAACAAAAAACGGCCGCTAGTCATCCCTGACAGCGGCCGTTTTTGTTTGGATGGCCTAGCTACTCTTTGTCCGGTGACGATGTATATCCCATTGACATATCCCCAGCACGATCTATCCTGAGCTAATCACAGGAACAGACCCGGGAGCTCGAATATGGAGCAGACCACAATTTTCATGAGCAACAGAAGTCAGGCAGTCCGACTGCCAAAGGCAGTTGCGATGCCCGGCGACGTTAAACGAGTGGAAGTCATCGCGATTGGCAGAACACGCGTCATTACGCCTGCTGGAGAAAGCTGGGATAGCTGGTTTGATGGCGACAGCGTCAGCCCTGATTTCATGGCTAACCGTGAGCAACCCACTGAACAGGAGCGCGAGTCGTTCTGATGATCAAGTACATGCTGGATACAAATATCTGCATCTTCACCATCAAGAACAAACCACAAATTGTCCGGGAAGCCTTCAATCGACATTCCGGGCAGTTGTGCATCAGCGCTATCACGCTTATGGAGCTTATTTACGGTGCTGAAAAGTCGGCGGCCCCGGAGAAAAATCTGGCAATTGTTGAAGGATTTGTCGCGCGACTGGATGTCTTGCCTTTCGATAACGACGCAGCCGCACAGGCCGGGATGGTTCGATCTGAACTCGCGAAGGCTGGAACGCCGATCGGGCCATACGACCAAATGATCGCTGGCCACGCACGCTCACTTGGACTCATTGTAGTGACGAACAACGTACGGGAGTTTCAACGCGTTTCCGGTTTGCGAATCGAGGACTGGGTTTAACCTGACTGGAAAGCTCAGAAACAAAAACGGCCGCTAGTCATCCCTGACAGCGGCCGTTTTTACATCACGCGTTACGACTCAGTTCAACACCACCGCACCACGCTTCTCCAGCTTGCGACGGCGCGACACCAGCAGACCAGCGGCTACCACCATCAGGCTCAGCAGGCCCGTGGCAAGGATCTCCACGCGGTGGGCTTCCTGGAACAGCATGATGGTCAGCGCGGCGACGATGAAGATGATCACCGCCCAGGTCAGCCCGGGGAACAGCCACATGCTGAAGACGATTTTCTCGCCGCGCGCCATGCGCTGTTTCCGCATGCGCAGTTGCGAGAAGGCGATCACCAGGTACACCAGCAGGGCGATGGCGCCGGAGCTGGCCAGGAGGAATTCAAACACCGCGGCCGGAGCCACATAGTTGGCGAAGGTGCAGAGAAACGCTGCGCCGGTCGACAACATCACCGCCCAGTAAGGCGTACCGCTCTTGTTGGTGCGGGTCGACATGGCCGGGGCATCGCCGCGCTTGCCGAGGGAAAAGAGCATGCGCGAGGAGGTGTACAGCGCCGAGTTCAGGCAACTGGTCACTGCGACCAGTACGACGATGTCGACGATCATCTTGGCGTTGGGAATGCCCATGCGCTCAAGTACGGTCTGGTAGGAACCCAGGTTGGCCAAGGTAGGATCGTTCCACGGCACCAGCGCAACCACGATGAAAATCGACACCAGATAGAACAGGCCGATCCGCCAGATCACCGAGTTGGTCGCTTTGGAAATCTGCTTGCCAGGGTCTTTCGATTCCGCCGCCGCGATGGTGACGATTTCGGTCCCCATGAACGAGAACATGGTGGTCAGGATCGCGCCCAGCACAGCACCCATGCCATTGGGCAGAAAGCCGCCGCTGTCGAACAGGTGCGAAACGCCACTGACCTGGCTGGTCGGCAGGAAGCCGAAAATCGCTGCAAGGCCGAGGCCGATGAAGCCGATGATCGCAAGCACCTTGATCAGGGCGAACCAGAACTCGAACTCACCGTAATTCTTCACGCTGAACAGGTTGGTCACGGTCAGCAGCATGGTGATCACCAGCGCGAAAGCCCAAATGTCGACACCCGGGAACCACGCATGCAGGATGGTCGCGGCGGCGTTGGCTTCCAGCGGAATCACCAACACCCAGAACCACCAGTACAGCCAGCCGATGGTGAATCCGGCCCAGTGACCGATCGCGCGATCAGCGTAAGTCGAGAACGAACCGGTGTCCGGCGAAGCCACGGCCATCTCGCCGAGCATGCGCATCACCAGCACCACCAGAGTACCGGCAGCGGCGTAGGCCAGCAGCACGGCCGGGCCGGCGGCAGCGATGGCGTGGCCGGAGCCGACGAACAGACCGGCGCCGATCACACCGGCGATCGACAACATGGTCACATGACGCGGTTTGAGCCCCTGTTCGAGGCCAGTGGAGCTTGGGGTACTGCTCATAGAGACTACCTTTGCAAGGAAAGCGAGTGCGTCCGGCGCGTCTGTAAATTCTTTCTCGTAAAAAGAATCCAACGGCCTGTTCCTTATTCTGCACGCAATATTTGCGCCAAAATGTTTCAAGTCCTTGAGGGCCGGGGGCTCCGGCATCCGGTGCAAGTCCTTGAGTTTAATGGCTATTCGCCAGAACGTTACCCGGCGACTCACTTTCAAGACGAATTCGCGCACCAGAAACACACAGATAAAGTGTGCGGCGCACAGAAAAAGGGCGAATAAGGAACGTTCGGCCGGATAGCGCTTCCAACACCCCGCCAAAGCTGGCAACATCGCGCCTTTTTTTACGCGGCACCCACGGGTTTGCACGATCAAACACCCGTTCGGTTGTTGACGGGGCGACAGTCTGCTGCGCCGATGCGACAACCCGCCACATGCCACCCGTTTACCGCTCGTAGCGCTGTTGGCTGCCATTGAAACGCTATGCTAGCTTGGCCGCCTCGCCAGGAAGGCCCGCCAACAGCAGGAGCGCAACATATATGAGGAACGCACATGGCTGAGGCCACGCCCGCGCTTGAAATCCGCAACTTGCACAAACGCTACGGACAGCTGGAGGTGCTCAAAGGCATCTCGCTGACCGCCCGCGACGGCGACGTGATCTCGATCCTCGGCTCTTCCGGTTCCGGCAAGTCCACGTTCCTGCGCTGCATCAACCTGTTGGAAAACCCGCACCAGGGCCAGATCCTGGTGGCCGGTGAAGAACTCAAGCTCAAAGCCGCGAAGAACGGCGAACTGGTCGCCGCCGACGGCAAACAGATCAATCGTCTGCGCTCGGAGATTGGTTTTGTATTTCAAAACTTTAATCTGTGGCCGCACATGAGCGTGCTCGACAACGTCATCGAGGCCCCGCGCCGCGTGCTCGGCCAGAGCAAGGCCGAAGCCATCGAAGCCGCCGAAGCGTTGCTCGCCAAGGTCGGCATCGCCGACAAGCGCCACGCCTACCCGGCGCAATTGTCCGGTGGTCAGCAACAACGCGCAGCGATCGCCCGCACGCTGGCGATGCAGCCGAAGGTGATCCTGTTCGACGAACCGACCTCCGCGCTTGACCCGGAAATGGTTCAGGAAGTACTTAGTGTCATCCGCGCATTGGCCGAAGAAGGCCGCACCATGCTGCTCGTGACCCACGAAATGGGCTTCGCCCGCCAGGTTTCCAGCGAAGTGGTGTTCCTTCATCAGGGCCTTATAGAAGAGCAAGGATCGCCACAGCAGGTGTTCGACAACCCGCTTTCGGCGCGCTGCAAACAATTCATGTCCAGCAACCGCTAACGGAGCAACATGCATGCAGAATTTCAAAAAGGTCTTCCTGGCCGCCGCCGTCACCCTCGCGTTCAGCGCCGGTGCCATGGCTGAAACCCTGAAGATGGGCATCGAAGCGGCCTACCCGCCGTTCAACAATAAAGACGCCAGCGGCCAAGTGGTCGGCTTCGACAAGGAAATCGGCGACGCCCTGTGCGCGAAGATGAAAGCCGAATGTTCCGTCGTCACTTCCGACTGGGACGGCATCATTCCGGCGCTGAACGCGAAGAAGTTCGATTTCCTGATCTCCTCGCTGTCGATCACCGAAGAGCGCAAAGCCGCGGTGGACTTTACCGACCCGTACTACTCGAACAAATTGCAGTTCATCGCGCCGAAAAACGTCGACTTCAAGACCGACAAGGACTCGCTCAAGGGCAAAACCATCGGCACCCAGCGCGCAACGCTGGCCGGCACCTGGCTGGAAGACACCTACGGTGACGATATCAAGGTCAGCCTCTACGACACCCAGGAAAACGCCTACCTCGATCTGACCTCCGGTCGTGTCGACGCGATCCTCGCCGACAAGTACGCCAACTACGACTGGCTGAAAACCGACGCTGGCAAGAACTACGAGTTCAAGGGCGACCCGGTAGAGGAAAGCGACAAGATCGGTATCGCCGTGCGCAAGGGTGACAACGAACTGCGCAACAAGCTGAACGCCGCACTGAAGGAAATCGTCGCTGACGGTACCTACAAGAAAATCAACGACAAGTACTTCCCGTTCAGCATCTATTGATCTGACCTGTGGGACCGGCGCCGTAATCAAGCGGCGCCGGCTCCCGACTTTGCCTGCCGCAATTTGAACAGAAACCCATGATTATCGACCTCTACGGATTCGGCCCGGCGCTCGCCGCTGGTGCGCTGATGACCGTCCAACTGGCCCTCACCGCCCTGTGCCTGGGCCTGGTGCTCGGCCTGCTCGGCGCCTTGGCCAAGACTTCCCCGTACAAGCCGCTGCAATGGCTTGGCGGTACCTACTCGACACTGGTGCGCGGCGTCCCGGAACTGCTTTGGGTGCTGTTGATCTACTTCGGTACGGTCAACCTGATGCGCGCCCTCGGTGAGTACTTCGGCAACCCCGACCTGCAACTCAACGCCTTTGCCGCTGGTGTGATCGCACTGGGTTTGTGCTTCGGCGCCTACGCCACGGAAGTGTTTCGTGGCGCCCTGCTGGCCATTCCCAAGGGCCACCGTGAGGCCGGCCAGGCCCTGGGCCTGTCGAAATGGCGGATTTTCACCCGGTTGATCATGCCGCAGATGTGGCGCATCGCCCTGCCGGGCCTGGGCAACCTGTTCATGATCCTGATGAAAGACACCGCGCTGGTATCGGTCATTGGTCTGGAAGAAATCATGCGTCACGCGCAGATCGGTGTGACCGTGTCAAAACAACCGTTCACCTTCTATATGGTCGCGGCGATCATGTACCTCGGCCTGACAGTGCTGGCGATGACCGGCATGCACTTCCTGGAAAAACGCGCCGCCCGCGGCTTTGCGAGGAGCGCGCAATGAACTGGGAAGTCATCATCAAGTGGCTGCCAAAACTGGCACAGGGCGCGACCCTGACGCTGGAACTGGTCGCCATCGCGGTCATCGCCGGCCTGCTGCTCGCGATTCCGCTGGGTATCGCCCGATCTTCGAAGCTGTGGTACGTGCGCTCGCTGCCTTACGCCTACATCTTCTTTTTCCGGGGCACGCCGTTGCTGGTGCAGCTGTTCCTGGTCTATTACGGCCTGGCGCAGTTCGACGCCGTACGTGAAAGCTCGCTGTGGCCGTACCTGCGCGATCCATTCTGGTGTGCCACGGTGACCATGACCTTGCACACAGCGGCGTACATCGCCGAGATTCTGCGCGGTGCCATTCAGGCGATTCCACCCGGTGAAATTGAAGCCGCGCGAGCCTTGGGCATGTCCAGACCGAAAGCGATGTTCTACATCATCCTCCCGCGTGCTGCGCGCATCGGCCTGCCGGCCTACAGCAACGAAGTGATCCTGATGCTCAAGGCCAGCGCCCTGGCCAGCACCGTGACCCTGCTGGAACTGACCGGCATGGCACGCACGATCATCGCCCGCACTTATCTGCCGGTGGAGATCTTCTTCGCCGCCGGCGTGTTCTATCTGGTCATGGCTTACGTGCTGGTACGCGGCTTCAAGCTGCTGGAGCGCTGGCTGCGCGTCGATGCCTGCCAAGGCCGCTGACACTTCCTGCGTGCTGACGGGCGAGGACTTACTCGCCCGCTTCACCGCGCTGGATGCTTTTCTGATTGAGCATCAGGCGCTGTGGAAACCTCGACCGTTCACTCACCTACAACTTCCATGGGAAGCGTCCTACCCGGAGTTGTCTGCGTGGCTACGCAAGCGATCGCTGGAAGCCGCAGAACGCGCGCATAACCATCCTGCTGATCTTGTCGATGCGCCAGAGCCGTTCGCTTCATTGGCGAAGTTGTCGGCAGAGTTGAGTACGGTCGATGAGTTTCCGGGGCATGCGCTTGAGGCTGCCGGGCATCGCTTGAATGTCGATGTGCCCGGGCGCAAGTGGCAGCAGATCGAGGCGTTTGCCGGTCGCTTGTCTTTCGCTTCGCCACCGACGCATTGGTTGGATTGGTGTTCAGGCAAAGGGCACTTGGGACGGCGCTTAATGGGGTCGGGGCAGCAACTGACTTGCGTTGAATACGATCCTTTATTGGTCGCCAGCGGTCAGGCACTGAGTCAGCGTCATCACTTGCACGCCCTGCATGTCGAACAGGATGTACTCGCGGCAGACGCCCCGGCCGTATTGAACGCCGCCCACACCCCCGTCGCCCTCCACGCATGCGGTGATCTGCACGTGCGCTTGATGCATTTGGCCAGTGCTGCCGGCTGCCAGCAAATGGCGATCGCACCGTGCTGTTACAACCGCATCAGTCGTAACGAATACCAGGCCTTGTCCTGCGCAGGATCGGCATCGCTTCTACAGCTCTCGCTGGAAGATCTGGCGCTGCCGATGAACGAAACCGTCACCGCCGGTGCGCGCGTCCGGCGCCAGCGTGACACATCGATGGCTCGTCGCCTGGCTTTTGACCTGCTGCAACGGCAAGTGCGCGGCGTCGATGAATACCTGCCAACGCCCTCCCTGCCCAGCGCCTGGCTGGACAAACCGTTCGCCGATTACTGTCGCGATCTGGCTGTGCTCAAAGAGTTATCCACAATCGGTGAGGCAGATTGGCCCGCACTCGAAGCAACCGGTTGGCAGCGGTTGGCCGAAGTTCGCAATCTCGAATTGCTTTGCGGTTTGTTCCGCCGACCGCTTGAGCTCTGGCTGAATCTGGATCGGGCGCTTTTCCTCGCAGAACAGGGATACGTCGTACGCCTCGGCACCTTTTGCGACGCCTCACTCACACCGCGTAACTTACTGCTGCTCGCCGAGCGCGCCTAAAACGTTACGACCTGTGGATAACTCTGTTGATGGATTTGCTGTGGATCCAATATCTGCGCCTGTTTCGTCGCTTTAACAACACTGGTCATTTTTTGTTCACATGAATAAAAAACCTGTAAAACAGGGATTTGCGAACAAGATGAGAATGGGTTCACAACACCTCGCATAAGCCAGTATCCGCGCCCCTCAGTTGTGCATAAGCTGCCAATCAAAACGACATAACCGACGAATATTGGGCTAGCCGAGTGAATAATTGCGGGGTGATGAAAGCCGAAGCTGACCCGTACGCCCTGTATAAATGTCTTACTACGCGTTAGGTACAAAAGCAGCGCATAAATTTGCGCAGGGCCTGATTTTTCCGGAATGCAAAAATAGTCTGAATTCAGGGGTTTACAGGATCTACCCAACCGCTATAATCGTCGCCCACACGCCGGTATAGCTCAGTTGGTAGAGCAACTGACTTGTAATCAGTAGGTCCCGGGTTCGACTCCTGGTGCCGGCACCATACAAAACAAGGGCTCGCAGAAATGCGGGCCCTTTGTTTTTGCGCTATACGTAACAACGCACGTAACAACGTTCAGCTCAAGGAAGGTGCTATGGAATGGTTCAAGCTTTTCTCGAATGAGTATGCGAACGGAGTTACAGCTGTTGCCGCGTCGTTAGCTCTTCTGCTCACCGCATTGACGCTCCTTTCGCTCAAACGCGAATACCGAGCTAAATACCGCCCCTACATTGTTCCAGCGGTGGCGGTGGATGAGGTCGAAAAGGAGCCAGGCCAAATCACGTTGGTCACCTCCATTCATCCCAGAAATGTCGGCCCCCATCCTTGCTGGATAAAGATTTCAGATATCAAGCTTGTGATTGGTGATGAAGTCATAGACACCATTACCACAATTAAAGAGTGGTCTCTCATAGGTACTCAGGGCGCTTCCGTCGCTTTTCCGAGCGGGGAAATATTCCCGATCGGCATTCAACGTATTCGGGAAAACTTCTATCAGGTCAATCGAATCGAGCTCCATTTCACATCACACACTAAGTCCATAGATGACGATCACAAGTCGAGCCAGCGATGCCTGTTCGTGATTGAGATACGTGGGCTGAAGCCGATCGCGATGTACCGTCCTGATCTACTGACAGTGAGCTCTGACCTCAACAGGTAAGCTAAACCTGCGTTGCTGAGGCATCAGAGGACATCGGCTAAAATTTACTACCCCGCGAAAAAAGAGTAATAAAGGTGATATGCCTTTCGAAACTCCGCTGTAGGCCACGCCCTGTAAGGCTTTGAGCGATTTTCGGAAAAGGTGATATTTGAGTGATATAGAAGTAATTGTATTACTCTTTTATAAGGTGATATTTCAAAACCACGAAACCCAATGAAACCGGGGGTCTGACGGAAATATCACTTTTCATATCACTTCATATTACTTTTCCATGTAATATCGAAACCCTAGTAAAACCGGGGCCTCCAGAGCATTTCCCCCGCCGTATCACCTTTATTACTCTTTTTGAAAAGCCCACCCCGTGCCTGAGATTCAATCTCATCTACATGACGTATTCCCGCGCCCGGTTTAGACTGGTTGCTGTACCTCAAACTGCCAGGAGTACCCATGCGTCAACTGACCAAAAACCCAGCACTCCCGATAATTGAAGTATCGAAGGAAGGTCAATATTGGCGGGTGGATTGGGATTACCAGGAAGCGCCCGAAAGCAGAGTGTTGACCGAAAGAAAAGAGTTTTTGAACGGGTACATAAGCGGTCTGCTCGACTCATTCGGAGCATCCGCAGGCGAATTCGCTCTACCCTCTGCCCGTACCGGCACAGTCAAAAAGCTCAGTGAGGAAACAGCTCGAAAGCTGGCGAAGCTGCTTACCGACCTTCTGCACTCGCACGTCAAAGCAGAACATCGTCGACTATTAAATGCCGCCGAAGTCACTGAGTTCATTGCAGGAGCGGGAGTGAAAGAGCCTGCAGTCGGTTAATGCTGGATCAACCCAAGCACGGCGGGGCTTATAGCGCTTCCGTCGTCACGAAGCGCAGATCGAACGGCGCCCCTTTTGCCGATCTGCGCTGAAAACGAAAATTCGCATTCTCTCCATTTTTTCGATCCGCAGCCCTTATCAACCGGGCCTTTCAGAATCACTGCCCTCTCCTGCCAGTCACTGCACGTCGTGCAAGCTCGTAGCAATTCTCTGCAATTCTTTTCAAACAGTGAAACCGCCAAACGTCCCACAGACCCCGTGTTTGCCATGGGCGGGGCTAGAGTTTGCACCGCCACCCCGTTTTGCAAAAAAAGGGGACGTAAAGCCCGCCGGCGGGAGGGGGATAAGTGCTTTTAGGAACAAAATTTCTTTCATCACGCATTAAACGTGTTGTGCAAAAAATCGAATAGCCCTAGCCACGCTTTCAACGGGCAAAAAAAAACCGAGATTTCTCTCGGCTTCGTCGCTTGCTCAATTATCAAGAGTGGGAATCTTGAACAGTATAAATGTGAAAATTTCTCCCTAACGCAACTACTCGCTTGTTCATCAGGCGAAATATCATTATTTGCTCTACCGTTTCAAGAAACTTATGAATTTCGTGGCAAGCCGAATACACCTCGGTGTCAGCCCTGACCATATCAGACCCTAGTAGCTTTTGAGCCTCGTCTATGTCAATGACGAAATTATGATCCTTGTAGTGATTTGTGAAATGGCTTGCTAATGACTCACAATCCGTAACTGAACCGTTGGTAGACGTAGCTTTCGCCTGGAGTAACAGTGTTGCATATTGCGTTGCAGACTCTGTAATACGGTCGTAATGACCTAGAGCACGAACATCCAGCTCACTACCGATTAGATACTTTGCCAGCATATCGGCAGCATTAGGATATTTATTTGCCAACTGAGTAATTTTTTCCAATGTTCCCGAAAATGCCAGAGCAGGGAAGTCATTGATTTGCGGATCAATAGGCCCCAACTCACTCATGCCCCCCATGTGCAACTCATCTGCACCGAGAGATAATAATGTTGCCGCGGACTTCGCCTCAGCCGGGATACATATAAAAAACTTATTACCACCTTTAAAACGATTGCACATCTTACTGATAAGATACGCAGGCTCTACCTCGCCACCAGTACTGCGTAAGATGAGCAGAATATTCTTACTTATCTTCCTTTCCGACAAACTCTGGTAAATTGCGCTGGAGTGATTTCTCGAAATTTGCTGATGATCGTAAAGAAAAATAACCTCGAAATCATTCAACACGCCGTACTCAGAGATCATGGAATTAATCTCAAGAGTTAAGGTCTTTTCGATTTCAGCATCCGTCATTGTCCTGGTGATGAGCTCACCGATATATTTCGCGTTCCGGACCTTTTTTTCTGTGGGCTCAATATTGCCACCTACCTGCGGTTCGGGCTCCGCTCCAAGGATGGTGACGAGACGACGTTTCTTGGTCAAAAATTTGGGAATGTCCACAATTTGAACACTACCGTCCATCGGGATGGTACTCAGGCCTTCCGAGCCGTCTACTGGGCCTTTCGAGTCATCCAACTCTGATTGGTTTTCTGTACCGGAACCCATGGATCCTCCCAAGGTCGAAAAAATTGCCAACGCACCAAAAATACACCAGAATGGCACCAAATCTGATGCCGTATTCTGCCGTCAAGAAGGGAGAAAGACAATGTCTAGAATGAGCGTGAATCTGTCGCCGGAAATGGAGCGTCTCGTCGATGAAACCGCAGAAAGTGAAGGCATTACTAAAAGTGAAGTGATCCGAAGAGCTTTCGCGTTACTTAAAGTTGCAGAGTCAGAGAAGAAAAAAGGCAGATTCTTAGCTGTCGCAAAAGAAAACAAGACTCACGACATCGAAGTAATTGGCAGAATTTTGGGGCTATAAAAAATGGCAGACAGGGAAGATTTCGAACTAGGCGGGATAGATGTAGGGACAGCATCATTTAACATGCCCGAGGCAAAACTTGGACTTGCCAAACTAGTTTTGCTTTTTCTTTTCTCCCTAATAGCCTTTGCCTTCCTGACTAGCTTTTTACCAGATCAGTACGTTACTGATCGCTCCACTAAGCTATCAGAAAATATTTATCAAAGTATTGTGCCAATGGTTTCAATGATTATCGGCTATTACTTTGCTAAGGACTAACGTTATGGCCACTTACTTGGTATGTTGTGATTTAAATCAAGAATTCGACCAAGAAGAGTTTGTCAAAACCATCTCCAGCATGGGAGATGCAAGACAAGTACTATCTGGGGCGTGGGTTGTAGTATCTGAAAAAAATGCAATTCAGATTCGAGATGAACTCAACGAACATTTGGACGCCTCAGAACGCTTACTAGTCGTTAAGTCAGGTTCAGTGGGAGCATGGAGAAGTGTCATGAGCGAGAATAAATGGCTCGCCGACAACTTGTAGATGAAAGACGCGCATGCAATTCGAGAATTCCATGCGCGTCCCTCGTCAATTAAAAATAGTTACTTCGCCTAACTCTTCAGACATACCTAGAAACTTTTGAGACACCGTTCGAAACCACTGTGAAGATACCGGGAGTGTTCTATCTGCATGCGTATGCTCAGCTATCTGTACCGCGAACAATGACAACGTATCTAAAGTGTCATGTAGAATTACTAATATATTAGTGGCATCAGACCCAATCCAAGTTTTTGGGGACTCATATTTTTGACTTAAAAGTGACACACTTTTACGCAAACCCTCAATCCGCTCATGCATGTCGCCCCCCACAGTGGCGTGGTGCTTCTGACCAACAACCATGTTCAGATCCCGGCCGGTCGCCTGGTGCAGATCGTCCACCGCCGCCAGGCTAGCCGAACCACCCGACATCAGCTTGAGCGCGCCCAGCGCCTCGATCTTTTTCACACCACCCACCGTCTCGGTCGAGTGGTCGTCGATCGTCTGCGTGTGGCTCTGGAACTGCTCGCGGTTGTCCAGAGCTTCGACTTCGCGCTCGATCGCCTGATCTCGGATCTTGCCATCGGTCTGGCGTAGCCAGTTGCCATCGGCGTCGACGCGCTGCTGGGCGGCTTCGCTGTGCTGCCATACCTGGTCGCCCTTGGGCACCTTCGGCATGCTCAGCCCGTGCGGCAAGATCGATTGAATGTAGGGTTTGTTCGGTAGCCCGTAGGCAAAGCACACCACCACCCGCGTGCCCTCCTCCGGGAATGCATAGATGCCCATTTCCTCGCCACCGGTGGGCAGCGGCAATGGAACGCCAGTGAGCGGCGGCATGGCTGGGTCTGGTTCGTCGTCGGCGCCGAGCACTTCGATATCCACGGCATAGCGCGGGCGGAAGTCGTCGCACAGTCCGGCGTCCGCCGGCGCATCGGCCACGGCGATAACTCGGGCAAATCGCGGCAAGTGATAGCCACCGGTGAGTTCGGGGAATTGGCGCTCTACAGCGCGGCGGATTGCGTCGTCCATCGGATGGCCATCTGGTCGTTGGTGAGTGCAACAGTGGTAATGCGCTCGCCGTTGTTGATCGTTGCACCTGGTCGCAATCCGGGAAGGGCCGCGACCATCGCGCTTTGGTTGCCCTGGTAGCCGTCGAACAGCTCCGTGGGAATTTGCAGCGGCGCACGTGCGCCGAAAAAACTGTCGGCCCAACTGCCGGCGAACACTTCACCGTTGCCTAACTGGTGCCAGGTGAAGTCGGGAATGCTGAACACTCGGGCCAAACTGTCCATCGCCTGGTAACCGGCAGCAAGGCTGTAGAAATACGGCGCCTTCACGCTGGCATAAGGCCGATCCGGTATACGAAAGCGCAGCCCGGTCTGTTCGCTGACCTGGGTCAACACTGCGCGCAGATCCACATGACGTAGGTTCAACGGCAACGGGTTGGCAAGTATGGCGGCCAGCTCACGGCAGAACAGCACCTGTTCGACCGCGTTGGCGGCCGTGCAGCGCTCGACGTAGCCAATGAAGTGCCGTTGCAGCCTGCCCTCGTTGTAGCCGATATCCAGCGTCACCAGCCCTTTCAGCGGCACAGGGGATTGAACTGTGAAGTTCGCCCGGCCGGGGCTGATAGCGTCCAGCCTGACGTCCTCCTTGATGAGAGCGATCGGGGCGCCGTTGATGGAAAGTATCTTGTGCAGTTTCACGTCTGCTCACTCCCAAGCCACTTATCCACACGTCCCAGCACTTTTTCGAAGCCGCTCAGCGCGGGGTTGTCGTTGGTTGCGTCCCCGGCGGTGCCTTCGCCGACCGTACTGCCCGGGGCGCCCTGAGCGTCTACCTTGTTGCCGGCGCGCCGGCCTTCGACTTTCTCCGGGTTCGATTCACGTTCGCTCAGCGTGAACTGCACAAGCCAGGCTTTCAGCGTGTCCGCCTCCCGAGCGCTGACACCGTCGGAGAACTCCACCTGGCGCACACCGAAGGCCTCGGCCGTGTCGTTCACAATCCGATACAGATGGAGCTGGCCACCGCCGGCGGTAGATTCCGCCATGCGCAGCAGATCGGTAAGCTGGGTTTTATCCGCGAAGGGGATCATCAGCGAAACGGCCAGCGTCTTGGGCTTGAAACCTTTGTGAGCCTTGTCGGTGTTGCTCGTTTGGCCGGACATGTCGCCGCTTTCGATACGCAGATTGGCCGTGACCTTGAGATTCTTGCCCTGGACTTTTTGCCCGTCGAGTAGCAGCGTCATAGGCCGACCAGCTCCTGTACGAAGCTCAGCCCTTCTTTGCTACCCACCAACAGCAGGCCGGCGCATTGAATCCATTCGTGGCCAGGCGCATCGCCGGCCAGCAGTTCGCGGCGCAATTCGCCAGCGGTGCCTGGGCCGATCATTCGCGCGCGCATGCTGACGTCTGGGTTGCCACCGATCAGCAAGTCTTTCAGGTCAGCCAGTTGCTTGTCCCGTCCCTGTTGCTGAGCGCTCTTGCGTGCCGCCAGCGTTGCCAGATCGGCCAACGGCGAGCTGTCGGCCGCGTAGCCTTCCAGCATCGCCAACTGCCCCGCCATGGACTGCTTGGCAGCTTTCACCACCGTGCAACGTTCAAGCGGCAAACCCTGCCAGCGCGGAAGCGTGCCGGCGCCGGGGATCTCCCACTTTTCGATTTCCAGTTTCACCAGGTGTTGCGCACGGCGCTCGGTTCGCACCAGGTCAGGGATCGGCAGCAAAGCATTGAACCGCGCCAAGCTGCTGGCCAGCTGCTCAAGGCGTGTCGCCAAAAACAGGATCGATAGTGCGTACTGCGGCCCACTCGGGCGCCCGCTGTCGCTGGCGTCCTCAAGTTTTTTGGCGAGATGTTCCAGCGCATTCGGCGCTGACAGAAATCGCTGATACCCCGCGCCCTGCCCCACACCGTTTTGAAACGGCGTTACCACCAGGCACGCAGGCACTTGGTCCATTTGCTCGGCCAGCGCCTTGCGTCCGGCCGCGATCGCGCTTTTGGCCATATCACCTACTGGCCCCGGGTTGGTGTTGGCCAGCCCGCTCAGACTCGCCAGGCGCTCGGCGGTGCTGGCCAGTTCGCCGCCGGCCAGATCCTTGGCTGCTGACAGCCCGCCCAGCCACTGAGTGGCCTGCTCTGGCCAGCGCATGGTCACCGGTGCCCAGGTCATGCCGGCGCAGTCCAGCGGATGGCTTTCATCGCTTTCAGGTTTTTGTCTTTTTGCGCCTTTTCGACAGCCAGGCGTAACGCCTCGGCGTGCTGCTGCGCGGCTCGTCGAAACCGGACCAGATCAAGGCTGACTTGCTGCAACTGGGCGATGGTGTGCGGCCGGAAGGCCAGCACCTGGTCGATGTCATAGCAGGGGTAGACGTCGTCGAGCCCCAGCAGCACCTGGCCGTTGAGATTCACCTGGTCATCGATGGCGCTGCTGTAGCGGTATGGCTCGCCCAATGCCTGGGAAGTAAAACCGCCAGCGATGTAGCCAGCGCAGCCCGTCGCGATCGCTTGCAGCTTCTCGTCACGCAGGGTCGCCAGAACCGCTTCGATATCGTCTACCCAGTCGCCATTTTTCCAGACCTGATTCGGCCCGGGCTTTTTCATGGTGTATCCCGTTGGCACTGCTTCGAAGCCTTCCAACGTTCGCGGCTCGCCGGTAACTATGCTGTACACCACGACGCCGCCGAAGTAATCCACCAACTGCCAGGCCTTGCCGTTCCACCATGCAGCTTTTTGCTCCGGTACTGCAGGCGGCTTCACTTCGACGCAACCACCAGGAATCAGATACACGCCCGGCTCCAGCGGCGATTCATCGGCCGTTACGGCTCCAATGAAAATGCCCAAGTGGTCGGTTTGATATACGAGTTTTTCAGTCATGCTCGACCTCAATACTTGATGCAGAAAAGGAGAGACAGGTTTCGGGGCCGTGTCTCGGCGCCGCCGGCTGCGGCCACAGTGATGGCGTGGCTGTGACTCCCCGCTGCGCCAACACCAACGTTATGGCCGTGGGCGCCGGCAGCGCCCATACCGATGTTGTGCGCGTGAGCACCCGCCCAATCGGTCGGTGCCGTGGTGCCGTTCTGCAGGTTTGCTGTCGTGAAGTTAGGGCTGCCGCCTCCGACGTTATTGTTTTGCGCTCGTGGGGCGGTGTGCTGGTGGTTGCCCTGCACATCGGTCCAGGCGGAGTGGATGTGCTCACCTTGCGCATCCGTCCATGCGGAGTGGGCGTGGTCTCCAACGGCCCCCGCTGACGCACCGTGGTTGTGAGATTGAATCAGCATGTCCTGATAAACGCCGAACGCTCGCCCCGGATCGAGGCCACGACCGTCGTCCCAGCCTCTTGGGAACAAGCCGCGCATATCGGGCAGATTGAACGTCGTTGAACCGTCGCCGGCGCCGTAGTGCGTGCCGAGCCATGCAAAAAGTCGCGCATAGGTTGTGCGTGATACCGCCGCACCGTTGCACTTGAGCCATCCTTCAGGCGCCCAAGAGATGGCAAAACCCGCCACCATGCCGGTCATAGTATCCCCGACTTGTTTCTGCAGTTTGTTCAGCGCCGCCGTTGATGCGACGATTTCGCTGCTATTGGTGGCTGGATCATCACTGATGGCGTTGGGCAGATTGCCCAGTCCGACGTCTGCTTTGGTCGTGGAGCGTGCGCGCAGCCCCTGATAATCGCCGTTGCGTGCCGCCAGGTATTCAATCAACGATCCGGTGATTGGTTGAGTTGACCGCAAGTCCACAACGGTTGGCGATTCGAAGTCGGCCAAGGGAATGATGTAGTGGCTTGCGCCGGCTGGGTCGGTGTATTCGCGTTGTTCGCCGAACACCACTCGCCAGTTGGCCACCACATCGTTCATTTGACGCTGCAAGCAAACGTCCAACGAGATTTTCCCGTTCGGCACAGCGTCTGGGATGATCATCGGCTGCGCTATGTCGACGCGAATACCCTCCAGAAACGCCAAGCCAGGGTGTAGCTGATAACCGGTTTGAGACTTTTCGAACTTCAAGCCGTCGCCAATGAAACACGCTCGCCCGTAGATGTTGCGGATGGCCAACCGTTGGCGTTCATCAATGCCAGCAAGGCGCACCGTGAAATCATGCTGCCAAGTGCTGGCATCGATCTTCACACCGGTGAGCTGCATCGCACCGTCAAAGGCCACCAGAAAATTGCGGGTGACGTTGTTGCCGATCTGCTCTGGCGGAATATTCCTGCGCTTTTGCTGCAGCGGCACCGACGACGCAGCGAACAAGATTCCGTCGGCGTCCTCGAGGCCGACCCAGTTGAAATCCCAGTCTCCGATGTCCGACCCCAACTGGGCGCTGTACACCACCTGGTTCGGGTTCACGTACCCGGCATTTTTTTCCGGGATCGTATAGACGTGGACGATCTGTTCAGCGGGTGGCTTGCCGGCAGCGCGATCGAGCGGCTTGGTCGGGTCAAGCCCCGGCACATTGGCAAAGATGAACTGGGTAACAATCAGCGGCTGCTGCAGGCTTTGTTTCAGGGCGATTTGGCTTTCGCCGGCCAAGGTAATACTGGCGCTCACGGTGCGCTCCTACAGGCTGGCGACCAGCGTTTGCTGGTCGTCGTTGAAGTCAATCAGGGCGATTTGCAGCCCTACGGGGGTGATGGTTACGAAGTCATAGCGCCGGCACGTTCGGCCGTATTGCTGGATCAACACACGCAGCAGCTCGGGGTTCAGAGACAGCTGAGCGTTGCTGAATTTGAGCAGCACGACGTCCCAATCCCGATCGGGCTGACGCTCCTCGATCTCGACGTAACCCACACCGAGGCGCTGGAATATGCGTTTCAAGCCAGCGGTGCTGCCGGCGTCGACCGAGTTGATAAACGCGTATTTCACGCGCAGCCGAAACAGGGATTCGGGTTCGCCTTTGAACCGCGTCACGTCTCGCTGCCAGGCCCACAACTCAAGAATGTTCAGGTGGCAGGTGTCGGGGTCGATCTGCGAATAAGGCCAGCGCAGCCAGCCGGTCACGGTTTCCCACCATGCCTGGGCAGCGGCCACCAACTTCGACAGCTCGGTGCCGCCGAGCCAGAACGGCAGTTTCAGTTTGTTCATTGCACATCCACCTTCAGCGACGCCAGGCGCGGAATATCCAATCCGCTGGTGATGTCGACGCCAGGGGTGAACCGCAGTGATGCGATATCGGCGAACTGCTGGTGCAGTTCTTCCGCGAGTCGACTGAAGCTGAAACGCGACTGTGGATAAGTCAACGTGGGTTGATAGTCGCGGGGCGTGCTTTCTCGAAACGCTGCACGAATGAACAGCTCGACCTCAGTTTTGAGCGTGTCGACCTGCTCGGCGCTCAGGTTGGGCTGCGGCCAAAGCGTCATTTCGACGTCTACAGGGACTTCGGGCATGATCATGGCGAGCAGATCATCGCCGTGGCCGTGATTACCCTGGTCGCGGATATGCGAATTGATCTGCTCCAGATAAGTCGCCGCCGGCACACCCGCATCGAAAAGCACGAAGGCATTGGCACTGCCTGGCCCACGCGGGGCGCCGTGCTCGAAATAGACGCCATCCGGACGCACGCCCGGGAAGGCTGAAATCATGGCGCGATACACGGCGTCGGTGTGCCATTGGTTTACCGCCGAGAACTGGTTGCGCACGCGCAAGCGCAGCTGGTCGTTCGGCTCCGGATCCGCACCTGGTGACTCCAGCCAACCGTCCTTGTTCACGACCTGGATGATGCCCGGTACCGGCACCGGCAAGATCGCGTAGTAGCCCGGGGCAAGGTTGAAACCACTGCCGGAATCGACCGCCTCCACCGGTACGTCCAGTTGCAGCTGACCCGCAACGAATGTCGCCGGCGCCGTGGTAATCAACTGGTAGACGTTGCCGTTGATCGCGGCAGACTGGACCACAATGCCTTTTTCCAGCTCCAGGACACCGTCCGGTAAAGCCCGGGTAAACAGCAATTTCCCCCGTGCCTTGGTAGCGCCTTTGCGCTCGACGTTGACCGCCCACGCGAGCGTGTCCAGCCAAGCGTCTACCGCTGTTTTCACGAAGAAATTGGGCAGCACCGTCAGGCACATAAAATCCAACAGCCACAGCACCGGCTTGGTCACCAGTGCGGTCATTACTCGCCAGAACGGCGAATAGCTGCTGGTGTTGGCCACTTTGGCGCCCTGGGCTTCGACCTCCTTCTCCCACGCAGCTTTCAGAGCGGCCTCGGTGGTCGGGATGCCGGCGTCGGCGATCACTTTTTTAAAGTCGACCTGGCTCACAGACTTACCTCAATCGAACCAAATTTCAGAGTTTTCGCAGTGACCAGGTAGACGCCTGGTTCCTGCTGGGTGATGCGCGCCGTACCCGGCACCAGGCGCTGGTCATCCTCCACCAACAGCTCCAGCTGCTGGATGCAGTCGCGCTGACGGAGCCGATCGCGTTCTGCGACCAACGTCACCAGCAGCCCGCTGTCGCGGATCATGTGAGCGATGTCCTGGGCGATGCAGGCTCGGTCATTGATCAGCAGCGGCTGGCTGGACGGATCCAGTGCCAGGTCGTTATTGACGATCAACAGGTCTACGTACTCGCTCATCCGCCCACCGCCATAGCGACCATGTTTTCCACCTCCAGCGGATTCATCGGTTTGCTGGTGTGAATGTTCACGTTCTCCACATGCGTGCCCTTGTTCTGGCTGCTGTTGTTGTTCTGGATGCTGGTCAGCAACCCACCAGGTGGCACCGCTGCAGGGCGCGCCGGTGAAAGGCTGGGGATGGCCGCGTTGATGGTCTGCTGGGCTTTCTGCGCGGCGTTGGCGGTGTCGGCGGCATTGGTGGCAGCATCAACACCAGGCACCTCTGGCATGCCGCCGAAACGCGCTTCGATGTTCACGCCCGGGATGCTGTTGAGCAGCTCGATCACTCCGTTAACGGCCTTGGTGAAAATGCCGACGATGCTGTCCCAAGCCGCCTTGGCCGTGCCTGACCAACCGCCCATAGAGTTAAACCAGTCGGCCAGTTTCTGGAGCTTGTCGGCAACGAACTGGAACGCGGCCGTATTCATCAGAGCGGACGTCCATTCGTCCCAGTAGTGGACGGCCGCAACAATGACCGCCACCAGGGCGAGAACACCGACCACGATCCATACCATCGGGTTGGCCAGCAGCGCCGCGTTGACCAGCCAGATAGCGCCCTGCCAAAGCAGCATGGCGCCGCGCACCAACGCTAGGCCCGCGCTGAGGGTGTAGATCACGGCCATGTAAGCCAGGATCGCGAGCTTCTGCAGCACGAAGCCGGCAACGGTGCGCAGGTTTAGCAACTGGACGACTTTCCACACCGACACCAGACCCAGCCAGGTCATCCGCGAAATCCCAACGACCAATGTCAGCAGCGACATGGCGCCAACGATGCCCATAATCGTCAGTGCGGTGATGCCGATCAGGCGCGTGATGTTGGGAAACAGCTGCGACCAGCGCACCAGGGTTTTGCCGATATCCACCATCTTGTTCATGAACGGCGTCAGCACCGGGATCAACACTTGGCCAAACACCACACGCATGACCTCGACCAGAGAGGCCCACTGCTGCCAAGGGTCCACCATGGCCCGGGCCATCTGCTCGGCGTTCTCCAACCCGCGCACCTTGCCCAACTGCTCGATGCCGTTGCGCAACCGATCGGTGTCTTTGGCCAGCGCGCCGATCACCTGGGCGCCCTCACCGCCGAAAGCCTCCATCAACTTGGCGCCGGCCGATGCGCTGGTCAGATCACCGAACTTGCCCTGCAGCTTGTCCAGGATCGCCATCATCGGCAGCACCTTGCCCTGCTGGTCGGTGAACTTCATCCCGAGTTTGTCCGACGCCGCGCCGATGTTTTCGAAAAACGCCTTGTAGCGTCCGCCGGCATCGCCGCCTTCCATGGTGCTGCTGAGCGTGCCGATCACTGCCATCTGCTCAGCCAGGTCGACGCCGGATGTGGTGGCGATCGCGCCGGCTTCTTTGAAAGCGTCCTTCATCGCCGCGCCGCTGGTGCGAAACAGCTGCACGGCCAGCGCCGTCTGCCCGCCGAGTTTTTCCACCCACGCGCCCTTCCCCATCGCATCCGCTTGGGACTTCTGCAGGTTGTAGAGCGTGCCGACGTATTCACCCATCGTTTCAGCGTCGGTTTTGGTGGCCTTGGCCAGCAGGTTGCTGGTGTTGGTGAAGATCGCGAGCTGGTTGCCGGCAAGGCCTTTGATGGCGCCTTCGATCAAATACGCCGAGGCCACAAAATCCTTGGCGTTCTCGCCGTAGCTCACCGCGAACTGCAACGACTTCGCATTCAGCGCAGACAACGCATCCTCGGCCACGCCGAGCGATCGGACGTCGCCGAGGGCGCGATTGACCTCCAGCGCTGGTTCCATCGACTCACGGATCCCGACCACGGCCGCCGTCACGCCGCCGATGCCCATGCCGATCGTCTTGATGTGTTTTTCGCTCTGATCGGCAAGCTCGGAAAAGCCCATTTTCACCTTGCCCAGAGGCGCGGTGACCTTGTCCTGCAAGCTGAGAATGAAAGCCAGGCTGGCGCTACGGTCTGCCAAAGTCGTTACCCGTTCAGCGCAAGGGCGATGCCGTTAGCCACGGCGAACTCCATGCGTCTCCAGTGTTCGTCCTCCAGCCACTTGGCCGTCCCCATCGCCTCGGGCGTGGGTTCGGTACCAGGAAGCCAGCGGTTCGTCAGGGCCATTAACTGGCCCAGTCCGTTTTCGCTTAGGCGCTCAGCGTGCTCGAGCGCTTTTTTACGATCACCTCAACGTTGGGCGCGTACTCCTCGAGCAGCGCGCCGGCGATCTGCATCACCATCACCGGGTTGCTCAGCAGCGGTTTCAGCGTGGCCTTTTCCTCTTGCTTAACGGTGGTCATCAGCAGGTTGTTGCCCGGGGCCACCTTGTTGGTTTGGGTCAGGGCATTGAAGTACTTGGTGACGTCCGCCGGCGTGAGGGTGAAGGTGAATTCCGCTTCGCCGACTTCCAGGGTGATTTCGGTGTTTTGGCTCATTGGGGTGCTCTCTTGTTGAGGTTGGGTAAAGTGGTGTCCTGGTGCGCCGGCGATCGCTGGCACACGTCTCGGACGTATTGCTGCAGTCCGAGGATCATTTGCCGGCTTAAGGCGAGCTGATCCCGGAGGGTGAAATAATCCGGTCGAGCGTCTGCTGCGAGTTCGGGGCGCTCTGCATCAACCACGCGGGCGGCGCCGGCGGTGGCGGGCACAGATCCACCGGCGGGACAGGCGGCGCGGACGAGCAACCGGCCAGAGCCATCGCTAACAGCGCGGCGCAGGCGCTCGTTTTCAGTGAGTGCATCGGTCAATTCCTTGGTGTTTCGTTGGTCGATTGCATCCCGCTCAGCGAGCATTTCGCCGCTGATTCGGGCCGCTTCACGCAGGCCGTTCGCTTCCCATTGCGCGCTGTCGCGCTCGCGCCTGGCGTCGTCGCGCTGATCGGTTACCCGATCGAACGCCACCCACACCAGCAGGACCACCAGCAGCAAAGGCGCCAGGCGCAATGGGGAAAAACTCATCGCAGGCACAGCGCCATTTCAGCCAGCCGGCGGTTGTGCAGGCCTTGAACGAAGCGCTTGCGGCCTTGGGCGTCGGTCACATACGCCCATATCGGTGTCTTGCCGTCCGGTGCCCAGGCCAACGCCCTGCAGCCGTCAGCAATGCGGCCGGCGTTGATCAACGCCACCGCCCGACTGGCGCAAGTGCTGGGCACACCGACGTTGTGGCCATGGCTGGTCAGCGCGTCGAAAGTGTTCTGGCTCAAGTCCGGGTTGGTGATGCAGTCGGCCAGCCGCAGTTGGGTTTTGCGGATCACCAACTGCTCCACCTCCGCGCAACGTCCTGGTGACCAGTAGTCACCCACCACGACCGGAAACGGGCTGGTGTGCCGGGTGATGCCCTTGCAGACGGTCGGCAGACCGCGGGCCAACTGATCGGCGTAAACGGTGTTCTGGCCACGGCCTTCCCAGGTGCCCAGGAAGATCACCAGCGGAGCGCTGGCCAGCGCGAGCGCGCCAGCTTGAATTCGGCCGCGCAGGCTCATGGAAACCACACTCGAAGCAGTGCCGGCACAACCATTTGCAGCACAGAAGCGACCACCGTGAGGATGGTCAGCAAGCGGCCAACCTTCGCGCCAATGTCGTTCACCGCGACCGTCAGGGTCTGCTGGCCAGCGTTCAGCTCAGACAGCTGCCCCGCCATGTGCTCGAAACCCTGCTCCAACTTGGTGACCCGGGTCGGGACGGTTTCGTGCCGGTCTTCCAGCTCGCCTAAGCGGTGTTCAAAGACAGCGAACTTCTGTTCCAGCGCTCCGAGGCGCACGGCGTCAGTGGTCATCGGCGATCACTCTGCTCAAATCCCGTTTGGCACGGGACGCACCGAGTTTTTCCGCCCAGCGCCTGGCGCGCCGGCGGGATTTCTTTGTCGCAGTCCTGGCAATGGGTCAGGCTTGGCCCGAGCGGCACAGGCTTCAGCAGCTGGGCCTTGATGGCCTGGTCACGCTGGCGCTGCTCCAGTTCCTGGGCGCGATCGAACCAGTCCACCATCAGCGAATACCCTCGATCTCAGCGGCCGCGAGGTACGGCACGCCGTTGATGTGGATAAAGTCCGGACTGGTGACGTCGAATGGCACCTTGTGCTTGGTCTTTTCGCCGCCCTTCGGGTCGATCGCCAGGAGACTGGACACCTTCACCTTGCAACCGAAGGCTTCCACGCGCAGTTCCTCATCCCCACCGGCTTTGGCGAAGAACACCGCGTCGAACGGCTTGAGCTCGCGAAAGCTACCGGCCGAGCGCGCTGCATCGATCAGCAATTGAAAGTTGGTGGTATCCAGTTCCAGTTCGCCGGCAGCCGCCACGTCGCCGTCCACGTATCCGTCTGGAACACCTCGGGTCTGAGCCACTGCCGAGTTGTCGGTAATGTCCAGGGTGCAGTTCTCAACGTGCAGCGCGATGTCGCCCAGGCTCACGTCAAAGTTCTTGCCGCCAATCTTTGCCATGGGGCGTTACTCCGTTTTGTCGGTGGAAAGATCGAGGGCGATGTTCGCCGTCAGGTCTTTCGGGCAGTTGAGGGGTTTGAGCTTGATGTAGGCCGCTACCTTGGTTTTGCTGAGCCATTCCAGCACCAGGTCGCCGTCCTTCGGCGGCTCGATGTCGCCGGGAAACACTTCGCCGGCAAACTTGATGGACTTGGCCATCGCACGCAGCGGCGCCATCAATTGATTGGTGTTCACCGCCATGCTGTTGGGGGTGTTGTTCAAACGGCGATCGGCGACGCGGCGGATCAGCAGCGGGCGAATCAGGCGAGCGGCCTTGTCGGTGATGCGCAGGTATTCCACGACTTGAAAGTCGCTGCCGGGGGTGTCCAGCATGTTGCAGTCACCCCAGTACACGCCTGGGTAATCCGGGTAGGTTTGCGTAACGGATAGCCGCGCGCGGTCCAGCTCAGTGCGCACGGCGGACGGCAGTGGGGTCAGCTCGCTATCAACAGGCACCTCGCCAAGTCCCAGCACGGCACCGGTGGCTACGCGCATCGGGCTATCAGCAATGCTCACCGCCGCATTGGCCAAGCGGCCAGCCAGCACGCCCAAATCGTTGCCGTGCAACTGAGGCACTACAGCTACGCGCGGCGCGGCGAGGTTTGCCACCAAGGCCTTTTGCTCAGTGAGGTACTGCGCCCAGGTCTGGTCGACGGCGATGCCGACACTGCTCGCCAGAAAGAACACTCGGCGGCCGTAGGTGTTGTTCAGAGTGACGGCTGCGTCATGCATCGCCGAAAGCTCTTCAGCCTTCACTACAGGCTTGGTGATGATCACCGCTTCGACGGACACGCCCTGTTGCTGGGTCTTTTCCAACGCAGTGGTCCAGTCACCTTCGGCGCCGATCGGGGCCGCGATGCAGGCCCAGCGCTGACCACCGTTCTGCCGCGCGGCAGCGATTTGGGTTTTGAGGTCGCTCGCTGGAACGCCCAGCGCGGCGTCCAAGTCGCTATCGGTGTTCAGCGGGATGAACTGGCCGACGTTCTTGGCGGCCGGGCCGATGAAAAGAAAGTAACGCTCAACCTCAGTCACGGCGCCCTGGCCTAGATTGAGATTGTCGACGGTGACTTGACCGAGTGCCATGCAGTGCCTCGTTAGCGGGGTGAATTTAGGATTTGTTGCAACACCTGGTTAATCAGGAGATTGGTTTCGCGTTCGGTTTCGGCGCCGATGAACTGGCGTTTCGGAAGCGTGATTTCCCAGCTCTGCGCGCCGGTGCTTTCGCTGCGCTGGTCGTCGAGGATCCGGATCAGCAAACCGGCTTTGGCGTAGTTCACATGCTCCTGAATCCACGCCACCGACGGCCGGACCAGCGTCTTTTTGCCCGCTTGGCGCACGCGGAAGCCCAACCGGCGCAGGCGCTTGGCCTGCTTGTCGGTGGCTGCCAAACCCGGTAGGGTCTTGTTCCAGCGGCGCATCTGTTGAGCGGTACGGCGTTCGCTGACGCCGTTGTGTTGCTGCGTGGCAACCCATCGGGTCAGGGCGTTTTTCCAGCCCAGTTCCGCTTCATCAGGGCTTACCCGGGTGACCACCATCAACTTGGCCAGACCGGCTTCCATCTTCCTTTTGCCCTTGCCGTCGCCTTTGCGTGGGGCGAATGGCGTGCCGTCCAGGTTCTTCTGCTCACGCACGCGCTTGCGGCTCATCGTGCGCACGCGTTTGGTGACCTGATTCAGCAAGCGACGGCGCAATTGCGGCGGAAGGCTCAGCAATGCCAACTGCTCGCGGACGCCCAAACGACCGCGAATGTCCAGTTCGAACGTGCTACGGCCGGCCATCGGTGGCCACCTCGCCGCGCTCGGCAACCCACAGGTCAAACGGGACGAACGCCCACGTTTTGCCAAAGGCCTGGATCTCGCCGGCGGCGTCCTCGGCCAGATACTGCGGCTCGACAAACTCCAGCGTGATTTCCACGTCGAACAGGTCGTTGTCGACCGGCTCGACAAGGAATTCCGGCGCCGGCAGCTCGTGACGGTCACGGTTGGCGTCGTGGCTTTCCAGCCAACTGCCCACCAGAGCCATTAGCCGCGCCGGATGGTCGGCGAAGCGCTCCAGGACGATCACGGCGCGATAGTGCATGTCGCCCAGATGCATCCCGTCGACGTCGGGCTTCCAGATCAGTGCAAGCTTGACCTGCTCGGTGAAACTGTCGAGCTGCTCGGGTTCGACCAGACGGCGTTCCTGCAGGTACGCGGTCAGCCCTTGGAGCTTGGTCATAACAGCGCCGCCGTGACGCGGCCACGGCCTTGCAAGGCGCGCACTGCCGCTTGGCTGAATGCCAGGAACGTGCTTTCGCGTTCCGGCGCTTCCTTGCCCGTGTTCTCTGCGCTTTCGCGGCGGGTCACCGTGGCGAACTGTTGTAACGCGCTCGCCTTGGCCCGGCAGTACACGGCTCGACGGTAGATTTTCAGCTTCAACGCGTTATCTGGCAGAAGGTTCTGGTCAGTTTGGATGAATCGCCATTCCTTGATCTGCTTCGGCGGGAGGTTGAGCGGATCGGGAACCTCGACACTGTTTACGCCAAGGGCTCGCCAGCGTTGTTTCAGCTCTGCCAGATCGGCATTGACCTCGACCATTGCCATGGTCAGGTCAGCGGCCAGCATGTCCACCAGGTACTCCGCCGGCAGGCGGTATCCTTTCTGGAATTCGGCAACAGACAGATCCGGCCAAAAGCCGTCGTTCTCGATCATCTGTTCCACAAACGTGGTGGGTTTACCGGAAAAGCTCATTGCTGACCGCTCAAATAGGGCGGGGAGACTGTTTTCCGTGGGGCTGGCCATAAATGGCAGACACACGTCCACAGTTGCCCGCTGGGGGGGTAGTCGGTTATTGGGCGCCGGTGACGGCGGGTGCTTGTTTAGCCAGGGCGATGCGACACTTCTTGATTCGCGTCTCGTTGCCGGCTTTCGCGTACAGCTCGGTCGAGCGCTCCAGGTGCTTGAGCGCGGTTTCCCACTGCTCGGCCTCCATGGCGCGGATGCCGATCAACTTGTGGTACTTGCTCGGGATTTGTTCGGTCAGCTCCCACTCACCATCGACGCGCGGCAGCAGGTCAGACAGGTACGGCTCCGGGCTGCGCTGGGCGTTGTATTCGGCGTAAGCCCAGTCGATCACCGCGTCCGCGACGAAGGTCTGTACGTCGCGTCGCTTGAAGCGCTCCGGCATTTCCTGCCCCTGCTCGATCGCAAAGTCCGCCAGTGCCAGACCGTCTTCGAACTGCTCGGTGTCGAACAGCCAGACCATCACCTGGACCAGGACGCGGTTCGGCATCACCAGGCCCGAGTCCATGTAGCGCTGAATGAAGTCCTGATACTTGGGCAGCAGTTCCTCACGCTTGAGCGCCTGACGCCCGGCAAGACCCTTGATATCGCTCAGGCGCTGCAGATCCTGATCCAGCGAGGCTTCCATCAGCAGCAGGTGCTTTTTCGCGTTGGCCGGGCTGCTCAGGGCTTCCGCCGGCGAATACGCCAGCGGTGCCGCTGCAGCAGCAATCACTGCAGCGGTTCCCTGAGCCAAAGTGCGGCGCTTGTGTGCGAGAGCCAGGCTCACTTAACCAGCTCCACGTTCTCGGTCAGCGCGATTTTCTCCAGCTGCTCGATCACATAGCCTTCGTTGCGGCTGTTGTAATCCTCGACGCGGGAGCGTTTCGGGTTGTCCACGGTTTGCTTGCGCCAGCTGGAGTCCTGGAAGTAGATCGACAGGTTGTCCCAACTGGTGACAAGCACACCGTTGACCGGAAAGAACGGCACGCTGAAGCTCGGCAGACCGCCATAGGTGGCGATCACCTGGGCATCTTCGATGCGCTCTTTCTCGGTCGGCACGTCGCCTTGCTTGGCGTACAGCTTCGCTTTGTCAGCCGCCAACAGGTCGGTGCCGATGATGGCGATCAGGTCACCGCCGTCGCGCAGACGTTCGTCCACCATCTGCTTGGTGTCATGTACCAGGGCGTCCAGGTTGGCGTAATCGCCATCCGGCCCCAGTGTCACCTTGCCCGCTTCCTTGCCTTCCTTGAGAACCTGTTGAGGCGCTTGCTCGCGCAGCTGCTGCAGCCAGCCTTTGTTGACGTCCTGCAGCATTGGATAGGCTTCAATGTCGGTCTGCGCAGCCGCTTTCAAACCGTGGAAGCCGACCATGATGCGATCCAGGGCGATCTGTTTCTGGACGGCCGCCGAGTAACGCTGGTGGAAGTCCGGAAACTTGGCCCAGGCGTCGATTTTCGCGTACGGCAGGCCCACGTCAGATTCAGTCGACGACAGCTCATAGGTGCTGTTATCCAGCTCCGACGCGTCCTTCGCTTCGCGATCGGTGGTCTTGGTATTGGTGCGGCCGGTGACCGGGCCGGACACGCCGATGAATACTTTCTCGCCTTTGATCTCGGTCACCGGAATGACGTTGATGCGCTGCAGGAAATCGGCTTTTGCGGTGATTGCGTCGTTCAGCTCTTGGGCGATCGACGGTTCAACGGAAAACATCTTGCTGGACAGCGGGACACCGTAAGTTTCGGCGATCGCCAGCTGCATTTCGGCATACATCTTGGCGCCGTAGGCGCTCAGTGAACGGGCCATGGTCAGAGTACCCGCGCTTTGGATTTGTCAGCGGGGCCAGCGTTGCGCGGCAATTGACGGCCATTGCTGGTGTTCTTTAGTTCGGTGAACTGCTTCTGCAGGTCGGCCAACGCCGCCAGCACAGCTTTGTTTCCGCCGCCGCTGCGCTTGAATTCGCGCTCTTCTTCGGCCGTGGTGACGATCTCGTCCACCGCCTCAGTGACATCATCGATCGGGGCTTGATCGGGTTCTGGTGCATCTTCTGCGGCAGGCTCGATCACGGCTTGAATGCCGGCGGCGACAACCAGCAGCTGGGCCAGCAAGGCTTTGAGGGCCGTGGCGGTAGCTTCATCCATTGGGGGTTTGCTCTCGTTTGGGGTTTGCGGAGTGGTTTCGGCGGGGGTGTCTTCAATACCGAAACGCTTGAACAGGCGGGTGAACATGGCGGCCAGTCGGCCGATCTCGCCCTGCGGCTCGGATTCGCGCAGCGGACCGAGTTCCTGGGATGCCGCGTAGTACGCAGCCCGGCTGGTTCGGTTGGAGAAATACAGCTCCTGAGTGCCGAGGCTGGCGGGCGAATCGGTCACCGCAAGCCCTGTCAGATAGGCCTTGCCGCTGCCGGCAAAATTCGGAGTGATTTCGATGCTGGTGAACAGCTTCTGGCCCTGATCGTTGAGGTACAGCAGGCGATCGTTCGGTTTTAGCTGGGCTTCCAGAGCAATTTGTCCGGGCTCCAGATCCTCGCCCTCTTCCACCAGGCGCACAGCGAATACGGTGCCGTGTGAACCAGGCCAGCGCTCGTGGTCGCACCAGATGACAGCGGTGTATTTGGCCGGTGTGTAGGTGTCGGCGATATCACGCAGTTCCTGGGGAAGGATCTCGCGGCCATCGACGGTCGGGCCGCTGGTGGCAACACGTTTCCAGTAGGAGACAAGGGAACGGGGCATGAGTGGTAACTGCGCTCAATCGTTGAATGAGCCGCCACGATAGGGAGCCGTTTACCGCCAAACAAACGGTTGAAATTCAGGATTCTCCTACTTCCGCTAGATAGGCGAATCGCAGCATTTCACCCCGCGTTTCCGGTTTTTTTGCCGCATAGACTGCGGACCATGAACTACCCGACCGAAGTTAAAGAAGCCGCAAAACGCCTCTACCTGCGCCGCTGTTCGGTAAAGGAAATACAGGCGCATTTGAAGCTGCCCAATATCCGCATCGTCTACTACTGGATCCGCCAAGGCGGCTGGGACGACATGCTCACGGATGAAGAACCGTTAAGCGCGGTCAATCGGCGCATCACCCTGATCCTGGAAAAAGTCGATCCGCTGACGAAAGCTGAACTGGACGAACTGGAGCGACTGACTGGCCTGCTTGAACGCCTGAAAAAGCTGTCCGCGAAACCTTCGCCGGCGCTGCCGTCTGATCGTCCGGACGAGCCTCGCGAACGGCAGCCTGGTCAACGCCGTGAGCGGGGCGCAGGCGGCGCCAAGAAGCGCGAAAAGAAGACCAAGAACGACATCAGCGGCCTTACCGAGGTGGATTTTCTCGATAAATTCATCTCGAAGATGTACGGCTACCAGAAAGAGCTGTTCGAGGCGAAACAGAATCCGCTGACCCGCCGCGTCCGGAACATCCTCAAAAGCCGGCAGGTCGGTCTGACCTACTACTTCGCCGGCGAAGCTTTCATGGATGCCGTGCTGAGCGGTGACAACCAAGTCTTTCTGTCTGCCAGCCGATCGCAGTCCGAGATCTTCCGCAGCTACATCATCCAGTTCGCCCAGCAGTGGTTCGGCATCGAGCTTACGGGCAATCCGATCACACTGAGCAACGGCGCCGAACTGCGCTTTCTCAGCACAAACAGCAGTACCGCGCAGGGTTACCACGGCCACGTCTACGTGGACGAATATTTCTGGATCCGCGACTTCGAAAAACTCAGCACCGTGGCGAGCGCCATGGGCACACACAAGAAGTGGCGCAAAACCTATTTCTCAACGCCCAGCGCGGTATCGCACCAGGCATACCCGTTTTGGTCAGGCGAAGAATTCCGCAACAGCAAACGCGGCAAGAAAGCTGGCGGCGTGTGGCCGAGCGAAGCAGCGTATACACAGGGTGCGCTGTGTCCGGACGGCCAATGGCGCAAGACGATCACCCTGGACGATGCAATCGCCGGCGGCTGCGATCTGTTCGACCTCGAGCAGCTGCAGCTGGAGTACGACGAGGACAAATTTCAGCAGTTGTTTTACTGCAAATTCATCGACAGCACCCAAAGCGCATTCAGCCTCAAGGATCTGGAGCGGTGCTATTCGGATCTGTCGTTGTGGGAGGACTACAACCCGGATCTGGATCGGCCGTTCGGCAACAGTCCGGTCTGGCTGGGCTACGACCCGAGCCGCACCCGCGACGACGCCACCTGTGTGGTCATCGCGCCGCCACTCGAACCCGGGGCGAAGTTCCGCATTTTGGAGAAGCACAGCTGGCGTGGCCATTCGTTCACCTACCAGGCCGCACAGGTCAAGAAACTGACCGAGCGCTTCAACGTTCAGCACATCGGCATCGACGTCACAGGCGTGGGTTACGGCGTGTTTGACCTGGTGCGCGACTTCTATGCCAAGGCGACACCCATTCACTACAGCCTTGAGGCGAAAAACGCCCTGGTGCTCAAAGCCCAAGACACGATCCAAGGCAGTCGAATCGAGTGGGACGCCGGGTGGACGGACATCGCACAGGCGTTCTTGACCATCAAGCGCGGCGCCACCAACAGCGGCCAAATCACCTACAGCGCTTCGCGCACCGATGCCACCGGGCACGCCGACATTGCCTGGGCGGTGATGCACGCTCTGGCCAACGAACCTTTGAACACCAACAAGCGGCGTCGCAGCCGCTACGTCACGAGTAACCAGACCAGCCATGGCCAACCGCAAACGCAGAAAGCAACACGTAGCCCAACCACCGCAGCAGCCGATGCGCTCATTTACGTTCGGGGAACCGGAACAAGTGCTGTCCGGCAACATCGGCGAGTACGTGGGCGTGTTCCCCAGCGACGACGGCAAAATATACAAGCCGCCAGTTTCCCGGGTTGGCCTAGCCAAGCTACTGCGCGCCAACGCCCACCACGGCGCCATTCCGAAATTCAAGCGCAACCTGCTGCTGCGTGAGTTCATTCCCTCGCCCGGCTGCAGCACGGAAACGATGGGGCGCGCCGGGCTGGACTACATGGTGTTTGGCGAAGCGTACTTCTACAACGACACCAACGCTTTCGGCCAAGTGCTGGAGCTGCAGCATCTGCCGGCAATCAATATGCGGGTTAAGGTCGACGGTGGTTACGTGATGCTACTGCCCGACAACAAGGAAATGGAGTTCGAACAGCATGAGATCTCCCATGTCCTGGACTACGACGTTGAACAGAACATTTACGGGATTCCAGACTACCTTGGCGGCCTGCAGGCGCTGCTGCTCAATGAGGCGGCCACCCTCTTCCGCCGGCGTTATTACAGCAACGGCGCGCACGCCGGTTACATCTTCTACACGAA
The DNA here is from genome assembly GCF_024072275.1 of Pseudomonas siliginis. Classification (NCBI taxonomy): domain Bacteria; kingdom Pseudomonadati; phylum Pseudomonadota; class Gammaproteobacteria; order Pseudomonadales; family Pseudomonadaceae; genus Pseudomonas; species Pseudomonas siliginis. The sequence goes on along the minus strand of NZ_CP099598.1, from coordinate 327,662 downwards.
CGACCCTGACCTGACGGAAGAGGACGAAGACGAGCTGCGCGCACAGATCAGTGCCAGCAAGGGCGTGGGCAACTTCCGCTCGATGTTCGTGAACATCCCCAACGGCAAGGAAAACGCGATCCAGATCATCCCTGTCGGGGACTTCCAGGCGAAAGACGAGCTGGAGAAGGTGAAGAACATCACCCGAAACGACGTCATTGCCGCCTGGCGAATGAATCCAGCGCTGGCTGGCATCATCCCGGAAAACACCGGTGGTTTCGGAGACATCGAAAAGATTGATCGCGTTTACACAAGCAATGAGATCAGACCAATCTGTCAGCTATTCAGCCAACTCAACGATTGCCTGCGAGTGGATAGGCGTTTTAGCTGGAAGTCCGGCCTCGCTGCCGAGGATTCATCTGCATAAGCGAGGAAGAGCAACTAAAAACACTACCTTTTGTGGCAGTATTAAGGGGATAAGTTGCCCTGGGGAGGGACACAATGAGAGTGGTATGCAAATGCGGGCACAAAGGGCGAATTGGCTCGCGAGAGGAAGTGACGACAGAGTTCGTAAAGCTGTACTGCCAATGTTTAGACGCTAAGTGCGGACACACTTGGGTCGCTAATCTCACGTTCTCCCACACGCTCAGTCCGTCGTCGCAAACATTCGAACGGATGCTAATCGACAGCTTGCGCGAGATGCCAAGGGCGAAACAGAGAGAGCTTTTTGAGCAGTTGGTAGCACAGGTATGAGCAGAGGTTGAGCCGCCAACGCGTAAGCGTTAGCGGTTACTTCATATGGATAGCTGCGTTGGATAAAGAGGCGTTGCCAGTTCCTGTTCGTCAGTTGGATCTGGATGCTTCGCTAACAAACAAGCTAGGCGCATTACCTGCTTTTGATCATCAATAACCATCATACGATAGAGGTCGACCAGGTAGCTTTCATCGCTACTAAGCGGGGATCGCTCGTCGCGTTTCAGATTCAACATGACACTACTCCATAAAGTGCGTTGTCGAACGGACTTAAGGGAGCGTATCGAAACAGTTAATAAGAAAGGTCTGATTCTGTAATAGCTACTTCGTGTTTTTCACAACATCGTCGACCATCGCTCTTAAGAACCGACGAATTGCTTTCTGGTCATCTTCCGGGATGACCCTATATTGCTTTACCAGAGTGTCTTCGTTCTCGTTCAAAGCTCTCTCAGAAAGGTTTGTACGTACACCAGTGAGGATGTAAGGGACGTCAAAACCGAACTGCTGCGCGACCTTGCTGAGGTATGACGCCGGCGCATCGCTCGTCCCAGCCTCGTAATTTGCTTGGGTTCGCTTCACAACGCCAATTGCCTCGGCAATCTCAGCCTGTGTCATGCCGAAGCGCTTACGCTCTTCCTGCAGGCGAGAACCAATTTCTTCAGAAAGATGCAAAATCATTCATCCCAAATATTTACAAATGCATCAAGATGCATCATTCTGCATTTCACACCACATGAAATTGCATGGATTTGCACTATGCCGAAGATCAGTATCAGCGAGCAAGCCCGCCATAAAGCGCGGAAAACTTTAGAAAAGCGCGGGCAATCCGCGAAGGACTTTGCACTTCTTCATGATTTGAGTCCCAGCACCGTTTACGCAGTGCTGAGTGGACAAAGCCAATGTCGCCGTGGGGAGGCACACCGCGCCGCAGTATTACTGGGCGTAAAACAAGGTGTGATTGAACAGTAGTGCCGGCACACATTAGGGAAAAGTAGAAGATGAAAAGCCCGATCCTAGACACTCGGAAAGAAGTCATGAGCAAGATCATCCGAGCCTATACCGGTGGACGCGAGGCCGCTGCAGAACGCTTAGGACTGAAGCTTAAAAAGTTCGACAACCATGCCTACGAAAACGCCGGCTGCAGCCCTCTCAGTGACACTCAAGTTTTCATACTTGAGCAGGACTGCGGAACTCACCACTTCCCCAACTACGTCGCTTCAATGTACGGCGGGCTGTTCGTGCCGATGGCTGATCCAGAAACCTTGGACAACGTCGAGCTTTACGCTCGCTCTGTGCAGGTAGCGGCAAAGCGCGGTTGCGTCGACCAGGCGATCGCCAAAGCACTGGAGGACGGTTCGATCAGCGAGGAAGAAGCTGACATGATTATGGACGCTCACAGCCTCCACGTTGCAGCACGGCACGCTGAAGTGCTTGCAGCCATCGCTCTATACCGCGCTGGGAAATCCCAATGAACAATCTGCCTGCAGTACAGGAATATCAGGACATGCTCAAAGCTGCCGCGTCGGTGTTTCTTGAACGGCACCGGTGCGAACACCTGAGCGATGATCAACAACTGATCAAACGAGCTGTGCAGCATCTGGTCGCGGACTTCGACGTACTCACTCCGACAGCTGAAAAAATGGTTCACCTGGCCTACAGCGATTTGTCTGTTGTCAGCGATCGGCAGCGACTGGATGTAATGACCAGCACACCGACACACACCGTTATCACTGACACAGGCACCGGTGAGGTTTGGGCCATTCCCGTCAGCCTGATTTATGAACGCATCCTCAACGCACCGGACAACGGGCGTTTTCGCGTCACCACTCCGTAACACCTAACCACTAAATCCCCGATTCCCCATTCCCGTGGGTTTGGGTGAGCTGCGCCCGAAATTGAGGTTTGACGATGGAAAACGCCCTGAACATCAACGCAAAACTGCCAACGGTGCAGGCCCAAGCGCTCTTGGCCAACCTGCGCGAGCAGTACCGTCTCAGCCTCAATGACCTCTGGTATTCCGACCATTACCGCCTGATCCCCGAAGGGCTGCGCCACGGGTCGATCCTCACGAACGATCCGGTGATGGCCGCTCGAAAACATCTGATCGGCGCCCTCGCCGGCGCCCTGACTCAAAGCCTCAAAACAGTGAATAAACCATGAGAGACGATCTCCGCTCCGACGTCCTGCAGCGCCTTGAAAATGACTACGGCCTAAAACACCGTACCGGCACCGACTATATGCGCGGTGGTGAATGCCCCAAGTGCAGGAAGAAAGAGCTGTATTCACGTCACGACAAGCCGTGGCTGGTTATCTGCGGTCGTCCTGAAAAGTGCGGCCACACCATGCACGTCAAGGAAATCTACGACGATCTTTTCGAAGACTGGAGCAAGCGGGCCCCCGCTACGGACAGTGCACCAACGGCCACAGCCCGCGCCTATCTGGAGTTCGGCCGGGGCTTCGACATCCAGTTGATTGCTGGCTGGTTCACGCAAGACACGTACTACTCCTCTCAGCACAACGCAGGCAGCGCGACGGTGCGTTTCGCCTTGGAGAAAGGCGGCTACTGGGAACGCTTGATAGACAAGCCGGCACGCTTCGGAAAAATGAAAGCGCGTTTCGCTCCGGGTGAAAGCTACCGGGGGGTGTGGTGGTGCCCGCCCTGCGTGGATCTGCTCGAAGCGAAAGAAGTGTGGATCGTGGAAGGCATCTTCGACGCGACCGCCCTGGTGCACCACGGCATCGCCGCCGTGTCCGCCATGTCATCCAACGCCTTTCCGGCTGACTCGTTGCAGGCGTTGGTCACAGCACGCCCGGGTAATCTCCCGAAGCTGGTTTGGGCGTTGGACAACGAACCAGGTGCACACGCCTATACCAAACGTTGGGTACGTATGGCCCGCGAATTGGGCTTTACCTGTGAGGCCGCGCAGATCCCTCAGCGGGACAAACGCAAGGTCGATTGGAACGATTTACACCAGCGCTGGCAGTTCCTGGACGAAGGCGAGAAACGCGACGCCCAAATTGAAAAAGACATCACCATTGCTCGGCATCACGGCGCGCTGCTGATCGCTGAGAACGCTACCGAAAAAGCCCTGGTGATGTTCGATTGGAAGCGTCGAAGCGAATTTCATCTGGAGTTCGGCAATCGTCTGTATTGGTTCAAGCTTGATCTGGAGAAATACAACAAGGCCATTCAGGAACTGGAGGACAGCGAGCATCACGACGATCAGCAGCTGAACAATAAACAGATGCGGGCGAAAGCCATGCAGCAGTGCGGCGCGCTGCAACGCATCGCTACCTGCAATCCGAAAGCCCTGTACTACCAGGAAAACAAGCTCACAGACGAGTCCTGGTATTACTTCCGGATCACGTTTGCACACGACGCTGCGCCGATTAAAAACACTTTCACCAGCGCTCAGATCTCTTCATCGGCCGAGTTCAAAAAGCGTCTGTTGGGCATTGCTCCCGGTGGGATGTTTACCGGTACAACGCAGCAATTGGACGCGTTCATTGAGCAACAAACCGACGCTCTCAAGACCGTTCAAACCATCGACTTCACGGGCTACACCCGCGAACACGGCGCATACGTGTACGGCGATGTGGCGGTACGCGACGGTAAAATCTTCAAACTGAACGAAGAAGACTTCTTCGACATGGATCGCTTGAGCATTAAAACGCTCAGCCAGTCAGTGACTTTGAACCTGAACACTGACCTGGAGAAGTTCGACACCGAATGGCTCGACATCATCTGGCAATGCTTCGGTGCCAAAGGGCTGGTCGCCCTCGCCTTCTGGTTCGGCTCATTGTTCGCCGAGCAGATCCGGCAGCATCAAAAGAGTTACCCCTTCATGGAAATTATCGGTGAGCCAGGCGCAGGTAAATCCACCCTGATCGAATTCCTATGGAAGTTGTGCGGACGCCTCGACTACGAAGGTTTTGACCCCACTAAAGGCACCCCAGTTGCTCGGGCACGAAACTTTGCCCAAGTCGGGAATCTACCGGTGGTGTTGATTGAATCTGAGCGCGAAAAATCAGATGGAAGCCAAACCCGCCAATACGACTGGGACGAACTGAAGACCGCCTACAACGGCCGCAGCGTTCGCTCAACCGGTGTAAAGAACAACGGTAACGACACCCGCGAACCGCCCTTCCGTGGCGCCGTGGTCATCGGTCAGAACCACGCGGTGAACGCCTCTGAACCGATCCTGCAGCGCTTGGTGCACATCGCAATGACGAAGGACGGGCAGACCCCGCAAACCAAGCTGTTGGTTGAAAACCTTGAGCGTATGCCCGTCGACCGGGTGAGCGGATTTCTGCTCAAAGCCACCACGTCTGAGTCCTCCGTGATGGAGACCATTCGCGCGAAGGTTCCGACCTACGAACAGGCGCTGCTGGCCCTGCCTGAAATTCGCACCGTCCGGATCGCAAAGAATCATGCCCAGCTGCACGCGCTTGTAGACGCACTGGTGCACGTCGTTCCTCTGAAAAAGCATCAGTTGGAAGCCACACACGCGGAGATCCAGAACATGGCCAAGGATCGCCAGCTGGCCATCAATGCTGATCACCCGGTCGTCGTCGAGTTTTGGGAACTGTACGAATACCTAAACAGCGCTGCCGGCGGACTCAACCACTCACGCAATGACAGTTTGATTGCGGTGAACCTCAACGACTTTGCCAAAGAGGCTGCGGAGAAACGCCAGAAAGTCCCGGACATGACCGAGCTGAAACGCCACCTGAAAACCAGCAAGTGCCCGAAATTTGTGGAGACAAACAGAACCGTTTGCTCTGCCTGGGAGTTGGACGCTGCAGACAAACCAAAAACCGTGCGCTGCTGGATTTTCCAGAGCGCTTAACGAAGTGGTGTCGAGGGGTTGCACCCCCTCGACACCTACCACCACTGAGGGCAACACGATGAAAGCAAAGCACTACAGCGGTAGCGATCCAAAGGCTAACACACAGGGCAACGTCGACACTCAATCCGCCCGGCACCTGATGGCAATCCGGATAGTCGGCACAGCTTTGTTCGATTACCAGATTACCAAGACAGACGAAGCGCGGATCCGCCTTGAGTGCTTAGCCACCTTCGCCAAACAGCAGGGCGATATAGATGCGGCCGAAGCCGCCATTGTGGCCCAGCTTCTGGCGAGCCATTCATCGTCTGGGGCTAGGTTATGAACGATGACAAAAGCATTCGGGAGCGGCCGGCATTGGCAGTAAGCGGCTGGATCTGCCAAGCATCTGCGACATCTGCGGCAAAGCCAGATCTACCCGAAAACATCAAAAATGCAGCCGTATTCGTCAGCATCGAAAGACTGAGGAATGGGCCGCTCTACTGGCCGAGAAGGCTGCAATCAGAAAAGCAAGGGAACGCCGTCATGTTTAAGCGCCGTGAGCAAGCAACACCAGAATCATACCCAGTAGTTTCTACTACGCTTTCAGCAGAACCCGCTTCTACACTGGTCTGTCATCAGGCGCGGGAACACACAGGTTCGAGGGTTGTACCGTGAGCCAAGCAACAACAGGTGTTTTGACCTTTCAAGACCTGCAGCACATCACCGGTTATCAGCGTCGATCCGATGTTGAGCGCTCGCTGATCGCCCAGGGGGTGCGCTTGTTCCGTGGCCGAACTGGCCCGTGGACAACGCTTGACCTGATTAATCACGCCGGCGGCGTCACCTCGGCCAGCGCTGAAAGGTACGACACCGACATATTATGAGGCGAGCGAGGAAGCGTAAGCACAACCCCCATATCCCTGCCCATGTCGATCAGGCCGCCCTCCCGGCGGCCGTTTACTTCGACCATCGCGGTAGTGGTGTGTGGTACACCCTTCATAGGGACGAGACTGGAAAGCAGCGTCGCCAAAACGTGGCGCCCGCAGACGTGTCGCTGGCAGAACTCCATCAAATCACGGACGAGGCGTCCAACGTCGATCGAGGAACGCTGCACTACGTGTGCGAACAGTTCCACCTGAGCGACCGATACAAAAAACTCGCTCCCAAAACCCACGAAGATTACTGCTACTCCCGCGATGTTCTGCTGAACATCCCCACCAAATTGGGCAAGCCGCTGGGCGATCTTGCCGTGAAGAAATTCACCGCCGCCCTGGTACAACGCATCGTCGATCGAATCGCTGACGAGGGCACGCCCTCAAAAGCCGCGCACGCGCTGCGATATCTGCGCCGTGTGCTGCAGTGGGGACGTAATAGGGGTTTCCTTGAGGTGAACCCAGCCTTGGGCATCGAAGCGCCGATCGAACGTAAACAACGCCGGTTGCCACGGTTGAACGCTATGGACGTACTCATCGATCGCGCAACGGCGCGTGGACGTCTGGCACGTAACGAGCCTGGCGGTTGTCCAGAGTACCTGGCCAGCGTGATGGAGCTGGCCTACCTATGCCGCCTTCGTGGAATCGAAGTCGTGACGCTCACGGACGCGAACGAGCTGCAGGAAGGGATTTTGACCAATCGCCGCAAGGGCAGTCGGGACAATATTGTCCGATGGACGCCCCGATTACGCACCGTGTGGGAAGGCGCGAAGGCATTGCGCGCGAGGGTGTGGGAGCGCCGTAAAACGCCTATTCCGATCGCGGCGTCAAAGCGCTTTATCATCGTGGCCAGCCACGGTGGCCCACTGCGGAAAACTAGCCTCGACACTGCGTGGCAACGATTCATCACGTTAGCGATTGCAGATGGAAACATCGATGAGGACGATCGTTTTGCTTTGCATGACTTGAAGCGCCGGGGAATTACCGACACGATCGGAACTAGGGCAGAAAAACAGGAAGCAAGCGGTCACCGTGACGCGAAGATGATGGACGTCTACGACCATAGCATCCCTATCGTCTCACCCCCATGTGAATAAAACGAGAAATGGACAGGAGTTTTACATGAAGAGCAGCTTCACCGGATATTACGCTCCTACAACAGAGCAATATGAAGTCTTATGGAAGGACGCTCTCTTCGTGCTCGACACAAATGTTCTATTAAACTTGTATCGACTACCGACTTTAGCGAGAGACGAGCTCATTGGGGTTTTAGAGTTATTGAAAGATCGCCTCTGGATTCCCCATCAGGTTGGCCTCGAATTTCAACGCGGCAGATTAACTGTAATTGCCAATGAGCGAAAATCCACCGAAGAGGCTTTGTCGGCGGCGCAGAATGTTGTAGGTCAAGTAAAGAGTAAGGTGGAAGGACTACAGATTGACAAGCGTGGCCTTGGAATTGAGTCTAAGCCGCTACTGGATGAACTCGAACGTTCGAACCAGAAGCTCATTGACGCCATCACCGCTATACATAGCTCTCAACTGGACGTCTCATCAACAGATGTTGTCCGACAAAAACTCGATCTACTATTAGATCAAAAGGTCGGTAATGCACCGTCGACCCAAAAGGATCTCGATGAGTTAGTTTCTGACGGAGAGGAGCGATTTGATAACAAAATCCCCCCCGGTTTTGCTGATAGTGAAAAAGATAAGAACCCAAACGACGCCTATTTTATATATGACCATATAAAATATCAGCGAAAGTTTGGCGACCTAATTTTGTGGAAGCAACTGCTCAATCATGTCAAGGAGACGAAGATCAAAAAGGTGCTCTTCATCACTGCCGACCGCAAGGAGGATTGGTGGTGGCGAGAGCAGGGTAAAACCATTGGCCCTCACCCTGAACTGATGCGTGAAATCAAGCGAGAGGGGGGAGTGGAACTATTCTGGATGTACTCATCAGTGCAGTTTGTTGAACACGCGAACAAATACTCTAAAGCGAAAGTATCGACCGAATCGGTTGCGGAGATTGAGCAGGTCGCACAATTAGACGCCAGTCACATATACCCTAAAAACTACAGCAAAGCTATTGATGACCGTATAACAACACTATACAGACATGAACACCTTAGGAAAAACATCGACATAACACATCAAGAGAACATGCTACTCCATTGGCTATCCAGAACTGTTATAAATCTTTCACCGAATCCAAAAGGTAGCCCGGAGTTTATAGCCTCAACACCTAAAGGCCTACACGGCTACATGCTAAGCCGAGGATTAAACATAACTGGAGACATTGAAAGCACTCAGATTCCCACTCGGGTTAGAAAAGCTCTTTTCGAAGTTCTCGATGGAAAACTTTCGGCACTTACCGTGTTTTTTATTTTAGACGACTTTGAAACTGAGTATCTCCTGAGAAACGACGGAATGCTGGCGTTAAGAGAAAAAATTGAGCTCATGCTAAAACAAAACCCTATTACCGAAATATATGTGGGCGAGTTCTTCCAAGATACGTTCCGAGTTTTATTGCACCATCGTGGCTACCCAAGCAGATTTTCGAAATTCAACTCGGATCCCGATATGGAATGATTTGAGAGAAGACTATTGACGTCTTAGAGGTCTCGGCCTCGGGCGAGGTCTAATCGATTTCAAGCGATATGTTGGGGCGTCAGAGAATCACCGGACAGTCGCTCGAACCTAGAGGATGGCCCCCTTTCGCTCTGCCGGTCCCGACTGTCTGCTGATAGTCGGCACGCTCGCCCACTGAGCGAGTTTATTCAGGCCTACGCGGCACTCAAAAAATACGCCCGCCAAGTGGTGGGAGATAGCCTCCGCTTGGCTCGATGATTAGGACGTCGACCGCGGTCATGGCTCTCAGGCGCTGATCACCCGCTCTGCCACGTAACAAGTCCTTTTTTTGCGATGATTACGCTAACGATACGTCTGCTCAACACGTAACAAAAATATCCACAACCGACTGATTTTAAAGGATAAAGCAGCTGACTTGTAATCAGTAGGTCCCGGGTTCGACTCCTGGTGCCGGCACCATACAAAACAAAGCCCCTGCAGAAATGCAGGGGCTTTGTTGTTTCTGGCGCTTGGAGCTCACCAGGAGGTCCGCATCGCTGCGACAAAACAAACGACGCCTTATCTCAACCAGCAGCCCCCTACTCTGCCCGCGTGCCTGGACCCGTTACAATTTCACATCAGCCCAACATTGACGGGCTCTTGCACCTACCTATAATGCACCCCAATACACCCGCCAAGCCTAGGTTGACCCAGTCAGCAAGCTCAAATCGTGCGGGTTTTTTTTGCCTGGAGAAAACTACATGAGGCCCTTCGACAAGCCGGCCCTCAGCGTAGAACAGCAATTGGAACTGCTAAAGCAACGAGGCCTGCAAGTCGCAAATGACGAGCGCGCCATGCGTTTCCTGGAAGTGGTCACGCTGTTTCGCTTGAGTCCATACATGCGCCCTTTTCAGGAAACAAACCCTGAACACACCTTCAAACCTGGTAGCACTCTGAAAGCAGTCGTCGACATCTACCGCTTCGATGGCTCGTTGCGACGCATAACCATGGATGCTATCGAACGTGTCGAAGTCGCCATACGAGCGACTATCAGCAATCACATGTGCCCTAAGTACGGGCCTGACTGGATAGCTGACGCGTCAATCTTCTCTTCTTCATATTCACATGGCGATTTATTGCGGCCCCTGCGAGATCAACTGGGCAAGGAGCGCAACAAACTGGGACGTGAGATTGATCGTATAAAAAAGAGCAGCCGAGTTGATCAGGTCCAGCACCAGCGAATTGAAAATCGCATGCGCGATAACTATTTTCGATTCTACGGATCAACCTATGCCCATCCCGAGTTGCCGCCCGCTTGGGCTGTTCTGGAAGAGCTCAGCCTTGGGACGGTATCCACGATGTTCAATGCCATAGGCAAAAGCGTCGACAAGAAAGCGATCGCGAGCAGATTTAATCTCCCCTTCGAAGTACTGGCCTCCTGGCTCCACACTCTGACCTTCATTCGAAACTGCTGCGCCCACCACTCACGACTATGGAACAGAGAGCTCTCGATTCGACCATCCTTACCAAAAGAATGGGTCATCCAAAATGCGCCTGGCAATCGGCCTCAACCCAAGCAGCGGCTATTTATAGTACTAACGATGCTGGCGTATTTAACCGATTTGATCAGTCCAGACAGCCAGTGGAAATTTCACTTGGCCGAAATAATGGACCAGAGGGAACCGGGTGATTTGAAACTTATGGGATTTCCAGATGACTGGAAACGGCAATCGCAATGGTGTTTGGAGTAAGGGAAGCCAGAGGTCTTGTTCTTTCGCCATTGCGCCCGGAGAAACAGAATTGGGGAAACAGAATTGGGGACAGACCACGCTTTTCAATTAGTGACAGAGTCGCAATCTGAATTCTTTTTTACGATTTTGGTGCTGACGCCATACAAAACGAAGCCCCTGCAGAAATGCAGGGGCTTCGTTGTATTCAGTAGCAGACGCCAGGCGAAAGGTTTTAGTGGTATCAAGCAATATGCAGATCCCGCAACGCCTCAGGATGCTGACTTGCCACCCGCAAGAGAGTCTGCGCTGCACCCGTCGGCTGCCTGTGCCCCTGTTCCCAATCCTGCAAAGTCCGCGCTTATGCCTCGCAGTATCTGCACGAGCTAAGCAAGGCATTGATCGATGATGTGGTGAAGTAATGGATTCGCCACCAGAAAGGCATTGATGCAAACCGCCATCCGAAGCCCTCGTTGATGCGAGGGCTTTTTGCATTTCAGGCCTGCCGAAAACATGCCGGCCTTCCTCAAGATCCCTTGATGCGCGGACATATCCGACTTCCCTCCTGCATCTATCCAGATAACCCGCCAGCCACTGGAGCGTTCTTGGCCAACGCATCGGCCGCCCCGCAGCCAATTGGGAACTAACGCCGAGCGCAACACTCCCTTACAAAGCGCGGCGCTGTGGAAGAGTCATCCCGCTTCATCACGTCAGCACAACGGACTGAATGCATGACATGGACCAAGAGACCATCGATGAACTCAACATCAGAAACGCCAAACGGCTCCGCACGTTCGCAAATCAGGGACTTTTCTGACTGTCGAAACATTGCTCACGGCGCTGCATTCATCATCGTTTCGGGCAGCTCCGCGAAAGATTTTCCCATCGAACAGTTTGCCGACATCCCGATGATCACGGTGAACGGTGCGATATCCATGTTCATGGGAACAGGCATAAAGCCGTTCTTCTACGCATGCACCGATACCAGTTTTTCGCTACAACAACCTGAACTGTTTGCCTATGCGATGCGCACTAGTCAGCGTGTAGCTGTGTGGGCTAACCAGGCTCAGGAACTGATTGTTGAACCGACAGGTGATCTCTATTTGCTCAAGAAAGCGCCCAAACCAACCTTGACTGAATGGCTACTGCGCAACAACCAGGATCTGGTACGTAATCGAGCTGTTTGGGGTAGTCGAAACCGCAGTATCGGGTTCAGCAAAAACCTGGCCCATGGTTTTTTTGATGCCCGCACAGTCTTGTATCTCGCACTCCAACTTGCCTATCACGCAGGCTTTTCAAAGGTGATTTTGGTGGGAGCGGATATGAACCAGTCCGCGGGGCGCTTTTACGAGACTGATGGAAGCTCTATCTCGCCGTGCGGTCTGGATCAGCATTTTCATTCCAGAATACTTCCATCTCTGAAACTCATGTCCGACAAAGTCGTCGGCAAAGAGTTTGCCGTTTACAACTTGTCGCCCTCTTCGCGAATTCCTTCCGGCGTCATTCCGGTCAAAACACTCGACGAAGTCAAAGCGATAATTCAGACCTGACTGACCTCGAACACAAACGAAATTCTGCCCTCACTTGCGCTCCAGAAATAGCGCAAGTGTTTGCCCTGCTTCGGAATCGAAACCGCAGGCGGACGGAACGCCGCAACGCATTCATGCCCAGGCAACCGCACGCTGTTATAAAGCAAGCCCCACGACTCGGCGTCGCGCAGTTGCCGCGCGAACAGCTGTGATGGGCCATAGGCTTCAGGATCAGGCTGATGCAGATGATCAAAGCCATGGCGAACGTCGTGCAGCGGCTTGATCACCTGATTGATGTAAGTACGCATGGTCAATTCGAGATCGGCTTCCTGGGTCGCCGCGAGAAAGCGTTCCTGGTGAAAACAGGTTTCAGCGATGGCCGCAGCCTGGCTGCTGGCGGCGTAATAGACGCCGAAGGTGCCGTCACTGAAACGGCTGCGTTTGCCGACGTGAGTGAACGCGGCCATCACCGGGCTGGAACCGGGGCCGGACAGACGATCTTCGGGACGTACGCGAGCGAGTACGCCGGCCTGTTCGATCAGGCGATCATTGGTCAGCGCTTCGATGGCGTAGGCAACTTCGAGGTCCTCGGGGTCGAGGACGTCTTCGAACAGCGCAATCGGCGGGAAGCTGCTGTTGACGATGCGATACGCCCGCGGCCATGGCACATCCACCGGCGCCGGCGCTTTCAACCGCGCACTCCGTCGAGGTAGCGGCGTACATCGGCGATATCGACCACCCGGCCCGCCAGCATGTAATCCAGCGCGGTTTTGCCATTGAACGGTGCCGCGTTGTTCGGGCTGCTGACCCACTTGTAGGCGCGCTCGCGGCTATTGCTGAAGATGATGCTCAGCGCCTTGTGAATGCCCATCAGATAAGAGATGCGCTCGAGGGTGTCATGGGGCAAGCGTGTGTTTGGCAGGTGTTTGTATTTATAGAATGTGGTGTTGCCGACTCCACCGAGCAGGGTGCGTTGTTGCTCGGCGCTACAGCCCCAGCGCTCCATGAGGTTAAAGAAGAACTTCAGCGCGACGCGACCGGCTTCGGGGGCGTCGAGTTGTTCGCGTGGGGTGAGAGCTGGGGATGAGGTAGGCATAGACGCCTCCTGATTTTTTGTCTTAGCTGAAGACTAGTACATAACTGTAATTTTTTAGCGTTTTGATACACAAATGAACGAATCGTAACAATCACACGCACAGAAGCCGGAGTTAAGTCGGCTTATGTTTTTCTGCGCTATTTAAACAGTTCTGAATGACTCCCTAAACGATCCCAAGACTTCTTGAATTCAGAAGTCTGTGCACACTGTTTAGGCCGATCAGCGCGTTTTTGCGTTTTCTCCTGTTTCGCCATCAGCATTCCTTAGCATGTCGTCTATCGAGTCGAAACGCTGACGGATTTCTCGTGCTTCCATCATTGCGCGGGCCGTCTTCTCCGATGGAACTCGCACCTCGAAGGGAAGCCCCTGAGTAGCAACAACCTGTCGCAGAAAAAGTCGCATGGCGTCGCTAATGCTCAGCCCGCAAGCGTTCAAGACTTCAGTGGCACGCGCTTTCAAATCCTCATCAATGCGGCAGCGCACATCGGTAGTTTTCAGTAGTGCAGCCATTTCAATTACCTCATCGTGGTTTTGTAGCTACATCAGCGCTACCTCTGCATTGTGTTCGGAGTGATCTTTGTGGGTCAATGCGAAGTTGATAGGTGGTTATCTACCACCATGGCTCGCATGCCAGACATCCATTTCAACTCCTTTGACTGTTGGGCGCTATCAGCTGAATCGTTACTTTACCTGAGACCTATCTGCGTATGACGCAGGCAAAAAGCTAGGAAGATGTAAGCTGTTTCTCTTCGAAAAAAATCTCCCCGCGCACCAAAACCACGCACTTTTTTGACCTTCATCACCCCCACTTCACCAAAAACCCCGATCCTCTGTCAGCCTCCAGCCATCGGCGGGGAAATCAATTCGCTACTAAATCCGCGACAACTATGCTCAGGTGCAGGAATATAGCCGGCATATGGCGCCGTTTCGGTCGTTTCGTAAACAACAATACCCAGCCCACTTCAGAGGGCATTACCCATGGATAGCAGAACCTTACGCAACCTCATGCGCATCGTGCAGACCGGCTCGTTGTCGGCCGCAGCCGAGCATTCGTGCCTGACCGTGCAGGCGTTGGCCGCACAGTTGAACAAGGTCGAAGAGCAGTTCGGTTTCCGCTTGTTTCGCCGCTCCAACAAGGGCCTGACGCTGACGCCGCAAGGTACGGAGCTCACGCCTTACATCGACAAAGTGTTGATCGCCACGCGACAGATGGAAGAAAAGGTCGAGGCGCTGAAGGTGCCCGGGCAGCGCACGTTGAAGGTGGCGTTGAACAACACCCTGTCGCCTGATTTCAACCGACGCATGATCGGACGCCTGATTGAGGTGTTTCCCGATTACCAGATGGAATTCAGCTACGCCGAGTCGATGGAAAATCTCAGCAAGCTGAAGAACGAAGATTTCGACCTTGCCGTGCTGATCGGCCCGCAGCGGCCGGGGCTGCCGAGTATCGTGCTGCCGGAGGTGCAGGTGCAGGTGGTCGGTGCGCATTGCGGTCAGGAAAACGATCCGCTGACTTTGCTGGGCAACAAGTTTCAGGTGCGTCCTGCGGAAGATTGTCCGTATTCCCACAGCTTCTTGCGGTTTCTCGACGCCGGGCTGGGCAATCACGAGAACGGCCAGCGCATGGTCTATTCCTGCAGCGAAACCCTGACGCTGTCGTTGATCACGCAGATGGATGCGGTCGGCATGGTCTCGCGTGAAGCGGCGCAGAAGAACGGTCTGACGATTTTTCCCGGTTTCGAGGATTTCCTCGAAGTGCGCCTGGCGGTAAACAATCCGGAGCTGTCGCACCAGGCGCTGAACGACGTCGTTGATCTGCCGCTACATGAACGAGCCGAGCGCAATGTACGCAGCCGTCCCCACCGCCACACTGAGAAAGAGGTTTTTGCTGAAATACGCACATAGCAACGTCGGAATCGCAGCATAGAATTCCGGGCGATCGAGCTGGATCTGCCGATCCTTGATCAACAGGGGTGTGAGGCTGATCGCAGCGACGATCGCCACCGGCAGATATTCCAGCGCCCGCGCCACGAAGGGCGGCCAGTGTTCGGTGTTGATCTGCAGTGGCAAGGCGCGCGGCAGGAAGGTCACGGCCATCATCAGCACCACCACCAGAATCAGGAACGTTTGGTCAGGCATACACCCACTCCGCAGCCCACAAACGTGGCGATAAATACGTTGAAGGGCGAACTGCCGATCAGGCTCAGCGCCCCCATGCAGACCACGGCGGCAGCGGCGGCAATCAGTTTGTTGCGCGTGTTGCACAGCGAGACCAGCACGTAAAGCATCATCGCCGTCAGCGCGTAGTCGAGCTGATATTTGATCAAGTGCGCCGCGTACTGCGCGCAGACCGCACCGAGCAAACCGCCGAGCACCCACGAGGTGTGGCAGAACAGGTTGAAGCCGATCAGGTAACGCACATTGACCGGTGCGCCCGTGCCGAGCTTGACGCTATGAAAGGCGAAGGATTCATCCGTCAGGCCACCGGCGTAAGCCCAACGCTCCATGCGGCTCAAGCCAAGGGCGCGCAGGGCCTTGGCCATGTACACCGACATCAGCATGTGCCGCGCATTGATCAGGAAAGTGGTCAGCACAATGGTGGTCAGCGATGCGCCGCTGGAGATCAGCGCCAGCGCGGCGAACTGCGAGGCGCCGGCATAGACGAACAAGCACATCGCTACTGGCAGCCACATCGGCAGACCGGCGTTTACCGCCATCAGCCCGAAAACAAACGACACGGTGAAATACCCGGCGACCACCGGGCTGGCTTCGGCAAACGTGCGCGACGGCTGATGAGTCGCCATCAGCGGCGCGCTGCCGGACCTTTCATTCATAGATCCCTCTCAAATGTTCGTTCGCCGTGAGGCTCGCAAAAACCCTGGGCAGTCCAGAATCGCTTGCCCGCGAGGTTAGCATCGTCGACGAACAGAAACATCCGCAGCACCCCGACCCGTTTCATGTCGGACGACGCTGCTTCAACCAGACGCTGGCCCACGCCCTGGCTGCGGTAGCGCGGGCTCACGGCCAGATGATTGATCGTGCCGCGACTGCCGAGCATGCCGCCGAGCACCGCGCCGACGATCTCGCCAGCCACATCGAACGCCAGATACGCCGTGGTGGTTTTCTGGATCAACACGCCGCGCAGGCATTTGGCGTCCTGCCATTCGCAGAACGACACTTCGTCGAACTGGCGGAAGAAGCGCTCCATGCGTTGCGCATCCTTGGCGGTGGCGCGGCGCAGTACCACTGGCGTCGAGCACTCGACGCCGTCGATTAGGGTGATCTGATTAGCGAACAATGTCGAAAGCGGTCCCGGGCCGCGAGAAGGAAATCGCCAGAATCTGCCGGTACGCCATGGCATGGGTGTGGGTATTGCGCGCCGGGGTCACGTAGTGGCGCATGTCGCGATCGAGGAAGAAGGTGGTATCGAGAATTTCCTCGTAGGTGGTCGCCGCCAGCTGATGCTCGTGGATGTCGTACAGTCGACTCTCGGCACCCTCTACGTTACTGCGGCCCCAGAAGTGCACACCGCTGAACGGATAGCCGTCGCAATGAATACCTTCAGGAGTGATTTCCAGCTGTTTGCCGGGTTTGATCTCGATGCGGATCTGATGGATCTGGCACTGCCAGATTTCATCGTGCAACTCTTCCGGCAGGACACTTTTGTACACTTCGAAATCGGTGTCGATCAGGCTGCGCATCACCGGCGAGGAGATCACTTCCTCGGAAAAGTCCTGGAAGTGGCGCACCACGCCACCGACGTAAGCGTTGTTCTCTTTCGATTGCACATAAGCGCGATGCTCAAGTTGCTTGAGCTCGCGGGTTTTCGGGTTGTATTCAAAGTCGCTGTAACGACGATAACGCATGCCGGCTTCGGCCTGACCGTAGTAGCTGTCTGGCTCCATGTTTTCCCAACTTTTGGTCAGTCTGACGAAGTCGGCAAAATGACCGTAGAGATTGAAGTCACCACCCTGGACGTTGACAAACTTGTCGCGCCGTAGCGATTCGCCCACTTCTCTGTTCAAAACGATCATTACCAAATTCTCCGCTGCGTTGAACGCCCTAATCTATTGGGTGGAGAATTTGCGTCCATGAGAAAGAATTTCAGGCATTTGAAGCACTGCTTGAAACGGAATCTGCAGCGCTTGAAAAACGACTTTTACATGACAAAAACACCGGTTATTTGCGGTTTTCGCTGAAGAACCGGCGAAAAAAAACCCCGATCGAATCGAGGTTTTCTCATTTCTCTTACAGCGGATCGATCATCAGAAGATGTTGATCGGATAGTCCACGAATACACGCAGCTCGTTACCGCTGACGTTGTACTCGCTGGATTTCTGCGACACGCGCAGGATCGAGCTGCGCAACTTCACGCTCAGGTCTTTGGCCGGGCCACTCTGCACGACGTACTTGAACTGGTTGAAGATTTCGCGCTCGGTGCCGCCTTCGCTGGTGGACGTGGTGATGTTGTCGCCGCGCACGTAAGCGAAGTTGTAGCTCAGACCCGGAACGCCGAACGAACCAAAGTCCAGACCGTAACCCAGCTGCCAGCTGCGTTCGTCTTCGGCGTTGAAGTCAGACCAGTAGGAGTTGGCCAGATAGATGGAGTTACCACCGTCGCCGACACGGCCCTGATCTTTCTGGTAGCCGCCGTAGGCATAACCGAGGTTGCTGTCGCCGGTGGAACGCTGATGCGCCACGGTGAACGAGTGCGGGCCGGTGGCGAAGGTGGCTGCCAGGCTCCAGATCTTGTTGTCGCGACCGGTGACGATGCTTTCGCCCGGCACGGTGTTTTCGCGTACGTACGAGCTGTCCAGCTTGGTGCGATAACCGTTGAAATCCAGGGTCAGCGACTGATCCTTGTTGAACGGAATCACATAGTTGGCATTCACGTACTGTTTCTTCAAGACGTCCTCAACGTCGGAGGCGTACAGCGCGCCTTTGAAGTTTTCGGTGAACTGATAGCTGCCGCCCAACACGTTGATCGACTTCAGACCGCCGCTGTCACGGCCTTCATCGCTTTTGCGCGACTCGGCAGTGAAACGCCCGGCGTTTAATTCCAGGCCTTTGATCTCACGGGAGGTGATCAAAGTACCGGTATAGCTTTCCGGCAGCAGACGCACGTTGTCGTAGCTCAGCACCGGCAGGGCCGGCATCTGGTCGCCGTAGGTCAGTACAGTGTTGGACACACGGAACTTGACCGCAGCACCGCCCTTGGCGATGTCGTGGTTCGCGCGACCATCATTTTCCTGTTTGAAGAAGTCGATGCCGCCGGCGCCGCTACGGCCCTTGCCGCCGTCCAGGCGCAATGCGTACAGACCGAAAGCGTCCACACCGACACCTACGGTGCCTTGGGTGAAGCCCGACGAGAACGTACCGATGGCCGCTTGGCCCCATTCGGCCTTGTCCTTGTTACCGTCTTTGTAATCACGATTGATGTAGGCGTTGCGCAGCAGCACTTTCAGGCTGCTGTCTTCAACGAAACCCTTGGATTCGGCCTGGTCGTTAGCCATGGCCTGTGTAGCACTCAACATCCCCAGTGCGATCAGACTGATTCGCTTGTTCAACATTTTGTTTTCCTTATTACGGGTTGAAACGCGCTGTGTCGAACGGCTGAAACGGCGCTTTCTGCACTCTTGTATTCACCCCGAAACAAAAAAGCCCGCCGACGTTAACGTCATGGCGGGCCTGCTCCTTATTTTGAGTCATGGCGGTTAGCCACAGGCGTTGGGCCGAATCGTAGCCGCGCCCTGAACTGTGTGTCAATTTCAAGAATCGTCTTTAAATAGGCGAAAAACGTCTAAGAAACGTAATTTTTTTGCTGGGCGGTTGCAGAAAAATGAGGTTAAGCAGGGAGTTCTGAACTGTGGGAGCGAGCCTGCTCGCGAACGCGCATAAAGTCATTGGCAGGGCTGACGTCATCGCGAGCAGGCTCGCTCCCACCTTTGAATGCCTGTGGATAAAAATCAGGCCAAAAAAAGCGCCGCCATCCCGGCAGCGCTTTTTGACCAATCCCTGTTGTTCCTATCCTTCCATCACATCCCACAAGGCTTCCAGCTCGGCCTCGCTGAACAGGCCAGCGGGGTAACGCTCGATCATCATCCGGCGCGGATCAGGTTCTCTGATCTGACGCGTTCCATTGGACTTCAACCAGTGCGCGACAAGCTGGAGCGATTCGCCGTTGACGGCCATGGGATGCACAGTCCGCTCGCTGATTACGTTCACTTCGGCGTTCATTTCAGCGCTCTCTCCCCGTTCGTGAGCGGCTACGTTATCCAAGGTTTGTGACAGAACTGTTGAAGTTCCCCTCCCTCCCTAGTGCATCAGGAGCAATACAAGAGCTATGCCAAGGCGACTCGAATGTGGACCGGCGGATACAAACAAGCCCGCGGTCCTGACGGGCTGCGGGCTTGCTTTCATGGGTAGCGAGCTAATCATTGCCTGACTGATTTGTTAATCAACTCAAGCTGTTACGACTCAACTCACTCTTTGTGCGGCGCTGGCTGCTGTTGGGTAAGGCAGTGAATATTGCCGCCACCCAGTAACAGTTCACGGCCCGGCACCATCACCACTTCGTGCTGCGGGAACAGCTTCTGCAGAATTTCCCTGGCCGGGGCATCCATCGGGTCGTCGAAGCTCGGCGCGATGATGCCGCCGTTGACGATCAGGAAGTTCACGTAGGAGCCGGCCAGGCGCACGGAAGGGTTGCGCTCCTGCGAACCGTCCACCGGATCGACCCCGGCGCATTCTTCTTCGGTCGCATAGAGCGGCCCCGGAATCGGCATTTTGTGCACCGTGAACGGGCGGCCCTTGGCGTCGGTGCTGCTTTGCAGCACTTTCATTGCGGCCTGGCAGCGCGGGTAGTTCGGATCCTGCGGATCATCGGTCCACGCCAGCAGCACTTCGCCCGGACGCACGTAGCAGCAGAAGTTATCCACATGGCCGTCGGTTTCATCGTTGAACAAGCCATCCGGCAACCAGATGATCTTGTCCACAGACAGGTTGTCGCTGAGTACGGCTTCGATTTCTTCGCGGCTCAGGTGCGGGTTGCGATTGCGGTTGAGCAGGCATTCTTCGGTGGTGATCAGCGTGCCTTCGCCGTCGACATGAATCGAGCCGCCTTCGAGCACGAAACCTTCAGTGCGATAACGTGGGCTGCGCTCGATCTCGAGGATCTTGCCGCCGACCTGCGAATCACGGTTCCACGGTGCATACAGGCCGCCATCGAAACCGCCCCAGGCGTTGAAATTCCAGTTCACACCGCGCACTTCGCCATGGTTATTGATAACGAAGGTCGGGCCGCTGTCACGAACCCAGGCATCGTCGCTGGACATTTCCACCACGCGGATATTCGGCACATCGAGGCGCGCGCGGGCGTTTTCGTATTGGCCGGCGGAGACGGCAACGGTCACCGGCTCGAAGCGGGCGATGGCTTTGGCCACTGTGGCGTGCGCGGCCTGCGCCGGTTTGCCACCCAGACGCCAGTTGTCCGGGCGCTCGGGCCAGATCATCCAGGTCTGGGTTTGTGGCGCCCACTCGGCCGGCATGTAGAAGCCGTCGGCGCGCGGGGTACTTTTCAATGTGGTCATCAGGACTCCAGGGAACCGTCGAGGGTTTTCAACGCGCCGTACAGATTCGGCCGGCGGTCGCGGAATGAACCCCACGCGCTGCGAATATGTTCCAGCTCGTCGAGGTTGAACGTGTGCACAAGAATACCTTCTTCGGTTTTATTCAGCTCCTGCACTTTTTCGCCGAACTGGTTGGCGATGAACGAAGAGCCATAGAAGGTGATGTCGTAGCCGTCCTGTTCTTCGTTGCCGATGCGGTTGCTGGCGATCAGCGGCATCAGGTTGGCGCCGGCATGGCCCTGCTGCACCCGCTGCCAGTGATCGCGCGAAGATATGGTCTTGTCGTGCGGCTCGCTGCCGATCGCGGTTGGATAAAAGAGAATTTCCGCGCCTTGCAGGGCCATGCTGCGCGCCGCTTCCGGGAACCACTGGTCCCAGCAGATGCCGACGCCGATTTTCGCGTAACGGGTATTCCACACCTTGAAGCCGGTGTCGCCCGGGTTGAAGTAATACTTCTCGTGATAGCCCGGGCCGTCCGGAATGTGGCTTTTACGATAAATCCCGAGGTTGCTGCCGTCGGCGTCGATGATCGCGATGCTGTTGAAGCGTGCACGCCCGGCCAGTTCGTAGAAGCTGATCGGCAGCACCACTTGCAGCTCTTTGGCAATTTTCCGGAAATGCTTGATGGCGACGTTTTCTTCAACCGTCGTTGCCAGTTGCAGGTAATCCGGATTCGGCTTCTGGCAGAAATACGGTGCCTCGAACAGTTCCTGGATGAGGATGAT
The DNA here is from genome assembly GCF_024072275.1 of Pseudomonas siliginis. Taxonomy (NCBI): domain Bacteria; kingdom Pseudomonadati; phylum Pseudomonadota; class Gammaproteobacteria; order Pseudomonadales; family Pseudomonadaceae; genus Pseudomonas; species Pseudomonas siliginis. Next base: position 305,896 of record NZ_CP099598.1, on the reverse strand, counting down.
CTGCGCGCCTTTGCCGGCGGCTTCACGGACCAGTCTTTCAGCGGTTTCGAGGTTGGCTTCCAGGTCCCACGAACAGGCCATCTGCGTGGCGGCGACGGTAACGATACGGCTCATGAATCATCTCCGGGCTAGTGCTTTGACGGTCGAAGAATTCAACCGAAAAGAAAACGCGCGCACCGGACAAAAGATCGTCATGCCGGAGCAATGGCGAATTTATAACCGATAAATATCGGCTTTAAAAGCTATAAATCAGTAATCTATTCGTTTGAACGCTAATTAAATCGATAAAAATCGAACTTGAGAGCGAAAACAAATGTGGGAGCGAGCCTGCTCGCGAATGCGCTGTGTCAGTCACCGCATGTGGCGACTGATACACAGCTTTCGCGAGCAGGCTCGCTCCCACAGGGGATGTGCCTTGCTTACAGGCCTTCGCTCAACACCCGATCCAGCATTTCGACGAAGAAATCCACGCTCTGGCGCGACGTCACCATCGGTGGCTTGATCTTGAGGATGTTCAAGTCATCGCCCGTCGGCTGCATGAAGATCCCCAACTCGCGCAGACGATCACACAGCAACGCAGTTTCGGCGGTCGCCGGCTCCAGCGTCTGGCGATTGCGGATCAGTTCCAGCCCGAGGTAGAAACCGGAGCCGTGCACCGCACCGACCAGCGGATGTTTATCGATTAACGCTTCCAGGCGCGCCTTGAAGTAACCGCCGACGACCTGGGCGTTTTCCCAGAGCTTTTCCTCCTCCATCACATCCAGCACCGCCATGCCGATCTGGCAACTGACCGGACTGCCGCCCGCCGACGAGAAGAAATAACCTTCGGCCTCCAGCGCCTCGGCGATTTCCCGGCGGGTGATCACCGCGCCAAGTGGCTGGCCGTTACCCATGCCTTTGGCCATGGTGATGATGTCCGGCACCACGCCCTGCTCTTCGAAGCCCCAGAAGAAATGGCCCATGCGCCCGTAACCGACCTGCACTTCGTCAGCGATGCACACCCCGCCCTGCGCGCGGACCTTTTCATACACCTGCGGCAGATAGCCCGGCGGTAAAGAAATACCCCCGGCATTACCGTAGACCGGCTCGCAGATGAAACCGGCCAGTTGCCGCTTTTGCTCGGCCAGTTTTTGCAGGTGATGTTCGACGCTGCGCACGTAATCCGGCGCCGAATCCGCGCCACGGAATTCGCCCCGATAAGTGTTCGGCGCCGGCACCGGATGCACCCAGTCCGGGCGACTTTCCAGCGCCCTCGGGTTGTCGGCAATCGACGTCGATACCGCATCGGCACCGATCGTCCAGCCGTGATACGCCTCGAGCACGCTGATCATGTCGCGCCCGCCGCTGTAGGCCCAGGCCAAACGAATCGCCAGGTCATTGGCCTCGCTGCCGCTGTTGACCAGAAACACGCGATCCATGCCCTTCGGCGCCAGCTTGAGCAAGCGCTCGGAGAACTCGGCGACCGCCGCATAGTTGAAGCGCGAATTGGTATTGAGCAACGACCACTGCCGCGCCGCGACCGCCGCCATCCGAGGGTGACCATGGCCGAGAACCGCGACGTTGTTGAGCATGTCCAGATAGGAGCGGCCGTGCATATCAATCAGGTGATTGCGCCAGCCGCGTTCAATACGTGGCGGGTCAACGTAATAGTGTTTTTGCGTGCGGGCGAAACTGGCATCGCGGCGTTCAAGCAGGGTTTGCGCGTCCAGCTCAGGCTCGGCGTCGCAGGCCAGCCCGAGCAACGTCGCCGGCGACGGGCACGACGCCTGCCACGCGGATGCACGGGACGGCGTGCAGAACAGCGGCGCGTCGAGTTCCGCTCCCCGGCACATCTGCACTAGCAGCGAACCCGTGACCGCACCGAGTTTCTGGCCTCTATCCACTGCCACCCCATGTTCAAGAACAGGCGTCACGCCCCACAGGCGAACACTGAACTGTGGGCCATCGAGTTGCAGCGCACCGTTTGCCGCTTGATTCAGAACGCCAGCGAACGGTGCTTGAACTTCGGTTCCGGTCGGCACACGCAATTCGACATGCAACGGGAACGTATCCGGTTCAGTCGCACTGTCCGGGCGGGTGCGTGACAAGCGGTACTGGCCATAACGCGTCGCCGCCAGCCCATGCACCGCTGCGGCCTCTGTCAGCAAACGCTGATCAATGCCCGGTTGCTCCCAATTGCCCGCTTCGAAATGCGGACTCAACACGCCCAGATCGATCAGCGCAAATTCACGCCCGACCAGCCCTGGCAACAACGGTGCAAATTCTGTGTTTTCGGCCTCTGGCACAGTCAGTCCCACGGCTGTGAGAATCGCCGCTTCCATCAGCGCCTGTGGCACCGAGGTCGCGACGCGGAAGATTTCCCACTCGTGGCTGAGATTGTCGCGGCTATAAGTATTGGCGGGATCGATGCTCACCTGTTGCTCGCCACTGAGCACCAGCACCGCCGCCCGCGCCACGATCAATGGCCACAGCGCTTGCAGCTCAGCGTACTGCAACGGATTGACCGCGTGATAAGCCTTGACCGCCGGCAGGATGACAAACGGATCGCCATCGGCGTGATGCAGCAAAGCCGCACAGGTCACGGACAAATCAGTGATGCGCCAGGTGCGCACCAGATCACCGAAATCGATCACACCCTGCAACTGCCAATGCCGCTGGGCATCACGCGCCCAGACGACGTTGTCATCGGTGATATCCATGTGAATCGCCTGCACCGGCAGCTTGTCCAGCAGCGGCTGCAAACAGCGCTCGGCCTGCTCGGCGGCAGCGCTGATCACCGCACGCTGCTGCACGTCCGAGATCACCGGCAACAGATGACTGATCAAAGCGTTGGCGTGACGCGCGTCCCACTGCAAGGTGCGTTCAAGGCCGGGGTGATCGAAGCCTGCCAGCGCCAGATCCATCTCGCCACAGAGTCGGCCAAACCCGGCAACCACGTTCTGGCCAAGATGATCGAAATCGGTCAACGGCTGCCCGTCGATGTACTCCAACAACCGCACATGCACCGTTTCGCCATTGGCTTGCAACGACAACAGATCCGCACCGTTATTGGCTGCGATGACGCGCGGCACCTTGATCGCCGAGTGCTCGGCCAGATAATTGAGGCCTGCGTGCTGGGCTTGCAGTTCCACAAGAGCGTAGTCGCCACGACAGACTTTCAACACGAAGCGCCCATTTGCGCTGTCGACGCGGTAATTCAGATCCTGCTGGCTGCCCAGCGCCTGCAACGTGCCGCTGAGCCCGTAATGTTCGGCCAGCCATTGCAGCGCCTGCGCCTCTGAAACCTGCGGACCGGGCAAACTGGCGCGATGAATCAACGTGGCGAGCGGCATGAAACGACCCCTGAAATTTTATTAGGCGCTTATATCGCCATTGCCTTGGCGGTTACGCAACCCCCAGCGTGACTGAACGGCCCAATTCAAACCGAACGCTCGCGCCCTGCAGCACTTTGCGCAAGAATGTCGGCCATTCACACCTGTCTATGGAAATCCTCATGAATGTCATCACCACCGATCTGCCCGGTGTTCTGATCATCGAACCCAAGGTGTTCGGCGACGAGCGCGGTTTTTTCTACGAGAGTTTCAATGCCAAAGCGTTTCAGGACGCCACCGGTCTGGATACGCAATTTGTGCAAGACAACCATTCGCGCTCGCAAAAAGGCGTGCTGCGTGGCCTGCATTACCAGTTGCAGAACACCCAGGGCAAACTGGTTCGCGTGACCGCGGGTGAAGTGCTTGATGTGGCGGTGGACATCCGTCGCAGCTCGCCGCATTTCGGCAAATCGGTGGCGGTGCGCCTGTCGGCGGAAAATCATCGTCAGCTATGGGTACCGGAAGGTTTCGCTCACGGTTTCGTGGTGCTGAGCGAGTTCGCCGAATTCCTCTACAAGACCACCAACTATTACGACCCGTCCTCCGAGCGCAGCATTCGCTGGGACGACCCGGCGCTGGGCATCGACTGGCAACTGGACGCAGCGCCGAAGCTGTCGGCCAAGGACCAGGCGGCTGCGCTGCTCAAGGACGCTGACGTCTTCGCCTGAGGCCGGGCATAATGCGCCTGTCCCTACAGGCGTATCCGGCACATGAAACCACCGCTTCCCCGCAGACCCCGCTGGCGCAGCCTCGCGCTGTTGGCCCTGTGCCTGGCGCCGCTGCTGTGGCCGCTGGAACATCTTGCCGAGCGCTATTACCGCAGCGAACTCGCCGGGCAGAATCGCCAGACCCTCGATCTCTACGTCGCCAACCTGCTCGGCACCCTGCATCGCTATGAAGTGTTGCCGCAGATTCTCGGCGACCTGCCGGCCCTGCGCGCGGTGCTCGGTGCGCCGGACGACGGCGTGACCCAAGGCAACGCCAATCGCTTGCTGAAAAACATCGCCGCGCAGACCGGCGCTGAAGTGATGTACCTGATGGACACATCCGGCCAGACGCTGGCGGCGTCGAACTGGGACAAACGCGACAGCTTCGTCGGCCGCAACTTCGCCTTCCGCCCGTATTTCAGCGAAGCCATGGCCGGGCGCCTCGGACGCTTCTTCGGCCTCGGCACCACTTCCGCCAAGCGCGGCTACTTCTTCGCCGCTGCTGTGCGCAACGGCGAGAAAATCATCGGCGTGCTGGTGATCAAGGTCGACCTCGACCATACCGAAAGCCTGTGGGGCAAAACCCCGGAACAACTGCTGGTGACCGACCATAACGGCGTGGTCATCCTGACGTCGCGCCCGGAATGGCGTTTCCGCTCCACTCGCGAGTTGAGCGATGCCGAGCGCGCCGCGATCACCGCGATCCAGCCCTACCCGACCCGTGAACCCCGGCCGCTGAACCTGAGCCCTGACGCCTGGCTGACGCAGACCCACGACATCGCCGAGACCGGCTGGAGCGTGAGCATCCTCGCCCCGCGCACGCTGATTGATCGTCCGGTGCGCACGGTGGTCGCGATCGGCGGCGCCACACTGTTGGTGGTGATGCTGCTGGTGGGTTTGATGATGCAACGTCGCCGGCATTATCTGGAGCGCATCGCCTTCGAGGCCAAGGCGCGCCGCGAACTGGAAGGCCGGGTGGCCGAACGTACCAGCGATCTGGAAGGCCTCAACCGGCGTTTGAAACAGGAAGTGCTTGAGCGCGAGCACGCCCAGCAGGAGCTGGTGCGCGCTCAGGACGATCTGGTTCAGGCCGGCAAATTGTCGGCACTGGGGACCATGTCGGCGAGTATCAGCCACGAACTCAATCAACCGCTGGCAGCGATTCGCAGTTATGCGGAAAACGCCGAAGTGCTGCTCGATCATCAGCGCACCGAGGACGCGCGCGGCAACCTCAAGCTGATCAGCGAACTGACCGGGCGCATGGCCTCAATCATCGCCCACTTGCGTGCCTTCGCTCGGCGCGATCGCCACGCACCGGAAAGCGTCGCTCTGCAACCGGCGCTGGACGATGCGCTGGCATTACTCGCCAAACGTCGCCGCAGCATGGAAGTCGAACTGATCCGCGACTTGCCCGCAGCCACGCTGTGGGTCGAGGCCGGCGAAACCCGACTGCGCCAGGTGCTCGGCAATCTGCTGGCCAACGCCCTCGATGCGCTCACCGAAAAAGGCCCGCCGCGCAAGTTGTGGCTGAGTGCCGAAGCCACCGCCGACGGCGTCAATCTGTACATTCGCGACAATGGCCCCGGGTTCTGCATGGAAGCTCTTGGCCGCGCCAGCGAGCCCTTTTACACCACCAAGACCCGCACACAGGGTCTGGGTCTGGGGCTGGCCATTTGTGAAACGCTGATGCGCGCCTTTGGTGGCGAGCTGTCGTTCGCCAACCACAAACAAGGCGGTGCCCTGATTACCCTGCGCCTGCGCGCCGGCGCGCCCGGAGTCAGCCTGCAACCGTCCGAGGATCGAAGTGCATGACCATCGACAATCGCATCCAGGTAGTGTTGATCGACGACGATCCGCACTTGCGCCAGGCTCTCGGCCAGACCCTGGACCTGGCCGGCCTGAAAATTCTGCCGCTGTCCGAAGCCAAGGGCCTCGCCGCACAGCTTGAGCGTGACTGGCCAGGTGTGGTGGTCAGCGACATTCGCATGCCGGGCATGGACGGCCTCGAGCTGCTCAGTGAATTGCACGCACAGGATCCCGAGTTGCCGGTGCTGCTGATCACTGGCCATGGCGACGTACCGCTGGCGGTGCAGGCGATGCGCGCCGGCGCTTACGACTTTCTGGAAAAGCCCTTTGCCAGCGATGCACTGCTCGACAGCGTCCGTCGCGCCCTCGCGCTACGGCGGCTGGTGCTGGACAACCGCAGCCTGCGTCTGGCCTTGAGCGACCGCAACGAATTGAGCGCGCGGCTGGTCGGCCATTCGACGCCGATGCTGCGCCTGCGTGAGCAGATCGGTGCGCTGGCGGCGACCAAGGCTGACGTGCTGATCCTCGGCGAAACCGGTGCCGGCAAAGAAGTCGTGGCCCGCGCGCTGCACGACTTGTCGAGCCGCCGCAACGGCCCGTTCGTAGCGATCAACGCCGGCGCCCTGGCGGAATCGGTGGTGGAAAGCGAACTGTTCGGTCACGAGCCCGGCGCCTTCACCGGGGCGCAGAAACGTCGCATCGGTAAATTTGAATTTGCTAATGGCGGCACGCTGTTTCTCGACGAGATCGAAAGCATGAGCATGGACGTGCAAGTGAAACTGCTGCGCATGCTGCAGGAGCGCGTTGTTGAACGCCTGGGTGGCAATCAGTTGATACCGCTGGACATCCGCGTCATCGCCGCGACCAAGGAAGACCTGCGCCAGGCGGCGGATCAGGGTCGCTTCCGCGCCGACTTGTATTACCGCCTCAACGTCGCGCCGCTGCGCATCCCGCCGCTGCGCGAAAGGGGCGAAGACGCATTGGTGCTGTTCCAGCATTACGCCGATGAAGCCAGCGCCCGCCATGGCTTGCCGCCCCATGAGCTGCAGCCGGCACACCGCGCCCTGCTGCTGCGCCACACCTGGCCGGGCAATGTGCGTGAACTGCAAAATGCCGCCGAACGCTTCGCCCTCGGCCTTGAACTGGCACTGGACAACAGCGCTGATGGCAGCGGCGGCGCGCCTGTAGAAGTGGTCAGCGGCGGCCTCAGCGAGCAAGTCGAAAACTTCGAAAAATCGTTGATAGCCGCCGAACTGGCGCGCTCGCACAGCTCGGTGCGCAGCCTCGCCGAAGCTCTGGGTATTCCGCGCAAGACCCTGCATGACAAGCTGCGCAAACACGGTCTGAATTTCGGCGACAGCAGCCACGGGGAAGACAACGAATGAGCAGCGAAAGCGAATACCTGCAAACGGTGCTGCATCACGACATTCCGCTGACCGCCGAAATGGGCCTCGAGGTGCTTGAGTGGCGCGAGCAGCAACTGAGCCTGCACCTGCCGCTCGCGCCCAACGTCAATCACAAGAGCACCATGTTTGGCGGCAGCCTGTATTGCGCAGCGGTGCTGGCCGGTTGGGGCTGGTTGCATTTACGTTTGAAGGAAGAAGGGATTGCCGACGGACATATCGTCATTCAGGAAGGACAGATCAGTTATCCGCTGCCGGTGACGGGAGACGCCGTGGCCATTTGCCCGGCGCCGGAGGCCGCGGTGTGGAAACGCTTTGTGGCGATGTATCGGCGATATGGACGGGCGCGGCTGACGCTGGATACGCGGATACTGAATGCGGGAAGTGAGGACGAGGCGGTGAGATTTACCGGGCAGTACGTTTTGCACCGTTGAAGATCAACAGCCCCTCACCCTAGCCCTCTCCCGAGGGAGAGGGAACCGATACGGGGATGCTACAGATTTACGTCGACCTGAAACTGCTTCGCCGAATCCACGACTCGATTCTCCAGGTCGATGCATAGCGCCAGACAACTCGGTCGGCTCCCTCTCCTGGGGGAGAGGGCCGGGGTGAGGGGAATTGCGGATCAGGCAGTTAGCCTCGGGCCAACTCCAACAACCGTCCGCGCCACGCAGCCTTCGCCGGCAGCGCCAGAAAGAACTCGTTCAACAGCGATTCTCGCGGCGGATAACTGAACGCTTCACCCTTCAAATCCAGCACCTCGCCCCCCGCCCCTTCCAGCACGCCCTGCGCTGCCGCCGTGTCCCACTGCGAAGTCGGCGCCAGTCGCGGATAGCAATCAGCAGCACCTTCGGCCAACAGACAGAACTTCAAGGAACTGCCGATATTGGCCAGTTGCAACTCACCAAGACTGGCGCTCAACCCGGCCAGCAAACGCTCTTGCTCGGGACTTGAATGTCGACGGCTGGCCACCACAGTAAACGCCTCGCCCGGCGCAGGCACATCGCGCACCTGAATCGCCGTCGGCGTACCGCCCTCGTCGCCACGCCAGGCTCCAAATCCGGCGCCGCCGACATAAAAACGACCGTTGGTCGGCATCGTCACCACACCAAACACCACCCGGCCATTTTCGATCAGCGCGATGTTGACGGTGAATTCCTCGCTACCGCTGATGAACTCCTTGGTACCGTCCAGCGGATCCACCAGCCACCAGCGCTGCCAACCGGCGCGAACACTTTGCGGGATGTCGGCGTCCTCTTCGGACAGCACCGGAATGCTCGGTTCCAGCGCCGTCAGCCCGGCAACGATAAGGTGATGGGCGGCCAGGTCGGCGGCCGTGACCGGCGAATCATCGGACTTGGCCGTGACTTCAACGCCGGCGCGCCAGAACGGCAGAATCGCCTCGCCAGCCTGTAAAGCCAGCGCAACCACAGGTGCCATCAGCGGATGGGGAAAATTCATCGACGTCTCACTCATAGCTGAACACCCCGCGCTGGCTCAGCAGGTCGCGGGTCAGATACAGCGCAGCCAAGGCGCGGCCCTCGGAAAATTGCGGATTCTGCGCCAGTGCCGACAGTTCGCGCAGGTTGACCTTGTCGACCCGCATCGGCTCCGGCTCATCACCTTCCAGCCGCTCTTCATACAGGTCGGTGGCCAGCACCACCTGGATTTTCTGGCTCATGTAACCGGGCGACAGCGACAGCTCGGTCAGATGTTCCAGTTGACGTGCGCCATAACCGGCCTCTTCCTTGAGTTCCCGCTCAGCGGCCGCCAGCACGTCTTCGCCCGGCTCGATCAGGCCTTTGGGCAGAGACAGTTCGTATTCGTCGGTGCCGCCGCAGTATTCCTCGATCAACACTGCGTGTTCGGCATCAAGCATCGCGACGATCATCACCGCGCCGTAGCCCGCACCCTTGCCGACCAGACGCTCGTAAGTGCGCTCCACGCCATTGGAAAATCGCAGCTTGAGTTCTTCGACGCGAAACAGGCGACTGGTGGCGACGATCTCGCGGGCGAGTACGGTGGGTTTCTGGCGCATGCAAAGCTCCTTGGCGTGAACGCGCTACTATAACGCGGCTTTCCCGATTGTTTGCGTCGGATATCTTTTCACCGTTCGAGACGTTGCCATGCCTTCTTTACCGTGGTCCGACATCGATACCGTTCTGCTCGACATGGACGGCACGCTGCTGGATCTGCACTTCGACAACCATTTCTGGCTCGAACACCTGCCCCAACGCTACGCCGAACTGCACGGCATCAGCCGGGCCATGGCCGAGCTGGAATTGCAGCCGTTGTTCGAGCGCCACGCTGGCCAGTTGCAGTGGTACTGCCTGGATTTCTGGAGCGCAGAACTGAAATTGTCGGTGCGTGAACTGAAACAGGAAACTGCCCACTTGATCGCCCTGCGCGCCGATGCCGATACCTTTCTCGGCGCAATCAAACGCGCCGGCAAACGGGTGATCATGATCACCAATGCGCACCGCGATTCGCTGTCGTTGAAACTGGAACGGATCGAACTGGCGCCGTACTTCGAGCGGCTGATCAGCTCGCATGACTACGGTTATCCCAAGGAGAACCCGCAGTTCTGGGATGCCTTGCAGGCGGACATCGGTTTTGATCCGGCGCGCAGCCTGTTTATCGACGACACCTTGCCGATCCTGCGCAGTGCGCGGGATTTTGGCGTGGCGCACTTGCTGGCGGTGAAAGAACCGGACAGCCGCAAAGGGCCGAAGGACACAGCGGAGTTTGCCGCAGTCGAGGATTACCGCGATTTGATTGCAGGGCTTTGACCCCTGTAGGAGCTGCCGCAGGCTGCGATCTTTTGATCTGCTTTTTTTAAAGTCCAAGTCAAAAGATCGCAGCCTTCGGCAGCTCCTACATGATTGCGTTATTTCGGAATGCGCAGTTTTTGTCCCGGATAGATCTTGTTCACATCCTTGAGCATCGGTTTGTTGGCATCGAAGATTTTCTGGTACTGGTTGGCATTGCCATAGACGCGCAGGGAGATCGCACTGAGCGTGTCACCTGCCTTGACCTCGACAAACTCGGCAGCCACGACGACCGGTCCGGTCACCGTGATCTGATCATCGACACTGCCTACGCCCGCAATGTTGCCCACCGCGAGCAGAATCTTTTCCTTCTCTTCCTGGCTCGCCACTTCACCGGTCACCGTCACCTTGTCGCCATCCACGGTCGCCTGCACGTTGGGATTGCCCAACCCGACCTTGCTGATATGTTCCTTCAACTGCTCACTCGCATTGGCATTGCCTGGGGTCAACAGATCAATCAGCTTCTCACCGGCCTCTTTCACAAAGCTCAACAGACTCATAGCGCACACTCCTTGATTTGGGTTCCAGTCGTCCAAGCCTAGACCACCCCGGCCAAACCCGGTTCCAGTCCGACCAATGACGCTGCCGCGCCGCTGGCGGTAGAATCGCCACACCCCGCCAACCGCCCGGAGCGAAGATGGACATCAAGCAACTGAAATTCCTCATCGCCCTCGACGAAACCCGCCATTTCGGCCAGGCCGCCGCGCGCTGCCACATCACCCAGCCGACCCTGTCGATGCGCTTGCGCAGCCTCGAGGAAGAACTCGACCTGCCATTGGTCAATCGCGGCCAGCGCTTCGAAGGCTTCACCGCACCGGGCGAACGCGTGCTGGCGTGGGCGCGTACGGTGCTGGCAGCCTATGACGGCTTGCAGGCGGAAGCGGCGGCCTGTCGCGGCAACCTGATCGGTACGTTGCGCCTGGGGGTGGTGCCGCTGTCGAGTTTCGATCCGTTACCGCTGATGCAACGTCTGCACGCGGCGCACCCGGACCTGCGCTTCGAGCTGTCGTCGCTGAGTTCCGAGCAGGTGCTCGAACACTTGGCGAACAACCGCATCGACATTGGCGTTTCGTATCTGGAGCGTCTGGACAGCGAGCGGTTCGATTCGCTGGCCTTTAACGAGACGCGCATGGGCCTGCTCTATGACGAGCGCTCGTTCAGTTTCGGCGATGAACCCCTGAGCTGGGAATCGCTGATCGAACTGCCGCTGTGCATGCTCACCAGCGGCATGCATTTTCGCCAGTCCATCGACCACAACTTCCACAGCCGTGGCCTGACGCCGCAACCGCTGTTGCAAACCGACGCCGTGCATCAACTGCTGCAAGCAGTCCACGGCGGTTTTTGCTGCGCAATCATGCCCCTCGACGGCGGCGCGGAAACCCTCGCCGATCACCTGCGCCTGCAACCGATCGAAAATGCCCACACCCTCGCCCCGCTGGGCCTGATCATGCGCCGTGGCGCGCCGCGTTCAGCGCTGGCAGAAGCCTGTTTCGCGCTTTATCAGAAATCGTCAAAAGACGCTTGATCGACGGCATCTATCGGTAGATCGGTAATAGCGATTAGACGCGACAACTTGCCGCGCCTAGTCTTGACCTAGATCAAACCGTCGGTGATGCCATGAACGCCAAGCGCCCAGCCTGCGCGGCGCCAGCAATTGAAACGCCCGCGCCAGCCGCCAGCCAGACCTACAGCTACAGCGATCTACCCTTTGAGGCATCGGCCAGCACCGCGCTGGCCGAGGAAGTCGCGTTGGCGATCGCCTACAACGGCATCAGCCAGGCGGTGATGCTGGTGACCCCGACCGATCTGGAAGACTTCATTGTCGGCTTCAGCCTCGGCAGCGGCATCATCGAAGACGCCAGCGATATCTACGATCTGCAACTGACAGGCGCAGGCTCGGCGCAATACGCGCAAGTGACCATTGCCAACCGCGCGTTCTGGAACCTCAAACAGCAGCGTCGGCAGTTGGCCGGCACCAGCGGCTGCGGACTGTGCGGCGTCGAAGCGGTCGAACAGGCACTGCCTGATCTCAAGGTATTGCCGGGCGCAGCCTTGCCACCGATCGAATGGCTCGACGGTTTGCGCCAGCGCATCGGCGCGTTCCAGCCGCTCGGTCAGCACTGCGGCGCGGTGCACGCGGCGGTATTCATGAACGCCAGTGGTGAACTGCTGCTCGGTCGTGAAGACATCGGTCGGCATAACGCGCTGGACAAGCTGATCGGCGGACTGATCCGCCAGAAGATATCCACAGAGGGCGGGCTGGCGATCGTCACCAGCCGTTGCAGCCTCGAATTGATCCAGAAAGTCTTGCGTGCCGGCATCCAGACCCTGGTCAGCCTGTCGGCGCCTACCGGCCTGGCCGTGCAATGGGCCCGGCGCCACAACCTCAATCTCATCCACCTGCCGCAGAAAAGTGCGCCGCGGGTGTACAGCCCCGCGATGGAGAATCAAGCGTGAGCCAACATCATCAAGCCGACCAGAAACCTGTCCCGCGCTACAAGCCTTACAAAGGTGCCGCCGGCGGCTGGGGCGCCCTGATCAGTGTGGCCCAGGCGTGGCTGACCAGCGACAACGCCCTGAAAAACCTGCGCATGATGCTCAAGACCAACCAGAACGGCGGCTTCGACTGCCCGGGTTGCGCCTGGGGTGATTCGCCGGAGAGCGGCATGGTCAAGTTCTGCGAGAACGGCGCCAAAGCGGTGAACTGGGAAGCGACCAAGCGTCGCGTCGATGCCAAATTCTTCGCCAAGCACAGCGTCACTTCGCTGCTGGAGCAGAGCGATTACTGGCTGGAATATCAGGGTCGCCTGACAGAGCCGATGGTCTACGACGCCGAGTCCGATCGCTACAAGCCGATCAGTTGGGAAGATGCCTTCGCTCTGATCGGCAAGCACCTGCGCAATCTGCCGAGCCCGGATCAGGCAGAGTTCTACACCTCGGGGCGTGCTAGCAACGAAGCGGCGTATCTGTATCAACTGTTCGTGCGGGCTTACGGCACCAACAATTTCCCTGACTGTTCGAACATGTGCCACGAGGCCAGCGGCGTAGCGTTGGCGCAGAGTGTCGGGGTCGGCAAAGGCACGGTGACCTTCGACGACTTCGAACACGCCGACGCGATTTTCGTCTGGGGCCAGAACCCCGGCACCAACCATCCGCGCATGCTCGAACCGTTGCGTGAAGCGGTGAAACGCGGCGCTCAGGTGGTGTGCATCAATCCGCTGAAAGAGCGCGGTCTGGAGCGTTTTCAGCATCCCCAGCACCCGATCGAAATGCTCACCAACGGCGACAAGCCGACCAACACCGCGTACTTCCGTCCGGCCCTCGGCGGTGACATGGCGGTGCTGCGCGGCATGGCCAAGTTCCTCCTGCAATGGGAACGCGATGCGCAGAAGGCGGGCGAGCCGGCGGTGTTCGACCATGACTTCCTCAATGCTCACAGCGCCAACGTGCTGGAGTACCTCGCCACGGTCGACGATACCTCGTGGGAGCAGATCGTCGAGCAATCGGGCCTGACCCTGGTCGAGATCGAGCAAGCAGCGCGCATGTACGCCAAAGGCAAGAACGTGATCATGTGCTGGGCCATGGGCATCACCCAGCACCGTCATTCGGTGCCGACCATTCAGGAAATCGCCAATCTGATGCTGCTGCGCGGCAATATCGGCAAACCTGGCGCCGGTCTGTGCCCGGTGCGTGGTCACAGCAACGTGCAGGGCGACCGCACCATGGGCATCAACGAGCGTCCACCGGTGGCGTTCCTCGATTCGCTGGAGCGTCGCTTCCAGTTCAAGGTGCCGCGTCATAACGGTCACAACGTGGTCGAGGCAATCCATGCGATGGCCGAAGGTCGCGCCAAGGTGTTCATCGGCTTGGGCGGCAACTTCGCCCAAGCCACGCCGGACAGCTCACGCACCTTCGAAGCGCTGAGCAACTGTGACCTGACTGTGCAGATCAGCACCAAACTCAACCGCAGCCACCTCGCTCACGGTAAAGACGCGCTGATCCTGCCGTGCCTGGGCCGTACCGACATCGACATCCAGGCCGAAGGCCCGCAAGCGGTGACCGTGGAAGACTCGTTCAGCATGGTCCACGCTTCCAACGGCCAGTTGCAGCCGCTGTCGAACCAGATGCGCTCGGAGCCGTCGATCATCGCCGGCATCGCTGCCGCGACGTTGGGCAGCCAACCGGTGGACTGGAACTGGCTGGTGGCCGATTACGGGCGCATTCGCGAACTGATCGCCGACACCATCCCGAGTTTCAAAGACTTCAACGACAAGATCAAAAACCCGGGCGGCTTCTATCTGGGCAACTCGGCTGGCGCCCGCAAGTGGAACACGCCATCGGGCCGTGCCAATTTCCGCGCCAACCAGTTGCCGAAAGATCTGGTTCACGAACGCACCCGTGCCACTGGGCAGGTGCCGGATCTGATCCTGCAATCGATGCGTTCCCACGATCAGTACAACACGACGATCTATGGTCTCGACGACCGCTACCGTGGCGTGAAGGGCCAGCGTGACGTGCTGTTCGCCAACGAGGCCGACATCATTCGCCTGGGCTTCCGTCCTGGGCAGAAGGCCGACATCGTGTCGATCTGGGACGACGGTCGCGAGCGTCGGGTGAAAGGTTTTACATTGTTGGCGTTCGATATTCCTGCGGGGCAGGCGGCGGCGTACTATCCGGAGGTCAATCCGCTGGTGCCGCTGGAAAGTACGGGGGATGGCAGCCACACGCCGACGTCGAAGTTCATTGCGATCCGGCTGGAAGCGGCGAGTGAGACTGGGTTGATCATGGCTAAATCCGCTTAACCGCGGAGCCAGATCCGGCCCCTTCGCGAGCAGGCTCGCTCCTACACTTGGAATGCATTTCAAAGGTGGGAGCGAGCCTGCTCGCGAATGCGATCGACCTGTCAACAGATCTGCCGTGGCAAAGATTTTCGACCGCCCACAAAAAAGGCCGTTTCTGCATGAAAACGGCCTGTCCGAAGTAGCTAAAGACCGGCGAAAATCGGTTAAGTTCCGGTGAAAAAACAGTAACTTGCAATATTGTATACAAGTCGTGTTATTCGTCGGATTTTGATTGTCACGCCCATTGCAGAGCTTCAGGATCGGCGCCGTCATCCCTTTGAGGCTCATCCTCTATGAAGTTCTCCTCGATTCTCTTGTTGTCCCTTGGCCTGGTCAGTGGCTTCGCTTCTGCCGGAGGCACCACCGAAGCAGGTGTGGGCGGCGCATTGGGCGGGGTTCTTGGCTCGGTCGTCGGTCAATCGTTAGGCGGCAATACAGGTTCCACCATCGGCGCAGCCCTGGGCGGCGCGGGTGGTAGTGCGGTCGGTGCAGACAAGCACAGCCGTGGCGAAGCGGCCATCGGCGGTGCACTGGGTGCAGCCGGCGGTAACGTGGTTGGCCGTAGTCTCGGCGGCACCACCGGCAGCCTGATCGGCTCCGCCGCTGGTGGCGGCGCAGGTGGCGCACTGGGTAACTACATGGGCAACAAGAGTGACGACGATGATCGTCGTTACGACCGTCGCCATGATGACCGTCGCTACTACCGCGATCGTGGTCATCCAGGTCGCGGCCATGCCTACGGCCACCGCAAGCATCACAAGTACTATCGCCACCACTAAGGCGAAGGCTTGAACAAAAAATCGCAGCTTTTGGGCTGCGATTTTTTTTGCGCGTCTAGACCACCAGCCGCTCCAGCGCCCCGCGCAAACCGGCAGGAATCGGCACCGGCTGATTGCTCGCCCGATCGACAAACACATGCACGAACCGTCCCGCCGCACACGCCTCGCTTTCGCCGACCTTGAACACAGCCAATTCATATTGCACCGAACTGTTGCCCAGCTTGCCGACCCGCAGTCCGATCTCGATCAGATCGGGGAAAGCGATCGAGGCAAAGTAATCGCAGGCGGAACTGACCACGAACCCAACCACTTCGCCGTCATGAATATCCAGGCCACCGACCTGAATCAGGTAGGTATTCACCGCCGTGTCGAAGAAGCTGTAGTAGGTAACGTTGTTGACGTGACCGTAGGCGTCGTTGTCATGCCAGCGTGTGGTGATGGGCTGGAAGTGGGGGTAGTCGCAGCGTTGATTCATGCAGGGTTCTCGCGTTCTCTTAATTGAATTTGATCGTGATGACGAACACTTTACCTGTGGGAGCGAGCCCGCTCGCGAAGGCGTCAGCACAGCCGACTGGTGTCAACGATCAGCAAACCCCTTCCCCTGCGCCGCCAGTTCGCCAATCAACCGCGCCGGCTTCCACTGATCGCCCTGGCGTGTCTCCAGCGCCAGCAAGCGCTGATGAATATCCGCTAGCCCCTGCCGATCCGCCCACGCCATCGGCCCACCCTTATCCGCTGGAAAACCATAGCCGTTCAAGTACACCAGATCGATGTCATGGGCCGAGCCGGCAATGCCTTCCTGCAAAATCTTCGCGCCTTCGTTGACCAGAGCCAGCAAACAGCGCTCAACGATTTCTTCGGGACCGATGTCGCGACGCTGGAAACCCAGATCTTCGCTGACCCGCAGTACCAATGCATCGACCTCGGGATCATGCTCGGCCTGGCGACTGCCCGGCTCATAATGGTAATAACCGTTACCGGACTTTTGCCCGAACCGGCCCATCTCACACAGGCGGTTATCCACCTGAACTTCGGGCGCATCCTGCCCCTTGCCAGCTAGCTCCCGAGCACGCCATTCCAGATCGATGCCGACCACGTCGTACATGCGAAACGGCCCCATGGCGAAGCCGAAGCCTTGCAGCGCGGTATCCACCTGCTGTGGATAAGCGCCTTCGAGAAGCATCTTGCGCGCTTCCAGTACATACGGATGCAGCATGCGGTTGCCGATAAAACCGTGGCAGTTGCCCGACACCACACTGACCTTGCCCATGCGCTTGCCGAGTGCCAGCGCGGCCTCCAGCGCCGCTGGCGAGGTCTGCGCACCGCGCACGATTTCCAGCAATTTCATGATGTGCGCGGGGCTGAAGAAATGCAGACCCAGCACCTGTTCCGGGCGCCGGGTCGCAGCCGCGATGGCGTCGATGTCCAGCGCCGAGGTGTTGCTCGCCAGCAAAGCCTCGGGCTTGAGCAAGCCATCCAGCTCGCGAAAGATCTTCTGCTTCAGTTCAAGGTTTTCGTACACCGCTTCGATCACCAGATCGACATTGCGAATCGATGCGTAATCCGCCGCTGCTGATACGCGAGCCATTCGCGCATCCGCTTCGGCCTGATCGATGCGGCCCTGACGCACGTTGTGTGCATAAGTTTGCGCGACCGTCGTCAGCGCCTGCTCAAGCATCTGTGGATTGTTATCCACCCACTGCACGTTCACGCCAGCATTGGCCAGGCACATGACGATGCCACGGCCCATGGTGCCCGCGCCGATCACGGCAGCTTGCTGGATTTCGAAGGATGTCTGGCTCATGTTGTTCTCTTGTGGGTGGCCCGAAGACAGATTCCAACCTTAGTCAGGCAACGGCGGTTTTTGAAGTTTATTAGCGTGATGATGGACATTCAGCGGATGGATGGAGGCTCTGCCTTGATGACACTTGAAGTAGGAGCTGCCGAAGGCTGCGATCTTTTGATCTTGAAAAAATCAACATCAAAAGATCGCAGCCTTCGGCAGCTCCTACAGGGATCAAAGGTGCTCTTGCGCCCACTCGCGAACCTGCGCGTAGGGGTATTCTTCCAACGCAGCAAAACCCGGTATCGCCCGCGCCTTGAGTTTGGTGAACAACGGCACGCTGATTCCGCACAGGAACCGCGTCAGGCGTTCGGCCGATGGAATACGCCCTGTTTGCTGCTCATGCCTGTGGATAAATTCACCACACAGCTTCGCGAAGTTTTTATCCACAAGCGGCGGCAATGGCGGCGGCTCCGGCAACCGCGCGATCTGGCCGTGACATACCGAACAATGGCCACAACGCTCGGGGGCATTGTGGTCACCGAAATACTCGGCCAGGCGATAACCCAGGCAGCGTTCGGTGGCGAACACCTCAAGCATGGCGTGAATCCGCGCCACTTCAGTCTGTTCGTGGCGGGTGAAATACTCGTGCAGCTCAGCGCTCAGGGCATCGCTGGCGAAATCACTGTGCAGCAGGCTGTAGACCTCGGTCATCTGCTTGCTCTCCAGCTCGACCCAGCCCTTTTCCTGAAAGTAATCCAGCGCTGTCACCACGCGATTGCGCTCGGCGGAATACTGCGAATACATCGCCTCGAAATCTACTGTGGCCCAGGTGCGTGCTCGCGTGGACGTCCTGATGATCGCCGCAACGAAATCCCTGCGCTCGCCTTCGAAGCGCTGGAGCAATGCTTCAGGCTCAAGCAGATATTTGAAGCGGTATTCAGCGTAATAAGCGTAGCGCGGCGCGATCAGGCCTCGCAGTTCCAGCTGCACCAGCAAAGTCTTCAACGGCAACGAGCGAATGTTGCTCTGATCCGCCAATGGCCCAAGCAAAAACTCCCATTGTCCGTCCGGCACTGAGGCTTTGAGCTCTTCGAGCACATAATGAATCCCGTCGCGTTCGGGCGTATCACCGTAGACGAAGTTTTCCAGCACATTGAGGCTGTCGCGGTTGGCCAGTACCAGGCAGTCGGAGGGCTGCCCGTCACGCCCGGCGCGGCCGATTTCCTGGCTGTAGTTTTCGATGGATTTGGGCAGATCGAAATGCACCACGTTGCGGATGTCGCTCTTGTCGATGCCCATGCCGAAGGCAATGGTGGCGACAATGCAATTGGACTGCCCGGCCATGAAGCGGCGTTGAATGTCTTCACGCTGATCGTGGGGCAAACCTGCGTGGTATGCCTCGGCCTGGATTCCGTTGCGTTGAAGATGCTCGGCGATGTGCTCGGCGGTCTTCTGCAACGTCACGTAGACAATGCTCGGTTGCCCGGGACGCTCGGTCATCCATTCGACCAGACGCCGGCGTTTGTCCTGACCGCGTACAGGCTCGACCAGCAAATTGAGGTTGGGCCGATAGAAACCAGTGGTCACTACATCGTCCGGAGCGATGGCGAATTTGGCCTGCATGTCGGCGATGACTTTTGGTGTCGCCGTGGCGGTGAGCAGCAAAGCCTGCGGAATGTTGAACTGACGCTGGTAGTCGGGGAGTTTCAGATAGTCCGGCCGGAAGTTGTGGCCCCATTCGGAAATGCAGTGCGCCTCGTCGACCACCAGCAACGAGATCGGCACCTGCTGCAGGAAATTGCGGAAGCGCTCGTTCTTCAAGCGCTCGACGGAGATCATCAGAATTTTCAGCTCGCCCGAACGCGCACGGGCCATGACGTCGTTGGCATCCTCGCGGCTCTGCGCCGAATCGATACTGCCTGCCGAGATGCCGCGGGACTTGAGAAACGCCAGTTGATCCTGCATCAACGCCAGCAACGGCGAGACCACCAATGTCAGGTGTGGCAGTAAAAGTGCCGGCAGTTGGTAGCAAAGCGATTTGCCGGAGCCGGTGGGAAAGATCGCCGCCGCGGATCGCCCCGCCAGCACCGCGCTGACAGCGGCCTCCTGACCGGGGCGAAACTGTGGATAACCAAAAACCTGTTCCAGGGTGTGGTGCATTTGCTGTCACTCCTTTGACTGCTGCCATGCCCAAAGCCTAGCGGGCGATTGCAGCGAGTCGAGAAAAGGTCGGGGTTGAATCAATACTGAATGATACATGGGAAGCGAAAACCAAGCGTTTAACAATCGAAGCGTCTCGACATACTTTCGAAAAGCTCAGCTACATATATATAACAAACTTCACATTACAAACACAGATACAACAGCGCCCTTTATTTTTTACACCACCTAAAACTAACTTGGCTGCTCTTATACATATGCAAGAGCAACGAAATGACAACTTTAACAATATTTTTCTGCGGCACCGGCTCCAACAAATTTGATGACAAACATAAAAGCTTCTGGGACGGCGAAATCGTTTCTACGCTCGCTGCACACCACAGCGGACGCGAATTTGCCGAGTGGATCGTCGTCGATGGCCCTGGCAGCGGCAATATGCAAGCCGACGACCTGTTCACCAAGACCTCTGAATACGGCCTGTCCGGCACGCTGTTCGGCAAAGGCTGGGATGAAAACGTGCAGCACGCTGTGAACATTATCAAAGGCAAATGCGACTGGCAGCGTAAACAACTGACCGAGTTAGAATATAACCGTCTGAAAGCCGCAGGCATTCCTATTGAAGATGTGAAAGTGGAAGGCTCCTGGTTCTGGCGCCAGTATAACTATGGCGATCGGAGTATCACGCAACAGAAGTTGCAGGAACAGATCATCAAGACTTTCCGCAAGAACGGCGTTATTCCTGCGCGAGTCAATCTGGTCGGCTGGAGCCGTGGCGGTATCAGTTGCCACATGCTCGCCAATGCGATGTTCCAGGACGCTGCACTCAAACATATTCCGGTGAATATATTTGCGATTGATCCAGTCCCGGGCATCGGCAACTTCCAGGAAAACCGCGTCAAACTTCAATCCAACGTCAAGGAATACATCGCCTTCTATGCCCGCGACGAGCGCTCAAAAGGCTTCAGCTGCGTGATCCCGCAAACCGCTACCGGCACCAAAACCTCGATCTATCCAATGGCCGGTCGCCACGCCACCCTCGCCGGCAACGCCACGGCCCTCGGCGGCGATCCCACCAACAGCAGCGACCTCAATGCGCTGATCGAGCCCGGCCGCATCGTTCGCCATCTGGCGGAAATCTGCCTCAAGCGTTGGGGCGTGCCACTGAGCAAAACGCTCAATCTGAGCGATGCCGACCTGCTGCGCTTCACCGGCACCATCGTCAGCGACGAAGCCCGCTACAAGAAGATGCACAGCCAGTCCTACACCTATTTCACCGAACAGGACAAAGGCGAGCGCTATGTCTCGCTGGGCAGCAAAGGCGTGCCGTTCTCGGCAGTCAAAGGCACGATCTACCGGCCGGCAACAGGACTGACCACAAGCCTGCTGGATATTTCTGGCTACCAACATTTGCGTTGAAAAGCGTTTAAGAATCGGTAGCAACGTCTGGCGAATTGTTCGTCCCGTTCCTACTTCACGCAATGCCTTGTCGGCTATCGCGAGCGGGTGGTGCGAACCTATAGTCGTGGGTGTCGCTGCTTTGGCAGCGACACCCACATCACCCACGCCCTGTACCTGCTGACACAGGACGGCTGGGACCTGCTGCAAGTCAGATGCCCCCGGCCAAGTAACAAACGAAACATCATCGCTGCACACGCCGTGTCCAGCACCAGGAGTCAAAATTTGCAAACTACTATTGATTGCGTACGATGGGAGCCATTACTCAGCGAAGGGCTCGCATTTATGGCCAGCACTGAAATCATCGATCACAGCGCCCTCGTTCGCTTGGTCGAAAACGGTTCTGTGAGCGGCACAATTATCGTCGCGAAACCAGGAGGCTGGTCGGTCGAGATTCGGCAAGGCAGCCGCAAATGCGCGCTGACAGCACAACGCAGTGGTCAGGTGCGCCTGTTCAAGAGGCTGGAGACGCTTGTGACCTATCTGCAGGGCTTGGGCATCAGCCAATTCAACGTGGATGCCTCCGGCTATGACCCGCTGCAACTGAAAACCTACGCCAGGCCTGATCGCTCTGAAGCGTTGAAACAAGCCCATGAAGCGGCCGCTTATGAGGAATGGTTCAAGCGACAGGTGCAGATCAGCATCGATGATCCAAGGCCAAGTATCAGCGATGAAGATGCTCGCCGAATATTCGCCGCCAAGCGTGATGCCCTGCGTCAACGAGGGCGCTGATGAGGTTGGTCTGGCGCCCGGAAGCGCTTGCTGACCGAGACCGGATAATGGACCGAATCGGTCAGGACAACCCAGACGCTGCTGCGGATCTCGATGAAATGTTCGAATCAAAAGGGGAAATAGCAAGACAGCGCCCAACCTTGTACCGAAAGGGCAGGGTCCTCGGAACACGTGAAATCGTTGCGGCCGCCAACTACGTCATCGTCTACGCAATCAAAAAAGATCGGGTGGAAGTGCTGCGTGTCATGCATGCACGGCAGCAATGGCCTTAATTAGAGGATCATGTTGCAGTACTGTTGAGTGGCATTACTCTGGCCGTATCAGGCCAAAAATGAATGAATACTGCTACATGGCAAGTGACGAACCGCCGTTGAGATGAGCTTACCCAAATCTTCGCCCATGAAAAAACCGCCCCAAAGGGCGGTTTTTTATTCACTGCAAACTACTACTTACAACTTCGGCCCAGCCGCCTTGATCGCGTCGCTCACTTCGAACTTCTTGAAGTTCTCGATGAACAGACCGGCCAGTGCTTTCGCTGCCTCGTCGTACGCCGCCTTGTCAGCCCAGGTGTTGCGTGGGTTGAGCAGGTTGGTGTCGACGCCTGGTACGGCCAGAGGCACGTCGAGGTTGATGGTGTCCAGGTGCTCGGTGGCAGCACCGATCAGAGCGCCGCTCTGGATCGCTGCGATCACCGCGCGGGTGGTCGGGATGTTGAAGCGTTGGCCGACGCCGTAGCCGCCGCCGGTCCAGCCGGTGTTGACCAAGTAGACCTTGGAGCCGAAGCCGCGGATGCGCTTGATCAGCAGTTCTGCGTATTCGCCAGCCGGACGCGGGAAGAACGGTGCGCCGAAGCAGGTGGAGAAGGTCGACTTGATGCCGCTGCCCGAACCCATTTCAGTCGAGCCCACCAGTGCGGTGTAGCCGGAAAGGAAGTGGTAGGCCGCTTGCTCTTCGTTGAGGATCGACACTGGCGGCAGTACGCCGGTCAGGTCGCAGGTCAGGAAGATCACCGCGTTTGGCTCGCCACCCAGGTTCTTCTCGGAACGCTTGGCAACGTGCTCCAGCGGGTAGGCGGCGCGGCTGTTCTGGGTCAGGCTGACATCGGCATAATCGGCGTGCTTGGCGTCGTCGATGACGACGTTTTCCAGCACCGCGCCGTGCTTGATGGCTTTCCAGATAACCGGCTCGTTCTTCTCGGAGAGGTCGATGCACTTGGCATAGCAACCGCCTTCGATGTTGAACACCACGCCTTCGCCCCAGCCGTGTTCGTCGTCACCGATCAGGTAACGGCTTTCGTCGGCCGACAGGGTGGTTTTACCGGTGCCCGACAGACCGAAGAACAGGGTCACGTCACCGTCTTCGCCGATGTTGGCAGCGCAGTGCATTGGCAGCACGTCAGCGGCCGGCAGCAGGAAGTTCTGCACCGAGAACATGGCTTTCTTCATCTCGCCGGCGTAACGCATGCCAGCGATCAGCACTTTCTTCTGCGCGAAGTTGATGATCACGCAACCGTCGGAGTTGGTGCCGTCACGCTCAGGCACGCACTCGAAGTTGGCAACGTTGAGCACTTGCCATTCTTCACGGCCAGCCGGGTTGTACTGGGCCGGGTTGATGAACAGGCAACGACCGAACAGGTTCTGCCAGGCAGTCTGTGTGGTCATTTTCACGGCCAGGTAGTGATCTTCCGCCGCGCCTACATGCACGTGGGAAACGAAGTGCTCTTGCGCGTTGTTGAAGGCCTCGACGCGAGCCCACAGGGCATCGAACTTGTCGGCCGGGAACTTGCGGTTGATCGGGCCCCAGGCGATAGCGGCCTGGGTGGAAGGCTCTTCAACGATGAAACGGTCGACTGGCGAGCGGCCGGTGCGGTGACCGGTGCGAACAACCAGAGCGCCGGTATCGGCAAGCTCGCCTTCACCGCGATTCAGGGCTTCTTTTACCAGATCATCAACACTCAGATCGGTGTACACGGCGTTATTGGCTTGCGTCATGAGGTTCCCCGTCGGCCAGTGGCCGAGTGTGCTCCAAACGTTTTGTAGTAGAAAGTCGTGCACTACTACCGCGAAAAAAGTGGGCCGGATTATGCCAGAAAAGCCCAAAAAGAGTAGGGTCCTCCCGTCGTAACGGCGATATTCCGTCATTCCGCAGTGAATTTACCTGCGCTGAACCGTTTTAGTGACGGGTATCTGACGGCGTATCGACGCCCGCGCCAGCGAACAATTGAGCAATATCGGCTGCGTCAAACAGGTACTGCTGATTGCAGAACTGGCAATCGATCTCGACTTTGCCGCCCTGCTCGGCGGCCAGCGCCAGCGCATCTTCCAGCCCAAGACTGACCAGCGCATTGCCGGAGCGTTCCCGCGAGCAGCTGCAACTGAAGCGCAGATGCTGCACATCAAACAGACGTACCTGCTCTTCGTGGTACAGGCGATGCAGCACGGTTTCGTTGTCGAGGCTGAGCAATTCATCGGCGCTCAGAGTGCTGGCCAACGCGGTGAGATGCTGCCAGCTGGCGGCGCGGTCCTCGTCGTCTTTCAAGCGATCGGCGGGGAGTTGTTGCAGCAACATGCCACGGGCACGACGACCGTCGGCGAAGAGCTTGAAGCGGGTGCCGACCTGTTGCGACATGACGAAATAGTTGGTGAAACAGTCCGACAGGGTTTCGCCGTCAAGATCAACAATGCCCTGATAGCGCTGACCAACAGTCGGGTCGACGGTCAGGGCCAGAACGCCGTTCGGCATCAAGTCGGCAAGGGTCGCGTCAACCGCGATCTGCTCGGCGTCGTAACGCGCCAGGCCACGGATTTCGCGCTCGCTGGAGCACTCGATCATCAGCAGCGGAATCGGCCCTTCCGAACGCGCCTGCAAAATCAGCAAGCCATCGAACTTGAGCGTGCCGACCAGTAACGACGCGGCCGCCATCAGTTCGCCGAGCAACTGCGCGACCGGCTCCGGGTACGGGTGTTTGGCGAGGACTTCGGCGTAGCTGCGCTCCAGCGCTACCAGTTCGCCGCGAGTGTCGCTGTCATCGAAGATGAAGCGTTGAGTGAAATCGGTATCCGCTAGATCGGTCATAGGTCTGGGTATCTGAATGTGATGACAAAATGGTTACAAAACGTGAAAATTTGCGCTTGCTGGCACTTTTTTTGGTGCCGGCGCTTTTTCGCCATGGGAGGCATTTTATGAACAATCCGGGTTTGTTCCAATCAAGGTGGAACCTCGGCCGGCTGGTTCTGTGTAACGTAGTGCCGCTGGCGCTACTGGCTTTCTGGTTATGGCCTACCGGTCAGATGCTGTGTGTGATTTTCGACGAGTGGCTGTTCCGCTCGTTGAATGCGCCGCTGGCCAGCAACCCGATATGGCTCCACATCTGGGCAATTGCAAGTCTGCGCCCGTTCGACATCGTCGTCGGACTGATTCTGCTGACGCTGCTGATCAAGGGCGACTGGGTTTTCAGGGCGATCGACGTGCGTCGCGCGTTCTTCGGTTTTTTCTCGATCCTGCTGCTGATGGTGGTGATCCGCGCGCTGTTTTCCAAATTCGCCGATCACATGGGCTGGCAGCACAGCAGCCCGTCAATGGTGCTTGAGGGCGCCGTGCACATCAGCGATTACTTTCCGCATCTGGAAAAAACCTGGGAGCTGAAGGACCGTTCCGGCCAGAGTTTCCCCGGTGATCATGCCTCAGTGTTGTTGATCTGGGCGTTGTTCATGGGCGTGTTCAGCCGCACCGTCGGACAATTTCTAACGGTCTGGGGTCTGGCCGTGTTGTTCATGTTGCCGCGTCTGGTGGCAGGCGCGCATTGGGGTCAGGACGACTACATCGGTGGTGTGCTGCTGGCGGTATGGGCGTTGGGCTGGGGTTACTACACGCCGTTTGCCTATCACGCGTCGAACTCCTGGTTGAAGCTGACCGCGCCGGTTTTCGCGCTGTTGGGCAAGCTGCCGATGGTGTCGCGGATGAGTGTGGTGCGTAGCGCCTGATACCGCGTCGTACTCGATTCGCGAGCAGGCTCGCTGCCACAGACGACTCGATCGAATGTGGGAGCGAGCCTGCTCGCGAAGAGGCCGGCACAATGTTTCAATCTTCGTTGCTGCTACCGCGAAACTTGAACAGATCCCGCCGCTGTTTCTTGCTCGGTTTGCCATCGGTGCTCACGCCCAACGAGCCCGCCTTGCGCATCGCCGCAGCTGCTTCACGCTTGGCAATACTCGCTTCGGTCTCGGCATACAAGGTCTGCGCCTCGGGCGCGCCGCGCCGCACGATCGACAATGCCTCGACCCTCACCGTGCGCACTTCGAAGCCAGTGCGAATCTCGAACTCATCACCAATGCGCGGCTCCTTGCCCGGTTTGCAGCGCTCGCCACGACAATGAACCTTGCCGCTTTCGATTGCTGCTTTGGCCAGAGCACGCGTCTTGTAGAAACGCGCCGCCCATAACCACTTATCGAGACGGACCTTGTCGTCCTCCTCCTGCTTCTGTCCCATATGAATTCCTCGCTCAGCCAGTAGTCGGAACTGTACTACCGTTTCTGTCGGGCGCAAGAACTCGGCCCTCCAGATTGACTGTGATCTTCGCCGCCCGACCGGCCTGGAGTGACCGCGTGACTAAATTTCCAACTTCGTTGACCTCACCTAGGGGCGGTTGCCAGGGCTGCCAGCAAAGCGAACCGCTGGATTTCGATTTTGCCTTCGCCTACCAGCCGATTGTCGACCTGCGCGATCAATCGGTATTTGCCCACGAAGCGCTGGTCCGAGGCGTGTCAGGGGAAGGTGCACTGTCGGTGTTAAATCAGGTTACAGAAGACAACCGCTACCGTTTCGACCAGCTCTGCCGGACCCGCGCCATCGAAGGTGCGGCCAGCCTTAATATGCAGACACACTTGTCGATCAACTTTTTGCCCAACGCCGTCTACCGTCCAGAGCTATGCATTCGCAGCACACTGGAGGCCGCACGCAAACACAACTTTCCGATCGACCGACTGATTTTCGAAACTCTGGAAATCGAGCACGTAGATAATTATCGCCATTTGACCAATATTCTGCGTGAATACCGCGAATTCGGCTTCAAGACCGCCATCGACGATTTTGGTGCCGGCTATTCGGGGCTCAATCTGTTGGCTGATTTCCAACCGGATCTGATCAAACTCGACATGGCGCTGATCCGCGATGTTGACCAGGACCGTGTCCGTCAGGTGATCGTTCGGGGGATTGTCACAATGTGTGCGGAGTTGGACGTTACAGTCATTGCCGAAGGCATAGAAAGCACCGGGGAACGGGATTTCCTCGCGGACTGTGGAATTTTCCTGATGCAGGGCTACTGGTTCGCCAGACCTGCATTCAAAGCGTTGGCCCAGGTGCCGGACGGGGCCTGGAAGCGTTAACCCTTGGTTTTTTTCTTTGAAGACATTTGATCATTTGACCGTTGTCGGTCTGCGCGAGTGGGTGGCGCTCCCGGGTTTGGGAGTTGCGGGCCTGCGCGCAAAAATCGACACCGGCGCCAGCACCTCCAGCCTGCACGCCACCGACATCGAGCCTTTCGAACGCGACGGCGAGAAATGGGTGCGCTTCACTGCGCATCTCGGCACGGTGGTGCAGTTGCGTCACCGGCGCTGCGAAGCGCCGCTGGTCACGCGCAAAACCATCAAGAGCTCCAACGGCCATGCGCAGGTGCGCTATGTGATCAGCACCACGCTGGCCCTGGGTGATCGGGTCTGGCCGGTGGAGTTCACTCTGGCCTGCCGCAAGTCCATGCGCTATCGCCTGCTGCTCGGTTCCAAAGCCCTGATCGATGGCCAGTTGGTGGTCAATCCGGGCATCAAATATGTACAAGACAAGCCGGTGTTCCCGGTATCTACCTCCTCCACAGGTGTTGCATGAAGATCGCTGTGCTGTCGCGTAATCCGCGTCTGTATTCCACCCGCCGTCTGGTCGAAGCCGGAATCGAGCGCGGGCATGAAATGGTGGTGATCGACACCTTGCGCGCCTACATGAATATTGCCAGCCACAAGCCGCAGATCCATTACCGCGGCAAACCGCTGGAAGGTTTTGACGCGGTGATCCCACGGATCGGCGCATCGGTGACGTTCTACGGCTGCGCGGTGTTGCGGCAGTTCGAAATGATGGGCGTGTTCCCGCTCAACGAGTCGGTGGCAATTGCCCGCTCGCGGGACAAATTGCGTTCGCTGCAGCTGCTGTCGCGGCGCGGCATCGGTTTGCCGGTCACCGGTTTTGCCCACTCGCCGGACGATATTCCCGACCTGATCGCCATGGTCAACGGCGCACCGCTGGTGATCAAGGTACTCGAAGGCACTCAGGGCATCGGCGTGGTGCTGTGCGAAACCGCGACGGCGGCAGAGTCGGTGATCGAAGCGTTCATGGGCCTGAAGCAGAACATCATGGTTCAGGAATACATCAAGGAAGCCGGCGGCGCGGATATCCGCTGCTTCGTGGTCGGCGACAAGGTGATCGCCGCAATGAAGCGCCAGGCCAAACCGGGCGAGTTTCGCTCCAACCTGCATCGCGGTGGCAGCGCCAGCCTGATTAAGATCACCCCGGAAGAACGCATGACCGCGTTACGCGCTGCCAAGGTCATGGGCCTGGCGGTGGCGGGTGTGGATATCCTGCGCTCCAATCACGGTCCGCTGGTGATGGAAGTGAATTCGTCGCCGGGACTGGAAGGCATCGAGACCACCACTGGCAAGAATGTCGCCGGAATCATCATCGAGCATCTGGAAAAGAATGGCGGGCCGAATATGACTCGCACCAAGGGCAAAGGTTAACCCAGAGATATTCGGCGGCTGGAAAGCCGCCTTCGCGAGCAGGCTCGCTCCCACAGTTGATCGCATTCCAAAATGTGGGAGCGAGCCTGCTCGCGAAGGGGCCATCCGCCCTCTTGAAGATCTCAGCACTTAAACAGCATCACGCGGCAACATC
The DNA here is from genome assembly GCF_024072275.1 of Pseudomonas siliginis. Classification (NCBI taxonomy): domain Bacteria; kingdom Pseudomonadati; phylum Pseudomonadota; class Gammaproteobacteria; order Pseudomonadales; family Pseudomonadaceae; genus Pseudomonas; species Pseudomonas siliginis. Next base: position 277,092 of record NZ_CP099598.1, on the reverse strand, counting down.
AACCCCAACGGCAATCTCACCCGCGCCTCCAGTCCACCCCCGGACCGGTTGCGCAATTCGACATTGCCGCCATGCATCGCCGCAATCCTTTTCACGATCGCCAGCCCCAGCCCGGTGCCTTTGCCACCGCGAGCCCGATCACCTCGGGTAAACGGGTTGAAGATCGCTTCAAGCTCGGACGGATCAATACCCGCGCCACGGTCCATAACGCTAAGGACCACATACGGCGCGCTGGTATCTCCCGACACATAAGCCGCGACTTCAACACCCGTGCCGGCATGGTTCAAGGCATTGCCGATCAGGTTGTTGAGCAGGCGTTTCATCGACACCCGACGCAGCGGAAACGGCTGGATCGGTTCCAGGCGCAGGCGCACTTTCTCTTCGTTCTGGTTGTATGGCGCGGCGACTTCGCGCACCAGATCGCTGAGGTCGACCTCTTCCACCGACTCGTCACGACCGTCGCGAATGAACGCGAGGAACTGGTCGAGAATCGCGTCCATGTCCTCGATGTCGCGGACCATGTCGTCGGTGAGGTCGGTGTGATCGCCCATCAGTTCCAGCGACAGGCGCAAGCGCGTCAGCGGTGTGCGCAAGTCGTGGGAAACCCCCGCCAGCATCAGCTCCCGCTCACGTCCGGCCTGTTCGACGTCCTCGGCCATCTGGTTGAAGGCGCGATAAACCTCGGTCATTTCGCTCGGCGTATCACTGATCGGCAGACGTACGCTGCGGCCCTGGCCGAGTTGCCGCGCGGCATACACCAGGCGCTTCAACGGCTGGTTGAGCTGGCTGACGAAAATCCATGCCGACGCCGTAGAAAGCAGGCCGATGGCGAGGAACCAGCCGAGCACGTTCCAGATCTTCTGGCCGCGCAGCGGGTGCGGATACAACGGCACTTTCAGCCAGCCATCGCCCAGGCTCGGTGCCCTCACCCACAATGCCGGCGGCGAGTGCATGCGCAAACGCACCTCGGTGTCGGCACCCAGTTCCGCCTGCATCTGACGTTGGTAGATTTCGCTGTACGGCCAGTGCTGTTCGCCTTCCGGCACACCGGCGCCGACCACACGAATCAGGGTCGCGGCATCGGCAATTTTTGCGCGGTTCTCTTCGTCGGCGGCCCAATAGGCGCGCAGCGTCAGAGCGACGCCATGGCTGTATTGGCGATCCACCAGCACGTCCTCGTTCATCAACAGATAAACCAGGGTCAGCGCCTTGGAAAACAGCACGACGATCAGCACCAGCCAGAGGGTGCGGGAGAAAAAACTTTGGGGGAACCAGACGGGGGTTTTCATCTTTAACCGCTACACACTTGCAGGAGCGAGCAATGCTCGCATATTGCGGATTGCGAGTCTGTGGCAATGGCCGTGCGACCAGAGCCTTGCAGACCCGCTCCTACAAATCACCGATCACTTGGTGGCGGTGCCATCCGGTACGAACACGTAACCCACGCCCCAGACAGTCTGGATGTAGCGCGGTTTCGACGGATCGGGTTCGATCATGCGGCGCAGACGCGAGATCTGCACGTCGATGGAACGCTCCAGCGCATCCCATTCACGGCCACGGGCGAGGTTCATCAGCTTGTCGCGGGTCAGCGGCTGACGGGCGTTCATCACCAGCGCCTTGAGTACCGCGAACTCACCGGTGGTGAGCATGTGCACTTCATCGCCACGCTTGAGCTCGCGGGTCGCCAGCGACAACACGTAATCACCGAAGGTGACGTTTTCGTCCTCACTGCCCGGTGCGCCCGGCACCGGTGCGGCCTGACGGCGCAATACCGCTTTGACCCGAGCCATCAGCTCGTCCGGGTTGAACGGCTTGGCCAGGTAATCGTCGGCACCCAGTTCAAGGCCCTTGATACGGCTCAGCTCATCGCCCTTGGCGGTGAGCATGATGATCGGAATCTGGTTGTTCGCGCTGCGCAGACGGCGGCACGCGGTCAGGCCGTCTTCGCCCGGCAGCATCAGGTCGAGAACGACCAGATTGAACACTTCACGCGCCAGCAGACGGTCCATCTGCTCGGTGTTCGGAACGGTACGGGCACGGTAGCCCTTGCTGACGAAGAAACGCTCCAGCAGGCTGCTCAGCCCCGGATCGTCATCAACGATAAGAATTTTTTCGCCTTCAGCAGTTTGTGCTGTGCTGCTCATTGGATGCTCCTTTTAGCTCGGCGCGCATTATGGCGTAGCTGCCGTTATACGCACCGTGTGCATTGTTAGCAGATTTTTCCTTCACTGCCAGAAAACCGAGGTTTATGCCTACAGCCTGCAACGCCCCCGAATGACAGAACGCTGGTTATAATGCGCGGCGTTTTGCGCCAGGCAACGTCTGAATCGTTACCGTAAGTGGCCGGTATTTTTTCCGGCCCTGTGCAGTAACTGTTCGATTTCACGGGTCAATGGGCAGCTTCTTGATCCAGGCAGCGGCAATTTTCCAGCCGCTCAATCAGCCTCCAGGCCATTATCTGCGTGCCTGCGAGCCTGCTTTCATACTATGTCAGGTGGTTTTATGGACAGCATCAACAGCCGCATCGCCGAGGAACTCGGCGTACGCCCACAACAGGTCGAAGCGGCCGTCGCGCTACTCGATGAAGGTTCTACCGTCCCCTTCATCGCCCGTTACCGGAAAGAAGTCACCGGCAGCCTCGATGACACCCAGTTGCGTCATCTGGAAGAGCGCCTGCGCTACCTGCGAGAACTCGACGAACGGCGCATCAGCATCCTCGCCAGCATCGAGGAGCAAGGCAAGCTCACCCCTGCCCTGGAACGCGACATCAAGCTCGCCGACACCAAGACCCGTCTCGAAGACTTGTACCTGCCGTACAAGCAGAAGCGCCGCACCAAGGGCCAGATCGCCCTCGAAGCCGGCCTCGGCGAACTGGCCGACGGCTTGTTCAACGACCCGAACCTGTCGCCGGAAACCGAAGCCGCGCGCTTCGTCGACGCCGAAAAAGGCGTGGCCGACGTCAAGGCTGCGCTGGAAGGCGCCAAATACATTCTCATGGAGCGCTTCGCCGAAGACGCCAGCCTGCTGGAAAAGCTGCGTAATTTCCTCAAACAGGAAGCGATCCTCAGTGCCCGCGTCATCGCCGGCAAGGAAGAGGAAGGCGCCAAGTTCCGTGATTACTTCGAACACGACGAGCCTCTGAAAAGCATGCCATCGCACCGTGCCCTGGCGATTTTCCGTGGCCGCAACGAAGGCATTCTCAGCTCCGCGCTGAAAGTCGGCGATGAGTTGCCTGGCACCATGCACCCGTGCGAAGGCATGATCGGCCAGCAGTTCGGCATCCAGAACCAGAACCGCCCGGCGGACAAATGGCTCGGTGAAGTGGTGCGCTGGACCTGGAAGGTCAAGCTCTACACCCACCTGGAAACCGACCTGCTCGGCGAGTTGCGCGACGGTGCCGAAACCGAAGCGATCAACGTTTTCGCGCACAATCTGCACGACCTGCTGTTGGCCGCTCCGGCCGGCCCGCGCGCGACCCTGGGCCTAGACCCGGGCCTGCGTACCGGCTGCAAGGTGGCCGTGGTCGACTCGACCGGCAAGCTGCTCGATCACGCCACGGTTTACCCGCACGTGCCGCACAACAAATGGGATCAGACCATCGCCATCCTCGCCGCCCTGTGCGCCAAGCACTCGGTGGATCTGATCGCCATCGGCAACGGCACTGCCAGCCGTGAGACCGACAAGCTGGCGATCGAACTGATCAAGAAATATCCAGCGATGAAAATGACCAAGGTCATGGTGTCCGAAGCCGGCGCCTCGGTGTACTCGGCCTCGGAACTGGCGGCCAAGGAATTCCCGGATCTGGACGTGTCGATCCGTGGCGCCGTATCGATCGCCCGTCGCTTGCAGGATCCGCTGGCCGAACTGGTGAAAATCGATCCGAAATCCATCGGTGTCGGCCAGTACCAGCACGATGTCTCGCAGCTGAAACTGGCGCGCGGTCTGGACGCCGTGGTCGAGGACTGCGTAAACGCCGTGGGCGTGGATGTGAATACCGCCTCCGTGGCCTTGCTGGCACGGATTTCCGGCCTCAATGCGACGCTGGCGCAGAACATCGTTGCTCACCGTGACGAACACGGCGCGTTCAAGACCCGTGCAGCGCTGAAGAAAGTCGCGCGACTGGGCGAGAAAACCTTCGAACAGGCCGCCGGTTTTTTGCGCGTGATGAACGGCGACAACCCGCTGGATTCGTCGGCGGTGCACCCGGAAGCCTATCCACTGGTGCAGCGCATTGCCGCTGAAACCGACCGCGACATTCGCTCGCTGATCGGCGATGCCGCGTTCCTCAAGCGTCTGGACCCGAAGAAATTCACCGACGAAACGTTCGGTCTGCCGACCGTCACCGACATCCTGCAAGAACTGGAAAAACCCGGTCGCGATCCACGTCCGGAGTTCAAGACTGCCGAATTCCAGGAAGGCGTCGAAGACCTCAAGGACCTGCAACTGGGGATGATCCTTGAAGGCGTGGTGACCAACGTGACGGCATTTGGTGCATTCGTCGACATCGGCGTGCATCAGGATGGTCTGGTGCACATCTCGGCGCTGTCGGAGAAGTTCATCAAGGACCCGCGCGAAGCGGTCAAGGCCGGTGACGTGGTGAAAGTGAAGGTCATGGAAGTCGATATCCCGCGCAAACGCGTCGGTCTGTCGATGCGCATGAGCGACACTCCCGGCGAGAAAATCGATGGCGCCCGTGGCTCGCGTCCGGGCTCGGCACCGCGCCAGTCTTCGGGCAACGCGCCGCGCAAGGAAACCGCCACAGCCGCGCCGGTGAAAAATGCGATGGCCTCGCTGTTCGCCAACGCCAAGCAGTTGAAGAAACGCTGATGGAGATGCCGGCCGGGCTCGTCGAGAGCGCGTTTTTCAAGCTGTTGGGCTGTCGCCTGCACAGTCTCGAAACCGGGGTGGCGCAAGTCGCCCTGGCGCTTGAGCCCGAACTGCGCAATCGCGGCGGCAAACTGCACGGCGGCGCGCTGTTCAGTCTGGTCGACATCGCCATGGGCCTGGCTTGTTCCAGCAGCCATGGCTTCGATCAGCAGAGTGCGACCATCGAATGCAAGATCAACTACATCCGCGCCGTTTCCGACGGCGAGGTGCTGTGCACGGCGCGGGTGATCCACCCGGGCCGGCGCACGCTGGTGGTCGAAGCCGAGGTGATGCAGGGCGACAAACTGGTCGCAAAAGCGCAAGGCACCTTCGCTGTCCTGTAGATGTTGCTCATCATTTTGAGTTAATTTCGGCGCAACGAATCCTGTGGGAGCTGCCGAAGGCTGCGATCTTTTGATTTTGTTTTTCAACAGCAAGATCAAAAGATCGCAGCCTTCGGCAGCTTCTACGGGTTCATGTGTGCGGCTGACAGGCTAGAAAACCAGGCGATAACGCCAGTTTCAACTTCACCCTTGTAGACCGTCTTGCCCACCCCCATATTGGGGCGACTGACGCGTGAAGGAATCCAAATTGAGCGAACTTCTCAACCGCCGCCTGGCTCTGCTCGGCGAGCGCGCTAACCTCTCTCTGCTCAAGCAGTGCCTGCACGGTATCGAACGTGAATGCCTGCGCGTGACCAGTGAAGGTCGCCTGGCGCAAACGCCGCACCCCGAAGCCCTGGGTTCCGCGCTGACCAACGAACAGATCACCACCGACTACTCCGAGTCGCTGCTGGAATTCATTACGCCAGCCCTGCCGGATCCTGCCGACACGCTGGCGAGCCTGGACAAGATTCATCGTTTTGCCTACAGCAAACTCGGCAACGAGTACCTGTGGAGTCCATCGATGCCGTGCCCGTTGCCGGCCGAGGAAGATATTCCGATCGCCTATTACGGCACCTCCAACATCGGTCAGCTCAAGTACGTTTATCGCAAGGGCCTGGCCCTGCGTTACGGCAAGACCATGCAATGCATTGCCGGGATTCACTACAACTTTTCCCTGCCGGAACAGCTCTGGCCATTGCTGCGCGAGGCCGAAGGTTTCGTCGGCACCGATCGCGATTTCCAATCGGTTTCCTACATCGCGTTGATTCGCAACTTCCGTCGCTACAGCTGGCTGCTGATGTACCTGTTCGGTGCCTCGCCGGCGCTGGACGCCGGCTTCCTGCGCGGGCGTTCGCATCAGCTCGAGCAGCTCGATCCGGACACGCTGTATCTGCCGTACGCCACCAGCCTGCGCATGAGCGATCTCGGTTATCAGAGCAATGCCCAGGCCGGCCTGACACCGTGCTACAACGACCTGGCGAGCTACACCGACAGCCTGCGCGAAGCCGTGGCCACGCCCTACGCGCCATACGTGGAAGTCGGCACGCACAAGGATGGCGAATGGGTGCAGCTCAACATCAACATCCTGCAGATCGAAAACGAGTACTACTCCAACATCCGCCCGAAACGCGTGACCTACACCGGTGAGCGGCCGATCCAGGCGCTGATGGCGCGCGGCATCCAGTACGTCGAAGTGCGCTGCCTGGACATCAACCCGTTCCTGCCGATGGGCATCGACCTCACCGAATCGCGCTTCATCGACGCCTTCCTGCTGTACTGCGCGCTGAACGACAGCCCGCTGCTGACCAACACTTCGTGCGGCAACGCCACCTCGAACTTCCTCAGCGTGGTCAAGGAAGGTCGCCGTCCGGGCCTGCAATTGCAGCGTGACGGTCAACCGGTCGAGATGAAGCAATGGGCGGCCGAACTGCTGGAACAGATTGCTCCGCTGGCGGCGATGCTCGACCAGAGCGTCGGCGGCGATGCCCACAGCAAGGCGCTGGATGCGCAACTGGCCAAGGTCAACGACCCGTCCCTGACCCCATCGGCGCAGGTGCTGGCGGCCATGGCTGAGCACAAGGAAAGCTTTGCGCAGTTCTCCCTGCGCCAGAGCCAGACCCACGCCGAGTTCTTCCGCAGCGAGCCGTTGGCGGCTGACGAGCAAGCGAAGTTGGAAGAACTGGCGCGCGCATCGCTGGCGCAGCAGACCGAGCTTGAACAGAACGAGGTTGGCGATTTCGATGTGTTTGTTGGCGCGTATCAGGCGAGCATCCTCGCCATCAGCAATTAAAGCCGCCCCAGCCTTGATCGTTCCCACGCTCTGCGTGGGAATGCAGCCTGTGACGCTCCGCGTCACTTTGGACGCAGAGCGTCCTTTGAGGCGTTACCACGCAGAGCGTGGGAACGATCAGTCAATGGCTCATCCTCTCCTGTCTTAGATTTTTCCGCTCATAAGCTCATTCGAAAAAGTTATTTATTTCGCGATTCTTAGATCATTTAGTCTCCACTCATGCCGACATTCGGTCGCCTGATCTGGAGCTCTCAATTGAAACTGAATTTCCCGCTTCGCCTGCTCGCCGCCGCCTCGCTGGCCGCTGCAAGCTTCCTGGCCCAGGCGGCCGATCTCACCGTCGCCTACCAGACTACCGTCGACCCGGCCAAGGTCGCTCAGGCCGACGGCGCCTACGAGAAAGCCACAAAGGCCGATATCAGCTGGCGCAAATTCGATAACGGTGCCGACATCATTGCCGCCATCGCGTCCGGCGATGTGCAGATCGGCTATCTCGGTTCGAGCCCGTTGACCGCCGCGATCACCCGCAAAGTGCCGGTGGAAACCTTCCTGATTGCCACGCAGATCGGCGCCGCTGAAGCACTGGTCGCGCGCGACGGTTCCGGCATCAAGACTCCGCAGGATCTGATCGGCAAGAAAATCGCCGTGCCATTCGTTTCCACCGGGCATTACAGCCTGCTCGCGGCGCTCAAGCACTGGAACATCGACCCGTCGAAAGTCACCGTGCTCAACCTCGCGCCGCCAGCGATCATCGCCGCATGGAAACGCGGCGATATCGACGCCACTTACGTGTGGGATCCGGCACTGGGCGTCGCCAAGGAAAACGGCACAGTGCTGATCACCTCCGGCGAACTGGCCAAGTTCGGCGCGCCGACCTTCGACGCGTGGATCGTGCGCAAGGACTTCGCCGAGAAGCACCCGGAAATCGTCACCGCATTCGCCAAGGTCACCCTCGACGCCTACGCCGCTTACCGCAAGGATCCGCAGGCCTGGCTGGCCAACCAGAGCAACGTCGACAAACTGGTCAAACTCTCCGGCGCCAAGGCCAGCGACATCCCATTGCTGCTGCAGGGCAACGTCTACCCATTGGCGGCGGATCAGGTCAGTGACCTCGGCGCGCCGACCACCAAAGCCATCACTGACACCGCCGCGTTCCTCAAGGAGCAAGGCAAGGTCGAAGCCGTCCTGCCGGACTACGCGCCGTACGTCAGCGCCAAATACATCACCAACTGATCGGGAGGTACAGCGATGGCCTTGCTACAGCTGGAGCGCATCAGCGCACAGTACCCGGGCAGCCCGGAGCCGGTGCTGGCGGATATTTCTCTGACCCTGGGGCCGCAGCAATTGCTGGTCGCCCTCGGCCCTTCCGGCAGTGGCAAGACTTCGCTGTTGAACCTGATTGCCGGCTTCGTCGAGCCGAGTGCCGGGCGCATCACCCTTGACGGCGTGCCGGTCAAAGGCCCGAGCGCCGAACGTGGCGTGGTGTTTCAGGACGACGCCTTGCTGCCTTGGCAGGACGTATTGGCCAACGTCGCCTTCGGCCTCGAACTGGCCGGTGTCGGCAAGGACAAACGCGAACAGCGCGCCCGTGAAATGCTCGCGCTGGTCGATCTTGCCGGCTTCGAAGACCGACGCATCTGGCAATTGTCCGGTGGCCAGAAACAACGCGTCGGCCTCGCCCGCGCCCTCGCCGCCGATCCGCGCGTGCTGCTGATGGATGAGCCGTTCGGTGCGCTTGATGCGTTCACTCGCGAGCAGATGCAGGAGCTGTTGCTGCAAGTCTGGCAGCGCACTGCCAAACCGGTTTTCCTGATTACCCACGACATTGAAGAAGCGGTGTTCCTCGCCACGGACCTGATTCTGCTGGCACCGAATCCGGGGCAGATCGTCGAGCGCCTGCAGCTGGATTTCGGTCAGCGTTACGCCGCTGGCGAGTCGGCCCGCGCGATCAAATCCGATCCGCGTTTTATCGAAACCCGCGAGCATGTACTGAGCAAAGTCTTCTCGCAACGCAGCGCCGTACCCCGGCAGGAGCGCGCATGAGCAGTTACGACGTTTCCGCTGCGGCGGTGAAAACACCTTCGGTGAGCATCCCGCTGCGCCGCAGCCTCAGCACTCGCTGGATCAGCCTGCTGACCCTGTTCGGCCTGTTGGCGGTCTGGTGGGCGGTGACCGCTACCGAGTTGATCGAACCGCTGTTCTTGCCACCGCCCTCTGCCGTGCTGCAAAAAGGCTGGCTGCTGGCGACCTCGGGATATATGGATTCGACGCTGTGGCAGCACCTGGGCGCGAGCCTGAGCCGCATCGGCCTGGGTCTCGCTTTTGCGATTCTCACCGCCGTGCCGGTGGGCATTGCCATTGGCGCCAACCGCATCGCCCGTGGCGTGCTCGATCCGCTGATCGAGTTCTACCGCCCGATCCCGCCGCTGGCGTATCTGCCGCTGATCGTGATCTGGTGCGGCATTGGCGAGTTGTCGAAAGTGCTGCTGATCTACCTGGCGATTTTTGCGCCGATTGCCATTGCCACCGCGACTGGCGTGCGTACCGTCGACCCAGCAAAACTGCGCGCGGCGCAGTCGTTGGGCGCGACGCGCGTGCAGTTGATTCGCCATGTGATTCTGCCCAGCGCACTGCCGGACATTCTCACCGGCGTGCGCATTGGCCTGGGGGTTGGCTGGTCGACCCTGGTCGCCGCTGAACTGATCGCGGCCACCAGTGGCCTGGGCTTCATGGTGCAGTCGGCTGCGCAATTCCTGGTCACAGATGTCGTGGTGCTGGGAATTCTGGTCATCGCCCTGATCGCCTTCGCCATGGAAATGGGCCTGCGCGCATTGCAGCGCAGACTGGTGCCGTGGCACGGCCAGGCGCACTAAATCGCCTTGTGAAAATTCCCCTGTGGGAGCGAGCCTGCTCGCGAAAGCGTCAGATCATTCACTGCACTGTCGCCTGACACTCTGCATTCGCGAGCAGGCTCGCTCCCACAAAAGCATGACACTCCGAATTCGAAGAGAACGACCATGAGCACCCTCAACATCACCCCGTTAAGCTCGGCCCTCGGTGCGCAGATCAACGGCGTCGACATCAGCCAGCCGCTGAGCCTGGAACACCGCGACGCCATCGAACAGGCGTTGCTCAAATATCAGGTGCTGTTCTTCCGCAACCAGCCGATCGAGCCGGCACAGCAGGCACGTTTCGCGCATTATTTCGGCGACCTGCACATTCATCCGATCTACCCGAACGTGCCGGAACAACCGGAAGTGCTGATCCTCGACACCGCCGTCACCGACGTGCGCGATAACGCGATCTGGCACACCGACGTGACCTTCCTGCCAACGCCCGCGATGGGCGCAGTGCTCAGCGCCAAGTTGCTGCCGGAGTTCGGTGGCGACACATTGTGGGCCAGCGGCATCGCGGCATATGAAGCGCTGTCGGCGCCGATGAAAACCCTGCTCGAAGGTCTGACGGCCACCCACGATTTCACTCGTTCGTTTCCGCTCGAGCGCTACGGCAACACGCCTGAGGCGCTGGCGCAGTGGGAAGAAGCGCGGCGCAAGAATCCGCCGCTGTCGCACCCGGTGATCCGTACGCACCCGGTGAGCGGCCGGCGCTCGCTATTCGTCAATGAAGGATTTACCTCAAAGATCAACGAATTGTCGGAAACCGAGAGCGAGGCGATCCTGAAATTTCTGTTTGCCCACGCGACCCGGCCGGAATTCACCATTCGCTGGCGCTGGCAGAAGGACGACATCGCTTTCTGGGACAACCGCGTGACGCAGCATTACGCGGTGGACGATTACCGCCCGGCGCGGCGGGTGATGCAGCGGGCGACGGTGTTGGGGGATGTGCCGTTTTTTCGCTGAGCCCTTTTAAAGGCAAAAGCCCCTCACCCTAACCCTCTCCCGGAGGGAGAGGGGACTGATTGGGGATGCTGTAGAAGTACGCCGACCTGAACGTACTTTGCTGAATCCATAATCGACTCGGTATTTCAGGTCGATGTAAGACGCAAGACACCTCGGTCGGCTCCCTCTCCCTCTGGGAGAGGGCTGGGGTGAGGGTGGCTCACTCCGCCGTCGAAGGCTTCTCCCAAAGATTGATCCCGCCCTCCTGGGCAAACCGGTCAATCTCCGCCAGCTCTTCAGCACTGAAATGCAGATTCTTCAGCGCCCCGACGTTCTCGATGATCTGCTCCGGCCGGCTCGCACCAATCAGCGCCGAGGTCACTCGTGGATCACGCAGGGTCCACGCCAGTGCCAGCTGCGCCAGACTCTGGCCGCGACGCTGGGCGATTTCGTTCAACGCTCGCACGTGAGCAATGTTGGCCTCGGACAAGTGCGAAGCCTGCAGCGAGCCGCCGCCCGGGCGATTGACTCGCGCATCGGCCGGCACGCCGTTGAGGTATTTGTCGGTGAGCAAGCCCTGCGCCAGCGGCGTGAACGCGATGACGCCCGTGCCGAGTTCATCGGTGGTATCGAGCAGATCCTTTTCCACCCAGCGATTGAGCAGGTTGTACGCCGGCTGATGAATCAGCAGCGGCACTTTCCACTCTTTCAGCAGCGCGGCCATTTCTCGGGTTTTCACCCCTGAGTAGGACGAGATGCCGATGTAAAGCGCCTTGCCCTGCTGCACGGCGGTGGCAAGGGCGCTGGCGGTTTCTTCCAGCGGGGTGTCCGGGTCGAAGCGGTGCGAATAGAAGATGTCCACATAGTCCAGACCGAGGCGTTGCAGGCTCTGGTCGAGGCTCGCCAGCACGTATTTGCGCGAACCGCCGCCCTGACCATACGGGCCGGGCCACATGTCCCAACCGGCCTTGCTCGAGATGATCAGCTCGTCGCGATACTGCTTGAAGTCTTCGCGCAGCAGGCGACCGAAATTGATCTCGGCGCTGCCGTATGGCGGGCCGTAGTTGTTGGCCAGATCGAAATGGTTGATGCCCAGATCGAACGCTGTGCGCAGCAAGGCGCGCTGGGTGTCGATCGGCGTGCTGTCGCCAAAGTTGTGCCACAGGCCCAGCGACAAGGCCGGCAGCACCAGACCGCTGCGGCCGACGCGGCGGTAGGGAATGGAGTCGTAGCGATTTTCGGCAGCGGTGTAAGTCATCGAATCCTCTCTTGTCTGTCTTTTAGTCATCTGCAACCGGACACCTTTGTGGCGAGGGGATTTATCCCCGATGGATGGCGAAGCCGCCCCAAAACCTGAAACCTCGGCGAATCTGGTGTACCGAATGCGCTGGTTTTACGACTGCTTCGCAGCCGAACGGGGATGAATCCCCTCGCCACAAAAGCCCCATCAATCATGCAAAGCGATTTGCAGGTCGAACCAGCCCCAGGTTCTGCCGCAGCGTGCGGCCTTCATATTCAGTTCTGAACAAGCCACGCCGTTGCAGTTCCGGCACCACGCCATTGGCGAAATCTTCCAGCCCGCCCGGCAGGTGCGGCACCAGCACATTGAAGCCGTCCGCCGCGCCTTGTTCGAACCACTCCTGCAGGCAATCGGCAATCTGTGCCGGCGTGCCGACCAGGCTGTGATGCCCCCGCCCGCCAGCGATCCTGCGACCAAGCTCGGCGAGGGTCAGGCTCTCCCGCCCGGCCAGCTCGGTCAGCAATTTCTGTCGGCTCTGCTGACCGCTGTCAGTCAGCGGCAATGGCGGCAGCGGCCCGTCCAGCGGGTACTTCGATAAATCGAAGTTGCCCAGCATACGCCCAAGCAGCGCGACGCCCACCTCCGGTTCGACCAATTGCTGAAACGTTTCAAACTTTTCCTGCGCTTCAGCTTCGGTAGCAGCGACCACCACGAACACACCGGGCATGATTTTCAGCGAATCGGTGCTGCGCCCGAACTTGGCCAAGCGTCCCTTGATATCAGTGTAAAACGCCTGTGCGGCGGCCAGCGAAGTCTGCGCGGTGAACACCACTTCCGCCGTTTGCGCCGCCAGTTCGCGCCCGGCTTCGGAAGAACCGGCCTGGACGATCACCGGTTGCCCCTGCGGCGAGCGCGCGACGTTCAGCGGGCCTTTGACCCGGAAATGTTCACCGACATGATCGAGCACGTGCAGCTTCTGCGGGTGGTAATAGGCGCCGCTGGCCTTGTCGCGGTGGAAGGCATCGTCTTCCCAACTGTCCCAGAGCCCGGTGACCACCTGATGAAACTCACGGGCGCGGCTGTAGCGTTCGGCGTGGCCGATGTGTGCGTCGCGGCCGAAATTCAGCGCCTCGGCCGCATTGTCCGAAGTCACCAGATTCCATCCCGCCCGTCCGCCCGACAAATGATCGAGCGAAGCGAACTTGCGCGCGACGTGGTATGGCTCGTTGTAACTGGTGGTGGCCGTGGCGATCAGGCCGATGTGCTCGGTCACCGCGCTCAGTGCCGAGAGCAAGGTCAGCGGCTCGAAGTGATCGGAGCGCGCCATGCGGCTGGCGATGTTTTCGGTCGGTGCGGCGACGCTGTCGGCGACAAACAGCGCATCGAACTTTGCCGCTTCGGCGATCTGCGCCAGACGTTTGTAATGGGCGAAATCCAGCCCAGCATCCGCCGGCACGTCCGGGTGCCGCCAGGCCGCTACGTGATGCCCGGTGGCCATGAAAAACGCACCGAGTTTCATCTGTCTGCTCATCTCAGAAATCCTTGCGCAGTTGCACGCCGAAATAGCGCTCGTCATCCCGTGGCACGGCGCGATAGATGTAGCTGCCGCCACTGGCCAGCAATGACGAATAGGATTTGTCGGCGAGGTTCTTGCCGAGCAGGGCGACACGCCAGCCATTGCTGTAATCGGCCAAGGCGACGCTGGCGTTCCACAGCCCGTAGGCGCCCTGTTTGGTATCGGGGTTCTGGCTGATGTCGTACTGCACTTCGCTCTGCCAGCTGTAGTCAGTGCCCAGTTCGATATCGAGACCGTTGTCCAGCGGAATTGTGTAGTCGGCGCGCACGTAGCTTTTCCAGTCCGGGCTGAACGGCAATGGTTTGCCGTTGACGTTGCACGACGCCGCCGCGCCGGCCGGGCAGGCGAATTCGTCGATGCGTGCGCGGGTGTAGGCCAGTGAGCCGGAGAACTTCAGTTGCTGGGTGGCTTGCAGGGCGTAATCGAGTTCGATGCCTTCACTGGTGACGCTGCCGGCGTTGATCAAACGCGTCACCACCTGCCCGGCGACGGTGTCGAAAAAGTTCGCCTGATAGTTGTCGTACTCGCTGTGGAAGATCGCCAGGTTGGTGGTCAGGCGGTTGTTCCAGGAGGTGGCTTTGATCCCCACTTCCCAGGTGTTGGAGGTCTCCGGTTTCAGCGCTTCGGTGTCGCGCGGCTGCATGTTGAAAAACACGTTGTACGCCGGGCCTTTGTAACCGCGCGAATAGGTCAGGTAACTGGTAACGGTATCGCTCAGGTCATATTGCAGACCGAGGCGACCGGACCAGCCGTCCTCGTCCACCGAGCCAGAGCTACTGGTCGCCGGTTGAATGCCGCTGACGGTGGTCGCTGATGTTGAAACGCGACGGTGATCGTATTTCAGATCATCGTGGGTATAGCGCAGACCGGCGATGCCGCGAAAGTTCGAAGTGAAGTTCAGCGTGCTCTCACCAAACACCGCGTAGCTGTCGCTGGTGGTGCTGTAATCGGCAACGCCACGGTCGGTGCGTGTGGTGGTCGTGAGGGTGCGCTGATAGGTCTCGTCGTCCTTGCCGTGCATGTAGAACAGGCCGCCGACGTACTCGAGAAACTCGCCCTTCGGTGAGGCCAGACGCAGCTCTTGCGAATACTGGTCGAAGGCCAGATCGCCTTTATCTGCCGTGCCGGGGAACGCCGCCGTCACGGTGCCGAGGCGATCACCATCCTGATACTGGGTATTGTCCCAGCCGCGCCATGCGGTGATCGATGTCAGCGTGTAATCGCCCAGTTGCCAGTCGAGCTGGCCGGACAGGCCTTTGTTGATGTCCTCGATGTGAGAGCGGGTGTCGGTGTTGATGTCGCGGTTGTGGCTGCTCGCGCTCACCGGACTCAGCGCGTTGGCGAAGGCCGGCGTCAGCGCTTGGCTGACGACACCATTGGGCGCGTCGTCGTGGGACTGCATGTAGTCCGCGATCAGGGTGAAAGTAATGTCGTCGTTCGGGGTGAATTCGAGTTTGCCGCGCACACCGCGGTGGTTGTAACCGTTGACCTCGTGGCCGTTGTGTTGATTGTCGATGTTACCGTCGTACGTGCCGAACAAGGTGCTGATCGAGCCCTTCAGCGTGTCCGGAATCAGACTGCCGCCAAGGCCGAAACGGCTGCGGCTTTCGTTGCCGCTGTAGAACGCCTGATCGATATAGCCGTGTGTTTCGGCGGTCGGTGCCTTGCTGGAGATGTTGAGTACACCGGCCGAGGCGTTCTTGCCGAACAGCGTGCCTTGTGGGCCACGCAACACTTCGACGCGCTCCAGATCGAGCAGATCCAGCGTGGCCTGACCGGGCCGCGCGTACACCACGCCGTCGATCACTGTCGCCACGGTCGGCTCGACGCCGGGCGAGGTGGAAATCGTGCCGACGCCGCGCACGAATAACGAGGTGTCCTTGTTCGAGGCGCCGGTACGGAAATTCAGCGACGGCACTTGCTGAACGATGCTCGCCAAGCTATTGCGGTTATCGCGTTCGAGCTGTTCGCCGTCGAGCACGGAAACCGCCACCGGCACTTTCTGCAGGGACTCTTCGCGGCGAGTCGCGGTCACCGTGACGGATTTCAGCGTCGGTTCCTGATCGCTGCTGTCAGCGGCAAACGCCATGGGCAGCGGCAGCGCCGCCAGCCCGGTGAAAATCCAGCCCGCCGCGTGTATCGACTGCGTCAGTGTGTGTAATGCCCCAGGAAAATTACGCATAGGTGTTCGCTCGAAAATGGCCCTGAACCGCTGCCGTTCTGCGACGACAGCGCCTGAATCTGTCTTGGGCATTCGCTCGAGCGAGTAGCAGACAACGCGCCTTGTTAGCGCTAACATCGGCAATATTGGCCATCGGCGAATAGAGCGTCCAATACTGAAAAATTACTTTTATATGCGATTTGGTTTTTAGAAAGGATCGAGTCTTGAACGTTGAAAAACCGCGTAAACGTCGTGGCGCCGGCCGTGTAACGTTGAATGCCGTGGCGCGTGCGGCCGGGGTGTCGGCGATTACCGTGTCGCGGTATTTCAATCAGCCCGAACAGGTTTCGCCCGAGCGGCGCGAGCGTATTGCAGCGGTGGTTGCCGAGCTCGGTTATGTGCCGAATCTGGTGGCGGGTGGTCTGGCCTCGGCGCGGGGGAAAATCGTCGGCATGGTCATTCCGAACATCTCCGGGCCGATTTTTGCCAACACGATCCAGGGCTTCAGCGACACCCTTAGCCGTCACGGTTATCAACTGTTGCTGGCGTCGAGTTATTTCGATATCAAGCAGGAAGAAAATGCCGTGCGCGCGTTTCTCGGCTGGTCGCCGGCAGCGCTGGTGCTGACCAGCCACTTTCACAGCGCAGGCACCGAGAAAATGCTCGCCGAGGCGGATATTCCAGTGATCGAAACCTGGGATTACCAGCCGGAACGCGGGCCGATGCAGATTGGCTTTTCGCATTTCGAAGTGGGCGTGACAGCGGCAAGGCATCTGCTGGACAAAGGCTATCAACGCATTGCTTTCGTACAGAACAGTGCGCCGGGCGACTTCAGTGCACTGGAGCGCCGCGATGGTTATGCCGCCACTGTGCGTGAAGCAGGACGTGAGCCATGGATCTTCGCCCCGGACGCCGACCGCGCACCGTTCGAGGCCGGCAAGCAAGCGATGGACGCCCTGATGAACGCCTCACCACGCCCCGACGCGATCATCTTCGCCAACGACAATCTCGCCGCCGGCGGCCTCCTCGCCGGACAACGCGCGGGTATCAAAATCCCCGCAGACTGCGCCGTGCTCGGCTTCGGTGATTACCCGTTTGCCGAGATGTTATTGCCCAGTCTGAGCACGATCAAACCGCCAGCGCTGGAGATTGGCGTGCTGGCGGCAACGCGAGTGCTGGAAAGCCTTGGCGTACTGCCCAACGAAGCAGTGCAACGGCTGAACCTGCTGCGATGCCAAGTGATCGAGCGCGAAAGCTCCTGACTGCGGGAGTGAGCAGGATCGCTCCCACAGAATTTCTGTCATACCGACAATTCGCGCAGCGCAGCCGCCGCCAGAAATCCGGAGCGGGAACGGTAGCGCCGGTCTCGCCGGACGGTCTGGTCAATACGTTCCAGCAACTGCTCGGGCAATGTGGCATTGAAGCGCACTGATTTGCCGAAGTAAGGCGTGATGTCAAAGTCGACCACGCCCCAGATACCGCCCGCGTAATCCGGGTTATCAAGATGAGCATCAATGTCGCGCACTTGCGGCAGTGGGGCGCCATCGGCGACCAGCCCCTCGTAGTGCAGCGCCAGCGCTTCCTGCGTGTTTTCGAAAGCTTCGGCTACCGTGGCGCCTGCGGAATAACACCCCGGTACGTCCGGAATGATCACGCCGTAGTCCGAGTCGGCATCCTTATGCAGAACGACCGGGAATTTCATAAAGGTTTCCTTCGCCCTTTCCGACGTCAAGAATTACAACTCTAGGGCACAAAGCGCGCAGCGATACACACCATACACACTTGGATAAATAATAGTCTGTTTCGTGATCATTACAGATGGACGGATCAACGGCGGGGCCCAAGATTGCGATGGGCAGTGCGATATTCGGCGTGCCAGTGGCGGCGATGGTGTTGTTCATGCTGCTGAGCGCCGAGTCCTGAGCAGACCCGGCGCGCAGCCGTCGGTCAACGCACCAGATGCAGGAACTGCATGTGCCGTTCGTACTGGTCGAGGATGTCGTTGATGATCTGCTCTTTGGTGTAGCCGACCAGATCGTAGTCCTGACTGCCCTCGCTCAAGTGCACTTCGGCGCGGTAGTAGCGGCGATTGTTGAGTTGCTTGGAACCCATGCCGCCGCGCGCGAACGATGGCGTGAAGTAGCCGCGCATCTGCACCTGATAGATGAACGGATGCTGCTCGCCATGACCGATTTCCAGGCTGACGTTGTCATGCGCCGGATCCGGCTGGGTAACCACGTGCAGGCCTTTTTCGACGAACACGGCGGTCACTTCTTCGATCGCCGGGCGGACGGTGCTTTCCATGAAGCGGTACACCTCGTCGCGGGACGGGAAGTGCACGGCCTGACTCAGGCGCTGACGCCAGCCACCGGTGCCACGCCGCGAACCGGAGACCGGCGCCAGCGAATGCAACTGCGCGATCTGCTTCTGCGACTCCAGATAGAACGCCTTGTGCAGGCCCCACATCATCAGCAGCAGAATCAACGAGAACGGCAATGAGGTCAGCACCACCGCCGACTTCAACGCGTCGATGCTGCCGGAAAACAGCAGTGCGCTGGTGATCAGCGCGGTCATCGCACCCCAGAACACCCGCAGCCATTTCGGCCCGTCTTCATCCGGGTTGCCGCCTTTCGCCGACAGGGTGGAGAGCACCACGGTGCCGGAATCCGCAGACGTCACGAAGAACACGAAGCTGATGAACACCGTCACGGCGATGACAGTCTTGCTCCACGGATAGGTTTCCAGCAGCAGATAAATGCTCATCGACGGATTGTCGATGGCCGACATGCCCAGCGCACTCATGCCGTGATTGAGCACTTGATCCAGGGCGCTGTTGCCGAAGATCGACATCCACGCCAAGGTGAAACCGAGCGGAATCAACAGCACGCCGAAGACGAATTCACGGATGGTGCGGCCACGGGAAATCCGCGCGATGAACAGGCCCACGAACGGCGACCATGCGATCCACCAGGCCCAGTAGAACACGGTCCAGCCGCCCAGCCAGTCGCTCGGTTTGTCGTAGGCGTAGAGGTCGAAACTCTTCATCGGCAGCGCGCCGAGGTAATCGCCGACGTTCTGGATCAGGGTGTTGAGCAGGTGCTGTGTCGGCCCGGCAAACAATACGAACAGCAGCAGCCCGCAGGCCAGCAGCATGTTGATGTCCGACATCACCCGCACGCCTTTGTCGACGCCGGAGACGGCCACAATGATCGCCGCACCCATCATCAGCGTGATCAGGCCGACCTGAATCCACTGCGTGTGGGCGATGCCGAACAGGTAGTCCAGCCCGGAGTTCAGATGCAGCACGCCGAAGCCCATGTCGGCACCAAGACCGAACACCGTGGCGATGATGCCGAAGCCGTCCACCGCATAGCCGATCGGGCCGTTGATGCGTTTGCCGATCAGCGGATACAGCGCCGAACGCAGGGCCAGCGGCAGGTTGTGCCGATAGGCGAAATAGGCCAGTGCCATGCCGACGAAGGCAAACACGCCCCAGCCATGAAGGCCCCAATGCAGGAACAGGATCTGCATCGCCTGGCGTGCCGCATCCGCCGTGCCCGCGTCGCCTTGCGGTGGCTGGAGCATGTGGGTCAGCGGTTCGGAGACGCAGAAGAAAAACAGCGTGATGCTGATCCCGGCGGCGAACAGCATGCCGGCCCAGGACAGGTAACTGAATTCGGGTTCGTCGTGGTCGGCACCGAGTTTTATCTTGCCGTAGCCGGATAAGGCGGTGACCACCACGAAGACCAGATACAGGGTCATCGCGAGCATGTAGTACCAGCCGACCGTATTGGCCGCCCAGTTTTGCGCTTCCAGCAACCAGGCGCCGGCCTGCTCGGGGATGGCGATGACGACAAGACCAAACAGCAGAATGACCGTCGCGGCGAAGTAGAACACCGGCGGATTCATGCGCACCAGACCGCTGGCGGGGGTAGACGATGCACTCATGAAAGGTGCACCTCGAAGGGTTGAAACGTGGCTGAAATGATCGGACTCAGCAAAGGCAAGCCTCCTGTTGTGAGCGGGCAGCGAACCACCGGTTTAACTTGAATGAACGTTCAAGTTAAACATGAATGGGGCGGTAAGGACTAATCGCAGGGCTGGGCGGTAGGTTTCCTACAGCGCCCGAGGAGGTTTATGACGCGGGTTTTGTGAGATTCGTTCACTGCGCCAAGCAAGAATCAAAAGCCCCTCACCCTAACCCTCTCCCAGAGGGAGAGGGGACTGATTGGGGGATATTCAGAATGTGCGCCAACCTGAGGAAACCGTGCCGAATCCATAATCGTCCCGGTATTTCAGGTCGATGTATGACGCAAAACACCTCGGTCGGCCCCCTCCCCCTCCGGGAGAGGGCTGGGGTGAGGGGAAAAGGATTCCACGGCCTACTTCTGCGTCCCGTCATCATGCTGCAGATTTGCCTGCGTCAGATTCGCCCCCGCCGGCACACTGCGCGTCAGCCAGACGTTGCCGCCAATGGTCGAGCCCTTGCCGATGGTGATCCGTCCGAGAATCGTCGCCCCGGCATAAATCACAACGTCATCCTCAACGATCGGATGGCGCGGGTGGCCCTTCTGCAATTGGCCGTCCTCATCCGCCGGAAAGCGCTTGGCACCCAAAGTCACCGCCTGATAAATGCGCACCCGTTCGCCAATGATCGCGGTTTCGCCAATCACTACGCCTGTGCCGTGATCGATAAAGAAACTGCGGCCGATCTGCGCGCCCGGGTGGATATCGATGCCCGTCGCCGAGTGCGCGATTTCCGCGCTGATCCGCGCCAGCAGTGGCAGTCCGGCACGGTATAAATGGTGCGCCAGGCGATGGTGAATCACCGCAAGAATGCCCGGATAGCACAGCAGCACTTCATCAACGCTGCGCGCCGCCGGGTCGCCGTGGTAGGCCGCCAGCACGTCGGTGTCGAGCAGCGTGCGCAAACCCGGCAATGCGAGGGCAAAATCCTGCACGATCTGAATGGCGCGGGTCTCGACTTCACTGTCGTCCTGCGCGCTGTGGCGGGCAACGTAACGCAGCTCCAGGCGCGTCTGCGCCAGCAATGCATTGAGCGCTACATCAAGCGTGTGGCCGACGTAGAAGTCTTCACTTTCTTCACGCAGATCGACCGGCCCCAGACGCATCGGGAACAGCGCGCCACACAGCGCCTCGAGGATTTCCGCCATCGCCGCTCGCGACGGCAATTCGCGGCCGCCCTGCTCTCCTGAAGCCCGACCATTCTGTGCGCGCCACTGATCCCGCGCGCTGCGCAGCTGGCTGACGATGGTCTGCAATTGCCAATGGCTGGAACGCTCGCTCACGGTAAAGACTCCTCACGGGCGGCCGGACTGTCTGGCCGCGTCATCGGCGCCTACTTTACGGCATGGCTTTGCCGACGAATTAAGAACCGATAGTACTGGCCTCAGTCCATTTGGCTATAAGCGATTGGCGGTTGCCCGTGCAAAAACGCGTGCCTATAGTCCTTTCATTCTTCTGCGCCAGTACGGACCCATGATCAAACAACAGCTGCAACGCTTCCCCCGTCTCGAACTGCTGAGCCACCCTACTCCGCTGGAAAAACTCGAACGCCTGTCCACCTGGCTTGGTCGCGAGGTGTACATCAAGCGCGATGACCTGACGCCGCTGGCGATGGGCGGCAACAAGCTGCGCAAACTCGAATACCTGGCCGCCGACGCGCTCGCGCAAGGTGCTGACACGCTGATCACGGCCGGTGCGTTGCAATCGAACCACGTGCGCCAGACCGCCGCGCTGGCCGCGAAACTCGGCCTCGGTTGTGTGGCGCTGCTGGAAAACCCGCTCGGCACTGATGATGGAAATTACACCGGCAACGGCAACCGCTTGCTGCTGGATCTGTTCGACACCAAAGTCGAGCTGGTCGACAACCTCGACAATGCCGACGAACAACTGGCCGCCCTCGCCGTGCGCCTGCGCAGCAACGGCAAGAAGCCGTATCTGGTGCCGATTGGCGGCTCCAACGCGCTCGGTGCTCTGGGTTATGTGCGCGCCGGGCTGGAGCTGGCCGAGCAGATCAAGGACAGCGGCCTCGATTTCGCCGCGGTGCTGCTGGCGTCGGGCAGTGCCGGTACTCACAGTGGCCTCGGACTGGCGCTGAGTGAGGCGCTGCCGCAACTGCCGGTGATTGGCGTGACCGTTTCGCGCAGTGAAGAAGATCAGCGCCCGAAGGTTCAGGGTTTGGCCGAATGCACCGCTGAGCTGCTGGGCGTCGAGTTGCCGGCCAGCTTCAAGGTCGAGCTGTGGGACGAATATTTCGGCCCACGTTATGGCGAACCGAATGCCGGGACTTTGGCGGCGGTGAAACTGTTGGCGGCTCAGGAAGGTCTGTTGCTTGACCCGGTGTACACCGGCAAGGCCATGGCCGGCCTGTTAGACGGGATTGGCCGGCAGCGATTCGATGACGGCCCGGTCATCTTCCTGCACACCGGGGGCGCGCCAGCGTTGTTTGCCTACAAGGATTTTCTGTAAGAGCAGATCAAGAGATCGCAGCCTTCTGCAGCTCCTACATGAGATCACCTGCAGCAGCTGCCGAAGGCTGCGATCTTCAAGCAGTCACGCATATTCCTGAAATGAATAACAATTTTAGTATTAAGTATTTTCAAGTCTAAAACAGACATCTTATAGTCTCGCCGCAGGCGAATTTCAGGCGAGACGCTTAAGCTGCTTTAAGGCAGGATAGCGCTGTCGTCCAAATCACCAATTTGCCTACATTCCTTAAGCGTCTTCCATAAGAAAACACAGGGGCTTGTCATGAATTTTTCCGCACTACGTCGCACTCTGCTGGTCGGTTCGCTGGGTCTTGCGCTCAGCGCCGGCCTGATCGGTCAGGCAGTGGCCGGTGAGCAGTTGCAACAGATCAAGGACAAGGGCGTTCTCAACGTCGGCCTGGAAGGCACTTACCCACCGTTCAGCTATGTCGACGAGAACGGCAAGCTGTCGGGTTTTGAAGTGGAGCTGTCCGAAGCGCTGGCGCAAAAGCTCGGCGTCAAGGCCAAGATTCAGCCGACCAAATGGGACGGCATCCTCGCCGCACTCGAATCCAAGCGTCTGGACTTGGTGGTCAACCAAGTGACCATCTCCGACGAGCGCAAGAAGAAGTATGACTTCTCCGAACCGTACACCGTCTCCGGCATCCAGGCCCTCGTGCTGAAAAGCAAAGAGTCGGCGCTGAACATCAAGACTGCCGCTGACCTGTCCGGCAAGAAAGTCGGTGTCGGCCTGGGCACCAACTACGAGCAGTGGGTCCGCGCCAACGTGCCGGGCGCTGACGTGCGCACCTACGACGATGATCCGACCAAGTTCGCCGACCTCAACAACGGTCGTACCGATGCCATCCTGATCGACCGTCTGGCTGCCCTCGAATACGCCAAGAAAGCCCCGAAAACCGTGGCTGCCGGCGAGGCCTTCTCGCGTCAGGAATCCGGTATCGCCCTGCGCAAAGGCGAGCCTGAACTGCTCGCTGCGGTGAACAAGGCGCTCGACGAACTGCGTGCTGACGGCACTCTTGAGAAACTGTCGAAGAAATACTTCAACGCAGACGTCACTAAATAATGGAAGAGGCTTTCCAACTCGCGCTGGATTCCGCGCCCTTTTTGTTGAAGGGCGCGTACTACACGGTAGTCCTCAGCCTCGGCGGGATGTTCTTCGGTCTGCTGCTGGGCTTCGGCCTCGCGCTGATGCGCCTGTCGCGCTTCAAATCGGTCAGCTGGCTGGCCCGCATCTACGTGTCGTTCTTTCGCGGCACGCCGTTGCTGGTGCAGCTGTTCGTGATCTATTACGGCTTGCCGCAACTGGGCATGGAGCTTGATCCGCTGCCAGCAGCGCTGATCGGTTTCTCGCTGAACATGGCCGCCTACGCCTGTGAAATCCTTCGTGCCGCGATCGGTTCGATCGAACGCGGTCAGTGGGAGGCTGCTGCGAGTATCGGCATGACCCGCGCGCAGACCCTGCGCCGGGCCATCCTGCCGCAAGCGATGCGCACGGCATTGCCGCCGCTGGGCAACAGCTTCATTTCGCTGGTCAAGGACACGGCGCTGGCCGCGACCATTCAGGTGCCGGAGCTGTTCCGTCAGGCGCAGCTGATTACCGCCCGGACTTTTGAAGTCTTCACCATGTATCTTGCCGCCGCGCTGATCTACTGGATTCTGGCCACGGTGCTTTCGCACTTGCAGAACAAGTTGGAAGAGCGGGTCAATCGGCACGACCAGGAGTCCTGACGCGATGATTGTCGTGGAAAAACTGACCAAGCAATTCAAGGGACAGGTCGTGCTCAACGGCATCGACCTTGAGGTAAAGGAAGGCGAAGTCGTCGCGATCATCGGTCCCAGTGGTTCGGGGAAAACGACGTTCCTGCGTTGCCTGAATTTCCTCGAAGAACCCACCAGCGGCCGGATCAAGGTCGGCGATATCGAAATCGATACCAGCCGCCCGCTGAACCAGCAGCAAAGCCTGGTGCGCAACCTGCGCCAGCACGTCGGCTTCGTGTTCCAGAACTTCAACCTGTTCCCCCATCGCACCGCTTTGGAAAACGTCATCGAAGGCCCGATCGTGGTCAAGAAGATGCCGCGCGACCAGGCAGTTGCTCTGGGTAAAAAGCTGCTGACCAAAGTGGGGCTTGCCGGCAAGGAGGACGCGTATCCGCGCCGGCTTTCCGGTGGCCAGCAACAGCGCGTGGCAATTGCCCGGGCGCTGGCGATGGAGCCGGAAGTCATTCTGTTCGACGAACCGACCTCCGCCCTCGACCCGGAACTGGTCGGCGAAGTGCTGGCGACCATTCGCGGTCTTGCCGAAGAAAATCGCACCATGGTGATTGTCACCCATGAAATGGGTTTTGCCCGTGACGTGGCCAATCGCGTGGTGTTTTTCGACAAGGGCGTAATTGTTGAACAAGGTGAAGCCAAGGCACTGTTTGCCAACCCGAAAGAAGAACGCACCAAACAGTTTCTCAGCAAGTTTCTGAATCACGCCTGAGAACTTTCTCTGCCACAGCCCTCAACTTCCACGGACGGAAGTTATCCCTCCCCCGGCATTTCATTCTTCTAAACATTTATTACTTGTGTGCGCAGATAAACATTGCGCAACGATGACGCACATCCTCGATTCGTCATATTTCCACACGTTTGCCGGTGAACGAACCCGCACAAAACGCCGCGAAACCGCTGTTTATCTGTAGCTGATTTCGCGCTTACGCCTAGGCTTATTGCCTCGATGACGTAGGAGCTTTCTGATTAACTTGTAATTTACGCATTAACTAATCCCCTCTATTGACACCCCTCTCCGCAGACTTTTATCTAGTCGGCAACCGGCGCCCCTTAGTTCAAACAACCCGCACTAATACCGAGCAAATACTTGTCGCTTTTATTGCCAGTTGATTCGCGCCTTTTTTGTTTTCCAGAAACGGATTTCGCTGCAAGACTTCAAGGAGAGAAACCGATGACCCGCACTTCGCACACACCCGAACTTGCAGCGCCAACGCTGGCATGCGCACAAAAAAACGGCATCAACCTGGCAACGGCAGCTCACCTGCTCATCGACGTGCCGCCCTACTGCGACATGGACGTTGGCGATCTGATCGAACTGTTCTGGGACAAATGCTATGTCGCGTCAAAAGTCCTCAGCGCGGCCGATGTGGGCGAGTCGGTCAGCCTGCGGGTGCCGGAGAGTTTCATCACCAACGGCACCGCGCGCATTCACTACCGCGTGATGCAGGTCGGCCAGGGCGCCGCGCTTTCGGCAACGACGCGGATACAGGTCAAACTCGATTGCCCGGGTGGCCAGCCCGCTGCGCACTGCGAAGATGAAAACCAGCAACTGGCACCGGTGATCATCCCCGAAGCGATTCGCCGCCAGGGCGTCAACCCCAGCCAGATCAAACGCGGCGTGCCGCTGACTATCGAGCCTTATCTGAACATGGCCGAAGACGACGCCATCACATTGCGCTGGGGTGATGTGCGCATGGATCTGGCGGCGCTCACTGCGGCCGACGTCGGGCTGCCGATTCAAGTCTGGGTGCCACCGGCGGTCATTGTCGAAGCGGGCGAAGACCTGCGGCTGGACGTGACCTACTGCATCCTCGACCGGGTCGGTAACAACTCGCGCTGGGCACCGCCGCGCACACTGAAAATCGGTTGCGTGAATCCGTACGTGAAAGTCCCGTTAAAGCCCGAATTCAAGGCCGCTGAATCACGTACCAAGTGAGACCTGCTCAAGGTGGGAGGTCAGTTATCTCTCACCTGAACCTCGTTAACCAAGCCGAACATCCACCCTTCTATGCATATTCCTAAAAGTTAGTTTATTTAATTTTTATACACGCTTAGGGTATATGCACCGGACCACCGGACATTCTTTCAATCGCCGCACTTCGCGGCGTTTTTCATGAGATGTGAGGTAGGTATGGTCCGGAACACAATCACCCCAGTGCAGATCGCCAGGGCATTGCGTGCAGCCAGGGAGCGGCACTGATGTCCAGTCTGGCAGATGCGAATCTGCAGTCCGATCTGGACATCGCCCCACTGTTGTTGCCCGCGCAAGTACTGCGCAACGACGCTCAAGCCATCAAGGCCGCCCACGAGCTGGCGCAGGCCGCCCGCGTGCAGGCGGCCAAACGCGACCGTCAGCGCAAGCTGCCATGGTCGGAAATCGAACAGTTCACCCGCAGCGGTCTGGGCAGCATTGCCATCCCGCGCGAATACGGTGGCCCGCAGGTTTCCTTCGTCACATTGGCTGAAGTATTCGCGATCATTTCTGCCGCCGACCCGGCGCTCGGACAGATTCCGCAAAACCAGTTCGGCATCATCCATCTGGTGCTCGGCACCGCTACCCAAGCGCAAAAAAAGCAGCTGTTCCAGAGTGTTGTGGAAGGTTGGCGCATCGGCAATGCCGGCCCGGAACGCGGCACGAAAAACACCTTGGAACTGAATGCGCGAATCAGTGCAGATGGCGACGACTACGTGATCAACGGCCAGAAGTTCTATTCCACCGGCGCCCTGTTCGCCCACTGGGTCGCGGTGAAAGCGCTCAACGATGACGGCAAGCAAGTGCTGGCCTTCGTCCGTCGCGGCACGCCAGGTTTGCGCATCGTCGATGACTGGTCGGGTTTCGGCCAGCGCACCACCGCCAGCGGCACGATCCTGCTGAACAACGTGCGCGTCGAGTCGAGCCTGGTCATCGACAACTGGAAGATCAACGAAAAGCCGAACACCCAAGGGGCAGTGTCGCAGCTGATTCAAGCGGCCATCGACGCCGGCATCGCACGCGGTGCTATCGACGACGCCATCGACTTCGTCAAAAGCCGCGCGCGGCCATGGATCGACGCCAAGGTCGAGCGCGCCAGCGATGACCTCTACGTGATCGCCGATATCGGCAAACTGAAAATCGAACTGCACGCCGCCGAAGCGCTGCTGCGCAAGGCCGGACAAGTGCTTGATCAGGTTCACGCGGCGCCACTCACTGCTGAGTCCGCTGCTCGCGCTTCGATCGCCGTGGCTGAAGCAAAAGTACTGACCACCGAGATCTCGCTGCTGGCCAGCGAAAAGCTCTTCGAACTGGCCGGCAGCCGCGCGACCCTCGCCGAATTCAACCTCGACCGCCACTGGCGCAACGCCCGCGTGCACACCCTGCACGACCCGGTGCGCTGGAAATATCACGCAGTCGGCGCCTATCGCCTGAACGGCACTTTGCCGGCTCGCCATTCCTGGATCTGAGACGACCAGTCATCTGGAGAACCCCCTATGACGCTTTCCCATCACGTCGCGCTCATCACCAGCGATGAGCAAGCCCTGATCGTCGCCAGCGACCTGGCCGAAGATTTCAAACGCGACAGCGCCCTGCGCGACCGCGAACGCCGCCTGCCATTGGCAGAACTGGAAGTGTTTTCCCGCTCCGGCCTGTGGGGCATCAGCGTGCCGAAGGAATATGGCGGCGCAGGTGTTTCCAACGTCACCCTGGCCAAAGTCATCGCCCTGATTGCGCAGGCCGACGGTTCACTCGGGCAAATTCCGCAGAACCATTTCTACGCACTGGAAGTGCTGCGCGTGAATGGCAGCGATGAACAGAAACAACGTCTGTACGCCGAGGTCCTCGCCGGTCAACGCTTCGGCAATGCGCTGGCAGAACTGGGCACCAAAACCGCTCACGACCGCGTCACCAGCCTCGAACGCGACGGCGCTGGTTATCGCATCAACGGTCGCAAGTTCTACTCGACCGGGGCGATTTACGCGCAGCGCATTCCGACGTCGGTGGTCGATGAAAACGGCGTACAGCAACTGGCCTTCGTCCCGCGCGAGAGCAAGGGCCTGACGGTGATCGACGACTGGAGCGGCTTCGGCCAGCGCACCACTGGCAGTGGCTCGGTGGTGTTCGAAGATGTGTATGTAGCGGCTGAAGATGTGCTGCCGTTTCAGAGCGCTTTCGAGCGCCCGACCACGGTCGGCCCGCTGGCGCAGATTCTCCACGCCGCCATCGACACCGGCATTGCCCGCGCCGCTTTCGAAGATGCCTTGCATTTCGTGCGCAGCAAGACCCGTCCGTGGATCGATTCCGGCAACGACAAGGCCACCGAAGATCCACTCACATTGAAGAGCTTCGGCCACTTGAGCATTCGGTTGCACGCCACCGAAGCCTTGCTCGAACGTGCCGGCGAAATCCTCGATGCCGCGCAAGCCGAAACCAACGCCGAAACCGTCGCCGCCGCATCGATTGCAGTTGCCGAAGCGCGGGCGATCAGTACGGAAATTTCCCTCGCCGCCGGCAGCACCTTGTTCGAACTGGCCGGCAGCCAGGCGACGCTGAGTGAACACGGCCTCGACCGCCACTGGCGCAACGCGCGCGTACACACGCTGCATGACCCGGTGCGCTGGAAGTATCACGCAGTAGGCAATTATTACCTCAACGATGAAAACCCTCCGCTGCGAGGGACGATCTGATGAGCGCGGCGAAAAAGAAAATTCTGCTCAACGCGTTCAACATGAACTGCATCGGCCATATCAATCATGGCCTGTGGACGCATCCGCGCGACACTTCGACCCGCTACAACACGATTGAATACTGGACCGAACTGGCGCAGTTGCTTGAGCGTGGATTGTTCGATGGCTTGTTCATCGCTGACATAGTCGGCGTCTACGACGTCTATCAGAACTCGGTGGACGTCACGCTGAAAGAGTCGATCCAGTTGCCGGTCAACGATCCGCTGCTACTGGTTTCAGCGATGGCCGCCGTCACCAGAAACCTCGGCTTCGGCCTGACCGCCAATCTCACTTACGAGCCGCCATATCTGTTCGCCCGACGCATGTCGACGCTAGATCATTTAAGTCGCGGCCGGGTCGGCTGGAACATCGTCACCGGTTATCTGGACAGCGCCGCCAAAGCCATGGGCCTGCGCGAACAGGTCGAACATGACCGCCGCTACGACCAGGCCGAAGAGTATCTGCAGGTGTTGTACAAGCTCTGGGAAGGCAGTTGGGAGAACGGCGCGGTGCTCAACGACCGCGAGGAGCGTATCTACGCCAATCCGGAAAAAGTGCACAAGGTCGAGCACAAGGGCGAGTTCTATCAGGTCGAGGGTTATCACCTCTGCGAGCCGTCACCGCAGCGCACGCCGGTATTGTTCCAAGCCGGCAGCTCCGATCGCGGCTTGCTCTTCGCCGGGCGTCATGCCGAGTGCGTATTCATCAGCGGCCAGAACAAACCATCGACCAAAGTGCAGGTCGACAAGGTCCGTGCCAGCGCGGTCGAAGCCGGGCGCAATCCTCAAGACATCAAGGTGTTCATGGGCCTCAATGTGATCGTCGGCGCCACCGAAGAAGCGGCGTGGGCCAAGCATGCCGAGTACCTGAGTTACGCCAGTGCCGAGGCCGGCGTGGCGCATTTTTCCGCCTCCACCGGCATCGACTTTGCCCAGTACGAAATCGACGAACCGATCCAGTACGTGAAGAGCAACGCGATTCAGTCGGCGACGAAAAACCTGCAGAACAACGACTGGACCCGGCGCAAATTGCTCGACCAGCACGCCCTCGGTGGTCGTTACATCACCGTGGTCGGCTCGCCCGAGCAGGTGGCGGATGAACTCGAATCGTGGATCGCCGAGACCGGTCTGGACGGCTTCAACCTGACCCGCATCGTCACCCCGGAAAGCTATGTCGATTTCATCGAACTGGTGATTCCCGAGCTGCAGCGGCGCGGCTCGTACAAGACTGCGTATGACAGCGGGACCTTGCGCGAGAAGTTGTTTCACGGTGAGGCGCAATTGCCTGAGCAACACAGCGGATCTTCGTACAGGCATCAGAAGCTTCGCGAGCAGGCTCGCTCCCACATTTGAAATGCGTGCCCCTGTGGGAGCGAGCCTGCTCGCGAAGAGGCCCTCCCCGACAGCAAAAATTCATGCACTGACTGGAAAAACCACCATGACCAAAAAAATCCTGACCCACCCAGTCAAAGCACTGGCTCTGGCCTTCGGCCTGTTCAGCTCGGCGGTATTCGCTGCGGATGCGCCGCTGAAAATCGGCACCACCGCCGCTTTTGCCATCCCGCTGGAAGCCGCCGTCGAGGAAGCTTCCAAACAAGGCCTGAAAGTCGAGCTGGTGGAATTCACCGACTGGATCGCGCCCAACGTCAGCCTCGCCGCTGGCGACATCGATGTGAATTACTTCCAGCACATTCCGTTCCTGGAAAACGCCAAAGCCGCGTCCGGCTTCGATCTGGTGCCATTCGCTCCTGGGATCATTAACAACGTCGGTCTGTATTCGAAGCGATACAAAAGCTTCGATGAGCTGCCCGAAGGCGCCAGCGTCGCCATCGCCAACGACCCGATCAACAGCGGACGCGGTTTGCAATTGCTCGCCAAGGCCGGGTTGATCAGCCTGAAACCGGGCGTCGGCTACAAAGCCACCGAAGACGACATCGTCGCCAATCCGAAGAAGATCAGGATCCTTCAGGTCGAAGCCGTGCAACTGGTGCGCGCGTATGACGACGCCGATCTGGTCCAGGGTTATCCAGCCTATATCCGCTTGGCGAAGACCTTCGATGCCGGCTCGGCACTGCTGTTCGACGGTCTCGATCACAAGGAATACGTGATCCAGTTCGTCATCCAGCCGAAGAGCAAAACCGACCCGCGCCTGATCAAGTTCGTCGACATCTATCAGCATTCGCCGGCCGTTCGCGCGGCACTGGACAAGGCCCACGGCAAGCTCTATCAGGCCGGCTGGGAAAGCTGAACATGACCGCAGCGATCCAACGGCGACTGGAGCTTCCAGAGCCACACAATGCTGAAAAAACCGAGCTGCACCCCGAGTTGAATCGCGCCCACGTACGCTTTATTGGCGTGGGCAAAACCTACAACGGCCGGCAAGGACCGGTCGCGGCCTTGCAGGGCATCGACCTGGCGATTCAGCGTGGTGAAGTGTTCGGCATCATCGGCCGCAGCGGCGCCGGCAAGTCGTCGCTGATCCGCACGATCAATCGCCTGGAACAGCCGACTTCAGGACGCGTGCTGATCGATCAGGTCGATATCGGCGAGTTCGATGAAGACCGTCTCGTCGCTCTGCGCCGGCGTATCGGCATGATCTTCCAGCACTTCAATCTGATGTCGGCCAAGACCGTCTGGCAGAACGTCGAGTTGCCACTGAAAGTCGCCGGCGTGCCGAAGGAACAGCGCGACAACAAGGTGCGCGAACTGCTCGAACTGGTCGGCCTGCAAAGCAAGCACAAGGCCTACCCGGCACAACTCTCCGGCGGGCAGAAGCAGCGTGTCGGCATCGCCCGCGCGCTGGTGCATGACCCGGACATTCTGCTCTGCGATGAAGCGACATCGGCACTCGATCCGGAGACCACTCAGTCTATCCTCGGACTGTTGCGCGAGATCAACAAACGCCTCGGCCTGACCATTGTGCTGATCACTCACGAAATGGCAGTGATCCGCGACATCTGCGATCGCGTCGTCGTGCTTGAGCATGGCCATGCGGTCGAGCAAGGCCCGGTGTGGCAAGTGTTCGGCAATCCGCAGCACGAGGTCAGCCAGACCTTGCTCGCGCCGCTGCAACACGCCTTGCCGGAAGAATTGCAAAGCCGTTTGCAGGCGCAATCCACGGCTTCTGATGCAGCGGTGGTGTTGCGTTTGCAGTTCACCGGCAGTGCCGCTGATGAGCCGGATCTGGCCGCGTTGTTTGCGGCGTTGGGTGGCCAAGTGAAGCTGCTTCAGGGCGGCGTGGAAAGGATTCAGGGTCACGCACTGGGGCAGCTGTTGCTGGCCGTCAGCGGCTCGGCGTTCAGCGCCGGGCAATTGCGCGAACGCGCCGGGCAATGGGCGCAACGAGTGGAGGTATTGGGCTATGTGGTTTGATCGCTTGCTGCAGGGTTTTATCGACACTTTCCTGATGGTCGGCGTGTCGTCGCTGATCGCGCTGCTGGCGGGGATTCCCATGGCGGTGATTCTGGTCACCAGTGACAAGGGCGGGATCTATGAGGCGCCGCTGTTGAACCGTGCGCTGGGCGCCTTCGTCAATCTGTTCCGCTCGATCCCGTTCCTGATTCTGATGGTTGCGCTGATTCCGTTTACCCGCCTGATCGTCGGCACCACCTATGGCGTGTGGGCCGCTGTGGTACCGCTGACAATCGCCGCAACGCCCTTCTTCGCGCGGATCGCCGAAGTGAGTCTGCGCGAGGTCGATCATGGTCTGATCGAAGCCGCGCAGGCCATGGGTTGCCGGCGCTGGCATATCGTCTGGCATGTGCTGCTGCCCGAGGCGCTGCCGGGGATTGTCGGCGGTTTCACCATCACCCTGGTGACGATGATCAATTCGTCGGCCATGGCTGGGGCAATTGGTGCTGGTGGGCTGGGGGATATCGCTTACCGCTACGGTTATCAGCGCTTCGACAGCCAGATCATGTTGACGGTGATTGTCTTGCTGGTGGCGTTGGTGGCGGTGATTCAGTTGGGTGGGGATCGGTTGGCTCGGGGGTTGAACAAGCGGTGAAGCAGACTCTTTGCTTCCGATGGCTGGGACGCCAGCGCCCACCATCGGATGCGAACTGGTGGCGCTACTGTGAGTGTTCACCCGACATAACCTGGAGTAATCGAATTTTTTTTCAGAAAAGCCCGGGTATTTCCCTGATCAAGCGTGTTTTCCATGTTTTCTCTTGTCTGAAAAATCAGACTCGTCATGTCTTTCCACTTCACGCTGTTATGAGATTGCCACTCCACATACTCATCAGGCGAAGCCAGACCCGTTTCGACACCCGACATAATCCTTGTCAATACTTGCCACGTTTTGGATTGCATTTGGTGAAACACTGGATACAGATTTCCAAATGAAGCCAGATTATTGATTGAAGGCTTCAGATCAAAGCTGTCGACTCCGGTCAACGTCATATATTTACGTGACTCATCTTTCAGATGGAAGGCAGCAGCCCCATAGGCTGAAGCGCCACCCGCGCTGGCCAGACCGGCAGAGAGTTTCAAAGCCCCATAAACAGGCCTGAAATCCCCATTGAATTTCGAATGATCTAGCGAGCCATACTCTTTTATTATTCTGGAAGGGGAATGAGCATAGTCAAACATGCCCATTTCGAAACCATCCCGGATCTCCGTTGCAAAACCCGGTTTAACCCCCTGATGCCACATATTCATGAGGCCATCACCTTCTAGATCAGGGATGTTTTGCGGATTGATATTGAAAGTCAGTTTCGCCCTGGATATGACATCAACAGCGGCTTCCAGCAATTCATCCGCAGCCACATCGCTCTGGATGCGCGCCAGCTTTTTAATTTTGCCAATGGCAGAACTCTTA
The DNA here is from genome assembly GCF_024072275.1 of Pseudomonas siliginis. Classification (NCBI taxonomy): domain Bacteria; kingdom Pseudomonadati; phylum Pseudomonadota; class Gammaproteobacteria; order Pseudomonadales; family Pseudomonadaceae; genus Pseudomonas; species Pseudomonas siliginis. The sequence goes on along the minus strand of NZ_CP099598.1, from coordinate 243,431 downwards.
TCCGTGTCCTTTCTAGCCATGATGCTGGGGAGCAAATGCAATTTGAAATGGGCCCTGCGCGCATGTTCCGCGTCACTTTCGCCGCTCAAAACGCTACTCAAACCTCTGATCGTCCCCTGTTCATCAACGAAAATCAGCGGACTATTTCCTAGCATTGCGTAAAGATTGATTCCATCGATATCTCGGCCAGGATCGGGACTTGTCCAGCGTTGTAACCACGGCGCGTAATAACGATATCCATAATAGTAAAGACCGGTCGCATCCCGCTCTTTGCCTGAGTAGCGAATCGTTTTGTTTTTCACCGTCAATGAATTCTTACCCGCCCAGCACGCCGTGCCACCAAACGGGTAATAGTGCTCCTGAGTCAAAATCCCCGCACCATCATCCAATTCCAGCGTGCTGGAACCAAGATGATCACTGAGGCTGTAACGCAGTTGGTCGCCTTCCACCCCGCTTGGCCAGTGCAGCAGTCGTACCCGATTGCGCCCGGTGTCGACATTGACGACATGTCGCTCGACACCATCGACTTCGCGATGAATCTCGAGCCCCGGCAGATAACGAACTTCTACCGTCAGCGTCTGACCGGACGCTTGGCTGACAGTCGTTTTACGCAACCGATGCCCCGGCTCGTCGTAGCCATAACATTCGTAGTCATCGCTTTCATTCGGACGTTTCAGCAACACAACCCGGCTCAACTCATTGCGCACGTTCCACGTCATGGCCTGTCCGCGCTGCAGCTCAAGCTGATTACCCGCCGCATCAAATCCCAGCGCTATCTCCGCTTCCCCGGGCAAGGAACCATCGTCGCGCTGCGCCAGGCTTCGGTTGCTGCGATGGGAGGTGTACATCGAAAAACCCGGCGCACCGCTGTGGTGGCGAGTGATCCGGTTGCCCGCTGCGTCGTAGTCGAATTTCTGCGTGTAGTTGCGCCGTTGATTGGGATCGAGCGGCGTTGGCAGCAGCTCCGGCAAGGCCGGGCCATGACTGGGCTGGCTGACTTCCCAGCCGCTGGCCTCGACCAGTTGATAAAGGCTGTCGTAGCGATACCGACTGACCGGATCGATGCGCTGATTGTTGAGCCAGGACACGGCTTGAGTCTTGTCTTCCAGGCTGATGATGTTGCCCACCGGATCGTAGACGTAATTCAGATCCTGCAATGGAGGGTGCGTGCCGACACTGGCGAGCAGTCTCAGCAACCGGCCGTCATCGCGGCTGTATTCGGCGCGGGCGATGACGCCGTTGCCGGCCGTTTCGCTTTCGATCTGACCCTGCGCGTTGTAGCGAATCGCGCTGACCAGGCACTTCGGCTGCCTGCCCTCGCCGGCCTGCAACAGCCAGGTCGCGCAAGCTTGCCCGGCGATGTTGTAATGCTGCGTTCTGAGGTTTCCAACCGCGTCGGTGTGATGCTGCAACTCGCTGGTTGGAGTGAAAGTCTGCCGGGTGACGTAGGTTGTTTCCTCGAGATAGTCATCCCGCCGGTCGGGTTCGAGCGGCCAGTCAGGCGTCTCGAGCTCGATCAAAAAGCGTCGCGACTCCACCACCACTGCACCGCCGAGGCCGTAGTGATCGAAGTGCCGATTGCCGGCCGGGTCGTCGTGGCGGATTGGTCGACCGCACTGGTTGTGCTGTGCGTGATCATCGGTGGCTTTTGCATAGGTCCAGCGCTCGACCACGCGAGGCTGCCCGTCGTGCGCCTGCTCGGTGAGGGCTAGCGGTCGCAGCAGATCATCGTATTGGCGGTGACTCTGACTGCCCCGGGCATCCCAGCCAGAACACATCGAGCCCGCTTCATTCAACAGCCGCACCTGCCAACCGGCGTCGACGCTGTCTGCGAGTAAGTCTTGACCGCTCAATGCGTAGAGTGTGGCCAGATTCGGCTTGGGCGCAACGCCGTACAAACGCGGATTCCACGACGCTACCTGACGCCCCGCCTCATCAAAGATCTGCCGGGTGATGCGCGATTCGATGTCGGCTTTATCCGGGTGTCGGCAATAGGCAACGCTGCGAACCACCAGTGCGCGCGGGTCAATGACCGACAAGGTCGGAGTGGCGGTGTCATGGCGGGTATTCACGGCTACGCGAGTCCCTGATGTCTATACGCTGAGACTGAACCAGTTTTCTCCATCCCGATACTGTAAGAACTACCAGTTGCATTCAGGTTTGCGCACCCATGCGGTCATTCAGACAGGCTGGCGCGAGGACTGAATAAGCGCTAAGGTCGATGGCGGCAGGTGGCCATCAATCAGGCCCTTGTGATCGCGATATCTTAGGCAACGCCCTTCGCAAAAATCAGATGCTTCCTACACCACTTTTGTCGTTTCGCCAGCCCGAACCACGGGGGTTTGCAGGACGATTCCTAGAATATTTTGCCCGCTTGTACCCGAAATATCCTGTAGCTAATCTCCGGTCGTCACTGTTTTGCGGTGACTGGATTCAGTTGTCCGGCCGGCGACTGATCCGCGTGCAGCCGCCGTCCTGCTCGTTTAGTCGCGAAATGGTTGGCTCCCACTTGAAGTCAGGAGTTTACCCATGGAAAAAAATCTTGCCGATCCGCCACTCAGCCTTACCTCAAGCAAGCGGTTCACCGAGGATTTGCTCAAGGATCGCTCTGCACTGTGCCGCGCCGTCGACTCGCATCTGGCCGGCAATCAGGTCACGTTGGCGGGACAGAAACGCGTTTACAGCATCAGCGAAGATGTGACGCTGGAGGACGCCCAACTGTATGTTGCCGATCTGCTGCGCTGCGCCTCGGTGACCGTCCATCAATGCGGTGACCAGCTCGGGGGCGCGGATCGGGCCATGGTGTTTTCGGTCTGGCATCTGCTGGAAATGGCCAAGGCGATGATGGACCGCTCGATCGATTGTCTGGGAGCGAAGCAGCACTGAAGCCTGGCACCCATTGCCGCCTGCACTGGCCCCAGCGCAGGCGGCGTTTTTTTGCCGGTGAAAAGGCTTATAGTCCGCCCTCACGCCGCCAATACAGCATCGATCATGAAGCAAACGCCCAGCGACCTCGAACAGATCACCGCCACCACCCTTGGTCACTACAACTCGGTGGCCGAGGATTTCCGTGAAGGCACTCGCGACCACGATGTCAGCCAGAATATCGAGGCCTTGCTGCGTCACATTCACGGTGAAGCACCTTTCACGATTCTCGATTTCGGCTGCGGGCCGGGGCGGGATTTGCAAACCTTCACGCGCATGGGCCACGTCGCGATCGGCCTCGATGGCTCGCAGGAGTTCGCGCGCATGGCCCGCGAAGACAGCGGTTGCGAAGTCTGGCAGCAGGACTTTCTCAAGCTTGATCTGCCGGCCGAGCGCTTCGACGGCATTTTCGCCAACGCCGTGCTGTTTCATGTGCCGCTGCAGGTGTTGCCGCAAGTGCTACGGCAACTGCACGGCACCTTGAAACCGGGTGGAGTGCTGTTCAGTTCCAATCCGCGTGGCGACAACCAAGAGGGCTGGAACGGGCCGCGCTACGGCTCGTATCACGATCTCGAGGCCTGGCGCGGGTTGCTGACGGCGGCGGGGTTTGTCGAGCTGGAGCATTATTACCGGCCTGCGGGCTTGCCGCGCGAACAGCAGCCGTGGCTGGCGAGCGTGTGGCGTCGAGTTGATTGAAGATCAAAAGATCGCAGCCTTCGGCAGCTCCTACGTTGGAATGCGTTTCCCTGTAGGCGCTGCCGAAGGCTGCGATCTTTTGCTTTTGCTTCAGGAAGATTCTTTTTCAGGCTCGCGAATCTTGTACCAGGCCACATACAGCGCCGGCAGGAACAGCAGCGTCAGCAGCGTCGCCACGACAATCCCGCCGATCATTGCGTAGGCCATCGGTCCCCAGAAAACTTCGCGGGCGATCGGGATCATGCCCATGCTCGCTGCCGCTGCGGTCAGCAGGATCGGTCGGCGCCGGTGTTCGGTGGCTTCGACCACCGCGTCCCACGGCGCATAGCCTTTCTGCTCGAACTCATCGATCTGCGTCACCAGAATCACCGAGTTGCGGATGATGATGCCGATCAGCGCGAGAATCCCCAGGATCGCCACGAAGCCCATCGGCGTGCCGGTCGGCACCAGCGCCAGGACCACGCCTATCAACCCCAGCGGCGCCACACTGGCGACCAGGAACATCTTCTGCACGCTGTGCAACTGAATCATCAGGAACGTCGCCATGAGGAACAGCATCAGCGGCAACACCTTGGCAATCGGCCCTTGGGCCTTGCCGCTTTCCTCGACCGTGCCGCCGGTGGCGACCTTGTAGCCGACCGGCAGTTTCGAGGCAAAAGCATCGATCGACGGCTTGAGCAGTTTCACCAGATCGGTCGGCTGAATCTCGTCGCGCACCGAGGCCTTGATGGTAATGGTCGGCAAGCGGTCGCGACGCCAGACCAGCGGCTGCTCCAGTTCATAGCGCACGGTGGCGAACGCCAGCAGCGGAATCGAGGTGCCGCTCGGCGTGACGATCTGCAGGTTCTGCAGGGTTTCCGGGGTACCGCGCTCGGAATCCACGGCGCGACCGACCACGTTGATCAGGTAGATATCGTCATCGACCTGGGTCAACGGTGAGCCGCTGACAATGCTGTTCATCAGGTTGGCCACATCTTCTGACGACAGTCCCAGTTGCCGCGCCTTGTCCTGGGCGATGTCGATGCGCAGGACTTTGCCGGGCTCGTTCCAGTCGTAAATGATCTCGCCGATGTGCGGGTTCTTGTCCAGTTCGGTGGCCAGATCGATGGCGTGTTTGCGCACCTGATCGACGTCTTTGCCGCTGACTCGATACTGAATCGGACGCCCCACCGGCGGGCCCATTTCCAGAGCCTGCACGTAGCTGCCGATGCCGACGAAGTCTTTGTGCAGGCGCTCACGCAAGCGCTGGCTGAGTGCCTCGCGGGCTTCGAAATCCTTGCTGACGATCACCAGTTGCGCGTAGTACGGGTTCTGCAACTGTTGGTCCAGCGGCAGGTAGAAACGGATCGCCCCCTGACCGATGTAAGTGCTCCAGCGCACGATGTCCGGGTCGCCCTTGAGCGTCGCTTCGAGCTTGTCCACCGCCTTGCGGGTTTCGTCGATCGAGGCGTTTTGCGGCAGGTTCAGGTCGACCAGAATTTCCGGGCGGTCGGAAGCGGGGAAGAACTGGTTCTGCACGAAACGCATGCAGAACACCGCCAGCACGAACAGCAGCACGGTGACGCCGATCGCCCACCAGCGATTGCGCATGGCCCACAACAGACCACCGTTGAACGCCCGGCCGACGCGACCCGGCTCGGCATCGTGGGCCTTCACCTTGTCGCTGAGGATGTGCACGCCGATCACTGGTGCGAAGAACACCGCGACCACCCACGAGACGATCATCGCCACGGCAATCACCGCGAACAGCGTGAACGTATATTCACCCGCCGAACTGGCGTTGAGGCCGATGGGCACAAAACCGGCGACGGTCACCAGCGTACCGGTGAGCATCGGGAATGCCGTCGAGGTGTAGGCGAACGTCGCCGCCTGCTCCTTGCTCTCGCCCATTTCCAGGCGCGTGACCATCATTTCCACGGTGATCATCGCGTCGTCCACCAGCAGACCGAGGGCAATGATCAGCGCGCCGAGGGAAATCCGCTGCATGGTGATGCCGCTGTATTCCATGAACACAAACACCATCGCCAGCACCAGCGGAATCGAGCAGGCCACCACCAGACCGGCGCGCACGCCGAGGCTGATGAAACTCACCACCAGCACGATGATGACCGCTTCGAACAGTGCGCTGGTGAAACCGCCGACGGCCTCTTCCACCACCACCGCCTGATCGGAAACGGTGTGCACGCCGACGCCGACCGGCAAATCTGCGGTGAGCTGGTCGATGCGCTCATGCAGCGCTTTACCGAACTCCTGAACGTTGCCGCCCTTCTGCATGGCAATCGCCAGGCCGATCGCCGGTTTGCCGTCGAAGCGGAATTCCGGTGTCGCCGGGTCGACGTAGCCACGGCTGATCTCGGCGATGTCGGCCAGACGATAGAAGCGATCGTTGAGCTTGAGATTGACCTCGGCCAGATCTTTCTCCGACTCGAACTGGCCCGAGGTGCGCACGGAAATCCGCTCAGGCCCCGCCTCGATCACCCCGGCCGGAGTCACTGCGTTCTGCGATTGCAGGCTCTGCACCACCTGGCGCTGGTCGATACCTAACGCGGCAAGTTTGCGCGTGGAGAAGTTCAGGTAAATCGTTTCGTCCTGCTGGCCGACCATTTCGATTTTGCCCAGCCCCGGCACGTTGCGGATTTCTGCGCGCGCCTGTTCCACGTAATCGCGCAACTGGCGCATGGTCAGGCCGTCGGCGGTGAAGGCGTAGACCGAGCCGTACACGTCACCGAACTCATCGTTGAACCCCGGCCCCTGAATACCCTGGGGAAACTGGCCGCGAATGTCGTCGATCTTCTTGCGCACCTGGTACCAGATTTGCGGAATGTCCTCAGCGCTGGTGGTGTCGCGCAGGTACACGTACACCGTCGATTCGCCGGGGCGGGTATAGCTTTTCACGTAGTCGAGGGAATCGAGCTCTTCGAGTTTTTTCTCGATGCGGTCGGTGACCTGCTTGAGGGTTTCTTCCTGGGTCGCGCCCGGCCATTTGGTCTGGATCACCATGGTCTTGATGGTGAATGACGGGTCTTCTTCGCGGCCGAGATTGAAGTAGGAGAACACCCCCATCAGCAGCCCGACGAACATCAGGTACCAGACGAATGACTGGTGCTTCAAGGCCCATTCGGAGAGGTTGAAAGAGCCTTTCATTGACTGTCCTCGTCAAGTTTTACCGATTGTCCGGGTTTGAGACTGTTGACGCCGGCGCTGACCACGCGCTCGCCGTTTTGCACGCCACCGGCCAGCACCACGCTGTTGTCGCCACGGCTGACCACGCTGACGTCGCGCGGGTTGACGGTTTTGTTCTGCGTGTCGATGACCCAGATCCGGGTTTTACCGTCGGCTTCCTGCAACGCCGTCACCGGCAGTTCGATGCGCGGCTTGATCGCCGAGCTGAGGGTCACGCTGATCGCGGTGCCGAGGCGGAAACCGTCCGGCGTATCCGACAGGGTCAGGCGCGCGCGGCGGGTGCGCGTGGCGCTTTGCGCCTGGGGTTCGATCTCGCGGATGATCGCCGTGGTGTTGATGCTCGGGTCGAGTTGCGCGGCCACCGAGAACACCACGTCGCTGGGCAACTGATCGACCAGCGTATCGGGCAGATCGATCACCGCTTCCTTGATGTCAGGTTGCGCCAGCGTCACCACCTGTTGGCCGGCAGTTACTACTTGCCCGGCTTCGGCGTTCCACGCGGTGACCACGGCTTTGTGATCGGAGCGCAGCTCGGTGTAGCTCAGTTGATCCTTGCTCTGGCTGACCGCCGCGCGGGCCTGATCGAGCGAGGCCTGAGTGGTTTTCAGATCGGTATTGGCGACGTCCAGTTGCGCCTGCGCACCGACGCCGCGATCAAACAGCGCTTGCTGACGACGTGCATTGGCCTGGGCGTTGATCAGTTGCGCCTGGATTCTCGCCAGATCGCCCTGGGCCGAGCGCAACTGGTTCTGCTGGTCGGACGGATCGAGGGTGGCGAGCAAGGTGCCCTTCTGCACCTCGGCGCCGACATCGACGTTGCGGCTGGCGATGCGTCCACCGACGCGGAAACCGGTGTTGCTCTCGTAACGCGCCTGAATGCTCCCGGCAAAGCGTCCGAGGCTTTCTTCGTTGAGCGCTTTGACCGTGACCGACAGCACCGGGCGTACCGGCTCCGGCGGGGTTTCCTTTTCCGAGCAGGCGCCCAGCAGCAACGCCATGCACAACAGGCCGAGGCGCTTCATGGCTGCGCTCCCGGTTGCAGATCCTTGTAGGTGTTTTCGGCAATCTCGACTTTCATGCCGGGGTGCAGCAACTGACCGCCGGCGACAATGACTTTCTCGCCGCCCTTGAGACCTTCGCTGATGATCACTTTGCCGGTCAGGTAGCGACCGACCGTGACCGTGTGCAACTGCGCTTCACCCTTGTCATCGACCAGCCATACCGCCGGGTCGCTGACGTTTTTTGTCAGCGCTGACCAAGGCAGTTCCACCGCCGATTTGCCGGTGCCCTTGGCGGTGGCACTGACCACCGAACCGAGCTGCATGCCCGGCGGCAGTTTGTCGAGGCTGACCTTGACCTGCACGGTGCCCGATTGCGCAGACACCGATGGCGTGATCTCACGCACGGTGCCGGTGGTCTTGATCGCGGGATCGTCGAGCAGGCTGACCACGATCGAACGATCGGACGGACGCTCGGCCAGCAGCGATTCGTAGACATTGAATACCGCGTCGCGGTCGCCATCGCGGGCGAGGCTGAAAATCGGCGCGGTGGCCTGCACCACCTGGCCGACTTCGGCCTGGCGCTCGGTGATCACCCCGGGTGCATCGGCGATCAGCGCGGTGTAGCTGAGCTGGTCCTTGGCGTTCGCCAGTTGCGCCTGCGCCGCGCTCAATGCGCTCTGACTGCTGCGCAGCGCGGCTTGTGCCGAATCGTATTCGCTCTGGCTGGTGTAGCCCTTGGGCAGGAGTTTTTGCTGACGCACGAAAGCGGCCGCCGTTTGCTTAACGCGGGCCTGTTCGGCGACGACCTGGGCCTGAGCGGAATCGACGTTGGTCTGCAGATCCTTCGGATCGAGTTTGGCCAGCACCTGTTTGGCCGTGACGCGGTCGCCGACATCGACCATGCGCTGGATGATCTTGCCGCCGACGCGGAATGACAGCTGGGTCTGCACCCGCGCCTGCACATCACCGGTGAGGGTCACCGCTGCGGCGTAGTTGGCCGGTTCGACCTCTTGCACAAAGACCCGTGGCAAGTATTCCTCAGCAGGCTTCTTGTCGCCGCAAGCGGTGAGCAACGCCATGGCGCTCACGGCCATCAGCACTTTCAATCCGGGACCCGCCATGCACACTCCTTGGCCTTAAATGCTGCTGTCGAGACGATACGACTTCAGAGCTTAGAACAGGGTTCCACGGTTGCGGACGCCAACACCAGATTTATCTCATTAAAGGTATGCTCCCCGCGTATCGCAGTGACCCGGAGAAGGATTTCATGCTCAACACCCTGGCCGTGGCCAATTACCGCTCGATCAACAAACTGGTGATTCCGCTCGGGCGCCTGAACCTGATTACCGGGCCAAACGGCAGCGGCAAGTCCAACCTCTACCGCGCCTTGCGCCTGCTGGCGGAAACCGCCCAGGGCGGTGTGGTCAATGCACTGGCGCGTGAGGGCGGGCTGGAATCGACGTTCTGGGCCGGGCCGGAAACCATCAGCCGACGCATGCGCAACGGTGAAGTGGCGATCGAGCCGACGGTGCGCCAAGGCGTGAAAAGGTTGCGCTTGGGATTCGCCGGCGAGGATTTCAGTTACGCCATCGGCCTGGGCCTGCCGGAGCCGAGCACTTCATGCTTTTCCCTCGACCCGGAAATCAAGCGTGAGTGCATCTGGGCCGGCCCGGTGTTTCGCCCGGCGAGCCTGCTGGTCGACCGCAACGGCCCGATGATCCGCGCCCGTGAAGGTCGCGCCTGGGATGTGCTGGCGCAACACACGCCGAACTTCGACAGCCTGTTCGATCAGGTCGGCAATCTGCGCAGCTCGCCGGAAGTGTTTCAGATGCGCGAATTCATCCGGCGCTGGCGCTTTTATGATCACTTTCGCAGCGATGCCGACGCGCCGGTGCGTCAGCCGCAACTGGGCACGCGCACGCCCGTCCTGCACCACGATGGCCGTGATCTGGCGGCGGCCTTGCAGACAATTATCGAGATTGGCGATCCGCAAGCACTGAGCGCGGCGATCAGCGATGCGTTTCCCGGCGCGCGGCTGAATATCGCACTGTTGGCCGGTGGGCGTTTCGCTATCGAGTTTTATCAGGAAGGCTTGTTGCGACCGCTGTCAGCGGCAGAACTGTCGGACGGCACTTTGCGTTATCTGCTGCTGATCGCCGCCCTGCTGACCCCACGACCGCCATCGCTGATGGTGCTCAACGAACCGGAAACCAGCCTGCACCCGGACCTGCTGCCGGCGCTGGCGCGGCTGATCATTCGCGCTTCGGAGCAGTGTCAGGTGTGGGTGGTGTCACATGCGCGACGATTGATCTCGGCGTTGCAGGAAGACCCGGAATGCAATTGCATCGTGCTGGAGAAGACGCTGGGCCAGACCGGGATTGTCGGGCAGCGGGTGCTGGATGAGCCGGCGTGGCAGTGGCCGGATTGAGGGTGCCAGCGAAAAGCCCCTCACCCTAACCCTCTCCCAGAGGGAGAGGGGACTTCACCGAGTTGTTTGCGAGAGTTACGCCGACCTGAAAGCCTGAAGTCGAACCTGATTTTGAAAAGCCCAGACATCGGCTCCCTCTCCCTTGGGAGAGGGCTGGGGTGAGGGGCGAGCCTCACCGCTGATCCAACGGGCAATCACCCCAACCACTTGCCCCCTTCACCAATCACACTCTCAGGCCGGGTGTCATCACTCAGCTCTTTGCGCACATATTGGGTGACCGAATTTTGCTTAGCCCATCTGGGCTGCCCACATTCATCTCGCTTAAACATTATTCTGCGGGTTTGCCGGGAAGGAATAAGACGGCTATTTTTCCTTGCGCTGTAGGACGGATCTTTTTTTCAGGAAAGACCTCCAAGGACCCACAGCTTTTGGCCAGACTCTCCGGCCCATCCACCACAAGGAAGAACAACATGGACGTAAAAGTGCCGCAGCGGCTGGATCCGCAGGACATTGTGAAATTGCTCAGGGCGTTGCGCCGGGCGTTGAAGACTACAGCGTAAGTCGAAAGCCCCTCACCCCAACCCTCTCCCGAAGGGAGAGGGGGCCGACCGTGGTGTCTTTCGTCGTACATCGACCTGACGAACCGAGTCGATTATGGATTCAGCGACGCACGAACAGGTCGGCGGGCCTCTACAGCATCCCCCAATCGGTCCCCTCTCCCTCTGGGAGAGGGCTAGGGTGAGGGGCTTTTCAAGACACACAAAAACGCCGATGACCATCACTGGCCATCGGCGTTTTCACGTCTGAAGCGGATTCACTCAAGCGTCAGCTCAGAACGCCGGCAATACCGCGCCGCTGTACTTCTTCTCGATGAAGGCTTTGACTTCCGGGCTGGTCAGGGCCTTGGCCAGTTTCTGGATCGCGTCACTGTTCTTGTTGTCCTCACGGGCCACCAGGAAGTTCACGTATGGCGAGTCAGCGCCTTCAATCACCAGCGCATCTTTCTGCGGGTTGAGCTTGGCTTCCAGCGCGTAGTTGGTATTGATCATGTCCAGATCAACTTCTTTCAGCACGCGCGGCAGCAGCGCCGATTCCAGTTCCTTGAACTTGAAGTTGTGCGGGTTCTTGGCGATGTCTTTCGGCGTTGCCAGAGCGTTTTTCGGATCTTTCAGTTCGATCAGACCGGCCTTCTGCAGCAGGATCAGCGCACGGCCGCTGTTGCTGCCTTCGTTCGGGATGGCGATGGTGGCGCCATCCGGCAGTTCAGCCAAGGTTTTGTACTTGCTCGAGTAGCCACCGAACGGTTCAACGTGTACGCCCTGCACGGTCACCAGGTACTTGGATTTGTCATCCTTGTATTTGCCCTGGTTGAAGCTGTCCAGATACGGCTTGGTCTGGAAGTAGTTGGCGTCCAGACGCTTCTCGCCAACCTGTACGTTCGGCTGCACGTAGTCGGTGAAGACCTTGATTTCCAGATCGACGCCTTCTTTGGCCAGGGTCGGTTTGATCAGCTCAAGGATTTCAGCGTGGGGCACCGGCGTTGCGGCAACCACCAGTTTCTCGCCGGCGTTGGCGAAAGAAGCCGTCAGCGCAGCCGCCAATGCGGTAAACAACAGAACCTTTTTCATGCAGTGTCCTTATCGAAAATCACGGTCGTCATCGACGACGGCATTTAATACGTGTGCCAGTGAAGTGATATCGCTGGCGTGAGGCGGACAATACCCGGATTTTTTATTCCCGGACAATAACGTTTATTCAGCTTCATATTCCATTTTGTTCATGCTGAAGAAAATGCTTATACCGCCTCGCTCAAGCGAATCAGCCAATCTTTCAAGGCCTTACGCTCTGCACTGCTACCGCCGATGTGGGTCTGCCTCACCAGACGTTCGATCTGAACCTGCGGCGCAGACGCGTCAGGCAGGTTCAGATGTTCCGGCAGGATCTCGTCGCCGGTGCTGACCAGCAGAGCGAAGTGGATGACGTTTTCCAGTTCGCGGGTGTTGCCCGGCCAGCCGTGTTGTTCGAGCACATGTTGCGCGGCTTCGCTGATCAGCGGCACGGGCAGGTCCAGACGCTGGCTGTAGATGCCAAGGAAATACTCGGCCAGCGAGAGGATGTCGCCGGTCCGCGCGCGCAACGCCGGCAGCTCCAGATGGCCCTCGCTGAGGTAGTGATAGAGCCGCTCGTGGAATTTCCCGGCATCCACGGCCTGGGCCAGATCAATGCTGGTGGCGGCAACCAGACGCACATCCACCGGGCTCGGCTGATGCGCACCAACGCGGGTGACTTCGTGGTTTTCCAGTGCCGCGAGCAGCTTGATCTGGATCGGCAGGGGCAGGTCGCCAATCTCATCCAGATACAAGGTGCCGCCGTTGGCCGAACCGAACCAGCCGGCGCGGCTGCTGGCCGAACCGCTGTAGCTGCCGGCGGCGTAGCCGAACAGTTCGGCATCGGCGTAGGTCGGGCTGATCGCGCCGCAGTTCACCGAAACGAACAGCCCGCTGCGGTCACTGGCGCGGTGGATATGCCGGGCGAGCAGCTCTTTACCGGTGCCAGTCTCACCGCGAATCAGCACTGAAATCGCACGTGGAGCCAACTGCTCCAACTCCTCGCGCAATTGCCGCGAGCGTGGGTCAACGAACACCAACGCCTTGGCGCGAATGCTCAGAGGGCTTTTTTCCGCATCGGGAAAGGTCAGCAATGGCTGACCGAAAGTTTCGAAACTCATGGCAGGCTCCCGCCCAAAACCGCCAGCCGACGGGGGCGTTGAATAATGAGGTCAGGCGCGACGGCGGGCGTGATGTTCCAGGCGATTTTGCAGGCGATAGAGATAGGCGAAACCCTGCTCCCAACGCTGATGCCCGGACTTGACGTTGATGTGCCCGGCACCGGCAAGAATCCCCGCCTCCGCCCCCCAGTTGCGTGCCAGTTCGAGCGCGCGCGGGGCACTGACGGCGGCGTCGTTGTCGGAGCTGACGACCTGACTGGGAAACGGCAAAAGATCCGTCGGGATCGGCGCGAAATTGCGCAGTGCCGGCGCACAGGCAGGACGCTCGACATCGGCCGGCGCAACCAGCAACGCCCCGCGCACCTGACGCAGGTATTGCAGCGGCGCAGTCGCCGCCCAGTGGGCAACGGTGATGCAGCCGAGGCTGTGAGCGATGAGGATCACCGGGGTGCTGTCTGCGGCAATCGCTTCGGCCAGCGCCGCGACCCAGTCCTCACGGCGCGGCGTCAGCCAATCAGCCTGCTCGACCCGCGCGCTGTTGGGCAGGCTGTTCTGCCAATGGCTTTGCCAATGATCATCTGGCGATCCTTGCCAGCCCGGCACAATCAGGTAACGGATTGATTCGTTGCGCATGGGGAGCTCTCCTGCATCGTGTCTGTTCCGGGTCGAGTATAGGGAGAGGAGTTATATTCGTTAAGGAATAAGAAGCTATTTATTAAGACCTGTATCGAATATGTGATTTGTGTAGGGCATAAGATTCCCCCCCCTCACCCCAACCCTCTCCCCCAAGGGGGCGAGGGGGGAAAGGGAGCCGATCTTCAGGTTCTTCAAATCTTGAGTTCGACTGGATTTCTCATATCGGTGTATAGCCGCCAGACACCCCGGTCAGTCCCCTCTCCCTCCGGGAGAGGGCTAAGGTGAGGGGCTTTTTCAAAAACCGAACGCAAAAAAAAGGGCCGCACCCTGCCAAGGAGACGGCCCCGGAAAAACGAAAGTCTGTTACCGCGCGGTGATCACCGACAACTTGCTAATCCCCGCCCGTTCGATCGAAGCCATGGCTCGCGCCACTTCGCCGTAGTTCACCCCGTCATCGGCCTGCAACTGCACGCGCACCTCCGGGTCCTTGGCCTTGGCCGACTTCAGGTTGAATTCGAGCAAGTCAGGCTGAATCTCATCCTTGTTGATAAACAGTTTGCCGGCGCCGTCGATGCTCACCACCAGCGGGTCTTTCTGCTCGACCGGCGCCACCGCTTCGGTCTTCGGCAGGTTGATCGGTATCGCGTTGGTCAGCAGCGGCGCGGTGACGATAAACACCACCAGCAGCACCAGCATCACGTCTACCAGCGGCGTCACGTTGATTTCGCTGAGCACCTCATCCGTGTCTTGCGTGGAGAAGGCCATATCAGGACGCCTCCTTCACTTTTGCCGCGTTGCCCGACGTTGCCACTTTGTGTGCGGTCGGGTGGATCAGCACGCGGAACGCGCTCTTCTGCGCCAGGCTGTAGAAGTCGTGGGCGAAGTCATCCAGATCCGCGGCGGTCAGTTTCAGCCTTCGCAAAAAATAGTTGTAAACCAGCACCGCCGGCACCGCGACGGCGATCCCCACGCCGGTCGCGACGAGTGCCGCACCGATCGGGCCGGCCACCGTTTCCAGGCTCGCCGAACCGGCGGCGCTGATGCCTTTCAAGGCCTCCATGATTCCCCACACCGTGCCAAACAGACCAATGAACGGCGAGGTGCTGCCGATACTCGCGACAACCGCCAGACCGGTTTCCAGCGAACGCCGTTCGCGGACGATCTGCTGGCGCAAGGCACGCTCGAGGCGATCCTGATGGTTGATCGCCTGGCTCAGATCATTCGCCTGCGGCGCCTCGCCCACCTGGATCGCTGCATAGCCAGCCTGCGCCACTCGCGCTGCGGCGCCGGGCTGGGTTTCGCTCAACTCTGCCGCGGCATCCAGACTCGACGCCGCCCAGAAACGTTTGTGAAAGCGCCGATCCTGCGCTTTCAGACGACCGAACTGCACAGCCTTGAGCAACGCCAGGCCCCAAGTGGCAACGGAAAAAACCACCAGCAGCCAGATCACCGCGCTTTCGATGGATTCCAGTGGAGATGCCAGTAACGTCATGATGTGTTCCCTCGTGTAAACATTTCGCGCGAATTTGGTTTCGGTTTAATGAATCTTGAAATCGATGGGCACGCTGACCCAGCCGTCCTGGGCGACATCACCCTGCTTGGCCGGGACGAAACTCCAGCGCTTGACGGCATTCAGCGCCGCATCGTCGAGCTGTTGCCGACCACTGCTTTTGGCAATCTGGATCTCGCCCGGTTTGCCGCTGGCCAACACATGCACCCGTAACAACACCGTGCCTTCCCAACCGCGCCGCTGGGCCAGCGACGGGTATTCCGGCGCCGGATTTTTCAGATACGCAGCGTTGGCTGAAGCCGGAGTAACAGGCGCCGGTGCCGGTGGCGCAGGAGGCGCTGGAGCGGCGACCGGGGCTGCGGGTTTCGCTGGCGCTGGCGGTTGCTCTACTGCCTTCGGCGCCGGTTTGGGCGGCGGTTTCACCACCGGTTTGGGTTTGGCGATCGGCTTGGGCGGCGGCGGTTTTACCGCCAATTCGTCTTCCACTGGCGGTGGCGGTTCGACCACCGGCGCCGGCGGCGGCGGCGCAACAACCGGCGGCGCGGGCGGAGCCGGACGCGAAAACTCGATGGTCATCGGCGGAATTTCCGGCGGTACCACCGGCAGCACTGGCGTCGGCTTCTGGCTGACCCAGTAAATCACCGCGCCATGCACGACCAACGCGAGCACACCGAGCAAAAGGGTTTCGCGTCGACTCAAAATGCCCTTGGGAGCACGTTGCAAACGCAACTGCCCCAACGGCACCCTATGCGGCCGGCCAAGATCGACCAGCTCGCCACTCGGCGTGTGCCGCCACAGCAATTCCCCTGCGCTGGCGGCGGTCTGGACATTGCCCATTGTTCAACTCCCTGCGGTCTCTTTCGTTCTACTAGCCAAAGCGATCGTCTCGCCATTCGTGAAGCCCCCACGGCGTAGTCGACGGGGCAATCATTGGGCCTGAACGCTTATCACCGAAAGTAATCTTTGAAGTTATGTATAGATCTGCATGGAATATACAAATCGGTCTTTTTCACCGAGGCCACGCGCTACAAGGGCTGCAGCGATGAGCCGTAAATCGCATGCCTTTGCGGCATGAAAAGTATTCGTCCACGGCATCCATCCGCGCCCTTCAACGGCTGGCATTGGTTTGCTGCACGCCGACAGCGGGCGCGATCACTGCAGTCTCTGAACGCGGTGTACCGGCAGGCACCCAGTCATAGCTCACCGGCAGCGCTCGATACACCCAGTTGCTGATTGCATCGCTGCCCGGCGCTTTGCCCAGATACGGGCTGACGTATTCCCAAACGTTTTCACCACTGGCGGTTACCTGGAAAAACCGTCCGTTCATGCCTTCGTCGATCAACGTGTTGCCGTTGGGCAACCGCCGCGCACTGCTGATGAACGAGCTATAGAACGCCCAGCCCGGCTGCTTCGTATTGGCCGCGCTGTACTGCCAGACGATTTGGTTTTTCTGTGGGTCGATTTCCAGCACCCGCGAGCCGGATATCAACCCAAGGGTGACGTTTGGATAGCCCGCCGAGCCCTGGTTATCGAACACCAGCAGATTGCCGGCGCCGGGCAGCCCGGCGGGGATGATGTGCGCGTCATGCTGGCCGACGAACTGATCGACCGGACGCGGCAGTTTCTGCGCGGTTTTCGGATTGATCAGCGGCAGATTCGGCCCCAGCCGCCAGACCACTCTGCCGCTGCTTTTGTCGATGATGGCGATGAAGTTGGCGTTGCGTGAATCGATCAACAGATTGTCCGGACTGAAGCGCTTGTCACCGGCGTCGAACCACTTGTTCGGCCCGACCAGACTGAGGTTGTTGATGTGCAGGTAATCCGGATTGTCACTGGCGCGCACCAGTTTCAATTGCTCGGCAGTGAAGCCGAATTCGCTCAGATGATCCGAGGCCAGCCACTGCCATTTCACTGCACCGTCGGGGCTGACTTCGTAGATCACATCATCGATTACTTCGGGCGCCTTGAAGCCTGTGACCTTGTGCACCTTGTTCGCCAGCACCACGGTGTTGCCATTGCTCAAGCGCCGCTGATCGTGATGTTGCTGCGCCGCGCCACCGGGAGCCTTGTCGCCCCACTGCCAAACCACTTTGCCGTCCCAGTCGAGTTCGCCGACGCTCTGGTTGCCCAGGCCATTGCCCGCCGAGCCGAGCTTGCCGGGGTCCTTGTCACTCAATTGCAGCAGCACATGGCCGCGTTTACCGCCGACCAGTTGCGGGTCGATGATTGCGGACGGGAAACCTGCCTGCGGCCAGGTCTTCACTTCGTTGCCGTTCATGTCGATCAGGTGCGTCTGTTTGTCGGCACCGCTGAAGATCACGTACTGGTTAAACGCCTTGTCTGGGTCATAACGGGTGACTCCAGTCGGGTACACACTGGGCGCGGCGAAAGCACCGCTGCTCAGGACTGCGCCGGATAGCAGCAGGGGTAAAGCGCTTTTGATGGGCAACATGGTGCAGCTCCTTGAAGGCAAATCAGAAGTCGTAGCGACCGGTAACGCCGAGGGTGCGCGGGGTGCCGAGCAGGCCTTCATAGCCGCCGTTACCGCCGGTCCACAGGGTCGTGTAATAGGTTTTGTCGAAGGCGTTTTTCAGCCACAGCGAGACGTCCCACTGGCCCTGATTGAAATCGCCGCGCAGGCCGGTGGAAAGGTTGACCACCGCGTAACTGGGTATCTGCCCGTAATCGGAATCCTCGACCGTGCCCACCGCTTTGGAGCGAAACGCATAGCTGCCGGTGACGTAGGGTTCGAAGCCGTTAGCCAGATTCCATTTGTATTCGCCGTTGGCGTTGCCGATCCATTTCGACGCGCCGACCACTTGATGGCCGCTGAGGTCGCACGAGGCCGGTGCACCCGGGGCCTGGCTGACTTCCGGCGGGCACGGCGCATCCTTGTACGAGAGGTAGCTGACGTCGTTGTACGAGCCGTTGAAATTCAGGGTCAGGCCACGCAGCGGCACCAAGCTGCTTTCGAACTCGATGCCACGCGAGCGCACCGAGCCTGCGTTGGTCAGGTATTGCACGCGGTTGGCGGCGTCGTAGGCGTTGGTCTGGTAAGCGTTGACCTGGGTCCAGAACACGTTGGCGTTGAGTTGCAGGCGGCGATCCCACAGGGTGCTTTTGAAGCCGAGTTCGGCGTTGTTGGCGCGCTCGGTGCCGATCAATAACGAGTCGGCGCCAGCGGTAGGTGCGGAGCCGACCGCAAGGTTGACCCCGCCGGATTTCTCGCCGTGGGACAGCGTGGCGTAACCGAGTATGTCGTCGGTGATGCGATAGCTCAGGTTGAGCAGTCCCGAGGGGCTGGAGCTGTACTGATTCAAGTCTCCGGAATCGTAGACGCCGGCACGGCCGCGACGCGCATTGGCTGCCGCACCCGCCACCGCCACGCCACCGAGCGGCGCGTTGCGGCTGACCGAGGCGTTTTTCTCCTCGTAGGTGCCACGCACCCCGGCGGTGAAATCCAGCCGCTCGCTCAGGTGCCAGGTGCCTTGGGCAAACAGGGCGAAACTGTCGGTCTTGATATGGCCGTTGCCGACGCTGCTGACGTTGGCCAGGGCGCCTGCCGGCGTGCCGTTCCAGATATCCGCTTGCGGGCCGTAATAGGCGAAGGATTTGTTGTCCAGGTCCGAGCCGAAATAGTAGGCGCCGACCACGTAATCGAAGAACTCGCCCTTGGGCGAGGCCAGGCGAAATTCCTGCGAATACTGTTTGTCTTCCACCGACACACCGGCGTTGTAACTGGCCGGCACATTGAGGCCGTCATCGTTGCGCGGGGTGAAATTCCAGAAACGATAAGAGCTGACCGACGTCAGGGTGAAGTCGCTCGGCAACGTCCAGTTGGCTTCCACTGAAGTGCCGCCCTGATGCACGGTGACGTGCTGGTCATTGTCGAGATTGACCTTGCGATGCCGGCCGTTGACCAGCGTCGCCCCGGCCGCGCTGGCCCGCGATTCATACAGATTGACGCCGTTGATGGTCGGCCCGGTGTTGTACAGCACGCGGGTGCCGGCACTGGAATCTTCTTCGTTGTAATCGCCGATCCAGCGCAGATTGAAATTTTCATTGGGCTTGAACAACAGCTGCGCGCGGAAGCCCTCGCGGGAGCCGCCGTTGAGGTCGTGGCCGTCATATTCGTTCTTGATGTCGCCGTCACTGCGCGTGCGATAGGCGGAAAAACGTCCGGCCAACTCATCATTGAGCGGCCCGGAAATCGTGCCCTTGGTCTGGAAATAACCGTCCTCGCCGACCGATGTTTCGATGCTGCGCTCAGGCGTGAAACTGGGCGCGCGGGTGCTGATATTGATGACCCCGGCGGTGGTGTTCTTGCCGAACAGCGTGCCCTGCGGCCCGCGCAAGACCTCAAGCTGCTCGATATCCATCAAGTCGAACACTGCCATACCCGGACGGCCCAGATAAACGTTGTCGATGTACAGGCCAACGCTGCCTTCCAGGCCATCACTGGCCGGGTTGTTACCGAGGCCACGGATCGACACGCTGGACTGCCGCGCATGCATGTAAGCGACGTTGACGCTGGGCACCAGTTGCTGCAAATCCTGAATCCGGTAAACCCGCTGCGTCTCCAGATTCTGCCCGCTGACCACGCTCATTGGCGTCGGCACGTCTTGCGAACTTTCTTCGCGGCGGCGCGTGGTGACGGTCACGGTTTCCAGCTGCGAACCGTTGGCCGCCGCTGTGTCTGCGGGGACGGGCGGAGGGGTTTCGGCTTCGGCGGCATAGCCGTGAGTCCAGCTGGCGCTGCCTGCCAGCAACAGCGCCAAAGGCAGGCGTTTGAGCCGTCGGGGAGATGGGGGTAACGCGAGATTCAACGGACTCATGGCGCGGCTCCTGGTCAAAAAACACACAGACATCTTCAGTGCTGCATATTCTTTTCAGTTATTTATTTATGGATTTACAAATATTTACTGCATAAGAGATTGCCTTTATAAGGAGTCGACCTAATGCATATCCAATGCATTTCCCGGATATTTTTTATGTGAAAAATGCATATCGACTTGCGCCAATTGCGTCACTTCATCGCTCTGGTTGAGCAACGCAGCTTTGTCGCTGGCGCGCAGGCGGTGAACCTGTCGCAGTCGGCATTCAGCCGCAGCATCCAAGCACTGGAACACAGCGTCGGCTGCCAGTTGGTCGACCGTGGGCGCAAGGAATTGCCGCCGACCAAACAGGGCCATGTGCTGCTCGAACATGCGCGGCGACTGGTCAGCGGTGCGCAGCAGATGGCCAATGAGATCAGTCAGTTCAATGGCCTCGAGGCCGGGGAATTGCGCTTTGGTTGCGGGCCGGCGCCAGCCGCCGGATTGATCCCGCGCGCGATCGGCGCATTCATCGGCCGCTACCCGAAGGCGCGCGTACAGTTTCTGGTCGATGACTGGCAGAGCCTGAGCAAACGCCTGCTCAGCGAAGAGTTCGAATTTTTCGTCGCCGATACCCGACAATTCGAGGCCGACCCGGATTACCAGACCCACCGCCTGCGGGCGCGCAAATGGCATTTCTGCTGCCGCGCCGGGCATCCGCTGACGGCGTTCGAACGCATCACCGCCGAGCAGTTGCTGAGTTATCCACTGGCCGTAAGCATTCGCCCGCCGAACCTGCGCAAGGTCATCGTCGACCTCAGCGGCCGCCCTGATTTCACCCCGAATGTGGAATGCGAAAACGGTTCGACGCTGTTGAGCGTGGTGCTGCGTTCGGAGGCGATCGGAATTGTCGGCGCGTATTCCGATGCGCTGCATCTGGCCAAGGGTGAGCTGGTCTGTTTGAAGATCGAAGGCCTGGCGGATGATCTGGAGGAGCTGTACACCCGCTACGGCATTGTCAGCCGCGCCGGATATCGGTTGTCACCGTTAGCCGAAGCGATGATTGAGCAGATCAAAGTGGTTGATGCGGAGGATCAGGAAGTTTGTTCGCTGGAGAATTTTGCTGTCTGAGCTGGCCCCTTCGCGAGCAGGCTCGCTCCCACAGGAATACGCATTTCAAATGTGGGAGCGAGCCTGCTCGCGAAGAGGCTGATGCAATCGCTGCATAAAAACCATTCCCCAAATGCACTTGCCGAACACCCCACGCGAAAGCGAAAACCCTCACCTGTCCCACTGACCGGTGAATCCCATGCCTACCCCATCCAACCCCGTGCGCAACGTGCTGTACATCATGTGCGATCAACTGCGCCGCGATTACCTGTCCTGCTCCGGACACCCGCATCTGCATACACCGAATATCGATCGCCTCGCAGCTCAAGGGGTGCGTTTCAGCCGTGCCTACACCCAAGGTACGATCTGCGGCCCGTCGCGGATGTCGGCCTACACCGGGCGCTATGTCAGCAGTCATCAAGTGGCCTGGAACTCGGTGCCGTTGCCGCTGGATGAATTGACGATCGGCGATTACCTGCGACCTCACGGCATCCGCACCGCGCTGGTCGGCAAGACCCATGCGACGGCCAATGTCGACGCCTTGCAGCGGCTGGCGATCAACCCGCAAAGCGCGCAAGCCGAGTTGCTCAATGAGGTCGGCTTCGAACCGTACCTGCGCCACGACGGCATCTACCCCGACGATCCGTCATTCGACGACAAGCGCGAATCCGCGCCCTATACCCAATACCTGCGCGCGCAGGGCTTCGATGGCAAGAATCCCTGGCACGACTGGGCGAATGCCGCCGAAGGCGAGAACGGTGAAATCCTCAGCGGCTGGAAAATGCGTCATGCGAATTTGCCAGCACGAATTCCCGAGCAACACTCAGAGACTGTCTACACTACAACTCGGGCCATCGACTTCATCGCTGAGCAAGGCGATAAATCCTGGTGTTTACACCTCTCGTACATCAAACCACATTGGCCATATATCGTACCGTCGCCATACCACGCCTTGTACAGTACGAAATCGATTCTGCAACCGATCCGCGCGACGCTCTCCGAAGCCAGCAAACACCCCGTATACA
Organism: Pseudomonas siliginis; assembly: GCF_024072275.1. Lineage (NCBI taxonomy): Bacteria > Pseudomonadati > Pseudomonadota > Gammaproteobacteria > Pseudomonadales > Pseudomonadaceae > Pseudomonas > Pseudomonas siliginis. The sequence goes on along the minus strand of NZ_CP099598.1, from coordinate 221,375 downwards.
CTGCCTTTCGCCAACATGAGGAAAGCCGCAACTTCTCCCGCGATTCAGTACGATTGAATGTAATCCCCACCTACATGGGCCTGATCAAGCAAGTGGATGATCAGTTGGGGAGACTGTTCGATTTTCTACAGAGCAACGGGCGCTGGGATGACACGTTGATCGTGTTCACCAGCGATCACGGCGATTTCCTCGGCGATCATTGGCTCGGCGAGAAGGAGTTTTTGCTGGAGCAGGCGGTGGGTGTGCCGTTGATCGTGCGCGATCCTCGGGGGGCGGCGGATGTCACTCGCGGCACTGTCGATGAGCGCTTGGCAGAAACCATCGATGCGCTGCCGACATTTCTTCAAGCACTGGGATTGCCGGCAGCAGAGCATCGGCTTGAAGGGCGTTCATTGATCCCGTTGCTGCACGGGGAAAATCCCGATTGGCGCCGCTATGCAATCAGCGAATACGACTACGCCTTCCAGGCCCCGGCGCGGGAACGTCTCGGCCAGCCGATCGACCGTTGCCGCATGACCATGGTGCGCAGCGAGCGCTGGAAATACCTGGCGTACGACGGGTTTAGACCGCAGCTGTTTGATCTGTTGAATGATCCGCAGGAGCTGAATGATCTGGGTGAGGACCCGGCATACGCGGCGGTGCGCGAGGAGCATGCCGGATATCTGTTTGAGTGGATGAGGGGGTTGAAGCGGCGGACGACGATCAGCCATCCGGAGATCGATTTGCGCGGGCAGCGGTTTCGTTATGGCGAACCGGAAACCGAGAAGGTTGTTCAGATTGGTGTTTGGTAGCGGGAAGAGCCCCTCACCCTAACCCTCTCCCGGAGGGAGAGGGGACTGAATGGGGGATATTTCAGAGGTGCACCGACCTGATCCAGCTTCACCGAATCCATAATCGATAAGGTCTTTCAGGTCGATGCATAACGCGAGATAACTCGGTCGGCTCCCTCTCCCTCTGGGAGAGGGCTGGGGTGAGGGGCTCTTGATCTTCAATCACGACCTTTGATGGTCTGGCTGCGCTGCCCATTCACCCCCACCGGCACCTCGCCCTTGAGCGTCACCCGGCGCACCACGCGATCCTGGGTGCCGTAATCATCAATCGCGTAATGCTGCGTCGAGCGGTTGTCCCAGATCGCCACATCTCCAGCCTGCCAGCGCCAGCGCACGGTGTTTTCCTGGCGGATCACATGGCTCTGCAGCAAGCCGAACAGGTGTGCCGAATCGGCCTGTGAATAACCTTTGATGCGTTTGACGAAATGCCCCAGCAGCAAGCTCTTCTCGCCGCTGATCGGGTGCACGCGCACCACCGGGTGCTCGGTTTCGTAGACGGTCGAGGTGAAGACTTTGCGATAGCGCTCCAGCTTCTCTGCCGAGACGTCCGGCTTCGCCCCGGCGTAGTCGTACTCGTTGCTGTGCACAGCGGTCAGTTTGTCGGCCAGCTCACGCAGCTCGCTCGGCAAACCGCTGTAAGCGGTCGCGGTGTTGGCCCACAGCGTATCGCCGCCGAATGCCGGCGCAACCACCGAGCGCAGGATCGATGCTTTCGGATAGGCATCAACGAAGGTCACGTCGGTGTGCCAGGAATTGGCGCGCTGGCCCTCGGCGCCGTCCAGCTCCAGAAGGTAGCGAGTGCCTTCACGCACCGGCACGGTCGGGTGCGCCACCGGTTCGCCAAGCAGATGGGCAAAGGCTTCCTGACGCTGATCGTCGAGTTGCGTCTGCTCGCGGAAGAACAGCACTTTGTATTCGACCAAGGCTTGCTGGATGACTTCGACAGTGGCGGCGTCCAGCTCACCGGACAGGTGAACGCCGCGGATTTCGGCACCGATACGACCGGCCACCGGGTGAATTTCCAGCGCGTGAGAAACGGGTTTTACAGCGAGTGCGGCATTGCTCATGGGAAGACCCTCATCGACGGCTTGCGGTTTTGACGGCAGCGAAACAACGCTCTATCTATATTCCATTTACATCTAATAGATAATCACATGCTTCGTTGGCGGAATAAGAGCTTGCATTTAAAACCTCAAGCAACCCTCGTCGCAAATGCCTTCGAGCTATTTTTAGGATGCCGGAAAAGCATATGGATCTTCGCCAGTTGCGCTACTTCATCGCCCTTAACGAACACCGCAGTTTTGTCCGTGCGGCAGACGCCATGGGCATCACTCAACCGGCGTTCAGCCGCAGCATTCAGGGGCTGGAGCAGGAATTCGGTTGCGTGCTGGTCGATCGCGGCAACAAGGATCTGCGCCCTACGCCCGAAGGCCAGGTGGTGCTGCAACACGCCCTGAGCCTGGTGCAGGGCGCAGCTTTGCTCAGCGCCGAAGTGACGCAGATGACCAAGCTCGACGCTGGCGAAGTGCACTTCGGCTGCGGCCCGGCGCCGGCAGTGAAACTGGTGCCGGATGCGGTGGCGCAGTTCATCAATGCGCACCCGAAAGTGCGCACCTGTTTTCAAGTGGATAACTGGGAAAAACTCAGCCGTGCGCTGAGCCGCGAAGAGATCGAATTCTTCATCGCCGACATCCGCCATTTCGAGTCCGACCCGAATTTCCAGACGCAACCGCTGACGCCCAAGCGCGGCGTGTTTTTCTGCCGGCCGGGGCATCCGTTGCTGGCCAAGGAAAGCCTGTCGACCAACGACATGTTCGACTACCCGCTGGCCGCCACACTGATCCCGCCGGGCATTCGCAAGCTGCTGGCGAACCTGAGCGGGCGCATCGATTTCTCGCCGACCATCGAGACCGAGCACTTTCCGGCACTGGTCAAAGTGGTGCTGCAATCCAATGCGATAGGTGTCGGTACCGAGGAGGCGTTTGCCGAGGATGTCGCCAAGGGCTCGCTGGTGCTGCTGCACTGGCGCAACCTGCCGCAGAACCTCGAAACGATGAACGCGCGCTGCGGCATCGTCAGCCGCACCGGGTTTCGACTATCACCAGCAGCGAGGGCAATGATCGAGACGTTGATTGCGGTGGATCGGCAGGACGTCAGCGTCGCCGTCTGAAAACCTTCGTGGCACACGCCGATCGTTCCCACGCTCTGCGTGGGAATGAATCCCGTGACGCTCTGCGTCACAAAGGACGCGGAGCGTCCTCGGCTGCATTCCCACGCGGAGCGTGGAAACGATCTGGAAGCTAAAGCCTGGCTGCAGAAAGCTCTGGCGCCACCCAATCACTGACCTTGAACGGCTTGCGGATCAGCTTCTGCTGCGCCGCCAGGTCGACCTTGTCTTGCAGGCCGCTCAAGAACACCGGATCCAGTGTCGACGGGAAAATCTCGCTGAGATTCTGATCCTTCAGATCCTGAGCAAGAATCACCGGCGGATAACTGGCCAGCCCTGATACCAGCTGCACATAGGCGTCCTTGTTGCTGTCCTGCGTCAGCCACTCGACCGCTTGCTGCTGCGCCTTGAGCAGTTTCGCAATGACCTCAGGATGGGCGTCGACAAACTTGCCATTACCCAGCAGCACCGCCTGCACGCTGCCAGCGCCGCCAAGGTCCTTGGTGTTGAGCGGCAATTCCGCCAGGCCTTTGGCTTGCAAGGCACTCAGCGCGGAGCTGCCCCACGAGGCATCGATCTGCTTGGCCGCGAGTGCCGAAACCGCCGCGTTGAAATCCAGATTGATCACCTTCAGATCCTTCTCGCTCAGGCCCTGACTGGCGAGCGCCGCATCGAACGACAGCTGCGTCGCCGTCCCGCGAAAGATCGCCACGCGTTTGCCCTTGAGATCCTGCAAGGTCTTGATCCCCGAGCCGGGCACCACGCCGAGGTATTGCTTGACCCCACGCGCCGTCGCGCTGAGCAGGCGCGTGTCCAGACCGTTGGACTTGCCGATGATCGCGGCCAGATCGCCGAGATAGGCCAGATCGACCTGCCCATTGGCAAACGCCTCATTGATCACCGGCCCGGCGCCCTTGAAGAAACTCCACTGGATCTTGATGCCCTGCTCGGCGAAGGCCTTTTCGAAGATCTGCTGATCGCGCAGCACATCGACGATGCCGCCGCCGCTGTGTTGAGTGCCGGCGCTGAGGTCGGGCACGGCGATGCGGATTTCCTTGAGTTCTTCGGCTTGGGCGCCAAGCGCAAGAAAGCCTGCAAGCGCCGGGGCGGCCAGCAGGCTGATGATTCGTTTGAAGGGAAGGTTCATGGGTGCGGCTCCTTGATCGCTGAGGAGCCGAAAGTAGGCTGACTGGCTACATTCGCTTAAATACTAAAAATTCACATTTTTATATCTTTATGAGCTAAGCAAGTGGTTGTGCGGCGTGCAGCGCGATATGCATTAACAGCATCGAAAATATTCTTCGAATGCATTGGATGCGCGTAAGCAGGCAAGCCTTAAATGGATTCGCTTATCTCCCGATAGCATCGAATGCAACTTTGTTAGATCAGTTTCATATATGACGAAACCCAGTGTGGGAGCGAGCCTGCTCGCGAATAGGCCATACCAGCCGACATCAGTGCTGCCTGAAACAGCCATTCGCGAGCAGGCTCGCTCCCACATGAAAAGCGGTTCGCCATGCAACCCGACAACGGAGGTCACCCATGGCCCGTCAATCTCTGCTCAGCCTGCCGCTGGCCGCGCCGCCGCTGAAAAGCCGTCGCACCTGGCCGAGCCTGAATCAACGCCTTTTGCCCTGGCTGCTACCCGTCAGCCTGTTCGTCCTGTGGTGGCTGGCCGCGCGCAATCAGTGGATGAGCGAGCAGATCCTGCCGGCGCCATCGCTGGTGTGGAGCAGCGCTGTGGAACTGGCCCAAGGCGAGTTGTGGAGTCATTTGTGGATCAGCCTGCAACGGTTGTTCTGGGGCTTGTTGGCAGGCGTTTCGACCGGCGCGGTGCTTGGCGCCGCACTGGGCTTCAGTCGACGTCTGGAGCGCCTGGTTTTTCCGACATTCGCTGGATTGGCGCAGGTGCCGACGCTGGCGTGGATTCCGCTGTTCATGGTGTTCTTCGGCATCGGCGAAGTGCTGAAACTGGTGGTGCTGATCAAGGCCATTGTGGTGCCGGTGACCTTGCACACACTGGTTGGCGTGCGCGATGCGCAACCGAAACTGCGCGAAGCCGCCGCCGTGTTGCGCCTGCCGCCGCGTCTGCTGATTCGTCGTCTGGTGCTTCCCGCTGCGCTGCCGGCGTTCATGGCTGGCGTGCGCCTGGCACTCGCCGCCGGCTGGACCTCGTTGCTGGCGGTCGAGCTGCTGGCCTCCAGTGAAGGCATCGGCTATCTGATGGTCTGGGCGCGGCAGCTGTTCATGCTCGACATCGTGTTCGTGTGCATCGTGGTCATCGGTCTGATCGGTGTGGCCATGGATCGCGGCATCGGCCTGCTCGACCGCAGACTGGTGCACTGGCCGCACCCGGCCACCGCGCACATCACACGCGGCCCGCGCTATCAGGGCTGGCAACGCCTGCAACCGTGGCTGTTGCCGCTGGGCTTGTTGGCGCTCTGGCAACACGCCAATGATCAGCAGTGGGTCGACGCGAATATTCTGATCAGCCCTGCGGCTGTGCTGAGCACGACGTGGGACGGACTACTCGACGGCACGCTGGTCAACGGCATGGCGCTGAGCCTGAGCCGCACCCTGGGCGGCTTGCTGATCGGTGGCGGCCTCGGTTTCGCCCTGGGCTTGCTGCTCGGCCTGTCGCGTTTCAGCGAACGCCTGCTCGGCCCGACACTCGCCGCACTGCGGCAGATTGCGATTTTCGCCTGGGTGCCGCTGCTCACCGCGTGGTTCGGCCTCGGCGAACTGGCCAAGTGGGTGTTCGTCGCTCTCGCCGCCTTCTTCCCGCTGTTCGTCGCCACCCAGCGCAGCGTCGCCAATCTCTCGCCGCAACTCAACGAAGCCGCGCAAGTGCTGCGCCTGAGGCTCGGCCAGCGCCTGCGTCGACTGGTGCTGCCCGGCGCTGCGCCGGGGATTTTCGCAGGGCTGCGATTGAGCCTGATCTACGCCTGGCTCGGCACCATCGGCGCTGAATATTTCATGCCGTCCAATGGCGGCATCGGCAGCCAGATGATCGGCGCGCAGCAGCTGTTGCGCATGGATCTGATCATGGCCGGCATGCTGCTGGTCGGCCTCACCGGCGCCCTGCTCAACCTGATCGGCCAACGCCTGGAAATTCGCGCGACCCGCTGGAGACACGCATGAACGCACCGATTGTCAGCTTCAACCACGTAGGCAAATCCTTCGCCGTCAACGGTTTCGAACTGGAGGCGATTCGCGAATTCAACCTGGACATTGCCGAGGGCGAATTCGTCGCCATCGTCGGCTCCAGCGGCTGCGGCAAATCCACTTTGCTGCGTTTGCTGGTCGGCCTCGACACCGAGTTTCGCGGACAGATCAGTGTCGATGGCAAGGCCGTCAGCGGCATCGGCGGCGAGCGCGGTATCGTCTTTCAGGAACATCGTCTGTTTCCGTGGCTGACGGTCGCCGACAACATCGGCCTCGGTCTGGTCAATGAACCGCTGAGCGGAGCGCAGAAACAACAACGCATCAAAGACTTTATCGAGCTGGTCGGCCTCAGCGATTTCACCGCGGCCTATCCGCATCAACTCTCCGGCGGCATGGCGCAGCGCGTGGCGATTGCTCGCGGTCTCGTCGCCAGCCCGCGAATCCTGTTGCTCGACGAACCCTTCGGCGCCCTCGACGCACTGACCCGCCAGCAAATGCAGGACGAACTGCTGGCAATCCGCGAACGAGCAAAGATCACCACGATTCTGGTGACCCACGATGTCGAGGAAGCGATTTTTCTGGCCGATCGCGTGGTGGTGATGGAGCCGCGTCCGGGGCGGATCAAGCAGGTGGTCGACATCGCCCTGCCGCACCCGCGCCAGCGCAGCAGTTACGACTTTCATCAGCTGCGCGAAGAACTGCTGCACGAGCTGACCAGTGATGACCATTACCAACCGAGCGCACCGGTGCAGATCCGCGATCTGCCGCTGACGTTCATTGCCTGCTGAACAGGAGTTTCGCGATGCCGCAACGTCCCAACTTTCTAGTGATTCTGGCCGACGACCTAGGCTTTTCCGACATCGGTGCGTTCGGCGGCGAAATCGCTACGCCGAACCTCGATGCGCTGGCCGAGAACGGCCTGCGCCTGACCGATTTCCACACCGCACCGACCTGCTCGCCGACGCGCTCGATGCTGCTGACCGGCACCGATCACCACATCGCCGGCATCGGCACCATGGCCGAAGCGTTGACCCCGGAACTGATCGGCAAACCTGGCTACGAAGGCTACCTGAATGACCGCGTCGTCGCCCTGCCCGAGCTGCTGCGCGAGGCTGGCTATCAAACCTTGATGAGCGGCAAATGGCATTTGGGTCTGAAGGCTGAACTGGCGCCCCATGCGCGCGGTTTCGAGCGCTCGTTTTCACTGTTGCCGGGCGCTGCCAACCACTATGGTTTCGAGCCGACCTACGATGAGCAAACGCCGGGCCTGCTGAAATCCACCCCGGCGCTGTACATCGAGGACGATCAGTTTGTTGACGAGTTGCCGAAGGATTTCTATTCCTCCGATGCCTTCGGCGACAAGCTGCTGCAGTACCTCAAGGAACGCGATCAGACCCGGCCGTTCTTCGCTTACCTGCCCTTCTCCGCGCCGCACTGGCCGCTGCAGGCACCGGCCGAGATCGTCGAGAAATACCGTGGCCGCTATGACGCCGGCCCACAAGTGCTGCGCCTCGAACGCCTGGAAAAACTCAAGGCACTGGGTCTGATCGAGGCAGACGTCGAACCGCACCCGCTGATTCAGCTCAGCGCGCAGTGGGACGCGATGAGCGATGAGCAAAAGCAGATTTCCGCACGAGCCATGGAGGTCTACGCGGCGATGGTCGAGCGCATGGACTGGAACATCGGCCGGGTCGTCGATTACCTGCGCCAGCAAGGCCAGCTCGACAACACCTTCATCCTGTTCATGTCCGACAACGGTGCCGAAGGCGCGCTGCTGGAAGCGTTCCCCAAATTCGGCCCGGAGCTGATGACCTACCTCAACCAGCATTACGACAACAGCCTCGACAACATCGGCCGGGCCAATTCCTACGTCTGGTACGGGCCGAACTGGGCGCAAGTGGCAACCGCGCCGTCACGCTTGTTCAAGGCTTTCACCACCGAGGGCGGGATCCGCGTGCCGGCGCTGCTGCACTATCCGCAACTGCCGCTCAAAGGGCAGATCAGCCATGGTTTCGGCACGGTGATGGATATCACCCCGACCATTCTCGATCTGGCTGGCGTGCGGCATCCGGGTAAACAGTGGAAAGGCAAAGCGGTGGCGCCACTGCGCGGCAAGTCGTGGCTGGGCTTCCTGTCCGGCGAGACCGCGCAGGTGCATGACGAGCACACCGTGACAGGGTGGGAATTGTTCGGACGCCGGGCGATTCGCCAGGGCTCGTGGAAAGCGGTATGGATTCCCGGGCCGGTCGGGCCAGCGACCTGGCAACTTTATGATCTGGCGAATGATCCAGGGGAGATTCATGATCTGGCGTTGAGTCAGCCGCAGAAACTCAATGACTTGATCGGGCATTGGCAGCGGTATGTAGAAGAGACCGGGGTGATCCTCAGTGCTTCGCCGTTTCAGCCGGATTCATAGGGTCTGACAGATCGTATTCGCGAGCAGGCTCGCTCCCACAGGAAACCGGATTCCAACTGTGGGAGCGAGCCTGCTCGCGAAGGGGCCTGTGAGCGCAACCCATCAAGCCCGGGCTGAACTCACCTCTTCATGCACCATTCCAGCCGGACGCACAAACCGGTTCGCCCGGCCAAACGTGCCGAAATCATTGAACCGCACGCCCATCTCGCGCATCACCTTGTGCGCCACCGGCACGGTCATCTGACGAATGTAAAACGGCTCCTTGACCACGAAATGATGAATCCCGTGACTGCTGCCGAAGTTGAAGCAGAACGCTTGCAACGGCCACAGCCACCACGGGTTCAGCACCTGGCATTGCTGCAGCACATTGCCCGGTTCGACGTCGCCGTAGTAATGCATGTTCGAGCTGATGAAGTGCAGGCAGAAAGTGCGCAGCACGTTGGGGCCGATGATCACCACGGCGGCGATATCGATCACCTGCATCACCGACAGCGTGGTGGCCGACCACTCGATGGGCGAGCCGAGCAAATGCGCGATGCCGTTGGCCCCGTGAAAGCCGAGAAACACGTACCACGCTCCCCAATGCAGCAGCGCCAGCGGTGCGTAGACCTTGAGCACGCGCTTGCCGATGCTCCACTTGTGTGCCCAGGTCCTGGCGCGGAGCAGGCGGATAAAGGCCGACATGACGTTATCGCCAACCATCAGCAGACGGGCAAAACCCCACGGCTCGCCGTTGGTGATTGCGCGCTCTTCCATGTCGGCTTCAGTGCCGGAAACCTTGTGATGGTTGAGGTGCAGATGACGACGGATCCACGGGTTGATCGTGCTCGGTCGCGCCAGCCAGACCAGGCCCATCATCAGGTTGTGCGGCACGCGCTGCTTGCGAAAGTACATGCTGTGGATCAGGTCGTGTTCCAGCTCATGGGTCAGCGAGGCGAAAAAAGCATTGAACAGCAGGCACACCCACCAGGCCATATGGCCAGTGATGTACAGCGCCGCCGAGCCGATCATCCCGGCCAGCGCCAACGCCAGAATCCCCGCACCGAGGGCATCCTGACGCTGAAGAATCGGGTAGCGCTCACGCAATTGCGCACCCTTGGCCAACACCACTTGGCGAATATGTGCCGAGCGCTGCGCCGCATTCAGTCGTTCAGGGCTTGCAGAAGTACCGTCCATGCTTCCATCCTCGGGTCTAAGATGAATGCATCGTGCCTTGCCGGGGTTCGATCCGCGCTAGCCAAGAACGCCAACCTGTTGACCGGACGCGCCAATCAGCATGAAGGAACCGACCTCCCTCGCCAGCTGGACCCGCGCCTTGCGCAAACAACTCGACGCGCTCGGGCTGGACAGCCTTGCCTTGTGCCAACAGGCCGGGCTCGACCCAGCGCTGATGGACGACCCAAACGCGCGCTATCCGCTGTCCGGCACCACGCGCTTGTGGGCACTCGCCGTGCAGGCCAGCGGCGACCCGGCGCTGGGCTTGCGCGTGTCGCGTTTCGTCAGCCCGACCACGTTCCACGCGCTCGGTTATGCGCTGGTGGCCAGCGGCAGCTTGCGCGAAGTGTTCGAGCGCATCGTGCGCTATCACCCGGTGGTCAGCGATGCGCTGGAACTGGAGCTGAGCCGTAGCAATGACCGTTATCAATTTCGCCTGAAAATTCCGCCCGGCAACCCGGCGCCGGCCTTCGAAGCCATCGACGCATTTACGGCGATCTACGTGCGCACCTGCCGCAATCGCCTCGGCCGTGACTACGCACCGCTGGCGGTGTACTTGCGCCGCCCCGAACCGAGCGATGCCCAGCAATGGCACAAAGTCTTCCGCGCGCCGGTGTATTTTTCCGCCGCCGAAGACCGCCTGGAATTCGCCCTCAGCGACTTCGACAGCCACCTCGACGACGCCAACCCGGAACTGGCCGAGCACAACGAAGCCGTACTCAAACGCACCCTCGCCCAGCTCAAACCGCTGACCTGGGAGCGCAAGGTGCGCGATGCCATTGAAGAACAACTGCCCGAAGGCGAACCGAGCGCCGAGCGCATCGCCCAGGCCTTGCACCTGAGCCTGCGCAGCCTGCAGCGGCATCTGGCGGATGAGGGCTGTCGCTTCGACACCCTGCTCAACGAAAGCCGCGAAAATCTCGCGCTGCTGCACCTGCGTGACCCGCAGTGTTCCTTGAGTGAAGTCAGCTATCTGCTGGGATTCGCTGACACCAGCAGCTTCAGCCGCGCGTTCAAGCGCTGGACCGGGATGACGCCGGGGCAGTTTCGGGATCAGTTGCGCTGATCCGAAATCACCATTGTGTGATCCAGCGCCTTCGCGAGCAGGCTCGCTCCCACCGTTGGAATGCGTTTCCTTGTGGGAGCGAGCCTGCTCGCGAAGAGGCCGTCAGACCACCACAAACCCCAGCTCAAAAACAGTGCCGTCGGCGTCACTCCTCACCCGCACCTGCCCGCCATGCAACTGCATGATCGACTGCACGATCGCCAAACCCAGCCCACCCGAATCTCCCGGTTCCGCACGTGAAGGATCGACGCGGTAGAAACGGTCGAACAGTTTGCCCAGATGCTCAGGCGCGATGACCGGGCCGTGGTTGTGCACTTGCAGCCAGCACATACCCGGTTCATCGCGGCGTTGCAGGCTGATCAGGCTGCCGGGGTCGGCGTGGCGTACGGCATTGGCCAGCAGATTGCCGAGGGCGCGTTGCAGCAGTTGCTGGTCGGCGAGCAATTCGCCGTGCATGCGGTTTTGCAGTTGGAGGTCGCGGTCATCGGCCAGGGCTTCGAAGTAATCGCAGAGCTCGTCGCCGACGTTGCGCAAGTCCAGTGTGTGCAGATTGAGCGCACGTTCGGCCTGTTCGGCGCGGGCGAGGAACATCAGGTTCTCGGCCATGCGCTTGAGCCGTTCGAACTCTTCCATGTTCGAGGCCAGCACTTCCTGATATTCGGCCGTGCTGCGCGGATGGTTCAGGGCCTGGCCGTTGCTGGCGAGCAAGGTGTGCAGAGGGGTGCGGATTTCGTGGGCGAGGTCGGCGGAGAATTGCGACAGGCGCTGCACGCTGTCGTCCAGCCGCGCCAGCATGGTGTTGAGCGCGTGCACCGGCTCGCGCAGTTCGCTCGGCGTGCCCTCGGTAGGCAGGCGTCGATCGAGGCTGCGCAGATCGATACTGCGCACCGCTTCGCTCAACTGATGCAAGGGCTGCAAGCCACGCCGCAGCAATAACAGGCCCAGAGCAAACGCGAGCACCGCGCCGAGGCCGACGGACAGGTACAGACGCAGGCGATAACTGCCGAGCATCTGCTCACGCTCGCTGAGCACTTTGCCGGCGATCACCGTGAGGGTTTCACCGTTGGGGCCTTGGGCCTGGCCGGACAGCAAGGCCAATTCGGCGCCGTCGCTGGCCTGCCAGGTGAGCACGTCACGGCGCTGCGGCATTTGCTCTCGCGCTAATGCATTGAGCGCCGGCAGTTCACGCTGACGCGGGTTGATCGCGATCACGCTGGAGCCGTCGGCCCGGCGCACCAGCAGCAGACTGTCGAGATTACCGAGCATGTTCTGATACAACCGTGGCCGTGCCTGCAAGGCGTCGAGGCTGTCGCTGTCGGCGAGCAAGGCGCGCACTTGCTCGAGGCGACCGAGCAAGGCCATGTCGTCACGAAAGGCCAATTCCGAGGCCAGCGAGCGGTAGAGGAACACGCCGATTGCGCTCAGCACCAGCGCGCAGACCATGGCGAAGGCCAGCGCCAATCGCCAGGCGATCGACTTACTCCACATCGTCCGGCGCTTCCAGTTGATAACCGACGCCGCGCACGGTGTGGATAAGTTTCGGCATGTACGGGTCGTCAACCTTGGCGCGCAAACGACGCACGGCGACTTCGACCATGTTGGTGTCGCTGTCGAAATTCAGGTTCCACACCTGCGATGCGATCAGCGTGCGCGAAAGCACTTCGCCCTGGCGGCTGGCGAGCAGCTGCAAGAGGGCGAATTCCTTGTTGGTCAGGGCAATGCGCTGGCCGCCGCGACTGACCCGGCGGCGCAATACGTCGATTTCCAGGTCGGCGATGCTGTACGACTCGGCTTCGCGCATCGGCCCGCGTCGCAGTAGCGTGCGCACGCGCGCGAGCAACTCGGCGAAGGCGAAGGGTTTGAGCAGGTAATCGTCGGCGCCGAGCTCAAGACCACGCACGCGGTCTTCGATAGCGTCCTTGGCGGTGAGAAACAGCACCGGTGTGGCGCCGCGCTGGCGGATCAGTTGCAACAATTGCCAGCCGTTGAGACCCGGGAGCATCACGTCGAGGATGATCAGGTCGTATTCCTGCTGCTCGATAAAATAGCGGCCGTCGAGGCCATTGAGCGCAACATCCACGGCGAAACCCGACTCGCCCAGACCCTTGGCGAGGAAGTTGGCGGTTTTGGCTTCATCTTCTACGACCAGCAAACGCATGGCACACCTCGATTGATCAGGCACACAGGCTAGGCGTGTTCGGCGCCGTTGCCCATTACAAACTTGTAATCCGCCTGACGGGGTTCTGACGAAGTGCGCCGGTTAAGGTGCAGACCTTCCCATTCGGAGCCTGCACATGACCGTCAAATACCTTGTCGCCAGCCTGATCCTCGGCCTCAGCGGCGCTGCAAGTGCCACGCCAGAACTGCCGCGCCACGCCGATCTCGACCTGAAAACCGCACGCTGGCTGGCGGACAAGGCGATGAGCAGTTGCACCGGCACGGTGTCGGTGCTCGACCGTGGCGGTAACTTGCTGGTGACGTTGCGTGGTGACGGCGTCGGGCCGCACAACACCGCCGCCAGCCAACGCAAGGCCTACACCGCGCTGTCGACCAAGACGCCGACGCGGCTGTTCGCCGAGCGCGCCCGCAGCAACCCGGAAACCGCCAACCTCAACACCCTCGATGAATTGCTTTTGCTCGGCGGCGGCATTCCGTTGTTCGCCGGCAGCGAACTGGTCGGCGCCATGGGCGTGGCCGGTTCCGGCGGCGGTGAGCAAGACGAAAACTGCGCCCGCGCCGCCGCCGACAAAGCCGGCCTGACCATCACCCGTTCCCACTAAGGAGATCCACCATGACCACCCTGCGCATGACTCTCGCCGCCCTCGGCCTGAGTGCTGTTTCCAGCCTGACGATGGCCGCCGGCAATCCGCTGAGCGTGCACGTGCTCAACCTGGAAAACGGCCTGCCGTCACCGGGCATCAACGTCACCCTGGAAAAACACGTCGGCGAAAACTGGCAACCACTGGCCCAAGGCACCACCAACGAGCAAGGGCGGATCGCCGAGCTGTTCCCGGCCAAACAGCCATTCGAAGCCGGTGAATACCGCGTGGCGTTCAAGACCGGCGAGTACTACCAGAAGATCAAGCACGAGACGTTCTTCCCGGAAATTCCGGTGATCTTCCAGGTCAAGCAGACCGATCAGCACTACCACATCCCGCTGCTGCTGAGCCCGTACGGTTTCTCGACCTATCGCGGTTCGTAAAATAAACACAGATCCTTTGTTGGAACTGGTTTCTGTGGCGAGGGGATTTATCCCCGTTGGACTGCGCAGCGGTCCCATTTTTCAGGGCCGCTTCGCGCCCCAGCGGGGATAAATCCCCTCGCCACAGGTGCCAGTTCCGACATTGGATCGGTTTCAGTTTTCAGATCGTCGCCAAGGCACGCAATCTCGCCGCATCGAGAATTTCGATTTCGCCGTATGCGAGCCCGATAATCCCCTGCCCCTGCAGATCCTTGAGGATCTGATTGGTGGTCTGCCGCGACAGCGACAGCATCGCCGCCAGCTGCTCCTGCGGCAGTTGCAGCGTCCGGCGTGGTGCGTCGAGTTCGCCGTAGCCTTCGGCAATCATCAGCAGCCGATGGGCGAGACGCGCCGGGGCTGGCAGCAGGCTCAGCTGTTCGAGATTGATGAAGGCCAGGCGCAATTTGTGGCTCATCAACAGCGCCAGATGCCGCCAGTACTGCGGCTGTTCGTCGAGCAATTTGAGCAACGCCGCTTGCGGAACATTCAGCAAGGTGCACGACCCGACTGCATAGGCATCGTGAGTGCGAGGCTGGCCATCGAACAGGCAGATTTCGCCGAACCAGTGCGGCGCCTCCACCAGACTCAACAACGCCTCCTTGCCCTGCTCGCTCACCGCGCCGATGCGCACGGCGCCATCGAGCACTGCATACAGACCGCACGGCGCATCGCCACGCTGGAACAATCGTTGTCCCGCCGTCAGCCGCCGCTCCCGAGCCAGCGCCAGCAGGCTATCCTGAAAAGATGCAGGCAAATGACTGAACCACTGGCCGCTGAGTAACTGTGCACGAATTTGCATAACCACTCCTGGAGTGTCGCCTGCCCGACAGAGCGAACGCGGATCCCGAGGGATGATGCATTCAACCCCACTGGAGGAACAACAATGAAAAGCCTCGTCGACCATCTCAGTCAATACGCCGCCTACCACCGCGACCCGCGCAACATCGCCAGCCACTTTATCGGCATTCCGCTGATCGTGGTGGCGGTGGCTGTCCTGCTGTCACGGCCGCAGTGGGAGCTGGGCGGGCTGTGGATATCTCCAGCCGTTGTGGTGGCGCTGGCCTCGGCGTGGTTTTACCTGCGTCTGGAGTTGAAGCTTGGCGTGTTGATGACAGTACTGATGGGGCTGTCGGTGTGGGCCGGGCATGCACTGGCGCAGCAGAGCACCATGGTCTGGCTGAGCAGCGGCCTGGCGATGTTCGTGATCGGCTGGGTGATCCAGTTTGTCGGGCATCACTATGAAGGGCGCAAACCGGCGTTTGTCGATGACATCAGCGGGCTGATTGTCGGGCCGTTGTTCGTTGTGGCTGAGTTGGCGTTTCTGCTGGGGATACGGCAGGAATTGAAACAAGAGATCGAGTTGCGGGCGGGGATGGTGCGGGTCAATCCGAATCGCGCTGCTGTCTAGATCGTATTCGCGAGCAGGCTCGCTCCCACATTTGGAATGAGTTTTCCCTGTGGGAGCGAGCCTGCTCGCGAAGCTTTTGCCTTTAAATATTGGCGACTTTCTGCCAGACCTTCGGCTTGAAGAACAGGGTTTCACCCTTGGCCAACCCGATCAGGCTGTCGTGGTCTTTCACCACTTCGGCCTCGATCAAATCCGTCTGCCCCTCAACCTTCAACGTCACCCGCGTGGTCGCGCCCAACGGCCGGATATCGCGCACTTCAGCGGCATGGTGATCTTCCAGCTCATGCTTGGACAACGACACTTCGTGCGGGCGGAACAGCACGTGGTTGTCTTCGCTCAACAGCAAGCGGTTCGAGTCGCCGAGGAAGTGATAGACGAAATCGCTGGCCGGGTTTTCGTAGACGTCGCCCGGTGAGCCGATCTGCTCGATCACACCCTTGTTCATCACCACGATGCGGTCGGCGACTTCCATCGCTTCTTCCTGGTCGTGGGTCACGAACACCGACGTCAGGTTGATGTCTTCGTGCAGCCGCGCCAGCCAGCGCCGCAGTTCCTTGCGCACCTTGGCGTCGAGGGCGCCGAACGGTTCATCCAGCAGCAGCACTTTAGGTTCCACCGCCAAAGCACGGGCCAAAGCGATACGCTGACGCTGGCCACCGGACAACTGCTCCGGGTAGCGATCCGACAACCAGTCCAGCTGGACCATGTTCAGCAGTTCGTGGACCTTGGTGGCGATCTGGCTTTCGCTCGGGCGCTGGTTTTTCGGTTTCATCCGCAGGCCGAACGCGACGTTGTCGAACACCGTCATGTGGCGGAACAAGGCGTAATGCTGGAACACGAAACCGACGTTACGATCACGCACATCGTGGCCGGAAACGTCCTCGCCGTGAAAAACGATGTTGCCCTGATCCGGGGTTTCCAGACCGGCAATAATCCGCAGCAAGGTGGTTTTGCCGCAGCCCGACGGACCAAGCAGCGCGACCAGCTCACCGCTGTGGATATCCAGGCTGATGTTGTCCAGCGCCTTGAACGCGTTGAAATTCTTGCTGACGTTACGCACTTCGATCGACATGAATTATTCCTCCGCGGCGCTGGCGCGCAGGCGGTTAATACGGTTTTCGCTCCACTGCTTGAGCAGCAGGATGAAGAGCGCCAGGATCAGCAACAGGCTCGCCACGGCGAACGCGGCCACGTGGTTGTATTCGTTGTAGAGGATCTCGACGTGCAGCGGCAAGGTGTTGGTCACCCCGCGAATGTGCCCGGAAACCACCGACACCGCACCGAACTCGCCCATGGCCCGCGCGGTACACAGCACCACGCCATAAATCAGGCCCCACTTGATGTTCGGCACGGTGACGTGCCAGAACATCTGCCAGCCATTGGCACCGAGCAGGCGCGCGGCTTCCTCCTCTTGGGTGCCTTGTTCCTGCATCAGCGGGATCAGCTCCCGGGCCACGAACGGCACGGTGACGAAAATCGTCGCCAGCACAATGCCCGGCAGGGCGAAGACGATCTGGATGTCGTGATCCTGCAGCCACGGCCCGAACAGGCCCTGCGCACCGAACATCAGCACGTAGACCAGACCGGCGATCACCGGCGACACCGAGAACGGCAGGTCGATCAGCGTCACCAGCATGCTCTTGCCACGAAACGAGTATTTGCTCACGCACCACGCCGCACTGACACCGAACACCAGGTTCAGCGGCACCGAAATCAGCACCGCGAATACGGTGAGTTTCAGTGCCGAAAGCGCGTCCGGCTCAAAGATCGCGGTGAAGAACGCGCCGAGACCGTTTTTCAGACCTTGCGATACGACGATGAACAACGGCAGCAGCAGAAACAGGAAAAAAATCAGCCAGCCAAGACCGATCAGGACTCTGCGCGAAGTGGCGCTGCCACGGCGCGCAGCGTTGGCCGAAGAGGCGGCCGCAATGGACGATTGGGACATGTTCGCGCCTCCTTATGGGGTTTCGATGCGCCGCTGCAGCAAGTTGATCAGCAGCAACAGGATGAAGGAAACCACCAGCATCAATACGCCGATGGCGGTAGCGCCGGTGTAATCGTATTGGTCGAGTTTGACCATGATCAGCAGCGGCAGGATCTCGGTTTTCATCGGCATGTTGCCGGCAATGAAAATCACCGAACCGTACTCGCCGACGCCACGCGCGAACGCCAGGGCAAAACCGGTCAGCCAGGCGGGCAGCAGTGCCGGAACCAGAATGTGGCGAAATACCTGCCATGGCTTCGCACCCAGGCACGCCGCCGCTTCCTCGACTTCACGGGGAATATCGGCCAGCACCGGTTGCACCGTGCGCACCACGAACGGCAGCGTGACGAAGGTCAGTGCGAGGGTGATGCCCAGTGGGGTGTAGGCGATTTTGAAACCGAGATCGGCAGCGAACTGCCCGACCAGCCCGGCCGGCGCGTACAGCGCGGTCAGCGCGATACCGGCCACAGCGGTCGGCAGGGCGAACGGCAGATCGATCATCGCATCGATCACCTTGCGCCCGGGGAAGGTGTAGCGCACCAGCACCCAGGCCAGCAGCGTGCCGATGATGCCGTTGATGATCGCCGCACACAGCGCGGTACCGAAGCTCAGCTTCAATGCAGCCAGCACCCGTGGTGCGGAGATGATCGTCCAGAACTGATCCCAGGTCAGCTGGGCGGCGTGGACGAACATCGCCGCCAGCGGGATAAGCACAATCAGGCTGAGGTACACCAAGGTGTAACCCAGCGTCAGCCCGAAGCCGGGTATGACGGGGGAGATACGACGCGACATAAAAGTCCCTGGTTGAAAACGCATCAATGTGGGAGTGAGCCCTGTGGTGAGGGGACTTATCCCCTCACCACAAAAGCTCAGTCCCACATGTCATGTGCCCAGACATCAGGCCGGTTGAAGGCGAGATTACTGCGCCTGATAAATCTGGTCGAACACGCCGCCGTCGTTGAAGAATTTCGGCTGCGCGGATTTCCAGCCGCCGAAGTCCTTGTCGATGGTCACCAGTTCCAGTTTCGGGAACTGCTGGGCGTACTTGGCCGCTACATCCTTGTCACGTGGACGATAGAAGTTTTTCGCCGCGATTTCCTGGCCGGCCGGGCTGTATAGATGCTTGAGGTAGGCTTCGGCGATCTGCGCGTTGCCCTTCTTCTCGGCATTCTTGTCGACCACCGCCACTGGCGGTTCGGCGAGGATCGACAGCGACGGCACGACGATGTCGAACTTGTCCGCGCCGCCGTCTTCTTTCAGCGCCAGGAACGCTTCGTTTTCCCAGGCCAGCAACACGTCGCCTTGACCGTTGTTGACGAAGGTGATGGTCGAACCGCGGGCGCCGGTGTCGAGGATCGGCACGTGCTTGAACAGGGTTTGCACGTATTCCTTGGCCTTGGCTTCATCACCGCCGTTGGCTTTCAGGCCATAGGCCCACGCGGCGAGGAAGTTCCAGCGCGCACCGCCCGAGGTTTTCGGGTTTGGCGTGATCACCGAGACATCGTTCTTGACCAGATCGCCCCAGTCCTTGATGCCTTTCGGGTTGCCCTTGCGCACCAGGAACACGATGGTCGAGGTGTACGGCGTGCTCGCTTGCGGCAGACGCTTCTGCCAGTCGGCCGGCAGGCTCTTGCCGAGCTTGGCGATTTCGTCGATGTCACCGGCCAGGGCCAGGGTCACCACGTCAGCACGCAGGCCATCGATCACCGCACGGCCCTGCTTGCCCGAGCCACCGTGGGACTGCTGGATTTTTACAGTGTCGCCGGCATGGTCCTGCTGCCAGAACTTGATGAATTCGGCGTTGTATTCCTGATACAGCTCTCTCGTCGGGTCATACGACACGTTGAGCAGCTCGTAATCCTTGGCAACGGCGGAACCGGCAAACACGGCACTGACCAGCGCGGCCAGAGCGTAACGGCGAATCGACGACATGGTGAAAGCTCCTGGAATTCTTGGTGGTGGCTTTTTCTTATGTATTGCTGGAATCGGATCGCGTTGAAAGATCGCCGCCTTCGCCAGCTCCTGCACGCAGCCCCTGTAGGAACTGCCGAAGGCTGCGATCTTTTGATCTCACCCCGGTTGTTTACCGGGTTGCTGCAAACGAAATTTCTCTTTGCGTTCGATCTGTACGACTTGCGCGTTGTGCACAGTGATCTCCACCGCGCCGAACCGCAGATCGCGCAGGGCGCTCTGGATTTCACGCAAGATGGTGCTTTCGTCCTGACCGTCAACGCTGCGAAGGGATGCGCTCATGGTGCTGCTCCTTTGAAGGGGATTTGCCTGGCAGTGGGCGGCACTGCGTTCGGCGTGGGAGCAATATAAGAGAGGCATGGATATTCTTAAAAAGACTATTTAAGAATGTTTATATAACCAGAAAACAATATGAGAGAGGGCAAGGGGTTTGCGCTGATTTGAAATCGTCAAGAGAACTTGTGGCGAGGGGATTTATCCCCGTTGGACTGCGTAGCAGTCCCGTTTTTTTGGGGTCGCTTCGCGACCCAACGGGGATAAATCCTCTCGCCACAGGATCGGTGTTAGCCATATAGGCTTATTCAGCCAATCATTGGCGTTTTCGCCCAATCAAGCCGATCCGCAGACACCGGCCGCCCAAACCAGTAGCCCTGCCCCAGATCGCATTCCTGCGCCAACAGAAATGCCGCCTGCTCAACCTGTTCGATCCCTTCGGCATGGACCTGCATGCCCATGCTGCGGGCCAGCGCGATGATCACCCGGACAATCGCCACGTCATCTTCATCCCACGGCAACCCGGCGACGAAGCCCTGATCGATCTTGAGTTTCTGCACCGGCAGGCGCTTGAGCCGCAACAGCGAGGAATAACCCGTGCCGAAATCATCGATGGCCAGACGCACACCCAGCTCGCGCAAGCGATGCATCTGTTCCAGCGCCACTTCAGGGTCATCCATCACCGCGCTTTCGGTAACTTCCAGTTCCAGATAGACCGGATCCAGCCCCGTGTCGTGCAGCACCTGCGCTACCTGCTGGTAAAGCTCACGTCGGGCAAACAGCCGCGAGGAGACATTCACCGCGACGAACGCCAGCACCACGCCGCTCTGCTGCCATTGGCACATCTGTCGGCAAGCCTGCTGCATCACCCAGGCATCGATCTCGGCGATCAGCCCGGTGCGCTCGGCAATCGGAATGAATTCTGCCGGTGACACCAGACCGCGTTGCGGATGCTGCCAACGCACCAGTGCCTCGACGCCAACCAGACGGCCGCTTTGCAGGTCATGCACCGGTTGGTAGTAGACACGCAGTTCCTCCTGCTCCAGTGCGCGGCGCAGCTCGAAGGCGATTTCGACCCGTTGCTGGGCATGGGCGGTCAGCTCTTCGGTATACAGCGCGTAGCCATTGCGCCCGCTACTTTTGGCCTTGAACAGCGCGCTGTCGGCGTTGCGTAACAACTGCTCGGCGCTGAGGGCATCGCTGGGAAACAGGCTGATGCCGATGCTCGCGTTGATGAACAGTTGATTGCCATCTACCAGCACCGGCTCCTTCAAGGCGTCCAGAGTCCGTTGCGCCAGCGCGGCGGCCTGGGCCGGCTGTGGACAACTTTCCGCGAGCACCGCGAACTCGTCACCACCGAGCCGCGCCAAGGTAATGCCGTGGCCGAAGAGTTCCTGCAAACGCGTCGCCACCGCTTTTAGCAACCGATCGCCGACGTTATGCCCGAGGCTGTCGTTGATCATCTTGAAATGATCCAGATCGAGCATCAGCAGCGCGCAGCCACGTTTGTGTGTCTGTGCCGACGCCAGCGCCTGCTCGGCGCGATCGCTGAACAGCAGGCGATTGGGCAGATCGGTCAACGGATCGTGATGCGCCAGGTGTTTGAGCTCGGACTCGGAATCCTTGATCGCACTGATGTCGGAGAACACCGCCACGTAATGGCTGAGCCGGCCGGAATCATCGTGAATCACCCGGATGGTTTGCCACTGTGGATAAATCTCGCCAGTCTTGCGCCGGTTCCAGATCTCGCCGCTCCACTCACCTTCAGCCTCGAGGGTAGCGAACATCGCCTGATAGAAGCCCGGCGGATGATGGCCGGACTTGAACAGACTGGGCTGCTGGCCGATGACCTCGTCGCGCCGATAACCGGTGATCTCGATAAAGGCCCGATTGACGTGGACGATCAGGCCCCGGTGGTCGGTAACCAGCACCCCTTCGCGAGTGCAGTCGAACACGGCGGCCGCCTGACGCAGACGCTCACGGTCGGTGTGGCGCTCGCGCAAATGCGCGCCGATGCCGAGAAACCCGCACAGCCGCGCCCGTGCGAGGAAAATCAGCGCGGCGCTGATCGTCGCCAGCAGATAACCGTTGATCAGTTGCCAATGGGTCAGCTCACGGGAGTCATCGAAGAATCTGCTTAATAAATGATCAGAAACTTGCAGCCACAGGGCGGCCAGTACGAGGTAGAGCAGCGCTGCACGCAAGGCATCGCGGTAAGTCGCAGACATTCGGTCGTCCATGTCCCTACAAAAAGGTTGGAATTATAGGTCAAGAAACATTCAGCGACTTCTTATCTGAAAGGGCGACTGGTTTTATCTGTGTGCTTAGTGATAATGCAACGGCTGTTTTTATCTTTATCGAGGGCCCTATAGCCTATGTGGTACGAAGGTTTTCTTGGCTTGTCGGCCTGGTCACTGGTCGCGGTCACCCTGCTGATGACCCATGTGACGATTGTCGCCGTCACGGTCTATCTGCACCGTTACTCGGCCCACCGCTCGCTCGAGCTGAATGCGGGTCTGAAGCACTTTTTCCGTTTCTGGCTGTGGCTGACCACGGCGCAGAACACCCGCGAGTGGACTGCCATCCACCGCAAACACCACGCCAAATGCGAGACCGAGGATGACCCGCACAGCCCGGTCATCAAGGGTCTGTCCACCGTACTGCGCACCGGCGCCGAGCTGTACCGCAGCGAAGCGCAGAACCCGGAAACCCTGCGCATCTACGGCAAGAACTGCCCGGAAGACTGGATCGAACGCAACGTCTACAGCCGCTATCCGCTGCTGGGCGTGGCGATCATGGGCGTGATCGACCTGCTGCTGTTCGGCACCATCGGCATCACCATCTGGGCGATCCAGATGATGTGGATTCCGGTGTGGGCCGCTGGCGTGATCAACGGTCTGGGCCATGCTGTCGGCTACCGCAACTTCGAATGCCGTGACGCGGCGACCAATCTGGTGCCGTGGGGCATCCTGATCGGCGGCGAAGAGCTGCACAACAACCATCACACCTACCCCAACTCGGCCAAGCTGTCGGTGAAGAAGTGGGAATTCGACCTCGGCTGGGCGTGGATCAAGGTCTTCTGCTTCCTGCGCCTGGCCAAGGTGCAGCGGGTCGCACCGATTGCCCACCGCGTCGAAGGCAAAGGCAGCCTGGACATGGACACCGCCATGGCGATCCTCAACAACCGCTTCCAGATCATGGCCCAGTACCGCAAATTGGTGATCGGCCCGCTGGTCAAGCAAGAGCTGGCCAAGGTTGATCATTCGGTGCGCCACCAGTTCCACCGGGCCAAACGCCTGCTGTCGCGGGAAACCAGCCTGCTGGAAGACCGTCATCACCTGCGCATCCAGACCATGCTCGAACACAGCCATGCTTTGAAAGTGATCTACGAGAAGCGCCTGGCTTTGCAGCAGATCTGGGTCAAGACCAGTTCCAATGGCCACGACATGCTGGCCGCCATCAAGGAATGGATTCACGAGGCCGAGGCCAGTGGCATCCAGTCGTTGCGGGATTTTGCTGATCAGCTGAAAACCTACTCGCTGCGTCCTGCGACTGCCTGACCGGCAACGAGGCTGTGATCTCAAAGATCGCAGCCTCATTGCACTCGTCAGCTCCACCCCCCCACCGCCCGGCAGGACTCGGTAATGGCCGGGAACTTCGCCGAAAATCACCTATCTCAATGACACTTCGCCATTCCGGCGGGTTGTCCTGTGGCCGTTGTCGACATTGCGGCGCGCCCTTTGAGATTTGTGCCGATGGTCAACAACAACCAGAAAGACACAACCTACACCCAATGGCCTGAGGCCGCGCAAACGCTGATGGCGCTGATGCATGCGCAGGGCGAAGTCGCGCGCCTGAGCGAGCGCGAACAATTGATCAGTTCGCTGCTGGTCAGCGTCAACGCCGTGCTCTGGGCTTTCAACTGGGAAACCCGCCAGGTGTTGTACGTCAGTCCGGCCTATGAACGGATCTTCGGCCGTTCCGCCGCGCTGTTGTTGGCGGATTACAACCAGTGGCGCGACAGCATTTATCCCGATGATCTGGAGTACGCCGAGCAGAGCCTCGCCGAAGTCCTGCACCGAGGTGCGGTGGAAGATCGCGAGTACCGCATCATTGCCGCCGATGGCCAGGTGCGCTGGCTCAGCGACAAATGTTTTATCAATCGCCAGGACGAGCCTGGACAGCCGGTAATCATCGTCGGCATCGCCGAAGACATCACTGACAAGAAAAACATGGAAACCGAGTTGCAGCGCTTGGCCACCACCGATGTGCTGACGCAAAGCAGCAACCGCCGCCACTTCTTCGAATGTGCCCACCGCGAGTTCGCCGAGGCCCGCCGCCAAGGCACACCGCTGGCCTTCCTGCTGCTGGACATCGACGATTTCAAAGTGATCAACGACAGCTACGGCCACCCCGAGGGCGACAACGTGCTGCAACGGATCGCCGAATGCGGGCGCGGCTCATTGCGCCGTGGCGATCTGTTCGGGCGGATTGGTGGTGAGGAGTTCGCTGCGGTGTTTCCCGGCTGTGCGCCGGAGATGGCCGTGCAAGTGGCAGAGCGACTGCAGCAGGAAATCCAGCGACTGCGCTTCAACCACGACGGGCAAGCATTCAGCATCACCGTGAGCCAGGGTCTGACCAACCTCACCGACGAAGACAAGAGCCTGGACAGCCTGTTCGCCCGCGCGGATGCGGCGATGTACGAGGCGAAACGGCAGGGCAAGAACCGGATTATTGCGGCCTGATCCGTATTTTGTGGCTGCCGCAATTCCTGTGGGAGCGGGCTTGCCCGCGATGAGGCCCGCACTTTCAACAAAAATGTTGCCTGCGCTGGCGCCTTCGCGAGCAGGCTCGCTCCCACATTGGAATGTGCTGATCTGTCATTTGCGCATCCGCAGCAACTCCGGCAGCCCGATCTTGAGCAACCGCGCCGTCCGGCTCTTCGCCAGTTCCTCTACGCCTTCATGCTCGGTCAGCCGCGCCATCTGCGCCGCCATGTGCATCACCAGCGCCTCGCGACTGTAAACGCCACCACCGAGCTGGTAGGCCGAAGCAATCAACTCGCGCAACTCCAGCGGCAGACGCCAGCGGGTGCGCAATGCCGAGCCATAAGAGGCGCCAAACTTCGCCAACGCTTCACCCACCTCCTGCAACTCGTCCAGCTCGCCGCCGGCCTGCTGCCATTCCTGCAAGCAGCGCAGCAGCGCCAGATCACCGAGCCGATGCAGCATCCCGGCGCAATAGCAGCGCTCCTGATCCAGATCGAGCAGGCGCGCCAGCGTGCGGGCGTATTCCGCTGTGTGCAGTGACAGCTCCCAATAGCGCTCGGCGTAATCCGCCAGGCATGGATCGCTGAGTCGCGCGCTGCGTTTTAGCGCCAGGCCGAGAATCAGGTTCATGCTCTGCCCGGTGCCGAGTCGGTGCAGCGCCTGGGCCAGGGTTTGCACCGGCGCGCCGTAGTGTTGCGCGGCACTGTTGGCGGCTGCGATCAGCACGGCGGTAATCTGCGGATCGGTGCGGACCTCTTCCTCCAGCAACTTGAGGTCCAGCCCTTCGGGATTGAGGCTACGCTTGACCGCCACTTGCACGTCGGTCATCAACGGCGCGCCATCGGCCTGCTCGCGACGCCGCTCAAGGAACACCGAGAGCGTCATGCCCGGCGCCAGTGCCGGCACTTCGCATACCACCGCTTCGCCAGCGTTGAGCAGCAACCCCTGCAAGCGCTCGGTCAGGTCTTCCATATTCAACGGCTTGGTCAGGTACGCCGTCGGCGCCAGCGGAATCGCTTCGCGCACACTGGCGCTGTCGTTGCGGCTGCTCGTCAGAATGAACGGCAGCGGCGGATTGCGTTTGCGCTGCCGGACGCTGCGCAGCACATGCAATCCGTCGATGCCGGGCAGCTCCCAATCGACGATGGCCAAGTCGTAGGGCACCTCGCTGAGCAACGACATTGCCTGCTGGCCATCGGCACACAAATCCAGGCGCGCATCGCAGCGCACATTGAGCAGCACTTGTTTGAGCAGGTCACGGGACCAGGGATCGGCCTCGGCAATCAACACCCGGGGTACAGCGGGTAAATCAACGGCAGTCATGCGCGCTCTCCTTGCAATGCCTGAACCTTAGCCAATGCTGGCGATTCGATACAGGGCAAACAGGTCCGATGTGTTTCAAGGGACGAAAAAAACCCGCCGAAGCGGGTTTTTGTCGAACAAGTCACACCAACGGATCAGAGCTCAGAGAAGCACTCTTCGATGATCGCCAGGCCTTTGTCCAGTTGCTCGTCTGGCGACGTCAGCGGAACCAGCACGCGCAGCACGTTACCGTAAGTGCCGCAGGACAGCAGGATCAGGCCCTTGTCACGCGCCTTGGCCACCACAGCGGCCACGGCAGTCGGGTTCGGCTTGTGGCTGTCGCCGTTTTCGAACAGCTCGACCGCGATCATTGCGCCCAGCGCACGCACTTCACCGATCACCGGGTACTTGGCCTGAATCGCCTTCAGGCCAGTGACCAGACGCTCACCGACAGCCTTGCAACGGTCCAGCAGTTGCTCTTCTTCAAACACTTCCATCACGGCCAGTGCAGCGGCGCAAGCGATCGGGCTACCGGCATAGGTGCCGCCCAGGCCGCCCGGCGCAATGGCGTCCATGTACTCGGCCTTGCCGCACACGCCGGCCAGCGGGAAGCCGCCAGCGATGGACTTGGCGAATGTGGTGAGGTCGGCGGCAACGCCCATCTGTTCCATAGCGAAGAAGGTGCCGGTACGGCCAGCGCCGGTCTGCACTTCGTCAGCGATCAGCAGGATACCGTGCTGGTCGCACAAAGCGCGCAGACGCTTCATGAATTCCTTCGGCGCGACGTAGAAACCACCTTCGCCCTGCACTGGCTCGATGATGATCGCAGCGATGTCTTTCGGCTCGGCGTCGTTCTTGAAGATGCGTTCGATGGAAGCGATCGAATCGTCGATGCTCACACCGTGCAGTTCGTTCGGGTACAGCGCGCGGAAGATGCCGCCTGGCATCAGGCCCATGCCGGCCGAGTACGGCACGACTTTACCGGTCAGGCCGAGGGTCATCATCGTGCGACCGTGGTAAGCGCCGGTGAATGCGATCACGCCAGCGCGGCCAGTGGCGGCACGGGCGATCTTCACGGCGTTTTCCACCGCTTCGGAACCGGTGGTGACCAGCAGGGTTTTCTTGGCGAAATCACCCGGCACCTTGGCGTTGATTTTTTCGCACAGCTCAACGTACGGCTCGTAGGCCAGTACCTGGAAGCAGGTGTGGGTCAGCTTGTTCAGCTGTTCGGTCACGGCGGCGATGATTTTCGGGTGCACGTGGCCGGTGTTCAGTACAGCGATACCGCCAGCGAAGTCGATGAACTCACGACCTTCAACGTCGGTCACGGTGGCGTTCTTTGCCGACTCGGCGAAGATCGGGTGAATCTGGCCAACACCACGAGGTACGGCATTGGTGCGGCGGGCCATCAGTTCAGCGTTAGTCTTGCTCATTACAGTCCTCATTCGCCGCTCATCGGGCGGCGTGGTTCAAGGATGAAGCGGGAGAAATCGGCGGTAGCAGCATGCGATGATCGACTGCCACGGCGTTCCTGGCCGCAGAGAAAATTCCTGTTTGAAACCACGCAAAGGGACAGCGCTCTCGTGCCCTTTGCGTTTGCAGCGATCCCTTTCCCGGCTTAGATGCCCAGGCAGAGGTATTTGATTTCCAGGTAGTCTTCGATGCCGTACTTGGAGCCTTCACGGCCCAGGCCCGAAGCCTTGATGCCGCCGAACGGCGCGACTTCGTTGGAGATCAGCCCGGTGTTGACGCCGACCATGCCGTATTCCAGCGCTTCGGCGACACGGAACACACGGCCGAGGTCACGTGCGTAGAAGTACGAGGCCAGACCGAATTCGGTGTCGTTGGACATGGCGATCACTTCGGCTTCGTCTTTGAAGCGGAACAGCGGCGCCAGCGGACCGAAGGTTTCTTCCTTGGCCACGGCCGCGTTTTTCGGCACGTTGGTGAGAATGGTCGGCTCGAAGAAGTTGCCTTCCATCGCCTTGCCGCCCGCCAATACGGTGGCACCTTTGCTCACGGCGTCAGCGATGTGTTCCTGAACCTTGGCCACGGCTTTTTCGTCGATCAGCGGGCCGGTGGTGGTGCCGTCTTCCAGACCGTTGCCGATCTTCAGTTTGGCTACAGCTACTTTCAGCTTCTCGGCGAACGCATCGTAGACCGCGTCCTGAATGTACAGACGGTTGGCGCAGACGCAGGTCTGGCCATTGTTGCGGTATTTGGAGATGATCGCGCCTTCGACGGCCTTATCCAGATCGGCGTCGTCGAACACGATGAACGGCGCGTTGCCGCCCAGTTCCAGCGAGACTTTCTTGATGTCCTTGGCGCATTCGGCCATCAACTGGCGACCGATTTCGGTCGAGCCGGTGAAGGACAGTTTGCGCACGATCGGGTTGCTGGTCAGCTCGCTGCCGATGTCGCCAGCGCTGCCGGAGACCACGCTGAACACGCCCGCAGGAATGCCCGCGCGCTGAGCCAGTTCGGCCAGGGCGAAAGCGGAAAATGGAGTTTGCGATGCTGGCTTGAGCACCATGGTGCAACCGGCGGCCAGCGCCGGGCCGGCCTTGCGAGTGATCATTGCCGCCGGGAAGTTCCACGGGGTGATCGCGGCGGTGACGCCAATCGGTTGTTTGATGACGATCAGGCGCTTGTCCGGCTGATGACCCGGAATCACGTCACCGTAGATGCGTTTGGCTTCCTCGGCGAACCACTCGATGAACGATGCGGCGTAAACGATTTCGCCCTTGGCTTCGGCCAGCGGCTTGCCCTGCTCGAGGGTCATCAGGCGCGCGAGGTCGTCCTGGTTCTCGATCATCAGCTCGAACCAGCGACGCAGTTTGCCGGCACGCTCTTTGGCGGTCAGTGCACGCCAGGCCGGCAGCGCCTTGTCGGCGGCCTCGATGGCACGGCGGGTTTCAGCGGCGCCCATCTTCGGCACGGTGCCGAGGATTTCGCCGGTTGCCGGGTTGTTGACCTTGATCGTCTGACCGTTGTCGGCATCGACCCAAGCGCCATCGATGAAGGCTTGCTGGCGGAACAACTGGGTGTCTTTAAGCTGCATGTCGGCTTTCCTTAACAGCACCGCGGCCTGCGCGGAGCAAATTATGATTGTAGAAAGGCGCCTCGCAAGGCTGCCGTCAGGGAAATCAGTGAGCGGATTGTGGCGCATCAACAGTGCACGACCGGGCGCACCTGCGCTGCAACATCCCGCCAAAGAGCGTTTGAAATCTCAAACGGATCGTAGGTTCAAAGGGGGTAAAGGACAATAGGTCGTTCGAAAAAAAGAACAAAAATGCCGCTTTTCAGATCAACGCACACAATACCCATGCCGCAGGAAAAACCTTAGATCAACCCCGACGAAGCGCCAAGCGAGGGTTTTGCAGGACGTTACCGCTTTAAGGAATGCAGCGATTTTGCGCCGACACGCACACTGACAAAACCCGCCAAACCCGGCATGGACGCCCCGAGCCGACCTAGGTATGATGTCGCCCGCTGCACCAGTAGCTCAGCTGGATAGAGTACTGCCCTCCGAAGGCAGGGGTCGTGGGTTCGAATCCCGCCTGGTGCACCATGAATCAAACGAGAAAGCCCCGGACTGTGATGGTCCGGGGCTTTTTTGTGGGCGATGGCAAGATCGCTGGAACGCCGTCACTCCGTCGTCCAGTCAAACTCGTCATATTCATCGTCGTCATCCCCCTCCTCCTCAGCCTCGTCAAATACCTCGTCTTCTTCAACGAGGTCTTCTTCCGGCTGATTCAGCAGAAACTCCTTACGTGTCTCGGTTACTGCACGCCGCATTTGTTCGCCCTTTTCCGGGCAGTTGAGTAGCTGGGCGATGCGGTCGATTTTTGCTGCCACGGTGTCCTCCAGCGCATTGGCAATGGCTCGATAGTGCGCGTTTTCGCGGGGCAATGCCAAATGGCTGGGGATTCAGGGCAATCAGCCGCCCGGGAGCGGCCGAACCTCAGCGGTGATAACGCCGCACCGCGCTGCTGTTACGCAGCACGTGGCCTTTGATTTTTTCCATCAGCTCGGCGCGGGTCAGGCCGGCAGGCAGGGCGTCCGGAGCGAGGTCGAGGGCGTAGATCTGGATGATGTAGTGGTGCGCGCTGTCGCCCACTGGCGGGCATGGCCCCATGTAATGGGTGTTGCCTTTGCTGTTGGTGCCGCCGACGCCTTCGAGGGCGGATTTGGCACCGACGCCGGCCGCGATCTGGTGGGTGGTGGGTTTGATGCCGTAGTGAATCCAGTGATCGACGCCCAAGCCTTTCTGGCCATCCGGGTCGTGCATGACGATGGCGTAGCTCTGGGTACCGGCCGGGCCGGCGTTCCAGCTCAGCGCCGGCGACTGGTTCTTGCCGCCGCAGCCGGGTGCGTCACTTGCCGCTGCCGAGGTGAACAGACGGTTATCCGACACGCCGGGGATGCTCAGGGTGAAGCGCTCCTGGGCCTGCGCCGGGAACTGCACGCAAAGGGTCACGGCGATGGCCGCCAGCCATGGGTTGAGAGAGGTCAATCGGGTCATTCCGGGAGCACCTTGTGCAGTGAGGCCGTCGTCGGCCCGCAAACTATAGCCGTACCGTTCGTGCCTTGGCAGTAGCAAATGGCTGAACCTCGCGCGGCGCCGCCAACTCACAAGAGAAATGCCTGCGAGGAAGCCGAAAATGTCCCTGCACCGTGTCGCCCGTTTCGCCGATGTCCCGCAAGACCGTGGCCTGCAAGTCGAAATCGGCGACTGCAAGATCGTCCTGCTGCGTGCCAACGGCGAGTTGCGGGCTTTTCAGGGCCTGTGTCCACATGCCGGCGCACCGTTGGCCGAGGGGGCGTTGTGTCACGGCAGGTTGATCTGCCCCTGGCACAAAGCCGCCTACCGCGCCGAGGACGGCGGCCTGTGCGAGCCGCCATCGCTGGACAGTCTCAAGCGCTATCCGCTGGAGTTGCGCGGCGATGAAGTGTGGGTCGATGACCAGCCGTTGCCCGATCCGCACACCCCGCCCGCTGACGATTCAAGAACATTCGTGGTGGTCGGCGCCGGGGCGGCGGGCACGGCTTGCGCGGCGGCATTGCGGGAGAAGGGTTTTGGCGGGCGCATCGTGCTGGTCGATGGCGAACCGGGTGCCGGATACGACCGCACGGTGTTGAGCAAATTTGTCCCCGCGGGGGAAATGTCGCCCAAAGATGTCCCGCCGCTGCGCGATGAGGCGTTCTATCAAGCGCAACGGATTGAGCGCGTGCAAGGCGAAGTGACTTCACTCGACGCCCCAGGCAAAACGCTTCATCTGCACAACGGCGGCATCCTGCGCTACGACGCCGCTGTACTCGCCACCGGTGGCGCGCCCAATCCGTTGAAGCTGCCTGGCGCCGGGCTGGCGAACGTTTTCGTCCTGCGGTCGAAAGCCCAGGCTGAACAGATCATCAACGCCGCTCAACCTGGCCAGCGCGCGGTGATCATCGGCGACAGTTTCATCGCCCTCGAATGCGCATCGGCCCTGCGCGAGTACGGCCTCGACGTTACCGTGCTTGCACGCCATGCAATCCCCTTTGCCAAGCAATTCGGCGAAGCCGTGGGCAAGGCGATTCGCGCCTTGCACGAAGAGCACGGGGTGAAGTTCATCAGCGAACACGAGGCCACGCAGATACTCGGCGAAGACAAGGTCGAGGGCGTGCTGCTCGATAATGGCCTGCGTTTGGCGGCGGATCTGATCCTCGCTGGCGTCGGCGTTCACCCGGCCACTGCACCTTTTGACTCATTGCCCAAGGAAGAAGACCAATCGTTGCGTGTCGACGACGGCATGCGCGTGAGCGATGGTTTATGGGCCATCGGCGATATCGCCACGTTTCCGCTGAGCGGCCAGCCAACTCGCATCGAACATTGGCGCCTGGCCCAGCAACACGCGCGGATTGCCGCCAGCAACATGCTGGGTGGCGAGGAGCATTATCTGGATGTGCCGTTCTTCTGGACGTACCACTTCGGCAAGAACTACGACTATCTCGGTCACGCGCAGGAGTGGGACGAGGTCGAGTTCAACGGGGAGCCGGAACAGCCGCCATTCATTGGCCTGTTTGCAAAAGACGGTATCGTCGTTGCGGCGGTGGCCTGCGACAAGCAACGCGCGATGGCGCTGCTGGCCGAGCGGATGAAGCAACCTCTGCGGATCAAAGAGGCCTGGACGCTGATTCAGGCCTGACACCGGTCCTGTAGGAGCTGACGAGTGCAACGAGGCTGCGATCTCTTGATCTTGTTTTTACATAAGCAAAATCAAAAGATCGCAGCCTTCGACAGCTCCTACAGTGGAGGTCACGTCAGCCGGTTCACCGGCTCGCGATTGTCATCTTCATCGGCATGCAGAAAGATCACCCGCTGTTGCCCCAGCGGCGCGGGCAAGGCCTGCTGCTGTAACGGCCAGAAATGCGTTTCCACATGGCTGATGTCGCCGTCCTGATCGTTATGAATGGTCATCACCCCCGGCGTGCGCAGTTTCTGGAAACGCTCGTCGCACAGCTTGAAACTCTTGCTCAGACCTTCATCGCCAATCACCGGTGACGGCAAACGGCGCTGGGCGAAGCTGCGGCTTTTGCGTTGCTGGTAACGCGCCCAACCGATCAGAATCACCGCGTTGACCAGCGCCACCCACATATAAACCTGCAAAGTGCCCAAGGCGTCGAACGCCGAATGATCGATGCGCGGCCCGCCGGTGGTTTCGATCAACGGCCATAACCCGCGTACCAGCAGGAACAGCAGGCCAACCCAGGCCAGAACGGTGAGGATCACGTCGATCACCACCAGAAAGGGCCGCTGGCGAGTCCGGATAATTTTCATTTGATGACTTCCTCCTGGTCGTCGCCCAGCGGGCGAATGCCCCGATCAGGACTGACCCAGCGCGCGCGTTTTTTGTGTTGGCTGAACAACACTCTGGGGAAACTGACCAGGGTGGTCAGCAGACTGACGAGCCAGAACACCAACGGATACCAGACCACCCAGAACATGGTCTTGCCCAGACCCGGCTCATAGCGCCGGTCAATGACGATGCTGACGGCAAACTGCACCAGGCAGACAAACGCCAGCAACAGACCGGTGAAGGCCGGTGGCATCAGGTGATCCACGGCGATCGCGTCGGGCATGACCATGAACTTGCCCATGCCCCAGAAAATCACCGACAGCAGGAAAGTGAAGGCCCAACCGGTGGACAGGCAGTATTCGAACAGCAGCGGCCACAGGTAGCGATGGCGGTACTGCCAGATGCCGCGAATGTTCTTGAACAGCACTTCGGCGCCGCCCTGAGCCCAGCGCAGACGCTGCTTCCACAGACCGCCGAGGGTTTCCGGCATGAGGATCCAGCACAGTGCGCGCGGTTCGTAGAAGATGCTCCAGTGATCCAGTTGCAGCTTCCAGCTGATGTCGATGTCTTCGGTGATCATGTCCGGGCTCCAGTAGCCGACCCGGTTCAGCGCGGTGCGGCGGAACGCGACGATCACCCCGGAGACGGTAAAGATGCGCCCGAACACCCGTTGCGTACGTTTGATCAGGCCGATGATCGAGGAGAACTCGCCGACCTGCACCCGCCCGATCAAGGTCGAACGCGTGCGGATCCGCGGGTTGCCGGTCACTGCGCCAAGACGTGCGTTATCCAGCATCGGCGCGACCAGGTACGCCGCAGTGTTTGGGGCCAGCAAGGCGTCGCCGTCGATGCACACCAGATACTCGCTGCGCGCAGCAATCGCGCCCATGCGCAGGGCTACAGCCTTGCCCTGGTTTTCCGCCAGATGCAGAACCCGCAGTCGCGGATCTTCCTTGGCCAGCGCATCGAGCACAGCGGCAGTGTTGTCCTTGGAGCCGTCGTTGATCGCGATGACTTCGATGTTCGGGTAATGCTGCGCCAGCGCCGCGTGGATGGTATCGGCAGCGTTATCACCTTCGTTGTAGCAAGGAATCAGGATCGAAATCAGCGGTTCGCCTTCCAGCGGCGGCGGCAGCGTGTCGTCCTGCCATGGCCAGTGGCGCTCCCAGTGCAGCCAGAAATACAGGCCGCCGGCGATCCACAACCCGGACATGAACAGTGGGTAGAAGAACACGAACGACATCAGGAACTGGCCGGTCACGAGGAAGATCAGCCCCAGCGGAACGCCAAGGACAATCGCCAGAACAAGCAGGGCTAACAGTCTATCCAGCATGTTATGGATTCCATTTGTTGGAGAGTGCAGGCCTTACGGTTTTCAGGTCTGGCAGGTTGTCGAGAAAGTTGTCCGGGTAGTAACCGAAGCTGGTTGCGCCTTGACGCTTGAGCCGGCCCATCCAGTCCGCCAGATGCACGGCGTCGATATCGGCCTGATCCTTCTGGTTCCAGTCACGCGCCTGCAATTCGAACACGGTGCGGTTGAGCGCGCCGGGACGTTTCTTCACCGTGGCGACCAGTTCTTCCAGCCACGGGCCGGACTCGGCCAGCGTCTGTTTTTCCATCAACGGCATGGCCATTGGCGCCGTCCAGTCGTAGGTGGCGAGGAAGTCATCGAGGTTCTGTGCGAACCACGCTTCGCTCTCTGGATTGAGCATCGGTTCGGCGAAGATGTTGCGTGCCGTCAGCACTTGCGGGCCGCGAATCGCACGGACTTTCGCGGTCAATTCGTTGGTGAAGTCGATCAGGTAGCGGCTCTTGAAACGCGTCCAGCGTTGCATCGCCGCCGGATCGTCGCGCAGCGCGGCAATCGAACCTGGCAGACCTTGAGCGGCGTAGGCCTTCAGGGCATCCGGGCTGGCGTCCTCGAAATCCGAGAGCACCGCATCGTCGTGGTAGAGAATGCCGTCGACCGAGGTCAGCCGCGCCACGTCTTCATAGATTTCACCGATGATCTTGCGCACTTCCGGATTGAACGGTGACAGGCGTTTGTACTGTTTCGGATCGACCGAGGTGGTGGCGGTTTTCGGGTCCCAGCGGGTCACGCGCGGCAGCTTCGAATCCAGTTCGAAACTCAGCACCGGCATCCACGCAAAGACCTTCACGTGGGCACGGGTGCGCAATTGCCAGGCGACGCGGTCGAACAGGTCGGCGCGCATCGGCAAGTGACGGTTGGGGAAGTACAGCGAATGCACCAGACCATCGCCCTTGGGATCGGCGAAGGCTTGCAGGAACACCGTGCTGGCGCCCAGGTCAGCCATGCGCTGCACCAGTTTGCCGAGGTTGATGTCCTGCTGGGCCGGGTCCGGGTCGTAGACGTTGTCGAGGTCGACATGCACCACGCGCATCGGCGCTTCGGCCTGCACCGAGACGATGCTGTTGGCGAAATGCTCGCCATCAGGATCGGAGGCGACCAGAAAGCGCGGCCCGCTCATCAGGTTATCGAGGGTGTCGAGGCCGTCGTCCAGGGTCAGGGCCATTTCGTAGCCCTCCTCGCCAACCACGGTCAGCGACGTACCGTCGGCGGTGCCGTACGGCCAGACCCAGACGCGTGGTTTGTAACCGGTGGCCTTGCGGATCTTCTCGGAAATGTTTTTCACGTCGGTGCGAATGCGCGCCTGGAAATCGGCTTCGGATTCGTAGCGTTTGGTCACCGGGTCATAACGCCGGGTCGCGGCGGCCGGCTGCAGGTTGCCCTGCGGGTTGCCAAGGATGCCTTTGTGGTTGGCATCGGTGTGAGCGGCGATCTCTACCAACCCGGACCTGGAAATTTCGCGGATCTGCTGCCAGGTCAGGAAGTTCTCACGGTTACGCGGCGTGCCGGCGAAATCCACCGGTTGATTGAGCGGCGTGTCGATCCAGGTGCCAACCGGCGCCAGCAAGGCTGGCCAGTTGTAGGCGCGCAGCACTGGCAGCACGCGGGTATAGAAGCTGGCGTAACCGTCGTCGAAACTGAGCAACACCGCTCTCGCCGGCAGCTCCGGGCCGCCATTGCGTGCGGCCATGATCTGGTCGACGGTCACTGGTTTGTAGCCGTTCTCGCGCAGCCAGGCGAGCTGCTCGATCATGCGCTCGGTGCGCACCGCCACCACGGCCTGATCAGGATCACGGTCTTCGACATCGTGGTAGGCGATGCCGAGCACGTGGTTTTTTGGCCACGGTTGTTCACTGGCCGCGACCGGGCGCTCGGAGGGCGGCGCGAAGGCCGGGGCTTGCTGGGCGCAGGCGCTGACCAGCAGCGCTCCCAGCAGAAGGATGAAACGCGAGATAAAAGGCATCTTCAAACTCTTCTAGAAGCGGAAAGTGAGGTCGACAAGCAGACGCAGATCAGTTTCCCGATCACCGTCATAAGGCCGGTTGATCACACTGAACATGCCGCCCACATCGAACACGTCGTTCCAGGCGTACCGTTGGCCGTAACCGAGCAACGCCATGCCGCCGGTGCCGTGGTCGCGCTGGCTGTAGGTGCCCGCGCCGGCCTGGAATTGCTGGCTCCAGGAAGTTTCGTAGCGGTGGTAGAGCACGTGATTGACGTTGACCAGCGGCATCACGCTGAAGTCCGACTTCGGGTTGAAGTACGGCACGTCGTCGGATTTCGAGTTGTGGCTGGTGCCGACTTCCAGACCAGCGTCGACCTGAATGTTCGGCGCGGTGTAGATGCCCTCGCGCCCGGTCACCAAGGCTTCGACGCGGTTGTTGCCATCGCTGAAGTGCGACGGGCTGACCGACACGCGCCACTCGCGGCTTTCGTTGGCGCGCCAGCGCAGGAACGCACTGCCGCCATTGGCCTTGATGTCGCTGTTGAGCGCGCGCAGCGGCGTTTCCGCCGAGAGGTATTCGAGGCTGCCGCCGTACTGCCAGTGATCGTTGATGTCGCGGGCTATCGCCAGGCGTGCGCCTTGTTTGTCACCGAAGCCGTAATCGTGATTCGACACCTCGGCTTCGAGGGTCATGTCACGGGTGCGCCGTTCCAGGCCGACACGCTGGAAGCGATGGTGGCCGGTGCCTTCGGCGAAATCACCGGTGGCATAACCGGCCCCGGCGAAGACACGCCAGTCTTCGTTGATCGGCGGGCTGTACAGCGTGCTCTGGATACCGAAATCACGGCTGCCGCTGACCGCACCGGCATCGCCGCTGCCGCCACCGTTGGCCTTGCCGCCGTAGGCTTCGACGCGCAGTTCGGCCATGTCATGCACTTCCCGTTCGCGAGCCAGGCGCTGCACTTGGCGGTTGTCCGGATAACGCGCGACCACATCGTCGACCAGCGCATCGTTCTGCCGCCACTCCTGCAACTCCATCGCGGTGCGCGCCTGAGCGACTTCCAGGCCGGCATCGCGGGGCGCCATGCTCTCGGTTTCCTTGAGCTGATTTTCCGCGCGGCGCGGCCACTGTCGGGCGAGGTAAAGATCGGCCTGGGCCAGACGCAAGCCAAGGTTGCCCGGCGCCTGATCGACCAAAGTCTGCAAACGCTCTTCACCGTGCGGAAGATCGGAACCGTAGGTACCGGCCTGGGCGGCGAGTTGCTGGGCGTCCATCCATTCATCGTTGGGGTTGCCGATGGGCAGACCTTTGAGCTCGACGCGCGGACGCTGGGCTTTCGCTGCGTCTTCGGCGACCTTGCGTGCTTCATCGGCGCGGTCGCTTTCCAGCAGCGAGTAGTAAAGCGCAGTGCTGTCCTCAAGACGATCACCGACATCGGCGTCCGGCGCCGAAAGCACCTGGCGATACAGATCGGTGGCAATCTCGGGCTCACGCTGATCCAGATAAGACGCTGCCACCCAGCGCAGGGCATAGGTCGGAATTTCCACGCCTTCGGCTTGCAGCTTTTGATATTCGCTGATGACGTCGGCGGTGCGCGCCCGCGCCTTGAGCGCGCCCATGCGGTCGATGCGCCAGCGCGTCACGTCATCGTGAGCAGTGGCGTCAGGGGTCCAGGTTGCGAGCAATTTGTCGTAATCGGCCAGCGCGCGGTCGGCAATGACGTAGCGTTCCTTTTCGCTGCGGGTGGCCAGTTCGGCGAGGCGCACGCGTTCGGCGGCGAGATCGCCTTCCAGGCGGCGCAAGGTCACCGGATCAATCAGGCCGGGACGTTGACTGGCCAGCCGCAGCGCCGGTTCTGGCAGGCGGGCCTTTTGCAGGGCGACCACGTACTCGCGGGCAACTTCCGGCTTGTTGCCGGCGCGGATGAAGGCCTGATCGTATTCGAAGAGTGCGTCGTACTGTTTGCCGGCGCGACCGAGTGCGTAGCCCAAGGCGAGACGGCGTGACGGATCGTCGGGTTTGGCGGCGACCAGCGCCTGGGCGCGGGTGACGGCCTGATCGGGCTTGCCGGCATCGGCCTGAGTCAGCGCGAGACCCAGTTGCAGGTCGGCGTTGTCCGGCTCCAGCACCAGCGCCTTGTTGTACACCTGGGTGGCCTGATCCCAGCGCTTGAGGTTGCGATAGGCACGCGCAACGGCAGTCAGCGCCTGCACCGGCAGAACGCGGTCACGGCCTTGGGTTTCATAGACCTTGACCACTTCGGCATCGAGCCCGGCCCAACTGGCGATTTGCAGATGATCGCTGATCTGGCCTTCGCTGGCCTGGCCCGGCGGCACCTGACGCAGCACGGTCAACGCAGGCGTGTAATGCCCGGCCCGGGCATCGCGCACCATCTCGTCGTAGGGTGTGTCGGCCAACGCCAGCAGCGGCCAGAGCAACTGGCTGCACAGGGCGAATCGGAACAAAGGGCGTAAACCACGATGTAATACAGGGCCATCAATACGCGGCATTTGTCAGCATCCTTACATGGCCAGCCGGGTCGCAATGCCCTCCTTGCCCATTCGTAACGGTGGCCGACAAAAACAGCCTTCGGCCAAGCTTGGTGAGGCAGTCTGCACGCAAGCGAGAGCGAATTTTCACAACGCAATATTTGTTCAGAATCGGTCCATCTGTACAAAATCCGTACAGCAAAACGCCCGGCGCCTGTTCACACAGGGGCCGGGC
This sequence comes from Pseudomonas siliginis, assembly GCF_024072275.1. Lineage (NCBI taxonomy): Bacteria > Pseudomonadati > Pseudomonadota > Gammaproteobacteria > Pseudomonadales > Pseudomonadaceae > Pseudomonas > Pseudomonas siliginis. The sequence continues at coordinate 182,687 of NZ_CP099598.1, read as the reverse complement.
GTCTGGGGGGGCGCGGTTGGGTTTATTGCTCTTGGGTGACGCCGGCAAACTTGCTCATGAGGAAACCGATGAACTGCTCGACGGTCATCTTCTGGCCGTTGAATTCGACCTGATTGGCCGCGTAATGCAGTTTGGTCACCACGTTGGTGCCGTCGGCGACAGCCAGTTGCGAGCCGACCGCCATGCCGGCGAACATGTCCGCCGCTTCCTTGGACTGATCGACGATGGCTTTGGCGTCAGTCTGGCCATCGAGTTGCGCCTGCACGCTGAGCAGATCGACCAGCATCGGCTTGGATACCTGAATGTTCAGGTCGAGCAGCGCGATCAGTTGCTTGCCGAGTTGATCCGGCGGCAGATCCATCGATTGCGGCTTGGTCAGGTCGATCACCAGATTGGCGCGGCTTTCACCGTTGGCGGTGTTGAACGACAGGTTCTCCAGCGCCAGTTGCGGGCCGGCCGCCAGCAACTTTTGCAGATCGGCTTTGACCTGGGCATTTTCCGCTTCGGTCAGATTCAGCTCCGGTGCCGGCAAACCCTGCGCGGCGGCCTCGGCGGCAGCTTTTTCGTATGGCTGCAATTTGGTCTGATAGATCTGCATCAGCGACATGGTCGACGGAATGTCGAGGTTCTTCAGGCTCATGGCCATGGCCGCCGAACCGACTTTCTTGTCGTTGAGCGTCACTTCGCCGATTTTGTAGTCGGCACGCCCCGAGGCGTTGCTGCCGCTTTCTTCGGTGCGGTTCTTCATTTCGAAGTTCTTCACGCCCAGCACCATCGGCTTGGCACCGAAGGTGGTTTTGCTGCTGGTCACTTCCAGGGTGTTTTCCCCGGTGTAGTAGCCGTAGCTGCTCTTGGCGAGGTTGCTGGCCAGGGTCAGACCGTTGAGCTCGACCTGCACCGGCGCCTGGTCTTCCGACACGGTGACCAGTTTCAGGTTGTCCATGTAGCCGTCGGCCTTGACCTTCTGCGCCTGGGCGCTGGCGGCGATGTCCATGCTCAGACCGGAAAACTTCAGGCTCGACTGCTCATCCAGCGCGGTTTCGAACGGCACCAGATTCAGAGTGCTGGTGGTCGATTCGTCGTAGCCGATGTTGGTCACGCCCTTGAGCGGCGCGGCGCCGTTGGTGGCGGCGAACCATTTTTCCGTGGACGGGCTCTTTTCCAGCTCGTAGTTGCTGGTGGCCATGACCGGCAGCCACTTCAGCGAAACCAGGCGCGAGAACGGCAGCGGGCCGTGTTCGATGTGGTCGACGAACAGCAGCTCGACCGGCGCATCGCCGAACATCTCGCCCTCGCCCTTGAGACGATAGTGCGCGGTGCTGGTGAAGGTGTGGCGCTCCAGCGATACCAGTTCCAGCGACGCGGTGCCGTTGGAGCCGGCCATGGCGGTCTGCAGCTCTTTGTTGGCGTTGCTGACGGCGTTGTTCAGTACGCCTTCGATCTTGGTCCCGGTGTACCAGGCCCCGCCTGCGCTGATCGCGCCAATGGCAACAACAATTCCGAGAAGCACGCCTGCTGATTTATTCATGAATGACCTGATCGGTTTCCGTGGCTGTGGATGAAGTCGTCTTCCTTGAACCCAGGATCGGGTCGCGGCTCGACTGTGCGCAATTAAGCGATGGAGATTAGCACCGGGCGCGGGCGACGGCCCAATGTTTAAAGGTTAAAGAGTGTCTATGGACACTTGGGAGAGCAAAAAGATCGCAGCCTTCGGCAGCTCCTACATTTGCAATCCGATTGTCCTGTAGGAGCTGCCGAAGGCTGCAATCTTTTGATTTCAGGAATACTGAACCTCGATTTCATCCAGCTGATGATCAAAGCTCTTCAGCCGCGCGGTCCAGGTATACACCAGCACTTCAAAGTCACGATCGATCACCGCTCCGCCGGTGGTATCCGCCCGCACATCGCAGAAATCCAGCTGATAGCGTTCACGAGCCATGGCCGTGGCGACGTCGGACAGCTCGCGCGCGTTGTTCAGCCAGTGCCAGCCGTCATCGGCGATCTGCTTGTCGAGTTCCAGGCATTGCTTCTTCAGCGCTTCGAGGCTTTTTTCCAGAGGCGTGCCGGTGAGCTCGCCCATGACTTCGGCGAAGGTTCGCCCGGGCTGCCAGTAACTGCCCCAGAAGTAGCGGTCGAACACGGTTTCGACCCGGCGCAGGGCGACTTTGGTGTCCCAGATCAGCACGAGCATCCTGCCCCGTTCGAGCTGGCGCTTCTTGACCCGTTGCAGCTGAATCGAGGTCCACGCGACGACGACGATCGCCATCACCGCGATCAGCGCAACGGCGCTGTCGAGGAAGATCATCGCCGTATCGATCTGGTGGGCCAGCATGATCCCGTAGAAATACGTGGCCGAGAGCAGCACCAGTGCGACCAGAGCGCACCAGAAGCCGAGAGCGTAAGGGTTTTTCATTATTGTTTCCCCTGGGCCAGCACGAGCAATGTGCATTGCAGGAGCGCTTGGCATGGGGCGCCCCTGCAACACTTCAAAGCATAGCAACGGCCTCAGGGTTTGCTGGCGCTCGAGGTGTTCGTTCGTCCGCTTTCCCAGCCACCGCCCAGGGCGAGGAACAAATCGATCTGGCTCATCGCGACCTGGGTGTTGGCGGCGGCCAGTTGCGCGGTGACATCGGTATAGGTGCGGGTCGCTTGCAGGTCGGCAAGGAACGACTCGCGGCCGGCCTGGAAGAAGCGGTGCGTCTGCTCGGCGGCGAGCTTGGCCGACTGCTCGGCTTCGGCCAGCGCATCGCGGCGTTGCAGCAGCGCGCTGTACTGGGCCAGACCGGTCTGCGTTTCGCGGATGGCGTTGAGCACCACGCCGTCGAAATGCGCCAGCGCGCCTTGAGTGTTGGCCTCGGCTTCACGAATGCGCGCACGGGCGCCGTTGGTCGGTACTTTCCAGCTCAGCGACGGGCCAAAGCCCCAGCGGTTGGTCGACGGGTCGCCAAGGTCATCAATGATGCCGACGGTGCCGATGGTCGCGCCGATGCTGATGTCCGGGTACAGCTCGCCGGTGGCGATGCCGATGCCGGCGGTTGCCGCTGCAAGACGCCGCTCGGCCTGACGAATATCCGGGCGGCGCTTGAGCAGCGCAGCGCCGTCACCGACCGGCACCAGTTGCGCGATCTTCGGCAACTCGGCGCAACTGGCGGTACCTGCCGGCAACTGTTCGACCGGTTTGGCCAGCAGCATCGACAGACGGAACAGCCCGGCCTGACGCGCTGCTTCATAGCGCGGCAAGTCGGCGCGCAGGGATTTGAATTGGGTCTGCGAACGGGTGACCTGAGTCTCGTCACCACGCCCGGCGTCACGCAGACGCTGGATCAGCGTGGTGCTCTGCGATTGCAGATCGAGAGAGTGCTCGGCGATTTCCCGCTCTTCGTTGGCTGCGCAGACCTGGGTGTAAGCACGAACCACGTCTGCCACCAAGGTGATACGCGCAGTGTCGGCTGCGGCCTGAGTCGCATCGGCATTGGCTTTGGCCGCTTCGATGCCGCGCTGCAAGGTGCCCCACAGGTCGAACTGGTACGAAGCGCTGATACCGATATCGGCGATGTTGGCCACCGGGACTTTTTCCGGCAGCAGGAACGCCTGACCGGATTCCTGCAAACGTTGCGCACCCATTTTCACCCCGCCGCTCCAGCCGCCAGCGGCCTCGGCTTCATCCACCTGAGCACGTGCCCGCGACAGGTTCGCCGCCGCCACGCGCAAGTCGGTGTTGGAAGCCATGGCCTGCTGTACCAGTTGATCGAGGCGCGGGTCTTTATACAGCCGCCACCAGTCCGCTGGCACCGGCGCCGAGACCACCGGCTTGCCGGCGACTGCCAGCTCACCCTGAATATCCTTGCGCTGCACCGCCGCGTCGGCGGGCACCTGATAATCCGGGCCGACCATCTGACAGGCCGAGAGCATCACGCCCAACCCGGCGATCAACCAGGCCCTGCTCATGGCTGCGGCTCCTCATGCTGGTCGTCGATGATCGACACGGTGGCGGTACGCCCGGCAATCATGCGGAAGTCGGCCGGTACATCATCGAATGCGATGCGCACCGGAATCCGCTGCGCCAGGCGCACCCAACTGAACGCCGGGTTGACGTTGGGCAGCAGGTTGCTGCCGCTGGTGCGGTCGCGGTCTTCGATGCCGGCGACGATACTTTCGACATGCCCGCGCAACCGCGCGCGGTCGCCGATCACGCGAATATCCACCGATTGCCCGACGTGAATGCCGTCGAGTTTGGTTTCTTCAAAATAGCCGTCGATGTGGAATGAATTGCTGTCGACCACCGATAACACCGGGCGCCCGGCGGTGACGAACTCCTGCGGACGCGGCGCGCGGTCGTTGACGTAACCGTCGACCGGGCTGCGGATCACCGAGCGATCGAGGTTGAGCTGTGCACTGTCGACCGCCACCAAGGCTTCGGCCAATGCCGACTGCGCACGGGCGACGCGCGACTGGCTTTCTTCCAGTTGTTCGGCCGGCACCAGGTTACCGAGGCCACGGTTACGCTTGGCTTCACGCTGCGCCTGGGCGAGGGTTTCTTCGCGATCGGCAACGGCGGCCTTGGCCTGGCGCAGAGCCAGTTTGAAGCGATCCTGGTCGATGCTGAACAGCACCTGACCGCGCTTGATCAACTGGTTGTCCTTTACCTCGACCTGCTGGATCAGCCCGGACACGTCCGGAGCGATCTGGATGATGTCGGCACGAATGTGGCCGTCGCGGGTCCACGGCGCGAACATGTAATACATCACCATGCGCCAGACGAGGACAACGGCAAAAGTCACGATCAGCAGGGTCAGAACCACGCGACCGATGGTCAGAAACGGTTTTTTCATGTCATCAGGTATCGACTGAGTGAGTCCACGCCGTACAGCAGCACGGCATAGAGCGCCACGTTGAACAATGCCCGGTGCCAGACCAGACGGTAAAAGTGCAGGCGTTGCAGCACGCCATGCACCAACAAAAACAGCACGTAAGTGATGCCCATCAGCACCAGCAGGGTCGGCAGGAAGATGCCGCTGATATCCAGATCACCGATCATAGGGGCGCTCCATCGGGCAGCGGTTCTTCGGGCTCGGCGCTGGAGACGAACTCGACGCCGGGCAGCAAGGCCAGACGCAGACCGCTCAAGGCGTGCAACAGGTGCAGACGGGTTTCATCGTCACCCTGGCCGTTGAGCGCACGGCGCGTGCGATCGAGGGTCATCAGCAGACCGCTTGGCGCCGGCAGGCGTTCGTCGGCTTTGAGGCAGGCACGGAAATATTCGCCAACCTCGCCCACCACTTGTCGCAGCAGGGCATTTGGCACGCCGGTGACGCGCGGGGTGTAGGCAAGCAGATCGAGCATATTCAGACCGACACGCACTTCGCGCATGGCGATGCCGGTGTCCTGACCTGTCAGGGCCAGACGCGGCAGGTGCTGCATCAGCCGATCGAGCAGCTGCACGCCCAACTGCCGATGCTCGGCGAGGCTGGCCGGCTCGGTCATGCTGACGATGTCTTTCCAGCTGAATCGGGTCAGACGCTTGGCCGCCAGTTCGGCACCGAATGGCCGCGCCACCAGCGTCCAGATGAAGGCGAACAACAGCCCCAGCGGTCCAGCCAGATTGGAGTTGGCGAAGGCGAAAAAGTCCGCGTCGTAGGCACCCTGAATACTGATGAACGACGAGGTATTGACCAGCGTCAGCAGCATGCCGAGGTAGAAACGCGGCTGCACGGTCAGCGTACCGATGCAAATGAACGGCACGGCAAACGCCAGCACCAGCATCGGGAAATCGTGCAGGTTGGGCAGAATCAGAAACAGATAAAGACTGGCGAACAGCACCGACATCCCGGTCCAGAAAAAGAACCGGTAAATCTGCGGCGCCGGGTCGTCCATCGAGGCAAAGAAGCTGCACGCCACCGCTGCCAGGATCACCGCGCTGCCGCCGTCAGGCCAGCCGAGCAGGATCCACAGCACCGAAGCAACGATGATCGCCAGAATGGTCGAGGTCACCGAGTAGAGCATCAGCCCGCGATCGATGAACGGCGTCAACCGGCCCAGGCGCCAGTGCCGGTACACCGCGCGCCAGCTGTCCTGGCGCTCGCAAAGAATCGCATCCTGCAGGCTGCGGCAGTCCTGCCACAGATCGATGAATTCACCGAGGCGGTAAATCGCATTGGAGAACAGCAACTGTTTGCGCTCCTCCAGCGCTTCGGCGCTCGGTTGCAACGCGTCGAGTTGATCTCTCAGTGCTTGCCAGCGCTCGAGATTGGCGTCCGCGTGGCCCAGCCATTCCCGGGTCGCGGTCAGCAACGGCTGGAATTTTTCCACCAGTTCCGGGGTGCGGCGTTCGAGGGCGTACAGCGAATCCTCTAGGGCATCGATCACTGGCAACAGGTGAATCATCCGGCCGCGCAGTTCCTTGGTGTTACGCACGGTTTGTGGCCGCGCGCCTTCGTGGGGCAACTGGCCGATCATCAACTCGAGGCTGTTGAAATTGGCGACCATGGCCATGCGCAGCGCGGTGACCTCTTCCGGCTGCACATCGCGGCTGAGAAACTTCAGGCTGTAGCTCGTCGCATCGGCGAACCATTTGCTCACGGCATCATTGAACACCGGCGCCAGGCGTCGCGGCCAGAACATCGCACCGACCACCGCAGCGACGGCGATGCCAAGGAAAATCTCTTCGGTACGCGCCTCGGCCACGTCCCACACCGCCAGCGGATTATCCACCACCGGCAGGGCAATCAGCGGCAAGGTGTAACCGGCCAGCATCAGCGCATAACTGTTGGCGGTACGCAGATGCAGGGACATGAACAACAAGATCCCCGTCCACAAGGCAATCACCACCACCAGCACATACGGGCTCTGCACGAACATCGGCACGAACAGCACCGCCGCCGCTGCGCCGAGAAATGTACCGGCCGCGCGGTACAGCGCTTTGGAGCTGGTCGGGCCGAGAAACGGGCTGGAGACGATGTACACCGTGGCCATCGCCCAATACGGACGCGGCATTTGCATGAGCAAGGCGATGTACAGCGCAATCATCGACGCGGCAAAAGTACGGACCCCGTAAAACCAGTCACGGGCCGGCGGCATGCCAGTGAAAAAACCGTTCAAGAATTGACCACCACAGGCGAACTCGCCGCCTCAAAAGCCCTGAGTACCCGAAGCGTAGCTTCCAGATCGCTGCGCTCGATGCCTTCCAGCACCTCATGCCGCAAGCGCACCAGCTCGGCCTCCACCGCTTGCACCAGCTCGCGGCCGGTATCGGTCAGGCTCAGGCACTTGGCCCGGCGATCCTGGGCATCTTCGGTGCGACAGACGTAACCGGCGTGGCACAGCTGATCGAGCAAACGCACCAGCGAAGGACTCTCCATCCCCGCAGCCTGGGCGACTTGCACCTGACGCACGCCCTCGCCCAAACGCCCGATCATCAACAAGGGCACGGCGCAGGCTTCGGAAATTCCATAGTTGACCAGCGTGGTCTGGCAGATCTTCCGCCAATGCCGGGCGGCCACCACCATGGCGCTGCTGATGTTCATCTGGAGACTGTCGAGGGAATCGGACACGGGATAACGGACACTGTTAGTTTGCTAACTATCAATATCGCATTGGAGGGGAATTTCAGTCAAGTTTTGAAACAAATCTCCCTACGCTTGGCCGAGGCGTACCACGAGTTGGATTTGTAATTTTTCGAAGAAAAAATCTAATGCGACGGACAAAACGAAATTTTTTTTACAGTAAGGAGGTTTTTTTTACATCTGAGCCTTTTCGCGCAATTTTTTTTACATGCTGCGCCTCATGCCAGACGATACATCAACTGATCCCGCACTTTGGTGGCCCAGTCCGGTCACTCAAGAATCTCATCGACAAACATCGGCCACTTGAATGAAGCGGGGGCTCGTTCAACGGTTCCTGGCAGCATCGTAAACGCTGCTGCGTTCGCGCTTGCCAACCGCTAGCACGGAAACCACGACTCGTTCGTCGATGACTTGGTAAACCAATCGATATCCCGAGGCTTTGAGTTTGATTTTGTAGCAGTCGGGCATGCTGTGGAGGGCGTCAGCCGGGATTCTGGGAAGCTTCAGCCTCTCACCCAGCTTCTTTTTGAACTGCTCCCGCAACGTATGACCCAGCTTGTTCCACTCTTTGTGCGCAGACGGCAGAAACTCAAGCTTATAAGTCATCCAGGCTTACCGAAATGGGCGTTTCGTGGAGGCGGGAACGAACAATGTCAGCCAGCTCAAGATCATCAAGCCGCTCCATCATTGCTTCATAAACTTCGGCCGGCACCATATAGCCCATGACGCGATTGTGGTTGAGGACAGCGACGGCCCCCCCATGTGCACCGTTCAACACGGCAGTAGGATTTTTCTTCAGTTCAGAGACACTGACAGCCATATCGGCGAGAACGCTTTGCATAATAAGAACCTCAAATTAGGACGTGATTTTGGTCTATTTATGCCATGTGGACAACTGTGGCGTTCAACGAGGATACAACTTCGCGATGATCACCCCACCCGCCCCTTCCGCAACATCACATTCAACTGATCCACCACCTCCGCCCAATCCGCATCATCCAGAATCTCCTCGCGCAGAAACTGCGCCTGACTTTCCGTCCAGAAAAACGCGTCAGCCAGATGCAAATCCGGTTTGAGCGGCGAATGGCTGGCGATGAATTGGTCGATGCCGGTCGGATCATCTTCGAGGCCGAGCTGTTTGAACAGGGCCGGTAGGCTGTGCTGCGGATTTTCCATGATGCAACTCCTCTGCAATTCAGGTCCGGCGTTGCGCCGTTTGCTGCAATGGAGTTGATCATAGCTGGCGCTGCGGGTTCAGGGTCTGGCGACGTCAGGTGAGCCTGCGGCCAGTTGCGCTGCCGGATAGACCGATTGCCACCCGCCGCCCAACGCCTTGTACAAACCGACCATCGCCAGGGAGACGCCGGTCGAGCTTTCCACCCATTGCTCCTGCGTGGCGAGCAAGGCGCTCTGCACGGTGAGGACGTTGACGAAATCGACCACGCCTTCGACGTATTGCTGTTGCGCGGTGCGCAGGGCGATCTGGTTCTGGCGCACGGCTTCGGCGAGGCTGTCGCGCCGGCGCTGGCTGGCGTTGTAGGCGGTCAGTTGGTCGTCGATTTCATGCCAGGCGCGCAGCACGGTTTGCTGGTAGGCGATGGCCGCTTCTTGTTGCTGGGCTTCGCGCAGTTGCAGCATGCCGCGAAGGCGACCGCCGTCGAACAACGGCAAGCTGAATTGCGGGCCGATGGCAAAGGCACGCGAGCCCCATGAACCGAAATCGCTCAGCTGCATGGCCTGTGAACCGAGGTTGCCGGACAGGGTGATGCGCGGATAGAAATCGCCCTTGGCCACGCCGATGTTGGCGGTGGCGGCGTGCAGACGCGCTTCGGCCTGGCGGATATCGGGGCGGCGTTCGGCCAATTGCGACGGCAGGCCGATGGCGACCTGCAGTGGTGACTGCGGTACTGCCGCGTCTGTGGATAACGTTTCAGCGAGAGCTTGCGGTGGCTCGCCCATCAAGAGACTGATCGCGTTGATCAGTTGCGCCTGACGCTGCTCGAGCGCCGGCAGCCGTGCCTCGATGGCGGCGACTTGCGCGGCGGCTTCGGCGACGTCCAGGTCGGTCGCCACGCCATCGGCCAGCCGCAGCTGCGAGAGTTTCAGGCTGTGGCGAGCGACGTCGAGGTTCTGCTCGGTGACGGCGCGTGTGTTTTGCACGCCGCGCAGCTGAATGTAGTTTTGCGCAGTGTCGGCGAGCACGGTCAGCAGCACACCGCGACGGTTGTTTTCCGCCACTTCGAGGTTGGCATCTGCGGCTTCGGTTTCACGGCGCACGCGGCCCCAGAAGTCCAGCTCCCATGAGGCCGAGAAACCGGCATCCCACAGGTTGAAAGCCTCGTCGCCGTTATTTCCCGATGGATCGTTCAAGCCTTTGCCACTGTTGCGTTTACGTGCGTAGCTGCCGGTGGCGGCGCTGTTCGGATAACGCTCGGCGGTGATCACCTGGCGCGCAGCGCGGCTTTGTTGCAGGCGGCTGCTGGCCAGTTGCAGGTCGAGGTTGCTGTTCAGCGCGCGCTGGGTGAGCGCGGACAGCTGCGGGTCCTGGAAGGTTTCCCACCAGCGTTCGTTCAAGGGTTCGCTGACGGCCTGGCTTGGGGCGGACCGCGCCTGTGTGGCCCAGTCGGCAGGTTGGGTGGCTTCGGGTTTCTGGAAGTCCGGGCCGACGGTACAAGCGCTGAGGCTGACTGCAAGCAAGGCACTCAGGGTGAGCTGCTGCCTATGCCCCCATCGCTGGCAAGCCAGCTCCCACAAGGATTGTGCAGGTTGTGCAAAATGGTTCAGCCTGCCAATGACCCCTGTGGGAGCTGGCTTGCCAGCGATGAGGCCAACCGATTCAACACCGATCATCGCTGCGTCACCTCGCGCCCGGACGCCTTTGAGCTGGCGGTATCAATACTCGCCTCGACGGACATCCCCACCCGCAACCGCTCGGCCAGTGGCTGGCCCGGTTCCAGCAAGATCTTCACCGGAATCCGCTGCACAACCTTGGTGAAATTACCGGTGGCGTTATCCGGTTTCACCGCCGCAAAGGTCACGCCAGTTGCCGGCGCAATGCTCTCGACGCGGCCAGTCAGGGCTTCACCGCCCAAGCTGTCGACCCGCACTTGCACATCCTGCCCGGGCTGCATGTCGGTCAACTGGGTTTCCTGAAAATTGGCCACCACATAGGCCTGCTGCAACGGCACCACCGCCAACAGCTTGCTGCCCGGCGTGACGTAGGCGCCGACACGCACCGCCCGCTCGCCGATCATGCCGTCCTGCGGCGCAGTAATACGCGTGTAAGAGAGGTTGAAACTGGCAATCTCCAGCGCCGCCTGCGCGTGTTTCAGATTGCCTTCGGCGGCGTTGCGCTGGGCGGTGAGAATCTCGACCTGCTTGCGTTCGGCCGCCAGTTTCGCCGTCGCAGTGTCGAGGCGCGCCGAGGCCTGATCGATGCGCGTGCGCGCCTGCTGCGCGTTCTGCACGGTACCAGCGCCGACACCGGCGAGATGGTTGTAGCGGTTCAGTTCCTGCTGCGCAAAAGCCATTTCCGCTTTGGCCGAGACCACGGTGGCCCGCGCCTGAGCAATCAGCGACGCCTGCCGCTCCAGGGTCGCGTTGGCGTTCTGCAACTGCGCCCGCGCGACCAGGGTTTGCGCATCCGCCGCTTCCGCCGCTGCGCGCAAATCACGGTCATCGATCAGCGCCAGCAACTGCCCGGCCTTGACCTGCTGGTTGTCTTCGACCAGCACCTGCTTGATGAACCCGGCCACGCGCGGCACAACCAGGGTGTAGTCGGCGGAGACGAAGGCGTCGTTGGTGGTTTGCTCGGTGCGTTGGCCGAACAGCCCGGGCATTGCCAGGTACACCAGCACGCCCACCGCCAGCGCGGCAGCCACGGCCACCGCGAGTTTTTGCTTGGATTGAGTCATAAAAAACCTTCAGTTTCAGTACAGCGATCAGGTCGGCGCGCGCGGCGGATAAATCCGCGTCGGCAGCCAGAAAATCAGCAGGATCAACGCCACGGCAACGCCGGCCATGCACAGGTACAAATCGGACGAAGTCAGCACCACCGCCTGCTCATGCACGCGGTGAGCGAGGCCCGGATCGCTGTGATCGGCCAGTGGCGAATTGCCGAGGCTGTCGACCAACATGGTCGAATGAAAATGCAGGCGCGCGGTGGTCAGCGCTTCGATGACGCCGGTGGCGACCACGGCGGCAAGGCCTTTGACAGTGTTGAACCACGCCGACGCGAACGGCCCTTCCATCGGCGTGATGCTGCCGGTCGACAACATCAGCAGCGGCAATACCGCCATCGGCTGGCCGAAAATCTGCAGCCATTGCAGGACGTAGAAATCATCGCGAATCCATACCGAAGTCAGGTGCGAACCGCCGAGGCAGGACAGCGCGAGCATGCTCAGACCAATGCCGAGCACCCAGCGGCAATCGACCCAGCGCAAGTTGCATAGCGCCGCCACCAATGGCAGCGCAATCAGCTGCGGCAGCGCGGCAATGAGCATGATCGGCGCGGTTTGCGCCGGACGATAACCCTGCACCTGGGCCAGATAACTCGACGGAATCAGCACCACCGCCAACAGCACGATCAACACCCCGGCGAGGGTGATCAGGGCGAACAGCAGGTTGCGGATGCCGAGCATCTGCAGCTTGAAAAACGGAATCGGCTGCGACCATTCATTGATCATAAAAGCCACCAGCAGCAGCGAACCGGCACCGAGTAATCCACAGATCAGATTCGACTCGAACCAGTCCAGCCGATTGCCCTGCAACAGACCGATCACCAGCATGCAGATCGCTGGAAAGCCCAGCAGCAGGCCTTTCCAGTTGAACGACTTGAGGCGCTCCAAGCGCAGCGGATCCTGGGGCAATCCGTAAGCCACTGCGGCCATGGCGATCAGGCACGGCACGATGATCTGCCAGAAGGTCCATTGCCAGCCGACGTATTCGGTCCACAGACCGGCCAGCGGCGTGCCGAGTCCCGGGCCGAAAGTCGCGGTCAGTGCGTAGCCGGCCAGTCCGTAAAGTTTGATGTTCGCCGGGAGAAAGCGCAGCGCGACGGTCATCAGCATCGGCGGCAATGCACCACCGGCGAGGCCCTGGAGGATGCGCATCAACAACAGACTTTCGTAGTTTGGGGCGAACGGGCACAGCACGCCGAGCAGAGTAAACAGGCCGATCGCGCAGAGGGTGAAGCGACGCAGCGAGAAGGTCACCGAGCACCACGGCGCAAAGGCCATGGCCGCGACCGACGTGGCGGTGTAGCTGGCGACCAGCCAGGTGCCTTCGTCGTAGCCGATGTGCAGCGCACCGCGAATATCGGCGAGTGCGACTTTGGTGACCATCTCGTTGAGGCCCGAGACCAGCACGGCCAACAGCACGCCGACCAGACCAATGATGATCCGCGCCCCGAACACCGGTGGCGCAGCCGCCGTCGCCGGGCTGGTCGCGGCGAGAGGCGCCGAGACCGTCAGGGATGTCATGAATGAAAAGCTCCGGGGGTGAAAATACCGGAGCATTTTAGTGGGGCTTGATGCTGACGAAAATTGACTTATTGGCAGGTTATAAGTGCATCAGACGCAACGGTGAATGCCTATGTGGGAGCGAGCCTGCTCGCGAAAGCGGTGGACCAGCCGCCATTGAGGTGACTGACTCGACGCCTTCGCGAGCAGGCTCGCTCCCACAGGGATTCGATGGTGCCTGATGATTTACGGCTGTGCCGCCAGCCACGTTTCATCGCAGCAGGTCTTGAGGGTTTCGCGCAGCCAGCGGTGGGCCGGGTCCTTGTCGAAGCGCGGGTGCCAGGCTTGGGTCAGCATCAGCATTGGCAGCGGAATCGGCAGGTCGAATGAACGCAGTTTCAGGCCCAGCCGCCGCACGCTGAGCAGGGCTTCTTTAGGCACCGGCAGGATCAGGTCGGAGTCGGGCAGGGCAAACATCGCCGCATGGAAACTCGGCGCGATCACCGCCACCCGGCGCTCCAGCCCCAACGCATTCAACGCCGTGTCGATCGGGCCGCGAGCGATGCCACGCCGCGACATGCTGATATGGGAAAAACCGGCGTAGCGCTCAGCGGTGATTTCGCCGTCGAGCAGCGGATGGTTCTCGCGCACCAGGCCGACGAAATGCGTGGAGAACAGGTTCTGTACCTTAACCTCCGGCGTGAGCGGTCGGGTGTTGCTGACGCTCAGATCGATGCGTCCTTCGCGCAGCGCTTCATCGTCGCCATCGCCTTCCGGGACGAAGCGCAATTCGCAATGCGGGGCGAGTTGGTCGAGGGTATCGAACAGCTTGCCGCCGTAAACGCCGACGAAGAAATCATTGGCGCGAATGCTGAAACGTCGACGCAAGGTGCCTAGCTCGACGCTGTCGGCGGAGCGAAACAGCAGCGCCGCCTGCTCGACCACGTCGCGCACCTGTTCGCGCAGTTCGAGGGCTTTGGGGGTCGGCACCAGACCACGCCCGGCGCGCACCAGAATCGGATCGCCGATGGCTTCGCGGATCCGCGTCAGTGTGCGGCTCATGGCCGCCGGGCTGAGGTTCATCCGCCGCGCCGCACCGACCACACTGCCCTCGTCGAGCAAGGCATCGAGGGCGACCAGAAGGTTCATGTCCGGGAGTTGCATGCTGAGCACTCTTGGCTGATCTGGATTGATCCGGGCGCAATGCTAACAAACATCCCTCAAGAGTGACGATGCCGGCGCTGGCCTCTTCGCGAGCAGGCTCGTTCCCACCCTGGAATGCGCTCTCATGTGGGAGCGAGCCTGCTCGCGAAGAGGCCGGCCCAGCCAACGAAGATCTCAGCGCTGCATACCCCAGCGCTTCACCGTCACCCGCTCAAGGGTGGCAAACACCAGATTCTCCACCAGCAAACCAATCAGGATCACCACCGCCAACCCGGCAAACACCTTGTCGGTGTACAGCTCATTGCGATTCTGGAAGATGTACCAGCCCAGCCCGCCCTTGCCACTGGTCGCGCCAAACACCAATTCGGCCGCGATCAAGGTGCGCCAGGCGAACGCCCAGCCAATCTTCAAACCGGCGAGAATCGACGGCAGCGCCGCCGGGATCAGAATGAACAACACAAGGCGCAACCCCTTGAGACCATAATTGCGCCCGGCCATACGCAGCGTTTCGGAGACGCCGAGAAATCCGGCATAGGTGTTCAGCGCCAGCGCCCACAACACTGAATGCACCAGCACGAAAATCAGACTGTTCTGCCCCAAGCCGAACCAGAGCAGCGCCAGCGGCAGCAGGGCAATCGCCGGCAACGGGTTGAACATCGAGGTCATGGTGCTGAGCAGATCACGTCCCAACTGGGTCGAGACCGCCAATGTCGTCAGAGCGAACGCGAGGACGATGCCGATCAGGTAGCCCTTGATCAGCACCACCAGGGAGATCCACACCTTGGCCAGCAACTCGCCACTGAGCAGACCGTCGAACAGCGCCTGCGCGGTTTGCAAAAAACTCGGCAGCATCAGGTCGTTGTTCTGAATCCGCGCGACCACTTCCCAGATGATCGCCAATACGATCAGGATCAGGCTTTTGCGCAACCAGCCCTGTTGCCACAGGCGCGTGCCAAGCGGCAATTCGCGCTCGACCGGCACTGCGGTCAGCGGCTCGAGCACGGTTTCGAATTCTTCACGCACGGATGATGAATGGCTCATCGGGTAGTCCTCCTGGCCGCTCAATAGGCGATGCGAATGTCGTTGAAGTCGTGATCACGCTCGGTCTCCAGCGCCTGGCCCTCATCGAACAGCAGACGATGAATGCGCCGCGCCGATTCCTGAAACGCCACGCCGCCGAGGCTGTGCAGGTCGTATTGATGGCTGTGCACTTCGGCGCGCACCCGGCCTGGATGCGGTGACAGCAAGAGGATGCGATTGCCCACCACCAATGCTTCTTCAATCGAATGGGTGACGAACAACAAGGTGAAGCGCACCTCTTCCCAGAGCAGCAGCAACTCTTCCTGCATCTTGCGGCGGGTCAACGCATCGAGTGCAGCGAAGGGTTCGTCCATCAAAAGAATTTTCGGTTGCATGGCCAAGGCCCGGGCGATCGCTACCCGCGCTTTCATGCCGCCGGACAAGGTGTGTGGATAGGCGTCGGCGAATGCTGCGAGGCCGACCTTTTCCAGATAGTGCAACGCACGCTCTTCGGCTTCTTTCTTGTTCAAGGTGCGCGAGGCGAGCAGCGGGAACATCACGTTCTGCTTGACGGTTTTCCACGGCGGCAACTGGTCGAATTCCTGAAACACCACAATGCGGTCCGGCCCCGGCGCATCGACGCGCTGGCCTTGCAGGCGGATCTCGCCTTCGCAAGGCCGGATGAACCCGGCGACCGCCTTGAGCAAGGTCGATTTCCCGCAACCGGACGGGCCGAGCAGGACGAAACGATCAGCCGGGTCGACGGAGAAACTGACTTGATGGGTAGCGCGCACCACTCGCTGCGGCGTGCGGTATTCGAGGCTGACGTGATCGACGGCCAGCAACGCTTCGCTGTGGGCGATCGGGTTGCTGGCCGCGTGGCCTGGCAAAGGGGCGTTCATGGTCGATCTCCGGCAAATCAGAAAGGCGCATCGCCCTGAATGGTCGTGCGATACAGCTTGCGGCGCAGGTGCGCAGGACAGCCGGCGGCGAGATGGATCAGCGAGCGGTTGTCCCAGAACACCAGATCATGCGGCTCCCACTGATGGCGGTAGATGTTTTGCGGCAGCACGCTGTGGGCGAAGAGTTCGCCGAGCAGCTGACGACTTTCGTCTTCCGGCAGACCGACGATGCGCGTGGTGAAGCCTTCGCTGACGAACAAGGCTTTGCGGCCGTTTTCCGGATGGGTGCGCACCACTGGGTGCACCACTTCGGCGACTTGGGCCAGTTGTTCCGGGGTCAGGGTCGGGCGCCAGTTACCTTCGAACTTGGTTTCGCTGTAGCGCGCGGTATAGGAATGCGCAGCGGAACGTCCTTCGACCGCAGTGCGCAAGGCAGCGGGCAAGTCGTCCCAGGCTTTGTGCATGTCGGCGAACAGCGTGTCGCCGCCCTCGGCGGGCAGCTCTTGGGCGTGCAGCATCGAGCCGAGACTTGGCAGCTCTTTATAGGAGAGATCGGAATGCCAGAACTTGCCGGCGTCACCGAGACCGATGTTCTGGCCGTTCTCGATAATGTTGGAAACGATGAGGATTTCCGGGTGATTGGCCAGCAGGAACTGCTTGAGCACATGGATCTGCAACACGCCGAAACGGCGGCTGAAATCGATTTGCTGTTGCGGGGTAATCTGCTGATCGCGGAAGACCACGACGTGGAAATCCAGGTGCGCGCGGTGAATCCGCGCGAAGTCCTGATCATTGACCGGCCGGCGCAGGTCGAGGCCAACGATCTCGGCGCCGACGGCACCGCTGAAGGGGCGAATTTCGAAGATTTGCGGCGCGACAGTTGCGGCGCTTTCGGTGGCAGTAGCGGCGGACATCAATCATCTCCCACGCACGGCGCGCTCACGGACGCGCTCGTCGATCAGACACTCACGCTGGATTGCGTGTCGGTTCAGGTCGTGCGGCGCGCCGATTGGTCGGCAGGTACGCAGGTGGGTGACTTTATAGCTATAAGAATTGGAAATTAAATACCGTTAATGAATAACGATATGGCGAATGGTGAGGGGGTGGGTGACCATTTGTGTCACTTACCGACGGATATGTAGCGCTTCGGAGGACGCCTTCGCGAGCAGGCTCGCTCCCACAGTTGGAATGCAATCTCCTGTGGGAGCGAGCCTGCTCGCGAATAGGCCGTCACCAGCGCCGAAAATCTAGCGCTCGTGCAACGCCTCAGCCCGCGCCCGGATAATCGGCTTCAGCAAATAGCTCAGCACCGACTTCTTGCCCGTGATGATATCCACAGACGCAACCATCCCCGGGATGATCAGCAGTGGCTTTTCATCCGTGCCCAAGTGGCTGCGCTCGGTGCGCACTTTGATCACGTAGTAAGTGGTTTTCTTGTCTTCGTCGGTGATGGTATCCGCACCGATCTGCTCTAGCTGCGCCTTGAGCCCGCCGTAAATGGTGTAGTCATAGGCGGTGAATTTGACGATTGCTTCCTGACCCGGATGCAGGAACGCGATGTCCTGCGGGCGGATCTTGGCTTCGACCAGCAGGGTGTCGTCCAGCGGCACGATTTCGACCATGTCGCTGCCCGGCTGGATCACACCGCCGATAGTGTTGACCAGCAACTTGTTGACGATGCCCCGCACGGGTGAGGTAACCAGCGTACGGCTGACGCGGTCTTCCAGCGCCTTGCCGGTGGCCTGGGCCTTGTTCAGATCGGTGCGCGCTTCGTTGAGTTGGGTCAGCGCTTCGCTGCGGAATTTGCCGCGGGTTTCGTCGATCTTGCGCTGCACTTCCTTGATCGCCGATTCGGCGCGCGGGATGGCCAGCGTGGTCGCGTCGAGCTGGCCACGGGTTTCCACTTCGGCACGCTTGAGGCGCAACACTTCCACCGGCGAGACCGCGCCCTGCGCCACCAGCGGCTCGGACATGTTGATTTCCTGACGCTGCAAGCCGAGTTGCTGACGGTACTGCGCCTGCTTGGAGCTGAACTCACGCAGCTCTTGCTGACGCTGGATCAACTGCTCCTGCAAGCCGCCGATTTCATCGTGTAACTGCTGACGGCGGCTGATGTACAGCGACTCTTCGCTTTTCGCCTGGCCCGGCACGGCTTTGAGTACGTCCTCGGGGAAGTTCAGCGGACGATCATCGACTTCCGCGCTCAGACGCTCGACCCGCAGCAGCATCGACAGGCGATCAGCCTCGGTTTCGCCGACGTTGGAGGCAAAACGCGTGTCGTCGAGACGAATCAGCGGCGCGCCGGCCTCGACGATCTGGCCTTCCTTGACGAACAGCTCGGAGACGATACCGCCCTCCAGGTTCTGGATTTTCTGAATCTTCGACGACGGAATCGCCTTGCCGTCGCCCTTGGTCACCTCGTCGATCACGGCGAAGTTGGCCCAGAGCATGAGGAACACGAAAAAGCCGATGATCGCCCAGATGGTCAGGCGCACGACGCGCGGGGCGTCTTCGATCAGCGCCTTGTTGACCTCCGGCAGCGGCTGACCCTGCAGCGAGGCAGAGCCCTTGAAGTAGCGACGGATCGACTCCTTGACACCGGACTTAAGCAACACTGATCTGCCCCTTCTTCAACGCTTCCATCACGGCGGCTTTCGGGCCGTCGGCGAGAATCTGCCCGCGATCGATCACCAGCAGGCGATCGACCAGCGACAACAGCGATGCCCGGTGCGTGACCAGCACCACGGTCTTGTTTTCAATCACTGCTGCGAGGCGTTGCTTGAGGCGTTCTTCGCCGGTGTTGTCCATCGCACTGGTTGGCTCATCCATCAGCAAGATCGGTGGATTGAGCAACAGCGCCCGGGCCAGGGCGACGTTCTGTCGTTGGCCGCCGGAGAGGTTCTGCCCGCGCTCGCCGACTTGCAGCTCGTAGCCTTGCGGGTGCAGACGGGCGAATTCGTGGACGCCGGCCAGTTCGGCGGCTTGCAGCACCAGCTCGTCTTCGACGTAACGCGCGCCGGACACCAGGTTGTCACGCAGGGTGCCGGACAGCAGCTGGATGTCCTGCGGCACGTAACCTATGTTGTAGCGCAGTTCGCTGACGTCGATCTGGCGGATGTCCACGCCGTCGACCAGCAAGGCACCGTCGTCCGGTTGATAAAGGCCCACCAGCAGTTTCGCCAGCGAACTCTTGCCCGAACCGCTGCGGCCGATGATGCCGATCTTCTCGCCGGGACGGATGACCAGGTTGATGTTCTTCAGCGCCGGGTTCTGCTGGTCCGGGTAGGTGAAGCTGAGCTGACGGCATTCGATCGCACCCTGCAAAACCTTGCGGCTCAGCGGGCGCTCTTCGAAATTGCGCTCCTGGGGCAGCTCCATCATCTGGTCGACCGAAGTCATGGTCACCCGCGCCTGTTGATAGCGCGTGAGCAGGCCGGACAGCGACGCCAGCGGGCTCAGCGCACGACCACTGAGCATGTAGCAGGCAATCAGCCCGCCCATGCTCAGGTTGCCGGCGATGATCTGGTACACGCCGAAGACGATCATGATCACCCCGGCCAGTTGCTGGATCAGCAAGGTGATGTTCATCGCCAGACCGGAGAGCATTTTCACTCGCAGCTCGAGGCGGCTGAGGGTGCCGATGGTCTGCTCCCACTGATACTGGCGCTCGCTTTCGGCGTTGTTGACCTTGACCGCGTCCAGACCGGCGAGGGTTTCGATCAGGCTCGACTGGCGCTCGGCGCCCAGCGCCATGGTCCGTTCCATGGTCGCGATCAACGGCTTCTGCAAGGCGTAGCCGATCAGCAGGGCAATCGGGAAAGCCAGCACCGGAATCCACACCAGATGCCCGCCGAGAATGGCGATGACGATGAAAATCAGGATGGTGAACGGCAGGTCGATCAGGCTGGTCAGGGTCAGCGACGCGAGAAAGTCGCGCAGGCTCTGAAACTCATGGATGTTCTGGGCAAAGCTGCCGACCCGCGCCGGGCGGTATTTCATCGCCATGCCGACAATGCGCTCGAACAGCGTGGCGGAGATGATCAGGTCGGTTTTCTTCCCGGCCAGATCCAGGCACAGGCTGCGCAGGCTCTTGAGGATCAAGTCGAAGATGTAAGCGCCGGTGATGCCCAGCGCCAGCACCCAAAGGGTTGCTTCGGCCTGGTTCGGCACCACGCGGTCGTAGACATTCATCACGAACAGCGGCGCGGCCATGGCGATGATGTTGATCAGGAAACTGGCGGCGATCGCATCGGCGTACAGCCAGCGCGAACGCTTGAGGGTGTCACGGAACCACGAGCGTGCGCGCGGGATCAGCGTGCCGTGGTTGACGTCGAATTTGTGCTGCGGCTGGGCGAAGAACACTTTGCCGGTGTAATCGTCGCTCAGCAGTTCGCGGCTGACCACCGATTCGCCGCCATCGCTTTCGCTGAGCAGCACGCGTGCTTCGTCGTCGCCCTGCCAGCCGAGCAGGACGGCGCTGCGGCCATCCTTGAGCAGCAACAGCGCGGGCATGGCGATCGCCGGAATTTCTTCGAGCTTGCGCTGCAACACCCGCCCCTGCAGGCCGGCGCGAGCTGCTGCGCGCGGCAGCAACTCGACACTCAAACGTTGTTTGGGCAGCGGCAGGCCGGTGGTCAGCATCGCCGCGCTGGCAGGCTTCTGGTGCAGCATGCACAGGGCGAGCAGACCATCCAGCAACGGATCGTCATGCAACGCGCGTGGATCATGGCTGAGTTGAACTCGACTGACTTCTGATTCCACGCTCGACACTCTTTAACAGTTGAAAGGGATAACTCAGTTCATCCCAGGCAGCTGGACCTTGGGCTTCACGTCGTTCTGCACAACGGATGCCAACGGCGCGACCACTCCCTGGCTTTTGAGCAATTGGCCCATGGTCGCCTTGATTCGGTACTGAGTAAATAACTGAATGTTCTTGATTTCCGCCAGACGCCGCGAGGCGGTGAACAGTTCGTTTTCGCTGTCGAGCAAGTCCAGCAGGGTGCGTTCGCCGAGGCTGAATTGACGCTGGTAGGCAGTACGCACCGAGGTGCTGCGATCGACGTATTGCTGAGCGATCGGCACCTGAGCATTGGCGTTGTTCAGCGCGTTCCAGGCCAGGCCGAGCTCTTCGTTCAACTGACGCAGGGCGTTGTTACGGATGTCCAGCGCCTGGTTGGCCAGGTACGACTTGGATTCCAGATCAGCCTTGTTGCTGCCACCGGAATACAGGTTGAAGCGCATGCGCAGCATGGCCTGCCATTCATTGTTGTGGCCGTTCTGGCCGTCGATATCGTTATCGGCGGTACGGCCCAGTTCGGCGTCGAAGCGCGGGTAAAAGGTCGATTTGGCGGTGGCGAACTGCTTCTCGGCAGCGGCAATATCCGACTCGGCGGAACGCAGGATCGGGCTGTTTTCCAACATCTGCGCGCGGGCTTCATTGAGGTTGGCGGGCATCATCGCCATGAACGGCGCCGGGCGCTCGAGCTGGTCGGGCATCTGGCCTACGGCGCTGAGGAAGTTGGTTTCCGCGTCGGCGAGGTTGGTCTGTTCGGTGATCAGGTTGTTGCGGGCCTGGGCCATGCGCGCTTCGGCCTGATCAAGGTCGGCACCGCTGCCGACGCCGCGCTGGGTGCGCAGCTGGATCTGGTCGTAGATGCGCTGGTGGCTCTTGAGGTTCTCCTCGGCCAGACGCACGAATTCGCGACGGGTCAGCACGTCCAGATACACCTGGGCGACGGTCAGTGCAGTACGCTCGGAAGTGCCCAGCAGCGAGTAAGCACGGGAGCTGACGTTGGCTTGTTGACGCGCAACTTCGTTGGACGTCGCGAAACCGTCAAAAACCATTTGCGAGAGACGTAAACTTGACTCGCTGCGGTTCAACGTCTCCCAGTGATTGCTTCCACCGTTCGCTCGCGTGGTCACACTGTCAGTGCCTTCACGGCCATAACCGCCCAGCAGATCGACCTTGGGCAGGTATCCCCCTTTCGCAGCCTTTAACTGATAATCCGCCGCCAATCGACTGTTGACCCCCGCCTGAATCTCCGGATGGACATCCAGCGCCTGTTGCATGGCTTCTGGTAAGGATTGTGCTTGTACAAAAGAGGCGGCGAGAGCGAAGGGAGCGGCAAGGAGCAAAAGCGAACGCATGGTTGGAATTTTCCCGGAACTTCTTGTCTTGAATCACAGCAGAAACGTGGTGCTGCGTCGGATGATGGCAACCCTAAAGACCGTATGTCGGAAAGTTCAAAACAGGAACTGGATGACAGGCTGAAGGACAGGTCGCCGCGGAAATATCAATGTGACATTAGTGGGGCGATTGTTTAGGATGGCTCCCAGAAGGTCAATAGTTTGGCATAAAGTTAATCGCGATAATTTATAGCCAGATTATTGACGGAAATACAGCGTCAATAAGTTATCCATTTATAGAAAGTACGTCCAGACTGAAGTGGCGCCGACGCCCGTCAGGTCCATGGAAGTCAACTGAATGTGACACCCCGGAGAGTCTTCAATGAGCAGTGTTGTTGCCGTCGTCAAAAGCATTGTCGGTCAGGTTTTCGTGGTGTCCCCAGAGGGCGTGCGTCGCGTACTCGTTGAAGGCGATCGCCTGTATGTCGGCGACCAGATCGATACCGGTCTGTCCGGCGCGGTGTCGCTGGAACTGGCCGATGGCCGCATGCTCGATCTGGGCCGTGACACTCAGTGGAGCGCCAGCTCGCCTGACTCCAGCACTGACCTGGCCGAAGCCACGGCGCAGGCTGCGCCTTCTGTAGAAGAACTGCAGCAAGCCATCGCCGCCGGTGTCGACCCGACCACCGCACTCGAATCCACCGCGGCCGGCCCGACCGCCGCAGGTACCGGCGGTGCGGCCGGTGGTGGTCACAGCTTCGTCATGCTCGACGCTACCGCTGGCCGCGTCGATCCGACCATTGGCTTCCCCACGGCGGGCATCAATTCTGCCGGGCAAGTCGCGCAGGACACCACGGGCGGCCTGACCACCGACACCACCACCAACGCACTGCGTGACTCGACCCTGAGCCTCAGCGCCACGCCGACCATCACCGAAGCCGGCGGCGTGCTGGTGTACACCGCGACCCTGACCCAGGCGCCGCTGACCGACCTGACCATCACCCTGTCCAACGGCGCAGTAATCGTCATTCCCGCCGGCGCCACCACCGGCACCGTCAACGTGCCGCTGGCACCGAACGACACTGTCTATAACGACCCGACCCAGATCGACGTGACCGTCACCGGCACCAGCGGCGGCAACGGCATCACCGTGACCCCGCCGACTATCCCGGCGACCACGCAAGTGACCGACACTGTCGACACCACTACCGTCACGTTGACGGCTGGTTCGAGCGTGACCGAAGGCAGCCAGATTACCTACACCGCGACGCTGACTAACCCGGCGCAGACACCGGTTACCGTCACCCTGTCGAATGGCTCGACCATTACCATTGGCGCTGGCCAGACTAGCGGCACCGTCAACGTGCCGACCCCAGCCAATGACGTCTACAACAATGGCAGCACCGTCAGCACCACCATTACCAGCGCTACCGGCGGCAACTTTGAAAACCTGGTGCCAAGCAACACGCCTGCGGTCACCACGATCACCGATTCTGTAGACAACACCGGCCTGACCCTGACTGCGACCAACAATATCGTTGAAGGCGGTCAGATCACTTACACCGCGACACTGACCAATCCGGCGCAAACCCCGGTAACTGTCACTCTGTCCAACGGTTCGACCATCACCATTGCTGCTGGCGAAACCGTGGGCACCGTCAACGTGCCGACTGCGGTCAACGACGTCTACAACAATGGCGGCACCGTCAGCACCACGATCACTGGCGCAACTGGCGGCAACTTCGAAAACCTGGTGCCAAACACCACGCCAGCCGTTACCACGATCACTGATTCGGTTGATGACACCGGCCTGACCCTGACTGCGACCAACAATATCGTTGAAGGCGGTCAGATCACTTACACCGCCACCCTGACCAACCCGGCGCAGACGCCGGTAACCGTCACTCTGTCGAACGGTTCGACCATCACCATCGCGGCTGGCGAAACCGTAGGTACCGTCAACGTGCCAACAGCGGCCAATGACGTTTACAACAATGGCAGCACCGTCAGCACCACGATCACTGGTGCAACCGGTGGCAATTTCGAAAACCTGGTGCCAAGCAACACGCCTGCGGTCACGACGATCACCGATTCGGTCGACAACACCGGCCTGACCCTGACTGCGACGAATAACGTCGTCGAAGGCGGCCAGATCACTTACACCGCGACGTTGACCAACCCGGCACAAACCCCGGTAACCGTCACTCTGTCCAACGGTTCGACCATCACCATTGCAGCCGGCGAAACCGTCGGCACCGTCAACGTGCCGACTGCGGCCAATGACGTCTACAACAATGGCAGCACCGTCAGCACCACGATCACTGGCGCAACTGGCGGCAACTTCGAAAACCTGGTGCCAAACACCACGCCAGCCGTTACCACGATCACTGATTCGGTTGATGACACCGGCCTGACCCTGACTGCGACCAACAATATCGTTGAAGGCGGTCAAATCACTTACACCGCGACCCTGACCAACCCGGCGCAAACCCCGGTAACCGTCACCCTGTCCAACGGCTCGACCATCACCATTGCTGCCGGCGAAACCGTTGGCACCGTCAACGTGCCAACAGCGGCCAATGACGTTTACAACAATGGCAGCACCGTCAGCACCACGATCACTGGTGCAACCGGTGGCAATTTCGAAAACCTGGTGCCAAGCAACACGCCTGCGGTCACGACGATCACCGATTCGGTCGACAACACCGGCCTGACCCTGACTGCGACGAATAACGTCGTCGAAGGCGGCCAGATCACTTACACCGCGACGTTGACCAACCCGGCACAAACCCCGGTAACCGTCACTCTGTCCAACGGTTCGACCATCACCATTGCAGCCGGCGAAACCGTCGGCACCGTCAACGTGCCGACTGCGGCCAATGACGTGTACAAGAATGGCAGCACCGTCAGCACCACGATCACTGGCGCAACTGGCGGCAATTTCGAAAACCTGGTGCCGAACACCACGCCAGCAGTCACTACGATCACCGACTCGGTCGACAACACGGGCCTGACCCTGACAGCGACCAACAACATTGTTGAGGGCGGTCAGATCACCTATACCGCGACACTGACCAATCCAGCGCAGACGCCGGTTACCGTCACCCTGTCGAACGGCTCGACCATCACCATTGCTGCGGGCGAAACCGTCGGTACCGTCAACGTGCCAACAGCGGCCGACGACGTCTACAACAATGGCAGCACCGTCAGCACCACGATCACTGGCGCTACCGGTGGCAATTTCGAAAATCTGGTGCCAAACACCACACCAGCCGTGACCACCATCACCGACTCGGTCGATGACACTGGCCTGACCCTGACCGCGACCAACAACATCGTTGAAGGCGGTCAGATCACTTACACCGCGACACTGACCAATCCGGCACAAACCCCGGTAACCGTCACTCTGTCGAATGGTTCGACCATTACCATCGCGGCCGGCGAAACCGTCGGCACCGTCAACGTGCCGACGGCGGCCAATGACGTCTACAACAATGGCAGCACCGTCAGCACCACGATCACTGGCGCTACCGGTGGCAATTTCGAAAACCTGGTGCCAAGCAACACGCCTGCGGTCACCACGATTACCGATTCGGTGGATGACACTGGCCTGAGCCTCAGCGCCACCGGTTCCGTGGCCGAGGGTGGCCAGATCACCTACACCGCCACGCTGACGAATCCGGCCGGCACCCCGGTAACCGTGACCCTGAGCAACGGCTCGGTGATCACCATTGATGCCGGCAAAACCACCGGCACCGTTAGCGTTCCAGCGCCGGCCGATGACGTCTACAAAGACGCCGGCCAGGTCGAAGTCAGCATCAAGGACGCCACCGGCGGCAACTTCGAAAATCTGGTGCCGAACACTACGCCGGCTGTGACCGAAATCACTGACACCGTCGATACCTCGACGGTGAAGCTGAGCGCAGACACCTCGGTTGCCGAAGGCGGCACCGTGACTTACACCGCCACCGTCGGCGCGCCAGTCACCGGTTCGCCTGTGGTCGTGACGTTGGCCAACGGTCAGAACATCACCATCGCCGTCGGCCAGACCACTGGCTCCATCACCTACACTGCACCGAACGATGCCTTGACCGGCAACGCTCCGCTGACCAATTCGATCACTGGCGTAACCGGTGGCAACTACGAAAATCTGGTGGCGGACAAAACTCCAGTTTCGACCACCGTCACCGACGTGGCCGACACCACCAATCTGTCGCTGAGCGCGACCGCTTCCGTGGCTGAAGGCGGCCAGATCACTTACACCGCAACCTTGACCAATGCTGCTGGCTCGCCAGTGACCGTGACCTTGTCGAACGGCGCCGTCATCACCATCAAGGCAGGCGAAACCAGCGGTAATGTGAGCTTCCCGGCTCCGTCCGACGACGTCTACAAAGACGCCGGCTCCGTGCAGGCCACCATCACCAGCGCCACCGGCGGCGACTTCGAGAATCTCGTTCCGAGTACCACGCCAGCGGTCACTCAAGTCACCGACACCATCGATACCTCGACGGTCAAATTGACCGCCGACACTTCGGTCGCTGAAGGCGGCACCGTCACCTACACCGCCACTGTCGGCGCGCCCGTCACCGGCTCGCCAGTTGTCGTGACCCTGGCCAACGGCCAGAACATCACCATCGCCGTCGGCCAGACCACCGGCAGCGTTACCGCCCCGGTATCGAATGACGTGCAGATCGGTCACGCACCACTGACCAACTCGATCACCAACGTCAGCGGTGGCAACTACGAGAATCTGGTCGCCGACAAGACCCCGGTCAGCACCACTGTGACCGACACCGTCGACACCACCAGCGTCGCGCTGACTGCCACCGGCAACGTCAACGAAGGCGGGCAGATCACCTACACCGCGACGCTGAGCAACCCGGCCGGCGCGCCTGTGACCGTGAATCTGAGCAACGGCTCGGTCATCACCATTGAAGCCGGCAAGACCACCGGCACCGTGACCGTTCCGGCACCTGCCGATGACGTCTACAAAGACGCCGGCAAAGTCGAGGTGACCATCAAGGACGCCACCGGTGGCAACTTCGAAAATCTGGTGCCGAGCACTACGCCTGCGGTGACCAATGTTGCCGACACGGTCAACACCACGCACCTGACCCTCAGCGCAGAAAGCTATGTGCTCGAAGGCTCTTCGATCACTTACACCGCAACGCTGACCAACGCCGCGCAGACGCCGGTGACCGTCAACCTGAGCAATGGCCAGACCATCACCATCGAAGCCGGCAAGACCAGCGGTTCGGTGACGATTGCCGCACCGAGCGATGACGTCTACAAGGACGTCAGCAAGCTCACCGTAACCATGACCGATGCCAGCGGCGGCAACTTCGAGAAACTCGACGTCAGCAAGACCCCGGTCAGCACCACGGTCAACGACACCGTCGACACAACCGCACTGACCCTGACTGCCAGCGATACCGTCAGCGAAGGTGGCCAGATCACCTACACCGCGACCCTGAGCAATCCGGCCGGCACTGCGATGACCGTGACCCTGGCCAACGGCGCGGTGATCAACATTGCCGCTGGCGCGACCAGCGGCTCGGTGAATTTCCCGGCGCCCGCCAACACCCCGTACATCGATGGCAGCAACGTGCGGACGGCGATCGCCAGCCACAGCGGCGGCAATTTCGAGCGCGTCGAGGCCGATCGTTCAGCTGTGGTGACCAAAGTCACCGACGCCGTCGACACCACCAACATCAGCCTGAGCGCCACCGGCAGCGTTGCCGAGGGCGGCTCGATCGTCTACACCGCCACCCTGAGCAATCCGGCCGGCACCGCCATGAGCGTGACCCTGAGCAACGGCGCGGTGATCAACATTGCCAAGGGTGCGAGCACTGGCACTGCGACCGTCGCCGCGCCTGGCGATGATGTGTACAAGGACGCCGGCAAGGTCGATGCGAGCATCGCCAAGACCAGCGGCGGCAACTTTGAAAATCTGGTGATCGACAAGACGCCTGCGGTAACTGATGTCACCGACACCATCGACAACAGCACCGTTGCGCTGACCGCCAGCGCCAGTGCGGTGGAAGGCGGCGTGGTTGTATACACCGCGTCCGTGACCGCACCGGTCACCGGTTCGCCAGTGCTGGTGACTCTGTCCAACGGCCAGACCATCACCATTCCGGTCGGCGCCAGCAGCGCCAGCGTCAACTTCACCGCGCCAAACGATGCACAGGCCGGCGGCAACACTCTGAGCGTGAAAATCGACGGCGCCAGCGGTGGCAATTACGAAAATCTCGTCGCCGACCAAACCCCGGCGGTGACCTCGGTAACCGACGTCGCCGACACCACCAACCTGTCGCTGTCCGCGACCGGCTCCGTCGCCGAGGGCGGTTCGATTGTCTACACCGCGACCCTGAGCAACCCGGCCGGTACCCCGGTGACCGTAAATCTGAGCAACGGCGCGGTGATCACCATCGAGGCCGGCAAAACCAGCGGCACCGTCACCGTTCCGGCACCTGCCGATGACGTCTACAAAGACGCCGGCAAAGTTGAAGTCACGATCAAGGACGCCACCGGCGGCAACTTCGAAAACCTGGTGCCAAGCACCACGCCAGCGGTTACTGATGTCACCGACACCGTCGACACCTCGACGGTCAAACTGACCGCCACCGAAACCGCGGCCGAAGGTGGCACCGTCACCTACACCGCCACCGTCGGCGCGCCGGTCACCGGTTCGCCTGTGGTCGTGACCCTGGCCAATGGTCAGAACATCACTATCGAAGTCGGCAAGACCAGCGGCAGCGTGAGCACCACCGCGCCGAACGACGTCCTCTCCGGCCACGCGCCGCTGACCAACTCGATCACCAACGTCAGCGGCGGTAATTTCGAAAATCTTGTCGCCGACCAGACCCCGGTCAGCACCACCGTGACCGACACCGTCGACACCACCAACCTGTCGCTCAGCGCGACCGGCGCGGTGAACGAAGGCGGCCAGATTACCTACACCGCAACCCTGAGCAACGCCGCCGGCACACCGGTCACCGTGACCCTGTCGAACGGTGCGACAATCCTCATCGAGGCCGGCAAATCCACCGGCACCGTGACCGTCGATGCACCGAAAGATGACGTCTACAAAGACGCCGGCAGCGTTGAAGCGACCATCCAGAGCGCAACCGGCGGCAACTTCGAAAACCTCGTCACCAGCACAGCGCCGGCGGTGACCACGGTCAACGACACCATCGACACCACCACCGTGTCGCTGAGCGCCACTGCGAACGTCGCTGAAGGCGAAACCGTGGTCTACACCGCGACCGTGGGCGCGCCAGTGACCGGTTCGCCGGTCACCGTCAGCCTGTCCAACGGCCAGACCATCACCATCGCCGTTGGCGAAACCACCGGCAGCGTCAACTACGTCGCGCCGAACAGCCCGCTGGCGGGCGGCAGCTCGTTGAGCGTGACCATTGATGGCGCCACGGGTGGCAATTACGAAAAACTGGTGGTCGACGGCAAGTCCGCAGACACCGTGGTTTCCGACACTACCGACACCACCAATCTGAACCTGAGCGCCAGCGACTCGGTCGCCGAAGGCGGCCAGATCACCTACACCGCAACCCTGACCAACCCGGCCGGCACACCGGTGACCGTGACCCTGTCGAACGGCGCCACCATCACTATCGATGCAGGCAAAACCACCGGCACCGTGACCGTCGACGCACCTAAAGATGACGTCTATAAAGATGCCGGCAAAGTCGAAGTGACCATCGAGGGTGCGACCGGCGGCAACTTCGAGAACCTGGTGCCAAGCGCGGTTCCAGCGGTGACGAATGTCACCGATACCATCGACACTTCGACGGTCAAACTGACCGCCGATACCTCGGTCGCTGAAGGCGGCACGGTCACCTACACCGCCACTGTGGGTGCTCCGGTCACCGGCTCGCCTGTGGTCGTGACTCTGGCCAACGGCCAGACCATCACCATCGGTGTCGGCCAGACTACTGGCACTGCAACCGCTGTTGCTGCGAACGATGCGCTGACCGGCAACGCCCCGATCACCAACTCGATCACTGGCGTAACTGGCGGCAATTTCGAAGATCTGGTTGCAGACAAAACTCCAGTTTCGACTTCTGTCACGGACGTTACCGACACCACCAACCTGTCGCTGAGTGCGACCGGTTCCGTGGCCGAAGGTGGCTCGATCGTTTACACCGCTACGCTGACCAACGCCGCTGGCTCGCCAGTGACCGTGACCTTGTCGAACGGCGCTGTCATCACCATCAAAGCAGGCGAAACCACCGGCAATGTGACCGTTGCGGCACCGTCCGATGACGTTTACAAAGACGCCGGTTCCGTCCAGGCGACGATCACCAGCGCCACCGGCGGCAACTTCGAAAACCTGGTACCAAGCACTGCTCCGGCCGTGACGACAGTCACCGACACCATCGATACCTCGACCGTCAAACTGACCGCCGATACTTCGGTCGCTGAAGGCGGCACCGTGACTTACACCGCCACAGTCGGCGCTCCGGTCACCGGCTCGCCAGTTGTGGTAACTCTGGCCAACGGTCAGACCATCACCATCGGCATTGGCCAGACTACTGGCACTGCAACCGCTGTTGCTGCGAACGATGCGCTGACCGGCAACGCCCCGATCACCAACTCGATCACTGGCGTAACTGGCGGCAATTTCGAAGATCTGGTTGCAGACAAAACTCCAGTTTCGACTTCTGTCACGGACGTTACCGACACCACCAACCTGTCGCTGAGTGCGACCGGTTCCGTGGCCGAAGGTGGCTCGATCGTTTACACCGCTACGCTGACCAACGCCGCTGGCTCGCCAGTGACCGTGACCTTGTCGAACGGCGCTGTCATCACCATCAAAGCAGGCGAAACCACCGGCAATGTGACCGTTGCGGCACCGTCCGATGACGTTTACAAAGACGCCGGTTCCGTCCAGGCGACGATCACCAGCGCCACCGGCGGCAACTTCGAAAACCTGGTACCAAGCACTGCTCCGGCCGTGACGACAGTCACCGACACCATCGATACCTCGACCGTCAAACTGACCGCCGATACTTCGGTCGCTGAAGGCGGCACCGTGACTTACACCGCCACAGTCGGCGCTCCGGTCACCGGCTCGCCAGTTGTGGTAACTCTGGCCAACGGTCAGACCATCACCATCGGCATTGGCCAGACTACTGGCACTGCAACTGCTGTTGCTGCGAACGATGCGCTGACCGGCAACGCCCCGATCACCAACTCGATCACAGGCGTAACTGGCGGCAATTTCGAAGATCTGGTTGCAGACAAAACTCCAGTTTCGACTTCTGTCACGGACGTTACCGACACCACCAACCTGTCGCTGAGTGCGACCGGTTCCGTGGCCGAAGGTGGCTCGATCGTTTACACCGCTACGCTGACCAACGCCGCTGGCTCGCCAGTGACCGTGACCCTGTCGAACGGTGCTGTGATCACCATCAAGGCTGGCGAAACCAGCGGTAATGTGACCGTTCCGGCACCGTCCGATGACGTCTACAAAGATGCCGGTTCCGTCCAGGCAACGATCACTAGCGCTACCGGTGGCAACTTCGAGAATCTGGTACCGAGCACAGCTCCGGCCGTGACGGCTGTCACCGACACCATCGATACCTCGACAGTCAAACTGACCGCCGACACTTCGGTGGCTGAAGGCGGCACCGTGACCTACACCGCCACAGTCGGCGCTCCGGTCACCGGCTCGCCAGTTGTGGTAACTCTGGCCAACGGCCAGACCATCACCATCGGTGTCGGCCAGACTACTGGCACTGCAACCGCTGTTGCTGCGAACGATGCGCTGACCGGCAACGCCCCGATCACCAACGCCATCACCAACGTCAGCGGCGGCAATTTCGAGAATCTCGTCGCCGACAAGACCCCGGTCAGCACCACCGTGACCGACACCGTCGACACCACCAATCTGTCTTTGAGCGCCACCAACTCGGTGGCCGAAGGTGGCCAGATCACCTACACCGCGACCCTGACCAACGCCGCTGGCTCGCCAGTGACCGTGACCCTGTCGAACGGCGCCGTGATCACCATCAAGGCTGGCGAAACCACCGGCACCGCAACTGTTCCTGCACCGTCCGACGACGTTTACAAAGACGCCGGTTCCGTCCAGGCAACGATCACCAGCGCTACCGGTGGCAACTTCGAGAATCTGGTACCGAGCACAGCTCCGGCCGTGACGACAGTCACCGACACCATCGACACCTCGACCGTCAAACTGACCGCCGACACTTCGGTGGCTGAAGGCGGCACCGTGACCTACACCGCCACCGTCGGCGCTCCGGTCACCGGCTCGCCAGTGGTTGTGACTCTGGCCAATGGTCAGACCATCACCATCGGCGTCGGCCAGACTACTGGCACCGCAACCGCTGTTGTTGCGAACGATGCGCTGACGGGCAACGCTCCGATCACCAACTCGATCACTGGCGTGAGCGGCGGCAATTTCGAAGATCTGGTTGCGGACAAAACTCCAGTTTCGACTTCTGTCACCGACGTTGCCGACACGACAAATCTGTCCTTGAGCGCCAGCAATTCGGTGGCGGAAGGTGGCCAGATCACTTACACCGCGACCTTGACCAACGCCGCTGGTTCGCCAGTGACCGTGACCTTGTCGAACGGCGCTGTGATCACCATCAAGGCTGGCGAAACCACCGGCACCGCAACTGTTCCTGCACCGTCCGACGACGTCTACAAAGATGCCGGTTCTGTGCAGGCGACGATCACTAGCGCTACCGGTGGCAACTTCGAGAACTTGGTACCGAGCACAGCTCCGGCCGTGACGACTGTCACCGACACCATCGATACCTCGACAGTCAAACTGACCGCCGATACATCGGTGGCTGAAGGCGGCACGGTCACCTACACCGCCACTGTGAGTGCTCCGGTCATCGGCTCACCTGTGGTCGTGACTCTGGCCAACGGTCAGACCATCACCATCGGCATTGGCCAGACTACTGGCACTGCAACCGCTGTTGCTGCGAACGATGCGCTGACCGGCAACGCCCCGATCACCAACTCGATCACAGGCGTAACTGGCGGCAATTTCGAAGATCTGGTTGCAGACAAAACTCCAGTTTCGACTTCTGTCACGGACGTTACCGACACCACCAACCTGTCGCTCTCGGCGACCGGTTCTGTGGCTGAAGGTGGCTCGATCGTTTACACCGCTACGCTGACCAACGCCGCTGGCTCGCCAGTGACCGTGACCCTGTCGAACGGTGCTGTGATCACCATCAAGGCTGGCGAAACCAGCGGTAATGTGACCGTTCCTGCACCGTCTGATGACGTCTACAAAGATGCCGGCTCTGTGCAGGCGACGATCACCAGCGCTACCGGTGGCAACTTCGAGAATCTGGTACCGAGCACAGCTCCGGCCGTGACGACAGTCACTGACACCATCGACACGTCGACCGTCAAACTGACCGCCGATACTTCGGTGGCTGAAGGCGGCACCGTGACTTACACCGCCACCGTCGGCGCGCCGGTAACCGGTTCGCCTGTCGTCGTGACTCTGGCCAACGGCCAGACCATCACCATCGGCGTCGGCCAGACCACTGGCACCGCAACCGCTGTTGCTGCGAACGATGCGCTGACTGGCAACGCTCCGATCACCAACTCGATCACTGGCGTAACCGGCGGCAACTTCGAAGATCTAGTCGCCGACAAAACTCCGGTTTCGACTTCTGTCACCGACGTTACCGACACTACAAATCTGTCGCTCAGCGCCACCAACTCGGTGGCCGAAGGTGGCCAGATCACCTACACCGCGACCCTGACCAACGCCGCTGGTTCGCCAGTGACCGTGACCTTGTCGAACGGCGCTGTGATCACCATCAAGGCTGGCGAAACCACCGGCACCGCAACCGTTCCGGCCCCGTCCGATGACGTCTACAAAGACGCCGGTTCCGTCCAGGCAACGATCACTAGCGCTACCGGTGGCAACTTCGAAAACCTGGTACCGAGCACCACGCCAGCCGTGACCAGCGTCACCGACACCATCGACACCACCACCGTAAAACTGAGCGCAACCGCCACAGCGGCAGAAGGCGGCAACGTCGTCTACACCGCGACCGTCGGCGCGCCAGTCACCGGTTCGCCAGTGGTGGTCACTTTGGCCAACGGCCAGAACATCACCATCGCGGTCGGCCAGACTACCGGCACCGTAACTGCCGTCGCACCGAACGATGCGCTGACCGGCAACGCGCCGCTGACCAACTCGATTACCAACGTCAGCGGCGGCAACTTCGAAAACCTCGTCGCCGACAAGACTCCGGTCAGCACCACCGTGACCGACACCGTCGACACCACCAACCTGTCGCTCAGCGCGACCGGTTCCGTGGCCGAAGGTGGCCAGATCACTTACACCGCGACCCTGACCAACGCCGCTGGCTCGCCAGTGACCGTGACCCTGTCGAACGGTGCCGTGATCACCATCAAAGCGGGCGAAACCACCGGCACCGTGAACGTTCCAGCGCCAGCTGACGACGTCTACAAAGACGCCGGCACCGTGCAGGCGACCATCAGCAGCGCCACCGGTGGCAACTTCGAAAAACTGGTATCGAGCACCACGCCAGCAGTGACCAGCGTCACCGACACCATCGACACCACCACCGTCAGCATCACTGGCAGCAGCTCGGTGACCGAAGGCCAGACCGCCAGCTATACCGTCAGCCTCAATCACCCGGCGCAGACCGAAGTGACCCTGAAAATCGTCTACAGCGGCACTGCTGCCGACGGTTCGGACTTCACCGGCGTGTACACCGTGAAGATCCCGGCGGGCGCCAGCAGCGCGCAGTTCAACGTCGTCACCCTCGATGACAAGATCACCGAAGGCACCGAGAACTTCGTGGTCAAGATCGATTCGGCTACCGGCGGCAACTTCGAGAACCTCGCGGTCAGCAGCACCAATGGCAGCGTCAGCACCTCGATCATCGACAACGATGCGCCACCGGTGCTGGATCTGGATGCCAACAACTCCAGCGGTGCGACCGGTGCCGATTACAAAGTGACGTTCACCGAGAACACCCCGGGCGCCGGCGTGTCGATCGCTGACACCGACATCAGCATCACCGACCCGGACAGCACGATGCTGACCGGCGCCACTGTGGTACTGACCAACCGTCAGGACGGCGATGCGCTGAATCTGGGCAATAGCGTCAACGGCATCACCATCAATGCCAACAGCACCAACGGCACGGTGACCCTGACCCTCTCGGGTAACGCGACCCTGGCCGACTACATGCAGGCCATCAAGAACATCAGTTTCACCAACAGCAGCGAAAACCCGAGCACCGTGCCGCGCGTCATCACCGTGACGGTGACTGATGGCGGCAATTACTCCAACACCGCGACGACCACGGTCAACGTGGTGGCGGTCAACGATGCACCGGTTGCTGCGCCGAGCAATGTCACCGGCAACGAAGACACGCCGCTGGTACTCGGCTGGTCGACCTTCGGCGTCAGCGATGTCGACAGCCCGGCGAGCAGCCTCGGTATCAAGATCACGCAACTGCCGGGCGAGGGCAAACTGCAGTATCTGGACGGCTCGACCTGGAAGGATGTTGCCAACAACCAGACCTTCAGCAAGGCCGACATCGACGCCGGCAAGCTGCGCTTCCTGCCGGATGCCAACGAGTCGGGCACCAACGGTTATGGCGGCACCGGCCTGGGCAACAATCAGGCGGACTACGCGCAGATCAAGTTCCAGCCTACCGATGGCCAGACGCTGGGCAGCACCGGCACGGTGAAGATCGACATCACGCCAGTGGCGGATGCGCCGACCGTAGCCGTGGCTGACAACAGCGTGAAATCCACCGGCCTGATCAAGGAAGTCTGGACCGGTCTCGCGGGGCTGGGCACTGACGGCAGCGGCGCGAACTCGACCACCCTGAAAAACGTGATCGACGCCGCCGGCAAACCGAACTCCAGCGGCAACGTCACCAACGTGCAGTCTGACGGCAGTGTCGCCGCCGGTACGGCGTCGAAGACCTCGGGCCTGATCTACCTGGAAGCCGGCAAGACCTACAGCTTCAGCGGCGTGGCCGATGACAGCCTGCTGATCACCATCGGCGGCAAGAACGTGGCGTCGGGTACCTGGGGCGCGGGCGGTGCGATCAACGGCTCGTTCACCCCGACCACCAGCGGTTACTACACGCTCGACATCTACCACCACAATCAGAGCGGCCCGGGCAGCTACGACGTCAACCTGTCGGTCAACGGCGGCACGCCAATCGATCTGAGCAACGCCGGCGTGCCGATCTACACCGGTGTGCAGGACCTGATCAACTCGGGCGTGACCGTCTCCGATCTGCACGGCACCAACGGCGAAGGTTATTACGACGGCTACAAGCTCAACACCGGCGCTGAAGGCACCACGGTGAAACTGTCGGCAATCAGCACCGCGCTGACCGACACCGACGGCTCGGAAACCCTGAGCGTGAAGATCAGCGGCGCACCGGTCGGTTCGGTGCTCAGCGATGGCGCGGGGCATACCTTCACCGTTACCGCGAGCAATGGCGAAGCCAACGTCACCGGCTGGAACCTCGGCTCTCTGACCGTGACTCCGCCGACCTACTACAACGGCCAGTTCAACCTGACCGTGACCTCGACGTCCACCGAACAGGTCGGCGGCTCGGCAAGCAGCACCGCGACCATTCCGGTCACGGTAGTGCCTGCGGTGTACAACGCGGTCACCGCCACCTCGGGTGATGACAACGTCATCGGCACCGACGCCAACGACATCATCGTCGCTGACATCGGCGGCCTGACCGTGGTGCCGGGCACCAACTACAACATTGCGTTCATGGTCGACAGCTCGGGCAGCATGAGCACTTCGTCGCTGAACGCCGCGAAAGACTCGCTGACCTCGGTGTTCAACAGCCTCAAGCAAAGCCTGGGCGGCAGCAACTCGGGCACGGTGAACATATTCCTGGTGGACTTCGATACCCAGGTCAACAAATCGGTGTCGGTGAATCTCAACGACCCGAACGCGCTGACGATGCTCAAAGCCGTACTCAACTCGATGGGCTCTGGCGGCGGTACCAACTATGAGGACGTGTTCAAGACCACGGCCAACTGGTTCCAGAGCGCCGACGCAGTGGCCAACACCGGGGCGAAGAACCTCACGTACTTCATCACCGATGGCCAGCCGACTTACTACCAGACCGGCGAGCAGACCAACCCGACGCTGTATGGCAACGTGAAACTCGACAGCGTGGTAAACACCAGCAACTACAAGCAGGGCGACACGTTCAGCACCTACATCGACAACTCGCACTACCTGACCATCAACAGTGCCGGCAGCGTTGTGCTGCAAACCTACAACTCGTGGTGGGGCTGGAGCAGCGAGACCCTGGGCACGATTCATGCGCAGGGCGACGGTACTTATGAATTGTCGAACCTCGCGGGTACCGGCAACAGCACCAACTCGTCGACGACCAGCAACTCGACCAGCGGCTTTGCCTTGTTGAGCGGGTTGTCGAGCGTCGAAGCCATTGGTCTGAACAACGACGTCAGCCTCAACGACCTCAAGCCGTACGATTCGGACAAAACGCCGCAAACCAACATCGATCCGAAGGACCTGGCCAACTCGATCATCGGCCATACCGAAGCGACGATGCCGGGTAACGACACCGTCAACGGTGGCGAAGGCAACGACATCCTGTTCGGCGATCTGGTCAGCTTCAACGGCATTGCCGGCGAGGGTTACCAGGCGATGCAGGCGTTCGTTGCCAAAGAGACCGGCGTCGACGTCAGCAAAGTCACCACCAGCAACGTGCACCAGTACATCACCGAGCACTATCAGGCGTTCGATGTGTCCGGCGCGCACGACGGCAACGACACGCTGCTCGGTGGCGCAGGCAATGACATCCTGTTCGGCTCGGGCGGCAACGACCTGCTCGACGGCGGCAAAGGCAATGACATCCTGCTCGGCGGCACCGGCAACGACACGCTGATCGGCGGTCAGGGCAACGACATCCTCATCGGCGGTTCCGGTGGCGACACCTTCGTCTGGAAATCGGGCGACACCGGTAGCGATGTGATCAAGGATTTCAAAGCCAGCGAAGGCGACCGCATCGACCTGCGCGACCTGTTGCAGGGCGAGACCGGCAGCACGATCGACAACTTCCTGAAGATCACCACAGTGGATGGCACGTCGTCGCTGCAAGTCAGCTCGGCGGGCAAATTCAACTCGGGCGATGCCGCTGCGGCCACGCCGGACGTGACGATCAAACTGGAAGGCAACAATTGGGCGAGCGCCAACCTGCACAACCTGATTGCCGGCAGCGATCCGACCATCAAGGTCGATCACAACAACAGCTGAGGCTGAAACAACAACGGCCGCCTCTTGTGAGGCGGCCGTCGCGTTTGCGGGCAATGTAGCGGTGACGATTTGATCGGCGCCCCGCATACTGGCGCGCAGTTGGCTATGCTGCTGACAGCATGACGCTGTTCATTTGTGAGGGATGCTCAATGTTTTACGTGCAACGCGATGCGCAAGGCCAGTTGATTCGCGTGGAAGCTGCGGCGTACGCCGAGGCCACGGAAACGCTGCCCGCCGATAACCATGAGATTCAGGCGTGGTACGCCAACGAAGCCGTGGAAAACAGCCTCAAACAGCTCAAGCAGAGCGACTTTGAAATGATTCGGGTACTCGACGACCTGATTCAGGTGCTGACCCAGAAAGGCGTGATCCGCGTCACTGACCTGCCAGCGGCGGCCCAGGCCAAACTGATGGATCGTACCCAGGCACGTGAAGCGCTGGGCGGGTTGAGCCAGTTGATCGATGAGGATGAGGGTGGGTTGATCTGATCCTCCCAGGATCCAAAGCTTACCCTCACCCCAGCCCTCTCCCTGAGGGAGAGGGGGCCGATCGAGGTGTCTTGCGCTATCCATCGACCTGAGCGATCGAGTCGATTTTGGATTCAGTGGAGCTCTTGCACGTCGGCGTATCTCGTAAATATCCCACGGTCAGTCCCCTCTCCCTCTGGGAGAGGGTTAGGGTGAGGGCGCTTATTGGCTCACCCCCAAGGCTTCGGCTCACCGAGCAACTGCCCCTGCACGCCATACAAGCCCATCTCGCGAATCACTGACAACTCCCCTTCAGTCTCGACCCGCTCGGCAATCAGCGGCAGATCGATGCTGTGCGCTGCGCGCTGGATCGCTTCGATGAACAGGCGCTTGTCGCTCTCCTGATCGATCGCCCGAATGTAGCTGCCATCGATCTTCAAGTACGCCAGACCCAACCGCGCCAGGTTGCCGATCATGCTGAAGCGCCCGCCGAAGCGCTGCAGACTCAGCGAGAAACCGAGCTCGCGCAGGCGTCGGGTCAACTGTTCCAGCACGGCCTGTTCAGGCAATTGCTCCTCGCCGATTTCCAGAGTCAGACGCGCGCCGAGATTGGAATGCGCGCGCAGAATCTCGAAGACCTTGTTCAGCGCCTGCGGGTCGGCCAGCGTCGCCGAGGACAGGTTCAGCGCCAGCGAATCCTCGTGCCCCTTCATCTGCTCGAGCACGCGTTCGAGCA
The DNA here is from genome assembly GCF_024072275.1 of Pseudomonas siliginis. Taxonomy (NCBI): domain Bacteria; kingdom Pseudomonadati; phylum Pseudomonadota; class Gammaproteobacteria; order Pseudomonadales; family Pseudomonadaceae; genus Pseudomonas; species Pseudomonas siliginis. The sequence continues at coordinate 142,930 of NZ_CP099598.1, read as the reverse complement.
TCAGCCGGTCAAGCCGCGCGGTCCAGCCGAAGCGCTCCAGCCACGGCAGAAAGCGCCCGGCGGGAATGGTCTGGCCCTGCTCGTCGAGCAGGCGCGACAGGACCTTGTAATGCAGCACCAGTTGCGTGTCCTGCGCGGCGACCACCGGCTGGAAATACAACTCGAAACGCTGCTGACTCAAGGCCTGATCCAGCAGTCGATGCCAAGCGTGATGGTCGTCACCGACCTCCGCCACCAGACTCTGATCGATGCACGCCCAATTCTGCTCGCCTTGGCCTTCGGCCTGCGCGAGTGCCTGATCGCCCAGTGTCAGCACCGCTTGCGGGGAGTCGCCGTGAGCGAAGGGCGCCAGCCCGATCGAAGCCACCGCCGGCACATCGGTCGCGCCAGTGGCATGCAGGCTGCTCAGGGCATTGTCGAGATTCTGCGCCAGTTGCAGCGCTTCCTCACGCACCAGCCCCGGCGCCAGCACGGCGAATTCACCGCCGCGAATGCGCGTTACCAAGTCCTGGGTTTGTGGATATCTGGCGCACTCGCGGGTCAGTTGCTCACCGACAGCCTTGAGCAATTGGTCGGTACGCTGGCCGCCGAGACGCTGGTTGAGCCCGGCCAGATCCTTGACCCGCAACAGCAGCAAATAACCGGAACTGGCCTGCTCCGGGTTGCTCACGCGGTTGTTCAGTTGCATCTCGAAATAACGACGGTTGGCCAGGCCGGTGAGGTTGTCCTGATAGGACTCGGTACGCAGTTTTTCACTGCGCTCGGCCTGCTCCTGAAACAGCGTCTTGAGCTTCTCGACCATCTGATTCATCGCCTGCACCACGCGACGCAATTCAGGCGTGCGCGGCAGATCCGACAGGCTGAGAAACTCGCGGCGGGCAATCGCATGGGACTGCTGAACCATGTAATCGAGCGGCTTCAACTGCCGACGCAGCAACAGCGCGCCGAGCACCGCACTCAATGCACCGCAGATCAGCAACCAGCCAAGGCTGCCCAGTGCGCTCTGCCACAGCTTGGCCACGGCGAACATCGGATGGCTGACGACTTCGACCCGCGCCGCCTGCTCCCAGCCACGACTGACCAGTGCATCGCCACCAGCCGGCTCGAGGCCGATCAGTTTGACGAACCAGTCCGGCACATTGCTCACCGCCGGGGTACCGCTACGCTCGACAATGGTCTGGTCGGTCTTCACGTCGACCACGCGGATGCTCGCGTAATAACCGCTGTCGAAAATCGAACTGACCAACAGCTCGACCATCGCCGGGTCGTCGATATTCGGCGTCAGCGACAACGCCAGCGCCGTCGCCGCGTCCTGTGCGTGGGAGCGCAACTGGTTGACGTACTGGGTGCGCGAGCTCTCCAGGCTGACCATGAAGCTGCCGGTGAAGGCCACGACCAGGAACAGACAGATAGCGATCAACAGCTGTTTGAACAAAGACATCTGAGCGCGTGCTCCTAGTTAGTCGTCTCGACCGGGAAACCTTCGGCCTGCATTTTTTTCAGCACATCCTGCCAGCGTGACAGGCGTTTGGTGTCGCCGACCTTTTTATTGCCCTTGGCGCCTGGCAGATACAAACCTTCGGCATTGAAAGAGTAGACCGGCAGCAAATCGGTTCGCTGCGCCGCCGGCTGGATCGGATCGATCAGGCTGTCGAGCACCAGCGGCATGGCATCGGGGGTCGCATAGTACGTCAACACCATGTGCGCGCGGTTCTGGCGCAGCGCCTTGACGTAGGTGATGCGCAGCTTGTCACTGGAAACGCCGAGATGGCGCAGGCTGAAATACTTGGCGATGGCATAGTCTTCACAGTCGCCGGCGCCCTTCCACAGCGCTTCGATCGGGGTTTCCCAGTAATCCACTTCGCGCCACAGATCGATGTCTTCGACGTAACGCACCTGCTTGTTGAAGAACAGGTTCACCACTTTGAGCTTGTCCATCTCACTGGCCTGCTTCTGCGTCGCCAGCAGATTCTGCCAGGCATCGATGCGCTGCTGCCCGGCGCCCAGTGGCCCATAAAGAGCAGTGGCCTTGCGGCTGATCGCGGAAAAATCCCAATCGGCGTGCAGACCGCCCAGCATGACGCCGGCCAGCAGCAATGCGCAGCCAAGCCAGCGCAAGGTCCGAGGGATCGCGAAACGTACCGCCACTGCAGGTTTCCAGAAGGACAGAAAGGAAGCGTTTGATGGTGAAGCTTAGCCCGGCAAAAAACAATGGCACCGTGAGATCATCGAAGACGCGCTAGACTTGAGATTGCAGCGCTTTGTTTTACAAGGTTTGACAACCTGTAGAGCAATCACTAGTGTCATTTGGATCCAAATATTGCGACCTACAGGGTGTGTTGTCGTGACTCAGAAGCCCAAACCGCTGCACAGCATTAAAGTCGAGGGACCGATTCCTGCGCATCTGGCCCGGTCGGTGATTGAAGAAACCCTGCGCTCGGCCATTCTCGATGGCCGCCTGCCCTGTGGCACTGCGCTGCGCCAGCAGGATCTGGCCGATCTGTTCGGGGTCAGCCGCATGCCGGTGCGCGAAGCCTTGCGTCAGCTCGAAGCGCAAGAGCTGCTCAGCGTCACCACGCACAAAGGCGCCGTAGTCGCACCGCTGATCCAGGGCGATGCCGCTGAAACCTACGAGTTGCGCATTTTGCTCGAATCCGAGGCATTGCGGCAGTCCATTCCGCTGCTGACTGAGGCCGAGCATCAACTCGCCGCCGGCTACATCGAAGAACTGGAAGCGCAGCACGACTACAACGAGATCGGCCGCCTCAACCGTCTGTTCCACATGGCCCTGTACAGCAAGGCGCCCAATCAGCGACTGCTGCGTCTGGTGGAAGACGGTCTGAATGAAGAAGAACGTTTTCTGCGTTTCAATCTGGAAGCCATGGGCCTGGGCAAGCTGTCCCAGGATGACCATCGCGCCATGCTCCAGGCCGTGATCGAGCGGGACATCCCGCGCTCGCTCGAAATGCTGGAGCAGCACCTCAACCGTGGCGTCGAGGTCATCACCCGCTACCTCGCGACTCCCGCCGCACAGAAGCGCCACACCGCACGCTGATATCTCGTACGTCGAATAATCCCCTTACAAATCTTCGCGACCGCTCTGCTGCCGGGTCTGGCAGCGGATCGGCGTGCCCGCTGGCGACCGCCCCGACCCTGCCGACGCGTTTCCGCTGCCCGCCGATGACCAATCGGTAATAGCCCTGACGGCAATTTACCCGCACTCTTCCAGCGCCACCCCTACAGAACGGGGACGCGCCGCCCTGACGGCACAGTCCCCGCAACAGGAACCTACGGAAGGAGCCTTGTCACGGGAAACAGGAAGTCATGGCGCCGGTCCCGGCCAACTTTCGCCCCCTTTGAATTCATAAACTTCCCTTGTTTAAAAAGTTGCTTCGAGTGAGGCATTCACTCTTGTTATCGATTTTGGCCGTTATTAGCCGAAAGGAGTAACTACGCCCAAATAAAACTTGATCCGAAAGTTTTATCGGCCACTCTCATATTCAAAAAACAGCCAACTTAAAATAATTGAAAATAAACTTGTTAAATGCATTTGCCCTGTATTAGTTTTTCTCTCGCCAGGTTTGAACGTCGCCGTTCAGCGCGGCATACCTCACGTAACAACCGCAGCACCCGTGGCGCCGCAACGGCGCCACAGCGCAATCAATATTTGCCCGGCCAACTTGCTATCCAACTTGCTCGACCGCTTACAGCGACTGAAAAGAACCGTGCACTTCAATCAATGATAAAGGACATCATGATGCCCACTAAGCAGCAACTCGCCCTGAAGAAAGCCGAACTGAGTATTCACCCGATCTTTTCCGAGATTACTTCGTTATCGGTATTACGCCGTTTCATGGAAACCCATGTATTTGCCGTATGGGACTTCATGTCGCTGACCAAGCGCCTGCAACAGGAACTGACCTGCACGCGTTTGCCCTGGTTGCCGCCGCGCGATCCCCACGCCGCTCGGTTGATCAACGAGATCGTGCTGGGCGAGGAATCGGACGATCGCCTCGATGCCGGCCACTACAGCCACTTCGAGTTGTACCTGGATGCGATGCGCGAAATCGGCGCGAGCACCTCGGCGGTGGAGCGCTTCGTCGCGTTGCAGCGCGAAGGCGTGAGTTATGACGTCGCATTGCAAAGCGTCGATGTCGACCCGGCGGCCGCGCAGTTTGTCCGCGATACCTTGCGCATTGCTCTGGATGCGCCGGGACACAGCGTCGCTGCGGCGTTCCTGCACGGTCGCGAGAGCGTTATTCCGACGATGTTCCAGCGCATCCTCGATGATTGGGGCATCGGCATCGAACAGGCGCCGACCTTCCGCTACTACCTGCAACGGCATATCGAAGTCGATTCCGAAGATCACGGCCCCGCCGCCGAGCAGTTGCTGGAGCGTCTGGTGGACGGCGATCCGCAGCGCGCAGCCGAGGTTTACGCCAGCGCCATCGCTGCCGTGGAAAGCCGCATCGCCTTGTGGGACGGGCTGCGCTTGAGCATGGGCGCAAAAGTTGCCGAGGTGGCCCAATGAACGCTGCCGACTATCAATCCTTCGCCGAGGCCTGGGAAAGCCGCGCGACCATCCGCACCCGTCCACGGCGGTTGCTCGAAGACGATCAGCGCTTGATCTATCCACTCAGCCGCCAGCCGCTGGTGCTCAGCGAAACCTTCCTGCGTGAATGCCCGCAACAACGTGATTTCGCCCTAGTGCAGACGTTGTACAAATTCATCAATGACGTAGTGATTTTCGAGACCGAAATCGTCGACAAGACCGCCCGCAGCATTGCCAAGAATCGCTTCGCCGTGGCGTTCCCGTTCGCCTGTCGTTACGACGCGATGACCGTGGTGGTCGATGAGGATTACCACGCGCTGGTGGCCATGGATTTCATGCAGCAAACGGTGGCACTGACCGGTATCGAACCGATTCCGTTGCCCGACGAAATCGAATTGAGCCGGGCGATTCCCGCCGCTGTTGCGCTGGCGCCGCAACACCTGCGCAGCGCGGTGGAATTGATCTGCGTGGCGATCGCCGAAAACACCGTGACCGGTGATGTCGCCGCGTTCGCCCGCGACGATTCGGTCAAGCCATCAATCAAGGGCCTGATGGCCGACCACTTGCTCGACGAGGGTCGCCACTCGAGTTTCTGGGCGCGCATGGTGCGCATCTATTGGCACACCGCCAGCGACGCGGACCGCGAAACCATCGCGCAGATTCTGCCGGTGTTCATCGGCCATTACCTGACCAACGACATCCAGAAGTCCTTCGATTTGCGCCTGATCGATGCGCTGCCGGTCAGCGAAACCACGCGCCATTCACTGCGCGAAGAAATTGCCGGATTGGCCTTCCCGATCAATCGCCACCACCCGCTGGTGGGCAACATCGTCAGGTTTTTCCACAACAGCTCGCTGCTCGACACACCGTGCGTGCAGCACGCCCTGCGCGACTATCTGGTTTGAGGAGACCGACATGAAACGTCTCGACATTTTGCTCACCGGCGCCGGCCAGGCCATGACCGACCTGGCCCGGGAGCTCGAACAGCATGGCCATGCTGTGACCCGCAGCGGCGTGGCTCAAACGGCGGTGGATCTGATCATCGACGATGGCTTTATCGCTGCCGGCGACTTCTGCGCCATCCCGCATCTGCACCTGCGCCTGGGTGTCGCCGCGCAAGAGCATGGCGGCCTGCCGACCCTCGACTTGCTGTGCTTCCTCGGCTCGTCGCTGATCAGCCGCGCACCGATCGGCGATGAGCCGTCCGGCAACGGTCAGTCGCTACGCCAACGAGCGCTTGCCCATGTGGTCGACGAAGTGGCGTTGCTGGTCAGCCGCTTTTCCCGCGATGCCGATTATTTGAAGCATGCCCCAGCCCTCAAAGCGCCGGATTTCGAACGCCTGGAAGATCTGCTGTTTCTCGACAAACTGGCATATGTCCACCGTCTCAACGACACGGCAAATCCGGCGCTGCTGGAGCAGGCGCAAATCCCGCTGATCGAGCGCCTGCGACAAAGCCTGATCGAACATGCCGAACGACCGGCGCTGCATGTCGGCGGGAAGACCATCAGCTACGAGCAGCTGCACGCCCACAGCCGCGCGATTCAACAGCGCCTGCTGCCCTTGCTCGAGCAACATCCGCAACCGTGGGTGGTCGCTGTCTGCCAAGGCAAAAGCCCGGCACTGTTCGCCTCGATTCTGGCGATTCTCGGCAGCGGCGCGGTGTACTTGCCGCTGGAGCCGAGCCATCCTTTGCAGCGCCAGCAATACATCCTGGAAAACGCCGGCGCGGTGCTGTTGCTTCACGATGGACAGCAGGCGCTCAGCGAGTCGATAGCGGGGCTGGATGTCAGTGGCATCGAAGCGCCGAACGCCGATCTCGACCGGCCGCTGATGCAGCACCGCCCGGTGCTCGATGCGCCGTGCATGGCGCTCTACACCTCGGGTACCACCGGGCATCCGAAAGGCGTGCTGCTCAGCCAGGCCAATCTCGCCCACTTCACCGCGTGGTACGCCGACTACGTGCAGTTGCACGCCGAGAGTCGGGTGTTGCAGTTCTCATCGCTGAGCTTCGATTCATCGCTGATCGACATCTTCCCCAGCCTGCTCGCAGGGGCAGAACTGGTCGTGCCCGACGACACCCAGCGCCGCGATCCTTTGCAGCTGATTGCGCTGATTCGCCGACGACAACTGACCCACGCCTTCCTGCCGCCGGCGCTGTTGAGCATCCTGCCGCTGGAGCAACTGGAGGGCGTGCAGGTGATGACCGGCGGTGATGTCTGCGAGCCGTACGTCATCGAGCAACTGACCCGCCAAGGCACTCTGCACAACCTGTATGGCCCGACCGAAGCCACCGTGCTGATCACCGCGCGCCAGCTCAAACCGGGCGACAGCAACCGCACGCTGGGAGGGCCAATCGCCAACAGTCGGGTGCTGATTCTCGACGACGATCTGCAACCGGTGCCCGATCAAACCGTCGGTGAGCTGTTCATCGTCGGCCCCGGTGTCTGCCTCGGTTACCTGAACAATCCGCAACAGACCGCCGAGCGTTATCTGACCCTGTCGCTGCCCGGCGGCGAGACCTTGCGCACCTACCGCAGCGGCGACATGGCCCAGTGGGGCGAGCACGGTATCGAGCTGTGCGGGCGGCGCGACAATCAGGTGAAAATCCGTGGCTTTCGCGTCGAGCCGGAAGAGATCGAGCGCTGCCTGCGCGAGAGCCGCTTGTATCGGCAGATTGCCGTGGTCATCGACAGTCAGCGACGCATTCTGGCGTTTATCGCCCAGCCACAAATCGAGACTGCCCGCGACGAATTGAAGGCTCACGCCCGGCAGTTTCTGCCGGACTACATGCAACCGGTAGCGTGGACCGAACTGGCGCAGATGCCGTTCGCCAGTAACGGCAAAGTCGATCGCAAGGCGCTGCTGGCATTGCCGGTGACGGTACAGGACAACGCTGCGAAATGCCTGCCGGCCAATGCTGATGAAGCGCTGCTGTTGGAGATCTGGGCCGAGTTGCTGGAACTGCCGACCAGCGACATTTCCACTGACGAAAGCTTCTTCAATCTCGGCGGTCATTCGATTCTGCTGTCGCGGATGTTGCTGCGCTTGCGTGAGGAATTCGGCCGGAGCATTTCGATCAATCGCTTCATCGAACAGCCGACCATCAGCAAACTGGCGACGCTGGTGCGCGGCAGCGATGACAGCGCCGTGCTCAGCGCTCAGGCCATGGCCGACGCCGAGCGCGAGCTGGATATCGAACCGCTGCCGATCAGCCGCATGGGCGATGTGCACAAGGTCATCGTCACCGGTGCCAACAGTTTTGTCGGCGTGCACATCGTCGAAGCGCTGCTCGGTTGGGGCGCCAGCGAGGTCGCCTGTCTGGTACGTGATAGCGCCGGGCAAACGGCGACGCAACGCTTCGCTCAGGCACTGCGCGAAAACCGTCTGGAGCACCTCGATCTCAGCCGTGTGCGGGTTTACGCAGCTGATATCAGTCGCCCGCAACTGGGCCTGGGCGATGAGGATTATCAGCGCCTGGACCGCGAGTTCGGTGCGCTGGTACACAACGCCGCCAACGTCAACCACGTACTCGATTACGAGTCCCTGGCGGCGGACAACGTCGAGCCGATCTTCGCCCTGCTGAAGCTGTGCGAGGGGCGCAGTAAGAAGGTCTTCAACTTCGTCTCGACCCTGTCGGCATCCAGCACCGTGGATGATGCCGGTCGGGTGCTGGAACTGCCCGCCGCCGCGACGCCGCCGATCTACATTCGCAACGGCTACAACCTGTCGAAGTGGGTCGGCGAACGCATCCTTGAGCGGGCGCGCGAACGGGGTGTACGCGTCAATCTGTATCGCCCCGGCAACATCAGCTTCAACAGCCTCAGCGGCGTTTGCCAGCCTCACAAGAACCGTTTGATGCTGATGCTCAAGGGCTCGATCCAGCTCGGTCAGGTTCCGGCCTTTGCGCTGAATTTCGACCTGATGCCGGTGGACTTTCTCGCCCGCTTCATCGCCTTCCATGCCAGCCGTTATTCAGCTGATCGCGCGGTGTTCAATCTGCACAATCCCGAGCCGCTGAGCTGGGATGCCTACGTCGCGTCGTTCCGCGAAACCGGCAGCGAGTTTGCGCTGGTCAGCGTCGCCGATTGGCAGCAGCAACTGAACCGGGTCGACGCCGACAACGCGCTGTTTGGCGTGCTCGGTTTCTACCTCAACGGCTTTGAAGAAGACATCGGCGACATCTCGCTGATCGGCCACGCCAACGCCGAGGCCGGCGTGCAGCAGATGGGCGCGCACTACCCGCAGAAATCCCCCGCGCTGCTGCGTCGCGGCTGCGACTACCTGAAAGAAATCAACTTCATCTGACTCATCCAAAAGGAGCAACACCATGAGCAATCTGCAACCCGACACCCTGATCAAAAACCCGCAAGGCTGCCACGTTGTGTCGTCGAAGGAAGTGCCGGCGAACGCGGCACAAGTCTGGGCGGTCGTTGGCGATTTCGCTGGCTTCGATCGATTCATTCCGGCGCTGTCACACACCGAAATGACCGGCGAGGGCGTGTCTTCGCTGCGCAAGAAAATCTTCAAGGACGGCAACGTCGTGGTCGAACAACTCAACTCGCGCGATGAACAGGCGCGACGCATGACCTGGACGACGATTTACAACACCCTGGGGGTGGCGAATCTGTGGGCGGCAATGCAGGTGGAATCGCTGAGCGAAGGGAAGTCGCGAGCAATCTGGACGATCATTGCCGAACCGGCTTCCGGTGGGGAAGAGGCGCTGCCGGAATTCAGGGAATTCGTGCAAGGGTTTGCCGATGATGCGATGGGGAATGTCTTGAAGTTGTTTGTTTAAGGCATCGGTTTGGCGGTGATTGAACCGCCGCTTTCGCGAGCAGGCTCGCTCCCACATTTGGAATGCATTTTCCCTGTGGGAGCGAGCCTGCTCGCGAAGAACGATAACGCGGTCTGCGATCTGTGAATCAGATCTTGAAGCTGTCGACCAACTGCTTCAACCGGTTCGCCTGCTGCGACAACGCATCACAATCCTTCAACGTTTCGTTGAGGTTGGCCACGCTCTGCTGGTTCAACAGGTTGATCTGGTTGACGTCGACGTTGAGAGTTTCCACCACCGCAGTCTGCTCTTCAGTCGCAGCGGCCACCGACTGGTTCATACCGTCGATTTCGCCGATACGCTGAGTCACGCTGACCAGACGCAGACCGGCCTGATTCGCCACTTCCACGCTCTGCTCGCTTGACGCCTGGCTGGCGTTCATGGTGCTGACCGCCTCACGCGAGCCGACCTGCAGCGAGGTAATCATCTTGTGGATCTCTTCCGCCGATTCCTGGGTGCGATGCGCAAGGTTGCGCACCTCATCGGCAACCACGGCAAAACCGCGCCCGGCTTCACCGGCACGCGCGGCTTCGATGGCGGCATTGAGCGCCAGCAGGTTGGTCTGCTGCGAGATGCCTTTGATCACATCGAGAATGTGGCCAATGTTGTCGGTGCTGGCGTTCAGGGTTTCGATCTGTGTGCACGACAGGCTGATTTTCTGCGACAGCTCGGTCATCGCCTGAATGGTTTGCTCGACCACCTGACGACCGTCGTCAGCTTGCTCGCTGGCGCCACTGGCGTGCTGCGAAGCATCCGCCGCGTTGCGCGCGATCTCCTGAGTAGCGGCGCCCAGCTGATTGATCGCCGCCGCGACGCTGTTGGTGCGCGCACTTTGCTCGTCGGAACCGACGATCGAAGCGTTGGACGACGCCATCACCCGTTGCGACAAGTCGTGAACGTGACGAGTCGCCGACGACACTTCGGAAATCGATGCGTGAATCCGTTCAACGAACTGGTTAAACGCGCTGCCCAGTTCACCGAACTCGTCTTTGCTCTCGACCACCAGACGCCGGGTCAGATCGCCCTCGCCCTGGGCAATGTCTTTCATCGCGCGGCCCATGGTGGTCAGCGGACGCATCAACACGTTGATCAACAGGCTCAGCAGCAAAGCAATCGCCGCGACCGCGACAAACATGGCGATCAACGCCGAAGTGCGGAATTGGCTGAGTGCGGCGTAGGCCTTATCGCGATCGATCGACAGACCGATGTACCACTGCGCATTCGGCAGATCGCTGACCGGGGTGAACGAGAGAATGCGCTCCTGACCGTTGAGCACGACATTCTGGTTGCCCTTCTCGATGCGCACGCTGGTATTCGGGTAAATGTCCTTGAGGTTTTTCATTACCTGATCTTTGTCCGGGCTGACGATCACCTGACCGTCAGCACTGACCAGAAACGCATGGCCGAGGCCACCGAAGTCCACCGAGTTGATGATCTTGACCAGGGTTTCCAGGCTCAGGTCACCGCCGACCACACCGAGCAGTTCGCCGTCCTTCTTCACCGGCATGGCGATGGTCACCACCAAGCCGCCGACTGCCGCCATGTACGGCGGCGTCAGCATGGTTTTGTCGGCGGCCACGGCCTGCTTGTACCAAGGCCGCTGACGCGGATCGTAACCGTCCGGCATCTTCGCATCGGGGCGCTGGGTGAAGACACCGTTGGCCTGGCCGACGTAAGTGAACTGGAAGTTCGAAGTGAAGGCCGGTTGATCGACAAGGCCCGGCAAGTCGGCATTCCTGCCTTGATGGGCAACGTTCTGCGCGAGGTTTTCCAGCACCAGAATCCTTCCGCTCATCCAGTTCTGCACGCTGCTGGCGGTGAGGTCACCGGCCTGCTGCACAGAGGACTGCAGATTCTGGCGAATGGTGTTTCGCTGCAAGTAATCGTTGTAGAGCGTGAACAACGCGAACGCCAGGACGACGACGCCCGAAGCGGCCAGGAGGATTTTATGGCTGAACTTGAGATTCATTTCATGGGACTTCTTATGCCAAAAGTGGGGATGCGTTCCGGTTGCAACATTCCATGTACAGCGCAGGCAGCGTTCTTCTGGCCGCTCTACTTTGGTGCACGCATTTCTCACCAGTCTGTCGGCCAACGGCGGAGAAATCTTAGGGCCGCGTGAGAAATGGACGGTTTTAGGACAGGATTCCCGCCGAACGGCGTGCCAGAGCGGCTGCGAGGGAATTTTTCACAACCGCCATAGGGACGACGGTTGCAAAATCTGTAACCCTTGATGACAATGCGACTAATTATCATTTGTGACGTTCGGGCTGGCGTGGTCATGTCTTCACCTGAGTTGGTCGTACAGGCGCTTTACGGTAGTCATCACGGCTGGCTCAACGCTTGGCTGCGCGCGCGGCTGGGCAACGCAGCGGATGCGGCGGATCTGGCTCAGGACACTTTCCTGCGCCTGCTGCAACGCACCGAACGCCTCGAACTCAAAGCGCCTCGCGCTTTCCTGCGGACCATCGCGCGCGGCCTGGTGATCGATCATTGGCGTCGCGAGGAAATCGAGCGGGCCTATCTGGAAACCATTGCTCATTTGCCTGAAGGCGAAGTACCTGACGCCGAATCGCGCGCGTTGGTGCTGGAACTGCTGGAAAGCATTGCGCGCATGCTTGAGGGTTTGAAGCCGAAAGTGCGTCAGGCGTTTCTCCTGGCGCAGTGCGAAGGTTTGACTCACAAACAGATCGCCGAGCAGTTGGGCGTGTCGGTACGTTCAGTGGAACGCTACGTCGCCGATGCGCTGTATCACTGCTATGTGTTGCGATATGAAAGCTGATGCCTGTGGATAATCTCTCACTCGGTCGCCGCGTCGAGCCGCGTCAACACGTCGTCAAGCAAGCGATTCACTGGCTGCTGCGGCTGCGCAATAACCACGGCAATTCGCGGCTGACTCGCCAATGCGAGCAGTGGCGCGCCGAGCATCACGAACATGAAATCGCCTGGCAGCGGGTACAGTCGCTGCAAGCCGAATTGAGCTCCAGTCTGCGCGCCGTGCCGGGTGCGCAGGTCGCTTTCAACACCTTGGAAAACAGTGCGCAGGGGCTGGGCCGACGCCAGGCTTTGAAGTTGTTGTCGGGCGCGCTGTTGATGGGCTCCGCCGCGTGGCTGGCCAAGGACAGCGCCGCCTGGCAGCAATGGAGTGCCGACTACGCCACGGCGACCGGCGAACGGCGCGGTTTCCAGTTGCCCGACGGCACGCGCATCGAACTCAATACCGCCAGCGCCGTGGACCTGGATTACACCGCGCAGCAGCGCCTGATCAAACTGACCCGTGGCGAAATCATCGTTACCTGCGGCGGCTCTGACGAAGGCGCGGCATCCGATCGACCGCTGCGCGTACAGAATCGCCACGGGAGTTATGAACCGTTCGACGCGCGTTTCATTTTGCGTCAGGACGATCAGTGCACGCGGCTCAGCGTTACCCGCGGCCGAGTGTTGGTTCGCGCTGGCGGTCATTCCCTCGAAGCGCTCGCCGGGCAAAGTTTTCTGGTCGACCAAAGCGGTTTGCGCGCAGCGCCGACGCCGGATATGGATGCGGGCGCCTGGCTCGACGGTTTGGTCGTCACGCGCAATATGCGCCTGGGTGATTTTCTTGCTGAAGTCGCCCGTTATCGCCCGGGGTTTCTGAGTTGCGCGGCGGATATCGCAGACTTGCGCCTCTCTGGGGTGTTCCGTCTGGAGGACACCGACAGGCTGCTGGCGGTCCTGCCGCAGACGCTGCCGGTGCAATTGCGTTATCGCACCCGTTGGTGGGTGACCCTGGAACGTGCGGTGTGATTATTTTTGGCGGGTTTTCGCAGGCAGTCCGGCTTAGTCAGTAAGCACTTCAACTCAGCCCTCGCGACTGCCTACGGAAATCCACAATGACTGTCCGCGCCACTTGTAAGAACCCTCTGAATTTCACTGCAGAATCGACACTGCTGCGCCATGCGGTTCGGGCGGCACTGCTGACCACCGCGCTGGGCGTCAGCGTGTTACCGAGCCTGAGTCTGGCCGCCAACACCGGCACCGAGATCAGCCACCGCTACAACATTGCTGCCGGGCCATTGGGCGAGGCGTTGAATCAGTTTGCCCGGCAGGCCGGTATCACCCTGGCGATGACACCGCAACAGACTCAAGGTCAGCAATCACCCGGCGTGCAGGGTGAATATTCGACCGACCAGGCCTTGAGCCATTTGCTCGGCGGCTCCGGACTGGAAGCCGTCAGCCAGGACGGCAGCAGCTACATTCTGCGCCCGCTGGCTGAAAGCGAAGCACTGGCCTTGCCGACCACCGATATCAAAGGCTTCGCCCTCGGCAACGCGCTGGGCAGCATGGCCGGCTACAACGCCACGCACAGCCAGATCGCCACCAAGACCAGTACCGCATTGCTGGAAACCTCGCAAAGCGTATCGGTGGTCACGCGCGAGCAAATGGATGACCAAGGCTCGCAGACCGTCTCGCAAGCGATGCGCTACGCCCCGGGCGTGCTGACCAACCCGTATGGCGCTACGCACCGTTACGACTACGTGGCGATGCGCGGTTTCAACGACGGCTCGGTGGACAACATCTACCTCGACGGCCTCAAGTCGATGGGCGACAGCGGCACCTACAGCACCATGCAGGTCGATCCGTATTTCCTTGAGCGTGTGGACATTCTCAAAGGCCCGTCGTCCGTGCTGTACGGCCGCAGTTCGCCCGGAGGCCTGGTCGCATTGACCAGCAAAAAGCCGTTGTATGAGGCCTACCATCAGGTGCAAGCCACGGTGGGGACGCAAGGCCAGCGTGGGGTTGGTTTTGACTTCAGCGGTCCGGTCGATGACGACAAGCGCATTGCCTATCGTCTGACCGGACTAAGCGATCAGTCCGACACGCAATTCGACCATAACAAGGAAAAACGCTTCGCCCTTGCGCCGACGCTGAGCGTCGATTTCAGCGAAGACACCTCGCTGACTCTGCAAGCCTATCTGCAGCACGATCCGGACGGCGGCTATCACGGCGGCGTTCCGGCGGACGGCACAGTCCATCAGCGCAATGGCGAGCGCATCTCGCCGCGCTTCTTCGAGGGCGAGCCGGGGATCGATGGCTACTCCCGTGACCAGCAGTCGTTTGGCTATCAGTTCGAACATCGCTTCAACGATGTCTTCACCGCCCGGCAGAATTTCCGTTATCTCGATTCCAAAGTGAACATGGATCAGGTCTACGCCTATGGCTGGACCACTCCGACCAGCAATGAACTGAACCGTTATTACACCGGCGGTGATGAGCGCCTGCATGCGTTTATCGTCGACAACATGCTGCAGGCCGAATTCTTCACCGGCGCGACCAAGCACACAGTCCTGATGGGCGCGGATTATCAACGGCGCAAAACCGTGGTCGACTGGACCAGTGGTGGACTGGCGCCGATCAATGCGTTCAATCCGGTATACGGCAACTCGGCGATCGAAATGTACGGCGACACCAGCTATCTGCGTCGCCTCGAACAGACCGGTGTGTACCTGCAAGACCTGATCGAGATGGACAAGTGGCGCTTCTCGCTGGGCCTGCGTCAGGACTGGGTCGAGACATCCGATGAAAACCGCATCGCCGAAGCGGGGCGTCCGGTTGGTACAGAGATCAATGATCGGCGCACGAAACTCACTGGGCGTGCCGGCGCTTTATATCTGTTTGATAACGGTCTGGCGCCATACATCAGCTACTCCGAGTCTTTCAACCCGAACTCCTATGCCGACAGCGCCGGCAACCCATTGGCTCCTACCGATGGCACACAGTGGGAAGTCGGTTTGAAGTACCAGCCGCCGGGCACCGACAATCTGTTCACCGCCTCGCTGTTCCGCATCGACCAGGAAAACCTCGCGACCAAACTGCCGCAGGAAAACTTCTATCGCGCAGTCGGCGCTGTGCGCTCGCAAGGTCTGGAGGTGGAGGCGCACATGCAACTGACCGACAACTTCAAAGTACTCGGCAGTTACACCTTCACTGATATCGAATATTCAAAATCGATGATCAGCACTTTGAGTACGCCGAGCGATGTAATCGAAAACAAGGGCAACTCGCCGACTCAAGCGCCGCGCCACATGGCCTCGCTATGGGCTGACTACAAATTCGACAGCGCCGCACTTGATGGTCTTCGCCTGGGTGGCGGCGTGCGATATGTCGGCTACAGCTGGGCCGATGCGGAAAACACGATGAGGGTGCCGTCTTACACGTTGTTCGACGCCTCGATTGGTTATGACCTGGGCAAGATTGGTTTGAAGGGTGTTGATGTACGGCTCAACGCGAACAACCTGACCAATGAATCCTATGTCGCGTCCTGCGCCAGTCTGAACTTCTGCTACATGGGCGAAGAACGCAACGTAGCGGCGACCGTCAGCTATCAGTTCTAAAGCCGTGTCCTGTGCATAAAAAGCCAGCCCCTGATATCAGGGGCTGGCTTTGTCGTTTCTTCGGGGGTGTTCTGTATGCGTGCGTTTCTGGTTTTATTGCATCGATATATCGGCCTGGCCATTGCGGTGTTTCTATTGCTGGCGGGCCTTACAGGCAGTGTGCTGGCGTTCAATCATGAACTGGATGAATGGCTGAATCCGCAATTCTATAAAGCGACGTCAGTGGGTGAGCGCCTGCCGCCCGGCGCGTTGGTAGAGGCGGTGCAAACTGCACATCCGAAACTGCAAGTCTGGTACATGGAGTATCCGCAGGAGGCGGGGCATACGGCGCTGCTGGCGGCCGTTCCGCGTAAAGATCCGGCGACGGGCCAGCCGTTCGATGAGCGCAATCAGGTGTTCTATCTGGACCCGATCAGCGCGGAGCAAAAAGGCGCGCGCTACTGGGGTGAATGCTGTTTTCAGCGGGAGAACTTCATCCCGTTCATTCTGGAGTTTCACTACAACCTGACATTGCCGGGTAACTGGGGATTGCTGTTGATGGGTGGGGTGGCCATCGCGTGGGTGATCGACTGCTTTGTCGCATTGTGGCTGACGTTGCCGCGCGGCAAGCCCTTCTGGAAGAAGTGGGCGACTGCTTGGAAGGTCAAAGGCGGGCATGCCTACCGCTTGAACTTCGACCTGCATCGCGCTGGAGGATTGTGGTTGTGGCTGCTGCTGTTACCGATCGCCGTCAGCAGCGTGGCAATGAACTTGCCGAGCCAAGTGTTCAAGCCTGCGGTTTCTTTGTTTTCGCCCATCGAGCCGAGCATATATGAAGCCAGAGGACGAATGCCCGCCGATCAACTGGGGACGACACAGTTGAGTTATCAACAGGCGTACGAAAGGGCATTGCAGGAAGGGAAGCGATTAGGGCTGACGGTGGCAATCGGCGAGTTGTATTACAGCTTTGAGTACAACTTCTACGGCGCAGGATTTGGACAGCACGATACGGACGCACACGGTAAATCCTGGTTGTTTTTTCACGGTACCGATGGCCGATTATTGGGACAGGAGATCGCGGGACAGGGCACGCTTGGAGAGCAGTTCTATCGACTCCAGTTGCCCATACATGGGGGACGGATCATCGGGGTGACAGGGCAGATAATGATCGCGGTACTGGGTGTGTTGATTGCGGGGTTGTCAGGGACGGGCGTCTATATTTGGTGGCGCAAGTGGCAGGCAAGACGCAGCACCAGGATCCGAAGAACAGCCTGATCTTTCGTACACGCTTAAATGACAAAACCCCTGTCTGCGTTAGCAGACAGGGGTTTCGGAATTCAATCTTGACGATGACCTACTCTCACATGGGGAAACCCCACACTACCATCGGCGATACATCGTTTCACTGCTGAGTTCGGGATGGGATCAGGTGGTTCCAATGTTCTATGGTCGTCAAGAAATTCTTTATCTGGCCCGTCAACACGGTAACAAGCCAGCAAAAACAGGAACTTCTACTAAAACAAAACCCCAACTGCTTTCGCAATTGGGGTTTCGGAATTTAATCTTGACGATGACCTACTCTCACATGGGGAAACCCCACACTACCATCGGCGATGCATCGTTTCACTGCTGAGTTCGGGATGGGATCAGGTGGTTCCAACGCTCTATGGTCGTCAAGAAATTCGGGTACTGACTCGTGACCAGATGGCCTCGCTTCAGCAAATTGGGTATGTGACAGCTAGGTGTTTGTGAATTTCGAACTTTCGGTTCGTTTCGTCTTCACACACCGCAATCTGGCGCCTTTTCAGGTCAGCAAATTGCTTGGGTGTTATATGGTCAAGCCTCACGGGCAATTAGTATTGGTTAGCTCAACGCCTCACAGCGCTTACACACCCAACCTATCAACGTCGTAGTCTTCGACGGCCCTTCAGGGAACTCAAGGTTCCAGTGAGATCTCATCTTGAGGCAAGTTTCCCGCTTAGATGCTTTCAGCGGTTATCTTTCCCGAACATAGCTACCCGGCAATGCCACTGGCGTGACAACCGGAACACCAGAGGTTCGTCCACTCCGGTCCTCTCGTACTAGGAGCAGCCCCTCTCAAATCTCAAACGTCCACGGCAGATAGGGACCGAACTGTCTCACGACGTTCTAAACCCAGCTCGCGTACCACTTTAAATGGCGAACAGCCATACCCTTGGGACCGGCTTCAGCCCCAGGATGTGATGAGCCGACATCGAGGTGCCAAACACCGCCGTCGATATGAACTCTTGGGCGGTATCAGCCTGTTATCCCCGGAGTACCTTTTATCCGTTGAGCGATGGCCCTTCCATACAGAACCACCGGATCACTAAGACCTACTTTCGTACCTGCTCGACGTGTCTGTCTCGCAGTCAAGCGCGCTTTTGCCTTTATACTCTACGACCGATTTCCGACCGGTCTGAGCGCACCTTCGTACTCCTCCGTTACTCTTTAGGAGGAGACCGCCCCAGTCAAACTACCCACCATACACTGTCCTCGATCCGGATAACGGACCTGAGTTAGAACCTCAAAGTTGCCAGGGTGGTATTTCAAGGATGGCTCCACGCGAACTGGCGTCCACGCTTCAAAGCCTCCCACCTATCCTACACAAGCAAATTCAAAGTCCAGTGCAAAGCTATAGTAAAGGTTCACGGGGTCTTTCCGTCTAGCCGCGGATACACTGCATCTTCACAGCGATTTCAATTTCACTGAGTCTCGGGTGGAGACAGCGCCGCCATCGTTACGCCATTCGTGCAGGTCGGAACTTACCCGACAAGGAATTTCGCTACCTTAGGACCGTTATAGTTACGGCCGCCGTTTACCGGGGCTTCGATCAAGAGCTTCGCGTTAGCTAACCCCATCAATTAACCTTCCGGCACCGGGCAGGCGTCACACCCTATACGTCCACTTTCGTGTTTGCAGAGTGCTGTGTTTTTAATAAACAGTCGCAGCGGCCTGGTATCTTCGACCGGCATGAGCTTACGGAGCAAGTCCTTCACCCTCACCGGCGCACCTTCTCCCGAAGTTACGGTGCCATTTTGCCTAGTTCCTTCACCCGAGTTCTCTCAAGCGCCTTGGTATTCTCTACCCAACCACCTGTGTCGGTTTGGGGTACGGTTCCTGGTTACCTGAAGCTTAGAAGCTTTTCTTGGAAGCATGGCATCAACCACTTCGTCACCCAAAGGGTAACTCGTCATCAGCTCTCGGCCTTAAGATCCCGGATTTACCTAAGATCTCAGCCTACCACCTTAAACTTGGACAACCAACGCCAAGCTGGCCTAGCCTTCTCCGTCCCTCCATCGCAATAACCAGAAGTACAGGAATATTAACCTGTTTTCCATCGACTACGCTTTTCAGCCTCGCCTTAAGGACCGACTAACCCTGCGTCGATTAACGTTGCGCAGGAAACCTTGGTCTTTCGGCGTGGGTGTTTTTCACACCCATTGTCGTTACTCATGTCAGCATTCGCACTTCTGATACCTCCAGCAAGCTTCTCAACTCACCTTCACAGGCTTACAGAACGCTCCTCTACCGCATCATCCTAAGATGATACCCGTAGCTTCGGTGTATGGTTTGAGCCCCGTTACATCTTCCGCGCAGGCCGACTCGACTAGTGAGCTATTACGCTTTCTTTAAAGGGTGGCTGCTTCTAAGCCAACCTCCTAGCTGTCTAAGCCTTCCCACATCGTTTCCCACTTAACCATAACTTTGGGACCTTAGCTGACGGTCTGGGTTGTTTCCCTTTTCACGACGGACGTTAGCACCCGCCGTGTGTCTCCCATGCTCGGCACTTGTAGGTATTCGGAGTTTGCATCGGTTTGGTAAGTCGGGATGACCCCCTAGCCGAAACAGTGCTCTACCCCCTACAGTGATACATGAGGCGCTACCTAAATAGCTTTCGAGGAGAACCAGCTATCTCCGAGCTTGATTAGCCTTTCACTCCGATCCACAGGTCATCCGCTAACTTTTCAACGGTAGTCGGTTCGGTCCTCCAGTCAGTGTTACCTAACCTTCAACCTGCCCATGGATAGATCGCCCGGTTTCGGGTCTATTCCCAGCGACTAGACGCCCTATTAAGACTCGCTTTCGCTACGCCTCCCCTATTCGGTTAAGCTCGCCACTGAAAATAAGTCGCTGACCCATTATACAAAAGGTACGCAGTCACAGAACAAAGTCTGCTCCCACTGCTTGTACGCATACGGTTTCAGGATCTATTTCACTCCCCTCTCCGGGGTTCTTTTCGCCTTTCCCTCACGGTACTAGTTCACTATCGGTCAGTCAGTAGTATTTAGCCTTGGAGGATGGTCCCCCCATATTCAGACAAAGTTTCTCGTGCTCCGTCCTACTCGATTTCATGACTAAGAGATTTTCGCGTACAGGGCTATCACCCACTATGGCCGCACTTTCCAGAGCGTTCCGCTAATCTCAAAGCCACTTAAGGGCTAGTCCCCGTTCGCTCGCCACTACTAAGGGAATCTCGGTTGATTTCTTTTCCTCAGGGTACTTAGATGTTTCAGTTCCCCTGGTTCGCCTCTTGCACCTATGTATTCAGTACAAGATAACCATCTTATGATGGCTGGGTTCCCCCATTCAGACATCTCCGGATCAAAGTCTGTTTGCCGACTCCCCGAAGCTTTTCGCAGGCTACCACGTCTTTCATCGCCTCTGACTGCCAAGGCATCCACCGTATGCGCTTCTTCACTTGACCATATAACCCCAAGCAATCTGGTTATACTGTGAAGACGACATTCGCCGAAAATTCGAATTTCTCAACTAAGAGAACTCACAAATTTTACCTTAGCCTGATCCGTTACCAGTGAAAGTAACGTTCAGTCTATCTTTCTATCACATACCCAAGTTTTTAAAGAACGATCTAGTCAAAGACTAGAAATCAACATTCATCACCGTACCGGTGGAATGCTCATTTCTAAGCTTTCAAACTTCAGAAGCAGTAGTGGTGGAGCCAAGCGGGATCGAACCGCTGACCTCCTGCGTGCAAGGCAGGCGCTCTCCCAGCTGAGCTATGGCCCCGTATTCCTACAGGCGTTTCCCACAAAAAATTGGTGGGTCTGGGCAGATTCGAACTGCCGACCTCACCCTTATCAGGGGTGCGCTCTAACCAACTGAGCTACAGACCCAATTTCGGGCTGCTTCTATCGTCTTCTTCAATGAATCAAGCAATTCGTGTGGGAGCTCATGCAGCAGCTGATATCGTCGATTAAGGAGGTGATCCAGCCGCAGGTTCCCCTACGGCTACCTTGTTACGACTTCACCCCAGTCATGAATCACACCGTGGTAACCGTCCTCCCGAAGGTTAGACTAGCTACTTCTGGTGCAACCCACTCCCATGGTGTGACGGGCGGTGTGTACAAGGCCCGGGAACGTATTCACCGCGACATTCTGATTCGCGATTACTAGCGATTCCGACTTCACGCAGTCGAGTTGCAGACTGCGATCCGGACTACGATCGGTTTTATGGGATTAGCTCCACCTCGCGGCTTGGCAACCCTTTGTACCGACCATTGTAGCACGTGTGTAGCCCAGGCCGTAAGGGCCATGATGACTTGACGTCATCCCCACCTTCCTCCGGTTTGTCACCGGCAGTCTCCTTAGAGTGCCCACCATTACGTGCTGGTAACTAAGGACAAGGGTTGCGCTCGTTACGGGACTTAACCCAACATCTCACGACACGAGCTGACGACAGCCATGCAGCACCTGTCTCAATGTTCCCGAAGGCACCAATCCATCTCTGGAAAGTTCATTGGATGTCAAGGCCTGGTAAGGTTCTTCGCGTTGCTTCGAATTAAACCACATGCTCCACCGCTTGTGCGGGCCCCCGTCAATTCATTTGAGTTTTAACCTTGCGGCCGT
The DNA here is from genome assembly GCF_024072275.1 of Pseudomonas siliginis. Classification (NCBI taxonomy): domain Bacteria; kingdom Pseudomonadati; phylum Pseudomonadota; class Gammaproteobacteria; order Pseudomonadales; family Pseudomonadaceae; genus Pseudomonas; species Pseudomonas siliginis. The sequence goes on along the minus strand of NZ_CP099598.1, from coordinate 121,302 downwards.
ACTCCCCAGGCGGTCAACTTAATGCGTTAGCTGCGCCACTAAGAGCTCAAGGCTCCCAACGGCTAGTTGACATCGTTTACGGCGTGGACTACCAGGGTATCTAATCCTGTTTGCTCCCCACGCTTTCGCACCTCAGTGTCAGTATCAGTCCAGGTGGTCGCCTTCGCCACTGGTGTTCCTTCCTATATCTACGCATTTCACCGCTACACAGGAAATTCCACCACCCTCTACCATACTCTAGCTTGCCAGTTTTGGATGCAGTTCCCAGGTTGAGCCCGGGGATTTCACATCCAACTTAACAAACCACCTACGCGCGCTTTACGCCCAGTAATTCCGATTAACGCTTGCACCCTCTGTATTACCGCGGCTGCTGGCACAGAGTTAGCCGGTGCTTATTCTGTCGGTAACGTCAAAATTGCAGAGTATTAATCTACAACCCTTCCTCCCAACTTAAAGTGCTTTACAATCCGAAGACCTTCTTCACACACGCGGCATGGCTGGATCAGGCTTTCGCCCATTGTCCAATATTCCCCACTGCTGCCTCCCGTAGGAGTCTGGACCGTGTCTCAGTTCCAGTGTGACTGATCATCCTCTCAGACCAGTTACGGATCGTCGCCTTGGTGAGCCATTACCTCACCAACTAGCTAATCCGACCTAGGCTCATCTGATAGCGCAAGGCCCAAAGGTCCCCTGCTTTCTCCCGTAGGACGTATGCGGTATTAGCGTTCCTTTCGAAACGTTGTCCCCCACTACCAGGCAGATTCCTAGGCATTACTCACCCGTCCGCCGCTGAATCCAGGAGCAAGCTCCTCTCATCCGCTCGACTTGCATGTGTTAGGCCTGCCGCCAGCGTTCAATCTGAGCCATGATCAAACTCTTCAGTTCAAACATCTTTGGGTTTTTAAGAAACCCTAAACTTGGCTCAGCAATCGTTGGTTACATCTTTGATTTCTCGCGGAGTAACTTGTGATGCTGATAATCTTGTTGACTATCAGTCTGACTGCACAAGCACCCACACGAATTGCTTGATTCAGTTGTTAAAGAGCGGTTGGTTAAGATCTTTCGTCTCAACCGAGGCGCGCATTCTACAGCAGCCTCATTTGCTGTCAAGTGATTATTTTCAGAAGCTTTCGAAGAATTCTTCAACAACTTCAACCACTTGCGCTTCCGATCTCTCGTTAGCGGGAGGCGAATTCTACAGCGTTAATCGCTGCTGTCAACACCTCTTTTTCTCCGCTTTCGACCGAGAAGATCGAACCGTTAAAAGAGCTACACATCGCTGCTCTTTCAACTTCTTCCAGACTTCGATGACCTGAAGCAAGTCGCTGTCGAAAACTGCGTAACTCTCTGAATCTCAAGGAGTTTTCCGTTTCGACTGCGCCGGAAGTGGGGCGAATTATAGACCTCTGGAATCTGCCGTCAACCATTAATTTCGCTTTTCTTTCAATAACTTGCGTATTGGTTAAAAAACATTCAATCAAATGAGAAAAGAGCTTCTTCTATATAGAAGAAGACTTAAAGGACGCCTTCCTCCTTCAACGCAGCCACCGCGCCTGCCCCCAGACCCAGCACCCGCTGCAGAACCTCTAATGTGTGCTCACCTAATAAAGGAGGCGCATGACGATATTCAACGGGCGTCTCCGACAATCGAATCGGGCTGGCCACCTGAGGCACCATCCCCGCCAATGCATGCGGCAGCTCTATCGCCAGACCGCGCGCCTTCACTTGGGGATCTTTAAACACCTGCGACAGATCATTGATCGGCCCACAAGGCACACCCGCCTGCTCCAGTTGAGCAACCCACTCGGCCGTGGTCTTGAAGACCGTAGCTTGGCGGATCAACGGGATCAGCACCGCGCGGTTCGCTACCCGCAGCTTGTTGGTCGCGAAGCGCGGATCATCCGCCCACTGCGGTTGGCCAGCCACCTCTGCGAACTTGCGGAACTGCCCGTCATTACCCACGGTAAGAATGAAGTCACCATCCGCCGTAGGAAAGTCCTGATAAGGCACGATGTTGGGATGCGCATTTCCCAGACGCTTTGGCGCATTGCCCGTGGTCAGGTAGTTCATCGCCTGGTTAGCCAGACACGCGACCTGCACATCCAGCAACGCCATATCGATGTGCTGGCCACCACCGTCGTGATCGCGATGAGCCAACGCCGCGAGAATCGCCACCGTTGAATACAGCCCAGTAAGAATGTCCGTGAGCGCGACACCGACTTTCACCGGACCAGCACCGTCGTCTCCTTCGGGTCGGCCGGTCAGGCTCATCAAGCCGCCAAGCCCCTGGATCATGAAGTCATACCCTGCGCGCTTCGCGTAAGGGCCGGTCTGGCCGAAGCCGGTGATGGAGCAATAGATCAGATTCGGGTTGAGCGCCTTCAGCGACTCATAGTCCAGACCATAGGCCGCCAGACCACCTACTTTGAAATTCTCAATCAGAATGTCCGACTTCGCCGCCAGGTCGCGCACCAGCTTCTGCCCTTCAGAACGGGTGAAGTCGATGGTCACCGATTGCTTGTTGCGGTTTGCCGAGAGGTAATAAGCCGCTTCCGATGTGTTCTCGCCGTAAGCATCTTTAAGAAAGGGCGGGCCCCAGGCGCGGGTGTCATCACCATTGCCCGGGCGCTCGACCTTGATCACCTCGGCGCCCAGGTCGGCGAGGATCTGTCCGGCCCAAGGCCCGGCCAGTACTCGCGATAAATCCAGTACCCGTAGATGCGACAGCGCGCCCATGGTCCGCCCTCCTATTAATAGAACGCCTGCAGACCGGTTTGCGCACGCCCGAGGATCAGCGCGTGAACGTCGTGGGTACCTTCATAGGTATTCACCACTTCCAGGTTGACCAGATGACGGGCCACGCCGAACTCATCGGAGATACCATTGCCACCGAGCATGTCGCGCGCCATCCGCGCAATATCCAGCGACTTGCCGCAGGAGTTGCGCTTCATGATCGAAGTGATTTCAACGGCGGCGGTACCCTCGTCCTTCATCCGGCCCAGTCGCAAGCAGCCTTGCAGCGCCAGAGTGATCTCGGTCTGCATGTCGGCGAGTTTCTTCTGCACCAGTTGAGTCGCGGCCAACGGTCGACCGAATTGCTGACGATCCAGAGTGTATTGACGCGCGGTGTGCCAGCAGAACTCGGCCGCGCCCAGTGCGCCCCAGGAAATGCCGTAGCGTGCGGAGTTGAGGCAGGTGAACGGACCTTTCAGACCTCGGACGTCCGGGAAGATGTTTTCTTCCGGCACGAACACGTTGTCCATGACGATCTCGCCGGTGATGGAAGCGCGCAGGCCGACCTTGCCGTGAATCGCCGGAGCGCTCAGACCTTTCCAGCCTTTCTCCAGAACGAATCCACGGATATCGCCGGCGTCATCCTTGGCCCAGACCACAAATACGTCAGCGATCGGGCTGTTGGTGATCCACATCTTCGCGCCGGTCAGGCTGTAGCCGCCATCGACCTTGCGCGCCCGGCTGATCATCGCGCCCGGATCGGAACCGTGGTTCGGCTCGGTCAGACCGAAGCAACCGATCCATTCGCCGGAGGCCAGTTTCGGTAGGTACTTCTGCTTCTGTGCTTCGGTACCGAATTCGTTGATCGGCACCATCACCAATGAGGATTGCACGCTCATCATCGAGCGATAGCCAGAGTCGACGCGCTCGACCTCTCGGGCAATCAGGCCATAACTGACGTAATTCAGACCACTGCCACCGTATTGTTCGGGAATGGTCGCGCCGAGCAGGCCGACTTCACCCATCTCGCGGAAGATTGCCGGGTCGGTCTTTTCATGACGGAAAGCTTCGAGCACACGCGGGGCGAGACTCTGTTGAGCGAACTGCGCGGCGGTGTCGCGGATCATCCGCTCTTCTTCGGTGAGCTGTTGATCCAGCAGCAGGGGATCGATCCAGTTGAAGCTAGCTTTACCGCCCATGAGTGTGCCCTCGCAATCGGGTGAATTAACGTGGCATTGATCCTAGGCGCGGTTCGCCGTCGGAGCAAACGAGGATTTCGCATTCTGTTGTGCTAATTTCTCACTCCGTACCGTCGCGAATAGCCTTTTATGCGGCGCATTAGTGAGGTTGACGTACATGCGCAGGAAGATCCCCAGCACCGCCGCCCTGATCAGTTTCGAAGCTGCCGCCCGCCATGAGAGCTTTACCCGTGCTGCTGAAGAACTGTCGCTCACCCAAGGCGCCATTTGCCGACAGATCGCCAGCCTGGAAGATTTCCTCAGCGTGGAACTGTTCCGACGCTCGCGACGTGGAGTGAAACTGACCGAGGCGGGTCTTTCCTACAGTCGTCGGGTGGCGACTCAGCTTGATGCGGTGGAGCGCGACACCCTCTCGGTAATGGGCCAGCAGGGCACCAACGTCATCGAGCTCGCCGTCGTCCCGACCTTCGGCACGCAATGGCTGCTGCCACGGCTCAAGGATTTCCAGCTCAAGCACCCGGAAGTGACCGTCAACCTGACCAACCGCACCCGGCCATTCCTGTTTGCCGACACCGAATTCGATGCCGCGATTTACTTCGGCGACGCCGACTGGTCGGGTACCGAATCCCACAGATTGATGGGCGAGAATCCGATGCCGGTGTGCAGTCCCACCCTACTTGGCAATCGCAAACATCTGACAGCGCAAGCCATCGCTGACCTACCGCTGCTGCAGCAAACCACCCGACCTTACGCCTGGCGCCAATGGTTCAACTCGCAGCAATTGAATATCCCTCGCGACATGACAGGTCCACGCTACGAGCTATTCTCCATGCTTGCCCAGGCAGCCATGCACGACATGGGCGTCGCGCTGATTCCGCCGTTTCTGATTCAGCGCGAGCTGACAGAGAAACGTCTGGTGGTTGCCAACTCTCAAGCGCTTTCCAGCATCAAGGCCTATTACCTGATGATTCCGGAGCGAAAGGTCGAATCGGCATCGCTGAAGGCATTTCGTGACTGGCTGGTAAATCAGGCGCAGAGCTACAGCCTAGAAGAATAAAGGCTTTGCGCAATACCTAACCCCGTAGTCAGAAAAACCAAAGCCCTACAGATATAACTATATGTCGCTTTTAAGCAGACTGTATCCGAAAGTCGTACAGACGTCCTACAAGCTGCCAAACACGCGGCTTTGAGCCTCTAATGGCGACTCATTGCTGCCTATTCACGCCACCGATGCGAATTTTTTTCAAATTCAGCCAGAATCCTTGCAGGGCACGGCCTGCAAGGGGTTCAACTGGCCATCTGCGACACTCGGTCACGGCATGACTTGTAGTTAATTTTCCGTCACCCGTCATAATCCCTTGAAGGTCATAAAGTTCGCCTGCAAAATGCCGCGCCCCGCCCTGATTCGGCGGGATCGTGCTGATCGGCCGCCCCAGTCGCACCATCCGTAGTGCATGGGTTTACTCAACAAGATCACGCAGGAGATTTGACGTGCACATTGGTGTTCCTCTCGAAACCCAGACCGGTGAAACACGGGTTGCTGCAACCCCGGAAACCATCAAGAAGCTGATCAGCCAAGGCCATAAGGTCACTGTGCAAAGCGGCGCTGGCGTTAAAGCCAGTGTCGTCGACAGTGCCTATGAAGCGGCCGGCGCAAGCATTGGCAGCGCCAATGACGCGTTTGGCGCCGAGCTGATTCTCAAAGTGGTCGCGCCAAGCGATGCCGAACTGCCGCTGATCAAGCGCGGCACGGTGCTCGTGGGCATGCTCAACCCGTTCAACAACGAGACCATCGCGAAGATGGCCGAATGCGGCATTACCGCGTTCGCCCTCGAAGCGGCGCCGCGCACCTCGCGGGCGCAGAGTCTTGATGTGTTGTCGTCGCAGGCGAACATCGCCGGCTACAAAGCGGTGTTGCTCGCGGCTCACTATTACCCACGCTTCATGCCGATGCTGATGACTGCTGCGGGTACCGTGAAAGCGGCGCGGGTGCTGATTCTTGGTGCAGGCGTGGCCGGTTTGCAGGCGATTGCCACGGCGAAACGCCTGGGTGCGGTGATCGAAGCGTCCGACGTGCGCCCAGCGGTGAAGGAACAGATCGAATCCCTCGGCGCGAAGTTCGTCGACGTGCCTTACGAGACCGATGAAGAGCGCGAATGCGCCGTCGGTGTCGGCGGTTACGCGCGGCCGATGCCGGCGAGTTGGATGCAGCGTCAGGCCCAGGCCGTGCACGAGCGCGCCAAGCAGGCCGATATCGTCATCACCACCGCGCTGATTCCGGGCCGCAAAGCGCCGACGCTGCTCAGCGCCGAGACCGTGGCGCAGATGAAGCCGGGCTCGGTGGTCATCGACCTAGCGGCCGCTCAGGGTGGCAACTGTCCGCTGACCGTCGCCGATCAGGTCGTTGTGGAAAACGGTGTGACGATCGTCGGTCCGACCAACCTCGCCGGTGAAGTCGCCGCCGACGCTTCGGCGCTGTACGCACGCAACCTGCTGGACTTCCTCAAGCTGGTGTTCACCAAGGAAGGCCAGTTCGACGTCAACCTCGAAGACGACATCGTCGCCGCGTGCCTGATGTGCCGCGACGGCCAAGTCATCCGCAAAAACGCCTAAGCAGGGATTCAGACGATGGAAGAGCTTATCTCCCCCGGTATCTACAACCTGATCATCTTCGTGCTGGCGATTTATGTCGGTTACCACGTGGTCTGGAACGTTACACCTGCGCTGCACACGCCGTTGATGGCAGTCACAAACGCCATTTCCGCGATCGTGATCGTCGGCGCCATGCTCGCCGCTGCGCTGACAGTCACGCCTTTGGGCAAGACCATGGGCACGCTGGCTGTGGCACTGGCGGCGGTCAATGTGTTCGGTGGCTTCCTGGTCACTCGCCGCATGCTTGAGATGTTCAAAAAGAAAGCCCCGAAAGCAAAAGAAGAGGCGCCGAAGTAATGAGCATGAATCTCGTGACGACGCTCTACCTGATCGCGTCGATCTGCTTTATCCAGGCCCTCAAAGGCCTGTCCCACCCGACCACCTCGCGGCGCGGCAACCTGTTCGGCATGCTTGGCATGGCGCTGGCCATCATCACAACGGTCGGCCTGATCTATAAGCTCGGGGCTGAGCTCGCTACAGCCGGTATCGGTTACGTCATCGTTGGCCTGCTGGTCGGCGGCACCGCCGGTTCGATCATGGCCAAACGCGTTGAAATGACCAAGATGCCGGAACTGGTAGCGTTCATGCACAGCATGATCGGCCTCGCGGCGGTGTTCATTGCCATTGCGGCAGTGGTTGAGCCGCAGTCGTTGGGTATCGTTAAACAGCTGGGCGATGCGATCCCGGCGGGCAACCGTCTGGAGCTGTTCCTCGGTGCGGCAATCGGTGCGATCACTTTCTCCGGCTCGGTGATTGCCTTTGGCAAGCTCTCGGGCAAGTACAAGTTCCGCCTGTTCCAGGGCGCACCGGTACAGTTCAGTGGCCAGCACAAGCTCAATGCGATTCTGGGTCTGGCAACGCTGGTTCTCGGTCTGACTTTCATGTTCACCGGCAACCTTACGGCGTTCGCACTGATGCTGGCGCTGGCGTTCGTGATGGGCGTGCTGATCATCATCCCGATCGGCGGCGCCGACATGCCGGTGGTGGTTTCGATGCTCAACAGCTATTCCGGCTGGGCGGCGGCGGGCATCGGTTTCTCGCTGAACAACTCGATGCTGATCATTGCCGGCTCGCTGGTGGGTTCGAGCGGTGCGATTCTCTCGTACATCATGTGCAAGGCGATGAACCGCTCCTTCTTTAATGTACTGCTCGGCGGTTTCGGCAATACGGCAGATGCAGGTCCTGCCGGTGCGCAGGAAGCCCGCCCGGTGAAATCCGGCTCGGCGGATGACGCGACTTTCCTGCTGACCAACGCCGACACCGTGATCATCGTGCCGGGTTATGGCTTAGCAGTAGCGCGTGCACAACATGCGCTGAAGGAGCTGACCGAGAAGCTGACCCATCGTGGCGTGACTGTGAAGTACGCGATCCACCCGGTGGCCGGTCGGATGCCTGGGCATATGAACGTCCTGCTCGCCGAGGCCGAAGTGCCTTACGACCAGGTGTTCGAGATGGAAGACATCAACTCCGAGTTCGGTCAGGCCGACGTGGTGCTGGTGCTCGGCGCGAACGACGTGGTCAACCCGGCCGCGAAGAACGATCCGAAGTCACCGATTGCCGGTATGCCGATTCTCGAAGCGTTCAAGGCCAAGACCATCATCGTCAACAAGCGCTCGATGGCCAGCGGCTATGCCGGTCTGGACAACGAATTGTTCTATCTGGACAAGACCATGATGGTTTTCGGCGACGCGAAGAAAGTCATCGAAGACATGGTCAAAGCGGTCGAGTAATCACCCGTTGCAATAACGAACGCCCCGACTTGTCGGGGCGTTTTTGTTTGCGCCAGACGCTGGACAATTTGCCGCGTTGTTGCAGATCCGGTAACGGTGTTTTACTGCAAACCCGCGAAATAGAGGCCTCGTTTGCGACCTTGGTAGCGGGACAGGCGCCGGCCAAATTCACTAGACTGCGCATCCTGCTACTCGTTGCCCGAGATAATAATCCATGTACCGTGACCGTATTCGCCTGCCTTCGTTGTTGGACAAAGTGATGAGCGCTGCCGACGCCGCTGCTCTGATTGAGGACGGCATGACCGTCGGCATGAGCGGTTTCACCCGCGCCGGCGAAGCCAAGGCCGTTCCCCATGCACTGGCCGAGCGCGCCAAGGTCACGCCGCTGAAGATCAGCCTGATGACCGGCGCCAGCCTGGGCAACGACCTCGACAAGCAACTGACCGAGGCCGGCGTGCTGTCGCGGCGCATGCCGTTTCAGGTCGACAGCACGTTGCGCAAGGCAATCAACGCCGGCGAAGTGATGTTCATCGACCAGCATCTCTCGGAAACCGTAGAGCAACTGCGCAACCAACAGTTGAAGCTGCCGGACATTGCCGTCATTGAGGCAGTCGCCATCACCGAACAAGGCCACATCGTGCCGACCACTTCGGTGGGCAACTCGGCCAGCTTCGCGATCTTCGCCAAACAAGTGATCGTCGAGATCAACCTGGCCCACAACGCCAACCTCGAAGGCCTGCACGACATTTATATCCCGACGTACCGCCCGACGCGGACGCCAATCCCGCTGGTGAAAGTCGACGATCGCATCGGCAGCACGGCGATCCCGATTCCGCCGGAGAAGATCGTTGCGATTGTCATCACTCAGCAGTCGGACTCGCCGTCCACAGTGTCGGTACCGGACGTTGATACCAACGCTATCGCTGAACACCTGATCACCTTCTTCAAGCAGGAAGTTGCGGCCGGGCGCATGACCAACAAGCTCGGCCCGCTGCAAGCCGGAATTGGCAACATCGCCAACGCGGTGATGTGCGGCTTGATCGACTCGCCGTTCGAAGACCTGACCATGTATTCGGAAGTGCTCCAGGACTCGACTTTCGACCTGATCGATGCCGGCAAGCTGAGCTTCGCCTCGGGCAGTTCGATCACCCTGTCCGAGCGCCGCAACAGCGACGTGTTCGGCAACCTGGAGAAGTACAAGGACAAACTGATTCTGCGGCCGCAGGAGATCTCCAATCACCCGGAAGTGGTGCGGCGTCTGGGCATCATTGGCATCAACACCGCGCTGGAGTTCGACATCTATGGCAACGTCAACTCCACCCATGTCTGCGGTACGCGGATGATGAACGGCATCGGCGGTTCCGGCGACTTCGCGCGCAATGCGCATCTGGCGGTATTCGTGACCAAGTCGATCGCCAAGGGTGGCGCGATTTCCAGCGTGGTGCCGATGGTCAGCCACGTCGACCATACCGAGCATGACGTCGACATCCTGGTGACCGAAGTCGGCCTCGCCGACCTGCGTGGCCTGGCGCCACGGGAGCGTGCACGAGTGATCATCGACAACTGCGTGCATCCGGACTTTCGCCAGGCACTGAATGACTATTTCAGCGCTGCCTGTGCAATCGGCGGGCACACCCCGCACATTCTGCGCGAAGCCCTGAGCTGGCATATGAACTTGGAAGAAACCGGGCGCATGCTGGCGGTGTGATTCACACAGATAACCACCGAGGCAAACACAGTTTTGCCTCGGTGGATGCGCGCGAGAAGCAGGATCGCAAAAAACTGTACTGCTGTACCGGTCTTTTCCTACAGCAAAGCCCTACTCAATCCCGTGATACGAGCCGAAATGCACCAATCAAGTGCGGACAGGTACAGTTTGCCCAATTTCGACCCGTACACCATCCATAAACAGTTAACTGCTCACTCACAATACAAATGAACTGTATCTACAGAGACTATCCAAACGAGAGGATCATGGGCACCAGTCAAACCACTACCTGATCCCGCCACAAGCGGAAGGATGTCAACCATGGAACGTACACTCAGTTCCGAACTGTTCTTCGAAGACAAAGCTGTAAACACCCAGGCTTCCCTGCCTCTGCGCGTTATTGCCAACCTGATGTTGTGGCAGCGCCGCATCTCCAGCCGCCACCAACTGGCCCGTCTGGATTCGCGTCTGCTGGCTGACGCCGGTATCAGCGAAGCACAACGCTACGAAGAGCTGAGCAAGCCGTTCTGGCGCTAAGCAGCGTCGCTGGCTCTGGTCGTCAGACCCACCGCCAGCAACCCGAATTGCACAAGCAGAACCCGTCGTGGGCAACCACGACGGGTTTTGTCGTTTCAGGGGCCTTGAATGCTCTAAAACGCATATATGAACGAGCACAGGTACAATTTAAGAAATACTCGAATATACCAGTACAGTTATCCAGAAACTTTGGAGTATCACTGGCCACCACTGGGCGAACCGCATCTGGCAGCCTAATATCCATGCAGAACGTGGCGAACGTTGCGCAACAGGCGTCTGACTCCTCAGATACCGAGCCACCTCTCACTACGGTTTATCCAAAGGAGTTCCATCATGACCCGTCTTCGTCTGCTCAGTGCCGCCGCCCTGCTGGCCGTGGCTGCCAACGCCAGCGCTACCAGCTTCATCGTCACCACCGACTCGATCGTCGGCGCGCTGAAAGCCTCCTCCGACGCCACTTCCGATGTGACCTCCTCGTTCCGTGACGACAAGATCGTCCTCGCCGCCCGCGACGATGCCGCCAGCTTCGTGGCCAGCGAAGGCGATATCCGTGGAGTGAAGCTGGAAAGCGCGCTCGATCACATCCGCCATCAGGCGCCGCAACTCAATGCCACCGATGCCCAATTGGCTCAGGCCATTCTGACCCTCTGATCGTTTGCGGTATTGCGGGACACGCCAGCCGTGTCCCAATGTTTCAACGCTGGCTCTGGCCCGGGCATTTGCGCTAGCCTTCAGGCTCGTTAACAGTTGTCGAGTCCCATGCGCTTTCTTCCAAACCTGCTCATCTCTTCTACTTTATTCACGGCCTGCTGGGCGATGTCCGCCAACGCCTTCGATGCTTTCAATGCGTCGACCCAAGGCACGGTTGTCAGCGGTTACGCCACCAGCATGGTGTCTTCTGCGCCGTTCGACCGTAAACTGCTGCGCGCCGCTCATGATGACGCGGCCGCCTTTGTTGCCAGTGACGGTGAATGGCGAGGCGCAAGGCTGGAATCCGCGCTGCATTACCTGCGCAAAACCCGGCCGAAACTTCATGCCAGCGACCTTGAACTGGCAGAGGCAATTCTCGTCCAATAGTTATCCTTTTCCTTCCGGAGTCGTTCCATGCGTAGCCCGCTGATTGCTGCCGCCTTTGGCCTGTTTGTGTTGGCCGATGTGGCCCAGGCGCACACCCTGGTAGCCACCAGTAACATCATCGTTCGTGCCTCCCAGCGCAGCATCGATTTCACTTCCGATACCACCACGTCGATTCGCGATTCGAAAATCATCCGCGAAGCCCACGACGACGCCGCCAGTTTCGTCGCCAGCAACGGCGACATCCGTGGCGCGCATCTCGAAGCCGCGCTCAACACTTTGCGTAATCGCGTGCCGGAAGCGCGCGACGCCAGTGATCAGGTACTCGCCGAAGCCATTCTCGCGCTGTGAAGTCCGTTGGCGCCTGGCTGCTGGCCGGGGCATTGTTGCTGCTCGGCAACAGCGCCCACGCCGGCCTGCAATTGCGGCTCAAGACCGAGGGTCTGAGCCCGGCTCAACAACAGGCCAGTCAGGCGCTGATCGATGAGGCGATGGCGAAACTGCCGCCGAGCTTCATCGAGCGGCTGGATCGGCGCATCGACGTCGGCTGGACCGACGACATGCCTGCCAACGCTTACGGGCAGGCGACGCTGGTGTCCGAGCTCGATCTGAATCGCAAACTGCTCGCCGGTCTCACCGATGGCAGCGCGGCGAAAGAGAAAACCAATCGCCCCCACGGCACTGTGCGCCAGGAACTGCTGGCCACGGTGCTGCACGAAATCACGCATATCTACGACCGCGCGCGTTTATGGCCGAGCGCCGAGCGCACGTTGATCCAGCTCTGCACCCGACGCTTCAACAGCGCCGGGCTGATCGGTATGCCCGATGAGTGTCGCGGGCAGAACGGTCGCCGCTTCACCATCAGCGACGACCCGCGCCTGCTCGATCTGGCCGGGTGGCAACAGTACGTCGGTCGCCGTGGCGAGCGTGAACAACATAACCGACAGATCGCCCGCAGTCCGGATCTTTACGAGATCTCCAGTCCCAAGGAATTCGTCGCGGTCAACATGGAGTACTTCCTCCTCGACCCGAGCTACGCCTGCCGCCGCCCGGCGCTGTATCGCTACTACAAGGAACATTTCGGCTGGGCGCCGCCAGCGCAGGACACCTGCAGCAAGAGCTTCGCCTTTCTCAATGCGGGCAATGACTTCGCCAAGCAGCCTCTGGGGCAAGTCGATCCGGAACGGGTCTATGCCGTCGATTACCTGCTGGCCGAGGCCAATCAGAACTGGGTCAGCCGCTGGGGTCACAGCATGCTGCGCCTGGTGATCTGCGCCCCCGGTCGCCCGCGTGGCCCGGATTGCCGCCTCGACCTCGACCAGCACCTGGTGCTGTCCTATCGCGCCTTCGTTGGCGATGTGCAGCTGTCGAGCTGGGACGGACTGGTCGGCAAATACCCGTCGCGGCTGTTCGTATTGCCGCTGGCGCAAGTGATCGACGAATACACCAAGACCGAGCTGCGCAGCCTCGCTTCGGTGCCGCTGAAGCTGTCTCGCGAGGAAATCGAAGGCGTCGTCGAACATGCCGCCGAGATGCACTGGAGTTACGACGGCAACTACTTCTTCCTGTCCAACAACTGCGCGGTAGAAGGTTTGAAACTGTTGCGCAGTGGCAGCAATAACAGCCAACTGGTCAGCCTCGACAGCATCATGCCCAACGGCCTGCTCGAAGTGCTCAAGGGCCGTGGTCTGGCCGACACCAGTGTGCTCGACAATCCGAAAGAAGCGCTGCGTCTGGGTTACCGCTTCGACTCGTTCCGCGATCGCTATCAAGCGATGTTCGATGTGTTGAAGAAGCAACTGCCGATCAAGCAGACCACTGTCGAAGACTGGCTGTCACTCAGCGCTGAACAACGCCGCGAATGGTTCGACCGCGCCGACCTGCGCACCAGCGCGGCGCTGTTGCTGCTCGAGCAGGCGAGTTTCCGCCGGCAGTTGTTACTGGCGCAGGATGAGGTCAAGCAACGTTACCTCGGCGCCCGCGAGCTGGAAAATGGCGGCATGGACAAGGCCAACGCGACCTTGCAGGAGATCCTCGCCAACAGTGGTTTCCTCAGCCGCCCGGCGGAACTGCTCGACTCTAAAGGGTACGGACTACCGCAGCCGAGCGAGTTTGGCCGACTGGAAGCGGAAAGCAGCCAGCGGCAGAAGAAGCTGCTGGCACTGTCCGGCGATCTCGATACCGAAGTGCGCAAGCTGCTCGAACCCAAGCGCGCCGCCGAGATTGCCGCCAGCGAGGCCAACGTCAAGCAGATTGGCGAGCATTTGCGCAAACTGCACAAGGCTTCGGGCGGACTGCAATTACCCTGAGCACAAAAAAAGGCTTCAGAACGCCTGTTCTGAAGCCTTTTTGTTTTCCCCTGCGGCTTTAGAGGCGAGCCTTGCGCACGCCTTGGGACAGCGCCGAACACAGACTCAACACGCCATCGATGGCCTGCTCAGGCGTATCGGCACTGGCGATGTGATCGATCAACGCCGAGCCCACCACCACACCGTCAGCCAGACGCGCTATCGCCGCAGCCTGCTCCGGCGTACGGATACCGAAACCGATGCTGATCGGCAGGTCGGTATGCCGACGCAGACGTGCAACCGCCTCTTCCACATGTTCCAGAGTCGCTGCACCGGCGCCGGTGACACCCGCGACCGACACGTAGTAGACAAAACCGGAACTACCGTTGAGCACACGCGGCAGGCGCGCGTCGTCGGTGGTCGGCGTGGTCAGGCGGATGAAGTCCAGGCCAGCAGCCTGCGCCGGGTCGCACAGCTCTTCGTTGTGCTCTGGTGGCATGTCGACCACGATCAGGCCATCGACGCCGGCATCCTTGGCTTCTGTGATGAAACGCTCGACGCCGAATTTGTGGATCGGGTTGAAGTAACCCATCAACACCAGCGGCGTGTCGCTGTTGCCTTCACGGAATTCGCGAACCATTTGCAGGGTTTTCGCCAGATTCTGTTTGGCGCCCAGTGCGCGGATATTGGCCAACTGGATCGCCGGGCCATCGGCCATCGGATCGGTGAACGGCATGCCCAGTTCGATCACGTCGGCACCTGCGGCAGGCAGGCCTTTGAGGATTGCCAGCGAAGTGTCGTAGTCAGGATCGCCAGCGGTGACAAAGGTCACCAGCGCGGCGCGGTTCTGTTGCTTGAGGTCGGCAAAGCGGGTTTGCAGGCGGCTCATCAGTGTTTCTCCTGCTGCGACTGTTGCATATGGTGCATTACGGTTTGCATGTCCTTGTCGCCACGGCCCGAGAGGTTGACCACCATCAGGTGATCCTTCGGCAGCTTCGGTGCACGTTTGAACACTTCGGCCAGGGCGTGAGCGCTTTCCAGGGCAGGGATGATCCCTTCCAGACGGCAGCATTTGTGGAACGCTTCAAGCGCTTCGTCGTCGGTCACCGAGGTGTACTGGACGCGGCCGATGTCATGCAACCAGGCGTGTTCAGGGCCGATGCCCGGATAGTCGAGGCCAGCGGAAATCGAGTGGGCGTCGATGATCTGCCCATCGTCGTCCTGCAGCAGGAAAGTGCGGTTACCGTGCAGCACGCCCGGCACACCGCCGTTCAGACTGGCCGCGTGCTTGCCGGTTTCGATGCCATAACCGGCGGCTTCGACGCCGATGATCTCCACGCTCTTGTCATCGAGGAACGGGTGGAACAGGCCCATGGCGTTGGAACCGCCACCGATGCATGCCACCAGACTGTCCGGCAGACGACCTTCCTGAGCCTGCAGCTGATCGCGGGTTTCCTTGCCGATGACGGCCTGGAAGTCGCGGACCATTGCTGGATAAGGGTGTGGGCCGGCCACAGTGCCGATCAGATAGAAAGTGTTGTCGACGTTGGTCACCCAGTCACGCAGGGCTTCGTTCATCGCATCCTTCAGGGTGCCGGTGCCAGCCACCACCGGAATGACTTCAGCGCCAAGCAGCTTCATGCGGAAGACGTTGGCCTGCTGACGTTCGATGTCGGTGGTGCCCATGTAGATCACGCAGTCCAGACCGAAACGCGCAGCGACGGTGGCCGTGGCCACGCCGTGCATGCCGGCGCCGGTCTCGGCGATGATGCGCTTCTTGCCCATGCGCCGCGCCAGCAGGATCTGGCCGATGCAGTTGTTGATCTTGTGCGCGCCGGTGTGATTCAGCTCTTCACGCTTGAGGTAGATCTTGGCGCCGCCGCAGAACTCGGTCAGGCGTTCGGCGAAATACAGCGGGCTCGGACGTCCGACGTAATCACGCTGGAAGTAGGCCAATTCTTCTTTGAATGCCGGATCTTCCTTGGCCGCTTCGTATTCGCGGGCCAGGTCGAGGATCAACGGCATCAGGGTTTCCGCTACATAACGGCCACCGAACGCACCGAACAGGCCGTTGGCGTCAGGGCCGTTGCGCAGATCAGAGGTGTTCGAAGTCTGGGTCATGGGTCGCTCCAGGTAAATTCGGTCAGAAGACAATGACGACCACTCTACCCCTGACTTTCCAGGCTGAAAACCGATAAGATCGCCGCAACCTGTCAGGAAAACTCACAGATACCATGAGCCACGACCTTCCCCCGCTCAATGCCTTGCGCGCCTTCGAGGCCACCGCCCGTCTGAACAGCGTCAGTCAGGCTGCCGAGCAGCTGCATGTCACTCACGGCGCGGTCAGCCGCCAGCTGAAAGCGCTTGAAGAACATCTCGGAGTGAGTCTGTTCGTGAAGGATGGGCGCGGCTTGAAACTCACAGATGCCGGCGTGCGTCTGCGCGATGCCAGCGCTGAGGCGTTCGATCGCTTGCGCACTGTTTGTGCGGAATTGACCCAAAGCACTGCCGATGCGCCGTTCGTGCTTGGTTGTTCGGGGAGTCTGCTGGCGCGCTGGTTCATTCCGCGCCTGGGGCGGTTGAATGCCGATTTGCCTGATCTGCGACTGCACCTGTCGGCCGGTGAAGGCGATCTCGACCCTCGGCGCCCGGGACTCGATGCGCTATTGCTGTTCGCCGAGCCACCGTGGCCGGCCGATATGCAGGTCTATGAACTGGCGGCGGAACGCATCGGCCCGGTGATGAGCCCGTTATTCAGCGGTTATCAGAACCTGCACGACGCTCCTGGCGCAGAATTGCTCAAGCAGCCCTTGCTGCACACCACCTCTCGCCCACAAGCCTGGCCGAGCTGGGCGCAGCAAAACCACCTCGATCCCAAGGCGTTGAAGCTCGGGCAAGGTTTTGAGCATTTGTATTATTTGCTGGAGGCGGCTGTTGCAGGTCTCGGCGTGGCTATCGCACCGGAGCCGCTGGTAACCGAAGATCTGAAGGCAGGACGCCTGGTTGCGCCATGGGGCTTCTGCGAAACCCCGGCGCAACTGGCGTTGTGGCTACCCAAGCGCGCCGCGGACGGGCGCGCTCGGCAACTGGCGCAGTGGCTCAAAAACGAGCTGCGCCAGCCTGATCACTCACCGCGCTTGAACAAAAAGTAGGCAGCGAGCAGACCGATTGCACCGACAGCCACGCCAGCCGTGGTCCATGGGTGTTCCTGCGCATAGTCACGAGTGGCAATGCCGGTCTCGCGGGTTTTCACTTTGACTTCTTCGTACGCGTCGCTGAGCAGATGACGGGAATGTTTCAGTGCACTTTCGGCATTGCTTTTCAGCGCCTTGAGGGTCTTGCGCGACTCGTCCGAAGCATCGTCTTTCAAGCTTTCCAACGATTTGAGCAGACTCTCGATCTCGGCTTCCATGCTTTGCAACGAGGCTTTACGTAAAGAGGTGTTGGCCATGGTGGCTCTCCTGCATTGGTGATGAGTGGCGTGTGTTGGTTGGGACTTCACCACTTCGAGAAAGTGCAGAAATTCTGAACTTCGCCAGCGCAGCGGCGCCGAAATCAACAGTGCAATTGCCTGCTAGGCTCAATTTCACACGCCATTCCAACCCAAGGAGAACGCCATGAGTGACCATCACACGTACAAGAAAGTCGAGCTGGTCGGTTCGTCCACCACCAGCATCGAAGACGCCATCAACAACGCACTGGCCGAAGCCAACAAAACCCTGCGCAATCTGGAATGGTTTGAAGTGACCGAAACCCGTGGCCACATCGAAAACGGCCAGGTGGCGCACTTTCAGGTAACGCTGAAAGTCGGCTTCAAGATTGCCGCCAGCTGAGTTTGAGCTAGTCTTCTGAACTTGCGCGCTGGCCGAGTGCCATAGGGAATGGCAAAGCGCTACAAGGTGAGCGCATCGGGTGGATGACCCGATGCCCGCCTCATTCAATCCGACCAGGGAGTGCGACCGATGAAGAAGTTCATGTTGGCAGTAGGTTTGTTGAGCCTTGCGGGTGGTGCGTTTGCAGCCGGCAAGCCATGTGAAGAGCTGAAAAGCGAAATCGCCGCGAAGCTCGACGCCAAAGGCGTATCCGGTTATTCGCTGGAAGTTGTCGACAAGGGTGCGGCCGTTGATGGCGACGTCGTCGGCAGTTGCGAAGGCGGCAGCAAGGACATCGTCTACAAGCGAGGTTGATTGCGCCTGAAACACAAAAGCCGACGTGGATGCGTCGGCTTTTTTGTGGACGATGATTTTCCGGGTAGGAGCTGCGGGACGCTGCGATCTTTTGATCTTGATTTCAAATCATAATCAAAAGATCGCAGCCTCGTTGCACTCGACAGCTCCTACAAGGGCTCGCGTTATCCCTTCATGACTTGGGCCAGCAATTCGTAGGAATGGATGCGATCGGCGTGTTCGTAAAGATCACTGGTGAAAATCAGCTCGTCCGCCTGGGTCTGCTCGATCAAAACCTCAAGCTTGGCGCGGATCTTCTGCGGGCCGCCGACCATGGCGAGACCGAGGAAATCGCCCACCGCTTCACGTTCATGGGGCAGCCACAGGCCGTCCATGGTTTTCACCGGCGGACGCTGCACCAGGCTCTGACCACGCATCAGCGCAAGAATGCGCTGGTACACCGACGTCGCCAGATAATCGGCTTGCTCATCGGTATCCGCTGCCACCAGCGGCACGCCGAGCATCACGTACGGCTTGTCGAGCACCGCCGACGGTTTGAAGTGATTGCGGTAGATGCGGATCGCCTCGTGCATGAAGCGCGGCGCGAAGTGCGAGGCGAAGGCGTAAGGCAAGCCGCGCTCACCCGCCAATTGCGCACTGAACAGGCTTGAGCCGAGCAGCCAGACCGGCACGTTGGTGCCGGTGCCGGGCATGGCGATCACCCGTTGCTCCGGGGTGCGCGGGCCGAGGTAGCGCATCAGTTCGGCAACGTCTTCAGGGAAGTCGTCAGCGCTGCCCGAGCGCTCACGGCGCAAGGCGCGGGCGGTCATCTGGTCAGAGCCGGGCGCGCGGCCCAGACCCAGGTCGATCCGTCCCGGGTACAGGCTCTCGAGGGTGCCGAACTGCTCGGCGATCACCAGCGGCGCATGGTTGGGCAGCATTACCCCGCCGGAACCGACGCGGATCGTCGACGTGCCTCCGGCCAGATAGCCGAGCAACACCGAAGTTGCCGAACTGGCGATGCCGTCCATGTTGTGATGTTCGGCGACCCAGAAGCGCGTGTAGCCGAATTTCTCGGCATGCTGCGCCAGGTCCAGCGAGTTGCGCAGCGATTGCGCCGCGCTGCCGTTTTCGCGCACTGGCACCAGGTCGAGGGTGGAAAATTTTACGTCGGACAGTTTTTTCATGAACCTGCATCTCCGGGTGGGGAGGCAGGTTTTTCTTGCGAGCGAAAACCTGCCAAATCCATAAGCGTGTTTTATGGAATGAGGGCATATACCCGAGATTCAATAGCAGCGGCGAAATTTCCTACTAAAAAAGTCAACGATTCAGCCAGGCTGAACTTTGTTCCGCCGTCTATCCTCAGAAGCCTTGCTAGTAAAAACCGCGAAGGCGCGGCGTCCCGCGCCACATTTGAGGAGGCAGACATGGCTATCGTGAAAAAGGCATCGGCGCATTGGGAAGGCGATCTGAAAACCGGTCTCGGCTCGATCTCCACCGAAACCGGCGTACTGCGCGAAGCGCCGTACGGCTTCAAGGCGCGCTTTGAAGGCGGCAAGGGTACCAATCCGGAAGAACTGATCGGCGCGGCCCACGCCGGCTGCTTTTCCATGGCGTTTTCGATGATTCTCGGCGATGCCGGCCTGAAGGCAGACAGCATCGACACCAACGCTGAAGTCACCCTCGATCAGGTTGACGGCGGCTTCGCAATCACTGCGGTAAAGCTGATTCTCAAGGCGAAGATTCCAGGCGCAACTCAGCAGCAGTTTGAAGAACTGAGCAACAAGGCCAAGGAAGGTTGCCCGGTTTCCAAAGTGCTGAACGCGAAGATCACCCTCGAGGCTTCGCTGGTCAGCTGATTGGGCGTTTGCAGGGCTGACGCTTTCGCGGGCAGGCTCGCTCCCACAGGGGATTTGTGCACGGCGCAGATCCAGTGGGGGAGCGAGCTTGCTCGCGAAGGCAGTCTAGAAACCTGCTCAGCGGCCGGCAATTAATACAAGGTGTGAGCAAAGTCAGAACCCGCTCCGCAGAATTGTGGTCGAATAATCGACAGCAGCTTCAGCGCACACCCGTGCGCGCTGCCTCAAGGAGCTTCATCGATGAAACGTATTGGCTTGGCGATCCTTTGCAGTGCACTGGCCACTTCCGCTTTCGCAGCCCCCAAGAAGTGCGAAGAGCTCAGAAAGGAAATCGAGGTTAAAATTCAGGCGAAAGCGGTCCCAACGTACACCCTGGAAATCATCACGGCGGAGGAGGCGAAGCAGCATGACTCGGCCATGATCGTCGGTACTTGCGAGAACGGCACCAAGCGAATCATCTATCAGAAAAACGATAGCTGATTGCCTATCACGGCACGCAATTGATCTGCCGCTCGTTGGCAACGATCTGCCCCTGACGATTGATCAAGCGTGCACTTGGCGTGAAGGCCAGCGATCGGGCCTCAAGGCGGTAACGCTGCCCGGCCTCGAAGTATTCATAGGGCACGGTCATGTAACACAGCCGCTCTTGCGGATCGGTATCCATGCCCTGACCACCCCCGAATACTTCGAAGTCAAAGCGCACGGTGAGCTCATGACTACCGGGCGTCACCTGAAAAAACCGTCCGTCGCGCGAGCGCTGTTTATCCAGGCGCTCGGCCATCAGCACCTTGCCGCCGGGGGTAGGCATGGCGAAGTCGACCCAGGCTTTGTCTGGATCGGCCGCCGGCAACGGGCTCTGACAACCGGCGAGCACACTGGCGGCCAGCAATGTCGTCAACTTGCGCATGATCGATATCCTTAGACGGGATTTCCAGCATAGCGCCGATCAACTGCTCTGACAGCCCGCCGGTGTGCCCTGACCGACAACCTTGCGCTGTTCGTCATACAGCTTGGCCCAAGGCCTGAAGCCGATGCTGCCAGCCTGCAGCTGATAGCGCTGGCCGGCGTTGAAGTCCTTGAATTTCACGCTCAACTGGCAATCGCGCCACAGCGGTTCGGCAGTCGGGCCGATATTGGTGGCCTCGACCGGGAATTGATAGCGCACCTTCAGCTCATGGCTGCCGGGCTGCACTTCGAAATAGCGTTTGTCGATGGCCTGGGTGGCATCGACTTGAACGGCTTGCAGCGCCGTGTCGTGTTGGCGAGCGTCAAGATCGATCCAGGCTTGCGAGGGGTCGGGGTCGGGCATTCCGAATCCGGCACAACCGGCCAGCGTCAGCAGGCCTCCTGTCAGCATGAACATGCGCATAGCGGTGCTCCTTGAGGCGGGATAGTCTTGGGGCAGACTTTCCGGGGAATTTCTTATTTTGATCAGGCCGTTTTCCAGCCTTGGGTTACTTGATCGCGTTTTTCCGATTTTGTTTCCGGGTGTGTTGTTTTTGTTGCTCAACGGTTGCGCCAGCGTCAGCTATTACAGCCAGCTCGCCAGCGGCCAATTGCAATTGCTGCGCGCCCGGGAGCCGGTGGAGAAGGTCATTGCCGACCCCAGCCGCGATGCCAAATTGCGCGCGCATCTGGCTCAATCACAAAAGGCCCGTACCTTTGCCAGCGAGCATCTGCATTTGCCGGATAACCAGAGCTATCGCCTGTACGCCGATATCCATCGCCCCTACGTGGTGTGGAATGTGTTCGCTACTCAAGAGTTCTCCCTGACACCGCAGAATCACTGCTTCCCGATTGCCGGCTGCGTGGCCTATCGCGGCTACTACAGCCAGAGCGCCGCCCGTGGCGAAGCGGCGATTCAACGTTTGCAGGGTATGGATGTGTCGATCGGCGGGGTCGAAGCGTACTCGACGCTTGGATGGTTCAATGACCCGATCCTCAATTCGATGATGGGCTGGGGCGATGAGCGACTGGCCACGCTGATCTTTCATGAGCTGGCGCACCAGAAGTTCTATGTGAAGGACGACACCGAATTCAACGAGTCATTTGCCACGTTTGTCGAGCAGGAAGGTACGCGGCAATGGCGCGCCTTTCGCGGGCTACCGGCAGAGTCGGATGCGAGGCTCAAGCAGCGTGACCAATTCATCGAACTGGTACTCGCCACGCGCTCACGACTGGAGAAGCTGTATGCGCAGCCGCTGTCGGTTGAGCAAATGCGTGAGCACAAAGCAGCTGAATTCGAGCGCTTGCGCCGGGAGTATCAGGCAACGCGCGACAGTCAGTGGGCCGGGGACAAGCGCTATGACGCCTGGGTCAATGCGCCGCTGAACAATGCGCGGTTGTTGCCGTTCGGGCTGTATGACCAGTGGGTGCCGGCGTTTGCGGCGCTGTTCAGGCAGGTGGGTGGGGATTGGCTGAGGTTCTATGCCGAGGTTGAGCGGTTGGGGCGATTGCCGGTTGATGAGCGTAAGGCGGCTTTGAGGGCCTTGGCAGTTCCTGAGTCCACCAGCGGCTGAACGGGCCTCATCGCTGGCAAGCCAGCTCCCACAGGGACAGCGGTGAGCCTGAAGAATCGCTAACCTGTGGGAGCTGGCTTGCCAGCGATAGCCATCTGCTCAGCGCTGCAAAAAAGCCTGATGCAACGCATTCAAAGTTTCGAAGTGATAAGCCGGCGATTCGGCGTTCAATTCCTCGAAGCTGCCAAACCCATAGCCCACCGCCGCCGCATCCAGGCCGTTGCTGCGGGCGCCGATCAGGTCATGCTTGCGATCACCGATCATCAGGGTCTGTGCCGGGTTCAGGCGTTCTTCCTCAAGCAGGTGCGCAATCAGCTCAACCTTGTTGGTCCGCGTGCCGTCCAGCTCGCTGCCGTAGATCACTTTGAAGTGGCGGGCGAAGTCGAAGTGCCGGGCGATCTCGCGGGCGAACACCCACGGTTTGGACGTTGCGATGTACAACTGCCGCCCCTGCCCGCTCAAGGTTTCCAGCAACGGCGTCACCCCGTCGAACACCCGATTCTCGTAGAGCCCGGTGACCTTGAAGCGCTCACGGTAGAAATTCACCGCTTCCCAGGCCTTGGCCTCGTCGAAGTCGTAAAACTGCATGAACGCTTGCAGCAGCGGCGGGCCGATGAAGTGTTCAAGTTTGCTCAGGTCCGGCTCGTCGATGCCGAGATTGGCCAAGGCAAATTGAATTGAGCGGGTGATGCCCTCACGCGGGTCGGTCAGGGTGCCATCGAGGTCGAACAGTACAGTCTGGTAGTGCATGGAAATTCCCGAGCAGGTGTAAGGCGATTCAGAGCTGGTCGTAGCCTTCGGCCAGATGCAGGTCCTTGAGCTTGACGTAATTCGCCGCGCTGTAGGTGAAGAAGGCGTTTTCCTTTTCGGTCAGCGGGCGCACTTGCTTGACCGGGCTGCCGACATACAGGAAGCCGCTCTGCAGACGCTTGCCCGGCGGCACCAGGCTGCCGGCGCCGATGATCACATCGTCCTCGACCACGGCGCCGTCCATGACGATGCTGCCCATGCCGATCAATACGCGGCTGCCAACGGTGCAGCCGTGCAGCATGACCTTGTGGGCGATGGTCACATCATCGCCGATCAGCAAGGGAAAACCGTCCGGGTTGAACGGGCCGGCGTGGGTGATGTGCAGCACACAGCCGTCCTGCACGCTGGTGCGCGCACCGATGCGGATGCGGTGCATGTCGCCACGGATCACCGTCAGCGGCCAGACCGAGCTGTCTGCGCCAATTTCGACGTCGCCGATCACCACCGCCGAACCGTCGACGAATGCGCCGTTGCTCAAGCGGGGGGTGTGATTCTGATATTTGCGAAGGGACACGATTAGTTCTCTCTCTGTCGCCGATAGCTGCGGTGAGTGCCGATTGTAATTAAGATGGGCGCATGTTTCTTCCAGCCAAGGTGCCAACCGTGAGCGTGAACAACCCTCTTTTGCAGTCCTACGACCTGCCGCCGTTCTCCACGATCCGTGCCGAACACGTCCTGCCCGCCATCGAAACCATCCTCGCGGACAACCGCGCCGCCATCGCCGAGATCCTCAAGACCCAGGGCAAGAACCCGACCTGGGCCGGTCTGGTGCTGGCGATGGATGAACTCAACGATCGCCTCGGTGCAGCATGGAGCCCGGTCAGCCATCTTAACGCCGTGTGCAACAGCGCCGAACTGCGTGAAGCCTACGAGTCGTGCCTGCCGGCTCTGAGCGCCTACTCCACCGAAATGGGCCAGAACCGCGAACTGTTCCAGGCGTATGAAGCGCTGGCCAACAGTCCGGAAGCTGCCAGTTTCGACGTCGCGCAAAAAACCATTCTGGAACACGCCCTGCGCGATTTCCGTCTGTCGGGTATCGATCTGCCGGAAGCCGAGCAGAAACGTTACGCCGAAGTGCAGAGCAAGCTGTCCGAGCTCGGCAGCCGCTTCTCCAACCAATTGCTCGACGCCACTCAGGCGTGGACCAAACATATTACCGATGAAGCCGCCCTCGCCGGCCTGACCGATTCGGCCAAGGCGCAAATGGCTGCCGCCGCCCAAACCAAAGGTCTGGATGGCTGGTTGATCACTCTGGAATTCCCCAGCTATTACGCGGTGATGACCTACGCGCAAGACCGCGCGCTGCGCGAAGAAGTCTACGCCGCCTACTGCACCCGTGCCTCGGATCAAGGCCCGAATGCCGGGCAGAACGACAACGGCCCGGTGATGGAAGAGATCCTCGACCTGCGCCAGGAACTGGCCCGACTGCTGGGCTTCGCCAGTTTCGCTGAACTGAGCCTGGCGACGAAAATGGCCGAATCCAGTGATCAGGTGCTGAGTTTCCTGCGTGATCTGGCCCAGCGCAGCAAGCCGTTCGCCGCGCAGGATCTGCAACAACTGCGCGCTTACGCCGCCGAACAGGGCTGCGCCGATCTGCAAAGCTGGGACAGCGGTTTCTACGGTGAAAAACTTCGCGAGCAGCGTTACAGCGTTGCTCAGGAAACCCTGCGTGCCTACTTCCCGATCGATAAAGTACTGAGCGGCCTGTTCGCCATCGTTCAGCGTTTGTACGGTATCGAGATCGCCGAGCAGAAAGGCTTCGACACTTGGCACCCGGACGTCCGCCTGTTCGAGATAAAGGAAAACGGCCAGCACGTCGGCCGCTTCTTCTTCGACCTGTATGCCCGCGCCAACAAGCGTGGCGGCGCATGGATGGACGGCGCCCGCGACCGTCGTCGCACCGTCGACGGCGTGCTGCAAAGCCCGGTGGCCAATCTGGTGTGCAACTTCACCCCGGCCGACAGCGGCAAGCCTGCGCTGCTGACCCACGATGAAGTGACCACCCTGTTCCACGAGTTCGGCCACGGCCTGCATCACCTGCTGACCCGCGTCGAACACGCTGGCGTATCCGGCATCAACGGCGTGGCCTGGGACGCGGTCGAGCTGCCGAGCCAGTTCATGGAAAACTGGTGCTGGGAGCCGGAAGGCCTCGCGCTGATCTCCGGCCACTACGAGACCGGCGAGCCACTGCCGCAGGACCTGCTGGAAAAAATGCTCGCGGCGAAGAACTTCCAGTCCGGGCTGATGATGGTGCGTCAGCTGGAGTTTTCGCTGTTCGACTTCGAACTGCACGCCACCCACGGCGATGGCCGCAGCGTGGCGCAAGTGCTGGAGGGCGTGCGTGACGAGGTGTCAGTGATGCGTCCACCGGCTTACAACCGCTTCCCCAACAGCTTTGCGCACATTTTTGCCGGTGGTTACGCGGCGGGTTACTACAGCTACAAGTGGGCCGAAGTATTGTCCGCCGACGCCTTCTCGAAATTCGAGGAAGACGGCGTGCTCAACGCCGACACCGGTCGGGCGTTCCGCGAAGCGATTCTGGCGCGCGGCGGTTCACAGGCACCGATGGTGCTGTTCGTCAACTTCCGGGGCCGTGAGCCGTCGATCGACGCGCTGCTTCGCCACAGCGGCCTGAGTGAGGACGCGGCAGCATGAGCGACGGCCCTGTGATCACCAAGAAGCGCTTTATCGCCGGGGCGGTCTGCCCGGCGTGCAGCGAGCCGGACAAACTGATGATGTGGAACGAAGACGGCGTGCCGCACCGCGAATGCGTGGCTTGCGGTTACTCCGACACCCTCAACGAGCAGGGCCTGTCGGTGCCCAAAGAGCTGGGCACGCGGGTCAATACCAGCGCGCTGAAACCTGCCGCCGACAAAAAGGTTCAGGCGGTGCAGTTCTTCCCCAACCCCAAGTTGAAGAAAAAGTCCGACGAGCAACAATGACAACGACCGCTGCCTGCCGATCATCGTCGGCAGGTGGCGGTATCTATTCACCACCTTGCCTCTGCGCTTCCTGATTAGGCTGGCCAATCCAGCCCTCTCTCACGGAAGACGCCATGCCTGACACCAACCCACTCCTGCAACATTGGCAGTTGCCGCCCTGGTCGGCGATACGCGCCGAGCACTTGCTGCCGGCGGTCGAGCGCATCGTTGCCGACAACCTGCTGATCATCGAAAACGTCATCGCCACTCAGGTCGATCATCCCAACTGGGACGACGTGGTAATTGCCATCGATGAAGCCGATGCGCGCCTGGATGAAACCATGGCGATCATCGAATTCCTCTCGATCAGTCATGCCGATGAGCCCCAGTGGTTGATGCAGGAAGCCCTGAGTACGCACGCCGCGCAGCGTTACAAGACTGCGAAGGCTGGCAATCGACAGTTGCTCCAGGTTTATCAACGATTGGCACAGAGCTCCATAGCCGCCAGCTTCAGTGATGCACGCAAAGCCTCGCTGGCGAAAATCCTGCGCCGGTTTCACTTGGCGGGAAGCGAATTGTCGAGTGCGCAGCGCAAGGATCTGGCGCGATTGAACGGCGAAATCGATCTGCTGGAAAAGCGCTTCATGAGCAACCTCAAATCGGTCAACGCGGCATGGAGCAAGGACATCGACGATGCCGCGCTATTGGCGGGACTGCCGGCCGAAATGCAGGCGCATCTGGCCGCCAATGCCGACAAGGCCGGCCTGCCCGGGTGGCGGCTGACCCTGGATCAGAACACTTACCAACAGGTCATGAGGCGGGCACAACACCGCGGACTGCGCGAGGAGTATTTCAAAGCCTGGTGCACCCGCGCTTCGGATCAGGGGCCACAGGCCGGTCGCTTCGATAACGGCCCGGTGCTGGAAAAACTGCTGGCCGCACGTCATGCCAAAGCCCGGCTCTTGGGTTTTGACAACTTTGCCCACCTGCGGCTGCACAACCGGATGGCCACCGGTACCGATCAGGTTGGTCGTTTTCTGCGCCAGCAGATCGCCCGCAACGCCGTGTCACTGGCGGGCGAGACCGATGATTTGCAGGCCTTGGCCCGCGAGCACGGGGTTGAACAGCTAGAAGCGTGGGATCACGATTTCCTCGCCGGGCAATTACGCCTGAAGCAGTCCGGCGGCACGGAGCAGGACCTGCGCGAGTTCTTCGCGCTGCAAGCCACACTGCACAGCCTCTGCCGCTTCAGCGAGCATATGTTCGGTATCAGCATCAGCGAAAATACCGTCCACGAGCGTTTCGCCGAAAATGTTCGCCTGTTCGAAATCAGCGAGCGTCAGCAACCGGTTGGTTACATCTACATCGACCCGTTCCACCGCGACGCGGGCAACGACTATGCCTGGACCGGTGTACTGCGCAATCGACGGATCACCGCCGAAGGCCGACCATTACTGCCGATTGCCTCGCTTCAATGCAATTACACGGCGGCCGCAAACGGGCAACCCTACCTGCTGGATCCGCAGGATCTGCGTGTTCTGCTGCACGAATTCGGCCATTGCCTGCATCATGTGCTGACGCGTTCGCCGCATTACAACCTGTCCGGCATTTCGCATCTGAGCCGCGACGCTGCCGAGTTTGTCGGGCAACTGTTCGAAAAATGGGCGTTATCCGGGCAATTCCTGCGCTGGCTGGGTACGCATCACCAGAGCGGTGAGCGTCTGTCCGAAGCGCAGGCCAATACCGCGTTTTCCGCCACAGGCATCCAGCGCAGCCGGGAGACGGCAATGCTGTTGCTGAACGCGCTGGTCGACTTCGAACTGCACCGCTGTCACGGTGACGGTCGCACTGTTCAGCAAGTAGTCGAGGATGTGCAAAGTGAGTTCGCGCACCTGTCCATCCCGGCCTACTGCCGCTTCGCCAACAGCTGCGATTATCTGGTTACCGGTTATGAGGCTTCGCTGTACGCCTACAAATGGTCGGGTGTGCTGGCGAGCGAGGCGTTCAAGCGCTTCGAACGTGAAGGTCTGTTCAACGAACAGACGGGCCGCGACATGCGCGAACACCTGCTCTCGGGGGACAGGCAGGCACTGCCCGCCGCACTGCAAGCCTTTCTCGGAAAACCCATCGACAGCGCACTGTTTCCTGCGCCAGCCGATTGAACTGATCAACGCTGGACGTGCGCCGAGTCGAACCAGCTCTTCATCGAACACATGGCGAATGCACTGGTGCTGCATTCGCCATTGATCAAGGCTTCATGCAACCGATCGACATCGGCCTGCATCACGTAGCGCACGCTGTCGTGGAAATGCTGACTGTCACCAAAACCGCCCTCGGTCATTTCCTTGAGCGCCTGCTCTTTACTCCAGCCCTGTACCACCACGCGGTACATCGCCGCCATCAGTCCGGTGCGGTCAGAACCGTGCTTGCAGTGCATGAGCACCGGGCCGTCGGCTTCGGCGGACTGAATCGCGCGCAAAGCCTTGAGCACATCGCTGTCGTCGACGTGGTTGGTGCGATACGGCAGCTGCACTTGCTTGATGCCCGGCGCGGAGAGCCAGTCGCTATCAGCGTCAGGCAGGAAGTTGATTACGGTGACGACATGCAGATCGTTCAACAGCGGCACCGCACTGCGGCTGGGCAAGGCGCTGCGATACAGCGTCGGTGACATGCGGAACAGGTTGAACTGCGCCTCAACCGGCTGCGCCCACTCGGCCGGGCGAGATGGCGTGGCGTCGGCCGCCCGGGCGGCAATGCCATGCAACAGTGCAACAAGCGAAAAACATAACGCGGGGAAAAAGCGCACTCGAGACATGCTGGGCTGACCGTTTCGGCAATCTTCATGGGAGGAATTGCAGCTTCGCTATCAAGCGGTCAATACGCCGTGAGCCGGCCGTCAAAGAAACGTGAATCGGCGCCTCGCCGGGCTTTTTTCCGTGCAAACGGTTTTTCTTGATGCTTAGCCTGCTACCATTTGTCACATGATGTTGCAGAGGGAACGGCTTTTACCCGACCGGACCCTGATCGTCGCAACGCAAAATTCCTCGAGCTGCTCGCAGAAGCGGCTGACTTCTATGCCTGATGAGGTGCCCCCCATGTCTGATCAAGATCGAGACAACCCGCGGCGTGAGTTCTTGCGCAAATCCCTGACCCTGATTCCGGTGGTCACGCTTGCCGGTACCGGCCTGGGCAGCAGCGTGCTGCAAGCCGCACCTGAAAGCACACCGGCGCCGGCCGCAGCAAAACCGGCCTCTGTCGCTGGTGACTATCAGCCGAGCTTTTTCACCGCTGAAGAATGGGCATTCATCAATGCCGCCGTCGCCCAGTTGATCCCCAACGACGCGCAAGGCCCCGGTGCCCTCGAAGCCGGCGTGCCGGAATACATCGACCGGCAGATGAACACCCCGTACGCCGCCGGTGCCCTGTGGTACATGCAAGGCCCGTTCAATGCCGACGCGGCACCGGAGATGGGCTGGCAGAGCAAACTGGTGCCCAAAGACATCTATCGCCTCGGCATCGCCGCCACGGATCAGTGGGTAAAAGGTTTGAGCGGTAAAACATTTGCCGAGCAAGACAGCGCTACCCGAGACGATTTGCTCAAGCAACTGGAAGCCGGCAAGCCGCAGTTCGATGCGGTGCCGGCGAAGATCTTCTTCAATCTGCTGCTGCAAAATACCAAGGAAGGTTTCTTCTGTGACCCGATCCACGGTGGCAATAAAGGCATGGTCGGCTGGACCATGATCGGTTTCCCCGGCGCCCGCGCCGATTTCATGGATTGGGTGGAACGCAACGAGCAATACCCCTTCCCGGCAGTGTCGATTCGCGGCGAGAGGGCGTAAGCATGGCAACGGTAATGAAGAAGGTTGATGCAGTCATCGTCGGTTTTGGCTGGACTGGCGCGATCATGGCCAAGGAGCTCACCGAGGCGGGTCTGAACGTGCTGGCGCTGGAGCGCGGGCCGATGCAGGACACCTACCCCGACGGCAACTATCCGCAGGTGATCGACGAACTCACCTACAGCGTGCGCAAGAAACTCTTTCAGGACATCTCCAAAGAGACGGTGACCATTCGCCACAGCGTCAACGACATCGCCCTGCCCAACCGCCAGCTGGGCGCGTTCCTGCCGGGGAATGGCGTCGGCGGCGCCGGTCTGCACTGGTCGGGCGTGCACTTTCGTGTCGACCCGATCGAGTTGCGCATGCGCAGCCACTATGAAGAACGCTACGGCAAAAGCTTCATCCCCAAAGACATGACCATTCAGGATTTCGGCGTCAGCTATGAAGAGCTGGAACCGTTTTTCGACTTCGCGGAAAAAGTCTTCGGCACCTCCGGCCAGGCCTGGACGGTGAAAGGCCAACTGGTTGGTCAGGGCAAGGGCGGTAACCCATACGCGGCGGATCGTTCCAACCCGTTCCCGCTTCAAGCGCAGAAGAACACCGTATCCGCACAGCTGTTCGGCAAAGCGGCCACAGAAGTCGGTTACAAACCCTACAACCTGCCTTCGGCTAATACTTCGGGGCCGTACACCAATCCCTACGGCGCACAGATGGGGCCATGCAACTTCTGCGGGTTCTGCAGCGGCTACGTCTGCTACATGTATTCCAAGGCCTCGCCGAACGTGAACATTCTGCCGGCGCTCAAGCCCCTGCCGAATTTCGAACTGCGGCCCAACTCCCATGTGCTGCGGGTCAACCTCGACAGCAGCAAGTCCAAAGCGACCGGCGTCACCTACATCGACGGCCAGGGCCGCGAGATCGAGCAGCCGGCGGATTTGGTGATCCTCGGCGCATTCCAGTTGCACAACGTGCGTCTGATGCTGCTGTCCGGGATCGGCAAACCGTACGACCCGATCAGCGGCGAAGGCGTGGTCGGGCGTAACTTCGCCTACCAGAACATGGCCACCATCAAGGCCTTCTTCGACAAGGACACCCACACCAACAACTTCATCGGCGCTGGCGGCAACGGCGTGGCGGTGGACGATTTCAACGCCGACAACTTCGACCACGGCCCGCACGGCTTCGTCGGCGGTTCGCCGATGTGGGTCAACCAGGCTGGCAGTCGACCGATTGCCGGCACCTCGAACCCGCCGGGCACACCGGCCTGGGGCAGCGCATGGAAACGCGCCACCGCCGATTACTACACCCACCAGGTGTCGATGGACGCCCACGGCGCGCATCAATCCTACCGTGGCAACTACCTCGATCTCGATCCGGTGTACCGCGATGCCTACGGCCTGCCGCTGCTGCGCATGACTTTCGACTGGCAGGAAAACGACATCAAGATGAACCGCTTCATGGTCGAGAAAATGGGCAAGATCGCCCAAGCCATGGGCCCGAAAGCGATCGCGGTGATCGGCAAGCAGGTCGGCGACCACTTCAACACCGCCTCGTACCAGACCACCCATCTCAACGGTGGCGCAATCATGGGCACCGATCCGAAGACCAGCGCCCTGAACCGCTATTTGCAGAGCTGGGACGTGCACAACGTATTCGTCCCGGGCGCCTCGGCGTTCCCGCAGGGCCTGGGCTACAACCCGACCGGGCTGGTGGCGGCGCTGACCTACTGGTCGGCAAAAGCGATCCGCGAGCAATACCTGAAAAACCCCGGCCCGCTGGTACAGGCTTAAGGAGCGATGACCATGAAAACTTTCGTTATCGCGACCCTGGCGCTGCTTGGCAGCGCCGCTATCCATGCGGCTGAAGTTGATCAAGCCTTGATCAAAAAAGGCGAATACCTTGCCCGCGCCGGTGACTGCGTGGCCTGCCACACGGCCAAGGGCGGCAAGCCGTTCGCCGGCGGTCTGCCAATGGAGACGCCGATCGGCACGATCTACTCGACCAACATCACCCCGGACAAGACCGGTCTGGGCGACTACAGCTTCGAAGACTTCGATCAGGCCGTGCGCCACGGTGTGGCCAAAAACGGCAGCACGTTGTACCCGGCGATGCCGTATCCGTCCTACGCGCGGGTCAACCAGGCCGACATGCAAGCGCTGTACGCCTACTTCATGCACGGCGTCGAACCGGTGGCGCAGGAGAACAAGGCCAGCGACATTCCCTGGCCGTTGAGCATGCGCTGGCCGCTGATGGGCTGGCGCTGGCTGTTCGCGCCGAAGGTCGAGGATTACCAGGCCACGTCGGCCGATCCGGTGATCGATCGTGGCGCGTACCTGGTCGAAGGCCTCGGCCACTGCGGCGCCTGTCACACCCCGCGTGCGCTGACCATGCAGGAAAAATCCCTGAGCGCGGCGGACGGCAGCGAATTCCTCGCCGGCAGTGCGCCGCTGGAAGGCTGGATCGCCAAGAGCCTGCGCGGCGATCACAAGGATGGCCTCGGCAGCTGGAGCGAAGAACAACTGGTGCAATTCCTCAAGACCGGGCGCAGTGATCGCAGCGCAGTGTTCGGCGGCATGAGCGATGTGGTCACCCACAGCATGCAGTACATGAGCGACGCCGACCTCACCGCGATTGCCCGCTATCTCAAATCACTGCCGGCCAATGACCCGGCGGATCAGCCGCATCAGTACGACGAGAAAGTGGCCAAAGCGCTGTGGAACGGCGACGACAGCCAACGCGGCGCGTCGGTGTACATCGACAACTGCGCCGCCTGCCACCGTACCGACGGCCATGGCTACACACGGGTGTTCCCGGCGCTGGCGGGCAATCCGGTGCTGCAAACCGACGATCCGACCTCGCTGATTCATATCGTGCTCAAGGGCGGGACTTTGCCGGCAACGCACACCGCGCCATCGACCTTCACAATGCCCGGTTTCGCCTGGCGCCTGTCGGATCAGGAAGTCGCGGATGTGGTGAGTTTCATCCGTGGCAGCTGGGGCAACAAGGGTGCGCCGGTGAAAGCTGCCGATGTTGCCGAGTTGCGTACGGAGGATATGAAGCAGACCTCCGGTGACGATCTTGGGCAGCTCACCTCGCATAACTGAGCGAAATGTGTCGACAGACCGCTGGCACGACATGACTTCGCATGTTGAGTCAGCGGTGTTCATCGTGTCGATTTCAGACCTCTGAACTGCACAAACGCATCCGCCAACTGCAAGTACAGTCTCTTGTCATGGTTATCGATATCGCCATCCCCGTCGCTATCGATAACCTCTTCGGAAAGCAGGTCATAGCGATCGTTTGCCTGCGATGAAGAGGCAAATAGCGCGTAGTCGTAGTCCATCATTTCGGTGGCGTTATCGCCATAATGATAAAAAACAACCTCGGGACTTCCGTCGCGTTCCATGTCTGCAATTTCAAGCAAAATTCTGATTGGCATCACATTCAATCCATTCCGGTTGGCAAGACGTTATTAGTCATGAGGCTTTAACCTAAGACGGCGCTTGCAACCACGTCTACTGTCATATCTGACAGGGTGTATGTGCACACAGTTGTGAGAACGTCGGTTACGATCAGAGAAAGCCCTGAATGCTGTTCCTCTCCGCGAACATAGCGGACATGAACAACCACAACTGACCACTCGCCCGGCGGCACTAGCCAGATGACGATCGCCCCGATACTGTGCGCATATACAGTATCGGGGCGTTTTCATGTCTATTCCATTGCCACCTCGCGGTCGCGGCACCGCGACCAACCCGCACAACCGCTTTGCGCCCAGTCGTTCGGTGGCCGAGGACGACGGCTGGTATCAGGAAGTGCCAGAGACGCAAAACACCGAAGTGATCATCGAGAAGGCCAAATCGATCATCAGCCGCAACACCTCGCCGGATCTGCCCTTCGACCGTTCGCTCAATCCCTATCGCGGCTGCGAACACGGCTGCATCTATTGCTACGCACGCCCCAGCCACGCCTATTGGGACATGTCGCCGGGCCTGGATTTCGAAACCCGGCTGATTGCCAAGACCAATGCCGCCCAGATCCTTGAAGAACAACTGAGCAAACCCGGCTATCAATGTGCGCCGATCAATCTCGGCTCCAATACCGACCCGTATCAGCCCATCGAGCGCGAATACAAAATCACCCGTCAGACCCTGGAAGTGCTGCTGCGTTACCGGCATCCGGTGACCATTGTCACCAAAGGTTCGCTGATTCTGCGCGATCTCGATTTGCTGACCGAGTTGGCGCAGCAACGGCTGGTGTCGGTGATGATCAGCCTGACCACCCTGGACGACGAACTCAAACGCATCCTTGAACCACGCGCCGCTGCGCCCAAGGCACGCTTGCGTGCGATCCGGGTGATGCACGAAGCAGGCATTCCAGTAGGCGTGCTGTGTTCGCCGATGATTCCTATGATCAATGACAGTGAGATCGAAAGCCTGCTCACCGAGGCCCACGCCGCCGGTGCGCAAAGCGCTGCCTACATGATGCTGCGCCTGCCGCTGGAAGTCGCGCCGCTGTTCGAGGAGTGGTTGCAGGCGCACTATCCGCAACGTGCCGCCCATGTGCTGAGCCTGATCCGCCAGAGTCGCGGCGGCGAACTCTACGACAGCCGTTTCGGTGCGCGCATGCGCGGTGAAGGACCGTTTGCAGACCTGCTCGCACAAAGATTTGCCAAGGCCATCAAAAAGCTTGGCCTGAACAAACGCGAGGGCTATAACCTCGACTGCTCGGCCTTCTGTCCGCCGGGTCGCCAGATGTCGTTGATTTAGCGACAATTGGCTTTGGGTTGACGGGTTGGAATCCTTCCGCCGAAACACGCCAGTCACGTTTTTTGTGACCTGGAACACACGTTCTAGAGCGTTTGATTCAGTTTCAGTTAAGTTTCGGCGGCTACCTTGTTCATCGAGTGACTGACGGGTCGGGATGACCCGGATGGTTTAAACAGCCACTGGCTTCATACCGGAATACCGGGGAAGACTCCCTGAATCCGCACAAGAGGATGAATCATGAGTGACAAGGATAAACAGTCGTTGGCTGCCTCGGCGCAAAGCCCTGAAGCACAATCCGCCGATGCAGCACTGCGACAGATCGTTGATGGCTTTTTACGCTTTCACCATGACGTTTTTCCGCAGCAGGAAGAATTGTTCAAGAAGCTCGCCACCGCTCAGGCGCCCAAGGCGATGTTCATCACTTGCGCCGACTCGCGCATCGTTCCCGAGCTGATCACCCAGAGCTCGCCGGGCGATCTGTTCGTTACCCGTAACGTCGGCAATGTGGTGCCGCCCTACGGTCAGATGAACGGCGGCGTCTCCACCGCGATCGAATACGCGGTACTGGCGCTGGGCGTGCAGCACATCATCATTTGCGGCCACTCCGATTGCGGCGCCATGCGCGCGGTACTCAACCCCGACAGCCTGGAAAAAATGCCGACGGTCAAAGCCTGGCTGCGCCACGCTGAAGTCGCAAAAACCATGGTGCACGACAACTGCAACTGCACCGACGAAAAAGACAGCATGCCGATCCTCACCGAGGAAAACGTCATCGCCCAACTGCAGCACTTGCGTACCCATCCTTCGGTAGCCTCGCGCATGGCGAACGGTCATCTGTTCATCCATGGCTGGGTCTACAACATCGAAACCAGCGAAATCAAAGCTTACGACGCGGACCAGGGTCGTTTCCTGCCTCTCGACGGCAGCCATCCGATTCCTGTGGCGACGCCCAAAGCGCGCTTCTAAATCTTCCCAACAATCTGTGTGGTATGACGCCGGCCGCTGATTCAGCGGTCCGGCCTCGCCACGCCTGAAGAAAACTTCGGGAGAATCGCCATGCGTGCGGCTCAATTGAAAGCTGTGTTGCCACGGGAGCTGCTCGCTTCCGTGGTTGTGTTTCTGGTCGCCCTGCCGCTGTGCATGGGCATCGCGATTGCCTCAGGGCTGCCGCCGGCAAAAGGTCTGATCACCGGCATCATCGGCGGCCTGGTGGTCGGTTGGCTGGCGGGGTCGCCGTTGCAGGTCAGCGGTCCGGCGGCGGGTCTGGCAGTGCTGGTTTTCGAGCTGGTGCGCCAGCATGGCGTCGAGATGCTCGGACCGATCCTGCTGCTCGCCGGTTTTCTGCAACTGGTCGCCGGGCGACTGAAGCTTGGCTGCTGGTTTCGGGTCACGGCGCCAGCGGTGGTCTACGGCATGCTCGCGGGCATTGGCGTGTTGATTGTGCTCTCGCAAATCCATGTGATGCTCGATGCCAAGCCGCAGCCTTCCGGGCTGGACAACCTCACGGCGTTCCCAGCGGCCGTGGCGCAGGCCTTGCCATCGTTCGGCTGGCAGGCGGGTCTGCTCGGTCTGTCGACGATTGCGGTGATGTGGCTGTGGGAAAAATTCCGCCCGCATTCGCTGCGCTTCATTCCCGGCGCATTGCTCGGTGTGGGTCTGGCGACGGTGGCGAGCCTGATGCTGGCGTTGCAGGTCAAAC
The DNA here is from genome assembly GCF_024072275.1 of Pseudomonas siliginis. Taxonomy (NCBI): domain Bacteria; kingdom Pseudomonadati; phylum Pseudomonadota; class Gammaproteobacteria; order Pseudomonadales; family Pseudomonadaceae; genus Pseudomonas; species Pseudomonas siliginis. The sequence continues at coordinate 84,802 of NZ_CP099598.1, read as the reverse complement.
GCGTTGAGGTACCGGCGAACCTGGCCGAGGCGATCGATTGGCTCAAGCCGGCCGACCTGATGAGTCTGGCCGACCCGACACTGCTGATTGCCGCGTTCGCCGTGGCGTTTATCGCCAGTGCCGAAACCCTGTTGTCCGCCGCGGCGGTGGACCGCATGCACAGCGGCGTGCGTTCGGACTTCGACCGTGAACTGTCGGCGCAAGGTGTCGGCAACATGCTCTGCGGTCTGGTCGGCGCGCTGCCGATGACCGGGGTGATCGTGCGCAGCTCGGCCAACGTCCAGGCCGGTGCGACCACACGCTACTCGACGATTTTCCATGGCCTGTGGCTGCTGGCATTCGTGCTGTTGCTGTCGAGCGTGCTGCAAAGCATTCCGGTGGCGAGCCTGGCGGGTGTGCTGGTGTATACCGGCTTCAAGCTGGTCGACCTGAAAGCTTTCCGTGGTCTGGGTCGGTACGGGCGGATGCCGATGTTCACCTACGCCGCTACAGCGTTGGCGATCATCTTCACTGACCTGCTCACCGGTGTGCTGATCGGCTTCGGTCTGACCATGTTGAAGCTGGCATTCAAGGCTTCGCGCCTGAAGATCAGCCTGATCGACCTGCCGCAGGACGGCGAGATGGAACTGCGTCTGGTTGGTGCAGCGACGTTCCTCAAAGTGCCGGCGCTGACCCAGGTGCTGGGCAGCATTCCTCACGGCACCACAGTGCATGTGCCGCTCAACAACCTGAGCTACATCGACCATTCGTGTCTCGAGTTGCTTGAGGAGTGGGGCCGGGCGAATGCGGCGAAGGGGTCGAAGCTGTTGATCGAATCGCGCGGGTTGAAGCGACGGCTGGAAGGCCGGGTGCGGACCAATACCGGGATTGGTGCGGCGGGTTAGAAGTCGACCTCAAACGCAAACCCTGTGGGAGCGAGCCTGCTCGCGAAAACGGAACATCAGCCAACAGAGATGTTGAATGATCGACCGCATTCGCGAGCAGGCTCGCTCCCACACTGGATTTATGACCCAAGAAAATCAGGCAGCAGGCTGATCGAGCTCAAGCCCCACACCCAACCGGCGGCTCATGCACGGCCAGCGTTTCCACGCCGCGCCAGTGTCCGGGCTGCTGAGTTTCTCGCGATAGGCTTCTACCGACTCCAAAGCAAAACTCTCTTCGTTGAGCATCTCGTCGATCGCGTGATGCACCGCTTCGTCCAGTTGGTTGGCGAATTCCTCACCGATCAATTGGTGAGCAATCAGGTTGGCGACCGTCATGTCCAAGGGGATCAATGGCTGGCCGAAATGCTTGATGTACAGGTCGTTGACCTCTTCGACAAAACGGTGTGCCAGATAGGCCTCGTCGAGCAGGCTGTCCAGGCCGACATGTCCGGCCATGATCGCTGGCGGCTGGAGGAAATACTGCTCGGCGATCTTCAGCACCGGTTTGATCTGCGATTCGATTCCCGCTTCCCTGGCGACTTCATTGGCTGCATCCAGCAGGTCTGGTACTTCATCGATGTAGGCGGCGACAAAACGTGTCAGAACGCCCTGGGCGTCGGCTTCCGGCAACTGGATCGCCGGGTGCAGGTGAGGCAGCTTGCTTTCCAGCTGACGGGTCAGCAGGCCGGTGTCTTTTTCGTGCTGTTGGGCTTGTTGGATCTGCTCGCGCAATGCGGCGGTGTTCATGAAAACTCCAGGAAACAAGGCAATGAAATAGGGAAGACATAACTTAGCTGGCTTACGAAAAACGCTAAGACGCATTTGTCATAATTATTTCATCCTTGATGCAGCTGCGTTATATCCATTCGCCACCACTCGTCTGCATCCTTCTCCATTCGGGCACTTGAACGCAAGCGCCGGGTGTTTCAGCTCATTTACGTGCCCGGGTTGCAAATCCCGGGCGCTGTCTATACTCGCCAATGAATGGAGTTAGCTGATGACGCCCGACTGCACCCGCAGCAAGGCCCGGCGATTCAAGTTCGTAGTCTGATGCAGCCGCTCCCTTGCCGCAGGCGATACGCCGGCGGGATAACAAGAACGATAAGGGGAACCCGCAATGATGCGACATCCACATGTCTGGATGGGCCTCCTGTTGTGGTCGATTTTCAGCCCGGCCAACGCGGCATGGACTGTGAATATGGCGCCTGGAGCGACTGAAATCAGTCACGCAGTATTCGACCTGCACATGACCATTTTCTGGATCTGTGTGGTGATCGGGATCATCGTCTTCGGCGCCATGTTCTGGTCGATGATGGTGCACCGCCGCTCTACCGGCCAGGTCGCGGCCAAATTCCACGAAAGCACCGGCGTCGAGATCATGTGGACCATCGTGCCGCTGCTGATTCTGGTGGCCATGGCCGTCCCGGCCACTGCGACGCTGATCAAGATGTACGACACCAGCGAGCCGGACATCGATATCCAGATCACCGGTTATCAGTGGAAGTGGCACTACAAATACCTGGGCCAGGACGTCGAGTTCTTCAGTAACCTGGCCACCCCCGCCGAACAAATTCACAACAAAGAAGCCAAGGGCGAGCATTACTTGCTCGAAGTCGACAAGCCGCTGGTGCTGCCGATCGGCGCCAAGGTGCGCTTTCTGGTGACCTCGGCCGACGTCATTCACTCCTGGTGGGTGCCGGCGTTTGCGGTCAAGCGCGATGCGATTCCCGGGTTCGTCAACGAGGCCTGGACGCGTATCGACAAACCCGGCCTCTACCGTGGCCAGTGCGCCGAATTGTGCGGCAAGGACCACGGCTTCATGCCGATCGTGGTCGAGGTCAAGGAACAGGCCGACTACGAAAAATGGCTCGCCGAGCGCAAGGCCGAGGCCGCGCAGCTCAAAGAACTGACCAGCAAGGAATGGACCCTCGACGAGCTCAAGGAGCGCGGCGACAAGGTTTACCACACCACCTGCGTTGCCTGTCACCAGGCCGAAGGCCAGGGCCTGCCGCCGATGTTCCCGGCACTCAAGGGCTCGAAAATCGCCACCGGGCCGATCAAGGATCACCTGAGCATCGTCTACCACGGCAAACCGGGCACCGCCATGGCGGCGTTCGGCAAACAGCTGTCGGAAGTCGATATCGCAGCGGTCGTGACTTACGAACGTAATGCCTGGGGCAACAACAAGGGCGACATGGTCACGCCAAAAGAAGTGCTGGAGCTGAAACAGGCGGAAAGCAAATGAGCCGGTCAATTGCGTATTCAGTGAACCGGTCGGGGCAGCGCGCCCCGGCCCGCCCCGTCCAACTTCGTAAAGGAGACCGGCCATGAGCGCTGTCATCGATGACCACGGTCACGCCGACCACGCCCACGGCCCCGCCAAAGGCCTGATGCGCTGGGTGCTGACCACCAACCACAAGGACATCGGCACGCTGTACCTGTGGTTTGCCTTCTGCATGTTCCTGCTGGGCGGCTCGTTCGCCATGGTCATTCGCGCCGAGCTGTTCCAGCCCGGCCTGCAGATCGTCCAGCCGGAATTCTTCAACCAGATGACCACCATGCACGGTCTGGTCATGGTGTTCGGTGCGGTGATGCCGGCATTCGTCGGTCTCGCCAACTGGATGATTCCGCTGATGGTCGGCGCGCCCGACATGGCCCTGCCACGGATGAACAACTTCAGTTTCTGGCTGTTGCCGGCAGCGTTTCTGCTGCTGGTCTCGACCCTGTTCACCCCCGGTGGCGGGCCGAATTTCGGCTGGACGTTCTACGCGCCGCTGTCGACGACTTATGCACCGGAAAGCGTGACGTTCTTCATCTTCGCCATCCACTTGATGGGCATCAGTTCGATCATGGGCGCGATCAACGTAGTCGCGACCATCCTCAACCTGCGCGCCCCCGGCATGACCCTGATGAAAATGCCGCTGTTCGTCTGGACCTGGCTGATCACTGCGTTTCTGCTGATCGCAGTGATGCCGGTGCTCGCTGGCTGCGTGACGATGATGCTCATGGACATCCACTTCGGCACCAGTTTCTTCAGTGCTGCCGGCGGCGGTGATCCAGTGCTGTTCCAGCATGTGTTCTGGTTCTTCGGCCACCCCGAGGTGTACATCATGATCCTGCCGGCGTTCGGCGCGGTCAGCCAGATCATCCCGACCTTCGCGCGCAAGCCGCTGTTCGGCTACACCTCGATGGTCTATGCCACGGCGAGTATCGCGTTCCTGTCGTTCATTGTCTGGGCGCACCACATGTTCGTGGTCGGCATCCCGCTGGTGGGCGAGTTGTTCTTCATGTACGCGACCATGCTGATCGCCGTGCCGACGGGTGTGAAAGTGTTCAACTGGGCAAGCACCATGTGGCAAGGCTCGATGACCTTCGAGACGCCGATGCTGTTTGCCGTGGCGTTCGTCATTCTGTTCTCGATCGGTGGTTTTTCCGGGCTGATGCTGGCGATCGCCCCGGCGGATTTCCAGTACCAGGACACCTACTTCGTTGTCGCGCACTTCCACTATGTGCTGGTGCCCGGGGCGATATTCGGCATCTTCGCCTCGGCCTATTACTGGCTGCCGAAGTGGACCGGGCACATGTACGACGAAACCCTCGGCAAGCTGCATTTCTGGCTGTCGTTCGTGGGCATGAACCTGACCTTTTTCCCGATGCACTTCGTCGGCCTTGCGGGGATGCCGCGACGGATTCCGGATTACAACTTGCAGTTCGCCGATTTCAACATGGTCTCGTCGATCGGCGCGTTCATGTTCGGCGCCACGCAGATCTTCTTCCTGTTCATCGTCATCAAGACCATCCGTGGCGGCGCACCGGCCCCGGCGAAACCGTGGGACGGCGCCGAAGGGCTGGAGTGGAGCGTGCCGTCGCCGGCGCCGTATCACACCTTCACCACGCCGCCGGAAGTGAAATGAACACCTCCTGTTTTTTGCAATGTGTACAGAGGCACAGATCCCAAGTGGATGCTCACAGATCTTCTGTGGATGTACACAGATCCCCCGTGGCGAGGGGATTTATTCCCGTTGGGCTGCGCAGCAGCCCCAAAATCTGCAATCGAAATTTATCAGGTAGACCGTGTGCGCTGGATTCAGGGCCGCTTCGCAGCCCAACGGGGATAAATCCCCTCACCACAGCATCACCGGCCACCAGGGAACACGAGGGAGGCATGAACCATGGCTGACTCGATCTCGCTGAAGAAGCTCGTCATCCGCCTGTTGCTGGTGGTGGTGGCGATGTTCGTCTTCGGTTTCGCCTTGGTGCCGATCTACGACGTGATGTGCAAAGCCTTCGGCATCAACGGCAAGACCGGCGGCCAGTATGCGGGCGAGCAAGTAGTGGACACGTCGCGCCAGGTGCGCGTGCAGTTTCTCTCGACCAACACCGCCGACATGCCGTGGGACTTTTACCCGAAACACTACGAGCTGACCGCCAATCCCGGCGCGGTGAACGAGATGGTCTTCATCGCACGCAATCCCACCGACAAACCGATGAGTGCGCAAGCGGTGCCGAGTATTGCGCCGAGCAACGCCGCGGCGTTTTTCCACAAGACCGAATGCTTTTGCTTTACCCAGCAGGTGCTGCAACCCGGTGAACAGATCGAGATGCCGGTGCGTTTCATCGTTGACCGCGACATGCCCAAGGAAGTGAAGCACCTGACGCTGTCCTACACGCTGTTCGATATCACCGCCCGACATCCGCCGGTGGCTGTTAACACTGGCGGTTGAGCGTGGCCGATAAGGAGAACAATAAATGGCAACTCATGAGCATTATTACGTCCCGGCCCAGAGCAAATGGCCGATCATCGCCACGCTCGGGATGTTCGTCACCGTGTACGGCCTCGCCACCTGGTTCAACGATCTCAAGGCCGCACGCCCGGATTCCCACGGCCCGCTGATCTTTTTCGTCGGTGGCCTGCTGCTGGCGTACATGCTGTTCGGCTGGTTCGGTGCGGTGATCAAGGAAAGTCGCGCGGGGCTGTACAGCCCGCAGCTGGACCGCTCGTTCCGCTGGGGCATGAGCTGGTTCATCTTTTCCGAGGTGATGTTCTTCGTCGCCTTCTTCGGCGCGCTGTTCTATGTGCGCCATGTGTCCGGGCCGGCGCTGGGCGGTGAGGGGCCGAAAGGCATCGCGCACATGCTCTGGCCGAACTTCGAATTTGTCTGGCCGCTGCTGCACACACCTGATCCGAAACTGTTCCCGCCGCCAAAAGAAGTCATCAGCCCGTGGGGCCTGCCGCTGATCAACACCATTCTGCTGGTCAGCTCCAGCGTGACCATCACCATCGCCCACCATGCGCTGAAGAAAGGCCATCGCGGTGCACTGAAACTGTGGCTGGCGATCACCGTACTGCTGGGCATCGCGTTCCTCGGTTTCCAGGCCGAGGAATACATCCACGCCTATAAAGAGCTGGGGTTGACCCTCGGCTCGGGCATCTACGGCGCGACGTTCTTCATGCTCACCGGATTCCACGGCGCCCACGTGACCATCGGCACGATCATCCTGTTCGTGATGCTGATGCGCATCATGAAAGGCCACTTCGACAACGAGCACCAGTTCGGTTTCGAGGCGGCGAGCTGGTACTGGCACTTCGTCGATGTGGTGTGGATCGGTTTGTTCTTCTTCGTTTACGTCCTCTGACTGCTGGCGCTACCAGGGCGCATGGGACACCAACTGGCCGCTATAGAAACCCCAGGCCATCAGGCCGACGGTGACCACGGCCAGTGCCACCCGAACACTCAGGGCGATGACCAGGCGATTGGAGCTGCTGTCGTCCTTGACCAGGAAAAACAGGCCGCTGAACAGGCTGACGACCGTGGCAATCAGCATCAGGACGATCGCTGCTTTGAACATGGCAAGACTCCGGGGGACAGGCGATGCAATTGAGTATAGCGATCGCGATGACTGACTTTATGGCGCGCCCATGAAGCGCTTTCGCCCGGGCGTGATTCCCACTGTCGTGGTGGCGCTGTTGCTGCCGCTGATGGTTGCGCTGGGCTTCTGGCAACTGGGCCGGGGCGCGGAGAAAACCGCGCTGCTGGCCAGTTATGCCGAACGTCGCGTGGCCGAACCGCTGGCCAGCAGTGAACTGCTCGCCAGCGCCGACCCGGCTTACCGCCGCGTGCGCCTGCACGGCCAGTTCGACCCCGCCCATACCCTGTTGCTCGACAACCGCCAGCGTGGCGGCAAGGTCGGCGTTGAACTGCTGCAACCGTTTCAGGATCAACGCAGCGGTCTCTGGCTGCTGGTCAATCGCGGCTGGCTGCCTTGGCCCGACCGGCGTGTGCCGCCGCAATTCACGACACCCGCCGAGGCGCTGACGCTCGACGCCTGGGTCTATGTCGCCCCCGGCGCAACGTTCCAGTTGCACGCCGATCCGGTCAGCAGTGTCTGGCCGCAGACCATCACCGCCGTCGAGCCGGGCAAATTGTGGCAAACCCTGGAGCGCGACGGCTTCGCCTACGAATTACGGGCCGAACCCGGCCCGGTCAGCTATCAGACCGATTGGCCGGTAGTCGCGATGGGTCCGGAAAAACACCTCGGCTACGCCGTGCAATGGTTCGCCATGGCCACGGCCCTGCTCGGTCTTTACCTCTATTTGGGCTGGCACAACGCAAAGGAGAAACGCCATGGGAAGCGCCATGAATCCACCCAGCATGTCTGAGGCCAAACCCGTTCTCAGCCGCCGGCGCGGGCGCATTCAGTTGTTGCTGATCGTGCTTGGCGTGGTCGGGCCGATGCTGCTCGCCACCGGCATGTACAAATTGCAGTTCTGGGTGCCGGAAGGACGCAGCTATCACGGCGAGCTGATCGGCAACGGCCAGACCCGCGCCGACCTCGGCGTGCAGGCCGACGAGCAGCGCTGGCAGATTCTGGTCACGGCGCCGAAGGATTGCGCCGTCGATTGCCAGCAACTGGTTTATCTGGCGCGGCAGATCCAGATCAGCCTCGGCCGCGAAGCCGGCCGCGCCAGCCACGCCCTCGCCGCCGCGCAACCACTGAGCGCCGATTACGCCGCCAAGCTCGACCGTGAATATCCGCAGCTGCAGCGCTATCCGCTGGATGCCGGGGTGTTCAACAAGACCACCGGCGACAAAGCCGTGCCGCAGCTGTGGATCGTCGACCCACACGGCAATCTGGTGCTGCGTTACGAGCCGAATGTGAAGGGCAAGGATCTGCTTAACGACCTGCGGCATCTGCTGAAACTGTCGAACATCGGATGAGGGCATCGTCATGGCCAAACCTGGATTTCGCCTCGCGCTGTTTGCCACCCTGCTGGCACTGATTGTAGTGCTGCTCGGCGCCTATACGCGCCTGACCCACGCCGGCCTCGGCTGCCCGGACTGGCCAGGCTGCTACGGCTTTATCAGCGTGCCGAAAAGCGAGGCGCAACTGGCCCATGCCGAACTGCACTTCCCTGACGCGCCAGTGGAGGCGCACAAGGGCTGGAACGAGATGATTCACCGCTACTTCGCCGGCACCCTCGGTTTGCTGATTTCAGTGCTGGCCGGGCGCGCGTGGGTCAACCGGCGCCATCCGGGCCAGCCGCTGAAACTGCCGCTGTTTCTGCTGGCGGTGGTCATCGCCCAAGCGGCGTTCGGTATGTGGACGGTGACGCTCAAGCTCTGGCCACAAGTGGTCACCGGACATTTGCTCGGCGGCTTTGCCACGTTGAGTCTGCTGTTTCTGTTGACGCTGAGGTTATCCGGCGTGCTGCCGGCGCTGACGGTACCGAAGCGCCTGCAATATTGGGCGACGGCGGGGCTGCTGCTGGTGATCGGCCAGATCGCCTTGGGCGGCTGGGTCAGTTCCAACTACGCAGCGGTGGCCTGCATCGACTTCCCCACCTGCCACGGCCAATGGCTGCCGCCGGCGGACTTCGCCAACGGTTTCCACCTGACCCAGCACATCGGCCCGAATTATCTCGGCGGGCAACTCGATAGCGATGCACGCACGGCGATTCACCTGACTCACCGCATCGGCGCTTTGCTAGTGACGGTCGTACTGCTCGGTCTGGCCTGGCAGTTGAAAGCGGTAGGCATGACCCGATTGGCCGGATTGCTGCTGATCGCCCTTGCGGCGCAGATCACCCTCGGCATCAGCAACGTGCTGTTTCATCTGCCGCTGCCGGTGGCCGTCGCCCATAACGCTGGCGGTGCGGCGTTATTGCTGACGCTGGTACTGGTCAATTACCACGCCCGCACCAGCCTGCTGCGGGTGAGCCAACCGGTGCTGGCGCGCTGGCGCTTGAGTGCGCACAAACCTGCCGTTGCGCCCATCGCATTGAAAGGAGAAACGCCATGGCGAGTCTGATCGGCGAGCGTGCGGCGCAAGCGCTGTGGCGCGATTATCTGGAGCTGACCAAACCGAAAGTCGTGGTGCTGATGCTGATCACCTCGCTGGTCGGCATGTTCCTCGCCACCCGCGCGGGCGTACCGTGGACAGTGCTGGTGTTTGGCAATCTGGGCATTGCCTTGTGTGCCGGCGGTGCGGCGGCGGTCAATCATGTGGTCGATCGGCGTATCGATGCGGTAATGGCGCGCACGCACAAACGTCCCTTGGCCGAAGGCCGGGTTTCACCTGCGGCGGCGCTGACCTTCGCCTTGGTGCTGGCGCTGCTCGGTCAGGCGCTGCTGCTGACTTTCACCAATCAGCTGACCGCGTGGCTGACCCTCGCCTCGCTGCTCGGTTACGCGGTGGTCTACACCGGTTTTCTCAAGCGTGCGACGCCGCAGAACATCGTCATCGGCGGCCTCGCTGGCGCGGCGCCACCGCTGCTCGGCTGGACCGCCGCCACCGGCCATGTCAGCGCCGAACCGCTGTTGCTGGTGCTGATCATCTTCGCCTGGACCCCGCCGCATTTCTGGGCGCTGGCGATTCATCGCAAGGAGGAATACGCCAAGGCCGACATTCCGATGCTGCCGGTGACCCATGGCGAGCACTACACCAAAGTGCACATTCTGCTCTACACCTTCGCGCTGCTGGCAGTGAGCCTCTTGCCCTACGTGATTCACATGAGCGGCGTGCTGTATCTGGTCTGTGCGCTGGCGTTGGGCGCAAGGTTTCTGCAATGGGCCGTGGTGCTGTACCGTGGCACTAGGCCGCACGCGGCGATCAATACCTTCAAGTACTCAATCTGGTACTTGTTCCTGTTGTTCATCGCCCTGCTCGTAGACCACTACTTACTGTTGAACCTATGACCCGAACCCAGAAAACCGTCTTCATCCTCGTCGCCGTGATCGCGCTGATCCTCGGGCTTACCGTCAACAAAGTGCTCAGCGGCAAAGGCCAGGGCGACCCGACTGCGCTGATCGACGCCGGAATCATCCTGCTGCCGCAGAGCCGCAACCTGCCGGACGTGACCATGACCGATCAGGACGGCAAACCGGTTGCCATCGATGAGTTGAAAGGCAAGTGGAGTCTGTTGTTCTTCGGCTACACCTTCTGCCCGGACATCTGCCCGACCACCCTGGCGCAACTGCGACAGATCAAGAGTGAATTGCCGAAAGAGGCTGTGGATAAATTGCAGATCGTACTGGTCAGCGTCGACCCCAACCGCGACACGCCGAAGCAGTTGAAACAGTACCTGGGCTACTTCGATCCGCAGTTCATTGGCCTGACGCCTTCATCTATCGAAGAGCTGCAGAAGGTGGCGAATGCGGTGAGCATTCCGTTCATTCCGGCGGATACCAGCAAGCCGAATTACACCGTGGACCACAGCGGCAATCTGGCGGTGATCGGGCCGGATGGTACGCAGCGTGGGTTTATTCGGGCGCCGTTGAACAATGCCAAGCTGGTGGCGCAGTTGCCGGCGATGCTTGAGCGAAAATAGGATCAACACCAGTCCAATGTGGGAGCGAGCCTGCTCGCGAAGAGGCCAGCACATTCAACATCTGTTTTGACTGACACACCGTATTCGCGAGCAGGCTCGCTCCCACACAGATCATATTCCAGGCAAAAAAAGGGGCGCATCAAATGCGCCCCTTTTTCATTGCAGCAACCTGAATCAGAACGCCGGCAATACCGCGCCTTTGTACTTCTCGGTAATGAACTGCTTCACTTGCGGGCTGTGCAGCGCAGCCGCCAGTTTCTTCATCGCGTCGCTGTCCTTGTTGTCCGGGCGGGACACGAGGATGTTTACGTATGGCGAGTCGTTGCCTTCGATCACCAGCGCATCCTTGGACGGATCAAGCTTGGCTTCCAGCGCGTAGTTGGTGTTGATCAGCGCCAGATCGACCTGGGTCAGCACGCGCGGAATGGTCGCGGCTTCCAGTTCACGGATCTTCAGGTCTTTCGGATTCTCGTCGATGTCTTTGACGGTCGACAGAATGTTCTTCGAATCCTTGAGCTTGATCACGCCAGCCTTGTCCAGCAGCAACAGCGCACGGCCGCCGTTGGTGGCGTCGTTCGGGATCACCACGTTGGCACCGCCGGGCAGGTCTTTCAGATCCTTGATCTTGCTCGAATATGCGCCCAGTGGCTCCAGATGCACACCGGTCACGGCTACAAGATCAGTGCCCTTGGCCTTGTTGAATTCATCAAGATACGGCTGGTGCTGGAAGAAGTTCGCGTCCAGACGCTTTTCCGCGACCTGTACGTTCGGCTGAATGTAGTCGGTGAAGACCTTGACCTTCAGATCCACGCCTTCCTTGGCCAGGGCCGGTTTGACGAACTCGAGGATTTCCGCGTGCGGCACCGGAGTGGCGGCAACGGTCAGGGTCTCGGCGTGGGCCGAAAACGCCGCAACAGCGGCGAAAGCAGCGATCAGTTTTTTCATTCAGCTAACTCCTTGTGAGGGCGCCCGCCAGCGAATGGCCCGCGCCTCTTGATTAAAAAACCGCTTATTTGCGCGAGAAATGCACGACCAGGCGGTCGCCAACCATTTGCAGCACTTGCACCAGAATCAACAGCAGCACCACGGTGACGATCATCACGTCGGTCTGGAAACGCTGGTAGCCGAAACGGATCGCCAGGTCGCCCAGACCACCGGCGCCGACCACACCGGCCATCGCCGTGTAGGACACCAGTGTAATCGCTGTCACCGTAATCGCTGCGAAGATGCCCGGACGGGCTTCCGGCAGCAGGGCGTTCATGATGATCTGCCGCGTGGTCGCGCCCATCGACTGGGTCGCTTCGATGATGCCGCGATCGACTTCGCGCAGCGCGGTTTCCACCAGACGCGCGAAGAACGGCGTGGCGCCCACCACCAGCGGCGGGATCGCCCCGGCCACACCCAGCGAGGTGCCGGTGATCAGCACGGTGAACGGGATCATCACGATCAGCAGAATAATGAACGGCAGCGAACGCAAGATGTTCACCACCAGCGACAGCACGGCGTAGAGGCCACGGTTCTCCATCAACTGACGCGGGCTGCAGAGAAACAGCAGCACCCCCAGCGGCAGACCGAGCAGCACGGTGAACAACAGCGAACCGCCGAGCATCAGCATGGTGTCGCCAGTCGCCAGCCAGATTTCGTACCAGTCGATATTGGCGAAGAAACTCATCAGGTCGGCCATTAGCGCAACACCTCCATGTGAACGTCAGCGGCGGTGAAGCGGGCAAACGCCGCTTCCATGTCGCCACCGGTGACAGCGAGGGTCAGTTGCCCGTACGGAATGTCTTTGATGCGGTCGATGCGACCGGCAAGGATGCTGTAGTCGACGCCGGTTTCCCGGGCGACGGTGCCGAGCAACGGCGCGTAGGTCGCTTCACCCTGGAAGGTCAGACGCACGATGCGCCCGGGCACGTGGGCGAAATCGTCACGCTGCTCGCTCTCGTCAATCTGCTCGCTTTCCTGGACGAAACGCTTGGTGGTCGGGTGCTGCGGATGCAGGAACACATCGGCCACCGGACCCTGCTCGACGATCACGCCGGCGTCCATCACCGCGACCTGATCGCAGACTCGACGGATCACGTCCATTTCGTGGGTGATCAGGACAATGGTCAGTTTCAGCTCGCGATTGATTTCTGCCAGCAGTTGCAGGACCGATGCGGTGGTCTGCGGGTCGAGGGCGCTGGTGGCCTCGTCGCACAGCAGAATCTTCGGCTTGGTCGCCAGCGCACGGGCGATGCCGACGCGCTGCTTCTGACCGCCGGACAGTTGCGCCGGGTACTTTTTCGCGTGGTCGGACAAACCGACCCGCGCCAGCAGCTCGGCCACCCGTTGGTTGATTTCACTGCTCGACAGCTCACCGGCCAGGGTCAGCGGCAGGGCCACGTTGTCGGCGACGGTCTTGGAGGCGAGCAGATTGAAGTGCTGGAAGATCATCCCGACCTGCTGGCGGAAACGGCGCAGGCCGTTGGCGTCCAGTGCGGTGACTTCTTCGCCGTCGACGATGATCTTGCCGCCACTGGAGTCTTCCAGGCGATTGATCAGACGCAGCAGGGTACTTTTGCCCGCACCGGAATGGCCAATCAGGCCGAACACCTGACCGTTCTCGATGGCGAGACTGGTCGGGTGCAGCGCGGGAATATCCTTACCGGCAACGCGGTAAGTCTTGTGGACGTTTTGAAACTCGATCACGTAGCGAACCTTGTGGGGCGCGTTGGAAAAGGATCAGCGGTTAGCCGGGCGCGCATTTTAGCCTGTCCGTATAGAGGTTCTTAGCATTTATTTCGCAATTAACCTTCAATTTGGCAATAACGCGATCAAAGGTCAGATAAACGGAACGGCTGAAACGCTCATCAGTCACTACTTAAGCGACTTGAAACCCCTGGGTGCCGTGCCCGGGAATCACTCAAGGGTCTTCGGAAGGCATCCGGGGCCAAACGAGGAGTTTACGTCTGATGAGCATCAAAAAGCCTGCACCTGATAAAAGCGAAATGGCCGGGACCGATACCCCGGATCGCGCCAACACCAACGCCAAGCTCGACAGCCTGGAAGAATTCCGTTCCGACGCCACCGGTCAGGCACTGCGGACCAATCAGGGCGTGAAGATCGCCGACAACCAGAACACCCTCAAAGCCGGGCCGCGCGGGCCATCGCTGCTGGAAGACTTCATCATGCGTGAAAAGATCACGCACTTTGACCATGAGCGCATTCCGGAGCGTATCGTCCATGCGCGCGGTACCGGCGCCCACGGTTTCTTTCAGACCTACGAGAACCATGCAGCACTGACCAAGGCCGGTTTCCTGCAGGATCCGGGCAAGAAAACCCCGGTGTTCGTGCGTTTTTCTACGGTGCAGGGGCCACGGGGTTCCGGCGATACCGTGCGTGACGTGCGCGGCTTTGCGGTGAAATTCTTTACCGACGAGGGTAACTTCGACCTGGTCGGCAACAACATGCCGGTGTTCTTCATTCAGGACGCGATCAAGTTCCCGGACTTCGTCCACGCGGTGAAACCCGAGCCGCACAACGAAATCCCGACCGGCGGCTCGGCTCACGACACGTTCTGGGACTTCGTCTCGCTGGTGCCGGAATCGGCGCACATGGTCATCTGGGCGATGTCCGACCGGGCCATCCCGAAAAGCCTGCGCAGCATGCAGGGCTTTGGCGTACACACCTTCCGCCTGATCAACGCCGAGGGCAAATCACGCTTCGTCAAATTCCACTGGCGCCCTACCGCCGGCACCTGTTCGCTGGTGTGGGACGAGGCGCAGAAGCTCGCCGGTAAGGACACCGACTACCACCGCCGCGACCTGTGGGAAGCGATCGAGATGGGCGATTACCCGGAATGGGAACTGGGCGTGCAAATCGTCGAAGAAGAGAACGAACACGATTTCGACTTCGACATCCTCGACCCGACCAAGATCATCCCCGAAGAAATCGTCCCGATTACGCCGTTGGGCAAAATGACCCTGAACCGCAACCCGGACAACTTCTTCGCCGAAACCGAGCAGGTCGCCTTCTGCCCTGGCCACATCGTGCCGGGTATCGACTTCTCCAATGACCCGTTGCTGCAAGGTCGGCTGTTTTCCTATACCGACACGCAGATCAGCCGACTCGGCGGGCCGAACTTCCATGAGCTGCCGATCAACCGTCCGGTGGCGCCGTTCCACAACGGCCAGCGTGACGCGCAGCACCGCACCACCATCGATAAGGGTCGTGCCTCGTACGAGCCGAACTCGATCGACGGCGGTTGGCCAAAAGAAACCCCGCCAGCGGCACAGGACGGTGGTTTCGAGAGCTACCCGGAGCGCATCGATGCGGCGAAGACCCGTCAGCGCAGCGAGTCGTTCAGCGATCACTTCTCCCAGGCCCGCTTGTTCTTCAACAGCATGAGCGACCACGAAAAAGAGCACATCATCGCTGCCTACAGCTTCGAGCTGGGCAAGGTCGAGCGTGAGTTCATCCGTGCCCGTGAAGTGAACGAGATCCTCGCCAATATCGACCTGACCCTGGCCAAACGTGTGGCTGAAAACCTTGGTTTGCCGGCACCCGCCAAAGGCACGGTCGAAGTGCGCAAGACCTCGCTGGAGCAATCGCCAGCGCTGAGCCAGGCCAACCTGCTGCCAGGCAACATCAAGACGCGCAAAGTGGCGATTCTCGCGGCCAACGGCGTTGATGCTGCAGCCATCGATGCGATGAAGAAAGCACTTGAAGCCGAAGGCGCCCACGCGAAACTGCTCGGCCCGACCTCGGCGCCAGTGAAGACCGCTGACGGCAAGGCATTGCCGGTGGATGCGTCGATGGAAGGCATGCCTTCAATTGCGTTCGATGCGGTGTTCGTACCGGGTGGCGCGGCGTCGATTACCGCGTTGAGCGGTGACGGCGTGGCGTTGCACTACCTGCTCGAAGCCTACAAGCACCTGAAGGCGATCGCGCTGCACGGCGAGGCCAAGCAATTGCAGGACTTGCTGAAGCTGGATGCGGATGCTGGGCTGCTGCAGGGCGCGGATGTAGGGGCGTTGACCAAACCGTTCTTCGCCGCGATCGGCGAGCACCGGGTCTGGGCGCGCGAGCCTAAGGCCAAGGCTATTCCGGCTTAAGATCTTTATTGGTTGAGAGGACGCTTTCGCGAGCAGGCTCGCTCCCACAGGTACGCTGTTGCACCTGCGGGAGCGAGCCTGCTCGCGAAGCTTTTTATGGCTTGCGCGGACTTAAAACCATCTGCGCCGGAACCGTGCGCAAGATCTGCTTCTCGATCTGCAAATCAAAATCAGGATCGAGCTTCTTTACTCGCTTGCTCAGCAACGTCGCCAGCCACGGATAATCCGCGGTGCGCGGCGCCTGGATGCTGACGGCGCATTCGTAATTCACCACATCGGCGGCGATAGCATCGAGTTGTCGTTGCAGCTTGTGAATATCACCGATGTTCAACGCAACAGTGGTGCTCTCGGCGGTCGGGTCGATGACCTTGGCTTTCGGCCTGGCTTCGGCAGCCAGCAACGCGGCCTCGGCCTTTTCCAGCTCGGCCTTGCGCGCTTCGGTGATCGCGCCGTTGACGCCGCCGGTCAGCGCTGGCGCCTTGGGCATCAGAGCACGGGCGCGGCTGAGCGCGGTGGCGGCAGCGTTGACATCGCCTTTTTGCAGGACGATCTGGCTGCGGCGCAGGTACGCTTCGGCCAGCTGCCGCTGGTACTGCTCAAGGGATTGATCGTTGGGGGTCGCGGCCTGCAACGTGGCCAACTGGTCTTCGGCGGTGGCCAGTTCGCTGCTGGCCAGGCTTTGCTCCAGCTGCGCGATGGCCGTAGCCCGCGCATCGGGGACTTCAGCCACCGGCGGCGTGCTTTGGCAGGCGCCCAGCAGCACTGAAAATGCGACAAGGAGCAGATAACGGGAGGCGAACGGCTTCATTCCTGCGACTCTCTAATTGCGCAAAAAGCGGCCAAGTCTACACCCCACGACGGGGCAGAACAAAACTCAACAGAAACAGCGCGGCTGCCGTCACAACGATAGACGGCCCCGCCGGGGTGTCCTTGAACCACGACAACGCCAGCCCGCCGCACACCGCGAGCATGCCCAGCAGGCTCGCGCCCAAGGCCATCTGCTCCGGCGAACGGGCGTGACGCTGTGCCGCAGCCGCCGGGATGATCAGTAGCGATGTAATCAGCAACACCCCGACGATTTTCATCGCCACGGCGATCACCACCGCGATCAACAGCATCAGCGCCAAGCGCAAACCCGCAACCGGCAAGCCTTCGACCCGCGCCAGTTCTTCGTGCACGGTGACCGCCAGCAGCGGTCGCCACAGCGTCACCAGCAACACCAGCACCGCCGCGGTGCCACCGAGAATCCACGCAAGATCGCTCGGACTGATTGCCAGCAAGTCGCCGAACAGATAGGCCATCAGGTCGATCCGCACTTCATGCATGAAGCTTAGTACCACCAGGCCGAGAGAGAGGGTGCTCGGTGCAAGAATTCCCAATAGTGTGTCGGATGCCAGTGGCTGACGCTGTTGCAGCGTCACCAAGAGCACCGCCAGCAGCAGGCAACCGACCGTCACCGCCACCGTCGGGCTGACGTCCAGCAAAAAGCCCAGTGCCACGCCGAGCAATGCGGCGTGGGACAGGGTATCGCCGAAATAGGCCATGCGCCGCCACACCACAAATGAGCCGAGCGGTCCGGCCACCAGCGCCAGGGCCAGACCTGCAAGCAGGGCATACAAAAGAAAATCAGCCATGCTTGCAGCCGTCTCCATGAACATGAGGTTGCCCGCCGAGCGGGCCTTTGACCACCGAACCGTGCAGGTCGTGGGCGTGGTCGTGATGGTGGTGATAGATCGCCAGACTCGGCGCATTCTTGCCGAACAACTCGACAAATGCCGGATCGCCGCTGACCTGCTCGGGGTGCCCGGAGCAGCAGACGTGGCGGTTGAGGCAGACCACCTGATCGGTAGTGCTCATCACCAGATGCAAATCGTGGGACACCATGAGCACGCCGCAACCGTGGCGGTCACGCAGACGGGTGATCAGGCTGTACAGCTCGGCCTGCCCGGCCACGTCGACGCCCTGCACCGGTTCATCCAGCACCAACAGTTCCGGCTCACGCAGCAGTGCCCGAGCCAACAGCACACGCTGCATTTCGCCGCCGGAAACGCTCTGCACCGGGCTGTCGATCACGTGTTCGGCGCCGACTTCCTTCAACGCGGCCAAGGCACGCGAACGATCGACGCCAGGCACCAGGCGCAGGAAGCGCAGCACTGACAGCGGCAGCGTCGGGTCGACATGCAGCTTCTGCGGCATGTAGCCGACGCGCAATTTCGGCTTGCGCCAGACGCTGCCACTGTTCGGCTTCAACAGCCCGAGCACGGCGCGTACCAGCGTGGTCTTGCCGGCGCCATTGGGGCCGATCAGGGTGACGATCTGCCCCGGCTCGACGCTCAGCTCGATGTTGTCCAGCACGGTCTGCCCGGCAAACGTGACGGCGACCTGCTCCAGACGGATCAGCGCGTTGCTCATCAGGCCCCCTGGCAACCGGCGCACAGACCAACAACTTCGACCGTCTGCGCTTCGACGATGAAACCGACATCTTTGGCGCTGCTGATGATCGCGTCGCTGATCACTTTTTGCTCAAGTTCGATGGCGGCGTGGCACTCGCGGCAGATCAGGAACTGGCCTTGATGCGCGTGTTCAGGATGCACGCAGCCAACGAAGGCGTTGAGCGACGAGATGCGATGGACCAGGCCGTTTTCGAGCAGGAAATCCAGTGCGCGGTACACCGTAGGCGGCGCTGCGCGGCGGCCGTCCTGCTCGCTGAGCACCGCAAGGATGTCGTAGGCACCCAGCGGCTTGTGACTCTGCCAGACCAGTTCCAGCACGCGGCGGCGCAGGGCAGTCAGACGCAAACCTTTCTGCGCGCACAAGGTATCGGCCTCGGACAGAGCGCTGTGCACGCAATGGGAGTGGTCGTGGGGACGGCTGGCAATCGGTGTAATAGGCATGAGCGGCGACGAGATTTGCTGGAGACGTTATTATGTTACCCGTTCTCGCTTCCTTGAGTGGTCATCGTGTCCCGACTTTTTTCTGTTTTTGTGGCTTGTGTTGCCAGTTTTCTGCTGATCGGTACGGCCCAGGCCGAGGTCAAAGTGCTCACCAGTATCAAACCGTTGCAGCTGATTGCCGCTGCCGTGCAGGACGGCGTGGCGATTCCCGAGGTGCTGCTGCCGCCGGGTGCCTCCCCACACAATTACGCCCTGCGCCCATCCGACGTACGGAAGGTGCAGTCAGTCGATCTGCTCTACTGGATCGGCCCGGACATGGAAGGTTTCCTGCCGCGCGTACTCGGCGGTCGCAGCCTGCCGAGCGTCGCCGTGCAGGATCTGCCGGGGCTCAAGCTGCGGCATTTCGGCGCGGACAACCATTCCCACGCCGAAGAGGCCGATGAGCATGATCACGACCATCGCCCCGGCTCGCTGGACGCACACCTGTGGTTGTCACCGGCCAACGCGCGGGTGATCGCTGACAAAATGGCCGCCGACCTCAGCGCCGCCGACCCGGCCAATGCCCAGCGCTATCAGAGCAATGCCAAAGCCTTCGATGAACGTCTGGATGCGCTGGATCAGCGCTTGAAGAAGCGTCTGGCCAATGTCGAAGGCAAGCCGTACTTCGTGTTTCATGAGGCGTTTGATTATTTCGAAGACGCTTACGGCCTGAAGCACGCCGGGGTGTTCGCGGTGGCCGCCGAAGTACAGCCCGGCGCCCAGCATGTCGCGGCGATGCGCAAGCGTTTGCAGGAAGTAGGCAAGACCTGTGTGTTCAGCGAACCGCCGTTGCGTCCGCGCCTAGCGGAAACCCTGGTGGCCGGTTTGCCGGTGAAACTCGCCGAGCTGGATGCGTTGGGTGGTTATACGCCGGCGACGGCTCAGGGCTATGAGCAGGTGCTGGAAAAACTCGGCAATGATCTGGCCGGGTGCCTGGAGTCGCTGTAACAACACAAACCTTGTGGGAGCGAGCCTGCTCGCGAAAGCGGTTGGTCAGTCAGCAAAAATGCTGAACGGGCCGCCGCCTTCGCGAGCAGGCTCGCTCCCACAGGTTCGTGTTTGCTTGGCGAATCTACTCAGAGGGCGAAGGGCAACGGTGTATTGACCTTCTGCCGCTGCGCCAGGCGCTGCTCGAATTCCTGCGGATCGTGAATCAACACGTCCTGCCCGGCGAACTGCTCGGCGGCGATCAGGCGTGACAGCCAGAACCGCACACAAGCCACACGCAACATCGTTGGCCAGAGCTCAGCCTCCGCCGCCGTGAACGGGCGCAGCGCCGCGTAGGCACCGAGGAATGCCCGGGCGCGCGGGCCATCGATCACGCCCTCCTCGTCCGAACACCAGTCATTCAACGCGATCGCCACGTCGTACAGCATCGGCCCCGAGCAGGCGTTGTAGAAGTCGATCAACCCGGTCAGATGGGTGCCTTCGAACATGGCGTTGTCGCGGAACAGATCGGCGTGAATATTGGCGCGAGGTAGCGCAAGAATCTTCTCTTTGCGCTCGGTGATCTCATCCAGCGCCTTTTGCAGCAAGGCACGCGGCTCATCGCTCAGGTGCGAGAGAAATTCAGTGCCCTCCTCCAGCATCCAGTCCAGGCCGCGATCGGTCTTGCGCTTGATCATGCGCTCGCCCTGGGTTGCCAGATGCAGATGCGCCTGCAACTCGCCGACCTGCGCGCAATGCTGGGCGTTGGCGACCTTGATGTGCTTGCCCGACAGACGCGGTTGCAGCAGCGCCGGTTTGCCTTTGAGCTCACGCAGGGCCAAGCCGTCGGTGGTGCGCAGGGCGTAAGGCACCGGCAGTTCGGCTTCGTGCAGCACGTCGAGCAGGTCGATGAAGAACGGCATCTCCTGCACCGGGCCGCGTTCGACCAGGGTCAGGACAAACTCGCCCTGCTCCAGACTGATGAAGAAATTGGTGTTTTCGCTGCCGGCGGCGATCCCCTGGAAATCGAGCAGGCGGCCGAGCCCGTAAGGGGCGAGAAAGGTTTCCAGCTCGGGCCGAGCCAGGGGAGTGAACACAGACATGTCTTGACTGCCAGTACGGGCGCCGCAACGGCGGCGCCACAAGTGAATTAAAAACCTACTTCCATTCGAAGATCTTCCATGACGGGATCAGCATATCCGGCTGGTCCGAGCGGATGAAGTTGGCATCCGTTCCGTCGGCGCGCACCAGAAAGTACGGCGGCGCGCCCTTCGGCGTGACCTTGATCGCATACAGGAAACCGTTCTGACGGTACTCCTGAATAGTCTTGTCGCCCTCCGTGCGGATGGTGACCTCGGGGTCGCCGCCCGGCGCATCATCCGCCGCAATCGCGGCCAGTGGTGAGACAGCGATCAACCCGACCAGCAGCAAGCGATTTAACGTACGCATGATAACCTTGTCCCTTTGTCGTCAACGGTCCCGCTATTCTAGCGCCGGACCCGCCGAAAAGGTTGATCCTGCTCATGAGCCAAGCCCCCCTCGTCCTGGTGGACGGTTCGTCTTACCTGTACCGCGCCTTTCATGCACTGCCACCACTGACCACGTCCAAAGGCCTGCCGACCGGTGCGGTCAAAGGCGTGCTGAACATGCTCAAGAGTCTGCGCAAGCAGTACCCGGACAGCCCCTTCGCCGTGGTGTTCGACGCCAAGGGCGGAACATTTCGTGACGAGATGTACGCCGAATACAAGGCCAACCGGCCGAGCATGCCCGATGACATGCGCGTGCAGATCGAGCCGCTGCACCAGAGCGTGATCGCCCTCGGCTTCCCGCTGCTGTGCGTCGACGGCGTCGAGGCTGACGACGTGATCGGCACCCTCGCCCGCAGCAGTGCGGCGGCCGATCGCCCGGTGATCATTTCCACCGGTGACAAGGACATGGCGCAACTGGTCGACGGCCACATTACCTTGGTCAACACCATGTCCGGTAGCTCGATGGATGTGGAAGGCGTGAAGGAGAAATTTGGCGTCGCACCGGAGCAGATCATCGATTATCTGGCACTGATGGGCGATTCCTCCGACAACATTCCGGGCGTGCCGGGCATCGGCCCGAAGACGGCGTCCGGCCTGTTGGTCGGCGTCAACGGCGGTCTGACCGAGCTGTACGCCAACCTCGACATCGTGCCGACCCTGCCGATCCGTGGCGCAAAAACCTTGCCGGCCAAGCTCGAAGAGCATCGGGAAATGGCTTTCCTGTCCTATCAACTGGCGACCATCAAGGTCGACGTGCCGCTGGATATCGGCCTCGATGATCTGCAGATGGGCCAGGAAGATCCGGCCAAACTCTACGAGCTGTACACCCTGCTGGAATTCAAGAGCTGGCTCAATGATCTGGATCGCGATGCCAAGCGTCTGGAACTGAGTGCGGCGGCCGAACCTGCGCCCGCCCATGATCTGTTCAGCGCCCCGCAAGCCGAGGCACCTGTTGCCCCTGCCGAGGCCGCGTACGAAACCATCCTCGATCAGGCTCGCTTCGACGTCTGGCTGGAAAAACTGCGCAACGCCAAACTGATCGCCTTCGACACTGAGACCACCGGCATCGACGCGCAGCGAGCGCAACTGGTCGGTCTGTCGTTCGCCGTACAGGCCAACGAAGCTGCGTACATCCCGCTGACCCACTCCTACATCGGCGTGCCGGAGCAGCTGGATCGCGACACCGTGCTGCGGGCACTCAAGCCGATTCTGGAAGACCCGAGCAAACTCAAGGTTGGCCAGCACGCCAAGTTCGACATGAACATTCTGGCCAACTGCGCCATTGGCGGCGATCAGAGTGAAGGCATCAGCGTGCGCGGCATCGCCTTCGACACCATGCTCGAGTCCTACGTACTCAATTCCACCGCGACCCGTCACGACATGGACAGCCTCGCGCAGAAGTACCTTGACCACACCACGGTGAGCTTCCAGGACATCGCAGGCAAAGGTGCCAAGCAACTGACCTTCGACCAGATCGCTCTGGAACAGGCCGGGCCGTATGCCGCCGAAGACGCCGACATCACTCTGCGCCTGCACCAGATCCTGTTCGACAAGCTCAGCGCGATTCCGAGCCTGGCCAGCGTCTTGACCGACATCGAAATCCCACTGGTACCGGTATTGGCGCGCATCGAACGCCAGGGCGCGTTCGTCGATGCCGAACTGCTCGGCATTCAGAGCATTGAGCTGGGCAACAAAATGGTCGCGCTGGAGCGTGAAGCCTTCGAAATTGCCGGAGAGGAATTCAACCTCGGCTCGCCGAAGCAGCTGGGCGTGATTCTCTATGAAAAGCTCGGCCTGCCGGTGCTGAAGAAAACCGCCAAGGGCCAGCCGTCCACCGCTGAAGAAGTGCTGGCGAAACTCGCCGAAGACGATCACCGCTTGCCGAAGGTGCTGATGGAGCACCGTTCGATGAGCAAGCTGAAAAGCACCTACACCGATCGCCTGCCCGAACAGATCAACCCGCGCACCGGGCGCATCCACACCTCGTATCATCAGGCCGTGGCTTCGACCGGGCGCCTGTCTTCCAGTGATCCGAACCTGCAGAACATTCCGGTGCGCACCGCCGAAGGCCGACGCATTCGTCAGGCGTTCGTCGCACCGAAGGGTTACAAACTGCTGGCGGCGGACTATTCGCAGATCGAACTGCGGATCATGGCCCACCTGTCCCGCGACGAAGGCCTGATGAACGCCTTTCGCAACAATCTCGACGTGCACACTGCAACCGCTGCCGAAGTATTCAAGGTCGAGCTTGATCAAGTGACCTCGGACCAGCGCCGCAGCGCCAAGGCGATCAACTTCGGTCTGATCTACGGCATGGGCGCGCAGAAGCTCGGCAAGGACATCGGCGTCGACACCAAGACCGCCAAGGCTTACATCGACACCTACTTCGCCCGTTATCCAGGCGTGCGCGAATACATGGAGCGTACCCGCGCGCAAGCGGCGGATCAGGGTTACGTCGAAACTTTCTTCGGTCGTCGCCTGTACTTGCCGGAGATCAACTCGAACAAGCCGCAGGAACGCGCCGCTGCAGAACGCACAGCGATCAACGCGCCGATGCAGGGCACGGCAGCGGACATCATCAAGAAAGCGATGGTGGCTGTGGATAACTGGCTGGCCACGTCGGGGCTGGATGCCCGGGTCATCCTGCAAGTGCACGACGAACTGGTGCTGGAGGTTCGCGAGGATCTGGTCGAGCAGGTCAGTGCCGAAATTCGTACGCACATGAGCGAAGCGGCGAAACTGGATGTGCCGCTGCTGGTGGAAGTTGGCGTGGGCAACAACTGGGATGAGGCGCACTGAGTTTGTAAAGGTGCCGCGACGCGACGTCGCGGCAAGTCCCGTAAACCGGCTTAGAACGATAAATGCTTGAGGCTATTCCAAAGCTTTTTGAAAAAAATCTGAACTAATCTGTCGACCGAACACTCAGAGATACTGAATGGCTGGTGAAGCCCTTCGATGCTCCTATGTTGTGTTAAGTGTTGGCAGATATCTGAACCCCGCCCTAGCGGTTCGGAACTTGAACCCCGGAACTTCTCCCTCCCCAATGAAGTCCGGGGCTTTTTTTGCCCCAAAACTGGCTGTGATGCCGTCATGCTGCGTTAAAAGCACCGCTAAAAATGCTCATTTAGGTACCCTAAACTCCGCTTTTTAGCGGTGCTTTCGCCTTGCCTGACAGCACCACAGTCAGTTTTGAAATTGTCTTACTCGGCTGCCGCCTCGGTGTTTTTGTCTGCCAGTTCCATCCAGTCGGCCAATACGGTGTAGGCCTCTTCCAGGCCCATGCGTTTTGGTGCGGAGAACAACTGGATGGTGATCGAGTCGCCCCAGCCTTTGCGGATTTCCGACTGTACTTTCAGCAGGGTGTTCTTGGCTGCGCCGTAGGTGAGTTTGTCGGCTTTGGTCAGCAGGATGTGCATCGGCATGCCAGCGGCGACGGCCCAGTCGAGCATCAGCAGGTCGAAGTCGGTCATCGGATGGCGGATGTCCATCATCAGAATCAGACCTTTCAGACTCTCCCGACCACCGAGGTAAGCCTCAAGGTGGCGCTGCCAGTGCTGCTTGAGCGGGATCGGTACTTTTGCATAACCGTAGCCCGGCAGGTCGACCAGACGGCGATCATCGTCTAGCTTGAAGAAGTTCAACAGCTGTGTGCGACCCGGAGTTTTCGAGGTGCGCGCCAGGCTGGCGTGGGTCAGGGTGTTCAGCGCGCTGGATTTGCCGGCGTTGGAACGACCGGCAAACGCCACTTCGAAGCCTTCGTCGTCAGGGCATTGATCGACTTTGGCGGCACTGAGCATGAATGTGGACTGTTGGCACAGGCCGAGGATGGGATTCTTGAGTTGCATGGGATTTCCGATGTGGGCGGCGCCGGGATTGGGCGCGGAACGCGGTGTCGCTTCCGTTTCAGTGACGCCAGTATATAATGCCGCAGATTTTGTGTGTGCTTTGTCCCAGCGAAGGATGAAGCTCACGAGAGCGACAGACTTTGATTGCGCATTAGAACGCAGAACGCTCTCAACCCTGAAAAGGTCGTTTTATGACGAAATGGCTGCTGGCTGCCGGAGTCTTGATGCCGCTTTACAGCGCACAGGCTACACAGGATCCGGAAGCCGTGTACAACCGTGTTTGTGGTGCCTGTCATTCCGGCCAACTACCCATGGCGCCCGCAAGAGGCGATCAGGAAGCTTGGACGCCGAGGTTGGCGAAAGGTATGGGGACGCTGGTGCAACACGTGACCCAGGGTTTCAAGGCGATGCCGCCGCGTGGTTTGTGCATGGACTGCAGTGCCGAGGATTACCAGGCCATCATCCTGTGGATGAGCGAGAGTAAGCCCGGTCCATAACTTAACCCTTAGCCGTAGTTGGATTAGCTGATGAACAAATTGATCGTGAGTCTGCTGTTGACCGTGGGAATTTCAGGTATCGCCCATGCTGCCGGCGATGCCGCAGCAGGCCAGGCCAAAGCTGCCGTGTGCGGAGCCTGCCATGGCCCGGACGGCAACAGCATGGCGCCAAACTTTCCGAAACTGGCAGGTCAAGGTGAACGCTACCTCGACAAGCAATTGCACGACATCAAGTCGGGCAAGCGCGTAGTGCTGGAAATGACCGGGCTGCTGACCAACCTGAATGACCAGGATCTGGCCGACATCGCTGCGTACTTCGCCAGCCAGAAAGGCAGCGTCGGCGCCGCCGATCCGAAGATCGTCGCTCGCGGTGAAGCGCTGTTCCGTGGCGGCAACCTGGAAAAAGGCCTGCCAGCCTGCACCGGCTGCCATTCGCCGAACGGTGCCGGCAATGCTGCAGCAGGCTTCCCGCATCTGGGTGGCCAGCATGCTCAATACATCGCCAAGCAACTGACCGATTTCCGCAAGGAAGAAGGCGGTCGCGCCAACGACGGCGACGCAATGACCATGCGCACCATCGCGCGCAAGCTGAGCGACGAAGACATCGCTGCGGTTTCCAGCTACATCCAGGGCTTGCACTGAGACCCTGATTCGAGGGTTGCACGAGGCGCGTAACGCCTGCCACGTTAACGCTCGATTAATCCTTCGCAGCAAGTATAAAAAGGGTGGCTTTGGCCGCCCTTTTTTGTGGCCGCTGCCGTTACACTACAGCACTCATGCCCGCCAGGATCTGTGTCGCAACAGGTCGAGCGAGGCGACCCAAATTGTTCAGGAGTAAAGCATGCGTAATCTGATCATCAGCGCCGCCCTCGTCGCTGCCAGCCTGTTCGGCATCACCGCCCAGGCCGCTGAAGCCCCTGCCGCCCCTTATGTCGAACTGGCCAATCCGGTGCCGGTTGCAAAGCCTGGCAAGATCGAAGTGGTCGAGCTGTTCTGGTACGGCTGCCCGCATTGCTACGCTTTTGAGCCAGTGATCAATCCATGGGTTGAAAAACTGCCGTCCGACGTCAACTTCGTGCGCATTCCCGCCATGTTCGGCGGCCCATGGGACGCTCACGGCCAGATGTTCCTGACTCTGGAAGCCATGGGTGTCGAGCACCAGGTGCACAACGCCGTGTTCAACGCGATCCAGAAAGAACACAAGAAGCTCACCGACAAGAATGACATGGCTGACTTCCTCGCCACTCAAGGCGTGGACAAGGACAAGTTCCTCGCCACTTTCGACTCGTTTGCTATCAAAGGCCAGATCGTCAAGGCCCGTGAGCTGGCGAAGAAGTACGAAATCACTGGCGTGCCAACCATGATCGTCAATGGTAAATACCGCTTCGACATCGGCTCTGCCGGCGGTGCCGAGCAAGCATTGAAGCTGGCTGACGATCTGGTCGCCAAAGAGCGAGCGGCGAACAAGGCTGCTGCCAACTAAGCGCGGCATTCGCCATGCGCCGCTGGAAGTCCGAACGCATCGTTGGCCTGCATGATCCGCAGGTCAACGAGCATCATCTGGCGTCTACGGGCCTGCCCGCAGACCAGCGTCTGCGCTTGCTCAGTTTCAACATTCAGGTCGGCATCAGCACCGAGCGCTACCGGCATTATCTGACCCGCAGCTGGCAGCATCTGCTGCCGCACACCGGGCGTTCCGGCAATCTACAGAAGATCGGTGACCTGCTCGGCGACTTCGATCTGGTCGCCCTGCAGGAAGCCGATGGCGGCAGCCTGCGTTCGGGCTACGTCAATCAGGTCGAACATCTGGCCCATCTCGGCGCCTTTCCCTACTGGTATCAACAACTCAATCGCAACCTCGGTCGACTGGCCCAGCACAGCAATGGCGTGCTCAGTCGCCTGAAGCCGTGGGCGATCGAGGATCATCCGCTGCCCGGCCCGAAAGGTCGCGGCGCGATCCTGCTGCGCTTCGGCGAAGGTCCGGAAGCGCTGGTGGTGGTGATGATGCACCTGGCCCTCGGCGCGCGGACCCGCAGCCTGCAACTGGCCTACATTCGTGATTTGATCAGCGGTTACAAGCATCAGGTGCTGATGGGCGACATGAATACCCATGCCAGCGACCTGCTCGAACACTCGCCATTACGCGATCTCGGCCTGCTGGCCCCGCAGGTGGAAGCGACCTTCCCCAGCTGGCGCCCACAGCGTTGCCTTGATCATATTCTGCTCAGCCCGACCCTGACCCTGGAAAAGGTCGAGGTACTGGCCCAGCCCATTTCCGATCACCTGCCGGTCGCGGTGGAAATTCGTCTGCCGGGTTCGCTCACGGCCGACGCATTGCCCGCGTTGAGCCCTGCCCCTCGCGGAACCTGTGAATGAGCGACGACGCCCAGCGCTGGAAAGAGAAGTACCTCAAGAGCATCGAACAGCAGGACAAGCTCGAACGCCGCTGGGCCGCGCGACTCGACCTGCTGCGGCGCGGTCTGGTGCGCAGCACGCTGGCGGCCGAAGGCACCGACAAGGCTGTCGATCAGTGCATGAAAGAAATGCGCGAAGTCGTGCGTACCGATGACATGGACGCTGGCCTCGCCGCCCTGCTGCCGCGCCTGGAAAAAGCCGTGCTCGACTCCGAGCAGCGCCGCGAGACCCGCATCGATCAGGTCAGCACCGCGCTGACCGCGCTGGTCACCCAGTTGCAGGCTTTGCCATTGCCGCGCGAAGTCGCGCAACCGCTGAAGAAATTCGCCAAACAACTGGACAGCCGCGTCGGTCAGGCGCGGGAAATGCCACTGCTGCTGAGCGAGCTCAGTGGCTTGCAGGGCAAGGCCTTGAGTCAGTTGGAGACGCCTGCCGAGCCGGGTCGGCCGGGGTTGTTGCAGCGTTTGTTTGGTAGTCGCGACAGTGAAGAAACCGTTGCACCGGCGGCCGACATACCAGCAACACCAGTGCCGCAGCTGGTCGAAGCTCAGCAGCCTGAACCGGAGCCTGCGCAATCGGCACCGGTGGCCAACGCGGAGCCAGCGATCGCAGCGCCCGAGACCATCATCGAAACGTCCGCCCAGACGCCGCCTGATGAGCCGCAAGTCGTTGCGTTCGCTGCGCCTGTGGTCGTCGTTGAAGCCGAGCCAGCGCAAGTTGAACCCGCCGCGGACGCCGAGATGACCGTCGCTGCGCCAGCAACCGAGGCGTTCAACCCCGATGAATTGATCCACCCCGGCGATCCCTCGCCGCTGCTCCTCGACAGCCTGCCCTTGCCCGAGCCAATCGCTCAAGCATTGGCCGCTATCGACCCGGAGCAGTCGGAACACGACATCCTCTTCGCTCTGCCGGATTCCCCGGAGCCGTCCTACAGCTCCGTGGCCAGACACATCGAAGACACGCTGATCGGCCTGCTCGACGACCTGACCCTGCCCGAGCGCCACCGGCCGCAAGCCGAAGCCATGCGCGAACGGCTCAAACACGGACTGAACTGGTACGAGCTGCTACCGATCCTCGACGATCTCGCAACCTTGATGCTGGCGATTACCGATAGCGGTCAGCACGAATTCGAAGCCTATCTGCAACAGCTCAACGAACGCCTTGAAGCGTTCCAGAGCAACCTGCAAGCGGCCAGCGAAGGGCATGCCGACAACAGCTCGGCGGCGCGGGCCATGGACACGCAGATTCGCGAGCAGGTCGACGGCTTGCAGAGCAGCGTCCAGCAAGCAGCCGACCTCGATGACCTCAAGCATGTGCTGGAGAATCATCTGGAAGGCCTGCTGGGAACGATGGATCAGCACCAGAAGCAGCGCGACGCCCGCGAGCAGGAAGTCGCCGCCAGGTTGAAGAGCCTGTCGGAGCGCGTGGCGCATATGGAGCAGGAAGCCATGGGCTTCCGTGAACATCTTGAAGAGCAGCGGCAGAAAGCCCTGATCGATCCGTTGACCGGCCTGCCTAACCGCGCGGCGTGGAGTGAACGCCTGGAGCATGAAATCCAGCAATGGCAGCAGCACGGCAACACCCTTAGCCTGGCCATGCTCGACCTCGATCATTTCAAGCGCATCAACGACAGCTACGGCCACCTGGCCGGCGACAAAGTCCTGAAGATCATCGCCACAGTGCTGCGCAAGCGCCTGCGCGGCTCGGATTTCATCGCCCGTTTCGGCGGTGAAGAGTTTGTGCTGTTGCTGCCGGCGACGCCGCCAGCGGTTGGCGCAAAACTGCTGGAAACCCTGCGCGCGGCGATCGAAGCCTGCCCGTTTCATTTCAAGGGCGAGCGAGTGACCATTACGATTTCCATGGGACTGGCATCGTTCAAGGTCGGAGAACACAGCGATCTAGTGTTGAAAAGAGCCGATCAGGCGCTGTATCGGGCAAAAAACGCCGGACGCAACCGAGTGGAGCTCGGCTAAGGCAATTGTTCCATTTTGTTTAATTCCGCCCGCTGGCGGACGCTGGCCAAACCGGTACGTTACACTGTTGCATTACTGTCTTCTGCGTATTGTCCTCTGCCATGAAATTCTTTGCCCTTGTTGCCTCGCTGTTCGTCCTCGCTGGTTGCGCCAGCGGCCCGCGTTACGACACCAGCCACCCTTCGGCCAATTACGACAGTCGCATCCAGTTCGTTGTGGTGCATTACACCTCGGCGTCGCTGGAGCGTTCGCTGCAATTGCTGACCCATGGCGACGTCAGCAGCCATTACCTGATCGGCGATGACAACAACGCCACAATCTACAAGCTGATGGACGAAAACCAACGGGCCTGGCACGCCGGCGAGAGTCAATGGCAGGGCCGCACCTGGTTGAACTCCAGCTCCATCGGCATCGAAATCGTCAATCCCGGCTACAAGGACACCCCGACCGGGCGCCTGTGGTATCCGTACAGCGAAGCGCAGATCGAATCGTTGATCACCCTGCTCAAGGACATCAGCAAGCGCAACGGCATCAGCCCGCGGCACATCATCGGTCACAGCGACATCGCGCCGCTGCGCAAGCTTGATCCGGGGCCATTGTTTCCGTGGAAACGTCTCGCTGATGAAGGCTTGGGACTGTGGCCGAACGAGCAAGCGGTAGCGCGTCAGCAAGCCGTGTTCAACAGCAGTCCGCTGCCGGAACCAGGCTGGTTCCAGGCGCAACTTGCGCGCCTGGGTTACGACACGCCGCAGACCGGCGAGCTGGACGTCGCCACGCGCCACGTCCTCGCCGCGTTCCAGATGCATTACCGCCCTGCTCGCTTCGACGGGACGCCGGATGCGCAAACCGCGGCACTTCTTCTGGTCCTCAATCAGACAAAATAATGACGCCCGCCCGACGGTCAGGGCGAAATCGCAATCAGCAGCTATAACTCATGGTAATTCTTCGGAAAATCCTTGATGGCTGCGACCCGAGAGACGCTGCGTAGCTGGTTTTATCGCCCTGCTTTTTTGGCGATGATCGCGGCTGTCCTCAGCGCCAGTCTGTTGATCGCCGGCGGTATGTTCGCGGCGATACGCCAGATGGAAATGCGCGAGAGCCAGGAAATGAACGCCCAGGGCGAGCGTTTCCTCGCTCGCCTCGAACAATTGTTCGGCCAGTTGCGCGAAAGTCTCGACGACCTTGAAGCCCAGCCCTTGCGCGGCTGCGACGAAGAAATGATCGCGACCCTGCAGCAAGTCACCTTCAACTACCGCTTCGTCTATGAAGCGGCATATATGGACGCTTCGCGATTCTGCTCCAACCGTCCGCGCCAGGAAGGTCTGTCGTTGGTGCGCGCGCCGGACATTCAGGGCCCGACCTACAGCTATTGGCTGAACACCACCACCGAACCCGATGAAAACCGCGCGGCACTGATGCTCGGGCGCGGTAACTTCCGTGTCGCTACCTCGCGCGGACATTTGACCGACATGGTTGATCTGTCGCCCGGCAGCAGCCTGCTGGTGGTACTCGATCACGGCACTCGCGCGATTCCGGTGCTCGGCACCGCACAGACCTGGCCACCGACCGAACCCTGGCCACCGAAGAGCCGTGATGCGCTGCAAGTCACGCAAACGCGGCTGATCTATCGCATGCCCACCGACAACCCGGAATATCAATTGGTGCTGATCACGCCGCGCACGGGCATGCACGTCCCGGCTGTGTGGTGGTGGCTGTTGCCGGTGTGCCTGATCGCCGGCGCCGTTGTCGGCTTTCTGACCTTGCTGCTGGTGCGTCAGCGCCAGTCACTGGATGCCGAGCTGCACGGTGCGATCCGCCGGGGTGAGTTGCAGGTGCTGTATCAGCCGATCTTCGACCTCGACAGCCGCCACTGCGTCGGCGCCGAAGCGCTGCTGCGCTGGCGGCGCCCGGACGGCACCCTGACCAGCCCCGACCTGTTCATTCCGATGGCGGAGAACACCGGGCAGATCCGGCAGATGACCGACTTCGTGTTGCAGCGTCTGCTCGAACAACTGGGCCAGTTACTGCGCGCCAATCCGCAGCTATATATCTCGGTGAACCTCGCGGCCTGCGATGTCATGGTGCCGCGCATCGGCCAGGTCATGGCGCGGCTGCTGGCGCTGCACCGTGTCGCCGCGCGGCAGATAGCCTTCGAAGTGACCGAACGCGGTCTGATCGATGTAGTGGTGGCGCGGGAAAACCTGCAAGCCTTGCGCGACGTTGGCCATCAGGTGCTGATCGATGATTTCGGCACCGGCTATTGCAGCCTTGCCTATCTGCAGACCTTGCCGGTGGACTGCCTGAAGATCGACAAGGCGTTCATCGATGCGCTGGGCCATGACGCGGCGAGCAGCGGCGTCGCTCCGCACATCATTCACATGGCGCAGGCGCTGGATCTGAAAGTGATTGCCGAAGGCATCGAGCTGGAATCCCAGGCAGCGCTGCTCAGCAGTGAGGGGGTCAAGTTCGGTCAGGGCTGGCTGTTCGCCCACGCCTTGAGCGCCGTGCAATTCATCGAACTGATCACCCGAGGTCGACGCCTGGCCGGGCGGCGTATGGACGACGAGGCTTAAACGGCCAGCGCCATGTAGAACTGGGTGCCCTGCCCAGGCCGCGAGTAGACGCCCATGCGCCCGCCGTGCAACTGGACGATTTCCTTGCACAGCGCCAGGCCGAGCCCGGCGCCGCCCTTCTTGCGCCCGACCTGCACGAACGGCTCGAAAATCCGCCCCTGCTGGCCGTAGGCAATGCCTTCGCCATTGTCTTCGACGCTGATGATCACCCGCTCGCCATGGCGGCGCGCCTGCAGACGGATCTGGCCGTCGCGGGCGGTATGGCGCAAGGCGTTGTCGATCAGGTTGTCGAGGACGCGATCGAGTTGCGCCTGATCAGCCTGCAACCTCGGCAGCGGGCCTTGAATCTCGACGTTCAGCGCAACACCTTTGGCCGCAGCCACGTCGGCAAAGCGCAGTTGCGCCTGCTCCAGCAGGTCCTCAATGGAACATGGCGCCAGGGTGAGTTTCTGTAGACCGTTCTGGTAGCGCGAGAAATTCAGCAAGTCGTTGATCAATTGCATCAGCCGCTGCATTTCTTCGTTGACCGTATCCAGCAGGTCAGCTTCGCGCGATTCAGCCGGGAATTTCGCCCTCTCGCGAAACAGTCCGAAGGCCATGTGCATGCCTGTGACCGGCGTGCGCAGTTCATGGGAAGCGCGCAAGACAAACTCACTGCGCACGCGCTCGAACGCGCGTTGCTCGGTGACGTCGTGCAGCACCATCACCGCACCGAGAATATGCCCTTGGGTATGACTGACCGGCGTCAGGCTGTAAGTCAGCAGGCGCGATTCGCCATCGACTTCGATGCTCAGATCTTCCGGCGCCCGCTCCAGCGTGCCGCCGCGCAGGACCAATTGCAGTTGTGCATCCAGTTCCGGGCGGCCGAGCGCGGTGCCCAAGCCTTGGCCCAGTCGATCGTCTTCCCAGCCCAACTGGCGCTGAGCAACGGGGTTGAGGTGTTCGAGCTGGCCCTGGCGGTCAATCATCAACAAACCGTCGTCGATACTATCGAGCACCGCTTGCAAGCGCTGCTGGCCGGCCAACAGTTCGTCGACATTCATCGCCTGGTGTTCGCGCAACGCCTCGGCCATCAGGCCGAAGCGCCGCGACAGCAGGTTGACTTCCATGGCCGTGGAAATCGGCAGAGTCACGTCATAGTTGCCCTGGCCGATGTTGTCGGCAGCCTTGGCCAGCGCTTCGATCGGTGCGCCGAAGCGCCGAGCAATGCCCTGCGCCGTGACAAAACCGATGATCAGCACCGCCAGCCCGACCAGGCCAAGCAGCCCGGCTATCAGCAGGGCACGTTCGCGAGCGGCGTGCTGCACCTCATTGATACTGTCCAGCGCGTGCTTGTGCTCAGCAATCAACCCATTACGCAGAATATTGAAGCGCTCGCGGAAATCCGCGCTGGTGCTGGCGTTCTTTGCCGCTTCGGCAGTCACGTCGAATGAGGCGAGGAAGCTCAGGTAATCGGCCTTGGCCTGGCGGAAACCGTAAGGCTGGTCATCGCCCTCCTGCTGTTGGGCGATGCCTTGGTCGAGCAACTCGAAGTAGTGCTGCTTGGACGCTTCGAACGCGACGGGGTCGGGTTTTTCGGCGAGCATGATGATCAATTGATCACCGAGGGTCTGGCGCAGCTTGAGCCCCAGATCCAGGGTGACAAAGTTGCTGCGCACCAGCGCTTCCTGCGACCCGGCCATCTGCATCACGCTGACCAGCCCGAGCAAGAGCCCGAGCAAGGCCACGGTGATCAACGCAGAAATGCTCAGGAACAGGCGCGTGCGCAGCTTGATCGCCAGTTTCATCGCGCAGTGCTCACAGGTTGTACTGCTTGCGTTTGCGATACAGGGTCGAGGCGTCGATGCCGAGGGTTTTCGCCGCTTGATCCAGGGTGCCGGCGGTGGCCAGAACCGCGCCGATGTGCGCTTTCTCCAGCTCGTCCAGGCTCAGTGCCGCGCCGACCCGTGGCGCGTTGTTGGCCGGTTGTTCGGCCATGCCCAGGTGGCTGATTTCAACGCGTTCCTGCGGGCAGATGATGCTGGCCCGCTCGACCACGTTGCGCAGTTCGCGAATGTTGCCCGGCCAGCGATAACCGAGCAGCGCTTCGCGCGCCTCATCGCTAAAGCCGCGCGCTGGGCGTGCGTACTCTTTGACGAAGCGTGCGAGGAAGCGATCGGCAAGGGTCAGGATGTCTTCGGCGCGCTCGCGCAATGGCGGCAGATGCAGGGTGATGACGTTGAGGCGATAGAGCAGATCTTCGCGGAAGCGGCCGTCGCGGACCATGTCTTCGAGATTGAGGTTGGTGGCGGCGAGGATGCGCACATCGGCGCGGCGAGTGACCGGGTCGCCGACCCGCTCGTACTCCTTGTCCTGAATGAAGCGCAGCAACTTGGGTTGCAGAGTCAGAGGAAAGTCGCCGATCTCGTCGAGAAACAGCGTGCCGCCATCAGCCTGATTAACACGCCCCAAGGTGCTTTCACTGGCACCGGTAAACGCGCCACGACTATGGCCGAACAGCTCGCTTTCCATCAACTCGGCAGTCAGCGACGGGCAGTTGATGGTGACGCAGGACTTCTTCTCGCGCTTGCTCCAGCCGTGGATCGCACGGGCCAGTTCACCTTTACCCGTGCCGGACTCGCCAAGGATAAGAATGTTGGCGTCGGTGCTTGCGACCTGACGGGCCGTTTCCAGCACGACTTTCATCGCCGGGCTATGGGAATCGAGGCCGTCTTTCGGTTTGCGGATCTCGCCTTCCAGCGCTTCAAGGCGCGCAGAGAGCTGGCGTACTTCCAGCTGCTTGGCGGTGGCCAAGCGCAGTTGATCAGGGCTGCATGGCTTGACCAGATAATCGGCGGCGCCAGCCTGGATGGCATCAACCGCAGTGTCGACCGCCGAATGGGCGGTGACGATCACTACGCGCATCCACGGCGCCTGAATGCGCATCTGCGCGAGGACGTCGAGACCGTTGTCCTCGCCCAGACGCAAATCGAGGAAGCACAGGTCGAAGACCTGACGTTGCAGCAAAGCATCGGCTTGGGCCGCGCTATTGGCGGTGGCTACCGTATAGCCTTCGTCTTCGAGGCAATAACGAAACGTACGCAGGATGGCGGATTCATCGTCCACCAGCAGAATGCGGCCTTGTTGCTCAGTGGCAGATTCCATTTTTCCTACGCTCCATAGTGATTAGTCTTGGGTTAGTCCCGGAAAAATCGGGCAAGTTGCATGGTTGATTCTGAACGATACCAGCCATAGGAGGGTAGCTCTCTACTGCCATAACGGCCAATTCATTGATTTCGTTGAGTTTTAAAACATTCGGCGTTTTGCAGGGCAGATCCTGCGTCCTCTTCTGACATCTGCGTACCGGTAGCAATTCCATATCATCGAAATTTCCCACGAAATAATCGTGCATTGCGCACGACCGCAGAAGAGCCATCGTGCAGGATGCGTCGCAGGAAATTTCCGAAGAGCACGTAACTTATTGTTTTTATTGATAATTTCTGACATCAAAAAACTGGCATGCAGGCTGCAATACCTCACTCAGCCCGGGCAGAACAGCACTGCCCTAACAGAACAAGCGTGAGGAACACAGGATGACTCGCCCAATCGCCGCCCAAGTACGTATTTCGCCACTGCAGATCCAGCAAGGTCTGTTCGGTGTACTGGCGTTGCTGATCACCCTGATCGTCTGCCAGCAGTACATGAGCTGGGAAAACAGCCGTAAACCCGAGCCATTGATTTCGATGCAGCACAGCACTCAGACGCACTTCAGTGCCGTGAGCAGCAGCCAGGCTGAAAACGCTTCGATGCACATGATCGATGTCGACCAGGCGCAACCGCTGGATCAATTGCCACGGGAAGAGCGCTGGGTTTTCTAAGTCAGTGAATACATTCGGGCGCGTAGCGCCGGAAATCGGAAACACCCCTAAATAGAGAAGTAAGGAGAATCACCATGTTGAGCTGGGCAATTACATTCTTGATCATTGCCATCATCGCCGCCGTTCTGGGCTTCGGTGGTATCGCGGGCACCGCCACGGGTATCGCCAAGATTCTCTTTGTCGTGTTCCTGGTGATGTTCATCGCTTCCTTCTTCTTTGGCCGTCGCGGCCGAGGTTAACGATGATCGGTCTCAAGACATTGGCCGCCGCCCTGCTTCTGGGCGGCAGTGCCATGGCCATGGCGGCCAATGATGGCCAGACTCGGGTCAACGAACTGCTCGCCTCCGACGCGCAGTACCGTGAAACCTGGGAAGGCGTGATCAAAAAGGAAGAGCGCGTACCGGAATGGGTGATCAACCTGTCCGGCACCTCCGAACAACAGATGCACGCCGTTACGGAAGATGGTGATCAGTATCTGGTCGGCCCGCTCTGCGAGAGTCAGGACAAGTGCCTGAATCACCGGTTGATCGTGGCCTTCAGCTTCGACAAGGATGACGCCTACGCCATGCTGGTCGATGTGCCGGAAGGTCTGCCGCAAGACAAGTCGCCGACGCGACACGCGACTTATCGCTTCTTCGGCAAACCTGATCAGGGCATGCAGGATCTGCTGATGGAAACCCTGAAGAAAGATCCGAAGTGGTACTGACGCAGGACGCGCAAAGGTTTCGAACACGAAAGCAGCGCCCCGCTGCTTTCCACTGCGCCGCCCGATGAGGGTCGGTGCATGACCAGGGGGCCGGGACGTTCTGACTGATGCAGAGTCGGAGTGACCTACGGGTACAGGGAGTACCTGCGCGAGGGCCGGGTCAGGGTAAAAGCTGCGCCGCAGGTTCGTCGACCCGATGGTCTGACGAATCTGCGCTGGGCTTTGAATCAGCTAAACCATTGATCCAGCGCGCCAATCCCCTTCTTTGAATCGTCGACACTGTGCGGAAAAACATTTCGCGGTGTTTCCTGACGACCGTATATCGACAAAGATCGCGCTCGATTCGTGTGACTCCTAGTCTTTCGATTTGGAGTTTTTCCGGAAATTTCCGCCAATTCCCGCTGTACAAAATTTGACCGCCCTAAGCTGTAATGGCCGGTTCACGGCACTTATGCCGGCTGAAATGTCACAATCGAACCGCTTGGGACGCCAGTTTCAATTGAAAAAGCTCATGCCGATTCGGCATAGGGTAGGCGTTTACGGCATTAGACGGCGCCACCTTGCATCGGAATAGTTGCGCCTTTTTTCGCCTGCCGAAGAGCCGTAAACACGCGCTTCGGGGCACCTTATACGGAGGCAGATGCACAGACTTTTCCGCTGATGAGCGTTCCAGTTCCTGCATGTGCCTGAGTCAAACGCAAGTAAGGGTAAAGATAATGAAGAAGGCAAAAATCAGCCTCGCCTGGCAGATCCTCATCGGTCTGGTTCTGGGGATTGCACTGGGTGCGTTGCTCAATCACTTCAGCGCCGAGAAGGCCTGGTGGATCAGCAACGTCCTGCAACCGGCAGGCGATATCTTTATCCGTCTGATCAAGATGATCGTGATCCCGATCGTCATTTCCTCGCTGATCGTCGGCATCGCCGGCGTGGGCGACGCCAAGAAGCTCGGGCGTATCGGCCTGAAGACGATCATCTATTTCGAGATCGTCACCACCATCGCCATCGTCGTCGGCCTGGTGCTGGCCAACGTGTTCCATCCGGGCACCGGCATCGACATGAGCACCCTGGGCACGGTGGATATCTCCAAGTACCAGGCGACCGCCGCCGAAGTGCAGCATGAACATGCGTTCATCGAAACCATCCTCAACCTGATCCCGTCGAACATCTTCGCGGCCATGGCTCGCGGCGAAATGCTGCCGATCATCTTCTTCTCCGTACTGTTCGGTCTCGGCCTGTCGAGCCTGCAGTCGGACCTGCGCGAGCCGCTGGTAAAGATGTTCCAGGGCGTTTCGGAAAGCATGTTCAAAGTCACCCACATGATCATGAACTACGCTCCGATTGGCGTATTCGCACTGATCGCGGTGACCGTCGCCAATTTCGGCTTCGCTTCGCTGTTGCCGCTGGCAAAACTGGTGATTCTGGTTTACGTCGCCATCGCCTTCTTCGCCTTCGTCGTGCTGGGCCTGATCGCCAAGCTGTTCGGCTTCTCGGTGCTCAAGCTGATGCGCATCTTCAAGGATGAGCTGGTGCTGGCCTACTCCACCGCTTCCTCGGAAACCGTGCTGCCACGTGTCATCGAGAAGATGGAAGCCTACGGCGCGCCGAAAGCCATCTGCAGCTTCGTGGTACCGACCGGTTACTCGTTCAACCTCGACGGCTCGACCCTGTACCAGTCGATCGCGGCGATCTTCATTGCCCAGCTGTACGGCATTGACCTGTCGATCAGCCAGCAACTGCTGCTGGTGTTGACGCTGATGGTCACCTCCAAAGGCATCGCCGGCGTACCGGGCGTGTCCTTCGTGGTGCTGCTGGCCACTCTGGGCAGCGTTGGCATCCCGCTCGAAGGCCTGGCGTTCATCGCTGGTGTCGATCGCATCATGGACATGGCGCGTACTGCACTGAACGTGATCGGTAATGCCTTGGCAGTGCTGGTTATCGCGCGCTGGGAAGGCATGTACGACGACGCCAAGGGCGAGCGTTACTGGAATTCCCTGCCGCACTGGCGCAGCAAGGAAAAACTGCCGGCTGGCGAGATTTCCAAGAACTGACACCCCCCTGTAGGAGCTGCCGCAGGCTGCGATCTTTTGATCTTGCTTTTAAAAAACAAAATCAAAAGATCGCAGCCTTCGGCAGCTCCTACAGTAGATTGAGGCCACCCAGTAAATCGGGGGGCGGCAGATCCATACGAACCCTGGAGAAATCCGGGGTTTGTCGTTTCTGGTGACCCCGCTATCATTCGCCGCATTCTTCGGGGGATTTGACTGATGCTTAATGGCCTGTGGCTTGGCTTCTTCATCGTGGCAGCCGTGTCGGCGCTGGCGCAGTGGCTGATCGGCGGCAACGCCGGGATCTTTGCGGCGATGGTGGAAAGCATTTTCGCCATGGCCAAGCTGTCGGTCGAAGTCATGGTGCTGCTGTTCGGCACCCTCACCCTGTGGCTGGGCTTTCTGCGCATCGCCGAAAAGGCCGGGATCGTCGAGTGGCTGGCCAAGGTGCTCGGTCCGCTGTTTCTGCGGCTGATGCCGGAAGTCCCGGCCGGCCACCCTGCCCTTGGCCTGATCACGCTGAACTTCGCCGCCAACGGTCTGGGCCTGGACAACGCCGCCACGCCGATCGGCCTCAAGGCCATGAAAGCGCTGCAGGAGCTGAACCCCAGCGCCACCATCGCCAGCAACGCGCAGATCCTGTTTCTGGTGCTCAACGCCTCGTCGCTGACCCTGCTGCCCGTGACCATCTTCATGTACCGCGCCCAGCAAGGCGCGCCGGATCCGACGCTGGTGTTCCTGCCGATTCTGCTGGCGACCAGTTGCTCGACCATCGTCGGCTTCCTCTCCGTTGCCGTCATGCAACGCCTACGCATCTGGGACCCGGTGGTGCTCGCCTATCTGCTGCCCGGCGCGCTGATCCTCGGCGGCTTCATGGCCCTGCTTGGTACGCTTTCTGCGACAGCACTGGCGGGATTGTCGTCGATCCTCGGCAATCTCACGCTGTTCGGCTTGATCATGCTTTTTTTGCTGATCGGCGCGCTGCGCAAGGTCAAGGTGTACGAGGCGTTCGTCGAAGGCGCGAAAGAGGGCTTCGATGTGGCGAAGAACCTCTTGCCGTATCTGGTGGCGATGCTCTGTGCGGTTGGCGTGTTGCGCGCCTCTGGTGCGCTGGATTTCGGCCTGGACGGTATTCGTCATCTGGTCGAGTGGGCCGGCTGGGACACGCGCTTCGTCGATGCGCTGCCGACGGCGATGGTCAAACCGTTTTCCGGCAGCGCCGCGCGGGCGATGCTCATCGAGACCATGCAGACCTCCGGCGTCGACAGCTTCCCGGCGCTGGTCGCGGCGACGGTGCAGGGCAGTACCGAAACCACGTTCTATGTGCTGGCGGTGTACTTCGGCGCGGTGGGCATTCAGCGCGCGCGGCACGCTGTGGGGTGTGCGTTGCTGGCCGAGTTTGCCGGAGTGGTGGGCGCTATCGGGGTCTGCTACTGGTTCTTTGGTTGAGCAAAATTCCCATGTGGGAGCGAGCCTGCTCGCGAAGACGGAGTGTCAGTCAACGCTTAAGTGACTGATACACCGCTTTCGCGAGCAGGCTCGCTCCCACAGGAGTTGTGGTGTGTCAGCGCGGTTGCGGGGCGAGTTTCTGGCCTTGCTCCACGGCCCAAGC
This sequence comes from Pseudomonas siliginis, assembly GCF_024072275.1. Classification (NCBI taxonomy): domain Bacteria; kingdom Pseudomonadati; phylum Pseudomonadota; class Gammaproteobacteria; order Pseudomonadales; family Pseudomonadaceae; genus Pseudomonas; species Pseudomonas siliginis. Next base: position 44,042 of record NZ_CP099598.1, on the reverse strand, counting down.
CACAACCTTGGCCGTCAGGCGATCACTGGCCAGGCCAAACCCGGCGACCACCGCTGGCACCTGCACATCATTCAACGACTGGCGCTCTTCAAAACGGCGGCTGGCGAGGATGCGCTGGTCGTAACCACGCACCAGCAACGCATCAACCCGCACCACAACGCCGGCCTGGGTGCCCTGATATTCCGTCTGAAACGCCTGCAAGCTACCGCCCAGCTCCAGATCCGCCTGAAAGTTGCTGTCGTCGGTGCTCAGCAGCGTCACTCGACCATCACGCTGGAATCCATCGAGCAGACGATTGCGCAGCAGTACCGGCGCCGGATCGCTCCAGCGCGAGCCCTTGTAGGAGCTGATCACATCGCCCTGCGGAATCACGGCAATGCTCGGCCGGTTCAGTGCTTCGCTGGCCTGCAATTTATTCAAGCGCAACGACCACGACTGCGCCGCCGCCGGGCTGGCCGAGGCGGGCGCTTGCGCGGCGGGCAGGCGGTAGACATCCGAAGGTTCCGACTGGGGCAAGATCGAGCACGCGCCGATCAGGGTCAGGCCAGCGCCGAGCAGGGCGATTCGAGTCAGTTTCATGGGGTGAATTCCTTGTTCTTGTCGCTGCCCAGCAGGTAGCCGCTGGGGTTGGCCTCAAGGCGCTGGGAAATCGCGCGCAGCGAGGTCAGCGTCTCGCGCAGTTCGCGAATCGCCGGGGCCAGGCCGTTGAGGCCCTGCATGCCGTTATCCAGCGAATTCTGGTTTTTGCTGAGCAAGCCGTTGATGGTCACGCTGCTTTGCTCCAGCGACTTCATCGCCTGTTCGGCACTGCCAAGGGCCTGTTTGCCCTGATCGTTGAGCAGGCCGTTGGCGTTGCGCATCAGCAGTGAGGTCTGCTCGAGCATGCTGCCGGCCTGTTTGCCGACCGTTGCCAGTTGCTGCATGGCTTGCTTGATGTCGCCGCGCTGGTCATTGATGGTGCCGGTGGTCTGTTCCAGATGGGCGAGGGTCTTGCTCACGCGCTCGACGTTTTCCGCGGAGAACATGTGGTTGGCGTTTTGCAGCAGGGCGCTGATGCCGGTCATCAAGTCGCTGCTGTCGTTGAGCAGACGCGAGATAGGCGAGGGCGAGGCGACCAGAGTTGGCAATTTGCCGTCATGCCCGCGCAATTTCGGGCTCTCGGGTGTGCCGCCGCTGAGCTGGATGATCGACGTGCCAGTAATGCCGGTCAGTGCCAGCTTGGCCTGGGTGTCTTCCTTGACCGGCGTGTCGCCCGCCAGACGAATCCGCGCCAGCACCCGGCGCGGGTCCTGCGGATCAAGGCGCAGGCTGACCACGTCTCCGACCTTGATGCCGCTGTACTGCACCGAGCTGCCCTTGGACAGACCGCTGACCGCCTCGTTGAACACCACTTCGTAATCCTTGAATTCGGTGTCGACGCTGGATTTGGCCAGAAACAGGCCGAAGAGCAGGGCGCCGGCCACGACGATCACCGTGAACAGGCCGATCAACACATGATGGGCTCGGGTTTCCATATCAGACCTCGTTGAGCAGTTTGGCGGCGTCCAGCGCCGAGCGGCCGCGCGGGCCGTGGAAGTATTCGTGAATCCACGCGTCGGCGGTTTCCGAGACGACGTCGATAGGGCCGGCAACCAGCACTTTCTTCTGCGCCAGCACCGCCACGCGATCGGTGATGGTGTACAGCGTGTCGAGGTCGTGGGTCACCAGAAACACGCTCAGCCCCAACGCATCGCGCAGGGTCAGGATCAATTGATCGAACTGCGCCGCGCCAATCGGATCGAGTCCGGCGGTGGGCTCATCGAGAAACAGAATGTCCGGATCCAGCGCCAAAGCCCGCGCCAGCGCCGCGCGCTTGATCATGCCGCCAGACAGCGACGCAGGGTATTTGTCCGCCGCCGACAACGGCAGCCCGGCCAGCGCCAGTTTCACCGCCGCCAGATGCTCGGCGTCGTGACGGCTGAGGCCGGCGTGTTCGATCAGGGGCAGGGCGACGTTCTCGGTCACGGTCAGCGACGAGAACAGCGCGCCCTTCTGGAACAGCACACCAAAGCGCCTTTCGATCAGCGAGCGCTCATGCTCGGGCAGATTCGGCAGGTTCTGGCCGAAGACCTTGACCATGCCCTCGCTGGGCCGATTCAGCCCGACGATGCTGCGCAGCAGCACCGATTTGCCGGTACCGGAGCCGCCAACCACGGCGAGGATCTCGCCCTTGTACACGTCCAGATCAAGGTTCTCGTGCACGCTCTGCGGGCCGAAGCGATTGCACAGGCCACGGACTTCGATCACCGCCTCCGAGGGCGCGCGGGGTAGACGACTCACCAGCCCATCTCCATGAAAAACAGCGCGGCCACCGCATCAAGCACGATCACCACGAAAATCGACTGGACCACGCTGGAGGTGGTGTGCGCGCCGACCGATTCGGCGCTGCCGCTGACCTTGAAACCTTCCAGGCAACCAATTGCCGCGATCAGGAAGGCGAAGATCGGCGCCTTCACCAGCCCGACCAGAAAATGCTGAATGCCGATGTCCGATTGCAGTAGCGAAAGGAACATTGCCGGCGAAATATCCAGCGACACCGCACAGACCACACCGCCGCCGACGATCCCCGAGAGCATCGCCAGAAACGTCAGCATCGGCAGCGCCACCAGCAGCGCTAGCACACGCGGCACCACCAGCAATTCGATCGGGTCGAGGCCAAGGGTGCGGATCGCGTCGATTTCTTCGTTGGCCTTCATCGAGCCGATCTGCGCGGTGAATGCACTGGCGGTGCGCCCGGCCATCAGGATCGCCGTGAGCAACACGCCGAATTCGCGCAGGAACGAGAAGCCGACCAGGTCCACGGTGAAAATCGTCGCGCCGAAACTGGCCAGTACCGTGGCGCCAAGAAACGCCACCACCGCACCGACCAGAAACGTCAGCAAGGCCACGATCGGCGCAGCGTCGAGGCCGGTCTGCTCGATGTGCGCGATCATCGGCGTGATCCGCCAGCGCTTGGGCCGCAACAGACCACGGGCGATGACTTCGAGAATCAGGCCGACGAAGCCGAGCAGTTGCAGCGTGTCGGTCCAGACCTTGTCCACCGCGCGGCCGATGCGCGTCAGCAGTTGCACGCTGACGCTGACTTCCGGCTCCTTGATCGGCACGCAGAAATCACTCAGCGAGCAGTACACGGTTTGCAGCAAGGCGCGGTCGGCAGTTGAAAGGGTGCAATCGGGGTGTTCGGCGGTTTTGCCCAAGCGCTCGGAACCGAGCAGCTCGACCAGCAATGACGCGCCAGCGGTGTCGAGGGCTCCGAGGCCGTTCAGATCGATGGAAGTGTTGGCGTCGTACTGGCCGCGGAGCTTTTCGCTCAGATGCTTGAGCGCGGTGTAGTGGGCGAGCGTCCAGTCGCCGCTGACCCGCAGACGGGCAGGGCTGAGCGCGGTGTCCAGGTGGGCACTGCCGGGGGTTGGGCTGCTGGTCATAAGCTCCGTGCTTGTACGGCCGTTACGAGATCCTACGTAATAGCACGAACCGGATTACTTTTCTTTGGCCGGTGTGCTGTCGGTAATTGCGAAACGCAGCACGCCGATCAACTGGCCATCCTCGGTCAGCACCCGCACCTGCCACTTGCCCGCCGGGTTGCCGGGGAAATTCTGTTTGTGCGTCCACGCCCGGTAGCCTTCCTTGCGCCCGCCATGGATGTCGAGGGCGATGCGGTCGACCTCTTTGCCGTTGTAGGTCCACACGTGATAAATCCGCTCGTCGAGACCGCGCGGCGCGTTGATCGCAGTGTAGGCGTAGAGCCCGCCGCTGCGGATCTGCTCGGCACTGACGGTGTCGAGGCTGGCGCCGGGGGTGCGATCCTGCAACTGCGTGCTGATCGCTACGTCGGTCATCCACAGCGTTGCCGGCGGCACCCACGAACGCAGCGCCCAACCGACGCCGCCGATGCCGAAGGTAATGAACAGAATCGCCAGGGCATTGCGCACTGTGCGGATCGGGAAGATTGACGCCAGGCTCGGGAACGACAGCAGCACGGCAATTCCCAGCGCCCATTTGAAACTCTGCGCGGTGGTCAGGTGCATGATCACCGGCAACGCAGTGAGCAGTGCGGCGAACAGGGTCAGGGTGTGCAGCGCGAGAAACGCCCAGCGCCGTGGCGCCAGCCATTTGTAGTACAGCGGATCGACGATGGAGATCAGTGCGGCAACGCTGAGCAGCCCCGTGAAGACAAACTGGCCGCTGTTCCACGTAGTGGTGATGAAGAAGAATGGCAAAACGAAAAACAGGCTTTCCTGATGGATCATCTGCGTCGCGTAACGCAGCAGCGGCTGGGGAATTTCGCGTTTGAAGATCCGTGTGAACAGCCCGGTCAGGGTGTTTTCCAGCATCAGCCAGATCCAGCTGAGCAGCATGATCACCGTGATCCAGCTGGCCAGGCCCTGTTGGCGATCGACGAGGATGAAACTGCCGACCCCGGAAATGAAACCACCCGCCGCGATCAACCCGGGGTAGCGCTTCATCAGCTCGAGAAGGCGCTGGATAAGGAGGGTCAGTTTTGGCATTTTGGCGGTTCACGACGATATGGGGAAAATCCCGGAAAGGTTAACGCCGCATGACCCCTGTGGCGAGGGGATTTATCCCCGATCGGCGGCGCAGCCGTCGTAGATCCTGCGAGCGAATTCTGTCTGGATATACCGAGCTGCCCTTATCGGGGCTGCTGCGCAGCCCATCGGGGATAAATCCCCTCGCCACAAGTGCTCACTCACCACAGGATTAATGGCTTCCAGCAATTTTTTGGCGACGATACACACGCCAGCCGATCAACATCAGCAGCACCAGCCCCACCCCACCTGCAGCCAGCCACAACACTTGATCATCACTGATCAACGGCTTCTCGATCCGGATATACCCCGGCTGCAGCAACAGCTCGCGCATCGCCTTGTTCGCCGCTTCCAGCGTCACCCCCTGCAACTCCCGCGCGGGATTGGCAAAGCGACCATCCTGATAGTCGGCCAGCGCGCTCCAGTAATAGTCCGCCAGTGCGCTGTTGCCCTGCACGGCCCAGGCCTGGTGGGCGATGGCGGCTTGCTTGATGCGGGCGAAGGTGCTCGGGTCGAGACCGTTTTGCAGCAGGTCGGCCTTGAGGTCTTCAAGCACCTGGATGGCTTCGTCGACGTCATCGCGATCCAGGTCAGCGTTGAGGCTCATGAAGCCGACACCGCCGAACACTTCGCGCTCGGCCCACGGTCCGTACGACAAGCCATGGTTGAGACGAATCTGCCGGTACAACGCCCAGTCGAGGTAATCCTTGAGAATGTCGAACGTCTGATCGTACTGATCGTCGAGCACCGGTTCCGGCACCAGCCAGTGCAGCTTGGCGCTGTCGCCGATAAAGCCACGGGTGAGGGTGCGTTCATGGGCGGCGCTGGTGCGGATGTCCGGCAGCGCCCGATGCTCGCTCGGCTCGACCGGCTCCAGCTCACCCCAGGTACGCTCCAGATAGGCCGGCAGCAGTTTGTCGAGTTCGCCGACGACGATCAGGGTCATATTGTTCGGCGCGTACCAGGCCTTGCGCACCCTCTCCAGTTGCTCCTGGGTCAGATGGCCGACTTCGGCACGCTGCGGGCATTTCAGTCCCAGCTCGACAGCCAGTTGATTGCTCGCGGTATGACCGAGGTCCTGACGGTCGAGGAAACGTTGCAGCCTGGTGTAGTGCCCGCCGTCCTCACGCTCGACCACCCGTTTCGCCGCGTTGATTGCGTTGTCGTCGATGCGTGTCTGGGTCAGCAGCGCGAGCAGCAGGTCGAGCACCTTGCGCTGGTTTTTCGCCGGGGCTTCGATGACGAACGTGGTGTCGGCATTGCTGGTGAACGCATTCCAGTCCCCGCCCAGCGCCTGCATGCGTTCTTCCAGGCCGCCTTCGCCAGTGGCGTCGATACCGCTGAACAGCAAGTGTTCGAGCAAATGCGGCAGCTCTTTTTCGTCGCAGTCGAAGTCATCGAGGCCGACGCCGACCACCAGCCGGATCGCCACATGCCCACGCTCGGTGCCGGGTTTGAGCATCAGCTGTAAACCATTGGGCAGCGCATAGCCTTCGACCTGAAACCGATCCAGGGCAAAAGCGGGCAGGGAACCGAGCAACAGACAGGCAAACAACAGGCAACGCATAACAGGCTTCCATACGGCTGATTTGGAGATCCGTGTCGTCAGTCAGGGCCCCATCGCTGGCAAGCCAGCTCCCACAAGGATCTGCGGCGCTTACAAAACCCTGTGGGAGCTGGCTTGCCAGCGATGACGGTCTCAAGGCTGAACCACTGTAACTGACTGGCCCCAGCCCCAGACGTTCAAGGCGAATGCGTAATGTCGGCCATGTCATCCACCGCCAGCGCGCCGGTGTCCGCCGTTTCCAGCACCACATAGGCGCTGCTGCAGAACAAAGAATTGAGCCGTTTCATGTCGGCGATCAACTCCAGATGCAGCGAGCTGGTCTCCAGGCTCTGAACGATCTTGCGTTGCAAACGGCTGACATGCGCATGGGCCAGACGCCGTTCCTGCGCACGAAAGCGGCGTTTCTCCCGTAACAACTGCCGCGCGCTTTCGCGGTCGCCGCTGAGAAACACCGACAGGCCCAGGCGCAGGTTGGCGATCAGTTGCTGTTGCAGCCCGGCAAGATCTTCCAGGCCTTCTTCGGAAAACGAACGGCGCTGCGAGGTCTTCTGCTGCTGGATCTTGCGCAGCATGCGCTCGATCAGGTCGGCGGCGAGTTTCAGGTTGATCGCCAGTTCGATGATCTCGGCCCAGCGCCGACTGTCGTGCTCGCCGAGATCCTCGCGGGGCATCTGCGCCAGATACAGCTTGATCGCGCTGTACAGCGCCTCGACGTCATCGGTCAGGCGGCGCATCTCCTGGGTGACGGCGGTCTGCTTGCCGCGCAACACATCGAGGGAGGCGTCGAGCATGTTGTCGAGCAGATCGCCCATGCGCAGGGTTTCCCGCGCGGCATTGGCCAGCGCCAGGCTCGGTGTGACCAGCGCGGTCGGGTCGAGATGGCGCGGCTTGGCGGCGCCGTTGACCTCCGGCCGCTCCGGCAGCAGCCACGCACAAAGCCGCGCCATCGGCCCGACGCTCGGCAGCAGGATCAGGCAGCGCGCGGTGTTGTAGAGCAGGTGGAAGCCGATGACCATTTCCTGCGGGCTGAAATCAAGGCTGTCGATCCAGTGCACCAGCGGATCTAGCACCGGGATGATCAGCAGCAGGCCGATCAATTTGTACAGCAGACTGCCCAGCGCGACCTGGCGGCCGGCGGCGTTCTGCATGCTGGTGCTCATGAAGGCGAGAATGCCGCTGCCGATGTTGGCGCCGATCACCAGACCGATCGCCACCGGCAAACTGATCACCGCAGCCCCGGCCAGCGTGGCGGTGAGCAGCACGGCGGCGAGGCTGGAGTAGGAAATCATCGCAAACAGTGCGCCGACCAGGGCATCGAGGAGGATGTCGCCGGTCAGCGAGGCGAAAATCACCTTCACCCCCTGCGCATGGGTGATCGGCGCAGCGGCCTCGACGATCAATTGCAGGGCGAGAATGATCAGCCCCAGCCCGATCGACACCCGGCCCATTTGCCCGAGCCGCGTCTGTTTGCGCGACAGAAAGAAAATCACCCCGAGGAAAATCAGCAGCGGCGATAGCCACGACAGATCGAGGGTCAGCACCCGCGCCATCAACGCGGTACCGACATCGGCGCCCAGCATGGTCGCCAGCGCCGGGGTCAGCGCCATCAAACCCTGACCGACAAACGAAGTGACCAGCATCGCCGTGGCGTTGCTGCTCTGCACCATGGCGGTGACGAGAATACCGGCGATGAACGCCAGCCATCTCTTCGACATGTTCTGGCCGATGACATGTCGCAGATTGGTGCCATAAACCCGCAGGATGCCGGTTCGGACGATGTGCGTGCCCCAGATCAACAGGGCGACGGCGGACAACAGATTGAGCAGGGTGAGCATGCAGACCCCCTGTAGTAGCAGCGCCCCAGAGGGGCAAGTGGAAGGCACCGCGCGGTTTCTACGTTCTTGATACTTAAGCTGTAGTTGGCTAACGGCCTCGGCGCCAGCATTGCACAGCTAAAGCGTGGATTGAAACAAAAGTGTCATGAAAAGCGCTTCATACACTCCCTTTAAATCAACGCCGTCTCCTGTGGGAGCTGGCTTGCCAGCGATGGCGTCAGCACAACCAACATTGATGTCGCCTGACACTCCGCTATCGCTGGCAAGCCAGCTCCCACAAGGTCCGCAGTGACTGAATGTTGCACAAACAAATGTGGGAGCGAGCCTGCTCGCGAAAGCGGTGGGCCAGCCAACATTGTTGTCGACTGGCACTCCGTCTTCGCGAGCAGGCCCGCTCCCACAGGGGTGTAGCGTGCTGCCGGGACTACCGGGTTACTGGCCCGGCACATCCTTGCGCAGTTTCACCGGATCCTGCTGTTTCTTTTTCCGGGCCATCGCGCCGCGCAGTTTGATGTTGATCGCTTCCACCGCCAGCGAGAACGCCATGGCGAAGTAGACGTAGCCTTTTGGCACGTGCACGTCGAACGATTCGGCGATCAGCACGGTACCGACCACCAGCAGGAACGACAGCGCGAGCATTTTCAGCGACGGGTGCTTGTCGATGAATTCGCTGATCTTGCCCGACGCCAGCATCATCACCAGCACTGCCACGACGATCGCCGCGACCATGACCGGGACGTGGGAAACCATGCCGACGGCAGTGATCACCGAGTCCAGCGAGAAGACGATATCGATGATCGCGATCTGGATGATGGTGTAGAGGAAGTTGCCGCCCTTGCCCGATGGCGCGTCGTCGCTTTCATCTTCACCTTCCAGCGCGTGGTACATCTCCTGCGAACTCTTCCACAACAGGAACAGGCCACCGAAGAACAGGATCAGGTCGCGGCCGGAGATGCCCTGGCCGAACACTTCGAACAGGTCGGCAGTGAGGCGCATGACCCAGGTAATCGACAGCAGTAACAGGATCCGCGTGACCATGGCCAGGCCAAGACCGAAGATCCGTGTGCGCTGCTGCATGTGTTTCGGCATGCGGCTGACCAGGATCGAAATCATGATGATGTTATCGATACCGAGGACGATTTCCAGGGCGGTCAGGGTAAAAAAGGCAACCCAGATTTCGGGGTTGGTCAGCCAATCCATGTGTATTCCTTTGAGCGAGTGTTAAACCGAAAAAGGTCCGGGCTTCAAACCGCGAAGCCGGGACCCGTAACGGTGAGTCTTGGGCTTATAGAGTGCTGAACAGCGGGAAAGTCCCCAACAGCAGTGCAGCAATCAGAATGCAGATGCACACCAGGATCGCCCATTTCAGGGTGAAACGCTGGTGATCACCGAAATCGATGCCGGCCAGCGCCACCAACAGATAGGTCGACGGCACCAACGGGCTCAGCAAGTGGACGGGCTGGCCGACGATCGAGGCACGGGCCATTTCCACCGCAGTGATCCCATAGTGGCTGGCCGCTTCGGTCAGCACCGGCAATACACCGTAATAGAACGCATCGTTGGACATGAAGAAGGTGAAGGGCATGCTCACCAGCGCCGTAATCACCGCCAGGTACGGGCCGAGGAATTCCGGGATCACCGCCAACAGGCTCTTCGACATCGCATCGACCATGCCGGTGCCCGACAGGATACCGGTGAAGATACCGGCCGCAAAGATCAGCCCGACCACTGCCAGCACGCTGCCGGAATGCGCGGCGACGCGATCCTTCTGCATTTGCAGGCATGGGTAGTTGACGATCATCGCAATACTGAACGCCACCATGAACAGCACCGGCAGCGGCAACAGGCCGCCGATCAGCGTGCACATCAGGCCGAAAGTCAGTGCGGCATTGAACCAGATCAGCTTCGGACGGCGTGCGTCGGGGAATTGCGAGACGCTGATTTCACTGTGATCGATCTCGTCGCCAACCAGGTGCAGCTCGCCGAGGCGGGCACGTTCACGCTTGCCGTAGAAGTAGGCAATCACCAGGATCGCCAAGACACCGGCGGCCATGGCCGGGATCATCGGTACGAAAATGTCCGAAGGATCCACATGCAGGGCACTCGCCGCGCGGGCGGTCGGGCCGCCCCACGGGGTCATGTTCATTACGCCACCGGCGAGGATGATCAGACCGGCCATGATTCGCGGGCTCATGCCGATGCGGCTGTACAGCGGCAGCATCGCAGCCACGCAGATCATGTAAGTGGTCGCGCCGTCACCATCGAGGGAAACGACGAGCGCCAGAACGGCGGTACCGACCGAAACTTTCAACGGGTCGCCCTTGACCAGTTTGAGGATCTTGCGCACGGCCGGGTCGAACAGACCGGAGTCGATCATCAGGGCGAAATACAGAATGGCGAACATCAACATCACGCCGGTCGGCGCCAGTTTGGTGATGCCTTCAAGCATCATCGGGCCGATCTTCGGCGCGAAACCACCGAACAGGGCGAACAGGATCGGGATGATGATCAGGGCGATCAGCGCGGACAGGCGCTTGGTCATGATCAGGAACATGAACGTGATGACCATGGCGAAGCCAAGGAAAGTCAGCATGGGAATACTCCAGGCGTAGCGCGGCTAGTTGAATGAGCGGATCGGGCGGGATCAGCGCAGAACGGGAGGCGCGAGGCGTACGGGCGGAGTGACCAGCAGGAAGCGGGAGAAACGGCGGGTTGCAGAAGACATCAGAATCACCATTGTTGTTGTTAATTGGGCCGGGCCTGTGGAAAAAACACAGGGCTTGGGCCAACCGGTCTGTTGCCGGGAGTGGGGCGATCCTAATCGGGGAAGCTTTCAGCTACCTTTCGCGACCGAAAGCGATGAATGAATGGTCAACCGGCGGTCGGATGCAGCGACAGCCAATGAATACGGGCCAAGAAGCGATGCGAGGGAACGGACAGACAACGCTGGCTGGCAGTCTGGACATATTCGTTATCAGTTCAGCGTCAGCATCTGGTTAAAAAATCGACAGGTCCAGCGGCCGCACCGCGCCCATCCAGATCGCGTGTTCGGTGTGGTCGAGCAGGTCGTTGCCAGTGTCCGGATGCAGGAACACCACCAACCCCTTGCGGTTAAGCGCCAGCCACGGCAGCACCTCGCCGATCAGCTCGGGACCGAAAGCCAGTTGGCAGCTCCAGTCGGGGTGCGGCCCCACCGGGCGTTCGTGCACGCGGCCCATTTTCAGCGCAAACAACTGCGCGGCCTGCTCGCACAAGGCCCGCGCCTGGTCGATGCCTTGTGCGTCGAAATAGACATGGGCGTGATAACCCTTGATCCCTTGCATCGTGTCGCCTCTCAATCGGTTCGAACCCTTGGCTGTTTACACCGTCACAGGTCATATAGGACAACAATAAGGAAAACAGCCATGAAAAATGCCGAGACCCCAGTGGTCAAAGTGGTGCTTTATGGTGCCATGGCCAGCCTGGGCGGTGCATTGATGGCTGAATTGCTGCGTCGCCAACACGAAGTCATCGCCATTCTCGACGATCTCACCGCACTCGCGCCGCGTCCGGGGTTGCGCACCAAGACCGGCGATCTATTCGATGCCGAGCGGGTCAATCAGAGCGTCGCCGGCAGTTCGGCGGTGATCTGCCTGCTGGACGCGCCGGGGCTGCCGTTCAGCAGCGACCACGTTGAGCGCTCGGTGACGCTCGGCCCGGTGGAGCAGGTGCTGGCAGTCGACGCCTTGGTCGAAGGTTTGCAACTGGCCAGCGTGCCGCGCCTGTTTCTGGTCGGCAACTTCGGTGTGCTCGACGAGCCTGACAATGACGAGCGCCTGCAACGTCACGCTGCCGAAGAAATCCTCGAGGCGGTACAAAGCAGCTCACTGCGCTGGACCTTGGTCAATGCGCCCCATGGAGTGGCCGGATTGACCATCGAGCACTTCAGTCAGGTCGGCGGCAATCTCGAACCGGGATTGGCCGAACCGCTGGAACGCTTGAACCGTGTCGCGGTGGGGATTGCCGATGAACTGCGGTTGAACCTGCATGTGGGGCAGCATGTGAATTTTGTGGCGGCTTCTGATTCGTAAAAGATCGGACGATCTTTTGCTCTTCACACCGCAATCGAGGGCAGGGCCAGACCGTTAAGCGATTCGGCACTGCTGGCCTGTTCCGCCATTAACCAATCAACAAATTCCTGAATCAACGCACCCCGACGCTTGCGTTGCGGCAACACCACGTAATACCCCAGCCGCGACAGCGTGGTTTCCGCCAGCGGCCGGCACAGCAAACCCTGCACCAGCAAGTTATCCACAAGGTGCCGCCAGCCAATCGCCACGCCTTGTCCGCCGATCGCCGCCTGAATCAGCAAGGTGTAATTGTCGAAGCGCAATTGCCCCGGCGCTGGCGGCGTAGTCAGGCCCAACTGACGAAACAAGCCACTCCAGTCGAACCAGTTGCTGCTGTTTTCCCCACGCAGATGCAACAGCGGAAATTCCAGCAGGGCCTGCGCGGGCAACGGCAATGAACGCTCCTTGAGCAGCAGCGGGCTGCACACCGGGAACACTTCTTCGCTGAACAGCCAGTGGCTCTCACCCTGCTTGAATCGACCATCGCCAAACAGGATCGCCACGTCGATGTCGGTGCGCAGCATGTTGTGGTTGCGCTCGCTGGTGACCAGGCTGACATCGATATGCGGATTGGCCTCATGGAAGCGATGCAGGCGCGGCATCAACCAATAAGCGGCAAAAGCGAAATCCGTGGCCACTTGCAGCACCTCATGTTGCTGCTGAGTGCTGATTGCGCTTAATCCTGCGTCGATATTCTGCAAACCGAGGGCAACTTGCTGGAAAAGCAGGCTGCCCACCTCAGTCAATTCGATGCCCCGGTAGATCCGATCGAACAGGCGCGTACCGAGCTGCTCTTCCAGACGTTTCATTTGCTGGCTGATCGCCGGCTGCGTGGTGCCAAGCTCCACCGCAGCAGCGGTAAAACTGCGATGGCGGGCCGCCGCTTCAAAAGCGCGCAGCAGATCGAGGGAAAGGTCACCGAGGGCGTCATACATAAGCTGTACTTATCCTAGTCATTGTCCGGCGCGGGCTTTACCGGAACAGGCATGGAATCCATGCTCGATCGCAGCACTCTCGCATAAATATTCAACATGGAATGCCGCGATCACATGAAGCGCAAGAACATTCTTTTCATCATGGCCGATCAAATGGCCGCGCCAATGTTGCCGTTCTACGGCCCATCGCCGATCAAACTGCCGAATCTGTCCCGCCTCGCCGCCCAAGGCGTGGTGTTCGATGCTGCTTACTGCAACAGCCCGCTGTGCGCGCCGTCGCGCTTCACCCTGGTCAGTGGCCAGTTGCCGAGCAAGATCGGCGCCTACGACAACGCGGCCGATTTCCCCGCCGACATTCCAACTTACGCGCATTACCTGCGGCGTCTCGGCTACCGCACCGCGCTGTCGGGCAAGATGCATTTCTGCGGGCCGGACCAGTTGCACGGTTATGAAGAACGCCTGACCAGCGACATCTACCCGGCCGATTACGGTTGGGCGGTGAACTGGGACGAGCCGGACGTGCGGCCAAGCTGGTATCACAATATGTCTTCGGTGCTGCAAGCCGGGCCGTGCGTGCGCACCAATCAGCTGGATTTCGACGAAGAGGTGGTGTTCAAGGCGCAGCAATATCTTTTCGATCACATTCGCGAGGATGGCGAGCAACCGTTCTGCCTGACCGTGTCGATGACCCACCCTCACGATCCGTACACGATTCCCAAGGCTTTCTGGGATCTGTATGACGATGCCGATATCCCGTTGCCTACAGCCTTGAACCAGGACGAACTCGATCCGCACTCGCAACGTCTGCTCAAGGTTTACGACCTGTGGGACAAGCCGCTGCCTGTGGATAAAATCCGCGATGCCCGTCGCGCCTACTTCGGTGCTTGCAGCTATATCGACGCCAATGTCGGCAAACTGCTGCAAACCCTCGAGGAAACCGGGTTGATCGACGACACCGTCATCGTCTTCTCCGGTGACCATGGCGACATGCTCGGCGAGAAGGGCCTCTGGTACAAAATGCACTGGTTCGAGATGGCCGCGCGGGTGCCGCTGCTGATCAGCGCACCGGGACAATTCGAGGCGGGCCGGGTCAGCGCCGCCGTATCCACCGCCGACCTGCTGCCGACCTTCGTGGATCTGGCCGGTGGCACGCTTGAGCCGGGCCTGCCGCTGGACGGCCGTTCCTTGCTGCCGCACCTGCAAGGGCAGGGCGGGCACGACGAGGTGTTCGGCGAATACATGGCCGAAGGCACTGTCAGCCCGCTGATGATGATCCGTCGGGGTGCCTACAAATTTATCTACAGCGAAAGCGACCCGTGCCTACTCTTCGATGTGGATAACGATCCGCGCGAAGAAGAAGAGCTGAGCCAATCGCCGCAACATCGTCAGCTGTTCGAAGACTTTCTCGCCGAAGCGCGGGCCAAGTGGGACATTCCGGCGATCCATCGGGACGTGCTGGCCAGCCAGCGCCGACGCCGTTTCGTCGCCGATGCGTTAACCATCGGCAAGTTGAAGAGCTGGGATCACCAGCCGCTGGTCGATGCCAGTCAGCAGTACATGCGCAACCACATCGACCTTGATGATCTGGAGCGCAAGGCCCGTTATCCACAACCCTGCCAAAACCAAAAATGTTAAGGGGAAGTCCATGCGCAAGTTATCCACAGCTGTCACTGTCGGCCTGATCGCATTGAGCAGCGCCTCGGCGTTCGCCGAGCAAAGCTGCGAGACCGTGAAGATGGCCGATCCGGGCTGGAGCGACATCGCCGCAACCAATGCCATCACCGGGTTTCTGCTGGACGGCATGGGCTATAAGGCCAAAGTCGACACCCTTGCAGTGCCGATCACCTTCGGCGGCTTGAAGGATGGCCAGGTTGACGTGTTCCTCGGCAACTGGATGCCGGCGCAGCAGGGCTTCTATGACAAGTTCGTCGCTACTGGCGATGTGACGCAATTGGCCAAAAACCTGGAAGGCACCGAATTCACCCTCGCCGTCCCCGACTATGTCTGGGAGGCGGGTGTGCATGATTTTGCCGACCTGAACAAATTCGCCGACAAGTTCGACAAGAAGATCTACGGCATCGGCTCAGGCGCGCCGGCGAACATTTCGCTGCAGGAGATCATCAAGAAGAACGACTTCAACATGGGCCAGTGGAAGCTGATCGAGTCCAGCGAACAGGCGATGCTCGCCGAAGTGTCGCGGGCGGTGAAGAAACAGAAATTCGTCACCTTCCTCGGCTGGACCCCGCACCCGATGAACGTGCAGCTGAAAATGCGTTACCTCAAGGGCGGCGAAAAATACTTCGGCGACACCGGCAGCGTCTTTACCCTGACCCGCAAGGGCTACGCCGAGGCCTGCCCGAATGTGGGCAAGTTACTGACCAATCTGGCCTTCACCCAGGACATGGAGAACAGCATCATGGCCGAGGTGGTGAACAAGAAGATCAGCAATGCCGAAGCGGCGAAGGCGTGGATCAAGGCCAATCCGGCGGTGCTGGACAAGTGGCTGGATGGCGTGAAGACCGTGGATGGCAAGGATGCGTTGGTGGCGGTGAAGGCCAAGCTTTGATCTCAGGGTTGCTGGAATAGCGTTCGGCTGGAGATTTTTGCCCCCTCACCCCAGCCCTCTCCCCCAAGGGGGCGAGGGGGAAAGGGAGCCGATCGCTGTTGAATCGAAACTTGCGTTCAACGCCGAAATCGCAGGTCGGTGAATCTTCAACAAACAGCTCGGTCAGTCCCCTCTCCCTCAGAGAGAGGGCTAGGGTGAGGGGCTTTTACACCTGACACCCTGATAACCTTGAACAAAACCCCAACCGCGAGGACCCATGGCCTTCCCCAGCCGTCATTCACTTTTTCCTTTCCTGAACTGGTTGCCACGGCAAACCCGTGCCAGCATCGGACGGGACCTGACCGTCGGCCTCAGCGGTGCGATTCTCGCCTTACCCCAGTCGATTGCCTACGCGCTGATTGCCGGGCTGCCACCGGAATACGGTCTGTACGCCGCAATCATTCCGGTATTGGTCGCGTGCCTGTGGGGTTCGTCATGGCATCTGATCTGCGGCCCCACCGCAGCGATTTCGATTGTCCTGTACGCCAGCGTCAGCCCGCTCGCGGTGCCGGCTTCCGAGGACTACATCACTCTGATCCTGCTGCTGACGTTCCTTGCGGGGATTTTCCAATGGTTGCTCGGCTTGCTGCGTTTTGGCGCACTGGTGAATTTCGTTTCGCATTCGGTGGTGCTCGGCTTCACCCTCGGCGCCGCCGTGGTGATCGCCATCGGGCAATTGCCCAATCTGCTCGGGCTGGAATTGCCGGCCAACACCACAGCGCTCGCCAGCGTGATGGATCTGCTGCGACATCTGGGGGCTGTGGATAAGCCTTCGCTGATGCTCGGCGTCGCCACAGTGATCGTCGGCGTGGCCCTGAAAAAACTCCTGCCGCGCTGGCCGACGCTGTTGCTCACGCTGGTGCTGGCCAGCCTGCTGGTGTGGGTCTGGCCGGCGATGTTTGGTCATGTGCATCTGGTCAGCGCTTTCGTCGGACGCCTGCCGCCGCTGAGCGCCTTGCCGCTGGATCTGGAGGTGATCCTGCGCCTGCTGCCAAGCGCGGTGGCGGTGGGCATGCTTGGGCTGGTCACCAGCCTGTCGATTGCCCGCTCGATTTCGGCGCGCTCGCAACAGTTGCTCGATGCCAATCAGGAAGTCCGCGCACAGGGTTTGTCGAACATCGTCGGTGCGTTCTTTTCCGGGTCGCTCTCAGCCGGATCGTTTACCCGCTCGGGATTGAGTTATGAGGCGGGGGCCTGCTCGCCGCTGGCCGGGGTGTTTTCGGCGCTCTGGGTGGCGCTGTTCGCGGTGTTCGGCGCCGGGCTGATTGCACACATTCCGATCCCGGCCATGGCCGGCAGCATCCTGTTGATCGCCTGGGGTCTGGTCGATCACCGGGGCATTCGCGCTTTGCTGCGGGTCAGCCGCGCCGAGTTCGTGGTGATGGCCCTGACTTGCCTGGCGACTCTGCTGCTGGAATTGCAGACGGCGATCTACGCCGGGGTGCTGGCGTCATTGTTTTTCTACCTCAAGCGCACCTCGCAACCACGGGTACAGCATTGGCGCGACGGTGACGACGATGTGTTGCGCGTGGGTGGTTCGATCTTCTTCGGCGCCAGCCATTACCTGCAAGTGCGCCTGCAACGCCTGCATGGCGCGCGGGTGGTGATCGAGGCAGAGCAGATCAACTTCATCGATTATTCGGGGGTGGAGATGCTGCATCAGGAAGCGCGACGGCTGCTGGGCCAGGGTCGCAGCCTGACCTTACGCCGGGCGCGGCCGCCAGTGGTGGAGGAACTGAGGAAGCTGGAGGGGGCGGAGAAGTGCCCAATCAGGTTTGAGGATTGATCTGATATCGCGGTGGTGATGCGATTCGCGAGCAGGCTCGCTCCCACATTGATCGTATTTCAATGTGGGAGCAAAGCTTAAAGGGCCAGTTGGCGGCGCAGCTCGGCGAGTACCGGCGCGGTATCCGGGCGTACGCCACGCCACAGCCAGAACGCCTCGGCTGCCTGTTCGGCGAGCATGCCCAGACCATCCATCGCCAGCGCCGCGCCGTGCTCAGTGGCCCAGCGGCAGAACGCGGTCGGTTCCTTGCCGTACATCATGTCGTAGCACAGCGTCTGGCCTGGCTCGATCAGGCTTGGCGCAATCGGCGGCACGTCACCGGTCAGGCTGGCGGAGGTGGCGTTGATGATCACGTCCACCGGTTCGCGCAGCCAGTCGAAACCACTGGCCGACACCGGCCCGAGGTCGCAGAACAACTCGGCCAGCAGTTCAGCCTTGTCCACGGTGCGATTGGCGATGATCACCGAGGCCGGCTTCTCCGCCAGCAATGGCTCCAGCGCACCGCGCACCGCGCCGCCAGCGCCGAGCAAAAGGATGCGCTTACCGGTCAGGCTGAACCCGGCATTCACCGTCAGATCGCGGACCAGGCCGGCGCCATCGGTGTTGTCGCCGAGCAGTGAGCCATCGTCCAGTTTGCTCAAGGTGTTCACCGCACCGGCGCGCTGCGCGCGGGCGGTCAGGCTGTTGGCCAGACGGTAGGCGTCTTCCTTGAACGGCACCGTCACATTGGCGCCGCGCCCTTCGCGAAAGAACGCCTTGGCGCAGCCGACAAAATCATCCAGCGGCGCCAGCAGCGTGCTGTAGTCGAGGCGCTGGCCGGTCTGTTCGGCGAACAACTGGTGAATCATCGGCGACTTGCTGTGGCCGATCGGATTACCGAAAACGACGTAACGATCCATCACCCGTCCTCAGGCCTCGGCCAGCCAGTCGCGATCCTGCAGGAAATAATCGGTCAGGCGCGCTTCTGCGCTGCCCGGCTCGGCCTTCCAGTCATAGCCCCAGCGCACTTGCGGTGGCAGCGACATCAGAATCGATTCAGTGCGGCCACCCGATTGCAGACCGAACAGCGTGCCACGGTCGTAAACCAGGTTGAATTCGACGTAGCGGCCTCGGCGGAATTCCTGGAATTCGCGCTGCTGGGCAGTGAAGGCGTCGTTCTTGCGCCGTTGCACGATCGGCAGGTAGGCCTCGATATAGGCATCGCCGATGGCGCGCATGAAGGCGAAACTGGTGTCGAAATCCCACTCGTTCAGATCGTCGAAGAACAGACCGCCAATGCCACGTGGCTCATGACGATGCTTGATATGGAAATAGGTGTCGCACCAGGCCTTGTAACGCGGATAGACGTCCGCACCGAACGGCGCACAGGCTTGCTCGGCGACGCGGTGCCAATGAATGCAATCTTCCTCAACGCCGTAATACGGGGTCAGGTCGAAACCGCCGCCAAACCACCAGACCGGTTCTTCGCCTTCTTTTTCAGCGATGAAAAAGCGCACGTTGGCGTGGGAGGTCGGCACATGCGGGTTGTGCGGGTGGATCACCAGCGACACACCGAGCGCCTCGAAACCACGCCCGGCCAGTTCCGGCCGATGGGCGCTGGCCGAGGGCGGCAGGCCGCTGCCGAATACGTGGGAAAAATTGACGCCGCCCTTTTCGATCAGCGTACCGTTTTCCAGCACGCGGGTGCGCCCGCCACCGCCCGCCGGCCGGGTCCAGGCGTCTTCGACGAAGCATTTGCCGCCGTCTTCGGTTTCCAGTGCAGCGCAGATGCGGTCTTGCAGATCGAGCAGATAGGCCTTTACGGCGTCGGTGCGGGTCGTCATGGCTTCACCTTGAATCGGGCGGCGCCCCGGCAGGCGGGCGGCGCAAATGGGCGCGTAGCATACCATCGCAGACCGGCGCGCCGCAGTTGACGAAGATCAAGCAGGGGAGTTGGATAGAGGGCTTAGCAACGACCCAAGGAGAGCAGGCAGATGGCAAAGCGTATCCAGTTCCGCGCCCACGGCGGTCCCGAAGTGCTCGAACATGTTGACTACGAACCCGATGAACCCGGGCCGAATCAGGTGCGCGTGGCCAACCAGGCGATCGGCCTGAACTTCATCGACACCTATTACCGCAGCGGCCTCTATGCACCACCCGCGTTGCCGTCCGGCCTGGGTTCGGAAGGCGCCGGCACGGTCGAAGCGGTGGGCAGCGAAGTCACCCGTTTCAAGGTCGGCGATCGCGTGGCATACGGCAGCGGCCCGCTCGGCGCCTATAGCCAGCTGCATGTTCTGCCGCAGGACAATCTGGTGCACCTGCCCGATGAAATCAGTTTCGAAACTGCCGCCGGGGTCATGCTCAAGGGTCTGACCGTGCAATACCTGCTGCGCCAGACCTACCAACTGCAGGGCGGCGAAACCATTCTGTTCCACGCCGCAGCCGGTGGCGTCGGCTCGCTGGCCTGCCAATGGGCCAAAGCGCTGGGCGTGAAGCTGATCGGCACCGTCAGCTCGAAGGAAAAAGCCGAACTGGCCAAGGCCAACGGCGCCTGGGCCACCATCGACTACAGCCATGAAAACGTTGCCGAGCGCGTGCTGGCGCTGACTGACGGCAAGAAAGTCCCGGTGGTGTATGACGGCGTCGGCAAGGACACCTGGCTCACGTCCCTGGACAGCGTGGCACCACGTGGCCTTGTAGTGAGTTTCGGCAATGCTTCGGGCGCAGTCGACGGCGTCAACCTGGGCATTCTTGCCGCGAAGGGCTCGTTGTACGTCACCCGGCCTACGCTGGCGACCTACGCCAACAACGCCGAGAACCTGCAGCGCATGGCCGACGAGCTGTTCGAGATGATCATCAGCGGCAAGCTGAAGGTCGACATCAGCCAGCGCCATGCATTGGCCGATGCGGCAAAAGCACAAACCGAACTGTCGGCACGGCGCACTACCGGTTCCACGATTCTGTTGCCATAACGCTTCAAGTTGATACTCGGTGAACTCTTCCATGAGTTCGCCGAGTATCTTTCAGCTATATCAAGTACATCTTCCGGTGAAGCTTCTTCGCCGCTGGCCTACGACCGGAAAACTTCCTGCGCAACTTCTTCGACTCGTATACAAGCCATTTCTCTGCCCACTCTTCGATTATTGGCGGATCAATACTGACGGTTATGAACATCACGATACTCCGGCTGATGCACGTTCATGTTCACAGGCTGATCCAGGGCCATCAGGATTTGCCGCCATTCGGCGGACAACAGCCAATAATCGCCCCGGGCACGCTGCTCGATATGCATGGCGTGCGAAGCGATCGGTGTCAGGCCGAAGCGCTGAAACAGTTGCCGCTGTGGCGATCTGCACAAGGCCGTTACCCCCTGATATCCGCGATCGATCGCCCATTCGGCGGCGGTGGCGAGCAGGCCATTGATCGACACCGGCCGGTGCTGCTGGGAATGGGTAATCAAGCGACTGAATTCGACATGCCGAGCCAATGCCACAGTGGGAGACACATGATGCTGCGCCAGTGAGGCCCATTCGAACGGCGCCGGGGTTGCCCGCAGCACTGCAATGAGTTGATCTCGCTGGTAGAGCAGGAAGTGCGTACTGCGCGAGGTGATCGCCAAGCGGGTTTCCAGCGCCCGGGCTCTGGAGGTGAGCATGTAATGCTGCAATCGCAGGCGAAACTGTCGATTGATGAAGCGTTCAAATTCCCCGGCATCCGATCCTGCCTCAAGAATGGCCACACGATAGTCGGCCTGTTGATTCTTGAGTGTCTCCTGAAAGCCCTGCAGATAATCCTTGAGGTGTAAATCCGTAATATCCATTACTTCTCCGCAGCCATTAATATTTCGAAGTTGCTTCAAGCACATTGAAAGAATGGATGCTTTTGGAAATCTCGCCACTGCACGCGCTCTGATAATCACGTGGGAAAACTTACAGATATTTCAGACTCAAAGATTCGTCTGACGCATGCAAGAACAATGGCAACGGATAAGTTTTGAACGAATGCAGG
The DNA here is from genome assembly GCF_024072275.1 of Pseudomonas siliginis. Lineage (NCBI taxonomy): Bacteria > Pseudomonadati > Pseudomonadota > Gammaproteobacteria > Pseudomonadales > Pseudomonadaceae > Pseudomonas > Pseudomonas siliginis. Next base: position 22,632 of record NZ_CP099598.1, on the reverse strand, counting down.
AATAAACTGCGGGCATGCGCAGAACTCCTCGTCATAGCGCCGAGGAGTCCGCAAAAAATAAAAAGAATGGCGTCAGTCAGGACGAACGACGTTACCGGTGGCCAGGTCGCGGATCACACTGGGGTTCTTGCGCCCGCCAAGGCTGCCGCCGAGCACCAGATCGACCTGCCCACGGAAATACTGCTCGATGCGCAAACGCGTGCGCGCCGGCGGTCGCCCCTGTGGATTGGCTGATGTCGAGATCAGCGGCCCGACCAGCGAGCACAAGTCGCGCACCTGCGGGTGATCGCTGACTCGCAGCGCTACGGTGTCATGCACGCCTGTGACCCACTCCGGCAACAGGTTCTGGTGCGGCACCAGCCAGGTGTTCGGCCCAGGCCAGGTGCTGGCCATGCGGTCGATCCAGTCCTGCGGGAAGTCCTCGAAGAGGAAATCGAACTGGCGGATATTGTCGGCGACCAGGATCAGCCCTTTGCTCACCGAGCGATTCTTGATCGCCAGCAAGCGGTCCACTGCGTCTTCGTTCCACGGGTCGCAACCCAGCCCCCAGACGGCTTCGGTTGGATAGGCAATCACCGCGCCGGCGCGAACTTCACGCGCGGCTTGTTGCACACGCCAACTGTTGACCATGAAAAAACTCTCCACAAACAGGTTTCGCGCAGTTTACCGATCTTCATCGTAAAACCTAGCTCGACCGCGCCAGCCAGCGACCGTTTTCGCATACCGCACGGCCTTCGATTTCCAGCTCGGTCAACGTTGCCAGCACTTTCGGCAACGCCCAGCCACAGCTCGCGGCCAACGCCTCGCTGGTGTGCGGCGCGGCGTGAAGCAGCGCCAGCAACGGGTGATCGGCCTGCGGCGGCGCTGTGGATAACAACGGTTGCTGCCAGCCGCGCAGCGCTTCGAGGATATGTTCAATAGTCTCCACCAACACCGCCCCGTCGCGAATCAACTGATGACAACCGCGCGCGCCGGGGTGATGGATAGAGCCTGGAATGGCATAAACCTCGCGCCCTTGCTCTGCCGCCAGCCGCGCGGTAATCAACGAACCGCTGGCAACACTGGCCTCGACCACCAGCACGCCGAGGGACAAACCGCTGATGATGCGGTTACGCCGGGGGAAGTTACTCGCGGTTGGCCCGGCGTCCAGCGGAAACTCCGAGAGCACCGCGCTGCCCGACGCAATCATCGCCTCAGCCAGGCGTTTATTGCGCTGTGGATAAAAATTCTCCAGGCCCGTGCCAAGCACCCCCACGGTCAACCCGCCAACGTCCAGAGCAGCCTGATGGGCAGCGGCATCGATGCCCAGCGCCAGACCACTGGTGATGACAAAACCGGCCCCGGCCAGACTGCGAGAAAACGCCGCCGCCGTGTCCATGCCCGGGCGCGAAGCGCGGCGGCTGCCGACCATCGCCAGTTGCGGTTTTTCCAGAATCGACGGATCGCCGGCGACGAATAACATTGGCGGCGGGTCAGGAATCTGCGCCAGCAACGCTGGATAGTCCGCCTGGTCCCACATCAGCAAATGTTGATCGGGGCGCTCTAGCCAGCGCATTGCGTGGCTGGCGCCGTCGCGCACCGTCGGACAACGCCGTGCTTCGGCACACGCCGCCGGCAACCCCAGCGAGCGCCAGGCACTGGCCGGCGCGCTGAGGGCTTTCGACGCCGAGCCGAAGGCTTCGAGCAATTTGGCAAAACGCTTGGGGCCGATATCCGGCATGCGGTGCAGGCGCAGACGCGCCTCCAGTTCCGCCGGGGAAATGGCTGTACTGACAGACAACATGAATGGATCATCCTTGATCGTTCTGTGCTCCGAACCATTCGGAACAAGTTGTGGATAACTCTGTTGGTAACTTGTTAAGCAAGCTTACGGATTTCGCACCTTGTCGAGCACCGCCAGCGAGCGTGAAGCATTGAGGACCAGGCCGTAACTGAGTTTGTCGTAGGTGCGGAACACCATCAGCAGGCCGGCGCGTTCATCGGGAATCTTCAACGGCTGGCCAGTGATCCGGTCGCGCACCGTTTCGCCGGTTTTCATCACCGCCAGGACATTGCCTTCGGCCAGACCGTCACGTTTGCCTTTGTTCAGGGTAACCACGTCCATCACACCGATCTGCGTGACGCCGCGTGGCACGTCGATGATCAGGCCGTCGATGGAACGCTTCGGCGCGCTGGGCATGAAAGTCGAATTGATCGAGCGTTCTTCACCGCCGAACAAGCGGTCACCGAGGCGCACTTCCTGGGTGGTGCGTTGCAGGGCGAGAGTGGCGACGTCGCCTTCGGTGGCAACAACCTCGCCGCCGCCGATATCGTCGGCGTTGATGCCGAGGAATTCCTTGGTCTGCGGGTCAGTGTAGACCTTGCCCTGGCGGAAGATGCCGTACACCGGTTGCTCCGGATCGAAATGGCCACGGGCGAAGATGCGGTCACCGGTACCGCTGAGCACCCGTTCGGCATCGCCGGCGACGATGTACGGCGCCTTGTCGAAGTCTTCGGCCTTGTCGACGATGCGATTGCTCAGCAGAAAACTGTTGATCGATTTCAGCGGAATGCTCGGAATCGCCTCGGCCACCGGGCTGGTGCGAATCCGTGGCGAGAGCTTGATGGTGCCGCGCGACTCGCCACGCTGGACGGTCAGTTGCGGCTGGCCGTTGACGTAGCTGAGGGTCAGCGTGTCGCCGGGATAGATCAGGTTGGGGTTTTCGATCTGCGGGTTGGCCCGCCACAGTTGTGGCCACTGCCACGGCTCGCGCAGGTATTTGCCGGAAATGTCCCAGAGCGTGTCCCCGGAAACCACCGTGTATTGCTGTGGAAAACCATCCCTGAGTTGCACTTGCCCTTGCGCGGCGCCGGCCGAAGCCAGAAGCAGCAGGGCGAGTAGTGTTTTCCTCATGCAGTGAATCCCTTTATCATGTGCGTTCGCGTGAATCGTCAGAGCCCCCGTGGCTCGCTTCTGTTTTTCAGAAGCTACGCTTCACAACGGTAGCCTGCATCTTCGGACCCGCCAGGCCATCGACCCGACTTTACTCAACGTGTGCAGCAATCGAAGCCTATGGCCATTTTAAACATCCTCGAATTTCCGGACCCGCGTCTGCGCACTATCGCCAAACCGGTGGCTGTAGTGGACGACGAAGTGCGTCAGTTGGTCGACGACATGTTTGAAACAATGTATGAAGCGCCGGGCATCGGCCTTGCCGCGACCCAGGTCAACGTGCACAAACGTATCGTCGTGATGGACCTGTCCGAAGACCGCACCGAGCCACGGGTGTTCATCAACCCCGAGTTCGAATCGCTGACCGAGGAGATGGACCAGTATCAGGAAGGCTGCCTCTCGGTACCGGGCTTCTACGAAAACGTCGACCGCCCGCAGAAGGTCAAAATCAAGGCGCTGGACCGCGACGGCAAGCCCTATGAGCTGATCGCCGAAGGCCTGCTCGCGGTGTGCATCCAGCACGAATGCGACCACCTCAACGGCAAATTGTTCGTCGATTACCTGTCCACGCTCAAACGCGACCGGATCAAGAAGAAGCTGGAAAAGCTGCACCGCCAGAACGCTTGATGCCCCTCTTCAAAGGCTTGCTGCGGCAAGCCTTTTTCTTTTTATGAGACGCCTTTCATGACTGAGCCACTGCGCATTGTTTTTGCCGGCACCCCGGAATTCGCCGCCGAACACCTCAAGGCCCTGCTGAGCAGCCCGTACGAGATCGTCGCGATCTACACCCAGCCGGATCGCCCGGCCGGCCGTGGGCAAAAACTGATGCCAAGCCCGGTCAAACAACTCGCCCTGGAAAATAATATCCAGGTGTTGCAGCCGCCGACCTTGCGCAATGCCGAGGCCCAGGCGGAGCTGGCCGCGCTGAAGCCGGACTTGATGGTGGTGGTCGCCTACGGTTTGATCCTGCCGCAAGCGGTGCTGGATATTCCGCGTCTGGGTTGCATCAACAGCCATGCGTCGTTGCTGCCGCGCTGGCGCGGTGCGGCGCCGATCCAGCGCGCGGTCGAACACGGCGATGCCGAAAGCGGTGTAACGGTGATGCGCATGGAGGCCGGGCTGGATACCGGGCCGATGCTGCTCAAGGTCGTCACGCCGATCAGCGCGCAAGACACTGGCGGCACCCTGCATGATCGCCTCGCCGAGATGGGTCCGCCCGCAGTGGTGCAGGCGATTGCCGGTCTGGCTGCCGGCACCCTGCAAGGTGAGGTGCAGAACGATGAGCTCGCCACTTACGCGCACAAACTGAACAAAGACGAAGCACGCATCGACTGGAGCCGCCCGGCGGTGGAGCTGGAACGTCTGGTCCGCGCCTTCAATCCATGGCCGATCACCCACAGCACGCTCAATGGCGAAGCGTTGAAAGTGCTGGCCGCGACCGTGGCCGAAGGCACTGGCGCTCCGGGTGAAATCCTCAGCGCCAGCAAGGACGGCCTGATTGTCGCCTGCGGTGCACAAGCGCTGTGCCTGACCCGCCTGCAATTGCCCGGCGGCAAGGCGCTGAACTTCAGCGACCTGTTCAACAGCCGTCGTGAGAAATTCGCCGTCGGCAGCGTCCTCGGCGCTGCGGTGGAAGCGCAATGAACCCGCGTCTGGCCGCCGCCAAGGCGCTCGCCGCCGTACTCAGCGGCAAGGCTTCGCTGAACAGCTCCCTGCCGACGCAACTGGACAAGGTCGAGGATCGTGATCGCGGTTTCACTCAGGATCTGGCCTTCGGCACCGCACGCTGGCAGCCACGCCTGTCGGCATTGGCGGAAAAACTTCTGCAGAAACCGTTCAAAGCCGCCGACGCTGATGTCGAGGCGTTGCTGCTGGTCGGTCTGTATCAACTGCTCTACACCCGGGTACCGGCCCATGCCGCGATCGGCGAAACCGTCGGCTGCGCAGACAAGCTGAAAAAGCCCTGGGCCAAAGGCCTGCTCAACGCCGTGCTGCGCAATGCCCAGCGCGAAAGCGAGACGATCTTCGCCGAACTGGAACGCGACCCGGTGGTGCGCACAGCTCACCCGCGCTGGCTGCAAAAATCCCTGAAGGCATTTTGGCCCGAGCAGTGGGAAGCGATCTGCGCAGCGAACAACGCGCATCCGCCGATGATCCTGCGGGTCAACCGCCGTCATCACAGCCGCGATGCTTATCTTGCGTTGCTGGGCGAAACCGGGATCGCCGCGACACCGTGCGTTTACAGCCGCGACGGCATCGTCCTCGAAGCTGCTGCCGACGTGCGCAGCCTGCCGGGTTTCGCCGAAGGCTGGATCAGCGTGCAGGACGAAGCCGCGCAACTGGCCGCCGACCTGCTCGATCTGGCCCCGGGCCAGCGCGTACTCGACGCCTGCTGCGCCCCTGGCGGCAAGACCTGCCACATCCTCGAAGCCGAACCGGCGCTCGCTGGCGTGGTAGCGGTGGATCTGGAAGCCAAGCGTCTGGTGCGGGTGAAGGAAAACCTTGAGCGCCTCGGCCTCGACGCTGAACTGATCGCCGCCGACGGTCGCGATACCGAGAAATGGTGGGACGGCAAGCCGTTCCAGCGCATCCTCCTCGACGCGCCATGCTCGGCCACCGGCGTGATCCGCCGTCATCCGGACATCAAACTGACCCGTCAGCCGGACGACATCGTTGCCCTCGCGCAACTGCAAGGCGAACTGCTCGACGCCATGTGGAAAACCCTCGAAGTCGGCGGCATCCTGCTCTACGCCACCTGCTCGACGCTGCCGACCGAGAACACCGAAGTCATCGCCGCGTTCCTCGAGCGCACCCCCGGTGCCCGTGAACTGGATCTGGCCACAGCGGCCGGCATCAAGCAGCCCCATGGTCGCCAGTTGCTGGCCCAGCAGGGCGGGCATGACGGGTTTTACTACGCCAAGCTGATCAAGATCGCCGCCGCGCGCGGCTAAACGGATTCATGGAGTGACTGGATGAAAATCATCATCCTCGGTGCGGGACAGGTCGGCGGTTCGCTGGCCGAACATCTGGCCAGCGAGGCCAACGACATCACTGTGGTCGACACCGATGGCGAGCGCCTGCGCGACCTCGGCGACCGCCTCGATATCCGCACCGTGCAGGGCCGGGGCTCGCTGCCCTCGGTGCTGCGTCAGGCCGGTGCCGACGACGCCGACATGCTGGTAGCGGTGACCAACAGCGACGAAACCAACATGGTTGCCTGCCAGGTCGCGCACACGCTGTTCCACACGCCGACCAAAATCGCCCGGGTGCGCGAAGCGTCATACCTCAATCGCGAGGAACAACTGTTCCAGAACGAAGCGATTCCGGTCGACGTGCTGATCAGCCCCGAGCAGGTCGTGACCAACTACATCAAGCGCCTGATCCAGCATCCCGGCGCCTTGCAGGTGATCGACTTCGCCGAAGGCGCGGCGCAACTGGTGGCGGTGCGCGCCTATTACGGCGGGCCGCTGGTGGGCCAGCAACTGCGCCAGTTGCGTGAGCACATGCCGAACGTCGAAACCCGCGTAGCGGCGATCTTCCGCCGTGACCGGCCGATTTTGCCGCAGGGCGACACAGTGATCGAGGCCGATGACGAGGTGTTCTTCATCGCTGCCCGTGAGGACATTCGCGCAGTGATGAGCGAAATGCGTCGCCTCGACGAAACCTACAAACGCATCGTTATCGCCGGGGGCGGGCAGATCGGCGAGCGCCTGGCCGAGGCGATCGAAAGCCGTTATCAGGTGAAGATCATCGAGATGAGCCCGGCGCGCTGCCGCTACCTCTCCGATACCCTCGACAGCACCGTGGTCTTGCAGGGCAGTGCGTCGGATCGCGATCTGCTGCTGGAAGAGAACATCGCCGACGCCGATATCTTCCTCGCCCTGACCAACGACGATGAAGCCAACATCATGTCGTCGCTGCTGGCCAAACGGCTGGGGGCGAAGAAGGTCATGACGATCATCAACAACCCGGCCTACGTCGACCTGATCCAGGGCGGCGACATTGATATCGCCATCAGCCCGCAACTGGCGACCATCGGCACCTTGCTCGCCCACGTGCGCCGTGGCGATATCGTCAGCGTGCACTCACTGCGGCGCGGCGCGGCGGAAGCGATCGAGGCGATTGCCCACGGTGATGCGAAATCGAGCAAGGTCATCGGCAAACCGATCGAGAAGATCGGCCTGCCACCAGGCACCACCATCGGCGCGGTGATCCGCAACGAGAACGTGATCATCGCCCACGACGACACGGTGATCGAAGCGGGTGACCATGTGATTCTGTTCCTTGTGGATAAAAAGCATATTCGCGATGTGGAGAAGCTGTTTCATGTGGGATTGAGCTTTTTCTGACCTGAAGACAACGTTGCCCGTGATGGCCCCTTCGCGAGCAGGCTCGCTCCCACAGTGGAATGCATTCCAAATGTGGGAGCGAGCCTGCTCGCGAAAGCGGTCTGACAGACTCGCAGGTTCTCTGACGAACAATAGAAAGGAATCCGCCAATGCTCGAATCCCTGGAAAAAATGCTCGCCAAGGGTGTGGATAACGCGCTGTTGCGCTTCGGTCTGGGCAAGGGTTATCTGGACTTGGGTGAAAACGCCAAGGCTGCCGAGCATTTTCAGCGTTGTGTCGCTTTCGATCCGAAATACTCGGCAGCGTGGAAGCTGCTGGGCAAGGCGCAGCTGGCGCTAGGCGATCACGCCGCTGCGCGTCAGGCCTGGGAACAAGGCCTGGCAGCGGCCCGCGCCCACGGTGACAAACAGGCCGAAAAGGAGATGACGGTGTTCCTGAAAAAGCTCGAGCGACAGGCGCCTTGAGCTATAGACAGCACAAGGCGTCTCCATTGACCGTCATCAGATCGAAGCCGCTCAGTACCAGCGCGCCTCGCCCGGCGGACGCTTCTTGAAGCGTTTCATGCTCCACATGTACTGGCTCGGATACGCCGCAACATAACGTTCCACTACCTTGCTCATCGCCGCGCAGGACTCTGCGGTATCGGTGCTATACATGGCTTCGGGCGCGGCTTCGAGAATGACTTTGTAGCCCGAGCCGTCAGGCAGGCGCAGGGCGTGCAGGAACACACCGACCGCTTTGCCGCCGGCCAACATGTTCGGCACGAATTTGCTGGTCAGCGCCTGAGTTGCGAAGAACGGCACGAAAATCCCGGCGGATTCGGCCGGTTCCGGGTCGGCGGGAATGCCCACGGCACCACCCTTGCGCACTTCCTTGATGACGCTGAGAATGCCTTCCTTGGTCGACGCCGCGACCTTGTTGCCCAGCTGCACGCGCTGTTTACGCAGCAATTCATCCACTGCCTTGAGCTTCGGCGGACGATAGAAAATGATCGGTTTGCACTGGCTGCAATAGAAGTGGTTGAGCACTTCCCAGTTGCCGAGGTGGCTGGTGATGCCGACCACGCCTTTGCCCGAAGCGAGCGCGTCTTTCAACACATCGAGGCCTTCGACTTCGCGAACCAGATCGATCGAGCGCTGCGCCGGCCAGATCCACGCGCAGGCGCTTTCGGTCAGCGACTTGCCGATGTCCTTCAAACTCTGTCCGACCAGACGCTCACGTTCGGCCGCATCCATCTGGGGAAAACACTTGGACAGGTTGATCCTTACCACGTCGCGGGAACGGTTGGGGGTTTTCCACATGATCCAGCCGATCGCCGAACCCACGGCCTGCACGGCCCGCCATGGCAGCAGGGCAAACAGCCGCAGAGCGCCTACCAGCAAGGCGCCTTTAAACTTTTCCACAGGTCACTCCTGATCTTTGTGCTGTGCGCGAGGCGGGCATTCTAACCGGCGTTGGCGAGCTGCGCGTAGCGGTCGCAATCCTGGGTGTGGTCCATGACCATGCCCGAGGCCTGCATCAGCGCGTAGCAAATGGTCGGACCGACGAAGGTGAAGCCGGCTTTTTTCAGCGCCTTGCTCATCGCCAGCGCTTCGGGGGTGATCGCCGGGACTTCGCTGCGATCCTTGAAATGATTGATGATCGGTTGGTCGCCCACGAACGACCAGAGCAATGCCACCGGATCCTCCAGCGCCAGCCACGCCTGGGCATTGCGCCGGGCGGCGTTGAGTTTCAGGCGATTGCGGATGATGCCCGGGTCGAGCATCAGTTCGTCGATCTCGGCGTCACTCATCTGCGCCACGCGCTGCACATCGAAGCCGAACAGCACCTGACGGTAACGCTCGCGTTTGCGCAGCACAGTGATCCACGACAACCCGGCCTGGAACCCTTCGAGCAAAAGCAACTCGAACAAACCCTGCGCATCGCGCAGCGGCGTGCCCCACTCCTGATCGTGATAAGCCATGTACAGCGGATCTTCGGTACACCAAAAGCAGCGTGGCATAAGGCTCCAGGGGGCGTGCGCAGCAACGAATCGGGTATACTCCCGCTCTTTAAATCGCAGCCCAAGAAACAGGTGAATTTCGTGAGCCAGCCTACGCCAGCCGTGCGTACCTTCCAAGACTTGATCCTCGCGCTCCAGCAATACTGGGCCGAGCAAGGTTGTGTGGTACTTCAGCCCTACGATATGGAAGTAGGCGCCGGCACTTTCCACACCGCGACCTTCCTGCGCGCCATCGGCCCGGAAACCTGGAACGCCGCGTACGTGCAGCCAAGCCGCCGTCCGACTGACGGCCGTTACGGCGAAAACCCGAACCGTCTGCAGCACTACTACCAGTTCCAGGTAGTCCTGAAGCCGAACCCGGACAATTTCCAGGAACTGTACCTGGGCTCGCTCAAGCATGTCGGCCTCGACCCGCTGGTGCACGACATCCGCTTCGTCGAGGACAACTGGGAATCGCCGACCCTCGGCGCCTGGGGTCTGGGCTGGGAAGTCTGGCTCAACGGCATGGAAGTCACCCAGTTCACCTACTTCCAGCAAGCGGGCGGCATCGAGTGCTACCCGGTGACCGGCGAGATCACCTACGGTCTCGAGCGTCTGGCGATGTACCTGCAAGGCGTCGATTCGGTCTACGACCTGGTCTGGGCTGACGGCCCGTTCGGCAAAGTCACCTACGGCGATGTGTTCCACCAGAACGAAGTGGAGCAGTCCACTTACAACTTCGAACACGCCAATGTCGACAAACTGTTCGAGCTGTTCGACTTCTATGAAAGCGAAGCCAAGCGCCTGATCGAACTCGACCAGCCGCTACCGTTGCCGAGCTACGAAATGGTGCTGAAGGCGTCGCACACCTTCAACCTGCTGGATGCGCGCCGGGCGATCTCGGTGACTGCGCGTCAGCAATACATTCTGCGCGTACGCACCCTGGCGCGTTCCGTTGCGCAAGCCTACCTGCTGGCCCGCGCCAAGCTGGGCTTCCCGATGGCGACCCCGGACCTGCGTGACGAAGTACTGGCCAAGCTGGAGGCTGCACAATGAGTGCGCAAGATTTTCTGGTTGAACTGGGCACCGAAGAACTGCCACCCAAAGCCCTGAACACTTTGGCTGATGCGTTCCTCGCCGGTATCGACAAGGGCCTGCAAGCCGCCGGCCTGAGCTACGAAAGCAAAACCGTTTATGCCGCGCCACGTCGTCTGGCCGTGCTGATCACTGCGCTGGCCACTCAGCAGCCGGATCGCAGCATCAACCTCGATGGCCCGCCGCGTCAGGCCGCTTTCGACGCTGACGGCAATCCGACTCAGGCCGCCCTCGGCTTCGCCAAGAAGTGCGGCGTCGAGCTGAGCGAAATCGACCAGAGCGGTCCGAAACTGCGTTATAGCCAGAACATCGCCGGCAAGCCGACCGCGAGTCTGCTGCCGACCATCGTCGAGGATTCGCTGAACGACCTGCCGATCCCGAAACGCATGCGTTGGGGTGCGCGCAAGGAAGAATTCGTGCGTCCGACGCAGTGGCTGGTGATGCTGCTCGGTGATCAGGTCATCGATTGCACGATCCTCGCGCAGAAGGCTGGCCGTGAATCCCGTGGTCACCGTTTCCATCATCCGGAGAGCGTGCGCATCGGTTCGCCGTCGAGCTATCTCGCCGACCTGCGTGCCGCTTACGTATTGGCCGATGCCAACGAGCGTCGCGAGATCATCAGCAAGCGCACCGAAGAGTTGGCCACCCGTCAGGAAGGCACGGCGATCGTGCCGCCGGCACTGCTCGACGAAGTGACTGCGCTGGTTGAATGGCCGGTGCCGCTGGTGTGCTCGTTCGAAGAACGCTTCCTCGACGTGCCGCAGGAAGCGCTGATCACCACCATGCAGGACAACCAGAAGTACTTCTGCCTGCTGGATGCCGACGGCAAGTTGCTGCCACGTTTCATTACCGTGGCCAACATCGAAAGCAAAGACCCGCAGCAGATCATCGCCGGTAACGAGAAAGTGGTGCGCCCACGCCTGACCGACGCCGAGTTCTTCTTCAAGCAGGACAAGAAGCACAAACTCGAAGACTTCAACCTGCGCCTGCAAAACGTGGTGTTCCAGGAAAAACTCGGCAGCGTCTACGACAAGGCCGAGCGCGTTTCCAAACTGGCCGCGTACATCGCCGCACGTATCGGCGGCAACGCCTCGTGGGCTGCCCGCGCGGGCCTGCTGTCGAAGTGCGACCTGGCCACCGAAATGGTTGGCGAGTTCCCGGAGATGCAAGGTGTCGCCGGTTACTACTACGCCCTCAATGACGGCGAGCCGCAGGACGTCGCGCTGGCGCTGAACGAGCAGTACATGCCACGCGGTGCCGGTGCCGAATTGCCAGCGACCCTGACCGGTGCAGCCGTGGCGATCGCCGACAAGCTCGACACTCTGGTCGGCATCTTCGGTATCGGCATGCTGCCTACCGGCAGCAAAGACCCGTATGCCCTGCGCCGTGCGGCACTGGGCGTGCTGCGTATCCTGATCGAGAAACAACTGGACCTGGACCTGAACGACGCCGTGGCTTTCGCGGTGAATGCATTCGGCGGCAAGGTCAAGGCTGCCGGCCTCAACGATGCCGTGCTGGACTTCATCTTCGACCGCCTGCGTGCGCGTTATGAAGACGAAGGCGTCGACGTCGCCACTTACCTGTCGGTCCGTGCCCTCAAGCCGGGCTCGGCGCTGGACTTCGATCAGCGTGTGCAGGCGGTGCAGGCCTTCCGCAAACTGCCGGAAGCGGCAGCGCTGGCGGCGGTGAACAAGCGCGTGTCGAACCTGTTGAGCAAAGTCGAAGGCTCGGTACCGACCGTGGTCGAGGCGAAGTATTTCGACAATGCCAACGAGTTCTCGCTGTATTCGGCAATCCAGCAAGCGGATCAAGCGGTGCAGCCAATGGCCGCGGCGCGTCAGTACAACGAATCGCTGGCACGCCTGGCGGCACTTCGCGAGCCGGTCGACGCGTTCTTCGACGCGGTGATGGTCAATGCCGACGACGCCAATGTGCGAGCTAACCGCTACGCGTTGCTGGCGCGCCTGCGTGGCCTGTTCCTCGGTGTTGCCGACATTTCGCTGCTGGGTTGAGGGATTGCTGTTGAAACTGCTGATTCTCGATCGTGACGGCGTGATCAATTACGACTCCGATGCCTACATCAAGTCGGTGGAGGAGTGGATTCCGCTGCCCGGCTCGATCGAAGCGATCGCGCAGTTGAGCAAGGCCGGCTGGACGGTGGCGGTGGCCACCAACCAGTCGGGCATTGCTCGCGGCTATTACGACCTCGCCACCCTCGAGGCCATGCACGCGCGCCTGCGCGAGCTGGTCGCGGAGCAGGGCGGTGAAGTCGGTTTGATCGTGTATTGCCCGCATGGCCCGGACGAAGGTTGCGATTGCCGCAAACCGAAACCGGGAATGCTCAAAACCATTGCCGAGCATTACACGGTGCCGTTGACCAATGTCTGGTTCGTCGGCGACAGCCTTGGTGACCTGGAGGCCGCCAAAGCCGTCGATTCACAGCCAGTTTTGGTGAAGACCGGGAAAGGCGAAAAGACTCAGGGTAAAACCCTGCCGGTTGGCACCCTGATTTTTGACGATCTGGCGGCGATTGCCGCAGAACTTATCCACAACTAGAGTACTTCTGAATTTCCTGGCCAGGGATTGCTCGGGAGTGCGCTTGAACAGTCGGGGCATTGCCCCGTAACGGTAACCGTCGCCATGTCGATACTGCGGGCCTTCAGAATCTTTGTTTTCTATCTGCTGCTGGGCACAACAGCGTTGCTGTGGTGCAGCCTGAGCTTTTTCATCGCGCCGTTTCTGTCCTTCAAGGCGCGCTATCGTTTCATCAACGTGTACTGGTGCCGTTGCGCCCTGTGGCTGACCAAGGTTTTCCTCGGCATCCGCTACGAAATCAAAGGCGCGGAAAACGTGCCGGACCGGCCCTGCGTGATTCAATCGAACCATCAGAGCACTTGGGAGACCTTCTTTCTCTCCGCTTATTTCTCGCCATTGAGCCAAGTGCTCAAGCGCGAATTGCTCTACGTGCCGTTCTTCGGCTGGGCCATGGCAATGCTGCGCCCGATCGCCATCGACCGCGACAACCCGAAGGCCGCGCTCAAACAAGTCGCGGCCAAAGGCGACGAGCTGCTCAAGGACAACGTCTGGGTGCTGATCTTTCCCGAAGGCACACGAGTCCCCTACGGCACTGTCGGAAAATTCTCCCGCAGTGGCAGCGCATTGGCGGTGAATGCGGCGCTTCCGGTGCTGCCGATTGCACACAATGCCGGCAAATTCTGGCCAAAAATCGGCTGGGGCAAACAGTCTGGAGTGATCACTGTGGTCATCGGCGAACCGATGTATGCCGAAGGCAGTGGGCCGCGCGCCATCGCTGATCTGAATGACCGTGTGCAGGCGTGGAACGAGAAAACCCAGCGTGAAATGGGCTCGCTGCCACCGGCGCCACAGGCACCGGCCGCGAGTGACCAACTGGCTGTCTGAATTTTGTGGATAACCTGTGTACGCTTTTGCTAAAAAAGACCGCAATTGTTTTCTAACTTATTGATTTTCATAGATATTTATAAATTTATGAATTGAACAAAATCCGTGCATAAGTTTTATTCGGATGTAAAAAAACCGGCCGTTATAGCCGGTTTTTTTGTGCCCCTTTTTCATTCAGCAAGCAGCGGCAACTCGATAAGGAAAGTGGTTCCCGCATCGACCACGCTACGACACTCAATCGTACCGCCATGATGATCAATCACGGCTTTGACCATCGACAAACCCAAGCCCACGCCGTCGATGCCCTGGGCCGAAGAGAAACGCCGATACTGGCTGAACAGGTCAGGCAATTCATCGGCGGCAATGCCCTTGCCCTGATCGGTCAATTCGCAGCGCAGCCACTGTCCAGCACAGCTGACCTGCAGTTGCACAGTGCTGTCTGCGGGGCTGTACTTGATCGCGTTTTCCAGCAGGTTGAACAGGGCGCGCGTCAGCAATCCCTGATCGGCCAGAATCAGCCGCTCCTGGCATTGCTCATCGACCTCGTTGAGCAGCTCGATGCGTTTCTGCTGGGCGATCGGCAACGCCTGATCGAGCACATCCAGTACCAGCATGGCGAACAATGTCGGGCGGAACTGGTAGGTTTCGGATTCAGCCCGCGCCAACAAGACAAAACCATCAGTCAGATCCAGCGCGCGGCGCACCTGGCGCTCAATCTGCTCGAACAGCGGCGCATCAGCACCCGCCTGGTGACGATGCACATCCAGCAGGGCGAGGATCGCCGAATGGGGGGCGCGCAGGTCGTGGGAAAGAAAACGCAGCAGGACGCCGCGCTGCTCCTCAGCCGCACGCTCGGCACTCAAGTCCGTCAGGCTGAGCAGCCAACCGATCGGCGTATCGCCGTCGACCGGCAGCAGCGCCGCTCTTTCCAGGCGCAGACTGCGCTCCTTGTGATCGCGAAATTCCAGCAGCGGCAGGGTGGCCAGCGGCGGTCGCGGCGCTGTGGATAATTCCGGATAGCCGAGCCGTGCCAGTTGATCGAGCACGTCATCGCCCACCAGCGGATCCTCGAACAACTCGCGCGCCTTGCGATTGCCCAGCAGGATCTTGCCCAGCGGATCACTGATCAGCGTCGCCACCGGCAGGTATTCCAGGCCATCGGCAATGAACCGCCGGGTGTCGCGGGTGCGGCTCATGGCTTGTTCGAGCGCCATGATCTGGCCCTGCAAACGGTCGGCACCGGTGAAGCGGGTCCGCCGACGTTCAGGGAAGACTTTCGGTTCGCTGTCCAGACGTGCCAGCTCCCAGCCGAAATACGTCAGCACAACACTCAAGCGTCGCCAGTTCCAGATCAGGTAACCGAACAACATCCCCAGGGCTGCTGGCGTTGGCGACCACCAGTAGCGGACTTCGGCCAGCAGGGCGCTGGCGATCAGCGCACAGGCCATACCGACCAAGGTTACCCACAGCGCCCAACGCGGCCGCCACAGCAACAATCCCAGCACACCCGCGACCATCGCCACGGACAACAGAGCGCCGGGCGCTGGCGACAGATTGTGCAGATTGATCTGGGCGCGATAAGACAACAAGGCAGTCAGCGGCAACAGCACTAGACTTATCCACAACCACTCGCGCACCAGCCGCCGGAACAGACGCTGGACCTGGCTCGGCTCACGACTTTCACGTCGGCGTTGAGGGTTACGCATGAGGCAAAGGGCAGGGCAGTGGATAGGGTTTCATAGGTCTCTGGTCGGAGGCGTAGACCCGAAGAATCATAGCGGACGTCGACCACCGACGGGCTGCTTCTTTCATCGCGGCCGGGGAGTCGCTATTGTCGACATCCCAGCCCCAGCGACAAGGAACACCGCCGATGCGCGTTGCCATTCTGGACGACGAACCCGCCGAACTGCGCCGGGTCGAGCAAACCCTGGAGCAAATGGCCGAAGCGGGCGAGCAGCCGTGGTCACTGCACAGCTTCGAGCGCGGCGAAGACTTGTTGCGCCAGCTGCGCCGGGAAACCTTCGACCTGTTGATTCTCGATTGGCAACTTCCTGATCTCACGGGTCTGGCACTGCTGCGCTGGACCCGCGAACACATGGACGCGCCACCCGCTGCAATCATGCTCACCAGCCGCGATGGCGAGAGCGATATCGTTCAAGCCTTGAATGCCGGGGCTGACGATTATGTCAGCAAGCCGTTTCGCCCCAATGAGTTGAAGGCGAGGGTGGCTGCGGTATTGCGTCGGCATAGCCAACCGCGCAGCGCGGCGGGCGAAATACAGACGTTTCACGATCTGACTTTCGACGACGCCGAACTGACCGTCACCCGTGAAGGCAAACCGATCCTCATGACCGAACGCGAATACCGCCTGGCGCGTTGCCTGTTCAGCAACCTGGGGCGGCCATTGTCGCGGGATTACCTGTACGAGCGCTTCTGGCCGAACGAGGAGACAACTTCTTCGCGGCCACTGGATACGCATATCTACCGATTGCGCAACAAGCTCGGGCTGACAGCGGATCGGGGTTGGCAGTTGCTGACAATTTATGGGTATGGGTATCGGTTGGAGAGTGTCGGCACTGGAAATGAGTGAGGCCAAAAAAAACCCCGGCATTGGCCGGGGTTTTTCATGAGCGGGTAGCAATCAGGATCAGAAATCCAGGTTGGAAACCGCCAATGCGTTGCTCTCGATAAAGTCTCGGCGAGGTTCGACCGCATCACCCATCAGGGTGTTGAAGATCTGGTCTGCACCGATGGCGTCTTCGATGGTGACTTTCAGCATGCGCCGCACGCTTGGGTCCATGGTGGTTTCCCACAGCTGATCCGGGTTCATTTCGCCCAGACCTTTGTAGCGCTGGATGGTGTGGCGCTTGGTGCTTTCGGCCATCAGCCAGTCGAGGGCTTCCTTGAACTCGGTAACGGCTTTCTTGCGCTCGCCACGCTGGATGTACGCGCCTTCATCGAGCAGGGTGCTCAGTTGCGCGCCCAGGGTGACCACGGTTTTGTAGTCGTTGCTGCCGAAGAAGTCGCGGTTGAAGGTGACGTAGTTCGACAGGCCGTGGGAGATCAGTTCGACCTCTGGCAGCCAGACGCCACGTTCGCGATCCTCACGCAGGCTGGCCTTGTAGACCAGACCCGACTTCTCGTTGGTACGCAGACGGACTTCATACTGCGCCAGCCACTCTTGCATCGCCGCGTGGTCGCCCAGGGTTTCCAGACTGACGGCCGGCAGATAGATGAAGTGCTCGGTCAGCTCCTGAGGGTACAGACGCGACAGACGCTTGAGGGTCTTCATGACCATGCGGAAGTCGTTCACCAGACGTTCCAGCGCTTCACCGGAAATGCCCGGGGCTTCTTCGTTCAGGTGCAGGCTTGCATCTTCCAGGGCCGACTGCGTCATGTACTCTTCCATGGCGTCGTCGTCTTTGATGTATTGCTCTTGCTTGCCTTTTTTGACTTTGTACAGCGGTGGCTGGGCGATGTAGATGTAGCCACGCTCGATCAGCTCCGGCAGCTGACGGAAGAAGAAGGTCAGCAGCAGGGTACGGATGTGCGAACCGTCGACGTCAGCATCGGTCATGATGATGATGTTGTGATAGCGCAACTTGTCGATGTTGTACTCTTCGCGACCGATGCCACAGCCCAGAGCGGTGATCAGCGTGCCCACTTCCTGGGACGAGATCATCTTGTCGAAACGCGCTTTCTCGACGTTGAGGATCTTGCCCTTCAACGGCAGGATCGCCTGGGTCTTGCGGTTACGTCCCTGCTTCGCAGAACCGCCTGCGGAGTCACCCTCCACCAGATACAGTTCGGACAGCGCCGGGTCTTTTTCCTGGCAGTCGGCGAGCTTGCCCGGCAGACCGGCGATGTCCAGCGCGCCTTTGCGGCGGGTCATCTCACGGGCCTTGCGCGCGGCTTCACGGGCACGGGCGGCGTCGATCATCTTGCCGACTACCAGCTTGGCTTCGTTCGGGTTCTCCAGAAGGAAGTCGGAGAAGTATTTGCCCATCTCCTGTTCCACTGCAGTCTTCACTTCGGAAGACACCAGCTTGTCTTTGGTCTGCGAGCTGAACTTCGGATCCGGCACTTTCACCGAGATGATCGCGGTCAGGCCTTCACGAGCGTCGTCACCGGTGGTGGCGACTTTGTGCTTCTTCGCCAGACCTTCCTGCTCGATGTAGTTGTTCAGGTTACGCGTCAGTGCCGAGCGGAAGCCCACCAGGTGGGTGCCGCCGTCGCGCTGCGGAATGTTGTTGGTGAAGCACAACAGGTTCTCGTTGAAGCTGTCGTTCCACTGCAGGGCGATTTCCACGCCGATGCCGTCTTCACGCTGGATGTTGAAGTGGAACACCTGATTGACCGCAGTCTTGTTGGTGTTCAGGTATTCAACGAACGCACGCAGGCCGCCTTCGTACTTGAACAGCTCTTCCTTGCCGCTGCGCTCGTCCTTGAGGACGATGCCGACACCGGAGTTGAGGAAGGACAGTTCACGAATGCGCTTGGCGAGGATGTCCCAGCTGAAGTGAATGTTCTTGAAGGTTTCGCTGGAAGCCTTGAAGTGGATCTGGGTACCGGTGGTTTCGCTGTCGCCAACGATGGCCATCGGTGCCTGAGGCACGCCGTGGACGTAGGTCTGTTCCCAGATCTTGCCACTGCGGCGAACGGTCAGGACCAGTTCTTCGGACAGCGCGTTCACCACCGACACACCTACGCCGTGCAGACCGCCGGATACTTTGTAGGAGTTGTCGTCGAACTTACCGCCAGCGTGGAGGACGGTCATGATGACCTCTGCGGCGGAAACGCCTTCCTCTTTATGCACGTCTACCGGGATGCCACGACCGTTGTCTTTAACGGTGATGGATTCGTCCGGGTGAATGATGATGCTGATGTCGTCGCAATGGCCGGCGAGGGCTTCGTCGATCGAGTTGTCGACCACTTCGAACACCATGTGGTGCAGACCGCTGCCATCGTCGGTGTCACCAATGTACATACCGGGACGTTTGCGTACGGCATCCAGGCCTTTCAGCACTTTAATGCTCGTTGAGTCGTACGTATTTTCTTCGCTCAATGCCTTCACTCCCGATGGTCGTGGGTCTGGGTGATACGGCCCTGTTCCACGTGGAACAAAGCGACTGGCGTTTCCGTCTGCCAGCCTTCCCTCAGTAATTCGTGATCTACACAGGTGATAAACACCTGGCAGCGTAAGTCTTCCAGCAAGCGGCATAGCGCGCGACGGTGGCTCTCGTCCAGCTCGGACGGCAAGTCATCCACCAGATAAATACACTGTCCGCGACGGGCCTGGCTGACCAGGTGCCCTTGGGCAATCCGTAGTGCACAGACCACAAGCTTCTGCTGACCCCGGGACAGGATGTCCGCGGCATTGTGTGCGCCCAATCTGAGACGCAAATCAGCTCGTTGCGGTCCGGCCTGGGTGTGCCCCATCTGCTGGTCCCGTTGTACGGAAGCGGCGAGTACGGCGCTCAATTCGCGGTCCTTGTCCCAGCCTCGGTAATAGCTGAGCGTCAAACCCTCGAGCTCAACCAGTTCGCTCAAGGTCTGTTCGAAGACCGGTTTCAAGGCTGTGATGTAAGCGCGGCGGTATTCATCGATTTCAGCGCTGGCCTGGCACAGTTCCCTGTCCCAAACCGCTTGCGAAACGGCGTCAAGTGTACCATGCCGCAGCCAGGAGTTTCTCTGGCGCAGCGCCTTCTGCAAACGCTGCCAAGTGGCCATGAAACGCGGTTCGACGTGGAACACGCCCCAGTCGAGAAACTGCCGGCGAATCTTCGGTGCGCCTTCCAGCAGACGGAAGCTGTCCGGGTTGATCAACTGCAGCGGCAGGATCTCCGCCAGCTGCGCAGCGCTACGGGCGTTCTGGCCGTCGATGCGAATCTGGAACTCGCCCTGACGGTCGCGGGAAATCCCCAGCGCACTGTGTCCGCCTTCAGCCAGCTCAACCTGACCGAATACGGTACAGGCGAGCTGTTCGTACTGAATCACGGGCAACAGCCGCGTGCTGCGAAACGAACGGGCAAGCCCCAGCAGATGAATGGCTTCCAGAACACTGGTTTTGCCGCTGCCGTTGGCGCCGTAAAGAATGTTGATGCGGGGGGAGGGGGAGAAGGTCACCGGGTGCAGATTGCGCACCGCGGTGACCGAAACACGACTTAACGACATTCAGGATCAGCTGATTACAGACGCATCGGCATGACAACGTAAGCCGAATCGTCATTGTCGGACTCTTGCACCAGCGCACTGCTGTTGGAGTCGGACAGGATCAGGCGAACCTGCTCGGTGGTCATCACGCCCAGCACGTCGAGCAGATAGCTGACGTTGAAGCCGATCTCCAGCGAGCCGCCGTTGTATTCAACGCCCACTTCTTCTTCCGCTTCTTCCTGCTCCGGGTTGTTGGCCTGGATCTTCAACTGACCGCTGGCCAGTTGCAGACGGATACCGCGGTACTTCTCGTTGGACAGAATCGCGGTACGGCTGAACGCTTCACGCAACGCCTGACGATCGCCGAGTACCAGCTTGTCACCACCTTTCGGCAGGACGCGCTCGTAATCCGGGAATTTACCGTCGACCAGTTTCGAGGTGAAAGTGAACTCGCCAGTGGTGGCGCGGATGTGGTGCTGGCCGAGGACGATGCTGACATTGCCATCCGGCTCGGTGAGCAGACGCGCCAGTTCGAGGATACCTTTGCGCGGCACGATCACCTGATGGCGATCCGGCTGACCGATATCGGCCTGCATCGAGCACATTGCCAGACGGTGTCCGTCGGTGGCCACGGCGCGGATCACACCAGCGGAAACTTCCAGCAGCATGCCGTTGAGGTAGTAACGCACGTCCTGCTGGGCCATGGCGAAGCTGGTGCGTTCGATCAGACGACGCAGTTTGCTTTGCTCCAGGCTGCAGGTCAGCGAGCCCGGGCCTTCTTCGACGGTCGGGAAATCGTTGGCCGGCAGGGTCGACAGGGTGAAGCGGCTACGACCGGCCTTTACCACCAGCTTCTGCTCGTCGACCTTGATGTCGATCAGCGCATCGTTGGGCAGGCTTTTGCAGATATCCATCAGCTTGCGCGCCGGCACGGTGATGGAACCGGTTT
Source organism: Pseudomonas siliginis (assembly GCF_024072275.1). Classification (NCBI taxonomy): domain Bacteria; kingdom Pseudomonadati; phylum Pseudomonadota; class Gammaproteobacteria; order Pseudomonadales; family Pseudomonadaceae; genus Pseudomonas; species Pseudomonas siliginis. The sequence goes on along the minus strand of NZ_CP099598.1, from coordinate 1,753 downwards.
CGGCCGGCTCTTCGAGTTGCACACGACCGACCAGCTCGACTTCCAGGTCGGTACCGGTCAGCGACAGTTGCTGGCCTTCGACGACCAACAGCACGTTGGACAGTACCGGCAAGGTCTGTCGGCGCTCGACGACGCCTGCGACCAGTTGCAGGGGTTTCAACAGGGCTTCGCGTTGAATGGTGAAATGCATGGTCTAGTCCCTTGCCTTAATAAGCTGCGCTGGTGTTCATCAAGTGGTCAGTGTACGCAGCAGGTTCTTGTAGTCCTCGCGGATGTCCGCGTCGGATTCCTTAAGTTCGTTGATCTTGCGGCAGGCGTGCAGCACGGTGGTGTGGTCGCGGCCGCCAAACACATCGCCGATTTCCGGCAGGCTGTGGTTGGTCAGTTCCTTGGACAACGCCATGGCCACCTGACGCGGACGAGCCACCGAGCGCGAGCGGCGCTTGGACAGCAGGTCGGAAATCTTGATCTTGTAATACTCGGCGACGGTGCGCTGAATGTTATCCACAGAAACAAGTTTGTCCTGCAACGCCAGCAAGTCTTTCAGGGATTCGCGAATCAGCTCGATGGTGATGTCGCGGCCCATGAAGTGCGAGTGAGCGATCACACGTTTCAGCGCGCCTTCCAGCTCACGAACGTTCGAGCGGATGCGCTGGGCGATGAAGAACGCGGCGTCATGGGGCAACTCGACTTTGGCCTGATCGGCCTTCTTCATCAGGATCGCCACGCGGGTTTCCAGTTCCGGCGGCTCGACCGCAACGGTCAGGCCCCAGCCGAAGCGGGATTTGAGGCGTTCTTCAAGGCCTTCGATTTCTTTCGGGTAGCGGTCACTGGTGAGAATGACCTGCTGACCACCTTCAAGCAGCGCGTTGAAGGTGTGGAAAAACTCTTCCTGGGAACGCTCCTTGCGGGCGAAGAACTGAATATCGTCGATCAGCAAGGCGTCCACCGAACGGTAGAAACGCTTGAATTCGTTGATGGCGTTCAGTTGCAGCGCTTTGACCATGTCGGCCACGAAACGCTCGGAATGCAGGTATACGACCTTGGCATTCGGATTCTTCTTTAATAGATGGTTGCCCACTGCGTGCATCAAGTGGGTTTTACCCAGGCCGACGCCACCATAAAGGAACAGCGGGTTATAGCCGTGCTTGGGATTGTCCGCCACCTGCCAGGCCGCCGCACGGGCTAGCTGGTTGGATTTACCTTCAACGAAGTTTTCGAAGGTGAACGTGCGATTCAGGTAACTGGTGTGCTTGAGCGCACCTTCTACCTGCACGGTGCGCTGCTCCGCGCGAACCGGGGCCTGCTGCGAAGCGGCGCCGGCCATCGGGTCGAAGCTGTCGCGGGAAGGTTCTTCGCTGACTTCAGCGGCCTTCTGTGTGGAACGTTTGGCCGGAGCAGGCGCGGGCGCCGGTGCCGGGTTGCTCGCTGGCACATTATTGGCCTGCGCCTGAGCAACCTGCGCGGCCGCCAGTGGCGCATTGGGTGCAGCGCGAGGTGCCGAGCTGCGTTTGCTGCCTATTAACAAGGACAGCGCCGGCGTCGAGCCATTGCCGTGCTCATCCAGCAGTTCAAGAACGCGGCCCAGGTACTTTTCGTTGACCCAGTCCAACACGAAACGATTCGGTGCGTAGACGCGCAACTCGTCGCCTTCGGCTTCGACCTGTAGTGGACGGATCCAGGTGTTGAATTGTTGGGCAGGCAGCTCTTCGCGCAAAAGCTCCACGCACTGCTGCCAAAGTTCCACTGACAC